>CAWJQU010000001.1:0-416087 GCA_963845145.1 uncultured delta proteobacterium
CTCAGATTGGGTCTGGTTTACATCTTGAATCAAACCCCGAACACTATGACTAAGCGCCTTGACCTCGTCACCTGATGCAGGATGATCTTTTTTTATTGACTTCAGCAGTCAGGTGACGAACCGGTCCGAGGATCTGGTACCTTAGAACAAACACCATAAGTACTGCCAGTAAAAATGCGGCGCTAATGGCCGATACCGAGATGGTCCTGATAGTGGCGGCTTTTTTCTTTAGGTCTGTTTTTGCCTGCAGTATTCTTTCTGCATGTATATCCTTATATTTTTGGCAAAGCCCCAGAACTGTGAAAAAGAGATCACGAACCTGCTTGTGAAGTGCGATTCCGGTGTCACGCTTTCCCTCCTGATAGTGCGCGATGACCCGGTCTTTGATGGTACTATAATGGGTATATTTGACTTTGATCTGGTGAAGGACCTGCTTCTCATATGAACTGTCAGCTGAATTCAAAGCCTCGTCCAACCGTTCCCAAAAGACCTGGCGAAGCTCGCCCAATTGTTCCAGCCATTCGGGGTCGCCTTCTATGAAATAATAGGATACAAAGCCTTTCTGGTTGGTTAGAGCGATCTCCATTGCTTCTGCAGTCTGAAAAGCCGTCAGGTTTTTTTCCGCAACGGAGGCTAACAGATAATCCACTTGATTCATATACCAAACGGTTACCAATCCGCCAGCCATGGTGATAAATACCAGGCAAGCCAAAATCAGATAAACCCGAACGCGCAAGCTGATTCTTTGCGATATTTTCAACCGTTTCAGTCCCCCCAAAAGCCTTTGGATACCGCCAAAAATCCATGGGATTCAGATATTCCCGCTTTTTCTCAATAGAAGTCTGGCTTCGGCTTGTCTAACCCGTTATTCATGTTCATCTTTTCTTCGGCGGGCCGCTTCAAGTTTGACGGTTAGTTCTTCAAAACGAGCTGGTTTCATCAAATAATCAAATGCCCCCAGTTTCAAACCCTGTACCGCACTCTGCGTGGTGCCGTGACCGGTCAGCATGATCACTTCCACCAAGAGAAAATTCGATTTGATTTCTTTAAGCGTGGCGATGCCATCCATCCCTGGCATCAGAATATCCAATATCACCACGTCGATTTCTTTTGTTTTTAACAGGTCCAAGCATTCCATGCAACTATGTGCCACGGTAACGACTTCACCTGCATCTTTAAGCCTTAAAGCAGGCATTTCCACGAAATCTTTTTCATCATCAACCAATAAAACCCGAGTCGGTATTTTAATCATGTTAATCGTT
Organism: uncultured delta proteobacterium; assembly: GCA_963845145.1. Lineage (GTDB taxonomy): Bacteria > Desulfobacterota > Desulfobacteria > Desulfobacterales > QNYZ01 > QNYZ01. The sequence continues at coordinate 1,263 of CAWJQU010000001.1, forward strand.
CCCCTCCCCACTCGTTGGTGCTTTACTTTGTTTGCATCAACTGGTTGTTTTGCAATCCGGCATGTCGATTCCAAGAGCAACGCTTTGCCGACAAAACCGGATAGGGGTGGCAAGCCGATGGCGGCAATGGCAGTTACGAGAAACGCCCCGCCCAAAAATGTTGGTGGATTACCGGTCTGCGTGTGACAAACTGATCCCGTGCGGATCCCCGCTGTGTTCCGATGAGGTCAGCGATCAGAAACAATGCAGCGGTAACAACGGTCGAATGCAGCAGATAATAAAAACCGATGGACAATGAATACCCACCGCCAATCACGAAGGCAAGCAGCAACGTCCCAACAGATACAATCACAATTTTCGCCGCGATCAACCTCAAAGAAGTTGCTGCATAGACACCGAGGTTTCCGATGGCGATGGTAGCGATCGCCAATGGCCAAATATAGGTTGTGGGCTAGAACCCGAGGATTCTCCAGTAGCCGTAGAACGTCCAGAGCCACAGGACAAGGAACATCAGCCCGGTGATGATCAAGCCATGCTTTAAGAAGTCCCCCAGCGATACGAGTTGCTCGCCCGTCTCACTGTCCCGGGCAAACGAATAGGCGATGGCGTTAGCCGGTGTCCCGATGATGAGGCAATTGGCGAACGAGGATGAAAACGCGCAAGAGAGGCCGACCATCCAGGTTGGCGTATCGGACAGCGTCGCCATGGGGACCACGAGCGGCCCCACAGCAGACACCGTGGCACCGTCGCTCATGATATTTGTCAGGACCCCCGTGAAGAAGCTGACTGCGATGGCCAGGCCCTCGCCGCTTTGCATGAACTCCGGCAGGGCGCTCACAAAGCTGTTGGCCAGCCAGACAGCTGCTCCTGTGTCAGCAAGCCCTGTGCCCATGGCGCACGCGCCGGCATAGAGGGCCACGACATCCCAGTTGATGGAGTTGATCTCCCGCCAGCCGATGATCCGGAAAACTCCCAGCGCCACGAGACCGAAAAGCACGGGACCGCCCATGCCGAGAGTCGTGCTGGCCGTGATCCAGAGGATGATCACGGAGACCAGGATGCCCGCGGTGATGTACTCCTGCCTTGTCATCCCCCCGATCTTCTTGGAATCCTCAAGCACCATGCTAGCGATGTTCACCCGCTCCCCCAGGATTGTCTTGCGGAAGCGCAGGAAGAAGTAGGCGGCGATCACGAGAGTCATGACCGGGACGAAGGGCAGCCCGTACATGACCCACTCACCGAAGCTCGGAGCCTGACCGTAGTCCTGGAGGATGCCCACCATCAGGGCGTTTCGCCCGCCGGCCGAGGGCGATCCTGGGCCTCCCGCATTGGCCGCGAAGCAAGTGGCCAAGATGAGGACGATCGCCAGGGACTTGTCTTTACCGGCCTTCTTTCCCGGGTGCGTCCTGTTGTAGACCGCGACAAGGATCGGGATCACGAAGACGATCATGGCGTTGGCGGAGATAAAGGACGCGGTCACCGCCATGAGGGGTAAGAACAGGAATAGGAACAGGGTCACGGACTTGCTGGTGCCCAGCAGCAGGATCCCAATCCTGCGATCCAGCCCTGTCTTTGCGATCCCCTTGGCCAGAGCGATAACCCCCATAATGAATATTACCGCGTCCTTGGCGTAAGCGTCCGCCACAACCTCAGGCTTGAACACCCCGAAGAAGTACATTATCATCCCGATGGCCAGGGCCATTATCCCGATGGGAAACGCGCCTGTCCCCCAGACCAGCGCGGCCACGATCAACACGCCGACCATGATGCAGGCCGACCTGGCCGCCTCATCGGGGGTCTTCTCGATGCCCGACTTCCGGCTATGGTAGGCGGCGATGGTCTCGCCCACCTCCATCTTGGAGTAGCCCGAATACCCGGCGGCGCCGTCGACCGATCTATCCCCGGTCTTGACGTAGCTCAGGATCCTCTTCATCTCCTCTGGCGGCTCGACCACAAACGCCCCGAAGAGGATCAATGCGGCCAGTATGAGGATACCCGGTCGGAAGTTCTGGACGCCCCACAGCTTGCCCCAGATGGACGGCGCCTCGATGGGGAACATCTCCGCCCTGGCCAGGGCGTAACGGCATTCCGTGAAGGCATCTTTGATCGCTTCGATGGTGGCCTCCAGTTCGCACGGCTTCTCCAGGTAGGAGCAGGCGCCCAGCTTGCCGGCCTCCTTGGCCGAATCGATGGACCCTTGCCCGGTGAGGATAATGACCTGCACCTCCTCGTCGATCCCCTTGATTTCCCTAAGCACAACCTCCCCGCTCATCCCGGGCATGGACAGGTCAAGCATTACCACATCTGGGCGGTTAAGGCGTACCGCCCGGATGGCTTCCTCGCCGTTGGCTGCCTCGGAGACATCAAACTCCCTCCGGGATAGTCGCTTTGCGAGGGTGCTCCTGAAGTGGTCCTCATCATCGACCAAAAGCACTTTAATGGGGCGCGTTGGCTCCGTTTCTTTGATTATCGCGACATTCTTTCCGCCCATCTGATTTATCCTCCTAATTGATGTTAGTTCTGGTTTTGAAGTAGGCACTTCGTGCCGTCGGCCCGGATGTTCACCTGGGTCAACCATGCCCAGGTGGTGAGTAAGGCCAGGATCAACGTTGTCATGATGGAGGCAGCAAGGGTAGCTAGCGTCCTTGGCAGGGTTCGACTCATCACTCGCGGTTGCCCACTGAGACTAACCACCACTGTTCTCCAAATTCCTCAACTTACGCAGGATGCCGAGGGCTGACATGCGCGTTGCCGAGCTCATCAGCTGCTCCAAGGACCTTGCAGACATTTTCAGTTTGCGTTGGACTCTCTTCTGGTAAGCGTCCTTCAACACCTCTATCAGCTCGCTTGTCTCCGCAGGCTTCTGCAGGAAGCTGCACGACCCTGCCTGGATGCACGATACCGCGGATTCCACAGAGCCATGCCCGGTGAGGATAATCACCTCGATGAAGGGGTGCTTCCGTTTAAGGATCTCCAGGACCTCCTCCCCGGACATCCCGGGCATCTTGAGGTCAATCAGGGCCAGATCAAACTCCTGTTTGTCAGCGAGGTCAACGGCCTCCTGGCCGGAGGTCACCGCCGTAACGTCGAAATCCCGCACGGTGAGGCGCTTGGAGATGACTTCGAGGAAGCGGACCTCGTCGTCGACGACCAGCAGCTTGATTTTACCACTCATTTCATCCTCCTTTTTTGCATACTTCCCATCTTACCCTATATTTCTCGTTTTCAGAACCATGATTGTGATGGTCGTCCCGACACCTTTTTCGTTGTTGACCTCGATACACCCGCCAAGAGACTTGATGTGGCTGCAATTGATGAAGAGAATCAGGCCGGTCCCCTTGCCTACACTCGTGGTGATGACAAGCCGGCAGCTGCCGGCTCTTCTCTGCTAGGTGCACGTCCAGATCATTTTTTTCGTGGCACTGCTGGGTCGAAATCTCTGTTCTTGTCTGGCTGGACGACGTGGTCCCTGTCGACGGAGAAGTACAGCTTTACCTTCTCCAGGCCGTCAACCGACCCGGCCACGGTGATGTAATCCCCGAGCTCGATGCGGGTGTACCCCCTGCAGAGGACGACCTCGCCGCGACGCCGGAGCGACAGGACATGGACGCCCGGGGGCAGCCTCAGGTCACGGATGACCATCCCGTCCAGGTCCGGATCCTGGAGCTCCACGCCGATGACGTCCAGGCCTTCATCTTCGCCCATCACGAGAGCAGCGGCGTCAGGGGAAGTGACGAAGTTCTCCATCAGCTCCACCACGACGGTGCTCGGGTCAATGATGTGCGCCCCGAGCTCGTGGAACCTGTCGTAGTTGGCCTGCTCGTTGAGGTGAACGACCACGTCGTTGGTGCCGAACTTTTCACGGGCCAGCTGGGCCACTGCGTAGTTCTCCTCGTCCGAGAGCATTAGGACGACGGCCTCCACCTTCTCGAGCTGTAGCGGCTTGAGATCTTCTAGCGAGATGCCGGTGATGGGCAGGATGTGGACGCCGTCGGTCTCCACCGAGAGCTCGTCACGGGCCTCGGCCCGCCGGGAGGCGACCGTGACCTCCCAGCCATCTAACTGCAGCTGCTTGGCGAGCATGATCGACTGGTCTTGCAGGCCGAAGATCACGGCGTCATGGTCGCCGTCGAAGCTGCGTTCCTCCGCCGGCTTGTGGGACTCACCCACCATGGCGATGACCCATTTGAACAGGGGCGGCCCGACGATCTGGTTGAGCACGATCACCGAGGTCATGATGGTGGCGAAGGGGAGCCCGGCCTGGGGGAACATATCGGCCGCCGCCTTGGCCAGCCCCAGCCCGACGCCGGCCTGGGTGACGAACGCCATCCAGTTGACCCGGTTGTAGCGCCAGGGGTCCCCGGCCAGCATTCCGCCGCCTGATGAGCCGATGAAGATGCCCAGGAGCCGCACGAAGAATAGGATGACGGCTATGACCCAGGTAGTGGCCAGGACCTTGAGGTCCAGGCAGGCGCCAGTGAGGGTGAAGAACACGATGAAGATGGTCGGGCCCACGTCGTGCAGCAGCCTGCTGAACTCGGCGCGGCACCTGGTGAAGTTGGCCACGATGAAGCCGGCGATCATGCAGACCAGCAGGGGCTCCAGGTGAACGTCGAAGCCAAATTTCAGGTGACCGTGGGAGCGGAGCCAGGAAGACAGCAGGAAGACGCCGAAGCCGGAGAGCAGGATCAGGGTGGTCTTGATAGCCGGCTGCCACCGGCTCCTCAAGATCCCCTGGAGAACCTTGCCCAGGATGCCGCCCAATAGCACGGACGCTCCCAGGTTGGCCAGGAGCGCCAAGACGAAGCCGAAGCTCATGCCCGCACCCGAAAAGAGCGCCCCGGCTACCGAGGCGCAGATGGAGAAGACCGTGATGACCACCACGTCCATGACGATGGTCACGCTGAGGGCTGTCTGGGTGAAGCGGCCCTTGGCGCGCATCTCGGCAATGACGGCGATGGCCGACGAAGGGGAGCGCGCTACGAGGATAGTCCCGGCCAGGATGGCCACGGCAATGCGGCCCGCCGTGCCCAGCTCCTTCATGAAGGGGATGTATGGCGACAACAAGAACACCGCGATGCTGCCCAGGGTGAAGGTGGCCACCACCAGGCCGAAGGTGATCCAGGTGATGCTCCTTAGTCTGTTGCGTAGCTCTTTGAGGCGCAGCTCGTTGCCGGCGGCGAAGGCGATGTAAACCAGGCAGAGCTGGTCGAGCCACAGCATTTTCTGGGGGGTGTTGTCGGGGAGTATGCCCAGAACGAAGGGACCCACGATCACTCCGCAGGCCAAAAAGCCGGTGATCAGGGGCAGCCCGATTCTCTTGAAGAAGGTCCCGATCTTTTCGGCGGCGAGGGCCACGATGCCGAAGCTCACGAGGAGGATGATGTCGTTGTTGTCGATGCTCATGACCAAAAAGTTTAACCGTTTTGAGTTGATATTATGCGCCGATGCTCTATGGATGTAATGAGATATTATTGATTGTCTTGCGCATCAAATTGTTTGCGGTGCGTATAGGCACTTTCGATTTTCTTGAGCAGCTCTTCCATTTCACAGGGTTTGGAGAGGTAATCAAAGGCCCCTTGTTTGATTCCCTGTTCTGCGGCCTCTGCCGAACCGTGCCCTGTTAGCATGATTACGGCCAGGCGGTTGTCTATGATTTTCATTATTTTCAGCACTTCGATTCCATCCATGTCCTCCATCTTTAAATCCAGAACCACCACTTCAAAATCCCGTTTACGTAATGTCTGAATGGCTTCAGAACCACTATACGCTTTAACCACATCGATATTTCGCCGTTTCAGCCGCTTGGACAGAATATTGGCAAACTGTTTTTCGTCGTCAACCAGGAGAACTTGAATTGTTTTGGTTTTTTCCATACCTCAGAAATTGTTCCTTGTTCACCGTGCAGGTTCTTTTAGATATCCGTGTCGGTTCGTTTTTGATTGCGTTTTTATCGCCGGCCTGCTTTCAGGGGGATGGAGATAGTAAAAGTGGTGCCTTGGCCCACCACACTCTCCACACTGAGTTTACCCCCCATTTTCTCAATGATACCATAACAGATAGAAAGCCCAAGCCCGGTACCTTTGCCCACTGGCTTTGTGGTGAAAAAAGGATCGAAGATGCGGTCTATGTTAGCTTTGGGGATCCCTCCGCCAGTATCAGCGACTTTGATAGTGACCGAATCATTTTCTTCATGGCAAGATATGTTCAATTCCCCGCCCTGTTTTTCCATGGCATCTAAGGCATTGTTGATCAGATTAAAAAAGACTTGCTGCAACTCCGTTGCCGATACTTTTAGCGTAGGTAGATTGTCCCCAAAATCTGTCTGAATCCTTACCATGGCATATTTGGCTCGCTGGGCAGAGAGCTTGACCAACTCTTCGAGAAGCTGCCGTATGCCCACATCCTCAATGGTAGCGTCGGTTTGCCGGGCGAAACTAAGCAGTTTGTGAGTGATATCCTTGCATCGTTTTCCCTGGGTCTGAATCTGTTTTATGGCCCTTTCGAACTCAGCCCGGTCTTGACCTTTTTCGAGCGCCATGTCCTCCAGCAAATCACCCATCCAACCTGCTTCTTCCACCATGATGGCAACTGGATTATTTATTTCATGGGCAATGCCGGCTGCCAGTTCACCCACCGAGGCCAACTTGCCGGCCTCTACGACTTTTTTGCTCATCATCTGCGTTTCTTGTTCTGATATGAAAACCCGCCGAACAACGGTTCTGGACAAAAGCACGGCCATGGAAATGATGATAAGGACACCTACAATCATTAGAACGGTGGTTATCAGGAAAGTCTTGTTCAAGTCTGAAAAAGCATCGACTGCCCGCTGCTGGTATACAAACAACCAGTCTCCATTTTTTAAAAAGGACGCGGCATATATATGTTCATGGTCTGAATCATCCTGCAGCAGGGCGATACGAACTTTATCAGCAACTTGCTCTTGTTTGTCGACTATTTCTGAGTAAATCTTTTCGCTATCGATGGTAGCGTTGTCCGGCAGAGCTGTGGGTTTTGTTTGCATCACCCCTTGCTGGTTAATGATGTAAGCAAACCCGGTCTGACCGATACGGATGTTTTCGACCAGGGTTGTAAATTCCACAAAATCAATGGTTGCCCGTAGAATCCAATAATCGCCCAAAGCATTGGTTTTTCGGACAGTAATAATGAAGTGTGGAAGACCCCTGATCCCTAAAAAGACGTCGCTGACATAGTAGTCACTTTGGATGGCGCGTCGAAACCATTCTGCCTTGGAATAATCGGCTTTTTCCAAAAGAAAAGGTCCGGCATAAGCCAGTTGTTCCCCTTTGGCGTTAACAATCCCTAAATCAACGAAATCCCGATCAAAATCTTTCTGGAGTGCCATCAAACGATCGCGCAGAAAATTTTCGTTGTGAAGATTATCCCAGCCGCAAATATCGGTTAGAAATCGAATATCGGCAAGTTTCTCGTTAAGAAAGCTGTCGACATTCTGGGTGTGGCTGTGTACCAACTCCCGTAGGTGTTCATAGACTTTTTCGTGATAGGAAACACGAAACTGATAGTATATGGTACTGCTAATAATTGCCAGCGGGATTAGAGAAATGACGATGATTATTAGGATGATGTTTCGGTTCAAGGACCGAAGGTAATTAGCCGATTTGGTATGTTCTTCAGACATATTTGCACGCAACTGTAGTTTTCGATTTCCGATATGAACATCGCACAGCAAGTCGGCCGTGGGCGTTATCCTCTTATCCAGTCACCGAACGGTTATGGACAGTAACATCGATTTAGATGGATTTAAATGATGGTCAATAACTTAGTGCGAAGCGTGGGAGCACTATCCGCATGCCTTCATGGGAACCTGATCAGCCGTATCCTGACTGTATACCAGCACAACGAATTCGATTCCTCTCCCATCGGGTAGCATAAGTTTGATTTATTTTCGATCATCATCCAATGTCTTCAGAGACCTGAGAATTCCCAAAGGACTGGATCCCATGCTCAGCATTTGGAGTTCTTCCATACGGTTTTTATCGTGCTCGAATTTTTTCTTGAGCCTTGCTTCGAAAGCGTTTTTGATGGTTTCGAGTAGCTGATCAAATTCATACGGCTTCTCCAGATAGGCGTATGCTCCAAGCTTTGTCGCTTCGATCGCTGAATCGATACCACCATATCCAGTCAATATTAGTATTTCTATAAATTTGTGCTTCTTCTTAAGGATGCCAAGTAGTTCCATCCCATCCATTCCCGGCATTTTCATATCTAAAATGGCAACATCAAATTTTTCCTTTTTGGCCAGACTGATAGCCTGTTTCCCTTCCGTGGCCGTACGAATGTCAAAATCTCTTTTCCCGAGTCTTCTAGCGAGGGAATCCAAAAAATCTTTTTCATCATCAACGAGCATAAGTTTTATTTTTTTCTTTTCATCTGCCATGATATTAACCTCTTTGAATAATGATTTTTTCAAATTCAATACAATTCAACATTTAAGATTCCTAAACCCCTTTTCTCACTTTTCGAATTTATTTTTTGTTGACCTTATGCAAGAGCAAAGCCTGTGCCAAAAATCATGACGATATAAAAATGCCCAATATTATAAGATAAAGTTAACCTAAAGAGTTGGGGAAGGATAATATTTGTAAATTCTCACCCCTGTTGGTGTCAGGTTTTTTTACAGTTTGGAAAAGTTTAAGAGATTAAAAATTTCAGAATGTGGCCTAACAAGCGAGAGTCCGACTGTCCCCTGACGGATTCGACTACAATTGGCCAGATATTTTAAAAATTCGATTCTCTCGACGAAGCAATATTATTAGGTGGTTGACACAAGTTATTCATTCTATAAAATATCGAGAATAATCTACAAATAGCGTGAATGATTCATTTAAAGGAAAAAATTGGAACCTCCTGTAATTACAATGCAAATAGCTATGCTTTTAGGGGTTGTCCTGGTCACCATCTTTCTATTTATTTCCGAGTGGCTTCGAGTCGATGTTGTCGCGATCCTGGTTATGTTGCTCCTACCGATCATGGGCTTGGTAGATGGTCGCGAAACATTCCAGGGGCTATCTAGCACCGCAGCAGTTTCAATAATCGCGGTTATCATCATAGGGCGTGGATTGGATCAAACTGGCGTCATTTCTCGAAGTGTCAGGCCTCTACTCAAGATTGCCGGCGCCAGTCGACGGCGCATGATTGTTTTGATGTCGGGAAACCGTATTTCTTCTCAGTGGCTTAATACCATTAGGATTGGCTATGCAAAAAACGCATGCAGCTGCATGGCTATGATAGCACTCCTCTCGAAGTAATAATTTTTCACATGTATAGTTGACTGCTTCACTTGAAGAAACCGTGTTGTCAACAGCCAGAAGAATTTTTTTCGTCATGACAAGACAACCTTTCTGTTTGAAAAACATAGTAACCATCTAAAAACTGCGCCGTGCGCCGGGCCCACTATCTTGCTTCATAGAATTGATTATTATAAATGAGTATAGCTACGTTTGGTCGGCATCACTAATTGAGCAGGCAACCTTCAAAATTCCTAAACCTACGGTAATTCCTGAAATGTCGTCTGTCTATGATTATAAATATTCTCTAAGGTGAATTCATCTTAGGTTTTTAATTAAAACCAAATCCGTTAAAGATCAGTTAATTAATAGTCGAGACGATACTCACACTATTTTATACCCTTTTGAATCGGATCCTTTTTTCCAGAATATTCTGGATTGGTTTCCTATATTAGAAAGTTGTGCAAAACATGCGCCAAAAACGACAAATTGCATAACCTTCTGAATTAAATTTATAAATTATCCTAAAAATTATTAAAGGTCTCATGTGTCAGCTTTTTTTACAGACTGGAAAAATTTAGGGTGAAGATACTTTAAAATATAATAGCCTACTTTTTGCATCAAGCAGGCTAGCCTTATACTAATCAAGGTGAATCCTAAACAGTTTGCTACCCATCAAATGAAAATTACAAACAGGAATGACAACCCATTAGTAAATACCAAATCTAAAGATTACAACAAATTCGGAGATTTTCAGATTTTGGATGTTTTATGATTATATCAGTAACAAAATGGTTTGGTTGCAATACACAATATATTGTATGTGCACCGTCTGGTGTACAATGCGGAAGTCTTGCATCAGTCTCCTTTGATATCCCTCCATATTCCAAAAATATCACTCAAAGTAGAAACTGCTGATAAGTCTGAGATATCTGGATCCCGTTTTTTTAAATATTTCCCAGCCCCCTATCTGTTTCGAAGTTGCATTCAAAGTATACTCACCTTACCCAATTTCAGCTCTGATGAGGACAGATTGGCCACCCATTTCGGTTTGTAAAAACCCAATGCATGGGTTTTTCCTCAATTTTGCCGTTTTAATTGATTATTTGTTATTTTAGCCATTTATATGATTCCAAACTTTTAATTGGGTAAACTCCTACGAAGCTGTGATGCCGGTCTACGTTTTGGGATCTCCAGAGATTGAACACCCCCTCCCCGCTTCAAATGATCGATAGCTGCTTTGGTTTCAGTCTACTCGTTCCATCTTCAAAACCGGCAAGCCGATACTGTTTGCATCGATCACGAAAAGATTCCTTCAAAATCATCGGTCCGTCCACATAATCAAACAGCCTGGCACATGTATCCATTTCATCGGATTGATTCAGCAACAACTCCATGATTGAGCTGATCAGCTTTGGTTCCCTTAATGGGGTTATGAGGAACAGACCCCTCACTTTTGTGCCTGCAATCCAGCCAAGTCCCTTGTATGTCAGCATCACCACGGGCAGGGCGCCCGATCTAAATCGCTTTATAGTCTTTGAACGCTGTCCGGTTGTCATCCTGGCAGTCAATATACCAGCCTCAATGCCAACTGATTGTAACCAGGACAATAGGATTTCCAGGTGAACTTTTCGGTCCGAGACCACTACCAATCCACGATTGGCCTTTTCAGCTTCTATACGAATGTCATCAATGATCATAGCATTACGTGCATCATCAGTTATCATAGAGGACATCAGCGCTTCATAGTCTCCATCATAGATCTGATGAAATTCTGTGTACCGGCTGATCAATAACGGTCTTTTGCCGCCCATAGCCTGGAAACGCTTAGTATTCTCGAATTGATATATGACGGGCCCCAGATAAGAAGTCATCAACCCTGTCAAACCGTCATTTCTAACTGATCGGGTTGCAAGTCCTAGTAGATACCGACAATCAAAACGATTGACGCATTTAAAATAAGTTCCGATATTAACCAGGTTGCAGAGATCCACGACAACGAACCCCACCTGGGCTTTCAGGCGCTCGATCATTCTGGGCAAGGAACGGGATGTTGCCAGAGTTATGACTTCCCCAGGTAATGAAAGACCGCTACCGATCATACCAATCGCCGGGCTATCAAGTCCAAAAAACCGGTTGGCCATTGCCTTCCATTGATGTAGTTGCCGAAGGGTTTTGCAAATAATCAGAGCCGGCGTTTTCCTTTGGGCTATGGTGTATAAGGTGATTATTTTTTTCCCGCATCCAATGGACCCGGTAACAATCCCGTGCCCTCTTTCCCCAATAGCTGCAGCTGCTTTTATTTGTTCCGGTAGGAGCCGTCCCTTAAACGAAATGGGAACACTATCTGGACACCGAGTTCGATCTACAACACGATAATCAACACCATGGCCATCAAGGATCTTCAGAAGCTCCGAAATGAACCCCCGCGTAATATGAAGATCCTGCCCATCTTTCCAGACACATCTGAGATGCCTGGTCACTTTCCGGCCGGCCCATCGTCTCGAATCTCGATACAAAGGATTGGTAAAGGTTAATAGCTCCCACAACTCATTCTGAACATTTTCAGGAAGTGAATTCTGTTTGATCGAGATCTTATTGTCTAATATTAGTTCAACCAAGTGAGACCATCCCAACTAATACAAATTGTTCGATTCAGTCATTTAGCATTTAATTTCAATTAGTTAATTGATAAACTTGAAAATTAAGATAGTTCCACAGCGTCCCAACATCCCGAAAGCCTGGGCCGCATTATCTTTTTGTTATCATTGCAGATAATATCCAAAATACCAGCGTCCCAGTATTTCAGAAAAAAACATATTGGTTTAGAAATCCTTTATGAATTTTCTCTACCCTGTCCCAGAACGCCTACATATTATATATATATTTTTCTTAAGATTTATATATATGGGACGATAGGGGCTATCCTCTTGATATCCTTCAATTTCCAGCGTCCCGACTGGCGTCCCGTGATTGGGTCATTCGAACATAACAATTTGTTATCATGTAATATATTTTATCCCAATTTATTTGATAGATCGGGATGGCCGAACCATCCTTAGACTGGGACGATAGAGGCATTCACTAATAGGTTAAGCTGTCCTAATTTTTTTATTCGTTCTTATCATCAAGGTTATCAGGGCTATTGAGGCCACAAGCATCCAATGGAATCAACAGACTACGAGGCCTTCCCCCCGCTATAACTCGCCGAACGTTCGTCCTGACCCCAGGCAGCCTTTTTAATATATTCTGTGTGTTAAAATTGGCCCATTTAGAATCCTTGAGTAATTCGCGCTCAATCGCCCGAGGATCCATGAGCACCCCATCAGGAAACTTTTTCACTCCTTTTGCAGCAAGCAAGTCTTCTGTCTCCTCGTCAATGCTCCCATCATCATCCAATAATTGAGAAATTGTTCGTTGAGTACGAATATTTTGATCTATTCCTTTCATTTCGTTAAACCGGGTTGTGTTCACCCACACGACCGATTTCAGTATTGTGTCCAACAAATCGCTTTCATCAGATTGTATTTCGTTCGAACGCCTTGCTCCCCAATCGTTTAAAAATTCGTGTAAATAATGCTTAAAAGCTTTGTCAGGCTCTGGATCTCCGAGGGCGATCATCACTGCTGGTACTCGATATGCATCCACAAGCCTGGCGTCATATCCATCTATTTTGTCGACGGTCCCCATGATTCGATCTATTTTGTGAGTGGCCCACAAGACGAAGGTAACGATTCGCAGATGAAGCTTCTCGGCTTCAGATACGCTCGGTAATTTTGGATCTCGACTGTCATCTTTTTTGGTTTCAATTACGAAGAACCTTGATACTTCCGTTTGACGCTCTATCCCGGTTTCGATAGATCCACAGGCGATCATGTGTTTGATTCGAAAACGAGTGACTTTTTGATTTGCACTGCCCTTAACAACCAAACCACCCCGACCGCCACTTCTTAGAAATTGTAGAATCAGATCTCTGGATTTATTTCGTTCCAATTCATCGATATACGCGAAACATGAGTCATTTCCGATCGCTTGCCTCAATCCAGCTTCGGTCAAGTTCTGTCCCTCTAATCTTAAAACCAGACGTCCGCCAATTGCTGCCATCGCTTCCAGTAAAATCGTCTTACCGGATCCCGCCGGACCGGAGATCCAAAGATGTGGCCGCCATTTCCAATATGATTGTATTTGTTGGCCAAGAAACCATCCAGCCAATATAAAAGCATCCCAACGTCCAACGAACCCCCACTGATTGAAATACGCCAGAAGTTGGTCTCGAAGTTCAACTGCCTTATCGATATTGAAGGATTCCAAAGAGTCGCGAAGCTTACTTATTTCTATCCATTTTCTACCGGTGTTTTTCTTAATCAGACGAAGCCCAATCAAGGGCGAATGGTATTCGTCAAGCTGTTTTCCATCCCACAAATATGCCGTTCCACCATTGTTTATTAATAAATCGCCAGAATCTTGGAAATGAAATCCCTGTCCAAGCCATTCAATACGGCCAAGCTGTTTTTGTGCGGCCTCGATGATTATTTTTTCTTTTAAAGAAAGGAAAGAAGCCTGTCCTGGTAACGATTGCTGCTTTCGCCGGTAAAACTTTTGGGATATCTCATGGCCGCCGCACTGAACCATTTGTTCGAACGTCAGATCCCTCAAGGGTAAAATATAGATTTTATGATTTGCCAGGCTTTCAATAACAATCCGACCGCTCTCATCTTCGCCAACAATATTTAGTGTTTCAGGTACCGCGATGGTAGTTGGTTCCTTTGAATCAGTTTCATCAGATCCAGAAACTCGGTTTTGGTTTTTGATTTCTATGGCTCTCGATAGAAGCTTTTCAAAAGCAGCCTTTGGTGTGCTGGAGGTTCTTAAAAATTCATCGATATCGTTATTGCCGTCGGGGATCATGACCTTTAAAGCTTGCCCACCGCCCTTCAGGATCGCGGTTGCATAACGATCCGTATATTTATGACCAGCCTCGTCATTGTCGAATACTAAATAAAAGGTTTTTCCCCTGGAAATCTTTTGAATTCTCTTAAGAATATTGGTTGAATTGAAATTTCCGTTCGTGCAAATAATATTATCGTATTCGGCCTTACCAGCTATGCTTAAGTAATCATTTTCGCCTTCGACGATTATAACATTGTCAGCATTTAGGGCATCCTGCCCAAGGCAAAGCCATTCAGGATCAAAATATTTTTTCTTTATCTGAAACATTTCATGTTTTTGTGCGTTTCGCTTTTTGATCGAAAAACCTAAAATCTCATTTCTTCGAAGATGTGGATAAACATTAAACCCATTTGGAATAGTCGGCTGAAGTTTCCCACGATATTTTTTAATCAAACCAATTCCAGCAAGATCATTTATCCCAAACCCATCCAGCTTTTTGAAAAAACCAATCAAATCAGTTTTGCCGACATAGCCAATCTGGAACCGCTTCAAAGTTTCCAATGAGTGCCCACGCTCATCAGTTTGGTATTTTAAAGCGTCTGGAACGTTTAAAAGCTGTTCGTGATAAAAAGCAGAGACAATTTTGCGAACCTTGCGAGCTCTTTCTTGCTGCAATGGTTCGGGATTTTCCGACTTTTTTTCAGCTGCCACATCCGGTCGTATCGTTTTCCCGTTTTCGACTTCAATACCGTACTGTTTCGCAAGGGCTCTAGCAGCAGTCAGGTTATTTTCATGACCATTTAACAACCGCTCCAAATGGATCACATCACCTGCGCTGTCGCAACTAAAGCATTTATAGCTATTTGTAGCTGGATAGATTGTGAAGCAATCTCGATGGGAGCAACATGGGGCTGGGTTACCCCGCAGTGTCTCCCCTGTTTTCTGAATCTCGGCTGAAGTGGCGTTGCGAATATGTGAAACAATATCTACGGCCGACAGGACGGCTTCAAAAATACTGTTCACTTTACTGTCCCAGGCTGAAGGCTTTTCACCTTAGACCGGGCACCCTTTTTTAACTCGATCTCAAGCCATTTTAGAAAAGAATCCCGTTCGATCACGCATCGCCGGCCGATGCGAAAAGATTCCCCGGTATACTTTCCCAGGGACATAAGATTTGCCAGCGTCCGGCTTTTAATCACGCCACCGGTCAACCGATCAGTGGCGATCCTCTCCCATACTGCCGGCAATTCATCCCGTAACCTTTCAATTAATTTTTCGACTGCATCCATTTTTTACCCCTGCGCATTCATTAATTTCTTAATTTGGTCACCGTATGAAGCAGAGGTTAGAAAATAAAAAAGGGATTAACCATGAATTATTTTTTCAAAGTCAACCCCCGATTGATCGAAAGGTAATTTTATTTTTTTGTTTCGGCTTTAAGGAAATCTCATATCTTCAGCATTCTTTATCATTTCCTCAACATCATTCACATATCCTCCCCATTTCCTTATATTGCTATCATTGGCATCTTCTTTTATGTGACCCTTTTCTTTAACAACATCCCATAATTTAGGCCGCTGCGTCGTACGCTTGGTTAAATATGGTCCTATTTCCTCCATCGCTTCACGATAATATTTATAAATATTTAACTTTTCTTCAAGCTTATTTAAATCAACTTTATTCAGGCTGTCTTTTCCCATTCGATGACTTTTGATTTCTAATAAAAGATCCTTTTCGGTTTTAAACCCTTCTTCCGCGGCAACCTGTTTTTTAATTCTTTTTAATAAAACGTTAATTTCATCATTTATTTCTTTTTGGTTTCTTGTAATGTCGATTTTGACAGTTACTGTTCCATCGTCCATAACTCTCGAACAGGCCCAAGTCTCGCAGTGTTTATCTGGCAAAGGTATGCACCCCCCCTTATTTTTGAAATCTCGGCGCCAGGACCGCTGAGCTGTGAGCAGATCTTCCCATTCCACAATAGGTGTTTCCGCTAAAGTACTGCTTCTCCATCCTTCTTTCTTCCACCAGTCTTCGAATTCACCTGTAAAAACATCGCCAAATAATGTATCATAAACCATTGTAATCATCTTCAATGGTCCAAATACATCTGGGATGTTTTCCTCCTTCACCGGTTTAAATGGGATGATTTCAAATGCCTCCATAAACTGATCCGGATGGTCGTCCTCTGTAGGTGGGTATGATGAATCTGGATGTTTCATAGCCCAATCTCGCCGCCATTCGCAATATTCACAGTAAGGCTTGCTTAGCTTTAATGTTTCCCACCACAACCGATAGAACATCTTTAGTTTTTTTTCCGCTTCCTGTTTTTCCTCATTCATATTAATAATCCCTGATATGTTGCCCTGATAGTAAGACGGGGAAGGTCGAAAAGGGTTGCGACTTTTCAATTCGAGTGGCCAACTGAAAACATCTCTTTAAAAGATTTCCATCCTCAATTAGATAATGATTTTAATGCCGGTTTTTTATTTCCGTGTTTATTACTTTTTCCCTTTTATATTTGGATAAATTCGCCTCAAAGCGCCGTATAGCCCCCTCAAGATTCTCTTCAGCTAAATGTGAATACCGTTCAGTCTGTGATAACGTACTATGTCCCATCAGTTTTTGGACCGTATAAAGAGATTCTCCACCTTGAACAATCCAGGAAGCGTAACTATGCCGGCATGTGTGAAACACCACCTTCTGACGTCGATCCTCAACGCCATCATTCAGCTTAAGCTCATCAACGGCCTTTGAAAATGCATTGCTAATTTTCCGAATCCTTTTTCTATTCCTATCTGGAAAAACGAGATCATTAGGGCCTCTAGGCTCCAAGCGCTCAAACATTTCTTTCGTTTCCTCCGTAAGGTAAGCCGTTCGGTCTTTCGTCCCCTTTCCGTCCAGGACATCCAAAACGCCCCGATCAAGATGAACGCACCCCCACTTAAGGCGGAAAATCTCAGAAGCCCTCAATCCGCAATGTAGGGAAAGCAATGTTATATTATGGAGTTGAACACTGCGGCTTTCCAGTTCACCCAACAGTGCATCGGCTTCATCATGGGTAAAGAAACGGATTCGCTTGTTATTAATCTTAGGTCGCTTGACCTGTTTAGAAGGCGATTCTCGATCAACAACGCTATCTCGCCTGGCCATATTCCACACTTGGCGAAACGTGGCCATGACGTACTCAATGGACCTGGGGGATCGTTCGGCCGATAGCATGTTTTTTTTGACACGTTCAAGGTGCAGAGGATAGATTTTTTTAAGAGGTATATGGCCCAATACTGGCTTAAGCCACTTTTTATAATGCTCATCCTCTTTACGGTAAGATTCCCTTTTTTTATTGACCTGGGCAATCGGATAATAGGTGTCTTCAAAAAATTGACCAAAGGTGATGGCATTTTTTTTGAGTCGCTTTTTCTCCTGTTTTTTTATCCGTCGCCTTTCATCTTCCAGCTCCCTTTTTTCGGCCAAGGTCTGAGGGCCTTTTCCTGTCCTTTGATTGTTTTGCAATTCACTTAAAAGACCAAAAGTAACCTTTGGGGTCCAGCCATTGCTGGCCCATCCGACACCTTCCTCTTTTCGTTTGCCATTAAGCTGATAATAAATGGCAAAATAATGATCGAACTTCACTCCGTGTTTGCGAGTTCGATGATTTCGATACCGCACTCCAGGGAAGCCGGCACTTTTCCACTTAGAGCCCATTTAATCCCCTCGCCTGAAAGTTGTCCATGAATAGTCCATGAATTTTGAATGAAACTCAGGGTCGTGACGTGACGTAGTTTGAAAATTAAATAGACGATTTTTTCTATGATGTCAATAAATAAACGTCTTTTTAGGAAGTCAAGTGATGTCGTGTGAAATCGACAAAAAAGGGACTGAAAATCCCCGTGTCGGCAGTTCGATTCTGTCCCTCGGCACCAATTATATTAAAGGGTTACGATAATCATCGTAATCCTTTTTTATTTGGCAAACAGGTTTGTACAACCCATGTACAACTTTATAAAAAACCAATGGTCTTAATTGGCCATATTTCAATTATATTAAACATTCTAATTTACCCCTCATCGGTATTTGCCTCACAATCCCCCAAAATATGATCCACAACTGGTTTTAATATTACCCCATGAGAAACAAAAGCTACCATTTCAAAACGGTACCCCGATCCCTTTTCAATTTTAAAAAGTTGATATTGATTTCGCAACGTTTTCCAGATGTGATTTTTAAATCGTTTTGTACAGTATTCGTGTAATGGTAGCCGTCGGCACTCCGGATTAACATCATGATTTGGTGTTATCACCAGTTTTTAGCTTGTTGAATTATCTGATTTCTGGCAGGGTATTTGAAAGTATTCTGGGCAAGATGTTCTCAATTTATCTCAACATCGGCCGAACCGGTCAGAGACACAGCTTCGTATCAATATCACCAGCTGCAACCTGCTACATGAATTGATAATATCACCACTCTTTGAACTTACTGAAAAACTTAATTTGAGGGGGTTTTTAATGTCAAAATTTAATGTACCGGAGAACTTTAAGGATTGGGCTTGCTCACTGTCTGGGTGCGATGGTGGAAATTTAAAGGCCGACACATGGTTATGTGGGATCGAATGGGGCGGCGGAAGCGCGGAAAAAGGGAAAATATTATAAAGAGGAACTGCCTAATGGAATAAAAAAAGGGAATATTGAGACAATAAATCAAGCTTATAATTGGAAGGCTATAGTTATTCTTCTCGCTATGCTATTAGCTTTGCTAAGCTTTATGCTCGCAATTAAGGGTAAAAAGGTTGAAGATTATAAAGAATTTGTTATGGGAGAATGGGATGGATCCGAAATTTTCAAGATGAACCTATACCCCATAGCTTTTGATTCTACGGATGAGAATCTATGGCATCAATACGGACTGAATAAGATCACAGGTTTCGACAGAAAAACACATTTTCCAAACCTGGTGCTTTGTGAATAGGTTCCCTTATTTCTCGGATCTCAGGAAAAAATATAAACCGAAACTGATAATCGGAACCGGGATCGGTTATCTTCGCGATTTTTTTTATTTGTTTTGGGGGTAACAAACAAACAAAGGACAAAATAAAATATGATGAAATTGAACCCGCCCCCGATGCCAAAATAAAAAACAGACGACGGTGTTATTGGGTTAAACTTGATGAAAAATCGATTCTAGTTGTAATACCATTTTTCTCAGGCTCCTACGGATTGAATAGCAACTACCTTCTACAAAAAATGGGGAATAAAATCAGAGAAATTGTTCCTTCTTTGCCTAAACGATAGGTTTATACAATTTTTTCTTGAGTTTATTAGATTATTGGGATTGTTCACCTATTTTCTCAACGTATGAAAGAGAGATGTTCATTATGTTATTTGTAAAATGACAGTTTTGGTATACCCATCCGTTTTTTAACATCAAGGCGTTTTACATATTCTCCCATATTCGGATTTTTTCTTTTGGATAAAATTTCCCCATTCTGTTTGATGATTAGCTTGGGCCCCATTCATGATTCGGATCTGGTATAAAGACCATGCTTTGAGTGGTTTTATGCGAAGATGCCCCATGAAAGTGCAAAAATTTTAAAAGCCATCCCTCATCAATTTTACTTACAAAGGTTTTGATCCCTCGGTGCTCATCGGTTTTCGTTTTACTACTGGCAGCTTCCAGCCGTGGTCCAAAATTTTTCTGTCATTTTTTCTGCCTCACTTTTTAATTTGTATTTTCGTTTTAAATTATAGCTGATAGTATAATATTAAAGACGATTGTTCAATCGAGCTTTGTCTTTGCCCTAACACAGTTTAATCTTACTTAGATTATCCCTAAAAATTGAGCTATTAGAAATGTTCAGGCGGATGCGGAGATTGTGAGGCTTCCTCAAAACGTGTAAAGGCATGTAAAAAGGTCAATGGTACTCTACCAACTGGTCCATTCCGCTGTTTGGCCACAATCAGTTCGGAAAGACCTTTGTTGTCATCCCTATCGGGATGATAGACTTCGTCTCGATATATAAAAACGACCACGTCGGCGTCCTGTTCAGAGGGCACCGGATTCCCTCAGATCGGATAACTGGGGCGCTTGTCCTGTCGTTCTTCCAAGTTTTCAGGTTCAACTGGGATAGGGCCAGGACCGGCACGTCTAACTCTTTGGCCAGAGGTTTTTAGTGACCGGGATATCTCTGATATTTCTAAATCCCGGCGTTCAGCTTTGGCTCGGGTACGCATTAATTGCAGATAGTCGATGATAACCAAGCCGAGATCCTTATCCATTTTTAAACGTCTTACATTTAGCCCTTATCTCCATGTTTGAAATGTCCGGAGAGTCGTCAATGAAAAGAGGAGCCGAGGACAGCCTTTTATCACCGCTCTAATGAGATCTTTGCCAATCGTTTTTGCTGGAAAAGCCAGTACGCAATTTAAATGCATCCACGCGAGCTTCGGCACATAGCATTCGCATGGAAAGTTGCTCACGGGCCATCTCAAGTGAAAAAAATGCAACAGGAATCCCAGCGTCAACGGCAGCATTGCGTGCTGATATTCGGCGTTAGTGCGGTTTTCCCCATACTCCGGCACGGCGGCCAGAATTATTAAGTCCGAGGGTTGTAACCCGGAGGTGATGCTCTGTCACTTTTGGAAAACCCGGTAGGTACACCGGTGAGCAGTGATTTGTTCATGTTGTTTTTCAAAGTATCGAAATTAGAAGATATAATTTTACCGATTTGATAAAAAGCCGGTTGGGTCCGGTCCTCGGCAATTTTGAAAATAGCGGTTTCCGCAAAAGCAACAATATCATCAACTGGAGTCGGTTGTTCATAACAACGCTTGATAATATCATTGGTGCTTTTGATAAGTTTTCGTAACCGTGACTTGTGATGAACAATTTCGGCATAATGGCGAACATTGGGAGCTGCTGGAATTGTCTCGATAATTGATGCAAGGTAGGTGGCTCCACCCATCTCTTCAAGTCGACCCAAATTTCTCAAAGAATTGGTAACGGTTACCAGATCGATAGGCTCATTTCTGGAAAATAGGTCTCAATCACCTCGAATATTATCTGATGAGCTTGCAATAAAAAATCATCATGAGAGAGAATCTCGATAATTTCGAGAAAACTATCACTGTCCAAAAGGATAGCACTGATCAGAGATTCTTCCGCTTCCAGACTTTGGGGCGGAAGATGATGGAGGATTGGAGCTTTTGGTTTATTCGGTATTCTTTTGTTCGGCATTTTTCGTCTCCTTGAAATAAATCACGTAAAAAACTATTCTGGAGACGATTTTAGAATAAATGTGTGGCATTTTTGGCCACACGCTTCCTTTTTTTTATTTATTTGGAAAGGGGCAAAATGCGTGGACAAAATTTGGCAAAATTGTTTAGGGCTATCGACTTGTTCAGAGACAAGGGATTAACGATTCGCGAAATCCGGAATGAATTGGGGATTGATCGTCAGGATCTGTGTATCGTCTGAGAGATATCATGGAACAGCTTGGATTTCCTTTCTACGATGAACAGCGCCCTTTTGAGAAAAGAAAAACGCTGGCGTTTTGAAGAGCGCTATCTGACCAAACTGTCCAATATCTCTTTGCCTACATTTACATTGAACCTGCAAGAAATTATCGCCCTTTACCTGATAAAAAGCGAAGCGGCCATTTACCGCGGAACGGAAATTGAAAAAACCCTAAATGTCATTTTCAACCGAATCGGTACATTCGTGCCGCCTGATCTGGATAAAAAACTATCACGGATCAAGACACTCTTCATATCCTCAGACAAACTGTCTAAGGAATACTCCGGAAAAGAGGAATTCATCGACCAGTTGGCCGAC
Source organism: uncultured delta proteobacterium (assembly GCA_963845145.1). Taxonomy (GTDB): domain Bacteria; phylum Desulfobacterota; class Desulfobacteria; order Desulfobacterales; family QNYZ01; genus QNYZ01. The sequence continues at coordinate 23,249 of CAWJQU010000001.1, forward strand.
GCCATCATCGGCCAGCAGACCTGCCACCTCATCTACGAATCCTTTTCCAAGGGAAAAGACGTCAATTTTACCATTGATCCACTTCATTTTTTGGTAAGCAGGGAGGACTGTATCTTTTTGTTCGAGCATCCCGATTCGATGAAATACGAATCCTGGCCGTGGAAAGGATAAAATCACTTTTAGCCAAACGGATAGATTCTTCACATACCCAAAAGATTTTGATCCCGAAGATAAGCTCGACCTGGCTTTTGGCATTGTCTACGATGATCCTATAGAGGCCAAAATTTGGATATCGGTGGAGCAGGCGCCATATGTCAAGGAAAGGCGGTTGGGTCACGATTATATAATCACCGATCAGGATGACGGCTCGATTATAATCCATATCAAGACTTCCGGCTGGTTTGATTTGAAAAAATGGGTTCTTTCTTTTGGCAAGGATGCCGAAGTTCTGGAGCCAGAAGACTTAGAAGAAAGAAGATCACCGATGAGATTAACGAACTAAGGGATCATTACCGGAGATAACATGTGGAACTAAATATTTTGTAAATAAAACAGGACTGGCCGGCGTGGTGATATCCTCTTTTGAGCAGGTCATCTTACACTGATGATATATCATGATCATTTTTTTATTCTGATGGACGTAGAAAATTCTGAATGTCTCCAACTCATCCCCACCAAGCCATTTTTCGATTAGAATGAAAAACGAGGAAACAGTGACCTTATGATATCATTAAAATAGGCAGAGCCCGGAGACCCTGCCCATTTTAATTTGATTTTAGGAAACATTAAGCCCTCACGCGTGGAGGTGTTTCCTTGATGCGGTTTTTCAAGCCTCACGCATGAGGGTGATGCTTAAGTGATGCGCAACTTGATCATGGGGCTGTCAACCTGGTTGACTCGTTTTTCTCAATGCCTCTGTTTCATCCCAAAAGTGATACAAACATTTATAAACCTCTTCGGCCATATCCTTAATCCCATCTGCAAATATAACTGGATTAAACCGCTCGTCGTCTCCCTGATTAATCACTTTGGCATACTCTAAGAGAGGTGGGCATGCACCTCAAACAGATGTCTCTATTTAACGCGCCCACCATCAATATTTCCCGAACATAAAAATAGGTCATGAACGAGGAGGAACTCTTAGTGGTTTATTTGCGTCTGGTCATAGTCGTGATCGAAAATCTCCCGGCCCTGGAATTTATCCGGCGATACGACAATGATAAGACCCTTTTTTATTGTGACCCACCATATCACAAGTGCCCCTATTACAAACACAATATGACCCTGGGGGATTACAACGACCTGGCCAGACAGCTAAAGAATATGAAAGGTAAGTTCATTTTGAGCATCAACGACCACCCCGACATGTAAGACACATTCGGGCGTTCAATATCAAACCGGCAACCGTAAAATGCACAACAGGAGTAGGTCCGTCGACCAAGGGGAAGGAACTGATCGTCACCAATTATTAGCCCATAAAACCAGAAAAATAGAGCCTGTCGAGACCGCTTCTTGGCCTGCGGACGGATAGTGGAAAAACGGAAAAGTACACTAAATGGGGCGAAATAATTTTCGGTCTGCAACTGTGTGAGGTATATTACCCTTTTTAAACAAAAGGTTACGGATAATATTTTCAGTTTACCAGCCGCTGGAACAAAAGCGAGCCGACTAGATAATCTTAAGGAACTACCGATGACCATTAATATGAACAGTGCCAATTTCAATTTGAGGAAAATATCCAGACGCAAATTTCTCAAATTAACCAGCATTACCGGTGCTGGTCTGTTGGTTGGGTACGATTCAGCCCGAGCGGGTGACGATAAGTTGGCGCTGATCAATGGTGTACTGATCGATGGCACAGGCACCAATGCAGTGCTGGACGGAGCGGTAGTGATTTCGGGCAAACGTATCATTGCTTCAGGACCTCGTGCGCAAATACAGATACCAGCTATTGGGGGGTGACAACGCAGTCACCGTCACCTCCCCCGAGGAAGCGCGTCAGGCAGTGAATGCGTTAATTGATGCTGGTGCGGACGTAATAAAGACCGCAATGGAGTCAGGCCGATATTTCAGACAGGCAGGGTGGCCGTTACTCTCGCCCAGAGAAGCGTCGGCGCTTGTTGAAGCTGCGCACGAGAGAGGTAAGCTTGTTACGGTCCACGTGACAGATGCGCAAGATCTAGAGCGGGCACTGGACGCCGGTGTGGACGAGATCGCCCACATGGTTGTTGGCAAGAGCGTTCTTTCCGAAAAACTGATAGAACGGATGGTCAATGCGGGCACCCGCTGGATACCTACGATCGAGCTTTGGCAAGGCGCGACCCAATGGTCCACCATTGACTATGGAAATTCGGCTATCCATAATTTGTCCCTATTCGTGAAAGCCGGAGGTGAGGTGTCGCTGGGCACAGATTTTGCGGGAGCGCCCTTCATTGATTTTGATTTGGGGATGCCAATTAAAGAGATTAAATTCATGCAGAAAGCGGGGATGACCCCCATGCAAATTATTGTTGCCGCAACCAGGAATAGTGCACGCTCATGCGATAGGGAAAGTGATCTGGGAACACTCGAACCAGGTAAAATGGCTGATGTGCTTGTCGTGATTGGGAATCCCCTGGACGATATTCATTCTCTAACCAACGTACGCATTGTTCTGCGCGAGGGTAAAGTGGTATAGAAAAATCATAGATTCGCCCTATTTCAACACAATAGGTTGTCAATTTCAGCCTTTCAATCGCAGACAAAATTATCCTAATTATTGCAGCTCATACAGTCGAGGAGATAGTCAAATAAATTTCTGAGTTGTTAAATGAATCTATTCAATAAGGTATAAATTGCTACACCGGAAATTAATTGTCGCTATGCTCCTTATTATTCCGGTGAGCATGGTGTTCTGTGTGTAAATGAATAAAAGAATGTAACCAAATATGGGATTATTATTATGACTTTCAATTTGATAATGCTTTTTTCTGTGACTGTATTTGTTGCCTCAATTCTACCTGGCCCCAGCATGCTCTTGGCCTTAACACATGGCATGCGTTACGGAGCTAAAAGAACCTTAGCGTCTGCTATGGGAAATGTAACTGTAACATTAATTCAAGCACTTATTTCAATTGCAGGCTTAGGAACCATATTATTTACTTCTGAGATTATCTTCCAACTCATTAAATGGGCAGGGGCAGTATATCTAATCTATATGGGGATAAGTATTATATATTCATCTAAAATGTCATTATCGTCCTCCGAGTCAAATCAATCCCCCAAATTGAATTCTTTAAGAAAAATGTACATACAAGCCGCCTTTGTTACTGCAGGAAACCCTAAAGCTATTATTTTTTTTACCGCAGTCTTCCCGCAATTTATAAACCCTAATGCACCCAATTTATCACAATTCTTTATACTTGTGAGCACTTGCGTTTTAAGTGCATTTTGCTGCTTTATGATTTACGCAATGGGCGGTCAAAATATTGCCTCCTTATTTTCCAAAGTCACTGTTATGAAATACATCCAAAGAATTATTGGAGGCACATTTATTGGAGCGGGTATTGGTCTTGCTGCGAGTAACAAATAAAACTTGGAAGCACATAACAAAACAAATACAGCCGAAAGCTTATCGCATCGGCTGATTTGCGATGTTCGGCGAACAAATTGTCCTATGAAATACAATAGGTTGTATCTATAAAAAAATGAATAAAGACTCGAACTTTTCGGAGTTGGTAAAGTTTTCCAGTTGGTTAGATGATTTCACTGGAACCCTAAAGGGGAAAAATAGTGGATGTGTTCCATGTGGGGATTGCGTGGGGTGCTGTACATCAGCTTATTTTATTCACATAAAACCAACAGACAAAAATAGTATTAAACATATTCCAAAAGAATTGATGTTCCCTGCACCTGGATTACCGAAAGGGAATTACCTATTAGGATATGATCGAAATGGGCATTGTCCAATGTTTAAAAAAGGGCGATGCTCAATATATGAGTATCGTCCTGAGACATGCCGTCAATATGATTGCAGGGTCTATCCGGCAACAGGAATATTCCCTGATGACAAGAAATCACAGATCTATGAGAAGGCAAAAGGTTGGAAGTTCAATATATCTTCATCAAATGATATAAAGACATTCGAAGCCATTCAAAAGGCATCAAAGTTCATAAAAAAGTATAGCAGGTTGTTTCCCAAAACGTTTTTTCCCAGTAATGCTCCTCAGCAGGCAGTTCTTGCTATACGGATTCATTTAGAGTTTATGAAGGTTGATATTGATGAAATTGAAAAAACGGCTCAAGCATTGGTAGATTTAATCGTTTTGAAATATGGGAAACATGGTTCTTGATGGTGAGTCCTGATTTCTGGCAGGATATTTTAGTGAGGTAAAGGCACAATAGTCTCAATTAAATCTGAAGTTGGCAGATATTTGGGCTTCTATGAATTGTATCTGGTATACTTCCAGACTAAGCAACCAAACAAAAGTCAAATTTTTCCCAAAATCGCGCTATTACCTTACTGAATCAACCGCCCTAAGAAACGCTAATAATTTAAGGTTATCTGATGTCTAATAAAAGCTCTTCAAAGCTTTGGATCGTCAATGTAATATCCTTTATCCTCTTTATTATTTTATATAGGCTGCCATCAGGGAGAGATAGGCGATGAATGACCGCGTAAAACAAAACGATGATCGAAAGATGACCAGTATTTTTGAACGTTATCTTTCCGTCTGGGTTATCCTTTGCATCATCGTCGGTATTATTTTGGGGAAAATTGCGCCTGGTTTTGCACGTTACCTGGACGGCATGGCAATTTATGTCAACGATGCACCTGTGGTATCGATCCCGATTGCCATCTGTCTGTTTTGCATGATGTACCCCATTATGGTGAAAATTGATTTTGCTGAAGTCATAAAGGCCGGCAAGAGTGGCAAACCGGTGTTCCTAACCTTGTTCGTAAACTGGGCCGTCAAGCCCTTTACAATGTATTTCATCGCCCTTTTTTTTCTCGGCACCCTGTTTTACGGCTTCATTGGCCCCGAAGCTGTGGATCATGTCAAGATGCCCTTTGGCTTGAACCTACCAGTGGGGGCGACGCACGGAGCAGGCACAGTCGTGCTGGTCGATGGCGCCAAGTTGCTGGAAGTACCGTTATGGCGCAGCTATCTGGCCGGCTGTATCCTATTGGGTATAGCACCCTGCACGGCAATGGTCCTTGTATGGGGATACCTGTCACGAGGGAACGACGGGTTGACGCTGGTAATGGTTGCAATCAACTCACTGACAATGCTGATACTTTACGGTGTATTGGGCGGTTTTTTATTGGGTGTGGGACGGTTGCCAGTGCCCTGGCAAGCCTTGTTGATCTCCATCGGTATCTATGTGGCCCTGCCCCTGGTGGCCGGCTACCTGTCGCGTAACTGGGTCATTGCGGCAAAGGGTGAAGACTGGTTCAAACATAAATTTCTTCACGTGCTGACACCGATTACGATCATTGCACTTCTGATCACCCTGGTGTTGCTGTTTTCCTTCAAAGGCGAAGTTATCGTTGGTAATCCATTGACTATCGTGTGGATTGCAGTACCGCTGTTCATCCAGACCATGTTGATATTCTGGCTGGGGTATGGATTGGCACGCTTGCTGAAGCTGCGCTACGAAGATGCTGCCCCTGCTTCCATGATCGGGGCCTCCAATCATTTTGAGGTAGCCATTGCCACATCCACAATGTTGTTTGGCCTTTCATCAGGGGCGGCGCTGGCCACGGTTATCGGTGTCCTCATCGAGGTTCCGGTAATGCTGATGCTGGTAAAAATATGTTTGAACACCCGGCATTGGTTTAGAACCTGAGCGAGACAAATTGACGTCAATATACTGGCATTAAGAATTACCGATCTCCCACAATAGTGTAAATATCAAGGCCGCCAAAAACCACCGATGTTCAAAAATAATCGCAACCGCCCAAATCTTGCATCATTAGCCGTTTTTGTGGTACCTTGGGAATGACCACATTCTTTCGGAATTATATGTTATAATTACAAGTATTTATATCCTCTCAACATATCGGTATTCGGCGAACAATCGGTTTTCTGGCAAAAATGCTCATTAGGAAAAAGCTGAACTCTAAATAAAAAGGCGTTTAACATACCTGGAGGTGAGCTATGAAGAAAAATGTAGGATCAACAGACAGGGTAATAAGAATCATGGTCGGTTTGATCATCATATCTATTGGTATTTATTTCAAGAGCTGGTGGGGACTTATTGGCGTACTGCCGATTGTTACAGCAGCACTAGGGTGGTGCCCAGCTTATTTACCTTTCGGAATAAGTTCATGTAAAACAAAATAAGCCCCAAGTATTTTAATTGATATATGATTGGATTTAAATTTAACTGCTAAACGTACACTTTATAGCACCATGACTACTATGCAGGTTCAAGATGCAAAAAGTTATTAAATTATATATCGTGCTATGAATCATATACGAAGATATTTTCCTGTAATATGTCTTTTTACTGTAGGTGTGACGATATCATTCGCCATGTTTTGGTTCGTTCACAGTAGCCAACAGGAAGCTCAGCGCAGCGAATTCGAATTTTGGGCAAAATCGCACACAAACGCTGTGGAACACACGCTAAATTATTATATTGGAGCACTTCATTTCCTTGGTGATTTTTTTAACAACTCCTCCCTCGTGACCCGTCAGGAATTCAACAACTTTGTAAAAAGCGTTCTGCCCCGCTACCCAGGAATCCAGGCATTTGGTTGGGATCCTCTTGTGAAGGACGACGTACGTTCCATTTATGAAACCGAGGCTAGGAAAGAGGGGTTCGATAATTTTGAATTCACCGAGCGTTCGGAAACAAATAAGCTGGTTCGGGCATCACGGAGAGAGGAATATGTCATCGTTTATTTTATGCAGCCCATGGAGGATAATAGACCTGCATTTGGTTTTGATATCGCGTCCGATAGTACACGGTTAAAAGCCATCACAAAATCTTTCAGCACAGGAGAATTAACTGCTACCGGAAGAATCACCTTGGTGCAGGAAACCGGCGACCTGTTCGGAGTTTTGCTCCTACAGCCAATCTATCACGAAAGTGTTTCTTCAAATACCCGGGAAGAACTCCTGAAAAACCGAAAAGGATTTGTGGTTGAAGTCCTTCGAGTTGGCCAGGTAGTCGAAATCGCGCTGAATAAAGTTGCCGATAAGGGGATTTCTTTGGCTCTTTACGATATGTCTGCTGGCGAAGAAGCTCGTTTTCTTTACCACCGGCCTTCTCAGATGTCAAAAACGGCAGGTCAGCCAATAGGAGCTGAGGAAATTCAAAGTGGCCTTTTCTGGAGCAAAACATTTGAATTCGCCGATCGCCAATGGAAAATTTTGTTGACCCCGTCGGATTTCTTCTATCAATCTCTCCGGACATGGCCAGCGTGGGTTGTCTTATTTGGTTTGTTGTCACTGACAACTCTTTTAGCACTCTACATGCTAAGAAAAACTCTATACACCGCCGAGATTGAACAACGTGTGAAAAACCAGGCGAAAACAAACCAGAAGTTAAAAAACGAAATCACTGTGCGAAAGCAGGTGGAAAAAGATCTCAGTCAGAAGCAAAATCAATATGAACGCTTGGTTGAAAAAACTCCCGGTATTCTCTACGCCTTTTCTTCCACTAAAGGTGGTACATACTATTCGCCCCAAGTTGAGTTAGTTCTTGGATACTCTTCTGACTATTTGTTAAAGAACCCCTTTTTATGGAATGAATCAATCCATAAAGATGACAAGGAAGAATTCGTACGGACTATTCTGCAATCAAAAATAAAGAATGAATTTGAAATTGAATATAGGATCAAGGATTCACAAGGTAACTGGCATTGGTTTCTGGATCGTTCCATAAGCATACAGCGATCTCAGGATGAAACTTTAATTGAAGGGTTGGCGATAGATTTTACGGAAAGGAAAAAAGCTGAAAAAGAAAAGGCCGAACTGCAAACTCAGCTCAATCAGGCCCAAAAAATGGAATCAATCGGTACTCTTGCGGGTGGTATTGCCCACGAATTCAACAATATACTCAGTATCATCATTGGTAACAATGAACTTGTCATGGAAGAATTACCTGAACGGAGCCTTGCCAGGGAAAGTACTGAAGAGATCGAAACCGCAGGAATGCGTGCCAGGGATGTTGTGAAACAACTCTTAACCTTCAGCAAGCAGGACAGTGGCGTTAAAAAGGTTATGAATTTCAGATCTGTGGTGCAGGAATCCATAAAGCTGATTCGGTCGTCAACCCCTGCAAACATAGAGATACAACAAACTTTATACGAGGATGTTTATTCAGTTTTGGGCAATGACACCCAGATAAATCAACTACTTATCAATCTATGCAATAATGCTGTTGATGCCATGCCGACAACTGGAGGGATACTGACTGTTGAGCTTTTAAATGAAACCGTGAATGAAAAGCATGCAAAGGGTCACTTGAATTTAAAACCCGGTCAATATGTTAAGTTGGTGGTGAGCGATAATGGCTATGGGATGGACAAAGAAACAATCGATAGAATATTTGAACCTTACTACACTACCAAAGAAATCGGCCATGGATCAGGTATCGGGCTTGCCATAGTCCACGGTATCATTGAAAGACATCATGGTTCGGTCACTGTTAACAGCCACCCGGGCCAAGGAACCATTTTTACCATATTTCTCCCAGCCCATGAAGTCCTTATCGATCAGGAAGCCGATGAGGAAATTTTACTGCCCACAGGGAAAGAGCGTATTTTGTATGTTGATGATGAACCATCGATAGCAAAATTGGGCAAGCGCCGTTTAGAAAATCTTGGGTACACTGTTGAGTCAACAACTGATCCATTAGAAGCATTGGAGATGGTAAAAACAGATATAGATAAATTTGATCTGGTTATTTCAGATATGGCTATGCCGAAAATGACTGGAGACAAGTTGGCCATTGAGCTTATGAAAATCAGACCGGATATTCCGTTCATTTTATGCACAGGATATAGCAAGACCATGTCAGAGGACTCGTCTTCAGAAATTGGAATTAAAGCGTTCGCCTACAAGCCAATTGTAAAAGCTGATTTGGCAAAAACGGTCAGGGAAGTGCTGGATCAGGTCAATGGTAAAACTCAACAATGAAGGGGCACTGTTAAAAAAACGTAAATATTTATAACCGTATCTTGAACTGTTATACTGGATTTATTCCAAACCTTCGTGATGGGTGCCGACTGTAAATACGATGGCATACTATTTGCGAAGTTATATCAGTTTGGGTTATCATTCACCGCATATTACCATCTAATCACCTGCATATAAATGATGACCGAAGATTTACCGTCTTTCAATCGGATAAGTGGGTTTAGCGCGTTATGAGTAAAAAGGAAGCATTTAGCCTGGTCAACGAAATGATTGAGAAAATTGGCGATTATTTCAGTCCCAGAGATTCTAGCCCGGAAGAAAGATCGAGACGGGCCTTAACGGGCTTTCTGGTGATCGCCACCGCTCCTACATTATTATTGTTTTCAGTTCCCCATTTTGTCCGGTCGGAATATCTTTTCGGCATTTTATTACTTCTTGGATCGGTGGCGGCTGTTGGTAGTTTGGTCATTTTAAGAAATGTTGAAAATGTTGTGATTTACCGCATGCTCAACATTGGATTCATCGGTGTTCTTTTCCTTTATTTACTCAGCGCAAGCTCTCCTCGTGGAGATATGGCTCTATGGCTGTATGTATTCCCCCTGATCTCTTTTTTTTTGTTGGGACGGCACAATGGTCTTTATTTCAGTGGTATATTTTATCTTTGCGTTCTCCTTTATTTAGTGTTCCAGGAGCAACTTACAGTGTCAACGCCCTATGAGACCAGTTTTAAGACGAGATTTCTTTTTTCTCTATTGCTGGTCAATTTTCTCACCTATTTTTTCGAATTAATTCGTTATAAATATCAAGAAGGGAATGATTCGAGATCAAATCAAGTTGGCCGAAGCAAAAAAGGACGCCGAAAGAGCGAATGCGGCCAAAAGTGAATTCCTGGCCAATATGAGCCACGAGCTGCGCACCCCTTTGAATCATATCATCGGTTTTACCGAGCTGGTTGTTGATGGACATGCAGGTGAGTTGAACAAAACCCAGAAAGAGTATCTCAACGATGTCCATGAGAGCAGTTCTCATCTGTTATCCTTGATCAATGATATTCTCGATATATCCAAAGTGGAAGCGGGTAAACTGGAGCTGCAACCCTCAATTGTAGCTTTAAAGGAGCTTTTAGAAAACAGCCTGGTCATGGTTCAGGAAAAGGCGTCAAAAAATAGAATAAACCTGTCATGCGAGATCAATGGTATCCCTGAAACCATCAAGGCGGATGAGCGCAAACTCAAGCAGGTCCAATATAATCTTCTCTTCAATGCGGTAAAGTTTACACCTGAAGGCGGCCATGTAAAGCTATCAGCGCGAGTTATAGATTTAGAGAAAGATTCTGATTTTGACCATCTGAAAACCGACTCCAACAATCAAAGTTGGGTTCATATCAGCGTCACTGACACGGGTATCGGTCTGTCGAAAGAGAACTTGGATCGCATATTTAATCCCTTTGAACAGGTAGAAAATTCAAAAAGCCGTAAATACCATGGCACCGGGCTGGGCCTCTCGTTAACGAAAACGCTTGTTGAACTACACGGGGGTAAGATCTGGGCAGAGAGCGAAGGGGAAGGAAGGGGTTGTAAATTCAATTATATTTTACCGTATTAAGGCCAAAAATAGACGATTTTTAGATTATAGTCGTGTAAAATTCAACAAAACGAGGGTGGTCGGCCGCAGGTTTTGCGCTTTTTGGCAAAGCTGCCATTTGGCCAAAGCATGGTCTATGGTTGATCGTTCGCACTCCCACGCCTCCACAATCTCTTCCTGAGTATAGCAGGCCAAATACATGCCGGGCACTCTCAATTGTCTTCGTCCACGCTTCAACCTGTAACGGTGGGGATAATTTGGTTTGAGGGCGGGCTTGGGATTCGGTGGCGGGTAAAATACCGCCAATTGGTAACAAATTATCATAGACTTGCGCTGACTCAATCCTCCTGTGACCATGTATCCGGCTAGTATCCCACCGCTCTTGCAATTCGTCCGCAAAGAGATACCATCTGTAGCCGCCGGACATAATACTTTCAGGCCACGAATTCGACAATTACCTGTTTTTTTTCGTCAAAATAGTCAATTAGGGTTTTGTAGCTCACCAGATCGATCCGAAGAGTGGCCCAGTGGATACCATGAACCCAGGTAAGCTTGAGGTTGTCGTCGGGGGCATCTTCGATGGTGAACTGGCCCTCAAATGCCTGACAACTGCTCCTGAATTCCATGAGCCGCAATAAACGCCGTACCACTGGCTTCTGGATTTCGACGGCGATCTCGTCCAGGGTGTAGTTGTGACGATTGACGTCCCGCCCGTTTTTGGTCTGTTGAACCAGTTCAATGTCGTTTTCGCCAGCCAGCAGCCCCACATAGTAAACTTGGGGAATACCCGGTGTGAAAAACTGGATGGCACGAGCAGCGATATAAGAATCGTCGTTGCACGCCAGCGCAGAGTAATAGGTGCAATTCACCTGATAAATGTCCAGGTTCTCATATTCGGGACCGGAAAATATTTTACGGGTATTGGCACCCTTTTCATCCAGACCATCCAGGGTCCGCTGAATTTCTTCCGGTGTCAACAGGTCCTGCACGTCCACCACACCAATGCCGTCATGGGTGTCCAGGGTAGTAATCTGTTTTCGGGGACAGATGGCCAGCCATTGTTTCAGTACCAGACTGGTGTGGTGGTACAGGGTGTGCAAAACCAGCATAGGTAGCGAGAAATCGTATGTCCAATAGCCGTGGGCGGATATCTTCTGATGATAGCTGTAGTGTTCGTGAACCTCCGGCAGAATATCAACGTCAAAGGGTGAGATAAAATCCTGAAGCCATTCTAGCAATTGCCACACCTGGGGCTCAAGAAAAAAGCAGTTGGTGCCGAGCTTCACTGTGGAATAGGCAAAGGCATCCATGCGGATCATTTTGGCTGGGGTCCGTGATAACTTGATCAGGTACCGACGCATCACTTCGCGGGTTTTGGGAGAGTCCCAGTCCAGATCGATCTGCTCATAGTCAAAGGTGCACCAGACTTTCTCCTTGGAACCATCGGCGCGCTGGATGACGGTATAGGGCGGCCGGGGTTTACGGGTGTAAACTTTGGCCAAATTCACTTCACTGATCTCACCGGTCGGGTTGAGTTTGTTGAAACTCAGGAACATGTCGGCGAATTCGGAGTCCGGTCCCTTTTCGAAATAGTCTTGAAAATATACGGAAAGCCTGGAAATGTGGTTGACCATGAAATCGATGACCAGGTCGAATTCCTGCCCGATAAGGTCGATATCCCTCCAAGTACCGAAGGCCGGATCCACTTCATCATAGGTCAATGGCGAAAATCCACGGTCCGCGGAAGAGGGGTAGAACGGCAGCAGGTGGACACCGCCTATGGCCTTGCTCAAATGCCGGCGCAGCACATAATGCAGTTCGATGAGATCGCCACCCAGACTGTCCGGGTAGACAATCAGCTGGACTTGGTTTTTAAGTGTCATGGCTTAACCTCCATTCGCCTTGGCGGGAAAGCGGTAATGTTGCATCCCCTCAATGATTCCCCCGGCGTATTCGCTATCAGCAAAATAGACATTCCGACTGCCCTTCAGATCCGCCAGTTCATGGCTGTAGTTGGCCACCACCACGGCTCTGGGTTCTCCACGCAGCATCTCCTCATCATTTCCCGAATCACCGCACACCAAAAAATTCTTCAAAGGGATTTCCCATTTGTAGCTCAGATATCGAATGGCCTTTCCCTTTGAAGACCGGTAAGGCAGGATGTCAAGGTAGCGATCGTGGGAGTAGATCAGGTTGTACCTGCAACGATGGTGCAGCAGGCGATCATGGATGGTGGATAGGCGATCTTTGGCCGGATCCATATAGTAGCTAACCTTGAGGCGATGCTGGGTTTCTTCTTCCTGGTATTCCAGAAAATCAAAGTCTTTCAGCAGTTCGACGATTTTAGCCCTGTTCCATCGGCTGGCAATGTGGCTTGCCCATCCCGGACTGGGCGTGCTGCTCTTCCCATAGAAAAGGGTGCTGCCTACCGAACAGATGATTACGTCCGGGTCAGGGATCCGGTACTTTTTGAGAATCGTTCTCGCAGAATCGGCGGTCCTTCCGGTGGCCACTCCGAACCCCAAGTGCTTGCTGTTCTGATTCAGCATTTGCACCAACTTTTCCAACTGGCTGTTGTCGCTGCCAATCAGCGTATTGTCGATATCGGTGATCATGAAATGGTTAAGCTTCATCAGCCTTCGGCCAAAGGAATCCGTGGGTTTGGCGGTGGCAAGCGTGGATCGTTGATTGGCGGCGGTCAGCTTGCGCATAGCGCTGGCATATTCACGGGCATGGCTTTGCCAGGTGTAGTGCTTGCGCACATTCATGATCCCGTTTTTCGAGTAGCGTTCCCACAAATCTTTATCGGCGATAATTTTGCGGAGTGCGGACGTTATCTGCTTCCTATGGGCCACATTCACCAGAATACCGTTTTTGCAGTTGCGGACGATGTCGTTGGGTCCACCGTCATCGGTGGCCACAATGGGTAGTCCGGTTGCGGACGCTTCCAACAGGGTCAGGCCAAACGGCTCCGTAAGCGCCGGGTTAACGAATACCCCTCTTCGCTCAGCGGCAATCCGATAAAGGGCCGGCACTTCGTATTCGAAATTGTGTTTCTTGGGGATAGCCATCTTGCCGTACAGGTCGTATTTGTCCATTGCCAGGAGCATCTCGGTGAGGACTTCGCGTTCGTTGTCCGCCATGGCATCGATATCTTTTCGTAGCCCGGCAAAAACGGCCAGATTGGCCATGCTCTGCAGTTCGAGATCTTCACCATAGGCCCGTACCAGCCCGGAAATATTTTTGCGTTTATCCGGGCGGCTCAGGGCCAGGATCAACGGTTTTTCCGGGTTCATGAAGAAACGGTTCAATTCATTGAGCATAGAGGCCTGGGCATATCGGGCTGTCTCCGACCGTTCACTATCGTCATGCATATCATGATAAAACGGATAAAACGTGTCGATGCCGATGCCGGGTGGGATAACTTGATATTCGGGGATATCCTTGTTGTGGTAAAGGCCGTACTGCTCCTCGATTTCATGCCGGGTGCTGGTGACCACCCGGTCCGCCCGGGCCACGATGTGTTCTTCCGCCTCGATGCGACGGTCGATCTTGAATTTCTTGATAATTTCTGCCTCGCTCATCCCCTGGTCCAGGAGCCGGGCCAATTTGGCACGGCCAAGGGAGTGGCCGGTATATACGAAAGGCAGACCGAAGATTTCTGCAAGCTGCGTGGCCACATAGCCGGCATCGGGATAATGACCATGGACGATGTCCGGCATGGACTGGTTGCGCTTGATGAACTTGATCGTCTTGTCCACATACTCGTCGAGATGGGGCCAGAGCAGCTCTTTGCGCATATATTTGCGTCCCCCGCATTGAATGCGAATGATGCGAAACTTGTCGTTGACGACCTCAAGGGGTTCGCTGTAATCAGAAGAGACCCGTTTGTCGGCAATCAGGCGGGTAAATAGATCCACCTTGCCGATATCCTCTCGGGCACTCAGAGCCGTCCCCAATTCCAAGACATATTTTACCTGTCCACCGGTATCCGCATCCCTGCCCATCTCCAGATTTTTCGATCGAATCAGCCCATGCAGGCTGAACAACTGGACGTATGGCCTATCAACGGCCATTGGGACCTCCTTTCATTAGCGGTCGGAAATCATAGTAAAAATTTTCATTATCAGGCACCGCACCGCCAATGCCGCATATTCGTGCTGCAAACCGGGATGCCTGACTGAGGGTCTCATCCCAGGGAACCTGTTGCATGCAGCCAGCAGCCAGGATGGCAGCATATCCGTCACCGGCGCCGACCGTATCGACAATGGGGATTCCCGCCGCGGCCGGGATGTTGATTTGTACATCGCGGCTATAAAAAGAGCTTCCCCGGCTGCCTCGGGTCAGTGCCACGGCGCTGATCTTGAATGTTTCCATCAGCCAAGGCATGACATCGCCTGTTGCGGCCGGGCCATCAAACCTGAGTTGGATGTCGGCGAGCTCCGCTTCGTTGACTTTAAGCAGGTCCGCGTGTTTAAGCGAACCCGCCACAGAGTGGGCATTGACATGGGGCGGCCGCATATTGATGTCACAAAAGCACATGGTACTTTCAGCTTTTCGGGAAAGAAAATCTTGAACCTGACGGCAGCCGAAATCGGTTCGCTGTAACAGGCTGCCGAAATAGATCATTTCAGCAACACCCGCATTTAGTACGTCAGAAGTGTTAATATCAAAATGGTCGTAAGCCACATTCTGGCAGATATCAAAATTAGGAATGCCCTGCTCATTTAAATCCACGTGAACCGTTCCCGTGGGCCGCAGGGAATCTATCTGGACGTCGGCTTCACTAAAGCCATTTTTTTTCAATATGTCGATGGCGCGCCTCCCGTGGTGATCATTCCCCACACGGGTGAAAAAACGCACTGGAAACCCCAGCTGGTTGAGGTGAAAGGCAAAGTTGAACGGCGCACCTCCGATCCGCTGGTAATCCGGAAAGATGTCGATGAGAATCTCACCGATGACAATAATCACGTGATTCTCCTAAAATTATTAAATGTGTAATGAAACTACCGACGGGCTAAAAACAGATGATAAGATCTCTTCTGTGGATTGGGCGATAGTTGATCGCGCTTGCCGATCTATGTTCCTATATTATGCCTTATCGAACGGATTTATGCAAATTAAGGGCTGTGAGGGAGATGGTACGATCTATATCCTTTCCCGTGACATTACAATCGGGCCAAGTTATAGACGAAAGACGATAGCGGGGCGCTAATCATGGTGAAGGAAAGCCATCCGACCAAAAATGATTAGATTTATGCATTTAGCTTTGCATATCCAAATCGAACCACAAGAATTGCAGAACCAGTGATATCATAATCAAACGGATTCGGCTGAAGCGGTGATATATTTTGGTTCTACCCGCATGTGTTTTATTGAAGCTGAAAATTATATAATTATCAATCATAACACCCATTATCCTATCACTTCTGAAGCCCTGACCAGCATATTCTTGAAATCATTTTGGGTCGATGTGAAACGAGCTATTGCCCGAGCTGTTTCGGGGAATGGATGCCCTATACCGATGGCATGTCCGTATTTTCGGGCGCAACCAAGAAGCAAATAGAGCTGTGAAAGAATATAGGACTCATCTGGACGGTTATCCAGAAACACATTCCTGTATCCAGAAACGATATGCCTTTTTTTGGCGATCTCGTATGCCACAGAACCAAACGAGGTAAGGCTGTCAATAAAGAACAGCCCGTTTTCCTTCACCACCCTCAGTGCATTGCTAATACCCTCCCGGTCTGCAGTGAATCTTGATCCCATATGGTTGTTTACCCCGGCAGCATAAGGAATATTTGAGATGTTCTCCTCCATTATATCGGTTATCCGCTGGGGCGCATCTTTGACATACAATGTCCCGGGACCAGGGTCTAACCGCCCGTTATAGGGTTCCATGGGTTGATGTACCATAACCTCATGCCCACGAGCATGGATTTCATTAGCTAGGTCAGGACTGTTTTTCAGCCTGGGTAAAATGGAAAAAGTAATGGGCAGGTCCAGGTTCAGAAACTGCCGGGTCCGAGAATAGCTGTAGCCAATATCATCAATGATGAGTGCGATGCGGTATTTGTGGTTAATACGGTATCTTGGGTGAATGCGATATCGATATCTTGAGTGGTTGATATTCTCAGAAATGCCGGGAGATTTAAAAGCCCTTGAAACGCCGTTTAAACCGAAAAGGCTTCCGGCAAGCAAAGATACGCTACTCGACAAAAACGTCCTTCTGTCCATACTCCCCCTGCTCCACCTCTTGATAAGCCGGTTGTTTTCAGTGCGTGCTTCGCAGCCGGCCTGGCTTTATCTTGGAAGTGATATTTAAATTACGGAAGTAAGTTTGAGCAAGAGTCGTGCCGAATTGATTATTGCAGTAATAACTTAATGTTAGCTAATTTTCATGCATGATAGAACAATAAATTGTGGAATATATACCATAATTATCATAACATTTTTTTACTAATTGAAATTTTAGAAATACGCCTAAATGGGATATTTATACTTAAGCAGGGCTTTTGGCTTCATCAAGAACTTTTTGGACGGTTCTTGCCAATTCCGCTCTACTAAAAGGTTTGTACACGATTGCACTGATTCCGATTTCTAAAAACAATTTTTCTGACATTTCTTTACCATACCCTGTGCAAATAATGACGGGTAAGTCGGGCCTGATTTTTATCAGCTCAAAAGCTAGCTTATCGCCGGTCATTTTTGGCATGGTCATGTCCGTAATGACTAAGTCAAACGTACTTGGCGCGACACGAAAAGTCTCCAGCGCCTCATGACTGCTGGTACTCGTGGTAACCTTATAACCAAGTTTCTCAAGTGTCATTCTGTTCAGTTTTACAATGGGTATTTCGTCGTCAATGATTAAGATATGCTTTTTGCCCTTCGGCAGCACATCCTGAGATATGCTGCCCGGCGTAAATTCATAATTTTCAAGCATAGGGAAAAATACGGTAAAGGTCGTGCCCTTTTGCCGTTGAGACATCACCAAGATTTGCCCTTTGTGTGCCTTTACGATCCCTTCAACCACTGCAAGTCCCAATCCGGATCCCTTGTCAGGTCCTTTGGTTGTAAAATAGGGTTCAAAAATTCGTTCGATATTTTCAGGGGAAATACCTTGACCCGTGTCGTTGACACTAAGTTTGACATACTTTCCAGGCGGAAGGTTCGAGACGTTCTTTGCTTTACCATCAAGGGTAATGGTGTCTATGCCAATCGTCAGCTTCCCATCTTCGTTTTCCATCGCATGTGCAGCGTTGGTGCACAAATTAAGGATGATCTGATTGATTTGCGTTTCGTCTCCCATCATATAAGGGTCCACTGTCGAGCTTATATCTAAATCTATTTCAATATTAGCAGGTATCGTCGACCTTAGCAGCCTTCTTGTTTCTTCGACCAATGCACCGATCCGTATTGGCACTAATTTTTGAGGCGCCTTGCGTCCGAAAGTAAGAATCTGCTGGACCAGAAGCGTTGCTCTTTTACCCCCGATCAGAACTTCTTCCAAATGATCTGCCAAATTGCTTCCTTTTTCCGCATCACAGAGTGCAAGCTCGGTAAAGCCGAGAACCGCCGCCAGAATATTATTAAAATCGTGCGCAATGCCACCGGCCAGTGTGCCGATGGCCTCCAGTTTATGGGCTTGCCGAATCTGATTTTCAAGATCCTTCTGTTCGGTGATATCGCTGACCACTGACCTGATCTGCTTGAAATCGTCACCTTTGTTGGTGATGGCCATACATTCCAAACGGGCATAAAACTCATGCCCTTCCTTTTTCACAAGCCGCAGTTCACATATTTGGGGCTCCTCTGTCTCCATAAACCGCTGTCGATGTTTATAGTAAATATCCTGGTCATCTTTCAGGATAAAGTGAGTGAAAGGCTTTCCGATCAAGGCACTCCGCTCTGTTCCTAAAATTGAGGCAATGGTGAGGTTGGCCTCTGTTATGATCCCCTTTTCGGTTCCTGTAAAATATCCTACCGGTGCAAAATCATAAAGATGAGAATAGCGATCCCGTGCCTGTTCAAGCTCACCTTGAATGCGCCGGAGCTCTTCGTTTTGCATTTTCAGCTCAATCTGGTGTACGCGAAGCTCATGGATCAGGGACGTCTTCTCTTCGGAAGACATCCCCGAAAGATCATCATGGTCATCGGGCGTATCTTCCAACGCCTTTTCGGCAAGCCGCCTTAGTTTCAGACTGCCCACTGATATTTTTTCTTTCTCCATTTCCGGCTCCTTTATGCCTCGACCAACCAGGCAAGATCCCGTTCGGTGGTCGCGATTTCAGTCAGCCGACCGCTTTCATCCGATAAAACAGTGCCGGTTAACCATATATCCAGAATTTTCCCGGCCTTTGTCTTTCGCTGACTTTTAAATGACTTTATGGGCTGCCCCTTCGTTATCTTTTCAATGAACGATTTTAACTCACTCTGCTTATCCTCCGGCACAAATTCGAAGATATTCATCTTGAGCGCCTCGGCTTCGGTCCAGCCATACATCTTATGCGCACCCTTATTCCAGGCAAGAATTTTTCCATCCAGACCCAGTACCATAACGGCATCATTGGAGTCCTTTAAAACAGTAGCCAGTCTTCTGATTTTATCCGCCTGCTTGACCTTGTGCACATCGACAAAGGTCATCGCCACCCCATCAATGACATTTTCAGAGGTACGGTACGGCATGACCTTTATGTTATACCAGATAAAATCTTTCGACTGAATTTCAATCTCTACAGTATTGAGGTCTTTGAGAACCTTTCCGGCCAGGCCGACCAGGTCGACATCCGGAAAATGGGTTTTTAGGTCACTAAGCGGCCGACCGATATCGGTCTGAATCAAACTGATGATCCTGGCTGCGGTCGGGGTGTAACGTTTGATGCAAAGATCGGCATCCAGAAATATTGAGGCGATTTCAGTGGCGGCCAACAGATTGTTCATGTCGTCATTGGCTTTGGCAAATTCATCCACTTTATTTTGAAGTTCCGAATTCACCGTGGCCAGTTCCTCATTGGTGGATTGAAGCTCTTCTTTGGACGTCTCCAGCTCTTCGTTGGTGCTTTGAAGTTCCTCGTTGACCGATTGCAGCTCTTCATTGGTAGATTTGAGCTCCTCATTGGAGGTTTCCATCTCCTCAATGGTTGCCTGGAGATATTCCTTGGTCGATTGCAGTTCCTGCTCAAGGCCTTGCAGGGCCGTGTCCTGTTTTTTCACTTTAACCGCTCCGGTCTTTTTTTCATCGGCTGCCTTCATAGGCGTTTTATCCTCAAACATGACCAGCATAACCCCGGGGGGCAGCCCCTTGTCTGTCATCTGTTTAACGGAGATGTCGATTATACAAAACGCACCGTTATAGTTGACGCGCACGCTCTTGCAGGAACCGTCCGTTTTTTGCTGAACCGCCTTATGAAGCATTGTGGTCAGCGGATGTTTGATATCCTCGCGGGCCATGTTCAGAATATTAAAGCTGGGCTTGCCTGGGCCCGGAACAAGATACCTGTCCGTTTTACCCACAAAATGTAGAATTTCATATCTGTCACTAATTAGAACACCGGCGGGTGCATATTCGTCAAGGATGGCCTGTTCGGCCATCGTCTGGATGGCACTTGTTGCAGACAGCTTATCCTTTCCATCGGATTCGACTTTTTGCTGAATGCCGGATTTGATTTCAGTAGGATAAGGGATGCCCATTCCCGCAAGGCCTATTTTGCGTTCAAAGAGTTTCCATTTGGAACTTAAGGCCTGAAAAAGGTCCGTATGTTCGCCGATGCTTTCGGATGTTCCCAGAAACAGAATCCCGCCGGGGTTTAAGGTATAATGAAACAGGGGGATGATCTTTTGCTGCAGGACTCTATCCATATAGATCATCAGATTGCGGCAGCTTGCCAGGTCCAGACGGGAAAAGGGGGGATCTTTTATGATATTTTGAATTGAAAAGACGACCATGTCGCGGAGCTCTGCTTTGACCTTGAAAAACCCCTGCTCTTTTTTAAAGAACCGTCTTAATCGCTGGGGGGAAACATCCGCACCGATACTATCCAGATAGATTCCCTTGCGGGCGGCATCCAGGGCCGCTGCATCGATATCTGTTGCAAAGATTTGAACATTGAAATATTTTTTTACTGCATCCATCGCTTCGCAAAGAATCATGCCGAGCGAGTAGGCTTCTTCACCGGTGGAGCAGCCCGCAACCCAGAAACGGATCGTCGTGTCAGGCTCTTTTGCGCTCAACAACTCCGGCAGCATCTTTTGCGCAAGCACATCATAGGCTTCCGTGTCCCTGAAAAAGCTGGTCACCCCGATGACCAGGTTATTAAAGAGTATGTCTATCTCGGCAGGATATTTCTGGAGGTAAAGAATGTAATCGGGCAACCCTTTTATCTGGTGGACCGCCAGGCGTCGTTCAATCCGCCGGGCAATGGTGTTTGGTTTGTAATGGGAAAAATCGTGGCCGGTTTTGCTGCGGATCAGTGAAAAAATCTTTTGTATCTGGTTTTTAACCGGTGGTTCTGCGAGTTTGATTTTATCCAGTGCCTCAAGAAAAGGGTGCCGCGCATACTGGATCAGCGCTTCCGGCATCTTTTCAACCGGAAGGATAAAATCGGCAAGTCCGGTCTCAATAGCACTTTTGGGCATGCCGTCATATTTGGCCGTTTCCGGCTGCTGGACCATGACCATGCCGCCTTCACCCTTGATCGCTTTTATTCCCAGGGTGCCGTCTGATGCCGTTCCCGACATAATAACGCCGATGGCTTTTTCGTCCTGGTCTTCTGAAAGCGATCTGAAAAAGAAATCAACCGGCATGTTGATCGTGCTGGTTTTTACCGGTTCCAGAAGATGTAGGCAGCGGTTGAAAATGGCCACGTTCTTGCCCGGGGGATTCAGATAGACATGGTTCGGTTCAATCTTTGTGCCGTCTTCAATCTGCGCGACTGTCATCTGGGTGTGTTTATCCACGAGTGAAGCCATGATGCTCTTGTGTTGCGGGCTTAAGTGCTGGATAACCACAAATGCCAGGTTGCTGTCTGGTGGCATGATGGAAAAGAAAGCATTTAAAGTCTCTAATCCACCGGCGGAAGCACCAATGCCGACGATGGGGGCGTCGATGCCTTCTTTTTGTCTTTCCTCTTGCTTAACCTTTTTTAAAGACTTCTTTTTGGCGGGCGCTACTTTTTTATTTTTTGTCGGCATGATCGTTGCCTTTATAGATGAAAAAGATTCAGACTATGGATCGAAAGGTGGCGTTACTGAATTTTCGCCCTTATGCAGATAGCATCATTCTCTCGATTTGATTTAAAAAGTAATTTTAGAAGAATTATTTTTTGTCAGAAAAACAAATTGTATTAGATTATTGGCCTTCTTCGTCGGCACCCCCAAATTTTTTATCGGAATCGATACATGGGTTTATTAAGAGCTTTAGCCTTCGATCTTCACTTTCTAGGGTCTTTTTTTCTTCGTTCCCGGACCGGGGGGGGAAGTGCGGGCTATCCGACGCTGTTGCCAGTTTTTTTTAAATTTTCAAACTGGTGCAACTTCTCTTCAAACTCCCTATTTTCATTGGCCACTCTTTCCAGTTTTTCACGCAGCAATTGATTGAATAGCTCCAGGTCCTCGGTCGACATTTCTTCCTCCGGTTCAGGATTAGAATTAGAATTAGAATTAGAATTAGATCTCGATACTTCTCCCTTCTCTACGGGATAATTCTTTGCTGCAAACAACCAGACTATGGAACATTTTGAGGCTGTGGCCAGCCTTATCGCATAATCGCCATAAAGAGTGCCCGTTAATGCAGGATATATTTGTAACCCAATTTTTTTCCATAGTCAATACCCATAGTTACGTCTTTTTTTGGACAGGTTCCACTATATCCACGGTGGACAAATCCCACCACCTCGCCACAGGCACAGGCGGATCATGAAATCCACGGCGGATAAGTAAGAGGTGAGCATGCGCCCCAAACAGATGTCCTTATTTAACACGCCCACCCTCAATGAGACTATGAAACTACGGGTATCCCTCCCGGGTTGGAAAATGGTAATGTTTTTTTGCCATAAAAACAAACCCAACCCAGAAAGGAGATACCCAAATGAACTATATCGGAGTAGATTGTCATATTTCAAGTTTAGATTTTGCGGTGGTCAATGAAAGGGGAACTACGACTAAAAAAGCGAAAGTGAATACGGGTGTTAAGGAATTTATTGGTTTTGTAAAAAGCGTGTCCAAGCCCAGAAGAATTTTCATAGAAGAGGGTGAACTGGCGGGATGGCTTCTTGAAACGAGTTTAAAATTTGGCGAGCGATTAATTATTACCGATCCCAAGATCAACAAATGGATCGGCAAAGCGGGCCAAAAGGATGACACGATCGATGCCGAGAAGCTGGCTCAGTTAGCCAGGGGCAGATATATCAAGGCGATTTATCATCCTGTGGATAAACGAAGACGGTTCAAAGAACTGGTATTCGCCTATCATGATACGGTAAAGAGCCAGACCAGGATTAAAAACAAAATAAAAGCCAGTTTCAGAAAAAACGGGATACGGTGTAGTGGCGTGACCGTATATTCTGATAAGTACAGGGATAAATGGCGAGAGCAGCTTTCGGAAAATAAGATTACCCATTTGATCGTAGAGGAATTATGGATTCAGCTGGACCAACTGCATGCGTCTAAGGAGAGGCTTAAAAGGAATATTAGAATCCAAAGCAAGCGGTACCCTGAGATAAAGCGGTTCATGGAGATACCCGGGATAGGCCTGATCCATGCTGCGACCATATCAGCAATAATAGAGACGCCACATCGATTTGCCAATAAAAAGAAACTATGGATGTATGCAGGCGTTGGTCTTATGGAGACGCAGTTCGGGGGAGAGGGTATACTCAAGAAAGTTAACAAGAGAGTATAACCGTCCTTTGAAAAATGCAATAAAGCAGGCTGTCCGAGGCATCGATTTATGCTAATGACAATCAGTTCAGAAGACAGTACCTGAGATTGACACTTGAAAAAGGGAATTGCATCTCACAAGGCCAAGCTAACCGTGGCAAGGAGTATGTTGGCCGCATTATATGGGATGTGGAAAAAAGGAGAAGAGTATGATCCCGAGATAGATATTAAAAGGAAAAGCGAAGAAAAAAAGTAAATTCGTGCGTATCATTTTGCCAAGGCATGTTTAGGTATATCAACCAGCGATCGATACGCACGGAAGAGGGAAAGTATCAGCGATATATTGGCCCTTAAGGTCCTATTACACAATGAGTATGCACCCATATTTCACGACCATTAAAAGCAGCGATGAATGGGGCCGCAAAACAGTGAGGTCTATCGAGCGATAAAATCGTAGACTGCATGAACGACCTTTCCGATCGATACGGCGTATCCTTGGTCAACGGCAACGCCCGCAAACTCAAGCTCGAAACCTTTGCCAAATAGTTCAATCCTGAAGACAAATCACGCCAGATCCCGGTCAAAGCCTCCAGTGTTTTGTGCGGACGTTAACAGCGCCGAACATATTATTAGGAGTGCATTGCGGGGAACAGTCCAATGAAATACATCGGCGGTAAATCGAAATTGGCCAATCAGATCAACGGCATGATGCCGGAACATCAAGGGTATTGCAAGACGCGTTCGGAGCGTTCAATATCAAACCCGTAACGCTCAAATATACGACACCGATCGGACCCTCAACCAAAGGCAAGGAGCTGATGGCCACCAATTATTAACCTATAAAACCAGCAAAAAAGAGCCTGTCGAGACCGTTTCTTGGCTGGCGGACGGATAGTGGAGAACGGAAAAGTACACTAAATGGAGCAAAATAATTTTCGGTCCGCAACTGTGTGAGTTATATTACCTTTTTAAACCAAAAGGTTACGGATAATATTTTCAGTTTACCCGCCTCTGGAACAAAAGCGAGCCGACTAGATAACATCCCTATATGGCACGTAAACGAGCCACTTTTGTGAAATAATAAGTAATGTTGAAATAAGTTAATATAGCGGTATCCCACTAATATATCAAAACATTCATGCAGTTTCTTGTATTTTTCAGTATTATTGACTATGGTAGCTGAGATCTGAGTCTGGGCTCTCAGGAACGAAAACAAGCCGATTAGATAATATTAATGTTAGCCCTCAAAGGAGAAGAAATTGAATATCGAAATTTGGATTTCGTTTATTTTTGCCTCATTGATTTTGTGCTTTTCGCCTGGACCTACTGTTTTTCTTGTTATGGGGCAATCCTTGAATCATGGCAAGAAGTCTGTTGTACCTTTGGTGACAGGTGTTCTTTCTGGTGACCTGGTCGCTATGAGTTTATCGTTCGCTGGTTTAGGTGTTTTGTTAGCCACATCAGCAATGTTGTTCAATATATTTAAATGGGTCGCCGCAGCTTATTTGTTTTATCTTGGTATAAAAGCATGGCGCACAAAAATAAATGCAGAAAAATTTAAAACTATGTCTATTAAAAAAGGCAGGATGTTCAAGGATTCCTTGCTTGTAACAGCTTTGAACCCAAAAGGCATAATTTTTTTCTGCGCTTTTTTCCCATTGTTCATAGATGCTAAAAAGGCAGTTATACCTCAAATGACAATTTTGGCAGTATCGTTCTTACTTGTTTCAGTTGCAAGTACCACGTTTTACTCTACGTTTTCCGGCTATTTAGGCAGTAAAGTTAAATCGCCAAGGTTTCAAAGTACTTTCAACAAAGCAATCGGGACAATGTTAATGGGTGCTGGTGCAGTTACAGCATCAGTTCAAAAATAAGGGCTAACAAGGAAAATGCACTCGGACGGCAAAAAGCGCCGCTCGTTCCTCACTCTGCTTTTTGCCGCCGGTGATTTGCGGCGTTAGCCATGTCGAATACAAAAATAGAGGTGTAAACATGTTAAAAAAAGCATTTTTGATATTCCTTTTTATTATGCTGATTTTCTCATTCGCCAACGCTTATGATCTTGCCACTGAGATATCGAAAAACAATGGAAAGGTAGCATTGTCATCAGTGGGGTACGCGAAATTGGGCCTTATTAAAATTAGCACTAGTTCAAAAGGCATGATTTCCCTAAATGGAACAATTTCCGTTAATGGAAAAGCAAATATAGTTATGTGGGCAAAAGTTGATGGGAATTATTACTTTTCGAAGCTACCCTCTTTGCAAAATATGATTAATCAGAAAGATGTTAACTTTAAAATCCCATTTAATGCCGCTGAAAAGACTATCACTGAAGTAATATTGGAAGTTGAATTATTGGGGAACGGCAATATAGAGATCGATAATATAAAACTAATTAATGGCTAACCTTATTCGATATATACGTACAAAATTCAGGTAATAAACAGTGAGCTTCCTTCAAATTTATTGAGGAGATTTTCTCTATGCGTTCTATTAAAAGCCAATTGAATCTTTGCATTTGGTCTATATTTTTGATGATTGGATTTGCAGTTCCGGCTCTTGCTGCAGCGAATGCTGACGGCGCCGACCCTCAAAACACAACGAACCCCCATCATTTTATCGCCATCTATTTTCATACGACGCTGCGTTGCCCCACCTGTCACAGAATTGAGACCTTGTCGGAAGAGGCGATAAAAAGGACCTTCGCTAATGAGTTGGAAACCGGGACGCTGGTCTGGCGAGCCATCAACGTAGATGAGTCTGAAAACAAACATTATAATGCTGATTATCAGCTGTTTACAAAATCTGTTATCATTTCCGAAGTAAAGGATGGAAAGGAGATTCGGTGGAAAAATCTTGACAAAATTTGGGTGCTGGTGAGAGATGAAGAGGCCTTTTCCCAGTATGTTACATCAGAAATAAACGCTTGGATGACGCCGGAATGATAGACTTCGGCGTTTCTCAGATTGGCTCCGTTATTTGGCTGGGTATTCTGACTTCCATCAGCCCCTGCCCTCTTACGACCAACATTGCTGCAACAAGCTTTATCGGCCGGCAGATCCAATCGCGGTATGCCATCGTAATTGCCGCTGTGGCCTATACCCTCGGTCGGACCCTTTGCTACATAACCATCAATCTAATTATCGTTGCCGGATTGATATCGATTCCCGGGGTCGCCAATTTCCTTCAACTGCGAATGAATCAAATCCTCGGGCCGATATTGTGCATTACCGGCTTGTTTATCCTGGGACTTGTTCCGTTGAAAGTGCCGAGTTTCAGCCTTGCCAACGAAAACCTTCAAAAACTTGGCAAAAACGGTTTTTTCGGGGCTATTTTACTCGGTTTTCTATTTGCCCTGTCATTTTGTCCAATATCAGCGGCATTGTTCTTCGGTAGCGTGATTCCCCTGGCCATAAAAAGTCACTCCTGGTTATTGTTTCCGTTTTTATACGGCGTCGGCACTGCCATACCGGTCATCGGAGTTGCGTTTGCCATGGCCTACAGCACACGGATGGCCGGCATTTTTCTTGATCGGCTCTCCCGGGTCGAGCGCTGGCTTCGCAGAGTCACCGGAATCCTGTTTATACTGATCGGCGTTTATTTTTGCCTTAAATATATTTTTCGGATTATCAATTTTTAATGCCTTTCTAAAAGAATCATTGATATTATTTATCTCAACATTTTCAATATTCACATGGTATATTTCATAGTAAACTTATTTTTAAGCTTTTCGAAAGGCGCAGGGATAAACCCGCCGCCGGTTATGTTTTTCATGACCTGTCTATCGCCAACTATGATATCTGTAATCAAGCTTTTGTCTGCTTTAAAGTTTTCCGCGAAATTTTATGGGTTATAGAAATTGTCTGCTTTTTGACCCAATTATGGGTGTTAACAAGACGTCTATCGAATATCAATGTTATAACCTGGTCGATGCTATGGAATTAATATGCCCCAGTCTAAATCGTGAAGAAGAGGCATCAACACATAGTATTGCTGGAATTGTTCCCAAGATAGCAAATAAAGAAAATCCATTCGTTATCCCCGAGAAAGATGAAATGACATATATGCAGGGCCTTTGGGCACCAAAAGGTTATGATCTCGAATATCAAGAAGGAAATGTTTTTGAACACTATTGGCTCAAAGAATTGACAACTCAAGATGACGTAATTTGGGCTCTTCAGTCCTATCTGAAGAAAGAACATTACTGGAAAACAAAATTCAATTTTGATAAGAAAGATATAGCAACTCCGAGCCATAAAATCGGATTTAAATTGGTGGCCTTTTTTGGTAGGCTATTTAAAAACTTATAAATACTGGAGGTTATAACTACCGCGTTCACGGGGCCCGCGAGAACCATGCCGCCCGTGACGCAAGCGTTATACTTTAAAACAGAATTGGAATTTAATTGGTTATGGGCTTTTCGACATTTTTTTCAGAACAAGCCAGAAAACCGGCAGGATTATTCGGACGTATCATCATGTCTCTTGTCTTTGATAAAGGTAATGCCTTTTTAAATGGATTTGTCCATGAACTGATGTCGGTGCAGGCAAATGATCATGTACTTGAAATTGGTTTCGGTACAGGGAAGCTGATTCATGAAATGGCCGCGCAGATCAGTGAAGGATATATTGAAGGTGTGGACTTTTCAAGTTCTATGGTGTCAATTGCTCAAAAAAGAAATAAGAAACATATTGCAGACGGCAGGGTGAAAATCCTGCAAGGGAATTTTGACGCGATGTCATTCAAAAAGAACTATTTTACCAAAGCCTGTAGCGTAAATACGATATATTTCTGGCCGAAACCGGAAAACACTGCAAAAAAAATAGCGGAACTTTTGAAGCCTGAGGGTAAATTTGTTGTAGCTTTCGAGGACTATAAACAATTGAAACAAAGGAATCTAAATAGGAATGTATTCCATCTTTATTCTAAAAACGACGTTAAAACCCTTTTAATTGATGCTGGTTTTTCAACTGATGTCACTATTGAATCAAGGATGAGAGGAAAATCTGTTTTTCACTGTGTTGCTGCGATAAAATGAGAGCATCAAAGCTAATTCAGCCAACGTAAAAATCCGCGCGGCTGATTAGCAACGTTACGCCACAAACCAACAAAGCATATTTCCGTAATTTCAAAGCACTATGAATGTAATAATCGATAAAAATCCATCAAAAGTTGAAGTTGACCGATTAAACAATCTTCTCTTTGAATATAACCAATCCAAAGTGCGAGATTATTCATACAATGATTTCATAATCAAACTTGAAGATGAATCAAAACAAATGGTAGCGGGTATACACTGCATTATTGGCGGAGGTTGGCTATATATCGATAGTTTGTGGGTAAAACAGAATCTAAGAAACGAAGGATTTGGAAAAAAACTTGTAAAAATGGCAGAGGATGAAGCTTTAAAACAAGATTGTATCGGAATATATCTCTATACTTACAGCTTCCAGAGCCCAAAATTTTACAAGAAACTGGGCTTTAGAGAATTTGGTACATTAAACAACTTTGCCAAAGATCACAAAAAGCAATACATGGTGAAATCTTTGGTAAACACCACTGGTGGGGACGCTAAAATCATTAGCCTCACAGTTCAACCGTTATGGTGCGACACGAAGTCGCATAGTTGAGTGTATTAAGAAGTACAAGAATACCCGGCATGTTCCTGCCGGACCTTACGCAGGCGTGCTGCCGTTGCGCTGATGACGGGGTGCGAAGCCCTGCGGACAATGTACCGAATTGGGTTTGAATGGTGACAGGAGAACCCCTCCGGAAATTCTCTCCGGTTAAGGGCTAAGGTCGGACGATATGGCTAAGATATCTGAATGTTTGTAAGCGTCGTCAATGAGCACGGGCCTAAGAGAATTAACAGGTCTAAGGCTGCTTCTCAGAGTTTACAGCAAGTGGTCAGGATGCAGGTCTTATAACTGCCTGTACGGAACCGTTGCACCACCGGCGTAAAGGACGCGCCTAAGTCGTCCATTGGATCAACTATGTGGAACGTGGGAACCCAGTCCCGTCGCCCTTTGGGCAGGCTAACCGCAAGGCATGCTGTTGGCGGGCTGGAATAGGAGGCTGAAAGAAGCAAATGCTTGGCTGTAATGGTCGGGATACCGGGTGCAATATTCTCGGCTCCGTAAGGAGGCAGACTTTCAGCGGGTCTCTGGTCACGTGAAAGGTGATTGAATCAGATGAAAGCAGGGAAAGCAAATGATGTCCACTTTTGGGTGAGACGGTGCGCTCTGCATGCCTATGGCTACTCTGACGATCATGCGGTAACGTGAAGTAAGATTAATTTGCGGGAATCCCCATAAGGGAAACCTTGGCGGAGGCTTGAGCGGTGTGACGGGAAACTGTCACGCACCGTTCTTAGGGGGCTTGGGGATGGCAACATCCCCTGGCTACCCGACTTTGAATGTCTAACCTGATATTTGCTTCAAAATTCAAGGATAAACTTTGAGAAGTACACTGATTGACAGGTTGGTTGAAGAAAATGAAGGAAAACCTATTATATTGGGACATAGAGGTGTCAGAAAAGAAGGCTTACCAGAAAACACCATCTCAGCATTTGAAGAGGCACTCAGGCGTGGGGCTTCGGGAATTGAAGTTGATGTAGAGTCTACGTCAGATGGTAAACTTATAGTGGCAAACCGTTGGTTTTTTCAATCTGAATTCGATTTTTTTCCTTGGAAAAAATCTCTTAAAACAATCCAGGGGATTGCAAGAGAAAAGGGCATTGAAATTCCAACTTTTTCCGAAACCTGTCGGTTTATAGGTAAGAAGAAAAACATCATATTTAATGTCGAGATTAAATCAAGCCACCCCTTTATCTGTCACACTGCACGAAAAGCCGTAAACATCATACGTCATCACGGCATTGATGAACAGGTGATTATTTCGTCCTTTGATCTAAATACACTTCTTACCACGCGCTTTTTTCATCGCACCATTGAGACTGCATACCTCTTTCGAAGCGTAGATCGCGTTGTGAACCTTGAGGACAAAAAAAAGTTGTACTACATCGTTTCCTCATGGATAAATCGTACAGGCATCAAAGGGTTTCTCGCAGGGGTAGACACTTTACATCCAGAGATCTCTCTTTTCCCGAATGATTCCACAAAGAGCGTAAAATTATGGATGAAGGCTGCGAAACAGATGGGAAAACGTGTCAATACATGGACCGTGGATACGGAAGAAGATCTATCAAGAGCGATATTGGCCGGTGTAAAAATAGTAATCTCTGACAGCGTAAAAAAAGTTATTTGAATTGATTCCTTCTTTCGTAGTGAAAAAATATAACCTTGCTGTTGCAGTGGACGGCTCGTTAAAAGCCCCCACGCAGATCAGTTCATCCTCAAGGGAGCCCTGATGTTCTCTACATGGTGTGGACCTGCATCACGTCCCACCATGGATATTGACCTCTTGGGAAAAATAGATAACCGGATAGACACAAGAATGTTCAATGGAGGGGTTTCATCAGGAAGGCTAAGCTGATCGGCGCACCAGAGACGTTTGAGGAAATCGCTACCGCTGTGAAACTTTTCCTCGAACCTCTTACGAGGACGATAGCTGAGCGAAAAGCGTTCAATAGTATCTGGACCGCTTCCGGACCGTGGCGGCGACACCGCAGGTACCGTAAGGAGGGCTTTGCCCCTTGGCCAATTCAGCTAAAAAGTGTGGGTAAAAAAGGGGTTTTGCTAAAAGCATAACCCCTTGAATTTTTTGGCTGGGAGACAAGGATTCGAACCTTGGTTGGCGGAGTCAGAGTCCGCAGTCCTGCCGCTGGACGATCTCCCAGTGGATTTGGGAATTCTAATAATGTTTTTTATTCCATCCGTCAAGTTTGATGGCGTCGTAAAAAGACTCATCTACGGCGTTGTTATGGTTTTCCAGACTCTCAACATACTACATGTATAGTTTCGATCCTGTAAAACCACAACGCCTTGTATATGAGCCTTTTAACTTAGCCATCCGTGCTACTTTTTACGTGTGCATCAAGTTTGAATTCGAATGGTTTTTTCTATTTTGCCGGTTTCTCGATACCTATTCCATCTGTTTCTCGATAAAGGATATCGCCCCTTGGATCCTTTTTAGAGTCTGCTCGCGACCGATGATAGCAATGATTTCAAAGATGCCCGGGCTGACCGTTTTGCCGGTTAGCGCCACGCGGACGGGTTGGGCGATTTTCCCGAGTTTTAGGCCGGTCGCTTCCATCACGGCCTTAAAAGCATCTTCGAGAGCCTTTTCTTCAAACTCGGGTAAATCCGATAGCGCCTGGTGTATGCTTTTCAACGGATTGAGGGTAGCCGGTTTTAAAAACTTTTTGGCCGCTTTTTCTTCGAAGACAATGTTGTTGTCGTAATAAAACTGGGCGCTTTTCGCCATTTCGTCCAGGGTTTTGCTGCGAGGTATTAGCGTTTCGATGACCTTTTCCGCTGCGGCGGTCGGTTTTTCTTCGGCGTTATACCCCTGGGCTTTTAAAAATGAATGTAATTGGGGGTATAATTTTTGGGGCGTACTTTGTCGAATATGGTCCGCATTCAGGGCCTGCAGTTTATCCGGGTCGAACACGCCAGCCGACTGGCCGATATTTTCCAGGGAAAATTTTTCAATGAGATCGTCACGGGTGAAAAATTCCTGGTCGCCATGAGACCACCCCAAGCGGACGAGGTAATTGATCAATGCATCGGGCAGATAGCCCATATCCCGGTAGGCGGTTACCGACATGGCACCATGGCGCTTGCTGAGCCGGGAACGGTCACTTCCCAATACCATGGGCACATGGCCGAAAACGGGTAGATCGGCTTCAAGGGCGTGGTAAAGCTGGATTTGCTTGGGGGTATTGTTGACATGGTCGTCGCCCCGAATCACGGTGTTGATCCCCATGGTGACATCGTCCACCACAACGACAAAATTGTAGGTCGGAATACCGTCGCTGCGTTGAATGATAAAATCGTCTAACTCGGTGTTTTGAAAAACGATGTTGCCTTTGATCACGTCTTTGACAACAGTACTCCCGGCTTGTGGTGCGGCAAAGCGCACCACGGCATCCTCGGAATCGGATAATTCCTTATGGCGGCACGTGCCGTCGTACTTGGGTTTGCGGCCTTCGGCCTGGGCTTGTTTTCGCATCTGTTCCAGCCGCTCAGCCGAACAGGTGCAATAATAGGCCCGGCCCGCCTCAATGAGTTTTTCGATATGCTTTTTGTAAATCGCCAACCTCTGGGTTTGAAAATAGGGGCCGTCATCCCAATCGATACCCAGCCAGTTGAGGGCGTCGAAAATGGCATCCACCGATTCCTGGGTGGACCGGACGGTGTCGGTGTCTTCAATTCTTAAGATAAAGCGCCCTTTCATGTGTCGCGCGTAAAGCCAGTTAAACAGAGCCGTTCGCGCGCCTCCCAGGTGAAGGTAGCCGGTGGGGCTGGGCGGGAAACGAGTAATAATCGGGTCCATGGTGATTCCTTTTTTGTTAGGTCGAATTTTTTAGATTTATTCCTGTTTTAACTTTGTTTTCAAAATGTTAGCATTCAATATGGCTCTATTTAACATGGTTTGATTTGATATACTTGGATCAAGGCACGCCACAACCAATGTCTTTATTGCTTGACTCGATTACGCATGTCCTTATTGAAAGAGAAGATAACAGCCTGATAATTAAAAATATTATCGCAATATTATCCATACCTGAAAATGCCTGGAGGCCATGCAAGCCATTTTACTACAACTAGCCATGTGACAAGTTGAACTAGAAATTTTCTTAATTCCCAGGTAAATCCAGCCCACGGTCATTTAAAATCCACTGATTCCAGTGCGCAACAAATTTGCGATCAATTATTTTTTCTCGAGTTGTTTGATTTTAATTATATATCGTATTATATTTAAACGTTATAAGTAACAATCAGTTTTTTAGCATCGCTCGTATTACCATATCGACATCCACCAGGCAATAAAGTTTAAATTGGATTGAACATAAAAGCGCTTGACATAGGCTTGTTTTTCAATTACTTAACGTAGGAATTTTGACGATCCAACTAAAAGGATAATATTTTAATATAAATACAGTTAGTTAGGAGATTACTCATGGCCGTTCCAAAACGAAAGACATCCAAGTCGATAAAAAACAAGCGCCGGACCCATCAGAAAACAAGTCCCGCAACGGTCACATCCTGCCCGGAATGCGGTGAATCCAGGGAACCCCATCGGGCATGTCCCGAGTGCGGAAGCTACAAAGGCCGAACGGTCGTAGAGCCAAAGGACGATTAGACCCGAAGATTTAGACCCGAAGATTTAGACCCGGGAAAAAACCGTTTAGCAGTATTAAGTTTAGAAATATTAATAGGATGGGTTTCAACATAACATCCAGGGCCCGGCAGGTACATGGGCCGGTGAGTGGTGCCTTAGGCACCATTTATATATCTGTTCCCGGGAACATTCTCGCAGTATCTTTACTTTGAACCGCCGGCCCGCCGGACGCATTGAATCGCGTTCAAGTAAGTGCAGAATCCCATCTTGTAAGATCGAGAAAATGAGGAGAACGACTGAATGGCCGAAAATTCCGGAGAAACACAATCGAAATTGTACGGACTCGATGAAGAGTCCCGTCAAATGGTTTTAGATACGGTAAGTCGACTGCGGGACCGGCTTTTAACCAAGGAAAAAATTCTCGAATATGACCGCGAAGAGATCTTTCCGGAAGAGACGATTCGGCGCATGCTTGATCCCGAGATCGGGCTGCAGCTTCTCTTTATTCCCGAGGAATATGGCGGTCTGGGCGGCGGTGCCCGGGACTGCTGTGCGATCACCCGCGAGATGAGCAAAATCTGTTTGGGCATCAGCACGGCTTTTTTCGCTATTCAATTGGGCGCCGACCCGTTGATCGTCGGTGGGACTGAAGCTCAAAAAGAAAAATGGCTCGGCGCCATTGCCGAAGGCAACACACTGGTGGCTTACGCCGTTACCGAACCGGGGGCCGGCAGCAATGTGGCTGCCATCAAAACCAAGGCGGAACCGGTCTATGACGACAGAGACAACTGACCGGATACCGCATCAACGGCGCCAAGCAATTTATCTCCACCGGCGGATATGCGGAATTTATTACCCTTTTGGCCAATACCCCGAAGGCCCGACTTTTTTTGTCGTGGAAAAAGATACCGAAGGATATGAACGGGGAAAGAGCGAGGTTAAACACGGGATTCGGGCTTCCAATACGTCGCCCTTGTCATTTACCAATGTATTTGTACCCATAGAGAAAACCTCATCGGCGATGTTCCCGGACAAGGGTTAAAGCAGGCCAACCTTGTTTTCGGTTACACCCGGCTCATGGTAGCTGCCATGGCCTTAGGTGCAGGCGGAAGCGGCTATGGATATCGCCATTCCCTATGCCAAGGAGCGCATCCAGTTCGGTACGCCTCTGTCGGAAAAACAGGGGTATACCCATAAATTGATTGTACCGCACATGGTCCGTTTTGCGGCCGCGGACGCGTACATAGAAGAAATCGCCCTTCGAATCGATACTGGTGACCGCAATTTGCAGGTGGAAGGGTCCATTGCCAAGGTGTTCGCGGCCGAATCGGCCAACCGTGCAGCCGATGATGCCATGCAGGCTCTGGGCGGCTATGGTTACATTACCGAGTTCGAGGTAGAAAAAATCAAGCGGGATGTCAAAATCACCTGTATCTATGAAGGCACTAGCGAGATTCAACAGAGCATAATCAGTACCTTTCGCTGGAAAAAAACATGGAAAACCAAGGGCGGCTATTATCAGGGCATTGCCGACGAGATGGCAGATTTGGCGGAAAAATCCCCCGAATCCGGATGCCGATACATCGGACTGGCCGCGGGGTTACTCAACCGTCTTATTGATCTGGCCCATCGAAGCCGCCTAACCAAGCAGCAGCACGTCATGTTTACCCTGGCCGACCTGATGATCCATGTGGAGGTGGGGGCGGCCCTGGGCCGAAAAGCCGCGAAGGTAGACGCGCCCGACACAATCATAGGTGCAAAATCCCGTATATTTGCCAACGAAGTGGCCAAAGTCGCCCAACACAGTGCCATGCAGATTTTAACGGCCAGTGGCGCATTCGATAAAGAAACGATCGCATCCATCCTGGACACGGACGATTGGGATGCGTTCCAGCAAAGCTATCAGAATGTCATCGCGGATATGGACCGGGTGGCAACCCATCTCTTCGGAGACTGATATTGAGATCGATCAACCCATTAAAACGATCCTACCATTTTTAAAGGAGGTAAACCAAATGTCCGTAACGGATAAGATCAAAAAGGTAGTGGCTGAAAAACTAAGTGTGGATGTTTCTGAAGTGGTTCCCGAAGCGCATTTTGTCGACGATCTGGGCGCGGACTCGCTTGATCTGGTCGAGTTGATCATGTCTATGGAAGAAGAGTTTGACGTTGAGATTTCCGACGAAGATGCCGAATCATTGGCCACGGTTCAGAACGCTATCGATTATATAGCCGCCAATACTTGATATCGGCGTTGAATTTAAAAATTTGACGGTTTAGATAATAACGCCTGAACAAAGACCCCTTTGGTTTCACCCTTTCGGACATTAGGTCGGACATTGGGTCATAGATGCTTATCTTTGAAGCACCCAGGTTGTTTTTTCGATTATCATCTGGGTTGTTTCTTCGATTATCATATTGATCCTGTTTGATAGTGAGAAAATTTTGGGATTGTGAAAAAATATTGCGTTTTTCTTCAGGCGTCGAGCCGGTCAGGAATCCGGTTTTCGTTTTTCTTGGAGGCGACATTCGTTCGACCGTCGCCTGTAGTTTTTTTTCCAAACCGTCCTGCCTGATGAGGAGGTTGTAGTGAATAGACGCGTTGTGATAACCGGTGTCGGCCTGGTGACCCCACTGGGCGTGGGAGTGGACGAATCATGGCAGGCGTTGTGCAAAGGGCGCTCCGGAGTCGGCCCCATTACACGATTTGATGCCTCAGCCTATCGCACCCAAATCGCCGCCGAAGTCAAAGGCTTCGACCCCGCAGATTTCCTGCCAAAAAAGGAAGTGTCCCGAACCCAGCCGTTTATGGCCTATGCCATCGCAGCCACCCGGATGGCCTTGGAGGATTCAGGGCTGATTATTGACGATGCAAATACCCATCGCGTCGGTGTGATCACCGGCTGCGGACTCGGCGGGTTGTCCCTGCTTGAATCAACCTGCGAGGTTATCAACACCAAAGGACCGCGACGGGTATCCCCGTTTTTTATACCGACCTTGATCGGTAATATGGCCGCCGGAATGATCTCCATCAAATTCAACGCCAAGGGACCCAACGCTTCGCTGGCCACCGCCTGCGCCGCCGGAACCCACGCCGTGGGTGACGCCTTTAAATTGA
The DNA here is from genome assembly GCA_963845145.1 of uncultured delta proteobacterium. GTDB lineage: Bacteria > Desulfobacterota > Desulfobacteria > Desulfobacterales > QNYZ01 > QNYZ01. The sequence continues at coordinate 60,203 of CAWJQU010000001.1, forward strand.
TCCAATCAGGCAAAGCGGATGCCATGATAACCGGTGGGGTCGAATCTGTTGTCACGCCCACGTGCATAGCCGGTTTCGGGGCGATGAAAGCCCTTTCCACCCGTAACGATGACCCACAAAAAGCATCCCGCCCTTTTGATCGTGACCGTGACGGGTTTGTGGTGGGTGAAGGGGCCGGAATCGTTATCCTGGAGACACTGGAAGCCGCCCTTGACAGAGGGGCCAATATTTATGGTGAAATGATCGGATACGGCATGAGCGGCGACGGGTTTCACATGACCGCCCCAGCGCCGGATGGTGAAGGCATGGCGCGGTGTATGCAAGCCGCCCTTGACGACGGGAATGTCTCACCTAAGGATATCGGTTATATTAACGCTCACGGCACATCAACACCCATAAACGACCTGTACGAAACCCGTGCCATCAAAACCGTTTTTAAGGATCAGGCCCCAAAAGTTCCCATCAGTTCGACCAAATCCATGACCGGTCATCTGCTGGGTGGCGCCGGTGGCATTGAAACGGTTTTTACCACCCTGGCTATCCACAATAGTATTATCCCGCCAACAGTCAATTTTGATCACCCTGGCGAAGAGTGCGATCTGGACTATGTCCCCAAAGTGGCCCGTTCAACGAAAATCGATCTGGCTATGACTAACTCTTTTGGATTCGGCGGGACCAACGCCACCTTGATTATTGGCGCATTTGATGCCAAAGGGTCATTTGCTGACTAACGTATTCGTTGCAAGATGTGGTAAACCATTAAGCCCAGCCAGAAGGAAATGATATGACCACCCAAAAAGCGATTATCATCGGATGCGATCATGCAGCCTACGATTTGAAGGAAATCATCAAAGCCTATTTGCTTGACAACGATCTTCCCGTGGAGGATATCGGCACCCATGGCACCCAATCGGTCCATTATCCGGAATACGGCGGCAAGGTGGCAGCACGCGTTGGTAGTGGTGAATTTGAGAGGGGAATTCTCATCTGCGGCACCGGTTTAGGCATGTCCATGGTGGCCAATCGCTATAAAAATGTTCGGGCCGCCCTTTGTAATGATCTTTTTTCGGCCGCCATGAGCCGCCGACATAACAATGCCAATATTCTTGTCATGGGCGGCCGGGTGATCGGCGTGGATCTGGCCCGGGAAATCGTACGTGTTTTTTTAAAAACCCCTTTCGATGGCGGCCGTCATCAGTTACGTATCGACCTTATTGAGCAGGCCTCCTGAATTAAGTAAGGAAATCGTGAACCTATCGTCTATTCAAAAGATCGACCCCGAAGTCGCTGAGGCCATTCGCAAGGAATGTGACCGCCAAAAAAACACCATCGAACTGATCGCCTCGGAAAATATCGCCAGCCGGGCCGTAATGGCCGCCCAGGGAAGCATCCTAACCAATAAATACGCCGAAGGATACCCCGATCGCCGGTATTATGGGGGCTGCCGATATGTCGATGAGGCTGAAACCCTGGCCATCGAACGGGCCAAACAGCTCTTTGGCACCGATTATGCCAATGTCCAGCCGCATTCCGGGTCCCAGGCCAATATGGCGACTTATTTCGCCCTGCTCGACCCCGGGGATACGCTTCTGGCTATGGATCTCGCCCACGGCGGTCATTTGACCCATGGTAGCCCGGTCAGTTTCTCCGGTCGACTATATCGGTTTGTTCATTACGGAGTGGACAGGGAAACCGGTCGAATCAATTATGACAACGTTGCCGCCCTGGCCGAAGAACACCGCCCCAAGATGATTGTCTGCGGTGCCAGCGCGTATTCCCGTATCATCGATTTTGAGGCATTTGGCCGAATCGCAAAATCCGTGGATGCCTTATTGTGCGTGGACATGGCCCACATCGCCGGTCTGGTAGCAGCCAGAGTCCACCCATCGCCTTTTCCCCATGCCGATATCGTCACATCGACCACCCATAAAACCCTGCGGGGGCCCCGCGGAGGGCTGATTCTCTCATCGACGACGCTCGGTAAAAAAATCAACAAGGAGATCTTCCCTGGAATTCAGGGCGGCCCGTTGATGCATGTGATTGCAGCCAAAGCCGTGGCCTTCAAAGAGGCCTTGACCGATGAATTTACAGCATATCAACGCCAGGTTGTCACCAATGCCAAATATATGGCCTCACGATTACGGGACGGGGGTGTTGCTCTCATCAGCGACGGCACAGACAACCACATGATGCTGTTGGATTTACAAAATCTGAACATCACCGGAAAAGATGCGGAGGCTGCACTTGAAAAGGCCGGTATTACCGTCAACAAAAACAGCATTCCCTTCGATACCCTCGGTCCAATGATCACCAGCGGTATTCGCATTGGAACGCCTACGGTAACCTCCCGCCAAATGGGCGTTGACCAGATGGCCACGATTGCCGATCTGATTCTGGCCGTGCTTAAAGCGCCCCGGGATGACCAGGTGATCGCTCGTACCAAGAAAACCGTCCGGGAGTTGTGCGAGGCGTTTCCAATTTATGGAGGCCAATTTGGGGAATGAATCGGCCCTTGGGTTTAAATCGACGAATTAACGGTTGCGGCTGCCGCCCGGTATCCGCACAAAGGACTGGAGGTCGCTCATGAAGTGTCCGTTTTGCAGTGAAATCGATAACAAGGTTATCGACTCCCGTTTGAGCAAGGAAGGTCTGGTTATCCGCCGGCGCCGGGAGTGTCTGATCTGTACCCGTCGATTTACCACCTATGAGACGGTAGAAAAAATTCCCATTATGATCCTCAAAAAAGACGGCCGCAGGGAAGCCTACAACCGAGAGAAGGTAGGGGCCGGAATCAAACGGGCCTGTGAAAAACGAGATATCAGCATGGAAACCATCGACGCGTTTTTAGATGATCTGGAAGGCGATCTGCGGGAAATGGGTAAAAAGGAAATTCCGTCCCGGGATATCGGCGAGAAAGTGATGGTCAAGCTCCATGAACTCGATGATGTCGCCTATGTACGTTTTGCTTCGGTTTACCATGAGTTTAAAGACGTCAATGACTTTGTGGCTGAATTAAAAAGCCTTCTGAGTCAGGAAAACCAGACCAATTAAATTAGACCAAATTAAATCAGGCCAGGTTAAATCAGGCCAGGCCATTCAGTCCGGGAAACATAGGATAGTCTTTTGGACGTGAGCAGGGATATTGACGAAAAGTATATGGCCCTGGCCCTTGAACTGGCTGAAAAGGGACGGGGAACCACATCACCCAACCCTATGGTGGGCGCGGTCCTTGTCAAGGACGGCCGTATCATCGGCCGGGGGTACCATGTCGCAGCTGGCGAACCCCATGCTGAAGTTAACGCCATCAATGGCGCCAAAGAGAATCCACGGGACGCCACCCTCTATGTCACATTAGAGCCGTGCAACCATACCGGCCGAACGCCCCCGTGCACCCAAAAAATCATCGATGCCGCTATTGTGCGGGTGGTAATCGCCATGCCGGACCCCAATCCCCATGTGAAGGGTGGCGGCATCCGCGCTTTAGAATCCCATGGCATTGCCGTCACCTGTAACGTGATGGAAAAGAAAGCCCGTCGGGTAAATGAAGCGTTTATCAAATTCGTTCAAACCGGACATCCCTTCGTAATCGTCAAATGCGCCGCCACCCTCGATGGTTGGCTGGCAACACGAACCCACGATTCCAAGTGGGTGACTGGAGAATCGGCCCGGGGCTATGTTCATCAGGTTCGCCATGCCGTCGATGCCATCATGGTGGGGATTGGAACGGTTCGGGCGGACAACCCGAGCCTGACGACCCGGCTGAACAATCATACTGATAGTCATCCGAATGCCCCATTGGATACCCGGTTGGATAATCAACAGGGCCGGGATCCGGTGCGCATCGTCATTGACCCGACCCTCTCCATCGATCCGAATGCACGCCTGCTTAATGTACCTTCGAAAGCGGAAACAATCCTGGTGACCGACAAGGATGTTGATGCCGCCAAAGCGGACCACCTGCGGCAGCGGGGAATCATGTTGACCACAGACCTTTACGAGAACGGATCTATTGATTTTATTCGGCTGATGAGCTACCTCGGGAGTAGACAGATAACCAGTCTTCTCATCGAAGGTGGTGGTGGCGTCATCGGGTCGGCCCTGCGGGCCGGCGTGGTAGATAAATGCCTGTTTTTTTTCGCGCCCAAAATTCTGGGAGGCGATGACGGTGTTCCCATCTGCCGAGGCATCGGGCCGATGGCCATGAAGGACTGTTTAAACCTGACGACTGTTAAAACCCGGCGGTTTGGTGATGACATTTTAATTGAGGGCTACATCGCCAAATAGCTGTTTGATTATTTGCGCAGGCAACCTGATAGATTTTCGGCCTTGGTTGAACAATCGGCACCACCGGCCAAAAAAACGGAGTATACGGTCATGTTTACCGGAATCATCGAAACACTCGGCACAGTAACCGGCGCCCACACCATCGGCGGCGGAAAAAGGCTGGCTGTCGATGCAGGTCTGCCATTGGATGGCACGCGTATCGGGGACAGCATTGCCGTTAACGGGGCCTGCTTAACCGTGGTCGAACTGAGTTCCCGTCGGTTCTCAGCCGATGTGTCACCGGAAACCCTTAACAAAACCACGTTTAACGAAATTAAAATCGGTCAGCGCGTAAACATTGAGCGGGCCATGCGCCTTTCTGATCGACTCGACGGTCATCTTGTCTCAGGCCATATCGACGAGATCGGTGCCATTCGATCAATGGATAAACAGGGGAATGCCATTGTTGTTACCGTGGATGTTCCCGCTGTACTGGGAAAACAGATGATTGCCAAGGGATCGGTGGCGATGGACGGCATCAGCCTGACCATAAACACCTGTGGCGAGACATTTTTCAGTGTTAGCATCATCCCCCACACGGCCAAAGGAACAACTATTGGGTTTTATCGTCCCAACACCCGTGTTAATATTGAAACGGATATGATCGGTAAATATGTGGCCCATTTTACCGGCGCCGGAAGGGCTGAAAGTACGGACGATCAAGAGAACGTAAACGTAAGGAAAACATCAACCATCGACTTGAACTTATTGGGTTCATCCGGATTTTTAACCAACTCTCAGATAGGAGCGAAATATTAAGATATGGCGATTATTTCCATTGCAGAGGCAATAGCCGATATCAAAAACGGAAAAATGGTTATTTTAGTGGATGATGAGGATCGTGAAAACGAAGGGGATTTGACCATTGCGGCGGAAAAGGTGACGCCCGAGATCATTAACTTTATGGCCACCCATGGCCGCGGTCTCATCTGCCTGCCGCTTACCAGTGAAAAATGCGATCAACTGGGCCTATCTATGATGGTCGAAAACAATACCTCTCCGTTTGAAACGGGTTTCACCGTATCCATTGAGGCCCGCCACGGCATAACAACCGGAATTTCAGCTGCCGATCGCGCCACAACCATTAAAGCTGCAGTGGCTCCCGATGCCAAACCGGATGATCTCGTTCGCCCGGGGCATATATTTCCGTTACGGGCTAAAAACGGTGGTGCAATCGTAAGGGCCGGTCAAACAGAGGGCTCCGTTGACCTTGCCAGGCTGGCTGGGCTGATGCCGGCCGCCGTCATTTGTGAAATCATGAAGGATGACGGCACCATGGCCCGCATGGATTCACTGGAAGAATTCAGTGAAGCGTACGGTATCGGTATTTGTACTATCGCGGATTTGATCGAATATCGCATGCAAACCGAATCGATCGTGCGTCGGGCTGTGGAAGCAACGGTGCCGACGAGTGATTTTGGAAAATTTAAGGTGATTGTGTTTGAAAACGATATGGAGGATCTGCAACACATTGCCATCGTCAAGGGTGAAATTGATGCCGATAAACCGGTGCTGGTGCGCGTTCACTCCGAATGCCTGACCGGCGATATTTTCGGTTCCCTGCGATGCGACTGCGGGGACCGGTTTCACGAGGCGTTGCGAATGATCTCCGAAGAGGGCTGCGGCGTGCTGTTGTATGTCCGCCAGGAGGGCCGTGGGATCGGCCTGATCAATAAGCTAAACGCATACAATCTCATGGACGAAGGCCAGGATACCCAAGATGCAGACGGACAACTCGGGTTTGAGCCCAATGTACGTAATTATGGCATCGGTGCCCAGGCCCTGGTAAATCTCGGTGTACGCAAAATTCGATTAATGACCAATAATCCCAAAAAAATGGTCGGCCTCCAAGGATATGGTTTGCATATCGTCGAACAGATTCGTATCGAGGTCGAATCCAATCAATACAACCAGGGATATTTGCCGTGCCAAAAGCTGAAAGTAGGCCACCTGCTGAATCTGGGCGCCACGCCGTAAGGGTGATGGTGCAAGTTATTTGTTGATTATGCAAATAGGATTCAAGTCACGGCCTGAATGATTTTAAGCTTTGAGCCCTTGCCCCTTGAAGGCTGTTTTCATCGTTTTAAGTCTGAGGACATCGATTACAGTATATTTCAGTTCATAAGATTAAATTTCGCAAAAAAAGAGGTGGTTTCATGCCCAATCTGATTGAAGCAAAATTAACGGCGGAGGGAAAAAAGTTCGCGCTCATAGCCAGCCGATTCAACGATTTTATTACCGACCGTCTGGTGGGTGGTGCCTTGGATGCCCTGATACGAGCAGGCGCCCAGGATCAGGATATCGATATTGTCAAGGTCCCTGGTGCCTTTGAAATTCCGTTGGTCGCCCAGAAGCTGGTGGAAAAAAAGCGCCATGATGCGATCATTTGCCTGGGCGCCGTCATCCGTGGCGCCACACCCCATTTTGACTATGTCGCTGCCGAAGTCAGCAAAGGCATCGCTCAAGTGGGACTATCCGCCGGTGTCCCGGTCATTTTCGGAATTATCACCACCGATACCATTGAACAAGCCATCGAGCGCGCCGGAGCCAAGGCGGGTAACAAGGGCTTCAGTGCCGCGATGACCGGCATCGAAATGGCCAATTTGAACCAGCAACTCGATCAGTAACACTTAACATTTGCCATATTTGGGGCCGTATTTTGGATGTTGTGTCGATACAACCGGCAACCATTTGTTCAATGGCGAAAAAAAACATTGAAGTAGCATAAAACTATGGGTTTTCGAAGACGAGCGCGAGAGCTTGCCATGCAGGCCCTCTATTATATAGATATACGTGGAGGCGATTCGAATGGGAAACTGTTTCTTTTTCGAAAGCTTCATTCTCCCCCTCAAAATTCGAAAACTTTCTTTCATCGAACTAGTAAGTGGCGTTCGCCGAAACCGTCAGGCCCTGGATAAGATTATCGAAGATTTTTCCAGCAACTGGAAAATCTCCAGAATGTCTTGCGTGGATCGAAATATTCTTCGCATCGCTGTTTATGAATTGTTGGTCATGGAGGATATACCGGTTAAAGTCTCGATTAATGAAGCCATCGATATCGGTAAAAAGTACGGCACTCAGGACTCAGGCGCCTTTATCAACGGCATCCTTGACGGTATTCACCAGGCTTGGGATCAAGGGGAAATTAAATTTAAACCGTTGATGGCTTTCGAGGGAAATGAGCCAACCGAGACCGCCATAGGCACAAAGAGCAATGAAGCGGTGAGTGCCGAATCACATCTGAAAGCCGGTATGAAACCGGGCAGAGCCTCCCCTAAATCGATCCGCCTGGCACCGGGTTTACGCAAACGAATGGCTGTCCGGTCCAAGGAACCCTACAACCAAGAAAGAGACTATGACAGTTGATTGAAACATTTATTAAAAAAAGGAGATCCTCACCTTGATTATCAAAAAGCTTCCGGTCGGCCCCATCATGGCCAATTGCTTTATCCTCGGTTGCGAAGAAACCAAAAAAGCGGCAGTCATCGATCCCGGCGATGAAACGGATAAGATTCTAATGACCCTCGCCCAGAATAATTTGACAGTCGAACAGATTATTAACACCCATTGCCATTTTGACCATGCCGGGGGAAATAAAAAAATGTGTGACGCCACTGGCGCACCGTTGGTCCTCCATCCTGCGGAAATTCCGGTGTTAGAGCATCTTGCTCACAGTGCGGCCCGCTGGGGTCTGTCGGCAGACGCGTCCCCGCCACCGGATCGGGAAGTTGGGGATGGCGATACCATTACTTTCGGGAATATTACCTTGACCGTAATCCACACGCCCGGCCACTCTCCCGGTGGGATATGCCTGCACACAAATGGCCATATATTCGTGGGAGATACCCTATTCGCCGGTTCAATCGGTCGAACCGATTTTCCCGGGGGCAGTCATGAAGAACTGCTGGCCAGTATCCGCGAAAAGCTTTTCCGGCTGGATGACGATGTGCGGGTTTATACCGGCCATGGCCCTGAAACGACCATTGGAACGGAAAAACAGTCCAATCCGTTTGTACGCATGGTGTAGTGTTACCAAAGCCCAAATCGGCCAAGGGTAGGTATTGATGGGGATGTTGGGTTCGCCGTTCTCTATTTTCTGGCCATCCCCTTAAATTTTAATATATCAAAAAAGACAATGATGTTGTTGATGTAATGGACGGGTTCCAAGCCTCGGCAATAACCATATTTTGTTTTTTGATAATATTCGGGCTCACTCAACAACGGCAGTGTTTTTTTAAGTGACGCCCATTTATCCGGGTCCAGGCCCTGCTTACGAGCGAGATTGCGGGCATCTAAAATGTGGCCCATCCCTACATTGTAAGCGGCCAGAGCGATATACAATCGATTCTTGCCTTGGGCTTTATCGTAAAAGTCGAAAAGAAACTTGAGGTGCCGAATACCGGCCTCGATATTCTGACACGGGTCATGGACATCCACAACGCCCAAACTATCCGCCGTATTTATGCTGATCTGCATCAGGCCGTGAGCGCTTTGATAACTCACAGCCATGGGGTCAAAACGTGACTCCTGGTACATTTGTGCGGCAATCAGGCGCCAATCAAAACCATTTTGTTCAGCAAACTTTTGAAGAAATGGCTGATATTCGGGCAGTGCCTGGTTCACCCCCCGATGAAATGCACGTATATCCACAAAATCGAATTCATCGATCCCGGTAAAATAGTGGTTAAAAATTCGATCAAATTCACCATTTTTTTTTATGGTATTATAAAATGCATTCATTTGGCCTTGCAACTGTGTTGCCTGGGGATGAACGGCCCAGCCCAAATGCTCTTCGGCGCTGATGGGACCGGCAAGCGTGATCTGGGGATAATACCGTTGCGAGAGCATGGCTACCAGGTTGTCGGCAATCGTGATATCAATGGATTTATTGGCGACCTTCCGAATCAACTCAGTGGTTTCCATGCCATTATGTAACTGAAGGTTGACATCAATGTCCGCTGCCCTCAGAACCTCTAAGTGTTCATGATATGAAGTGCCCCGACTCACATGGACGGTCTTACCGGCCAGGTCTTCGGCGCCCTTAATCTGGGATTGGTGCCGATGGACAATAATATGCGGCTGAATTGAATGATAGCCATTCGAAAAAGCCACACGGTCCTGCCGGGTTGGTGTGATGGTCATACTGGCGGCGATAAAATCGCCCTTACCGTTTAGAAGGTCAGGAATCATGCGATCCCAGCGATCGGCAACTTTCACATTGAGCCTAACGCCCAGATAGTCGGCAAATGCTTTGGCCAGATCGTATTCAAATCCCATGGGCCGGTCACGATAGAGATAGTAGCACCAGGGGTTATTCCGGGTGATAACGGTGATTTCACGAGATGCGAGAATATCGTCCAAAAAACTCTTGTCCGGGGCCTGGCTGCAAGCGGTCATAAGACCGATAGAAACCAACACGGCCATCAGCGTCTTGACAGTCTGATGCGATAGCTTAATGTATTTGTAGGTTAAAATCGATATCGACATTTTATACCTTGGCCGGACAGCCAAGTTTCTTGGCACCAAACCCGGCGATAAAAGGCAATTTATAACGAACATTGGTTGTCTTGTCCATGAAATGACGGTTGACAATTTAAATTTGAATAATGTATTTAAGTATTATTTTAAGTACCTTATCCGATTATTCAAGTATGCGGGACATTACCGGTTTGGGAATAAAGTGAAATCGATCGCTCTATTCGGCGGGAAAAGTGCATGTATACCTCATTATATCAAAAGATAAAGCCGCTCATCTATGCCGGTGAAAGTGGTATTTTAAAGATTTATCACGACTATGGTAAAAAGGGCGTGATTGTGCTGGGAGAAGGACTGGTTGAAGGCATACGCGCTGAAGAGACGAGCGGCAAAGCGGCAGCCGGTACATGTGCCAAATGGGTGAGTATTACAACGACTTTTCTGCAAGGCGAAAAAAAAAATGATGAAGATCTAGTCGCTGTAGATACAGGTAAGTTTATGGTTATATTGGAAAAAGCCCACAAAATGATTAAAAAAATAAACACCATGGTACCTGGAAATGATTCAATCTTCATGGGGAATCCCCGATTGGCCCACCTGCACAAACGCTATTCCGAGGCCGACGCCAAGGTCATGGGCCTACTAAACGGAAACCGAACTATCAGTCGAATTGTTATGGATGCCGGATTCCCCGAACTTGATATTCTTATCAGCGTCTTCCGTCTTGGCGCTTCAGGCGTCGCCCGGCTCTTGGTTGCCAACAAGTTAATGAGTGATGAAGAACGGCTTGATTTCTTGAGCGCCTTGACGATGCGATTGAGCATATACATGGGACCAGCCGCCGAAGTGTTGATCCGTGACGCCTTTAGTGCCCTCGGACATGGGCCGGAAATACTAACCCGGGATGAAATTCCCGAAATTATTGAAACGGTGGTTAACCCATTGGATATCGACGCCAAGACCGCCATGATTCAATGGAGCATGGCATATTCGGCCTAACGATTCTCCCATTGGTTGCGGTGATGATACCCGCTTCTACCTGCTAAACTTTTTCCTCGATAATTCATTTAAAAAGCTCGTGACGATCTCGGTACTCGGGGATAAACCGAATTTTTTTTCAAATGCACGTCGGAATGTCAAAACCGTTGGAGATCTGGTATTGACGAATTTAGCGATGAAGTCGTTTTGTACCGATTTCCCCTTGTCAGGCGGTTCGGTAGCGGCTGTCTTTTCACGCTTGCTATAAGCAAGTCGTTTCAGGAAATGCGCCACTAATTCTAAGGAGGGTTCTTTACCAAAAGTGGCTTCAAAAGATTTCCGGAAGCCCAGAACCGTAAGCCGTTTCTGGGAAGCCACTTGTTCGGCAAAGGCCATTTCAGAAACAGGGGCTTCGTTTGCCGCCTCTTGTTCTATTGGGTTCTCTATATCCGGGCCGGGTTCTTGAGGGTCCTGATTTGATTCCACAAGCTCCGAATCCGGGTTTGGGGCCTGTGGGCTTGTGCGTGATTTTTCAGGTTTCCGGTTTGCTTTCCGTCTTGATTTCTCTGGGTTCAGTTTTGTTTTATCAATATCATTTTTAAGAAGATCGTCGTAATAATCCAGCAGATCTGAGGTAGGCAGCTGCCCGAATTCCTCCAAAAACTCCGCCTTCAACCGTTCATGCGAGCCATCTTTTAAAGCCGCCACCTCTTTAGCGGTTTCTACCATCAGCTCCCAATGCGTCGAATGGGTATCTTCTTTTTTCATCTCTTCCCGATTGTCACAAAGGATCGTGATTGAACGCCTGTCTGCGATATATAGGCGCCATTAGCGCAAACATAACCGATTCTCCCTTTGCAAGGTTGGAATCAGGTTAGCACCATAGGATACATAATAGTTTATTTTACTACCCCTGTCTATAGAATATCCAAATATTCGGTAACAATTTGATATAATAGGATTTCTATAATTTTACATGATTAATTATTTTAAAACTACGTAAATGCCGTACCTATTAACTACGAAAAAAATTCGATTGATTTTTCAATTATTTCAGGTTATTATTCTTGACTATCGTTTTGGTCGGAAGAGGCTGGTTTTTCTGACGGAAATTCATTCGCGAGCCGGATGAGAATCTGTTACCGCATATAGGCGGTTTTGTAAATACAAGGAATCAAACAATGAGCGATATTTACAATTACAGAACATATCACGACTTGATTTTCTGGCATCAAAATAAATTTCACGTATCGGTCAATATGTTTTCCGGTAAAGTATCCGGTCACCTGTTTAACGAAAAATATCGGCTGGAAAACGTGTTTTCCAACATTCAGTTTTATGGATTGGACAAAACAGCCATTGGATTTGGGGATATTGGTTATCAGTGGGCGGCCCGCATGGTTGTTTGGTGCAATGACGATATTTATAACAACGGCGAACGCTGGATCACATGTCATCCAGATTCTCCCCTCTCCTGTGAGAAGGCGCCCACATGGATCAGGGATTTCTGCCGAGAGATAAATGAGTTATTCGAAAATTATCCAAATATTAAGCGTTATATCAGAGATAACGATTTTACGACCAGGGATAACATTCAGCAAGAGTGTCAACGCCTGGCCGGTCTTATTGCGAAACATCAACGCACATATGTAGCACCACATCAAAACAAAAAGATGATGTAAATGCCTTCGAATTATCCAGTCCATATTTTATCACCATTGTTGACACTGGTCTACGTCTTGTCTTCGTCCTGGTTTTTGTTGGGTTGACCGACTGATACTGATTCTGGGTTGATAAATATGGACTGGATTGCTACACCTCTCTCCGGACAAACCATCCAGCTATTTTTTAAAAAGAACGCCTTCAAAAGGTTGGGCCGGTAACAGGGAGTGATGCGTGAGTCAATATCTTTGGGAATGGATTAAGGACGAGGCGATCCTTACCGGTTTTTTATCCGGCATGCCGACTTGGGTGTTGCTGCTAATTATTACGGTCTGCATTTTATTCCTATCAAAGGGTGCCGATTGGATGATCGACGGTGTCGTGGATCTTGCCCGCCGAACCGGCCTTCCAAAAATAGTCATTGGTGCTACGGTCATTTCTCTTGGCACGACCGCCCCCGAGGCTTTTGTGTCTGTAATGGCCGCTTTCATGGGAAACGCCGGCCTGGCCCTGGGCAATGGGGTCGGCTCGATCATTGCCGACACGGGGTTGATTTTTGGCTTGACCTGCATGGTATCCCGGGTACCGGTTCCCCGTTATATTTTAAACCGTACCGGATGGGTGCAGGTGGGTGTGGCGACACTGCTTGTGGCGATCGCTCTCGTCAAATATGGTCTTGACCCAAACCTACCTGTACTGGGCCGGGGTATCGGCCTGTTTTTTCTCATCCTCCTGGTCGTCTATATGGGATTAACCTACTACTGGGCCCGAAGTGGGGACGCCGGACCCTCTACCGAGATAGAATCAGCGTACAACGAAAACGAAAAAGAGCCACCCCTCCTGCTCAGCTGGGGCCTCATTATTGGAGGGCTGGGGCTGGTAATCCTCTCTGCGCGTATCTTGGTGCCGTCTGCTTCTGAAATTGCAACACGATTCGGCGTCCCTGATGATGTGATTGCCGCTACCATGGTAGCATTCGGGACTTCCCTACCGGAATTAATGACTGCCGTGGCATCCATAAAAAAGGGGCACCCTGAAATCACAGTGGGGAATATAGTGGGTGCTGATGTTTTAAACTGTCTGTTTGTCATCGGCGCCGCGGCATTTGCCCGGCCGTTGGTAATCGAAGCCAATTTCTTTCGATTTCATTTTCCGGTTATGCTCATCATTCTTTGGTCTTTTCGTGCATTTATTACGATGAATCGTGACAACCACTTTAAAAAATGGCAGGGGGCCTGGCTGTTGACGGTTTATCTGGTCTACCTGGTCCTGCAGTATCTATGATTCGTTTAAACCTTTTCTGCTTGCAAAGGATTTGGTTATCTGTTTTTAGCGGTATCTGTTAAACGCCCGTTGAAATCCCGGCATGGCGTTGGTAATGGTATCGTCCTCCACACAATAAGCAATTCTGAAGTGACCGGGACCACCGAATCCGCTGCCGGGGACGACCAGGATCAGCTCCTCCGTCAAGGCCTGGGCAAAAGCGACATCATCGGCGATAGGTGCTTTGGGAAAGAGATAAAAAGCGCCCGGCGGCTTGGTAAAATCATAGCCACAGTCGGCTAACCCATCACAAAGCAAATCCCGTTTGCGCTTATATTCTCCAATATCTACCGTATCGCCCTGCATTTTCGCCACCACCCGCTGCATCAACGCCGGCGCATTGACGAAACCGAGAATCCGGTTGGCCAGAGCGACACCTGCCCGCAATTGCTTTTTATAGGTCGCTGCCGGGTTTAGGGCGACAAAGCCGATGCGTTCCCCCGGAATGGAGATATCCTTAGAATAAGAGGTACACAGGATTGTTTCCTTATATCCGTCGAAAATGCTGGGAATCGGGGTGTCGTCAAACACGATCTTTCGATAAGGCTCATCGGAAATCAAATAAACAGTACGCCCGATTTTTTTCGACCAGGTTTCCAGCAGTTCACCCAAGGCGGCCAATTCTTCCTTGGTATAAATCTGTCCGGTGGGATTATTGGGCGAATTTACGATCACGGCTTTGGTTTTTTCAGTCAGCGCATTTTCTAAACCGGCCAAATCAAGGGAAAAATCTTCCTTGGTTGGGACCACCTTCAGAACGCCCCCATGGTTATCGGCATAAAAACGGTATTCAACGAAATAGGGTGCCGGCGTGATGAGTTCATCCCCCGGATCCAGAATGGCCTTAAAAACAATATTCAGGGCGCCCGCCGCACCAACGGTCATGGTGATGTCGTCACCGGTTATATCGACCCCCTGCTCCTTTTTTAGAAACGTGGCAATGGCGTTGCGTGTCTGCGGATAACCGACATTTGGCATGTAGCCGTGCCCGCCGCTTTCCAGATCCGCCACCGTTTCTTTAATAATTTTTTCAAACTGTGCCGGCGGTGGCACATTGGGGTTTCCGAGACTGAAATCAAACACGTTCGCCGCCCCGTGCTGCTGCTTTAACTGCGTTCCAGCCTCAAACATCTTGCGAATCCAAGATGAATTCTCGATAAACCCCTCTACTTTTTTTGCAATGGTCATCTAATACTCCTTTGAATTATCAATTATCCGTTTATATCGTTTGTGGCTTTTCCGTTTAATGTCGACGGTTTAATGCTGATAAGGTTTCACTAAAGATTTCAGAGCGCCGAAAACCGATTTTCCCTTTTTGGCGGCATCGGCATGGCCGTCGACGATCTGGTGAAAGAGATCCATTTTCTCCTTGTCGGATGGGTCGATGGGCGTGTCGATCCATTTTAAGGTGTTGCGAACTTTATCGTAGATAACCATGGGCCCTACCACGGTCTTGCCAGTGGTATCCGTCTGCAGGCCACCCAGGACAAGATGGTGGGGCACCTGAAATGCTTTAGGCGCGTCCCGATATTCAAGTAATTCGGCGAACAACCCCAACGCCTCTAACACACCGTCGGCATATTGATTTTCAAAAGAAGCCTGCCCCTCTTTTTGAATCTGGTCAAGGTCTTCCATTGTGTAAGCCAAATCCAGACCGTCAACGATATCCGTTTGAACCGTCTGGACGGAGTCGGCCTTTTTACTCAATACCACATCCTTGTCACTTAAAATCTTGATGGCATTACGAATACTGATCATCTCCTTGACGGTGGGGCTTTTACGAAGACAGACATCTTTGATGCTCGTGTTATAAATTCCCAGTCCGTTATCCAGCACAAGGATTTTCTTTTTGTCCGCATCATTTTCCAAATTATTTTCCAGGATGTAAAGATCCATATCCCGTTCACGTCGAACCGAGTATTCGCCCATGGCGAGCAATTTTTGCATGGCCGCCTTATCAAACCGGCTACCGCTGTCGGGTTGATTGAGGGAGCGAATAACCCGGCCGGCCAATTGATCGATATCGATTTTTTTTAATAGGTTTTCTTTAAAGCCCATTCAACCCGTTCTCCCTATTCGTTGATTCATTAAAAAGCCGTCTGCCCCGCCTGTTTGCGCTTGTCCTCACTTTTCTGAATTCGCCCTTGTTCCCCCTTAATTAATTCATCGATATTGGTACCGTAATAGATGGCAATACGATATTCCGGATCGCCGAAGCGATCCAATACACGGGAAACGATGAGATAGTCCTGTTCGTTTTGCCAAAAGTAGGATTGCCCCGGCTGATGTGACCAGGTGATCTCTTCCGGCGCCCCATATTTATCACGCATGGTTTCAAGAATACCGCTGCCCTCCTTGCGGGAAATAATATAAAAGAATAGCGGCTTTTGGCTTTGTCCGGAAAAAAGAAGCTGAACCTTTTTAAATAACTGGCTTTTTTTCTGAGGATAACGGAACATCAATTTAATGGTATCGTGTTCCACCCGGGCGCCTCTATCATCATTTAACAGTAAATTGAATTGATGAATCGGCTTAAAATAGGCTTCGATAAACCCCTGATAATTGGTCTCCAAATCAATGGGCGTACGTGTAAACACAGCATCAGGGCCAAGGGAAGCGCTCAATTGGTCCCGGAGAGACCTGGAATAACGCGAGTCTGCACTCAGGTTAAGAAAGGTAAAACCCGTAGCATCGGCAGAGGAGATGGGCTCGGAGGGTTTCTCATCACAGCCGATAAAGATAAAAGGGGCAATTATCCACAAGCAAACAAGGATCCAAAAAATATTTCTGCTTAATCGCATGGTCACCAATGGGTTTGATTTAGTGGGTTTGATTTAGTCTGTCTTAAGAAGCAAAGCCGTTATTGTTTCTCAATATATACGGTTTTTTAACCACACGGTCAAGGTGGCCGATTCGCCGCCCTAGGGAAATCGCAAGTAAAATTCAAAAAGCATGGTTGATATTTGCGATTGCCCCGACATAAACACACCCATTATGGGATTTCGGGCGGTCTCAAAATGGATTCTTTTTAAAAGACCACGCGAAACCCAATAATGGATGACATTTCGTATGAGCAATCCCTTGTGGTTACCCTGGCTCAATGAGCGAATGCGCTTGAGTTTATGGATTTTGATGCTAAACTGCCGAGTTTAACGCAATTAAAAAATCAGGGTCTTAAGATGCAAAAATGGATGAGCGGTGATCATTATTCAATTGCCCAAATGACGGGGCAGCGCCTGATGGTGGGTTTCGATGGGACGACATTGACCCAGGACCTGAAATATCTGATCGATACCTTACAGGTTGGTGGTATCATTCTTTTTAGCCGAAACATTCAGGCTCCGGACCAATTGGCAGAATTGTGCCGTTCCGCCCAGGACCATGCCCTCACCTGCGGCCAGCCCCCACTTTTCATCGCCGTAGATCAGGAGGGTGGCAAGGTGGCCCGCTTGCGTTCCCCCTTTACCGAGTTTGATGGCAATCCCGCCATGCGTGACGAAAGCGATGCCGTCTCTTTTTCTACCATCACCGCCCGGGAACTGAAAAGCGTTGGGATTAACATGAACATGGCTCCGGTCATGGATGTGGCTTTTCCCGATGTGGACAGCATCATGGCTGAGCGGGCATTTGGGGGCGACCCGGCCATAATAGCGCGAATGGGCGCAGTGGTCATCGATCAATTGCAGGAAAACAGAATTATGGCTGTAGCCAAACATTTTCCAGGTATCGGCCGGACCACGCTGGATTCGCATCTCGACCGACCTCATCTCAATACGCATCCGGAAAAGCTCTTGAACACGGATTTGGTTCCGTTTAATGCGGCCATCCAACATAATGTAACCGGTATCATGCTTTCTCATATTGTTTACGAAAAAATAGACGCCCGCTGGCCGGCCAGCCTGTCACCTTCAATCGCCAACCTACTGTTGCGAAAACAGTTGGGATATGAGGGCCTTATCCTCACCGATGACCTCGACATGGGGGCGATCAAAAAACATTATGCCATCGAAACCGTTTTCACACAGATCATGGCCGCCGATATCGACCAGGCCTTGATCTGCCATCGCAGCCCGGATATGGAAATGGCCATTGAAAAAATGACATCCGCCGCAACCGATACCCCTGACCTGGAAGAACGGTGCCGGCAGTCGCTTGACCGAATTCTGGCCTTGAAAGCATCTTACCTCGGAGAAAACGGCATATGAAATGAATTGCTAAGAAAAGAAGTATTTACAAAACTTTAAATGCGCATGCGGGAATAGACATCATCGGTCAGGTTCCCTTTTGATCCCGCCTGCAAATGGTGGTACCCGGCCGCCGCAATCATGGCGGCGTTATCCTGGCACAAATCAAGGGGTGGAACGTGGATCGACAGATTTTTTTTGGCTGCCCCGGCCGACAGTCGCTGCCGCAATCGTAAATTAGCTGCCACACCGCCCACCAAGGCAACGCGTTGGCATTGTTTATGTTTGGCCGCACGGATCACTTTATCCACCAGGACATCCACAACAGCCTCCTGAAACTCGGCAGCAACATCGCATTTAGCCTGCGCATCGGTAATGTTGTGATCTTCCACATGACGTCGTACGGCCGATTTTAATCCACTGAAGCTGAAATCAAATCGATCTCGTTCGAGATAAGGACGCGGAAATGCCATCCGACCACACGAGCCCTTGACCGCCATTTCGCCGATAATGCTTCCCCCCGGATAGCCAAGACCGAGTAGTTTGGCCACCTTATCAAACGCTTCGCCGGCGGCATCGTCGCGGGTTTGTCCCATGAGTTCGGCCTTAATGTGGCTGGTCACGTAATATATGTTGGTGTGCCCTCCCGAAACCAGTAGGGCGACAAATGGAAACGCGGGGGCCTTGTCCGCCAAAAAAACGGAATTTAGATGTCCCTCAAGGTGATTGACCCCGATCCAGGGCTTATCCAGGGCATATGCATATGCCTTCGCAAAGGAAAACCCGACCAGCAAGGCGCCTACTAATCCCGGCCCTTGCGTGACGGCCACGCCATCAATCTGCGAAGGATCCAGGCCCGCTTGATCCAGAGCTTCGGCCACCACCGTCCCGATGGCTTCCATATGCCGGCGTGACGCCAGCTCGGGAACGACGCCGCCGTATGGGTGATGGACCTCTACCTGGGAAGCCACGATCGAGGCCATCAATTGGTGGCCGTCAATCACGACGGCCGCCGCAGTTTCATCACACGATGATTCGATACCGAGAACAATCATGACTGCTCCATGTAAATATCATCGACCTGCACCCTAAATTGTTTCAAGGAGAGGCCCTTCTTTCGGCAAAACCGTTTGATGCGGGCCAGGTCGGCGCCATGTGTGTCATCGAAGGAGACCAGCAAGGTCGTCACCGGATGTTTGGCAAGAATGTCGCCAAGATCTGCGAACGTCCCCATGATTGGATAGCCCTGCAATTTTTTACCGGCCTTCGAGCGGATCGTCGTCGATGAAGCCAAGGGGCTTTAAAGCGAGCGCTTTATTGTTTAAAATCTCCCTGAGAAGGATTTCTCCCCCGCGGCCGGCACCGTAGATGACCGTCATTGCCCCGGCGAGTGTTTTCCGCTTCATCATATCCGATGAGAATCGGAAAAAACCGCGCGTTCCCAATAAAACCAGGTTGGTCAGCAGCCAGTCGATGATGAAAATCCCTTTTGAAAAATCTCTGAAACGGTAAAAATAGGTGACCACGGCGACACAGATAATGGTCGCCAGAGTGGACGCTTTTAGGCAAGCGCTGACATCATCGCTACTCATCTGGCCTAAAATATTGCGATAGACACCGGCAAAATAAAAAGCGATGAGCTTACAGATGATGATTGCCGGAAGGGATTTAAGAAAGGTATCAAAATAAAAACCGAATACAATCGCATCAAACCGTAACCGGTAGGACATATAATAGGCAAAAGCGATCAATCCAAAATCTAAGATGATCATCACCAGTTGACGCTTATAGGTCAGTTCGATTAACACCGGGGTAAAGGTGCGGTCGCGAAGTACTGAAAATTCTTTTTCCGGGTAAACGCGCAATTGGGAAAGATAAACGCCCATGAGAATGGCGGAAAGCAATACCGGAATAATAACACCAGGTGAGGTCATTGAGTCGCTGCGGCTGACAAAAACGGCGGCCAAGCCTGAGATGATCCCAATACCGTATAAAGCCAGAACCGCTCCGCGTTCGGAAAATCCCATCAGGACCAGACGATGCGAGGTGTGATCCCTGCCGCCCGTGGATGCTCTCCGCCCGCTCAGCAAGCGAACCATTGTGACCATCGTGGTATCTAAAAGAGGCACCATTATTAGCATAACCGGCACGGCATACACCGCCAGCGAACGGGTCATCTGCAGATGGTCGGTATAGGTCAGGCTAAAAAAAGAAATGGCAAACCCAATGACCAGACTGCCGCAATCGCCCATGAATATGGATGCCGGATTAAAATTGTAACATAAAAAAGCCAGCAGGGCTGCAGCCATGATCAATGCGGCCAGGGCGACATCGACATGCGTGGGCCATAAGATGACGGCCAGGGCAACCGAACAGATCAGGCCGATCCCGGCGCAAAGCCCGTCCATATTGTCAAGTAGATTAAAGGCGTTGGTGATGCCGACGATCCAGATCATGGTCACCAGGGTATCCATGGTCATGGAGGTAAACCAGTAGAGCCGATAACCGAAAAAAGTGACCACCGCGGCCACCAGAATCTGTCCTAAAAGCTTGGCATGGGGTTTAATATGAATAAAATCGTCAACCAGCCCCAGTATAAATAATAACGTGGCACCGGTTAAGAGGACTGCATTGGCCGGCATCCGTGGCAAATCGGACCCGCGGGCGTTGAAAAAGGCGGCGATCGCTGCAAAATCAAGTGCCGGCAAAAGGGATATTAAAACAGCCGTATAGATGGCGATCCCCCCCATCAAAGCGGTGGGACGGGTATGCCATCGATCCTTCACCGGAGCAGCCAGCCAGCCCTTTGCACGGGCAAGACGCTGAATAGCCGGTGTCAAAATAAGGCAGATAAGAAAAGCGGTTGGAACCAAAAGATACGGCATCAGTTTACCGATTTTTTTGACCTGTTTTAACAACCCGCCGGGTGTTGGAAGGCGTGGCCCCTCAGGTATGACAAAGCGGCACTCCCTGCTGACCATTGGCAACCCAGTGCATCAGCCGAACAAAAAGATTCGATATTTTTGAGAAGTGTCGTTTTATGGAGAGATACCCGGATCGCTTAGCCGGATCGTCCTTTTGGTCGGTGATCGAGCCTGGTTTTGGATCGAGCCTTGATGGGTAAAGCGTCATGATTGCCAGACAACCCGATCATCAGTGCCTTTGCCGTCTAACACTTCACCAATCACAAAGACCTTTTCATCCATGGCCGTGAGGCGTTCAAGGAGTTCCTGGACAGTGGGTTCCGGCACGATCAACACCATTCCAATCCCGTTGTTAAAGGTGCGCATCATCTCCAGGAATTCGATATTTCCTGCCGATTGTAAAAAATTAAAAATGGGTGGTACTTCCCAGCTGTCGCGATAAATGGCAATATTGCAGGCCTTGGGGATCACGCGAATGATATTTTCAGCGATGCCCCCACCAGTGATATGGGCCAGCCCATGGATCGGAAAGTCCCTCAAAACACTCTGGATAATTTCGGAATAGATCCGGGTTGGTCGCAATAACGCCTCACCCAGGGTGGTACCCAGATCCGGCACATGGCTATCAACGGTTAGTTTTAATAGGTCGAAACAGATTTTCCGAACCAGCGAGTACCCGTTGCTGTGAACGCCATTGGCGGCAATCCCGATAAGCTGGTGGCCCACGCCGATCTCAGAACCGTCAACAATGTGTCGGTTGTCCACCATGCCCACAGAAAATCCGGCCAGATCATACTCATTTTCCGCATACATGCCGGGCATTTCCGCCGTCTCGCCACCGATCAGGGCGCACTTGGCTTGCCGGCAACCCTCGCCGATACCCTCGATGACGGCAGTGGCGGTAGCGGTATTTAAGCAGCCCATGGACAGATAATCGAGAAAAAATAGCGGTTTGGCGCCTTGAACGGCAATGTCATTGACGCACATAGCCACAAGGTCGATACCGATGGTATCATGCTTGTCCATCAAAAAGGCGATCTTCAACTTGGTTCCCACACCGTCAGTGGCACTGACCAGAACCGGCATGTCCATGCCGCTGACGTTTAAGGAGAACATGCCCCCGAAACCACCGATATCGCCCATCACACCCGCACGAAAGGTCTTTTGGGCGATCTGTTTGACCGTGGTGACAAATCGGTTTCCCTTATCAATATCCACCCCGGAATCGGCATACGTCAATGTTTTGGCCATCTTCTGATCCTGTTCAAATGGGTTGTATAAATACAAAATGTTATTCCGGATGATGGTAAATGTCAAAACAAATTTTGACTTTGAAATTCAAGTAATGTATGGAAATCAGACTTTTGGCGCGAACAAACAGCAATAGTTTAAAAAGGACTGGGACCATGACAACATTTGCCAGACTCGATCGGCTGCCGCCATATGTATTTGCCACCGTCAATGATCTGAAGATGAAAGCCCGGCGCGCGGGCGAAGATATCATCGATTTGGGAATGGGCAACCCGGACCTGGCCACACCGGATCATATCGTCGCTAAACTCATTGAAGCGACACAAAAACCCCACAACCATCGTTATAGCGCATCCAGGGGTATAACCAAACTACGCCTGGCCATTTCCAACTGGTACAAACGGCGCTTCGATGTGGACATTGACCCGGAGACGGAGGCCATCGTTACCATCGGTGTCAAAGAAGGGATGTCGCACCTGATCCTCGTGGCGGTAAGACCCGGAGATGTGGTCTTTACGCCCAACCCGACCTACCCCATCCATCCCTACTCGGCCATTATCTCAGGCGGCGATGTACGCGGTATTCCGGTGGGACCCGAAGAGGATTTTTTCGAAAACCTGATCAATGCGACACGACAGACCTGGCCCCGGCCCAAAATCTTGATCCTTTCCTACCCCCACAACCCCACTACCGAAGTCGTGGATCTGGCTTTCTTTGAAAAGGTCGTGGACTTTGCACGCGAGAATAAGATACTAATTATTCACGATTTTGCCTATGCCGATCTTGTTTACGACGGGTATCGCGCCCCCAGCATATTACAGATAAAGGGCGCCAAGGATGTCGCCGTTGAGTTTTTCTCCCTGTCCAAAAGTTATAGTATGGCCGGCTGGCGGGTCGGCTTTTGTGTGGGCAATCGGGAGACAATTTTTGCCCTGCAACGGATTAAAAGCTACCTCGATTACGGTATTTTTCAACCGATTCAGATTGCCGCCATCATCGCCTTGAACGGACCGACGGATTGTGTTGATGATATCAGAAATACATATAAAAGCCGCCGGGATACCCTGGTAACCGGCCTCAATCGCGCCGGCTGGCCAATCGAATCCCCCAAAGGGACCATGTTTGTATGGGCTAAAATACCGGAACCCTACCTCGCTATGGGCTCTGTGGAATTTTCCAAAATGCTCATCAACAAGGCCAAGGTGGCCGTGGCTCCGGGGCTCGGCTTCGGGGAATACGGCGACCAGTATGTGCGCTTTGCCCTGATTGAAAACGAGATGCGGACCAACCAGGCTGTACGCGGCATCCGCAAAGTGCTGTAAGGAGACACGCATGAGGCAAATCAATATAGGCTTGATCGGTTGCGGAACTGTGGGAACCGGCGTGGCCAAAACATTGTTGGAAAAAATCGATTTGATTTCCGCCCGGGTAGGCGCCCGGCTTCATTTAAAATATGTGGCCGATATCGATATCACCACCGATCGGGGATTTACGTTTCCCGAAAACGTGCTGACGACCGATGCCCAGGCGGTTATTGATGACCCGGAAACCGACATTGTTGTGGAGATGATCGGCGGCCAGGGGATCGCCAAAGATCTGATTTTGGATGCAATCTCGAAAAACAAGCATGTGGTTACAGCCAACAAGGCCCTGTTGGCCGCTCAGGGGAATACCATCTTTGCCGCCGCCGCAAAAAAAGGCGTCGACATCGGGTTTGAAGCCAGCACGGGGGGGTGCATGCCCGTCATCAAAACCTTGCGGGAATCACTGGTAAGCAATCAGATTCAAGCCATCACCGGTATCCTAAACGGCACCTGTAACTATATTTTATCCCAAATTGCCGCCAAAGGCGTGACCTTTGAGGAGGCCCTGGCCGAAGCCCAAAACAAAGGGTATGCCGAGGCGGACCCTACCTTGGATGTAGAGGGCCACGATACCGCTCATAAACTGGCGATTTTGTCAGCGCTGGCGTATGGAATGACGTTGAATTTAAAAGATATTTATGTGGAGGGTATTTCCGGGATTATGCCGCGTGACATCCGGTTTGCTGAAGAGTTTGGCTATCGCATCAAACTGCTGGCCATCAGTAAAAACAACGGCAACACAATCCAGGCCCGGGTTCATCCCACCATGATCCCTATAAATAACCTTCTATCCAGCGTCAACGGCGCCGTAAACGCCCTGACAATCACCGCCGATGCCGTGGACGATATCATGCTGTACGGCTATGGGGCGGGTATGATGCCTACGGCCAGTGCCGTCGTGGCGGATTGCGTTGACCTGGCCCGCAATATCATTTATGGCCGCGCCGGCCGGGTTCCCTATTTATCATATCAGGCTGAGAATATCCGCGACATACCGATCACGTCGATTGATGACATAACGACTCGATACTATATTCGCTTTTTTGCCATCGATCAGCCCGGCGTTCTTTCAACCATATCGGGAATTCTCGGCAACCACGGCATCAGTATCCAATCGGTTCAGCAAAGGGGCCGCAAAGTCAACGGATCGGTGCCCTTGGTAATGCTAACCCATCTGGCGAATGAAGCGGCGATTCAAAAAGCCCTGACTGAAATTAAGGGATTGAATGTGGTCGACTCCCGATCGATGTTGATTCGAATCGAGGATAACGATACCTCGAACCCTGTTTGAAAGTGAGACATGGCGAGGGCCAACCTGGACCTGCTGAATACGGAATGATAAAAAAACGTTTCAAATAGAACGGTTTGAAAATGAAGCCATTAAATACGAAAGAGAGCCTATGTATATCGTTTGTGCTGATTTGGAAGGCGTCTTCACGCCCGAAGTCTGGATAAATGTGGCGGAGAAATGGGGAATTGAAAAGCTCCGCCTGACCACCCGAGACATTCCCGATTATGACGTCCTAATGAATGGTCGCCTGGCGTTGTTGAAAGCGCACGGGCTGACACTCAAAGATATTCAGGACGTGATTGCCGGGTTGCAGCCGCTACCCGGAGCCAAAGCCTTTTTAGGTTGGCTTCGGGCAACCCTTCAGGTAATTATCGTATCGGATACCTTTACCGAATTTGCCAGCCCCTTAATGGAAAAACTCGATTGGCCCGCCTTGTTTTGTCATGACCTCAGCGTCGATGATTCCGGTGCTATCAGCGGCTACAACCTTCGACAGACCCAGGCCAAGAAAAAAACCATGCTGGCCTTAAAAAGCCTCAATTTTAAAACCATCGGTATCGGCGATTCCTACAACGATATCGACATGATCAAAGCGGCCGACTGGGGTATTTTATTTCGACCACCGCAAAATGTCATCGATGAATTCCCGGAATTACCCGTCACCACCACCTACAAGGAGTTAAAAGAGACCATTTTGCGCATTGTGTCGGGATAGCCGCCGATTTGAACGAAGAGGATGGATGACCGTGACAGACCCCCATAAATACAAATTCAAAACACGCGTGATTTACGGTGACACCGATAATATGGGTATGGCTTATCACGCCAACTATTTCAGATGGTTTGAGATGGGCCGCGCCGAGATGTTCCGCTCGCTGGGGCTTACCTATCGGGAAATTGAGGCTAAAGGCGTATTCCTTCCCGTTTCGGAGTGCTTGTGCAAATTCATGTCGCCGGCGCGCTATGACGACATGATCATGATTGAAACCAGTCTTGATCTGAAAGTAAGGGCCGGGGTTCGATTTAATTATGCTATCTACAATGACGATGGAACCCGTCAATTGGCTAGGGGATACACCAAACACGCCTGTGTGGATCCAAAGGGCCGGGTGATTCGTCCACCGGCATTTCTATCCGAATGTATTCGGAACACAGCCACGAATGGTTGAGAAAACCAATACAAGGTTGTTACTGAAAAAAAAAGGACGATGCGATCACGTTCAAGATTCGTCTGACCGCTTCCAATAGAACCGACATCGAAGAGGTCATACAACGGCTCAGTAAAATCATTGATTCCACTAAAGGAAAAGCTTGACATCCTAACTCGATACCCTATATTACACACCATCAAACAAAACCTGATGCGGGGTGGAGCAGTCTGGTAGCTCGTCGGGCTCATAACCCGAAGGTCAGAGGTTCGAATCCTCTCCCCGCTACCAAAAATAATAAAAAGGAGCTATATTAGATTGTAGCTCCTTTCTTATTTGAAAAAAAATCAACGCCTCATATTTTTTTATTGATTACCGTCGCCAAAATGGTAAAATGACTGATTGCCGAATTTCCTATTACGGTCATGCCTTCCAACGGTGAAAGGCTTTCAATAAATTATCATTTACGACTATTCCGCAGATACAACCATTCGATATCATCATTAAACTGAGGTGACATTTGAAATGAAAAACGGAATTGAAAGACGTCGGCATATTCGCGCCCCCCTAACCTTAGACGCTGTTTTACATACGTCCAAGGGTAAAATCGAAGCTAAGACGGCTGACATCAGCGTTAGCGGCCTTGCCGTTATTTTGGTTATAGAAGAACCTGATCTAGGTGACGAATTTCAACTCACGCTCAAAACGCCTGCAGATTACGAAATGTCAATATTTTGTGCAAAGGTCTGGTCGGGTAAAATGATTACCGGTGAAACCACCTATAACGCAATTGGCGCAGAATTTATTAAAATATCTCCAGAGAACCGAAAAATCCTAGTCTCACTAATTGTAGATTACTATCGAGATTAACCTGAAAAGAAAAAGTTAGATTCAAATAACTTATGAAATAGGCATACATTTTTAACCTGTTTAGACATCCCTTCAAACCTTAACCGTTTAGTGGTGAGACCTCATGAGGGTCGGCCATATCAAACGCCTCTACTGAAGAGAAATGATTTGAACGATTTTTGAGAAATTTTTGTTTACCCCTATTAGATTTGGCGCTCTTGCTTTCCATACTATTTCTTCCCCCCCCAACAATCGCCATGAGTTTATTGACCATCGTTTTCAATTCTTTCGCCTGGACACTCATAGATTCGGAAGCAGAAAAAGACTCCTCGGCTGTAGCCGCATTTTGTTGTGTCACTTGATCCATTTCAGAAACGGCGACATTGATCTGAAGGATACCCTGGGCCTGTTCTTTGGAAGCACCGGCGATTTCACCCACCAGATCGCCTACCTTTGAGGTACGTTCAACGACCTGACCAAAAGCGTTATTGGCATGATCAACCAGTGAGGTCCCTTCATTAACTTTTTGAATGGTCCCCTCTATCAACCCTGCAGTTTCTCTGGCTGCCTCGGCGGCTCGGATAGCCAAATTTCTAACCTCATCGGCGACAACGGCAAATCCGGCACCGGCTTCGCCCGCACGCGCCGCCTCCACAGCAGCATTTAAAGCCAGGAGGTTGGTTTGGAATGCAATTTCATCGATAGTCTTGATGATTTTTGATGTTTCTTCACCGGCATCGGAAATGGCTTTGATCGATGTGGTGAGTTTATCCAACGATCCGTAAGCCGCTCCGACCATTGTATTGGCTTTTTTCATCAGACCATCGGCCTCAGTGGCATGGTCCGCATTTTGTTTGGTAATAGATGACATTTCTTCCAATGATGAAGATGTTTCCTCTAAAGATGCCACCTGGTTTCCAGTTCCATCGGCCAACTGCTGGCTTCCGCAAGAAATTTCTCCAGATGCAGACGATACATTTTCAGCACTCTGATTCAAGCTCCGAATAATCTGTTTGATAGGAAGGGTAATCGAGCGTGTGGTCAAAAGGGCGATAACAAGGATCGACATCACACTCAGGCCTCCGGCTATACCCAAAAGCCATTTTAATGAATTGACGGCACCGAATGCCTCGGTCTCATGGATTTCGGCAATGATAGCCCAAGTAAGCTCCCCAATATTCAATGGCGCAAAAGATGATAAAACGGTTTTGCCATTGTAATTTTTTGAAATGATCTGCCCGACTTCTCCGGATAGTGCTTTGCGCGCAGACAGGGTCTTTACATTTCCTGTCTCAGGGTTGGCAAAAGAGGCCAGGACGGAATGATACTCTGAATTGTGAGGCGAATCGGAGCGCATCAGATAATCACTACCGACTAGATACGTTTCACCGGTTTCTCCCATTCCCTCTCGTTGCTGCATAAATTCATTAATGGATGCAACCGCAATTCGCAAAATAACACACCCGAGAAGTTTTTCTTTTTTCATTATCGGTGCACCGATAAATGCAGCCGGCTCGTTATTGCTGGCGACATAAGATTCAAAGTCAACCAGGGATTGTTTTTTCAATGATTTATCGAAGCATTTGCCCAACGGGGACGTCTTCAAAGGGCCGGTTGAAAGGTTGGCTCCCAGCTCTGACTGTTTGGCCATGGTGTAAACCACGTCTCCGTTCGCAGCAATTAAAAGAAGATCCAGATAGCCGGAAGTGTTGGCAAAATAATCAATCGATGCTGAATAATTTTTTGCCATCGCTTTATAGAATTCGCTATCGGTACGAAGTTTATCTGATTTGACGATCCCGGATAAAGATTTCAGTGCATTGATGACGAAATCGGTCTGGGCTAAAATGGAAATATCCTTAAAATAGGCGTTAAATAAACCCTCACACTGTTTTCTCTTGATTTCCCTGAGGCTTTCGAGCTGGCGATACACCTGCAGCGTATAGTCATCGGTGACCTTAAAGACGGTTAATCCACCCAAAACAAAAAAAGGAATCAAGCCGATACAGAAAAAAATCGCCAATAATTTGGCTTTTAAAGTCAACCGCTTAAACATTCTGATGACACCTTTCCCTTTTATTAAAAAGATAATGCCACTGTGCCTGTTTGCTAATTATAACTTCGGCATATTCAAGGAAAACTTTAAGGGAATTATATGAAACGAGCTGACAGTGAAGGAAAAGGGAAACCGATGGATAACGGTGTAATCAGATCATATCCGAGGAGCAATCATGCTCTTTTTAAGCACACCTGATCACAGGCCGTGAGAATCGTGGCGTTTGCCGCCACATGGCGCAACGACGTCGCGGTAGCAATCAGGGCAGATACACTTCTCACCCTTGCATTCGATGCGATCTTTTTCATAGGGTAATGACCGGCCACAGTCATTACATAAAGAAGCATCATATTTCGGGTCAGCCGTGGATGGTTTCAAGATGGTCTCAAGTCCTGGTTTAGTCATTGGATGTGTCTCTATTTTTTTTGAATTTGAAAAAATCTATCTCCTTTTATTAGCAAATATGATACCAGAGACGCGATTTCTAATATTCCATATGATATCAAATGGTTGAGAAAATATCAACATAGAGGGTTAAAGAATTAAAAATACATAATTGTAAAAAATCATACGTTTTAGGACAATATTGTTAAAATTGATGGCGAGCTTAAATTCATGGAAAACGATATGACTGAAACGAACTTAACGGTATTAAAGTCGTTTTATGTAATATGGGTTACGACTATTGATTGGAAAAACCATTTGCGGGACCAATGGATGCTAAAAAATCCGGCCCACGAAAAAAAATTAAACGAACAAATTCGACATAATTATGGCAATAGATAATAGACTTTTAGTGATAGTCCCAATTGAGCGATAAAACCACCAAAGCATTGTTTTGGTATAACTTTTGCTTTCCACTCTTTGCCTATGGAAGGGTTCCACCAACGCTATATATGATTTTTGTTTTTATCCATTAAAATAAGGTGCCGATGACGCAAACCCAGCTATACAATGATGTGTTAAGGGCTCTGTCTCTGGTTCTGGATATTGATGAAGGACAAAAGCTATATCATGCCTGGCGGGTAGGTCTTTTATCCTTCCGCTTGGCCGAATATATGGATATAACGAACCACAAACGCCTGTTTGCGACGGGTTTACTGCACGACATCGGCGGCATCGGGTTAGAAGATCATATAGTGCATCATAGCCTAAATGGGTTCAAGGACCATCGCGCCCGGGCACATCCCCAAAAGGGGGCTGCTATACTTAGCCCCTTTAGCCTTTTTAACGATATCGTACCGTTTATTGCCGACCATCACGAACATTACGATGGCACAGGATTCCCTTCCGGAAAAAAGGGTGCCGAGATACCTGTTGGGGCGGCCATTGTGCTCATGGCCGATATTTTGGATGTTTCCCTGCGCGGTAACGATGTCCGGGACAGACAAAAATCTGCCTTAGAGATCGCCATAAGAGTATCCGGCCAAAGCGTTGCTCCCCGAGTGGCTGAAGCAGCCATTGGGCTGTTTAAACATGACGACACCCTGATACCAAAACTATTCGACAACGACCTTTTGAAGGAGCAGGTCTTTTCTGTAAATACTGCGCCAACCGAGGTTGAAACACTGTCACGACAAGAAATGCTCAGCCAGCTGCTATGGCTTTTTGCCCGTGTTATCGATGTTAAACATGTCTTTACCATGGGACACTCCACCCGCGTCACTTTTTACGTCAAACAAATTGTCGATGCTTTTGGAAATGACGAGATCAACCAATGGGACGTTTTATGGGCCGGCCTGCTCCATGATGTGGGCATCATCAGTGTCCCCGACCCTATTTTACGAAAATCCACCGCATTAACCGATAGTGAAAAACGCCTCTATCAAAAACATGCCGCAGAATCCATTAAGATCATCTCCTCGATCAGTGACCTTGCCTATCTGGCCTACCCTGCGGCGGCACATCACGAGTGGTATGACGGCAGCGGCTACCCCAAAGGAAAGGCAGAGGAAAACATCCCTCTTTTAGGGAGAGTTCTTGCTTTTGCGGACACCTATGACGCCCTTACCAATCGGCAAGGGTTTAACGAAAAATTATCCCATGTAGAAGCCATTGAAATGATAGCCGGCCGTGTCGGCACTCAATTTGATCCGCACATCGCCCCTATCGCCTTAGCGGTAATGCGGGGATTCAATAAAATTGACCCCCGATCCAGGCAACGCATGAAGAATTTCCAGTTGTTTTTCAAAGAACAAAACGCGGATATCGGCAACCTGTTGATAGATCCGGGCAGCCACCGGACACCGCTCATCATGGCCGAAAGAGGGCTTATTCTTGGGGAATTACAACCCTGGCGTGTTCTCGAATTATCTGCTGATCTATTGATCTTATCCGGCAAGGAAGATTTTATCCAGTTGACCGTCAATTCCCCTTCAAATGAATTTGTCGACTTTCTGGATGAAAAAGAAAAATCAGACTTTAAAAAAATCGTCTCGAATCTTGAACCGGAGGGTATTTATACCCGATACTTTATCACCGCCAGTTCCCATCCGATAGAGATGATCATTGTCGCCAGGCAAACCCGATATCGGATATTGTATCGCAGTGCCGCGCAAAAAATTGACCCACTTAAACGAATGTCCCTGCTTCACCGAAATTTCATGACCAGTGCAGAGGGAACCGTATTTCTGAACCCTCATGGCGATATCATCGACGCCAACCGATCCTTTTTGGCGCTTTATGGGTATGAACTAAATGAAGTGACCGGTCAAAAAATGACGATGCTCAATTCGACCCGGCAACCCGCATCGACGTACGATGGAATGTGGCAATGCCTGACCGACCGTCAAATCGGCACCTGGTCCGGTGAGATGATTAATCGACACAAAACAGGTCAAACGATAACCGTTATTCTAACCATCAACGCCCTATTTGATTCAAATGGGGCAGTAGTGGGGTATATCGGCCAACATCATGATATCACTGAAAGAAAAAATCATGAAATAGCCTTACAAAATAAAGATCTGGAACTTGAAAGAAAAAATCGGGAACTGGAAAAGCTCAACCGGCTCAAAAGCGATCTCATGGCCATCACTTCCCACGATTTGAAATCTCCGATTTCAGCCATGATCGGATATGCGGATCTTTTGAAGGCCCATTTCGAAAACATGTCCAAGGACAAGGTCGTTCATTACCTTGAGGGCATCATGAAGGCAGGACACAACCAACTTCAATTTATCAGTGATCTGCTAGACCTTTACCAATTTGAATCCGACGCTTTTGTCGTCGAAAAAAAACCGATCCGGATCCATTCGATTCTTCAAGATTCGATTAGAACCAATGCCATGGCCGGAAAAACCAAAAGAATCGCCATTAACCTGACCACCGAAGGCCCTATCAGCGTGGTTCAAGCCGATTCAATGAGAATACAACAGGTTTTGGACAATCTTTTATCCAATGCCGTCAAATTTTCTCCCGAGGGATCTCAGGTCGATGTGCGGTACAGGGAGATCGGTGCCCAGGTCCTGATTACCGTCGATGACCAGGGCCCCGGGATAGCGGAAATCGATCTTGACCGCATTTTCGATCGCAATTATCAGGTGAAGACAAAAAGCAAAGATTCCAAGCGTTTCCAGGGTATCGGGCTGGGGCTATACATATCAAAAAATATCATCGTTTATCATAATGGCACATTGCACGCAGAGAACCTGCCCCAGCGGGGATGTCGTTTTACAATAAAAATACCTTTTCGGTAATCACTATGCAATTGCATCACCAGACGTAAAGAGAACCACAACGACAAATCAAGTGGGATAAGACACGAAGGATAAGCCATGAACGTACATAAGATACTGATTGTCGACGATGAAGAATTCGTGCATGAGATTCTGGACGAACACCTCAGGCTGGCCGGCTATCGGCGATTCCATGCAAACAACGGTTCAGAGGCAATTAAGATGATTTTGGAGAAACGGCCGGACCTGATTCTAATGGACATCCAGATGCCTGTCATGGATGGGTTTAAAACACTTGCTACCCTTCGGGACAAAATGGGGATCACGGATATCCCGGTAGTATTTTTAAGTAATGTTCGCAGACAGGATCTGAAAGTCAAGGGATTTGAATTGGGGGGGGATGACTATGTGACCAAACCCTTTGACAGTGGTGAATTGATCGCACGCATACGGGCGTTGCTTCGCCGCAACGATCATTGTAACCTCCCAACGCACCAAATGTCGGGCAACTTAGCCGATATCGCCTTGTCCGATCTTTTGCAAAGCATGGAACTTGGGAATAAAACCGCCCATGTCCATTTAGATACCATCAAAGGCGACATTTATATCGAGGCGGGCGAGCTGATCCATTCGCGGTTGGGCAATTTCACCGGGGATGCCGCTTTGCAACGTATTTTTCTGCTTGAAAAGGGAAACTTCTCCATTAAGTTTAACCAATTGCCCGAAAACATTCCCAGCCATCCGCAACCATTGACCTCTGTACTAATGGCCATGGCAGCCAATATAGATGAGATCAATGAGATCCTTGGACAATACAACAAAGGTCAAGCCAAAATTACATCCGATGCGCCGGTATCGTCCTATCCCGCAATTGAAGTATTTCGGGTACACTTTCCCATCACATTGAGGCAATTGATTATTTTGATGGGCGGTACACTTAAACATAATTATAAAACCATTGTTAAAGCGCTCGAAGAAAAACAGTTGAAGATTATTTAGTGACTCCCTATTATGCGAATAAAATATATTGCAGGCAGAGAATAATATGACAAAAATCATCACTGTAGCGAGCCATAAAGGCGGCGTTGGAAAAACCACTGTCGCATACAATCTCGGGTTTGCTTTGAGTCGTTTGGGGCATAAAGTGCTTCTGATTGAAGGCGACCCGGCCGGAGCATTGACCATTGCCGGTGGGTTGAATCAACCCGGCCAACAAGGGCTGATTCAATTGTTGCGCAAAAAAACGACGCTTCGCCAAATTGCGGTGATGGTCGAATCCGCAAACATGTATATCGTCGGCGGTGGTGTCCGCGACCCGGCGGAAGCCCTTTACCTGGATCGCTGTGCCCAAAACGGACATCTTGCACAGCTGCTCAAATATTTGGGTAATTATTTCGATTATCTTCTGATCGATGCCCCATCGGGAATAAACAATCTCAGTATGACATTTTTGGCCAATAGTACCGGCGTTATTATTCCGATCACCTGTAAAGCGTTATCCATAAAAACCCTATCCCTTTTTCTGGGTTTTGTTCAGCAGACCCGGAATAGCTTCAATACCAGCCTGCGCATCGAGGGGCTGTTGATCAATATGATAGACAATCGCAGCCTGAAAGAAGTCCAAGCATACGAGGCTTTACGCCTATCCTTGCCCACATCTGTCCTGTATAAAAATTTTATTCCTTATGATGATTGTTTTGAAACAGCCACGACCGAAGGCTTGCCAGTGGCTCTGGTTGACAACGGCGAACATGCGTTTCAATCAATCGTGAATGTTGCCAAAGAATTAATCAGCAGGAATGCAAACGATACCCAGAGAGGCGCTCTCAAATGAAAACGATAAGAGACTCTTTTGAATTACAGGAAGCCGCCCGCATCTCCAGCGAACTTATCGCCGAGGCAGCCGTAGCGGCACCGGCCAATCCGGATTCTAATTGGCCCAAGGTGACCTTAGCCGAAACAACACCCGTAGTATCGAAAACCGAGAAAGGGGGCGCCCCGACCACCGCGGTGCCCTCAATATCTTCAAAAGTATCCGCGCCTCCGTCGGTCTATCGCGAAGAACAGCTAGAAAAAACGATGGCGGCCATGTGCAAACGCGCTGGATTTATCGGGGCCGTCATTGCCGACAACAGCGGTTCCCCATTAGCGGCGCATAACAGCCCCGTGAATGACCAAATTATGGCAACGTTTACTTCCATACTCGGAACGGCCCTGGAAAAAGCCGGAAACCTTCTCGATGAGCACAAGGCCAACCATATTACCCTGGATATCAACCACACCGAAAAGGCAGCGCTACGGTTGTTTCACATCGACGGCCGGCCCTATTTCCTGATGATCATCTGCCCCCAGGAAGTAGACGAAAAAACAGAGGTTGAGCTGTCCATCGTACAATTAGCAGCAGTTTTGGAATAAAAAGGCGAACCCGCAGCACCGCCAGAGGACTAGCAGAACAGATGTGCGTTACTTTCAGTGGCGCTCATTGTTTTCTTCAACAACAGGGGCCCCATCGGAGGCATTCCCTGATTCCGCGTTTTCATCCAAATGCTTCACCAGATGGCCCAATTCTGGAAAAATGAGGGCTTTGCAAGCCAGCTGGCAAGCCTTCAGACTACCGGGCATACAAAAAACCACAGCCCGGCCGCCGATTACCCCGGCCACAGCCCGACTCATAATCGCCGCCGAATCGATTTGATCATAACTGAGTTGGGCGAACAATGGTCCAAAAGCGGTCAACTCCTTTGTAAATAAAGGTACAACGGCCTCGATGGACACATCCTGGGGGGTGATACCCGTGCCACCGGTCACCAGTACCACTTGGGCGTTGTTTTCGTTTATGGCGGATAACACGGTTTCCTGGATGGTTTCCGCCACATCCGGCACAACCTGGTGATAGACAACTTCATGCCCCTCTTTTTTGGCCCGTTTGCCCATCCACAGGCCGCTTTCATCCAGATCAAGCGGCCGTGTGGTTGACGCGGTGATAATGCCGATACGTACTTTTTTCGGCGCCTTTTTTTTATGTCCTTTAACACCCATGGGAATCTCCTAAATCATTCATTTTATACCCGGTCATGCTTGCATGCCTATCCTTATTTTTAGTATACTGTTAGTATACCGTCTCCCAACTATGACATGAAACCACAATGGAAGAAACCATTGATTTGTTCAACAACCGTGTATGACCACAAAGTGCATCGATGATCCTCCCCATCCTTGGCGGATTCGGAACGCTTATAGGCTTGATACGTGCCTGGCCTCAACTGGCGAAGTTGCTACGTACCCGTAAAGCATTCGGCGTATCCGTAG
Organism: uncultured delta proteobacterium; assembly: GCA_963845145.1. Classification (GTDB taxonomy): domain Bacteria; phylum Desulfobacterota; class Desulfobacteria; order Desulfobacterales; family QNYZ01; genus QNYZ01. The sequence continues at coordinate 96,017 of CAWJQU010000001.1, forward strand.
ATTCAGCCGCCACGAGTGCCATTGTCAGCTTTGGGTGGGCATCTTATGGAATAATAACCCACCAGCCCTATGTCAGTTTAGCCACCGGCTTATCCGGAACGATCTTTTTCCTTATCACCCTTTTTGCCTTACGATTTGGTCGTCGATACAAAGAGTTTAAGGTTGCCCCCATTTGGCTGGTGGTCTTATCTTTGGCCGGCATCATCTTCGGCAAAGATGGTCTCGGCATCATGTTGCCTATAAGCGTGCTTGCCGCAAATATCCCCCAACTTTGGGTGGCCCACAAAGAAGCCAATCTGGCTGATTTGTCACTGGAAACATGGTTATTATCCATGGCGGATGGAATCGTGTGGGGTGCATACGCTCTGATTCAGGGGGATACATCAATCATGGCCTTTGCCATTTTTCAATTGACGACCAGTGCCTTGATCGTCGCATTAAAGCAAAAGCATCAGAACAAAACCCTCTCAAATTCGGAAGAAACCCTATCAGGATAATCATGCACTATGCGCAACGGGCTTAAATCTTTATGCGGCTGCTCACACAAGCTTGACACGAGCCAGACCGGACTCGAGCCGCGTCGGAAAGGGATAAAACGCCAACGATCCGGTCCGGGTCTCCACGCTTGACAAAGATTCGCTGGACTTCGGCAAAAATCATAACCTGAATCGCATCTTCCAGGTAGTCCTTTTCGTCACACGCCCTGACCGGGGTAGTCATGATGCGGCCGGCCGTCGCATCGGAAGGAATTTGGTGCTTGTAAGCCAGGATCAGGTCGGTTTTCGAAACAACCCCTACGGACGTCTTGATACCATTTTCAATCAAGACCGCGCCGAAACGATATGCGGATAATTGCTCCATCACTTGCGCCAATGAATCCTCCTCAGCCAGGGCAACGACATCAGCGGTCATAATGTCTTTCACTTTAAGGCGAACCACGGATGTGTTCTCACCTTCCTCCCTTCCGCGGCTTTGAAGGCTACGGTTGCAGGTGTGGCAATATCGATATAGCAGTCCTACCATGTCCGGATATGCTAGCGCACCCACCACGTCATCACTATCGATCTCCTTGACATAGAGCCGGTATACGCCTTGGCTTCTCATCTCTTCAAGGGCAGCCTCTAACGAGTCATTCATCTTGCAAAATAAAGGCGGTGAAACCATGATATTTAAAAGTGGCGACTCAATCGGTAAATCGGCATAATAGGCGCCCATGATATCGGTCTTGGATACCACACCGGCTGGCCGACCGGTCTCATCCAAAGTCATTAAGGCGTTGGCCTTATATTTAATCAGGTGGTTAATACTATGATCAATTGAGGCGGATTGGGGCAGCCGAATCATTTGGCGGCGCATGGCATCTTTTACGGTTAACCCCGTCAATACGGATTTGGTAACGATGACGGTCATGACGTATTCCTCAAGTGGCCAATCGGTCTAGTAGTCGATAAAACAGATCGGAAATGTACACGATTCCCAAAATTTTTTTATTATCCAATACGGGTATTCGACGCACATGCTTTTGAATCATCAGGTCTAGTAACATCATCAAATGGGTATCGGGCGTCACTGAGATAATATCAGTGGTCATAATATCGCCCACCAGAACAGACTGTGTCCGCTGGCCGACGCTTTCCACCAGTCCAGAGATGTCAATATCCTCCATCGTACCCCAGACATGAATGTGCTTTGGGCGAACAAAAAGTAGAATGTCATACATGGAGAGCATACCGATCAAACAATTTTCATCATCGGTCACCATCATGCCAAACACTTTGCGGTCGTCTTCTTTGGAGGTGTCACGGAAGGCTTTAACAGCGGCCGCCACGGTCAAATCGGGTGTCAGCGTATGAAAGCGGGTAGTCATCACGTCCCGAGCGGATAATGACATTTTATTCATCCTTAACAAGGGAAAGACAATGTAGCGTCTCAACATTCACGTTTAAAAAGCATATTACATTCTAGAAAGGTACTTTTCAAGGGATGCTTTTTTCCGGATAATTCCATACCCCTGGAAAGCGGGTATAGCTTTTAACCATAGATGGAAGAATGGCCGATTTAGTTTTTCCCTAAATAGGCCCCTTCATATTCTAATGTGGTAAGCGGCAATTGATCATTTAACGCTCTGGCATCAATAATCTTGCCAAAAAACAACGTGTGGTTGCCCGGCTTAAGTCTCTCTTCTACAACACAATCGATGTACCCGACACAATTATTAAGAATGGGGCAGCCTGTTTTTCCTGGCTCCCATCGGATGCCGGTGAATTTTGCATCTGTTTCGGTAGTTTTAAAACGCGCCAAATAGTTTTTTTGCTGCACGTCCAAAATATTTAAAGCAAACGCACCGCTTTTTTCAATGAGTGTATGCGAATAACGATTGGGGTGGACGGCAACCATGACTAGAGGCGGATCATAAGAGACTATGGAAACCCAGGAAGCAATCATCCCGTTGATTTTGGTCTCATGAGCCGTGGTCAGAACATAGATACCAAATGTCATTTTACCGATGGCTTGTATCCAGCTGTTTTCCATGCTCCCCCTATCATTTATCAAATGAGTTCCTACACTTCTTGTAAAACCTATAAAGATATCTTTTATTATACCTAAGTTGAGCGATTTTTTGCGAAGCTATGTGCCAAGATATTGAGATGATAAGGTTTTCAAAAACCGGAGGCATACCCGTTGGATATGGCGAGTATTTTTGAAAGCCTTAGCGCTCAATAGATTGGTGCAGAGCGAGTAAAAAACCACTCAATTTAGGTTATATTATGGCTCTCTGTCAAGAATGCAGACATTACCCTCTCGGGTTCGGCACTTATTGCATGCGACACAGCGCGGTTTTGATAGATCGCCACGGTGCCAACGATTGATGAGGTCCGGCTCGGAGAGTAGCGTTCGTGACATGGAGAGATAATTGATGGATGTCGATATTTAAAATCTCTTCCATTTTTTCAGGGTTTCGGTGCCCGCCTACAGATATAACGGGAACGCTGAGATGCTTCGCAATCCTGGCGGTTTTTTTGATAAAATAGGACTGGTTTTCCAATTTTAAAACCCCGTCTCGAATGGGGCCGGAATTCGGATAGTTCTTTACATCCAGATTTCCACCGCTGAACTCGATTCCGGATATGTTTCTTTTTTCAAGCTCCAGGGCCACATATAGGCTTTCGGCTTCAGTCAGGCCATTATCGCCCCAGTCGTCAGAACAATGCATTTTAATAAATACCGGGTAGTCGGGCCCTACTTCATTTCGTACAGCTTCCAGGGTTTCAAAGATAATTCGTGCTCTGTTCTCAATACCCCCACCATATTCGTCCTGCCTTTGGTTGTAATAAGGGGCAAGAAACTGACTGAGGAGATAAGTATGCGCGCCATGAAGCTGCACACCGTTAAACCCGGCCGCTTGGACCCGACGGGCGGCATCGGCATGGGCTGACACCACGGTTTTAATGTCTTCTTTGGTCATTTCGGTCGGCACCACCCCGAAGAGTGGATGAGGAACAGCAGATGGGCCCCATATGATTCTGTTCCCCGTCTGATATGTGGTTGCAGAACCGCCATAAACAATCTGCATGATGACGTTGGCGCCTTCCGCTTTGATCTTTTCATTCATCGCGCGGTATTCGGCAATAAACGAATCATCATAAATACCCATCATACCGGCGTTGGGTTGTTCGGCTTCAAGAACAAAAGCGTACCCGGTGATGATAGTTCCCACCCCGCCCCGGGCCAAATTAACATAGACCTGCTCCAGACGGTTGGTCAGGTGGCCTTTCGCATCAGCCATATTCATCCAGGTGGCTGACCGCCAAACCCTATTTTTCAAGGTCATGAGGCCGATCTGTGTCTTATCAAACAGTTTTTTCATCATTTTTACCTTTTAAAAATGAAATGATACTTTTGAATTACCCTGCCCGCGATCCATTTGGCACTGGGGCCTCAGGAATGGCCAAAACCGGTGTAATCCCATCCTCATAACCGATGTCAAAAAGCATGCCTTCAGAAACCAATCCCGCCATCTTGCGCGGCGCCAGGTTGACGACAAACAGCGCCTGTCGCCCTTCAATCTCGGATGGGGTTTGACGCTCCTGTTTTAGACCGGCCAATATTGTTCGGACATGATCCCCCAGATCGACGGTGAGTTGGACGAGTTTCTTCGATTCGGGGATATCATCCACGGATGTGATCGTACCCACGCGAATATCTAACTTTTCGACATCGCTAATCGCAATCGTAGATTTGATGGGTGCAGGTTTCATAGCCTCTCCTGATTATAAGTTAGTATGATGAAAAGATGTCCTAGAAAGCCGAATCAGCGGACACATACAATTGCCCCTGAAGTTAATGCTCGTTATTCTTATACCGCCCAGTACGGGACTGATATCTTTTTCATCTATTCTGCAGAATTAAAGGGCCAATGTTTATATATTTCCAATCGTTGTTTAAGTGTTCCCGTATGCAACTCAAAAAGATTGTTATCAAAATCATAAAAATATACGGATTCGCCCTCCCCATCAACCCTTGATCGCGGTGCTTTTATTTCAACACCAAGTGTCACCAGTCTATTTTTAAAATGTGGCAACAAATGTCCCTCGACTTTAAACGCCACGTGCTGATAGGATCTGGATGTGGATGTTCCCTCCATGGCTACCAGCCAAACATTACCCAGTAAGAAAAATTTTTCGTGAGAAACAGAAAAGGCCTTTACTTTACTATCATAAACCTCTTTTGCGCCAAGACCATCGCAGAACAGACGGCTCGTCCGATCAAGATCTTTTACAATAAATGTAATATGACTCAATCCCTGAATTTCCATATCTCTCCATCATATCTACCCAATGGTATCTTATCTGCATAAAACCCGGTACATCGCTTTTTCCTCAGTAAGTAGTGCATTTGAAAACGTATTTTTCAACCGGACCTTATTATTAAGCAGGTGCTCACGCCATGTGCATACAAGGTGCCCTTTTCGCCTTTAAGTTTTCCTTCGGCGGTTGCCAGACGTTTCCCGAGATGTATTATCCGCCCCATACATTTAAGCAGACCTGTTTCAACGGTTATCGGTCGAACAAAATTGACTTTTATTTCAGCCGTTGAACAACTCACCCCTTTTTCAAGAGCAGATAACACCGCCGCGGTCATCGTCGTATCGAGTATGGTTGAGATCATCCCACCGTGAACCGAAAAAAAAGGATTATAATGATACTCTTTAGGGTCGAATGTGTATACGGTAGCCCCTTTACTAACTTCAACCAATTCATATCCCACGAGCTTTGCAATCGGGGGAGGGCTGATATGGCCATCTTTTATTGACTTTAGGTAGTCCAATCCAGAAATAGATTCAGCATTCCGGGCACTCTTTTGTGGATCTTCCCACTCGATTATCCGCTTTCTGTCAGATTTCGCCATAGGGTTCCTTCTATCGTGTTAATATACGTGCCATCATTGTCACATCGATTTTAGGCCTCGAAAACGATACTAGAGCAGGTAACGCCTGCTTCGGCTTTGGCAAGTTCGGATAGATCGACCACTTTTGTTTTAATATTGGCACGATGCAACCGTTCTCGCGTACGCTCGTATATCGCCGGGTAGATCAGCGTGTCACCAATGGGCAACGCACCGGCCGCACGGGGTTCTTCAGGATCAACATCGATTAAATTCATACCGCTAAAATGGGCGGGATCTACCCATCGGCGATTGATTAGCAGGGTGTCCGGCGCAACACGGCCCACCCCGGACTTCAGATGAAGACATTCGCTTATGGGTACGCCAACCACCAAATATCCCAGGGGAGTTAGCATTTCAGCGACCATGCTGCTCCCGGGCGAGGTCGAGATTTATGGCCTCACGCTTAAAGTGAGTGAGTTCACATTGTCCGATACTAGGGCTCACGCCCCTGGTGATAGCAACCCGCATGATGGTTCACACCTTTCCTTTAATGGCTTGTACCCAACGGTTAACTGAAAAAAGCCTGATCGAAAAAATTTTCAACTTTCATAGATAACCGATATATCCTCCCACTCGATTTTCACAGACAACACTTCATGACCAAATATCATCTTGATGGCTTCTTCCTTACGAACACCGCCAAGTTTTTCATAAAAGCGAATCGCCTTTTTATTGCTTAAAAATACCCAGAGATACGCCGTCTTTTTTCCAAGCTTAAATAAAATCTGTGCCACCGCCTCCATCATGGCAAAACCGATCTTTTGACCTCGGTGAGAGGGTTTTACATGAAGGTTGTCAATAAATGGATCGGGCCGGCACCATACGGCGATAAAACCGATTATTTCCTTATTTTCTGCGACCAGGACAACATCATCATTCGAAATCTTAAGTTCGCACCAATGGCGATGAATATCGGCTGCCGCCTGATTAAAAAAATAATCCTTCGGCAGTACGCCGGCATACGTATCCTTCCAACTTTCCAGCTGAAGATCCGCAATCGGCTTTAAATCTTGAGCTTGAGCGCGCCTGATGATCATACGGTAACCTTTTCTAAAATAAATGCATCAAAATGAACCCCCTCTATCTTGCGAGAAGTCAAATTGAGGCCACGAATATAGCCATTCGGATCAGCGGCGTCCGGATGCGACGCATCACTCTCCCTGATCAGCTCAACCGCCTTTTCATTCGGTTCGAAAAAGCAAACCGTTGCATTATTTTTAGAGGTTCGGATAAATTCCTGCAACACAGTTCGACGCTGGTTCTCCTCAACGTGGTGAAAAGTACCCAGGGAGAAAATGGCATCAAAAAAATCATCGGCGTAAGGCAAGTCGGCGGCATTAAACGGTTTAAATTCAATTAAATGGTCAACACCCACCTTTTTGGCATTCTCGTGCCAATCTTGATTGGCATAAATCGACACATCGTCACTGGGTTCACCCGTTAAAACGTGATATCCATTTAATGCAAGTGTGATCGCCAAGGCACCGAATCCCGTTCCAACATCCAAAACCTTTCCATTTTTGGGTACCTTCAATTCCTGAATGACTTTGTGTGTATCCACAGTGGTAAAGCGATATTTTTTGCCCAATATTTCCATGGCGCGTTCGACATTCATTTTTTAACCTCCTCCTAATCTTTTCAGCCCATTAAAGAATGGATTATTCAGGTAATGGTTCATTTCATCCCCGCCTCTTTATTGTTTTGGTAATTTAAAAGTTAGGTTGTAGGGATCATTTATCATGGCTTTGTTCACCTCTGGGGCGTATTTTCTGATTATCCTTTTGATGTCCTCTCGCTTTGAAAACGGTAAAGAGTTAATCCATGCATCAATATTAATGTGCATTCTTTTCTCTGTTTTATCAGTATAGGCCGTATGCTGAAGAAACGTCCCCATATTTCGATCACCAGCAACTTTGTAAACATCTTTCATCATGAAATAGGTACTGCCATAAATCGGGTCCTTGCCATTTTGAAGGTGCTTAAGCCAGCCGCTCCAATCTTTTCCTTCTTTTTTAAGGAGTTTTTCAGCAAAAACCATATTTAGCCCTTCGATATAGGAATCAAATAATTGAGCGTTTAGAATATGTGCTATTTCATGTGCCAATTGGCCATAGAAGGCATATTCGCTCGGCTTTCTGGAAAGATAAATGGTGAATAATCCGTTTTTACTATCGGTAAGATCACATCGCTGAAAATGTTTGGGAAGGTTTACGTCGCTTTCAATCGGTATTGTTAGGCGCAATTGTATTTTTTTGGGTTGTACCGCTGGTTTACCGTACAATGATTCAGCATAGGACAATCCTTTGGAAACAAACCGATCAATTTCTTCTTTTTCAATCTTCGGGTAAAATATAGGCAGATCCCTAATGCTTGGCTTCTCGCAGTGGCCTATGTGTGGGAAGTAAACAAGAAATAAAAATAGAACAATGGCAAAGTGGTTCCGAAAAACAACTATTGTTTTAACTCCTTTTTTAGAACGACATTCGTGATTCAAATTAAGACTTACACGTGTCCAACTAGTTAATATACATTCCGAAAAGGTTAAACAGCGTATCTCCACACCGCGATAAAATGACATGTAGTACCCGCGATGACGAACAGGTGCCAAACAAAGTGGGCATACCGCATCCGCTTGGCTGCATAGAACCCTACCCCTATTGTATAGCCTGCTCCACCTGCAACTAACCAAAACAAGCCCCACGCCGGTATATTCAGCCATAACGGCTTCACGGCAACAATGATTAGCCAACCCATGAGCAGATACAAAAACATTGAGAGCTTTTTATACGTTCCGGCGCCAATGGTATTGAGGAAGACACCGACAACAGCTAATCCCCAAACGATACCAAACAGAATCCAACCCCAGGCACCTCTAAGCACCCCAAGCGTGAACGGCGTATACGTGCCCGCGATAAGCAGGAATATCGCCCCGTGGTCAAGAATTCGGAAAATCCGTTTGGCCTTATTTCGAGCCAAAGCGTGGTAAAGTGTGGATGTGAGGTACATCAGCACTACCGTGAACGCAAAGGTGCTTGCGCCCACAATTGCAGCTGAGTTGTCATGTTGGGCTGCAGAAAGTACAAGGATCGGGGAGGCGATGAGTGCCACGAGGAAGGCTACGCCGTGGCTAACACTGTTCGCGATTTCTTCCCCGAGAGACTGCCCACGTTCTTGTATTGGGAGCGAGTTGGCCATGGGAAAAAATCCTCTATGGTCTACCACCATCTCTATCTACCAGACGAAGAGCCCGATAGAGGGAGAAAGGACGACATATAATGGCATACAAAACCATTTTAAAAAAACGTGAGGATAGCTGACTTCTATTCGATTATTCGGGGGTACCCCTAATAGGGGTGTCAGGCCTGCAAAATTCATTTGCAGGCCTGACGTATCACCCTACTCTATGTTTGCGCTGACAACAGCAGCCAGTTGCATCATGTTGATCGTCTGGCCCTCTTTCAGTTTTGTAAAGTCTGTGACCTTGCCTGATTTACTTTTGGATTTTGTGTTTTTGAAAATCGAGAGCAGTTTAACATCCGCCACAATGAACTTGCCCGCGTTCTCAGGCTTTCCATTTTCAGTCTTTGTCTGCAGTTTATTAGCTTTAATATAGTCCCATAGTTTCTTGGTAATCTCTGTCCTGGGAAGCTCTGTCTCTCCCAGGATCCCTGCCAGGTCTTTTTTCAGTTTTACCGGTTTGCTCAGTCCTTTTGCTTCCGCCACTTTTAACTCCTTCTGGTTTGGTTTTTAATAAAAAACATCTCCGGGATCAGGTCTTTTGCCCATTGTATTTAAACCGCTTTTAGAATCGACCTTCAGGGCATTTCGAGCGGCTCGGTCAACCAATGAAAAAATTTTATCGATATGGTTCTTTTTACGCGATGGGGTATGGCCGCTTACTTGATTCACAGATATATTCAATTGATCAGTCGCTTTGTAAAATTGCCGATAAAGTTCATGATTATTCAGCCGCTTACCATTCTTCGCGTAAAAATCATTCTCTTCTAACTTTTTCCGTCGTGCGCCCAGCCCGACGATATTCCGGGAATCTGTAAACGATATAATCTTAGATGCGGATACCTCCGACAATGCCCATAATAGCGTTTGCAATTCCAGTTTCGTTGAGGATGTATCTACAAAACGTTTGACGCTTATTCTTTTCGCCAGTGATTCTGGGGGTTCATCCCCTTCTGGAAAGGCCAAATAGGCACCATAGCCAATTCTCAGCTTGGTATTCACGCTTCCATCTGTAAAAAGCATATGTGTCATTTAATTCCAAGGCAAAAAGTGAGCTGCGAGCCTAAATCATACCAGACCGACAAGGGCGTTACCGATCCATTCGTCAGCTTTTTCGTGTCAGCTCTTTTGAACAATTGGCCGCGCTTACGATAATAACGATCCTATCTTAGTCAACAAGCTTGAGCGTGTTCTGTCGTTGCCGGTTGACGGTCAGTTGGGTCACGTCCGGCCGGGCATAATGGCCTGCCGGATCGAAATTTTGTCGCTCTTTAAAGACGGCTTGGTAATCAAGCGCGGCCACGATCAGTTTTTCCTTATCGACCACCGGCTCAACCACCCATTCCCCATCCGGGCCGGCAATACAAGACCCACCATTGGCCAACATTTCCGGACATTTCTTTAAAATCGCCTCCAAATAGGGCGTTTCCGGCGGAAAATCGCTTTTACGCATCAAACCGGACACGGACACCACATAGGAACGCGCCTCTCTGGCTATGAAGCGGCTGATATCATTGGTGTTTTGAATTCCCCCGGGCCAGATGGCGATATGCAAATCTTCTCCCTGGCCATACAGTGCGGCACGTGCAAGCGGCATCCAGTTTTCCCAGCAATTGAGTCCGCCCACAGTAAATGGCCCCAAGGGATGAACCCGAAGCCCGTGCCCGTCTCCTGGCGCCCAGGTCAAACGTTCTTCGTAAGTGGGCATCAGTTTACGATGAACGGAGCGGATAGCCCCACTGGGGTCTATGTAAACCAATGCCGCGTAAATGCTGTGCCCGCCCCGGTCTAATGGTCGCTCGATGCAACCTAACACAACGGCAATCTGTTGGTCTGCTGCGGCTTCACACAAACGGTTGAGATGTCCGGCTTCAATTTGAACAGCGTGCTGCATATAATGCGCATGAATTTCTTTCTGGCAAGAAGAATTGAACTGTGCCCCGTCCGTAAGTCCAATCCAGAATGGATAACCCGGTAATAGGGCCTCGCCGAAGACAACCAGTTGGCACCCCTCTTTTGCAGCCGAGTGGTACATATTCAATGATTTTATCGAGTGTTCGCTCACGGTTTAGCCATACCGGAGAAATTTGGGCCATACCGACGTGTGAGACTATCCAAATCTTCAGAATTTGACATTTCGATATTTCCTTTCGCTGCTTTCTCTCATAAACGAAGTACATGACAAGGGCTGATATTGCCAAAGAGACTTTACTATCTCCAAAGGGAGGCCCAAATATATTGACGGCATTGACCAAGAGCAGAATCGTAACGAAGATACCCATGCCGTATTTTCCGATAAGGGTAAAATTCCAGTGAGTGATTCGTTATGCCCTTTTATTATGAAATTTATCATTCTTCCCGCCTAAAGAGTGATAAAATGACTCGATTAATCAGGGTATTTATCTGAGCATAGTTTACCACCAGCCCCCCAATTTTCTTTTTTTATTTCATCAATCACCATATAAATGGAACTCTCTTCACAATTAGTAATACGAGCCATTTCTTTGGTAAACGTTTCAACAAGTTCTCTCTTTTGTTCTACCGTTCTTCCTTCCCACATTTCAATTCTAATAATCGGCATTTTCTAATCCTGTAATTATTAATTTTGTTTACTTAGGCATCGTTCGCGTTTTTAACATCCCCTTCCGGCTCACCACGAGGATCAAGCGTGCCGACCATGGGAGAGGTCTTCGGTATGGCAACATACGGCACCTCATCTTCGATTTTACTTGGGAGTTTTTTCCGAAATATCCACGCTGCTACGCCCAGACTGCCTCCGCAAATGGCAGTAAAGTAATAGAGTCCCCAGGGACCGATCATGGTGATCATTAAAGATGCCAGCACGGGGCCAAAGCATGCGCCCAATCCAAAAAATAGGATCAGGGCGCCGCTGACTGGAACGATGTCTTCTTTCTGAATATTGTCCTGGGCACGGGCCATGGCGACCGGATAAATGGTAAAGACCACCCCGAAGCAGACCGTTAGAAAAAGCAGGACACTCAGACTTATCGCGCCCAGAATGGCGATCGAGATACTGGCAATCATCGCCAGAAAGCCCGCTAAAGACATAACGGTCAGTCGGTCGAGGCGGTCTGACAATAGGCCCACAGGCCATTGAAACAGCAACCCGGCCCAAATGGTAAGGCTCATAAACCATGACACCTGGTGAATTTGAAGACCGATTTCCAGGGCAAACATGGGCCCCATGGCGTAGAATGAACTATTAATCAATCCGGCGATGAAACTGCCCACCATACTGAATGGCGCCAGTTGAAAAAGCTTAACCAGGTTGTATCGAGGCACTTTAAGAGGTTGGGGATGGACGGCCCGGGTGATGGAAATGGGTACCAGGCACATGGCAAACACGATCCCGGCAATCATGAATATACTTTTCCCCTGCACATCGCTGACGTTTAAAAGAAACTGACCGCTTCCATTCCCGAAATAGACCAAGATCATATATATGGACAAAAGCCGCCCACGAAAGGTGGGGTCCACCTTCTCATTCAGCCAGCTTTCAATCACGATAAACAGGCCCGTTATGCACAGCCCATTGCAAATACGCAAAAAAGCCCAAACCCAGGGACCCATATAAATACCGTACATCAAGGCGATGGCCGTCAATACGGCGGCAAACACGGCAAAGGCCCGAATATGCCCTACCCGGTGCACGATGGGTTGGCAGAGAAAAATGCCCAACACGATACCCAGGTAATTGCCCGACATGACCAACCCGATGACTTGTTCGGAATAGCCATTAAGGCTCATATTGACGCTGAGCAGGCTGTTCAACAAACCACCGCCCATTGTGAGAATGGTGGTGGCTAAAAGGGGAGCCAAAAAGGATTTAATGGTGGCTAACATGGTGTTTGTTTGCGCCCAATAAGGGTCTAAAAAGTCGGGATAATGTCACCGAAAAAAGAGAGGGTCAAGATAAATTCGTGAAGAAATAATGTATTTATTGGTGGATAGCAAAACTCACCGAGGCATCATACCTTCAACCATCGTCCGTGTTGTAAAATCGGCTAAATACGCCATGTCAATTTCATGGTGGATCTGCTTATCAATCATCAGGGTTGCCAGCCCGTGCACAGCTGCCCAGGCGACATAGGCCAGGTTAAGGGGATCTCCAGGTATAAATTTTTTTTCTTTTTGGCCTTTTTTAATGGTCTCCACGAGTAGATCAAAGACATTGTCACCGGCTTGTTCCAGGTCTGGATCGATGTCATGGGTATCTGCGCCACAGGTAGCCATCAATCGATAATAGGTTGGGTTATCTTTGGCAAACTGCACGTAAGCAACGCCCATCTGTTGAAATTGACCGATGGTATCATTCCTGACTTTCTGCATGGCTGCTATCACTTTTTTTAAAAGACGCTTAAAGCCCTCCTCGGCAACAGCCGCCAGCAATGTTGATTTATCCGCGAAGTGACGATACGGCGCCGTACGGGAAACACCAATGCGCTCACTCAAGCCCCGTAGGGTGAGGTTGTCGATGCCTTCTTCCGCGATGATTTCAGCCGCCACGTTTAGCAGCGCGGCCCGTAAATCACCATGGTGGTATGGCGCGGTTTTTTTTCCCATGGCTAAAAAATTAACACCCCATGTTGACAATGTCAACTTTAGTTGGCATATTAATGTTGACGTCGTCAACATTGCATAAAATTAAACATAATAAAAAGGGGCATCCCATGAAAAAAATTCTGTTAATACTTGGCCACCCCCGCAAAGAGAGCCTGTGCGGCGCCATTGCCGAACAATACCAATCCGGCGCCAAGCAAGCCGGACATACCATCGAATCGGTCCATCTGGGAACCCTTGAATTCGACCCGATTCTCTGGCAAGGATATGAGCGTATGCCGCCGCTTGAACCCGATCTTGTAAAAGCCCAACAACAAATTACCTGGGCCGATCATCTGGTGTTTGTTTACCCCACCTGGTGGGGAGGACTGCCGGCCTTGCTAAAAGGATTCGTCGATCGCGTTTTTTTGCCGGAGTTCGCCTTCAGATATAGAGAAGGATCGGCCTTTTGGGATCGACTGTTAACCGGAAAAAGCGCCCATTTGATCGTGACAATGGATTCTCCTCCCTGGTATTATCGATGGATCAGCCGGATGCCCGGACATAACCAGATGAAAAAGACGATTTTAGGATTTTCGGGTATAAAACCGGTCAAAGTGACTTCGTTCGGCTCAGTCAAAGCGTCAAACAGGAACCAGAGGGAAAAGTGGTTGACTGCTGCGAAACACTTAGGTGAAATAGTTTGACGATATTGTTGATTTTGGAATTATCACTTTCTTTTTACCCGATTTTTATCTAATGTCATTGGTAGTGATAACCGTGCCTTTCACATAAAATCCAGGAGGTATCATGGATGCTGATGTGTTAAAATTACTACCCAATTTTTTGAAAACCCTCGGCATTGACGAAGAACCCATGGGGCTTTTTTACACAGATGAAAAACCCGGCGAAGGATTTTCCCCCAAGCCCATGGACCTGCCCACCCGGGAAAAAGAGATGCAAAACGACATTGACTGGCAGGCCATATTCGGCCAGTTTTCCTGCGCCATCGGGCATATTTGGCGGGCCCGCAAAAAAAAGACAGCGGCCTATTTTTCGGCCAAACAATTCGGCTGTCCGGGTGGGGCCTTCTGGCTCGGGTTTAACAAACCCCAGGCGGAAACCATTATCAATTATGTCTCCACAGGCATTCCAGGTTGGAGCGAGGGAGAGCTTTACTGCGAGTCACCGGATGCCCTAAGACGTATTTTTGAATATGTGGACCCGAGACCCGCGCCCGGGAAATATTGCGTTATTCAACCGCTGTCTCTTTTTAAGACGGGTGAAACACCGGAGCTGGTTCTCTTCTTCCTCCGGCCGGAAGCCCTTACCGGGCTTCACCAGCTGGCCGCGTTTGTGACCAACGATCCGGAAGTGGTGGCATCGCCGTGGAGCGCCGGATGCGGCAGCCTGGCGGTATGGCCCCTGCATTATCTGGCCAAAAAACAAAACAAAGCCGTCCTGGGGGGGTGGGACCCGTCGGCCCGGAAATTTTACAAAACCGACGAACTCTCCTTCACTGTCCCTTTTCGAATGTTTACCGATATGCTCGTTCGTTACAAGGAGTCTTTTTTGAAAAATAAGGTATGGTCAACCGTTCAGAAAAAAATAGACCGGAGCAAAAAAGCCTGGGGTGAGACGCTGTAAATCATACCTCCGCATTTAAGATGACATCGAAAAAAGTCATCAAAAGGGATGGCAAAGTAAAAAGGCCAAGTTCAAGGCGCCGCGAATCCCGTGTGGTGAGGCGTACTTTTCGTACGCCGCAATCACGACGGGATGAAGCGCAACGCAGTAATTGGGCTTTTTACGAAGCCATCATTTTAGCCGATTCATGCTGCATGTCACCTTCGGTGTAAGTACGGCAAGTAAATTGGGTTCTGGTTGGGGCCAGTAAGCGGGTCTTTTCACTTGACCCCATGATCATTGAGACTACGGGGTCCTTCCAAACCCTGGGCCTTCGGGTTTAATCGAAGGCCACTGCTTAAAAAACCATAAATCCCCCATCATCCATTAACCCCGGCACCGGAACCAGCGGGACCCCGTCATCATCGACAGCACCGTTCGCAGGCCATCTAAAATCGACATCCATCTGTTGAAAGTAGTCGAAGTTGTAAGGGGTCAAGCGGACATGGATCTCCTCATTCTTGCGAATCAACTTGGATGTTAACCCAAAATCGACCTCGCCCATAGGAGTAGCAATAATATAGCGCGGAATCTCCCGGCCACTGCCGTCTTTTCGAACCCGTCCGGCGATGTCGATCACATGGGCCACATTAATCGGACCAGCGGTGCGTAAATGGCCATCTTGAATGGGTAAGCCGGCCAGGTAGAGATGGTGAAATTCGATACCTGCAGTTCTCAATTGGTAGGCAAGCTGATTGATACAGTCGGGAGAGTCATTGATGTCCGCCAAAAGGGGCGTGTTGTTATAGACAGTAATCCCTTTGTTGCGCAGTTTTTCCGCCAAAACGGCGTGTTCCGGGTGAATTTCAGCCCCATGGAAAAACTGGGTTTCGATCTCCAGGCGTAAGGGATTCGCCACAGTCAGATGGTTCAATGATCCCAGAAGGTCGATGGCGCCCAGCGTGTACCGTGATGGATCGCTGTTGAATTTAAAACTGCGCAATCGCACGGCATTGATATGATGGATAGCACGCAAGGCGTGAATGATGGTGGATATCCGAGGCAATGAATCCACGGCATCGCCCTCCCCGGACAGGACGACATCGGTTATTTTAGTATGGGTTTTAAGATACGAGAAGTCATCGTTAAATCGGTCCGGGTCGATTTCCACACGGGTTTCATGCACGCGATCAACTCCCGGCGTACCGGTATGCACGATAGATCGGCCGGTGCGCTGATCATTTAGCGCCTGTGCCCTTAACCGTGCCAGTGCATCCGCGTCGGTTTTCAGGTTTTTCGGCGAAACAGGTTGGCGTTCGCCAATAAACAAGGCATCATCGCCGATATCGGCCATATAGCGCACGTCAAACGTTCCTTCGGCGTTGACCGAGAGAATATCGAGCTCATTGGCGGTGGGCGCGAAGGCCTTAAAGTAGTCCGGCGTGTATGGGGTCCGAAGCCATATAAAATGGTCGTTATCCGGGTCTTTTTTGATGGCCCAGCCGCTGGAGTTCCAGTCCATTTTTCCGATGGGCGTCGCGGTGCAAGTCCTGGGGATAATCCGGTCGGACAGATGGGCCCGCAGATAGGTAGCCACTTCCAACCCTCTGTTGAGCGGCGTCCAATAAATGCTGTTGCCGTGAATGGGGCTACACGGAATGTAGAGATAGTGCAACTCGGCCCCGGCCCCCCGAAGCAGGCCAAACAGCCGCACCAGTTCCGGGCCGGTATCATTGCAATCTTTTAAAAAAGGCGTCTGAATATAGACGGCGATTCCGGAATTGACCAGGTCGGTGATAATATCGAGGCTTTGGGGTGACACTTCATCGGGATGGATAAAATGGGTGGCCACCTCGATCCGTTTACCTGAAAGCTGCGCCTCGCTGTTTTTGGCCTTTAAAAATTTCATCAATGAGCGGTTTTTGGCGTAAAACAGGTTCGGATAATAGGCAATCGATCTCGTGGCCAGTCGCAAGGTTTGCACATGGGGGATTTTAAGCAGCCCGTCGACGGCACACCCCAGATTGGTTCGATTCATAAAGGGATCGCCGCCGGTAAGAACGATCTCCTTAACCGTTGGTGTGCGAGCGATGTAGTCAACCGCCTTTTTAACGTCCGCCTTCGTAGGGTTGGTCTGGTCCCGGGATTCCTTATGTTTGCGAAAACAAAAACGGCAATAGACCGGACAACTCATGTTCAATAAAAAGATGACCCGGTTTTGGTACATCTGCTCTAACAATCCCTGATGAAACTGGCCGATCCAGGTGTTGACGTGACCGATCTGGTCCAGCTCTTCTAGAAATGGTAAGTATTGGTAAGCCACGTCCGCAGAGACCCGCATCTGGCGAATGACATGGCTCGACAGCCGGACCGGAAACGTATCTAAAACCGCCTGCATATCATCGTGATGCTCATCGAGAACCGTAACGCCGGTAAGCGCTTGAAGCTGTTCCACGGAACGAACGCTGGTGAATCGCTCGCCGGGTAAGGTCTTTTCTAAAACGGCCATGAGCAACAGGTGAGGGATTGGCACACCACCGACCTGAATGGCCGTTTGTTTCGGCTCGGTCATATTATCCAGTTGCCGGATCAGATCTCCGCAAAAACCATCGGGATCATTAGCGTACCCGGTGGCGGACAATAGTCTTTCCCATTTATGCTCCCCCGCACCGTCACCGATTATTTGATAAAATACTTTTCCCACCAGAGCGGGTGTACCGTAATACGCTAAAAAATCGATAATCGTTGCCACGGTCTCATCGCCCGAAAGCATCGTTTTATGGATATTTTGCATGGGGCTGCCGGTAGCTGCGGAATGGTTTGCGGTCATCACTGGCTCCTTTACCCTAACGTTGCATAAATCAACCTTGGGCCTTTGTCCCCCCATATGGGATGCTTCCCTACCTGTCAACCCCATAGGTACTAACATTTGCCCTGCCCAAACAGTTCATTGGATAGCGTTTCGATTACGAAGGGCTTTTAGGTTCCTATAGGGTTATAGTGCGAATAAAACGGTTTTGGGTCAATTTGTATGGAACGTTAGGGGTAATTAAGACTGCTTATTTTTCAGGCAAAAGGATAATAACTCCATGGTATGTAAGACTTTAACGGCCCGGTCTTCCCTTTGGATGCCATCCGTCAGTTGTATCATACACCCCGGGCATCCGGTGGCCACCGCGCTGGCTCCGGTTGCAAGAATCGTTTCCGTCTTGTGCGCTAATATTTTCAAGGACGCATCCGCATGGGTCACACCGTACAATCCTCCGGATCCACAGCAAATTTCGGGCGCCATCATTTCAATGTAGCGATCGCCGGTGATCAATTTGAGTAGCTCCCGGGGTTCTTTGTAGATACCCTGTCCTTTCCTTAGATGACAAGGGTCGTGATAGGTGACGGTTTTCGGATATTGCCTTTCAAGGTGCGCGGAGATCACTTCAGGGCCAATTTTTTTGATCAGGTATTCCGATATATCGTAAGTCCGGCGGGCGACATTTACGGCTTTAGCCGACCATTGGGGATCGTCTGCTAATAGTTCGCCGTATTTCTTTTTAAGCATGTATCCGCCCGAAGAACAGACGGTGACGATATCGTCATCGCTGTCACCGGCGGTGAGAGCCTCTATGTTGCGGCGTGCCAGGACAAGAGCGGTCTGAAGATCACCACTGGCCTCTACGGGGGCGCCGCAACACGCCTGGGTTTTGGGTACGCAAACATCGACCCCGAGCGCGTTCAGAACACCGACTGTTTTTTCCGCAATACCCGTGAAGATATAGTTGGATGCGCAGCCCGTAAAAAAAAGAACACGCGTCTGACATTGCGCAGCCGGGAAGAAATCTGGCGATGTGTTGCGAAACGAATGCCGGGCAAAATGTGGGACGTAACGATCTTTATCGATCAGCGGTAATGGGAATCGGCGTTTGAGGCCACTGCTGTCGGGTATCCGCTTAAAGAGAAGACGTTGCATAGCGGATCCGCTTTGAAACATAAAATCCCCGACGCCTCGGCTGGCTTGTAAAACACCGAATAACAGCTGCTTAAAAAACGGCACCCCGCGATCGATGTTCAGATCGGCTCTTGCGGAGGTGACGATTTTATCCACCCGTACGCCACTGCCGCAGTTTTCTACGCAGGAAAGGCAAAGGATACAGTTGTTCAATACATCGAAATACGTATCGGTCTTCTGTAGATCCCGATTTAAAACCGCTTCTGCCAATGCCAGCTTTCCCCGGGCGGCAAACTTCTCCTCACCGGTTTCCCGATATACCGGACAAACGCCGCAACATTCGCCGCATTTCGCACATTTTTCAAGTTCCTGGCGAACCCGGTCCAATAGCACATTTTTCGAGACGGAGGCTTTCATTGGGATTGTTCGATACTGCAACTGATTTGGGAGGGAAAGATTTTACCCGGATTGAGTAACCCCTTAGGGTCTACCAATTGTTTGAGGCTCCGCATGAAGTTGAGTGTCCCTTGATCAATATTCCAGGCGATTTTTTCGCGCTTAATAAGCCCAATGCCATGCTCTGCGGCAATTCTGCCTTCCAGTTCAATGGTTTTCTTTAAAATCGCATTTCTAGCTTCCTGGACGTTTTCCTTAAGTACGCTATCATTCTTTGGGGCGAGACTAACATGGATGTTTCCATCTCCGGCGTGGCCAAAACTAACAATGGTAACCGCATAGGTTTTACCAATCTCTTCAAATGCGTCGATAATATCTGGGATGCGGGATATGGGGACCGAAATGTCCTCTTCCTCCCAATCGGATTTCAGCTTGTTTAACGCCCCATGCAAGGTGCGTCTTGAACGCCATAATTTATCCTGGTTTTTCGCATCGGCCGCTATTATGACTTCAATGGCCTTATTGGCAAGGCAAATCTGACGAATTCGTTCGATGTTAACTGCTATTTCAGATACAGGCCCGTCCACATCCATTAAAAGCATGGCGTTTGTTCCCGGTGGAACAGGATCACCCATTAAATCGCTTACCGCATCAAGACAATACTTATCCAGGAGTTCCAATGTCGTGGGGGTAATACCCTTTCGGAGAATGTCGGGAACGGTTTTGGCCGCGGATTTTATATCATGAAATACCGCCGACACTGTTTGCCTGGATTCGGGTTGGGGCAACAACCTGAGAATGGCCTGGGTCACCACCCCCAGGGTTCCTTCCGAACCGACGAACAGCCGGGTGATATCGTAGCCGACGACATCTTTGATGCATTTAGAGCCGGTATGGATGATTTCCCCATTGGGCAATACCACCTCCAGGCCCATAACATAATTCTCGGTGACGCCGTATTTCACCGCCCGCATACCACCCGCATTTTCAGCTATATTGCCACCGATGGTTGAAATCGCCATGCTTGCGGGGTCAGGCGGGTAGAACAGACCATCTTTCTCTACGGCTTTTTGGAGGTGAGATGTGATCACCCCAGGCTCCACGACGGCAAGAAAATTATCCTTATCAATCGTAATAATACGGTTAAAATGTTTCATAACCATTACAATTCCGCCGGACAACGGTACCGCGCCACCGGTCAACCCGGTTCCGGCGCCCCGGGGTACGATGGGTATGTCGTGGGTGTTGCAAATGGCAAGAACCCTGGATACGTGGTCAACAGATTCCGGGAACACCACTGCTGCGGGTGTGCATTTTTGTCCTGAGGCATCATAGGCGTAAGTAATTCGATCTTCCATGGAAGTTCGGTAATTGGCCCTGCCGAGGCATGAAATAAATGATTTTTCAGCTTCTTTCGGAATCATTGGGCAACCCCATTACTTTCGATACCAGCCGGGTCACTTTCAATACCATCCTGGTCACTTTTAATAAATGGCACCTGCACACCCCCCTGGGTCAAGACGGCTACTTTGCACTCAACCCGTCCGGCCAGCTCTCCTTCCACCGCCTCTTCCACCGTCTGGTAATACGCGAATCCCATCTTTTGGGTCTCTTGGAACGTAATACCGGACGATACCAGGGCAATTCTGAAGCGGTTGGAGATCATTTTCAGAGCCGTAGCTTCCGAAGCGGCAACCGTATCGGCCGCGCGGCGCGGTTTTGATCATGGACCGCAAATCGGCTATGCTTTTAGACAAGTATTCACATAGAAGGGGGTGTTCGCCAAAAGACTCCCGGCACGCAGCAACCAGGATCAACGAACCGCCCTCCTCGGCCATAAGCTCAGCCGAACCAAGGGCTTTGGTGGCCTGCCAGAAGTCAATATCATAGGGGTAGGCGTTGGCCAGCACCACCGGATACTTACGGGCAACCGACACGCCATAAATACGCATGGCCAGGCGGGCGCCGGTGCGGTGAGCTTCCACGGGATGCCCCGCCACACAGTTCGCGATACGGCCTTTGGCATCCAGAACCGCGTTTAAGATAAAATGAAGCGGAACCTTTTCGGCCACGAAGGCCTCAAGATCGACACGCAGGGTTGCGTCTGTCCGCGCCAGCTGGCTCTCCTTTAAAAAGGCTATTTTATTATGGAACGCCTCCACAGTCCGCTGACCACACACGCCGGGCAGAATAATTTTCGCACCGCCACCAAAACCGGCGTCTATGTGCGGAACGATCATCCCCACCCCGATACGCAGGTCTGCATCGGCAACAGTCGTGTTCACCCAAGCCGGCACCCCGTTTGAGGATTCTCCCATATACTTCAGGCTGTTTTTTTCCCACGCAGAGGTGTTGACGATGGGGTAGCGCCCCGATATCTCGAGACCGAACTTGAAGATAATTTCATCCCGGGTCATGGGACGATGCGTACCCAGGGCGATGACAATGGATATGGCGTCATCCCGCACCCCGGCGTCCGGCCAACTCCTCCAGAATATGCGGAAGCATCAAATGCGTGGGCGTCTTACGTGTGATGTCGTCGACGATGAGGGCCACCCTTGGGGGCCGGGCGACGGGAAGGATCACCTCCCTCAACCGCGCTGAACCTATTGGGTTGTTAAGGGCACGGCGCACCTCGCGCTCGGGGTCCACGGCCGATGCCATCTTGCGTGGTTTGAGGACCTCGCCGAGCGTGTCGGCCTCAAAATTTACACACAAATTTCTATTTTCCGCCGGCAATTCTAATACAGCCATCAGGATTCACCGATCATGGGATGTGGCTTGCAGCAGGGCTCTGTGGCACGCGTGTTCAAGGTCGCGCGTCAGGTTGCAGCTTAACGGCATGGATTTCATGTGCGCTCTCATTCAATGGCTTTCTTCCATCTCCAAGCGCAATCCAGGAATTTCTAGTCGTTTACTCAGAATTCGCAAAATGATACTGGCGACACCCACAAGTAAAAGATAAATAAGGGCAACCAAAACATAGGTTTGTATGGGTGCAAACTGCTGGCTGGCGATCCTTTTAGCCTGGGCCATGAGATCGGGCACGGCAATCAGGAACACCACGGCCGTATACTTGATCATGGAAATCAGTTCGTTGGACCAGGCCGGAATAACCAACCTGAACGCCTGGGGTAGTATAATGCTCCAGATCGCCGTTACGCGACTCATACCGATGGCCCGGGCCGCGGTCATCTGTCCACCATCCACGGCTTGAATGGCACCACGAAAATACTCCGCCTGGTAGGCACTGGAGTTGAGCCCCAGGGTCACGTAGGCCGCTACCATCCTGGAGAGCGTCAGCCCTACGCCCGGCAGACCGAAGTACACGATAAAAAGTTGGACGAGTAACGGGGTGCCCCTGAAAAAATTAATGTAGACGAATAGGCTTTTATTCAGCCAGCCGGGGCCATACACCCGCAGCAGGGCAATCGGCAGTCCAATGAAGAACCCCAGCAGGATGGCGCCCAAAGTCAATTGCAAGGTCAGGACCGTTCCCTCTAGCATGGCCGGCAGGTTCTCCATGGCGAATGGTAGAAAATCACCCATCAGCGCCCCCGTTTCCGGTGTGTGAGATCATGGAAAGGAACTGTCTGGCACGCTGGGTTTTTGGATTCTCGAACACCTCATCCGGTGGGCCGTCTTCCTGAACAACACCACCTTCCATGAAGATAACCCGATCAGCCGCCTCACGGGCAAAACTCATTTCATGGGATACGATGAGCATGGTCATGCCCTCCACGGCCAGTTTCTTCATTACGGCGAGCACTTCGCCTGTCAGCTCCGGATCCAGGGCAGAAGTAGGTTCGTCAAAAAGCATAATGCGCGGGTCCATACCGAGGGCTCGGGCGATACCGACGCGTTGTTTCTGACCACCCGAAAGCTGGGCTGGATATTTGCCCGCATGCTCGGCCATGCCTACTCGGGCGAGTTCGTGCAGGCCCTTTTGTCTGGCCGCGCCCGCCTTCATGTGAGACACCTTGCGCAGGCCGATAGTAACGTTGTCCAGGGCGGTGAGATGATTGAAAAGATTAAACTCCTGGAAAACCATGCCAATCCTGCGCCGCACATGGTCCTTGCTCATGCCTTTTGCGGTTATCTCCTGCTCCTCCAACCAGATCCGTCCTCCGGAAGGTTTGACCAGCAGGTTGATGCACTTGAGCAGCGTGCTCTTGCCCGTACCGCTGGGGCCGATGATAACGGCCACCTCGCTTGGCTCCATGGAGAAGGAGACATCCTTGATGACCTCAACGCCGCTAAACGACCGTTTCAAATTTTCAATTTTCAGGATCGGGTTCGATGCCATCGTTTTTTTCCGTCACATCACAATACGAAATTTTCGTTCAAAGACGCCCAAAGCCTGAGTCGCCATAAAGGTGAGCAGAAAATAAAGGATCGCGGCCGAGCCGAAAGCAATGAAAGGTTCATAGGTCCTTGCACTGATGTATTGTGCCCGTCGAAGGATTTCAGGAACGCCGATGACGAAAATCAGGGATGAATCCTTGAGCACTAAAGTCACTTCGTTGGACCAGGCGGGAATGGCGATCCTTAGGGCTTGGGGTAGAACAATGTTCCGGATGGCCACCCATTTGCTCATGCCGACAGCCCGGGCGGCCACCATTTGATTGGCCGGAACGGAGAGTATGGCACCCCGGAAGATCTCTGTCTGATACGCGCCGCTGGCAAATCCCAGGGCAAAAGCGCCTGAATAGAAAGCGGACAGATCCACGAATTCGGCAATGACAAAAAAAAGGATGAAGATGATCACGACCACCGGAACAGCCCGCACCACAATGCTGTAGGCCGTGGCAATCCAGGAGAAACCCGGTCCACCATACACACGCAGCACCGCCATAAATAAGCCCAGGGCCACACCCAGAGCCAGGGCGATGAGGGTCACCGATAAGGTGATCCAGATTCCCGGAAGAATATACTGCAGCGCCGCCCACATGGTCCGCTCTCTCCTTTATTGATTCGGCGGACCGGCCCCCGCCCGCCCGCCGAATGGCAGCCCAATTCTTAGAACAGACCGTACTTATCCATAATTTTCTTCAAGGTCCCGTCGGCTTTAATGGCTTCAATGGCCTTGTCAACTTCGGCCTTCAGGGCCGCTTCACCTTCCGGCATGGCGATGGACTGGCCGCCGGCCACGGTTTCGGTGGTGATCAGGGCAATTTCCAGACCGGCTTTCTCAGCGTGCTGTTTGGCGGGGTCGGAGATGATAAACAAGATGTCTGCGCGACCGGCGCTGATGTCCATGGCAGCGCTGTCTACCCGCTCGTAGGAAAAGACATTATCCTTGTCCGTCTTACCGGTTTCGACCAGGTGTTTATTAACCCACTTTTCCTGGATGGTGCCGGTCTGCACGGCGATTTTATGGCCGGCCGCGTCTTCGGGTTTAACCATTTTAATACCCGAGCCCTTCTTCACCAAGAACGCATCCTTGATTTCATGGTAGACTATTGAAAAATCAACGGACTTGTCACGCTCGGGCGTCGCCTGCATAGCGGCAACGACGGCGTCGATCTTCTTGTTCTGCAATGCGGCGATGAGGGTGTCAAAACCCATGTCCACAATCTTAACCTCCACGCCCATGCGCTTGCCGACTTCACGGATAAGATCCATGTCAAAACCGACGAAGTTGTCCTTTTCGTCCTTGGACTCATAGGGCGGGTAATCGGCTGAGGTGCCAACAACCATTTCACCCTTGGATTTGACATCGCTTAGGACATCGGCGGACGCCACGCCGGCAAGGATCAGCAAGCCTGTCAAAAGAACCGATATAAAGAATACACGACGCTTCATTGTACTACCTCCTTAAATGTTAAATTGTTTTTCTCGGAGCTCACGCACTTCGATGGAGAGCTTCCTCATTGTCATCAGAATACGGACAGTATCGTATTCAGGAAAAAAAAACCAGATTGCGGCAGGCATAATTGTTAAGCCGGCGCTTTCACTAAATGCCAGGTATGTTCAAAACAACACCAACCGTCATACCCCGATCTATCTACCCGATCTATCAAATTGGTTAATCAGGTCGGCTACCACCCGGTCAAACGCTTATGCCAAACCCACATGCTTTCAATGCCACCTGAAATCTGGGTGTTGTTAACCAATGTCCCACCCCAGATATAGTTCGCCCTCTTGAAGACGATATTCATTCCGGCTGAGAGTGTTCGTGAAATGGTAAATGCGGTCCGCATCCCCGCCGCAATCATCTCCTGCTCCAGACGGGCCAGCAGATAGGCTGCCATTCCCTTTCCACGCATCTCGGACAACACAGCAAAATCGGTCATCTCCGCCGCCAAATGGGCCCTATCCATTTCCCCGGCGCACAACCCCACGATGCGTCGGTTCACGGTAGCGCAAAGGTATCGTGTATGGGAGGCCATGGTCTCGGCCAGGTATTCAGGATCATCCACAGGAAACGGATAGGAAGCAAACACCCTCCTGAAAATATGCGCTATTTCAACACAATCAGACGGGTCACATAAACGGATGGCGGGAAGATCGGCCGCCTGTAACAAAGACGGCTCGGAATCATTCGCAACAAGGGTAAAGTTTCTTTTCACTCGGGCCGGATGATACTCCCGGTCGCGGCCCGTCTGAAAAAATCTTGACATAAAAAGAAGCTTCTCCCCCGATGCAAAATATTCCGTTATCGCGGCCTCCCTGACATATTGGGCCTCAAGGAACGCCCCTTCCATGGATTCCGGTACGCGGGCCAGGATTTTGGAATATCCCTTCGTGGTCGCCAAATCATCTATTTTTTCAATGACCCAGGGCACCTCTTCAGGGCAGGGGGTCATCAAGTAGACACGGTTATTGAACGGCCCATGCTGGACGATGGATCGGCCGATGGTCGTGATGGTATCCGTCATGAATGCCTTGGAATGATTTTTGATTATCCCATCGTATAACCCTTACCTTAGCCCAAATTTGGATCTTAGCCCACTTTTGGGCGTGTATCAAGAAATGCGGCAGGGCAATCGCAAATATCAACCATGCTTTTTTAATTTTACTTGCGATTACCCTAAGAAATGCGGTGAATCCACTTGAATTGGCCTCGGATTATGATAATAATGATGGATACTTAATATCAACCCGAATGATCCCAACCGAAAAGCAAAATCGGAAAGCGAATCCCATGAAATACCCCTTTTTACTTTATAATCAGCAGATCAAGCATGTCCCGATCTTTCCCAATCTGGACGGAGCCCCCTATCTGTTAAACCTGTCGGACACAAATGCCATTATGAACGAAGTCGATTTCAGCGATCAACCGGCCTTTCAAAAGTGGCTGGAAGGACATATGGGGAGTCGATATACGTGGGGGTTCGCCGATTACCTTGAGCCACGGCAACAACTTCTCAAAGACTGCCCCCAAATGGTTTCTGAAAATCGGTTTTATCACCTCGGAATTGATATTATCGTACCCCTGGGAGCGGCCCTGCACGCACCGCTAAACGGTACTGTCCAGGCGGTGGGGTATGAGGAAGGGAATGGTAATTACGGTGGTTTTGTCATTTTGAAACATCTGTTTGAAAGTACCGACACCTTCTACAGTCTGTATGGCCATTTATGCCAAACGTCGCTTCCCGAAAAGGGCCAATCGTTTGCGGCCGGGGAAGCGTTTGCCAAGATCGGCGACTTTCATGAGAACGGTAACTGGTTCTACCATACTCATCTTCAAATAATCACCGAAATTGGTATGCAAAAGGGCTTTGCCACCAAAGGGTACGCGGCGCCTGAAGACATGCCGGAAATGCAGGCGCTGTGCCCCTCCCCGGTCCCATTGTTTAAACGGTGATCTACCCTTTAATTATGCATTTATAACAACCCAATAAAAAAATAAGGTTTACCTCCATGCCAAAAACCGCTGAGCGGCTCAACCTGTTGACCGAGTCGGTAATTCGGGAAATGACCCGAATAGCCGACAAATATGAGGCCATCAATCTATCCCAGGGATTTCCGGATATCGATCCGCCACCGGAAGTGCTGGAAGCCGCCCACCGGGCCATCTCCGGCCCCTATCATCAATATGCCGTCACCTGGGGTGCGCCCAATTTCAGACAGGCCCTGGCCGAAAAGCAACGCCGCTTTATGGGACTGGACCTGGATGCCGATGACCATATCGTAGTGACTTGCGGTGGTACCGAGGCCATGATGGTGGCCATGATGACCGCTTGCAATCCCGGCGACAAGGTGATCGTCTTTTCGCCCTATTATGAAAACTATGGCGCCGATACGATCCTTACCGGCGCCCAGCCGATTTTCGTCCCCCTACACCCGCCGGACTTTTCTTTTGACCCCGATGAATTGCGCCGGGCCTTCAAACAGGGGGCCAAGGCCCTGGTATTGTGCAATCCCGCCAACCCTTCGGGCAAGGTGTTCACTGAAAAAGAGCTGGCCATCATTGCCGATCTGGCCAAAGAGTTCAATGCCTTCGTCCTAACCGATGAAGTCTACGAGCATATCGTCTATGCACCCAATAAACACGTTTATATAGCCGCCCTGCCGGAGATGTTCGAGCGCACCATCTCGGTCAGCTCATTATCCAAAACCTATTCCATGACCGGCTGGCGTCTGGGATATGTCATTGCCCCCTCTAAGATCATTGCCGAGGCCCGCAAGGTGCATGACTTTCTAACGGTGGGCGCCGCCGCGCCGTTGCAGGAAGCGGCGGTAACAGCCCTTAAACTACCCCCCGCATATTATGAAGAACTGCAAACCGATTATACCCACAAGCGCGATCTGTTCTGCAGCTACTTGGATGATGCAAATCTAAAGTATGTCAAACCCCAGGGCGCCTACTACGTTCTGGTGGATATCGGTGACTTTCAGGCAAAAGACGATACCGCCTTTTGCCGTTATCTGGCCAAAGATATCGGCGTGGCCGCCGTACCCGGATCAAGTTTCTTTCAAGAGCCGGTACATCATTTGATTCGGCTTCATTTTGCCAAAAGCGATGACGTGCTCATCGAAGCCGGACAACGATTGGGCCGACTCAAGGCGGTGGCTTGATTATTTACAAATAAGTTTAACCCAGTAAAATTAATCAGGGAGGCCCCCACATGGGCGAAAACTTTCTATCGATTATTGTGACCATTACGTTCTTTGTTCTCATGGCCTATCTGATCTTTAAAGGCAGGCAAAGGCGCTCGGAGCATAGTAGAGAGACGATACAACACGGCTCAGGACGCCCGGGTAACCAACGAAACGCCAATGAGGCCATGGCGGAATTTAATTCACACTTGGAACACCTACAAGCGCTGGCCCAGTCCCAGGAAGGCGCTACCCATGAGCCTCAGGCCCATGTGGTGAAAATTTTATCGGCAATACAGACCCAATTGGTTGACCTGGACAAACGCATCAAGGTTTTTGAAAAGGAAGCCGAGGCATTCAAAAAGAGCCATGTCGGTCTGGAAAACCCATAGAACCGAGCCAATTTCAAAACGTTTTAGTTTGTTACGCCCGGCAAGCCGGCGGCGCAAGTGCCGGGCCGCTTTTCATTACCTGCCCGGGTAACGTCGTTCCGAGATATTTTTCCAACAATCGGGCTGCCTCAATCAACTTGGACAGATCGATACCCGTCTGAATGCCCATATCTTCCAACATGAACACCACATCTTCGGTGGCCAGATTTCCTGCCGCCCGGGGAACGTTGGGACAACCACCGATGCCACCCAGGGCTGTATCAAAGTGCGTAACCCCTACGGTAAGCGCTGCCAACAGATTGGCCATGGCAATACCACGATTGTTATGAAAATGGAGAATGAGCGTTGTGTCTCCAAACCGTTTTTGAAATGTCTCCACCATATGATGCACCCGGAGTGGTGTGGCCAGACCGACAGTATCGGCCAACATGACGGCTGCAGCACCGTTTTCTATATAGGCCGAGGCTAGGGACATCACGTCCTTTATCGGAACTGCCCCCTGGTAAGGACAGCCAAACGCCACAGCAATTGCACCGATCACCGGAACCCTTTGTTGTTGCACCTTAGAAAAGATGGGGCCCAAATCAGTGAGGGACGCATCGATATTTTGCCGAATATTGGCCTGATTGTGAGCTTCCGATGCCGACATGACCACGACCAGCTCGTCAACATCCGCGGCCAGCGCCCGCTCGGCCCCCTTTAAGTTGGGTACCATGGCCGCATGGATAACACCCTGGCGTGGGACGCCGGCCATGACGTCTGCCGCATCTTTTAATTGCGGGATTGCCCGGGGGCTCACAAACGATGTGGTCTCCATGCGCGTAACCCCGGCCGCAATCAGGGCTTCAATGACTTTCAGCTTATCCAGGGCGGGAAGCACGCGTTTAAGCGACTGAAACCCATCCCGCGGGCCGACTTCGCGTAGGGTTACTTGAGGGGGTAGATTCATTTTTGGCCTTCTTTTTAGTACGGCATGAAGCGCAATATATTTGAGTACGATCAGTTTCTTTAGGGTATGATCTTTTTTGAATCGTCATTGATTTTTTATCCATTTCGAGACCGCCCGAAATCCCATAATGGATGTGTTTATGTAGGGGCAATCGCAATTATCAACCATGCTTTCTAAATTTTACGTGCGATTACCCTAGATTACGAAGCCATCAACATTGACAATCAGACCGGCATCCAGTATTTGCAATGAACGTTCCGGTTCAATTTAAGCGTCAAAACTGGCAGTAAAATTTACAAAAAAAGAGCACCTGCGTGTTTCAAACAATAATCGACAATCACATTCAAACGATTCAGGCCCTGAATACCATCAAGCCGGATATCAAACAAGCCGCCGATGATATGGTGACGGCGATTCGACAAGGCCACAAAATCATCATTTGCGGTAACGGCGGATCGGCAGCCGACGCTCAGCATTTTGCCGGTGAGTTGGTCGGCCGGTTTCTAAAGGAACGTCAGGCCTGGCCGGTCCTGGCCCTGGGCGCCAATATCGTAGCGTCCACCGCCATCGCCAATGATTACGGTTTTGGTGACGGGTTCGCCCGGGAAGTGGAAGGATTTGGCCGGGCCGGAGATGTGTTCGTGGGCATCTCGACTTCAGGCAACTCCAAGAATATTATCCAAGCCGTAAAAGCCTCTAAAATAAAGGGTATGCAAACGATCGGTCTGCTGGGCAACAATGGTGGAGATCTGCGTGTTCATGTCGATCAGGCCATCATCGTCCCCGCTTTCGAAACACCCCGAATCCAGGAAGCACATATGCTCATTCTGCATTACCTGGCCGGTTATATTGAAAAAACCCTGACACAGGCAGGCTAACCGATGAAATCAACAATCGAGGTGCCTGATTTTTCGCGGGTGGATGTTGTCGTTCTCGGCGATATCATGCTGGATGAATATATTTGGGGGGACGTGGCGCGTATCTCCCCTGAAGCCCCGGTTCCCGTGGTCAAGGTCGACACAGTCACCTATCGGCTGGGCGGTGCAGGGAATGTCGCCGCCAACCTGGCCGGCCTGGGATGCCGGGTGACGTTCGTCGGGGCCGTCAGCAATGATCGCATGGGAAAAAAGATCGGTCGGCTACTCGAACAAAATGGCATTTCCGATCACACTGTTGCCTTTGATAGCCTTTCAACCATCCGCAAAACCCGTGTCATGGGGGTTGGCCAGCAGTTGGTCCGCATCGATCGGGAAAATCCGGAACAAATTCAAAACAGCCACCACGAACAGCTTTGGCAGAAATTTTCGGCAACGATTGAAACAGCCGCAAATACCACCTTGGTCATTCTGTCCGACTACGGAAAGGGGGTCTTGCAATCCAACTTAATTGAAAATTGCATCGCCTTTTGCCGGTCGAATCAGCTTCCGATCTTTGTCGACCCCAAAGCGGAAAATTGGGAACCTTACCGCGGGGCAACATGTGTCACGCCGAATGAAAAAGAGCTGGCTGCCATCCACCACCGTCTGGGTACCGACACAACATCGGATTCGCTTCAAACAAGGGGCGCAAAAGTCCGGGAGGCTTTCGATTTGGACTGGCTCTTGGTAACCCGGGGCGCAAAGGGCATGTGCCTTTTTCAAAAGGAGAAGGACGCTTTGTCAATTCCTTCTAAAGCCCGGGAGGTATTTGACGTCTCTGGTGCCGGCGACACGGTCATTGCTGTTTTGGCAGCATCCTTTGCCGCCGGGTGCGCCATGCCAATGGCCATGGAACTTGCCAACACCGCCGCAGAAGTGGCTGTGGGCAAAGTCGGCACACATGCTATTTCACTGGGTGAGCTCCAGCAGGCCCTAAGGTTATTATATGAGGGCCCCCGGCACAAAATATGTTCCCTGACCCAGGGGACGGATATATCCAACGAATGGCGCGGCCGCCAGGAAAAGATCGTTTTCACCAACGGTTGTTTTGACCTGCTGCACACCGGCCATATTCATCTACTACAATCGGCCGCCAAAGAGGGAGATCGGCTTATCGTCGGCTTAAATACGGATACATCCATTCGAAAGCTCAAGGGCCCTTCCCGGCCCGTGTTAGCCGAGGAGGATCGGGCGGCAATCCTGGCCGCCCTGGAATGTGTCGACATGGTCGTTCTTTTCGCCGAGCCAACGCCTCTCCAACTCATTGAAACAATCCGCCCGGATGTGATCGTCAAAGGTTGCGACTACCGAAAAAATGAAGTGGTGGGCGCCGATTTGGTGGAAAGCTGGGGCGGAAAAGTCGTTTTATTTCCCCTCGAAGAAGGAAAAAGCACGAGTTCTCTGATTCGAAGTATTGCCAATGGCGAGCAGACAACGGCAGAGCCATGACCAAGGCCGCCTTTCTGGATCGTGATGGGACGATCAATGCCGATAAGGGCTATGTCCATAAAGTAGAAGATTTTGAGTTTATCACCGGGATCTTTGAGTTATGCCACCTGCTTCAGGGTCACGGGTATAAAATTGTTATCATATCCAACCAGTCGGGGATCGGCAGGGGATATTATACCGTCGAGCAATTGCACGCCTTGAACGTTTGGATGACACGCCAATTTAGTTATCAGGCCGTTACAATTTCCGAAACCTACTTTTGCCCCCACCACCCGACTGAAGCCATCGGTCAATATAAAAAGCAATGCGATTGTCGCAAACCAGCGCCAGGCATGATCCTTCGGGCGCAAAAAGCATTGAACATCAATTTAAAAAAGAGCCTGCTTGTGGGGGACCAGCTCACCGATATTGAGGCCGGTCAAAAGGCCGGAGTCGGTCGAAATTTTTTAATCGGTCACCATCGAGACTCAAATAAGGGGATAAACCCCAGCCAATTGTTTAAAAATCTGATTGATTTAATGCACTTTTTAAAATCGGAACCGCTAGCGCATTATCCGCAGACAACTGAGGCGGGTTAAAGCGCCGGGGATGGTTTACGGCGTGGTTATCCGTTTTTTGAAAACCTCGAGGGCATCGTTAAGTTTTCGCCTAATAAAGACTTGCTTTTCCCGGGGAATCAACGGCTGGTAGGCATCATAATCGGGATGAGACACAACAAGGTCGGGAAAATCGGCAAGGCAACGCGGTTTAATTTCTTCGAACTGTTCAACAATTGCCACCAGGGAAGACTTTAGGCAGATGTGGCTTTTCAGCCAGCCGAGTCTTTGCATCATCTCGAAACGGCCATGATCGGCGAGAAACATGTGAATATCGACAACGGCCATTTTTTGATGATCGTCTAAAAATCGAAAACGATCGGCCGGACCATAATCCAAGGCCCCCATGATCATTTCGTAATACAATTTGGTGCTGACATCTCCCGGCTGGGCTAATAGACACAATACCCGGTCGGAAAGATCCGTGAACCGCGTATCCAGGTTAAACGATTCGCCCAATAGCCGTTCCCAGACGCCATAAACCTTTTTTTCAACCAACTGGCGTCGGTAGGTGTTTATGTTTATGACTTTTACCATTAGTCCGGCTAATTGAGCGTCCCTTGGCGCATGTGTATTTTATCCCATGTGCATTTTATCCGGGGATGGATTTTACAACGGATCCAATATATCGTTTCCTGTGTAATGGTGCAATACTTGTCAAAAGGGTCGTTATGGATTCTCCCTGTAGGGGCACCCCTTGTGGGTGCCCATTCCCTTTGTGGTAGACAAAACCATGGGGCAACCATAAGGGATTGCCCCTACATATCCGCATTCATTTTGAAATTTAGGACGCTTGGGAAATAACAAATGTAATTGCCCTGAAGGGTCGTATTTTGTCGATGAAAACTGTGCATGCAAAACCAAAACTGATCGTTATTGTGGGGCCCACCGGGATCGGCAAGACGGCCACCGCCATGAATGTGGCTGAGGCTTTCGGCGGTGAGATCATCGGCGCGGATTCTATGCAGATTTACCGCACCATGGATATTGGCACGGCCAAACCTACGGCCGAGGAACAGGCCCGCGTGAGGCATCATATGATTGATGTGGCCGACCCGGATGAACCCTTTGATGCGGCCAGGTATGCACGCATGGCCAGGGAACAGGCTGAAAAACTGATAGAAAACGGGAAAATGCCGATTGTCGCCGGTGGAACCGGTTTTTATGTCAGGGCTCTGCTAAACGGGCTCGCCGCTGAAGCGATCACTGATCGGGCCATTAGAAGCCAACTCAAACAGGAAGCTGTCGAAAAAGGAGGCCAAACGCTCCACAACCGTCTGTCGCAGCTGGATCCGGAAGCCGCCCGGCGTATCCACCCCAACGATACCTTTCGAATCATTCGAGCACTGGAAGTCCAAACAATCACTGGTCGCCCCATCTCATCTCTTCAGTTGGACCACCACTTTGGAGATGATCCCTATGACGCATTGATGATCGGTCTAACCATGGATCGCGAACCGCTTTATACGCGGATCAACCGGCGGGTGGAAACAATGCTTGAAGGTGGATTGGTTGACGAAGTCAATCAACTCCTCAAACGTGGGTATGCGCCAGACCTGAAATCGATGCAATCCATCGGCTATCGCCACATGGTGCTGTTCATCGAGGGTAAGCTCTCTATGACCGAGGCCGTACGCACCATGCAACGGGATACCCGAAGATACGCCAAGCGCCAAATGACCTGGTTTAAAAAAAACCGGGACACGCTCTGGTTGGCACCCGGCGATCAACATTCGATAAGCAGCCAGGTAGCGTCATTTTTAGACCACCAGGCGGATGATTGAGGATGGGATCAAAATCGAAAAAGCGATAGAAACATGGCCCCAATCACACTGAATGCCGGGTACATTCAATACCGGTTACATTGAATAATTGATCAGCCGTTTACGAGACGACCGTTTGCATTTCGGGCTGCCCGGATGCCACAGGTATGGTAACCACCGGAACGGATGCGGTTTTAACGACTTTTTCGGCAACACTACCGAAGGGAAACAACCCCTTTTCCCCTTTGGTGGTCATTACCACCATATCCACGTTCTCTTCCTTAACGAGTTTCAGGATTTCCTCGGCAGGATCGCCCACCCTGACGTGCTTGATGTAAAGGGGACATTCGTCCAGGTATTTGCTGCAAATCTGATCCAACCTTTTTCGTCCGGTCTTCTCTTCCCATTCGACGATTTTGTCGACATGTCCGCGGTCAAAATCGCCATACCATCCCTCATGATGGGCAATATCCTCCACCACATGGAGTACATGGATTTCCGCCTGGTATTTGGTTGCCAATGATTCGATATATGCCAACGCCGACTGGGCGCTAATAGAAAAATCAGTGGGCCATAGTATTTTTTCAAACTGTTTCATGGGCCGCCTCCATTTATATATAGCCTTGGGCTCCTCCAGTTAAGTAACCCAAAGGGGCACTTATCCAACGCGCTATGTGCCTGCATTGAACTAAAATCTGCATTGAACTTAAATCCGGGTTGAACTAGAATCTGAATAAATCTAAAATAAGAGTAACCATCGATGTCGATAATGTCTAATTCTGGGCGAACACTTGTTGGGCTGGACATTCCTTGCTGCCGGCTGTCAATAAAACAAAAATTTCTTGCGTGGATTCCATCCGTATGGGTACCCCTTGTGGGTACCCATACCCCTTATGGGTGACGGAACGATCAAACCACCGGGCAACCACAAAGCCTTGACAGGTTTGCCCACGCTAAATAAAATCAAAGTCCACGTCTTACCGATACGCCAAAAACACCAAAACGGGTCAACCAGTGAAACGACCATGAATCTGAAAACGTGTGTGCACCCATCGGGAAATTTCATCTACGGCATTCACAAGCCGAATTTCGATGTGCGCAACCTGCGCCAAGACAATTCCGTGAACACCCTGGGTATGGATCAACATCATACACCGGTTGACAATCGGGTTAATTTTCCATCCGGCCCTGTAAATGTTCATGACGCCGATTGGGTTTTTGAAATCCCCAACGCCTTTGCCTTTCGTGGTGCAACCTACATTGCCAAAAGCTGGGCCGATCATAAAGCTGAAGACCCGGTATTAATCAACTTGCCGCCACCGCCGGAGGTGTCGGTGTCACAATATTTGAAAAATATCGTGGGGGAAGAAACGCACCGGTCACCGGCGCTGGAGAAAATGTTCGCGGCCATGCCGGAGCCACTGCAATTGGCCACGGCGGTAAACACGACGGACCCCCATGACCTGGTGGAGCTAGCCCGCATCTGCTGCCGGTTCGTATTCGATGAAACCGGCACCCATCCGGCCAGCACCCATCCAATCGGTCTCTCATTTGTAACCCGACCCGACGGCGGGAAGAGGCCGGTGATCCATAACCAACCCCTTTTTGAAGCAGTGGCCAACAACTACTATCTACCCGATACGTATAAAAAAGTCATGGTGCTAACCCCGGGCGTTCAAGGCAACAGTGAAATCGTCGGAGAATATCGCGACGGTCAGGGCCAAACCCACGTTTATGAGTATTTACGAAAAAACAGCTATATTCCCTGGGGTCACTATGCCGCCAACATGGCCGATGACGCCGTCCGCTATCGAAGTGCCGACCTGACTTTGGCAGATCTGACGGGCATGCGGCACTTATACTACCAGCGTACCTATATCCGTATGGCCGACGAGCTGGGTCTTTTGAAAGACACTGCCCCGGGAAGATTTGATGAAGATCAGTTGGAAGCCCTTCGCCTGAAAATCGGTAAGGCCCTATTCGAAAATAGCGGCGTATCGGGGAAGATATTTAACCGCACGTTGTGGGGCTGGAATTTCGGGTTCGATTACGCCCCAAGCAAGTACCGCCTGCACGCTTCCCACCAACAGGTCCACCAGCAGTACGCCCTGCTGCCCAAAACCTTTGAGGTAGCCCATGGTTCAAAACCAGATGCCGAATATAGGTACCAAACCAGGCGACGACCTTCTAACATGCTACGGCTTCGGCGATTTGGTGGAGAATTTCATTCGGGTATATCATGAACAGACTAAAAAACATTTTTTCGATTGTTATATCCAGGCGTTGCGCAACAACTGCCGAATGGACGGCAATCCCGAACGACCGTCCGATCTCATCGTTTACGAAGATGATCGGGTCATTTTATTTGTTCCCAAGGCGCAAACCTCCCAATGGGAACTTCAGCTCATGACGAAGGCCCCGGTGGGAAATATTTTAGAAGCCGATGCCGCCACGCGTACCGCCATTGACCGGGCCATTTTTTATGCCGTCCACACCCTGGGGGCCATGGGCGCCCGCATGATTACCGGCATCGAAATATCCAAACGCTTCGATGCGCCAAAACTTGACCAGCGCTTGATCTATTGTTTCCTGCCCCGTTTGCCTGAATCGCCCGGCGCTTTTAGTGAAACCCAGTTACGTTGGATAAACGGACACTATCCGGAAGATTTCGCCGCCGTTTGTCGAAACCATTTGCCGGGATAATCATTGATAAAACCGAAAGGATGCCTCCAATGAATTACGAAGACATTGTCGTTGAAAAAAATAACGCCTACGTGGGCGAAATCATGCTCAATCGTCCCGCACATTTGAACACCTTCAGCAGCCGCATGGCTGATGAACTGGCGACAGCCCTGTCTGAAATGGATACCGACCCGGCGGTTCGCGTTGTTGTGCTGAAAGGGGCGGGCAAGGCCTTTTGCGCCGGTATCGATGTCAATGAGCTGGCCGGCAAGTCGGCCATGGAATACCGGGCCTGGATCGAGCGGATGGAAAGGCCCTTGATTACCATAGCCGGGATGAAAAAACCGGTCATCGCCCAACTTCAGGGCGTCGCAGCCGCCAACGGCATGGGCCTTATAGCGGCGGCTGATCTCGTGATAGCGGCTGAAAATGCCCGCATGGGGCTGACGGCGATTAATGTGGGGCTTAATTGTGTGGGTCCCGTCATTCCGGTAGCCCGCTGCGTGGGGCGTAAAAAAGCGCTGGAACTGCTGCTTTATGGCAAACTAATCGGTGCGACGGAAGCATTCAACCTGGGACTGATCAATAAAATCGTTCCAAAGGGTGACCTCGAAGAGGAAGCGCAACAATGGGCCAAAGAGTTGGCACAGAAAAGTCCTCTTGCCGTCCAGATCGCCAAAAGTGCTTTTTATCAATCCGAGGATATGGAGTATAAACAGCAGTTCGCCCATATGAATGAGGCATTTGCGCGCTTGTGCACCACCGACGATGCCAAGGAGGGCGTGTCGGCATTTTTTGAGAAAAGGAGACCGAATTGGAAAGAGAAATGAAACCTTCTAAGACAAGCGTTCTACTGGTCGCCACGATGGACACCAAGGGGCAGGAAGCGGCCTACCTGAAATCCTGTTTTCAACAAATGGGCGTTCCGGTTATCATAATGGATGCGGGAATTCGGGGCGAGAGTCCCGAACCTGTGGATATCTCGCGTGAGCAGGTGGCCGAATCCGGTGGCCATACACTGACCGAGGTGAGAAATCTGGGCCATGAGAGCAAAGCCCTCAACGCCATGATATCCGGCGCCTTAAAGCTGGCCCAACCGCTTCACCGGAAGGGCGAAATCAGCGGCGTCATCGGTTTGGGGGGGTCCATGGGAACCACCCTGGCCACAGCCCTTATGCGCGCCTTTCCTGTCGGATTTCCCAAGGTCATGATTTCCACCATGGCCTCGCGGGATACCAGCGCTTTTGTAGGCACCAAAGACGTGATGATGCTGCACTCGGTCTGCGATTTGGTGGGCATCAATCGCATTTCCGCCAGAGTCCTGCATAATGGGGCGGCCGCCATGGCAGGCATGGTTCAACATGTCCGGGACGATTCTCAAACCGATAAGCCCATGGTAATTATGTCAACCTTGGGCACGACCGAAGCCTGCGCCCAGAGTGTCCGCAAAGCCCTGGAAAAAAATGGCCGGGAAGTGGTGATCTTTCATACCGTGGGTGCCGGCGGCAAGGCCATGGAAGAGATGATCGAAGAAGAAAAGGTGACGGCGGTTATTGACCTGTCGCTGCATGAAATGATGGATCATCGTTTCGGTGGCGATTATGATGCCGGGCCTGTCCGTGGGACGACAGCCCTGAAAAAAGGGATACCCACCCTTCTGGTGCCCGGCAATATCGATTTCATCGTCACCGGCCCCATGGAAACGGCCCTGAAGCAATTCCCGGGGCGACCTTTTCACCAGCACAATGCGGCTATCACGGTTGTTCGCAGCAACCCTGCGGAGATGCAAACCCTGGGATCGGTGATAGCCGATATTTGTAATCAAGCCCTTGGAAAGTGGACCATGCTGATCCCCATGGGTGGATTTTCAGCCTTTGACAGCGACGGCGGGCCATTACCGGACGAACAGGCACGGGTCTCTTTTGCCGATAGCGTGGAAAACCAACTGAAAGAGAGATCCAAAGTCCACCGTCTCCCTCACCACATCAATGACGCGGAGTTTGCACAAAAAATCATTCAAATCCTGGATGGTTTTTTGGGTAATGAATCGTAAGGGGCATTGTACCGATTTCGAAATAATGCTTGTGGATAATTCACCCAAAGCTGTTTGGTAAAGTGAAATCCGTGCCTATAAATCAATATGAATTCAGACAGGAGATTTTTGATGATTTTCAATCTTGATGTTCTAAAAATTGATCCTGCACAGGAGTTAGAGAAACTTTCAAAGTTTATTGTGGAGCAATTAAAAGTTGTTTTTCGCAGAAAAGGTATCATGGTTGGATTAAGTGGTGGTATTGATTCTGCCTGCATAGCGGCTGTTGCCGTACATGCGATAGGCAAAGAAAATGTAGTGGGACTTGTTCTTCCTGAAACGGAGTCTAATCCTATCAGTAGTGAATATGCAATAAAACATGCACAAGCGTTAGACATAGAACATCGTCAAATTGACGTTACGCCTACAGTTGATAGTGTCGTTCATTATAATTGGCGGGATGAATTTTTACAGAAACTGATTCCTGAATATAAACCTGGATTTAAGTATAATATATCACTTCCTACAGATCTCCTGGAGCGAGATGCTTTCAGTTTTTATTATTTGCAAGTCCAAATGCCTGATGGAGAAATAAGGAAAAAAAGGTTAAATTTAGAGGCGTTTCGTACAATTACTTCATTTGCTAATATTAAAATCAGAGCTCGTATGTTGCATCTTTATGCCGAAGCAGAACGACGAAACCTTCTGGTTGTTGGAACGACCAACCGTACTGAGTTTATATTAGGAGATTTCTGTAAATATGGCGACGGGGGTACTGATATTGAGCCGCTTACCTATCTTTATAAAAATCAAATATTTCAACTTTCAGCGTATCTCGAAGTAATTCCGGAAATTATTGAACGTCAACCCAGCCCTGACACGTTTAGTCTTCCTGTAAGCGATCAGGAGTTTTTTTTCAGGATACCATTTGACAAACTAGATTTTCTTCTTTACGCGTGGGAGCATGATGTCCCCACAAATGATGTCGCTCATATACTGGATATTTCGGAAAATGCAGTTAAAAGGGCTCATAAGGATTTTGCATCAAAATATCGCGCTACTGCTCATTTGAGAGAAGTTCCACATACATTAGGGTAAAGTTGCTAACATCAGATGCACAAAATTGAGTTCTAAAAGGAACAGTATGAAAACAGAAGACTTGGGAAATTCTAAATTATTAAATCTTGTTTTCAAGCCGGCTGGATTTCTAATGGGAAGTGGGGTTAGAAAATGGTTAATGGACCCCTTTAAAACGCTTCAAACAGCTGATGTCCAGCCTGGTCAAACTATTTTAGAGGTGGGATGTGGTACTGGTTTTTTCACAATACCAGCGGCAAAGATAGTTGGTGTAAAAGGATCCTTGGTAGCAATGGATGCTTCTTCCGGATTCCTCAAAGTAGTCACCAAGAAAGTCGAAATGGCCAACTTGAAAAATGTTTCTATTATTCAAAGAGATGCGCTGAGTACAAGGCTACAGACTGCGAGTATAGATAAGGTACTTTTATTTGGTGTAATCCCATTTCCATTGCTTCCTTTGGATAAACTCTTACCTGAAATGCATCGAATTCTTAAGCCAGATGCAACCATGGCAGTATGGCTTTTTCCACCGTTGGTACACTCATGGGTACCAAAAGCGATACTTCGGACAAACTTGTTTGACCTTATTAGAAAGAAAAAAAGAGTCTATAATTACAAACGATTATAATTCTCACATAACAACATATCGTTGGCGGCTATCGCCTCAACTGAGGCTGGGCGTTCTCTGTTTCCTCAAGAATATATCATTAACGTCAAAAGCGGTTGTTCCTAATATTAAGATGACCAAGCTAAAAGCATTAAATATTATTCCAATCCTTTTTTTATTCGCTAATTAAAGGTAGCATTGTGAAACCTGCGAAAAAAAACGTTTATGAAATGAAAAACCTTAGAGTCCCCTTAATCATTTTAATTTCATTTTGGACCTTAGCCATAGTCTTATGGCAAACCACGGGAAACATATTTTTTTTGTTCAATTTTGGTTACATTGGGACTGCCGTTGGCCTTGGGATTGGCCTATACATATTACTTCCAAGGAAAAAAAAGCCCGCAGGCAGACGCTTTGCGCAATTGCTTATTGGGATCTATATGCTGGGTTTCCTTGGGATAGTTAAAATGGAAAACATGCAATTAGAAGGATTTTTCTTATATTTGCTATCTGGATTTTTTGCAGGCTCCGTTATTCATTATTTAGTGGCCAAAATTTTAGGGCCGATACTATTTGGACGAGGGTTCTGTGGTTGGGCGTGTTGGACCGCGATGGTTCTTGATTTTCTTCCATATAAGCGGAACAAGACGGGCAGAATGGCCGCAAAATGGGAAACATTGAGGTATATCCATTTTGGCTTAAGTTTTTTATTTATACTTGTATTATGGTTCTTTTTTCAATATAGGCCCAATCCAATGGATCAATCAGAGTTGGTATGGCTCGTGGGAGGTAACACCTTTTATTTTACCTCTGCAATCATCCTTGCTTTTTCGCTCAAAGATAATAGGGCTTTTTGCAAATATCTTTGTCCAATAACTGCAATCCTTAAGATTACATCACGATTTTCATTTCTTAAGATCGAGGGAGACAGGGAGACCTGCACACATTGCGGTGTGTGTAACAAGTCGTGTCCAATGGACATCAATATCATGGCGTACGTAAACCGTGGTGATAGGGTCTTATCCACTGAATGTATTTTTTGTTTGACATGTACAACCGTCTGCCCAGAAGGAATACTGGAGGATACTTTTAAAATGGATATTGGCGGCAAAGAATATATACAAAGAAGACGATGATGCTGAAAAAAACGGCTGCAACAGGACGGTTCGTAACCACGCGCTCAATGAGTCATAATGTTATATCACATAATGCTTCCATAGGAGGGGATGTGGATAAACAACCCGGAACAAGAATCGCAATGACGACGCTTATGGTACTTGTTGCAACAACCTGGTTTTGCGACGGGCAAAAAGCATATGGTGCGACACCGGCTGAGATTCAACAATGGCTGCAAGCCCACAACCAATATCGCAGCCTGCATGGCGTTCCCCCCGTGACATGGTCAGCAACGGTTGCGGCAAGCGCCCAGGCTTGGGCGAACACATGTCCCTCAAGCCATTCTAGTTCGGGCTATGGCGAAAATATTGCTTTTGCAAACTACATAATGACCATCCCGAATGTGGTAAAACTCTGGTACGATGAAGAGCCCCTCTACGATTACAGCAATCCCGGTTTCAGCCCAGCCACGGGCCATTTCACCCAAGTCGTTTGGAAAAGCACCGAGGAAATAGGCTGCGGATACCGCAGCGGTTGCGGCGGCGACTGGCCTAATATCTGGGTCTGTCAGTACAATCCTCCCGGTAATTACACCGGCCAATTCGCCGTAAATGTATTTCCAAAATATTCTCCGCCACCACCGCCGCCGCCTCCTCCACCGTCAGGCGCATTGAATATCGTGCCAATTATAACCTCGATTTTACTTGGCGAGTAAGCGGTTTTAAATCAATCGGGTTCAGTGGAAAATAGTAACTGGATTTATGATGTGGTCAACGCTCCGTCATCATACGTAAATATCAAAATCAAGCCTTACCCGTTAAAGCGCGCCGATATCTACCAATGCCTTTTTGACATCTGAATGTCCTTTGACATGAATTGCCGGCATTCCCGCTGCT
Organism: uncultured delta proteobacterium; assembly: GCA_963845145.1. GTDB lineage: Bacteria > Desulfobacterota > Desulfobacteria > Desulfobacterales > QNYZ01 > QNYZ01. Next base: position 138,748 of record CAWJQU010000001.1, read on the forward strand.
CGTGCGCCATTTATATTTTCCTCAGAATCGTCAAAGAAAAGCATCGTATCCAAACCAATTCCCGTGGCATTTGAAATTGCTTCAAATGCTTCGCGGTCTGGTTTTCGTAATCCCATCTCAGATGATACGAAAATTTGGTGAAAAGAGGCTACGGCCCTTGGGTAAGCATCCATCCAGAAAACTTGGTGGGTTGGGTTCGAATTGGTAAACGCAAAACATGGTAATTTCTTTTTTACGACTAAGATACAGTTGACTGTATCCGCAATCTCCTCAAGGTAAATAGCATTCCAGCCCAATGCAATTTCGGAATCAGTTGCCTCAAGTTCAAGAACGTTACGAAGATGGGCAAAATATTCTGATGCGCCAATTTCCCCTCGTTCATGTCGCTCATATGCCTCGTCCATTTTAAAACGTTGTCGGATTTCCTCGATTGGCAAGATAGTCCAATCGCTCCATGCTTGCAGTGCTCGATCGAAATCTATCTCGAACACAACACCCCCCATATCAAATAATAAACCAGCTATATAGCGATGGTTCAAAAAGGTTTGTTCTATGATAATCTGCTGCAAATATTTGGATAGCATAGATATTTTTCGTTTTCTTCGTATTTTGAGCGCACCTCTGCTGCTGCGCGAGAACCAACAATGGATAAAGGCCGCAATTTTTAAGTTGACGCCAGCTTGGTCCTTGCAATGGTCAATAAATTGGCCGCGACAATCGATGACCAGACATATGACTTAAAGCCGTACCAGCCTTTCCACATACATCGTGCCAGCCCCATGGAACGTTTGAGCCAGGAAATGCCGGACTCAATCCCGGCCCTGAACCGGCGAAGCCTATGATACACATATTCACTGCGGCACATATCTGTTTCTTTCAGACCGCGCTTTTTGGCAAAGCAGACATCCTTTATCTTGCGCGAGGCCGCCTTGGCCTGTTTCAGATTGTCTTTAGATGCAAAGCCGCCGTCAAAGCAGACTTTGAGCGGGTATCGGCCATAGATTTCTTTTTGCCGGTCTAACATCGGGATGGCCAAATCTACATCGGCTGGATTGCCTTCGACAATCAGGCAATCCAGGATCAAATTGGAGGCTCCGCCGGTCAGGCAGATCTTGTGACCGAAAATCACATCCCGGCGATCCTTGACAATAACGTCGGTGTGAGGTTCGAAGATCGATACCACCTTGTCAGCGGCAGCAACGCTCTGGCCCAGAACAACCCGGCGATGGGTCTGGTCGATGACCTTTTCGGTAAGCTCGGCATAGTGATCGATTTGGGCAAAAAGAGCAATCGCGCTGGGTGCGAGCGCACTCTTTTTGATCATCTGTGCCGCCGTGTGGGCATAACCGCGCACCTTGCCGGTAATTTTGAGCAAGTCGACATAGGCCGCCTTGCGTGGCTTTTTACCCTTGGCATTCATAACCGCCAGCATCCGACGTTTGGCCCGTCGGTTATGGTTGCTAAATTGCGGCACCTTGAGCCCGAACTCATCCCGGCTGCGCACAATAAGCCGCGTCAATACCGTACACAGTCGCCCAACAGGGTCGAATCGCATGGCTGGTGAATGTTGGACTCAACGCAGGTACAGTCCGTGCGCACTTTGCGGCCCTTTTCGATGTCCTCTTTTTTGGCATATCCCAGAATATCGCGGTTGATCATCTCCCAGGTCTGATCACTGATGGCTTTGATATTGCGGTTCAAGGCAGATTTTTTAAACCCTTCTTCGGCCATGCCGATGCGGCAAAACCAGCGCAGGCTTTGCGAGTCGACGATGTGGAAGGCTAATTCTTCATAAGTGAAACCGAAAAGGACTTTGACGATGATAAAGCGTAGCACTTGTTCGGCGCTCATACCTTTGGCGCCGGCGCGCTGGGTCTTGGACTTGCCTCTGTTTAAATCTTGCAGAATATACTCACAGATGGTAGGTTTTGCATCGACAATCCCACTGATCACTTCAAGTTCCTTGCTTTGGGGATGATCGAGAATGTGAGCCATCAGGGGCATTTGTTTGGGCCATTTTTCGCGCATTTTGCGACCAGCTCCTTTTCTGTTTTTGTAGTATTATTGAGTGTTTAGTGACTTTTAATATACCACAAAGCGAAAAGAATTGCTACCGCAAAATGCGCTTTTTTTATGAGTTTCAGATAGTTATAGTTCCGGCAGCAAATGAAGGCCTTTCCCGTCACTGTTTTATGTAAGGTGATGCGGGTTAGCCGGAGTGGTTTATATGACTATCTGGATCATCACAGATCCGGAGATAACCACCGACCAGATGAAGCGGCGTTAAGGCATCGAATCAAAGTGATATTCGACCAATCCAAAGCCAGTTATGGTTCCCGTAGGATTGTTAAACAATTAGAAGCGGAAGATCATTCCATTGGACGGTTTAAAGTACGCCGAATCATGCGACAAATGGGTTTAAAGGCGAAAACACCCAAACGGTTTAAATGCACGACTGATAGTCGTCATGCGTACCTCGTGGCAGCCAATATCCTGAATCGCAACTTTGATGTTGATCTGCCCAATACAGTCTGGACGGCGGATATCAGTTATGTTTGGACCTATGAGGGTTGGCTTTACCTGGCCATTGTCATGGACCTTTATTCGAGTGAAATCGTAGGCTGGGCTATGGATAAGCGGATGAAAAAAGATCTCGTAATGGATGCTTTGGCGATGGCCTACTGGCAAAGAAAGCCCTCCAGAGGCCTGTTGCACAATTCGGATCGTGGCAGTAAATATGCGTGTCACGAATACCAGAAACAACTTAAAACCTACGGTATGATCCCCAGCATGAGCCGCAAAGGAAACTGTGGAGATAATGCGCCCACGGAGCGCTTTTTGCGTTCCTTGAAAGCCGAACGATTGCACGCATATCGTTTTTTTACCCGTAATGATGCTGAAATTGAAATATGGGATTATGTGACTTACTACAATAGTATCCGGTTACATTCGACTTTGGGGTATCTATCCCCTATCGATTATGAGAAAGAACGTTGGCTAAAAGTTGCTTAACAATGTGTCAGTTTTGGGACACTACATTTGCGATCTTGACAATGACTCATCCTTAAGTGTGCTCGTCGTGGTAGGAATGCCGGTCACCCGGCACCCCACACACAGATCCCCTCATGAAGTTTTTCCTCACGGGACTCCTAGGTTGTACTCGCTTCCGTGACAACGAATTTAACGCCAGGTATGTCCGGTAGCCGGAACGCGCCGCGTGTAGGCAATCCGAACCATGCCGTTGTTCGCAGTTTCGTCCGTAGTTTCATAAAATGCTAGGTAGGGTCAGAATCCGACTTTTTCCTTTCATAGAACTGCTGCAATCTCATGTTCACTTCAGAGAAGTCTCCGACGCTGGAGTAGGCATTAAGCGTTTCGACCCTCAGAGCGTCGTCAAGCGTCCGTCCAATTATGTCCAGGATCGTTTCTTTAGCGGATCGTACAGCCTGCTGACTGTTCCGCAGAATTTGTTTCGCGAGATCTTCGGCAGCCTCCATCACTTGGTCATCGGGGACGACCCGGCTAACCAAGCCCAGCCGAAAAGCTTCGTCGGCGTTGATCACCCGCCCGGTCATAGCGAGGTCAAGCGCCACGGCCAAGCCCGCGATGGCGACAATCCGCACAATGCCCCCGTCGCCTTGGTGAAGGCCGCGACGCGTTTCGAAGGAGGCGAATCGAGCAGTCTCAGCGGCTATGCGAAAATCGCATGCAAGCGCGATCTCCAGACCACCGCCGACTGCTAATCCGTTCACCGCTGCGATGATCGGCTTGTAAATCCGATGTTGCCCTCGAGTTATTCCACCCCCAAAGCCTCGTCCAACGTTCTTGCGGATGTCAAGCATATTAGCGTGTTCCCACTTGGGAAGCCAGGTATTGAGGTCAGCTCCCGAACAGAATGCTTTTCCCGCTCCGGTTACAATGGCGATATCCAAGGTTTCGTCAGCATTGAAGCTATCCCATGCGTCCCATAAAGCCTGGTCCAGTTCATCGTCCACCGCGTTAAGTGTTTCCGGGCGATTTAAAGTGATGTAGGCGATCCTGCCACGTTTCTCGTATAGAACCTTATCCATGCAAATTTCCCCCCCTTATTTCTTACCGCGATCTTTGAATTCACAGGTTTCGCGCTGTTTGCCAAATCCAGTGGAATGACTGGTTAGCAATAGTACCAATTCTTTTTACCATTTCATAGTTTCAGCACCACTGAAATTCGCAAATACTAAAGTCGCCCAGCTTTTCACGTCATGCACCATTGTGTTGTTGGGTTCTCTTCGTGTATTTGTGAAATCCAAATCCAAGTGACGGATCTTTCGGCGTTCTCTCAATTAATGTGAAACCATTTTTTTCATAAAAATGATGGTTCCGAGTTGCATAATCCGGCGTCTCAAGAGTCCAGGAAGATATCTGAGGGAACATTCGTTGTATTTCATTAATGATCCAGGAACCAATACCTGAATTCATGTGCTGCTGTCCGACATGCAGGCCAAAAATCACGCCATTTTCACCGTCAATTTGTAAAATGCAACTTCCGACAAGGACGCCATTCTTTGTACATTTAAGGTAGGTTTTTGAATTTAACCATCCTTCGTGCTTTTCTATGGTATCAAGCCCGGGCGGGTCACCATCCTCTATGCCATCCGGTCTATAGGCTTCGTCTTCAGCGAATGCACTCACGGCAAGATCACGTAATTGTACGATATCTATCTGAGTTGCCACATTCAGTGAAAGCATCATTCTCCTATCGTTGTGCATTACCGTTTTATCCGATGGAGACTGTTGTTACACCTGCCTGTCCGAAAGGCAGAATAGGTTTTCAAAGCTTTCATTAGTTTTTCTTTCTCTAAGGCAAATGGTGGAGTACTTGACGATACGGGAAAAGCAAACCAATGAGTACCATCACCATTTTCAAAAACAAATTCTATGGCCTTTTTATACGTGATGTTTTTGCATACTGGCGTGCCACCCATTGTCTTCCAAGTGGCCTGGAACTTAGACAGGCAGGCAGTTGGATCCAAGATTCGGTAGGGAGACACACTGCCCCATGCATTCACTGCGCCAATCTCAGAAAATGCAAAAAGTTCCGATAAGTGCACGATACGAGCGCTGGGAATTGCATTGAAGAATTCATGCCCATCCTTAGATACATGTAACGCAGAAGCATACTGTACAATCAATTGAGCCAGGTCGGCTGGGTTTCCAGCATGTCGTATTCCAAAATATGCGCCATTGAAAAACGCCTCAAAGGCCATCTCGGTGCGGTTCCCAAGGTATTCTTTGGCCTGTGCCAAGCCACAGAAATCACCTGGTTTTAGAACAGTCGCAGTCTCCCATTCTCCGTCTACAGCGAGCTGCCCGAAGTCAGGCGAAGAAGTGAATTCTTTACATTTTATCATCAATTAAGGTGGAGCGTCATGATAGTGTCGTTTTTTTCATTTACTTTTTTCAATATTTATACCAGTTATTGATAACTCGACATCCTTCAACAACTCAATGGCATCATTTACTTGATCTGCTCTAACCATTAATCTAGCAGGGTCCGCCAAAGGCCTCATATGCATAAAATGCTCGCCTTTAAAAAAATACTGTATTCCTTCACTTTCCAACAATGATTTCAAGAACACCACATCTGCTGGATTGTAGGTCCCAAGTACTTCTTTAAAATCAACAAACTCTGGATCGGGTAGCGGCGGTATTGAATCTACCAAATTAACATGGCAATCTGCACAGACTGTGAATCCTTCCCGATATTCTGTTCTACATTCAGGGCAAAACATGAGCTTTCCAGTTTTTGATATGTGTCACTAGCTTTGAAAAGAACCGTTTTTTTCCGGTTCATTTGGATTGTTGGGATTTATAGTGCAATAATCAAGGGTTGACTCCATTTCCCGTATTCGTTTTTCTCGCTAACGCATGCATCAGTTGCCGCTGTACTGATGGTCGATTATTGATAATTTTGCCAAGAGCACCTTACTTTCGCTCACCGCAGGCGATTGCCGTCAATTGAATGCACTTGATGTAATGAGCTAAATTTCATCAGCAACTCAGGATGCCGTGTATGCTGGTCAATTTGCTCTTGTTCAATCGTAAATCCACATTTTTTATAGAATTCAATACTCTTTTGGTTTTTTTTGTAAACAGTAAGATTCAAGATAGCACGGACATCTTTGGCTTTTTGAATCAGTTGTTTCCCGATTCCTTTTCCTTGATAACCTGGAGAAACAAAGATTGCTGCAATGGTATCATTGTACAAAGATATAAATCCTTGGATTATCCTCTCTTCTCCATAGACATAGGTTTCTCCAGAAGGGATGTAGATTTCCCGCATATCTTTGACTTTTGATTTCCAAAAATCACTGGTAACAAAATCATGGGCTTTTATAGAGGCTTCAAGCCAGATACTGATGACCTGATCAATATCAGATTGTTGGAATTTTCGTATCATTTATGTTTTGTGCTCATAACAAGTTATTAAGTCGTTTCCGCATATCAAGCGAATTTTTGTATTCTTGGTATGAAACAAGTAAAGCTTTTAGAAAACCTAACTTGTTATCCAGCGCATATGCAAGATAAACAGAAACAGTATAACCACAAATCTTTCAAATTGGATCATCTCTTGATCAATTACTTCAGGCCCTTTCAAGTCTCTCGCCGGTGTGTTTTCTCATCCACCGCCAATTCATACCATGACATCATTCTCGATAATGACCTGATTGAAATCTCATCAAACATTATTCGCCCATCAAAGCCATCTCCGGCGATGATTGTTTTCAAGTATTAACGCCATAGGGATAAAACGAATACCGTTTTTAACCTTTTCATCCTCAATACCTTTGAACCCAAACCTTTTATAAGCATTAGAGGCGTTGGGCGAGGAATTAACCGTGATTTTTTTAATATCCAGGTTTCGTTTCCTGCACATCTCAATAGATCGTCTGATAAGTTCTCTGGCGATTCCTTTACGCTGGTGCTGCTTCTCAACAAAAAGCAGCGCTATATGATTATTTTCGCGTATCTCTATGATACCAATGATTTTTTGTCTAGTTTCAGCGAATAGGATTATATTTCCGGACCTTAGTCTTTCTGCTAAAGCATCAGCACAAACGAATTTTTTGAACTCTGTAATACCTTCTTGAGAATATTCGGGCGCAACAAATTCAGTAAAAACGTTTATTACGAGATCAACGGCTCTGTCTTCATCGCCTGGCTTCATTGGTGTAAAAGATATTTGTGCCATTCGATCTACCTTCTTGAAGCAAACAATTGATTATTCAAATATTTTTATCGCTACGAAGGACATGTGTCACCTCCTAATCCAGCCTATCAGATAGGCGGCGTCTAATGTGCGAGTTGACCGGCGGCCTTCAGCGATTCCGCGTTGAATGTCTTATTATAGAGTGTATATCAATCAATAGCGGCACGACTTCTTCTCATTATACCATTTACTTTCGGATCGATCAGCTCAGGCGAAGTCTTTAGGACAATAATATTGCCTGGGTGAGCGCTTTGAAGGGTTTCACCTTTTTCACTTTCCATTGATTCAATGGTAACTGATTGCAGTACCAGCCCCTCCCCCATATTTTCGATAACATCCCCAACTTCAACCCTGTTTCTTACCTCAATCAGGATATGATTATTTGTGCTGCGTATCACGGCAACCGGCTCTGTCATTTGGTCTGCACGGGAGGTTTCATACAACATATCTTGATGGGTTGGTTTATCTTTCATAAAATTGGATGTTATGCCGCGTGTTCCGGTTTTCTTAATTTCCTCCAGCATTGCGTGTGGCAGGACAATATTGGATGGCTCATTCCAGGCCGATTCAGGTAGTTCTTTTAAAAAATCAAGTGCGGCCCGGTATACCCGTACAACGCCGCCAACATAAAATATGGACTTCATCCGCCCTTCTATCTTGAAAGAATGAACCCCTGCCGATATAAGTTCAGGAAGGATTGTAAGCAAACAGAGATCTTTTGAGTTAAAAATATAGGTACCACGTTCATCCTCTTCTACAGGGAAAAACTCTCCCGGCCTTTTTTCTTCTGTGACGGCATAATGATATCGGCATGGGTGTGCGCATTGCCCCCTATTGGCATCACGATCCGTAAAATAGTTTGAGAGCAGGCACCTCCCGGAATAGGATATGCACAAGGATCCATGAACAAAGACCTCGATCTCCCCGCTCACCTTATTTCTAAGTTCAGTGATTTCGGCAAGGGACAGCTCTCTTGCAACATTTAAGCGTGTAATGCCTTTCTTAAACCAAAAATCTGCCGAGGCATAATTGGTCACATTGGCTTGCGTTGAAAGATGAATGGATAACTTGGGTACTGTTTTTTTTGCAATATCTACGATACCCGGATCAGCGACGATTATTGCGTCAACACTGTTTTGGTGCAGGAAAAGCAGATATTCTTCCAACCCTTGCAGATCACGATTGTGGGCGAGGATATTTACCGTTACATAAACTTTTACATGATTTTTATGGGCATAGTTTATGCCGGTGATCATCTCTTCTTTAGAAAAATTGCCGGCCTTTGCCCTGAGACTTAGATTTTTACCACCTAGGTATACCGCATCTGCACCATAGTGTATGGCTGTGATCAGTTTTTCTAAATTTCCTGCCGGCGCTAAAAGCTCTGGAATTACTGGTTTCATAAAAGAAAAAAATCACCACTTTCTGCATCAATCCCATAATGGGTTGAGTCGAACATCGAAGGATAGGCTATGACCTCAACATTTCACAAATGTCACCAATGACTTTACTTAACCTTTTATTTGATAAAGATTTCGTGGAGTATTCTTGATTTGAATCTATAGCATTTGAACTATTGTTGAATGTTTCAACGATCTTCTTTTTGGCCCATTTTTTAGCTGCAAAACCGGGTGCAATTACACAGTTTTTAGGTGAGTACCAAAATTCCACAGCAGTGGAATCGATTGCCTTTATGACAGTATCTTCATCGGTCGGCAATGCGGTAACGCAACAGATTGCTAATTCCTTAATATTATAGGCAACCATAAGCTCATCGGCCGATATTATTATTAAGGGATATATTGGCTTTCTAAAATAGATATTAAATTCTATTTGGTCTTGAGACATAGTTTGAGATTTACCTATTAAAAAATTATACCGGCCCCAGGTCTTCCAGACCGATAATTTTACCGCGCTGAGTTGTTAGGACAAATAGTATCAGAACTATTGCCAATTGGCCCCTTTTGCGTAAAATATTTTGGCTCAATCCAATTTAAGTTTAAGACCAATTCTGTATTTCGATTATATTCCCCTCAGGATCAGTCATATAGACAAAGGTCAAAAAGCCAACACCATCGATTTCTTTTGTTGAAATTTCACCTAAGCCGGTACCGCCATGAGAAAGGACCTGTTTTCGGGTTTCTTCGACATCATCAACATGAAATGCGATGTGACCAAACCCTTTTCTATTGGCCAAAGGGTGTAAATTCTTCTCGGTTTTTTCATACTGATAAATCTCAAGAGTAGGGCCATGATCCCCAAATCCAGGCAATCGAAGATGCATACCTTTGAGATGCGCCTTCTTTACACCCGTCCCCTTATCCAACCATGATCCCGATAAATCTCTTTCTGGAGGCACAGGTTTACATTCGAATACTTTTTGGTAAAAATCGGCCAGTTTTTTCCAATCGGTGCTGACAATATTGGTGTGTGTGTATTTTATAGACATTGTGAAAAATTCCTTTGTTGAGAAGATATAGACAATCCTTTTTTAAACTTCCTGTCAATACTAAAAAAGTGATGAAATTGTAGAAAATCATCAAAAGGGATGGCAAAGTAAAAAGTCCAAGTTCAAGGCGTCGCGAATCCGGTGTGATGAGGCGTACTTATCGTACGCCGCAATCACGACGGGATGAAGCGCAACGCAGTCGCCACGGGCGGATTACGAAGCCATCAAAAAGTAAAATTTCACCGATTCAGGTTGGCTGTTTTTTTAGTCCATTAGATGTCTTTCATTGTGTCAAAGCAACCCTTAAAAATATCAAAAGAGCCTAAAAATATGGCGTCTATGGTATCCTTTTCCTGTTTTGCCTGATATGATTTGTTTTTTATAGCGACGAACCCAAAATCAAACCCTTTTTCATAAAAATGATACCATAGGCCATGAATTAGTCCATGAATTTGGTCTCAATGACGATTCAAAATCTTTTATAAAATGAGGATATCGTGGAGAAATTGACCGATGATCAGGTTGATTCGATTGAGAATCGCACGTTAAAAAGCCAAATCGGGCCGATTCTTCTCTTAACCTCGGTTTTTTTTCTTAATTTCATTTCCCGCATTGCCCTCGCTCCCATCATGCCCAATGTGGTGTCCAATTTGAAATTGAGTAATGCCGATGCTGGTTCTTTTTTTCTATTTATTTCAATTGGATACTTTACCACTTTACTGGGTTCCGGGTTTTTATCTGCCTATTTTACCCATAAAAAAATCATCAGCGGTTCAATACTGGCGGTCGGCCTGGCCTGTTTCTTGATTTCGGTCAGCCAGGGAATCTGGAGTATCCGTCTTGGTCTGCTGTTCCTCGGAATGGCGGCGGGGCCATATATCCCAACGGGAATGGCAACACTGACGGCATTAACAACCTCACGACATTGGGGAAAGGTTATTGCCATTCATGAAGTGGCGCCCAACCTCGCTTTTATTGTGGCCCCCCTGGCAGTGGAAGCCATTTTACTCCAATTTTCATGGCGGGCCGTGTTCGTTCTGATAGGTACCCTGGCAGTGATTCTGGCCGTTGTCTTTGCACGTTTCGGGCGTGGTGGTGAATTTAAAGGTCAGGTTCCAAATGTCGCCTCAATGAAGGCTCTTTTTGGCAATCCTGCTTTCGGCATCATGATTGTTTTATTCAGTTTAGGGATCAGCGGCACACTGGGTCTGTTTACGATGTTGCCGTTATATCTCGTATCTGAGCAGGGGTTTGACCGAAGCTGGGCCAACACATTGATCGCTTTGTCCCGAATCGGTGGGCTCGGTATCGTTTTTTTCGGCGGTTGGACTGTGGATCGGTTTGGCCCCAAACGGGTGCTCAAAATCGTTTTTGCCTTATCGGGCGTACTGACCCTATTGCTGGGGCTGGTGCCTAAAAGCTGGATTTCCCTCATAATCATTCTGCAGCCCCTTGTAGCGGTCTGCTTTTTTCCGGCCGGGTTGGCCGCATTATCCATGATAACCTCTCCAAAAGAACGTAATATTACGGTATCTCTCACCGTCCCCTTGGCCTTTTTAATCGGTGGTGGTGTCACACCGGCATTGATCGGCTTTTTCGGTGATTTTGGTTCGTTTGCATTGGGGATCGGCATTGTCGGTGGTATGACCCTTGCCGGAGCAATCCTTCCAGGGTTCCTGAAATTTTATGAACACCCTGATGAATAATTATTGACCTGTGATTGAACGATCTCCCCTTATTTTTTTTCTTGACACCCTCACCCTTAGAACGTATCTAAGTATGCCAACATACGAGCATGCTCGATCCAAATCAAATGCACTGGCCCTTTTAAATTGAGATCGCTTGACGCCTCGGGTTTAAAAAAAAGGAATTGATTGTGACTATTCAGTCCATCCCCCTGTTTATTCAGGTGGCCGAAACCATTAAGAAACGTATCTTAAGCCACGAGTACGGATTGGGAGGGGCGATCCCATCGGCCAAAAAGTTGGAAAACGAGTTTAACGTCAGCAACATCACCATCCGTCGCGCCATGGAAGTGCTTACCTCGGATGGCTATATCATTCCCCGCCGAGGTACGTGTGCCCAAGTCGCCGAACGACAAAATGATGTCGTTGAAATGGAAATTACCGGTGACTTTTGGAACTGGATCGATACAGTCGCCGGACGAAAATTGGCCATCGCGGCAGAAGTTATCGACCGGCAGGTGATTGAATGTCCTGAACCGATTCGCGCAATGTTGTCACTAAAATCGGATGAAAAAGTAGAGCGCATCAAGCGTATTCGTAAATGGAAAGATGAACCGATATCCTTTTTCATTAACTACGGTCCCGCAAAATATTTAAAACAATTGACCAACCGGGATATTGAAAAGCAGACCTTTATCGAAGCCTTCCAAAGAGTATGCCGGGTCAAACCGGAGTCGGTGGAACAAAAGGTCCAGGCCACAACGGCCGACATGGATCTCGCGGCCATATTACAAGTTAAATTCGGCTTTCCCTTGTTTTTTATGCAAAATATCTTTTTTTCGGAGAATAAAATACCCATGGCCGTGACCCACATGTACTATCGATCGGACCGCTATGTTTATACGATCAAAAGAAACTTGTGATAAAATGGGTAAAGCGTAAGCGATTTAAGCATCTATTTGATAATCCAAATTAAAAGAGGAGACTAAAATGACAAACACCTATCAAATCGCCGTGATTCCCGGCGATGGCACCGGACTCGAAGTGGTTAATGAAGGCCGAAAAGCGATGCAAGCGGCCGCCGACCGCTTTGGGTTTAATCTGGAAATGACGGATTTCGATTTCGGCGGGGAACGCTACCTTCGCACCGGCGAAGTGCTCCCCGAAACAGCGGTAGCTGAACTTCAAACGTTTGATGCCATTTACCTGGGTGCTATCGGTCATCCGGATGTCAAACCCGGCATTTTGGAAAAAGGCATCTTATTAAATCTTAGATTCGAACTGGATCAGTATATCAACCTGCGACCGGTACGCCTCTATCCCGGTGTGGCGACCCCACTTAAAGATAAAACGCCGGAAGATATCGACTATGTGGTCATTAGAGAAAACTCAGGGGGAATCTACACGGGTACCGGCGGCATCTCCATGAAGGGAACACCTCATGAGGTCGCTGTTCAGAGTATGGTCTACAATCGTTTCCAGGTAGAGCGCTGTCTTCGCTATGCTTTTGAGTATACCCGTAAATTCGGAAAAAAAGCGCGAGGTAAGGGTGATACCAATACGCTGGGCCTGGTGGGTAAAACCAATGTGCTGACCTACGTATTTGACCTTTGGGAGCGGGTTTTTCATGAAATCGGCGAAAAGGATTATCCCGATGTAAAACGGGAATACTACCATGTGGATGCCACCTGCATGTGGATGGTTAAAAGCCCCGAATGGTTTGATGTATTGGTGACCTCCAATATGTTTGGCGATATCATTACCGACCTGGGCGCCGAAACTCAAGGCGGTATGGGTATTGCCGCGGGCGGTAATATCAATCCCGAAGGCGTCAGCATGTTCGAACCCATCGGTGGTTCAGCGCCCAAATACACCGGCCAGAACATTATCAATCCGTTGGCCGCCATCTGCGCCGGCGCCATGATGCTGGAAACCCTGGGAGAAACCCAAGCGGCCACGGCCGTGGAGGAAGCGGTTAAAAAAGTGACCGGTACCAAAATAAAAAATCTGGGTGCCGGGAAAATGGGTTATTCCACCAGTGAAGTTGGCGACCTGGTTGTCGAAAATATCAAAGGCGATGCTTAGATGATACTTGGTTACAGCCGTTTGATAAGCATACGACTACAAACATAAGGCAGAGCAGGCCCTTGGAAAATAATAGCAAAAACTACCAGTGGAATGCCGGTGAATATGCCCAACACTCCCAATCCCAGTTTGAATGGGCTTCCGAACTGATAGGGAGGCTAAATCTGCGGGGAGATGAGAGTCTATTGGATATTGGCTGCGGTGACGGCAAAGTCACCGCGGCCATTGCCGAAAGCTTGCCGCATGGACGAGTGGTTGGCATCGACAGTTCAAAAGAGATGATTGCCCTGGCAAAAGACCGCTATGGCGATGCCCCTGATTCACACATCGTTTTCGAGCATAGGGATATTCGGGAATTGGCGGAAAATGATCGCTATGATGTTGTCTTCTCCAACGCCGCCCTGCACTGGATTAAAAACCATCCCCCTATTCTACACCGTATCGCAAAAGCCTTAAAAAGGGGCGGGTCCCTGCTTTTTCAAATGGGCGGCAAAGGAAATGCCGAACAAGTTATCACCATCGTGAAACGGTTGATTGAAGGAAAATGGGAAGAATACTTCAAAGATTTTGAATTCCCCTACGGTTTCCACGGCCCTGAAGAGTACTCGCAATGGCTGGTGGACGCCGGCTTGACGCCCCGCCGGGTCGAACTCATTGAAAAAGATATGCGTCACAAGGGAAGAGACAAATTTGCCGGTTGGATCAAAACCACATGGTTGCCCTACCTGGAGCGTGTGCCGGAAGGTCGCAGAGAATCCTTTATTGAAGATATCACTGATTCTTATCTCAATGCTCATCCTGCAGAGGATGATGGCACGGTTCATGTGGCCATGAAGCGATTAGAAGTCGAAGCCCTATGTGATAATGAAATTTAGATCACATTTTTTGGAAATATGATAGACGCCTTAGCGGTTTAAACCGATCAATCATAGATTGCACCAGCGCCGCATTATTTCAGTATATATTTCCACCGCCTGTTCAATCTGTTCTATTTTACAATATTCATCGATTTTATGGGCCATTTCAGTCTCCCCCGGTCCTAGAATAACCGTTGGGGCATTGCCGTAGGCTGACGCTAATACAGATCCATCAGTGAAATAAGGCGCGGTCTTAACCGTGGGACTGTATCCAAGAATTTTTGATGTGACATCAAATACGTCCTGCATCCATTCATCCGTTGGGGATGTCCAAATGGCAGGTAAATCAGTGATTTTTTCCAGTGCAACAGAGGCGCCAAGATACTCGGCTATTTTGTCATACAATTGGGCATGATCCAGTCCAGGTAAAGATCTAATATCGATTTCAATTTGTGCCTCGTCCGGTACGGAATTTAAATTTTGTCCCCCCCGGATCGTACCGACATTTAAGGTCGGTACGCCCAAATATTCATGCCGCTTGACATCAAATTCAAATTCTTCCAGTTTTAAAATCGCGTGGCACATTTTATAAATGGCATTATCGCCTAAATGCGGCATTGATCCGTGGGCTGCCTTTCCCCGGCAACATCCCTTCAACCACAGCGCCCCCTTATGGCCTACAAATGGCGCATTACCTGTCGGTTCAGCAACAACAATGGCCCCCGCATTTCCGATTATTTCACGCTTGGAAGCTAGGTCTATTGCACCTTCGCAGCCGGTCTCTTCGCCCCCGGTGATCACCAGAACAATCCCCGGACTGGTATCCAATTGGTCCCCCAGGCCCAGCGATGCACAAATAGCGGCAGAGATTCCACCTTTCATATCACATGTCCCACGGCCATAGATGCGGCCGTTATGGATCTCCGCGGCAAACGGATCGAAAGACCATTTTTGAGTGCCCAGGGGAACCGTATCGATATGGCCTGTAAAACAAATAGGCAGCTTATCAGCTTGCCCCCCACGCCGCGCAACAAGGTTTAACCGCTTGTCACCGAACGACTCGAGCCGAACCTTGAAGCCGCCCTGTTCTAAAATCTTCGCCAGAAAAGTGGCCGCATCCATCTCGTTTCCCGGAGGATTAATCGTATTATACGTCACCAACTTGCGAGCGAGTTCCAAAACTTTGAGTTTTGCCGACATGATCACCTTTCTAAATATTAATAAATGGTATCCTATCCAAAATAAGCTTGGTGGACTTCTTTGTTTTTCAATAAATTATCGGCTTTTCCCTGCGCCACAATCCGCCCCTGTGAGAGGACATAACCGTAATGAGAGATGGACAACGTCTGATGAACATTTTGTTCAACCAGAAACACTGTGATGCCTTGGCCGTTAATTCGATGAATAATATTGAAGTTTTCACTGACCAAAATAGGCGACAATCCAAGTGACGGTTCATCGATTAACAATACCTTGGGTGCGCTCATCAAGCCCCGGCCAATAGAAACCATCGCTTGTTCGCCCCCGGATAAAGTACCCGCCAATTGCGTTTTACGGTTGCCAAGATGGGGAAAAATCTCATACACATGGTCCAAACGGATTCCAATCACTTTCTGTGAACGCTCCTGGTATCCCCCGAGACGCAAGTTTTCCTCTACAGTCAACTTGGAAAAAACCTTGCGCCCTTCTGGAATACAGGCAATCCCAGCAGCAATAATCTTATGAGTGGGCAAACCCACAAGATCGACATCTCCGATGCATATACGACCCGTTCTTGGCTGCGTCAAGCCGAGGATAGATCGAATCAGTGCTGTTTTACCGGAGCCGTTAGAGCCCAGGAGACAAGTAATTTTACCGGGTTTTACAGTTAAGGAAACATCCTGGAGAACATCAGCGGACCCATATGCAGTGTAAACTTTTTCGACGGCAAGGCCACAATTGTCGCTTAGTGTCATTCAACCCCCAAGTATGCTTCTTGAACCAATTTATCAGAAGCTATTTCCTGATACGTCCCTTCGCAAATTTTCCGGCCGAAGTTGAGAACGACACATCTGTCTGTTACCCTCTCGATCATGCCCATCTCATGCTCCACCAGGATAATCGACAATCCCGGGATAATATCGCGGGCTTCCAATATATCATCCATCAGCTGACGCGTTTCTTCTTCGGTCATACCAGCGGAAGGCTCGTCAAGAAGAAGCAAACGCGGGTAGCTAATCAACGCACGGCAAATCTCAATTCTACGGCGGTCAATCATTGAGAAGGATTCAACTTCTTTCATCATTTGATCGGCCAGTGACGGGTTGAAAATGTGCAACAAGTCACGCGCCTCCCGCTGTGACTCATCAAGTTGCTGTCTCAAGGCTTTGCGATTGAATATATTAAAATAAAGCCCATGATTAAGGCGACGATGGTTCCCGATCATGATGTTATCAAAAATCGACAATTCCAGGCACAACCGGGAGCGCTGAAAAGTCCTGGCGACACCCGCCCCATATACTTTTTGGGCGGTCCAGTTCGTTATGTCCCGACCTTTAAGTTCGACCGCCCCTGCGTCCGCAGAGTAAATGCCGGTTAGAACATTGAACGAAGTGGTCTTGCCGGATCCGTTTGGGCCAATCAGGCCAAGGATCTGCCCCTCCTGAACATCCATGTCCAGTTGTTCAAGCGCAATGACACCACCAAACCTTTTCGTCAATCCACGAAAAGACAGAACCGTTTCACTATCATTGCTCATTGAGCCCTCCAATCCGGAAAATATTTGCGAAGCCTCCGTGGCAGAAGACCGTCCGGACGGAAAAGAAGAATAAGCATCACGCCAATCGCAAAAACAAGAAATCGATATTCCTGAATAGCCTGCAATTTTTCAGGTAAAATAATGACAATGCAACTCGCCAAGACCACACCCCACAAATTTCCGATTCCCCCTAGAAGAATAATTGAAACCATAATCAGAGAGTCACCAAACGTAAAATTGTTGGGTGCAATGAACCCGAGCATCATTGCGTAAAAAGCCCCGGCCACACCCATAAAAAAGTTCCCGATGGTAAAAGCCGTAATTTTTAATCGCGCGATATCCATCCCAAAACAAGCCGATGCGGTTTCATCAAGTCGGATGGAATCTAAGCTTAACCCTACCCATGATCGCTCGATACGCTTGGTAATGATAAAAGCGGCAACGGCTAAAATAAGGGCAAACAATACATAATTGGCGTAAAAGGAAATCTCGAGCGGTCCAATATAGATGTTTTCGTTAAAATTCCACCCGAATATTTCCATCCCTTTGACCTGAGAACCCTGGGCACCTCCCAGCGAAGCGTTCACTTCTACAAAAGTTCGAAACAGCAGGCTAAAGGCAATTGTTACAACAGCGGCATAATGACCCCGTGTTCTCAAAACAGGTAAAATCAATAAACATCCAATGAGAGCAGCGACCAGGCCACCGATCAGAAGAATCAAAAGTTGAGGTAAATTTGTTTGCATGGTAAGAAACGCGGCGGTATAACCGCCGGCACCGAAAAAGGCGGCACCGGCAAAGTTGAGAACACCCGTAAAGCCGAACTGGATGTTCAAGCCTAAACAAGCGATAATATAGATGAGGACTGTCGCTACCATCAGCAAATTAAAATGATCTTCATAAAACATTGCGGAAAAAACGACTACCGCTACTACCGCTGCCATGTTTGCTTTGGATTCTTTTGCGACGAACTGCTCTCCAACAAGTTGCGTCAGCCCGGTACGCGCTCCCACATAACACGCTAAAGCTCCGACAAGAATAAGGCTAATGACGGACAGCTGAGACTCCGAATGCATTATCATGGTTCCATATCCAGCAACCACTACAATTGCCGTCCAGAGTGCCCACAGCGATGACCTGGCAGGGTTCTTGGGTTGGGCTTGAGGATTATTGTCTACGTTCATATAAATAGTTCAAACCCTTTCGGATGATTTCTCGGCAATGAGACCGGTCGGACGCCATGCCATGATTGCAATCACTACTGCAAAAGCAAACACATCTTTATATGCACTGGAAAAAGGAAGTGCTATCGCGCCCACGGTTTGTAATGCGGCAAACAAAAAGCCTCCCAAAATGGCGCCATAAATGTTTCCAAGTCCACCAACAATTGCGGCACTAAATCCTATTGCGCCAAGCAATAGTCCCATAGAATAATTGATTTCGCTGTAATAAAGTCCATTCATCACGCCGGCAAACGCTGCAATAGACGAGCCCAATGCGAACGTGAACAATACGATAAAATTGAAATTAATCCCCATCGTTTTCGCTGTTTCTTCATCTAACGCCACGGCACGTATTGCAAGGCCGAGTTTGGACCGGTTGATAAGCAGATTGGTTGCTACGATTACCACCAACCCTGCAATGAACAACAATACGCTATCAATCCGTAATGAGAAGTTGCCGGTTGAGAACGTTGTAGTCGGTAACAGTGCCGGGAAGAATTTAGAGTTAGAACCCTCCGGAAAAAACAACCGTATAGATTCACGTAATGCAGTTCCAAACATCAACGTTATAAGGAGAATATTGAGTGCAGGTGCATGCTTCAGTGGTAAAATCAATATTTTGGCTATAAAAACGCCCAGTATTGCAATCAAGACGGCAGAAAAAATAAAAATACAGGCCAGTTGAACAAAGTTGTTCTCAACGCCAAGACCTTGTAATGCGAGATAAATCGTCAAACCGGCAAAGGCGCCTCCCATGAGAACATCTCCATGGGAAAACTGGATCACGTCGAGAACCCCGAAAAAAAGCGTGAAGCCCAGTGCTACCAAAGCATAAATCATCCCCAGCATCAGGCCGTTTACGATGAATTGGCCAATCAGGCTATAGTCCACTATAGTTCCTCGCAACGATATTAAACGTCAATATCGCGCGGGCCCAAAAACATCTATCGAGCCCGCTGATATCTTAACAAAACAAATAGTTAGTGACCTTTAAGCTTGCGTTTCCCTGCTGCATATTCACTCTTGTCCCACTCCACCCACTTACCATCCTGGACAACAAGCGGTGTAATCAGAGCAAATGTATTTTGGCCGTGATCATCGAAAGAAACCGTGCCAATGGCGTATTCCTTTTTTGGAAAATGATTGAGCGCATCGCGAATTTTTTTTCGATCCTTGCCCGCTGTTTCGATTGCGTCTAGAAGCACATTCATAGCTGAATATGCATAAATACCGTATGCTTCGGCTGGATTATCATAATTGGCGGTATCGTATTGCTTGATAAACGCAGGTCCACCCGGCATCGTCTCAACCGGAGCGCCCTGGCGCATGGCGATGGTACCTTCCCCGCCATTGGTTCCCTTAATATATGTTTCCGATATAATACCTGACACACCGACAAACTGAGCATTGACCCCAAGTTTTTCCATCTGGTTGTAAATACGTATCGCCAAATCGGATAATCCTCCGAAATAAACCACATCCGGGTCTAACGCTTTTGCTTTGGTCAATTCGGCGGTAAAGTCCTGCTGATCTGCCGTTACCCCAAATACATCCAACAGGTCGCCACCCTCGTTCTTTAGAAATTTCTTAAAAGCATCCCGATGTCCATTGCCATAATCAGTGGTGTCATGGATAACAACGAATTTTTTATAGCCCAGCTTGCGTAGATATTTTGCGGCGACATCATTTTGACTGGTAAGCGTTCCGATCGTCCGATGAATTTCCTTATATTCATTACCGTAGGTAATTTTCGGTGCGATCGCACCCCAGACAATAACGGGAAGGCCAAAGCGGTGGTAGATATCCACCGTACCCGTCGCAACGGCGGAACAAAAATGGGTAACTGCCGCCGAAACCCCTTTGTCCGCAGCCAATTTAGTGGCCGCTTGAACGCCAATGTTTGGTTTGCATTCATCATCGAAAACGACAAGTTCATATTCATATTTTGCGTTTGGGTCGGCATTCCTCTGGTCCACAGCCAGGTCTACGGAATTCCGTCCGCCGATTCCGATGGCAGAGACCTTGCCGGTTATCGGTCCGATATAGCCGATTTTTACTTTACCTTTGGCCTCAGCGAAGCTTCCGGTAAATGCCAATGCTGTAATGATTGCAGTCACCGTCAATTGAAACAATAGACGCCTTTTCATCGCAACCTCTCCTTTTTTGATTGTTTGTACACCTTTATTGGAATTGAGTTTCATATTTTACATATACTTGATTTATAATCAAGTTGTTTTATTAATACTCATCATGTTGATATCAGAAATGCCGTCATATGCGGTCGATACAAATCCTAAGCGACATTCGAGTATTTTTGCCAACCACCAAGCATCAACCATTGGCCGGATTGAAATGAAAATATAGCGACCCTTCCCGCAACTGTCATTTACCTTTTCCAATGAGTCCCCAGAAATAAAGAGTTACCGCTCCCGCGCACAGGTGTAGGTATTTTTTAAAAAAATTTCAATTGGGAGGATGTATGTTGAATATTGTTTTAGTGCCGCCGAAAAGCCCTGTATTATTTTCAGATAGAGGGACGCCAGAGGCGATAATGCCCGCTGCCGATGCAGAGAATTGGCAGCATATCGGTGGAAGGTTATCTCAAAAAATGGAAAGAAAGACGCCTAAACCAACAAACACCTGAATTTACTTGAAATTAATACAGAATGAGCTTCAAAAAGATTGCTCTGTGTACATCATGTTGTATCTAAGGGAATAGATATTGTTTTGTCCTTCAACAATATGCTTGTATTAAACTGAGCGCGGTATAATTGCGCCGCATCAACCTCATTACCCCGATTCCATTATGAAAAGAATCGGCGCGATGTCAAACCTACTTTAAAAAGTAGGCGGCGTGGTCACCCATATAATTTTGGTTATTTCCTCACCCGGATTATGGTAGCCGTGTGGACGGTCACATGTAAAGAAAAACGAATCCCCTGTATTTAGGTGATGCGTTTGACCATCGACTTCCAAATCGAGTTCGCCTTCAAGGATGTATCCTAGCTCCTCACCTTCATGAGTAATGGTGCCATGGCTACCTCCTCCCGGTTTTACGAAATGAATAGATGCTGCAAGTAGGCGGGCTCTGGCTTGTGGCGTCAGCCACTCCACTTCAGTTCCCTCGCCCTCTCGGGTCGTTGTCATTCCGATGATCGGCCTTGACCCTTTTCGCATGACAATATCAGAGCCAATCTCCTCTTCATACGTGAGGTGTCCAATGGTAATATCTAGCTCTCTGGCGATACGATGTAACATCCGCAGAGATGGGTTAATTTTATCATTCTCAACCTTGGAGAGCATGCTTTCCGAGCACCCTACCAAGCGGGCCAAGTCCTTTAACCGCAGCCCTTTGACCGTTCGAGCATGTTTAAGTTTAATGCCTATTCTTAATTGTCTTTCAGTAGGGTCGCTATCCATTTGTTCCTCAATGATTTTATAAAAAACCAACTTGGTTGCCACAATTACAGTCAACCTGCCTGGGTGTCAAGCTACTTGATTTTTATGGGTATATAATGACATGAAATCCCAACTACCGCGAGTTTGCGGCGCGAAATAAGACTCTAAGCCTTTATAATAACAATGCTGCGGGATTTCGGACTGGCCCTCCGGACTCGGATTGCCGACAATTACTTTAATGGATCGTGCTAAATCGGCCAATTCACATTCTCATAATTGTCAACGCTTCTCCTAAAGCCGTTACAACCCCGCACACTTCGCTTTAACCTCATCTGAATCAATTTTCGCTTGACAACTTATATTTGTAATGGTTAAACCATTACAAACTTGGTGGCGATTACACTTATTATAATAAATATAAGTAAGTTATATTACCATAGGTTAGATTATAGAGACGATTAAATCGGTAGAAGGGAAATAATAAATGTTTAGAGCAGCGAAACAAAACAGAATTTTCCAGGATGTGGTTGATCAAATCCAGGAGATCATCTTATCTGGAAAACTGCCCCCGGGAAAGATGCTGCCATCTGAACGGGAACTAAAGGATAAGTTGCAAGTGAGCCGCGGAACCTTAAGAGAAGCCCTTAGAGTACTGGAACAAAAAGGTTTGATTGAAATCAAACTGGGCGTTGGCGGCGGAGCGATGGTCAAAGGGGTCGGTTACGAACAAGTTGGGGAAAGTCTGGCTCTTTTAATTCGTTACCAGAAAATATCTCTATTTCATCTGGCCGAATTTCGAAAAACGATTGAAGGCGATGTTGCCGCTCTTGCCGCGAAAAGAGCCCTTCCCGATGATATTGAGCGGCTCAAAGACCTGCTCGATAAAGCCCGAAAATTCACGAAACAAGGCCAATCGTATGTGGCAGAGTTTATCGGTATCGATAAAGAAATCCACCTGGCCATCGCGAAGATTTCCCGGAACCCGGTGTATGTATCGCTTCAGCATACGGTACATGACAATATCGACCAATATTATGAAACGTTCCTATCCATGCAAGAACGGGAAATGAACGAAAACTTTCAGGATCTAAGCAACATTATTCTCGCGATCGAGACACATAATAAACGAGAGGCTCGCTCCCTGGCGCGAGAGCATGTGCTGCGATTTAACCATTATATGGAAGGCCACGCACGCCAGGATGGAAATATATGAAAAACTCAAGAATCACTTCCCATCCCGTTATAGAGATTTCTCCCGAAGTAGCGGTAAACTTTACCTGGAACGGGCGACCCATGGCCGGGTATTTGGGCGAAATGATCTCATCCGCACTGTTTGCAAACAACGTTAAAATCTTTGGCCATCACCCCAAGGATAACAGCCCCCAGGGTATTTTCTGTGCCAATGGCCAATGTAGCCAATGCCTGGTTATCGCCGATTCACTTCCGGTCAAATCTTGCATGACACCCCTAAAAGAAGGCATGACCATTCAAAGCGTTGAAGGGTTGCCCACCCTACCGGAAGATGATGTGCCCGTCACCACCGAAGATATTCCGGTACTCGATATTGATGTGCTCATTATCGGCGGCGGGCCGGCTGGTCTCACCGCGGCCATTGAAATGGGCAAACTGGAAATCCCCACCATCATCGTTGACGATAAGGATCGTCTGGGAGGAAAGCTCGTCCTACAGACCCACAAATTTTTCGGCTCGGTGGAAGATTCCCACGCCGGTACGCGTGGATTTGAAATCGCGGCGATATTAGAACAACAGATCAGCGAGCTTGACGCGATTGATGTCTGGCTTGATAGCACAGCCGTGGGTATCTTTTCAGATGGTATTGTGGGTGTGGTTAAAAACAATAAGTATATGAAAATTCGGCCCCAAAAGCTCCTCATCACTTCCGGCGCCAGAGAAAAAATGCTCTCTTTTCCGGGCAACACCCTTCCCGGCGTATACGGTGCCGGCGCATTTCAAACCCTGGTGAATCGCGATTTGATAAAATGCTCGCAAAAGGTTCTCATCGTCGGGGGGGGCAATGTGGGGTTGATCGCCGGTTATCATGCCATTCAGGCGGGGATTGAAGTTGTGGCCTTGATTGAGGCGATGCCCCGAGTGGGCGGCTATAAAGTTCATGCCGATAAGCTGATCCGTCTGGGTGTGCCCATTTTCACCGGTTATACAGTGGTTTCCGCCACTGGAAACGACCGGGTGGAAACGGTGACCATTGCCCGGCTGGATGAAAACTGGCAGGTGATCGAAGGCACGCACCAAACGTATGCGGTTGACACGGTCTTGATTGCCGTCGGCCTGGCCGAGGTCAATGAATTTTTCCATAAAGCCCGCCAATTCGGCATGGATGTCTACGCAGCCGGCGACGCTCAGGAGATCGCCGAGGCATCAGCCGCCATGTTCGCCGGTAAAATCGAAGGGTTGAAGATTGCCAAAGCGTTGGACCGATATGAGGGTGACATCCCCAGGGAATACGATGAAAAAGCAGCCATTTTAAAGTCCAAGCCCGGACGCATCGTCTCGCGCCGAATTCCGGAACGCCAAAGCGGCGTTTTTCCCATTTTTCACTGCACCCAGGAAGTGCCCTGCAATCCCTGCACGTCGGTTTGCCCGGAAAAAGTGGTACGGACTGAAAATGATAAAATTACGGGGTTGCCCTATGTTACCGATTATGAGCAGTGCAAAGGCTGCCTGGCGTGCGTGGCGATCTGTCCGGGCCTGGCCGCAACGGTAGTAGACTTTCGTAAAAACCCGAATCGACCCACAGTGACACTCCCTTACGAAATCTGGCGGGATCGCGTCTCCAAGGGTCAATCCATTCCGGTAACCGATGTGGATGGGGCGCTCTTGGGAAGATATCCGGTAAAACGAGTGATTGCCAATAAAAAGAAGTACCCGGGCACCCTGCTTGTACAAGTGGAAATGGCGCCTGAATTGGCCAAGCTCGCCGTGGGTATCTGGGTCCAGGAAAAACAGATTGATCCCTCCGATATTTACGAGCATTCCGCCTTACCGGATGAGGCCATTATCTGTCGCTGCGAGCGCGTCTCCGCTGGTGAAATCCGCCAGGCCATCAGAAGCGGAATCAGGGATATGAACCAACTGAAGGCTTTAAATCGTGCCGGTATGGGGGCCTGTGGGTCAAAAACCTGCCGACCGATGATCTGGCGCATCTTCCAGGAAGAGGGGGTGAACCTTGGTGAAGTGACCGACCGAGTGGATCGACCCCTATTCGTTGAGGTCCCCCTCGGGGTCATGGCCGGGGTTCAAGGGGGTGAAGCGGATGCGTAATTATGATGTTATCGTCGTCGGAGCGGGATCCCTCGGTGTTCCCATGGGTATGGCTCTCGGCAAATTGGGCCTCAAAACCATCGTCGTGGATAAAAAGCCATCCCCCGGACAAGGTGAAAACAAACATGCCATCGGCGGTATTCGCGCCACCCACTCTTCTCCGGCGAAAATTCTCACGGGATTACGGTCGCTGGCCATTTTTTCCACCTGGAAGCAAGATCATGGCGATGATATCGAGTGGTTAAAGGGCGGCTACCTTTTCCCTGTGTACCGAACAAAAGAGGAGAAGGCTTTAAAAAGCATTTTGCCCCTGCAAAAACGATTCGGGCTCAATATCGACTTTTTTGACGCCAAAAAGATAAGTGAATGTGTCCCGGGCATTAACACTACCGGGCTCATCGGTGGGACCTTCTCTCCGGATGATGGCTCGGCATCACCACTTTTGGCGATCAATGCCTTTTATCGCAAAGCATTGGCAACCGGTGTGACATTCAGGTTCAATACCATGGTAACCGGTATCACTCGCACGGCCAAGGGCATTACCGGAATTACGACAGACACAGGATCGATTGCCGCTCCAATCGTTGTCGATGCGGCCGGTGGATACTCAAAGGCGCTGGGTGAAACCATAAACATCCACGTCCCCGTTACCCCGGACTCCCATGAAGGCGCGATTACTGAACCGGTAACAAGATTCTTTAGTTGTATGATTGTCGATCTTCGCCCGGCCCCGGGATCGAAGAATTATTATTTTTACCAGAATTTACACGGTCAGGTCGTATTCTGTATTACTCCGGACCCACCCATTGTTGGCACGGACAAACGGGAAACCAGCACTTTCTTGCCCCAGATTGGCGCCCGAATCGTCGATCTTTTACCGCGCATTAAAAATATCAGGGTGCGAAGGGTATGGCGCGGCCTTTACCCCATGAGCCCGGACGGCTCACCCATTGTCGGGTGGAACCGGGAAGCCAGCGGTTTGTTCCACGTCACGGGCATGTGTGGTCAGGGGTTTATGTTGGGGCCGGGTATCGCTGAAGTTGCCGCCCGCATGATAACCGAAACGACTACGGCTGATGACAAACCGATCATTGATGAATTTTCACCGCATCGCGTGTTTGGCGGGGAGGAGGCGTTGAAATAGTTGGCCGACTCAAATCTACCATTTAATAAATACGACACCGTATTAAAATCCCTTTTAACCCAAAGACCTATTAAGGAGTAATTTCATGGGTAAATTATCTGCTAAAGAGATAACGACATTTGACTACGAGCGCCCGGACATCGACAAGGGGTACGCTAATCAAACCCTTTGTGTAGACCTTACCACCGCCCAGGTGTCTATAAAACCGGTATCGAAACAGATGAAAGATATTTTTATCGGTGGAAAGGGGTTTGATCTATGGCTGTTATGGCAGGCCGTTAATTCGCAAACAAAATGGAACGACCCCGAGAATGCCATCTGCATCTCATCCGGGCCGATGGGGGGAACGCCGGCATATCCCGGCTCAGGGAAAAGCATCGTCACCACCCTTTCCCCCACCACCGGATCGGTAATGGATTCCAACGTTGGTGGTTATTTTGGCCCCTATTTAAAATTTTCAGGCTTTGATGCCCTTGAGATCGTCGGGAAAAGTAAGGGCGATACGGTCGTATTGATCGATGGCGTGGATGAAAAGGTGCGCATTTTTGAATTCGACAATTTGACGGATGATTCTTATGAGATGTCTGCCATCCTGACCAAATACTTCAGCAAAGACAAGCAAGAAGAGGTGTCAGTGGTATCGACCGGACTCGGTGCCAAGCACAGCCTGCTGGGGTGTCTCAATTTTTCCTGGTATGATGTCAAAAGAAAACGGGCCCGCTATAAACAGGCCGGTCGGGGTGGTATCGGAACGGTCTTTGCGGATAAAGGGGTAAAGGCGGTTGTGGCCCGGTGGAACAAGGTATCGCTAAACACAAACAACCCCGCCGATAAAGACGCCTTGAAAACGGTTGCCCGGTGTCACTCCAGAGAGATCGTAGCGCTGGATCCAAAACAAAACGAGATGGCCAAGATTGGAACCACCCATTTGGTACCGATTATGAATGACTATGATTTGCTTCCTACGCACAATTTCAAATACGGCCAACACCCCAGTGCCCATGCCATTGGCCGGGAAGTCTATGAGGGCCTGTTTGATCCGGGTTTCGACGGTTGCTGGAAAGGGTGTACGGTTGCCTGCGCCCATGGCGTTAAAGATTTCGTGCCGATAAGCGGGCCGTATAAAGGCAAAAAAGTATTCGTCGACGGTCCTGAATATGAGACGATTGCCGGCTGCGGTTCAAATCTTGGGATTTTCGATCCACTCACCATTCTCGAATTTAACTTCTATTGCGACACCTATGGTGTCGATACGATCTCCGTGGGCACGGGCATGGCTTTTGTCATGGAATGTTATGAAATGGGCCTGATCAATTCCAGCCATACAGGTGGCTTGGATCTGTTTTTCGGCAACCGGATCGACGCCTTGGAACTGCTTCACCAAATGGCCAGGGGTGATGAGGGGTTTGGTGCAATATTCGGCCAGGGTATTCGTCGGATGAAGGCTATCTTTGCCGAAAAATTCGGGGCCGACCGGGCCATTATGGAAGACATCGGCATGGAATCCAAAGGACTCGAATATTCAGAATATATGACCAAGGAGTCTCTTGCCCAACAGGGCGGTTACGGCATGGCATTGAAAGGACCCCAGCACGATGAAGCCTGGTTGATTTTCCTCGACATGGTGCACAATTTCATGCCCACCTTTGAGCAAAAAGCCGAAGCACTGCACTGGTTTCCCATGTTTCGCACCTGGTTCGGTTTATGCGGGCTATGCAAGCTGCCATGGAATGATATCGTCCCCGAAGATAATAAGGATACTGCCGAACCGGCCAAGGTCATGCAGCATGTAAACTGGTATGCAGACTACTACACAGCCGTTACCGGCCGAGGTGTCACTCCCGATGATTTAATTAGTATGAGTGAAGGCGTATATAATTTTCAACGCGTTTTCAATCTCCGCATGGGGTTCGGAAAACGCGAGCATGACGCGATTCCCTACCGAAGTGTGGGCCCCGTTACCGTTGATGAATATGAATCCAGAAGTGAGCGTTATGACGAACAGCTTAGTGGAATCTGGAAGATAGATATCGAAGGAATGGCAACCGCCGAAAAGGTTTCTGAACTGAGAAAGTTCAGAGAAGCACAATATGAAAAATTACAAGACGCGGTGTATGCGCGCAGGGGCTGGACGCCGGACGGAATCCCTTCTATAGCGACCGTCAAGCGACTCGGTATTGATTTTCCTGAGGTGGTTCGTGTCTTGAACGAAAACGGTGTGGCGTAACCGCGCCATACCCTCAACGCTTCACGCTTGGGGCCTAGATGGTGAATAAGGCGTCATTTCACCGGATGAATTTAAAAAAAAGGGCTGGAGGCGACCCAATATCCAAATGATATATCCAAATTATATACCCAATAGGGTCGCCTCTGGTAGGGTCGCCTCTGGATTCCAGCCTCAATCGCCGATGTGCACCGAAACGGCGTGCTCTCGCACCCCGTTATTCCCATAACCCAAAACATTCCACTGGGCGGTTTCCGGTTGACGCCGGCCGTTGGTGTCGGTTGCCCGCGCCATAATGGTATAATCTCCCTTGACCTTTACATCCCATAAATATTCCCAGTGACGCCAGGCATAGGGCTGTTCAATCCCGATTAAATCGGCCGAATGCCAGTTGGCGCCAAGATCGGTGGATACCTCTACTTTCTCAATACCGGCTTCTCCGGCATAGGCCGCGCCTCTGATCGGTACAATTCCGATGGGCAAGTGCGCGTTGGGTTCAGGGTCAACGATGATGGCTTTTACATCAATTGCGTCCACCACCTTACCGGACTTGCGGTCTTCTCCCTTTTGGAAAACGCGGTAAACGTTGTCCATGAAAAATCCTTCGAACGGTTTATCCATCGCTGTAATCGCTTTCAGCCATTTGACACAATTCGCACCGGTCCAGCCCAAGGCCAACGCCCGCAGCGGGTATCCGTGTTCAAGCGGCAACGGCCGACCGTTCATTTCGTATACCAATAAAGTCGATGACATGGCCTTTTCGACGGGAATGCTGCGGATAAATTTAATCCCGGCAGAGCCCAGCGGTTTATCCAATCCCTCAAAAGCGATATGTTTAGCATTTTCTTTCAATCCGGCTTTTTCAAGCAAATCGCTTAATCGAATGCCGCCCCAAATGGCGTTGCCGACACCACCTATGGTCCAGGGATTGCCGGAGGCCTTCTCCTTTAACAGAGACCGGCTATTGCCGGAGCATTCCAGCGTGTCGGCCGCCTCCACCTTGGGAAATTGCAGCAATTCGTCAAACGTCAATAACAAATCCCTTTTTACCAGGCCCTCGATACTTAATCGCCAATCCGACAGGCTGACCGGCGCATCCATAATTTTTCCCTGATTACGCTTAAAAAAGGACTCATTGTCGGTAATCCAGGTACGCAAAGATTTATTCGATGTTTCGGCGTTCAGTGGTCTTTCAGACATCACCCGCAAAGTTTTATCCATCACAATACCTCCGTTTGAGTCTATTCTTTATTAAAATACTCAAGGACGGCCCAATTTGTCAAACATCCATGAGGGCACACAAATGATTCTCTTAATTTCTTGACACGGTAATCATAAAGACTTTACAATACTTTAATCAAGCAAATACAACCGTACTGTCCATAAGTACTTTAGTAAATATGAGCATTTTCAAAGCCCTCAGGCCATTGACTTTTGACTCAAAAAAATCCTTGGCGATCTATTGTCTCTACATGGCCATCTGCATGGGTGTTTTTCTTATCCTGTGTTTTAATATAAACACCAAATACTCCGAAAAAAACGATTCCAACATCACCAAAACGAACCTGTTGAGAAGTCTCCACATTGCCAGCCCCGCTTTGGTTCCCGCAGGCAGAAATATTGCCTTTGAAACAGGCAATGCCGTATCAAATGCACCTGCATCTTATTTAACCATGCTTGATTGCTGTGAATCGGATGAGGCGATTGCGAGCCGAATATCTATCGGTAAAACAACCTGTACAATCATCAAACGGGAAAAAAAAGATTAAGTACTTCCACTTCCTCATTCTTGCCGTAAAAAATCTTTCCCATGAGAAAGCACGGGCCCTGGCTGTCGCCGTTCCGTTGGCGCTGATCATTGCCATTGTCGGCGCCATGACCTTTTACATTGAAGGCGTTGAAAAAGACGCGCTTTTGGCAAGCGACTATTTTCCCGATATCCTCCTGCAACAGCAGGTGGGCGGACGCACGGAATCGCTTCTAATGGATAGGTACGAAGAGGTTCTCAGCGACCACAAGGCTATTTTATCATTTTTTCCAAGAATTTGGGGCTATATCAATTTCTCCGACGACAAGAATATCGGCAAAGCCTTTGTCGTGATGGGCCTTGACCCCAAATACATCAAGTCCGGTCTTGTTTTGGATGCAACGATCGAAAAAGGCCGCATGATTAAAGGGGACGAAAAAAATAAGGGAATTATCGGCAAAGCCTTATCCCACGCGTTAAATTGCGGGATCGGGGACATGATTGACGTTTCGTCACCCAGTATTCGGAGGAAAACATCAATTGAAGTCGTGGGGATTTTTTCCTCGCCGATCCAGATTTACACCGCCGACCTGCTCTTGGTCAATACCGCCACCGCCCAGGAAATAGTCGGTTTCTACGAGGGAAACGAATATTCGGATGTGCTGATCTATTTAAAAAACACATCCATGGCCAATGTGGTCGCAGCCGACATCAGTAAAGCGATAGAGGGGGCCAGGCCATTGACCAAGGCCACCATGCATACCCTCACCATTCAGTCCTTCGGTCAACGTTCCGGTTTCTTTCACCTTATCTGGTTTATTCTGCTTATTAATACCATTATCATCGCCTGGTCGATCATGAGCCAGATATCATTTAACCTTAAAAAAGAGATCGGCATTCTTAAAGCCATCGGCTGGGACACCGGCGACATTATGATTTTGAAAACCATTGAGGTTTTTCTAATCAGCGCCGCCGGGGTTGTCACAGGATTGGTCATGGGGGCCGGGTATATGCTTCTTGATGCACCCGGGTTAAAAAGGTTTGTCATCGGCTGGGCCGATATTTATCCGGATTTCCCGATTCCCCTTTATATTGACTTTAAAACCGTATCCCTTCTGATTGTCCTG
This sequence comes from uncultured delta proteobacterium, assembly GCA_963845145.1. Taxonomy (GTDB): domain Bacteria; phylum Desulfobacterota; class Desulfobacteria; order Desulfobacterales; family QNYZ01; genus QNYZ01. Next base: position 169,974 of record CAWJQU010000001.1, read on the forward strand.
GGGATTCTGCCCCTACTTGCCGGCACACTCATTCCGGTATGGAGAATCGGTAGTATTGACCCGGATGAGGCCATTCGAAGATGATTTCGTTACGAAACATTTGTAAAAGATATCACTATCGAGGGCGCCCAATCGATGTCCTTACCGATATAAATTTGAACATCGACGCAGGCGAGGCGCTCTGCATACGAGCACCTTCGGGAAAGGGCAAGACCACCCTTCTTAATATTATGGGCGGCATGCTGACCCCGACATCCGGAACCGTTATCGTCAATGATCAGGACATTACCAATCTGCCACTTCATTTTCGTTCTTCTTTCCGGCGTGACAACATCGGTTTCATTTTTCAACAATTCAACCTTCTACCGCGATTTACCGTCATGGAAAACCTGCTGTTCCCGTTGATACCGAAAGGTGCGAACTTATCTAATGAAGCGTTAAAGATCGAAGCGATCCTCGAGCGCCTCAAGATTGGCCACCGCAAACATTTTACCGTCAATCTTTTAAGTGGCGGGGAACAACAACGCGTGTCCGTAGCCCGGGCTTTGGTGAACAACCCCAAGGTTTTCATCGCCGATGAACCGTTCACCAATCTTGATCCGCACAATAAACAGTTCATTATTGATATTTTTTCCGAACTGAAAGCGGGCGGAAAGACATTTATCTTCTCTTCTACATCCGACAAGGAAAATATGGGTAAGGGGCTTATCGATCGAGACATGAACCTATGATTATCAACAAAGTGATTGCGATATACTTTTTTTTACTCTTTGTCTCAATAGCTGTCGGTATGGTTGGCGGAGGTATCGGCCTCTCCTCTTTAATAAAGTGGAAGAAAGAACTTTCACATGAAAAACGCAACGCCATAGAAGAGAAGCTATACCTTAGCATGTCCGCCATATTTCTGGGTGTCTGCATACGGGTGGTCATGTTGCCGATCTGGTTCTATATGCTGCAAGGCTTGATACCCATTGTCCCCGGCGCCATGTGTCTGTCCGGCATTCACCAGAATGTCCCCTTCTATTCATGGATTGCCAGCGCCTTGAAGCTGGTTCTCCCGTTTCTTTATCTCACCTGGCTTACCGTCAGTTTCATAGACCGGAAGAATAAAGCACAACCCTTCCTTAAGCTGAGACATCTTTTTCTATTTCCACTCGTCGTTTTTCTTCTGGTTGAATCGTTTTTTGATATCGCCTTCATTACATCCATAAAACCGATCCCCGTCCCCTGTTGCACGGCTCTTTTCGATATGGGTTCTGATACCTTGCCGGTTCTTTTCACAGATCGGCACTGGTACTTTGTAGGGGCATTTCTGGCAGCGCTTATTGCCCAACTTGCTGTTTTAAGTATTTCAACATTTAAAATTTCGGCATTTTTATCTGCCGGTTTTTTTTCGATAGCCATATTTATCTTGCTCCCCCTGGCACATCACACCCAGCTATCACCGCTTCTTCTCGAAACGCCATTTCATCATTGCGTTTTCTGCCTGCTTCAAAACAAACCGCCGATACTTTTAGGAACCGTCCTGATCCTGTTCGGTGTTTATTTTAGCTTTTCATACGCAGTGGTTGGTCTGTCAGCCATTAAATCGGAAGCCTTGGATGCGACCCGGTCATCACTATCAAGGTTGAAAGGGTTCGCTATCGCTGTTCTTGTCTCCGGATTATTCATTTTAGGCGGAATCATTGGTTTTTCTTTAATCAGCGCAGGAGGGTCATACTAAAAATGAAAAAGTTTTCGATTGTATCAATCCTAATTGTCTGTTGGGTCGCCGTATCGATGCATTTGATCCCATTTCCACTGGCCTACGCAGCCAACCCGCTCATCGTTAAAGGGCCGATTACGGATGTCGATCAATACAACTATTGCCATCGCTGCGGAATGGCTGTCCATAAATCCGAGGCGGCGATTACCGTTACGGGTGTGCCGGGAGAGCCATGGTATCAATGCTGCCCCATGTGTGCCATGCTGGACGTTATAGAAACAGGAAACGGAAACGGCACCATTGAAGCCTATGGGCACTTGAGCCATGAAAAATCGCAATGGGTCATCGAGGATAAAGCACTGACCACGCTTACCCCGCCCCACGCCGTTGTGCTCGTCGGTGGAAGCTGTATGAAAAATCTATTTTTCTCCTCAAAAGCGCAAGCCCTCAAATTTGTCACAGCCACCCCATGGGCTACGGAAAAAATGATCAAGCCGATTTCCAAGGTCTTCAATAACCTTGCCCAAAAAAAGAAAAGTTTTGACCATTGCTCCGTCTGTTCAACCAAAATGGCCGGTCATGAAAATACACTGTTCAGTGTCTTGACGAAGGATAAAAAACGGATCGTCGCTTGCTGCGGACATTGCGGACTCTTCATGTCATCGAAGCTCGGAGATAAAATAAAAAGAGGCTTCACTACGGATTTTAAAACCGGTAAAAGAATAGACTCGGAAAAAGCCTATTATGTCGTCAATAATAAAATGGTTCTCTGCTGTTTTCCGTCAACCATTTCCTTTGCACACGAAAAAGATGCCCAAAACTTCCAAAAAGAGCATGGCGGAGAAATAATGTCCTTCAAACAGGCACTGGGCAACATCAAGATGGTGATGAAGGGGGAAAAATAAAGCGCATCTGTAAAAAAAACCGTAACCCAATCGGTGCACCGAGGGGTTACGGTTTTAATTGTTTTTGGTGGACGGATTGGCTTGCAAATCAAAAGTGGTGATTTTCACCGCCTTTTGTTCATCGCCGCTGAGTTTGGCGAGACTGTAGGTAAAGGTGTCGGCAATGCGAAAGTTCATTACCGGCTGCCCTGAATCAGTATTTGTGACATTTCCGACAGGCCAATTGCCTCTACCCCCACGGAAATCGGATACCGCTCATCACCGGCATACACCACAAAACTCTTATGCGGCTGAATATCCTCACAGGCGTTGTAAAATCCCTTTTTGGGCTTGGCCGACAAAGATCGCTTGATTTCTATGGCCCATATTTCAGACAAACCGGGAAATTCCAGAACCAGATCCACTTCAGCACCTGCCGACGTTCTGTAGAAACTGGTCAGTGTCATGTCATCGATAACGGATAACAGGTTTTCAATGACAAACCCTTCCCAACTCACACCCACAACCGGATGCCCGGACAGTTGATTAAAATCCTCAATATCAAGCAGTGCGTGCAGCAACCCGCTGTCCCTCACATAAACCTTTGGCGATTTCACCAGCCGTTTGCGTACATTGGCGTGAAAAGGTCTAAGCCTCCGGACCAATAGCAAATCCACCAGCATATCAATATAGGCGATACGGCCGGCCAGTGACTCACCAGACTGCCGCAACAAATCTATTGAAGCGGAACCCAAAATCAGAAAGCGTCCCGTTCCTTTACCCCGGCGGCGGCCTTTGTCAATTATTCCACGCAAAGGCTGAAACAACTCTGGTGCAAGGCGTAGGTGACCCAGTAATCCTTTTCGATAAAGATCTCAGGAATGTTCAACTGGGCAGCAGTGGCAGTCACTGCCTGGCGAAAAAGGGTCTCCTCTTCATGCAGTCTCATTTGATACCCCACCTGGAAGCAGAAAGAAGCACCTCGGAAAGTCCGGGAATTGTGTATGAGGTTAGAGGGTTGAGTGACTTTTTTAATTTTTTCGTCACCTCCTCACGGCCAAGATCACTGAGCAGTGCACCCAGCAATGCCCTGGTGGATGGTTGATATTTTATGGCAAGCCTGACGATGGTTTCCTGATCTTTCTCAGAGAAATCTGAGATGAGATTTTGCACGATTCTGCAGGTATTTTTAACGGAGGAATCGGGGATCTTTTTTATAAAGCGCAGGGCATCAAGGAGTTGGAGAAGAAATATGTTTTCTTTGGTGATACTATTTTTCTGTTTCACAAAAGATATGGTGTATTTCCCTCGTTTAAAAGATGAACGCACTTCGTTTCTGCCAATCTGGATGGTGCTGCCAACCTGGGTGGTGAGACCGAGCGTGTTATATATGCTGAGTCCGGTGAGATAACCCACCACCTTACCACCATTTTCCAGAAGATCTTTCACCACCTGATACTGGTCAGGTGGCAGTTCGCCAAAAGGTGACTGTTCAGGTTTATAATATTTACCCTTGGCAAGCTTGACAATTTTGCCGGATGCAGCAAGCCGATTAAGAGCCTTCGCTAAAGCCTCCTTGCTTTCCACCTTCCCAGCAAATTCACCATAGGTAAAAACATAGCCCTTTGGGAAACGATCAATTCTATTCTTTATGTATTCAGTAGCTTTCATGTGACCACCTATATATAAAAGAAAAATATTTGTCCAGTTTTTTGTATAAAAAACTGGACAAACTTACAGCCAGAGGAGAAGTGAAAAGGGTGAATTTTCCCCTTTCTCACTTTACACTTCTAATCCCTCCGGCATCTTTTCAGCGTCCGGGATGCGGAGTTCTCCGGAGAGGAGTTTGGGGACCAGGGTACGGAAAATCTTGCGAATAGGGGTGGCTGCGCTTCAGTGCACCGTGGCTTCAAATCGGCGGGATGATCCCACTTCAACACGGGTTAAGGGAAAAAGTGGGTCATCATTTCCCCAGAGCTTTTCATCCCGAAGATATGGCACCCAATCGGTAGCGATCTGGACAACCCCTTCGTCCACTGGAAATGAAAAACCCCAAAGTCTTTGGTATGACTTGGGGTTTTGTATGTTACCGGAACGCTCCGGATTCTATTTTGGTGGCGATGCAGGGATTTGAACCCCGGACACTGCGGATATGAGCCGCATGCTCTGACCACCTGAGCTACATCGCCAAGTTGTTCGGCCGCTATCTACCAGCACAGGCAGTGGGAGTCAAGTCGAAAACGACGAGCCGCTTTGGGCATCCATCCCTTATGAGGCGGTCGAACCGACCACCTCGATAGAAAATTCTTCGATATCAGTCGGTAATCCGGAAAAGACAATCATAAACGGCACTGTTTTCCCAGGTCCGACGGTTGGTATGCCGCTTCCGCCAATCCCTGCTTTATTGGACAATTGGCTTTGAAGCTCGGTAACAGGTTTGGTTGTTAATTCGGCATCCGGAAGCAAATTGCCGCATAGTGCGGCCTGGGAGGCCACTTGTTTTCCTCCAGCGGCATAAACATTACCCCGGACTTGGATCGTGCCGCGCGGTTTGTCATATTGGTTCAAGGCCTGGCCGGTGATTACAAACAACCGCCCACTCTTCTTATTCAATATAAATTTACCTTTAATATCAGCGGTTTTTATTTGAGCCTTGCCAACTGCGTCCACTGTCTTACCGCTGTCATTTTTCAAGACATTATCCAAAAATGGAATGTTCACATTATTTAGCCCTGGAACTTTAACAATCCCCTTGGCATTTAATCCATACAAAAGCCCCAACAAGAGAATAATGGCCAAGAGTATCAATAATGGTCTGCTCGTTCGCCGCTTGGGCATGTCCTGAAATCTACCCGGAGGCATAGGCGCTTTTACATCCGCGGCCTTACCACCCTTATCAATCGATTTCGTGACAGGTTCCGGCTCTTTTTGCTCCTCAGGTTCCCCCTTTTCCAATACGAACGCTTCCTCGGTATCATCCTCTACCGGAGCCGTTGCCGATTCCACCTCTTTTTCCTTTTCGTCCACTGAGTTATCGAAATCGTCCAATTCTAATATCGGCAGGCTATCCTCGGGGGGCGCATCTCCCAATTTATCCAGAAAATCGAAATCATTCCCTTTTGATTCAGACTCGCCAGCGGAGGTGGCATCCGTTTCGAGATCAAGTGCATTTTCAACCAGGGTGTCGTCAAAAACCTCGGCTGGAGCAAGCAACTCATCCAATATCGGTAGATCGACCCCGTCTTCAATATTAAGGGGTTCGTCCAGATCCGGCCGTTCAAGGTCCAGGTTGAGTACATCGGCCCGTCTCTTGTCTGCTTTAACGGGCTTTTGTTCCGACTTTTCGTTTTTCGTTCCCTCCTCCGAGGCATCCGGCATGTCAGTACTTCCCAGCTCAAGATCCAAGGATTCAATTTGATCCGAATCCAGAACGAAATTTATATCATCGACGGACTCGTCACTTTCCAGGTCGGTATTCTCGGCAGATGATCCGATATCGCTCATTTCCAGATCCAGGGAATTAACTTCGTTCAAATTTAACATGAAGTCATCTCCCGCCAAATCCTGTGCGTCCGTATCTACGGCTTCAAGATCAAGCGCCGCGATCTGGTCGGCATCCAGGCCAAAGTCCGAGTCTGCACCGGAACTATCCGCCTTTGGGGCACCATCGTCGCTCATTTCAAGCCCATCAAGATTTTCGAGATCGAAATCGAAAGATTCGAGCGAATCTGACGGTTCACCATCTTGAGATGCGTCTTTCTCCGAAATGAGATCATCAAGGTTGTCCGGCTCCGTGCCCGACAAGTCTACACTGTCTGTATCTATACTGCCTAAATCTATACTGTCTGGATCAAGGCTCAAATCCCCATCCTCGGTCAATGTCTCTTCGAACGGCGCTTCTTCATCCGGCGAAATTAGCGCCTCAAGGCTTTCAAGCTCTTCATCAAATGATTCAATCAAGCTCGTATTAAGGCTGAATCCATCATCCTCATCGGCGTCTTCATCCTCGGATAAAGCCAACTCTTTCAGGTCATTCAGCTCTATATCAAACGATTCTATCTCACTGGTGTCCAAACCCAGCGCTTCTTCCTCATCCGCCGGTTCCTCAATATCCGGTCCTCAATATCCGGATCCCAATATCCGGATCCTCAATATCAAGATCATCCAAATCGGGTAACAACCCCTCCATGTTTTCCGATACGGATTCTAAAAAGTCATCATCAACAAGAGCCTTCCCATCATCAGACGTTAGGTCAGCCAGTTCGGCTTCCTTCGTCTCAAGCGCGACATCGGCCTCTTCGGATAAGTCTTCCGGGGGTGATGACTCCGTTGCGATATCTTCTAAATTGTCCAGATCGAATTCAAAATCCTCAATCTGGATGGTATCCAGGCCAGCGGATTCTTCAACCGATACCACTTCGTCACTCGGGCTTTCGGTGAGGCTTTCCAATGTGATGGTATCCGTCCCGATATTTTCCTGCCCTATATTATCCTCTGGGACCTCTTCCGAATTCAATAAAGCGGCCAAATCAAGGTCAGGATCGGTTTCAGCCTCCAACTCGGATCCCCGTGATTTTTCTGCAGCCTCGACTCTGTCTAGCGCATTTTCAAGTTCATCCAAAGAAATCTCGTCTGCACTGCCCGAGTCACTGGTCGTGATTGGAGATTCATCATTTGATGTGTCGCTTTCTAAGAGATCATTAAATCCATCTTCGAGATCATCCAATCCATCTTCGAAAGCTGACGCTTCGATTACCGATGAATCGGTAAAATCATCTCCCAGCTCACCCAGATCAATAACTTCAATTTCTTCACTACCACTAACGATCAAATCTTCCGCGGTGATTTCCTGGATGGCGGGGTGATCATCATCTATCAATTCCTCTGCCGTAGTTTGCTGAACGGCGGCATCATCATCTAACAGATCATCATCACCACCAAAAAGATCGTCCAGCCCTTCTTCCAGATCGGCGAGTTCAAGATCGTCCATGCCGGATGGTTGCGCATCTTGCACGATTGGTTCACTGATTTCGTCCAAAAACGAGTCATCATCAGATTCATCAGTCCCAAGTATTTTATCAAGTTCATCGGCAAGATCCGGCATATCCGTTTCTTCCGTATTCCATTCAACGTCCTCGACGGTAGAAGGAGCAGCCTCATTCGATGTTTCCTCCAAGAAGCCCCCGGTCCGCAAGTCAGCGTCAATCTTATCTATCGGGTCGGCCTCAAAATCGTCGAGGTCCACGCTTTCCACATCTACCAACGAAGAAAAGGAATCGTCGACAGCAGCTTCAGCGATAGGAAACGCCGTAAAAATATGGCGGCACTTGGAGCACCGAACCTTAGTGCCCCTAGGCTTAACCAGTCTACTTGCCAGATGATACCGAGTGGCACATTGTTGACAGCTAATGATCATACTTGGCTCCTGTTAAAAATTCCCAGTTTTATCGTAACGCCATTCATATAACTTTGCTGATGAAGCAATATGAGCAGAACAACCTCAAGTCAAATACCAGAGTTAAGCAATATTTGTGCCATAGCATGGCATTTAAACGCGCCTTTTGGATGCCTGGGCAGGAAACGGATTGGAATGTTGCAATAGATTTTGGAAAAGGGAAAAACCGATGAATACCCTGATATTTCAAAAGAAATCCTAAGGCGCCAGAAATTCTGGAATGAGAAAGACCATTGTTTCTAGTTTCAAAAAGTCTAACCGGCAACTTGTTTTTCTTTTTCCACACGGCCTTAATTGGCAAAATAAAGACCTTCACGGATTTCGGATTACAAGAATGTAAGTAAGCGCGCAGATATTGTAAGGCTGGCTTTGCATTATCCGGACATAGTAGCAACACCTGGTTACCAAATCAACCGATATCGGCTTATAATCACCGACTATCATTATATTAAGTAAAAATTCTCGCTATAGGCCGGTTTCAGCCATTTTTTCTACGAGTTCGGTTTGTTCCTCGGACAACTCTTTGGGAAGGGAGACAAGAATTTTAATAAAAAGATCGCCCCGGCGTGGTGTATTCATGATGGGCAGCCCTTGTCCGGCCAGACGCATTTTGGTCTGATGTTTGGTCCCCGCAGGGATTTTAAGGCGTTTTTCAATACCGTCCGGTGTCTTGATGACAATAGTTGTACCCAGCAAAGCCTCAGTTAGCCGAATCTCCCGGTCTAGATGAAGGTCGTTTTGTATAACGCTAAAACCGGATTCGGGCACAATCTTGGCCTTAATAAAAAGGTCTCCCGGCGCGCCCCCATAAGGGCTCGGCTCACCTTTACCGCCCAAACGCAACTTTTTCCCTGTGATGAACCCCTTGGGAATCTTAACGGTTAAATTTTCGCTCCGACCATTGTGCTTAAAGCTGACGGATTTTTGAGCGCCGCTGATCACTTCCGCCAGCGTAAGCGGGAGTTCATACACCAGATCTTTTCCCTTAACGTTGGCTTGCGCCGCTCTTCCCTGCCCGAAACCATCAAATGGATTTCCGCCGCCGCCAAAGGTAAAGCGCGTGCCCCCCTGGTTTTTCCCGCCGAACCCAAACTCTCTGAAAATATCACCAAAATCGAAATTACGAAAAATATCTTCCTGGGAATACCGTTGTTGAAATCCGGCGGACCCAAACGTATCGTACTGCTGCCGCTTTTCCTTATCACTCAGGACCGCATAGGCCTCACTGACCTGCTTAAATTTTTCTTCCGCCGATTTGTCACCTTTGGTGTGATCGGGATGATATTTCATGGCAAGTTTACGATACGCTTTTTTAATTTCATTGTCGGTGGCCTTTTTGTCCACCCCTAACACTTTGTAATAATTTGCTTCGGCCATGCGCGCTTCCCTTCAACAGTTGCGATGTTTAGATACCAGATATTTAGATACCAATTGATTCGATTGGATGACCGTATTCCGAATCATCAATCATAACTATTTAAAAATAGTTAAAATATTTGTCATGTCAAGTTCCCTTAAAGTCCGGATAGAAGGCCATCTATCTACCCGAATGTGCCTTTAGGGCCACCATGAGGACCGAGATCGCAGCCGGCGTAAAGCCATCAACGCGCGAAGCCTGGCCTATTGATCGTGGGCGAACCTCCCCGAGTTTGGTTTTTAACTCATTTGACAGGCCATGCACGCTCTCAAAATCAAAGGTAGCGGGTATTTTTATTTGCTCCAAGTTTTTATACCGTTCAATCTCCCTTAACTGACGGTCAATATACCCCTCATATTTGATTTCAATCTGCACTTGGGCTGCTACCCCTGCCGATAACGGGTGGGGTGGTGGTGCCAATGCCTGGACTGCGTCATAATCGAGTCCCGCCCGCTTTAAGATCTGGCTCAGTCTCATCCCATCATTAATCAACGATGTATTTTGAGATTCAAGGTATCGATTGACCGTTTCGGTGGGCTTTATCACGGTCTTTTTAATCCGGGATATTTCGACCGAGATTGTTTTTCGGCGCGTTCGAACCCGATGGGCCATATCGTCACCAATCAACCCCAACTCATGGCCGATTTCTGCCAGCCTCAGATCGGCATTGTCTTCCCGTAACATTAAGCGGTACTCCGCCCGGGAAGTAAACATGCGATAAGGTTCCCGCGTCCCCCGTGTCACCAGATCATCAATCATGACCCCCATATAGGCCTGGGACCGGTCTAAAATAAACGGCGGCCGTTTCTGAAGCCGGCAGGCCGCGTTGATGCCGGCCCAGATCCCCTGAGCGGCGGCCTCCTCATATCCGGATGTCCCGTTAATCTGCCCGGACAGATAGAGTCCGGAAACGAGCTTGGTTTCCAGTGTGGGCCTTAACTGGATCGGGTTGATATAATCATACTCGATGGCATAGGCCGGACGCATAATTTCCGCTTGCTCCAACCCTTCGACTGAGCGCACAAGCGGCACCTGTACTTCCATAGGCAAGCTGTTACCCAGGCCACTGGCATAAATTTCATCCGTTTCGAGGCCTTCCGGTTCCAGAATGACCTGATGCCGGTTTCGATCCGGAAACCGCACGATTTTATCTTCAAAAGATGGGCAATACCGGGCGGAAACACCCTTTACCCTACCGCTGTAAAGTGCGGAACGATCCAGGTTCGCGGCCACAATCCGATGAGCACCGGGGTTGGTATAGCCGATGTAGCTGGGCAATTGCGGCAGGTCTATTTTATCGGAAAAAATGGAAAACGGGCGCGGGTTGTCGCTGGGTTCCTGAATGGTAAATTTGGAAAAATCGATACTATTTTTTTTCAGCCTGGGCGGTGTGCCGGTTTTCATGCGACCAAGCTTAAACCCAATCTGCTTCATCTGGGCAGCCAGGCCATAGGCGGCGAACTCCCCGGCCCGGCCGGCTTTGAAAGAGTGATGCCCAATATGCACCAGCCCACTTAAAAAAGTACCGGTGGCCAGAATCACCGCCCGGGCTTGATAACCGAATCCGGTCTGATCGATGACGCCCTGTACTTGACCATCCTCGATAACCAGCGCCTCCACAAGGGCCTGTTTTAGATCAAGGTTGGGTTGTTTTTCCACGACCGCCTTCATGACGGCATGATACCTGTTTTTGTCGTTCTGGGTCCGGGAAGAGTGGACGGCCGGCCCCTTTTTGGTGTTGAGAAGCCGATACGCAATGGCGGTTTGATCGGTAACCCGAGCCATCTGTCCCCCCAAAGCATCCACCTCACGTACCAGTTGCCCTTTCGCCATCCCGCCGATGGACGGGCTGCAAGGCATGGCCGCTACTTTGTCCAGATCAATGGCAAACAGCAGGACCGCATGCCCCATACGCGCAGCGGCGAGGGCAGCTTCACAGCCTGCATGGCCGGCACCGACAACAATAATGTCGTATCGGTTTGAATAAAAAGTGGTCATGGTTTAAACTGACTCTCTCTTGAAAAAGGCAAATTTGTCATAACGGGTAGATATTATTACCGCCAACCCACAAGGTCAAGCATCACCCATGAACCATGACCAGCGTTATTTCGATATGAAGACCTATTACCACCGACGGTTCGGTGGCCGCGTGCAGAAACTTTCCGTGGATGCCGGTTTGGGCTGCCCCAACCGGGATGGGACCATTGGCCGGGGCGGCTGCATTTTTTGTAATCCCAGAGGATCGGGCACTGGTGCCCATGCCAAGGGGATGTCCATTGAGAAACAGATTGAATCCGGCAAGGCCTATTTAACCAAACGCTATGGCGCTAAAAAATTTATCGTTTATTTTCAATCTTTTACCAACACCTATGCCCCGGTTGATGTCTTGGCCGGCTTATACGACGACGCCTTAAGAGACCCCGCGATCGTGGGGATCGCCATCGGCACCCGTCCCGATTGTGTGGATGAAGCGGTTTTGGATTTGTTGGCGTCCTATGCCCGCCACCGCATGGTGTGGATCGAATACGGTCTGCAGAGTATGCATGACGAAACCCTAAACCGCATCCACCGCGGCCATAATTTTCAAAGCTTTGCCAATGCCGTAAACAATACCCGTGGACGGGGTATCCTTATTTGTGCCCACATGATCCTCGGGTTGCCAGGTGAAAATCGGGACCACATGCTTCAAACCGCCCGCATGTTGGCATCCATGGGTATCGATGGGGTCAAACTGCATCTCCTCTACGTTGTTCGCGGCACCCCGCTTGAAAAACAGTATCAGCAGGGACGTTATTCCTGCCTGACCCAAACAGAGTATGTATCGCTGGTTTGTGATGTTTTGGCGCAATTGCCGCCCGACATGGTGATCCACCGCCTTACCGGTGATCCCCATAAGCGGGAACTTGTCGCTCCCGCATGGTCGTTAAAAAAAAACCAGACAATCGATATGATAAAAGAGGCCATGCGCCGGCAAAACCTTCGGCAAGGCAGCCAGTTTAATCAAAACGCATGAGCTAAAGCCCCGTAAGCCCTTGATTAAGCGAGCACAGATCGGTTGAATTTTATCCGGCTTTCTCCTATAAGCGATTAAAGCCACTCCAAGAGGACACCATGACACTTAAAAAAAGTAACCCGGGCGATAATGTTGACCTTTCCTTTAAGGTCTTTCATGAATTAATGGCCAAAAAAGTCAGCGATATACTGCTTCTTTCCAGCCCGTATGATGCCTTTATTTTAGAAGAAGAGGGCCGGTTGGCGGAACGGATCATCAAGGAATACCGTGGTCTGAACCTTTCCCGCCCCCCGCGATTGACCTGGGTGTCAACGACCAGTGAAGCCTTTTCACGCTTGAATGAAAAAACATTTGATTTTGTCATCACCACCCCTCGGGTCGATGGCATGGAACCGCATACTTTTGCCCGCCAGTGTAAAAAGAAGTATCCGGATCTTCCCCTCTTTTTGTTGACCCGTAATCATGCTGAGATCGTCCAGGGGTCAGGAAGACGGTACGACTGAGGCTTATGACCGGACCCTGTTCTGGAATGGCAATGCCGATTTGTTGCTGGCGCAGGTAAAAAACCTGGAGGACCGCTGGAACATTGCGCGTGACACCGAACTGGCGCGCGTGCGCGTCATCATCATGGTCGAAGACTCGCCTTATTATTACTCATCCGTGCTACCGCTGCTTTACAAAGAGATCGTCATCCAGACCCAGGCGGTCATGGAAGACGCCCTAAACGAGGAGCACCGCTTACTGCGTATGCGGGCCCGTCCGAAAATCCTGTCGGCCTCCTCCTATGACGAAGCCGTTGACCTGTATCACCAATACAAGCCTTACCTTCTCAGCGTGCTGTCCGATGCCCGGTTTCCCAAAAAGGGGGAGGTCTGCGCCCAAGCCGGTGTTGAGCTTTTGTCGATGATTAAAAAAGATTCGCCGGATGTCCAGCTGTTGATGTTTTCATCGGAGGAAGAAAACCGGGAAAAGGCCGAATCCATCCCGGCCATGTTCGTGAATAAAAACAGTCCGGCCCTGCACTCCCACATTCGCTCATTTTTCGTTAAATTTCTCGGTTTCGGCGAGTTTATATTTCGCATGCCCGACGGCCGCGAGGTGGGGCGTGCTTCGAATTTACGGAGCATGGAAAAAATTCTGCCTTCTATTCCCGAAGATTCATTGGTTTACCACGCCAAGCACAACCATTTTTCAACCTGGCTCATGGCCCGGGCCGAGATCGTGATGGCCAAAAAACTCAGACCTTACAAAACCGCAGACTTTTCAAGCATCTCGGATATTAGAAATTTCCTGGTGTCCTGTTTCCATGAACGCCGCAAGGGGCGCCAGCGGGGCATCATTACCGACTTTGACTTGAACGATTACGATCCCGATGTCGATTTCGTAAAAATCGGACGGGGCTCTTTAGGTGGTAAAGCCCGGGGCCTTGCGTTTCTGGCCATGATGCTGAAGGAATCCGAAGAGCTAAATAAAAAATTTCCCGATGTGAATATCATTGTGCCGGAAACGATGGTCGTCTCCACCGAAGGATTCGATGCATTCATGGCTGAAAGCCGGCTGGATGAATTCACCGAAAGCGATCCCAGCGATGAAGACACCTGCGCAATGTTTATTGAAAAACGTTTTCCCGATTGGCTGTATCGTGACCTTCGAAAATACCTCGAACACAAGACCTTTCCCTTGGCGGTGCGGTCATCCAGTCTGCTTGAGGATGCCTATTTTCATCCTTTTGCAGGTATTTATCGGACCTATATGATTCCCAATAACGACCCGTCACTGGATACCCGCACCGACCAATTGATTCAAGCGATCAAATGCGTCTATGCCTCGACGTTTTTGAAGGATTCACGGTCATTTGCGCGTAACACGCTGCACAGAACCGAAGAAGAAAAAATGGCCGTGGTGATCCAGCGCTTAATGGGCACCGAGCACGCCGGTTATTTTTATCCGTCCCTTTCCGGTGTGGCCAAATCATTTAATTTTTATCCGATCGCACCAATGACCGCCGAGGACGGGATCGCACACATCGCCCTGGGACTGGGCAAAACCGTCGTGGAAGGGCTGGATGTGCTTCGCTTCTGCCCCAAATACCCTGAACTATTGCCCCAATTTTCCACGGTGGATGACATGCTGAAAAATGCCCAGCGGTATGCCTACGCCTTATCCATGAATGGGTTTCCGGATGATTTTGCCAAGGCGGATGACGCCACTCTGGCCCGGCTGGCCATCGATGACATGGCCGATCATCCGGCCGTACGGTATCTGGCCAGTACCTATCACCCTCAGGATAATCGCATTCGCGATGCCTGGCATCCGGATGGCTATCCGGTAATGACCTTTGCGCGAATTCTGAAGCACAAGGCCTTCCCATTACCTGAAATTCTGTCTGAAATCCTTGAAATCGGACGGAAAGGGTTGGGCGAACATGTCGAGATCGAATTTTGCGCCCATCTGCATGCCGATAAAAACCGGAAAACGGATTTCAGCCTGGTTCAGATTCGGCCGCTGGCGGTCCGGTTGAAAAATGATGGGGTTCGTATTGAAAAAGAAGAGATCGACCGGGCGGTGATTTATTCAAGTCAGGCTCTGGGAACCAGTCGATCCGATCCAATCAGCGATATCGTTTATGTTAAGCCGGATGATTTCGATCCGGCCCGAACCGTCGAAATGGTCAATGAAGTGGGCGCCATCAATGGCAAACTGGAGAAAGCCGGGCGCAAATATCTACTCATCGGTCCCGGACGCTGGGGATCGGCGGATCGCTGGCTGGGAATTCCCGTCACCTGGCGCCATATTGCCGGGGTCGATACCATCGTGGAAACATCGGTGAAAAACCTCCATGCCGACCCGTCACAGGGGTCCCATTTTTTCCACAATATTACCTCTCTCGGAATTGGGTACATAACCGTCAGGCCGGAAGCGGGCGATTTTATCAACTGGGAATGGCTGGACCATCTGCCCATAATTGAAGAGAGTGATCATGTGCGGCATGTCGCTCTCGACCATCCAGTCATTCTCAAAATTGACGGCCGTAGCGGACAGGCCATCATCGTTTCTGAAAGTCAATCGAATGCCTAAAAAAAACGGCCTGCTAACACAGCTGAAAACCAAGTACCGCCGCCCGCTGACGCTGACCGGTCGCTACTACCGGATCGCCCGCCGGATGTTGTTGAATACGGCCGACATTTTAAATGCCGGAGAAATCAATTACTTTCTCGATGCCGGGGCCTTATTGGGGCTTGTACGCGACGGTGACCTGATTCCCTGGGATGACGACCTCGATATGTCCATGCCGGTGACGGAATTACCCAAATTCAGAAAACGATACAACCAGCTGCGCATACGCGGTTGGCGAGTCACTGAAGATTCGGTAATGCCTGCCGATGGGCCGGCGTGGAAAAGGGGAGATCCCCGGTCAATCAAAATTCGCAACCGCAATGCCCTCTTCTTTGGACGGGGCCGTATCGTCATGGACATGACCTTGACCTATCCTAAAGGCGATTACTACTGGCGGGGTGCCATGGGAAAAATCTGGCGAATTCCACGACATTTTTACGACCGCCATGCCCATATCCAATTTGGCGGCAAACCGATTCGCATACCCTACCAGGTAGAGGATTACCTGAAATTTTTGTACGGCGATTGGCAGGTGCCTAACAAGGATCATGATCCAATCAAAAACGACGGCAGCCTCTATGACGACTTGGATCAACCGCTAAAAAACCAGCCGAATAAGCCCTGATGATCTATTTCGATACCCTCCATCTATACTACCTCACCCAATACCTGCCGGTTTTCAGGGAATTGGAAAAGCGGGGCCTGAAGGCGATTTTTGTCTTTTACCGCAACCCAAAAACCGAATCGATGGTAAAAGACGTCATCGCCCATGAGGCGTTGCCGTCGCTCTGGGTTGATTCCCTCGAACAGGCCAAAGCCCTTTACCAAAAAAAGCAGCCTGCCTGGTTGATCTTCGGAAACGGTTTCGCACCGCTGGATGAGCTGCCCAAAGCCGTAAAAACAGCCCAACTCTACCACGGGATCGGCATGAAAAGCGATGTCTATCAACCTGCCCTGATGATGATGGATATTCGCTTTATCGAGGGCCCCCATTACACCGAAGCACTCACACGGCTTTTTCCCGGCCGCCCGATGCTTGAGGTGGGTTATGCGAAACTCGACCCCCTGTTCGGGCCGATAGCGCGACGCCCCGTTCTCGATCTGGCGAGGATCGGGCTTTCGACTCAAAAACCCACCCTTTTATATGCGCCGACCTTCTACCCCAGTTCGATTGAACGGATGCCCGACGATCTGCCCGATCATTTCAAAGACGCCAATCTGGTCATCAAGCCACACATGTTTTCCTATAGCAAGGCGCGCTACAAAAACCAGCGGAAAAAACTGACCGTCTGGTCGCAGTTTGACAATTGTTTTACGGCAGACCCTTTATTATTTAATCTGCTGCCTTTTATGAACACGGCCGACCTCATGATCAGCGATGCTTCATCGGCCCTGTTCGAATTCGCAGCTCTGAATAAACCCGTTATCTGGTGTGATTTTTTAAAGTTACGCTGGACATACCGCGGTATTTTTCGGTATCGTTTGAACCGGCGCATGGATCAAAGCATTCTCCAATACGCCGATATCGGCCGCCATGCCTCGAGCTTTGATTCCCTGAAAAAGGCCGTCTGGAGCCAATTGGAAAAACCTGATCAATTTGAAAAGAACAGACGGACGTATACTTCGCGGTTAATCGGTAAAACGGACGGCCAGGTCTCCAAACGTATCGTTGATTACCTTGTCGACGACCCAACGACTTGATTGAAAAAATGCCCCATGGGGCTACTCACAGGGCCAATTCAGCCATGCCAAATCCCAACTCAAAACAGTCGCTATCGGTTATCATCATCGCCCAGGACGAGGGGGACCGAATCGAGGCGTGTCTTGCCTCACTAAAATCTATCGCTGACGAAATCATCGTCCTCGATAGCGGTAGCTCCGATGATACGGTTACCGTCGCCCGTCGATACACGTCGCAGGTCCATGAAACCGACTGGCCGGGATACGGGCCGCAAAAGCAGCGAGCGCTCTCTATGGCTACCGGGGATTGGGTTCTCTCCATCGATGCCGATGAAGCGCTGACTCCGGAATTAAAAGAAGAGATTCATGCCTTACTGCAAACCGCCCCTAAAGACATCGCCTACCGCCTTCCCTGGGCGGTAACCGTTTTTGGTAAGCGGTTGGATTATGGCCGCAGCGCGCGTGCGCCTTTGCGGCTTTTTCGCCGCATGGGCGCCCGTTTCAGTGACGATCAGGTTCATGAAAAGGTCATTCTGCCGACGGGTTCAATTGGAAAGTTGAGCGGCCGTCTGCTTCATTATACCCATCGTGATTTCGGCCATTACCTCAATAAAAACGCCAAATATGCCTGGCTGGGATCCCAGAAACGCTACCGGGCGGGAAAAACGGGCTACGGCCTCACCGGAGCCGCGCTACGATCGCTATGGGTCTTTTTTCAAATTTACGTGATTCGAAGAGGTTTTCTGGATGGGCGAATCGGTTTTCTGGTGGCCGTTCTCTACAGTCAGGGAGCCTTTAACAAATATGCCGGGCTGTGGACATTACGTCGTCAAAAACAATCGGCATCAAAACCCAGCAAAATTAAGCCTTCCTGACCCATGCGAACCTATCTCTTATTTGCCAGCCAGCTCTACGCTTTTTCGATTTTACGCCCGCTGCAAAAAGCGATTTTAGCGCGGGGGGATGAGGTGGCCTGGTTTCTCCTCGGCCCTTGGCAATCGTACATCAAATCCGATGAACGGCTCCTCGAAACGGTTCGGGCGGTGAAACAATTCAACCCTGCGGCCGTGTTCGTGGCCGGCAATATCGTTCCTGATTTTTTCCCCGGCGTCAAAGTGGAAGTGTTCCATGGTTTTAACGCCCGCAAACGGAAAAAAACCATAGGGCATTATCGCATTCGCGGATTTTTTGACCTCTATTGCACCCAAGGACCGGATACGACGCATCATTTTCAGGAATTGGCCCGCGACCAACGCTTTTTTGAGGTCGTTGAAACCGGGTGGCCAAAAATGGACCCGCTCTTTAACGCACACCCTCTTGAAAAAAAGAGCGGCCGCACTGTGGTTCTCTTTGCATCGACATTTACGCCCCGACTCAGTGCGGCCAAACCGTTATGGGAAACCATTCGGCAATTGTCCGCCACGGGCCGATGGCAATGGCTTGTCAATCTGCATCCAAAAATGGACCGGTCGGTTGTGGCGCAATACGCGACCATTCAATCTGAACACTTAACGCTGGCCGAAACCGATGACACCATTCCTCTGCTTCAGGCAGCGGATGTTATCGTTTCCGACACCTCATCGATCATCGACGAATTTTGTCTGCAGCAAAAACCGGCGGTGACCTTTCGGCACCGCCTTCCCCGGCCCCACTTGGTCAATATTACCGATCCGGTCGACCTGGTCCCGGCCATCGAAAAGGCGCTAACGCGCCCCCAGCAACTCATGGAGGCGATTCGCGACTATACCGATCATATCCACCCTTACCGGGATGGTCGTTCCAGTTACCGGGTACTGGCTGCTGCTGATCAATTGATCGAGAAAGGAACCGGACACTTCGCCGGCAAACCGCTTAATTTAATACGCCGGTTAAAGATTCGAAATGAAATGGGATATTACCACTGGTATTGATATAAGAACCTGTAATCAAAAAATAATGGCGTAAGCGTTAATCGAATAACGAATGTCGAACAATGAATATTGAATTACGAAGGAGAGGGCAAACTTCGATATTCGATATTCCTTGTTCATTATTCAATATTCGGGTTTTTCCCTTCTTTTGCCTTAATGGCCGGATAGATAACGTCCCGAGCTCGATTTAAGTGGGAGACCATATCAATTTCCGTCCATACCAGATCCTCAATTTTGGCAACATGAATGGGATCCTGGGGTGAGATGGTGGACAATGCGGTTTCATAATCAATCTGCTTGGCCCTGGTTTCGTCGTTTTCATACCGTTCACAGATTTTTTGAAACGTCTTATACGAAAGCTTCGTAATACCAACCAATTCACCGGATAAATGCGATAATGCATTTTTATCTTTGGACATATCGATAAGAACCCCGCCCGCATCCGTCTCGATATACACTTCGTCTTGCGATTGCGTCCAGCCGCTGGCCAAAACCACATTATGCTCCTGGGTTTGCAAAAGAAATTCGATTGCTTTTTCTTCAAAAAGAAGATCGGATTCCAGCAGCAAAAAATTTTCCCTTATTAAATCGCGAAGATTAAACAGGGTATAAAAACTACTGGTCTGATCATAAATCGGGTTTTTCTTCAATTCGATACTCGGAAATGCTTCAGCCAATTTTTCATAATACCGAGATTGATAACCGGTGCCGATGATGAAACGGTTAATCCCGTATTTGGACATAATTTTGATGGCGCGTTCAATTAAGGCCACCCCGTCAATTTGAATAAAGCCTTTGGGCTTGTCGTCGATATGCCGGTTGATTCGAAGTCCGAGGCCCCCCGCCATGATGACGGCTGTGCGGATGTCGTGCGGTTTCATTTAATTTTCCAGTAATATATATTTATCGATGCGTTGCTCATACCATAATCGATAAAGATTGCTCAACATCGATTGTAGGTTGATATCTTGATTTTACAAGTTGTTTGTGAAAAGGATGCCCATCGACGCTACCGTAATATCATTGCAGGACCTTTGAAGTCGAATCGCTATGACCCTACGCCACCACATCAAAACCAGACAATCACCCCGGAAAGCGCTGTTACGATGGGCCGGCTGGTTTACTTTTTTCAACGCCGTTCTTCTCGCCCTCGCCATCAGCCGATATTTCCGCTTTACCGGTCCCATCGAGGGCGTTTTGTCATATGTGTATGCTGCCACGATTCTGATCGGTCACCCACTTTTTCTGACCTTTGGGGTAGCCTTTGCGTTACTGTTTCCGGTCATCCTGATTCGACCCAGTCGGCCGTTAATCTTCAGCCTCGGAATTTTGGCGGCCACTACAGGTATCGCTGTTTTGATGCTCGATTATGTTGTTTACTCTCAATTCCGGGTTCATCTAAACAAGGTCATGCTCGATTTGGTCATCGGCGGCGGCCGGGAAATCTTTGATTTCTCCTGGCAAAACTATGCGATAGCGCTGCTGTGTATGGCCGGCATATTGTTTTTTCAAATCTTTATCGCCTCGCTCGTCTGGAAAAAGATCGTTCGCCAAACCCGTCGCATGAAAGGTTTCCTCCTCACAGGCATGGCCTTTTTATGTATTATCGCGTCGCATGGGATTCACGCCTGGGCAGATGCCCAATACTATCGGCCGATTACCGCTTTGACCCGTCACTTCCCCCTTTACTATCCGCTCACCGCCAAGCGCTTGTTACAAGAGTACGGGTTGGTTGATCTGGCCGCAAGCCGGGTTCAGCAAACCTTAAAAATCAACCCGGGCACGAATAAGACGATGTCGTACCCGCTCTCCAAGCTCCACTTCACCAGCGGTGATCAACGGCTAAACGTCCTGTTTATCGCCATCGATTCCTGGCGCTTTGATATGCTGAATCAAGCGGTGACGCCCAACATCCACCGCTTTATTTCCGCACGACCCGTATGGCGTTTTACACGTCATTTAAGCGGGGGCAACGGCACCCGGATCGGCATTTTTTCGCTGTTTTACGGTTTATCCGGCGTCCATTGGGATGCCATGACCAATGAACAAATCGGGCCCGTATTCATTCGCGAGCTGTTGAATCGGGATTACCAAATGGGGATCTTCGCCAGCGCAAAACTGACCACGCCGCCGTTTGACCGGAATGTATTCATCGACATTAAGAACTTACGCTCAAGTTCCAAGGGTGATAGCGCCTGGGAGCGGGATCAGAGCGTCCTGCGGGACTGGTCGCAATGGCTTGAAGCACGAGACTCGAAACAACCATTCTTCGGATTTATTTTTTTTGATGCCGCCCATACCTACAGTATGCCGCCGAATTACCCCGAGGTATTCAAACCTATGTGGTCTAAGGTCAATTACCTCGCTTTGAATGAAAATCTTGATCCGATACCCTTTTTCAATCGCTACAAAGTCAGTCTTCATTACATTGATTCGCTGGTGGAACACGTCCTGTCCAGCTTAAAACAGAATAATCTTATCGAAAATACGATCATTGTTATTACAGGAGATCATGGCCAGGAATTCAATGATACCCATCGTAACTTTTGGGGGCATGGGGGCAACTATACCGATTATCAGATTCAGGTGCCCATGGTTATCTATTGGCCTGGACGCGACGCCAAAATGGTTATGCATCAGACCAGCCATCTGGATGTGGTTCCCACGCTGGTGACCGATCTCTTAGGGTGCCAAAATCCAATAACCGACTATAGCGACGGCCACCACTTATTTGAGGCTGACGGTCGTGACTGGTTGGTCGTGGGCGGATATTTCAACTATGCCATTCGGGAAATCGACCGTATCACCATGGCTTACTCCAGCGGAAATTATGAAATTTTCGATCTCAACCATCACATCATCAAAGGTGCCCGTTTGAATTATCGGATCGTCGGCCAGGCCATGACCCAGTCATCCCGATTCTACAAGGGCGGATAAAGTATGGCCCCTGAACTGCCGTTAAAAACGGTTCCTGAAAGCATCTGCATTCTGAGATTATCGGCCTTGGGCGATGTCTGCAACGTGGTACCCGTCGTTCGCACACTTCAAACCTGTTGGCCCCAAACCACGATCACATGGGTCATCGGACAACGGGAACATGATCTGGTGGGTGATATCCGAGGGGTTGAATTTATTCGATACCGGAAAAAAACGGGATTGAGGGGCATTTGGCAACTGCGCAACAAGCTGTCCGGACGACGTTTTTCGGTATTACTCCTGATGCAGGCGGCGCTCAGGGCCAGTTTGTTATCACTTGCCATTCCCGCCCGCATACGGGTCGGGTTTCATCCACAGATGGCCAAAGATTTTCAGGGGTTCTTTGCCCGGTTTCACACCCGGGCGCTAAAGCAACCCCATGTCATCGACGGATTTTTTTCTTTTCTCGAAGCCTTGGGGATTGACCAGCGTCGAATGGCATGGAACATTCCCGTTCCGGAAAACGCCCGGAATTTCGTTTCTCAAAAATTGGGCGAATACCGCAACGGTTTTTTCGTAATCAGCCCCTGCGCCAGTGTTCGGTATCGTAATTGGCGGGATTGGCCGCCAAAAAAATATGCCCGGCTGATCGACCACGTATATGATCGATACGGCCTTCGCGCCGTATTGACCGGCGGGACCACGACACATGAAAACGAAGTTGGTCGGTGCATTATGGATACGGCAATCCATCAACCAGTGAATCTCATCGGCCAAACCAGTATTAAGGAATTGATGGCCGTGATTGAGCAGGCCAAAGCCGTCGTATCTCCCGACTCGGGCCCCGTTCACATGGCCAACGCGGTGGGTGTGCCGCCCGTCGGTTTATACGCCACCAGCAATCCCGAGAGGACCGGGCCTTACAGCGTTAGGAAATGGGTGGTCAACGCCTACCCCACTGCGGTGCGTCAGACATACGGTAAGTCAGTGGATGACATTCCCTGGGGAAAACGGGTGCGCAAGCCCGACGCCATTGAGCTGATTACTTTCAATGCCGTCATGAAAATGTTAGACGATCTTTTTTCCAAAAGGAAACCGTTGAATGTTAGCGAATAAATACTTTCGTGGAATACTATATTCCGTTGTTGCATTATTTCCCGGCTTAGCCAACCTCTACAAGAATATGGGCAGCGGGACACTGATCATCTTAACCCTGATGGGTCTTTGGGCCATGGCTCAAAAACCGCGTCTGTCATTTACCCGTGAAGAGAAATGGCTGATGGGGGCATTTTGCGCTTATATGGGCGTTTACCTGTTATCGGCAATTATTCATTTGTTAACCGGTGTGTTGGTTGAAGCCCATGGAAAACATTTTGAAAAAGAAGCTTATCTGCTCACCTTTATCCCTTTATGCTTTCTGTTTCGACGACTGCCGCTTCCCCCATGGGTGTTGTGGTCGAGTGTCGCGGCGGGCGGGATCCTCGCCGGATGCTATGCCATGATCGATTTCGGCTGGATTGACATCAAATATCGGGTGCGAGGGGCGTACAATCCCATCATGTTCGGATGTCTTTCTATCACAATGGCATTTATGACTATCCAGGGATACCGTTTTTTTCGGCGGCGACATCCGTTTCTTATCTTTGTCCCTTTAGCCGGTTTTTTCCTGGGAACAGTGTCTACTATTTTGACCGGCAGTCGCGGTGCCTGGATCGCTATTCCAGCCTTTTTAGCCATCACAATGGTACACCTGGGAAAAAACCTGCGACGCCTGGAGCTGGCTTTGATCACCGGCACGTTTGTCTTGGCCCTTTTTGTGGCATATCAGATACCGGAAACCGGAGTGGCCCAACGCGTTCGATTCGCCCAGAATGATCTTCAAAAATACGCCATAGGCGACGTGACCATCGATAACAGCGTCGGTTTACGCCTGGCGTCGTGGGAAGCTTCGCTTAAAATGGTCAAAGATCACTTTCTGCTGGGAATTGGACCCGGTGGATATCTACCCACGATCAAAAAATGGGCCGCCGAAGGAAAACTGCCCTATGCCGCCGAGGTGTACCACTCTCAGCCCCATAGTATCTATTTTGCCGTGTTGGTAGATGGGGGCGTTCTCGGCCTTCTTGCCCTGTTAGCGGTCCTGTTTCTACCGATATATATCTTCATTCAGCGTATTAGAAGCTCCCCAGCCAACCGGGCTGCCGCTTTTTCAGGCCTGATTCTTTCCGTAGGGTATATTCATTTTGGGCTTACCGAGACGGTTTTCGGACGCAATCTGTTTGTCGCCTTTTATGTGATCATCCTGGCAATGCTGCTGACGCTGACCACTGCAACGGAAAACACAACACCGCAGAAATCACGGCAGGGAAATGCGAAGGTGGAGTCCAACTAAATTTTCGCCGACCATCGGATAGAGGTGGATGGGGGTCGCGTTTATTCCGGAAGGGCTTCCAGCCGCTTGGCGCCCAAATGTACTTTGGGTGTAGCGCCTTATCGGCCGAATAATCGAACCCAAGGGGTCCATCAGAAATCGGACGGTTTTTCCCAGGGCCCGACTGCCGAACAAGGTGTTGTCATTGGCGATAATCTTTGCTTCGAGGGGTAAAAAAATAAATTCTCCCACCAGCCACCCGCCCACGGGTGTAGAGATGAGATCCTGAATCGAGGGCTCTTCGGCAAAAGCCTCCACCCCGTATTCATACAACACGTTCGAGACAAAAAATGCATACCAGAACGATTCCCACCGGCTATAGGCATAATGCCGCGCATGGATATAATAAGCGGCTCCCCAGTAGGGATGCCCAATCCAGTTGAGCCACCAATCGTCCTCATCCCACACCGGCCCATCAGACACATTATCCCACCACTTGCTCCCCAGGTCGCTTAAAGAGTTATCCTTATCTTCTTCATCCCAGTTTGAAACACTTTCAGGAGCAACATACAGCAACCCCAGGATAACCGATGCAGGAACGATGAGATAACCCATATCCCTGGCAAGCAGGGAATATTTCCCCAACAGGCGGCCCTCGGGCGGATGCAAGGCACTTCGCTCGGGATCGAGGGGCACGTTGATAGGGGCCGATAATGGCCGCGGACTATCGTTCTCTTCTGCGGCAAGGGTGACGTTAGCCAGATGATAGGCTTTTTCTCCATAGGCCACCCCGTCCCAACGCTGCGATAAATGGCTGTGGGTCAGATAACCATCAGTTACGGATTCATAGGCAAGGGGCCGGCCCGCGCACATGAAAACGATCCATACTATACATAGGGCGCTTCGAATTAGTTTTATATTCAGTTTCATATTCTGCATGGGCATGCGGTTTAGTAATCACCAATGGTCATGTTATTATCGTTAAGCGATCGTTTGAATGAGTCGCGCTAACATTTCAAATCGACATCGGGCTGTCAAGTCGAGCCCTGCGCCCGATAGTTTTTTTAGCGGTCAGATGCTACCTTTTATGGGCTGGATAACTTCCCAGGTTTTTTAGCGTAACCGTTAAGTCTTCCACCTGTTTGAGAACAGACCGAACCTTATCGTCCTGCTGGGCCCCTTCAAAGTCTAGAAAAAAGCTGTAGTTTCCCGGGTCCGAGCGAAGCGGCATGGAAGCGATCCGGGTCAGGTTGATCTTCGCCTCGGCAAATAGGCCGAGAACGGCGTAGAGCCGTCCGGCCAGATGGGGTGTGGCAAAAATAATGGATGTTTTATCCCCGATTTTCGCATAGGCTTTTTGGGACAACAGTAAAAACCGGGTCGAATTGGCGTCCCCATCGGCAATGTCATCGGCCAGCACACCAAGATCATATAAATCGGCACATAAGCCACTGGCAATGGCTGCGGTCGCCTTTGGGCTCTCCCGGGCCAGCATCTTGGCCGCTCCGGCAGTATCATAATACGGTAGGGGCTCCAGGTTATGACGGGCCAGAAAGTTACGGCACTGGGCCAACGCCTGGGGATGTGAGAAAACCTGCCGTATCTCATTCATACCCGTCGACTTTAATGCCATCAGACAGTGATTGACCGGTACGATGGTCTCGCCGATGACCTTAAGATCGGTAGTGGTCAGCAGATCATTGACCTGGGTAACGGCACCCTCCAGAGAGTTTTCCACCGGGACGACCCCCATGTCCAAATCACCATTTTCAACCCCACGAAAAACATCGCTAAATTCCAGACAGGGGATGTACGCGCCACCGGTAACGAGGTGCCTGGCGGCCAGTTCACCGTATGCACCAAGTTCTCCCTGAAACCCAACTAAAGGACGATCTTCCGACTGGAGTCTTTTGCTCTCCTCCATGATGGTTTGCAACAGATGGTGGATAAAGTTCCGCTCCACGAGATGGAGATCCATACGATCAATACGTGCCAAGACCTCTTTTTCACGCTTGGGGTCGCTGACCTGGGTTTTAAACTTCTTTGTCCGCAAGGCATACCCCATCCTTTCCTGAAGCAGTACCAGCAACTCCCGATCGATTTTATCGATCTTGTTTCGAATCTCATCAAGCTTCATGGGGCTCTCCTTAAAATAGTATTTCGCCGACCGATAAAATCTGAAATCATGATTCCTCATCCAAAATCTCGCGCACTTTAGAGGAGAGTGAACGGACCGAAAATGGTTTTTCTAAAAAGTGCATACCTTCCTCTAAAACCCCCCGGCCAATCGCGGCATCCGAGGCATAGCCGGACATGAAAAGCACCTTGATACCTGGCTCTATTTCCTCGATCCGGTTTCTTAATTCCAGCCCATTCATCTCGGGCATCACCACATCCGTGATTAATAGGTGAATCCGGCCGGCACTTGACTTGGCCATGGCAATGGCGTCGGAAGGTTTTCCGGCGGCAAGAATCACGTATCCAAACCGCTCGAGCACTGTTTTTCCCAAATGTAAAAAGGAGGGTTCGTCTTCCACCAATAAAACGGTCTCGATTCCTTTTTTGATTGTCTTGCCGGCAGCCTCCTCGTTGGATTCCACAACCTCCAATGATCGTTGAAGATATACCTTAAATGACGTGCCCTCCTCCGGACGGCTGGCTGCGTAAATAAAACCATCGTTTTGCTTCACGATGCCATAAACCGTGGATAAGCCCAATCCGGTTCCTTCTCCCACACCTTTGGTTGTAAAAAACGGCTCAAAAATATTTTCAAGGGTCTCCTTGTCCATGCCGCATCCGTCGTCATTAATTTCGAGCATAACGTACTTACCGGACACCAACCCTTCATAACCGACACAATCCGCCGGGGCTAATTCCACGTTCGTCGTCTCGATGGCTATTTTCCCCGTTCCCGCAATGGCATCGCCGGCATTGACACATAAATTGGCCAAAATCTGATCGATCTGGGCAGGGTCGATCTTAACCGGCCACAAATTAGCACCCGGCTTCCAGGTCAGTTCGATGCCTTCACCGATCATTCTTCGAAGCATCCTGAGCATTCCAGCTACGGTCATATTTAAATCGAGCACCCGGGGCAAAATCGTCTGTTTACGGGCAAAGGCCAGTAACTGCCGGGTTAATTCCGCCGAGCGGCGGGCCGCGTTGTAGATCTCTTTAAGATCACTATAGATTGGCACGGTGGGGCCCACTTGCTCCATGGCCAACTCCGCACGCCCGATTATGACTCCCAGCATATTATTGAAATCATGGGCAACGCCTCCGGCCAAGCGTCCCACGGATTCCATTTTCTGAGCTTGTCGGAGTTGCATTTCGGTTTGCAACCGCTCTTGTTCCAGATCCTTGAGGGGGGTGATGTCGGTGGCGATCTGCAAACGCACGATGCGACCGTCTACCCACCGAATGGCCCGGTCGTAGTTCATGTACCATCTGTTTGACTTGGGATTTTTTGTTTCCCAGGTAAAAACACCAAGAGGTTGGCCTTCGGCGTCGAGTATCTGATCATTGGTGCAATGGTCGCAAGGGCGATCATAACCACGAAAAGCATCAAAACAGATCCCACCGGTGTAATCACCATTAAAGTGATCAATCATATATTGATTCATAAACAGGATTTCATAGGTATCCATGTCGGCCACATGGATCGTGGCATCAATCCCATCAAGGACCGTAAGAAAGGTCTGGTGCGCTTTTTTCAGTTCCTCCTCTGTGCGCTTGCGCTCGGTAATGTCCCGAATCGTGCCAATGAAACATTTTTCCTCCCCAATCTGAATCAATTCTCCTGATAAGAGACCATCGCGCACGTCACCCGACTTCGTCCGATACTGAAATTCGCAATTGCTTAAACGATTATCTTCGCCCAACGCCTTTGCCCATCGTTCACGCTCACCGGGATCGGCCCACAATCCGAGATCGATATCGGATTTCCCGATAACCTCGTCGCGGCGATAGCCGGACCCCCTTATAAAACCCTCGTTAACCTCCAGAATTCGACCATCGCTCACCCGAGATATGGTGATCGCATCCGGGCTTGAATGGAAGGCCATGGAAAATTTTTCTTCGGATGCGCGTAGTTTCTGCTCGGCGTTTTTTTGTGAAGTAATGTCCTCAGCGATACCCACAATGCGAAGGACTTCGCCATCATCCCCATAAACCGGAAAACCACGATCAGAAACCCAACGTACAGTGCCATCGGGCCGCATAACACGATACTCGCGGCTTTCACCGCCGCCCGATTTTAAAATGCTCCGAAAAGATTCGCTTGCATTTTCAAGATCATCCGGATGAATACCCCTGGCCCATTCATCATAATTTTCAAGCAGAGCCTGGGTTGGCCGACCCCATATTTCCTGGTAAGCCGGGTTCACATATAGGACCTTTTTTTTTGCCAATCAAATATCCAGAAAATTTCACGAATTTGCTCGGCTAAATCGCTGAACCGTCGATCGCTTTCCCGCAATGCCCTTTCGGTCTTTTTTCGCTCGGTAAGGTCCCGCAAAGCCGTAATTCGAATTGATCTTCCCTGAAAATCCATCATCCGGGCCTGTATTTCAGCGGGAAAGGTTGTCCCATCCTTTCGCAGGGCCGACACCTCATACGGTTTTTCATCCCCGGCAAGCATTTTTTCTGTGGCACGCTCCCTGTCTCCCCGGGCGATCCAGTCCGTCCCCGACCGACCCACCGCTTCATCAATTGAATAACCGAACATTTGTTCCGCCGACTTGTTCTGATCCAGACAGATCCCTTTTTCTGAAAGAAAGATGGCTTCAAAGGTTGCGTCGGACAAGGCCCTTGAGTGCGCTACCAGATCCTGCATCGCCGCTTTTTCGGCTTTCCATACGGCGGACTCTTTCTCTAATTGCCGAACCCTTTCCTCTAACGTCTGATTGGTCGGTCCGTTTTTCATCATTGTATCCTTACTGTCCATATATCGATTGCATAAGGACTTCTCTTCGGCACGGGGCTTCCCGTTGTATGACAAAAGGCAACGGGAATAAACCTGAATAACTTGATATGAATTGAGGTGATCAACTGATTGGTTTTCATAGCCGTTTCACCGCTCCATTGTCGATTAAACCCGAACTTCATTGGAACTGGTTATGATTCACCTTATTTTTAGCATACTTGTATAAGATATTGACAATTGATTGTCAAAACACACGTCATTGCATGGATGCCCCAATGCAAAGGTGCCCCAGGGCAATCCTTCGTTTTGATGGATCCCGAATCCCACCGGAACCCGATGCGAATCCACTATCAGCTTTATTGGCAACATCATACCTTTTATTCCCGATAAAAATCATTATTGTTTTAAATATAAAATCAATGCGCATCTGATCGTTTAAGGGAACCCCGACAATCTATCCAATATGAGGAGATAATCATGGCGTTAAAAGACTATTTTGGAAGTACCAAAGGTATGGGTGTATTGGCCACAGCGGACAAAGACGGTAAGGTCGATGCGGCCATCTACGCCCGGCCACACTTTATGGAAGATGGCACTTTAGCCGTCATCATGCGCGATAAGCTAACCCATCACAACCTTCAGTCGAATCCCCACGCCACTTTTCTTTTTGTCGAGGATGGTTCGGGATATAAGGGAAAACGACTGTTTATGACAAAGGTCCGCGAAGAAGAAAATTCATCGCTCTTAAAAGAGCTCCGGCGCCGACAATACCCCGATAGTAAAGAGGAAACGCGCTTTCTCGTGTTTTTTAGCCTGGATAAAGAACTCCCGCTGATTGGTGCCGGTACATAGATGCACCATCAATTTGAACATTATCTTCTGCCGGTTCCCGATTTGAGTAGCAGTTGGTGGTGTGCTATAAAAAATCATGCCGACAGATCGACCTTTGTATCGACGACACTTAATAGAGGCATCTTATGCTAAAGTCGGAAGATATTCAAAACCGGTTGCGAAATCTGTTTGATTCGCAAAAATTGGCGATTATATCCACCCAGCGCGATGGCCAGCCCTATGCCAGCCTCGTGGCATTTGCGGGTACGGATGACCTACGGCATATTTTTTTCGTAACCCCTACCGCCACCCGCAAATTTGCAAATTTGACATCTGACGCCCGCGTGGCGGTATTAATTAACAGCAGTACCAATGCGGAAACCGACTTTCATGAGGCCATTTCCGTTACGGCCACCGGAACGGCACGGGAGATAAGCGACTTGGAAAGGAAAAAGGTCTTGCACCTTTATCTGGTGAAACACCCATATCTTGAAGAGTTTGCCCACTCCCCTTCTTGTGCCATGGTAAGGGTAACGGTTAAATCATATTACCTCGTTCAAAACTTTCAAAACGTCACAGAATTTCATATCGAAAAATGACCTGGATACTAACGCCCCAAAATATACATCAGACGGAAAAAGAGATGGTCGGCGGGAAAGGTTTTGCTCTGGCATCGCTTGTTAGAGGGGGGTTTGCAATTCCAACCGCATTTTGTGTAACCAGCCAGGCCTATCGAGATTATGTTGCTCGAACGGGATTGCGTGAACGAATTTTGTTGGAGCTAAATCGAAAAGATTTCAAAGAGATGCGTTGGGAAGAAATTTGGGATTGTGCCACTCGAATTCGAAATCTGTTTTTACGAAAGCCAATGCCAAGCGACATGTCCGCTGAAATAAAAACAGCAATTTTAAGCATTTTTAAGGACAAAGCGGTCGTGGTACGGTCGTCGGCACCGGAAGAGGATACCGCAGCAGCCTCTTTCGCCGGGTTGCATGAATCTTTTGTCAATGTTCGTGGTGAAAACGCCATTTTAGAACATATACGAAAAGTTTGGGCTTCGCTTTGGTCTGATGCCGCGCTGCTATATCGTCAAGAGATAGGGCTGGATGTTACAAAGAGCAATATGGCGGTGGTTGTGCAGGAAATTGTTATTGGTGATCGGTCCGGGGTCGCTTTTTCTAAAAATCCCAATAATACTTCCCAAGCGGTCATCGAATCCGTCTACGGTTTAAATCAGGGGCTTGTCGACGGTACAATCGAACCGGACCGCTGGATCATCGATCGGCAACAGCAAACCCTCATATCGCACACACCGGCAAGGCGTAAACAGTGGATGACACCTTCTGAATCCGGTGTAACCCTCACGGACCTGCCGAAGAAGTATCAAAACCACCCACCGTTGAACACTGGGGAGACCCGTCTCGTTTTTTCATTGGCCATGGATGCTGAAAACCATTTCAAGACGCCCCAGGATGTTGAATGGACATACCGAAGAGACGATTTATTCGTCCTTCAATCACGGCCCATTACCACCTTGCCTTCAAAAGATGGCGAAGATAACCGCGGGTGGTACCTCAGCCTGCATCGCAGTTTCGAAAATCTTAAATTACTTCGGAAAAAAATTGAGCATGAATTGATCCCGGGCATGATCGCGGCGGCGGATCAAATGGCTCAAACCGACCTTTCCCAGTTAACTGATCGTAAACTGGCCAAGGAGATCCAGCACCGTTGGGAGATCAATCAACAGTGGTCAGCCATCTATTGGGAAGACTTTATCCCGTTTGCCCACGGAATTCGTCTTTTTGGTCAGTTCTATAATGATACCTTACACCCGAATGATCCCTATGAATTTGTAAACTTATTAACCCGAACGGAAATGGCGAGTTTGGAGAGAAACCAATTGATGTCGGACCTTGCGGGTATGGTGCGCGATAATCAATCGTTGGCTGCAAGTCTGAAAAAAGGCACGTATGACGGTCTGGATACGTCGTTTCAAAAAGCAGTGGCGCAGTTCTTCGATCAATATGGCGACCTTTTCTACTCGGTAGACAGCGGCACCCAATACGATCAAACACCGGGTTCGTTTTATCAAATATTGCTTGAGATGGCCGAAAATTTACCGGCCAAGACGAACCCGCAGCATTCAAATAATCGATCAAAGTTACTTGATCAGTTCATAAGCTGCTTTGAGGGCGAGCGCCGCAAACAAGCCGAAGAAATGTTAGACCTGGCCCGAAGCAGCTATCAGATCAGGGATGACGATAACATCTATTTGGGAAGAATCGAAGCACAATGGCTGGCAAGTCTTCGTGAGGCCAAGCACCGCATCAAAGGACAACCCCATCACAAAAGGAAGAAAAAAATTGCAGTAGAACTCATAGAAGTGGTTGATAATTTGGACCACTCAACGCGAGATCCGATACCGCTTCCAGCAAAATCAGGCGAAGCCTTTAAGGTTCAGGCCAGACAATTGATCGGTCAACCGGCCGGTCCGGGGCTCGCCAAAGGACCGGCGCGGGTCATACAACAAACAGCCGATCTATCATCATTCAAACATGGCGAAATATTGATCTGCGATGCTGTAGACCCGAATATGACATTTGTCGTGCCGTTAGCGGCAGGAATCATAGAGCGCCGTGGCGGCATGCTTATTCATGGGGCCATCATCGCCAGAGAATACGGCCTGCCTTGTGTAACCGGCGTACCCGATGTGACCGCCCAAATTAAAAACGGCGATGAAGTGACCGTAGACGGATATCTGGGGATTATTACCATCGGGTCATCAAAAATTTAAAGGGAATGATTATCATGGAAGCACTTGTGCGATTGGGGATCAGCAGTTGTCTATTGGGAAACGCGGTTCGCTGGAACAGCGGTCACAAGCTGGATCGTTATTTAACCCAGACATTGGGGCAGTTTGTAGAATATGTGCCGGTTTGCCCGGAAGTGGAAGCCGGTTTCGGTGTCCCCAGGGAATCGCTTCGACTGGTCGGCGATCCCGAAAAACCACGCCTGATCACATTCAAATCAAAAACGGATCTCACCGGCCGGATGGTGACCTGGGCCAACAAACGGGTCGAAGAACTGGCCAAAGAAGATCTGTGCGGGTTTATTTTCAAAAGTGATTCGCCCAGCAGTGGCATGGTTCGGGTAAAAGTGTACAATGAAAAAGGCATGCCCCACAAAGTCGGTGTCGGTATGTTTGCACGTGTCTTTATGAATCGTTTTCCGCTCATACCAGTTGAAGATGACGGACGTCTCAACAATCCCGCCATTCGTGAAAATTTTATTATCCAAGTCTTTACCATGATGCGATGGCGTGCGATGGTTGCTAAAAAAAGGAGCGTGGGAAATCTGGTTGATTTTCATACCCGTAATAAACTTCTTTTTCTTTCGCAAAGCCAAAAAAATTATCGACAAATGGGTAAGTTAGTGGCTGATGGGAAGAAGATGCCGCTCAAGATATTATACGACCAGTACCAGATTTTGTTGATGGAAACCTTGCGATTGAAAGCCACCGTTAAAAAACATATCAATGTGCTGCAACATTTGATGGGCTACTTTAAAAAGCAGTTAACCCCAGACGAAAAGCAGGAGTTGCTGGAAGTATTCGACAATTATCGCCATCAACGCATCCCCCTGATTGTGCCCATCACCCTGGTTAACCACTATGTGCGCAAATACGAGCAAGCCTACCTTGCCCGGCAAACCTATCTCAATCCCCACCCCATTGAGCTCAAACTGCGTACACATGTATAATTCGATCATTTGCGCTAAGGGTTCGTGTAAAAATAAGTTCACAATTTTAGGTGTTGAGGCGCCCGCCTGGCAAGGCGTGAAAGTGCAGGAATATCGAGATATTCCGAGCTTTCACAACGCCGCCAGACGGGATGCATCGAGATGCATCGGCGCTTAAAATGTGAAATTATTTTTGCGCGAGCCCTGAGTCATGGTCACGTTTTTAACAATCAATGTGTATTCCGTCCGAAAAAGCCATCTTCACTTGCACAAAAAGAGTCCCCTATTGTCGACTGATAGTAAATAGCCCTCATTTTGCCCTAAATCATTACTGATTGACCGCTCGTCATTCATGCCTAACTTATGGTTCAACAAAGAATAAACCCAACAATAAGGAGACGAAAAATGACTGACACAAATAATTATATTGAATCCGACAAAGAGAAAGAAGAAGGTCACGTGGACACCCGTGAGCGTAACTTTGAATGCGAAAACAAAGACCCGCATCTGGGATGTGATATGGGCATTGACGTGGCTGGGTGATCAATCCACGAGGGCACACCAGGGCCAGCGCCAGGGACGGTTTATTGATAGTAGCACGAAGACAGGGCAGGCTCTTAAATAGGGCCTGCCCTTTTTATACGGCCTCTTTTCAATAGAGCTTTATTCATAACCGTTGGGCATACAGCGTATCCCTTACCCATTGCATGACAAGCCATGCCATGTAATAAGGACAATGGATGACATGCGCTTTAAAAGGTACTTTCTCAATGAAATCCAAACCCATACTCGTTACCGGGGCGACCGGTTATGTGGGCGGAAGACTCATTCCCGCGCTGCTAAAAGCCGGATATCATGTACGCGCGCTGGCTCGAAATCTTGAAAAGGCCAGCTGCCGGCCATGGGCTCATCATGAGCGCGTTGAATTGGTCGCCGGGGATGTGCTTGATCTTCAAGCCTTAACCCAAGCCGCCAAGAATTGCCAAGCCACCTATTATCTTGTCCATTCCATGATCGCCCAAAAAGAAAATTATGTTGAGGCGGATCGTCAGGGAGCGATAAACATGGCTTCGGCGGCCGCAAGCGCCGGTGTGGGACGGATCATTTATCTTGGGGGGTTGGCTGAAACTAAAGGTGGGGCGCTGAGCAAGCATTTAAAATCCCGCATCGAAGTCGCGGACATTCTCCAGGCCGGACAGGTTCCCACCACGGTGTTGCGGACACCCGTGATTCTGGGATCCGGAAGTGCTTCATTTGAAATGATGCGCTATCTGGTGGAACGGTTGCCCATCATGACCACACCCCGCTGGGTCCATTCCATGAACCAGCCCATCGCCATCCGTAACGTCATCACCTATCTCGTCGGGTGTCTCAAATTCGAGGAGACCACAGGGCAGACCTACGACATCGGCGGTCCGGATATTCTAAGCTATAGGGACCTGCTCGATATTTACGCTGAAGAGGCCGGTTTGCCCAAACGACTGATTATACCGCTACCGGTGCTGACGCCAACTTTAAGCGCCCTATGGATTCACTTGATCAGTCCGGTACCTAAATCTATTGCCCTGCCACTAACCCAAGGGCTGACCAGCCATGCGGTTTGCACTGAAAACCGGATTCAAGCCATCATCCCGCAACAGTTGCTGACCAGCCGAGAAACGATTCGCCTGGCTTTAAATCGCCTCCGGCAGGAACAGGTGGATACCTGCTGGATGGATGCCGGTGAACTGTTGGTGCCGGAATGGGCCCATTGCGGAGATGCCCAATGGGCCGGCGGTACGATTATGAATTGTGGCTATCGAATCCGCTTGCGTGCCTCCTCAGAGGAAATCTGGCGGCCCATTAGTCGTATCGGTGGAAAAACAGGCTGGTATTTTGGCAATTCCCTTTGGCGGCTGCGGGGGCTTATCGATCGCCTTGCGGGCGGGGTGGGCTTGAGAAGGGGACGCCGGCATTCAACGGATATCGGTGTCGGCGATGCATTGGATTTTTGGCGGGTTTTGGATGTGGATGCGCCTCATAGATTGTTGCTGGTTGCAGAAATGAAAACCCCGGGAGAGGCGTTGCTTGAATTTAAGATCACCCCTCAAGCGGACGGCATGGCGGAACTTAGCATGCTTTCCCGCTTTTTGCCCAAAGGGCTGTTCGGTATTATTTACTGGTATGTGCTCTACCCTTTCCACCAATTGATATTTCACGGCATGCTGCAATCCATTGCGAAATATATCGATTCAACCGCATCGATGCCCGAACGTTTTACCCCCAAACTCCCCACCACATGTATATTACCGAAAAAAACCGATCATAATATTAGCCGGTGATATTTGCCCCTATATGAACGCTTGGCCTCGTCAAAGCCCTATCCGCGGCAGGGCAATGGTTTGTAGGGGCAATCGCAAATAATAACCATGCTTGATGGATTTTTACTTGCGATTGCCCGAGTATCCCCAGGATCCAGACTTGTCTAACCCTTAACAATACGGTACACAAACCATCAGCATAACAGATAGGAAAAACGCCCTGTTTTCCAGTGTGAACGGCATCGGCAATTAATAAAGATCATATCGGGAGGTCGAAGTATCGCCATGAAGAAAGTCTATTCGCTTTTGTGTGTAAGTCTGTTTTTTTTGATCGCCGTTACCGTATCAGCAGAGGAGATGCCCTTAAGTGAGGCAACCTCGGCATGTATCGAGTGTCATGCAATGGTTCACCCCGGCATTGTTGAAGATTGGCAAAAAAGCCGGCACGCAAAAATCACACCCAAAACGGCTATGGGCGTAGAGGGCCTGGCCCGCAAGGTATCCAGTAAAGATATCGCCGATAATCTAAAAGAGACCGTCGTCGGCTGTGCCGAATGCCACACCCAGAGACCCGGAGCCCATGCTGATACTTTTGAACACAATGGATATGATATTCATATCGCTGTCAGCCCCAAGGACTGCGCCACTTGTCACACCGAGGAGACATCCCAATACGGCAAAAACATCATGGCCCACGCTTATGACAATCTGGCCGAAAACGAATTATATCAAAAACTTCAGCTCAGTATCATCGGTACCAAAAAAAGGGTTGAAGGCCAAATCACTTATACACCGGCCAACGATTCCACCAAGGCTGAAGCCTGCTATTATTGTCACGGCACCCGGCTCAAAGTGGTCGGAAAAGAGACCCGTGACACAGAACTGGCAGGAGAGCTGGAATTTCCCATCATCGAAGGTTGGCCCAACCAAGGCGTCGGTCGCATCAATCTGGATGGTAGCCTGGGCTCATGTTCATCCTGTCATGCCCGCCATACATTCTCAATTGAAATGGCACGCAAACCCCAGGCATGTAAAGAGTGCCACGTCGGTCCCGACGTGCCGGCATTCAAAGTATATGCGGCCAGCAAACACGGCAATATCTATTCAACGATGAATAAATCCTGGGATTTTAATGCGGTTCCCTGGACCATCGGCAAAGACTTTACTGCGCCCACGTGTGCGACATGCCACATGAGCCTTTTAGCGAATGGTGATGGCGAGGCAGTCTCCCCAAGGTCCCATCAGATGAGCGATCGGCTACCCTGGCGGCTGTTCGGCCTGGTCTATGCCCACCCTCACCCCCAAGCCCCTGATACAACCATCATTCGAAACAAGGAGGGCCAACCGCTGCCCACCAGCCTGGACGGAAAAGTTGCCGATGATTATTTAATCGATGAGAAAGAGCGCAATACCCGCCGTCAGGCCATGCAGGCCGCCTGCTTAAGCTGCCATGGCACATCCTGGGTAAATGGGCATTGGAAACGCCTGGAGAATACCATTGAACGAACCAATGCCGACGTACTCATTGCGACAAATATCATTGAAGAGGTCTGGCAAGACGGCTTTGCCGACGGCAAGTCCAGTCCTTTTGATGAAGGTATCGAAAAAAAGTGGACGGATATCTGGCAGTTTTACGCCAACACCATTCGCTTTGCTTCGGCCATGGGGGGGGGGGGTGATTATGAAGTCTATGCCGATGGGAACTACCACCTTACCAAGTCCTTGCTGGAGATGAATGACTGGCTAAACCATCAGCGGATGTCATCTTCCAAGGATAAAAAATAATCCTTCTGCTTCTTCGATGCGATTGACGGTAGAACGGTTATTCAGGTGAAATGACACCTTACATCTCTTTTCAATACATACCTTGCTACCTTAAAAATGACGATTCAGGCAGCACGCATACAAACTTTAAATGATAAACGTATCCGCTCCGGGCGATACGTTCTCTATTGGATGCAGCAATCCCAGAGGGCCTTCTACAATCATGCGCTGACATATGCCACCATCCAGGCAAATCAGCTAAACCAGGCTTTGTTAGTCGTTTTTGGCCTTTCTGATGACTACCCTGAAGCCAACCTGCGTCATTATACATTCATGTTGGAGGGATTGCGCGAAACCCAGGCAACATTAGCTGAAAAAAGCATCAGAATGGTGGTACAACGAGGCGCACCGGCCGAAGTGGCCATCAAACTCGGCCGCAAAGCATCACTCATTGTGTGCGACCGGGGGTACCTTAAACATCAGAGAGCATGGCGTAAAACCGTTGCCAAGAATTCCGGGTGTCAGGTGATTCAAGTCGAAAGCGATGTGGTGGTACCCATCGAAGTCGTGTCAAATAAAGCCGAGTATGCCGCCCGTACCATCCGCCCTAAAATCCATAAGCATTTAGAAGAATACCTTGTCGGTCTCAAGTCGGTGGAGGTCCAAACATCGTCGATGGGGATTCAAATCGCCAGTATCGACCTCACAAATCCAAAAACCGTTTTAAAGTCAATGCCATTAGACCGACAGATAATGCCGGTAAGCCATGTGTTCAAAGGGGGTACCTCCCGGGCCCAAAGCCTGTTTGACGATTTTTTGCAAAGGCGGCTTTCCGTTTATCCGCAAAACGGCAATCAACCGCAAACCGATGATATCTCACACATGAGCCCCTACTTGCACTTCGGGCAGGTTTCATCACTGTACTTGGCGCTAATGGTTTCCAAGACATCCAAGAGACAGATAAAGGCCCAGGCCGCGTACATCGAGCAACTCATCGTGCGACGTGAACTGGCCATGAACTTCGCCAATTACGCGCCTAATTATGATAGTTATCAGGGGCTGCCCAATTGGGCGGCAAAAACCCTAGACGATCATAAAAAAGACAAACGTCAATGGCTCTATTCACGGCGACAGCTGGAAAATGCAAATACCCATGACGATTACTGGAACGCGTCGATGCGGGAAATGAAAGCCACCGGATTTATGCATAACTACATGCGCATGTACTGGGGCAAAAAAATTCTGGAGTGGTCTACAACACCTCAGCAGGCCTTTAAGACCATCCTTTCCATTAATAACAAATATTTTCTCGATGGCCGGGATGCCAACTCATACGCCGGCGTCGCCTGGATCTTCGGTGTTCACGACCGCGCTTGGGCCGAACGGGACATATTTGGAAAAGTGCGGTATATGGCCGCATCCGGGTTGGAAAGAAAATGTGATATTCAGGCATATATCCAGAAGGTTAACCATTTGACATCTCAATTCGAAACCATAATGGACAGACACAAAACGAAAAAAACCTGATGTAACAAATGGACCGGAGTCATCCATGGCACCCAAACAGAAACAAGGGGAATATTGGCATGATTTGAAACTGAGTTTTTTGCGCTGGTTCGATGCCGACGTAGCCGCAGAGGAAATCGACACCCAGGGAGAAAAAAGGCTTTCAATGCCATCGAGTCCTACCGACTCGATAGCGATGATACCGTAATAACCACCGTTTTAATAAAGGCAGCTTAGATGGCCCGCTCAAAACGTACACTTTCCGAGGATTTGTTCAGGATAAAACTTCCATGGCTGTTTGGGGCATGCAATTCATCTGGCCGTTTCGGGCTGAGTTCCAAATCATCTATTTAAACGAGGACTACTCTCAAACAGTCATAGGCCGCGCTAAAGCGACAGCTAAACTCGGTAAGAATCGTGTTTGGAATAAAAAGCCATTTTTTTATCAAACCAACCATTTAGAGACGGCAAAGCTCAAAATAGAGACCAAGGCACAAAGACACACGCCCCAAAGGATATCAACCACAACAATCATAATGGGCCAATTTTTAATCGTAGCCAGATTGGTCAAATCATAGGTTGCATAGGTAAAAAATCCAAATAAAGCCCCCCACAAAAAAGCCTCCCCCCAGGAATCAGCTTTAATTGCCGGACGCACTGCAAATAGAAGAATTCCGGCAATGTAAATTAAATAAAAAATGATAGCCGCCGTCCAATTGACCTGGGGGCTTAAAAGATGACCTAGTTTGTCGCGATACAATCTTTTGGCGATAACACCCAACCAGAGGATATCAATGATAAAGAAGATGGGGATCGTTAAAGCATATAGTTTTAGATAGAAATAGGTCATCAATCGCAAGGGGAGGTTTATCTTTTTTTATCACTATATCGGATCATATGACTGGCTATCGCGCTGTTTTTCCATCATATTCTGTTACTCTAACTAGTGAATAAAATGATATCCCAACCCTTCCTTCCTGATCGTTTGATGTTTTTTATGAAGAATATTCAAAGAAGTTTTTTACTTCTTAATGCATGAATCGCTAAAAAAGTGTTCCATTCAGGTTCAGTTTGACTCCATGTTCCATCACTATTTTGATTATCGTATAACCATTGAAGGGCCGGTTCAAGTTGTTTATCAGCCTGGGTTAGTTTTAAATGTGCAAGCGCATTCAGGGTCTGATAAAAGGGCAAATGGATTCCCCAACTGCCGGCACTACTCTGGAGGTTGGCAAGAAATTCCACCGCTAAGACAGTGGCCCTACAAGTTGAATAATTGGGATGCACCACCATCGCACGAAAAATATTATGTGAAGAGGCCTGATCACCCCAATGTCCCCTGTTTTTCTCCCCTATAGCACTTAACCATCGGTATTTAGCCAGGACGGTCTGATTCTTATCACGACCAAATATACTGGCCAAAAACAAAGCCGCAGCGGCAAGAAACATAACGGGTTGACTTGAGACAAATGGCAATCCCACTAAGGTTGCCTCAGGGGAAACAGGCCCTCCAAGTAAGTCTTTCTCATTTGTCTGAAGGTTAGTCCTGCTTAAAAGCCAGTCCAGAGCGGCATCTATTCGTGGCTCGCATGATCGCGCAGTCAGATGTAGGCCAAAAAGATGTTCGATCGTAGCCAATATCGATTGCTGCCAGGACCCATCAGGAAGCTGTTCCGCCATAAGTGAAGATACCGTTTCATCAAAATCCAATTGCCATTGGTCCGTTTTAGCCTCATCGAGCCACTTTTGCCGGGCATAAAGGCCTACTGGCGTTTTGCTGGAGCGAAATATTCGATACGGATTGTATGAAAGCTTCATTTGTAACGATCTGGATCGACCACTT
The DNA here is from genome assembly GCA_963845145.1 of uncultured delta proteobacterium. GTDB lineage: Bacteria > Desulfobacterota > Desulfobacteria > Desulfobacterales > QNYZ01 > QNYZ01. The sequence goes on from CAWJQU010000001.1 coordinate 211,348, forward strand.
TGGAAAACTCAAATATAGAGCGCGGATACATCGATATCCGCGCGCTTTTATTGGCATTTCCGATAGATGTAAATGGTAACCTATTTCAAAGGTTAGCCTGGAATGGAAACCGGAGAGGCGCCACCGATATACTCCATCGTCTCTTCGTACTTCCCTCTCATGTCAATGGTACCCCCTTCGATCTCCTCCTTAATGGGACTCCAATCTGAAGGGCACTCGGTTTTCAATGTTCCTACCCGATCGGACATCTCCTCAAGCAGCATATGAAGATCTTCGATATTGGGCAATACCTTCTCTTTTTCGGCTGAACCCAGAGTATCGACTTTTCGCATGACGTCATAGAGCTTGGCCTTCCAGGCAGTCATCTCAGTTTCCAAGCCCTTACAATAATCTTGTACGTCCATGATAATCTCCTTTCGAATTATGGTTTAAGTAACTATTAGGGCAATACACAGGGCACTACATACCTCCAACGGCCGGAGATAAGCCTACCCGATCTCCGTCGGTAAGGACACTTTCAAATCCCACTTTTCGGCTATTTACAAAAGCGATCTTAACAGCCTTTGGAACCATTCCCGCAGATTGAACGAGATCTTTGACTGTTTGGCCAGGGGCCATGTCGTAAACCGTAGCTTCTTTAAAATTACACGTCCCTGGACCAACAAGCGTTGAGAAACATTTCAAATAAACTTTCATGACTCTCTCCTGAGGATATAGCGACTACTATAATTGAACCTCTCATTGCACATTCTTTACACCGGTCACTTTATGTTTCAGCTGAAATCTATCATATAGTCTAATATACGATCTAAAAAACTCACATTCAATAAACAATATTTAGTAGCAAAATGAGAGCATAAAACTATTACCGTGCTGGCTTGTCAGAATATAAAACCGGCCTTAAATTACTACTGTATTTACATAAACAGACACCTATTGAAACTACCACTAACGCTATAAGGCCCTTAAAAACAGAGGGAGAGCGACTTATGTCCATTTCAAATCTATCAAAAGTTGATGGAACCTTAACCGGCCTATGTATTGGTGATGCATTGGCAATGCCGGTTCACTGGTATTACAATCGACAGGCACTAAAGAGGGATTATGGTTGCGTAAGAGACTACTTGGCACCCCGTAACCCACATCCGGACAGCATTTTGTGGCGTTCAAGTTATACAGCTACCAATCCCAAAGGTAATATTCTACACGATCAAGCCCAATATTGGGGCAAGAAAGGGATCCACTACCACCAGTTCCTGGAAGCTGGTGAAAACACCCTTAATATTAAAATTTGTCGATTGCTCATTGATTCAATAAACCACTTCGGCGACTATCGCGTGGATGATTTTTTAAAAAGATATATCGACTTTATGACAACACCCGGAAACCATCGGGACACCTACATTGAGGAATGCCATCGCCATTATTTTTTCAATTATGCGAAAGGGAAATCTCCCCAAAAGTGCGGTGTCATAGAAAAGCACATCGGTGGCCTGGTGGGTATAATTCCTATTATCGCTTTTTATTCCAACCGTCCTGAAAAGGCGCGTCAGAAGGCGTTGGCCCATCTGGCATTAACACATCCCGGTTCTAAGATGAAGACCGCCGGGTCTTTAATTATCGACATCTTGCTGAAAGTATTCCATGGCGCCCACCTGAAGGCAGTCATCCTGGATAAAATTCAATCCCAACACAATCCATTTCTCGGTTACCCCTTAGTAAAATGGCTTAAAGACCCGGATGAGTCGGTCATCGGTCCTCGTCTCAGTTCCGCCTGCTATGTCGAAGATGCCGTTCCGGCGGTTGTTTATCTGGCCCTGAAATACCATGCGAGTCCCGAAAAGGCATTGATCGCCAATACAAACCTCGGTGGAGATAATGCTGCGCGGGGTGCTATTCTTGGCGCACTGTTAGGGGCCCATCATGGTTTAGAGGCGTTTCCGGATCGTTGGGTGGAAGAATTATTGAACCCACTGCCAAAATTGTTTCCAACCTCGACGATCGTTAAACTTAACCATAGAAAAATTAAAAATAGGTACCCCGAGATAAATGAAGAGCCTTTCTATTCATGATGGCCTTATTTTTATATTGCCAGCATATCTACCGGCCACATCTTCTCCAAAGCAATCTTCGTTTTTATCCACAGCCGTGGCGGCAAGGTCCTTTTTACCATCGATTGGACAAAGAATACTTTCTCCGTTGGAGTTCTTTAGCAGTATGTATTATTCTCTTTTCTCGCCATTTTCTATGCCTCCATATGAAAATTGATTCGTCATTGATGGGTGTAAAGAGTTATCATCTCCCCCCAATCCGATATTTGGTGGCGTGTGATTTACCCATATCAATTTTTCAGTTTCGAATCCCAATTGGCTGGCCTTTGCAACCAACCTTGAATAGACTTTTTTATCTAAGGATTTATCTCTTGACAAAATCCAGAGATACGAACGATTCGGGCCTGCGACCATGGCATACTTATACCCTCGCTGGTCTAAATCGATAATATGGTACCCACTGTAAAACGGCCCAAAAAACGAAACTTTCAAACTTCCGACGGTACTACGATCTAAAAGGCGAGCTTTCCCCTTAATTTTTTTCCACTCCCCGGTTTTTAAATTTAACCCTTTGTTTATTACGCGAATGGTTTTATCATTTATTCGCTCGTATTTTGCGCTGACATGATGTAAATCACGCTCGAACGAATGGTCGAGTCGTGCGATTTCGTACCATTCTCCCAGGTAACGATCGAGATCAAAATCGGTCACGGATTTCAAGCCTTTGGGCAGGCTGGTACAACCAAACATAATCATTACCGTCGCCAACAAAAAAAACCGAAAGTTTATAAGACATGCCATCGCTCATTTTTTTAAAGTGGGTCATTGATTATTTTTTTCTTCCCCAAACCGCATAAACCGGATCTGAAAATAATAACTCCGGAAAATATTTATCAGCGTAAGGCCGGGGAAGCCCACGAATGGAGTAGGTGTGAAAATCAAAAAAATCAGCTGTCCGTAAAAAATACTCCAAAACCAGCCCCATCCGCTCGAATTCGTGCAACTCGGACCAAATCTTGATGGCTTTGGTTGGAAACCATCGATTTGAAAATGTAACAATAAAGTAACCATTGGGCCGCAATACGCGCGCAACTTCTTCGAATAAGGTTACCGGATCAGCCAAGTATTCTATTGAGGCTGTGTTGATGACAGCATCAAACATATCGGGGTCAAAAGGAAGCGAGGGGTCGGCATTCAAATCATGAACCTTGAAATCATTCAAGAGCGAATTTCTATTCATCTCCTTTTCATTTAAACCGAGCCCGATCAATGGGTCCAAATGGAGACGCTCGGGAAGATGCGACTCCCAACTGCTCATCAGGTCAAGGACACACATGCCGTCTGTTAAAAACCGTGCATAGGTATTTTGGACCATCTCCCTGGCCGTGGCATCCAGGTGGTGGATAAAACGGGGTTCCTGGTAAAAATGGGTATCCGGGCGGCTATCTTCCCGGCTAAAATAACCATCCAAAAAGAAATCCGTTTGCAAGCGGCGCCAACGAGCCTGCATCCCCGGGCCTGATGTTAACGCATCCATCCAGTCAATACTTGCTCCCCCTCTTTCCGACTCTTTTCTATCGACACTGGCCACGACAGCGGAAAGTTTTGATTCAATTTCGGCAAGGGGGTGATTAAAATCGACTTTCATGTGCCCATTGGACAGACCGACACACCGAAAGGGCTGAATATTGGTACTGTAAATATTACTCAGTCCCTTTAGCCTCCCTTTAGGATAAAAACGCCCCACACTCGGATCGCAAACGGCCCTATCCAAACCTTGGCGGTCAAACTGCTGGGCCCCAAGGGTAAAAATATCCTGTTCTGCAAATACCGGAATTACATTACCGTTGTTAGCAGGTAATTCAATACGATCCCCGACGGTCTTATTTATAATAGTGCTCATCAATTCAGACGGAATCAGATCACGCCAGATATTAACCTGTCGGGCGTGGTAACAGTCCGTATGATCGGCCACATCAGATTTCCATTTCAGGTGGAATATCAGATCAGCCAAGCTGTCAGGTGTAATTTGCCTCGTCTCCGCCATGATAGGTCTTCCTTTCCACTTAATGATGCCCATTAATCAACTGCAAGATAAAACCAAATTGCTTTTGTTAATTATAAAAATAAGTACAACGCACAACGTCACAATGGGAAACGATTGGGCGTTAATTGACAGGTAAAACCTATTGTTTTAGGCGATGGAGAGCAGATATGATCGCAAATTCGTTCGTTGATTGGTAAGACCGAATTTGGCACGAAGGTTTTTACGGTGAAAATTGATCGTGGTTTCAGACACGTTCAAGATATTGGCGATTTCCTTGCTGGATTTTCCATCCTTAACCAGCCCGGCGACCTGCATTTCCTGGGGTGTCAGGATGAGTTTAGCGTTGGCAAGGCTTTGTAACAGGGGGGAGATCACGTCGTTTAAGTGGGTATCGATAATCTCGACCAAGGTTTTGTCCTTGGGCTTAAGATGAGCATTTTTTAATTTATCAACATAAGGTAAAACAAGGTCCTTGACATTGGTTAATACTTTTTTTTCTAGCTCTTGCTTGTCCACCTCACGTTGCTTAATCAGCACTTTTAAGGCGATATTGGCTTCTTCCAGACTCTGTTTTTGTTCGATAATTTCCTTTTGACTCTTTTTTAACGCCTCTTCGGACAATTTTAGCGCAGTGATTTCCTCATGGCTGACAACCACCCGAACGGGATCGGGGCCAGCCATGCGAATAGCGCGCATATAGTACCAGTGTTGGCTATGTTCTGTGTGACAGGGGTAATCGTACAAGAACTCAGATAGGCGACCTTCCACCACTGCACGAATTCCCTCGGCGACTTTGACCGCATCATCAACTTCCTGGCCTTTAACCCTATCGCATACCCCAAGATAATTGGTTCCAGTCATCTCATAGGATCGCGGTAAATCGCCTTGATCAGCATACCGACGCCAGGCATCATTCACTTCTAGTATAACACCTTGATCGTCAATGATCGCGATATGCGCCGACAATGAATTGAGTACCGTTCGAGCCAGCTCATCCGAGAAACTAAACGGTTTATCCAAGGCGCTGTTTGTAGTATTTTTACCCTTCAAAAGAGCGGATTCCTGATCTTTGCTTGAAATGAGGTGTTAATATATTCTTACCGCATCTTCCCTGAAATTTCAAACGAAATACGGTTTGAAAGGCAAGTATCTTTTAGAAGGACCACACCATTGATTTTTCTTCATGGCATTGTTAAATTTTTGGGGGAGCCTTAAAAGTAATTCATTTATGTCTTAAGCGAATCAAAATATTTTCTGATGGTGCTTCCATAGTACTATTTAGCATCGTAACGGAGGGTAACGGCATACCGTTTCATGCGTCGGTGGCGAGTGCCAAGGGGGGGGGTGATTATGAAGTCTATGCCGATGGGAACTACCACCTTACCAAGTCCTTGCTGGAGATGAATGACTGGCTAAACCATCAGCGGATGTCATCATCAAAGCAGAAGAGGTAGTCTTCGGCGTTTTTTAAAAAATGAAAATTCAAGACGGACTGACATGTGATATCAAAGGTTTATAAACTTGATTAAATATCAGATTTCAGGTCAGATTCTTAAGATCATTGGTACCTCATCTAACGCCTGGGCAAAATTACCCTCGCCACAACGTCCATCTCACATCGTTCTTATTCGTACTATGAGAGAACTTTGATTTACATGTTAGGCAGAGGTAATCCTGTTCCTCAAATCTGCCGGGAGTTACCCCTTTAAAAATGCGCGGATTATCCACTTTTATTAAATTTTCATGAGGCTTACCAGTATTGATTTTCTTTGATTGATCCTCACACAGAACGCACATTTCCATCGCGTATCTCTCCATCTGATTCAAATTGCTTTTTAATGAAAGGGGAAGTCATTGCTGATAGGAGGCAACCATAATCCAGATTAAAACTGACCTCATCCCCAACCTGTAAGTTTTTGTTTTTACTGTTGAGAATGATATGATCACTACTAGACCCCAATATTTCTACCCTGTTATTCGATTTCAAGCCGGATACCAAGATATCCTGCTTCCCCAAAGCAACAATCACCCTCTGGTGAATTCCCTGGTCTTGGAAAACGGGAACATTTCCAAAAGCATCTTGACCGATCTCACCAAATGGAAGAGATGGCTTTTTCTTGGACTCAATAACTTCAGCAACGAGCTGAAAAGCACCCGTGTGCAACCCTGGGATTGTTTTTCGGTTCACCGTTTCAAGGCCCAAAAGGATTGATTCCCCCAGGCGAAGATTGTTAATTTTTCCGACATCTTTGGTAGATTTATACCACTCATAATTTGCCGAATTACCACCCGAAATAATTGTTAAACCAAGATGAAATTTTTTTTCTATGATATCAGATAGTTTAGATAGTTCATGCATGTTTTTATCAGCAGGTTTTACGCCACCGTAACAAGCCAAATTGCATCCAATACCAACAATTTTTATATGGGATAAAGAAATGGTCTGCCGGATAAATTCAGACAAATCGATAGGAAGTACACCTTCACGTAAATCGCCCAGCTCAACCATCACAATTACCTGATGGTTTTTGTTACAGGCTTTTGCATAATATGATAGTTTTTTAAGTGTATCAAGCTCAGTGTTTAAGCTAATGTCCGCACTTCGAACCACGGATTCCGCCTGACTTAATGGTGTTCTCAATAGAACAAACTGAGTTGATATCCCCGCCGCTTTCATCTTTTCAATGTTTTCAATGCGAGAGTCGGCAATAAATTCGACACCGCCATTAATCATGGCCTTGACAATAGAAGGTTCTCCAAGCACCGCTTTGGAAACTCCCATTATGGAAATACCTTTTTGCCCATAAAGTTCGGATAGCATTCGGGCATTATCCCGTATTTGAGGCAATGATATTTCTATCCTGGGCAAGAATGTTTTCATTATTTATTTCTAATGGTTACAGCTCTTACGCTGCCATTGCAGGGACTCTTTCTAATCTCTTCTGCTTGAGTGTTTGTCTCAGTTTTGGAAAATGATTGCTTAAGGCTTGAACGAGTTTTTGACATCCATCGCTCAGTACATCCGTGGTCGCTAATTGAAACTTATATTCATAATTTGCTATGATGCCCTGAATTTCTTTGTCTGAAATATCTTCATGGCTTAATGCAATAGCCATTACTTTCGCTTGAGAAATCGCTTCGATCAGTTTAATTTCGCTCTCAACAGTAGGCATCTTTAAATTTGGAAAATCACACCGTGATTTCCTAGCGGGTGGATGTTGGAGGATAACGCCATCGGGCTTGCTACCTTTCAATATACCGAGAGAGCCCATAAATGCCGGATGACTGACGGCACTCTGCCCCTCCACTAAAATGATGTCGGGGTTTTCGTTATGGAACGCTTGAACAACAGCATTTTCTATTTCACCGACTACAAACTGGGAAACAAGCGCATCGATCGCTACGCCATACATAGCCCCCTGCATCAATCCACTTTGACCAGTCGCAACCAATACCGAATTTATTCCGAGACTGTTCAAGGCGTTGTTGAGTTCAACCGCGGTAGTTCTTTTCCCGCAAGCACAATCGGTACCTAATACGGCGACCACAGGAGCCGTTACTTCCGATCTTTTTCCCGTGAATACATGCAAATCTCTTAATTTCGGCGGCTTTCTGATATCTTTTATCTGGACTGCGTTGCGGACAGCCGTATCGACAAACTCTTGATCTTCAGAAAAGAACTGATGCAAGCCGTTAATGATATCCATTCCATTTCCCATCGCCTCTAAGATCAAATTCCTTTCTTCTATTGATATAGATGCTTCTAAAGGAGCCTTCCCATATATATAACAATCCGGGATCTCAGAAAGTTTACTCAACGCATTCTTTAAATTGGCAAAAATGGGGATACCATTTTTTTCTTCACCTAATTCTTCCCCGGCATCCTTTCCGGCTAAAGAACTATCAATAACGCCTACAACGGTATAGGTTTCAGAGTGCCTAACTAGCCCTGAAGCCGTTTTCCCGTCAACTAGGCCAAATTGATTTTCACAATAAACCAAGGCCGTCTCATTCATGATCTCCATTTTCTTATCTCCTTATGTTGCATATCATAAATTTGAGAAGCTTTTAGAACGAAAAAGACTTCTCTAGGTGTAAGGTATCAATTATATTCTAATAGTTTCGAATGGGTATTATTCCCATTGCGTCCAGGCGTGTTCGAAACCAGTCGTTCATCGTATCCGGGTAGCTATCCGAAAAAACCAACATAGGACAAATCGGTGCAAAGCACCACCAATTATTCAGGCTTCCACTTGGTTAATCATTGTAAATAGGATTGAAAAATTGACAACAACTAGCGCCCGCTCATACCGCGGCGCAAGGGAGGTATCGGTCAGAAGAACGATATCGATTTATTTGGATCGTTCATCATGTGACCTTTTTGCTATTTATAAGATAGCGCCACCTTTATTGGGTCTGTCTTGCGTTTTTATGTCACTTCACGGTGCTGTTCGGCGATATTCGCCATTCTTTTATGAATTTGCACCCACCATTCGTTTTACGGATTTCATGGTCATATGCGTTGTCGTTTTCTGGTAGCGCTCACGCGCTGATATAAACGGCATCCCCTCGGCACGCTCGTACCGCTCGGCACGGATAAACCAGAATGCGAGCCCGCCCGTATTGTGATTGGGGGCCAATCCATTTTTGGCGGTCCTGACCCCCAGCGACCCTTTTCGGCCGGTTTTCCGCCAACCTCTGGCCTGCATGATTATTCGTATGACCACACCAACAGCCTGGCGTAAGCGTTTACTCCGTTGAGTGTGTGTGTCTGCCAAAGCCCGATCGATGCCAGGGTGAGATTCAAGTTCCCGAACGACACCAGACAAAGGCGGCCTGTCGTGGTGAATCTCAGACTCCTCCATCCGGCGCTGCCTGTTGGAATCGTTAAAGAACGCAAGGACTGCGTCAAAAGGTTGATCCGGATCGTTCACAACATCGGAAAACCTTCGACCCTGGCTGTCTTCGAGAAACGTATCGCGTGTGATTGTCACACTTGGCAAACCGGCCTCCGATTTATCGATGTCGCTCTAAACTGACGGGCATTATTTGTACCTTCCAAATTTGCAATTACAATTATTGTATCTATATTCTCAGAAAAAGCAAGCGAAAACTTATTCAGACCTTAGTTGAGCGATTTTTTAGGGAGCTGTGAGCCAATATATTAATCGGAAAAACAGACGCCCGTGATATTTTTTTAAACGCTTTTTTAAGGTTTTATCTGCGATATGTGATAGATGAATGAATTTTGGCATAAACCAAATCGGTTATTATAATTATTAAGGAATTATCTGATGCCGTTCAAGGTCCTAACTGCAGAAATATCCCATGAAACCAATTCCTTTAGTCTTCAGGAAACGGATGAACAGGCATTCAGAGACCGCTATGTTCTGATGGGCGCCGAAGCCATCGCCGAGCGTGGCCAAGCAAATACTGAACTTGCCGGCTTCCTCGATAGCGGTCGAGCGCATGGCTGGAATGTCAATCATGTGCTTAGCGCATCCGCGGGCCCAAGCGGCAAAGTTAGGCGAACAACGTTTAACTGGCTCAGCGACCCAATCATTTCCGCAATCAAGCAACAACCATTCGACGGACTTCTCCTCGGGTTACATGGCGCTATGGACTTAGAATTCTGCGAAGATGGCGAAGGCGAGCTGCTTTGGCGTATCCGCAGCGTGGTAGGCGAGAAGATGCCAATTGCCATCACGCTTGATCCACACGCAAATGTCAGTAATAAGATGTGCGCTCTGGCTGACATCATCGTGTCGTTCAAAACCTATCCACATATTGATATGCGCGACACCGGTTCCCATGCCGGCGAAATTTTACACAGGACGATGGCCGGTGAGATCCAGCCGCATACGATCCTCGTGAGTCGACCTATGCTGGAAGAAGTCAATGGTGGGCGCACCGACGTTGGTCCGATGATCGAACGCATAGCAACCGCGCGGGCGTATGAGGAAAAGGCGGACGTGTTCGCCGTGAGCATTAATGCTGGTTTCGCCAGTGCAGATGTTTCCAGGATTGGCCCAACGGTGTTGGTCACAGGCCAGGGCGATTTTGCCGCACACATTGCTTTCGCCGAAACGATTGCAGATGACATATGGAACCGGCGCTTTGAGGTGCTCAACGATTATCTCAGCGTTGAAGAAGCGGCAGCGATCGCAGCTACATACGAGCCTGACAAAGGGCCGCTGGTCATTGCAGACTATGCGGACAATCCCGGTGCCGGCGGCTATGGCGATTCAACTGAGCTCTTGCGCGCCCTGCTTGCGGCGGGTGTGACGAATGCCTGTTTTGGCCCCATGGTGGATCGCGAGGCAGCACAGGCATTGCATGCTGCTGATATTGGTGAACGGATTCACATTGCGCTGGGCGGCAAGACCGCTCCACGCTACGGTGGTGGGCCACTCGCCGTAGAGGGCAAACTCGTTTCTATCAGCGACGGGCATTTCACCGGCGAGGGTTCAATGCTTCATGGGCTTGGAGGCAGTTTCGGTCTTAGTGCTGTTCTACGGGTTGATGGTATTGAGATATTGGTGGTCACCAGGGCCCGCCAAATATTAGATTTACAGCAATTTAAAGCATTTGGCATCGATCCGCAGAATAAGCATGTCGTGGCGCTAAAATCGATGCAACACTTCCGGGCTGCGTTCGAGCCGATTGCCGGCCAAGTGATTGTTTGTGACAGCGGCGCGCTTTGCACCCCGCGTTACAACCGATTGCCCTATCGCCATGTACCAAGACCGATTTTTCCTCTTGATTCGGCGGAAAACTGGCTTGCTTATAAGCGTCGCCATAATTATTTTTTGTCCAAGTGTTAAAATTTTTTTTAGGGCCATGCATGGAGAAAATAATACTTTCAACAGCCGAAATATGACGGCATATTCTTACGGATGATGCCAACAACCCATTACCATAACTATCCGATTTTTTACGGTTTTTAGATTTTTATTGACATTAATGGCATTTTCTGAATATATGATTGCTATCTTAGCGTTTCCATCTAATTAAATCAGGTGATATTCACACCTACGTACTGAGCGATTTTTCAAATTATTTTTAATCAGATTTCCACAAACTTTAGCCTAAAAATACGGAAAAAGTGGATTGGAGATACCTCTCAAAACGTGCGTTCCTCACTCTCAATAGGCATTAACCTATTGGGAGAACCAAATTTAATTTTCCAATTGGTCGCTTATCCCTAACGCTACATATACGCATTAAACCAATCCTTCTGTTTATAATGGGTTCAAAATGCGTTTAGGTCGGCATTTCACCATAATCACCCTTTTTCTTCCGGATCTTGATTTATTTTGGTTTTAGTAAAGAGGACTGCTCAATCTAATTTTTCGATATTACCATCTTTTGACCGATCAATAACATGGAAAAAAGGAAGGTAATCATATGAAGATTTCAATAACCCTGATAGTGATAATTTATATGATGTGCCCAGCCGAAACCTTATGGGCTGAAGAATACAATTGGAATGATTTTACAAAACCTTATACGACAAAAGTTAATGTTCGTATAAATAAGGGTTCCACTGTCTGCGTTGATTTACCTGAAGATTACCTCCAGAACAATATTTACGTAAAACTCCACATCGATCTCCAAAGCAACTTCACCTACATGATAGATGGTTTAAAACAAAAAGGGTTCGAGGGTTTTTCGCCAAAAATATCTATAAACGGGGGTATTATCAGAGGAAATTATACTATCCAAGTAAAAAAAACGCCACTGCGGCAAACGGTCCCGGTTGATATTAAAACCAAATACTTAAGGACGGGAAAAAATGAGCTTAGATTCCATGTCGGTAAGGAAAATAACGTCAAATACAGTTGCAAGGGGGGTAATGAATGCGTTGTATTTTTTGTTCGTGAAATATCCTTTGACGTTATTAAGTCAACAAAGTCGCTTGAGAAAAAGAACACATTAACTTTTCCCGATAAGGCTAATATTTGGGGTTCTTTTGAAGACGACTCCGCAAAATTGCTTGGATGGAATCTTGGCAAAGTACTCCAAGAAAGAACAGGCGAAGGAGGATTTCAGAAGGTTTACATCGATAGACGTCAAGGAGTAAAAAATTCACATAGGTGTCTTGCAATGGATTTTAGGTTAGGGCCAATGAGACCCGGCCTATCGGAATCTCATAGATTACCAGTCGCCATATTGAGAAATGATGGAAGGCGTAACCTTTTAGACTATCAAGGAATTAAATTTTATATTTGGGCGTCAAAAAAAGTCGTCATTACTTTTGGTGTCGCGGATAAAGAAAATGGCACAAACAAAGAAGAACGTTGGAATCGCAATATAGTGGTCACACCCGAAAAAAAAAGTAATCGTATTCCTTTTAATTCCCTGTCCCTTTTCAAACGCAGGGCTCTTAGTCAAGGGACAAATCAGATATTGGATCTTAATAGGGTTGAGGCAATCTATTGGGTTGCACATGGAAGAAATGTTCCTTTTGGTACTGAGGTATCAATATATTTGGATGAAATTTCGTTTTATTAGAAATAGGTTAAAATCCGTCGTAACCTGATCTACGAAAACACCCCCTCATATTGTGCATATCTTGGCCCAGACAAGGTATATCTTTCACTAGCAACTCTCAAAGCTTTAAACTGGAGAAAAACATGAAAGTATTGACAATAAGCTTAACTAAAAAAGTATTTGTGGGGATCATAATTACCAGCCTACTAACTATTGTGGGATGTGTCGCTAGCAAACCACTGAGCCGAACCGATAGATCCGCCATTAAAGCAGTCAGCATATTAGAAGAAGTGATGATGCCCGAAAGGATGTATTATCAAGGTTTAAGGGAAAATATTCTTGGAGTTACCCTTGGCGTATTTGGTGCTCTTATGGCTGAAAGCGGTAGAAAAGATGCAGAAGGGATCATAGAATTTGCCTTGGAGAAAGCAGATATAGATATTGCGAAGATCGTACGTCGGGAGTTTGAACAGGAATTGAAAAATTCGAACCTCTTCCAATCAATTGTTCCCAATGATGGAACCTCAGCAGTATTTCAACTCAATATAAAAATTTACGGCTTTGCTCAACCACATGGTTTGTCAAAGCAACTCAAACCGATGCTTGGAATTGAGGGCATTTTAACTAAGTCCGATGGCAAGAGTCTCTGGAAAAAATATGAATATATAACCAACCTAAACAGTAAAACACCTTCTTATACCTATGGGGAGTATTTAGAGAACCCGGAATTGATGAGAGACGCTTTTAACACAGCATCGACTATCATCATAGGCAAGTTAATTGAAGATTTGAAGCGTAATTAATTAAATATTGGAAATACGGGGTGGTGCACCAAAAGCCTGCCGGATCATGGGCCTGTCTCGCGACATCTATTCCGCCACCTCGTAAGACCATTCCATTATTTCCAGCGGATCTACCAGCCGAATTAATCTCGGATCTCGGAGCCGATTCCACTCAAATTGATCGTAAAACATCGCTTTTGTTGGCCATCCGAAAGATAGATGCAGGTGCGGCAAAATATTGGCTTTCGATTTTTTCACACAGGCAACGGTCGCAATGATCTCATCTTTATTAACGATATCGCCCACACCCAGTTCAGCCCGGGGAACCGTATGGGCATAAATGGATAAAAAACCCATGTGATCTTCCCCCTGGATATCATGTTCGACGATAACCGCCTTGCCAAGATAGTCCTTGAATATGGCCCGAATTCGCCCATCTGACACCGCTGGTATTTGGGTGGTTTCGTCGACCCGACGACTGCGACGACCACGGTCTTTGTATATGCATAGGTCAAGCCCCTCATGGGGAAAGTCTCGCTCACCGAGGTCCCCCCACCACTTATTGATTGCATTAAACCGCATACCGGTGCAAAAAATCCACGCATGAAACCCCTTTTCGCTCAAGGCGGTGCTGCGCAGTTGCCAGTCGACCAAATGCTTTTTGGTAGTCAAAGAGAGCGTGGACAAAGGCCTTACCTTGTATCATTCCAGATAGTGGATGCCGATCACCCTATCGAGGGATACATCGGCCCTAACCCATCAGGCGAGTCTCAACACCCAACGGATGATAGTAGTCAATGCGAAGGTCGCGGCTAAACCACTGAACCAGAGGCCGGCAAACCATACCCACTGGCTTTGCTTTTTAGTACATTGCTTCATGGGACGCTTTTCCCCTGAAGATATAGTAGCAGTAACCGACATAGGTTAAAATCACCGGCAACATGATGACTGTTCCTACCAGCAACAACGATTGGGATTCCGGCGCGGCGGCCGCCTGGCGAAAAGTGAATTCAAAGGGAACGAGCCATGGCCACATGCTGATTGCCAACCCCAGATAGTTCATGAAAAACAACCCCAGACCCAGGAAAAACGGTTGATACTCTCGTTTGGCCCGTAAAGTGCGCCATAGGAAAACGAGTAAACCAATAGATACAATGGGCATGGGTGACAGCATCAGTATATTGGGCCAACTGAACCACAAATTTTTAAAACGATCATTAATAAAAGGCATGCTCAGGCAAACAAGCCCCATAAAGAGCGCCACATGAACGAGAAGGTAAGAAGCACACTTACGCGCCCACTTCTGGGTCTCATCTTCGGTTTTCATAATCAACCAGGTAGCACCCAGCATGGCATACCCGCAAACCACGGCCAGGCCGGTCAGGACAGTAAACGTTGTTAACCAGTCAAGCGGGCCACCCGCAAACTGGCGCCCCTGCACTGTTACACCCTGAACAACCCCGCCCAGCACCATGCCCTGGCTAAAAGCGGCGGCCAGTGATCCAAAATGGAATGCGACGTCCCAAATTTTTTTCGATGGGCCGGTGGCTTTGAATCGAAACTCAAATGCCACACCACGAAATACCAGCCCCAATAACATGAGCGTTACGGGAATATATAGAGCCGGCATTAAAATGGAATACGCCAATGGAAAGGCCGCAAACAAACCACCACCGCCCAGCACCAGCCAGGTTTCGTTACCGTCCCAGAAGGGTGCAATCGAATTCATCATGCGATCACGACATTTTTCGGTAGGGGCAAACGGGAACAGAATCCCAACCCCCAGATCAAACCCATCCAGCACGATGTACAAAAATATGGCCGTGGCAATGAGCGCGCCCCAAATAAATGGCAGATCCAGAAAACTTTCGAAACTAAACATGCTCACCTCCCGTTTCATGGACCATATCGGTGACCAATGGTGGTTTCTTGACGCCGTGGGTCCCATAAGGATCTTCATCCGGGGGAACGGGACCTTTGCCAATCAATCTCAATATGTAGTAACTGCCCGCACTGAAAATAAACGTATAGCTGATAATAAACCCGAGAAGTGACAACGCGATATGGGGCCCTATCACCGGAGATACGGTCTCGGCGGTTTTCATGACCCCGTAAATCACATAAGGCTGCCGGCCGACTTCGGTAACCATCCAACCGGCCAGTACGGAAATAAACCCGGCCGGCGTCAGGGCCATGCACCACCATTGAAACCAGCGGGTATCAAACAGTCGTTTTCGAATAAAAAGGATCACCCCAACCAACCCGGTCACTACCATCAGAACGCCCAGTCCGACCATGATACGAAAGGACCAGAAAACAACAGCCACCGGCGGGCGTTCGTCTTTGGGCCATTCTTTGAGGCCCTTAACCTCGCCGTTTAGGTCATGGGTCAGGATTAAACTGGTCAATTTCGGTATCTCGATGGCGTATTTGGTGACTTCTTCTTCATCATCAGGCCAGCCGAATAATTTTAAAGCCGCGCCTTGCTGGGTTTTCCAAAGGCCTTCCATGGCAGCCACTTTTGCCGGCTGGTGCTCCAGGGTATTTAATCCATGCAAGTCTCCGATAAACGGCTGCAAGGGGGCCACAAAAACCGCCATCAACATCGCCATGCCAAACATCACACGAGCATGTTTTGCGTGGCGACCAAGCCAAAGGTAATACGCTCCAATCCCTCCCACGACAAAGGCGGTGGTAAGATACGCGGCGAGTACCATATGGACAAGACGATAAGGAAATGAGGGGTTAAAGATAACCTGCAACCAGTCGGTGGGATAGAATAATCCGTTTTCTCCGACACGAAAACCTTGAGGTGTCTGCATAAAACTGTTGGCGGACAGAATCCAAAAAGCGGATAACAATGTTCCCAAAGCCACGATGGCCGTTGCCGCAAAATGCATTCTGGGGCTCACCCGGTTCCAACCGAAAAGCATGATACCGAGAAACGATGCCTCAAGAAAAAAAGCGGTCAATACCTCAAACCCGAGCAAAGGCCCAATGATGTTGCCGACTCGATCGGCAAAAACCGACCAATTGGTGCCGAATTGATAAGACAAGACAATACCGGAGACAACGCCCATACCGAATGTGACGGCAAAGATTTTCACCCACATACGGTAGATGTCCTGGTACACCTGTTTGCCGGTTTTTAACCAGCGCCACTCCACCACGGCCAGCCAACTGGCAAGCCCGATGGTGAAGGCCGGAAAAATAATATGATAAGAAATGGTGAATGCAAATTGGATTCTTGCCAACCAAACCGGATCCAAGTTCTGTATCATTAACCCCCCACAATATGATCAATCGAATATTGCTCTCGTTCCACGTGCCGTTTGTTTAAAGTGACTTATAAAATATCGTAAGTATCAGGTAAAGCCTCAATACCATTTGGTGGCCATTTAAAGAGAGATTCTGAAGAATTCGCACGTTTGAATAATTCAGCCCTCCTGAAACAAGTTGGATAAAAGGGCACCGCTCATTGCTGGTGGTGGCCTATTCGTTTAAGCATAATTGGTAGGCCTGCTCGACTTTCTTAAACACACCCTTCCAGGTATAGGTGCCAAGTAAACCCTCAAGTGGCGAAAGATCAATTACTGCGGACTTCGATGCCGCAAGAATTTGACGCTGGAGGGCCGCTTTCAGATCTTGTTCGAATTGCTCTTCATCTTTATGATCGGGCTGATCGATATGATGCAATCGGGGGGTCTTTACTTTAGAAATGAAATCGCAATCGGTATCTCCCAATATTTCCCGGGTACCCGGAAGATCGGTCACCACGAGTCGACATCCTCCAGCCAGGCCTTCCAAGATTACCAGAGGTAGACCTTCATAAAAAGACGGCAACACTAAAATGTGGGCCTGCCGAATGATTTTGGCCAGAACAGTCTGGGGAATTGCGCCATGGACATGTACCCTCTCTCCCAATATTTTTGCCAAGGTGAGGCATTGTGCTTTTTCTTCGCCACTGCCGCCGCCGATCAGGTGTAATTGCCACGCCGGCGATTCGATGGCCTGCAGGGCACGTAAAAACCAGGGGACGCCTTTGGCATTGCTCAATTTTCCGGCATATACCAGCTGCACCGGGTCGGGGGTTGGTTTTGAGTCCAAATAAAACAGTTCATTATTATACCCGGCACCGGTTAGTCGAATTTTTTCACACGGTATATCATATAATCGGCTGATATCCCGTTTTTGGGTATGGCTTAGGGCTAGCGCTACGTCTATGTCACGACACCCAGCTGCCACCTTACCCTGAAGATGTGGGCAATTTTGGAATTGGCGCAGGTCTGACCCATGGCATGAGGTCACCATGGGTATCTCCGGAAATAGCCCGCGCGCTAGCGTGCTGACCAACCATAAATGGTGGCTGTGAATGATGTGGGGTTGAAACCGGCCAACGGCCTTTTGAAGTATTTTAGAAAACGCGACCTCATATTCCTTCAGGTCCGCTTTCGACAGGTCGCAAAAGCGGGAACTTGTATAGGGCATCACATCGCTCATACCCGGAATATGATAGCCGACATCTCCCTGGTGAAAAGTAACAAAAAGTGTGTTTTCACGTGCAATGCATAACGGTTCTTGGATACACCCCGCACCACTACCGGCGACCAGAAAATTGTCATGACCCGCTGCTTCGGCTTCGCGAATCATGGCTTGAACGTAAATACCGCTACCGGTGGAATCCGGTCGCTGGCTTAGTACATGTAATATTTTTAACGACTTGGCGTTCATTGAAGCAACGGCTCCTGGCGATTGAATCAAACGTCCACTTCTCGTTTAAACCACTTGGGCATCCGTCGCCGGGTCCAACGGACAAAACCCGCTTTTTCCCCGATATAATAAGCCCGATAGGCCGCCACCGGATCATTGTCGACCTTATACTTTTCCGGCATGGCCTGAGCGAACGTGGTCAAACCGATATCGGGAATATCGGGGGTTGCCAGTTCCATAATGACCCCGGCCGAGCGATGGTGTTTTTTTGTTCCAAAACGGTACCGATACTCATCATTTAGCGCGAGGCCCAAACGGTACAACCACTGCCAGTTTGATAGGGAACGGCCGGTCCATCGTGTGCATGGATGTTTCTCATGGGTTGATCGGTAGGGCGCCGCGTCGCCACCCGTCTGATTGACAACCGTACATAGCATCTGCGCACTTTCCAGGATCATTTTGATCACATGTTGATCGGCATGGTATCGTGCGCACGTGCGGATGTTTCGATCCAGCACAAAAATATTCATCGGCGATGCTCTGACTATAACCGTTTACGTCATAAATCTGTCCCAACTTTCTGCGATCAGCCCATCGGCTGGAACCATTCACTGAAGCGATCATCTTCAAAGTTGAAAATGCGGTGCATGACATCGATCAACTGCCGGGTTACCGGTCCCGGCGCATCCAGGTTTCGGTCTTCCAGGCAGCGTATCGGCAGCACCTTGGTCCCCGTAAAGGCGGTAAAGACCTCATCGGCCGCTAAAAGTTCTTCCGGTGAAATCAATTCAATGGACACGGGCAATCCAAGGGTTTCAGCAGCTTCTAAAACCGATTTACGAGTAATGCTTGCCAGGATACGACCCAGTGGCGTTGTTTTAAGTACGCCGTCTTTAACCATAAAAACCGACTCCACCGACCCTTCGGCCACAAACCCATCCGTGCCCACCATCAGACCGATGTCAAATCCACGACTGAGGGCATCTTTTCTTACCAGGTATCCGTTTAAATAGTTGGCGCAGGCCTTGGCGCCGACAGGCACCGTCTCGGGGTGAAGCTTCCGCCACTTTGATAAACAGGCGGTGATCGGTTCGCTTTTATCGAGGCCTAGTTCTTCGCTTTCAGGAATGGCAAAAATTGCCAAATCAAGCTTGGCATCGGGAACCAGTTGAATCACCATTTCCTCGGACCAGTAGGCAAACATTTTCACCAAACCTCGACCGATTTCGTTGGCTTTAACGGTTTCAATAACGGCCGCGGCTATCTCCTCGCTGGAATAGCGTATCTCCATTCCCAGCAAATAAGCGCTCTGCGCCAGGCGTTTTAGATGCGCATCCATTTGAAAAGCAAAAACCCCTTTGGGTCCTTGATGGATGCCGAAGATTTCAAAAATAGCCGAAGCACGTGAAAACCCATGCGATAAAAGCGGTACGGTGGCATCCTTCCAATCCACCAAAGCGCCATTCATCCATACTTTTCCTTTTTTTTCCATGCTTTCTCCCTATTCAATACAACGCGTATGGTTTGAACCGACGGTTATCGGTTATGCCGCCACGGTTAAAATGATTTTTCCGATATGCCGGCTGCTTTCCATCAGTTGGTGTGCCTTGGCCGCATCGGCCAAGGGAAACCGCGCAGCAATAACCGGTTGAATCGACCTGTTTTCGATCAACGGCCATATTTTGGTTTGTAACTTTTGGGCAATTTGCGCTTTGAATTGGGCCGTCCGGGGGCGAAGGGTCGAACCGGTGACCACCAGCCTTTTGAGTAGCACCGGCATCATGTCGAGATCTACCCGGGAGCCCTTTAAAAACGACAGGCTGACAACGCGACCATCCATGGCCGCCAGGGCCAGATTGCGTGGCACATAATCGCCGCCCACCATATCCAGAATGACGTCGACCCCTTTGCCGTCCGTGGCACCCTTTAACACGGCGACAAAGTCATCTTGGCGATAGTTAACAACAACATCGGCGCCGATATTTTCACAGGCACGGCACTTTTCCACGCTCCCTGCGGTGGCAAACACCTGCGCCCCCATTGATTTGGCCATCTGGATAGCGGTTGTGCCGATACCGCTGCTGCCACCGTGTACTAAAAAAGTTTCGCCGGCCTTAAGGCCCCCGCGATCGAACACGTTTGACCATACCGTAAAAAAAGTTTCGGGGAGCGCGGCGGCTTCATCCAGGGGCAAGCCCGCAGGCACGGGCAAACATTGGCCGGCGGGTACCGTCACGTATTCGGCATAACCCCCGCCGTTTGTCAGGGCGCATACCTGATTGGTAATCGCCCAGCTCGAGACGTCGTTCCCCATCGCCACAATTTCACCGGACACCTCAAGTCCCGGAATTGAAGATGCGCCCGGTGGCGGAGGGTAAAGCCCTTGGCGTTGCATGATATCCGGCCGGTTCACACCAGCCGCGTGGACCTTGATCAATACCTCGTTTTTTTCAGGGACAGGGACATCACACACATTTATTTTCAAAACCTCAGGGCCGCCGCTTTCGTTGATGTCAATATACCGCATCTTCCGGTCCTCCCTATAAAAGTTGTCCGGCTAATCGGTTTTTTTTGTAATCGTATCGGGAAATGTCTGCTCCGCGATGAGAAAATGACGGCCGATATCCCGCCTTAAATCTAGCCGGTTACCGTCTGCATTTTCACGTGGAATGACCCTGATCTTACCATTGTCGTGGGCCGTAAGCAGTTTTTTCCGCAACCGGTCAGCCATCTGCCCACGGGTTTCATTGGGCTTTAGGGTGATATTCCCATTTAAAAAGGCGACCCGGGTGCCGTCCGATTTGAACAGGTCGTCTTTATCCACAAAATCCATGGCCGAAGGAATCAATTGGATTCCTTTACGCTTCAGATATTTTAAGTCCAGCGCCACCGGCTCACCCTTGGTGCATGACCAGGGGTACCCTTTCTGGCCGTCCGGACCGCCGGGACCCGTCATCAGGGCCACATTAACGGCCACCTGGTCCTCGCGCACTTCCGGTTCGACTTCGTTGAGATTGCCGTCTAATGCAGCGGTTATCAGTGAGCCGAGATTTCGCAACCGCCGGGCGACCGGCTGCACTTCGGGCTCCCCGGGACGGATGTTGACCTCACTGACACGAATACGCACCGGCTGCATGGCAGCATCCAGCGACACAAAGCAACCCGGATAGAGAATACAAGGCCGCAGAATCCTTTTTTCCCGCATGACCCGAATGAGGGGTTCGGCAATGGTTTTTTTCGCCATGTCAATAAGCGCCGGCGTCTCCATGGGGTGGGGGGACACGGCACCGGTGCCGCCGGTGATGGGATTGTTCTTTCCAGGAGGTCCTTCGAATCGTTCCGGGTAATCCATGGCAGTAGGCAGCACTTGATAGTGCCCATGGGCGTCAACCAAAATCGTGAAACTAATCTCAGTACCGGACATCAACGATTCAACCAACAGGGGCCATGGTTTTTTCTTTGTAAATGACTTTTTATAATTGTCCTTATAATCGCTGATCAACTTGTCGTAAACCGAACGAATTTCCCAGGCATTTAAAATTATCCGGGCCCCTTTTCCGCCGGCGCTGTAGGGGTATTTCAAAACCGCACCGCCAAATCGATCGATAAAGCCCAGGCAAGTGTTAAGTATTTCGGTATAATCGCGTGCATCGACCTCTCGCCAATCGTCGGCCACTGGAATACCCGCTTCCTTGCACAGGTGCTTGCAACGTATCTTATCCGCCTCAATAAAAGCGCCCGCCTGGTTCAAACCGAGAACCCGGTCACCGAATCCGGCCGCGGAAATTTGATCCACCAACCCGTCAAACAATAACGCTTCGGGCATCGGCACAAGGTAATCGATGCGGTCGTTTTGAAACGCTTCGATGGCTGCCGCAGCGTAATCATCGACAGCATTGCTCCGGGTCGGTTCAAATGCGACCGGCCATCCCATCATCTCCACAAATTTAGGCATCGCCGGCGTACCGCGCATGACAACCCCTCGATAATCATCCGTATATTTTTCGCTGGTCGCTGTGGACACAATCAGTGCCCACAACAGGGTTCGTCCATCCGTACCGGCAAACGCAATTTTCTTCATTCTTTCCCCTTTTTAGATATGGTTATCGGCCGATCCTGTATCCGAATCAGGAACCGATCTGGGAATAGATAACAAAATAAAAAACCAGGGGTCAATGGCTTATTCCGACCAGGGGCCAAGACGTAGCGCAACCCCTTGAAATATCGGACCGGAAGTCATATATATCCATCCAAACGAATCAGCCCCCGGGCAATAGGAGCGAGCATCAATCATGCTAACCGGATTTGAAAAAATCGTCGAGGAACGCATCCAGCGCGCGCAACGTGAAGGACAGTTTAAGAATCTTGATGGCAGGGGGCAACCGCTATGCCTGGAAAGCGATCAGCACATTCCGGAAGATTTGCGCATCTGCCATAAAATCCTAAAAAATGCCGATTGCCTTCCGCCCGAACTTGAGATCAAAAAGGAAATCCGGCAATCAGAAGACCTGTTGATGCAAATGCCGGATACTTCCGAGAAATATCGCATCATAAAAAAGATCAATTTCCTCATCATGAAATTCAACGCCATGAAAAACGGATCTCCGGCGTTTGAGATTCCCCAGCATTACGATCAAAAACTGGTTGAACAATTAACGACGAAATGAGCCTGCCATGAAACGAACACGTATTGTCAAAGCCCTTCATGCCGAAACCGCAATGGACCCGATTTTGATCAAAGGGTGGGTGCGCACCCGTCGGGATGCCAAGGAATTCTCTTTTCTGGAAATCAATGACGGCTCCTGTTTAAAAAACCTTCAGGTGATCGTCGATGAATCCACACCGGCCTTTGCCGCATTAAATGATGTGAATACCGGGGCCGCCGTCGCCATCAATGGATCGCTGGTGCCATCGCCGGGTAAGGGGCAGAAATGGGAGGTTCATGCCACCGATCTGGATCTATTGGGTTCGGCCGATCCGCACACCTTTCCGTTGCAGAAAAAACGTCACTCCGATGAATATTTGCGGACGATCGCCCATTTAAGGCCCCGGACAAATAAGTACGGAGCCCTGTACCGTATCCGCTCGGAAAGTGCCTTTGCCGTGCATCGGTTTTTTCGAGACCGGGGGTTCAATTATCTGCATACCCCCATTATCACCGGTTCCGATTGCGAGGGTGCCGGAGAATTGTTCCGGGTAACCACGCTGCCCGTCGATTTAAAAGGTCAACCGGGGGAGGGATCTTCACCGGACAACGATTTTTTCGGCAAAGAAGCCGGGCTTGCCGTATCGGGCCAATTGGAGGCCGAACTGGCCGCCTGCGCCCTCGGCGATGTCTATACCTTCGGGCCCACGTTTCGGGCTGAAAATTCCAATACCCCCCGCCATGCCGCGGAGTTCTGGATGATTGAACCCGAGATGGCCTTTGCCGATTTGAATGACAATATGGATTTAGGTGAAGACCTTGTTAAGGGCATAACCACGGCCGTGATGGACAACTGCGCTGAAGACCTTGAGTTATTTGCCCGCTTCGTCGACAAAAAGCTTATGAAGACCCTTGAGGCCATCACCTCAAAATCTTACGAACGCCTGCCATATACCCAGGCCATCGACATACTGGCCCGTGCCAAAAAGAAGTTTGAATTCCCGGTTAGCTATGGTTTGGACCTTCAAACGGAACATGAACGGTATTTGTGTGAAGAGACATTTAAAAAGCCGGTGATTGTCTATGACTATCCCAAAGAGATCAAACCATTTTATATGCGCCTAAACGATGACGATAAAACCGTGGGCGCCATGGACCTGCTGGTTCCCCGGGTAGGGGAGCTCATTGGTGGGAGTCAGCGCGAGGAGCGTTACCAGGTGTTGAACGCGCGTATCTTGAAAGCAATATGAATCCGGACGATTACTGGTGGTACCTGGATATTCGTCGTTTCGGCACGGTGCCCCATTCCGGATTCGGCCTGGGTTTCGAACGCTTTTTGATGATGATCACCGGTATTTCCAATATTCGGGACGTCATCCCCTTCCCCCGCACCCCCAAACACTTGGAGTTTAGGACGACTTTAAAACGATCCATACCGACCAGAGAATTCAACTCCGGCAGTATACCGGACTAACAGGCCACGGGCTAACGGGCCAACGGGCTAACAGGCTAACCGAAGTATTACTCCTTAAATCGAATATTCAACCGGCCCTTATCCACTTTAATTGAATCAACACCATCAGCAAAAGCCTTCCAGAATCCTTTATCGGCCCCGAATTCCTGGACCAAATCGATATTCTTCATGCCCCCCAGCCAGGCATTGGGGATGGGCACACCCATCAGCTTGACCCCTTTTAGCACGACCACCGGCCGTTCGTTTTCATAGGCCAAAGAGAGGCCCACAAACACCCGAATAACTTTACCGCCTACAATCGGAAAATCAGGGTCCACCGGCACACGCAATCGGGCGCTGACCAGGTTTTCCGACAAATCAACGACCAGCTTTTTCGCCAGATCGGCATTTTTGGCGATCATAGCGTTTAGTTCCCGCTGGCTGAAATTGATCGTCCGTTCGTCGTCGGCTTCGCTGTAAGGCTTGGGTTTTAACGGTTCGTTGGCATCGCTGTCCTTTTTGTCAAAGTCGCCGGATGGCCCAATTTTCTCCGAGATCTCTATGCCGCTGACCCGGTCCATTCGCTCAAGCTTCTCGGCCAGTTGCACTTCCTCTTTTTTACTCAATTCCACCGGCTTGAACTCGGATGGAAAAATATAGGTTTTGGCCACCCACAAGGTAACCAGAACCGTCACAATCATGGTCGCCACGATAATACCAAACACCTTCATGCATCCCAGGTGTTCTTTGCGGTCCATTGCTCTGTCGAACTCGCCGTTGGTTGTCATAAAATTTTCCTCTATCGTACCTTTCCCCTAACGCTGCAAAAAAATTGGCGGCCTATCCGTTATTTGTCAAAGAAGGCCGTCGAGATAAAACAACCGCCGCCGCCACTCGCACTGGCGCTATTTGCACTCACATCACCGGAGGTAGAGACTTCAACGGAATATCCACTTTCACGACCGCGGGTATTATATGCCGTAAGCGTAAAATAATAGATCTCATCCTCGTCTAAGCCGGTTAGGGTATAACGGGCGGTATCACCTGCCTCGACTTCCGCTATCTTGACATCAATCGGCGAATCACCTTCGGTTGCCCCTGCCCCGCCATACGGCGCACCGGAAGCAGTGTCATAATAGATCCTGTAACCATCCCGGTCGGGTTCAATATTGGCATCCCACTGAAGTGTGACATCCATGGCAAAACCAACAGAGGCTGCAAAAAAGAACAGGAAAAAAGTAAAAGGCGTAAATTTCCAGAAATCAAGGCGAACGGATCGAATTGGAAGCAATGTGTATCTCATCATATCTCCCCCTTTCTCCAGTCTTCCATGAGCAAATAATAATGGATGAATCGCAAAATATCAACAAATGGAACAAAATCGTTAAAAACAATTGTTTTCGACTAAGGTAAGCATTCCCAAGGGGAACCGATATGGTATATGATATGTTTAATGAAAACCCCCATGTGGTGGTTTTCCTCTAACGGAGAAACTGTGTACAAAATGGATTCATCCCTACTCATTGCCGCCGGTGCCAGTTTCGTTATCGGTGTGGCCGGATATATTATTGTTCGTTTTTGGATTAAACCGATTGCGCGCTACACCGCTGCCAAACGTAAGGTGAATCGCGAGCTGAAGCGTTATCTGGCCCATATCGATAAAACCACTGGGTCGAAAACAAAGACGGCCTCGCAGAAGGACAACCCGGCGCTGAGAAATGCACGGAAAGGCACCATGACCTTGGCCACCTGTTATAGTGACGAAATTCCCTACTGGTACCGTCTGTTGCTGGACAGCCGGGAAGAGTCCCCCGCCGATGCTTTGGGGCTTATTTCTCATCTCTCCAAATTACGTGAGCCGGATCCAATCAAGAACCAGATCGATAAAGCACGGAAAAAATTGGGATTAAAATAGAGAAAATGGGCCGGTATTATAAACTGCAGCCATATTATTCAAATCCGAATTTACCCAGGTGCGCAAACTATTTTACATTGGGTGAAGACTCATTTATAATACTTCAACCCAAATTGACCTGAAGTTTTAAGGAGGCTGATCATGCGGTGGCGAGGCGGCAGAAAAAGCACGAACGTTGAAGACCGGCGAAGGATTCGCGTGTCACGAAAAGTGGCCGGCGGCGGTATTGGGGCATTGTTACTGGCTGTGGTGGGCATGTATTTTGGGATCGACCCGTCTGTAATTTTAAACCGGAATGCTTCCCTGCAGACACAACCGGGACCGTCGACCCAGATGGAAGCATCCGGACCCGATAATGAGCTGGCCGATTTTACTTCGGTGGTATTGGCCGATACCGAGGACACCTGGCGCCACCTCTTTAAAAAAATGGGCCGTACTTACCAGGAACCGCCATTGGTTCTCTTTACCGGAATGGTCCAATCAGCCTGCGGCATGGCCCAGGCGGCATCGGGGCCGTTTTATTGCCCGGGCGATCATAAGGTCTATATCGATTTGGCTTTTTATAAAGAACTCAAAACCCGCATGAACGCACCCGGCGATTTTGCCCAGGCCTATGTGGTCGCTCATGAGGTTGGCCATCATGTTCAAACGCTCCTAGGCATCAGCGGCAAGGTGAACGCTCTTCGCCAACGGGTTTCTAAAAAAGACGGAAATCGCTTGTCGGTCCTCATGGAATTGCAGGCGGATTGTTTATCCGGTGTCTGGGCCCACCATGCCCACAAAATGCGTAATATTTTGGAGCCGGGAGACATTGAGGAAGCCTTAAACGCGGCCAGTATGATCGGTGATGATCGGTTGCAGAAGCAAGCGCGCGGATTTGTCGTTCCCGACTCCTTTACCCACGGATCATCCGACCAGCGGGTGCGATGGTTCCGGCTGGGCCTGGAATCCGGAGACATGGGCCGCTGTGATACGTTCTCGGCTGAACGCCTGTAAGGTTCTTCCTTGGTGCAAACTCGGTTCAAATCGCGGAGTAGTGTATAAACCTTTGGATTGCGGTGACCCGACCGCCAGCTAAGCCGTTTTTATAGTACAACGTATTTCTGGAATGGTGTATTTAAGTAAACAGGCAGATCTTACATTCCGCCGCAAATTTTAAAAAATCTTCGGCAGTCCAGACGATCACGCCCTCGATCAATTTACTTTCGTCGATCTCCATCATGTCCACGGTCATTTTGCACGCAATGAGTTCAACGCCTTCGATCTGGGCGACTTCCTGCAGATCGGACAGCGAGGGAATATTGGCTTTGTCGATCTTGCGTTTCATCATCCCCGTGGCAATACTCGTCATACCGGGAATGGCTCCCATCACACCGGGAGGAAAAAACTTGGCCCGATCAAAGCCACCTTCCATCACGAGATTTAACCCCATGAATGAGTAGAATACTTTGCTTTCCATACCCTGACGGGCAGCATTGATACCTAAAACGAGCGATGGATAGGCCCCGTCCAGGGTATCCTTCACACAAATAAAACCCGCTTTTTCTTTTGTTTCCGACATCGCGATGCTCCTTTTTTCAGTTTGATTTGATCTCCGAAAATCAGATCATTCGTTTTTCCCTCTATTTGCACACCATAAAAAACGGCCGTTCTCCTGAGGAGCCCGGCCGTTTTGTATTGTCACTGTCTCTTTTTGCCCACACCTGGGTCGGTGCGGCTACAGTTTCGGAATGCGAATCTTCTGTCCCACGTAAATTTTATCCGGGTCCTTGATGACTTCCCGATTGGCCTCAAATATTTTGGGATATTTGTTGGCATCACCGTAATACTCTTTGGCAAGCTTCGATAGTGTATCGCCTGATTTGATCTCATAGTATTGCACATCTTCGGGAAGCGGTGGTGCGGTAACGCCTTCGCTAACCACCTTTGTCACACCCTTCACATTACCTGCCATGAGAATCGCTTTTTCCAGGGCTTCGCTGCTCTCGGCCTTGCCGGACAGGGTGACCACACCATCATTAAACTCAACGCCCAGATCATCGATACCGGGGTTGTCGGCAGCAATATGATCTTGAATTTTTTCCGGTGCTTCATCATCTTTTCCAAACAATTTTTTTCCAATGTTCGCAGCAAAATCAAACAGTCCCATGAGGTACCCTCCTTTAGAATTAGGTTTCGTTAGAAAAACTTTCCTACCAGGTCCAATAGATCATCTTTGTTCTGTTCTAAATCAAAACATCTGAATGTTCTCATGATTGAGGCGAGCCGTCAAGGTCCGGTTGTCATTTGAAATTCCTCACAAAAGCAATCATTATGAACGTCAAAATTTAACTGATATAATAAGATTAAAAGATTGTTATTCAATGCCGAATTCGGTATTTTTACAAAAACCGCACGTAAAAGATCCAATTTAGGTCTGACCTAAGAGGGGCAGACGGGGAAAGCCGGGGTGACCCATAACCCGCCATCTTGCTAATCCAATATTTTACCGGTTTCGGACAAGTCATTCAGCCCATCGATATCAAGCAGGAGAATTTCTTTACCCTTAACCGAAATCAGGTTTTGGTGGGTCATTTTGGCAAAAATCCGTGAAAGCGTTTCCGGAATAGTGCCCAACAGGCTGGCCAGCTGGCCTTTCGAGATCGTGAGGCTGATGCGGTTATCCTGACGCATGGTTGTTTCGGCTTGCGCATTTGACAGATAAAGAAGATACCCCGCCAGCCTTCCGGGAACTTCCTTTAAGGACAGGCTTTCGATTTGAAAAGCGAATTCCCGTAACCGCATGGACATGACCCCCAACATATTGAGGGACAGGGAAGGATTCGCGCTTATCAGCGTAATAAACCGCTGCCGAGGCAGAAAAAGGAGGTGGCTTTTCAATAAGGTTTCGGCGTTGGCCGGAAACCGGCCTCCTGAAAATACGGGGACTTCCCCAAAGGGATGACCTGGTCCATAGATATGCAGAATCTTCTCTTTTCCCTCGAGGGATAGCTTGAATATTTTTACTTTACCGGAAGCAACAATATAAAACCCTTTGCCTTCATCGCCTTCCATGAAAATGGATTTACCTTTGTCATAGAATTTATCCACAACGATGGATCGAACTTGACCTAACTCGTCATCGGACAACCCGTTAAATAATGGGGTTTGATTTAGAATCTGAAGGATTTTATCCATATTTTTCCTATTTGTGACTATCCGGATGCTTAGCGGGTCGTGTATCAGGATCGTATGTTCTTTGGAGTAACACAACCACCACCAATGCACCAAAGCCGGCGATATCGGCCCAATATGCCGGCCAGAGCAACCCCAACGCAGCCAGTAAAAACATAACCGTTTCCAGCCAGGTGGCCCGTCTTAAAAAATAGCGTTCAATACCTGATGCAAACGCAAACAACCCTAAAAGGGTGGTGACCATGGCGAGACCAACCTCCCAATTGAGCAACTGATACTCCTCACCCACCCCCAGCAGCGGCCGATAGGCCATGACCAACGGAATGATATACAGCCCCTTGGCGAGCTTCCAGGAACTAAAAGCGGTCCGCATTGGGTTGGCTTTGGCCACACCGGCCGCAGCAAAACTGGCCAGGCTCACCGGCGGGGTCACATTGGCGTCCTGGGAGTACCAGAAGACGATCATGTGCGACACCAGCAGCGGCACCCCCATATCGAGCAGAGCCGGACCGGCCAGGGTGGCCAGAACGATATAACTGGCCGTCACCGGCAGCCCCATCCCCAAAACCAGGGAGGCTGCGCCAATTAAAAGAATTGCCAGCGCCTTTATCCCGTAACTCAAATCAATAACCAGGCTGGAAAACTTCAATCCCATGCCCGTTAATGTAACCATCCCCACGATAATACCGGCCGCGGCACAGGCCACCGAGACCATAATGGCATTGATAGCTCCTTTCTCAAGAGCGGTGGTAATCGATTTAAATTCTCTTAGACCAAAATCGGCAACCCCTGTTCGGGTGGGGTTGACGGACCACCGAATGGTATTGGCGGCCAGACTGGCCATGGCTGTGCTGATGACAGCGATAAACCCGGCCATCATGGGGGAATAGTTGGCCACCAGGACATAGATCAGGATAATCACCGGAATAATGAAATGGAGCCCCTCTCTGACAACAGTGGAGATTTTGGGTAAATTTTCCTTGGGTTGGCCTTTTAGACCGTATTTTTTGGCTTCATAGTGTACGAACAGAAGGACAGTGAGATAATATAAAATGGCCGGCATCAAGGCGACCTTAATGATGGTCAGGTAACTGGTATTGGTAAATTCGGCCATCAGGAAAGCGCCGGCCCCCATAATGGGTGGCATCAATTGGCCGCCGGTGGAAGCGGCCGCTTCGATGGCACCGGCCACATGGGGGCGATACCCCACCTTTTTCATCATGGGAATGGTAAAAGAGCCGGTCGCGACCACATTTCCCACCGCCGAACCGGACACCGATCCCAAAAACCCGGACGCCACCACCGAAGTCTTGGCCGGTCCGCCGGAAAACCGGCCGGTCAGGGCGTATGCCAGATCAATGAAAAAAGCCCCACCGCCCGTCGTCTCCAGAAAAGCGCCGAACAAAACGAACACAAACACAAAAGTGGCCGCTACACCGATGGGCAATCCGAAAATACCCTCGGTCGTCAACCATAGTGTGGTGACAATCCGTTCGATACTGTAGCCCTTATGGATAATCAGCTCCGGCATGTAGGGGCCGAAAAGCGCATACAATAAAGCCACAATGCAAATCCCGGTCATAATCAACCCGATCACCCGCCGACAGGCCTCAAGCACCAACAGGGTGCCGACGAAACTGACGATCCGGTCAGCGGCCAGCCAATCACCCTGGCGTTCGAAAATTGCGGTTAAATTAGAACAGATATAATAAGTACAATAGATGGCGGCCAACGCCATGGCCCAATCGATCATTACCCACAAGTTCAGCCGGGTTTTGTCGGCCTTTTTAAACGGCGGTTTCAGTAAAAAGGTGAGACATAATATGGCTCCCAGATGGATCGAGCGCTGCACCAGGGCGGTCAGGGCCGTCACCCCCGCGGTATACAACTGGTAGAGGCTCAGACTTATGGCCAGGATCATAACGATGCGCGCGGTCCAACGCGAAATGGTGGTTATGTCCTTATCGGAGCGGGTAATCACCCTTTGTTCTTTTTGTGGATCCGTCGGTTGACCCATTGATTGATCTGTCGGTTGATCAGTTGGTTGACCATTTGGTTGATTTGGAGGCGAGCTCATCGCTTTTATATTTACCATGATTTATTATTTCGTTTGAGGTGTTGCCATGTGGGGAAATAGCCGCCGCCAGACGTGCTGGATGCGGCTCACCTTGCGTGCGGAAAACAGCACGGCCACATGAGGTGCCACGGCCGATAGATTTATCTCCACATCCCGCCAGATGATGGTATGATCCACCCCCGGACTGCCGATGCGTAGAATGAAATCGCCAGTGGGCATATGCATGTCTTCAATCACCTCATAAGCCCCCCGCCGCACCATGCGACCGACCCCCGGCATACGGCCCATACCAGCCCCGAATTTAAGGTATCGTTCTTCCTCGATGAAGATCCGCCCCTTTTCATCTAGGCTGTGAACTTCCCAGATAGGGGAATTTTCAACCGAGTGATAATAGCGAATGGTAAATCGTTCGCCGGGTTTCATGGGAAGTACCAGCAGGGGAAGACCGTCACGAATGGGTGTGATTGCCAACTCCAGCCCGCCCTGGGAAAACCCGATGCCCACCGCAAAAAAAAGGAACAGGCCGGCGGCAACAATCAATCCGATGCGAGCCGGCCTTGGTAACATATCAATATTTAGGGTCGAAGCTTAGGGCATCAACTTCGCCGGAATATCCACGCCCTTTTCTTTAAGGTACTTGGCGGTGCCTGGATGAAGCGGAATAGGTGAGTATTTAACCGCATTTTCCGGAGTTGTGTAGGCGGCCGACGGGTGAATTTTCTGGAGGTAGTCGTTATTTTCGAATAGGGCTTTGGCCAGATTGTAGACCATCTCCGGCGCTAAAGAGGCCTGGCAGATCATGACATTCCAAACCCCAATGGTTATAACAGGGCTATCCACACCGCGATAGAGGCCACCGGCCAGTTCGACGCTGGAGTAGTTTTTGTTAAAATCGAGTATTTTTTGGGTCTGCTCCGGGGTAAAAGCGATGACATGAATATCATGCGTGGTCGCCAGATCGAGAATTGAGCTGGTGCCGGGGCCCACAGACCAGATACCGACTTCAATGGTACCATCTCGTAAGGCATTGGCGCTTTCCGTAAAAGAGAGCCGGCTGTCTTTGTAAGAATCCAATGGGATCTCCAGGGCCTTGAAAACCGCTTCGGCCATGAAGTTGGTACCGCTGCCCGGGCTTCCCGTGCTGATCTGTTTTCCTTTAACCTGCTCGATATTGGTAATCCCGCTTTTTTTCAGGGTCACCACTTGCAGCAAATTGGGATACATAACGGCCAGGGTTTTGATATCATGCTTTTTATCTTTAAACTTTCCCGTACCGTTGAAGCCGGCCTCGGCCACGTCGCCCATGACCTCGCCGACGACCGTCTCACCTTTATGTGCCAGTTTGACATTTTCGACACTGGCACCGGTAACCTCGGCCACCGCTTTGACGCCCTTGACATTTTTCGACCAGATCTCGGCCACTCCCCCGCCATACGGATAGTAAATGCCGCCGGTACCACCCGTACCAATACTGATGAACTCTGTTTTGGCTGCGGCCTGCCCGGCCATGACGAAAAATATACCGATAAAAAGAATTACGAGTAACCGTTTCATTGGATATCTCCTTTCACACGTTGACTGCTGAATGCTGCTTGCCGATTGTTAACACATGAGGTGATTTTCTATTGGCCTAGCGTGCTGACTTTTAACAGAAGCCCTTTGGGCTGAAAAACCGTCTCTTTTACTGGATAAACAAAGGAGGCCGTATCACCCGGCTTTACCAGTCCCTTTTTTGTTTTCCGCGGGAGTAATCCACCGACGGCTTTCCCGTTGTCCAAGAAGATGTTGACCCGGAAGCGCTGGGGCTTCGGGCTGATGTTCTTGATTGCCACTTTGAGGTGAAGCGTCTGTATACCCTCCCATTTCTTGAAGCTACATGAAAAGTCTGCCAGCTCCGCTTCAGGCGCGATATCTTTTACCACCTCATCATCGGCCGCACAGGGAAACATCTCGGGCGCATCGACCGGGGTCAATCGCTTTGAGGCGCACCCGGTGAAGACCAGGGCTAAAACCGCTACAACCATCAGGAACCATCTCAATGAATCATCTTTGGGTTTCATACATCCTCCTTTAAATAGCGTTTGAGAAGAATTTGGGACGTAACTCGGCAATGATTTCAAATTCACCGGCGACGATAATGGCGATTACCATCAAACCTGTAAACAAAAGGAAACAACGGGTTTAAGATATGCAAATTAAACACGTTTTACAAGAGACAAACATCCTTGCCGGGCACCAGGGGGTCTCAACCCGCCTATTACCCACCAAGCCCCGATGGTTGGGCCCGACTCTGGGTCTTGCACCGCCACCAAATGGTATCAAAATGACCTGTGAGATGCAAACACGGATTATTTATCAAAAAAGAAATGATATTGACGGCTCGACGTCATCATAAAGGTGTATTAGTTTATTTCATTACATTTTAAGCCCTTTTCGAACCATTCCGGATCCGCCGATAACAGTAAAAACGTATTTTTATACGGGGATCAATCCACACCAACCTTATAAGGAGATCGATATTATGCGATACGCCATAGCTATGTTGTTAATTATTGTTATGCCGGTTGCGGCATTGGGTGCCACCGGTACAACGGTCACCTATCAGGTTAACGGGCAACCCTATGAGGGTTATTACACCAGCCCTTCCGACAAAGCCCCTTTCCTTCTGTTGATTCATGACTGGGATGGGCTAACCGATTATGAGGTCAAACGCGCCGATATGCTCGCCGAGTTAGGATATGCCGTTTTTGCCCTGGATCTGTTTGGGGCCGGTGTGCGGCCCACTGAAATGAAAGACAAACGCCAGCATACCGGGGAGCTCTATAAAGACAGAGAAAAGATGCGGGCATTGATGACCGGCGCCTTACAAACGGCCAGGGATCGCGGCGCCGATCTGACCAATGCCGTCGCTTTCGGATACTGTTTCGGTGGTGCGGCCGTGCTGGAGTTGGCACGATCCGGAGAAAGCCTAAAAGGATTTGCCACATTTCATGGCGGCCTTCAAACCCCGGATGGACAAGATTATAAAAAAACCCAGGGAAAACTATTGGTCATGCATGGGTCGGCTGATACGGCGATTACCATGGACCAGTTCGGTGCTTTGACAAAAGAGCTTGAAGCTGCCGGTGTGGACCATGAAATGATCACTTATGGAGGCGCCCCCCATGCGTTTACCGTTTTCGACGGGAAACGTTACCAGGAAGCAGCCGATAAAAAATCCTGGAAGCGCTTTACGGAATTCCTGGCCGATACACTGAAAAATTAACTGTTCGGCGTGTTCACTAATATGGCTATCAACCTTTATTAAATGGAGGCAACCCAATGGGTGATGTTGTTCAGATTCACGTCGATGTAGACCAGATCAGCCCCTCGGCGTCGGAAGGAAGGGCCCGCGATCATAAAGTAGTGATGGACCGCCCTGAAGCCAAAGGCGGCGAAAACAAAGGGGCCATGGGTGGCGAGAATCTTCTGATGGCCCTGGGAGGATGCTTTATGAGCAATTTGCTGGCTGCTGCCGAGAGCCGCGAATTAGAAATTGGCGATGTAAAAATGCACATCACCGGAACGCTGGATATGGCCCCACCACGGTTTACGGCGGTGATAATGGAAATATCGGCACGTAATAGCGACAAGGCCCAAATGGAGAAACTGGTGATCATAGCCGAACGCGGTTGCATTGTCGCCAATACGCTTAAGGGTGCCGTCGATCTGAAGATCCTTTATTTTGATCGCATTGGCCTAATTGGGTCTGAAGGTCGCATTGGTTTAATTGGGTCTGAAGATCGCATGGGTCTAATCGGCACTGAAGATCGCTATAGCCTGATCGGCATTGATATTCAGACTGATGGTTAACAGCTGATGGCGAGCAGTACATCCATGTACTACTCGCCGATAATCTTCACCAGCACCCGTTTTTTTCGGCGGCCATCAAATTCGCCGTAAAAAATCCGTTCCCAAGTCCCAAAATCGAGTCGGCCGTCGGTCACCGCCACAACCACTTCACGCCCCATCACCTGGCGTTTCATATGGGCATCGGCATTGTCTTCATACCCGTTATGACGATATTGATTTACCGGTTCATGGGGTGCCAGCTTTTCCAGCCACACCTCATAATCGTGATGCAAGCCTGACTCATCATCATTGATAAATACCGAGGCGGTAATGTGCATCGCATTAACCAGCACCAAGCCTTCTGTTATTCCACTTTCTCTGAGGCAATCTTCTATTGTTGATGTGATATTTATAAATCCTCGCCTTGACGGCACCTCAAACCACAATTCCTTCCTATAGCTTTTCATTTAATTATATTCCATTGTACTTTTCTGTTTAAACCCTGTAGTTGCATAAAAATATTAGAAAAGGAGTAGTTAAAACTTGCGGAAGCCCATGCATAGTGGTTATAAAGTGTTTTCTACAACAAAATTAACACTATATAGGAGGCCACCGCAAGTGAAGTCCAGTAAATCACAAATTCATGCAAAAAACCATAAATTCCTTCTGATTCGGCTTGAAGGTCAAAAACTGACATCCTTTTCAGGGTTGCCGATATTTTAACTGCTTTTTAAAAACATCAATCTTAAGCAAGCGCAAAGGACCATTACAGTTAATTTTTTTGCTTCATTTCGTCGAGGTCTTGAAGAAAGCAGCCTGATTTGGATGAAGATTCTTTAACCAATTTTATGTAACGTTACTGTAGGCACCATATTTTGCGATTGATTTTAGCTCCGTATACAAGACAGTCTTTTGGGCTTAGCCGCATCAAAAAAGCGACTTCTTATCAATCCATTCGTTAGCAAAGTGAAATAACGGTTGTAATCTGATGATCCGGCAATACCTTTAAATTTTAGTTCGTTTAGGCAGAAAAAGAATCCAAGGAAAACTAGAATTATCGTTTGCAGCTCCCTCAATCCATATAGGATTATCATCTTCATCACGGCCGGTTGTCAATGACCTTAGCCACCCTGTATCAACAAGTCCTAACACTCCTGCCACCCAGGCATCATCGTCTGAATTAACTGCACCAACGAATGATGGTATAGTAACTCCTGAAAGGTAGGGGTGGGTCCCGCCAGTGCCGCCATCGGCTATGGTTTTATTGTTTTCACCCAGCGTATGTCCTGCCCGAATTCTGTATTTGTCCGCACCGGTTGTGCCAACGTATAACAGATTATTACTGTCGTATGGTTGTGTGTAGACATTGTGTGGGCTTTCTGTATCACTCTGTGATTCAAATTGTGCCGCAGTGTTGGTTGTATTATTATACCGGAATAGCGTTGATGTGTTAGGGCGATAGAAGTAGTTACCATCAACTCTCCAGCTCGAAAAATCAGGAGAGGCAAATGGTATCCGGGTACTGGTTGTTGTTGGGATTAGTGCGTTTATGCCATAGGTATTACCATAGTGATTACCTGCTGGTGCTCCGTCAATAATGTTATTAAGGTCCCAAGCATGAAGATAATCACTGCAGATAAAATCAGCAAACACAGTCGAAGTTGATTGGACTCCAAAATGGCGAATAGCGTAGTCATTTCCTGACTTATCAGCAAATATTGTATTGTTGTAAAATACTGGTTTATATACCATCGGTCCGCCCTGGTAATGAGCAGAAAGACACTTCTCGCAATCATCAAAAATATTCTGGAATACCTGACCAAAATCCTGTTGCATAACACAGGCCCGCAGAAGCTGACTCTTAAAAATATTATGATGAATCTTTATTCCCCAGTCCTTATAGGTATCGTCATAGTCATGCCCACCAGCAGGATTACGTCCGATAAACAATTGTGAACTCTTATGCTTAAAACCTGTTTTCCCATGAATTTCAGCCAGTTTTAAATCAGATAAAGTATGGGCGAGTTAAGAAGTACTTTAACCATCCGAAAATTGCATATGCCGCATAAAGTTTATATATTTGATTGCCGGATTAATATTAACGAATTCGTATTCGGGGATCCAAGGCATCACGAATGCCATCACCGATGTAATTAACACTGAGCACCGTAAGAGAGATGGCTAATCCAGGCCAGAATATGCGAGATGGCGTGATATCAATATAATTGACGCCATCATACAGCAATCGTCCCCAGGTTGGAAAGTCTGACGGAAAACCAAGCCCCAGGAAACTGAGAGCAGATTCGATAATGATCGCGGATGCAATACCCAATGTTGCCGAGACCATAACCGGGCTAAGGACATTAGGGAATATGTGGCGTGTAATTACCCGAAGCTGCCTCGTACCAATACTATGCGCGGCCAGGATAAACTCACGCTCTTTTAGCACCAGAACTGAGCCGCGAACGATTCGAGCCGTTTGCATCCAGCTGGTAATGCCGATAACAAACACGACTAAAATAAAGATTCCCGTTTCCGGACCGAACGCATCACGCAAGGTATCGCGGAACAGCATGATGATCACCAGCAATAAGGGCAATAGGGGGAGCGCGATAAACAAATCGGTCAGTCTCATCAGGGGACCGTCCAGAAGTCGGAAATAGCCTGCGAATATACCTATCAATACACCTATGGTAATCGACACTGACATTGCAATGAAACCCACGGCTAAGGAAATGCGCCCGCCGGCGAGTACTTGTGCCAGCATATCTCTTCCAAGATTATCGGTACCGAAAGGATGCGTGATGGAAGGTTGCTGATTTCGGGCAAGCATGTCCAGGAATTGTGGATCGGTATCGTACAAAAATGGGCCGATCAGGACCGACATCAGGATGACAGAGAACACGCCGACACCTGCCAAGGCACCGGTGTGTGTCCTGAATTGTCGCCAGACGTCAACCCAGAGTGAACGATAAACCTGCTCTTTTAATTGCTTTTGGTCTTTAATGTCAGATTCAATTTGTTCAACCATAACGTATCCTTGGATCAAGTACCCCGTATAATAAATCAGCGATGAGGTTAAATAAGACGATTAGTATAGCGAAAATAAACGTCAATGTTTGTACAAGGGGGATGTCAGCACCTTCAATCGAAATAATAAGGAGTTGTCCTAATCCGTTTACACGGAAAATTTGTTCAGTAATAATCGCCCCTGCGAATATTTGGGGAATTCCCAAAGCGATAACCGTTACCACTGGCACCATGCTGTTGCGTAGTACATGAATTAGAAGCACCGCTTGTTCCCGAACACCTTTGGAACGGGCTGTACGCACATAGTCTTGATTTAAATTATCCAATACGGACGCTCGGGTAAATCGACTGAGTTGAGCGGCGCTGAAAAGAGCTAACACAGAAACCGGCATGATCATTTGCTTAATTTGCATTACAAGGCTCGACCAATCAGTGACTTCTAATGTTGTGTCATAGATAGACGGAAGCCAATCGAGAGTCACGCTAAAGATGACAATCATTACGACACCTGTAAAAAACGTGGGGACAGAATAGCCAACCATCGAGATAAACGTTCCGAGTTGATCGAAAATTGAGTATTGTTTATAGGCGGAAATGATTCCAATCGGGATAGCGATACAAATGCTAACCAGGTATGCGAGGCCTACCACTTTAAGTGTTTGGGGTAATCGATCCGCGATCAGGTCGATGACCGGACTCCGGGTAGCCCAGGATCGAACTCTCATACGTTCGGCGGAATTTTCAAAAGCAATACCTGTCCATTTTTCGATGAGATTCAGAGGCTCATTAATCATGAATTGGTCCAGCCATTTGATATACCGAATATGAAATGGTTGGCTCATCCCCAGGCTCTCACGGATTTTTGCCCGTGTTTGAGCATCAATAGTCAAAGGCAATTGACCGGTCGGATCTCCCGGGGCAAGATCCAGTAGGGTAAAAATTATAAGACTGATCACGAGCAAAGTGGGTATGGCAAATAAAAGCCGCCTGATCGTAAATCGCAACATAAGTATTTCTTTATTATATAACCGTCTGAATTATTGGAGACGGTGGGTAATTAAATTTCGAGTGCAAGAGCTCCCTCCGATTTTCTGGAGGGAGCTTTAATTCAACTCACTCGAATTATTTGCGATACCAATCTTCAATATCAGCGATACTTGTATCCCAAGGAGATGCTTTGTATCCACCGATTGAATTCGCCCACGCAAACACATCACCACGATGAATCAAAGGAATTAGAACATAGGCCTGCATAAGCATATCATTCAATTTCTTTGCTATTTCGATGCGTTCCTCCAGTACCGCTGTTTTTGATAATTTAATGAGCAATGCATCATATTCGGGGTCACAATAGCGAGGAAAATTGTTTCCGATCCATTGATTTTCAGGCGTAGGTGCTTCTATGCATTTCCACTTGTTCATATACGTTTCCGGATCAGTGCCGGTGAATGTGTTGGTAAACATTTCAACATCTGCAAAATTCTTCTCGTATGTATCCGGACTTGATTGATCGCCACCGAAAAAGACAGAAGCGCTGACATTTTTCAATTCCGTTTCTACGCCAATTTTTTGCCACATTTGCTTAACAAGTGCTTGAGTGGCCTGACGAACTGAATTGGTTGATGTTTGATAGAGGATTGAGAGCCGAACCCCATTTTTAGATCGTACGCCATCCGAACCGCGCTTCCAGCCTGCTTCGTCCAACAGTTTGTTCGCCAGTTCTACATTTTGAGATTTACATGAATCATTGGCGGTTGAAGCATAAATTTCCGGTGCGGCCAGCACATTACAGCTTGTTCGTCCTGTGGCACCATAACCTACATCAACCAAAACCTGTCGATCTATGGCCAAAGAGAGCGCTTTACGGACGGCTATATCGGTCATGAAAGGATGCGGATGATCTTTAGTCCCGCGTCTATCACCTAATTTCGAGTCCGGATTCGTCAGATTCACCTCTAACCGCTCAACGGCGGTAGCAAAACTTGAAACT
This sequence comes from uncultured delta proteobacterium, assembly GCA_963845145.1. Taxonomy (GTDB): domain Bacteria; phylum Desulfobacterota; class Desulfobacteria; order Desulfobacterales; family QNYZ01; genus QNYZ01. Next base: position 251,546 of record CAWJQU010000001.1, read on the forward strand.
ATCTTTCCTTTGCCAACTTTTTCCATCTTTTCCAGCACTTCGGGTTCCACTTGAAGGTTCCAGGCAAAGTCGTATTCTCCTGTTTCCAAAACCGATCGCGCCGCGGAAGCCGCGTCTCCACCACCTTTTATCATCACTTTTGAAAAAGCAGGTTTGCTTGGATCACGATATTTTTCATTTATCTCATATATTACCGTGTCATTCGGATGGAACTCGCTGACTATAAAAGCTCCAGTGCCATGGGGCCCAAAGTTTGCATCAGTACAGGTTGGCGCTTTTTCTCCCATACAATTTTGGAATTGTTTTTTTTGCAGAATTGGAACTTGGGAGCCGACAAATGGCCCATAAGGAAAAGGTTTTGGTACCGAAAAATTAACTCTGACCGTCAGATCATCCACTTTTGTAACCGACTCGACATCTTTAAAAAAGGGAAGCGCCTGACAACCTCCTGCCGGATCTAAACAATATTCAGCGGTAAAAACTACATCATCTGCAGAAAAAGGCGTTCCGTCAGACCAAACGACACCGGATTTCAACTTCCAGGTAATTGATTTTAAGTCCTTGGCGGGTTTTGGTATTTCACTGGCCAACGTCGGAATCATTTCTCCCGATGGAAGATAATTGGCAAGGGGTTCCAAAATTACGGCTGACGCATGAATGTCTTTCGTTCCTCCTGAGAGATAGGGGTTGAGGATGGATGGGGCTTGCCAATAAATGAGTTTCAATTCACCATCTTCTCCGCGCTTTGCATGAGCAGTTGTCGCGAACATAGCAAAAATTAAGATACCTGCCAGAATTGTGGCAACTGATTTTTTAATGTCCATTTTCGCCTCCTGATGTTTTAAAGATTAAAAAAATTCAAGCCCGAATGAGCTCAGTACCGGTCAGCATAGCTGATGCCAACATTTTCCCTAACGTTGAATCGCTGGGGGTATTTATATTTAGCCAAAGCTTATTTGCACCGTGTTACTCCGGATGAAAGCAAGCGGTAAAGTGACTAGGTGTGCTCTCTTCCCAACCGGGTTCTTCAGTCAAACATTTTTCCGAGGCTTTCCAGCACCGGGTAGAGAAATTACACCCCTTCGGAGGATTTGCCGGACTTGGGACATCACCCGAAAGAATAATGTGCTGGCGAGCTTTTTCTTTAGCAGGATTTGGTATTGGGATAGCCGATAGCAACGCTTTGGTATATGGATGCTTTGGCGCTTTATATATCACCTCCCGAGGGGCTAACTCGACTACTTTTCCCAGATACATTACGGCTATTCGATCTGCAATGTGGCGTACCATGGAAAGGTCATGGCTGATAAACAAATAAGCAAGACCGAATTCTTTTTGTAAATCCTGCAGCAAGTTCACGACTTGTGCCTGAATGGATACATCCAACGCGGCAATAGGCTCGTCACAAACAATAAACTTGGGATTCAGGGCTAATGCTCTTGCAACACCAATTCGTTGACGCTGCCCTCCTGAAAACTCATGGGGATAACGGTTTGCGAATCCTCTCGGCAAGCTGACGGCATCTAGAAGTTCATGTACCCGTTTTCGTTTGGCCGAGCCCTTAACCAAGCCATGCTCCTCTATTGGTTCTGCGATAATTGATCCAACGGTCATTCTTGGATTTAAACAGTCTTGTGGGTCTTGAAAGATCATTTGCATATGAGGCCTTACCTTACGTAATTTTTCTCCTTTTAATGCAACCAGATCTTGATCCTCGAAAAGGATTTTTCCCGCGGTAGGTTTGTAGAGACGCAAAATAGCGCGTCCCGTAGTCGATTTGCCGCAACCACTCTCACCTACCAATCCCAAAGTTTCGCCATTTCGAACATTGAAATTAATACCATCAACAGCTTTTATTACTCCCACTTGTCGCCGAAACACACCCTTGTAAACAGGGAAATGCATCGCCAGACCTTCGACTGACAACAAATCTCCATTTGCTTCTTTCGAAACATTATTGTCAACCGCCATTGCCTTCTCCTGCATCTATATCCAACCAGCACGCGACATCATGGCCTTCAGCTACATGACGGAGTGGGGGGTTTTCGTTTTTACAATTATCGTTTTTGTATTGACATCTCGGCGCAAAGGGGCAGGAGTTTGGCGGCGCGACCAGGTTTGGGGGTTGCCCTTGTATACTTAACAACCGGCCGGTAGGATTTTCGCCCACATTGGGCAAGGTTTTCAGTAGCGCTTTGGTATAAGGATGCTTGGGATGTTCATAGAGCTCATGGACATCAGCGCTTTCAACAATAAACCCTCCGTACATCACTATCACCCGGTCGGCGATCCCCGCGACAACTCCTAAATCATGGGTTATCCAGATAATACCCATCCCCAATTCAGTTCTCAGCTTAAGAATCAATTGTAAAAACTGAGCCTGGACCGTTACATCTAGTGCTGTCGTTGGCTCGTCGGCAATTAGTAGCTGAGGATTGCAGGAAAGTGCGATGGCGATCATGACACGCTGCCGCATACCACCGGAAAATTGGTGAGGAAAATCTCTTAACCGTTGCGAAGCCTCTGGAATACCGACGAGTTCCAGTAAATCAACGGCTCTCTCCCGAGCGGCCATACGCGAGAGTCCTAAATGAATGCGCAGAGGCTCCATTAATTGAAAACCAACCGTGAATACGGGATTGAGTGACGTCATTGGATCCTGAAAAACAAACCCGATTTTCCCACCGCGAACCTTTCTGATTTCTTCCTTATTCAAAGCCAGTAGATTTTTTCCGCCAAAATCCACTGTTCCCGCCACGATTTCCGCGGGAGGCATTGGCAACAGCTTCAATAATGACATCATGGTAACACTTTTGCCGCAACCGCTCTCTCCGACTATTCCTACCAATTCGCCTTTATTAATTTGAAAACTAACGCCATTGACGGCATGGATTATATCGTCTTTAGTATGAAATATAGTCTTTAACCCGTTGACATTAAGGATTGGAGGAGTACTTGAAGTTTTATTTGTCATTTCCACTAACTAATTCAAATTTTTCATATTAATCAGATTTATTTCCATCGATAGTATCTTCCATTTAAATTACGTAATATTCGTAATTTCCGGTTAGGATTTTGGATATAAATATTTTAAAATCAGCTTTTCAGAAGCAACCAACAGTCGGGGCCTTGAACAGTTTATGTTCGCCTATCAACATCTCCAAACCCGGGTTGCTGACATCTTACCTAAACAAAATCCCGAGATCGGGAATCTTGGGGGCATCGACGGCTCTTTGATCAATGCCACTTAATCAATGCACTGGGCCGACTGCCGAAAGCGATTAAAAAAAGCCAAATTCCATATCGGTTTTGATCTGAACCAGGCAATTCCAAGAAAGGTGTATATAGCCGATGGCAATGGGCCTGAAAGTATATCACTTGATCGACGGGAGTGAGTATGGCTTGATGGTACAATTATGGCCGACCTAATTACCTACTTGTTATTGGCGATTTATATCCATCGACAATTCAACGAGAGAGTGCCTATCAGCCGTGCACGCCAGTTACGGATACAGATCCAGAATGAATTACGTAACGGCTTTTTCGACATACCGCCTGATTCAGTTTTAAAAGAGCAATCACTATATGGTTATGCAAATACCTATTCTGAATTTACTGAATAAATGTTTTATTAATTTATTGGAGATCTTCAATGGTATTGAGGTAATTAATATAAGAAAACAGCGAGTCGCTATGCATAATTATACTAATTTTTGTATATATATACAGCTCTTTTAGTTTTGTAAAGATATTTAATTTAGACACTAAATATCATTTCCTTATAAATTTGACGGATGGACAACCCTTGCCCATCCTATATTTGTAAAATGGACATTGTTCTTCGGTCGCATACAAAAAATCGCCTTGACAATTTTTAATCTCGTAAGGACTGCCGACGTATTCGACATAATGTTTTCGGGTTGATTCTCCAGATGTCATGATTTTAGCCCTCCTAAACCAAAAAAAGCCCCGGAGTTATCGCTCTGAGGCTTTCACCATCCCGCCGTATATCCGATTTTTCGATGACACTCATTCAAAATATAGATATTTTCTATTTGTATTATTGTTTTTATACATACTATAAAGACTTTTCTAAATCAATTTTCACATGAGGTCTTTCATGATTTACGATTCTGGCTTTACTTGAGGACGTTCAACCCTCTAACCGGGTTTGTTAGACAAAACCGTACGCCATAATCGGTTCTATTTCGACACCCCTAATCACCATTAGGCCAATCGAACACTCCCTAATAGAAAAAAATAATCAAAAAATGCACCTATTTGATTGGGTATACAAACTGCTGCGATCGGCACTGGGTATGATTTTTATCTACGCCGGAAGCACGAAATTGTTGGCACCGGAAAATTTCGCTACCTTGGTTGAGGCGTATGGGATTGTTCCCGACCCGTTTCTCATGCCGGCTTCTATTTTCCTACCTGCGGTAGAGGTTATAGCCGGTATCGGCCTCCTATTTGACATCCGGGGAAGCCTGGCGGTGATTTCCGGGTTGCTGGCACTCTTTATCGCCATTTTAGGCTATGGGCTTTGGATGGGACTCGATGTGGATTGTGGCTGTTTCGGGCCTGAAGACCCGGAAGCCGAAGCATTTCATGGCCTGAAGGCCTCTTTATTTCGTGATCTGGCCATGCTGGGGATGGCGGTTTTTATCTATTTTTGGCGCCATTATCGGACCGTCAAAACGCTCGATGTGGTGTCGGTATTTAAACCAATATTTTTGAACAAGGAGGGTTAAAAATGAAAAAAATGATTCACCTGCTGGTCGTGGGTATGTTGGTGTTAGGCCTATCCGTCCCAGCCATGGCCAAGAACAAATTCGTAAAAGAAGTTGAAAAGGAAACCGCAGCCGTCAAGCTGCTCCGAGAGGTAAAGCGGGGGGGCTATGATGTGGTCACCACAGAAGAGCTCAAAAAGTGGATGGACAATGGGCAAAAGATGTTGGTGGTGGATACCATGCCGTATGCCGACAGTTATAAAAAACAACATGTGCCCGGTGCCGTCCAGTTCCTCTTTCCCATTCCGGAAATGGACGCGTGGAACACCAAGGAAACAGACGGAAAGACACAAGAAGACTTTGTGAAACTATTAGGTGATGACAAAGGCAAACCCATCGTCATCTATTGTGGCTTCGTTAAATGCACCCGCAGCCACAATGGCGCCGCCTGGGCCGTCAAGCTCGGCTATAAAAATGTCTATCGTTATTCCGGTGGCATTTTCGCCTGGAAAGGCGCCAAATATCCAGTTGGGAAGGTGAGATAAGTAGATACACGAGGTGCACGATGCTCGATCGATTAAATCAACATAGGTCTCGAACCGAGGCGTTGGTTGCGCAGTTAAAAGAAGAAGCCCGTCATTTGTACCTGTCGCGCCGGTTCTTGTGCGCTGAAGCTGTCATGGTGACCTTGAACAAGGGCCTGGGTGGCGATCTAAGCGAATCCCAGGCCGGTGCCCTGGCCGCCCCTTTTAGTGTGGCCATGGGGCAAAGCGGATGTATCTGTGGTGCATTGAGCGGTGCTGTTTTGGCCTGCGGCCAATTTTTAGGAAACAATCGACGCTCCCGGACTTCGCGTGCGTATGCCCGACAACTACACGATTCGTTCAAAACAGCCAACGGAGCGACTTGTTGCCGAGTGCTCACCCGGAAAGTCAAACACGATAAGCAGGCCCATTTCCAGCAGTGTGCCGATTTGACAGCTGACACAACGGAAATGGCTGCGATATTGATTCTTCATAAACGGCCTGAACTTATCGCGCAAGCCGGCAATGATCTTCTCCTCAGGCGTTACTCTAAAATCGGCGATACCATGACTCGGCTGTTACGCTTTTTTCACAATAAAAAAATTCTAACTTCTTAAAGGAGGCAAAACACCATGGGGAAAACAACCATTCGAATGTTAGTCATTTTCTTTACTTTTTGTTTCTTGGCTTCACCTTGTTTCGGTGAAGCCTTGGATGCCTTTGAGGGACAAAAAGGAACCCTTAGGATCGCCGGCGGTACAGCCCACATCCCTGTGATGAAGGAAGCGGCCAAACGGATCATTTCACGCTACAAGGACATCGTGATCACCGTGGCCGGCGGCGGCTCGGGCGTCGGCATCAAGCAGGTAGGCGAGGGACTCGTGGACATCGGTAACTCAGGCCGAAAACCCAAACCGGAAGAGATCGATCGATATGGCCTCAAAATGTATAAATGGGCCATTGACGGCGTCGGTGTGGTAGTCAATCCGGCAAATCCTGTAAAAGCCCTGACTAAGGCACAGTTGAAGGATGTTTTCTCCGGGGAAATTAGCAACTGGGCGGCCTTGGGCGGCGCCGATCACGCTATTACTCTCTACACGCGGGATGAATCCAGCGGAACCCGTGCCGTTTTCTGGAAAAAAGCCCTGGGCAAGGGGGACATCAGTACCAAAGCGCTTTTCGTCATGTCTAATGGGGCGATGAAAACCGCCGTTGCCAATGACCTCTACGCGCTCGGCTATGTTTCTGTTGGCCATATGGACGAGAGCATAGCCCCGGTGGCCCTTGATGGCGTAACGCCAACCCTGGAAATCGTAAAAAACGGTCAATACGAGGTGGCCCGCGGATTATACAGCAACACCAAAGGTGATCCCAAAGGTTTGACGCAGCTGTTCATAGCGTATCTTTTCACGCCCGAAGGACAGAAGATCGTAGCAGATAAGGGTTTTATCCCGGTAAAATGAAAGCTTCCAGGGAAGTCATCGCAAGAAGCGTATTTCTTTTCTGTACAATGGCCAGTGCGGTCATCACCTCGTCCATCTTTTTATTCATGATCGCACTCAGCCTTCCCCTTTTTAAGGAAAACGCATATTTTTCTGTCTGGACCGGACCATGGGCTCCCCATCAGGGGCTTTACGGCATACTCCCCATGATCTCAGGCACCCTGTGGATTGCCCTTCTGGCCACGGTCTTGTGCCTGCCCCTTTCCCTGGGAACGGCTTTTGTGATCACCGGTTTGGGTGGGTCGCATTTGCGGAGAATACTGGGTGTCCTGATTCGATTCATGACCGGCATTCCTACGGTGATTTACGGGTTCGTGGGTATCTTCCTTCTGGTCCCGCTGATACGGAAGGGATTCGGCGGGGCGGGGATGAGCGTACTGGCGGCCGGAATCGTCCTGGCCATACTTATCAGCCCCACCATGATCCTTTTTTTTATAGACAGCTTGCTGGCTGTGGACGCAGCATATGTTCAGGCGGCCAAGGCGCTAGGCGCCGGCCGTGTGCAACGGCTGCTGTACGTGATGATACCCAACGCTCTGGGCGGCATGACATCAGGTTTTATCCTCGCCCTGGGTCGTGCCCTCGGGGACACTCTCATTGCGCTGATGCTGGCCGGAAACGCTATCCGCGCGCCGCGTGGATTCCTGGAGCCGGCCAGGACGCTGACCGCGCATATCGCCCTGGTAAAGGCCGCCGACTTTAATAGTCTGGAGTTCCGATCCATCTTTGCCTGCGGTATCGCCCTGTATCTGTTTACGACCGCCGCCGTTGTTTCGGTGAGGCTCATGGAGCACAAGAGGAGTGCAATGCCATGATGCATGGTTTTGCGGAAAAGACGGTCGTGGTTTTCTCTTGGGTGATGACCTTCGTCCTTTGCCTGTCTGTGTCGATTTTTTTGGGGCACCTATTGATCAAAGGGCTCCCGAGCCTCGGAATGGAGCTGATTTTCGGTCAGGCAGATCCACTCAAGGCGCTTACCGGTCGCGCCCGGGTCTTTGACGGGATCTTCCCGGCCATCGTGGGAACTCTTTGCCTGGTCGTATCTTCAACCATCCTTGCCGTACCGGTAGGGGTGTGTTCAGGAATCTATCTCGCAGAGTATGCGGGATCCGCAACAAAGAAACTTTTCGGATTTTTTTTCGACATTCTGGCTGGCATCCCGTCCATTGTCATCGGTCTGTTCGGCTTCAGCCTCGCTGTTTTCCTGCACAACCACTTTTATAACCGTTTTGGGCCTTGTCTGCTCATCAGTGCCCTGTCGCTTGCCGTACTCGTACTACCCTATATCGTCCGAAGCACCCAGACATCTCTGGAAGAGCTGCCGGCGGGCATCCGCAAAACCGCCCTTGCCCTTGGAGCAAACAAATTGCAGAACATCGCCTATGTATTGATTCCGCGCGCGCTTTCCGGCATTAGCTCGGGCATTATCCTCGCCATTGGCAGATGTGCCGAGGATACAGCGGTTATCCTGCTGACAGGCGTGGTGGCCACCGCCGGTATGCCGTCTTCCCTGTTGTCGCAATACGAAGCGCTGCCCTTTTATATTTACTACATATCCAATCAGTATACGAACCAGGCAGAGTTGTCCAAAGGGTATGGGGCTTGCCTGGTTTTATTGGGAGTCTGCGCCGTTTTATTCATGCTGGCATATGGGATGAAAAAACATTTATCTTACCGAACACTTTATAGGGCATAGGGAGGTGCCGGGCAGGCTGATACGGTGTTGATGGAAACCAAGGATAAAATAATCGTCAAAGGGGTAAGCTTCTTTTATGGCCGAAACCAGGTGCTGGACAACATTTGCTCAAAATTTGCGGAACATGCCATTACAGCAATTACGGGGCCTTCCGGGCATGGCAAATCTACGCTGTTGGGACTGTTCAATTGTATGTGGAACGAGGTCCCCGGTGCCCGTTGTATTGGTGAAATCCGGATTCGGCTTGGCGATGACTGGGTATCCCCGCTGCAAAAAGATATCCCCATGCCGCTATTGCGCCGAAAGGTCGCCATGATTTTCCAGGAACCCAACCCATTGCCCATGAGCATTGCCGGAAACATGGCTTTTCCTCTGAAGCTTACCGGCGTTCGTGATAAAATTATCATCAAAGAAAAAATTCGGAAAGCACTTAAACAGGCCTTTCTATGGGAGGAAGTGAAAGACCGCCTGGAAGAAAGCGCGCTGGATCTGTCCGGCGGACAGAAGCAGCGACTTTGCATCGCCCGGGCACTTGTCCTGGAGCCGGAGGCACTGTTATGCGACGAACCCACCAGTTCCCTTGACACAAAGGCGGCCGGGGTTATCGAAGAGCTTCTCATTCAACTGAAGGCACATTGCACGCTTCTGGTTGTTTCTCACAATCAAGAACAGGTTCAACGGATTGCAGACCATGCCGTGGAGCTCCAGGATCGCAGGCTGAGACACGTTCCGAGATGATGAAGCCGGGTTGGATTCATCAGGTTAGTGACATGGACAAACCGCTATGAAGTACTTGCACATCAGTGCGAAGGTCGAGCGCCGTATTGAAAGTCTCAAGAGATCCGGCAAAGTAGGAACAATATTGGCGCATAAAGCGACCCGCATTATCAAATGCCTTACATCTGGAGCCATCCGGCACCACATGGATGCGATTGGCAGTTACACCAAGTACGGTGAGAAACGCATCAAGAATTGTCGCAAATACGATCTGGGATGCGGTTATCGGTTGATCACCCTGAAGCGCGGATTGAAGGTTTTTATCCCCTTTTTAGGAACGCACGATGAGTGTCGGCGATGGCTGGAAAACAACAGCCGGCTAAAAGAGGTTGTTTCTGGAAATGGTGCATTATTCCTGATTTTTCACAAATCACAGCCGCTCACAAGTCCGGCAAACGTCGATTCCGGGAATCTCGGAAAGAATGCTGAAGATAAAGTGCTCTTGAAAGTAAGTGATAAAGATTTACGGCGCGTGTTCTCCGGTCTGGTTGAAGGGGCAAAAAAGCGACCACAGTAAGCTTGTTGCATTTTAGCCTTAAAATTTGAAGTCTTTTGTATCGAAATGATGTCAGCAATGAATATGGAATTTATTTTCATTTGCCTGAATCAAAACAAAGTCCCGGTTGTATCAATAATTGGAGTGATGAACCGGCGGCCAATCCTGATTGAAGATGCCGATTCATGTATGCCGCTAAAAGGAGAACACCCATGGGGAATACCAAAAGAATACATCTAACTGAGACGGTAACGGGTGCCGGCTGAGCGTCCAAATTGGCTCCGGGGGACCTGGACAAGGCCTTGCACGGGTTGGCATTTCCTACAGATAAAAACGTCCTTATCGGCCTTGATCGTGCCGACGATGCCGGGGTTTACCGAATTGCGGATGACCTGGCGTTAATCCAAACCGTCGATTTTTTCACTCCCGTCGTAGACGACCCGTATGCGTTTGGACAGATTGCCGCCGCCAACGCCTTGAGCGATGTATATGCCATGGGGGGCACCCCCAAAACCGCCATGAATTTGGTGGCCTTTCCGGCCAAGGAGATGGACCTGGCCATCCTGCGACAAATAATCGAAGGTGGCATTGACAAGCTTAAAGAGGCCGAAGTCGTTCTGATCGGCGGACATAGCATCGTGGACAAAGAGATCAAGTACGGTTTATCCGTCACCGGTGTGATTCACCCGGCACGGGTACTGGCCAAAAAGAACCTTCGCCCGGGTGACCGTTTGGTGCTGACCAAACCGCTGGGCAGCGGCATCGTCAACACGGCGATCAAGGCGACCATGGCCTCCGAGGCGATGATTAAAAAAGTCACCTGTTTGATGGCCACCCTGAATCGGGATGCCGCCCGAATAATGGATCATTTTGATATCGGTGGTTGTACTGACATCACCGGCTTCGGCCTGCTGGGTCACCTGGCGGAAATGGTTTCCGGTTCAGGGGTGAGTGCATGCATCAATGCCCGCAAGGTGCCGGTTATTCCCGAGGCGTTGGCATTTGCGACCATGGGCCTCATCCCTGCCGGGGCGTACCACAACAAGGCACATCGAGAGACGATGATCACACTTGCCGAAACTGTGCCACGTGAACATCAAGATGTGCTCTTCGACCCGCAGACCTCGGGAGGGCTGTTGATCAGTGTGGCCGAGAAACAGGCCGTCGCCCTGGTTGCGTCCCTTAAAACAGGCGGTGTAGAGGATGCCGAGATAATCGGTGCTGTCATTGATGACTCTAAAGAGGAAATAACAGTCGTTTGATTTTGCATATGATGCAAGTCGACCACCATAAATCCAACCAGGAGGTAATTTTCATGAAAAATATTGATGCCCGCGGCCTGGCATGCCCGGCACCCGTACTTCAAACAAAGGCTGCCTTACAGGAAGAGAAACCCAGCAGTGTAAGGGTGGTTGTCGACAATGCAGCTTCCCAACAAAATGTTCAGCGGTTTCTGGAATCCCAGGGTTTTCAGACGGTGCTGGGACAAAACGGGGACGACTACTTTGTCAGCGGGAGTTGTGACTCGATGCCCTCGGAGCAGCTTCAACCTCCCCCGGAACCGTCTATCGATGCGAAAAAAATCATGGTCCTGTGCGCCACTGACCGGATCGGTTTCGGCGACGATGCGCTGGGCTTAAAGCTCATGGTCAATTTCCTGCGCACACTAAAGGAAATGGATGATGAGCTGTGGCGGCTGGTGTTCGTAAACAACGGTGTCAAATTGACCATCGCGGGCGCTGAGGTGTTTCATGACCTGAAGGCTTATGAAGAAGCGGGCCTCAATATCCTGGTCTGCGGCACCTGTCTGGAACATTTCGACCTGTTGGATAAAAAGCGGGTCGGTGAAACCACCAACATGCTCGATATCGTCACTGCCATGCAATTGGCCGACAAGGTGATAAATATCTAGTGATTTAGAAAAAAACGCCTTCAGGTAAAGCAGCTGATCGGCACTTACGATCAGCTGCTGGGGAAACTTCGAGGTTTTAAAACCCAAAGATCAGTTGAGTAGTAAATGTCCTGTTGGATTTGCCGGTACCACCGTATTCTTTATCATAGTCATTATCATGAAAGTACTCGAGTGTCAGGCTTGTGCCTTTAAAAATGCCAATTTCAACAGCTCCGATAATGCGGCTTTCAGGCAGCCCTAAACAGACTGCTTCCCGGCTTTCCTGATACCCAATGGCGAATGTTGTTTCTCGGTTGTTTAACCCAATATTATACGCTATCTCAACGTTCCACGCTTTGGGTTGAGCCCCATGGATATTATAGGCAATCTCAGTATTCGCAAATTCTTCCATTGCCTGCACATATTCACCGATAAAAACCAAATGGCCATAACCGGCAGTCAGATGGACACACATTCCGGCCACCCGTTCCTCAATTTTTTCGATGCCGTTTTCATCGAGAAATTGCGTGATACCATCCGAATCGGCTATGTTGTTGACCCATCCAATTCCAACGTCGGCGTAAATACTATCCTGTTTAAAATGATACCCGCCCTGGGCTCCGAAACCATCTATAGTATCACTGGTGCCGTTTTCAATCATACCCTTGTAGCTGAAAACGTTGCCGAAAAATCCATATTGCTCAAGCCCAAGCGCAATACCCGTCTCCCCGACCTCGCCTATTTCAAGGGGCAGAGGGTCTTGAACCATATGAGTCGCAAAGTTGCCAAAGGGCATGTAGAACTTTCCGGCGGTCATGAACAGAGGCGTTCTCTCTGAGTTTCCCAATCTAATCGTTGCCACGTCGATAGATACATAGCTATCCTCCGCGTCGCCATCATACTTTGTAAGGATATGCCCCGTTGCCCAGTCGGTTGCCTGAACATCTAATTCCAACTCAACTGCGGCCACAGCAACGTCACTAAAACGCTCACCTTCAAAGTTTTTACCGAAAACCGCTTCTAGTTCGAGAGCACCCGATAACGTAACGTATTCGTTTATATTTTCAAAACGGTTCTTCTCTTCGGTTGGCACATTTGCTTTTTGACTACTTTCTCCTGATTCGACAATCTGCCAGGTTAATGGCTCCATATCACTTTTTAAAAGAGTTACATCTCGCACCACCACTTTACCCGGTGGAATTTGACTTTCATAATGACCATATGTTTGGCCGGTCAAGGCACAAATAATCGCTACCAGTATGCAGATACGAATTGCCCGTTTCATATAAATCTCCTTAATTGAAATACCACAACTCGACTATCTTCATGATATGGTTAGGTCATGGCAAAAAAACCTTAACAAAAAATATCTATTAATCCGACTTCGAACCGGAAATTGATTGCGCTTTGATTCAGTGTTGTTTTATTAAATCGGACTCTGACCTAACACATCGCCAAATCACCTCCTTAATGTTTCCAATGCCCACTTCAATCAATTTAAAAACGGCCTCTTTACCAACCTGATTGTGAAAACCTTTTCCCAAGAAAAAAGGAAAAAGTTATTTTTAACACCCACCTGTTTCAAATCAAAAAACGACGCAAAAAAAAACCACGTCAGGTTTGGCCCCTCTCGGGGAACCGGTAACCTTCGTGGTTTCTATGTTCGAATTGCTGTAATGATTTGAATAACCTATCTACAGACAGGCTTATATAATTTACCTTCGTCAATTTTATCGGGTTTGTCAACTTTTTTCCGGGTATAAAAAGTTGCATTGGTGGGGATATCGAATGTCCGTTTGTTTTGAATCACTTCTTTTCAGGCGTTGTTTTAAATCGATTTGATTCGGATCCAAAATTTCTTATTTGACATCCTTAACAAATTCGTTTAAAAGCTTTTATAAAAGTCGTCTGAAGACGAGTTACCAAAATTACAATTAAGCACAGTTTAAAGGCCACGAAGGCTTTTGGTTCTCATAAAGGAGAACCGATTAGCTCGTGGCTTTTTTATTTTTAGAGACTGCGGAAACATAGGAGATATTCAGATGAAACGGGTTTGCGTCATTGATGGCCAGGGTGGTGGCATCGGTGCAACGCTGATCAAATATTTGAGAGTACAATTCGGCGAACAGTTGGAGGTGATCGCATTGGGGACCAATGCCATAGCCACGGCCCAAATGCTAAAAGCCGGTGCTAATAAAGGTGCTTCCGGTGAGAATGCCATTTGTCGGACAGTTTCCGGTGTCGATTGTATTGTCGGGCCCATTGCGATTACCTGGGCCAATGCCATGTTGGGAGAACTAACCCCCCGGATGGCTACGGCCATCATGTCAAGTTCAGCCTTAAAAATTCTCCTGCCCCTTTTTCAGGAAGAGGCGGAAATCGTCGGGCTGATCAAGGAACCACTGCCACATTTAGTAGAAGCGGCAATCGTCAGGATAAAGAAGGAGGTTATTCGAAATGTGTGAAGCAAATGCCTACTGGATCAACGATGGTAAAGAGGAATTGATCATGGAATCCGTAGATATTTTGGAGCCGGAAGAGAATAACTCTTGGCTCTTGGTGGGAATCTTCGGTGACCGGAAACATATCAAGGCCCATATTAAGAAGATGAATCTCGTGAACCATAAAATATTTTTTGAAGCGATTATTGAATAAAAAGGAGATATCCATGAATCAGATGACACGTATATGCCTTGCAAGTATCCTTTTTTTGGTATGCGCCATTCCGGCTTTCGGCCACTTCGGCATGGTGATCCCTTCAGACAATATGGTAATGCCAAATGAGAAGCGGGCCATAACCTTGCAGCTCTCTTTTAGCCATCCCATGGAAATGGTCGGCATGGAACTGGCCAAACCGAAGATCTTCAATGTCGTCACCGGAGACAAACAAGCCGATTTGATTTCTAACCTGAAACCGATCCGCGTAATGAATCAATCTGCCTGGCAACTGGACTATCCCATCAAGCGCCCCGGTGTGTATACCTTCTACATGGAACCCCAACCCTACTGGGAACCGTCGGAAGACCTGTTTATCATCCACTACACCAAGACCGTTGTAACCGCTTTTGGCGATGATGAAGGCTGGGATCGGGAAATCGGCTTAAAAACCGAAATCGTGCCGCTGTCAAAACCGTATGGCCTTTACACCGGCAATCTGTTCCAGGGGATTGTCAAATTCAATGGAAAACCGGTTCCCTATGCCGAAGTCGAGGTTGAGTATTACAATCGCGGCCATGCGTCCCAGGCCCCCACCGATTACATGATTACCCAAACCATTAAAGCGGACCAAAACGGTGTTTTTACCTATGCCGTGCCCAAACAGGGCTGGTGGGGATTTGCGGCCCTAAGCGAGGCGGACTTTACCCTAAAAGGCCCATCCGGGGATGAAAAAGCGGTGGAACTGGGTGCGGTTATCTGGGTTCATTTCGAGTCTTGGCAGGAGAAATCAAAATGAAAAATATTGCGGTAATGGTGCTCATCGTTCTTTTCTTTTTATGTAGCCATGACCTTTTTGCCGCTCAAAATATAACCGTAACCGATGCCACCGGCAGGTCAGTATCGGTTCCCATCAGGGTAACCAGGCTGATCTGTTCCGGCCCCGGGGCCTTGCGATTATTGACCTATTTAGGCGCCCAGGATCTCATCGTGGCCGTGGACGACATTGAGATCAGAAAAAACCATTTTGATGCCCGGCCTTATGCTTTGGCCAATCCCGAATTCAAAAACTACCCAATCTTCGGCGGATTCCGCGGGTTTGATCACCCGGAACTGATTCTGGCACTTGAAAAACAACCCCAGGTCATCTTTAAAACCTTCGCAAACTCAGGTCATGACCCCATCGAGCTTCAGGAAAAAACCGGTATTCCCACCATCGTCCTCGAATACGGTAACCTAGACACGCATCGGGAACAGTTTTTCCGGAGCCTGCGTATCATGGGTAAAATCGTTGGGAAAAAGGAGCGGGCCGAAAAAATCATCGAATTCTTCAATACGGCCATCAACGATCTGGTTTCACGCACGAAAGACATTCCCGAATCTGAAAAAAAAACCTGCTTCGTGGGCGGTATCGCCTATAAAGGTCCCCATGGTTTTGCCTCCACCGAACCGGGTTATCCACCATTCGTGTTCGTCCATGCGGCGAACCCGGCCTATGACAAATCCTTGATGGGCAAGGCCTCCCGCCAGGTTACCGTGGCCAAAGAGCAACTTCTATCGTGGGACCCGGATATACTCTTTCTGGACCTCTCTACTTTAAAACTCGAGGGCAAAGCCTCCGGATTGTGGGAAATCCGAAATGATCCGGCCCTTAAGATCCTTACAGCGGTTCAACTCGGACGGGTTTATGGCGTATTGCCGTACAACTGGTACACCAAAAATTACGGGTCCATTTTGGCCGACGCTTACTTTATCGGCAAGATCCTCTATCCCGAACGATTTACGGATATCGAGCCAACCGCCAAGGCCGATGAGATTTATGAATTTTTAGTGGGCAAGCCGGTGTTCAATGAAATGAACGCCCTATTTCAAGGCAAAGCTTTTAAGGCCATCGTGGAGTAACCCATGCATTTGGCAGATGGACAGGTGCCACGGGAATATGGCCGCTATGTCAACTTCAAACTCAGGTTCATGGGGCTGACCTTCGTGTCCCTGATCCTGGGGCTGGCCATCGCCCTGTCATTGGGTGCGACTGGGATAAGCCTTTCTGTAGTTGCTAAAACCCTGGTGGGCATGAGCGTTTCCAAACGAATCGATATGATTGTTTGGAACATCCGCATGCCCCAGGCTTTGGCAGCGATTGTGGCCGGTGCCGGCCTGTCCGTTGCGGGCGCCGCCATGCAGTCGATACTTCGCAATCCATTGGGATCGCCGTTTACCCTGGGCATATCCCAGGCCGCGGCCTTTGGTGCGGCCTTCGCAGTCATGATTCTGGATTCGGGCGTGATGCAAAGCACCAACCTCGGATCGGTTACGATTACCAACCCTTACATAACCACGGCTCTGGCCTATATCTTCAGTATGCTTGCCGCCGGCGTGATTGTCATGGTTTCACGGACACGCGGCGCCACGCCCGAAGTGATGGTGCTGACAGGTGTGGCCCTGGGCGGATTGTTCACTGCCGGAGCCATGTTCCTGCAATATTTCGCGGACGACGTGCAGCTGGCAGCCATGGTATTCTGGACCTTTGGGGATACGGCACGTGCCAGCTGGCGTGAGTTGGGCCTACTTGCCACGATCACCACACTCGGGTCGGCCTACCTACTCTCCCGGAGTTGGGATTACAACGCGATAGATGCCGGCGATGAAACCGCCAAGGGGTTAGGTGTTCGCGTGGAAAGAATACGCCTGACCGGTATGCTCGCGGCATCGCTGGTCACGGCTGCAATCGTATCTTTTCTGGGGATCATCGGATTCGTCGGGCTAGTCGTTCCGCATATGGTCAGACGAATCATCGGAGGAGATAATCGTTTTCTCATGCCGGCCACAATCATTTGCGGCTCTCTATTAATACTCATCGCAGATACGGTCGCACGGTTGATGTTGGCACCGCACGTAATACCCGTGTCCATCCTCACCGCCTTTATGGGAGCACCGGTATTCATCTACTTAATCGTGCGGGGGGGAAGAAAATAATGCTTGATGTCGCCGGCCTCACCTTTACCTATAACAGCCATCCCGTACTCGACGGTATTGATTTTTCCCTTCCACCGGGAAAGCTCCTTGCGGTACTCGGCCCCAATGGCGCAGGAAAAACGACTTTATTAAAATGCATTAATGCCATACACCGTCCCGCCAAAGGTGCGGTGTACGTGGATAGAAAAGACGTTCTCGCCCTATCGCCCATGGCAGTCGCCCGCAAAGTCGGCTACGTCGCCCAACAAAACGAAACCGCCCGCGTCACGGCATTTGATGCCGTACTCATGGGTCGACGGCCCCATGTGCGATGGGGCGTGTCTAAGCATGACCTCAAAATCGTGGATGCAGCCCTGAAACGACTCGGCCTCACGGACCTGTCCATGCGCTACATCGACGAGATGAGCGGTGGTGAGCTACAAAAAGTGGCCATTGCCCGCGCACTGGTTCAGGAGCCCGGACTGATGCTTTTGGACGAACCCACTTCCAGTCTGGATCTTAAAAATCAAGTGGAGATCCTGGAAACCATCCGCCAGTTGGTTGCCGACCATGGTGTAGCGGCGGTAATGACCATGCACGACCTGAATACGGCCCTTCGTTTTGCCGACCAATGCATCTTTTTAAAAAAGGGACAGATCTTCTACGCCGGATCCGCACACGCGGTTGACGCTAACGTGATTGAGGAAGTATATGGACTACCGGTCGATGTCTACCGACATGGAAGGCGATTGATAGTAACCCCAAAAGAGCGATAACCCGGAGGACAACCCATGACCAGCAAATACCCAAAAGAGACCATCACCGATGTTATCCGCTTTCACGGCCATTCCTGTCCAGGCCTGTGTATCGGAATCAGGGCTTCAGAACTGGCCGGGAGAGAACTCGGCGACATACCGGATGCGCAGATGGTATGCATCACCGAAACCGATATGTGTGGTGTTGACGCGGTTCAGTACCTCACCGGTTGCACCTTCGGCAAAGGCAACCTGATCCACAGAGATTACGGCAAAATGGCTTTCACCTTTTTCGATCGTAAAAGCGGGCGGGGATTCCGGTGTCTGCTAAAACCGGATGCCCGGGGCGACATGGCCGGAGAAATGTCTTCCCTGCACACCAAGATCGCCTCCGGCGAAGCGAGCGAAGCCGAAAAAACACGTTGTGATGAACTCAGGCGGCAAATAAAAGAACAACTCATGCAGGCCGAACTGGATGCCCTTTTCGATGTCATGGTTCCTAACGAACCAATGCCCACGGGCGCCCGGATTTTGGAAAGCCTCACCTGTGAAACCTGCGGTGAAGCCACCATGGAATCCCGCACCCGCCGTTTTGCTGGAAAAACGCTTTGCAAGCCCTGCTTTTACAAGGTGGAGCAGAAACGTTGATGAAATTACGAATCTCAGATTCGGTTAAGATTATAGGAGATGAAGTTCCCAGGAGAGAGTGCCGTTTCAATGGTCTGTTCGAGCGGATCGATCTGCTTTCGCTTACCGGGGCTTATGTTCCGCCTCTCATTTTTATTTATTTTCATGATCCTCACAGATAGCCTTTCTTTTCACCTCATCAATGAGGAACCGTATGCCCTGGTTGTCCGGCTGGTTTGGCCAAAGCATCTCCAAATCATTTATTGATTCCTCCAGATGCCAGCCTTCACCAAACGTTGAATCAGCGCTTTGCGCTGCAAGTGACCGGCCATGAATTTTTTCAATTTTGTTTGAAATTGTTTCTTGGTTGAAAAAAGGGCATAGGCCTCGGCAATGTCGACAAGGGCGTGGCAGGCCTCGTCATAACCCCGCCCCGATCCGCGTTCGACGGGTCTCCCGGACCGACTCCCAGGCGTTGGAAAAATCGTTGGATAGGTTCTTCAAATACGCCTTGCGCTCCTTGCGGCGCTTGATCTCTTGCCGCTTGCGGTCTCGTTTCTGCTTTTCCTGCAGGATTAGTCGGGCCTTTTCGGCATTCTGTAGCAATTCTCCCACCGTGCGGCGGGACGTGGCGGTTTGGTCGATCTGCACGCCGCGTCGCCATGACACGAATCGGTTCTTGATCGACCTTTCAGCCTGGTGCCCCTTGCCGGCCAGAAGCTGTTTCAGGACCGCCGTCATATCCTCCCGGGACAAACGATCGATCCATTCATCCATTTCCTTCTGTGAAAATACCTCGTCCTGGACGGCCGGGCTTCCAATTCCGGCACCCGCCAACAGCTCCGGCCCCACCTCCAGAAACTCCGACAGCGCCTGTTGGGCCGCCGTCAGGTTTCCCAGTCCATTCACGACCAAAGGTTCCATCTCAGCGTCATCCATCTTTTCCCCGGCTACGGCCGCCAGCCATCCGATATAAAGGCTACGGATATCACCGCGGAGCAACTCGTCACGCACCGGTGCCAATCGCACCATCCAGCCCCGGCCATCCTCCATCCCGAAGCGGTCGTAATTTTGGGATTCCTCCAAATACCAAGTGATGACCCAATGGGTTTTGGTGGCTTTGAAATCTAGAATGTAGCGTACCGCCATAGCTTCGACGGTTTTCTTTGACAGCGCTTCAATTGGCACGCGCACCATGAAAATGGCCGTCATCCAGTTGGCCACATAGACATGGGCATCGAAAAAACGCTGCATCAGCTTATCCGGATTGCCTTTGAAATCACCCCAGTTGTATTCATTGATAAAACTGACGGGTGTAATGCGAGCCCGGCTCGACATCTCCCGCAAGACCGCCGTCTCCTCCACCGTCAGTGGCCGGTCGATGGCCAAAAATTCGTAATATTGATATTCACTCATAACAGATTACCTTTTAAAGCTGTGCGGCCGGAAATACAAAATCGTCTCCCTGATGAAAATAGATCCGGCCGTAAAGTTACTGGTTTTCAATCAGGGGCTTAACCTCAGTAACCCTTTCGAGCCACTCAAGTCGTTAATGGATACCGGCTTGCATGGGACACGAAGACAAAGGCAACTTAATTAGGCATCACTTTCATCAAATGCATCACTCGATAGCACCTCGGCCATTGCCATGGCTTCATGGGCTGCCTCGACGATCTCCTCGTCTCCGGAGTTGGTCAGATCCATCAGAATCGCGCCTGCTTCCTGTGGGCGAATGCCCACCACGGCGTCAATAGCGGCCAGCAGTAGCGGTTTGTCGGTCACTGGTGTGCGGACAAGTCTTGATATGTAGGCCCAGGCTGCATCAACCGCCCAATTACCGGCTGCACAAATGGCTTGGTAATGGATATCCGGGTTGTTGCTTTCAAGCGCTTCGAGAATCTGATTATCAAACCCACGGATCCAGCGCATCGAAAATACCGCTGTCAAACGCCAATCCTCATCATCACGGGAATAGGCCGTCTGAATGGCATCCTCATGCCAGTCCTGGGATGCACGAACCGATGCCTCCAGTATCTGTCTTCGAACGTTTTCAGGCACCGTGACGTCCCGATAGAGACGATGAAGCGATTCCTGGATATTGTAAAATGTATCCTCGGAGATTGGCACATCATCCGGATCATCAAATCCGTCCATATCGGCGTGATCGAGAACCGGCCCCAGAGCTATGGCAGCTTTGCCACGGAGTTTTTCTGATTCATTTTCGCTCCCAATAATGAATAGTAGCGCATCAACCAGATCATCATTGATCACGGTAAAATCGCCGGCCAGCTCCGCAGCAAGAATGCGGTTGGTCGTATCGGCTTGGCTATCTAAGAGAATCTCAAGAAACGCTTTGCTGGTGTCTTCCGGCCATTCCCAAGGAGGCATCTCCTTCAATCTGTTCAGATCCATTATATCCCTCGCGCGTTGTGTTATTTGGCATGCCAGACGAGACCTTCACCACCCAGGGCGGCGGCGACCTTGTCGATCTCTTCGCCAGAAAAATCATTGTCTTCCAGGTAATCGATTTCTTGCTGTTGATGGTTGCGCCAAAAGTAAGAGCCCACATCAATTTTATTGTTAAGGTTATATTTCATGCGTTCGCTGATTAAAAAATTTTCCCATAAATATTCAGTATCTTGTCGAAGATGGATGCGTTGAGATTTCGAAAGACAGCGTTTCAAATGCTGGTGTCAAAAAAATAGATTTTCTCAGTTTCTTGAGCTCGTTTCGCAGGTTCCGAGAAAAGGGATTCAGCCGAAAGATGACAAAGCCTTTTTCCCCTAAACAGTCTCGCTTCGATCTGCTTGCAAGGGAATTGATTCCCCCGATTTAACATAATACGGAGAATTATCAAGAAATTTGCCGTTTTCAAAGTTGGTTTGGATCCTTTCCCGCTTTTTGCCCGACTCAAAAAGTTGTTCCCGTTTCATTATCTCTGAGCAAATGGCATATTATTCAGAATGAATCAGGAGCCATGGACCTTTTTTGTTTGTGGGTATACCTTTGGGATCCGGATTCTTCTGAGTTGTGACGGTTAAGGCGTTTTGGCAGGTCAACGGTTTGGCCTTTGTAGTGTTTTCCGGAAGTATGGTTTTAAAGAATGTAAACCCGATATGGCATTTCAACCTCACCTCAAAAAAAGGGTCCAGTGCTTCTGTGGCTTTAAAAAATTATGCTCAGAACAGAGTACGTCATTGTTTGATTTGATTTCCAAATTAACAATTGATTGAAATGATGGGTGGAGGCACGCAATGCACGCCTCACGATAAGAATTGACCAAATAGAGTACGTACAATATATTGGAAGTAGAATATATTCGGATTTCGGGATGGTACACAAATATTCCATGAATCAATGTATATGGTTAAAGCTAACATGTTTCAAAGAATTGCCGATTTATGCCAGCCCGCCATCCAGCTTACCAAAGGTATCATCCTCATCTTGGATCAGGATGGGAAAATTATTAGTTTTAATGAATTTCTGGAGTCAACCACGGGATATTCGTATTCAGAGCTGACCCAAAAAAATTGGTTTGATCTGCTTCTGCCCGAGAAGGAAAAGGACTCGGCAAAGCGATATTTTCGGCGTTTCATTCTTAGAGGCAAGTCGCCAATAAATATTGTCACTCAGGATAATTACCCGTACAGGCGAAGAACGCTTTATCGAATGGCACTACAAGCGACTTGAGGATGACGCTTCGGGAGTTGTCATCGGGTTGTTGGCAATCGGTCAGGATGTATCAGAACGTGTTGAACACGAAAAGCAGCTCTTGAATGAGCGAAATCAACTGATCGAAAGAAACAAGGAACTCACCTGTCTTTATAGCATGGCAAAGATTGTGGGGCAAAACAAGCCCCTTCCCCAAATGCTGGAGTCCATCGCCGCTATTATTCCTCCGGCGTTTCAATACCCGGCGATCACTACGGCCATTATCCGCTTGGATCAGCCAGTTCATATGGCGGTCGCGATACGGCAATAAATGGGCCTGACCCTGACCGAAAACCTGGTTATTCAGAGGATTCGACGGGGAAACATTGAGGTAATTTACTCGCCTCCAAAAAATGGTCACAAACCGAGTAAAACGCCCTTTCTCGATGAAGAACGCGCGCTCCTGAGAACCATTGCTCACCATCTTTCACTGGCCATCGAGAAAAAGGAAGCGCTCGATATTAAAGCCGAGATAGAAAATCAGTTGCGGCATTCAGATCGACTTGCAAAAATCGGTCAGTTGACTGCCGGTGTGGCTCACGAACTAAATGAGCCCCTTGGAAATATCCTTGGTTTTGCCCAACTATCGTCAAAGGCTACTGATCTTCCAGAACAAGTCTATAGTGATCTGGACAATATTATTAAGGCCGCTTTGCATGCCAGGGAAGTCATTAAAAAACTGATGTTTTTCAGTCGTCAGACCCCGCCACGGGAAACCCTGGTGAATCTGAACCGACTGATTGAAGACGGTATTTATCTGTTTGAGTCACGATGTGCTAAGAATGGAATTATAGTGATAAAAAAACTTTGCCAGGATTTGCCGGCCATAAAAGCCGATCTGTCCCAGTTGCAGCAGGTTTTTACCAACCTGATCGTCAATGCGCTTCAGGCCATGCCTGAAGAAGGTACGCTGAGCATTGAAACCTCGTGTGACGATAGACCATGTTTACTTGCTGGTTCAGGACTCCGGCATCGGTATGACTCAGGAAACATTAAAACAAATTTTTCTGCCGTTCTTTACAACCAAGGATATCAAACAGGGAACCGGTCTGGGGCTTTCTGTGGTTCACGGCATCGTTAAGTCCCATGGCGGCAGTATTGACGTGGAGAGCCGTATCGGGCATGGCGCCAGCTTCCGGATCAAATTTCCACTGAGAAGGTTATCCCCGGAGGAAAAGAATGAATCATAAAAAAATAGTGCAAAACAGAGCCAAGATTCTGGTAGTCGATGATTCGGCACTCACCTTGGAAGTTATCCAAAGAAACCTCGAAGCTGCCGGCTATGAAGTCTTCACCGCATCAAGCGTGGAACAGGCGATTGCCTTCTTGGAACAAGATCGGTGGACCTGGTCATCACCGATATAAAAATGCCTAAAATCAGCGGTTTGGAGCTGCTTAAATATGTGAAAGAAAATGTAAAGGGAACGGAAATAATGATCATCACCGGCTATCCGTCCATTAAAGGTGCGGTGGAGGCGGTTAAAGACGGTGCTGAAGATTATCTGGTAAAACCCTTTACGGATGAAGAGTTATTGTCGGCTGTTTCCAAGATGCTCGAGAAACTGGCAAACCGCCGTGCTGTTGAAGCGAAGCTACCGCCAAGTAGCCACAATATTATTGGCAATTCCCCGGGCATGCAGCATGTATACCGACTCATTGAAAAGGCCGCCGCCACAAAAGTCAACGTGTTGATTTCAGGAGAGAGCGGAACAGGTAAGGAATTGGTGGCGCGCGCCATCCATTACAGTAATAAATCTGTTTCAGGTCCTTTTGTCACCGTCAACTGTACAGCAATTCCAGATAGCCTTCATAGAAAGTGAGCTTTTCGGCCATGTCAAAGGGGCCTTCACAGGAGCGCAAACCTCCCGAGCCGGTTTTTTCCAGATTGCCGACGGAGGGACAATCTTTCTAGATGAAATCGGGGATGCCAGCCTGAGTATGCAAGGAAAACTGCTGCGGGCTATTCAAAACAAGGAAATTTTCATGGTGGGGTCCAGCCGCGTTCAAAAAATCGACACACGAATCATAGCGGCAACCAATACGAATCTGATCCGTCTCGTCAAAAAGGGCCTCTTCCGGGAGGACCTTTATTTTCGACTGAATATCGTTGAAATTTCTTTGCCGCCTCTGCACGAACGTTGCGAGGATATCCTGCCACTGATTCAGCATTTTACAGAAAAACTTTCAAGGGATTTGAACCGCCCGGCGCCCCAATTCTCAGACAGGGCCCTTAAGATATTTAAAACTTATCGTTGGCAGGGGAATGTCCGGGAGCTTGAAAACATCGTCCAGCGTCTGGTGGTTCTGGCTGGTAATGATTTAATCGATGTTGCGGATCTTCCTGAACAAATGCGTTTTAACATCAACTGGCGCAAAGGCATTAATCGGCCCTTAGCCGAGGTTGAAGCCGAACATATTAAGAATGTGTTAAACAGTGTCAAAGGAAACAAAACTCAAGCAGCCCAGATTTTGGGGATTGACCGGAAAACCCTTCGGACAAAATTACAGCGGGCAAATCGGTCACCCGATATCGGGTAGTTTTACCCCGCTGAAGCATTCCTCCCCGATTTTTTCTCACCCTCATCAACTTCTTCCACGTGCGGGTCGCCGTAACATCCTTTCGCTTGACCTGATGTATCTATCTGGTATTCCAAATCATTCAGTTTAGAGGGCCACGCCGACCAATGTTTTCCAACCCCCTTTTTCATTATGGTATGAAGATTGCTCTATATAGGCGTAACGATAATTCTTTTTTTAACATAAAAAACCAAATTCAAAAATGAGGGGGGTGTGTATGAAAACTCCAATCGGTGGCCGAAAGCGATAAGGTCTATTCAGAGGAACGATTGTCTCAATCTTCCAGGCCCGGCATTGAGGTGATTCCCGGAAGGATGAAAGGATTGTGTATTAACTGTGACAACCGAACTTCTTGTGAGTTTTCTATCGTGGAAGGTGGCGTTTGGCACTGCGAAGAATATTGTTGATAAATACTGACAGGGTGATAGAACTCTCCAGGGTGGATCTATGCCCGGTTTCATCAATCTTTAGAAAATAATCGGAAATCCGTTTGCATCCACATTCTGCCGGTTTTTCGCCAAAAAAACTGGGCTACAAATACTAATTAGGAGAATAAAAAATGTATGAGGCAGCTTTCGACAAGGAAAAACTATCGGGCTCATACGTACAAAAAATTTCACAATTGATAAAAGATAAATATCCCTGGGAAAGAGAATATATCCAGGCGGTCGACGAGCTTCTTTCGACATTGAGTCCCCTTTTTGACCAGGAGCCCCTCTATCAAGACGAACGTATCCTGGAAAGGATAGTCGAACCTGAGCGGATCGTTATCTTCAGGGTGCCCTGGCGGGACGCTACCGGCACCATTCAGGTTAACACCGGGTATCGAATCGGGTTTAACAGCGCGCTCGGACCATACAAAGGCGGCTTGCGGTTCCATGCCTCGGTAACCCTGAGTATACTGAAATTTCTTGGCTTTGAGCAGATGTTCAAAAACGCCTTAACCGGTCTCTCTCTGGGTGGTGGCAAAGGTGGTAGCGATTTCAGCCCCCGTGGTAAATCCGATATCGAAATCGAAAATTTTTGCCAGAGCTTTATGATTGGTCTGTATAATCATATTGGTCCCAATACCGATGTGCCCGCCGGCGATATCGGCGTAGGTGCCCGGGAAATCGGTTATTTATTTGGTCAATATAAACGTCTTAAAAATGTGTTTGAGGGCGTGTTGACCGGAAAAGGAACCGACTGGGGCGGTTCCGCTATCCGGCCGGAAGCCACAGGATACGGTGCCGTCTATTTTGCCGAAGAAATGTTGAAAACTCGCGGTGAGCACATCGATGGCAAAATAGTGGCCGTTTCAGGTTTTGGAAATGTTGCCTGGGGCGTAGCCAAAAAGATTACGGAAATGGGAGCCAAGGTGATCACACTTTCCGGACCGGATGGGTTTATCTATGACAAAGACGGTGTCCAGGGGGAAAAGATCGATTACATGTTGCGCATGCGCTCCAGCGGCCGCGACCAGGTGCAGGATTATTCCGATAAGTTTAAGGTTGATTTTTATCCGGAAAAACGCCCGTGGGGCGTCGAATGCGACATCGCCTTCCCCTGTGCCTGTGAAAATGAGATGGATGTCGAAGATGCTAAGGCGCTTGTCCGCAACGGATGCATGTGCGTCACCGAATGCGCCAATATGCCCTTAACTCCGGATGCCATCGAGTTTTTACTTGAAAGCAACATTCTCTATTCTCCCGGAAAAGCATCCAATGCCGGAGGTGTTGCCTGTTCCGGATTCGAAATGGCGCAAAATAGCACTAAAATAAAGTGGACAGAGGAAGAGGTCGACCAAAGATTGCGGCAAGTGATGACCGACATTCACCGGAACTGCTTGCAGGCAGCTGAAAGATACGGCGAGCCTGGTAATTATTTCAGCGGAGCAAATATTGCGGGATTTATAAAAGTGGCAAACGCTATGCTTGATCAAGGCAATACTTGATTTTGGTTACTTCATCTCCATTTAATTTAATGGGAAAAAACACGATATTGACGGGATGTCAATAGGTTTTATGTGAACTCGCTCCAAACTAAAAGGCCCAATCAGAAGATTGGGCCTTTATAAATTTTGGCTCCCCTGTCCGCCTCAGGCGGGGACTCTACCAACTGAGCTATTACTTCAGAATCTTTGCTTTTATCCATTCTCTTCCCTTGCCACTTTTCAAAAATCGCTCCCTTTTCATCGCTTCCGCTCTCGTGGGATATTCTTCAGAATAAATGAGGTGCCATACCCCTTTTTGTTTATGAGTATACCTTTGGGATCCGGGTTCTTCCCTGTTGTGACGTTCAAGGCGTTTGGTCAGATCCGAGGTTTGGCCTTTGTAGAGTTTGCCGGAAGTATGGTTTTGGAGAATATAAACCCAATAGGGCATTTCAGGTTCATCCGGTTTTAGCGTACTTGACGATCAATAAATAAAGTGGACAATCAGGCTTTTTTCTTCTGACCTGCAAATCAAAAAGGAGAAACCCTCATGTCCACAAGTCTGCTGTATCATGCTTTTGGCGTCTGTGGCTATTACCATGTAATACCAAATATAAAGAAGGCGCGGTGATTTTCGCTATCGAACAAGATATAACCGCATTGCGATGTGCCCATTGCAACTCGCCGCTGGTGACCCGGCGAGGCCAAAAATGGCGGCAGTTTCGAACGGTGCCCATCGGTTCACACACTGTATGGGTACGATTAGCTATCCAGAGAGATTTTTGTAAATTGTGTTGCCTGGTTCGTCAGGTAAAAATCCACTTTGTCGTTCCTCGCCGGAGCTATACTCGGTCTTTTGAACGCTATGCCCTGGATTTGTCAAAGCATATGATCATCAAGGATGTTGCCCGGCATCTTGGTGTTAGCTGGGATGTGATCAAAGAGATCCAAAAACGCTACCTTAAAAAAAACATGGCCGATCCAGCCTTAAGGGTGTATCCCTCATAACTATAGATGAGATCAGCATCGGTAAGAATCATCTGTATCCGTTGTTTTGGATTGTACATCGACTTTTTCTTTATCCGCTTTTGCCAATGTAGCGTAGATTCTTTTTCTGCAGCCAGCCTTCAAATCCGTAAGCCGTCCGTTCGAATCGGGCCGGGCGTACCAATTTTGTTCAAGTAGTTATGACCTTAGGACTGCAATCCCTTTTTTCATTTTGAGAGGATCTGTATAGGAAAAATGAACCAATTTAAATTGTCAAACGGCACTTAATTCATCAACTTATTGAATTTATAACGTTTTTATGGTAATTAGAGAGAACTGTACAGCCAATCACTCTTGAGGAGTTACCTTTGGCGCTTTACAAATGGCAAATCTTCGGCCTTGTTTTTTTTTGCACTGTCATTTTATTATTTGGTGTCAAGCTGCTTATACAGCGGTCGCGACACGGCCGGGCAAAAGAGGCATTGCGCGTTAGTGAAGAAAGATATCGTTCGGTACTTGGCGGCTCTACCGACGGCCTCTGGGATTGGGACCTGTTGTCGGACACTGTTTTTTACTCGGATCGTTTTCTGGACATTCTTGGCGTTTCACCTGAAAATTTTCCGGGTAAAATAACCTCTTTTCGTCGCCGACTTCATCCCGATGATGCGAAAGCCACTTGGGCGGCCATCGAGCACCATCTTAATGACCGCATTCCCTTTAAAACCGAATACCGCCTGCGAACGGAATCGGGCGCTTATCTGTGGTTTTTAGCACGCGGCCAGGCAGCCTGGGATCCTGAAGGAAATCCCGTCCGGATGTCGGGATGGATTCAGGACATCACCGAGCGAAAGGAAGCCGAACTCAATCTTCTGCATGCCCTTTCGGAAATAGAGAAATTAAAAGATAGACTCGAGGCGGAAAGGGCTTACCTGCAGGATGAAATTACGTTTCGATACAACCACGAGAATATCGTCGGTCAAAGTGAGGCGCTCGCATATGTGCTGTACAAGGTAGAACAAATTGCCGCTACCGATACAACTGTGCTGGTTTTAGGCGAGACCGGTACCGGCAAGGAACTGGTTGCCAGGTCCATTCACAACCTTAGCCTGCGAAAAGATCACGCCCTAATAAAAATAAACTGCGCCGCCCTGCCGGCCAATCTTATCGACAGCGAGCTTTTCGGCCACGAGAAAGGCGCTTTTACCGGTGCCCATGCCAAACAGCGCGGGCGCTTTGAAGTGGCGAATGGTAAAACCCTTTTTTTAGATGAGATCGGCGAACTGCCGTTGGATTTGCAACCCAAACTGCTAAGGGTGCTCCAGGATGGCGAGTTTGAACGGCTGGGAAGCACCAAAACGATCAAAGTCGATGTGAGAGTGATTGCGGCCACCAACCGCCATCTCGAAAAGGAGGTCCGCGAGGGGCGTTTTCGGGAAGATCTGTGGTACCGGTTGAATATTTTTCCGATTACCGTACCTCCTTTGCGTGAGCGCAGTGAAGATATTCCCCAGCTGGTCGATTACTTTGTCAAATTAATTTCCAAAAGGTTGGGCAAGTCCATTGCGGGTATTCCAACGACCGTGATGGAAGCGTTGCAGAATTATCACTGGCCTGGCAACATACGTGAACTTGGAAACGTTCTCGAACGGGCGGTGATCAACTCATCAGGACCCAAACTGCACCTGGTAGACGACCTTAAAAAGCCGAACAAGGGTTTAACAGAACCGAACCAGACCCTTGCAGATATTGAACGGGAGTATATCGTTCGCGTATTAGAGCAAACCCAGTGGAAAGTGAGCGGTAAAAACAGCGCGGCCGAGATCCTTGGTCTTGAGCGCAGCACATTGCGCGCGCGCATGCGTAAATTAGGTATTCGAAAGCAGTAATTTTATTTCCACCCCGAGACCCGAATAGGTCTCTCTTCTCAAACCATCCTCCAAAGTTAGACTGTGCCTTCCATTATGCCACAGCCACCTGGCCCACGACATCGAACGATTGAATGAGGTTAAATATGACCTTTGGTCAAATATGACCTCATTTGTTTGCCTGTTTGACACCTTAGAAGAATCAATTTTTTGCAATTCTTCCAATAAATTAGAATGTTGCATGAAACAAACAACGCCTGCAAAAATTGGCACGAAACTTGATTGTTTATAAAAGAGCTGAAAATGCCAGAAGCGTCCTATAACCAAGAAAGAAACTAAACCTGTTTCGGATCTTGCCTTGCAACCCGTTTCGAGTTTAGGCGAGGGCGAGGTTAAAGTTTCAGAACTTTGCTACCGCAGACTTTTTGAGGCCGCCCAAGACGGTATCTTGATTATTGATGCCGATAGTGGCCGCATATGGCATTTTTGCCGATGTTAATTGGCGCCATCATAATTTATGTGGTGGGTATATATAACCTTCATAATTAAATGAGGAGGGGTTATGTTTAAAAAATTACCAAGTGGGTTGGATATGGCGATCCAAAAAGCAGTGGAGCAAGCGAGGGATACAAACTATTTTGAGGCCAGTACAACCGGTCGTGGGGTTTATCCTTTCATCAATTTGTTTGAGAAGGAAGGGGACTTGGTGTTGGCCGCTGAATTGCCTGGAGTAAAAAAAGAGGAATTGACTTTGGAAATAAGAGAAGATGTTCTGCGTCTGGCCGGTGCACGTAAAATTGAGTATGGCGAAGATTGCAGTTGCCATCGTCTGGAACGTAAAGGGTTAAACTTTGATCGTTCCATAAAATTGCCTTTTCGTATAGAGGGGGGCAAGATCCACGCAGACTTTGAGAATGGATTGTTAATGGTGAGTCTGCCACGGGCAGAGGCGGACAAACCCAAACAAATTGTTATCAACTAATTTGGATGAATAAGGAGGATACCATGGCTGAAAATCAAGTAGTCACCAAAACCGAAGCTCAAGATCTGCAAAAGCAGGAGCATAAAGAAGAACGAACTGTCCCGGGACGATTTTTTATTCCACAGACCGATATTGTAGAAAATAAAGAAAGTCTGGTTATAACGATGGATCTGCCTGGAGTAAAGAAAGAGGATGTGAACATTAAATTGGAGAATAATCTACTTGAGGTAGAAGGCCGGATTGATTATGCACCCTATGAAAAACTCAATCCTGTATATACTGAGTACAACATAGGCAATTATGCGCGAAGATTTACTGTCTCCAATGCGCTCGATACCAGTAATATCGAGGCTGTTCTTAGAGACGGGGTCCTATCCCTGACGTTACTCAAGGCGCCTGAAGCAAAACCGAGGGAAATTTCTGTCAAATAAAATGCTCAGTAGGAACGTACTGCATTTGCTCCAGCGTACCAGCGTTCCTACTAAGTTTAATTTCCTCAAACTCTCTTTTATCGACCGATAACAAAGCCGGAAAGGCGGACGCGTAGTTAAATGATGAGTTAACCATTACTTTTGTGGACAACTGAACTTTGGCCCAGTTTATTTCAAACAATAAAATCAATCTGTTGCAAAATGGTGAGGAGTATTTTCCAGCAATGGAAGCGGCGCTGGACCGTGCGATGCATGAAATTTACCTGGAAAGCTATATTTTCGAAAATGACAATACCGGAAAGCGCATTGTGGAAGCGCTTAGACGGGCAGCTTTTCGCGGCGTAAAAACCCATATGCTGATCGATGGCTTCGGATCGAATCGTTTTCCGAAAACCATGATCAATTACCTTGAAGCGGCCGGCGTAATGGTGCTGAAGTTTCGGCCCAAGATATCGCCTTGGACGCTACGACGACGGAGATTGCGCCGTCTGCACCGGAAAATTGTGGTCGTGGACCGGGATATTGCTTTTGTTGGCGGTATTAATATTGTCGATGATATGGGTGTGGCCAATCAAACTTCGCCCCGTTATGACTACGCTGTCAGCGTGGAGGGGCCGCTGGTGGAAGGCATTCATGCTTCCGCCAGACATGTGTGGTCTCGAGTCGCCTGGAGGCGAATGCGTAACTACTGGAAGCGGAATGTAGCCGGGCACGCTTCTTCGAGCGAACCCCGTGGGCGCATGCGTGCTACTTTTCTGCTGCGGGATAACATCCACCATCGTCGCGATATCGAAGATGCCTATCTACAGGCGATCGATCAGGCGCGATACGAAATTATTCTTGCCAGTGCCTACTTTTTGCCCGGATTGAATTTTCGACATGCGCTTTTGGATGCGGCCAGGCGAGGTGTCCGGGTGGTTTTACTGTTGCAGGGAAAGATGGATCACCCGTTGCTTCATTATGCCTCACATGCCCTATATGGCAATTTCCTCGATGCAGGGATTGAGATCTATGAATACCGCAAGAGCCTATTGCACGCCAAAGTTGCAGTGATTGATGAACATTGGGCCACGGTGGGGTCCTCAAACCTTGACCCTTTCAGTCTGCTGCTTTCTCTCGAAGCCAATGTCATCGTTGACGATGGGAATTTTGCCAATGAATTGAAATACAGCCTGGAGCAGGCTGTCAAAATGGGAGCAGGACGCGTAAATGAGAAAAATTTGAGAGCGCAGACAACAAGAATGCGGCTGGCAAGTTGGCTCAGTTACGGTTTAGTGCGATTTTTGATAGGAATCGCGGGATATGCTCCAGGAAAAAGCAAGGCCCACTAAAGCCGATCGAAAAGGCAGCTTGAATGGCAGGCGCGTCAGTCACTGTATACCAAATCGGGATGTGTAATGAAAACCTACCAGGATATAAAATCGGCAGCGACCATTGATGCGGCAATCCCCTATACTGAAACGCTGCTGGGTATTCGTTTCAAGAATACCAAAAAGAATCGGTACAGCGCTCCATGCCCATTCCACGCCGACACCAAAGAGAGTTTCATGGTGTATGTTAATAAAGAGGATGAGGTCCGTTTCCACTGCTTCGGTGCCTGTAAAGGCGATTGGGACATTTACGACCTGATTATGCTGCGTAAGAAATATCGGTTCAGAAAGGCACAGCAGGTTTGGGCTAAGCATCTGGGTGTCGCGGATTTCAAGTTTGATGCCGGCAGCAGCTCCTGTATTCCTGAACCTGATGAGACACCAGAGCCCGATGATCCGGTTGGTTTTGTTAAAGCGATGAAAAGTGATCCAAAAAATGTTACCGCTTTGGAAGCTGCCGCCGATTTCTACAATGACCTTTTGATGTCAAATGAAAACCGATTCAAGCACATTTGGGATTATCTTGCCCGCCGGGGCGTCGGAAAAGACGCCATAAAAAAGTTTAACATCGGCTACGCCCCTCCTTACAGTGATGAACAGCGCCAAGGCAGGGCGCTGATAGATAGCTTCCTACCGCGCTTTGAAAAGGATAACGAGACCTTCAATGCCTTCACGGATGCCGGCTTGGCCAGATTGTTAAACGACAACAGCGTCAATGGATATGGATACTATTGCCGGCAGATCGATTTCAGACGCAAATATCCGTTTTCAAGAAATTACGGTGATTCTTTAGCCGGACGGATAGTGTTTCCTATTTATGATTCAAATGTTCTCACGACTGGATTGGTCGGCAGACACCCGGGCGACAGGGGCGTTCGCTGGCTCAAACAACAGAGCAGAGAAGTTCCCCTTTCCGATAGAGCCTGGCTTTACGGCATTGAAAAGGCAGCGCTGTATATCCGGCAATACCGGACAATCATTCTGGTGGAGGGCATCTTTGATTATTTTGCCCTCTACAACCTGCTCCAGGACCAGGACAAACCGGTCGTGGTTTCGACACTGGGCTCCTATGTCACCACCGAGGCGACGACGATTCTTATGAGCCTTGATATCGAGCACTTCATTGTCGCGTACAATTGGGACGAACTCGGCAGAAACGGCATCGAACGGATGGCAGCCAAATCAAACGGGTGGGTCTATTACCTTGGCGGCCCGGCTAAAGATCAGGATCCTTACGATATGTTGCAGCCAGCGATCAAGGGCATCAGTGGCTTTTCCCTGAAACCTATGATGACCGATGCACCGGCAAACAATAGGAGGAAAAAAAGGCTGATATCATAATGTTCAGCGTCGCCCCCTATTGCAATCATCCGTAATGGAAGAACAGCTTCAGACTATGGAGAATAAACATGAATGTTAAAATTATTACCAGCATAATCCTGGCCGGACTGGCGGTCGTATTAATCATCCAGAATGTCGTGGTAGTGGAGCTCAGATTATTTTTCTGGACACTGTCGATGTCCAGGGCATTGTTGATGTTCCTCATTTTGTCGGTGGGAATCATCCTGGGCTGGCTGCTGCGCGCAACCTACAATCGAAGAAAAAGCAATTCCCACACCAAACACGACGCTGTTGTTGCCGAATAGAGGATTACTTGGTGGCTCCAAAGCAAGTTACGCGTTCTTCTAATTGGAGGAATATGAGCGGAAAAAATAGCCATGGAATCATAATCCGATCAGCATCAACACCGGAGATGGCGATGTCATCGCCATGAAGGACAGGATTATGGAAAAGAATATACCGCGCCACCTCTGTTTCCCCATTTGCAGGAGCGCCTCGCAGGTTTGGAGGCGCTGGCGGAAAATCTCTGGTGGAGCTGGAATCCGGGTGCCCGCATGCTGTTTAAGACACTCGACCGACAGGCCTGGAAGGAAAGCGGCCACAACCCAGACAAAATGCTCAGAGAGTTACCCAGCGAGATTCTGGATAAGGCCAGCGATGATATGGAGAAAAGAGAATTCAAAGTGGTAGTATTTGTTGTGTAATAGAATTGGAGGGAATAAGTGCCGATATTCCAACGTGCCATTTTGACCCATGGAGGAGCTGGCTCGGATATACAAGATTCCGATGGTCCACAGTCAGCGGCCAAGGTAGGAATGGATTTATTGAGAAATAGCAAACCAGCTTTAAATGCTGTGGTTCATGCTGTGAGATATTTAGAAGATGACCCCCGGTTCAATGCCGGGCTTGGCTCACAACTCCGAGCCGATGGCTGCACGATTCAGATGGATGCGTCATGCATGACGAGTAGCGGGGAATTTGGAGCTGTTGCCGGCGTTGAAGGCATTCAAAACCCTGTTGATTTAGCCCAGGGGGTATTGCTTCATTCTCCATATATCCTTCTGGTGGGGGATGGTGCCCGGTTTTTTGCAGAAGAACACAATATACCCTTAATATATATAGGTAATCCGGATCAGAGGCATACACGCCCCCCTTCTTGCGATACGGTGGGAGCTGTTGCCTTTGATGGGACAACATTTGCTGCCGCCCTGAGTTCTGGGGGCTGGAAAAAGCGGCCATCGGACGAGTGGGTGATGTGCCCTTTCCTGGATGTGGCCTGTTTTGTGGCCCTGCGGGAGCAGTTGCCTGCACCGGAGATGGTGAATTTATCGCCATTAAAATTCTGGCCAAAGAAGTTTACGGTTGGCTGGAAAGAAAGATGAGTCCAAAAGAAGCCGCACAAAAGGCGATGACGCTGTTCGACGATTCTGTTGATGTCGGACTCATCATTTTAACCCCAAACGAATTTGCATCAAATGCTCGTAATGGCATGGCGTGGTCATATCTAACGGAGATTAATTAATTATGGCATTTAATCCTTATTTTTTAGGGCGTCTCATTGCAATCGGTGGGAATGAAGACAAGGCGAATGAATTAGTTGTACTTAAACGAGTTGTTCAAGAAGTTGGAAAGACCGATTACAAAGTCGGTGTAATCACTACAGCAAGCGAAGACCCTGAACTAAGGGGCAAAGATTATCATAAAGTATTTACCACCCTTGGAGCATCTTTAGTAGAAATATTAAATATTAAAGAAAGATCTCAAGCAAACGACAAACAAATAGCCCAAAGCCTCGAAGATGTTGATTTGGTTTTTTTTACCGGAGGTGACCAATTGCGACTAACAACGATTATGGGAGGATCAAAGGTCCTTCAGGCCATTCAGAACCGGCTTGAAGCTGGAGCCCTTATCGCCGGTACCAGCGCCGGGGCTGCCGTGTTTTCCGATACCATGATTTATGAAGGAAAAAGTGAAGAAGGGTTATTCAAAGGAAGCGTTCTCACGACATCCGGATTTGGTTTCGTGGAAAAAATCATTTTTGATACTCATTTTATGGCGAGAGGCCGCATTGGGCGTCTGATTCAGATTGTTACAACAAATCCGACCTGTATCGGGGTTGGTATTGGTGAAGATTCAGGGGTTGTTCTCAAGGGAGATGGGGTTGCCGAGGTTGTTGGCACAGGACAGGTCATTATCGTTGATGGTAGCGATATCGGGCATTCCAATATAATGAATATCAAACCGGGCGAGCCAATTGCCGTAGAAAATGTTCGAATTCATTCGATAGTGAATGGATATCGGTACAATTTCAAAAAACGGCAGTTTTTAACACCCGCATCATAATAAAAACAAAGGAATCTGGATGATTGAAATAAAAGAGTTACGAGCATTGCGTGGCCCCAATCGGCATACTCGACATACGGCCATATTCATGGTTGTGGATATTAAAGAGTATGAGAGCCGACCGTCAGATAAAATCAAAGGATTTTCGGATCGGTTATTGACACTTATTCCAACCTTTCAAGAACACGGCTGTTCCATTGGAAAGCCCGGTGGCTTTATCCAAAGGCTTAAAACCGGAACCTGGGCCGGCCATATTATTGAGCATATTGCCATTGAGCTTCAATGCTTGGCTGGAATGGAAGTTGGATACGGGAAAACCCTGGATACATCGAAAAAGGGAATTTATATTGTGGTCTTCCGGTATCTCGTGGAATCTGCTGGATTAAAAGCAGCAAAAGAAGCCGTATCCCTGTTCGAAGCCGTCGCCCAAGGAAAGAATTTCGATGTCAGCCAGGTTGTTTCCGATCTCAAGGTCCTGCGCGAAGATGATATGTTAGGACCCACTACCTGGAGTATTGTTAAAGAAGCCAAATCAAGGGGCATCCCTTTTATTCGGTTAAATGAAGACAGTCATATCCAGTTGGGGTATGGCGCCAATCAAAAACGGATTCAGGCCTCCATAACCTGTCATACTTCGGCCATTGCCGTAGAAACTGCCGATGAAAAGACAAGAGTGAAGGCGTATTTAAAGAGATCGGGTATTCCGGTTCCAAACGGCCAGATGGTTTCAACCCAAGAAGAGGCCATAGCCGTTTTTAATGAAATAGGCGCAGCTGTTGTTGTCAAGCCGGATGTGGGGAATCATGGTAACGGGTCTACGATCAATATTACCGATTTGGATCAATTAAAGAAGGCTTTTCAAGCGGCTCAAGCCTACCACCCCGATGTGATTGTTGAAGAGTATGTTCATGGGGGTGATTTTCGTTTTTTAGTAATAGATGGAAAATTCATTGCAGCAGCCAGGCGAGAACCGGCTCATATAATTGGTGATGGAAAATCCTCCATCAAAGATCTCATTCAAAAAGTCAATTCAGATCCTCTTCGTGGATTTGGGCATGAAAAAGTTCTAACACAAATCGAAATCGATGAAATGACTGAAAGGCTCTTATCCCTGAGAGGGCTTTCTCTGGATTCCGTCCCAGGGAAAAGGAGAAGGTCTATCTGAAGGCCACAGCCAATCTTAGCCAGGGGGGTACCGCCACCGATGTTACCGATGAGGTAAACCCCGATATCCGCTTGATGGCTGAACGGGCCGCCCGGATCATTGGATTGGATTGCGTGGGTGTAGATGCCTTGGCAAAAGACATATCGCTTCCCCTTGATCCATCCGGCATAAAAGTGGTTGAAGTGAATGCCGCACCGGGATTCAGGATGCACTTGGAGCCGACAAACGGCCAACCCCGGAATGTTGCAAAACCGATAGTGGACATGCTCTTCCCGGAGGGTTACACTCAAATTCCCGTTTTGGCTGTGACCGGAACAAACGGTAAAACAACGACCAGTAAATTACTTGCCCATACATTGAAGTATTCGGGAAAAATTGTCGGCCTGACCTGTACTACCGGCATTACAATTGATGGAAAGCCTATCTTAACCGGAGATTACAGCGGACCGGAGGGAGCCGGGATTGTTGTCAGGGAACCAACGGTGGACCACATTGTATTGGAAGTGGCTCGTGGGGGAATTGCCAGACGAGGTCTTGGCGTTGATGAAGTTGATGTGGGTGTGCTGTTAAATATTGGAGAGGACCACTTGGGTACAGACTGGATCGAATCGCAAGAAGATCTATGCCTGGTAAAATCCACGGTAGTAGAAGTCGTCAAAAAAACGGGGACTTCAGTTTTAAACGCGGATGACGGCATGACCATGAGCATATTGGATCGTGCTCGCGGAAATATCATTCTATTTTCTTTAGACCCAAATAATCAAAAAATTAAAGCACATATAAAGGACGGGGGAACCGTTGTCACCGTAGACAAACGAAATGCCATCATTAGAAATAGGGAATTGGACATCATTGTCTGCACGCTTGAAGAAATTCCCATTACCTTTGGAGGGATTATTGACTTTAATATCTCAAATGCTCTGGCAGCCATCGGAGCCCTGCATGGCTTAAATCTGCCTATTGAACAAATTCGAAATGGAATTATGACATTTTATCCTTCGCCGAATCAAAATCCCGGCCGAATGAATTTATTCGATTTCCAAAAATACAAGGTTCTTTTGGATTACGGCCATAACCCTGAATCAGCTCGTGCCATGGCCAGATTATTACCCCGGCTTACACAGGGAAGAAAGATTGCTTTATGTCACGGAACAGGAAATCGAACCACTGAACAAATCATTGAATATGGTAAAGCGCTGGCTTCGGTATACGATTATATCATACTGGCAGATTTTGATCCCCGTGACAGGCCTATAGGAGAAACCCCAAAGTTAGTTTATGAGGGGCTTATTAAAGGCGGGTTCCAAGAACAAAATATTGAAATCGTTTCAGAACCGGGGAAAGGCGGTGGATTATCTTTTTTCAAAGGCCAAAACAGGAGATCTACTGGTCATTCAGCCCGATGAACTCGAACCTGTAATGGGTCAAATCATGGAGCGATACCGGCAGATGGTAACACGTATCTAATCGATCGATATTTTGTGAAACCCTGAACCAAAAGTGATTATTGTTTTTAATTCTGGCCACATACGACAAATCGCTTTTCGTAACAACTACGAATATTTTTACTGCCTTCACCCTTTAGAGAGATTTCTACGATAGTTAAAAATCGTACGCTATAAAAGGGTAACCATGCTGTGACTCGAATGATCCTAAACAACCAGATCGCCCTTTTGCAAAACGGTGAAGCGTATTTTCCAGCAATGGAAGCGGCGCTGGAACGGGCGATGCATGAAATTTACCTGGAAAGCTATATTTTCGAAAATGACAATACCCTCGAATGGGTCCGGCTGATGAAGGAAACCATTAAAATTGCTGCAGCCGGTTTCTCCGCGCGCCGGATGGTCAGGCAATACATTGAAAAGTTCTATTCCACCAGCATTAAAAATGTCCTGGAAGAGTAGTTCATGTCCGTTCGGTGAAACAAACGATATGAAGATGGACTGAATAAAATTTCCATCCTGAAAAACAACCTCGAAAAAGGAGCACGACCATGGGAGACAAGGGCGGCAAAAAAAACAAGGAAAAAAGTCAAAAACAAAGCAGTGACAAACAGCGACAAAAAACAAAAGACAAGCTTGAAAAACAACAGAAAGGGCGACCAGAATTGGTATTGCCGAAACAAAAATCGTGATTCTGCCCACGATTGCGGATCGGGTCACGCACATTGTCCATTTTGCCTATCACCCTGCGATAACCGACACTCGCCTGATACGCCTGGCCGAAGAGGACGAGAACATGTAAGCGTGGGGGTGGGGTAATTTCTATGCGCTTCTCCGAATAACCGGAAATCGCAAGGTGGCTTTTAAAGAAGGGGGGTAAAACGGCACTGAATTGCAGGATTAGTGTTCAAGGTATGTTAGGTTTTTGCTATCCAAAAACAGCAATCAAAGAATTACAATAAAAGGAGAAAAAAATGGCTAAAAGAATAGAAATTTACAAGTGTGAAGTATGCGGGAATATTGTTGAAGTGCTGCATGGTGGTGATGGGGAACTGGTCTGCTGCGGTGAACCGATGAAGCTGATGGTCGAAAATAAGGTTGACGCCGCTAAAGAAAAACATGTGCCTGTCATTGAAAAAATTTCCGGCGGGGTTAAGGTTAAGATCGGCAGTGTGGCTCATCCCATGGAAGATAAACACTACATTGAATGGATTGAAATCATAGCTGACGGCAAGGTATATCGGCAGTTTTTGAAGCCGGGTGAAAAACCGGAAGCATCCTTTCAGGTTACTGCTGATAAAATTCAGGCACGGGAATACTGTAACCTTCACGGATTATGGAAAGGTTGATGCTAACTATCATGTAGCTTTCTAATCATATAGTGAAGGCGGGGGATAATACCATATTTACTCCCCCGCCTAATATCCATCGACACCAAAAAAAGTATTATTATTGTGTCATCTCGTGCCTAACTATGCACACACACTATCTTATCGGGTGTGCAGTCGTGCGCATGCGGTATGATGTAGGGTTTCACATGACCGCTGAGGAGACGATAACGCTTCCGTTTCCACTGATTGAGAGTAGAATTTCCCTGGTCGTCGGCATCGTGTTGCCGGTCAAGGAAAAGAAGATGTGTTGCAAAACCATCCCCCTGCTCGTCGGGCTAATTTTCGTGAGGGAGGTATTCGGATGACAGTAGATATCAGTATTTTAATCGGCGGTGAAGCCGGACAGGGCATTCAGACCGTCGGTCTGCTGATGGCCCGTACCTGTCACAGGGCGGGTTTGTATGTGATGGCGGTCAATGATTTTGAATCACGGATACGGGGCGGTCACAGTTTCATCCAGCTTCGTATCAGCGACCGGCCTGTCCATGGTCCGACCCGGAAATTTCACATGATGGTAGCACTGGATGAACGAACCTATGGGCTGCACCGACCCGATCTCACAGAAGGTGGATTGGCGCTGATCCCCAAAGATAAAGCGGATACCATGACGCAGCACCAGCAATTCAAAATGGTAGACTTTGATGGGTTGGCCCAAAAAGCCGGTGGCCGCATCCTCGTCAATACGGTGGCAGCGGGGGCCTGCCTGGCGCTGCTCGGAGCGCCGCTTGACCTTTTCGAAAACGTTCTGAAAACGACATTCGACCATGTGGAGGAAAAACGTCTCGCACATAATGTTCAAGCGGCCCAATATGGATACGCTGCCGCAGAGGACGAGACGTTCAAATGGTCATGGCGCTGGGAGATGACATCACCCAAAGGCCGTCTCATTGACGGGGCACATGCTGTGGCTTTCGGTGCACTGGCAGGAGACTGTCGTTTCAGCGCTTTTTATCCCATGAGTCCGGCCACCGGTATCATTCAACGACTGGTCGACATGGCGCAGACGGTGCCGCTGGTGATTGAACAAGCCGAAGACGAAATCGCCGCTGTGAACATGGTCATCGGCGCAGCGTTTGCCGGTGTACGCGCCATGACAGCGACTTCAGGGGGCGGTTTTTCGCTGATGACAGAAGGACTTGGACTGGCCGCCATCACGGAAACACCCATCGTTATCGTCAATGCGCAGCGGCCCGGGCCGGCCACGGGCCTGCCGACCCGAACGTCACAGGCCGATCTTCAGTTCGTCATTCATGCCTCCCAGGACGAATTCCCCCGCTTTGTGTTCGCGCCGGGCACCCCGTTCGAAGCCTTTTCGGTGACCGCACGCGCCTTTGAATTATCCGACCGGTTTCAGGTTCCGGCGATCATCCTGGTTGACCAGTACCTCACCGATTCTCTTTTCGTCGCTGAAGAGTCGTTTGAAGCACCGGAAGGGGTCACATCGTTTACCGTCACAGACGACAACCTCGATGATGCCAAGCATTACCGCCGCTATGAGCTGAAGGACAGCGGCATCTCCCCGAGAGCTCTCCCGTGCAACGGCCGAGCCCTGGTCAAGGTCTGCAGCGACGAGCACGATGAAGAAGGGCACATCACCGAAGATGCCGAAATCCGGGATGCCATGGTGACAAAACGCTTTGCTAAAGTGGTGGCCATGCGTAAGGAGATCCGCCCACCGGAGGTAATTCACGCCGGCAGTGACATTTTGTTAATCAGCTGGGGATCTATGCGCGGCGCAATGGAAGAGGCGGTCAACCAATTGCGGGCCGACGGTATCAATTGCGGCGGTGTGCATGTTGTTGACATGTGGCCTTTCCCGGATGTCGCTTTGAGTGAAATTCTGGAAAAAGTCACGCAATTCTTTGTTGTGGAACAAAACCGGTCCGCCCAGCTTGGGAAGTTGATCCGCCAACAAACCGGACGTCAATATACCGATGCGGTGCTCAAATACAATGGCCGCCCCATGAGTGCCGATGAAATCACCGACGCCATCAAATCGAAATTAAGGTGAGGTATTAAATGGTATCAACAAACGATTATCATTCTGATTACCCGAATCACTGGTGCCCGGGGTGCGGCAATTTCGAAATTCTCGATGCGATGAAGTCGGCCTTTGCCGGATTGGATCTACCGCCCGAAAAGTTCCTCATCGTTTCCGGAATCGGGCAGGCCGCAAAAACACCCCATTTTCTGGAATGCAATTGTTTTCATTCTCTTCACGGACGGGCGCTGCCCATCGCCACGGGCGCCAAAATAGCCAACCACGATATGACCGTTCTGGTGAGTACTGGTGACGGCGATTGTTACGGTGAAGGCGGCAATCATTTCATGCAAGCCATTCGCCGCAACATTGATGTGACGGTGCTGGTCCACAACAACGGCATTTACGGCCTCACCAAGGGGCAGGCATCCCCCACCTCCATGGAAGGCATGCAGACAAAAATGCAACCCGGAGGCGTCATCGCCGGCGCATTCAACCCGCTGGCCGTAGCCTTGTCTCTCGGTGCCGGTTTTGTCGCACGTGGGTTTTCAGGCGAGGGAGAACAGTTGAGTGAGCTGATTCAAGCTGGCATCCGTCATAGCGGTTTTGCACTAATTGATATCCTGCA
The DNA here is from genome assembly GCA_963845145.1 of uncultured delta proteobacterium. Taxonomy (GTDB): domain Bacteria; phylum Desulfobacterota; class Desulfobacteria; order Desulfobacterales; family QNYZ01; genus QNYZ01. Next base: position 294,283 of record CAWJQU010000001.1, read on the forward strand.
GCCCTGTGTATCTTTCAATCGACTCAATACGTACAAATGGTACAAGGACAGGATTGAGCCGATAGAAGAAAGCCACGACCAAACCGATCTAATCGCCGCACTCCGGGTTGCCCTCGGGACAAATGATCGTATTCCGACGGGGATCTACCATTGCAGGAAATCTCCCTCCTATACGGATCGGATCGACAAACTGAACGACAAACCGTTGACGGATCACCTGTACCGCCCGGAACTCCTGAAGGCGCTGCTGGCAGGCGGATATCCGTAGGCTGACCGATACGGCACACCGGTTGACCTCCCAGCGCCGGCGATTAATAGCCAGAATACTCGGCTTTGGAAAAAAATGACGGGGAGGCATTCGCATAGCAGGTCATGACAAAAAGAGGTCCTTATCTAAATAAAAATCTGACACGCATCGCTATTGCCGGTTTTTTTAGTTTAAGGCGTAATCCTTCTTTTGTCATTTTTTCGGAGGGACCAGGCAATGATGTTAATGGAAAATAAGAATACTGGTTATTCACAATGACAAACATAAAAGGAGAAATATCATGAAAAAAGTCAACAAAATTCTCGTGGCGTGCGATTTGTCAAACTACTCGATCAAGGCAGTCGAGTATGCTGCCGACATGGCCGAGAGTGTGGACGCCGAACTGGTTATCGTCAACGTGATCAACCAGCGGGATCTGGATATGATCGATAAAGTTGCAAGGCATACAGATAAAATCACCGTAGCCAAATATGTCAGTGAAACCAGGGAAAATCGATCCGAAGAGATCGCAAAAGTCCTTGTGGCGTCGAAACGTGATCCCGCGTCATACAGGACAGTTTTCATGACCGGCGTCCCTTTCCGGGAGATTCTGGCCGCCATCGAGGAAGAAAAAGCGGACCTTCTCGTCATGGGGACAAAAGGCCGGACCGATTTGGAAGATGTTCTTTTTGGAACCACGGCCCAGAAAATGTTTCGCCGGTGTCCCATTCCGTTGTTGAGCATTCGTATGAATACCAACGATTGACGAAAAGAGGTATGGAAAATGCCGAATGAACAAGCCAGTGAAAGAAAGAGGAAAAAGATGGAGCAAGAAAATTTGATAGGAGACCAAAAACTATTTCCGCGGGCCATCGATATACCGGAAGCCCTTTTAATGGATATTCCCTGCATTCAGACCGGCTATCTCGTTGATGGTGAGATTCGGGTCTGGAACGGCCAACGTCAGGAGGTGCTCTCACCCGTTTGGGCGGCTGGCGACACGGATCCGAAGCCATTTTTTATTGGTGAATATCCGCTGCTGACCGATGTGGAAGCGTTACAGGCCCTTGATGCGGCGGTTGCCGCCTATGATCATGGGCGGGGGTTGTGGCCCACCTTGTCCGTTGCCGAGCGAATTGATCACATGGAGCGGTTCGTTTTTCGGATGATTGAAGAAAAAGACCGGGTCGTGCGATTTCTGATGTGGGAGGTTGGAAAATCGCTTCAGGATTCGGAAAAGGAATTCGACCGGACCATTAAATACATTAACGATACCCTCGCCGCACTTAAGGACCTGGATCGAATTTCTTCCCGGTTCACCATCGAGGAGGGCATCATCGGTCAAATTCGGCGCGCTCCACTAGGTGTGGTGCTCTGCATGGGACCGTTCAATTATCCGCTCAACGAGACATTCACGACCCTGATACCGGCAGTTGTCATGGGAAACACCGTGATCTTAAAGCCACCCAAGCACGGTGCGCTTCTTTACGCACCGCTTCTGGAAGCCTTCCGCGATGTTTTCCCGAAAGGCGTCATCAACGTCATCTATGGTGAGGGGCGGAAAGTGATTCCTCCACTCATGGTATCCGGCAAGATCAACGTGCTGGGGCTGATCGGTACGAGCAAGACGGCCAACGCATTGAAAAAACAACATCCCAACCCCAATCGCCTGCGCTGTGTGCTGGGGTTGGAGGCCAAGAATCCAGCCATTGTTCTGAAAGGAGCCGATCTTGATTTGGCTGTGCGGGAATGCGTTCTCGGCTGCCTTTCGTTTAACGGGCAGCGCTGCACGGCCCTTAAGATCCTCTTTGTGGAAGGTAGTGTTGCAGGCGCGTTTCTCGATCGATTTACCACAGCCGTTAACGCCCTGCCCTCTGGAATGCCATGGCGCGAAGGGGTTTTCGTTACCCCGGTCGCGGAAAGAGGCAAGACGGAATACCTGCAGGAACTGGTGTCGGACGCTGTTGGGTTAGGCGCTCGGGTTGTCAATCAGGCCGGTGGTACTGTTTGCGGCAGCTTCTTTTTTCCTGCCGTCCTGTATCCGGTCAACTCTAAAATGAGAGTCTATCATGAAGAGCAGTTCGGACCTGTGGTTCCGGTCCTGTCCTTCGACAAGATTGATGAACCCATCGCCTACATGATCAATTCCAACTATGGCCAACAAGTCAGCATTTTCGGAAGCGACCCGGACCAGATCGCTCGATTGATCGACCCGTTGGTAAATCAAGTTTGTCGGGTCAACATCAACAGCCAGTGCCAGCGGGGGCCGGACACGTTTCCCTTCACGGGACGCAAGGATTCCGCAGAAGGAACCCTTTCCGTATCCGACGCCTTGCGGGTTTTTTCCATTCGAACCCTGGTTGCCGCCAAACAGACCCAGTTGAACAAACAGATCATCACCCGCATCGTGCGAGAACACAAAAGCAAATTTCTGGCGACCGACTTTATTCTATAATTGGGAGGACTTTATGCCGGTTCCAGATTACGAGACCTATTGCAAGATGTTAGACCGGGCAAGGGAGAAAAAGTTTGCCTACCCTGCCATCAATGTTTCCTCACTGACTGGCGCCAATGCTGTCTTGAAGGGCCTGGCCGAGAGCAGAAGCGACGGGATCATTCAGGTTTCAACAGGAGGTGCGGCCTTCGCGTCCGGCTCCTCAGTAAAAGACATGGTTTTAGGGGCTATCTCAATAGCGGAGCATGTACATCGGGTTGCGGATCGCTACGATATATACGTCGCTCTCCACACCGATCACTGCCAACCCAAAGTCCTCGACAGCTATGTAATTCCGCTAATAGATGAAACAGAGCGGCGCAGGGCGGCAGGCATGTCCAATCTTTTCAACAGTCATATGTTTGACGGGAGTGCAGTTACGCTTAAAGAGAATCTTGACATTGCCGTTCCGCTTCTGGAACGCTGCCATAAGAATGAAATCATTCTTGAGATCGAGGTGGGGGTCGTCGGTGGCGAAGAGGACGATGTGAAGGCTGAGGGTCTGATAAGTAAGCTCTACACAACTCCGGAGGATATGTGCGAGGCTGCTCGTCGACTCAATACCATTAAAGATGCCCGTTACCTTGTGGCAGCTACCTTTGGGAATGTGCACGGGGTCTACAAGCCGGGCATCGTCAAACTGAAGCCGAAGATTCTCAAAGATGGGCAGGATGCCTTGGAGAAGGCTTACGGGCCGGAAGGCCGCTTTCTTTCTGGTTTTCCATGGAGGCTCCGGCTCATCCTCAGATGAAATCCATGAAGCTATCGATTACGGCGTCGTAAAGATGAATATCGACACAGATACACAATATGCGTTTACCCGCCCCATCGTTGATCATATTTTCAAGAACTATGACGGTGTCCTCAAAGTCGACGGGGAAGTGGGAAAGAAAAAGGCCTATGATCCTCGTACCTACCTGGCGTTATCGGAAAGCTCTATGGCGGAGCGTGTAAAACAGGCGGTAATTGAATTAAAAGGGATTGGTACCACATTGTTTAATGGATGAGAGAAAACGGAATGGATTATGGCTACTAAATATCGAGATTATTATAAAATGTTCGGGCTTGAGCGAAACGCAACAGCAAAGGATATCAAAAAAGCCTACCGGAAATTGGCTCGAAAATATCACCCAGATATTAACAAAGAAAAAACAGCTGAAGAAAATTTCAAAGAAGTTACCGAAGCCTATGAGGTGCTGAAGGATCCTGAAAAGCGCAAGCGTTATGATCAATTGGGAGATGGATGGAAAAATGGACAGGATTTCAAGCCGCCGCCTGAATGGAAGCATCACCATTTTGATACAGAATCTGATCAGAGAGAATTTAATAATAGCAAAGGGTTCAGTGATTTTTTTGAAGCTTTATTTAGAGCTAACGCCGGGCAAAAGGGACAGTCAAATAATTTTGCATCTGGAAGTTTGAATTTGCGAGGGCAAAATCATGAAGCAAAAATAGAAATTAGTTTGGAAGAAGCCTATTCGGGTGCGACGTAAAGGTATCAGTCTGCAGAGTTTCGAAATCGATGCTGAAGGACAGGTGACGCCGGTGACTCGGAACTACCAGGTTAAAATTCCAAAGGGAATTAGCGACGGTGCTAGAATCCGTATGACCGGAAAGGGAGGCCGCGGTGTGAACAGCGGACCTCCCGGTGATTTGTACCTAAAGGTCAATTTTATGCCCCATCCCCGGTTTAAAGTAGTCGGGCATAATCTGAACATGGATGTACCGATTACACCTTGGGAGGCTGCGCTTGGGGCCACAGTAATCGTCCGGCTGCTGGATGGGGAGATACATCTGAAAGTTCCGGCTGGTATCCAATCAGGCAAAAAAATGCGTATCAAGGGCAAAGGCATGCCTAAAAAAATGAATGGCAATGGTGATCTTTATGCATGCATTACCATTGTGATGCCGCAGACATTGACCCAAAAACAAATGGAGTTGTTTGCGGAACTATCAAAAACATCTGATTTCAATCCGCGCGATTCTTAATGGAGATTAGAGATGACGAGAAACTTTTACCATATTATTAATTACCAGAATGAACACCACCTGGCATCTTCCGAGCTTATTTCCATAGATGAGTTGGCAAGGTTATCCAAACAGCACGTCGATATGATCAATATGATGGTCGATTGGGGACTAATCGAACCTTCTACAACGGATCCGCAGCCTCTTTTCTTTGAAGCTACAGTTCCTATAATCTGGAAAATTATTCGTATACGAAAAGATTTGGGGGTAAACTGGTCCGGTATCGGCGTCATACTCACCCTTTTGGAACGAGTTGAAAGCCTGGAAAAAGAGGTTGCGCGATTGGAACAAAATTACAATATCCTCAAGTAAATACATCCTGGGCGGTGATAAAATATAGCCGTATTCGTGTTGAGATAACGTCCATAACTGGCGATCGACTTTAGCTAAAAAAGAGAAAAGGACATCCCGGGTACGTGGGAATGGCTATGCCATATGAATGACATAGTCATATAAACCTTATAACAAAAATATTTACTTACCTAAAAAAAACGAGAAAATATTTTATAAAACATGAATGGAGGACCCTATGTTAGAAACATTTATGGACAAGATTAAAAGGTCGGCTTTGAAAAGCATGAAACGAATAGGTGATCAGACTCGTCGATTTCAGGAAATCGTTTATGGAAAGAGCCTGAAAACATTTAGCCGTATGTATCCCAAGGCAAACAAGACTAAGGACAAAATGAATCATATGAGAGATTCCATTCGGAAAAAACATTGATTAATTGATCGGTAATTATGGAAGGATTCACAGATGATTTATACTGTCACATTAAATCCTGCGCTGGACCGTTTCATTGTCGTTGAACAGTTACTTACGGAAGACACTACTCGCATATTATCCGAAACGGCTTATGCTGCTGGCAAGGGTATTAATGTTTCCAGGGTGATTCGGGAATTAGGTGGATATAGTGTTGCCCTTGGGCTCGTCGGCGGATATGAAGGCTTACAACTGGAAGGATTGCTTATCAATGCGGGTGTAATAAGCGATTTCACAAGGATTTCAGGTGAAACGCGGACCAATATTATCCTTCGTGAACAGACGAAAGGCCGGCAGTATGTTATCGGTGCCGCCGGCCCGGAAGTTAATGCAACAGAAATCGGCCTTTTTTATCAGAATTTTAACCAAGTTCAGAATATGGAGTACTTGATCCTGAGCGGGAGCCTCCCTCGCGGAGTTACACCGAATCTTTATGGTCAACTTATCCTTGCCGGAAAAAAAAAGAACGCTTTCATCGTTATAGACACAGATGGAAAATCACTGCGCGAATCAATTGAATATCAGCCGACATGTATTAAACCAAATACATACGAGCTTTCCCGACTGGCGGAAAGGGAGTTGCAAACCGAGTCGGAAATCATGGGCTTTTGTGAGAAAATCCACCAGAAAGGAATTCCATATATTATTGTTTCAAGAGGAAGAAAGGGACTGCTTCTATCTTCGGTCAAACAAAAAATAAAGGCAATTGCTCCTCCGATGGAAGTTGACAGCACCGTCGGCGCCGGTGATTCGGTAGTAGGGGGATTTGTACTGGCACATTCCCAGGGCAAAGACCTTACGGATTGCGTTCGACTATCCTGCGCCGCTGGGACGGCAACTGCGCAAACACCCGGCACGGAGCTTTGTCATCGCATGGATGTTGAAGAGATTATGTCCAAGGTTCAAATATCCAATCTATAAATGCTGACTTTATGCTTAAGCGATTATTGGATGTCGGTTCTTACGAAAATTTTAAACAACAGGAGATCTATTTTGGGTATCACCCTGCCAAAAACAAAAGTTGTCTGTACCATCGGACCGGCCAGCGACACACCGCAGATCATCCGGGAATTGATCTCAAACGGTATGCGGATCGCCCGTTTGAATTTTTCTCATGGGACACACAGTGACCATGGGAAAAAAATTCATACCATCAGAAAAATTGCTGAAGATCTGGGCAAACCGGTTGCTATATTACAGGACCTCGGAGGGCCAAAAATCCGGTTGGGGCATATCCCTGATCCAGGCGTCCGAATAGAACCGGGGCAGAACATTATTCTTACAACTCAGACTGTGGAAGGGTCAAAACAACGTATATCTGTTTCCCACCGGCTGTTAAACGAAGAAGTCAAAGCCGGAGATCGGATACTACTCGCAGATGGTTTTTTGGAACTCCGTGTTCGCTCGGTAAAAGAATCTGAAATCCATTGCAAGGTCATTACGGGCGGCGTGCTGACATCCCACAAAGGGATTAATCTGCCAACCGGAACCATTCGCATGCCTTCAATGACCGACAAAGATCGTGAGGATTTGCGTTTTGGCCTGGGTCATGATGTGGATTATATAGCGCTGTCATTTGTCAGAACTGCGGCAGACATCCGAAACATAAAAGAAATCATTCGCCAGGAAAAAAAGAATACGCCAGTTATCGCCAAAATCGAAAAGCATGAGGCCATCGAGCATTATGAGGACATTTTGATTGCTGCCGATGCAATTATGGTTGCTCGCGGTGACTTGGGGGTAGAGATACCTTTAGAAGAAGTTCCTGGTATCCAGAAACGATTGATTCAAAGAGCAAATGCGTCAGGAAAGCCGGTTATTATCGCCACCCAGATGCTGCGATCCATGGTAGATTCGTCTCGCCCGACAAGGGCCGAAGCCTCGGATGTAGCCAATGCTGTTCTGGATGGAGCGGATGCTGTCATGCTTTCGGAAGAGACAGCCGCCGGCAACTATCCCGTTCAAGCCGTTCGTTACATGGTGCGTATCATAGCCGAAGCGGAAAAAACGTTCCCTCATGATCGATATCTTAAAATGGTGCCCGAAAAGGAAATTTCGGATGCTGTATCGTATGCGGTCTGCGTATTGGCAGATCACCTTGATGCTGCGGCAATCCTGGCGCCGACACAATCAGGCCGGACAGCCGGGCATCTATCCCGGTTCAGGCCCGGGCAACCGATTATTGCATATACGCCCAACCCGACAACCATGAGGCGACTCTCTCTTTTCCGTGGCATATACCCCCGCTTGATTCAAAATACGAATGATACAGATGATATAATTGAAATCGTAGCTAACCGTTCGATTGATGCAGGTGATTTGTCAGAAGGGGATTTGGCGATCATCACTGCGGGTCAACCTGTCTGGGTAGCTGATGTTACGAATATGATTCGGGTTAAAAGGATGCCGTTAATAACTTAAAATAAAAAGGGAGAAAATCATGAAGCTCACTAAATCCGGGTTGGAATTAAGAGATGTGATTGAAAAAGCGATTCAGGACTGCGTTATCACCCACAGCGAGCATGAGGAAATTATGAAATTGGCAAACAAAGACGGCATGATTGATGATCATGAACAGCGACTACTCAGCCAACTCCAGGGGTTGCTGGAAAACGGTACGTTAAAGCGGGTTAAAGGATAAAAGCGTTTATATCCAAGAAAGAGAAAATGATGGCCTAACAGCCCCTAAGCCGACCAAGGAGGTCCGGTGGCACGCCCGTGTCTATTTGTGGAGAGCTTGCTAGCCGGATCGATGCCATCCCTAAATTACTGAGAACCGGGATTAGGTCGCTCAGTGTAGTCGCCGCATTGGTTCCGGACGTGAAGAATGCCGTAAGAAATTAAAGCTTTTGACGAATTCTCTTACCAGACGTGACAGACAAAGGGCCTAATCTCTATATGGTCCGCCTAACCGGTGACCTCTGCGCTTATCACAGAAATGTGGGATACTACTGGCATATCTGTAATCTCATTGTGTGAAATTTCCCCATCAATTATATTTTTTTCGAAGATTGGGAATTGTATATTAGGTATGGGTAATCGCCAAATTAGTGAAAGGTTCGATTAAGGCTCACACAAGAGCTAAACCTTGTGAATATCTGCTATGTACAAAACGCCCTAAAAAAATGGATTTAAAGGATATAACAGCATGTTTCTAAATATAAATTGTAAGTGTAGATATGGCTGCCTATTACTTCTGTTAATTATTTTTACCGGGACCGAGGTATCAGCCATTACCGATGGGGGAAAAGAGGTTGCCGGCCCAGCAATGGAATATAACAACCTCGCACTTTTGGAAACCATCAACAACACGGTTGTTAGCGAGACAGTCAACCTGGAGATTTTAAAAGCACGGCTTCAGAATCAGAATGCCTTGAATAAAGCCGCCTCAATTCAATCACATCCGACGGCCAACCCTGCTCGTGTAATATCGTTGATGCCATGGCTCTGAAACCGTGACCTGTCATTTCATCCTTATCAAACCCCAACCGCCTTAGCGCCCCGTTAACAGTGTTACTGCTCATGGGTCTACCGGTACGAAGCGAAGGGAATACGTAACGACTCCCACCAGTCAATGGCTCGACATCTTTCAGGATATCTATCGTCTGACTTGAAAGCGGTACAATATGAGCATCATCCATTTTCATCTTTTCCGCCGGTATGCGCCATTCAGCCATATCAAGATCAATATCTTCCCATTCCGCCTTTCGCAGTTCACCAGGCCGAACAAACACTATGGGGCCAGTTTAAGAGCGCATTTTGTCACAAAGTACCCTTGGTATCCATCAATCGCTCGAAGCAGCTCTCCAACTCTCTTGGGGTCTGTAATGGCGGGCATATGCCGGACTTTTCTTGACTTTAAAGCCCCCCTCAAATCAGCGGTGGGATCACGGCTGACCAACCCTAATGGAGCAATCGCATACCGGAAAATTTGACCGCATGTTATTTTGACTTTGTGGGCGGTTTCGTAGGCTCCCCTATCTTCAATTCTTTGCGATACCGTCAAGATTTCGGGAGGATCAAGGGCTGATATCGGCCTTACACCGATCCAAGGGAAAACATCTTTTTCAATATTCCGCAACACTCTTTTTGCGTGGGATTTAGACCAACCCCCTTTTTTAGTGTCGTACCATGCCCTTGCCAGCACCTCAAAACTATTGGCGATTTCGTTGATTCTTAAGGCTTTGGTGCGCCTTCGATACTGTACAGGGTCTATGTCCTTTTCAATCAACCGTTTAGCGGCTTCAAGGCGCTTTCTGGCTTCCTTTAATGAAATGGCAGGATACGCACCTAATGCCAAAGTTTTACGCTTTCCTAAAAAACGATAATCAAGCCGGAAATATCGCCCGCTATTATTGACCAGCAAATACATTCCCCGGCCATCGGTCAACCGGTATGGTTTGTTTTTGGACTTGGCGTTTTTGACAGCTACATCTGTTAACCGCATGCCAGTATCTCCCAAATAAGGATGACAGTGTTTCTTAAAGGTAGCGATATGGCTTCCAGGCAGTACTGGAGCGGCTTTTCAGGGAAAATGACAGTATCTGCCTTCTGAAACCTGCCAGATACTGTCAAATACTGTGAATGTCAACGGTATGAAACGGAGAGGCGCGAAAAGAAAAAAGCCCCGAAACGCTTTGTCTTCAGGGCCTTACTATGTTTACCGGACGTTACCGGAAGTATTTTTGGCTCCCCAGTCCGCCTCAGGCGGAAACCGCGGACAAGATGGTTAATCCGCCTGCGGCGGACTCACCAACTGAGCTATTACTTCAGAATCTTTGCTTTTATCCATTCTCTTCCCTTGCCACTTTTCAAAAATCGCTCCCTTTTCATCGCTTCCGCTCTCGTGGGGTATTCTTCAGAATAAATGAGGTGCCATACCCCTTTTTGTTTATGAGTATACCTTTGGGATCCGGGTTCTTCCGCTGTTGTGGCGTTCAAGGCGTTTGGTCAGATCCGAGGTTTGGCCTTTGTAGAGTTTGCCGGAAGTATGGTTTTGAAGGATATAAACCCAATATGGCATTTCAGGTTCACCTAAAAAAAGGTCCAATCGGAGGCGATTGGACCTTTTTATTTTTTGGCTCCCCAGCACGGACTCGAACCGCGGACAAGATGGTTAACAGCCATCTGCTCTACCAACTGAGCTACTGGGGATCTGGTTCTTTTTGCTTTCTGGTACTTTATTTCACCCCGATTTTCAACCCGATGGTTAATCCGCCTCAGGCGGACTCTACAACTGAGCTACTGGGGATCTGGTTCTTTTTGCTTTCTGGTACTTTATTTCACCCCGATTTCAACCCGATGGTTAATCCGCCTCAGGCGGACTCACCAACTGAGCTACTGGGGATCTGTTTCTTTTTGCTTTCTGGTACTTTATTTCACCCCGATTTTCAACCCGATGGTTAATCCGCCTCAGGCGGACTCAACAACTGAGCTACTGGGGATCTGGTTCTTTTTGCTTTCTGGTACTTTATTTCACCCTGATTTACAACCCGATGGTTAATCCGCCTCAGGCGGACTCAACAACTGAGCTACTGGGGATCTGGTTCTTTTTGCTTTCTGGTACTTTATTTCACCCTGATTTTCAACCCGATGGTTAATCCGCCTCAGGCGGACTCAACCAACTGAGCTACTGGGGATCATGTCAAAAGATAACCAGAAGTGTCTATTAAAACTACGCCATTTAGTCAAGAAAAATATTACAGGGTATTTACCTTTATCGACAACTCATCAAGCTGGGGCTTGGCCACGTTTGATGGCGCCCCTGTTAGTGAACAAGCGGCTTTTTGGGTTTTGGGAAACGCGATCACGTCACGGATGGAGGATTCGCCGCAAAGGATCGATACCAGCCGGTCAAAACCGAACGCGATCCCGCCGTGGGGCGGCGCGCCGCTTTTTAGGGCCTCGAGTAAAAAACCGAATTTATTTTCGTATGTTTCACGGTCCAATCCCAACGCTTCGAACACTTTTTCCTGCATCGAGGGCTGGTGAATACGAATGCTTCCGCCGCCCACTTCGGTACCGTTTAAGACCAGATCGTAGGCCCGTGAGCGCGCCGTGGCCGGATCGGATGACAGCTTCTCGACATCTTCTTCCAAGGGTGCCGTAAATGGATGATGCAACGCCTCAAACCGCTTTTTGGTGGCATCATATTCCATCAGGGGAAAATGGGTAACCCAGGTGAAGGCAAACTCGCTGTCATCAATCAGCTTTAATCGGCGTCCCAGATGATTGCGCAGGTGCCCCAGGGCTTCGTTGGCTATTTTGGGCACATCCGCGACGAAAAAAACCAGGTCACCCGGTGCCATTTCAATACGTTCCGTCAGCGCCGCAACCTCCTCATCGCTAAAAAATTTGGCGATGGGCGATTGCCAGCGATCGTCTCGCACCTTGATCCAGGCCAACCCCTTGGTCCCGTAAACAGCCGTTAAATCGGTTAGATCATCGATTTCTTTCCTGGAAAAATCGACGCACCCCTTGGCATTTAGGGCTTTGACGACCCCACCTTTTTTAACAGCGCCCGAAAAAACCTTGAACCCACTCTTGGCAACAATATCGCTGATATCGGTAAGTTCCAGACCAAAGCGAACATCGGGTTTATCCAGTCCATAACGGTCCATGGCTTCTTTCCAGGTCAGGCGGGCAAAGGGCCGTTTGAGGCGTTTATCCAAAACCGCTGTGAATATGGCCGCCATCATTCCTTCGGTCATATCCATGAGATCCTCTTCACCCACAAACGACATTTCCACATCGATCTGGGTAAACTCCGGCTGCCGATCGGCCCGCAGATCTTCATCCCGAAAACAACGTACAATCTGGTAATAGCGGTCAAACCCGGACATCATCAGCAATTGTTTAAACAATTGAGGCGATTGGGGCAACGCAAAAAACTGTCCCGGATTGACCCGGCTGGGCACCAGATAATCGCGGGCGCCTTCGGGCGTGCTGCGTGTCAGCACCGGTGTTTCGATATCGATAAAGCCAAGATCGTCCAGATAGCGTCGAACGGTTTGGGCCGTTTTGTGGCGTAACAACATGTTGCGCTGCAGCCGGGACCGCCGAAGGTCAAGATGGCGGTATTTAAGCCGAATGGTTTCCGAAACATCTACCTGGTCCTCAATCAAAAACGGGGGTGTTTCGGCAGTATTAAAAATCCTTAATTCCGTGACGAGCACCTCGATTTCACCGGTGACGAGATTGGAATTAATCATTCCTTCCGGCCGACTCTCCACCCTACCTTTCACACCAATCACATATTCACTTCTCAGAACATGGGCCTTTTCATGCACGGCTTCATCCACCAACGGATTGAACACCACCTGGGTGATGCCCTCCCGGTCCCTAAGATCAACAAAAATAACCCCGCCATGATCTCTCCGGCGCTGAACCCACCCCATCAAAATGACTTCCGAACCAATATCCTTTCCTGTCAATTGGCAACAATGATGGGTGCGACGCATATGTTTAAGTTGATCCGTCAATGAAGTTTCCCCCTTTAAAAATGTCTTTGATTGTCTCTACCAATCCATCGATAGGAAGGGACTGTTGGTTTTTGGTCGCCATATCTCGCAAAATGACCTCGTCTTGGGCCAGTTCGCTCTCTCCCACAATCATCACGTAGCTTGCGTTGAGCCGGTTGGCCCGCTTCATCTGGCTCTTTAAGCTTTTGTCGGCAAAGGCCATATCCGTGTAAATACCGGCACGGTTGAGATCGCATGACCATTCAAAAGCCAAGCGACGGCTTTCCTCTCCCAAAGCGGCGATATAAACCTGCGGCCCGTTGTTAGCAGGCGGGTTTTTACCAAGGGCCACCTCTGCCAACCGATCAAACCCGATGGCAAAGCCAATGGCGGGAATATCCGGCCCACCCAGCTCGCTGACCAGGTGGTCATACCGCCCCCCGCCGGCGATCGCACTTTGGGCACCCAGGGACCCGGTCTGAATTTCAAAGGTCGTACGGGTATAGTAGTCAAGACCGCGAACCAGTCTTTTATCGATCTTATAGGGCACACCCTGGCGGTCGAGCAATTCCAGCACCGTATTAAAATGGTCGCGACAGGCATCGCACAGATGATCAATCAGTTCCGGCGCATCGGCCATAGCCGCCCGGCAGGTCGGTACCTTGCAATCCAGAACGCGTAACGGATTTCGATCTTTTCGCCGCCTGCAATCCGTGCATAGCTGGTCGGTTTTACCGGAGATAAATGCGTCTAAGACTTTTTTGAATCCCGGACGGCACTCGGGGCATCCCAAGGAGTTCACATGTGCTTTAATATCATCGATTTTCAAACGGTCGAATAATACGGTCAGCATAATGATCAACTGAGCGTCGACATACGGGGCGGCAACCCCGAACACTTCGGCATTGATCTGATAAAACTGACGGTAGCGACCTTTTTGGGGTCTTTCCCGGCGAAACATGGGACCAATGGTGTAAAGCTTGTGGACCGGGTCGGGGGCGTACATTTTGTGCTGAATGTAGGCCCGGACCACCGATGCGGTGGCCTCCGGCCGCAGCGTCAACAGATCCCCTTTGCGATCGGCAAAGGTGTACATCTCCTTTTCAACGATATCGGTGCTCTCGCCGATACTTCGGGCAAACAATTCGGTTCGCTCCATAATCGGGATACGAATTTCACGAAATCCGAAATTTTCAAAAATATCGGCGGTGTTTTTCTCGATGAGCTGCCACAACTCAATTTCGCTTGGCAGAATATCTTTAAACCCTCTAATTAACTGAATCATGGGTAAATCCGTTTTTTAGTACAACTCTCAATATTAATAGCAAAACTAGAATAAATATTCGAATCGAGATTATCAGTCAATATAAATATGGTTATCTAAATGTGGAAAAAGTAACCCCGATTGAGCCAATACCCAATCGGGGCCATTAATCAGACGAATAGCAATGAAAGCTATATTTTGAATAGTTGCAGCGGGGAGTCCCCCAACCGTGCATTGGCCGCTTTTAACGCGTCTTCGCCGGATATGATCACCACGGCGTTTTTCCCGGATACTCCGGTAAAATATTTGTCCGCCGCGGCCCGAACGTCTTCACGGGATAGTTTAAGAAGGGCCTGTTTAAATGCAAGCCGTTTTTCATCCGTCAGCGCCACCAAAGACCTGAAGAAAGCCTTGCGGGCGCCCGCTCCGGGTGGGTCGGGCTTGTCTATATCGGCGCAAACCTGCAAAACCGCTTCATTGATATCTTCATCGGTATAATCACCGGATCGAATATAATCGGCCGCCCCTTTGAAAGCCTCCAGTGTGGCGACGATATGGGGGTCACGATAGGAGGCCATGGCAAAAGTGCCGTTTTCCGAATTATAGGCGGCAAATCCCCCGTAGGCGCCCCCCTTTTCCCGAATTTCCCGATGCAGATACAAAGAACGCAGCATTCTGGCGATAATGGCCAAAGTCGGTGCATCGGTATGCCCCATTCGAACGGTTTGGAACGTTTTAGCAACAAAAGAAACAGCCGTGGACGTATACCAGCCTTCCTGCGGCAAGGTCTCGGGCAAGGCCACTTTAGGAGCATCAAAACCATGCTCATCCTTGTCCGGTAAAAACTGGGAAAGCCACGCCTCCAAACGATTCGAAGCCGATAAGATCGCCGTTTCTTCGCCGATCAGGGCCGTTTTCATGTTCGCCGCCCGAAACACCGCTTTTTGAATTCGGGATAGTTTACCGGCCAGATCCTCCAAATCGCCATCATCTATTTTTTCGGATAATTGTTTGATGGTCTGAAGCTGATGAATACCGCCGAAAGCCTCGTTTAGCCAGGTTGTGGGGGAATAGACCCGCGAGGCCAGGGAGATGGCCAATTGGTGCCCATTTTGAACGACCATGCTTTCAAGGCCGGCCCGATACTCTAAGAGCAAAAGTTTTAATCGCTTAACATCCGAGAAATCCCCGTCGACTAGTAGTTCGCCAAAGATATCGAGCATGGCCTCCTGGTTTCGCCCCAGACACTTGCCGCCCACATGAAGCAGCGGCAAACAGGCACCGGTATCATCAAATCGGGTTCGAGCCTGAACACTCAAACCAACGCCACCGGTATACCGATCTATTCGTCGGGCCATGGCCACATAGTCCCTTTTTCGCGTCCCCATCTTGGTCAAGGTATGGCAGAAAAAGGGCAGATACCCGACAAGTTCACTGTCGAGATGGCTGAGTCCCGCAGCGATGATATGGTAAAAAATGCCGGATGTCGATTTGATGTAGCTGGCGCTGCTTAGGTCTTTATCAACTTTTGTCGGCTTCACTTGTGCTAAATCGGGTGGGATATCGCTACGCGCCAAGGTCGGCAACACCGAGACATCTTCAATCGTTGCCTGCCTTTCGGCCAGGGCTTTGGTATCACGATTAATTTTGTCTTTATCGACGTTGGACAGACGGTCGCGCAGAGTGTTAAGGGCGTTCGCTTCCTGTTCGGCCGCGCGCTTGGACATCTCTTTATCAGGCGCCAATACAAATCGAACTCGGTGAGGATTGTTTAGAAACAGGGCCTTGATTTTGTCTTCAAAAAATGGCCCTTTGGATACCAACCGGCGAATTTCGGCCATGTCTTCGTCAAATCGAAGAATCCGTTCGGGATCGCCGCCGTGAAACCAGGTCGATGACAAGCCCAATAACAATTTCAAGCCATAGGGAAAGGGTGTGTTTGATATCTCACGACGATGGAATTCGATCTGATGAATGGCCGATTCAATTAAATCAGGCTCAATACCATTTTCAACCAGATCATTCAGGCATTCAGATATGAGGCTTTCAATCCGTTCGGCATCATCTTCTTTGACGTCCTTTAAGCCGCAGGCAAAAAAGATATCCCGATTGTCCGTATCCAATCCGGTGCCATCGCTCAACGCCGATCCGATGCCGGACTCGATCAGCGTTTTTCTGAGGGGAGAGGCCGGATTGCCCAAAAGAATTTGCTCCAGCAAGGTTAACGCAAGCACCTCGAAAGTATCCTGAATATCTGCCGTCAACCAGGCCATGCACGCCTGGTATTTGCTATGGGCGTCTTCATTTTCCGCCAAAGGGTAGGTGTAAGTGGCCTGCCGGGGGGACGCCCAGCGCGGCTGGCTGGGAACTTCGGTACCCGGGTCGATTTTTTCGAAGCGTTGTAATATGTGTTCGTCAATAAATGCCAGTTGCTCCACTAAGGGCATATCGCCATAAGTAAAAAAGAAGGCATTGCTGGGATGGTAGTGCCGACGATGAAATGCCACCAATTGTTCATGGGTCAGTGAAGGAATGTCAGCCGGGTCACCACCCGAGTTGAAACGATAGGTGGTATCCGGATAGAGCGCGTTCAAAAGGCTGCGTACCATCACCTGGTCCGGTGAGGACATGGCCCCCTTCATTTCGTTGAAGACGACGCCCTTGTAGACCAAGTCATCCGTATATTCCGGGTCATCCGTCGGCTGACCCTGTTCCGAAGCCTCAAATTCAACCCGATGCCCCTCCTGCTTAAAACTTAATTCATCGATATTGGGAAAAAAGGCCGCATCCAGGTAGACATCCATCAGGTTTTTAAAATCTTTACGATTTTGGGTAGCAAAGGGGTACATGGTCCAGTCCGACGCGGTAAACGCATTCATAAATGTGCTGAGACTCCTTTTGAGCATTGAAAAAAAAGGGTCCCGCACGGGGAACCGGCCCGACCCGCATAAGGCGGTATGCTCCAGGATATGCGCAACCCCGGTGGCGTCCTGGGGCACTGTTTTAAAGGCCACTCCAAATACGTTCTCGGGGTCCGACCGGCTGATGTGAATGTAGCGTGCGCCTGTCTTTTCATGAATCAGCTCGTAGAAAAACCCATCGATGAGGTCCAGGGCTACTGTGCGTTGAAGCGTAAATCCGGCGTATTGATGGTCGGTTTTAAGGTCAGTGTTATTAGGGTCGGACAGGTTAGCGTCGGGGGTGTTTTTCATAATTTCTTCCTGATAAGTAATTAAAAAAAGACTCAGATCGCAACATAAATCCCGCGTCGTTTGCGCGCGATTTTTTCCGTCTTATCCAAGCGGTAAATAATGTTACGAATCTTTTTACTCTCAAAACCGGTAACCGTCTGAATATCCCCAAATCCGGCACCTTGAGGGTGGCTGCGAATAACATCAAGCACCATCTCCGTCGCGGTAACCACTGACCTTTCAACCGTCCCTCCCCCACTTGCCGCCCCAGCCTGCGATGGACGCCCGCTAAATGCAGTCCTGGATCGAATCAATTTTTCCAACCGTTCCAGTCGGGCATTCAGTTTATCCACATCCTTGCGCGTCGGGATGTTGTAGTGGCGGATGAAGAACTTAACCATTGCGTCAAAGCTAACAGGTTTACTTTTTCGTCTGGCCATGATTCCCTCCTTCGTTGATCGTACCCACAAAAAATGCCAATATCTCACTATTAGGCATCATCTAAGGGCAAGTCAAGACAATGGTGTTGATTTACTAGGAATATATCCATGGCTATATTCCAACTATTTGATTATCCAAAAAAAACGTGTTAAAAGCGAAACCTTTATTTACTTCTACCGAAAGTGGTTGCAATGACTTCTCCCCGAACCTTGCTAAACGGTTGGCAAATCAATGCTAAAAAGCAATTGGGTCAGCATTTTCTGCGACATGCGAACGTCGCGGAAAAGATCATCACCGGTGCCCGAATTAATCCGATGACATTGTTCTCGAGATTGGGGCCGGGCTCGGCGCCCTGACGATACCGCTGGCACGGGAAGCGCGCCGAGTATACGCGGTGGAAACCGACCGGCGAATTACCGGCCTGCTGAAAACGGAAATAGCTGCGGCGGGGATCTACAATGTCCGCATCATCGAAAAGGATATTTTAAAACTTCGAGATTTCCGATATCGCCGAAGAGGCGGGCGGGCGTCTGGTCGCCATGGGGAATTTGCCCTACAATATTTCATCCCAGGTATTGATTCGCTTAATCATGGCACGACATTGGATTGACAGAGCAGTACTGATGTTTCAAAAAGAATTGGCCGACAGGCTGATGGCGCCGCCGGGGACCAAAACGTACGGACGCATAACCGTGATGCTTGCTTATTGCGCCGGTTGTGGATCGGCTCTGCGACATCCCCGCTGAATCCTTTTATCCCCGACCCAAAGTTGATTCAACGGTCCTCCGGAAATCCTGTTTCGACAAACACCTCACAATAGTCACCCCGCGATGAACCTTTGTTTTTCCGGGTTGTTCAAAGCCGGGTTCTCGCAACGGCGAAAAACGCTGAAAAATGCGCTTTCAAACGGAGTTTCAGGAACTACCATCACGGAAACCGTCATCCAGGCCCTGACCACCGCCGATATCGACCCGATGCGACGAGCGGAAACACTCACCCCTGAAGAGTTTATTCGGTTGAGTGATTGTATGCTATCGGTTAGCCAGTTAGCCCGTTAGCCCGTTAGCCGGTTTGCCGGTAATTCGGGAAGTTGATTCATATTGACGGACGAACCGGCTAACGGGCCAACCGGCAAACCGTAACTACAAATCCTCCGCCACACTAACCGTCCGATCGCCAAGCATATTCACGTAACCACCCAACTCGTTGTCATACCAACCATAAACCACCGCCTGAGTTACCGGTGCGCGGATAACGGTATTTTCCAGGCTACCCAACAGGTCCGAAGAAATACCGGGTATGTTGGCCAGATCAAGGGTCACCTCGGCCGTACGGGTGTGGGTTTCTTTACCCTCAATAATGGCGGCGGCTTTGGGCATTCCTACGATATCTCCGGAAACGTTTTGTTTTTCAGAAAAATGGAGGTACCCGTGGCCGTCAACTTTTTCAGCCTGCCGGTAAATGTCATTGATAAGTTCGCGACGAATGGGCGCGCCCTTTGGGTCGTCCTGAAGATTAACCACGAGAATAATCAAAGAGCCGGTGGCAATGGGAATCCTGACCGATTCGGCGATAAACCCGATTTGTTCCATTTCGGGAATAACAAGACGAAGCGCGCGCGCAGCCCCCGTGGAGGTCAGGATAATATTGTTCATAATACTTCGATTTTTACGCAGATCCGTTTTACCGCTTTGGGGAAGTTTATCCAGGACCGCCTGGGAACTGGTGGCGGCATGTACGGTCGCCATGGATGCCGTCAGGATCCGCTTGGGTCCAAAGGCGTTTAACAAGGGCTTCATCATGTGCGCCAGACAGGTTGTCGTGCAAGAGGCGTTGGAGATTATTTTATGACGGCGGGGATCGTAAAGGCTGTCGTTTATCCCCATCACAGTGGTTACGGTATCTTCGGGCAGGAGATGATTGTTCTTTAATTTAAACGGGGCCGACACGATCACTTTCTCAGCACCGGCATTCAAATGGCCTCGAATCCCCGGCGCGGCATCATCGTCGGAAGCCATGGGGTCGAGGAACTGCCCCGTGGTATCGACGACCACCCGCACTTTTTCCTCCCGCCACCCGATATCAACCGGGTTTCGATGGGTTCTTAAATACTTGACCAAAACCCCGTTAACGTCCATTGTCCCGGCGTCTTCATTCAGGTTGGCAATCACTGATTTGCCCCCACAACCGTTTAAAAACCAGCTTAACCGACCATAGGTTGAATCTCTTTCGATATAATGGGCGACATCCTCAAGGGAGGTTCCGGCCTCACGGCCGAGATTAACCACGATCTTTTTAAAAAATCGGCGCTGGATATGGTGCCATAAGGTTAATTTTCCGATTCGGCCTAACCCGTTTATCCCTAGTGGTAAATTGCCGGGGTTACTTTCAATGTTCATTTTACAGCTCCTTTATTTCCTTCATTTTTTATTTCGGGGACGGCTGATATCGTTCTGACGGCCCATGGTATTGGTCAGCTTTTCCGGGTTGGGCTCTTCTTTTATTTGAATACGACCTTGATAGACCGTCCCCGCCCTGCCGTCGATGGAAATATAATCGCCCGAATCGAGACGGATTTTACCAAATTGACACATTTTTTGATCTTCATCGCACACCAGGCTATCACAACCGACCACACAGGTTTTATCCAAGCGATGTGCAACCACCGCGGCATGCGAGGTCAGTCCGCCCCGGGCAGTCAAAAGGCCATCGGCCGCATTGACTTCCCGAATGTCATCCGGAACCGTGTCGTATCGCAAGAGAATCAAGTCGGTATCCGGCTCTTTCCGGCGCCAGGTTTCGATCTCTTTCAGGTCAAAAACAATCCGGCCGCTCATAGCGCCGCCGCTTACACCGATACCGTTGCCGATATATATTTTTTGATGGAGATCATCCGCCACAAAAGCAAGGACACGCTTACGCGTTCGTATGGCCATGTCTCTGGTTTGAAGCAGATATAATTGATCGGCTGTGGGTCCTTGGAAGGTAAACTCCATCTCCTGCGGACTCCACCCCCTGTGTTCGGTCAGCTCCACAGCCCAATTTTTCAAAGCCTCATAAATGGCGGGAAAATGGGTTTCGAGAATAATATCCGAATCCCGCATTTCAACATCCTGCTGGGTAATGGAAATCGGTAGCGTACTCACCAGCCCGGAAACAACGTCTTCGCCCTGATTACCGATGGTGAAATCGCCCCAGAGCCTTAAGGTATCTCCCGACCAACGGGGATTGTGGGTGAAGACCACCCCGCTACCCGACTGCCGCGATCGATTTCCATAGACCATGGACTGCACGGTCACCGCGGTGCCCCAATCTTCGGAGATACCCATAATTTCCCGATAGGCTCTCGCCCGCTTCGAGTACCACGATTCGAGCACATATTGAATGACCATGAACAGCTGGTCCATGGGGTCTTCGATGGCATCAAGGCTGAAACCGGCAGTTGCGATACTATCCTTATATTTCAAAGCCAGTTCTTTCATCTGCGCACCGGAAAGATACCGTTTGAGGGGTACGCCGACCTGGGATTTAACCCCGCGAATGATGGCGTCAAAGTGATCGCGCTCCATTCCCAGAGCCATTCCATAGCATTGCAAAAAACGGCGGTAGTTATCCCAGGCAAACCACGGGTTATTTGTCCGGTTGGACAAGCCCTCGGCAATCTCTTCATCCATCCCGACATTGAGAAAGGTGTTCATCATTCCCGGTTGGGAGATGGCCGCCCCGCTTCTGACGGAGAACAATAACGGTCTTTCAGGATCACCAAAGCGCCGGTTTGTCTTTGTTTCCAAGCGGTGAATGTGCTCAATCACCTGCTCGGCGAAATTGCGTTTAGCCGGCGGATAGGAGTTAATGATCTCCCATCCGCGAAATACTTCCGTGGTGATGATAAAACCGGGCGGCACCTGCATCCCGAACGCTTTTAATTTGATAAGGCTGTATCCTTTAGCGCCTAGGTGGATGGCCCCCCGCGCATAGTCTCCTCCTGTTTCAATGTCGGTGATGGCCCGTTGATGGTCGAATAATAAGAGTTGGTGGACACGATTTTTAGGAAGCTCCTTGTATTGATGGAACAAGGTCCTTAAAATTCGCGTTAAAAAATTGTCCAGGGACTGAAGCCCCAGGGAAGTGGCCAGCCTGTCTCTGAAAAACTGTTCGGATATCTGTTGCCTCATGGTATCCGGGCCGGTTTGTTGGTCAACGGAAAAACGGTACTTGGGAAGCAGATCCGCGGAACTGAGTGTGTCAAAAATTTTTTCCAGATTCAGGTCATGCATATTATAGAAGCAATCGCTGAAAATATTTTTTACGGCCTGGCGAAAGCCTTTAAAAATGTCCAAATACTGGGTAAAGGTAAACCCCCTCTCTTCGAGCGAATGGGAGAGAAACGACAACTGGCGCTCAAACTCTTTAGTTGGAATACCATCTATTGTAAGAGCCTGATTAAATAGAACAAATAAATCGTGAATACGGTAGAAGGTCGCCTTGGTTATCAGCGTCAGGTCGATATGATCAATCAGCGATTCGAAGAGAACGTTAACCATCGATTCAATTCGAAGCATGAGCCCCAGAGCATCGAACTTCAACTCATGATAACGCCCATACATAGATGGAATGTCTACTGTAAAATGTCGTTTTTTATAAATATCTTCTTTGATCTCATACTGCTCAGAGGAAAGGATCAACGTCTGCAGGGATTTTCAGATAGTCAAGCAGCCCTCGCAGTTTTTTAATTTCCTTCTTTTCCGACAAGGCTTTATCGACCTGCTCGAGCCCGGGGAACCCTTCGGACCTGAGGTGTTCAATACGCCGTTCAACGCGCGCACCCCCCAGATTGTACTTTTGATCGAGCAGTTTATAAAACGATGCCATCAAACTGACGCGCTCAACATCTGATGCGGTCGAATTCGGGAGCTTCGGTCGCCCATTTCTCAAGCAGCGACGAATCGATTTCGAGAAGGGCTTCCGGAAGATCCAGACCCTTTTTTTTCAGTGCGATCATCCCGTGATGAACGCCATCAATGTAAAGCCCCGCGGTCTTGATTCGGGCAAATAAATCCGGAGGAAGCAACTCCTCCAGAGAGGTTTTGTCTTGGGTATGCCAAAATTGAATAACGCGTTTAATAAGGATCAACGTTCGGTTACTGCTTTCAACATGACTTTGCTTACGCAAAAAATGGACCAGCTCATCCTTGCGATGGGTCATCTCATCCAGCCGGGTCGACACATCCCTTAATTCCCCCTCGGCGCCGATATCATGAAAAAAGACCGGAAAAAGTCTGACCAATTGCTTCACCAGATTAAACACCGGATTGATATCGCTGTTTAAAAGCGCAGTGACATCGCGAAAAAAGAGATCGGTATCCCTGATGAAAGTGCCCGACAATGATAAATGGATAATCAGGCCGGACAAGAGCCGGGCCGACCATTTCGGATTAAGCTCAATGATGGTCAACCAGGTCCGAATGTTTTGAACATGTGTCGCGTTTGCTTTGATTTGCCAGTCTTCGCCGATACCGCCGAGCTTCGGGCTCTCAAAACCCAGGGCAATGATATTGTCGATAAAAAAATTGACCAGATCCCGCTCGTCGGTTTTGTGGACGCCTTGTCCCATATTCAAAATACAGCTCAAAGCCGTAACGGGAAACTGACGATTCCGTGTTTTGAGAATCGTGAAAGTTTCTTTCAGCAGGCGGCGAACATTGCGGGCGGGCTCATAGTTAATCAACCAGCTTAACGTCCGGTTGATTTCCCTTAGCACCTCTTCGTGGATCGTCGACAACCCCGAAAGGTTCATAATATGAAATAAAAAAAGGACTTTCCAGTGATGACCGAAACCCTTTTCTTTACCGGCCGAAAGCAGTTTCTCGGGGACCTGCCGATAGGCATCAACAATTTGCGCATAACCCGGCAAAGCAATAAGTGTCTCAAGCAGGGACCGATCCATGCGGACACGCGCATGGGTGATTTGGTCTAGTTGCACGACCCATTGGTCGATTCGTTCTTTGGTAATCTCGCTAAACCAGCCCTTGTTGCAGGAAATGGCCGGCATATTTTCCACTTTTCTTTCAAACCATGCCCGGGGATCATCTTCGGAAAGCCAATAGGCATAGGTTTGACGATAATACCGAATCGTCAACCGATTGATACTCTCAAAATCGATATCCTTCCCAACCGATAATGACAGAAGTGATTCAGCTAGGCGTTTAATCTGATAATAACTTTTTATAAAAAGAAAAAAATCATCATCAGGCATCTCGACGATACGATCGAAAGCGGTATTAATCACCGTTTGAAATTTGGGTAGGCTGTCGCCGCTGTCTTTGATGATCTTCTGAAGAAAAAGGATTAAGTTATCAACCCCATCGGCTTTGGCTGAGGTATTATCCACCTTTTCAAGGGCTTCAATAAAAACACCGACCAACAAACCAGTGGCTTCAACGCCTTGGGGGTGATTAATAAATAGATGGAAATAATCGAGCGAATACCCCCTCAATTCCTTGATGATAAATGGCCAATTGCGATAGGGGTGGGAAAGCTCAATCAAAAAGGTATTAAAACCCTCCATAATACCGTAGTACTGAGACATAACCGATTGAAGCGGCGCATACTTTTCGGCAATGGAAACGTCAACCCGGTACCGATCAATATTGACTTTTAAGGCATCGGATTCAATGTTCACGTCATTTCTCCGTGACCGGCCATTCCTGTTTAAGGCCGTCCCTGTTTAAGGCCATCCCTGTCTAAGGGGACGGTGAAGACCAAATCATGAGGGTATAATCAAAAAAGTTGGGCGACTCCCTTTTTCCGATTGTTCATTGTCGGAAGTATAGCGTACCGAAGCGACGGCATCAAGCACATCCATTTTTAAGCGGCCGCTTGATGCTACATTTTGCCTGCACCTTATCCCAGGATATATCGTTTCGAAAGTGCGGGGTCCGTTACCATTTGTTTAATGACGTTAAATGCCCTCCGCAGCATTCATCAGCCCCACATACCATTGAGTTTCATATCAAGTTTGAATACCCATTCGCCAAATGACGCCAACAATGGCGCCAATGGGTACCAGATAGTGAATGGCGAGGTGAAATTTTTGAAGAAGAATTAACGCGATAACGGCCACAAAAGATGCAAAAAGATCGATTCCACCATCTGGAAAAATAACCTTGACGCCGAACCAAACCGCCAGATTCAGAACAACGCCCACCACCGCGGCGGTAACACCGGTCAGCGCAGCCTGAAGGCGTTGGTTCCCGGCCATGGCTTCAATAAATGGGGCGCCCGCAAAAATAAAGAAAAAGCAGGGTAAAAATGTCACGTAGGTGGTGATCAAAGCGCCGAGAATTCCCGCCGTCAGCGGGCTAAGTCCCTGGGGAATATTCCAGCCACCGAGAAAACCGACATATTGGGTGACCATAATCAGCGGGCCTGGGGTCGATTCAGCCAACCCCAGACCGATGAGCATCTCTTCCATGGCAAGCCAACCTTTGGCTACCCCCACATCGGCGATATAGGTCAAGACGGCGTATGCACCGCCGAAGGTAACGAAGGCCGCCTTAGTGAAAAACAGGCCGATCTGGGTGAGCGTGTCGTGGTACCCTCGCCAGATCCATAAGGCCCCCATTACCACGCCCCATAAACCCAGACAGGTAAAAAAGACCTTGATCACGTGCCCCCAGGACGGTTTTACCGTGTTTTGAGCGGCAATCGTTTCTTCTGCGTCTATGCGGCATTCACGGCTCTGGGGATCGAAATCGCCAGTGCAAAAAACACCTGGCAATCGGCGCTGCATGAGCATGCCCCCCAAAGCCGCCATAATAACGATAGCGGGAAAAGGAATTTTGATAAAATAGATGGCCACAAAAGCCAAAGCGGCAAAAGCGTAAAGGAGACGATGCCTGAGCGCCTTTTTACCGATCCGCAGAACCGCTTCAATAACCACGGCCACAACCACCGGCTGGATCCCGTAAAAAGCGGCGGCCACCATCGGTGTGTCAATATGCGCAACGGCCAAATAGCTGAGAATCAGCATGACAAAGATCGACGGGATCACAAAAAGGGTCCCTGCGGCAATACCACCGAGAGTGCCATTTAGCCGCCAGCCAATGTAAGTCGCCAGCTGTTGAGCTTCGGGGCCGGGAAGCAACATACAAAAATTAAGGGCCCTAAGAAACGGATTTTCCGTCATCCACCGTCGCCGTTCCACCACCTCCTGATGCATCATGGCAATCTGGCCGGCCGGACCGCCGAAACTGATAAAACCCAACTTGGTCCAGAATTTTAATGTCTCGCGCAAAGGGATCGGTGATACCATGCCGGATTCCTCCAAAATTTAAACCAATAGCCCAATTAACCACATGATTCATGCCGCAACACTTGTATATAAGCTATAATATAAAAAGGAATTCTCTCTACATCAAGGGGTGAAGGCTATATACAAATGCCCCCGTCATTAAAACAAATCGTGAGGATTGTTAATTTTTTCAATATGCGCTAAGCATTAGTTAAAATTGTAATATTGGTACCATCCACTACTTGCCATTTATCGATTAAAGACGATCCTATACTCTTTTTTTCCATACGAACTGGGAACGGCAAAACCACCCTCATCCAATGGGGGTGTCCCTAACACCACTCGTTTGATTTTTTCTGAGCCAACACCGGCTTGGAAACAAAAAGAGGCCATTGAAATGATCATATCTGATTAGGGGCCAATAGTATGAACACATTTTTCACCCTGCTTGAGCAACTCGTGTCGCTTACCGCACCGTCGATCGTGGTGCTGCAGAGCCTTTTAGGCGTGACACTACTGCCCGTAAAAGAGAACCGGTTCTCGCAATTTTACGAAGGGCGGCCGGCCACGGGGATGATTGCCCGGGTCGATTACCGGGTGCCGATTTCGAATGATCCCCAAAAAGCGCCCTTCCTGGTAATGGACCTTCGTGATGAGTCGATCCATTTCGATGATTTCCGAAAAAAGTTAGGCGACGTATATCCCTCGGATGTCAGCGCCCATCATCCTCATTTTGTCGGATACAGGGGCCGTTTCAACGGTCATCCGGTGAGGGTAAGGGTAAGCACAAAGACCAATGTCGTGTTGGCAGTAGTGATTGATTACGCGGAACAGGTCGTGAATGAGGACAACAGCCGGCCTGATGCACCGGTCAGGTCTTCAACGAAGCGGCCGGACGATTAAATGCGATCTTCCATAAAATGACATTTAATTAAGAATAACCGAATGAAAGAAAGGATTTCCAATGAATGACCAAATGACCCGTTTTAGCTTTTTAATTTTGTTCACAATACTTCTCATTGGATGCGGTGGCCGTACCCATCAGCCAGAGCCAACATCACCACCAAAGTCGCCAGAAGCAATGGCGACAAACACACCTGAAAAAACCGCATCAGCAGAGTCGGCCACATTCCAGGATGCCACAGTAACGGCATCTCGATTAAACCTGCGTGACAAAGGCTCGGCCAAAGGTAACGTGGTAGGGGTGCTCAAAAAGGGTGACCCGTTGGAGATCCTTTCCCACAGGGATAACTGGCTGGAAGTTACCACACTGGATGGCAAAAAAGGGTGGGTGTACGGCCGCTATGTGCAAACCGGTGACAAGATGCCTGACACAGCCGTCAAATCAGAAAAGCCGGCAATTACTCCACCGAAAGTTCAAACCGCAAAAGCCGATGCTACAGTCCAATCCAAACCGGCTAAAACCCCGATACCCAAAGCAGCCCCTAATAAGAGTCATGCGTTACGCCAACAGTTGGAGATGGTGTGGGGAACAAGCCGCCAGGCCTATCGTGACGGCGATTTGGCCCTGATCCGGAAAGTCACCTCGAATCATTCTTACGGCACCTTGCAGAACGATCTGACGGCTGTTGGCAAGGAATTAAAACCCGATGATGTGACTGTTCTCTACAAAATGATGCCGGATTTGGCTAAATTAAAATTCGTCGAAATCAAGCAAGACGGCCCCACCGTCGGTATGCTATATCTGGATGAGGGCGACAAAAGCGACGACCCCAACCTGCCGCCGCCGGTGCGCTTTCACTTCATTAAGTTTGTGAAAGAGGCACGAGGCTGGACCTTAGAAGGGACTCTCTCCATGAGAGAACCCAAATACCAAAAAGACGGCAGCGAGACCCGGTTTGACTATGCCGACCTTCCCGGCGAATTGGCCATTGATGGAAAAGTGCACCCCGCTCCCAAAGCCGTGGCAAAACCAACCGAAGCGATGGTAAAGGGGGCCCTCGATATATCCTCTTATGATTATATCACCAGGGTTTCTATTAACGGGGTACCGCAAAGGGAAACGGAAGGCGCCAACTCATCCGGAGCCATCAAGGGGGGGCTGAAAAAAGGGGCAAACAAGATTGAAATTGTGGTCAGCAAATCGGCCAAAGCGCAATCCGAATGGGAGCCCGAAGTGACGATCCGGTATCTGAACAGTTCAGGTCAGGAGCAGGAGGCGTTTAATTTCGCCCCTGAGGAAAATATTGAGGGCACGCATGAATTTACCTTTACGGTTGAATGAAGCAAAATATCGTTATAGTGCCGCTTATAGCTTGGCATGATAAAAGGTAAAGTGATGTCAAAACAGTTATTGACGGTTATCATCCTGATCAGTGGAATGGTGTTTTCTACCTGGGAAAATCAATCTGTCGCCTCGTCGCGTCTTGCTAAAGCGTCTAAACAACCAACTTTTCATATTGTAACACCCCCGAACGTACAAAAGTCGACCCAAATCGTCTCCAGCCGTAGCACAGCGGCATTTGGCTTTAACGCCCCTCTGGTCCGGATCTATTTGCCGCGCATCGATAACAGTACCTACGCAGTTATCGAATTCGATGAACCTATGCTTTTAAACGACAACGGCAAAAGTATTGCCTGCGAAATTGAGCGAGGCGGATACAATATAGACCTCTATTCGGACGAAATCCGTTTCGCCGCCCCGGATGGGATGGAAACGCTGAGTTACGCCAAAGCCAAAGGTACCGGACGAATCCTGTACCCCCTCAAGATTACCACCCGTGCCGTCCATTCGGGACAGCCGGCCAGCAACCCGGAGGTAATCATCAACGGTTCCAGGGTGACCTATATCGATCAAAATATCTCTGAAATGGTATTTAAGCAAAGTCATATGGGTCCGGTTCGGGCCTATGATGCCACGGGCCGCCAGCTAATAATGGGAGACTATAATGCCTCACAAACCCAGGGCAAAATCATGCGGCGGACGCTCTCATTTTTGGGTAAAATCGCCAAAGTAGAGATCGATACGGTCGCCGAATGGGCTGAGATGGCGTTTTCCTATAAGCTGCCGCCCACCAAACCGCTGCCGGAGAGTTATCGTGGGTACGTTGTCTCGCGTCCGCCGCAAATTTCGGCCACACGTGATGGTGACGTATCGGTAAGGTTTGTTTCTCAGGGCACATCAGCACCAGTTAAAAATGAATAGTAAAATATCAATCCAAACGCGTCTACCCATCATGCCGGAGGATAATTTATGAATCCTGTTTTCAGCATAACATCTCTCAAGCACAGACGCTTCATCATGTTTTTATTAATGGTAATTTCGGTGGGATTGTTGAGTGCCTGTGCCACAATGATCCACTATCCAACCGATATGGCCAAAGGTGTTAAATTCTCTCCCGCTGAAGCGGTGGTGTTTGTCCGTAAAGAGGCCCGGGCCAGCCAGTCCGATGCCGATTACGGCAGCTTTGTACTGGACACTAAGGGTTTCAGTTTCGCCAAAACAGTAAAAAAAAAGAAAAAACGAAAATCTAATGGCATTACGGCTATCGTAGAGTACGAGGAGGCCCAGGTCCATCATGTGTCCTGGCAAAGTGTCAATCGTATCGATCCCTACCTTAAAGAGACCTTCATTGGTGAGCTTTACGGTGTGCAGCTACAGTTCACATCCAGCCGGGTTGTTTCAAGCCTAAGACAGAACATCAGCGCTGAACTGGATCTCTATTGTGACAATTATGAAGAGCTGACCCGTGTAGTAGCGGCCCTGCAAACTTTGATAGCAAAATAAGCGCACGGTGATCGAACCATCATTTTGATACATATTCCCGATACCAGCAAAGCAACTGGATACGCACTTCAGACTTTCAAAGGAGTTTAGCATTCAAAAGTTACTGAGCTGGCCGGACACTTTTATATTCAAGCAAAAAGGCCCCATTCCAAAAAGGAAGGGGGCCTTTTACTTAAAAACAATAATTACCGTGCTAATTACAATTCCAACCAAGAATCAGAGTAAAGGCTCTTGCCGAGAATCACATTCACCGTTTTGGCATAATCCAGCAGCTCTTTGGAGAGACTGCCCATATCCGGTTCATTGCCGTCCATGATACCGTAAATCAGGTCCACGATATCCTGGCGCTCGCCTTTGGCGATGGCGATGAGTTGATCATCGCGAGGATCGGCGATACAGGAGACCATCCCGTATTTTTCCAACATGACCATATAGGTTTGGTTTAAGATGGGTCGCAGATGTTCCGGCGGCCCATTGGAAATGTTGGAAAGCCCGCAGGTGCTTTTAGCGCCGGGGCACATATCCGGAAGCATTCCCTGGAACTCCATCAGGCTGATAGCCTGGGGTTGCTGAATATTCACTGGAGTGACAATCCCGTCAACCCAAATCTTCTCATTGGGGATGCCGGCTTCGTTGGCAAAATAGAGCAACTCGACACACAAAGCCGCCCGCTCGTTTTCATCCCGTGGGAGTCCTTCCGGTCCCCACATCAAAGCGACAAAATCAACCCCATGCTCGGCCGTCAGAGGGACCATCTTCTCGTAGCGTTCAGGACGAACCATGATGGAATTGACGATATGGGATTTTCCGGGAACTTCCTTAATCACCTTGAGAGATTCCGCAATGGCATCGATGTTGGAGGTATCCAGGGCCAGGGGCACATCTGAAACGACTTCCTGAACGGTTTCCACGACCCAAGGCATTAACTCATGGCCATCTTTTTTAGCAGGACCGAGGTTAATGTCGATAATATCCATTTTCTTCTCTTTCTGGAAAACGGCCTCTTCCTGAATTGGCCCGGCATCGCGCTCTTTAAAGGCCCTGCCGATTTTCGTCGAAATTACGTTTAAACTTTCACCTATAAGTAACATACGCCCTCCCTTCCACAGTTTTTACTTTATTTTGGGACAAACCGGCTTTGGTGTGATTCGCATCGGCACACCAATGTCACCCGGTGTCATGGAAGCGATTCATCCCGACAACGGACTTATTTGTCCTTCAAGAAAGCCGGAATATGCGGCGCTTCTCTGGGGCCAACAATGATATTCCAATCGGGCAGTTCTTCTTCGATCTCGCCCACAATGGCTGCGGCGTATCCGGGGATCACGAGATCCCGGGTCTTGGTTTTGTCTGCGATACCGGATTTTTTCACGAACATTCCCACATCGTCTCCGGCAAACTTTCCAGCCGCCCAGGCAGTCAACACGCTCAATCCTTCCGAATCTTTGATCAATAACCAGGTCGGCACCCGACTTCCCTCAATCTCGCCCGATACGATAAAGTAGGTCAAAGCAAAGTTGGTGGTGACCATGATCGGAGAATTTTCATCCGGATTATTAATTTCATAAATACCCTCGGTAACCGTCATGGGTCGCTGGGGATCGGTAAATATATTCAACCGGCTTACCAATAGCGGGAACAAACTTTCACCGGCAAAATCCGAAAGAATCACAATCCCACCATACTTGGCGATATGCATGCCGGCGATCAACGATTCCGTATCCAGATTAGACGCCATCTCGCATGGGAATGTGATGGTCGGAAAGCCCACATCCCGATTCGCATCTTTTAAAGCCGCCCGGCGAATGGCGATCTGATCCTCGTTGGACTGTTTGATTTCCCGGGAACCGGGATCAAGTACCAGGTCTTTTAGTCCCATCCCAGTCAATTTGGCGCTCAGGGGAACCAGTGCTTCCACCGAATCGGCTTTGATTGCCAAAGGCAGATCGTTCTCTTTGGCCAGCGCACCGAAATCGTCCGCATTGGCTTCAGTGGCCGCATACATCAAAGGGCGTTTGTACCCACAGGCCTCAACGCCCGCTTTCATGACGCCAAGGTCTTCGGTCATGAGCACAACATTGAATTCCGATGTGTCGGCGATTTTTTTTGCAGTGGCGGCAAATGCATCGGCATTTCCGTCCACATCTTTGACGGCTACCAATTCAGGCCGAAGGTTGTACCCGACCCTCTCAAATTGGAACGCATTCCAGGTTTTTAATTTGGCCTCCAAATCCCCTTCAGCGATATCCGACCCCACCAAAGCACCGATCAAGCTGGGATTATAAAATGTCTTCTCATGACGATACTAGGACCGTCTCACCGCCGGCGATACGTTCGCGAACACCTTTGCCGATTTTCACCGGCCGAATGGGAGGCGCCGATGCTTCGGCCAACTGCTCCCGGGCTTCATCGGATACATATGGACAGCCATCCAGCTCCGCCTTTCCCGAGGCCAGGTTCATGGCAAAAGCCAGACAAGTCGGCACGCCACATTCCTTGCAGTTGGTTTTCGGCAGGAGCTTGAAAATCTGTATACCAGTTAATGCCATCTCTATCTCCTTCGTTATATAATCATCAGGTTCACGGCAAGGCATGGTGTTTTCACCCCATGCCTTGCCGAGATTTTCCGGTTTATCGTAACAGCCGATCCACTATCAAACCACTAACGGATCAGGGAATCCATTTCAAGCGCTGGATGCTTTTTCTCCTGGAGAAAGGGAAGGATCTCTTCTTCGGTCATCCCGACGGTTTCATCGGCAATCCGGTCGACCAGATCCGGCACGCCCATCCGTTCGCCGGCTTTTTCGAGGCGGTCCCGGATCTCCTCTTTGAGCATCTTCGGCATCCAGACCATACGCAGCAGGCCGCCGTCACCCTTTGATAAACTTTCCCTGGGTGATGTTGAACTTGGAATGGCCGACAAAGCCCGGTGATGATTGTCCACCGCCCATAACCCCGGCCAAGGTGGTAAATTTCATGCCACAAGGCGTCTCACCGTTGTATTCCCGGTTGACGGTCATGATACCGTTACAAGCCGGCAGCATGGCGGCAATACATTCACAGCACCCGCAGGTCGTCATGGGATCGATGACCATCGAATAAAAGTTGTAATGATCGATGGCACCCCGGGAGGCTTTGGCGATAAAATCGTTAACCCCTTTCCACTGGCCTAATACCGGATCAACACATTCTCCCTTTTCAATGGGCTGGTTGGGACCGGTGGGGTTAATTTCAAAAGAGGCCTTGCAGTCCATCCAGTTGTACGCCCCACATAAGCCCAGTTCGTTCGGGACTGACCGAGCATACATGGGTGGGAGCGAAAGACTGGCACAAGGTGCAGGAGTAATAGGTTTCTACATCCTCATCGGTCATTTTTTCAACGCGCTCATCACGGGTTCTGTACTCAGCTCGCGCTGTTTGGTCAGTTCATCCACATCCTCTTGGTTGGTGTAGAGGGTGACTTCGACTTTATCGAAAATCTTACCGAAATCCTGATGAAACTTGGCATGCAGAACCACACCGATATCCTTGATGGTAAAGCCTTTTTCGAGCGCAGCCTTACCCACCCGGATCCAGGAGATATCCCGCTGTCCAATATGCATGATACCCTGGATGTAGTTGATCAGATGATGGATCTGTCGTTCGAGAATCGGCTCAAAATCGGTCTGGAATTCACGCCCGGCGACCTGGACATAAATTCCCAGCGGAAAGGTTTCGCCTTCTTTCAGCTCGGTAATATCCGGGCCCACCAGATTCACTTTGGCGTCCTCGATCTCGCTCATCTCGGCCATTTTGACCAGCTCGGTGCACTGGGTCTTGCCACCGCCGGTCTGGCAGTGCAGATCGGCCCCGCGCACACGCTCACCCTCAAAGGCCGGACCGAAGGAACATGGAATATCGATTTCGGAAACCGTTACCTTGAGGCCGCGGACTTCGACCGATTTCTGGCATATTTCGTCATGAGGAACATTGGCCACAACATGCTCGTAGGTACAGATACCGGTGGGCAAAATTTCCGGAATGTCGGTATCGGCCAAGGTCGGGAAACCCCAGTTAACACAACCGGCTGCGGCAACACCCCATTCGGTACCAATATCACCAAAGGCGTTTACAAACGCAAAAACCCGGTCTTTGTTATAATGCAAGATCTTCTTATAATCTCCCGGTTGAACCCCACCAAACGCCATGGCCGCGCGATTGGCAAAACCGAGGGAAAAACGGCGGAAGAGATATCCGGCCCAAAAGGCACGATCCGGGTGCCCCAGCCGATTTGAACGCCGGCTTCAATGAACTGCTCAATGACCGAAGTTCCGTTATGATGGGCGGCACAGAAGATATAGAGGTTCTTCTTCTGATAGTCCTCCACGATCATCTTGGCCGTTTCGGGATCGGGACAGGCACCGACCACGATAGCGGCAAAACCCGGTGCAGAGCCATCCACGAACTCCACGCCTCTCTTCCTCAAGATAATATCATCCGCGGGGCCGACCCACATTTTCCCGTTTTCTAGATCCGGATCTTCCTGGGGCAGATAAAAATCCGGTTCTCTTAAAATTCGAAGGGCTTCTAAAATTTCATAACAAAAGATCGCTGCCATACCCGCATCCAGAAGGGGGCCGAAATAAGGCAGATGGTGTTTACCCTTAATATGCGGGGGTAACAGTCCTCGTGCGAACTCCAGCGGTTTTTTCAGATCTTCTAAGGGTTTCCACCTTCATACCGGTGAGTGAATAGATGACCGGCAGGTAATAACCGGTATTGGGAAATTCTATTTTTGAAGCGGCGTCAAAGGTATCGAGTGCATTTTTAAATTGACCTTCGGCCGTAGAGACAACTTTATAACCACCCTGAATGCCGGCAAATGCGACTAACTTGGACATACTTTCCTCCTTCGTTGAGGATATTATTTCAATAATTAACGCTTCCAGTGCCTGCCGATCGGCCATATCCATCAACACCCGATCCCTGGCCTTATCAATACCAAGGGCCTTTCGTTTCTTATCGATATGGGCAATCATGGCATGCGCATGTTCAATGGCATCCGTATACATATCCCACATGCCGCCATAGATACTTTCCATTTCTTTAAATAGATAGTTCTGGAATACCGGCGCGCCTTTGTCTGCAGAATACCGCCAAAGACAGTGTAGACACCCGAGGAAACAAAATAATGTCCAATCGCAATCGCTTTTTCACTCATCCATTCCGGGGCACTGCCGGCGGCCGGAAGGTCGGTGATATCGTCTCCCAACCCACCTGCTTTAACGACTTCGGTGGCGGCAAGCAAGATGCGACTGTTGTCCACACATGATCCCAGATGCAGAACCGGCGGAATACCAACCGTTTCGCACACTTCCGCCAGGCCGGGGCCGCACATGACGGCTGCGGTTTCCGGAGTTAACAGCCCTGCAGTTGCGCAGGCGATGGCGTTACATCCGGTCGTTAAGACCAAAACGTCATTTTTGATCAACTCTTTGATCATCGTGATACATTCGTTATTATGCTGGGACCGGGCATTGTTACAACCCACCACACCGGCCAGTCCTCTGATGCGACCGTTGATGATATTATCATTTAGCGTGTAATAATCACCTCGGAAAGAGCCACCCAGATGATACTTGATCGACTCCACCCCAAACCCGGCGATCTGAACGGATTTCTGTCTCGGAATATCGACTTCCGTTTCACGATTCTGGAAATTGTCAATGGCCATAGTCAGAATCCGTTTGGCATCTTCCATGGCATGATGTTCATCAAACTCAATGTGAATCACGTTATCCTGTTCCATCTTGGCGATGGGATGGGTGGTGATCAGCTTGGTATGGAAACATTTGGCCACATTGGCCAGGTTCTGAAAGATACACTGAACGTCTACGACCATGGCGTCGCAAGCGCCGGTAACGATCACCAACTCCTGCTGTAAGAAATTGCCTGCCGGTGGCACACCATGCCGCTGGAGAATTTCATTGGCCGTACAGCAGATCCCGCCCAACTGAATCCCGTTGGCGCCTTTTGATTTGGCATAATCAATCATCTCTTTTGACTGGGATGCCGCTACGATCATCTCTGATAGGACCGGTTCATGCCCGTGGACAATCACATTGACATAATCCTCTTTCATGATGCCGATATTGGATTCGGCATGCAGGGGATAGGGGGTTCCGAAAAGGATATCCTGCAGATCGGTGGCCATCATGGAGCCACCCCACCCATCGGCAAGGGATGCCCGGGTACACTGTTTAACCAGGTTTTTATAATCCTGATCAACACCCATATGGGTACGGTGCATGATTTCAACAATTTCCCGGTCAATATTCCGGGGGACGACCCCGTTTTTCTTCCATTTTTTGTACAGAGGCGCCGGCGCTCTCTTGGCGTACATAAGCTCGCCTTCGGTTTTTCCCCATTCATTCATCGCAGCCTTGGCGACATCAAGGGCAATTTCATCAACGTTTCTGTCTTTTTCCTCGCCATCAACTTCAACTGTCGTGGCGACACCGAAATGCGGGGCAACAGCCAACAACTTTGCGATATCTTTGATCCGGTAATCCTTGGTCTCTTTCCGCGCTGCTGACATAAAAACTTCCGCCACGGATCGGCCATGGTCCGAATGTGCGGCTGCGCCGGCGGCGACCATTCGTGCAAAATTACGTGCGGCAATGGTATTGGCTGTAGCACCACACAACCCTTTGCGGGTATCTTCACCCTCGATACCGCCCTTGGGCAGGGGTAGACGACAGGGACCCATGGCACAGTTCTTACAACAAATCCCCTGAATACCGATATTACAGGGTTTCATCTTAACCGCCCTGTCAAATACGGTTTCAACATTGAGCTCCTGAGCCCTTGCAATCATTTGCTGACTGGCTAAATCGATACTGGCTGCCTTCGGATCCGCCATTTTCGGCGCTTTGGCTGTGGCAACCGCTGTTTTTTTCTCTATTGCCATTTGAGGTTCCTCCTCATCATTGATTGTCGGCAGTTCCTGAATAAAATACCAAACAGGGAAATATGCCTGATTTTTAAAATATCTGATTAATATAGGTTAACCCGTCTATGAACCCATTGAAGCTTTTCAAGCATTTTATCTTGAATTGATTTCTGCGTTGAGGCAGCGGTCATAGGTACTTCAGTACCCTCTTCTTCTACCCCGCGATTGGCCGCGTGTGCTTCCCGCTCGGCTGCCCGTTTCGCCCGAATGGCTTCTTCTTCTTCCTCGCGCTTGGCTTTCGCCTCGGCGGCGGCATCGGCTTTGGCTTGTGCATCCGCTTTGGCCTTAGCTTCCGCATCGGCTTTGGCTTTGGCCTCCGCATCGGCCTTGGCTTTCGCATCCGCTTCCGCCTTAGCAGCTTCGTCGGCCTTTTTCTTGGCTTCTACTTCAGCAGCCGATTTTTCTTCGGCTTCCTTGGCAGCCTTTTCGTCGACGACTTCTTTTTTAGCAGGCGCAACAGCTTCTTTTTTGGGTTCCGCTTTGGCTTTCGGTGCGGCTTTGGGCTTGGCAGCGGCTTTGGCTTTCGGCTTGGCGGCCGCTTTTTTGGCAGGTGCGGCCTTTTTCTCTTCCTTGATGGTCAGGTCCAGCTCCGGCGCCAGGGCGGCGTAATCGATATCTACATCGGCCAGTTGTTTTTCAATCCCTTTTACATCTGCCGCGGAGCCCCCATCGGATACCAGGTTGATGAAGTCCCGAACCATGCGAACCGCTTCGGGATGACGCATAATAAGAATATCCGATCCGGCCATGAGGTAAGTTACCGCACCGACGGCTTCCATCAGGATACCGCGTCGTTCCGGATCTCCCAAAGTGGGCGCATCTTCCACGGTCTGTTTGGCTTCCTTGCATTTCCAAATCTCATTGGCGAGATTGTTGATGAGGGGCAGCTGAAGTTTGTCGTCCCCTTGTTGCAGCGCCGCCATCCGCAAACGTTCCATCACGGAAAAAGAATACTCCATGCCGTATCCCAGTCCGCCGGTGGTCGGATCAACAATGATGTTATCCATGGAGACACCGAGGTTTTCCAACAAAATATTGACTTGTTTGGCCAGATTGACATCGATGGGTGAGGACGAAATAATCGTATGCCCATACCCCATGGCCGCAGCCCCGATACCCTTGTGGTTTTTGTCTTCCACCGGCCCCATAACCAGATTCTTATCCTGGCATACTTCGGCGACCTGTTTGAGCACCGCTTCGTCTTTTTCAATATTGGCGGTACCCCAGACAATCAGAGGTACATCGATGGCATCCGACACTTTTTTAACCACCGCCGCGGCATCTTCGGGCGATGTATCCGCACCGTTGGGGTCGGTACTCTTCAATTGAAGGACCACCATCTCGGCGCCGTAGTCGTTAACACACTTTTGGGCCCATGCGGCAGGGTCCGAACACACATCCTTGAACGGTGCCAAGGCGGCTTCCGGCCAGTCATCGGGCGCCATATCCCAAATCTCCATGGCAATTTTCGGCTTATTCGGCATCTCCCCTTCAAATTGATAAAACGGGTAACAGGATTGACCGCCGACAGTCACTGCACTATCGCCGGAACCCAGCGTAATTTTCCTGACAGTGCCGGAATAAGCTTCATTATAAAACTGAAAACTCAAAGCTGCCTCCTTCTCATATATGGTTAATATTTAAAATTTGCCGTTCACATCGTCTTTTTGATACTATCGAGACCCCCTCCCTGATATGTCGAGAATCTCTGTGGTGTCACCTTGGCCGAATCCTCCTTTCCACGTTTACTTTAAATTTTCTAGTTTAAGGCCGTATGGTTTACTTTCACAATCGATTTTGAGCATTACTTTTACCTGACGAGTGAAACGGTTTTCAATTAAAGACACTTTCCCAAGGAAGCGAGATTATACGGAAAGGCGTCGATGTGTCAATGGAATTCAATTGTGAATTTAGTTCATTTTCTAAGATGGGTTCAACTTGGAGCAGAACACAAGATATAGCGGTGGGGTAACTAAAAAAACCCAATAGACAGATAATATTACCCGATCACTGAATCGAATCAATTACCCCATGATGGTTTGTTTAACGGCTGTCCGTTTTTCGACGCTCAAGGCGGGCTTTTAATTTGGGGAAGAGATTGATGTCGGTATGGGGCAGGAACAATGCCGCCACGTAATTATCCATAAAAGACGCCGTCTCAGATAACTCAAAGCTAGTCATCATGCGGGTCACTTTAACCACGTCCCGACGAATACGATTGGTCAAGGCACTCATCCGCGCCCCGGACAAAGAACCGTTACCGATGAACGCAATCTGGCTTGAGTCGATTTCCGGTAACAACCCGATGGTGATGGCCTTTTCCAGGTCCACATAGCTACCGAAACCACCGGCCAGAATAATACGATCAAGATCGCCGATACCCATTCCAACCTCTTCGAGCAGGGTTAAACAGCCACTATATATGGCGCCCTTAGCCCGAATAAGATTTTCAATATCGATTTCGGTCAGCACAATGTCCCGGTCGATCTGGGTTTCATCTGCCCAGGCCAAAACATACTCCCAGACACCATTGCCCTCTCTGATGCGGGGGGTGTCAAGATCCCGATCGAATTTTCCCAGATTGTCGATCAACCCGATTTCAAACATAACCCCTACCATAATGATCAATCCGGAGCCACAGATCCCTTTGGGGCGCGTGTTGCCGATCGTTAACAGCATCGGTTCGAAGGTCATCGGATCAATGGAAATGTCCTCAATCGCCCCTTTGGCCGCGCGCATACCGAATTCTACACCGCCCCCCTCAAAAGCGGGGCCGGCCGAACAAGCGGCGCAAGCCATCCAGTCCTTGTTCCCAATAACAATTTCGGCATTGGTGCCGATGTCTAGATACAAGGTCAGGGCATCATCTAAATACATGCCGCATCCCATTACTCCGGCAACGATGTCGCCGCCCACATAACTCGATACGGCTGGGTAGACCAGGGCGGTCACGTGTTCTTCAAGGGCAAGCCCAATATCAACGGCACGAACCGGTGGGTACAACGTTGCCGCAGGTACGTATGGAGACCGTCGAATATAACGGGGGTTCACCTTAAGAAACAGTTGGGTCATGGTCGTATTCCCCGCCAGGGTGATGGCGGATATGCATTCCAGACTGATCTTGGCCCGTTTGGTCAGCTTGCCGATGATTTGATTGATAGTCCCGACAACCCGCTGGTGAAGTGTCTCCAATCCATCAGGTTTTTCAGCATAGACAATGCGAGTGATCACATCTTCACCATAGCTGATTTGGCTGTTAAAATCAGCCTTTTCGGCCAGCACGTTGCCGGAGATCAGGTCGATGAGTTGCCCGTATACGGTGGTTGTGCCAATGTCGACGGCAATGGCCAGGTTGCAATCGCTGGTATCCCCGGCTTGAATATTGATGACGCGCGTCTTGCCCTTTTTTCTGACAGGGCGCGCCAGGGTGGCGGTTATCTTAAAGTCTTTTTCTCTTAAAATATCCGGTATTTTTCGAATAACGTTCAAATCCACTTCCAACCGGTGTTCATCCCGGGACATGGTCAAATGACTGACCAGACGCGTCACGTCGGGAAGATGATCCTGTGCGTTGGGGGGGGGCAGTTCCAGGTAGACCTTTTCCACCGGAGGAATAAACAGGCCCTGTTCTTTTAAATCATCAAAATTAACCGTCTGGATTTGTGCCGTCCGTCGGGGCATGGTCATCTGGTTGAGAACACCGGCATCCACTTCGGATTCAATGGGCACCCGAATGGTCACATCCCCGGTAACCGTCGCCTGGCAAGCCAGGCGGTATCCCTTGTCAATATCGTCTTTACGAAGGCGTTTGCTGATCCCGCCGGCAAGGACACCAGATTCAACCAGTACCCGGCATTTTCCGCAGGCACCCTCTCCGCCGCAGGAAGCATTGATGTGGACCCCAGCTTCCATGGCTGCTCGAATCAGTGTTTCCCCTTCAGATACGGTGATAGCTTTATTGTGGGGCAAAAAGTTTATCGTATATTCAGTCATCAGGCGTCTTCCTCAGATTTATCAAATTTGTATTTATCAGATTTGGATTTTTTGGATTTGGATTAATCACCTATGGGTTGATCAAAATAACAGGTCAGGATCAACACGTCGTCTTCGGCTTTGGTGGTGGTTTTATATGGCAGGGTTTTAAACAGGGCGACCATTGCCCGATTATGGGGTACCGTATAAGCCAACAATCCTTTAAGCCCGTTCTCCTTGGCGGCACGGGACAATTTTTTCATAAGAATCCGGCCGAGGCCCTTTCCCTGCCATTCCTTGTCGACCGAGAAAGCCACCTCCGCCAGCTCGCTCTTATCGTCAAGGAGGTATTCGCCCACAGCGATAACCTTGCCGAATCCAAATTCTCCGATGACGCCAATGAGCGTCAGGTTATCAAGGTAATCAATCTGGGAAAGCCCTTCCACGTCGCTGCGTACAAACCGCGTTTTCTCATGAAAAAAGCGTGAGACCACGCTGTCTTTATCAAGGTTATAGTAGTGTTCCTGCAAGCGCCGTTCATCCACCGGTTTGGATGGTCGAATGGTGACCTCACGGCCACCTATCGTCAGATACTCTTCGTGTTTTAGCGGATAGACCCCACGAATCGACTCCTTAAGGCTACGGCCGGCGCTAAAGAGTTTCATTTTTTTGGCCTCGTTAAACAGCTCATCCCGGAAATCCGGATGGGAGATACTGATCATGGCTAGGGCCCGCTCCTGTAGGCTCTTACCATGTAAATTGACCACGCCGAATTCGGAGGCCACGTAGTGCACATCCCCCCGGGGAATGACCACGGCCGTATCCGTCAAAAAGGGCACGATGCGGCTGACGGTTCCCTTCCGGCTCGTAGAGGGCATCAAAATGATCGATTTGCCGTCTTCGGCCATTGACGCCCCCCGTATAAAATCCGACATACCGGTGACACCTGAAAAATGGTTTTGAGGCAAGGCGTCGGCGGCGACCTGGCCGGTCAGATCCATGTTCATGGCGACGTTTATGGAAACCATTTTGTGGTGCTGGGCGATAACGGTCGGATTATTTACATAATCGCAGGGATGAAACTCGATGGACGGATTATCGTGTATAAATTCATACAGCAATTCATCGCCAACAGCTGCTGAGGCCACCAGCTTACC
Organism: uncultured delta proteobacterium; assembly: GCA_963845145.1. Lineage (GTDB taxonomy): Bacteria > Desulfobacterota > Desulfobacteria > Desulfobacterales > QNYZ01 > QNYZ01. The sequence goes on from CAWJQU010000001.1 coordinate 336,332, forward strand.
GACATTGAGCGTCTTCTTCAGGTTGGTAACCACCCCCTGGGCGACAAGATGCATGATTTCCCGGGTTAAAAACTGGGTGTGAATCCCCAGATCATTTTTATTGGACAAAGCCAGCAACGTCGCCTGGGTCGTGGTGCCGGGGCTGATTTGAATCGTGGAACCGTCGTCAATCAACCGGGCGATGAGTTTGCCGATCATATTGGCAGATTCCATTTCCGGCAGGCTGTCAACAGTCAGCAGCGGTTCCTCATGCTCCACAAAGACATCCACGTCTCGCACATGGATAAAGCTACGCCCCATAACCCGCGGCATTTTAGGATTGACCTGGGCAATAACCAGATCGGCGGATTCGGCCGCCGCCAGGGCGACTCCCACCGATACCCCCAGGCTGAGCCAGCCGAAATCATCAGGCGGGCTCACCTGAATCAAGGCCACCTGGATCGGCAACTGCCGGGTTTTAAACAACCTTGGTATATCGGATAGGTTTATGGGGGTCAGAAAACGAGAATTTTCAGCCAACCGCCGAGGTTTGGCCGATCCTAGATAAAAAGACCGAATGTTTAAACTCTGGTCCTGGGTTTTTTGGGCGATAAGATTCAGCGGACTGTTTTCCAAAGACATCAGACGGACAATCTCCACGTCGGAAAAATGACCGGCCGCTTCAGCCAGGGCATTTACCAGGTGCTTGGGTTCGCCGCAGGCAGAGCTGATGAACACCCGATTCCCCGGCTTGATTAACCGAACGGCCTCTTCGGCGGATCGCCGGTTCTCCGCGTAATGATCTGCCCAGTAATTTGATATTACCATTTTTTACTCACCGTCTATCGAATACAAAAAAAAAGGATGCTGGTCGCACGCCAAAGATAACGTAAAATACGCCAAGGCTCTGCAATTATCAAGGCCCAGTTATAAACGCCGCGGTGATATGCCCCCTTGACGATGTGAAGAAATTTATATATTTATTCCAGTTCATTAGTAAACCATAAGATGACCCGTCGACCATTTAATTCAAACGGAGAAATCGCGCCCGTCACATGAAAGCTCTCAAGCTCATAAGCCAAATCATCGATCAATTGAATGAGTGGGTCGGTCGTGGGGTGGCCTGGGTAACCTTGGGGCTGGTCCTGGTGGTTTTTGTTGATGTGTGTATGCGTTACATGTTCAACACCAGCTTCGTTTTTACCCAGGAACTGGAATGGCACCTGTTCGCCTTTATTTTTCTGATCGGCGCCGGCTACACCCTGCTACATGACGGTCATGTGCGCGTTGATATTATCTATCAAAGACTGGGATTTAAAGGACGCGCCTGGATCAACCTCATTGGCGTCCTTCTTTTTCTGTTTCCCGGATGTATCATGATTATCCTGACTTCTTTTCATTTTGTTCACAATTCCTGGTCCATGTTGGAAGGGTCACCCGACCCGGGTGGCATTCCCCTTCGTTTTATCATTAAAGCAACCATTCCGACCGGATTCTTCCTTTTATTGCTCCAAGGTATCTCTCTGGGCATCCACAGCCTTCTGCAACTGTTGGGGCTTGAATCTCCCAAAGGAGAAAAATCCTGATGGAATATTTACCGGCGTGGATGTTTTTGGCATTAACAATTTTACTCATGGCTGGTTTCCCGGTCACCTTCACCTTGATGGGAACCTCCTTATGTTTTGGCCTGATCGGATTCGGCTGGGACTTTTTTAATTTACTGCCTCTTAGGATCTGGGGTGTGATGATCAATGTCACTTTGATGGCCGTGCCCCTCTTTGTATTCATGGGGGTCATGTTGGAGCGGTCAGGCTTGGCAGAGGATCTTCTGGACACCATGGGTATGCTGTTTGGTCGCCTGCGCGGCGGACTGGCCATTTCCGTAGTCATCGTGGGGGCTCTCTTGGGGGCATCGACGGGAATAGTGGGCGCCACTGTGGTAACGATGGGGCTTCTGGCGGTACCCACCATGCTAAAACGCGGGTATCAAAAAGAACTGGCCACTGGTACCGTCTCCGCCTCCGGTACGCTGGGACAAATCATCCCGCCCAGCATTGTTCTGGTCCTCATCGGCGATATCGTCGGGGTATCGGTGGGTGATCTTTTCATGGGGGCCGTGCTGCCGGGCTTTTTACTGGTGGGTCTGTTCATTTTATATATTCTGTTGGTCTCCTATTTTCGCCCGGGCGTTGCGCCGGCCATTTCGAAAGAAGAGCTTGGCGCCATATCCTCCAAAGAGATGCTCGTTAGGGTCGGCAAAGCCCTGTTTCCGCCCCTCTTTTTAATGCTGGCCGTTCTGGGGTCCATATTTGCCGGTGTCGCATCCCCCACAGAGGCGGCAGCCGTTGGCGCTGTCGGTGCGACCGTATTAACCCTGGCCAACCGAAAATTTTCCGTATCGATTCTGCAAGAAGTCATGCGCACCACCGTCAAACTGACCTGCATGGTGTTCATCATTTTATGCGGGGCCGCCGCCTTTGGGCTGGTTTTTCGGGGACTGGGAGGGGACGAACTTGTTCGGGAGTTTCTGGGTGGATTGGCGGAACAGTACTCGCGTGGCATGGTTCTGGCGATTGTCATGGGACTGATATTTATCATCGGCTTTTTCCTCGACTTTATCGAAATCACCTTTATCCATGTTCCGGTGCTTGCCCCGATAATGATAGAATTCGGTTTTGATCCCATATGGTTTTGTGTCCTATTGGCGATCAACCTGCAGACGTCCTTTATGACGCCGCCTTTCGGATTTTCCCTTTTCTATTTAAAAGCGGTAACGCCGCCTGAGATTACGACCGGACACATATATCGCGGTATTATTCCATTTGTCATTTTTCAGCTTATCGGGCTGACCATTGTTGTATTTTATCCACAACTTGCGACATGGCTTCCGAAGGTCGTATATGGGCCTTGACGCCGGAAATGGATTTGTATTAAGTCGATTAATGAATGGAAAGATCGAATGGCTTTCGGCGCCGGGTTGCATCGGTTTGGTCGGCGATATTTCCGAATGCCACTTTGGCAATCTAATCCCATAAAAGCAAGGAGGATTGTATGAAAAGGCGTGAGTTCCTGAAAAAGGCTGGTGTCGGTGCGGCGGCAGTCGCGGCGACCGCGGTGAATGCACCCGCAGTTTTGGCAAATAAGACCATTAAATGGAAAATGGTCACCACCTGGCCACCCAAACTAGATGTACTCCAGGAAGGTTGCGAGCGCTTGGCCCGGCGGGTTGGAGAGCTTTCCGGTGGCCGGCTTCAAATTAAGGTGTTTGCTGCTGGTGAGTTAGTACCCGCCTTCGAGAGCTTTCAAGCCGTATCCGATGGAACAGTTGAGGTGGGCAGTGGGGCCTCTTACTATTGGGCCGGAAAAGAGCCGGCCACCCAATGGTTCTCGGCCGTACCATTCGGCATGAACGCCCAGGGCATGTCCGCCTGGTTTCATGGTGCCGACGGCCTCAAGTTATGGGAGGAGTGTTATGCGCCGTTTAACCTGATCCCCAGGCCCGGTGGATCCACCGGGGTTCAGATGGGGGGGTGGTTTAACAAGGAAATCAAAACCATTGACGATTTTAAAGGGCTCAAAATGCGCATCCCCGGATTGGGCGGAAAAGTCATCGCCAAGGCCGGTGGAACCGTTGTGAATCTTCCGGGTGGTGAAATCTTTACTTCCCTAGAGCGCGGTGTCATCGACGCCACTGAATGGGTCGGGCCATTACATGGATTGCGATTCGGTTTTTATAAGGCCGCCAAGTACTACTACTATCCGGGTTGGCATGAGCCCGGAACCTATCTAGAGTACTTCTTCAATAAAAAAGCCTATGAATCCTTGCCCAAAGACCTTCAGCACATCGTTGATGCCGCCTGCGTTGAAAACGAGCACTGGGTGTTGGCCCAGTTTGATGCCAGAAATGGGGCGGCTCTGCAGACCCTAATCAACAAACACAAAGTGCCGGTTGTTCCCTTCCCCGATGCTGTTTTAGACGCTATGAAACCTTTGGCAGAAGCGGTTCGGGAAGAAGAAGCGGCGAAAAGCCCAATGGCCAAAAAAGTAAACGAATCGTTTAAAATATTCCAGAAAGAGGTTGGTACATGGGGCAGTATTTCGGAAAAAGCCTACTATAACGGAATTATGCCGAAATTTTCGTTAAAAGGATAGTTGTATAAAATATAAAAGATAGCATCAAAAATTAAAAACCAGCTGGAGATTCAACCCGGCTGGTTTTTAGTTTTTTGAATTCTCGTCAGACGTCAAAACCAAGTTGGCATGGCGGGCAACCGCACTCAGCTTAAATTGATACCCGATCCAATTCGGCATCGAATTCGGCTTCCTGGGACTCATACGCGTCAGTCACTTCTTCCAGCCGGGTGAAAAACCGGTCGATTTCCATCTGCAGATGGTGAATTTCTTTGGATAGCATGGCGATCTTTTTTCCATTACCGGTAGTAGATGCATCAATCATCTTCCGGTTATACCGGCTCAGCTCTGCTTCGCGCTTTTCAATATTCTTCTCGACTTCCTTCATCTCTTTTCTCAAGGGCTTTAATGCGTTGGTTTTGCGCGTCAAAACCTCTGATCGCATCTGACGCATCTCTTTTTTTGATAAGCGCTCGGGGGTATTGCTATCCGAAAGGATGGGGGCTCCGTTTACCGCTTGCACGTTCTCTTCCTGCCAACCCACTCGATCGAGAAAATCCTGGTAGGACCCTTCAAACAGATCCGTTCGGCCATTTTGAAAAACAATCAATCGTTCTGCCAGGGCATGCAGAAACATTTCATTATGTGTCACCATGATTAAGGTGCCGTCAAAAAAATCCAATGCGGCCAGCAAGGCATCGCAGGCATCCATATCGAGATGGTTGGTTGGTTCATCCAGTAGCAACAGGTTCACAGGCGTAATCAGGATCTTTCCCAACATCACCCGGCTCTTTTCGCCACCAGAGAGGATGCTTATCTTTTTGGTGGCGTCGTCACCTGAAAAAAGCATGGCTCCACAAATGTTCCGCACCGACTGTCTATCCGTGCCGCCCTGCGCGAGGCCGATCTCATCCTCCACCGTGCGCGTATCCACCAACGATGTGGCATTACTCTGTTCAAAATAACCAGTGGCAATGTTGGGGTTAAATTGAAACTGCCCCTTTTGGGGCGACAAAGCACCCGCCATGATCTTTAGCAGCGTGGTCTTGCCACGACCGTTTTTACCGATAATGCCGATACGGTCACCGGCATTCACGGAAATATTAAAACCGCTGAATAGTGGGTGATTTTTATCATACCCAAAAGCAACATCTTCGGCGGTGAATACATGCCGCCCTTTGGAAGGAATGCTGGGAATTGAAAATTCAAGGGATTGAACCGCTGTCAGTTTTTCTTTTTTTTCCATCTTAGCCAGGGTTTTCACGCGGGACTGAACCATGTTGGCCAGTCTTGCCTTAGCCCGAAAACGGTTGATGAAAAGCGCAACTTCCTTTTTACGTTTTTCATCGTTTAGGCGTGTCTTTTCGTAAATGGCCTCCTCTTGGACAATCTGGGAGTAATATTTTTCCGTGTCGCCGGCAATTTTTTTAATTTGGCCCCGATGAATCCCGATGGTATGGGTCACCAGCTTATCCATAAAAGTGCGATCATGGGTGATCAGTATCAACTCATGCGGCCAGTTTGACAAAAAGCCCTCAATCCATCGGATGGAAGCAATGTCCAGATAATTGGTGGGTTCGTCGAGCAGGAGCAGATCAGGTTCGGAGATGAGGGCCCTTGCCAAATTAAGCCGCACCTGAAATCCGCCTGAAAATTCACCGGGGGGGCGATTGAAATCTTCCTCCGAAAATCCGAGCCCGGCCAGAATCCGCTCCACCTTCCAATGCTGATCCCGTTCATTGGGCGGCAGCGCCGATATTCCTTCCTCAAGAATCGTATTCGCGGTAAAACTCACATGCTGCTTAACATACCCAATTCTATAATTGCGGGGAATATTCAGCTTCCCTTCATCCATATTCTCCAACCCGGCGATAATTCGAAACAGGGTCGTTTTTCCATGGCCGTTACGGCCTACCAAACCCACCCGTTCGCGGGAGTTTATCTGAAAGCGCACACCCTCAAACAGGCGACGCTCACCGTAGCTTTTATGTAAATTTTCGATGCTGATCATGGGTATCGGCTCAACTGCGTTTGGTAACGGTTTTGGGTATTTCGATCGAATAAAGAGGATTATGCTACGCAACCCAAAGGATTGTGTCAACAAATGGCTGCCGAAAGATAACACTGGAAGGGCACAATCGATAGAAAGAGGGTAAACGCTTTACCCTTATTGAATGATGTAAAAACTTCGCGATAAAACCTTTTAAGCTATTAATCTTGCGCTTCCACGGAAAGCTTCCGGAATAAATAAAAACCCCTGATTTTTTTCTTGACATGGGGAAGCTGTCTTTATATGAGATAAATCATATCTTATATATCCTATATTGGTTTGTATTACACTCACGGGAATAAATTATGCGAATAACAATGGCAGCTGAATATGCAATACGATGTATCCTCTATTTAACCCAGCAAGGCCGGGGCGTACTTGTCAAACGACTAAAAATAGCGGAAGAGGCGGATATTCCCTCTCATTTTCTTGCCAAAATTGCCCAGGATCTGGCCAGGGGAAATCTTATTGAAATCCGCCAGGGTTCCCGGGGGGGCTTGGCCCTTATAAAAAACCCGACATCCATCACTTTGCTGGAAGTGGTTGAAATTATGATTGGCGAGATCTTTCTTAACGACTGTGTCGCCCTGCCGGATTCCTGTAAGGTTTCTTATAGTTGTTCTGTCCATCAAATATGGATGCAGGCCAGGGACCAGCTACGGAATACATTGGAAGGCGTCACCTTCGATCAATTGGCCAAAAAAGGTCCTTGTGTACCAATTCTTCCGGAGATGGATCCCTCCGGCAACAAATAAATGGATATAGATGTGACAAACAAAACAATGCGAGCAGAAACATCTACGGAACGACCAGGCCGGCTACAATTTGGCCTTTTTTCAAGGGTATTCCAATTCTATATGGATGGTTTTCGCCGAATGACGCTGGGTCGGACATTATGGAAACTGATTATCATCAAGTTGATTATTATGTTTGGCGTGCTCAAGCTGTTTTTTTTCCAAGGATTTTTAGAATCGAAGTTTACACGGATAATCAGCGAGCAGACTATGTTGTTGAGCAAATGACCCAATTTGTCCCTAATACAAACCCGCAAAAGGAGGTAGAAAAAAATGATTGATAGTTTTGACCTGTCCATGGTGAACTGGGCCAGGGCGCAATTTGCACTCACGGCCATGTATCACTGGATCTTTGTACCGCTCACACTGGGTATCACATGGATCATCGCTTTTTACCATTCCATCTACTATAAGACCGGTAGTCGGGAATGGGAGCGGTTGACCCGATTCTGGATGAAACTTTTCGGTATCAACTTTGCCATCGGTGTCGCGACCGGCATCATCCTTGAGTTTGAGTTCGGTACCAATTGGTCCAACTACTCGTGGATGGTGGGTGATATCTTTGGTGCGCCACTGGCCATTGAGGGAATCGTCGCTTTTTTCCTGGAAGCCACCTTTTTTGCCGTCATGTTTTTCGGCTGGGAGCGTGTTTCCAAAAGATTCCATCTCTTTTCCACATGGATGGTGGCCATCGGCTCCAACCTGTCCGCCGTATGGATACTGGTAGCGAACGCCTGGATGCAGCACCCAGTCGGCCAGGCATTTAATCCGGATACGGCTCGATTTGAAATGCAGAATTTTTCTGATGTGGTTTTTCGCCGGTAGCGGTTTCCAAGTTTACACACGCCACCAGCTCTTCCATGTTGCTGGCATCGTTCTTTATTATTTCCATATCATCCTGGTACCTGCTCAAGGGCAGGCATATCCAAATGGCAAAACGATCCATCATGGTAGCGGCGCTTTTCGGCTTACTCTCTTCCGGATTCGTCATCTTTACCGGCGACGAAGCCGCATACGAGGATGCCCAGCACCAGCCCATGAAGCTTGCTGCCATTGAAGGACTCTACGACGGGGAACGCGGTGCCGGAGTTATCGCTTTTGGCATGCTCAACCCAGATAAAAAACCGGGTGATAATCAAAATGCCTTCAACTTTGAAATCCGCATTCCCGGGTTGCTTTCCCTGCTGGCCAACCGTTCGATCAACTCTTTTGTCCCCGGCATAAACGATCTGGTATATGGCAATGAAAAAGAAAATATTATGGGAACCGCCCAAAAGATCGACAAGGGCAAGATTGCCCTTGCTTCACTGGATACTTATAAAACCGAAAAGAAAAAAGGGAATTCGGCGACATCCGACAAAGCGCTTACTGTTTTTAATGAAAACAAGGACTACCTTGGCTACGGATTTCTGACCCAACCTGAAGAAGTCGTACCACCTGTTGGAATGTCTTTTTACACATTTCACATCATGGTGGTTCTGGGGGGCTCTTTCCGCTTGGTCTGTCTGGCATTTCTTTATTTCTCCTTCAAAGATTTGTTGCATGGAAAAAAGATGGTTGCTCGGTCTTGGCACGAGTATGTTTTTTCTCAGCATGATCGCCTCTCAGGCCGGTTGGATCGTCGCCGAAGTGGGTCGACAACCCTGGACCATACAGAATCTGCTTCCGGTAACGGTGGCCCGCTCGAACCTGACGGCAGGCACGGTGCAGACCACTTTTTTCATGTTTTTTGTGCTTTTTGCCATCCTACTTATTGCCGAGATACGGATTATGACCAAACAAATCAGCATCGGTCCGGAGGAGAACTAAAATGATAGGAAACCTTGATTATACAACACTACAGCACCTTTGGTGGCTGCTATGTTCAGTTGTCGGCGCCTTGTTCCTTTTTCTAACCTTTGTTCAGGGCGGACAAACCCTGCTATGGCAGGTGGCAAAAACAGACACAGAGAAATCTCTGGTCATCAATCACTGGGACGCAAATGGGAACTGACCTTTACAACCTTGGTCCTCTTCGGTGGCGCGCTCTTTGCCGCTTTCCCAAAATTTTACGCCACCAGCTTTGGTGGCGCCTACTGGGTCTGGGTGCTGATTCTGTTTACCTTTGTCCTCCAGGCCGTCAGCTTCGAGTATCGAAAAAAACAAAATAATCTGCTCGGAGAAAAGGTCTATGAATTATTCTTATTCATCAATGGGTCCGTAGGCATCCTGCTGATCGGAGCGGCTGTCGGCACCTTTTTCACCGGGTCTAATTTTGGGCTGAACAGCTATAACTTTGTTACCTGGCTCCATCCTCTGCGCGGTCTTGAGGCGGCTTTCAGCCTCTTTAACCTGTCTCTTGGCCTGTTTTTGGTCTTCAACGCGCGCACCTTGGGCGCGATGTATCTGATCAACAACATCGACTATACAACATTACCGGATATGGAAACCCGCATTCGCAAGGCGACGCTTACGAATTTTATCATTTCCTTACCGTTTCTGCTCTACGTTCTGGTTAGCCTTTTGTTGATGAAGGGGTTTGGTATCGTCGACGAACAGGGCACTATCGCCCTGGTTGCACGTAAATACCTATCCAACCTGCTGGCCAATCCATGGTTGCTGGTACTGTTACTTCTCGGTCTTGTGATGGTTATCCTGGGCGTACTGAAAACAGCCAAATCCGACAGTACGGCCGGTATCTGGTTCGGAGGTCTCGGCACCGTTCTGGTCGGTTTGACGGTACTGTTGCTGCCGGCTTACAACCAAACCGCCTTTTATCCGTCAAAGGCCGCCCTTCAATCCAGCCTGACCATCTATAATGCGTCGTCAAGCCCGTACACACTGACAGTGATGACCTACGTGGCAATCGCCATTCCGTTTGTACTGGCCTATGTCGCTTATGTCTGGCGGTTAATGGATAAAAAGAAACTGACGGCTGCTGAAATATCAGACTATGGATATTAGCCCACTGCGACCAAATTTTGGTTATATTTAAGGAGATCTTTATGAATACGTTTTTACTCTTATCCTGGGTTGCACTGATTGGTGTTTCTTACTGGGGAGCACTGATTATTCTGAAAAAAACAAACTTATATTAATTTGTCATCCGTTATCCGGCGGGAGCGTTACCTTAATACAATTCCAATGCAGCGGCCTTAAGCACAAGTAAAACGACTTCAGGCCAAATTTTATGCAATGTCAGGGTTAATTCCGCCGGATAGCTATTTTCCGCATCCCATAATTTAAACTTGAATTCTGTTGTGTTTTTTGAAATTTTTCTTTGTCGAAAATTTCATACCCTATCCTTTTACCCTCCTCAGCCAAACGGCCCTCCCTTGTTTTAACAAACCCATTATTCTTCTCACTCAGAAAGATCGGTTTTATTTTTTCGTTATCAGGACAGAGGCAATCTACTGAACATGGAAAATAAGCGGATTGTATGCTACTCTTCATCTCCAGAAGCGCGCTATAACCGCAACCCCATTTAATTGTTTTCAGAGGCCAAATGGCTCTTTGGATATTTTTATTAACCGGTTACCCCTTTTTATCGGTATATAGACACGCACGGTTTAAACTTTTGATATTGGCCTTTAAAATGCTTTTCACTAAATCCCAAACGGTTTAATTAATCTTTGGCATGAAGAAAAAAACACTAATTGCCTTGTCGATATTACTTGTATTGACCATAAACCTGGTCATTTTTTTTCAAGTAAAAAAAGGATCAAAGGATCTGAACAAAACAGCAGCGGTTAATGGCGCACTTGACCTAAGCGCCTGGAATTTTATTAATGACGGGGTAGCAAGGCTTGATGGAGAGTGGGAGTTTTACTGGAACCAATTCATATATCCTGGTGATTTCAATGAAAGCGTAAAAATAAATCAGCCAAATTTGATTCACGTGCCTACCCGATGGAACAAGCCATCTCTCGGAAATAGTCCATATGATAGTTTTGGGTTTGCGACCTACCGTTTGACAATTACCATAAATTCAACCCAAAAGCTAAAAGGTTTTAAGATACCGGAAATAAACACATCTTATAAAATGTGGGTAAATGGCGAGCTTTTGGCCGAAAACGGAATCGTCGGGAAAGACAAAGCAACATCGCGTCCTCAATATCTTCCACTCATAAAAATGTTCAAACCGGATAGCAACCGGGTTGAACTTGTCATCCATGTATCAAATTTCCACTATGCGCATGGGGGTATCTGGAAAAGTATTTTATTTGGAAATGAATCGGAGATCCTGAAACTTAGAAAATACGGCATAATGTTTGAAGTATTTCTCATTGGTGCACTATTTGCTATGGGCATATACCACGCCGGGCTCTACATGCTGTATAGAAAAGAAAGTGCCATGCTCTATTTTGGTATTTTTTGCCTGATGATTGTGATTAGGGCCTCTTTGACTGGCGAACGTTTGCTTCTAAACCTTTTTCCTGTGTTACCATGGGAATGGGCACTAAAAATCGAACTTCTGCCGATATTTTGGGGGCCAGTAATATTTTTACTTTTCTTAAGGGCATTATATCCAGGAGAAATTAATCGCCATGTATATCACTTGATTCTATATTCAGAGATTATCGGCAGCCTACTTTTTTTACTCCTTAAACCTATATTTTTTGAACAATTATTCATTTTTTTCCAACTGTTGCTGGCCATATTATGCGCTTATTACTTTGCTATTCAGATTTCTGCCCTTAGAAAAAAACTGTATGGGGCAAGTTTTATGGTAACAGGGTTTGTTGTTTTATTTTTAACAGTTATCAATGATATCTTACATTCCCAATTTTTAATTAAAACATCTTTTATCGTGCCCTTCGGAATGATTTTCTATCTTCTTTTTTCTTTTGCCTTGCAAAAAAAGTTTGTCCAAGCCGAAAAAAAATTGCGGTCACAAAGAGATCAATTAAAGCGGGCCGAGAAAATGACAACCCTCGGAACGTTCATCTTATGTGTAACCCACGACATCAATAACCCTAATACCTCAATAAAAATAACATCTCAGGGACTTGCTGATTTATGGAAAGGTGTCGTTCCTGTTTTAGAGGAGTACAAAGATGAATTTGGTGATTTTGAGATAGGCGGAAGCACGTTTATGGATTTAAAAACAAATGTTCCAGGAGATTTCTCCAGAATAATTCGTAACTCCGAGAGGATTCACCACATTGTTAACGGTTTAAAGACATTCATCAATCCCAGCAAAGATATCATAGATAAAAATATAAGCGTCAACTCAATAATTAAGACCTCTGTGAATCTTTTCCATAATGACACAGGAAAAAACATCTCAATATCGATAGACCGTGAAAGACATATTCCAAAAATCAGGGCGAAATTTTGGGACATTGTTCAAGTGGTCATCAATCTTATACAAAATGCCTGTGATGCTGTTCATAAAGACGGTGGCCGTATTCGAATCCGATCATTTTCCAACCGTCTTGAAAAAAAAGTATATATAGAGGTTAAGGACAATGGGGCGGGTATAAGTGAAGATAAAATTTCAAATATCTACAAAGAGTTCTACACAACCAAAAGAGGCACAAATAGTATTGGGCTTGGACTGTTTATTGCATCTGTCATCATCAAAAACCATAATGGCGAGCTGAACATACATTCTGATAAAGAAAAAGGCACTACCGTATCAATCATCTTCAACATGATAGAAGAAACCAAGTAATGATATGAAAAATCCTCTATTTCCTATTTTAATTGTTGATGACGAAGAGGACATTCTAGCGTCTTACAGCATGGCATTGAAACAGTCGGGACTAACAAACCTAATTCTTTGCCATGAAAGCGCATGCGTCCTCCAAATTATTGAAAATGAAGCCATATCCATAATTCTACTTGACTTGATTATGCCGGATATCGATGGAATTAGTTTGTTAAAAATTATACAGGAAAAATATCCACAGATTCCCGTGATCGTTATTACAGGAACAGACGATGTCTCATTAGCGGTTGAGTGCATGCAGCTTGGCGCACACGATTTTATCGTTAAACCGGTTGACAGTCTGCGGCTTTACAGCAGTGTTAAGCGGGCCTTGGATATATATTACCTTGAAACTGAGGTGAAAAGACTAAAAGGGACTGTTTTATCGCAAGAACTGAATCATCCGAAAACATTTAGCCATATTGTTACATCTGCACCATCTATGTTTGCCATATTTAAATACATAGAAGCCATTTCTGATAGTCTGAAACCGGTGTTGATTACGGGAGAAAGTGGGGTTGGTAAAGATCTGATCGCAAAGGCAATACATTGTTTGAGCCATAGAGATGGAGAATATGTTTCCGTTAATGTTGGTGGGCTTGATGACACGGCCTTTTCTGATTCCCTATTCGGTCATAAAAAAGGAGCTTTCACAGGCGCCCATTCACATCGTCAAGGGCTCGTTCAAAAAGCCCAAAATGGCACTTTGTTTCTCGATGAGATCGGAGAGCTTGAGAACGGTTCTCAGGTAAAATTACTCCAACTTCTACAAAACAACGAATATTATCCCCTCGGCTCCGATATTATTAAAAAATCTTCCGTCAAAACCATTGCCGCCACCAATCAGGATTTAGAAAGCCTAATAAAAAAAGGTGCGTTTAGAAATGACCTATATTACAGATTAAATATACACAGAATCCATATCCCACCACTAAGAGAAAGGGTAAACGATATACCACTGCTTGTCAGTCATTTTATTAAAAAGGCATCAAAGGAATTAAAAAGGCCGGAGCCCGAAATCAGCGCCCACCTAATATCCATGCTGAAAAAATACCGTTTTTCCGGAAATATACGCGAACTTGAATCGATAATCTATAATGCGGTCAGCTTGAGCTTAAATGGGGAATTTGATGAATGTATCCTTCATTCAATAACAGACAATGAGGCCCTCATAAATTGTAATCCTTCCGAAGACGGACTTGAGTCAAAAAATATGCCTTCATTTATCACCTATTCCGGTGACATTCCAACATTACATGAAGCTGAGGAATTTTTTATCGGCGAGGCGTTGAAAAAAGTGGGCGGAAATCAAACGCTGGCATCAAAAATTCTTGGAATTTCCCAATCCACATTGAGCCGGCGGCTTAGCTCACACTGAAAAAAATCATAATATGCATGCAAAATGAATATACTTATTCATTTTGCATAGAAATATGCGCTTTTTAGTTATTATTTTCTCCTTTATTATTCCAACATCCAATTAAGATATCACCACTATAGCCAACTAAATATTCTTTCACCCCTCCGGCACATGACTTGCAATTGAAGCACTAAATCTTAAAACCCATAAAGTCATATGGGGCTAAAACTCTACGACCTCAATTATAAGGGTTTTTCTTATCTGGTTGGACAATTTGTATAGAAATGACCGCCCAAAGAAGGATTGAAATAGAAGCGTTTGAAATCTAATTACTATTACTTTTTGGAACGCATAGCAACAAGTAAAAGGGGGTTAAAAAAATGCGGTATTTTAGATTTAACGGTACTCATCACAAAGCAAAAAACCATTCCAACCTTGGAGAAAAAGAATGAAAAACATCATATCGGTGATGGTACTTTGGCTACTAATCATGGTCTGCACATTTAATGTCGCTACAGCGAAAGAGTGGCGATTTCCAGTAGGATTAACCTTTGTATCCGGTTTCAGTGATATCGTTGATCGCATTGAAGACAACATGGGCTTTGTGGAAACCGTCGATTATCTCCCCATCGGGTTAACGTTCCAACCATATCTCCAATTTGACAATGGCTTCGGTGTGGGCATTGGATTCGGCCCTATGATGTGGATCACCGGTGATGCCGACCTATTTAATCTTCCAGTCAACGTAAATGGCCGTTATACCTTCAAGCCGAAAGGCACGGTATCACCCTATGTGCGGGCTGGTATCTCGACCCATTTGGCCAGCGGAGACTATGTTGAAAGTTCAAAACCAGGTTTTTTCGGCGCTGTTGGTGTGGAATTTTTAAAAGACAAAATGGTCTCCATGGGTGTCGAGGTTGGTTATGACACCTCAGAATTAGAGATGGAGGACACCTCTTTCAGAGGCGGCGGAACTGAAGATATTCAACCATTGGCGTTTATGATCAACTTGTTTGCCGTTTTTTAACCCCTGGATAGAAAAAACAAAAAAATGGAACGAAAAATGATCTTTAAAAGCATTGCATAGTTGTTTTTAATTATTTTCGCATTCAACGGATGTGCGTTTACAGCAACCATTAAGCCAGTAAAACCACTTGATGCCCAACTGTCCAATTTCAAGTACACCACGCGGAGTACAAAATGGATAACAAAAAACAATTGTGGGTAGCTATCCTGATTGTCTATGGCGCCCTTTTTACAATTTCCGTCTCGGGAAACCAAGAAACCGCTACAATGTTGACAATGGCTGGTATTCTGTTGATTGTACCTTTTTTTGCTAGCCGATATGCAATACGTGATTTAGGTGGCGATAGCTATATCAGCTGGTTTTTTTTGAGTATGATCCCTATGGTGCCTATTGTCTTGGCACTTGAAAAACGTTCTAAACCTCGGGAGTTTGATTCCGAACAATTGTTGGCAGGCAGATCTCCCCAATCTTATCAATTAGGTGATCTGGAGGTTATATTCAGACCAAAGCCCCATCTGTATTTAAGCTGGAAAATTTTAAGCTCGATCCTTCTTTTTCCCGCCGCACCCATTTTTTTATGGTTATTTCATAAATTTGAAAAAAAAATGAAATCCCGATGGGTTGCTGTGTTCTCCAACGGTCTTGTCTCTGCGATGGTTAAGGGGAAACCAATGATTACCAAATGGTTGAATATACATGAGGTCTGGCAAGATTTTAATGACCAGTATTTAAATGGCGTGCGGACCCATCACCGACGTCGCTGCAGAATTGTGCTGGATAGTAATGACAAGTCCATGGAATTTACTGAGAGAATTAAAGGCATTGAAGAACTTACAGCCACCATACATGAAAGAGTTACACGCGACTTGGTTAAAAAAATGGGTGCGACTTTTTCAAAGCAAGGGCATCTGAATTTTGGTAGAATTGAACTGACTAAACAAGGCATTACCCTAAAAAACCAGTTGCTACCGTGGGAAGACCTTGCTGGTATATATATGGATAGTGGATTTGTAGTGATAGCAAAGGTAAGCCTTTCAAAAGGAGAAGCCAGATTAAAGAATGCTGGGAATCGAATGTCTGCAGTCGCTTCCAGAATAATCGGTACGGCACAACCCTTGTCTCCGGGTGGAGAAACCGTCATCTGGAAAAAAACACCAATCAACAAAACACCAAACCCCTACACACTGACAATCATAGCGATTGAATTGTTACAACAAACGAACATCCAAAGTACGGTTACCAAAGCCAATTAAATCATCAATAAATAGCCTACATGGAGAAGGAAAAATGAAATTTTCAAAAAAAAAATGGTTGGTTCGTCTTGGCTTGATAAGCCTTATTGGTTTATCGATTGCTTTCTTTAACGCGTGTGGCGGCAGTGATGACGATGATTATGATGATGGTTTTGATCCGCCTACCGCTGATCACTACGACCAGTTAAATTATACCACCTTGAAGAAAGTGTGCAGAGGTGTCGGCGTACCGGGAGCGGGTAATTACAACAGAAGTATACCCGGCCCACACCCGGTGATGCTTTCCTACACAAGTGCCTATTTTAACCCTCCCAGCGGCTCCGCTCCCACACGGGACTGGTGGGAGCGTCTTCCAAATCATTGGTATTATGACCATAAAGAATCAATTTCTAATATTGAACTCGTTGCCTGTGTTTCAGATGATTATGATATCATCGTTGGCGGACCCTGCGCATACAATATCGGCTCGGATATATACTTTGCAAAACATGCCCGCGACATTGTATTGAGAAATGCACGCACCGCCCAGGTCGTCGCCAGAAAAACATTCGAGGGATCATCACCCGCTTTGAATTGCCCCCAAACAGCACCCATAAGTCAAACGAGAGAATATGGAGGGTACTATTCCTATGAACAAGTTCAAGGATGGCTCAATCCTTATGTTTATCCTTAAACGGTATGGAATGAGAGTGTAATGAATACCATTCCAGGCTGGCCTTCAAATGTCGGATCAACCATTGAAATGAAAATATTCAAAATCGGCAATAAATGCCTATTTATTCAAACCCACATCATAAAAACGAGGTGATAGATGAAAAAAACAATTTTGCTTATTACACTTTTGCTTCTTTTGACTGGCTGTGCAACGACGAATATGACCAAACCGGACATGGCTCCCGCTCTGACTTTTCAACCAAATAAGGCTACGCTCGTTATCCTTCGTGAGACTAGTTTCGGGGGCGCCATTGCATTTTGGAATTACCTTGATCGCAAACTCATTGGAGAAACCACTGGAAGATCATATTTTATTACCCAGGTGGAACCGGGGGAACATTATGTTGTCGTTTCCGTTGAAAACACAGCGGTAGCAAAATTCAATTTTAAAGCCGGTAAAACATATTTCCTCGGGGAAGGTGTTACTATGGGTGTTTGGCGGGCTAGAACGTCAGGTTTTTATCCTATGACCAAAGAAGCCGCTGAGAAAGCGATGCAAAAATGCACTTATCTGGAGTATCACCCCACAGTAGCCCAAGAAGATATGGAACAAAGCGCATACAAAGAAGCAATAGGCGCCTACCAAAAGGATGTTAATGAGAACCCCGATGCTTATAAGGATATATTGGCGTACGATGGTGTTTTGATGCAATGAAATAATCATTTTTTAAAGCATTTTTCAACCATCATTCTCTCCTTAGTGCGAGGTATATCCTTAGTATAGGGGATAGAAAGGAACCACAATGAAACGAATATTTGGCCTAAATAAAATATTACTTCTTCCGCTTATAGCTGGTATCATTACCGGTTGTTCCGCACTCCCATCGATAAAAACCTATTCTGGGGCAGAGCCCTCTATAAATGATATTGCCAGAATAAAGGTTTTGGCTATGCCATGGGGTAATGTTCCTCCCTCGGAAGTTTATTTAAATAACAAGAAAATTTCATCTAACTCTACGCCATATAATTACTTGATTAAACTGATGCCTGGGAAACACCATATTAAGTGGACAATGAATTTAAACAACAAAACAACCCATACAAAAGATGGATTCTTCAATGCTGAAGCGGCAAACTACTACCAAATATTCACGTTGCCTATCCTGCGCTTTGATAAACAAGTTAATAAACATGGATATACTTACAAGCAGTACGATGTTAAAGGTTTTTATAGCTATCTTTATGATTTTACAAACTGTAAAACATTATTTGGTGAAAAACCGAAAAAAAACACCCTATTTATGGGCTACTCTGTTATTACAGAGTGCATTAAGGAAGATGAGTCCAAATGGTAGTCTGTTAATAGCTAATAACCGTAGGACTGATGTCATTAGTGATTTGTAAAAGTGGTTTAGGGAAAGAAAATGTATTTTGAAAACCCGATACGAATTCTGTACCGGGTTTTCAAATAGAGGAAAAGTTGAAGTCAAACAAAAACTATGCAATATCTTGAGTAGTACTCTCACCTTTCAATAGTGATAGTCCTCTAGTCAGCTCCATTAAAACCCCCATACCCTTTTTAACCTCGCTATCGCCCAATGCACCCAAAAGGCCGAATAGACCGACATCTTTCGCCTGAGATGGATCTACCTGCCCCGGAATTTCAGCCGCCTTTGATAGAAAGGCCACAGCCTGTGGTTCCGTTACCTTTTTCAGAGCCCCCGCCAACGTCACCATACCGCTACCGATCTGTTCCAAGTCTTCGGTTGAAAAAGAGGCGCTGATATTTTTCACAATGTCAAGGGATGCACTCAAAAGGCGAAATACGCCTTTTTGTTCGAGCTCACCCAGGTAAAAAATTATCTGGGGAACCGTGGTTTTAAGCATCGGCTCGGCCGTTTGAACAAAATCGATAATGTTCTTGAGCTGATCCAGGGTATAGTTTAAATTATTGACGTTGCGTAGCATTTTTTTGACCAGATAGGTCAAGTCTTCCAGTTGAAAGTCCGCCTCGATATCCGCCAGTCCCACGATTAAGGCTTGCACTGCTTCGTTGACCCGTGGCGTCAGTTCTTCTTTTAATTCGCGCATGGACCGTGCTGATTCAGCCACCGGCGCCACCTGGGCCTCCAAACGGTCCAACCGTTCAAGTATTAATTCTTCCTGAGTCATTTTTACCACCTCCCGTCTAGGCGACCTTGCGAATTTTCCCGGCCAGGTTCATCTGGGGTTCCAAGGGCAGATCAAGCCCCTTCATCATCAGGTTCCAGTACACCCACCGGAACATCATTTTTCCCCAGTAATTGTTTAAGCTATCCTGCAGCAGGCTAAACGGCCCCATGCCGGGAAAAGGGAACTTACCGGGTAATGGCTCGACATCGTAGTTGAAATCGAGAAGTATCGCTTTTTCGAAACCGGAAGCCAGAAAACAGGTGGCATGGCCGTCAAATTGTTTCGTGGCCTTGTGCCCATCGATTTCCCGCAACAGGTTCTCCACGAGCGTGTAAGCCTCGTAATGTGCGACAGAACCTGCTTTTGAGGTCGGCACGTTGGTCGTATCACCGATCACAAATATACGATCAAAATTTTCCGCTTTTAAGGTGCCATTGTCTGTGGCCACAAATCCGACCGGATCACTGATCTCTGAGTCAATTAACACCTGGTCTCCCATATTGGGGGGTATCGCGACAAGCAGGTCGTAACCGACCTTGTCACCTTTATGGGATTCAATGGTTTTTTCATTTACGTTGACTTGGGCCAGATCAAAATAAGGCGTGACCTTAATATTTTTTTTCACGGCGAATTCTGCCAATATCTTGGCCGCCACGGGCTTGGTAAACACATTGTCCAGCGGCGTAACCAACTCAATATCAACTTTATCGCGAACACCATTGACGGTGAAAAACCAATCAGCCATGAAGACGAATTCCAACGGTGCAATGGGACATTTATAGGGAATCTCGGCGATATTGAGTACAATTTTCCCGGAATCAAAATATTTGAGTTGTTTATGAAGGGCGAGCGCTCCGCCTAACGTATAGTAATCAAAAATATCTTTGCGCCAACCATCCATCATACCATCAATTTCCTCCGGCGCGATATCGCATCCAGTGGCAATAATCAGCCAATCGTATTCATAACGACCACCTTTTTCCGTTTCCACTTGTCGTGTCTCGGCATCGATTCGGGTAATATTATCGTGCACGAAATCAACACCTTTGGGGATAAACTCTTTCTTCGGTTTTAGTACATCCTGTTCGCCATATACGCCGAAAGGAATAAACAAATAACCGGCCTGATAGTGATGCTGCTCTTTTCGATCAATAATGGTCATTTCCCATTCCGATTCGGGCAGTTCCTTACGAAGCATATTGGCCACAATCGTACCGCCGGCGCCGGATCCAAGGATAAGAATTTTTCTCATGATCGCCTCCTTCTTTCGTGTTGGTGTTGGTGGGGTCGTCCGCTTTGGCCATTCATAGGGCCTTGCGAGGAATGTATTAGGATAAGACCGAGATCATATTCGCGCCGCAAGCGATGCATCTCAGTACCGCGCTTGATACAGCCACAGCCGGGATTATCTCGGTGAAAAATGCGCCGGCTATTTTCTTAAGCGAGCAATGATATCCGGAAGCAACGTGAGCACGTGATGAATATCATCCTCGCGGTTCAATCGACCCAGGGAGAAACGAATGCTTCCGCCTGCCGTTTCCGATGAAAGGCCCATGGCGGTAAGAACATGCGATACACCCGTCGATCCAGAGGAGCAGGCCGCACCGGTGGAAACGGCAACGCCCTTACTGTCCAGGATATATAAAAGGGCTTCACCGTCCACCGCATGGAAACTGATATTGGTGAGGTTGGGTAATCTTTCTTGTTTGTGCCCGTTGATCTGAACCCGATCTATGTTTTCGCAAATACCGTCTTCCAGTATTGATCGAAGGCGATGCATCTCTGCAAAAAAATCGTTTCGTTCTCCTCCGGCCAGTTCCATGGCTTTTGTCAACCCGATTATAGATGCCACATTTTCCGTACCCGGCCGATAACCACGTTCGTGGTGACCCCCGAAAAAGAGAGGGGTAAATTTCGTACGATGATTTACGTATAAAAGCCCGATACCTTTGGGTCCATGGATTTTATGGCCTGCAACGGTAAGAAGGTCTACATTTAGATCTTCCACCTTTACCGATATTTTGCCTATGGCCTGAACCGCGTCGGTATGCAGGGGAATGCCTCTTGCTTTGGTTATCTCTCCAATCGTTTGAATTGGTTGAAGTGTTCCCACCTCATTGTTGGCCAACATGATCGAAACCAGGATGGTGCTCGGCCTTATCGCAGCCTCAACGACCTGTGGATCAATGCGGCCATCCGAATCGACGGGAAGGTAATCGACGTCATAGCCTTGCTGCTCTAAATGGCGACAACTGTTCAGGACGGCTGGGTGCTCAATGGCAGAAGTAATAATATGTCGACCCGAATCGCCTTGAGAACGCGCCACGCCCAATATCGCCAGATTGTCCGATTCGGTCCCGCCCGATGTAAAATAGATCTCATCAAAGCGCGCACCCAGAATACCGGCCACCCTTTTCCGCGCATTCTCCAAATCTTTCCGCGCCTTTTGCCCAACACCGTGAATACTTGAAGCGTTGCCGAAAAACTCGGAAAAATAGGGTTGCATCGCTTCAAAGACTTCGGAACGAACAGGTGTCGTGGCGCTATGGTCAAGATAAATGTTTCTCATTGCGATGGGCTATTTTTTAATAAGCTTTAAGGCCGGGTCCGACGAAACGATATAATAGATATTGCCGGAGGACATATCCCCTTTGGCATCCATAATCGGCACACTACTGTTTAGTTTGACCGTGGCCAGAATCATCGGTGGATCTCGCTTTTTCTTCGCGGCTTTAAAGGCTTCGGAAGAGATGGTGCCTTCTTGGTTCCAGGCCCAATAAATAACCTTATCGTGGCTGAAAACCGTCGGTTTACCATAATCAAGGAACAAGTTCCCCACAAAGTCCTGAATCTGTTTGCGAGTGGCCCCGACATGATCCTCGTATAAAATGATGACCCGATCGGTTTCTTTTAGAGCCACAATATAGAGACGACCGTCCTTAAATTTAAAAAGGTTTGGGTTGTCAATATTTTCGGAATGTTGCCGGGCGGTCAGTCTTTGCTCATCCGTCAGGGGTTTTCCCAAAACATAACCCCCGCGGCTTATATTTAGGGCCGCCACCTGATCCAGCAGCAAGCTTAGTTCATTGGCCGACGCACCCGTGGCCGCCAAAACGAACAACCACAATGTGGTAGCTGTTATAAATATCCATCTCATATTTATTCTCAAAAAACAAGGCCGCCCCAATCCGTATTTGAATCGCGGACAGGGGCGGGAAAAAATGAGCCGGTAAAAATTATTGTTGTTTACCGCCGTAGCGCATTCGCTGTTCTTCTTCGATGAGTTTCATTGTCTCCGCGCTTCCACCGGTACGTTTCCAGATATGCTCCGGTTTCGCCATCAGGTCGGCAATGAATTTCTTATACTTCTCTCCCTTGCCGGCATGATCTGCCAGTTCCTGAACTTCCGGCAAAAATTCTTGGTAGAAGTTACGGGAAATTTCGTACATGCCATGCCAATGGACGTAATCCGGTGCAAACATCGCCGCCGCCATACGGGCGCGTCGGCCTTCGTGGTGCCAAAGTTCAAACCAGGTGTATCCCAGTTTGTTCTGAAATCCCGAATTTTTCCAGATTCCGTCTTTTTTCAACATTTTAACAATTTGCAGTCCCGGTTTGGCGAACTTGTCATTGTATAGATTAACCAGATCATCCAGTTGACCGTAAAAATTCTGGATATGGTTGACGCCATGGCAGGACTTACACACCTCCTGCATATTTGACCGTCGTTCCTTCCAGGAGACTACGGACGCGATGGTTTTTTCGGCGATCACTTTTTTGAGTTTGTCACCTTCCCGGACATAACTCTTGGCCTTGGCCGTCTGTCCCGGCCGAGGTGCAATATCGCCGGTGATATCCGACACCGTGCCATCGTTGAAGGTTACCCGGTTCAATTTACTGGAAACCACGGCGCGCAGGTTCCAGGAAATCCGGTCGCCCGGGTTGTGGGTGTTCTTCGCCACAGCGCCGTTGAGTTTGATAAACGACCCCATATGGCAAGTGGAACAGGTCGGGGCATAATGGTAATCGTCCCCCAGGACCCATTTACCATCCTTCATGATGTTCATGCCGCCTTTTCCCTCACCCCGCATGGCCGAAGCAAAAGAGATACCGTGCTTGGACTCTTCATAGATCTCTTTCTGGGGGTGATCCGGGCCCAGATGGCATTTACCGCAATTATCCGGCTGTCGGGCCGTGCTGGCCCGGAACGAATGCCGCGTATGACAGGCATTACAGGTTCCTTTTGATCCATCCGGATTAATCCGTCCGATACCACTGTTGGGATAGGTATTATAATCCATCTGTGGTGCATCGGTTTTCGAGCGAAGCGTTTTCCCGTCTTTGTCACGCTTTAACGTCACGACGGAGCCATGGCACTGCCAGCAGCCACTGGTCATGTTGCCCTTATTATCTGGCATGCCGCCGATCACTTCAGCCAGCATATTATCCAATGAGGCCATGATCTCACCGGCGGTTGCATGATGAGAAAGAGCCATTTCCTTGGCTTCGGGTTCATGGCATTTGGCACAATCATTGGGGCTTAAAATCGCTTTGATGAATGCCCCTTCGTGCATATAACCCACTTCGTCACCCTGCTCGGCCGCATGGCAATTATAACAGCCAACCTGTCCTTCTTTGGCGGCGGCATGGGCTGAATTTTCCCACTGGAGCACAATGGATTTATTTTCTTTCAAATGGCAGGTAATGCATTTCTTGTTCATTTCCTGGTTCTTGGGGTTTTTCACGTCAAAGGATTCCTGCGTCAGGCCAAATGCCGTCCCCGCCGTGAAAACCACCAAGACAAGCATGATCAGTGTTGATCTGATGGTAATCATCTAATTATCACCCTCCTTCCTATACAAGACCGTTGGTAGGCAACATATTGCGCCTTAAGATTTTGACCTCGCTGTTCTTTCCCTTGCCGTCGCTACCCCATCACCTCCTTTAGTACGCGCTTTGTCAATCATCTTACATCTACGATGCTTCACTTTTACCTTTAACCCACAAAGGGAAGATCTTGCTCAATACGAACAAGAAGATAAATGGTACAATCATAATTAGAACCACGGCAATAATGCCTTCTTTGTCGAACCACTCGGGATGAAATTCGGTATACCCTCGGGCGCTTTTAGACATCAACTGCCCACCTATAATCACATTCCATCGCATAAAAAGGACTTGTAGCAAAAGCACAAAGGAAACCACAGCCGCCCCCATGACATAGGTTGATTCTTTCACCTTAAAAAAGACCAGCCAGCCCAGAACCAACAATGGGCCGAGGGAGCAAACGCCCACCTGCATGATCCAGAAAGAGAAAAATAGCGGTCCGTTTAACAGCCCTTCCACCATATGGTGGTAACCGGTTCGCAGATAGGAATGTGAAAAAACTTCTAGCATCTCAAAAGAAAACGCCAGAATAAAAAAGCCGAACAGCGTGTTGATCAGGGTCTTAACGCACGCCGCATCAACGACCTTCTCACGAAAACGTTTGATAACGATGTAGGCGAGGATAATACCGGAAATTCCCGAAACGCAGGCTGAGAAAAGAAAGATCACCGGCATCAACGGTGTGGACCATGAGGGGTTGGCCTTCACGCCGCCGAATAAAAACCCCACATAGCCATGGAATATCGTCGCCACCGGAATCCCCAGAGCAGCAAGGAATCGAATCACCTTTTGGTCCAGGGCCAAAGCGTCAGTAGACAGGTTTTCGCTGCCGAATGTCAGCAACTGATAGAATAGGCGCTTAATCCCTTTGGATTGTTGCTGTTGTCTAACTAAATAGGGTCGATAGAGAAACAGGATTAATAATAGTAAAACTGAAATCGTCACCATAAAGAGATAGCCCCCGCCGGCCATGGCCGATGACGGGCTGGGGGTGACCATCATATTGATATTTCGCTCGGGGCGGCCCAAGTGTGCCATCACCGGCAGTCCCACGCACATAAGAAAAGAGAGAGCAAATATCAGGGAAAATCGGGCGATGGGTTTTAAGCTTTTAACGCCGAAAACGTAATACAAGGCGGCCACAATGAAGGCGCCATCCACCAACCCGCTCAAGTACGGGTACAAAACGATCATCATACTCCAGTGGACATGCAGATCATTGGGAAACACGTAGTTAGAAATGAGATAAGAAGCGCCTCCGTGAACAGGGTTCATCAGACCACCTCCCTTCTCAGTCCCTTGTAGTACAGGGCGGGAAAGTTACCCATCTCTTTTTTTAACACGGTGAGGACACCGGGCCCTTTCAAAATTTGAGTCACCTCGGATTCCGGATCGTTAAGATCGCCGAATTTCCGGGAACCCGTAGGGCAGACATCGACACAGGCCGGTAACAACCCTTTGCGAACCCGATGATAGCACCAGGTGCATTTCTCGGCGGTACGCGTGTCGGGATGAAGAAAACGGACAGAATAGGGGCAGGCTTGAATACAATAGGCGCATCCCACGCAACGCCCGGAATCGACCAGCACGAACCCGTCCGGCGATCGATAGGTAGCCCCAACGGGACAAACCTGAACACACGATGGTTCCTGGCACATGTTGCACAGCTTGGGAACGAAGAAGGTATCGCGGATTTTTTTCTTTATGTCGTTACGAGGTTCCTGGTATCCCTCCAAACCGCCTTTGGGGGAATCGACGTAAACATTATCATCGAAATCTTTCAGATATCTCTCAACCCACGTCCGGTAGTGTCCGTCGGGCACATTAAATTCACGTTTATCGGCCACACAACAGGAGCCGCAACCGATGCAGCGGGTGATATCCACGATAAAGGCGAACTTCTTTTCGGTCAATTTCCAGGGGCTGTTGCGAATATTTTTGATCTGGTCAGGGATCTCGAGGTTTTCGGCCCCGGCAGGAATAACCAACAGCAAAGAGCCGCCAATGGTCCCCTTAAGAACGTTTTTTATAAATTGCCGACGATCCTTAATAGGCCTCTTTTCGAAATGGTCCATCAGCTGGCCTCCTGGATGTCAGGCTGGATATCGAGCGGGATGCCGAGAATCCGTTTGGCACGGTTAATGTACTGTAACGGTGCATGTACATGGTGGCACTGGTTACACTGGTGGGTAACTTTTACTTTCTGCTCTTCGAGATGGGCCGGCATAATGACGGTCTTGATCACTTCGTCGGACCGGGCCTGGATGGCGCGGTTGTGACATCGCAGGCAGAGGGTGCTGATCTCTTTTTCCTTTTTTACCGGGAGTGTCCCGATCTTTTTGCCGTCCTTGACATGATCGGCCAAGGGACCGTGGCAGAATTCACAGGATATCGTACTGTGTTTGCCCCTTAAATGAATTTGGGCCTCAAAGCGATGGCAGGATAAACACGATGCGTTGGTCCCGTGTCGCATTTCAACTGTTGCAGCCTCTTCAATGGCATCGGCCCGGTAATGGCCGTATATGCCAAAAGATTTGGGAATAAGGAGCTTCTTTGCCGCGATCCCTAGGGCGACGACAACAATGAGTCCCACGATGATTCGCTTAACATGGGAATTATAGCTCGATTGCAAGCCGCCTCCTTCAACCAAATGGTTCATTCACAGGCAAACCTTTTCAGACTTTCATGTTCAGACTTTCAAAGTTAGCGCTTTAGAGATCAGGTTGCCCAAAATGAATTTTTTTATGTATGTTTGCATCTCCGTCAGTACGAGAAGGGGTCACATAGAAGTATAACGGAAGTGTTGCTATTCTGGCACAACCTGACGAGATCCGTCAAGTTACGAAGATGTTAATAATGTTACAATGTGGTGGAATCGTCTGATTTGAATCGTTCCGGTTAAGACCGCCTGGATTCGTACAAGACACTATTTTTTTTTAAAAAAATGGTTAAAAATTTTGTCATCGCCAGCACAACATTCCTGATGCATACGCCGGTATTTATCAAGCAACTCCTTGCCTTCCACGGTTAGTTGTGTGCCTGTTTTTTTATCCGCCAGCACGATTTTCGTTCCGAAATGTTTCTCTGTCGCCTTGATCTTGCTCCAGGCCCCTTTGTACGACATCTTCATCTGTTTGGCAGCCTGGTTAATTGAGCCGGTCTTCTCAATATTCTCCAAAATTTTCATTCGTCCCCTGCCAAGGATAATCTCATTGTCTTCATTGACAATCCAATGGCTCGATCTCAGCTTAAGTCGTTGTTTTTTTTTCAATGGTTATGTCTTTGGTTATTTACTTAGGAGTTTGTAGCCAACGCCGGACACGGTAACAATATATTCCGGCTCTTCGGGATTGACCTCTATTTTTTTCCGTAACCTTCGAACATGAACATCCAATGCCCGGCTATGGCTGTATAATTCCGAATCCTGCCAAATCTGCTGTTGAATAAAATCACGGGATAACACCTCGTCCGGGTAGGTGGCAAACAGTTCGAACAGAGCAAACTCGGTCCGGGTCAATTTGGCTTCTTTGCCGCGCGCCAGGACGCTTTTTGATTTGAAATTGATGGAGAGATCTTTGAAATCAGTTTGTTCTTGTACCAGGCTTCTTTGAATTCGGTCCAAAATCGCCTTGATCCGCGCAGAAAGTTCCAGGAAATGAAACGGTTTGACCAGATAATCATCTGCGCCGCATTGCAATCCCAGCACCTTATCGGATAACCCATCCCGGGCGGTGAGCATGATAATCGGAAAATCGAATTCCCGGCGAATAATCTGACAGGCCTTGACCCCGTCGATATCGGGTAGGTTCAAATCGAGAATGATCAAATCGGGCCGAATGGTGCGGGCAATATGCAGCCCGGTCATACCATCATAAGCGCAGTGGACCTGATATCCGTCCAACTCAAGGTTTCCCTTTAGGGTTTGAACAATATCCCGGTCATCATCGATGACAAGAATACAGGGGTGGGTGCAGCATAGTTTATCGTTCATGACACCGTTTCACCATTAAAGAACCATTTCGTCCTTATAAATAAAATTATGGGGTTATGAAAAAAAAATCAAGGCGGAAGGCAGTTAAAATTTGACGCTGAACCCTGCTTACGGTATCCTATCCATCTTTTATGCGTATACGAGCCTGAGCAGTTGAATCATTTTTCTTGTCATTTTGGTCGTCGAAGAAGGAAAATGAAAAAGCCCCCTCCTGATGGAATCCGGGCAATGGAATCCAGATAAGGAGCCACGATCTTTCGTATAATACCCCGTCCATACGCGCCGGTCATCAAGCAAACACAAACCGAGGGTTTTCGATGCAAAAACCGCGTTTTTCTCTTCAGTTTAAATTTTTAGTGGTGATCATTCTCATTGTCAGTCCGGTTTTGGGTGCGATTTTCATCTGGACGGGCATTCAAAATGAAAAAAATGCCATGGAACAAGTGATTAATCAGGCCCGGGTTTTATCTCGCCAGATTATTCTGACACGGCAGTGGATATCCGATTGCGGAGGCATCATGGTTCTTGAAAATAGCCGTGGCGCTCGAAATACCCAATGCTTTTTCGAAGATCAAATGGATACGGATAAGGGGCGCTTTCTACGATTTACACCGTCGATGGTCACGCGTAAATTATCGGATTATTCGTATCAGCAGGACCTGTATCGTTTCCGGCTGGCGAGCATGAATCCAATCAATCCGGCCAACCTCCCCGATGCATTCGAACGAAATGCGCTAAACCGGTTTAAAAAAGTTGGCCTGGCGGAAATATATCGTTTCGAAAATAAGGCCGAAGATCCATTTTTCCAATATATTGTTCCCCTTTACATGGAAAGCGCCTGCTTGAAATGTCATACGCAACAAGAAGTATCCCATCAGGGTATCCTGGGGGGACTCAGCGTCTTTCTACCCCTCGACAAAGCGAAAACAGCATTTAAATATAATCACTTAAAGCTTGGCCTGGCCGGTCTCGGTTTTATCGGTTTGACGATTTTTATCCTGTTCTTTATGTTGCGGCGTATGGTGATTCGGCCGTTAAAAGCCCTCGAACATGCCACGACTGAAATCAGCAGTGGTAATCTGGACGCAGAAGTCACCCTGCGGACAGGGGACGAATTCGAAAATCTGGGTATCACTTTTAATACAATGGCCCAGAAATTGGCCCGCGGAAGGGTGACGCTGGAAAAGCGGATCGACCAGGCTACACATAAGCTTTCCGAGGCGAACAGAGAACTAAAAACCCTCGACCAGCTAAAGTCCGACTTTCTGGCCAACATGTCGCATGAACTCAGGTCCCCCCTGACTGTCATTCGTGGCGGCATCGATTATCTTAACCGAAAAATCGAAATAGAGGACAACCGGAATTATCTATCCATTATCGATAAAAATGTGGCCCGTCTGACCCGGCTGGTGACGGACCTGTTCGATTTCACCAAACTTGAAGCGAAAAAAATTGAGTGGTCTTTCGAATCGGAAGATTTGAACCGCTTAATTTCGGAAGTTCTTGAAATCATCAGCCCCATGGCCATTGATCGAAATATTGCGATCAATTTCGATTCGCGAGGCGATATTTTTGTAGAAATGGATCTGGAACGCATTGAGCAGGTACTGGTCAATCTTATTGAAAACGCAATCAAATTTTCAAAGCGCCGTAAAAGCATCGACATTTTCACGATTCAGGATCATGACAGTGTCACGGTCGGCATCAAGGACTACGGTGAAGGAATTGATCCGGCGTATATCGATACGATTTTCGAAAAATTTTCTACAGCACCATCGGGAAGCCGCAGTCAAACCGAAGGAACCGGGCTCGGGCTGGCCATCTGTAAAGCCATCGTTGAAGCCCACGGCGGCCGTATCTGGGTGGTCAGCGAAAAGGGTGTATTCAGTACGTTTTACTTTTCGCTTCCAAAAACCCAGGCGGCCTGATAGGCTCATTGGTCTCGATCAGGGTAATATACCCACAATCCAAGCAAGACACGTAAAGGAGAATCCCATGTACTTACCCAAGCCTTACGAATCCTTTTCAAAAAAACATCCGGAACTCATCAAGCAATATCAAGACCTCGGCAAATCCTGTCGGGAGGCCGGACCCCTGGAAGCCAAATATCAGGAATTGGTCAAGTTGGGGATCGCCATCGGTGTCAACTCGCGCGGGGGCGTCATGTCTGCTGCCCGAAAAGCGCTCGCTGCGGGAGCCACGCTGGAGGAAATCACCCATGCTGTCATCCTATCCATGACCACAACCGGGTTTCCCAATATGATCGCCGCCATTGAATGGGTCAATGAGGTGGCGGAAAAACAAAAATAGTCCTACAATACTGTAAAAAAGAACGTTTACATAATTGATGCACTCGTAAAAAGTAGCACGAATGGCTAAGTTAAAAGGCTCATATACAAGGCGTTGTGGTTTTACAGGATCGAAAGTATGTTGAGAGTCTGGAAAACGACAACAACGCCGTAGATGAGACTTTTTACGACGCCATCATAATTAACGACTTGAATCATGTCAGGCTGAAGGGACCGGTGTGCCGTCCTCTCAACTGACGCGCACCGATACTCCCGTCACACGAACGCCCCCATTTAACCAGGTAAAAGAACCCCCAGTGCAGGTGGTGGGGGTTCTTTGACCTTTCTGCGATAAATCCATACATAAAAACGAAGTTATTTTTTCTTTTTTTCTTGTCAACCGCGTTTTTTTTAGTTATGTTATATTTAACATAAGGTAGGCGAAAAAAATATGATGGAAAATTTTGAAACCCTCTTACAAGGTTCCGCCGAAGTCCATGGCCATTTATGCCCGGGTCAGGTGGTTGGTGTGCGCATGGCCATGCTGGGATGTGAATTGGTCGAACTCGACGATCCCAGCCATCTGCCGCAAATCAAGAAACTGATTGTCTTTGTGGAAATCGATCGCTGCGCCACGGATGCCATCGCCCATGTTACAGGGGTTCGGCTGGGGCGACGCTCCTTAAAATTTATCGATAACGGCATCATGGCAGCCACATTCGTCAACCTGGAAACCAAACGCGCCTTTCGAATCCGCTCAACGGAAAAATCACGCGAACTGGCCGCCGAATATGCACCCGAAATCAAAGATAAACACCTGCAGCAGCTGGAAGCCTATAAACGTATGCCCAACGACCAGCTTTTTAAAGTTGAGGCCGTGGACGTCACCATTCCCATACATGATATGCCCGGACCGACCGGCTTTAAGGCAACCTGCCAAAGCTGCGGTACCGTCGTTAGAGATAAGAGGGAAGTATTAAAAAACGGAAAGGTATTGTGCCGATCATGCGCTTTCGGTGCATACTACCACTATCCGGAAGAGGCTGGGTGCAGCCCCTCCTTGAAAGTCGTATGAGCCCCGGATGGACCCCGGATGACCAATTGATTTGGAGAGAGAGATGTTAAAACGGCACGATCATCATTGTGAAAAAGACCTATTTCAAAAAATCAGGGTAGAAGATGCCGTTGGAATGACCCTGAGCCATGATATCACCGAAGTGAGACCGGGTGAATTTAAAGGTCCGTCGTTTCGAAAAGGGCATAAAGTCCGCGAAAGTGATCTGTGCCACCTGATGCGCCTGGGCAAACGCCACTTATATGTCCTCGAACTCAACGAAAACCAGGTCCATGAAGATGAGGCCGTTGTTGAGCTCGCTAATGCCCTGGCGGGACCGGGAGTGACTTTCGGAGCGCAACCCCGTGAAGGTAAAATTCAATTGATGGCCGCTTATGACGGATTATTGAAGGTTAAGGTCGACCCGTTGACACAATTCAATCTGATCCCGGATGTCATGTGTGCCTCTGTTCACAACAATACACCCTTAAAAAAAGGCCAAATGATCGCTGGAACCCGGGCCATTCCTCTGGTCATCGACCGTGATGTGCTTGGCCAGGCTGTTTCCATGGCCACGAGCTCATTTCCGATATTTTCAGTAAAAGCATTCAACACCGTGACGGCCCGTCTGATCATTACCGGCAATGAGGTCTACGACGGGTTGATTGAGGATCGGTTTGAAAACATCGTCTCTAAGAAGCTATCCGATATCGGATCGATACTGGCTGAAACTGTTATTCTACCTGACGACCGGGAACAGATAGCAGACAAAGTGAAACAATTCCTTGAGATGGGCACCGACCTGATTATCACCACCGGCGGCATGTCCGTGGATCCGGATGATGTCACACGGTTGGGCATTCAGGCCGCTGGTGTCGACCAGATCAATTATGGCGCCGCCGTCCTCCCCGGTGCCATGTTTCTTTTAGCCTATAAAGAAAATACGCCCATCGTCGGTATCCCCGCCTGCGGTCTTTTTCATTCAATCACCATCTTCGACTTGATTCTGCCCCGGTTGCTGGCCGGTGAAAAACCCGGCGCCGAAGACCTGGCCCGGCTAGCCCATGGCGGTCTATGCCTGGACTGCCCCACCTGCCGCTACCCGGCCTGTTCTTTCGGCAAATCCGGATAAAACATTCGGGATGCCGCAGGCATCTTCTCAAAACTTGCCAGACGTTCATCCTGCATTACTGTAAATAAATCGATGGCAATTTCATGAGGGGCGATTGAACCCGCCAGACGATTTTTCAGCGAATCCCCTCGCCCACCACCCTAGTTAAAACCATACAAGGAGAACACCCCATGACACATCACAATATATGTTGCGGATTGAAAGTTGGTCAGGAAGTGCCGGAATTTGAATTGGACACTTACGATGCCACAGAAGGCTATTTCGGCAAAATATCTCTGGGCCAGTTGAAAAAAGACGGCAAATGGACGGTTCTGTTCTTTTATCCGGCGGACTTCACCTTCGTTTGCGCCACTGAATTTGCCGCTCTGGCGGAGAAATACGATGCGTTCAAAGCCCTGGGCGCAGAATTGGTCACCGTCAGCACCGATACCCAGTTTACCCATCTCGCGTGGCAAAGGGAAGAGACATCGTTAAAGAACGTTAAATACCCCATGGCGGCCGATCCAACCGGGAATGTCTCCCGGTTGTTCGGCGTGTATGAAGAAAATAGCGGGTTGGCCCTTAGGGGGGCCTTTATCATCAATCCTGAAGGTGTTTTGATGAATGCCGAGATCAACTTTTTTAATCTGGGCCGAAACGTGGATGAGTTGCTGCGGAAGCTCAAAGCAAATACCTACCTGGCCGAGCACGGGGATGAAGCATGTCCGGCCAAATGGTCCGGCGAAGGCGATAAAACCCTGACGCCGAACGAAAAACTCGTTGGCCGGGTGGCCGAGGCTCTCGAGTAATGGTTAAACGGATAGCGCTTTAGAAGCTCATTGCGGTGATCTTCACCGCAATGAGCCAAACAGGACCATATCTGATCCGCCGCCATTTTCCGTTTCGACCTCACCCCGCCCCGAGCTTTTAGTGCAGCCCCGTTTTTCGTTACAATCAGATATCCCTTCGCCAAACTTCCGCTTCGATTATTTTTTAAACACAATGCCTGCCCTCATGACACATGCCCTTTGGATTGACCCATTAAGTCAAATGCTTGCATTTACATTTCAAGTGGCATCTTTTGACAATAAAATAAATCATCTTAGATTATAAATCATTCACCCGTTACAATTGAAAACGTTTTCGCAAGGAGAAAACCATCACCATGGACCAAACCAGCAATCCTTCGGATTCCTGCAAAATTGAAGCATTTACCATTAACGACTACCGGAAACAGCTTCCGGAAGTGGCCGATAGCGTGATCGCCAATTGTGAGGATTCGACCTGTTATACCCACATCAATTACGAACCAATCCCCTCGCGAGCATCGGTCATTGATATCATTGAACGGTTTCGACAAATCCTGTTTCCCGGGTATTTTAACCGTGAGCGTTTGGATCCGGTTAATATGCGTTACGCCATCGGCCAGGCGACGGCGGAACTCTTTGATAATCTTGGCGAACAGATCGGCCATGCCATTCGCCATGACTGCTTTCGCTATAATCTACCGTGCAGCGAATGTGATGAAAGCGGCCATAAAAAGGCCCTTGAAATCCTAAAGGCCGTTCCCGATATTCGAAAAAAACTGGCCACAGATGTAACCGCAACCTATGATGGGGATCCCGCCGCTTCCAGTCATGATGAAATCATCTTCAGCTATCCGGGCATACTGGCCACCACCATATATCGTGTGGCCCATCTCATTTACAAACTCAACATCCCGCTGTTGCCTCGCATCATGTCCGAATACGCCCATAGCATCACCGGAATAGACATCCATCCGGGAGCCGATATTGGGGAACGCTTTGTCATCGATCACGGTACGGGTGTCGTGATCGGCGAGACGACGGTGATCGGTAGAAACGTACGCATCTATCAGGGGGTCACACTGGGCGCGCTATCCCTGCCGCCCAATGCCGGCGACGGTCTGCGCGGACAAAAAAGACACCCCACGATTGAAGACGATGTCATTATCTACTCCGGTGCCACTATCCTCGGTGGCGATACGATTATCGGCGCCCGATCGGTCATCGGGGGAAATGTCTGGCTTACCCGATCCGTGGCTCCGGAGACATCGGTCATTCTCGAATCGCCCAAGCTTGTATATAAATGAAGCCCCGGTGGATTCCTGAAAACGGGTGGATTCCCGGAAACAGGTTTTACAATACTAAATCTAAAATCCAAATGGAGGGCCACGATGCCAATACATGAAACAATCGCCCATACCATCGGCCACACACCGCTTGTCTCGCTAAATCGCATGGGTGCGCCTGAGAATGTCTCGCTTTTAGCCAAATTGGAGTTTTTCAACCCGGTGGGGAGTGTAAAGGACCGCATTGGGGCCGCCATGATTTCTGCCGGCGAAAAAGACGGGAAAATTGGCCCCAATACGTTGATCGTCGAACCCACCAGCGGCAATACCGGTATCGCCCTGGCATTTATCTGCGCGGTCAAGGGTTACCGCATTTGCCTGACCATGCCGGAGACCATGAGCGTGGAACGCCGCAAACTTCTGTCTCATCTGGGTGCTGAACTGGTGTTGACACCTGGGCCTAAGGGAATGAAGGGAGCCATTGCCAAAGCCGAAGAGATAGTGGCTTCCGAAAAAAACAGTTTCATGCCCAACCAATTCGCCAACCCGGCCAACCCTCAGATTCACCGGGAAACCACGGCCGAGGAGATTTGGCGCGATACAAACGGCAAAGCAGACATACTGGTTGCCGGTGTCGGCACCGGCGGTACGATCACCGGGGTCGCATCAGTGATCAAATCCCGCAATCCGGTTTTTAAGGCCATTGCCGTGGAGCCGGCAGCCTCACCGGTGCTCTCCGGTGGAGACCCCGGCCCCCATAAAATTCAGGGTATCGGGGCAGGGTTCGTGCCGGCGGTGCTCGATCGTTCTCTGGTGGATGAGGTTGTCGCGGTTGACAATGAGGCATCTTTTCAAACAGCGCGACAACTGGCAAAAAAAGAAGGGATCCTTTGTGGTATTTCGTCCGGCGCGGCGGTGAAAGCCGCCCTTGAAGTAGCACAGCGGCCGGACTCGGCCAATAAACAGATCGTGGTGATTCTACCCAGCACCGGCGAACGGTACTTGAGTACGGACCTCTTTAAATAGTTCAAGTTAATAGTTCAAGGATCCAATGCGGCTAACGACCGGACAAATGTGCCCTCAAATATGCAGCTGATCCGGATTGAGACGCCTCGTCAACTATTGACACATCCCCGGCAACCTGCCATATTGCCGAATCAAGGGTTTTTAATTTTAAATCAATCACGCGGTAATCACCTTCTCCCCTTAACCCGGATTCCCGACCGAGATCGCCTATGGACATGAAAAGGCATTACTACGAAGACATTCAACTTTTCAACTCCGGTGTGATTGTCTTCTGGTTTACTCTCCTCATGATTACCCTGGCCGTATTTCCGTTTCTTTTTAAAAACTACTACGTCTACATCGCCAACTATATCGCCATCAATATCATCGTGGTGATCGGGTTAAATATACTGGTAGGGTACACCGGTCTGATTTCACTGGGGCATGCCGGGTTTTTCGCTATCGGCGCCTACGGTACAATTGTTTTTATGACCCAATGGTCGTTTCCATTTCTGTTGGCATTGCCCCTGGCAGCCCTGGTCGCGGCCCTTTTCGGGTTTCTATTAGGACTTCCCGCACTGCGATTGGAAGGACCCTATCTGACCATCGCGACATTGGGTTTCGGGCTGACCATCACCCAACTCATCGGTCGGATCGAGTTATTCGGGGGCCGACAAGGCCTTCATGCACCGGATCTGATGATTGGGTCCTGGCATCTCAAATCCGACAGGGATTTTTATTATCTTTTGATACCACTGACGGTGTTGCTGACCCTTGCAGCAAGAAACCTGACCAAAACAAAGGTTGGCAGGGCATTTATCGCCATTCGGGATGCGGATATCGCTGCCGAGACCATGGGCATCAATCTCGTATTGTACAAAACGCTCGCTTTTGCCATCAGTGCGTTTTATGCGGGCCTTGCCGGTGGTCTTTACGCATTCGTTCTACGCTTTATCGAGCCGGAGATATTCACGTTGCTGATGTCGATCATGTTTTTAGCCATGGTCGTCGTGGGGGGGTTGGGATCGATCATGGGTTGCATTGTCGGTGCCTGCCTGCTGAGCTGGATGGATCTGCAGCTTCGTAACATTCTGAGTATACCTTATATCGGTGAATGGCTGGAAGCACTTTCAAAAAACTATTTTTCCATAACGGGTGTTTCTAACATCCAGTTTATTATATTCGGTGCGATCATGGTCCTGATCATGCTGTTCGAGCCGCTTGGGATTTACGGCCTGTGGATCCGCACTAAAATCTATTGGAAGACGTGGCCGTTTTAAAAAAGTGTCAGGGTGAAGACTTGGGTTGGTAGAAAATATGGCTGGGTAGGAAATAAACGATAGAACTGCTTTGAAGTTTTGTGAGTAAACTTTATGTTGGATTTTATCCAGATGGTGGTCAGTGGCATTGCCGTGGGCAGCTCCTATGCATTGATGGGGATGGCCATGGTGATCATCTACAAAACAACGGAAGTTCCCAATTTCGCTCAGGGTGAAATGGCCCTGGTCACGACCTTTTTTACCTATTGGTTGCTGGAGAATTTCGGCCTGCCGCATTATGTCGCGTTCCCCGTGACGTTTATTTTTGCTTTACTTTTAGGGTCTCTTCTCGAATTTGCCGTACTCAGACGGGCCAAAGAACCCAACGTACTAGGGCTTATCACCATTACCATTGGACTGGAAATGATCCTTTTGGGGTTGGTGTCCTGGAAATTCGGTGCCGATCCAAAAGCCATGCCGTTTCCCATTTCGCCCTATGACAGTGTCTCCTTTGGAGATGTTTTTATCAGTTCGCTTGAATTGCTCACTTTAGGCGTCGCCCTGTTTCTGATGATCGTCCTTTTCCTGTTTTTCAGGTTTTCCAAGCTTGGCATGGCCATGAAAGCCACCCAGCAAAATGTTGTGGCCGCACGTCTCATGGGCATCCATACCAACCGCATGCACATGATGACATGGGGGATTTCCTCACTGGTGGGATGTACGGCCGGCCTGCTCATTTCGCCGGTCACCATGCAGCCCTATATGATGTGGGACCCATTACTAAAGGGTTTTGCGGCCGCTGTTATGGGCGGGATGACTTCCCTGCCCGGAGCGGTTTTCGGCGCTTACATACTGGGCATCATCGAGAACCTGTTCGGGGGGTATGTTTCCATAGAGTTTAAATCGGTCGTCGCTTTTTCAATTATTGTTATGGTTCTTTGCGTTAAACCAAGTGGACTTTTCGCAAGGCATTACGTCAAAAAGGTGTGACTTGAAGCCTGCATCATACCTAACAGAAAGGAGGTTGTGTATGCAAAAGAGACAATGGTGGGCGGTATTGGCGGCAGTGGCAATGGTTCTGGGATTTACACTCGGCGCGGGGGCGGAAGAAGGGATTACCGATACGGAAATTCACATTGGCCAGTGGGGACCGCAAACCGGGCCGGCGGCGCCCTGGGGTTCCGTAGCACGCGGATCGGATGCCTATTTCAAGATGATCAACGACGCCGGAGGAATTCACGGCCGCAAGATTGTTTACCATATGTTTGATGACGGCTACAACCCCGCCAAAACAATGGCAGGCGTGAAAGAGCTACAGGAAGGTGTGGGTATATTCGCATGGGCTTCGGGTGTGGGCACCGCACCGGGTATGGCGGTCAGGGAATATCTCATGGAGAAAAAGATCCCCTGGGTAGGGGCAGCGTCTGGCTCACATCACTGGGTCATGCCGCCTGAAAAATACCAGTTTGCGACCTATCCGCTCTATTACAATGAGGCGATGGCGCTAACCCGGTACGCGGTAAAAACCCTGGGCAGTAAAAAAATTGCCATGGCCTACCAGAATGACGGATATGGGAAAAACGGCGTTGAAGGCGCGGAAAACGAGTTGAAAAAACACGGGTTAGAACTGGTTGCCAAAGTTCCCGTGGAGCTTAAAGATACCGACATGAAATCCCATGTCATGAAAATGAAACAGGCCGGCGCAGACACGGTCCTTTTGTGGGTTAGTCCCACCCACGGAATCACCATAATGGGAACTTCCAAAGCCATGAAATTCGAGCCCCAGTGGATGAGCGTCAGCACATTGTCCGACTTTCCACTGCTGTACAAAATCAGCAAGGGGTTGTGGGAGGGTGTCATCACAGGGTCATTTGCCGAGCTTCCCGATTCCAAAAATCCGTTGATGATAAAGTATAAAGAGGCTTTTGATAAATATGCCGCCAAAGAGGAAAGATGGGGGATATTTTACTACGCAGGCTTTGGCTTTATCGAGACAATGGTGGAGGCCTTGGAGCGAAGCGGCCGTGACTTGACCAGAGAGCGATTTGTTAAAGAGATGGAAGGAATTAAGGATTTCAAAGGTATTATGGGTACGCTCAATTTTAAACCATTTGACCCGAATGACCCCGCCAGTCGGCTCGGAACCAACGAGATTTTTCTGATCAAGTGCCTGGCGGACGGTAAATATGAAAAGCTGACGGATTGGATGACGGTAGAATAACCCATACCTATAATAATTAAATTTGCAGCCCCGCTCTTTAAGAGCGGGGCCCTTCATGTGAAAAGATCGCTAATGGCCTTTTTTAAAGTTGAAAACCTTTGCATTTCCTTTGGCGGCTTAAAAGCGCTGGATGACATCGGCTTTCAGATTCAACAGGGGGAAATATTCGCTATCATCGGTCCCAATGGTGCCGGCAAAACCACCCTGTTCAACTGTATCAATGGCATCTATCGCCCTAATAGCGGTCAAATCTGGTTCAAGGGTAAAAATATCCGCGGCCGAAAACCGGATCGCATTGCACGGCTGGGAATTGCACGGACATTTCAGAACATCGAGTTGTTCGATAATATGAATGCCATGGAAAATATTCTCCTGGGGCGTCATCTGTTTATGAAAACCGGACTTTTCCATGGCGCATTTATGTGGGGTCGGCGTTCTTTTGCCGGAAAAGAGGAAAGGCATCATCGGGAAAAAGTGGAAGAGATCATTGACCTTTTAGATCTACAGGCCGTTAGAAATAAGCGTGTGGGTGCGCTCCCTTACGGCACACAGAAGCGGATAGAGTTGGGCCGGGCGTTGGCGCTGGAACCTAAGCTGCTTCTTTTGGATGAACCCTGCGCCGGCATGAATGCCGAGGAGAAGCAGGACCTCATTTTCTGGTTAAAAGATATTCAGGATGAGCTGGGTGTAACCACCTTGTTGATAGAGCATGACATGTCCATGGTGATGGACATTTCCGACCGCATTCTAGTCATTAATTTTGGTAAACCCATTACCCAAGGCACACCGATCGAAGTCCAGAATCACCCTGAGGTTTTAAAAGCCTACCTGGGAGAAGAGATCGAAGAAACGGCTTGAACCGGGTGTATTATCCTTCTCATGAGCCAAATGGTTGAATAAGTGAAACCGCTTCTCGAAATTAAAAATATTGAAACCTATTATGGCCTAATTTACGCCATTCGGGGTGTCTCGCTAATCGTACCCAAGGGCTCCATTACGGCCATTCTAGGCAATAATGGTGCAGGTAAATCCACAATTTTAAAAACAATCATGGGCCTGATAGACGACCAGCCGGACAAGGGAACCATCGACTTTAAGGGAAAACGCATCGATGGCAATGATACCGAGAAAATTGTCCGTGCCGGTATTTCCTACGTGCCTGAAGGGCGTGAAGTATTTGAAGAGCTGACAGTCAAGGAAAACCTTGCCATGGGCGCTTATATTAGAAGCGATAAAAGCGCCATTGAAAAAGATCGACAACAGGTTTACGCCTACTTTCCGGTACTAAAAGAGCGGGAAGGTCAGTGGGCCGGAACACTTTCTGGAGGCGAACAACAGATGTTGGCCATTGGCCGCGCACTGATGAGTCGCCCGCAGTTATTGCTTCTGGATGAGCCATCCCTGGGGTTATCTCCCCTACTCGTAAAAGAGATTTTCAAGATCATTCAAACCATCAAAGCCCAAGGGGTGACCATTTTATTGGTAGAACAAAATGCACGCATGGCATTGACGGTATCCGACACGGGGCTGATCCTTGAAAATGGCCGCTTTGTCATGAAAGGTAAATCCAAAGAACTAATGGAGGACAAAGACGTCAAGGAGTTTTACATGGGTATCCGCTCCGAAGCATCCGCCAAAGGCTATCAACGCTGGAAAAGGAAAAAGGCATGGCGGTGAAACCGTCTGCCTGTTAGCCGGTTAGGGCGTGGCGGACAAATGGGAAAACAGGCAATCGGGCGAACGGGTAAACGGGCGAACGAACTTATGGCATCATCGAATAACAAATATCTGGAAACCGTCCCTCAAGCTTTTAAAAGAGCTGTGGCTACCCATGGTGACCGCGTGGCCATGCGGCATAAAGAGCTGGGATTGTGGCATGACATCTCATGGATGCATTACTATCACCGCGTCCGGCAGGTGAGTGCGGCCCTGATTTCCATGGGTTTGAAAAAAGGTGAATGCGTTTCCATTATCGGGGACAACTGCCCGGAGTGGATCTTTGCCAGTATGGGTGTCCAATGTATAGGCGGTGTCGCCACCGGCATCTACGTCACCAACGCCTGGCCCCAGGTGGAATATGTGGTTAAAAATTCCGATTCGGTTTTTTTATTCGTTGAAAATGAAGAACAGCTCGATAAATGGCTGAGGTTTCGCGAAAAAGTACCCGCTCTGAAAAAGGTGATCGTTTGGGATACGGAAGGTTTGCGCAATTTCAAAGATCCGATGGTAATGACGTTTAAAGAACTCATTGAAATCGGTCAGAAAGTGGATGAAAACCAACCGGAACTTTTCGATACGTACTCGATAGAAATCCTCGGCGATGATATCGCGGTTCTCATCTACACCTCCGGCACGACCGGCCAACCCAAAGGCGCCATGCTCACCCACGATAATTGTGCCTGGATGGGTAAAGCCATCACGTCAAACAACCCCATGTATGACACGGATGAAGTCATGTCTTTTCTTCCGCTGTGTCATATCTTCGAACAACTATTTTCAATCCTTGGCCATATTACCGTGGGTTACACGGTCAATTTTGTGGAAGGTCTCGATACCGTTACCGACAATATGAAAGAGATCTCACCCACCGTCGGCCATGCCGTTCCGCGAATATGGGAAAAGTATTACTCGGCCGTGCGTATCCGAATGTCCGACGCCACCTGGTTCAAACGATTGGTGTTCAACCTGGCTTACAAAATCGGCAAGAAGCGAGCCGCTTTTACCATGAATTCCCGAACGGTTCCGGAATATTGGCAGCTATTGTTTTCTCTGGCCCATCTATTGGTCTTGCGCAAACTCAAAGAGCGATTGGGTTTCGACCGCATTCGCGTAGCCTATTCGGGTGCCGCGCCCATTGCACCGGATGTGTTGCGTTTTTTTCAATCCATCGGGGTAAACCTGATTGAAGGCTATGGCCAAACCGAGGGCACAGGTGTCACCTGCTTGTCGCCTGTGGGCCGGGTCAAATTCGGAACGGTCGGGCCTGCCCTGAAAGGAGCGGAAATAAAGATTGCCCAGGACGGCGAAATCCTCGTTAAATCGCCCGGCGTCTTTAAAGGATATTTTAAGAACCCTGATGCAACTAAAGAAACCATTATAAACGGTTGGCTTCATACAGGAGATGTCGGCAAGATCGACGATGAAGGATATTTGCAAATCACCGACCGCAAAAAGGATATCATTGTCACCGCCGGCGGCAAGAACATCACGCCCCAATATATCGAAAATAAACTAAAGGCCAGCATCTATATCAATGACGCCATTGTAATCGGGGATCGTCGCAAGTACTTATCAGCGCTTATCATGATCGATGAAGATAACGTCATCAAATATGCCCAGGATAACAAGGTCCAGTTCTCCACTTATAAGGATTTAACCCGGGAACCCCGGATCATCAAACTAATCCAAGATCAGGTGAATCAAGTCAACGAAACCCTGGCACGGGTGGAAAATATTCGCAAATTCACCATCCTCCCCAAAAAACTCTACGAAGAAGACGGCGAGGTGACCCCCACCATGAAAGTTAAACGCCAGATTGTGAACAAAGCTTTTTCCGATTTAATAGAAGCAATGTACTAAGGCTCTCGCTAGTTTTATCTCCGGCCTGAAAAACTTCTCTGGTATTTCTCAATACTGACACAGTGATACAGTCCAAAAAATAACTCCCCACGATTTTTTTGTTACTCGAGCAACCAGGACTCGTGGTTGTAGATGCTTAACAGGACCGGATGGAGAATGGTGTTTACCTGTCGGTTCTTGGTTTTCAAAGCGTCTTTGCCGAAGACAAGTTCACTTCTGAAAACCTGGGGCGTAATGAATTTTGTCATAACGTCGATATTCAGATGACTTATCCTTTCCATTATTTTTTCTTTTTTGACATTGGGGTGCCATGCCAGGTACCACCCCCAATCCCCGAAACTGGGTACATTCTCATGAAATGCCAGGATTTCCAAGGAAGCGCTTTCAAGGGTTCTTCCGATACAAAGAAAACTTTCCTTTGCAAGATAGGGAGATGTCGCCTGGACCACCATCAACCCATGTTGTGATAGATGCTGCTTTACTTTTTTATAAAATTCTTTGGCATAAAGCTTGGTCAGCTCAGGCGTGGATGGATCCGGCATATCAATAATGATGACGTCCCAGAAACCCTGTATTTCACTTAAAAACTTATCCGCATCAACATTCATCACTTTTACATCAGCAATTTTTTTTGCATCTACTTTTATAATCGAATGGCTTTTTTTGTTAGTTTCAAGATATAGCCTTTTTTTGATTCCTGAAGTGACCCCTTTACCTGTCAGGGTAACAAGACGGGCATCTTTAAATGCATCCTGGTTAATCCGCTTCAAAACAGGATGCGTTTCGGCAAGCGTTGTCATTTCTGGATCAAGGTCCACGAGTAGCACTTCTTTTACTTCGTTATATTTTAAAACCTCTCTTAAGACGCAGCCATCTCCACCACCAAGAATGAGTACCTTTGTTTTGACTGGAACAAGATTCATAACAGGGTGTACCATGGGTTCATGGTAGCGTTGTTCATCTGTACTGCAAAATTGAAGGTTCCCGTTTAAAAAAAGCCTGACTTCGTCAAAGGGTTTGTAATGGGTAAGGACGATATGCTGATACTGAGTGGTTTTGCTTAAAATAATGGGGTCATCGTACAGAGGTTGCTCAATTTTAATATTCCATTGGCGGTTATTGAAATATCCATACGATACAGCACTAAAAGTGATGAGCATGATGGCAGGGATCAAAAAACCTTTTTTTAACAGACCTTTTTTTGTAAAATAGACAAAGGTGATAAAGGCCAGGGAAAAATTGACCCCGGCGGTCAAAAAGGCTGCCTCTGTGATGGGCGTAAATCTTAAGAGGATAAATACATAGATGAAGGACCCGATCAGACTGCCAATATAATCAGCGCTGAGAATGTTCCCAAGGTTGGTGGATAATTCTTTGCTGAAATCATTGTTGATTCTTATTATCACAGGGATTTCAAGTCCAATCATGATCCCGATGAAACTGACGAAAAAATAAAGGACTAGGCTGTAATGAGCGGTATAACCATAGGATATATACGTCAGGGTAGGGGAAAAGCCTCCTACCAGCG
Source organism: uncultured delta proteobacterium (assembly GCA_963845145.1). Lineage (GTDB taxonomy): Bacteria > Desulfobacterota > Desulfobacteria > Desulfobacterales > QNYZ01 > QNYZ01. Next base: position 380,459 of record CAWJQU010000001.1, read on the forward strand.
CTAAACCGGTTTCAATACCGATAAATGTGTAAATGAGATTTTTTTTTGAGACCTGTGCCTGGATTAAGCTGCCAAACCCCATCCAGAAGAGCATGAGGCCGATGACCATCGCCCATTGTTCAAAGGAATTGCCGAGTATCATGGAGGCGAGGCTTGCCTGGATATATTCAAGGATAATACCGCAAGCACCGCTTGCAAACATGCAGCCGCAAAGCAGTGCGGATGCAAAACCAAGCTTAGGTTTTTTTTTAATCATCTTTCTTTTTACATGGAGAAGGCTATGATAATCGCAACCGCATTAATAGCGCTCTCTACAACAATTAAGGCCGCCACATTCCGATCTTCTTTGACCTCCGTGGCAATATCGGTCGTGGGCAACAGCAGTTTGTCAACCACTACTCTGAAGATCAACAGTAAAACAATGCCATACACTGTATAAATGCCAAAACTTGCAAGATCCTGGGCCCACCCTGTGAACGGTCCTGAAATACTTGATTTGAGAATAATGCCCAAGGCGATAAGGATGCCGCCAAGTCCGACGCCGGCGGCGAGGTTATTGTTTTTAATCTCGTTTCTCACATTAAAAGGGGTAATCAGCTCATAAAGGTATCCGAAAAGCAACAAGGCCATTTGACCCATGATAAAAAAAAGAATCGCACTGGCAATGCCCTGGATGAATGTTCCCCCGGTTCCTGAAATGCTGCCGTTAAGAATAAATCCCGTGGCAATATACATACCTGCTTCAACCATACCCACCGCCGAATTTCCAACAGATTTACTTCCATCCTGATGGATAATTGTTTTGACACACTCTTCATCGTTACTGATATTTCCCAGCATGATAAAATCATTGACAAACCTGGATGAAAACATAAATCCCGTGATGATAAAGCCATCAATCAGCAATTGGACCAGATCGAGATAAAAACCTTTTGAAGATTCGCCCAGAGCACCTGATAATGCAATGGCAATCCCAAGATAGAGCCCTGCCCTTCTGAGGCCGACAGCAACATTCCCGTCATCAATATGAACATCATCATCAAACGATTTGGTCCGCCAGTCATCTACTTTTTTCACCAGCCATATAAAAAAAATACCCACAATGACATATATGAATCCTTGGCCAAGCCCTGTGAAAGTTCCAGCTATATTCATTCTTTTCTCCTTAGAATTACTCTATTTACCCTTACTTTTCGGCCCACCGCCACGAAGGTTGGCACCAGCGCCCCTGACCGATGCTGTCTGGGATTTGAAACCGCCGCTTTTTGCAAAATTGGTGTTTTGAAATTTTGGCGATTGTTTCACGAAGGTACCGGAAGTTCCATACTTCGGAAATCCGTTTTGGGTTTTGCCAAAATAGGGTCGGTTATTCCGGTAATTATTGTTCCAGCCATTCCAGGAATTATATCCAAAATAGGATGGCCGAGAATTGAAGAACATCGAAAATAATGCATATTTTCCGTACCAGGACCAGAACTGGTTTCCTGTATTATCTTTTTTCCACTCTCCATATTTTGAATTGCCCACATAGGCCATACCCGGTGGCGCCGCCTGGACCAGACGATCTTGCTCAAACACACCATACGGCTTGGCCAGGATGGCCATCCCTAAATATTCAAAATTGGCATCATAAAAGCCGGCATCCACCAGCTCCCAATCGGTCTCCCTGGTTTCACCGTTTTCTTCGAGCATATATTTATGGAAATAGGCCTCCTTTGAATCTTCCACCCAGAAAGAAGCGGCATTGTGACCTCTTCCCGGCCATTGTTCAGAGGGGTTAATGGATAATTCTTTCCACTTGTTACCGATATTGCTTGAAAATTTTGATCCTCTAAATCCAGCCTTAATTGCGGCAATTATATCTATATTGTCCGCGCTTAACGCCTCATACAACTCAGGGCTGACCTCTCGCTGAAAAGTAACCATCCTTGGATCGTAATAATCAGAGTTTTCGTTCCAGGACTCCCTTTTTATGGTCACATAATATTCCTCTTTCATGTCCTTAAGAATCTTGGTGTAACTGGAATAGAGTTGGGCCATTTCTTTGGTGAATTTTGTTTCAAGGGTTTTGGCCTGTTCAAGGCCTGAAGTCAGCGCTTCGGTACTGTCCGTAAAAGCCGCATAGTCTGCAGTCGATCCTGCGGTATGTCTTTGATATTCAGCTGTCACAACATCTAGATGATTCAAGGATTGTCCTTCAAGTTGTGACAATGGTGCAAACCGAGTGTTGATTTTTTCGGTTAAATCCGGAAAGTCAGCCAGGGCTTTTTCCATGGGTCCGGTTTTGATTTCATTTACAATCCGGCGGATCTGTTTGAGGTTATCCTTTGACCGGGAATTTAAACTGTCGGCAGTTTGAATGGCCTTCTTGATTTTTGAAAATCTTGAGAACGGATATCGGGATAACGCCTCCGCATCTTGGATAACCTTTTTGAGCCTGGTAATCTGTTGTTTGACCTGGGGGGCAAGTTCGGGTTTATTTTTGCTGATCAGGGGTTTTAAGTCGTTGCCATACAGTTCCTTTGCCCGTGAAAGTTCGGTATGGGCAAGTTGAAATTTTTGATTCCAGTTTTCTTTTAGGGCAAATGGCTCAACATCCTTAAATTCAGATGATTTTGTAAGGCTTTTGTATTTTTCCTTATGCTTATCTACCTGGGATTTGCCTGTTTTAATGGCGTTGGGTATGGCCTTTGCTTCATTTCTCATCTCTTTGGGAAGCCCACCACCACAATTTGACAGTATGACAACCAGGCCTGCAATGGTCAATCCTGCGATGAAGTTCATAAAGAGATGTTTTCTTTTATGAACCATCCTTATCGGCCTCCTTTACTGATGAGGGTGATACTCTTCGGATCAACAGGGCTTGAGGTATAAATTTGGTACTCATCCTTGCCTGATCCGGACCACTCCTCAATGGTGAGGAACTTGGTATGATTTTCATTTTCAAATTCATACATATAGACCTTTTCTTCCCTGGTCTTCCGATAATAAACCGACGCCCAGTCATCTTCGTACCAGAATTTTTCGCCATTAATCACAACGACATCCTTGTCATCAACAATCTGGTCGAGATCATCTTCGTCAATGGGCTCACCGGCATCATCCGTTAAATTTCTGAATGAAAGGCGATCTAAGGTTATGGAAACTTCAAGTTCATCATCAAATTCCCATTCAAAATTAAATACTTGTCCGGTTTCAAGGCAAAGACAGGTCAGTTCATAAATAAAATACCCTTTTTTGGTTTTAAAATCATCTGAGGTTTCTTCATATTTATTAAGGTCTTTAACAAAGTAGGTATTGCCAAGATAATCAAAAAACGAATGGCCACCGGCATCTTTTATGCTCAGCAAAGCCTTTTCCTGTCCGGAAACAAGATTTTCTTTTTTAAGCGTTCTTATGGTGCTTAGTCTTTCCTGGAAAGATTTCTGTGTTGCAATATCAAGCATGGAAGGCCTCCAATTTTAAAACGTTCGGGTTTTAAAACGTTCGGGCTTATGCGTCCGCACGTCTTGCAGTTAATGCATCGGTTCTTGCTCGAAACCGGTCGTTCATTTCCCCAAGCGCATTAGAACTCTGGGACGCGATATTTATGGTTTCCTGTGAAATCAGAGCATAGGTTTCAAATGCTTGTTCGTAGGTCTGGCAAGCTTCTTCAAGTGCTTCAATGTTTACCGTCATGCTCTGGCTCATTTTTGCACCTTTGATGGCCGCATTTCCAATGACGTTGGCCGTGTCTTTCATGGTTTCGGCAGCAGCCTGCTGAACCATATCAAGATTTTGCATGGTCTCCATCTGCTGTTCAGCCGCCACCCTTACCGCCAGGGCATTTTTAACGGCTGTTGAAAGGATCATGTCTGTCCTTTGGACCAGGCGTCTGACCAAATGAGAGTTTCTGACCATCATCTCTCCACCGAATCGAGTCTGGAGATTTGAGTTGTCAATGGTCTGGAGGTCCACCACAGCCATGGCAAGGTCACTGGTCAATGTTGTCAGGGCTTCTTTGTTTCTTGGTTCTTCAACCGTTCTCATATGTTCCATTAGTTTTTGCCAGATGATCTGACCCAGATAAATCCTTTCCTGAAGCCTTGGCTGGATCTCTTTTAAAGTGTCACAAATAGTGGAAAGTTCGGATGCATCAAAGGCAACCTGGTCGGCTTCATTCCTTAAATGATCACGAATGCCATCAATCGTAGAATTAACCGTTTCCCTTCGTTCAGCAATAATCCTCAGTATTTCATCTCCCTTTGGTAGCCGGTTAACCGTTTTTGTAAAAAGGCCCAACATTTTTTTGGAAAAGGGCATCTCGGTCTTTCCCACCATCGTGGGGTTCACCTTATCCAGTTCCGTTTTAATGGCCAGAATATTTTTACCCACAGGAGAAGACTCATCTGCGGCAACATTTTTGAGCACACTTCCCATTTTGCGATCATAAAGGCTTACCTGGGTCTGGGTCTCTTCCATGATTTCCCGGCCCAGACCGAAAACGAAATTACCTAGTTGCCAGTCCGAGGGGTCTTCTTTTATTTTACCAAGGAATTCATTGGCCTGGGTTTCAATAGCCTGTATATCTTCAACGGCCAGGTGTTTGGGTTGTATCGGTTCGAGATTGGAAGGAGACTGAACCGGTGTTAAGGCACCCTGACCAGAAACCTCGGTCGCTTCGGCAAGGACGGGTGCTTTGGCCTGTTGAGCTACGCTTTGAAGGTCTTGTGTCATATCATTCATGCGGGTCCTCCTTAAGAGACAGAACAGAAAAGATTAATTTTTGCTTTATGAAAATTTACCGGCGAGAAAATTCGCCATAGTTTTAAATTCTGCGGTTTCATTTTTTTCGACGATAGCCCTTGATCGATTTGAGACATCATGCAGACTTTCTATCGTTTTATTAAACGTGTCAAATTGATTTTTTCGGCTTTCGATTGAAAGATCAAGGTATTCCTTAACGGTCTTGTAAAGATGTTCCCTGCCAATTTTTTTGATTTCATAGGTCAGGGTTTCGCCGGGATATCGCTCCACCATCGCTGGTGTGATCACTGTCAGGTCATCAATAATGGCTTCTATTTTATCCGTTATGGCCACTGAAACATCAGCGTCTTTTCTCAACAGAATATTTAACTTTAACAAAGAATCCATTATGGCCCGGTACTCTTGCTCAGGGGATATCTCAGATTGAGGCGCAGATGAAGGCTGCACCTTCTCATTTGATACCGTTTTTTTCGCTCTAATATTTTTCATTATAAGGGTAAAGCCAATAATCGAAATAAGAATGACTACTGTTGCAATGATCATTGTGTTGCTCCTATGTTTAGGGCCTTCATATCAACAATATCCTCAGGTTAAGAATACAAAACTATATATAGGGCCCCCGGAAAAAGCAAGAAAGGACAATACAGAACAAGTATGGTCTAAGGACCGGTTTAGTCTTCAAAACGGATTTACCTCTTTTAAGCCAAGCGGTGTATTTGTAGTTATCTGAACGGCAGCATTTTGAAATTGGCCCATTGGATATGTCGAATAATTTTCATGGCCCTATCACTCAATAGATCGGCGCAGAACGAGAAAAAAACCCCACACCACTGTAATCCCCGGTAAGATTTGGTCATTCTATCATCATGTTCGGAAAAAATGAAATATTTACTATGTCATTTTTGATATAAATGCTATAGGCATATCAACTTTCTTTCCGCCATGGGCGATCTCCGACCAAGCGCATGGCATGAAAAAATCCTGGCTTTCATCTAATTCATTGTATTACGATGGCAAAGACCCGAAAAATAAAACCTAAAATAAGCCGTGGTCGTCCTTTGGTGCAAAAGCTGAAAGGCGGGAATCCTTTCGGAAAGATTCGCTTTGAGATTTGGGGCGAAGAGGTGATACAAAAAAGGGTCAAGGTAAGCGCCACTAGTGGCCGGGTCTATCTGCCCACCCGATGGGTGGGGAGCAAGGTAAAGATTGTTCGCATTGACTGACGAAAAACCAATGCGGGTACACGGATCGAAAAACATAAAAGGTGTTGATGGGGTGGCCGGAAAAAATGATTCTATCGCAAGCCAATACCATCCCGGCATCTTGCCTGATACTTGCCGGCGGTCGCGGCCAACGGCTTTCCCCTGAAAAACCGTTGCTTACAATCAACGGTAGACCCATCATTGAACGGGTGGTTTCCACCGTTACCCCCCTTTTTAAAGAAGTTCTGATCATTACCAACACCCCTGATCGATATGACTATCTTCAGATTCCCTGTGTTACCGACCAGCGCCAGGGATGTGGGCCCCTGATGGGGATTTACAGCGGGTTGCGAAAAATAAACACGGATCTTGCCTTTGTTTGTGCGGCGGATATGCCTTTTTTAGACGCTGAATTAATCCGATCCGAATATGAGGCCATGGGAACATTCGATATCGTCGTTCCCTGGCCCAATGGTATCCCCGAATTCCTGCATGCTTTGTACCGCAAACGGTGCCTGCCTGTTATTCAAGAAAGCCTGGAAAATGATATCTTTAAAATCGAAATAATCACCCATCGTCTAAAGACCTTGCGCCTGGAACATGAGTGGTTTCAAAAAAACGACTTTACGCCCCGTATCGAGCGCGATTTTACAAATATCAACACCATCGAGGACTATCGGCGCTGGAATGTACCGCAAAAAGATATCCCTATTCATGATATGGGCGATGATGCCGATCGTTCCACTATCCCATTTGCCTTAAATGACACGCCCTTGGTAGCGACCGATGTTTTAAAACAGATACAACGCACGCTGATCCGGCAGGAAAGCGACTATCATTATAGTCTCCCCAAAGAGAACTGGGCCAGTCTTTGGGCCCACAGCTTCAGGGTCGGCCGAATTGCTCATGGCCTTGCGATAACGGAAAAGAGAGAGGCCACACCCGCCCTACTCGCAGGCCTGTTTCACGATACGGGTAAGTTTTCAGATGGAAGCTATCACGAAGATAACATTGCTGAAGAAGAACATGCGGTTCGGTTTGTCGAGAAAATCCTTGGCACCACCCTCTACGAGCGATGGATTCCGGTCGTTACCCAAGCCATTCTCACCATGTATCTGGAGGATGAAAAAACCAGCGATATCGGCCGCATCGTCTACGACGCGGATAACCTCGACAAACTGGGACACATGGGCGTTGCCCAGTTTTTTTCAAAAGGCGCGTTACGTCGGCGGTTTTTAGGTGATGAGCAGATCATTCGTGCCGGCATCGAATTGACCTACGCACACCATGCGCCGGATACCCTAAAAACCGCCACGGGGCGTTCCCGGGCCCGGGAACGAAAGATGCGAACCTACCGCTTTTACACGGAGCTTTTGGAGGAGTGGGAGCAACTCGGCCTGGGCACTTTCAACATCCACAAGGAAAACATCGCCGGTATCGATTGTATCCTGGTGGTCCCAAAAGCCTGTTCGTGCGGCGGCAGTTTGGACATCGATTCCGACATCGAGGATGCCTTGAAATGCCGCTCACTTATCGTTACCTACACCTGCCCGGCATGCAGCACCAAGAACGAGATCTCTTTTTGTCTTCCCAATATTAAAGGGCTACCACGGAAGTGACTGCAAAAAAAAGGATTCGGCTCTAAACAACTTGCCGCGTCAGTTCCAACCCTCGGTACTCTTTAGAAAAACCAAACGCCGTCATCACCGGGCCATAATCGCTCGACCCCGCGGGAACGCCATTGATCGTTTCGACCACCAGGGTGCGCACCGGATTGAATTTCCGGTTTACCAGCGCTTTGAATACCTTCAAACAGTCAGGTATGCGGGGGTGATCGTGAGGAATCGCAAATGTCGCCTCTTTCCCGCTTCGAGACAAGGTCAAGACCAAATTGCGGCCATGAAATACCACGTAATTAGAGACCTTTCGAGCGGGCAACTGCTTTTTTAGGCCTTCCACCGGGATACCGCACAAAGATGCCGGATCGGCTGCATTGAGCCAGAAAACGGCATCTTCGGGCAGTGGTCGATTTAGCCTTCGAAACGCCTCCCCGGAGATAAACTGGGCTCCGGCTACACCCTCAAAAAAATGGCCGGAAATGATCTCGCCGGATAGTTCCATCAGTCTTAATGTTTTAAACAGCTTCCCCCATCTAAGCAGGGGCAATTCACGGGCGAGGAGCTCCCTGAAGAGAAGACCGTAGCGGCGCAACAATTGTCTGACACGGTCTTTGACCAGGAGTTCAGCTTCCATCGGGTCTAGTGGATCGGCCGGCTTGTCGGTTCCCAGGCAAAACCAGTTACCCGCCAAGGGGCGCGATGACTTCCACCGGTTAAATCGGCCGCGCCTGCCCCGATGCGGAGCCGCTTGTACTTTAAAAGCGGAGAACTTGTTCCCAATGCCTGTGCGAATGATGTTCAAACTGTCATTACTCACTTTTCCCTGCCAGGACAGCGCCCACAGCCGTTGGGTGAGTTGGGCGGTCGACATATCCACATGTCGTTGAATATCAAAAAAACCATATTTGGCATGCATATCGGGAAAAAGCCGTTTCAATAAATTATCCGCATCTGCAGAGGCATCCGGTTGGTCCCAGGGCTGGAACAGGTCTAAGTCTTCCGTAAAGGCGAATCCTGTTTTTTTATCTCCGCAACCAAACCAGATCAGATCCCCCGCGCTGGTGAGGCTATCCATCCACTCCGGATAATAGGGGTCGAGCCGTGCGGGCAGGATATACGCTTCCCATGCGGCCACCGGTGCCGGGTATCCAAAAAGTTGTTCCAATCGATCCTGTAGGTCATTCATCTGGTGGCCCGGTTCAGAGAGCCCCTGGAAAGTGGCCAGAAACAACGGTAATGCTTCGGGAGCCAGCGCTTTAAAATCCGGACGTCTGGAACGGCGGGTCATGCGAAGTAGAATTTCGAGGTTGTTTCGGTCGCAGACTTCGATGCGATCGGTATCTTCCCGGAAGCAGTCAATGACGATATCATTCGATGCTCGCAGGGTTTCCAGCAACCCCGTCAGGTTATCTTGCGATAATCCCAGCACCGTCTTGATAAATTCAGGTCTCACTGGTCCGTAATAAGAGAGGAATTGGCGCAGCGTCTCCGCCAGCGCTGCCGCCCCATTTTGACCGTTATCCCCTTTTTCTTTTTGGTTTTCTCTATAACGATCAAACTGGAATTCAATGGTTTTGAGTAGAAGATCATCCGCCGGCTGGCGGTCCAGGGTATTGATCTTCATCTCTTCGAAGGGCAATACCATAGCATGACTGATGTGCGGTAAGGACTCCACCGCCGTGACACAGGCCGTATTCGTAGACGCTAACGTTAGCCGGCAAAGCTTGTGCTTTAAAGTCGGCATCATTTCCGTGATCGTGTCCCGTCCGTCTCGCGCCATCGCTTCGACCAAGTCATCCCACTCATTTTGCGGAATCAGGCGACGTTCTTTTACCCAATCGAGGAGATCATCACCGGAACGAGGGGCATATCCAGCCGCTGTTCGTTTGAGTTTTCGATCCAGGTCGCGAATGATACGATCCGGAATGGCCGGACGCAACCGGGACGATAAAGCCACTTCCTGAATGAGATCGTCGCTTAAAGACGATTTTTTACCGTACTCGGGGGTATCATCCTTGTACATATGGGCGTTGGTCTGCTGCCAGATCAAATTTCGGGCAAAAGGAGATGGCGCTGTGGTGATGGACTCGGATAGCCGAATCTCCCCTTGAGCGATCTCATCGAGCATTCGCTTCAGGTTCTCCGGATCGAAGGCGTCGTTTAGGCAAGTGCGCCAGGTTTCCAGTAAAATGGGAAAATCGGGATATCCCATCACGGCATCCATGAGCTTTTTCGATCTGAGTCGGTTTAGCCACAAGGGTAGCCGTTTTTTAAAATTTATTTTGGGTAAAAGTAGTGCCGTTCCGGCGTTTTCGCGAAACCGGGCACCGAAAAACCCGGTTTTTTCAAGGCGGGCCCGCAGCAAGGCTTCCACGTTGTCTGCATTCACCAGATTCAGAATAACGTCGGTATTCAAATCGTGGGGAAGGATGAGAAGGATGCAGTCATCATCGGCGAATACTTCCAGTCGATAGCCGTGGGCCGCTTCCCACCCTTCGGCCAGGGCCATGGCGTAGGGCCGATTAATGCGCCCGCCCCATAGGGTATGAAGGACAACCTGCTTACCGTCGGAGCGGTTATGGGGATCGTTGAAATGCTCAATCAACAAGTGGTGCCGATGGGGCAGGTCGGATCCCGTTACCTCTTTTTGGCGTTTTAAGAAGGCGATCAAGTCATTCGCCGCGGATGGTTCCAAGGCATAATCTGTTTGAAGCGTGCGACCAAATTGCGGTTGGGAAACATTCTGATCGGCAAATTCTAAAAACGTTGAAATCCGTTCGGAGAAATGAAAATCGCGGTTTCGGGGTTCGGCTCTCCAAAAAGGAATCATCCCTGGCGCACGTTGGGATGGAATCACTTCCACATGGTTATGGGTGATTGTCATTATCCGCCAGCACTGCGCCCCCATGGTAAACGTGTCACCAATGGACCTTTCCCATACGAACTCTTCATCCAACTCGCCGATCTTGGCCTTGGTCGGCTGAAGTCTCAGATCAAACAAGCCCCGTTCCGGAATGGTGCCCCCGGCGAGGTAGACCAGCAGCAGAGCGCCGGATCGTGCTTTTATGGTATTGTCCACCGCATCGATGGAGACCCGGGGGCGCAATTCCCGCAAGTGCGTATCGGCAAACCGTCCCGCCAGCATATCCAAAACCAGGTCAAATTGTCGCCGGGTCAGGTGGCGGTATGGCCAGGCCGATTTGATAAAATCAAATAGGGCCTCCACTCCCCAGATTTCCACCCCGGTCATGGCAACAATCACCTGGGCCAGCACATCCAAAGGACACTCAACCGGGTGCAAGGGCTCAATGTCGCCTTCGAGCACACACCGAGCCATCACCGCGGCCCGAAGAAAATCCTGCCCATGGGTGGGAAACAGGTCCCCCCGGCTGGTTTCCCCCACGCGGTGGCCGGACCGCCCGATCCGCTGGACAGCAGAGGTGATGGTGGGCGGCGTCTGGATCAGTACCACCCGGTCCAGGTCACCGATATCGATCCCCAGTTCAAGGGAATTGGTGGCCACAATGGCACTCAAGTCCCCATTTTTCAGCTTCTGCTCGACGGTTAGCCGTATCTCCTTGGACAACGAGCCATGATGGGAGTAAGCGGCGTTTTTGGCTAACTTGTCATTGATCAGACGCGTCACTTTTTCCGTGGTTCGACGACTGTTGGCAAACAATAAAGTAGAACGATTTTTCTGAACGATACGGGCAAAAGCGGCCGCTAAGGCCGGCCAGGTTTCCGTCTCGACAATATCTCCGAATTCATTTGGACTGCGAACGCGAACCTGGACTGACTTTAAAGCTTGGGATTGAATGACCTTCACCGGCCGCGCTTCGTACCCGCCACCGGGTGTGTGACGATACCCCCCGATAAATCCGGCCACACGATCGATGGGGTTCACGGTGGCGGAGAGGGCAATCCGCTGAAACTCCCCCGCGAGTGCCGCCAGGCGCTCCACGGCGGTGATCAGGTGCGTCCCACGCTTTGTAGCGACCACCGCATGAATTTCATCCAGAATAACCGTCGCGGTTCCGGAAAGCATTCGTCGGCCATTCTTGGAGCTCAAAATAATATTCAAACTTTCCGGCGTCAGAATCAGAATTTCCGGTGGGTGCCGCAACATGCGTCGCCGCTCATCCTGGGGCGTATCCCCGCTGCGGGTCAGCGCTCGAATGGAAGGAAAGGGGGTTCCGGCGGCATTGAAGCATTTCTCGATCTTTTCCAACGGATGGAGCAGGTTTTTGCGCACATCGTTGTTTAAAGCCTTGAGCGGCGATACATACACCACCCGCACCTGCCCCTCTTCCCAGGCACCTGTGGCCAATTGGTGAATGGCCCAAAGAAAGGCCGTCAGGGTTTTGCCGCTTCCCGTCGGCGCCGTGATCAAGACATGGCGCCCCTCGATGATCTGAGGCCATGCCTGTTGCTGGATATCGGTAGGTTCCTTAAATGTGTCGCTAAACCACCGGCTAATGAGGGGGTGAAAGGCATTTAGTGATGGATGATGGGTTTTCATATGGTATGTTCAGTTAACGAAATTGTCTGAAACATGCAATACCCCCATTTACGGATTGGCGAACACATTAAGTCGGTCAAGGTCCTGGGTGATCAACCAAGCCATTGAACGGTTTCTTGACTATGAAGAATGGTTTGTTCAAGAAGTCAAAGATGGTTTAGACGAGATAAAACGAGGTGAGCTCGCGACAGAAAATGAGGTGACTGCCAAATTCCGTAAATGGGGCGTAGATGCGCGTTAGATGGACCCGCAAAGCCCTTGCCAATTTGGACAGTGCCGTGGACTTTATTGCCTCCGACAAACCCACAGCAGCGACTGATGTGGCCCTGAAAATATGGGACACATCAAAATTGATAGCCGAACAACCGGGATTAGGGCGCCCCGGAAGGGTTTCCGGAACACGTGAATTTGTTATTCCAGGGTTACCATATATTTTACCTTACTCTGTAAAAGATGGGGCCATATTCATATTAAGGGTGATGCATACATCGGAGAAAGAAACGCTTTAAAACCGGAACAAGAGAATAATCCACCAAGGCCGATGGTCATTCAGGAAGCGATGCAATAACTTAAAAATCTTCCTCGAGTCTTAAAGCCCCTCACGAAATATTTTTGTTAAATTTAAGTTCTTTTCCATTTGTAGTATTTCTCATCAGCAAGATTTAGCATTTCCATATCCTCGGAAGTGTCTCCATACGCATATATTTTTTGAAACGCATCAAGGTTATATCTGTTTTTGATTCTTAAAGTTTTTTCTTCACCACTACAATCAGGAGGATTGTATTTTCCGGTAATCATGCCATTGCATACTTCAAATTTTGAGCATATTAGATCCAGTCCATGTTCCTCACACCAAAAATTCAAATAAACATCTAATGAAGCAGAGACCACGACAACTTGGTCTCCTTGATTTTTATGCCATTTGATACGATCCATCGCTTTTGGATTAAGGTGTTTAGGGATTATGGTTTGCGCGTATTGATGACCATACAAATTAAGATCAGAAAGTTGACGGCCTTTAAAAACAAAACCCGCAACCACTTCCCTTGTTTTTGCGGCTGAAATTAGGCCGATTTTATAACCCAATATTACCGGTAAAAGTCTTACTCTCCCCCAAAATAATCTCTTTCTGCCGGCAGCAAAATGAATAAATGCGGTGAAAGAATCATTATTTGTGATGGTACCGTCAAAATCGAATAATGCTAAATTCATAATCTTTAAGTAATTTTAGTTCGAACAGGAAATCGAATGAAAAGCTGTGGGGCGGCATCGTCATAGCCGTCACCACCAGCGACAGGTTCAGTGCTTAACTTATCTTTGACAAAATTGCAGAAACAAGTTCTGCGCCTGGAGGAAGAATTTCGACCTCTCCTTCGGCCTCGTAATATTCAATGAGCCGTTTACTATGCAACAGTTTTATTATCCTATTAAAGTATCAACGTTTGTCGTAGCCAGACCAAGTAAATAGATCATCTACCTTCACCTTTAATGAGCAAGAGCTGATTAGTAGAAGAATTTGATCCTTAAGTGACATTTTCGGATCAAAAACCCTGCGTGTGCTGCCTGACATCCATACAATTTGATATGATTCTTTATCGCAAAGTTTGGTTTAAATGGTTTTTCCCTTTCGCCATAAAACATAACTAACCACTTACATATAATACGTATTATTAGTTCTAATATCATAAATATCCCACTTTTTAAAGATTAATGCTAATCGCAATGAGTTATCCGTTTTGCTCGCTCAAACAGCTATATTTTGACAGGTGTAAAGAGGTGTCGCCCGATTATTTCAAAAACGCGGAAACGCAGATATGGGGGATAAGATATTGCAAGGGGCTATTTGCGAATGGCAGAAAGGTAAGCTTCGAAGAAAAAGACCTTCGATAGTTTCATGATTCTTTACAACTTTTATCACTCAGATTGTTTTAAAGGTCAAATTTTCGATTTAGTTTTTAATAGATTACTGCGTTGGAATGACATTTAGACGACAAAAAGATCCCCTGTAGAAACCACGATCACGTGTTCGTAACCGGTCGCTTTGAACCATTGGATATGTAATTACCCGACTATCGGGAGGGGGCACGTCCAGCGTAAATGTCAGTGGCAGATCAGGGTCTGCTGATAAGCTTCAATGATTTTATTTTCAATACCAAGACTTTTTAGTTTTTCTACGGTCGGCCGTCCTTCAACATCCCACCCCCGAAAGGAGTAGTATTCTTCCAGAGCTTTGGAAAATTCTTCTTTAGGCATGGGGATATCTTTGGGCGGTCCGTGCTTGAGAATCTCTTTGTGGAACCTTTGCGGTAATTTGTCTTGTTCTTTTGTAAACCCGGCCATTACATTGAACACCCGTTGGAGGTTAAAAATTCTCTCGCCCGTTCTTTCAACCCTTTCGGCTGGCCACTGACCACCATAAGTCACTTCATACAGACGTCCCAGAGTTTCGCTGTCAATGGGCCAAAAATCACAGACGCCCATGGAAAACTTGGCAAATTGCGCGTTTTGCAGCTCGGCCACGAGTTGAGCCTTACCCTCGAAAGTGAAAGGATCCATATTACCCCAGGCTTCTGCTTCCACTGGATAGGCGGACATATGGCAGCCGCCGCGTGGAGCGGTCACATAAGAAATCCCCATGCCCCACGAACCCCGTGGATCATATCCCGGTAGTTCCATTCCCTTGACGTGCATGGCGAACGCCCGGCCTCCAAATTTTTCAGACAAGGCTTTGACCCCTAAAGCCGCATCTGCCCCAAGCCCCTTTTTCTTTGCAATTTGTTTAACCATTTTTAAGGCCTTATCGGTCTCTCCAAATTTGAGACCAAAGTTGTGAAGACCTTTTTCGGTCATTTCCATCATATAGGCGATGACGCTACCAGTGGAAATAGTATCCAATCCAAGATCGTCGCAAATAGCATTGAATTCGACTATTTTTTCTCGATCTGAATTACCGATACATGAGCCTCCCATAGCGATGGGTTCGTATTCCGGTCCCTCCACAGCATGGTTTTTTGTTTTCACAAAGTTACCGCAGGCAATGCCACATGAGAAACAAGCCTTTTTTTGTGCTCGGATTTCTTTGAACGTCTCTGAGTGGATATTTTTATAGGCTGCAAAACGGCCCTCCTGAAAATTTCGGGTGGGAAGCATGCCGCTATCCTGACAATAGTCAACCAAGACAGGCGTGCCGTCTGTGTATATATTGTTATCAGGGCTGGGGTCTTTATCTTTTTGGTGGGCTTGTTCAGCGAGCTTCATGCAGGCTTCTATATCCGGTACGTTTACATCCAGCCACCCCCTGACAACGATCGCTTTAAGGTTCTTGCTTCCCAAAACAGCACCCATACCGCCCCGCCCTAGTTGCCGATAGCGTTCAGAGCAAATGCAGGAAAAAGGGACCAGATTTTCACCAGCCGGACCGTTGACGAGGGTCTTCACCTGATCGTCTCCAATCATCTCTTTCAGGGTTTCATCCGCTTTGAACGTACCCATGCCCTTCAGTAGATCAGCAGAACGGATTTCAACTTTATCAGCATCAATGTAGAGGTATGATAGGGAATCAGCCTTACCGGTGATCTGGACCGCATCATATCCCGCATATTTAAGTTCTGCACCGATGTGACCGCCTACGGAACCATCAGAGATGGTACCTGTCTGAGGCGATTTGGTGACAATGGCCAGTTTGGAGGATGATGAAATGATGGTTCCAGCCATGATGGAGGTAGCCAACACCATATGGTTCTCAGGTGACAAGGCCTCTGTCCTGGGTGAAAAATCTTCCATGAGAATCCGTGTTCCAAGGCCCTTTTGGCCGCTATATAGCTCTACCCATTGTTTTGGAATGCTCCTGGTTTCAATTTTACTCTCGCTTAAATCTACAAACAGCAGTTTTCCCCAGAAACTATTCATGACGCCCTCTTTTTTCTTGGTAAAAAAAGAAATTGCATCTTTAGGACACCATTTTACACACATAGGCGAGCCACTACACAGATCACAAATGACGGACTTCTGATTTTCATTTAGAAAAATAATCTTGGTGGGACAGGTCGTCACACAGGTTGCGCATCCAATACATTTATCCCAGTTGACCACCATATTGTTTCCACTATTGGAGATCGCCCCTTCAGGGCAAGCCTCTTCGCATTCTTTACAGTATATGCAGTATCTGGAACTAACGTTAACCCTGTCTTCCTGGTATTCATGATTGATCTTAATTCTTGCTTTTTCCGGATTAAATACCTTCTCATGGTTCGCCGAACAGGCAAGTTGGCATAGCTTGCAACCCGTGCAACGCGATTTTTTAAATCTCAGTGGCATTTGAAAACTGTCTCCTCTTGTCCAAGGTCTATTTAATAATCTTACGCAATGACCTTTTTCCAGATCGATACATTGTCCATCGGGGTTCCCGGAGCAATATCACAGGCCCCTCCCAGAATGTGACCCATGCCACCGACCTTTTCCATACAAGAAGTATTTCGTTTTCTACCTGTTCTTGGGTGCCCATATACAAATTGTTGGCCACATCAATATTGCCAAGGGTCGCCACTTTTCCACCGATTACGCTCTTGGCATACTTAAGGTCCACGTACGAATCGACCGAAAGCACGTCATGGTCAATATCCAAGATGCTTTCCAAACGATCCGAGATATCTCCGCAAATATGGATAAACGCATGTTTACCGGCTTTTTTTACCAGATCGGCAATTGTGCTGATATAGGGTTTGGCGAACTTATCAAAGACTTTTCGGGATATTAACGAACCGGACGCGGTGGGATCACAAATAAAAATTCCGTCCACGTCCAAGGTGGTCAGATACTCATAGTAGCCGGTCAACACTTCGGTCGTGAATTGAAGAATATCTTTCACCAGCGCAGGATTTTTGAAACAATCGCGCATGAGATTTTCAACGCCTCTGATTTCGCCGGCCAATGTAAACGGAGCAACGGCGGTACAATACAGATAGCGCTCTTTGCCCAGTTGATCGATTAGTATCCGGGCGGATTGGACGGAGCTTTTCAATCGATCGTCACGATCAATGTCAGGAATCTGAAGTTTCGCCAAAGACGCATGATCCTTGATAACGTGGCTCATCGTAATAGGCGCGCCCGTTTCCGGCATCTGGATTTCACATCCAAGCGCCTCAGCCGGCGACAGCCAATCCCACATCACCTCCAGACCGTCGAAATCGCACGATTGAATCACTTTCAACTGCGCTTGGGCGCCTAATTCAGGTTTCGCGATGCATTCGGCCATCGTTATCTGGCTCTCGCCCAGCGCCCAACATGCTTGAAAGGGACCGCAAGTGGGCATATAATCCACGTCTTGTTGATTGATCGCCGCTAAAAAACGCTCTATAGATGTCATTGCCTGGTTCATATCATCCTCCTCCGGTTATTCGGTTTTCCTATTTGCAACAGTAGCATGCGGTTACAATAGACCAGATCTCGCTCCGGTGGCTTGGAAAGACCCTTAAGTGCTTACACCCGGAAATCTTGGCCCACTTGATAATATTGTGCAATTTATCGTTTCCTTGCCTGCAACGCATTGATTGCATCGATGAGTTCCTGGAGAAAATCCAGGATATCGGCCTGAATGCCTACATCCGCTACCTGCAAAACCAGTGCTTTGTAACTTTTGTTCTTTGGTTCAATTGATGTGCATGGGGTAAACGACAGGCGATGTGACGCCCCCGATTTCAGTATCCCATGGCGGGGTAGCATCCTTGTTTTGAGTAGGTGCGTTACTGTCCCCCCGCCATGTTAATCGCTTTAGGGTAATTAATATTATCGGATTTAAAAGGTTTTACAATCATAAAACCAGCGCGCGATATCCAACTTGGCCAAACTGCGGCCGCCCATCCACAGACTGATAATTTTGCTGTCGCGCCAATGCTTCTCGATATGGCCTTCCCGGGCATAGCCGTGGGAGCCCATCAGGTCCATGGCTTTGTTGATGATGATGGTCATTTGATCAGTCACAAAGAGCTTGTTCGCTCTGGTTTTAGCCAAAAATTCCTTCCCTGCCGGATCGATTCCATAGGCGTCGGGATTATCCATCATACGCGCTTTCATATAGGTGTCGGAACGGCTGACTTCGATCATCATGGCGATGTCCGCCAAAATCCCAGCGGTAATGCTATGTTCTTTCAGTACTTTTCCGCCAACAACACGCTTGTCACACCACTCCTTGACCAGTTCGTAACAGTTGCGCATGATTCCTAATGCCTGGGCCGAGGCGCCAATATTGCCGGCGTTCATAAACAACCTGGCAGCCTTGGCATCATCACCGGGTGTTAGGTTAGCCCGGTTTTCTTTCGGCACGCGGACATTCTCAAACCAGACATCGCCGTTTTTGTCACCCGACATACCGGCTTTCTGATAGGGGTCGCCCTGGCGTACACCCGGAGTGTCCGCCGGAACATAGATAATGGCAAATGATTCGTCATCTTCCACACCCGGATTGGTTGTACAAAACACGGCAAACAGATCGGCCACCCCCCCGGAATTGGTCGGCCATAGCTTATGGCCATTGATGACCCATTCATCACCGTCAAGTTCGGCAGTGGTGGCGATGTATTTCCCGTGGGTCCCATCAATATTTTCCACATCCGATCCGCTTCGCTCATCAGTGATGGCGGCACAACCGATAAATAGTTTATCGGTTTGGCAGGCCAGCGGGGCGAATTTCTTTATCAAAACTTCGTTGGGAAACGGTGCGAAAATCGGCAGAAAAGCCCAGTTGCCACAATCTGCCGCCGTAGCCAAACCGGAGTCACCCCGATCCATCTCCTCCAAGCACAGACAGTAGGTAATCGTGTCAAGCTCAAATCCACCGAATTCTTTTGGCCAGGGGGCACACTGCCACCCGAAATCCAGCATGAGTTTTTTCAATAACTTCTCGTAAATTTTATGATCTTTCCAATCTTCATCAAGTTCTTGCCTACCGGAAATATTTCTTTTTCAACGATTTCCCGGCAACTTTCAACAATCTGTTTTGATTCATCACTGATCCATTCACTCGGCAATGTAAATTTATCTTCGAATTTCATCTTCACCTCCTTATTATTAATTTTTTCAACAGCTATCACATATGGCTCCCAACGAGTACATTTGGGGCCATTGATATCTCTCTTTGTTCTTTGAACTTCACATCTAAACGCTGCGGACTTCGCCGAAACTAGGCGCCACGATTATCCGTCTTATCCCTGGTGCGACATCCACCTATTATTCTACTGTACCGGTTGGTACATTAATGGCATACACATCCGGAGACTGTTTCCGTCTATGCCTTAGGTAAGCCATACAGGACCGCCTAAACCTATAAAATAGATCACGAACATAACCCAGAGGGTAACATCAAAATACTTAAATGTATAATAGGCCATCACCACGCTACAAATAACAGCAGGAACGCCCATGCCTACTCCGCCCGGTGCCTTCCATGGCCTTTGCCATTCTGGATGTTTATTACGCAGCTTTATAAAGGCCGCAGAAGAGAAAGCGTAGCAGATGGACACACCAATTGCCATTAAGGTAAACAGAGATTCGAGCCAACGCGTTCCCGATATCGCGATAAATACAAACACAATCAGAAGAATCGCTACGTTGGCATTGCTTGGGACGTCAGACTCGTTCAAGCCGCCAAACCAACGCGGTAGTATACGAGCTTCTCCCATACTATACATCAGTCTTATCGATCCGAGCCAAAATCCATTGAGACATGTGAAACATGCCAGAAGAGTCGCTATTGCCATGGCATATTGAGCACCAACACCAAAATGGGTTTTTAAGAGTGAGGCACTGGTCATTTCCATTTTTGATAGCTCATCAAACGGCAGCATACCGCTGTTGACAATGCACAACCCTGAGTAAAACAAAATACAAAATATGATAGACCCGATGAGCGGTATCCACAATTTTTTGACTGGATATTTAGATTCTTCAGCAAATTGAGGAACGAGTTCGAAGCCGAAGTACATCGTCACCATCAACGCGGTTGCCGTTAAGAAACCACCCGTTCCTGTTGTATAAGAATGGCGTCCAATTATCCGTGGAAAATGTCGGGTGCGTAATAAAGGCGATCATTGTACCGATACCTATAATAACAAGTACAAAAAACATGACTATTTGGGCATTGGCACTCAGAGAAAGCGCTCTTAGAATTCATGAAAAAGAGGATAAGGCAAAGGGCAACACAGATGACCACCAGTGCGGTATGCGGCATTTCCGGCCACCAGAGATAAGAAATGAGCCCCCCGATCGCATAAAGCTGGAATGCAATAACGGTTGCGTACGCAAGCATGAGACTCCATGCACCCCAAAAAGCGGCTTCCTTTCCAAAAGCATTGTAAATGAAAACAAAAGGCCCGCCAACGTTCGGCAGCATACTGGTCATTTCACCATACACTAGACCGATGGGAATACATAACAGCCCGGTAAGGACAAAAGCCAGTGCGATTGACGGGCCGGAAAGTGAAACCCACCACTGCATCATTACCAGCCAAGGCCCGATAATAGATCCAGCAGCCATGGCAAACATCGACATCCCGCCCATGACTCTCCGCAACGATTTTGTTTCTTCAACCATGGCATACCTCCTTATTTTTCCGGTTAAAAGCCTCTCTTCACAAACCCTTGGTATTGTTTAAGTTCTTTTTTCCTCCCACATTAACAATGGCTATCCAGCAAAAACCCCAATACAAATTTATTCACCTGTAGATCTCAACTCAAAAACCAATAATACTGTATATTAGATGAGGTAGTCACTTTGAAGATACTCCTAAATTGAAAAGGACGATACGGATGGCTTGATAGCGAATAACGCAATAAATTGAATCTTTTTTATTGTTTTTAGGTCACTTAATTAGTATTGTCAACCATATATTTGCGTTAATCGTTAATATTTTGCATTTTTTTCACGATTTTCTTACTCTATAAGATAATACATTATATTTTCCAGGTACTTGAGCCGATATTCTGAGGTTACAGATGGTTCGATACTTTGATTTATTGTAATTATTAACCGAAAAAGTGTAAAAACAGGCAAGCATGTAATCGGACAGGAAGCCTTCCGGCAGCACCGAATTCAGGGCAAAAAAGTTCGGTTTCAAAACTTTAAGATTTTTTTGCTGGTCAACCACAGATACCGCTCTGTGAGATGTAGCAATTCGATTTCAACCAGGAAGTTCATGGGTTGTTGAGTGACTTTGAATATTGGGCTAAAAGTGAGTTGACTGTAGCATAGTTCGCCCATGCCGATGAGACGGGTATTAATATTGTCCGGGAAATACAACTGGCCACATGGATTATCCAACAACTAGCGGACGCTTTATCTCCTCCTCGCAAAAAGAGGCGCGAACACCCGAACAGCAGGAAAGCGATGTGGGTCTTGCCAAGTTTTACGGGAATTCTGTGCCATAGCCACTATAACCCTATTTTAAGCATGGAG
Source organism: uncultured delta proteobacterium (assembly GCA_963845145.1). Lineage (GTDB taxonomy): Bacteria > Desulfobacterota > Desulfobacteria > Desulfobacterales > QNYZ01 > QNYZ01. Next base: position 401,993 of record CAWJQU010000001.1, read on the forward strand.
TGGTTGCAGCCATCCGTTTTGCATTGTACAATGTTTAAGGGAATTAATCCGAGCCTCGGATCAGGGGCGTAAAAAATGGGCCTTTAAACTAAAAGGCCTAAAAGTATGCATAGAATTATGCTATCGTAAAATAGTTAATCCTTGGAAAACTATCTATGACCGTTTCCGGGAAATGATGCCATAAACTCGCCCATATGCTTCACGAGTTGAAGCCGTATGGAAGGGCGAGTACGGATCACGCCATCTATTTTATTAATTTTATCAAGAAGGAGTGCAAGATCATCTTGTGATTTAACACAAAATTCCAAATCGAACTCATCTTCTCCCGCCAATTTTGCAATGTACCAAATGTCTTCAAGTTTTTTTATTTTATTAGCAATAGCAGACGTTTTCCTGGTGTCTGCCTTTATTCTAATATTCCCACTAGTGCCATATCCGAGCTGATCCCTGTTGCGGATGGCGATTATTTTAATAGTATTACTTTCAATAAGACGTTTAATCCGATTTCTGATAGTGGATTCGGATGTACCTAGCTTTTTCGCCAGCTCAGTATTTGGAATCCGGCCATTTTGTTCTAACAGCTTAATGATTTTTAAATCTAAATCGTCAATCAATTCTTTCATACAATTCCCATAACTTTTTAAAATATAGAGAGGGTCATTTCAACAAAAATTATAACAATAAGCCCACCCTGGATAGATCAAATTAAAATTTTAAATATTACGATACGACATTGCAAGACTACCCTTTCCATAAATTAGGACAGTAGTTTAGAATAGGTAGTTGTTTTTTAGCAAACAAATGTGGCATTGTCAACTAAGCCGTTTAGAATAGATATTATATTACGAATACATAGGAATGCATACTTAACAATTACTTCAATAGACAATTCCGTATAGAAAATTAGAAGAAATGGAAGTACTATACCACCAGATAAAAACGAATTTATACGTCTCTCCCATTTCCCCCTTATCTCCTTTTAATTTGCAGGGGTACTTAGATAAAAGGACCGAATAGTCCTTTATATTCTTCGCCTCCTTCGATCCAAGGTACGGTACTGAATCGCTTCAGCGACGTGATCAGCCGAAATGTGGGGCACTTGCTCAAGATCGGCAAGCGTACGGGCGATTTTTATAATCCGATTGTGCGCCCGGGCGGAAAGCCCCAGCTTGTCAATGGCGGTTTCAAGCAGCCGGTCCGAGGCCGCATCAATGCGGCAATGGCTTCTAATCTGCCGGCTCGTCATTTGAGCGTTACAGAATATTTTTGACCGCGCAAACCGTTTATGCTGAACATTTCGTGCCACGGCCACCCGCCGGCGAATCTTGTCGGAAGACTCGGCCGTGGTTCTTTTCAATAGGTCTTTATAGGGGACAGCCGGCACATCCATGTGAATATCGATACGATCCAGCAATGGTCCTGAAATTTTGGACCGGTAGCGATGGATCTGGTGGCGCGTGCAATGGCATGGGTGTTTGGGATCGGACAGATAGCCGCAGGGGCAGGGATTCATGGCAGCCACGAGCATAAAGCTGGATGGGTAGGTTATCGTGGAGGCGGCCCGGGAGATGGTGACCCATTGATCTTCCAGGGGCTGGCGAAGGACTTCCAGGACGTGTTTTTTGTATTCTGGAAGTTCATCTAAAAAGAGTACCCCATTGTGGGCCAGGCTGACTTCGCCCGGTCTTGGAATATGCCCCCCGCCGATCAGTCCCGCATCGGAAATGGTGTGATGGGGGGCACGAAAGGGCCGTTTGGTCACCAGGGCCTGGTCTTTTTCGAGCATACCCACCACACTGAAAATCTTGGTTGTCTCGATGGCCTCTTCAAAGGTAATGGGGGGTAAAATCGATGACAACCGCCGGGACAGCATGGTTTTGCCGGACCCCGGCGGCCCGATCATCAGCAGGTTATGCCCCCCGGCCGCAGCGACTTCCATGGCCCGCTTGACGTGCTCCTGGCCCATCACGTCAGCGAAATCCACTTCCTCGGAATCCCGACGTGAAAAGATAGCGTCAATGTCGGTCTTAAAAGGTTCGATTACCGCCAGTCCCCGCAGAAAATCGACCACCTGGGCCAGGGTTCGCGCCGGGTAGACCTGAATACCTTCCACCACGGCCGCTTCCAGCCGGTTGTCTTCGGGTACAATAATCCCTTTATAACCGGCCTGGGCGGCCGCCAGGGCCATGGGCAAAGAACCACGGACCGGTTTGACACGGCCATCTAAGGACAATTCCCCCAGCATCAGATATTTTTCGCTGCGGTTCTGGGGAACGGTTCGGGTGGCGGTCAGGATGCCGACCGCCATGGGCAGGTCAAAACCTGTTCCTTCTTTTTTGATACCGGCTGGGGCCAGATTGACGGTGATGCGATCGTCTGGAAAGATATATCCGGAGTTATTGATGGCGGACTTGACCCGCTCCTTGCTCTCTTTGACAGCGGCTTCCGGAAGGCCCACGGTGGTAAAGGTGGGTAAGCCTGCGGCAATATCCACTTCAACCTCGACGAGATACGCATCGATGCCGATGACAGCGCTGCTTAGCACCCTTGCCAGCAATTTTTTTCCTCCCCTGTTCAGCCCTAGATCCAAAAACCCAGTAAAGTCAGAACCAGTCAAGTCAGAATCAGCAAAAAAAACAATACCAGACCCATAAAAACGGCACAATCTTTTTATCGACCATCCGTTTGCATGAAAAAAACCTGGCCAATCGGCAACAATAGCGTTCAAAGTGTTGCTTTTTTGCCACATAGGTCTAATAATAGAATCGATTATGTCGTTGGAGCGAACCCGCGCTGCGGATCGGGTTGAAAAGGTTTAACGCGTGAAGGCGCGTGAATCGTGGGACCTGGAGCGACCAGTTTATTTCTCTGCAAAAATCTGTGTCGAAAGAATAGTCCGGCATCAAATTTGCGAATGTAACGGCGAATAGGACAGGCGATGTTTTGATCAGTTGGGCTTATTAGTAATTGAAAATTATAGAAATATAAAATATATACGAACGCATACGGTGGAAACAGGAAAGCGGTTTATTATATTCCACCGATCACAGGAGGGGTCTTGGACGCGGATTCAAAACAATCATTTCAGGAACTACCGGTCAACGGTAACGGATTGCATGCGAACCAGAGAACGTTGAAAAAAGCGGTTCATTGCACGGGCACCGGTATCCATTCCGGCCAAACGGTTCATATGACCATTAATCCGGCCCCAGTTAATCACGGCATCAAATTTGTCCGCATTGATCTTCCCGATCAACCGATGATCGGCGCCCATTTCCGAAATGTGATCGATACCAGCTTGGCCACGGTCATCGGGCAAGACGGGTTTATCCTTTCCACCATCGAGCATCTGATGGCCAGTTTTTACGGGATGGGTATCGATAATGCCCGGGTGGAAGTCGATGCCCACGAAATCCCGATCATGGATGGCAGCGCCTATCCTTTTGCGGGATTACTTCGCTCCGCCGGCGTCGAAGTCCAGGATGGTCCTCGATATTACTTCAAGGTAAAAGAGAAAATCATCATTTCCGATAATGACCGCTCCGTCGCCGTTTACCCATCTGATCAATTTAAAGTTACCTGTAGTATCGCCTTCGATCACCCCCTGATCAATGAACAGTCCTTATCGGTGACCATTAGCAACGGGACTTTTGAGAAAGAGATCAGCAGGGCACGGACATTTGGGTTTTACAGCGATTATGAGCAAATGAAAAAATACGGATTATCCCAAGGCTGCTCGCTGGATAATGTGGTCGTTATTAAGGATAAAACGGTGATGAACGAGGGTGGATTACGATACAAAGACGAGTTTGTGCGACACAAAATTTTAGATTGTCTGGGTGATTTTTCTCTATTGGGCATGCCGCTATTGGGCCATATCGTCACCCATAAAACCGGGCATGCTATGAACCACATCTTTTTGGAAAAATTTTTATCGGAAAAGCAGTGCTGGGACACCCATGTTGTTTCTCCCTGCCATTAAACCCCGGCGAGGCCCTGCACGCCACCAAATCTTAGAAATAAACATTTCATGGTGAATAAAAACACCTTCATCGTCAGCCTGCCAAACGTGATCACGGTTATTCGTATTTTACTCACGCCGCTTTTCGTTATTTTCCTCCAAGCCGGGTTGCACCTGTATGCCCTGTTGGTTTTTGTGGTTGCCGCTGTTTCCGATGGCCTCGACGGCTTCCTGGCGCGCTATTTCGATCAGCGCACCGAGCTGGGCGCTTACCTGGACCCGCTGGCCGACAAATTACTTTTGATCACAGCGTTTATCGGCATGGGGGTGTTGGGATATATCCCCGTCTGGCTGGCAGTGATTGTCATCAGCCGCGATGTGCTCATTCTTCTGGGCATTGCCATCTTCACCATCACCAAAATAGAATTTGAAATCGACCCCAGCATCTGGAGCAAAATGACCACATGCACCCAGCTTTTCACGATCTGCCTGGTGCTGTTGTCACCCCTGGTATCCGTCCCGGAGAGTGCCCAGACGGTTTTTTTCTTTTTGACCGCAGGCATCACGGTTATATCCGGCGGCCATTACCTTCTCGTCGGCCTGAAGATTCTTGACAACAAGATGGATTAAGCCGGGATATTTTAAAGCTGAAGCGAGGCACCCAAGGGCTGGTATTCGTCCATTTTTCCATTTTTCTTGACAGCCATTTAATCAGATGGTATCGATTCCGGCAGTTTTTCAAAGATTATACAGGCACGTAGCTCAGGGGGAGAGCGCTACCCTGACACGGTAGAAGTCGAGAGTTCAAATCTCTCCGTGCCTACCAGTAATATAAAGGAGTTAGCGGATTCCGTAAGTCCTTTTTTCTTTCTGGTCAACATTTACGAATTATGATGTGAGGGGGCACGATAAATAAGAAATTTGATTTTAGGGGATTGTGGGCGCTGGATGTGAGCTATGTATGCGACTTTTCAAGGGGTTATGAGCAAAGGAATTAAAAAAGAGGGCGTTGATTTTTAAAATAAGAAATTTGGTGGATTTGGCCCGATTTGGCCTTTTTTTTGCACGATAAATAAGAAAATTGAAGGGTGTTTCAAGTAAAGAAATGACGACCTGCATCACCAGCGACCCACCCAAACTATCCGCGTCAGCGCCGCCATGCTTCTTGCCGTCTGGTAAATGCTTTTGTTGGGCATTTTTTCTATTCTAAATATTCTTGAATTGCAGAAATAACACCTGAAAATTCTGATTCAATTTTCACTGACAACCAGTTTGCTACCGTACCCTTTACATAGTCAATATCTAAAGACAGGCTTTTGCTCAAACTGTATAACTCATTATGTTTTTCTACCGTCAGCGCCTCCTCTACATATGTTTCAAGTTCGTCTTCAGAACATTTTAACAAGTCAGCCAAATCTTCAGTATCCAGATCTCTTAATTGTTCCATAATCCATTTTTCAGGCCACGTGCCGCCAGGTAGGAAATAAAGTCTTTCCTGAAACCAATTTTTCTCCTTCTCTTCATCCTTGCTATACTCCAATGCCTTCATAAAATTGGACAAATGTGTACTTGTTGAGGACGACTGGTCTCCATCTAAAATAGTTATGCACTCTGAAGATTTTGAGTCCTTATATTTAGCGGCCATTTGCCTGGCTATAGCAACTGGCGAACCAATTGGTAAAATTGAGACTCTATTTCTAAGTTCATTATCGAGGGAAGACTCAATGATTGTGTTTGCAATACCATCTTCTACGAAAATATCTAATTCGTTACTATCTTCTCCCGCCAATTTCCCAGCAGCATATTTGACAGATATTCCAGGGGTTATAATTGGTTTTTTTGCAAAATTTTCTATATAATATCTGCCTTCTGGAGGAATAGATTCGAGGACTGCAGGAGAGTGAGTTGTGCAAATGACTTGTATGGATCTTTTTCTACATAGTTTTTTTAATTCGAGTATTAATTTTTTTTGTGCCTTTTCGTGAAGACCGAGTTCTATTTCGTCAATTACCAGTAGTGTGCCTGGAGGGCTGCCATAAACAATTGTAAAAATTTCGAATAATGCATTTTCACCAGCCCCCATATTGAAACCCGAGTAAACATTTCCTTTTGATGCAACTAAAGGTAATCTGTATTTGCTATGAGTTTTCAACCAATACGCTTCATATGAAGTTCCAAGGATTCTACCAACAACTTTCTTGAGGTCATCTTCCCATCCATCTGACGCACCTACCTTGAAATATGTTCGATAACTTTTCGAGACACTTTTTTCTGAGTGAGGCACAACTCGCTGAATACCTAAGAAAACAACGTTCCTGATTACACGGCTTGAATAATTAGTCCACTTGCCCCCTTTTTTCTTTTGTCTCTTTTGATATAAATTGCCGGTGCCTGTAGGGTTACTTTTTGTTTTTCTCCAATTGTCATGTCTGAATCGATACCAAATTTCAATGCCTTCAGGAGGTACTTCTTCTGAAGTTTGAAGAAAAAAATCTGAAAATGTGTAATAGGATGTTTTTCTTTCAGACAACTGGAAGCCATTTTTTCCGTTATGAAATGCACATGCCGCTAAAGCCAAAATTGTTGATTTTCCAGAACCATTTTTTCCTGCTATTACTGAAATTGGGTAGTCAAACTGTAGAAAAAAATGGTGCAAACCTCTCAAGTTTCCTTTCCTAATGTCAATTTCTGTTAGGGTTGCTTTTGACATGTCTTTAGCAAACCATTTCAGATTGTCGTTATCCAATTTCGAATATTTGTATTTCATGATTTATCTTTTGTACCCAACATTCAATAGACGTCTATTTAATACCCTATATGGGATAAAAGTTTGCTATTTTAGATATTTGACTGTTGAAGGGATCGTATTGTCGATTCCTCAACTTGGCGAAAATGAGCTTCTAAATACCTGGCCGTTTTTCGGCACAATAAATAGGAAAAAGGGTTAACTATCATGATCGTTGTCGCTTTTTTTATCTGTTAATAGTTCCGGAAATATAATTTTAATAAATTCTTTCTCTTCTGTAATGCTCCTACCTTTCATCGTTATTTTTTTACCACCCTTTTCAATGGTGATTTCTCTTGATGAGTTTCTGGAAAGATATTTGCCTATACATTGAAAAAGAGACTGGATAGAAACGGCAAGTGCACCAGCAGAAAAAGAAACTAATATCGCTGGGATCTCAAGTTCGGGACCTCCAGCCTCAGAACCATGAAATTTAGCAACCTCATAAACATCTGATGGAATATATAGAATAGAGTCTGCAAACTCCCAAAATTCTTGCAGCTCAGAAGGATAGGGTTCATATTCCTCAATATCGGGCACAACAATATTGAAATAATCAGTCGCCATTTTAATAATAAGTTTGGTTGAATCCATGATTACTCTTTTCTATGTGTTTAACATTATAATTAAAAATACTCCTTAATCTCATATCGGGATAATATTTTGCTGTCTTAGCCATTTGGCTGTCGAGAGGGACCCTGTTTTTGGAGTTGCACCATGAGCCATAATCTCTCATTTTTCATTTTCTTCAACATGCCGTGCTTCGGAAAGCGCAGAAGCCAGTAAGCCTGTTGGCACAGCCACAATCCCCAGACCCACCATTAAAATAAAAAATGTAAATACTCGTCCCCCGGCTGTGACTGGGTAAACATCTCCGTATCCAACTGTCGTAAGTGTTGCGACGGCCCACCACAGGCTGTGAAAAATTGAACTGAATTGTTCAGGTTGAGCCTCGTTTTCAAAATAATAGATACCCACAGCCGACAAAAATAATAAGAGCAGTGTGACACAAAAAAATAATACGAGTTCCTCGCGAGCCAAGACAAACGCTTTATAGAACCGCTGAATAGCTCGACTGTATCTAAAGAGCTTGAATGCCCTAAATAAGCGCAGAAGCCTCAAAATCCGAATAGATCTCAGGTCAACACCAGTAGAAAGATAAAACGGTAGAATCGCCAATAGATCGATTATACCGTAAAAACTGAAAATGAGATGTAATTTTTTGTCTGCAACAACGATTCGTAACACATATTCGATTGAAAAAATTACAACAGTAAAAACTTCAATATATCTTAGAAAATGTTTGTGAGATGGTGCAAGATTGGGGAGTGTTTCAATAGAAAACGATACGAGTGAAATTATGATAAGGGCTTGAATTGAAAGGTCAAAAGTACGCCCTGATTTGGTGTTGTTATCTTCTATTATATTTTTTATTGAGACCATACCTACAAGGTATCCAGAATCTGAGAAATAATCGCCGAATCTATAACAATTAATTAAAATAAGCAGGGTGTTAGTTTTTTCAGATTTAAAACAACAGTGGTCATTTACTGGTAGAATTATTTATCGGCACCTCCTATTTATTATTGGAATCGTCATATGCGGTTTCTACGAGCCTTAGCATTCGATCTTCTTTTCTACGGTCTCTTACCCTTCGTTCCTGGAATGGGCCGGCAGCACGGTTTATGCGGCATTGTTGCCAGTATTTTTAAAACTTTCGATCCTGCTCAATCTCTCTTTTAATTCATTGTTTTCATTGGTCACACTTTCCAGCTTTTCGCGCAGCAATTCAATGTAATGATTCTGATTCTCGACCGACATTTCTTCCTCCGATTCAGGGCTGCAATTAGATATAGATACGTCTCTCTCCTCTACGGGATAATTCTCTCCTGTTAGCAACCAATCGATGGAACATTTTAGGGCTTTGGCCAGTCGTATCGGATAATCGCCATAAAGAGTGCCCGTTAATGCTGGAGATATTTGTAAACCAATTATTTTTTATAGTCAATGTCCATAGTTACGTCTTTTTTTGGACGATTTCTACGGGATCAGGGGACATGTTCCGCCAGACCCAAGGCGGACGAGCCCCGCCACCCCGCCACAGCGACAGGCGGATTATGAAATCAACGGCGGATAAAAAAGGTGAGCATGGACCCAAACAGATGTCACTATTCAACGCGCCCTCCTTCCATATTTCCCGAACATCAAAGGGAAAGGAACTGATGGTCACCAATCATTAGCCCATAAAACTAGCAAAACAGAGCCTGTCGAGACCGTTTCTTCGCCGGCAGACGGAATTGACCTTATAGTTATTAAATAAAAGTTTTGCTTGACCTTACAATCCCCAGCTATGATATCTGTATTATTAATGAAAATTGTATGTTCTCAATTTATGTCGCGGGTTTTGTTATGTTGTGGGAATTCAGCTTATTTCATTCATTTTCTTCTTTCTAATACTAAAAAAGTTTGTCATTCTTTTAATTCCTTTCTAAGCCACCTGACTCCGTGGTATAATATTTCAACGGGAGAAAGGGACAAGTAATAAGGAAAAAATCCTTTATCCCTTGCTGTTTGAAAAGCTGTGTTTAGTGGGCTTTAGGCTAAAGGAGAAGCAATTCTCATGGAACTCGACCCCAGGATTGAAAGGAAAACCGGAAGTCCTATTAAAGGGCCTTACCACTTTGTTAAGATGGTTTGGAGTTCAACCGCAGGGGTGTCCTGCCTGGTTGGAATTATGTTGCGAACAAATATAACAAATGTGTAATTAATTTTGTAACCTATTTTTATTGTTCGGAATAATGAAATATTTGGCATTCGTTAAAAATCACTACAATTTCAATAGGATAGGAGCACTCGCAACATAACTCAATCTATCTGTATATCCCAAATATGGGCAATTCGGGAATGTCATCACAACCCGACGGGCACTTCACTGGAAAACAATGTATTGTGGCGGCCGGGGTTTGATATTCAATTTGACAAGTTTTCTCTTTGCTTCGTAACCGTTTCTTGCCTCAGCAGAATAATTTAAGGCATCAAATGTTTTTCCGATAATTGTATAAACCGTATAGAGCAGACGGGAGGAAGTTGTGATCATCAAGGGATTGATTGTTTCAGCGTTACTGTTATGCTTGCTTTCCTCATCACTTGGATTTGCACAAAACAAGGTGGTAGTGATACCGCTTATGGAAGAGGTTCGATGGAAGTGCGAGGGCACCCTTTCGTCAGGTGGCCGTTGGTGCAATCAGGGCAATGGTACGGTGCTGGATATGACCACAGGATTGGTGTGGCTAAAAAACGCGGGTTGGGGCGGTTCTAAACCGTGGAGAAATAGTTCTTCGGACTGTGGCGGAGCCAGTCCACCCTGTTACGATGATGCACATACCCGAGCGGGCTGGTTAAAACATGGGTCGGCGGATGCAGAATTGAGCGACGGGTCTCAGCTCGGCGAGTGGCGATTGCCTACACGTTTGGAACTCTTGGCGTTGGCATCTGGCCCGGAGGCATTAGTAGTTGGCGGAGATCATCCGTTCGAGCAGTTTTTTAGTTTTAGCGAATATTGGACGAGCACCACGACAGCGGTCAATTACCAAGCTTACGCTGTGAACGTTGTAAATGGGACGGAAGAAGATATCCCGAAGCCAAACCATGCTATGGTCTGGCCCGTGCGACCCACTCATTGACGCTTGTCGGCATTTGAGTTATTTGGTTATGTAAGTGAGGAGGTAAAGATGGACCTATTTCCTGTTTTCGGTTGTAGAAATGAAGCGTTCGCCGAGGGTGCGATGCCCTGAAGGATTTTTTAGTATACTTGAACACATTCAGTCTTAAACCGCCCCATAACTATTGGATACATCGCCGAACATACAGCCCAATGCAAACCATGCCCGCACCTTGCTTATAAGGCAGGGTAATACGTTCTTTGAAGCGTTCAATGGTTTGATGAGCCACTGATAGAGAACCGGGTTCAAAACGATAGCCAAGGAAGTCGAAGCCTCGCTCGGTTCTGACGATCAGCGTTTTATCAGGGTACTGTTCTTCAGATAACGTGAAAACAGATGGGCATATCTACAACCAATTCTGCCAGCCAAATTCTCAGCTCCAACAATCCGGTAAATATCAAGTCCCCGAAAAATTACTGATGTTCGAAAATAATCACAACAGGCCAAATCTTGCATTGATCGCATTTTTCGTGGTACTTTGGGGATGTCCAAAGCATATCGGCATAAAATTCAATAATTCCGGCTATTAATGTGTTCTCAATCACCACCTACAGAAGTCTTTAATATTATTTGAAAAAATACGTTTAATAGAATATAGACGAATTATTCCTATTCTGAACCTCCCCATCTAAACCTCAACAGGGGTGTCGTTATGGCCGAGAAAAGCGTGAAACGCAAGCTCAGAGCCATCCTGGCTGCCGACGTAAAGGGTTACAGCCGCATGATGGGCAAGGATGAGGTCGGCACCTATCAAACACTCACCACCAATCTGGAGTTAATCCGTTCCATTATATCAGAACACGATGGCCGGGTGTTTTCATCCCCTGGTGATGCGGTCATGGCTGAGTTTTCCAGTGTAGTGGATGCGGTTCAATGCGCCGTTGAATTACAGGATAAAATTGAAACGATAAACGCTGATTTGCCAGAAGATCGCAAGATGCAGTTTCGCATCGGTGTGAACCTGGGTGACGTTATTCAAGATGGCGAACAGATTTATGGTGACGGAGTCAATATCGCTGCACGTATTGAAACTCTGGCCGAACCTGGGGGCATATCCATCTCACAGTATGTATACAATCATGCACATAAAAAACTAAAATTTGGTTATGAATACCAAGGTGAACATCAAGTCAAAAACATTGCCGAGCCTGTGAAGATTTACAAGGTTCTTACAGCACCTGAACATGCTGGCCAACTATTGAGCGAACCTCAAACTTCAAAGCGTTTATCAAAACAGTCTTTCATTTCAATTTTAATTGTACTGGCTCTGTTTGTAGCCGCAACCTATCTGGAATTTTTTCCCCGTACTCCCGAGATAGAGCTCGCTTCGGTTGAAAAAATGGCTTACTCACTACCCGATAAGCCTTCCATTGCTGTGCTTCCTTTTGACAATATGAGTGGTGATCCTCGTCAGGAATTTTTCAGTGATGGGATTACCGAACAGATCATCTCCAGCCTCTCAAAGACGAATGCACTTTTTGTTATTGCCCGCAATTCAACATTCACCTACAAGGGCAAACCGGTCAAAGTTAAGCAGGTCGCCGAGGAACTGGGCGTGCGCTATGTGCTCGAAGGAAGTGTCAGAAAATCTAAAGAGAGAGTAAGGATTACCGCTCAGTTGATCGATGCTGTTTCTGGACATCACCTGTGGGCGGAAAGCTACGACCGCGATCTGAAAGACATCTTTGCTTTACAGGATGAGATCACCATGAAGATCGTGACCGCTCTGGCTAATAAAACTGACTGAGGGAGAGAAAGCCCGTATTGTAGTCAAACATCATTTAAACCTTGACGTTTATTTAAAATATTTGGAGTCACTGTCGCTTTTGCGGAAAGCTACAAAAGAAAGTATTATACGGCTTGGCCAGGTGGCACAGGAAATCATCGAGATGGCACCTGAATCTCATTTGGGTTACAGTACGCTGGCGTGGTATTATTGGATCTTGCGCAGTATTATGGAGAGTCACCCCGGGAAAATATTGGCAAAGGCTTTTAAGCTGGCGCAAAAGGCGCTCTCTATAGATGAATACTGATGCTCAGACCCATGCCTTATTGGGTACTATCTATTTGGCGATGAGGCAATATTAAAAGGCGATTGCCGCGGGGGAGCGGTCTGTAGCACTTGAACCAAATGGATCAATGGTACATAGTTTTTTAGGCAATACGCTATGTTATGCAGAAAGGATAGATGAGGGAATTAACCATAATAAGCAAGGGATTCGGCTTAAGCCCTTTTCCTGCCTTTGGCAATTTTTTCATCTAGGCAACTGCTATAGTATGAAAAGACAGTATGAGGAAGCACTAACAGCATACCAAAAAGGCGCTTCAGCTCAGTCCAAACAACATAGGAACATATTTGGGACTGGTCATTGTTTATTTTGTATTAGACCGGCAAGAGGAGACACATGCTGCAGTTAAAAAAGTCTTAGAGCTGGATCCCAATTTTTCTATTGCGCAGATCTCTAAAGGCTTCGGCCTTATAAAAATCCAGACAGAATTAAACTCATTACTGACGCTTTGCGCAAGGCCGGATTACCTTACAATCCGCCACTCCCATTGCCCGATAAACCCTCAATAGCCGTACTTGCGTTTGATAATCTGAGCGGCGATCCTGATCAAGAATATTTCAGTGATGGCATTTCTGAACAAATCATCGCCAGCCTCTCAAAAATTGATAAAATTTTTGTCATTGCCCGTAATTCATCCTTTACCTACAAGGGTAAGCCTGTAAATGTAAAGCAAGTTGGACGTCAGCTCGGTGTCCGCTATATCCTTGAAGGTAGTGTCCGCAAATCGAACGAACAGGTTAGAATTACTGCACAGTTGATCGATACTGCTACAGGTGGGCATGTGTGGGCGGAAAGCTACGATTGTGACTTGAAAGACATCTTTGCAATACAAGATGAAATCACCTTAAAAATCATCAGCTCCCTGCAAGTTAAACTCACGGAGGGAGACAAAGCCCGTGTATGGGCGAAGGGCTCAAAGAACATAAATGCTTATTTAAAATTGATGGAGGCATGGTCGCTTTGGCATGAAGGCACGATAGAAAGCCTTAGGCGATTTGGCCAGATAGCACAGGAAATTGTCGACATAGACCCTAAACGACCCGCGGGTTACATTTTACTAGCTTCCGATTCCATACGGGGCTTATGAATTATGGCATTACACCTGAGGAGAACCTTGCTAAAGCATTTACACTGTCCCAGAAAGCTCTCTCCATCGATGATTCTCATTCTGTCGCACACGGTGTATTGGGCTTTGTAGATGTTTTATGAAGCAACATGAGAAGGCAATTGCCGCCGGAAAGCGGTCTATAGAACTTCATCCAAATGATGCTTTTATGCATAGGCTTTTAGGCTACTCACTTTGTTGGGCTGGCAGAAGAGATGAAGGTATCAAACATTTTAAGCTGGGGATGCGACTCAACCCATTCCCTGATTATTTGGACTATGTCGGCTTGGGTATGTGCTACCAGATAAAAGGGTCAATACGAAAACGCGTTGGCTGAATTTTATAAAGCGCTTCAACGTAATTCAAATGCCTCCTTTATTCATGTTTGCCTGGCTTCCACATATGCGCTATTGGATCGACAAGAGGAAGCTGAAGCAGCAGTCAAGAAAGTCC
>CAWJQU010000002.1:0-659742 GCA_963845145.1 uncultured delta proteobacterium
CGCCCGGCCCGATTCGAACGGGCGGCCTACGGATTCGAAGTCCGGCGCTCTATCCAGCTGAGCTACGGGCGCATAAAATGGAAAAACCATTGCTGCATGGGGCAATGGTCTGTTTTTTAAATGGGGTGAGTGATGGGATTTGAACCCACGACCACTTGGGCCACAACCAAGGGCTCTACCAACTGAGCTACACCCACCCTAGTGCAATTTTGTCTATATAATGCTTTCATTTTATTTTATCAAGCATTTTCCGCTCCCCTCAATGGGCAATCGTATGTAGGGGCACCCCTTGTGGGTGCCTGGGCGATCAAACCACCGGGCGACCACAAGGGATTGCCCCTACATAAGAACATCCATTATGGGATATTCGGGTGGTTTCGAAAAAAGTGAAGGTTTAAACGGCTGCAAATCTGAGGCGCCTTCATTTTCAAATCATTTACATCCCATACATCACAAACAGCGCTTATTAAAACCGGTTGTTTGGCGCAGCCGACCTATTGACCCAGTGCCGACGGTAGGTTAAATTATTTGTTTAATAAAAACATAATCTCAAAGGCCCGTTATGAATCATTTATATATCTTTTTGCTTCGTGCCATATTAGGCGGTGTCATCGCTGTGGTTATTGCACGGACTTTTCGCCCTGACGGCGGGACGATTACCGTGGTCGGCCTGGCCATTCTCCTGGTTGGGACAGCGTATATACTCGATTATTTTCGTAAGCGTAACACCTGAAAATCAAGCCGGGAAATCAAATCTGGCAACCAAACCAGGTAATCAAGCCAGGTAATCAGACTGGGCAATCAAACTGGGCAATAGAACTGGAAATTAAGAGAGGCGCCTTTTGTGAAACAGATCATTCTTGGCACAGCAGGGCATATCGATCATGGCAAGACCTCTTTGATTAAAGCCATGACCGGCACCGACACGGATCGACTCAAGGAAGAAAAATTAAGGGGGATCACCATCGAACTCGGTTTTGCCGGGTTGGATCTGCCCGATGGCGAACATATTGGCATTGTGGATGTGCCGGGGCATGAGAAATTTGTGAAAAACATGGTGGCCGGGGCCACGGGTATCGATATTGTCCTCATGGTTGTGGCTGCCGATGAAGGGATCATGCCCCAGACCCGGGAACATATGGAGATTTGTACCCTTTTAGGCATTGACCAGGGGATCGTGGTCCTCACGAAAATCGATATGGTCGATGAAGAGTGGCTCGAGCTCGTTCAGGACGATATCGGGCAATACATGCAGGGCACATTTTTGGAAGATGCGCCTGTTGTGTGCGTATCATCCCAAACCGGCGAAGGGATCTCCGATCTCATTACGGCGCTTGCCGCCATCGTAGCGGTGCTACCCGAACGGGCTTCTACCGGCCTTTTCCGCCTGCCCATCGACCGGGTGTTCAGCATGAAGGGGTTCGGCACGGTCATCACGGGTACGCTCATCTCCGGCAAAGTGAAAACCGGTGAGCCGGTCATGATTTATCCCACCGGCATCACATCTAAAGTCCGGGGTATTCAGGTTCACAATGAAAAAGTCGAAGAAGCTGCCGCCGGGCAACGAACAGCCATCAACTTTCAAGGGTTGGATCGAACGGCCGTCACCCGCGGACAAGTTCTGGCCGCCCCGAATGCCCTTAAATCAAATTATATGGTGGACGTCCGGGTGACATATCTGGGTAGCAACAACAAAGAGCTGAAAAATCGAACCCGCCTCAGATTTCATGCCGGCACCAGTGAAATCATGGGGAACTTGATATTGCTCGACCGGGAAACCCTTTCGCCGGGCGACACGACGGTGGCCCAGGTTCGCCTGGATACGCCGGTGGCTCTGGTCGCCAACGATCGTTTTGTTTTGCGTAGCTATTCTCCGGTGCGAACCGTGGGTGGCGGCATCATTCTCAACCCCATTGCTGAAAAACATAAGCGATTGCGACCCGAGGTTATTCAAGGGCTGGGTGAGCTGGTTGACAGCGATCTGAACGCCATCTTGTCCCATCATATTTCCCAAGCCGGAAACAACGGTCTGACATTTTCAGATCTACGACTGGTAACGGGCGCCAAAGACAAAATCATTGAAAAAAACCTGGGCGTATTGTTGACCAAGCAAGAGGTCATCCTCATGGATAAAGAGGAAAAAGCGTATATTCATGCGGATACTTTAAAGTCCATGACCACTAAAATCCACCAAACCCTGAGCGAGTATCACAAAAAATACCCCCTTAAACCGGGTATTTCTAAAGAAGAACTGCGGTCAAAGTTTCCAGCAGCAAAAAACCCCAAATTGATGACCCTGGCGATCAATCGAATGGAACGCGAGAATGAAATCGTCCAGGATGAAAAAACCATTCATCTGAAAAGCCATACGGTTTCTTTAGGTGCCGATCAGGATACCATTCAAAGAAAAATCAAGGCCGCCTATGCCGGTGCCGGGCTCATGCCGCCCTATTTTAAAGATCTGGTCACGACCCTTAAAACCAATGAATCCCTGGCCAAAGATGTCCTTAACCTTCTCCTCCAGGATCACAAGCTGGTCAAGGTCAAGGAAGGCCTCTATTTTGATGCCGAGGCGGTTGAAAACTTGCGCCAACAATTGGTGGCTTTTTTAAAAGCGCATGATGAGATCACCACCGCTGAGTTCAAAGATATGACTGGTGCGTCACGTAAGTATGTGATACCATTATTTGAATACTATGATGCCCAAAATGTGACGATCCGCATCGGTGACATTCGCAAATTGAGAAGAGGTTGATCATGGCGAAAAACAGACCTGACATTAAACCCGACATCAAAATAGTAAACCGGGACAACTTAAACCGGGAAACTTAAAATTGTTGGCCCTCACGCCGGCGTTGTCAATGACCGTTTTGCTTTTCACAATCACGGCTCTTTTTATTCAGACACCTTGGGCGGAATCTACTTGGGCGGAATCGACAACTGTAGGTCAGAAGGCCCTTGCCATTGAATTGGACGCGACATCCGCCAAAGCAATGGGATCCCTTGAACGACGATTCGGCCCGATAAACGATCTGCTTTATTTGTACCCGGTGAACGAAAAGGAAACCATTGTCGAACTTGGCTTTCCCGGAGAACTGATTGTCGCCCCTGACAAAACGAAATTGTCCGATCTGTTGTCAACGTCAGCCTCAAAAATCAGGATCAATGCGGAACCCGATACCCTTTCCCGTCTTTTTTTGGCAGACGCGCCCCCCGCCGCCAGGATCGTAAACAAAGAAAAACGGCTGGTTGGTATTGTCGCCACCCAAAAAGCCATGGAACCGTTTAGAACCGGCGCTGTCCTGCGATCAACGGAGAAAAATGACGCCGCCCCGGAGACGGATATGGAAACGGAAACGGCCGCCAAAGCGGTCGAACATCCCGCAGACAAGGATACACCCCAGCCAACCGAAGCGGATAATATAAAAACCGCCGCACATGCACCGGCGAAAAGCAGTGAATCGCCTACCGCCCAAACCCAGGATGCGGTTCACGAACCCCAAACGGATACCCACCAGACGGATAATACAAACCAGGCGGATATCACAAATAAGGTCGGCAAAACCGACCATGGTGAAGCCCCCCAGGCCCCGGCCGCTCTAAACCCTGAACACACGGCATCGGAGGAAACCGCCTCACAGGAGCAACCGGCCCATTCGGAACCAGCGCATTCGGAACCGGCCCATCAACCGCCCGTTGCCGAATCACACGGAAAACCGACCCACGGCCCAACTTTCGACGCCTCCCTGCCCCGTGGCGTAAACCTCATTGCGGCCATAATCCATCCCCTGGATTATGAACTCAACGAACGTTTCTGGGGCTGGCGCCCCAATGATTTGATCGACCTTGGGGATAATGTGAGGAACTTTCAGCTCGGCGTGCTGGAAATAACCCGCCGCACGGCCATCATTTTATCTGAACGGGTGTCCCGTACCGGTGAGTCCGCACGCTTCGACCCCCAGCTTCGAAATGCCATGAACTGGTTCATGATCAAACCCAACCGCTACTGGTTCCCCTCGGCGGAATCCAAATACCAGGATGCGCTGGATGCGCTTACCGAGTATAAAGAAAGACTGGCCAAAAACCAGGCCAAATTTTTCAACCGGGCCGACAACCTGATCCCATTGCTGATGGCCTATGAGGATTTAATGGGAAGCTGTGAAGAAAATCTGGTCAAGGCTACAGAAGAAGACGGCGCTTCGGTCAGCTTTTTCAAAGCCGACAACTATCTCTATTACACCAAAGGGGTAACCAGCGCTTTGCTCACTATTCTGACTGCCATCGAGCACGATTTTGGGGATGTCATCGCTTCCCGGCAAGCCCAGGGAGATATTCATCACGCCATCACGTCATGTCGCCTTGCCCTCAAGGTCGATCCGACCCTCGTTATGAACAGTCACCCCAGCAGTATTTTTGCCAATCACCGTGCCAATCTGGCCGCCCCCATCAGCCACGTCCGGTTTTACCTGTCGGTATTGATAAAAACACTGTCGACTTAGAGCTCGCGAAAATGCCTTATTTTGTTTGTTGAAACATATGTACATCACTCTGTGGATAGGGAATGCTGATACCGGCCGTATCGAATGCCTTTTTGATATTTTCCATGGCATCCATGTAGACATCCCAATAGTCGTCGGACTTCACCCAGGGTCGGACGACAAAATTAACACTGCTGTCGGCAAGCTCCACCACGGCAATTTTTAAAGGGGGTTCTTTCAGGATCCTTTCATCCTCGCCCAAAATATCCGCCATGATCTTTCTAGCCTTGTCGATGTCATCGTCATAACCGATGCCGAAAACCATATCCACCCGGCGGGTCCCTTTGAGGGTCCAATTGACGATATTATCGCCGGTGAGCTTGGCGTTGGGGATGATCACGGTTTTGTTATCCGGTGTTTTCAACGTGGTCGTAAAGATCTGTATTTCCTCTACAACACCTTGCGAACCCGCACCTTCGATAAAATCGCCAACGTTGAATGGTCTGAAAATAAGCATGAGAAAACCGGCCGCAAAATTGGAGAGGCTACCCTGCAGGGCAAGACCGATGGCGAGGCCGGCAGCACCCAGGATCGCAATAAAGGAGGTTGTCTGGATGCCCAATTGGCCGAGCGCGGCAATAATGAAGACCGCTAAAAGGGCAACATAAGCCATGCTACAGGTGAATCCAATAATGATGTCGTCAATCTGCTTCTTTTCCATCAGCTTTTTGAGAACCCTGCGAAGTCCTTTGGCAACCCAGCGTCCAACAATGAATATAACCAAAGCGGTGATCGCCTTAATTCCGAATAAACCTGCCATTTCCCATAGTTTGTCAAGATATTGTTCCAACGGTATTCTCCCTTCCATCTTCCTGTCTGCTTTTAAGGTATATCACCCATCTGATCCGATATCCGGGTGACAATTGCATCGAGTAGAAGCATCCCCTCGACCGTTAAAGCGATCCGATCCTGCCGGTTTCGAACGAATCCTTGAGCGTGTAGCTCGGTTATCAATGCCTCGCACCGTTCGATGATAGAAATGCCGAAACGCCTGTAAAAAACCCCTATATCGATCCCGGCCGTTGTTCGCAATCCCAAATAGATGGCCTCCAGGATCTTTTGAGGCCGTGTTAATCGTTCCTCGCCCGATATAGGACGGTGTCCATCAGTTAGTAATCCTATATAGCTTTCGGTGCTTTTTACATTCCACGATCGGCGCAAACCGTCATAAGTGTGGGCGCCGGCGCCGAGACCCAGGTAGGGTGCGTCGATCCAGTACTTTGTATTGTGGCGGGATTGGGCGCCGGGCAAGGCGAAGTTCGACACTTCATACTGACGGTAACCTTGATGCCCCAATAGACGCGTGGTCATTTTATACATATCGGCAATGGCTGAATCTTTTAATGGCTTAATGCTGCCCGCCTGCCTTTGGGTGTCAAACGGTGTACCTGTCTCAAAGGTCAACATGTAGCAGGAGATATGATGGGGTGAAATCGTCACCGCATGTTCCAGATCCCTTTGCCATTCTGCCTGTTTTTGACCGGGCAGGCCATATATCAGGTCGATGCCGACATTTGGATACCCCGCTTCCATGACTTCTTTCAGGCATCGAATTGCCGTCTCGGCCGTATGGATTCTCCCCAACCATTTCAGTTTCTGATCGTCAAATGACTGCACCCCCACACTGATACGATTGACCCCGGCCTGCCTGTAGGCATTTAACGCATGCGCACTCGTCGTCCCCGGATTGATCTCCAATGTGACCTCAGCCTGGGAGTCGATCCGGTAGGCGGATCGGGCGGATGACAACAGCATGTCTACCTCTTCCCCGGATAGAAGGGATGGCGTTCCACCGCCGATGTAAATCGAGTCAAAGGGGGGGGCTTTGGCCTGGGTTAAGGCCATTTCAGAAATCAAGGCCTGAAGATAAGGCTTTTTTTGGGATAGATCCGTATGCGAATAGAAATCACAATAGGGACACTTCTTCAGACAAAAAGGGATGTGTATATACAATCCGGCATGGGCATCGGTTTTGGGTCTCAACCCCGTCTCGGAGCCCCTTTCGCAACCCCTTTCAGGATCAGGGCGACTATATGAAATCAATTGTCTATAGGCATGAATGGATGGATTATCCTCGAGCCGTTTCTCCCAGGGACAGGCCGATATCCAGCGATTGATAATTCATCTCTAGAAATCCCGATGGGATCCGGTCTTTCAGGGCTTTCTTGACCGATTCGACCGAGACCAGATCCGTCAACGCCACCACCGCACCCAACATACAGATATTGAAAACAATCGGCTTGCCGATCTTTTCCATGACCGTCTCGTACATAGGCAACTGCTTTTGCACAGCGTCCGCCTTGCGCTCGATATCCACAAACCGCGAATCGGTGACAAGCAGGCCTCCGGGTCGGATTATGGGGTAAAATTTATTATAGGCCAGTTGCGTCAGGCAAACGAGGACATTGGGTTGATACACTTTGGGGAAAGTTGATCGGTTCGCCGGAGATAATCACATCCGAACGGGTGGCCCCCCCCCGGGCTTCCGGTCCATATGCCTGGGATTGGACGGCATTGAGATTTTCATACAAAACCGCCGTTTCCGCTAGAATGATGGCCGCGGTAATTACCCCCTGCCCTCCTGACCCTGAAAGGACAAGTCGACATCGTTTCATAAGTGGCTCCTGTTTTATCCGGATGCTAAACGCTTCACATTATTAGTTGGCAAGAATTTTTCTTAATACATAGGGCAATATACCGCCATGGCGATAGTAATCCACTTCCACCTCGGTATCCAGGCGAACGATCACTTCAAAAGAGACGGGGGTTCCATCGGAGCGGGCGGCCTTCACTTTCAATGTTTTTCTGGGCTCGATATCCCTAATCCCGCTGATGGAATAAGTTTCCGTGCCATCCAGCCCAAAATCCTGATACCCTTTATCATCTTTAAAAACAAGCGGCAAAACACCCATTCCCACCAAATTGCTTCGATGAATCCGTTCAAAAGACCTGGCAATCACGGCTCGGATCCCCAGCAGGCGGGTCCCCTTGGCCGCCCAGTCGCGGGAAGAACCGGTACCATACTCTTTTCCCCCCAAAACGATCAGCGGGATCTTCTCATCGCCGTAGGCCAGGGCGGCTTCATAGATAGAAACGTTTTTTTTTTCCGGTAGCTTAACGGTAAAGCTGCCTTCTTTGGCGTCGACCAGCTCATTTTTAATGCGGATATTGCCGAACGTACCCCGCATCATCACTTCGTGGTTACCTCGGCGGGAGCCATAAGAGTTGAAAGCCTCACGGGTCAGCCCCTTTTTCAATCAGGTATTTCCCGGCCGGATAATTTCAGGCGCAATTGCGCCGGCCGGTGATATATGGTCCGTGGTAATCGTATCGCCTAAAAGCAGGAATGCCCGGGCGCCTTGAGATATGGACGGGTTTGATGTATGCCAGGTCAAAACCATCAAAATAAGGTGGTATTCTTGATATAAGTTGAAGATGCCGCATCCCAGGCGAAACGTGGTCCCTCCGTCACGGCAAGATCCCGCCAATAACTCGTCGCCTCTAAAGATGCGACCGTATTCAGATGGCGAAAAATTCTTTTTTCACATGCCGGTGTGACCAGATCGTCGATCGCTTCATTATCGGGCCAGATTTCGTTTGAGATAGACCGGATGTCCGTTAGGGTCGATACCCACCGGTTCCGTGTCCAAATCGATATCGATACGGCCTGCCAGGGCGAAAGCCACGACCAGCATGGGTGATGCCAGGAAATTGGATTTGATCAGTTGATGGATCCGAGCTTCGAAATTGCGATTTCCCGAGAGCACGGCCGCCACATTCAGATCTTTATCGGCAATAACTTTTTCGATAGTCGGGATCCAGTGGGCCGCTGTTGCCGATACAGGTGGTACAACCAAAAGCCGCCGTATGAAACCCCAATGCTTCAAGATAGGGCGTCAGTCCTGAATCTTCCAGGTAGCTGTCTGACCACTCTGGAGCCCGGAGCCAGAGACGTTTTGACATACCCTGGCACCCGCAAGCCCTTGCGAACGGCATTACGGGCCAAAAGCGCGGCACCCAACAACACCGATGGGTTGGATGTATTGGTGCAGGAGGTAATCGCGGCGATAACGATGCTGCCGTCGCCGATCCGCTCTGGTTTGCCATGTAGTGTCCACATCGAAAAACCGCTGGCTCACGGGAATGCAACGCTTGGCCCGTTTGGTTTTGCAACCCGATTCGTCGAGGAAAGTGGCGAAATATTTGGCGTATCGGTGTCCCGCTGGTATTCGCAGCCTATGATATGAGCAAATGACTTCCTTCAGGTCCCCTAGCAGAATTCGGTCCTGGGGCCGAGCCGGGCCGGCCACGGCCGGATGCGACCGAAGAGAGGTCAAACTCTACCACATCGCTATATTCGGGATCGACCTCACCGGTATAGAACAGGCCAAATTCACGCGTGCAACGGTTTCGACAATTTGGGCCCGATCGTTCACGGTCGGTCATTTTAGGTACTTCAAGGTATTTTCATCCACCGGAAAAAACCCCATGGTCGCGCCATATTCCGGGACTCATATTGGCGATGGTCGCCCGATCGGGTACAGCAAGCCGTTTCATTCCCGGCCCGAAAAACTCCACAAATTTCTCCACGACCTTGTATTCCCTGAAGCATTTCGGTGACATGAAGCACCAAATCGGTCGCGGTCACGCCCGGTTTCAGTTCACCGATCATGCGAACGCCGATCACTTCAGGGATGGCCATGTAGTACGGTTGGCCCAGCATGACTGCCTCGGCCTCGATGCCGCCCACACCCCATCCCATCACGCCGATGCCGTTAATCATGGTGGTGTGGGAATCGAGTGCCCACCAACGAGTCCGGGATAGGCAAACGTGCGATCGTTTTTAGTTTCGGTGATGATGGTCTTGCCCAAGATATTCCAGGTTAACCTGGTGGCAGATTCCTGAGCGGGGCGGAACCACATTGAAATTGGCAAAGCTCTTCTGAGCCCATTTCAACAAGGCGTAGCGCTCGCCGTTGCGCTCATATTCCTTGGCGACATTGTGATTCTGGCAGTCTGTGGTGCCGTAATAGTCCACCTGTACCGAATGGTCGACGACGAGATCCACCGGTACCAGCGGGTTGATTTTCTTGGGATCGCCGCCCATTCGCTGCCATGGCATCCCGCATGGCGGCCAGATCCACCACGGCCGGTACACCGGTAAAATCCTGCATGAGCACCCGGGCCGGATGATAGGGGATCTCCACCGGAGCCGCATAGCGTTTTTGCCAGTTGGCGATATTATCAGATCGTCTTTTTTAACCACCTTGCCATCCAGGTGCCGCAGCAGGTTTTCCACCAGGATTTTAATGGAAAACGGCAGACGGCTGATGTCGGCGATACCCTTGGCTTTTAATAGATTGATATCATATACAGTCAATTGCCGACCGTTAACATCGACTTGTTTTATATAGTTTTGATTATCCATTATCCCCCCAAATCTTGTGGTTGCCCTAATTTACGGTCCTGACCTGTTGTTACATATTTTTCGCCAGGGCACGGGCAAATTCCGAGCATTTGATCTTTTGGGCGCCCTCCATTTGCCGGGCCAGGTCGTAAGTTACCATCTTTTGGGCCACCGTCTTTTGCAAGCCCTTTTGGATCAAGTTGGCTGCCTCAGTCCATCCCATGTGTTTCAACATCATGGCGCCGGACAAAATTAAAGAGCCGGGATTGACTTTATCCTGCCCGGCATACTTGGGCGCCGTGCCATGGGTGGCCTCAAACAGGGCACACGCACTGCCGATGTTGGCGCCGGGAGCCATTCCCAATCCCCCGACCATAGCCGCCAGGGCATCGGAGATATAATCACCGTTCAGATTGGGCATAGCCAAGACATCGTATTCAGCAGGACGCAACAAAATTTGCTGAAACATGGCATCGGCAATACGGTCTTTAATGACGCATCGGCCGCCGGGAGCCTTACCGCCGTGGTGCTCCCACACATCGGCCTCGGTGATAACCCGATCCCCATATTCTTCCAGGGCCAACTCATACCCCCAGTTTCGAAACGCCCCTTCGGTAAATTTCATAATATTGCCCTTATGAACCAGCGTAACGCTCGCCTTTCCATGGTCCAGGGCAAATTCAATGGCCATCTTCACCAGGCGCCGGGTGCCGGTACGGCTGATGGGCTTGATACCGATGCCCGAATCGGGGCGAATGTCACGCCCGGTCTCATCCTTGACAAAATCAATCAATTTTTGGGCGGTTTGGGTACCGGCCTCCCACTCGAACCCGGCATAAACGTCCTCGGTATTTTCTCTGTAAACCACCATATCCACGTGTTCCGGATGAATCATGGGGCTGGGAATTCCGGCAATATAACTGACCGGGCGAATGCAGGCATACAGATCCAAAATTTGGCGCAAAGCGACGTTTACGCTTCGAATCCCCTGCCCTACCGGTGTGGTCAAGGGCCCCTTGATCGCCACGCGGTATTTCTTTATGGCCGCAACGGTATCGTCGGGCAACCAATCGCCGGTTTGGTTAAAAGCCTTCTCTCCGGCTAATATTTCCAGCCATTGGATAGCGCGACGACCGTCATAGGCGTTGGCTACCGCAGCATCCAAAACCATTTTCGATGCCCGCCAGATGTCGGGCCCAATGCCATCGCCTTCGATAAATGGAATCATCGGCTTGTCGGGTACGGTCAACTTTCCGTCTTGTGCAATTGTGATACAATTTTCGGCCATGGTTATTTCCTAACGTAGCTCATTGATTATTGACTCTAAGGGGTTCTCTACTTTAGTGGTCATACCTAAATTTTAGACAAAGGTAAATGCATCCCCCGCTTTGACAACCCATTCGGACTTTCATATAAGGGTCAATTCAACCGAATCCGGACCATATGGGAAGAATGGGTTAAATTACGTGAAACGACGTCTGTCCATCATAATAAAGGCCATTATCGCCATTTTGTGCATCGCCGCCGTTGCCGCCGCGCTTCTTGCCGCCGATTTGAAATATTATGCACGAACCCCACTTAACACGACATCCGGCAATTCCGACCCTACCGTTTTCATTATTCGCCCCGGCGATGGTTTTCGTTCGATCACCCATCGTCTCGTCAATCTCGGCGTTATTCAATCACCTTTTAAATTCCGTGTCATTTCCCGGGTCGGCAATTACGACAAACAGATCAAGGCCGGCGAATATCATTTGTCATCAAACCAATCGCCCCACGAGATTCTGAAGAAGTTTATTGCTGGTGACGTTATCCTTTATCGGCTAACCGTACCGGAAGGGTATAATCTGGTACAGATCGCGCAATTGGCGGCCACAGCGGGTCTGGTGGAAATGAAACAATTTCTAAATGTCGCTCACGACGCCCGATTTATAAGTTCATTGAATATAGACGTGCCTTCGCTGGAAGGATATTTATTCCCGGATACCTATCATTTTCCCCGTTCAGTAGATCCCCAAACGATTATCCGCACCATGGTTCGTCGGTTAAAGTCTGTGGTTACACCCCAGTTGCAGGAAGCGGCCCAACAAAAAGGATTTACCCTCCATGAAGTATTGACCTTGGCTTCGATTATCGAAAAAGAGACCGGAGCACCCCAGGAGCGCGCATTGATTTCGTCTGTTTTTCACAATCGATTAAAAAAAAAGATGCGGCTTGAAAGCGATCCCACCGTCATCTACGGGATTCCTGATTTCAATGGAAACCTTACTCGAAAACACCTCCGAACACCCGGGCCGTATAACACCTATCTAAATACCGGTTTACCGCCCGGCCCCATAGCCAGTCCCGGAGCCGAGGCCATCAAAGCCGTTCTGTATCCCGAAAAAACCCGGTTTCTTTTTTTTGTCTCCAAAAAAGATGGGACCCACCACTTCTCTACCCATTTTTCCGCACATAAAAAAGCGGTTAGAAAATACCAGCTTAACCGGTAAGGCGGTTTTCCCAGCCTTTGGCTTTCCCGTAAACAAATCCGGGAAAAATTCCGCATCACTTCTGATTTACTAACGGCTGTGTCTCTTTTTTCTCCGCGCCTTTTTTTTCAATTTCCGCTGGGCTTTGCGCGCTTTAAGTTTATCGCGAACCTCATCCTGGTACCTTTGAACCAACCCAAAGGTGACATAATAAGCGACAACGGCCAGTGGAATCCCCACGACAATACCGCCGAGGGTCAAGGTCCACAATATGGCGGGTGTTTTAAGCACGAGCGCCAGGCTGGCTTTAAAGCTGAGTGTATGGGGCAGGTTCTCCGCCAGCTTCATGCCGGTGATATTAGACCCCACAAACCAGGTCACGCTGTAGACGATCGGGGCCGTCAATGGATTGCTGAGCCATACACCGATAGCCGCCGAAATTTTATTCCATTTGAATACAGCGGCTATGGGAACGGCAATGGCCGTATGAAACCCCATGAACGGCGACATGGCGACAAAAAACCCCAAAGCGAGCCCCAGGGCGATTTCACTCGGACGGCCGCGAATTTTTACAAAACGTTCGTAGGCCCGCACCAAGGTAAGGCTCGATCGTTGATTAACTGGTTTTTGATCTGGCATCGAATCGCAATGTAAGCCCAATAGGTTTAGGATTTAACGGCATCAATCTTATCGAGCAGGGCGACGATTCGATCATAGGCCCTCAAATCATTCAACCAGCGCTGGGGTATCGCTTGTATCCCGTGATAAGCCCCCAATATTGCCCCGGCCATTAAACCTCTGGCACCTGAATCGCCCCCCGCCATCAGATTTTCCACCAATGCCGTTTCAAGATCCTCCTGATATTTCACCACCAGATGAATGGTAGCGGGAACGGCCGCAGGGATTTCGCACATCTGGCCGAGATCCTTGATGACGGAACGCGAATCGATCGCTTCGGTTTCGAATCCCTGGGTGACCCATTCGTTAAAGGGAGCGCGGTTAAAATGTTTATCCACCACGTTTTTAAATGCCGCCTTCGGCGTTTCCCCCTGCAATACCGATAGAACCGTTCGCGCAAAAAACTCGGCCGTATCAACCGCGTCCGGGCCATTGTGGGTCATCTTCGTCTGCGCACGAACCGCATCAATCAAAACCTCGGAATCCTCCCTGTAACGATAAATAAGGGAAATCATGCGCGCCGGCCCCCCCAGGTCGTCGGATTCGGAGCCACCGGTGTCGGCGGCTTTACCGGCCTTGAAATGTTCCTGCGTGGCCTTTGTGGCACCATCCATATACCCGTCATAGGTTTTAAAATAATTTTGCCAGTCGGCGGCAAACCGATCCAAATCAAAGGCGTTGGCGGCAGCGACGGATTCCAGCAGCAGTAAGGTTTGATCGCCGTAATGGGTGAAGGCGCCCGCGGGTTTTCCGCGATGAAAAGACGCTAATTTGGGAGGCAACATTTCGGTTACCCGGCCATATTTTTTATCAATGACATTGGTGTTGTAAACCCAGTGGACACCCAGGGCCAAAGCGTCCCCGATAAAGGCAGCCAGCACCATTCCCTTGGCTTTATCATTCATGACATCTCCCTTTTTTATGATTGACCGATCCAACTCTGATCCGATCCTGGTCTGATCCAATCCTGGTCTGATCCAGTCCTGGTCTGATCCAGTCCTGGTCTGATCCAGTCCTGGTTTGATCTCATCCTGGTCTGATCTGATCAGGTCCGATCCTGATTTTTCAGATGTTGACGCTCTTGTTTTCAATACCATTTTTCAAAAAACATCAATCGGTTGTAACATAACAACCCGGGTCCATGTTTTAAACTTTTATTTTTTCCTTTTGTTTAATTCGATGTGGGATGGACCCAGCGATTGGATCTGCCATCATAAAACCACTTATCGGGAAACCCGCGCCGCCGGGTAAATACCGGACAATCGGCCCAGCTGATCAGCTCATTATAAGCCTCATGGAGTCGATGAAAAGATGCGGCGTTACCGCCGCGATCGGGATGGGTACGCATGGCTTGTTTTCGAAACGCCGATTTGATGATGTTCAAGGCATCCGGTGATGTCAGGTCTTCCCGGGTGAGATCCAGACGAACCAAAAAATTCTGTTTCAAAGCCGGTTTTTTGAGTTCCCAGGGCGTCACCGAATCCGTCACATCACCCTTTAAGGTAGCATTGTCAAGAATGCGGCGGGTCGCCAAATAGCGCCGCTGGGTCCGGCCCTGTTCTTTCCACCAATCGCGCCCCATTCGATTGGCCATGTGAATAAAATCGTCCACCGGTTTTCCTTTTTCAGACCGAGAATGCATATAGCTGAATATCCGATCCGAATCGAATACCAGCACATCTAAAACGATCAGCGTTTCGGTAAAATAAAAGGTGGCGTAATGCGTATTGAGCGCTCTTAACAATCCGGTTCGACGATTCAGCTGAAGGTACAGTCGCTGACGACATTGAACGGAGCAATATTTTCGGCCATTCAGGTTCTCCACAATACCGCAGGAGAGGCACCGTCTGGTTTTATTTTTATTTTTTATCAAACGCTTGAGACGATTCGTATTCATAGGGCGCGACCATATCAAAATTTAAAGGGTGTCTAAAGGATATTCTTTAAAAAAGCCGGTGGAATTAGGTACCGGAGGGGTAACCGGTCTGAGTCGGCAACCATTAGATCTGAACCGATTCCGGCTGAGCTCTTGACAAAAACCCGCTCGTTTCATATAAAAACCGGCCGAATTCAAATCGGGTACTGCAAAAATGACCCGTAGCCAATAATTATATACCTGGCAATAAATTTAAATAGTTACAAAGGATTGCTCATGATCCATGCCAAACGATTGACCAAATATTACCAGGACTTTTGTGCCGTAGACAAAATCAGTTTCGACATTCGTCGAGGGGAAATTCTACGGGCTGTTAGGTCCCAATGGCGCCGGTAAAACGACCACATTACGAATGTTGACCGGTTATCTCGAGCCGACTGATGGCAGCATAAAGATCAAGGCGCTCGATATTGACGAACAACCGCTTGAGATAAAAAAATTGATAGGTTACCTGCCGGAGTCGGCTCCGTTGTACCACGAAATGATCGTCTATGACTATCTGAACTTTGTGGCCGACATTCGCGAAATTAACTCAAATAAAAAACAGACCCGGATCCGTGAATTAGCCGATCTATGCGGATTAAACGAGGTTATGCATCGCTCCATCGGTGTGTTGTCAAAGGGATACCGCCAACGGGTGGGCCTGGCACATGCCATGATGGGTGATCCCGAAATTTTAATTTTGGATGAACCCACCTCGGGACTCGACCCGAACCAAATTGCCGAAATCAGGGATATCATTCGGCAAATCGGGCAGGAGAAAACCGTGGTTTTGTCGACCCATATTCTAAGTGAGGCCGAAGCCACCTGCGACCGGATCATGATCATTCATCAGGGCCGCATCGTTGCCGACGGTGCCGCCGCCGAACTGCGCCATGCCGCCGGTGGTAAACGACGGATTCGTATCGGATTGCATGGTACTAATTTTAGCGCCATTAAAAAAGCGCTCGACCCCGTCGATGGCGTTCAGACCATTGAACAGATCAGCGAAACCCCTCAGCGCGTGACTGTCGATCTGGTTTACGGAGAGGGGCCCGATATCCGTGGCCGGCTATATCAGTGCATTAAAGCCACGGACTGGGATCTGTTCGAATTCTCCCAGCAAACCGAATCCCTCGAGACAATCTTCCGCGAACTAACCAAGGAGCATTAACATGCGTCGGTTTATCCATGTATTTAAAAAGGAGTTCAAGGCGTATTTTGTATCTCCCATCGCCTATATCGTTATAGCCATATTTCTTCTGATCACCGGATGGTTCTTTTTTACCACATTTTTTCTCTTCGGCCAGGCCAGCCTGCGGAATTATTTTAACCTTCTGCCTTTCATCTTCTCATTTGTGGTACCCGCTGTAACCATGCGTCTTTTTGCCGAAGAGCGCCACGTCGGCTCTTACGAAACCCTATTGACCATGCCGCTGAACCATATCGATGTCATTATGGGTAAATTTCTGGCGGCCGTCGGTTTTGTCACCGCCATGCTGGTTCCCACCCTGGCTTATCCGGTCTGCATCTCTTTTCTGGGTGACCTCGATTGGGGGCCCGTTATCGGTGGATACGCCGGAGCCATCCTGCTCGGCGCCGCATTCTCCGGGATCGGCCTTTTCGCCTCGGCACTGACACGCAACCAAATTATTGCCTTTATCATCGGTATGGCTATCTGTTTTTGTCTCACGCTGATCGATAAGATGCTGATTTTTCTGCCCACAACGACATTGGATGTTTTTCATTACCTGGGCGTGGGCACTCATTTTCAAAATATATCCAAAGGAATCATTGATTCGCGTGATTTCCTCTATTTTTTCAGTCTTTGTTTTCTCGGCTTGTATGGTACCCGTATGGTGCTGCGGGAAAAAAATTAAGGAGTCGATCCGATATGCGCACAGCCCCCAAAACCAGACAACCTAAAACCGGCAAATATATAAAACTGTTTTTGTATGTGGTCGCTGTGGTATTGATCAATATCGCCGGATTGACCCTTTTCTTTCGGGTGGATCTTACGAAAAGCCGGCTATATTCATTATCCTCGGCAAGTAAAAAAGTCGTGTCCTCGCTGGCCGAACCGCTGACCATAAAAGTCTTTTTCACAAAAGACCTTCCCGCGCCCCATAATAATACGGAACGGTATCTTCACGATCTTCTGGAAGAGTACGCGCTTTCGTCCAACCGGCATTTTAACTACCACTTCTACAACGTGAATCCGGATGAAGGCAGCCTTAACGACAAAACCCAAAGCAACCAGGAACTGGCGCAAACTTACGGAATCAATCCGGTTCAAATTCAACGCGTGGAGGCGGATGAGGTCGGCTTTCAACGGGCGTACATGGGCCTGGTCCTGATCCATGGAGACATGGTGGAAAAGATTGAAGCCATTACCTCAACCGATGGACTCGAATACAAGTTGACCACCGCAATTCAAAAATTAAACAATAAAATCAGCGCCATGCTTAACCTTGAAACGCCGATCCGCGTCACGCTTTACTACTCGTCCTCTCTGAATGCGGTGGCCCCGTTAATGCAGCTGGCAGACTTGAAGCAGGCCCCTGAAAAGATCGAAGCCATTGTCAACCGGCTCAGTAAGAAAAATTATGACAAATTGACTTTTGCACACCTCGACCCGGACAAAGACCCTGCGCTTTACGAGGAGGTGGAAAAACATCACCTACTGGCCTTAAAGTGGCCGGCGATCCCCAAACAGCAACTCGATGCCGGCAAGGGCGCTATTGGTATGGTTGTCGCTCATGGCGCGCAGGCTGTCTCCGTGCCGATTCTACAAGTAATGAATATCCCTCTCATCGGCACCCATTACGAAATGATCGACCTCAACAATATGGAAGAGATCCTCGACAACGCCCTTGAAAAGGTAGTCCATATCAACGAGGATTTGGGGTATCTATCCGATCACGGAACCCTGGGCATGAGCGCACCATCGCCAACGATGCCTCAGGGGCAGAGTAATATCAATACCTTCAGGGGTCTGGCCGGCCAGACCTATAGCGTCCGGGATATCAATCTTGAAAAAGAGAGAATCCCCAACAGCATCAATGCGCTGGTTATTGCCCGGCCGACAAAGGCATTCACCGATTATGAACTCTTCCAGATCGACCAATTTCTCATGCGCGGCAACAATCTCATCCTATTCCCGGACCACTTTCAGGAAGTCATGCCCGGGGGGCAACAGCAAATGATGATGGGTGGCCAGCCGGTCCATGTCCCCATCGACACCGGGCTTGAAAAATTGCTTTCCCACTGGGGTGTCACCGTCAATGAATCGTATGCGTTGGATGAAGAATGTTTTAAACAACAGGCTCCCAGACAAATGGGAGGTGGCCAGCAGGCAATTTATTTCGCACCCTTGATACAGAACCGGAATATAAACAAAACCATTGATTTCCTAAACAACATCAAAGGCATGGTTGTACTCAAGGCATCGCCGATCCATATTGATGAAGCACGGGTGGACAAAATAGAAGTCAAGGCCCACCGTTTGGTTTCTTCATCGGATAAGTCGTGGGAGATGAAAACCCCTATTAATCTAAACCCCATGATGATGTCACCTCCTCCGGAGAATGAGGAGCGAGATCAGCTTCATTTGGCATATTTACTGGAAGGACGATTTCCGAGTTATTTCGAGGGTAAATCGATTCCGGTCAAAACAATAAAGGAAGATGATAATCAGGAAAACCCGGCCCATCCGGCAAACACAGCCCAACCGGGGAAGAAACCTTAACGGAAAAAGGGCCGCAAGCCCAAAAGGAAACCCCGGCTAAAAAAAGCGAACTGGCCGAGGTGGAAAGCGATCCGGCGCATTCATCGCCCAGGGCCAGCCTGCCAGGGTATTTGTTATGGCGGCATCCGATATGATCAGCGACACCGTCCTCGATCCTGAAGGCCGAAGCCCTAACGCCATGTTTATCATGAACATGATTGATGCATTAAACAATCGTGAAGATATCGCCGTTATGCGAAGTAAGAGCCAGCAACTCAACCCCATAAATGCGACCGGTGCCGGCGTGAAAACCGTGATTAAAAGTTTCAATATCATCGGTCTTCCCATCATCGTTGTCATTTTTGGATTGTTGGTGTGGATGCGGCGGCAAGCTCGAAAAAAACAAATCCAAATGATTTTTCAAACGAAATGAGGCCAAAATGAAAGGAAAAAAAGAGATTATCATTTTAGCCGCCATTATTGTGGCGGTTGTGGCGTACCTGGTCTTGCGCCCAACCGATCGAACGACCTATTCATTACCCATGCTTTCTGAAATTACCAAAAACGAGATTACCCGAATCGAAATGATTTCGGCTGAAAAATCGATTGTCGCCCACCGTGAAGGGGACAACTGGTTTGTGGGGCCAAAGGACTTTCCGGCAGATGTTGAGAAGATCGACCAAATGCTCAATACGATTTCGAAATTGACCCTTACAGCCCTGGTATCCGAATCAAAAAATGACCAGCGTTACGACCTTAACCCTGAAAAACGAATTCAGGTGAAGGCTTCCAATGGTGATGGCGTATTACGCGAATTTAATGTGGGCAAGGTCGCCGATACTTTCCGGCATACTTTCGTAAAAATGGCCGGCGATGACAAAGTTTTTCATGCCAAAGACAACTTTCGGGAACGATTTGAGGCCACCGTCGACCAGTTACGGAATAAGCAGGTTATGGCGTTTAAGGTGGATGAAATCAAATCGTTTAAAATAACCAAAGATAAAACGACAGCCGAGTTCAAGAAAAAAGAAGCGATAAAGGAAGTTAAGAAGGAAGACAATCCGGCCCAGGAAAATGCCAAAAAATCAGAAAAAAGCGATGTTGAATGGATAACGCAACAAGGTGAGAACGCGGACGCATCAAAAATCAACACATTTCTTCGCACGCTGGCTGACCTTCAATGCAAGGCCTATCTTGATCCCTCTGGTGACGGCAGCCTTGAGAATCCGGTGGTGACCATCGCCCTTTTCGGTGACAAACCTTATGAAATATCCATCTACACCGCCCTTGAGAAAAAGCAGGAAGAAGACGCCCTGTGGCCGGCAACATCATCCGAAAACAACTATCCGTTTATTCTTGCCGAGTGGAAAGCCAAGGATATCATGAAGGATCCCGCCGAACTCATGCCGGATCAACCGAAAACCGACAGTAAACCCTGATGGCGTCGTAAAAAGTCTCATCTACGGCGTTGTTGTCGTTTTCCAGACTCTCAACATACTACATGTATAGTTTCGATCCTGTAAAACCACAACGCCTTGCCATGCGGGCGCCTCAACACCTAAAACTGTGAACTTATTTTTACGCGAACCCTTAATTTTTCAAACGGTCGTTATTGCGCAGGTGAATCCATTGCGAAGTCTGGGACAGCCGGGATAAAATTTTCTCAGGGATGCCGGTGTAAGGGATAACGTCGTGTTCGAATTCCTGAGATATTTTTTCCGCTGACTCCTCGCCGATACGTTCTTCTATCAAAACAATGACGGGGATATCCTTTCCGTAGTCATGCGCCTTTAATTGCCTGATGAATCTCAGATCTTGTTCATCTTTTGTTTTTAAATCCTGAATGATCAGCGCGGGGGGCTTTTTATCTACTTCTATCAAGGCGGCGGTGCCTGTCGATACCATTCGAAAATGTAAATCAGCTTGGTGCAATATCTGTTCGTAATGCCGCCTCTCTTCCGTGTCTTCACCGACAAAAAGAATCTCATTGGCGGCTGCTTGACCATTTGTATCCAGCCCGGCATTCGTTAAACATTTCAAAAGATCTTCCTTCAGAACCGGCTTTACCAGATAATCAAAAGCGCCCAGGCTGAATGCCATCGACCGGTCTTCAATAGCCGAGCAGATCACGACCGGTATTGCTTTCGTTTCCGGGCATCGCTTTATTTCCGTAAGCACTTCCCAGCCATCCATTCCGGGCATCATCACATCAAGCAATATAAGATCAGGCACAACTGCTTTGGCTTTTTCAAGGACCATCTTACCATCCAGGACCGAATCGACCTCGTATCCCTGATCTTTCAATATATGGACGACCCGGCTATTCATTTTTTCATCATCTTCAACGACCATGATTCGCGGCGTTTGAAAAGTACCGGTCTCCGCTTGCCTTAGCTCGAAAGAATGCCCCTTCGTGTTGATTTCATCCCCATGTCGTATCGGCAATATGAATGTAAAGGTACTGCCTTCTCCCAATTCACTTTCAACCCACATCCGTCCTCTGTGAAGTTCTACCAGCATTTTGCAAAGCGCCAGTCCCAGCCCGGTACCCCCATATTTTCGTGATGTTGACTTTTTCTTCCTGCTGGAATGCATCGAAAATCGATTTTAGCGATTCCGCTTTTATTCCGATCCCCGAGTCACGGATTGAAATCATTAGAAAATCATGGTCTGCGTTCGAAAGAAATTCCAGGACATCCGGCTTGAACATATCCGGCACTTGCTGGCCCACCGTTTCGGAATGAACGACTTTGGCATTTAATTCAACTTTTCCGCCTTTATCCGTAAATTTTACCGCATTTGACAATAAGTTATAAAGGATCTGCTTGACTTTTCTCTCATCCGACCTGAAGGCAGCGGGCAGTTCCGACTTTTGGACGGTGATCTCAATGCCTTTTTTAAATGATTTTTCTTTAATTATGGAAATACTATTGTCCATAATTTCCGAGATATTTACCTCGGATTCGTCAATCTCCATCTTGCCGGCCTCGACCTTGGAGAGATCAAGAATGTCATTGATCAATGCCAACAAATGTTCGCCACTGCTGAGAATATCTTCGATATACTCTTTTTGGGTCGCATTTAACTCTCCAAAGTATTGATCGCTCAATACTTCGGAAAAACCAATAATTGCGTTTAGAGGGGTTCTCAATTCATGGGACATATTGGCTAGAAAATCACTTTTGGCCTGTGAGGCCTCTTCAAGTTCAATATTGCTGATTTTTAATTGCGCGGATTTAAATTGCAGAACCTGGAAGGTCAGGGCATTATGGATGGCAATCTCCAGCTGCCGCATGGCATTATTTAAAAAAACGTTCGTTCCTAAGGACTCATCAGCATTAATTAAAACCAATACCCCAAGCTGACTCTCCTGAAATGTTAGCGGATAGGTTTTCATGGTCACTTGATTCGGCCGCTGATCGCCGTTGCTAAACGGATTATCTATCTTTTTCTCAGAGATACCGTCACCGATATTTTTTATGATGGTTTCAATGGTGTCGAGACAAAAGGCGCTCATGTCAAACCCATCGAGTATGTGGGTTTTTTTCAATTTAAGCGTATGGGTTCCCTCATCGTGAAGAAAAACGGCCGCCCATTTCGATGCCGCTTGGCCGGCGATATGGTTTAAACCTTTTTCAAGAATTTCGCTCAAGTCAATGGAATTGAGAATACCCACCAGTTTACCATAGGCGCTTTGAATCTTCTGCTGCGCTACCAATTGTCTTTTTTGCTTTTCACTAATCCGCAGCTCGTCAGTCCGCAAAGCGACAAGTTCTTCCAACTCCTCCCGGCTCTTATGCAGTGCCCGGTTTCTCAGATGAATGGCCTTGTTACGGTGCTGAATTTGGACCAGCATCTCGTTAAATCCGTCAATTAAAACACCCAAATCATCCTGGTTGGTCTTTTCCGCCCGAATGGAATAATCTTTCATTCGGGACACCTTCCCTATTGTCTCGGCCAGGGTCGCAATGGGCGCAGAAATGAGTTTTTGCATTCGAAAAGATAGAAGACCGGCGATTAAAAATGAAAGAATACCGGTAACGCAGAGGAGTAAAACAAATAATTTAAATCTAAAAAAGTAAAGGGAGGCGTCTACATGGATGTAGACCCAACCGATCAGCTTCGCATCGAGCCGTATGGGTACGACCAGGTCCAATACCCGCCACTGCCATTGAGAACGACTCTCGCCGGACGATAAATCGAGCAATGTATTGAGTTTTTCCCACTCAATATTTGCGATACGATCATCCGCCCGATAACTGGCAAGTAATTTACCATCTTCTAAAAAAATACATGCCTGCTGAACTGTGGGGTCGGCATTTATCGCTGACAAGATCTCATTGGCTGTATCCGGATCATTAAACGTAATCGCTGCCGTACTATTATGGCCGACAACTTCTGCCATTGTCGATATTCTGAGCGTTGTCGTTCTTTTGAAAGCCCAAAGCGCCATACTAACCGAAACGATCGTGGTAAACAAAACGACTAGCCCCGAAGAGATGAGCACAATGGTTCGCAACTTTCCCTTTATGGACATGTCTTTGAAAGAGCGCATCATTCACCTCCCGACGGTGACGGCCTATCCACGATTCGGGCCAATCGAAGTAGTTTGGAATTTAACTTCAAACCGGCCTTTTTAACCGCCTCGGTGTTGACCTCAATCTTGATGCGTTTTTTCTCCCGGACCAAATTGACCATCCCTCCTTTATCGGCAAACCCGGGTGCATCGCCCATGGTTAATATCGATCTGGCCATGGACTGGGCAATAATTGCGGGTAAATTGTCAATTCGATCTTCGCCGATGAAAAGGAGATGGCATGTGTCAAGGTCGAAAGCGGCAAGCGCATTCGCCCGCTTTATAGCAATGGGTGTGCCATTAACCGATTCATTTTCGACCACTTTATCAATAACGTTTTCAAACAGATCATCACCCAGTAGGCAGATGCCAAAATTCGCCGACGGTGCTGAAACGGCGGACTCAGGCCACGATACAAAATGGGTCAGATTGTAGATAAAGACGGATTTTATCTTGTCATCCTCATAGGCCCCTCCTTGGGCGTAGAGATCCGTGCCGGCCGAAAAAAACAGTGCCAGTACAATCGTTGCGCCGCAAAGCCATCTATGCAATCGAAACAATGACATTATCCGTTTATCACCTTAAAATAATTTAAAAAGGTTCATTTCGGCCGATAACATATTAAAAGTGCCAGGTTGCTTTTAAATAGACACTACGCTCAACTTCCGTCGGAACGGTCGGCCAGGAAAAGGGATCGTTTTCGAGGTGACTGGATTCGATCAGGTTCTGCCCAACCAGGGCCAGCTCCAATTTGGGGGTTGGCATCCACGCCAGACGCGCATCCAGGGTGACATAATCGTCAACATCGATTTCGGGAAGTTCATCCACATAGCGCAGCCAAAGGTCCCATTCAATGTGTTTTGACAAATCCATGGTTGAACGCAGGGAGACTTGGTTGCGGGGACTGCTTCCCACCAGCCCTCTAATCTCTTCCATCTCACGTTTGGCTTCAAGCCAACTATAGGTCCCTTTCAGCTTCCACCAATCCAGCGGCTGCCAATCGGCGGCCACCTCAAATCCAAAGATTTCGGCGCTGTCTCCATTAGCCGCATTCAGCGGAAGAACAAGATGCGGAAAAGGCTGTAGCGTCATCTCCGGAGGACTGGCCGTGTCACTTAACACTTTATCGTAATCATTGTAATAACCAGTGAAATCCAAAAATAGCCTTTCCATGGCGCGAACCCGGTAACCGATTTCGTAGGCAATAACAGTTTCAGGCTCCAAATCCTCATTGCCGCGCACCTGAATCGCCAGGGGTAATTGGCTCGGATTTCGTGGGCTACCCGGCGGTGCAACGGAGGTATTATATTGAAACCCACGCTCGCCTCTGGACATGGTTCGAACAGCCCGGGAAACCGAGGCCCAGAGCGTATGGGCATCGTTCGGTTTCACCAGCAGGCGTCCGCTGGGCTGAAACTCCAAATCGGTGAATTCGTTCTTTTCAAATTTGCTTCCCACGGTCAACCAGGCCGTATCCTTCATCAGGGTTAACCGATCCTGAATAAATGCACTAAACCGCTCCATGCGGACACTATCAGGAACCACCATCAACAAACCATCGGTAATATCATCGTGGGTGTTGCGATAGGCCATACCCCAGGTTACCTCATTGCTCTCGGTTAAGGTAAAAAGATGCTGGAAATCGATATCGAAGGTATCCCGTCTTTCTTTCAAAATCGGATGATCCATATAGGTATGATCATAAGAAAATTGTAATGCCATTTGCGATGTTTTTGAAAACCGATGTTCCCACCGGCTCAGAACATTGCCCCCTTCACTATCAATCCGGTCGGAGACAAATCCATTATAGGGCGGTAAAAGCGAGGCATTGGAAAGGGTGATGCCCGCATCGTTTTCGTAAAGATCCCCTTGAATGGATAGCGTGTCGATATCCGATGGTTCCCAGTCCAACCGAAATCCCCCCCGCAGGGCATCCCAATCATCATTGGCTGTCAGGCCCAGGGCATCTGCGCCCTCATCACGATCATTATATTTGGCGTAAATGCGGAAATTGGCGTTATCACCCATACGCCCGCCATAGCGGGCGCCTCCGAAGATCCGTTCTTCGGTACCCACACCGGCTGATACGAGACCGCCCTGTGTTTTTTCGGCCGGTTTCGTAATGATGTTGATGATCCCATTGACGGCATTGGCACCCCAAAGTGTCGCTCCGGGACCTCGAATGATTTCAATCCGGTCCACGTCCTCCAACATCATGTCCTGAACATCCCAAAAAACGCCTGAAAAAAGCGGAGAATATACGGACCGCCCGTCAATCATGACCAGCAGCTTGTTGGCAAAAACCCCTGAAAAGCCCCGGGCGGTGATCATCCAGGAGCTGGCGTTAATACGGGCCACCTGCACCCCGGGGGCCATACGTAAGGCTTCCGGAACCGAGGTCACACCACTGCGACGGATATCTTCAGCGGTAATGACAAAAACGGCGGCCGGGGCGTCAGCCAATTTTTCCGCTTTTTTCGACACGGATGTTACTTCAACCTGTAGGAGATCTTCCAGACTGAGCGTCTTTAAATATTGAATATCTTCTTTCGATTCGTTTCCCATAGCCCAAGCGGGATTGACCTGAAAGAAAACCAATAAATAGATTAAAAATAAGGCGAGTGGTTTATATCGCCTTTTTTTATATGATCCCTTGATTAATTCGTGTCTTTTCTTTCCCATTTGACCATCTCCTTCTTCAACAAAAAATCGCCCACACACGGTAAGGGTTCGTGTAAAAATAAGTTCACCGTTTTAGGTGTTGAGGCGCCCGCCTGGCAAGGCGTGAAAGTGCAGGAATATCGAGATATTCCGAGCTTTTACAACGTCGCCAGGTGGGATGCATCGGCGCTTAAAATGTGAAATTATTTTTGCACGAGCCCTGAGTCATTTACACCGGAAGGGAGACTCTGAATGTACACCCCTGCCCTTCACCGTCACTTTCAACCCATATCCTTCCATGATGCGCTTCAATCGCCATTTTACAAAATGAAAGCCCCAAACCGGCACTTCCCCGTCGGATACCTTCTTTTTTAAGATTTACCTGCTCAAATTTTTCAAATATTTTTTCATGGTATTCGGGGGATAATCCATCCCCCGTATCTTTGACGCTGAGGCAAATACGCCTGTTTTCGTCAGTTGGGCTAATCTCAATTTCAACGTTGCCGCCATCGGGTGTATGCCGAAACGCATTGTTAAGCAAATTACCCATCACCCTTTTCAAGATCCCCCAATCGCCTTTTATACAATTATCGTCTGAATTCTTTAAAAACTTTAAATTTATCTTATTCTTTTCTGCGATCTGTTCCAACGATTCGATGGTTGTCTTTATCAAGGCATCAAGGTCGATTTCTTTATTTTCAAGGATCAGTTTTCCCTCTTCCATTTTGTGCACATCGAGAAGACCGCGAACCATCTCCTCGACGTCGGTAGTCGCCGTCATGCAATTTTTAATATAATTGCCAATCGATGATTCATTCGATTCGATTTCCAACTCCACCAGCTGTAAATTACCGGAAATCACCATAAAAGAGTTATTCAGGTCATGAATAATCATATGGGTCAAACTCTCTTTAACTTTCTCCAGTTCACGCAATTTTTCATTTTTTTGAGATATTTCTTGATAGCTCCTCACTAAATCATCCCGGTAGGATTTTATGCGCAGCAATGACTTTACCCGAACTAACATTTCGGTACCGTCCAAAGGCTTGCTGATAAAATCATCAGCGCCCACGTCCATGGCCTTTACCTTGTGCTGCTTCTCTTTTAAAGCCGTTGCCATGATAATCGGCACGTCTTTAAATACTTCCTTCTGTTTCAACTGTTGACAGACTTCAAACCCATCCAGGCCCGGCATCATCACGTCCAATAAAATCAAGTCCGGTATCGTTTCCTCAACGATTTGCAAGGCTTCTTCACCACTTAAGGCGGTAATCAGTTCATAGTCCTCTCTCATCAAAAAGGCTTTGATGAGTTTCAGGTTGATGGGTTCATCATCAACGATCAAAATCGTCTGGTTAGGCACGATTGCCTCCTTTTTACCGAGGATTTCTATCATCGCCGGCATACAATAATAAAACGTAATGACAGACTCAGGGCATGTATTTAGAAATTGAGTCTAAAAAATCTCGGGTTTTTATGGGCTTCGTAATGTAACCGACACACCCTGCCTCTATCGCTTTTTCCTCATCTCCACTCATGGCATAAGAAGTAACGGCAACGATGGGCGTATTTTTTAACGCATCATTTTTTTGAAGTATTTTCGTAGCGGCCAGCCCATCCATTCCCGGAAGCTGTATATCCATAAGGATTAAATCCGGCAGAACATCACCAGCCATTTCGATACCGGTTTCCGCATCTTCAGCCTCGAATACAATGTAATTACCAATTTCAAGAAGGCTTAAAATTAACTTCCGGTTTAACTCATTATCCTCGATGATTAAGATCTTTTTCTCTTCCATGATGCCTTATCCTAAGTATTGTTTGACAGGTAAAATAAAAGTAAACATCGCCCCTCTCCCAAGCCCTTGGCTTTCGCCCCACACTTTGCCGCCATGCAGTTCCACCAGTTGTTTCACAACGGCAAGGCCTAGGCCGGTCCCCTGATATTTTCTGCTGGCAGAACTATCGATCTGTTCAAACGGATTAAATATTCTTTTTAAATTTTCCACGGTAATACCTATGCCACTATCCAACACGGAAATACAGATGTACGCCTCATGTTTTGGCCCGTCACTACCAGAAAAGGGTTTGGTTTTCAAAATAGAACCATTCTCTCTAATCAGATGGCCATCGGATTGAATCAAATGGTCGGTAAAAATTTTTATCTCTCCATTTTTGGGTGTAAACTTAACCGCATTGGAGAGGAGATTATATATGATTTGTCTGAATTTGCGTTCATCCGCCCAAATATTTTCGGGACAGCCATTGAGGCGAATGCCGATATCGATATTTTTTTTAAGCGTTTGCTCCTGAACCATTCTCACGCCGCTATTAAGCAAAGCGGAAAGATCGATCTTTTCCGGTTTTAGCTTTAGTTTGCCTGCTTCAACTTTGGAAATATCAAGGATATCATTTATCAGTGACAACAAATGTTTTCCACTGGAAAGTGCATCATTTAGAAACTCTTCCTGTTTGTCGGTTACCTCACCCACATGGCCATCAACAACCAGTTCCGTAAACCCGATAATATGGTTAAGTGGTGTTCTCAACTCATGGCTCATATTCGCTAAAAATTCGCTTTTGGCAATACTGGCCTTCTCGCTTTCATCCATGGCCCGCTTTAATTCCGCCTCGGCTGCTTTTCGCTGCGTAATATCCATAAACGCACATACGATACCGTCAACGTCATTATTTTTCGAAACCATGACGGAACCTGAGAAAAGAACCGGAATTATCGTGTCATCTTTTAAACGGCAAAACCTTTCCTGGTTCCGCACACTTTCTTGCCTAATGAGAGTGGCGAGATCAATTTCAGGGCCGTCCTTCTCTACACCCAGAAACAGCCGCCCCAAGTCCATTTCCTGCAGTTCGCCCAATGAATAACCCAATAGATCGATTCCCGCTTGATTGACCAGCTCAATGTTGCCCAACGGTGAGGAGACAATGAGTGTATCATTCATATTGGATAAAATATTGGTCAGATAATCTCTGGAAATGGTTGTTCTCGCCAATTCTTCGGTCATTTGATTGAAGGCGGCAGCCAGGTCGCTAATTTCATCATTGGTGGTTTCTCGCGCCCGCGCGGTCAAATCGCCTTTGGAAATTTTCCGGGTTGTATCGAGGAGTGAATAAATCGGCCGTGTCAATCGCCTGGCCAAAAAGTAGGCGCCGACAAGCCCACACATGAGAAAAATGATCGCTATGACGATCATACTGGAATAGAGATATCGGATTTCATCGTTTAAGTGTTGGAGCGATAAGCCGAGTTGAAGATGCCCCCATCGTAGGCCGGAATAAACCAATGGATACGAATACCGATATACCGGTATACCCATCAAGGCGCTATGGGCAATGGCGCCCCCTTCGCTGGATTTATCATCAAGAGCCCACTCATCCCCCGGACTTTCCTTTTGTTCCCACCCTTTTGTGGTATGAATCAAGGTAAAACCGTTTTTGCGGACAACAGCGATATAATGAATGCCGGCCGTATTTTCCAAAACGCCCATACTGTGCTCGACAATAAACCCATAATCTTCGCCGACGACGGCATTGGCACATACCTGGCTGATGGAAGCGGACACGCTACGGGCTTCGGATTCGATGGCTTTTATAATCGCCCTTTTCTGCCTGGGTATGTAATCTACCATGTATAAAACGACCAAAAATAAGGAAAAAGAAAAAAGAAGCACAAAAATTTTGATGAACAACCCGCCTTTCCTTCTTTTTTCCTTAGGGCGAGATCGCCGTATGGGGTTGACGATATTTATGTGTCGGTTTTGGTTGTCCATCTGTTATAAAGTCTATTTACTTTTTCCGGTTATTCTTTTTCAACAGGTCATACTCGAAAAGAAGGGCCTCGAGTTCAAGGATGTCCTTAGCCCGAGGCTGGGTAAGGTCATCAACCTTATACATCATCAACATCTGCCGCCCCTTTTCGGTCAGCTTCATTTTCGGTACCATGTCCTCTATTATTGTCCTTAACCGCGGATCGTACTTTTCCGAAAAAAAGGTAATAGTAGGTATCAGTTCGGGTGATTCGGCCAGGACTATTGTCTGTCGCCCGATTTGAGGATTCATCTCAACCAGGGTGCTATAAACATGCTCGGGAACAACACACGCATCCGTCCGCCCAAAAAAAACATCAAGAACGGCCCGCGACGGTTTCGCCTTCTCAAGAATGTCACTGAAAAAAAAGTCCATTTCCCGGTAACCGTTTCTCATCAGAAGAATATTTAAAAATAATCGTTCAATATCACCTGTCTTTTGCAGGGCAATTGTCTTGCCCTTTAGACCCGAAATAGAATTGATTTCCGGCTCCCGACGAACGGTGAGCAGATATTTTACGGTAATCTTCCCGTTGATGATTCCGGCAGGGCCCAATTCCGGTATTTTGCCCGTGCGATTAATGAATTTTATATAATTTAAGCTGGTTAAGGCCACGACATCCAGCTTGTGGGCTAAAAAATCTTTGGCCATTTGGTCCATATGATTATATATTATGGTTTTGGCCCGTATATTAAATTCCTCGCCCGCCCATGCCAGCCAGATATTGGTTGCCGTCACCACATCTTTGATATCTCTTCCCTGCAGCACTTTATCTTCAACACCGAAG
This sequence comes from uncultured delta proteobacterium, assembly GCA_963845145.1. GTDB lineage: Bacteria > Desulfobacterota > Desulfobacteria > Desulfobacterales > QNYZ01 > QNYZ01. The sequence continues at coordinate 30,586 of CAWJQU010000002.1, forward strand.
TTAAGTCGAATCGGCTGGACGCCTTGGCTCTCGTCTGCTGCGTTAGCGGTCGCCTGAGCTGCAAAGACAAATAGACATTGGCCAATAACCAGGATTATACTAAGGCGCGTAAAACATTTAAAATGATATCTCATATACACGGGTTTTCGCCCTCACTTATGGCGCCTTTTTCGATGTTTCCCATTGCTTCGTTAACTTTTCATATTCTTCATAGAGCCGTTTAAACGAATCCAGATCCGAAGCCTCCAGTTTAGCGATATCGTCCGATTTAAAGATCATCAAAAGCTGCTGCCCGTAGGTTGATTTTCCAGTTGCCGAGGCGATCTCCTTAATGTCTCTTTTTATATTTTCACCAAACGCTTTGCGGAAAAAAGTGACCGATGTGACTATTTCGGGGGACTCGGTGATCATTTTAAGCTGTTTTTTGATCTGAGGGTTGAGTTCCGACATAGTGCCGAAAGTCCAATTATCCACCAAGCAGGCATCACTTTTTTTAAAAAAAAGATCCAGGATCATTTTGGAAGGTTTAGAGATATTACGAATGCTGGAAAAGTATTGATCAGCCGGAAGATTGTTATTCCGCAATAATAGGGTGTTGATAAAAATATAACCAATCGTATCTGCTGGGCACATCATCAGGCGTTTACCTTTTAAATCATCGAGACCGTCTATACCTGACTGGGTATTGACCAACAGGATCGACCTTTTTGCTTTGCGTCCTTTGTAAGTGTTTGTATAGGCCAGTTCCGTTTCCACTTGGCTGGAAATTCGATAATAATCGAGCACAGAGGAAGACACCATATCCAACCGCTTCGCAGACAAGTCCGATACGATGGACTCAACATCTGAATAAAGAGTGGCTGCCGTTTTGACATTCAACGTTTTGCCAAATTCCTGGATGTATAAATTGATGACTGCTTCGGCATCCTTTTTATCAATACTTCCAAATATAGCCGGACTAAACCCAATTCTGACAACTGATGAATCATTCTCATCCGGTTTTGATTTTGCGTGGGAGATATCCACGGGATGATAGAATTCACCCCCAAGGCCAAGTGTGAAAAAAAATGTCAGCAGGATAATTATAGCGCGCAAAAACCTCTCCTCCATTTATCCGAATATTGACTGGAGCCGTTTTCCAATGAGAAAATCCAGCTTGGCCCGAAAAGTCGCGTGATCACTTAAGGCCTTAAGGTAATTCCCATTGATAAAAGACTCCATCAACTGCGCCTCTATCACATCTTTGGTCTCGGCCAATTCATTCTGATATGCACGGATATTCAGCTCTCGGTTTTCCAAAGCCGCACCCATCGCCGCCCGGATTGCCAATACTTGGCCCTGAGACCGGCCTATTTGCATAAGGGCGTCTTTGATCATCAGTGCCAACCCTTCCCGGAAGAGGACGCTCTCGTGCTGTCGTTTTTCAAAACGCATTTTTGCTTCCTTAACAGCATTCACCGTTCGAAAACCGTCAAAAATCGGTAGGCTTAAGTTAAGCCCTAATGACCAGGCGTTGACATTTTCTTCCGTCACCCTGCCCTTGTCATAAGAATTTTCGATGTGGCTCAAATTGCCAAGAAGGGCGACCACCGGAAAGTGTCCGCTTCGTGCCTTTTTCACACCCGCCTCGGCCGCTTTGAGCGCCAATTCCAGTTTTTCCCAGTCGGGGTTAAACTGATATGCATTGGAAATCAGTTTCTCCAAATCCCCTTGAATCGGCTGAAAAGGGATCTCTTTTTCAGCCGGCACCAAGTTCATGCGCCAATCCAATCCCATGGTGGTTGTAAGGGCTGCTCGAGCCAGCGCTTCGTTAGAGGAGATCGCTTCAAGCATCGATTGTAAGGTCGATACGATGACCTTGGTACGCAAATAGTCTGTTTTTTTAACGGTTCCACTGCCGGTCTGGTAAAGTCGCTCGGTTAAATCAAGGGTCACCTGGAAGCGATCAAGTGTCTGCTGGCCTATGGTTTGAAGCTTTTTGGCGAGAATCGCCCCATAATACATCCGTTTAACATCGAATATAACCTGCAGATCGGTCCGTCGGGCAGATGCCTTGGCAACTTGAACACCGATTTTAGCCTGTTTGGAAATAGCGCTCCGCCTTCCGCCGGTATAGAGGGGATAAATGAGTTCAAAAGAGCCGAAAATCGAATCCCTGTCCATCAATTTAACATCTTTTTCGGGGACATGTACCTGAACGTTCATGGGAACCGGGGCTAAGCCTTGAATAGTATATGAAGAATTTTCCTCGGGAAAAATATAGTTCGGGTTTTCATCCATTCGATGTGCCAAAATATTGACGTTCATTTTAGGCCAGTAGGATGACAACGCCTGCCGATACTGTGCTTCGGCAATGGCAACTGCGGTCTGAGACACCCGGCGCGAGCGATTGTTTTCAAGGGCCATCTCCAGGCATTCCGACAAAGAGAGGGATAATAAATCCGGATTGCCCGTTTTTGGTTGCGACTGGGCGGTATGAATATTCAAACCCAACATTTGGATTCCAGTTACAAAAATGAATGCTAGCAAAAAACGGGATTTAAAAACATATGTCATGTTTCTCAGCCTCTTTTTAAAATTTATCGAATTTCCAGATAAAAATATGGTTAAGTTAAGCCCATATTCCATGGGAAATTATGCAAAGGTTATGCCGCCTTTTGAAATCCACACGTTTCGTTTCGTTGAAAGGATGGAAGGTGCGATGGGACAGACGTAGGCCGCGAAGCATCAATACTTGACACGGGTTTGTTCAAAAGCTATCGTAGAGGAAATTATATCAACGTTAACGCCCCGTAAATTTATGAAAAAGTGACGTACGCGTCATATAGCTTGACCCAAACCAAGGCCCAGGGGCTGTTGGCCGTTCCAGCATGACGATCCGTATCCGATAATAATTAGTGCCTCAAAACTTGTCGTCGCAAAGCCGATGAATCGAATAAAACATTTCGCAACCGATTTTATTTCCAGCGGGTATCGAAATAGCCTCGATGCTGAGTCGTTGCGAAAAATTATCCTGATGAACATCGTTTGCTTTACCGGGATTATCTTTCTGATTCCCATGGGCGGCCTGGCATTTTTCCAAAATAATACCACGCTGGGTCTGTTTGATTTCGTTGTGGCCGGGATTTTGCTCTTCAATTTGGGTTTTCTACGCACCACCGGCAATTATACCCTTGTTAGCTATTTTGGTATCGTGTCGGCCATGCTGCTATTTATTTATCTACTACTCACCGGCGGTGTGAACAATTCGGCCTTTGTCTGGTATTATACATTCCCACTGTTTGCGATGTTTTTACTGGGAATCGCCAGGGGCACCATAGCCAGTCTCATTTTACTCGTTGTCGCACTATTTTTTTTTATCGTTGACCCTAAAGGCCCTTTTTTTGCTGCCTATCCAGTTGATCTCAAGATACGATTCATCCCCTCCTATGTGGTCGTTATCGCCTATTCATACCTGTTCGAGTTCATGCGCGCCAGGGCCCATCAAAAACTTGTTTCCAAAAATATGGAGCTGAATAATACCGTTGATGAGCTGGAACGAACCCGGGAATCACTCGAAAGCGCGCAACAAAACCTGGAATTGAAAGTTGAAAAGCGTACGGCCGACCTGGAAAGAGCCAATGCGGAACTGCATGCGGAAATCGCTGAAAGACGCCGCGCAGAACGGGAGTTGCATGCGTCCAATGAACGATTTATTACCGTTTTAAATAGCATTGACGCCAATATTTATGCCGTTGATTTACGAACATATGAAATTTTGTTTATCAATCGAAAAATGGCCCAAACATTCGGTGGGGATATCGTCGGACAAATGTGCTGGCGCGCTGTTCGCAACAACAACGAAATCTGCGACGATTGTCCCAATGCCAAGCTTTTCGATCCAGACGGACGATCGGCCGGGGTACATGTTTGGGAATATCATAATTCCAAGACGAAGAAGTGGTACATCAATTCAGACCGTGCCATTCGCTGGACGGACGGCCGTTGGGTAAAAATTCAGGTTAGTATGGATGTGACCGATCGCAAACATGCCGAAAAAGCCATGGCCAAACTAAATGCGGAGCTGGAACGAAAGGTTGCTGAACGTACCTGGCAGACCACCTTGATGAATAGAGAGCTACGGGTGGAAATCGGAGATCGCAAAATAGCGGAAAAAGAGTTGAAGATCGCCAAGCAGATAGCGGATCGTTCCAACCAGGCCAAAAGCGAGTTTTTGGCCAATATGAGCCATGAACTGCGCACACCGCTGAACCACATCATCGGCTTTACCGAGTTAATTGTGGATAAGCATTTCGGTGGTTTGACCCCTACCCAGGAAGAGTATCTCAATGATGTGATTCAAAGCAGTCATCACTTGCTGTCCTTGATAAACGACATTCTGGACATATCCAAGATTGAAGCCAAAAAGATGACCCTAAACAAGTCCGAAGTCGATATAAAACAACTTCTGTCAACGAGCCTTAACATGATCAAGGAAAAGGCTCAGAAACACGGCATTCATCTTTCTTTAGCGGTTGATACTATCCCCGAATTTATTCAAGCGGATGAAAGAAGACTTAAACAGATCGTATACAACCTGCTATCCAATGCGGTTAAATTTACACCCGATGGTGGTCAAATAAAGATCCTGGCAGACCGCGTCAATTCGCATCAAAAGCTATCGCTTCAACATCAATCGTTATTAAAGCAGATGGGGCAAGATACCTTCAAAGACGCTATTCTGATTACCGTTTCGGACTCCGGCATCGGCATTGCGCAGCAAGATTTGAAACGAATCTTTCTCCCGTTCGAGCAGGTAGAATCGAGTTCCAACCGAAGGTTTCAGGGAACCGGCCTGGGATTGCCCCTGACTCGAGAGCTTGTTGAACTCCACGGTGGGAACCTTTTTGCCGACAGCAAGGGAGAAGGCCAAGGCGCCGTTTTCATGTTTACCGTCCCAATTTGATGCCGTTTTTGTTATCTTCAACCATATACCAGCCGGTTCTTTGAAGGAACAGAACCATTTCCAACCGCCTTCGACTCACGGTGAAAGATGTCAATAGGTGTCCCTTCTATAATCTGTCCCGCTATACCCTAAAGATACACGCAAACCTTGTTTTCAGTCACACAATTGTTATGTTAACCGATATTGACAATCGTGGTTTGATGCAATTTCAATGGCTGTAAGATATGAAGTCGTTAAGCAGAGGCAAGATAACTGCTTTCCCGGTTAATCACCACTATGAGAAATAGACATTGATATAATTTTTTAAAATGCAAATAAGGCGGATAAAATGCAAAATCATGATGTGACTGTTTTCAGCCCCTACGCTTTCACCTTGGGGCAAAAAATCTATATTGATGAAGGCCGTCGAAAAGGTGACTGGGAAGTGGTGGCTTTCGATGATTTGAAAGTAAAGCTTAAGTGCCCAATTTCCAAAAAGGAGTTTGAATTCAATCGCTTTTGTTATTTGGTAAAGGACGAAAAGGGCGTTCCATGGCCTCGTAAGGATTAATAGCGGCGACGAAAACCAGGGACTCGAAGGCCTTGTTTAAATGGCCTCCATGGTCATTTCGTCCGTAATATCGATACATCCGATCACACTTTGGGCCGCCGGGCACTTGACGAGATATTCCCCCAGGGCCTGCCTCACATCCGGTTGTTTCTCCGATTCGACCTTAAGCGCGTAATGGACGTTGATCCGGGTGATTTTAAGGACACCTGCCACGGCTTCAATATCACCGGTAACGGTAGCGCGGAATCGATCTTGAAATGTCCGGATCTTCTTTTTGGCCAACACCGTGGCCAATGTTCCCATCATTCACCCACCCACGGCGCCAACGATATGGTCCAGGGTGGCAGCATGCTCTTCTTCCGGGTCCACCTTATAAAATTTCTTGATGCCGCCATGCACGCCATAAAAAACCGGTTTATCAAACCCCTTAATTTCTGCTCGCCGGGTGGGACCTTTCTCGCGGGTAATGGTGATATGGGATTGATGAATGACTTTGCCCATGATGCTCTTCTCCTATATTCTTTTGGTGAATGTGGGGCTTCAAAGCTAGCCCGGTGTAAAATTAACCCAAGGCCTGGTTAAAATCAGCGATTAAAATCAAACAACGTCAACTGTTTCCTTATTTTCTTTTCTTTACGTAATAATTCAACGGTAACCGTATCACCTGCGGTTGTGTAAAAAAGGGCGAATTTCAAATCGGCCAGACTTTCAATTTTTTGGTCGACAATTCGAACAATCATGTCGCCTTTTTTTAGACCGGCTTTACCGGCTGGGCTCTCTTCAACCACGCCAACAATATGCACCGTCTCACCTTTTGCTTCGATCGATATACCCAACAGCGGCGCTTTCTTTCCTTTTAGTGGTATGGTTTGCAATACGAAATCCGCGATCCCCGGCTGCAGGCTCTCATCCTGAATGACGACCGCATTGGAAAAGCCGTTTCTTCGAAAAACACGTTGGGGGATACCGTATTTATATCTCAGATGCCCATTTCCGGCCAGAACAACCATGGATGTCCCCGGATTATGAGCAAGATAGCGATGGACGGATTCGGCCATAGTTTCATCCCACAAGATCTGGGCCTGCAAAAAAAAGTCGTAATTCTTTAGCTGATGCTGACTGTCGTGCATCCCGAATATTTCATACAGATCCTGTTTGTAACGAGAATCGGTAAAATCCATTTCAGGTGGCAGCTGCGCTTCTTCTTCTTTCGTTAATTGATGCTAACCCTTTTCTGGCGACCTTGCGGGAGATATCGCCGTCAATGTTCAAGGCAATCAGCGGAATTTTTTCTTTTTTAAGATAATCGATAATCGGTTTATAAAGGTTATAATCAAACCGCCATTTATCGAAATAGAGTGAATCCCTTAAAAACATGCGCTCATCACTTCGGCCGGCTAAATAATCATCCACTGCCGCTTGATAAGGGGTCTGAAACATTTCCATGCCGACGGCTACCTTATTCCCAGCTTCATGCAGTTTTTTGATAATCATCAACTGGTTCATGTGGTGGGCATAATTTTCATGCTGCTCACCCACATAGATAACCCGACGGGTCAGGAGCTCGGGGAAGATCTCTTCCAAGGTGGCAATATTGTCCGGCCGGACCGCTTTGGCTGCAGGCCGGGATAGCACGGGTATGCCCGAAGGTGTGTCTCTTTTTTCCTTTAAGGCTAATCTCCCTTCGTTAAAAACAAGTTTGTCATACTTACCGTAATGCGAAAGTTTTCGTCGGATAGCTTTAGCTTCAGCCGCGTTTTTCACATGCAGCAACATGATGACTTCGGCAGGATTATATGGGTTTTCAAACACCTGTAGTCGAACGCCGTCCTCATATTTCGGCTGTCGCCCAAAAAGCATATTGACCGTTGACAAATGGTATCCGGAGAGAATGACCGAATGATTTTTTATCTCGTCTAAGGTGACTTTTTCCGGCGATTGGAAAACGAGATCTTTATCACCCAAAGCCTGGAAAATGCGGCTGGTATTTCTCAGACTGATCCATCTCCCCAATGACCAGGAGTTTTTCCTTTCCCATGATTTTGGCCAGAACCGCCGGCGACTCCGAGAAATCCAAATGACGCATCAAATCATAATTTTCGTCAACGACGATTCGGATAGGGACTTCATCCAGCAATAGCCGGACCGTTTCCCGCGCCTGCGTCACTTCAACGAGGTGATCGGTTTTCGCACTGGGTGTCGTCACCGTTACCGGTATAAGCATGTCATAGGTTTTATTACCCTGAACGATGTCAAACCGGGCTGTTATCCGGCCCTGATCAACCGCAATCTCCGGGGCCTCTATGGTCAGGCTGGGAATATCGTCCCACGACAACCGTTGGGAAAAATAGGACGTCAGATCCGTGAGACTGGCCTTTTCAAAGGTGTTCTGAATATCCGCCCAAGAGGCTTTTTGAAACCGATACGTTGTTAAAAAGTCGCGCCAACCGGAAAAAAAAACAGAATCGCCTACTTTCCGGCGCAATTCATGAAAGATCATGGCGCCTTTGCCATACCCAATGGCACTTTCTGCCTTGTTCCGCCGCGAATGAAAATCCGTTAGCGGTATTTTATTCGATTCATTGACATAAGCGTCGTGGTTCACGAGAATCCGCTTACGATACTCCGCGCCCTCTCCCTTTAGGTCGGCATAGTGGTGATCCGCCAGATAATTGGTGAGCCCCTCCGCCCAGTTTCCACTAACATGGATCAATGTAAACAAAATTGCCGAACCATTGATGAAGAATTTCATGGCCCAGCGACGTCTGGGTTATAAACGGCAACCGCACCACTGCTTTACCCAATAAGGTGTAGGTGGGCATGGAATATCCGGTTGGAAAAAGGTTTTCAGCAATGACAAACCGCCGATAAGGATATGCGCGTCAGCATCTGTTCATACATGGCCAGGTATCTTTTGGTATAAGCCAGGTAGTCGTCGGCCAGGTCGGCATCTTCTTTGAAAAAAAAGGCTTTAATGGCGATCCCTTTGTATTGATCCTCCTTTAGCACGTAGTCTCGCGAAGCGGCCAGACTCAGGCCATCCACCGGGTGATCAAACTGAAACCGGAAAGTATCCGTCCGATCGTTTTTCCTCATAATTACGGATTCTGCTTCGGAAATGGCCTGAAACCCTTTGGGTAAGGTCACTGTGAGGGAATAGTCAGCCAACCTATCGGGTTTGGGAAACCAGTTACCTGTTAAAAAGACATGTTGCAGGCTAATGTAATTATGTATTGATGCATCAGCGGTTGTTTCAAAAGAAATCACCCGCTCGGTCCCCACAGGTATTTCCACATTCAAGGCCCCCCCCGTAGCGGCAATGGCCTTACCATCCAATTGTAGCTCACGAATGTTTTTAAGGTCTAACGTTGAATTCAATGTATTCGTTGACGTTAGTCGGGCAACACCGATTATTTTTTTCTTTTCGGTATCCACCTGTACATCAAGCCCAAACTTCAGGTCTGCCGCCATAACGCCAATCGGCAGCCAAATGATCATAACAAGAATGAGACAATAGATATGAAACATCCGATTCCCTTCCCCATATCGTTCGATAATGCTCTGGTTTTCGACCATTCAAATGATAAGCATGATTCTATCACTTGCAGCGGTAACGGCACCCCCCCCCGCCTGTGGTGTCATAAATGGAGGTCCAAAAAGGGGGGCTTGGCGCCCGGTTTTTTTACTTGGGCTTTATTTTACTTGGGTTTTATTTTGCTTGGGCTAAATTGGTTCACGGGACCTACCCCAGGCGGTAAATCTTGATAAGATTCTTCTGGTGATGCTCAAATGACCAGTGTTCATATTTGATGATACTGGCCGCGGCATTCTGATTACCCGCCTTGATAGAATCGAGGAAGCGTTCGTGCTCCCGTAGATTAACAAGCTCCCACTGCCGATCATAGATCATACGCGGAAAATCAGTCAAACGCTGTTTTAGGGGTAAAAGAATATGGTTGAGCAGTATATTATTCGAAAGTGATAGAAAGATGCCGTGGAATTCCAAATTGAGTTCATAGTAGGTGTCGAACTGCTCGCCATCCAGGGTTTCTTTAAGACGAAAATTGATCGCTTCCAGTTTGCCGATATGGGAAGGTTTGATTTTATGAAATTCGGATAATATAATTGATGATTCCAGCGAACCAATAACCTCGTAAGAGCTTTTAATATCCGCCAGTGTTAGTTTTTTAATCAACACGCCCCGCCTGGGCAAGATTTCAATGAACTGCTCGGTTTCCAGCTGAATCAGGGCATCTCTTAAAGGTGCCCGGCTGATTTTGAGATTGTCGCAGATCTCCCTCTGGTCGATAAAGGAGCCCGGAATCAATGCTCCTTTCGCCAACTCTTCGCGCAGATAATGGTAAACTTTTTCCCGAAGCGTGCCGTTGGTTCCCATAAATAATTTCCCTTTTCCAAAACCGAGGCTAACCAGAACACGATATTTTGTCAAATGGTTGATAACGTTCAATATGGTGCCGATTCTATCTGCCGATTCTATTGGAGGCACATTAATCCAGTATCGATTGGGAGCGCTTCAATCCGCTTGTTTCTCAACAACCATCGCATCAGACAAAACATTTAAGTCAACATATTTGATTGACAAGCCTCATCTTATATATTAGATGGAAAAAATTACTTGGCGAAAAATAACGATAACCGATTATAAATTTTGCTAACAATCCTTATTAATTATATTTTATAATATTTATATCATAATTTTAGATAAGGCGACATTTTAGAAAATTTTCAATTTATTGAGCCATAATAGCCATCTGATATATCTGATGGCATTTCTAATCCAAATAATGGAGGGAGGAGCATGCCAAATCAATTACCCGATCAGGTACAGGTGGTTATCATTGGCGGGGGAATCGTGGGCTGTAGCGTGGCTTATCACCTGACCAAACTCGGCTGGTCGGATGTTTTGGTTCTGGAGCGAAAGGAGATCGGGTCCGGAACCACCTGGGCCGCTGCCGGTTTGCTGACTCAATTGCGCCAGAATCAGGAAATGACCAATCTGGCGAAATACACGGTCGACCTTTACGCAGGTTTGGAAGCCGAAACCGGAGTGGCCACAGGATTCCGAAGAAATGGCACCGTACACGTTTGCCAGACCGATGATCGGCGAACGGAGTTGCTCCGTTCCGCAGCCATGGCCCGGGCCTTCAATATGGAAATGAGTGAAATCAGCGTCAAAGAAGCGGCCGATCAGGTGCCGGGCATGAGCATCGAAGGGCTGGTTGCCGCGTTTCAGGTGCCCTATGACGGCGTCACCAACCCCATTGAGACCACTCGCGCGCTGGCCAAAGGCGCCAAAATGGGTGGGGCCACCATTCTGGAAAATATCAAGGTGACCGACATTAAAGTAAAGAATAGCCGTATTTGCGGCGTGGCCACCGATCATGGCGATATTACCAGCGAATATGTGGTCAATTGCGCGGGGATGTGGGGCCGTCAGATCGGCCAACTGGTGAATGTCAGTATTCCCTTACATGCCGCCGAACACATGCATGCCGTCACCATGCCCATTGAAGGGTTAAAAAAGCACTTCCCAACCGTCCGCGATTTTGACGGCGAGACCTATTTCAAGTCCGAATCCGACGGCATCCTTTTCGGCGGTTTCGAGGCGATATCCAAACCCTGGGGTATGAAGGGGATTCCAGACAAGTTCATGTACACTGAACTCCAGGAGGACTGGGACCAGTTTCAGCCATTCATGGATTGCGCCCTGCAACGGTTTCCCGCCATGGAAACCGCCCAGATTCGGCATCTATCCATTGTGCCTGAAAGCTTTACGCCCGACACGGCCTTTATGGTGGGTGAAGCGCCGGAGGTCAAAAATTTCTTTGTGGGCTGTGGCATGAATTCCGTGGGAATTCAAAGTGCCGGCGGTGTGGGGCGTGCCCTGGCCCATTGGATAGTCGAGGGACGCCCCGAAGAACAACTATGGCCGGTGGATGTCAAACGATACTTTCCATGGCAACAAAACGCCCGCTATCTCCATGATCGAACAGTTGAAGCGGTTGGTGTCCTGTATCATCATCACTACCCCAACCGACAAAAAACCACAGCCCGTCCGGTTATCTGCTCGCCGACGCACCATCGCCTGGCCGAAAATGGCGCCGCCTTTGCCATGACCGCCGGCTGGGAACGGGCCGATTGGTTTGCACCTGCCGGCGTAACCCCGGAACATCAATACAGCTGGGAAAAGCCAAATTGGTTTGAATACCAGCGCCAAGAACACATGGCCGTCCGAGACGGCGTCGGGCTTTACGATTTAACCTCCATGGGCAAGATACTCGTCCAGGGCCCGGATGCCGAAGCGTTTCTTCAAAATATTTGCGCCAATAATGTGGCTGTGCCTGTAGGAAAAGTCGTCTACACACCGATATTAAACGATCGAGGCGGCTTTGAAACCGATGTAACGGTGACCCGTTTTTCCGATGAGTCGTTTTTTATCGTCACCGCCGGGGCAACCCTGGTCCGTGATTTTGACTATTTTAAACGTCTTCTGGCCAGAGACGCCCGGGCCACCATCACCGATGTCACTTATGGTTACGCGATGTTGGCCGTCATGGGACCCCAGGCACGCACCCTGCTCGAAAAGTTGACCGATGCCGATCTCTCAAATGCCGGATTCCCCTATGGAACCGCCCGGGAAATCGACCTGGCTTATGCCCGACCCTGGGCGCTTAGAATGTCTTACGTCGGTGAACTGGGATGGGAGCTGTATATCCCCACCATGTTTACCCTTCCCCTGTTTGATGCCATCCTGGCCGAGGGCCGACAAGCCGGATTGCGCCTCGTCGGCATGCAGGCTGTGAACTCTCTACGCTTAGAAGCCGGGTGCCGCCACTGGGAATCGGACATCACACCCGATGATACGCCCTTTGAAGCCGGCATGGGCTTTGGTGTCGATTTGGAAAAAGGCGAATTCATCGGACGCGATGCTCTGGTGACCCAACAGAAAAACGGCATAAAACGAAAGCTGGTCATGGTCACGCCCAATGATCCCGACATCATGCTATACGGCAGTGAACCCATGTATCGGGATGGGGTCTGGATGGATAACCTGCGGTCCGGCGCCTATGGATACAAGGTGGGCTCAGCGGTGGGAATGGGCTACGTCAAAAATGAGGTGCCGGTTACCACCGATTGGATCCGGGAAGGCACCTACGAAATTGAAGTCCTGGGAAAAATGATACCGGCCACGGTACACATTAAAGCACCTTATGACCCCGATAACCTGCGTGTGAGGATGTAAAACCCCAGATCAATTTCCACTGGGTCATTGGCCTGTTCTCCGGTTGATTCACGTATTGATATAAACCGGTGAACGGGCCAGCCTGAGCCCCGGCTAAAGACCTGAGGCTGCTTCACGCCTCCCCCTTGCCTCAAGAAACCTTTGTGAGCACAACGGCCCGACTCAACAAAACCTTCGGCTGGTCGGTAACTTGAAACCCCACCTGGGTGGCCATCTCCAACATTGTTCGAAAACGACCTTTAGTCACATGAAATTTTGGCTCGACAATGAGGAAGGCCCCTTCCGGCGATAAAAATGATAGAACCTCTTGTAGAAAATGCAGGGTATCGGGAACTTCGTGCACCATGTAAAACGCATTGATGAAATCAAATGTGTCTTTAACCGGTATCTTATCCACTTGACTCAAACAGGTTTCAACACGGCCAGCCAAACCGGATTTATTGATCCGCCGTTCCACCTTTGCCAGCATCTCCGGCTGGATATCTACCGCAACCACCTTGCCCGGTTCGCCAACCAACTTGGCCATGCCCACCACGGCAAATCCCGCCCCACAGCCTACGTCCATTACCCGCATACCGGGTTTCACATAAGGACTGAACAGCTTTTCGGGATTATGCAATAGCGGTCGCAGGAAGTTGTCAAAGGTCCAGACATGCCGATGGGAACATATATGTCCCATTTCATCACCTCGCTCAATCTAACATTGATTTACAATGGGTGGCGGTCAAATTTCCCCTATACTATTCAGACCAATATGGGCGGACTATATTGCCCATTATCTGTTCATTTTGAGTAACACGTCGGCATAACCGATCGATTTCATAGGGTACGATTACTTGACACCCTCGCCCTTCTAAAATAAAACGGCACTTCCATCGTCTTTAATTCGAAACTTTATATGAAGCCATTCGTTGATAGGATTCATCGTCACGCTTACACTGAATTCTCAACATAGCCAACCCAAGCCCGGAAATAAAAACACAATGAACATACAAACACTATTGCTGATTGCACCACCGATTTTATTGGCCCTAACCTTTCACGAGTATGCACATGCGTACATTGCCTACTTGTATGGCGATGATACTGCCAAGCAACAGGGCCGATTATCCCTAAACCCACTACGCCACCTGGATCCGCTGGGAACGATCATGATATTCCTCGTCCATTTCGGGTGGGCGAAACCCGTCCCGGTTAATCCATCCCGCCTGAAAAACCCCAAAAATGACATGCTTTGGATAAGCGCGGCCGGACCGCTATCGAATATGGGGTTGGCAATAATCAGCGGCATTCTGCTAAGACTGCTTTACGCCATGGCCGGCATGCCTGAACAGTATTCATTTATGGGTACATTGATATTTATGGTATATATGAGCCTGCAGATCAACCTGGCGCTGGCCATTTTCAATATCCTTCCTATTGCACCGCTGGATGGCTCCAAAATCTTATCCGGGGTGTTACCGGACAAGCACGCCAACATCATTCACTTTTTAGAACGCTACGGGCCGTTTATCCTGATCGGATTAATCCTGTTTGGACAGGCGACGGGTGTATCTATTATAGGGAAAATAATCTGGCCCTTTGTGGCATTCTTTACCAAACTTTTTGGGGGGATCTAATGACAGAACAATAAGGGCAGAGTTGAACATTTTTTGACAGATTATCTTCATACCCAAATGATAAATTTGTATTTGACAATGAAGCTATAATTGGTTATATTCGCATATAACGATATGGAGATACTATGAAATCATTTGTTAAAGTAATGAAAGCGCTATCTGACCCGAACCGTGTCAAAATTATCAAGGTGCTGCAACAAAAAAAAATGTGCGTCTGTGAGCTGCAGGGAGCCTTAGGTATAGCCCAGTCAACGGTATCCAAACATCTGAGAATACTTGAAGAGGCTGGTTTAGTTGACTACAAAAAAGATGGCCTCTGGGTAAACTATTTTCTTGCAAACGGCAAAGGCAGCCCCTATGCAGCCTGCTTATTAGGCAATCTTCAGCACTGGCTGAACGAAGATTCTGACGTTGCTGAATTGATGAAAAAAGCGCCGTTTATAAACCGGGAAGATATCTGCGGGAATTAATTTTTTCCTTAATATTTTTTTCCTTAATATATCGTTATATAACTATTTAACGTTTTATTTTACAAACAACCGAAGTATTTTTAAAAAAAACATAGGTTCGGTATCGGACAAGAAGAGAACAAGGAAATTCAAAAATGAGTGAAATCGTCGCAATCACGGAACAAAGTGCTGGTATCGAACACCCTTCGAAAATCGAACAGGTGGACGCTCAGCCGAGTCTGATCGAATGGAAAACAATATGGAAGCCATTGGGCCTCATCGCCGGCGTTTTTCTTCTGTTTTTCTGGCTACCCATTGATAATGATCGATTCACAGGGGCGGTGATCGAATCATTGGCTTTAACCAAATGGTATGCCCAGGAGCATGTACTGCTGTGTCTGGTACCCGCATTTTTCATCGCCGGTGCCATTTCGGTATTTGTGTCCCAGGCCACGGTCATAAAATACCTGGGCGCTGGGACCAAAAAGGTTCTCTCTTATGGTGTGGCCTCGGTTTCAGGCACCATCCTGGCTGTCTGCTCGTGTACGGTGTTGCCACTATTCGCAGGAATATGGAAACGCGGTGCCGGTCTTGGCCCGGCGATAGCTTTTCTTTATTCCGGACCGGCTATCAATGTGCTGGCAATCGTACTCACGGCCCGGATACTAGGCCCGGAGATAGGTCTGGCCAGGGCCGTGGGGGCCATTGTGTTCAGTATCGTTATCGGGTTGCTCATGCACCTGTTCTTTCGTAAAGAAGAGCAAGTCAAAGCCGATTCAGCCATGCACATGCCTGAACCGGAAGTAGAGCGACCGCTGTGGCAGAATGGGGTTTATTTTGCGGTTATGGTGAGCATTTTAATTTCAGCGACCTGGGGTAAGCCCACACAACCGGTCGGAATGTGGCATGCGATTTACAGCGTTAAATGGTTATTGACCGGTTCATTCGCGATTGTCCTGGGTGTGCTGCTGGCGAAATGGTTCCGCGTGAAACCTTACAAAGTGGTCCTGGGAGCCGTTGTCGTTCTGGCCCTGTCGCTTGTATTCCCCCATGAACCGCTGATTGCTTTTTCAGCCGGTATCATTGCCCTGGTCATTATGCTAACCTCTACCCGGGGTGAAACCGAGAGTTGGTTTCTGTCCACCTGGGATTTCGCCAAACAGATCTTACCGCTTTTGTTTGCAGGCGTGTTGGTGGCAGGCCTGCTACTCGGGAGGCCCGGTTCGGAAGGGTTGATTCCCTCGCAATGGATTAGCGGTCTGGTTGGCGGCAACTCTCTGTGGGCCAATCTCTTCGCTTCGGTAGTGGGTGCCTTTATGTATTTTGCAACGCTGACCGAAGTGCCGATTTTACAAGGGTTACTAGGGGCCGGTATGGGAAAAGGACCGGCGTTGGCATTGCTGCTGGCCGGACCGGCGTTGAGCCTGCCCAACATGCTGGTCATCCGCAGCGTGTTGGGTACCAAAAAAACGATCGTATTCGTAGTCCTGGTGATTACCATGGCCACTATCAGCGGTTTGATTTTCGGACACTATTTTTAAATCGTTATGCTCAATCTTCAACCAAACACGTCATTAATCTTGCAAAGGAGAAGACAATGGACATCAAAGTCTTGGGGCCGGGATGCCAGAAATGCATGCAGACAGAAAAGATTGTCAAGAATGCCGTCGCCGAGAGCGGCGTTCAAGCAACGGTGGAGAAGGTTACCGACATCATGGAAATTGCCGGTTATGGCGTTTTCGTTACACCCGCCGTGGTGGTCGACGGCGATGTCAAATGCGTGGGCAAAGTCCCCACAGAGGAAATGGTCAAGTCCTGGTTAAAATAATAGATCTGGCTCGAAAAATAGAAAAGGAGGAAAAACAATGACTGAACAGCGACTTTTGGCTGAATGGTTCCCGGAGTTTGCGGAACAATTTGACAAGATCGATTCGCTTTACAGGGAAATGCGAACGATCGATGAAAAAACATACCAATTCATCTGTTTTGCCCTTGCGATAAAAGCGCGCTCTAAGCCGTGTGCATTAAAGCACTTTATGGGCGCCATGGAAGCCGGGGCCACGGTAAAAGAGCTCGCCTACATTTTGGCCCTTACGATGCGGGAAGCAGCCGGCGGCGACGACTGTTGGACGCATGATGCATTGGGAGATTATAAGAAGCTTATTGCTGAGGGGCTGAAAAGCTCTGAGTGCTGCGTCAAATAAAAAATACGAGCCCCAGGTGCCGTTTTCCAAATTTTGCCCATCAGCCTAAGGCCACATCGAGCATCATCATCACTGAAAAACCGATCATGGTTGTCATCGTTACCAAATCGATGTTGGCGTAATTCCTTTGAGACTCCGGGATCAACTCCTCTACTACGACAAAGATCATGGCTCCGGCGGCAAAGCAGAGGGCATAAGGCAGAATGGGTTGCATTATCAGGACGAACAGGGCGCCGAAAACCCCGGCAATGGGTTCCACCATACCTGAAGCTTGCCCCATGAAAAAGCTTTTCCCCTTGGACATCCCCTCTCTTCTCAATGGCATAGATACTGCTGTTCCTTCGGGAAAGTTTTGAAGTCCTATGCCAATGGCCAAGGCTACGGCACCGCCAATGGTGGCAGAAGGAAGGCCGGCCGCAACAGCGCCAAATGCCACCCCAACAGCTAAACCTTCAGGAATATTGTGAAGCGTAATGGCGAGGACCAGAAGTGTACTACGCTGCCATGATGTCTTAACGCCTTCGCTTTTGTCGATACTTAGACCGTGATGAAGGTGGGGTAGAAATTTGTCTGTCAATCGCATAAATACACCGCCACCCAAAAACCCGATCACGGCCGTCAGCCAGGGTATGTGCCCCAATTGTTCGGCCATCTCTATACCCGGTGCCAGCAGAGACCAGAAGCTGGCCGCAATCATGACACCAGCGGCAAACCCGAGCATGGAGTCCATTAGCTTCTTGTCGACCGCTTTTGTAAAAAAAACGAGTGCTGCCCCGGCGGCTGTGACGCCCCAGGTAAAAAGGGTGGCGATGAAGGCCTGCATGACGGGACTGAATTGTTGTATAAAATCGATCATCTTATCACCTTTGCTCGGCAATCAATAATAAGTGGTTTCGACCAATGCCAAATAGGAAGTGTTATCTTCAAGTTAAAACATCATATCAAATTTGCAATTCGCTATGAGGTATAGGCTTGCATATTAAAACCTGCCAAATAACCTGTTTTGCATATTTCCCAAAAAAATTCAGGCAGCACCATAACTGCCAAATCTCAAAGGATCATTGAAACTGATTGGCTTAACGCCGCCGGTCGATTTATGCCTTAAAATCTTCCTTTCGTAGTCCAAACCGCTTCATTTTCCCATACAATCCCCGCTGATGGATTCCCGCTATCCGGGCGGTTTCATCAACCCGCCCGTGTGTCTTGGCAAGGGCCTGTTCAAGGTAGTGTCGTTCGACCTTCTCCATGACCTCCTGCCTTACCTCCGGCAACGTTCTTTTCAACATGTCGATGCCGGCTAAACCTAATCCATCGCATGCCTTGCCGTTCCGAGCGGCACTGTTTTGAAAGGCCTGGGGCAGTTCCGCCATTCCGATCTCATCCGATTTACACAACAACATGGCGCGTTCGATTACGTTCATGAGTTCGCGGACATTTCCCGGCCAGTCATACGCGCATAGCGCCTCAACGGCTTCATCGGACAACCGGTTAATTTCCCGTCCTATTTTATAACGGAAATGCGTTGTGAACCGACGAATAAGCGTGGGAATGTCTTCCGCTCGATGCCGCAGGGGTGGAATCGTAAGCATCAAAACACTGAGCCGGTAATAGAGATCCTGGCGGAAGCTTCCCTCGGTTATGGCTTTTTCGAGGTTTTTGTTGGTGGCGGCAATGACACGTACATCCAGCTCGATGGTTTTTTCCCCACCAATTGGCTTTATTTCATAATCCTGTAAAACCCGCAGCAGTTTTACCTGAAGGTGGAGGGGCATTTCTCCGATTTCATCTAGAAAAAACGTTCCCCGATGCGCCAGTTCAAAGGCGCCCCGGCGATACCGGAGTGCACCGGTAAATGCGCCTTTTTCATGTCCGAAAAGTTCACTTTCGAGCAATTGTTCCGGCAATGCGGCCGTATTTAACGATATGAACGGTCCCACGGATCGGGGTCCCTGAGCATGTATCGCCTTTGCCAGATGCTCTTTCCCCACGCCGGTCTCTCCGGTAATCAGGATGGGAGAATCGCTGGGAATGACCTGATTTACTTCCTCCATAAAAATGTTCATGGTCTGACTATCCGCTACGAAATCGGAAATTTTCGGCTCCACCACTCCCCGGCGGTCATACCGTTTGCGTTGAATAAACTGCCGTCTCGATTCCAGGACCGTTTCAATGGCCTCAAACAAACTTTTTTTGGCGATACCGGTGTAAAGCACGGCATCGGCTCCCGCTGCGGCCAGATGGGCGTGCTCTTCGCGAGAATCGCCAGTGTACAGTACCACTGTTGTCGGATTCTCGGGCAACTCATTAAGCATGGCGATGCCGTCCTCAACCGGTACCAGAAGGAGGGCTTCACTGATGATGATGACATCGCACCCGCTCTGCATGACATTTTGCCATAACAAAGGGGAGGACTTAAATCTTTGAATCTGGACATCGGCGTCTTCAAGCGCCTTTGTGAGGTACTTTTGAATTCCGGTTTCCAGAACAGCCAGGCCCACACGAATGATCACACTGACCTCTCTTTCGGTAGCTCGTTACCGATAACTGATAATCACAAACAGAAAAAAACCGATTTTTTCGGTAATAATTTACTGTATTTGTCCATTGCTATAGCATAATCCAGGGTGATCGTTTTATCAAATTCTTTTTAATAAAGTGTGTTGTGTGTCAATTGAATATATATAGGAAATAATCGGCCTTATGGTAAAATTTTTCTATTTTATTCTTTTTTAAGTATTAATTTACTTAAAAAAGATCGGTTTTTAAAACCCCACTTACAACATATTGATCTATTTTCAATAAGATATCAAATCGTTATATACTTTTTTTAATGTTGGCATAAAATCTGCTGATACCGATTTCATGTTGATGTCCATATGCCGCCAAAAAAAGGAACAAAAATGAGTTCGTCGGATTACGATGATCAATACGAA
Source organism: uncultured delta proteobacterium (assembly GCA_963845145.1). Lineage (GTDB taxonomy): Bacteria > Desulfobacterota > Desulfobacteria > Desulfobacterales > QNYZ01 > QNYZ01. The sequence continues at coordinate 50,550 of CAWJQU010000002.1, forward strand.
GATGATCACTTCAAGAAAATCAAGCCCAAAAGCAGAAAACCGTCCAAATTGATTATGGATTCGGAAGAGGAAATCTCCCATAAAAAAAAGCGGGGCGGAAAACGTTCTCACCGGAAATCGACCCTGAAAGAAGAGTTGTGGGAAGAAGCCCTGAACCCGCGCGCTCGGAAATAACGAACCGGGGAAGGACTTTTAGCTTAAGTGGTGTGATTCGAAAAACAACGAATGTTTGTTGAGAATCCACTTCCAAATAAACCTTTGATTTAGGAGATATGGGGATATGTCTACGCTGACCAGCGCGAAAGCGGTCATAACGGATTCGGACCGCGACATTGTCCGAATGGCGATTGATCGAAAAGTTTGGGGGATTGCCTCTTCCATTGATATTTATGATTGTGATCCCGATAAAATCCGATGCGCCGATACCATCAGGCAATTCGTAATCGATCTTTGCGCCCTCATTGACATGAAACGGTTCGGTGAGACCCAAGTGGTCCATTTTGGAGAAGACGAACGCGTGGCGGGATTCTCCATGGTTCAACTCATTGAAACTTCGCTTATTTCGGCTCATTTTGCCAACTTGAGCAATGCCACCTACTTAGACGTGTTCAGTTGCAAGCCCTATGATCCGGAAGTCGTGAGGACTTTTTCACAAGCCTATTTCGGGGGCACCGAAAGCATTTTAAATGTGAATTTGCGACAATAGGAGGCCGGCCGATGGTCGCTATCGACATCATCACCGATGTAAAACAAGGCGAGCAGTATTGGCGCAGATTCTGGCCGAAACGGCAAATTTTTGATCTTTGGCCGGTAAGAGCCTGCTTTCATCATCAATTTAAGCAGGCGCCTTATTTTATTGTGGCCCACGATCGCGGTATTTTTCAGGGCATGCTGGCCTTGAGCCGGATTGACGAATCGAAATGCTACGGGCACTTTCCCGGCGAACTGTGGCAGGGAAGAACCTGGCTGGAGCAAAACCGGATCATTGCCTCAGTCCCATATGTCGCTGAGGCATTGTTGGACCATATTCCAGGCCCTGAAGATATTCGCTACCTGTCCCAACCCATCGTTCCCATGGAAGGCTCCTGGATCCATGATGATGAAACCGGTTATATGTTTTACCCCGCCCACTACGGCTATAGCGTTGACACTTTCATGGGCTGCTTTTCCGGCAAGCGCCGAAAAAACCTTCGCCGTGAGTTGGATTGTCTACGTGCCCAAGGGGTCGAATACCGGTACAACAGGCTTTCAGATATTGATCTGCTTTTTAATTTAAACCTGGAGAATTTTGGAGAACAATCCTATTTCAGAGATCCCCGATTTTTAAACGCTTTTGAAAACCTGGCGATCTGGCTCCATGCAAACGATCTGCTCCGTTTGACGACGGTCATTATCGGGGGGCAGGTGGCCGCCGTCGATATGGGGGCGGTATTTAATTCGATATACACGATCATGGCCGGGGCTGTGCATCCGGAGTTTCCAGGCATCGCTAAATTGATCAACCTTCATCACATTGAGCTTTCCTGCCGATGGAAGGTTTCCGAAACAGACTTCTTGTGCGGCGACTTCAATTGGAAGGAACGTTTTCACCTGTCACCACGCCTACTCTACAACATCAGACATCGAAATTCGATCAGCCAGGGGAATGAGGCGGTCGAGCATCAACGGGTTGCCTGTGCCGCCTGAGATGAAAACGCTGGTTGTCGGTACCACCGACGACTATATGCAATGGATACGTGAAAGCGATCACGAAGCCTGTTTATTCCTGACCGACAACGCCGTTTTACGTCAGAGAACTAAACCCGGAAAAAAGTCGGATGAGCTGGTTTGGGATCTGTCCAATTACGCCGAAGTGCAAAGTGAACTGCGGCGCTATCTCTCCAAAAACGGCGTCTGCTTAAATGGCATTGCCTGTTTTGATTGTGAATCTCTGGAACTGGCGGCCAGCATCGCACAGGCCTACGCCCTTCCCTATCCAACGGTTCAAGCCGTAAACAACTGCCGTGATAAATATGTTTCCAAACAGATATGGCGGCAATATGGATTACCCACACCCCGCACCCGGATAGTACAGACACCCGAGGAAGCCGTCGATGCCCAAAACGATTACGGCGGCCGCATCGTCCTCAAGCCCAACGGCGGCAGTGGTTCCGAATTGATTTTTTCATGTATAAGCCGGCAAGATTGTCGAAGGAACTTCACCCGCATCAAGCATGGGCTAAAAAAACGGTCGCATCACCGCCTGTATACCACGTATGAGAAGGGTCGCCGCCGGATTCTGGCCGAGGAATTCATTCCCGGAGAAGAATATAGTTGCGACTTCATCATCAAAAACAACCGGGTTGATATCATCCGCATCGCCCGCAAAATCATCAGTACGCGCAAACCCTTTGGAACGGCCTCCGCATATCTGGTGCCGGCACAATTACCAAAGGGCATCACCCGGAAGGCATTTAATCACCTCCTGATTCGCAGTGCCTCGGTTTTGGGAATTAACCGTGCCATATGCATGATTGACTTCAAGGTGGATGGAGACCAGGTGGTCCTCCTTGAGTTGACCCCGCGCCCCGGTGGTGATTGCATTCCTTTTTTGTTGCGACGAAGTTTCGGTTTGGACATCCTGACGCTTACCCTGAATTTTTATCGCGAACGATCCATTGAACAGTATCAGCGCCAATTCGCTGGTGGGTTTTTTTATGAAGATCGCGTTGCAAAAATAAAAAATTACGTTGCGCTAAGGCTTCATGCCCAAGAAAAAGGGGTGCTCGAAGACGTTGACACACGAAGGCTTTTTAAAGATCCCCGCGTTCTTGAAATCCATATCATCCGGAAACCGGGGCACCGCATCGTCCTGCCCCCCGATGATTATGAGTCTTGGCTGCTTGGACATATCGTTTTTGAACCCGAGTTCACCAGGGATCCCGCGGATCAATGCCTTGATCTATTCAGCCAAATAAAAGTGACCATTAATCCGACCCATGACATTAAGCCAAACCGATATCACCAAGCTGCTTGAACGAAACGGCATCCAACTGCCGCCCAGGCTGCCCCAATCCGAGCTTCACCGTTTCGTAATGCGCTATCTGGATCGTCTCCAACACTATCGCGAAATTGTCGGGACGCATACGGTACCCCTCTATCTGCTGGAGTCGAATATTCTCAGGGCCAGGGCCCGACGGTTCAAGCAGGCGTTTGAAGATGCCGTTTCCAATCCGGTTTCGGCCTATTTTGCCGTTAAAAGCAACAACCATCCCGATGTGGCCCGCATTTTGTTGGAAGAACGGTTCGGGCTGGATGTGTCCAGTGGATTGGAGCTGGACATGGCCCTGGGTCTCGGCGCTGAAGATATCGTGTTCAGCGGCCCTGGAAAAACGGAGCCGGAACTGGCTTTGGCTCTGAAGCATGCCGATCGCGTCATCGTCCTGATTGACAGTTTCGGTGAGCTGGAACGGTTGAAAAAATTATCTGAATCGATGCGAACGGATATGCGGTGCGGCGTCCGCTTGGCTTTCAACCCAAAAGGAGTGTGGCGAAAATTCGGCATACCGGTCGACGACCTGACGAACTTTTGGAATCGCGTTGATCAATGCAGCCACATCCATTTAACGGGGTTGCAATTTCACGCCAGTTGGAACCTGAATGCGGATGTCCAGGTGGAATACATCCGCCGTTTATCGAGGATTTTAGACACCCTTCCGCAATCCCGTTTAAATCGGTTGACATTTATCGACATTGGCGGCGGCTACTGGCCGGAGCAGGGCGAATGGCTGCAAGGAGCGGGAACCCAAACCGGCAGGGTTTTAGAAGCACTTGGGCGCGGTTCAATGGATTCTCAATCCCGTTACCGAATTTCGGCGATTTCTATCGAAGATTTCGCAGACCAGCTCGGCAGAGCCGCCGGGACCTATCTTTTCCCCCATACCGGCAACTGCCGCTTATGTCTGGAGCCCGGTCGCTGGATTGTAAACGATGCCGTACAGCTTATATTTTCCGTCGTGGACAAAAAAGCACCGGACTTGGTGATCACCGATGCTGGAACAAACACCGTGGGGTGGGAGCGGTTTGAAACCGATTATTTTCCAATCCTGAATCTTTCCCGACCGGCCCTGTCCGAACAACGGTGCCACATCCTGGGCGCACTGTGCACACCGCATGACGTCTGGGGGTATGCCTATTTCGGCAAAGACATTCAACCTGGAGATATACTGATGATTCCGGCTCAGGGCGCATATACATATAGTCTGAGGCAACAATTCATAAAAGCGTTGCCGAAGCTGGTCACCATCTGATTTATTATGGTTCGCCGCAAATCGGTGATCGCTGAGAGCAGGTGTGGCAAGCGCGATTACTGAGCTTTTATAAGCTGTCGGGTCAGCATCGGAACGATCTCAAACAGATCGCCCACAATACCGTAATCGCATTGTTGCATCATGGCCGCACCCGGATCGCTATTGATACACACAATCGTACCGGCAGTTTTCATGCCGGCAAAGTGCTGTACCGATCCAGAGATCCCGCAGGCAATATACAGCTTGGGACAGACTGTCGCGCCGGTTTGGCCCACCTGCATGGCATGGGGCACCCATCCGGCATCCACGGCGACACGGGAGGCGCCCACGGCAGCCCCCATCACTTTTGCGCATTCGTGGAGAATTTCAAAGTTTTCTCTGTTTTGCATGCCCCGTCCGCCGGAAATAATGATATCCGCCTCGGACAGATCGACAGTGCCTGACATGCCCCTGTTCCTTTCTTTCGTTTGATAACGGTCATCAAACGGCCCATCATATTCAAAAGGGATAATTTCTGCCGCAACCGGCATCGATTTCGCTTCAAAGACATTGGGGCGAAAACCAAAAATTCGAGGTGTACCGCTTACCCGAACCGTGGCGATGACTTTTCCGGAAAACAGTGATTTTTCAACGGTTGAATCAGCCAAATTCACCTGAAGACAATCCAAGACCAGCGGAGCGTCCAGGCGTGCGGCAATACGAGGCAAGATCTCTTTTCCCTCAATGCTCGTCAGCGCAAAAAGGGTATCGATCTCAAAATGTGTCATCGCGGCAATAATTGCTTCGGCGCGACGGTTGGGGTTGATGACGTTGGTGTTTTCCACATCTGTAACGGCAATAATCTTATTGATTCCGAAACGCGCCAACTGATCCACATGGGGGGTAACATCCGCCGTGAAAACCAACGCAATCAACTCACGGTCAGCACCCCGGGCGGCAGTAATCACGCCGTACATGGCGGATTTTATTTTCTCGTTTCGGGTTTCGATAAGGACGGCGATTTTTTTCATGGTACGAGTTTTATTTTCATCTCTTTCTCTAAACGCTGAATCAGTTCAGCCACAGTAATATCGACCGGTCCGTCAAGGATCTCTCTCCGGCGTTCTTCGACAGCGGGTCTCATGCCAACGACTTCTAACTTGCTTACCGAGGCTTCGACGTTGAGGCGCTCAAACGGAATTTCTTTAATTTCTTTTTTTCGAGCTTTGAGGATATCGGGGAGCTTTGGATAACGGGGAACATTGAGGGTTTTCGTGGCCCCGATAACGCAGGGAAGCGCCATTTGAACGACCTGTTCACCACCGGCTTCCAACCCGCATGTCACCCTAACCCGACTACCTTCATATTTTATCTGCGTAACATTGGTGGCTATAGGCATATTCAATGACGTCGCCACCCTGAAATGGGTTTGGTATCCTTCGCTATCAATGGCCGCTTTCCCGGCAATAACGATTCCCGGAGTTCCATCTTGGAAGATAGCGGCAGACAGTGCCTTTGCGATTACGATACTATCAAGCCATTGGTCGGAAACCACATGAATTCCACGATCAATACCCATGGCAAGGGCCGAACGCAGCGTTTCGGCCGCCTTCTTTTTCCCGACGGTGACGGCGATGGTTTCCACATCGTCCGCTTCTGCTTTTAGCTGGGCGGCGGCCTCAACGGCGTTTTCATCGTAGGGATTGAGTAAATAGGTGACACTCTCATCAATCCCATTGGGTTCGACGATTCGAATGGTCGCCGCTGAGTCGGGGACGTGTTTGACGCACACAAAGATTTTCAAGACACGTATTCGCCTATATGGTTTGCTATCATTTATCTAAAAATAACAAATGATAATTTAGCCATTTACCGAAAAACTACTATTGTAATTAATTTCCCGTTTGCGTGAAAAGAAACCCGCATCGATACGACGTCCGATGTGGCGCAAATTATATTGCAGGGGTTCTTTATCATGGTCGAACCCCTTCTCGCATTTATCAATCAACTCGGCCATCAGTGATCCGGCTACCGGCGCGTTCTTATACTGATTGCCACTGCTGCCGATGGCCATGTAAAAACCGGGCAGATCCGATTTATCATAGATGGGAATCCAGTCATCGGAACAATCATACAGATCGGCAACGCCCCGCGGCTGGTTCGGAATCGCCATGCCTGGCACCCGCCGGGCACACCGGTAAGTCTGGGCTTTCCACTGGGCTTCGGAGAGCTGATTGTCCCGCCCGAGGCCGCCCTGACCTGCGTAGAATTCATCAGGATCCACCCATTCCTGGGGATCGCATTTCGGATCCTCGCTGCCGATTAAAAACATATTGCCCACTTCCGGACGATAGTAAATACCAACATCACCATCGGACGTATGGTAACCGTTATTAAGATAGTCATACCCTTCCGGGGAGGGACAATGCATTACTTCATGACGCAATGCTTTGGTTTTAATATTGCACCCTTCCCAGACGCCCCTGGCCATCTGGTTGATTTTATAAGAGTGGGGACCCGCCACATTGACAACAACGGGGGCATCGTATTCGGTTCCATCTTTCAAGGTTATCCCCGTTACCCTTTCGCCGTTGTCACGAACCGCAACCACTTCGACATTAAAGATAAACTCGCTTCCCTTCTTTTCAGCCGCCCGCATGATATTATGGGCGGATAATTCGGGATCACTCATATACCCGCCTTCAGGGCAAAAAATCGCTCCTTCTAACATGCGATTGGGATCATCAAAAAATTTCGGGTCTTCCGGGCGTCTTACGGGCCAAAATTCGTGTAAGTCATAGACGGGAACCATCTCCTTTATCTTCTCGACACTCCACTCTTCATATGTGACACCCACTGCATCATAATTACTCTGGACTTTGCGCCAGTCATGCCCCTGGGTTTTAAGCAGGATGGAACCGGTTTTCATAAATTTGGCCATACCTTTTTCGTCTTTGACGTTCCCCAGGTAGTTCTCCCAGTCCAGCCAGTATTTAAACCCCTCGTAGGCCATGGCCACACCATCCTCAGTCGAGTAGTGGGCCCTGACAATCGCGCATGAGGCCGCCGTCGACCCCATCCCGGCATCGGCGAGTTTATCTACAGTTAAGGTTTTGTATCCTGATTTGGCCAGTTCATAGGCGATGGGACAACCGATAACACCGGCGCCAATAATGATTGCATCGTATTTTTTATTCATGACGGCTCCTTCATTTTTTAGACCTACGTTTCTATTTAGAACGACACTTCTATTTGTTTCAACCATTGGTTAAAAACGGACATTCCTGCCGGGTGCAAGCCAATAGTTTCGCCGGCCCCCAGAAGCGCCGCCACCATATCGTGCGCGTATCCGCGGGAACAGGTCAGCAGGATTCCGCTATGATCAAAAGTCCCTGGGACAACAACGATTTGACAGGGAACATGGGCAAAAGGCCCCTGTAGCAACATGGGGACCTTATTCACCGGATCGGTCAAATCAAGCGCCGTCAATTGCTCGGTAACGGCAAACGTCTCCTGCCCAATGAGGGCCAGAAAAACGGTGCCATCGGTCACATCCGTATATGCGTGCTCTTTTGGTAACGCGACCACTTCCCCCGTTAAATGCCATATGGCTGCCTGGGTCTTGTTCAGGCGATTGACCATCACACCACTTTTCAAAGCACATTGGCCGGGTTGGGCCGGAACGGGTATCCCCATCGGAGTCATTTGCCCGATATCGGCATCCTGAAGGTCCCAGCGGGGGCAATGGGATAAATCCACCAGATGCGGCCCATTACCCTCGTTTTCGTAAGTCTGGACAACCTTCCACTCCCCCTGCGTCGTCTCTTTGGCCACACGCGGCTCAAAAATTACCGGGGATCGTCTTATGATTTCCTTCTGCATAGTCATCTCACATTTTCATTCGTTGGCCGGAAACATCGTAAAAAGGCATGTCCGTCACTGTGGCGGTCATTAAGAGGCCGTTGCAATCGTCTTCATAGATCTTAAGTTGCATATCGATCCCGGCCAGTTCGTCATCCACGAGAGCCATTCCCACCGACTCGTTCAAAGTGTGGCTGAATCGGGCCGTACAGATATATCCGCGGATTTTCGAATCCACAATGATCGACCCATCCTTGGGCGTCATGCCGGTTGGCTCCGTCATTTTGATGCCTACCAATTTCAGGCGGCCACTCTGTTTTTCGGTATGATCCAGGGCCAAGGCGCCGACCGTTTTAGCTTCGGGTTTGCGATCCCATAAAAATCCCAACCCGACATCATGCAGGGTTGTGCGCTGCTCGGATTCCGAGCCGATGATCAAATGTCCCTTTTCCAACCGCAGGGTGCTTTGTGCCTCCAACCCGAAAGGTTGAATTCCCAAGGCTTGTCCGGCTTCTTCCAATATGTCCCACAAGGCCTGGGTGTACGAGGCGGCTACATGAAATTCGTAGGAAAGCTCGCCCACGAACCCCAGCCGCATGGCCCGGACGGGAATCTGTCCGGCAATAGTGAATTCACGATAACCGGCAAAGGGAAATTCTGGGTTCGATACATCGATGTCGGCCACTTTTTCGAGTACTTTGCGGGCATTGGGGCCTGCCAGGTTGATAACACCGAAAGCATCGGTTAAATTGACCAGATGAAAATCCCAGCCGTCGAAGCGAGTGTGATAACGGATCCACTCGACCGTTTGTCCGGCACGCCCGGTTGAGGTCGTAAAGTAGTAATCGTCGTCTTGTCGCTTGACCACAACACCATCGTCGATAATACAACCATCTTCATTGCACATGGCCGAATATTTGATTTTCCCCTCGGTGATCTTGGCCATATCGCTGACGTAAACTCGTTGCAGGGCTTTTAATGCATCCGGGCCGTGAATACGAAACTTGCCCAAGGTGGATGCGTCGAGCATGCCGACATTGGTGCGCACGTTTTCAATTTCACGTTGGGCCTGTTTATCATCGCCAAACCGTCGGGCCCGGTTCCAGACACCGATCCGTTCCATCGTACCCCCGGCCGCCACCTGGGAATCGTTTAGGGCGGTGCGTTTGCTCATATCGTGCTGAGTGCCGGCATACGTGGCCATCAGGGTCGGTATCAGCGGCGCCCGCACGGTAGTCGGTCGTGGTGTTTTATCCGGTGATTGCTGGGTTTGGGCCACATAGAGGGGAAGGTTGTGGCCGGGAATCCCACCCTGCCCCGGTCCGGTACCGGCTGAAGTAAACCGCTTGATCAGTTCGGGCACGTCAAACCCCTGTGCCATGGCCTGATCGACATTTTTTAAGGTCGTGTCTTCGTCAAAACAGATAAAGGTATGGTTCCCTTTGACCGGGGCGGAAACCACTTTCGATCCACACACCGGCCCGGGGAGGGCCTGCAATTCCAATTCGGTCGCGCTTATTTTCGCATTGACATCACAGCCACAATCCGCCGCCGCTTTCAACCCGGCCACGTGACCTGATGTTTCAATCTCAAGCGGATCCAACAGACCCAACATTCGCCCGGCGGCATGGACTGAATCGGGCAGGTGGTGAGGCAGAAAAAATCCGGTGTGATGATCGAAACGCAAGCGTGCCTGACGCATACTCAAAACACCGGTGAGAGGCGTCTGCCCCGCGGAGGCCACAAGTAAATCGCAATCGATCTGTTTTTTCTGAATCCCCGTAACAGGCCCCAGCGTCACCTTTTTTAGTGCTTTTCCCCCCTCAGCTTTGGTCGTCATCCAGCCTCGGTAAAAAGGAATTTTTTTATAATCCAAAGCGGCGGTCAAGGTTTCATTTTGTCCGTCCTGGCGCACATCGGCGACACAGGCAATGTCCAGCCCCAGATCGGCAAGATCCAACGCCGCTTCCAGACCCAGGTCATCACCCACAGAGAAAACCGCTCGGGAGCCGGGCATAAGCCCCCAAGTGCGTGCCAGACGATGGGCACATCCCGCCTGCATCACACCCGGTCGCTCATTGTTTTCAAACAACAACGGCCTTTCAATACATCCGGTGGCCACCACCAGGCTGCGGGCCCGAATTTCGATATATCGCTCGTCAAACGAGTCGGTTTCGCCCCCGCGCTGAAATGCGGTTACCAAATTGTCGTTGTAGCCGCCCACCACGGCGGTATTGGTAAACAGACGAATGGTGGATGACGTCTTAATGGTCTCGGCCAACTCACGCGCACGCCGGTACAATGGCGTCTCATCACGATAAATCGTTGACCGATAATCGAAAAATCCGCCCAACCAAGGACGATTCTCCAATAAAATTACCCGCAAGCCCTGATCCGCAGCCACCAGGGCGGCGGTCATACCGGCTGGCCCACCGCCGATCACACAGACATCGGCTACGGCATATAACTCGTCGAATTGCCCCTGTATTCTAAAATCCGGATCCATCACCCCCAGGCCCGCTGCCTTACGAATATTTTTAATCGCCACCGGCCACATTTTCGCCGGTTTGTGCAGGGTGCGGTAATAAAACCCGGCCGGCATGGCAACGCTCAGTTTATCCATAAAGGCCATGGGGTCGATGTCCGCGGTTTTACCGGCGACATTCTGGGCGCTGACTTCCATCCCATTTTGAGCGAATGTATTTTCCGTGCGGACATTGGGCATACCGTTTACCCGCATCATCGTATTGCTGCATTCACCATCCAGGCTGTAAAGTCCCCGCGGCCGATGATATTTTAGGCTTCTTGAGAAGACCCTCACCCCGTTGGCATAAAGCAACGTGGCGATCGTATCTCCGGCAACACCCTCATAGGATTTTTTGCCATATTTAAGGGATACTTTTTGGGATGGTTGAATATGAAATGTTTCCAGTGGTTTGATTCGGGTCATTACTCATTCTCCGATGGCCGGTTGGATTCAGGCACACCACTTCCAGCAGGCACTTCCTGATTAGTCATTGTATTTCGCGAAGTGGTAAACCAGACACCACACCCGCTTCGGTGCACCCACCACTCTTCGGACACACCGGCGATGCAGCGATTCATATGAACAAAATCACACCAATCTTCGACGGACAGGTTGTTTTCATCCGGCCGGGGCCCCTTGTTCTCACCGCCAAAACCAAATTCGTAGGCGTTGCGAGGCCCGCAGTTCGGACAGGTGATGGTAAATGACATGATCTTCTCCGTTTTCGGTTTGCCGGTTTGCCGGTTCAAGGTAAGGTGATTCTCTACCAAATCAGCCGATATTATAAAAAAGACCGTACCTTTTTAGTGATTTAAAGCATTTAATATTTAAAACCGGTTAACCGGCTAACGAACAAACCGGCAAACCGATTTTCAGTTATCCGCACTATATTGAACAAGCGCGGCCGTTTCACCCATCAGGCGATGCTGTTCATATCGCCTTAGTGAAAAGGGCTTGAGTATCCGCGGACACTCGCCTGTTGCCAAGTACTGGGCCATGTATTTTCCTGCAGCCGTACACGACTTAAATCCGAAATAACCCCAACCGCAATCCATATAATACCCTTCAATGGGGTCGTTGCCATCCATTATCGGTGCCATGTCCGGAGTCATATCGGCTAACCCGGCCCAGTGGCGCATGAACTTCACGCCTTTCAGGCAGGGCAGCATCTCCGTCATGGCCTCCGCCTGGTGTTTGATATAATGTGCGGTGGTCTGGGTAGTATAATTCGGCCAGGGATCCATGTGCGCCCCGGTAGCGATCTCGCCCTTCAAGGTCTGATTGGCGTAAGCGTGGTATCCGCCGGATGATACCACATGGTGCAAAAGCGGCTTTAACGGCTGGGTGACCATGGCCTGAATGGTCAGAACACTGATGGGTAATTTGATGCCGAGCAGACGGTAGGAGATATCCGCCGAATACCCCCCGGCGGCATTTAATACCCGATGGGTTTGAATTTTTCCCTGGGTAGTGTCCACGGCGACAACCCGGCCGTTTTGGACATCGATGCCGGTGGCTTCCGTTCCCTGAAATATATGCACGCCATGTTTAATGGCCCCTTTGGCCAACCCCCAAACCACGGCGTCATGGCGTAAAATCCCCCCGGCCGGATGAAACATTCCGCCAACAATCGGATAGCGCGGTCGATTGGAAATATCCAGCGCGGGCACCAGCTCTTTGCACTCCTTTTGATCCACAAGGCGAATATCAATCCCATGAAATTGGGCCGAAGCCACGTTCATGCGCATGGCCTTAACGGCCGCTTCGCTGTGGGCCAGATTCAGATTGCCGCAATTATAAAACATCAGATTGAAATCAAGCTCCCGGGTTAAAATCGGCCAGAGTTCCAAGGCCTCCTTGTAAAGGGGCAGGTTTTCCTGGGTACGCTGATTGGCCCGGACAATAGCGGTATTGCGACCAGCACCACCAAACCCGATATAACGTTTTTCAATCACTGCAATATCTTGCATGCCATGATAGCGTGATAGAAAATAAGCGGTCGCCAACCCATGCAATCCGCCACCGATAATAACGGCATCATAGGCGGTTTTCATCTCAGAAGGTTTTCCCAGCAGGCGTTTTTGTTTCAATTTCATCGGCATTTCGCTTTTTAGGTCGTTGATTTACGTCCTTGTTTCAATAGTGATTCACAAGGATCGGTTAGAAAGCTCTTAAGAGCTCATGTCAAATGAAACGATTTATGTCAAGAAATATTTTTTTTTATAATTTACCAGTCGTCATCAGACTGATGTTCCTCCGCTCAATGTGGTTGCCATATATTTAATATTTTGTTAATAGCCTTATTTAATTTAATTTTTAAAAATACGACGGAATCCCAAATTCGAATAAAAACAAAGAATATCATCGGCTACATTGATGATCATAAATGAAACAGATAATATCATTTATCTTTTTCAACCATATTAAATTCAGGTTGAGGAGCACCCCGCCATGCAGTCGATTATGAGAACAATCGAAGAAAAACGAACATTTTTAACCCCCAAAGGGCGGCGGCTGGCCGATTATGTCGCATCCAATCCGGGTAAAGTCGTGTTTATGACCACACGTGAGCTTTCCGAAGGTTGTCGGGTCAGCGAGGCCACTGTGGTACGGTTTGTCGGACAGCTCGGTTACAACCGATACAGCGATTTTATCCAGGGGTTAAGGGATTTTTTGGATACGGAACTGAACCTGATTGACCGGTTGGACCTGACCGCTGACAAGGGACCCGGGGCCAAACGCTTTCATCGGCTTGTTTTCGAGGAGATTGATAATTTAAAACAATTGCTTGAAAACATGGATCTTGAAAAAATAGATGCCGTAGTAGACGAACTGCACGCCAGCCCATCCATCATCGTCATCGGGTCTCGGCTCTCGTTTACTTTGGCCTACTATTTCGGATGGTCTTTAACCAAAATAAAGCCGAATATCAGCATCTTAAAAGGAAGCGACAGCACCGTATTGGACGCCCTCACTTTTGCGCCGGAAAACAGCCTGATCCTCATTATCGCTACCACTCGGTATCCCAATGAACTGATTCGTATCGGGAAATTTGCCCAGCGGCTCAAACATCGCCTCATTGTTCTCTGCGACGGTACGACCTGTCCTCTGATTCAGTTTGCCGACGCCTCCCTGGTGGCACCTCTGAAGAATATACCCTTTATCGGCAGCCCCACCGCGCTGGGTTGCCTGATCAATTTTATTATTCAGGAGTTGGCCGCCAAAAGGGGAAACAGCCTTAAAACACATCAGCAAAAACTGGAGCAAACCTATTGGGAGAATGACGTCCTTTTCAATATGACGGTCTAATCCAGGTCAGTAATCCAGGTCAGTCTTGACAGCCATTTTTTTTTCTGCCAATGTGATGTTTAAAATTTTAGAGAGACTTCAATCCATGTTTTCGTTTCGTTTGACAACTCGTCAGAATATCCGTCGCCGCCGGCGTCTTAGACGCATTCCGGCCGGGTGTTCTTTGCGAAAGACATGATACCGTAAAAACAAATCAGTTCATCGTAAAAAACCCCGGCCAAGGCCGGGGTTTTTTTATTTTGACGACGAAGCACCAGCCCGTCGTGATGGGGCATATGAATTCACAGCACATAAGGATTCGCAGCCTATTTACTTAATTAAGGGGGAAAAATGGCAGAGAAAGGTATTAAAAAAGTGGTTCTGGCCTATAGCGGCGGACTGGACACATCGGTTATCGTGCCCTGGTTAAAAGAAAACTACGACAATTGCGAAGTGATCTGTTTCACAGCCGATTTGGGCCAGGCGGAAGAACTGGATGGGTTGGAGGAGAAGGCCTTGGCATCAGGCGCCAGCAAATTGATAGTGAAAGATTTGCGCGAGGAGTTTATCCAGGACTACATCTTTCCCACCCTTCAGGCCGGAGCGATCTACGAACGCGAATATTTATTGGGCACCTCCTTTGCTCGTCCGTTAATCGCCAAGCATATGGTGGCTGTCGCTGAAGCCGAAGGCGCGGATGCCCTGGCCCACGGATGCACCGGCAAGGGAAACGACCAGGTCCGATTTGAGCTGGCCAGCATGGCTCTGAACCCCAAGCTGCAGACCATTGCACCCTGGCGCGAATGGGATATTCGCAGTCGTGAGGATGCCATTCAATATGCCAAACGATATCAAATCCCCATCGCCCAGACAGAAAAAGATATTTATAGCCGGGATCGGAACATTTTTCATCTTTCCCATGAGGGAGGCCTTTTGGAAGACCCCTGGAATGAGCCCGCTGCCGATATGTACCAGCTAACCGTCAATCCGGAAGACGCCCCGGATGATCCGGAATATATTGAAATCGGATATGAGAAGGGTAATCCAATAAGCGTAAACGGTGAAACCGTATCCGCAGTGGACCTTTTTACCCGCCTCAATAAAATCGCCGGGGCACATGGGATCGGGAGGGTGGACATCGTGGAAAACCGGTTGGTGGGGATGAAAAGCCGGGGTGTCTACGAAACGCCGGCGGGAACGGTGCTGCTCAAAGGGCACCAGGCCCTGGAAAGCATCTGCATGGACAAGCACACCATGCATTACAAGGATTTCGTAGCCGTCAAATATGCGGAATTGGTGTACAACGGCATGTGGTTTATGCCGCTCCGTCAGGCCCTGGACGCCTTTGTTCAGAGTACCCAGCAGCATGTGACCGGGACCGTACGGCTCAAGCTATACAAAGGCAATATTATCATTGCCGGTCGAAAAAGTCCTTTCAGTCTATATCGTGAAGATTACGCCTCCTTCGGAGAAGAAGATGTTTACAATCAACAGGATGCCCATGGCTTTATCCAATTGTTTGGGCTACCGCTTAAAGTCGAAGCCCTGGTTGCCATTGAAGGCACGGGTGATACCCGCTATCGCACGCCGGATTACAGCCAGTTTAAGCGAGACTAAAAGTGGGGCCAAACCAGTTTTGTTCGATTTGGATCGGTTTGACATTCACCCCCGTTTTTGAGATACATCCTTCGACTTTACCAGGCTAAAAAACGTCGAATTTACCGGGTCCAAATACGCGGGTTGATCCGCCCGGTTTAATTCAACGGGGTCGTTGAAAAATTAGTTGTATCAATTTGGGTCGTATCAATTTTAGTCGTGTCAATTTGAGGGGGCACAGATGTCGTACACAGCAAAACAGACCAAACAGTTCTATAAAGGCTGGGACGAATTTTACACCAAACCCGAAGATGAAAAAATCGACTTCTTCAAACAGGGCACACGCCTGTTCGATGTCATCTTTGCCCAGCAATTTGACCGTCCCTTTTTGGATTTTATCTGCCGCTTGTCGGACCAGATCCGCCAGATGGCCAAAACGAAAATGGGCGCGCATAAATTGAGGCATCTGCTGCCCCACAAACGTTGTATGCTCTATTTTGTTCAGCCCTCCACGCGGACCTTTCTCTCCTTTTTGAATGCCTGCCATATTCTTGGACTGAATGTATCCGAAAGCCGAGGCACGAGTACAAGTTCAGAGGTAAAGGGCGAATCCCAGGAGGACACCATTCGCACCTTCGCCAGCTATGTCGACCTGATTGTGGCCCGTCATCCGGAGGCCGGATTTGCAGAAAAAACCGCCTGGGTTCTCAACCAGACTGCCCGTCCGGTTCCCATCATCAACGGAGGGTCCGGGCCCGACCAGCATCCCACCCAGGCACTTTTAGATATCTATACGCTTGAAAGATCTTTTCAATACATCGGGGGGCTGGACGGTAAAAAGATTGCCATGGTGGGGGACTTAAAAAGAGGCCGGACGGTGCGTTCTCTGAGCTACCTGATGAAAAACTATCGGGACGTCACCTTGTATTTTGTTTCACCGGATATTTTTCGAATGAAACCCGATATATTAAGCTTTCTCGAAAAACACCGCATCGAATACCATCAAACCGATGATTTCGAAAGCATCATGCCACATGTGGACGCCATTTACATGACCCGAATTCAGGACGAATATGGGGACCAAACATCGACGGAAACCGGGTCCTATCCGGAATTTCATTTCAAAGTCGACCATCTGGCCAAGATCCAGCCTCATTGTGCGCTTTTGCATCCCCTGCCGCGACGATACGAAATCGAAGTCGATGTTGACCAGGACCCCCGCGCAGCCTATTGGCGCCAGGAGCGAAACGGCATGTGGCTGCGGGCGGCTTTGATTGCCTATATTTTCAGGGTCGACGATTGTATTTCCAAAGAATTTGATTGACCCTGAACAGCATGGGGGTAGCCATAATTTATAACGGCCTTTCACACGTCTGATGGGCAAAACATAAAAGATATAAAAACAGTAGAAAACCAGCGCCAACCAACAACCGACTTTTTACGGAGTATTTACAACTACCCATGAATAAAACCGCCAGACTCATTCTTTCCGACGGGAGGCTTTTCGAAGGTCAATCACTGGGGGCGGAAGGAACCACCAGTGGGGAAGTCGTTTTCAACACGGCCATGACCGGGTATCAGGAGATCCTTACCGATCCCTCCTACCACTACCAGCTGATCACCATGACCTATCCCCAAATCGGCAATTACGGTGTGAATGCCACCGATTTCGAGTCGCGCCGCATTCGTGCCGCCGGTTTTATCATTCGAGAATACAGCCCCATGGTCAGTCATTGGCAGGCAAATCGGACGCTGGACGCCTATCTGAAGCATCACCAAATTGTTGCCATTAGTGAAATCGACACTCGTGCGTTAACCCGTCATCTCCGGGATCAGGGGGCTCAAATGGGTGTGATTACCACAGCCACCGATACCAAAGAAGACCTGATTGAAAAATTGGGTCAGGAGAAAAAACTTGTGGGGCGCGATCTGGCCGAGGAAGTGACGGCCAAGCAACCTTACGACTGGCCGCCGAATGATACCGAACCGCTGAATATGGATACATCGTATCGCGTAGCTGTCTACGATTTTGGAATCAAGTATTCGATTTTAAGACAACTTCACCGGCATGGTTGCCGATTGCGGGTGTTTCCGGCGAATACACCGCCCGAGGAAATATTGGACTGGAATCCCGATGGTATTTTCCTTTCCAACGGCCCCGGTGATCCTGAACCGGTGACCTATGCCATTGATGCAGTGCGGCAACTATTGAATCGCAAGCCGATTTTCGGCATCTGCCTGGGGCATCAGATATTAGGCCTGGCGCTGGGTGGCCAAACCACCAAACTGAAATTCGGGCACCACGGAGCCAATCACCCGGTTAAAAATCTGGTGACCGGTCAGGTAGAGATCACTTCTCAAAATCATGGTTTCATGGTGAACATCGACAGCCTTCCACCCGACGATGTGGCCATTACCCATATAAATCTAAACGACCAAACCCTTGAAGGGTTTAAGCATAAACACATTCCGGCGTTTTCGGTGCAATACCACCCCGAATCGGCGCCCGGGCCCCATGACAGTGATTATCTGTTTGAACATTTTATCGAGGATATGAAGACATTTAATGCCTAAACGCAAAGACATCAAACGCATTCTAATTATCGGCTCCGGCCCGATTGTCATCGGTCAGGCCTGTGAATTTGACTACTCGGGCTCCCAGGCCTGCAAGGCCCTTCGCGAAGAGGGGTTTATCGTCATCCTTATCAACAGCAATCCGGCCACGATCATGACGGACCCCGAATTTTCGGACAAGACCTTCATCGAACCGCTAAACGCCGACGCTGTGGCGAAAATCATCGAGCAGGAGCGCCCGGACGCACTTTTACCCACTTTAGGCGGTCAGACAAGCTTGAACCTGGCCGTAGAGCTGGCCCAAAACGGTGTTCTGGAAAAATTCGGGGTTGAATTGATCGGCGCTAACCTGGAGACAATCCAAGTCGCCGAAGACCGCGAGCTCTTTCGAAACGCCATGGGGGAGATCGGGTTAAAGGTGCCTGATGGTGGTTGTGCACGAACGATCGATGAAGCGCGAGCCCTCAAGGATGAAATCGGATTTCCCCTCATTATTCGACCGGCTTTTACATTGGGTGGTATCGGTGGCAGCGTGGTTTACAATCAGGAGGAGTTTACCAAAGCCGCCCAATGGGGGCTTGACGCCAGCCCGGTCACCGAAATCCTGATTGAGCAATCGGTTCTAGGTTGGAAAGAGTACGAGTTGGAAGTCATGCGGGATGGGGCTGATAATTTCGTCATCGTCTGCTCCATTGAAAATTTCGACCCCATGGGTATCCACACCGGGGACAGCATCACCGTGGCCCCCGCCCAGACGCTCACCGATGTGGAATACCAGACCATGCGGGATGCGGCCAAAAAAATCGTCACCCGTGTAGGGGTAGAAACCGGTGGGGCCAATATCCAGTTTGCCCTGAATCCCGCCGACGGCGACATGGTGGTCATTGAAATGAACCCGCGGGTATCGCGCAGTTCGGCCCTGGCTTCTAAAGCCACGGGATTTCCCATTGCCAAAATCGCTGCCAAACTCGCTGTCGGCTATCGTCTGGATGAACTGCCCAACGATATCACCCGAAAAACCCCGGCCTGTTTTGAGCCGGCTATTGACTATGTGGTGGTTAAAATACCCCGCTGGGATTTTGAAAAATTTCCCGGTAATGACCACCGTCTGACCTCCCAGATGAAGTCTGTGGGTGAAGCCATGGGCATCGGCCGCACGTTTAAGGAGGCGTTGAATAAAACCTTACGATCTCTGGAAAACGGCTGGTTCGGATTTCACAAAAAGGATGCCAACGATTATAACGATATGTCCAAAGAAACGCTGCTGGACGACATTCGCAGGGGAACACCCGATCGAATTTTAAAACTCTGGCAAGGTTTCTCCTTAGGGTTGTCTCCGGCGGAATTATCAACAATCACGGGCATCGATGTCTGGTTTTTGAAGAACCTGCACCAGATATTTGAATTAGAGTCCGACCTATGGATCGAATACCGCAAAACCAACACCATTCAAGCTTCTAGCCTGAAAAAAGCCAAGCAGTGGGGTTTTTCCGATCGTCACATTGCTTTTTTAACGGGCAAACCCGAAGAAGAAGTTCGTGCCATGCGCAAACAGCACGGGATTATACCCGCCTATAAAATTGTGGACACCTGTGCGGCGGAATTCGTCTCTTATACGCCTTACTACTACTCCTCCTACGACGAGGAAAATGAATCGGTCGCTTCGAATAAAAAGAAAGTGATGATCCTGGGCGGCGGGCCCAATCGCATCGGCCAGGGAATCGAATTCGACTACTGTTGTGTGCACGGGATTCTCGCCTTGAGATCTTTAGGCATTGAAGCCATCATGGTGAATTGCAACCCCGAGACGGTCAGTACGGATTATGATGTGGCCGACAAGCTCTATTTCGAGCCTTTAACTTACGAAGATGTGCTGAACGTGGCCCGCTTGGAAAAGCCCGATGGCGTGATCATCCAATTCGGCGGCCAAACCCCTTTGAACCTGGCCCTTCCCCTTGAAAAAGCAGGGATTCCTATCTGGGGTACATCCCCCGACTCCATTGATCTGGCTGAGGACCGGGATCGCTTCGGCGCGTTATTGGATAAACTTGACATCCCCCACCCTCGCTACGGCACGGCGACATCCGTCGAGGAAGCGGTAGAAGTGGGAAAAAATGTTGGCTTCCCCTTGATGGTTCGCCCTTCATATGTGCTGGGTGGAAGAGCCATGGAAATCGTCTACGATGTGGATTCACTCAAATACTATATGCAACATGCCGTCAATGCCTCGGAAGAACACCCGGTTTTACTGGATCGGTTTCTGGAGGATGCATATGAATTTGATGTGGACGCCATCAGCGACGGCGAGACCACCCGTATCTGTGGTGTCATGCAGCACATCGAAGAGGCCGGCGTTCATTCGGGTGATAGCATGGCAGTCTTGCCGCCCTATCTTCTGTCACGCGAACAAAATGAAGACATTAAGGAATATACGAGCCAACTGGCTAAAGCGTTAAACGTCAAAGGCTTGCTGAACATCCAGTTCGCCATCATGTACGACACCCTTTATGTGATCGAAGTCAACCCCCGGGCTTCACGTACCGTGCCCTTTGTCAGTAAGGTGACGGGAATCCCCATCGCCAAGCTGGCCACGGAGGTAATGGCCGGGAAAAAACTGTCGCAACTCAACATTCCATTTAGGGACAATCTCCCCTATGTGGCGGTTAAAGAGTCCGTGTTTCCCTTTGACCGATTTGACAAAGCGGATATCTTTCTCAGGCCTGAAATGCGTTCCACGGGAGAAGTGATGGGTATCGGCCCCACCTTTGGTGAAGCGGTTTTTAAAGCGTTTCAAGCCACCGGGATCAATATTGCGGAATCGGGAACCGTATTCATCAGCGTAAACGACAATGATAAAGCGCGAGCCCTATCCATTGCCGAGGGGCTGGCCAAACTCGATTATAAACTGGTGGCCACCAGCGGAACGGCGGAATTCTTTTCCACGCGCGGGCTGGACGTGGAAACGGTATTAAAGGTGAGAGAAGGTCGGCCCAATATCATTGATAGTATCAAAAACCATGCGATCGACCTGATCATCAATACCCCTTTGGGTCACCGGTCACGTGAAGATGAATACGCCATTGGCTGGACCGCACTGAAAACCCGGGTCCCTTTTATCACCACGTTATCAGCGGCTGAATCCATAGTTCGTGGACTGCGAACGGTTCAAAGAAAACCCTTGGAGTACCGATGTTTGCAGGACTATTATCAGCTATAGCACGCATCCAAATCAGGCTAGCATGACTACCCATCCGAGGCCGCCATCCGTCAAGTATACCGGATCAACTTCCTAAAGTGGCGACCATTATGGCCTTAATAGTATGAATGCGATTTTCAGCCTCATCAAAAACAATGGAGGCCTCGGATTCAAACACCGCTTCGGTGACTTCCATGGATTCGATCCCAAACTTTTGGTAGATCTTTTCACCGATCTCGGTGTCACGATTGTGAAAGGCCGGTAGGCAGTGTAAAAATTTTACCTTTGCATTGCCGGTTTTTTCCATAACGGCCGTATTGACCTGGTATGGCTTAAGCAGGTTAATCCGATCTTTCCACACATCATCCGCTTCTCCCATGGATACCCACACATCCGTGCTGATAAAGTCGCAATCTTTCACGCCCTCATCGATGTCATCGGTAACCAAAATTGTTGCCCCGGTCTGCTTGGCGATTTCTTGTACCCGGGCAACCAGGGTCGTATCCGGCTGAAGTGCTTTTGGGGCAACGGCTCTAAAATCCATTCCCATCTTGGCCGTCCCGATGAGCAGGGAATTGGCCATATTGTTGCGTGCGTCGCCCAGATAAGCGACCTTATTCTCACTTAACGGTTTGTCGCTGTGCTCGATCATGGTCAATAAGTCCGCCAGAACCTGGGTGGGATGGTATTGATCGGTCAATCCGTTCCAGACGGGCACCCCGGCATATTGAGCCAACGTTTCGACAAGGTTCTGCCCAAACCCCCGGTATTGGATGCCGTCGTACATGCGACCCAAAACCCGGGCCGTATCTTTCATCGATTCCTTGGCGCCCATCTGGGACCCGGTTGGCCCCAAATAGGTAACATGGGCACCTTGATCATAGGCCGCCACTTCAAAAGCACAACGCGTACGGGTGGACGATTTTTCAAAGATGAGGGCGATATTCTTACCCCGCAGTTGTTGTTGCGCCACACCACTGTATTTCGCTTTCTTAAGATCCGTAGAGAGGTCCAGTAAAAATTTGATCTCCCTGGGCGAAAAGTCGAGAAGCGTTAAAAAATGTCGATGCTTCAGGTTAAATGCCATTCTATCACTCCATATTTATATGCGGTCACATTTTTAAGATCAAATCAATAAACCAACATCCGTCATCGATTCCCCAGCGACAAGCGTTTAACGTTGAATTCGGTTGCGTCCTCGGCCCTGTCGCACCAGAAACCCGATCCATTATTCCATACTCTTACCAAGAGTCTCATATTGTACAAATCGATCGATACGTGTCTGATCCGCTTCAGAGATGTTTATAAATTGACAACCGACAGCGATATGTCCGAACAAATCATGATCGACAACCCACTGAACCTTAAGGTCAATTTCGGTGATAAACGCCAGCTTCAATTTTCCCATGATTTTTTTCAGGATAAATGTATCACCGATTTCAATCGGGTGTTGATCGTTTCGGAATATAAAAAACTTTAGACCGACGGCACTGATATCGGCAATATTGTAGGAAAGCAAATCGGCGGTGATCTTTGGAGACTCGAAGAAACCGACGACTTCATCATCAGATGTAAAAACATGGCGTTGAAACTCTCTTTTTTCAGATCCATTAAAGTCATTTTGCATCGTTCCCCCACCCAATCAAATAGATTCGATTTCCATTCGCTTTCGAACACCTATCCCGATGAGCGCTAAGCGAGATCGGCACACTGACTCGAAACCGACGGATACCACCGGACCAAAAACAGGGCCAATAAGCCAATTTTAAGATAACCTAATGTTTGAAGCAAGGCTAAAATCTCCTTGACGGTTTTTAGTTTCTTTTTATGATTTGAAAAACCGCCCAGGCGTGTTTCATCGTAACAACAAAACTTGTGGCTCTTAAAAGCTACCGACCCTGTAAAATGGAACGAAACTTAACCATACATTGATTTTTCAAAATCCCTATATTATTAAACAAATTTAAAACTTGTAGATTCCGGCAACTTTTAAAAAGGGGTATTCAAAACGCCGGATAATATATAGCGTGGTTTTTGTAGAATGAAGCGCACTGAAAACAATACCTTTAAACCAAACGCAACCATCCGATGTCCGGTATCCGGGCTGCCGGTTTTCCAGAGGCCGGAATGGACCAATGTTAGATTAAGCAAAAACGCGACGACCTCGGTCCAGCTGCTCGGAGATCGCATCCTTTTAAGAAAAACTTCCGGATACGTTGATTTAGCCGATACTAAAAAAGCAAAAATGGTGGAACAAAACGCATTGGCTGAGACCAATAGTGCAGAGCCATCGTTCATCCTAATCGAAAACTGGGCCGACCTGAAGGGCTCTTCCCAAGGTGCTCGCCGATACTATTTTAAATATTTAAAAAATAGAAAAAAACTGGGAGGATTATTATACTACAATGTCTCCCCCATGCAAAAGTTCCGCATCAATCTGGCTAAACGGCTTCCGATTGTAAAATTCAACGTTGAAGTCGTTGGTAGTTATGAGGAAGCGGTGAGGCGAGCCCAAAATATATTGGCTGACGACGATGGAAGATTAGAAGGTAGCTCCATCGATTCCCACATACGCTCCCTAATTGCTTCGCACACGGGGGAATCTTTTCCCCAGATAATGTCTCATCCGGATTGGCAGTTCCAAGCCGATGGTTTTTCAATCCATTTTGAAATCATCAACGGTACGATCCTACATGCAACCGCCAGCGGGAAACTGAAGGTAGAGCAAATCGGGCCATCGATTAAATTACAGGAAAAGATCATTGAATCGACAGGCTTATCCGACAATGCCTGGTATTTTGTTTTGGGATTAAGTCAATCCGAAGGGATCGGTCAAAAGGCCCGCAGGCTCTATGTAAAAGCCATTGTCGAACTACATAAAAGGCACCCTTTCCAAATGTTTATTTTTTTCGGTGCAAACCGAATATTAAGTACGGGAATTAACTTAACGAGATCTTTAGTACCATTTAAAGTAAAAGCCGCAGAGGATTTAGCCGGTGCCTTAAAATTAGTCGGCAAGCAGCAATCTCTTAGAGAAACTGTCTCATTGCCATCGGCATTTACCGAATCAAATAAGAAATTACAAAATCAAAAAAAAACTCAGCAGTATGTCACTGAACTGCTACAATATATAGAGAGCGTTAACTGGGAAGTTGGCGGCGTCGGAGACCACCCCAAACCCGACCCCACGCATCCCTTCCGCCCTGTTTTTGATACCATTGATTTCATCAAGTGGGAGCTTGATGATGTCTTTAATGAACGCAAACAAGCTGAAAAAGAATTAAAAACCGCCAAAGAGGCCGCCGAAGCCGCAAATATAGCCAAAAGTGAATTTTTAGCCAACATGAGCCATGAGCTTAGAACACCTTTAAACCATATTATCGGGTTCACCGAACTGGTTGTGGATAAAAATATAGGAGAGATAAACGCCACCCAGGAGGAGTATCTCAATGATGTCCTCCACAGCAGCAATCATTTGCTCTCATTAATCAACGATATTCTGGATCTTTCAAAGGTGGAGGCCGGCAAGTTAGAGCTGCAACTAACCGAAATCAATTTAAGAACAATACTCAAAAATAGCATGGTTATTGTGAAGGAAAAAGCTGAAAAGCAAGGTATCATATTATCACAGCACCTGGGTGACATCCCGAATACGATTCAGGCAGACGAACGCAAATTCAGGCAAATCATGTATAACCTGCTTTCCAACGCGGTAAAGTTCACACCAAGCGGTGGCGAAATTCATCTCACCGCCGATCGACCGGATGAGTCAACCCTGGCATCCCTTGCCTTGAACGGCAAGAATCGTCCGGAAACAGCAACACCTCTCCCCCAATGGGTTCAAATTGCAGTGACCGATAGCGGTATCGGTTTAAATAAAGAAGATTGTGAGCGTATTTTCAACCCTTTTGAACAGGTAGAAAAATCGACCAGCCGAAAGTTTCAGGGGACCGGACTGGGTTTGTCTTTAACCAAAACGCTAGTAGAACTTCACGGCGGCCAGATTTGGGCGCAAAGCGATGGCAGTAACTGCGGCAGCACCTTCACATTCATCCTTCCTTTGTAGTCATTATATATACCGGTCCACCATTTCGGTAATCAGTGCTTCGACCCCTTCCGGGCCTTTTTCCACCTGAACCTGTTCGATCAGGTTCTTTATTTTACCATACGTGGCCGGATCGCGTTTCAGATCCTGGGTTGAGTGGTAGGTGCCGCCCCGACGCCCGGTACGATAAATCAGCCGATCGATTTCCGACAGTGCCTGATAGTCATCAATAACGGCCAGTATTTTCTCCTTGTCCTTGGGGAACTGTCCGGAAACTTCTTCGAACAGGTTCATAATATGATCGCTGGTGATGGTGCTGGTTATACCATCAAGCTTACTGATAAATATGCGAATCTCCTCGGCCAGCATATCATCGGTTTGCATGGTGAACGAGCCCTCTTCCAATTTTTCATATAGCGCCACCCGTGGTGGTACCCGTAAGCTTCGCATCCGAATGAAATGGGGATTAATACGATTGAGTACCCGGGCCGTATCTAAAGCGTGCTCTCTACCCATCTCCTGGCCCCCGAGTCCGGGCATCACATATTCCGACAACTCCATCCCGGCGGCAATGACCCGCTTACCTGCCTCAACATGGCCTTCGGCGGTCACCCCTTTTTTCATCAGCTTCAATAATGGGTCGTGCCCGGTTTCTAGTCCGATATGAATGCGATCCAAACCGGCTTTTCGAATACGCGTGAGGGCTTCAACGGATTTTTTCGTTATCGTTTTGGACCGGGTATAGGTGGTCACGCGTCCAATCCAGGGTAGCGTCTCTTTTAGGTAGGTAAGCACTTCGACAAGATCGTCGGTTTTCATGATGAGGTTATCGGCATCTTGCAGGAAACAAGCCTGGGTACCATAGTATAACCATACAGCAACGCTGCGATAACTCGAGCTAACCGCCCCCCCATTGAGAATATGGCTGATTACCTGGTCATTGACACTTCCAGCGGCGCCCAATTTCCAGGACACAGCCTGAATGTCATCGACTATCTCCCGCGCAGTTTGAATATCTTTTTTAATTTCATCAACGGTTCGCAAGGAAAATTTTCGTTTTTTGTAAACGGGGCAAAACAGGCAGTGGTTCCACGGACAATTGCGTGTCAGCCGCAACAAAAGGCTGCGGGCCTCGTTGGGCGGCCGAATCGGGCCCTGTTCGAATTTCAGGTTATTGGCATTCATGGTGTACCCCTTGGTTGATTTCTTTTAATTTACCGATGAATTTATGGTTGGCCTTGGGTACCGGAAATCGATCAATATCATCGATCTTTATCCAGCGGTAGTCCACCGGGCCATTGAGATGTATCGTACCGTTAACATAATCGCACAAAAAAACATCCAAGACGATCTTAAAATGGGTATACGCATGCCGAACTCGGGCTAAATGTGCATCAATGGATATATTTAGACCCACTTCTTCCTTAATTTCCCGGAGGCAGGCGTTCTCGGCTGTCTCATCGTCACGAATTTTGCCTCCGGGAAATTCCCAAAGACCGCCAAGCAGACCTTGAGGTTTCCGCTGAGTTATCAGCACCCGATCTTTACGTCGAATAACACCAACCGCTATCGGTACCTCCGGGACGGGTTTACGTTTATTCCGTTTCGGGAATTGATCCACAGCTCCATTTTGATGACTTCGGCAAAGTGTGTTAACCGGGCACTTCGAACAGTTGGGTTTTGATGGTTTGCAAACCAGGGCACCTAACTCCATCAAGGCCTGATTGTATTGACCCGGGCATGACCGCTCAAGAAGAGGAACGGCCAACTGATGAAAAACCCGATACGCCGGTGACGCATTAACCGGCGTCGACGCTTCAAAAATCCGGGCCAGAACACGCTTCACATTACCGTCTACAACGGCGAAGGGGCCGCCATAGGCAATACTCAACACCGCCGCCGCAATATAGGGACCCACCCCGGGCAAAGAGCGAAACGCATCCCACGTCCGGGGGACATGGCCATTAAAACGCATCATGACCACGCCGGCGGCCTGGTGCAGGTTTCGGGCCCGAGTGTAATAGCCCAAACCCTCCCAGCTTTTGAGGACTGATTGGCGTGGCGCCCGGGATAGTTTGGCGATGTTCGGGAACTGGTCAATAAACCGGTTGTAATATGGGATTACCGTATCGACCTGGGTTTGTTGAAGCATGACTTCCGATACCCAGATGCAATAGGGATCGCGCGTCTCACGCCAGGGAAGGATTCGCTGATGGTTCCGATACCAATCCAGTAGCTGCCGTTGAAAAGTGAGAACTTCTTTTGGTTTCACGATGGGTGTCTTTTACACGTCCCTGACTGTGCTGATGCCATATATCATTAGAAGGTGTCCTGATGCGTGAATTCGGCCACTTCTCTTCTTTTCGGTATTTTCGGTGACTGATTGGGGTAGCCCAGCGGGATAAGCACGACACATTCATGCCCTTGGGGGACATTGAGCAGTCGATTGGCGCGATCATGATCGAGCAGGCCCACGATGACCGTTCCCAGTCCAAGATCATGCGCCGTCAGACATAGGTTTTGAGTGGCCAGTCCCAAATCGAACATGAACCAATCTCCAAATTTAGTACTTTCAGCGCCTTTATAAAACCCTGAGTTTTTAAGTTTGCCACAAACCGCCAGAACCACCGGTGCTGCTGAGACTGCTTTTGTAGCCGGATTTTTAGGGCTGACGATATCGGCCAAAGCGTGCTTGATACCGGGGTCACGGACGATCACCACTTCCCAACACTGGGTATTCGCCCAGGACGGTGACCATTTTATGGCCTCCATAACCTGATCAACCAAACTTTCAGAGACATCCTGATCGGTAAATTTACGAATGCTTCTTCGCTCCTCGACGGCATCAACCAATTCGCCCATGGCAATCCCTCCCTAATTGATGTTGGTAGCGTTTAAAACCCTCTATGTTATTTGGTTGCGACAACGATGGCGGTCCGATCCTTTTTTCAACAAAATCTCTCCGTCATCGGACAACCGACCCGCGCACTGGCATTTGTGATGGTTACCATTGGCGTGACATGTCGGCTGGGCCGGGTCCGGCGATGGCTGGCGAAACGACATCACGAACAATAGCAACGCAAAAACAGCCAAGCCAATGCAAAAAATGATGAAAAATTCCCACATATCATAAAACCAAATCCGACAAAGCACCATCCAAGCGTGGGAACTGAAAGTTGAATCCCGCTTTCAATAAGCGGTCCGGCGTTACCCGCTGGCTGGCCAAAAGTGTTTCGGCAAACTCACCCAAAACCAAACGTAGCATGAAACCGGGTGCCGGAAAACCGGCCGGCCGTTTCAGGGCCCTGCCGAAGGCCCTTGCCACCTCCCGATTACGCAACGGGTGCGGTGAACAGAAATTAAATGCCCCATCAAGAGACCTGTTCTTAAAAATAAAATCGATAGCTCCGGCCACATCCTGGATATGAATCCATGGAAACCATTGCCGTCCATCGCCGATAGGACCGCCGGCGAAGCGCTTGAATACGGAAACCATCTGTTTGAAAGCACCGCCGCCTTTGCCGAAAACCACACCAAATCGCATCAGAACGACGCGATGGTTATACGCTTTTGCGACCATCGCTTCTTGTTCCCAATCGCGTCCGATTTGGCCGAGAAAATCATCAGCCGGCGGTTCATTTTCAGTGATCAAATCATCTCCCCGACCGCCGTAATAGCCGACCGCCGACGTACTGAACAGGTCCACTGGTTTTTCTTTCGGCAGAGCCTCCACCAGATGACGGGTGGTCAAAATCCGGCTGTCGTAAATCTCCTTTTTGTAGGCTTTGGTCCAGCGTTTAAAGATCGATTTGCCGGCCAGATTAATAACCATATCGGCCTGCGCAACATACGCCTGCCATTTTCCTTGTACCCTGGTATCCGCTGATACGTAAGAAAATTCAGGATGGTCGATCGCATTCTGCCGCGTGCGGGTCCCTGTCGCAACAACAGTGTCGCCCTTGTTCAAGAAATAATTCGACAAATACGTACCGACAAAACCGGTACCGCCGGTGATAAATATTTTCATTATTTTTCACCCTATCCGTATTGAGATTGAAATAAATGGCGTTGGATAAAAGATATGTATGCGATTGATTTTTTCAATGGTACCAATGAGAGGGGAAGATGCAATCGCTAAGTGCGGGACAGGGCAGATATAAAAACGGGGCGATGTCAATGACATGCCCCGTATAAAAAATGATATAAAGTAGGTTTTATCCGCACGAACCGCCGTCGGAGCCACAGCCACCGCAGCCGGCGCCGGTGTCGAACTCCATTCCGCAGTCAAGCTTAAAACCGTGAACCATATAATCCACTTTAATCGGTTTGGCTTTTTCTAAAAAGTCTTTGTCAACCAGATATTGAAACCCTTCAATATCGTACACCTCATCCTGATCACGCGGCTCATCCAGAGCCATGGCCAGCGAAGGACCACCTCAGCCACCCTCATTCAAAAAAATACGGATCGGTTGAGGATCGCGCCCTTTAAAATACTGGCCGATCTGTTCTGTTGCCGCCTCTGTCACTTCTACCATGGAACCCTCCTTGATTATAGGAATCAGGCTTATAAAAACCAGGTTTGTCAAAACCGGGTCTATAAAAAACCGGCCCGCCCGTCGGGGAGGACCTGATAATTCAAACTCATCAACTCAACGAATTGAAAAATAATCACACCATTATGATTTGTCAACGATGGACAACACGCGAGACCGTGTTAGAACCCGGCCAGGTATTTTTCGTAGATTTGCCGATGATCGGCGGAGAAAAGGATGAAGATCACCTTTTCAATCGACGCATGATGTTTCAAAAACGCGTAAGTCGTTTCGAGAGCGATTAGGCAGGCCTCTTTAATGGGGTAGCGGTAAACCCCACAAGAAATGGCTGGAAAGGCAATGGTACGAATGGCCTGTGTAGCGGCCAGGGTCAAACTATTCTGGTAACATGCAGCCAGAAGGCGACTGTCGTCAGGCGACCCGCGATACACCGGGCCGACGGTATGGATCACATATCTGGCGGGTAGATTGTACCCACGCGTCAGGCGGGCTTCACCCGTAGGGCATCCACCCATTTTTTTGCATTCGGCCAGAAGCTCCGACCCAGCCGCCCGGTGGATGGCACCGTCCACGCCACCACCCCCTAAAAGAGAGTTGTTGGCTGCATTAACGATGGCATCCACCGCCAGCAGGGTAATATCACCCTGCTGAATATCAATCCGATTAGGCAGTGATTTTTCCATGGGCACAATTGCTACCAGTTAAAAACCTGGTCGAGCTCTTCATCGGGCACCTCAAACACGACATTATGTGGTGCCAGAGCTTCTTTCTTCATGTAGGCCGGCAGCCGATCATCGGCTTTGGTGAAACCGGCGGCTGCGTTAAAATCACGTTCGACAGTGAGAATTTTTTGGCCCAGATTCGTCACATCGTCAGCAGTCATGTTCGAACCATAAAAACCGCTTAAAAGATCGAGCAGGGCCTGGAAGGTATCCGGCTGATCAAGGATAGCAAAAGCGATAAACAGGCACATCCCGGTTGAGTCTATAGCCGTTGTAGCGATCTGTAAATTTCGGGACAACTCCGCCTGACCCGCGGGTTTTAATGGGTCGACGGTGCCACCGACCCCAAGGATATTCGCTGTCACCGCATAGCCGGCCGTATGATCGGCACCCATGGTGGTCGTGGCATAGGTGACACCGATTCCCTGCACGGCCCGGGGATCGTAAGCCGGCATGGCCTGATTTTTGACCACCGGTACGCGTTCGACACCGTAGACTTTACCGGTAACGCCCGCCCCACTGCCCAGAATCCGGCCCATGGGTGTTCCCTTGCCGACTTCGGCCAGCATATTGATGGCCGCTTCGCTGTCACCGAATTCAGCCAATCCGGCCTCCATGGCCACGGCAATGGTGGCCCCCATTTCTATGGTATCCAGACCGAAATCGTCATCCATCCGATCCATCCGGGCGATGACATCCAGGTCGTTTATCCCGCAATTAGCGCCATGGGCCCATACCGTTTCATATTCGGGCTGCTTGGTCACATAATTACCGTCCGCATCGTAAAATGTTCCCGAGCATCGAATGACACAGCCGCGATGACAGCCATGTGTTGCGGAACCTTCACCGCCCCGGGCATTTTCCAACTCAGCCTGGGTTTCGCCGCTGATGTCGCTGGCCCCGGCGAACTGTCCGGTCTTAAAATTATTGGTGGGAAAGCCCCCCGCTTCGTTAATGACGTTGGTCAGCACGTTGGTGCCGTAGGCGGGTAGGCCTTCACCGGTCACCGGATGCTTCTTTAAGCCCGCCACAAAGGCCTTGTTGGCCGCCTTGAATTTTTCCGGGTCTTTGGGTTCGCGCATGGTCATGCCGTCATCATCCAATATGATCGCTTTGATTCCCTTGCTTCCCATGACGGCCCCAACCCCGCCACGACCCGCATGCCTTGTGGGACGGACTTCCATATCGGTAAATGCAATCGAAGCGGCCGCCAGCTTCATCTCTCCGGCCTGGCCGATAGTGATACAGGCCACTTTGTCGCCGTATTCGGCGGTCAGTTTGGCAACGGTATCGTAATTACCGAGCATCCTCAAATCGTTGTCCGGCGCAATCTTCACGCCATCTTTGTTGATAAACACTTTGTATAAGGTATCATCGACCGGCGCACCTTCCAGGACGATTGCGGCATAGCCGAGCCTCGCCAACACCTGAGCCCCCTGACCGCCGGAATTGGCCTCCTTAATACCCCCGGTTAAAGGGCTTTTACAGCCCACGGAAATTCGCCCCGACATGGCCGCTTTGGTGCCACTCAACATACCTGGCGCAATGACCAGCTTGTTGTCTTCCCCTAAAGGATGACATTCCGGGGGCACTTCTTTGGCAACAAGGGTTGATGTCAATGCCCGGCCGCCCAGACCGGCGTAATCGCCCATGTCTGTTTCCGTGGCACGGGGACCACCGGTAGCTCCGACATCAATTCGTAAAATTTTATCCATGGCGCTTCCTCCTGTTTGAATTGGGGTTGGATGAACGATTCCGCCCAAAGCGGTACATACAAGGAAAGGGGTTAAAAACACAAATACTGACTATTAATAACCGGTACGTATTTCGCGTGTCAAGTCAAACGACGTTAATGTATTCGAGTATCGGTATAACCCTATAAAATAATCTACCCTTTATCAATCAATTATCACTTCGTGCCTAATTAGGCCGAATCCATGTATATATTTAACTTGGTGTCATTCACTTTCAAAAAAGTTTACTAATAAAAGCGCCAACAACAATCCTAATTCGTCGCAGTTTGTTTCCAAGCAAGTTTTTTGTGTTCGTATCCCCTTCACCGGCAGCTTTTAAATGATAATGGCAAAAATGGGACCCATACAGCCGCACCCACCACATGAGATGGCGAGGGTGGGTCACCAAGCGACATCGCAGTCGCTGAATTCGACCGGAAATACCGTAATAGATGTCAAACCACCATGGGGGCGGGAAAAGGGTTTCGCGCAATATCTGGAACAGGTGCTTATTTTTACACTCCGATAATCGATTTTTTGGCCAGCCATCAAAGGTGCGGCCGACCCCCTTGGGAGGTCGCCCCGGTTTTAGCGCAAGTTTTTCCAACACTTTCGGGTGCCAGGGGGTCAAATGGTGAAACTGGGAGAGTACAGTGAACAATCTGGGTTCTTTCGAACAGAGCCTTTGCCAGTCTATTTGGTCTGTTTTCGCTTCAACCAGACCGATGATATCCGCCACCGCCATCAGCCGAAAAGGCTCATAGATAATCGGCATGGTGAAACCGTGTTGATATAGATGCAAAAGCATCTCTTCATAGCCAAAGGCCCGGGCGGAAAACCCATCTAAATCAAAGGAGATCGCCGATTGGGCCAATGAGTCAAATAATGGATGACGGTAATACGGTGGAATATCCGGATAGAGACCGTGGTGGATTTCAACGCATACGGATAGACCGTCAAGGGGCCGTTCAAGGGGGGGCAGATGATAATGATCGGGTGGAAAGGGTTTTGTGGATGCACGGTACCCAATTGTCTTTAAAATTCCCTGCGCAAGATGCGCATCCTTTTCCGGAACCAAAACATCGATATCGCGCATGGGGCGCAGGCCGATCTCTGGGTATACGAGATGGCCTATAGCCGCACCTTTCAATACGAGAACGTCAACCCCCTCTTTCTCAAAAAGCGACAACACCTCTTTCAGGGCCGCCATGCGAATCCGGTTCGCCCGACGGTGACGAACCCTTAAAAGATTTAAGGCCCGTCTAAAGTGATCCGGAATTGATGCACCAACGGCGTCTAAGTGACGATAAAGCAAGGGGCCCATCCCGTGGTGTTCGGCCTGATATAGTAATTTGTCCCAGGCATGAAAACCCGCGGCCTCCTGAAACAACAATTCAGCCCGACTAGGATGGGACCTGACACAGGCAGCGAGTTGTAGAATGCGATAGATCATGAGGTTAGAGGGATTTTATGCATAATTATGTGGATAATCATGAGGATGATAAGATCGACTGGATCGCTTCCGGCATGCCGTCAAAGCCGCCATAGGTGAGTGCATACGCCTTAGCCTTCCGCGCCAGATCGGCCATGGCACGAAACCCGTGATCTTTCAGTTTCCGCGCGTTGACATGACAACCCATAAGTTTCATCGCGCATTGTGCGCCGGTCAGTTTTTGCAATGTCAACGCCTCGCCCGGTTTAAATTTTGGAAAAAGAATAACAGAAGGAAACGGCGTTTGGGGGAGATAGTTGGGATTTAATAACCGGTGAGGAATCATCATGCCGGCGCTTCCTTCCAGGGTTTTTTCGCGGTTAATTTTGATCCGTTCTAACAAAGGCGTTTAGCGCGGGACGTTTTAAACTAATGGGGCGTGTAAAAGGATGGATCTGAAACGGCTCGCTTGAGATGGAGACGAGTTCATCGGTTAGATAATTAAACCCATGACAGGTTAACAAGGCCGCCGTTGTGCTCTTTCCCGCTCCGCTTTGCCCTGGAATCAAAATGCCTTTCCCTTCGAAGGAGAGTGCGGCGGCATGCAGCATATGCCTCTGTCTGTTTTCCCGGATTAATTCATAGATGGCTTCATTTATTAAGCTGTCGGCCAGGGCATGAAGGGAATCTCCGCTGTAGCACCGGCGATTCCCGGAGTACAAAGCCATCCCTTTATCCCCCTCGGTGATGCGAATCTCTATAGTCGTCTTAGGCACAACACGATTTTTATTGGTAAGATCGCAAAACAACAAATTGATCAGATTTTCAGCATCAACATGGTCGTAACCGATGGCGAGAAATTGTCCGGCAAAGCTGACAATTTGTGTTTTCATCTCATCGTTTCTGCAGCGACATGGCACCGTTTTCCACCAGGGTCTGAATGGCTGCGATCACATCAGAACCAATTTGTTTTTCCTGTTGTGGGTAAGCCTGCGCCAACAGCCCGATAATATCTTCAACGGTTCGGCGACCATCGCACACTTCCCAGATCAAAGCAGCTGTCTCATTGAGATAGACCGCTTTCGTTCCCGAAAGACTGTATAGCAGAATCTCGTTATCAATTTTTTCAAGATGATAATCGGCGTTTAACACCGGAGTCTCTTTTTCGATCATTGGTATCATCCCTAGCCTCGACACTTTACCTATATAAATAAAACAGCCGGGCGCTCACGCTCCCGGCTGTTTTTTTGATACGATTTTGCTTAAAAATTACAGTTCTTCAATCGCCTCCGCCAACTCCGGGATAAAGTCGAGAATATCGGCCTCAATCCCCACATCGGCGACCTGGAATATCGGAGCCTTGGGATTTTTGTTGACGGCCACGATAAACGGATTACCCTTGATACCGCCCAGATGTTGAAAAGAGCCACTGATACCCATGGCCATGTAAACCTTAGGCTTTACCGTCTGTCCCGAAGTGCCCACCTGTCTGGATTTTTCCATCCATTTGGCGTCCACGATAGGCCGGGAGCAGGAGACATCGGCCCCCATGGCCTTGGCCAGGTCAAAAGCGATCTCGAGATTATCCTCATCTTCAATTCCCCGGCCGATGGAAACGAGCACTTCGGATTTGGTGATATCCACGTCACCCACCTCGGCTTCCACGATCTCTACAAAGGTCCTGGTGGAAGTCAGATCCCCAATATCGCCGCTCTTGTCAACCACATCACCGGAAGCCGTTTGGGCATCGTCCGCCTGGAATACGCCGGGACGGATATTCAGGACCGCACCGGAGGCGATATCCGCCGCAACGTGGGTGCTCGCCTGACCGCCATACTCCTGCCGAACAACCGTCATTTCGCTACCGTTAAACCCTTCGATACCGACCACATCAGCAAGAAAAGCGGCGTTAAGCTTGACGGCCAACCCGGGGGATAAGTCCATTCCAAAGGTATCATGGGGAACCAGTATCATGGCGTTTTCTGGTAACAGCGAAACCAGCGCTTGGCGAATGATTTCCGCATTGGGATAAGCATAAGCGCCGTTATCTATTTTCCAAACCGTTTGGTAACGTTTTGCGGCCTCGTCGCAAACACTATTCAGGCCTTCCCCGGACCCGACCACAATGGCGATCACCGCCGCGTCGGAATTGATTTTAGCGGCAGCTACAGGCAACTCCATGGCCGAATCGTCGGCCACCCCATTTTTATGTGCAATATAAGCAAATATTTGATCGGTCATTATTTTAATCCTCCATTGGCTTTGAGCAGTTCAATCAATTTGGCGATGACTTCTTCGGTGTCACCTTCCAGCATCTCAGCGCCCTCGCCTAATTCAGGCACAAAATAATCGAGCCGCTTGACTTTGGCTCCCGCCAGTCCGACCGCAGCCGATTCCAAGCCAAGATCGGCCATGCCATGAGTGGGAATATCCAAGGAGGCAACTTTGCGAATACCGCGAATACCGACATACCGTGGCTCATTAATGCCGGTTTGAATCGACAGAACACAGGGTAGCGCCATTTCGTTGATTTCGATATTTCCGCCTTCAATCTCCCGTCCCGCTTTTATTTTGCTGTCATCCACAATTTCGATCTGATTAACCAGGGATGCATAGGGAACCTCCAACAGCGCGGCCAGCATACCCCCCACTTCACCGGATCCGGCTTCAGACTGGGCACCGGTCAAAATCAGGTCGTAATTACCTTTGGCAATCGCCGCTTTTAAAATTTTGGCGATTCCCAGGCCATCGGAACCTTCAAAGCCATCATCCGCCAACAGAATCCCTTTATCCGCGCCCATTGCCATTTCTCGGCGCAGCACTTCTTCGGCCTCTTCGTCCCCCACGGTAATAACCGTCACACTGCCACCAACCCGGTCACGAATCTGAATGGCCTCTTCTACCGCATAATTATCCCATTCGTTGACCGAATAGACCAAATCATCCCGATCGATATCGGTCCCATCCGAATTGACTTCGATCTCGTTTTCGGCTGTGTCCGGCACGCGGGTCACACAAACTAAAATCTCCATTTTCACCTCCTTGAATGATTAAACAACGTATATCAAAAACGCATACATGAAGCGGTTCGCGACCGCCTCAATAAGATATTAAATCTGTTGATCCACCAGTTCTACCAGGTCCAGCGCTTCAATCTTCCCTTCCATTCCGCTAACCTTGATGGCATCTTCAATATTAACCAGGCAAAAAGGACAAGCCGTCACAATGACGTTGGCTCCGGCCTCAGCGGCCATCTGAACCCTCAGCACACCCATACGCTGTTCCTCTTCGGGCTCATAAAAAAGCATCAGCCCACCGCCACCACAGCAAAACGAGCGATCCCGGCTTTTCTCCATGTCTATACGTTTAAGACCAGGCACGGCATCGAGAACGGCCCGGGGGTCATCATAGAGTTCGTTATGCCGCCCAAGGTAACAAGGGTCATGATAGGTATAGATTTTATCAACGTTCGAACCGTTGTTTGAAAGGGGTTTCAGACTCAACATGCCGTTTTTTATATTTTGTAATATCACCTGGCTGACATGTTCAACCGGCGGCAGCCCCTCATAGTCGTGGGTTAAGGCATTAAAGGCATGGGGATCGGCAGTGACGATACGGCTAACCCCACTATTGAGGATGGCTTCGGTGTTTTGATCTTTTAATTCGAGAAATAGCATCTCCTCGCCAAAACGGCGCACTTCATTACCGCTATCTTTCTCTTTTTTGCCTAAAATACCGAAATCAACTCCCGCGGCAGTCAAAACCCTGGCCGTGGCCTGGGCAATAGCCTGCATCCGGTCGTCGAGGGAGGTGATGCTGTCGACAAAATAAAGGGTGTCGGCCGTCTGCTTTTTATCCAGCACCTTAACCTGGCAATCGGCAGCGAAAGCCTTGTCCTTTATCCAGTCGATGCGCTTTTTCTCCATCTTACCCCAGGGATTCCCACGTTTTTCAAGGGCGCTGAGCGGTTTTTGCAGGGATTGGGGCACCAGGCCTTCATCAACCATCCCTCGCCGCAAATCCACGATTTTATCAATATATTCGATAAGCAGGGGACACTCCGCCTCGCAGGCGCCGCAGGTGGTGCAAGACCAGATTTCATCCTCGCTGAAGATGTTCCCGATCAGTGCCTCATCACTCGGATGCATATCACCTCGAAGGGGATAATGCTTAAAAGCGAAATCCCGCGACTTCACAGAAATAAACCGGGGCGACAGTGGTCGCGCCACGGCATTGGCCGGGCACTGGTCCGAGCAGCGCCCGCAATCGGCGCATGAGTAAAAATCGAGCATATGCTTCCAGGTAAAATCTTCAAATTTTTTAACCCCGAAAGAATCCAGGTCATCCAGTTCCGATTCCTTCACACCCCACTTCACCGGTTTGATGGTGCCATTATTCAGTTTTCTGAAAAAGACATTCGGCAGGGAGGTGATCACATGGAAATGTTTTCCGTTGGGTAAAAAACATAGGAAAAAGAAAAAGGCCAGCTCATGGATAAGATAACTGCCCAGATGGATGGTTTGCAATACAGACAAGGCTGTCCCCTCAAACGCCTGAGCGGTCATCCAGTGGCCCGTCAGCGGGAAAAGAAATTCAGCCCCATGGCCTGCTTGAGCCTGAGCCGCATCCCAACTGCCCTCAAAGGCCATGTCACAAATCATCAAGGTAGCAATGATTACCAGAACAAAAACGGCCTCCCGGGAATGATCCCGCCCGTACTTTTCAGGGACGGCGTAGCGGGCGGGTTTAATGATTCCCCGTCGAATCATGGCAATAATGACAGCCACTAAAACACCGGTCGCCGCAATGTCTTTCAGGACATTATAGACGGCACCCAGGGCCCCGTTGAAGCCGGGGAGCACAAAACCCGAGGAGACACCCATCAAGACTAGGGTGACAGAACGTAAAGAGAGTATGATAAAACCGGCAAAGATAATGATGTGCAGCACGCCGGCCAGCATGTATCGGGGCTGGCGCCATTGGGCCAGAGCATATTTGACCATGCCGAACAAACGTTCAAATAGGCGATCGCCACGAGGGTCCGACGCAGCTCGGACCAAAGGAGCCATCCGTTTGGCCATTATGAAGGTAAAAATGGCAACTGCCACAACAGGAATCAAGAGGCCGAAGAGCGCCCCCGGAATACCGAAAATGGAAACGTCGGCCGGTGCAATAAGTCCCGAATTCATTCAATTCCTTTCTTCAATGGTTACTTCATGGTTACCTCAAGGCCCCGAAACACCAATGAAATTAAATAAATTTATAAATTTTATACTTTGTTAGCGAGGGTTGGGTCCGGAGAAGTTACTGAATGATACCCATAAAGGTATTGGTCAGATTCCCGTGAGTACTTTCACCCAATCGAAGCGGCCGAAATCATCGTTTTTTTATATTTCGGCCGCTTTGGGGACACGCTATTTTTCTGCGAGTCTTTAGCAAAGATTGGCTTATTGGGCAAGAGGCTGCGGCTTAAAAGCTATCTTCCGATATGGTCACTACGGCATCGTTTCCGGTTAATATCGTTTCCATTTTGCCATGGGTGAGGGGGAGCATGTTGTGGATAAAAAATTCGGCGGATTTAAGCTGGCCCTCGAAATAGGCCCGGTCCTTTTTCTTGGCCCCTTTATCAAGCCTTTCAATCGCCAGGGTTGCCCGCCATAACAACATCCAGGCCATGACCACATCACCGGTCACATCCATAAACGGGTTGGCATAAGCGAAAGCCGATGCGGCCTCAGGACTCATGGCTTTGGCACCAATGTGCATGCCGACTTCCCCCAGTTTATTGACAACGGCGTCTAATTTATCTGCCAAATTTTTAAGTGAATCATATGCTCTGGCCTTTTTAATGATACCCTGGATTTTTCCTAAGAGATCCATGACCGGTTTGCCTTGATTCATCCCGAGTTTGCGGCCCAACAGATCCATGGCCTGGATACCGTTAGTCCCCTCGTAAATCATGGTGATGCGAACGTCCCGCAACAGTTGTTCCTGGGGATATTCTTTAATGTACCCATATCCGCCAAATACCTGGACGCCAAGGCTGCATACCTCAAAGGAACGATCGGTCACATAGCCTTTGCAAATCGGGATCAATAAATCGATCATCCCCTGGTAGGTTTCATGCTCACTCGCGTCTTCAGCCACGCTCTTTAAATCCTCAAGATAACCGACATAATAGAGCAGGCTGCGCATCCCCTCGACATAGACCTTCATGGTCATCAGCATTCGCCGGATATTAGGGTGTTGAATGATGGGTACGGAGGGCGCATTTTTATCCATCATCTGCAATAAATTTCGCCCCTGAATGCGCTCCCGGGCATAATTCAAGGCGTTCATATAGGAATTAGTGGCGCAGGAAAACCCTTGTAAGCCTACCAATAACCGGGCCGCATTCATCATCACAAACATGTTGCGCATGCCTTTGTTTTCCCCGCCCAGCAAAATGCCTCGACAGTTTCCCTTACCGCCCAGTGTCAGCGAGCAGGTGGCATTCCCGTGGATTCCCATTTTCTTTTCGACACCCGTGCAAACCACATCGTTAAATTCACCCAAAGTGCCATCGTCATTAACCCGGTATTTAGGCACCAAAAACAGGGAAATCCCTTTGGTTCCGGCGGGTGCACCCTCGATGCGGGCCAGTACGGGATGAATAATATTTTCAGTCAGATCATGATCACCGGAGGAGATGAATATTTTATTTCCGGTGATGGAATAGGTCCCGTCGTCGTTTTTCACAGCTGATGTGGTCAGCGCCCCAACGTCAGACCCGGCCTGGGATTCCGTCAACAACATGGTGCCGGTCCACTCACCCGTATACATCTTCTTTAAAAACAATTCCTTTTGCGCTTCCGTTCCAAAAGCCTCTACCAGTAACCCGGCCCCATGGGTGAGTCCCGCATACATCATGAAGGCGAAGTTCCCGCCAATCAGGTAATCACCGGCAGCCAGTGAGAGAGAGGCCGGCATCCCCTGACCGCCCCACTCGGGATCTTCGCTCATGGCGATCCATTCCCCCTCCTTGATTAAATCCCAGGCGCGGTGAAATTCTTTAGGTACGGTCACATTACCTTGGTCGAAAGTGACGCCCTCTTCATCACCGATCTTCTGGGTGGGAAGAATCTCTTTGACGGCCAGGTTCCGCGCCTCACTCACAATCAAATCAATGGTTTTTCGGTTGAAATCAGCAAACCGGGTATGGTCGGCCAAAGCCGCTACATTCAATTGATCATGTAAAACAAAGTCGATGTCCTTACGGTCCGCGATTACTTGTGCCATGGTCAGTGATCTCCATTTTTTTATTAAATAAAAAAATTAGTTAATTACAATAAGTACTTATTATTGTTGTTCATTAGAACAAGAACCGATACCTTTAAGTACGAGATCGGCAAGCGGTTCCGTCATGGTGGTCAGATCGTAGCTACCGTCAGACATCAACCAGGTACTGATCACTTCTTCCACGGCGCCTAAAAAAAACCGCTTGACCAATCCCATATACAGGTCCTTGCGCATGACACCTTCCCGCTGGCCCTGTTCGATGATTTCAGCCAAAAGATCAAAATAGATTTTGGCCATTTCCCGAATCTGATCATCCACCAGCCGGCTATACCGACGGGTTTCAGCCTGGTAGACAATGGCCATGTCTTTATCGGCCTGAAAAGCCTGAAGATGATAACGGATCAGACTGGTGAGTTTGTCAACTGCTGAATCCGCCCGGTCCACCTCTTTACGAAAACGGGCGAAGACCTCCCGCATTTTATAATGAAAAAACTGAACGAGGATATCGTCTTTATTCTTAAAATAAAGATAGATGGTACCGTCGGCGACACCGGCCATGCCGGCAATATCGGAAATGGTTGCCTGGTGGAATCCGTGCCGGGCAAATATTTTTCCGGCCGCATTTAGAATGCGCCGATATTTATCATTGGACCGCTTGGTGTTATTGGCCATTGCCTGTACTTTTATCGGTTAGAGACAATAAAATATGAATTTGTATTCATAACCTAACATAGGCCGTAAAAGCCGTCAAGAAAAAATACTGTCAGGCCGATTTTGACAATATTTTAATAATATTTTAGTTATTTGTGATTAATTTTCGTTTCCTTTGAATATAAATTCGG
This sequence comes from uncultured delta proteobacterium, assembly GCA_963845145.1. GTDB lineage: Bacteria > Desulfobacterota > Desulfobacteria > Desulfobacterales > QNYZ01 > QNYZ01. The sequence continues at coordinate 92,465 of CAWJQU010000002.1, forward strand.
ATTGACGATAAGCAATGAATTGATATTCACTTGACATTCGATAGTGGAGATTGGATGATCTTACGATCTTTGGGACACTTACCTTACAACCACCCATATAATTATAAAAGAAGAGGCACTATGCCGGAAAAAAAACGATGTCATTTTTGTGGGCACCGTCTGATCCAACGACACTATGAAGGGCGCACCCGTCTTTTTTGTGAAGCCTGTCGCCAGCCGATATACGAAAATCCTGTGCCTGCGACCTGCCTTGTCGTTCGGGATGAAACCGGCAGGCTCCTTTTGGTCAAACGGGCCGTTGAGCCCCAAAAAGGCGGATGGTGTCTACCCGGCGGGTATATGGAAATGGACGAAGAACCCGACGCCTCGGCGCTTCGTGAATTGAATGAAGAAACCGGTTTAACCGGCCGAATTGAAAGGCTATTGGGGGTTATGAAAGGCCAGAGTGATATCTATGGATCGCTGTTGATGGTCGGCTATCTGGTTACCTCTTTTGAGGGTCACTTGATCGCCGGCGACGATGCCGAGGCTACCGTATTTTATGAACCCGATAACATGCCGCCCGTGGTATTTAGAACCCACCGGCGATTTATCGCCATGGCGCAAAAAGGGTTTTCAAAGGGGTGATGCGTACTAATTATCGCCAAATGCTTCCCGCTCCTTAGCCTTAGCCCACAATCGTTCCAGGTCCTCTCGGGGTGTTTCTTCAAGGGCGCTGCCGTTGATTGCAACCGCTTGTTCCATCCAACGAAATCTTTTTTCGAATTTACGTATGGCTGCCGCCACAGCGGTGTCCGGGTGAAAGTGGGCAAATCGGGCCACATTAACAAGGGTAAGAATCATATCGCCGAATTCGAGCTGAACGTCATTTTTTTTCCGATCGATGTCCCCGTCTGATTCAGCCAGTGCCAGCTGGCTAAGTGCCGACTTAAACTCGCCCCACTCTTCTTCCACTTTTTCAATGACTTCACCCAAATTGTCCCAATCAAAACCGGTACCGGCAGCCCGCTCGGAAACACGGTATGCCCGCATCAGGGCCGGCAACCCAGAGGGAATGGAATCAAGGACCGACGTTGACGCCGATGCTGGTAATTGGTTTTCCTTTTCCTGCCGCTTGATTCGGTTCCATTGGGCACGAATCTCGGTTGTATTTTCAATCCGCTTATTTGCAAACACATGGGGATGGCGCCTCACCATCTTTTCGACATTGCCGGCGACGATATCGGAAAGATTAAATTGCCCGGCTTCATTAAAAAGATGGGCCATGAAAATAATATGAAACAGAACATCGCCCAGTTCAGCGCAGATATCATCAGGCTGACCATTTGCAACGGCGTCGCTTAATTCATGGGCCTCTTCCACCAGATAGCGGGAAATGGTTTCGGGGGTCTGTTTTTGGTCCCAGGGGCAACCCGATTCACCGCGAAGCGAGTGAATCAGGTCAATCAGAGGATGAAGAGAGTCCGAATCAGATTTTTCTATTTTTTCCAATTTTTTATATACTTATCTATATTTGTATCATATTTTGATTTAACCTTGTCGGTCACTACCAAAGCAATTTTTTCAGAAACAGGGGCCAGATAGCGCGCCAGTCGCGATTGCTGAACGATACCCACGCCCGGAGGCAAAAAGGTGGTGAGCGCAACCAAAAGGATCGATGCCACGAGAATCGCTTTGCCCCCGCCAAAAATAACCCCCAGTACACGATCCAGCCAGCCGATTTTGGTTACCTTCATCAGGTAATGGATCACCCATGCCAGAAGGATGACCACGACGAATACGCTGCAAAAAAGGATCATGAAAGCGGCGATATCCCGGTACCCCGGCGTATCGATCCAACTCTTTAAATATCCGGTTAAAAGGGGATAGTAACGGATACCGGCGAAAAACCCGGCCAATACGCCCACGATTGAAGATATTTGCCGAACCATACCGATTAAAAAACCCCGAATTAAACAAAAGCTCAGGATAACCACGACGATGATATCAAAAATATTCATAAATTCCTTATAGTTGATCGTATAATTGATTAGATGACGGTAAGCGGCCTATAAAACCGGCTCCGTTTAGGCAGCTAACAAAGGCGTTTCACCGAGTCAAGGTCTTTTTCCAGATTGCCGATCATCCCCATTGAAGGATTGCATTTATAAAAATCGATGTGGTAGGGTACTTTGCAGATGGCACACTGAGTGAGGGATAGTGTCGCCGATCATTTGTAAAATAAATCATTACGAGTAAATTTTTCATGGAAGATGAGCCGTTTACGGACACACACCGGCTGACTTTCTCCGATAATGCGTCAGCCGGCCAGTTGTTTGGCGAACATAACAGCCATTTGAAACGTATTGCCGATGAACTCGACATTACCATCAACGCCCGCGGGAATTCGGTATTTATTCAAGGTGATACGGTTTCGATCCAGTTGGCGGAAAACATATTAAACCAGCTTTACGACATCATTCAGGGCGGCTATCCGATTTATACCAACGATGTTGACTATGCCACCCGTATTTTAACCGCCGACTCCCGGGTTCAAATTAAAAATATCTTTCTGGACAAGGTGTTTATCACCGCCACTAAAAAAACGGTGACGCCCAAAAGCCCGGCCCAAAAAGCGTATATCGATGCCATGCGCCGGTTTGATATCGTTTTTGGCATCGGACCGGCGGGTACCGGAAAAACCTATCTGGCCATGGCAATGGCTGTGGCGGCACTTTCCAAAGGCGAGGCCGATCGGATCATTCTCACTCGGCCGGCCGTGGAGGCTGGTGAGGCGTTAGGTTTTTTACCGGGGGATCTGGCCGAGAAAATTGACCCGTATCTGCGGCCACTGTATGATGCCCTGCATGACATGATGCCGTTTGAAAAGGCCGCCGGCCTCATGCAGCAGGGGGTGATCGAGGTGGCCCCTCTGGCGTTCATGCGCGGTCGGACATTAAACGATTCATTCATTATTTTGGATGAGGCCCAAAACACAACTTCAGAACAGATGAAGATGTTTCTTACACGTATCGGATTTAACTCCAAAGCCGTCATCACGGGCGACATCACCCAGATCGATTTGCCCCGTGGCAAATCCTCTGGTCTGGTGGATGCAAAAAACATTCTGCAAACCATCGACGGCATCAAATTCGCCTTTTTTTCCAAAAACGATGTGATACGACACCGTTTGGTGCAAAAAATCATTCAAGCCTACGAACTCTCAGAATCAACCGAATAAACAATGAAATTTTCAAAACTATCGGAAACGATTAAAAATATTTTTGTTTGGCACTCTACCATTCGATGGGTGATCCTTTTCATCACGCTCGGACTATTCGTTCTTATCCTCTATCCCAGCCTTTTTATGACCCAACCGACGTTTCAACTGGGGGATATTGCCGGCCGCAACATTAAAGCCCCCAGGGATTTCTCCATCGAAGACGAAAACGCCACCGAAAAGCACCGCCGGCAAGCGATGGCCACCGTGCTTACCGTGTACGACCATGATACCGTCATGTCGTCGCGCCTGCGAACGCAAGTTAACCAGGCTTTTCAATCGATTCGATCCATTGAAAAAAAGCAGGATGACGACCCCAGCCCCGACAACCTGAGCAGTACGCGCATTCGGATTGATGATACCGGGCAAGCCCAATCCCGTCACAACCGAATCTGGGCTGAAAAAGAACTGTTTATCAAGAATATCGGCATTCAGGTCAGCGAAGGTGCTTACCGAATTCTTGAGAAAGAGGGGTTTTCCCACGAAATTGAAAACGCCATCACCAATATTTTAAACCAAATATTTGATAATGGTGTCGTCGCCCACAAAGAAACGCTTCTAAAAGAAGCCGATCAGGGAATTGTATTAAAAGCTCTGGAGGATCAAACCGAACAAATCGTCACCAACCTGAAACAGTTTTACGGTCTGGATCAGGCCAAGGCCATGGTGAGAATCGTCGGCGAGCCGCTGCTGGATAAAATGAACTATACCCTTCGCAATCTGGTGGTCGAATTTATTCAGAAACTGATTCGTCCCAACATCACCCTGAACCAAAGCGACACTGCCAAGAGAAGAAAAACAATCGCCGGCCAGGTGACGCCGGTGGTGAGCCAGGTCAAAGCCGGAGAGATGATTCTCCGCGAGGGGGAACGGGTTACGCCTGACAAACTGGCGAAACTTCAGGTCCTGCAAAAGAAAAATCGATCCCGGCAATTGCTCGTCAGCGGGGGCGGCGCAGCAGCCATCATGCTCTGTTTGATGCTCGCCTTATACACGTTGCATCATTACAGCAAACCCGTCAATCCGGATCGCAACCGTGACATATTCTGTCTGGCCAGTATTTTTTTAACGATCTTGGTTATTTCCCGACTGGGCCCGGCGCTGTCGGATACACTGGTGGCCAATTTGCCGTACAATATCTCACCGTTGTCAATTTATTTTAATGCGCCCCTGGCCGCCGGGGCTATGACCGTCTGCCTGTTGATCGGTTTGAACGTGGCCGTATCCTTTGGCCTGGTCGTCGCGATGGCCGTGGCATTTATTTTCCAGAATCGACTGGAAATTCTACTGTTTTTCTTTATCAGCGGGGCCCTGGGTGCGTACTGGGTTAAAGACTGTCGCGAGCGGACAGTATTTATCAAGGCCGGTGTCAAGGTGGGGGTATTGAATATCCTCCTCATTACAGCGATCAATGCTTATCTGCAACGCATTGAGGGGTTCAGCCTCGTGTGGGACTGGATGTTTGCCTTCGGAGGTGGCCTTTTTGCAGGTATTATCACGGCCGGGCTGGTCCCTTTTTTCGAAACCGCCTTTGGCTACGCCACCGATATTAAACTCCTGGAACTGTCCAACCTCGACCGGCCCATTCTGCGCCGACTGATGATTGAAGCGCCGGGTACCTATCACCATTCGGTCATCGTGGGATCAATGGTGGAGGCAGCGGCGGCCGACATCGGTGCCAATCCATTGTTGGCTAAGGTCTGCGGCTATTATCACGATATCGGAAAAATCGAAAAACCCCTGTATTTTATTGAAAATCAACCGTCCAATCTTAACAAGCACGACAAACTGGCACCCTCCATGTCCAAGCGAATCCTCGTATCACACGTTAAAGAAGGGGTTCGAATCGCCAAGGAACATAAGCTCGGGCAACGCATCACCGATACCATCATGCAACATCACGGCACCAGCGTTATTTCGTTTTTCTATGACAAAGCTAAAAATTTAAAAGGCGATCAACCCATCAGCATCGATGATTACAGATACCCCGGGCCACGACCGCAAACCAAGGAAGCCGGCCTGGTCATGCTGGCTGATATGCTGGAAGCGGCATCCCGAACCCTAAACAATCCGACCCCGTCGCGCATCCAGGGTTTGGTGCAAAGACTGATCAACAAAGCCTTTTCGGAAGGGCAGCTTGATCAATGTGAACTGACCTTAAATGATCTGCATAATATTGCTAAGAGTTTTAATACAATTTTAAATGGCATTCATCACCATCGGGTTGAATATCCCGATACAGCGCGGTTTGAAAATGGAAACGGAAAAAGCAACCATCGACATCGACAATCGGCAAAGCCGGTACAACGTCTCCCTCAAAGCGATTCGAAAAATAAGCCGGAGCGCCTTAAACGCCTCGGGTTGTCCTAATAGCGAATTATCTCTGGTGCTCGTGGATGATTCCCAGATAGCCGTGATAAATAGGGACTATTTGGACCGCGAAGGCCCCACCAATGTAATCGCTTTTTCCATGCGCGAAGGGCCTTTTGAGGAAATTTCACCGGAATTGCTGGGGGATGTGGTCATATCGATCGAAACCGCCGCCGAAGAAGCCCGCAATGCCGACCTGCCCCTCACCCTTCGGTTTTGTCAGCTTTTGGTTCATGGCCTTTTGCACCTCCTGGGCTATGACCACGAAACTTCCGGTAAAGATGCCGAACAGATGGAAAAAAAAAGCCGGGAAGTCCTTCGGGCAATCATGGCATCCAACGGATCAAATCCGGATTTTTCCAATATGATCACCGATACCCGATCCCTCACGCAATGAAGACCTCAACCACGAAACAATTACAGATCCGGATAGACTAAAATGACCGCCCCATTCATCTTGACCACCAACTCCCCTGAAAAAACCCACGCCCTGGGAAAAATAGTCGGTCAGACGCTGCAAGCGGGAACCCGCATCGCCCTGACCGGCGAATTGGGCAGTGGCAAGACCGTGTTTGTTCAAGGATTGGCTAATGGGGTGGGTGTTGCGTCCGATTATTACATCACCAGCCCCACCTATACCCTGATCAACGAATACCCGGGACGGATACACCTTTACCACGTGGATCTCTATCGACTGGCCGGCGCCGACGAGATCGAAACCATTGGCTTGACTGACATTCTTGCAAGTGATGCGGTCGTCGCCATCGAATGGGCGGGCCGTCTTCAAGAACAAGACCTTGGCGAGCATCTTGCCGTCAGCATTCAAATATTAAACCGGGATGAACGAAAATTTACCTTGACGGCCTATGGACGATCGCATCAAATCCTGCTAAAGGAAACCGAAAAAATTTACGGAGCGTATTCATGGGATTGATTGTTCAAAAATACGGGGGAACATCGGTGGCAAACCCCGAGCGTATTCGTCACGTCGCCACACGGGTAATAAAAACCTATTCGAGCGGCAACAATGTCGTCGTTATTTTGTCTGCCATGGCAGGCGTCACCGACCATCTGATCGATCTCGCCGGTCAGGCGGCATCGTCTCCGGTTAAACGCGAACTGGATGTATTGCTGGCCACTGGTGAGCAGACAACAGCAGCCTTGCTGGCCATGACCTTACAGGACATGAATTATCCCGCCCAATCCATGTTGGGGCATCAAGCCCAGGTGATGACCGATCAGGATTTCGGAAATGCCCGCATCCTTGATATCGACACCAAAGCCATTGAAAAGCTGTTGGATAAAAAAACCATCGTCGTGGTCGCCGGTTTTCAAGGGGCCGATCTCCAGGGAAACATCACCACCCTCGGCCGGGGCGGCTCGGATACCTCCGCGGTGGCCATTGCCGCCGCCTTGAAAGCCGATGTTTGCGAGATTTTCACTGATGTAGATGGGGTTTATACCGCTGACCCTAATATTTGCAGTAAAGCCCGCAAAATAGATAGAATCTCGTATGACGAAATGCTCAACATGGCCAGTCTGGGCGCCAAAGTGCTGCAGATACGGTCCGTTGGTTTCGCAAAAAAATACAATATTCCCGTGCATGTTCGGTCGTCGTTCAATGAAGAGGAGGGAACCATGGTGGTAGGTGAAGAATCCGGCATGGAAAGCTTGGTCGTTTCCGCCGTAACCCATGATAAAAATCAATCCTGGATTACGTTGCGAAAAGTCCCCGATCAACCGGGAATAGCGGCTAAAATTTTCACGCCCTTGGCGGACAAGGGTGTCATCGTCGACATGATTATCCAAAACACCGAACCCGGCGGTCAGACGGATCTGACCTTTACCGTCCCGGAAAACGACTTTGAGATGGCCATGGAGATTGAAAAGCGCGTCGCCCAAGATATTCGAGCTGAAGATGTGTTCGGAAAAAAAGAGATTGCAAAGGTCTCGGTTATCGGGGTTGGTATGAAAAACCATTCCGGTGTCGCCGCTACCATGTTTGCCGCGCTCGCCAGGGAAAACATAAACATAGCCATGATCAGCACGTCGGAAATCCGAATATCCTGCGTCGTAGATGAAAGATATTCCGAGCTGGCGGTACGCGTCCTTCACACAGCCTTCGGGTTGGACGCAATTTAGCCCAAACAGCGGCCAATATGTGAAACGATTCAGCCCCCGGCAATTGATCTTTGTGATCGTATTGGCCCTTGTATTGCTCTTCGCTGCGCTAATCAGGCTTTAGCCGGTTTCGAAAGTGTCAGGCAGGTCGGCGTTCCCGGGTCACGGCTTGGGTTTCTGCGGCGATATGGATTTCTGAGGCAATCCGACGAACCATTTCACGGGGGTTTTCAGCTTGTTGAATGGGCCGACCGATAACAAGATAGTCGGCACCGTCTCCAATGGCCTGGCCGGGAGTGGTAATCCGCTGTTGGTCGTCCTGGGCGACATGGTTATCAACCGGCCGGATACCGGGCGTTACCGCTAAAAACCGGTGACCGAGATTCTGTTTGATCATCCTTACCTCACCACCCGAGCAGACGACCCCGGCACACCCGGCGGCCTTGGCCGCTGCCGCACGCTTTTGCACCAACTGGTTCAAGTCATCACTGTAATCATGCCTGAAACCGGCCCGCATGAGGTCCGGACCCGATACGCTGGTTAACACGGTCACCCCGAGGACACCCACGTCGCCGGCGGCGGATACGGCTGCTTCGAGCATCGCCTGGTTTTCACCGCAATGGACGGTGCTAAGCGTCACCCCCAGATCGGCAATCCGCTTCATGGCCTTGGAAACAGTGATGGGAATATCGTGAAGCTTTAGATCGAGAAATACCCCGGCCTTACCATGATTTTGAATATATTGAACAATTTTTGGGCCGGTCTGTATAAAGAGCTCCAGCCCCACCTTAAACATACCCACGCGCCCGGAGAGAATGTCGATATATTCTCTGGCCGCCTTAAATGAAGGCAGGTCCAGGGCAAAAATAATACGTTCGGCTGCTGGATTCGTTTGGTGTGCCATATCAGGTTTGCCGGTATTGCTGATCAATCCATTGCTGGTATTCGCCGCTCACCACCCGATCGACCCATTGCCCATGCTCCAGGTACCATCGAACGGTTTTATCGATACCCGTTTCAAAGGTTTCAATCGGTGTCCAATCCAGTTCTTGTTCGATCTTGGTGCAATCAATCGCATAGCGAAAATCGTGTCCGGGTCGGTCTTTGACATAAGTAATCAAGGTTTCCCGACGTCCCTGATCCAATGGATTAACCGTATCGTCCAGGATGCCACAGATCACCTTGACGACATCGATGTTGGCTTTCTCGCAACGACCACCAACATTGTAAGTTTCGCCCCGTCGTCCATGCCGCATGATGGTCCAAATAGCCCGGCAGTGATCTTCCACGTGCAACCAATCCCGGACATTTTTACCCTCACCGTAGATAGGCAATGGCTTACCGTTATAGGCGTTCAGAATCATCAGGGGTATCAGCTTTTCAGGAAACTGGTAAGGCCCGTAATTATTGGAACAATTTGAAATCGTCACCGGCAGACCATACGTTCGGCCATACGCCCGCACGAGATGATCCGAAGCTGCTTTTGAGGCTGAATAGGGACTGCTGGGGTTATACGGTGTCGTTTCGGTAAAGGCCCCCTCCGGCCCCAGTTCACCGAAGACTTCATCGGTACTGATATGATGAAATAATTCCAGCTGATCCTGATAACGCCGTGCCAGTTCCAGCAGCACGAAGGTCCCGTTCACATTGGTTTGAATGAATGCATCCGGCGTGACGATGGACCGATCCACATGGGACTCGGCCGCGAAATGACAAACACCGTCGATCTTATAGTCCTCGAATACCTTGACCATGGCCGTTTCATCACGGATATCCGCTTTGACAAAATGATAGCGATGGGGTGAACTTTCCTGAAGGTCGGCCAAATTATCCGGATTACCGGCATAAGTCAGTGTATCCACATTGATAATACGGCCATTAAAATCGGAATCCAAGAGGAGGTATCGGATAAAGTTAGAACCGATAAACCCGCAACCACCGGTTACCAAAAGATTTTTCACGTTCAATGCTCCTATTCATACGCGCAAGATAGGCTGCTTATAGCTCAAAATAGCGTCATCGTAAAGGATGCTCTTCAATCGAATAGCCAACGGATCCAATCGCAACCCAGCTTAGGATAAGTATAAAATTTCCTTGAAATATTTCCGGGTTAGGTGCTATAGTTTAATGTTTATAAATGAAACTATTGCCAATGCTAGCCTGGTGCCAAGATAGCAATACACCCAATCAGGGGATCTGACCAACCCGATCCCGGACAAAACACGAATGAAGATCACGGCAAAACAACAACTCCTTCTCCGTCGCCTTCCCGGCGTTGATTCGATTTTGCTTCTGGCCGACGAAAAACCGACAGACGCTGCTATGCCTAAATCCGTGATGGTGCGAGCCGCCCGGGAAGCCGTGGCCGATTGTCGAAAAATGATTCTGGCCCAAGGCGATGACGATGTCCCAATCGATATCAACCCCCAGGCGTTGTTAAAAAGCGCCCGGCAACGGGCTAACCGGTACATGACGCTGAACTTAGGCCGGGTGATCAACGCGACCGGCGTCATTATCCACACCAATCTCGGGCGCTCTCTGCTGGCCTCAGCAGCCATCACCAATATGGCGGAGGTTGCCGCCGGTTATTCGAACCTCGAATATGATCTGACCGCCGGGAAGCGGGGATCCCGATACACCGCCGTGGAAGACATATTATGTGAAATCAGCGGCGCAGAGGCCGCTTTAGTGGTCAACAACAATGCCGGCGCCGTTTTATTGTGCCTGGCCGGTCTTGCCAAAAATCAGTCGGTTATTGTTTCCCGGGGAGAGCTGGTGGAGATCGGCGGCTCATTCCGCATCCCCGACATCATCCTCAGCAGCGGTTGCATTTTAAAAGAAGTGGGAACGACCAACCGGACCCATTTAAAGGACTATCGTCAGGCAATTGGCGATGACACGGCCCTTATTCTTAAAGTTCACAAAAGCAATTACAGCGTAGTCGGCTTTTCGGCGGAGGTACCCACGGTGGATCTGGTCTCACTGGGGAAAGCGCATGGCATTCCGGTGGTGGAAGATCTGGGCAGCGGGACGCTCATCGATTTTTCCGCTTTCGGAATGATCAAAGAGCCGACCGTTCAGGATACGGTCGCCTCCGGTGTGGATCTGGCCACTTTCAGCGGCGATAAACTGCTGGGGGGACCGCAGGCCGGTATCATCGTGGGTAAAAAAAGTTTTATCGACACCATTAAACAAAACCCCCTGACCCGGGCCCTGAGAATTGACAAACTTACTCTGGCAGCCCTGGAAAGCACGCTCCACCTTTACCGGGACCCGCGCCAGGCCGTTTTTATAGTTCCCACCCTGCGGATGCTGACGATGCCCCTTCAAACCATCGAAACACGTGCCCGACGGTTGCAGGAGGCCCTTCAAAAGATCGGCGGAACAAAGCTGAAATCTCGCGTTGTGGCGCAATCTTCTCGCGCGGGTGGTGGTTCTCTACCCCTGCAAACCCTTGAGAGTCGTTGTGTAGCGATCCAGATTGAGGGGATCTCCGCCCAGACCATAGAACGCTATTTACGTACTTTTACCTCCCCTGTGGTCGGCCGAATCGACCAGGGTCTGTTTTTGATGGATGCGCGCACAATAAAAGATGAGGAGATTCAGGTGATTGTAACCGTTTTTCAGTCTTTGCTTCAAGGACGGCCGAATGAATAACAATCTAATGAGCAGCCCAATGAGCAGCAAGGCTATGCCGGATCACATTCAAACCGATTGCCATGCCAGCCGGGAGTTTCTGCTAAATACACCTGCTGTGCCCGATTATCGCGTTCAACCGTTACCGCCGGATGAGAACCAGATCCATCGCCTTACCGAAGAATTTTTAACCCTGGCCACCGGCGAGACGCTGGTCAACCAGTGGCTTGAACAATTTGATCCAGCAAAAGGGTTTGGCGCCATGGTATTCCGGATAGATACGGGCAATACCAGGAAATCCGATCCCAATCCAAATCCCGGTCCCGAAGAAACCGATACCCAGGTAACCGAAATCGATGATGACCGTTTGATCCGTCTGGCCCGTATACTGAACGAAACGGCTCAAACCAGCGAGGGCTTTTGGGGTTTGATGTACAATGGGATTTTAGGCCTGTTCCTTTTAGGATCAAACCCTGAAGATTATTCCCGTGTTGCCGATAAGATCCGAACCGCCTTCAATCACACCTCAGAGGCCGGACTATCCATAGGACTATCCATCGGGCTGGCCGTTTATCCCGATGACCATACCAATGAAGGGCAGGTCATGGGAGATGCCGTTAAAGCGCTGGACCACGCCGCCTTCCTCGGCCACAATACCACGGTGTTCTTTGATGCCGTCAGCCTCAATATCAGCGGCGACAGGCTTTATTCCGAAGGGGATATCGAAGGCAGCATCCGGGAATTTGAGCGTGCCCTGAAGCTGGATGCCTCAAATGTCAATGTCCGTAACAGTCTGGGTGTCTGCTACGGGGTGTTAAAGGAATACAACAAGGCCCTTTCCCAATTTGAGGCGGCCATTCAGTCGGCCCCCGGCGAAGTAATGGCAATCTATAATTATGGCTTGGTGAAACTGCTGATCCATCATCCGAATCAGGCGCTGGACTACTTTCTCCAGGCCGAACGTATCCGTGGTGACATTTTCGAGGTCGTTTATCATATCGGTAAAGTTTATGTTGAACTCAACGAACCGGCAAAGGCGCTGACGTATCTGACCCGGGCGGAAACGCTGAACGCCAATACCGCCGGTGTTTACCGACTGATGGGGCGCTGCCATGCCGACCTGGGTGCCCAAGATCAGGCCATTGCCGCCTATACCCAGGCGGTTCGAATCAACCCCGACGATGCCCAGGCACTTTCGGATTTGGGTCGTCAGTACGATCTTCGTGACGAAAATCATGAAATCGCCATGCTATTTTGTGAACGCAGTACCCAGATTGATCAAAACAATGGACGCTTTCATCATCGCCTGGGCCGGTTGTATCTGAAGGCCCAAGAACCTTCCCGAGCGCTGGCATCCTTTGAAAAAGCACATGCCCTGGGGTTCGACTCCCAGATCGCCATTGATGATATCAATCGCATGTTGGCCCCAAAAATCGAAAAAGCGAGCACCATGTAGCCTCGTTAATTGCATTGAAATGATTGATCTTGATGCATAAAGTATTACCATTTAACAGGAGACTTGATTATGCCCATATACGAATATCATTGCGATGCCTGCCGGAAAGATTTCGAGCATTTGGTCTTAAGCGGCAGTGAACCTGACGCGTGCCCTCATTGCCAAAGCCCGGCGGTTTGTCGCCTCATGTCCGCCTGTGGATTCTTAAGCAAGGGCGGTGGTGGCGAAACCATGAAATCATCGGCCGGGGCGTCCGCCTGCGGCAGCTGCAGCTCCGGGAGTTGCACGAGCTGCGGGCATTAATGGATACCTCCCTGGTCATTGGTACCCGCGGCAGCAAGCTGGCCCTGTGGCAGGCCCGATGGGTTCAATCTGCCCTTGAGAAGCATCACCCCGGTCTGAAAATATCGATTCATACGATTAAAACCAAAGGGGACAAGATCCTCGATGTTCCTTTGGCTAAAGTGGGCGGGAAGGGGCTTTTTGTCAAAGAAATCGAGAATGCCCTGCTGGATGGCCGCATTGATCTGGCCGTTCACAGTATGAAAGACATGCCGGCGGGAATTCCGAAAGGCTTACAAATCGGGGCCGTCCCCCTGAGGGAAACCCCTGAGGATGTATTGATCAGCCGAGAAAATGTCGCTTTTGCGGACCTGCCCGCCAATGCCAAAATCGGCACCAGCAGCCTTCGGCGGGCGGCGCAACTGCTGGCCCAAAAACCGGGGCTGAACATTCAACCGCTACGGGGCAACCTGGACACCCGCCTTAAAAAACTGGTTCAGGAAAATTTTGATGCCATTGTGCTGGCTGCGGCCGGTGTCAAACGGCTCGGTCTGGAAGACCGCATTACCGAGTACCTTAATACGGACCTGATGCTACCGGCGGTGGGCCAGGGGGCGCTCTGTATTGAAATTCGAAACGACGATCCTACCGTGAATGCCGCTGTTTCGGTTTTAAATGATCCAGGCACGCACACGGCGGTCTCGGCCGAACGGGCCTTTTTAAACCGACTGGAAGGCGGTTGCCAAACCCCCATCGCCGCTTATGGCCAAATGACGGACGATCAGGTTCACTTAATCGGCCTGGTGGCAAGCTTAGACGGCAAAACGATATACAAACACGCCCTAAAAGGCCCTCGCCGGGAAGCCGCAAACCTCGGCACGCGTCTTGCCGATCTACTGCTCGACAAGGGGGCCAGGGTCATTCTCGAAACATTAAAGGATTCCGCCAATGCCTGAAAATAATGGTATCGTCTATCTCGTCGGCGCCGGCCCCGGAGATCCCGGTCTAATCACCGTAAAGGGTATGGAGTGTATCCGTACAGCCGAGGTCGTTATCTACGATTACCTCGCCTCACCCATCCTTTTATCCGCTACGGCACCGCAAGCCGAATGTATATACGTAGGGAAAAAAGGCGGTGACCACACACTATCCCAGGATGAAATTAACGCCCTGATCTGTAAGAAAGCACTTGAAGGCAAAATCGTCACCCGGTTAAAAGGCGGCGATCCTTTTATCTTCGGTCGCGGGGGAGAAGAAGCGGAGGTCCTCGTTGACAATAAGATCCCCTTTGAAATCGTCCCAGGCGTAACCTCGGCCATCGCCGCACCGGCCTATGCCGGCATCCCTCTCACTCACCGTGACCACAACGCCACGGTCGCTTTCGTCACCGGGCACGAAGATCCCACCAAAGAGGAATCGTTGATCAATTGGCCGGCTTTGGCGACAGGCATCGGTACCGTCGTGTTTCTCATGGGGGTTAAAAATCTTCCCAAAATCGTTGACCAACTGATCGTCAACGGAAGGTCGCCCAGCACGCCTGTGGCACTGGTCCGCTGGGGGACACGGCCGATTCAGACCTCTGTCACCGGAACCCTCGAAACCATTGTAAAAAACGTCGCCGAAGCGGGGCTTAAGGCTCCGGCAATTATCGTGGTAGGCGATGTCGTCATCTTAAGAGAGCGACTGAAGTGGTTTGAAAACAGACCGCTGTTTGGTCGACGCATTCTCGTCACGCGTGCCCGCCAGCAGGCCAGCAATTTGTTGAAAGCATTGTCTGATCTGGGGGCCGAATGCGTGTCGTTTCCCACTATCGATATCACCGCCCCGGAAAACTGGGCCCCGGTCGATGAAGCCATCGCTGCGCTTGACCGGTATGATTGGCTGGTTTTTACCAGTGTTAACGGCGTCGACTACTTTTTCAAACGTCTTTTTAAAAACAATAATGACGTTCGTTCCCTGAACCACATTCGTACGGCAGTCATTGGGCCGGCCACGGCGGAACGGCTTCTCACTTATGGATTTAAGAGCGATATCCTTCCCAAAACCTACCAGGCGGAATCCGTCGTGGAAGCGTTTGAGAACGAAACCATGGCCGAAAAACGTGTGCTCCTGCCACGCGCCGCTGAAGCCCGGCCCGTGATACCCCAGGCGCTTAGAAATATGGGGGCAGTGGTCGACGAGGTGACCGCCTATCAAACCCGCCGGATTGTCGACAGTGACGGTTCGCTTTTGGCACAATTAGAGGATCATCAAGTTGATCTGATCACCTTTACCAGTTCCTCCACGGTTCGAAACTTTGTTTCTTTATTGCCGGCGGATCGAATTCAGGAATTGCTTTCTGCGATCACCGTCGTAAGCATTGGTCCGATTACCAGCGATACCGCAGCCGAATTGGGTGTCAAGGTGGACATTACCGCTAATGACTACACGATTCCCGGATTAATTGCCGCCATAAGGTCTCACTACGATGGGACGGAGTCAAAGACGTGAAGAAAGCTACCGCCACAGAGCAAAAAACACCCCAGCTTATCGACCGTTATCAGCGGCACCTAAACTATCTGCGCATCTCCATCACCGATCGCTGTAACCTGCGTTGTCTCTATTGCAAGCCGGAAGGAATTATCCCCAAGCTGCCCCACAACGATATTCTCACCTATGAAGAGATCTTGCGACTGGTGAGGATCGCCGTGGATCTTGGTATTACCAAAGCACGGATTACCGGGGGAGAACCGCTTGTTCGTAAGGGGGTATGTCAATTTCTCACCCAGCTGGCTCAAATGGACGGCTTGACCGACGTATCCCTAACCACCAATGGCGTCATGCTTGGGCAATACCTGGACCGGATCAAAGCCGCCGGGGTCAATCGGCTCAATATCAGCCTGGATACCTTAAAACCTGAAAAGTATCGCCAGATTACCGGGCGAGACAATTTCCAGCAGGTTGTGGAGGCCATCCATGGGGCCCGCAAGCTTGGATTCTCTCCGATTAAAATTAATGTGGTCGCCCTAAAAGGATACAATGATGAAGAGTTAACCGACATGGCCCGGCTTTCCATCACCTATCCTTTTCATGTACGCTTTATCGAATATATGCCTATCGGTATTGCAAAAATGCAACGGGGTGACCGCCTTAGCACGACGGATATTAAAAAGAGAATAATGGAGTTGGGACCGCTTCTGCCGGTTCAAAGGGACACGCATGACGGTCCTGCCGAACGGTTTCGTTTTGCTGATGCCGCCGGGGAAATCGGATTTATCAGCCCCATTAGCCATCACTTTTGCGACGCATGCAACCGGCTGCGGATAAGCGCAAGCGGAAAACTCAGATCATGCCTTATGTCCGATAACCAACAGGATCTGCGCCGGCTTCTTCGACAAGGGGGTTCCGACGAGGAGATCATTCGTGTATTTTTGACCTCGGTACATAAAAAACCCGCAAGACACCATATCACCGATTCAAAAAAGCGGGTAAACAGTCAAATGTCGTCTATCGGCGGATAGTTTATCTAGCCGGCGATAAGCAGCCCCACCTTTAGCCACGGAAAAAATAAATATGGGCTTCAACAACTGCCTATTTGCAAATTTAATCCGGAATTGGGGAAAGTAGATGGACCCGATTATTTGGTCGGAAAACTTTAGTGTTGGTGTAAAAACACTCGATAAACAACATAAGCAATTGGTTTCTATTTTAAATAAGATACTCAAGGCCCCGACCCTCACCACTGCCTCGGAAACCGTCTCGGACATCTTGACGGAGATGACCCAATACGCACGGGAACACTTCCGTTACGAAGAAAAACTGATGCTTGATCATGGCTTTCCCGGATTTGAACAACACAAGAAATCTCACATAGCGTTTTCGAAAAAAGTGGCGGAATTATCCCTGGCAACGATGGGGGACCTTGATGATGTCCCCCAGGAATTGATGGATTACCTTTTTCAATGGCTGCAGCAGCATATTTTACATGAAGACATGAAATACAAAGCGTTTTTTAAGACCAAAATATAAAGTGTGCAAAATAACACTTTCGGGAGGATAACATGACGTTTTCAATCCCATTATTATGGTTTCTGGCCGGCGTTGTATTTTTAATCGCCGAGTGGGGCGTTCCGGGAATCATTTTAATATTTTTCACCGCCGGGTGCTGGATCGTTGCCATCATTGTTTGGTTGTTTGATATTGCTTTAACGACTCAGATTGTTCTTTTTATGCTTTCATCATTGATACTGCTTTTTACACTGCGGAAATACAGCCTAACAATTTTCAGGGGTAAAACACGTGATACGATTGACGACCAGTATGCCGAATCAAAGATTGGAAAAACGGCTGTCGTCACCAAGCTGATATCGCCGGCGCTACCGGGTGAAATAAAATTGATGGGCAGTTTTTGGCGCGCCGTTGCCGATGTTAAGATAGAGACAGAGAAACCGGTAAAGATTATAAGTCAGGAATCTGAAGGCGGATTGACATTCAGGGTTAAACCGATAAAGGAGGACGAATGAGTTCATCATTGATAGTCGTCGTTGTTTTAGCCGTTATTTTAATTGCCTTACTGGTTAAAACCGCCGTAATCGTACCCCAGCGGTCAGAATATATTGTCGAGCGGTTGGGAAAATACAATAAAACCTTTGGGGCGGGATTTCATATCCTCATCCCCTTTCTTGACACTGTGGCTTATAAAAGGTCCCTAAAAGAAGAAGTGCTCGATATTGCCTCACAGGATTGTATTACCACCGATAATGTTTCAGTCGCCGTTGACGGCGTGCTTTATCTGCAAGTCGTGGATAGTAAACTATCGGCCTATGGCATTGATAATTATCGAATCGCGGCCAGCCAGCTGGCACAGACCTCGCTACGGTCGGTTATCGGCAAAATTGAGCTGGATAAAACCTTTGAGGAAAGGGAAACGCTAAACCAGCAAGTCGTTGCCGCGATTGATGAGGCTGCCCAGAACTGGGGCGTCAAGGTACTGCGGTATGAAATCAAAGATATCACACCCCCTAAAACCGTCATGGATGCCATGGAAAAACAGATGAAGGCCGAACGCGAAAAAAGGGCCTCCATCGCCACATCCGAAGGCGATCGCCAATCCCGGATTAACCGGGCCGAGGGGTTGAAGAAAGAGGCGATTCAGGTGTCCGAAGGTGAAAAGCAAAAACGCATCAATGAAGCTGAAGGTCAAGCTAAAGAGATCCTGCTGGTTGCCCATGCCACTGCGGAAGGCATTAAAAAAATTGCCGAATCCTTAAGCCATGCCGGGGGCGAAACCGCAGCCAACCTGAGAGTTGCCGAAAGATACATTGCCGAATTCGGAAAACTGGCCAAAGAGAACAATACGATGATCATTCCTGCCAACATGGGGGATGTATCATCCATGGTCGCCACGGTCATGTCTGTGTTGGAACACTCCAAACAGGAAAAAGACAAAATAAGTCGTATGGGTGAATAGGGGCTGTGAATAAGGCGTTGGGAACCATCAGCGCGGATTAAATTTATACGCACTACCTTTTACCGTTACAACTTTGCCGCCAGCCGAGTGCCCTGATCAATGGCCCGTTTTGCATCGAGGCCCGACGCACGTTCAGCCCCTCCGATCAAATAGACCGGAATGTTTTGCTGTTTAAGCGGCTCATAAAGATCCTGCAACGGTTCCTGCCCCGCACAAATAATCACGTTGTCCACTTCAAGCTGTCGATTCTCCCCGTTGATGGTGACATGCAAGCCCCCATCGTCAATGCGACGATATTGGACACCGGATATCATCTGAACGCCGCGTTGATTCAAGGTCAAGCGCAGGATCCACCCGGTTGTCTTGCCCAGTCGTTCGCCGATTTTGCTTTCACTTCGCTGTAATAAATAGATCTCTCGCTCGCTCGATTTTATCTGCAGGCCTTCCGCGCTAAGCCCCCCTCGCAGCCGATAGTCTTGATCGATACCCCACGTTTTAAGATAATCGCCTATCCCCTGCTCGCGGGTGCCATCCGGGTGGGTCAGGTAATCGGCCACATCAAATCCGATACCACCGGCACCGACGATGGCCACGCGTTTTCCGACCTTGCAATTTTTCGCCAGTACATCAAGATAGGAGAGTACCATGGCATGATCCCCGCCCGGTATATCGGCTTTGCGGGGAGTGACACCGGTTGATAAAACGACCGCATCGTAATGTCGTGTGAGAAACGCATCAGTCGTCGCTACCGTGTTCAACTGGAGGTTCACACCGGTCCGTTCAATCTGTTTATGGTAATATCGAATGGTCTCGATATACTCCGTTTTGGTGGGTATCTGAATGGCCAGATTAAACTGGCCGCCGATTCGATCATCACGCTCATAGAGCGTCACCACGTGTCCCCGCTGGGCTGCTGCCACAGCAAAAGACAAGCCCGCCGGACCGGCCCCCACAACGGCCAGTTTTTGGGGCTTTTTGGCTGGCGTCAAGGCTAACTCCGTTTCATGGCAGGCCCGGGGATTCACCAGGCAGGAGGCTATTTTCAGCTCGAATATGTGATCCAGACAAGCCTGATTACAGGCAATGCAGGTATTGATTTCATCAGCCCGATTTTCGGCCGCCTTCTTTACAAACTGCTCATCCGCGAGCAAGGGCCTTGCCATGGAGATTATGTCGGCGTCGCCCCGGGCCAAAACCGTTTCCGCCGTATCCGGAGAATTAATCCGATTGCTGGTGATCAGCGGCAACGACACTTCCTTTCGCAACCGGGCTGTAATCCAGGTAAAAGCCGCATGCGGCACAACGCCGGCAATAGTGGGGATACGTGCTTCATGCCAACCGATTCCGGTGTTAATCAAGGTGGCGCCGGCCGATTCAATTCCCTTGGCCAGTTCGACGACTTCTTCCCAGGTGCTGCCGTTTTTAACCAGATCAAGCATGGAAAGGCGATAAATCAGGATAAAATCCGCCCCAACGGCGGCTCTCACCCGCTTAACGATCTCTATCGGCAACCGGATCCGATTTTCATATTGACGGCCCCATCGATCCGAGCGCTGGTTGGTTGTGGTTACAATAAACTGATTCAGCAAATACCCCTCCGAACCCATAATTTCCACACCGTCATACCCGGCTCCTCGAGCCAACACTGCACACTCGGCAAAGTGCCGGATCAGTGTTTCGATTTCAGTTTCGGTTAATTCGTGGGGTTTAAACATATTGATCGGCGCTTTTATAGGCGAGGGAGCCACAATCCGATCGTGAAAACCGTATCGTCCGGTATGCAAAATTTGCATGGCAATCTTGCCGCCAACAGCATGGACCGCCTCAGTGATGATCCGATGGTTTTCCACTTCCCCTTCCGTCGTCAACTTGGCCCCATGATCCATGATCCTACCTGTTTCATCAGGTGCCACGCCCCCTGTAACAATCAGCCCCACATCACCGACGGCCCGCTCTTGATAAAAAGCCGCCATTCGCTCAAAACCGTGGGGGGCCTCTTCCAGTCCAGTGTGCATGGAGCCCATTAACACCCTGTTTTTTAGGGTAGTAAATCCAAGGTCAAGCGGCGAAAGTAAGTGGGGATATGTCGAATGCGTCATTCAAGTACCTCCAAGAATTTATAAAAACCCGTTAGTCATTTAAAATAATCAGGATCGGTAGAGTCGCAAACTGTTGGTGACGACGGTGACACTGCTTAAAGACATGGCCAGAGCGGCCATGATCGGGTGAAGTTGCCGTAATAGGGTGGGTAAAAATTCAAACGGATAGAGTGCGCCGGCCGCCACGGGAATCAGGATGATATTGTAAATAAACGCCCAGAAAAGGTTTTGGCGGATCGTACGCATGGTGGCACGACTGAAATCAATGGCCCTGGGCACCCCCTTGAGGCTACCGCCCGACAGAATCACGTCAGCGGTTTCAATGGCGACGTCCGTCCCGGTGCCGATGGCAATGCCCACATCTGCCTGGGCGAGTGCAGGTGCATCATTGATGCCGTCACCTACCATAGCCACCCTTTTCCCTTCCGATTGTAGGGATTTGATCTTTTCCGATTTTTCTTCCGGTCTCACCTCGGCGAAGATCGTCTCAATCTCCACATCGCGTGCAATCGCCCGGGCGGTTTCAAGATTGTCGCCGGTCAGCATGACGACCTGAAGTCCCTGCCGGTGAAGGCTTCGGACCGCATCGGCAGATTCTTTTTTAATGATATCGGCGACGGATAGCAAGCCGACCGGGGTTGAATCGGCGGCAACGACCATCACGGTTCGTCCTTTGGACTGCAGGGACTTGATTTGGTCCGTGATTTTTTCAAGATCAATACCCAGCTGCGCAAACCAGCCGGGTTTTCCTACCTGCAACATAACGCCGTCCACGTTGGCTTCCACACCGAGCCCACCCAAAGCACGAAAGCCGCTTGATTTGGAGAGATGCAAGCCTCTCTTTTTGGCCTCGCGGACCACGGCTTTGCCCACTGGATGTTCCGAACCGCTCTCAACCGCTGCCGCAGCCATCAACAAGGCATCTTCATCGTTGAATCTTTGGACGGACCCGCCACCGATTCCATGGTCAATCAGAATCGTATCGGTCAACTCGGGACGACCGGCGGTAATGGTTCCGGTTTTATCCAAAACCACAGTGTTAAGCTTGGTGGATGTTTCCAGAGCCTCACTGTTTTTAAATAAAACCCCTTTTTCCGCCGCTTTTCCGGTGCCGGCCATAATGGCCGTGGGGGTCGCCAATCCCAAGGCACATGGACAGGCAATAACCAGCACCGCCACCAACCGAATCATGGCCGGTACGAACTGCCCGCCGATGATCCACCACAGTACAAAAGTTAAAAATGCCAGCCCGATTACCGATGGAACAAAGATAGCCGCCACCCGATCGGCCAGGGCCTGTACCGGAGCCTTGCTCCCCTGGGCCTGTTGGACCAGATGAATGATCTGGGCCAGGGCGGTCTCTTTGCCGACGCGCGTGGCCCGGAAGCGAAGCATGCCCTGCTGATTAAGCGTACCACCCACCACGATATCGCCGGGCCGTTTGTCCACAGGGATCGGCTCACCGGTCAGCATCGACTCATCCACCGCCGATTCGCCTTCCAATACCTCACCATCCACGGGAATCCCCTGCCCCGGCCGAACGATCACCTCGTCTCCCGTGACAACCCGGGTTAATGCGATTTCCCTTTCCTCATCGTCCCTAATGACGACAGCCGTTTTGGGGCTCAAGTCCATAAGCTTGCGGATGGCAACGCCGGTCCGTCCTTTGGCACGGGCCTCGAGCAGCTTACCCAGCTTTATCAAGGTGATGATCAACGCCGACGTTTCAAAATAGACATGGTTGCCCAACACAGGCATGATCAACAGCAACAATGAGTACACATAGGCCACCGAAGAGCCCATGGCCACAAGCACGTCCATATTGGCCGTACGATTCCGCAAGCTCTTAATACTGCCGACGTAATAATCCCATCCCGTATAAAATTGCACCGGCGTGGCCAACGCCAAAAACAGCCAATTGACCCATGGTGCGTGGCTCCATGTGCCGGTCAACCCGAAGTCACGGGCCATGCTCATGCAAAACAGCGGTACGGCGAAAACGACCCCCACGATGAATTTGCGGGTCTGATTCTTGATTTCCGCCTGACGCGCCTGTTTTTCGACATCCTCGGCGTCGATGGATTCGTCTGGGAGGATCGCTTCGAATCCAGCTCTGTGAATGGCCGCCGCCATCTCCTCCAATGATGTTATTCCCGGAAGATACGTGGCGGAGACGCGTTCCGAAGCAAAATTTACCCCGGCGGAGAGAACCCCCGGCACCTTTTTGTTGAGCGTCCGCTCAATAGTCATGGCACAATTGGTGCAGGTCATGCCAGTTACAGGGAATTCCGCTTCGGCGGTGTTCACTTTAAAACCACTTTTGTGAATTCGGTCCACAATCTCGGACGGCTGGATCGATTGCGAATCAAACTCGACCGTCGCCATTTCAGCGGCAAAATTAACATTCACCTGTTTGATGCCGTCTAACCTTTTGACGCTCCGTTCGATATTTAATGCACAGTTGGCACAGGTCATCCCGGCGACGGGAAAGGTAATGGTTTCTTGACCCATATCTCTGTTTTTAAACCTCGGCAGGGTAATTGATCTCTTTCAGGGTATCGATAATCTGGTCCCTGGTCGCCGGTGCTTCCCATTCAACGGTTACGGTTTTCGGATCAATTTGGCCATCAACATCTGCAACGCCTTCAATCTCAGTCAACTCATCGTGAATCGCCTTGGTACAATGCCCGCAGGATATATTTGGAATTGTAAATATCTCCTTTGCCATAATCTTGATCTCCTTATAGTAACTATCGATTTTCAGTCAATTTACTGGGTCCTACTTATGTTGAAACTAAGCATAAACACACAATTGTCGAGCCAAACGGCCGACATTCCAAGCGACCCAATTCGAAACGAAGGTAAAGAGACAAAAGCCACACCTTCATAAGGCTTGCAAAATGATTTCGATTCGATTTATGATTCTAAAATAATCACGCATCTACTGGAAGAAACATGAAAAAAGGAGATTGACAATAGCACCTGAATAAGCAATTTATGATCGCCTCCAAACTTACCATGTAGCGTAATATCAATTACAAACAATGCAATATTCTGTGTAGCAAAGGACAGCAACAACAGACCCAAAAAATACTTGACAGACCGAAATCATTATTGAAAAGATGTCATTATAAATCCGATTGTTTTTTGGCATTTAAATTGCTTTTGTTTTTTATTTGATTATTTGTTGTAACGAGAAATTAAGCGATAGATGGATATCCAAGCGAACGATTGATATTGAAACCGAACCTTATTCCTGGAGTGAACAGATGAGCACGGCACCAGTACTTGGCAATAGAACCTGCCCTCGATATCAAGTGTTAAATAGTAGAGTTCAACTCAAATTAAGCGGTATCTTTGGCCGGTTTGGCAAAGAACTTCACCAACTTTCACTAATCAACCTGAGCACCGCTGGTATTCAGGCGGTCGCAACCAAACGTATTAACCAGCAGAAAGAATACGATATTGCACTCTTGGTACCGGCCTTTCCCGGCCCCATATCAGCCAAAGGCCGCGTGGTATGGCACAAACCCTATACGGCCGATAATCAGAGAGAATATTTTCGGGTTGGTATCGAATTCACCTATTTCAAAGGTGACGCCATGCGCCAAATCGAGAGCCTCGTAGCCAATCGAGAATTGCGGGAAATGAGCCAATCTTAACCACGCCAAAACGATAAAGTCCGGGGACCCGCTCGCACCACCCAATCTTTTTAATATTTTAGATTGACATTTGATAATCCTTTTATTAAATACTGCCTCCACAACTCGGGGCTGTAGCTCAGCTGGGAGAGCGCATGACTGGCAGTCATGAGGTCAGGGGTTCGATCCCCCTCAGCTCCACCAAAAATCAAAAAGGGATAGCGATGCGATTGTGGATACCTGTTGCATGCATTATCCTCCTTCTTTTCGGGATGGGTGGCGGTTGTCAAAAAAGCGATCAGGATAATATCGCCACTCAAATTGAAAATCTGAATTCCACCAGCCACGATGTTCGCGAGGCGGCCATCAAGGCCTTGGTGGAAATTGGAAAACCAGCCGTCGAAACGCTTATTACGTCTCTGGAAAGTACCAATAAGGAAGTTCAAATTTCCGCGTCTCGCGCGTTGGGAGAAATTGGGGATACGCGGGCTATTCAGCCGCTTATTGCGTTGCTCACCGAATCATTTGATGTGGATCTGATGTTTGAAGCCGCCATGGCTTTATCATCTCTGGATGAAGAAGAAGCCTGTGGTGAGTTGAAGAAACTGAAGGAATCCTCAAACCCCATTATCAGAAAACTCGCCAAAAAACTGCTCAAAGAAAACAATAAGTGTAAATAATACCTAAACGTCCGGCCTCATTTTTGGACAAAAAAAGAGGAGACCCTTGCGGTATCTCCTCGTCAATAGTCGACCCAATAAGGTCTACGATCAGCTCTGATACTTAAAAGAAAGGTTGACTCGGGCACGATAAGCCGTCACCTTGCCATCCTCCAACTTCATGTCAAGTTGGCCTACCTCAGCCACCCTCAGGTCCTTTAAACTCTGGCCAGCTGTTTCAACGGCATTTTTGGCCGCTTCTTCCCATGAAGTCTCACTCGTTCCAACCAGCTGGATCACTTTGTACACACTGTCCGCCATTACATCCTCCTTTTCTCGGATTGATAGATCGCTTCGACCTACATCCTTCATTTATTAAGGTGAGTATTTGCCGAGACTGTTTAAAGTATAGCCTAAAAATAGTATTCCTGTCAAATACGAGCGACGGCATGGATGTCCACGGTAGGGAGCCTGAATCGATTGTTTCTCATCGCCCTATTGGTCATCTCTTAGAAGATCTTTTGCCTGCGGGCCTTTATCGGGTCTGGCTTGACATCGAAAGTCAATTCCCTTAACAAGAAGATTTCTTTGCAATGTGGGTGTAAAAGGAACACCCTTAATCAACCTGGGATCATTCTGTGATCAATCAGGATGTATGGTTACTATCGGCAGGATCGAAAACCACGAAGGCTTTCCAATGAGTACAAAAAGACCGATCAACAAAATAAGAAACATCGGAATTATCGCCCATATCGATGCGGGCAAAACCACGGTGACCGAACGTATCCTGTTTTATACCGGCCGATCCCACAAGATCGGCGAGGTACATGATGGCGAAGCGGTAATGGACTGGATGCCTGATGAGCAAGAACGTGGGATTACAATCACATCGGCCGTTACAACATGCCGATGGAAAGATCACGACATTCAGATCATCGACACTCCCGGACATGTCGACTTTACCATTGAAGTTGAACGCTCCCTGCGCGTCCTGGATGGTGCCGTGGGGGTTTTTTGCGCCGTGGGGGGCGTTGAGCCTCAATCGGAAACGGTCTGGCGCCAGGCAGATAAATACAACATCCCCAAAATCGCATTTATTAACAAGCTTGACCGTATTGGTGCCGACTATCATGGATCTGTTAGTATGATTAAAGAGCGCCTCGGTGCGCTTCCCTTGATTTTACAGCTTCCCGTTGGGGAGACCGATTCATTTGACGGCATTATCGATTTGATTGAAATGAACCAGATCATCTGGAAGAGCGACACTCTGGGAATTGAATATTCAACAGCTGATATTGACGCCGCTTATTTAGAAAAAGCCGAAAAGTGGCGTGAAGCCCTGGTGGAAACCGTGGCCGAGGTGGATGACGAAATTATGGAGGCTTATCTGGCCGAGAAGCCGATCGACAATCAGATCCTTCGGGAGGCGATCCGACGGGCGACCATTGATTTGAAACTCGTACCGGTTCTGTGTGGCTCTGCGCTAAAAAATAAGGGTATTCAACCCCTTCTGGATGCCATCGTTCGTTTCCTGCCCGCGCCGACCGACATCCCTCCCATGACCGGCGCCCATCCCGAGACCGGTGAACCTGTCATCTGCCCGCCCAATGATAAAGCCCCTTTGTCGGCCTTGATATTCAAAGTATCCATGATGGAAGGACGCAAATTATCATTTGTAAGGATATACAGCGGCATCCTGGCCGCCGGAGCATCAGTATACAACACCACATTGAAAAAAAACGAAAAGCTGGCCCGGATTTTAAAAATTCACGCCAATCGCCGAGAGCGCCTGGACAGGACGGGGGCCGGGAGTATTGTGGGCGTCGTCGGCTTAAAAGAATCATCTACCGGAGACAGTTTGTGCACTCCGGACCACCCCATTTTGCTGGAGCCCATCGAATCGTATGAGCCGGTCATTTCAGTCGCCATCGAACCCAAAACCCATACCGACCAGGAAAAAATAGAGCAGGTGTTAGATAAATTCTTGGCCGAGGATCCAACCCTGCGAGTCAAGAACGATGAGGATACCGGTCAGATGATCCTATCCGGAATGGGTGAGCTGCACCTTGAGGTCATCATCAGCCGGATGCGACGCGAATTTAACACCAATGTCAATGTGGGTAAGCCCCAGGTGGTTTACCGCGAAACCATCGAAAAAACGACTGCGGCGCAGGTCATTTTTGACAAAGAAGTGGCCGGGCAGCGCCACTACGGCGATGTAACCATCACGTTAGTTCCATTGCGGCGTGGAACGGCCAACCGCTTTCGATCCGATATATCAGATGAGTCCATTCCACCTGAATTTATTCCCGCCATTGAAGCAGGAGCGCTTGAATCCCTGGAAAGCGGTGTGTTGATGGGATATCCGGCGGTGGATATGGAGATCAGGCTAACCCGGGGGGACCATAAAGAAGGCCTGGGTACAGCCCTGGCCTATAAGGTGGCTGCTTCCATGGCGTGTAAAGAAGCCATGTCAAAGGCCAACCCATTTTTACTTGACCCGATCATGATAGTTGAAGTTCTGGCACCGGAAAACTTTACCGGAGACGTTATCGGGGATCTTAATCAGCGTAGCGGTAAAATCGATTCCATCGAACACCGTCAAGGGCTCCAGGTCATTAAAGCCGTTGTTCCCTTGGCACGAATGTTCGGTTATTCCACGGCCCTGCGCTCAGCGACCCAGGGAAGAGGCACCTTTACCATGCACTTCTCCCATTTTGACAAAGCCTAACGGCTTGCCGACCACCGATTTCCCATCGTCCTGGCGGGTCTCACTGCGATCATCCGTTCTCTCGCGTAAGACCGTTCTTCGTAAGATTAGCTATTCCGGCTTGTTTTTCCGCTGATGTGCCTGTTCTTCCCGCAACGCTTCAAGCAGGGCTTCAATCGTCCCCTTTCGCTCGGCTGTATTGGCTAAAGCCAGCGCTTTTTCGAGCTGGACAATCGCCTGGTCAACCTTACCCCGCTGATGGTGATACCGACCCAGGTGGTAATGCGCTTCCGCCATATTCCCTTGTTGACCATAGGCCTGCCCAGCAAAATACATAAGGTCTCGATGATTCGCATTGATCTTGACGAGTTCTTTAAAAACGGCAATGGCCTCGGCTGGTCTTTTTTGGGCCAGATGCGTCCGTCCCAAATAATATAATCCATCGGAATTATGAGCATCGATGGCCATGGCGCTCTCCAGGATCTTAAGGCTCTCCGAAAACCGCCCCCCCTGGAAATATACCCGTCCCAGATCGATAAGCAATTGCGAATCAAAAGCCCGTTGGGCGAGTGTTTTTTTTAGATAGCCGGCGGACTCAATAAAACGACCGGACCGGGCCAGGATCAATCCATAGCCATAATTTGCCAAGGGGTCCATGGGTTGCTTTTTTACACTTTCAGCGTAAAACCGCATCTCCTGCTCTTTGTCGCCATACAGCGCCTTCACCCGTGTCCGAATCCAATCAAATTCCATCTGTTCCTGCGGCGAAATGGCTTTGGGCAAATCCACCTGACGCTCGGTCCAGGCGCTGATATATGCGATACGCTCTTCGGAGGCCGGATGCGTTCTCAAATACGTCGGAACTTCGCGGGTCCCATACCACTGCTTTTCCCTGATTTTTTTCATCACCGCCACAAGCCCTTCGGGACGATAACCAGCGCGGGTCAGCACCTTTAGCCCCAGTTGATCGGCTTGCATTTCGTCTTCACGACTGTAGGCCAAGGCCATGGATTGTCCAGTGGCCATAGAGCCAATGGCCAGGGCCGTAGCTGCCGATCCCCCGCCGGCGGCTCCCAGGGCAATGGCTGCTACCAAACCTGCCAGTGTTACGACCCCGATCTGTTTGGAACGATCAATCCGATCCGATATATGCCGGCTGGTCACATGCATCATTTCATGGGCCACGATCCCTGCCAATTCGCCGGGTGTTTCCATAGCGGCCAGCAAATCGCTGAAAATAAAAATAACCCCACCAGGCCCGGCAAAGGCATTGTACCCATTCCTTTGAATCAGGAAAAACCGAAATTGATAAGGCTGTGGTGGCAATTCTGCGGCGATTCGTTTCCCAACGGTATTTAAATAGTCCACCAGCACCGGGTCTTCAATAAATGTGAATTGCCGGGTCGCTTCGCGCATGAATTTATCGGAAAGCTTTTCCTCCTCCGATACGGTAATGGCAAACGCGGGGGGTAATCGCAACGGTATCGTCAACCATGAAACAATGGTTAACCATATGATTATATTTCTATATTTCTTCATCATCGAATAACCGCCTGGTCTGGTTGCCACATAATATGGCCATTCCATAATTATAACTATAATGGACTATAACACCACGGTTGAATGTTTTCAATTTTAAGGGTTTTGTGGTAGGGTTTCGCCCATGGCACGAAAAATATGCATAGCAAACCAAAAAGGCGGGGTGGGCAAAACGACCACTGCCATCAACCTGTCAGCCTCACTGGCCGTGGCTGAAAAAAAGACGCTACTGGTGGATTGCGATCCCCAGGGAAACGCCACAACCGGTATGGGCATTCACAAAAAGAACCTGAATAAAAACCTATATCATGGCATGATCGGCACGGCTGAAGCCGAAGAGCTCATTATTGATACGGGTATCGATACCTTGAAAATGATTCCATCGCAGGTGGAACTGATCGGGTTTGAGGTAGAGATGATGGATCAACCAGGTCGAAACAGCGCATTGCGGAATCTACTCAACAAAATAGCACCGGCGTTTGATTACATTATTATCGATTGTCCGCCTTCTTTAAGTTTGTTGACCGTCAACGCCCTGGCCGCTGCCGATGGTATGTTGATCCCGCTGCAATGTGAATTTTATGCGCTTGAAGGCCTTGGTCAACTGATAGATACCTACAAAAGGATCCAAAAACAGATCAACCCGCGCCTCACCATCGCCGGTATATTGCTGACAATGTTCGATAAACGGACAAATCTGGCCAACCAGGTTGCCGCCGAGGCTGATAAATATTTCCGTCAATTGGTTTTCAAAACGCGAATCCCGCGCAACGTGCGTTTGGGTGAAGCGCCGAGCCATGGCAAACCGATTTTGCTCTACGATGCCCTGTCGGCCGGCGCCCGGAGCTATCTTGAATTGGCCAAAGAAATATTAAACGGTCACTTGAAGGCTTCCAGTTGAAATCACTTACCGATTGCATTACTCACTTAACTTTTTGGAAACCATGAACACAAAAAAAACGGTAAAACCACCGGCTGTTCCGCCGAAAAAACGTAAAAAAATGGCCCTGGGCAAGGGGATCGGAGCGCTGATTCCCGAATTTGACGAAGGCGAGCTCAAACAACCCGATTTTTTCCGGTGTGAGATCGACCGCATTCATCCCAATCGTTATCAACCCCGCAAGCATTTCAAACGAGAAGAATTGGACGAACTGGCCCGGTCTATTGAAACCCAGGGGATCCTGCAACCGCTATTGGTTCGCCCCGACACCGTCGATTATGAACTCATCGCAGGAGAAAGACGCCTTCGCGCCGCAAAACTGGCCGGCATGACCGAAGTGCCGGTTGTGGTTAAACACATTTCCGATGCCGAGTTGCTGGAAGCCGCCCTCATTGAAAATATTCAGCGCGAAAACCTCAACCCGATCGAAGAAGCTGAAGCGTATCATCGTTTGATGACCGAATTTGACCTGACCCAGGATCAAACCGCCCGACGGGTTGGGAAAAGCCGCTCTGCCGTGGCCAACTTTTTACGGCTTCGGCAGTTACCCGAATCCATAAAAGAAAGTATGATGGATGAGCAACTGAGCATGGGTCACGCCCGGGCGCTTCTGACATGTGGCAATAGCGCCCGGCAGGAGATGATTTGCCAAGAGATTTTGAAAAAAGGCCTATCCGTTCGACAAACGGAAGCGCTGGTCAAACGGCTGAAAGCCGATATAAAACCGACCCAAAAACAAACTTCAGACCCCAATCGGATCTATTTTGCCGGATTGGCCGAGGGTCTGTCACGCGACTTGGGCACCAAGGTACACATCAACCGCCGCGGCAAAAAGGGAACGGTCAACATCGAGTTTTACAGTGATGATGATCTCGACCGGCTGATCGAGCACCTTCGCCGATAGGCCATGTCGATTCACATTATCATCGACGGTTACAATCTGATTCGCCAATCCAACGACCTTTCCTATTTGGACGAACAGGACATCAAACTCGGCCGTGACGCACTGATTGACCAGCTGGTTCAATACAAGCGTCTGAAAGGTCACCGGATTACGGTCGTATTTGATGGCCAAAATGCACCCACGGCTTCCACCCGAAAAATCAGCTTTCAGGGAATTGACATCCGCTTTTCATCCATGGGAGAATTGGCCGATACCGTCATAAAGAAAATGGCTGCCAGGGAGAAAGAGCGAGCGTTGGTGGTGACTTCGGACCGGGAGATTGAATCGGATGCCCTGGCCCACAAGGCCAGCGTCATCGGCTCTCCAGTATTTGAAGCAAAACTGGTCATGGCCCAATACGCCATGCAAAAGGGGGGTGTGGAAGACGACACCCGGGGCTGGAAACCCACGACCCAAAAGAAAGGGCCACGAAAAAAATTGTCAAAAAAAGCCCGAAAAACCCGCGCCAAAATGGGTAAATTGTAATGATATTCAACCGTATGAAAAATAAGTTAAAATCAATTTGTGTCATAGACGGTCAAGGTGGTGGCATCGGTAGCCATATTATCAAGCAACTACGGCACCATTTTCAGGACACCATTGAAATCGTCGCCCTCGGGACCAATGCCATTGCCGTAGCGCAGATGCTCAAAGCACGGGCCAATCGGGGTGCATCAGGGCAAAATGCCATTGTCCAGACCGTCAAGCAGGTAGACATCATAACCGGGCCTATCGCCATTTTGGCGGCCCATGCCATGATGGGAGAAATCACACCCAAAATGGCCGAAGCGATCGCGGCCAGCCCAGCGCACAAGCTGTTAATCCCGCTATCGAAAGAACGCATCACCATTGTCGGCATTCAAGCGCTACCGCTACCACGCTTGGTGGAAACGATGATTATCGATGAACTAAAGCCCTATTTGGAGAATAATTAACGGAGTTAATCATGTGTGAAGCCAACGCCTATACCCTTGATAATGGAGAAGAGACCCTGTTCATGGAAGCCGTGGATACCGTGGCGCCCGATGGCGAGGGGTTACGCTTGACCAGCATTTTTGGCGAGCAAAAATTTATCAAGGCCCACATTCATGCGCTTTCCCTGGTCAATCACAAAGTGCTTCTCATGCCGGAGACGGACTAATCGGATGGTTCCCCGCCTGAAACAGACCGCGCACCTTCAATGAAGATAACCATCGCCCAAACAGCCGGTTTCTGTATGGGGGTCCGCCGGGCTGTGGAGATGGTGCTGGATACGCCCGGTAAACATGAAGGGCCGATATATACCTACGGTCCTTTGATTCACAACCCTCAGGTGCTGGATCTTTTGGCGGAAAAGGGAATTACGGTCCTTTCCGACATTCCTTCAAAAGGCGTGGGCACGGTCTTGATCCGCGCCCACGGTGTTCCTCCTGAAAAAAAAGAGAAATTGGTACAAGCCGGATTTACCGTCCTTGATGCCACCTGCCCTCGGGTCATCCGCGTCCAGGTCATCATCAAAAAGCACGCCAAAAAAGGGTACACCACTATTATCGTCGGCAACCGGGATCATCCCGAAGTCATCGGCCTGATGGGCTATGCCGGACCCGACCGCCATGTCGTTGATAGCCTGGAGGAATTAGAAACCCTGCCATCTTTTGCAAAAGCCGTCGTGGTTGCCCAGACCACTCAAAATGAGCAACTCTACGGTAAGATCGAAAAGTGGGTGGACAGGACGCATCCCCACTACAAAATCTTTACAACGATTTGCAACTCCACGTCCAAACGCCAGGCCGAGGTTAGTCATTTAGCTGTAGCCACGGATGCGATGGTTGTTGTCGGCGGTCGTGAGAGCGGAAATACCCGCCGCCTGGCCGACATCGCCGGAAAAACAGGCAAACCGGTCCAGCAGATCGAAACGGAAGAGGACTTGGACCTGTCGGTTTTCGAAAATGCAACCCATGTGGGAATTACGGCCGGGGCATCGACGCCCAACTGGATGATCACCCGGGTATTCAGGACCCTGGAAAAAATGTCGGTTAAAAAGGGTCGCTCCTGGTACCGGGTCCTTTTCATCACGCTCCGTGCATTACTGCTGACCAATACTTATGTGGCCCTGGGTGCCGGATGTCTCAGTTTCGCCTGCGCCACGCTACAGGGACTGAATGCATCGTTTGACTATGTGCTCGTGGCCATGCTCTACGTCTTTTCCATGCATATCCTTAACCACCTCATTGGCCGCCAGGCCGACCGTTTCAATGACCCAGGGCGGGCCTATTTTTATAAGGAATATCGGCCGGCCCTGACCATACTGGCCATCGCCGCAGGAAGTTATGGATTAATCACCGCCGCCATGATGGGCCCTTTGCCCTTTTCAATCCTGTTGACCATGAGCCTTTTGGGTCTGTCGTACAATTTACGACTAGTACCGGTCCTGACCAAGCCCCACCGTTACCGGCGCATCCGAGATATTCCCGGCTCCAAGACAATTCTCATTGCACTGGCCTGGGGAGTTGCCACGACCGTACTGCCTGCTTTGGTCATCAATGGTAAAATATCGACGGCAACAGTGATCGTTTTTATCTGGTCTACGGCCCTGGTATTTGCGCGAACCGCATTTTTCGATATTCTTGACATGCAGGGCGATCGTATCATCGGACGGGAAACAATTCCGCTCATTTACGGTCAAAAAACGACCACCCGCCTGCTGAAGCGGCTCCTCATCGGCCTGCCGTTTTTTTTAACCCTGTCAGCCGCCTTTTCACTGGTGACGAGCCTGGGCGTCGCTTTGACGATCAGCCCCCTGCTTTTGTTTATCGTGATCTTTATTCACGAAAAAAGGCACCTGTTACCCGGGATTCGATTGGAGTTTTACGTAGAGTCCGCATTTATCCTGGCGGGCTTTATTACCGTTTTATGGATACTGATGACGACCTGATATGGCAGCGATGGACATGGCAACGACAAATTACGAAATCACGGATGTTATAGATCTGCATACCTTCAATCCAAAAGAGGTCGGCGACTTAATCGATGATTATCTGCAAGCCTGTCTGGAAAAAAAGATCGAAACCGTCCGGATTATTCATGGCAAGGGGACCGGGATATTGAAACGTCGCGTGCAGAGCATTCTGTCCCGTCACCCGCAGGTAAAGAATTTTGTGACGGCACCTCCGGAAGCCGGTGGATGGGGAGCGACCCTGGTTCAACTAAAATCGGCACACCTAAAATAAGAAATTGGAGAGCCTTCAATGGAAAAAAAACAAAGATCAGTATGGGGATGGGCGCTCTATGACTGGGCCAACTCGGCCTATTTTGTCACGGTTATTTCTGGGTTTTTCCCAATTTTTTTTAAAGTTTATTGGAGTCAGGGAGTCAATGCCAATGTGAGCACAGCCCGGTTGGGTATCGCCAACGGTATCGCCAGCCTGGTCGTGGCGCTGATCGCGCCTTTCTTGGGTGCCATCGCCGATAAAAGCGATACCCGCAAATCGTTTTTACTCATATTTGCTTACTTAGGCGTATTGATGTCGGCATCATTATTCCTCGTGGGAAAAGGCCAATGGATATTAGCTGTGTTTTGCTATTGTTTGGGAACCATTGGTGTATCCGGCTCCAATATATTCTACGATTCATTGCTTCCCAGTGTGGCCGAAAAAGACCGTATCCACTATGTCTCCTGTTTGGGATACTCAATGGGGTATTTGGGCGGGGGGTTGTTGTTTCTATTCAACGTCCTGATAACCCTTCATCCCTCCTGGGTGGGACTGGAAGATGCCTCAGCGGCTATTCGCTGGTCCTTTTTATCCGTGGCTGTCTGGTGGGGCGGCTTTACGATTTTTACGATTTTATGGGTGCCCAAAGGCCAATCGGATGCATCGACTGCGGGTTTGATGGATATCATTAAAGAGGGCTTCGGGCAGGTCTTGAAGACCATCGGGCAAATTCGTCAGCTAAAAATGGTCTTTTTGTTCTTATTGGCGTACTGGCTGTATATTGACGGCGTTGACACCATTATCCGCATGGCTGTGGACTATGGAATGTCCATTGGATTTGAAGCCAATGATCTGATTGTGGCGCTTCTACTTGTCCAGTTTGTCGGGTTCCCGGCGGCGCTTGTTTTTGGAAAACTGGGTCAGAAGTGGGGGGCGCGAAGAATGATATTTGTGGCCATTGGCGTCTACATCTTGGTCACAATCTATGGCACTCTCATGACCCAAAAAATCGACTTTTACATTCTGGCCATTGTTATCGGTCTGGTTCAGGGTGGCATTCAAGCCCTTAGCCGTTCCTATTACGCCGGATTGATTCCTGAGGGGCAGGAAGCCGAGTTTTACGGCTTTTATAACATGCTCGGTAAATTTGCCGCCATTATCGGCCCCTTTTTGATGGGCGTCGTAGGGCTCATGGCCCGTCGGTTTCTGATGCCGAGTGCCCCCACGCCGGAACAAGTCATTGCCGTCGGCCAATTGGCTTCCCGATTTTCCATCGGGTCGGTTCTGATTCTATTTATTGCCGGAGCGATTTTATTCTATTTTGTGGATGAAAAAAAGGCCGCAGCGGATCTGAAGCGACTTTAATCGAGATGGTTTGTTGCTAAAGCTAAAGTATTTAAAAAGCGGAATGAATGGGTAGAGGTAAAATATATAATGGACATCAATGACCTGGTAATCAAAGCCGTCATATTTGACTTTGATGGAACCCTGACTCAACCCGGCGCCCTCGATTTCTCGGTGATAAAAGCAGCGGTAGGCTGCCCCTCTGACACCCCTGTCTTAGAGTATATCAACGCACTTACCGACATAAAACAAAAACAAAAAGCAAATGAAAAGTTGGAAGACTTTGAGACTTCCGGTGCTGCGGACTCAAAACCCGCTGTGGGGGCGGAAGTCCTCATTGGCTTTTTACGGGACAAGAAAATTCCCATCGGCATCGTTACCCGCAACAGCCGCCGATCCGTCGATCGGGCCTTGAATAACTTTTCACAGGTATCGGCCGCTGATTTTGACCTGATTATATCCCGTGACGATAACCTGGCCCCCAAACCTGACCCGGCAGGCATTGTATATGCATCTGCGTATTTCAACCTTGCCCCGGCCAACCTGCTGATGGTCGGCGATTATTTATTCGATATCGAAGCGGGGAACCGGGCACAAACGCCCACTGCGCTGATCGCCGAGAATATTGAGGCACCGGGCTTTGTCAGCCACCCCGATATCGTCCTATCCGATCTTAATCAGCTTAAAACCTTTATTGAGATGCATCTTCCCTTGCCGGCCGGAAAATTCCCTAACGATCTTCTGGGTAAGTACCTTGACGAGTTGACCCATAATGACCCCCAGTTGTTGATCAGCCCCGGTGTGGGTGAGGATACAGCGGCGATCGCCATCGAGAACGAAGAGGTGTTGATCCTGAAATCCGATCCCATCACTTTTGCAACGGACGCCATCGGACAATACGCCGTATTGGTCAATGCCAACGACATTGCGACGGCCGGTGCAGAACCCCGTTGGCTCCTGTCTACCCTCATCTTCCCGTGCAAAACAACACCGGCGAAAATACTTGGCATTTTGCGGGATTTAAAAACCCATTGTCAGAAATGGGGTATCACCCTATGCGGTGGGCATACAGAAATCAGCGATGCGGTTAACCGACCTGTCATCAGCGGCATGATGGTAGGGACGGTGAGTCGTTCCAAATTGGTTGACAAACAAAACATTCGTCAGGGAGACGCGATACTGGTGACCAAAAAAGCGGCAGTGGAAGGCACCTCTCTGATCGCCAGGGAATTTCCCCAAAGGCTTCTGGATGCGGGTATGACCGAAGACGAGATTAAGTATTGCCGGACATTCATCGACCGGATCAGTATCCTGGCCGAGGCCCGCATTGCCAGAGATAATCCGGGCGTCAGCGCCATGCACGATGTCACCGAAGGCGGTTTGGCAACCGCTATATGGGAGTTAGGTGCCGCGGCAAAGCATACTTTTAAAATTGATTTGGATCGTATTCCAATTTATGCAGAAACGCAAAAAATTAGCGATATGCTGGGTATTGACCCCCTGGGATTGATCGCTTCGGGCAGTCTGCTGATTTGTTGTCATCAAGCAAATTGCGAGGGGCTGATTAAAACGGTTCAACAGGCAAATATCGAAATAACCATGATCGGAGAGGTCCTTGCACCCGGCACCGGTGTAAAGGCCACCCGGGGTGATCTCCCGACGACCTGGCCACAGTTCGCAACGGATGAAATCACCCAATTATTTTAGCCCGATAGTCTTAGCCGGCTAGTCTTAGCCCGATAAATGTTGCAGGGTTATTTTAATGACACGATCTTGGTGGCATCGTAAGGCTGCGTTAAAAAGCCGGGGTCAAACAATCTAATTCGATTTTTTATCCAACCGATCACCTTGCCGACGAACTATCTTCCTGGAACGATAATGCGCGAATCTTCCTGTTGTTGGGCTTGCTCCTTCTTTTGCATCTCCTGGAGGTTTTTTACAATCTCTTCCAGCGCTTTCTGCATGGCCTGAGGAAAAACATCCATCGCCTCCTCTAAGGAGTTGGCCACCAGTCGTGATTGTACCGGCACCGGTCCCTCAGGTGACATCAGTTGGGTTTGCCCCAGATAAATCGGTGTACGGCCGGGGTCGTCCGTCCCATCAGTGTTTACCGGGACGAGGCGTCGAATTGAGGCCACTTTCAGATCGGTAAAAGATTCCTCTCGAAAAAGACCTTTTCGATCAACCGTAAAATCGATTTCCTGGGGCTGCGCGTTCTCGTTCATCATCTTACTCCCTTCTTTGGGTTAGTTTTTTCTCTGGTAAAACCTATTTCAATATATTTGTCAATTCTCTTTGAAAAAAATGACAAAGATAAGAGCCGTTAAAATAAAAGACGGTTCCAAGAAAACCACAATGATACCGTGATCCTACGCTTAACTATAACAGCGGCGGAAACGCCGGTTGGCAGGAAAAGATATGATAGGGGCGAAGCGGAGGTAGCATCAATCAATATTCACACGGATTTGTTGAGGTTTTTCTTCTTCCGGTTTGGCAATACTGACTTTCAGAATTCCGTCTTTGAATTGGGCGCTGATTTTTTTGGGATTTACCTGATATTCGAGACTGAAGGAGCGCTGAAAAGTGCCGAAGCACCTTTCCCGCCGGTAATACCTGTCATTGGGTACCAGATCATCCGCCTTTCGCTCGCCTTTCAGGGTCAAAACATTCTCCTTGACCTCAACACTCACATCTTCTTTGTTTACCCCAGGCAGCTCCGCCTTTACGATCAGACCTTCTTCGGTTTCGAAGATATCCACAACAGGGCGCCAAGCGCACAAAGAGAGATCGTCTCCGCTTTCGCCACAACGCGGGAAAGCATCTTCAAACAACCGATTGATGCGTTCTTGCAAAGTATTCACCTGCCCATAGGGTTCCCATTTAATAATCGCCATGGTTTACACCTCCGTCCGTTTTATCGAAAAAATAACCACCGCACTATTCATGTCAAGCGCGTTTGCCCAATAGCGCAGGCCGATCTCCTGACATACCCCAAAAAAGGTAGAAAACGGTGGTGCCCAACTAGAATGTAACCGCTTCCGTACGTCTCAAAGCGGTTTTACAAAACGGATCTTTATATGCTATAATGCTCGGGTCAGATTGATTGACCCATAATATCTCATCCAAGACCACAGAGGCCCCAAATGGATTATATTAAGATACGATTCGGTGGTGATTTTGACGACCTGACATCGAACCTGGATCGATCGTTTTCCGATATGTTCAGCGATTTAAAGCCCCAATTCAGGTTAGCAAACCAATCTTGGAACCCTGCCGTGGATATTTACCAGACTCCGAAAGAGATGATTGTTCGGATGGAAATCGCCGGGGTTGAAAAAGAAGATTTGAGTATAGAAATCAACAGCAGGGCTGTTCGCATTCGCGGGCGGCGAAGTGAATTAGCTCGCCTGGCTGATTCGGCCTACCGCCTGGCGGAAATTCAGTACGGGCGATTTGAGCGGGTCTTGTACCTGCCGGAACCCATTGACCCGCAAAGTGTAACTTCTACTTACCTTAACGGATTTTTGGAAATTCATATGGCCCGGTTCAGACAGGAGAAAACGCATAAAATACCCATTCAAAACGGATAATGCTTACAGTTTTAGAACGATCACCGGCATGATACAATCGACCGCGAACGTTAGATAAAAAGACCGGAGGCATCAATGGCCGACCAGAAAAATAAAAATCAGAAAAATAAAAGCAAAAAAAATAAAGACCTGGAAAATAAAAACATAGAAAAGAAAACCCAGGAAAGAATAACCGGGGAAAAATAACCCGGAAAATAATAACCGATAATAATAACCGGGATAATAACAAGAAAGTTCCCCCGGAGACATTGCCGGAAATACTTCCTATACTACCCCTGTTTGATACCGTCTTGTTCCCGAAGATGGTTCTTCCTTTGGTAGTCATGCAAAAAAAATCTGTCCAGCTCGTTGATGAGGCCATGCAGGCCAATCGCATCATTGGGTTGCAACTCGCAAAGCATAAACCGGAAGATGGCGACCCCGATGAGAAAGATCTGTATCAAATCGGTACCGGTGCCATGATATTGAAAATGGCCAAGAGTAGCGAAGATAAGGCGCAGCTTCTGGTTCAGGGGCTGGAAAGATTTAAAACCACAGAATACCTGCCCGGTAAAACTTATCTTCAGGGAAAAGTAACACCTATCACCGAGATTGAAACCAAGGACACTGAAACCGAAGCCCTCCATAAAAATCTGTTGACCTTGTTTGTGCGCATCGTTGAGTTATCGCCGGGATTACCCCAGGAAGTCGGGGCCATGGCCAGTTCCATCAAAGAGCCCGGCACCCTGGCTGATATGATTGCCTCCTCCATTGACACGTCTTATACGGACAAACAAGCCGTTTTAGAAGAACGAAATGTGAAAAAACGGCTCAAGGCAGTAACGAGTCAGGCCAATCACCAGCTACAGGTCCTGGAGTTGGGAAGCAAAATTCAATCCCAGGTCAAAGGGGACATGGAAAAGGGACAGCGCGAGTACTACTTGAGGCAACAACTAAAAGCGATCAAGGAGGAACTAGGCGAAACCGATGAATCCCAGGTGGAAGTTGAAGAACTCCGGGCTAAAATTACCGAAAAGAACCTACCGGAAGAAGCCTCAAAGGAGGCCGAAAGGGAGCTAGCGCGACTATCGCGTATGCATCCATCGTCAGCGGAATACACGGTGGCTTCTACTTACCTGGACTGGCTGACCGCCCTGCCCTGGCATGACCGCACGACCGACAATTTGAACATTACCAAAGCCCGCAAAATTCTAGACCGGGACCACTACGGCCTGGCCAAGGCCAAAAAGCGAATTATCGAGTATCTGGCCGTCCGTAAGTTAAAAGCCGACTCCAAGGGGCCTATACTTTGCTTTGTCGGCCCTCCGGGTACGGGCAAAACATCTTTGGGTGCCTCCATCGCCAAGGCTATGGGAAGAAATTTTCATCGCATTAGCTTAGGCGGTGTCCGTGATGAGGCCGAAATTAGAGGGCATAGACGAACCTACGTGGGGGCCTTACCTGGCCGAATCATCCAAGGGTTGCGACGGGCCGGTTCCAATAACCCGATTTTCATGCTCGATGAAATCGATAAGGTGGGAAGCGACTTCCGAGGCGACCCTTCTTCCGCTCTTTTGGAAGTACTTGATCCGGAGCAAAACCACTCCTTCACCGATCACTATCTGGACGTGGCCTTTGATTTATCCAACGTCATGTTTATTACGACGGCCAACATCCTTGACACAATCCCCCCCGCGCTAAGAGATCGCATGGAAGTGCTGCCCCTATCGGGATATACCGAGGAAGAAAAAATTAAAATCGCCAACCGTTACCTCATCCCCAGGCAACGCAGAGCCCATGGACTCTCGTCGAAACAATTCGCGTTAACCAATGGAGCCGTCCGGCGATTGATCACAGGGTATACACGGGAAGCCGGGTTGCGTAACCTGGAACGTGAAATCGCCGCTATCTGCCGAGGCGCCGCAGCTAGAATTGTTGAAGGAAAAAAGAAGAAGGTGGCCCTTCGCGTAGAAGACCTTTCCGACTACATCGGCCCCGTCCGAATGACCGCTGAAACCCGCTCCCGCATGTTGATTCCGGGCATCGCCCTTGGCCTGGCCTGGACGCAAACCGGCGGAGAACTGCTATTTATCGAAGCGACGGCCATGAAGGGGGGGAAGGGGTTAACCCTGACAGGTCAATTGGGTGATGTCATGAAAGAGTCCGCCACGACGGCCTTAAGCTTCATTCGTACCAATGCCTCAAAACTGGACATTGACGAAGACTTTTTTGAAACCAACGACATCCATATCCATGTTCCCGCTGGTGCCATTCCCAAAGATGGCCCTTCGGCTGGGGTCACCATGTTGACGGCCCTGGCATCCCTGCTCATGGGGCAACCCATAAAAAAAGATCTCGCCATGACCGGCGAAATCACCCTGCGGGGCCAGGTGCTTCCCGTGGGCGGTATCAAAGAGAAGGTCTTGGCTGCACATCGGTCCGGGGTCAAAACGCTTATTCTTCCTGAAGCCAATCAGAAAGATCTGGAGGATATCCCCAAAAAAGTTCGCGATACGATCGCTTTTCATTTTGCCGGTAAAATGACTGATGTTCTTAAAATAGCCCTAACATCGAAAAAAACAAGCGTCGGTTGATGAACCGATCCCCCAAGGATAGTCCCCGGCCCGTCAACAAAGGACACCGAGTATCACTTATAAAGATGCTATCGGTAGTGATCCTGCTGGCGGCCATAGCGATAACCGGCTGCTCGCGCC
This sequence comes from uncultured delta proteobacterium, assembly GCA_963845145.1. GTDB lineage: Bacteria > Desulfobacterota > Desulfobacteria > Desulfobacterales > QNYZ01 > QNYZ01. The sequence continues at coordinate 134,387 of CAWJQU010000002.1, forward strand.
ATTCGACCTCGACACCTCCCCGACAGCCCGGTGCACCCAAGCCATACAAGGTTTTAGGCAAATGGTATCAACCCTTGCCCAATAGCCAGGGATTTACGCAAAAGGGGTTGGCTTCCTGGTACGGCAAAAAATTTCATGGCCGCAAAACAGCCAACGGTGAGCGCTACGACATGTATGGTGTCAGCGCAGCCCACAAGACGCTTCCTTTAGGGACCTGGGTGCGCGTGCTCAACCTTGAAAACCAACATTCCCTTGATATTCGCATTAATGATCGCGGTCCTTTTGTTCGTGGGCGCGTCATCGATCTGTCTTACGGTGCCGCAAAAAGAATCGGTTTGATCGGACCAGGAACAGCCAAAGTTGAGCTTATCGCTCTGGGAAAAACCGGTGCACCACGTCCGGATGGGAAGCCCACCTATCAACCCGTGGATTACCACCAGGGTAATTTTACGTTTCAGGTGGGTGCTTTTATAAACCGCTTGAATGCCGAAAACTTCGTGCGCAAGCTTGACGCTACTTATTTGAATGCACATATGGTGACAAGTCGTGAAGGCGAGGACATACTCTATCGCGTCCGGGTGGGTCACAGCAATACCCTTTCCCAGGCAACAGAATATGAGAACTACCTGGTCAAAAACGGTTTCCCCGATGCATTTACCGTGGCCGAATAGAGAGGGTAAACCGTGTTTGACTTCTTGGGCCCTGCGTAGTCTATGACGCATCGCTCCCAACCGCCCCACGCTCGACCTTCACCTGCCGCCCAAATCAGCATCACCGGCCATCTGGATAAAATCACCTTTCGCAATTCCGAAAATCACTATACCGTGGCCCGCCTTCGCGTCAGTACGACCGATAGCCTGATCACCGTTATCGGTTATCTGCCGGGAGCGCAGCCCGGTGAAACCATTAAAATAAATGGCGAATGGGAAACCCATCCCCGTTTTGGCGAACAGTTCCGTGTGAATCTCTTTGAGATTTTACTACCCGATACCATTGAAGGCATTCGCCAATACTTAAGCGCCGGCCTGATTAAAGGGATTGGCCCGAAAATGGTATCCCGAATCGTGGATCATTTTGGTAAAAAAACCCTGACCATTATTGAAAAATCCCCGCTTCAATTAACTGAAGTATCGGGTGTGGGCCAAAAATCCGCCCAACGTATCGGTGACGCCTGGCAGCAGCAGCATACCGTCCGCGGGTTGATGCAATTTCTTCAGGAGAACCGTCTATCAACCGCTTACTGTGCCCGACTGATCAGCCTCTACGGCGATGAGGCCATTGAGGTCCTACAGAAGAGCCCCTATCAAATCGCCCTGGATTGGCCTAAGGTTGGATTTAAAATCGCCGATACCATTGCCGTCAGCCGGGGATTAGCCAAAGACGATCCGGATCGCGCTAAAGCATGTCTTCTCCATCTGATCACCATGGATGCCGACGAGGGGCATGCCCTGGCCGAGAAGGAGAATCTGACCCAACGATGCGTGGCTCTGTTTGACGTGGCATCGGAGTGTGTGCAGCTCGCCCTTGATCAACTAAGTACCGATGGCGAATTGGTCGAAGAAGCGGATTTGTTGCCTGACCATCGCCGGGCTATTTATCTCAAAAATATCCATCGCGCCGAAATAGGAATCGTCCAAAAACTGGATGCACTCAACCGGATTCCCCTGCCCATGATTGCAATGGATCATGAATGGATGGCCGAGGAAATTGTCAGGAAGCTGGCAATTTCACTTTCCGACGAACAGCGTGGCGTTCTCGAAGGCCTTCTGAACCACCGGGTAACGGTTCTCACCGGTGGCCCCGGAACTGGTAAAACGACCCTCATTCGCTCCTTGGCTGCCGTATATACTGCCCGAGGGCAGAGCGTGATCCTGGCGGCACCTACCGGCCGGGCCGCGAAACGATTATCCGAAGTGAGCGGCCAGCCGGCATCCACCATTCATCGTTTGTTACGTTTCAACGTCCAGACCGGCCTCTTCGATAAAAATCGGGACGATCCTCTGGATGCAGATATCGTCATAATCGATGAAGCTTCAATGGTCGACACATTACTCATGAATCACCTGTTGGATGCCGTTCATCTGAACACAGCCGTAGTTTTCGTAGGGGATGTTTTTCAACTTCCGCCGGTGGGACCCGGCAATGTGCTCGCTGACCTGATCGAAACGGGCACGATTGCGACTTTCCAACTGACCCGCATTTTTCGTCAGGCTCAACAAAGCCCCATTATTACCAATGCTCACCGAATACGAACCGGGAAATCTCCAGATCTCACCCCCAGCGAATCCTTTGAGATACTAAACGATTTTTACTTCATCGAAATGATTAATCCTGCCTCGGCCGTCGCGACCATCGGCCAACTTTGTGCTGATCGAATACCAGAACGGTTTAATCTCGACCCCATTGCGGATATTCAGGTCATAACCCCCATGCACAAAGGTGATGTGGGAACGATTAACCTGAATCGGGCGCTGCAAAAACGACTGAACCCAAAAGGGAGGCATCCAGGCCAACCCGCCGGCACTTATCGTAGAGGGGATAAGGTGATGCATCTAAAAAACAACTACCTCAAGGAAGTGTTTAATGGCGATATCGGAAGAATCGAAAATGTGAAAGAAAAAAACGGCGGTCTTGTTGTCGACTACGATGATCACCGTGTTGACTATGACAGCACCGAATTGGAAGAATTAACCCTGGCCTACGCCGTTTCGGTCCACAAAGCTCAAGGGTCCGAATATCCGGCGGTGATCCTGCCCCTTTTCACCCAGCACTATCCCTTGCTTCAACGCAACCTGTTATACACAGCCATAACGCGGGGGAAAAAACTGGTTATTCTTATCGGCACTCCGCGCGCCGTTGAAATTGCGCTGGCCAACAATACGCCGCGACAGCGGTTGTCAGGCCTCGCCCATCGCCTAAAACGTCTTGAGTGATCACTACCAGCCTAACGATCCCGCACACCATCAATCCAAGAAAATGAGCTGCAAATACCGAACGCAGCCATCACGACCAGCAAATGTGTGACGCCATCTCATTCTGAACGAAGTTGGGATGACCTTTAAAACTGGTAAGCAACGCCGATGCAAAAAACAGGGTAGAGCCTGAATTTTTTTGTTTCATCCTCAATCTCCGCCTCTTCGTTGCGAAGGTGGCGACGGAACTCAGGGTTCGAGGCGATCGGGCCCGTGGCCGAGAGGTCGGCTTGGGGCGCTCCCTGAAACAAAAGGCCCAGATCCATAAAGAAACTGACCCGGTGCTTCTCTCCTACAGAATTACCCCATCCGATACCCAGATAGGGCGAAACACGATTAAAGTCGATGGTACCATCCAGTTCACCGACATCTTGGCGGGAATAGGCAACATCGTCAATGATAAACAGGGGATCGTTCGTGCGGGCCTGTAAATCGACGTTGTTACCGTTTATCACAACACCGGCACTCAGTCGGAAGGCGCTTTGAAGAAAATGCCAGTCTGCCATCAGGGAGCCGGAAAGCAAATTGAAATCAAACTCATAATCGATATCATCGATTTTTTGATCGTAGGTGTAGCTAAATGCGTTTATCCCGACCCGGGCGTTTACGTGGGGTAAAATTCCGTAAGTCATTTCCACCCCCAGTCCGAGTGTGCCGAGTTTGGCCCCCAACGCCACGTTACCAGTGTCCCCTTCAGCAATAGCACCATTTATCAGGAACAACAGGCAGCCAAGAAAAACGATAGGCATTCGGTGTCGCTTCATTGTCATCCTCCTATATTGGGCATCCGCAGTGAGTTCATGCCGGTACCACAGCGAGTGCGGATATACCATTGTTGTGTATTAGAAACAACCTCAGGCAATAGGAAGCGCCGGCCGTCTCAACCTTTCACTGGCCGGATGAGCACCCATAACCCGAATTCATGTCGCCTGATACACTTTCCTAAAAGAAGCGAGGTGGCAAGGGCCTTGATAGCCCGGTGCAATTGTGTTAATGCTCATAAAATTTTTAATGATTTAATCGGTTCACTGTTACCTTGTTGTATCCTGTTTATTTTAAACAAGATAAAGTAAATACAATATCGGTTCTTTAGTCGATAGAATTCCGGATATGTGATAAGCGAAAACGATACCGCCAATTACCTGATTGATCGAGTGAAGGATTAACGTCCATGAAACATCGCCTGAACGTATTTATCATGGCTATTTTCGGTTTGCTCATTTTTGGCGCCCCGGTGCAGGGGTCGGATACACCCTCGAAGACAACCCATATTACCCAGTCATCGCAACACACGGTGAATACGGAAACCGAAAAGGAGCAGACAAACGGTCATACCGATGGTGATGCTTCATCGGGAACCCATCATTCGGCCGAATCTGATACTGCCCAATCCAATTCCGCCCATGGGCACGTGGAGCTGGGAACCATGCTGCCCCTTTGGAGTTGCATCCCCTTTGCCTGCATGCTTCTATCCATTGCGCTTTTTCCATTGGTAGCACCGCAATTCTGGCACCACCATTTTGGAAAAATCTCCGCATTCTGGGCGACCCTCATGGCGCTCCCCTTTGTTTACGCTTTCAAAGGCGCCGCCCTATACGAAATCCTGCATATTATTTTGGCCGATTATGTCCCGTTTATCATTCTGCTATGGTCCTTGTATACCGTATCCGGCGGTATCCTGTTGCGGGGCACCTTGCGGGGTACGCCCATTGTCAATACCATAATGTTGATCATCGGAACGATCCTGGCATCATGGATGGGCACAACCGGTGCGGCCATGCTGCTCATTCGTCCCTTTCTGCGGGCCAATAGCCATCGTAAAAGCCGAACCTTTATGGTGGTTTTCTTCATTTTTTTGGTCGCTAATATCGGTGGTTCTTTGACCCCGTTGGGTGATCCACCGCTGTTTTTAGGCTTTTTGCACGGGGTGACCTTCTTCTGGACCTTCAACATTCTACCCCACATGCTGGTTGTTTCTATTCTACTGCTGGTCATCTATTTTTTCTTAGACACCTATTTCTACCGCAAAGAGAACGTTACAGCCCCGGATGACGGCACCAAAGAGCCGCTAAAGCTGGAAGGAACTTACAACTTTATATTTTTAGGCGGCATCATCGGTGCGGTTTTGTTCAGTGGCATCACGGACTTGGGCGAGGTCAACACCTTGGGTGTACACCGGGCGATACAAGACTGGACCCGCGATGGGCTGCTCATTGCCATGGGTATCCTGTCCCTGGTGGTTACACCGATCCAGCTGCGTGAGGACAATGATTTTACCTGGTTTCCCATTATCGAGGTCGCCTACCTGTTTATCGGAATTTTTATCACCATGATTCCGTGTCTGGCGATTTTGAGGGCCGGCTCCGAAGGCGCTCTCGGATTTCTGGTCAATTCCGTGGTTGAACCGTACCATTACTTTTGGGTCACCGGCGCATTATCCGGTTTTCTTGATAACGCGCCGACGTATCTGACCTTTTTCAACACAGCCTTGGGCAGTTTTTATGCCGGCATGACGGAAGCCCAGGCAGTGCCGTTGTTGATGACGGAGAACGCCATATATTTAAAAGCGATATCTACCGGAGCCGTCTTTTTTGGTGCCTGCAGCTATATCGGGAATGCCCCCAACTTCATGGTTCGATCAATTTCCGAGGAAGCCGGTACCCCGATGCCGAGTTTTTTCGGTTACATTTTAAAGTATAGCCTGATCTTCTTAATCCCGTGTTTTGTGGTCGTTACGCTTATCTTCTTTTAGGGGGGCACCTTATGGTCAGAAAGCCCAGTCTTCCCGACAAGAATAAAACAGGAGATAGCTTAAATGATGTTTAAAAAAATATTATTTTACACGCAGTTTAGGGAAATGGCGTTTAACTCTCTTGAAGCAATATTGGCCCTGAAACCGGCTGGCCTCGAGGAAGTGGTCCTCACTCATGTGGTTCCCCAGGAAGAAGTGGCCTTCGTGCCCTACGGCGGGTACCTGAAAGAAGAAGCTGAACGCATCAAGGAGACAGCCCGCATTCGGTTTGAAGAGTGGGAGGAAACCATAGCCGCCAACGGCCTGACCAGCAAAATCAGAATTGAAGTCGGCGGCGTTAATCCCACCATTATGGATATTGCCGAAGAGGAGAAAGTCGATCTCATCGTCACCGGCCGGAAAAAGCGCACACTATTGGAAAAGGTATACGTGGGTTCACATATTTTAGATTTGCTGCGACGAAGCAGCATACCCATCCTGATGGCCAAATATATGGTGGCTTACGAAATCGAGGGAGATGAATTTTCCCGTGTAAACGACCAGATCTTTGACCGCCCGCTTTTGACCACCGACTGGTCCGAACCATCTGAACGTGCACGGGATGCCCTTGGCGCGTTAAAAGGTGTGGCCCAACAAGTATTGGTGGCCCATGTCATTGGTTCCAAGCTCGCTAAAGGGCAGGATCAAGATGGCCTAAAGGCTTTACGGCTTGAAAGTGAAAATCGCCTGGAAGCGTATTGCCGCCGGATCGAAACTTTCGGCTTAACAGCTGAATCCCATTTGGCCGTGGGACGCACGGTGTCGGAAATTTTAAAAATATCCCGTGAACATAAAGCCACCATGATCGTTATGGGACGCACCGGCAAAGACTGGTTTGAAGAATACTGGTTGGGTGGGGTTACCCATCGTGTGGCCGAACTGGCAGAGATCCCCGTCCTGATTATTCCGTAAATAGCAGATATGGCGGTCGCTCAGCCAAAACCGTTCAATAGCAAATAACACAGTTAACAACTTGGAAACGATGAAATAAAATGATTGATATTCTGGATCAAACGCCCATCGCTTTGGTTGGTGGGGGTCACTTTTGCAAATTGTTATTGGAATTGTTTTATTCCGATCACTTTTCTGACCGACAACCGAAAATCCTCGGTGTTGCCGATCCCGACAACCAGGCCGAGGGGATGGTTTACGCCCGTAAGAAAGGCATTTACACGACAAAACGGTATGAAACGCTATATAAGAAAAAAGGACTTCAAGTTATCATCGAAATCAGCGATGACGCGACGCTGGCTAAAGCGATCGAAAAAACGAAACCGGCGCACATTCGGTTAGTCAACCAGATCGAAAGCAGAACCCTGTGGTCCATACTTCAAGTTGAATCTGAAAAAGCCAAAATGCTTCAGGCGATCGAGCAGGGTAAAATCGGGGAATCGGATACCCGGGCGATGATCGGGCAATTTGCCGACCAAATCGAACAAATGATACGTGCCCGTGGTGAGCGTTATGAGCTGATTGAAAGAGAATTGAACAAAAATAAGCAGGAACTGGACCAAATTATCCAGGGCAACACGATTCCTACTTTTGTTATCGACCAGAACCATGTCGTGACCCATTGGAATCGTGCCTGCGAAAAACTGACCGGTTACGCGGCCGAAAAACTCATCGGCACAAGTAACCACTGGAAACCGTTTCGTTCCAAAAAACGCCCGATCATGGCTGATCTTGTCCTGGACGGTATAAAAAAAGAAGATGCATTAAAATATTACGGTAAGAAATGGCATCGATCCTCTCTAATCGACGGCGCCTTTGAAGCGGAAGAATTTTTTTCACATCTGGGGGAAGATGGATTGTGGCTGTTTTTCACGGCGGCGCCTATCAAAACCCCGGATGGCAATATCATAGGGGCCATTGAAACCCTGCAGGATCGCACCGCCATAAAAAAGGCCAATGAAGAGACTATTCGCCAAAATGAATTACTGGCCGCCGCCCAGCAGGAAATGGCACAACTGATCCAGGGGAGCACCGTGCCGACATTTGTGATTAACCAAGACCATATTGTCACCCATTGGAACAAAGCTATTGAAAAACTATCCGGGTACGGTGCTGAAGATATTGTGGGGACCAATAAACAATGGCTACCGTTTTGGAAGACCGAGCGCCCATCCATGGCCGATGTGGTTCTGGATCAGACCTCGGAAGCGACTATTAAAAAATTGTACGAAGGAAAATGGCGCAAATCGTCCTTGATCGAAGATGCTTACGAAGCGGAAATGTTTCTACCCAATCTAGGCAAAACCGGGAAATGGTGCTGGTTTACGGCGGCGCCCATTCGGGATGCCAATGAAAAAATCATCGGCGCCATTGAAACCCTCTGGGATAAAACCGAAGACAAACTGGCGGAAGAGGAGCGCAAACGGCACAATCGGGAGTTAAAAACTTTATGCTCTATTTACCAGTCACTGGGCGCCCCGCTGGATATCGAATTCAGGATAAACCTGACCATGCGGCAAATCGCGGAGATTTTAGGGTCTGACTTTCTTTGTATCTACCTTTTAGGCAAAGACGGTCTCTACCATTTGAGATACAAGTATGGTGTGGGCGGAAATATTTGTCAAAAAATGCCTATCGCCGATAGAGATAGTATGGTCTACGAAGTGGCTCAAAAAGGCCGCCTGGACACGTTTAACAATTTAAACTCTAATAAAAACAACGAGCTAAAAATGCTCGGTGGGGAGGGTCTGGGATCGGTCGCTTACACGCCCATTTTTGACCGAAACAAAAATGTTCTGGGCGTTATGCGCTCCGGAAGTCGCCAAAGTCGATTGTACAGCGATGAAGAGAAAAATATTCTTGAATTGACCGGCAACCGAATCGGTGTAGCCATTGAGAATTCAAACCTGCAGGAAGAGTTAAAGGATCGGGCTTACTTTCAGTCAAAACTGATTAAAAGCTCGAACAACGGCATTGTCGCGACCGACAATACTTGGAAAATTATCGTCTTTAACCCCGAAGCCCAGGTTTTATTTGGATGTGATGAGGCCGATGTGGTGGGCAAAACGGACGCTCGCGACCTCTTTCCAAAAAAAGTCATGGACCTCTTACTTGAAAATCAGGGGGCTGCCAAACCGATTGACGAAATGCCCTGGGAAGAGACAGCGATTAAAGTAAACGATCGAATCAAAATTCCGGTGATGTTTTCAGGAACTTTGCTCTATAGTGCCGGAAAGGTCATGGGCAGCGTGGTCTTCTTTCAGGATCTGCGGGAGGTCAAACGGCTCGAGCACGAATTGATCAATAGTGAACAACTGGCGGCAGTGGGACAAACCGTTGCCGGCATGGCCCACTGTATAAAAAATATCTTGAACGGTTTTAAGGGTGGAAGTTACCTGTTAAATGTAGGCATTGACAAGGATAATTCCGGTAAGATAAAAAATGGCTGGGGGATGATCCAGCGCAACATCGACCGCACCTCCAATCTCGTCATGGACTTGCTGACCTATTCTCGGGACCGAGAACCCGAGTTCGAGCAATGTGTTCCCAATGACATCGTCGACGATGTGATCGAAGTGATGACGGAAAGTGCCGCCGAGCACGAAGTTGAACTGGTCCGAGAGCTTTCACCGGCCATCGGTGAGGTGGTTCTCGACCCTAAGGGTTTGCACCGCTGCCTGATGAACCTGGTATCCAATGCCATCGATGCCTGTTATTTCGATGACAGTGTTACCAAAAAACACCGGGTTGAAATTAAAACCGCCCTGGAAAACGATGCGTTTATCCGATTCGAAGTAAAAGATAATGGTGCCGGGATGGATGAAGAGCTAAGGACCAAGCTCTTTAAATCCGTTTTCAGCACCAAGGGGGCCAAAGGCACCGGCTTAGGGCTTTTGGTCACCCGTAAATTGGTTGAAGAACATGAAGGTTCCGTGGATGTCTCCTCGACACTGGGCGAAGGAACGGTCTTTATGATTCGCCTGCCGCTAAAACGAATGGAAGAATGAGATGCACGGGGTAAGGGCTCGCGCAAAAATAATTTCACAATTTTAAGCGCCGATGCATCCCGTCTGGCGGCGTTGTGAAAGCTCGGAATATCTCGATATTCCTGCACTTTCACGCCTTGCCAGGCGGGCGCCTCAACACCTAAAATTGTGAACTTATTTTTACACGAACCCTAAGCACGTTAAGAAGTTAAGGCCATAGGGAGGTTACCCAATGAGCAAGAAAGTATTAATAGTAGACGATGATCCTGATGTGAGATTGTTCAATGCGACGGTTGTTGAAGAAAGCGGCCATATTCCAGTCGAAGCCGAAAACGGCGAAGAAGGGCTCAAGATGGTCAAAGAGGAAGCCCCCGACCTGGTCATTCTGGACGTTCTGATGCCCAGACAAAGTGGAATCCGGCTCTACCGAGAGTTAAAAACCGATCGATCCCTAAAGAATGTCAAAGTGATCATGCTATCCGGGGTAGCCAAGCGTACGTTCATGCGTTCCCAGAAAGCGTTGACCGAGTTCGGTGGCGAGAAGGTTCCCGATCCTGAAATCTACATTGAAAAACCGGTTGAACCTGAAGAGCTGGCTGCAGCTATTGAAAAAATGTTGAGCTGACACGGGCTGTCAGGGTTGTCGGCCTACATGAAAGTATTCAACTGAGCCGAAACGGTGGAGTCCCAAATGAAGATCGAAAAGCTGTTATTCGCCACTAAATTTGAAGAGCTGCAATTGGACGCCCTGCACTCTTTGCTAGATTTAAAAAAAGCGGATCTTAACCACGTCGTTTTTCTAAATGTCATCGAAAGAGAAAAAGTCGCCATGCGCCGTGGTGCCGGGTATAAGAAGGACGAAGCCATTCGCTTAAAAGAAAAAGCGAATATTCGTTTTATCGACTGGGCCGAACACCTCCTCGAACAAGGCATGGAAGTGGGTGTGTATATCGTCGTCGGCGGTATGGCCCGCCATGTCATTGAGTCCGCTAAAAAAGAGGAAGTTGACCTTATCGTGATCGGCCCTCAGAAAAAAAGCCCGTTGGAAAAGCTATACGCCGGCTCGGATATTATTGAGATAATCCGTGGCTCCGGTCTTCCGGTGCTTGTTTTCAAATACATGGATAAGGACAAACAGATCCTTGGAAAACCGTTTGATCGCCCATTGCTGACCACCGACTTCTCATCTGTCAGCGATCACACCATCGACTATTTCTCAAGCCTTGGTGAGGTCATCGAAGAGATGCATGTAATCCATGTAATTGACGAGAAGCAACTGACCGGTGACTCAGCCATGTCGGTTCAAAAGGCGCGCAAAACCACGCGAAAAAAACTGGATGAAATTTGTGACCGGCTGGAAGATAAAGGCATTAATACAAGGGTTCATGTATATGTCGGTGAAACAGTATCTGAAATTGATAAAGCCGCCCGGGAATGCCGGGCGACAATGATTGTGGCGGGGACATCCAGCAAAAGCAGCTGGCGGAAGAAACTGTTGGGAAGTACACCTCAGACCATTGCAGAGAAATCGCCCTTTCCAACATTGATTATTCCCCCCGGAAAAAATATAGTGTAATTGAAATAAAGGTTTTTTATTTTCAACTGTTAACTATCATGATGCCGATTCGGTTAATGCATCTCGTTGCTAAATTAAAGCCCGATACAATGTTAAGAAGGAGGAAATAATGGCAGTCGTAACCATCTCAAGGCAATACGGCGCCGGGGGAAAAACGCTAGGAAAATTGCTGTCCAAGCGACTCAATTATACTTTTGCCGACAGTGATATTATTCAACGAATAGCCAAAGAGGCCAATGTGTCTTCCGATTGGGTCACTTCATTTGAAAAAGAAGCCGGCAGCAAGGTAAGCCGGATGGTTTCAAAGATGGTCTCCCAACGGCTGGTCGATCGTGTGCTAAAAAATGAACGGGGATACCTGGATGAACAGATCTACCTGGACTACCTTGTCCTGATCATCGCCCAAATTGCCGATGAAGGGGATGTTGTTATCATGGGCCGGGGCAGCCAATATATTTTAGATGACCATCCGGATGCGTATCACATCCTGCTTATCAACAATACTGAAAACCGAATTAAATTCCTGATGGACAGTTACCAATTTTCCGACAGGCAAGCCGCCCAGACGGTGAAATCCGAAGATCGCCGACGGGCCAGCCTGTATCGCAAGCTGGGAAAACAGGATTACGACAGTGCGTCGCTATATCATCTGGTCCTGAACATGGCCTACCTGGACATGCCGGCAGCGGTCGATCTCGTTCATCATCTGGTAACAACTAAAAAGTAATTTTTGAATGGTACCTAAGCGCCGACTAAAGCGGTTTGGCTCGAATCTATCTTATTATTTCCGTTTCCAACCGTATTCATAAGGGCTCTTGCCACCCTGTCATTTATTTTAACCCCTTGCAAAGATATGCGGATAAATTGATCGGAAAGGCCGTGAAAGTTACTGCAATCGCGGATTAATATGCGTTGCCGGGCCAGTTTCTGTGCAATATTGGGTGCCTCCAATGAGTCCATCAGCTCAAGGAGCACATAGGAGGCATGGCTGGGATAGGGCTTGATATGTGGACATGCGGCCAGCTTTCGCATAAAACGCCGGCGTTCCTGATTAATAAATTGGCGGCTCGATTGAACAAAGTCAGCTACCTTCGAGGCTGGGTCCATTAGATATTGAACCGCACACTGGGCCAGGCCATTGACACTCCAAGGTGTTGCATATTTTTTAAACGCTTCAATGATTGGCGGTTTTGCAATCACAAAACCGACGCGAAGCCCCGGGATTCGGTATATTTTCGATAGCGAATGCAGGACAATTACATTTTCCAAACCCGCCCCAACCAGGGTGTGTGCCTGGTCATCATCGACAAACGATAGGTAAGACTCATCGATCACAAACCGCGTTCGCCTGTGTTGCCGGCATAGGCTTTTCAATTGATCGCCCGATATCAACTGGCCGGTGGGATTATTGGGATTGCAGATCACCACCGTATCATAGGTGTCGGCCACGCTGCCAAGGTATTCCAGGTCCGGCTGGAACCCCGCTTTCGGTTCGGCAATTAAATGGTCGGGACACAAACCGTGCATTTTACAGGCATCGGCGTAATCACTATAGGTGGGTGCCAGAATCAAGACCCGTCGACTCTTTAAAGCCGGTAGCATGGCATAGATAAACTGGGTCGTACCGCCGCCGGCTGAGATCTCGGAAGGCGTAATCCCCATAATCCCAGCCAAATCGGCACAAATGGTTGCACTATCAACTTCCGGCAAGGACAATATAACGTCGAGATTCTTCTTCAGGTGCCCCACCAGACCGGGCGGCGGGCCAAGGGCGTTCATATTGCTGCTGACATCGATGATGTCACTGGGGTGACACATCAGGGTACGCGCCAATTCAAATATATTACCGCCATGGCCCCGAATCATGTCAGTTCTCCAGATGTAAAATTAAAACTTTTCATAAATACCATTTTCATCCAATTTTAAATTGCGCCAAATTATTTTTTCTCCAGGACCTCAAATGAGGTGTCCTTCGGGTGAACCGATTATCGGTTGAGGGTTCGCAGCCGCCATGCGGGCTACTGCGCCGGAGTTATCACTCGATATCGTATTTGCGGCCATACCCGCGGGGCGTGTAAATAAAGCGGCCATAATGACGTGTTGTGCTATTCCCTATAAAAACGGTGCTTTGCATATCTACATGTGCTTGATGCAGTTGTCCCAGGGATGTTGTTGTCACCGTTTGATCGGCCCGCATGACGCTTTTCGCAATCCCTACCGGTGTATCGGCCGCGCGGTAGGCCATGACTATTTCTTGGGCTTTTTTAAGCTGCCAATCCCTTTTTTTGCTTTTGGGGTTATATAAAACAATCACAAAATCTGCCTGGGCGGCGACCTCAATGCGTTTTTCGATGACTTCCCAGGGAGTCAGCAAGTCACTTAAACTAATGGCGGCAAAGTCGTGGGTTAGGGGTGCCCCTAGAAGTGCCGCTCCGGCGCACAACGCCGGAATTCCGGGAATGATTTCGATGGCAACGGTCTCTTTGTCCGGTGATGTGGGCAACGGGGAATAGGGAACGGCCGGAATGTGTCGCGCTGCCAACATTTCGAATACCAACCCGGCCATGGCGTATATCCCCGGATCGCCACTGGAGATAAGTGCAACCGTGTGACCGGACAAGGCCTTGTCAATGGCTGCCTCCACGCGCTGAACCTCTTTGGTCATGGCCGTACTAATGATGGTCTTGCCCTCGATTTGGTCACGAACCAGCTCTATATAGGTCTTGTATCCAACAATCGTGTCGGCCTCGGCGAGGGCACTCACCGCCCGCTGGGAAAAGTGGTCGGCGTGGCCCGGCCCAATGCCTATTATGAACAGGCCAGGCGCCCCAATGCTACGGTCACATTGTTGCTCTTCTGTTTGGTCACGATCAGGTCGCCCCCCTGGGCGGATAGAATGGCTGCGGCTTCGCATACGCTTCTTGCTCCTATATGTTTGTTAACCACAGCCGAGGGGTTTGGGATCTGCTCCACCCGGTTAAGCTGGGTTTTATTAAAAAACACAATCGGTAGTTGTAAACATTCGGCACCGGCCAGCAGCCCTTGTTCGTCGGATTTTAAATCGATACTGGCCAAGGTTTTCAAGCTCAATTCGGATAGTCCGTTTTGGCCCATGACCTCCCGCAACAGACCCAGTATTTCCGCCTTGGGCGTCCCGCGATTGCAGCCGATACCGGCGGTCAAATTTAAAGGGCGTAAAATAAGGGTCTTTGGGCCTAAGGCCTGACAGCGATCATCCACATACACCGCTGGACCCGGGTATTGGGCCAATTCCGTCAGCGCCATGGGCCTGGTATGGGGCAATGCGTTCCCAAGAATGCCGTAGGGGTCGTGGGTGGCAACCATGACATCGGTCAATAAGGCCATGTTGACGGCTTTGATCGCCTCCGCATTTTCGATAATTAGTCCATGCTCAAGGGCAATCACATCAATGGCCGGTTTACCGTTGGCATCGGTCGCCGTGGTAACAACCGGAGTGGCATGGAGAATTTGGGCCACCTCATGGGCAAAAGCGTTGGCGCCACCGATGTGCCCGGCCACCAAACTGATGGCAAAATGCCCCGCATCGTCCACCACCACAACAGCGGGATCCCGGGTTTTGTGCCGAATTAAGGGGGCAATCAGCCGAACCACAATACCTGTAGACATAAAGAAAAGGTGCCGTTGAAAATCATTAAATTTAGCCGTCACCTTCGATTGAAGTCGGTCGAAAACCTCGCCGTCAAAATCCTGGGACGCAAGGCGCCGGGACAAAAATAGCGTCGCACGATTCAACCCCGCTTTGGTTTTCAACGCGTGTTCAAGCCCATTGGGCGTGATAGCCCAAAGCGCCGTATCAGGATTGCCGGTGGGCATGCAGGAAAGCCTTATCGTATAATTTGGAGCGGTGGTCACTCATCTTTTTATCGATGGCAAGCGCCGGGCTGATAACAATCACAGCATGGCGGTCGATGGCCGCTTTTTTAACAACGGACTTAAGATCTGCCACCCGGGTATAGATAACCTGCTCCTCGGGATGGCTGACTTTATAGGCGACGGCACAATGGGCATCGGGTCCGTAGGTTTTCTTCAGGATTGCGGCAACCCGATCGATCAAGGCCATACTCAAATAGATCACCATGGAGGAGCCATGCCGGGCCAATTTTTCCAGTGCTTCCTCTTCCGGCACGGGAGTGCGGCCGGCCATGCGAGTGAGTATCACCGTCTGGGTCACATCCGGTATCGTGAATTCCAGGCCCATGGAAGCTGCCGCGGCGAAGGCCGCGGTTACTCCGGGGATTACCCGATACGGAACCCCATGGGCATCCAGGGCGACCATCTGCTCAAAAATTGCCCCGTACAGACTGGGATCCCCGGTATGCAAACGCACCACCTGCTTGCCGTTACGAAAGGAACCAACCATCCGGTTGACCATATCGTCTAAATGCATGTCGGCACTACTGATACGAATCGCATCCTCGCGACACCATACCAGAACCGCTTCAGGCACCAGAGATCCGGCATAAATAACCAGATCGGCCGCGCGTAAGGCGTTCATCCCCTTCACCGTGATGAGCTCCGGGTCGCCGGGGCCGGCGCCGCAAAATATCACCGGATGCTTCAAACACTTATCGGTCATATAGTCATTTCCCCTCGAATGAGCCACACAGGGTTTTGGGCCTCAAGCCGTTCATCAAACGGCATGGTTTTGCTGTGGGCGATTTGAATTTGGGTAGTCTCCACCGCCAGACCGTGCCGACGCAATACGGTCACGGCGGTCTGTAAATTTACCAGCAGGACGGTGTTGATAACAATGACGCCCCGATCAGGTAAATAGGTCAAAGCCCCGGTGATGATGGCTTCCAATTGACGCCCACCGCCACCGATAAAGATTCGGTCGGGCCTGGGTAAATCGGCCAGCCCGGCAGGCAGCTCGAGGCAAAAGGCCTCTAAATTATACACCCCAAACCGTTGGGCATTGGCCCGAATTTGCTCAACCCGCTCGGACTGACGTTCCACAGAACAGATTCGACCATGCCCGAGAAGCAAGGACGCCTCCACGCCGACCGAACCGCTTCCCGCGCCCAGATCCCATAAAGTCTGCCCCGGCAGTAACGCCAATTTTCCCAATGCCGCAGTCCGGACATCGCTTTTGGTGATCAGGCCGCCCATATGCTCAAAAGCCGTCTCGGGCATTCCAATGTGCAACCTGGGCAACCGGGCGCTTGATGTATCTGAATGGGCAGGCGAATCCGATGCATTGGATCCTGATTGATTAAAATCCGGGGTCGTTTTAAGAATAACAATATTGGGGTCTGTGTAGGCGGTTTTAACGGCCGCTTTTAATGAATACCATTGAAAATGCTCATCGGTCATCCCCAGCCTGGAAAAGATGCCCATTTTTAGGGCTTTCACGCCACAATGAAGTAAAAACAAGGCCAGCCAATTGGGATTCTTCTGTGAATCGGTCAATACGGCCACGTATTGATGACGCTTTAGGGCGGCCAAGAGTTCAAATTCACGGGATCGGCCATGCAAACTGATGGTGCGGGCATCACTCCAAGGCACCTTGATACGCGCAAATGCGGCCGCTACAGACGAGATGTTGGGATGAAATTTTACATTGTCGCCACCGATGCGCTTGACGATCAAAGACCCTATACCGAAAAAAAGTGGGTCTCCCGAGGCCAGAACTACGACTAGCCGGTCTTCCATGTGTTCTTGAATAAAGTCGACAGTCGTACCTATTTTTCGGTCGATGATACGCGTGGTCACATCCAGATGGTTAAAATGAGATAGATGGCGGCGCCCCCCCACCAGGATCTCAGCCGAATTAATCAAGGCCAAGTGACGCGAAGTGAGGTCTTCCGGCGAAACACCCATACCGATAATGTGAACCATCTTCATACCGCCTCGTCCGAATCGTAAAAGATATCTCCATCAAAGTTAAAAATCACAGCGCGGACATGGACGGCCGCGCCGACAAACTTGCCCGCCGCCACTACAATTTCACGCCCCACCCGCTCAATCACCTGGGGATGGTCCTCTTTTAACAAGTCAAAGGCGTGCCGGGCCGTGTTGGCCTGTGCGATCACGTCACGCAACCCCGCCTCACCCGAAATATCAAACGCCCATTGGGCCAACTGCTCGAGGGTCAATCGGGCAGATCGCGCATGCGTGTGGGGAATGCCCTGGGCCATTTTCACGGCTTTTCCAAAAAAGACCGCCAAAATTACCCGTTTAAATCGGTGACGATCAACCCGTTGCAAGCTCTCTTTAAAAAAGTCTCCGATTTGAACAAACGCTTCAGGGGCCAAGCGATCCCAGTGGCCCTGAGCGAATCGTTCGCTCCGGCGGCCGGTGGTCAAGACGACTTCATCATTACCGGCGGCCCGGGCCACGGACAGGGCGGATTCAATGGTGGCCACATAAGCGGCGTGGGACAATGGCCGCACCTCACCCGTCGTACCGAGGATTGAAATTCCCCCGAGAATCCCCAGGCGGGCATTGAGAGTCTTTCGGGCCAGGCGCTCTCCGGCGGGGACAAACACTTCAACTGAAGCTGAAACATCCCCTGGTTGAGCCGTCAACAGCGCTTGTATCGCCTGTGTAATCATTTTGCGGGGCCCCCGGGTGATGGCCGCTTCGCCGGGTGAAATGGAAAGACCGGGTTTTGTCACCCTGCCGACACCCACACCACCGGTAATTTTAATCACCGGTTGTTTCACGCCGACAGTGAGGGTAACCTTGGCCCCGACAACAGCCCGATGGGTGATATCGGGGTCATCCCCGGCATCTTTAATGACCGTACATTCCGCCACCATAGGCTTCAGCTGACGGCAGGTCCGAAGGGGGATCTCGATTCGGCGTCCTGTCAGCAAATCAATGGCCACTTTTTGAGGAGACTTGGAATCAAGAATGAATTGCAGCGCCCCCTTGGCGGCCGCCGCAGCGGCCGCTCCCGTCGTAAAGCCTTTGCGTAAACGTTTGGTGGCGGGCTGACTCATTTTTCAGTTGTTTTCATCCGCCATAATCAAAAGCGCATTGATGACACTGGCCGCCACATTGGAGCCCCCCTTGCGGCCCACATTGGTAATGTACGGCACATCTTCCTTCAACAGGGCCTCCTTCGACTCTGCCGCATTAACGAATCCCACCGGTAGCCCCACAATCAAGGCCGGTTTGGCCGATCCTTTTTTAACCTGTTCAATCAACCGCAAAAGGGCGGTAGGGGCGTTCCCGACTACATAAATCCCTTCGGCCACAAGGTCCAAAGCGGCATCCACGGCGACCTGGGCCCGGGTCGTCCCTTCAGCTTCGGCTTGCTTGGCGATTTCCCGATCCGAAATGAGGCAGTGGACCCTACACCCAAGCTGAAGCAACTCTTTTTTTCGTATCCCTGATTGAGCCATATGTGTATCGGTAACGATGGCGCTGCCTGCACGAATGGCTTCAAGGCCGGCTGTAACTGCCTGGGGGTGAAAACAGGTCATTTTTACATAGTCGAAATCCGCGGTCGTATGGATCATGCGGCGAACAATCCGCCACTGCTTGGGCGTAAAATCGTGGGCACCTGCTTCGTCGTCAATGATCTCAAAACTGCGACGTTCAATGTCGTTGGGGTTCATAGGTTTTTTTCCTTTCTTGCCGGTACACCCGACAGTTATCAATAAACGCGGCCGCTATTTCGGGCCGGCTGCCAAAATGCAGATGTATATAACTTCCCAAGGTACGTCCCCGCAAATAACCTTGGGCAGGCCTATCCACGCCTGCACGATCGGTAACCTCATAGAGGTCAGAGCGGCAGGCGTCACTCATGGTCTGGTTTTCTGATGATGCCGCAATTTCCGAGTAGTGAAACTCATGTCCCCGGATGGTCGTGCCGCGCATCCCGATAATCGTATCTTGCGTCAGGGTCACCTCACGATAGCCCAGTCGCCTTAAATGTTTTGTCATGCGGGTACGCATGGGAAAACAACCCGTCATATCATGGACATTCCCATGTGTGTCTTCAATGGTGGCACACAGGTACATTAAACCACCGCACTCTCCGTAAATCGGCATGCCACTTTGGCTGGCCACCAGAACTTGATGCCGCAGGGTTTCATTTTGCGCCAGTTGGGCGGCGTGTAACTCCGGGTACCCGCCACCGAAATAGATGCCGTCCAAATCCGGTGGCAAAGACCGATCCGCAATGGGCGAGAAAGGAACCAGCTCGGCCCCTTGCTGCTCTATCAAATCGAGATTGTCTGCGTAGTAGAAACAAAAGGCGCGATCATGCGCCCAACCGATTCGAATCCTTCTTTTTCCATCAACGCCGGGATCAGGCGGCGAATCTGCGGCGATTGCAGGTGAAATGGAAATCGTAGGTAACCGGTCGAGAAAGGCGTCGATATCTACTGCCGATACGACCATGTCGGCCATTGTAGAGGCCCATGCTTCGGAGAGGGGGTGATCTTCAGCCGTTACCAGCCCCAGGTGCCGTTCGGGCAGGGTGATCTCATCATTACGGAATAACCCACCGATACAGGGCATGCGCACATGGCCCGCCAAAGCGGTGCGGACATAGTCCAGATGCGCAGCACTGCCCAGCCGATTGAATAGTACACCGGTAAAAGGCACGCTGTTATCGAAGGTTTCAAACCCTTGCACCAGCGCAGCCGCACTGCGAGCCATACTTCTCGCGTCGACCACCAGGAGTACCGGTGCCTGCAACCATTTGGCCATCTCGGCGGTCGATCCCGCTTCCGACTGACCGCTGAACCCATCATATAAACCCATCACTCCTTCCACCACCGCGATATCGGCATCGCGACAATGGGTGTGAAAGATCGTCCGGTTCGTTTCGCGGTTCATCATCCACCCATCCAGATTGCGGCTGATCTTATCGCAGATGACGCGATGGTGACCGGGATCGATAAAATCGGGCCCGACTTTGAAAGGCGCCACCCGTAAACCCCGTCGCCTCAGCGCGGCCATCAATCCCAGCGTAATGGTGGTTTTACCGGAACCACTGTGGGTACCGGCAACAACAACCGCTTTGAGAGCCTTTTTAGCAGAAGGCATAATAAATGACTCCCACAAGGATCAGGCTGACAACGCGATACCCCTGGCCCAACAACAATAGCTGGGTGCCCATTTTAGGTGCAAAGATACCAATGTAGCGGGGTAGTTGATGTCTCAAGGCGCGCATGGGAAAAGCAACGATGTTGCCGATCAACAATGCCAATGCCGTTTGCTTGGTGGTCAAAACACCGGCATCAAGCATGGCCCCGGCGGCTGCAAACCCTGAAGTGAATTCCGCTGCAAAGCTTAGAACAATCACAGATAATGCCTCGATCGGTATAAAGGTCGTCACCACAACCCCTGCCAGCCATTGCCGGGTGATATCGAAAAAGCCCATCGCGTTTAGAATAAAAACCGCGATATAGACCGGAATCATATAAACGACAATGGAGACCACCCGTCTGGGTAGTTTTTGTTTGACATTCAGCCAAACCCTCGCGGCGACGTTCTCATTTTTTTTGGTGAATGGCTGCCCGTTGTCTTTTTCGGGGCCGATCCCCGAAAAACGGGAAAGAGGGGGAAGCCGGACATACCCATATAGTAATACGAAAAAAGTCCGTAACAATACCGCGAGGAAGGTCAACAGGAAATAAAGGCCCCCGGCCACGCCCGTCAAAGGGATCACAATAAAGATTGTCGTGGGCAAATGCAGAAAATAGGCCGGCAATTGATTGATCAGATTGGTAAGGAAAAGTTGACCGCGACTGATTTTGCCATCTTTGTAAAAATCAACCAACATCGCGTTGGCAGCTACCCCGGAAAAAAAAGCGGTTGTAAAGGCTGCGCCACAATGCAGTCCCAGGCGACTGAAATGAAAAAAGGGACGGGCCAAAACCGCTAAAAAACGGGTCCAACCGACAGACTCGATGATCTGTCCCACCGCCAAGCCGATCGTGATGAACAGCATTAACCGAAATAGAGGCACGATTAGCTTACGACCCAAAAATACCGGGTCAACCGATTCGCTGAAAATGAGCCACCCTCCCAGCATAATGGCGGATATTCCCAGCGATACCGCAAGGGCGCGGTAGCTGAGGGGTTTATGCCTTCTCGCGACCATTTGCCTTCTTTCTTTTAGCAATAATCAAGGTCCAATAGTTGGGCGGAAGTTCAAGCAGGTCACGAATATCATGATAAACCACTTCATTCGGCCGGCCGCAATTGGTTATCCCGACACTCGATTCCGCCAAGCCAGCATTTTCCAATGACGCGTACACCCCCTTAAGATCTCGATATGCTTTTAGAAAAACGACGTTATCCGAATCGACCGGCAGTGACTTGAAATTGTTCTCCCCTTTGACACCCGACATGACCAACAAAGATTCATGTCCCTCCACCAGGGGTGTATTGGTGCGGGCAGCGGCGGCCTGATAGGAAGTAATGCCCGGAATCGTCACGATATTAACGTCGTTCGAAAGGTTTTTTAGATGTCGAATGGTGTATCCATAAGTCGAATAGGTCAGGGGGTCTCCTAATGTGAGAAAAGCAGCGTTTTCGCCGGAATTGAGCACCTCCAGGATTCTGGACGCATTTTTTTCCCAAGCCCGTTCTTTGACCGCCTGATCCCGGCTCATGGGAAAGTCCATTTTTTCGATGGGTGTACCCGGGGAAATATGGCTGCGGGCAATTTCCACGGCTAAAGAGTAATTATTCCGGGTCGAAGCGGCTGTAAATACCCGGTCAACTTCACGGCTGAGTAGGCGGGCGGCCTTAATAGGAATCAATTCCGGATCTCCGGGTCCCACGCCAATCCCGAACAAAGTGCCGATAGTCTTGATATTTTTTTTCATGATGCCTCGTATGATTTGCATATTCCTGGAAATGAAACCGGAAATAGATTTGGGTAGAGGATCGCGCCGATTTCACAAATACCGCTGATTAACCGCATTGTGGGCCGGGAAACGATGGCCTCATCAATGGTATAAACCTGCCCTTCTCCAACCGCCTTAATCGCATCAAAACCCGGTTCATTAAGTATCTGCTCAACACTGGCCGGGTTCATGGTGCCACGCTGGGCCAGGTACACGTCGATCCGGCTTCCCCGTGATAAAATGCGCTCTTTACCGAAAAAGGCGATATTGGTGCCGCGCACCGAACGTGCATCGTCGGCCACATTAATCCCACCGGCAATGTTCAGCGCCGATATCGCCATGGCCGTGGCGGTAAACGTCTTCATTTTTTTGTGGATCGCCTCAAAGTACACCCGCTTTTTGGGATTCAGGGTTTGGGTGACCACCTGAATGGCCATCCTTTGGCGCGTAAAGGTCGACACCATCTCGCCGGCTGCCGGCTCCCTTCCGACGAGGCGACCCAACACCTGCCAATAGGCAGCCATCTCATTTAAAGTCGCGGGTTGAAGCGAAACCACAACGATACCGTAATTCTCAAGTTGCCCCACCAGGCGGGCATAAGCCCGGTCGATCATGGGACGAATCAGGACCAGATCGGGACGAACGGATAAAAATTTTTCCAGATCATCCCGTTGGGATAATAGAAGTTTCCGAGCCGCTTCAGCCGGGAAGTCACTACTTTTAGAGACACCGATCAATTGCCCTGCCGCCCCCAAAGCATACAAATTTTCCGTATGTGCGCCGTATAATGAAATCACCCGCTGAAAGGGTGATTTCACATTAATCTTTCGGCCGGCCTGGTCAATAATCCCCATCTCTCCGACCAATCCCATGGTTTTAGGCCCCAGGTTATCGGCACCCAGGGCATCGGCGCTAAAGAGATCCATGGGTTGAGAAAACACGGGTTGAGAAATCATGAAAAAAATCAGCAGGCCAATAAGCCGTAAAACAAAATCGTATCGAAAAACGAGTACCAACCGTTCAATCATGACGTCACACCTTATAGGCCACTTGGAGGTGATGGTTGAATGGATTTTCCTCAATCCGGCATTCAACATCAAACAGTTGCTGCAGGTAAGCTTCGGTTAAAGTTACCTGGGTGGGCCCATGTGCCATTATTTTTCCCTTTTGCATAAATATCAGATAGTCACAAAACATGGCGGCCAGATTGATCTCTTGAAAGACGCTGATCACGGTACCGCCTTTTTCTACCCGTTTTCCCGCCAGGGTTAGCAGCGCCAAAGCATGATTTATATCGAGATTGGCCGTGGCTTCATCCAAAAAAAGTACGGGGGTTTGTTGGGCTAAAGCACGGGCGAAAACCACCCGTTGCCGTTCTCCACCACTTAATTGGTTGATTCGACGATTGGCGAAGCGTTGGATATCAGTATCCCTCATAATTTTGCGGATGATGTTGTGGTCTGTTTTTCCAGGATTCGAAAAACGTGACAGATGGGGATAACGCCCCATGGCGACCACTTCACGTACTGTAAACGGAAAATTAATACTATAGAGCTGCGGCACGAGCGCTATCTGGCGGGCCAGTTTCTTTGGCCGATAGGTTGAGACCGTTTGGCCAAGGTAGCATACGTCGCCGTGGGTCGGTCTGATTTGTCCCATTAGCAGGTCAATTAGCGTCGTTTTGCCGCAACCGTTGGGGCCGATAACACCATAAAAATGTCCCTCATCAAGTGACATGGAGATACCATTAATGATGGGGTCACCCTGGGCCGCACGGCCATAAGAAAAAGCCAGGTCTGACATCTCAAACAGGGGTGCCATTTTACATTCCCCCCGTCCGTTGCCGTTTCCAGAAAATATAGCAGAACAAAGGGCCGCCGCCCAAAGCGGTAATCACCCCAATGGGAACTTCATAGGGAAGTACCGCGCGCGTAATGGTATCGGCAGCCAATAGCAAGATGGCCCCAAAAAGCAGTGAAAGCGGAATCAAGGTGCGATTGTCCGGGCCGGCCAGCATACGCATCATATGGGGCACCAATAGCCCGACGAATCCGATAATTCCGGATACTGCCACACAGATAGCCGATACCATCGAGGCGCATACCAGCAGAATCAAGCGTACCTTTTGGGTGTCGACGCCTAACGACGCGGCGCTTCTATGCCCCAGGGCCATCAGGTTAAGGTCGCGGCTCCAATAAATGGTAACGCCCACCGCAAAGCTGACAGCGACACTGAGTAAAGCCACATCTGCCCAGGTTTTGGCGGCAAAGCTACCCATAATCCAGAAAATGATCACCGCTACCTGCTCGTCAGCCATAAATTTTACAAAACTTATCCCGGCCGAAAGGATTGAAGCGACAATGATACCTGACAATATTAAATTATTATGCGAAAGGCCGCCCGCCGACGAAGAGAGGAATATAACGAAAAAGAGGGTCCCTATCGCGCCGAAAAAGGCAAATAGCGGCACCGATGCCAAGGATGCGGTGGCCAGATTCATCAATAGGGCTACTGCCGCCCCAAAGGCGGCCCCCGACGAAACCCCCAACGTATAAGGATCGGCCAATGGATTTAACAAAATACCCTGAAAAACAACACCAGCCATCGCCAGACCGGCGCCAACCAACACCGCACTCAATATACGCGGCAAGCGGACTTCCCAAACGACCGTAGATAAAAGCGGATCGGTATCCGCGAGCCATTGGGATTGGGCAAAGATCTTGGCCAGAACAATGCGCGCCACATCGCCTGAAGAGATCCGGATATAACCCATACCCATGGCACTCACCAGAAGGACCGCCAAAGCCAGACACAACAGTGCCCCCCATACCGCCCACCGATGGGGGGAGGCGGTGTAAGTCTGCACATTTTTATCTGTTTCTGCTTTATTCATAACCGCTATTCCCACTGACAAGGTCGCCCCTTCAAAAACTTAATGGGCCAACTTTATCCCCGCATCGTGCGCCGCATCTCTAATATGATCGACAAAAATCTGCGCGAAAGCGTCATTGGTTCCCAAACCTTCCAGAATGGGAATGACCTCAAACCCGTCTTTGGCCAAAATCGATTTCCACGAATCATCTTCACTACCGGCCATATCGTTAACGGCATGATCGCCGGCAACAATCATAAAAGGTTTCAACACAACTTTGCCGCCTTTAAAGTGCTTTAAATAGCGCTGGACATCATCAACCCCCGGATACCCCTCAACCGCACCGATAAAGATCTCCACGCCCGGATAGAGTTCACGCATCATTTTGGCTGCTTCACCGTAAATACCCGTGGACCAATAATCGTTGCCATGGGCCATATAGACCAGTTTGGCATTATTTTTTCGGGCCAGTTCAACATCTAAGGCCAGCGTCTCGAGGCTTTTTTTAAGATCTTCGCGATAGTCATAATGGACACCCATCATGCCAAGCGCCGGTCGCCCAAGTGCTATTTTTTGAAAAGGCATCCATCGCTTCTTAGTGGTGCGGATGGATCGCATGGCGTCCACATACGAGGCCAGATCGTCAGATTGCTCCATGTAAAAAATATGCGTGGGCTGCACAACAATTTGGTTGAACCCTTCTTCCCGAAGTTCGCCGAAAGTGGAGATGATATTTTTCACATAAAGGACTTCTTTGGGGATGCCCATATCAAGCCATTTTTGGGCGTCGGCCTGCCGTTTTTTCCAAACGCTCCGAATAATATTGGATGTAAACGTTATTTTAACCGGAATACCGGGATAGGCGGCTTTAATTTCGTCGTGAATGTTGATAATCGATTTGACGGCTTCGGGCACGGTTGTCCCAAAACTGGCCAGTATAATAGCCGGCTTGGGGTCTGCTACTTTTCCACCGCTACCGGCATGAATGGTGACAGGTGAAACGCAAAAAACGGCGCTAAATACAACAAGTAACAATGCTATTTTTTTTATCATTTGGTAATCCTTTGTTTTAGATTGAAAATGAGTCCAAAAAGTAGATCAAGCATAGTCATGTTACCAGTCAAGTGATTGTATCCATAGCCAATATCCTCCTTTCTCCTTGTGGTTTGATTCCCACATGGAGGCATCGGAAGCCCTAAAAACAAAAAAACCCTTCGTGCATATTGCACGAAGGGTTGCACCCTGTTTCTTAGCCCTTCCGATAGCGCGCCATAGTGGTTTTCCATCGCAACGTATGGCAACAAGCGTTTTTGGAACGCCACCCGATTAAGCAACCAGGTATGGCGATTCCAAAAGACTTGGCAACACTCCGGAAAGGTCTTCTGACTCTCGGATCATCCTACTAACCGCGCCTTCCCAGCCCATTATACTGGACCAGTGACTCGATGCGGTGTTCGTCCCCGATTACAGCGGCGGGACCGTCCCCGATTCTAACGGGATTCCCTTTTCCGAAGTTCCCCTTAAGTTGAATTATCTTTTTCCGGTTGTCAATAACTATTTATTTATAAGTTGAGCGGTTTTTTTGGAAGGTATGTGCCAATATAGGGTAGGCCGTCACGGACGCCCCAACGTCGTCGAACGCATGACAAATGGGTTAGAAAAAACAGAATATTGCTCACTCGAACAGAGGATATTGGAATCCCGGACAGGTAAAGTTAAAAATATTTCTGGTAAAATCATATTATATGTTGACACGCCAAATTGGATTCTGATAAATTTTATACCTTTGTATGGGCAATAAAAACGCATGCGATTCGATTATAAAAAAAATCGGGTCTGGGCTGAAAATTTATCCATTGTCATGCAGTTGGGCCTCACGATGGCCGGCTGCATTGTACTTTGTTTTTTTATCGGCCGATTCTTGGATCAACTGGTTGGGGACAAAAGGTATTTTTATTACCATTTTTACCCTTTTCGGTGTTATCGGTGGCGCCAATGTCGCTTACCGGCAAATTATTGAATTAACGACCGATCCGGGTAAAACAAAAAAACCGACTGATCGTGATATTGATGGAAGAGATTAAAGAGACACAAAAAAAATATGGTAGCCGGGCAATGTTCGTGGCAATCGTGGTCGCGATGGCCCTGATCGTTATCGGTGAAAAAGCCGCCGGAAAAGGGCTCGTCTTGGGCGCGCTTTTCAGCGTTATCAATTTTGTGCTCATGGGCCAAACCATTCCCCAGGCTTTGGGACGGGGCAAGCGGGCCTCCATACTCATCTCACTGGCATCGCTTGTCTTACGATATGCAATCCTGGCCATTCCCTTGATTGCGGCGATTAAATTCGATCAGGTTAGTCTGATTACCGTCATCATCGGCCTCTTTGCGATTCAGCTGGTGATTCTCTGGGATCATATCCACCTTTCATTGACACAAAAACACGCATCCTCATAAGGCCAATATGGGCGAACTCGGTAAAATACATCAACTGCTTATTCCCATCGGGGATTACCGCATCACCTTAAATCTTGAAGTCATCCTCATGACCTGGATCGTTATCGCGATCCTGCTGCTCTTCGGGTATCTGACAAGCCGCAACCGAGGCCGCGTGCCGCGACCGTTCCAGGTTGTCGGTGAACTTTTTGTGGCTCAATTTTATGGACTGACCGAAGATGCGCTCGATAAGAAAATGGCGAGAACTTACGGACCGCTGATTTGTGCGCTGTTTTTGTTTATGCTTTTGTCCAACTGGCTCGGAATCATCCCCCATCTTGAAGAGCCCACCAAGGATCTGAACACGCCGCTGAGCCTGGGCCTCATGGGTTTTATCATCGCCCACTATGCGGGAATCAAATCCAAGGGCTTCAAGGCCTATGCCAATGAGTATTTTCAGCCCATGTTTTTCATGATGCCCCTGAATGTGATCGGTGAGTTGGCCAAAATCGTGTCGATCTCCTTTCGGCTTTTCGGAAATATCATGGGCGGCTCCATCATCATCCTGGTGGTGTCCCACTTGACCTACAGCATCGTATTGCCACCGTTGCTCAATGCATTTTTCGGACTATTTGTGGGTACGATTCAGGCCTTTGTGTTTACCATGCTGACGGTCGTCTATATTTCGGTGCAGGTAAAATAAATCATGTCCTGGGATACACAAACATTAATTCATTTGGCCGCCTATACCGGTGGCGGGATTGCCATGGGTTTGGGTGCCATGGGTGCCGCAATCGGCGAAGGGTACACAGCCGCCCAGGCTAACCTGGCGGTGTCGCGCAACCCGGCAATTTCCGGCGACCTGTTCAAAAACATGCTCGTCGGTCAAGCGGTGGCTGAATCGGCCTCTATTTTCGCTCTGGTCATTGCGATTCTGTTACTGTTTCTGGATAGCGGTAGCGGCGGATTGATTACCGCCACCGCGTTGTTGGGGGCCGGGCTCTGCATTGGTTTCGGTGCCATTGGATCCGGAATTGGTTCCGGTTTTCCGGGCGGTCAGGCCTGTCTGGGTATCGCCCGTCAACCAGCGGTAACATCGCGTATCACCACCAACATGCTTATCGGATCGGCGGTCTGTCAAACCCCGGCCATTTTTTCCATGGTGGTGGCTTTGATGTTAATCTTTATGGATTTCAGCCAATCAGCCTTTTATCCAGGATGGGCAGCCTTGATTGGCGCCGGCCTCAGTACCGGCCTGGCGGCCATTGGCTCCGGATACGGGGGAGGAATGGCGGCGGGTGCCTGCTGCGAAGGAATCGCCCGTCAGCCGGAATCGGTAGGCAATGCGACCACAACGATGTTGGTGGGTCAGGCCGTATCGCAGACGCCATCAATTTTCGGCCTGCTGGTGAGCTTTATTTTAATGTTTAAAACCTTTCCCGAATCCCCGGCCCTAAGTGCATCCATGGCTTTATTGGGGGCTGGTATCAGCATGGGATTCGGTGGAATCGGACCGGGAATCGGTAATGGCATGGCGGCCGAAGGCGCCGTGCGTTGGGTGTCGCGAAATTTAGAGCATGCTGGTGATATGATGCGGATCATGCTGGTGGGCCAGGCAGTTTCCCAATCTACGGCCATCTATGCCATGGTGATCAGCTTGGTACTTATCTTTGTGGTTTAATTTGAATTAAAGGAGACGATATTATGGCAATCGAAGGTGCAGACTTGGTAAAAGCTGCCGCGTTTTTAGGTGCAGGATTATCCATGGGCCTGGGCGCTATCGGACCCGGCGTTGGTGAAGGCATGGTCGCGGCGAAAGCCTGCGAGGCAATCGGCAAGAATCCCAAGGAAGCCGGTCTGTTGACACGAACCATGTTGGTGGGTCAGGCCGTATCCGAATCGACCGGAATCTACTCCTTGGTTATCGCCCTGTTGCTGTTATTCGTGGTTTAACATTTAAGCGGGTAAAGCCACATGGAGATTATCACTACCATAGCGCTCATAACCATTAATGAGACGATGGTCGTTCAGGCGATCTCTTTTCTGATTTTTCTATTTATCTTGAATCGAGTGATGATCGCCCCCTTGCGTGCGGCCATAGACGACAGAACCAATTATATTGAAAAAGCACGGACAGAGACCCTTGCGGCCAAACAGAAATTGGATGACCTGACCGATCAAATCTCGAATCAGGAAAGGTCCGCTAAAAATGAGGCTTTTGAAGTGAGCCGCAAAACGGAGGCGGCGGGAGGAAAAGCGGCCGCCGACATCATTTCAGAAACCCGTGAAATCATCTCTGCCCAAAGGAAAAAAGCCCAGCGGGAAATGGATGATCAGATTGCGGCCGCCAGGCAGTCCATTCAAAACGAGGCGGAAATGTTGTCTACCAAGGTCATGGAGAAAATCTTAAGTCGGGAGTTGGGATAATGACGACCGCTCAATGTCTACATTTGGGCCGGACTTTGGTTTGCCGGTGGCTGCCCTGCACTCTCATTACCTTTTACCTGTTGGTCGACCCTGCCTTTGCCGCTGAAGAAACGTCAGCTTGGCGATCCACCTACGATGAGGTGATGCGATGGGTTAATTTCGCCATTTTTGTTCTGGTCATCGTTAAATATGCCCGCAAACCTCTGGTCGACTTTCTAAACGGCCGGAAAGAAGAAGTGTCCGAAGAGATCGAGCAGGTGGAATCCCAAAAACGCCAGGCCGAAGAGGCGGTTGAAAAAGTCGCTGCACAACTTGACCAAAGCAGCCTGCGATTGGAAGAAATCAAGGCTCGGATTGTGAACCAGGGTGAAAATCGCAAAGCCCAGATTATCGCCGACGCTCAGGCCGAAAGCGAAATAATACTCACAGCGTCCAAAGGGAAGATCAAGGGACAAATCGCCAATGCCCGCCATCGCCTGCGCGCCGAAATGATCGATAAAGCCATCGAACTGGCCTTAAAACGCCTGCCGCAAGAAATAACGGCTTCGGACAGCGCTCAAATGGTCAACGACTACCTGAAACAGGCTTTGCCCGAATAGCGTCTTCAGCCACCCAACCGATCCAATCCACTCTTTAAGGATACCCATGGAACCGCTACAGCTGCGGTCACCATACCCGCAATGGAAGCACCCATCAGCCATTGATCCCCAGCGGAAAGGCTAAAACCGGTCATCCAGGCCCGCACGAGTCGATACGTTGGAAAACTTCCCAGTGCAATCACAACCAGGGTAACGCTCATGGCGGTGAATAAAAAGGCAATGGCGCCGACACCACCCAAAGCTGCGGCGCGATTTTCAGTTTTAAAATCTGCGTACCGCGCACCATATCCCAGGGCCGTTCCCACGACGCTCCAAGTTATCAGTAACCCGGTGAAAAGTGAAATCCACCACATGGGGCCATCGATCTCCAACAGATGATTCCCCGCCAGCAACAGAATAAGCATGATCAAAGTGAAGGGAATGACGTAGAAAAGGTATTTGTATAGAAGATACCGACTCAAAGAGAGCGGTGAGGTGCGCAACACGTTGAAGGCCTCTTGTTCCATACTGATTGCCGGATAGACAAAACGCGCGCATAGCGACACCACCAAAAATCCGGCCAGGGCGATATTGGCGTACCCGATAATATTGGCTAAATGCACCGTGGACATTGGCGCCCGGTCAAGGGGCAGCACTTTAAAATTATAAAGATAAACGAGGACCAATGCGCCGATCATGAACAATTGGGACCATTCCGAGGCGTCGCGCAAGAAAACCTTGGCCTCCTTGCGAAAGAACCACCCCATGCCGGATCTGCGATAAACGCGGGGTTTAAAGGTCCGCAACCCACCGAAAGATTCCTGGGCCTTAGAATAACCCTTGAAAAATAACCGCTTCATCAACACTTCGCCAAAAAAGAAGATCACCAGGGGCGTCAAACAAAACAACGCCACCAGCAGCCAATCAATCTCTTTAAATTGCAGGTAGGCGCTCAGCGATTGGGCTGCCCAACCGGCCGGAAACAGCGGGGCTGTTGGTGTCGACAGGGCGGAAAGATACTCGATAAAATCGGGAAAACGATCCGGATCGGCAAGTTCTTCGGGTCTCAACAACCGAATGAACAGATAAAGCAGGATGCCCCCCAATAAAGACAAATAGACGACGATATCCCGTGTGCGTCGGACCGGAAACAAATTCACCAAAACGAGCATTGCCGCCAGGGCCACGCCCGTAGCGAGTGCAGCGGTGGCCACCAAGGTTAAGAGCATCAACGGCCAATAGGCCCAGCCTGCGCCAAAGACATACCCATACGCACCGAAAACCGGAATGGAAAAAACAATCACCATCCAGGATGTATAAAGAAAAGTCGTCACATAGCGCATAAAATAGAGCTGATCCGGGCGAATGGGGGCCGCAAAGACAATTTCATTATCCCGCGATAGAAAAAGGGTCGAAATACCTGAGACCATGCCGGAAAAGATCAGCAGGGCGAAAATGATCATCCAGGCCATTTCAAATATTTTAAGGCTGAGAATAATACCCAGCTCGTTCTGACTGTGAAAATAGCCGATGACCCGAATGCTGGTGGCATAGATGACGCCAGCGATGATGATGCCGAACAAAGCCAGCCCGAAGGTTCGCAACTTGGCGCGGCGATTTCCCCAAAAACGGTTGGCAAAACCACAGCGAAACGGCCATAGTAGGATCCGTCTCACTTTTTTCCCTTTAATGCCCCAACAATCTCTTGCATTTCCCAGGCACCGGTGAGGGTGAGAAAGATCTCTTCCAAATCCAAAGCCCTATCCCCATCCGAGCCCATATTCAAAGTAGGGTCCGACCCCTTGCCGACCGCTTTTCGCCTTAAGGCCGCCATATCTCCGACGGTGAGCAACCGGCCATCCAAAATAATACCGATGCGGTCACAGAGCTCTTCGGCAATCTCCAGCGAGTGGGTCGAAAGAAAAATGGTGATGCCGTTGTCAGCCAGATGTTTGAAAAGTTCTTTGACGATGCGCGCGCTTTTGGGATCCAGCCCGACCATGGGCTCGTCCACCACGATCAGCGGCGTTTCGAGCATGAGCATGGAAGTCATGACCAGCTTTTGACGCATCCCGTGGGAGAAACCTTCAATCAGGTGGTGGCGCCAATCTGATAGATCAAACAGGGATAGATACTTCTCGGTTTGGCGGTCGAAAGCGTCCGGCGGCAAGCGATACATATTGGCGATGAATTGCAAATACTCCCAGGCCGTGAGCTTTTCATATAGCCAGGGACGATCGGCAATATAACCGGTGTTTTGTTTGCACACCAGGGGCTCTTTGGCCAGGTCGCGACCCGTAATGAGAATGCGTCCCACATCCGGCTTGAGCAGGCCGGCCACCATCTTGATCGTCGTGGTTTTCCCGGCGCCGTTGGGACCGAGAAATCCGAATATTTCGCCTTTTTCCACCACTAGACTGATATCATCAACGGCCGTAAAATTGCCGAACCGTTTGGTCAACCCCTCGATTTTTAGCGCTTCCATTGCGTCTCTTTTTATTCCATGATTTCTATTTTTAGTTTTCCCAAAACAGCACCGATGCGCAACTGGCCTTCCAAATCCCCATGTACCAGACGAATATGGGTTAAATCCGCCGGAATCTGATTTTTAGTCGTATCCAGGCTCAGCCACCGGCCGTCAATGCAGACCTCATTCCAGGCGTGGTAGTAAAACCGTCCTTGATGAAGCGTTACGCCGGCGGCAATGCGGGTGGGAATTCCCCGGCTGCGGGCCAGGGCGGCAAATAAAGCGGCATGCTCATTACAATCACCCTTGCGGTTTTTCAGGGTCGACAAAGCGTCGGGCAGGCCGATTACCGGCCGTTTGTCGATATTGTCATATACCCAAGCCGCCAGAGCCCCAACGATTTCAATCGTATGTGGGCTATTAAGACCGATCCGACGCCCCTGGTCCACGATATCCTCATGATCGGCCTGAACATAACGGCTCGATGCGACCGCCTCAGGATTATCGCAATCAACATTACCGGACGAGCCGGGGGTTGCTTCCGACATGTCTTCGCGTGAGACGCGCAGCACACCGTTCTCGAAATGCTGCCGCCCCCCATTCAAATCGAGGGACACATCCGCCGGAACGTCCAAACGGTAATCGATTTTTTCCGGTGTCTCTTCGGCCGGCAGTCGGCCCGCATACGGCACGGCGACGGCACGGAGCAATTCCTGGCCGCCCTCTTCGATATCCGTCGCTTTGAACTCCGGTTCGGCTAAAAACACGAATCCGGCCGGGGATTCCTCTTTAATCACTTTCCCTTTGTCGTCTAACCAGAAATTAACCCGAACGCCTGAAAACCGGGATTCAAAGTGGTGCAGGCGATAGATCTTTTTATTGATCAACAGTTTTTCCTTGCCCATGTAGGTCACCAGGTTTTCCCGGCTGCTAAGGGTCAATGGATCAAAATAAGGTATCTTAATCTTTTGCCCCGGCTCGGGGGCCGGGTTCAACAGATAATCCCGTTGATTGGTGCTGATAAAAGGGGCATCCGCCAAAGGAATGGTTTCCTTGCGCGCATCACCACCGGTGTCCGTTAATAGATGCAGGGTATTGCCCTCAACTGTCCCTTTTGAATCCATGGAATAAAAAGGAGATCGAAAAGTAA
Organism: uncultured delta proteobacterium; assembly: GCA_963845145.1. GTDB lineage: Bacteria > Desulfobacterota > Desulfobacteria > Desulfobacterales > QNYZ01 > QNYZ01. The sequence goes on from CAWJQU010000002.1 coordinate 168,447, forward strand.
AGGAAAAAGTCTGTAACTGCTGCCGGGGGTCGAGATCGGCGGTTAAGTGCATGTCTATCTGGCGGGTTTGGTTAAGTACATTGAGGCGCAACAACGCCCGCTGGACCAATGTATACGCGCCCTCCCCTTTGGGTTGAATCCGATTTTCAACATATCCGATCCGCTGGTCCTTAAACCAGACACCATAAAAACTTTCTTCTCTAGCCTTGGCCAGTGCCGAGGAGACATCGGTGTCGAGGGTTGGGATGAATACATTGCGGGCGACCAGAAAAGATAAAAGGCCGATCCAGACAAGGACAACAACGAGGCGTAATTTCATAGTAATCAATAAACCTTAACACCTGTCGCAGGCATCAAAACCATAATAGAATAACCGCCGCCAAGATAACAACAATGATCGACCACAGGGCCAGCGCCTTACGGGTCGCTTTTTTTGCCTTGTTGGCTTCCCACCAGGTCCGGGGCGAAACCCCCTGTATAAAAAAGGTGACCACTCCGGCAAAATTAATGCAAATAATGTTGGTCGCAAAGAGCAAAAAGGCCGACAGGGAATGGGCGGTATAGCCCGCCCCCAACAGCAGACCGCAAACGGTTAAAGGCGGCAACAGGGCGACCGCCACCATCACACCGATTAAAGCCGAGGAAAAACCCGTTGTAAAGGCAAGCACCCCGGCGGCCCCGGAAGCAATTGCCAGGATAAGATCCGAAAGGTCGATTCGTGTCCGGCCGGCAATTTCGGGCGTACCGGGATCGGTGCCCAGGATAAACCCCATGCCCACGGATAGTAAAAGGACGATCAAAATCCCAATAAGAAGGGTTCGCACCGCGCCAAATCCCAACTTGGCATCCGCTAGGGTTGTGGAAAGTGCCAGAGCCACATTGGGTCCAAGAAAAGGCGCAATCACCATGGCACCGATGATCACGGCAACATTGCTTTTTAACAAGCCAATGGCCGCCACAACCGTGGATAAAATCGTTAGCGCAATGTAGACGGAGGTCAACTCAGAGCTGTCGACGATATCTGCGTAAAGCTCTTCCCGGCTGATCCTTTTTGAGCCGATGCGGGCATTGGTGGTCGGTTTGTCTCTCTTTTTTTTGGGGTCCGGCGCCGTCTCGGGCTCAGCTGCCGGTGGTTCCAAACGCGGCACCGTTGCCTCAATCGTTAGGAGCACCAGCCGAAACCCTTCAACGTGCGAAAACGTCTTCTCAAATAGATCCATGACGGTTTCGCTTAAACCGGAATCCATCACAACACTGGCCACAAATGACCCCTGGGCCGATTCTTCCTGCCAATAAGTCACCCCGTCCTGATCGCCCAAAAGCGTCAAGGCCTCGGTTCGATGGTTCACGGGTAAAATGATTTTTAGTAATCGTTGGGCCACGACAACAATCCATTAAAAAAATCGGTTAATTTAGTTCATAACATACTATCCTGACCATTGATTCCTCAAGCCTTAAATTGAACCCCAATATCTGGTCTATTTGGTCCATATCCATGCCCCTTCTAAAGCCCCCGAAAACCCTGCCGGGATGTTTTTTTACAAAGCTTGCATTTTACAAAGCCTACATTTAGATATTGGAGGTTTTGTTCTACCACTTCTATTTTTCCATCATTTTTAAAGATAGCGGCTTGACAATACAATCCTCCTCCACTATCTGAGGTTTTAGTGTATGAGGTGGCTTGGACAGATTGCTATTTCATCGAACATACTATATATTGTTGTCCTGCTCGAGCAGGAGCACAATTCTATCAACCAGGGCCTTTGGTTTGGCGGGGCCTTGATCGTGTCAGAAACATCCGGCACATCGATATCAATCTCGGCTGGCCGCACTCGGGAAGGTATCGGGGATGTTGCAACAATTCTAACAGGACGGATCATGAAAGCGGAAAAAAGACGACGCAGACGTATAAAGGTTCCCGTGCCGGTTCTCGTGACCCACCACACCTTAGGTAGCGCTGAATTTGTCACCCTCGATATCAGCGATATCGGTTTATTTCTGAAAGCGCCATCGCATCAGTGCCCACCCATTGGCGACGAGATTACCCTACAGATCAAAAGCGGCATTCTTGCTGACGGTGATGATCCTCAGCCGATCAGGGCACAAATTGTCCACGTTACGGAAAATGGCATGGGTGTCGAGTTTTTATAAACTTGGGATCCACGGAAATGATATCCACATCGGAAATTTGTTAGACTGCTGGGCTCAGACAATCTGTTATGATGACGCATTGAATGAATTCAATAATTTAAGGAGCACAAAACAATGAATAATCGATTGCGTACCACCTTCCTTTTGGCCGCTATGACGGTTTTTCTAGTGATTCTCGGTAACCTTCTGGGTGGGCGTCAGGGAATGATTATGGCATTGATCTTTGCCGCGGGAATGAATTTTTTCAGTTACTGGTTTTCCGATAAAATGGTTCTTAAAATGTATCGGGCCAGCGAAGCATCTGCAGCCGAGGCCCCCGAAATTTACAAGATCGTCCAGGAACTCACCCAGCGCGCTGGATTGCCCATGCCCAGGGTGTTCGTTATTCCCAAGGATGCACCCAATGCCTTTGCTACCGGGAGAGACCCGGAACATGCCGTTGTGGCCGTCACCCAGGGGCTACTTAAAGTTATGGACAGAGACGAAATTACGGGCGTCCTGGCCCACGAACTGGCCCATGTTAAGAATCGGGACATTTTAATCGGCTCCATTGCCGCCACCCTGGCAGGGGCCATTATGATGATCGCCAACATGGGCCGTTTTGCGACCATGTTCGGTAATCGCGGCGGTGGCGGCCGGGGGGGTATGGGTGGTGCCGGTGCGCTGATCATGTCGATTCTGGCACCCTTCGGGGCCATGGTAATCCAGATGGCTATCTCCCGCTCGAGGGAATACTTAGCCGATGCCACAGGCGCTCAATTCGCCGGAAAACCGGACGGATTGGCCCGGGCTTTGGAAAAACTGGGTGCCTATTCCCGACGGATCCCCATGGATGCCAGCCCCAGCACAGCCCATATGTTCATCGTCAACCCCCTTTCCGGTCGCAGCATGATGCGTTTGTTTTCCACCCATCCACCCCTGGAAGAGCGAATTGCGCGGCTACGGGGGATGCAGGGTGGATACCAGCCGCCCATGTCGTCCGATGACCATTCTGATGGGACCGATCAGGCCCCCAGCGAGTGGGATCGGCTGTCGGGGTAAACCGTGCCGCTAATTCCCGCTCAAACGCTGTTCGACCGTTTTGATCCCCAAACGATTATTTGGTGCAGCTTGGCGGGATTGCTGTTCGGCAGTATATTTTTGACGGTTTTTCTTTTTCGTCGTTTGCGCTGGTATCTGCGCCGGCTGGTTAAAACGACCCGAAAACCGCCGGGGATTATCGCCGGTTTAAGAAACCTCCTGGCCGTTCTTTTGCTTATTGGCGGAAGCGGTATGCTGTTGTTTCTGGGGCTATTTTTTCAAACCTACCACCGGTTTACCTTCGAGAAACCCGTGGCGGAAATCGTCACCCAACCGATGGAAAAAAACACCGGCTCATCGCCACCGGTCACCCAGGTAAAGTATCGCTCGCTGCAAAACGGACGCGACCGCTATTTTTTTGTCAATGGTGACCAGTGGATGATCGAAGGGGATATTCTCAAATGGCAGCCCTGGCTTACGCCGCTGGGGCTGGATACCCGATATCGCCTGACCCGGATCTCCGGCCGATACCTCGATATCAAAAAAGAACGGTCCGCACCCCGGTCCGTTTTTTCATTGGCAAACAATTCGACCGCGACCACCGAACACCACCCGCTGTGGGGGTGGTTGTACCGCTCCGGGCATAAACTGCCCTTGGTGGACAGTGTTTACGGAAATGCTGCCTATCAAAATTTAACAGGCCCCAACCACTATCAGGTTTTCGTGGGACCATCGGGTTTTATCGTCCGCAAAAAGGAAAAGGGAGAAAACCTTGGCGTCAAAAATACCCCATAATTCGAAAACCCCCATGGACCCTGCCATCCGACGGGCTATCTTTAAGGCCGTTGAAACCGAGCCTTACGCCCAAGCCCTGAACATTGAACTATTAGAATTGGAACGGGGCTATTCAAAAGTCGCCATGACCTATGATCCAATTAATATGGACAATATCTACAGCCGAGCCCACGGCGGGGCCATATTCGGCCTCATCGACGAAGCCTTTGAAACCGCCGGTCAGACCGATGGCACCATTGCTGTGGCCCTAAATGTCAACGTCACCTACGTCGCCAGCCCTGAGCCCGGAAACTACCTCACGGCTGAAGCCCACCGGATTAGCCAAACCCGTAAAACCGCCAGTTACGATATTCGCGTCACTACCGGTGAAGACCTTGTCGCCACCTGCCAGGCTCTGGCCTATCGAACCGGAAAGCCAATTCCGTTTTTATAATAAAAGGTTTGGTTGAGAGAACCAAGGCCGGCCTCTTGCCCATCTGTTCATGCCCGGCGGCCGGATTAAAGCCGTTCCATACAACCTCACCTCGGAAAGCATTGATCCATAAAAGGTCTTATGGGTTCAATCAGGTTTAAATTCTTCGATCATCTTACCCTTCTCAATATAGCTCGAAATATCATCTAACGCGTTTTTATAGGCCGCCATCACCGCTTTGAGATTGTTTACAATCGGGTCTACCCTGTTGAGTGCCTTTTCCGCTTTAGTCAATAAGGTTTTGCCTCTATTAAAATGATCTGAAATTTCAACCAATAGTTCTTTGCGTTTCTTATGGTTCTTACGTTCATTGGCGATAATGGGCAATAGTTGTCGCACGGAATATTCCACCAGCGTATCCCTGGACGTATTATGGTTTTTGGAAATCTTATTTAAATAGGACAACGATCGGCGATTGATGACAAAGGATTTCTGAACACGATCTTCTCGATTAAATTCCATGTTTGCCAGTTCATGGGCCATTTCTTTCAAGGTCTGAACATCTTCCAATAAATGGTCAAAAATCGATTTTTGTTTAATCCCCAGATGGGCCGAAAGAATACGGATTGTATCTATACACTCTTCCGAAAGCCGAAAGGTAGCCCGCACTGATTGATGTCCCCTCAGGCCTCTTGTTGATGGCGTGGATACAAAATCTTTCTTGATTAACCTTTTTTCTTTTATGTTTTCCATTACTTAACTCCCTTTTCAAAAGACCGTTTTCGTATTACTCGAATATAAATAAATATTTTAAGTAATGCAACATTTTTTTATATTTTTTATCTTGACAACTAAATATTAATTTTTATCATATATTCAAAATTGATTAATTTCATAAAGGTAAGTGGGTTTGTTTAGCCTGGAATCAAAAACCATTAATAAGATGGAGGTGCTAAAATGATTTATCGCAGAATGTTTGAATTTCCTTCATTTAGACTCAAAAGTCCCTTTGAAGAGTTAGAGCGCATACGGCAACAATTGGACCGGTTATCTGAAACTGCCACGTCTCCTTATTCATCCCCACAAGCCGGTGTATTTCCGCTGGTCAATCTAACCGAAGATAAGAACAACTATTATGTTCGGGCCGAATTACCGGGAGTGAAGGCAGATGGGCTCGATATTCAGGCCGCCGCCAAAAGTATCGCAATTTCGGGTGAAAGAAAGATCGAAGCTGAAGAAGAAGGGACGCGGTATCATCGAAAGGAACGCGAGGCGGGGAAATTTTCCAGAATGATCAGCCTTCCCGATGATGTCGACCCCGATAAAGTGGAAGCCAAACTGGTAGATGGTATCCTGACCATTGTGGTTTCCAAGGCGGAGGCTACCAAGCCGAAACAAATTACGGTAAAATCATAAGTAAAAAAACGGTGGCAAAGGAGGGACCTAACCATGGCTGTCGAACAAAGCAAAGAACTCAAGGTAAGAGAAAAGCAGGAGGTAGCCACTCCGGCAGAACAGACCGTTCCGGGGTTGGTTTTTACGCCTGCAGTCGATATATTTGAAACGGAGAAAGAAATCACGCTACTTGCCGATATGCCGGGAGTCAAAGCCGACGACCTGAACATTGACCTGCGCGACAACACCCTGACCCTGACGACGGGGGTAGTGCCGGCTATGTTAGATAAAGAGGAAATCGTTTTACTGGAGTATGAAACCGGCAGATACTATCGCCAATTCACCCTTGGCGAGTTGGTTGACCAGGACGGCATTGATGCCAAACTGGCCGATGGTGTATTGCGATTGGCGCTACCCAAGGTAAAAAAGGCAACACCGAAAAAGATTGTCGTCAATGCCGGTTAAGCAAACCAAGGGGCCGGAAGCTATGAGCTGAAAAATGGTGCGGGGTTCCGGCTCCATTCCCCAATGATAATAACCGTTTCTATGCAAAATTGTTCAGCCATCCACATCATTTAAATATTCCCACTCGAAACTTTAAAATCGGGGCGATTCCGTTAGTTCATATTCACCCTCTTCTGAGTCCGTGTGAATCGGCCCCGATATTCCCTTGGTGACAAACCGGTATATTTCTTAAACAGCCGCCGGAACGAGTTGCTGTCTTGTGTATCCCACTTGCCAGGTAATTTCATCCACCTTCTCCATAGTCGTTTCCAACTGCTGCTTGGCGACTTCTATGCGAATCCGTTGAAGATAGGTTATCGGTGAATCGCCTGTTGCACTTTTAAATCTGAGTATGAAATGGCGTGGGCTGATGCCAAGGTCTGATCGCTAACGCCTCTACAGAAATGTTTTCGGTGAATTTTTCCTCCATATGTGCCTCTTTCCTTTTCTCGTATCAACAGATAAAGTAATTACATCATCCCCCATATTTATAAGGAGGCAAAAAATGGGAGAATGGCATAAAACAGGATGTGTGCTGTGCGCACAAAACTGCGGTCTTGAAATTCTGGTGGAAAACGACCGCATGGTTAAAGTGAAACCGGATAAATCAAACCCGAGAAGCCAGGGTTATGCCTGCCGAAAGGGTCTGAATGTGATTCATCACCAGTATCCCAAAGACCGAATCACCGAACCCTTAAAACGGGTGGGGGATAAATTCGAACCCATTTCCTGGGAACAGGCTATTGATGAAATCACCACAAAAATGAAAGGCCTGGTGGAAGAACATGGTCCGCGATCTCTTGCCTATATGGGTGCCAGCGCCCAGGGCGGACATTTTGAAGGGGCATTCGGCCTGTCGATCTTAAAAGCCATGGGCTCCCAGAATTTTTACAACTCCGGCGGCCAGGAATTTTCCAGCAGCTGGTGGCTGTTCGGACGCATGCTGGGCAAGCAGTATAATGTGGCTATTCCGGATGAGCATCATACTGAAATGCTTGTGGGTTGGGGTTGGAACGGCATGGAAAGCCACCAGATGCCCCGTGCGCCGAAAGTGCTGAAAGAATTTTCAAAAGATCCTGAAAAACTGCTTGTTATCATTGATCCGCGAAAAAGTGAAACCGCAAGCATCGCCAATATCCATCTCCCTGTCCGGCCCGGCACGGATGCCCTTTTAATTAAAGCCATGATTTCCATAATTATCGACAATCAATGGGAAAATAAAGAATACATTGCCGAACATGTTGAGGGCTGGGATACCATCCGCCCCTGGTTTGAAAATTTTGATGCTAAAAGCAGCCATTGAGGTTTGCGAACTCGACTATGACCAGGTCCTTGAATTATGCCGTCTGATGACCACCAAAAGATGGTGCATGCATCCGGATCTTGGGATTTATATGGGACGAAAAAGCGTCATGAATTCCTATATGATGAATATTCTGGGCGCGATTTGCGGTGTTTTCTGCGTGCCCGGCGGCAATGTTATTCCGGGAATGGTTGTACCCATGGGATATCATGCGGATGAACGGGATCCAAAAATCTGGAAAACGGTTATCACCAATATGCCGCCGGCATCTGCCGGGTCTTTTCCGCCGGCTGTCATGCCGGAAGAAATCTTAAATGATCACCCGGAACGGCTGCGCGCCGTTTATGTCAGTGCCTGCAATCCGTTGCGCGCATATCCGGACACCACGGCGTATGAAGAAGCATTTTCAAAACTGGATCTTCTGGTGGTCAATGATATTGTCATGAGTGAAACCGCCCGCCTGGCCCATTATGTGCTGCCCTGCCGAACATATTACGAATCCTGGGATGGGACGTTTTTTCCATGGACATTTCCCAAAGTCTTTTTCCAGATGCGTCGTCCCGATTGTTTCCCCGCCGGGAAAATGCCTGGAAGCATCCCAGATTTTCACCCTCATGGCGGACAAACTGGGACTGATCCCGGAAATTCCGGAAGAGGTTTATGAAGCGGCAAAACAAGACCGTTTTACCTTTGGCGCAAAACTCATGGAGTGGGCCGCAACCGTACCCGAATCTCTTGCTGCCATGCCGTTTGTTCTGGCAAAAACCATTGGAAAAGAATGGGACAGCGCGGCACTGGCCGGTCTTTGGGGGGTTTTGATGACCGCTCCCAAGTCGTTTCGAAAAAATGCCGCCCGCATCGGATTTGAACCCGGCATGGACCAGGGCGACAGAATTTTCCAGGCGCTGTTGGATACCCCGGAAGGGATCTGGATCGGTGAAGTGGATCCGGAAGAAAATTTCAAGGCCATTAAAACCCCGTCCGGTAAAATTGAAGTCTTTGTCCCGGAACTTGAAGAAGATGCAAAAAACCTGGATGCCGACAAGTGAAGCCAAAGACCTGAAACTGCCGGATGAATTTCCATTGATCTTAAATGCCGGCCGCCATACGCGTTATAACATCAATACATTGATACGCGGCCAGGAATGGAACAAGGGCAAACGGGCCTGCACGGTTTCTGTAAATCCTGCGGATGCCGAGGCAATGGGTTTGACTGATGGCCAAAATGTAAAAGTAACCACCGAAGCCGGCAGTGAAGTGGGTGAACTTCAGGTATCGGAACAGATCCGAAAAGGAACGGTACTGATTCCCCACGGATTTGGATTGATTTATGGCGGCACGGTTTACGGCTTAAATGTCAATAAACTGACCAAAAACACCCACCGGGATCCGCTGGGCACACCCATGCACCGGTTTATACCATGTCGGGTCGAGGATGAATCGGCGCCTTGACCTGACCACCGAAATCAATGACAAAAAATTAGTACCATTTTAGAATCGCCATAATCTGGCAATGTATCCTATATGGGATGGTCGAACGGGTGAAGGCATGGTTGCTTCGAGGCGCGTAACTGATTCATAACGGTTAGGGCTATTGTCTGTCATTCTAAAGTCATTGGTTTGTCCCAATGGTTATCGAATCCCTGAGCCCATTCAAGAAGTAGGCTCCGAACAACAAGTTCACTTGACGGGAACCCAACCCGGTCAATGTGAAACGACAGGTTCGAATACTATGCGGCAGTGGATTTATTTAATCTTTCGGCAAGCCAAACCTTGATAATGGATTGCCGAGGGACGCCGAGGCGTTTCGCTTCTTTATCTAAAGATTGAATCATCCAAAGAGGAAAATCGACATTAACCCGTTTTTGCTCCTGGTTCGGCCGTCTTGCCTTTGAGAGATCCAGATGTTCTTTGATACTTTTCCCTTCATTAAATTTTTTATCTAATTCTTTAGCTTTCATAAAGTTCAATCTCCTCATTTCGGGCACGCCGTATTGAGATAATTCGAATGCTATCATTGCGATATGTAATGATCCCAGTCCAGTGCTTTTCGCCTATCTTGCCAATGACTAAAAACCTTAATTCATCGGTTGTTTTTGCTGGTATCTCTAAATAATCAAAATCATTCCAAAGCTCCTGCGCCTCAATAAAATTGAGACCATGTTTGGCTTTGTTAGTATCCGATTTTTTGGGATCAAATTCAAATTTCATGGTATATTAAATATACCTATTGTGTATATTATGTCAACCTATTTGATGAATTATAAGGGGGCCGAACATTTATAATAAGGATCAACATCGTTATCGTTGTTACCGTTTTCGGGATGGTCCCATTCCCGGTACGATAAGCAGAGACAAGGGAAAGAGGCATATCTAAAATATCTGACAGCCTCATGTTTGATAGTTTAAAGACTTTTTGCAGTCCTTTAAATACCTCTGCATCCATGCATAATGTGGGTCTATAGAAGGAATCGATACTGACGCGCGCCATGAATGATCCGTCGAATTTGGCCTGTTTTCGGCTTCACGACATAGAAGACAAGATACTTACCAATAACCAACATACGATAACCCAGGCGTCGCAAACGGTCATCCCGGGGAACAACGCCGATTTCCGGATGATGTGAGAGCGAAGCGATCGTCTTATCAAACGTCTCAAGAAGTGCCGCGGCAGCACCCGGATTATCTTTCAAAACATAATCGAAAATCTCGTGCAAATCTTTTTCAGCCGTCGGTAGATATCGGACTTCAATGGTCGGTGTCATCTGATTTTCATCTTAAGCTGTTCCATCAACGACTGATGCAAAACACCTTTTTCCCCCATCGCATCCAAATGCTCCGCCTCGGCAAGTTTTTGATACAGTTCTAGGAGACTTTCCATACGTTCAAAATGGGCCTGGCTCATCACTACCATATCGCCTTTGCCGTTACGCGTAATGAAAACAGGCTGCCCTTCTTCGTGACAGAGCTTCGAAATTTCAACAGCTTTGTTCCTCAAATCAGATATGGGTCTGATGACCGGCATGACGCCCTCCTTATCATAATATGACCCATATTTTATCATAATATTGATATTTGTCAACGATTGTTAAGACAGTGTATTGCTTGGTTATTAAGCGGTTTAAGATTCCGGCCTCAATTATCCCCCACGCCAAATTTGATGAAATCCTATAAAGTCCCAAAAAAGGAATGGCAAAGAAATCCGCCTTGACGGACAAGTTCAAGGCGTCGCGAATCCGGTGTGATGAGGCGTACTTATCGTACGCCGCAATCACGACGGGATGAAGCGCAACGCAGTCCGCCACAGGTAGATTACGAAGCCATCAAATTTGACTTGCTAACCAATCTTGGGTATCCAGGTGAAAGGTCGCCCCCCACACGGGGGTGTCGATTCAGGGAAACAGCATTTGGATTTATTAAAGACAAACCACGTGTTGGCAAAAATGCGCCAAGATGCCAAAATCTTACAACATACTGTAATGATTAAATAAATATCTTTACTTTTTATTATACTTGCGTTAACACCTGAAGTCGGCGCTCCATGCCCTGTTTCCTTGAATGCAGAAAGGGCCAACGCCATTTGAACGAAAAAACACGCCGACAATATCAGGCGGATAAATCTGCCCTGGAATTTGAACGGGAACTCAAAAAACAATTGCCACAGGGACAACCGTTACGAAAAGTTAAACGATAATTGGACATCAAGATGGCCTACGAAGCGAAAAAAACAGAACACTCCGGCGCAAAAAAAGGCAAAGGCGCATATTGGGGTAAAAAGGTTGATGCAAAGAAAGAATCGAACAATATGCGTCGGGTGAGCGATAAAAAGAGCGTTCAGGTTGAGGATCATGATTCCATGGAAGGAGCCAATGAATGACCACCGATCAAGGTGAATTAATTGTTTACCAGTCCGAGGATGGCCAGGCTGCGGTTGACGTGCGGCTTAAAGATGAAACCGTTTGGTTGACCATGAAGCCCAGATGCAGGAGCTATTTGGTAGGGAAGGTCTGTAATATACAAGGCATATTAACAATGTTGTTCAAAGAAGGCGAACTCGACAAGAAGCAAGTATTGCAAAAAATGCACAGTACAAAAGACGGGACGGTAAATGCTATCAAGTCGCCTTGATTGTTTAATCTTGATGTTGATAATTTCAGTCGGCTATCGGGTCAAATCCCAAAGTGGCACCCAGTTCCGCATCTGGGCGACATCGGTTTAAAAAAGGTCAAATCCTTTTGGTGGCTATTTTGTAAACGATATTTTTCTCCCTTTTTCCAACGGCTACAACCGACACAACCAGTTCTTTTTCCCTTACCTGATAGACCAATCGATATCCCGCTCGACGGAGCTTTATTTTGTAGCAATCTTTCATCCCGCTAAGTCGGGAACTTTCTATACAGGGCTGATCTATCCGCTCTTTTAGCTTTTTTGCAAAAATCGAACGAACGGTCGAATCTAGCTTGTCCCATTCTTTTTTGGCATCTAATTTAAAAACGAGTTTATAACTCATCGATGCTTACCTCAATTTCAGGCTGGTCTTTTCGAGCCCTCACAATTTCGGCAAGTTCAATGTCTTCCAGCTTATCCATCAGTATCTCGAAAGCCTCAACTGGTACGGTATAAAATACAGGCTTGTTGCGATTTAAAATAACAACTGGCGCACCATCACCTTGCCGCACAACTGCCATTGGGTTTTTCTTGAGCTCGGAAATCCCGGCACTAACATCGGCTAAAATAGTATGGGTATCTGTCATTGTCGAGCCTCACTTTCATTTAAATAGACCGGTTAATTGACCTTTTATATAACTATTTATAATACTTTTTAAAGCACGAGTCAAGACAAAATGACCTTTTAACAGGTCATTTAATAATGCATCCTAAAAGTGGTCGATCCCGATATAACAAGGTAGCCAGCAGTATCGCCCGATCTCTTAAGCCCATCAAAGGATCACAACGCAGCGCATTCAGCTAATTGAAGGGTTGTTGCTAGGTAAGAACCACCGAAGCAACTTGGTTCGTTTCCACCTGGGGGCGCTTCACATCGCGAACCGGAATTTCCCGGACAACCTGTGTTTTGCAAAGGTACTTGAACAGGCTCAACAGCACCGACAGTTGCGTATGGATCGTGCGATGGCCCTTGTCTTCCCCTTTCATGGATTCGAGCCAGGTAATAGCGTGGGTAGGTCAAATCTTTTTCCAATCGTCTTCGCCAGTGGTTTCCATCTTGGAAACAAACTCGCCGGTGGCCATCTAACATCCGACAAACCGGTTAACCGGTGAACGGGCCAACCGCCCCCCACTTGACACCCTCCCCTTTCCCCCTTAAACATTCATAATCAATCCTATTTCCAAGGGAGACTCACCATGAAAAAAATTCGCCACCCCGAAGATGTGGTCAACGCTAAATTAATCAAACCCGGTAGCCGTATCTATGCATCGGGCAATGCCGGTACACCGCAAAAGTTACTAAATACATTAGCGACAAATGAAAATATTGAGGATGTAACGTTGCTCGGCGTGTTGCTGCTGGGCGATATTGATGCCCTTTTTTCCGAAGCGGCTTGTCGCCGCATCACCCATCGGGTCATTTTTAACGGTCCGGCCTCCAGGGAAGCCGTAAACCATGGGCGTGCCAAATACCAGCTGCTGCACCTGTCGGACATCCCCCGTCAGTTAACGGGCTATCTAAAACCCGATGTGGCCATGATCACCGTGGCGGGCCCGGATAACGGCGGCAACTACAGTCTGGGCACCACCGTGGAGGCGGTTCCCGCGGCATTGGAATCGGTTCGGCAAAACGGCGGCGTGGTGATTGCCGAACGAAACGCCCGTATGCCGTTTGTACTGGGAGACACCATTCCGGCCGACATGATCGATTACCTGCTCGATACCGACTATTCTTTGCCGGTCAGCCCGGTCAAGCCGCCGGATGAGGCTGCCCGACGGATCGGCCGCATCATTTCGAATAACTATATTCAAAACGGTACGACCCTTCAATACGGCATCGGTCAGGTTCCGGAAGCGGTGACCGACGCCATTTTGGATAAAGGCGTCCGGGACTTAGGCATTCACACCGAGCTGTTTGCCGATGCCATGCAGCGATTGGTGGAAGCCGGTGTGGTGACCAACCGTTACACCTTCATCCATGTCAACTGCGCCATGTCTTCGATTTTTTTATCCAGCGACCCGGAAGGGTATGACTGGCTCGACTACAATTCGTCTGTCCAGAGCCGGCCATGCGACTACACAAACAGTGTCTTGAATATTGCCCGGGAGCCCAACATGGTGGCCATCAACGGCGCCATCGGGGTGGATCTGCACGGCAATATCTGGGCCGACTCGTTGCAGGCCCGACGAATTTTCAGCGGCGTGGGCGGCCAATCGGACTTTTTACGTGGTGCAGCACTCTCTTCCGGCGGGGTGCCCATCATCGCTTTAAAATCAACGACGAACAAGGGTATAAGTAAAATCGTCGAGAAATGTCCCGAAGGGATTACGACCACCGCTATTGCCGCCGACCAGGTGGTGATCGTTACCGAGCAGGGGGCTTTCGACCCGCGGGGATTGAGTTTTTCCGAACGGGCCGTGGCCACAGCCCACCTGGCGGAGCCGGAAATCCGCGAGCAATTGGTCAAACGCATTTACGACAGCCCCGAATATCACCACCCGGCCCAGGCCCTTAAAGATGGTGTGCCGAAAGGGATCATACCTTATCAAGAAAGATAGAAAGCATAATCAATATTCCGGTAAAAGGAGGACGATATGAATATTTTCAATCAAAAAATCAGGATTTCGGTATTCAATTTTCTACCCTTTTTCCTTATTGCATTATTAATCGTAAGTGTCGCTTCCGCGCAGCCCAAAAAGCGGGAATATTGGCCCACCCACGGATGGAAAGTTTCTACCCCTGAGAAACAGGGTATGGATTCCACCAAACTATTTATAGCAGACGAATTTATCCAAAATAGACTTCCTGATGCGTTTAGTTTGCTGGTTGTCAAAAACGGCTACTTAGTTTTTGAGAAATACTACTCGTGGGGAAGTCCTGAGAAATTTGCTGTCGTTCATTCCGTTACCAAAAGTGTAATGTCAGCCCTGATTGGTATAGCACTGGACAAGGGTTATCTTAAAAGTGTGGATCAAAAACTAACCGAATTTTTTCCTGAATATTACTCAGACGAATTGGATCCAAGAAAAAAGACAATCAGCCTTAAACATCTATTGACAATGAGTGCGGGATTTAGGTGGAACGATTGGGGTCCTGTAATGGGGAACTGGTACACTTCCTCGAACTGGGCAAAATTCACATTTCAACTCCCGCAAGAAAATAACCCCGGTGACGTATTTAATTACAATTCATCAACCTCACACCTTTTGTCCATAATTCTGTCAAAATCAACTAAAACCAGCACGTTGGATTTTGCAAAACAAAACCTTTTTGAACCGATAGGAATACAGTCAGCCTATTGGCATCAAGACCCGAAAGGAAACCATATTGGCGGTTTCGGTTTGGGCCTCACGGCACGAGATTTAGCAAAAATCGGTTTCCTGTACCTAAATAATGGATATTGGAACGGTCAATCTATTGTTTCTGAATATTGGGTAAAAGAATCTACCCGGCAACGGATGTTTGCCCATGAAATGTATGGACCCACTTACTATGGCTATCAGTGGTGGATAAAAAAAGTTGATGGCCTTTTCAGCTATAGGGCATGGGGGAGAAGAGGACAATTTATTGTGGTCGTGCCAAAATTGGATCTTGTGATCGTTGTAACATCAGAAACATCTCAGCCTCACCCACCAACCTCAGTGCATTATAGCCCTTTATTTGAGATAGTTGCGAGCTCTGTTAATAGAGATCGCCCTTCGAAAAAACGTATAACGCCGATAAAATTACCCGATGATTTAGCCGCATTCATAGCTGACTTTAATCGGGTATATTCAGATAAAAACATACCAAAATTATCTGAATTTATATCAAATAGTTTTCTTAACAATGGCCTCACTAAAAGCCAAATCATAGAACTCTTTGCAGTGAGTGCTTCATATCTTTCAGAATCCAAACTGATTATTACCGGATTTGAACTTAATGGAAACGTGGCTAAACTCGAAGGGGTTAGAAAAGATAAATACTTTGAGATTAATTTGCCGACAGACTTTCAGATTATTAAAGAAAATGGCCAATGGAAATGGTATGGAAACCAAGTCCCGGAATAACCGGAATAAATAGTTCCGCTTGGGAGACACGCCGTACCCGTTTGAAATTTTCGGGGATTCAAGGAAAATAAACACATAATTTGTCTAACCTGAGTTAGAAACCAGATTTCACATGCAGCATCAATCAGACGATCAAGCGCCTTGCACGATTCGCTGGATAATCGATACGCCGTTTTCCCCGACAAACAGCGTTGGGAGCCAAGAAAATCTAACATCAACTTGAAATTGAAAAATTACCGTTTACTTTAGTTATATAAATTTATTTTTTAAGAATTATGCGGCTGAAAAACCCGTTCGGAACATACTTTAAAGAAAGTCACACATGATTTCACGGCATCGCTAATTTTAGCCTACCGACATCGCATTTCGGTATAACCTCACAACAATGAAAGGAGTACGCATGGCCTCAATCGCATTGCAGGGAAACCCAATCAATACATCTGGAGATCTGCCCCAAGTGGGTTCCAAGGCACCGGATTTTACGTTAGTCAAAACAGATCTGTCCCCGGAGAATCTGGCCGCCCTGGCGGGAAAAAACGTGGTGCTCAACATCTTCCCCAGCGTCGACACGCCGGTGTGCGCCACATCGGTGCGGCGGTTTAACGCTGACGCCTCCAAAAAGGACAACACGGTGGTCCTTAACATCAGCGCCGACCTTCCCTTTGCCCATGCCCGCTTCTGCGGAGCCGAGGGGCTCGAAGACGTTGTGTCCCTTTCCTCATTCCGCAATACGGCGTTCGGGACCGATTACGGCGTTGATATCATTGACGGCCCGCTGCAGGGCCTGTTGTCCAGAGCAGTCGTTGTGATCGACGCTGAAGGGGTCATTAAATATACCGAGCAGGTTCCGGAAATCACCCAAGAGCCGAACTATGATGCCGCCCTGGCTGCTTTGGGATAGTGGCGCAGCACCGATGGTTTCCATATGGCGGTGACGGGTCGTGCCTTTGGGATTTTTAGGGCGATGACATTTAGCCGTTTATTCCCAGGTGGGAGAGCGTCTTCTTGCGCCCCACCCGGCTTTTGATTCAATCCTAAAGTTGCATAAAAGAGATGGTTAAAGAGTTAATGACCGTTTTGAGCCTTGAATAAACTGCGTGTTAGCGGATCCATTCGAGCAATCAACCAGAGCTGAAATACCAGAGTTCAAATAGAGGATCGGATCTATTTGATAGCGATTCGCAATTTATGGCCTGCCTTCTTCATTAGCGGTTGCTGTTCATCAATCACCGGCACGGCAACCGCTAACCCAAATACCCGGTCCATCCGAAATGATCCGTCATCAGCTGTGTAGGCAGTGTGGCCAGTCCCTTTGATCCGGACCTTTACGGCCGCCACGCCGGGATCCTCACTATCCTGGACCCCATTCCCGTTCCGATCATCAAAGACCGCCCCCTCAATCCGTTTAAAACGGCTCAGACCAAATTCCAAGAGGTAGGTCTTGCCAGCCCCTATCACCACGGTTTGGACGGTCTCGGCGGTGGGGTGAAGATCAACAGGTAAGGATCCCAAGTCCAACCGCACCTGGTAGACGCCGGGCAGCACTTTATCAAATTCAAAGGTCCCGGTATTGTCCGTATCCACGGCCCGGTTTTCGTCCAGAATCACCCGAATACCGGCCAGCCCGTTGTCCCGGGGGGCACGGCGGCCGTTGGTATCGCTATCTAAAAAGATACGCCCCTTGATCCGGTTAACCGCCCCGAGAGCTATTTGTTCGTCATCAGAAACACCGCACAAGGCTGTGTCGCCACCATCCACCGGATGAAAGCAGTACCCGCCTGATTCAGACCGACCGCGGTGGGTTCGATCACGCATGGTATCGTCAACCCGCCCCTGAAAGGTGATGACCACCGATTCGCCCATTGCCAAATCACCCACGGTCCAGGTTTGCGAGCGACCGTTGAGATGGGTTTCGATGGGGCGCCCGTTCGATCGGGCGCTGTCGGGAATATAAGTGACCCCCGGTGGCAAGATGTTGCGCACCTTAAAGTCTTCCAGATCACCGCAACCGCGATCATCGCCGGTTTGGTTTTTGGCCGTTACCGTGAAGGTCAAAATATCCCCGGGAAATATCTGCTCCCGGTCGGTGAGAAAGAGTTCAACCGGACGAATGTGATCCAGGTCCTGCCGCGAGGCCATATCGCCGGCGGCGCTCCTTCGGATCCCTTCCACCAGGTTCGAAGCAAAGGATGATAACCGTTCAGCCAACACGACTTTACGGTCGATATCGGCCAACGGCATCACACGCGACAACATTCCGATGGTCAAACCGACATCCTCGGCCGAATAGCGGTACCGGGTGGTGCGCACCTGGTCTTGATGCTCGTGCTGCTCGGCAGGTAAATAGATCTGGAACCGTTTAGACCAGCGCTGTTGATCAAAGGCGTTAAACCGCTTAATCGCCGCCTGAGTCAGCTCGGGTCGGTTCAGTGTTTCTCCTGCCTGAATAAGCCCCATGATTACAGCCGCCTTGTCGGCCAGACTATCACGGGCTGCCGGACCTTCCAGAACTTCACTCGGTTGATTGGCACCTTTACCGGCTACCAGGTAATCTGCCAGGGCTACCAATAGGCCTTGTATTTCAGGCTTACGCGGATATTCGTCAGGGACCGATTTTATCATCTTGCCCACAACATCAGCCGCCAGCCCTGCGTCGGCCAGGCTCAGGCCCGTGATCTTTTCAGATGCATCCAGGTAGCGTGACCGGATCGTATCCAATACCCTAACCGACAGATTCATGGCCTTATCACGCAGAGTCGCGTAATCGGGGACCCGCTGTGCCGTGGAGTCGTCAAGGGACACCAGAGCATCCAGGGCACCCAATAGCGAAAACCGCGCAAAGACCGATCCAGCCGGCTCCGGAAAGGTCAGATCGAGTACTTTGCCGGCACTGTCGCGCACCAGGGTAAAGGTGGCCGGTAGCTCTGACAACCCCGCTTCACCTGCAACCTTCAGGGCTTCTTCGATAAAACCAAGCTTGGCGGCCACGGCCAGACCGGTTACCTGGGAGATAAAACCGTCCAGGGATGCATCGCCCGGCCTTTGGCCTCCGGCCACTTTTTGTAGATACGCTAACTGCAACATCAGGGTTTGAGATAGACCTCCCATGCTCACCTTTCTATCTGCACCGCGCACATCCCAGCCCTGGGACAACCCCTGGGGATAGTCCGGCCAACCACCGGCAAATTCCACAAAGATCGGTGTCAGCGTCTGAGGTACCTGGGTCAGACCGTTGTCTTTGGCCGCTCTTTGGAGCCAAGCGCTAAGGGCCTGTTCGGGGGTGACGCCTGCGGCTTTTGCCATCTGCGCCACCGGCGCCGAAAACTGAAGCGGAACCCCGTTACCCGACTGCATCGTCAACCGCACCAGGCTGCCCCGGGCCGTCTCGGCCAGCGCCGCGGCCATATGCGTGGCCATGGATGGATCCGCAAAAAAGGCATCGTCGGTCATACGGCCTTGTTCAAACAGCTCCGGCACCGCCGACAACAACGCGCTTGCTGCGAGCATCCCGCCAGCCGTTTCGAACTTTGCAGGCGGTCCCAGCTTCGGCAGCCGGATCGGTTCGAAAAACAGTGGTTGACGCGGGCCGAATCGTTCCACCCGGGTATCTATGCTGTCTTTTAAGGCCTGCAGCTTCTCTGCTTCCAATGGGATAAAGCTCAATTCAATCTGGGACACCAGCACCTGGGCCGGTTGACGACCCAGGCCGGTTTCGATGATATCATCCCGATAGCGACGACTGGGGACCGGTATCGGCCGACGAAGATCGGTGATCTCGCCCCGGCCGGTGATCAGACCGCTTGATCCTTCAAACGGTAACCCACGGCTGCCCCGCTGCTGAAGTTCGCTTTTCGCCACTACTGTCTCGAAGAAGAGGCGTAAATGATCGAGCATTCCCACCCGCTTATCGGCCTCCGCCTGCATCACCAGGTAAGCAATACCGCCCACTGTGGCGCCCACGCTCTGGGGCGTATAGATCCCGGTCATGGGCCAGTCGGATCGGTCGCGGTATAGTTGGTGCTCTTTGTCCCACAACTTTTCTTCCATAAAGGCGTATATTCGGTTCGCAGGGGAAAGACCCGTGGGGTGAACCAACAGTGCTCGCAGAACCGCCGCCTGATCCGCCAGGGTTTTGGCGCCCTTCAAGGCACGACCCTTGTTAAGATCGTATCCCGGTAATACCCCGCCATCGGGGGCCATCAGCTTTTGAGCAATAAACGTGGTGTGGTTGCCCAGCCGTTTCTTGGCCTGATCAGCCAGGGGCAGATCCGGGTGGTCGTCCGCTATCGATGCCAGCGCCAGAGAGATCAGCATGGCATCGTAGGGAACCACCCTGCCCTCATCCGCGTAAGTACCTGCCCTGGCATCGACCATACGCTCAAGGGTATTCCAGACGGTCTTTATCAGCCCTTCCAGCTCTTTGGGCAGATACAGCCCGGTCCGGGCAAAGCCGGCACGCATGCGGGACAGACCCCAGAGCAGGGCCGCCTGGTCCGATAGACGGATCTCGTCTGTTTTAACCGAAAAATTTACCCCTTCGGAAGACGACTTCATCTGGTAGGCATGGGCCACGTACAGGTCCCCCGTTTTGGAAGTCTGCACGAGCCGATCCTGGATCAATTTGACTTTCTGAACCATCTGCCAGGCCATCACCCTTCCCGTAAATCGTTCCATTGGGTCGCTACTGGTGATGTATTTGGGTAGAAGTTGAGCCTGGGCCGCCAGGGTGGTCCCCCATACCAAAGGCACCAGGGAGCTGTCCATTTGGGTTCGATCCCAGGAGAGGTCTCCTTTACCCGGTTCACCGTGGTAGATGGGAACCCCGCCTGCATACTCCAGCACCAGAGGGCGCATGGCCGGAATCTGTTTAACACCGGCTTCCGCCGCCAGGGCCTGCAGGGTCGCTTTCACTTCTTCTTCGACGGATATGCCTTTACCGAGTGCCGCGGAACGAACATCCGGGGCCAGGGTCATGTCGAGTCCCATCCCCGACTGCATAGTGATATTACCCACATTAAAGGCTCCGAACAGACCCGCTTTGTCGGCCGTCCTTAAATATCCTCTCGATACCAGGCTTTCCCGATCCGGATCGATGCCCTCTTTCCGCAGCCAGGCCGACAGCTTCTCATCCATCCCGGCAAACTCCGCCGCCGCCAGCATGGCATTAAATGTGTCCACCCATAGCGGCCCGTCCACCGGGATAATGTCCGGGGTCCTGGAAGAGACGACATGCTCTATGTCCATATTCAAGCAGCACGCCCCCGCCGGTCTGGCACCAGTAGCACCACTGCAATCTTTGACGTCGACAGTGATTTCACCCTGGGCAGCACACCCGCCGGCATCCACCACCGCCACCGAAATCGGAACCGGACCGGTAGCACCGGAAGGCGGGGTCCAGCTCGTTTGAACCACCCCCGGGCTGGAACCACTGATCGGATCAAAGGTTCCGTTGCCCATCCAGTTGAAGGAAACAGGGGTCCGACCACCGGCGATTCGGGCAAGCAGCGTCGCACCCGAATCATGGCAGACCTCTCCGGGGTCCTCGATTACAACCGTGGGGCAACCCACCGTAAATGAGGCGGTCATATCATTGTTCGTTCCATCACATTCACATAACGCATTTTCGGGGTCTACCTCTGCAGAAATATTGTAAGCGCCGCATTCAAGTTCCCCTAGCTCAACGGTTACCTTAGCTGTTCCCCCAGGCGGGATGGAATCAAGGCTGACGGTACCCGAAGTGTCACCTGAGATCCGGATTGTTGTTCCGGCGGGAGAAGCACTACAGCCGTTGTTTTTAACAGTGATGAGGGCCGACGCATCTGAACAGACAGCGTTCGGTTCAATATTGGTAATTGTCAGATCCGGTACTTCCACGGGAATATCCGCACTGCACAGGCTATTGTCCGTACCATCCCACTCACAAATCTGATTGTCATAGTCGGCCTCCGCCTGGATCGAATATACGCAATTGCTGCTGCCGCACAAGTCGCCGTCAAAACCATAGGTCTGGACCCGGAACGTTTGGGTGCCGCCGCTCGAAGCCAGGTCGACCCCGGTTAAGGTCTGAGACCAGCGAGTCAAAGCGGTCCCCCCGCATTCCGCGCCGACTGCAATGGTGAAACGCATGCGCACGTTGTCCGTCAGATTGGTCCCGCAGCCGTTGTTGACCAAAGTCACCGTACCGTCGATCTGGTAATATCCATCCCCCATGCACGCCAGGTGCATGTCCTGATCTTGCACTTCAATATCGGGGACGGACAGCGTATCGGTGCTGCCAGCACTGTTATTGGTGTCATCAGTTTCACAGATGGCACCATCGGGATCGATCTCAGCACTGAAATTACAGTTGCAATCTGTAAAGCCTGAGGTAAAGGGGAAGAAAACCTCGGCCGTGGCACCTTGAGCCAAATCGATGGTCTGATCCACAAAAGTCAGGCCGCAGTCGGAGGTCAGGCGCACCACGCTCCCCACCGCGTCGCCGCAGCCCGTGTTGGCCACGCTGACGTTGGTACCGGAGACGGACCCGTCTGTCTGGCAAGTCACGGTAGTGGCCACGGATGTGACCGTCAGGTCCGGGACGGCAACGGTTTTATCAGCGCAACGCGAATTGTCCGTGCCGTCCGATTCGCAGATGGTATTCGGCTCATCGGCCTCCACCCGCACGGACATGGCATTGCTGGTGGAAACCTCACAGAGGTCGGTGGAAATATCACGGTTGACCAGGCTGAAGGTCTGGAGACCTCCACCGGCCGGAATGTTGAGGCCGGTGACGGTTTCGGTCCACTGATCCACCTGGGCGCCGCTGCAGCCCGCATCCCCGAAAAGGGTCAGACGCAGGGGCACATCGTCGTTGAGGTTGCTCCCGCAACCGTCATTGACCAGGGTCACGGTGCCCGACACGCGCGCCTGACCGTCGTCCAGGCAGGTCACCGTCAAGGTGTCGGTGGATACGCCCAGGTCGGGAATGCTCACGGCTTTGTTGTCTGCCACGTAAGCGTTGTTGGCGGCATTGGACTCGCAGATGGTGTCGCTGTAATCGTACTCCACGCCGATCGAGAACTGGCAGCCTGTGGAATTGGATACGAGGTCTGTGACCACCGTGCGGGGTATGAGGAAAAAGGTCTGGGTGCCCCCGCCAGCAGCGATGTTGACCGCGCTCAGGGTCTCGGCCCACTGGTCCAGCTGGGTGCCTGAACCGCCGGTATTGTCATAAAGCGTCAGGCGCACGGGAATATCGGCGGTTAGATTGCTGCCGCAGCCGTCGTTGGCCACGGTCAGGGTGCCCGCCACAGAGACCGACCCGTCGGTGCTGCAGGTGGCGCCCAAGGTATCGGACAGGCCCCTCAGGTCGGGAATGTCCGCGCTCTTGTTGTCCGCGCAGTATGTGTTGTTGCTGCCGTCGAATTCACAGATTGCATTGGTGTAATCGAGTTCCACACCGATGGAGAATTGACAGCCCGTGGAGTTGGCCACCAAATTGGTGATCAAGGTCTGGTCGGGCAGGGTGAAGACCTGAGAGCCGCCCCCACTGGCAATGTTGACTGCGGTCAGAGTGGTGTCCCAGGTGCCCACAACATTGCCGCCGCAGCCCGTGTTGTCATAGAGGGTTAGCCGCACGGGAATATCGCTGGTAAGGTCAGCCCCGCAACCATTGTTGGTCACGGTCAGGGTGCCGCCCACGTTGACCTGCCCGTCGGTGCTGCAGGTGGCTGCGAGGGTGTCGGACGACACGATGAGGTCAGGAATCTGGGTCACATAGGGACTGGAAACGACGGTGTTGTTACTGTTCGTACATTCGCAGACCGCATTTGCCGGGTCGATGGTGGCGGTATACGTGCAGTTGCAGTTGGCCGTGGTGGGTGTGTGGTTGAAGGTCAGATCGGTGCTGGTCCCTGCGGCCAGGTCCACGGTCTGGTTGACAAACACGATACCACAGGTGGAGACCAGCTGGACAACCGCGCCGGTCACGTCACTGAAACCGGTATTACCCACATTAACCGTCACACTGCCGCTGACACTGCCGTCGGTACTACAGGCGGCCAGGGGGGTGACGCTGTTGACCGCCAGGTCCGGCAGGGTGTTGGTGTGGGTCTCGGAGCGTGAGTTGTTGCTGCCGTCGCATTCGCAAATGGTATCCAACGGGTCCACGGTTGCCGTGAAGTCGCAGCTGTCGTCGGTGCAGTCGGACCACGCGTCGCTGATCGCGAAGGTCACCGTGGACGAGGCCCCGCTGGCCAGGGAAGCGATGCTCTGAGTGCCGGCGAAGGTCAGGCAGCCGTCAGTACCCAGCCCCACGGGCACATTGACAGCCACGCCCGGCCCCTGGTTGTGAACGGTCACATCCACGCTGCCGGCATAACCGTCATTGGTGCAGGTGATGTTGGTGAAATCGATATCCGTGATGGTCAGGTCCGGCAGGGGGGAGCTAAAAGTTTCGGTGCGGCTGTTATTGGTGCCGTCGCATTCGCAGACTGTGTTCGGCTGGTCTACGGAGGCCGTGAAATCGCAGCTGCCGTCGGTACAGTCGGACCATGTTCCGCTGACATTGAAGTTCAGCCAGGTGGAGGCGTTGGCGGCCAGGCTGGTCACAGTCTGGGGGGTGAAGATCAGACAGCCGTCGGTGGAAAGGGCCACCTGGAAATTGGTGGCCGCCCCGCAACCGTTGTTCTGTACCTGTACGCGCACGTTACCGGAAATCCCGTCAGTACTGCAGGAAACATTTGAGAAATCGATGTCGGTGATGGAAAGATCGGGGATGGGCGGCGCATAGGTCGTGGTGGTGGTGTTGTCATCTTCGTTGCACTCGCAAACATCACCGTTGAGATCCACCGTGGCATTGAAACTGTATGGCACCGCGCAGTTGCAGGCGGGCGCCCATGTAGCGGTGTTGATAATTACATCCGCGAAACCGCCGGCGGCTATAGCGCCGGAATGGGTCCCGGTACCGGTCCAGCCTTTGCCGTCGGTGACTTGCACGGTAAAGTCGCCGCTGGTGGTGCCGTCACCCGTGTTGGTAACCCGCACGCTGATGCTGCCGCTGACGCTACCGTCAGCAGTGCAGTTGACCTGTGGTGTGATACTGGTCACCACCAGGTTGGGCATCTGCAGGGTCGTGACAGAGGCACTGGCGGGGGTGCTGTCCGTACAATCGTAGGCCGTGGTAGTAGCGTTGAGGTCCGTGGCTTGCCCGGATACGCCACACCCCCATACGGCCTCGGCATTGTTTTGCCGGTATACTCGATTACAGTTGGCCTGGGCCGGCAATCCGTAATCGGGATTGAGCTGGGTCGAGACCCTGAACGTCACGGAATTGCCGGCGCCCAGATTGTTAAATTCCCAACCGTACACCCCACCGCCCAGATCGGCAATCGTGGCACCGGTGCCGTCCACGTCTATGAAGGTTCCCAACTGCATGGTCAGCCAATCCCCCGGAGAGTCTTCCACGCGTACCACCTGGGCGTTTCCGGTGCCATTGTTGGTGACGGTAAAGACCCACTCCTGGCTGCCGGTGGCACAATCGATCTGGGCCGTTGCCGGGGTTTTGGTGATGGCCAGTTGTGCAAATTCAGCCGTCAGGGTGATGCTTTCAGTGGCGGTATGCTGGGTGTCGCCGCAGCAGTCATAAAAGCGCAAATCAAAATCGAGATTATCAGTCACGTAGCAGGCCGATTGCACTGTGAAGCGCAGCACCAGGGTGTCGCTACCACCGTCGGCCTGGACCGTTGTCACCAGGTTGTTGCCCGTGTCACCAAAATCGTAGAAAGTGATGGTACTCCCGGTTATGGTGGGATCACCGATGGTGCCGATAGCGGCAGTGGCCGAAGATTGATCAGAGCCGAGACCCGCTTCAGCTGTACCGGCGTTATAGGTAATCCCCGGCGGCAGGGTGATGGCCAAATCGATGCTATTGGCGTCTGTGGGCCCGGGGTTCTCGGCCACCACGGTTATCTGGGTACTGTCATTGCAGGCATCGATGCTAGCCGGACTGACACCGAATGACAGATAGGTCAGGTCCGGCTGTCGGGTCTCGGTACGCACGGTCTGAATTCCCGTACTGGTTAGACACAGGGCATCATCCGGGGGCGTCCACTCCGGGTTGTGTGGCGGAACTCCCGTCAGCAGCCCCGCAGCCCCAATAGGCAATTACCGTATTATCCAGATCGGCGCTACAGGTCGGGGACGGACCGTCAGTCGTGGCGTTTAGGGTGAGGGTCACGGTGTCGCCGGGATTGACATTGCGCAGTTCCCAGGTGACCAACTGGCCCGTATTGGTACCATTGTCGCTTGTGTAGGGTGGATCACCGACAGAAGAGGCGTAAGCAAAAGCGTCATCCATGGTGTCTTCTACCCAAATGACGGGTAACGTGTAAGCGCTGTTGTTGGTAACGGTGATGGTCCACTGGATCGCTTCGTTGCAGCCGATGGGGTCATTGACGCGGGTTTTATCGATAGCAATATCGGGGGCATTGAAAGCCACCGAAAAGGTGTTGGGAGCGGCGAAAAAACCATCCGCGCAAGGGTTTTCGTACGCGGTGATAACCGTGATATCGCCACCGGTAAAGGGGCAGTCGGCACTCATGCCGAACTCAATATCGATGGTGTCACCCGGTGCGGCACTGGATAGACCGGGAATCTCGGTACTGGTCCACACTGGGGCGATACCGTGGGATTGGGATCGTAAATGACGTTGGGCCCGTTCCAGGCACCGCCGTTTATCCGCCAACGGGTGGAACCCGATACATAGAGCAGGTTGGCCGGCAGGGTTTCGGTGACCTGCAGGTTATAGACCGTCACCTGTCCGGCATTTCGCAGGGTGATGAATCCGTCCGGGCTGGCACATGCATCGACGCCTTCGGCGGGGGTGATTGTGTTGGTGTTGATCAGGTTGGGGGCCGGGATCTCCACAACCGAATTGTCGGATATATCCGTTTGGCAGTTTACGCCGATACAGCCCCAATTGGCGGTGACGTCATTGGTCAAGTTGTTGCAGTCCACCAGTCTGGCGACCAAGGTGATCTGACGCCGTTCGCCGGCGGCCAATTCAGAGATCACCACCGAGGCCCCGTTGATAGCGCCGCCATTGTGATCCAGTGAATCGATAATGGTGACACCCGTCATGTTGTCCACAATCACCGGGTTGACGCCGTGTTCATATAGCAGGCCGCTGCCCAAAACATCGTCCACCCATACATTATAGGCCGTACCGGTGCCACGGTTGGTAACATAAATTTCCCACTGAATAGTATTGGTATCGGCGTAATAAGTCTCGGGTGTCTTTTCGATGAGCAGGTCGCCACTCAATAGAAGGGCCGGTGTTTCCGTGGCCACCGTCGAACAGAGGTCATCGGCCGTGGCATCATCATTACAAAGGTCGTCAAAATAAGCAGTGGCTGTCAAATCGCCGGTGCCGGTACAGCGCTTCTGCACATCAAGCTGGATAGTGGCATTCTGACCGTCACCGCCAAAGATGTCGTTGAATGTCCAGACATAATCGCCGCTGCCATCAATGATCGGCGTGCAAGAGACCGGTGCAACCCCTCCGCAGATGCTCGCGGCCGGATTGACGACATAATAATTAAGACCAGAGAGCACCAGTCGGACATCTTTGGGATTGAAATTCGATGTTTGAGTCAGGGTTTGTGTGATGGTCTCGGTCTCGCAGGTGTTGAAAATCCGGCCCAGACCGTCAATGGTAAGCGACATGGCCGGAGAGCCCACGTTAACCACGGTGGTTTCGTGGATGATCCCGTCGGTCAGGCATTCTGATCCTGTGGATCCCATGTTGAGGCTGGACCAGGAATAGAAGCTGGTTCCCCCGCAGGCGGCGATGGTATCTTCCGTGGCCGTCAGATCATAATTGATAGTCAGGGTCTGCCCCGCCAGGGGGGTTGCCGCAGCACCACTGAAATCGAGCAATAGCGTGCCGCCAGGACCGGGAGTAGTATCCGTCACAGCCGCCGAACCGGTAATGTCCCCGCTACCGGTGAGAGTGATGGAGAGGTTACCGTTGTACTGCTGCTCCAGATTGGCTTCCTCGGTAAAAACCAGATCCGACAACACCACACCGGACCCACTGTCGAAGGCGTAAGTATTGGTAAAGGTAGTATCGTCACAACGCTCCGTGGGCGCAGAAGATGTTTTTTCGGAGGTCAGCCCCTCGGTGCATTCGATGGCCGTGGTTTGGGAATCGCTGGCACTCAGGGCACACCCGCAGCAATCGCTGCTCGTGGCCGAGATGGTGTTGGTGAAGAGAGTGTTGCAGTAGGTTTCGCATTGGGTAGCGTCCGGAATCTGGACCGTGATGGCGGTGTTGAGGGAGGCCGGAGGAGTATAGGTCCAGGTGATGGTGCGCGCCCCGGCATTCCAGGTGCCGCCGCCAAAATCGGTGACCGTCAATCCAGAGGGGATGGTGTCCACCACCGTCACCGCTCCCACGCTGCCGCTGCCGCATGATAGGGGACCGCTATAGGTGGAAGTGATATTGTAGGTGACGCTGCCGCCGATTTCCACGTCCGTCGGCCCGCCGGTTTTGGAAACCGTCAATTCGCTGGTGCCGGCCGGGGCGTTGATGGTACTCAGCTCCACCGGCGGGTAAAATTCCTGATTGCAGGCGTCCTGGTAGAGTTTCTGCCATAATAGATCTCCCGCGGGAAAACCGCCGCCGCACCAGCCGGTGTAAGTCAGATCGAAACTGAGGTTATAGGAATCTCCCGGATCGCCACTGGCGGCCAGGGGGTCGTCCAGTTCGAAACGGGTCTGGGCCACATTGTAATTGGCACCAGCCGACACATTGGAGACCGTGAAACCCGGGAAATCGATAATAGTATAAACATCGTATGCTACGCCATCGCCAATGTTGGTGATCGTGAAAGAGACGGTTTCAGTGTCGCCGCAATAAGTAAAATTGATATCCGGGGGGGTGAACGAAATAAGGGGGGAGTTCACGATACGTTGCACCGAAGCCGTGGCCGTACCGCCGTCATCGGCCGAGTTGAAACACGTGTCGGCCGGCGAGGGTGCGCAACCGAATCGCACATCGGCTGTGTTGTCCAGGTTCTCGCAGGCGATCACCGTGGCGGTGATATCCATGGTGAGGGTATCGCCGGGATCCATGGATGCCAGGGCCGCATACTCATTGCTGGTCCAGGTGGTGGTCTGGCCGCTGTTGGAACCGTTTTGGGTGGCGGAAACATAGGCCAGGCCATCCCCCAGCACATCCGTTACCTCCACGTTTTCAATGACCCCGAATCCGGTGTTCTCCACCGTCAGAGTCCATGTAACGTCCTGGCCGACCTCCTGGGGAATTACATTTGGTGATTTTTTTATGGTCACCGCCCCGGGCATAACCATAATATTATGAGGAAGAGCTACAACATTAGCAAGGCTACCGTTTAATATATAGTCAACCTCTGCATTCAAGCTTCCGGAGACAGATGAGCAGTCGGCCGTCAAGGAAAAGGAGACTTCAAGGGTCTCACCTGCGACCAGGGTAAAAGGACTTCCGCAAAGGGTATCGGTGTCCCAAACCAGGTCTGATCCCTGCGGACTCGGATCCGTAGAGCATAACAGATTGTTATCTACTAAAATTTGAGACGGCCCAGTATAGGTAAATCCGGTCAAATTGGCCAGACTTGCCGTGACTACGATATCGGTAATATCGGTGCCGGAACTGTTTTCGATTGAGATCGTGTAGCCTTTGGTTTCACATTTATTGATTTCACCATCTCCCCCGATTGTCGGCTGCCCCCAAGTTTCAATGGCTGAAAACGCAATTAATACCAATAGCACTATCCCAATTGACGTGGGGCGTCTCATTTGCTCTCCTTCATATAAATTCGGATACCTGAATAAGGCCAGGGCACTGCCACCTTATTTCTACCCGGACGAATGTCCACCAGTTGGATTTTTTCGATACCATCGACCACGATGGAAAGATGGTGTTTAACCGGTTCGATACGGGTAAATATCACCTGCCCGTTCTTTCCTCTCGACTTGACCTTATCATCCAGGCCCGCCGTAAACGTCTCGACTAATTTCTCATTTTCGTCGCGGGTACCGTTGCCATTTTTATCTAAATAGACCGTCACTATAAGTTTTCCGTAGCCCGGTTCCTTATAAAGAAAAAAAGAGACATCCGCCGATTCGCCTTCAATCAACCGAACCAGTTGAGAGGATTCCCCTGAGACATGAACATCCGCAGCCAGTTCCAACTCATTTATGGCCACCACATACTGACCGGATGCCAAATCAGAATATAGTGTCCGCCCGTCTTCATCGGTGGTCTGTTTCAATCCCGGTGGAACCAACAGAACTTCGATATCCTTAAGCGGCTTGTCTTTCGAGTCAAGGATATCGTTGCGGTTTTCGTCGCTGTATACCGTAACCGTAATTTCACTGGGCTCTTCCAAATCACCAATCCCCAGAAAAACCAAGGCGCTGTCTGTGCCGCTGACCCGGTTACCGCCACCGTCCTTACCGGTAGCCGTCGCGGTATTCTCATTTCTACCCGAAGCAGCATTGGTCCCCACCACTGCCTGGTAGGTAATAACCGTGCGCTGTCCCGGGCCCAGATTCCCCAGCATCCAGGTGTAGGTCCGCCCACTTCTTTGCGGATCGGCAAAAACGGCTCCATCACGTATCGCCTTGCCGTCCGGGATCTTGATCCCATTAGGCATATGATCCTTTAATTCAATATCGAAAATAGGGCCGCTTGGGCTGATATTCTCCACCTCGATACGATAAGTCAGGATACCACCGATTCGCGCATCGCGTTTTAAAGCCCGTTTGGTCACCCTCAGCCCGTCCGGTTCTACCGACTCAAAACCCGATACCGCCGTCACCGTGTTTGATAAAATTGGCTTTGGTACCAGATCGGCAATCACCTCGGCTCGGTTGGAAATACTCACCCCGGACCGAATAAATGGATCTACCCGGGCACTGATATTAAACGAAAACGATGCACCCGGTCGTAATGGCTTGGAAAACGCCCAACGGTGCTGGCCGTTCTCCTCGCTATGGATTGCATCGGCGGCCGTGTCACTCACGTAGGTAAGGTCATTCGACAACGTGTCGGTGACCGTCACTCCCGTGGCCGCGGATGATCCTTTGTTTTCCACGCGAATCGTGTAAATCTGTACCATGTTGGGCTTTACCGTCGACTGGCTCTGGCGCTTAGTGATCACCAGATTGGACGCCCTCACCACTAATGTAACGATGGCCTGCTGACCTGTAAGACCACACCCCTCACCGTCCACGACCACCTCATATTCACCCGGCTCAACCTCAAAGCCCACCCGCATCTCCAGGGTGGCATCGTTGTCTGTGGGGATCAGTTTCGTCTGCTTTAAGCGTGCCACAATCATATCCGGATCACTTGTTTGACCGGACATGCCCGAGCCCGTGGCGTCGATGACATGCCGGGATCCTTTAATATCGATAGTGATCGGCCCTTGGCAGGAACCGATAAATTCTCCCAGAATGCGGCTCGTGACCGTCTGGCCAAGCTCCGTTTCGATTTTATCCGGATTTGCTCTGATCAGGCTGAAGCCGGGATCCACTCCTCCTACGATTAGATTCACCTCGGTGGTGTGGCGAACGCTATGAGATCCATGGCTGTCCTCGTAATCGGCCGTTCCCTGGCCGGTGATGGTAAGAGGGTAGCGCCCCGGCGCCACGCCATTCAGCGTCACTGTCAATGTACTGGTACCGCCGTCTACGGTGATCGACGTCGACGACAAGGTCGCAGTGGCCCCAGCGGGTAAACCGGACACGGAAAGATCGACCCCATTATCCCACAGGCCAATCCAGTCGATCTCGATCATGTAGGTGGTTTCATCAAAGGTATCCACAGACCGCCGGTTGGGGTCGGCGTCGATATCGAAATCTTCCAGGCCATAGACAAAAAATTCCCCCCCTTGGACCCAGACGACCCAGTCACCCGAACTCTGATTTCTGACAGATATTTCGTTATTTGACTGTACCACGCTTTCAGACACACTCATTTCATCGGCAACCGGATAATTACAATCCGCCGGGCAGCTTCCTCCCCCGGTATTGCAGCCTTCCAGCCGGCCGACATCACTTCCATTGACGTAGAGATGATCATTTTCACAGGTAGCGGCACTGCTGCATTGACAGGATCTTGAAGGAGGGTAATCAATATCCTCAGCGCGAACGATAACACCTGCGCGCGTCATGATCCCGGGATCGAGAACGGATTCGGGCACCCCATTGTGATTCCAGGAAGTCGATTCACCCGGTTCTAACAGTCGGGGCGAAAAGGAGACCACGTCTCGATAAATCCTTGCCTCACGCTGGGCCAGGGCCGGAGAACCAAGTGCGCCAAAAGCTACCAAGATGGCTAGCATCGTCACTACTGTTGTAAGTGAACGCCCGTTTCGAAATCTGCCGGGACGTCTTCTGTTCGTCATTATTGTGATCTCCTGATGGGGTCCCTTTGGTTAATTAGCGCACGACTTTGCTAAAACGTACCGGTCAAACTTACATAGCCATTATGGGTCTCAAAGGCCTCGCTGGTATCTTCATCGATATAATCGATATATTCATATCCCACAGAAATTTTGAGAAAACGATATAACTGATATCCCAACTCGGTAAAAAACTTCTGTCGCTTGTCTTTAATCGACTCATCGATCATTTTATATTTATATGAACTCAATATATCCCACCGATCATTGATCTGATACTTGGCCCCAAACAGCCAGGTCGTCGTCTGGGTCTCGGTGGTGTCCAACGGCGGAGCCTTGACCGCTTCATTTTCCAGGCGATAACCCCCGAACAGGCTCAGTGATCGCCGAAATTTATAATCCAACCGGAAAACCAAATCATCATAGGTCGCTGTTTCATTGGCTGCTTCCGGATAGGTCGTCTCATTGGTTTCATATTCATACTTCACCGTTGCCAAAAGATTGGAAAAAATATCCCAGAATACTTCGCCACCGAAAATATTCCGAGTCCGCACACGCTCGTCCAATCGCTCATCGGTCTCGTCGTATTCAAATTTCAACCGGGTTTTTAGCACATCCAGCGGCCGGCTGGTCCACCTGAGGCGATAGGTCTCATCGGTCTGAGATGTTTCGTCGGCGACCAGGTCGGTTTCACGGCTGTACCGGGCACTGGCATCCAGATCCGCATAACGGTTAAATATCCCCTGGACGCCAACCATAGAGATATCCTTTCGAAGGGTATAATCGTCCTCGACCTCTTCGTAGATAAATTGCTCTCCCTGTTCCAGGTAAAAGGTCACTTCCTGAATGGGGTGAATCTCGAACCGACCGAGGGCATCATGAATTTGGGTGTCATTGTCTTCATCGATCTGGTCGTTAAAATCTTCTAACTGATAAGCAAACTGTAAAAAGGTCGCCCCCGTAAACCGAAACGATCCCAAAGGATATTTAACGGCACCCAGCAGCCGGTTGGTGGTTGTATCCAGTTCCTGAGTATCGTCATCGCTTTCACTATCAATTTTTTCCGCGGCCAATAGCCAGTCCGTTTTCTCCGGATGAATGCGTTTATAAGAAGCAAATAGGCTACGGGTGCTTATTTGAGGCGTGTCTACAAGGCCTGGAATATTGTTTTTGGTCTCCCTGAAACCCGTGGAAAGGGTGTGGTATGGATTTAAATCATAAGCTGCCGACAACCCATAAGACTCTTCATCCGTCCCATGGGTCACGCTGATATTCGGATCCAAATCAAAGGTCAGGCTGGCACTTTTAAACGAGAAGGGCTCATCCAAGTCGATTTCATCGACCACATTGTCCGATTGTAAATTCAGATTCCCGAAAGAGAGAAAATCGCGTTCCACCCGCCAATAGCGACCATAGATGTGTAACGGGTCCACCGGGTTGGTGTCCACGTTGATTATAGTTGCGTCTGACGCCAGAGTATCTTCGAGTTCCGGGATCTCGCTTCGGGCCACTTCAACCCCAAACTGATAGCGATCGGTAAACTTTACCGACAGATCGGTCCCATAAATTTGACGACGATTATCCAATGCATCACCGCTGTCATTATCTTCCCAGGGCCCGTCAGCCAGATAACTCACGCCCATTCGAATGGAATCGGAAGGCTCTGCAACCAAACGCGTCCCCCATGCGGCCCGCTTGAATCGGTCTCCGGGAGAATCATACTGGTAAGTGACCACAATGAAGGTGGGGTTGCCCCGGAAATCCTGCTCATCGACAGGCCGATCGAAGGTAATCTCGCCATCATCATAATCGATACGATAATCTTGGCCACGTACCTGGCTTCTTTGCTGTATAACACGATTGGGATTGGCCCGATCCCGAATCTCAATGGTGACGGTTTCGCTGCCCGCTATTACCGGCGCCTCATTCAACCGATAAGGCCCCGAAGTGCCATCCCCCCGAATGGTATCCGTGGTTGTTTCCCCGCGGATCACACCGGTCATCACCGTCGCACCGGCTTGGGAAAAACCGCCATGCAGCGTCATCCCTCGCACATGTTCATCCAGTGCTGTAAAAACCGTATCCTGAAAGGTGCCGTCCTCGTGATCACCCAGGATCATGAAGTGCTTTTCCTTGTTTAACTCAAATAAAAAGCGAAAATCATCTTCGTAAATTCCGCTGTCCGCTTCTTCATCATAGTGGCTTTTTAATAAGAAGGTGTAGTCATTAAACAGTCGCCCTTCCCCATAGATCGAATACCGGCTACGGTTGGAGTATGCTTCCGGCAAACCATCATCGCTCTCTTCAAATAGATTGTCGGGATCGTCACTGGATGTGTAATTCTGTCGAAAAACGCCCAAGCCGATTATAAAAAAATCGTGCCCTTGTTCACTATTTTGGTAACGAAATGCGTCGGATCCAGGTGGAAACATTATCCCGGCCAACAAAAAGAGAAATAAGAATACAATTTCATGGCTTTTTTTCAGTCGGTTCATTTTTGAAACGAATCCTTCGAAAAAAATGATGTGTCAAAACCTTGACGGAGTTATGTTAAAGGCAACAGCATTCCGCTATGGCCTGAATTGCCCCTACTGTTTTAAATGACAGATTTAAGAATAACACAGCAATTATTATGCCAGTCAAAAAGAAGGGGCTGATTTAGTTTTAATGGGGAGTAATAATTTAGGTGATTCTTATGCGATAACTATAAATAACAAGAACTTATCACGAGTATCCAAAAAGAATACATAACAACAACGAATTGCTACTAAACCGTGTACGGGTTATTTTACAGCAAAGACCTCCTCTAATTCAGTCCAGTTACAATTAACGGGTCAATTACTGCCAATAGGATATACTTACACCGTATCAGTGTCAGGATTATTTTTCTACTAAAACAGATTCGAAAATTTTTTAAATCGGTAACCGTAAAACCGCCTGCACCCCACCTTCCGGCCGATTCATCAGGCGGATCTTTCCCCCATGGAGTTCGGCCACCTCTTTGACGAAGTTTAAACCAAGGCCGGTGCTTTTTTTACCTGTATCCGGGCGTTGCAGGGAAAAAAATTTCTCGAACATTTTTTCCTCTGCATATTCCGGAATCGAAGGTCCCTGATTTTCCACGGCAAACACAAGATGGGTACTTTCAATGCGAGTGGTTAAAACGATCTTTTCATTGGACGGGCTGAAATCAATGGCATTTTGTATGATATTGGCGATGGCCCGATGAAGTAAAAAAACGTCCCCGACAATGGTCACGTGATCGTCAACCAGATCCATGATGGTCAATTTCTTTTTGGACACCATCGGTGCTTTGCTCTCGATCACCGTTTTAACCAGGGGTTGAAAAGATATTTGTTCTTTCTGTTGCAACATCTTCTGATTCTCAAGCGCTGACAGTTCCAGCATATGGTCAATAATTTCTTGAATCCGACCGGCCTCGTTGCGAATATTACCCAAAAATCGGGCCTGCCGCTCGGGCGGCATGTCCTCTTTGAGAAGCTCGGCCGCGCCCCGAATCGCCGAAAGTGGGCTTTTAATCTCATGCGTCAATTTTTGGATGTACTGCTCCACATACTGCTTACCGGCCAACGCCTCGCGCATTTTTTCAAAGGCAAAGCCCATCTCGCCAATTTCTGTTCTATCCAGTTTCGGTAGGGCCACACGCCGGCCTTCGCGAATATCGTTGGCATAGCGGGTCAATCTTTTAATCGGACGCGTCATCCAGACCGCCATAAAAAAACTGAGCCCTATAGCGGTGATGGCGGCAATACTGCCAACTTTAATGATTTCCGGCTTGGCCTGTTCCAGAAAGTATTTAATATTCGTGGTCGGTTTGGCCACGGTCAGCACCCCTGCCAAGGTCTCATTAACGCAGATGGGCGCCGCTACGAAAAGAACTGAGGAAGTAGGATCATTAGGATCGGCCAGCGTGGTTCGGGCACCGTATTCGCCATTGAGCGTTTGGTGCACATCGCGCCAGCCGGAATAATCCGCCCCCCATTGACCTTTCCCCATGGAGTCGAAAATGACAATTCCTTCCGGATCCGTAATGTAAATCCGCATATCGACATCGGTCTTGAGTAGTTTGTAAATTCTTGCCGACAGGGGTTTTTGGTATATACGCTGATACATGTCATAGAGTTGATCCTCATCGAACCGGCCGTTTTCCATCTCCACCGCCACGTTCGTCGCCAGGATATTGGCCTGGTCGACCAGCGGGTCTTCTACCCCTTCCAGGTAACGGCTACGCAGTGTATCCCGCACCCAGTCGATGGGGTAGTAGAAGCAAACGGCAGATATGACAAAATAGCCTAAAAAGATGCGTAGCCCGAGTTTCATAAATCCTCATTCAAGGCATATCCGGTGCCCCGGTGGGTAATAATTGGGTCGACATCCGGTTTGACGGTTTTTAGTTTGGCACGGAGATTTTTAATATGTGCATCCACCGTTCGATCCATGCTGGCCTCCGGCTCATCCCAGACAATATCCATCAGGCGCTCACGGGAAAAGACGTGTCCGGGGCGATCAATGAACGTTTTCAGTATCTCATATTCATAGCGGGAAAGATCGAGAATCCGCCCGAAATAGCTGATCTGTCGCCGCGATGCATCAACGTTGAAGGCCTTGTCCGGGGCTGCATGACCGGTATTGGCCAGGTCGGGCGGGTGGGACTTTATCTGGTCGGGCGGGTGGGACTTTATCTGGCCGGGCGGGTGGGACTTTGTCTGGCCAGCCGGGCGGGACTTTAACCGGTCGGGCGTGTGGGACTTTACCGGGTCGGAGCGTCGTGTGTTTAACGGATCGGGTGACAATTCCCCCGTACGCCGCAAAACGGCCTTCACCCGGGCCGATAACTCCCTGGGGCTGAAGGGTTTAACAACGTAATCATCCCCACCGATTTCAAGCCCCACTACCCGGTCGACTTCATCGGATCGGGCCGTCAGAAAGATGACCGGCGTCCGGTAGTTTTTTCGAATCTCCTTGCAGAGCTCAAACCCGCCGATATCCGGCAAGCCGATATCGAGTACAATCAAATCGACGGTTTTTTCGGCCATCAGCGGAATTACCGGCATTCCGGCGTTGACGCAGATCGTATCGAAGCCTTCCGTCTCAAGGGCATATTGTATCGTATCCGCTATCGCCGGTTCATCTTCAACGATCAGGACTGTGGGTTTCATCGATTATACTCCTTCACGGCTATACGACGTGTCACCCGGAGGGTCCCTTTCTGCATACAAAACAGTCCTCCTCCGGGGGTTGTTTTTAACCTAACTTTTTATCTGGTTTTAATCTGGCTGAAAGCCCTTTGTAGCAGATCAATCCCTAAAAAAACAATCACGCCGGCAGTGAATATCATAACGCTATGCTCAATAAATCGTCGTGTACCGATCGAAGCAGCCCCATTGATCACCGGAACCCCTATGGTCATAGCCATATACCACATCAAGGGGATCAGAGCGTTTTTATTATTTTTTAATATCACGGGTCGCCATTTTCCGGCATTGTTTTTGGCCTGGTTTTTGACCTTGTTTTTGACCTGGTTTTTAAACAGGGTTTTGAACCGAATTTTAAACCCAGTTTTAAACCCTACTTTAAACCCCACTTTAAACCCCGCTTTAAACCGGGTAAGGAGTACAAAAAACCCACACAATAAGAACAGGTAGATCACAATCCCGGCCAAGCGGTGCACCCTCGCGGGTGTCACCCAGGGACCATAAAAATCGACCTGATACAGACCGGTCGCAATCACGATCCTGATCGTGTTGGCGATAAGGGTTAAAAGATAAGCCGATACGGCGCTGAACCCCAGCCAGGATAACCCGCCTTTAATCGTTTGGGATAAAGGCAAAACCGTAAATCCGGTCATGCAAAAGGCAATGATCATAAAATTGACACCGGCACAACCGGGGGCAATGATGATTCGCCTGGAATAATCGACGAAGCCGGTAGCGGATTCATAAACGAAACTGGACGCACTAACCCATTCAACCATTCGCGCCACCGGCCATAATATCCAGGTTAGCTCATCGCTGCCGACCCGGCTGTAGTACGATTTTAGCGCCCAGGCCGCGGCCAGAAGGATCAGGTAGGGCATCATTTTCATCATCCAGCGGGCGATGGCTTGATATCGCCCCTGATCCGCTGCAGACAATTTTTTTTGCATTTTTATACCTTCTTTTTTTGGGAATAGTGATACCCGTAACGGACCGCCAGCAAACCCACCAGGGTCAGAACGATCAGGTAAAACTCAGGTTCCGGAACGTTGGCCATGGCGCCGCCCACAGCCAGATTGGAGACATGCAGCGGAAGCGGCAGGGGTTGTTTGACATCCTGGCTCTTCGCCTCCGGATTTCGCACCACCTCATGCACAGCCACAAACGAGGTGAATGGTGTCAAAAGGTTATACGTCAAACCCAAGCTGGTGATTTCGGCCTGGCTTTCGCTGTGACCGTTTTGAAAATTAAAATCGGTCAAAAGCGAGATCCGTTTGCGGGCCCAAAGGTAACGCAACGCATGATTCGCCTTCCCGGGCTCGGTTTCGGCGACTTGAAATGTTTTTTCATATGCACCCGAGCCGTTCGTGCCCTTAAGTGTGACCGTGCCGGTGGGTTGTCCCCGCCATTTCCCGTATAAAAGGATCGGCCTTTGGGCAAACAGGTCCGGAATGGCGGCCGGCTCAACAGCATAGGCCTCGAAGCCCTCGAACGCCACCTGGATGCCGGTCAATACCGGTGCGGCGATATATTGGCGAAATTGTGCCGCTTTTTCTGGTGCCTGATGGGGATCAACGACGATAAACGGCTCACCCAGACCGGCTTTGGCCAAACCTTCGATGAGGTAGCGATTGACACTGCTGCCGATTCCGAAAGCAAACACATTGGTACGATTCAAATTGGATCGAATCAGTGCAAAGGCTTCTTTTTCAGCGGAGATGTACCCATCGGTCACAACCACCATCGTTCGTGAAAACCCCTCACTTTTGGGCAGGGCCAATCCTTTTTTAAGGGCGGACGCAAGCTCGGTGCCACCGCCCCCATTTTGACGATCCAGGGTTTGAATGGCGGCTTTAACATTTGCAGAAGTGGCGGCAACGGAAACTGGCGCCATCACTTTGGCCGCCCCGGCAAACAAAATGAGATTGAATCGATCGGTTGCATTCAAATTCCCGATCAAGTCACGCAGTAGTTTTTTTGCGGTGTTTAAAGGAAAACCATTCATGGAGCCGGACACATCCACCACAAAAATATACTCCCTGGGCGGAAGGTGCTCCGGCATGACGCGCTCGGGCGGTTCAACCATCAGAAGGAAAAAGTTTTCATCCTTTCCCTCGGAAAGCATCAGGCCGGATTGGATCTCCCGCCCCGCCAACCGGTAATGGAGTATAAAATCGCGATTACCGCCCGCATGTTCGGTATCCGCCAGCATGACCCGGGCCATACGGTCGCCTTCCCATGTGGTGTCGGTCTGATGGGTCGTGCAGACGACTTCCTTTAGGGGAATGCCGGTGGAGAGATTCACTTCAATATGAAATTTCGTCGGACTCGCTTGTTTTTCCTGGAGATAGGGATTTTTAATCCATTGATCGGATTCCGATGCCGTCTTTTCAGGCACGCCGGCATAACGCGGCCCAACGACCGTGGGATAGACGAATTCATAAGTCCCCGCGGTAGGGACCAGTAGTTCAGTGAACTTGAGCTCCACATCCACCCGATCACCAGGCATAATATTGGCCACATTCATACTAAACACATTAGGGCGCTGTTGCTGTAACAAAGAGGCGCTTTTGCCGGCCTTTTTGGCGGCGGTGAACGTTTCTTCCGCCTTCTTTTTTTCTTTTATTTTGGCGGAAATCACCTGATCGCCGATGATCATGTTCATCCCATGAACCGCAGCCCGGGTGGATGCCGGAAAAATATAACGGGCGTTTATCGGTTCGGTCCCTTTGTTCTCGTAAATCTGGTTGACAATCACGTCGGCAATCACACCGGTGACGTTTACGGTGACACGGGTGTGTTTAAGCGGAAAATGGTCAAGATTACCCCCCTCGCCTTGAATAAAAAAATAGGGTGACAGGGTTCGGTCTTCACCCTCAACCGTATCGGCCAAGATCGGCATTGCCGTCAAAACGATGATCGTTACAATCCAGGCCATCCAATTCATCCCCATCCTAACAATCCGTTTTTCAATCCCATCCTAACCGATCCCATTTTAATCAATCCCAACCTAACCGATCTGTGTTTCGCCATGGTACCCTCCCATTTGCGTGTAAGTTAAAAAAGTCGGTGATGCTTGCGTTGAAAGATAACCTAAACCTTCATATTGAAGGCATGATGAACTTCGTGTGAAAAATGGGTGAAAAAAGACAATGGGAGATCCATGGGGAGGTCATTGTTTGGATTTACGGGAAGCACCGTAAAAATAGACTTGATGAATACCGGAGGGGTTTGATAGGGATGCAGGTAATGCAATCCCCCGATCAATCACCCAACAAAAAAACAATCCTGATTATAGAGGATGATGCCAATACATCCGCATTGATTGCCCTATACCTCGAGCGCGAGGGCTTTCGTGCCGAGACTGCCGAAGATGGCCAGGCCGGGCTGGATTTGGCAAAACAATTGCGGCCCGATCTGGTCGTTTTGGACCTCATGCTGCCCAAGATTGACGGTTGGGAAGTTTGCCGCCGGCTGCAACAAAATGAGGAAGTCCCGGTCATCATGTTGACCGCCCGGGGTGAAGAGATCGATCGCGTGGCCGGGCTCACACTCGGTGCCGATGATTACGTGGTAAAACCCTTTAGCCCGCGTGAACTGGTGGCCCGCGTCAAGGCGGTTTTGCGTCGCACGGAAGCGTCACCCGCTGCCGAACGCCCCATTCTATCGCGGGGGGATGTCTTCCTCGACTTGGAAAAACGCCGTCTGCTGGTGGAACAACGGCCCGTCCCCGTAACACCACATGAATACAATTTGCTAAAGGCGCTCATGCAACGACCCGGGCGCATTTTTACCCGGGATGAATTGTTGGAAAAATTATACCCCCGGGGGGAAGCGGTTGTGATCGACCGCGTGGTGGATGTCCATATCGGAAAATTGCGGCAGAAAATCGAACCGGACCCCGGCCAACCGGTACATATTTTAACGGTTCGGGGAGTCGGCTACCAGTTCAACGATGCGCCGTTTAAAAAAGAGGATATCGAATATTGAACA
This sequence comes from uncultured delta proteobacterium, assembly GCA_963845145.1. Lineage (GTDB taxonomy): Bacteria > Desulfobacterota > Desulfobacteria > Desulfobacterales > QNYZ01 > QNYZ01. The sequence continues at coordinate 209,880 of CAWJQU010000002.1, forward strand.
AGGAATTTCGAATAATGATCTTATCACCTTCCTTCGACATTCAACATTCCTTGTTCGATATTCGATATTCAAAAAAATGGCCCCATGGAATGGGTCAATATGGAATGGATCAATGCGAATAAACCCAACCCATTCTCCTATATTCCCTGGGCGAAAAAGGTAACGCCCGTGAGATCCTACCTCATCCTCAAGCTGCTCGCCATTCATCTGGCTGTCATCGGTTTCGTGATGGTTATCGTCTGGATCTCTATCGACACCCTGGCTGCCGGTTATTTTGTGACGTTGATGGAAAAGTACCACATCTCGCCTCAGCCGGCGCACACCATGTTTGTCAGTGCCATTCACCGCTATCTGTTCTGGACCTTTATCGGTGCCATGATTCTGGCGATAGTGCTTAGTTATTTTCTCATGCGAAAAGTGCTCGCACCCCTCACGCAAATGAATACCATCACCCGACAGGTGGCTGCGGGAGATTTTTCAGCACGCGTACCGGTGTACACCAAAGATGAGGTGGGACAGCTGGCGACCGCCTTTAATCAAATGGCCAAAAGCCTGGAAGCGATCGAAAGTCTGCGCCGAACACTGATGATTGATGTTGCCCATGAACTCAGGACGCCGTTAACCAACATTCGCGGCTACCTGGAAGCCTTAAACGACCGGGTCCTCCCCCCTTCCGCCCAGACCATTGCCCTGCTTCAGGATGAAACCCTGCGCCTGGTTCAGTTAGTGGAAGACGTGTTGCAACTGGCCCGCGCCGACGCCGCCCATGGCCATCTCAAGCTTGAACGCGTCGATATAAAAGCAATGGTCGCCGAAGCTGCCAAGGGGGTTTTCCCCCAACTGGCACGGCGTTCCCTTGAACTCAAAACCCATTTTCCCAATGAAAAGGTGGTGGTGGAAATGGATAGGGTCCGGATCGCTCGCGTTTTGAAAAACCTCTTTGACAACGCCATCCGCTATGCGCCCGAAAATGACGTTATCAAGGTCCGCATCACCCCTTACGCCCAAACCGTTAAAGTTGAATACATCAATAAGAACGTCGATTTAAGCCCCAAAGACCTCCCAATACTCTTCGAACGATTCTATCGTGGGGAAAAATCCCGCTCGCGTGAACACGGGGGTGCCGGTATTGGGCTGGCAATTGTTAAGGAAATCATTGATGCCCATTCGGGCCGTATTGCGGCCGAACTCAAAAACGGCCATTTTCATATCTGGTTTGAATTGCCCACCACAGTCCCCGAAGCCGACCGGAAATAGACTGGAATTTAACCGGAAATCGAATTAATCCCCCACCGAAAACCTCGCGACCATAATCTTTACCCAATCTTTACATTCCCTTTACTAAAGCTTTAATCGCTCGCCTTATATTTTAGCTGTCCGTAAAGTGTTGGGGAAGTGCCGGGCTGAACATGCCAAAGCGAATACCGCCCGACTTGACCAAAAAGATCTTTGCAAAATGGGTAAGGCCTTTTCAAAACGAACAAGGCCTTTACAAAACGGGGTCCGTATCTATTTTATTAATAATTAAGGAGGGTTTTCAAATGAAGTCACTCATGATTGCCATAATGGTAATAGCAGCCATTTTTATTGGCGTATACACGGGGAATAGCATGGATAAAAAAAAGGACAAAACAATGATGGACAAGCCCGAACAGACGGCCTCCGCTGTTTTTGCCGGAGGTTGTTTCTGGTGCACAGAGTCCGACTTTGAAAAGGTCGACGGTGTTCTCGAGGCCGTTTCCGGTTATACGGGAGGCGAAGAGAAGAATCCTACGTATCAAGAGGTTTCGGCGGGCCAAACCGGGCATCTGGAGGCCGTGAAGGTCGTGTACGACCCCTCCCGAATTGGTTATAAAGAATTGCTTGATATTTTTTGGCGTCATGTCGACCCCACGGATCCCGGAGGCCAGTTCGTCGATCGGGGTGCGCAATATCGCAGTGCCGTTTTTTATGACAGTGAAGAAGAGCAGCGACTGGCCGAGGAAGCCAAAGCAGACCTCGAAGCTTCCGGTAAATTTAACAAGCCCATTGCCACCCAGATCCTGCCGCTGGGCCCGTTTTATCCGGCCGAGAACTATCACCAGGATTACTACAAAAACAATCCGCTTCGCTACCGCTGGTATCGCTCCGGGTCCGGAAGGGATCAATTCCTGGAAAAAAACTGGCCCGACAGTAATATAAAGCTGGACAGTAATATAAAGCAGGACAGTAAAAAAAAGCCAGACAGCAAAAAAATAATGGGGCAAAAAAGAACCGATGAATGATCATAAAACAATGGAAAAAGATGATCCAAACCAAAGCCATGAACCCAATCCCGACAGATGAGGAGTTACGCGATTCGCTAACGCCGATCCAATACAAGGTGACACGGAAAAACGGGACGGAACCGCCCTTTGACAACACCTATTGGCAAAACCACGATGACGGCATCTATGTCGATATCATCTCGGGAGAACCGCTTTTCAGCTCCAAGGATAAATTCGAATCGGGAACGGGTTGGCCCAGCTTTATACGGCCGCTGGAAAGCCAAAATGTTGTGGAAAAGAGCGATACCTCCTTTTTCATGGTCCGCACAGAGGTGCGCAGTAAACATGCCGACTCCCACCTGGGACACCTTTTTCCCGATGGCCCCGCCCCCACGGGACTGCGCTACTGCATTAATTCAGCGGCATTACGATTTGTCCCCGTCAACGCACTAGAAAAAGAGGGGTATGGAAAGTACCGGAAACTTTTTGAATAATCGGCTGAATGTCCAATTTGGGCTGACGCCCTTATCAAAGGAGCAGAACAATGAAATCATTGTTGGGGATTATCATTCTCATAAGGAGGATAAAATGACTAAAATCGTCGGTATCTCAGGAAGTTTGCGAAAAGAATCTTTTAATGCCGGTCTATTACGTGCCGCCGCTGAATATGCACCGGAAGGGTGTACCGTTTCAGTCAATTCCATTCAGGGTATCCCCCTGTACGATGCCAACGTTGAAGAAACGGAGGGAATCCCCCCCAAAGTATCTGAATTAAAAAATGAAATCGCCGCCGGTGATGGTCTTCTACTGGTAACCCCCGAGTACAACAACTCCATGCCGGGCGTCTTTAAAAACGCCATCGATTGGATAAGCCGCCCCCCTGAAGATCAGCGCCGGATATTTTCGGGTCGCCCGGTTGGGTTGATTGGCGCCACACCGGGAGGATTTGGTACCGCTTTTTCACAATATGCCTGGATGCCGACCTTGCGCGTTCTCAGCACTCAGGTCTGGTCCGGTCGGCTGCTCTGGGTCAGCTCGGCCTCGGGTAAATTCGACAAAGAAGGCAACCTCACCGACCCGGCCGTTATCTCCCAGGTAAAAAAATATATGGCCGGTTTTGCGGCGTTTGTCTCTGGATTTAAATAGCCCCTGGTTATGGGTCTAACAGGCTATGGGTCTAACAGGCTCTGATATTTATCAGGACGGCGGTCTTCAAAAAGGTTATTCTGCGTGGTGAGTTGTTTGTCCCTGGCCCGCGACACGTCGATTTCCACAACGGATAGACATTCCTCTTGGGGTTTTGCCGTACAAAGACGCTTTCCCAGTGGATCGGTTATTTGGCTCTGGCCGGTGAAGGTCAATTCGCCCTGGGGCCTCGACTCGGTTCCGTATCGATTGGCGGTTACGGTAAATACACCGTTTTCCAAGGCACGTATGCACATGGCCTGTTGGCAATGGGTCAGCACCAGGTTGGACGGATGGCAGATAATATCAGCACCTTTTAATGCCAGAATACGGGCCACTTCGGGAAACGCCCAATCAAAGCAAATCATCATGCCAACGCGCACATCACCGACCAAAGAGACCGTCAAGGACGTATCGCCGGGATCGAAATAATTTTTCTCCGTATTGAAGAGGTGTAATTTACGATAGGTGTGAATCACTTTTTCAGGGCCGATCAAAAGTGCACTATTGAACACCTGGTCGATTTTTGCCTGGTCGACCGTTTCCCGGCCGACCGTTTTTTCCGCAAAGCCGGTAACGAGATGAAGATGCTGACGGCGGCAAAGACGTTGCAACGCATCGATCGTAGGGGATCCGTTGATCGGTCTCCGCCAAACCTGCCAGTTCTCTGCGATCTTTAAAAAAATAACCGGTAAAAGGCAATTCCGGCAATACAATGATGTCCGCCCGAACCCCTTCTAAAGCCGTGAGAACCGTTTCGAGATTCTTGCGGATTCGCCCGAACTCAGGGTTGAATTGAAAAAAACCGACTTTAAACATGGCCGTGCCTAAAGGCTTAAATACAGAAAGATAAATTCACCCTCGTTAATATTAACGGCCATATCGGCCCCCCGCGATTCCGCGAAAACGATCCAAACCGGTTTGTCCCGGGAACCACATTCCACCTTGGGAAAATAATCGCCGGTTTTACCGTTATACCAGGATAGTAACATGGGATCCTCGGTCAGCTCTTTGGCTTTCGCTTTGGCGATATCCTTGGCATGGGTAAAATCAAGATTCTCCTGGTCAACCGCCACGTGAATGTGATTGCCCCAAAACCCCTCCAGATTATATCGATTGGCTGAATTCAACATCCTATCTACCTCATCGTCTATCGATCATTATGTCTTAGATAACCGCATGTAATTGACTTGAGCAACCGCGACTTGCGTTCCCTCACTATCATATAAATCAACGGCGACAGGACACATCGTACGCCCCAACTTGATTACCCGGGCTTTGGCGGTTGCATCCGTCAGGCAGGGGGCCAGAAAACGAATATTCATATCGGTCGTCGTAATTGGTTCATTTTCACCTGTCATGGTCAGAATAACGAAAGCGGCCACCGAATCCGCCAGGGTCATCAGTATCCCGCCGTGCAATGATTCATAAATCCCATCATAATTACGCCGTCTGGGGATGGTCACCTCGGCATATCCTTCTTCCATTCGATCCAGTCGCATTTCCAATGTATCGAAAATCGGAATCCGACGAATTCGGGCCATTATTTCCTTTTTGTTTTTGGCAGATAGCATGATTGCTCAATCGCTCCGTGTTATATTTTTTATCTTGACCTAACATTTTAAAAATTGTTGCTAAAAATATGCCTTGGTAAGTCGTTTGTCCATTTTATTCCGATCAAAATAGAACGTTTTTACTCCTTTTGGCTGCACCCCTTGCCTACCGCGAGTTTCAAACTTTCTCAACGCACCCTATGCGTCTTTTATTGATTAAAACCCGCTTTCCTCAAATGCTTGACCCATCTTCAGATAAATTTTGCTCATATCAGGAAAATCTTTACCCAAAAAACAGGCGATATCAGCTAAAGATATCCGCCCGCGTACCGGCCCTATTTAATGTATCGGAATATGTTTTCAACGAGCCTAAAAATATTCGGCATTTTTAAAAGGCTTTCTTTAATACATGCGTGCTTACCAGATATACTCTTGAATTCAGTTAGTTAGACTATTCTCCTGGAAACTCACTTCATTATTTAGGCAATATTTTACCCAAAAAAACCGAAATTTAAGCTAAAGATCTCAGCCCACATGCCGATCTTATTCACAGATTCGGAAATTGTTTTCACTATTACGGCTGGTGTGACGACAGATCCATTTTTACGAACCGCTTCCCAATAATTTAAGCATAAAACCAAAATTTACAAAATTAATGGAAGTCCACAAACGTCACTCGTATGGATCGATTTTATCACTTTGCCGCAATGACGACAGAAACACATCGCCCTAACCTGTATTGTTAATAGCTTTAATAAAAGGAGCTCACCAGATGAAGAATGCGATTCAAATCGGAAGGAAATCATTGGAGCAAAGACTGGTCATAGTGGCCCTTTCGATGTTTCTTTTAGCACTTATCTCATGCGGTGGCGATGATGATTACGCCCTGGAAACATCATCCGCCAAACATACGGTTATGTTCGATGGTGGGAACCATTCAAATATCACCTTATATTTAAACGGGCAAAGTAATACCATGTATGGTGCAGATGCCATCCGGGAAATTAAAAGACAACTGGATGCAAGGATTGCGGAATGCCCTCAGGAGTTGCAGGCAGCGGCCAAGGATATTGTCTGGGTCATTGTCAATGACTTTTGTTTCCGCTGGACTTCCGAAGAAAACAGTGGCTTGGCGGCTGGCGCCTATTATCCAAGCATGAACATGATTAAGGTTTCCATATATAGCGGGTGGCGCGGCAACGAGATTCCAGCCCATAACCATGCGCCCCATACGCTCAGAACCGACGGCCAGATGGTTTCCTGGAGCGGGGGTGATTCCCGCTACCATATGAACAAATATTATTCCGGAAACGTGTATTCACCAACCGGTCAATTTCCTATGGGAAGACTGATGACAGTTGTAGAGCACGAGCTAAAGCATGTCGTCAGCGGAAATTATCATGCCGAAGGCAACACCGCTGCCAACAACGGTAAACCGTCAACGAAGGATATTGTGGACCCCGAAGATGGAGAACATACAACAAAGCATATATTCGATGAAAAAGAGGGTGCTTGGGGCTATTTCCACGCTCCTTTCGTCATAAATGAATAGATAAAATCTGATAGACCTTATTAAAGTAAAACCGGAATCAGCCGCATAGGCCGTGGTTTATAAGATTTCCCTTCCGAATGTTTGTTCGTTCTTAACTAAGTTGAACGATTTTTTGCGATTAAAAAAACGCTCAATTTAGTCTTTATCCCCCCATGCCAATTTTTAAATAAAAAAAAGCGATTTTACGGCTAAAGTTTTTATCCCCAATGCCGATACAATAATTGGAGTTTAACCGTTATATCCGTGTAACAGATAGAATAATTTACTCTATAGTTATATTTTTTCAAGAGGTTAGCAAATATGGACCTATTCAAAAAGGTAATCGCGGCTCAAAATGGGGAGTGCTATTCTCTTTTTAATGGCAGAGGTTTTTGGCTCATACTAGGGTTCAATTTGCTCTACATATTGATCACGCTTCACTGGCCACATGATGCCAATGCCATTACAAAGATGTCATTTCAAGTCGATACTTCCGTCCGCGTGGCCCCACGGAATATTTCCGATCAGGCCACCCTCCCTGACGATAAGGCTCCCTCCCTCTATGATCAGACGCCCCCGCCCTATACGGTGATCCGTTCTTTATATGCCTATGTGGACAACGGCCGGGTCATTGTTGAGTGGGAAACGGTCTCGGAAGATAACATTATCGGTTTTAACCTTACGCGGTTGGATCCAAAAAGGGGTAAGTACCGACGGCTCAATAGAAGGCTGTTGCCGGGCCTGTTGGTATCTCCTGAAGGGGGGATCTACAGATATGAAGACAAAACCGCTCAACCTGGGAACACCTATACCTATAAACTGATCGCGAGCGACGCCAAAGGCGGACGGCAAGCGTATGGACCTTTTACAATCGTCGTGGACGATCCGGGTTTTGAGCCTCGTTTGGCACAAGATGAGGCCTACCATTCGATCGATGTGGACGGTGATATTCTTAGACCGAAAGGTCAAAAAGCGACGCCAAAGAATCATACGAAAGCAATACCGTAAACGCAAATCCGTTCAAAGAAAAGGCAAGACCGGGGTCTATATTTCACTGAAAGACAAGGGAATATACCAGGTTTCGGCAGAGGATATCGGCCAGGCCATGGGACTTTCGGGAGACAATATCAGACGGTTGATAAAAAGAAAAAAACTGGCACTTACCTACCAGGGCCAGCCCGTTGCCTGGCAACCGCTCGCACGCGGCAAAGCCCTTATCTTTTACGGCGAGAATTTTGATAGCACTTATACAGATGTAAATGTTTACCGTTTGGATCTTGGAAGGAGCAAAACCATAACGTCAATTAAGGGCGAAGGACCGGATGCGCTCTCCATACCAGGTGGATTCTCTACCGTTGTCCACGCTGAGAAGGACCAGTGGGCCCTAACGGGTATCTTCGACGACCCCAATGAAGACTACTGGGCTTGGGATTATCTCATGTCCACTAATGAGAGTTTGGCCCAAAAGGACTTTATTGTCTCAAGCCCCGGCCGGGTCGCCAATACCCCGGCCATTTTGACAATCCACTTTAAAGGCGGTTCGACGGTAACTCATGGGGTAACAATCGCCGTAAATGGCACACCTGTCGGAAAAACGACATTCCAGGGAACGATCTCCCATAGTCAAACCTGTACAATACCTGCCGATGTGTTCACAACCGGCGAAAACACTGTGACCTTAACAGCCGGGAAGCCATCTATCGGCAGCAGTATCGTCTATGTCGATAGCTTTGATCTTTCATATGAAAAAGCCTTCACCGCCATAAAGGATCAATTGTTCTTTCGTGCTGAAGATCATCCTGTTGTTACGGTTGACGGCTTCGGCAATGGCAATATTAAAATCTATGATGTTACCGATCCGGCAAACATCATTCGCATCAATGCGATTACCATTGACGAGACGCAAGACGGCACATATCGAGTCAGCCTGCGGGCCGACAACGCCAAAAAACGCTACTTGGCAGTGGCTGATAATGCCGTTATCGCTTTAAGTGGAAAGAATATGGCCGGTTATCTGGCCCCACACCTGCTTAATACCGATCATTCAGTGGAATATTTGGTAATCGCACCGGAAGAACTTAAAGACGAAGCCCAACGCCTGGCCGACTATCGTCAAAACCAGGGACTATCCACGATGGTCATACTGTTGCAGGACATCTACGATGAATTCAATTACGGCATCGCCAACCCCGAAGCTGTTCGGGATTTTCTGGAATATGCCTGGTACAACTGGCGCAAGGCGCCTCGCTATATCGTACGTGTGGGCGACGGCAGTCATGACTACAAGGACATCCAAGGCACCGGCGATACTCTGATGCCGCCTTTAATGGTAAACACGCCTTGGGGATTGTCCGCATCGGAGAACCGATTGGCCGATGTAGACGGATCTGAAGATGGGGTTCCGGAGATGATGATCGGGTTATTGCCCGCCGAAAACAGTGAGATGCTCTCCGCCATGATAGACAAAATCATCGCCTATGAAACATCAAGCGGAGATTGGAAAAACAAAGTGTTGATGGTGGCCGATAATCCGGACGGCAGCGGAAACTTTCCAGTAGATAGCGATGCGGTAGCAGCGCTGGTCTCTAACGATTACACGAAAGAATCGATACATCTTGGAGATCTCGATCTTGCCACCGCCAGGAAGACGCTGTCCTCGGGGTTCGAAGCAGGTGCTTTTTTAATGAATTATATCGGTCATGCCGGTATGGACCGGCTAGCCACTGAGGGTCTATGGACGTTGTCCAACGTAGACGCCATGACCAACTATAACCGGTTACCGATCATCGTCGGGATGACCTGCGTGGCCGGCCGTTTCGAGATACCGGGATACGACGCCATCGGAGAAGCCATGGTAGTCAAACCCGACGGTGGCGCTGTGGCCGCCTGGGTGCCGACCGGCATGTCTTTAAATTATCTGGCAAGGATACTCGATGAAGAATTCTTCAAAGCCGTATTCACCGACAAACAGACCGTATTGGGCGATGCTATTCTTACCGCCATGCGTGCTTTCAAGGCCAGATACCCGATTGGTCATTCTTTTATGCTCGATATTTATACCCTGATCGGCGACCCGGCGTTGGTGATTAAGTAAACAAAAATGATTGCAAGGTGATCTTATAAAGTATATAGACAAAAATTTTTTTGAAAAACAGAAAGTACCCTCAATATGACAATCGCCCTTGATGAAAACCCGACTCACCCACCATTTATATGATTGAAGGTCAAGAGAATGAATCATCCACGGTGTTTCGTCGATTCCGGATATCATTTTTTTAAAAACGGATAGATAAATGAAAAAACCCTTAAAAAGAATAATCACTTCGCTTTCAATCAGAAGATGAAAATTTCCTTTTTGGTATATCGAAAAAATCCGTAATCCATAAACCGCAAAGGCCATGAACTGCCGGCACCGTCACGGTTCAGTTCAATGATGGGATAAGAAAAGCATGAAAGTGAAACGAATTTTTGAATTATCTGTAGATGAGAAAACGACTATGACCAAGCGGCTCTATTTATCTTTTTATATGGGGCTCATTATGCAAAGCATAGCAAAACTTTTTCAGGTGATCAGGCCGGCCGGTTATCGGCGTGTTGTTACCTTACTGCTGTTTTTTATAGTCTTAACATTTCCAGCAGTATTGCAGGCACAATCACAAGACATTACCCCTGTTGTAGGCGTTAATGTAATAACCAATGGTTCTTATTATCCAGATTATGATCCGGCACTAAATAGCACTTATGTAAATAATTGGTCTGCTTCCCAATACAACTTTAACGCATTGGGTTGGTGTTACTTTTAGCAATCCTTCTGCAATAAACACCATTTCTATACAAGGTAGGCATAACACTATAAACGGCTCGCAATATGTAACTTCATTTAGAGTTGACGGAACTAAAGATGGTACTACCTGGACAAGTTTGGGAACTTATACAGGGAACACAAACACTACAACTATTGTTACTTCAAATATATCAAATGCTGATACAGATTGGACAGGGGTTAGAATATTTCCTCTAATCTATGAACGTTGGCCTTCTCTTAGATTTGGTGTAAATATTACAGAGAGTGACCCTTGTGATGCGGCAACATCAGGCAACCTGGATACTGATTTAGACAATGTAAGTGACATCTGTGACCTGGATGATGACAACGATGGTATTTTAGATACCGTTGAAGGATGTGTTGGTTGGTCCGAAGTTGATTTTTTAAACGGAGGCACCACTACCAATGGTGTAACAGTAACTCCTACAGGCTTTAATGGTATTGAAACGTACAATTTTACACTGCAAGCGTTTGATAATAATTCATATACAACTGAAGTAGGATTACCATTGCAAGGTCATCGCTTTGTCTACTATATTGGAACTGCTGGCATACAACGTGAAGATATTACCTGGAATTTCACAGGAAATGCTGTCACAGAAGTATTATTACATATAAATAGTTTAGATCAAACCGAATTTCAGTTTGACAGGTCATTACCTCAAAATGCAAATATAGAGGTAACATTGGAGTCAGGAAATGATTATCAAATAGTTGATGATGGAACAGTTTTTAGAGTGTTCGATTCTCAAAATAACCCTATTTCATTTGTAGATGATTCCTATGCAGATGAATTTCTAGATGGCGCTAATGGCCTTTCAGCCGATTTTACAATACGCTTTACTTTAACGGGAGGAGCAACTGAAATAACGTCATTTGTCACCTCTTTTGTTGAGATGGCCCAAACTACTATTGGTGGTGGTGGTTGGGAGGGGGGTAGTTTCGCTATGGAAATTTCAGGATCCCCAGATACAGATGGTGATGGTATTTTTGATTGCCAAGACACCGACAGCGACAATGATGGTTGTCCGGATGCAACAGAAGGTGCCGATAATTTAACCACTACAGCAACACTAACAGGCGGTAGCAATGGCGGTAGCTCTGAAACACCTAGGTACTACCGTTGATACAGATGGTGTCCCAACCAATGCAGGTAGCCCACAGGCAACCACATCGGCAGTAACAGATCCAAATGGCACTAGTGCATGTGTAGATCAATGTGATGCAAATGCATCAGGTAACACAGACACCGATGGCGACAATGTATCGGATATTTGTGACCTGGACGACGACAACGATGGCATATTAGATGTGGACGAAAGTAGCTGCAATACCAGTAGTGCAATTTCACAATATTCGGCATTTGCTCTGGGGGTTAATGGAGAACTCTATGGATGGACTGACCTTCCTGGAGATCCTGTAGTACTTGATGCAGCCTTATTAGGTTCAGGTGTTGAGGTAAATCATCTTGCAACTGATTTTGAAAGAGATCGGGTTATATTTGCCAACAACGGATTCGTTGGGGGCATATATGCCTATTATTTTTCAGGACCATTTGCGAACACGGTACAATTAATTAGTACTGCTAATTTTCTATCAAGTTTAGACCAATCATCAGCAGGTGCTACATTTTATAATGGCAAATACTATTTATTTGATGATGAGAAAAATAACTTTTTTGAGGAGGAGAGAGGGTTGTGGGAAATTACATTTGATGATAGTGGAAATGCATCTACTTTAACTAAAATCAGTAACTTTTCCATAGGTCTCGGTGATATTGCTGCGGATGCCGATGGTACTATATATCTTTATAGTGGTTCTGATGATCTTTATAGTTTTGATTTAAATAACACGGGAGCGGGATGGACTTTAATCAATTCGAATGTGCCAGGCAATCAGTTGTTCATTGATAATGACGGCAGGCTTTTAACTCAAAATACAGTTACAAATGATTTTACCATATTAGACCGAGCTACAGGGAATGCAATAGGTACTGTGGCATCTACAAATCCTGAATATTTTAATGATTTATCCGAAGGCGGTCTTGCACAGTGTGCAGAAATCGATACCGATGGCGATGGCATACCAGATTATTTAGATTTGGACAGCGACAACGACGGGATCAGCGATTTAATCGAAAGTGGTGCAGCGCCTTTCCTTGATAATGATGGTAATGACATTTTTAACGGTGTCATTGATGGTAGTGATTTTATCGATGCCAATAGTGACGGATTAGCCGATGCCATAAACGGTACCACGCCGATTGACAGCGATAACGACGGCACGCCCGATTTTCTCGATCTGGACAGCGACGGCGATGGTATTCCCGATGCGGTGGAGGCCCAGCTGACGAACGGCTATTTCAACACCTACGGCAATGATGGTGATGTCACCGATAACGACGTCGATGGCGATGGTATCATCGATATCTATGACAGCAACGACAGCGACAACCCCACTTTCGGCGGCAGCTTCAACAGCCCCGTGGACACCGATGGTGACGGTACCCCCGATTACCTGGATCTCAATAGCGACAACGATTCACTATCGGACGCTGAAGAAGGTGGAAGCGCAGTTAACGGTACAAGCATCATCTATGCCGATCCCAACGGTACTGTCGATAACCCGCTCGTCAACCTGCTGAATGAAACCGGGAATGCAGAAGAGGCTGATTATCGCGAAAACCCGACGTTGGCGGTCATCGGTTCCTTCGGCGCTTACAGCGAAGGTGGTCGGGTCATGGTGGAGTGGCAGACGGCCTCCGAAAACGGCACCATCGGTTTTCATTTAGAGCGGTTAAATGAAAAGAGAGATAAGTACCACCGCGTCAACCGGAAGTTGTTGCCGGGTTTGTTGGTCTCTCCCCAGGGCGGCGCCTATCGTTATCCGGATAAAAAGGCCCAGCCCGGCGGCACCTATACTTACCAATTGGTGGAAAAAGAAGTGATGGCGGCCGGCATGTTTACGGGCCCTATTACGGTCACCATAGATGATCCGGAATTTAAAAGCCAATATGCTATTGGTGAAAGTAGCGACGCCATCAATGTTGACGGCGCTTCACTCGAACGCAAGGCAAAAAAACGAAAAAAGCGATTGAAAAAGGCCCCGCGTAAAATGAAGAAAGACCGACGCGCCGCCCATAAAAGCGGCCGACTCGGTATGAATATTTCCCTTGAGGCCAATGGCATTTATTTTATTTCCGTCGATGATATCGCCCATTCCCTTGATATACCTGTCCTTAAAGCTAAAAGGTGGATCAGATCAAGACGATTCGCCCTCACCCATCAAAGCCTACCTGTATCCTGGCAATCGGCCCCTAATGGCGACGGCCTTTATTTCTACGGGGAAACTATCGATAGTCATTATACCGACGATAACGTCTACCAACTCACTCGGGGTAAAGGGTAAAAATGATCAGCTCGCTAAAGGGCGAAGGGCCGGAGACGCATGCCTATGCTTGATGGATTTATGGCCAAAACCCATGCCGAGCTCGACCAATGGGCCCTGACCGCGTTGTTTGATGATCCCAACGAGGATTATTGGGGATGGGATTATCTGATCGCCGGTTATGCAGAACTTGAGCAAAAGCGTTTTAGCATTGAGGCCCCCGGCCTGGTTGGGGGTACGACGAGTTATCTGACGGTCCATTTAAAGGGAGGCCAGAATACGGATCATAAGATTTTGGTTAACGTTAATGAGACAGCCGTCGGCGAAGTTCAATTCAGCGGGACCATTTCTCAAAGCGCTTCTTTGGATATCCCGGCCGGGATCCTGATGGAAGGTGAAAACACGGTTACCTTGACCGCCCTGGAACCGCCAGTGGAGACAGAGACCAGTATCATTTACGTCGACAGTTTCGATCTGTCATACGAAAAAGCCTTTACAGCCATAGAAGACCAATTGCACTTTAAGGCCGAAGGTCGGGATGTGATAACCGTTGATGGTTTCAATAACGAAAATATTCAGGTCTTTGATGTGACCGATCCTTTGAAAATCATCCAAACCCAGGCGATCACTATTGAAGAGGCCGAAGACGGCACCTATCGCGTAAGCCTATGGGCCGACAATCCCGACGGCCGCTTTCTGGCCTTGGCCGATCCGGCGATTAAGGTTCTGGGCGCAGACGCTTTGACGTCCTTTAACACACAATATTTAAAGCAGACCAGCCATTCGGCGGATTATCTGGTCATCGCACCGGAAGAATTAATCGATGAAGCACGGCGCCTGGCCGACTATCGTCAAGGCCGGGGCTATGACACGATGGTGGTGTTATTGCAGGATATCTACGATGCGTTCAACTACGGTATTGCCAATCCCGAAGCGGTACGGGATTTTCTGGAATATGCCTGGCACAATTGGCGCGGGGCGCCTCGCTATGTGGTTCGCATCGGCGATGGTAGCCACGATTATAAAGATATCCGAGGTACCGGCGACACCCTGATGCCGCCTTTGATGGTAAACACCCCATGGGGTTTGTCCGCCTCTGAGAACCTTCTGGCCGATGTAGACGGATCCGATGATGGGGTTCCTGAGATGATGATCGGCTTGTTACCGGCTGAAAATAGTGAAGCCCTGAATGCCATGATAAACAAGATCATCGCTTACGAAGCATCTGTCGGGGATTGGAAAACCAACGTCCTGATGGTGGCGGACAATCCGGACGGTGGTGGCAATTTCCCGTCGGAGAGCGATGCCGTAGCCGCTTTAGTACCTGACGAGTTTAAAACTGAATCTATATACTTAGGCGACCTGGGTATGTCCAAAGCCAAACAAGCCCTTACGGCGGGTCTTGAAGACGGGGCTTTTTTGATGAACTATTTCGGTCATGCAGGCATGGACCGGCTGACTGGTGAAGGACTTTGGACTTTATCCGATGTAGCCAAAATGACCAATCAGGATCGACTGCCGATTCTTTTGGGCATGACCTGTGTCGCCGGTCGTTTCGAAATACCGGGCTATGACGCCATAGGGGAGGCCATGGTGGTCAAACCCGGCGGCGGTGTTGTGGCCGCATGGGTGCCCACGGGCCTGTCGTTAAATTCTCTGGCACGAATACTGGATGAAGAATTTTTTAAAGCGGTATTTATCGATCATCAGATGGTATTAGGTGATGCCATCCTTACCGCCATGAATGCTTTTAAAGCCAAACATACAATCGGCCGATCATTTATGCTCGATATTTATACCCTTATCGGAGATCCGGCCTTAAAACTGCGATAACGATTATCCAATATTTACATAAAAGCCCGGGAGATATTCTTTCGGGCTTTTTCTACCGCCCTTTCTATTAACCCCGATATATTTTACCGGCCCTTACCATTTAAATAGACCCTTCTGTTTTAATATCGTTAATATCGATTTGTTACAGATTTAATCTCTCGTCCATAAATTTATTAATCATTCTAAGTAAAAAATGTAATATCAATAGAGAAATTTTTTCCCCACCTTTTTCAACCCTTCAATTTCAATTTTTATTAACCCACTATATTTACTATTATATATCACCTATTCTTACAATTTGGCCTATATTTTGCATATAGCATCCATGGCGAAAATTATCACATATTGCCGAAAATTTTTTCCGCAATAGAAACCAGACAAGAGTATTGAATGTGGTTTTCAATTCACTTATAAAAATAAAAAGTCTCATAGAGAAAACCGATTTTAATCAAAACTTTACGCGCGCTAACCAATGGGGTGCAAAAGAATGATTACCCAAAATGCTTTCAAATCATTGACGGAAAATAAAACGATGCCAAGGCAGGCGGTAAAACGAATGTTATCTTTTAAGCAATTATCAGCTATTTTTCTATTTATCCTTTCATTAGCCTTCATACTCCCCAACACGTTGCAAGCTCAAATCATCGAGACACCTTTAAGTCTATTGGAAAGCTATACCGGCCGATACGATTACACGGTTACCGGCGGCACATTGAGAACAGCGTCAAACGCGACGAATGCCTGTTCGGTGACCAATACCGGCAGCGCAACCCTATCGGGAATACCGGCGGGCGCAACGGTGGCGAAAGCCTACCTTTATTGGGCCGGCTCCGGCAGCACCCCCGATTACAATGTCACTTTTCAGGGGCAATCGGTAACGGATGTGCGAAACTACACCGGCTATTATGAAGGGGGAGGAATCTCCGGCGATTTTTTCAACGGCATTGCGGATGTTACATCAATTGTTATTAGCGGAGGTAATACCACATATACTTTTTCCGACTTAAGTGTCGATTCAGGGGGTAATTACTGTAGCTACTCCATTGTATTGGCCGGATGGTCCTTAATCGTTGTATATGAAGAACCTACCTTACCGATTAAAAAAGTAAATCTGTACGAAGGTTTTGATTTTGATCGCTACTCCGCAACCACCTTTACATTAGACGGTTTATTGGTGCCTGCTGATGCCACCGGATCCGTCACAGGGCTTTTTTGGGAAGGTGATGAGAACTATCAGGGTACTACAGAATACCCTGAAGAGTTGACTTTTAACGGCAATAGCCTGACGGATACTTATAACCCAACCAATGGGGCTTACAACTCGACCATAAATTCTCTTGGCGTCTCTAATTCCTGGGGCGTCGATTTGGATACCTTCGATGTATCTAATTTTTTAAGCGAAGGGGATACGTCGGCCACCGTCGTGACACGTTCCGGGCAAGATCTAATCATAAAAAATCTGGTGATCATTGCTGCTGACACCTATGCACCGGAATTTACAATTTCAAAAACATCGGATGCAACAGGTCCCGTCGAACCTGGAGATACCGTCACTTATACAATCGAAGTGGAGAACACGGGCACTGGCTCAGCCACGGATGTGACCATTTCTGATGTCCTGCCCGATGGGCTGAGCTATGTCGACGGTAGCGCCCAGAAAACTTACCCAGCATCGGGTGGCACCCAATCACTTGGTATTGAAGACTCTTCCAGCGTGCCTCCTTTCGACAACAACTGCCCAACAGAAGAGGCGGTTACCATTAATGTACCCGATAGTTTTATAATAAATGATCTCAATGTAGGCTTCAATTTGGATCACACTTGGAAGGGAGACATGAACCTATGGGTAACGTCGCCTACTGGTACGAGGGTACAACTGATTACTGATCGAAATGATCCCTCCAACAATTGGGATGTATTGTTCGACTCTGATTCAAGCAATTCATACACAACACTTTTTGGTACCCACAACACAAATACGCCATATTATGATGTTATTGGTCAACCCTTAAACACTTTGGATGTTTTTGACGGTGAAGATGCCCAAGGTGATTGGATAATTTCATTTTGCGATGAATATGGTCAGGATACCGCATACTATAATCGTAGCCTCCTTGAATTTTCGTACACAGGATCCGGAGGCACCGTGACCGATGCAGCCAATCCCCCCCCTGGATTGGTAACATCACTCGATAATATCGATCTTTTGCCGGATGAAACATTGACCGTCACCTATCAAGTCACTGTGGACGCAAATACAGTAGGCATGCAAACCAATACAGCGACTGTAAACAGCGCTGAATCCGACCCACAAAGCGACGACGAAACCATTTATGTATTCGGTGCTCTGGATTCATGGGAAAGCACTTACACCGCCGAGGTTAACAGCTACCATCGTGATCCCCATGGTAGCGGCAGAGGTACCGATATTATCTATACTGGTGCACCTGGATATCCACCCAGCACCGGTTTTGAGGTTGCCTATTATGACGCGGCCGGTAATCTCGTTTATACGGATACAGCGGCTTCCAGCGATGCATCCGGATTTCTAACTAGCACCTATGATAATAGTATCGATACGGTTGCCTACGGGTCCTGGACGGCGATCGTCATACCGGATGGCACTACTCCCCAAGCGACGTTGAGTGCTCAATTATCGGATGCATCAACCCTTGCTGCGGATACCTTTGACGTAACAACATGGAGCACAACGCAGTTCACCGATGCTGGCGGAAACCCCGTGACCGATTACGACCTGAGTAGCGGATCCAATACAGCGTATATTCAAGTGGCCGATCAGGATCAAAACAACGATCCAAATGTCGCCGAAATCATTACCGTCATCGTCACCAGCCTTTCCGGCGACAGTGAAACGGTCACCTTAACAGAAACCGGACCCGATACGGGTATCTTTACTTCTTCCCTCCCATTATCTACATCTTCAGGTGGTAGTGTAAATGACGGAACCCTCTTTGTTTTAGAGGGCGGGGCGGGCCTAGTCGTAAATTATGTGGATGGCGATGATCCAGGCGATACGTCTAGCGACGATGCCAACACTCCGACGCTTGCGGTGATAGAATCCTTTGGCGCCTACACCGCAGGCGGTCAAGTGATGGTGGAGTGGCAGACCGCATCTGAAAACCGCACCATAGGTTTTCATCTGGAGCGGTTAAACGAAAAGAGAGACAAGTATCGCCGCATCAATCGGAAGTTGTTACCTGGCCTGCTGGTCTCTCCTCAGGGGGGCGCCTACCGCTACCCCGATAAAAAGGCCCAACCCGGCAGCACCTATACTTACCAACTGGTCGAAAAAGAAGTGGGGGGTAAACAGCGTGTATATGGTCCCTTTACCGTCACCGTGGATGATCCAAAATTTGAAAGCCAATATGCTCTTGGTGAAAATAGCGACACCATCAATGTTGATGGCGCTTCACTCGAACGCAAAGTCAAAAAACGAAAAAAGCGAATAAAAAGGGCCGTGCGTAAAATAAAGAAAGACCGACGCATTGTACGTAAAAGTGGCCGGCTCGGCATGAATATTTCCCTTGAGGCCAATGGTCTCTATTTTATTTCCACCGACGACATCGCCCATTCACTTAACGTATCACTCCCTAAAGTTAAAAGGTGGATCAAGTCAAGACGGTTCGCCCTTACCCATCAAGGCCTACCGGTAGCCTGGCAATCGGCCCCCAATGGCGACGGCCTTTATTTCTACGGTGAAGCAATCGATAGTCATTATACTACCGTTAACGTTTACCAGCTCACTCGGGGTAAAGGGAAAATGATCACGGCGATACAGGGTGAGGGACCTGAAGCGCTTGACATGCTTGACGGCTTTACGGCCGAAACCCATGCCGAACTCGACCAATGGGCCTGACCGGGCTGTTCGATGATCCCAACGAGGATTATTGGGCATGGGATTATCTGATCGCCGGTTATGCTGAACATGAGCAAAAGCGTTTTAGCATCAGGCCCCCGGCCTGGTTGCGGGTACGGCGAGTCATCTGACGGTTCAT
The DNA here is from genome assembly GCA_963845145.1 of uncultured delta proteobacterium. Lineage (GTDB taxonomy): Bacteria > Desulfobacterota > Desulfobacteria > Desulfobacterales > QNYZ01 > QNYZ01. The sequence continues at coordinate 229,457 of CAWJQU010000002.1, forward strand.
TTCAAGGGGGGCCAGGATACGGACCATAAGGTTTTGGTTAGCGTCAATGAGACACCGTCGGTGAAATTCAATTCAGCGGGACCATCTCGCACAGCGCTACTCTGGATATCCCGGCCGGGATCCTGACAGAAGGTGAACAACACGGTAACCTTGACCGCCCTGGAACCGCCCGTGGTGACGGAGACCAGTATCGTTTACATCGACAGCTTCGATCTGTCATACAAAAAAGCCTTTACCGCCAGACAAGACCAACTGCACTTTAAGGCCGAAGGTCGGGAGGTGATAACCGTTGATGGTTTCAGCAACGACAATATTCAGGTCTTTGATGTGACCGATCCTTTGAAAATCATCCAAACCAAGGCGATCACCATTGAAGGGGCCGAAGACGGCAGTTATAAAGTGAGCCTATGGGCCGATAATCCCGACGGCCGATTTCTGGCTTTGGCCGATCCGGCCATTAAGGTTCCGGGCGCAGACGCTTTAACGTCCTTTAACACCCAATATTTAAAGCAGACCAGCCACTCGGTGGATTACCTGGTGATCACACCGGAAGAATTAAAAGATGGGGCCCAGGACCTGGCCGACTATCGTCAAGGCCGGGGTTATGACACGATGGTGGTATTGTTGCCGGATATCTACGATGCGTTCAACTTCGGGATTGCCAATCCCGAAGCAGTCCGGGATTTTCTGGAATATGCTTGGCACAATTGGCGCAAAGCGCCCCGCTATGTTGTCCGCGTGGGTGACGGAAGCCATGATTATAAAGATATACGAGGATTCGGCTGACACCTTGATGCCGCCTTATATGATCGCCACACCTTATGGTCTGTCTGCATCGGAGAATCGTTTGGCCGACGTAGACGGTTCCGATGATGGTCTTCCCGAAATGGTCATGGGGCTGCTTCCGGCCAAAACAGTAGAGGATTTAACAGGCATGATAGACAAAATCATCGCTTACGAAGAATCTGCCGGGGATTGGAAAAACAATGTATTGATGGTGGCCGACAATCCCGACGACGGCGGAGACTTCACGTCCGACAGTGATGCCGTGGCCACGTTAGTGCCGGATGGCTACACGACAACATCGATTTACCTGGAAGATCTGGGTCTGTCCGAAACTAGGGATGCTCTAACCACGGGTTTTAATGACGGGGCTTTTTTGGTGAACTACTTTGGTCATGCCGGAATTAGACAAACTGGGCAGTGAAGGTATATGGACAATGACCGACGTAGACAACATGACAAACCAAAACCGCCTGCCGATTGTTCTCGGAATGACCTGTGTGGCTGGACGATTTGAGATACCTGGGGTTGATGCCATTGGGGAACATATGGTGGTCAAGCCCGCCGGAGGCGCGGTGGCCGCTTGGGTGCCCACGGGACTTTCATTAAACGATCAGGCGCGTATGTTGGATGAGGATTTTTTCAAAGCCGTATTTACAGATAATCAGACGGTGTTGGGTGATGCAATCCTTGCCGCATTGACCGCATACAAGAGCCGAGATTTGGATGACAACTCGTTTATGCTCGATATTTATACACTAATCGGAGATCCGGCTTTGGTGCTAAAGTAAAGCGCAAACAGTTTGTATAGATGATAAAGCCGTGAGGCATCTCCTTCGGGCTTTTCTTCCTTAAGAATTCTGTCTTGCGATATAGTTAATATTTCTGGATCCAGATTATTTTAAAGTTGAGTCGTTTGATCGACGGGTGAATTTTTTAATCGACTAAATGTATAAAAAGATAATCGATTTGGCGATGCCTGCCAAGGCATTAAGATAGTTAATATTCGTTGGTGTTTTGATTCCATGTCTATGCATTTCACCTTAACCTTGGAATCGGTATTTTTTCAATCTTAACAACCTTTCCTAAAACCTTCTTACTGGAAACCGGATCGTCATTAATACGTTCTCAGGCATCCCCTTTGGTCAAAAAATGTAATTGCCCCATTCGATTCTTTTTTTATGAATAATGCGGTGAAGGATGGGCAAAGCATTCGGCCATTTTTAAAAAAAATGAGATCGCCTCGATGCAATGGAAGCGCAAGGAACGCTTTTTATCGTCACAATTTCTCCTCCGCTTAGAAAAGGAGCCATACTCCGGCCAGTGACTTTCACACGGAGAGTTGATCCCGTTGATAAAATATCTTCAAAAAGACGGGTTACTGATGGAACTTTTTTTTTTAACAGGTGAGAGATGATTTTGAATACCCATTATTTCACTGGAAATGAATTTTTCCAAAACATCCACGACCTCGACATTAGGTTTGAAATCAAGTTCATAGGCCGGAACATTTAAAACCAGATCTTCACAAAAATCCAGAATTTTCGGCATGATGTCCCGATCATACCAAGGAATTGAGGTGACCGGCAGTAGTCGTGCTATCGCCTGCTTCGGCTTGATGTCTTTAATCCGGTTTTGAAATCCGTGATTGATGAAAAAGATACCGGAAAGGGGCATACTGTTATTTACAGCAATACCGGCTTCTCCCGGCCAAGGGGTCCATAAGCATTCAAATTTATCATCAATTTTTCTAACGATCAATTCGGTCATCACTGAGAAGATTGAAATTTAACCTGCCGCAAAAATTGCCGGTTAAAGTGCTTTTCCCTGCACCTGATTTTCCGGGAAAAAAGTACCCTTTTTATTAATATTAATCCCCGCCGCATGAACATAACGCCCTTTATTGTGGGCCAGAATATACATGAGCAGAATTTGATCAAGGGGATAGCGAACGGGATTAGAAATAGTAATTTTTCCATTTTCTATTGACTTATAGACTTCATTGCTGCAATATACAGTTGCCTCGGATAAATCGCTGGTTTATCCTTGCCAACCAGAAAGGTTGTTTAAAGTTGGCGGAGAATGGTTAAGAAATATATAATCGTTACCGTCCTTGAAACATCGACCAAGACTGATCAGCTATCAAAAAGTTTTTCCTATTGATCTAACATTGGGCATTTCCCAAGGTTTAGATATCGAATTTGAATTTCAACATAATCAGATCTCAGAGTAGCTATGTATCTTTCCCAGAAAAGAGCGATAAGATAATCCGGGTCCGGAATCTAACAATTTGACTACATGTCGCAACTAATGCAAAACCGACATCAGCAATTTCTAGATGGGTCGAATCCGTCATATAGTCTTTCCTATCCTAATAGAACATAGATGTCGATTAGGAGCTATGAAACATCGCGCATCAAACGAGTACAAGAACATTGTGACGGCTGCCAGATCCAGTACTGAATCCTGATAACTTACATCCAACTGCCAAGTACTTCTTCAGCAGCCAGCTCAATGGTTCTAAGCTTTGGTTTCTTATAACCTTGTTTTAGTTTTTTCTTGTTTTTCTCCGATTGCATTTTTAGATCTCCCTTATTAATTTACTGTTTTCGATTGCTTGAAACCGATATTCTCCCAAGGCGCATAAATACTCGGAAAAAATATCTTCTGCACCATTTTCCAATCTTAAAAAAGGAGGGCAAAACCGCACAGAAGTAATCTTCTCGCATTTATTACAAGAATTGGCAGCTCCGGCCTTTTTTTCTCTAATACTTGGGAGTGACGTCCTGCCAGCCTTCCATAAATCACCTTTCATCAATTTATACTGAAGGGTCGTCACCATCAGACAGGGTTGAAGCTTACCGTAAGGATCAATATGGAAATTGGTATGGCCGGTGCCACAATTATATAAGAAATCTGATATAAAAACCCCCTTCATCCGGTCAAAATAGTTTTTCCATTGCTTAGCAACCTGTCATTCATTTGAAAATTCTTTTTCAACTACTTCTTCGGGGTCAACCCTAAGTAAAACAGGTGCTTTATTACCGTTAAAGCAAGGAAAAATAGCTGGATCAAAACGAAAATTTACACCATAATTCTTAGCAATATTTTCAATATCATAAAACTCATGAAGGTTTAGCGTCATTAAAATTGTTTTGAGTTTCACGTTGATATTGTGATCTAAAAGGTTTTTAATACCGTTGCGGCATTGCTTGTATGATCCTTTGATCCCCGTAATTTTTTCATAAGTAGGCGCAGTAGCTCCGTATAAGCTGATTTCAACCGATTGCGGCGGCAAATCTTTGAATAGTTGAATAATCTCGTCGGTGATCAAGGTACCATTGGTAAAAACGGTCACCAACAACCCATTGGTTTTAGCGTGACTGATAAATATCACCAAAGTCCTTTCTTAAAAAGGGTTCTCCTCCCGTAATGAGAAGATACAGACATCCCGCCTCGGTAATCTCATCAATTATAGAAATCCATTGTAGCTGTGGTGAGCTCTTTTTCACTTTTTCTATTGATCGATCTCTTTGTCGCCTAAATAACAATGAACACATCTCAAGTTACACCGCTGGGTAAGATCAATACTGCCGGACAACGGAATTCGCTGTTCAGCGACCTTTCTTATTAAACTGTCGCAAATACTCTTTATTGCTTAACCATTCGGTTTTGGGGGCAATCCATGCTTACATAACCCCGACAATTAATTCAGCTTTTAAAAGTTCATCAATGAACTCCAAAATATCTGCCCGCCGCCTCGTCCCGACCGATACCATAGAAATCGATCACACTCATAAGAATATCTTTAACCTTTTTTTCACCATCCAACTGCTGCCAAATATATTCCGAGACATCATCCAATGCGAAAATCCGTTGCATATCAGCCAATTTTCCCTTGATCGGAACCAGGATTGTTTCTCCTGCAATCTCCCGGGAAACAATCTCCTCTTTTTTTTTAAATTTCTGCTGCCAAATATCCTGCTCTGAACTCATAGTGTTGTCCAATTAAATATGAAACATGATCGGTTGATACGCCTCAAAATTTCCAAAATAAACGAATTGATCAAGCGTATTCAATATATCGCAAACACTCTAAAAATACAAGGAATTTGGCCCATCAAACCCATTTTTTGTTATTTGACTTACACCGAGAGTATTTGTTTTCGGTCCCGATTCTTTTGTTTTAGGTTTATTTGTGTTTTATCAAATGGTCCGGTCACTCGCATAATTTCTCGATTTCAGAATATGGCTTAAGCACACATTTTAAAAATGTTGCCTGTTCTTTTTCGGTATATTCCGCTCCGTATGCAACCATATTTTCGATATTGCTCTGCCACCAGATTTGAGGCCGGTCTTTCACCAGATTACGACAAATTCGCTCGGTCGTGTGGCAATCCGTGCACTTTTTCGTTAGGAGGCTCACGCACGGGGATTCATCAACGCCCAATCCGGGGAGAGGGTGTAAGATCACCATCCACAAAAGAAAAACGATAATAATGAAGGATATTTTTTTCAGAATCATTCCAACTTTCAAAATATTAGCCAGTATCGTTTTAAAGCAAATTATATCGTAGGCTAGTGACCATCAGGCAGGGTTGAAGATTACCGTAAGCATTTATATGAAAATTGGTCAGGCCTGTGCCGCAGGTATATAAAGAATCCGATATAACAACACCCTTCATCCTGTCAAAATATTTTTTCCATTGCTTTGACCTATCATCGTCGGAAAATTCTTTTTTGACCACTTCTTCGGGGTCAACCCGAAGGCTGACAGGTGCTTTATTCCCATCAAAACACGGGAAAATCGCAGGATCAAAGCGAAACTTTACGCCATAATTCTTGGCAATATTTTCAATATCATAAAACTCATGACGGTTTAGCGACATCAAAATTGTTTTGAGTTTCACGTTGATATCGTTATCCAAAAGCTTTTCAATACCATCGCAGCACCGCTTGTATGATCCTTTCACCCCCGTAATTTTTTCGTAAGTAGGCGCGGTAGCGCCGTATAAGCTGATTTCAACCGCTTTCGGTGGTAAATCTTGGAATAGTTTAATTATCTCGTCGGTGACCAAGGTTGCATTGGTAAAAACGGTCACCAATAACCCTTTTTTCTTGGCGTGAGAGTAAATTTTACCGAAATCTTTTCTAAGGAGAGGCTCTCCGCCAGTAATAAGCAGATACAGGCAGCCGACTTCAGTAATCTGATCTATTATAGAAATCCATTTAGCTGTGCTCAGTTCTCTTACATTTTTTCCATTGATGACTTTTTCGCCACCTAAATAACAGTGAACACACCTCAAGTTACACCTGTGAGTGAGATCAATGCTTCCGGTTCAATGGGATTCGTTGTTGAGAAACTTTCTTTTTAAACCGTTGCAGATACTCTTCATTGCTTAACCATTGGTTTTGGGGGCAATCCATACTTACGTAACCCCGACAATTAGTTCAGCTTCCAATAGCTCATCAATAAACTCCAAAATATCGTCCGCCGCCTCGTCCCGACCGATACCATACAAATCGATCACACTTATAAGAATATCTCTTAACCTTTTTTTCACCATCCAACTGCTGCCAAATATATTCAGAGACGTTTTCCAATGCGAAAATCCGCTGCATATCGGCCAATTTTCCCTTGATCGGAACCAGGATTGTTTCTCCTGCAATCTCCCGGGAAACAATTTCCTCTTTTTTTTTGAATTTCTGCTGCAAAATATCCTGCTCAGAGCTCATAGTGTTGTCCAATTAAATAGAAATATGACCGCTTAATTTACCTCAAAATTCCCAAAAAAAACCAATTGACCAAGCGTATTCAATATATTGCAAATACTCTAAAAACACAAGGAATTTGGTCCATCAAACTCATTTTTTGTTATTTGACTTACATCGAGAGTATACGCTTTAGGTCCCGATCTTGTTTTAGGTTTATTTGTGTTTTATCAAATGGTCCGGTCACTCGCACAATTTCTCGATTTCAGAATATGGCTTAAGCACACATTTTAAAAACGTTGCCTGTTCTTTTTCGGTATATTCCGCTCCGTATGCAACCATATTTTCGATATTGCTCTGCCACCAGATTTGAGGCCGGTCTTTCACCAGATTACGACAAATTCGCTCGGTCGTGTGGCAATCCGTGCACTTTTTCGTTAGGAGGCTCACGCACGGGGATTCATCAACGCTCAATCCGGGGAGAGGGTGTAAGATCACCATCCACAAAAGAAAAACGATAATAATGAAGGATATTTTTTTCAGAATCATTCCAACTTTCAAAATATTAGCCAGTATTTTATTATAATGTTGGGACAGAAAATGTATTGAGTATGATATGTTAAATTGTGTTTTTAAGTGTGTAAGATGTTTACTATCCCCAGTTGACGCCAAAGAAACGCGGGTCTTGAGCTAACTGCTGCGTCGCCGCCGCCGAAGCGCGGAAGAGCAAATTGTAGATAAGCTTTCGCCGCCCCAAGGTCAACAGCCGCAGTTCGGCTGGTAACGTAAACGTGAGCAAGAAGTAAGGGACAGGCAGTAACAATCCCTGTTGCCGTTCCAACCAATCCTGCCCCGCCTGATACTGACACTTGGGGCAATGACGATTCTGGCAGGAATGGTAGTTATATTGGGTCGTTTCACATGCCTGGCAAGTGTAGAGATGTCCGCCGCAAACAGCCGTGCGACAGTTGACCACATCTTGCATAACCCGACGGTGACTGGGAAGCAGTTGGTCTTGATGCGTTCGTTGATAAACCGGTCCAAACTGGCGCAAGATATGAGCCAGTTCTACCATGGCGTCGGCTCCGCTTCCGGCGTCAGGTTAGCCATCAGTTGGTCAATGACCGCAACGGCCCTGGATTGGGCATCGCGGGTCAAGTGGGTGTAGATGGCCGTCGTCTTAGGGGAGCGATGGCCCAGATAACTCTGAATAACCCGCAAATTGACGCCTTCTTCCAGCAGGTGAGTGGCGTAAGAATGACGCAGCGTATGAACGGTCGCTTTTTTCTGGATACCGCTCTTGACCAAAGCCGCTTTGAAGGCACGCTGCACGCCGCTGGCATGTATGGGCTGTGTCGCCTGCGGGCAGCGCCGGGAGGGGAACAGCCAGCGGGGGTGACAGTGACTTTGCCATTGTTGGCGCAACAGAGTCAACGTGGCAGCCGGGAGGGGAACACAGCGGTCTTTGGCCCCTTTGCCTTGCCGGACATGAACCAGCAAACGGTCGCCGTCAATATCGGCCACTGGCAGCCGCACGCCTTCGCCCAAGCGCAAGCCACAGCTGTAAATGGTCGTCAGGCAAACCCGATAGTGGAACCGGCGTAGGCCACTCAACACCTGCCGTACCTCTTCCCGGCTCAGGACAACGGGCAGCTTTTGGCTTTTGGGCGGTCGTACCAGGTCGAAAGTCACCGATTCTCGCTGCAATGTACGCTCGTAGAAGAACTTGAGGCCGCAAATGGCGATGGTGCAGGCGCTGCGCGACGCCTTTTTCTCATTCTTGAGGTAGAGAAAATAGCAGCGCAGTTCCTCTTCGTCTATCTGGTCGGGGGGCTTGCTGTAATAAATGGCCAGTTGTCGCACAGCGCGCAGATAGGCATCTTGCGTTTTCTTGGCCAGGCCGCGCAGTTGCATGTCGGCCAACATGCGCTCTCTTAAGATGGTCATGGTTATACCTCCTACAAACAAATGAAGCGGATAAAGTTTGTAGACAATATAACCTGAAGGAGGGAGAGACGTCAGTCGAGAGGGTTTCTGCGCGAAGCGCTTAAGTTGCTTAAGCTGCGCGCTCGTTTTCTTTGGCGCGTCAGCTTTAAGCGGTTGTTAGGGCGGCGTTTTGGTTTATAGAACGGCCTTAAATTACCAAGATTTTTCATGTTCGGCACAACGCAACTTTACATAAGCCGCCCTAACGAATAAGCGTTTCATGCGGCGCGTCAAACACAACCTTCAAAAACCAGCCCATCAGCCGCCGCATAAACGTTGTTGAACTAAGCCGGGGAACGCGGGATTGTTCCTTTGAGGATTAAGACATTCTCCAAACTGGCTTAACCCCGAACCGCGACCCAATTCCAGGTACAGTATAGCCAGAAGCGCCAAAAACATGTCAATAGAAAAATCATCATCTGCAACCAAATGAATGAAACAAGGTCAAAGTAGACGTCAGTCACAATACGAGCTACGGGGTAGCCAGACAACCCAAAACACCGACCAAACGGCCGTACCCACAAAAAAAGAAGCGCCTCAAACGACAGGCGGCCAACGACTGCGCGGCCGGATACGCTCACGACGAACCATCGGTAAACCGCAATCAGGACAGCGCACAACATGACGGGTACGTTGATGAAGTGCTTTCTTCGACCGTATCCGACTGCCGCTGGCGAATGACGGCAATTGCCGACGAATGGACTGCAAACGACCGCGCAGACCCCGGCGCAAAAAAGCCATAAGTAGCGCACCTTGACAAAGCCCTTGGGCAAGACATGCTGCAAGAAACGGCGGATAAACTCCAATGGCTGTCACTGTACAAGAGCGCGGTTTGCCAGTCTCAGAAGCAAAGTAACGAAAAGAAACCTTGCCATTGCGCCAGCTTGAGGATGCGCCGGTTAGAAATAGCTACACGGAAGATGTAGGGAGCCAGATACTGCAAAGCGGCTTGGCCATCGCCGACCGGTTTACAATGAACGACCCAGGATTGCCGCCAAACCGCTGCTGGAATCTGGTCAAAGAACGGCGTTTGTTGGAGCGCATCGCGGAACTTGGCGCGAAACAAAACAGACAAAGCGCGCACAGGAAGCAGGAAGTTGTGACGAGACGCCAACGCCGACAGATCACACAGGCATTGATCCCGCCGACACCCATGTTAATTTTACCGGCCACGTCCCCTTTCGGCGTTTCCGGTTTATTACCGACCAGACACCCGTGGTAGGGGCGAATCTGGGGATGAATTTCGGTCTCGTCCATATTGATCGGCAATAATTTCCCCTTGGCAAACCCCAAATGCTGGGCGGTCAGTTCCCAGCCGCCACACACCGACATGCCGTGCCCGAAGGACCCTTTTCGCGCCGTAAACCGGGTGGAATCGGGAAACACATCCAGTGCATTGGTAAGTTCCATCCAATCTCCGGGCGTGGCGGTGGCGTGCATATCCCAGGTGGCCACCTCTTCCGGTTGGACATGGGCCTCAGCCAAGGCTTGATGAATAGCTGTTGTGGGTCCTTCCTGGGAAGGGGTAATGATATGATCGGCATCAGAGGTCAACGCCACACTCAGAATTTCAAGGCCGAGAGGCGTAAAACCTTGGGCCATCAAATAATCCGCATCCCCAACGATCCAGACACACGACCCACCGGCCACATGGGTACCCCGCAATCCTGTAAACGGTTTGGATACGCGACCGTCGTGGGATAATACTCTTGCGCCGTAGAACGTCCCAACGCTCAAGGGGTGGGGTTTGGGATCGGTAGCGCCGATGACCACCGCTTTAGCCTGGTCGAGGTTAATCGCGTTCATGGCCAGTTTAAGGGCTGTTCCAAAACCGGAGCAAGCCGCCACTGGTGCCAAGGCAGGCCCCGTGATCCGGCCGATAATTGAAATTTGAGATGCGGGAATGTTGGCGATGTTCCACAGCAGTTTAGGATCCACGGCATTCCAGGGTTCTACGGGGCAGTCGAATCTTGTATTGAGTTTTCGTTTGGCCGCCATTTTACGACGAATAACATTTCGCTTACCATTTTCTATATCACCGGAGAGGCTTTCCGCCTCGATTTTTTGGAGTTGTTCAAGGTATTGCTGCAAACCATTAGATCGCGTTACCCAAAATTCAAACCATGCCTCATTGGCTATTTCTCGCGTCTCTTCATCCGGTGCCCCATCTTTCGGGATCTCACTATCTGAGCTATTGCTTTGAGGATCCGGTGGGGCTTGGCATGCCGAGATAATCGCTTTTTTTTCATCCAGCGGCGCTTTTCGATAGGCTGCCAATTCACTGTGATACTTATCCTGGCACCAGAACCGATTCCAACGTTTTTGAGCCAAGTGATAGCGCCGCATGACATCATATTGCGTGGTAAGATCGCCCAATCCGGTGGCCACATAAACATGGGCCTGGGTTCCCAGCTTCTGTAGTTCGTCGCCAATCCCAGGGTTCTGTCCCAAAGCCTGAATGAAGGCACCGATAGCGAATTTGGCGTTATCACCCATTTTTTCATCGATTTGCGAAAATTTTCGCGGCTCGAAATGGGTATCGATCCAGGGTTTATATGCATCAAAGTCAAATTCGGGCGTGCCCACGAGAAAATGGCTGGGACCAAAACCGTCAAATGGTCCCAACCAGCTTTTGGCCTTGTTCCAGATTTTTCTCAAAATGTTTAATATCAGGGGACTTGGGTGCCACGACCCCCCATCCGAAGATACCGATTCGTTTCATTATGTAAGGCTTTCTATGGTCATTACGATCGACAATGGGTTTAATTCCCGGGGTTCAAAAGCACAAAGCAATATCGACCGGTGATACCGTTGTCAACCGCCGTTTTAAGGTTATGTTGGTTGTGGTCGCCGTCTTATGGCAACCCACTCTTTATTTTGTATTAGTGAAAAACACAAACAACCGTTTAATTCATTCAGATGAGCCATTTTAAAAACGTTTCAGTTTGGTCAAGGTCAAGGTTGGCGAAAATTTTAACCACAGGAATACATTGGGTATTTCGAGGATTAAAATTTGAGCCAGACGCAGAGATTGGGCAAACTGGACCGTTTTAAAATTGGATCAAATGTCTTCCTCAGAGCCAACCCTGGCCGTCAAAAATCAGATCATCAAAAAACAGTTGACACTCAATGAAAAAAGTCAAATCTTATCTCTGATGGCGTCGTAAAAAGTCTCATCTACGGCGTTGTTGTCGTTTTCCAGACTCTCAACATACTACATGTATAGTTTCGATCCTGTAAAACCACAACGCCTTGTATATGAGCCTTTTAACTTAGCCATCCGTGCTACTTTTTACGAGTGCATCATTTCTAACTTATTTTATACTTCGGATTCAATGCCACAAACGATCGCTTTGGAGAAAAGAAAATGGCCCAAACCCAATGGCACCCAGGACGCCTGCTGGAAACCTCCGGTTCTTATTGGCGGTCCTGTACCCTGCATGCCGGCGTAAAACTCGATATTTTTACCTGTGTCGGCGATGAGAATAAATCGGCCGCGATAGTGGCCAAAGAGTTGAATACCAATGCCGACGCAACCGCCCGTCTCCTCGACGCTTTGAGTGCCATGGGGCTTTTGTCCAAACAGGCTGAAAAATACGGCAATACCCGGATCGGCCGGACCTTTCTGTCCAAAGATTCCGACCAGTATCTTGGCCACATGATTCTGCACCACCACCACCTGGTGGAATCATGGAGCCGCCTGGATGAAGCGGTTACCAGTGGAAAACCGATTTCGGATCAAAAGCCGATCGACGAAGAGACGCGGCGGGAACACTTTCTCATGGGCATGTTTAACAACGCTTCACAAATGGCACCCGGCCTGGTAAAGGCATTTGAGTTGTCAAACCGGGCCCATCTTCTCGATCTCGGCGGCGGACCGGGAACCTATGCCATTCACTTTTGCCTGGCGAACCCGGATCTCAAGGCCACGGTATTCGATTTACCCACTACCCGGCCTTTCGCCGAAAAGACCATCGCCCGGTTTGGTCTCGCGGACCGAATCGATTTTACGGATGGAAATTACATCGAAGAGGACATCCCCGGTCACTACGATGTGGTCTGGATGTCGCACATCATTCATTCCGAAGGGGCTGAAACAGCAGAAAAAATCATTAAAAAAGCGGCGGACATCCTCGAACCTGGGGGAATGATCATGATCCACGATTTTTTCCTGAACGACCCCAGCGACCCCATAGACGGCCCCCTGTTTCCGGCCTTATTTTCTTTGAACATGCTCGTGCGTACCAAGGCCGGCCGGTCGTATTCGCAAAACGAAATCACGACCATGCTGCGCAAAGCAGGGTTTGGGCGAATTCAAAGACATGATTATACAGGGCCGACGGAATCCGGCGTGATAACGGCCATACGTTGAAATCCCCATAATCACTACCAGCGACACGCACACCTCCGACCCGAGCGACGATCAATTTTTGAGGCCTGAATGGCGCACCAACTCCGCCACAAAGCTTCCCACGATAACTTTACTGGTGAGTTTGACCGGCAGGCGTCGATGATCGGCGGTCACCCAGAGCCGGACCTTGGCGTCTTTGGTTTTTCTAAACACCCCACCCACATGCTTTAATTCCGGTACAACGACCCAGGTATCGTAGGTCTCGCCATCGATGCGAATTTTTTCCCGATCAACAACCTGCCCACGGCCGGAAACACATTTTTTCCCATCGCACACGGGATAAATAATGACGCTCTCCTTTTGGAGGGTCAGGGTTCGAAAATAAAATGCCGCCGACAACGGATCGAATGCCCCAGGCATCAATTTGGCCGATCGGGATTTTCCCTTTAGGAAATCATAATAACGGACACGATTCGCACCCCAGTCAAAAGTCACGACCACATTGCGACGATGCCGCCCCTCGTTTTGCCGTTTTTTGTATAGCAGCGAATGGGTTACGAAAAGATCCGTCCAACCGTCGATTTGGCTGCGCACCTTGTAAATTGAATCGACAAATTTGTTGCTTTTAACCTTGAGGGTAAAGTGTTGGGCCGGCTTTCCATCGAGAATTTCCGTTTTCAACACTTTTAATACGGCAGTTGCCCCCGGAATAAAACTCCATTTGATTCGGTAAACCAGCTCTTCTCCGGGTTGAAAAGGCAAATCCTGGGATAACGCAGGCACCCCTGTAAAGCCAAGGCATAGGCCAAGTGCTGCAATTAGAAACCATTTGGAAAAACGGATCATTTAGAGACCAAAGGTAGGCGCAAAATCCGGAAAAAAACCATAAAACCGTCGGCCTGATATTGGGAAGCAGGCGGTTGAGTCGCCGACAATGGCGTGGTTCCGCTAATTGAACCGGTTCATTCGAGCCATTACATTGAGCTGCCGTATATGGTTTTAAGATGAACCGAATCGAACACATCGTCGCAAACCAGCCAGCGTCCATCCTCTTTGACCATCGACAAGGTTTTCTCCACCGGATAGGTATCGCCGAGGAAAAACAGACGGGCAATAAAAGTAAAAACCGGATGAATACATCGCTTGCGGGTACCGGTAACATGTATAACCGCCGAATCCTCGGTTTGGCTCACTGTCTTCACATGCAGCGACATCATCTGGCTACGCATATAATTGAGATTATGGCCTAAAACCTGGGCTTCATTAGTGACATGATCTAAAAATTGGGCAACCGGATCCGAGGTGCCATCTTCTTTGAGGTCATTGCACACCATACTACCCATGGATGCATCAAGACCATAATAGGCTTTGATAAATTTTTCGGCTGTTCGAGGGGCGGTTGATTGGCAATCCGCCAACATGAAAACAGACTGAATACCGACAAACAGAACGATCAGCGCCACCCAAGGCAGGAATTTACTTCCCGATCCCATGTTTTCCTCCCCATCCAATATCTTAATTAAAAAATCTTAATCGAAATCTTCAAATGTTTCTATTTCTGCAAAATATGACAGCGACCTAATATCACTGAAACGGTTCCAGTGCAAGCCTCCCGTTCAGCTGCTTGTTCGAAGAAGGTTGCGTTTTTAGGCCGGGCTCAGTATAAGTTTACCGGTTACGGATACGCTTTTGCCAGGAAAAAACCAAATACAATATTTTTTTAACCATTTGTATTTATTTTATTTTTTTTAATTATAACATAATCACGGGGAACTTCCATCGGAACAAAGATGCCTTTTTTGGAAAGCCTTAAACGGCCCCCATACCGACAAACCATCTGACCTCCTAAAATGGCTTGTGTGCGAATAAAACAAGGGAGGATACATGCTTGACAGGCAAGAATGGGATTGGGATACCGCCGAAAAAAAAATCCCTTTAGTCGATTGGAAAAAATCCTACAACTGGGTGGAAGAGCCCCAGGCCAGCCCTGACGGAGAAAAAATTGCCGCCATTGTAAATATTGATGAGGGGCAATTTTCCGTATGTGTCAACGATGAAACCTGGGAACCGATCTATGATAAAATCTGGTATCTTCGTTTTTCCCCTGACGGCAGGGCCACGGCCCTGGTAGCGGAAACGGGGGAATGGACCGTTGCCATAGATGGGCTCCCCTGGAAAGACCGGTATGCTTATGTTTGGGATACACAGTTCAGCATTGACGGAAAACAGATAGCTGTCGCCGTTCAACAGGACATGCGATACGGCATGGCGACCAACGGCGTTTTTTGGGACACTGCATATACTAATATGACGGAGCCGGCCTTAAGTGCCGACGGAAGCCAAACCGCCGCCACAGTTCAAGTCAAAGACCTTGGCGCCGCAGATATAGAGACCTTTCAGGATGGGGCTTTTAGTGTCGCCGTGAATGGCACCCCCTGGGAAACCCGGTTTGTTAACGTATGGAAGCCGAGCTTTTCTCCCGATGGCAGTAGTGTTGCCGCTCAGATTCGAACAACGCTTTACGACTACACCATCGCCGTGAATGGCACGCCGTGGAACACATCGTTCGCCATGGTCTGGGAGCCTGTCTTTCATCCCACAGAAAAATCCGTGGTGGCACCCGTTCGGGTCTCCGGAAAATGGACCTTGGCTCAAGATGGCGAAATCATCTGGGACAGACGCTATATTCAAGCCTGGCACCAGGCCTTCAGCAACGACGGACAAAAGCTGATCGCCATCGTCTCCTCTAAATTCGGACGCTGGACCCTAGCCGTGAATGATCGGCCCTGGTCCAGCTCTCTGGGCGATATGGTAACCGATTGGCGTATCAGTCCAGAGGGTCAAACCCTTGCCGCGGTTTACAAACAGGACAACCAATGGTCCCTGGCCGTGAACGACCGAAAATGGAAGCACCGCTTCGACATGGTCTATGCGCCGGTCATCAGCAATGACGGAAAATGGGTGGCCGCCAAAGTGGAGAAGAACGGGAATTATACCCTGGTTGTTGCCGACAAGATCTGGGACAGAGCCTGTCAGGCAGTTTGGGACCCTGTATTCAGTCCGGATGGAAGAAAAATATTGATTCGATCCATTGAAAACGACACATATATTCGGCGGGTTGTGCCGGTTACTGAAATAGCAGGGAGATAAGAGGTATAAAATGCACGATCTATACAACTTCGTGAGCGGCCCTCTGGTCTGGGCGGCATTTTCCATCTTTTTTCTTGGATGCCTGTTTCGGTTGATTCGTTTATTGACGCAAGTGGTTCGCAATGAAAGGTTCATTCTTTCCTACATGAGCCTTAAATATAGCCTCCGCTCCATTTTACACTGGAGTATCCCCTTTGCCACTGAGAATATGCGCCGGCATCCCGTTATGACATTGGTGACCTTTGCTTTTCATTTTTGTCTCATGGTTACCCCTTTGTTTTTGCTTGCCCACGTCGTGCTCTGGCATGAGTCTTGGCACTTTGGCTGGGGCTATCTGCCGGAATGGCTCACTGATCTGATGACGCTGGTGGTCATCTTCGGATGCGTCTTTTTTTTCCTGCGACGATTGATCCTTCCCGAAGTCCAATTTGTGACCAGTGCGTCGGATTATATCATAATAGGAATTGTAGCAGCACCATTTATAACCGGTTTTCTGGCCTATCACCAGTGGTTTAACTACCCCTTGTTTATGGTTCTACATATCCTAAGCGGTGAGATCATGCTGATAGCAATCCCTTTTACCCGTCTGGTCCACATGATCCTCGCACCGGTTACGCGGGCTTACATGGGGTCTGAATTTGGTGGTGTGCGGCATGCAAAAGACTGGTAAGGGTTCCGTAAAAATAAATTGACATTATTAGGCGTTGAGGCGCCCGATTGGCAAGGAGAACGACTAAATGGCTGAATCAGCCACAGAAGGATTAAACCAAAGCGTGGACGAAGGGATCCAAAGAGGCGTAGCGCAACTGACATCCGAAAAAATCGCCACGGTTGTGAATCGGGTCTTAACCAGAGAAACCGGGGCTCGCTTGAAAGCCTATGTTGATACTTGCGTCCACTGCGGGCTCTGCTCGGAGGCCTGCCACTACTACCTCTCCCATGACAACGACCCCCACTACTCGCCGGTGGGCAAAGTCAAGCAGACCCTATGGAAGCTTCTCAAGAAAAAGGGGCGTGTGTCTCCGGAGTCCATGGCGGACATGGTACGGATTGCCCAGACAGAGTGCAACCTCTGTAAGCGGTGCGCCATGTATTGCCCTTTCGGTATTGATATCGCTTACTTGATGACGGTCGTTCGCCGAATCTGTCACTTGCTGGGCATTACCCCCCAATACATTCAGGATACGGCCCACAGCCATTCTGCCACGCTAAACCAGATGTGGGTAAAAGACGATGAATGGATCGATACGCTTCAATGGCAGGAGGAGGAGGCCCAGGCGGAAATCTCCACATTGCGGATCCCTTTGGAAAAAGAGGGGGCCGACATCATGTATTCTGTCATCGGGCCGGAACCCAAATTTCAGGCTCAATTGATTTACCAAGCCGCCGTCATCATGGATACAGCGGGTGTCAATTGGACCATGCCCGCCACGCCGGGATGGGACAACAGCGATATGGCCATGTACACCGGCGACAATGAAATCATGGGGCGGCTCAAACGCGCCCACTTCGAAACAGCCGCCCGGCTAAGGGTCAAAAAAATCGTGATGGGTGAATGCGGCCACGCCTTTCGCTCCGTTTACGATGTGGGAAACCGTTGGCTCGGATGGAAAATGCCGCCCATTCCCATTGTCCATGCCATTGAGTTTTACGATGATTTGATAAAGGGAAACCGGATCCAAATTAATAAAAAATATGGGGAAGCGGTCACCCTTCATGACCCCTGCAATGTGTCCCGTGGCGCCGGCCTGCACGACAAGGCCCGCGATGTCGTCAACGCGTTGTGTGATGAATTGGTTGAAATGCACCCCAACCGGGAACACAACTATTGTTGCTGTGCCGGCGGCGGCGTAATCAATTGTGGCCCCCCATACAAAAATGTCCGCATGGACGGCAATCGCATCAAGGCGGAACAGCTTTTTGCCGCTAAAAGCCGGGGCGCCACCACCCTGGTGGCCCCTTGTCACAATTGCCACAGTGGGTTGGAGGATATCAACCATCATTATGGGCTCGGGCTTAAGATCAAATTCATTGGTGACATTATCTATGAAACGATGGAAAAACCGGAATAAGATTAACCCTGACATTGCATAAAATAAGATAGCGTGAGTAAAACGGTTTTGCACCAACTTTTATGAAAAGTCAGGATTAAGAGTGGCAGCATGAAAAACAGGAGAAAGATCGGCATGAAACACGGTATAATCGCGCTTTTTAGTACTATGATGGTTCTAATCGTGCTGCTGGCGACGGGTTTTTCTCAGGATGAAATGACCCAGGTGGATAACGATATCTTCCTCGATCCACAAAGACCGCCCACTGTGTTTAACCATGAAGACCATAATGAAATGGCAGAAATCGAAGACTGTGCCCAATGTCATCACCTCTATGAGGATGGAAAATTGGTGGAAGATGAATCCTCCGAAGACATGCGCTGTGCTGAATGCCACGAAGAAAAAAAAGTAGGAAAAACGCCCTCTTTAATGCAGGCCTTTCATTTGAATTGTAAAGGATGTCACCATAGAGAGAACAGTGGCCCGGTAATGTGTGGGGAATGCCATCGCTGGTAGACACACAAGGTACCAGGGGGGGGGTAGAAGGATGGCGAATCGTTAATCGGGGGCTCTTTGCTTTTGGGTTTAAGGGCACCGATTGCCCGTCCAAATGATCGAGAGGAGATATAATGACAAAAAAAATTCTCGTGGTGGACGATGACCCTATTATTGTGAAATATCTGGTCAGCTTGTTCCAGGATAATGGATACGATACGTGTACCGCGTCGGATGGGAAAGCCGCGTATGATGTGACAGTCAGGGAAAAGCCGGATCTGATCACGCTCGATCTGGATATGCCCGAACATTGGGGTCCGCGCTTTTATCGTCGACTGACCCAAAATCGTGAATTAAAGCAGATACCGGTGATTGTGGTTAGCGGTTTGGATGGCGATCATGCCATACGCAAAGCTGTGGCCTTTGTGCGCAAACCGTTTGATACTGACAAGCTCGTGGGAATCGTTAAGAAAACCATTGGGTAATCATTTTGCCGATATCTTTTCAAAAGCCGATGACCATGACATCCATTCACCATGAATAGACTCGACCACCGCTCAACGCCGCGGAAAACAATCGTTCCCTGGTATGACTCGGAAGCGGTCTGTCTGGGCATGATCGTCCTGATGTTATTCGTTTTCACCTTCGCCTACATCGGCCTGACGGTGACGCGGGACAACTCGACCTATGCAACGCATTCCTGGGTTCCTGTCGTATTAATGGCCATCAGCGGCGCCGTTATCCTTTCAACGACAATTCGATTGGTCAGGCGTTATATCTCCCGGCGATTCTAATGAACTGTCAGTACTTGATAAATTCGCTTACATGGTCTGTTAGCCGGCGTCGAGAAAAGCCTTGAAAGACATCTCTTTATAGCTATTGGTATGAATAAATTTTAAGGCGTTCAACAGCATCTTGGCCTCAATATAACCGGGCAAGCTACTGATTTTTTCACCGCTTTCAGATACGAACCAGGTGGAAGGAAGGCCACGAATATAGTAATCGCGCGCCAATTTACGATCCTTATCCGAGTTGACCTTCACAGAAATAAAATGTTCGTTCAGATAATCGATCACAGCTGAATTTTTCAGGGTTTCTTTATCCATTTTTTTGCAATAAGCGCACCAATCCGCATAAAAATGAACAAATATTTTTTTCTGGTCCTGCTCGGCAAGGGCCAGCCCCTCCGCATAAGAGTGCCATTTGATTTGATCCGCGGCATTCGCCAAGGAAAACCCGACCAGAGAAAATCCGACCAGAGAAAACCAGATTAGAATGAGGCCCACAAGAGCGCCACATATCGCTATAGGTTTTAGAAAATATTTGTTTATCATTTTAACTCCCGTATATGTCGCTGATTAATCAGATCGCAATGGTCAACTGATTCGACATTAATAACAGCCCCAGCAGAATCAAAAGAATTCCCGCAACCCGATTAACGTATTGTAAAACCTTGGTTGCACGGCTCAAAAACGCCAGCATATAATTAATAAAAACGGCAATCACAAGGAAGGGGATTGCCAAACCCGCCGAATATATACTCAAAAGCACCATCCCTTGAAAAACCGTATCCTGACTACCGGCGACAACCAGAATCGAACCGAGGAGCGGCCCGATACATGGACTCCAGCCCGCACCAAAGGCCATCCCCACCAGAAAAGCCCCCATAAAATGCAGTGGTTTGCTCTTTGGATGGACCCGCTTTTCAAAATCAAGCCCCGGAATACGAATAATTCCCGTTAAATGGATACCCAAAATGATGATTAACGCGCCGCCGCCGATACGAATCCAGTCGCTATGGGTGCTGATAAACCCACCCAGAAATGAGGCCGAAGCCCCTAGAAGAACAAATACGACTGAAAATCCAAGGACATAAGCCAACGTGGAGAACAGGACTTTTTTCCGGATCCGAGCAGTTGTTCCCTCGGTCAATTCCTCCAATGATGCGCCGGTGATAAAGGTAAAGTAGGCTGGAATCAGGGGAAGAATACAGGGTGAAAAAAAAGAGAGCAGCCCCGCCGAGAATGCAGCGAAGTAAGAAACGGTTTCGGTAAACATCACAATCCTATCAAAAATATATCAGGGGTTACGGGTAAAGACCCGAATTTTTCAAAAACTCTATTAACAATACCGGAAAAAGTAAATACCGCGCCCTGAATGTCAACGCAGATGCTTGCTTCTCTTCGCCGGGTTAAAAACGGATTGAAAGTGGAGAGAAACGTCAAAAAGAGGCCGCTATTGAGATATCAGCGACGGTTCTTTTGGCGCTGCCATAAGGTGGTTTTTTCGTATATTACCGCCTAGTTTTCGAAAAATCTTGACTTCTTGAACGCATTATCATTAAATTAAACAAACCATTGAATTTTAATTACGAATAGATCGGAAAGCCCATACATGTTCATTGTCGGATATTTTCTAAATGCCCTGGCCACTGTTATCAATTACGTGTTGACGTTCTACTTATTTATCATCATCGCCCGTGCGATTTTGTCGTGGGTGAGCCCGGACCCTTACAATCCCATTGTTCGATTTATCCACAACGTTACCGAGCCAATCCTTCATCCCATTCGTACCCGACTACCCATGAGTTACGGCGGGATAGATCTGTCGCCGCTGATTGTCTTTTTGGCTATTGTTTTTCTTCAAAAGTTTCTGGTTAATACCCTGCTCAGGGTATCGGCATCCTTTATTTAAATCAACTGATTTAAGGAGAAGCCATGACTTTGACTATAGATGACATAAAAAAGCGGCGCTTCAAGATTCGATTTCGAGGATTTGATGTTCGGGATGTGGATACCTTTATGGAGTCAGTGCTTGACAGTTTTGATGAAATATTTAAAGAAAACGTTCAGTTAAAGCAAAATTATCAAAGGTTGAACGAATCGCATCAAGAGTTAAAAAAACATGATGAAATTCTGAAAGAGACGATTATCAGTACCCGTAAAATCGTTGAGCACCTGAATAAAAATGCCCGTAAGTCGGCTGAAGTCATTATCGCCGAGGCTGAAGCCAAAGCCGGAAAACTCTTAAACCGCACCCAAACCCGACTGGCTCAGTTGCATCAGGATATCACCGAGTTGAAGCGGCAGCGGATTCAAATTGAAGCACAGATTCGGTCCGTTATCGATACGCATGGGAAACTACTCGACACCAGCGGTAAAGAAATGGCAACCATGGACGAAACGTATGAAAAGGTTCGCTTTATCAATCACAATAAGTAAAATCGACAACCAGCGGCAGATTTCACGAGCCTCGATATACTTTCGATAAATTAGAGAGGAACCCCACTATGGCAAAAATCGACGCCTTCTTTAAATTGATGCACGAACAGAATGCTTCCGACCTTCACCTGGCAGCCGGTCAGCAGCCGGCACTTCGAATTCATGGCGATATGGAACGGATTAAATACGAAACGCTTAATAATGAGAATCTACGGAAAATTCTTTACGAAATAACACCGGAAGAAAAAATTAAAACTTTTGAAGAGACCGGCGATCTTGATTTTGCCTATGAAATTCCGGGGCTGGCCCGTTACCGGGTCAATTATTACATGCACAAAGATGGTATCGCCGCCGCGTTTCGGGAAATCCCCAGTGTCATTAAAACTGTGGAAGAGCTTGGATTACCGTCGGTCATCACCAAACTCGCCTATCTGCCCCGGGGGCTGATACTGGTTACGGGACCCACCGGTAGCGGCAAATCAACTTCGTTGGCCGCCATCATTGATGAAGCTAACCGAAATCGCCAGGACCATATCATTACCATTGAGGATCCCATCGAGTTCGTGCATCAAAGCAAGGGATGCTTGGTCAATCATCGTGAAGTCGGTATTCATACCCAATCGTTTTCCGCCGCATTACGGGGTGCGTTGCGTGAAGACCCCGATATTATCCTGGTGGGTGAAATGCGGGATCTCGAAACCATTTCACTGGCCATTGAAGCGGCCAACACCGGCCATCTGGTCTTTTCCACCGTCCATACCACCAGCACCTCCTCAACGGTGGATCGTATCATCGAAGTCTTTCCGTCCCACGAGCAAGCCCAGATTCGGTCCACCCTCTCCGACAGTATTCGCGCCATTGTAACCCAGACCTTATTCAAACGAACCGATATTCGCGGACGGATTGCGGCCATGGAGATTCTTATCGCCACACCCGCCGTACGCGCCCTTATTCGGGACGCGAAGTCCCATCAGATTCCTTCAGCCATACAAACCGGGAAACGCTACGGCATGCAGATGCTCGATGATGGGATCATGGATCTGTTGAGTCGGCGAAAAATCGACCCTGATGATGCCTATGCCAAGGCTTTTGAGAAATCACGTTTTAGGCCCCTACTCAGAAAACCGCCGAGTGATTTTACTGAAGCCTAACCGATTGGACCTTCTATTGCGACAGGGAGAATAACCATGCGCAAGCAAGAGATTGACTATATTTTAAACCGAATGCTCGACACCTACAAAGATGTTTCCGATCTGAACATCACCACGGGAAAACCGTTTCAGGTTGAGGTTTCCGGACAACTACGTGAAGTGCCCCTGGTACCACCGATTAAAGCACTGACCCCTTTTCAGACCGAAATCTTCGCGCTTAACCTGATTAATCAGGACCGCCGCCTAATGAAGGATTTACTTGAAAAGGGCTCCTGCGATTTATCCTATGAACTGTCGGGAAAAGCGCGTTTTCGGGTCAGTGTGTTTTCCCAAATGGATAATCTGTCGGTTGTGTTGCGCCGACTGGAAACACGCATTCCAACCCTGCAAAAACCGTTCGCCGACTCCAATAAGCTGCCCGATGCATTTGGTCAGATCGCCAAGGAGAAAAACGGCATCGTGCTGGTCACCGGTGCCACGGGTAGCGGCAAAACCACCTCTTTAGCCGCAGTGTTAAATGAGATCAACGAAACCCAGCCGGTTCATGTCATCACCCTTGAAGATCCGGTGGAATATAGGCATCCCCAAAAAAAAGCGACGTTTAACCAACGGGAGATGGGCTCCGACTTTATGTCTTTTTCACATGGCCTGCGTGCCGCTTTACGCCAGGCCCCAAAAGTGATTCTGGTGGGCGAAATGCGGGACCGTGAGACCGTGGAGATTGCCTTAAGAGCTGCAGAAACGGGGCATCTCGTGTTAAGCACCCTGCATACGGTGGATGCCGGCCAAACCATCAACCGCGTTCTTGGCATGTTTAATACGGATGAGGAAAAACAGGTTCGAATTCGATTGGCCGATTTGGTTCGCTGGATCGTTTCCCAACGGCTCATGCCCCGCGTCGGGGGCGGCAGGGTGGCGGCCTTCGAAGTCATGGGGACCAACCTGCGGGTTAAAGACGTCATTCGGCATGGTGAGACCGAAGAAAAAACGTTTCATAAGATCATTGAGCAGGGTAAGGCATTTGGCATGATCACCTTTGATGATTACCTGGTCGATCTGTTTGAGAAGGGGATTATCGCCGAAGAGACGGCTAGATCCTACGCCACTCGAAAGGGCGTCACGGGTCGCGGGATTGATATGGTTAAGAGCCGGCGCGGCGAGGCAACCACGGATATCAAGGGTTTGCAAGTCGATAAGGAATACAGTCAAGGGATGGATTCAGATCTATTTTAAATGGTGAAGGAAGGAATAAAGGGCCTTTGCCTATACTTTATTGCGAACAATCATTTTAGACGTTTTACAAATTGAACCGTAAATTACATTGAGCCAAACCCCAATCGAGGTGCAAGATCGCTTAACCGGCCCGGTTTAAAGCGCCTTGTGGGCCAAGGAGGATTGAATGGAAATAAAATGCCCTGCATGCGAATCCGGATACCGAATTCCACCGGAAAAACTACCCGCGGATAAAGAGGTGATCGCTTTTCCCTGCCCCAATTGTTCTCACCCTCTGACGGTTAATCTTAAAGAAACCGAACCATCAATCTCACAAACCGAGATGAACCCCGATGGTAAAAAGGTAGAGGAAAAGCCGGAGGAACGGCCACAAGCACCAAAAGCTGCCGAGGACGGCATGACGGATGATCTAACACAAACCTATGATGCAATGGAAAAACCATTTGATTTTTTGAATGAGGGCGAGCGAACCGCGCTGATTTGCGAACCGAATTCGAATATGAAACAAACCGTTCGTCAAGCGCTTGAAGCGTTGGGCTTTCACTGCGCTGAAGCCCAATCGACGTTGGAAGCGTTAAAACAGTTGCGCTATCACATTTTTGATTTGGTCGTTTTAAATGAAAATTTCGATGGCAAAGAACCGGAAGAGAATCCTTTGCGTATTTATCTAAGCCGCCTTCCAATGGCCACGCGCCGAAATATCTATGTTATTTTACTAACCCGCCGGTTTCGAACGATGGACAACATGGCGGCCTTTAACCTGAGTGCCAATCTCGTGATCCATGAGAAAAATATGGGGCAAATGGAGCAGATCACCCAAAGGGGTCTTGCCGATAATGCCGCATTCTATAATATGTATCATCAAGCTCAAGATTCCACCGGCGAAAGCGAGGTAGTGTTAGACCGAAGCTTCTAAGCTTTTGTACCGCTTGACAATTATTGGATTAGCAGCTCTTACAGCTTACACGCCGCCATTTCCTCGCTGATGATTCGCAATCCGGCCAAGGTCAGATCCCGGTTGACAGTATCGATACAATCAGTCACCCCGGACATTAATTCGGACAACCCACCCGTAGCCACCACCTTTGGATCGGTACCCATTTCACTGCGCATCCGTTTAACGACACCATCCACCAGGCCGGCATACCCATAGATAATTCCGGATTGAATGCAATGGATGGTCGTTTTCCCAATGACTTTGTCGGATGGTGAAAAGATTTCCACACGAGGTAGTTTAGACGCTTTTCTAAATAGTGCTTCGGCGGAAATCATGATCCCCGGACAGATCACACCGCCTAGATACTCCCCTTTGTCGGAAACCGCATCAAAGGTGGTCGCCGTCCCAAAATCAATCACCACCAGACTACTTTGATACCGGCGATAAGCAGCAACAGCGTTAACGATTCGGTCGGCCCCCACTTCGGAGGGGTTGGGCAGAAGAATGGGCATACCGGAATAAGAGGAAGCGTCAACCCAGGTTGGACAATGACCTAAATATTTTTGGCAAAATGAATCGAGAATGGTAACCATCGGTGGAACCACACAGGAAATAATGGTGCGCTCAATATCTTTTGACGATAAACCCCGGCTGGCAAACAACCCCGAAGCCAATAAATTAAATTCATCCTCGGTCGTATTCCGTTCCGTCCGGATTCTCCAATTGGTGATAAGTTGTTCCCCTTTAAAAACACCGACCACAATATTGGTATTACCCACATCAATAACCAAAAGCATAAACCTTACCCTCCCTGTTTGTTTGCAGAACCGATATGAACGGTAAAAACTTCCGGAGTCGCCTTAATCAACGTTGTGTTTAGCGGTAACAGAATGACGGCGCGGCGTACAAAAATCCCGGAATCAAGCCCGGTCAGATCGACATATACATCGAATTGTGGATTCGTTGTCAGATTGCCGATTATTTGATCAGGGCCTTCAATGGTTAAATCAATGGTAGGCGGCGAGATTTTGTAGGGTTTTTCATCACCCTTGCTCTTGATCCTTATGCCGCGAAGTGTTTTCACCATCGTTCTTTTTTTAAAAGTCACTTCGATCATAACCGGCTCTGGTTTGGCCGGTTCAACATCATCGGGAAGATCAAGGACGACATGCTTTTTTAAAACCGCGGACATGCCGGTAATGGCCACCGGCTTGATAGGAATGCGGGCCATTTTGGCCAAAACGGAGCCAGGGCCAACGACTCGAACCCAGTCGGGTTTAACAATCGTATTGGCCACAACGTATCCTGTTGCCGGCGTACCAGTTAACACGACTTCGACGGGTAGGCGCTTTTCAATGCGTTGTTCAATATGAACCGTTATCATCTGCGGTTGGATATTGACGATCAAAATCCCTTTGGGCAACTCAATTCTCTCAGCTTCGACCGGGATAGTTTGAACCCCACCCCCGGAAGAAGATATCTGCAAGGGGTATCGCAATAAGTGCTGGGGTAAGGCCTGAATGGCTTGCACCGATCCTTTAACGCGGACATCCAGCCCTGCCGCACGAGGACTGATCACTTTGATACTCTGGGCGGCCGTATCACTCTGGATGGGAATAAACAGGTCGGTTTCCACTAGGGGAGGGGGACTGCCGTATTCTGAGAATACCCACCACGCCGATCCCGATCAGGAGCAGGAGCAGCGTACATAACAACAATATATGATACCGGGAAAGACCTTTGCGGCTGGTCATGGGGTCTCATGTAAAATTGCGTCGATCATTTTCACCGTGATCCGGGTTTGGGCCACATCGTGGACACGTACCAGATGCGCGCCATTTAGGACCGCGCCGGCCACCACGGCCTGGCTCCCTGCAGCCACGTCAGGATGCTGGGGTGCAAGCGCGTCGTCTCCAGAATTCTTTAAAATATGCCGAATAAAGGCTTTGCGAGAAGGACCAACCAAAATGGGCGCGTCCAGCGCCTTCAACGCGCTCAACCGGTTGATTAAGGTAAGATTGTGGGTGAACGTTTTTCCAAATCCGATTCCCGGGTCCACGATGATTTTATCACGACTGACTCCGGCGGCTTGGGCACGATCCATGGCATCGTTTAAAAAACCGATGATCTCCCCCATCAAATCATCGTACTGGGGGGTTACCTGCATGTTTTTGGGCGTGCCCTGCATATGCATTAAAATCAACGGCACACCCATCTTGGCCGCCAGAACACCCATGGATGGATCTAAGCGCATAGCACTGATATCATTGATAATATCGGCCCCTGCGCCAAGCGCCTGGCGGGCGACTTCGGTTTTGGTCGTATCGATGGAGATGGGGACATTCAGGCGGCCGGCAATTTTTTCAATGACGGGCACCACGCGTTGAATTTCATCTTCCGCCGATACCGGTTCGGAAAAAGGCCGCGTCGATTCACCCCCGATATCGATGATATCCGCCCCTTCGGCGACGAGATTTTCCGCTTGAGCGACAGCCTTATCGAGTGAGTTAAAGCGGCCGCCATCGGAAAATGAATCCGGGGTGACATTGAGCACCCCCATGATCCGTGTCCGCGCCCCTAACACCAGACGGTGAGAACCCCAGCTCAGCGTAAATGTTTGCATCGATTTGTGGCCTACACCGCTCAGGGCTTATCTCCATCGGTTGGCTCGGTCGGTTCCTCGGTTTTTTGGGTGCTGGCCTTGCTGTCATCGGCGGATGCGCCCGCCGTTTCATCGCTTCCGGCTTCGGACTGCTCTTCGAATCCAAAATCATCGGAAGTCGACAATTCAATCCCGGGACGCATCTCTTTGATGATTTCATCCAGTTTAGGCCCCATCACCGTCTCTTCTTCCAGAAGCAGATCAGCCAGTCGGTGTAAAACATCGACATTTTCATCCAGGACAGTGCGTGCCTGCTGATAGGCATTACCGATCAACTGTGAAATCTCGCCATCGATTTTACGGGCTGTATCTTCAGAGTAGTCCCGATGCTGAGCAATTTCACGGCCTAAAAAGATCTGCTCGTCGCCTTGGGCAAATGACAACGGACCCAGCTTCTCACTCATACCCCAGTTTCGAATCATGCGCTGGGCTAGCTCTGTGGCTTGTTTGATATCGGCCGCGGCGCCTGTGCTGATCCGATTAAATATAAGCTCTTCCGCGACACGACCACCAAAGGCCACTGCCAGCTCACTCTCCAATTGATCCTTGTATTTGAAATCTCGTTCCTCGGGTAAAAACCAGGTAATGCCTGCGGCTTGTCCTCGGGGAACGATGGTGATTTTGTTGATCGTTTCAGTGTTGGGCAAAAACCGGGCGACCAGAGCATGCCCACCTTCATGATAGGCGGTTGTCTTTCGATCTTCTTCCCGGACCACTTTGGATTTTCGCTCAAGGCCCATATACACCTTGTCCTTGGCATCCTCAAAGTCCACCATTTCCACTTTTTGTTTTTCCCGTTTGGCAGCTAGCAAAGCCGCTTCGTTGACCAGGTTCTCCAAGTCGGCACCGGTAAATCCCGGCGTCCCCTTGGCCAGAATTTTAATGTTGACGTCTTTGTCGATTGGACTTCTTTTCATATGGACTTTAAGTATTTTGTGACGGCCACGTATATCGGGCATGGGAACGACAATTTGTCGGTCAAACCGACCGGGCCGCAGTAAAGCGGGATCAAGAACATCGGGTCGGTTGGTGGCTGAAATGAGGATAACGCCCTCATTGGATTCAAAACCGTCCATTTCGACCAGCAACTGATTCAGGGTCTGCTCACGCTCATCGTGACCACCACCAAGGCCTGCACCCCGATGACGACCAACCGCATCGATTTCATCGATAAAGATGATACAGGGGGCATTCTTCTTGCCCTGAACGAACAAGTCCCTAACCCGTGACGCACCGACCCCCACAAACATTTCAACAAAATCAGAACCGCTGATACTGAAAAACGGTACGCCAGCCTCTCCGGCGATCGCTCGGGCCAAAAGGGTCTTCCCCGTTCCAGGGGACCCCACTAAAAGGACCCCTTTGGGAATCCGTCCTCCCAAACGCGTAAATTTTTTAGGGTCTCTTAAAAAATCAACAATCTCACTTAATTCCTCTTTGGCCTCGTCAATCCCGGCCACATCCTCAAAAGTCACTTTTTCCTGTTGGTCCGAAAGCAACCGCGCCCGACTTTTGCCAAAGGAAAGCGCCTTGCCCCCACCGGCCTGCATTTGACGCATAAAAAATACCCAAACGCCGATCAGGACAATCATGGGAAACCAGGACACGAGTACGGATACATACCAGGGTGATTCCGAAGGTGGTTTGGCTTGAATAGATACCCCTTTTCCGCGCAGTATTTTGATCAGGTCAAGATCCTGGGGTGCATAAACCCGGTAGCGGTTGCGATTGGAATCGGTCACCAGGATTTCCTGCCCCTGTATGATCACCTGTTCGACACGCTCCCCTTCAACCATGGTCAAAAACTCCGTATAGGTCAGGCTCGCTTCTGAAAGTTGCTGTTGATTGAAAAGGTTATACAACATGATCATCAAAAGCATGATCACCAGCCACAATGCCAGGTTTTTATAAAAAGGATTCAAGAACCATTCCCTCCATTTCGTTTGGGGTTAAAACGAACGCTTCGTCGTTCGGCGCGATCGGCATCTCAAAATTAATCATCAATCTAATTTACGCAAGTGAAACCCTTACCATTAATGCATACCGGGTTCTACGGTCGATTTTAACCTCATCGGCGATGCCGTGACCGATGATCCACACAATCCGGTTCCCGGAGGTCATAACAGGGCACTTGGACCGGTTATGGTGGTTGTTTTCCCGTTTGGACAAAAATTTTCGAACCGTTTGGCTGCCATCCAGCCCCAGGGGTGAAAATCGGTCGGATGGTTTTTGGTTTCTCACGATAACGGGAAAAGTCAATTTGTCTGCATCCATATAGGTGATTGAATCCGTGTCACCGAGCGATGTGATCGGTTGTTCGATCGTATCAAAGCTAAACGACAGATGCAGACCGACCTCTTCAATCAACAAAGCACCAGGTGGATCGATCGAATAGGAAAAGGGTGGCCGAACACTCGCCGGCCGAATAGGTGCAACCATGCGGAGCGACGCGACTTCCTGGGATAAGGTTAGTGATTGATCCATTCGGCAAACCCGGATTCGATGTGGAAGGTCGATGCTTTTAAAGGCACGCCCATCATTTAACATTGCCCGGATGTCCTCGATATGTTCGAACGTTATTTTCTTTAGATCGCCGCTAATTTGCATAATCGCCCGTCTAAACAGCCGTCTTTGGATCGCCGGGTCGACCTGGGCTACCTTCGGGATGGACAAAACGACAGATTGACGGCCGCATTCTATGGCCACTTCTTCAAAAACAGAGGCAACCACTTGCTCCATCCAACGATTCTCGGATCGAAATACCTCGGCCATCTGATTAAGGCCTTGGACCAGGCGCGGATTATAATTGGCAGTCATATGGGGCAATAGCTCGAGCCGTATCCGGTTACGGAGATGTTTAGGATCGGCATTGGACGCATCGATGACATAATCGTGTTTTTCACAGGCCAGGTAATCCATAATTTTTTCCCGGGTGACACCCATCATGGGGCGCACGATGTGATCATCCCGGACCGGTGGGATACCGGACAGGCCGGTGGGACCGCTGCCGCGCAGAAGATTCATCAGAACCTGCTCGGCATTGTCGTCCATATGATGCCCCAGAGCGATTTTGTCAAAATTGTGAGTTTGAATGATTTTTAATAAGAAAGCGTAACGTAATTTACGCGCCGCTGTTTCAAGCGAAAGCCGGTGACGACGGCGGTAGGCACGCACATCACCTTTTTCCGAATAAAGGGCCAGATGCAACCGGTCGGCTAAAGCCGCCACAAAGCCGGCATCACGATTCGATGCATTCCCCCGAAGATCGTGGTTAAAATGCGCAATCGCCAAGGTCAGGTTAAATTCAGGGGATATCTCTTTCAAGATGTGTAAAAGGGCCACTGAGTCCGGCCCCCCGGATACACCCACCAGTACTTTTTCTCCCGGTTGAAACATCTGATGGGTCTGAATTGTTTGGTAAATTTTTTGAAACAACGGTTTTGAATCGTATACCAATTATGGTTTCCCTTCATTCCCATGCGTTTCAGCGTTCTCAGTAGTATCCTGCATCACGGTTTCTTAAGTCAAGTGACGAAACAATCATGCGTTTTTTTCTCTTGAAAAATGTCAATGACCCATTATATTCATTGGCTGGTTGTGCTAGGCGGGGAGTTAGCGGTGCCCTTTACCCGAAAACCGCTTTATGCGGGGCTGAATTCCCTCTGAAGGATCATTATTCAAAAATCGGCTCTTGCCGACCGGTCGCCGCGCAACAGACACTCACGAACCTCGTCAGGTCCGGAAGGAAGCAGCGATAAGTGATGGCGTCTGTGTCGCGGATCGATACCGGTCAAAGGCTGGAACAGATGGACGAAAACCATTCGACAGGGGGTGCACAACCGTTCATTCCTTTTTTCCGCCTACCCTTGCCCGCAATAATTCCAAGGATTTAGAGAAAACCATTTTCCAATCTTTCGCCCTTTTGCATTTGGCTTGACAAACCCTTGGATGGCCTTATTTTTTAGCGAAAATTGGGTTGGTATTGGAGTAGTCAAAAACCGTTTGGAGTCAACCGATTTATGTCGATCAGCGCACAAGAACAAAATCAAACAGAAAAAAAGACGCCACATCCCTCGGAAGAGGATGATGCAGCGACCATTCCAATCATTGATAAAAACGATACGCCTGATGATGACGCAGCCGGATCTTCAGGGGATAAGGAAACGGAAAAACGAAAAGATTCCCCAAAAGACCCCAATATTCCGTTGGAAGAACAACTCGCGTCGGCCAAGGAAGAGGCCCAGGCTAACTATGATCGTTTTTTAAGAATCGGTGCCGAATTTGATAATTACAAAAAACGGATTCTGAGAGAAACGTCCGAATCACGGAAGTATGCCAATGAAACCCTGCTCCGGGAGCTATTGTCGGTGGTTGACAATCTGGAACGGGCGTTAAGCGCCGCTGAAAAAGAGGACACCGATGCCGCCGGGTTGATTGATGGTGTTACATTGACCTTAGGGGAATTGCTGAAAATATTTGAAAAATTTTCCGTTAAGCCCATCGAGGCCCAGGGGAAACCGTTTGATCCGACCTTTCATCAGGCGATGGGCCAGGAAAAAACCGACAAATTTCCTGAAAATACGGTTACCCAGGAATTTCAAAAAGGGTACACTTACCATGACCGACTCCTTCGCCCAGCCATGGTGATGGTGGCCAAGCCAGCCACAGACAAGAATAATTAGGAACGAGAATAATTAAGACGATGATAATGACTAAGTTTAAATGAAACCCGATGCATAAAATACCCAAACACATAAAAATAGATATCATATAGAACAATTCGCATATCAAAAATCAGGTCAGGGAGGTCCAGAAAGATGAGTAAAATTATCGGAATCGATTTAGGCACCACCAATTCCTGCGTAGCGGTGATGGAGGGTGGCGATGCAAAGGTCATCACCAACCCGGAGGGGGGGCGCACAACGCCTTCCATCGTGGCTGTTTCGGATAGTGGTGAGCGCCTGGTTGGGCAAGTGGCCAAACGCCAAGCGATTACAAACCCGGAAAATACGGTTTTTGGGGTCAAACGTTTGATCGGGCGTAAATTTAAATCGGCTGAAGTTCAGCGGGATATCAAAGTCCTCCCGTATGAGCTCGAAGGCGCCTCCAACGGAGACATCCGTATCAATCTAAGAGATAAAAAATATAGCCCGGCTGAAATTTCCGCCTTTATTTTAGGCAATATCAAAAAGACGGCGGAAGCCTATTTGGGCGAAACCGTGACCGATGCCGTCATTACCGTTCCAGCCTATTTCGACGACAGCCAGCGCCAGGCAACCAAAGATGCCGGTAAAATCGCCGGCCTCAATGTGAAGCGGATAATCAACGAACCCACTGCGGCCTCACTGGCATACGGCCTCGATAAAAAGGCCGAAGAAAAAATCGCCGTATTTGACTTGGGCGGCGGGACGTTTGACATATCGATTCTAGAAATCGGTGAAGGGGTATTTGAAGTCAAATCCACCAATGGCGATACCCATCTGGGTGGTGAGGATTTTGATCTGCGCATCATCGAAT
The DNA here is from genome assembly GCA_963845145.1 of uncultured delta proteobacterium. Lineage (GTDB taxonomy): Bacteria > Desulfobacterota > Desulfobacteria > Desulfobacterales > QNYZ01 > QNYZ01. The sequence goes on from CAWJQU010000002.1 coordinate 262,706, forward strand.
ATCTGGCCGACGAATTTAATAAGGACCAGGGGATCAACCTACGAAGTGATAAGATGGCGCTTCAGCGCCTTAAAGAAGCGGCCGAAAAAGCCAAAATGGAACTTTCCTCGTCCATGGAAACCGATGTTAATCTTCCGTTTATCACTGCTGATGCGTCCGGGCCGAAACATCTGAATATCAAACTCGGACGCGCCAAGCTCGAGGCCCTGGTCGGTGATCTTCTGGATAATATCGAACGCCCTTGTCGAACCGCTTTAAAAGACGCCGGTATTCCTGCCGGTGAGATTAAAGAGGTTGTGCTGGTGGGTGGTATGACACGCATGCCGGCCGTGCAGGAACGCGTAAAAAAGATATTCGGCAAAGAGCCCAATAAAAGCGTCAATCCTGATGAGGTCGTGGCCTTAGGTGCCGCCATTCAGGGCGGTGTGCTTCAGGGAGATGTCAAGGATGTGCTGTTGTTGGATGTCACACCACTCTCCTTGGGTATCGAAACCCTTGGCGGTGTCATGACCCGGCTCATTGAAAAAAACACAACGATCCCGACGAAGAAAAGCCAGACCTTTTCCACGGCTGCGGATAACCAGCCGGCAGTATCGATTCATGTTCTACAGGGTGAACGTGAAATGGCCGGTTATAATAAGACCCTGGGACGGTTTGAATTGGTGGGCATTCCACCCGCCCCCCGGGGCGTTCCCCAGGTTGAAGTATCCTTTGACATCGATGCCAATGGCATCGTCAAAGTATCGGCCAAGGATATGGCGACGGGTAAAGAACAATCGATTCAGATTACCGCATCCAGTGGATTGACCCAGGAAGAGATCAATTCCGCCATTCAGGACGCCGAACAGCATGCCGAAGAGGATAAAGCCAAACGTGATTTGATCGATGCACGTAACGCGGCGGATTCCCTTATTTATACCACCGAGAAGTCAATCAAGGACCTCGGAGATAAGGTCGATGAAGAAACCAAAGGTAAAATAGAATCCGGTGTGGCTGATCTTAAAAAGGCTATGGAGACGGAAGATGTTGAACAGATCAAGCAGGCGAGTGAAGCATTAAGCCAGACTTCCCATAAGCTAGCCGAAGCCATGTACCAGCAAGCCGCCCAATCGGGTGAAGGTGCGCCTGGCGATCCGGGTGCGGACCCGGACGGACCCGGTGGAAATGCGGGTCCTGGTGGGGGTGCCGATGAAGATGTCGTTGATGCGGATTTCGAGGAAGTTAAAGACGACAAATAATTTAAGATTGGCTGAAAAGACCATGAGCCCCGCGGTACCCTCTCACGTGTCGCGGGGTTTTTTTCATCTTAACAGGCACGGTTACCAATGCCCCCGTCATTCAAAAAAGTCCATCAAGCCGGCCATTGGATGACACGAATATCCACATACGGCCGCATGATCAAATTCAGCCACACGATTTTTGCCCTGCCCTTTGCCCTGGTTGCTGCCCTTCTCGTGTGGAGACAATATGCCATTAACCTATTTGATATCGGCTGGGTAGTCCTGGCCATGGTGGGTGCACGATCAGCAGCAATGGGGTTTAACCGCGTCATCGATGCAGCTATAGACGGTAAAAATCCCCGCACTAAAATGCGTGAAATTCCCTCCGGTCAGATTTCGAGCCCTGCTGTGTGGGTATTTATTTTACTTTCGGCCGGTCTTTTCATCTTAGCCACCGCGATGCTCGGCCGACAATGCCTGCTTCTGGCCTTACCCATTTTGGCTATTTTGTTTTTTTACTCCTACACCAAAAGATTCACATGGCTATCCCATCTGTTTTTGGGGTTTGCCATTTCCCTGGCGCCTTGGGGCACATGGGTCGCCCTAACCAAAACATTTTCCGGCCCCATCTGGCTCCTCTCATTGGCGTTACTGACGTATATTGCCGGATTTGACATTCTCTATGCCTGCCAGGATATCGCCTTTGATCGCCGCGAAGGCCTCCATTCCATACCGGCTCGGTTTGGTGTTCGGCGGGCACTGGCCGTTTCAATCGGGTTGCATGTAATCACCTTCGGCGCCCTGGCAGTCATTTATTTCGAATTTCAAATGCGTTCCGTGTATCTCGGCACGCTGGCAATCATCGGAGTATTGATGATTATCGAACATGGATTGGTGCGTCCCAACAATTTATCCAAAGTTAATGTGGCTTTCTTTCATTTAAACAGCTTGATATCGGTGGTCCTGTTTTTAGGGGTGATGGCAGATGAAATTATCCGATAAATAAGATAGCTCATCGCCTGTTTAAAGGGTTACGCCCGCAGACTTTTACTAGAAAACATCACACATCATGTATAACAATCTGAACGCATTCATCGAAGCCATTGATGCGGCTGGAGAACTTACCCGCGTTACCCGCGAGGTAGATCCCATTGTGGAGATTAGCCGCTGGACAGATAGAGAATCAAAAAAACATCAAGGTGGCAAAGCGCTCCTCTTTACCAATGTGCGCGGGTCCAGATTCCCCGTGGCTACCAATTTATTCGGCAGCCCGCGACGCATTCGAATGGCCATGAACGTTGAAAATATAGACGACCTGGGCCGGCGCGTCCAGCGGTATACGGATTTCCATCCGCCCCGCTCTTTTAAAGATGTTCTTAGGCTGGTTCCCATGGCCGCCGATCTGTTTCGGTTTTTTCCTCGCCGCTTTCGGGGCCGACGCCCCCCCTGCCAGGAAGTGGTCTATACCCACGATGATATCGATTTGGGAATTCTGCCGGTAATAAAATGCTGGCCCCAGGATGCCGGGCGATTCATTACCCTTCCCCTGGTCTTTACCCGAAGCCTGGCCACCGGCAAACGGAATGTGGGCATGTACCGCATGCAGATTTTCGATCCAAAAACCACTGGCATGCACTGGCATATCCATAAAGATGGGGCCCACTATTACGACGAATATGTACGTGCCGGACGCCGAATGCCGGTGGCCGTTGCTATCGGTGCGGATCCGGCCACGGTATACACGGCGACCGCGCCCCTGCCCCGCGGAATGGATGAAATGGCGTTGGCCGGTTTTATTCGAAAAAAACCGGTGCGGATGGCCAAGTGTCTGACCGTCGATCTTACGGTACCAGCCGAGGCCGAATTTATTCTGGAGGGGTATGTTCAACCCGGTGAATTGCGCCGCGAGGGGCCTTTTGGGGACCATACCGGATACTATTCTCTGGCGGATGATTATCCCGTGTTTCACGTCACCGCGCTGACCCACCGTGAAAACCCCGTTTATCAAACAACGCTGGTGGGGCGTCCGCCCATGGAAGACTGTTACCTGGCCCAAGTGACCGAGCGGCTTTTTCTGCCCATGTTGCAAACGGTTCTACCGGAGATAAAAGATTATCATTTCCCCTGGGAAGGCGTGTTTCATAATATGGTCGTCGTCTCTATTCAAAAGGCCTACGCCGGACACGCCCAGAAAGTGATCAGCGGCCTCTGGGGCCAGGGCCAGATGAGTTTTTGCAAGACCATTGTTGTGGTGGATGAGGATGTCGCACCGGATAACACAAAGCATGTGCTTCAAACCCTGATTAGCCGGCTGGACGTTGAATCCGATCTAATGAAAACCACAGGCATATTGGATGTGCTGGACCACAGTTCACCCCATCCCAATTTCGGCCATAAATTGGGAATTGATTTAACAACCCGATTCACCGGCGAGCCGTTGCGGCAAAAATCACAAACCCCGGCCTATCGGCCTTTTTCAAAAGAATCGGCTGATTCGATCAAGACAGCGGTAGTCGACATTGTGGCCTTGCGGGAGTTGGTGGTGGGTCAACCCGGCGACTTAGATCGTCGAATTCGCCTGATCGCCATGTCCGTCAGTCGATCCGAACAGAAAGCGGGACAGGCCGTGGCCGAAGTGTTGTTACACAACAGCCATCTGCATGCCGGTGACATCGCCATTCTCTTTGATGCGCATATCGATCTTCACGATGAATCTCGGTTATTGTGGCAGTTGTTTAACAATGTTGACCCCGGCAGGGATCTGTTTATCAAAGACGCCCGATTGGTTGTCGATGCCTGCCGCAAACGGCCCGTGGACGGCCATCACCGCCAGTGGCCCGATGAACTGGCTTTTGATTAACTTTTGACCCGCTACACAAGACCAAATCATGTTTACTATTAGAAACGAAGCAACAGTATATAGAGAATTATCCACGGGAGCCAAAAAAAATGCCGCCAATTGTGTCTTTTGTAGGAAAATCCAGCTCGGGGAAAACCACACTGGTTGAAAAGTTGATCCCGGTGTTGAAACGCCGGGGCTATCGCATCGGTACGATCAAGCATGCGCACCACGGCTTTGCCCTGGACCAACAGGGAAAGGACAGTAGCCGCCATCGGGCCGCCGGAGCTGATGCCGTCATTGTCTCCGGACCCGGTACCATGGCCATGGTCAGGGATCAAACCGATAACTCACTCTCTGCCCTGGCGGCCTATTTTCAGGATATGGATCTGGTAATTGTTGAGGGCTTCAAGCGTGAAAATCAACCCAAGATCGAGGTCTGCCGGGCGAAAAATCGCAAAGCCCCTATCGATCCCCCGCTACCCGGACTGATTGCCCAAGTGACCGACATGGAAATCGATCGCGGCCTGCCCACGTTCGGCCTCGAAGAGATCGAAGCCCTGGCGGACATGATTGAAAAACGGTTTTTGCATTCCAATTCATCGGCATAAGCGGCGATAAGAAGTATACCCCCTCTGTGTTGTCGCAAATAATTTGTAACCAAATCGGAAAAATAGACTCAATATTGTAAGATAAACGAAAAGAAGACACCCCATCCAATGCCTTGGGCGAAGACCATGGTCGATGGGAAAGAAAAACGTGGACAATACACAATGACCGCTTATATAAAGGGAAATCAAAATGAAAGAGATGTTAATAATACTCGTGGTGATTGGGGCCTGGGTCTTTCTTCAGTCCTATCTGTTACCCAAGCTGGGTATATCAACCTGAATGCGGGAATCCTGTCAGTTGACAGACAAAAAAGAGAATGGCGACAATTCCTCGAAAAGCGTTACCCCCGAAAATCAGCCCTGAGGTTGAGCCAGATGCGGAACTGGTCCGGGCGATTCAATCCGGACGTCATGAATTGTATCAGGAACTTGTATCGCGTTATGAAGGCAAGCTGTATAATTTCGGTTTGCGCATGTGCCGTGATACTGCGGACGCCGAGGATTTGGTACAAGACACATTCCTAAATGTTATTAAATATTTGAAGGGATTTCGACACCAGGCCAAATTTAAAAACTGGTTGTATAAAATAGCCACCAGCGTCTGCATTAAAAAACGACGCCGGTCAAAACACGCGCCGGATCGCACCCTTTCGCTGGAAGAATTTCTACCCAAGGATGAGGCCGATGTCGCCGGAAAAGTACCCCGCTGGGCGGTCATTCCGATAGACCAGGTTTTAAATGAAGAATTGGCCAAACGGCTGAATGATGCGATTCATGCCCTGCCCCGAAAATATCGAATCGTATCCGTTTTACGCGAGGTAGAGGGCTTCTCAACCGATGAAACAGCAAAAATTCTCAATATCACCCCGGCCAATGTTAAGGTTCGGCTGCATCGTGCCCGCCTTTTCCTTAGAGAGAAACTAAAGAATTATTATGAACACGACTTCCACGGGCCACCAACATAACGAACGTTGTGTGGATCTTTTTAAAAAATTGTCGGCATACATTGATCAGGAGCTTGATCGTTCGACCTGCCGGAAAATTGAACGCCACTTAAAACATTGCCCCCCATGCCATGCCTGCCTTGAAACCCTTAAAAGGACCTCCCGCTTGTGCCGAGAAATGGGAGAAGCACAAGTGCCAAAAACCTTATCGCACCGATTAAAAAAACTTATTCGAGACATGGCCGTTTAAACCCGGCACATATAAACAGATTATTCCGCGAGCGTCATTTTGCATCTTGCCCATTTGACAGCGGTCACCGCTTTTATTATAAGGTGCCTTTTGCATAGGCCTCATTCAGAGCCGCATTTCTAACTCACCGCAAAAAATTCCGTTAATTGAAAGGACCGTTTATGTCGGATTTTGCCACCATCACCTATGATGGAAAAACCTATGAGTTTCCCGTCATCACGGGCAGTGAAGGCGAGAAAGCCATTGATATTTCAACCTTACGAAATCGATCTGGATTAATCACGATGGATTACGGATTTTCCAGTACCGGTAGCTGTAACAGCGCCATCACATATATGGATGGCGAAAATGGCATTCTTCGGTACCGGGGCATTCCCGTGGAACAGCTAGCCGAAAAAGCGACCTTTAAAGAGACTGCCTATCTTCTCATCAACGGCCGCCTTCCCAATCGCGAAGAGCTCACCCGGTTTTCTGTTCTGCTCAATGACCAAGCTCTGGTACACGAAGACATGCAGGAATTTTATAAGAGTTATCCCAGAAGCTCTCATCCCATGGGAATTCTCTCATCCATGGTCAATGCCTTAAGAAGCTTTTATCCTGAACTGGAGGCAACCCAGGAAGAGATCAACATCACCATGACCCGTCTGTTATCAAAAGTCCGAACCATGGCGGCCATGTCATATAAGATCTCCCGGGGCCACAAAGTTGTCTATCCACGACCGGATCTGAATTACTCGGCCAATTTTTTAAATATGATGTTTGACTCACCGGTGCGGCCTTACAACATCGACGACGATCTGGTTCAGGCCCTGCGTACTTTTTGGATTCTTCATGCCGATCATGAGCAAAACTGCTCCACCACGGCCGTCCGCGTCGTGGGAAGCGGCCAGGTAAATCTTTATGCCGCTATTTCGGCGGGCATTGCCGCGCTCTGGGGGCCCCTCCACGGCGGCGCCAATCAGGCCGTTATTGAAATGCTCAAGGATATCGTTGAAGGCGGCGGCAAAATTCAAAAAGTAATCGCTAGGGCCAAAGATCGAAAGGATCCGTTTCGATTATACGGGTTCGGCCATCGCGTATATAAAACCTACGATCCCCGCGGCAAAATCATCAAAAAAATGGCTGATCGGCTGCTCGCCAAACAACAGGTTGCCGATCCGTTGCTTGACACGGCCAAAGAGCTGGAAATCGCCGCTCGCCAAGACGACTACTTTATCGAGCACAACCTGTATCCCAATGTGGATTTCTACAGCGGTCTCGTCCTGCGGGCTATCGGCATTCCCACCAACATGTTTACTGTCATGTTTGCCATCGGACGCTTACCGGGCTGGATTGCCCAGTGGAGAGAGAGTATCGACGATCCGAACTGGAAGATCGCCCGGCCCCGGCAGATCTATACCGGGCCAACCACCACAGAATATACACCCCTAGATGAGCGATAAAACGCGAATAAAAATGATTTCACACTAGCATCTACCGCGCCGATTTTATTAGAAGGGTTTCAAGCTGCCGCAATTTCTTTGTATGCCGGTTTGGCGCATTGCAAAGCGGGGCTTCCAATGCCCCGGCAGAAAAAACCAATTAATAAATGAAATTAAATTGGACTCAGGCTTCTTTGTTTCAGCATTTCGTCGCCCTCATTCAAACGCCATTGACAATTTCATGGAAATATGCCATTTTTTAGCAAAATTTTTCCCTTTTTTCGGACACTTCCTTCCGCTGCTAAAAAATTGTTAATCCAAGCTGAGTGAAAATGTAATACCTCATGGCCTCAATAAAAAAAATGAACTTCAACCACCTGGTAGGAAAAAAGGTGGGAACCGTAACATTACTAAAAGAGCTGGCAAGAGGAGGCATGGCGGTCATCTTTACCGCCTACCAACAATCGCTTAAGCGCCAAATCGCCGTTAAAATACTTCCCAAGTCATTATTAACCCCAACGGCCGCCAAACTATTCCAGCAAGAAGCCGAATCCGCAGCGATTTTGTCGCATCCCAATATCATTCCCATCTATGAAGTGGGTGACACCGACGAGTTTCTCTATTTCACCATGCAACTCGTCAAAGGGCGAACTTTGGCCGACATGATCGATATGGCAGGCAGATCGCTATTATCATTTAAGCGCGTGCTGCCCCTTGAGGCCACCATTCAAATCATTACCGGCGTACTTGATGCCCTGGGATATGCCCACCGTGAAGATATCATTCATCGCGACATCAAACCGGCCAACATCATTATCGAAACCCACACCAAGCGGCCTATTATCACGGATTTTGGCATCGCGACGCTCTCCCGCGGAGAAAACCTAACCTCCGGTTTAATAGCCGGAACGCCGGTATACATGGCACCCGAAGAGATTTTAAGAAGCCGGGTGGATCAACGCACAGATATTTACGCGACAGGTATGGTCCTTTTTGAAATGTTGACATCCTACCTCCCCCTGCCCACTTTTAAGTCAACCCGGCAGTTGCTGGAGATGAAGCTAACGCTCAAAGACCGTTTGTTCAAGAAAACCCCTTCCCAAATGAATCAGGCAATCGATCCGGCCATGGATCAAATTGTCCTTAAAGCGCTGGCCTATGACCCCAAGCGGCGTTACGCGGATTGCTACGAATTCATCGAGCAAATAAAGTCTTACCAGAACCGACCCGTTATTAATCGATTGAGAGGGTAAAAATGGGCGATGCCAAAATCTCCAAACAGGAAATGGATCGTTTCAGCAGGGTCATTGTCATGCTGCTCAACCGGGCGACCATGTACCAAACCAACCATCCCTATGTGCAGCAAAGCATCGATGAATTCTATCAGATTTTAAAAACACTTCTGCCGAAGGTTTCACCGCTGGTTTTCATAATGAATCGCGAACAGCTGTTTGTGGATGAGGAACCGCTGGATTCCCGCATTATTGTTACCAAAATCGTCCAGTATTTCAATAAAACCGGCACGCAATCCATCTCCTTTGAGAATGGCCTTGAAAAAAATGACGTTCGTGTCTTTTTGAGTATTTTCACAGCATTGGATAAATATCCCAATTCGGACGCCATGAAGAAAGCCCTCACCGACAAGGGGGTTCGCCAGATTAAAATTAACCATGTGGTGTACATAAAGGCAACCGAAGACGATGAACTGGTATCGCGTGAAGCCTTGGAAGAGATGACCCTTGAAATCTCGGCCGAAAGTCAGGAAAAAGTAAGAAAACAGTTCATGGACATGATCCTTGAAAGTGTCCTGGCAGAAGAATTTGAGAAGACCCTGACGATTGACAACCTTCTTAAAAACCCCCAGGAATTATCCCAAAAGATGATCGAGGCCGATCGGGAGAGTGTCGAAGAAAGCGACGCGGAAGACCGTCGTCCCGGACCGGTCTTGCTACATCAGCTCGACATGCTTAATCAGGAAGTCATGGGAAACGATTCCGACGCCAATGAAGAACTGGCCACCGACCTGGTCACTGCCGTATTCGAGATGAAGAATGAACTTTTAGATGGGATAAATTCTGAAAACACAGATGCGATTGACACATCGGACAAGGGTTTGATTTTAGATAAGATCGATGAAGTTACCAATAATGCCGTCATGAAACTGGCCAAAAAGCATGACCGTGAAGGCATGTCGATTACAAACATCGGCCAACTCTTAGGGCGCTGGATCCCCGAAGACGATCTGGGCGGTGTACTAGAGCGTGTCAAAACCAATCTGGCCACCAAACCGATCATCATCGATAACCTTTTAAATAACCCGGGTGGGATCTCCAAACAGATGATTGATGCCGATGCGGCCGGATTCGGCCAAACCGGAGATAGCCGAAGAAACCCAGGTTCAGTAATAATGCAACAGCTGGATTTGGTAAAACAAGAACTCGTTGATAAGGCCTTCGAACAGAGTGGATCCAGCCTTTCGGATATGGCTGCAGCGGTTATCGAACTAAAAGAGCAGCTTCTGGCCGGTATGCAAAACCAGAAAACGCTTGGAACAGTTTATACCTATGAAGAGAAAATCGTTGATACCGTCAATGATATCACCGATGACGTGATCTTACGGCTGGTTAAAGAAGAGTATACGGCCGGCGAACTATCTCCAACACGTCTGGCTCAGATTTTGCGTCGTTTAATACCTGAAACAAATGAACTTAAACGTCTGCTACCGAAAATCAAAAATGTTCTGCTTGAAGCGGGGATGCCCCTTAAAGACTACCTGGAAATTATCAAGACACTGGGCAAAGAACTCCAAAGTGATGAATTGGCCAAGATCATTGAAGAGAGTGCCGAAGAGATCGGAATTGATGGTGACAGCCTCATCCAGGAAATTCAGAAAAACCCCGGCCAGGCTGCCGAATTAATCTTTTTGGCCGCCGAAATTCGCAAGGGCACCGGCGATGAAAAAGTGATGACCGACTTGATGGTGGATTACGTCGAACGCCTGGGCGCCACTTTGGATTTCGATGTGGATAAAGAGGATCATGTCAAGGGCAAAGAACACTTGCGGCGCATCATCGGCAACATTGAGTCTGATCTTGTCGGTCGCTTAAAAAACATGAACGTCAAAGATGACCTGATCGGTCGTCTGGAAGATAAACTCGAATCCCGAATGGATGAAATCCTCGACAAGGCTAAGGATGAGCTACTCAAATCCCAAGCCGATAAAGGAGGACCGGGTGATCTGGCCGAACTGAGTATCCTGAAAATGATGGAGCGTAGCGTCATAGAAAACGAAGAGCTGGCCGAAATCCTCGAGGCGGTTCGAGGGCAGACCGAATCGGGAGCGGTTGATGAGAACAATTTCGAACAGATCTATGCGGAGATGCAGGCAGAGGAACAGCGACGACGATTGGCGGAAGAACAACGGGATACGCCCTACGGTGTGCTCAAAGATGAAACCTTGAGCCTTATTATGAAAAAAGAAGTATCCCGGGCTGAACGCTATGGTGTCCACCTGTCGGCTTTAGCCTTTACCTTGATCAAAGCAACACCCACCCAAGAAAAAACCGATTCAACGATATCACGCCGACATTTGGTGGACGCTATCTTGAAAAAAATGATAAAGATTGTTAGGCTTTCAGATCTGATCGGTGAATTCGGAAACAATGAGATTGTGGTGCTGTTGCCCTTTACCCCTTTGAATGAAGCCCAAAGGATGCTGAAGCGCTGCCTGGAATTGTTATACTTAGAACCCATTGAGGCCATGGGGGCTTCATATACGATTAAAATGGCCGGGATCGTAGTGGGCTATGATTCAACCCGGATACCGGATGCCGATGCATTTTCCAATGAATTGTCGAAAGAATTAATGCAAATGGAAATTCGAGTTCGAAATATTCAAAACCTGTTAAGATAGGCAGAACGCCCTTATTTGATATAGGAGCCAAATTTTAGGAACCAAATTTATGGACCAAGGCAACCGCGATAGCCAGAAAACCAAATGGTATCTCGAAAAAGTTACCGAAGCCGGTACCACATGGGCGGTTCCTATCGATCCGATTCCGTTTACCATCGGTCGTGGTAGTGAATGCGATCTAACCCTGAGATCCAAATGGGTATCGAGAAATCATGCCCAAATCCACTTGAGCGGAAATATTCTCTGGCTCCGCGATCTGGGCAGCACCAACGGCACCATGATTAACCAAAACCCGATCAAGGAGGCCGAATTGCTTGAGGTGGGCGATCATCTTCACTTCGGTGACCACCAGTTTTTCGTTCGCAGCGAAGACGCCATCAAAACCGTCTTATCCGACGAGACCGTGGCTTTTGATACCATTGGTGTTAAAAACGGCTCTATGGCGTATCACCGGCAAATGGAAAAAATGATCAATGAACGTGATGTTATTCCCCATTTCCAGCCCATTGTCGAATTGCCGGGTTCGAAAACGATAGGGTATGAGATCCTTGGCCGAATAAAAAAAAATGGGCTGCCGGAAAGCCCGACCGAACTGTTTAGCCTCGCCTCACAAATGGGGCATGCCGTTGCACTTAGTGCACTGTTTCGTGAAGAAGGTATTCGTGCCGGAAAAGCGTTGAGTGGTAAACCCGCGCTGTTCGTTAATACCCATCCCATTGAAATTTATCAAATGGATTTTTTGGAAAAATCTCTGCGCGTTGTGCGTGAGATGGTCCCGGACAATCCAATTGTGCTTGAAATAAATGAAACCGCCGTAACCAAGTCGGAACAGATGAAACAATTGCGGGCTCTGCTGGCTGATTTGGACCTTGAGTTGGCCTATGATGATTTTGGCGTCGGCCAGACGCGATTGGTGGAACTGGCCAAGCTGCCACCGGATTATTTAAAATTTGACATGTCGATTATTCGCAATATCCATATTGCCCCAAAGCGATTACATCAAATAATCCTCACCTTCATGAAAGCCGCCGAAGAACTGGAGATCAAAACCCTTGCCGAAGGCGTTGAATGCCAGGAAGAGGCCGATGTTTGTGAAGAACTCGGCTTTGAATATAGCCAGGGTTATTTTTATGGACGTCCGGCACCGATTTCGGAACTTATCCCCACCGGCGACTGAGTCATTGTTAAAAATCAAATCATATCCCAGTTTATAATTCCAATAATATGGATCGCGATAAACAGACAATGAATAGCGAAACCTGCATAGACCCTTCCAATTATAACGCCGATTTTAAATCCGGTTTCATTGCCATTGCCGGGGCGCCCAATGTGGGTAAATCGACGCTGTTGAACCGGATCCTGGGCGAAAAGTTGTCCATTACTTCTAAAAAACCCCAGACCACACGGAATCGCATTTTGGGTGTCCGGCACCGAACCGGTTCCCAGATGGTATTTATCGACACGCCCGGTGTTCATTTGACCCAGCGACCATTAAATATCCGCATCGTTGAAACCGCCGTGACGGCAATAGGGGATGTGGATCTGGTTCTTTTCATGATCGATGTCGCGGCATCCGATGCAGCCTCTGAAGAGCAGGTGATAAAACAGTTGACCAAATCAGGACGTCCGGTGATTTTGGCGCTGAACAAGATCGACCGCGTGGATAAAAACCGTCTATTGCATATGCTCGAGGCGTGGGCGGACCGCTACCCTTTTAAAGCCCTTGTCCCCGTGTCGGCCAAAACCGGAGAGCAGGTAGATAATCTGGTTGATACGTTATTAGCCCATCTCCCCTTAGGCCCGCCGTTTTTTCCCGAAGACCAGATTACGGATCTGCCCGAACGATTTTTCGTGGCTGAAATGATTCGGGAAAAAGTGTTCCGCCTGACCGGCGCCGAGATCCCCTATTCAACGGCCGTAACCATTGAATCGTTTAGCGAAAATCCCGATCGTCAACTCATAACCATCGATGCCACCATTCATATCGAACGGCGATCCCAGAAAGGGATTATCATCGGAAAGAACGGCGCGAAACTAAAGCAAATCGGATCGGCGGCACGGCAGGCCATTGAAAAAATGCTGAACACCCAGGTGTTTTTAAAACTATTCGTTCGGGTGGAACGCAACTGGACCCGAGACACCAAAATATTGCGTCGTTTTGGGTATTGATGATCCTGTCGTACCACCCCTGCTTTACTGCTGATGACAACCGGATTTGCGCTGGCCGGTTACCGGATGACGCGGATCTGGCCGCGATTCGGGAAGCCAAAGCTGTGATCCTGCCGCAAGGATGTTCATCGTCGCTTTATGCCATGGCCCGTCAAAATTGCCGGAGTGTGTTTCCCAATTACGATGTGCGTTTCACGCATGCGGGTAAAACGGGGCAGATTCGATTGTTTCAACAACTAGATATCCCCCACCCGCCATCAGCGGCTTTTGACGATGTCGCAGCCTACGTGTCACAGACCGACCATACAGCTTTACCGGCCAACCTGACCTTTCCGGTTGTGTTTAAATTTGATTGGGGTGGCGAAGGTGAAACCGTCAGGTTCATTCAAAATCAGGCCGACCTGCAACAGCAATTACATAAGGCCAACCAATACGAGCTTTCGGGCCAAAAAGGCTTTATTCTTCAAACCTTTATACCGACCGGTGGCCGCGTGTTGCGGGTGGTTCGAATCGATGCGCTATCGCGCACATACTGGCGGGTGGCGCCGACATCGGATCAATTCCTCGTCAACCTTGCCGCCGGCGCGACCATCGACTATGATGGGAACCCCGACCTGCAAAAAAAATCAACCGAGATGGTAAATGGATTCTGTGACCGTAGCGGGATTAACCTGGCTGGATTCGATGTCCTTTTTTCTGAAAAAGACTCCGGGAAACAACCATTGTTGCTGGAAATTAACTATTTTTTCGGCAGGGAAGGCTTGGGAGGGTCGGCTGCCTATTTAGATCTTTTATCCGCGCAGATAACACGGTGGATTATGAGGCAGGATTTTAGCGATGATTGACCCGCAACCTTTCGCCTACGATCTAAGTGACCGCGACATTAAGCGTGAAAAGGCCAAGGCCCGCGATTTAAGGCGTAGTCAATGGTGGAAACGTCGCCTGGCCAAAGGTATTTGCCACTATTGTGGCGGCCAAACACCACCCAAAACACTAACCATGGATCATGTGGTTCCCATTTCCCGAGGGGGCCGCTCCACCAAAGGAAATGTCGTTCCTGCCTGTAAAACGTGTAACACCAAAAAAAAACAAATGCTGCCCACGGAATGGGAAACCTATATTTCAGGGCATCAAAAATAACCCATCGCCGTTTTTATGTGGAATCATTTTTCAACCGGTCCATCCGACAGTATTTTGATAACGGCTTCCAGGTCCTCCGGCACATCGACTCCCAGGCTGGCATGCTCGGTAATAACCACCTGAATCGGAATTCCGTTTTCCAGCAAACGCAACTGCTCGAGTTTCTCCGTTCGTTCGAGCCGGCTGGGCCCCCATTGAACAAATTGTTCCAACACATGTTTCCGATAGGCATACAAACCAATATGGCCATAATAGATCGAATCAGTCGCACGACCTGATCGTCCGGGAATCAATGCGCGGGAAAAATAGAGGGCTCGGCCGTCATGGGCAAACACCACCTTAACCACGTTGGGATTGTCGGCGATCTGCATATTGATACGACGGGCCAGGGTGGTCACCTGCATGGACGGTTGGGCAAAAGGTCCCAGTAGCTGGCTGATCATGGCCGGAGCCAAAGCCGGTTCATCCCCCTGAATATTGACAATGACACACGCCTCGGATGCGCCAATGGTTCGGGCGGCCTCTAGAATCCGGTCCGACCCACTGGGATGATCTGCGCTTGTCATCACAACGGGAACATTCAAGGCTTCCGCCAATTGCCGGATCCGTTCATCGTCCGTGGCTAAAAGGACGCGATCCAGTTGGGGGCATTGGCTCGCCCGGTGGTAAACATGCCAGAACATGGGACGACCCAGAATTTGTGCCAAGGGCTTTCCCGGAAATCGCCGGGAGCCATATCTGGCCGGAATAATCCCGATACATGGTGGTAAATTGGATGCCATTTTATCGATTTATGTTTCCCCGTTTAATCGTTTCAGTAAATTCGCCTTGGTTAAATCGGTTAAAAAGGTTTCGATCAATCGACACGCTTTCCGGGAGCCACCGGTTCGATGATCCGCAAAGGCCATCGCCTGATGGCGAACCGTTTTATGGGAGACCGGTTGTTTCAGATTTGTAACGATTTGATCGGCCACCGATAGCCAATCATTGGCTCGGAAGACCAGCCTTTTTTCGAAAATTC
Source organism: uncultured delta proteobacterium (assembly GCA_963845145.1). GTDB lineage: Bacteria > Desulfobacterota > Desulfobacteria > Desulfobacterales > QNYZ01 > QNYZ01. The sequence continues at coordinate 278,234 of CAWJQU010000002.1, forward strand.
CTTCGCCCACCCATAAAAAATTAAACCACGAGGGGCCGATAACCGGGATCACCCCGCAGGCCAACGGCTCTAAAAAATTCTGTCCGCCCAAAGGGGCCAGACTCCCACCCACAAATGCGGCGGTCGCCATGGCATATGCATCTCGCAGCTCTCCGAATGTGTCCCACAATACCATAGCGCCTGGTTTTACCAAACCATCAATGCGTGAGCGCAATGTCCACGACCGGTTACCGCGGCTTAAATATTTTTGCCAGGCATCGAGTCGATTCATATGGCGAGGAAATATGGCGATCATTGTTTTCGGTAAGGCTTTGTGTATTCGATGTATCATTTTCAGGGTCTGGTCTTCCTCCTCCTGCCTTACAGATCCGAGCACCACAAGGGGCTGGTCGGAAGAAAACAAATTGGCCAGCCGGTCACTAGGGACACCCTGTTTTAATTGCCGATACCAATGGTCGAATTTGATATTGGTCATCACCTCGACACGGGTATCCGGATACAACCGACCGAACCTGCCGGCATCAGGCGCAGAAACTGCCAGTATTCGCGTGGGCGCGATTGACCGCCAGAAAGAAGGCCAAAGCATGTAGCGCTTCAGACTGGATGAATTGAGGCGACCATTGATAACCACTACCGGTATTCGTCTGGATCGCAAGGCGGCCAAAAATCCCGGCCATAGCTCGGTTTCCAGAATCACCACCAATTTTGGGCGGACAGCATCCACGACCCTTTGCATCAACCGGGGATGATCGAATGGAAAATAACGGATAGCCATCTTGCCCGATACCAGCATTGAATCAAGTGCCTCCCGCGCCCGGGACAAGATACCCATCCCCTGGCTTGTGTTGGTGGTCACCAGGAATCGAAAGTGTTTTTTACTGGTAAAATGGGTGGCCAATTCCTGGACCAGGTAGGCCTCTCCAGCCGATGCGGCGTGCAGCCAAACATCGGCCCGAGATGGAAGGGCTTTGACCTGACGTTGATCCCACCCCTTCAAAAGCCGCTTATTCAAGCGTAAAACAGGACGCCCTATATACCAAATGAGATTGTAGAAACCCATGGCCCCCGCAATGGCGGGTGAAAAAACCGCATTGGAAGACCGTGTTTTTCGATGCCATCTGCAATTATTATTTTTTATAGAATTCAGTGTAAACCTCAAATGAATCAATATTTATCATACCCGGTTTTTCATACCTGTATTTTATTAGTTGGTAAACCTCTAATATATTGTTTTTATGGGTAAGATCGTAAAATGTATCCGAAGGGCTGTCAATCGAAAAACACAATATCATTATTATAATTGCATTATTATAAATAATAATGAAATTTTCTTGACATGATTCCCTATTGTCTTATTTTCCAGATAAATAAAATGATTTCAAAACACACTTTTAAGAAGGAGGATCAATCATGCATTTGGTTAGATTAAACCCCACAAGTGATATGATGAAGGTAAACAGACATATGGATCGGTTTTTTAATGAGTTCTTCTCACCCATGGACAGACAGGTATCCAAAGAAACTTTTCGATGGAACCCGGTCGCGGATATTTTGGAAAACGATGATGCCTTTACGATTAAAGTCGAGCTTCCAGGTCTTGAAAAAGACCAGATCAACCTTGATGTCAAAGAGAATATCCTGACGATTAAGGGCGAACGCGCCGACGATAACGAAGTCAAAGCGGATAAGGTCTATCGACGAGAGCGGTTTCATGGGAAGTTTCAACGAGCCTTTACCTTGCCGTCCACGGTGGACGCGGATAAAATCAAGGCCGAATTTGTCGACGGATTGTTGAAAATAATCATACCCAAAGTGCCCAAAGAAAAACCGAAACAAATTACCGTCCACTAACGCCATCCGGGCCATGTACCCGGCATCCTAACCAAAACGGCGGGGCAAAAAAATGTCATTGCCCCGCTTTTCTAATTTCTACCTGGACGGGTGCCTGGTTTGAACACCAATCCATTCGTCTCTTGAATTCCTTATCAGGAGCCCTTACGAATAGAGGCTAATCGGCCGACTCATTGGCTGACTGTAACATTGCCTGGAGCAGGACATTGCCGCCTGCTTCACAATCTTCCCAAGTCGTACTTTCCAATTCCACGTGGCTACGTCCGCCGATACTGGGGACAAAAATCATGGCCGTGGGGCAGATTTGATTCATATAGCTGGCGTCGTGACCGGCCCCGCTAACCATGGGAAGGCTCGAATATCCCAAGGAATCCGCCGTATCCAGAATCCGTCGGACCAATTTCTCATCAAAGGGGGAATGCTCAACGCGCCAGGTTTCTTCAATTTTTATAGGACATCCCCTTCGGCCGGCGATGGTTTCAATCTCGGCACGCAACAAATCCCAGGCCTTCAATGCCAAATCATCATCCCAAGATCGAATATCCACCGTAAAATGAACCTTATCCGGGATAATGTTACGCGAGTTGGGCCCATTGTGAATTTCACCCACCGTGGCGACCATATTGCCTCCCATACGTCCCGGCAGCCGGTTAACCTCTAAAATCATTTCTGCCGCCGCACAGAGGGCATCGTGCCGGCCTTCCATAGGTGTGGGCCCCACCTGATTGGCTTCACCCGTTAAATAAATATCGTACCAGTGTAAGCAGAGGATTCCTTTGGGTGCACCGATTGTTTTCCCCTCACGTTCCAACATCGGCCCTTGTTCAATATGATATTCGTAGTAGCAGTGAACCGGAAATTTCCGACAGGGCGTCTCCTGCTTATAGCCGATACGGATAAGCTCATCCTCGAAGCGCTTACCGTCTATATCGGTCCGGCCATAGGCCCAATCACGATCAAGGGCGCCGGCCCAGACCCCCGACGATACCATGGCCGGCGCAAACCGGGAGCCCTCTTCGTTGGTCCAGTCCACGACAACCATCGGTCGCTCAGTTTCAATGTTGTTTTCGTGAAGGGTTCGAAGCACTTCCAACGGCCCCATGACACCCAGAATACCGTCGAACCGCCCCCCTTTGGGCTGAGAGTCGATATGGGAACCACTCATCACCGGAGCCAGTGAATCGTCTTTCCCCGACCGGCGACCGAAAATATTCCCCATTTCATCGATCGTAACATCAAGATCTATCGCCTGGAGCCATTTTACAAAAAGATCCCGGGCTTGCTTATCTTCGTCGGACAGGGTTAATCGCTGAACTCCCCCACCCGGCGTCGCCCCGATCGCTGCCATTTGTTCCAATGTGTCGCGAAGTCGCGCACCGTTTATTCGCAATGTTTTCAGGTCCATTTTATCCTCCCTTAAGTTTGATATCGCCGGTAAAAAAAATCAGAACCATCGGATTAAGATGACACCGCCTGTCAGCAACAATACGCCAAGCACCCGCATGCCGTTGATTGGATGGATGGTGTAACCGATGAACCCAAAATGGTCCAATATCAATGAGGCCAACATCTGCCCGGCCAAAACACCGGCTACCATGGTAGTCATTCCCAACCGGGGAGCCAGAATGATGGTGGAAACAACGAAAAAGGCGCCGATGAAGCCCCCCATCCATTTGCACACAGTGAAAGTCCGCTGGCTAAAGTAGAAAAAGCGGGTCGCAACCCGCCACAATAATAATCGGTTCGAAGACGGCACCGATGGCCGCACATGGAATCCCGACATCAAAGCCAGACATCAAAAATAGATGAATTCCACCTTAGGAAAAAACATTCCGACTGTCAATCGGATATATCGTCGCTATCTTATGTCTGGGCACGGTCGTGAGGCGCCGATCGGCCAAAAAAGACTTTAGCCGACCTCAGCTATATGTTTTCACATCTGTTTATATTTTATGGGCTTGACGGATGGCGCCAACTGGCCTAAATTTATGATAGATATTTTAAAGTAAAATCTTACTAAACAACCATTAAGCGAGGACCAACTCATGGCTTATTCAATCGCATTGGCCGGAAAAGGGGGAGCGGGTAAAACCACCCTGGCCGGCATGCTGGTGAAATACCTGATCGCAAAAGAAAAAGTGCCAATTCTGGCGGTGGATGCCGACAGCAATGCCAATTTTAATGAAGTACTGGGCCTTGATTTTGCCAATACTCTGGGCAATGCCCGGGAGCAGATGAAAAAAGGGGATGTTCCCAATGGCATGACCAAAGATATATTCATGGAAATGAAACTGGGGGAGGCCATCGTCGAAGCCGACGGGTTTGACCTGGTGGTGATGGGACAGCCCGAAGGCGCGGGATGTTATTGTGCCGCCAATACCCTGTTGACCAACTTTTTAGAACGGTTGACCGTTAACTACCCCTACATTGTGATGGATAATGAGGCGGGTATGGAGCATATCAGCCGGTTGACCACCCGCAATGTGGATGTGCTCCTGATCGTTTCCGATACATCCCGACGAAGCCTGCAAGCCGGATTTCGCATTAATAAGCTGGCCCGAGACTTGGGGATAGGTGTCGGCAAAAGCTATCTGGTAGTGAATCAGGCTAAATCGGCGCTATCGGCAACCGTTACCAGCATGATCGATAAAGAGGGGCTCGTGCTGGCCGGTATGATTCCCGAAGACGACGATGTATATGAATACGATTTAAATGGCCAGGCAACCATGAAGCTTGACCGTGAAAATCCGGCGGTGCAGGCAGGTTTTGACATTTTTGACAAGATCATCGATGCATAGGGACGACGGAACCAACCCTACAGGAGACGCCATGAACAATACGGGTTTCTTATACGACATCAGGTATCTGCTGCACGATACCGGACCATACCACCCTGAAGTGCCCGAACGGCTCCAGGCCATTCACCAAGGGGTCAGTGAAGGCGGGCTTCTCGAACATGTAACCCTGATTCAAGCGAAATTGCCTGAAATAAAATGGATTGAGGCAGTCCATGACCCGGATTATATTCACCGTTTTGAAGAGGTCTGCCTTTCGGGTAAGAAGACCTTTGATTATCCCGACAATCAGATGTGCGACCAAACCTTTGAGACAGCCAAGTTGGCTGTTGGCGGTATCTTGGAAGCGGCCGATCTTGTGATGAAAGGAGAGCTCAATAATGCCTTTTGCGCGGTTCGTCCCCCGGGCCATCATGCCGAAACCGATCGTGCGCTGGGTTTTTGCTATTTCAACAATGTGGCCATTTGCGCCCGCTATCTTCAGCAAAAGTGGGGGCTGAAAAAGATCGGTATCATCGATTTTGATGTTCATCACGGAAATGGTACCCAGCATATTTTCGAGAAAGATTCATCCGTATTTTATTATTCCATCCACGAACACCCCTCTTTCGCCTATCCCGGAACCGGCCGGGAGTTTGAAATGGGCACCGGCCAGGGCCATGGCTTCACTAAAAATTCGCCCACGCTGCCGGGGCAGGGAGATGATGATTACAAGCGCCTGATGGAACGGGATCTTTTTCCGGCATTTGAACGCTTCGAGCCGGAAATCATTCTCCTTTCGACCGGTTTTGATGCCCATGTGGATGACCACCTGGCCGATATGAGTCTCACCACGGAAGGGTTTTCCTGGATCATGGAGCGGGTGATGGAGATGGCCGATATCTATGCCGAAGGCAAGGTTATCTCCATTCTTGAAGGGGGGTATAATCTTGAACGCTTACCGGAGCTAGCGAAAAACCACGTTGAGATATTGCTGCAACGATAAGCGTACTGTTTTGCTAAATGACACATCCAAAAACCAGTTAGAATCTGATCGCAAGCCAACGACCTATTTTGTCGAATACGCAGGCTACCCATTAATTACGCGGAGGTAATCCATGTTTGTTAACCGTTCAATGACCGTAAAAGTAATCACCATTGACCCGGACGCCGGGGCTTTAGAAGCAAAGGCGTTGATGGAAAAGCATCATTTCCGCCACCTGCCCGTCTGTCGCAAAGATGGTCGACTCGTCGGAATGATCACTGATCGGGATTTGCGTAGTGCCCTGCCCCACGAATTTTCAAAAACGCCCCAAACTGATGATACAAAACCGGAAAAAGCTGAATCCGCGCTCAAGGTTTCCGATATCATGACCAAGGATTTGATTAAAATTTCCCCCATGGATACCATTCAAGATGCCTTGTTGCTCGTCCAGCGTTCCAAAGTGGGTGCCCTCCCTGTGGTTGACGACCAGAACAATCTGAAAGGAATTATTTCCGTAAGAGATCTGCTACGGGCATTTATTAATGTGCTCGGTATTGGAGAACCGGGATCGCTGATCTGTATTCTGGCAGAAGAAAAGGTGGGACAACTAAAAAAAATCGTCGACGCGGTCACTGAAGAGGGTATTTCCTGCGGCAGTATATTGGTCGCGCGATACTGGGATGATGATAAGCGGGCCGTATTCTGCTATCTGCTGACACTGAATGTCCGTTCCATTAAAAAGAAACTCGCCGACCTGGGTTTTACCCTGCTTGATCCGATGGAATGGTATATAGACCAGATACCCCAATCGGAATAATGCCGGTCTCACCCTACCAGGATTTATATATTTATTACCTTTCCGGCCGCCTGCCCCATTGTGAATCACCGGGGCCGAACTTCCTCGGAAACTGGCAGGAGGAAGACACCTCCTTTCTATTCTTTTCCTCGCCAGCCCAGGTCCAGGTCGAAACCTTGGTCAACAAGCATCCTGGGCTGGTCCTGGAAGATGCGTATCAAATGACCTATGCCGAATGGCAAGGCGGCCACACAGGCCCGCTTACAGTGGGTCGCTTTCGAATGATTCCTCCCTGGATGGCATCACCACCGAACGGGACGCTGGGCACGCCATCCAATGACAACCCGCATTATGACAATATAAGTGATATCATTTTTGATCCCGGCGTGGTGTTCGGTAACGGCCTGCACCCCACAACGCGGGACTGCCTGGCGGCTTTAGAAACCGTTTGGAAGAAAGCAACCATTGGCACCGTCCTCGATCTAGGCAGCGGCACGGGCATATTGACCCTCGCAGCAGCCCGCTTAGGGGCCCGACATGTTTTGGCGGTGGACAACAACCTTTTGGCTGTTCAAACAACACGGTCCAACGTGCAATTAAACGGTTTAGAGGCACGGATACTCGCTGTTCAGGGGGATGCCGAAGCCTTTGTTTTTCACTCCGCAGAGCTACTGATTGCCAACCTGCATTATGCCGTGATGAAACGGTTGGTAGCGACGTCGGGTTTCCGCTTAAAACCCTGGGCCATCCTTTCCGGCCTGCTTTCCAGCGAAGCCGGGCACGTTTCCCGTGAACTCAAACGGCAAGGCGCTACAATCCTTAGCTCTCAAGTGAGCGAAGGAAAATGGCATACCTTTCTTGTCTCTCGGGTTGACGCCGGGAAGGAAGGGACGTAGTATAATTATTCGGCGAATCGCCCATAGAAACAGACCAGGGATCTGCCCATGAAAATAACGTGCTGGGGTTCCCGCGGATCGACTCCCGTCTGCGGGCCTGAATACATAAAATACGGGGGCAACACAACTTGCCTGGAAATCGAGCCCCAGAGCGGCGAAACCATTATCGTGGACGCCGGCACCGGAATCCGTGAACTGGGCAACCGCCTATTAGAAAATCGAATCACAACGTATCACCTGCTCTTTACCCATGCCCATTGGGATCATATTATGGGTTTACCTTTTTTCAAACCGTTGCATATTGCCAAAAAAACGCTCAATATCTATCACTGTCCCTACCACACCCGCTTTGTAGACCGAATGCTTTCGGACCTGATGCGACCACCCTACTTTCCCATACCCTGTTTGGGAAGCAAAGCCGATTTGATTTTCATTGATAAGGGCCCCCAGATATTTGAAATCGGATCGGTTCAAATCGAAGCCATTCCACTCAGCCATCCTAACGGCGGCGGCGGATATAAATTTACGGAAAATGGCAATACCTTCGTTTTTCTCACCGATAACGAACTCGGTTATGTTCACTCCGGTGGAAAAACAATCGACGACTATCGGCGCTTCGCCCAGGAAGCCGACCTGTTGATTCATGATGCAGAATTCCTTCCCGAAGAGTATCAATCAAAAACCGGTTGGGGGCATTCGCGCTACACAGACGCCCTGACGCTGGCTATGGATGCCGGTGTGAAAACCATCGGGCTTTTCCATATCAATCAGGAACGGACCGACGCACAGATGGACGCCCTCCTCAAAGATGCCCAGCAGTTTGTCGCATCTAAAAACCAATCCACCCAATGTGACGCCGTGGCCACCAATTGGGCGTTTGTATTGTAAGCATGCAGGGCTTAATCGACCAGGCAGCCAAAGATATCGCCCAGGCCCGGATCGTGTCCGCACTCACCGGAGCCGGCATTTCCGTCGAAAGCGGCATTCCCCCCTTCCGTGGAAAGGGTGGGCTATGGGAAAAGATCGATCCGATGGAAGTGGCCCATATTGACGCGTTTACAAAGGACCCTCAAAAAGTATGGGAAATGCTCATCCGGGATATGAAGGACGTGCTCGATGCCGCCAAACCGAATGATGCCCACAAGGGTCTGGTTCACCTGGAGGTAATCGGAAAATTAAAAACGATCATCACCCAGAATGTCGATGGCCTCCACCAGGCGGCCGGGAGCAAGGATGTCATTGAATTCCACGGCAACTTTGCCTGGCAGCGATGCACCGATTGCGGTGACAGTTGCCGGACGGCGCAGATACGAATGGATAAAATACCGCCCCGTTGCCATTGCGGCGGTATTTATCGACCGGATTGCGTCTTTTTCGGTGAGATGATCCCATCTGATGCCCTGCTGCGGTCACAATCAGCCGCCGCCGCCTGTGATGTAATGCTGGTCCTCGGCACATCCGCCACGGTTCACCCGGCCGCTTATATGCCGGCACTGGCCAAAGAGAATGGGGCCAAAATCATAGAAATCAATCCGGAACCCACTCCCCTCACCGGCCACATCAGCGATTACCTCATCCAGGGTAAAAGCGGCGATGTGATGAATCAAATCATCGCCCGGCTCGAAAAACCCGCGCCAACGCCTTTATGAATCAACCGATGCAAGGCTGGGTGAAGACGGTCCATCTGCCAAAACCCTCCTTGTCCAATAATACGGCCGATGCGGATCGTCTCATTGACGTCCTGAAAGCGGAACTTCACGTGGATCATATCGGCATGGATCTTGATCTCATGCAGCAGTTACCGGACCGGGTTCGAAAGGCCGATTACCACTTACACGTCATCCTCTTTAAAGACGGGCCGCACTGGCATCTCGTAAATATCATGCCAGGGGGTGATGCTTGCACCGCAGCCGGCATAGCCGTTGATTTGGGTACCAGCCGCGTGGTGCTACGGTTGGTGGATTTAGCGACTGGGAAAACGCTTGGTGAAAGCGCGGTGGACAACCCCCAAATCGCCATCGGACCCGATATATTAACCCGCGTCCATTATGCCGATAGTGCCGGCGGCCGTAAACGGTTACAACAACTCATCGTGGATACTATCAACACACGGATTGACGGCCTTTGCCGCCGCAACCGTTTGACTCCCACCGATGTTCATCTGGTCACCATCGCCGGCAACACGACCATGACCCATCTGTTTATGGGATTGGCACCGCGACACATCATTCGCGAGCCTTATATTCCGGCAGTCAACCGTCCCGGTGTGCACAAAACGAAAGATCTGGGGTTGTTGGCGCATACGAACGCACGCGCACTGATCTTTCCCAACATTGGCAGTTATTTCGGGGGAGATCTTATCGCCGGTATCCTTTTTTCCGGTCTTCACCAAAAAACCGAGACAGGCCTCCTGGTGGATGTGGGCACCAATGCCGAAGTCGTCGTGGGCAATGGCGACTGGTTGATGGCGTGCGCCGGAGCCGCCGGCCCCGCACTTGAAGGCGGGGTCTCCCAAATGGGAATGATGGCCGGTCCGGGCGCCATCGATAGGATTCGTATCGACCCCGACACCGGCCAATGGAACCTGCGGACCATTGAGGAAAAACCGGCACGGGGTATTTGCGGATCGGGAATGATTGATCTGGCCGCTCAACTCTTTTTGACCGGCCGGTTAGATATTAGAGGAAAACTGGTTGATTCCATTTGTGCCGATCGCTATGGCGTCCATGACGGTATGGCCCGCTTGACGGTCGTTGAGGGTGCCAAATCCGCTACCGGCCAGCCGCTTACCATTGACCAGGCCGACATCGATAGCCTGATTCGTTCCAAAGCAGCCATGTACACCATTCTGGAAACCATCACCAGCCACGTGGGATTGACATTTGCCGATCTTGCCACGTTTTACGTGGCGGGCACATTTGGTGCCTTTATCGATCCGGCGTCGGCTATAGCCATTGGCATGATTCCCGACCTGCCCATTGCCAAATATCGTTCCCTGGGTAACAGCTCCCTGGAGGGGGCTACCATGGCGCTCACATCCATCGATGCCGTGGATACCATCGACCGGATTCGAAACCAGATCACTTATCTGGAGCTCAATGTCAATCAGGATTTTATGAACCGGTTTTCAGCAGCTAAGTTTCTGCCGCATACCGACCGTTCAAGATTTCCGTCGGTAACAACTATCGAAACGAACCTCTAAGCAGGAGGCAAACGCATGCGAGGTGCACAACTTTCCCGGCAATGGCAGATATTACGTCATCTTGAGGCCAACCGTAACGGTCTGACGGCGGCTCAAATTGCAGAGAGTACAGGTATCTCCTTGCGCACCGCTTACCGTGACCTGGATGATCTGGAAAAAGCCGGATTTCCGGTTTATTCTGAAAAAGATGGAAAAGGAAATCTCTGGCGCTTTTTAGAAACGTATCACTTCAACATCCCGCAACTTTTTTCCTATACCGAGCTCATGTCGCTTCACATGAGCCGCGATATGCTGGAGGTGTTTAAGGGAACCGTTTTTTTTGATTCCCTTGAATCTGCTTTTCAAAAAATCGAAGGATCGATTCCTGCCCAATTTTTAACCTACCTCGATCGAGTCCGTTCCACTTTCCAGGCAGGCATTAACCCTTATAAGGACTACCGCCGTTATCGTAAAATCATCGATAATATCAATCAGGCCGCTCTCGAGCAAAAACGCCTTGAAATGCTGTACCTGCCATTGCGCAGTAAAAAGGAGACCCATCGCAAGATCGATCCTTACGGCATTCGAATTTTTGAAGGGACCATTTACTTCATCGGATATTGTCATTTACGAAAAGATGTCCGCACCTTTGTAGTGGACAGGATCAGACTCTTGCGACTGACCGAGGAAACGTTCCAACGTCCCTCGGATTTTGATCTTGAGCAATACAGCCGCCATAGCTTTAAAGTTGTTCATGATAAGCTATACGTGGTCAAGATTCGTATTTCGCCGGAATGGGCGCGATATGTTGGTGAAAAAACCTGGCACCAAAGTCAGCAAATGCGTAAAAATGCCGACAGATCGTTGGAATTGACGTTTCGGGTAGCGGGTCTGACTGAAATCAAACAGTGGGCCCTGAGTTGGGGGCCCGAAGCCGAGGTAATCGCTCCGGAGCGCTTGAAAGAAGCGGTCAAACAAGATTTGAGGAAGGCCCTACTCTCTTATATGGAGGCAGGAAGGTCGTCGCGATCGACCGGTGCCAAAAAAAAATAAAGGCCGGTGGAGTGCAGGGCAATTGCAAGTAAAATCAATTTTGAATGATTTTGATTGATTAATTATCATTCCAAGCAGCCTTAAGCTGTTTAGACTGAATGCCGCTATTGAAGCGTTTTTGTTTTTAAAAGGTTAAGCGCAATATATTTGAGTACGGCCAGTTTCTTTAGGGTATGATCTTTTTTGAATCGTCATTGATTTTTTATCCATTTCGAGACCGCCCGAAATCCCATAATGGATGTGTTTATGTAGGGGCAATCCCTTGTGGTTGCCCGGTGGCATGATCGCCAGACACCCACAAAGGGCATACGGTTTTTTCAAAGAATGTCCTAAGAGTCTTAACAGAGGCCAATGGAAAACCGATTTGAATGGGCCTCCTCAGGCTTTTCGACATTACGACAGCACCGTCGTCATAAAAATGCATCATATTTCGAACATTGTTTATGAAAGCTTGGTTGCATCTTCCAGCACGACTTCTAACTTGGCAATATCAATTTCGGATAAACCCAGCACGTCGGCTTCGGTTGTAGCGGTCAAGAGCGTATCGGATTCAGTATGCATGCCCATACCGGCTTTATTACAAGCCATATTCGCCAAGCGAACCAGAATAAGCAGATGCCTTTTTTTGTCGAAGGCCTCCTCGTGGTGATCTTTGGCAATGTCACAATATTTATCTGGTAGATTCCAGGACTTCATCAGCGAATGGCCCTGGTCGGTGTGCAAGCTCGCCATCACTTCATTCAACAACGGCTCCGAAAGCAGATGGTCAATGACTCTTTTTTTCCGAATATCTTCAATAACGGAGAGAAGAAAAAGCTTCCCGATATCATGCAACAATCCGGCGAAAAAAGCTTCCCCGGCCAGATCATGGAACGAGCAGTGCTTAGCCAACCAATTCGACCCGATAGCACAACCCACGGAATGTTGCCACAAACGCTCCATAGTATCACTGATAAAATGGTCTTCAGATTTAAAATTATCCTTTTGACTGACAAGCATGACGATATCGGCAACCTGCTTATACCCGATTCGAACAATGGCCTGCTTGATGGTTGTGATCTGATCCAGTCCCTTATAAAAAGCGGAGTTGGCAATTTTTAACACCTCTCCAGTAAGGGACTGATCGCTAATGATCGTTTTTTCAATTTTGCCCATATCCGGATCTTCTTTCATTGTTTCCTGCCGGATTTTATGTGCTGTTTGATTAAAAACGGGTAATCGTGTTTTTCCGGAAGCTAATTGCTCATTGATCAGCTCAATCAGAGAAAGACTTTCCGTCATCGTTATCCTCCTAAAAGTCGTCGGATTTCACCCAAAGGTCTGGGCTTGTTGGTTCTGGGAAGACACCTTAACGCCTCTTCCAGGGTGGTCTCACCGTTGGCCGCCTTACAAATACCGTCTTCCAATAAAGTAACCAGGCCACTGGATTCAATGCTGATATTGCGAATATCAAAGCTTGTTTTTTGATCGAGAAGCGCATCCCGTATCAACTCATCGAGAATCAGCAGTTCAAATATCCCGATCCTTCCCATATAGCCGGTGTGCCGACAATGCGTACATCCTTTTCCTTTTAAAAACTTTCCACCCAGTAAATCCGCTGGTGTATAACCCAGGCGTTGAATCTCACCGGAACTGGGTTGATGGGGTTCGGCACAATTGGGGCAAACTTTACGCAAAAGCCGCTGGGCAACGATACTGACAACCGTTGATGATACCAGAAACGCTTCGATGTCCATATTTAAAAGACGGATTAAGCCCCCGATACTATCCTCTGTATGAAAAGTCGTCAATACTTTATGCCCCGTGAGGGCGGACTGAACCGCTACTTCAGCAGAAAATTTATCTCTAATCTCGCCGATAACGATGATATCCGGATCCTGGCGGACAATATGCCTTAAAGACTCTTCAAATGTCAGGTTAATTTTCGGGTCAATCGAACATTGGGAAATCCCGTCAATAATATACTCAACAGGCTCCTCAGCGGTGATGATACTCGTCTCAGGATGGTTTAGATGGTTGATGCAACTATAGACGGTAGTTGTTTTCCCTGATCCGGTGGGACCGGTTACGATTACCACACCGCTCGGAACCGAGAGTGCGTCATTGATAAAACGTTTTAACAACCGCTTAGGCATGCCGATATCAATCAGATTGCGCAGCGATCCCTGCCGCTGAAGCAATCGTAAGACAATTTTTTCGCCATAAACCGTGACATAAAAAGAAACCCGGCAATCGATTTCTTCCCCCATCCACTTGAAAAACAGACGTCCCCCCTGATGTCTTCGCCGTTCGACAATATCCGCTTCACACATCACCTTGATTCGGTTGGTCAAGGTAGGGATAATTTCTAAAGGATACTCTTTGTACAATCCCAAAACGCCATCCCGACGAAAACGCACCCGCAGTTTTTCTTTCATGGGCTCAATATGGATATCGCTTACTTTTTCTTTTATCGCTGCGGTAATAATTGAATTGACAACCCCGATTATGGAGTCCTTATTCACAGATACGTGCTGATCCGATTGTCGACTACGCATTCTGTCAATCGCTTTTCTAATCGATTGCAAGGGTGCAACCCCAATAGCGATGGCCTCACTAAAAATTTGACGAACGGTTTGTACAATTTGAGTGTCTTGCGGGTCCGAAAAGACCACCAGGATTTTATTATGCTCTCTTCGTATCGGAATAAAGGTGTTGGACGCGTACCATTTCGACGGCACCTGGCTAAAAAGACCGGGATCTATTTCAACCGATTCCAGATCTACCAATATACAACCTAGCTTTAAAGCAAGCGCGTCAAGAAGGGTTCGTTCGCCCAGGATATTTTGCTCAACCAGTATTTTACCGAGTTCTTTATTCCCCCCCTGCTCTTTTTGAATATTTATCGCTTTTTTTAAATCTTTTTCGCCTAGGTAACCCATCTCCAATAAAAAACGATCCATTCCCATCGCAACGGGATGGGCATGAACGGCATTTCTGATATCCTCCGCAGTCACAAATTCCAACTGTTTGGCGACCTCCGCCAAGGGTCGGGGAACTTCAAGTTTCGACTGCACACGTTTTGCATATTTAGCGTTTTCATTGGTCAAGCAGCCGGCCTTGATTAAGATGGATATAATTTCCCCGAATTGATCCATTATTTCGTTATTATCCACTTTCATCTTTTCTCCAGGTTTCAAAGGAAATATGGGGCTTATCATTTACAAAATCGCATGAGATCATCTTTTTTGGTGTCTAGTTCACGGGCCTATCATTTGCCTATTAGCTTTGGCATTCTACTTAACGGCAATGCAAATCATTGCGGTACAACGAAGTAAAAACGGCTGCCTTTTCCCTCTCCATCACTATCAGCCCAAATTCTACCCCCATGTAGCTCTACCAATTTTTTTGAGAGCGATAGCCCAAGACCCGTTCCGATTGTTTTTCGATTGGTGGTGTTGTCTACCTGCTCGAAAGGTTCAAATATCCGGTCCAGTTCTTCCGGCTTAATACCAATACCCGAATCTGAAATCGTAAATTTAAGAAATGGGGAAGTACTTCCCTGGCTTAAATCATCTTTACCTGTTTGCATTAGTTTTGTTTCAGATAAATTAGATTCCCCCAAGAGCGCCACCTGCCCGTTTGGGGGCGTAAATTTTACGGCGTTGGACAATAAATTATACATTATCTGTTTGATTTTACGTTCATCAAGAACGCCCCGTTTTGGCAAATTTCCAGCGTCAAAGGTCAAACGGATGCCTTTTTTCGCCGCCTGAGCCTTGACCATGTTAACACTGTTTTTAAGTATCGAAAAAAGGACAACTTGTTCCGGTTTCAACTCAAGTTTACCAGCCTCTACTTTCGATAAATCTAAAATATCGCTCACAAGTACCAACAGGTGTCCACTACTGGTGAGGACATCGTTCAAGTACTCTTTTTGAGTATGGTTGAGTTCTCCATAATGTCCATCTACTACCAGTTCCGTGAAGCCAATAATATGATTCAATGGGGTACGCAGTTCGTGGCTCATATTGGCTAAAAAAACACTTTTGGAACGATTGGCATCTTCGGCTTCGCGTTTAGCTTTTTCCAGTTCCATCGTTCTATCGGCAATCCGCTCTTCAAGTTCATCATGCGCCCTCTGCAATGCCAACTGGGCCCGTTGACGTTCAACAAACAATTGATCTAGTTCCGCTTTTATCAGGGAAACGGCATCATAGACAGGTCCAAGCGGATTAGAGGGCAATATCTTTGGCAAGCGTGATTCATTTACTCTGTTCTCCCAATCAATTTGACCGATATGATAAAGGAGTTGTTCGATATCCTTCGGCAAAATCGCTCGGTCCAGCTGCAAATCGGATTCGGCTGAAGGCAAAGATTTGAATCCTCGTTTTAAAGCATCAACGGCCGCATTTAAATCACGGTGAACATATAACCTGAAAGAAACACTCGGACGCGCCAACTGTATCGCCACATTCAGCAGGCGGCTGCCGCCGTAAAACGCAACCCCATGAAAAGGAAACTGTTTGTGTAAGGCTTTAATATGACGCATATATTCCTTACGGGTATGAACACTCGCGTTGTGAATTTGGTCAATACCGAATAAAAATCCGTACTGTTCGAAAGGCCCTCCCAGATCGTTGAAAATCTGACGATTGACTATAAACATATCCGGCAAATACTTGGGGCGCAGGTTACCTTTCGATATGGCATGGATTATATGATTATCAATCAATTCATACCGAACTTGCCACCCATCACGTTCAAAACGCCAACCGATATTCCCGCCGCAAGTTTGTGGTTTATTACATGCGGGTGTCGCAGACGTAGCCCCATTTTTCGTAAGTATGCTCATAGAAGGGGTGAGGTTGTTTGACGTAACGCCCGCGCGCTGTAGAATATGGTCCGCTTTTTCCACTGCATCGGCGTAATTTTTAGCAATCACGATGGGAAAGGTCGTGTAATTTAATTTTTGACCCAGCTTAATGCTCAATTTCAATAGCGGGCTGATACCGAAAAAGACAACCCCTCGTAGCCTGTTTCTGCTCATCAAATATTTGATATAATATCGGCGCGCCGAAAGGCTCACCGTTTTTAATTGGGAGTAATCCTGGATTTGGACATAGATACCATCGGGTGCGATGGCTTCATCGATCACGGCTTTATTCTGATCCAAGGCCGGCTTAACCGCCGCCAATGTTGCGTCACCCGATAGTTGGGACACAACCACACCATTTCCGACTATGCTAAAATTGACGCAATAATTTCGGCCAAAAGAAACGTCCTTCCATTCCGGCTTTTGTAAAATAGGAAGGCCGGTATTTAGAGAAGCGACCTTTTTATTATGATCCTTAGTATCTATGAATGAGTCAATGGTCATTTAGATCAGCCGCCTCAATGTCCTCGAGATTTCGTATCAATTGGAAACATAAAGGTAAATCGACACCCAAGTCCCTCACCATCACTTTCCGCCCAAATTCGTCCACGATGAAGCTCAATAAGTTCTCTCGACAAAGAGAGCCCGAGGCCTGTACCTTGAAATTTTCGACTGCGAGTATTTTCGACTTGTTCAAAGGGTTTGAAGATAGCTTCCAAATATTCTTTTCCAATACCAATGCCGGTATCCGATACTACAACCTTTAGATAATTACCGGAGACGAATTTCCTTTTCCGGCCGCTGAATGAGAACGATATTTTTCTGCCATCCTTCAATTTTAGTTGAGGTTCGTCTATTATAGACACCATCGCCGACAAAGAGACCTCCCCGCCATTGGATGTAAATTTTACTGCGTTTGACAACAAATTATAGACCACTTGCCTGATTTTACGTTCATCGGCACAAATCGTCTCTGTAAGGTTTTCAAATGTAGTTTGTATGCGGATATTTTCCTTCATGGCTTTTTCTTTAATCATGGTAAGGCTGTTTTCCAGTAGTGGTTGCACATGTAAATCCCGTAATTCTAAACCCATTTTACCGGCCTCGACTTTGGACAGATCTAAAATATCGTTTATTAAGGAGAGAAGGTGCCGACTGCTCGTCAGTGCATCGGTCAGATATTCCACTTGCGTAGGATTCAAATCTCCAAAATTTTTATCCGCCACCAATTCCGTAAAACCAATGATATGGTTCAACGGTGTTCTTAATTCATGGCTCATATTGGCCAAAAACTCGCTTTTGGCCTGGTTTGAGGCTTCAGCAATGACTTTTGCTTGATAAAAATGTTCGGCTTTTTTACGCTCGCTAATATCACGGGTAACACCTAAGAGCCCTATGGGCTTCCCTACGTCATCGCGCATGAAAGACGTTGTTACCTCGGCCCAGGCCTTGGAACCATCTTTGCAAAATTGCTGAATTTCAATGGTTCGGGATCGATGGGGGTCAACTTTGGGATCATCCTCGGCGGCAAGTTCCTCGGTAAGAACACCGAAAACATGTTCCAGCGACTCCGGGGTGAGTGTTTCTTCGATACTCAGTTTAATAGCCTCCTCGGCCGTAAACCCCCGCATTTTAAAAACCGATGGACTGATGTAGGTAAACCGCAGGGTTTTTAAATCGATTGTCCAGATTGTGTCGGTCACATTATCCGCTAAAAGGCGATAGCGATGCTCTGATGTTTCCAGTTCGGATGTGTACGCCTCCAATTGGGATTTTGAATGGCTCAGATCGCGGTTGGCATCTTCCAGGTTTGCGGCCATCCGGCTGACCTCATCGTGTTTTTCCTGGATTAACCGATTGGCCTTCTGAAGTTCGAAAATCGCTTCACGGTAAATCCGATATCGACCGAGTAGCCTTTTTAAAAGGGCGGGGCGGGTTTTGGTGCTCCAGGTGACGCGATAAAGGCACCCCGGACACCCATATGAGGGGCGGTCCGGCCATTGACGCGTACCGTAAGCCTCAGGGAAAACCTGGCATTCGACCTCCTCGATCGTCGCCGGGGGCATATCGAACAACGTGGGCACTGCGGATAAAACGCCACGGGTATAATCGCAATCAAAACGGGTTTTTTTATAGCTGTAGTGATACCGGTCTTCGATGACCGCCCAAGAGCGTCCGATCTTCCGAATAAACACATCGCTATTGGCTTTTAAAAACGTATTGTATTTTGCCGCCAGTGAGTAAACCAGTCGAGGATTTGCGATCAAGCGAACAATCTGATCCAAAAGACCGAGGGAATTTAATCGGGCCGAGGCGAAAGCCATTTTGTAAACAGCATTGGGATCTTCCACCAGATCGACCATACGGTGGTACAGGATCTGTAAAAATGAATGGGAAACCCAATTATTGGTGTCGGAGAGATAATTTTCGTCGAGATTCAGTCCATCGAGCAGCGTACCAAGCGACCCGCGATTAACCTCACGTACATACCTCAACAACGTAAATGTAACTCGGCAGCTAATATCCTTTTTATTCGCTAATTCCATTATTTGCTCATCGCCAAATATCGCCCTGGGAACTATCCATCGTATCAAAGCCAAAATATAGCGACTTATGGCACTTTACAAAATATCCAATTCCCATGGAAATTACACTTCCGTGGTCAATAGCCCTTAAATAATAATAAAGGCATGCAATTCGAGTATATAATCGGATTTACTTTGCAAGAATTACACCATTTCTTTTAGGCAAACGAAAACCTTTTTACCTTATCGAACGATTTTTAATAATATTTCTACGGGCCGGCCACTTATTGGCAATCCATGCTTTGGCAATCCATGCTTTGGCAAACCCGTCTTTGGTAAACCTGGCGTTGACAGTTTTTGCCACAATGTGGCATATAAGCGTTCCGACAGGTCATTTTATTAAAAAATCGCCAAAACCTAAGTTGATAACCCGAAAAAGATCGGGATTGGAATAAATGAGTGTCAAAATTAAAAGTGATCGTCGACTAAACCGTCAATCCATCATACTGATTATTTTACTGATGATCGGCGTCGGCATTGTGGTTCTTCTTCAAACCAAAAATTCTTCTTTCAATCTATCGGGAAAGCCCCGGCTCGAAAAAGGAATGAAGGCGCCCGGTTTCACCTTGCCGGATCTTGACGGCAATTTGGTCAACTTAGCCGATCACACGGGCAATGTCGTTTTATTAAACATATGGGCGACCTGGTGTCCTCCGTGTGTTGAGGAGATGCCATCCATGGAAAAATTACACCTGGCCTTAAAAGGTGAGCGCTTTAAAATCCTGGCGGTCAGCATAGATGCTTCGGGTGCCAAAGTGGTAGACCCTTTTATGAAAAAACATAAACTGACTTTTCCGGCGCTTATAGACGCCAAGGCAACCCTAAAGAATCTGTATCGGACAACCGGGGTCCCGGAAAGCTTTATAATAGATGGGAATGGAACGATTGTTGAAAAGGTAATCGGTCCGGCTGATTGGGCCAGTCCTGACGCGATCCGGTTTTTTCAGAGCCTCATTGCGAAAAACAAGTGAATTCTAAATGACTAACTCAAATTGGGCCCTCATTTTCATCTGCTGGTTGGTTGCCGCTATCTCGACTTTGGGGAGTCTGTTTTTCAGTGATGTGATGGACCTTCCACCGTGTGCATTATGCTGGTATCAGCGTGTATTCATGTTCCCGCTTGTCATCATTTTAGTGAGTGGGCTGTTTCCCCTTGATAAAAAAATTACCCGGTATGCCCTTCCTTTGGCCGTCTGCGGATGGGCGGTTGCCTTTTACCATTACCTCCTTTATTCCGGATTTATTCCGGAAAGGATCCAGCCCTGCAGGCAAGGCGTATCATGTACCGAAACCTACCTGGATTTATTTGGCTTTTTGACAATTCCCATGCTATCATTACTAGCCTTTTCCATCATTATCGTATTGCTGTTTGTGGTTAAAAGGAGAACGCTCAGATGAAAAAACATCATATCGTTTTATTCTCAAGCGCCGTGCTTATCCTTGTTTTTGCCCTTGGCATTTATATGTATAAAAACAAACAAAAAGAGAAATTTGATTTCCTGGCCCAGGAGAAAGCGTCGCTCTTTATCAGGGATTATTCGCAAATACTCGGAGACGATGATGCCAGAGTGTACCTTGTAAAATTTACCGATCCGGCCTGCGAAACCTGTGGTGCATTTCACCCTTTGGTTAAAAAACTAATGGCGAAACACCCGGGTAAAATTAAACTGGTCCTGAGATATGCCCCATTTCATAAAGGCGCCGACTACATGGTTAAAATATTAGAAGCAGCAAAAAATCAGGGAAAATATTGGGAAACCTTGGATATTATGTATAAGACCCAAAGTCATTGGGCCAGTCATCATAACCCCCAACCTCAATTAATTTGGGAATTTCTCCCAATGGTCGGGTTAGACGTGGATAAGATAAAAAGCGACATGAAGAACCCTGAATTTGAAAAACGGATCAAACAAGACCTGGCCGATGCCCAAACACTT
The DNA here is from genome assembly GCA_963845145.1 of uncultured delta proteobacterium. Classification (GTDB taxonomy): domain Bacteria; phylum Desulfobacterota; class Desulfobacteria; order Desulfobacterales; family QNYZ01; genus QNYZ01. The sequence continues at coordinate 299,147 of CAWJQU010000002.1, forward strand.
AATGTTAAAAAAACACCCGGCTTTTTTGTAAACGGAAAGCCACTAATCAACTTCGGCTATAAACAACTTCAAGCGCTAGTGGAGGCGGAAATCAAAGCGAATTACTGATATTGATGAAGGAGAGCTGATAGCTATGAAAGCAAAAGGGCTTTAAATTTTCCGGGATTCTCCATGTACATTTTTATTGATTCCATATAGCCTCTCTGTTCAACAATACCGATGCCTCTTTTCAAGTGATGATATCTATCAAATTTCTCTTTTTTCTCCAGATCCGTTTCAACAAAGTCTCGGATTCTGTTTTCCAGATATTCATCAATCACTTCCGGAATCAGGGCATGAACCAATCCACCGACGATGGCCTCTTCCACAGAAATCCAATCATCAACGATGGCTTCGACTTCTTTTACGGTCTTGGCCGACTTTTTAATTAGACTCTCTTTGATCCCCCTCTCCGTATATTCTCTAAGGGCAATGTGAAGTGTCTCTTCAGCGGGTACCATTAATGCGGTATAAGGATTCCTGGCGCTGTTTTGCCATATGGTATACTTGTTTCTTTTAAATTCAAACTCGCCGTCTTCGCGCATATGAATATCGGATCCGTAAGACCCTACAGTCCCATCAAAAGACCTTCCACTTAACTCAACCTGTAACTTCTTCCCCTCTGGATTTGAAAAAACATAAGTGACGAAAGATTCCTTAATGATATTATGAACTAAAAAAGCGGTGATACCATCTTCATCAGAGATTTCGGGTTTTTCTTGAAGCAGGGTTTGAATCTTTCGATAAGGATTCTTCAGTTTCGTTTTATCCAGAATATGGGTGATGACAGTTTTACAATAGCTTTCATAAAGCGTAGCATACTCTTTTCTTATTTCAGGCACATACAACAACCGATGGGAGATTTTGGCAAGTTTCCACTGTATTTTCGTACTTTCTAAACCGGTAGAAATTGTTTCCAATAAACCCGGTTGCCCGTTGAGATAGTCTAAATATTCTCCTTGCTCAGCCACATCAAGTTCGGATTCAAAATCGTTAAATGGATAGAATGGTTCTGTTTTATCCTCCAGCATGATCAGCTCCACTAACCGGGAATAATCACCGGGTTGATCGGGGGATCCCAATGCCATGCTGGTTATTGTGAAAAAAAAGATAATGGTAATCGTAGCTTTACCCGAATAATATCTTCTTCTTTTCATTCGCGACCTGCCATATGCCATTTTGTCTGGGTGGCATTTCATGAAAAATTTTTAGAATTACTAAAAAGTGTAATTACCATTGACCCCTATTTGAACGACTGGTAGCGATATTTTCATCAAGTGGTTCACCGTTCCATCGCGCATAAGTGATCGTAAAGTTAATGTTTATTCAACAATGATTGCTATCCAGGCTCTTTCGGAAATGATTTAACCTGCTTTTCCCGGAAAATTTAAACAGACCGTTAAAGTGATATTCTAGCAAATTTTATGCCGATAAGGGTTTGCGCATAATAAGTTTGTCATTTTAGGTGATGAGGCGCCACTAAGGTAAGGCGTGTAAGTGTTGACATATAGAGAAACAGCGGACTTCCTCAAAGTAACCAGGCGGGATGAATTGGCGTTTAAGAAATAGGGGCGGCTCAACCGCTTGCCACAGCGAAGGAGCCGCATTGAATCGCTTTTTTAGGCTTTGGGTATCGGACGAGTCTCACTAACCGGCGCACCCTCATAGGGTGTCCATTTGCTTGTTTTTAGCTGGCTTGGATCCCGCATTGTTTTCAGAATTTCGATACTCGTTTTCAAACCACGATTGGCTCGGCACAAGTCCATGGCCATGCCGGTGATTTGAGCAACCGACTGGACAAAGTTGACATCATCGATGGTAAACTCCCAGGGTTCGGAGGTATACACCCGTAACGCGCCTATCGCTGTTTCTTGAATCACAATCGGCACCGACATGATGGAAGCGATCCCCTCTTTTTTGGCTGCTTCGGGGTATTGAATACGTGGATCATCGGAAACATCGTATATAGCTACGGGTCCCTCTTTTAATGAATCGGCGATCGATTCCAACGCACTCACCGGCCCCTTATTGATGTATTCATCGCTCAGGCCGAAAGAGGCTGCGACCTTCAATACATTGGTTTTACGATCAACCAAAAAGAGTGAGCAACCCTTTGCTTCCATAGCCGACTTAACCGCTTCAACTGTTACCAAGACGATCTCCTCGGGATCTCGGGTCGAACTTATCGCGTTTGTAATTTTTAGCAGCGTATCATAGCTGATTAGTTTTTTTTCCATTACGCCCCCTTTTATTTATGTCACAATTAAAGGTTTCTAAATTGTGGAAACGGCTTTAATTTCCGAACATTGGGGAAACTTTCGCAAAAGACTTACCGTCGAAAAAAAACTTGGAAATTACTAAAGACATAACCGGTTATCAAAATAATAAGGTGGGTAATCAACCGATTAAAAACAAAAGCCTCCTGGAGAATCGTAGCATCTCCGAGGAGGCCCTAAAATGGCAGTTTCATGAGAACCTTTTCCATGGCAATTCGCCTTTGGATAGGTGTTTGATTGCAGGAAGTTCCTGCAAGGAATAATAAACCAAGACGAATTGCAATGTCAAACATTATAATCTCTAAAGTTTTCAGACAAAATGTCGATACAAGAAATACGGGTTACAGAAAGTTAATTTCTTTGCCATAAAAAACATTGAGAAATGATCCAATTTTCAAACACTTTCAACTCGCCGCCTTCGCTTTTGGTATGGTCGCCATTAGAAAGTAATGAAAAGAAACAACCCTACAACTAAAAGAAAGGATCTTATGCCAACCCCGCAATCAAAAACATCCCGGTTTGGAATTTCATTTAAGACCTCTGTGGCGAGCGGTTTGACTATTTTGATATTGTTGGTAATTAGCAGCGCTGTATCATTGCATATGGAATCCGGTCTGGTTTCATACCTTACCGGTCTTCATATTGACAGCGTGAAGGACTCCATCGACCAGCGAGCTCAAAATGAAAAAAAAATACTTAGCGAAAATATGCGGGTTAATGCCAACATCTGTTCGGGAATCGCCGCCAAGTCTTTGTATGATTTCGATGAAATTGGATTGGCCCAAACCCTCGGACCATATATGAAACTACCTGCTATTTTAGCCATTCAGGTGGTCGACCATAACCAGAAACCTTTTTTAGCACTCTGGAAGGCACCGGAAATAAAATCGGCAAATACCCTGCCTGATGATATTAAAATAACAGAAGACCTTTCCTGGAGTGCAGACGCTATTTTTGAGAAAAACAAAGTAGGTATGGTTCAGATATTTTTTACGGAAATGCATGTAAATGCACAAATCCTTGAAAACCGAAAAATAATGGATTCAGAAATCGCTTCATTTCAATTGGCCGCCGACCAAGGGCATCGGCGCGCTCTTATCCAACAAGTATCCATTAACTTTGCAGTGATTTTTCTTTTGGTATCTATCATCACTCTATGTCTGAAAATTGTTGCAACTAAGCCCTTAAATCGTATCATAGAAGGACTGCGTTCTACTTCCGGAGAGGTCGCATCAGGGTCGAAACAAATCGCCATAGCGAGCCAGAGTCTGGCAGAATCGGCTTCTGAACAAGCTGCTGTAATTGAGGAAACCTCTGCCACAATGGAAGAGATATCCGCAAGGGCCGAACAAAATACTAGAAGTGCCGATAAAGTGAACCAAATTATGAGTGAAGAGGCCACTGCTAATTTCGAGCGAGTGCAAGAACGAATGGAAAAAATGAAATCCGCCATCGATGCCACGGTTAAATCGAGCCAGGAGACGGCAAAAATCATAAAAGCTATTAATGAAATCGCCTTCCAAACGAACCTTCTTGCGTTGAATGCTGCCGTGGAAGCTGCCCGTGCCGGTGAAGCCGGATCTGGGTTCGCAGTGGTAGCCGATGAAGTACGTAATCTGGCAATGCGATCCGCTGAAGCAGCCACCAGCACAAGTGCTCTTATTGAAAATGCTGAGAACCGTATCAACGAAACGAGCCAGCTCAGCCAACAGGTAGTAGAAGTCCTGGGAGATAACAGTGTCATCGCCCAGAAGGTAACAGTGTTGGTCGGGGAAATCGCAGAGGCGTCTAGAGAGCAGGCCAATGGGATAGAACAGGTCAACCAATCGACTTCGGAAATGGATCGCGCCATTCAAAGTAGTGCTGCCAGTGCCGAAGAGTCGGCCTCGGCATCCCAGGCAATGAGCGCACAAGCATTAGAAATGGAACTATTTGTGGAAAATTTGGCCACAATCGTAAAAGGCTCGAGTCAACGAGAAACGGGCCTGGAGGCAGAACCCGTCTTAAATGAAGGTGGCAGAGCAAGCCGTAGACAAAACAAGCACCCTCGCCGATGGTTGGCCGGAATCGCGCGAAAAACGACCGGGCATGCATTGTCGCCTGCCCATACAGGTAAATAAGGAGATATATCATGACGCATGTTAAAGAACAAAAAATGGGAATTCCTGACTGGAAAAGGATAATGACAATCGCCATCATGGCTATACTGGCCCAATTGGGGTTAGGCGATTCTCCAGCGGAGGCCATAGATATGAAGGCCAGTTTGGCGCAGATGCCCGTCTATGCCGAAAGTGTGGATAAAGGTGTTCTCGTAGATTTTGTTAAAGCCTTGGGTAAAGCCGCCGGCAAAGAGATAGAAATGCAAGTGGTTCCATTCAACCGCTCCATGAATGATGCCGTCAAAGGAAATGTGGATTTTCACGTGCCGTTGATCAAAGCGGATAATGTTGACGAAAGCACTCTTGATTACCTGCATTCAACAGAAACAATATTTCATGTTAATTTTGTCCTTTATACGAATAAAAGCAAAATGTTAGATATAGACAAAATGAAAGATTACCGGATTGAAACGGACCTTGCTCACGTTAAATACTTTAATTTTCCCGTTACCGGATCATCCAACATTGTCAGTAGCTTGAAAAAAGTCAACGCTGGACGTATCGATGGGTTCATATTTGCCGATTTTGCTTCCGACCCAATTGTCAAGAATGAGGGGTTAGGTGACTTGCAGCGATCTCTTTACAAAATTTTTGATGTGAAAATCATTCTGCCTAAAAACGAAAAAGGCAAAGCCACAGACGCTTATTTGACCGATACCATCGCCAAACTTCGGTCCGATGGAACATTTAGTCAAATTATGAGCGCCATTGACAAGCCTTACAACGACTGGCAACCCTAATGAGTGAATCCTACCGGGCATGGGCCGCAACCGTGGATCACATGCCCATGCCCACGCGTAGGTATTTTTCCGGTTGCTTCAATCGGTATCATCCACTACCCGATTTTCCAAAGGAGCAAAACCTGTAATCTCACACCGGGCCCTGTCTCCGGGATGGATGGCACAAGCACCCGGCGTGCCGGTCGAAATCACGTCCCCGGGCTCCAAAGTCATGACATGGGAGTGGTAATGCACGAGATCCAGGGGGCCGAAGGTCATGTTCGATACGGTATTGGACGCCTGCGTTTTCCCATTGACCACCGTGCGAACGGTGAGCCCCTCAAGGTCGTCGATTTCATCTGCTGTGATGACTTCCGGGCCAAAGCTGAAAAAAGTGTTGAAGCTCTTGGCACGCGTCAGATAGCGGGGGTTTTGCTTCAAAATATCCAGGGCGGTCATGTCGATAATAGTGGTAAAACCGAAAATGGCTTCACGTGCTTCATTTAAAGAAATTTTGTGACATGTTTTTCCTATGATAATACCCAGTTCACCTTCTGCCGTCACTTCCCGGGCCAGCTTTGGGAGCCTGATTGCCTCTCCCGGTCCTATCACCGCTGTAGCCGGCTTCATGAAACTGGCCGGCTGCTCCGGTGTTTTTTCATTCAAATCAGCCGCGTGATCCTGATAGTTAAGGCCGATACCCCAAATTTTACCGGGCCGCCGCAAGGGCGGACCGAAACGTACCGCCTCTTTGCCGATGGCTGCAGAATTTTCCATCACGGCTAGAGCCGATTTTATTGCCGAAAGGCAATCACCGGCAATCAAATCTCCGAGAATTTCCGGAAAACGCGTTTTGGCCCCGGCATTGATCCTGCAGATAGGAATCCACCCTGTTTTGCCCAATACCGCAGCCTGTTCCCGGCCTTTTATTACAATAGTGGCAAAACGCATACAAATTACCTCCTGTTTTCATCTCTTTTTCTATTGAAGCTCAATACAGAAGCTGCCCCAAGTCCGATCTCTACAACCGGGATCATTTATTGTTGGAGATCGTAGCCGCGCGCTTCCAGGTGCGCAACAATCCGAAACAGGTGTTCCAGCGTTTTCTCGTCTGCCTGGGGGCCTGGGTGACGAACCACAGCTGTCTTGATAGCCCCTCGCCGGACCAGGATGTGCTTGCGCATGGAGACGCCAATACCTGTTTGAAACTCGAAGCGAATCAAGGGCAGGATGTCATAGAACAATGTTGCGGCACCGTCGACGTCACCGATCTTATACTTCCGGTACAGTTCAACCAGAAGCTCCGGATAGGCGAATCCGGTCATCAACCCCACGGCCCCGCGATCCAACTCCTCAAAAGCGAACAAGCCGCCCAACGCACCGAACACCTTTAGCCCGGGACCGGGGTTTCGCTGAAGGGCAGCCATTTTCGGCCCGGTAGGAGGATCCTCCAGCTTTATATATTCAACATGCGGGCACTCATTGAACAACCGCGCAATAAGATCGGCCGACATCAATATTTTGGTTTCCGCCGGAAAGTCGTGAATAATGATGGGAATGTCGACGGCAGCAGCGACCCGCTGGTAGTAAACGAAAATTGTGTCATCATTCTGAACCGGTGGCGGGCCCACCAACAAGGCATCGGCGCCCAATTCCTGCGCTTCAATAGCCCATGCCACGGCTAGATCCGTAGCCAAAGCCCGAACACCCACAACCAGCCCCAAACCCTTTGGAAGCGTATCCTTAAATGTTCTCACCACTAATGTACGTTCACGCTCATTTAGCTTATGGCCCTCGCCCAGAACCCCCAGCACGGCCAACCCCTGAACCCCGCGTTGGGCCATGAAAAGTGTTAAACACTTGATTCCGGTGACATCGACCTCGCCCGAATGATTAAATGGCGTCGGGACGATGGGGTAGATTCCTTCTATCTTCATTGCAATTTTTCTCCAACCGTTTTGCCCGCTAAAAACCCATTGGCCGTTTTCCATATCAGGGATCAGAGTCCCATCTGGGTTTTAATAAAGAGTAAAATGATAACATGCTTTATTGAGTGACGGGTAATTTTTATTTTGCCCTGTTGTTTTACATCTGTGAAGTTAAATTCACAATCCCTTTTTAATTATAACCTAAACTACACAATCTCCGATAATTTTTATTATTAGAATTCATCCAGATTCTATTATGAAGTTTTATATTACTGTATTTATTATAATTTATTTTTTTTACGCCCTAAGCCAATTTTGGCATGATGCATGCGATATACATTCAAAATATCTTTTAAATTATATTCCATTTGGAAGGTTCTACAGAAAAACTTTTAAGAGAGGAGATTTTTGAAGATGAAAAAATTTACAAAGACACTTTCATTGTTGGGCGTATTTTTATTAATTGCAGCAAATGCCTGGGCGACTACCATGGCCGGGGATGACGGTTAGAATGGATTGCTGGTGATTTTAGTGTCGACCCGGCGGCATGAATCAAATGACAATCGTGAGTGATTCTAAGGCACAATAGGTGAGCTTATGCTGCTTTTGCTTCGAAATCATGAGTATATTTTGTCTGGGAACAACCTATGAAGTTGATTCTGTGAGCTGAATATGCCACTGGCGGAAATGGTAATCCTTATTATACTGAACGAGCAGGATCCCAATTACCCAGAAACAATCAAATGGCTATATGCCTCTTATCAGACAGGACAATTTTGATCAACTGAGTAATGCCATGAAGTAAACCAAGTCAGAAGCCATCTGGCATTGGAGAGTGAAGATTGAGGCTCTGTTAGCTGATGGGATACACTTAACCGGTCAATATGCATATAATGGAAATTACTCTGTTAGATGGTTGGGATATTCGGAGTCGTAAATCTTTTGAGATATGAACAAGGAAATTGATGTACTCAGAGTCAACTGGTTGGAGCGGCCCCGGTCCCTGAGCCCGCCACGATGCTGCTATTAGGTACAGGATTGATTGGCATGGCTGGTATGGGACGACGCCGTCTTAAAAAATAGTTTGTACAAAGATAGAACCAATATTTTAAAAAGGGCGAGGCTTACCTCGCCCTTTTATTATTCCAGCAGCACCCCTTATCCCATTCTCACTTCAAACGGTCCTTTTTTATAAAACCGGTCGAAAATATCGCTGAATCCATCTGCCAGTTCAGTTGAGTGGGCTTTGGCTTCGGAAAATCAGCCAGGCGATGACCTTCAGTTAAATGAATGCGCAGATGTCGAAATTGACAAGTTTTTAAACGGTTATTCGATACGATCTGTCAATTCAGTGCAGGCAAGCAAACGATACCCGACAAGGTCAATTCCAAGCTCTTCTTTCATTTCACGAGCAATACATTCAAAGGAGACCTCGTCCGGTTCGACGTGCCGTCTGGGCATATCACATGTGCCTGGATAGGGAGATTGTGGGGACATCATCATGCTTCAAGAGCAACACTTCTTGATGTTCATTGGGCCCACGGCTGACCTATAACTTGGAGCAATCCACCGGCCAGATTGAGCGGAGCACGCGATTCAAACCGATGACAGCATCTTTGGAACAATATAGGTGATTAAGCGTATAAAAGTGATTGAGTACGCCAATGGCTTGATTTGTCTGACGCAAGGTGCCGACCTTATTATTATTTAACACCGCTTTAGCTTTGGGGAGTAGATAAGGACAATTGTCTACTTTCATTACGCCTTCGATACAAACGCGACAACTCTGATTAGCCAACTGCACAATATTTTCGAGCGAAAGAGGGTTGAGTTCCATTCGCGTCCTCTTAATAAATGTAAAATAACCAATTAGCCGGCGTGTACCTAACAGGCAAAGCAACGCTGCTGGGTTTCAAAGTCTTTGAATTCGACCGATTGTCACCTCGATGTTCTCTCCACCATTTTACCCCCCTGTGGCGGCACAATTACCATCAATATTCCATTGATTCATTTGAATAAATTGATCATTTTGGATTCGAACCTTATCATGCTTAGATTCATATTTTTCATGGCAGAAAAATCTCTATCTGTCAAGTTATTACTTTAGCGTATATTGGTATATAAATTACGTATAAATTTTTTAGATGAAGATATGCAGATGAACTGGAAGGTACCCATTCCGGCTTATTTATATTTCAAAGTTTGGTGCCTGGCCGCTTTGCAACCCAAACAACTGGAACCCATATTATTCAAAAAGCTATCGATGTAAACGACCGCTCATCATAAAACCGGTCGATAATACAGTTGAATCCATATGCCAAACAAATAGACCGGGCTTTGGTCTCGGAAAACCAAGATAGGCGCTGACCTTCGGTTAAATGAATGCGCTGGATGTCGAAATTGGCGGGTTTTATAAACGTATATTCGATACGGTCTGAAAATTCAGTGCGTGCAAACAGACGGTGCCCGACAAGGTCAAGCCCTATTTCTTCTTTCATTTCACGAACAATACATTCAAAGGGTGTCTCGTCCGGTTCCACGTGTCCTCCGGGAAGGTCCCACATACCCGGATAGGGGATAGTCGGAATATCATCACGTAAAAGGAGCAACACCTCCCGAAGTTCATTGAAAAAAATGATACTGCAACCACGAGGGTTTGGTTTTAACGAGGCGATCATTTCAATAAAAACAATGTAACGAAGCGGGCGTCGATATTCTCAGGCGCTACCCTCCCCAACTCACTTTCAATTTCAGAAAACAGCTCATCCAGAGAGGGTCCGATTTGGGCCATGATCTTGGTTTCGGAAAACCCGCTTTGGCTGATCAGCCAGTTTAGAAAAGATTGTTTGGCGCTGAAACGAATGGTCATCACGTCGTTCGCTGGGTTTCTATTGCTTGATTTAGCCGTTTGTGTGGATATTCGGGATTGAAACAGTTTTTCGGCGTGAAACGCGCGGAAAAGAGATGTCTCTATAGGCGACACTTTACGGGACAGACCGAGGCAGTCCCTGACCCAAAGCGTCAGCATTAAATTTTTGTAAGTCAGGAAAACATCTACCGTCTGTTGCACCTCTAAATCGATACCCAATTGGCGTAAAAAAGTATCCATAGCTATCAACCGATCCAAGGCTGCATCCGTTTGGACGATATCATCCATGGCGGCAAATTCGCGGTAACGCGGAGCATGTAAGGCTTTATCAAAAAAGAGCGGCTTTTTTATCAACAGGCCGCCCAACACGCCCATCCACACCTCACCTAAAAACGTTAATGTCAAACCCTGCTCCCGCAGCCAGCTTTCGTGAAACCATCGGTCCGTTCTCCATTTTATACGCAGGGCATATCCGAAGCCGAGTTGAAACACGTTGGGTAACGAATAATGGGCCAGCATAGCGGCCGATTTGAATTTTTCTTGAATCTTTTTTTGAATCCGGGCTTGGGTCTCCGATGTCTGCCGCCAGGGCAGCCAGGCCAATCCGAATGTATCCACATGCTTTTTGGACGGCCTGCTTCAAATCCACCCGGTCCCTAACCAACTTTTGGTCGGCCACGATCAACCGATTGGCCAGGCCGGCCAATTCCATCTCCGCGCTTAGACGTTTTGGTTCGGAATCAATTTTTTCAAGGGCTTTAATCACCGGGTCCTGCCCATCCGCCAATCGAGTGGTAAAATGCATTACCGGCTGCCGTGTACCCACTGAAGGTCGAAATTCCCTATGAGAGGCGGTCCGGTTTTTAAGGTCTTGAACCGTCAACGACTGGTAGATGCCTACCGCCTCGTCAAAGGGAAGAAACCCATTTTCCGCCATACGGATATTCCGTTGCCGATAGGCCTCTTCCTCCACTTCGGCCGGAATCACGTGTATGGCTTCCAAAAGAATCTGGTGAAAACGAACAGTATCCTCATCGGCCAAATGGTTTAACAAGTCATTAATCAACCGTTGGCGCATTTGACCAAAAGCGTGCTTGCCAGCTTCGTCACCCTCTGAGAGCCTATCCGCCGGATGGTCCAAAATATTAATATAGAACATGCCATCCAAGGTAAAAAACCCATCCCCAAAGTCAGAAGGGTCCTGGTCGTGTTCCCGTAGAACAACCTTAATATTTTTAAAAAGGTAGAATTCGAAAAATTCAATCTTGTCGTTTCCAACCCAATGGGTCATCCGCGTCGGGTCCGCTAAAAGTAGAAGGTGTGCCCAATATGTTATGGCGTCAAGATCCATACGGTCCCGATGCCACCCTTCTACATCCAAAAAGTATTCCCACTGCCGATTGGATGCCAGCTTTAAAATCGGAAGGGCGCTCTCCAACCCAATGTCGTGGACCAGAAGATGCAGGTCCTGGGCGGGAAAGGAGTGCACCAAAGCGGCCGGTTCGCCCGCCGAAAGGATTCGATCCAGGGCTTTTTCAGCAGGTAATGTCGCCATCTCTTTGCGTATGTCTGCCATACGACGGAGCTTTATAGTCAGATTTTTATTACGATTCATGCTACCTTTTTAACCCTGATCATTTGATCAATCAAAGTTATTATCCATTTCGGTTGATCGCCACGGCGCAAATTTTATCAATAAAAGCATGCCTGGAATCGCCAGTAAGGCACAGGCAATAAAAAAACCTTCCCAGCCAATATGTTTAGCCAAAAAACCGGTTGGGGCTGACGCAAATACTCGAGGAATACCCATTAAACTTGTTAAAAGCGCATATTGCGTCGCAGTAAATTTTTTGTTGGTAATACTGGCCATAAAGGCGGCAAAGGCGGCCGTCCCCATACCGCTGCTCAAATTCTCAAACCCGATCACTCCCGCCAGGACAGCTTGGTTGGGGCCGCTTTGGGCCAAAATCGCAAAGCAGGCGGTGGAAAGCGCCTGGAGAACCCCGAATATCCACAATGATTTGTTGATCTTTAAGCGCAACATAAGGATGCCGCCGCCCAACCCGCCAATAATGGTCGCCCAGAATCCAAACAACTTCACGACCGCGCCGATCTCGGTTTTGGTGAAACCAACTTCAAGATAAAACGGCAGGGTCATGGCGCTCGCCATGGTGTCCCCAATTTTGTAGAAGAGGATAAACACCAGCATCCAAATGGCACCAGATCGGCTAAAATACTCAACCAGCGGCTTTACAACGGCTTCAGCGAGTGTTTTTGGGGTTCCTTGCGCCGCTATAGGTTCCGGGGTTAAAATAGTCGTGATCATTCCGGGAAGCATGCAGGCCGCTAAGATCATGTAAACCGATTGAAACGACATGTGATCAGCCATGATCAGACCGCCGCCGGAAGCAAGCAACATGCCTAACCGGTACCCGTTGATATAAAAGGAGGATCCGAGCCCTAACTCCTCATCTTTCAAATCTTCACGACGATAGGCGTCGACCACGATATCCTGGGAGGCACTAAAAAATGTCACCAAGAAGGCCGCGATAGCCACGCCCCAGGGGTTGACACCTGGATGGGTCAGTCCCAATCCGATGATGGTGCCCACCAATGCCAATTGGGCGAATAGAAGCCAGCCGCGTCGACGACCCAAGAGTGGGACCTTAAAACGATCAAGCACCGGTGCCCATAAAAACTTGAGGGTGTAAGGCAGGCCCACCAACGACATCATACCGATGACGGTAAGGTCGACCCCCTCTTCTTTCATCCAGGCCTGGAGTACAGAAAGCGTTAACAGTAGTGGCAGGCCACAGGAGAACCCCATGACAAATGCGACCAGCATTCGCCGACTCGCAATGACCCGCCAGATAGACAATCCGGATTCAGTTTTGTTTGGTGATTGGCCTGCCTGAGAGTCAGGCCGCGTCATCCGGCGTCCCTGCAACCAACCGATCCGGTGGTACGATGGGACCGTATTTATCTTTGAGGACCATTAAACCGTCTCGTTGTTCGCGTAGCACTTTAAACAGCCTCGGTGGTGTATCGGCATTTTGGCCGTAGGCTTCGGTTTGAAGATCGATACGGGCGATGATGTTTTCCAGATATAACGAGAACTGCTTTTCATAGAGGGTTTCCGGATAGGCCTTGTCGATAATTTTACCGAAAAGCGATTTTAAGTCTTCGTACCGGGGAAGATACCCGATGGGCGTGTCGATGACGTCGACTTCCTGATGGGATAATCGTTCTAACCAGGCCAGCCAGACACGTACGTCCCGTTTTTCGCCGAGCAGCTTACTACCGCTGCCCCCTCTGGCCGAGTGGGTTAAAAAGTAGTTCAAACCGGCCAATAGGGGTTGCTTCTCCGCGGCAATGTCGGGGTGATTAAAGAATTCGAACTGGGCATCCATATAATCGGCCAGCGAACCCGGAATAAAGGGCGCATTGGCCCAGGGTGCCCGGCGTACACCGGTGGCTCCCACTTCTGTAGCCGTGGCGGCTGAAACGATACAAGCGCCGATAGTCACACCCTGATCGGGGGTTTTGGCGACCCACACCGGCGGCATGGTGTCACTGTCTCGACCACTATAGGTGATGATGCGCGTTTCCACACCACTGCTGCTTTCAGCCAGATCGGAATAGTTGGACAAGGCCTTGGATGAGATCGTACAGCGTGAATTGGGATGGGAGATCAGAACCGCCTGGCCATTTTCGTCCGTCATACCTTTATGCCACTCGCCTTGAAAATTAAATCCTTTTTCCGGCTCCGGCTCGCCATTACCGCTCCAATGGGGAACGCCATTTTCGTCGATGAGCACATTGGACCAGATCACTTCCGTGCCAGGCTTTCGCAGACACTCCATTAACCGGGGGTCTCCTTCCCAGTTGACATCGGCGACAATCCCGAAAATACCGCATTCCGGATTGATCGATCGAATGGATCCGTCGGGCGCACGCCACATTTGGGCCAGATCATCGCCAACAAAATGGTCTCCCGCCATGGCGGTAGTCGTTTTACCACATCCGCTGGGAGCGGCGCCGGTGGCCCAGGTAACCCTTCCTCCGGGGCCTTCGATACCTGTGATAAACATATGTTCGGATAACTCATTGCCCCGATTTTCATATACGGCTTTATCAACGGAGAAACGATGGTTGCCCTTCTTCAATAAAAGCGTATTGCCGGCGTAGGTACAATTAAAGCTATACGTCGTGCGGTGGCTTCGATCCATGAAAACCCGCGCATTGGGCAGATCCTCAGATCGGTTTAACCCTTCACTGTGAATGTTAGTGTAAAAATGGCCAATCTGATCCACTTCGTCATCAAAGACTTCATAACAGTTACGGTAAAGGATTTCGGCACTGTGGCACACATAGGCCGAACTGGTGATCTCCAGAGCCGGATTGGAAACCGGTGCTCCGATGGGGCCTCGAATGTAAAATCCCACCACCATGACCTTGCCTTCCATGATACCACTCATTCGCTCCGTCACCGTTTCCACAGCCTTGGACCGATCCAGCTGATTGGCTAAAGAACTGATCTTTTCCCCTTCATTGGCAATATAAAAGGTTCTGTCGATGATTCTGCCTTGTTCCTCTTTTAAATCGTAGTGAATGGTATGCCCTTCCATGGAAAGGGATTTTTCTTCCTGTTTTTCTAAGGCCAAGTTGCGAATAAAGTTGCGGTCGTCGTTGGAGCCGGTGTTAATGAAGATGCTTTTCGGCCGGCACATGGCGGCGGCATTGGCGATCTTTAGCACCGCTGGGCCGGTCCTAATCTTTGCGACACGGGATAGCTGAATATCATCCATCTTCGTTTTTAAAAAAGCCACGGCATCTTCTACCGTGGTAAATCCTCCAACGTTCGTGACTATATCCACACCTTTTCCGATTTCCAACATAAGCCCTCTCCTTTTCGAATTAAACCAAAACCAGAACCGGAATAACCGATACCGGAAAAACCATTAATAGATCAATTGATCAGGAAAACCTTAACGCTACCCTGTTTGAAGCAAGATGTCCTTTAAATCGCGTTTGGGGACATGATGGACACTTTTTTCATCCCGCCAGTAACGAACGTCACCATCGGGCAAAACCGCATCAATAACAACGGTTTCTCGGGGCTCTCCCAAAGCGATGACCAAAAGGATTTCATAACGGTCATCGATATCGAATATTTTTTGAATGCGTTTGCGATTGATCGTGGCAATCATACAACCGGCCAGGCCCTTTTCACGCGCCCCAAGCAAAATGCTCTGGGCGGCTATACCGTGATCAACCCCAAAATCGGTCGATATGTGGGTATCACCCAAAATGATGATATATCCTGCCGGACGCTCACCCTCTTCCGGGCCGGTCCAGTCTTTTATTTGCGCCGCCCACCCCAGACAGGGATATATAGTCTCATTTACAGCGGGGTCATCGGCCAGAATGTAAACCAGGGGTTGCCGATTGGCGCCCGACGCCGATAGTCGGGCCAGGTTGACCAGGTCTTTTAACACATTCCGGTCCAGAGCCCGATTCTGATAAAAGCGGCGGCAACTGCGATTCTTTCGAATCAGATTTTCAATCATCATCACTCTCCCTGCCAGCAAATTTTATCATCAACCGGCATATGTATTCGAATCCAGGATAGCACTTTTTCAAATTCAGATTTAAGCTCCGAAAGCGCCCTACCGCGATGGCTGATCCGGCTTTTTTCTTCAAGGGTTAGCTGAGCGAAGGTTTTCTTAAGCGAGGGCAAATAAAAAATGGGGTCGTAACCAAAGCCGCTGTCTCCGGTCGGTGCCTGTGCAATCAGGCCTTCGCAGCGGGCTTCATAGGTAAGTGCCGGGCCGGCGGGAACGGCAATGGAGATGACGCATTCAAAAGCCGCTTTTCGATCTTTTTTGCCATCCATGGCCTTTAAAAGTCGGGCGGTTCGCTCCTCGTCAGTGAGTCCCTCGCCCCCGTATCGGGCCGAATGCACACCGGGCCGGCCGTCCAACGCCGCAACGCACAAACCGGAGTCATCCGCCAGGGCCGGCAGACCGGTTACACGGGCCGTTTGGCTCGCCTTTTTATATGCATTTTCTTCAAAGGTAGCGCCATCTTCAATGACTTCGGGCAACGAGCCGAAATCACTTAAACATTTAATCCGGACCGGAAAGCCATTTAACATGTCTTGAATTTCGGCAATTTTGCCATGGTTACCGGTGGCTAAAATCAGGGTCGTCAGTTGGTTCACAACACTCCACGGTTTCGGAGAAATGGTGTTGGGATATCAAATCTTCCTTTGCTTATCCTGTTTAAAAAAAGATATAATCCATACCATTCGCCTTGTAAAGCGCTTTACCCCGTTGCCGGTTTTGTTATATTGAAAAAGATTGAATTTCGTAGCGGAGATTGAATACATGATTAAATCCGAAACGTGTCTGCAGGATGCATTCGCCAAAGTTTCAGATTATATTGCCCGGACTACCGGGACAGCAGCCACCCAAGAAGAAATGGCCGATGCCTTAGGACGCTATTTTGTCCTTCAGGAGATCAAGGAGCATATCGAGATGCGACGGGATGGGTTTATGGAGGACGAATGACTACAGGACAGGCGACCGTTTTGGGCCCAATCGTTGTTTCCCAATCTTTGTTCTGGGTTAACCGAGAGTCTAATGTGTGTTGCTTGGATATTTCGAACCAACGCACCCGGAAACAAGCAATTCTTTTAGACGCCAAAGATCCCTTAAAAGCCTTCTTGGGAGTCATTTTCGCCCCCTCTAAACATGACGGGCCACTCGAACCATTCGAGCGGCCCATCAAAGGAGGAAAAAAGATGAAGAAATATTGAGGTCTGACATTGATTCATGCAATCACCTTGCCAAGTCCGACCATTATTTCCAAAAACTTTCTTTGTATTTGTTTTTATCAATTATACTAAATAGTTATTTTCTTTCACGAACCACAAAAGCGTACCTGCGGATACGGCAAACACCGGTCGAAGCATCAAAATTCGTTCTAAATAATTAACCCGTTTTCACGTAAAGCCCGTATCTTATTGATATTAATACAGAATTGGTAGTTCATATTAAGTTCAAAATTGTGAACCCCAGCATGGCTTTTACCCGAAAAATGGCTAACTATTTGATATAATATTATAATTATAATGTTCAAAATTGTGAACGCTTGGGAAATAATTTTCACAAAGTGTGAACCTCGACAGTGACCTTAGCTTCATTTATAATAACCCTTCCGGAGAAACCATTGCCTTTCATTGGCGATCGATTGGGAAATCATGAACAACCGGCTCTATCCTACCCAACCTCAACTTGCCGTCGGTGCTGTTGTCTTTAATGAAAACAAGGTTCTACTGGTTCATCGGCGAAACCCGCCCGGCCAGGGTGTCTGGGCCATACCCGGTGGCAGGGTCCGCTTGGGTGAAACACTTCAACAAGCTGCAGAGCGGGAGATCTTTGAAGAGACCGGGGTTGTGATCGGGGCCAAAGAACCGATATTTACTTTTGACATGATTGATCGGGATAAAACCGGGCGCCCCCGTTACCACTATGTCATTATCGATCTTAGGGCCACATATTTGAGCGGCAGACTTGTCGCCGGCGATGACGCCCGGGCGGCAAAATGGGTTTCGGAAAAAGAGCTGGCAACGCTTAACGTTAACGAGACGACCCTCCGGCTGCTCTACGACCGATTTAGGTTCGGGCGCCAGCCAGTTGCCTCCCAGACTTTACCTTTACCGCCGAACCAGAAATCGGTGCCTACGGAATGAACAAATAGATGCGATTACTACTTATTGAAGACGATACTAAAATCGCTTTATTTATCGAGAAAGGGCTAAAAGCGGCCGGCTTTGCCGTGGACTGCGCGTCCACAGGCCCCGATGGCCTTCACTTGGCGCTGTCCGAGCCCTACGACGCGGCCATTATCGACCTTATGCTCCCCGGCCTTGACGGTCTGACGGTCATCAGGCGCATCCGCCAGGCAAAAGTCAATACGCCAGTCATTATTTTAAGTGCCAAAGCCTCGATTGATGACAGGGTCCGCGGCCTGCAGGCTGGTGGAGACGATTATTTAACCAAGCCGTTTTCATTTTCCGAGCTTCTTGCGCGCATCCAGGCCCTTTTGCGCCGGGCCAACGGCACTGCCGAGCCGACCCGCCTGCAAGTTGGCGATCTGGCTATGGACCTGATCACCCGCGAGGTGGTTCGGCAGGATCATCAAATCGACCTTCAACCCCGGGAGTTCGCCTTGCTGGAATACCTGATGCGTAATGCCGGCCGGGTCGTCTCCAAAACCATGATCATGGAGCATGTCTGGGATTACCATTTCGATCCCATGACCAATGTCGTTGAAGCCCGAATCAGTCGGCTACGCAATAAAATCGACAGGCCGTTCACGCCAAAACGGATTCATACCATTCGGGGAGTGGGCTATGTTATTCGCTAAAACGACTAAACACAGGGGGAGCCTGGCTTTCCGACTCACGTTTTGGTATGCAGCCGTGTTTGCCGTTTCTTCTGCCGTTGCCTTTCTCATATTTTATCTGTTTATCACATCGGTAATCCGAGAGCGCATCGACCAGGATCTGTCCACTCAAGCCGGAGATTTTTCCACCCTGCTGCGGGTGAGGGGTTTGGAAGCGGTGAAACACGTGGCCATCCTGGAAGCCCAGGCCGCCGGTGAAAAAAAATATTTTGTTCGTCTGCTCCGCCTCAATGGCGAGGTATTTTCTTCCTCTAATATGTCGTATTGGCAGAACATCGGCATTCATCGCGATGCGATTGCACAGCTCACTAAGGGTGAAACACAGGTCATCAAAACCGTTATATTGCCCAACCGTTTGGACAACATTCGCATTTTATACCGCCAAATCGGTCGCGGTATTTTTCTACAGCTTGGGCATTCAATGGAACCTTACGCCCGCTTCTACCAGGCCTTTAAAACCATTTTTATCATTACCATGGGATTGCTGGTGATCCTATCCGCGTTAATCGGGTGGTTCATGGCCCGAAGAGCCCTGTCGGGCGTCACGGCCGTAACCCGTACCGCCCGCAGAATCGCCGATGGCGCCCTGGAGCAACGGGTTCCGGTGAAAAAGGCCGGTGACGAAATCGACCAGATGGCGGCGATGTTTAACCACATGCTGGACCGGATTCAAACCTTGGTGTCCGGTATCCGCAATATGGGTGACAACATCGCCCATGACCTGCGAAGCCCCATTACGCGCATTCGTGGCCTGGCCGAAGTCACGCTGACAACGCAACCGGATAAAAAAGCGTTCGAACAAATGGCCGCCAGTACCATTGAAGAGTGCGATGGACTGCTGGATATGATAAACGCCATGCTGTTGATTTCGCAAAGTGAGGCCGGCGCTTCGCGCATCGAGACAAACCCGGTCGACCTGACCAGGCTGTTGGCCGATGCATGCGATTTATTTCAACCGGCTGCCGAAGACGGTCGCATTTCTCTAACATGTAAATTTCCACAAATTCCCGTCTATTTAAAGGGTGACGTCCGGCTGCTTCAGCGCATGATTGCAAACCTATTGGACAATGCCATCAAATATACCCCGCCCGACGGCACCGTGCACATGCACATGCTACATCAACAACCGACGGATGCCATACAATTAACGGTTCGTGACAGCGGTATCGGCATCGC
Organism: uncultured delta proteobacterium; assembly: GCA_963845145.1. Classification (GTDB taxonomy): domain Bacteria; phylum Desulfobacterota; class Desulfobacteria; order Desulfobacterales; family QNYZ01; genus QNYZ01. The sequence goes on from CAWJQU010000002.1 coordinate 318,785, forward strand.
CTCCGATGAACAGCCTTACATTTTCGATCGGTTTTACCGCGGTGATGCCAGCCGCTCCCAACCGGGGAACGGCCTGGGTTTATCCCTGGCCCGGGCCGTGGCTAAGGCCCACGGCGGAGATATCACCGTTTTTTCACATCCGGGTAAAGGTAGCAAATTTATGGTTTCGTTACCGGATAGCATCTTGTGCGACCCGCCATTGGATCCCCAGACCGCCGCTGCTTTATCAAAAGAGACCACCCGGTTAACCAGCTGATTGACTCCGAAAACTTGACAAACATGACCAATTGGTAATGTTGCGGTCATCTTCTCGTTAACTGTATGGATTATAATAGGTTTGAAAAAGCGTAAATTACTCAAATTGATTGTGGAGGTATTGTAATGAAAAGGCTTTCAGTAAAAAAAGTAGCAATGTTGACTCTCGCCCTGGTGTTGGTGGTTGCCGGTTTCGGCCAATTTACCACGGCCCAGGCCGAGACGATCATGGTTCCCGTCAATTTTACCGAACTGGCTAAGGATGCCAAGCCCGGCGTGGTCAATATTCGCACCGTCAAAACCATCAAAGGCGGCGGCCGTGTGTTTCGCCATTTTTTCGGGCGCCCCGATCAGCGTCCGGGGGAAAAGCATCCGTTCGAAGAGTTTTTCGGAAGTCCTTCTCCCCGTCAGGATCCCCGCCGGGATTTCAAGCAGCGCAGCCTGGGATCCGGTTTCATCATTGACAGCGACGGCTATATCGTCACGAACAATCATGTCATTGAAGACGCAGATGAAATCACGGTCAAAATTGCCAATGGCAAGGAGTATGAAGCCGAAATTGTTGGGCGGGACCCGTCCACCGACCTGGCCCTGATCAAAGTGGATCCCAAAGAGCGATTGTCACCACTGGTGCTCGGTGATTCGGACAAGATGGTCGTGGGTAACTGGGTCGTTGCCATCGGTAGCCCGTTTGGCCTGGAACAAACCGTGACCGCCGGTATCGTCAGTGCCAAAGGACGCACCATTGGCTCCGGCCCTTATGACGATTTCATCCAGACAGACGCATCTATCAATTTCGGGAACAGCGGCGGGCCGCTTTTCAACATGAAGGGCGAGGTGATCGGTATCAACACCGCCATTACGGCCAGTGGCCAGGGAATCGGCTTTGCCATACCTTCGAACCTGGCCAAAGACGTTATCGCCCAGCTGAGGGATAAAGGTGAAGTAACACGTGGATGGCTCGGTGTGGGTATACAGGATCTGGATGAGGAGCTGGCTGACTATTATAAAGTCGAAAATCGTGAAGGTGCACTGATTACGCAGGTGTTTGAAGGCGATCCGGCTGCCAAGGCCGGAATCCAGGTCAAAGATGTCATCGTGGCCATTGATGGCGTGCCAATCACATCCAGCCGCGACCTCACCCGTATGATCGCCAAAAAAGCGGTTGGGAAAAAAGCCAAAATCACCGTTATTCGCGATGGCAAAGAAAAGACCCTTTCTGTAAAATTGGGCAAACGCGATCAAGAAAAAACAACCGCCAAACGAAATGAGCCCGGCATCGAGCGCGGGTTCGGCTTCCAGGTCGACGATCTGACCCCGGAAATGGCGTCCCGGTTCGGTTACGAAGAAGACGAAAGCGGTGTGGTGGTCGTGGATATGGATGCCGATTCCAGTGCCGCCCAGGCCGGGCTGCAAATGGGCGATATCATAAAGGAAATAAATCGTAAGACCGTCAATAATGCCGACCAGTTTACGGCTGAAATGAAGGATGCAAAAAAGACGGATACCGTCCAGCTTCTCGTAAAAGGTCGGCGCGGAGGCTATCGCGTCATAAAGATAGAACCTTAGTAGGCAGCATGACATAGCGGCTTCGATTTACTGAAGCCCGGACCCACCAGGTCAAAAAATATCATGACCCCACCGGCGATATATTTGTATCATCGCCGGTGGGTGTATATATTGAGCCGGGCCGAGCCTTTCAACTCATCGAAATCGTCCGTTACATGATACGATTCAGAGAAGGTTTACTATTGCCAGTCCGGCGTGAGCCGCCCATCGGCATTGCGCCGCAGGGGTAGCCAGGCCAGACCGTAAAGTTCAAGCGTAATATTGGTGCTATTGGGTTTGATGGCGATCTCATCCAGGGGCTCGGTTTCAGCGTCCATGGCAAAATCGATCTTGTCGATATCTGCCTGGAGCCGATCTTCCAAATCGGCGAGCTGCAGGCGGATCGATTCGGCCTTTTCCGTGGCCCGGGCAACGTCCATTTTTTCCTTTTGGGCCCGGGCGACCGATCGGACAGCCGTACCCATTCTTGATGCCGACCCCACGCTAACGGCTTTGCGCCCTAAAAATGCACCTAATATGGCGGTTCCAAAAGAGATCGCCGTCTGCACTTTGCTGGATTGGGCCTGTTCGCTTTCGCGGGCAATGGCCTGCTCGGCCCGTATGAGGCGATCCCTCAAGGTTGTGAAACGACGATCATAACGTGCACGCAATTTTTCAACAGCGAGATCACGATTTTCCCGGACCACCTGGGATAGACGTGCACGAAAATCGCCTTCAGACTCGTTGGGTTGACTCGTCAATTTATGTTTCTTGGAACGAAAAAGGGTAAGCGGCCTATTCTGGCGCACCCAGCGCAAAAGATCCTTTTGCCATTTACGATAGCTGGCGCCCTTTTGGGCATCACCCGGCAAAGCGCCAAATTCGGCATCAGGTAAGGGGTCAATGGCGATATAAGCCGGATCGAACTCAATGGCATCGTCCCAGTCCAGTACAACGGGTCCCTCATCCAGTTCGGCAGCCAGGGCCATGGTCCTCGTGATATCCATACCGTATTTTTTACTGTCGTAGTGGACGTCCATTCGCCCAATAACGGCCGGTTGATACACCAGGCCTTTGCCCGCACCCGAAGCCCTCAGAAAAAAGACATCGACTTCCGGGGCACCGGTAGGCGGCGATGTTCGCACTTTCGACGTATCCGGCAGACGCCCGACTTGGGCAGTATCGGACATGGTGGTATTTGCGGCAATAGTATCCGCACCTGAATTATCAATATTTATTTGCTTCAGGGTTTTAAGCTGCTCCCGGGTCATGGGCCCACGCAAATACGACAACACCCAGCGGGTTTGGAAAATCACCGGTTCATTTTCATGCACGTTGTGCAGTAAAAAGACCCGTTTTCCCAGTCCGGCTAAAATTTCTTCCATGCGACCGCGGTCAAATCCTTGGCCGGCGGCAGCCCCTTCCAGGCCAGACAAAACCCGCTCTTTATCCCGCTGGGTTTGCAAGCGTCCGATAAACCAGGTCCCCGTATTGGCAAGCCCCTTGTAATCTAAGTCTACCGGGTTCTGGGTGGAAAGCACCATACCCAGTCCAAACGCCCGGGCTTGTTTTAATAAAGTCAGCAGTGGCGCTTTAGAAGGCGGATTACTCACCGGTGGAAAGTACCCGAAGATTTCGTCCATGTAGACAATCGCCCTCAGACTCGATGTGCCCGGCTGCGTCCGCATCCAGCCAAGCAATTCGTTTAACAGTATGGTAACGAAAAACATTCGTTCCGGATCCGACAAATGGCTGATACTGAAAATCGAGGCTTTGGGTTTTCCCTGGGGTGTATGCAGGAGCCGACCAATATCAAGGGGGATGCCTTCCAGCCAGGCTTCAAATCCGGGTGCCGCTAATAGATTGTTCAGGCGCATAGCCAGCCCAAAGCGATCTTTATCCGGAAAAAAAGCATCCAGCGCCATAACGCCAATCCGGGTAAACGGTGGCGACTGAATGGCTTGGATCAAGCCGGCCAGATCCAGTCCTTCTCCTCTGGTCCAGACTTGCTCGAAAATATTGGCCAGCAAAATATGCTCTCGGCTGGTAATGGGGTCTGCCTCAATACCCAAAAGGGCCAACAAACCTGTGGCAGTCGTCTGAATCCTTTCCCGCAGCAAATCGGTATCGTTCAGGACAGCCGCCGGTGGTGGGGCAAAATTTTTCAGGACGCTTACCGATAACCCGGCACTCGAACCTGGCGTATAAACGGCAAATTCGGCTGCAGCTTTCAAACGGGCGATCCGTTCGCCGGTTTGCCCCCAATCGGCCAGACCCTTTTGCCAGATCTCGGCCTGCTTCGTGGCGAACTGATCATCTGTTAATCCCGCGTTGAGGGCATCCTGGGAATTAATCCAGGGCCGGAAGTCATCCGGTGACAGGTCGGGAAAGGTTAAAAGCAGATTGGACAGATCGCCCTTTGGATCAATGGCGATCACCGGAACATTATCAATCAAGGCCTCTTCCAGCAACCCGATCCCCAAGCCGGTCTTGCCACTTCCGGTCATGCCGATAATGACCGCATGGGTATTCAAGTCTTTAGAATCGTAAAGAATCAGGTCATCTTTAAGGGTTCGAGAATTCAGGTCGTATTCTTTACCGAGATAAAAGGCGCCAAGTTTTTCATAATCTGTTTTCATTTAAATTCCCCTTTAAATACCCGCAACATTCAATAATGGTTCAAAATCATCACAATACTCGAAAGCCACCGGCCATTACAAATCGACATGGAATTTTTGTTTTCCTGAATTGAACTCGGAATTGAATCCCAAATTGAATCAGGATAAAATAACCATTTATCCTTATCCGAAAAAGGACATAAATTTTATTGACATAACCCAGTGAGGGCTGTCAATGCTCATGCGTCAAGGTCACAAGATTGGCAAAGATTGGATTCTGATCGCTCGGGGTAAAGGCCGATGACGGTGGATATGTGTAATTTAAGCGGCTGGAGGCTGATCTTTTTTGATGTTTTCGTAATAAGCCGTTAAAAACCGACTCAATATTGACTGTTGGTTTTGATCCATTTCCGCAAAATCGATCCCGTTGTCAAACCGTCCGTTTTTCCTTTTGCGAACATGAACCACACGGCCAAAAATATCCACCAGGTTATCCTTCAGTCCGATGGTCAGAGCAACTTTTTGCCGGCGGGATAACGGGCGGTATGTGTCTAAACAAATTCCGGTTTTGGACAAGTTAAGCGTACGCCCCATCCCCTGACGAACGGCATTGTCCGCTTCATCAAAAACGACATAGGAAATAAGGTTAAGCGAATCGACACGCGGTGATTTTCTTTTATCTTTGGATGCCATGAATAAAAACCCACCTTTTGTGAATGTTTGCGTTAATCATAAAGCACTTACTGATTTTAGTGTCAAGAGCAAAGTAAACCGGATGGTGCGAATAAACGAATCAGCTGCGAATATAGTCATTTATTGAAAACCCGTCAATTCCCCTTTAAAATAAATGGGTTGTCGGGCTTGACGTATGTAAAAATTATCACTTAGATTTGGTCGATATAGCATTGATTACATCGTTTCAATATAAAATAGCAGGTAAAATATCAGAAACAAAACAGTCAAATTTAAATTTCGGGTTGGGTCAACGGCCATCCTTCTTGTTTTTTTCGTGGTTATCGCCCTGTTAACTAACATACGCTTGTTTAAGAGCGATGGTTACGCGAAGTGTTTATAAAAACACTGAAATTTTCATTAGTACGGCCGATGCGACGCGAACCTACGTTAAAGATATGCTTCGGCCCAAAATGTTGGAAATATTGCCAAAAGATGAATTTATTCCCCAGGCCATGTCAACCTCGTATATCGGCCGGGAAATTATGAATCGTCTGCGCCAAAATTTCCCCGAATTCAAATACAAGCGCGACAGCAGGGCCATATCTATAACGCATTCAAACGCAATGACCACATATGTAACCGAATTCACTTCATTCTTGACACGTTTTCACTAATTCGCTATTTTCTATTAACCATTTTTTTACGCATTTTTAACCCAAGTCATTTTCGGGAATAGCTGCATGCTCGCATATCGCCATTCTACCATCGCCAATAAAATCCTGCTGGGTTTTTTACCGCTGATCGTGCTGCTTGGCCTTATTCCCATTTATGCCTTAAGTAACATTAATAAATTAACTGAAATGAACCAGCGCATGGTTCAGGAAGATATTTTCATTATAGAATCCATCGATGACCTGTTTAACGAGTTGGTTTTGCAGGAATCTTTCGGTCAACATTATCTTATCGCCCAAACCGAAGAGATAAAGCAGCATTTCATTCAACATGGCGAGACGTTTAAAAAGCTCCTGGGCCAGTTGAAAACCAAAATAACCGATCCGGACCTGCTGGCCAAGATCGGTCAAATCACGGCACACCATCAACGGTACCTGGTCATGTACCTCACCCATTATCAGACGCTTGAAACGTTGTATGCCGATGATGTGGCCATAAGCGCCCGAAGAATATCGGCCCAATTTGATCGACTCAGCCGGTTTATCAATGACATAAAACAGGATGCTTACAAACATCAAGAAAACCGGGTCCGCGATATTGCTTCGGTTAGCAGTAGATCTTTTAAAATAATGGCCGGGCTGGCGATTGCCGGTATCCTGATCGGTATCGGTTCCGCTTTTATAGCTTTTCGGTATATCCTTCGGTCGATTCAACAATTGATACGGGCCACGGAAGAAATTGCCGAAGGTAATTTTGATTTTGTCCCGGCCATAAAGGGGGAAGGGGAATTAAAAATACTGGCCCAATCATTTTCAGAGATGGGGCAACGGCTAGCCGCTTTAGAAAAAAGCAACCTTGATAAAAACCCGTTGACCCGTCTCCCGGGTGGCGTTACCATTGAAACCGTTTTAAAAACGAGGCTTGATGAGGAGCAACCCACCGCCTTTTGCCTGGTTGATATCGATCATTTTAAGGCCTTTAATGATCGCTACGGCTATGCAACGGGCAATAGCGTTATAAAAATGACCGCTGAAACCATTCAACGCGCCGCCAAGGCGCATGGGGTGGAGAATGACTTTGTGGGTCATATTGGCGGAGACGATTTTGTTTTTATAACCAACCCGATAAAATTTGATCGGATTTGCCAGGAGATTATTAAAATATTTGACGACCGCATCCACCAGTTCTATAACGCTGAAGATGCTGAAAATGGATTTATTGAAAGCACCTCCCGGCAGGGGGAAAAGATGCAATTCCCCATCATGACGATCTCCATTGCGGTGGTCACCAATATGGATAAAAAAGAGTGCAGTCATATTCGGTTTGGAGAAATTGCCGCCGAATTAAAGAAAAAAGCCAAAACTTTAAACGGCAGTGTTTTTGTCGTCGATCAACGGAAGGACTCATGAGATTACGATTATTATTACTTATCTCGACACTTATAACGATGGGTTGTTTGCCTGCGTTGCAGTCAGCACCCTCAAATCGTCTGGTCAACCAAAGTTGGCGGACAACGGACATTCAGCAAGAAATTGTCAAACGCGAAAAACGCCCTCCCACGGATCATAAGAATCTTATTTATTCTGGCACTGCTTCACACCCATCCCCAAAACCAACATCCCGATTACCGGTCGGCTAATAAATATCTGGCTCGGTATCTATCGGTACAGCCAAAAGGTCAATCCGACACTCAGTCGGATTGGCGCGCCCAGCACATCCATCATTTGTTAAACACCATCACCGCCCTTGAGGAAAAGGTCGGTCGAAGCCAATCACAAACGGAAGTATTAACTTGGGAACAAACCGATTGCCAAAAAAAACAAGCCGCCTGTAGCAAAAAATTAAAAAACCTGCGATGGGCCCTTAAAAAATCGGAAAAAAACACAGCCTACGCCCAAGAGCAGCTGAAAGAAGCCCAAGCATTTTTAACGGATACGGAAAACACGATCAATCAACTGGAATCTGAGAATATAAAACTGGAAATACAGCTAAAAAAGCTGACCGATCTTTATCTTAATCTGGAAAAAAAACGCCAGGCGATCCAATAATCCCTATAAATAGGAGGAAGCCATGAGCATCAAAGTTTTAATCACACGAACCGTCCCAAGGGAAAAAGCCCGTGATATGCTACAGTTATTTCGAGAAATGAGATCATTGGCATCCAGTCAACCGGGATATATCTCCGGTGAGACCTTAAAGAGCAGCGATCAGCCGGATGTATTTTTGGTAATCAGTACCTGGGAATCATCCGAATATTGGGAGAAATGGCTCTTAAGCAAAGATCGGCAGGCCATACAGGAAAATGTCGATGCGCTGTTAGGCGGTAAAACCAACTATGAGATTTTTCACTATGGCTTTTCGGGGTGAAGGTCTATGGCTGGGTCCAGTCCTCCTAACTCCTCTAACAGCAATCCGTAAGCGTTTTGCGCCAGTTTAAAACTTTTCAATCGCCAGAACTCATCCGGTGCGTGAATATTCTCGTCGTCTAATCCAAACCCGAAATTCACCGTATACGCATTCAAGTGACGTTGAAATATGGCACACACAGGTATTGTGCCCCCCATCCGTACATAAAAGGGCTTTTTACCATACAGCCTTCTATGAACCGATTGCGCGACCTGATTACCGGGATGATCGTGTGGAATGGTATAGGGGTCTGCTTTGCTGGGTTCTTGATTGACAGAAATTTTTACACCCCCCGGCGCGTTCTTCTTCACGTGTTTTTTGATCAACCCGGCAATATCATCCGGGGTTTGATCCGGCACCAGTCGGCAGGTAATTTTGGCATGGGCTTCACTGGGAATCACCGTTTTAGTGCCTTCATCCTGAAACCCACCCCAGATCCCGTTAAATTCAAGGGTTGGTCGAATCCACACGCGCTCATAAGTACTGTAACCTTTTTCCCCGAATAATTCATCGATACCCAGATCCTGTTTGTATTGATTTTCATTAAAAGGAACCGCCTCGATTTGGGTTCGCTCGATCTCACTAAGGGGGTGGACTGAGTCATAGAAACCTTCGACTAAAATACGACCATCCGCTCCGTGCATGGTGGCAAGCAACTGAACCATGGCCTGAATAGGGTTTAAAAATCCACCCCCGTAAACTCCGGAATGAACATCACTGCGAGCGCCGACCATATCAAGCTGAAGGGCGCAAAGCCCTCTCAAACCGGTTAATATGGCGGGTTGGTCTTCCTCCCATTGGCCGCCATCAGCACTGACGACCAGATCGCAAGCCAATTTTTCCTTGTTTTCAACTATAAATTCCGGAAGCTGCGGGCTGCCGATCTCTTCCTGGCCTTCAAAAAAGAATTTTAGATTTACCGGCAAATCCAGACCACTTTTTAAAAAAGCTTCAACCGCCAAGATGGGCGCCAGCATATTGCCCTTATCATCAGAAGCCCCGCGTGCGTATATGCGGCCCTCCTTGATGGTCGGCTCAAAGGGCGGGTAACTCCATAAATTTACCGGGTCCACCGGCTGGATGTCGAAATGGCCATAGACCATAATCGTCGGTTTGTCGCCCGCATGCAACCAGTCGCCATATACCACCGGATGCCCGCCCGTGGGAAAGACTTCAACGTTATCGAGCCCGGCCGTTCGAAGTCGCCCAGCCACCCAGTCCGCCGCACGCTGAACATCCGCTTCGTTTTGCATAAGGCTAGAAATACTGGGTATTGTCAAAAAATCAATCAGCTGGTCTACATAGGTTTCTTGATGTGCCGCAAGATGATCCTGCCAGGTTTTTGTCATTATTTTTCCCTTTGATTCATTTTTTCCATGGCCGCTCTTTCAGCCTCGAGTTCATCCAGAAGTTGCCGCAATGTCCAGGTTTCAGATGTCGGTGTGATAGCTGCCCAGAGCGCCGGCTTCATTTTCGTCTGGCGACAGGCACCCATTAGATAATGCAGCTCTTGTTCCGTGATACCCGAAACGATGATGGCTCGCGGGAGTGTTGAAGAAGTGCCTTTGCCGAAATCTTTAGTCTGGCTCAATAAGCCGGATAACCCCACGTCGATCTGTGCGTCATCAGCCCAAACGATTGGTAAATCGGCCAAATTGATCATTTTAAGCAGGGTTTCAAACTTTGACTGGGCTTCGGCCGGAAAGCCACAAAGCAAAAGCTTGCGGTGACCATGCATCGGTTTATCGGTTGCGGATACTTTTTGAAATGTCATTTGAGTTCCTTCTAGGTTTTCGTCGCAATTATTTCGGTGTCTCTTTTCAAGCGGATAGATTTTGGGTTGCGTCACCCCACCCATGCCGGATGGCAAGTTTTTCAAACATTTGGGCCAGCCCAACCCCCAACGTAAAAACGGCCTCGATGTCCAGGTTTTGATCAGCGGTTTCATCAAAAAACACATTAAAGCTCGATGCCATTCCATCCTCGGGCTGCCAATAGCATAGCATGATGGGTACTTGGGGCAACGGGTACAAAACCACGGAAATATCCGCCTCGAATTGCTCTTCCACCTGCCGGCCATTAAAAATGTGAACGATATCCTCAAAAAATCCGGTGTAACTGTCTGCCAGCCTTTTTATGGCTGTTTCGCACCGTTTTTTAAAAAGCAGATGCCGCTCCTGTCCGCCACCAAGCTCCCGAAATGACACCCAGTTGCCGGAAATGGGTAAACCTTTACCCAGAATATAGGCTAAAAATGGGACCGCGACCCAAGGGTTGACATGAATATCCGTAGATAAATTACCCTGAGCGTCGATACTAAAGTCCTTGCCTAAAATCTTAAGCGTTAATCGATTTTCCACAAACCGAGCACCAATTCGGTTAGCCGCGACCGCAAGGTCTGTTTCCAACGCTCGATCGATTAGCAGCTGAAGGGCTTTTTCACCTTCAGCATCCTTTTTTTTGGATTCTTCATCAATCCCCGATAGTTGGGCCAGTTGGTCCGTTTTCAGTTTGGGGCATTCGCTTAACTTTTTCTGGCCGGTATACACGGCACCGGCAAAAGCCAAACAGGTTTTTTTTCCACATTCCCGGCAATTGGACTGGTCCAGTAAACGGAAAATTTCCATGGTGTTTTTCGGTGGACTCATCAGCGCCTCTTCCTGCAACCTTTCACGATATATTTGTATGATTCGCCTGGCCGATTCATTTGCGCGCCGATAACTTAGCAATCATGGCGCCCGCCCCCGCACCGCAAAGATGGCCGTCCCAGGAAATACCCGCTTGTCCCGGCATAATCCCGGTAATCAGGCTGCCACCATACAGAAAACCAACTAGAATGGAAACCAACAAAGCGATGAAACGTTTTTCAAACAGACCTGAAAAAAATAGAAAAGTAATCAACCCAAAAACAAGGCCGCTGGCACCAATATGGATCACCGGTCGGCCAAAGCACCACAACAGCGTTCCGCCCAAAAGGGTAATCAGCGTCACAATAACCCAGGAGTTGGCTCGGGACCCGGTCAGCAGAAACAAAAGGACAACCAAGGGTACCGTATTGCTCACAATATGTTGCAGGTTTCCATGCAAAAAAGGCATCAAGGCAATACCGGCCAAGCCGACAACGCGGCGAGGGATCAGGCCAAACCGCTCCAAAGGCAGAACCATATCCAAAGCAAACACTACCCAGATGGTCACAACGATCAGAATAATTCCGCCCACTTCACTGCGCGCCGGTTGCGGAATGACCGTTTTCCAGGGCCTGGTTTGGCCTGTTCGCCTTGATTTCATGTCATCGATTCATTCATACGAGCATCCATGTTGTAATGGGATGGGGACATATTACTTGCCCAGGACGATATCAAGTTAACGATAAAGCGCAATTTTCGAGAAACTAGGGTAATAGGCAAGGGGTAAAACAGCCCACGGGTATCGATCATGGTAGTCATTTCGACCTCACCGGTGTCTATAATCGGCCGGGCCAGATTATTAAAATATCAGATAACGCCGCTTTAAATGAGAATAAGGTCATGTCGATCTATTTACAACGTAAACGCTATGGTTTCGCGTAAAGATCGAAAACGAATTGACCCCGTCAAGCAATTGACCATTAGGCTCGAAAGAGGGCTATACCATGCCTTTAAAGGCAAAAAAGGTAAGTGACAGGACGCCGGCCGTAACCAATGCAATGGAAGTATCCTGAAGGGGTTTGGGGACCCGGGCGAGTAGAATCCGCTCTCGAACCCCGGCAAAGAGGATCAGGGCCAGGCCAAAACCCACGGCATAACTGAACGATGCGACTATGGCCTCGATAAAGGTATACTCCTCCTTCACATTGATCAGACAGGCCCCCATCACAGCGCAATTGGTGGTAATCAGCGGCAGGAAAATACCCAATCCCGCATAGAGCGCGGGAATACTCTTTTTAAGAAACATCTCCACAAACTGGACCAGAGAGGCAATCACCAGAATAAATGCCAGGGTGCGTAAATATTCGATGTTAAATTTAACCAGGACAAAGGTATTGAGTAGCCAGGTGATCAGTCCGGCCATAACCAGCACGAAGATGACCGCAAAAGACATCCCCACGGCGGTTTCCATTTTTTTGGATGTGCCTAAAAACGGACAGTTCCCTAAATATTGAGCCAGCAGAATGTTGTTGACCAATATGCACCCGATGGCCAGAACGACTAAATCACCCATAACTTCCCCTATTTACTTTCCAGCATATTCATGGCGCACAGCATCAGGCCCAAACCGACAAAGGCGCCCGGCGCCTCGACCATAAATTTAAACGGCTCAAAGGAGGGGCCGAATAGTGAAAACCCATAAAACGTCCCATTTCCAAGAACCTCTCTCACCGCACCAAGTGCACCCAAGGCCAGGGTAAACCCAAGCCCGATACCCAGTCCATCCGCCAGAGAACGAACGACCGAGTTTTTGGCCGCAAACGCCTCGGCCCGGCCCAAAACGACGCAGTTAACCACGATCAGCGGTATAAAAATACCGAGGCTTAAAAAGAGCGGATAAGCATGGGCCTGCATCATCAGTTCGACAACGGTGACAAAGGTGGCGATGATGATGATATAACAGGCAATACGAACCTTATCGGGAATGACATTCCTTAATAGGGATACAAGCATATTCGAGCAAACCAGAACAAATGTGGTTGCCACCCCCATTCCCAACCCGTCTCCGACCGATTTCGTGACGGCCAGGGCCGGGCACAGGCCCAGTACCAAGCGAAACGGCGGTACCTCCTGCCAAAGCCCTTTAACAAACTCTTGTGCAATCGATCTGGCCATTTTTTCTCTCTCTGTTTGACGCTTTATTTCATCGCGGCGATCTGTTCCTGAATTTTCGGTTTCAGTGCCTGATACACGCTACCGGCCGAGGAGGCTGCCTGGCAGACTGCCCGGGAGGTAATGGTGGCACCGGACAAGGCGTTGATTCGACCGCCGTCCTTAGCCACTTTAAAGGGATCCTTGATGTTCCCGCCGCTAAATTGGGATACAAAGCTCGGGTCATCTTTGGCACGGGAGCCCAAACCCGGAGTTTCGGCATGAGTGGACACTTGCACCCCCAGCACCTCATCTTTATCCATATTGATACCGACAATCACGCCCACGGGGCCGCCATATCCTTCGGCAAAATCTTCCAGGGCCACGGTATTGGCCTTTCCGTTAAATTTGCCTACGAATACACTGTATTCTTTTTCACCATCTTTAATTTTGAAGCGATCGGTGATGGGGTCATTTTCAGCGCCCTCCATAATAACCTTAATCGCCGGGCCCTTAACAAATTTTAGCTGTTGCATCTCGATCTGCTCAAGCGTACTGTCTCGAATCGACGCCAAAAGCCCACCTGAAAACGCTGTCAATACCGTCAACACGACAACCATTTTCACCATATCGTTCATATCAGCTTACCTTTCCCAACACTTTAGGCCGTATCTTATCTAAAAGTGGGCTGACGAGGTTGGCCAACAGGATGGCTAAGACAACGCCGTCGATCCATATCACCAATATTGCGTATCAGTACGGTCATGATCCCGGCAAGGGCGCCATAAATCAGCATGGGGATAAACCCAACTGGTGAAGAAGAATCGTCCGTGGCCAGAAAAATGGCACCGATAAGGGTATACCCGGTCAGTAGATGAAATATCGGATCGGCATATTTGGCGGCGTCAGTACCATAAAACAACATCGCCGTTACAAAAACGCCCCCTAAAAATGAGACCACAATTTCCCATCGAATGAAACCACGCAGGATCAGATAAATGCCCCCCGCGATCAACGCCAGGCCAAAGGCAGAGCCGATGCCCCCAATTTGCCGCCCTAAAAGTAGATCCATGTACCCGAATGATTCGATAGCCGCAGTGCCGAAATGCTTCACTTCGGCCAGAGGAAATCCCATGGTAAATCCAAAGTCGTAGTTGACCAATGCTTCGTTTAAATCCAGATGGTCACTCCAGGAAAGCATCAGCATGGCGATGGTCAAAGCCACGGGATGAAAGGGATTGCTGCCGATACCACCGAAGATATGTTTACCGATGACCATTGCCAGAAAAGTGCCGACGATTACCAACCACCAAGGGGCTGTCGCCGGCAGCAACATGGCCAGTAAAAGCCCGGTCAGGGCTGCGTGTCCGTCACCGACGGTCACCGGTTGGCGCATCATCCCATTCATAATCCTTTCCCAGATGATGCAAAAAGCGATGGAAAACGCCACGACACCAACCGCCGGCATACCGTATCGAAAACAGCCCATGGCCGCCGCGGGCGCCGCGGCCAGCATAATATTGTAATTGCGTTGGGGGATACTGCTGCCGTTATGCCAGAAAGGGGCATGGGATACGATTAGTTTCTTTCGATCAATCATTGGCTGCCTCCGCCAGGCGCTGGCGTGAAAGTTCAGATTTTCCCAGTTTTATGTATTGAAAAATCGGTATCTTGGAAACACAAACATAGCTGCAAAGACCGCATTCGATACATGCGTCCAAAGCATATTGGTCGGCGGCCTCCTCGTACTCACCTGCCTCTAAAAAACGGACCAGCATGTCTATGGGGATATTGACCGGGCAGACGCGGATACAATCGCCACAATTGATACAGGGATAGTCCGAGGACAAGGGAATTTGATCCCGATCCTGAATGAGCACGGCATCCGTGTCCGCTAAAATCGGATAATCAAGGTTATAAACGGCCTGACCGGTCATGGGGCCACCAAAAATGAGCTGGTCCCGCTCGTTAACGGTTATGCCTTGGGCGGAAAGAACCGCACCGACCGGCGTACCAACACAAACCGCAGCCAATGACTGGGCACCGTCTTTATCGATAATTGTGATGACCTTATTATACGGTACTTCCCCTTCGGCATAGGCCCGGCCGATTGAGGCAACGCCCTCAACACCAAACATGGCCACGCCGATATCTTCAAATGCCTGACCGGCTAAAATCTCTTTTTTCAGAAGGCTACCGACAATTAGATACGGATTGCCGGATGGGTAGGCCAGATCGACGGCCATTACTTCCGCGCTGATGTGCCCATACCCCTGTAGCTGCTCCCGTGGCACAACCAATACGATCTTTTCCACGGTTGTTATACGGCGCAGTAAATCGATCCCCTTTATTACGGATGCAAGGTCTGTTTTGAGGACATATTGGCGGGTACCGACTAAAATATCCTTATCCACGGCATCGATGACGATGGTATCGATGGGCTTGTTCGAATCCATCACAAGGTCCAGCGGGGGCTTACCCGGCGCCTGCCCCAGATAATCCCGGGCCGATTCGATGTCGGGAGAATCGATACATGCGCCAAAACCGCTATCCATTGCCACATTGTCGGCGGTTTTCATGGTGACGGCGGTAAACTGCCGCCCAAAATCACCGGCAAAGGCTGTGATACCAGTTACCGTTCCAGCCACCGGGCTCACTCGTGTACCGCCGGGGCCATCCTTTAAAACCATCAACTGTCCACGTTTGATTGAATCACCGTTTTGAATTTTCAGATCCGTCATTTTTTCAAAGGGTGTGTCAAACAGGCAGGTTACAGAATCGGGTAACGGAATCTGCCGTATCCGTGAGGGGGGGTCCAGCAGCCTTTCGTAAGTAAGGGTGGGCTTGGACAATCCCAAAAAGGATTTTTTTAGCATCACTTAATATTCCTTAAAGTTTTCAGCCTTAACGAAATCCGATACATCTCGCTATTTTACATGACACTCGGCGCAATCAAACGGCCCCTGGCCAAATTCCTCATGGCAACCGATACATTGATTGTGGAAGGCATCTCCGCTAACGAGCATCTCGGTATCTTCGACCTCGTCCGCCTCATGGCAATCCAAACAGGACTCCGGCATTGATTCCGCCTGGGCCTTGGTGTGGCATTCACCACAACTTCTCAAATCCGCTTCATCTTCCATAGGGTGATGATGACAGTCTTTACAGGCCAACCCGTAGCCATTGTCATCGGCATGGGTTTTATGGTCAAATAAGACCTTTCCCGTTGCGGTCGTATACATGACGCGAATGGGCGTTTCCGGCGTTTCGGCCGAAAAAACCGTATAGCTTAAAATACCGATAAACAGAAAATAAATGGCCAGGCCGTAAGCAATCTTTATTTGTGTTTTTGAAGCCATCAGGTCTTAAGTTCCTTTAATGGTCGACCCAGGCCGCATCGGACCAAACCGGTCACGAAACGCACCGCCCATGGGACATTTGTATTTGTTTACTACCATCATTTAACGATCCGATCCGGTAAGATCAGGTCCAAATCGGAAACTCAGCTTTGCTACCATAATGCCCCACTGCTTTCAAGCATTTTTTAGTTGGGGCAGGCCCCGCATTGCGTACAGGCTTCCGCAGGGCAAGGGTCAGATGGGCAAGCCTCAAGGGCTTTTTTATATTCCCTGACTAAAAATGATCGGCGAACGCCGGTATCGATAAAATCCCACGGCAAGGGCTCGAGAATATCCCGACGGCGATATACAAAATCGTCCGGGTTAAATGCCACTTCGGCCAAAGCGCTAGGCCAGTCGCCATCGTGACGATGGGCGGCCAACAACGCCTGGCCGATCCGCCGGTCGCCCCTGGCCAATAAGGCTTGTAGATAAGCCTGGCGCGGACTTTCACTTCTAAAAACAAGATTCGGAATTCTTCCGATACCTTTCCGAATGGTCATGATTTTCTTTTTAAGAAGGGACACGTTATCCATCGCCGCCCATTGAAAGGGGGTGAAAGGTTTGGGGACAAAACAATTCAAACTGACGGTAATTTTCCCCATTTTACCCCGCGGGCGGCTTTCACGCAAAAATATCTTTTTGATGGCTTCTGTCAATGCAACAATGGCAAGCACATCCGCTTCGGTTTCAAGGGGCAACCCTACCATGAAATAGAGCTTCAGGTTGGCGATTCCGGCGGACACGAGGGCTGCCGTGCTTTTTAAGATATCTTCTTCGGTCAGGCCTTTATTGATCACCCGCCGCATGCGTTCGGAACCGGCATCCGGGGCGATCGTGGCGGTTTTTACGCCGCTTTTTACCATGGCATCAATAAACGCTTCACTGAGCGCATCGGCCCGAAAAGAGCTAAAAGCCAGTGAAACATCCATTGCCGCGGCCTGCCGACATAGAGATTCGATTCCCGGCAGATCGGAAACAGCTGTCCCCACCAGGCCGATTCGATCGGCCATTTTTTTGCCTTTTTTAATATCCGCCACCAGTGCAGGGATACTCCTGAACCGCGGTGGCCGTGAGATAAACCCGGAACTGCAAAACCGACACCCCCGCGAACACCCGCGACCGATTTCGATCAGATACCGGCTATCAAAAACCGCCTGTGAGGATACCACCACACTATGGGTTGCCGATTCGGTAAGATCGCGCAGGATCATCCGCTGAACCTGGTCAGGTATCCCTGAGGATACACGTCTGCCGATAAAAGCGCCATTTGTATCATACACGGGACGATAAAGGGCGGGGACGTAAACACCGGGTATGTGTGGAGCGATTGTTTCGACGAAAACCGACGGTGAGCCGCGTTGGGGCCCCTCTTTTAAATAGGATTGGATAAAAGTCGGTAAGAGAACTTCGGCTTCGCCGATAAAGATCAGGTCGAAAAAGGATGCAATGGGTTCGGGGTTGAGCCAGCAGGCCACCCCACCTGCGACCACAAGGGGGTGGAGTTCCTTGCGATCATCGGATCGCAGGGGGAGGCCTGCCAAATCAAGGATGGTTAAAATATGGAGATAATCAAGTTCAAACGATACGGAAAACGCGACAATATCAAAATCGGTCAGCGCCCGCCCTGATTCCAAGGTTTTTGGCGGATGCGCGCCATTTCCGTCTTTTTCCTCCGGTAAAAAGGCCCTTTCACATACCACCCTGTCCATTTCGTTCAACAGGCGGTAGACGGTCTGGAACCCCAGGTTGGCAGTGCCCACCCCATAATGGTTGGGGTACACCAAGGCTACCGAGAGGCGATTTTTCCAGGTTTTGTGAATAACGCCGATTTCACGCGGAAGATCGGCTCGAGCGTGCTTTTCTTTTTTGCCTTTCATAAAATAATCCGTACCTGCACTCGAGCCGGACAATCGCGCCGAACGTCTCTTTTAATCGGCACTCCTTCTTAAAAAGGTCGGAATCTCAAGATCCTCCTGGTCGATTACCAGGCCGTAATGCCGATGGACTTTGCCGTCCTGATCGCTTTCCACGATTGCTTCCGGTTCGATTCTTCCCTGCCCACTGAAACGGGATTCCTGTTGCATGTCTTCAGGTGTAATATCCCTTACTTTACCACGTGGCTTAAATTCCCGAATAACATCTTTTGGGTGGTACTCTTCTTCCACCGCTTCAGGGATGTCTTTTTCGCCGATACCGGTTGCAATCACGGTCACCCGCATCTCATCGCCAACTTCGTCATCAATCACCGCACCCCAGATAATTTCGGCATCGTTGCCGACCTCTTCATGGATCTTCTCTGAGGCCTCGACCATCTCTTCCATGGTCAGATCGCTACTGCTGGTAATATTAACCAACACACCTCTGGCTCCGGAGATGGAGATATCCTCCAAGAGCTGATGGGATATGGCCTTGCTGGCCGCCTCAATGGCTCGGTTTTCACCGCTGGCCATACCGATCCCCATGATAGCCATTCCGGCCTTGGACATGGTTGTTTTGATATCGGCAAAATCCAGATTCACCAACCCGGGCATGGTAATCAGATCGGTAATCCCCTTCACCGAATGAAGCAGAATCTCATCCGCTTTTTTAAACATGTCTATCAGACGCGCGTTACGTGGCGCAAGCCCTCGTAAACGGTCGTTGGGAATGGTAATCACCGTATCGGCAACTTTTTTCAATTCCTCAATTCCGGCTTCAGCCATCTCGTTTCTTTTGCGCCCTTCAAAGGAAAAAGGCCGCGTGATCACCGCTACCGTTAACGCCCCCAGCTCCTTGCAGATTTCGGCTACGACAGGCGCGGCACCGGTACCGGTGCCACCACCGAACCCGGCGGTGATAAAAACCATGTGGCTGTCGTCCAGTAGCCTTGTCAACTCCTCATAGTTTTCAAGCGCTGCTTCGCGTCCCAGTTGAGGATTCGCGCCGGCCCCAAGGCCTTCGGTAACCTCTCCACCCAATTGAATCTTGGTGGCTGCTTTGGATATGTCCAGCGCCTGTGCGTCGGTATTAGCCGCGATAAATTGAACCCCGTTTAAATTTGAATCGATCATGTTGTTCACCGCGTTTCCGCCGGCGCCGCCCACACCAATTACTTTGATTTTTGCTCCCGCCTCTTTCTCCACATACGTAAACATCATTCTCCACCTCCCTTGGTTTGAAACTACTGCACTACATTAGATAACATCCTTAAACCATCGTTTCATCTGGGCCATAACCTTGTGAAATATATTTTTATCTCGAATGGCAAATCCCGCTCTTTTTCGTTCTTGACCGGCACCAAAGACGACCAATCCGACCCCGGTGGCATAGATGGGGTTGTTCACCATATCGGTCAGTCCGGTCACGCCGGCCGGCTTGCCGATGCGCGCCGGGACTTTGAATACCGACTCGGCAATCTCGCTGGAACCCTCGATCAGTGAACCGCCGCCGGTGAGAACCACCCCGGCGTTAAGACAATGGGATAGATCCCGATTGTCGATCTCCTGTCGAACCAAATTAAAGATCTCTTCCATTCTCGGCTCCAGGATTTCTCCCAAAATCTGACGGGGCAACTTGCGCGGTGAACGCCCGCCTAACCCCGGCACTTCGATCATTTCATCGGCGCCGATATGGCTCAAAACACAGCAACCATACTTTTCCTTAATCCGCTCCGCATCGGCTAACGGCGCCCGCAGCCCGATCGCAATATCGTTGGTAAAATTGTCTCCACCCAGAGCCAAAACGAAAGTATGAAATATATTTTTTCCTCTGAATATCGCCAGATCGGTGGTGCCTCCGCCGATATCGATCAGGGCGGTACCCAGCTCTTTTTCCTCGTCGGATAATACGGCTCGACCCGATGCCAAAGATTCCAACACAATCTCGCCGACATCCAACCCAGCGCGGTTGGCGCACTTCACAATATTGCGTGCTGATGTAACCGCACCGGTAACAATATGAATTTTCGCTTCCAGGCGAACACCGGCCATCCCCACCGGGTTTTGAATGCCGTCCTGGTCATCTACAATATATTCCTGCGGCAGCACATGGATCACCTCGCGCTCCATGGGAATCGCCACGGCACGCGCCGCCTCTATGACCCGATCCACATCACCCTTGGTAACTTCATTCCCCTTGACAGCCACCACACCACGGCTGTTGAAGCCGGTAATGTGACCACCGGCAATACCGGTATAAACGGAAGAGATCTCGCAGCCGGCCATCTGTTCCGCCTCATCCACCGCTTTTTTGATCGATTCCACCGTGGATTCGATGTTCACAACAACGCCTTTACGCAGACCCACCGAAGGATGGGTGCCGATACCGATGATATTGACTTCGCCGGGCAACACCTCGCCCACCACACAACAAATTTTGGTTGTACCAATATCCAGGCCAACGATGAGTTCGCCCCTGCCCTCCATTCTAGACCTCCTTATCCTTTTATAGGGTCAACTCACCCTTGAGGTTCATGACAATTCGTTGCGGATCATTTAAATCGATCCAATCGATCGTCTCCGTGGTCCGACGTGCGTTGAAATGGGTCAGTAATCGCGTTAGTACTTCATATTTAGCTGAATAGTCCCTGTATCCCAGCCGAATCATTAGGGGCTGATCAAAGGCAACCAGGGTCAGTCCAATCTCCCGATCCACATTCACGGTTTTCAAATAACGATTGGGAATCACGCTACCGGGTTCACCACCCAGGCGCAAAACCGCCAACACCGAGCCAAACGACCGGTCGTTGGGTGGGCCGGAGAGGGTTAGATCCGTGAAGGATAACCCATGAATAAGCGGATAATTGGATTCATCCAGCGCGTCGGCTTTTTTAAAAATATCACCCTCATGGTTGATAACGAATTTTCGCCCGAGATCGACGACTGCCAGGGGCACCTGCTCTGTGACAGTCAATTCCAGTGCATCCGGGAACCGTCTTCTAATACTGACATCGGAAATCCAGGGATGAGCCCTTAATCGTTTCCGGGTCAGGGACAGATTTACGGATAGAATATTGACACCTTTTTTTAGAAGGGATTTAGTCAGCACCTCGGATTCGGACAATCGGTTTAAACCGTTGATCTGGATCGTCGCTGCTCCGAATAGCGGCGAACGCGTCAAAAAATCATGGCCCGTTACCATGACAAAACTGAGCACGGCCATTCCAAACACCCCGATTACAACATAGACGCTCCGACCCAGATATTCGGTAAAATGTTGTGACCGTTTCGCTCGGCGGCTTTTAAACCGATTTTGGCGCATGATTCGAGTCTCCTACAATGACCACTTCCGGCTCCAGCCGAACACCAAAATGATCGGCCACGCGGGCTTGGACGCACTTTGCCAAGGCAAGGATATCCGCCGCCCGGGCATTTTTTCGATTAATGATAAAATTGGCATGACGCGTCGAAATGATTGCGCCGCCCACCTGTTTTCCTTTTAGACCGGCTTTATCGATCAATTCACCGGCGGATGGGCCTGTTGCCGGATTTTTAAAAAAACAGCCGGCACTTGAAACACCGGTTGGTTGGCGCAATTTACGGTCTTTTTTGATTTCGACGCCCTTTTTTTCCAACAGCTGCGAATCCATTCGTTCCAGATGAAAGGTTCCTTCGACGATAATGCCCGAATGCGGAGCCAACCCCCCATTGATGGCAGGCAGACGCATTCGGCGATACCCAAAATCAATCTCTCGCCGGTGAATTCGCCGCACTTGCCCGGTGGGCCACAACACCGTAATGGCCTCCAGAACATTCGCCATACAACTTTGGGCGGCACCGGCATTCATCGCGAGCGCCCCACCCACCGAAGCAGGGATCCCCAAAGCAAAGGTCATATCTCCCCATCCCCTGTCGATAGTGTAACGACACAACGACGGCAAACGTGTACCCGCCTTGGCTACTAATTTTGGACGGCCGGCATCATCCTCACTCGCAGTAATCCCCTTAAAGTGGGGCGTTAATGCAATGACGACCCCCCGAATACCGCCATCACGAACCAGTAAATTACTGCCCCCGCCCACAACCAACCAAGGGATTTCTCTTTCTTGAATCCATGCGAACAATTTCCCCAAAACCTCGATATTGTGCGGCATCGCCACCGCGTCGGCCGGGCCACCGACAGCCAGGGTCGTGTAGCGCCGCATGGGCACATCGAATCGAATGCGGTCATCCAAAAGAGAGCGCAGTTCATTTTTTTCATTGGTGTTCAAGCCACGAACGACAGTGGGCTCGTCATATGAAACGGCGCAGCTCATCATCATGACACCCTTTCCAACAGCATCTCGCCGACGCGGTACACATCACCCGCTCCCAGGGTCACAACCAGATCGCCCGGGGTCAGGATATCGATTAAGTAGCGCACCGCCCCTTCCTTATTCATGGCATATCGGGCATCCTTATGCCCGTGTCGCTGAATTTCTTCGTAAAGCCTTTTGCCTGTCACGCCTTCGATCACCTCTTCGCTGGCAGCGTAAATGGGCAACACAATCAACACGTCGGATTGATAAAAAGAGCGTACGAATTCGTCAAATAGCGCTTGGGTCCGGGTATAGCGGTGGGGTTGAAAAACCACCACAATGCGTCGGTCTGCCCAGCTCTTTCGGACTGCGGCCAACGTGGTTTGGATTTCCGAGGGGTGGTGGCCGTAGTCGTCCACGACGGTGATACCATTGCTTTCACCTTTTATCTCGAGACGACGACCCACACCGGGAACGGTTTCAAGCGCCTTCTTGATATGATCGAAACCGACATCCAATTCGAGCCCTACGGCAATACCGGCTAAGGCATTAAGGACATTGTGTTCGCCCGCCCGGTTGAGCAGGATCTGCCCCAGTGCGCCTTCGGGACCGCTCACGGTAAAACGGGTTTTTAAGCCCTCGAATTGAATATCCGTTGCTTTCAGATCAGCCTGGTTGCTTAATCCGTAAGTGATAAACCTTTTTTTTATCTGCGGAATCACGTCCTGAACCGCGGGATTATCCAGACATAAAATAGCCAACCCATAAAAAGGGATACGATCGATAAATGTTAAAAAGGCGGATTTGATCGCATCTAAGTCTTTATAAAAATCGAGGTGTTCCCGGTCGATATTGGTCACTACGGCCAAAGTCGGTGAAAACTTGAGAAAGGAACCGTCGCTTTCGTCCGCTTCGGCCACGATAAAATCACCTCGTCCCAATACGGCATTGGTACCGAGGCCCATCAATTTTCCACCGATCACCACGGTTGGGTCCAGATTACCAGCCGCCAAAATCGCCGCAACCAGCGACGTCGTGGAGGTCTTGCCGTGGGCGCCGGCAATGGCTACGCTGTATTTCAACCGCATCAATTCCGCCAGCATTTCCGCCCGTGGAATAACGGGAACGGCATTTTGCCTAGCCGCCAATACTTCCGGGTTGTCGTCTGCCACAGCCGAAGAGGTTACCACCACGTCGGCCCCTTCGATCTGGGGCGCCGCATGGCCCTGGTAAATGATGCCACCCAACTGCGACAGATTTTCGGTAATCTCCGTGGCAGCCAGATCCGATCCGGAAACACGATAACCAAGATTCAACAGCAATTCGGCAATTCCGCTCATACCGATGCCGCCGATGCCAACAAAGTGAATGTGGTATTTTTGTTGATACATAAGTGGTTAAAACCTTGCCCCAGTTAATTAAAACCGGGTAATTAAAACCGGTTAATTAAAAACCGCAGGTCCTGCGACGCCAGCGCCACCCCGTTAACCATAAAAAAAATAGTGCCAACCGGTTTTTTTGGGCCAGTACCGTCAAGCAATCGTCAACAATATTCATGGCCGCATCGGGATGCCCAAAAGTACGCACGCGGTGGGCCATGTAGCTCAAGGCCTGACGATGGGCAAGATAGTATTGAATCAGGCGGGCCAATGCGTTGCCGGTCAGGTCTTTTTCGAGAACCATCCCCGCCGCCCCCTCTTTAACCAATTGTCGTGCATTTAATTCCTGATGGTTTTCCGTAGCGAACGGATACGGGATGAAAATACATGCTTTACCAAGTAGAGCGGCTTCGGCAACAGTGGTCGCACCGGCTCGACAGATCAGCAAATCCGCTTGAGCATACTGAGCACCGATATCGTCGAAAAACGCCTTTACCCGACAGTTAACCCCATGTCTTGTGTAGGCCGCCTCAAGGTCCTGTTTATCATCCAACCCGGTCTGGTGAATAAAATATAGTCTATCATCGTCTTTCAGTTCTTCGAGGGCCGCCACAATGGCCTGATTGATGGCGTGGGCACCCTGACTGCCGCCCAACACCAAAACCGTGAACCGATTGGGGTCTCGCATGGTTTCAGCAGTTGAAGTCAATTCTCCCGAAGGTTGTACCTCCCGTCTCACCGGATTACCGAACACGCGAATCTTTTTTGGATCGCCTGGCATCCGTGTCCGTTCAAAAGAGACATAGATACGCGAGGCCAACTTGGCCACCAGACGATTGGTCATTCCGGGCAGCATGTTTTGTTCGTGAATCACCACCCGAATGCCCATTAACCACGCACCGACGGCCACGGGCGCGGCCGAGTACCCGCCGACCCCCACCACCAGGTTCGCTTTAAAGCGCCTGATTTTTCTAGTGGCCAGATAAACCGACCACGGAAAAACAACCAGGGCCGCCAGCTTGTCCCAAAGGCTTTTACCCTTAAATGGACGAACAAATATTGCTTCATGATCAAATTTCCTTTCAGCTAGAATCGTCTTTTCAAAAAGACGATCGGTACCAATAAATAATATTTTACAACGGGTAATTTTGGCACAAAATCCTTCTGCAATGGCAATACCGGGAAACAGATGCCCACCGGTACCGCCACCGGCGATGATCACACGCATCCGATCCGGGACCACGGGCGAATCGTTCTTTTCCGCGGTTTGCGCTATGTCTTGGCTCGAACCGATGATTGTCCTCCGATATTCATCAAAATACCCATAGAAACCATACTGATAAGCATCGATGTTCCCCCATAACTTAAGAAGGGCAACGGCAACCCCTTGGGGGGTAACAATCCAAGGGTAACGCCCATATTGACACACACTTGTAACGCGATGCCGGCCGTCAGTCCCATCGCTGCCAGGGAACCGAAGGAATCTGAACAATGGCGTGCGATGCCGATACCGCGCCAAACAATAACCGCGTATAACAATACAATAATGGTGACCCCTACCAGCCCAACCTCTTCACCAATAACCGAAAAAATGAAATCCGTATGGGGTTCGGGTAGAAAGAAAAGTTTTTGGTATCCATGGCCGAGCCCGGTCCCAACAATTCCACCGGTGCCAAAGGCCATTTGAGAGTGCACAACCTGATATCCCTGGTCAGAGGCGTAAGCCCATGGGTTTAAAAACCCGACCAGCCGAGCCAAGCGGTAGGGTGCACTGATCAGAAAATAGATCAGCGCCGCCAGTATGGCCGGCAATGGCAACAATAGATGGGGAATACGCACACCGGCGGTGAACATCATGATCCAGGTCAGCATGGTTAAAATGACCACAGAGCCAAAATCGGGCTCCATCCCGACCAACACGACCAAGACCGAAAGTACGATCACGTGAGGTACAAAGCCGATGGTAAAAACATCCAACTTGGCCTGTTTTTTGGTCAGGGAGTAAGCAAGGTAAAGGACCAGAATCAGACGGGCCAGCTCAGACGGCTGAAATGTCCACCCCAGGAGTCCCAACCACCGGGTGGAACCACCGGCGGTAACGCCAAGCCCCGGCATCAGAACCAGAACCAAAAGCGCTATGGCCATCAAAAGCAGCGGATAAATGATGTATCTAAAAAACCGATAGGGAAAATGGCGACCGGCAATCATGGCAACGATTCCAAACAGGGAAAAAAGCGCCTGACGTTTAAGATAAAAATAACCATGACCGTAAACCTTTAACGACAAAGCGGAACTGGCGCTGTAAACCATCACAATCCCGAACCCAACCAGCGCTAATACGGGAAAAAGCAAGGCGCTGTCATAGGTCCAGTTGTTTTTGATCTTTGTTTTGGTTTTTTTTGAAACCGTCATGTCAACAGCTCTACGTTTCGTCGGAAATCATTCCCGCGGTCGGCATAATTCTCGTACTGATCGAAACTGGCGCATCCGGGAGATAACAGGACAACATCCCCGGGCGTGGCGATGCCATGGGCTGCCCGCACGGCTGCGGCCATATCCACAACTGATTCTAAAGCGACCGTCGACCCCAATGCTTTGGCGATCACGTCCGCCGCTTCGCCCAGAACGATCAATTTTTTCACCTTTTTAGCAGCCATCGGTGCCAACGACGCAAAATCGCCGCCTTTGTCCTGTCCGCCCATGATCAGGATAACCGTCTCAAAGGAGGACAGTGCTTTTAAAACGGCATGCACATTGGTCCCCTTGGAATCGTTGATGTACAAAACGCCTCTGACGTTTTTAACCGGCTCCGTGCGATGCGGCAGACCATCAAACTCATCTAAAGCCTGGTATATGCCTTCCACGGTCCCACCAGCGGCCAGAGTGGCCAGGCTAGCCGCGGCAATATTTTCATGGTGGTGATCACCGATAAGCCGGCTACGGCTCAAATCGATCCATTGTTCCCGGCCGTTTTGACGAATCAAAATGGTCTGACTGGTGATTGCGGCACCGTCGCTAAAATCAGCCGGAGCCTGGCCATATCCATAAAAGGGAACCTTTTTGGCTGGACATTGATCCACTATTTGAGCAACCACGTCATCACCACCATTGTAAACGACCGTATCCGTAAGCCCCTGGTTTTTCAGCAACCGCCCCTTGGACTGTGCATAAGCATCAAAATTCACATATCGATCCAGATGGTCCGGTGTAATATTCAATAACACCGATACATACGGCCGAAATGTATCGATGGTATCAAGCTGGAAACTGCTGACTTCAGCCACTACAACATCGGCCGGTTTATCCAGGTCCGGATAAAGCACCAAGGGGCGCCCGATATTACCACCCACAAAAACGCGGCGGCCTGACGCTTTCAACATTTCACCGATCAGAGACGTGGTGGTGGTCTTTCCATTGGTGCCGGTCACCGCGACAATCGGCTCGGTGATAAATCTGCCGGCCAGTTCAAGTTCCCCCAAGACCGGAATCCCCAAGGCCCTGGCCCGTTCAACGGGTGCCATTGTATGGGGCACACCGGGGCTTAAACAGATCAGGTCCGCTTTTTCAAATAATTCAGTTGGATGCCCTCCCAACACGGTTTTAATTCCTCTTTTTCGAAGCCGGTTATGGATACTTTTCAAATGGGGGCTATCGGCGGCATCGTTTACCGTGACGTGGGCACCCCGGTTTTTTAAAAACCGTACGCTTGCCTCGCCCGACATTCCGAGTCCGACTACCAGCACCTTTTTATTGGTAAGCTCCATGTCCATCTTTAATTTTCCGATGCCATGGTTAGCGATCCGAGCACCGTCATCGTAGTTTCAATGTACTGAGCGATATCAATGCCAATCCGATGGAAATGATCCAGAATCGAACGATCACTTTCGGCTCAGCCCAGCCCTTTAATTCAAAATGGTGATGGAGCGGTGCCATTTTGAAAATCCGTTTGCCTTTGCTCACCTTGAAATACCCGACCTGCAAAATCACCGACAGCGCTTCGATAACAAACAAACCGCCCACCAAAACTAAAAGGATTTCCTGCTTGGTGATAACAGCGGCCGTACCCAGCAGGGCCCCCAGGGGAAGTGACCCCACATCCCCCATGAAAATTTGCGCCGGGTAGGCATTAAACCATAAAAAGCCAAGCCCGGCTCCGGCCACGCAACCACAAAAAATAGCCAGTTCGCCGGCGCCGGCCACATAGTAGACCTGTAAATACTCGGCAATCTTTACGTTTCCGGAAACATAGGCAAAAGCCATATACGTACCAGCGGCGATAATAACCGGCCCGATGGCCAGACCGTCCAGGCCATCCGTCAAGTTGACGGCGTTGGATGTCCCGACGATAACCAGTGCAGCAAAAACGATATAGCCGATGCCCAAATCAGGTGAAAATTGTTTAAAAAAGGGAACGGTCACCTGGGTGGAAAAATCAGAACTGCCGTAAATCCAAATGCCTGCGGCAAACGCCAACAAGAATTGAAGTGAAAATTTGGCCCAGGCCGTCAAACCCAGATTGCGTTTTTTAATCTGTTTCAAATAATCGTCCATAAATCCGATACCGCCAAACCCGATGACGACAAACAGGACAATCCAGACGAAACCATTGGTTAAATCAGCCCATAAAAGGACAGCCGCCACAACGGCGGTAATGATTAATCCGCCGCCCATTGTCGGTGTGCCTTGCTTGGGCAGGTGCGACTCGGGGCCATTGTGCTGAATATATTGTCCAACCTGAAGTGCACTGAGCTTTCGAATCACCCAGGGCCCTAAAACAAAACAGACCAAAAAGGCCGTCACCGTGGCATAAATCGTTCGAAAGGTGATGTAGCGAAAGACATTGAATGCCGACCAGGTCGTATGTAATGGGTATAATAAGTGATAAAGCATATTTTTCGTCTATTCAGGTCGAATGGTTATAAGTGTGCAACCGGTCCGTCGGACTATCTCAAAGCTTCAATTTGCTTGTCACGATCTTCATTTTCATCACTGGAATAAAAAGCCCATTGTTTAATCGGTTCCACAATCTTTTCCATGGCCGACCCCCGCGAACCTTTTACAAGTAGGCGGTCGCCCGCCTTTAGCTCTTTTTTCAGGGTTTCGATTATGGCTTCTTTTTCCCCGGTGAAGACATTGCCCCTAGCCATTCCGCCTGCCAAGGCACCCTTGGCGACAAATGGGGCATGGGGTCCGGTCGCGTACAACCGGGAAATGGCCGTGCGTCCGGCCAGTTCCCCAATCTCGTAGTGCAGCCGGTCGGTGTTATCGCCTAATTCGAGCATGTCACCCACCACCAGTATTGAACGATCGCTTCCCGCCAGCGTGGCCAGAGTGCGGATGGCCGCCGCCATGGAGCCAGGGTTGGCGTTGTACGTATCGTCGACAATGGTCACATCCCGATCCGTGGTGATAATATTCATACGGCCTGAAACCGGGCGAAAACGGGCCAGACCCATCTGAATTGCCTCGCCGGACAGACCGGCCGCATAGCCTGCCGCGGCTGCCGCCAGGGCGTTGTGCACCATAAATCGCCCAGCTGCAGGTAGATTCACCCTCACCTGAGATTCCGGCATCCTCAATGTAAAATCGATATGTTGGTCGGTTTCTTCAATTGAATGACCTCGAATATCGGCCTTTTTCGACTCACCGAAAAAAAGCACTTTTTTGTCGGTCTTTGTGCCCAACCGCGCCAGGTAAGGATCATCCCGATTGAGGATGATGGCCCCCCCGGACTCGATATTCTCCAGAATCTCGGCTTTGGCCTTGAGCACGCCTTCAATAGACCCCACGCCTTCCAGGTGACACGGGCCGATGTTAGTGATCACACCAATATTTGGGCGACAGATAGCCGACAACCGTCGAATCTCCCCAAAGTGGTTCATGCCCATCTCAAGCACGACCCATTGATGCTGCGGTCCGAGTTTGAGCAGGGTCAGTGGAAGCCCGATGTTGTTATTGTAGCTCCCCCGGCTCGCCAGGGTGTCAAATTGCCCTTCGAAAATGGTTGCGACCAAACGGCGTGTCGTGGTCTTACCGTTCGATCCGGTAATACCCACAACATTTGCTTTGCCGCGGGATCGCTGATAGGCGGCCAGATCGCCCAGAGCGCGAATCGTATTTTGTACCGCCACCCAGGTCAGGTCGGGATTATCGGCTCGAACCCCTTGCAGTTTATCGGCTTTGGCCTGGTCCATGACCACACCCTGAACCCCTTGTCCAATCACCTCCGGAATAAACGCATGACCATCATGATTCTCGCCTTTAATCGCCACAAACAGGTGGCCGGCTTTAACGACACGCGAATCAATCCCCACGGCACTGAAATTCGCCGATGCATCGCCACATAATGCCTTCCCCCCTGTGGCTTTCAGCACATCTTCCGTGGTGAGCGCTATAATCATCCGTTAAAAACCCTTTTTCGAAATATTACCTGAATCAGTCCCGGCAAGAAAATTCTGCTTAGGCACAGTGATTCCTCGTATCCTGTCCATGACCGCCGACGTTGGCCCCATTCTTAAGTGACAATGCCAGGGTCGCCTCGACACGATCATCAAAAGCGATCCGTTGACCGGCGATTATCTGGTAAGTTTCATGGCCTTTACCCGCGATAAGGACGGTATCGTCCGGGGCGGCGGCCTCAATCCCTAATTGAATGGCCTTTCTTCGGTCCGGCTCAACCACATATCCCGGTCGGTCCGCAGTGCCGGGCAACCTATCGGTGGTATAGGGCCGATAGCCGTTATTGATTCCTGTCAACATGTCATCAATGATGGCCATGGGCGCCTCACTGCGGGGATTGTCCGAGGTCAGAATCATCAAATCGCTCAAGGTCATGGCGATCCGACCCATTTGGGGCCGTTTGGCACGATCCCGGTCCCCGCCACATCCGGCAATGCAAATTAACCGCCCGACAGCCAAGGCCTTCAGCGTTTTAAGCGCATTTTTCAAAGCATCGGGTGTGTGCGCATAGTCTACATAGACATAAATCCCGGCATCGTTTGCCACCCGCTCGAGACGACCGGGAACCGACCCGGTCTGTTCGATTCCGGTCTGTATCGCGTTTGGCGCCAGCTGTATCGCTCTACAAGCACCGACCGCACAGAGGATATTCTCCAGGTTAAACTCGCCGGCCAGCTGAGAATGAAAATCCATCCTTGATGGCGGCTCCCCCATAGAGTCCCCTTCCAAACAAAGCGTGCCGTGGATACCGTTCCGACCGATGGTCACCTGATTCGGTCGGACCCGGTTGTCATCTCCCCGCCCCACGCTTAGAACCCCCACGCTTAGAAAAGGGATTGACAATTCCTGTGCCAGCTGGACCCCACGGGGATCATCCCGGTTGATCACCGCTCGTGCTATCGTTTTTTTAGTCCCGGTCATTAAAATATCGGTAAACAGTCGTTTCTTTGTATCCCAATAGCCGATCATATCCTTATGAAAATCGAGGTGATCCTGGCTCAAGTTCGTAAAAACGCCCACATCCAGTTCACACCCGTCGATTCGATTAAGGGCCAGGGCGTGGGAAGACACCTCCATCACGACGTGGGTTACCTGATTGTCCCGCATTTGCCTAAAAATTCGCTGAAGATCCAAGGCTTCGGGCGTGGTTACCGACGCATCGGCTATGGTTCCCCCGAACCGATAGTTAATCGTCCCGATGACCCCAACCTCGAACCCGGCGGCGGCAAGCATTTTTTCAATCAGATAGCTTGTCGTCGTCTTGCCATTGGTACCGGTGATACCAATAATGACCAGCTCTCTCGTCGGATACCCGTAGAAATGGGCCGATACAACCGCCAGGCTTTGCCTTGTATTCGCGACTTGGACCATTACTACAGGTGCGGATACCGGCCGATCAGCCAGAACCGCTACCGCGCCACGTTCAATCGCTTGGTCGATAAAATCATGCCCATCGCTCTGATACCCGGTTATGGCCACGAACATACCGCCTGGTGTCACTGTTCGCGAATCGTAATGGATACTCCTTATTTCGGTCTTTTCGTGAGGGCTTGATGACGGATTGGTGATGGATTCCACATGATCAGATAGTGCATTTAGTAGATCGGAAAGCTTCACGTTCCCACCTTTCGGATCATCTCCGACACCTGAATCGCGTTTTTGGGTGGCACGGGTTGTGCTTCATCCAGGTAACTAAGGGCGGCCCGCATAATTTGCCTGAAAGCCGGTGCGGCCACCGTACCACCGTAATGCTTTTTTCGGGGCTCATCGAGAACCACCAGGACAACGGCTTTGGGTTGCTCGACTGGTGCCAAGCCCACAAACGAGGAAATGAAGCGCTTGCTCGAATACCCACCGGTTGGTTCCACTTTTTGAGCCGTCCCGGTTTTGCCGCCAACCGAATAGTGCGCCATGGCTGCCTGGACACCCGTCCCGCCCTCTTCCACAACCGCCGCCATCATACTCCGTACGGTCCGTGCCGTGCGAGTCGATACGACCTTTCGGCCGGGTTTGGGTGTCATATTCTTCAGTAATCGTCCGTCCTGGTCGGCGATTGCCTGAACCAGGTAGGGACGCATCAAAACACCATCATTCGCAAGGGCGGCGACAGCGGCAGTTAGCTGAATCGCCGACACGGCCACCCCTTGTCCAAAAGCGATATTGGCGGCATCAATAGGCTTCCAATGTCGATATGAGACCAGGCGCCCCGGACTTTCACCGGGACAGTCGATGCCGGTTTTCGAACCAAACCCGAACTGCTCCAGGGTCCTGTAAAGGGTTTTTTTGCCCATGGCTTGCCCGACTTTCGCTGCGCCGATATTGCTTGAAAATTTAACGATTTTTTTCAAAGTCAGCCAACCGCGAGGATGGGTATCGTGAATTCGATTCGGACCGATGCGAAATGTCCCGTTTTCACAGTAAAAAATGCTCTGTGACGAACTCGATTTCGATTCAAGGGCGGCCGCGGCTGTGAAAATCTTTAAGGTCGATCCCGGTTCAAAAGCGTCGGTGACGATACGGTTTCGCCAGCGGTCACGCTTGAATTCCTGGAATTGGTTCGGGTCGACAAAAGGATAATGCGCCATGGCCAGAACCGCCCCGGTCTTGGGATTCATGACCACGGCCATACCGGAGATGGCCTCGAACTCGTCCACCGCACCTTTTAGGGCCTGTTCGGCCACGAACTGGATATTGGCGTCGATCGTTAAAATAATATTCTGCCCCGTGTAGTCGGGGATCATTGAAAACTCCGCGTCAAACCCCAATCCCCGTGCATCCCGCAGCACGGTATAGCGGTCGGTTCTACCGCGCAGAAAGGTATCATAATGAAATTCGACCCCTTCCAGTCCGGTCCCATCCACCCCGGTAAACCCGAGAACCTGGCCGGCCAGAACCTGATTAGGATAAAAACGGCTGTGGGCCGGCTTGAACACAACACCATCTAAAGATAGCGCCTTCACGGTAGTAACCTCACTGGGACTTGCCTGACGCTTGACCCACACAAAGGGATGTTTGGTATCCAGTTGCCGATAAACCGCCTTTTTATTTTTCCCCAACGCTTTAGCCAGATCCCGGGCAACCGCATCCCTTTTCTTGATCTGCTGCGGGTGGGCTCCGATGGAATGGGTATCCAGGGTAACGGCCATCTCGCGATAGTGGACGTCAAACACGCTGCCTCTTTTTCCCAGTGAGACCCGTGATCCTTTAAAATCCTTCTCCGCTTTCAGGGTCAGATCATTTCCCTGCCAGATTTGAATATGCGCCGCTTTGCCCAGAATAATACATAGAATCAAGCTGAACCCGCACCCCACGATCAGCATCCGTCGACGAATCTTTTTTTGGTATTTTTTCTTCATGGTATCGACTGAATTTGATTGGGTTCGGGTCGTTTTAATCCCATTTCGCCGGCGATTCGGACCAGCCGTGAAGGAGATCGAAGCCTGGCCACCTCAACTTTAAGGAGATTTTGCTGTTCCTTTAAGCGCCTGTTTTCCGCAGTTAATCGTCCGACTTCATAACCGGTCCGAACATGCTGGACCCGAAACCAGGTGTAGGCCAGCAATTCAACCAGGCAAAAAGCCAACAAAACAATCCAGATACGGTTTTTTGGTTTTTTTTTGCGCTTGGCTTGTGCCACTGTTTTCGGTTCCGGCAATTATTATTGTTTTTGACGGTTATTCAGCCACGTTCGTTTCATTTTTCATAAACGGACCAGCGCCCTCATCTTGGCGCTTCGAGCCATGGGATTTTCTTTAATCTCAACCGGACTCGGCTGAACAACTTTACGGGTCAATAACTTGACCATCGGTTTGCGCCCACAAGCGCAAATCGGAAAATCGGGCGGACAAACGCACCCTTGGGCGAGTTCGCGAAATCGCCGCTTAATCATCCGATCTTCCAAGCTGTGAAAGGCGATCATGCAAAGACGCCCCCCCTTTTCAAGTATTTCCGGCACAAAACTTAAAAACGTTGCCAGGCAATCCAACTCCCGATTCACGGCGATTCGGAGCGCCATAAATACCCGCGTCGCCGGATGAATACGGTGCGACTGGCGGGAGCGGGGAATCGCCTGGGTCACGATTTCGGCCAGGCGCCCGGTTTTATCGATCGGTTTATCTTTTCTCGCCGAAACGATGGCCCTCGCGATGCGGACGGACCAACGCTCCTCACCGAACTCTTTGAAAATTCGCGTCAATTCGTTTTGGGAAAGACGATGGACCAGGTCGGCCGCCGTGGTTGCATAACCTGGGTTCATGCGCATATCCAGTGGCTCGTCGGTTTGGAAACTGAACCCCCGACCGCTACCGCGTAACTGGTAAAGCGATAATCCCAAATCAACAACCATGGCATGGACTCCATCAATCCCCAATCGGTTAAGAATCTCGGGCAAGTCGATAAAGTTTGCGTTAAACAGTCGGACCATAGGTGCATAGGGTGATAGTTCCCGGGTCGCATGATCGATGGCGGCCCCGTCGCGGTCGAGACCGATAAACAACCCATTGGGGGCTATCAATCGACAGATGGCTTTGGCATGGCCCGCTCCGCCAACCGTACCATCTACGCAATAATCACCGGGATGTGGATCCAAGAATTGTTGGACTTCAGCAGGCATAACGGACACATGTCGATAAACCATCTTAAAGTCCAAGTTGGGCGATCGTGTCGCTGACCTCTCTCGACGTGATATCTTTTTCAAGAAGAATGAGGTCCGCCTGATAACGATCACGATCCCAAATTTGAAAATGATTGATCTGGCCGACCAGCACGGCATGTTTTTCCAACCCTGCATACTGACGCAGCATGGTTGGTATCAGAATACGCCCTTGCTTGTCACAAACACATTCAGCTGCCCCACCCACAAAAAAGCGCCTGAAACGACGCGTCTCCATGGAGGTTTCCGCCATTTCCAGTATTCGTCTTTCTATCTTGAGCCATTCGGCGGACGTATAGGCATTCAGCGCATTATCCAAGCGCGTAACAAAAACCCTTCCCCCGTCACCACGAATGATATCCCGAAAGCGCGCCGGTATGGATATGCGCCCCTTTGGGTCAATGGTATTGGCAGTTGTCTCTCGGAACTGATGTGTTTTATTATCCACTTTTTTCCACCCTTGTGTGGATAAACCACAACAGGGGGTGGAAGTCAAGATTTTTTTTCGTTTAAACTATATTTTTTTATTAATGATATTTGAATGTTAAAGAAAAAATTAGAAAAGTGGAATAAAATGGAAGCAATTTTTTTCTACATCGCTTTCCATCGATCATATTAAGCCACCATTTACGGCATTCACTAGCCGGCAGAACATGCTTTTATACATATTATTTCAAATATTTATTTTACATATTAAAATATCAATCAAAGCGATTGAATCCCAATATGCCCAAAACGGGTTTGACCGTTGACCTTTCGGTGGGTGGTGAAAAGTTAACGACCTTGATATTTCTCTTTTCTGCGTTAACTTAACCGGACCAATATTTGTAAATAATCTTTTCAATCTTCTCTTTGTTTGAAGGTTGATCGCCTCATATCAATATGACAGGAGAGAAATAAAAATGGCTTTTGAAACCAAGGAACAGGTACTGGAACGCATCCTGGAAAAACCCAAGCCCAAATGCAAGCATTGCCAGGTGGAAATGAGTCTGTGGGAGCCGCCGCCCATCAACTTTTCGGACGGACTGGGTTGGGGGGCCGCTTATCTATACATTTGTTACAATGACGAATGCCCCACGTTTAAAAGTGGGTGGGATCACCTCCGGGAAAATTATGCCCACAACGCCAGTTATCGCTGCATTTGCTATCCGGATTCGGGACAATATGAACTGATGCCGGTTTTCAGTGCCCAGGGAGGACAGGGGCAGCTCATTGATGAGGAGTCATTGGCTGCGGAGGAGGCCCTAAAAGAAAATATTAAACGGGGTTTCAGCGTACTGGCAGATTGTTATAACCGCAAAGACATCGTCCCGATGTTAAGAATGCTGCTCGATCCGACAGAGCCCGTCCGGGTGCGTGTGAAAGCCGCCGAAATGATCGGAGACTTCGGTGAACTCGAATCCATTGAGCCGATTCGAAACCTCAAATTCGGCAATGACATTCTTCAAACCGCCGCCGAGGGCACCATCAAGAAGATCCATGAACGCTTTTTTACCCGTGAATGCCCCTTTTGCGCTGAAATCATTAAGAAACGTGCGAAAATCTGTAAACATTGCAACCAGGATGTTGCCGGAAAGTAGGTACCGCGCTGGACAGGATGGTGAGCATTGATCGATGAGCGCATTAATCCAACGCCTTAAATACGATCCCTTATCCCCTTCCGCGCTCAGTGCGATCCGCCAGCTTCCGCGCAAAGGGGATATCCGCCGGCAGCAGGTCGTAGGCGCCAAGATTTCCCGGTGATACCCAGGCGATGCGGTCATGGTCCGTCGCTTTCAAGTTTCCACCCACCCACTTCACCCAAAACGCCGTTAGGTGAACCGACCCCCGTTGGTAATCGTAGACATTATCGGCAAAGGCATCGCCCACTTCTACGCAAATGTTCAATTCCTCTTTTAGCTCTCGCCGAAGACAGGTACGGGGGCCTTCTCCCGGTTCCACCTTCCCCCCGGGAAACTCCCATTTTCCCGCATGGCGAAGGCCGGGCTTGCGTCGACCGATCAGAACTTTGTCATCCTTCAATATTATGGCCGCCGTCACCGAGATCATACCAACTCCCTATAGGGCGCGAAGGTATTCCGGTTTCAAGGCCACCTGGCCGTCTAGGGCCTTATCGATGAGGGCCAGGGTAGCATCCTTGTCCCTGGGCAGACGAGCGCGAATAGGCAGGTAATTGGAAGCATGATTGGCGTGAAACAGCCCCCGCGTTAATTGCGTGGCCGCAATCATGTCACGAAGCTCTTTCAGCGTCTCTTCGGGTTCGATGAGTGTGAATTGCCCGGCATCATACGCCTCAAATAGAGGTGTTCCCGGAATCAACATCAGGCTCAAAGCGCCCACATATTCAGGATCAATGGCCGATAGCACACGACCGGTTTCAGCAGCATGAATCAACGATCGTTCCCGCCCGGCAATCCCCAAAAGAACCGTGACCGACAGCTTGAAGCCGGCTTCCCGGGCCTTTTGCCCCATTTGAATCATCTTGGCGGCTGTCGCCCCTTTGTTGATCTTTTTGAGAGTGACATCGTCACCGGTCTCAAGACCCATATACAGAATTCCCAATCCATGCGAACGTAATACCTCAAGCTCCTCGGCGCTTTTCATTTTCAAACTTTTAGTATTGGCATACGCCCCCACCCGGGTGACCCAGGGCAGGTTCTTTTTGATTTCCGTTAATATGTGGACCAGCCTCTTCTGGGGAATAATCAGGGCATCACCATCACAGAGAAATACCCGCCGCTGCCGCTGACAGTTTTCGGCCGCAAACTGAATATCCGCCTGTATTATTTCAGGCGGTTTTATTTTAAACCGCTCTCCTATGTAAGTGCCGCAAAAGGTACACTTATTATGGGAACAACCCACGGTCACCTGGAGCAAAATACTGTTCGCTTCGCTGGGGGGTCGAATGATATTGCCTTCGTAATGCAAGCTCTCTCCTCGCTTAGTTGATTGGATACGGACTTTAATATCATCATCTCGGCGCCTTAAGTCAATTTAAAAATCGCTGAGGTTCCCCCTTTACAATTGCCTTCGATGAGTTACTATAGCCAAAAAAGGGCGTAATTTTCAAGGAGACGTGATGGCCGAACCATTAAAAATTCCCGAAGCTTTACAAATGACCTTTAATCGCATGATGCAGCGTGTTCCCGCCGATAAAATGGATGATATCGCCCTTCAAGAAAGCGTTCTGCGGTTTCTTAAACTGGGTGGTGAACGGCTGGCCCGTGCCCGATTACAACCCATTATCGCCCCTTTTCCCGATGATGTTTCCGTTGTAAGACCCAGACCCTTATCGGTACCCCTCGAATCGGATGACATTGAAGATGAAAACGATTCCGATGAAGAAGAAGAAGATGATGATGATGATTAATTGCCGACCTTTGGCCATTGACATTTCTGATGGCTACCTGAAGGCCACCCGATAGCCAAAAGGTTAGATAAATAGGCGACACCATCCGGTCTGGGACCATATTTGGCTCTTTTCTATCTGGTTTTTCTCTTTGCCTGGAAATCCTTCTGCGCCGTCTTTATCGCTGCGCATCAAAATAGCGCCCTATCCATGGCACCACCCGCCACCGGCCATTGACACTTTCAACCTGCGTTTACTATGTTATTACCATCACCAAATGGCTCGAAATTATAAACAAAAATGGGGTAAACAATGAGTGCGCTTAAAAAGACCGTCCTTTATGATCGTCACGTGGCCCTGGGCGCCCAGATGGTAGAATTTGGGGGCTGGGATATGCCCATCCAGTACCCGTCCGGCATCATCTCCGAACACCTTTTGACCCGTAAAGAAGCCGGCCTTTTCGATGTCTCCCATATGGGACGGTTTGTTTTTCGGGGAAAGGATGCCCTCCCCTTTCTTCAACATGTTTTGACCAATAATGCCGCGGCACTGGATGTGAATGAAAGCCAATACACCATCATCGCCAATGCCGGCGGCGGCGCCGTTGACGACGCCTATCTTTACCGATTCAGGGAAGATGAATACCTGCTGGTAGTCAATGCCGCCAACCGGGATAAGGACTGGGCACATTTTGATGCCCTTAAAAAAGATTTTCCCTCCCTGAGCTGTGAGGACAATTCCGAAGCCATTGCCATGATCAGTCTTCAGGGACCGCTGTCTAAACAGATCATTGAAGCGTCTATCGAAAAAGGAATACTTCCCGATCCGGTTAGAAACGCCCTGGGTACCGTGACCATCGGCGGAGAGCAGGTTCAGATAGGTCGGACCGGCTATACCGGCGAACCGCTTTGCTTTGAGTTGTTCGTGCCGGCCGAAGCGGGCCCCGCCGTTTGGGATCAGATGCTGGAAAAAGGTGCGCACCCCATCGGCTTGGGCGCCAGGGATACCTTACGTCTCGAGGCGGGTTTGCCCCTTTACGGACACGAATTGGGACAGGACCCCGATGACAAAGAGATCCCCATTTTTGCCTTGGATCTTGCCCGCGTGGCGGTCAGTTTTTCGCCGTTGAAGGGCAATTTTGTCGGCCGGGAACCGCTCAAGCGCCAATTCGACGCCTATGAAAAATTGACAGACCGTGATTTTTCACTGATCGATAACCTGCCCTACCGCATCCGGCCGATAGCCCTGACCGATCGCGGCGTGGCCCGGGCGGGAAGCCGCGTCATGGCCGATGGCCACCCGGTGGGCTATATCACCAGCGGTACCATGGTGCCCTTCTGGAACGTTGACGGGATCGGGACGGCCTCGAAACTAATCGATACCAAAGGCCGGCGGGCCATCGGCCTGGCCTATCTGGACAGCCGCCTCAACGATGGTGATATCGTCGAGATTGACATCAGGAATAAAAAGATCCGGGCGGTGATCGTTCCCTATCACCTTCGCAGTGAAGCGCCACCCTATGCCCGCGCCGTCCTGCCGGACCAACTCTACCCTGTCCGCACGACAAGCGATCTGCCCATCGAAACAACCGACCGCATCAGCCACCTGCTGAAACGAGCGATTGATAACAGCACCTGGCGTCAGCAGCAATGCATCAACCTGATCCCCTC
Source organism: uncultured delta proteobacterium (assembly GCA_963845145.1). Lineage (GTDB taxonomy): Bacteria > Desulfobacterota > Desulfobacteria > Desulfobacterales > QNYZ01 > QNYZ01. Next base: position 358,860 of record CAWJQU010000002.1, read on the forward strand.
GGAACAGACGGCATCCACCTTGAGCCGCGTTCTCACTATCATGGATCCTTCCGGGCGTTACGCCGAACACAAGAAGGTCAAGGCCTTCGGCGAAGCGGATGTTTTTTACTATCAAGGGGCTGATTTTATTTGCGACATCGAACAGATGCTCCAGGACGCGCTCTTGGAATACTTAGGGTGTGGTCAGGTAGAAACCCGCACCATTTCCGGCCAGATGGCCAACACAACCGTTTTCAGTGCGCTGGTGGACTATCTCAACCGGGCCGACCGCAAGAACGAACAAAGGCGGATTCGAAAGGTGATTAACCACCATATTATTCGCGGCGGGCACCTATCGGCCCAACCCATGGGGGCGCTACGCGACTTTGTGGCCCGGGACCCGCAAATGGAAAAACCGGCCGTGATCAATTTTCCGGTGATCCCTGAAAATCCATACCTGGTTGATATCGACGCCTGCCGTGATTTAATTGAGGTGCATCAACCCGAACTGATTATCATGGGGCGGAGCATGACAATCTACCGCGAACCGGTCGCAGCCCTCAGGCAAATGGTGGACGAACTGGCACCGGGATGCGTCCTGATGTATGACATGGCCCACGTACTGGGCCTGGTGGGTCCCCACTTCCAGGATCCCTTCAAGGAGGGGGCCGATATTGTGACCGGGTCGACTCACAAAACCTTTTTCGGCACCCAGCGGGGAATTGTGGCCGCCGATTGGGACCGCATGGATGACCGCTTCATGCTATGGGAGGCCATCGAACGACGCGCGTTTCCCGGCGGGGTCAGCAACCACCATCTCGGCACCCTGTTAGGCCTTTTGTTGGCCACCTATGAGATGAATCATTTCAAGGATGAATACCAGCACCAGGTTGTCACCAACGCCAAGGCCTTTGCCAAAGCGCTGGCTGACCAGGGTCTGGATGTCGCCGGCGACCCCGACATATCGTTTACCGAAACACATCAGGTGATCTTGAATGTCGGGTATGCGAAGGGGCCCGAAATCGCGCAGCGCCTGGAAAATAACAATATCGTTTTAAACTACCAGGCCTCACCGGTGGAAGAGGGGTTTACGGCCTCGGGCTCGTTGCGCATCGGTGTGGCGGAAATGACACGCTTTGGTATGGTTGCATCCGACTTCGAACAAGTGGCCGAATTAATGAAAGATGTCATTATACACCAAAAAGATGTGAAGCAGGCGGTAGCTGATTTCCGCCGCCAATTTCTGACCATGCGATATTGCTTCAATGTCGCCGATTTTCAGGATCTGTTTGAGAAAATTCACGCATTAATCTGATCGTCACGGCCGGTCGGTAATAATTTTCATAGCGTTTCCGTTACGGGCGCCAGGAGCGAACCTTGATGGCGTCCGGAAAGGCCTGTGGCTTGTAGATAGACTTATTGCGCAAAACACGCAGACACTCCTGGATCCCCTCGGACATGGTGGGATGGGGGTAAAGGGATTTAAGGACATCGCCGATCCCCTTGTCTTGATCCATCAGTAGCGCCACCGTCATGATCGTGCTTGACGCCTGGGGGCCGGCCGCCCGCATCCCCAGTATTTTCTGTTTTTTATCATCGCTGACGATAATCTTTACAAACCCGTTGGTGGAGCGCATGGCGATGGCGCGGTTCACCAGGGAAATGGCATAATAGGCCACCCGATACGCTATATTTTGCTCCCGGCATTGCTTTTCATTGAGGCCGACAGCCGCCACCGGCGGATAGAAAAACATCACGGTCGACATATTATCATAACTGAGCGGCCATCGGTTTTTTCCGTACATATGTTTAATGGCATAGCGGCCTTCCGCTTCAGCCAGGTTGACTAAAGCCGGGTGCGCTGTCACATCCCCGGCGGCATAGATGTTGTGGCTCACCAGACAATTTTCATCAGCGGGGAGATAGCCTCTGTCATCCGGGTGAAGCCCTACTTTCTCAAGGCCCAATCCCTCAAGGTTGGGAACCCTACCCACGGATAGCAACAAGGCATCGACTTCCATGCGCCGGTTTTGATTCTCTCCCAATCGAATGTCGACGGCCAGGTGATCAGGCATCTGTTTGATTCCCTGCAATCGGGCCGAATGTAAAATTTCCACGCCGTGTCGCCGCAGGTGATCCCCCACAAAACGGCTGATATCCTGATCTTCAAAAGGCAGGATACGGTTCTTATGATCCAGAAGTGAGACTCGGGTATGGCCGAAACTTGAAAAGATGGTCGCATATTCACAACCGACAATGCCGGCCCCGACAATCATCAGGCGCCGGGGAAAGGCTTTTAGCCGCAAAACACCGTCTGAGTCCAGAACCCGTTTCTGATCAATGGGGATGTCCGGTAAATGTCGAGGCCTGGACCCGGTCGCGATCAAAAAATAGTCCGCCGTGATTACTTCCGCTTGACGCCCCCTGCGAATCACGGCCATTTGGTTGGGGGAAATAAAGGTGCCGTGTCCCCGTTTCAAGGTTACGGATCCGGGCCCGGGCCAGTGCTCCGGTGAAAAGGTCGACAGTTGGGTTCGCATCTGAGATTGCTTTTCGCGAACGGCGGCCAACACCGTCTTTCGCATGGCTGCGTAGTCCATCGTCAGCGCTTCAGCACGATAGCCCCGATCGGTTTGTCGGGCCACATGGTAATCTTTGGCCAACTCCCACATGGTTTTGGAAGCCAGGGCCCCCCACATGACACCGGCCCCGCCGAGCTGGGCTTTTTCCAATAGACAGATGTTTTTGCCCAGATCAAGCCCCCGCATGGCACCGGCAAATCCGCCAGGTCCGCCACCGAGGATACAAATATCATAATGGGATGATTTCGTTGGGGTCATAGGGGTCATAAAGGATTCCGTATACGTTTGGCCGTCGGTCGGCATATTAGAGCCTTTTCTCCGACGTCCTATTTTGTTACATTCCGTCTTGGACATCCATTTCAAACAGACTGAAAACAGATTTAAAAAACAACTTTCCGGAACTCATATCACCGGCCGGGTAAAAAATCCATGATCCCTCCTGACAAAACCGCGACCACTCGGCGAATGGTACCCACCCATGAGGGCCTGTCACGGCCCCAAGCCAATACATTTGGACTGGTTCTGTCATCGGCAAAAATGTCTTATCAAGTTGTCCGGGCCCTAAAAGGATACGAGATCCGGGTACCGGAAAACATCAAAACCGAAGCCATTACATTGATCGAAACATACCTGGCCGAAAACACGACCAGCGATGAAGTTGCACCTGAATCGCCCTGGCCCATCACGCGCACTTTGGCAGGCATCTGGATGGCTTTGATTTTGGTGGGCAGCCATCTTTACATCACGACCACAGGCCAAACAGCCACCATACGACAACTCTACCGGGCCTCTGCCGACAAAATACTTCAAGGGGAACTTTACCGTATCTGTACGGCCTTGCTACTCCATGCCGACGCGCTACACCTGGTGGGCAATGTCATCGGGCTGGCCTTGTTTGCCACGGTTGTCTGCAGTACAGCAGGGTTTGGGGTCGGAGGGTTAATGATCCTCATTTCAGGTATGGTGGGGAACCTGTCAAACGCCCTTTTATTTCAAACAGGCCATCACTCAATCGGTGCGTCGACAGCTGTTTTCGGTGCGGTAGGCCTTGCCGCGGCCCATCAATTCATTGTGAAATGGCGACAACACCATCGGCACTTTAAGGCCTGGATTCCCTTAGGAGGTGGGTTGGCCCTGCTCGGTATGATGGGATCGAGTATTAATACCGACCTGACCGCTCACCTTTTTGGATTTGTGGCAGGTTTTTGTATGGGCCTCCTCTTCTCCGCGCCACGGCAGGAACCACCGGGGAAGCCCGCTCAATATGGATGTCTCCTAGTGGCGGTAGTCCTCGTAATGGCTTCTTTCGTGATCAACTGATCCGTCCACAAGCGGGTGATTACCTCTTGATACCCGGTGATTTGCCTAATCGTTGCGGTAAATGGCGTACTCGGTTGGTTCACCCAGAAGCGCATCGATTTTAGCCTGAATGTTGATCCGTTGATCGTTGTGAAACCAGCGATTCCAATCTTCAAGCGACTGCCAGGTACTGATCACCAGGTATTCATCCTGGCCGTCAATCCGCTTTAAGGTTTCCCCGGAAATATGAGGTTGTTCTCTGGTGGCCAGCGCCCGCATTTGCCGCAGTAAGGGCGCCAAATCCTCGGCTTTGTTAAGCGGTACATGCCTTTTGATCACGACTTTAACGCTCATCATGGTCCTCCTTTTTTTTGCAAACTTCAAAGTAATTGGGCCCTCAGCCGGCGACGGTAAGGGTTCGCCGAACGGGCCGCATTGAGTTTCTATAGAAGGTTTGGCGTGAACGAAAAACAAGCTAAAAGGGTAATGATTATCACATACCGGAGCCTTGAAGGACATGCCGGTAAAATTGCCATGATCGTCAACAGATTATTAGGTAGGACTTATCATTGCGATTATGATACCGTAATGACACCTGAATGTCAATTTCGACGGTTCCCAAAATACACAAAGACCATGATCTATGAACACAAATTTCCTTTATTGGCACGCATAAGCAACGAGATCTTCCAGACCCTGGCCAGAACATTTCCGGTGACATCGGCCAGCGATGAATTTCCCGAATTTCCCCAGGTTGTGGAATCCGAACCACGATGGGACCATTGGGACTGCTTTTCCGAAGCGCAGATTGAAACGATAGCTCGAAAGTTGTTGAATTGGGAAAATCAGCTGGCACACATCCCATCCGGGACCATACCTTCCGATCATGAAAAAAGAGGCGAAAAAATCGCCCTGCACGCCCGGATCGATCGTACCCATTTAATCAATGCGGTCCGCAATCTTCGCGAACACCTGACGCTCACCCGCCGCTGGGAGCGCCAACCCACTTTCTATTTGACCATCGCCGCCATTGGTATGGCCGAAGCCCTTGGGGACCCGGACCCGGCCGCAAGCCGAAAACGCGCTTCCGGACTATCTGGCTTTTTTGACCAGGCGGCCGAAAACCTAACCCGCATACCCGTCTTGTTTAAACACCTGGGCCTTGAAATGGCAGCCGATGTCCGGCAATACCTTATCCGGCTGTCCCGTACACTTCCTGAATTAGTGCCGGCTCTAGCAGCGTTAGGCAGATTTGAGGCAGCCTTGAGACAGCTTCCCACCACGCGCCGATTTCATCTGCCGGCAGAACGTTTAGAGCGGTTGATTCGTTACCATCTAAACACCGGCATGGATGTAGAAACGGTCAATGCGAGCCTTGAAGTGGAAATTCGCCAAACCAGACGATTACTCAACCGTATTACCCACCGTCGGTTTGGCGACGCATCGTTAGAGGCGGCCTATAGCCAAATACCGCTACCTGAAATTGGCACCGAAGGCCTACTATATCTATACCGTCGAGAGGTTGATCGCCTGGCACAATTTTTAGAAAAAGCCGCCATTCTGCCAGTCGCCTCGCCCCACGCCTGCCCGGTAAGGGTCAAACCGGTCCCCGCCTTCTTATCCGCCACTCGTTCAGCGTCGAGCTATAGTATCCCCCCAAAGCACCCCCCCAATGGCGGGACATTCTATGTGATAAATGCTGATGATCCTGCCGAAGCCACCCGAGATTATCAGCGGGAATACCAGATTTTAACCGCCCATGAGACCTACCCGGGGCATCACCTCCTGGACGCCGCTCGCTGGCAGCTGGACAACCCCATTCGACGGGTCATCGAACACCCCGTTTTCTACGAAGGCTGGGCCTGTTTTGCCGAGGAGTTGATATTTCGCATGGGTTATCTCAGGGGACACCACAATCTTCTCATGTTGATCCGGCGCCGTTTTTGGCGTGCCCTTCGGGGGAAAGTTGATCTGGGGCTGCAAACCGGAACCATGGACCTTGAAACGGCCGCACAGATTCTGAATCAGGCCGGTCTTACCCTTTCACAGGCACGGGCGGTGGTGCGCAAGTACGCATTGAACCCCGGTTACCAGATATGTTATACCGTTGGCTATCAGCAATTCAGGAAATTATTTGATACGTTCGGCCGGGGGCGACTCCCCCAATTTGTCCAGACCGTACTATCTCAAGGCGAAATTCACTTCGAGGATCTGACAGCTGTATTAAAAACATCTCTGGTCTAATCGGTTATCGATCCATTCAACCCATCAACGCAGGAGTCAATTCATTGCAAGCAGGCGAATTTATCGGGTATCACTCGGAATGGAACCTCGGCAGCCCCGGGGGCTGGGATTATCAGCGCATCACCCAGGAGATCGGCCAGGCGGTCTGGGCCCATCTTAGACAACGCGGGGCACCGAATATCAACCTCGATTTCAGCCATCGGCTCTTTTCCCCGGTCGACGAATTTATCGATTTGCTGGCCGATGTCCACCGGTCGCGTGAAGGCCGCAACCCCGGTCTGATCGCAGTGGTGGCCGAAGAAGAGACCCTTGATGATGTGATTGAAAACCAGAACCTGGCCCATCGTATCAGCCGAATCGACGGTTTGGAGGGCATTCTGACCGCGCCCCAGGGAATCGAATCGGTAAATGGGCGCGTCTGTTTTGAAGGCCGGCCCGTATCGTTGATTTTTATGGATTTTAACACCGACGTATTGCTCACCCTGCATCGCCGGGATAACTTGGCCCCATTGCTGCAAGCTGTACGGGAAAACCGGGTTATCAATCCCAGGGGCACCGAACCGATCAATGTCAAAAGTGTTTTTGAGCTGATCACCGACCCGGAAAAAAACCAGCCGTTTTCCAAATCCACCATCAACCACACACCGTGGACACGTCGATTTTTTGACCGGCGGACCTTAGGACCCAGTGGTGAACCTATTGACGACCTTTTAAAATGGACACGAACCCATTGGGAGAATTTGGTATTAAAACCAGTGAGAGGCTATTCCGGCAAAGGCGTCCGTGTCGGAGGGGTTCACCCTGATGCCGACCAGGCGATCACTAAGGCGCTTGAAGCGGGGGACTACATCGTCCAGCAAAAAGTTCCCCTCCCCCTTTGGGCGGAAAAGATACCGGAAATGACCAAGGGGACCCGGCAAGTAGTCTTGACCCAATACCAGACCGATTTCAGGTGCCTGTTCGGCCCCGATCGGTTGGTAGGCTTTGTGGGACGATACGGCCAAGTACCCACCAATGTGGGCAGTGGTGGTGGGTTTCAGCCCCTCGCCCTTTTGGATGCCGATATGTCTGTGGGCGAGGCCACACATCGAATCAATGAGGCCATCCTCGAAATGCCTGACGAAAGCGTGCTTGAGGCCATTGCGTTACAGGAAAAGATGGCACTGGCAGAACAGTTCACATATTTGCTGGGCCCGGTTAAAATGGCCCTGCGGCCGCGACTGCTGACCGCGGCCCAGGTGACATCATTGGCCGGCTATTGCAAAGCAATCTGGAACGACTGTTTAACCCTGGAAAAAATGTGGATGGATGGTCATCTCGACGACCTGATCGATATCGAACCGGAAGAGCTGGCTATTGCCCGGTCCCAGCCTTGGAAAGGATCTTTTGCGCTGCTGGCTTCGGATGGTATTTTCAGCTTCGGCGCACACCTTGACTCGCCATGACGATCAAAGTAAAAAAAAATTGGTGGAAAACGCTTTTCGACGATTTGTACCTTCAAACCGACGCCCGCTCGGTTTGTGATGAGGCCTTAACCCGCCGGGAAGTTGATTTTTTAGTTGAAAAACTAGATTTGAATCAATCCGATTTCCTTCTGGATCTTTGCGGCGGTCACGGCCGCCATGCCCTGGAGTTTTCACGGCGTGGATTTCACCACATAATGGTCTTGGACTATTCCGAATGCCTACTACAATACGGTCTGCACGCCGCCCGTCGGAACCGACTCTCCACGGCCTTTATTCAAGGTGATGCGCGCTGCCTGGGGTTTGCCGCGCATACATTTAAAGCAGTACTGATGATGGGGTGCTCTTTCGGGTATTTCACCGATGACAATGAAAACAGCCGAATTTTAAACACGATTTACCGAACCCTTCAGCCCTCCGGAAAACTACTACTCGACTTGCCGCACCGCGAATACGTCATTCAACATTTTACCCCTCGCATCAGTCACCAGGTGGATGGGCTGGAAGTGATTCGCACAAGGGAGCTGCGAAACGACACTATCTACGCCCGGGAAGAAGTCATCTCACCCGCCAAAGGATCCCTTCGGGTCAACCATTACTGCACCCGTCTGTACAATCCGGAAACCATCACTAAGTTGTTAGCCTCCAGTGGATTCGGTGACATTCATTGTAACTTGGACTTTATGGATCGCTCGGGCGAGGGCAATTACGGTACCATGACCAATCGCATGGTGGTCACGGCCGATAGGCCTTAGTGGGAGAACACACATATGACCGATGACCAACAATCCCCTAATACCACGAATTCATGGCGTTTATGGCTGTACGAAACCATTTTTGAAACCGAAACCTTTGCCGGCCGGTGGTTCGACATCCTTCTCATTCTTAGTATTATCCTCAGCGTTATCGCGGTTATGCTCGATAGTGTTGGTTCCATTCGGGTCCAATGGGGGCGCACTTTATACGTTCTCGAATGGGCTTTTACGCTGTTCTTTACCGTCGAATATTTGCTGCGCCTGATCTCCATTGGCCGGCCGCGCAAATATGCCACCAGCTTCTGGGGGATTATCGATCTTTTAGCCATTATTCCAACGTATATCAGCCTGGTCATCCCCCATAGTAAATTTCTGCTGGTGATCCGGATTATTCGAATGTTGAGGATATTCCGTGTTTTAAAATTGCTGCGTTACATGGGCGAGGCCCAGCAATTGCGGGCTGCGATCCAGGCCAGCCGCCACAAAATCGTCGTCTTCCTTTTCGCGGTGTTAGCCCTGGTCATCATCATCGGATCGATCATGTATATCGTTGAGGGCGAAAAAAACGGCTTTACCAGTATTCCTCGCAGTATTTACTGGTCGATCGTCACCCTGACCACCGTCGGCTACGGCGACATCTCGCCCAAAACCGACCTGGGCCAGATGCTGGCGGCTTTGGTTATGATGCTGGGCTATTGTATCCTGGCCGTCCCCACCGGCATCGTGACGGTAGAAATGACACAAGTCATGAAAAACAAGGCCACCGATCAGGCCTGCCCCGATTGCAGTGCCCAGGGACACGATCTTGACGCCCACCACTGTAAGTACTGCGGTGCCAGGCTGTAATATTTCCTGCATCCCCATTTTTTAAATAATTGAACAGCGTTTTTATCGCATGCTGACTGAAGATTTTACTGCTCTTTTGGATGTGGTTCAAGTCATGGGTGTGAAGCGATAGATCACATAATCGAAATTATAAAAAAGGTCATAGGAAGCTTAATAGAAATAGCACTTAAAATCGGTTGGTCGTTTTTTTAGCGACACATAGTACAATTAAAAGATTTCCTTTCCCATCTTGATGATTATCACAGTAGTTCAAATTGCCTGAATAGCAGATCCTTGATGATCTATGGTAAAGATTATCAAAGGTATGAGCACTTCTGCGATACGAAGAAATGATCTCAGATGCAGAATAAGAGGTTTATTAGATTGGATTTCCAAATGCACAGTCACTTGCAATGATTGATGGTGGCTCGCGATCTAAACAAAATAAACGGGTGAAAAAGTATAGACTTATCATGAGCTATCTGCCGTCTGAGCCCTTAAAAAAGCATCCAGCGCCTCAATCATCACACCCGTGACCGTATTGCCGTTTTCATTCGCATATTTTTCAGTGCGTTCCACAAGCCGGCAGGGTATCTGCATCGTTATTAGCTGGGTGTCGTCTGTACAGATAATAGGTTCGCACTGGTCGTCCATGAGGCCCCTTTCGAGTTGAGGGTTATTTTATTACAACCATCTACGATGTCATGCGTGACAGAATTTTGTTTAATCGATTACAGATATCTACTTTTGGTCTGAAACGATTTTACCTCAATTATATTATATAATTAGGGTTGACTTGACAACAGGCATTTGGATATCTTTAATTTTGCGAATATGGGAATTATCTCAATACATCGCCACGCCACCGATTTATCAGATATATTCATTTCCAGTCTTAGCTTGCCTCCCTGTCGCGGGACCAGCGCTAACGCCTGCTGAGGCTCCCTCGGTACCTATTTTGGCTTGGGCGCCGGCCGTTATCGCGACTGCAGATGCTGTAGCATCAAACTCAAAGTCACCTCTGGTAAAATCATCGTAAGCACGTTTGTCCTGAAAAAAAATGATCTCGCTAAACACTTGGCCACCTAGTTGAAAACCTATGGTCGCTTTGAATAGCTCAACTGCACCGGTTATTTTACCATTCTCATACACCTGACCTTTGCCATAAGAACCGCCAATACCTATGCCACCCTTGCCAATATTCGGGAAAACAGCATATCCATAAGAACTATTTAAAAATTCCTGGACAGCTGACGATTTCTTAAATATTTAAATTGTCTCAGAATAGTAGCTGGCCTGAGCGAATGTAGAAAAAGAAAACACCAAAATAACCATTATCAATATGTTAAAACGACGATAAGTTCTCATCAATGAAAATCCTTTCCGGTCCACAGTTTTTTAAACGATTCAGAATGATGGCAACAAGACGAACTTAAACCTATCGAATGTTTCTGTGGCTTCAGATATAGTTAACCCTTATTTGATAGGCAATCCTGAAGAGATAGCCTTTTTACAAACTGTGTTTACTGGAATAAATCCAAAGATTGCAAGGGCCGCAAGTAACAAAAGAAACACCACCTCTTTAATCGGTTCGCGGAGATAAAAATAGAGGAGTTTGGAATGGTCCCAAACTCCTATGAAGCCTCATCTATAAGTCCGATTATTTCGGAATAATAACGGTGTCAATCACATGAATAACACCGTTGGTTGTCTCGATATCGGTTTTAACAACTTTAGCGTTGTCAACGAATACAGAACCGTCTTTTTGGCTGATCATAAATTTTTGACCGTTCACCGTCGGAGCCGAGTCTAAAGCCACAGCATCCGCGGCCATCACTTTACCAGGAACCACATGATAGGTCAAAATCGCCTGAAGTTTTTCCTTATTTTCAGGTTTGAGTAGATCTTCGACAGTGCCCTTGGGAAGCTTGGCAAAAGCATCATCCGTAGGCGCAAAAACTGTGAACGGTCCGGTTCCTTTTAGTGTTTCAACCAAACCCGCAGCTTTAACCGCAGTAACAAGGGTGTTGAACGATCCAGCAGAAACAGCCGTGTCTACAATATCCATTTTTGCGCCGTGGCTACCAGCATGGGCGTACGTTACCAGGCCAAAAAAAAGAAGAATAATAATAAATTTAGAATTTTTAAGCATTTTAAACTCCTAATTTAAAAAAATCGATTAAATGGCCAGTCGTTTATCGTCCAGCCACTGTTAAATGAATCAGTCAATAACGCTCACATTTTTGGCAACCTGATTGTCGTTTAAAAGGTTGCTGTACATCATTAAGTTTCTCACGATTATCTGTTTCGCAATATTAGAAGAATAATAGGATAATGAGAGTCTATTTATATAGACTGTTTTTCTGCCTTCGATATTCGATAGAGGTTTTAATGCGGAAAATCAATTTCAATGAATAAAAATAAATCTTATGTCCCGGCTATCCTTATAGAAACCATTATATACGGGTCAGATACTAACCGCGAGGGGAGGTGGTTTCGTTAAAAATGGGTTTTCCGCTGATTTAGAGCTAGTCGTGCGCTTGAGGCAACCTGAAAGGGTATGGATTGCATGTTCTCAATATTTTTTATGATAGGTATTGCCTATTATCGAGCTATCGTTCTTTCATTATTGGCGTTCATTATTTTATGTTTAATTTTAGATTAGGTTAGGGACTAATAATTTTTACGCCCATTTTTGAAAAATTAAATTGTTCGTTAATCTTAGAAGGAGGTATCAAAATGGTTAAAATTAAGAGTGCATTAGTAAGTTTGGGAATGGTTGTATTTTTGGTACTGTCACTAGTGGCCTGTGGCTCAGATGATGATGACCACGTTGATGAAATGGGAATGGACATCGTCGACACTGCAGTTGCTAATGGAAACTTTAACACTTTGGTAGCAGCTATCCAGGCTGCTGGGCTTGAGCAGACTTTGAGAGGCCCTGGGCCATTTACAGTTTTCGCTCCCACAGACAATGCTTTTGATGCGCTGCCTGCCGGTACTGTCGATTTTCTGCTTCAGCCGGAGAACCAGGATGTCTTGACCGATATTCTCACCTACCATGTGTCTGCGGACTCTCTGCTGGCCACCGATGTTATCGCCAGAGATGGTATGAGTATCCCTATGGTCAATGGCGGATTGCTGAACATTGATGTCGTCGGTGGTAGCGTGGTGCTTAATCAAGATGGAAACCGTGCGGCTACCGTCACGGTAACAGATGTGCTGGCGTCTAATGGTGTGATTCATGTGATCGATATGGTGCTGGATCCGGGTGACTCTTTGTAAGGAATTTTATAAGGTATTTTATCATCACAAAACACTATCACACGTATAAAATTCGTTTTAATATTTTTTTGTTGCTATCCAGTCAATTTATATTATGATATTTGTTATCGATACAAACACAGAAAAACGGAGAAATAGAATGCAAAAAAAGATTCTGCTGGCTGTCGACAATACGCGCCCGTCGCTAAGAGCGATCCATTACGCTGTTCAGCTGTCTTCTGTTGTCAACAAATTACATTATGTCTTTATTCACATTCAGCCGATGATTTCCGATTACCTGCAGGAAGAGGTAAGTAAGAGTGCATCGGCACGAAGGCAGCTGGAAACGGTTCTAAAAAAGAACGATCATTTTGCGAGAAAGCTTCTCGATGACCATCGAAACGAGATGGAAAACAAGGGAATTGCTCCTGATCGAATCGAATGCGTCACCCAAAAAAGAAATTTGGGATATGCAAAAGATATTATAGATTACGCACAGAAGGAGCGTTATGACACGATTGTGGTCGGCCGCAGGGGGTTGTCCGGCCTTGTCAAAATGTATGCTGGCAGCGTCACGACCAACATACTGGAGCAGTCGCAGGTTATTCCAGTCTGGTTGGTCGATGGTGAAGGAGCCTCAAGCGAGATCTTGATGGCTATAGACGGTTCTGAGGCCTCCCTGCGTGCCGTCGACCATGTCAGTTTCATTCTGTCCGGCAATTCCGACATCCGCCTGACCCTCTTGCATGTCACGAGCCATGCCCGCAATTATTGCGAAATCGATCTGGAGGAGCAACCCGATCCGGAACTGGAAAAAATCGTGGCTCGCGGGGACAAGGCGTGTATCGACCAGTTTTATCCTCATGCGATTAAGAAGTTCAAAGACGCCGGGATTTCTGAAGACCAAATTAAAATAGAAACCGTCGATGGCAGAAGGCGGGTCGGCAAGGCGATTCTCGATTTCGCCCAAAACGGAAATTACGGCACCGTGGTAATCGGCAGACGGGGTGCTAACAAGTCCTTTTTTATGGGCAGTGTTTCCCGTTACCTGATTAACAAGATTTCAAACATGGCGCTTTGGGTAGTTCCTTAGAGCCCTAACCTAGCCCTCCTCCTCGGACGCTTAACAGAGGTATGACCAATGACCAAACCTATCGTCACCATCGAGCTCCCCAGACCATGGCAGTGAATAAAGACAGCGTTTTGCCCGGTGTTCAACTGTTGGCTTCATTGGTCAAACATGTCATCATCGGTGCCCATCAAGGCCGGTTTGGGCCACAGTATCTACAAAACTATCTGGATGGATATCTTTTCAGGTTCAATTACAAAACATCCCGTTCCGTTGGGAAAAAGTTCATGGGAATCGTACGACAGGTTGTCCGTTCTTCAAAAATTATTTACTATTAAGTAAGACTCCAGGCCTCCGCTCCTTTTGAGTTCTGACTTGGGCTTTATGGATAACCAGGTAATAAATATTTTCCGATTATGAAATTATCGAATGGAGAAAGCACATGCGAGATATCAAAGTCAAAGAAATAATGATTCCGATTGACCGATATGTAAGGGTAACTGAAGAAGATGGATTGATGGATGTCATTCAGGCTCTGGAAAATTCAAAGACTACAGAAAAAGAGCACGCCCACAGAGATGCCATCGTAATGGACCGGAATGGAAATTTTATTGGAAAAGTTACCATGGTCGATGTTTTCAGGGCTCTACAGCCAAATTATCAGAAGGTCAATGTGGATGATATTGTAGCAGGTGGACATGGTGAGCTGAACAAAGAAGTGCTGATGAATATCTTAAATGATTTCGACCTTTGGGTAGAACCTACAGAAGACATTTGTAAAAGAGGGGAAGCAAAAAAGGTTTCCGAGATAATGCATATACCCACAGATGCAGAGTATATACAGGAAGAAGACAGTATTGAAAAAGCACTTCACCTCTATGTCATGGGGGCTCACCAGCCCCTCATTGTTCAGAGGGAGAACGTCGTAACCGGTGCGCTCCGTTTTGGCGATATTTTTGAAATTATACGAAAGAACCTGTTGGCCTGCGCAATATAAATACCCACCGGGTAGAGCCAGCCGGTGGATGTTCGGTTTCTTTTTCTACCCCTGTAAAACGAATCATCCGGATCATCATAACCGCAGCCAGGCATCTCATTGTGTTTCTGCAGGGGATGATGAACGGGTTCGATCGTCCTTTGAGAGTGTGTTTTTTTCTTTTGGCCTGCTCAGGTCACAACTGTACGGTTACGAAATACGCTTTTTTTATGAATTACAGATGTTTATTTCTGTGGATGGACAATAGCTTGTTTATGGAGGGCATCCAAATATGGATCCATTATGGATTGTGGCCGCATTTATCTTCGGAGCCGCTTCCAGCAGAATCGGCCTGCCGCCCCTTGTGGGGTACCTGGTTGCCGGGTTTGTCCTTAACGGGTTTGGCATTGAGGGCAGCGATACGCTAGGAAAGATTGCCGACACTGGTGTCACGCTGCTCCTGTTTACTATCGGCCTGAAACTGAAGTTGAAGAGTCTTGCCAAACCTGAAGTGTGGGCCGGTGCAACGATCCATATGCTCATCACCGTCGCCGTCTTCGTGGCAGGTATCTGGATTCTTGGTGTGGCGGGAATGTCCTACTTTCATCTTCTAGATTGGCAGACCACGATACTGATCGCGTTCGCTTTGAGTTTTTCGAGTACGGTTTTTGCGGTAAAAGTGCTCGAGGAAAAGAAAGAGATGGCGTCCCGCCACGCCGCTACTGCAATCGGTATCCTGATCATGCAGGACATTATCGCGGTTATCTTTCTATCGGCCTCTGCCGGGAAGGTCCCCTCCCCGTTGGCGATGGTTCTTGCAGTGTCGCTTTTTATCGTGAGACCGTTGCTGGCAAGATTGATGACCCAATGCGGACACGGCGAGCTGCTGATGCTGTTCGGGATACTGATGACCGCTGCCGGGTACAGTATCTTCGAAATGATCGGATTAAAAGGAGATTTAGGGGCGCTTTTGTTCGGTATGCTCTTGGCCGCTCATCCCAAGGCGTCTGAATTGGCCGATAGGTTGCTCAGCTTCAAAGACCTGTTTCTGGTCGGCTTCTTTTTAAATATCGGCATCTCTGGATCACCGACGCTGGCGGGCTTTGGAATAGCGCTTTTGCTGGCGCTGGTCATGCCGTTCAAAGTGGTCCTTTTTTTCGGCCTCCTCACGCGCTTCAAGCTGCGCGCTCGGACATCGATGCTGGCTTCACTCAGCCTGGCCAATTACAGTGAGTTCGGTCTAATTGTCGGGTCTATCTGCGTGGCCAGCGGCTGGATCAGCAGCGATTGGTTAGTGATCATCGCCATTGCGTTGTCAATTACGTTTATTTTGGCGGCGCCGTTGAATGCTGCCGCCCATACTATCTACGGCCGTGTTGCGGGTCGCCTGAAACATTTTGAAACCGCTGAACGTCTGTCTGAAGATGAACCGATAGAGACCGGGGATGCAGAGGTTGCGATTATCGGTATGGGGGGCGTGGGGACGGCCGCTTATGACGAAATGAAGCGTCGCTACGGCGATGTAGTGATAGGTGTGGACTTCAGCGCCGAATCGGTGGAAAAACATCGAAAACTCGGGAGAAATGTGGTTTACGGTGATGCCGGGGACAGCGATTTCTGGGAACGGGTCGATCCGGTGAAAAGCCGGGTTAATTTGGTCATGCTGGCCCTGCCTGATCCAAAAGCCGGTATATTTGCCATTCGGCAGATGCATCAGAGAGGTTACCAGGGTCAGGTCACGGCGTCGGTGCGCTACGAGGATGAAATACGCATCCTGAAACAGGAGGGAATCGATGCCGCCTACAGCTTATACACAGAAGCCGGCGTTGGATTTGCCGACCACGCGTGTACCCACATGGATCACTGCCACATCCAGGATGCCGGTCTTACCTCCTGAAAGGTGGGTCCGAATTATGATCTTGATAGTCACCTATAAGATACATTTCAATCGCAACCCGAAATCTTGGGTCTGTCCGTTTGTCATATTCAGCGGCTGAGCATTCTCCAGAAACGTAATTCAACCCTAACGAAGGGAGTGACCCATGCCGGGTGTTTAATCATGATATAATTACAGCGGCTTATTGTTAGAAATTTTTTGGTTCTAAAATATTGATGATGATCAAAATCGAGAAAAACGTCATTACTTCCAGTGCAAAACAGAGATCAGGAATTAATGTGGCTTAATATCACAGCTGTGTTTCTGTTGGGTCTCACAGCTCCCCTCTTACCCGAATAGGATTTTTTGTTATAAGCAAATAAGTTATGCTGACTGCCAACACCACTGCTGCAATAGCTACTACTTAATCGGACGTAACCTTTTCCAATTGCGAGACCGGATTTTGGCTGGATATATGATATCTGAATGTGGCAGATTTAAATATTCCATACCGCCTGATTGTGCACGAATCTTGGGGGGGTACCTCTATCGTAATAAAAATACGAGATTATTTAGATCCTTTACTCGTAAAGTTGCGGCTATTATTTTGATCATTCTGATTTTGGGCATCGGCTTTGTCGCGCTCTATTTTGGTTACGGACAGAATAAAGCGCTCTACGAATCCTATGATGGCAATCTCCACGAACTAGCAGATGTCCTGCACCAATCAATTAAAATTTTAATGTTTCCCGGAGAGGCTCCTCTAGTCGTATCGCTGTTTAATGATATTCAAGCCATCAACCCGATGTATGACATCTCACTGTATCGTCAGAATGGGGTTGTTGCATTTTCAGATGATTCGACGATTGATACGGTCAATAGGAATCTTGGCAGGATCCGATTTCGACCGAAGGCCGCGATGCTGAAGGGCGATCCAATGAGTACTGATAATGCCAACTTTATCCGTGCGATTGAGACAGGTTGCAGAAGATAACGGCACCGTTGTTTATTCCTGGTCATCATTGCTCTCCAACCATCCCCACAACCCCATGCGCAGCGGACCGGCAGATCGCGGTTTGACTGGTTCTATCATCGACCGAATCGATCCGGTGAAAACATTTTGGTATCGACTTCAGGGGAAACGTCAGCCATGAGGTCCGCAAGGATTTCTCCAAGAACGGGTGCGAACTTGAATCCGTGCCCGGCAAGCGCGGCACCATAAACGTTTTCCGATCCAGGCCTTTTTCCGAGATAAAAATGACCGTCGGATGTCATGGTATATATGCACACTTCCGAAGATATCGGGCAATGGTGAAGGCCGGGTAGAAACCGTTCAATCATATCTTTTATGCCGTCGACCTCATCCGGAAAAACCGCTCGATCAAGCGTCATCGGATCACAATCGGCAAGTTTGTTGTGAAATGCGATCTTCATTTGAGGTGAAGGACTAATCACCGGCAGAATATAAAACTCTGTAAGGTTTTTCGGAGCCTCCAAACGCTCACGATCGGGCACCTGCCAGAAGGAGACCGGAAAATGGCCCAAGTGAAGGCTTGGATCTTCCGGAACTTCTATCCAATGCACAGGAACTCGTTTTGGCTGCAGCGGATTTCCAGGCAAATCGAGCAGCCCGTTGGTCCAGGCGCCTGCCGATATGAGCACTCGACCGGTTTCATAAGCATTTCGCGCAGTATGAACGAGTACATGACCATGGTCCTCCGACCACCGATTCACCGGTTCATCGAAAGCCAGATCGGCCCCCGCCTTTTCAGCCTCGGCTAAAAAGGTCTTGATGCTCAATTCCGGGAACACGATGCCGGCCGATTTTTCCAACCCGGCGACAAATGTATCGGGCAGGGCCAGTTGCGGCCATTTTTTGCGGACTTCGGATGCGTTGAGGACCGCGTGGGGAATATCGTATGTCTGCGCACTGGCCATAAACCCTGCAACAGCAGGGCTGTCTGGTGGGCCAATGGTCAGGTTGCCAGTTTCGACGAGCAGATCCCGCCCTGAATCTCTTTCCAGTTTCCGCCATAGCTCCCAGGATTTCAGCGCCATCGGTACATAGGCGGTGCCCTCCAGATAGGCTCGGCGCACACTCCGTGAGGCGCCGTGATGACTGCCCATAGCGTGTGGGGGACGGTGTTTATCGATACCCAGGACGCGAAACCCCCTACGGGCTAATGTCATGCAAGTTGCCGAACCGGCTGTGCCTAAACCAATAATGATAAAGTCATATATGGGCATGTGGTCTCCTGACTTTCTCCGGTTAACCAGATGCGGGTAATGGTATTTCCGGGTGCTGATCCGCTGAGTGTAGCGTCCGCCGACGCTTTTTGTCAAACCGCACAATCAATGGCCGGTGGGACAATTTCCCCGTCAACATCAGTTCGCCATTTTCGAAAATAGCATCTGATCCAGTTTGCCAGCCAACGGTTTTGTGTTTGTGGCTTACCAAGATGATGCATTGTTGGGAATGATTGCGGGTAAAATTTCACCTTGCCGGAAAAGCTGGCGGATACGGTCATGGTAATGGGCATCTGTGGATTCGCACAATTTAAAATTCATGTGCATTTCAAGATCGCAGTGGGCTTGATTTCCGCTATTTAATCCGGTAGCTTAGTTGATCTATCCACTTTTAACGATCCCCATCTTAAACCATCCATCCCAAAGGGAGGCAGTGCTATGAAAAAAAGCGAAATTATTTTCACCAAGTACAGTCCACTCATGGCAGTGGATACGAAACTGGTCGACAGCGACGGTAAACCCACCGATACGACCCGCGTCTATTCCCTCTGTCGATGTGGCGAATCAAAATTCAAGCCCATGTGCGATGGTTCCCATGCCCAGGCGGAATTTGTTGGCGAACGGGAGGATCCCAATAAACCCGCTTTGGAATATTACGAAGGCAAGGATATCACGATCGTATACGACCGTTATTTATGCATGGGAGCAGGCCACTGCGGCGAACTGGAAGCGGTGTTCGGGACCCACGATGCCCCCAAATATGAACCGGATGCAGCGCCTGTAGCAGATATCATCGCCACCATAAAAAAATGTCCCTCCGGTGCGTTAACCTACATCCTCAACGGAAAGCATGCGAAAGAGTGGTTCAAGGAGACACGTATTTATGTCGATAAAGATGGTCCGCTCCACTGTCAGGGGGACATTGAAATGAAAGACGATCAGTCGTCGGAAACATTTCTTCCCGACGCGGACCACTATACCCTTTGCCGTTGCGGCAAGTCGAAAAAGAAACCACTGTGCGACGGATCTCACGAAAAACACGGCTTTCTGGGCTGACATAAGGTGCTAAAGATCCGTTGCCACAATCGAGTATCAAACGGTTGTGCCAATCGTTTGCATGAGAGGGTGTACACGCACTTGCTCGAATACAAATAGGGAGCCCCATGAGCGATTATGATGTTGTTGTTATCGGTACTGGTACGGCCGGGCAAAGCGCCGCTTACGAATTGAAGAGAAACGGCCTGAACATAGCGGTTGTGGAAAGAAGCACGACTCCCGGAGGTACTTGCGCACTTGCCGGATGCCAAGCAAAAAAGTGGTTCTATGAAGCTGCTGAGATTGCTGCCAAAGCAAATCATTTAAAAGGCAAAGGCATCGTGGCCACCCCACAGTTATCTTGGACTGATGTGTTAAAGGAGAAAAATAAATTTACAGGTGCCGTCCCGGATGGCACCCTATCCGGTTTTAAGGAAGCGGGCATCAGCGTCTTCACAGGTGCCGCCCGTTTTTTCGATGACCATTGCCTTAATGTTGATGACCATACGATTTCATCCCGCTTTTTCGTCATTGCCACTGGTGCCCGCCCCATGGCGCTGCCCATCGATGGCATCCAAAACGCGATAACTTCCGATCAATTCTTGGAACTGCCGTCGCTGCCTCGTCGCTTTGTCTTTATCGGCGGCGGCTTTATTGCTTTTGAATTCGCGCATTTCTTGGCTCGTTTAGGGGCCGGAGATTCCCAGAAAACCGTTATTTTGGAAGCGGCACTACGACCGCTGGGCTCTTTCGACGCCGAAATGGTGTCCTTATTGGTGGCAGCCTCGAAAGCCGAGGGCATTGATATCCATACGGGTGTTAACATTACTGCCATAGAGAGGCAAGGGAACGCCTTCAAGGTGCTAACAAAAGATGGGATTGTTTACGACACCGATACGGTCGTTCACGGTGCCGGCCGTCAGGCGGATATCGAGGACTTGGGTCTGGATCTTGCCGGCATCGGCTTCTCACGCAGGGGAATTACAGTTAATAACAAAATGCAGACAACACATCCGCATATCTATGCGGTTGGCGATTGTGCGGCAACAATCCAGCTTGCCCGCGTTGCCGATGAAGAGGCTATGGTTGCCGCAGAATCCATTATGGGCAATCAAAACAGCGGTAGATGGATGGCAATGGACTACTCGGCCGTGCCGTCAGTTCTTTTCACCTATCCCCAATATGGCATGGTTGGGACTACTGAAGAGGCTCTCAAGGCTGAGGGTGTCTCATATCGAAAGAGTTTCGGACAGCACCTCACTTGGCCGACCTACCGACGGATCGGCATGACCAAGGCGGCCTATAAAATCCTCGCCGGAGAAGATGGCACCTTGTTGGGAGCGCACATTCTCTCGGACAATGCCGCGGGAATTATCAATACCATTCGTCTCGCCATGCTGAATCAAATACCGGTGGAAACCTTATACCGGCAAAGCATGATGTCACCCTACCCGTCTCGAGAGAGCGACATGCTTTATATGTTGAAACCACTGATTCGCAGATAACGACCAGGGGGTCGAGAGGTAGCATTTAAAATGAAATTACAAAAAGTTGGCGAATATTGAGGTTGATTGATACAGGTTTTGGCTGCTTTGGATAGTTTCATGGCTTTCCTTCTTGGGTTGACCCTTTTGGAGGCCAAAAAATATGCGGCTGGAGAATGGAAGAAAGCTCATAACCAGAAAAACGGCTGGAAGGGGTGGAACATTATCATGCCTGGATGCGGGGTAAACAAAGATTTTCAACTCAGGTTGCAGAAGCTTATTCACTAATGAGATGATGACCTATGCCGAAACAAAATCAAACACCAGAAAAATCCGATAACGCCAAAAAATATATAAACCTAGCCTTACAGGGAGGTGGGGCGCATGGGGCATTTACCTGGGGCGTTTTAGATCGAATACTGGAATCTGAACGAATTGAAATAGCCGCCATTAGCGGTACGAGCGTAGGCGCCATGAATGCGGTTGTCTTGGCGGACGGGATTATGGCAGGGGGTAAAGAGGGTGCCCGTGAAGCATTGGGCAAATTTTGGCGCGCTGTGCATGAAGCCGCAGTCTTGAGCCCTTTCCAGCGAACACCATTTAATATGATTACGAATAACTGGAATCTGGACTATTCCCCTGGATATTTATTCTCGGATATTTATTCACGCCTGATGTCGCCGTATCAATCAAACCCATTGAATTGGAATCCCTTGAAGGAATTATTGACCAAACAGGTGGATTTTGAACGGGTGCGGTCCTGTAATAAACTCAAACTATTTATCAGTGCCACAAGCGTTCACAATGGGCATGTCAAACGGTTTGACCGGACCCGATTGACCGTGGATAAAGTGATGGCATCGGCATGCTTGCCCTATATATTCCAAGCAGTTGAAGTGGATGGAGAGGATTATTGGGATGATGGTTATGCAGGCAATCCAATTTTATATCCATTTGCCTACCACAGTGATGCCCGAGATATTGTTATCGTACAAATCAACCCATTGACCTGTCAAAAAACCCCTATAACTGCCCAAGATATTTTAAATCGCGTCAATGAAATTACCTTCAATGCCAGCTTGCTGCACGAATTGCGGGCCATTGATTTTATTGCCCGGCTGCTGGATGAAGGAAGTTTAGACTCTAACCGTTATCGAAAAATATTTATCCATTTGATCTCAGATGAGAAAGGGTTTGAACAGCTGAATGCATCGAGCAAACTGAATACGGAATGGAGCTTTTTAAAACATTTGCACTCCCTGGGATATGCCGCGGCTTCAAGCTTCCTAAAGAAACACTACGCTAGTATCGGGATTCATTCTTCAATGGACGTTCCAGGGTCATTGCGCGGATGCACGACTAATTGAATAGTTCCTGCAGCAAAATCTCCCCTTGGAAAAGTCAACGCTTGATGAACGGGGTCAAGTTTACATCTTGAAATCTATTGTTGGTTCGACGAAAAAAAATTATGCCATCCGAGTAACCGATGAGTTGGAAAAACAATGGACTCTTTGACCCAGTTAACATTTGGGGCTGCCTGTGGAGAGGCAATTTTAGGTCAAAAGGTTGGAAGGAAGGCACTTGTTTGGGGTGCAGTCTTAGGAACATTACCTGATCTGGATGTCTTTATCCCCCTCGGCGGCCCGGTAAATGACTTTGTATACCACCGAGGCTTCAGCCATTCTCTCATCCTCCTGGCTCTCTTGTCGCCGATCTTCGCTTGGCTGATTTGGAAAATACATTCTGACACGAAACGTCATTATCGCGGATGGGTTCTGCTGTCCTTTCTTGTACTGGAAGCCTGTGTGCTGTTGGATCTGCTGACCATATACGGAACACAAATCTTTTGGCCTTTTGATTCTACGCCCATGGCATTCCCGGTTCTATTCATCATTGACCCCCTTTTTACTTTACCGATTTTATCGGGCGTCATGGTGGCGCTGGTGCTAAACAGACATCGTTCGTTAGGCCATCGACTCAATACAATTGGCCTGCTTGTCAGCCTGGTTTATCTTGCCTGGGCGTTTGGTGCTAGGGAATTTGTCGAACGCAGGGTGACGGAAAAGCTTGCTCGCCAGGAGGTGTCCTATTCCCAGTTGGTATCCTCTCCGGCGCCGTTCACCACTTTGCTATGGCGGGTTGTGGGCATCGAGAAAGACAGATATTTCGAAACTTATTTTTCGCTATTCGAAGGGGAGACCTCGTTGTTCGTCGATTTCTACCCCAGAAACTTGGCATTGATGGCCGGAATAGAAGAACATCCTCCGGTTGTCAAACTGACAAGGTTCACCGAGGGGTATTATGCCTTTTCAACCGAGGGCGAGCATGTGGCCATGACCGATTTGCGAATGGGTTCAGAACCCGACATGCTGGGTGTAATTATCGGCCATACGGAATTGGTCATGGAACAAACGGATCTAGATTCCCCGATGTATGATGATCTTAAGGAGATCTATAAGGCGTCTCGCCGTTCAGCAGATCTCACCCGGCAGCTATTAGCGTTTGCCCGAAAGCAAATGACTGCGCCTAAGGTCATAGATATCAACGATACGGTAAGCGGGATGCTCAAGATGTTGCAAAGACTAATCGGCGAGGATATCGACCTGGTCTTTATGCCAGGGGCCAACCTGTGGCCAGTCAAGATTGACCCTGGGCAAATTGACCAGATCATGGCCAATCTATGTATCAATGCCCGAGACGCCATTGGCGGGGTGGGTAAGGTCGCCATCGAGACTGAAAACATAGTTCTGGATCAAGTCTTTTGTTCTGAGCATGCGGGTTCTATACCAGGTGATTATATCTTAATAAAGGTCATCGACGATGGTTGCGGTATGGACAACCCAACATTGGAAAAATTATTTGAGCCATTTTTCACCACAAAGATGGTTGGTGAGGGGACCGGATTAGGCTTGTCCACCGTTTATGGGATCATAAAACAAAACCACGGATATATTGATGTTTACAGCCAGCCGGGACAGGGGGCAACATTTAAAGTTTACCTCCCACGGACACATGCGATCTTAGAGACAAAAGAAAAACCAGTGTCGGGTGCAATCCAAAAAGGGACCGAGACAGTTTTATTGGTGGAAGACGAAGCGTCTGTTTTACGCTTGGCCAAGTCTGTACTTGAGCGATTTGGATACACAGTCCTTGAGGCGCAGACTCCTGAGGAAGCCCTGTCTATAGCTGAAAAGCACGAAGACCCGATTCATCTTTTAATCACGGATGTGGTGATGCCTGAGATGAACGGTAAAGACTTAAAGTCGCGAATAGAGGACTTGAAACCCAATGTAAAAGTTATGTTTATGTCTGGCTACACGGCCGATGTAATCGTGCATCAAGGAATTCTCGAAGAAAATGTCCATTTTATCCCGAAACCATTTTCTGTTAAAGATCTTGCTGGTAAGGTGCGAGAGGTATTGGACGAGTGATAATTGGGCTTAAATTATAATTCGTAGATTTTCTTTTTTCTCTATAATTTAAAGGATTTTTTATTGGAATACGAAAACTAAATTGACTAAGTGACCAAAAGAAGAAACTTTCATTTCAGTCAACAATATTAAAAATACGTCCCTATTTTTTTATAACAAAGATTGTTATCCAAATTACAAATAAGCTGACATGAATATCATTTGATAGAAATAATTTATAGCAAACTCACTTAATTCATCTAAGTGAAACACCTTTATTTAGAATTGTGGCGAATAAATCACACACAACATATTGTATATTTTTATCATCCCTCCCCATATATGGTACATAGGTTTAGTTCTATCTGATATCGACCGCTTCTTTCCTTCACTGAATTTCAAGTCGCATCCTCTGGTAAACTATTTGCATTAAAATTTAAGACTTAACGTAGAATTATTGAATTTAAAAACAATTATTTTCATAGGGAGCCCACGGAGAGAAGATATTTTGTATATTGTGTCAACTTGAGGTTGCGATGAGAGCAAAAGAAGGGTCTGAAATAACCGATACATTCACTAATAAATTGGACAATTTTTTGAGTCCCTTTGAGCTTGATCTTGAAGAAAAATCAAAAAGAATTCTTTCTGGGTTTTTAGTGATTTTCACCGCTCCAGTTTTGCTCGTATTTTCTGCAATTCATCTCGTAAGAGCAGATTACCTTTTAGGTATCTTTCTTCTAATTACTGGATTTGCACTGGTTGCCTCCATTACAATCCTTAGAAACTTTAAAAGTGTAACAATATTCTCCCGGATTAATATAAGTCTTGTAGGGATTCTCTTCATTTATTTGTTGGCAGGAAGCGGACCGCACGGGTACATGGCGCATTGGATCTATGTATATCCGCTGGTCACTTTTTTTATGCTCGGTCGATATGAAGGGCTTTATTACAATTCTATATTTTATCTTATCATACTTATCTTTCTTTTATTTCAGAATTTTCTATCATTGACAACAGTTCATGTAATTGAGTTTAAAGCCAGGTTCCTTGTTTCGTTGTTTTTAGTTATAGTTCTTTCGTACACATTTGAATTTGTTCGCCACAAGTTTAAAGAGGGTATAGACAGAAAACAGCTTGAACTTGAAGAATCTAAAAAGGAAGCTGAAAGGGCAAACGAGATCAAAAGTGAATTTCTGGCCAACATGAGCCACGAGCTAAGAACACCTTTGAACCATATAATCGGGTTTACAGAGGTGGTAGTGGATGAGCATTTTGGTGAACTTAATAGCCAGCAAAAAGAATATCTCGGTGATTCCTTGGCCAGTAGCAGCCATCTCCTGTCGTTAATTAATGACATTCTGGACTTGTCCAAGGTTGAAGCTGGCAAAATGGATCTGAAATACTCAACTATTGATTTAAAAGCTCTTTTGGAGAAAAGCTTGGTCATGGTTAAAGAAAAAGCATTGAAACGAAATATAGATCTGTTGATCGAAACAAATAGTATTCCAGAAAGTGCCGAAGTAGATGAGCGCAAGCTCAAGCAAATTATGTACAACCTTTTATCCAATGCGGTAAAATTTACACCCAAGAGGGGGACGGTATCGGTAAGAGCTCAGACATGCGATTCAAGTGGCGTTAAAATAAGTGTATCCGACACGGGTATAGGCATTTTACCGGAAATTTTGGCTAGAATATTTCGTCCTTTTGAACAGGTGGAAAACTCAAAAAGTCGCAAATATCAAGGAACCGGGATAGGGCTTTCGCTTACCAAGAAGCTGGTTGAACTCCATGGCGGACAAATTTGGGTGGAAAGTGAGGGCGAGGGTATGGGGGCAACTTTTAATTTAACTATTCCTTATAGTCCCAACGAACAGTAAACTTAAAATTCGGAGAATCAGCGTGGAACAAAAAACCGTCTTAGTTATTGAGGACAATGAGCTAAATATAAAACTGGTAATTGGCCGGTAAAAAATGAGCGTGCGAATTATTATGATAAACCAATTTTAAGAAGCAACACTATAAAATGCAAAAAAAAACTATTACCGATACTTTCCAACAATCCGTCTGTCCTGAGACACGTCATTTAATTTTCCAGAGACAGGATTGGAAGAATGTTTCGTTCGGTGGTAACTATTGTGCCAATTTTTCTCTGATTGGGGAAGGCATTATTTTATCACAACCATCTGGAACCGCAACATTGTCGGACACGCAAAAGTCATTAGTGCTTAATAAAACTGTGATCGATGAGGCCATCAAACCTAAGGGAATCTACGTACAAATCGAAGATTTCAAGCGACTTAAAACAGTCAAACTTGAAGCTCGTAAACACTATATCGAATATCTTCGAACCAGAAGCAGGTTACGAGGAATGGTCTTTTACAATCTGAGCCAATTACTCAAACTTAGTGTAAAGTTGGGAAGCAAAATAAACTATTTTGGGTTTCCAGTGGTCATAGCCAGTAGCTACGCTGATGCTATAAAAAAAGCAGACAATATTCTTTATAATATCGGAGTCACATCAGACAATCTCTCCGCTTCCGTTCAAAATTATAAAAAGCTAACGAGAACCAGTAAAGCCCATCTGTGGAAAATTCAGGCGGATGATTTTCAACTTGATTACTCAATCATTGATGGTCGCATTATACATGCAATATCAAAAGGCCGATTGAGAATGCATCATCTAACAGAAATGTTTAAAATTAACGAACAGATTCTCAATACACTGGATTGTCCTATTAATCATTGTTCTTTCCTGTTTAATATTGGCAAAACTCACAGTTCAAGTGTTCAGTTTCGCAAGCAATATATAGCTCACATCAAAGCCATGCATGAAATGTATCCCTTTCATGGCGTGGCATTTTATGGCGGAAGTCGTTTAGTAAATGTTGCAATACAACTAACTCGATCACAAGTACCGTGTAAATTGTATGTCCATCGGGATTTCGATGGTGCTATTGCATGTTTGAATCATGTAATGAATTCTTTACCTCCTCCAACCATCAATTCTTCTGAACCATTGATGGTTTACCCAGAGGAGATAGACGAACTTCTTGTTCACTTTGGTCAAATTGACTGGGATAATAAAGGTAATACTTTAAATTTACCTAACATTTCGGAAACTAATCCTCTAGGGGCTGTATATGATGCGGCTTCACTAATTAAAGCAGAGCTTCGTCAATTGTTCAATGAGCGAGAACTTGCTCAAACAGAATTGCAGAAGGCTCATGATGAACTTGAGCATCGGGTTTCCGAACGTACCTTGCAAATGGAAAACGCTAAAATAGATGCAGAAAATGCTAAAAAAGAAGCAGAAAAAGCCAACCTTGCCAAGAGTGAATTCTTAGCCAATATGAGCCATGAACTAAGAACACCGATGAACCATATTATTGGATTTACAGAAATCATACTAGATAAAAACTTTGGCGAGTTAAACAAAACCCAGGAGGAGTATCTAAACGACGTACTATCCAGCGGCGAACATTTACTGTCATTGATTAATGACGTACTGGATCTATCTAAGATAGAAGCAGGTAAATTGGAACTAGAGTATTCAGATGTAAATTTAGGGTTACTTTTAGAAAATGGCTTGATTATAGTTAAAGAAAAAGCGCTGAAAAAAAAAATAGGATTGTCGGTTGACATAAATGGTATTCCTGAAACGATCAAAGCGGATGAACGTAAACTGAAACAGATCCAATATAATCTTCTATCAAATGCTGTTAAATTTACACCTCATCATGGAAAAATCCATGTGACCGCTCGTATTTGTGAACCAGACAAAGATAAATATTCGGTTTCTGGGATGTCATTGCAACATATTATAATGGTAAGTATTTCCGACACAGGTATAGGTCTTTCTGATGAGGATATTGACCGAATTTTCAATCCCTTTGAGCAGGTAGAAACCTCAACTAGCCGTAAATTCCAAGGTACTGGTCTAGGGCTGTCATTAACCAAAACACTGGTAGAGATGCATGGTGGACAAATTTGGGTGGAAAGCGACGGCGAAAACATGGGAACAACTTTTAATTTTACCATTCCTTATAAAACTAACGAACAGATAGCTTAAAATTCGGAGAATCAGCTTGGAACACTCAGTACCTGAAGTGAAGGAAATACTTTGATTAGGAATCTACTTAGTTATCCGGCTTCTGGAAGAGTGGGTACAATTGTATCCAAATTATTTGTGACTTACGCTAACGAATTTGCATATTGTATAAATATCTTCCAAATTCCCTCTGCTCATTACAGTACGCTTCTAAAGTTCCAAAGCCTAAAATCTCCTTATAAAGTCAGCGATCTCGAATCTCATTGGACGATTTTTCGATCTTCAGTTCCAACCACCACACAATTTAATAGAATTTTATACAAAATGCTCTACTGCCCTCATTATTTTTTTTCCTTATCATTTACAGAATAATGCCGATAGCATGATTAGAGCATAATATCTAAAAAGAGGTACATTTAAAGAGAAACACACAACCTTTAATTTTGCACAATCAGAGCAACCGCCCAGCCTCCTATTCGCTTGGCCGAAAAGAAATAAAGTTGTAAAAAGCGATCACTTAAATTTACAAGGAAATAATCCATAACATGGCTCCAACTATTGGAAAGAGAAATAAAGACAGATTTCAAGTGATGAATTGCAATGTCCGACTAGAATCAAAAGGGTTTTTGGGATTTTTCGGAAATCAGATGCATTGTGCCTCACTCATCAATTTAAGTGCTACCGGTATACAGATAGTCTCTTACGATATGCTGAAAAACAAAAAACAATACGATATTGTCATATATTCACCGGCATTTAGTAACCCGATTTCAACTAAAGGCCGGGTTGTTTGGCAAAAACCTCATGCTGGAAACGATCGGAAGCAATACTACCGAATTGGTTTTGAGTTTACCTATTTCAAAGGTCCCTCCATGGAGCAAATCCAAAAACTTGAAGATGATCCTAGCTTACGGAAGTTAAAAAGGGATTGATTTGATTATAGAGATTTCAATTAAGTGATAAAATGGCAGAGTTCGAGCGTATAGCTTCAACAGTCCTGCAGATATCAGGCCTTTAATTTTCCTGATAGATAATCATAACGGATCAAATTTTGGAAAGACAGCATTTCCCGTGGTACGCTGGGGATAATTAGAGCATATCGGCAATTAATATTATAATAGCAATTATTTAGGTGTTCTGAGTAAATCTGTATTCTGAGGCTTATCTGTGTCAAGGGTTTGCTGTAGAAATTGATAGTATATAGAAAAGGCTATTTTTTTGTCCTAATTTGGGATGTTAACAAGATGTCAATTGAATATCAATGTTAGAAATAAAAAAATAAAGACAGCAAAAAACCTTAAAAGTACATTGATTCTATCATAAAAACTCGGTATGTCTCGAAAATCTATATTAGATGACTTATGGCGCAAAATAAGAGACCTTCGCGACGATAATAACTCGAACCATTGAAAGTGAATAATCGTGAGAAAAAGACGGGTTTTAATCTTTGAAGATGAAGAGCCATTGAGGGATCTTTTTGCGCTAATCATCGAACGCCATGGTTGCGACGTGGTTTTTTATGAAAGCCCGATTCATTTCCCTATTCATATTTGTAATGATTGTCTGAAAAACAGAAATAAGCCGTGTGCCGATATATTACTCACGGATATCGTCATGCCTAAAGTCTCTGGTCTTGATTTTATCGAAGACCGGCTAATCAAAGGTTGCAAGATCCCAGAAATCGGGATCATGTCCGGATTTTGGACGTATGATAAAATTATTCGTGCTGAAAAACTGGGTTGTACTTTGTTAGATAAACCGGTTTCGGTGGCCAGACTAATCAATTGGTTAAAAGAGAGTATGAGTAAACTCAATAATACCAAAAAAGATTGAATATCGTCATTACGAATATTAAGAGTTCACGTTTTTTCCGGCCAATTCAATTATGTTATAGTAATGGAACCTGTAATAAGGTTTACTATCTCTAACGATGTTGTAAATATCAATTCAATTCCATAAAAATGAAAAACCCAAAAAGTATTGAAATTCGGGAGGTAAAACAAGAAGAAGTTGACAAGCTTAAAAGGGTTAACGTGGCATTAAAAGAACTTACGTTTACTTTGGCAAAAATTGGTATGTTCAGAAAGAAAGAGATTATTGGGGAAAAAGAAGAGATCCTGAGTGATGCTCTTAAGAAGGGGGTAAAGTCTCTAGAAGAAATTCACACTAAGTGGAGAAATCTTGCTGAAAAAATAAAAAACAAAAGGGATAAATATGAAAAAGCTATTTCTTTAGTTAAAGGGATAGTCGATATTTTAAGTGAAATTAAATTGAAGAAAGCCACGATACCACCTGATGATTATCAAGCACTAGTTGATGAATTCGAAAAAAGTTACGAGCCACTAAATAAAATTATTAATTCATGGGGAGACATGCTTAGAACTGGTTTCAAAACCTCATAAATATAGGCCGATTTCAGGATTGGCACAATATATTGTATATACAATAAGTTATGCATTATAATTTAAAAATTAAAATTGTCTGCATAAAGAGGCTTTGCTGATTTCAAGAAAAAAGATAATTTTTTAGACTCAAAATTGTAGATTAGCTCCAACTAATCAGTATCCTGCTGGAATAATCTATAATTATGATAACACTTTCATATCAGATATCTGAAAAGTCGGTAATTCAATGCAATATTATTATAAATGGCTTAGGGCTGATTCAACCTTTCAACATATTGTCCTCTGTGGACTTGGCGGCGAGGGATCTCTGGGTTGCAAGTTTTCCTGATTTGATCCTGCTCAACGTTGAGTTGTTTTGCTTTACGCTTGGTGGTCTTCTGGTGTAAATTTCTGGATTCTTTTTTCTCTCCTTTATTTCCGCTTCCATTCACAAAAACGACTAACTCTCCGACCATACTCTGCATTTTCTTAGCCTGTGAACTCATCTCCACTGAGGACGTCGATGAAGCTTCGGCATTGGCCGCATTTTGCTGAGTGATCCGATCAATTTCAGTGACGGATTGATTGACTTGTCCAATCCGTTGGGATTGCTCTCCAGATGCTGCGGTGATCTCCTCAACCAGATCACCGACACTGACCGCTTTTTCGGAGACCTCGTCAAAATTGGCACGGGCCTCTGATACGAGTTTGGAAACATCCCTGACTTTTTGGATTGTACCTTCAATTAAATCGGCCGTATTTTTCGCCGCATTCCCGGTCGGCCAGGATCTTACCTGCATTTTCTAATGGCTTTACTGATTTTGACATATTTTACATCTTTTTAAGCGTTAAAAGCTTGCGGAATTCGCAGAAATTTATCCGTTCTGGAATATTAAATCGGCACTTTTCTGAGTAACTTGAGAAAAAACATTGATTACTTAAAATTATAATATGGGGAGGGTTCTAAACCACAGCGTGAAAGCGGCTTAAAAGGTCTTGCCAGCCACTAAACGGTAGGAAATGTCCGGTTCAAACGGGTAAAGCTATCATTGGTCGAATAGACAAATTCTGATGTGATAATGGATATACAGTCTGAAACTTAAGCCTCCAAAAACCAAGAGTATCTTTTGTAGATCACAATCTTTCCAAAACATGCGATAAGAGAATAATAGTAAATTTCGGTCAAATGGTCATTCATTAATTAGCCGCTCGGTCTCGTTTGTCTCATAGTTTTCATGTTTTGATACTCTCCAGTTTTAAAAATATGGTGATTAACTAAACAAGAAGGCGAAAAGGAAAAAACACAGATCAAAAGCTGGAGGCTGGAATCAATCGATCTGATTTTCAATAGTGATAGGGATCTTTAATGAATATCAGTTATACAGCTAACTTTACAATTCAATATGAACTCACTTTAACATGCGAACTTGCATATACGATAGCCTTAGCGCCATATCTATGATCACGGCGAGGGGGAGCATGCATAGATTTCCTTTAGCATTTCAGGTGGGTAAATTGATCTAACCCTGCGAGACAACCTCCCCAATTTTAACCTTGACATTTGTCCCTTCGAAACTTAATATATGATCAATTGTTCATATATTTAAGGATAGTCCCATGCAACCCAACCCTGTTTCATGTACCGATGACGATTTATGCGATGTCCGGCACATCCATCTCAATCGTGTTCGTGAGGCCCGGCGGACCCGGTTGTCGGAAAAGGAAACCGGACGACTGGCCGCCATTTTCAAAATTCTCGGCGACCCCACCCGGCTGGGTATCGTTACCGCTTTGCGTGATGACGAAATGTGTGTCTGCGACTTGGCGGCCTATTTGAAAATGACCGAATCGGCCATTTCTCATCAACTCAGGCGGATGCGGGATCTGGACATTGTGAAAAAGCGCCGCGAAGGACAAGTGCTTTACTATTCCCTGGCAGATACCCACATAGAGGAACTCTTAGAGATCGCGCTAAGCCATGTGAGGGAATAAGAACCAGTCGGCCCGTCAGCCGGTCTCCCCGTGGACCCGTTGTAAGAAAAGCGACCTTTCAGATACAAATAGGAAAGTGGATTCCACTATTGCTCAATTCAAAAAACGAGACGATTCGTACCGACAATAGCGATGCGTTCACCGATTCCAGGCGAAAGGCGGATTCCAGAGACCTCGCGTTAGTTTTTTTTGTAACCACCTAACCATAGAGACGGAAAACGATCATGTCAC
Organism: uncultured delta proteobacterium; assembly: GCA_963845145.1. Lineage (GTDB taxonomy): Bacteria > Desulfobacterota > Desulfobacteria > Desulfobacterales > QNYZ01 > QNYZ01. The sequence continues at coordinate 392,023 of CAWJQU010000002.1, forward strand.
TCATTCTCAATATATTTCTCGAAGCCTGGCACCTGCTCACCGAATCGGCACCGTACATCCTTTTCGGGCTGATTGTGGGTGGTATGCTGCACATGTTTTTAAACCCCGGTACCGTGGCCAAACATCTGGGACGGGGACGGTTCATGTCGGTTTTCAAATCGGCCCTTTTAGGTATTCCAATCCCCTTATGCTCTTGCGGGGTGCTACCGGCAGCGGCTTCCTTAAAAAAACAGGGCGCCAACAACGGGGCCACCACAGCTTTCCTGATTTCCACGCCGGAATCGGGTGTAGATTCCATGGCCATCACTTATGCCCTCTTAGACCCATTGATGACAGTCGCCCGGCCGGTGGCGGCCTTTATCACAGCCACGGTCGCCGGTATCACCGAAAACCTGTTCCCGGGCGCCCACCAGGGCGAAACCCAACCGGATCTGTCTTGTCCGGTGGACGGGTGCTGCGACGGCATTGATTGTGCCCCGGATATCCATAAAAATCATCATAGCTTTGCCGAGAGGATTAAATCGGGGTGCGTATATGCTGTCGTGGAGATTTGGGGGGATCTGGCCCGCTGGTTTTTCATTGGGCTGTTGCTGGCCGGCGTGATCAGCGCATCGATTCCCGATACCGTTTTCGAACGCTATCTGGGATCTGGCCTGCCGGCCATGCTAATCATGCTCGCTATCGGCATTCCGATGTATATCTGTGCCACGGCCTCCACACCGATCGCCGCGGCTTTGATATTAAAGGGAGTCAGCCCTGGCGCCGCCCTGGTCTTTCTTCTGGCTGGGCCGGCCACCAATATCACCTCGTTAACGGTTTTAACCGGCGTGCTGGGTCGACGAGCGACGAGTATTTATCTGGTCACCATCGCCGTTATGTCGGTGGCACTTGGACTGGCGCTGGACCAAGTCTATTTATGGTCGGGAATATCCGCGCAAGCAGTTGCCGGTACCGCCGCTGAATTTATGCCCGCCTGGCTAGAAATCGTTTCGACCCTGTTGCTTCTGGCCCTATCCATCAAGCCGATATTTGGTGGAGTGATAAGCCGGTTTTCGTCCAATCAACCCCAACAGACACCCTGTTGTTCGGATATGCGGGGGTCTACTTGAGGGTCCGCTTAGGGGTTCGGTCGAACCCCACACTTTAGGACAATCCATATTACAGGACGACCCACATTACAGGGCAACCAGAGACGACAGGTTAATCCATACGCGTACCCAGATGGGTCATTTAGGGTGGGTCATTTCCGGGGCATCTATTCGTTTCAGCAAAAAGTGAAATTCTTGGTCTTTGACATTTCCCTGCCAATGGCCGGTAACACGGGCCAAATAAACGGATCCTACAAAAAGCACCAAAACAATCGCGGCAACGGAAACCGTGGACCATACATTATGCCGCAAGCCGGCTGTTTTTAATTGAAGGGCACCAGGCACCGGGCATGCGTTCGTACATTCCATACAACCAATGCATTCAGCGCTTCTAATTCGCGATTTTTTATCCACCGGCAGATAGTAGGCGCATTGTTTGGCACACTTGCCGCAATCGATACAGTGATGCTCGTTTCGATGAACGCGGGTGGGGCCCACAAATGCAAAGATTCCCATCAAGGCACCGTATGGGCATAAATAACGGCACCAAAAGTTACGAACAAACAACGAGGCCGCAGTGATAACCAAAAGAACAGCGGCCGTTAGCGTCGTCATGCGGGTGAAAAAATGGAGCATCTTTACATCCGAAACCTTGTAGTAAGGGCTGTGAATGAACGCTTCGATGGCGGCATGGTCCATGTTAAAAATCACCCAGACGAAAAAGCCCAAGAGTAGATACTTGATAGAGCGCAAGGGATAATCAACCCAGATCGGTAATCGAAAATTTTGCCCCATAAAGCGTCCACCCAGTTTCCAAACCCATTCGGAGAGGGTCCCCACGGGACAGATCCAGCCACAAAACGATTTACATAAAACCCATGAAAGCAACGAGGCCACCCCAAGAATGACCATGGCGGCCGGATGTACAGGGTCCCAGGTTCCGGTGATCAGAAACGATTTCCATCCCATGAGCGCCCCGATGGGTAAAAAGCCTTCCACGCCGGGCGGCCTTTGAATTGTGACACCCATCGGATCGTCCATCTGAACCACATAGGCCGCAAACTGAAGCCCCACCGCCAAGGTCACAATAAAAAAGCCCAACTGCACCCAGAACCGAATTGAGTGTTTTTGACGACCAATCGTTTTTGGAGATTTCTTATGGTTATTCATAGTGGATTACCTTAGAATCAGCGAGCGTTGAAAGCCTTGACTTAGATCAAGGCGCTTTCATTTTCGATTCTATACCTGTCCGGACAAAGCATGGAAAAATCCCGATGGAAACCGACACCGACTTGACGAGGAGAATTGATAATCCTGACTTCAAGGTACAAAAGCTAAGCATATCGAAAGGGTGAGAAATAATGTATACTGCCAATTGAAAAACATCATCCACCCTCAGGGCTCGCGAAAAAATGATTTCACATTTTATACGCCGATGCATCCCGTCTGGCGACGTTGTGAAAGCTCGGAATATCACGATATTCCAGCACTTTCACGCCTTGCCAGGCGGGCGCCTCAACGCCTAAAATTGTGAACTTATTTTTGCGCGAACCCTTAATTTGAATGAATTAAAAAAACTTACACGATTCGAACGCCATGCCGGAACTACCAGAAGTTCAAACCGTTATCACCGACCTGATTGCCGGTGGCCTGATTGGATGCAAATTATCCCGTGTCGATATATATCATGCGGGCATCATTGCCAAACTGACCCCGGACCGGTTTCGGCGTAAGGTAACCGGAAAGACCATTACCGGTATCCGTCGTCGGGGAAAGTACATCATTTTTGACCTGTCGGGACCGACCCATCTGCTCGTTCACCTGCGCATGACCGGTCATCTTTACCTGTCGGAAAAGACGTTGCGACGGACGGCCCATGATCATATCATTTTGACCTTAGACGACGGGCGCAAGCTCAGATACCATGACCCGCGCAAGTTCGGCCGTTTTTTCCTCGTGGATCATCCTGACAAAATCGTTGGAAAACTGGGTCCTGAACCGCTGGCCGATGATTTTACCGCCCGAAGGTTCACCCGATTGCTTTCCCCGCGCAAACGGATGCTGAAACCGATGCTACTCGACCAGACGTTTATCGCCGGCTTGGGGAATATTTATGCCGACGAGTCGCTTTGGAGAGCCCATCTCCATCCGTGCCGGAATTCGGCCACTCTGGCCGATTCCGATATTCGACGACTTCACCGGGCCATACGATTCGTCTTACGGGCCGGCATTAAAAATAACGGCACCACTTTAGGTGGGGGCGAAACGGGCTTTAACTCAGTCATGGGACGACGTGGAAAAAATCGCGACAATTTGAAGGTTTTTCGTCGCGTCAATTTACCCTGCCCCCGCTGCCGAACATCCATTCAACGCATCGTCGTGGGTCAACGCAGCACGTTTTTTTGTGAAAAATGTCAGCCTATTACAAGAGAGAAAACCCAATGCCGTTAGCATTTAATTCCATCAGTCATGGTCAGGTTGTTTTCGGATTTTTTAATATCGAATCCGATATGCTGCTCCTGGAAAACGACTTCTTTTTTTCGACAACCTTTTGTGCGTACATATCCCAGCTCGCTGAAGACAACGACCGTTCGGCCCCTGTGTCTTTTCCGGGCGTAACCATCAATCAACCCGATGACATCGGTGATCTGATGAGCGCCATTCACGGCATCCGCCATACGGGATTTATCGGCGAATTGTATCGCCATTTTCCCTTTCCCGAAAACCCAGCGGATTTCAAACAAAACCCGGAGGGAACAGCTTCCCATGATTTGGTTAAAACGCTGATCGCCGGTTATGGCCAAGACGCGCAAATACCTTTTCTTCAAGACCGTGGTGGTGCCGAAATAACGATAGGTGAATACCGCTTTGACCGAACCTCTTTTCATCAATTGCTCGATTATGTCTGGAAAGGCGGGCTTCCTCAATGGAAAGACGAGAAACCCCCTCACTATGTGACGCGCATGAAGGCTTCTGTTTTAGAAAGCAGGAACCCAATATTCTTGGATATGGCCTTTACGGAATAGTCATTTTTGTTCTGAATAACGACCACAGTTTGATAGGCTAATATGCGGGTTGCCTCCCCTTACTTGACACCAAACCCGCCTCTACCGTAGAGTTAGACATGACTGCAAATGAATAGGAGGTAAAAAATGACGATCCCCTACTGGAAAATGGTGGCGGAAAACATCGCTAAAGGGCTGGGTCCGAAAACCATCGGCCGACTGGGTGCAGGCGGCCGCATACTATCACGCACAGGAGCGGTGGTGGGCGTCGGCTTCCTCGCTTATGAATTGTTCAAGAGCTACAAAGACAATATCGAGAAAGAACCAGCCTTTCAGGAGATGACCATTCTCCAGGCGGAAATGGAAAAATGGGGCAACGCAATCTCCTCTCTCGGACGTGAACCGTATAGTGATGCTCCCTATGGCTCCATCGAAGAGGGGGGCGCCATCAATGCCTTGTCCAAAAAGAAACTACTTGGAAAAGAAGGCGAAAAACCCGCAGACCCCAAAGAAGCCGTGGCGTTGATCGAAAGAGCGGCCCAATACATTGATGCGACCCAGAACGCATTTGAAGACGAAGAATTTGACACCAAAAAAGCAGACTTAATCGACCGTTTGAATGGACTCAAACGCAAAATCAATCGCACCGATGCTTTAAAAAAGGATGCTTTCAAACCGGTTCAAAAATCACTCGCCGATATTGTTAATGAAATCAGACCGATTGAATCGGCCTATTCCACTCGCATTTATGATTGTAGCAGGGATATTCAAAAATCGCTGGGGTCCAACGCCGCCTGGGCGGCTATCTCGATGGCCACCTTGGGGCTCATTAAAAAGCCTAACGACTGATTACATGCAGAAAAATGACCTCTTGACCCACCGTGAATTAAGCGCATGTGTGGAACTGGGTAAGGCGCTAACATCCGAGTTGGATGCCGGCCGATTGCTGGAAAGGATTTTGCAAAAAATCAAAGACCTCCTGCCGGCGATGAACTGGTCGCTATTGTTGATAGAAGAAAAAACGAACGCGCTACGCTTTGAGTTATGTATTGGCCTGGACATTGATCTGGTTAGAGACATTCGCATTCCCCTTAACGAAGGCATCGCCGGCCGGGTGGCCAGCAGCCAGAAGCCTTTAATTGTACAAAATGTCCAAAAAAGTTCTTTTTTTTCCAACCGGGTGGATCAGCTTTCGAATTACACTACCCGTTCAATTATTTGTGTGCCGTTGATCTTCGCGGGAAAATCATTGGGGGTCATTGAAGTGGTTAACCCCCGGCACGTAAAAGAAAATACGCTATCTTTGTTATCCATTATCGCAGACTACGCCGCCATAGCGGTCGAGAATATGCGCCGCTACCAAAAAATCCATAATCTCGCCATTCACGATGACTTAACCGGCCTGTACAACCAGCGCTATCTGTACACTACGCTCAACCGGCTTATCTCCAATCATCAAGGTGATAATTACCCTGTCTCACTTATTTTTTTGGACGTGGACAATTTTAAGCATGTGGTCGATACATATGGCCATCTTAAGGGGAGCCAAACACTGCAGGAACTGGCCCAAACAATCGCAGCGTCTCTGAAAGAACCGGCCTTTGGGGTCGCTTATGGCGGCGATGAATTTGTTGTTGTTTTGCCCGGTATGAAGAAAATCCATGCACTCCAGAAAGCAGATGATATTCGTTCTGCCATTAGCCAATCGGTATACCTATCCACCTATGACCACGCGCTCAGCTTACATGCAAGTTTGGGTGTCGCCACATATCCGGATGATGCGAATGATGTCGCCGGTCTGTTGGCTTTGGCCGATCATGCCATGTTCGATGTCAAAGCGGATGGAAAAAACGCCGTCAAAGCATTTACCGAACAAACCGAAGTGTAGTATCGTACTTACAAATTCCAATATCCGAAAAAAACTGCGATGATCGATAAATCAAACCTGATTCCTCTTGGCAACTTTGACGCCGACGGCACCTGTTTTGCCTGTGGACCGGAAAATTCAGCTGGCCTGCACATGCATTTTCACACCAACGGCGAAACGGTTTTTTCATGGTTGAAGGTGCCTCGGCACCTGTGCGGTTGGCAAAATATCCTGCATGGCGGCATCATATCGACAATTTTAGATGAAGTCATGAGTTGGACGGCACACCACCTGATAAAAAAACTGATACTAACCCGCTCCATATCCATCGAATTTTTGCGCCCCGTCTATGTTGAATCAGATTTACGCGCCGAAGGGGAAATTCATTGTCTCAAGTCCGAACGGGAGGCCATATTGAATGCGCGTCTTTTTAATGCTTCCGAAAAAATCTGCGCCAAGGCGACCGGCTCTTTTGCCTTGTTAACGCCCAAGGTGGCCCGACGCCTGGGTGTATTCGATGAAACAATCATTGAAAAATTTGAAAGGTTTTTTCAACCCTCTTCTGATCGTCTTTAACGATCCATTTTAACGACCCATGAGCTTGCTGCCCAACCACAGGCAGGCAAATCGTCCATATTAGGAAAGCGCATGCTGACAATACCGGTTGTTCCAATGAACCCGAAGAAAGAATACAAGGGCTCGCAATGTATCTCGCACGCCACGCTACCCCTTTTTTATATGTCTGATTTTTCAATTGTAGGTTTGCGGGTAAGTCCCTATGACAAAGCGGTCAAAGTACTTGGAAAACAAAAAAATCGCCTGGTCATAGACCACACCGGTGTAAAACTGGTAATCGATAACTTCGACGGATTAAAAGAGACGATTCGTGGGTTGCAAGCAGATTCCATCCGATGCGACCTGTCTGATATTACCGTCGAAATCTACCAGGGGTGATAAGAAACGTTTCTCTCCCGGAGGGAGAAATGGAATGGCCCCCAGACACATCAGTCATCTTTGTTGCCAACCCGCTGATTATCAGTCCGGCAAACATGACACCGATCTTCACTACACTGCTGGCAGGCATGGCAATCGGGACATGGGTGCTTTTTGCACTGACCCGGTTTGGCATCGGGAACGTAAACCTTGCCCCTGAAGCCCGGGATTCGTTGCCAGCCCATCTGCTAACTCCTTCTTTTGTTCCCTTTTGATTTCATGCCCGAATTCATTCAATTCTTCAAAGTTCATGACGCTAATCATTGGCATCGAACGGGTTCATGTTCACGATAGACCGATACCATAGGCTTTTAACATCTTGTCCAATGTCTTTCGATTGCTCACCAGTTTGTCCAGCCAGGCATAGAACCTGTTCCCGTGATTCTTGATGCGGGTATGAACCAGTTCGTGCAAAATAACATAATCCATCAACTTTTCTGGTAACCGCGTCAGTTTGATATTGAGATTGATATTGTTTTTCGTCGAACAACTTCCCCAACGGGTCTTCTGGTTACGAATATAAACACGATTATACGAAAAACCATGGGCCTGCGCGAGGTCATCGATGCGTTGACGCAGTACTTTTCCGGCCGTCTCCCGATCGATGTTTTCAAATAGGCCGGATAAAGTGGCGTGCTCTTTTTCAATGTGGGCAATTTTTTCCAGTTGATTTTTTATCCATGGCCGGTTGTCAGCAGCGAAAGACAGGGCTTGCTTAAACGAAACCCCGCACGGAACAGCCACACGCACACCCTTAAAAGGTCGGACGGTGATGTTGATTCTTTTGGCCCTGGGACTGCGTTCAAAATTAACCGGGCCGATGTTTTCAATCCGATATTGTGTCATGGTATCCGGCTTAAAGGGGGTACAGGTGATTACGCGATCGACTTCAGGCGAGAATAGCGGCCATCACATCATAATGGTTGAAGGGGGGCATGATACAAACGCCGGAAAAAAGGTCTTGAGCCACAGCCAGCATCTCCGCGGCGTGGCTTGCTCCTTCGCTCACAGTGTCGCCGGCCTTGGCCATCCGATTTCGGACCGCTTTGGGGACCGTGATCCCGGTCACCCGGTGATGCAGAAATTCGGCATGGCGAGCTGTTCGCAGGGGAAGTATCCCCATAATCAAAGGAAGGTCCAGATGCCGTGTGACATCGGCCAGCATCTTCGCACCGTTCTCATCGTAAACCGGTTGGGTAACGACATATTGAGCACCGGCTGCCACCTTTTGTTCCAGTCGCTTAACGGCTTCGAGAAAACCCGGTGACCCGGGATTGGGGTCCAGCACCACACCGGTGGTCAAACCAATTTTTCGGGCAGCGCCAATAAGATCAAATACATTCATGTCGTAAACAGCGTGGGTGTGCTCCCGGTCTTTTAATGCGACGAAATCACCTGTGGCCGCAAGAATCGTATCAATGCCCAGGGCCTTGGCTCCGGAGAGCAAACTAAAAATTCCCAACCGGTTATGATCCCTGGGGGTACAATGCAATATAGCCGGTTTACCGAGCTGTTGTTGAATCAGCGCGCAAACCACCATGGCGCTCATGCTCGGTTTGGCCAGGGGATTGGTGGCTACACTGAACCCGTCAAACGGTAGCCCTGCCAGATTTTTCAGTTCGGTTAACAACGGATCGGCGTCCGCGGTCTCGGGCGGAACCACTTCAATCGTGATGCTAAATGAATCCTTCGTATACATCGGCTACCTTTTCCCCTGGGCCCTTTCAATGATCTTGTCGTATTCGCTACTATAAACGGGCAGGTCTTTTTCAACAAAAATGCCGCGTTCGATCAATTCCGGATTTTCCTGTTTCGCTTTTGAGCCGATGGTCGTGGTGGCATCTTTCATGGCCGCCATCATATCGACGGCACTACCCAGCCTGTTTTTTCGACCAAAATAGGTGGGACACTGGCTTAGAATCTCCACCACTGAAAAGCCTTCATGCAAAATGGCTTTTCGAATAAGGTCTTTGATCTGGCGAACATGGTAGGTCGTGGTACGGGCCACAAAGGTGGCTCCGGCCGCTTTGGCCATTTTCACCACATCAAAATCGTGATCGATGTTGGTATAGGGTGCCGTGGAGGCCATTATGCCGTATCCGGAAAGGGGCGAGTACTGTCCCCCGGTCATACCGTAAATACGATTATTCATCACGAGCGCGGTCATATCGATATTGCGCCGGGCGGCATGGATAAAATGATTGCCGCCGATGGAGAGGGCATCACCGTCACCCATGGGTACAATCACGTTCAACGCCGGCAAGCTCAGCTTGACCCCTGTGGCAAAAGCCAGCGCCCGACCATGAAGGGTGTGAAGGGTGTGAAAATCCACATATCCCGATATCCGTGACGAACACCCGATCCCCGAGGCCATGACAATCTCGTTTTTGCTCAGTCCCAGAGACTCGATGGCTCTCAGCATGCCGTTCAGCACGGTGCCGTGCCCACATCCCGGGCACCACATATGGGGGAAAAACCGCTGCCGTATATAATCTTTTATGGCCATAATTATACCCCTTTACCCTGAATCACCCGCAGGATTTTCTTGATATCTTGATCAGAAATAAACATACCGTCGATTCGATTGGCCAGAACAACACGGTCAGGTGAATCCACCGCAGTTTTAACCGAGCGAATCACTTGGCCCATATTCATCTCCACCACCACAATATGCCGGGCGTTCTTACATTTCTCTTTGACAATATTATAGGGAAACGGCCAGAGGGTTTGAAGCTCCAGCATGCCCAGACGGATACCCCGGGGCCGCAAGCTCTCCACCACATGAAGGGCCGACCGCGCCGCGGAGCCGTATGAGATAAGAATGGTCTCGGCATCGTCCAAATGAAATTCCTTATACCGCACGATGTCATCCACATTGTTCGCAATTTTATCTATCAAATGCCGAAGTAACCCGTGAACGATCTCGGGGTTGGAGGTGGGAAACCCCCACATATCATGATATAAACCGGTGACATTGTATCGGTGAACACTACCGAAATCGGACATGGGCAAACGACCATCTTCCCGGGGCAGATAGGGATGATAGTCGACGCCGCCCTTTACCGAAGTCCTCAGTCGCTCTACCACGGGTATTTCATCCGGCCCGGGCAACTCCAGACGCTCCCTCATATGACCAATGACCTCATCAAAGAGCAGAATCACCGGGGTTCGATAGGTTTCAGCCAGGTTGAACGCCTCAACCGTCATTTTAAACACATCCTGGTGGTTGGATGCCGTCATGGCGATGATGGCATGATCACCATGCGTGCCCCACCGCGCCTGCATCACATCGCCCTGGCCACCGGCAGTGGGCAACCCGGTAGAGGGCCCCCCGCGCATGACGTTCACAATGACACAGGGAATCTCGGCCATCACGGCATAGCCGATCCCCTCCTGCATCAAAGAAAAGCCCGGACCACTGGTGGCGGTCATGACCTTGCTACCGGTCAGGGATGCACCGATGATGGCACAGATGGATGAGATTTCATCCTCCATCTGAATAAACTTTGCCCCTTGTTGGGGCAGGCGTGAAGAGAGCGCTTCGGCGATTTCAGATGATGGTGTAATGGGGTAACCGGCAAAAAAGTTCAGCCCGGCATAGAGCGCCCCTTCCACACAAGCTTCATTGCCCTGAAGGAATTTAATATTATTTTTCATTGGCGCCGTCCTCTTTGGTTTCGGTAGTCACTTCAATGGCAAGGTCCGGGCATCGCTCTTCGCACATCATACAACAGATACAATCTTCAGGTCGGACAGCGGTCGATTTATCTTTTTTATCCAATTCCAAAACATCTTTAGGACAAAAATGGACGCAAATGCCGCACCCCTTGCACCACTCCCGGTTGATGTCGATCGCCTTCAATTTCGGTTTCGGTTTGGCCATGTCTTATCACCTCGTCGGTTGAACAAACACCCAGTTTATTTTAACCCAGCCGTTTAAATCTATACATACCCTACTCGATCTAAACGGGCAAACGGCAATATCAAATCGCCTTTGTAAATACAAGCCGAATAAAAACAACCTAAAATAGACAATCAAAGGCGCAAGAAAAATCGCTCAAATACATAAGCATTTACACCCATGAAAAAAATATGGTACTAAAATGAATCCTTTAACCCATTAACTACTAATATTACAAGGGATTCATATGGAGAATATCATTCAGCGTTTAAAAACCCAAACGCCAGGGGAAAAAGAATTTCACCAAGCTGTCGAAGAGGTCATCGAAACCATTATCCCCGTTTTAGACAAAACCCCGGCCTACCGTCAAGCCGGCATTTTAGAACGCCTGGTGGTCCCTGATCGAATGATCATTTTTCGCGTTCCGTGGACGGATGATCACGGAAACGTTCAGGTCAATACCGGTTTTCGCATCGAAATGAACAACGCTATCGGTCCTTACAAGGGCGGGCTTCGTTTTCATCCTTCCGTAACACCGGGTATCCTCAAATTTCTGGCCTTTGAGCAGGTGTTTAAAAACGCACTTTCCACCTTGCCCCTTGGTGGAGGTGGCGGGGGGTCGGATTTCGACCCGATGGGAAAATCGGATGGTGAGGTGATGCGCTTTTGCCAGAGCTTTATGGCCGAACTCTTTAGACATATTGGTCCTAATACCGATGTCCCGGGGCTGGACATCGGCGTCGGCGCACGGGAAATCGGGTACCTTTTCGGCATGTACCGTAAACTTAAAAATCAATTTACCGGGGCCATGACCGGTAAGGGCGTTGGTTGGGGGGGAAGCCTGATGCGTCCTGAGGCCACCGGATATGGCTGTGTCTATTTTACGGCCGAAATGATGTCTGCACGCTGGAACCAGACATTGGAAGGAAAAAAGTGTTTGGTCTCCGGAGCCGGGAATGTCGCCCGCCATACCATTGAAAAATTAATCGACCTGGGCGCCGTGGTTTTGACGGCATCGGATTCTTCCGGATACATATATGATGATGAAGGCATCGATAGAAATAAGCTCGCCTACTTGAATCAATTAAAAACCGTCCGCCGGGGCCGCATTGCCGAATATGCCGATAAATATCCCCAGGCCGTATATACGCCGGCGGATACCACCGGGGACCATCACCCCATCTGGTCGCACCGAGCGGATTGCGCCTTCCCCTGTGCCACCGAAAATGAGGTGAACGCCAAAGATGCTTACAGTCTCGTAAACAATGGCGTCCGGGTCATTTGTGAAGGGGCCAGCATGCCCTGCACACATGAAGCAGTAGATCTTTTTACCGCCCGTAAGAATGTTCTTTACGGTCCGGCCAAAGCGGCAAATGCCGGCGGAATGGCTGTTTCAGGGCTAGAGATGGCCCAGAATAGCATGCGCCTTTCCTGGACAAAAAAAGAAATAGACAAGCGTATGCGCATCATCATCAGACAAATTCACCAAACGTGTCTCGATACTGCCGAGCAATACGATTTTCCGGGGAATTACCTGGTGGGGGCCAATGTCACCGCATTCATAAAGGTCGTGGACGCCATGCTGGATCAGGGAATCGTATAGCCTTTAGCATCACAACCCCATCCTTAAAAAAACAAGAAACAATAACTTTAACGTGAAATCCTTCCTTAAGGAGCACCACCATTGCGGCATCTCGTGCGGTCACGAAAAAATAAATGCGACAGCCCTGGGCAGGACGGTTACCCGCCTTGACAAAAAATCATCTTGAATGCTAATTTACTATTATAGTGATCAAATTACTCTAATTAAAAGTTTTTTCTATGCCGACATCACCCGAATACTTTTCCAAAACCATTGAAAAAGGAATGCGAATTCTTGAAGCGTTCGACCATGCGCATTCTGCCATAAGCCTTAAAGACATATCAAAAGCAACCGGCATCAACCTGACGTCCACCTATCGTTTTGTCAATACATTTGAAGAGTTAGGATATCTAAGAAAAGACAACCGAAAAAAGCTGTTGAAATTGGGGCCTAACGCGGTTGCTTTGGGACGGCGCTTTCTTACCGGATTTGAGCTATCGGAAAGTATCAATCCGCGTTTGGATGAAATCCAGGAAAAATATAATATCACGATTGAGCTATCCCTATACCATGATGACACACTTGTCGTCATTTATCGTCGCGAAGCCAAGCATACGCTCACATCCCGGGCGCCCATGATCAGGAAATCTCTTTATTTTACGGCCTTAGGCAAAGCCATTCTGGCCTTCCTTCCCCCAGATAAATTGAATCAAATCCTCAGCCGACAACCCCTCAAGCGTATCACGCAAAAGACCCTGGTCAAGAAAACGGCCTTAAGGGATGACCTGAAACGAACACATAAGCGCGGTTACTCGATTAACAATGAGGAGTACATGGATGGTTTGATTGCTATCGCCGCCCCACTATTTAACCTACATACCAACCAGGTTGTCGGATCGATATCTTTTGATTCTACTATTATTCAGCAATCCGTAATAGACTTCGAAAAAAAATATGCGAAGACCGTTCTTGAAGTAGGCAAGGAAATTTCCGAACTGATCCAACCGTTCATATAGCATACATTATACAGCCAAACCGTTTTCAATATATTCGAACAAAATGGCCAATGAGAAGAAGGTTTTCCTTTGTTTTTTTCGGCGTAACTAGCTGAAGGCAAAATGATTTTTTTCTTGACAAAGGAGCTCCCCTTTTATACCAAACACTATTATAGTGTTTTTTTTCAAATATAGTAATTTCAAGTTCACAATACATACCCCCTATCGGAAGCCTTTTGGTTATCCGTAGAAACTATCAGGTTTTCATTATATCAGCGGGGTCAATTTGTAGGGGAAGGCACGCTAAACGAATTTTAAATGGTGTAAACGCCTTTGGTTTTTAGAAATAACACTCACCTTGCTGCTAAAATTGTAAGCCCCAGACTATCGCGATAGGAAACTAATTAAATGCTAACGTTGTTAAGGGTTGTATAGTGCAGTCCAAATCATGGAAACCCTGGGCGCTTTTAGCGCCATCGTTATCTGCTGTTTTTCTATTATTGGTTATACCAGTATGTTTTATTATCGTTTACAGCTTCTGGCTACGCGCGCCCAGCGGTGCGGACATTCCTGCATTCCAATTCGGTAATTACGCCAAGTTCTTTGAAGATTTCTTTTATCCGAAAATTCTCATTCGAACCATTCGTATTTCCTTTGAGACTGTCTTTCTTTGCGTCGTCATGGGCTATATCCCCGCCTACTATTTCTACCGTAGCGAAAGCCGCTATAAGAAAATCTTTCTTCTGCTGATCATGCTGCCATTTTGGGTCAGCTTCATCATCCGCACGATGAGTTGGATCAACATCATGGGCGATTCGGGCCTGATTAACCATTTTCTGTTGAAGATCGGACTGATCCAGTCGCCCATATCGATGCTGTACAACGAGTTTACCGTACTCATGGGATTGATCATGTACCTGCTGCCGTTCATGGTTCTGAATATCTATGTCAGTCTGGAAGGTATCGACAAGAGTCTTCTAGAAGCCGCACGCTGCATGGGCTGTACCGAATGGCAGGCTTTTCGTGAAGTCACGCTCCCCTTGAGCCTTCCCGGGGTCAGTGCCGGCTGCCTGCTGGTCTTCGTGCTCACCGCCGGTACCTATCTGCCTCCCATGATACTGGGTGGCCCGGGCAACGACATGATCGCCAACCTAATTTTCAAACGAGTGATCGGCACGCTGGACTGGCCCTTCGGCTCGGCCATCAGCGTGATCCTGCTTTCCCTGTTGTTTGTAATCGTCTGGACCTACAACCGGTACCTGGGAATCAATCAGATCTTTAAAAGCCTTCAGGGAAATTAGACGATGAAACAATTCTCAACGGGATGGACACTGATCAGAATCTACACGATTCTCGTCTACGTCTTTTTGTTCGCCCCCATCGTCGTGGTTATCGTACTGGCATTCAATCCCAAGCAATTCGGTATTTTCCCCATGGAGGGGGTCAGTTGGCGCTGGTTCATTAAGCTGGCCCAAAATGAATCCATCATCGATGCGTTTAAGAATTCACTTGTCCTTGGATCTCTGACTGCGGTGATATCCACCGGCATCGGCATCCTGGCCGCCCTGGCCTTCATCCGTTTCGAATTTCCCGGCAAAAACACCCTCAACACCCTGCTGCTGTCACCGATCATGATTCCGGAAGTGGTTTTGGGTGTGGCGCTGCTGCTTTTTTTGCGATTTCTTCAACAGCCCAAGAGTTTTGCGCTACTGCTGATCGGACACGTAGTATTGACCCTGCCCTACGTGCTGTTGATCGTCCAGGCCCGGCTAGTGGGGATAAAGAAAGAATACGAAGAGGCAGCCAAATCTTTGGGCGCCAATGCTTTTCAGACCTTCAGGGAAATCACTTTCCCGCTGTTGTTGCCGGCCATTCTGGCCGGTGCGCTTTTTGCTTTTACCATCTCTTTTGACGACATCACGGCAACGCTTTTCTGGGCCACGGCACAAAACCAAACTGTACCGGTGAAAATCTTCAGCATGCTGAGAAATTCGATCAGCCCGGAGATCAATGCCCTGGGCACCGTCATGATCGTACTGACAGTTACCACCCCCCTGCTTGCAGGCTATCTGTCCCGCAAGTTCTCAAAGATAAAGGATTAAGATCTTAACCTGACAACCATTAGCTGAAAGGAGTACCCATGGCCATCGTAACGAAAGAAAAATTAGATCGGGTTTACGACGCGTATAAAACCGGCAAGCTCAGCCGGCGTCACTTTCTCAAATATCTCGGTCTTGCCGGCGCGTCCATCGGATTGGTCGGCTCGCCCTTTGGAAATGCCGTCAAAAACGCCTGGGCAGCCAAGTCCATCCGCTTCGATGGCTGGGGCGGCTCGGTTTCCGAATCATTTAGAGAATACGCCTTCAAACCCTTTACCAAAGCTACGGGTATCGACGTCATCGATGGTGAATTCGGTGACATGAACTCTTATCTGACACGCGTCAAAGCCTCCTATCCTCCAGGTGGGGAATTCAACATCGCCCATCTGAGCGCCGTGTTCGACTATGCCCGCTATGCCGAATTGGGTTTCGCGTCGAAGTTGGATGAAACCAAAATCCCCAATCTCAACAATGTCATGGAGTCCATGATCAAACCACTGCGGGAGATCACCAAGGGCACGCTCTCGGCCGTACCCTACGATTTGGGACAGACTGGCATCGCCTATAACACCAAACATATCAGCAAAGAGAAGGCCGAGAAGCTCGGCGCATCCCTGCTGTGGGATAAAAGCTTGAAGGGCAAGTTGGGCAGTTGGGAAGGCGACTTCAGGACCAACATGTGGTATGCGGCGCTACATACCGGCCAGAGCCCGAACGACATGACCGACCTTAAGGCCATATGGGCGGCACTGCGAGAACAGCGCGGCCTGATGAAGAAGTATTGGGCCTCCGGTGCCGAACTGATGAGCCTGCTGGCCAACGAGGAAATCTATGCCACGGTGGCCTGGTCTGGACGGGTGGCCGCACTTCAGCAGGAAGGCAACCCCATTGGTTACCTCTCCCCCAAGGGCACCTACTCCTGGATGGAATATCTCTTCGTACTGAAAGGGACCGATCTGGAAATCGCCCAGCAGTTGCTTAATTTCATGCTGGAGCCGACCGCGGCCATCGCCGTGGCAGAAGGACAGAATTATCCGCCCAGCCTGGATCCGTCCAAGGTGCAATTAACCGATAAAATCAAGAAAATGCCGGCCTTCGACCCCACCGGCAAACTGGACGGATACCTGTTTGCCAATCCATCCTACTGGAATGCCCACCAATTGGAATGGACGGAGAAGTGGGACCGGATCAAGGCTGGCAGTTAGTGTCAATCCATAATAGGCACAGACTGGATTATATCAATCTCAAGGTGGAACCGTCATCGCGACGGCGGTCCCACTTTTCTGGGAAAAATATAAACATAGGAGACAGAATAACGTGGCGACCGGCAAGAAACAGCCCATCGTTCAATTCAAAGGCATTTTAAAGCGATTCGGCGACGTTGTCGCTGTTGAAAAAATGGATTTTGACATCGAAGAGGGCAGCCTGGTGACACTGCTGGGCCCTTCCGGTTGCGGGAAAACAACTCTGCTGCGCATGGTGGCCGGCCTGGAGGAACCCACAGAGGGCGATATTTTCATCAAAGGGGTTCGGATCAACGATACGCCGATCCATAAGCGCAACCTGGGAATGATTTTTCAAAACTACGCCCTGTTTCCCCACAAAAACATATTTGACAACGTGGCCTTCGGGTTGAAGTACCGTGACGTGTCTAAGGGGGGCATCAAGGAGAAAGTGACCCGGGCTCTGGAAATGGTCCGCCTGCCAGGCGTGGAGAACCGCATGCCCAGCCAACTCTCAGGCGGACAGCAGCAGCGCATCGCCATGGCACGAGCCATCGTGATCGAACCGGACGTGCTGCTGATGGACGAGCCCCTTTCCGCCCTGGATGAAAACCTGAGAGAGGAAATGCGGCGGGAGGTGGACAACCTACAGCAAATGCTTGGCGTCACCACCATCTTTGTCACCCATGACCAGCGTGAAGCGTTGAGCATGTCGGACAAAATCCTGGTCATGAAGGCTGGCCGCAAGCAGCAGGAAGGCGACCCCGAGACGGTCTACAACGAGCCGGCCAACCATTTTGTGGCCGATTTTCTGGGCCACTCCAATTTCATCAAAGGGGAAGTCGAGGGGGTCAACGCCGATCATGTAAACGTCAGGATCGAAACCGGCGATGTCCTATTTGCAGAAAACAAGGGCGGGTTCTCGACAGGCGACGCGGTAGAGATGATCGTCCGCGCCCAGCGCTTCGATGCCTTCCCCAAGAATGAATTCACACCGATAGAAGGGATGAACCACTTCGAGGGCCGCATCAAAGACCGCAGTTACATGGGCGGAGAGGTCAGCTACTTCATTGAGCTGGGGACCGGCCGCGAAATCCACATCATCAGCATGATGCGCACACGGCTTTACAACATCGACGAAGCGGTCAGCGTGCAGGTATCGCCCCACCACTGCCACCTGATTCCCCTGGAATAAACCGGTTGACTTCTTTTATCATAAACCTTTCGCTCTGAGACCTGAAAACAGACAGCGTCGTTTTCAGGTTTTGTTTTTATGCGACTGTTGGTTGATCTGAACGTGATTGTATTTCCTGAAATACTATGGGGAAATAGGCGTTTCCGAAAATAATTTTCCAAGACCCTGTATGGAGACTAAAATAATGAATTTTTCACGTGTGGCTGAGACTCTGTCGCATCGATTTACGAAGCGACTGGTAACCATTGACTCGCACACTGCCGGTGAACCAACCCGTTTAATCTTCGGCCATGAAAACCTGCCCGGAGAATCCATGGCCGATAGGCGCCGATACCTCATGGAAAAAATGGACCATATTCGGTGTTTAATGACCCGGGAGCCCAGGGGCCACCGAAACATTTTTGCCGCACTTTTTACAGAATCGGCCACCGCCAAAGCCGACTTCGGGCTGATCTATATGGATGCTAAAAGGTACCCCTATCTATGCGGTCATGCGGTTATCGGCGCCGTGATGACGGTTATCGAATTAGGAATCATGCCGGTCGAGGACGGTATTCAGCCAATGACCGTGGACACGCCTTCAGGGCCGGTCAAGGCTGCGGCTACCGTTAAGAAGGGATTGGTTGAATCGGTTACCATTGAAATGGTGCCGGCCTTTGTTGGACAAACGGGCTGCCTGCTGGACCTGGGAAAGTTCGGTTCTATTGAGGTAGACCTGGTTTGTGTCGGCGGTTATTTCGCCATGGTGGATGTTGCCGGGATTGATGTATCCCTGAATCCGGAAAACCAGAAGAAGCTAATCGATTTGGGAATGGCGATCATCGATGCGGCCAACCGACAAATGACCATCGCCCATCCCACGCGCATCGATGTTCGTACTGTGGATGTTGTCGAATTTTATGATACGCGTCAGGACAAAAATACGCCCGGTAACAGTATTGTCGTTCTTGGCGAAGGCCATATGGATCGGTCCCCCTGCGGAACCGGCACCACGGCCAAGATGACGTTATTCCATCACAAGGGTCTACTCAGCCTCAACGAGGTGTATATAAACACCAGCCCCCTGGGAACGACTTTCGAAGGAAAACTGATCAAAAAAACACGGGTCGGCAATATTGAAGCGGTCGTGGCAGAAATCACCGGGAGTGCTTATATTACCGGTAGACATGAATTTGTCATTGACCCCCGTGACCCATTTCCCAACGGATACCTTTTATGAACCGCAAACAATCGACACCGAACTTGATTCTGATCAACGCTGACGTTCGCACCCAGGATCCCCAGTTGCCGAGAGCAAATGCGGTGGCAATCGGCGGGGGCCGAATCCAGGCCGTGGGTAATGATGATGCCATCGAATCGATGAAGCGTCACGATACCCGCACGGTTGACCTCGGCGGACGGCTGGTATTGCCGGGAATGACTGATGTTCATTTTCATGGCTATGAATGGGCCCTCAACCGGCAAAACCTCGATTTGGCGAAGACGCGCTCTTTTGACCATTTATGCCGTGAAGTCAAAGCCTGCACAGGCCGCCAAACCCCGGGGAAGTGGGTCATCGGACAGGGCTGGAATGAAACCGACTGGCCGGAGCCCCGCATTCCGTTTCGCCTGGATCTGGATGCTGTTTCGCCACGCAATCCACTGATTCTGTGGCGCTGCGACCTGCATTTAGCCGCTGCAAACACTTTGGCATTAGAAGCCGCTGGCATTGGCGAGAATACGCCCGACCCCAAAGATGGACTCATCGAACGGGATGAACACGGCCGACCCACCGGCATATTGCGGGAACTGGCGATTAATCTGGTGCGGAATGTTATCCCATCACCCTCGGAGCGGGAAGCGGCAAAGGCGCTCAAGGAGGGCATCTCCGAGCTTCATACGTTAGGGCTCACCGGCATTCACGATATTCGGTTGATGGACGATGAGGACGGCGACCGCGCGCTTCGGGCATGGCAACATCTGGATGCAAACGAAGTGCTCGACCTACGTTGCTGGGTAACATTATCCGGTGAGCGGATGGCGGCAGCCATTGCGAAAGGGCTAAAGACCGGCACCGGCAACGATCGCTTACAAATTGGTCATCTCAAATTTTTTTCCGACGGCGGCATGGGCGCCCGCACCGCCTGGCTCTATGAGCCCTATCTGGATGCGAAATGCGGAATGCCGCTCACGCCCGTCAGCGAATTGAGATCCGCCATAATCCAAGCCGAGGCAGCCGGCCTGGCCGTCATGATCCACGCCGTGGGAGAACGGGCCAATGGCGAGTTGATACAAATGTTTGAAGCGCACCGAAATTCAAAACGCCACGCCATTCTTCAAAATAAACCCCTAAAAATCAAGCACCGTATTGAACATGTCCAGATGATTCGCCCTGGAGATATCCCACGCCTGGCACGCACCGGTGTTGCTGTATCCGTCCAGCCCCACAATATGGTCCTGGACATGAACATGATCGATAGGGCAGTGGGCCGCCGCGGTCGCTGGACATATGCCTTTCGGGACCTGATTGATGCAGGTGTCCCGGTTATGCTCAGTTCCGACAGCCCGGTAGCGGACCCCAGTCCGATTACCGGTATCCACGCGGCCGTCACCCGACAAAGGACGGACGCCACCCCGGCTAAAGGGTGGTATCCGGAATCAAGATTAGAGGTTACGGAAGCAATTCAGGGTTATACCCTGACGCCGGCTACCGTTCATGGATTAAGTGACCGCCTCGGCAGTATTGCCGTTGGTAAACACGCCGACCTGATCGTCCTGGACCGTAATCTTTACACCATCGATCCCATGGAAATCGCCGGGGTGAACGTGGATATGACCATTTTCAACGGACGAATTGTATATTCCCGATAGGTTTTATTGACACAAAATGCGCCGGGTAGGTGTTCTCACAGTAAATTTTCAGGGCGTCGGGAAAAATGAGATCCCTACTATTCGCCGTCCAAAACTTCCCTTAACTTCTGTGATAAGGTGTTTATTCCAAAAGGTTTCTGTATAAAACCATTTCGCCCATCAACCATTAGGCTTTTCACGGCCGCGTCCTGATTATACCCACTGACAAGCAATACCGGGATGTCCGGATCGAGGGTCTTAAGCTTCTCGTAGGTTTTTTGTCCTCCCAAACCGGGCATAATCATATCCAACATCACCAGGTCGATACGACCCTGGTTTTTACTAAAAAGCACGACGGCATTTTCCCCACTATCGGCAACTTCCACCTGGTAACCCAATTTTTCCAGCAAGCTCTTGCCCAGGTCGAGAATCATGCGCTCGTCATCAACCAACAGAATCGTTTCCGATCCACTAAAAACCTGCTCATTGCGCTGCCTTTCCGGTCTGAGGGCCTTATCCGTGGCAGGCAGATAGATATCGAATTTACTGCCACGATCCTTTTGGCTTATAACATCGATAATCCCTTTATGATTCCGAATTATTCCATAAGCCGAAGCAAGTCCCAACCCGGTGCCACGCCCTCTCTCCTTGGTCGTAAAAAACGGCTCAAACAATCTTTGAATGGTCCTGTCATCCATGCCCAACCCGGTATCCGCCACAGATATTTTTACATAGTTTCCGGGCGCGATGTCGTATTGTTTTAGAAATCGTTCGTCGATAACCACGTTACTGGTTTCAAGAAATAAATCGCCGCCGTCAGGCATGGCCTGCCAGGCATTGATAAATAGATTCAATAGGACCTGTTCGATCTGGCCTTGATCCACCTCAACGGACCAGGTCGAATCTGCAAATGTGGTATGGATTCTGATCTCTTTTTTGGTTCGACCGAACAAATCCGCGCTCTGTTTTACAATATCGTTAAGGTTGGTCGGCGTACTATCAGCCTGCCCTCCTCTGGCAAAACCGAGTAGCTGGTCGGTTAGGTTTGTGGCCCCATGAACATATTTCTCTATATTTTTTATTCGCTGGAAATGGGGATGATCGGAACCGATATCGGAAAGAAGTAAAGAAGTCGTCCCTTCGATACCCATGAGGAGATTATTGAAGTCATGCGCAATCCCCCCCGCCAGGGTGCCAATCGCTTCCATCTTTCGGGATTGGAGCAGTTGGCGCTGCAATTGTTTACTATTGCTGATATCCCTTGCAATTCCCTGAGTCCCGATAAATCGCTCCGATTCCGGTCTGTCCGGATCAAATAGGCCTTCTGCCGTGACAACGAAATAACGCCACTCTTCTTCCGAAGAATTTTTGGTATTGTCTTTCACCAACATCCGCAGTTCCAAACCATTGATTGCGGCCCCGGCCTCGGTGGGATCCTCTATGAGCCGGCTTTCAATCATTTTTCTATCGCCGGGGGCCACGAGATCGATGACCTTAACGCCGAGCAGATTTTCCGGTCGATACCCATAGCGCATCACCGCATTGTTTACGAAGACGATTCGCCCGGAACGGTCCGTCCGGTAAACGACATCCGGAATAGTCGTTAAAATTGAATTGAGTCGACCTTCACTCTCTTTGAGTCTTATCAATGTCAATTGCGTCTTCGCCACTGCTTTGCGCTCTTTGAACCAGTATCTCAATGGCAACAATAATGAGAAATTGGCCAATACAACCAGGCTGGCAAAAAGGGGCGAAAAGAGAATTCCCTTGGACTGAATAATCGCGACGGCCCCATACCAGAAACCCGAAAGCGTTACAGCGGTAAAAATTCCGCAAATAACCGCGCCAAAACGCGCAGCTATCAAGCTGGAGACGATACCGGCGATCAGGATCGACCCAAATTCCCAAATTTTTGATACCGCAGGTTTGTAATGGTACTCATCATCGATGATATTAGCGGCTATCGTCGCATGAATTTCAATACCCGGAACTAGTCGGCCGCCGGGTGTTTGGTAATAATCTTCCAAACCGGCCGCAGATGTTCCCACAAAAACGAGTTTATCATTAAACTGTTCCATTTGGGCGTTGTTATTGAGAATATCGTAGGCGGAAACGTAGTCGAAGGATCTTGCTTGCCCGCCATATTTAATGCGCATACTACCTTTTGCATCCACCGGAATTTTTTTTTGATCAAGCCGTACCGATTCCAGTCCCCCCATATTGAAATTTATAATGGCTTGTTGCTCATCCACGCGATGCATCAGGCCGGCCAGAGCCAAACTGGGGAAATATTTGCCGTTGTATTCTAAGATCAATGGGATACGCCGCAGTATACCGTCATTATCCGGCACGGCATTTATAAAACCGGAGTGTGAGACAGACGACGAAATGGGATGGACATTGCACACCACATCTAAAGCACGGAAAAATGGATTCGTCGGGTGTTTGCTGGAAGCGTCGTTTAGACGAGCGACCTCTATGGGATGCAAACGGCAATCCCGATTAACGCTTCTATTTTCTTCAAAAATAAATTTATTGGCAAGGATAAAGGGCCCTTCCGCAATCGTTTGGGCAAGCAGCATGTCGTGATCTTCAAGCAATCTGGGGATGCCTGTAACCTCAATATCCAAGTTTAAATCACGTTTAGCGCTCGCTTTAATGGCGGCCGGCGAGGTACGATCCGGCTCCGAAAACAGGATATCGACGACGACGGTTCCGGCACCTGACTTTTTTATCGTTTCCAATAAATTCGCGATTTGATAGCGAGGCCAAGGCCATTGTCCAAAGGTTTGAAGGCTCTTCTCGTCAATATCGACGATGACAATGGAAGAATTGCGCTGGGTTGAACTCGCAGACGAAGAAATGAGATCCAAAATTTTCAGATCGACGATATGAAGGAAAGAAGGTCGCAAAAAAAATAAACCGGCTATGACGATTGTCAGAAATAAGCCGGTCGTTAAGATCAGCAGTTTACTTTTTAGCCAAACCAATCCCATCAGCTACCTAACGGTAATTTCCACCCGCCGGTTCCTTGCTTCGGAAATATCATCTTCCGTCTGGATAAGCAGATTTTTTTCACCATGTGACGTTACCTCTAAAATCTCTGGGTCAACACCCCTGGAAATAAGTAATTCGCTGACAATTTCGGCTCGACGTACGGAAAGCTCATAGTTGTATTGCTTGTCGCCGGCTGTATCCGTGTGACCAACGATACTGGTATCCACAGACTTTCGGTTTTTAATGGTTTCTAAAATTTGTTCTACCAGTAATAGGGATTGCTTACCCAATGTCGCTGAATTTTGCTCGAAATAGAGTATGAAATGTTCGGGGGGTGATGGTTGGGCCTGTAAAGCAGGTCCAAAAATTGAAGCGATTTCCTTTGCATCCATCACATAAGGAGGGCTGGGCGGATCTTGCGCACTGCTTAGACGAGACGCTTCGCCGGCTTGATCTAGGATCGTCGTGCCTTGTGAATTGGAAATGATGACTTTTCCGACAACGCCTTTATCGTCGGGAATTAAAACAAATATGTTTTGTTTTACGCCACATCCGGATAGCAAAATTATAGCAAAGAAAATAATCTTGAGAATATGTGTACGTAACTTAATAACGCTTACCGGACTGATATGGCCCAAAATTTTGCCTGCTCTTGTAATGATTAAAATCCCATCTTATTTTGCCGTGACTTTTGCTAAATATTGAGTACCCCGAATGCCGATGGTCGCGACCGGGGTTTCCATGCGAACCGCATCCCGGGACAATTTTCCAATCTGCCCTGAAAGATACGCGAGGGTGCCCCTCACCAGCTTGGTAATGATAGAGAGATCGCCCCTTACCGGTGAGAAATTAAACTCATGGAGAATAATTTCACTGTTTGGGCCAAGCGACATGATCGTATCGTCTCTGAGTATGATCCCGATACTGCTCCCACCGCCCCCTGTTTTTAAAATGTCCTTTTCATACAGCCGATGCCCTGCTTTAGCCCCCAAGGGCACATCTTGTCTGATAATCAGGCAATCCCCTTGAGCCGTTTTGATGCTGCCAACGATAGACTCTTCGGCGACCGTATAATTTGTAAATAATAACAGAAAAGCTGCAGAAATAAAACCGCCAACAATGTATTTCATATGCCTCACTCCTAAATCTCCGCTTTTGAATTAGTGTCCGTCCAGAAATGGATTGGCACAGATTAGATATGCACAAATTTTTAATATACGATGAATCTCCGCCATTTTAAGCCCTGGCCTGAAACCAAAATCTGATATTGCTGGATACATTCTAAGTCATTGAAGGAACGATATCATGTCTTCTAATCGGTGTCCAACTAGGAATGGTACAATGTGGTATACCGCATCTATCCAAGCGCGGGGCCAAGCGGGGTATGCTATTTCCGATTAAACAGGATTCCAAGCACACGCGCAACCCTCTCAGCAGACCCGACAACAATACCGACGACACCGCCGACCAGATGGGAAAGCGGCACCGGGACCATACCGGAATGGGTATTGGCGACAAAAACAGTATGGCCGGTCACCCCTTCATAGGTCACTTTGGCCAACAACGCGATCAATCCCAGCATATAAAATGCGGACCAACCCCGATTTCCGGATGCCCGTTCCCGTTCCAGCAAGAGGGTAAAAAATAGCGCGTATAGGGCACAATCCAGTCCGGACAGTCCCCCGTAAACCATGAGATCCGGTTGCCCCCACCATAAACATAAGGGAATCAGGGCTACCGCAATCCCAAGGGTCGTATAGGTTTTTCGTTTGTCGAGTACCTCGCAGAGCGAACCTAAAAATAAAAAAGTCGCCGTTGACCAGAACAGGTGATCCCCGTTTAGATGCACCCAATGGCAGGTCACCAACCGCCATATTTCCATCCCTGCCAGGGCATTGCGCTCATACAATAGGTCCATACGCAATCCATGGCACAGATGGATCAGCACGGCCAACAAGGTAAAAAATAGTGAGGCGTAAGGAAGTCGCCTCACTATTTTTAGGATGCCGTCGGTATTCATGGAAGTATCATCCGGTTAACGCTTTTTCCGACGCCCGGCGAGTCTGGCAACGCCCACAACCGATACGAAAAGGCCGAGTAGTCCGGTAACCGGATCGATGGCACCACCACCGCCACCCAAATCGGGGGTTTTAAAAGTAAACGCCGGTTTTTTCTTATCAACCTGATAGCTCTTAACCGGCTGTTGGGAACGAATATTCCTGGCCGTGTTTTCACGAGCCATGCGGGATTGATTGCGGCGCTCGATACCACGATCGGCAAAGGCATCATCGGATAGAATCACCATCGATGTTTCGTCGGTAACGAGTTGATAATTTAAGCCCAAATCTCGAATAGCATTTTCCGATTCCGCCGGCGGCATTTGGCCGATACGCGCCATGGCCTCGATCTTTTCAATGGTGGCCATCGCCCAAAGCCTTTCCAGCTCCGGGTTATCCGTCATCAATGGCAGGAAAGTTAAAATCGGTCCGGTAGGTTTTATCCTCACCGGTGAGACTGGCCTTTAAGGTCACTTGGGCCTTGCCGCCTTTTTCATATTTTCCAAAAAAGACCAGTTGTTGGCCACGGTAAACCTTGCGAAAGGTCTTGTCGGTCAGATCGGTTACGGGGACCCCTGATATTTTCACCTCGGCATCTAAAAGGGCCTCGTATTTGATCTTGCTCCCGGCCAGTAACAATTTACCCATAATATCATCGAGATTCGAGATCGTGTCGTAAAAACCACCGGTCGTCTCCGTAACGGTTTGCATCAAAGGCCAGTTGGCACTGTTTCCCAATAGAAAACCAAATACCCGCACATCCACTTTTTTCAACAATGTGTGAAATTTAACCGGATCGACAAAACCGGTATTGGTTACCGCGTCGGTCACCAGAACAATATTGGCGGCACGGTCGTCATCCAGTTGTTTGAGCCCCAGCTGGAGCCCTTCGTAAAGGTTGGTACTCCCCTTGGCGGATAGGGAATCCAGTATGCCTTTTGCCTGTATAATCGATTCAGGCGATACCGCCACCCAATCCCGTGTCAACTCACGGGCGGAACTTTCAAAGGATACCAGGCGGAAACGATCTTCAGGCTTGAGTTGCTCAAGTGCTTTGAGCACCCCTTTTTTCAACGTGGTCATCTTGGCCTGCATACTCCCGGAGATGTCCAGGACAAAGCAGTAATCGGCACCGTTGCTCAACGGCTTTAAATCCTCACCCGGCGTGATCACCATCATAAAAGTCCCCGCACCGTTCTCATCATCCCGGAAGGGAATGACTTCAACCCGCCCGGGCAGGTTATCCTGCAAACGGTAGTAGAAAATAACATCTCGGGTTAGCTGCATATCGGTAAGCTGCATATCCATGCTGTAATGCCCTTCTCCCTTTTCGTTTATGGTTGCCGCCGCTTCAAAACCGGGCACACGCACATCCTGAACCGGGTAGGCCGACTTTAACTCAAGCGACATGGAAAACGAATGATCTACTTTGGCATTGGTGGTCCAGAAACCCATACCCGCCTCGTCGGTGCCGCCATCTTCCAAAGGATACAAATAGCGGCCGATGCCAGTGTCGATCTGAAGGGGCTGGTAGTAGAGAAATCGAATCCGGGTGTCACCCAAGGCCGGCACCGGAAATACCTTGAATTCAAAAGTGAAATATTCGTTTTTTTCAGCCAGGCCCGATTCGTTGCCCTTACCCTTCTCCTCTTCATATATTTTTCGTGCATTGTTTTTTTCCAGCACTTCCCCGTGAATGTCGCGCTCCCCAACCGTATAGGTCACCTCCGAGAGGCTCGCGCTTTTGGGCAACGGAAAGCTGTATACGGCTTCCAATTGTTCACTATTTGGATTGTAAAAGGTTTGATGCACTTCGGTCATGGCAAATCCGTTGTTGATCACCACATTGACATGATGGTCTCGGATTTGAATCGGTTGGTGCTTCGAGCCGACAGGGGTCAATATTCCGGCAGCATCTCCCCAACCAGCGGTTAACGTCAGCATTAGAAGCGTGATAATCGACATCATTGTTTTTCTCAGGCAAAACATAACGACCCTCCTTCAATTTTTGGGGTTTTACCTTGAAAGAGCAATGCTTATGCCAAGGATCGCCACGATCCATTTTTTTCAATCCTAACCATTTTGAATAACATCAAATATTAAATTCTAATATCGGTCAATTTAAGCCTCGCGGGCACCGTTGCATGTTTTTTTATGGTCAATATTTGCGCTTAATAATCTTTTTATGTATACAGAATTTGTTCACAACGACCCTTAGCCGACAAAGATAAAAAATATAGGACGTGCACCATGGCTCTGTTGACCTCGAAGGATCGCCGCTTTTTAAAGGCCGTCTCAAAAATAAACTATGTAAATCCCTTTTTACTGGAACGCATCCAATACGAACGCGAAGCACTACAAAAAGAATTTGATGAATCCAAAGCCAACTGGAACCTATTGGGCGATGACCCTGAATCTCATCAGGTCAACACGCGCAAAATTACGACCCAGGCTTATTCGATCCTGGTCAAGCTCCAAGCGCGCTTAAAAGAAGGAAAAAAAGCCGCACCCGATGAGGTGGCACTCTACGAAGATACGGCCCTGTTTTTGTTCTTCCACTATTTTGCCCAGCCCTTCAAAGCTTGCATCCTGACCCCCAAAAAGGGTCAGATCTACGATTTCTATGAGGAGTTTGCCCAGTATTGGGTGCGCTTTTTTAATATCGATGGGTACCCCTTACCGAAACCTAAAGAAGCGCCCCATGTTTTCGCCTGCATTTTCCAGGTCCGCCGGGCATTTCATTACATTTTCAGGGCGATTATCGGGCGCTCTCCCGTGGCGGCCGAATTGAGAGCGGCCGTTTGGGACTCTATTTTCACCCATGACATGCGACGGTATCGTCGTACTTTTTTTAAATCCATGGGCGATTTTGCCACCCTCATCATCGGTCCCACCGGGTCTGGCAAAGAACTCGTGGCAACGGCCATCGGCCGGGCGCGTTATATACCCTTTAACCCCGATACGCTGACATTTGACAAAGATTTCGCCGAGACCTTTTTTCCCATCAACCTGGCCGCCCTTCCCACGACCTTGGTGGAATCTGAGCTATTCGGCCATCGCCGTGGCGCTTTTACCGGGGCTATCGAAAATCGTCAGGGTTGGCTGGCGGCCTGCCCGCCCGAAGGGTCCGTCTTTTTGGATGAAATCGGCGAGCTGGATCCGCTGGTCCAGGTCAAACTGCTGCGCGTGATGCAATCCCGCACCTTTCAACCCCTCGGGTCAACCAAATCCCTGATCTTTGGAGGTAAAATCATCGCTGCCACACACCGCGACATCCATGCCGACATGGAGGCCGGACGATTTAGGAAAGATCTCTACTACCGATTATGCTCGGATATCATCACCCCACCTTCCCTGCACCAGCAAGTGAGGGAATCACCGGAACTTATTCGGGATCTTGTCGCTTATATTGCCCAACGCGTTGCCGGAAAGGAGGGAGAACGGCTTGCCAAGGAGGTGATGTCATGGATAGAAGGCAAACTGGGATGGGATTACCCCTGGCCGGGCAATATCCGCGAGCTGGAGCAATGCGTCCGCAGCATCATGATCCGTCGCGAGTATCACCCCATAAACCTGCATTCGGGTCGACAAAGGAACAACTTGCCGTCCAATTCAGATGAGAAACCCCTAAGTCTTGATGCCATGTGTCGCCGTTACTGCACCCGCATTTATCGTGAGGTGGGTTCTTATGCGAAAGCGGCCAGGCGGCTACAGGTTGATCGGCGCACGGTGAAAAAATATGTCGACTAATCACCCACAATGCCATTCATCCCGATCAAGCACCCAAGATAGCGTTCATGGTGGTCGCATCGATATTGCCGCCACTTAAGATGACCCCGACCTTACCTGCCGGCGCCACGGCCCGACTTAAAAGGGCTGCCAGGCCCAATGCTCCGGACGGTTCTACAACCAGTTTCATACGATAAAAAAGAAATCGAACGGCTTCCATAATGGCTTCTTCCGAAACGGTTTGCATGTCATCAACATATTCTAAAACCAGAGGGAAGGTGATCCGTCCCAAGGATGGGGTGCGCGTCCCGTCGGCAATGGTGGGCGGATTTTTTACCGTATGAAGCTTTTTGGTATGAAATGACTTGGTGGCATCATCAGCCAGTTTAGGTTCGATGCCAACGACGCTGCAGTTTGGGAACAATCCTTTGGCGGCAATTGCCGAACCGCTCAAAAGTCCACCCCCGCCACAAGGAACCAGTAGCATATCGAGCGCCCCGACTGTTTCAAGCATCTCCAGGGCAGCGGTTCCCTGACCCGCGACAACCTCTTTGTGATCATAAGGCGGAATCATCGTATAGCCCTTTTCAGCTTGAAGCCTGTGGGCGATATCCTCTCTAGTCGCATTCTCCGGATCATATTCGATAATGGTGGCACCGTACCCTTGGGTTGCCGCCTTTTTGGTAGCCGGGGCATTGTCCGGCATAACGATGGTTGTCTCAACATCCAACATTTGTCCGACCAAAGCGACGGCTTGAGCATGATTTCCCGAAGAATAGGTGATGACCCCGCGCGATTTTTCTTTTTTTGTCAGTTGAGAAATACTATTAAATGCGCCGCGAAACTTGAAGGCACCAATTCGTTGAAAGTTCTCACATTTAAAATACACCTCGGCTTTGACCATCCGATTTAAGGTCCTGGAAGTCATTACCGGGGTCAGGTTGGCATACCCTTTCAATCTTTTTTGAGCAGCTTTAATATTTTTGAACATATCTTCTTAACGCTCTTCTATTAGCTTCATGCCCACAAAAAACCCGTCACCCTTTTTCCCAACACTTCTTCATTGAAAACGACCTTAGCGACTGGCGTCTCCCTACAGGCGGAACCGTAGCACACATGCAAAGGCAAAAGGTGCTCTTCCCGTGGATGGCAAAACCGGGCCGACGGCGCATTTTCCCACTGGACCAGCCGTCGCTCTTGCTCATCTTTAAGCAAATCCGCGCGGGTGCATGTATCAATCAACCACCGATCAAATTCAGCACATTTGTTTTGACTGTCCATCTGCTTCGAAGAAAAAGCCCGCAGGTTGTGAAAAGACATCCCCGACCCGAAAATTATCACATTTTCCTGTCGCAACCAATCGATCGCCTTTCCGAGCCGGATGTGCCGTTGGGGGTCCAAATCGCGTAACAGTGACAATTGAATACAGGGAATTTGCGCATGCGGGTATATCAACTTTAATGGGATAAAAAGACCATGATCGAACCCGCGCCAACGATCTTGCCTCACCTTAAATCCATCTGCCTTTAACCGATCAAACAATTTTTGTGCCAGCGGCGGATTGCCCGGTACAGGGTATTGTATTTGGTAGGCCTCCGGCGGAAATCCAAAGTAATCGTAGATGATCTCCGGATGAAGACCGCACGTTAGGGTGGCGCACTCTTCTTCCCAATGCGCGCTGATCACGACAATCGCCGATGGTTCGCCAAGTACTGTCGGGAGTTTTTCAAAAAATTTTACCAGCGCCTGGTGGCTTGTCTCGCCCAATATGGGCATAGGGCCGCCACCGTGTGGCAAATAAATAACAGGCGAAAGATTCTTGGAAGAATTATTCTTCGAGACCATGTCCATTCCAATCATTACTTTATTGGTACCTTGCAGCACACCCAGCCATCAAGCAAACCAAGTCCAAATCTTTGATAGCGCACCATCACCATATACTACCGTTCACCTCTGTCAAGGAGAACATAAAAGCCTTGACGGCGAATTCTCTCCATGAAAAAGTTGGTGTTTACCGTTTCTCACAACCCTTTTTAGCAAGGATTGATTCAATGATCGCCCTTTCGACTTCATTTGCTGCGGGACGATTCAATAATGGCGAGACCCTGCTGGCTGCCCTTGAGGGATTCGAGATAACCGGCATCGAGCTCGAATACCGCATCAACACGAAGGTTTTTCATCAAATGAAACCGTTGCTGTTGCGATCCCGGCTGCCTGTGGTCAGCATCCACAACTTTTTTCCTGTTCCGGGTATCATCAAATCGGGACAGGGCAGTGGCGACCACTTTCTTTTATCCCATCCGGACCGGGAGGAGCGCCTCAATGCGATCAAATGGACCCGGCGCACCATTGAGCATGCTAACGATCTTGAAGCGGGTGTGGTCGTTCTCCATTGCGGTAGGGTGGATATTGACCCCGGTATCGATCAAATACATGCCTACTACCAATCCGACCGAATCACGTCCGAAGAAGCCCTTAATTTTATTTCAAAAGCCAAAGAGCATCGGGATCGCCATAAACCAAAATACATTGACAGCCTATTGTCCAGCCTTGACCGACTGCTGGGAGTGGCCGAACGATACCACGTGACCCTGGCCCTGGAGAATCGCTATCACTACCACGAGCTTCCCGGTCCCAATGATTTTCCGGTAATATTCAACGAATTTGACGGTGCCCCGCTCGGATATTGGCACGACACCGGCCATGCCCATGTCAATGACATCCTCTCCATGACCGAGGCCGATGCCCTGCTATCGAGGAACCTGGATCGACTGGTCGGGATTCACCTCCACGACGCTGTCGGCCTAACCGATCACCTCCCGCCCGGGACCGGTGATATTGATTTTTCAAAAATCATGAACCATTTAAGCCCCGACACCATCAAGGTCATTGAGCTTAAACCCGGCACACAAGATGCCGATATTGCTGGGGGCATCAAACACATCGCAGACCAACGAGAGTGTCATTAATATCAATTACGAACAAAAAGCGGTTACCACTGGCCAATCTGCCGCAGGCGGACCCATCGACCCATGAAAAGCATACTGATTAAAAACGCTCAAATCGTCAATGAGGGAACCATCCAATCCGGCGACCTGTTCCTAAAAAACGGGCGCATCGACCGGATCGATTCGGACATACCCAATGCAAACGCGGATGATGTCATTGATGCCGAGGGCAACATCATCATGCCGGGTATGATCGATGCCCATGTGCACTTCCGCGAACCGGGGTTGACCCACAAGGCCGATATCGCTTCCGAATCCCGGGCAGCCGTGGCCGGCGGCATCACCAGTTACCTGGAAATGCCCAACACCAACCCGCCCACCACGACCTTAGGCCGGGTTGAAGATAAATGTCACTTCGCCGCGCGCACATCTTTGGCCAACTATGGATTCTACCTGGGTGCCACCCAGGGCAATATTGACGAAATCAGGCGGATCGATCCTTTGTTGGTGGGGGGAATCAAGCTGTTTATGGGGGCGTCCACCGGAAATATGCTGGTGGATAAAAAAGAAGCGCTGAACACCATTTTTGCATCGGCCAAGATACCGGTCGCCGTTCACTGCGAAGATTCAACCATCATCAAACGAAATGAGGCCGATTTTCGGGCTCGCTACGGTGAAGATGTGCCCATGCGGTATCATGCTTCCATTCGCAGCAACGACGCCTGCTACCAATCTACCGCCGAAGCCGTAGAGCTGGCCAATCGCCACGGGGCACGACTCCACGTGCTCCATCTCTCTACCCAAGAGGAACTGGCTCTGTTTTCCGATACACCGCTATCTGAAAAAACCATTACCGCTGAGGCATGCGTTCACCATCTCTTTTTCGACGACCGCGATTATGAGCGCAAGGGAACGCGTATCAAATGCAATCCGGCAATCAAGTCATCGCAGGATCACACGGCACTAATAGAAGCGGTCAAAACCAACCGGATTGACACCATTGGGACGGACCATGCCCCGCACACCCTGGCCGAAAAGAACAAGCCCTATTTCAAGGCGCCATCGGGGATGCCCCTGGCCCAGCATGCCCTGGTATCATTGCTGGAAGGATACCATCGTGGAGACTTCACCTTGGAACTGATTGCCGAAAAAACGGCGCATGCCCCGGCCGAGCTTTTCCAAATCGAACACCGCGGATACATTCGGGAAGGGTATTGGGCCGATCTTGTGCTGGTAGACCTTCACCGCCCGTGGACGGTTACGGCTGACAACCTATTGTCCAAATGTGGCTGGTCGCCCTTTGAAGGGCATCGGTTCGGCGCTACCATTCTGGCCACTATCGTCTCCGGCCATCTCGCTTGGCAAAAAGGCCAAATTAACGAAATAGAAAAAGGCCGGCGTCTGAGATTTGATCGATAATACAGATTCGTCAACCAACCCAGTTCTGTATCTTTAAACCAGGGACGCGTTGAAACTCCCTTTCATTGTTGGTAACAAGTATGAGCTTTTCCGCTTTTGCGTGTGCAGCGATCCATAAATCGTTATTGCCGATAGGTGTCCCCTTGGATTCCAGTGATGCGCGGATGGCTCCGTATGTTTCCCCCGTGTTTTCAGGAATTGCCAACACAGGAACAAAAGACTTGAACTCCGTAAGTAACTGCAACACTATTTTACGCTGCTTACTCTTTTCAGCACCATAGAGCAGTTCCCCCCATGTAACAACGGATATCGCTGCATCACCAGGCTTGAGCCTTCTAAAACGCGTTAATACTTTTTCAGGCCTTTCACGTTGGATGTATATACATATATTGGTATCCAACATATATCGTGGCGTTATCACAAGCCCTCACGATTTTGTGGGGCTAAATCCTCACGGCCCCCGGCAAAGAAATCATCGGGTAGCTCGGTCAACAATTCAAATGCCCGAACCAGCCCCTCAGTTGTTTCCCGAAGCACAATTTCGTCTCCACGCCGAAAAATCTCAAGTACTTTGCTGTTAACTGAGAATTCTTTTGGCAACCTTACAGCTTGACTATTTCCTGATTTGAATACTCGGGTGGTTGTCACAGCAGCCTCCTCCCTAAAACCAAGGGATAAACCCCCTTACCGGATCATAAACACCATACCCCCAATTGTGTATACTTGTTAGTATATACATGCGATCGAAAGATGTCAATATTGCTGAACCTCATCAAATTTATAATCAATTGCGACCTGAGCAGTGGCAAACATCCGTTCCGATTCCGCTCCGGCGTGGTACTTTCGCTCGCAGACGACTCGTTTGATCCCGCAGTTGATAATAAGCATGGCGCAAGTCCGGCAGGGGGTCATTCGGGTATAGAGGGTTGCGCCGGCGATTGAGATACCCTGCTTGGCCGCCTGGCAAATGGCATTCTGTTCGGCATGGATCGTGCGCATGCAATGGTTGGTCGTTGTCCCATCTTCGTGGGTGATCTGTTTCATCTGGTGACCCACTTCATCGCAATGGGGAAACCCTGCGGGTGAGCCCACATAACCCGACACCAAAAGCTGCCGGTCACGGACGATCACGCATCCGCTTTTACCCCGGTCGCAGGTTGCGCGAGTCGAAACCGTATTGGCCATTTCCAGAAAGTACTCATCCCACGAAGGACGCCCATCGTTTTCTTGGCTTTCAATTTCCACCGTTACCTCCAGATCCTTTTGCAAATTTTATTCTCTTTCTTTATTCAATACAAATCCCGTTCGGCTGGGCAGATACAACCGAAGGCAATGCTGACTGTGGTTGTTATGCTCAATAATCAGCGTTTGGTGCAATTGTTTGGGAACCAATCGTTGATGCCCGCCATATCGGGCATCATCCGTATCGAGCAGCAACCGATATTGACCGGCAGCAATATCGACCGGATAATCGGCAAACGATTTTTCCGGGTGGAAGTTAAACCCGAATAAAAAGTCTCCCCGCTTAAATATTAAAATTTGGTCGGCTCGGTGATCGACTCGTAATTCCGTCTGCAAGGATTCAAGCCAGCCGTATCGACGGGCCAGGGTAATCATCGCCCGATCGAAATCAGCCAGCTGTTGATATTTCAACTGGGGATCATCGGCCAGATGCCACTGCCGCCGGGAATAATGAAAAGACCAGGCGTTGCCTTCACGGGGAAAATCGATCCATTCCGGATGCCCGAACTCGTTGCCCATGAAATTCAGATAACCGTTACCGGCCGTAGCCAACGTGATCAGCCGAATCATCTTATGCAGGGCTGTGGCCCGATCGATGTTTAAGTGCCGATCCTCAACATGCATGTGCCCATACATGTCGACACCCCCCAGTCGAAACATGAGGGTTTGATCCCCCACCAGGGCCTGATCGTGGGATTCGGCGTAGCTGATGGTTTTTTCTTCAGCCCGGCGCTGCGTCAGCTCATGCCACAACTCACCCACAGACCATTCTTCATCCTTTTTTTCCTTGACCAACCGAATCCAATAATCCGGTATTCCCATGGCAAAACGGTAATCGAACCCGATACCGCCGTCGATTTGCGACACAACCAGACCAGGCATCCCGCTGACATCCTCGGCGATGGTAATCGCCTTCGGTTTGATATGGTGAATCAACTCATTGGCTAGCGTCAGGTAGGTCAGGGCATCTTCATCCACCTGATCGTTGAAGTAGTCGTCATAAGAAGTAAAGACTTTTTCCAGGCCATGATCCAGGTAGAGCATACTGGTAATCCCATCGAACCGAAAGCCATCGATGTTGTATTCGTCGAGCCAGTATCGGCAATTGGAAAGCAAAAAATGGATCACCTCAGGCTTGGCATAGTCAAAACAACGGGAGTTCCAGGCGGAATGGGTGCCGCGGGCTCCGCTATGAAAGTACTGATATCCGGTGCCGTCGAACCGGCTTAATCCCTCGACTTCATTGGCTACGGCATGGGAGTGGACAATATCCATAATGACCGTCAGGCCAGCCCCATGGGCGGCATCGATCAAAGCCTTTAAATCTTCGGGGGCACCGAAGCGTGAAGACGGGGCAAAAAAGCTGGAAACCTGATACCCGAAGGAGGCATAGTAGGGGTGTTCCTGAATCGCCATAAGCTGCAAGGTGTTGTACCCCGAGCGGACCACGCGGGGTAAGACTTTTTCAGTAAATTCGGCAAAGCTGCCGACTTTTCCTTCTTCCTGGGCCATACCGATATGAACTTCATATATAAAGGGCGCTTCACCGGCGGGCGTAAAGTCAGTCTGCCGCCACTGGTAGGGCTCCGGCGGTTGCCAGACCTGGGCGTTGAAAATATTCGTATGTGGATCCTGGACGACACGCCGGGCCCAGGCGGGAATACGGTCACCGCCACCTCCCGGCCAATGGAGCCGCAGCCGATAGAGATCTCCGTGAGACATCGTTTCAACCGGCAAACGAATTTCCCATTGTCCCGCCTCATCCGCCGTTGGGTTGATTCGGTTGAGGGCAAAGGCCTCTTTTTCCTGCCAGCCGGTCATTTCCCCAATTAGGTAAACAGACGTGGCGTAGGGTGCCCACTCCCTAAAGATCCATTGATCCTTATGTAAATGTAGGCCGAAGTAGTCATGGCCAACGGCAAAATCGACCAGATTCGAGTTTCCATTTGTCAGACGCTGTCTGGTTTGGCGCACGTTAGCCTCACGACGCGCCAGTACGGATCCATAAGGTTCCAGCCAGGGATCTTTTTCGATCAATCGTTGAAAGGCCGGAGAAGATGAAGCCATGGCGGTCACTTAAACGACAGGTGGTCTTGGAATCAACGGACGTTGAAGCATCTTTTCATATAGCTCAATATATCGGCGGGCGGTAACGTCGTGGGTAAATGAGGCGGCACTATTTTTCATGATCCGCTCAATTTGGCTACGTTTAACGGCATCGGGCTGCCCGTAAAAAGCCATGGCCTCTTCAATGGCCCAGAAAAGCCCGCGGGCATCGTACACGTCAAAGACAAACCCGTTGCCGCTATCCGTATCAAGATTAAGGTGGACAATCGTATCCTGAATACCGCCGGTGTTATGGGCCACGGGAAGGGAACCGTAAATAGGCGCGATCATCTGGGGTAGTCCACAAGGCTCAAATCGCGAGGGCATGAGTATAAAGTCGGAGGCGGCATATCCCTGGTGTTCCAGTTGTTCATCAAAATGACAGACAGCCACACGATCATGAAAACCATGCCGGGCCACGATATCACGAAAAACCTGCTGATAATCACCATTGGCCACGAAGACGATTTGTAGATTTTGTTGCCACCAGGTGGAGATAACCCCATATAAGATATCGGCCAGTAGCTGGCATCCTTTTTGAACCGGGTCCAGGCGTGACGGCCAGAAAAAAAGCGGGGCGCCTTCATTTTCAATCAGGCCGAGATGTTTTTGGAACGCGCGTTTATTTTGTTTTTTTCCTTTCGTGTGGGTTGCCGCCGTGAAGCGGGCTGTCACGTAAGGGTCCGTGGCCGGATCAAAGGCCGGGTCCGGTGCATTCAAAATGCCCACGGCGCATCCCGCATCCACTTTGTGGGTCAACTCCTCCCTTAGGGGGGCTTCGACAAATTCATGCCGTCCCTCGATAATTTCGTTTAAAAAGGTCGAGCTGACCGTATTGACGAAATGGGCGCCGAACACACCGCTGACCAGGAAATCCACCGGATTGGTGGCACGCGTCGACTCATAATCCTCAGCCATCTGTTTATAATACAAATGATGCCAGAAATAGGCCGCATCGATACCCCGGTCTTCGATATGATCCAGCGTGTCGTGGACCGTATGAATATTGTGAATGGTAAAAAGGCAGGGAATTCCCATTTGGCGCGACATGGCCGGTATCAAGCCTGTCATCCAGTCATTGCAATGGATCAAATCGGGGCGCACCCGGGGCAAAATATTGTTGATCACTTCCCTTTGAAAGGTCACCGACAGCAGCGTATTTTCATTGCCATAGTTCGAATAGACCCGGTTCAGATAGTAAAAGGCCCGATCCTGGGCCAAATGCACCCGGTCGTCCGGCATCATTTGGCGAATCACATTTTGCTCTTTCTCGAGAAACGGTGCCAGGCGGCCTTTAAAGATCTCGCGATAATCGGGCAGCGCCACATGCACATCGGCCCCTTGATCGGAAAGGGCCTTGACCAAGGCTGCAGACACATCGGCCAATCCCCCACCTTTGGCCGTCAGATAGTTGGCGATACTTCCCATGCGATCCGGCAGGTAGGTCACTTCCGGTGTAACGATCAAAATCCGCGGTGATGTGCTTTTTTTGCTCATTGGCATTGGCCTGTACGTCAGCTGGTTTTCGCCCAGGTGATCAGCCCCGGCATATGTTTGATCCAGTCATCGCCCCTGGGAATGATGCGGGCGGTAAACCCAAACCGGCCGGAGGCGGGACAGGTAACGGTTGATCCATAAACATAATCGCCGTTTTCAAGATCCTCGACAACATGCATCACTTCTACCTGGCTGGTTGACACCGTATCCAACGATTTAAGGTTTCCGTAATACAGCTCAACGTCCACTTCATCGGGACGCAAGTCGGTCAAGTGAACCCGGGCGGTCAAATCGAATGTATCGCCCACCCGAAAATTTTTCTTTTTACCACGAACAGGTTGTTCAATTCGGATACCTGGCCAGCGTTCTTTAAGGCGGCAGGCCTGTTCTGACAACAATCGTGCCCGGGCAAGATTTTCGACACACAACTGGTTCGCATTATCGGCGGCCGGGTGGTAAAAGCGGGTGTTATATTCCGTTGCCATGCGTGTGCTGCAATAGTCCAGCATGCCCATTTTAATGGAAGCCTTCATCATCTTAACCCAATTATGGGGCGAAGTCCCGTTTGTACGATTGTAAAAAGTTGGAATAACCTCGTTTTCCAGAACATTATAAAGGGCCTGGGCGTCGATTGTATCCTGGTAGGCCCAGTCGCCGGTATTGCCCTCGCCGTTACCGATGGCCCATCCCACGTCCGGTGTATATGCTTCCGCCCACCAACCATCTAAAATACTGACATTTAAGCAACCGTTGATGGCGGCCTTCATTCCCGATGTTCCGCAAGCTTCCTCCGGTCGACGGGGGGTGTTCAGCCAGACATCCGCTCCCTGGGTCAGATGCCGGGCCAGATGCATGTCGTAATCCTCTAGAAACACCACTTTTCCCCGAACCGCCGGTCGGCGGCTGAATTCAATGATTTCACGAATCAATGCCTTGCCTTCATCGTCTCTTGGATGCGCTTTACCGGCAAAAATGATTTGGACGGGGTGTTTTTCATTGGTTAAAATAGTTTCCAGTCGTTCGGGGTCATGGAGCAATAAATTGGCCCGTTTATAGGTCGCAAACCGGCGGGCAAAACCGATGGTAAGAACGCCCTCCTCCAGAATGGAAGCCGCTTCGGTCATCACATTTGCGGGTTCATTGCGCTGGTTGCATTGCTTGATCGCCTGTTCACGGCAGGTGGCGATCAGACGCGCACGATTCATTTCGTGGGCCCGCCAGAGCTCTTCGTCAAAGATATCATCGATCCGGTCCACATTTTGCCGATCCTGGCAACGAATATGCCACTGTGGGTCCACATACCGCTTGAAAAGCAACGAATGCTCCGGTGAAATCCAGCTGGCCGAGTGGACGCCGTTGGTCACATGGCTGATGGGAATTTCGTCTTCGGGACGTTCCGGCCACAAGTGGCACCACATCCGACGGGCGACAGCACCGTGCAACCGGCTCACCCCGTTGCAAAATTGTGCCATACGAGCACCCAAAATAAACATGGACACCGGTGCTTCCGGATTGGTACCCGGCGGCTGGCCCCAAGATAGGATCTCTTCCTCGGACGCGCCCAAAGCTTCCTTGAAAGGCTCGATCACGGGTTTGACCATGTTCACCG
The DNA here is from genome assembly GCA_963845145.1 of uncultured delta proteobacterium. GTDB lineage: Bacteria > Desulfobacterota > Desulfobacteria > Desulfobacterales > QNYZ01 > QNYZ01. The sequence goes on from CAWJQU010000002.1 coordinate 432,404, forward strand.
GAAATACGTCGTGACCGGCAGGGACTGGTGTATGGGTGGTAAAAATGGTTGTTCGGGGGATGATTTCAATCGCCGTTTTTAGGTCGGTACCATGGGTTCGCATGAAGAGGGCCAGGCGCTCCAGACTTGAAAACGCCGAATGTCCCTCATTTAAATGGCACACTTTTGGATACAGTCCCAAGGCCTCAAGCATGCGCATGCCGCCGATCCCCAATAAAGCCTCCTGGGCCAGCCGGGTCTGAAGATCACCGGCATACAGGTTTGCCGTTACCTGGCGGGTTTCAGGTGAATTTTCCTGCAAGTTCGTGTCGAGCAGGTAAAGAGCGACACGCCCTACCTTGATTCGCCAGACGGCCGCATGGATGACACCCTCTGGCCCATCCACGGATATATTGAGACCGAGACCATTTTCGTCCCTAATTCTTTTTAGAGGCAAATTGTATAAATCGGTTTCAGGATAGGTCTCCTGCTGCCAGCCATTTTCATCTAAAAACTGGCGAAAATACCCCTGGCGGTATAGCAACCCCACGCCTGTCAGCGGCAGCCCGAGATTGGAGGCCGCTTTTAAGTGATCGCCGGCCAAGACACCCAATCCTCCGGCAAACAGGCGAACACTTTCATGAAGACCGAACTCCATGGAAGAATAGGCAATGGTATCCATCGGCTGAAAGGGATGATCAATCGGGGGCCGAACCCGGGCAACGCCTTTGGCAAACTCTTCTCTGACACTATCCATATGCGAAACAAAACTGTCGTCCTCGGCCAGTTTTTCCAAATGATCCTGGGGAACCTTGGTTAAAAACAGGAGCGGATTACGATCCATTTTTTCCCACAAAGCGGGCGCAATCCGGCGAAAAAGTTCTTTTGCCTGGGGCTTCCAGCACCACCACATGTTACGCGATAATGTTTCCAGAAATATCAGACGTTCGGGTATTTTGGGAAATACGCGAAAAGTTTGAAATTGTTTCATTTATTCCTTTTTCGACGGGCTAAATAGCGACGACCGAGTTATCGCAATCACCAAAAGGTGTCGGTATGTAAGCATCGGCCTTGTCATCATTTTCCCAGCGTACCTGATCGATCAAATATCGGAATTGATATTCACGACCCGTTTCAAGGTCCAGAGTCAAGGTAAAGTCACCGCTTTTTAACCGTTTCATGGGTGTCGCCAAAATGTTCCACTGGTTGAACTCACCTACCAGGTGAACATGGTCCGCCGATTGAACCAATTTTTTGGTCATTCGAAAAGTGACTTTACACACCGGTTTCGATTTTAAATATTGCTTCTTCAATGCCATGACGTCCCGCCTTTCAGTGTCGGTTTATTCTCGAATATCAGATATCTATCGATTATTTCCGGCTGGACTAAAATGGGTTTATCCTATTTTACGAATCGTGTAAATCATTTTCCTGAGCGAGTACCCAAAGCCCGCCAAACCCGCAAATATTCACTGACCCCCCAGGCTTGGGCATCACACCCCCTTGACTGGTGGGGAAAATCACCGTCCACGATTTCAGGAAGATGGCCGACGCATCCGTTTCGAATTAAGGCGCTGCTGCTGGATAACCAATATTGTGCCGATTTTCGGGCACCCGAACCCCAGGCCGTGACCCAGGCTTCGCAAAAAGTGGGGAATACCCAGGTCCAGGCGGTGCCATTATGATAGGCCGGTTTGCGCTGTGTGTCCTCATCCCCCTCATACCGTCCCTGGTAAGGATGATGCGGATCGTTTAGAACCTGCCCCTGATGAATCACGGCAATCGGATGTGCCACCGGACGATCCGCTATACTGCGAATAGCGCCGGGGACGACAAGTGCCTGGCAGGCGGTCACCATCGCCCGACTGATTTTGGGGTCATCGATGGCACCAAGGGTAATGGCAAAAAGTTGATTGGGCCGCAAGGCATCGTCCCGGTCCGCTTTTTCGGCGGAAACGCCAGGGTCAGCATGCAAACAGTCGGCCATGTAGCCGGCATTTTTAAGGTAAAAATACCGTTTGAGTGATGCCTTTACTTGGGTTTGCAAATCGGCCCATGGGCCACCGTCCGGATCGACTTTGGCGAGGAGTTGAAGGGCAGCATGCCATAGAGCCTGGATCTCTACCGGATACCCTTGGCGGGGTGTTCCGGCCGGATGGTTGGTGTCCATCCAGGTAAAATGGCTGGGACTGAATATCAGCCCCGACTCAGCATCCATTTTCACACCGTTGGGCGTTCCTGCGATCATGGCGTTGCCGATGGACAACAAGATCTCTTCAATCGACCGTCCCCCGCAATCGATTTGCATCAAGGCACGGTTTTTTTCCGCTTTCATGAGATCGGCACAAGCGGTAAAAAACCATAGCGGAGCGTCGGATGTATCCCGGTTATCCGCCCGGTCGCCATGAATCATGTTGGGCAGAGTGCCGTCCTGCTCAAAGCGCCCGAACTGGATTAAAATCTTGCGGGCGACCTCGTATCGGCCGGCCGCCACCAGGCCCCTGACCGCAATGAGCGTATCGCGCCCCCAATCGAGAAACCAGGGATAACCGGCCACTACGCTGAAGTTACTTCCCCTTTTGACCACAAATTGATCCAAAGCGGCTGTGAGGGCGGTCGTCAAAGATGCCTCGCGGCGGATAGAGGTGTCCGGCTGACTGGCCCATTGAACCAATGCGCTGGAAAAATCGGCCGGAACAGCTTCGGGTTCCGATATCCCGGCAGTTAAAAGCTCATGCTCACCGCCGGCCAGCAGGGTCGCAAAGTATCCGGGGCTGAACAGGTCCGAATCCGGATCCAGCCCCCTTTCCGCCTCCAGCGAACGGTGCACCATGTAATGCCATTCCGGTTCGAGCACGAATGTTCCCCGTAACACCGTCATCTCTAAGCAGCGCTGGGTTGCCGGTGTGAATTCGAACTTTTGTTCACCAGGCGTCAGGGCTGAGGGAAAAGCCTGTTCGGGGCCTGTAAAGGCCTTCGTGGTGTCGTGAAAACTGCGGTCTTCGATATCCGGGCGCAGGATCAACCGAACGGGATTTGAATCGGCCAGGTGGTCGGCCTTTTTTGAGCCAGATATTGAGCCGGGCGACCGATAAGCAACCAGAGCCATTGCATTTTTATCCGGCACCATGGCGGCAACAATGGTGAGCCGAATATGCTCTCCTTGGCCGGTGGGAATGGTAAATTGCCAGCGTCCGCCCACACCGATTTCGTAATCGAAACGGTCCAGACAATCGGAATTGATCTCGGTCGAATAGCCCTGATAAACCACCCAGCCCCGGCAACGGGTAAACATCACCCAGCGATCCTCGGGGTAGTCGGGGTTAAGGTTGGCGGATAAAAGCGCATCGTAGCGACTGTATAGTTCGCCCCACCGGACCGGTACGTGCAGCATGCCGCCCCGACCGTTGGTATCCAGGAACATACCCTTCTCAAGGGCGGCGATCTCACGCCGAGAATATTGGCAATTGAGGCGTTCTGGTTCGACGAAAGTCGGGAAATGGAGCAAGCCCTCTTCATGTCGGGTTTGCGCAGCCTCATAAACCGTGAGGGCCAGGGTCAGCCGACAGGGGAGTTTTTCCAATTCAGATTTTCCCGGCTCTGATTTGCCCGGTTCTGATTTTACCGGTGTCGATAAGGGTGTAAACAGAACAAAGTGTGCGTTGTCGTCCTGGATAAGGCTTACTTCCTGGGCCAGCGTCTTTTTACCCGCCGTTATTCGGGCCCGAAACGGATGGGGCGCCCAAATGTAGAGAAAATGGCCCGGCAAGACCACCACCTCGCGCCGCGTATCGGTTGGCCAGGTCCAATCAATGATACCGGGCGTGGCTTCATTCGGACGCAACTTGAGACAAAATTCCCTGGGATCCTTCTTCAATGTGGCTGCCAGGGCCTTAACATCTAAATTACCCAGATCCGCCGTACCATGGACATACCGATAGGCTTCCAACGCCCTGGCATAAAGACGCTGGTCTTCCACCCGTTGCACGTGTGCATTTAAGGTCTGCCCGGAGAGTAAGTCGATCCTTTCGAGATCATCCGGTTCATCGGACAGACAAAGCACCTGTCCTGCGGTAAGTTCAATCGTCGAACGCCCGTTATCGTGCCCGTTACCATGATTGATCGTCACGGTTTGGCCGGTGATCAAATCCCATACCTTAGGGCCCTTGAAGTCGGCTTTGCGACCATGCCAGCCACCCCGAACAGGCTCTTTATCTCCCAGGTTGGCCAGGACCAACAGGTGTCGCTTGGACACGCGATGAAACCGGTCAAGGGCCAGAAAATTCCCCGGACCGTCAGAGACAATCGTTAAATCGACCCGATCGGCAAATGTCGGATGGGTTTTCAGGATTTGATTCAGGCGGTAAATATGCGCAACCTGATTGTCATCGCTCCCCCAGTTTAAGGATGGGGCCTGGTGAACATCGATTTTGGCATCGGCATACCATTCCACCCCGTTGGCAAATGCGAAGGCCCCGTGTCGCGATGCCAGGGCACACACGGCCGTACGCATCCTCGCCCACGTTTTAGAGCGGCTCGCCAGCCGATTGTTATCGTGCGTCTCGGCAAAGTGAACCATCCCCCCATCGGAGTGTGAGATGTCAATGGCTTCGGGCAGATAGTGTTCTATCTGATCCCGGTCATCATTCTGGAAAAGTTCCGAATAGGCCCAATTTATATTCGCCCGGTTAAGCAGATTGCGGGTCACCGCTATCGGGCCACCCAGCCCCTCGAGGAAAAAGACCGTGTCGGGATATTCGTCTCGCACACACGCCACGATATATTGCCAGGCCGGCTCAGGAATCATGTAACCGGCATCGCACCGAAACCCATCCACGCCGCGTCGACACCAACGCCGAAATATTCGAGCCATGTAACGCCAAAGCTCTTTTTGGGAATAATCCAGCCGGGTCAAATCCGCCCAGGTGACGCCCCATGCACCGGGCATTTCAATGTGACCGTCCGGCCCCCGCACCAGCCATTCCGGATGGGCGTCATGCAACCGGGCGGCCCACCCCGTATGATTGATGGCGATATCCATGATCAGCTTGCCCTCCCGGGTATGAACGGCATCGATAAGTTCGATAAATTGTTCGGTAGGGGTCGCGGTTGGATCGAAAACAGCCAGTCCGGGATCCACAGACATGAAGTTGAGCGCTGCATAGGGGCTGCCGAACCGTCCCATGCGGGCGTAGGTAGTCGGTGTGGCATGCACGGGTAACAGTTGAATAATGCGACACCCCAGGCGTCCAATAATGAAATCCAGCTCAGCGATTAGGTCACGAAAAGTACCCGATGGCGGAATCACGGTGTACCCGGCCTCATCCAATGGTTTAATCAGGTCTTCCCGATCGGTTTGCTCCAGCCGGCCATCCTTGTTGGGTCCAAACTGACGCACAAAGGCATTGTAAATGATGTTTGCGGCGCAAGTATCGGCCGGTTCGACATTGATGAGGGTGTTTGTTCCCGGCGGCCAAAGCGGCGTGGATTGGCCCTTTTGGACAAAAAAACATTTGGCTTCAAAATGGCCCACATCACATAAAGGAAGTGTTACCCGATAGTGCCGATGGGCAACTTTACCCATGGGAATATCGAACCAGGAGCGGCTTAACGGTTGACTGCCCTGATGGATCTGATCGATAATTTCTTTTCGGATGATGTTCGCTCGGCCGATATTGGTACGTATCCAGGCCTTGCCGTCCATCGCCTTGCCGTCCATGGTCTTGGGTAGCTTCAAGTCAAAGGTCTCAACATCTCCGCAAAATCTGAGCAGATGTCGGGCCGGCGATGGGGTCTGGATCAATTCGTCTGAGGTACTCATGGGGCAGCTCGTTTTGACTTATGGGTGATTGTTCGGGGAACCCTATCGTTTGGCGACCCAATTGTCAAAAAAGTCGCCCTATCATAATAAAGCCTGGTAAACGGTAGCATATTGGTTGTGCGATTTTTCATTGACCCCGCCCACGCCAAATGGTTATCAAAGGAGCCAGTTTCAAAACGTCCCATTTTGCCCAATCTCTGCGTCAGGTTAAAATTTTCGCCTTCCTTGACCTTGAACAAACTGAAATGTTTTGAAATTGGCTCAAAGGATAAATTTCGTTTTATTGAAGGTGGTGCGAATGAATTTCATCAAGTTGGCAACCGTTAAAGATTTTACGGATCAACGCATAAGGTCTTTTTCGGTTTTGGGAAAAAAGATCGGTATCGTCAAACGAACCGATGACCAATTTTATGCCATCGAAACCGGATGTAAACACCAGGGCGCCGATCTCACTCAAGGAAAAATCGACGGCCATGTTGCCACCTGCCCACGCCATGGATGGCAATACGACCTCGAAACCGGGGAATGCCTCAACCATGATTCCCCCCGGTTACGAAAGCATGCGCTGGTCCTTGAAGGTAACGATATTAAAGTATCGCTAAGCCCTTTAGAGTAAACATAACCCACGATGGTGAATATACGATTAGGAGGAACGCATGGATAAGATAGAAGCCGGCAACAAGGCCCCAGGGTTCAATTTAAGCGATCAAAACGGCCGGATGGTAAAGTTGACCGAGTACAAAGGGAAAAAATTGCTACTGTACTTCTACCCCAAAGCCAACACTTCCGGCTGAACGACCCAATCTATCAGTGTACGGGATGCACTGCCGGAATTAAACCAAAAGGATACGATGGTCGTTGGTATCAGCCCGGATTTGCCCGAGCAACAAAAAAAATTCGACGATAAATATCAACTCGGCTTTCCCCTGCTTTCCGACCCGCAGCATGCCGTGGCCGATGCCTATGGTGCATGGGGTGAGAAATCCATGTATGGTAAAAAATACATGGGCATTGTTCGCTCGGCGTTTTTAATCGATCAAAAGGGAAAGGTCCTTCAAGCCTGGTACAAAATCAGTCCGAAAAAGACTATCCCGGAAGTATTGAAGGCGCTCAACGGGTAGTTTGGATTACCGTAATCCTTATTCCGCTGAACGGTTTAACTTCTCAACCGTTTTCAGATCACACACGTCGAAAATCTCGCCACAGCCGCCACAGATCATTTCACAGTCGTCCGGCTTGCGGGTACGTCGCTTTTTTAAGTCGGATTTGCAGGTTGGGCAAACCAAGTTTTGCGCGGATTTTGTTTTTTCCGATTCGGCAGACATATTCATCCTTAGGTTTGAAAGAAGGGTTGAAAGAGTTGACATTACACTAAAAATGGGCATTTTTTTAAATCGGGCCGGAGCAATCTTTTTCTAAATGACTGTTTGCCGGGTACACCAATAGGCGCAACATATGAATGGATGCCCTCACCTTGGTCGCCGGTTCAGTGTTTCATGCTGTGGTCGTTTTGCCTATCAAAGGAGTAACCATGATAAAAAGCGCTTTCAAGGCTTTATCTATTACCATCATTATCACCTTGGCCACCCCTTTTCAGGTCCCGGCTCAGAATGCACCCCCGCCGGCTAAAGTCCGCGTCGCCAAAGTCACCCAAAAAAGCCATACTGAAAACAGTGGACTGGTTGGGGTATTATACTACGACCGCGTAAGCAACATCTCCACCCAAGTATCCGGCCAGGTCCGGCAAGCTGAATTTAGAGCCGGCTCGCAGGTTACAAAAGGAGCGACACTGGTTCGTATCAATACCGATTTTTATGATCAGGATATCGCGGTGGAAAAAGCAAGGATCGGTGCCATCAATGTCAAAATAGAAAACGTAGCCAAAGATCTTGCCCGGTTTAAATCCCTTTTGGCTAAACAAGCGGTCAGCGAATCCGCTCATGATGCACTCTACTTCAACCATCAGATCTTAATTAAGGAGCGCGAAACGGTACGGGCGGGTTTGGCCAGGATACGGCTCAAGCGATCCAAGTGTGTCATACGCGCCCCTTTTGACGGCATAATCCTGGAAAAATCGGTGGACACAAGCGATTGGGTGACCCCCGGGCGCACGTTGTACCGTATTGGGGCGATCGATGACCTTTTTGTAAAAGTCGCGGTTTCAGAGCAAATGGCGCCCTACAGCCTATCCGGCACAACCGTTGATGTGGTGCTCACCGCTGCCGACAAGAAAGTAACGGGCCGCATTGAGGGCTTTTTGCCGGTGGCCGACCCCAAAACGAAGAACGTCACCATTAAAATCCGCCTTATGGAAACGGCTGATATCGGCCGGAACGTCGCGGAGAATATGTCCGCTATGGTTTATTTGCCCACCAGCACACAAAAAGCATTGAAACTAATCCCAAGGGATGCGCTCATTAACCGCCAGGGCAACAACTTTGTCTTTACGGTTAAAGAAGGCAAAGCCGCCATGCTGCCGGTTACCGTGGTGGCCTATTTAAACAAAAGCGTGGGCGTCAACGATCCGCATATCACGGTCGACATGCCGGTGGTTGTAGAAGGCAATGAACGCTTACAGCCGGATCAGCCGGTCATCGTGGGTGAGGAGGGCAAGTAAGTGGACCTGATCCGTTATGCGATCCAAAAACCGATCACAGCTGCGGTGGGTGTCATTTTGGTCATCATGTTCGGCCTGATCGGCCTGTCCCGTTTACCCCTGCAGTTGACCCCGGATGTCGAGGAACCCAAAATCACCGTCCGCACGGTTTGGGCCGGCGCAACACCTTATGAGATTGAACAGGAAATCGTTGAAAAACAAGAAGAGGTGCTAAAAGGGGTTCAAAACCTCGTTAAAATGGAAAGCGCCAGTTACAATAGCCTGGGTGAAATCACCCTTACCTTCAAGGTGGGTACCGATCTGAATGCCGCTTTGCTGCGGGTGTCCAATAAACTCAACGAGGTTTCCGATTACCCCGAAAATGCCAATCGACCGGCTATCGACGCCGCCGGTGCTCAGGCCAGCCCGATCATCTGGACCATGTTAAAAATGAAAAGCGGCGATTCCGCCGACATTTTAACGTTTGAAACCTTTTTCGAAAACGAGGTTCGGCAGCACCTGGAACGCGTGGAAGGGGTGGGCTCTCTTTTTGTGGCCGGCGGCACCGCTGACGAGCTTCATGTGATTCTGGATACGGATAAGATGGCCCGCCACAACATGACGATCGACACCGTCATCGCCAAAATCAGAGGCGCCAACCGGGATAATTCCGCCGGTATTCTGACCATGGGCAAAAAGGAGTTTCGGCTGCGGACTACCGGCCGGTTTCAAAATGATCAGGACCCCCTGGATGTGGTGATCTTTGACAACGGGCTTGAAAGCGTTCGGTTGAGAGACATCGCCGAGTCACGGATCGGCCATGCGAAGCAGACCTCTTCAGTGATGCACAACAGCCAAGAGGGAATTGTTGTTGGTGTCCGAAAAGAACCCGGTACCAACGTGATCGAGCTGATCCACCGCCTAAAAGCGGTTGTCAGTCAACTCAATGAAACCATTTTAGCCGACAACAACATTTTTATCGACTGGCTTTACGATGAAGAACCGTACATCAGCCGGGCCATCCAAATCGTCCAGCGCAATGTGTTTTTAGGCGGATTTCTGGCCATCGTGGTGCTGCTGGTCTATTTACGCTCTTTGACCGCTACCATCACAACCGCTGTTGCGATTCCCATCTCGGCCATTGGAACATTTATTTTTTTATGGCTGATGGGCAGAAATCTCAATGTGGTCAGCTTGGCGGGCATCTCATTTGCCGTGGGGATGCTCGTAGACAATGCCATTGTCGTCATGGAGAATATCGACAGACATCGTAAAATGGGCAAAAAGGCCTTTGACGCCACCTATGACGGCGCAAGGGAAGTGTTGGGCGCCGTTTTTGCCTCCACCGCCACCACCGTGGCTGTTTTTTTACCGGTAATTTTCATCGAGGAAGAAGCCGGCCAGCTATTCAGAGATATCGCCATCGCCATCACCTTCTCTATTATGCTCAGCCTGTTTGTATCCGTGGCGGTCATTCCAACCATTTTGAATCAGTTCTACCGACGCATCAAACGGCCGGACAAAAACCGGCCCCCGTCCCGAATTTCCCGCGTGGGCACCTTTTTGTCTGAAAGCATTATCTATTTTTCAAATCTGACCTTAAAAAATGCCCTGACCCGGCTGACGTCGGTCGTTTTGTTTACCGTCCTTTCCATCGGACTGGTGATTTGGTTGATTCCTAAAGCCGAGTATCTGCCCCAGGGAAATCGTAACCTGGTCTTGGGCATTCTAATTCCACCGCCGGGAATGTCGGTGGACAAACGTAAAGCCAATGGCAACTTTATTTATGAACAGGCCGGCCCCTACATGAGCGAGGAAGAAAAAGACGGCACGCCCGGAATTAAAAATCTTTTTTACGTGGCGACGCCCGACTTTAACATTTTTGGCGCGTTAAGTTTTTTTGAAACCCGTGCCCGTGAAATGATCCCGTTGTTTAACCAAATGATCAATGCCATCCCCGACATGTTCGGTATCAGCTTCCAGGCCGGCATTTTTCAAAGTGATATCGGTGGCAGTCGTACCGTAGATGTCAACCTGTCCGGCGAAAGCCTCCCCGATATGATCGGTGTGGCCCAGCAGCTGTTTGGTGGTATCATGGGCGCCTTGCCCGGAAGCCAGGTTCGGCCTATCCCTTCCCTGGAGATCAGCTATCCGGAGGTCAACATCATTCCCAACAAGGCCAAATTGGCCGCCAACGGTTTCACCGAGCAAGACCTGGGTGTTTACCTTGATATTTTAATGGACGGTCGCAAGATCGATACTTTTCAGCCTGCGGGACAAAAACAGATCGATTTGATTTTAAAAGGCCGCGATACGATCTTCAATACGCCCGAAGAGCTACTCAATGGTATGATTGTCAACCGCTTTGGGGACCTGATCCGTGTGGGGGACGTGGCGTCGGTTCGCTACGGCCAGGGAATGACCCAGGTCAATCACCTGGAGCGCAAACGCACCGTGGCCCTACAGGTGACCCCACCGGCGGAAATGCCACTGGAAGTCGCGATCGATACCATTAAAAACAATCTGATCGGCCCCATGCGAGCCGAGGGCAAATTAAACCAGGTTCAGGTGGCCGTGGGTGGCAATGCGGACAAACTCGATCAAACCCGCCAGGCCTTACAGTGGAATTTTATATTGGCCGTGGTCATCACCTATCTCTTGATGGCCGCCCTGTTTGAAAACTTTTTCTATCCTTTGATTATTTTGTTCACGGTCCCACTGGCCGCGGCCGGTGGATTTGTGGGGCTCGCACTGGTCAATCGCTTTGTCGCCCCTCAGGCCTTTGACGTCCTGGCCATGCTGGGCTTTATCATTCTCGTGGGAACGGTGGTCAACAATGCGATTCTGGTCGTTCATCAAACGTTAAACTATATCCGCAACCACAATATGCCTGGCATGGAAGCGATCAGAATGTCGGTAAAAACACGCATTCGGCCCATTTTTATGAGTGCGACCACGAGCATTTTCGCCCTCTTCCCATTGGTAATCTCCACCGGCTCGGGCAGTGAGCTTTACCGGGGCTTGGGCAGTATTCTGTTGGGCGGGTTGGCATTATCAACACTTTTTACCCTCTTTGTCATACCGGCCCTATTGGCCTTTTTTATCGGTTGGGAGACCCCTCGTGAGAAAATTAAAGATTTGCTTTAACCGTTTGCCGGACATGCTCCATCTGCCTACCGACCGGTTATTTAGGCACTTATTTTATTTAACTGGACAAAATTGGCGATTGATCTTCTGTGGTTTTCTGATCGGACTTTTTAGCATGCTCCCTGCAGCTGAGGGCCAGACCCTCATTGAGTTACAGGAAAAGGCCATCCGGAATCGTGCCCTGATCCAAAGATACCGTTTGGCCCTGGAAAATGCCCAGCATGAAACACGTTATCGAAAAGGCCGGTTTTGGCCGTCCCTGGACGTTGGCTATCGTGCCAATGTGCTTGATGAGGCAACGCCATTTGAATCCAAGGAAAACAGCCGCCTGGGGGGTGCCATCAGCTATAATTTGTTCAACGGATTTCGTGATCGATACGATCTGGCCGCGGCAAAACAGGCTGAAAAGATCAGCGGCTACGAATTGACTGGTATCGCTCAGGATTTGCAATTGAATATCGCCCTTTTATATCTGAATCATTTTGAAAAAAAGACATTTTTTAAAATCGTAGAAGATCAATTGGCGTTAATCGAAAAAAGACGGGCGGACACCCAAAGCCGGTTTGACGTGGGCCTGGTATCTAAAAATGAGGTGTTGCGGCTGACGGTTGAACAGAATGAGGCGGTGCAACGACAGCATCAGGCCAAGGCGGATGTGGAAAAAAGCCGCAATCAATTGGCTTTTGCGACCGGCACGGACAGTCACTCGCTGAAATTTTTATTCAACGAATTTGACATATTACCCGAAGTGGCCACGATTGAGGAATTAGAAACAAAGATGCTCAAAAACCGCAGCGAACTAAATGCGTTAACGACAACCGTGGCCCTGTTGGTAGAAAATGCGCAAGCCGCCCGATCCGGATTATGGCCTACGGCGGATATCGCCGCCGGTTACACGCGGTTTGGCGATGATTTTCTATTGGAAAAAGACGATCAATACCAGGATGAAACCCGTATTCAGCTCAATCTGAATGTGAATCTGTTTGACGGGTTCCGAAAATATGAACGCATTAAACAGGCTCGATTGGCAGTCGCCCAGGCACGCCTCGATTTTACCGAACTAAAAAATCGGTTGCTGACCGAGCTGAAAAATCGCTATATCGATCTCACCGTCGCCCGAGAAAATCTCGCCGTGGCGCAGTCGGCCATTGCCGAGGCCGAAGAAAATGTCCGCATCACCGAGGAAGCCTCCAAGGCCGGGGTGGAAACGGCTACGGATATGCTAAACGCCATTTTGAACCTCTCAACCGCCCGCTTCAACCTAACTGCCTCCCGGAACAGCGTCTTTCGGAATTATTACTTTTTGCAAAGAACTATCGATGGTTTTACGGCCGAATTCATTGAACAACAATAGATTACCGTGGCACCTGTGAAGGGCCGTCGTTCTTGGCGGCCGATGGGATGTCTGACAGGGTCGGTTATCTCCGCTGCCGGCCGGCAAACCAAACCGCGTAGGCGGTTATGATCATCCCGATAAGCTGAATAATGCTGAGACGTTCGTCAAACGCTAAAAACGCGATCAGGGCAGTCACCGGCGGCACCAGATAAAACAAAGTGGCGATACGCGACACCTCCCCATGACGGATGATTAGAATCAACAAGCTCATCGCACCCAATGATAGAATAATCACCAGCCAGGCCATCGCGCCGATGAACTCGGGCGTCCACTCAATGTGCATGGTTTCAAAAAAATAGGCCCCGGTACCCACGAACAAGGCTGCTCCGGCAAACTGCCAAACACCGCTGGTCCTTAGGTCCTGGCTAGCGACAAATCGTTTTTGGTAAATCGTGCCCAACGTCATTCCCATCAGCGCGGCAATGCTCAGCGATACATTCAAAACACTGAGGACATGACCGGTACTTGGCATCAGCCGGGGGCCAAGGACAATCCCCACACCCATCAACCCCATAAAAAGCCCGATCCACTGTGTCTTCGAAACCGTTTCCCCCAGCAGCGGACGCGACAAAACGGCCGTTAACAGGGGTTGCAGCCCCACAATCAACGCAGTAATACCGGCCGGCATGCCAAATGCAATCGATCCGAACACGCCGCCTAAATAAACACCATGGAGCAGTATCCCCGACACCAGGCAATGCAACACAACAATGGGCTGCCTCGGCCAGGTTGCCTTTAGCCCAAAGGCGGCAACAATCAAAACGACCAGAACGATGACAAAGCGATAAAGCAAAAAGGTAAACGGCTCGGCATACGGTAAACCGTATTTGGCTCCGATAAAGCCGGTGGACCAGAGGAACACAAAGGTTCCCGGCATTAATCGATACCAATTGGCCGGCTCTTTTTCATTTATGGGCATCATGCTTTTCAATATTTATTAAGTGGTTAAAAAACCGTATCCTTTTTAATGCACCTTCATAGGTTTAGTAAACTTCTTTTTAATGGCCATATCCGATCTAGTTTACTTTCACAGAGAACGACTCCCGTCATGATGGTTAATATATCAAAAGGTTATATAGACAACGCCACCTTTTTATAAAACCGCTTTCTCCAGGAAAAATGGCCTCAATTTACTTTTCTTTTTTAAATCTATGATTATGGTACAATGTACATGTCAGTAGACAATGAATCGCGATATTTAACAGGAGGCTTGTCATGTGGGAATATACCGATAAGGTTAAAGAACATTTTCTGACCCCGTTGAATGTGGGGACGATTGAAGATGCCGATGGGGTTGGAGAAGTGGGGTCCCTGGCTTGCGGGGATGCATTGACCCTGTATTTTAAGTTAGGGGATGACGGTCGCATTGCCGATGTGAAGTTTCAAACCTTTGGTTGTGCCAGCGCCATCGCTTCCTCATCTGCCTTGACGGAGATGCTGAAAGGCCTGACTTTGGAAGAGGCCAAAAAAATATCCAACGACGATATTGCCGATTATCTCGGTGGCTTGCCCAAAGAAAAAATGCACTGCTCGGTTATGGGTCGGGAGGCCCTGGAAGCGGCCATTGCCAACTATGAAGGCACGCGGGTCAAGGAAGCCGAAGGTGAGATCGTCTGTGAATGTTTCGGCGTGACGGATCGCCAGATCGAACGGGTGGTTAAGGAAAACCAGTTGACTTCCATCGAGGATGTAACCAGCTATGTAAAAGCGGGCGGTGGGTGTGAAAAATGTCACGACCAGATTCAGGAGATCATTGATTCCGTCCTGGGCAATGAACCCCGTAAGAAAAAGAAAAAAACCAAGTTAACCAATATCCAGAAAATCAAACTCATCGAGGAGACGCTGGAAAGAGAAATACGTCCGGCGCTGGAAAAGGATGGCGGCGATATCGAACTTATCGATGTGGATGGTAATGCGGTATATGTGCAGCTGCGGGGGACATGCGCCACCTGCCGACTGTCCGAGGTTACTTTGTCCGAGTACGTTCAGGCAAAATTACGCGAGCTGGTTACCCCCGAACTGGTGGTTGAGGAGGTGCATCCATGACAATGGTTTATGTGGATAACAATGCCACAACTCAGATCGCACCCGAAGTGCTTGAAGAGATGACGCCGTTCCTTACGGAGTACTATGGCAACCCGTCCAGCATGTATTCTTTTGCCGGCTATGTGGGAGAGAAAATCAAAGAGGCGCGGCAAAAAGTGGCCCGGCTGATCGGTGCCTCACCGGATGAAATTGTACTTACCAGTTGCGGTACGGAAAGCGATAGTACCGGTATCCAGGCCGCACTTCGATCCAATCCGGATAAGCGCCATGTCATTACCACTCGCGTGGAACATCCGGCCGTCAGAAGTCTTTGTGAAGACCTGGCCAAACGCGGCTACCGCGTCACGTTTGTCCCCGTCGACCATAAAGGGAATCTGGACCTGGACTTTTTTTACGATCACCTGTCTGACGATACGGCTGTCGCTAGTATCATGTGGGCCAATAATGAATCCGGAGTGATCTTTCCCATCCCTGAAATCGCCGAGGTCCTCCAGGACCGTGGAATTGTCTTTCATACCGATGCGGTCCAGGCGGTCGGGAAAATACCCATCAACCTGGCGTCCCTTCCCGTGGACATGCTCTCCTTATCGGGACACAAATTGCATGCGCCTAAAGGTATCGGTGCGTTGTATGTTAAAAAAGGCACTAAATTTTCACCGTTTCTGATCGGCGGCCACCAGGAGCACGGCCGCCGGGGCGGGACTGAGAACACGGCCTCCATCGTCGCCCTGGGCAAAGCCTGTGAACTGGCCGGACAGCACATTGATGATGAAAATTCCCGTATCAAGGGGCTGAGAGACAAACTGGAAAATGAATTACTGGCCCGCATTGAAAAAGCATCAATCAACGGCGACCCCACAAACCGCTTACCCAACACGACGAGTATCGGCTTTGACTCGGTTGAAGGGGAAGGCATTTTACTTCTGCTGGATCAATATGGGATCTGTGCGTCATCCGGCTCGGCCTGCACTTCCGGATCGCTTGAACCCTCCCATGTTTTACGAGCCATGGGCGTCCCCTTTACATCGGCCCACGGTTCGATACGATTCAGCCTGAGCCGGTACAATACCGAAGAGCAAATCGATTATATCATTGAACATCTGCCCCCTATTATCAGCAGGCTTAGAGAGATGTCACCGTTCTGGAAAAAACATCAGTCCGGTCAGACCGGCTAAGTAACCAATAGGGATCAACGTTCGTTCGATGGGGTTGTTATTTCATGGGTTGGGCCTGAATATTGGTCTCGTATCGATTAAAAGGCCCAACCGGGATTTATTATTAGGCACCTCGGTAACAACAGCGTGTTCATGAGGCAAGGGGCTTAGAATAGGCCCAAAAATGGCGGGATGGTTGGTGTCTACTTCGGGTTGATCTTGTTTCGCAACGTCGCCGAGCACCGGAACGTGATGACCCGACGCTTGTCTAACATCATAGAGTCCCCGGTGGCCGGATTGCGGCCTTTACGCTGACTCTTATCCTTGACGCAAAACTTGCCAAAGCCACTGATCAGAATATCCTCACCTTCTTCCAACGTCGACTTCATAATTTCAAGTAATGTCTCCACCACTTGCCCGGCTTCTTTTTTTGGATATCCGATTTTTTCGTGCACATCATTAATGATCTTGGCTTTTGTCAGTGTCATGGGTACCCTGCTCCTGCGCGATAGTTACATAAAGCTGTCAAGGATGTCGGTGAAAATCCGAAGCCCTGGACAAAATTAGATTATTATCAAAAGTCTCAGCCTGTTACCGAACGAAAAGTAATTTTCTCCGACATTATCCATCCAATATTGATTTGTCAAGAAAATATAGACCTTATCTAATTTATTGACAATCACCGCTGCGAATAAGTCATCGCACAAATTATCCTGAACAGATTGCCCGGTTTTGTCAAGCCGATTTTGTCAATATAGTTGACAATTTAAATTTTTGTGCCATTATATTCACAAGCAATTGATAATTCCTTATAATACGCATTTCGTTCTAATCCACTATTAAAGTAACCGACCAGAAGAGGTGACAATCATGGGAGTAACAGATCTGATTCAAAGTCCGCTCAAACAGCTTGATAAAGCCGTGAATGCCCTGCGTGATCTGGGCCTGATGCCCACCAAGCCGGATGAGGCGCCGATCATCACCTTGATTAATCAAATCAGCGATTTGGATCAAGAAAAAGCCGTGGCCATTGCACGCACTTTGAGCCACACGACTATTTTTAATGAAGTCGTGCGGGAACAGATTGTTGCCATGAATGTGGGTGAACGCTATGAGGATATCACGCAGGCGTTCAACAGTATCCGCGATGACGCCAAAAGCATGGTGACCCAGTTGGACGATGGCAAGATAAGCACCATGGAAAAGGTTCAAAACGTGTGGATGAAAGTGACCCGGGGCGATATTCCCAGCCGTTTCCGAAAAATTAAAAAGACCTTTTTGTCCGTGACCGACGACTCAAAAGATCAAATCGACAGGGAAAATATCATCATCGAAGCTTATAAGGATTTTCGCGGCGCCCTGAAAGAATCCCAGGTTATGGCCTTTCAGCTACTGAAGAAAGAAGAAGCCGTGTTGGACGAGGCCAAGGCAGCTTTGGAAGCTTCTGCGCAGGCCATAGAGACCAACACCAACGAAGACCGGGAGCACATCGCCCGTTTGGAGATGACCCGTGATCAAAAATTGCGCGATCTTCAGAATGAGGACAAACGCTACCAAATTGCTAAGGATTTGGCCGAAAACCTTTCGATCAGTTATAACACCACAGAGGTCATCATGGCGCGTTTGATGCAATCGACCGCGTTGAAAGAGCGGGTCTATTCCCAATCCGTCTCATTTTTCAGTACCAATGAAAGCGTGTTTACCGCTTTAAACGCCTCTTTTACCAGTATGCAGGGACTGCACGAGAGTACCCAGACCCTGGAATCGATGAAAGAAGGGGTTAATAAAAGCCTGGAAACCCTGGCCGAAGTCGGCGGTAAGGTGCAGGAAGAGGCCCTAAAAGCCGGATATGGTGCCACGATCAAGGCCGAATCGGTTAAAAAGCTCATCGACTCAGTGGTCTCTTTTCAGGAAAGATCCATCACCCTGATTGCCGAAATGCGGGAACAGAGCAGCCGCAATGAAGAGGAAATCAGGCAAGCGGTTGAAGACGGTAAACGGCGGATGGCGGAACTGGCCAACAGTGGGCAAGCAATGATCAATGGCTGACACGACGAAAGCAAAAAAGGTTGATCTACCTGATATCATGCTTGCCATGGATGTTGTCGATACCCTGCGACATCAACAATCCATAGTCACTCGTGAGCTGGATACGGAAGCCTATGATCGGGCCTTGATCGACAAGGTCCGTAAAATCTACGCCGATCAGGGGCTGAAGGTATCCGACGAGATCATCAATCGAGGCGTGGCGGCCCTACGCGAAAATCGGTTTACCTACACTCCGCCAAAATGGCGCCCTAAAATTGCCCTGGCCCGAATGTATGCCAATCGCGGCAAGTGGTCCAAGGTGGGGGCTATTGTCGCCGCCTTGGTGCTGGCCGTATGGCTCGTATTTCAATTCGCCGTGGTGGGTCCTGCCAGCCGTGAAAGAACACGTCAGGGGAAACAACTGACCAATGTCTGGAAACAGTTTCAAAGTGTTAAAAAATCCAGCCGCCTGGCCCAAGTGGGCGACGGGTTGTATCAACAGGCAAAAGCGGACCTTGAAGGCGGCCGAACCGAGGCTGCCTCCAGTGCGATTGCACAATTAACCTCACTGTCAAAATTGCCGGACCAAATCGTTGCTGTGTACACCGGCATAAAAAATGAGGCGCAGGAGAAGAAAGCCGTCACCACGGCAGATCGTCTTTATCGGGATGCCTTGGCAGCGCTTGATCGTGGCGATGTGGCAACAGCCAAAAAGACCACGAGCACACTTCAAATGCTGGCCAATCGACTGGCCTCCCAATATACGCTTCGCATCGTTTCTCAACCGAACAAACCCAGTGGGGTCTGGCGTAATCCCCCGAACAACCCCAATACACGCAATTATTATATCATTGTGGAAGCCGTAACACCGGACGGTAAACGAATCGCCCTACCCGTTATTAACGAAGAAGATGGAAAAGCCCAAACGGTCACCACGTGGGGTGTCCGCGTCCCTGATCGTGTGTTCAATCAAATTCGAAGCGACAAGCAGGATAACGGGATAATTGATGAAAATCATTTCGGTGTTAAGCGACGGGGCTATTTAGCACCGGAGTACCTGTTTCCCACTGCTGGCGGAATGATCACGAAATGGTAGGGCACACATGAAGATAAGGAGAATAGGTCAATGTTGAGCGGTCGCGATTCGCTGGCAATTTTTAACCAACGGATCAATGATGCCCGTGGACAAATCGACGGTGCCCATCATCAATTGAAAACGATTTCAGAGCGCTTGGCGGTCATTCGCCAAAAGGAGGCGGCCCAGTATCGGGAACTGGCCCGGTTACGATTGGATGAAATTGCCGCGGGGAAGCTCATCAATGGCATAGATGGTACGGATCGCGCCGTTTTGCGTCTATTGGCCCAGAAGGTCGAGGCGTTGGATCAGCTAAACAACGATATCGATACGTCCCTGGACCGCCAAAATAGACTGAGCGAAAATCGTGAAAATAGAGAAAGTCAGCGGGATGAGGCTTTCGAAACGCTTCAATCTAAAATTGCCGAAACCGAAACACAATTGGAAACCCTCACCGCCTATAAAGAGCAAAAAGCCCATTGGCAAACGGCCGTGACACAGTCCCAAAACGCGGATGAAAAAGCCGATCAGGCCGAGACCGATCGCACCGAAAAAGGCAAGCCGTATGAAAAAGATTCCCTTTTTATGTATCTGTGGCGCCGACGGTACCTGACGCCGGATTATGAAGGGGGATGGTTGACGCGCAGCCTGGATGGGTGGGTCGCCAAACTCATCGATTTTGAGGAGGCCCGTCCCAATTACTTCATGTTAACCGAACTACCTGTCCGCCTTCGGGAACATGCCGACAGCCTGAAGCAAAGCGTCGAAGACGAAGCTTCGGCCCTACACGTTCTGGAGGCCGAGGCCGCCGAGAAAAATGGGATCCCCTCGCTTCAAGCATCATTGGATGTGGCTGAAAAACAATTGCACCAAATTGACGACGATATCGAAAGCGAAGAAAAACAACACGCCGAGTTGTTGCATAGCCGCTCCCTTTATGTCGCCGGTGAAGATGAATTTTCGAAGCAGGCCATCGAGCTGCAAGTGGGCCAATTAAAACGTAAAACCTTATCCGATCTCTATCGGGACGCCCGGACCACACCCACGCCCAAAGACGATGTGGTGGTCACCAGGCTGGGAGAACTGGCCGATGACGAAAAACGATTAAATGGGGATATTGAAGCGCTGAAGTCAACCGAACGACAAAATCAGGGTGTATTAAAGGAAATGGAGAGACTGCGCGGCTGGTTTCGACGCCAGAACTATGACTCCCATTACTCAAAATTTCCCTCGGGCTTTACGCTGGGCGTCCTGCTTGACCAACTGCTTCGTGGTGCCTTGTCCGGGGACCGCCTAAGAGAGCGTATTCAGCGGGAACAACAATTCAAGCGCCCCCGAAAACAAAGAAAAGGTGGCGGCTGGATAGACTTTGATGGCGGTTTTGGCGGCGGTGGCGGCGGTTTTGGTGGCGGTGGCGGATCGGGTGGTGGTTTCGGTGGGGGTTTCGGTTCAAGCGGCGGCGGTTTTCGAACCGGTGGGGGCTTTTAGGCGACGCCATTTAGCAGCTATCCGGTTTCACTTCCTCAAGAGACCTAATTAAACCGTCTTTAGCCCGTTCCAGCATTAACCGATGCTTTCTAAATCTTTAAGCAATCCGGTCTCAACCCGACATCTGGCAAAATACCAGTTGCTGTCAGGCCGCATACTCACAATGATATGATATCCAGTTGGCACGGTTAGAAAAATCAGCGTATGGGCCTGTGTATGAACAGTCAAGCCCTCGTATTTACCCAACACCTTTTCGCCAAACGTATGACTCGACATTGTCACGATCTTCTTCACCGCGACCCGAAGTGGGTCAAAATCAAATTTGCCCGCCGTTTCACTCGCCAATAGATTTCCCTGGCTACTCAATATGGCGATGGCCTGAAATCCTTTGACCTTTTTTAACCCCTCGGCGGCAGTCTTTGCCAACGCACCTAATGATTTTTCAAGACGAACGTCACGACCTGCTTTTGACTTCTGACCCGCCAACCGCTTGGGCCTCAATTCTTTTTGGTTTGCAGAGGGCCGCTCCCCGAACCAGGCGATGTCAAAGACCTCCATAATGTCGATAGTCTCCGAAGGGTTGGGCCTTTTTTTAGGCAGTGCGTCGATTTGCAGCCGAATCCCCTCCCAAGCGGCCATTTCGAGAATCGCCTTTTTCCCTAAAAATTTTTGATAGCCCGCACCGATGATCCGCCCGTTGTCAAAATAAATAAATCCCTTTTCTTTTTCTTGTGATTCAATCATAAGGCAACAGGTCTTGCGGCTTTTCCAAACCAGGGGCAGAAAGCTCCGCATGGAAATCCCTTTGAAAGCGACCCCCTCATCCTTTAAAACCAGACCGACAAAAATCGCCGTTGTTAACGCTTCCGGGCTGACGGGCTTTTCAATGTGATAGAGAATATCCTGACGATCCGGTTTTTCCCTGAACCAAGGAACCCCATGCTCCGACATGACAATGCATGGCGTCTCGGGATGGGTTCGGCTCATATGGGCTAAAAGTTCAATCCCATCAAACTTGGGGATATCGATTCCTGTGCAAAAGACATTGATATCCCCCTTATTAAGAATGCTGATTGCCTTTTCTCCATCGGATGAGATGGCAACATCAAAGTTATAAATAACCTTAAACCACTCCTGAAAAGTGATCAATTCTTTAGGATTGTTATCCACAACAAGTACATTCTTCATATGGCCACCCTTTTGGTTGCCCCGATTTAAAATTAAATTAATGTGTTACTATTTAGAATCTCCGGTCTATTTCCGGATATCAAGATCTTCATATATAATATGGGCATGGGAATCAAGGGAGATGCCCCGAACCATGGGCAATCGTATTTTATCTTTCACAGTCGCACGAAACCCCATCATGGATGTGCTTTTTCAAGGGCATTCGCTATAAATAATCACACTTTAGAGATTTTTACTTACGATTACCCTGGATAAAAGCGTTTTACCTCTTGAAACCCTATCCACTTTTTGAGATGATATTAATATTCAAAAATATCATCAGGGGGTTAGGAAAATTTCATTCCACCCCAAACATCAACCATCAGGCTGTGCCGATAAATTGACGAAATCAATCTCCCCAGCGTCCCCACAACCGGAAGAATCCCTCGCTCAGCTAAACCGGGAACTGAACTTTTTATACCGCGCCGGACAGGTAATCAATTCAAGTTTAAATATCGATCAAGTGATGGCTTCATTGGTAAAAGAAGTACGTCACCTTATGGGCGTCGTGGGATGCTCGGTGTGGCTGGTCAGTGAAAACAGAAAAGAGATCTATTGTCTTCAAGCCACGGGCACGAAGAGTGATTTGGTTCGCGGCTGGCGGTTGCCGATGGGAAATGGTGTGGTGGGCTGGATTGCAAAAAATGAAAAAGGTACGCTGATAAAAGATACACGCAAAGATGACCGACATTTTAAAAATGTGGATAAGCATACCGGTCTCGAAATCCGTTCAATCCTTGGCGTTCCTATTCGTTTTAAGGATAAGACGGTGGGCGTGGTTCAGGTGGTTGATACCATTCCGGACCGTTTCAGGAACCGACAGTTGACGCTGTTGACTGGACTGGCGGCTAGTGCTGGTGTGGCCATAAGCAACGCCATGCTGTACGACCTGACCCAGCAGGAAATCGTCGCACGTAAAAAGACCGAGAAAAAACTTCGAAAAAGTGAAGCGGAATTGAAAATTAATTCCGAGAACTTAGAAGAGATGAATACGGCCCTGAAAGTCCTGCTTAAAAAAAGAGGTGAAGATAAAAAACAAATGGAAGAGCAGGTTCTGGTCAACGTTCGCAGACTGATCACCCCGTATCTTGAAAAGCTCAAAACAACGGCGTTAAATGAGGATCAAACGGCCCTGTCGGAAATTATCGAAGGCAATTTGAAAGATGTGGTGTCGCCTTTTACCTATCGCCTGACCATGGGGCACCTCGGTGTCACACGACGCGAGTTTGATATCGCCGGTCTTGTTCGGCGTGGCCGTAAAAACAAAGAAATTGCCAAATTATTAAATATAACGCGACGAACCGCGGAAACCCACCGCCGCAATCTGCGCGTCAAACTCGGTATCGACAACCGAAAGATTAACTTGAGATCTTATCTCATGGGAATGGCGGGAAACCAAGAGAAAAAGTTTTTTCAGTAACCTGATCAGCCGCCCTGCCTGTCTGTGTTCTGTCTAAAAGCGTTACGATGATATTATCGATCAGACGGATCCTATGGCGAAAATAAGCGATGGATTCAGCCGGCGCCCGAACCCCGGTCAACATCAATGTTTCCATATTTGCCTGCCGCAGTAACCTTTCAAATTTGGCAGCTTGCTGCAACCCATCAATCATTCGCTCTTTTTCCTGCGTCAAGGCCGTAAAAAACGAACGTTTCGGTTTTTGGCTTAAGAAGTCTACGCAAAATTCAAAATATTCCCAGAAAACCGCATTCATATTGTGATAAACACTTAAAAAATCACATAAAAAGTGAACCCCTGTTTTATCAAGATCCAAAGCGGCATTCCGTAAACGAACGCTTACCAGGGATCGCCGGCTCTTAGGTATATTTTCTCCGATGGCATGACGAAGCAGTTGCGGTGTTTGCCAGGTAATATTCAAACGGCTGATTAGCCGACGCAATTCGGATGGCGATGGAATAACTCGGATATGCTCATTAAGGGCCGGCAGATGGACAACGATGATAGGCTCAACAGCCATGAGAAAATGGCTCACATTTTGTTCATCCGCACATGTAAACCGGACACGGTAAAGATGGGGTTCTAACGCAACCTGAAAGGTTTCATCGGGAAATAATAGCAGGTCCACCAGTGAATCCCGTTCGACATGAGACGGGTCGGATATCACTTTTCTCACTAAATCTGCCGATGGATTGGAAAAGGTTGATGCCAGATATGAATCGACATGGTCATCCGCCATCAACCCTCTATCCAGAAGGGTGGCGATCTTTGCAGCCAACAAGCGACAACGGTCATCATTCATGGGCACTGTTCATAGATGGATACGACAATCCGAAACCACTAGAGAAATGCGGCCAATTTTTGAGCAATATGCGGTTTGGGCAACGCACCAACCAGGGTATCCTTTAATCGTCCGCCATCAAAAACGAGAAGCGTCGGAAGACTGCGCAGGTCGTACCGCGCGGATAGCAGCGGGTTGGCTTCCACGTTGAGCTTGCCCACACGGATTCGTCCTTTCCAATCACGGGCCAACTCTTCGATCACCGGACTGACCATCGTACAGGCGCTACACCAAGCAGCCCAGCAATCCAAAAGCACCGGCAACGGGGATTTGATGACCATGGCTTCAAAATTACCGTCGGTAACCATTACCGGTTGGGGGATGAACAGCGCTTTGGTGTCCAAAGCCGCTTTGCATTTACCGCATTTACCCATGGACCCTGCCTTTTCAGCCGGGATCCGATTTTTTGTCAAGCAATGTGCGCATCGAAAAGTAAGGGGTTTACCATTGGACATTTTCTAACTCCATTCAACATTCCGATTGTAAAATCAAATAATAACGGCAATATAACCAATTTATGCCGAGCAAGCACGCTCATACGAAATAGGAATTCCCGCAAAAACATATCATAAAAAGACCCTTTCAAGAATCACGAAAACGATTCAGAACCTCGATCAATTGGGCCATATCAGCCGGTAAAGGGGCTTCGAAAACAACTTTTTTACCGGTTACAGGATGAATGAACCCCAGGCACCGGGCATGCAGCATCTGGCGCGAGACGGCCACACGATTGCCGGAAGATATTTCCAAGGTCCGCGACGATCGGCGCGGGCCATATATCGAATCACCCACGACGGAATGTCTCAAAGCGCTGAGATGAACGCGAATCTGATGCGTCCGGCCCGTTTTCAGATAGAGTTTAATTAGCGTTGCGGCTGGATAACGGCCCTCAACCTGCCACTTCGTGTGAGCGGTTCGTGCGTGACGACCATTTATGGCCATTTTTTTTCGATCCACCGGGTGCCGCCCGATTGGCTGATCGATACTGCCAACTTCACCGGATAGGCGACCATGAACCAGGGCCAGGTATTCTTTATATGTGGTGCGAGCTTTAAACTGACGGGATAATTCCGCATGCGCCTGATCATTGAAGGCGACCACCAGGCAACCGGATGTTTCCTTATCTAATCGATGAACAATCCCCGGTCGGCGTTCTCCCCCCACGGAAAAAAGATCGGGATAATGATATAGCAAACCATGAACCAAGGTACCGGTTTCATGTCCCGGTGCCGGATGGACCACCAGGCCGGCCGGCTTGTTCAGCACTAGGACGGCATCGTCCTGATAGAGAGGGTCGAGATCAATCGGTTCAGGGATGATCCCCACTGGTTCCGGCGGCGGCACCCGACCGCAAATCTCTTCTCCCAGGTGGACACGCTGGGAAGGTTTTACTTCATGTCGATTGAGTTGAATAAACCCTTTACGGATCAACCCGGCGGCCCGTGTGCGGGAACATTGCCGGACATGGCGGGCAACCACGGTATCTAGACGTTGATCATCATCGCCATCACTGGCGATAAAGCTAAAAGCACCGTTGTCGCTGAAACCCATTTTCAAATGGTTGGTGGTGGGGCTAATTATCGGTATTGGCCGGCTCGGGAAACAGTGCGTTGATTTCCGATTGAACTGTTTCTTCGGCAACATTTTTCGCGGTAGATATCTCTTTTACCAGCAAAACTTGGGCCGTATCATAGAGCTTACGCTCACCAAATGACAGATCTTTGGTATTTTTCAGAAGGGACAGATCTCTAAACACTTCGGCCACATCAAAAAGCGAACCGGTCTTCAGCTTATCCATATATTCTCGATAACGCCGGTTCCAGGTCTGAGTCTCACTGCCGATACTTGATCCTTCACTCATCAGAGTGTAAATTTTGGAGACATCCTTTTTGTCAATCACATTGCGCAGGCCCACCTGATTGACATTGCTGGTGGGGATCATAATGGTCATTCCGTTTTCCACGACCTTGAAAATATAAAAATCCTGTTTTTCCCCATTGATGTCTCTATTTTCTACCGACTCGATTCGGCCAACACCATGCGCAGGATAAACGGCGACATCACCGACATTGAATCGAGAAATTGGTAATGTGTTTTCACTATCAGGTGGTAATGTGTTTTCACCATCTGGACTGGTTTGGTCTTCACTCATATATACACCGATACAATCTGAAAGGCTATAATACGAACCGACGGTTAAGACGGTCGTATCCGGATAATCTCACTACAATTTTAAAAGATCTCTGCAATATAGCATGGTTTCGAAGATCAATCAAACATAATTAAAAAGCGACAAATACAAACGAGAAAAGGATTGACGCGAACGCCAACCCTTTTCCAGTAGAGATTGTTACCGAGTGTGTGAAATGCCGACTACATTAAAAAAGGCACCATCAGCAAGGCAACCACATTTAGAATTTTGATCATCGGATTAATGGCCGGACCGGCGGTATCCTTGTAAGGATCGCCGACGGTATCGCCTGTGACTGCGGCTTTGTGGGCATCGCTGCCCTTGCCACCCAGATGACCGTCTTCAATATACTTCTTGGCATTGTCCCAGGCCGCGCCACCGGTTGTCATGGAGATGGCCAGGAAAACGCCGGTCACGATGGAACCGATCAGCAATCCACCCAGGGCGATCTTTCCAAGGAAAAAACCGACCAGGACCGGTGCGACAACAGGTAAAATCGCCGGGACCAGCATCTCTTTTAAAGCAAACTTGGTCACGATATCGACACATGCCCCGTAATCGGGTTTGCCCGTACCTTCCATGATGCCCGGAATTTCGCGAAACTGACGACGGACTTCATCCACAACCGCGGCACCCGCTCGACCCACGGCTTGCATGGCCATGGATGCAAAAAGATAAGGCAGCAGTCCACCGATGAACAGGCCGATAATAACATTCACGTCGGCAAGGTCAAACTTCAACCCCTCTTCGGCGCCGCCGTGAAGGTTGAACTCTTGTACATAGGCGGCAAAAAGCACCAAAGCAGCCAGACCAGCAGATCCAATGGCATAGCCCTTGGTAACGGCCTTGGTGGTGTTTCCGACGGCATCCAGCGGATCGGTGACGGCCCGGACACTTTCGTCCAATTCAGCCATTTCCGCAATACCGCCGGCATTATCCGTTATCGGGCCGTAGGCATCGATAGCAATAACCATACCGGTCATGGAAAGCATGGACATGGCAGCCATGGCGATTCCATAAAGACCCGCAAAGTTATAGGCCAGGTAAATGGAAAGACAAATCGTCAGGACCGGCGCGGCCGTGGCTTGCATGGAGACACCCAGACCGGCAATGATATTCGTGCCGTGACCGGTGGTGGACGCCTGGGCAATGGCTTTCACCGGGCCGTATATACCGGTGTAATATTCGGTGATAATGACGATAGCGACGGTAAGCACCAAACCGATCAAGGTACAATAGTAGATATTGATCGCCGTAAGGTCGCCGATGCCACCCATGAATTTCATGCATACATAATAAAAGGCAATGGCCGCCAATATAGCGGAACCAAACATCCCCTTGTAAAGCGCGCCCATCACATATTCGCTTTTACCCAGACGGACAAAGAAAATGGCAATCATGGAGGCGATAATGGAAATAGCGCCTAAAATCAGTGGAAATTCAACGGCCATGGGGCTTTTGGGAAAAAGCAGGTGGCCGATGAGCATGGCCGCCACAGCAGTTACCGCGTACGTTTCGAACAGGTCAGCCGCCATACCGGCACAGTCGCCGACATTGTCACCAACGTTATCGGCAATCGTTGCCGGGTTTCGCGGATCATCCTCGGGAATACCGGCTTCAACCTTTCCAACCAGGTCGGCGCCCACATCGGCGCCTTTGGTAAAAATACCACCACCCAATCTGGCGAAAATGGAGATGAGGCTGCCGCCGAATCCAAGCGCGACCAGTGCAATGACATCATGGGTGAATGCGTAATATCCGGCAACGGACGTCAAAGCCAGCCCGGCGACGATCATACCGGTAACGGCACCGCCCTTGAAGGCCATGGAAAGGCCGGCAGCCATACCGTTTTTGGCGGCTTCAGCCGTTCTGACATTGGCAAGAACGGAGACCCGCATGCCGATGTACCCCGCCAAAAATGAGGCGACCGCGCCCACAAGGAACCCGATGGCGGTTTTGGCGCCCATGCTGGCAAAAATAATGCCGAAAATAATGATACCGGCAATACCCATGCTCTTCATCTGTCGATTAAGATAGGCGATGGCCCCTTCCTTGATAGCGTTGGCGATCTCTTGCATTCTTTCGTTACCCGCCGGAGCACTCTTGACGATTCCGGCTAGAATGACTGCAAACAATACACCCGCCAAACCCACCAGGGTACAAGTCAAAGGTATATTTTCCATCATAACTTTTAGTACAGAATCCATTCTACGCTGCCCTCCGTTAAAAATTTTAAGTTTCAGTTACCTCAGTTTTACGATTAAATCGGTTCATTCCTTCTAAAGTGCTCTCTCGAAGAATTGTGTGTACCGCTTGAGTCGCTCGGTCGACGATGCCAGGCAAGGCTTTCTGTTCCGATTTCTCGAAAGGCCTGAGAACGTGCTCCGTCACATCAATTCCCGGTAGCGCACGCCCAATCCCGATGCGAATACGGGTGAACACATCTTCCCCGAAAGCTCCCGTCAGGGATCTTAACCCTTTGTGTCCGCCACTCCCCCCTTTCTCTTTAATTTTTAATCTGCCGAATGCAAGGTCGATGTCATCGTGAATGACGATCATTTCCTCACACACAATACCCAATCGATCCGCCAACCGTCGGGTCGGTGGACCGCTATTATTCATATAGGCCAGAGGCACGGCCAAGCATACCCGCATTCCCTCCAAAACATCGCAACCATAGGCGATATCTTTTTGCTTTCCGCCCAGATTCAGCCCCCAGGCGCTCGCAAGGGCATCCACAACCATGAATCCCAGGTTGTGCCGGGTATGGCGGTATTTGCGTCCGGGATTTCCCAACCCGATCACCAGGCGTTTTTTCACGTTTCTTATCCCGCAAGCAATTAAATTCCCAGGAAGATTGCCTGGTGATTCCGATGCTCAAAAAGGTCCTTAAAAGCGCGTAAGTGGGCTAAGCCCCATCGGATTCGC
The DNA here is from genome assembly GCA_963845145.1 of uncultured delta proteobacterium. Classification (GTDB taxonomy): domain Bacteria; phylum Desulfobacterota; class Desulfobacteria; order Desulfobacterales; family QNYZ01; genus QNYZ01. Next base: position 461,780 of record CAWJQU010000002.1, read on the forward strand.
CTTCTTTTTTCGCACCCTCAGCCGCATCCGCATCGCCTTCACCCTCTTCGCCTTCAACCGCCTCACCTTCAATTTCTTCGTCTTCTTCCACTTCAGGTTCGACTTCCACCGCGGCGCTAACGACCGTCAGAACCGTAAAATCCGTGTCCGACTGAATTTCAACGCCTTCGGGCAGCGGGATCGATTTGACATGCAGGGCATCGCCAATTTCCATATCGGTGACATCGACCTCGATAGCGGTCGGTATCTGGTTCGGTAGGCAAAAGACCTCCAGTTCACGCCGAATACTTTGCAGAAGCCCGCCTTCTTCAACACCTTTGGGTTTTCCTATCGGCAGGATCGGGATACTCACCGTGATCTTGCGAGCCATGTCAATTTCATAAAAATCCGCATGTAACAATGCTGCGGTGGCTGGATGGGTTTGCAATTCCTTGATCATAACCGGTTTGGTATAGGTCTCGCCGTCATGTACAACCAGGTTAATCAATGCCTGGCTTGCGGCGGTCTTTTTAAAGGCATGTTCCAGGTCACGAATGTCTACGGACAATAAGACCGGTTCTGTTGAGGGGCCGTATAAGATGGCCGGAATTCGACCCTCTCTACGCAGACCGCGAGCGGGACTGTTTCCGGTAGTGGTTCGAATGTTTGCGTTGATTTCAATAAATTCCAAGGATCTTCCTCCTGTTTACAATATCATATTTAAATCATTTAAATTTCAAACAAAATAGTCGGTTATACAAACAGCGAGGTGACGGAGTCCCCCCGATGACTGCGAATGATGGCTTCACCCATCAGGTCGGCAATGGTCAACACCTCAAATTTATCACTGTTAGCCGCTTCCTCTCTCAACGGAATCGTATCGGTAACGATGAGCGATTTTAAGGCTGAGCTTTCAATCCTCTCGATGGCGGGCCCGGAAAGAACCGGATGCGCACAACAGGCGTAAACTTCCCGTGCGCCCTTGCTCATGATGGCATCGGCGGCTTCGGTTAAAGTACCTGCCGTATCCACCATGTCATCTAAGATAATCGCCACCTTGTCGGAAACATCGCCGATCAGGGCCATTGCTTTGGCCTTGTTGGGGGCATCCCGCCGTTTATCCACGATTGCCAGGCCCGCATTAAGTCGTTTGGCAAACGCCCGAGCCCGTTCCACGCCTCCGGCATCCGGTGAGACAATCACCAAGTCACCGGTAAACTTCTTTTGAATATAATTTATAATGACCGGTGCAGCAAAAAGGTTATCAACCGGAATGTTAAAAAAGCCCTGAATTTGTCCGGCATGCAGATCCATCGTGATCAGGCGATCCGCCCCGGCGGTGGTGATCAAATCGGCAACAAGCTTAGCACTAATGGGGACCCTTGGGGCCACCTTTTTATCCTGCCGGGCATACCCGTAATACGGTATGACAGCCGTAACCCGCCGCGCCGAGGAACGCTTGATGGCATCAATCATTAATAACAATTCTACAAGGTTTTGATTGACCGGAGCGCAGGTCGATTGAATGATGTAAATGTCCCGTAACCGGACATTATCATTGATCTCGATTTGAATTTCACCATCACTGAAAGTCGTTATTTTGGACCCGCCCGGTTTAACGTTCAAATAGCGACATATCTTTTGGGCCAGTGTCGGATTCGAATTTCCGGAAAACACATAAAAATCGTTCAAGGTTGTCATATTTGAGTTATCCAGCCAGTAACCTGATAATTATATAAAAATGGCTGGGGCGGGAGGATTCGAACCTCCGAATGCAGGAACCAAAATCCTGTGACTTACCACTTGTCGACGCCCCAGCAAAAGCTATCATTTCTTTTCACCTGACCTTTTCACCTGCCCCCTGGCCTTTTCACCTGACCATGGCTCGGTTAAGTAAACACGCCAAGGGACCGTTTCGGTCAAATGCCGAAATACCCTTTTAGCCGCTATTACATCCTTAAAAAGGCCAAAAACAGTGGGACCACTACCGGACATCAGCGTTCCGTTTGAGCCGCATGCCGACAATGTGCCCTTTATTTTTTCGATCTCCGGGTGCCTTGACAGGGTGACCGTTTCAAGGTCGTTACATAAGTATTTTTCAACCCCATCCGGGCTCCCATCCAGGCCCCCATTCAGGTAAGGATCCTTCAGATCGCCCTCAACACATAAATTTAAATTTTTAAGATGTTGCGGGCATTTTGTCAATCTTAAATTCAGGCTTTGATAAACATTCGCGGTGCTTATTTCAATCGACGGGTGAATCAGAATGATCGTAAAACCATGCAGGATCTCGCCAACCGGTTGAAGGATCTCACCGATGCCGGTGGCAACGGCCGGCTGCTGAAAAATAAAAAAGGGCACATCGGCACCCAGTTTTACGGCCATGACGGCCAAATCATTTTTAGTGTACGGTTGGCCGCACAATCGATTCAAGGCCAACAGAATTGTGGCAGCGTTACTGCTGCCACCTCCGAGTCCGGCCGCAACCGGGATCTGTTTATCAATATCGATATGGAGCCCGAACGGTCGGCCCTTCTTTTCTTTAGCCCAACGGCCTAAAAACATTACGGCCGCGCGATGGGCAAGGTTGGTTTCATCGGCGGGAACTTTTACATGGCTACAAGAGACGGTGATATTTTGGCGTTTGGGCTCTATTTTTATTGTATCGGCAAGATCAATGGGACACATCAGGGATACCAGGTCGTGGTACCCGTCAGGTCGTTTCCCGGTAACGGCCAGGAACAGATTGATCTTGGCCGGGGATAAAAAATAGCGTGGGCGCTCATCCATCAGATTTCCCCGTTAAGACGAAAGGGTGCCGTTTGCGGGACAAATCACCGGTAAAAATGATCGCCGTTCCCAATGGGGCCAATGGGGATTATATTCATGTATTTTTCTCTTTTACATAAATCATTCGAAGGTCATACAGCAAACTCTTTATCATGCCCGCTTCTTCCTCCGTCAGATTGCCCTTGGTTTTTGTCTCGAGCATGGCAATGATTTCTATGGTCTGTTTAGCCAGTTCGAGATTTTTCGATTTGCTACCGCTGGTCGGGTCTTCCACAACACCAAGGTGAACCAGAGCGGAATGGTTCAGGGAGACAATAAATGTGGCAAAGTTGATTTTCGGCATACTGGTGGATTGAGGGGCGGTTTTCGTTTCCGAAACAGGCTTTTTACCCGCCTCTTCCCCATCTTTCATAATAAAATCTCTGGTGTCCTCGGACATAATGCCCCCTCTTTTTTATACCCAGTTAATTCATGATAAAATGTTGCCCTAATTAAACCTTCCCTGTAAATACGAAAGACGGCAAATTAACATATAAAAAAGCACCTTTTGTCAAGAACAATCCACTGTGAAAAGTGATGGTGTGAAAAATGGTGGCGATCCGATCGCCCCATACAGCTCTTCTAAGGAATTCGGATGACACCACACCCGAGGACGAAAAAAAATACCCGCACCGGGTTGGAATGGCCGCCCCTTTTAAAAGGTATCTTGATCAAACGCTACAAACGTTTTTTGGCGGATATCGCCTTACCGGCCGGCGAGGTGGTAACCGCTCACTGCCCAGATTCCGGAAGGATGACCGCATGCAGTCAACCCGGCCGACCGGCTTATATCTCCCGGGCAGATAACCCTAAACGCAAATTGAAATATACCTGGGAATTGATTGAAATGCCCGATTCACTTGTAGGGGTCAACACGCTGGTTCCCAACCGCTTGACAGCCCACGCCATTCTGGCCGGCCAGGTGAAGGCATTGTCGGGATATACGCAGTTGAAACGGGAGGTAAAGGTGGGCGATCATTCTCGAATCGACATTTGTCTCACCGCCGACCGGAAAAAAACATGCTACGTAGAGGTAAAAAACTGCACGCTGGTAAAAGACGGGCGAGCCTGTTTCCCCGATGCGGTCACCGCCCGTGGATTGAAACATTTAAATGAACTGCAACAATTAGTCAGAGATGGCCACCGAGGCGTGATGTTCTATCTCATCCAGCGAATGGACGCACAAACCTTTTCCCCGGCCGATCACATTGATCCCAAATATGGACAAGGCCTGCGCACGGCAGTTAAAAATGGTGTTGAAATTCTGGTCTACGATGTGACCCTTGATTTGACCCGGATTTGTCTGAATCGAGAAATCCCCATTGTGTTGTAGCGGCTTCTGAACACTATCCTTTTTAGATAGACCTCCGGTTACAAATTGTTACAAATTGTTACCTTGGGGAAAAGCATCCCACCGAAGACCCTGCTATCCAAGTCCAGGATTCTCAAAAACAAGGCTAAAATTCGCAAGAACGCCAAGGATGGCATGGCTTCCCAAAAGGCGTGATCTTGCGATATGGATACCCATCAGGATAAGGCCGAATCGTTCCGGCATGGCGAATGACAATCATAGTTGACTTCCATCGGCTTGCAATAATGCTTAGGAGTTCTTATATTTTTTATTTCTAAAATTTAGTTGAATCTAAATATTAATCCAACAGACCACACGGGAAACAAGCCGATGACCCAAAAGAATAAGCTGGATCAGGCCCATTATATTTTTACAGCGGGAAAATTAATACACGATAAAATTTATCAGGCCGGAGCCCGATACTTATATGAGAAAAATGAGCCGGACGAGGTTGCGGAGCTTTCTTTGCCTCAAAAAAATATGATTATGACCATCCGTAAACGAAAAACCGTGACCATGACCGATCTGGCCAATCAACTGGGTGTATCCCCACCATCGGCCTCGGCGATGGTGGACCGCCTCGTGGAAAAAAAAATACTTGCCCGGGAGCATAGTGTCGAAGATCGCCGCAAAGTCATGGTCCGAATATCGAGTGAGGCGATGTCGATGATGGACGGCATTGAAGAGAATATGCTCGGTTTTTTTGTCGACCTGGTTGAAAAAATCGGGCCTGAAACAACGAAACAATGGTGCCAGGTGCTTGAACAGGTCGAATCAGTGCTTGAAACGCAATCAACCAAACCGTCGCCATATAAAAAAACACGGCCAAAAAGAGGATGAACGCCATGGACCCAAAAGAAAATCCAAAAAGTCCCAAACCGTTTACGAATATACTATTTCGGATCGGGGTCTGCATCGGAATACTATTTATTGGTGTCATCGGGATGTCCCAACTGGCCAGTCTGAAAAAGCCGCCGGCCGAGTCGATGGTCGCCGAACGCCGTCTACGGGTGGAAACCCTGGACGTCCGGGCCGAGAAGGTGCCGGTACAGATTACCGGCTACGGTGAAGTCCGGGTGCTCAACGAGGTGATGATAGCCTCGGAGGTAGCCGGTAAAATCGTGACAGTGCATCCCTCTCTGGAGGTAGGCGAAATCATTCCCGCCGACGAAACGCTCTTTGAAATTGATGATATCAATTACCAAGCCTCCCTGAAAGAGGCCGATGCCGCCGTGGCCCAATGGGAAACCACGATTCAGCGGCTAAAAAAACAGGCCGCCATCGATGAGAAACGCCTTAAGACGCTTGAGCGCAACCGGGACCTTTCCCGAGGGGAGTTTGAAAGAATTCGCAGCCTGTTTGATGTAGACAAGGTGGGAACCCGCTCTGGTGTTGAACGGGCCGAACAAGCCTACAACGCCACCGTTGACCAAGCCGACCAGATGGCTCAGGCCGTAACGCTATACCCGATGCGAACACGCGAAGCACAAAGCAGCCTCGCTGCAGCCAAAGCAAGGCAGACCTTCGCCCAAGCCAATCTTAAGCGTTGCCGTGTGAAGGCTCCTTTCGAAGGCCGCATTAAATCCGTCACAATTGAAAAGGGACAATACGTGACACCGGGACAACCGCTCATGACCTTGGCTGACGATTCAACGTTAGAGATTAACGTACCACTGGATAGCAGGGATGCCCGCCGCTGGCTCCGTTTTGACCGCAACAACGCCACCGGCAAGTCTGCCTGGTTTGCCGGATTGGAAGATTTACCCTGCACGATTCATTGGACGGAGGATATCGATGAACATTTCTGGAAGGGACAGCTCAATCGAGTCGTCAATTTTGATTCCAGGACCCGGACGCTCACCGTGGCGATTCGTGTGGATGGGCAATCCGCGCAAAAAGGTGAGGCCACGGGGTTACCGATAGTGGAAGGCATGTTTTGCGAGGTGCGAATTCCCGGTAAAATTTTGAACGATGTTTTCCGGCTCCCCAGAGGGGCCGTCAGTTTTGATAATACGGTCTTTGTCTCCGTGGACAACCGCCTGAAAACCGTTGTCGTAGAGGTGGCTCGTAAGGATGAGGATTACGCGTATGTATCCGCGGGGCTACGGGAGGGAGACAAGGTCATCACGACCCGGTTGATCGATCCGATAGAAAACGCTCTGCTGGAGATATCCCCTTCGACTGAAAAGCAAAATCAAAAGGAGAAGACGTCATGAGACGGGTAATGGCGTCATTTGCCCGCAACACGGTCTTTGCCAATATCGTCCTGGCCTTGCTGTTTTTGGCAGGTGGTATTGCCGTCAACAATATGATCAAAGAGAATTTTCCCGAATTTTCGCTGGATATGATCACGGTCTCGGTACCTTACCCCGGCGCCGACCCCGAGGAGGTCGAGGAAGGGATCAGTCGAAAAATCGAAGAGGTGATTGAAGAGATCGAAGGAATCAAACAATATACGACCCAATCCGGAGAAAACCTGGGGACAACGCTCATCGAAGTTAAAGAAAACTATGATGTCGACACGGTCCTTGACAAGGTCCGCACCAAGATCAACGCTATCTCTACTTTTCCAACGGACGCTGAAAGACCGGTGATCGCCGAACTCGTTTTAAAAGACCCGGTTGTGCTGTTATATCTATCCGGTAATATGTCCGAACGCAGAATCAAGGAATGGGCGGAGAAAGTCAAAGATCAGATCCAACAGCTTCCCGAAGTGTCGCAGGTGGGTATTTTCGGCGCCCGTCAGTACGAAATCGGCATCGAGGTTTCCGAGGAACGGTTGCGCGAGTATGGCCTGACGTTTGACATGGTGGCGGCAGCGGTGCGCCGCAGCAACCTCAATCTCGCCGGGGGTACAATTCGGGGAGAGGGCGAAGAGATTCGAATTCGCACGATGGGCCGCAGGTACACGGGAGCCGAACTGGCCGATATCGTGGTCCTCGCCCGCCCCGAAGGCGAAATCATCACCCTGGACCGCCTGGCCAACATCAAGGATGGGTTTACCGAAGATCCGATTCAGGCAACCATTAATGGTCAACCTGCCGTGTTGATTAACGTGGCCAAAACCAAAGAAGAAGACGCCCTGGCCATCTCCCGGGCGGTGGAAGCGTACATTGCCGACCAACAAGTGCATTTTCCAAAGGGGGTCAACCTGAACATCCTCTATGACAATACGGAAATGCTTCGGGCACGCATCAATCTATTGGTTAAAAACGGTATCATCGGCCTTTCAATCGTTTTTTTGCTTTTGTGGACCTTTTTAAACGCACGCCTGTCGTTTTGGAGCGGAATGGGCATCCCTGTCTCCATCGCCGGTGCGCTGGCTGTTTTATGGGCCATCGGCGGTACGATTAACCTGATTTCCCTCTTCGGCTTGATCATGGTTTTAGGAATTGTGGTGGACGATGCCATTGTGGTGGGCGAAGCCATCTTCACCCATCGCAAACTCGGCAAACCACCTATCCGCGCAGCAGTCGACGGCGTCAGCGAAGTCGGCATGCCGGTGGTGGCGGCCGTCATTACGACGATTGTGGCATTTGTTCCCCTTTTTTATATCGGCGGCATCATGGGCAAATTCATCTCCATCCTGCCGGTTGTGGTCATCGCCTGTCTGGCCATTTCACTGGTGGAATGCTTGTTTCTCCTGCCGGCCCACCTGAGCCATTTGCCGGACCCCAACGTTATTGAAGGGAATACAAACCCACTGTCCCGTCGTCTGGATAAATTACACCGATTGACAGCTTCGGGCATGGAGTGGTTCGTCGAACGCGTGTATACCCCATTCTTAAGCTGGGCGCTTTACTGGCGCTACATCTCGTTTTGCACTGCCATTGCTGTTTTACTGTTAACTTTCGGACTTGTGCAAAGCGGCATCGTCAAATTCGAGGTATTCCCGGAAATCGATGGATTTGTCGTAACCGCCCATATTGAATTTCCCAATGGGACCCCACCGGATATCACGGCTGATACCATCGCCAAAGTCGACGCCGCGTTACAGCGACTGGCCGACCAAACCAAAACTTTGTCCGGTGACCCCCTGATCGAAAACCGGATTACCCTGGTGGGGCAAACCTTGGAGGATATACCTAAAAGTGGGCCCAATATGGGATCGGTACAAGCCATTTTATTGCGATCCGAAAAGCGGGGCGTCCATACGAAAGACCTGATGGTGGCCTGGGAAAAGGAGATCGGCGCCATCCCCGGCATCAAATCACTGACCTTTACCGGCCTCCAAATGGGCCCGCCGGGTGACCCCATCGAAGTATGGCTGCAGGGTAGTGACATGGACGATATTCTGGCCGCATCCGAAGCCCTCAAGGCACGGCTGGCGCGGTTTACGGGCGTTTATCAAATTCGGTCCGACTTTGCCCCGGGTAAATATGAAATGCGGCTTCAACTAAAACCCGAAGCGAGCACCCTGGGACTGACCGTCGAAGATCTGGCACGCCAGGTTTATGCCGGCTATTATGGCGATGAAGCCATTCGGCTCCAGCGGGGCCGGGACGATGTTCGGGTGCGCGTAAGGTACACGGCCGGCGAACGCAATCAGATCGCCGACATTGAACAAATTAGAATCAGAACCAAGACGGGGCATCAGATTCCCCTTTTGTCGGTGGCCAACATCTCTTTTTCTCCAGGCTATGCCACCATTACCCGGACCAATGGCATGCGCCGGGTATCGGTCAGCGCCGGCGTGGACACCGCCAAGGCCAATGCCGGCGAAATCTTTGCCGAACTGAGTTCTACTTTTTTCCCAAAAATAAAAAAGTCGTATCCAGGTATTCATGTGGAACTACAGGGCGAACAAAAGAAGATGCGCGAGTCGTTTGGCAGCCTCTATGTGGGTTTCCCCCTGGCCGTTGTCGGTATTTTTATTATTATCGCCACCATGTTCCGCTCCTACGCTCAGCCCTTTGTTATCCTGTTCACCGTCCCTTTCGGCATTATTGGCGCAGTATTGGGGCATTTGTTGATGGGATACAATCTGTCCATGATGAGTATTTTTGGCATGGTGGCCCTTACGGGGGTCGTGGTCAATGATGCTATCGTTTTAATCGAACGGGTTAACGAGAATATGGCCGAGGGGATGCGTTTTTTCGAAGCGATTCTCAAAGGTGGCGCCCGACGTTTTCGGGCCATTTTTCTGACCACGCTCAGTACCGTAGGTGGCCTGGCCCCCTTGATCATGGAGCAGGACCTGCAAGCCAAATTCCTTATCCCCATGGCCCTTTCCATCGCTGCAGGAGTGGCCTTCGCCACAGTGCTCACGTTGGTCCTTATCCCCAGTCTGATGGCCATTCTAAGCGACTTTCGCCTTATCACCCATCGCCTTCGAAAGGGATATTGGCCCAAACGTCTCGATGTCGAACCAGCCCGTGATCGACACCAGGATCCTCTGGGACCGTTACCGGTTAAGCACAATGCGCAACCCGATCACTGAGACCCGTCTATTAACGCTGATGTTAACGGAGAACGATATGCCACTTTTAACCCGAAAACTCCATAAGTTTGCCATAAGCTGTTTCACGATCGTTTTGCTGGTTGTCTCTGCTGAAACAAACAGGGCTAAATCCGTTCGAGCAAACGAATTATCGACCGTTGATCACATTGACGTTCTGGACCTTGATACCGCCATTTCCATCGCCTTGGCGGGGAATCCCACCATTGATGCGGCCAAAGCCCGTGTTCTTCAGGCAAAAGCACGTTTAAATCAGTCCCGCTCAACCTATTGGCCGCGAGTGGATGGCGCAGTATCCGGATCTCGCATCTCATTATCGGAACGCACCTTTGAGGAACGGCTGGCACAAGCCCGCTTTTTTAATCCAACCATCGAAATCAAGGACCCTGAAACGTATTACCGTGCCCGCCTTTCGGCCGTCTGGGTTCTTTTTGACGGATTTGAACGAAAATTTAAAAATGCATCCGCGCTTACCGGTCTAGCCCAAAGCGAAACGGCCCGGCTGGAAACCCGCCGGCTACTCCTTACATCGGTGGCGAGGACTTATTTTGCTGCTCAATTAGCCCTCGAAAATCTGGCCATTGCCCGCGCGGATGCCACCTTTAATCAACGCCTGCTGACCGAGGCCCAAGCCCGTCGCCGCAGCGGCACCGGCTCGCTAAGCGATGAGCTCAATTTTCAAGTGCGGGTCAATGCCGCCCTTGGTGAAGAGATAAAAGCCCAGGAGGCATATGCATCAACGAAGTTCGCCCTGGCAGCCATATTGGGAATCCCCACTGCCCGTTTTCCAGCCAAATTAACCTTGGCCCGTCTCGCCAGAGCGTCCGAGCAAGATATGCAGCCCCAAACACAACAACCGCTGATCGAATATGCGCTGAATCATCGCCCGGATCTTCGCCAAAGTGAATTCGAACTGACCCAGGCTGAACTGGCCGTCAAAATCGCCCGCTCCGGCTACTACCCCAAGATCAATTTCCTGGCAGCCATGGATGGCGAACGCCCTCAAGATACCGGCCTTGAAGAAGATGATTTTGGAAAAACGCTGGGCGTTGAATTGTCATATAACCTATTTTCGGGCGGCTTGACCCGTGCCGGTATCGATGAAGCCAAAGCCCGAATGGCCGAAAAAACCAAACAATTGGCCAATACCCGGATTCAAATCAATGCCGAGGTGCTATCTGCATTATCCAATCTAACAGCCGCCCAACGGCAATTGTCGCTTCAACGTGATAATGCCGAGCTCGTGAAAAGACAACGAATCCTGGTCGAAAAAGAATACCAGGCCGGTCAGGGGACGTTGGTAAGGCTCAATGAAGCCCAGCGCGATCTGACCGCCACCCAGGGCCGTCTGGCCCTTGCCCTGGCATCGGTCCACGACGCCTGGTTCAAACTTAATACAGAGACAGGGAAAGTATTAGAGGCGTATCCGCTATTAAGCCCGGAATAAGAAACGATTGAATTCAGCCGCGCTTCCTTTGTAGCGGTCTTATTTAAAAAATAAAAGCTGGAAAAATATCAATTGATAAACAAAAATAAGGTTACATAAAACGTTATGATAATCGCCCTATCACCTTCTAAAGGACAATCTTTCGATTGTCAGGTTCCGGTAGCAAACTACACGCAACCAAGTCTTTTGAATCATTCAAAACGGCTGATCCACGAATTAAGACCTTTGCAAATTCCAGCGCTCCAAAAACTCATGCACATTAGCGAAAAAATAGCTGTTTTGAACGCAAAGCGATATCGAGATTTTTCAATCCCGTTCACCCGGAAAAACGCCAAACAAGCCTTGTTTGTTTTTCAAGGGGATGTGTACCGTCAAATCCCGGTCGACGCATATTCCGATTCAGATCTGGTCTTTGCTCAGACTCATTTACGAATTTTATCCGGTTTATACGGGGTATTGCGACCGTTGGATTTGATACAGCCCTACCGGCTGGAAATGAAAACCAAACTTAAAACCGTTCGGGGGGACAACTTGTATCAATTTTGGGGAGAGCGTCTGACAAAAAGGCTTAATAAAGCGATGGAAAACCTAAAAAACCCGGTACTCATCAACCTGGCGAGCAAGGAGTATTTCAAAGCCATTCAACCAAAACGACTGAAAGGGCGTTTAATCACCACCCATTTTAAAGAGATAAAAGACGGAAAAGCGCGCATCATCGGAATTTACGCCAAGCGTGCCCGGGGGATGATGGCCCACTACCTGATTAAAAATCGTGTGGAAACGCCCGAGCAGATCAAAAGATTCAATTCGGCAGGTTATCGGTTTTCAGAAAACGACTCGAACGCACACGATTGGATATTTGTCAGACCGCAGCCAACAAACTAATTTGCACAAAACCGGGAACAAGAAAGCTGGAAAAAGTGGGGGCCTGAATCGGGATTCCAGGTGTCGATACTTCCCAGCCTTTGGAAGGTGATTCTACTTATTGATAAATAGCAAAGACTCTCGTTTTTAATATCCGTTTTTTTTTCGTTTACGCCCGGCAACGACCATACCGACCAAACCGGTGCCGAGAAGCAACATAGTGGCCGGCTCGGGAACAGGGGTTGCAGCCGTCCCTCCAAGGGTCCCGGTGTCAATGGCAAAAGCGACCCGGGTAACAGTAAAATCATTGCCCCTACGCCCCCTGTGATTTGTTAAACCTTCTCCATCTCCATTTGCAGCAATATTGAGATTGCCCCAGCCCCACTCATCAAAAAGATCTACTTGGTGGGATGTAAATGTGTATGCATATTGAAAAGTTCTGCCATTCCGCCGATTTCCATTCCACATGAATGACTCTCCAAAACTTTCAACTATGTTTTGCTCGCCATCCCAAGTAGAAAAAGTTATATCGATTTGTTCACCTCTTTTGTCTCTGGATAATAGATCGATATACAAAGTGACCGAGGCGTACTCTCCTTGTCCACCAATGGAATCCTGCGACAACCCCAAAGTTGAATTTGTCTCTATCGGATATTGAGATAATACAGGGTCATTAGGGTCACGGGTATTGTTAAACCATAAATCAAAACCAAAATCATAAGATTTACCTTCCCGAACCTTTTGACGGCCGGTGTATTCCTCATAAAAAGGTACGGCGGAAACACTACCCGCTGCCAGCAACAGTATCACAATACACAAAAGGCCGATTTCCCTTTTCATCTCCCCCCCCATCTTTAGTGCAAGGAATTTATGATAGACACAAGATATAGTATGATTCGGTATAGAAAGCAAGAGCCATACCATACCCATACACTTTTTTTTAAAAAAATAAATTGTGCCAACTAATTCTAAATCATACCACAGAGTTAAGGGTAAGTAAATGAAGCCATTTTAGTTCAAATTTCTAAAAACAGGCCATTACTTTTCTACGATTATGAAAAAAAAGTTATACTTTTAGGAAAGTTTTTCCAAAAAACCCAGATCTTTCGCCTGGGTGTTTTTCGTTTCGACAGCGAGAATTTCGAGTGCTTGGTCTGTGAGGGGCCGGCATTACAAACGGCCGTTGTACCCGAATAGTATTTCGAAAACCGTTACCCGCTTGTACGTATTATTGAGACAATACCGCCCGCGCCTCATCGGCCCGGCTAAATTGACTGTCCAGAGAAAGCGCTTTGGTTAACAAGTTTCGCGCCCGTTCCTTGTCCCCCTTTTGATGATACGCCATCCCCAGGTGGTAGTTGACATGCGGATTATCAGGCAATTTTCCCAGGGCGTCTGTCAATTCGGCAATGGCACTGTCGTAGATGCCTTTTTTATAGAAAACCCAGCCCAGGGTATCCATAACGTTTGGATCTTCAGGGTATTTTTCTTTGGACTTGCGTGCCAGGTTAAGGGCTTTATCCAAATCTTCATTCTTTTCGGCAAGCAAATAGGCCAGATTATTGGCCGCCGGGATAAAGTCAGGGTCGACTTCAAGGGCCTGGCGGTAATGTTCTTCAGACAGATCAGGTTTTTTTTGCATATCGTAGATCGTGCCCAACATCATGTGGGGTTGGGGCTGGTTGGGGTTTTGTTTTAAGGCTGCCTTGTATTGGGCGATGGCTTTATCCTGCTCGTTATTCATGCGATGGATCCTGGCCAGGGCATAATAGGGTCGCAAAAAATCCGGGTTTTCTGTTATGGCGGCCTGATACGCCGTTTGCGCCTCGGACGTCTTTTTTTGGGCCATAAAGACGCCGCCCTTTAGATAATGAACCGCCGCCATAACCGGCGACGAATCCTTAACCCGTTCCAGTTGTGCATCGCATTTGGCAAGCGCAGTATCGAATTGTTGGTTGGTCACATGCAATAATATTACCTGGGTAAAGGCGTCCATCAATTTCGGGTTAATCGCCAGGGCCTTATCAAAATAGGTCAGCGCCTCATCATTGGCTTTCTGAAAGCGGTGTAGCATCCCCATCCGGTAATACCCGGCCGGGTTTTCCGGCGCCATCCGAATAATCGATTCAAACGCTTCTTTAGCTCGATCGGCATTTCCCTGGTACATATCCGCGTTGCCCTTAATCAGCAATGCTTGAAGGTTATTGGGATCGATATCAAGAACCGCCTGACTCTCCTTTCGAGCCAGAGCGAAATCACGCTCCTTCGCATAAAGATCGGCCACAATTAATCGCGCCTTGATATGCTCGGGATTGAGCTCGAGGACCTTGCCAAGCGCTTTTCTCCCCACCAACGCGTCCCCTTTTTTAATGTGCGACAGGCCTTTTAAATAATGGGCTTGGACCGAATTGGGTTCTTCTTGAATGAGCTGATCAAGCAACGCAATAGCGTCCGGGTATTGGCGGTTGACAAGCTGGATCTCTGCCTTGAGCAGCAGGGCCGGAAAATATTTGGGCCTTTTTTCTAAAATGGCACCTAAAGTGTTCTCGGCCTTTTCCAGCGCTTTACGTTCAAAATGAAATTGGGCCACCGCGTAAAGTATACGCACATCTTCCGGTTCAATTTCGAGGGCCTTTGTGTACATGCCCAAAGCGTCATCAGGCTGATCGATCGTATCGTAAAAGCGCCCCGCCACCATGTAAGGCCTGATGGTATCGGGGGCCTTGGCGATGGCGTCCAGATAGGCCTTTTCCGCGGCGGCCATATTTTCATTGCGGGTATAGAAATCACCCAACACAATCAACAAGTCCGTATTTTCCGGATGCTGGTCAATAACACCCGTCAACACTGCTTCGGCACGATCGATTTCATTTTTAGCGATATAAAATCGAACCAAAGATAACTGGGGGTCGATGGCTGCCGGGTCGACGGCGATGGCCTTTTTTAGCGTTTCTTCAGCTTCGGATAATCGCCCTGAATTCGCGTACACCTGAGACAGCCCTATATACGCCCGCACCTGTTTTTCATCAATTTCAATAATTTTGTTAAACAGCCGCGAAGCTTCATCCGGTTTTTTTTCTTTAAGATGAAAACCCGCCTTGAGATAAAGAGCATCAACGTGGTTGGGCTCTTTGGCCAGGATTTTGTCAATCCGTTCTTTTGATTCTTCCTCTTTATTTGCCAAAGTATAAAAGGTCGCCAGTTTAAGCGCCACATCCAAATTGTCGGGATCCAGTTTTTCAACCCGCGAAAAAGTGCGGAATGCTTCCTGGGGATTGGCCAGCTTCATATAGGTTTCCCCAAGGCTCACATACGCTTCTAAGTATTGGGGATCAATCTGGATGGCATTTTTATATTCAATGACGGCGCTTTTGTATTCACCTTTTTCGAAATAGGCCTTTCCTCTCTCAAAATGCGATATTTTCTTTTCTTGATCGGATTGGCAGCCGGTAACCAGCATCAGCCCGATGAATAAGGTGACTAAGGTGATAAAGAAAGTTGCCCTGCGCCCCATATTTTTACCTCCGGAGTGGGTTGTTTGCGATACATAACAATATTGGGTTTATGGTTAAACCCTGATCAAGGTAACAACACTGTTGATCCACTGGTTTTGCGCGCCTCAAGATCCCGGTGCGCTTGAGCGGCATCTTTCAATGGGTACGTTTGCCGAATCTCAATTTTAACAGCCCCGCTCTCAACCACTTTAAACAGGTCTGCTGCATGAGCTAAAAGATCTTCCCGCTTTTCAGTATAGGTCATTAAACTGGGCCGGGTTAAAAACAACGATCCCCCGGCAGCCAATTGACCGATATCAAACGGTGGCACGGGAGCAGCGGCTTGGCCAAAAGAGACCATCGTGCCCAATGGTTTCAGGCATCCCAATGATTTAGCAAAAGTGGGCTCTCCTACAGAATCGTAAACGACGTTCACCCCTTGGTTATCGGTTATCTCTTTGACTTTTTCCAAAAAATCGTCCTCGCTGTAATTTATCGGATAATCGCACCCATTCGCCTGGGCCAGTACCGCTTTTTCCTTCGACCCGACCGTACCGATCACCGTGGCGCCCAGATGTTTCGCCCACTGGCAAAGAATTGTCCCAACGCCGCCGGCCGCCGCCTGAACCAATATGGTATCACCCGCTTTCACCGGATAACAACCAAAAAGCAGGTATCTGGCTGTCATCCCCTGTAGCATCATCGCTGCGGCCTGGTTATAAGATATGGCCTTCGGCAGTTTAACCAGCCGATGGGCAGGCATTAAGCGCTCCTCGGCATAAGCCCCTGGGGGGACGCCTGCGTAGGCGACACGATCACCTGTTTCAAACGCATCAACATCCGCCCCCACCGCAACAACCGTTCCCGCGCCTTCCAGACCTAATACAGAGGGTAATTGGGGTAACGGATACAGGCCGGTACGGTGGTAAACATCGATAAAATTTAACCCCACGGCTTCGTGACGAAGATGCACCTCGCCAGGCCCCGGATCGTGCAGATCAATTTTTTCCCACTGCAATACCTCGGGGCTTCCAGTCAAGTGAATGCGAATGGCATTGGTCATCTTGGCCTCCTTTCATGGTGAATTTTTTATTGGAAAATTCCAGAAGACAGAACAATCGATTTGGCGAACCAACCCCTCATCCGGATCTAATCTTGATTTTGAGACTTCCTCTATTGACTTCCCTAAGTTATGTGTAAAATTAGTAATATTCGAAACCATGTCAATAAGTGGGTCAACCAATAATAAAAAAAGGATGAAAAGGGGAAACCAAATGTTAAGTACTGATAAAATCACAGCCGCATTCAATGCCATTTGTGAAGAAGCCGAAAATTTGAGGGGCAGTACGGAATCCAGCGAAATCAAGGACGGATTGGCTCGAATCATTTCGATTGCCAAACATCAAAATGATGTTCGCAGCGCCACCAAAGGCAGTTGCACAGCGTCGCATTCAAGTTAAGTGACGATTACTTACCTTGACGGGCGTATGAAGTAAACCTTTTTAAAAATGAACAATATTAGGGTGCCAAGTAAATAAAAACGTATTTACTTTCTGATTTCGCTCGTGTTAATTTTCTTTTCACCGGAGATTGGGAGCAGCCCAATATTCATTCCGGGAGAGCTAATTTACAAAGAACCCTACATTCAAGCTGAACCGGAGAATCGACCTATCGCCGCTGAAAACAAACATAATGCGCTGACGGATGTGGGCGGCATCAGGGTGGGACATTACAGTGATGCCCACGCCGCCAGCGGCGTTACTGTGGTTATTTGTGAACAAGGTGCCGTAGCCGGTGTGGATGTTCGCGGAGCCGCGCCAGGCACGCGGGAGACAGACCTTCTGGCACCGATAAACCTGGTTGAAAAAGTGCAGGCGATTGTACTGTCGGGCGGTTCTGTTTTTGGCCTGGCCGCAGCCGATGGTGTGGTACGATGGTTGTACGAAAAGGGCATCGGTTTTCCCCTGGACGATACGCAAGTAGCGCCGATAGTTCCAGCCGCGGTGTTATATGATCTGGGACGAGGGGATCTATTTGTTCCTCCCATTTGCGCCGATTGGGGCAAAAAGGCATGCCAATCGGCCAATTCGGGACCGGTCGAGTTGGGTTCCGTGGGGGCCGGCACCGGGGCATTGTCGGGCGGCATCAAAGGCGGATTGGGTACCGCTGCGATGGTCACTGATTCCGGGCTCACAGTGGCGGCGTTGATAGCCGTCAATTCCCTTGGATCGGTCATCGATTCAGAAAATGGCCGGCCATGGGAAGTCCGCTTGGAAATCGATGGGGAGTTTGGCGCCCAGGGAAAACGGGCGGTTAACCTGCCGCCCCCTCAACCACCGGCAGCGGCCCAAAATACAACCATCGGCGTTGTCGCCACCGACGCCATTCTGACCAAGGCCCAAGCCCAAAAAATTGCCCAGATGGCTCAGGATGGGCTGGCCCGAGCCATTCGACCCGCCCATACAATGTTTGACGGTGATACCATTTTTTGCCTTGGGACGGGCAAAAAACAATTACCTGAAATGCCGGGTTTTTTCACTGCCCCCCACGCACCGATATTGAACGAATTGGGTGAGGCCGCGGCCAATTGTGTATCCCGGGCCATCATCAGGGGCATTTTAACGGCGAAGAGTCTGAATAATATGGTGGCTTTTAATGAACTTAAAAACCGCATCAATTTAAACACCGAGGTAACCTAAATGCAAAAGGAGGAGATGATGAAAAGAGCGGTATTCGTTTTTATAGCCATTATGCTGATGGCCGCACCCATCGCTGTTTGGGCAGACACACCGACCAAAGGCGGCAACCTGATCGTCTGTCAACCGGCCGAACCACCAGGGCTGGATCCCACCGGTAACACGGCCGCGGCCATTGATCGGGTTGTTTACGCCAATATTTATGAGGGATTGGTTAAGGTCAACAGCAAGGGCGAATTTATTCCCGGCTTGGCAACGAGTTGGGATGTCTCCCCCGACGGGAAGGTGGTTACATTTCACCTGCGCAAAGGCGTTAAATTTCATAATGGTGAATCCTTCAATGCCCAAGTTGCCAAATGGAACCTCGAACGTGCCATGGGGGAGAAAACGGTCAACGCCCATCCCGAGTATTTTAGAGGGATTACAAAAATTGAAACCCCGGACACCAACACCCTGCTTTTGACATTAACAGACGTGGACGCGCTCTTTATCGCCCATATGGCGGAAGGCGATGCCGTCATGCTGCCCATGAAGGGATACGAAGAGGCCAAATCTAACCCCATCGGGACCGGCCCATTCAAGTTTGTTAAGTGGGTTCGCGGCGACCATGTGGAAATGGCACGTTTCGACGGCTATTGGAATGCCGATTTACCCTACTTAGACAAAGCCATTTTCAAATTTATCGGCGATGCCAGCGCCCAATTGGCTGCTTTAAAAGCCGGTGATATCGATGTCATATCATCCATCGCCGCTCCGGAATCCGCCCAAACCTTGAGCAAAGATAAACGGTTCAAGGTCACTTTCGGCACCTCCACGGGCGAAGTCATCATGTCCACCAACAATAAAGCCGAACCGTTCGATAACAAGCTTGTCCGGCAAGCCATGGCCTATGCCATCGACCGCCAGGCGGTCGTGGATCTGGTAATGTTCGGCTACGGCACGCCCATCGGTTCCCATTGGTCGCCCGCTACGCCCTACTATACCGACCTGACCGGTAAATTCGCGTATAATCCCGATAAAGCCAAAGAGCTATTAAAGCAAGCCGGTTATCCGGACGGTTTCAGTGCCACCATCAAACTTCCGGCCATTTACTCCTATTCCAAACGCGCCGGTGAGGTGATTGCCGATATGCTGGGAAAAGTCGGCATTCAGCTGAAAGTCGAAATTGTCGAATGGGGGCAGTGGATCGAGCGTATTTTTAAAAAGAAAGAGTTCCAGCTGACCATGATCGGCCATGTGGAAGCATGGGATATCGGCATCTACGCCAAGCCCGACTACTACTTTCAATATGATTCCAAACAATTCCAGGATACTTATGCCAAAGCCCTAAAGGCAGCCAGCGAAACAGAAAAGGCCGCACTGTTCGGCCAATGCCAGGAAATCATCGCCGAAGATGCGGTCAACGGATACCTTTTTTCCGCACCGGCATTACGCGCCATGAAGGCCGATGTCATGGGCTTCTGGGAAAATGCACCGACAATCGCTCTGGACGTTACCCAGGTTTGGCGAAAAAAATAGGCCCTACAATCACAACAAGTTGAAGTTACCCTGATGGCGCCCTGAATACTGTGGGGCGCCATTTGTCAAATTCTGTGGCGGCTGGTCTATTCGCATAACGTTAAGTGGTTTAATAATTGCGTTAGAATTTGGTAAACTCGAGAAAGATGCGAACGCTCCCATGCATCGTTACCTGCTAAAAAACATCACCATCCTTATCCTGCTTTTATTCGTGGTTTCCTTGACGGTTTTCGCCGTGCTCTTTATTCTTCCAGGCGACCCTGCTCAAATTATTTTAGGCATTAACGCTACCCCGGAAACCCTGGCCAATCTTAGAGCCGAACTCGGTCTCGACAGGCCATTCTGGGTTCAATATGGCCAATGGATTACAGGCCTCTTTACCGGTCGGGGAAGTCGTTCCATCAACTACGACATGCCCGTCTCCACGCTGATCCTTTCGAGGCTGGCTGTTACCGGGCCGCTGGCCCTGATGGCCATGGTGTTTGCCGTGGTCATTTCGTTGCCCCTGGGGATTTATGCTGCTCGAAATCAGAATCGGCCGGGGGACCTAGCTGTCATGGCATTTACCCAATTGGGTCTGGCAACACCGGAGTTCTGGCTCGGGATTCTGTTAATTTTGCTTTTTGCCGTCCAATGGGGACTTTTTTCCGCCGGCGGGTTCCCCGGATGGAACATCAGTTTTTGGGGTTCGATGCAGGCCCTTATTTTACCGGCCTTTGCCCTGGGTGTAATCCGCGCTTCCATACTGACGCGACTCACCCGATCCTCCATGCTGGAAGTGCTTCGGGAAGATTATATTCGCACAGCACGTGCCAAAGGCTTAAAAGAACGAACCGTGGTGTATGTCCATGGTTTGAAAAACGCATTGGTACCGGTCCTCACCGTTCTCGGTCTACAACTGGGGCAATTGCTGGCCGGTGCCATTATTATCGAAAACGTTTACTATCTACCGGGGCTGGGTCGCCTGGTGTTCCAGGCTATCGGCCAACGCGATTTGCCGGTCGTCCGGGAGATCGTCGTATTTATGGCTGCGGCGGTCATTATTGTCAATTTTATCGTCGACCTTACCTATGCTTGGGTCGATCCTCGGTTTCGGAGAACGGGTTAATAAAAAAAATGACCCATTTTTTTTCCAATAAAAATTTTCTCGTCGGATTTATTCTATCACTCGTAGTGATCGCTATGGCGGTGGTGAGTCTGGTCTGGACGCCTTATGAAGCCAATTCCATGAATGCCCCGCATCGACTCGAGTCTCCATCCTTAATGCATCCCCTGGGAACGGATCAGTATGGGCGCGATATATTGTCGAGGGTAATGGTGGGAGCGGTCAACTCTATTATCGTGGGCCTGGTTACCGTATCCATCGGCATGGGACTCGGTGTTTTTCTGGGGCTTGTCGCTGCCTACTATGGACGTGTTACGGATGAAGCCATTATGCGGTTTTCGGATTTATTGTTTGGATTTCCAGCGGTACTCACAGCGATATTAATCACCTCTATCTTGGGGCCATCGGTCATTAATGCCATGTTTGCCATCGGTATCTTTTACATACCGATTTTTTCCCGGCTGACCAGAGCTGTTGCCACCACCACCTGGAAAAAGGAATATGTGGCTGCAGCCAGGGCCTGCGGTAGAAGTGAAAGCGCTATTGTGTGGCGCCATATCATCCCGAACATTTCATCGCCTTTGCTTATTCAGGGAACCATCCAGTTTGCCGTGGCCATACTGGCCGAGGCCGGGCTGAGCTATCTGGGGTTGGGCACTCAACCGCCCCATCCTTCCTGGGGGCGCATGCTCTACGAAGCACAGACCTTTATGGAGTTGGCCCCCTGGATGGCCATCTTTCCCGGGGTGGCCATCGCGTTGGCGGTCCTGGGGTTTAATCTGCTGGGAGACGGCCTGCGGGACACCCTGGATCCGAAAATGGTGCGCCTGCGTTGAGACCGTAAATCGCTTTAAGAACAAAACCGAATGAACTCTCCAACGCGTTGGTCAATATAAAAAAGCAAAGGCCCGAAATGTTGTAGACACTTCGGGCCTTTAGTCACTGAATTCGGTAAAGGGCTAAAACGGGTTAGCTTTCACCCATATAGGCTTTTCTCACCATCTCATTTTCGTTTAAGTTTTCCGATGTATCCGCCAACAGAATAACGCCTGTCTGAAGTACATAACCTCGGTTGGCAATACCCAGCGCCATCCTGGCATTTTGTTCCACCAGCAAGATGGTGGTTCCGGCATCATTTAACTTCTTGATGGTCTCAAAAATGACATCCACCAGCACCGGCGCCAGGCCCATGGAGGGCTCGTCCAAAAGTAGAATTTTTGGATCCGTCATCATAGCACGACCCATGGCCAACATTTGCTGTTCACCGCCGCTCAATGTACCGGCAACCTGGCGACTTCGCTCTTTTAAGCGGGGGAAGAGGGTGAAAACCCGTTCGATATTTTCTTTGATCAATTTTTTACTACGACAAGTAAAACCGCCCATGTCGAGATTTTCCGTGACCGTTAATTGACCGAATATCCGCCGCCCTTCAGGGACCTGGACCACACCTTCGGTCACAATTTTATGCGCCGGCATCTCGGTGATATCTTTACCCTCTAAGCGTACATAGCCCTCTTGGGGTCTTAACAACCCACTGATGGTTTTAAGCGTCGTGCTTTTACCGGCGCCGTTGCCCCCGATCAGGGTAACAATTTCCCCCTTATCAACGGTGATGGACACATCCTTTAAGGCTTGAATTTTGCCATAATATGCATGCACATTCTCGACTTCGAGCATTGCCATTCGCGTGTACCTCGTGAAATTTTTAAATCATTGTAAATAAGGGCTTATTGGGCTTCCGCCGCGCTTCCCTTTCCCAGGTAAGCTTCAATGACGGTGGCGTTGGACTTGATCTCGTCAGGGAGCCCTTCGGCAATCTTCTTACCATAATCCAACACGGTGATCATTTCTGAAATACCCATGACCACCCGCATCTGGTGCTCAATCAATATGATGGTGATGCCCATCTCGTCTCTTAAATGCAGGATAAAGTCACACATTGACTGGGTTTCACTGGGATTCATACCAGCGGTCGGTTCATCTAACAGCAAAATTTTGGGGCGGGCGGCCAAAGCCCGGGCTATTTCCAGTCGCCGTTGCTCGCCATAGGGAAAATTTTTAGCCATCAAATCGCCTTTCCCATTCATGTTGATTAAATCGAGAAGCGCCAAGGCCTCCTCGGAAGCTTTCGCTTCTTCCCGCCGGGTTCGGGGCAAGCCAAAAATGGCACCAAAAAGCCCCGATTTCAGATGGCTGTGGCCTCCGACCATGATATTTTCCTTGGCGGTCAGGTTGGAAAACAACCTGATATTTTGATATGTTCGCGCAATCCCCATTTTGACGATGCGATCCGGAAGCCTCCCTACAAGTGATTGCTCCCCCAACCGCACTGACCCTTCTTCCGGTTTATAAAAACCGGTAACGCAATTGAACAACGTCGTTTTCCCGGCGCCATTGGGCCCGATAACGCTGTGGATGCTGTTTTCCTCAATACTGATATCCAAAGAGTCCACAGCCACCAGCCCGCCGAAACGCTTTGTCATTTTGTTGGTTGTAAGAATAGCAGACATTTCGTTTCCTTTTCGAAGTCTTAAGTCACTGCCGATACTTGCGGTTCCTCGGTGGCAGCATCGTCCTCATGCAACTCCATCTTGTGCCGAGCTTCCGGCCATAAACCTTCGGGCCGAAGCAGCATCATGGCCACCAGGGCCGCACCGTAAACAAACATGCGGTACTCGGCAAACTCTCGAAGCAATTCCGGTAACCCCACCAGTGCGGCAGCACCGACGATGACCCCTGGAATGCTACCCATACCGCCGACGATGATGAGGCAGATTATGTTGATGGAAATGAAAACACTGAAACTGTGGGGATACACCGAACCCAACTTGGCCGAAAAAATCGCACCGCTCAAGGCTGAGAAGCCGGCCCCGCTGGCAAAGGCCATCAATTTGGTCGCCACCAGGTTGATTCCCATGGCCTGGGCAACGTCCTCGTCTTCACGCATGGCCATCCAGGCTCTTCCCAAGCGCGAATCCTTCAACCTTATGGAAATAAATATCACCAGTAAACAGCCGGCCAATATGAGATAGTAATAATGTTGTGGCTGGGTAAACGTGAAGCCAAGTACTTCCGGTTTGCCTATTTTATTGAGTCCCTGGGCACCTCCCAGCCAGGGTCTCAGGGCATCGGAAAGGACGAGAACACGAATAATTTCACCAAAACCCAAAGTGGCGATAGCTAGATAATCCCCCCTCATTTTCAATACCGGTATACCCAACATAACCCCGAAGCCAATGCCTATTATAATGGCAATCGGCAAGGCCTGCCAGAAACTGAAACTGAAAAAGCCGAGTTCAGGCGATGTTAATATAGCGGTCACATAAGAGCCGATGGCAAAAAAGGCCACATAGCCGAGATCCAGCATGCCGGCATACCCAACAACGATATTGAGACCAAGTCCCAGCAACACGTACAAACCGACGATCGTCAACACCTCGCTTAAGAACAGCCCGACAACCTGGGGCAATATAAGCAATACGAAAGCCAGCACTAAAAAACCGCCGATCTTAATTCCCTTCTGGGTCCCACCGGAAAAATTTTGATAATTATTTTTTACATCGTCGCCTTTAAGGCTCCATAAGGTCATTAATATGCCGATGACCACAACAAGTGTGATTGCCCCTGCACTGGTCAGCCCGTTTGCGGCGAATAAAAAATCGCTGAAAGTGGCGAGCGGGCCCCAAGCCAGCAAAATAGGACGAACGAGATCCTGCAACACCCCCACACCCACCATACTGCATACGGCTGTTATGGTAATCCGCCGAACCGACGCTGGAACGGCAAAAAGGATAGCCGCAAAAACACCGCAAAAAAGGCCGATACAAAGAATAATCAATAGACCAAACAGGCTGTCGGGATGCCCCAATGTCAGCGCCCGGTAGAGCATGGGCGAGGCATTGACGAGAACCGCCCGTAAATTGATCATTTTTCCGATGAGGATCAGAAAGACAAGAAACAGTGAGGTCGTCAGGCTGGCGATGATGGCGTTTATACATTGGGTCAATAGGTCCGGTACGGTTGTCCGCTTAGCGGCCAAATATCCCATCATAATGCCCGTTATCAGCAGCAAAGTGTGCCCCATGGCGATCATCTCGTAAACAATATCGCGTCGGTTGAACGACTCCACCATGCCGACCAATGCGATGATCAGTACGGCCACGCCACCGATGATGCCGGTTTTAACCCCGTGGTTCCAAAATGAACGTGATTGTGTCATGCCGTGTATTATCCCTTTTTTAATGGCTTCAAGTGTTAAGCCTTTTTGCTAGCCAACCGCTCGCCCATAATACCTGTAGGTCTGAAAATGAGAACCAGCACAAGCATGGTAAACGCAATGGCGTCTTTTAGTTGGTAAGGTGCGGGAATTCCCAAACCATCCAGAAAAAGACTCGGGCCCACCGATTCGATCAGGCCGAGAAAAATGCCACCCAGCATGGCACCGGGAATGTTTCCGATGCCACCCAGCACGGCGGCGGTAAACGCTTTAATCCCCGGTATGAAACCCATGAAAAAATGCACTTGCTTGAACATCAAGGCATAGAGAACACCAGCCCCGCCGGCAGCCATGCCCCCGATGATAAAGGTCGTGGAGATCATGCCATCCACGTTGATCCCCATCAATGCGGACGCTTCCTTATCCTCGGAAACAGCCCGAATGGCTTTGCCGACCCGAGTCAGCATAATGAAGCTGTACAGTGCCACCATGAGCAGAACAGCAGCGACAATAACCACTAACTGAAACTTGAGGATGCGGACGCCGAAAATCACCCATTGTCCTTCCAGGATTCTAATAACCGGATACGCCTGATAACCGGACCCATAAAGACCGCGAAACAGGTATTGTAAAAAGAAGGAAGCGCCAATGGCCGTAATCAGTGGGATCAGGCGAGGCGCGCCGCGTAGCGGCCGGTAGGCGATCTTTTCCAGGAAATAGGCAATAAAAGTGGAGATAGACATGGCGACAATAAAAATGACCAATAACGCCAAAAAAGGGTGTGCATCTAGAAAATCGGTGCGGTACATGGCATCAGCCACAAAATAGGCGGTAAACGGTCCGCTCATAAATACTTCACCGTGGGCGAAATTGATCATTCTTAAAACACCGTAAACCATGGTGTACCCGGTGGCGATGAGGGCATAAATACTACCCTGGGCCAGACCGAAGATGACAAAATCGATCCAATGACGACCGGTGTATTTACCCGCGGCCAGAGTGGCAATGGATCCCCAGAGAATCATGATGAGCAGCGTGCCGCCGATCAGCCACATCACCACATCCGTGGGTGTTATACTCTCTTTCCAGCGCTGAAACATAGTTTCCTCCATCCCCCCAGTGGTATGAATGCTCACGTAAGGGTAGAATTACCATCCAGGGAGAGGCTAAAGATCTTAGGGTTTATAATAAGAATCGCCAAGGCGACCCATCGTTTCCCTGAGCGAAAAACCCGGTCTCTTTCGAGACCGGGTTTTTTTCGGATTGATTAATAAGGTTTCCAGAACGGAACGGTCGGCATTACGCCTTTTTTAACATTCTCCATTGTGGTTTCATAAACGGCAATACGCGGATCAGCACAGTCACCAAACTCATTACAGGTGATGGTACCGGTAACACCCTTATAATCCTTGGTGGCGAACAGCTCATCTCTTAATTTCATGCGATCGATGGTCAACGAGCCATCATCGTGCTCTACGGCGACCTTATCAACGGCTTTCAAGATCATCATAGCGGCATCATAGGCATGGCCATGAAACGGTGCGATAGGTGCCTCACCGTATTTTTCCTGATGCGCTTTCAGGAATTCCTGGTATTCGGCCGGGAAGGCTGAGAAATCAGGGCTGGAATGATACATGCCCACCGCCGCTTCGCCGGCAGCTTTATAAAAATCCGGAGAAAAGATACCATCAGCGCCCATGAGCTTGACATCTTCCAGACCGGCAACTTCTTTGGACTGACGCGTCACGTGCCCACCCTCGGCAATAAAGATCGGAAGATAGATAAATTCCGGTTTACCGGTGGAGATGGAGGTCAGAACCGGGCGCATATCCGTATCACCTGCGCCAACAGCCTCTGCGGCCGTAATGGTTCCACCCAGCTTCTTGAATTTTTCAGCAAAAACCATTGCCAGACTTTCGGCATAGACACTGCCATCATGAATGGTGGCGGCTTTTTTAACTTTAAGCGTATTGAATGCAAATTCGGCAGCCACGGCACCCTGAACCGAATCATTGTGACAGGTACGCAGGTAGCCATTGAATTCTTCACCGCGATCAGGAGCCGTTAGAAACGGGGCTGTATTGGACGGTGAAATGTTGGGAATGCCGGCATTCCAAAGGATCGGAACACCCGGTTTGGCGGCACTGGAGCAGTTGGAACCGATGGCGCCAACGACGGTGGGATCGGAAGCAATCTTGGATGCTGCCGCTTGACCGCCTTCGGGGTTACACAATTCGTCCTGGCCACTAATTTTAATCGGATGACCTTTAATATTACCACCAAACTTATCGGCAGCAATTTCAACACCGCGAGAGGTGTCCGTGCCTAAAGAGGTGTTGGCCCCTGAGATAACAAACCAATAGGCGATGTGAACCGGCTCGCCTTTTCTAAGCTTAACGACACCTTTGTCCATGGCCAGCGCAGGTAACGCGGTTAGCCCGAAAATGACACCAAAAATAACGAAAAGAGTTAAAAAACGTTTCATTTGTGTTCCTCCTTGTTAATGATGAACGAATGCTGCATGAAAAAAGTACGACGACAGGTCTACGCCTATATTAGATGCCGATCACCTCCTTCTGGTCTTACCAGATCTAGTTTTCCGATCTGGTCTTTCCAATCTGGTCTTTCCAATTGATTATCGTCATAGGTCGACTCAGATAAAGTAAAAGTTGCAACCTTTTGTCAAGAGTATTGTCAAAAAGACCCGGTGATGAACCACCTTCACATTGGCCCGGTTTTACATCAATCCGAGCAGTCCCATACCCAATGCAACACTCCCCATTGAACGATTTCGATCACTCCTTGGAAAGACCCACGAAATGATCGTCTTAGACAGTATGAGCAAGAACCTTGCCAACGAACCCAACCAACAGATCCAAATGGGTCGTTTAAATCATATGGGCCGTATTACATGAATAAACTGAAATATTATCACCCAAAGGGAGCGGATATTCGTTTGTTAAAGCCGTAAAGTCAGAGAAAAGTGCCACCTGGGTTACACAAATGCATGCCCCCAAAACTGTAACCCCTTATACACATCAATTAAAAAATAATCAGAAAGTATCGTGGCCGCAGAATTCGGGAATTCGCTAAAAGCGAGCTGCGCATTCATCCTCACAGAACAGTGCAACGGTCAGCGCAAAGGTTTGATTGATCCCTGGACATAGCGCCGGACTATCGATTCAAATTTGCTTTGGACGGCGCCCTCCTCCTTGACCTTCAATTTGTCCAAGGACCCTTGAAAGATGGCGATGACGGCATCGTCGGTATCCTTGTGAAACGCATAATATGAACCGATATCCTGCTTGAGGTTGAAGGCCACTTCGTAATCGTTTGGGTTGAAACCGGCCTGGGAAATGATCCAGGCCGCGACGGTCACTTCGTAATTCCAAAGGTCAATCCGATGGCGGTTGAGTTTATGAACATTGATTTCTCCGGTTGCGACCGGCTCAATATTAGCCGGATCAATGCCCAGGGTATGCAGCAACATTTCACCATAATCCTTGCTCACCACACCAATTTTGTAATGGTTAATCTCACTCCGCGAGGCGATCCGTATCCCTCGTTCTTTTTTTGCAATCAACCCGAATTCAGTGGAAATAATCGGGCCCACCCATTTAAACAGATTTTCCCGTAGCGCATTGCGATTGGTCATAAACAAGACGGTATTTTTCTTTTCCAGTGCATCCCGATACGCCCGTGCCCAGGGCAACAGTTGGACATCTTCTTTGGTCAGCTTGGAGCCCACCATCGCAAGGATAATTTCCAGCAAATCAACGGAAATACCCTTCAATTGACCGTCGTCGGCATAGTTAAAGGGGGGGAATTGTTCGGTCAGCAATATCAAATTATCCACGTTTTGACTGTGAACGACCGAAGGATCGGAAATAAAAAAGAAAACAGCGGCAATAAGGGTGCGAATGGCCCCCCGGTTGGTCCTCGCAATAAGCAATAGGTTACGCATGATCCACATCGGTCCCGAGTTTCTTCAATTTTTTGTATAACGTTTTCCGGCTGATACCCAGCATCCGGGCCGCTTTGGCCTTGTTTCCATCGGTTTGCGCCAGTGTTGTCAACACCGTATCCAGGTCGGCGGTATGGGTCTGGCCGGAGGTAACAAGCTTTTTATTGGAACGGCTGATCTCAGGTGGCAGATGCTCCAGTTTGATCGCATCGCTACGACAAAAGACAAAGGCCCGCTCAATGGCGTGCTCTAACTCTCTCACATTACCAGGCCAGGCATACTGCATCAAAGCCTTTAGGGCATGCTCGGTGACGCCTTGAATATTTTTACTAAATTTTTGATTGTACAGATCACAGAAGTGGTCGATAAGCAAAGGAACATCCTCGTAGCGTCCCCTTAAGGGGGGGAGTTCTATCTCCACCACTTTTAGCCGGTAAAACAGATCTTCACGGAAACGACCCTGCCTGACTTCCTTATGAAGATCACGATTGGTTGCGGTAATCACCCGTACGTCTACCTCGATGGGGGTGGAATCCCCCACGCGCTCGAAGCACCTTTCCTGTAGGACCCGCAGCAGCTTTAACTGGGTTAAGGGCGACAGATCGCCAACCTCGTCTAAAAAAATGGTGCCTTTGTGCGCCTCCTGAAACCGGCCGATTTTATCACGCATGGCACCGGTAAAAGCGCCCTTGATATGCCCGAACAATTCACTTTCCAGAAGATTTTCCACAAGGGTGGAGCAATTGACCGTCACCATGGGATTCATGGCCCGCGGTCCTGAGTAATGCAGCGCTTTGGCGACCAGTTCCTTTCCGGTACCGCTCTCGCCGGTAATGAGTACCGTCGATTCAATCTCGCTCAAATTCTCGACGGTGCGGAACATGCGTTGCATCTTGCCACTTTTACCGATGATATTGTGAAAGCTATGGCGCTCCTTGAGCTCGCTTTCCATATTGGACATTCGGGTCACATCCCGAATAACCAGGATGGCCCCGATGGATTTATTATTCCGGTCCAACAGGGGCGATGCATTGACAACCAGCATTTGGCGGGGATGATTGACCGGCCGACATTCAATGTGCTGCTCACGAACAACAGCTTGATGATCAAGGGTCCGCCGAAGTACATCGGCACAGGCGGCCAGGCAGGGGTTGTCAATGGCGTCAAATACTTTTCCGGCAATATCACGGGGGTCGGCATGACACACTTTTTCCAAAGCGGCGTTGGATTCTAAAACCCGCTTGCGGTTATCCACGGTTATAATGGCATCCATAACGCTGCGAAAAATCGCGTCCAGATTATTCCGGTAGCGCTCCCTTTCGGTAATGACCTGCTTATGGGAAAGCGCGATCTTGGCCACTCGCAGCAGTTCATCCTGTTGAATCGGTTTGGCCAAATAGTCAAATGCGCCCAGCCGCACGGATTCCGATGCGGTATCGATATCCGGCTGCCCGGTAATGATGATGACCGGACAAAGCATGCCTCGCTTCTTGACCTCTTTTAAAATATCAATCCCCGTATGCTCGGCCAGAATGATATCGGCAAAGATCAGATCCGGTTCCGCTTCGGAAACAAGCGCCATAGCACGTTCAAAATTATCCGCGCAGGTAACATTGTACCCCTCTTCGGTTAAAAATTCGTTGAAGGTAAAGCGAATGCTCTCCTCATCATCGACCACTAGAATATTAAAGCTCATATGGGAAACTCGATTAGGACTTTGGTGTATTCTCCCTCGACACTTTCAACCCACAACTTGCCATCATGATTTTTTACGATACCGTGACTGATGCTTAAACCCAGACCCGTTCCCTGGTCGGTTGGTTTCGTGGAAAAGAAGGGGTCGCATACGCGATCAAGATTTTTTTGTGCAATCCCTATGCCAGTATCATAAAATGAGATTTGGATATTTCGGCGGTCATCGGGGCCGACGATTTGGCCCTCGATGGACAGCTGTTTTTTTGACGATGAGGTTTGGGGCCGCTGATTAAGGGCGTAGCGGGCATTGCTGATGATGTTTAAAAAGACCTGTTGAATCTGCTGGGCATTGGCATTTATCTGGGGCAGATCCGCAGACAAATTGACATGAATACCGATATTGTCCTTGATCAGCATGGATTGCGTCAGATCCAACGCTTCTTTGAGGACGTGATGAATGCCAACGGCATGTTTTTTATCCCGACTTTCCCTTGAGAAAGAGAGCAAGGCCCGGACAATCCGTTCGATCCGTTCGCCTTCTTTAATGATTCTTTGGGGGATATCATTCCCATCTCCGATCTTTTTCCCGCGATTGATCAATATCTGGGCATAGTTGATGATCCCGTTTATAGGGTTATTGATTTCATGCGCGACGCCGGCAGCCATTTCGCCTAAGGACGCCAGCTGCGCATTTCGCATGGCGTCGGCCTGTAGGGTCTTGCGCTCGGTAATATCACGTACAAATGCCCAAAAACCGGTGGCTTTGTCTTGCTGAGGGCGCATCAGGTAGGCCCGCATTTCCACCGGAAACACGCTCCCGTTTTTGCGGATATACGCTTTTTCATAAACATCGGTATACCCCCGCTGCACCGTCTCCTCTCTTAAAAGCTGGGTTTCCCAATCATGGTAATGTTTGGGGGTGATCTGGGGATAGGTCATCTGCTGCAACTCCTTAAGGCTATAACCCAGCATCTCGCAAAAACTGGAGTTGCATTCGATAAAATTACCGGAGATATCGGTCATAAGGTACCCGTCACGGCTGCCTTCATATAACTGGCGATATTTTTCTTCGGATTCCCGCAATTCGATCTCGGCCTTTTTGCGCTCGGAAATATCCTGCATAATACCTTCCAGACGTGTCAAACGGCCGTGCTCATCCCTAAAACCCCGAACCTGGGTAACCCCCCACATCTTCGTACCGTCTTTTTTGTAAAACTGACATTCATAATTGGAAATCAGGTCTTTTTCACCGAGTAACCGCAGGTACTCTTCCCGTTGATGGGGGTCCACATATTGTTGTTTTTCAATATTGGTCACGCTGTTGATCAGATCCTCCGGGGAGTCGTAACCCAATATTTGGGCCATGGAGGGGTTGGCGTCGATGAAGCGGCCGCCGGGTGTGGTCTGAAAAATTCCCTCCAGGGCGTTTTCGAAAATACCCCGATATTTTTTTTCAGATTCAACCAGTTTTTTTTCCGCTTCGATCAACTGGCCGATCCGCAGCTCGAGATCTTGATTGACCCGTTTTAGCGCTTCCTGGACCTCAAGGCGCTCAATGTTCTCTTTTTCGAGTTGTTCATTGCGCAGGGAGATCTGACTGGCCATAAGGTTGGCCTCTTTGATAATGGCGTTGATATCCTCCTGCAACACGGGTGGCATAGGACTTTGGTAGT
Organism: uncultured delta proteobacterium; assembly: GCA_963845145.1. Taxonomy (GTDB): domain Bacteria; phylum Desulfobacterota; class Desulfobacteria; order Desulfobacterales; family QNYZ01; genus QNYZ01. Next base: position 494,069 of record CAWJQU010000002.1, read on the forward strand.
CTCCACCGGCAATGGAGCGCATCCCCTGAATCAGATGGTCCATCGGTTTATTAAGAAAGTAACTCATAATAAAATGGATCACCACAATGATAATAACGATAACGGAAAGGGCGATAAGGATCATATTGCGAATCATGGCGTTCTGTATCCGGGTCGTATCTTTCCCGGTGATCCATAGGGTTAATGTGCCCACACTATTTCCCTGCCAGGAAATCTCTTTTTCCTGCGTTATCAGCCCTGCGGTAATGTTGGGAATTTCTTCAAACATAATCTGGTTCAAGTCATCTTTAATCTGAATGCCCTCCAGATAGGCAGACTTTAGATAGGCTTTCGATATTTGCACGATGACATCCCGGCTTAAATTCCAAAGGGAGATCGCCATCACTTCAGCCAACTCGTCCACCGTGGATTCGGCTTTTTCCGTGAGAATTCGTTCGGGAGCTAGTGGTTGAATAAACATAATACACGGCGATATGCACCGCCACGGTAAACCCCACCGCCACGGTCAATCCAATAATCAGATCCCTGGCCAGCGTTCTTTTACGATATTTTTCAATGTCTCGAATAATGGCCATCTTTCCCCCAAAATCGATAATGTCAAAAACTGGATGTCACAACGTTAAAACACGACAATTCGATAATCGTTAACCCGTCTTCGGTTTGATCGTTCATCTAAAAATCGATCGAAAGCGATTGGGGTCGTTCATAATGATTGTCGCCGATGGGAGGGTATGGTATCGTTGCGACGTAAAATGTGTCAAGATTGAGCGATATTTTAACAATGTTTTGCCGAATAGAATCAACATCTTGAAACAAACCGAAGGAATCAACCCCGTGAATACAATCGGATTGGTTGTAAAACCGGATGACCAGGCGGAAAAAACGGCCGCTGAATTCACCCGATGGCTGGCGGACCGGGATCGGGTCGTCATCCGCAAAAAGCCCTCCGGCACCGGCGAAACCGGTGCGTCTTACCATGAAGATACCCAAAGCGGCCGTGCACCCGAGGATCTGTTCTGTGTCTTTGTTCTGGGTGGTGACGGTACGTTTTTGAGTGCCGTCCGCTGGATTGGAGACCAGCCGATTCCCGTCATCGGTGTCAAGTTCGGCGATCTTGGTTTCCTAGCTGAAACCGCCGCGGAAAATCTCTACCCCGCAGCCCAGGCCGTTTTAAACAACCAACTGAACATTCAACCGCGCATGCGCCTGGTGGTACGCGTTTTTCGGGATGATAGGAAAGTATTACATGAATCCGTGCTAAACGACGTGGTCATTAATCGGGGCGCACTGGCCCGGCTGGCCAATATTCTCACTTATATCGACGACCGCTACCTAACCACCTATCGGGCCGACGGATTGATCGTGGCCACGCCCACCGGGTCCACAGCCTACTCCCTGGCAGCGGGCGGCCCCATCATTCACCCACATGTGCCGGGGATCATCATCACGCCCATCTGCCCCTTTACCCTGACCAACCGGCCACTCATTGTTCCGGATCAGGTAGCGATAAAAATTCGTCTGGAAAAGAGCGCCGAAGATATCGCCCTGACCTTAGACGGCCAGTTGGGGCTTCCCATCGACCATCGGGACACGATCATTGTCACCCAAAGCGATCATCCCGTTCGCATGATCGCCATTCCGGACCAATCGTACTTTGATATACTGAAAACCAAATTGCGCTGGAGTGGGGGACGAATTTTATCCGACGAGGGTACGGATTGACATGCTCCCTAATGGTTATATAAAACAATCCAAACAATATGGCCATCCTGTAAGGCGCATAATTTTAAACGAATCAAGTCAGGAGGTATCGCATGTCGGGTGTGAACAAGGTAATTCTTATCGGGCGACTGGGGAAAGATCCGGAAATCCGCTATTTCAAGGATGGTACGGCCGTAGCTAATTTTTCCATCGCCACATCCGAGGAGTGGAAAGATAAAGAAAGCGGGGAAAAAAAAGAAAAAACCGAATGGCACCGAATTGTCGCCTTTAGACGGCTGGGCGAAATATGCGGCGAGTACCTTTCCAAGGGCAGGCAGGTATATATCAGCGGCCGTTTGCAAACCCGCGACTGGGAAGATAAAGACGGAAACCGCCGCTGGACAACCGAAATCGTGGCCAATGAAATGCAGATGCTCGGATCAAGGGATTCCGGTGCGGACAACCGCGATACCGACCAATACCAACCCCCGGGAATGGCCGGCCCGGCTTCCGGCGGAAACGAGCCGGAAGATGATATTCCCTTTTAAACCGTAAGATATATTCTCTTTTAAATTAGTCTACCCGTTTACCTGTCCGCCAGTCAGCCGGCGAGCCGGACTTCCGGCTAACCGGCTTATCAGCTGCCTTACTGGCTAACCGGTCCACTGGCCGACTTCCTTTGGATACCCCATGCCCCTGTCCGTTGTCGATATTTATAAGCAAATCCTACCCAAAACCAATTGCGGCGATTGCGGTTATCCGACCTGCCTGGCTTTTGCCGGTATGGTGGTATCGGAAAAGTTGCCGTTGAACAACTGCCCCCACATCGCCCGGGAGGTATTGGCAACCGCCCAGGCCGAACTGAACGACCAATACGCTGCCGGTCAATGGACCAAAAAGGACATGGCCGCCGATGCCCTGGTGTGGGCCAAAGAACGCGCCGCATCCATGGATATCAAAGATCTTCCGACCCGGATCGGCGGCGAACTAAAAACCGACCCCACCGGGACATTTCTATGAGTTGCCCTATTTTAACGATGCCATTTTGATTCGCCCGGATCATATATCGAAAGCGGACGGCACGGCCCTCAACCGGTGGGAACAAGTCTTTATCTACAACCATATGGCCCAGGGAGGGAAAGTGTTGCCCACGGGCAACTGGAAGGGATTGGAGGCCATTCCCAATACGATCTCAAAGATGAAGTCCATGAAGGCGCATGTGGAAGCACCGCTTTTAAAACGCTTTACCGGACATCCGGAGGCATTAAAAAAAGCGGCTTTCGCCATTGGGGCTCTGGATCACTCCGATCAGTTTCCCACGGCGGATGTGGCCGTTTACCTGGTCCCCTTGCCCAGGATTCCGGTCGCCCTCTTATTTTGGGATACCGATGACGAGGATGGGTTTGAAGCGGAAATCAAATTGATGTTCGATGAAACCATTGTCGACCACCTCGATGTTGAGTCCATCATGTTTTTGAGTGAACGAATCCGGCAGCTGTTACGTGGCGATGAGATGTGACCGCACACCTTCACCGCGATACGGACGATTAGGGTTCCAGAACCGGTATCAAATTAAACTGATTGACATCCACCAGACCGAGGTCCGAAATCCGCAATTCGGGAATAACCACCAGGGCCAAAAGACTGAGCTGCATATTGGGATTGTTTAAGCGGCATCCGCACGACCTAAACCCCTCCAGCACTGTTGCGGCTTTTGGGGCAACCACCGTTGCCGGCTCGTTTGACATCAGCCCGGCAAGGGGGAGTTCCACAAGACCGATGATCTCCCCGTTTCGGGAAACGGCCTGACCGCCACCGACGGCGGCCAGCTTATTGGCAACCCGTGCCATGTCGGCTTCACTCGTCCCTACGACCAACATATGATGGCTGTCGTGTGCCACCGTGGTCCCGATAGCGCACTGTTCAGTTAATCCAAACCCCTGAGCCAGCCCTACCTGGATTCCTTCAGTGCCTTTATGGCGCGACACCAAAGCCACTTTCGCCAGATCCCGTTTAATATCCACCGCCACCTCTCCATCTTTGGCGATGACTTCAACCCGTAAATGTTTGGTCGGTGCCTGATTTTCGATCACACCGATGACATTGGCCGTTTGCCGACCCTCTTTAGCCGCCGGTAGGACAAAATCCCGGTCTGTCAGTTTTCGGGATAAATGGACGGATTGCGTGGCCCATTCAGGGTAGGTATAATCGGGGAGATTAACCTCAAGATGTCCCTTCTCAGCGATGATTCGGCCTTTGGCGATAACGGTTTCAGCTGAAAATTCCGACAAATCCGGCACAAGAAGAATATCGGCAAAACGTCCGGGCGCAATCATTCCCAGATCCAGTCCCAAACCAAAATGGGTGGCGGCATTGAGCGTTGCCATTTGAATCGCGGTAATGGGCTTTAAGCCATGGGCAATGGCATGGCGCACGACACGATCCATATGGCCTTCGGTAATCAGCGTTTCGGCGTGGCTGTCATCTGTGCAAAGGATAAAGTGTCGAGGGTCCAAACCCTTTTCGGTTACAGCGCGAATCTGCTCGGCAACATCATGCCAGCCGGACCCCAGGCGCAACATGGGTTTCATCCCCTGCCGTACCCGAGCAATGGCGTCCTCCATGCGCGTGCCCTCATGGTCATCCTCCGGACCACCGGCGACATAGCCGTGAAAAGGAAGGCCCAAATCCTGGGCGGCATAATGTCCTCCGATGACTTTTCTAAAGCGACGGGTTTGCGCCATTTCCGCGTGCATTTTTTCATCGCCGCTAAACACGCCGGGAAAGTTCATCATCTCACCCAAACCGATAATGCCATCCCACGCCATCGCCTCGGCCACCTCTTCCGGCCCGATAACGGCCCCCGGCGTTTCCAGCCCAGGTGCCGAAGGTACGCACGAAGGCATCTGTACCCACACATGAATCGGCTGAACGGCGGCCTCATCCACCATCAACCGAACCCCCTTTAATCCAAAAACGTTGGCAATTTCATGGGGGTCGATAAAAATGGCCGTGGTACCTCGACCGGCTACGGCGCGCACAAACTCGGTGATTGTAATCATCCCGGATTCAATATGCATATGGGCGTCCAGCAGACCCGGTACCAGGTAAAACCCTTTTGCATCGATGACATGCGTCGTATTCCCAATCGCATGGGCGGCATCCGGCCCCACATACGCAATCCGCTGGGCCTTAACGGCAATATCCGTCTCGGGAATGATCTCTCCGGATTGGACACAGACCCAGCTCCCGTTACGAATGACCATATCCGCAGATTCACGCCCCATAGCTACAGAGACTAAGCTTTGGGTTCTTTCAGCAATTTGTTGGGTTGTCATTTGATTATTTTCCCCCTTCTTCAGTTACCGATCTTTAGTCACCGAGTAAAAATTATTTTACGTAGGATATATACCTATTTTAATGAGGTAGACCCTTGACAATCGCAAAGTTTGGATATAATTAACCGAACCGTAAAGCAAAGAACAGCTGGGCGCCAAAACTGAGTACCAGGGGCTCCATGAACAAACTCCTCGCCATAATCTCGCATAATGAGGATCGACCCGGTTCAAGGGTTCAAAGGTTCATGCGCCCCTATCCAAGCAATGTTGCCGTTAAAATTGAACTTGAGCGGGCTGATGATACATGTTGAATTCTTTTTATTATCTCTAATTCAGAAGGAGAAGCACATGAAATTAAAATCGGTTGTCACTATTCTACTTGTTGTTGGAACATTGGTTGCCTTCGCGCTGGTCTCGACAACCCCCCTGGTAGCGGCAGAGAAAAAAACCACGGCGAAAGAAACTGTAAAAAAAGTTGAAAAATCAACGAAAAAGGCTAAAAAGAAGGTGGCAAAGGCTGTTGAATCCGCTAAAGCCTTGCCCAAGGAAAAAATAAATATCAACGCAGCAGGCATGGAAGACCTCATGATGCTGCCCGGTATCGGCGAGGTTAAAGCCGAGGCCATCATGAAAGCCCGCAAAAAGTTAAAATTTAATTCTGTGGATGATCTTATCGGTGTGCCGGGTATCGGCGCAAAGACGGCCGAAGCGATCAAGCCGTATTTAAAATTTAAATAACGTGTAACATACCTCACCGCCGGCAACATTGATCCAGCCCACGGGCTCTCTTGATCGGACTTAATACTCCCTAAAGAGAGCCCTTTTTATTTTCCTATTCACTCACCGATATCAAGCAGATTATTCTACCTTTATAAACGATCCCAAGACATAATGATATTGAATGGGCGGTTGGGGTTATCGCTAATTGTTCCGCCTCAATCCATCCGCATCATCCGTGAATCGGATGCCCCTGGGCCTTATGGGCCGCCTCTAGCATTACTTCGGCCATGGTGGGGTGGGCATGAATCGTTTCCGCGATATCGGCGACGGTCAAACCCTTCTGGATCGCCAACGTCCCTTCGGCAATTAAGTCGGTGGCATGGGCTCCCACCAAATGGACACCCAGCACCCGGCCACTACCGGCTTCGGAAATAATTTTCGCCTCCCCGGCCAATTCACCCAGCACCTGGGCCTTGCCTAAGGTCCGCATCAAAACCTTATGGGCTTCAAAATCAATTCCCTGCGCCTTTGCCTGGGCTTCGGTCAGGCCGACATTGGCCACTTCCGGTGAGGTAAATATCGCCCCCGGCACCGCATGGTAATCCATTCGGCGGTTGGCACCCATGGCGTTCTCAGCGGCTACCATGCCCTCGGTGGAAGCCACATGGGCCAGCATAACCTTAGACGGCCCGAGAATGTCGCCGACGGCAAAAATATTTTTCATGTTGGTACGCATTTGATCGTCGGTCTGGATCCATCCTTTTTCATCCAGCTGAATGCCGTTTTGTTTCAGGCCGATTCCCGTACTGTTGGGTTGACGCCCAATACACACAAGCATTCGATCCACCAACAAAGATTGGGGTGTCTTTTCTTTTTCAGTCGGATTTTCCAGAAACGGGGAGGGCCCGAGGGTCACCTTCAATTGGTCACCATCATCCGTATAAGCAGCCACGGTGCGGTTAACCAGTAAGCCAATCCGGCGTTTTTTCATTTCCCGCTGCATAATTTTGGCGCAACCCTCATCCACCGACGGCAAAGGTAGCAATCGTGACAAGGCTTCCACCACCGTAACCTTGGCGCCTAAAGATGAGAGAATAAAGGCAAACTCACATCCGATAACACCCCCTCCCAGAATAAGGACTGATTCCGGAACCGTTTCAAGATTGAGGGCATGATTGCTTGATAACACTTTTTGCCCATCAAAGGGATAGGCTGCCATATTCAGCGGCCGGGTGCCGGTAGCCAATATTAAACGATCCCATTCGATCTCCAAACCCTTGTGCTCGCCGGAGGTCACAACCACACGTCCCGGCTGCATGATTTTCCCCGTACCGGCTCGGTGCTGAATGTTATGTCGCTTTAACAAGCCGTAGATTCCCTTGATCTGGTTCTCCACAACAGTTGTTTTCCGGTTCATGAGGGCCGCCATATCGACTTTCACCGACCCGTCAATGGTGATACCGAAAGATTTAGCCTCGTGGTATTTATCCAATAAGTTGGCCGTATTGATCAGCACTTTTGAAGGGATGCATCCCCAGTTTAAACAGGTACCACCAACTTCGTCGGCCTCAATCAGGGTCACATCCGCACCCAATTGCGCCGCTCGAATCGCCGCCACATAGCCACCGGGCCCAGCTCCGAGAATCGTTATTTTCGTTGTCATGGTCGTGTCTGCTCCGATATTTTGGGGCCAAAAAAGGTCATAAACTTTAGAACAATCTACCAAAACAAATGCTTTAGCACAAGCATGCTGAGTTACTGTCGAACCTTAAAAAAAGACGGATATTTACAATAGTGGCGATTATCTTTATAGTGCGCCAGGATCAAATTAAAGTTGAATTGGATAGAAAACATCCATTCAAAACGGTAAAAAAGGAGGCTGTGCCATGAAAGAGATCAGCGAACTGACATTTCCCGACAACCTGCGCTATACCGAGGACCATGAGTGGGTCAAGCAAGATGGTGAAAAGTTAAAAATTGGAATCTCCGACTATGCCCAGGACCAACTGGGCGATATCGTCTTTGTGGAGCTACCCGAAGTAGGGACGACTTTTGAAAAGGGGAACGAGTTCGGTACGGTGGAGTCCGTCAAAGCCGTTTCCGAGCTGTACATGCCGGCAAGCGGTGAGGTAACCGCCATAAATGAAACCCTGGAGGACTCCCCGGAATCGGTAAACAGTAGTCCTTACACCGATGGATGGATGATCGAAGTAAGTCCAGGCAATACCGATGAAGTTGATGCCATGCTGGACAAGGACGCATATGTGAAAATGCTGGAAGGACCGGATTCATAAGGACAGGATTCATGAGGTATCTTCCTCATACCGATGAAGAAATTGCCGACATGCTCCGGGCCGTTGGTTTTGGCCACCTGGATGAAACTTTGGCCGCCCGAAACCCCAAATTAGATAAATGAGTTATTCGTCGACCAGTCAGCCAGTAGGCCGCCCTCCCCTTCACTGGTGAACCGACAGGAGGGTCTACGTGCCAGCGCTTCAGGTATTGCCCATGAAAAACAAGCATCACGCTTCAAATATGAGCCAACCGCAGTTATGCTGGGCTGTCGATCTACCCGTATCGGATTATCGCGAGATACACCGGTTGCAACTGGATATGGTTGCCGCCAGATATTCCGGTGATCTGGATCGGGACGCCATTTTCATTCTGGAACACGAACCCGTTTTTACACTTGGACGTAACGGCAAGCGTCACCACCTGATTGTCGATACCAACCTTTCGTCCGAAAAAGAGATTCCGGTCATTCGTATCGAACGCGGGGGAGAAATCACTTACCATGGCCCGGGGCAAGTGGTGGGGTACCCGATCATCAACTTGAAGTCCGCCGGATTGTCGGTAAAAGGTTATGTGACCGCTTTGGAGGAAATCATGATCCGGACCGCCAAAGATTTCGGCATCACGGCCAGACGCAAAACGATCAATCCCGGGGTCTGGGTAGCAGAAAGGAAACTGGGCAGCGTGGGAGTGGCCGTCCGTCACGGCATTACCTTTCACGGCTTTGCATTGAATATCAATCCCGACCTTGCCCCTTTTTCCCGGATTAACCCCTGCGGCCTTGAAGGGGTTGAAATGACCTCGTTTGAAAAGGAAGGCGCCGCAAATGTATCGACGTCGGCCGTTCGCAAACAAATTTGGCATCATCTGGCTGAACAAATACACTGTCAATTGGATTATATCGGCCTGTCCGATCTACCGTTAGGCCAGTCCGATCTACCGGTGGGCCTTTCCGCCAAACAACAGTCAATCAGTAGACCGGATAATCTGTCAACCGCTGATAAAGGCCGCCAGACTATCAGATTAACCGCTCAATCGCCTACCAGCCCACCGACTAACGGACGAACCGGCAAACCGAATTGGTTGCGCCGGCGCCTGCCTTCCGGGCCGGAACATGAAAAGGTGCGTAATCTCATTCATGAAAAAGGGCTGCACACCGTTTGCCAGCAGGCCAAATGCCCGAACCAGTTTGAATGTTTTTCACAGCAGACGGCCACCTTTTTAATTTTAGGGGATCGCTGCACGCGCAATTGCGGTTTCTGCAATGTGCCACCCGGCCCCGACCAGCCGCCGAATCCAAAAGAGCCGCAAAACGTGGCCGAAGCCGCACGCAAAATGAAACTGACCTATGTGGTCATTACCTCGGTAACACGCGACGACCTTCCCGACGGCGGCGCCGCTCATTTTGCCGATACGATCCACGATGTCCGAGAAGCCATTGAGGGTGTCCAGGTCGAAGTCCTGATTCCCGATTTCCAGGGCGACGAGAATGCATTGAATACCGTATTGGCCGCCGGCCCCGATGTGCTCAATCATAATGTTGAAACCGTTCGCCGCCTCTACCCTTTGGTTCGGCCCCAGGCTGACTACAGGCAGTCCCTTACCCTTTTAAGACGTGTCAGTAATCATCATTCGGCCATCCCCGCCAAATCCGGTATCATGCTCGGTCTGGGCGAAACCGACGCGGAGATCAAACGATGCCTTGAGGATATCCTTGATACCGGCTGCCATATACTTACCATAGGCCAATACCTCCAACCCACCCGCAACCACCTGCCGGTCACCCGGTTCGTCCCACCCCAAGAGTTTGACGACTGGCGATCAACGGCCATAAAACTGGGATTCGGAAATGTGGCCAGTGGACCGTTTGTTCGCAGTTCTTACCATGCCAAAGATCTATATAGAGAAAGCGGGACTTCCAGAAACAATAGCCTTGATTACCATCTCTAAACAGAAATTTTCAGGATGAAAGCTTGCAATGATAACCACAAGGGAGGTCGATTGTGAAAAACTATAAAATTAAAGATTTGATGGTACCTAAATCAGAGTATGCGGTCATAGGGGAAAACGCCAGCATCATTGAGGCCGTGGAAGCGCTCGAAAAAGCACAAGAAGAGTTTGATACAACACGCTACCGCCATCGCGGTATTCTTGTGGAAGATAAAAACGGTAAAATTGTCGGCAAACTCGGACAACTGGATATCCTAAGATCCCTTGAGCCCAAATATGAAAAAATTCAGGACAAAAGCAGCGGTATGATGAAATATGGGTTTAGCCGGAAATTCTTATCTTCCATGATTGAAGACTATAACCTTTTTGACAAACCCTTTGATGATATCTGCAAAAAATCCCATAATGAGAAAGTCGCCAAATACATGCACACGCCCCTGGAGGGCGAATATGTCAATGTGGACGCATCTCTGGACGAAGCGATCCATTTACTGGTGGTTGGCCATCATCAGTCGCTGTTGGTTTTGCAGGATGAAAAAATTATCGGTATTTTGCGCTTGACGGATGTTTTTGCCGCTGTGTTCCATGCCACAAGGGCATGCGGCCTGTAAAACAGCCTAAAAAAGATTAAAACAAAATTACTGCCTAATGAGGGAAAATAGATGACAACGGATGCTGCCGGGATGGAAGGCTATACGGTTAACTGGCGTAAAATGGTGTTTTTATTATTGGGTATTTCACTATTTGCCATTGTGTATTATTCTCCATCGTGGCCCGATGCGGTCGACCCCATGGGAAAACACTTCTCACTGAGCCGCGAAGCAAAGGGCGCATTAGCCATTTTCTTACTGGCCGGGACCTGGTGGGTTTTTGAAGTAATACCCATCGGTGTCACCAGCCTGGCCATCGGTGTATTACAGACCCTTTTTCTGATTCGACCGGCCAAAGTCGCTTTCACCGATTTCATGGTGCCGTCGGTGATGTTTATTTTTGCCTCCATCATGATCGGTTTGGTGTTCACCAAGACCGGCCTCACCAAACGTCTGGCCTATAAGATGTTGATTATCGTGGGGGAAAAAACCAGCATGATCTACCTCGGCTGTTTTGTGGTCACGGCAGCTTTGGCCCACATCATGGCGCACACTGCCGTGGCGGCAACCATCTATCCCCTGCTCGTCTCCATCTACGCCCTATATGGCGAGGGCGATAAAAAAACCAAGTTCGGTAAAGGGTTGTTTATGGGTATGGCCTATGTGGCCGGCGCCGGCAGCATCGTCACCTTGCTGGGAGCCGCACGTGGCGCCGTCGCGTTGGATTTCTACAAAGGTATTATGAACCAGGATATCTCCTTTTTTCAGTTGAGCTATTATATGTTCCCTATTGGCTGGGTGATGACTTTCCTATTGTGGGGCTTTTTTATGATATTTTGCAAACCCGAGAAAAAAAGCATTCCGGGCCTTCGGGAGAAAGCCAAACGCCTCAATAAAGCCCTCGGCCCCATCACCAGGGATGAGATAACAGCCGCTGTCATCGTCTTTAGCTGCATTTTGGTCATGTCCCTCAGGTCTTTTATTCCGGCCCTGCAGCCGGTTGACAAGACAGGCATTATATTAATCTCCACGATCTTGTTCTTCATTACAGGAATTATGGATATCAATGATTTAGAAGAAGTACCCTGGAATATTATTTTATTATTCGCCGGGGCCATGAGTATTGGTAACTGCCTTTGGGAGACAGGCGCGGCCAACTGGTTGGCGGTTAATTGGCTGGTCATGTTTCAAAATGCCCATTGGTTCATATTTGTGATGGGCATCACCTTTTTTGTTTTAATGATGACCAACTTTATCATGAACGTGGCCGCCATCGCCATCTCTTTACCGGTGGCCTTGGTTATCGCGCCTTATTTGGGTGTCGCCGGAGAAGTTATTCTGTTTGCCGCCCTGGTGGCAGCCGGTATGCCGTTTCTCCTTCTGGTAGGGGCGGCCCCCAACGCCATTGCATATGACTCGAAACAATTTACCACCGGTGAATTTTTTCTATATGGTATTCCGGCCAGTGTTTTGCTGATGATTATTACCGGCCTGGCCGTTTATTTTCTGTGGCCGCTGATGGGGATGCCTGTTACGTTGTAGGCTTGATGGTTAAAATCACTCAAATTAGGCCATAAACGCTTTGGGCTCAATCTCAAGTTGTATTCAAGTTATGGAAGCCTTGTGATCCTGGCGGCCCTGCTTGGATCAGGCGCCTATTTTTACCTGAAAAATGTGAATGGAAAAGGCCACCTGGAAACCGCATTTTTGGAACTTTCCAACATGACTAACAGCATTCAGGCTGCCCAAGGTGAGTTTCTCTTACACGGCATCGAAAACAAGGCTTATGGTGATAAGCAGGTCGATAAGATCAAAAATATCATCGCCGAATACACAGAAGATCTCACATCCATCAAGGCAAATGCCTTCCTTGAGATCAACCAGACTGAAAAAATTAGCGACCTTGAGATTGCGGTTACCGGCTATTCCAAAAAGTTTGAAGAATTGGTAACAGCCTACCATGGCATCGAAATAAACAAAGAAAGTTTCGATGCTATCGGTACCCGCATGGAGGTGGCCTTAGAAGAGATGACGGCGCACCACGAGGCTGAATTGGTTCGTCTGGAATCCGCCGGCAGCGACCAGCAGGGCATTATTTATCAGACCCGCGTCATTGAGCACCTGACCAAAGCCGGGATCAATGCCCTTAAGGTGTCGCGTGACGAAACCGAATTCCTTTTGACCAAAAATGCCGACCTTGTCCAGCATTTGGATCAAAACCTGGGGCTTTTAAAAACCTATATTGCGGCACTCAGCAAGGAGCTTGAAGAACCCGAAGAGAAAACAAGGCTTGCAAAAATTGAAGGCGAACTGGAAAACTACACCACCATGCTTAAAACCATGATTCACGAAGAGGCCATCGTAGAGAAAGATACCTTCGAAATGGTCGAAATTTTACATAGGATCATGGCCCTGAGCGCCGTCCTGTCACACGACACTGAAATTGAGGCGGACGGCATGACGCACGAAGCCGAGATTACTTTGATCGCCCTGATCGCAATTGTCCTGACAACTGGAGCGCTGCTATCCTTTTTTGTTGCACGAAGTATTTCAAAACCTGTCAGAAAAGCGATTCTAAGCATTAATGAAGGGTCGGATCAAGTCGCCTCAGCCTCCGGGGAGGTATCTCAAGCCAGTCAATCATTGGCCGAAGGGTCATCTGAACAGGCGGCTTCCATTGAAGATACCTCTTCATCACTGGAAGAGATGTCCTCGATGACCAGTCAGAATGCAGATAATGCAAACCAAGCGGACAAACTGATGAAAGAAGTCAATGAGGTCGTGGGCCGGGCCAACGAATCCATGACGGAACTGACCGTGTCCATGGAGAAAATATCCAGGGCCAGTGAAGAGACCTCAAAAATCATCAAGACCATTGATGAAATCGCTTTTCAGACGAATCTGCTGGCATTAAACGCCGCCGTGGAAGCAGCGAGAGCAGGTGAAGCCGGAGCCGGATTTGCCGTGGTGGCCGACGAAGTCAGAAATTTGGCCATGCGTGCGGCCGAGGCGGCTAAAAATACCGCCGCATTGATCGACGGAACGGTTAAAAAAGTCAGCGACGGTTCCCAGCTCGTGGGACGTACCAATGAAGCCTTTACCCAGGTAGCGCAGAGCGCTTCTAAAGTCGGCGAGTTGGTCGCGGAAATTGCTTCGGCCTCAAGTGAACAGGCCCAGGGTATCGAGCAGGTTAACACCGCCGTGTCTGAAATGGACAAGGTCACCCAGAAAAATGCGGCCAATGCCGAAGAGTCGGCTTCCGCTTCCGAAGAGCTGAATGCCCAGGCCGAACAGATGAAAACGATTGTCGTTGAATTAGCAGCATTGGTCGGCAGCTATCATAAGGGCGCAAAACCTACCGGGGCGGTGAATAAAAATTCATCTGCCGGCCGACTTAAGAAGGCTTTGGCGAAATCACCGGGACGGAATAAAAAACCCAACCTCCAACAACCTGATCAAACCATGGCCGCACAAACAATCCCCTTCGATGAAGATGTTTTTAAGGAATTTTAAGTTACCACAATAGGGCGCTGTGAAGGCTCTTTCCATCGCCCCGGTAAGAAATTATCGCAACGCCGACCCGGAAACCCGGGCCGGCGTTGCGCCATATATAGTAAAGCTGAACAATAACGCCTCTTATTACCGCTTCAAAGATTGTTCATTAACAGACCTTTTATGGCAGAACCGTGCGATAACTACCTGATATTTTATTCTATACTTACAATTGACTTGCAAACCCCCTTTTAATATTGTATGATTTTCTTGGTTTCTTATCATCCTGGATGATATGAACACGCGCATTATATGAGAAACGGTCGTCGCTTTTAACCGCCTGCGCATGATATTATAAAGGCGCCGTATGGGGTGATTTTGTACGTTTATTCTGCATCATCGAACCAAAGGAGATGAAAAATGGGGAAAATTTGGAATGCGATTCGCGCCCAGTTCAATAAGCTGGCTAATTTTTTCTGGACCATGGACCCCATTGCCCAGATGCAGCTGGAATATGACAACGCTGTTGCCCAATTAAAAGATGGGCGAAAAGGTCTGGAACAATATCGAGGTCTGGTTGAACGCGTGACGCGTCAGGTGGGGCATCTTGAAAAACAGGAACAGCGGCTGACAGCAAAGATTAAGGCGTATTTAAAAGCGGGCGACCGAAAAACTGCGGGCCAATTGGCCATCCAGTTGCAGGAAACCCAACAAGAACGGGTTGAAAATGCGGAACAACTTCAAATTCACGAAAAAGCCTATAATAATAATTTGGAAAAAATAAAACACTCTTCTAAAAAGCTGCAAAAGGTTCAGGAAAAAATAAAGAAATATCAGGCGGAATTGAAAATGACCAAGGCCGAAGCGGAATTGGCCCGTTTAAGCCAAACCTTCGATTTCGACATAACGACCGATTTCGGGCAGCTGGAACAGATCATCCATGACAAAATCGATCTGAATCGTGGGGCGGTTCGCGTGGCGGCTGATTTGTCCGAACGGGGCCTTGATGAAATTCACGCGGAAAAAGCCATGGAGGAGTCGATGGCCGAGGATCTGTTAACCCGGTTTGAAGTGGATATGGGTTTGAAAACGCCGGAAACCGCAAATATTGAATCCACTGTGGAAAGATTGGGGCCGGAAAAAGAAACGCATACCGAAACCCGGAGAGATGGAGAACCCGTAATACAGAAAGAAAGATAATTTCAAACGCGCATTTTAAGGGGGAATAAAAACGATGGCGGGCAAACCTAAACCTGGATTTTGGATTGTAGTGGTAATGGTTGTTTTATCCCTAATCGGATTTCCGCGTATCGGGCGGGGCTTTTTTCAATCGGTGGGACAAGTGACCCGGCCGGAAAAACCAGCCCGCTGAAAGCCACCAAATCCGTGGCTTCCGGGCAAAAGCTCAACATTACTTTTTATTCATCCAGTGCCAAACGAAACTGGGTGGATGAAATGGTGAGCCGGTTTAATAGTGGTAATCACACCGTCGGGGGGAAAACCATTGAAGTCAAGCAATTCCATGTCACTTCCGGGGGAAGTTTCAACCAGATAAAGGAAGGAAAGATACGGCCTGATTTATGGTCGCCAGGGGATGAATCCTGGCTTCGCATGGCCAAAACGTATTTTCGGGATGTGAAGCAGATGGCGCTTTTTGACACCTTCACACCCCTTGTAAATATTCCCCTTATCGTAGCGATGTGGGAGCCCATGGCAAAAGAGCTGGGTTATCCCAAACCCATTGGGTGGACCGATATAGCCAATGTTGCCAAAAACCCCCAGGGATGGGCGGCGTTTGGTCACCCGGAGTGGGGCAAGTTCAGGTGGGGGCATGCCCACCCCGAAGCCAATTCAGGTTTTTTAACCATCATTTCCGAGGTATACGCTATAACCGGTAAAACCAAAGGGATCACAAGCGAGGATTTAAAAAATCCAAAGGTCGTCTCCTTTCTCAAGGACTTTGAAGGGGCCGTAGAGCACTATGGTTTATCCAACAGCTGGATCGATAAATTTATGCATCTAAAAGGTCCCGCCTATCTTTCCGCCTGTGTCCAATATGAAAATACGATCATCCAGACGAATGAGAAACATAACAATAAACCTTTCAAGCTTGTGGCGATCTACCCCAAGGAGGGTAATTTCTGGACGCAGCATCCGGTAGCGGTGATAAAGGAAAAATGGATGACACCGGAAAAAGAAAAGGCCTGCAACCAGTTTATTGAATTCCTTTTGAGCGAAGAGGCCCAGGAAAAAGCGATGCAGATGGGCTTGAGGCCGATACGGCCGAATATGCAAATGGGTAGTCCCTTTGATAGTGAACATGGCGTTATCGCAGACATTACGGCCGATAAAATGTTTACAGTGCCCGAGGAGGGCGTCCTGAATCGTATCCGGGATCTCTGGGAAGATGTTAAGGTGCCGGCAACCATTATACTCGTGCTTGATCAGTCCGGCAGCATGAAAGGGGACCCCATGGACAAGGCCAAAGAAGGGGCAATCCAGTTTGTAAAAAGTATGAAACCCAGGGACCAATTAGAAGTTATCACCTTCAACAACCAGGTCATGACGCTGACAGCGCTTTGCGATGTCGGCAGAGTGCCGCGAGGAGACAATTAACAAATTGTCCGGTCTTTTCGCTACCGGGGGAACGGCCCTTTACGATACGGTCGCCAAGAGCTATGCGAACATCAAAAAATACCAGCGTGAAAAACCAAACCGAAGATACGCGCTCCTTTTGCTGACGGACGGCAAGGATGAGCACAGCGGAATGAAACGCTACGATTTCCTCGATTTGCTCCCCAAGGGCCAAGAGATAGAAGTACCCAAGATATATACGATCGCTTATGGAGACGGTACCGACAAAGACTTATTGGCACAGATTTCAAATCGAACCAATGCCCGATTGTTTGGAAGTACGCCGGAAGAAATAAAAAAGACCTACAGAGAACTCAGCGCGAACTTCTGATTTTTTTTCATAGACAAAGAGAGATGAAGTCCAGATAAACGACCCATAAGAGAGAAACAGGTTGCAAAGTTGCTTAAATATATAAAAAAAGCCTTCTTCTATCACTGGAACCTGCTTGCAGTGGGTTCTGGAATCGCAGCGGGAATCATTTCAGGCCAACCGGATGTGTTCCTGCCCATTCTCGCAGCACTGGAAGTCGGCTATCTCGCCCTTTTATCCTCCCGTCGCCGTTTCCAGGAAGCAGTGAACGCTGAATTACATAAAAAAATAAAAGGAGACGATACGTTATCATCCGACCAGAGAATCAGGCAAATATAACGACTTTGAATAAGTCCGACCGCACGCAGTATGAACAGCTGAAAGAGATGTGTCTCCGATTGCAAAATATTTCAAGACGGGTCAAAAGAAGTCACGGAAACGACCATGCCCGCGATGTCCGGCGTACATGTAGACAGTATTAATCGCCTGTTATGGATCTATTTGAAACTCCTTTACTCTAAAAATGCGATGGACACTTTCTTTCAAGACCATTGATGTAGACGGCATCAAGTCACGTATCGAGCGTACGCTGAGCCGCCTGGAAAAGATGGGACCCGGAAAGATCAAGACGGAGAAAATCAAGCGCTGCGACGAAAATCTCTGAAGGATACACTTGCCACCGCTCGCAAGCGGCTGAAAAACTATGAAACATCGGTTGAGAATTATGAATTTATAGAGTTGGAACTGGAGCGGCTCTATTCTAAAATTGCCAGTCTGGCGGAGATGGGAATAAACCGACAGGACCCAAATTTAATCAATAGCGAAATTGATGTGGTTTCTTCTTCCATCGAAAAGACGGAAAAAGCCATGAACGATTTAGATTTTATTACCGGGATTCCCATTCAGGACGAAGAGCCTCCGGCACTACTTGAAACGCATTATCGACCCGATGAAGTAATACGTAACTAAAATTCCTATCTACCAAGGAAACATACTGATAACACCCTAAAGAGGATTACCTTGCCAAAACAATCATCAACCGAATTTAAAGCGAATTTTCCACGGATGGGTCGAATCAATACAGGACGCCCACCTGGGGGCGCATCCCAGACCTTTATCCTGCACGGAAACGTCAATGATCTTATTCCTATAAAAAGTGCGGATGAGACGACCTACGCCATGCTTCCCGAATTTTTATCATCGCAGGTTTTTGGTGTATGGGATATGGTCATATACTACGACCAGGTGCGCGGGCCGCGCGCGTTGACCCGCAATCAATCGAAACTTTCCCAAATCAATCAGAAAATTGAACGTTTTATTGGGCCCGTGGAGCGGCTAAAGTCCAAACGCGACCCCGCGGTGGTATTGAATCTTCTGGATCGTTTTCTGGAACAGATTCTGCTAACGGAAAAAGAACGCCCCTCTGTGGCTTTGGTTCTGGATTACGCCCATTTTCTCACGCCCTCGACGTCTGTTTCTTACACTTCACGGGAAACGGCTTCAAACCTGGCAACGCTTCTCAATTGGGCCAAGAGCCCCTATTTCAAAAAAGCGTCATTTGCCTTTTGCCTGATATCCGAGCGCCTTAACGACCTCAATGCCGCCATGGTAAAAAATGCGCATGTGACCAAAATCGAAATCCCTTTTCCCGATAGAGAAGAACGGTTTCAGTTTATCAAGTGGGCATCACGAGGAAATTCCTTTGACCGGTTGAGTGACTTTAATATGGATGAATTGGCGCGGATGACGCCGGGTCTGATACTCATCCATCTTCAAGGTTTGATGAAGCGGGCGGCTCGCACCGGGAAACGAATGACTCGAAAAGCGCTCAAGGGTTTCAAGAAAAATATGATCGAGAGTCAATGTGAGGGACTGGTTGAATTTATCGAACCGAAACACAACCTCGATCAGGTGGTGGGACATGAAGCAGCAAAAAAACGCTTGAGCGAAGATGTTCAGCTGATTCAGAAAGGCGATATTGACGCAGTCCCCATGGGATATCTCATTTGCGGTCCGGTTGGAACCGGTAAAACCTTTCTGGCCGAATGTTATGCGGGGACGGTCGGAATCCCCTGCATGAAACTGCTGAACTTTCGATCAAAATATGTGGGTGAAACGGAAGGGAATCTGGAAAAAATATTTAAAGTGCTACGTGTTATGGGACCTGTGGCCGTTATTATTGACGAGGCGGATGCGATGCTCGGCAACCGCGAGATGGAAGGCGATAGCGGTACTTCCGGTAGGGTTTTCGGCCAATTCGCAACCCAGATGGGTGATACCGCATATCGGGGAAATATCATCTGGTTTTTGTTAACCTGCCGTCCCGATCTTCTACCCATAGATTTAAAACGGCAGGGCAGGTGCGAAGTCCACATTCCGCTTTCAATACCCGATACGCCGGAACAGATAAACGGGATGTTTCTTTCAATGGCCGGCAAAAACAATATTGATTTCAATCTGGATAGTATCCCTGATATTCCCCCAGACATGAAGTTGAGCGGAGCGGATATTGAGGGGATTGTCATGCGCGCAAGGAGAATTGCGCTTCTAGCAGGAGAAACCTCCGTAAATAAATCGCATCTGGAATCCGCTTTTTTAAAATTTATTCCCTCGGCGGATACCGATGAGAAACAACTGCAACTCCTTGCCGCCGTTCTTGAATGCACGGACATCAGTTTTCTACCCAAGGAATTCAAAACGGAAATAATGGGTGGAAAAGGCCGGACGGCGCTGTTGGCGCAATTTAAAAACTTGAAACAGGCTATGGCGATGGGGTAATCGGGAACATCGCCTAAGAATAGCGATCCTCTTCATTTCGGCCTCGTAGCCTAATATGGGCTAAGCCCTGACGTTGTGCATCTTTTATCTAATTCTCTTCATAACCAGGATGTTCCCCCCAAGAATCAGCATGACACCGATGGCGGCCGAAATAGTCCACACGTACCCTTCCCAAAACGTAGAAATACCCAGTGCAATCAGAGGAAAGAGCAACGTAGCATAGCCGGCCCGATCAGCACCGATTCGGCCCACAAGAGTAAGATAGCATCCAAACGCAACCACGGACCCGAACACCGCTAGATAGACCAAGGCGCCAACGTAAACAGCTGATGTGTTAAAGGTAAACGGCTTACCCATCCAAAGGGCCAGAATAATAAGGCTGCCGGCCCCGTAAGTCATCCCATAGGCGTTGGCTTGAATCACGGGCAACCGGTATTTCTGGTTGCGGGCGGAGATAATATTGCCCAAAGAGGCGAGGAATGTGGCAACCAAGCCGAGTAGCAAGCCGCGAAAGCCGGCGTCGGAAAGGCTAAAACCACTCAACTCGGGCCAAAAAACAAAACAAATGCCCACAAACCCAATGCCCGCACCCAAAACCACCTGCAATCTCACCGGCGACTTTAAGAATATCGCCCCGTTAATAATATTCATCACAACGATGGTGGAGAAGATCACGGCCACCAGCCCGCTGGCCAGATACAGTTCCGACATGTAGAACAGCCAATAATTGAAGGCAAACAGACATAGGCCCTGAAGCGCAAAGAAAAGGTGGTCGGTAAAGGCAAACCGCATGGGTCGCCGGGAGACCAGGCAGTAAAACAGCAATAAACCCGCTGCCAGGACGAATCGATAGACAACGGAAATAAGGGGGTCTACCGCACCCAGTTGAAACGTAATGCCTACCCAGGTTGTTCCCCAGATGAAAATGGTTACCAGATATAAAATGGTATTTTGCATGCCCTTGACCGCTCCTTTGTTTCGGGCACTATACCACATCGATTCAATCGAGGGACGGGAAATCGTCACTTGACTCAAAGGAACCTCATCCTGTAATGAAAATGGTCATACTGGTGTTTCCAGTCTGAATCAGGTTGATCGAGAACCTTACCTTAGCGGCCAAAGGTATCCGCCATGTCCATTTCTCTGCCCGGCTTACTGACTCAATTCGAATCGGACATGATTCGTCAATGGGTGCATCTTTTGCGCACGGAATGCGGCGAACAGTATGCTTCCCGGACAAAAGAGGAACTATACGCTACCGTATCCCAGGCCTACGCCGCCAATTATGAATTCCTCACAAATCACAATCTTCGCCCCATCGACAATTTTATCGACATCATTACCCGTATGCGCCTGGACGCCGGATTCAAGCTGTCGGATGTCCAAAAAGCATTCGAGCTGTTTCGAAACATCATTATTGCCATGCTGCTGGAACATGGCATCGCCGACGAGCTGAATGAAAACATCGCCAGGGTCAATCAATGTCTGTCCTACACCATCCACCGCTTCAGCGATTATTTTCAGATGATGCATGAAACAGAGATCCTGGAACAAAATCGACAACTCGAGGAAACCATAAAACGGCGAACGTCCGACCTGGCGGAATCTCAGAAAAAATATAAAACCCTGGTGGAAGAGATCAACGACGGCTATTTTGTGATTCAAAATGAGCTGGTTGTTTTTGCCAACCAGGCCTTCTGCCGGATGCACGGCTATGAACTTCACCAGGTGATGGGAAAAAATTTCAAGGATTTTGTGGCCGCCGCTGACCGATCAAAAGTATTGGATATCTACCGCAAAAGCCTTGGCACGCTGCCGGTTCCGAAAGTTTTTGAATATCAACGACTCACTCAAGATGGCCGAACCTACCCCACTGAAATTCAGGCCAAGCGGGCTCAATTTGATCATAAAAATTCTAATATCGGCATCTGTAGGGATATTACGAATCGGGTGAGAATGGAGGCCCGGGTCCGTGAAAATGAGCGGATGGCCTATATCGGACATATCACCGCCTCTTTGTCCCATGAAATCCGCAACCCGCTGTCCGCGGTAAAATTAAACCTGCAGATCCTGGCGAAAAACGAAAAAATTAAAGGCAATGACCAGCGCCGGATACGCATCTCGACGGATGAAGTCATTCGCCTGGAAAAAATTCTAAGCCAGCTCCTCGATTTTGCCAAACCCATACAGTTAAATAAAATCCCGTCGCGGCTGGAGCGAATCGCTATCGATTTTACCGATCTTTTGGAAATGCAGTTCAGAGAGAAAAATCTGACCATTGACACTCAATATGATCCGAATATGCCGGCGGTAGACGTGGATCGCGAGAAAATCGGCCAGGCCGTGATCAACATTCTTTTAAACGCCATTGATGCCTCCAAAGAAGGCGATGTGATCAGGATTCAAACACAGTATAAAGAAGGTGAAAAAGCGTCGCAGGCCGAAATCATTTTCGAGGATCAGGGACACGGTTTTTCACCGGACATCGAGGATGAACTATTTAAACCTTTTTTCACAACGAAAAGCAGGGGTTCGGGCTTGGGTTTGAGCAATGTCAAACGAATTGTCGAAGCCCACGGAGGCTGGGTGGAAGCAAACCGGAAGGCGACACCCGGATCTACTTTCAAAATGTGCCTGCCGGTGGGGTGTTAGCATGGCAAAAATACTGATCGTCGATGATGAGCATGCCATCTGTGAATCCCTTGACATGTTTCTTCTGGAAAAAGGGCACCAGGTGCAGAAGGCGACCAATGCCGCAAAGGGGATAGAACGTTTTAAACAGTTTCGGCCCGAGATCGTCATTCTTGATATTCGCCTTCCCGATTTGAGTGGTCTGGAAGTCCTGGAGAGAATGGTCGATATATACCCGGATGTTAAGGTGATCATGATCACCGCTTACCAGGATATGGAGACCACCATCGAAGCCATGAAAAAAGGCGCCTTCGATTATATTCGCAAGCCTTTGGACGTCGATGAGATTGAAAAGGCCGTGGAACGTGCCCTGCGGATTATAAAAGTTGATCGCGAAACCCCCTGCGTGGACAAACCCCACCGGGCAGAAGAGGCGGGGGTCATTATCGGCCGGTCAGATAAGATGATCGATATATTTAAAACCATCGGACTGCTCTGCCAAAATCATGCAACCATTCTGATCCAGGGAGAAACCGGAACCGGTAAGGAGTTAATCGCCCGGGTCATTCATCGCAACGGCTTAAACCGTAACGAACCTTTTATTGTATTGGATTGCTCGTCGGTGGTGGAAACGCTGCTGGAAAGCGAGTTGTTCGGTCATGAAAAAGGGGCGTTCACCGGTGCGACATCACGCAAAACCGGGAAAATTGAACAGGCCGCCAAAGGCACTTTATTCCTGGATGAAGTCGCTGAACTTCCCTTAAACCTTCAGGGAAAACTGCTGGGATTTCTACAGCGCCGGGAGTATACGCGCGTCAGCGGTCAGGAAACCCTTCAATCCCGATGCCGAATCATCGCCGCCTGCAATTGCGATCTATCGGAACGCGTGCGTCAGGGCAAATTCAAAGAAGATCTCTATTTCCGGCTACGTGTTGTCATGATCACCGTACCACCCTTGGTGGATCGAATATCGGACATTCCACACCTCGTGAACCACTTCATTCACAAAATCAGCCTGGAACTAGGGACAGAGCCGGCAAAGCTGCAGCAGGGCGTCATCGACGAACTGTCTACGCACAATTGGCCGGGGAATGTTCGGCAGCTGGAAAATGCCATAGTCGAAGTTGTTGTCCAGGCTCACGGGAATGTCATTCTCAAGGAGGATATTCAAAAAGTCCTTAAACATGACCAGGATCTACCCGAATGCGGGATTACATCCTTTTCCTTAGAGCATGTGGAACGTGAACATATCTATAATACCCTATCCCAATTGGGATGGAATCGTAGCCGCACCGCCCGGGTACTGGGAATTTCTTTGCCCACTTTACGCAGCAAAATTCGTAAATATGATATCAATCCGCCGGATATAATTGCCAATCGTTTGTCGAACTGATCACCACCGAATAAGAAAAATGTTTTCCACCCCTGAAAGAAACTTTCTACCTGCATCCGAAGCCGACCACACCTCTTAGAGACGGCCAGCAAATATATTCTAAGCATCGCAAGGTGTTATGAAAAAATCGGTATCACTCCCCATCCCGGCATGGAAGTTGCGTTATACAGTTTACGCGCATATGTCCGACAAAATCATACATGCTTGCAGCGGGACACCGTTGCATGACACAGCGGAACCAGGATCGGTTCATGAAAATCAAGACCCTGAAACAATGCGAAAAAGACCACTTGTCGACCGTCCTGGAAAAAACATCCTGGAATATTGATAAATCAGCACATCTTTTAAAAATAACCAGGGAGGAAGTGTTACTCAAAATAGAGGAGTTCGGACTCAGCCAAACGAAAAAGCACTCCGCGGGCTGAGAACTACCACGATATGATCATACGGAATTAAAAAGCAACCCGGAGATCATAAAGGGGAAAAATGGATGTTCATCCCAAATGCCGTCAATAGCGGCCCTAGCCCCAAAACCATGGAGGTATGAAATGAAAATGGACCGACGTATCAGCCCAAAGATCAAATTGGCAGCCATTTTTTTTACCGTCTTGATCCTTACTTACGGGATCTCGGTTGCCGCTGAAAAGCCCATTATACTGGGTGCCCCGCTATCGACCGCCTACCTCTATGGATGGGATGCCGAGCGCGGCTTCACCTTGGCTGTTGAAGAGATCAACGCGGCCGGTGGTGTGGATGTGGGCGGTAAAAAACGCCCCTTAAAATTAGAAGTCATCGATACGCGGGACTTAGAACCGGGGGTACCGGTCAGTGAAGCGCTGCTGGCGGTTGAGAAACTGATTTTGGATCGAAAAGCCGATTTTATCGTTGGCGGCCCGGTTCGTTCCGAAGCTGCCTTGGCAGCCATGTCCCTATTGTCCAAGTATAAAAAAGTATCCATTCTGACCACCGGTGCGCTTAGTCCAGCATATCACGCTACGGTGGAGAAGCAGTACGATAAATTTAAATACGCCTTTAGAATCCACGGTGAGGCCAAGCAACTGGTCAAAGAGATTCTTACCTGCCTGATCGAAATTCGCGAAAAGTATGGTCTCAATAAAGTGTTTGTCATGGTTCAGGATGTGGCCCATGCGCGTGCCGCCGGAAAAATTATCAGTAAGGTGGCTGCAGATAAAGGGTTCGATATGAAAGGGCTGGAGATTTACCCCACCGGTACGGGAGACTTTTCTCTGGGACTGCTCAAAGCGAAGAAAGAAGGCGCTGAAGTCCTGAACATCTGGATGGATATGCCTGAAAGCGCCATTTTGCTCAAACAGTGGTACGATCTGAAAATACCCGCCCTGCCCTTCGGATCTACCCTGGCAGCCGCTGAGCAGCCCGGTTTCTGGGAGGCCACGGCGGGTAAAGGTCAATATACCCTGGCCAGTGTGGTCAATGCCGGTAATGCCCCTAGCAACGCCACCGAATGGACGATGAAATTTTACGATGCCTATACCAAACGATGGGACGTTGAACCGGAAGGGTTGGGGTCCTCCAGCAGCTACATGGCCGTTCATGTATTGAAAGACGCCATTGAAAGAGCCGGTACTATCGACTCAGATAAAGTGATCACCGCACTGGAACAAACCGACCTGATGGGTGTCTACGGTCGTGTTCGATTCGACCCCAAAAGCCACCAGATTATTCCGAGTTTTGACCCCAAAGAGGGCGCCGTGGGTACCATTTTCCAATGGCAGGACGGCAAACGGATCGTGGTGTTCCCCAAGAGCATTGCCATGGGAGAGATTCAACTGCCACCCTGGATGAAAGAATAGAACCGCGCTGAAACGAGATCGGCTATTACCGCAATGGCCGATCTCACCATCGTTTACCTGAAGTGTCTGAAGCTTATAGGAATATTCCATGGAAATTCTCATCTACGGCACCATCAATTCGGTCGCGCTGGCACTGTATGCGCTTGGTTTCGCTCTAGTATACGGCGTCAGTCGTCTGCCGAACTTTGCCCACGGTGCATTGTACGTTTTAAGCGGTTTTATTACCTGGACGGTATTGAATACGCTCGGTCTGAATTACTTCCTGAGCATTCTCGTTGCCCTTACGGCTACGGCTATTATCGGCGCCTTGATTTACCAGTTCGTACTGATTCGCATTCGCGGGATGGAAATATCGGAAATTATCGCGTCCTACGCCATTGCCCTGGCTATTCTGGAGGGCATGCGCTGGGCCGGTTTCAGGGGGATGAACTATACGCTTCCGGCTTTTATCGAGGGCAGTACAACGATTGCCGGAGTCAGTGTCGATTATCACCGACTGATTGTGGTGGCAGCCGGTGCACTGTTGGTGGCTTCCCTATGGTTGTTTACCCGCTACACCCGTCTCGGCTTGGCCCTGCGCGGCATGGCCCAGGATGAACGGGCCGCGCTCATGCTGGGCATTGATTCGGATCTCATGGCCGTGGTCGCCATGGGGATCGGCTCTTTGATGGCCGGTATAGCGGCGGCATTACTTCTACCATTGGGAAATATCGTCGTAGAATCCGGATATAATGTCCTCATTTTAGCCATTGCCGTCTGTATTGTCGGCGGTATCGGTAGTTGGGGCGGTGCGGTTCTCGCGGCCTTTATTATCGGATTCGCCCAGATTTTCACAGAGGTTTTTGTAGGTGCCCATTTTCAAAAAGTGGTCGCCCTTTTCGCCATTATTGTTACCCTCATTATAAAACCCTCGGGTTTATTCGGCCAACAAAAAGAACTGGAAGAAAGGGTATAATCGTGTCCACGGAACAAATGCGCCAAGAGAGAATCGACCGGGGGATAAAGGTACGTTCAGACGGATTGTATGCGCTAATGTCCTGGCGGGAGTTGTCCTACCTGCTAACGCCCCGAACACTTTTAATCATCGGGATGTTGAGCCTGCCCATCATGATGCCGGGAGCTTACTGGCAACGGGTGGCTTCCATTGTCTGTATTTATGCGCTTCTCGCTATTGGATTTGACTTTCTGGCCAATTACGTGGGGCTTGTCTCTTTGGGCGGCGCCTTTTTCATTGGGGTGGGGGGGTATATGTCCGCCATTTTTAACACCTATTTCGGAATACCACCGCTTCTCGCCATCCCCATGGCCACCTTTGCCGGTGGTGTGCTGAGCACACTGCTCCTCTGGCCCTGCCTTCCATTACGAGGCGTCTATTTTGCCATTGTAACGTTGATGTACCCTTTGTTCGCCGCTCGGGTTATCGAGGCTTTCGATATCTTTGGCGGAACCGATGGGATTATGGGGCTCGACAGTATTCCCAATCCCGTTTTGGAGCAATACTTCATCATCGGTATGACCTTAATCGTTCTTTTCGCCATGCGTCGACTTGTCAACACCGATCTGGGCCTCATCTTTCGGGCGGTAAAGGACAATGACCAGGCCGTCCGGGCATCGGGTATGAACGTCACCTACTATAAGGCCCTGGCCGTATTTATCGCATCGCTGATGGGATGTTTCTCCGGGGCCTGTCTGGCCCATATCTATATGTGGTCCGGCATTTCCCAGTTTGCTTTGGATTTCTCAATCCTGCCTATTGCCGCGACGGTCATCGGCGGCAGCGGCACCCTTGCCGGGCCGCTTATCGGCTGTCTGATCCTGGTCCCGGCCTCTGAACTACTGCGGGATTTCGGCACCTTGCGAATCGCCTTTTATTCCTTGATTTTGGTGGGATTTATCATTTTTCGCAGCGACGGTATTATGAGTTTTGGGCAAAGAAAATACGAACAATTTGAAAGGTGGACAAAGATATGACCGAAACCGGCACTCCTATTCTTGAGGTCAAAGAGGTCACCAAAACCTTCGGTGGCATCATTGCCCTCAACAAGGTCAGCTTTCATGTCAATCCCGGCGAGATTTTAGGTATCATCGGCCCCAATGGGTCCGGCAAAACCACGGTTGTCAATTGCATCACCGGATTTATAAAAAACACCGCCGGTGAGGTCTACTTTAAAAGGCCGCTCTATTTCCGGTAAACCCCCGCATAAAATTGCCGACCTGGGAATCACCCGCACCTTTCAGATCATGCGCCCCTACTATAGCCTGCCTGCGTATAAAAATCTGGTCATCCCCCTTTACTCGCCTCGTGCCAGAAGAACCGGCGGCTGGCGAGGGGGCGGCAAACTCGGAGATCGCCACACGGTGGGAATCGATATTTTAGAAGAGATCGGTTTCGAACGGGATTCCTACGTTCCTTATAAAATCACCGGCACCCTGCCCACCGGTTATCTCAAGCGCCTGGAATTGGCCCGCTGCCTGGCCTTGAAACCTGAAGTTATTATTTGTGATGAAGTATTTTCGGGTCTTAGCATGAGTGAAATCGCCAGTATGGTGCCGCTCATCGAACGTTTGAAAATGGAAGGGATTACTTTGGTGATGATTGAACACCGGTTGCGTGAGCTGTTCCAGGTGGCAGACCGCATCATGGTACTTAATTTCGGGGAGAAACTGATTGAAGGGACCGCAGAGAAAGTCATGGCTGATGAACGGGTTAAAGAAGCCTATTTCGGTTCCGAACAGGTGGAGGAGGTGATGAAGCATGCTTGAGGCAACCGGATTGATGGTATTTTACGAAAATATGCTGGCCTTAAACAACATCAGCATGGCCTGCGCCGCGGATCAAATCGTCGGAATATTCGGGGCCAACAGTGCCGGCAAATCTACCCTCATGTATGCCCTGTCCGGCATCATTTTGGATATTAAAAAAAAAGAGCAGATGGCCGGCGGCGAACGTATCACCGTTGCCGGGGATGTAACCTTCATGGGAGAGCCCATCACCAATGTGAAACCCAGTAAGCGTGCCAGGAAGGGCCTTATTTTATGCCCGGAAAGACGTCGAATTTTTAAGGAAAGTACGGTCCTGGAAAACTTGAAAATTGGCGGATATCTCGCCACGCCTGCTCAGGCCAAAGACACCCTGGATTACGTCTTCACCATTTTTCCGGCCATCAAAAAACTGGCAAAACGTACCGGCGGTTTCTTAAGCGGGGGGGAGCAGCAGATGCTGGCCATCGGCCGTGCCCTTATGGCACAACCCAAGATATTGCTGTTGGACGAGCCCCTGCTCGGTTTAAGTCCCCTCATGCAGTCCACTCTGATTCACGCCACACGTGACATCCGGGATCAGAAGAAGATATCGATTATTGTGACGGAACAATATGCCCGACCGGTCTTGCCCATCGTCGATTACGCCTACATTCTTGAAAACGGTTCGGCGGTTTTGGAAGGGACGAAAGCCGATCTCCTGGACAACCCCGATGTTCGTTCAGCCTACTTTGGCATTTAGGAAATGGTGACTCGCCAATGTTGGGCATAACCCGCGAACATTCAATTAAAGCACAACCGTAAGGAATAAAGAAAACAATGCCTCCAGAAATGAACACGCTTGAAAACGAGTTGATTCATACCCGCTTTGATGCCATGAGCGAGAAATACCCTAATCGTGCGGCTGTCATCTATCTGGGCACCCGCTATTCTTATGCCCGTCTACGCATTATGAGTGAACGGTTCGCCGGCGCATTAACCCGAATGGGTGTGCAAAAAGGGGATCGCGTCATGATTTATATCAACAACTCGATCCAGTGGGTCATCGCGTTTATCGGCATTCAAAAAATCGGCGCCGTGCTTGTCCCCGTGGCGCCCATTTATACCTCCCATGAAATTGAATATATGGTCAAGGACTCCGGCGCTGAAACCATTATCTGCATGGACACCAACTTTGGTTATGTGCAGGAAATTTTTGAAAATTCCGGATTAAAACGTGCCATCGTCACCAATCTGGCCGACTTGTTGCCCTGGTGGAAAAGAGTGCTCGGATTCATGTTTGACAAGGTGCCCAAAGGTCGGGTCGTAAAACGCCCCTGGCTGTATCAGTTTAAAGCCATGGTAAAGGGGAAGCCGGTCACGACCTATCCCTCCATTGACCCTCGGACCGATCTGGCCTATATCCTCTACACCGGCGGTACCACCGGTTTTCCCAAGGGCGTACCGGGAAACCATATGGGTATGACCTCATATGTCAACGATGTCAGCGAGGATGTAGCCGGCGATTACTTAAAGGAAGGCGAAGACTGCTACATCGCCGTCAACCCACTGTTTCATATCATGGCCTTGGGACTTTTTATGTCCATCGGACTAAACAAGGGCAACACCACCATCCTCATGCCCAAACCCCAGGTAGATGCTATCCTCGAATCCATTGGCCGTTACAAGGTAAGGTGGATGTTGGGGGTTCCCGCCCTATACCGCATGATATTAGAAAATGATCGTATCGACCGCTACAATATAGATTCACTAAAATATTGCTATTGCGGGGGTGATGTCCTTCCCGAGGAAGTAAAGATTCGCTGGAAAGAAAGATGCCATACGCCTATTTACCAGGTTTACGGTTCCACGGAGGTGGGACACGTTACTTACAGCCCCATTGGAAAAGAACCCCGCCCGCGATCCATCGGGCACGTTCTAAAAAGCCGCCGGGTACAAATCATGGATGCGGAAAAACTCACGCCTGTTAAAGGCGGTGAAAGTGGGGAGCTTTGGGTGACCTCGCCCTATTCGCTAAAGGAGTACTACCAGAAACCTGAAGAAACCAAAGCAACGTTTGTTGAATACGACGGCAAAATTTATTGTCGCATGGGCGATTTCGTCATTGAGCACGATGACGGCGAAATCGTATATGTGGAACGCTCGGCCGACATCATCAAACATAAGGGATTCCGGGTCTCCGCTTCGGAAGTTGAGGCCGCATTGCAGGATCACCCCACAGTTATCGGGGCATGTGTGATTGGAATTCCGGATGAACGGGTGGGTGAGCGCATTAAAGCGATTGTGGTACTGAAAGAGGATGCCAGAGGTGTCGGTGGCGCCGAACTGAGCAAATGGTGTAGCGACCGCTTGGCGGCTTATAAAGTGCCGGCGTACATTGAATTCCGGGATATGCTTCCCAAATCCAAGGTGGGCAAACTGCTTCGCCGTGAGGTGCGCGATGATGAAAAAAGACGTATGGCTAAAAAAGAATAGGAGTGTCCCCAATATGTGCGGCATAGGTGATAATGGGAGAACCCCATGAAAGAGAATACGCTTGAAAATAGACGAATATTGGCCGTGGATGACGAACCGGATGTTCTTGAAACCCTGGAAGACCTTTTAACGGGCATCAAGGGTCTGACGTTCGATACCGCCACCGACTATGAAGGCGGTTTCCACCTGATTCGCTCATGGACCTATGACGCCGTTATCCTCGACATCATGGGGGTCCGTGGATTCGACCTCCTCAGCACGTCGGTTCAACGCGGATTTCCAACCATCATGCTTACCGCCCATTCACTCTCGCCGGAAAGCCTGAAAAAATCCATTCAACTTGGCGCCAAAGCATACTTGCCCAAGGAAAGAATGGACGATATTCCTGAATTTTTAGAAGATGTTATCGGGATGGACCGCAAAAAAGCCCTTGGTCGAATGATGACCCGTCTTGGGCCTTTTTTCTCCAAACGCTTTGGTGGTGATTGGCGGGAGAGTGAAAAGTCCTTCTGGAAAAAAGTAGAAAGCGGCGAATACGATAAGGGGCCGGTTATACTGGCCTAAACCCAACGATGCAAATTCATTTCCGCCTTCCAAGGGTATACCCTGAGGATACTTAACCTGATCCTAAAAGGAGGACCCACCATGCGTATTCATGTCCGTTTGGCACCGACCCTTTTAAAGATCGTGTTTGGTCTTATCCTCTCTTCTTTAGTCGCCTGTGGGGGCGGCCAGGTGCAAAAGGAAGAGGCGCCGCAACCACCTTTGTCAAAAAAGTATCAGCGTATTGTTCTGATGGATTACCAAGGCACCCCGGAAGTCGTAAAAGATTATTTCAAGTCCCTGGAAAAATGCCGGACCAGCACCATAAATGCTCTGCAGGCAGCAGGTTCTTTTAAAAGGGTCGGCAGATTTTATGCAACGACGGACTACGATGAAAATGATCTCCTGGTTAAGGCTACCGTTACACAAATGCGTATCGTCGGTGTCGCGGCCCGTGTTTGGGGGGGCGCTTTTGCCGGCCGCTCCTATATGAACTTGGATGTCAGGCTCATAGACGGTGCTACCCGCGAAGAGATTCGTTCCAAACTATTTTACAGTTCGAACAACCCCTTTGCCGCCTCTTGGGTCGGGGGAATCAGCGACCGTTCCCTCCCGGCCGACATGGGAAAAATGATGGCCGCGTATCTTGTCTCCGTCACGCCTAAGCCTTAGTGGAAGATTCTTTGAACAAACTCAATATCTGGTATAATGAGCATATTAGAACGACTCTAAAGAATACTAAATCGCATTGTTAACGACTCATGGTCTAATTATATTCTGATTAGGAGAAAAATCATTGAATTAGTAATTGGTGAACCAGCTTTGCGCACAGGGCAAACAGCATCAGACTGAAAATGATTCGGATTGTTTTTCCTTTCATGTGCGCACTCATGATTCTTGCCCCTGCCTGTCCACCGGCAAAAGATGCCACAGCGGCAGGAAGGATGAATCGCCAATTAATTTGTTCCACGGCAGCGTAGCCCAAAAAACCTGTCAAGGAAGAGAAACACACAATAAAAGTCGAAGAGGCCGCTGCGATTTTTGTGGGGGTTTTTAGTATGTATATCAGAAGGGGAACAACAAAAACGCCACCGCCGATACCAAGAAAACCACCCATTAAGCCAATGCATACTCCAATCCCAAGTCCGCCGATGATTCTTTTTAAAGGACCGACACTGACACCATTTGCTTGTTTTGGAGGAGTCATAAGCATTCGACACCCTGCTAAGGCCAGAACGATCGACATGATGACCATGAACGGTGTCGTATCAACCCGTGAATTTAAATAGGAACCTATGGGTGCAGCAAGCCCAGAGGACACTATCAAAGGTATTGCAAGTGAAAAATTCACCATCTTTTTTTGTGAATACGTATATGCGGCAGACGCAGCAGCAATAAAATTAAGAAACAGTGAGGCCGATGCAGCATCGACCTTAGCAAAACCGAGGATCACAAAAAGAGGAGAAAAGATAAGCCCTCCCCCAAGACCAACCATTGTCAGCACCAACGCTATCAAAAATATACCAAGAATAAGAATAACTGATGGGGTCATAAGTCACTCTCTTACGATTTCTCTGACTGTAAAGGGGCCTCTTGATTTCGAAAAAAATAAGGCGGATTTTTTGTATAGCCGTTCACCTTTCCGCCCTTAATGCTTTGATACATTGGGATCTTATTAACATTCGGAATTATAAAATTTTATGCCGATATGCTTTGGTCATCCCCGGGGTAACACGAAAACCGCGATCAATACAAGATTTGGCCGGTTGTTATTATTTTCGCGATATAATGGCACCCTTCTTTGCTGGCCACGTCAGCAAAAAACGTGTACTTATTTCGGGTTTCTGATTCACCTATGAACGCGGCTTTTAAATTTTCTTGGGCCTTACTCAATATAACTCTCCTTTTATCGATTTTTATCGCCTAAATAAGCTTTGTATCGGGCAACCGCGGAACCGATTATTCAATTGTCTGAGTGGCCGATTCCAGATGGTCTACAATTTGTTCGGGAGTGAGAACACAACCTGTGGATATGATCTTGTCATTGATGATCAATGCAGGCGTAACAGCAACTCCCATTTTTTGAAAATAGCCGATATCGGTTCTTTTCTTTATCGAACATCTTTCTGCGCCACCAAAACCCTCAACTGCACTCATAACATTTTCATACAGAGTGTCACATTTTTTACAGCCGGGTCCCAGCACTTCGATTACGGTTTCTATATGCGGTCGATTCTCTTGACGGATATGCGAATACGCCGCTTCGATCCAGTTTCGTGTTTGACCGGCATCGGGAACACATCCCTGGTGGACGGGTTCACCATTTATTACAAGCACTGGCGTCATCATAATACCAGCCTCCAGAGCTTGAACCTCGCACGGTCGCAATGCTTCGTCCAATTCCGGCGTCCATTTGGCGGCAGCCGAAGTGCAGCATTGGGGCTGTCCGGAACTGGATTCAGTCAAACCTGCTTTATCGATCATCTTATAAATTGCCGGCCAGCCCATCGTAATTCCCAATATTTTAGCCACATCTTTTGCGGTCCCAGGGACAAGTCCCTCCACTTTGGCAAGTTGGTATGCCTCATTGCTGGTATACCCAACGTGCCTGACGGACACCGGTAAATGAAGATCGTTGACGATGTCCACAACCATTTGATTCAAATAGTCACACCGTGGACATGGCGGATCAGTCCCTATGATCCATATTTCTTCTGCTGACATAAATACTCCTTTTACTTGACCTATCATAAAAGTGATATTTTGCTAACTTGATTGAAAAATAATTATAAAGTCACCGGCGATATTAACAACAGGTATTTGAAAAATAACAAAATCTCAAGAATAAACCATTTTTGCATTCACACATCCAGTGCCCCACTTTATGGTATTCCGGAGATGATAGTTCCCGTGTAAATCCAAAGTGGTTACGCGCTTGAATCATTTAGACCGAAATCAACCCCTTGCGCCAATACCGTCTCTCGGCCCCAGTTAATTGTATTGGTCTGTCTGCGCATATAGGCTTTCCAGGAATCGGAGCCGCTTTCCCTTCCGCCACCGGTATCTTTTTCACCACCAAAAGCCCCCCCGATTTCGGCACCACTGGTTCCAATGTTGACATTGGCGATGCCACAATCACTACCAGCATGGCCGAGAAATGCTTCGCTTTCATTTAATGAATCGGTAAAAATAGCCGACGATAGCCCCTGGGGGACATTGTTATGGATGGCCAGGGCCTCAGGAAATGAATCGTAGGAAATAATATAAAGCAAAGGCGCAAAAGTCTCCTCCTGGACCGTGTGGTATTCATTTTTAACTTCCATGATGGTCGGCGTCATATAAAAGCCTTTTTCAAGCCCGGCGGGGTATAGCCGCTCTCCACCGTAAAGAAGCCGACCACCTTCTTTTTTGGCACGCTCAATGGCTCGGTTCATATTATCGATGGCTGCCCCATCTAGCACCGGTCCCATCAATGTGTCTGCTTCGCGTGGATCCCCAATCCGAATTTGGTCGTAAGCGGATACCAAGGCGGAAACAAAACGATCCTTTATCGATTGGTGAACAATGATTCGACGGGTGGATGTGCACCGCTGCCCGGCTGTCCCGACAGCTCCGAAAAGAGCGGCATTTAAGGCCATGGGAAGGTCAGCCTTGGGGGTGACAATGATGGCATTATTGCCGCCGAGTTCAAGGAGTGACCGACCCAACCGTTTTGCTACGGATTCACCGACATGACGACCCATGTTAGTGCTCCCCGTGGCGCTCACCAGCGGAATGCGACGATCGCTGATCAAGGCCTCACCAATGTCGCTCCCTTTTCCGATCACCAGGTTAAACACCCCGTCTATGCCATGTTTATCGACAATTGGGGCAATGATGTTCTGGACGGCAATGGCGGTCAAAGGTGTTTTAGAACTAGGCTTCCATATCACCACATCGCCACAAATGGCTGCGATGAGCGCATTCCAACTCCAAACCGCCACCGGGAAGTTAAACGCCGTCACCACGCCCACAATCCCTAATGGATGCCACTGCTCGTACATCCGGTGATGTGGCCTCTCACTATGCATGGTCAGACCGTACAACTGCCGGGATAATCCCACAGAAAAATCGGCAATGTCGATCATCTCCTGGACTTCGCCATACCCTTCTCCAATAGGTTTTCCCATTTCCAGCGTAACCAATCGGCCTAAAGGCTCTTTGTACTTCCTCAAGGCTTCACCGATCTCACGAACAATCTGTCCACGTTGGGGAGCCGGGACCATTCGCCATTTTTCAAAAGCCGTTTGGGCCTTGTTGATCACCACCGCATAATCGTCGGTCGTGGCCTGAATCACTTCGGCAATAGGCTTTCCGTCAATGGGAGAAACCGATACGAGGGATTCACCGGCTGTCTGCACCCACCCACCGCGGGCACCTGTGGTCGCACCATCATTTTTTGATTTGATCCCCAATTGATTCAATAATTCGTTCATGGCTTTCTCCAAAAGAACAGGGTTGATGATCATGCAGTAGCGTCCGAAACAGTCCGCACGGCATGTTCGAAAGTGATTTTTCCTCTTATTGCAATATAAGCATAGACAAGATAAAAGTATAATTCATAATTATAATGCTCTTTATGAATATCATTCATTTATATGGAGATTTATGGATCTGTACCAGCTTAGAATATTTTTCACGCTCTGCAAGGTGCAGAGCTATACCAAAGCCGCCCAAGCCTTGCATGTGACCCAGTCGGCAGTCAGCCATGCCATTCGAAAGCTGCAAGCATCCGTCGAAACACCGCTGATTCATAAAAAGGGCAAGCAGTTTGAGTTAACATCCGCCGGACGGGATATGTACCGGTCTTGTGAGCTGATTTTCTACGAAATAGATAAGGTCGAGGAAAGCTTGAAGCGATACTCTCAAAATCAGGCGTGGCATATCTGCTTAGGAAGCCCTGTGGAATTCGGCACGACGATTCTTTTACGCCATATTCAAGAGTTCTTGCAGGCCGAGCCCCGCATCCACCTTGATTTTCTATTTTCGAATAGCCTGAGAGAGCCTCTGGTTAGAGATGAAGTAGATTTTATCATTGATTGCCGCGACCATTTCCTGCCGAATACGGAAGCCATTTTTCTTTTCCGGGAGCAGTATGTGGCCATCTGTTCCCCAGACTATTTAAAAGAATGTGTTTTAAGAAGTATCCGGGACCTGAAAGAAGCCACGATCCTCTCCATGGATAAAGATGCCGTTTGGTGGAAAAATTTTCAAACCACCCTGCCCCCCGATTCACGAATTATCTTTAAACACGTCGTCCGGATCAACCATGTCCGCGGGATTATCAACGGCGCCATCCATGGCCTCGGCGTGGGCTTTGTCCCCAAATATACGGTCATCCGTGAATTAAACGAAAAGATCCTCGTCAACCCGTTTCCGGAAATCAAGCCAGCCGCGGACCATTTCAACATATTCATTAAAACGCCAAAACTAAAACTCGAAAAAAATAGAGCCCTCATCGACTTTTTAACCCACATAGAACCGGTGGAGTTTGGTTCCGAGACAGGGTAAAAAACCGGAATAGTGTTTACTATCCCCCTTTATCGGGCTACAGCGCCTTTTCCTTGCCCTTGAGTGCCCCAAATCCTCCATATAGGCATTCCATCCCCTCCATTTGGCCGTTCGTCCCAAACGACTCGCAATGAACATACATATCAGGAACTCTCTTCCAAAAGAGATGCCAATGGGATGACTATTTCATATTAGCTCTGGATAAATCCATTAGGCGGTGCCAGAACATTTGAGAAAATCATGGCAGATTGGACCAAAAACAAATTTAAAAAAGGAGGAAATGATGGAACACAATCAAAATGCGTACCAACGGGCTGAAAAGCGGGTCAAAGCGAAGCTTGGTTTCTACTACAACTTGTCAATTTATATGG
The DNA here is from genome assembly GCA_963845145.1 of uncultured delta proteobacterium. Taxonomy (GTDB): domain Bacteria; phylum Desulfobacterota; class Desulfobacteria; order Desulfobacterales; family QNYZ01; genus QNYZ01. The sequence continues at coordinate 531,429 of CAWJQU010000002.1, forward strand.
TCATATGTCTTTTACTAATTATCATCAACCTTAGCACATCACCGGAATACTTTTGGGCCAAGTGGCCACTGATGGGTTGGGGGATAGGCATCTTATTTCATGCATTGGGTGTCTTTGTTTTTTCCGGAAAATCGGCTATCATTCAGCAAATGATCGAAAAAGAGATGAAAAAAGATATTTAGATGGTAAGGAAACAATCGCATGCCTCACAGCCGATTTCAATTTGAAACCACCTGGCCATATGTGCTTAAAACATTAGGGTACACGGTACTGATTAATGCGGTTATCGCCTCATTTTTGTTCATTATCGGGTTTCATGAAAGCCCATTCTGGAAACTTTTTATCTTTTCCCAATGTATCGGCCTGTCGATTTGTTCCAGTATCTTAGCCATTACCCGTTTTTTAAGCGTTTTTAATCCACTTTTACAAACAGCGGTGTATTTGGGTGGTTTACTTTTCGGGTCCATGGGTGGGGCTTTGCTGGGGTCTGTCCTGGTGGGGATCCAGCCCTTGTTATTCTTTAAAGAAAGTGGAATCTTCGGCCAGACGCTCATTTTAGGACTGATTTTTGGATCGGTGATAACTTATTTTTTTAGCAGTAGGGAACGGCTGGCAGAAACCAGGGAACAGCTCCAGGATGAACGCATCAAGCGGATCACCGGTGAAAAAGCACTTGTGGAAGCCGATTTAAAGCGTCTCCAAGCCCAAGTGGAACCCCATTTTTTATTCAACACCCTCTCCAATGTCTTAAGCCTGATCGATACCGACCCGGCCACAGGGAAAATCATGTTAAAAAGCCTCACCGGATATTTGAGAACCTCCCTGGATAGAACGCGACGGGAAACCAGCACGATCGGCCAGGAGATGGACATGATCCAGGATTATATGGAGATCCATCGAATCCGGATGGGTGATCGCTTTGCCTACCAAGTGGATGCCACCCAAGCGGCAAGACATCTCCCCTTTCCCCCCATGCTGATTCAACCACTGGTGGAAAACGCCCTTCGGCATGGTTTGGAGCCCAAGATTGAAGGTGGCAGGGTTGACGTCCGTGTCATTGAAACCGAAAAATCCGTTCAGGTTATCATTTCCGACACGGGTGTCGGTATACTGGGTAACGAAGATAGAGGCGTCGGGCTGTCAAACGTGCGGGAACGGTTGGTTGCATTGTATGGTACTCGTGGTAAGTTTAGTTTAGAAGAGAATCAACCGACGGGATCTATTGCGACCATTGAGGTGCCCCTTGCCAACGATTAGCGCCATCATTGCCGATGATGAAAAAGCCTTGCGGGATTATTTAAAGCGGCAATTGGTAAAAATATGGCCGGAACTGAAAATTCGGGCCGAAGCGGAAAACGGCCAACAGGCTTTAGACCTGATCTTAGAAGAAAAGCCGGACATCGCCTTTTTGGACATTCGCATGCCCGGATTGTCCGGACTCGATGTGGCCGCGAAAGTGGCCGATTTGTGCCGAATCGTATTTGTCACCGCCTACGACCAGTACGCGGTCGATGCATTTGAAAAATCAGCGGCCGACTACCTATTGAAACCGGTTACCGCAGCCCGTCTTAAAAAGACGGTTGACCGGTTAAAACAATCCCTGCCCAACAGCCCGCCGGCACACGCCGACCTCGCTGAGCTGTTGGAAAAGTTAAATCGATCCGCCCTGGATAGGGAAAACACCCGATACCTAAATTGGATCCGCGCCCAATATCGGGATGGCATCCGCCTGATCCCCAGCCAGGAGGTTTGCTATTTCAAAGCGGTAGATAAATATACCGTTGTTCGGACAAAAGAGCATGAGGCTTTGATCCGCAAGCCGATTAAAACACTGGCCCAAGAGCTCGACCCAACCACTTTCTGGCAAATCCACCGCAGTACCATCGTCAACGTGACGCGTATTGACAAAGTCAGCCGGGGAATCACCGGCCGACTGGTTCTTAAGCTCAAACAGCCCCCTGAAACATTGATGGTCAGCCGATCTTACGCCCATCTTTTTAAACAGATGTAATCATCATTATCATCACACCCGGCCGACACGCCAGACCCTTTACCGTGCCAAGTTCTAAACATTCAGTGGTGCCCGAGACCGTCCTCTCCCAGCCGACATGGATAAAACAGCAGAAAACCAAAACAGAAATCATGGATCACCTGCTTGGGTGAAAATCTCACTTAAAGATCTTTCTACCACCTGAACAATAACGATGTCAGGGTTTTCACGGGAAATCATATCTTCGTCAAAAAACCGCCAGTGAATCACAAACCTTTGGAAATGTTCCGCTAAAAAAGGCCTCAGACTTACAGCAAAAGAGTCTCGAAACATCACGGCCCTGGGGAGTTGATGATCATCTTTTTGCATGACAATTAATCGATCATCATCTTGAGGGCGCAACAAGTAGTGCTCCCTGTAAAAAGTATCCGGTGTGACTCTTTTAGCGGCCCATCCATTTTTTGGCGTGAATATCAGTCGTTTTTCCAGGACATGCTGTTCCTCCCCAACCATCATGGCCAAATCGCCGCCCTTTCGGGAAATTACATCGATTTGAAAATCACCGGCCGCCATAGGCTGAATAGCCGGGAACCCGGCCGATAATTCCGAGACAATGCGCCAATACCCGTAATAAGCGCCCAATTGTGTCCAATGCGTATCGCTTTTCCAGTAAAGAAGACCGTTTTTTTTGTTTTTGAGGATGACTTCACTTAGGTCCAAAACAGCTATTTCCGGGTAGGAACGCATGGCCGCCTTTAGCTGTTGTAGCGGCGTAACACTGCATTTTCCCCTTATCCAATCGGGAAGGTGTTCCGGATAAATGGTATTTTTATCCGGTGCAACGACGAACAGGTACTGAATGCCGCGATCCCTGCAAAACCGATATTGATCTAAGATGGTTTGCCTCATGGCTGTCAGTGCTTCCTCAGAAAAACGCCCGGCCCCGATATATTTTTTTTCTATATTAGCCTTGGCGAAGTAGAGCCATCCGTTTTCACCATATAGAACAGAATTAATGACCGGTTTTCCCATGATACGGCGATCATAAAGAAGTGCGGTCCTGGCAAGCAGTTGGCGGCCACCGAAGTGATCATCCAGGTAGCGATCCACTGATTTGGCCATTTTTCGGTTTGTCCGCATCTTGGGTGGTGGTGCAAGCTGCCGGTTTTCATTCAGGTCAACCTTGAGGTCGATATCGAAAACCATTATAGCCATGGGCAATAACAGTATCACCATAAACAGGACGACACGAAAGGTGATATGGGGTTTGGAAGTCAAAGCGGACATCGACTGTTCCTAAAACCGAAAATAGATAAAAGGGTTGTATGTACCGGCGGACAGCTTGAGGGCACAAAACAACAAAACCACGCCCAAAAAAAGCGTTTCGTGCACATGCATTGCCCGCCACACCATAAGGGAAACCTTGCCAAGATGTGGTTTTGAATCGATTCGTAACACCTTTTGTCTCAAGTGGGAAAAAATGGGGGTCGCGCCAATCACACCCACACATAAAACCAGCCAGGTCTCATTGGTAAAATAGAGTTGAACGGGATAGGACGACAACGCACCGCTTGATAGGCCGAACATTGCCCCTAAATAGGCAATCGACTGGGAAAGGGTCTCCGATCGAAAAAAGACCCACCCGACCATCACCACGAAAAGGGTATACCCCCGTGCCGGCCAGGCGGCTTGGGATAAAAATCGGCTAAATAACCGCCCACGCTCCAGGCCTAAAAAAAGGCCGTGAAACAGGCCCCAGATCACGAAGTTCCAGCTCGCCCCGTGCCATAATCCGCAAAGGAAAAAGACGATCAGTAAATTTCTAAAAGTCCGAAAGGCACCGTGGCGATTACCACCCAATGGAATGTAGAGATAATCCCGAAACCAGGTCGACAAGGAGATATGCCAGCGTTGCCAGAACTCCCGCACTGACTTTGAGATGTATGGGTAGTTAAAATTTTCAGGAAAGGTAAACCCCAGCATGTGTCCCAGCCCGATGGCCATATCGGAATACCCGGAAAAATCGAAATAGATCTGAAGGGTATAGCAGACAATACCCAACCAGGCAGTGGCGAACGAAAGGCCTTCTGTGGGAAGGGCGAAAATATTATCCGCTGCAACGGCCAATGTGTTGGCGATTAAAATCTTCTTTCCCAGGCCAGTGACAAACCGCTTGATACCGTAAGACACCTTATCAGCAGAAGACCATCGCAGCCTAAGTTGTTTTTTGATCTGGCTATAGCGAACAATGGGGCCGGCAATGAGTTGGGGAAAGGATGAGATATAAAGGGCAACGCCATCCGGACGCTTCATGGCGGTCTCTTCTTCCCGGTACACATCAATGATATAAGACAAGGCTTGAAACGTAAAAAAGGAGATGCCAATGGGCAAATGGAGGTCCAGGTCCTCAAAGGCACGGCCTCCGGCCGATTCCCAAATAAGCCCAATATTGCTCGCCAGAAACCCTGCGTACTTAAAAAAACCAAGTATACCCAAATTGAACACGATCCCAAGGGTTACCCATCTTTTTTTAAACGTGGCCCTGCGGCTGCGTTGAATAGCAAGCCCGATCAGATAGTTGGCCGCGATGGACACCAGCATCACCAAAACAAAGTCATACTCTCCCCACCAGTAAAAAAGAAGACTGGAGAAAATAAGCAGATAGTTTCGGAATCTTGCCGGTAGAATAAAATTGAGAATCAATACCGCCGGCAGGAAAAAGAAAAGAAATGTCACCGAGCTAAAAACCACGGCGTCTCGTTTCTATCGACCGGATGTTATCGCGATCTGAATTGTCACGACTTGAATTATTGCGACCTGAATTATCGCGATCGGGACATGAAAGTTACAGAAAACGTTTTAAAAAACCTTCGAATTTTTCATTCATCCAGCAGCAAGGGTGTCAATATGGGCGCAATCACACTACCGTCTGGTCGAATGGTAGCAAAGACACCGGGGCGGTAGTTGACAAGACTGCAAACAGCGCGGTTGGCCTGTTCCCTGGTAAAGAGAAACATGCACGTATCGTCGGTATAATCCATATAGTTGTGGATCGGATCCGGAGTGCCACAATTGTAAGTCTGGGTGCAGCCGTAATGTTCAACGGTCTCCGCCTGGGTATCCACAATTAAATCACCGGTTGAATAGGTGTTGCTGCAGGTGCCGCCTTCAAACGTATGGTGGAGGCCAAGGTAATGGCCCATCTCATGAACGAGGGTGCGCCCTTGATTGTAGGGCCAGGAAGTGGTGTTATTCCTGCCGCCGACCGTGGCGTAGTTCAATACAATCCCATCTATCCATTGGCCGGCGCTTCCCTGTGGATAGTAGGCATAGCCAAGACTCCCGCCGGCATCGTTTGTGTAGATATTGAGGTATTGGTTCGGGTCTTTATTAAGTGCCTGTTTGTAGGCCGCTTCATCGGCGGATGAATCTGTAAACCAGCTATTATTTAAAGTCCGTGTAATTCCGGCCAGCTTAAACTGGACCCGGGTGTCATACCCCTGACTTCCCAGGGTACCTTCGGTTGCCCGAAAATCTTCATTGAGCACCGTCATTTGCGCGGTGATGGCCCCGTTCGAGATATTGCCGACCCCGTCGGACTTATAAATGACATGCCACCAGACAGGAATTTCATAGACCCCGGCCGGCCAATACTCATTTTGAATCGTCGTTGTATAAAAAGTACAATCCGCCGGAGCCCTTTCGATTCTGTCGGTACCGTCGTCGATGGGTTTTCTGGTCCCACAACGCATCCCATTGCTTTTGAAATATGCGGAGTTGACATACGCCGACATGCTGTCGAAATGGTTCGGGCCGACAACGATCGAACCGTTCTTTTTCATCTCAACATCTGCTGCCGGGCTTTGAGCCGCAGCCAAGACAAAACAGGTTAAAAAGGCGACGATGCCCACCAGGATGTTTCTATTGTTTCTGTGATTCACCGCGACCCCATGATAGATTGTCACTTTTGCTTTATCAATCACATAACCAAACCATCAATTACCGCCACGAACCGGCCACAAATAGTCAGTCCATCGGGGGTCTGCCATCTTTAAGTCGTAGTACTCACCTCAGCCATCCTCCATGGTAAACTCCCATGCGTCGTATCGGCCAGAATCAGCAACAACTCGTACTACTGGTCCAATAATATACGGCGGATGGGACATCGTCAGGCGTGGACGTTTCAGTGAGAATTGAAATAAGCGCCGATGGCAGCGCGGGATTATATCGCCCAAATCCAACAGACTCTCCAATTCATAGCGATTGGGTAGACGCCAGTCACCGGCATTGGAGCCATCGGTCAGTCCGCAGTAACCAGCTGGCAAGTCCGATTGTTCGCATCATGGCTATCGGCCATGGGCGACAATTTTGTCCCGTTGTATCGCCTGAAAACAGCATCGCAATCTGCATTTCTCAACCAAATCAGATCCGTCAGATTGTCCGTCACCGTGCCATCGCCATTGTCCGTAAATCTCGGAGACGGCCAGGCAACCCCCTTTGCCAGAACCCCATCTTCTCCGGGAACAGTAGTATCGATGTCTGTCTGTCCGGTCTTTGCAACCGGCGCCGGCGGCCCGGTGGCCGATTCGAAAAGCGGTATCACGACCACCTTATTCTGGGCCCCAACATCCAACGAATTAACAGCTAACACGGCACAAACAATCATAAATCCAAAAAGTAATCGTTTCATCGCTATCATCATTTCGTTCCTCCTTTTCAAAAAAAGGTTACTTCATAAGCGCCTGATAGACAGGCGGCTGAGTGTTTCTTGAGGTACCGGAAACAACCATCGAAAACAATCGGGAAATAACGCATAATGGTGATCGCGAGACCATGCGATTTAATCTCCAAATGTCTGTTTGACACCCACTGCCCGGTATTTTAAATAACGAACGTAAAGATTACACCCACGATAGGTAAAGATACCGTATTTGCCGTATAAAAGCCAGAATCATTTGTCATCGGCACAGGACAATCGCAAGTAAAAATCCATAAAAAATGGTCGATTTTTGCGATTGCCCCGACATTGTTCCGCATGGTAACCGAAAATAGGAATCTTCACAAAAGGGGTGAGAATTATAGTGCGTTGTTCACGTCCAACATTCAAAAAACAATCTTTTTTGCGTGGATTCCATCTGTAGGGGCGCCCCTTGTGGGTGCCCATGCCCTTTGTGGAAGCCTGGCGACCATACCACCGGGCAACCACAAGGGATTGCCCCTACATAAACACATCCATTATGGGATAGTATCATCTGGGCGCACCCCATGCGCATTTTTAAATGGGATAAAAACGGTAGGTAGGAAATCACGGCCAAGTCTGCTATTATCAAGCCTTGATTATCAGGCCTCAAAGAGGAGAAATAGCCATGACGGACAAATATGAACGTATTGCCATCGTAACCGGAGCGACTTCCGGTATTGGGGAAGCTACGGCGAGAAAATTCATTGCCGGTGGTTTTGGTGTTGTGGGTAATGGGCGAAATGCACAAAAGTTGACGGCGCTGGAAAAAGAGATCGGTTCCGCTTTCTGCGGCGTCGCGGGTGACGCCAGCGATAATGATGTGTTGGAAACATTATTTGCCACTGCGGATGATCGTTTCGGCAAATCGGCCGACATTGTGGTCGCCAACGCCGGCCGGGGCCTCGGGGGCACCATTGCCGATGCCGATGCGTCGCAGTTTGAGGAGCTTTTTAAAACAAATGTGGCCGGGACCCTACTGCTCTTGCAAAAAGCCGCACAAAAAATCGTCGCTAAACAGCAGAAGGCGTTTCCTGAAAACGCGGCCGATATTGTCATCATCGGATCGGTGGTCGGTCGACACATATCACCCTTTAGCGCCGTGTATAGCGCCACCAAATTTGCCGTTCACGGCCTGGCGGAAAGCTTACGACGCGAAATCGGGCCCAAAGGCATCCGGGTCTCCCTGGTTGAGCCGGGGTTGGCTTTAACCGGATTTCAAGCCGCCGCGAATTACAGCGATGAAATGGTACAGGGTTTGGCGGATCGTTTCGGCCCGCTTTTGGTAGGCGCCGACGTGGCCAACGCGATCTATTACATTGTCACCCAGCCGCCCCACGTGCACATTAGCGACATTGTCGTACGCCCGACGCGTCAGGATTATCCTTAAAGGGAAAAAACAGCCACGCCCCACATCCAAAGGGCAAAAAAAGCCATGCCACCGGCAATGGTGATCAGCAGATTGTTACTGATCTTACCAATGGTGACCGTAGCCACCGCTCCGGCCAGATAGGCGTTATCGAGGGAGAAGTTCAGGGTGGTTCCGTTTGGAAGGAGAACTGCCGGAACGATGATCGCCGTCAGTACCGCGGGTGGGACGTATTGCAGGGCCCCGCGCATTCGATCCGAAAATCGAAATCGACCGGAAAAAGGCAAGAGCACATAGCGGATCGAAAAGGTGACACAGACCATACCGACAATCAAATAAACCGTTTCCATCCCCTTCAGCCCTCCTCGGCCGTGACCGCTTGTGGCTGCCGCTTCGTCGCCATCTCGATTAAAATGCCGGCGCCGATTCCGAGAACCGTAGCAACGATCAATCCCATTTTATGGGGAAGCCCGTTAAATAAAAGTGCGGCCACACCGGCTACCAGCACGGTACCATAGGCCGGCTTGCCCTTCAGATAGGGGATAACCATCCCGATAAACGCCGCCACCATGGCAAAATCGAGCCCCCAGCCACCGATACCTTGAAGCATGCGTCCGGCAATCAGCCCGATGGCGGTACACAGGTTCCAATTCGTATACATAAAGGTCATGGATCCCAATTGATACCAGTGTTTATGCGGACTATCGTCGCCGGATCGCCAGCGGCCCACTGCTACGGCAAAGGTTTCATCGGTCAAACCGAAAGCCAGGATCACTTGCCACCGCTGGGGAAGTCTTTTTAGGTATTCCAAAAGGGTGGCGGTGTATAAAAGATGCCTGAAGTTGACGACAAAGGTTGTCAATACAATCATCGGCCAGATCGTCCCCGCGCCTACGAGCCCCATGGCAATAAATTGAGACGAACCGGCGAAAACAAAAAGACTCATCCCCATGGCGCCCCACCAGGGCAAACCGGCGGCGCCGGAGAGCGTACCGAAAATAATACCAAATGGCACAGCCCCGATAACCAGCGGAAGCGTATCACGAAAGCCGCGCCAAAACTCGGACTGCTTTGTTTGTTTTTGCATGTATCGATTTTCCGTTCACTATCGGACTGATGTTGAGATGATGCACGACAAAGCCCGAGCGATCAACGATCTATCCTTTCTTCGAGATCACCCTATCAGCGACCGTTTTAACAAGTTCGCCTTCTTTTCGCCAGACATGGCAGGAGTCGATCAGATACTGCTCCATCTCTTCATTGGTTATGTCGCGGCTATCAGGATTTCGATCCGCATGGGTCCAATACCCCTGAAGCGCGGCGGGCGCCATGGCCAACAAGAGCGTGGTCAGGTGAATGCACCCCTTGCGGCCACCCAATAGCCGATTCACCTGCCGGGTGAATCCCGGTGCGATTTTTAACCCCTCGAGCACGGCTAACTTATCCTGAATCTGATCGCACTCATCGTGGGGGGTGGTTTTCATATCCACCCAAATTCGGGTGATCTCACGTTCTTTTAAACCGAGTAACAGTTCTATGCACAGATGGTGCACCGTCAAAGGAGGGCGTGGCTTTCCGGCCAGATCATGCGTGGCAACCAGCCTTCGATCTTTAAGTTCACCGCAAACGACGATATGGTCTTCATCATACTCGTAGCTGGAGACATCAATATTGCGGTTTTGGATTTTCTCTTTTTTTTCAAGCTGATCGTATTTCATAGGTTGTGTTCTTTTTTATTGGGTTGCGTTCTTTTTTTATTGGGTTGCGTTCTTTTTTTCATGCGGATGGGACGGCTACCCTTTATTAAAGGGAGCGGCATCAACGACTTCCTCGGCTTCACTCAGGGCAAGCATCAAGTTGCGTGGTTTTTTGGCATCGCCAATGATCAACACTTTGGCCCGGCCGCCTTTTAAAAAATTCATGGCGTCCCGAACAGGTACCATATTTTCAGCAATCACGATGGTATCGAAATCTTTTATTTCGACGGGGTTACCGGCAGAAGTAAATCGCACCCCGCTTGGTTGCACTGCCCCCACCTTCACTTTTTTATACAGGGTCACATTGTCACGCTTAAGGCGTTCGCGCAGATAAAAGCGATCATTGCTGGACATCTCTTCGGCAAAATGGCGGTAACGATTCAGAAGGGCAATCGTTTTTCCCTGATTTGCCAGAAAATCAGCCACCATCATTCCGGCCTGGCCACCCCCTAAAACAATGACCCGGCCGCCGGTGGAAGTGCGCCCATCTAAAACATCGGTCACCGTGCACAAATGCATGGTCGTTTTGAAAAGGCCCTTGATAATGGGCATGTCGGGTCGACTGCCGGTAGCCAGCACCACCACATCCGGATCTATTTGTGCAATAAGGGTTTGCGTAAGCGGCGTGTTCAGCCGCACCTCAACCCGGAGGCGTTCCAACTCATTGACCAGAAATTGGACAATATCACCCACCTCGCCACGCCCCGGTGGTTTAGCGGCAAGCCGCATTAACCCGCCCAAACTCGCACCTTCCTCGCACAGGACGACATGGTGACCCGCCAGGGCGGCTTCCCGGGCCGCAGCCATACCGGCCGGCCCACCACCGGCAATGACGATTTTTTTAGGATCATCCGTCTTCGCTCCGCGCCCTAATAAATACTCTCTGCCGACTTGGGGATTAACCACGCAACCGCCCGGCTCCAGCATCAGAACGGCGTGGATGCATCCGAGACAGCACCCGATACACGGCCTAATGGCAGCGAGATCTCCGGATTCGGCCTTGTTGGGATACTCAGGATCGGCCAGCAGCGAGCGCCCCAGAGCCACTGCATCGGCCTTGCCTTCCCGAATCACCCGGTTTGCCAGATCCGGCGATTTAATTCGGCCCACGGCGATCACCGGAATAGCAACTTTTTCCTTAACCGCGGCAGCCAGGTGGACAAAACAGCCCTGCTTCGTATACATGGAAGGGATCGTCAGCTCAGTGCTGCCGTATACCCCGGCGGATACGTGCAGATAGGCCGCACCCGCTTTTTCAAGCCGGACGGCCAGATCCAGGGCTTCCTCCGGCTCGAAACCGTTTTCCATATAATCGTTACCATTCATACGAACACCGATGGGAAAATCTTCCCCGACCTTTTGCTTAATATCCGCAAACACTTCCAGGAAAAAACGAATCCGGTTTTCAAAGGAACCGCCGTATTTATCGGTACGATGGTTGGCGTTGGGGGACAAAAACTGGTTGATCAGATAGCCGTGGGCCCCGTGAATTTCCACAAAATCAAACCCGGATTCCCGGCATCGCCGGGCCGCATCGCCGAAAGCGGATACCATTTCCCCAATTTCGGCGATGGTTATTGCCCGGGGCGACCCTTTGACCACCGCCGGCGCGGGGATGGCCGACGGTGCCAACGTATGATCATGGTACGACTGCCTGCCGCCGTGCATCAATTGCACCCCAAAGCGCGTATCATACGGTTTTACGGCTGTGACCATTTTATGTAAGGCGTCAATACACCCGTCATCCCACATTGTGGGCAGGTTCGGCAATTCCAGGCCGGTCGGATGAACGGCCCCGCCGCCCACCAGCATCATACCAACCCCGCCTTTCGCCCGGGCCACAAAATATTCAATCAGTTGATCCGTAACACGACCCTCGTCATCCACACCGAAATTAATACTCATGGCGGACATGAGCAGCCGGTTTTTAGCGATCATGGCGCCGATTTTTATGGGACTGAAAAGGTGGTTGTAAACACTCATGGAATTATCTACCTCGGACATTTTTCAAATGGTTGACACCCCAAATAGCAGAACGTCGAATGGATAGTCAAATCAGACGAATCCGCCCGAAAATACGAATGGTCACTTGATATCTTGGTTTCCAATCTTTGCCTTGTCCACTGAATTTTTATTTATCCATTGAAGTTGGCGGAGTTGGCAGAGTTGATGGAGTTGGCTTTTGGTAACAACCCATTTATAATGCATGCATATTAACGAAATCAAAGATAGGAGAAAGGGATGAACCAGACCAAGGAAAAGATCAACCGCCAAATCGATAATCGTGCGCAAGAGATGTACGCCGTCAGCGAATACCTGTTTAACCATCCGGAAACGGCCTACCAGGAGTATAAGTCCTGTGACCATCTCGCCAAGGTTCTGGAAAAAAACGGATTTAAGGTTGAGACAAATATTGGCGGTGTGGAAACGGCGTTTGTGGCCCGTCCCCAATCGTCAGCCCCTGCTCGCCCTTGCGTGGCCCTTCTGGCGGAATACGACGCCCTTCCCAAAATCGGCCATGGCTGCGGTCATAACCTGATTGCCGCTGCAAGTTTCGGGGCAGCCTTGGCGATGAAACACATAATGACAAATGGGACCGGCGATTTCATTGTCGTGGGAACCCCTGCGGAAGAAGGCGGCGGCGGTAAAGTACGCCTGATCGACGCCGGCGTATTTGATGACGTTGATGCGGCCATGATGTTCCATCCCAGCCAATGCAATCTGCCGGGGAAAGGAATGCTCGGGCGAACCAAATTCAAGATGGCCTTCCATGGTAAAACAGCCCACGCCTCGGGCTCACCGGATAAAGGAATTAATGCCCTGGACGCCTTGATCCTCACCTACAACGGCATTAACGCCTTACGCCAATACCTTCGCCCCGATGCCCGAATACATGGCATCATCACCCACGGTGGGGACGCGCCCAACATCATTCCCGATTATACCGAAGCGCTCTTTTACGTGCGCGCCGGAACGACGGCCTATCGAGAGGAAATATTCAACCGGGTTGTCGGGTGCGCCCAGGCCGGAGCAGACGCCATGGGTGCAACCGTCGAGATAGAAATTGACGGCCCGAAAATCGACGCCATGCATCGTAACAGGGCACTGGAAACAGCTTTTGAAGCCAATATGAAGACATTGAACGTCCCTGTGGATGCCGACCCCGGACGCATGGGGTCGTCGGACATGGGCAACCTGAGCCACGTTCTCCCCGCCATCCATCCCTACCTGGCCATCGTGGATGAAGGCATCCCCAGCCACTCCGTGGCGTTTCGAGATGCCACCCTGACAAGCCGCGGAAAAACGACACTGCTCAATGCCGCCAAGTTATTGGCCATGACTGCGTATGATTTCCTGAACTCTCCCCAACTGCAGGAACAGGCCAGATCAGATTTTCAAAAAAAGTAGGGGCCTATAGTGATGCGTCATTCAGATAACAAGCGGAAAACCGATTTGGGGCAATCTCTTTGAGCCTTGGCGCTTCTTTTTTGCACTGATTCATCGCCTGGGGACAACGGGGATGAAAGTGACAGCCGGAAGGTGGATCGAGCGGCGAAGGAATCTCACCTTTGACCGGTTCAAAACGCTGCTGCCTGTTTTCTAGCCTGGGCACTTCGCGTAGAAGGGCCTGGGTATAAGGGTGGTTGGGTTCGCTGAAAAGTGCTTCGGCTTCAGCCGCCTCCACCACCCGGCCTAAATACATAATAACAATCCGGTCGCTGATATGCTCCACAACGCCCAGATCGTGGCTGATAAAGAGATAGGTGAGGTCCAATTCTTCTCGAAGTTTGATAAAAAGATTGAGAATCTGGGCTTGGATCGAAACATCCAGGGCTGCAACGGCCTCATCGCAAACGATAAAGTCGGGATTAACGGCCAGGGCCCGGGCGATGCCGATGCGCTGGCGCTGGCCGCCTGAAAACTGGTGCGGATAGCGTCGTTTAAAGACCGGATCCAGGCCGCTTCGATGCATAACCCGATCGATATAATCGTCCAAACCGGCGCGTTTGACCAGACCATGTACCAGGGGTGCTTCACCGATAATATCGCGAACCCGTTTTCTAGGGTTGAGAGAGGCAAAGGGGTCCTGGAAAATCATCTGGATATTCAACGCCATGTCCCTGGCATCATTGGCGGACAGCGTTCCCACTTCCTGTCCCTTGTAGTAGATCTTTCCGTCACTTAAAGGTAAAATGCCACAAACCATCCGGCCCAGAGTCGATTTGCCACATCCCGATTCACCCACCAAACCCACGACTTCACCCTTGCCAATATCGAGAGTGACCCCATCCACGGCATGGATGACCTCTTCGCGGATATTGGCCCCCAGTTTCACGCCGATCCGTCCTGCCAGGTCCAGGGACTTTACAAATCGCTTGGAAACGTTTTCAAGTCGGATGATGGGTACCGCCAAAGGGGACGAACTCATAGGCCCTCACATTCAACGGGATGAAAACAACGGATATCACGTCCCAAAACGGGGCTGGTAATTTTCGGCGCGGTCAGGCAGGTGTCATCTGCCCGGAAGCAACGTTCCCGAAAGGCGCACCCTTTGGGAAGGTTTAATAAAGACGGCGTCATGCCGGGAATCTGGCTGAGAGGCCGACCCCGTTTATTTCGACTGGGCACCGATTCAATCAGTCCTTTGGTGTAAGGGTGCAGAGGACGGTCGAGGACATCATCGATTTGACCCTGTTCGACAATGCGACCGGCGTACATAACGCATATGCGATCCACCAGACCGGCCACGACGGTCAGATCATGGGTAATCCAGATCAGGGCCGTACCGGTTTCCCGACACAGTTTTTGCGCCTCATACAGAATCTGGCCCTGAATGGTCACGTCCAAAGCAGTGGTGGGTTCATCGGCAATGATCAAATCGGGTTTATTGATCATGGCAATGGCCACGGCAACCCGTTGGCGCATGCCACCGGAAAACTGATGGGGATAGGCTCTCAACCGCTCTTCCGCCGAAGCGATACCCACCATTTCCAAAGCGTCACATGCACGACGCCGAGCCTCGTTACGACCCGTTTTTTCATGGGCCAAAATCGCCTCGATCATTTGGGTGTCGATCCGCAACACCGGATTTAGAGTCATCATCGGATCCTGGAAGATCATGGCGATTTTGGCGCCTCGCAAAGAACGTCGCTTTGATTCGGCCAGGCTGGCCAAATCCTGATCGTGAAAAAAAATCTGCCCCCCTACCAGACGGCCAGGGGGATCCACCAGTCCCAAAATCGAAAATCCGGTCACGGACTTGCCGCTGCCTGATTCTCCCACCAGACCGAGGATCTCTCCTTTGTCCACAGTAAAACTGATATCGTCCACAGCCTTAACCACGCCGGCTTTGGTAAAAAAATGTGTCCGCAGGTTCTCTACAGCAAGGGTTGGGTTAGCCGCCATTGGGTCTTTTCATTTTTGTAATCTCGGATTCAGCACGTCCCGCAACTGATCGCCCACCAGGTTGATGCTGACGATGGTGAATAAAAGCGCCACACCAGGGAAAAAACTGATCCAGTATTTACCGCTGAGCATGTACTCAAAGCCGTTGGCAATCAAAAGTCCCAAAGATGGTTCGGTAACGGGCAATCCGATCCCGAGAAAAGAGAGGGTCGCTTCCAATGCAATGGCGTGGGCCACCTGCACGGTCCCCACCACGATCAAAGGCGGCAGACAGTTGGGTAACAGATGCCCAAAAACGATCCTTTTGTGGCTGAGGGCCAGACAGGCGGCCGCCTCGATATATTCCTTGCGTCGTTCGACCAGAGCCGTCCCGCGAATGGTACGGGCATAATAGGCCCATTGTGCAGCCACCAGGGCGATGATAATCTTGTCCACACCCTGCCCCAAAATGGCCATTAATACCAGTGCGATCAGAATAGAGGGAAAGCTGAGCTGAATATCGACGATTCGCATAATCAGCGTATCCGTTCGTCCCCCAAAATACGCGGCAATCAAGCCGATACTGCCCCCGAAAAAAAGCGCCACCAGGGCGCTCATCGCACCCACAGCCAGACTGGTCCGCAAGCCGTAAAAAATGCCGCTCAACATATCCCGCCCTTGATCGTCGGTTCCCAGCCAATAGGTATAACCGCTCATCGTGTTTTTTTCTCCGGGCGGCAGACGGTTATCGAGAATATCGAGCTGGGCCAGATCGTACGGGTCCTGGGGGGAAATGATGGGCGCGAACAGGGCCACAAAAACAATCATTCCAAATACCGCCAGTCCTGTCAGCGCGACTTTACTTTCCATAAAATCGGAGATAAATCGCCGGATCGGAGTCTGCGGTGGTGGGATCTGAATCGTATCCGAGTTAACCGGTGGGGCATCTGTTGGGGTGCTCATGCGATTTTCTCCGCCAACCGTACCCGCGGATCAAGGATGGAATAGAGTACATCCACAATGAAATTGATAACAATAAACATGGTCACTGTTACCAAAAGGTAGGCCACAATGATGGGCCGGTCGAGAACGCCGATGGAGTCGATAATTAATTTGCCCATACCGGGCCAGGCAAAGACCGTTTCTGTTACCACGGCAAATGCGATTACATTGCCCAGTTCCAGTCCCAGGACGGTGACTACCGGAATTAGAATATTCTTTAAAACATGCACCCCAATCACCCGCACATTGGACAAACCTTTGGCCCGGGCAAATTTTACATAATCAAGTTGCATATTTTCGCGTGTACCGGCGCGGGTCAACCGAATGGTTAAAGAGAGTTTGAACAGCCCCAGATTAATCGCCGGCAACAGGATGTGGGACAACCCGTCCAGGGTCAGAAAGCTCACCGGAATGCCGAACAGATCAACGGTTTGCCCCCGGCCCGAGGCCGGTAACCAGCCGAGCATCACGGCAAAAATCATGATCAATATAAGCCCCACCCAAAAGGTCGGCAGACTGAACCCGAGGATCGACCCACTCATGATGGTGCGTCCGATCCACCCCTGGGGTTTGATTCCCGCGATCATTCCCAAAGGAATGCCCATTAACACGGCCAGCAGCATAGCGCCAAAGGCCAGCTCAAGCGTGGCCGGCATGCGTTGTAAAATCAGTTTTAACGCCGGCTCATTGAATACAAACGAATTGCCTAAATTGCCGCGCAGGGCATTGGAGAGAAAAACACCGTATTGCTCCCACATGGGGCGGTCGAGCCCCAGCGCTTTCACAGCGTCTTCGTACTCCTGTGGCGTCGCCTCGGGACTGATAAGGATATCCACGGGATTGCCGATGGCGTAAACCCCGACAAACACCAGCAGCGACATCACCAAGAGGACAATGGCGCTCTGATAGGTACGACGGATGAGAAAAACAATCACAAGGTTTTAAAGACCTGATGGGGTTAACTATTGGAAAGGAGCATGGCGGGTAACTGGCCACCCGCCATGCAAAAATAGCCATCGACTATTTGTTGCCGCGCACAAAATAGGCCAGGGTATAGGCATCGGTGCGCGCCTTAAATGTCAATCCTTTGCGCATGGCCCAGATATTGACCTGGTAGTGCAGCGGAATGATCCCCAATTGATCCATGGCAATCTCGGTGGCCTTGATCAACAGGGTTTTGTGTTTCTCCCGGTCCACGGTACGCAGGGCCTCTTCCAGGGTCGCATCCATCTCTTTGTTGGAAAATCGGCCGCGATTGGTGTTGCCGTAACCGCTTTCTTTGTCATAGGTGTGCAATAGCGCCCCCAGAGGCGAGGACGGTTCACCGGTTCCCGACCCCCAGCCAACCAGCATCAGGCTGAATTCAAGTTTCGTCCCCCTGGGAAAGAAGACATTTTTAGGCATCGTGTCGACCTTGGTTTTAATACCTACCCGAGCCAGCATCTGGGCAACGGCCTGGCAAATTTTGGCATCGTTGACGTACCGATTGTTGGGCCCGTGGATGGTCAGCCCGAAACCGTCACCCCAACCGGCTTCAGCCAATAGCTTTTTGGCACCTTCGGGATCGTATTCTTCCGGTTTCACGTTCGGACTCACGGCAAAAAAGCCGTCGGGCAACAATTGGCCGGCGGCGATGGCATTGCCCTCCATGACACGCGATACGATGGCGGGCCGATTGATGGCCTTGGAAATAGCCCGACGAACACGCACATCTTTAAGCGGGTTTTTGGCCATTGGTTTGCCATCGTTATCTGTAACAAACGGCGAAACGTCGCGATCACTGTCGATGTGCAGATAAATGACCCGATTGGAGACCGAGCGTTCGAGGGTAAGCTTGGGATCTTTTTCCAATTTATCGATATCAGCCGTGGGTACAAACTCGATCATATCCACATCACCGGCCAATAGCGCCGCCACCCGAGCCGATGAATTCGATAAGGGCTTAATGATAACCTTTTCCCATTGTGCTTTTTCGCCCCAGTAATCATCATTGCGGGTGTAAACGATACGGTCCCCCGGAATCCACTCCACGAACTTGAAGGGACCGGTGCCCACCATGGCTTTTCCTGAATTATAATCCTTGGTGGCAGCCCCCTCACCATGTTTTTTTGAAATTACGGTAAACGTCGACAGATACGTAGCCATCAACGGAAAAGGTTCCGGGGTTGAAAAACGGATTGTAAGATCGTCGACGATCTCTATTTTGTTGATGTGTTTCATGTAGCGGGTAAAAGATGAGGGGCTGTTGGGAACCTTGGGGCCCCGCTCCAAGGTGAATTTGATGTCCTCGGCCGTAAAGGGAGATCCATCATGAAATTTGACCCCCCCGCGCAGCTTGAATTCCCAGGTTAGGTCATCGATGGGTTTCCAGGAAACGGCCAGGCCGGGAACCAGATTTTGTTTGCTATCCTGGTCAACCAGCTTGTCAAAAACAAAGATGGCCATCATGTTATTGGGTGTGAGATTATGGTAATGCGGGTCCATGGAACTCGGCTCGGATTTTACACCGATTGTCAGTTCAGCACTCAGCCCCCAGCCGGGCAACAGCATGACAAAAATCGCAGCCACTATAATAATAAGGTTTCTCGGTTTCATGGGAGGTCTCCTTTCTAATGATGACTACAGGTAAAAAACGTGTTTCGTGGGATAATGCGCTTGATTTACTTTATTATAGTTATTATGTGGAACAAGAAACTGTCAAGGCTATTATCAAACGTACTATCAAACTTAGGTTAAAAGCAGTTGTTTTTGAAAGCCTATTTTTCCACCCTATTCGGCCCAATATCATAAGAGGTAAAAATTTATGGCAAAATATGACATTCTTGTTAAGAATGGGTTATTGGTGGATCCGGCCAACGATCGGCTGGGTGTGTTTGATATCGGCATAAAAGATGGCCGGGTAGTGACGGTTGCATCCAATTTATCAGACGATTCAGCCAGTACTTACTATAATGCGTCGGGCAAGCTACTCCTTCCGGGACTGGTGGACACCCACGTCCATCTAACCCCTGCGGCCGTCCGTGGGGTCGGGTTGCGGATGCTGGCATTGGGCGGTGTCACTTGCGCTTTGGACTGCGCGGGTCCGGTAGAAGAAGTTATCAAAGGCATGGCTCAAATGGGTTCCGGCATCAGTGTGGCCGTTTTGAACCGGCTCGACCCTGGAATCACGATTAGCGGACCGGATGCCGGCAAACCTGAATTGATGGATTATCTCGACACGTCCCTCCAAAGAGGTGCCATCGGTTTTAAGATACTCGGCGGACACCTGCCACTAAGCCCTGAAACCACAACCGCAGCCATCGACATGTGCAATCGTGAAGGGGCCTATGTCGCCTTTCACTGCGGCAGCACCTTAAACGGAAGTAATCTTAACGGCTTACGTGATAGCTTCGATTTCGCCGGCACAAACCGCGTTCACATCTGCCACGTCAATGCATATTGTCGCGGTTTGACCCATGGCTCACCGTTGGCCGAGATTCAGATGGCATTGGAAGACCTGTCCGCACGAAGACAATTTATAAGCGAATCGCACCTGGGCCCCTTCAATTGCGCATGGGCCCGGCTGGAAAATAACATCCCACGAAGTCACGTCACACGCACCTGCCTGAACATGGGCGGATTTGAAGCGGATAAAAACGGCCTTTTGGAAGCCGCCCGTAAGGGCTACATGCTGGCCTTAAAACCAGTCGCGCGCAGCGTTATTTATGTAAAAGGAGATGAAGCGGCCACTTATCTGGAAGAAAACAATTTTGATATCATGGTATCTTTTCCTGTGAACCTTCGCTCCACGGCCTTTTTAGCCGCGACGGAAAAAAATAAAAACAAAAAATTTATCGTAACGGCTATCAGCACGGACGGCGGTGGAATACCGCGCAACTTTCTATTAAGCCATGGCTTGAGCCTGGTCCGCTTCGAAGCCCTGACACTCCCGGAATTTGTCCAAAAATGCGCCTGGCATCCGGCAAAAATGCTGGGATTGCATCAAAAGGGCCACTTGGGCACCGGGGCGGACGCTGATCTGGTCGTGGCCGATCCGGATACCCACCAAGCCTTACTGACGGTTGCCGAGGGAAAGGTCATCATGGTCAACGGGATCGTCACCGGTACGGGGGGCACCCTGATTACCACCGACCGGTACAAACCGGAATCAAACGCTACGGGAATCATCCATTTAACCACTGACCTTGCGGGTAGCCTGCTGTATGAAAAGCGTTTTGAAAAAAGCCTCCCATCATGTAGCCATTGACTTACCCTTTAGAAAAATTACTTTTAATCAGGAAGGAAAATCATAAATGGCCTTACAGTTTGAACCGATTGATCTCCTGAAACAGGCTGCCTATACGCGTTATTACGATCAATGCTCACAGAAAACATCGGATTACAGCTTTGTCAACCTGTGGGGATGGGCAGCGGCCTATGGTCTGAAATGGGCATGGACTGATAATCTGGTATGGATAAAAGAGACCATTCCTGCCGAACGGTATTGGGCCCCGGTGGGCAACTGGAAAGATGTCGATTGGAATATAATTTTCAAACAACTGTTCGATATCGCCGGGAAGCCCGAGTTTATCCGGGTTCCCGAGGCATTGCTTCTTTCCTGGCAAAAGGCTTTGAAACAAGCCCTCATTGTCGAAGAAACCCGAGGGGACTGGGATTACCTGTATTCGGTGTCGGAATTGATTGAACTTAAAGGGAACCGGTATCATAAAAAGAAAAATTTACTCAACCAATTCAAACGACGGTATACGTATCGATATCTCCCTTTCAACGCTTCATTAGTGGAAGCAGCCCTTGGCATGCAAAACGACTGGTGTACCTGGCGGGATTGTGAATCGTCGGACATATTGTCAGCGGAAAACGAGGCCATCTCAAAAATTTTAAAAAACTGGGAAACACTGAGGCAGCTCATGGGAGGGGCTCTTTTTGTGGATGATCGGATCGTTGCCTACACGATTGGTGAGCAACTCGACCCGACCACACTCGTCATTCATTTTGAAAAAGGTAACCCGGAGTTCAAGGGCGTTTACCAGGCCATTAATCAGATGTTTCTGGCCCGCTCAGCCGATACCTTTCACATTGTCAATCGCGAACAGGACTTAAATCAGGCCGGCCTTCGCAAGACAAAAGAATCCTACCATCCGGTCGAATATAATAAAAAATACCAGGTTTCCTTGAAGTAACGCTTACAAAATCAATAAGGGGGTCAAAATGAAACGTATGGGCGACATGCTGCTGACCCGGACACCTTTTGAGGAAATCGTTATGGGTAATACCGCCGTGGTGCGGGGCATGGTGGAGGCCGGCACCCGTGTGGTCACATCCTATCCCGGTTCACCCACCCCTGAAATTGCCACGGCCATTCTTTCCATTCCAAAAGATAAACGGCCGTTTTATTTCGAGTTCTCCGTCAATGAGAAGGTGGCCACCGAAGTGGCCTACGGCGCGGCGGTGAATGGTCATCTTGCCACGGTCTTTTTTAAAAGTGTCGGTCTGAATGTCGCTCTGGACACCTTTGTCCAGTTGAGCCTGATGAATATCATCGGTGGCATGGTGATTATCTTAGGAGACGATCCAGGGGCCAACTCATCCCAGAACGAACAGGATAACCGCCATATTGCGCGAATGAGCTACACCCCGATCTTTGAACCGGCCAATCCCACGGAAGTTTATCATTTTTACAAAACCGCCGCCGCGTTTTCACAAAAACAGCATATGCCTGTCATCCTGCGCCTTACGACCCATGTCTGTCACGCCAAGGAGAAGGTCCGTTTTCAATCCTGGCATCCACCAGATGAAGACAGACGTCCCCGGTTCAATCCCGCCAACGGTCCTTATATTCCACTAACCGTTGATGTTTTCCCCAAAAAACAACGAGCGCTGGTAAACCTCGGGAAGACCGAAAAATTTTCCAACCACTCCGAGTTAAATCAGTGGATCGATAACGGCAACGCCGACAGAGGCATCATTACCGCTGGATTGCCGTTTTTATCGTTACTGGATCTCTTTGAATCCGATTCAAATAAATCAACCAAACTTTCCAGACCGAAGGCCGGCAGGCCCGACATATTAAAACTCGGCATTGTCTACCCCCTTGCCAATGACTTGGTTGAAAAGTTTTTAAAAACCCACCGGGAAGTGAAAGTACTCGAAGAGCTGGATAATGAACTGGAAAAAGAGATCAAAACCCTCGCGTTTGACAAACAAATACCTGTCCGGATTTTCGGGAAATCGGATATAGACGACTGGCACGGGGAGTACACGCCGGATAAGGTTCGCACCGTCCTTGAAAAGGTATGGCCGGACTTGCTCACGCCCCTTATTGTATCCGGCTCTATCAACATGGAAGTCCCCGCCCGTCCGGCCCAGATGTGCCCTGGTTGCGGACACCGTAGCGCCTTTCATGCCATTAAGCAGGCGCTTTCGGACACCGATATCACCGTGGCCGATATCGGTTGCCATACACTCGGCTATCTACCGCCCTATGAGGTGGGACAACTGCTCATGTGTATGGGTGCCTCCACAGGTATGGGCTCTGGTTTGTCCCTGTTTAACGATACGCGCAAAGTCGTGGTTTTCATGGGGGACTCCACCTTTTTCCATGCCGGCTTACCGGGGATTATTAATGCCCTTTATAACCGACACCCCATCACGATGATCCTGATGGAAAACGGGACCACCGCCATGACCGGACACCAGGGGCATCCGGCATCGGGACGTAATGTCAACCAGGCCACCGACGCCATCCCTCTGAAAAACGTGTTGGCGGGCCTGGGGGTTCCACATATTTACGAAGTGGACACCTATCAGCAGGCTAAATTAACCGAACTTGTAAAACAGGCTGTGGCCAATGATGCATTCAGCGTCGTCATCGCCCGGCACCCATGCATGCTGAAATTTGACCGGGAACAGCGCCGGAAGCCTGGTTTTAGCCGTCGGCAGGTGAATATCGAACAAAAAAAGTGTCAACGCATCCACGAATGCGTTGAAGTGTTTGGTTGTCCCAGTTTCACGCGCGCGGAGAACGGGCAAGTAACGATTAACAGCGACCTTTGTATCGGTGATGGCTCCTGTCGACAAACCTGTCCGGTAACAGCCATCACCAACCCTAAATCGGATTAGCAAACCTGCTTGATTAAGGATAATCGCTCATGGAATCGAATCGATTCAGCATTTATTTAACCGGCGTCGGTGGGCAGGGAATCGGACTGATCAGTGAAATCATTTTACGCGCTGCGGACCATGCCGGATACCGGGTCAAGGCCGTAGACACCCATGGCCTGGCCCAACGCGGCGGCATTGTGGTATCTCAGATTCGTATGGGAAACCAAGTGTTCACGCCCTTGATTCCAAAAAACCAAGCCGATTTGGTCGTTGCCCTGGAAAGACATGAAGCGTTGCGAGCCATCAATGTTGCCTTGAAAGACCGTGGGACCATTGTCTACTATAATACGGTCTGGCAGCCGCTGCCCGTTCGACTCAATCAGGGCCTGGAGGTCAACGAAGCGATGATCGCAGATGCCTGCCGTCACCGCCGGATTAAAGCACACCAGGTCTTTCACCCGGAGCTGGACGATCCCCGCATGCAAAATATCGCCGTTTTAGCGGTGATCGATCAACATGGCCTGATTCCCGGTATCGATACCGGACATTACGAGACGGCGATGGAGGATCTCATGGCGGGTCGGATGCTGGAAAAAAATATGGCCTTGTTTTCACAATCCCCCTGATGGTATTAGGTCGATTATTCTAAGCGGAGCTGTTTATATGGATATTCATCGATCGACCGAATTTCGTTTTTGTACATCCATTCGTCTAACACCGATTCACCGCCATTTCTATCGATTATTCCTGACCGTGATCGTGTTGGCTTTTTTATTAGCAGCACCTGTGGCAGCTAACGAGGAGGGCCCCGATCCCCAGTTCGGACTCGGTCCATTTCATGTACGCTCCCAATCCCCGGCCCACAGCCCTCGCCTGACACCAGTACCCAGAGTTCCTGAAAAAATTATCCCAGGGCGCTTTCAAGCGTGGGCGGGAGGCACCTGGACCAATATCTGGGCGGAAGACAAACGCTATTTTCTCGACTATGAAATGCTCAATCTCGATGCCGAGTTGCGCTATGGCGTGACCCCACGGCTATTAATCGCTCTGGGATACAACTATCGATCCTATTTCGGCGGTGGTCTGGATGGATTCATTCAAGGGTTTCATGATGCCCTGAATATCGAACAACAAGGTCGCGATGAGGTCCCCCGCAATCAATCGCGAATGACTTTTTATGACCCTGAAGGCAATGCCTTCATCGATAGGGAAAGCGCCAGCAGCCTTCAAAATGGCGGGATCAGCATCACCGGCAAATACATCCTGCACAATGGCACCGATTACTTGCCGGCTGCCAGTATCTCCGGTACCCTAAAATACTGGACCAACATGTCGGATTCAAGTGGCAATGATGTTCCGGTCGACTTCGGTTTGACCCTGGGACTATCCAAACGCTGGACTGACCGCTGGTACACCTATTTCTCGGGTGCGTTCACCTATCATGTTGAAAATGAATTTCTGGGTTTAACATTTGACGACACCATTTTATCAGCTGTTCTCGGCCTGGAGTGGCGCTGGCGCCCAACCCTGTCGCTTATCGTCCAATATCTGGCCATAGAAGGCGCCCTGGAAGATTTCGGCCAATTAAGCGACCCATCCCAGGAAATCACCATGGGGCTGAAATGGCAATTTGTGGAAACCAGCGTCTTGGAGCTCGGTGTGGTCGAAAACATTATCAACCACGACAACAGCCCGGATTTCGGCCTGCATGTGATGGTGACGCATCAATTTTAGTTAAAGAGCATGGGTCGGAGATTTGCATATTCAGTTTTCAGAGAAAAATAATCCAATCAGATAATCCTTACTTCTAAATATGGTATCGGTATCCACGTAACTAAGCCTCCTTTAGTGGAAAACGGAAAAGTACACTAAATGGGGGGAAATATTTTTCGGTCTGCAACAACCTGAGTTATATTACCTTTTAAAACAAAGGTTACGGAGTATAATTTTCAGTTCACTAGCCTAATGTAAGGGGCTGTCATGAGCATAAGCAAGGTCATTAAAAAATATAAATTCAATGAACAACCGAATGATTTTATTTTTTGGCAATCAAGATCATATGAAGAGCGGTTGGACGCCTTAGAGCAAATACGAAAAGAATATAATTCATGGAGATATAATGCTGAGCAAGGACTTCAAAGAGTTTATCGAATTGTTAAACGGACATAATGTCAGATATTTGGTGGTTGGTGGATATGCCGTCGCATTTCACGGAAATCCACGCTATACCAAAGATCTAGATGTATGGATTGATCTCTCGTCGGAAAACGCTGATAATGTTATAAGTGCTCTTGAAGAATTTGGTTTTGAATCTTTGGGGCTCAAGCCCGAGGATTTCCTTGAAAGTGACCAGATTATCCAACTTGGTTATCCTCCGAATAGAATCGATATTATGACGACATTAAAAGAAATTAAATTTGAGGACTGCTATAAAGCAAAAGTTGAGGTTGATATTCAAGGTCTCAAAATAAATTTTATTGATCTCGAAAATTTAAAACAAAATAAAAGGGCTACCGGTCGTCCGCAAGATTTGGCCGATGCAGAAAATTTAGAATAATCAAGAGCGAAACGGCCATGACTTTTTCCGTATCACCCAGATCGGCAACCATTCGGAGCGAATCCGAAATAATGACGTCAAAGGGTTGGCTGAAGTCGTAGATATTCCGACGCAGCGTCTCACACGAACCACGCGGCGTTGTTTTCCTGGTTCATCTGTTGCAGGTGTTCTTGCCAAAAATACCAGTTCCCAAGCATGGTGCCGGCGAGGTCTTCTCCCAGCTCATCGCTATAGACCAATCGTGCAAAATGGCCATAGAAGGCGCCTTGGAAGATTTCGGCCAATTAAGCGACCCATCCCAGGAAATCACCATGGGGCTGAAATGGCAATTTGTGGAAACCAGCGTCTTGGAGCTCGGTGTGGTCGAAAACATTATCAACCACGACAACAGCCCGGATTTCGGCCTGCATGTGATGGTGACACATCAATTTTAGTTAAAGAGCATGGGTCGAGATTTGCATATTCAGTTTTCAGAGAAAAATAATCCAATCAGATAATCCTTACTTCTAAATATGTATCCACGGTCGCCATCATCCCCAAGAATAGATGGTATCACAGGTTTTTAGCCTTGTTGGAATAATAGATTTCGGGTAAGATTTTGTAGGTCATTTGGGCAAGATGTTCTCAATTTATGTCGCGGGTTTTGTTATGTTGTGGGAATTCAGCTTATTTCATTCATTTTCTTCTTTCTAATACTAAAAAAGTTTATGTCATTCTTTTAATTCCTTTCTAAGCCACCTGACTCCGTGGTATAATATTTCAACGGGAGAAAGGGACAAGTAATAAGGAAAAAATCCTTTATCCCTTGCTGTTTGAAAAGCTGTGTTTAGTGGGCTTTAGGCTAAAGGAGAAGCAATTCTCATGGAACTCGACCCCAGGATTGAAAGGAAAACCGGAAGTCCTATTAAAGGGCCTTACCACTTTGTTAAGATGGTTTGGAGTTCAACCGCAGGGGTGTCCTGCCTGGTTGGAATTATGTTGCGAACAAATATAACAAATGTGTAATTAACTTTGTAACCTATTTTTATTGTTCGGAATAATGAAATATTTGGCATTCGTTAAAAATCACTACAATTTCAATAGGATAGGAGCACTCGCAACATAACTCAATACATCACCGGTTGCCATATTCCAGGTTTTTGATATGGATGAGAAATAAAGATCAGTAGACATCATATATCGGTTATAATTACACCACCCACCGTAAACAATTTGGATTTTTTGGTTACCCTCTCTTACCGAGCAAATTTTTCTCCTTTCAAGTACTTAATATATTATTATTTGACAAATAATTTTAAATATTATAGGTCATTTACGGAAAATAATAGTGACTTCCATAACAAGGAGTTCTGGTGATGACAGACAAAAATTATAACAAAAACCGTCGAAAATTATTGAAACTAATTGCTGTGGGGACAGGTACTGTAGTCGGGGGTCAGTTACTGCCTGAGACTTGGACTAAGCCAGTTGTGGACTTTATCGTGCTTCCCGCACATGCGCAGACTTCCCAACCAATCATTGGGTCTGATTTTCCGGCTTCCTACACCGTGCCCGGTCGGTACGACTTCATTGTGCCTGCAGGCGTTAACAGTATTAATGTTGAAATGTCAGCTGGTGGTGGTGGTGGTGGTGGTGCGGCTAGGGATGATGCGGGTAGTGGTGGTGATGGTGAGCTCGTCAACACGGTGTTGAATGTCACTCCAGGTGAGTTATTGGTAATCGTCGTTGGTGCAGGCGGTACAGGCGGTGGTGGTTATGATCCGGCAACGGAGTCTGGATTTGCCAGCGGCGGTGGCCGGATGTCTTCTGTTGGTTCACTGACAGCAAGCAGTGGCGGTGGCGGTGGCGGTGGCGAAGGCCCCGGATCGGTTGATGGAGAAGACGGGGAAGGCCCAAGTGGCGGCACAGGTGGCGCAAGTGGCCCCGCCGGCCCCTTGCTGGTGGGCGGGGACGGAGGTACTGGCGGTGGTGCAGCAGGAGGTGCAGGTGCAACTGGGAGACCAGATTGGCCAAATGGTGGTAATGACGGATCTGATGGAGAAAATGGATTTGTTTATCTTTCCTAGTCTGCATAAAAAAATTTTTTAATATTTTTTCCTTTCGACAACAGAAAATGCGGTTTTGTCCGGTTTCTTAAATCAGTTGCGAACCACCACGTCTCCTGATAATTCCAACTCAAATATGATGTAAGCGGGTGGGAATCGGAAATAGATGGGCACCATATATTTCCGATAATTTTATTACCTTATCAGGCGGTACTATCTCCAACTCATCCCCGTCAGAGCACAATTCCATATTGAGTAAAAAACTGAAGCAGGCTGACTTGTGATATCCTCACTTAAGGGGATGGGCTTGAGGTGGGGATATAACATGGTCATCTTTTTATTCTGATGGTCGTCAAAATCTAGCATGACTCCAACTTATGACCACTAAGCCAATTCTCTCAATTGAATAAAAATCGACAAAAATGTGACTTGTGATATCATCATGATAGTGGATTGGGCTGACCTGGCGATATATCATGGATAGTGGCATTTGTGAGACTTTATCTATCAGATCTTTTTTTCAAAAATGATGAAAACGTAAAAAGTCATCAAAAGGGATGGCAAAGTAATCCGCCAAAGGCGGACAAGTTCAAGGCGTCGCGAATCCCGTGTGATGAGGCGTACTTTTCGTACGCCGCAATCACGACGGAATGAAGCGCAACGCAGAAATTGGGCTTTATACGAAGCCATCAAAAATGAGTCTTTTATTTTTATAGATATGACGATTTTATTTCGGGAAGACCTCTTTCATGGGGTCAAGTTTAAGACGGTTTCAGCATGATCCCCGATAGCCGCATCGCTAAACCACCAATACGCCTTTTCCCCTTTTATAAACCGTTCGATCTGATCCTTGGCATGGGGATGGAATGTTCGGCCGGCGACACCTCCGGGAAGAATGGCCATGACTTTTTCTGTATCACCCAGATCGGCCACCATCCGCAATGAGTCCGAAATGATCACATTAAAAGGCTGGTTGAAGTCGTAGATATTCCGACGCAGCGTTTCACACGAACCGCCCACCGGATGGGAACCGCCCCCCAGCCAGCCCTTGCCGAGGCCTTTTTGGCGAATCGGATTTAAGTACTCGATTCGATGCACTTTTCCCCAAAGCCATTTTTCCGGCCGTGACCCCAGTTGCGCGGACAGCTCCCCGGCGGCAATCAAGGCCGCCTGGTAAAAAAGGTCATCCCGGGATTCGGTGACCGCAAGGGTCTTTTTGTCATCGAACCAGGCGGTATCATTTTCCACAACCATCTGCTGCAACCGCTCCTGCCAGAAATACCAGTTATTCAGCATGGTGGCAGAGAGTTCATCGCCGAGCTCATCGCTATAGACCAATCGTGCAAAATGGCGATAGACGGCTTGAAAAATAGTCGGGCCTGCTTGATCTTGATCATCCCTAAAGTCCCACTCGGAAAGAACTTTTCCCATCGGCCGGGTCTTCTCATGCTTTAAAAGTGCTTCTGCCATGATCGGCGCAATCGTCTTGGCCATAAGATTTAATGTGTCCTGTTGAAATTTCCAGAAATCGGCAGCCGTTTTTTTGCCCGGACGATCTATGAGTTCTTTCAACCGTCGATATCGATATGAAGGAGACTGATGCGAAGAGTAGTAGTATGGGTAGTCTTTGCCGACCGTCTTGTGGTTGCAGGTCCCAAGCCATCCCCGCTTAGGATTATAGTTTTGAGGCATGTCATCATAAGGAACCCATCCGGTCCAGTTGTCGGAGCCGTCCTTGACCGCAAATGGAAAAGTACTATCTGTTTGCGACCGGATCGGCAGTTTGGCGGAAACCTGCCATCCGATGTTGCCTTTGATGTCGGCAAATACAAAATTCAACGCGATGACGCTCGTCTCTTTTAATGCATTACGCACATCGGTAACCGACCCGGCGATGAGAAACGCTTTAAAACCCAACTTCGACGCCATGGTCTCAAAGGGCGACCACCGCAAAGTGATGATTTTTTCGGTGACAAGCCCGGGCAAAACGTTCGACACCACCGGTCCCCGACGGGTCAAACGAATTTTAAATGATTCGCGGCGAATATCATCCGGTGCTTTTTTATCTTTGATGGTAAGTGTTTCCTCAATGATTTCAAACGGCAGGGATTCGGACCCCTCCATATAGCGGTCCGGGTTTTCCGAATCGACTGTTTCCAGATATAAATCCTGGGTGTCACCGTAAGCATTGGTTATACCGACGGCGATATGATCATTCCTAAATACAAAGAGCCCCGGGATTCCTGGTATCCCCGCACCCACAGCTCTTAACGATGGTGTAATCAATCCGCAGGGATACCAGGGGCCGGGCAATACGGTTGCTTCCAGATGGGGGTCATTGGCCACAATCGGTTTGCCACCAACGTTCAATTCACCAGCTGTAGCCCAATTGTTGCTGCCGATATTCAGAGGATATGGATCGATAAAAGCCATTTTCGTCCGGTGATTGAAAACCATGGGCCGACCTTTTAGCGGAATCGGAAACGTTGCGTTAACCGTGGGGCCATACGGCGTATCATCCGGATTGATATTTAATGGTAGTATTTCTTGTACCCGTTCAGGACCGACTTTCTCCAGCAGCATTTGCGCGATGACTTCGGTCTCCATATTAGCCGACGTGCCCCAACTCATATAATAAATAATGGATAGTACATCGGGCACTGTCCATGGGCTTGGCTTAAATCCGGCCAGCTTCAGCTCAAGGGGCCATTGTTTGGGTCTCGTCTGGATAAACGATTGACACCTAACGTATAGTTTTCGAAATAGTGTTGCGTCTCAGCATTCAAAATACGGGCATGTTTTTGAGCATTGCGATAAAATCCGAACGTCCGCATTCGTATATCAAACGCTTTGGCTTTTTCTCCCATCACTTCACTGATTCGGCCCTGGGATGCCATTCGGATCATCTCCATTTGAAAGAGACGGTCCTGGGCGGTAACAAATCCCTGCACTTTCAAAGCATCATTCAAATTCCCGGCTCGAATGTAAGCCATTCCTTTTTCATCGCGAATCACCTCAACCGGCTCTTTTAATATCGCCAGGTTTAAATGACCCTTGGTTTGATATTTGTTTAAAGCGGAACAGCCATAAAACCCGATAATTAAAATAAAAATAATCCCTGGAATTGCCGCATTTTTTATTCGCATCTGAAGCTCCGTTCGGATAGCTTATAGACCCCAGCCCCAAAACTCGAGAAATCGGGCGAAATCATTCATGTCCGATTTGCGACGATTCCATGGTTTCAGGCTGGTATAAAAGGGATTGTCTTCACTACCATAGACCTTATCGGTACCGATGAAAAGGTCCAGACTCATCCAGCTCATCAAAAGCGTTTCCAGGGGTTTAAGGGCTCCCTTGACATGATCCTTCATGAGCCCTTTCTGTCGATAAAAGCTCGTCTCATCACCGTTTAGACGCAAACGATTCAGATTCTCGCTTGGTTCAAATGCGACGGATAGAACCGACCCATTAAATGCCAATTCTTTCAACGTTTGCGCTTCGACGATCTCAAGATCCATAACCCGATGGACTCCCGGCCGCAGATCAACCAACAAACGTGGGTTCGTTTTGGATCGATAGTCGAGAACAGCCGGTAAAACCTCACCATAGACGCGTAACCGGTCCGGCATATTGCGCCGTTTGGGGGGCAACGCCTTATCGGGCAGCGCCGTCGTCGCCACCAGTGCTTTGTAACACCCGCAGGTATGTACACTCGTGACAAGAACCGGCTCTTCCTGTCGGTTTAGGGTAATCACAATAATCAGACCCGGATTATCACCCGCCGTCAAATTGAACGGGACTAGGCTGTACGGGATGGATGGAAAATGGACACGGTAAATAAGGTTTGTGTAAGTGTCCTCGGAAGTGACAAACGTCCTTTTTTCTGTATAAATCGTGGGTTGATCGGTTTCGATGCCAATTTGTTCGCGGCCGTTCTCATCTATTTTGGCAACCGGTCGTCCAATACGATTATACGGGTGTTGGTAATCATAAACCCGAAATACCGGGGCAAACCGCTGAAAGGGTTCATCGGTATCATTGACTTTGGTTAAATAGAGCGCTTGTTTTGAATCGGCGGCGATGGGCACATGATGGGCACAACCACCCAGTATCAATAAAAAAAGGGCGGTAAAGCAGACCCGGTAAAATAAATGGGCGTACCGGTTTCGTAGCCGATTTGGCCGGTAGATATACGCCAAAAGTGTGTACGGGCTTAAGTTTTTATGGTTCTCCGAGGACTTTTCTGAAATGGGCGGCTTCCCTGAAATGTTCATGCCTGAAATGATCATGTCTGAATTAGTCATGAGGGTATCCTGTTAACTTTAGGTATTGGGGGTCTACTTGCTTTTAAAAGTGACGTTGGAACTGTTTATAGCATAATGCCTGTTTGACGAAAGTCCACATTTCATTTGACACGTCAGACTGGCACGTCAGGGCAGCACGTCAGACTGGCTTTACCCCTTTTACGGCCCATGATACGATTATGTAAAATTGTAAAAGGCGTGACTATATTTCGGGCACTCGGACAATGGAAAAAAAACAATCAAAACTGAGACGACTTTTTAAGATATTCTTTATAATAAACGTCGTTATCCTCGTTATCGCCGGTATCGCCGTGTTCGTTTACGCGGGATATCTGGCCAAGCGGATTGAGAACCGGTTTGCCGGGCGGCGATGGAATATTCCTTCGACGGTATACTCAGACAGCACCTTGCTCTACCCCGGGCAGGGGATCGATCCGGAAAGCCTGCACGCAAAATTACGCCGTCTGGGTTACCGCGATGTACCCAAGTTGCCTGAGCGAAAAGGCGAGATGCGTTTCGGTAAAACCGACGTGACCCTCTATATGCACGACTTCAAATCGTCTATTTTTACACAAACGGGTTTTTTGATTCGCATCCGATTCAAAAACCAATTCATCCGATCCATCATTCAGCAGCAAACAGGTGAAAACCTGCCCCTGCTCGAAATAGAGCCTGAGGAATTGATGCGCTTTTACGGCCCCGACCGTGAACGGCGCCATCTGATTGCCATTGATAACGTCCCGCGCCACATGATCCATGCCGTCCTGGCGGCTGAAGACAACCATTTTTATAGTCACCGAGGCGTCGATATAAGCGGTATCATCCGCGCTTTTATCACCAACTTACGCGAAGGAACGATACGACAGGGCGGGTCCACGCTCACCCAGCAATTGGCCAAAAACTATTTCCTGACACCGGCACGCACTTACCGCCGAAAATTAAAAGAAATTCTTACGGCCTTGGTGCTTGAGTTTCAATATTCCAAGGATGAGATTCTCGAAATCTATTTAAATGAAATTTACTGGGGCCAGAAAGGATCGGTTTCCGTCAACGGATTGGGAGAGGCGGCACAATTTTATTTTGATAAACCGGTGGAAGCACTTTCCCTGGAAGAAGCAGCCGTTTTGGCCGGTCTGATTAAAGGGCCCAATGCCTATTCACCCTATGTAGATGCATCTCGTTGTTTGAGAAGACGAAATAATATCCTCGTCGCCATGCACCAAAACCGCTGGTTGGAAGAAAGCGATTTAAAAAAAGCCCTCACCCGGCCCCTAAAAGCCGCCGGATATACTGCATACCATCGTCAGGCACCCTACTTCATTGACTATCTCACCCAGCAAATTGCCGACCTGTACCCGCCGGATGTGCTATCCAGCCTGGGCCTATCCATATTTACATCCCTGGATTCACAGGTCCAGGTAGCCGCGGAAAATGCACTGGAAAATGGACTGGCCCGACTGGAGGCGGCCAATCCGAAACTTAAGCGCGAAAAACCAGAGGATATGTTACAAGGCGCTATCATCGTCATTCAACCGAAGACCGGTTATATCCTGGCCATGGTAGGCGGACGCAATTACGGTATCAGTCAGTTCAACCGCGCCACCCAGGCCCGACGTCAGCCCGGTAGCGCTTTCAAGCCCTTTATCTACCTAACCGCGCTGTCAAAGTTTACGGCGGCGGATCTTTTGGACAATAAGCCCAGGCCCTACCCTCTGGATCAAACCATCTGGCGCCCGAAAAATTTTAACCCCGATGCACCGGAAGTGGTGACGTTGCGGCAAGGGCTGGCGCAATCTCACAATATCGCCACCATAAATCTGGCCCTGGCCGTTGGACTCGAATCCATCGTGGGAACAGCGAGTACTTTCCAGTTTTCTACTGTCGTTAAAGCGCTGCCATCCCTTGCTTTGGGCGCTTTCGAGTTGATTCCTCTGGAGCTGGCCAGAGCCTATTGCGCTTTTGCCGCCGACGGCCTGATGCCCTTTCCCATATCCATGAAAGAGATCGTCGATGACACCAATAAATCCATTGAAAGACGCCATGCAAACGTGCAACAATTGTTTTCACCGGCCAAGGCTTTTATAATGAACGACCTGCTTTTAAGCGTTACCACTGAAGGAACGGCGGCTTCCCTCAAAGCGAGAGGGATCGATTGGCCGGTTGCCGGAAAGACAGGCACGACCAACGAGGCCAGGGATGCCTGGTTTGTGGGCTATACGCCCGACATATTGGCACTGGTGTGGGTCGGCTTTGACAATGGCGAGTCCATTTCATCAACCGGATCGCGGGCGGCCTTGCCGATCTGGGCTGAGTTGATGAAGGCCGTTCCTCAATATGTATCCAAAGGCTGGTTTTCCATGCCAACCGATGTTGTCAAACAGGTCATCTGTGATGAAAGCGGCAAGATAGCCATTATGAATCGCTGCCCGGTGACAAGGGATGAAGTATTTTTAGAAAATACAGCGCCGACTGATCGCTGCCCGCTTCATGGAAATCTATTCTTCAATAAATTTTTGAAAGGAGTGAAAAATCTATTCCGTTCCGACTAAAACGACTTTTCTGGGGATGGTGTTGGTCTTTGTCATCGGATGTGCCGGCATGAAGCCTGTGACCAGCGGCAATAAACCTGTACCAAGGCCCACTGAATCGGATCAAACGCCTTCAGAACAGATGCCATCGAACCAGCCGAAACAGCCCCAAGCGCTCACGGAAGTTCCAACCAGGAAAAACCCGCGGGCCGTGGCCGCATTGACGCTGGTTGAGCAGGGCCGCGCCTTGATCAAAGCGAAAAAACCCGACGACGCTATTCGCGTCCTAGAGCGAGCGATGAACCTGCATCCCCAAAATGGAAAGATCTATTACTATCTATCCGAAGCCTGGCTTACAAAAGGCAATATTCGGCAAGCCACGGAATATAACCGTCAGGCCGAACGATATTTTCAATCAGCCCCAGACTGGGCCGGGCGGGTATCACGGCAAAAAAAAGAAATTCAAAGCCGATAATATCAACGGTTGGTATGATGAAATGATGAAACTTTTTTTAAGGGGTGGGCAAAACCCACCCCTTAAAAATCTACAATGATGATTGATTGTCAGGAAAGCCCCAGCGTTTTTTCAAGATCGGCGGCCACGCCCTCATCCAGATTCAACTTTTTAGCCAACTGCTGCATGTATTCTTTTTCAGCCGGCGTATCGACCTCGATGGCCAGCAGAGAAGCGGCATAAATCTGTGGCGCTAGCTGCGGTTGATGGCGTGCTTCAGCGACAAAGCCATCCAGATCCAGGGGTTTACTCATTTCGGCCAACAAAAATTCACGCGCCTCCTGGGACTCACCGGCTTCTTCCACCTTGCCCATTATCCGACGCACTTCTTGCTGATCGATCTTTCCATCCGCCTTGGCGGCACCAATCATGGCCTTCAAGATCAATTCGGCACCTTTTTCCAGCTCCGCCTGTTGCGCGTCATCTTCCGCCTCACGAAGTCCAAGAGGAACTTCCGGTTCGCCTTGGCCGGCCTTTTTAAGTGCTTTAAATGCCATTGCGCCAAGAACGGCCATGGCCCCACCACCGAGGGCCCCTTTAAATGATTTGCCACCGCCGCCGAGTAGCGAGCCTGCCAGGGCACCCAATCCACCCAGGGCTAGATTTTTATTTTTCCCTAAGACACGGCCGGCATCACCAAGAACGCTTTGAAGCATCCCCCCGATATCTTTACCACCACTACCCCCCAACAGATCGGAAACTGCGCCGGAAATCCCGGATAAGACCCCCCCGGCTTTTTCGCCACCGGTGCTCAATGCGTGCTTAAGGCGATCAGTCGTGGATTGGGACAGTCCAGCTTCCATTAGCGTCCCGACGATGTTGCTAAAATTGATCATTTTCGACTCCTTTTTTTAGAATTCCGATTGAAGTTTCAATATGCCAGGGATTCACCCAATTTAACTAGGTGTAACCGGGTGTATGCAAAGGCCCACTCCGATGAGGGGCCTGTAAAACAAGCCCGCGGTGATAGATAAAGTATTGTTAGAGCCGGATTGGTGACTACCATGCATAGTTACCATATTACCGGAAATGTCAATATCCGCGGAGGACATCAGCCACGTCAATCGAACGATCCGTCTCTTGTGAAATGAAACTGAATACGGTATTTGTTTGGGGTATTTTTTCCAAAATAAGGGTACTGCCACCAACAAAAAAGGAATCCGATATTGAAAATTTATACCTATCCTTCCAAATCTGCGGAAGCCAGATTGCATATTATAGAAAAACGGTCCGCCGGGTTTTTAAAAAAGGACATGGCCCACGTAAACCGAATCGTGGAAAATGTTCGTAAAAACGGAGACCCGGCCGTCATTGAGTATGTCAACCGGTTTGACGCCCCTAAACTCGATATCCACTCACTGAAAGTCACGAAAGACGAATTCACCCAAGCATTAAAGCAGCTTGACCGTCCATTTCGACGCGCTTTAAATCGTGCGGTGTCCCAAATCGATACATTTCATAAAAATCAGATCCAGCAGTCCTGGATCGACACCCACCGCCCCGGGACCATGCTCGGCCAACTGATCCACCCTGTGGACGCTGCAGGCGTCTACGTTCCCGGCGGTACCGGAGGGAACACGCCGCTGGTCTCCTCCGTGCTGATGGGCGCAATTCCCGCCAAGATAGCCGGCGTGCCGCAAATCATTATGGCCACACCACCGCAGCCCGACGGCAGCGTTCACCCCTATCTACTGGCGGCGGCCCGAAAAGTTGGGGTGGATACGATATTTAAAATGGGAAGCGCCTGGGCCATTGCCGCGCTGGCCTATGGCACCGCTTCCGTGCCCCGGGTGGATGTAATCGTGGGACCGGGTAACAAATATGTTACGCTGGCTAAAAAAATAGTGGCTGGAACCGTGGGGATCGACATGATCGCCGGTCCCAGCGAGATTCTCGTTATTGCCGACGCCGGTGCAACACCCACATTTGTGGCCGCTGACCTTTTATCTCAGGCGGAGCATGACATCCTCGCATCGGCTATCCTCATTACCGATAGCCTACCCCTGGCCAGTGAAGTAGCAGAGGCCGTAGCAGAACAGTGCCGCCACTTGTCTCGAAGAGAAATCGCCGAAAAATCACTGGCCAAATTTGGCGCCATCATGGTCGTTCCGGATATTGAAGCCGCCGTGGAATTGGCCAACCGCATCGCACCGGAACACCTGGAGCTTCAGGTCCGTCAACCCTTTGAATATCTCAATCAAATTCGGCATGCCGGTGCGATTTTTATCGGTGACTATACACCTGAACCGGTAGGAGACTATATTGCAGGGCCCAATCATGTATTGCCCACGGCAGGTACGGCCCGTTTCTCATCAGCCCTGTCCGTGGACCATTTTATAAAAAAAACAAGCCTCATCCACTATTCACAAAAGGCATTCCGTAAGGAGGCCAACGATATCTTACAGCTGGCCGGGGTCGAAGGACTGGAAGCCCATGCCAACTCGGTAAAGGTCCGATTGAAGAGAAAGTAAAAAAATAACCTCAAATAGAATTTAAACGGGGGAATGAGAATGAAAATTTTTATTGATAGTGCCGATTTGGACGAGATTAAACAAGGTTACGCCTGGGGTGTCGCCGACGGGGTCACCACGAATCCCAGCTTATTAAAAAAAGCGGTCGAAAACCGGGTGTCCAAAGGAGATTCATTGGACCTCGAAAAGTATATTATCCAAATCCTTGAGACTGCCAAAGGAACACCGGTCAGCCTGGAAGTAACCGAGACAACCGCCGCGGGAATGATCGCCCAAGGCAAAAAAATATACGAGCGGTTCAATCCCATCGCTAAAAATGTTTACGTTAAAGTGCCGGTGAATCCTGCCTTTAAAGATGAGGATACGACCCATTTTGACGGAATTATCGCTATCCGCACGCTGGCAGATGCGGGTATCCCCGTCAACAGTACCTTGATATTCACGCCGGATCAGGCAATGCTGGCAGCCAAAGCAGGCGCTGCTTTCGTAAGCCCCTTCGCCGGACGCATCGATGATGACCTGCGAAAAAAAGCCGGCTTAAAATTCGACAAGACAGACTATTTCCCCGCTGACGGCATGGCTGTGGACGATCGTCTAATGAACGACAACGGTATCTTTTCGGGTATTGACCTGGTGGAACAATGTGTTCAAATCATCGAAGAGTACGGTTTTGAAACCGAAGTACTGGCGGCTTCATTAAGAAATCCCCGCCAGGTGCGCGATTCGGCCCTGGCCGGTGCCCACATTGCGACCCTGCCCCTTGGTGTCATCGGCGATATGCTCAAACACTTCCAGACCTTTGATGGAATGGCCAAATTCACCGCCGACATTGTTCCGGAATATGTGGCATTGATAAAGTAGGACGATGCTTGATTCCTCTCGCCGGGCGTCGATCCGGTCTAACCTGATATTGCGGGCCGCCGTGATCGACGCCGTGCGTCAATTCTTTCAAAAGCACAACTACCTGGAAGTTGAAACCCCGACACGGCTACCCACCCAAGCCCCCGAAGAGCATATCGAGGCCGTGCGATCAGACGGCTGGTTTCTACAAACATCGCCGGAACTCTGCATGAAGCGACTGCTGGCATCCGGCTACAGCAAAATATTCCAGATCTGTCGCTGTTTTCGGGAAGGGGAACGCGGCCACCGGCATCTGCCGGAGATGACCCTGCTCGAATGGTATACGACCGATGCCGATTATCGGCATATGATGGCCCAGACCGAGGCGTTGATTCGCCACGTTGCCCAATCCCTGAATATAAATCATTCTCTCCAGTACCAAAAAGATACGATCGATTGGCACACCCCCTGGCAACGAATGACGGTGGCCAAGGCATTTGAAACTTTTGGTTCCATAACCCTGGACGAAGCCCTCAATACCGACCGCTTTGATGAAATCGTCACCCTGGAAATAGAGCCCAACTTAGGGAATCAACACCCCACCTTTCTCATGGATTACCCCGCCAAATTAGGCGCCCTGGCCCGCTTATCACCGACCGATAAACATGTGGCCGAGCGGTTTGAATTATACATCGGCGGGATTGAGTTGTGTAACGGATTCAGCGAATTGACCGATCCGGTCGAACAGCGTAATCGTTTTGAGGACGCGAACCAGCAAAGGGCCACAGCTAAAAAACCACCCTACCCCATGCCGGAAAAATTTCTCGGTGCTTTAAAAAAGATGCCCCCCGCCGCAGGCAATGCCCTGGGGTTGGATCGACTCGCGATGCTCTTTGCCGACACGAATCAAATTGATGATGTCGTGGCATTTATTCCCGAGGAGTTATGATAAACATCAAGCAAGTACTAACGTAGAATTCGTTCACGACGCAGCCTAAGCCGCGCCGTGAAGGTTATTTGCCAGAGGCTGACCTGACTTGAACCCGGTATTTGTAACCCGGTTTAATTAAAAATGGCCAACTCACTCGTTTGAGCTTATTTTTCATCCACCGGAAACTTGGCCCGGGACCATTCTCGCCAACCGCCCTTAAGTGCATGAACATCGGTGAACCCTTTTTCCATCAACTTCCGTGCCGCACCGGCACTGGTGTATTCATTGGGTCAGGCGCAATAGAGCACCGTCGTTTTAGTCTTATCCGACTTTTCCGCCCAAGCACTGATATTTTTTGTGTCAACCCGCTGGGCGCCCTGGATTTTAAATTCACTTGAATTCCAATCCCGGCCTTGACGAACATCCAAAACCACAACATCCCCTTTTTCCATGTATTCACTTAATGTTTCCTTGGTCATCAAGGGTACATCCGCAGCGATGGTCAATGGAACGACCGTTGCCAGGATTAACGTCAACGCACTTGCCATAAGAATAACTTGTCGATTTAACTTAAACATTATCGTTTCTCCTCTCTTGATTGCTTTTAGAAAAAAATATCCGTCGCCGTTACCAACGGTTAGGTGGAAATTTTGCTATCCACCCCATGATCATGAGCGAAATACCCATAACCAAAGGAATGGCAACCAGCAGAAATGCCATCATCCGTGGTTCCGGTTCCATTGCGGCCATTCCGCCAATAGTCAATGCTAAGCCGATCAGGGCAAGCCATGGCATCAGCCCGGCTGCCTTTCCATCATGATGGTTAAAAGATGCTGCCTCCAGACGCGTCAAACGCCAGGCGGTCAAATTCACCGCGCCGTAATGGATCAGCCAAAAGATCACACCAACGCGGATGAAGGTCTCCAGGACAGGATCCCCGGCCCAACCGCCTGCCATAGCCAAAGCCGTAACCAAACATAAAATGATAAGTGCGGGTATTGTTCCCCGACGGATCGATTTTTCCGAACCCTCCGTGGCGGTCAGTTTGTCCACTGGTTTCAACAGCTTGGCCAGTATTTGGCTGACGCCATACAGCAGCCCATTGACCGCAGCGAAGACACCCGCAATGACAATAACGCCCATGATGATTCGCCCGGTTTGACCCAGCAGTGCACGGGCAATGACCATATGGGCAATGGTGGTGTTGGCCAGTTTGGCTTGGGGAACCCGGCTCAAACCGATCCACCCCCAACATGCCAAAAGACTCCCACCGAATAAAATGGCCCAAAGAATAGCCGGCCAAGGAATACGCTTTGGCGGCATCGATGCCAAAAGGCCGTAAATGGCCAGATCAAATCCGATTACCGCGACAACCCCAGACACCAGATAGGCCGGGGAACCATTTAACGTGAACGCAGGGTTTTGGATCATTGTGTTTGAAGCCCACAAAGCGCTTACCGATAAAGCGAGTATTCCCATAGCAATGACAGCCACGGCACCGATTTGACCCACCGCCACGGCTCTTTGCCCCAGTAAATTAACGCCCATCACAACACCCAAAAACAAATAAGCAAATGCAAAGTTGGGAAACCAGTAAACAAAAACCTCATTGAAAACAAACCCGGCGGAAACCAGCAACCCTGTTGATGCGCCCACGGCCAGGGGCACCTTGCCGCACAGGAGAATCAGCTTCGCCGCCGTCAAACCCCAAAATCTTTGAAACGCACAAAGTTCGCCGCCCCGTTGGGGAGAACCAGCTAAAATTTGGCGAAAACTGCGAAGGGTCGCCCACTGTATCCCCACCCCGAAGACCAAAGCGGGAAAAGCCAACAGGCCAACGTGTCCCAACGCATTACCCCAAAGATTGAGGGCATCGGGCGTAAACATCAATCCACATGCTAGCGCGAAGGTGAACAATGCCGTTGGGATTGAAGTTTGGATGTTTGACCTCCTGTGTTGGTAAATTACTATTTTGAATACTTGTCGCCGAAAGGTAATATTCCTTACAATTGAAATAATAAATATGGCCCGTATTGCCGGAGAAGAATTATTCGTATAATATGATCATCAAAAACATGATTTCACACTTTTGATGGCTTTTTACGATTTCATCACTTTTGGCATGCGATTAAATGAGAATTTTTATCATGATCAATCTGAGCCGGTCTAAAAAACCAAGCTCAAATAGAGAGGTCCTGGAAACTCACATTGAATTGGCTTTAAGAGTCGCCCCGCTTCCTATGGGTAAATAGATAATGCATTCCATAATATTCATGAAATTCTTTTCTCATTTCAATCAATTAAATGCCGATTTCTTTTTAACCTATCGAAATAAAATAGTATTTTATTGTTAAGACCATGGCATACATATTGCTTTATTTGTATCCAAAAATAACCATTGGAGAAAATACCGTAATGCTAAGCGAAAAGAATACCCGGCAACCATCGACGAAAAAAGTGTGGTTCATCTCGCCGGGGCAATATGCAAAGGACGACCAAAAGACCGATCGGCATGCCGGAGAGGCAACGGCGACGGTGACATATAAAATATCTGAAATCGCCGATTACATGTTAAATCCTGCTTCTTTAGAGATTCAGAGTAAGCTTGTAGGGTGTAACATCCACCACAACCAAAGCCATAAACAGGGGGCCAATAAATCGGGAGCCCATAAACTCGGGGCATGGTACCGAAAGTTGTTAAATAAAGTATTGCCTGGAAAGATAAATCCGGGATTAAACACCCAATCGCGATTGCCGGAAATGGTGACATCCGAAATGGATACGGAGCCAGGCCAGATAAAGGATAAAAACCTGCGCTTGCACATCCGTGGCATTTATAATCAATTAAAACCATATGATCCCGTGATCAAAGCCCTATCCGGCCTGGATTTACAATCCGTATCAGATATAGAGGGCGTGTGTCGCGACGAGGCCGGAAATTTCACAAATATTGCCCTATCCGGCACCTTGGACGAAAAAATTTCTTATATCATTAAAAATCTTTTGCAACAGGTACCGCTTGCATTGAAAAAAGCGTATATGGGCGACGGACTATTTGAGATGAGCGGGTTTGATTTTTCAGCCTACAAACCTGAAAATACCTACTGGTTGGTTAAATCGATGGAAAAGGGCAATAGCCAAGCCTATGTTCTATCCAATGACCAAAAAGTGAGATATCATGTTCAGAATATCGAATTTGTCTTTTACCTGCAATTGTTAGAACAATTATTAAAGGTCAACCCGGAATTAATGAATGCGTTGGCCATGTGCATTGCGGATAAAGCAAAACCCTCGAAATTATTTTTCAAACGCCAACTAGGCATCGATTATTCCCCGGAACAGATACCTGAAATATATCAAGAGGTATTTAAAAAGTATAACATCGATGTGAGCCAAAAAAAAATTGTGGCCAATGCGCTACGCGATCGTCAACTCGGCATCTCTTTTATGTATGTGCCCCAAAACGACTCGGGCAAAAATTGTCTGGAGACCAATCTATCTGTTTTGCACAACTACAGGGCCCTGGACGCAATTAGGAAAGAGGCACCGCAAGTGTTTTCGGAAATAGGTAACATGGCGGCAACAACAGATGTAGGGAAATTCTATCTTCTCGATAAATATAACGGGTCTACCCAATGACAGGTGTTTACGATAAAAAAGACCATGAATGGATCAAGGAGTTAACGCAGTATCCCCGGGTGCTATCTCAGCAGCTATCCTATTTCACAGATACTTCCGAGATTTCCATCCCCGATGACCCCATTGAGCAGGTCATTTTTCAAGACAGGGCGAAGGCAGCCATCCGACAAATTGCTCACAATAGGGGGCATATCCTGATGGTGGGCATGCCCGGAACCGGAAAATCCATGCTCTCCAATATGTTCAATAGCGTCGTCGACAGATCCATGGGAGCGTATTTAAGGCCCAAAGATTCGATTGTTGCGTATCCGGGAAAGGACAAAAACCATATACGCATCGCTTACGAAAAGCCCGAAGCCATTGACGAGGAAATTACTAAAATCAATGAAGCCATCCATTTGGCGCAAAACAGTGTGGACGAGTTTAATTTATCCGAGCAGATCCATTCGGTTAAAAGAGTCAAGAAAGGCTTAATGTGGGCCACAGCGATAACCGCCGTAACAGGTTTCTTCTTTCCCCCGGCGTTTATTGCGACAGGGCTCACCGGTATCGGCGCCATTTTTATGTATATCCAGGAAAATAACCACGCCGTACAGGAAAAAATTCAGCAGGCGAACCATCAAACCAAAAGCAATGAAGTGAAACCCCTGCAGGACCTCGTGCCGGAAATCCTTTATGACCCGCGAAAAGCGAAGGCCTTAATGACGAGAATCTCGGAACCGGACTCAAGAAACATGAAGGGTGGTTTCCGACATGATCCCTATCAATCCGGTCTTCTTCATACACCGGCTCACAAACGGGCTTATTTGGGTGCCCACGCCAAGTCACCCATTATCTATATCGATGAATTAAAGGCCATGGTCAAAGCCGGCTATATGCCCGATTTGTTGGAGATCATGCAAAACAAAACCTATATGCTCGAAGGCGGAAAAAATACCGGCAGTGGGTCCGCCGACCGGTCAGAAAGCCGGATAAAGGCAGAGAACATAATCATTGCATGTTGCAATCATGATACCCTCCGGTATCTCCAGGAAGAAAACGACGGTGCTTTTTTGAGCAGGATTGAAGATAAGGGCGAAATCGTTTACCTGAAAAGTGCCGTCCCCGAAAGCCTTAATACGAATAAACAGGTTGCCCAATACATCAAGCAGGAAATCATCAATCTGGAGAATGAAT
Source organism: uncultured delta proteobacterium (assembly GCA_963845145.1). Lineage (GTDB taxonomy): Bacteria > Desulfobacterota > Desulfobacteria > Desulfobacterales > QNYZ01 > QNYZ01. Next base: position 575,776 of record CAWJQU010000002.1, read on the forward strand.
TTCAGGAAGCGTGGTCTGATGTTCTGGAGCAAGAGGGATATGAGGGGGTCAGAAAAAGAAGCGAACAGGTCTTCGGCAAACCACTTCCCCCCGATTATAAGCTGACGGTTCGAGAATTTTCGAAAAATGCCGTTCTCGAGATCATTAAAGAACTCAGGTGTCGCGCGTCGGACAAGAAGTTGAGCAGTATGTTGCGACCGATAAACGGTATTGTTAAAACGGCGGAGTACAAAGCCATTCTGGATAATTCCGATTTGGTGGAACCGGAGCATGTTCGTGAAGCCCTTGAAGAGCATTTAAGCCTTGAAGGGGCCATCTATCGGGAAGTTGTCGAACACAAAAAAGATTTAAAAAAGTATATAGGGGCCATGACCGACAACATCGGATATGTCGTGGGCCTGGCCGTCATTCAATCCAGGTCAAGCGGGCGGATGGTCGGCCAACCCCTTCCGATCCATTGTCAGATCAATGCCGGAACATCCGATACGGTTGTGGCACCAGGTAAAATAGGGGATATCGCCAAAGCGGCCTCTCAAAATGTCCGGGCATCCATAAAAAAAGTCCTCAACAAAATAGGCGCGCCCTATGTCGGGTATGAAATGCACGTGGAGTATATTCAAGCCCATGACGGTGTTGAGGGCGACAGCGCTTCGGTTGCCATCGATATTGCGCTTATTTCCGACTACATTAAACAATCGGTAAACCAGAAATATGGCGTCACCGGATCACTTACAGGCGATATCATGCTGGCCGTAGGCGGCGTAACGGAAAAACTGAGATCAATCATGGACACAACCCTGGGTATGGAGGGCGCCTGCATCCCCTGGCAAAATAAATATGATATCGAACCGCTCATCATCAATATGGAACATGAATATATCCAAACTGATAACATCCCCGGAATCAGGATCTTTAGGACCGAAAAAAGAAAAGATCCGTTCGATATCTACTGCTGCAAAACAAAATATCATGCCTATCGAATTCTAATGGGTTTAGGTAAAGAAGAAGTAGAGCAACGCATGGCAGAAAGAAGCAGAAAAGATGCCACTTTTATCAAAGGAGAGATCGTATGACCGTTGAATCATTTTGTAAAAAACAGGAAGAGGCCTTCAATAGCAATCTGACAGACAAGATCAAAAATAGTGCGCCATTTTTGCCGGTGATAACCATTTCAGGAGAGCCCGGTAGCGGTGGCGCTATCATTGCAGAGAGCATCGCCCAGCGCATGGAATATCGATTGTACGCAAAAAATATACTCACCGCCATGGCCAATAAAGCAGATGTCAAAGAGGCCATGTTAGAGGAGATTGAAAAAAGACGCCCCTCGGAGATTGAAGACTTTATCCGGTCGATCCTCCCCAAGGATGGATATGTCTACAAAGGCGACTATTTCGAAAACTTAAAAGAAACGGTTTCCAATCTTGCGATGATCGGCAAAGCCGTTTTTGTCGGACGCGGCGCCAATTTTATCATTCCAAAGGAAAAACGGTTTGCCCTTCGCGTCGTTGCGCCTTTGGATAACCGAATTAAAAATATCGCATCGTTTTATGATTGTCCTTTAGAGGAGGCCGAAAATCGAATCACGAACCGGGAGTCGAAACGAAAAACATTTATAAAAAATAACTTCCGAGAAGATATCGATGATCATATTCACTATGATCTTACGCTGAACACCGAACGTATGGATCTATTAACCTGCACGGAAATCGTGATCGGTGCAATCAGAGGCTCCCAGGCGAACCGGGTTTTTGAGAATGCCGGTTCTAACTTTATGCCATCCAAGGCACAATCCGAAGGGTAATTCGAAGGACGGGAGATGGCCTTTTCGCCTTAACTCCCGAACAACTCCGGGGCTGTCGTTGAAACCAAAAGATCAGATGCGTTCATCAATTGGAGCCACTTCCACCGGTGCGTGCGTTCCCTCGAAGTTGGCCGACGATAACAGCAGATAAATCACACATCCGGCCATTAAAATGCCGCCCAGGGGAAAGGCGTAGCGAAGAGAGAAAATGTCCATCATCAAGCCGGCCGAAAGAGATCCGACCAGCATGCCTAAACTGTGGGCCACGGTTAAAATGGCCATGACCGACCCCATGGCTTCCGTATCATTCCCTTTGGCCACAGCAATGGCCATGACGGCGGGCATGGAGATCCCACCACCAATCCCGAAGATAAGGCTGGCGGTAAACAGGCCCCAGAACCCTTTAACCCAAATAAAAGAGAGCACCGCGCCCGCCACAAGGAGACCACCGAGAATCATCATTTTGCGCCGATCGATGCGATCGGACAGGTATCCCATGGGAACATGAAGCAGTCCACTGACCAACACCCCCTCCATAACCAAAAAGCCGATAACGGTGCTGGACAAGGACATTTCAGAAGCCGCCAGTACGGGCAAAAATCCCCAGATGATACCGATGCAGGCGGTGTAGGCCAGCCGGAAGTAAAAAAGCGCGGCAATTGTTTGGTCTTTTAAGAGCACGCCCCAGGCCATGGGGCTTTTCACCTTGGCATTAATCCGTTCTTCCTGGGTGGGGGGCAATAGAAAAAGACAGAGAAGGCATGCGCCCAAAGATAGTACACCCATATAAATAAACGTGACGGAAAGGCTAAAACGATCGTTAATCATGCCGCCCATTAACGGCCCGATACTCAAACCGATAAACATCGACATGTTGAACAGTCCCATGACGAAACCTTCTTTGCCGGCAGGTGTCACATCACCCACATACGCCTGGGCCACCGGCATAATCATGGCCGATGCCAATCCCTGGAAAAAACGGATAAAAATCAACATCTCGATCGAATCGGAGAAGCTGAAAGCCACGGAAATCAGGGCATAGGAAAACAAGCCGGCAATAAGAAACGGCTTTCTGCCTTTTTTATCGGAAAGTCGGCCGAAATAGGGTAGGAAAAAGGTGCGTGCCAACGAAAACGACCCGAATATCATCCCAATCGCAAAACCCCCAGCACCAAGGGTATGGGCATACACAGGTAGCAACGGGACAACGATCCCCACCCCGGTGACAGTGGCAAAAATGGCAAAGAAAAGGACGATGAAGATTTTTTTGTCAATGGATGGCATTAGATTCCGTTGGCCGGTTTGCCCGTTTGCCGGTTTACCGGTTTGCACGTGTGCCGGTTGCCGGTTTGCCGGTTTGCCCGTGTGCCGGTTTGCCGGTGGATCAGTTAAGTAGCGGGCTTGTGGAACACGATTCGTCTGTTATTAAAATAAGGGCGATACCTATATCGCCCTTATATTTTAATAGCCGTATTTAGCTGGTTTTAAGACTTTTGGATTTCGGCCAGGGTACCTTCTACCAGGGAACGGATCTCATTGAGCCGATCTTCGGTCAGGGCTTCAAACCGGAGCACCAGGGCCGGTTGCGTGTTGGAGGCGCGCACCAGGCCCCAGCCGTCATCAAAAATGACCCGCATGCCGTCAATATCGATTACTTCATAGCTCTTTTTAAAATGGGCCGTCACCTTTTCCACAACATCAAATTTTATATCGTCCGGGCATTCCACCCGAATCTCCGGTGTTGTGAAGGTGCGCGGTACATCCGCCAAGAGGGCCGATAACGGTTGATCCGTTCGGGATAGTATTTCCAAAAGGCGTAAAGAGGCGTAAGTCGCATCATCATACCCGAAGTAGCGGTCGGCAAAAAACATGTGGCCACTCATCTCTCCGGCCAGGGCGGCATCTTCTTCTTTCATCTTCTTTTTAATCAGGGAGTGGCCGGTCTTCCACATGATTGCCCGTCCACCGTTTTTTTCAATATCATCATACAAGGTCTGGGAACATTTGACCTCGGAGATAAATGTGGCCCCTGGCTTTCGGGAGAGCACCTCGCGGGCGAAGAGAATCAACAGTTTATCGCCGTAAATGATCTGACCCTTCTCATCAACAACACCTATCCGATCACCATCCCCATCGTATCCGATTCCCAGATCGAGTTTTTTTTCTTTCACCAACGCGATCAAATCCGTCAGGTTTTTTAATACGGTGGGATCTGCTTCATGGTTGGGAAAGGTGCCATCCATCTCGCAATAGATATCATGCACCTCACACCCATGGTGGCGTATGGCGGGGACGGCCACCACCCCGGCCGTACCGTTGCCGGCATCCACACCCAGCCGTATCGGTTTTTCAATCCGAATGTTCTCGTTTAGAAAAGCACGGTAGGGGGTAACGGCATCAGCGGTCGCTCGTTGACCCGAGCCATCGGCGAACTCACTGCGTTCAATGATTTGCCGAATCGTCTGAATCTGTGCCCCATGAATCGACTCAGCCCCCTTGCAAAGTTTGAAACCGTTATATTCACCCGGGTTGTGGCTGGCAGTCACCATCACGCCACCATCCATCTTAAAATGCTGAATAGAGAAGTAAAGGACCGGGGTCGGGCACACCCCGATATCCGTCACATCACATCCAACGGATTGCAGGCCGGCCATGACTTTTTCGGCATACGCATCGGACGTGAGGCGGCAATCCCGCCCAACCGTCACCTTATGACAGTCGTGCTTGCGAAGATAGGTCCCGATCCCCTGTCCTATTCGCATCACATCTTCTTCGTCCATATCCTTCCCGGCAATTCCTCGAATATCGTACTCCCTGAACATTTGCGGATTCATATCACAGCTCCAATTTAAGTTCCTAAAAACAAAGCGAATACACCAACGATCCAGCAATAGGGTGAAAAAAGGTAAAGTTTACCCTTTTTTACAATATAGACCAACATTTTTAACGAAAGATAACCCACCACCGCTGCGGATAGAATACCGGCGACAATAATCGAGACGGGAAATTCACCACCCCGGGACACATCCCTTGCCGCTAGTAACGCTGCCCCCCCAATGGCGGGAATCGATAGTAAAAAGGCATATCGGGCAGCCAGATCACGTTTTAAACCGAGAAACAGGCCCACTGCGATGGTAGATCCCGAACGGGAGATGCCGGGTAAAATCGCCAGGCCCTGCACCAATCCCACTATCAATGCCTTTCCGACCGAAAAATGCCCCACCCCATGATCGGTTTTTTTTACCCTGCGGGTCAACCAAAGGACCGTTCCGGTGACCAGCAACATCAACCCCACCATCCGAACGGATGAAAAAAGTTGATCGGCAATCTGATGAAAACCGATCCCGATCAGGGCGGTGGGAACCGATCCCAATACAATCAGGAGGGCCATCCTCACTTCCGGATCGGCCCATGCATCCGACAGGGCTGCGTCGCCTTTCAATAAACGCCGAGTCATATTGAACAAAGCACAAATAATGCCCGCCAACTCCTTTTTAAAGTAAATGACGACAGCCATCAGCGTACCCACATGCACGGCAATATCAAAGACCAACTCGGGTTCTTTTAACCCAAACAGGTGCTGAAAAATAACCAAATGCCCGGAAGAACTGACCGGTAGAAATTCGGTCAATCCCTGGACGATACCTAAAATAATGGCTTGAATTAAATCCAAATAAATCTCCAAGAGAATAGCTGATGAGCTGATAAGCTGATAAGCTGGTAAGCCGGTGATGAGCTATTGAGCTGATGAGCTGATAAGCTGGTGAGCTGATAAGCTGGTGAGCTGGTGCGTTGGTACGCAGTTAAATGATGGCGTTGATATTGATTTATTGAGTGCATGTCATCTCATCGATTTAATGAGTGAATTTAACATCTTTGCTATTTCTTCAGCATTTCGGATATATGGTTCGATCTTTTTACGGGTAATCCAGTCAAGTTTTTGAAAAATAAATAAAAGCGTTACCGTTTCAAAAAGCGATCCTCTGGCAATGTATAGATATTGAATAAACTCTTTTGTAGTCTGTCGTCCTTTACCTTCGGCAATGTTCATTGCCACACTGGTCGCTGCGGATTCTAATTGTTCTACTAGCCGGTAGTGCTTACGGTCAGTATTCAGTTCGCCAACCATGCGGATGACATCTTCAGCAAAAACGATGCCCTTTTGCCACACTTTTAATTTCTGGAAACTAAAAATTGAATGAGAATCCTTTTCCAACGTTTTATTCCATACCCAACCGCTTACCAGCTCATCAGCTCACCAGCTTATCAGCTCATCAGCTTAAGCTTAATAGCTTAATAGCTTACTATCTCAATCATCCCTTCACTACCGCAATCGGTCTCAACCTGGCAACCTTACGGGATATCCCGGCCCGATGGACCACATCGACCACCTGGGAAACATCTTTGTAGGCATCGGGCATCTCCTCTGCCAGGGTGGATCGCCCGGTCCAGCGCACCAGGATGCCCTTATCTTCCAATTCACGATGGATGGATCGTCCCTTGCTCGCCTTTTTGGCCGCTTTTCGACTCAATCGGCGACCCGCGCCGTGGCAAGTAGAGCCGAAAGTCTCATCCATGGCTTTTTGCGTCCCCACCATGACGTAGGATGCCGTCCCCATATCTCCGGGAATCAACGTTGGCTGGCCCATCCGTCGATAGGTCTCAGCCACCGCCGATTGATCCGGGCCGAAGGATCGGGTGGCGCCTTTGCGATGAACACAGGTCAAACGCTTTTTACCATCTACGATGTGGGTCTCTTTTTTGGCGATGTTATGACACACATCGTAAACCAGACGCATGGCAAGGTCTCGCGGTCCCATGCCGAGGGCCTTTTCAAAAACTTTGCGCGACGCGTGCAATAGAATCTGTCGGTTAGCCCAGGCGTAATTGGCCGCGCACGCCATGGCGCGCAGATAGCGTTGTCCGGGTTTCGATTGAATGGGGGCACAGACCAATTGACGATCAGGGAGGTCAATTCCGACTGTTTGCATCTCACGAGTCATTTGCCCCAAAAAATCATCACACACCTGATGCCCAAATCCCCTGCTGCCGGAGTGAATCATCAATGTGATTTGATCCGAACGGAGCCCCATCACATCAGCCGCCGCTTCATCATAGATACGATCGACAACCCCGACTTCTAAAAAGTGGTTCCCCGATCCGAGTGTTCCCAGCTGTTTTTTGCCCCGCGTCAACGCCCGTTCACTGATAACCGAGGGATCGGCATCAGGCAGGCAACCGCCGTCCTCGGTGTGCAATAGGTCCGTTTCATCGCCATAACCGTTGGAAACGGCCCACCGACTGCCGTTTTTTAACACCTTTTTCTCTTCAGCCGCTGAGAGTTTTACCGACCCGGTAGACCCAACGCCGCATGGAATGTTTCGGTAAAGGGCATTGATCAATTCTTCCAGCCGGGGGCGAAGGGTGGCGTGATCCAAACCCGTGGTGGCCAGCCGCACGCCACAATTAATGTCATAGCCAACCCCACCCGGCGATACCACGCCGTCTTCCCAGTCAAAGGCCGCAACCCCGCCAATGGGAAAGCCATACCCCCAGTGCATATCCGGCATGGCCAGAGAGGCTTTTAAGATCCCCGGCAAAGAGGCCACGTTGGCCACTTGTTTTAACGGCTCCTGGATGGATTCGCCTTTTACCATGGCTTCATCGGCATAGATGACACCCGGCACCTTCATCTTCCCGGTTCGGGGCACTTCCCATCGATAGTCATCTATTTTTTTTAGTCTTATCATGCCAATGCTGCTTCCCGACACTACTATTCGCTTGAAATCATACTGCCATTGAACCGCAGAATTTCGATATTCGATTATTTTAGAAAGGCCTACATCAACCGACTAACCGGTTAACGGACAAACCGGCAAACCGACCAACCAATTTCACACATCAAAAATAACTTCCGCCAGCCACCCATCGTCTCCCGCTTCTACCTTTGCCTGATGGTAAGTAACCGCTTTTAGATCATGGCGAATCACATGCCGGTCAGTATCATAAGGGCTTGTTGACACCTTTGCGACAATTTTTTTGTCTGACAGAGAATCAACATCAATTCGAAAAACAAAACGTTCCCTGCCCGTCCAGAAATAGAGCAGCTCCCGAAGCCAGTTGACCATAAGATCGACCCAATCGGCACCCGTAACGACGATAGATTCGACATGGCCCTCACTTTCGGGACACATATCACATAATAGATCAAACATCGCCAATCCGGTATGGGTGAAAAGCGCTTGGGAATCCACACCTCTCACGCGTATGCCGATATCAGCAGTGTGATCGAGCCACTCGTAGTCAATGGAATAACTTCTTGTGCCGTTCCAGTGAGGTTTCATTTCCCATCAAAGACCTGTATGATGTCACCGGTATTCTCGGTATGGTAACCTCCGAGCGCGCTCACACGCTGTTTAAACGCATCGCCATTTATGATTTTCAATAAAAACTGGATATTTTCCCACGGATAAAACGCTTCGGCAATGATCAAATCGTATTGCTCTACGACGACGGGGATGAAATCAAGATCAAGCGCTTTGGCAGCCGCATATATTCCCAGGCCGGTATCGGCAGCCCCACTCAACACTGCTACGGCAACCGCCATATGAGTAAACTCCTCATTTCCATATCCGCGAATCGTTTCAGGGTCGATGCCCAACTGCTCCAAACGGTAATCGAGTAGGATACGTGTACCGGAGCCCCGCTGACGGTTGATAAATGCCACATCCTCCCGGGCCAAATCCTCCAGCCCCTGAATCTTTTTGGGATTGTTCTTGGGTAGGATCAACCCCTGGTCCCGATTGACCAGTGTGATTTGGTGACAGGCAAATCCGGACAGATATCGTTTGATATACGATTTATTGTATGCGCCGGATTCCGTATCCAAAAGGTGAGCACCCGCCAGATGGCACCCCCCGTTTTTTAGGGCCATCAACCCGCCCATGCTCCCGACATGACTGGACGATAAAGAGATATGGGTAGAGTGGGCCCGAACCATGTCGGCCAAAACGTCCAAAGTATTGTCATGACTTCCTACCATAACGATCGTATTTTTCACACTTTCCAAAGGCCGTAATAGCTCTGCTGTTACCGACTCATCTCTTTGTATCCCCTCAACATGATGCGGGATCCGCACAATCCCGTCAGCTTCGGTAATCGATGTTATGTTTCCGGAACCCCTGGATAATTGGGTGGCTACCAGACGATCTCCCACAGCACCGATCTTGACGCGTACAAACTCTTCGGTACCTAGTTTGGAAGGGATCTTCCGTGTTGGAAAAACCGTGGCGCTGGGTCGAGCCACTTGGGGCAACCCCTGCCAATGCCGTATGAGTGGGCCGACAAATTGCTCGTAGGCGATGATGGCGGACACCTGGTAGCCGGGGATACCGAAAACCGGTGTTTCCCCTATCTTGGCCATTAAAATCGGCTTTCCGGGCATGATGGTCACCCCATGGACCAACACTTCGCCTAAAGATTCGAACACCAATTTGGCCAAATCTTTGGCCCCTGCCGATGATCCGCCGATGGTCAAAACGATATCGTACCCATCATCCACCCCGTTCTGAACAGCCTTCCGTATTTGATCAGTGTCATCGGGTAATACCGGATGTTTGGTAAATTCGCCGCCATAGGTGTTCACCAAGTTGCCCAAAACATAAGAATTACTTTCCAGAACCTGCCCTGGAGACAAGGCCTTAAAATCCTCACCCTGCCAGTCCACCACTTCTCCCCCGGTGGGAATGATCAACACTCGCGGCGGCTTCTTGACGGAAACAGCGAAAACCCCCCCACTAATTAAGGCCCCGATACAATAGGGCGAAATTTGATGGTTCCCTGGAAACAGAAGCTCGGTTGCCACAATATCTTCACCCACTTTGCGGACATGCTGCCAGGGGAATGCGGGCGCGGCAATTTCAAGGTGATCCGGGTCAATTTCGTTTATCTGTTCGATCATAATGACCGCATCGGTATCAGACGGCATCACCTGACCGGTATTGATAAAAACCGCCTCTTGGCCCACCGTCAGGGTCTTAGGTGCTGTTTCAGTCACGCCAAAGGTATCAGCGGCTTTGACGGCGATACCATCCATGGCGGCAGTATGATGGTTAGGGGACGATAGCCGGGCAACCACCGCTTCGGCCAAAATACGGCCAACGGCATCGGTCACCGGAATCGTCTCAGAAGCTTGAGAAGCAGCACCACCGAAGGTATCGAACAATATCTGTCGCGCCTCGGGCAGTGATTTCATTTTTAGATAGATGTTGCGTTTGTGAGCCATATATTTTTAAATCCTCCGGATTTGGTTTGTCGGTTTGTCCGTGTCGTTTGCCCGTTTGTCGGTTTGCCGGTTTGCCGGTTTGCCGGTTGGCCGGTTGGCCGGTTGGCCCGTAAACGGGTTACTCAATAGCTTAACAGCTCATTGGCTTATCAGCTTATCAGCTAATCAGCTAATCAACTTTTCTCTTTGAAATTCACATCCAACCGGACAGCCATATCGATATCGCCTGTCTGCATTATAACAACCGGGGAACCGGTCAACCGGCTAACGGGCCAACCGATCTCTATATCGGAATTATCTCCACTTGGTCGCCTTTTTCCAGCCCTTCGACGTTCATACCGATGGCTACCAGTCCATCGGCTTGGACCATGGTATTGATCAGGCCGGATTTTCCCAGAACAGGATGCGCCCAGAGGCCATCTTCCTTCTTTTCAAGGCGAACGCGCACAAAATCCATGCGCCCCTGGACCGATGAGACGTTTCGCGAAAGGCGCCCCACGAGGTTATAGGCTGTTCGCCGGGATTGAACTTTTCCCGCCAGCCGATCGACAAATGGCCGCACGATGGCGACATAGGCCACCATAGCTGAAGTCACCTGGCCGGGCAGCCCCCAGAAAGGTTTATGGCCGGTACGGGCAAGAATCGTGGGTTTGCCCGGGCTGATGGAGATCCCGTGGACAAGAACGTTGGTATCGGGTAAGGCCGCCAGCACCTGAACGGTTAAATCCCGGGTTCCCATGGAGCTGCCGCCGGAGATAAGGATCATATCGGATTGCGCGGAGGCACGACGGCAGGCATCCAGCATATTCTCAAAGTCATCCTGGATAATGCCGTAACAGACAGGCACGGCACCGGAATTGGCCACCAGGCCGGCCAAAGTATAGGTATTGACGTCGCGTACCTTCCCCAGTGGCAAGGGATCGCCCACCGCCACGATTTCGTCACCGGTGGATAAAATCCCCACCACCGGTTTTTTATATACGGTTACCCTTTCACTCCCCAGCGCCGCCAGAAAGCCGGCCTCCTGGGCGCGAATCTCAATTCCCTTGACCAGCGCCGGCTGCCCTTTGGCCACATCTTCGCCCATCTGAATCACGTGCTGCCCCGGTGCCACACCCCGGTAGGCCTCGATGGTTGTATCATCAAGGGCTTGGGTATGCTCAATCATCACGACGGCATCGGCGCCCTTTGGAAGCATGGCTCCGGTTGAAATTTTGGCGACCTCGCCGGGTCCGATTGAAAAGTCTGGCGACTCACCCATGGCCACGGATCCCTTAATGGTCAAAAATGCGGGGTTCCCTTCCCCGGCTCCGAAACTGGAGGATGCCTTTAGTGCATACCCGTCCATCGTGGCCCGGGTAAATTCGGGCAAATTCTCGGGTGAGAGAAGATCCTTAGCCAGCACACGTCCATGGGCCACTTCAAGGGTGATATCCTCAGTTCCCACGTGCGGAAAATCATCGCGCATGGCGATGACATCATTGGGAGCGGTTACTTTAAAAAAATCTTTCATAGTGTATCCATTTCGGTTGGTCGGTTGGTCGGTTTGCCGGTTGGTCGGTTGGTCGGTTGGTCGGTTTGCCGGTTGGCCCGTTAGCCGGTTGGCCGGTTATAATCTTGACCGAATCATTGTAATAGTGTTTAGCATTAGACACCTGAGGACTTACCCCTTTCGAACGGCCGATAATTCTTCCCAGTTCAAACAATTGGGAGGACGCCGCCCGGCTAACCCGGCCAGGAGGTTGTCCATAGCGAGCTCGGCCATTCGGGTTCGGGTTTCAACGGTGGCGCTGCCGATGTGAGGCAGGAGGATAGCATTTTCCAAATCGGTCAAGCCAGGGCTCAATTCCGGCTCATTTTCATATACATCCAATCCTGCGGCTGCGATGTCGCCGTTTTTTAGCCCCAGGACAAGCGCTTTTTCATCAACCACAGGCCCTCGTGAGGTATTGATTAAAATAGCCGAGGGTTTCATCAACTTAAGTGCGACCGCATTTATCAAATGATGGGTATCCGCCGTCAGCGGGACATGCAGGGAGACAATATCGGCCTCTTTCAATAATGCCGCCAAAGATCGATACGATACGCCCAAGCGATCCTCTTCGGCCGTCGTCAGCCTTTGCCGGTTAAAATAGATGATCGGCATATCAAAACCAACGGCCCGCCGGGCCACAGCCTTTCCAATTCGGCCCAATCCGATCAAGCCCAGGGTTTTCCCGCTGATTTCGCGCCCCAAAAAATGCATCGGTGCCCAAAATTTAAATTCGCCCCGGCGAACCTTTGCATCTCCGGCAACGATTCGCCGACCCGTTCCGAGGATTAACGCCATGGCCAGATCAGCGGTGGCATTGGTGAGAACACCGGGTGTGTTGGACACCGGGATCCCCCGGTTCGTAGCGCTTGCCAGGTCAATGTTATCATAGCCAACCCCGTAATTGGCAATCATTTTAAGACCTTCGGCGTGATCAAGCAAAACGGTATCCACCCTGTCGGTAATGGTGCACAGCAACCCGTCTTGACCACGGACGTTTTTAAGGATTTCCTCCCTTAGCATCGGGGCTTTTTTGTTATTTGCGGTTACCTGGTGGACCTTTTGGATCTTTTCAAGGACCGCTGCGGGTAATTTACCGGTTACGAGTACCTTCAAGCCTAAACATTCCCTTCGAATACGTGCGGGCTAAAGCGCCAGGGGGGTAACTTCGTCAGCAAAAAATTAACATAACATGCGCTCGTGGACAGGTAAAGCATCCCAGAATCGCGTGGAATAGGGTTACACCTTGAAAGACACCTAAAAAGTAGGTATGATTCAAGATAATTGATATGAACCCGGAGGGAACCGTTCGAGCAGGTAATATTAAAATAAAACAAATCATTTATAATGACTTCATCAACCTTATCTCCAATCGCATACGATGGTCAGCAGGCACCTGAATTTTTAACCGAAACGCGGTTCGATTCCTTTGAATTACCCGCCGAAGTGCAAAAATCATTGAAGGATGCCAAATTTACGTTTTGCTCACCGATTCAAGCCAGGGTGCTTCCTGTTACGCTATCCGGAAAGGACGTCGCCGGCCAGGCTCAAACCGGAACGGGTAAAACCGCTGCTTTTTTAGTAACCCTCTTTGCCCGGTTGATGTCGGTGCCAAGAAAGAAACCGAAGAATCCCCTCGCCCTCGTCGTTGCACCCACCCGTGAGCTGGCGGCTCAAATCCATGAAGAAACCCGTTCCATCGGGCGCCATACCGATTTTAAGACCATCGAAATTGTTGGCGGTGTCGATTATCAAAAGCAAGCCGATGCGCTGCGAAAGGGCTGTGACATCGTGATTTGCACACCGGGACGGATCATCGATTATTATAAACAGAAAATTTTTAATCCCCAAGACATCAAGGTTCTGGTCATCGATGAGGCGGATCGGCTGCTTGATCTGGGCTTTGCCAAAGATATGCGTTTTATTTTGAGCAAACTACCGTCCTATGAAAAGCGCCAATCCATGCTGTTTTCGGCCACGCTCTCCTATCGTGTCATGGAGCTGACTTACGAATACATGAATATGCCCGACTTCATTGCGGTTGCGCCGGAAGTCGTTACCGTGCGTGGCATCGATCAGGAACTAATTCATGTGGGGGCTCATGAAAAACTGGAATTACTGCTTGGCTTATTAAAACGGGAAAAATGGGAACGACTCCTGATCTTTGTCAATACCAAGTCCGGGGTTGAATGGGTCAGCCAGAAACTCAAGGGAAACGGCTTCCCGGCGGAAGGCATTACGGGGGACATCCCCCAGCGGAAACGTTTTCGCCTGATGGACCAGTTTAAAAGCGGACGGCTAAAAATTCTAGTGGCCACGGATGTGGCTTCGCGAGGGTTGCATGTCGACAATATCAGCCATGTCGTTAATTATGATCTACCCCAGGATGCCGAAAATTACGTCCACCGCATCGGTCGAACCGCCCGGGCCGGCAAAACGGGAAAAGCCATATCCCTCGCCTGTGAAAAATATGTGTACCACTTAGACCCCATGGAAGAGATGCTTGGATACAAAATTGAGGTTAGATGGCCAGAGGAAGATTGGTTTGAGAAAGACCGCTGCGGGCCGGTGACCACTTCCCGCGACCTTCTTAAAAAGCGGACGGGCCGGCGACGCGCCCGAAGTCAGAAAACCAAACCAGTTGCATCCCCCCGGCGGTCCCCCCTGCGGTCCCCTCTGCGGCATCGGTCGTCATTTTCCGTTCCTAAGGGAGATTTTCCAGGTAGTTTTTTTGGTTTCCGACCACCGGTGGGCGGAAAAGCTCAAAATCAGCAGACCAGCGAAAAGCAAAATAAAAGACGGCCCCGGCGGCGGCAAAGTAAAACATCTTCAACCAAAGCAGCCCGACCGGAAAGAAAAAAAACCGAATCCGGTTCGAAAGGGGATGGACCGACGAAACATTAAAAATCGACGGATAAGCTGAATCGATATGGGATATGTGTTCGATTTTAAGGATGTAAAGAATTACCATCGCTGGATTCAAGATTCCCGGACGCAACTCATTTTAGATCTGGAATCCAGGCTGATGCTACGAATGCTTCACCCGAATCCAGGCGAAGCAGTGTTGGATATCGGGTGCGGTACAGGTTGGAACCTGAAACAGTTGATTGAAAAGGGTGTTAAACCGACCGGTCTTGACGCCTCCGTTTACATGCTTGATGTGGCCGAGCGCGAAATCGGTCACCGGGCAGATTTGCACCACGGCTATGCCGAAGAACTCCCCTTTGATGACAATACATTCAACCATGCCATTTTCATGACCTCCTTGGAATTTGTTGAGAACCCGCAGCGCGCCATTGAGGAGGCCTGCCGTGTGGCCAAGGACAAGGTGTTTATCGGAACCTTGAACCGGTATGCCATCAAAAGCGTTTACCGCCGCCTGGAAGGTGTTTTTCGCAACACCATTTATAATCGCGCCAAGTTTTTCGGTATTTGGGAATTGCGGGATATGGTTCGTGGGATTATGGGTCCCGCACCGGTCAAATGGCGCACCACTTGCCAGCTGCCGTTGGTTTCAAAGGGCTGGTCCTTGCGGCTGGAACGCGCCTCGCTGGTACAACATTGCCCGTTTGGGGCCTTTGTAGGGATGGCCGTCACACTGGTCCCACGTTTTAGAACCCGCCCCCTTTCTCTTAAGCTTCGATCCAAAGGCACACCCAAAACCGTGGCGGGATAGAAGCTCTTAAGCCGGTGAGCTGATAAACATTTAGCGCTACTAGATAATTGCTTTATTTTAACCGTCAAAGCCACACATCAACAAAGCGCCTAAACCATTCAAAAACCAATCAGGAATAGCTTAATGGAAGCCTATCTGTATGATTCCTTAGAAAACGGTAAGGTCAAATGCAATCTCTGCCATCACCGTTGCTTGATCAACAAAGGAAAGCGGGGGATTTGCGGTGTTCGCGAAAACCGTGCGGGCATTCTTCATACACTTGTGTACGACAAACTGGTTGCCCGGCATATCGATCCCATCGAGAAAAAACCACTGTTTCATTTTCTACCCGGCAGCCGATGTTATTCCGTGGCAGCCGTCGGCTGTAACTTTAAGTGCCGATTTTGCCAGAACGCTGATATCGCTCAAATGCCGACCGATCGAAATGGGATGATCGTGGGAGAACCCACAACACCGGAAAAAGAGGTGGAAGCCGCCCTTAACGCCGGCTGCAAAAGCATTGCCTTTACCTATACTGAACCCACCGTTTTTTTCGAATTTGCCCACAATACGGCCAAACTCGCCCACACCAGGGGGATAAAAAATGTCTTCGTCACCAATGGCTACATGACCCCCGAAGCCTTGAAGATGATCAGCCCCTGGCTCGATGCAGCCAATGTGGATCTTAAAGCCTTTACTGACGACTTCTACAAAAAAATGTGCGGCGCCCGATTACACCCGGTGTTGGAAACCTTAAAGGAGATGAAAACCAGGGGGATATTTTTAGAGCTGACCACTTTATTGATCCCCGGTTTAAACGATACTCCGGATGGGCTCAAACAATTGGCCACCTTTATTGCCGCTGATCTCGGGGTTGAAACCCCCTGGCATATCAGCCGGTTTCACCCTACCTATCGCCTCACCGACCGACCCGTCACACCGCTTGAAAGTCTTTTACGCGCCCACAAAATTGGGAAAGAAGCCGGTTTGCGGTATGTTTATACGGGTAACGTTCCCGGCCAGGAAGGTGAAAAAACAGCCTGCCACCATTGCAACCGGATAGTGATCGACCGGGTGGGATTTTCCATACGAAAGTATGCCATTGATGATGGGTGTTGCCGACATTGCGGCACACGCATTGATGGCGTGGGGATGTGATTTCTGTTGGCCGGTCTGCCCGTTGACCGGTCATCGGTTTTACGGATTAACCCTAGGATCTCTCTACTGTTCTGAAAAATATTTCACTGCCCCCGGATGTCGTTTCACTCCGGTTATTTCCTCTTTGGCAGCACTTGTCGAAAAAAGTGATAACGCCGAGTGGGCACTTGCCAGGCGTTTTTGATTGTTGCCGATCGCATCCATGATTTTATATACCGTTTCGTCATCGAGATCTTCGGATACAACCAGCATGGCTCGCGTTCCAAATGTTATCACTTCTTCCAATTGGGTGGGATAGGTATTGGCTTTAATTCCAATTTTCCAGAAAGCGGGATGATGGCCGACCAATTTCTGAATGTCCGCATCATCCATATTGACCAGTTTCGCTTGGCAGAGCTTAAACAACTGCTGCAAAGATGAATCCGGGTGAACACCTATGTGCACCATCGCTTGCATGGTTCCGTGACAAAATGCCATCGTGTCCTGGGATTGGGAAGGGGGCAGTTCTCCCACGAGGCTGAAATTTTTTTTCGTCCAACTTTTGGCTTCCATGATGGTATTTACGGCCAGAGACTGAATCCCCTGGTGAACGCCCGCGTTAATGCGCTTTCCCTTCAGGTCTTCCAAAGAGGCAATGCCCGCATCATCACGGACAACTAGCGAAATAGGCGTATCATACAGGGGGGCAATCGCCCGGAGGTTCTCATAACTGATATCGAGATATTGAAAATGACCGGTTTTGTTAACGGCATCGATTAACAAACGTGAATCGACAATCCCGATATCCAGAGATCCGCCCCGAAGATTGGTAAGATTATCTACGTCATCCGGTGTTGGTGCAACTTGACAATTGAGGTCATCCATCTGGCTGTTGATCGTTCGGCAGAGCATCCGGCCTGAAAAATGAGAAAAAGTTCCGGGGGCACCTGTGCCTAATTGAATGTCAAAGGCATGGGCGGAAAAAGGAAACAGATATACACCGACAAATAGCAATGTGATTAGGATCAAGTTCCGCCTTTTAAGCAGGGCTGCGCGAGAAAATCTTGCGGCTTTTTTGGTTATCATGCTCTCCTCCTCAAGATATGCTATGGCTATACTACCGGAATAATTCGGTATAGAACAATTCAATTCTAATAAGGTCGACCCCCATATAGTTCGGCCCCCATATAATTCAATCGGGCTATCATCAATCCGATTTTAAGCCCCTCAGGTACAGCCGGGCCAGATCACCTAAAGCGAGTGCACGATCCACATGGGAAATCAATCACTATTAAACTGGAATTCAGGATAGCACATTCCGCAATCGTAACACCGAACAATTGGCGTTATCGGAAACACGCTGGGAACACGACCCGCTAAATACCTCGTTAATATCACGGCGGTGGTTGTGGTAAACCACAATCAGATCCGCTCCCCAGTTGTCTGCGGCTTTGATAATCTCCTGCCAGTTCTTCCCTGTTCTCAAACGATAGGACACGGTATTTTTACAATTTTCCTCAATAAATTTCTCCAACGCGTCCTTAAACTGGTTTTCCGCTTTTTTTCGCACTTCAGCGGAAATGTAAGAGGCGACAATCGGCATGCTAAAACCGGGCATTACACTAACCAGTCTGATTTCAGCACTACTCAACCCCGCAATGGCGGATGCTTTTTGATATACGGCGGCGGCTGTTTTAGGGTAATCCACATCAATAGGGACAAGAATTTTTTTAAACATAACCTACTCCAAATGGGTAAGGTTGGCAGCAATTGCAATCAACAATATCCGGTGCCACTTCCCTTTGCTGTGAGAAGTGGCGACAAACGATAGGCCAAAGAAAACCCTGTATCGGCATCACTTCCTCAGTTAGGTCGCGACAGCTGTCTCCAGCCTCCTTTTGCGCCCACGTTGTACAAACCATACAAACGCATATAAAGCTAGAGCCGGAATGAACATGAGCTGTTTAGGTGGCCGTTTCGTTGGCACCTGGATATTCAATATCTCCTGGTCAAAATCGATGCCGGCTTTTTCGGCGGCGCTGGAAAAGACCACATTATCAACCAGTATTTTGCCTTCTTCATCGCGTAATTCAAGTCCGATGGCGTTTAATCTTTCCATACCGGTCTTTTCTTCGCCCACAGGTACCATCACCGTCTTGGTGAATTCAGTTCCGTTCATTTTTTCACCCTTAAGCATAACCCTCAATTGGGCGCCCGGCTCCATTGTTTCCAACATCTCTTCAAGCTTGGTTGCGGGCTCCTGTGTAAGCGGCGGAAAAAATTTGTCCCACACGAATCCAGGGCGAAACAATATAAAGGCCACCAGTATAAGGGCCGCCGTTTCCCAGATGCGGCTTTTTGCAATAAAATATCCCTGTGTGCCCGCGGCAAAGGCCAGCATTGCAGCCACAGCGGCCACAATCACGATGACCAGTTGGAACCAGTTGGCCACGCCGATCATCAGCAACTGGGTATTGAAAATAAACATAAATGGCAACACCGCCGTACGGATATCGTAGGTAAACCCCTGGATACCGGTACGGATGGGATCCCCGCCGGATATGCCCGCCGCGGCAAAGGCCGCCAGCCCCACCGGGGGGGTATCATCGGCCAGAATACCGAAGTAAAAAACAAACAGATGCACAGCGATAAGCGGCACAATCAAGCCGTTTTGGGCACCCAGCTCGACAATCACCGGCGCCATCAGGGTTGAGACCACGATGTAGTTGGCCGTGGTCGGCAGCCCCATCCCTAAAATCAGGCTGATAATGGCGGTAAAAAACAGGATCAACATCAGGTTTCCGCCGGAGATGAACTCGACGAATTCGGTCATGACCAGCCCGATGCCGGTCAGGGTCACGGTGCCGACAACAATACCGGCCGCGGAAGTGGCCACACCGATACCGATCATATTGCGAGCGCCCGAGACCATGCCGTTGATTAAATCATCAAATCCACGCTTGAAGGAGAACTCTTCTCCTTTCATTTTGCGGAAAACGCCTTTTAACGGCCGCTGGGTCAAAACAATACAAATCAGGAGCACCGTCGCCCAGAAAGCGGACAGTGCAGGAGAAAGCCGTTCCACCACCAGACACCACATGAGCACCACGATCGGCAGCAGGAAATAATATCCGGCCTGAGCCGTTGGGCCCAAAACGGGCAGTTCATTGATCTCCGTGCTGTTATCCAGCTCCGGTACCTTGCAGGCCACATAAAGGAGGAAAAAGTAGGCGACAGCCAGCAGGATTGTGACCACATAGAGGGTCGCCCCGCCGGCGACTGTTTTGATCCAGCCCAGGCCATAGTAAGTGACACCACCGATGATGATGATAAACAAAATCGTCATGACAAATGAGAGCAGTTTTTGATTCAGGGTTTTGGTCACCGGTTTTTCCATACCCTTCAAACCCATTTTACATGCTTCCAAATGAACAATGTACACAAGGGCAATATAAGAGATGATGGCCGGTAAAAAAGCGTGTTTGATCACCTCCACATAGGTAATGCCGACATATTCAACCATCAGGAAGGCTGCGGCGCCCATCACCGGCGGCATGAGCTGCCCATTGGTTGAGCAGGCCACCTCGACTGCCCCGGCTTTTTCCGGCGAAAAACCGACTTTTTTCATCAGCGGGATCGTGAAAGTCCCGGTGGTGACCACATTGGCGATGGATGATCCCGATACCAGGCCGGTCAATCCGGATGAGACCACTGCAGCCTTAGCGGGTCCGCCCCGAAGATGGCCCAAACCAGCAAACGCGGTCCGGATAAAGTAGTTGCCGGCCCCAGCCGATTCGAGCAAGGCACCGAACAGAACGAACATGAATACCATGCCGGTGGAAACACCCAAGGCGACACCAAAAACACCTTCAGTTCCCAACCAGTAGTGGGACATCCCTTTGGAAATACTGGCGCCTTGGTGTGCAATCACAGCGGGCATATGGGGACCAAAAAAAGTATAGATAATAAATACACCGGCGACCACCATCAAGGGCGGGCCCAGCGCGCGGCGCGTGGCCTCCAACAGAAGAATCAGCCCGATAACCGCGACAATCAGGTCAATCTGAAGCGGAGCACCCGGACGCGAGGATAAACCTTCATAAAAAATAAACAGATAGGCCGCGCAGAACGCCCCCACGAGTCCCACAACCCAGTCCTGAACAGGGATATGATCTCTGGGTGATGATTTAAACGTGGGATAGGCCGTATAAGAAAGAAAAACGGCAAAGGCCAGGTGGATGGCCCGGGCTTCCGTTGAATTAAAAACTAAAAAATTAAACATAAATGGCAGAGGAGATGAGTACCAGAGCTGAAACAATGTCCAGGTCAGTGGTACGTAAAAGAGAATTTTTTTCGGAATCGTGCCGGTTGGATTTCGGGCGCCAGTATCTGACTCGGCAATCATCTCCTGAAGCTGTTCTTCGGATTTCAGGCTATCTGTCGATTCGGTCATAGCGATGATTCCTTCTATATGGTTTATTATCCATCTAGAACTGGCTTCAAAGCCCTGTGGCGGTGATTAAAACCTCCTTATAATGGCACTTATTTATAAATGCGCCATCGTGAGGCGGCCTCTTGCCTTCGACTTAATTCGGGGTTTTGAAACCAGCTCTAAGCATTGGCGAAAAGTCTTAGGCCGGCATAAAAAATGATGTTCCCAGCCGTATTGATATCGGGATCCCGATAAAGTGCGTCGGTTACCCGACGCACTTTATCTGATTCATGTCCCGTCAACAAATTACATCAGGCCGGCTTCCTTATAGTATTTCATAGCACCATCGTGCAGTGGTGCCGAAAGCCCATCCTTGATCATCTCTTCTTTCTTCAGAACCTTAAATGCCGGATGAAGTTTTTTGAACTCATCAAAATTCTCGAAAACCGCCTTGACCACATTGTAGATCACATCTTCGGGTACCTTTGCCGAGGACACAAAAGTGGCGCCGACGCCGAATGTCTGAGTGTCCGCATCCGTACCGCGATACATACCGCCGGGAATCGTGGCCGTTCGGTAGTAGGCATTTTCTGTCA
Organism: uncultured delta proteobacterium; assembly: GCA_963845145.1. GTDB lineage: Bacteria > Desulfobacterota > Desulfobacteria > Desulfobacterales > QNYZ01 > QNYZ01. The sequence continues at coordinate 597,212 of CAWJQU010000002.1, forward strand.
CCAGCTTGTCGATCTCGGGACCGGTAACATTTACCATCACGGAGTCGCAGGAGGTGGTGGCTTCTTTGATGGATCCACTGGGATGACCCACGGTAAATACGATGGCGTCAATCTTGTTATCGCACAACGCACTGGACTGCTCGGCGGACTTCAACTCGGAAGCCAGCTTAAAATCATCTTTGGTCCAACCCAAAGCGCCCATGACCACTTCCATGGTACCGCGTTGGCCAGATCCGGGATTGCCGATATTGACCCGTTTGCCCTTAAGATCCTGAAAGTTCTTGATACCGGAATCGGTACGGGCGACAACGGTAAACGGCTCGGGATGAACCGAGAATACCGCCCGCAAGTCTTTGTTGGGGCCTTTTGCCTCGAATTTGCTGGTGCCGTTATAGGCATGGTACTGCCAGTCGGATTGGGCCACGCCCATGTCCAGCTCGCCGGCGGCAATGGTATTCAGGTTATAGACCGAGCCCCCGGTGCTTTCCACCGTGCAGCGAATGCCGTGCTCTTTTTTGGTTTTATTCACCAAACGACAAATGGCGCCGCCGGTGGGATAATAGACACCAGTGACGCCACCGGTACCGATGGTAACAAAGGTTTGGTCCGCGGCCTGGGTCGGTGCAGCACCCATAAATAGTGCCAGTCCGAAAATAATAGCTACGCTAAACAGAATCGCTTTTTTCATTGGAATCCTCCTTGCTTCTGATAATGGGTTTCATGATACGGAGCGGACAACATTGCCCGTTCCGAGAGAGTGGTTCCCCCCTTCATAAGATCACCTTTGATTAGAAAACCTCAGTCAAAGGGATAGAAATTGATAGGCGGGAATTAACTGAATGTCGATTATTTTACAATAATCATTCGGTTTTTACAAGGCAAGATGGGAATCGCCTTTTTCATCCCTAAATGTCCACAGGAATTAACCGCCATGATCATCACGTAAAATAATCCGCACATCCACAATGCTTAACTTGTTTTCATGGACAATAACGGGATTTAAATCCATTTCATCAATTTCCGGATACGCTTCAACGATTTCAGATACCTTTAACAAGAGCGCCTTAATCGCCTTCTTGTCTGAGGCTGGGTTTCCCCGTACCCCGTTCAGGATCTCAGCGGTTCGTAACTCGCCCATCATCGCCTCGGCCCCCACGGGCGTTAAAGGGAGTACTCTGAAGGAAACATCTTTTAGTATCTCCACCAGTACGCCGCCCAATCCAAACATGATAATCGGCCCAAACTGATCATCTCTTTTGGTACCGATAATGACCTCCACGCCCGGCTTGGCCATGGGGGTTACAAGCACGCCACGAATATCAGCGTCGACATTATATCTTTTCGCGTTGCCGATTATCTCATCAAAGGCCCGCCGAACCTCTTCGTCGGTTGCCAGATTAAGCCGAACACCACCCGCATCGCTTTTGTGTAAAATTTGCGGCGATACGATCTTCAAGGCCACGGGTCCATCGATCTTTTCAGCTGCAGTGACGACTTCATCGGCCGTTTTCATCGGTGCGTTCGTGAACACCGACAGGCCATGCTCGGATAGCAACGCTCTCGCTTCGTGCTCCAACAAGGCACCGCGGCCTTCCTTTTGGGCCACATGGATCATCTCAACGCCTCTGGCAGTCGCGTTGGTTCCCCAATTCAGGTTTAAGTCGGCATCTATCTCTGGAGAATTCAGGTAGGCACCGTAGGTTGCTAAGGCGCTGATACATTTACAAGCGATATCGACCGAACCGAAAGTGGGGATACCCAATGACCGTAATTCCTCAAGTGCTGGCGGGCGAGAAGCGTTGAAAAGACTATGCATAACAATCGGTTTGCTTGATTTTCCCACCAGTGCCCCCATTTGCCGGGCAGCTTCTTCCTCAATCACCGCCAGGCTTTCAGCAAACCGGATGCCATAACCACCGAAAAGGCCTACCATGAGAAGACCGCCTACGGCCGGATCCTCAAGTATGATACGGACACATTCGGCAAAAATCATTGGATCGGCATCACCCCCGCCGGCCACATCCACGGGATTGGGCAGCGATGCGGCAAAAGGAAGAATTTTTCGAAGTTTTTCCTGTGTTTCTTCGCCGAGGATCGGCAAATTCACACCCATATCGGTCAACAGGTCCGATGCGATGGTGGCATGCCCGCCACCGTCTGCCAATATCGCCACGTTGTTGTTTTTAATGGGCGGCAGGCTCGACAGGGTTTCGGCCACGGGAAACAGCTCATCACTGTTCTCCAGCACCACGATTCCGGCACGGGTAAACGCCCCTTTGGCCACTTCCGCCATACCGGCCAATGCGCCGGTATGGGAACCGGCCGAGCGCCGCCCCGTAGCGGACCGCCCGCCTTTCAACAGAACAATCGGCTTTTGTCGGGTCGTCCGGCGCGCTTCGGTGATAAAGGAACGCCCGTCACGCATGCCCTCCACATACATCAAAATGACACGGGTGTCCGGATCTGCCCTGAAATGCGCCAGATACTCATGAAAATGAATATCCGCCTCGTTCCCGACGCCCACATAGTAAGAAAACCCCTTTTGGCTGAGGGTTTTGGCCTCGGTGATCAGCGTCAAGGCCATATTGCCGGATTGGGTTAACAGGGCGATATCCCCCCTGGGGACATTGCGCATACCCACTAGGTTCAGATTCTTTTTCAAATTCATCATTCCCGACGTATTGGGGCCGATGAGCCGAATGCCATGTTTTTGGGCTGTTTGGGTTACCTGGTTCTGAAGTGCCCTGCCCTCTTCACCCAACTCCCCAAACCCACCTGCAATGATCACGGCACCCTGAACCCCTTTGGCGCCGCAATCCTCAAGAATGGCCGGAATCGTTTGAGCCGGTGTGGTAATCAGGGCCAGATCCACCGGACCGGGAATGTCCGACACATTGGTATGGCAGGGTAGATCCAGGATGGTCTTTTCTTTAGGGTTTACGGGGTAAATGTCTCCGGCGTACCGCTCCTCAATCAAGGTGCGAATAGCCTGGAAGCCACGTTTCGTTTCGTTTTTGGAAGCGCCGATAATGGCAATGGATTCGGCGTTCAATATTTTTTCAAGGGACATCCCCCGGCCTCCTATTTCTTTCTATCCGCGAAGTCATCCAAAGATGCTTGTCGTTCCTTGGTCGATACACAGGCAAGGCAAGCTTCCACTTCAAAATCCATCAACGCCTCCAGGCTGATGTTATCCTGGGCCATAAGCAGGCCTTTTTTGATCAGTTTAATGGAAAAGGCCGAGTTTTGAGCGATCTGCTTCGCCATTTCGCGGGCTTCATCCATCAATTGTTGTAGTGGCACGGCCTTATTTACCAGCCCAATGCGCTCGGCTTCGTCACCGTCAATATACGCACCTGTAAAAAGAAGTTCCCTTGCTTTTCCCGGCCCAATCAGGTCCTGCACCAATCGCATGGCACCCCCCGTGACGGAAGACGTCACCTTGGCTTCCGGAGATCCTATTTGAGCCTCTTTGGCGGCAATACGGATATCACATGCCAAGGCCAGCTCGTAGCCGGATCCCAGGGCATAGCCATTGATGGCCGCGATGGTCGGTTTTTCGAACCGAATAATCGTGCGCGATGTTTCCTGCAAAGCTTCGAGATACGTACGGTAGTCCTCAAGGCTCCGTCCTTTGGAATCTTTCAGGTCCGCTCCGGTTGAAAAAGCGCGCCCCTCACCGGTAATAATCAATACATTTATTTTTACATCATCTTTCGCGTCTGCCAGAGCGGCCTGAAAATCAATCCACAATTGTTTGTTCATGGCGTTCAAAACGTCAGGACGATTAAGCGTGATGGTTGCGATCCCATCTAATTTTTCATAATTGATGCATTCAAACTTCATTATGTCTCCTGTTAGTGCTATCTGCCGAATCATTTCATTTTGCCCGAATCATTTCATTTAAATTTGGTTCCCAATGACTCTGGACAAACTTACCATCCAACTATTTAATAAAGGTATTATGAATGCCAAACTCCTTTTCGAGTTGGTCCAACATGGGTATCGCTTTATCTTTTTCCTTCAATGCAATCGCGGTGATCAGTGCATTCAAGAGACTCATTGGCGCAGTATACGATTCGAAGTAAGCTGGAATTTTTGTTTCCGCGATGAGCGCTAAATCGCTTAGTTGCGCCGTAGGGGAAAGCTCGCTATTGGTGATCGCAATAATATAAGGCCGCTTTTCCCTGATTTTTTCAGTGATCGCTACCGTCTCCCGGGTATGCCGCTTAAAACTGATGACGACCAGCACATCGGATGGACCAATATGCCGGAACTGCTCCGGGATATCGCCTACACCTAATTCAATCAGCCGGACAGAATCTAAAAAAAACCGCAGATCAAAGGCCAGGTAAAACGCCAGCGCATAGCTGGATCGCAATCCCAGGATGTATAAATTTTTGGCCGAACAGAGTTTATTTACCGCCTGGTTGAATGTCTTTTCCGATATCCGCATGCTCAGATCACCGATTTTTTCGATATCGCCGGACAAAATATCGGTAAATAGTGAACGGCGGCCTTCAAGGGTTTTGGCCGATTCAATCAACCGGCTGGAGGTGGAAGAGCCCTCCAATACCTTCTGCCCTACAACCCGCTTGAACTCTGAAAACCCGGAATATCCAAGGCTATTGATAAAACGGATCACCGTGGCTTCGGAAACCCCCGCCTGGGAGGCAATCTGCATCGCGTTGGAAAGAATCGCATCATTCAAATGATGAAAAATGTAATCGGCGACCTTGCGCTGGCTGGGCGGTAGCGTTTTATAATTCGATGAGATTTTTTTTAGAAGTGCTTTCATGGACGCACGCACTTTGAGGGAAAATATTCATGTAAATGAATTATGATGAAATAATTTCATAATTCCGAATGCCTGTCAATCTATATTAGGCGTTTTATCAGGCCAAAATAAAAAAATAGGATATTTGCAAAACGTCGAATGAACGTTAATTTATTCAAAATGCATAAAATCCTTTAAAATCTTCTTTTATCTTTCATTAATAAATAATCGGTATTAAGGTCGGTCAGGATTACCACGATTACGAAACCGACCGGAAGTTGCCATCATGATAAAAAAAGCCCTCCTGTTAATGGCGCTCATCATCTTTTTAACCGCTGCTTATTATCCGGCATCGGCGGAATCCCCGCCTCAAATCAGAATCGCCATTAAAGAATTCCCCCCGTTTGTTTTTAAAGAGTTAAAAGGCTTCTGCATCGATTTGGCCCGAATCATTTGTGAAAAAAATAATTTGACGCCAAAATTTGTGCGCTACGATAGTGTTCCGGAACTCCTCGATGCTGTGGCTTCCAAAGAGTGTCACCTGGCTTTTTCAGGCATTACCATTACGGCCGAGCGTGAAAAACGGCTGGATTTTTCTCAGCCTTTTTTTGACTCCGGTCTGTCCATCGCCGTACGAGCGGAAGGATCAAAAAAATTTACGGGGATTCCTAAAGCGGTTTTAAAGCTGATCGGTTATTCGGTTCTTATCCTTTTTATCGCCCTGACCGTTGTGGCGCATGTCATCTGGTTTATCGAAAAAAACGATGCGGAGCCTAAAAGCTTTTCAACCCACTACGGCCGGGGGATCATGGGCGCATATTGGTGGGCAGTGGTTACCATGACAACTGTCGGATATGGGGACAAGTGCCCGAAAAAGGTCAGTGGCCGGTTTATTGCCGCCATTTGGATGATCATCGGTATTATGTGGTTTGCCGGGTTTACGGCGACGCTATCTTCAGCCCTGACCGTGGAAAGAATGGAACATGGCGAGATTGCAGGCTTATCGGATCTAAACAATAAACATGTGGCGGTAATAAGAGGGACAACCAGCGAAAATTACCTTCGCTTTCATAATGTCAAGATGCTTTTGGCCGACAACCTGGATGATCTGGTCGGTATTTTAAAAAGGCAGAATGCGGATGCCATTGTGTATGATGCGCCCGCGCTTTTGTATATTTCCAAAATGGATCCATCCATAAAAGTCGTGGGAGCGTTGTTTGATAAGCAACGCTACGGGGTTGTCTTTCCCCAAAACGGAAACCTTCAGTATAAGGAATTGTTTAATATCGCCATCATCGATATGCAAAAAACCGGCGAGTATCAGAAAATTTATGACAAGTGGTTCTAAACATCATGCCCCCATTACATCATCAACCCATTCGTGTCAGTATCATTATCCCCACTTTCAACCGGGCATGGGCACTAAAGGATGCCATCGATTCGGTTTTGACCCAGAAGGCCGACAACTTTGAACTTATTGTTGTGGATGATGGCTCAAGTGACCATACCCAGGCGCTCTTGGCGGATTACACGGGACGGCTTGTCAATCTAAAACAGAAGAACCGCGGTGTCAGTTCCGCCCGAAACGCTGGTATTCGCATTGCCCGCGGGTCATTGATCGCTTTTCTTGATTCTGACGATCAATGGCTGCCCGGCAAACTGGCAACCCAAACCGCTTTTTTTATGGCACACCCCGAAGCCGCCATTTGTCAAACCGAAGAGATCTGGGTCCGCAACGGCATCAGGGTTAACCCTAAAAAAAAGCACGCCAAACCATCCGGAGATATATTTGAACGTTCGCTCTCGCTATGCCTGGTCAGCCCGTCAGCGGTCATGCTGAGGCGGGAATTATTTGATGATGTGGGGCTTTTTGATGAGACCCTTCCGGCTTGCGAAGATTATGATCTGTGGCTACGGATCGGCTACCGGTATCCGGTTCATTTAATCAAAACGCCTTTGATTATGAAACGCGGCGGCCATTCGGACCAGCTGTCACGACAAACCGGACTGGATCGATATCGCATTCAGTCGTTGCTCGGCCTCATTCAAAGCGGCTGTTTATCATCTTCGCAACAATCGCAAGCCACAGCGGTTTTTAAGGAAAAGTGCCGCATATATGCCGAGGGGTGCCGAAAACGAGGGCGTGAAACCGAGGCCAAGTATTTTAACCGGTTAGCGAGGACCCGTTCAAAACCATAAGATAAAAAGCAGTGCGGGGTTAAACCATTCGTTCGCTTTCCAGCAGCAGCTCTTTTAATCGCTTGGCGGATACCGGGTGGGGGATCTTGAGTTCCTGGGCAAAAACCGACACCTTGTAGGCTTCCAGCAGCCAGAAAAAGGTTTCAACCGCCTCGCGTTTCATGCTGGATGTGGTCGGCGATAAACGATTTAACGCATCATCCAGTTGATCTGAAAAAAACCGGACTTTCTCGGCTTTGTGCTGGTCTTTATTCAGGTTCACCGCCCCCCGTTGGGCACGAATGGCAATCGCCTCGATATAATAGGGTAGATCATTCAATCGGTTTACGTCGTACAAAGCGATAAAGTTTTCAGGTATCAAACGGTTGAGGTCATCGAAACGCCGGTCAATGAAACGATTAAGAGAGATGTTCGCGATATATCTGGATTGCCACTCGGCCAGCCGGGTATGCGTATGGTGGAAAGCGTTTAGGATCGGCACCACAGCTCCCAAGAGGGTCTGCCCGCCTTGATATAGCTGCTGAGCGGCGGCATTCAAATGCGCGAAAAACACTTTTTGTGTCCGAATATTTTTAGCAAACTGCGCCGATAAAACTTTTTCGAAGAGTTGAAGCTCCACGGTTGCCGGCCCACCGAATAAGGACGTTTTGGATCTTACCGCTTTTGGAACCTTCAATGTCCTTTTCAGATGTTTCACCTCTTTGCTCAGCTGTAATATCGCCAGCTGCTTGACACCTTTCGGATGGGCCTGTATCGCCTGCGCATAGCTCGAAAATAACCGCAGGCTGACGGTCTCCGGCTGGCCCGGCCTGGCCGGTTCAGCCGTTAATCCCGGGTATGCCACCCCTGGTGTGTCACCGTTCTGCCGGGTTCCATCCGCATTATCTTGGGGGGGCAGGTCAATGGACTTTGCAACCCCTTCAAAATCCCACTGGGTAATGTTCGTTCGCTCCCAGACCTTTTTATAATTATGCATTCGTTTCGAATCATCGGGCGCCACAAAGTCTTGACGTAAAATAGCCGGATTCCGACTACTTGCAATTTCCCGCCCCCCGGTGTCTACAATAACGATGCGCATTTTCAGATGATCCGGTAACGCACCGGGCGCCCAATTGAAAGCGGGGATGTGAATACCAAAGCACTGATGAATCACGCCGCCCAGGACATTGATCAAAGGCTGCCGATCTGTTTCACAGGGTATCTTTGTGACGATTTTTTCAACGGCTTGCGGCATTGGCCCCAATCGACGTCGATAGGTTTTCGGCAACCCTTTGACAAGGTCTTTGATCTTCTCGCCGATTAAACCCGGCACCAACCAGTCCGGAGCACCCACGGGAACTGTGGCGGCCGCCCCGGCGGGGATTTCCACAGTAACCCCATCGGCGGGATTACCGGGGTCGTAAATATAAGAACAGGGGTAGCGACTTTCTCCTAAATGAACCATATCAGGGTACCCGGCCAACAGCGATTCTTCCGGATGAAAACGCATCAAAGCTTCTTTGGGCATTTGCAGGAACGCATCTCCCCCGGCTGCTTTAATTTTTTTATTCAGTAAACGGACATTCCAAACATCGGTAAGATGGCAGCGATAAAAATCGGCCACGACCTCCGTACCCACAAACAGATCCCGGCACCTCAGCCGGCTTTCCATGCTGATAACCTCATCAATCAGAGTCTGGTTGTGATGAATAAACGCAAACGGTTGCCGCAGATCCGCCGGAACCAAAGCATCATCAATAAAAATATCACATGCTTTTTCCGTTTCGATCCGCCCGTAAACCACAGGGCGGCGAGAGACGATAACCAGTCCGAAGAGGCTTACCTGCTCGAAGGCCATCACGGTTTCTTTATGACGGTCCCAGTGGGGGTCGCTGTACGAATATCGGCAACGATCCTTGCCCAGGGCTTCCAGCCAGCCGGGATCAATGCGGGCGACGACACGGGCAAAAAGCCTCGAGGTCAGCACCATTTCGGCGGCCACGATCCACTTACCCGCCCGGTTAAACAGGCCGGAGCCCGGGAAAACCATGGCTTCCCGTCCTTTGGCGCCCATATACATGTTTTTCTCTTTTTTACAGGCGATATTGGAGAGAAAGCCGCTCAGGATCGACCGGTGCAATGCCGAATAATGAGGTGAAAAATCGCCGGCAGGCGTATCGGCCAGGATATCCGCATCGGGCAATGGCCTGACGGACGTCCCCGACTCTTTTAAAATGGTGCATAGCTGTTGATGGATATCTTTCCATTCACGCATTCGTCGATAAGATACGAAATGTTTTTGACAGAGCCGCTTGATCTTTCGTGTCCCTATCCCCGTGGCCAACTCGGCCTGATACCACCGCCAGAGATTTACCAAGGAAATAAAATCGGATCGTTTATCAATCCAGGCGGCATGAGCCTGGTCGGCTGCTTCCTGCATTTCCAAAGGACGTTCCCGAGGGTCTTGAATACTTAGAGCTGCCGCGATAACGACGATCTCGGGCAGGCAGCCTTGTCGCCCGGCCTCAATCAGTATTCGGGAAAGGCGCGGATCAACGGGCAATCGCGCCATCATTCGTCCATCCGTCGTTAGTCGATACACACGACGATCATTGTTATTTTTACGGTGGGCCTGGATAATCGCACCCAGTTCCAATAATAGTTGATATCCATCCTGAATGCTTTTGGGTGAAGGTGAATCGATAAAGGGAAATTCGGCCATATCTCCCAATTTAAGCGCAACCATTTGCAATATGACATGCGCCAAATTCGCGCGCAGAATTTCAGGAGGTGTAAACATCGGCCGGGACAAATAATCTTCTTCTGAGTACAACCGCACACAAACCCCATCGGTAACCCGTCCGCAACGGCCTTTACGCTGGTCCGCACTACTTCTGGAGATCGACTCTATCGGCAAAAGCGTGCACCGGGACCTTGGCGTATATCGGGAAATTCGCGCCAACCCGGTATCGACCACGTATTTAATGCCGGGAATCGTAAGGGATGTTTCGGCGACATTGGTAGCAACAATGATTTTGCGTCCCGGGAACCTGGCAAACACTTTTGATTGTTCCGGCCCGGATAGCCGGGCAAAAAGGGGTAATACCGTCGTACCAGAGCCGCACACCCCCTCAAGCGATCGGCAGGTATCCCGAATATCCTGCTCGGTGGGCATAAAAATGAGAATGTCTCCGTCGCGACTCTGTTTTACGAGCCGCTCCGCCGCTTCCACAGCCAACTCAACCGGTGACAAATCCGCCGGTTCAGCCCTCGGTCCCGGGCTTTCATAACGAATCTCAACCGGATACATGCGGCCGGATACTTCGATAATCGGGGCATCGTCAAATGCCTTTGAGAATTTTTCTGTGTCGATAGTCGCCGAAGTAATAATCAACTTCAGGTTTTTACGGCGGGAAATAAGACGCTTTATGATCCCTAGCGACAGATCGATATTCAGACTGCGTTCATGCGCCTCGTCAACAATCAAAGTATCGTAATCGTTTAGAAATGGGTCCCTCTGAAGTTCAGCCAATAGAATACCGTCGGTCATTATCTTTACAAATCCATTGATCGACGTCCTGTCCCGAAACCGGATCTTATAGCCTACGGTATCGCCCAACGTTTGATCCAGCTCCTCGGCGATACGCCGAGCCACGGTGGTGGCCGCTATTCGTCGTGGCTGGGTGCAACCAATGATCCCGTCCAGACCTCGTGAGGCCTCAAGACAAAATTTAGGAATTTGGGTGGTTTTACCGGATCCTGTATCACCGGAAATGATAATCACCGGATGGCGGCGGATGGCGGCAATGATCTCTTCTTTTTTGGGTAAAATGGGTAGATCGGAATTGGGATATAAAACGGCCGGCCGATGTCGACGACGCCAGGCGCGCTGCTGCACGGAAGTTTGGATTTCCTGCTCCAGGCGTGTCAGGCGGTGCTCGAAATTTTTGAAATCATGAGGACTGAACTTCAGGTGCCGGATTCGATTTATTTTTCGTCTGAGGGCATGTCGGTCGGCACCGTAAACGTTAGATAGTTGGGATTGCGCCTTGCGAATGCGTTGTTCAATCGTTTCACTGTGGGAATCATGTTCCACCGTTTTTGATCTTTTCCACTTGTGAGTCAGGGATGCCTAAAAAATAGAGCAAACCGGAGATGTTGTCGTTGCTGAGCATACCGTCGCTATATTTTTTAAGTGCCTCCTTGGGGTTAAACGCAATGGCCAAGCCGGCATTTTCCAGCATAAAACGATCGTTGGCACCATCGCCCACGGCAACGATCTGGTCGGCAGAGATATTTTCTTTTTCTGCAATTTCGTTAAGGATATCCGCCTTTGACTGGGCGTCGATGATGCGACCCTTTATTTCCCCGGTAACAACACCGTCTTTTATCTCCAGCTCATTGGCAAAAACGTAGTCAAGATTCAGGCGCTCTTTTAAATAATCGGTAAAAAAGGAAAACCCCCCCGAAATCACGGCCACTTTGTATCCCATAAAATGCAACGTGGCGATGAGGTCTTCCGCCCCGGGCGTGAGGTAAAGGCTGTCGAAAATCGATTCAAGCTGTTTTTGAGTTATACCTTTTAACAATTCAATCCGCTCTTTTATCGCCTCGATAAAATCCATCTCCCCATTCATCGCCATGGTCGTGACTGCTTTTACCCGCGCCCCCACACCGGCAATTTCCGCCATCTCGTCAATCACCTCTCCTTGAATGAGGGTATTATCACAATCGAAAACCACCACCCGCTTGGGTTTGTTAAATATATCCCCATCCCTTAATGAGACATCAAGACCTGTCTCCTCGGAAAACGCATAGTACTCGTGACGAAACAGAGAAATGTCCTTCATGTCGGACACGTCCAAAGCGAGCTCCATGGCAATATAATCGCCCCGGGCGATCATCTTAATCGACTCAATATTGACGCTGTTGCGCGCACAGATTTCGGAAACCGAAGCAACGATACCGGGACGATCATGGCCCATTACGGTAAGAATCATCGGATCTTTGTTGGGATTCCGACGGCCGGCCTCATACGGTTCAACGCGCAACCCCAATGCAAACTTCGATTTAATGGGTGCCAGCCGCTCCGTCATCTGTTCATGCGAAGCGCTGGACGTGCTTAAATCGACGACAATAAACATAGAAAAATGGCCCCGTATCGAGCGGGCATCGATATCGACAATATTAATATTCATGCGGGCCAAAACCTGAGATATCCGATGGACCAACCCAGGCTGATCTTTGGCGACCGCTGAAATAACGTACAATGAGCTCATTTTCGCTCCAACGTTTTAGGGAATAAAAAAAGCGCCAACTCTATAGCGCTTTTGAACGATAACATCAATTGGTTTTGGTGTAAATTATTACCGGATGGTGAGAATCAAAAGGTGGGCAAGTACTGCAAGGCTATTCACCCTGAAGTCAAAGATTTAAACCAGATTATTCAGAACCCATTTCTTCCGTACTATCCAGAACCTGCCGGATCGCCTCCGACAATTGCTTCAACATCAACGGCTTGGATAGGAACGATCGAATACCGACGGATTCAATCATATCTGCCGTTATTTCGTCCATCAGGCCGGAATAAAGAATAATGGGAATATCCGGTCTAATCTGGATCATCTGTCTGCTCAACTCCATCCCGGTTAATTTAGGCATGGTCTGATCAGTAATCACCAAATCGAAATTATCCGGATTTTGTTTAAATGCATCCAGGGCCTTATTGCTGTCTGTTTCCAGATGAACATTATAGCCTATACGCTGCAAGCCTTCCTCTACAAGAGTGACCAGCGCCTTTTCATCATCCACAAACATGATCCTTTCCTGCCCCGGAACAATCTCCTTGGTAGTGGGCGCTTCTTCTTCAGTAAAAGTGCCATGATAACGGGGAAAAAGCACTTGAAATTTCGTCCCCTTTCCCGGTTCACTTTCAACACGAATGGCCCCTTCACATCTTTTAATGATCCCATGTACCATTGCCAGTCCCATACCGGTTCCTTTTCCCGGCTCTTTGGTTGTGAAGAAAGGCTCAAAAACCCGCTCGATTATGCTTTGATCAATCCCCTCCCCATCATCAATGACCGTCAAACGCAAAAACTTTCCAGGAACAACTTCCGGATAACGATGATGATTGGTGTTATCTACCGTATAATCATCTAAATTTATGGTTAAAACACCACCGCCTTCCATAGCCTGTGCGGCGTTGGTGCAAAGATTCATAACCACCTGGTGAACTTGGGTGGGATCGGCCTCAACGAAACCCCGTGCGCTCCCGATATCCTTTCGCATTTCAATGGTGGAGGGAAGCGACGCACGCAACATCTTCAGGGCTTCATTGATGATGAGTTTTAACTGAATCGGCCTGGCTTCCTGATCGGTCTGGCGGCTGAAGGCTAAAATTTGTCGCACTAAATCTTTGGCACGCCGGGTCGAAGTAATCACGCGCTCAAGATTCTGGTGAATGGGACTTTCCGGTGGCGATTGAAAGGAGGCCAATTCAGTATATCCCATAATGGCCGCCAGGATATTATTAAAATCATGGGCGATCCCTCCAGCCAGCGTGCCCATGGCTTCCATCTTCTGGGCTTGACGAAGCTCTTTTTCCATCTGTATTTCACGCGTCACATCACGGGAAACGGAGACATAACTACTGAAGTTTCCCTTTTCATCTCTGATAGGTGATACCGTGACTTCCAACTCACAAATACTGCCATCTTTCTTTTTACTGGACATCCGACCGCTCCAAATTTTGCCGGATGACAAAGATTTCCAAATGTTCCGGAAAAAGACATCTTTTTGCAAACCGCTCCGCAAGATTCGTGTGTTTTTTCCCCTGATCTCATTCTGGCTGTAACCAAAAATATGTTCACATGCCGGATTGGCATACGTAATCGTACCATCCATCTCAGTAATCAAGATCCCTTCAGCCGCCTGCTCCAGGGCCGTTGCAAGATGCAGCAATCTTTCCTCGGCTTTTTTCCGAACGGTCACCTCCGTTTTTAAATTCTCATATAGCAGCGCATTTTCTAAAGATATTGCCGCCTGGGCCAAAAGTATGTTTAAAATTTTAACGCGTTCTTTAGTAAATACATTGCTGGCCAGATTGTTTTCCAGGTATAAAACGCCGGTTGTTTTCTCCTTAAGCAGAATCGGCATACATAGAATCGACTTGGGACGATGTTCCAAAATATGAAGATCGGTGTAAAACTGATTATCATCCGTCGCTTTATGTATAACGACGGGCTCCCCGGTCCGTTCCACATACCGTACAATATCAAGCGAAAGCGCATCACTTTCTTCCACAGGCAAGGACTGATTGGCGCTCACTTCATCAGAATCGGCTTCCACCGATGCTTTTACAAACAACCCATCTTCTTTTTTTAAGATCAACAGACCCCTTTGAGCACCTGCATTTTCGATGATGATCCGCATCAATTGATCAAGCAATTTTTCCAGAACAATTTCTCTGGATATCGCCTGGGTGGCTTTCATGACTGCGGCCATGTCCAGGTCTTTTTTAGTTTTCGGATTGGTTTGGCTATACTATCAGCAGATATTGCTTTATTGTTGTTCGTTATTGGGATGACGGTCAATCAGTAAAAATGCAAAATCTTTATCTAATGCTTGAACTTTGGCCAAAGCTCCCCATTTCTCATATGCCAGACCGGGCCTTTAACATCGTGTCAGCGGCCAATTGATTCTCCCCTATATTCGCATAAAAAATGGCAGTTCTTTCAAGAATTAATGCTTCTTCATTTCGATAGCCGTGTTTAATAGCCAATCCAACAGCCTGTTGATAGTCTTTTTCGGCATGTTTGTTATGCCCTGTAACCGCCAAACGTTCGGCTTCCACCAAGCAATATTTGTGTTGATGATTCATAGGGGCATGTTCGGCCCAATTGTCTTCATTTTCTTTTGGTTTTCTATAACTCTTTTTAAGAATCCTCCCTTGTTCAGATAATTTCGCCCTCAGTATAAATGAGCAACTGGAGTAGAGAGTCATAAAAATAAAATAGAGGGACGTGAATAGTACCAGTCATGCCCTCTAAATATTTTTCAGATTGATTCAGCATATTCACATGCACTTTAATATAGTCTCCAAAATGATAGTTCAGGTAAATTTAATAAAATAAACACTTGATAAGCGTCGTTTTATCCTTCGCCTCTATATGCAATGAGATCTGCAATCCTTCATCATAATATGTCCCACATAAGACGGCAGCGATCCTCCACTCCGCCTTTTAGATTCTCAACGAGTTGTCTATAGATTTGGAGAAAAGTGAAAGAAAACTCGTGTTTCAATCTACCTATTACCTCATATACTTGGTCATCCGCCGCTCGACCTCAGATAGCTCTATACCTGCATGAAAGGAATAGTAGCAGAAAAACAAAGCGCCATAGCCAGCATATTCAAAATCACCCGTTTCAATACCTTTTTTGATAAGCATTTTTTAATGGAGTTAAAGTGTCACGAACATGATACCTTCCAGTGACATATAAATGCATTGACCATATGGGTTGTTTGGGGAGACCAACTCTGATAAATTATATTTTCCAATAACCTAAGGGAAAGTTGACCAAATTTGTACCCAGAATCAATATCTCCTATCACACTACATAGAATCAACCCATAAACGGCATACCAAATTGCTGACTCTGGTGCGTTTCCATATTTAGTTGATAGTTGAACGCCCTGAAATGTCATCACGGCTAATAATTCTTGGTTTGAAAAATAAACTGCTGCACCAACACTCTTTAACACCTGCATGACGGCCAGCATCGTCGGATCCGACATTTTTTTCATGTCATATAAGTTATCCGTCTCCTTCCATGCCAGTTTCGATTTCGCACTCATGTATCCTTTAAATAATTGCCATTTACTAGCTTTCTTGGGCAACCGCACATTGAGCTTATGGAGGACATCGAAAGCGTGCTGTTATGGCCTCTTCCAGCTGGTATCTGAGCAATATGAGAATTAATAATCGTTTCATGCAAATTGATAGTATCCAGAAATGAACTTGACGTTCCGCAACATTTCTTCGGCAAAGACATCCATTCTTATCATAATAGCCACAAAGATAAGCCGTTTCAGCAGCCTTTTCATAAAGCGCTATAGATAATTCATAGTTGTTTTTCCAGCAACCATCACCCAACAACCTTATCCCATGTTGAAAATAATTAAAGGCCGGAAAAAAGGCTGCGGCTGATTTCGCCTTTAAGCCCGGCATCGAGATTCATACGGGCCATCTCTTTTCTCCTTGCACATGATATAGTCTGATCATCTCCAACATTCAAGTGATTAACAATGGTAAACAAATGTTTCATTCTCTTTTCAGTTTCAGATATAATTAAGCAAATAAAGACCAATTTGGGTATGGCAATGCCTTTTCTGTCATGATTCCATCGATGACATATATTGCTTGCCGAATACGATCATGAGCAAACCGATAGTTCCTTGGGTATTTTTTACTCGGATTCTTTATTTTTCCTCGATAAATTGGTTTTACTGGATATAAGTATTCCTTCTGACGACCGCTTCATCTAAATACGTTGTCATTATCTGATGCTTTCCACAAATAGAGATAAAATCAGACAGAATCAAACCCAATACCAATACAGGAAGCCCAATTTAAAATGTCTGAGTGTTTTCGTTAATCGGTGAATTTTTTGAACCAGCAAATCGACCACATTGTCGGTAATCTCTAAATGGTTAATTTTTGAAATACTCCATTGCCATCGACTCTGTCCGAATCAAATGAAAGTAAGTTTTCACTACGCAAGGTTTTTAAAAACATCTCAATAAAAAATGGATTCCCATCCGTTTTTTGAAGCGTTAATGCACCCAAATCGCTACATTGATTTATTCAGTATGCATCGAATCGGCAATAAAGTTATTTAACCGATTCAAGCCCCAATGAGGCTAGTCTTAACCGAGTCAGCCGTACTTTTTTATTTTTCAATGCATCCAAGTTGCATGAATCGGATGATCGGAATCGGTTTCATCGTCCCGATAAGACGAAATACCCAAAAAATAATTTAATCCATCATCGCTCAATATTGTTTCAATTAATTGGAGAGACGCGGCATCAGCATGTTGGACATCATCAAGAAAGATTACCAACGGGTATTTTGGACCTCCAAGCGCCCGAAAAAAATTTTGAAAAACCAAATTGAGCCGGTTCCTTGCTTCCAATGGTCCGAGTTCGAGCGGCTTCACTTGAGGCCCCAAAATCACTTCGATTTCTGGGATGATATCCGCAATCACACTTCCGTTGCGCCCAAGTGCACTCGTCAATTTTTTCTGCCAAATTACAATTTCTTTATCACTCTTTACCAGAATTTGCCGAACAACCTCTCTAACCGCCTGCGCAATGGCGCTATAGGGAATATCTTTGTGAATCGGATCAAATCTGCCCGTACCAAGATGAACTGTCTGTTTACTTTACCGATAGTCATCTGCTGAAGGGCTTCTTGAACAAAAGCGGTTTTACCAATACCAGCATATCCGGTGACTAAAACTAACTCCAAGTTTCCTTTTGTGGCTCGCTCAAATGCCGTCTTTAAAAGCATTGATCTCTTCTTCACGCCCATACAATTTCCCAGAAATTCTAAATTGGTCACTTATATCTTTTTTTGCAATATAAAAACTTCTATGTTGCCTGTTCTAATATACTGATCCAAGGCAAACATTCAGATCGTGTTTAAGGCCGAGCCGCGCTTAAATACCGATCCTCTGTTTCCTTAGCCAGCAACTTCATAATGACATCCGCCAAGGCTCTGGGACAGCTGGATTCGCAATATCAGGCTCCTTTGGTAAAATGGCAATGTGGGAATGGATCATTTCAAGCATATCTCCGGTTTGAAAAACCAATTCCCCACTAAACATCTCATAAAGTGTGGCACCTAATGAATAAAGATCCGAGCTGTAATCCAGTGGCCGATTCATCTTACCGGTTTGCTCCGGAGCAATATAGGCCAGTGTTTTTTGGTTCACTTCTGAACCATTCGAGAACATCTGGTCAGCAACCAACTCAGTAGCATGCTCAAGGTTGATCAATTGAATTTGTCTCTGATTCTACATGATAAAGAATGTTAAAAGGATTTATACGCTTATGAATAAAACCAGCATGATGAACCCGTTCCAATGCAGCTGTAATTTTAATGGCGATTGCCAAGCCGTCAGCAATGGAAAATGGTTTTTTTTCGAATAAATCATCCAGAAAAAGACCGCCAATATCTTCGTAGATGAGAATCATTTGATCCTGGATAGTGATGAGGTCCAGGGCTCCTGCAATTCCCTCTCCCTTCAAGGATTGCAGCAGAGCATATTCATGTTGAAACTGATTAACTAAATTTGGAGGAGGATCTTCCACATGCAGTCGTTTTAGTATAACAGGTTGCTCATTCTTTTCCCGTACTGCTCGGTACATGGCATATGTTTTGTCTTTACAAATCAGTTTTTTAATCTGGTAACCTGGAATTATTACCATGTGGTTTACCTTTTCAAGCGATCTATATTGTGTTGATATTGCTTACCTAAATTTTATATGCAAAACAGATACCACAAACAATTCGAACCAATTACGCCACACAAAAAATAAATAAAATTTTTTAACTAAAAATACAAACAGTTAATCATATTTTAATCAAATTAGAAAAAATTCTGCATACCGTACATTTTAATATCATTAAGGAAGTCTATGTAATTAAATTACAATTTTAGTCGCTCTCAATATTAAATAACAGATATCCAAGTTTAAAAAAACACTCCAGGCTCCAAACTGAATGCCCGTTATCTATTCCAAAAATTATCCCATTTGAAAAATAGCCAATTCACATACCGCCAATTATTTGACCCAAATGTTATCAAAAATGACCACATTAAGTATTAATAGCGGCAGAGCATGTTGACCTGCGATGGGATTTAGATTATTAGATTACTCTCCTCTGCCTCCAGCCAGAGCACTACAGCGCACTCGAAAAATAATCAAAGGGAGCATTTCTTATGGTAAAAGGTAAACCCCGTTGCCCAATTGCTGTCATTGGAATGGCTTGCAGGTACCCTGGGGCCAGCACGCTCACAGAGTTATGGGAAAACATCCTCACAAAACGCCGCCAGTTTAGACGAATACCGGATTGCCGCACACCCCTTAGCGATTATTATCATGTTGACCCTAAAAAACCCGACAAGTCCTACCTAAAACATGCGGCTGTCATCGATGGTTTCAATTTCGATTGGAAAAAACGCCATATCCCCTATTCTACCTATCAATCCACAGATATAGTTCATTGGATAGCCTTAGAAATTGCGATGGCAGCAATGGCAGATGCTGGATATATCCGAGAGTCAATAAATGGCAGGCGAACAGGCGTTATTGTTGGAAATACCCTGACCGGGGAACATACCAGGTCTAACACCATGCGTTTGCGATGGCCGTTTGTGAGACGCGCGCTACATGTCGCAGCCAAAGCGGAAGGTATTCGAAAAGAAACGATTGTAATGATGAAAGTCTAAGAAAAATATTATAAATCAGTATTACCATCGATTAATGAAGATAGCCTTGCCGGGGGCCTTTCGAACACCATCGCCGGCCGCATTTGTAATTATTTAGATCTTGGTGGAGGCGGATATACCGTAGACGGGGCTTGCTCTTCATCTCTTATCGCGATCGCCACAGCCGCTACTGGCTTAATGAACCGGGATCTTGATCTTGCGCTCGCCGGTGGTGTCGATATCAGCCTTGACCCTTTTGAAATTATCGGGTTCGCGAAAGCTGGCGCCCTCACGCCTGATGAAATGAGAGTTTACGATCGTAGGGCTAACGGATTTTTACCCGGTGAGGGCTGCGGTTTTGTTCTGTTGAAAAGACTCGAAGATGCAAAAAAAGACAATAACGATATCTATGCCATATTACATGGCTGGGGACTTTCTTCCGATGGACGTGGCGCCAGCATCACGGCTCCGAACGCCAAAGGACAAGCCCAGGCTATTCGACGGGCATACGACCGCGCACCATTCAGCATCAAGCATGTTAATTTCATTGAGGGACATGGGACTGGTACTGCGGTGGGCGATAAGGTAGAATTGGAAGGTATCGCCCGGTCAATTGATGATTCGCCAATTCGTGGCGGAGCGATATGCATTTTTGCGGAATGACTTCGCTAAAGTCAATTATCGGTCATACCAAGGCAGCAGCCGGAGTGGGTGCCTTTATAAAAGCGGTTATGGCGGTAAACCGCCGCATACTACCCCCCACAGCAGGCTGCCAGAACCCCCATCCAGATTTTAAGAACAGCAAAGCTCTCTACCCAATCATTACGGGAAAGCAACGGACTCACATAAAACCTTAAGGCAGGCATATCAGCCATGGGCTTTGGCGGAATCAACTGCCATGTATGCATCGAATCTGCCGGCTCACCAAGCCTGAAATTTGCCCCTTCGATCAAAGAGCAGTATCTTTTGGCTTCCAGCCAGGAAACCGAGGTATTTCTATTCCGGTCATTCGGCAAAAGATCTATCCCATCAACTTGAAAACCTTAACCGTGAAGTATTAGACATAAGTCTGGCCGAGATGACTGATTTGGCCCATGATTTGGTTAAAAAAGCCGATTTTCAAGGAAAATTTCCGGATAGCTATTGTTGCCAATCATCCAGAACGTTTCAGAAAAAACGAATCGATCAATTAGGCTTCTCAACGAAAACCCATTTGGCAAAGGTAAAATTTGGCAGGACCTAAAAAAACAAATCTGGGTCAGCAATCAAATGGCTGCGCCTCGCATCGGATTTTTATTTCCCGGCCAAGGGAGCCAACAATTGAATATGGCTCAATGCCTGACTGATCGGCATGATTGGGCTCGCGATATTATAAAAAATGCGGATCAATTATTAACAAGCGATGGCCATGAACCCATCAGCACAATCGTATACCGCAACCCGACCCCAAGCTGGGCTCAGAGCAATCAGGAGAGTGGGCTCGAACACTAGCGCGAACGGAATACGCCCAACCTGCAATTTGTCTGGCTTCGCAATTGTGGCTGAAATGGCTGGAGAGAGCAGGTATTCAACCAACGGCCGTCGGTGGCCACAGTTTGGGCGAACTGACTGCCTTTCATGCTGCCGGCGCTTTTGATGTCGATACACTGATCCGTTTCTCAGGATACAGGGGACAAATTCTTGCTAAGCTGTCGAAAAAGGTGGTGCGATGATCAGCCTGCGGTGCTCAAAAAAACAGGCCGAAGACTTACTTAACAAAGTAACTCATTACGCAACGATAGCCAATATTAATTCACCTCGACAGGTAGTTATTTCTGGAGAAAATTTAGCTATCAAGCAGGTTTCTAAACTTGCCGCCGAAGCTGCGATTCCGGCTTAGCGTCTCGCAGTCGCTAACGCTTTCCATTCAAAGGTAGTTGCCGCTGCCACGAAGGCCATAAAAAGAAGAGGCTGTTTTACCTTTCGCGTTACCGAACTTTCTTGCCACTTATTTAACGGTATTGATGGCCACGAAATCACTTCGAAACAGGAGCTGAAAACCTATTTTGCTGATCAAATTGTAGCTCCAGTAGACTTCCTCTGCCATGATTCAATCCATGACAAATTATGCGATCTGTTTATTGAGGTCGGGCCAGGCCAAGCCCTTTCGGGAATGGTTAATGAGATCAATAAAGACACCGGTCCGTTTTGCCTTCCTGTAGAATCTTCACCGGGAAGAGACAACGATGTTAATCAGCTCCTAGCAACTTTATTTGTTCATGGAGTAGACATCAATTGGGATACGATTTACGAATCTCGTCTATCACGGCCATTTATAAAACCTTCTGAACGGCTTTTCTTTGAAAATCCTTGTGAACGGGCGTTTGATTCTCATGTTTCAATGGCCTCAACAACTGGGGCCCCTACAGCTGAAACATTAGAATCGCTTTTTACTGGCCTTGGAAATATTTCCAAGGATAAGATAGAAGGATACCTGAAAACCAGAGGCTCTTTTCTTGCCCGTATCATTCAAGCTGATATGGAGTTTTCTCCACCAGAATATTGGGTTCAACCTCCATTAAAAAATCAGCATGAAAACGCTGTCATATCCGATGAAACCAAGGAGGCATTTTCGGATACTGACAAATCGATAGAATCAATTTTGTTCGACACAATTGAATTGATTACCGGATTTAAAAAAGGCACAATCACATCGGACATGCGGCTATTGGATGACTTAAATCTTGACTCCATTAAAATCGGGGATCTCTTAACCAGAGTTGCCACGGCTGCAAAAATAGCAGGCGAAATTCCTCCTCTTGATTTTGAAAATTTGACTCTTGAGCAAATAACCCAAAAATGAACCTGGCAAATCAGGGATAAGGACTCCATTAAAACCGGATATCCTCCAAGGTAATTGACCAAATCGCTAATTTGATAGGCATTTCGCCTAATGATATCAATGTTGATGCATTGTTAAAAAAGACTTAAGGTCAGCAAAACCCAACTCAAAAAGATATTGCCGGGCTTGTCTGATCGAATCAAGGTGGATATTCATGTGGATCTGGAACCTCTGTTAAAACGCACCTTGCGACAAATAGCCTCCATCCTAGAGCGACTATACGACCAACAACAAGCACCACAAACGATTCCGCTCATGACTCACCGCTCACCTTGGACTCGTGAATTTTATGTTTCAATATCTCCCAATCCAACTCCAAAACAACCTACAGCGAGTCAAAAACGCATTGAAGATGATTGGCTATGTGAATGCATTGTTTTAGCCGATAACCCAGAAAATGAAACTGCCATGGCCATGGCAGAGAAACTATCCGGACTAGGGGCTAGGGTTGATATAGAAACACATAACTCCGTTAGAAAAAAATCTAACGGGGCAATGAATATACTCACTTTAATAATATTCTTCCGAGCAATAATGAATCTATGATCCCTATACGATATTAATTTTCAGGAAATAATCACTAGACTTGTTGGACCTACAGCTATTTCGCCAGCTTCGCAAGCCCCTCGACGCAGAAATACAGTCGCATATCTTCAGTTTGGGGGTGGATATTTCGGTACTCTTCAAGAAACAATTTAAACCATTTTTGCGACAACAGCGTTAGCGGCAAGTATCCATCAAGAGCGATCCGACCTAAGAGTCAGGGTGATTGATTTTTCATAAGATTTATCTCTAGATAATATTGCCGATAAAACTATCGTAGAAACCAGTACTACAGAATCATTTTCTGCCGTAGGGTATGATGCGAAACTTACTCGACGAGAAAGATTCCAACACCTAACAGAACCCGGTACTATAAAGCTCGCCCATTAACCTGGAACAAAGAAGATGTTATTTTAGTCACGGGCGGGGCTAAAGGTATTACAGCCGAATGCGCCTTGGCATAGCACGGACGTGCGGGGCAAAGATGGCCTTAATGGGACGATCACCCTCCCCTAATTGCCTGCAAGATCAAATCTTTTAGATAAAGTATCGAATACCTTGAAAAGATATTCCAATCAAAATTTAACGGCTCGATACTATAGTTGCGATATTAGCAACCGTAAATCAGTTAATACCCTTGTAGAAAAAATAAGTAAGGAAATGGGTCAAATTACGGGTGTTATCCATGGCGCGGGCTTAATTTACCCAATAAGGCTAATCAAGTTTCTATAGATGAAGCAATACAGGAAGTAAACCCAAAGGTGATAGGCGCTTTGAATCTTATGTCAGCTCATAGACTCCTTACCACCAAAGCTATTTATCGGCTTGACATCCATTATCGGAATCACCGGACTACCAGGGAATGCATGGTATGGTTTCTCTAACGAGGCCCTAGATATTGTCTTACGTCGATTTGAACAAGTAATACCCAAAACTCGCACTCTCTCCATTGCGTACAGCATTTGGCAGGATGAGGGGATGGGTGCTCGAATGGGAAGCGTTGATTCTCTGAAATATCGTGGTATATCAGCTATTCCAACAAAAGAGGGCGTAGAACGTTTTATTCGTTTATTTTTCTATGATCCGGGAGTTCACCAAATAATTGTTGCCGCCCGCTTACCAGGCGTAGACACATTGAGGTTTGAACCAAAAAGTAACCATTTGAATGCCAGATTTCTTGAGAAACCGATTCATATAACCCCCGGTGTTGAATCTGTCTTCCGGGTACACTTATCATTAGACACAGACCTCTACTTGAAGATCATGAATTCGAAGGGTCCTACTTATTCCCAGCCGCCTTTGGTTTAGAAGCAATGGCACAAGCTGTTGCTCATGTGACCGGAATTTCTGATTTTGATCGCGTTCGAATCGAGAACATTAAGCTTTCACGCCCAATAATAGTGGATCCGGATGCAGGAACAGAAATACTGGTCTGGGCAGAAGTAGATGTTCAAATTACTGATTCTGCACTTACCATCATTCGCGCAGGAATTTATCAACCTGGCATCCGTGCAGATACCGATTCTTTCGAAGCTACATTTATTTTAGGTTTACATAAAAAACAACCAAAATATATAATAAAACTACCTAATCATCCTATTGACATTAATCCTATCTCAGACCTGTATCGTAAAACACTCCTTTTTCAAGGCCCCCTTTTTCAACAGATTCGAAAAGTTTGGTCGCTTGAGTCCGCAAATGAAAACGGCCGTTCTATTCTTACAGTGTACAAAAAAGATAAAAAGCAATCAGGATCTATCTCATTTGCGGGCAACGATAAATATATTTTAATACTAGAAGATTCCTTTTATCTTGATGCTCTTTTGCAATCACCTGCGATTTTAATCCCACAGGACACTTCACTACCTATAAAAATTGATTGTATCGATATTTTCTCTAACAATGGTATCGGAAAAAAACCAACTATCGGCAACCTGACTGCATCTGTAGAAATTTTAGCAAAAACCCATAAAGAGGTAAAAGCACTTATAGTGGTGACAGATCCTAAAGGAAATGTCATGGGCCGTCTTGAGGGCTATCGCCTGCGTGTTATATCACATCATGAAGATTATCCTACAGTACATGATCTTCTAAATCCCCAATCGCGCGACAGCATGTTAATACAGAAAGAATTAGATTTATATGCAAAATATCTCAATCTACAAGTACCCAGCGCTTGTATCGTTTATTCACAAAATTACCATAAAATAAAGAAAGTTGATAGAAATCGCTTCTTAGTTCCAAATATAATTAGTACCGTGCAACGGTATCAGGGCAAATCATCGAACTTATCCTCTGAGACAATCAAGATTAAATGGTCAAGAAAGGGCCATCCAATAGTTATTTCAGATGATAAATCCGATATTAATATTTCAACATCACATGATGGTCGTTTAAGCTTAATCGTTGCAGGGAAATGGCCACAAACGTGCAATATTAAACGATTTATAACCAAATCTCGAGAAGAATGGATAAAAGAAATTTCTTTAGCGGGAAATTCTTTTTATGATTTTTTTAAATCTGTAAAAAATATTGAAGACTCTTGTAATTTAATCGGCAATCAAATTATAGCTTGCGCTGATTTACTAAGAGCATCAAACAATAAAGACTTCAAGTCTTTTAAGCTTTATAAGAAAGTTGGTGACTCACTTCTTTTTAGAAACGAAATGAACAACAAGGAAATGGTAATTACTTTCCCAATATCCTTTACAAGGGGGATAAAACGAATTATTGCCTGTTATGTTAAAAACATAACTAGCGTTGCATACCAGCATCAATCGGTTAGATATAGTGGTTATGATGATATAATAGAAAAAAAAGAAATAACATCATTAGTGGTGGACCCCAAGGTCAAGACATATTTGTACATCGAATTCCTCTTTGTTTTAGGCCAAGTGCACAACTTAGCCGCACAGTCTATTTTTCCAATTATTTTTTCTGGGCTGGTGAAGCTCGTGAAACATCAGCGTGGCCTGTATTAAGTGACATTAAGAGTGAATTTTCCAGCGGAAAATGGGGTGCAGTCACCAATCAAACTCATTTGCTTTTGCTTGGCGAGGCGACTACAAGTGACCAGATAGAAGTCTGGCTATGGGCTTCAGGAAATAGCGGGCCTTTCAATTCAGTAACAGAATTGACTTTCGATTTTAGAAAAATATTACCGAATGGTAAATTTGAACGTATTGCTTGGTTAGAGCAACAAACTACATGGGTTGAAATCGTTGATCATGGTGTCGTAAATCCGGCTCAATATCCAGACTACTATATGAAATTTGTGAATGACATGCTTCCTAAATATGACGCGCCCAATGCTCCTGAACCATTGCCGGAACCAGTCGCTCATCTACATTTGAATGACCTTGAACCAATGATTTACCATGCGCCTAAAGGCCCATATATCCAACCTCGACTTTATGAACAAACCGTTTACACCTCCTTATCAGATGCCAATATTGTTGGAAATATTTACTTTGCCCACTATTATACATGGCTGGGTGATACTAGGGATCGATATTTTTTTCAGATAATCCCGGAATACTACCGTGGTATCGGTGAAAAGGGTGAGTTCTTATGTACGGAATGTCATGTCACTCACCTTCGAGAAGCCATGCCTTTTGACCGTATTAAGATTACCATGGCCCTCAAAAAGCTTACTAGAACCCATATTATGTTGTACTTTGAATTCTTTCGAATGGAAATCGACGGCACGAAAACTAAACTCGCTTACGGGGAACAAACCAATGTTTGGGTAAAGCGAGATACTAAAGGAAAACCTAAAGCGACACCTTTTCCGAAACCTTTAGAAAACGCATTTAACCGTGCAATCTCGCTTCTAAACTGAAAAATAGATAATATATTTGAGCTATAAAGTAGACTCCGGATTTAATCTGAATTTTGGTGGTCTGATGTTAAATCTTCGTGATTACCCAATAAGAAATACTGGCCATACCCCAAAAACAACATAGGTAATTGTCCGGTCTCTCCAACTGATCAAAAGATAGAACTATTTAGATTAACAACCATCCGTCCTTTTAGCTTCCCTTTCAAAATAAGCTCAATATTTTCATTCAAGCCATCCAGGCTCGTTTCAACCATTAGACTGCCGAGATCGACCTTCCAAGGGTCGGCCAATTTTTCCCAGATCTGTTGACGTATATTCATGGGGCAGGTCTGAGAATTAATTCCGATAAGGCGGGCACCCCTTAAGATAAAGGGGAACACCGTCGTGTTGAGTTCATGGGAGGCCACATTGCCGCAGCAGGTTACCGTTCCACCCGTGCGTATTGATTTTATGGCGGTGGCCAGGATTTCACCGCCCACCGTGTCGATCACACCCGCCCAGCGCTCCTTTAAAAGCGGTCGACCGGACGAATCCGTGGCCTCATCGCGGGAAATAACTTTAGCGGCGCCTATATCGTGCAGAAATTGGGTTTCTTTTTCTTTTCCGGTCACCGCCACGACTTCAAATCCCAAACGGGCAAGAATGGAGACGGCCATACTGCCCACCCCCCCGGATGCGCCCGTCACCAGAACCTTGCCTTGTTCCGGCACCACACAATGGTTTTCCAGTTCAAAAACCGATAGACCCGCCGTAAAACCGGCGGTTCCGTAAACCATACTCTCTTTTAATGTCAGATTATCCGGAAGATTGACCACCCATTCGGCCGGCACCCGGATATATTGTCCGAATCCACCGGATGTATTCATGCCCAGATCGTAACTGGTCACAATCACCTCATCGCCGACGTTAAAATCCGGGCTGACGCTCTCTTCCACAATACCAGCGGCATCGATCCCCGGCGTGTGCGGATATTTCCTCGTGACCCCTTTGTTTCCAGTAGCCGAAAGCGCGTCTTTGTAATTCAAGGAGGAATGGCCGACTCTCACAAGGACCTCCCCTTTTGGCAAATCATCGATTGAACGGTGGGTAATTGTGCGCTTAAATCGTTTATCCTCGGTTTCAGTTACCACCATTGCCTCAAACTGTTTAGTATTCATATTGATGGTCTCCTTTCGGCCGGTTTTCGTTACTGATTAGATGTCGAAACCAGGCGATCATATTTACCATTTGATAATAGCGGGAAAATTGATATAAGTACATGATAATTCAATTTTTATGCGACCGCGTCTTTCATTGCTTCCAAGGACCTAAACACACACCATGGAAAAACCGATTCACTTCAATAACAATCAAGGGGAAAAAATAACCGGATCATTGCATCTTCCCGCCACCAGTACGGATCGCGGTATCATTCTGGCCCATTGCTTTACCTGCTCCCGGCATACAAGCATTTTAAGGCAATTGGGCCATGACTTTGCCAAGGCCGGGTTTATGGCACTGCGGTTCGACTTTTCGGGAAACGGCCAAAGCGAGGGCGAATTCGCTCAATCGACTTTTACCAAACAGAGATCCGAGATAATAATGGCCTCGGATCTGCTTTCCAGCCATGGCGTACGACGTATTGGGCTGGCTGGTCACAGTATGGGGGCCGTCATTTCATTGCTGGCAGCGACTAAAATCGAGGCGGTAAAAGCTGTTTGTACCATTGCCGGGAGGCTATCGGGAGATAGGCCTACACATTTTTTTACCCAAGACCAGAAAAATAATCTCGAGAAAACCGGTAAAGTCGAATTCATCAGCCGCGGCCGGCCCTTGATGATGACCCGTGACTTTTTTGCCGATGCCGACCAATTCGATCTTCCCGCAACTATTTCTCACTTGGGGGTGCCGCTTTTAATTATCCATGGCGATCAGGACGAAATTATTTCGGTTGACGAGGCTTACATGGCGCATAAACTAAATACCGAGAACATTGCGCTGGCCATCATTCCGGGCGCAGACCATATGTTCAGCAATAAAGACCACCGAACGGCTACGGCCGAACAAATCGTCACATGGTTTCAACAGCAACCTGCCCTTGCTAATCGGAGTGGCTAACCGGAGCGAATAACCGGAGCGAATAAGAGGATGGCAAAATGAATTTACCCGAGACCTTAAACATCGCGTACATCGACAGCGCTTATCAGCGCTGGAAATCTGATCCTAAATCCGTTTCACGGGACTGGCAGTTTTTTTTCCGGGGGTTTGAAATGGCCGGTGAGGGAATACCCCGCGCTGAAGCCGTGGCCGGCGATGCCGATCACGCGTTGGATCAGGCACGGGTGGCAATGCTTATCGATCGTTACCGGGAGCTTGGCCATTTACTGGCCTGCATGGACCCTTTATCCCCCTGCCCCACCGACCACCCCCTTTTAAACCTTAACGCGTTTGATTTATCGCATGATGATTTGAAGAAAACTTTTTTTACCCCGCAATTTTCAAAAATGTCCAGCGCCACTTTGGGAGATATCGTCAAACTGCTCAAGGAAACCTATTGCCGTGCCATCGGCGTTGAATACATGCATCTTCAAGACCCGCATGAGCGCCAGTGGCTCCAGGATCGCATGGAGCCGAATCGAAACCGTCCGGATTTAAGTGCCGATCAGAAGATACGCATTTTGAATTTGTTGATCGGCTCTTCAATGTTCGAAAATTTTTTAAACAAAAAATACGTCGGTATCACCCGGTTCTCCCTTGAAGGCGGAGATGCTATTATTCCGCTGCTTGATACTCTGGTTACGAATACTGCTGCCGCCGGATGCCAAGAAATCATCCTGGGGATGGCCCACCGCGGCCGCTTGAACATACAGACCAACATTCTTAAACGACCCTATGAAGAGATATTCGAAGAATTTGAAAGTTGCTATGATCCGAACCAGTTGCTGGGAACCGGTGATGTCAAATACCATAACGGATATATCGCCGACCTTGAAACCACCACCGGCCGTCCCATGCGGATTTTTCTGGTCAATAATCCCAGCCATCTCGAAGCCGTTGATCCCGTGGTCGAGGGGATTACCAGGGCCCGGCAGGAAATGCATCCAACCGAAAACAACCGCATTATCCCATTTTTAATCCACGGCGATGCGGCCTTCGCCGGTCAAGGTGTCGTCACCGAAACGCTGAATATGTCCCAACTGGCCGGATATCAGACAGGCGGCACGATCCATATCGTCATTAACAACCAGATCGGCTATACGACCTTACCGGAAGATGCCCGCTCCACGCGCTATTCCACCGATGTTGCCAAAATGCTGATGGTGCCGATCTTCCATGTCCATGGTGAAAAACCCGAGGCCATCGCCCATGTGGCCCGATTGGCCGCCGATTATCGCAACACCTTTAAAAAGGATGTCGTGATCGATGTGATATGCTATCGCCGATTTGGACACAATGAAGGCGATGAGCCCTATTTTACCCAGCCGACCATGTACGATCGCATTCGTGAGCGGCCTTCCTTGGACGATCTTTACGCCGGGCAACTGCTTGAAGAAAATCGAATCCAACCACAAGAAATCGAGAAGATTAAAAACGAGATTATTGAGAAGCTCGAGGCGGCCTACCAGGAAATTCATGGCAGTACCTGCGCTTTTCCTGAATCCCGCTATTATGAAAACTGGGACGGCTTTCACGGGGACTACTCCCACCGTTCAGTAAAGACGACGGTTTCCAAAACCGGGCTCATCGAACTTGCTAAAAAGCTTACCCAGGTCCCCCAGGACTTTAACCTTCATCCCAAAATCAAACGAATGCTGGATAAACGATTGGCCTCCGTGGAAAATGGCGCCGGAATCGATTGGGCCAATGCCGAGGCACTGGCCTTTGCATCCTTGCTGTCAGACGGTGTACCGATTCGATTAAGCGGCCAGGATGTCGGGCGGGGAACATTCAGTCAACGCCACAGTGTCCTCACCGACACGAAAACCGGCCACCAATTTACTCCTCTGACCGCTATCGGTGGTCAACCCGACCAATTTACGGTTTACAACAGCCATCTTTCCGAAGTGGGAGTGTTAGGCTTTGAATATGGCTACGCGCTGGCCCAACCCCGGGGCCTGACGATATGGGAAGCCCAGTTCGGGGATTTCGTCAACAATGCCCAGGCAACCATCGATCTGTTTATTGCCAGCGGAGAATCAAAATGGCAGCGCCTTTGCGGGCTGGTTATGCTGTTACCCCATGGGCTCGAAGGCCTGGGACCTGAACATTCCAGCGCCCGGTTAGAGCGTTTTTTGCAATTGTGTGCTGATGACAATCTGCAGGTCTGTAACCTCACGACACCGGCGCAGTATTTTCATTTGTTGAGACGCCAGGCCATAGTAAAATATCGCAAACCGCTGATTCTTATGACGCCCAAGAGTTTACTAAGGCATCCCCGGGCAGTTTCAAACGTGTCCGAAATGACAAGCGGCTCGTATCAGACCGTATTGGATGACCCTGACCCACCTGAAAAACCGCAGCAGGTACTGTTTTGCAGCGGAAAAATCTATTACCAATTGCTTCAACGGCGACAGGATTTGGAGACAACCGATAAAGTCATCATTCGTTTGGAGCAATTGTACCCTTTCCCTGAAGATCGAATCAAACAGGTCCTTAAGCCATATAAAACGGTTAAAGCCTGGGCTTGGGTCCAGGAAGAACCGGCAAATATGGGAGCCTGGCAGTTTGTAAGGCACCGGTTAGAAGACCTCATCGGAAAACCGGTTAAATATATCGGCCGAATCCCCGCGACCAGCCCGGCCTCTGGGTTTCCCGTGATATACAAACAGAAACAAGAGGCGATTAGCGATGAGGCGATAGGAAAGAAAGAAGCGTGAAGCCAGACCATTCTTTACCAGACCATTTCTTTAATGGTATGGTTTGTAGCCATTGTGAAACAATCAAACGTCAGGAGTCATTATGACTATCGAGATTAAAATCCCCCACGTCGGGGAATCGGTCCAGGAAGCGGTTCTGGCCGAATGGTTTAAACAAGACGGAGATTCCGTTAACAAAGACGAACCCTTGTTTGTCATCGAAACCGACAAAGTAACACTGGAGATCGCGGCCGAGCTAGCCGGCGTGTTGAAAATTTTGACTCCTGAAGGAGAAACTGTGGCCATCGGCGCCGTGGTCGGAACGATTGAGCCTGCCACCGGGGCAGACACCGCCAAAACGCCACCTCCCGCTGATGTTCAGAAGCCAAGTCCGCCACCCGAGACCCGGCCCGAACCGGTGCCTCAACCCAGCCCTTCCAAACCCGCTCAACCCGTATTGAGTGCTGGGGAAACTGTCGCATCCCTACCCCTGGCCCCATCCGTCAGGCGCCTGGTGGCGGAAAAAAATGTGGATGTCAACCAGATCAAAGGAACCGGGCCCGGGAGTCGGGTCAGTAAAGGCGATGTGCTGCTCTACCTGGAAGCCCGCGAAACAGGATCGCCGGAAACATCGGCCCCACCCGTCTCGCCGGCGACATCTTTACCGGCTTCTGATGAGTCAATGACCGTGCGCAAGCCCATGTCGCCCATTCGAAAAAGGATCGCCGCCCGTCTTTTGGAATCCAAGCAAAATACGGCCATGCTGACGACGTTCAACGAGATCGATATGAGCCGAAGCATGGCCATTCGTTCCCAATACAAGGCGTCCTTTGAAAAAAAATTCGGTGTTTCTCTGGGGTTTATGTCTTTTTTCATCAAGGCCTGTGTGGAAGCCCTCAAAGAAATTCCGGGAATCAACGCGTTCATCGACGGCGATGACTTGATTTATCATGAATACCAACACATCGGGGTGGCTATCGGATCCGACCGGGGCCTGGTAGTGCCGGTGATTCGTCATGCCGAAAAGTTGAATTTCGCCGGTATCGAGCAGGCCATTGTCGACTATGTCGCCAAAATAAAAACCAATCGCCTGGAATTGGCCGATTTGGAAGGCGGCACATTCACCGTCAGCAACGGCGGTGTCTACGGCTCCTTGCTCAGCACGCCGATCCTAAACACGCCCCAAAGCGGCATTCTGGGGATGCATAAAATTGAAAAACGTCCCATTGTGGTTGATGATGAAATCGTGATTCGCCCCATGATGTATGTGGCCCTAAGCTACGACCACCGCATCGTCGATGGCAGAGAAGCAGTCACCTTTTTAAAGCGCGTTAAGGAATTTATCGAAAACCCGGAACGGATAGCCCTGGAGGTATAAATATGACGACCCAAACGGTGTACGATCTCATCATTATCGGTTCCGGACCCGGTGGCTATGTGGCGGCCGTGCGAGCGACACAGCTCGGGTTAAAAACAGCTTGCATCGAAAAGTCACCCCGCCTCGGGGGGGTTTGTTTGAATGTCGGCTGTATTCCCAGCAAGGCCCTGCTGGATTCCAGCGAATATTACCACCTGGCCAAGACGCATTTTGCCGATCACGGCATTAAAACCGGCCGCATCGCCCTGGACCTTCCGGCGGTGATGGCCCGCAAAGATAAAGTCGTGGAAGACCTGACCGAAAACGTCAAAAAACTGCTGGAGGGTAACGGGGTTGATCTTTTCCAGGGGACGGCCGGCCTCGAAGGAGAAGGCCGGGTTAAAATCACGGCCAAAGGGAAAAAAGCCAAAATCCTGGAGGGAAAAAACATCTTGCTGGCCACCGGCAGTGCGCCTATTGAAGTGCCGGGTCTTCCCTTTGACGGGGACCGTATCGTCGACTCTACCGATGCCCTGAGTTTGCCATCGGTTCCCAAACATTTAGGGATTGTAGGCGGTGGCTATATCGGATTGGAGTTGGGTTCGGTTTGGCGACGTTACGGGGCCAAAGTGACCGTCCTTGAAATGTTACCCAAAATTGCCACAACGCTCGATGGCCAGGTGGCCCGAACCCTGGATCGCATCCTTCGCAAGCAGGGGTTTGAATTTCGCATGAACACCAAAGTGACCCGAGCCAAGGTGGACAAAACCAAGGTTAAGATCACCATGGAAACCCAGGGGAAAGCGTCCCATTTAACCGTCGACCGGCTCCTGGTTTCCGTGGGACGGCGCCCGCTAACCGCAGGCTTGGGACTTGAAAAAATTGGCGTCGGCACGGACCCGAATACCGGGCAGATTTTGGTAGACGAAACCTATCAAACCAATATCCCGGGCCTCTACGCCATTGGCGATTTGATTCCCGGGCCGATGCTGGCACACAAGGCGTCGGCAGAAGGCATTGCCGCCGTGGAATGTATCGCCGGGAACGCGGGTGAGGTTAACTATGACGCCATGCCGTCGGTGATATACACCTGGCCCGAAGTCGCCAGTGTCGGAATCACCGAAGAAGAGGCCAAAGCGCGAGAAATCCCCTATTGCATCGGTTCGTATCCTTTTTCGGGAACCGGCCGAGCCCGCTGCATGGGCGAATCAGATGGATTTGTCAAGCTCATCGCCCACAGTAAAACCGACCGGATCCTGGGTGTCCATATCATCGGCCCCCGGGCAGCGGATATGATCGCCGAATGTGTGCTGGCCGTTGAATTTGGGGCTGCTTCGGAAGATATCGCTCGAACCATTCACGGTCATCCGACTTTTGCAGAGGCCCTACAGGAAGCGGCTATGGGCGTACGGGAATGCTCCATCTATGCCTCCTGATAAATCAGGTTAGGAGTAGAAAAAAACATGGAAATTAAAGTAAATCATTCGCGTCTGGTTCACACCGGGCGCGTTTTCGATATCTATTCGGAAAATATCAGCACCGATACCGGTAAAAATTTCGACCTCGAGGTGATACGCCATCCTGGCGCCGCAGCCATTGTTCCCATTAAAGCGGACGGCACTATCCTGCTTTTAAGCCAATATCGCCACGCCGTCGGACAACGGATCTGGGAGATACCGGCCGGAACACTGGATCCTGATGAAAGCCCCGAGACGTGCGCTAAAAGAGAATTGGTGGAAGAAACAGGATATGCCGCCGAACGTTGGGCCAAACTGGGCGAAATCACACCCTTACCGGGATATTCAGACGAACGTATTCACCTCTATCTCGCCGATCAGCTCACACCGGCCGTTCAGAACCTGGACGAGGACGAAATCCTTGAGGTCCACCAACGACCATTTAGCGAGGCGATAGAGATGATCCATACCGGCAAGATTCAGGATGCCAAGTCGATATGCGGTATTTTATTCGCGGCCCGACTGATGGATCATGCAAACGGGCACGGTGATACCGCCTGAAAAATGGCTCTCCATAATAGCGGTTAAATGGCGTACTAGTGATCGCAACAGCCATCCCCGCACCCGGCAATACCGGCCAGGCCTCGCACAACCTCTCGACTCGAGGCCGTCCGGACTTCGTCAACCTGCACATGCAAATAAAGCACTGCCAGATCGGCCGGTAACAATACGGGCGGAAAGACCAAGTGCCCCATGAATTGCCTTTGGCCCTTGATCGGCATCGACATCTCAATCGTATCACCCTGCCCCTTGTCGATAAGCATCTGTTCGAACGGACTGAGCCCCTCTGTGCCAAGGCCATGAATGAATTCAAATAAAAACGGTTGCGGGGTTAAATCCATCTGAACCGGGGTCGTCCCGGCGGCAATGGACAAGGTAACCTTCTTCATCGGCTCGATCCGTTGGGTGGATTCTCGTTTGTCACTGGCCATACTTTTCGTCCTTTACTATTACCTTTTTACGGTGACCATGCTGGTAGAGTACTGAATCGATGGAAAAAATCGCCAGTGCAACCCAAATTGCAATAAAGCTGATGAGTTGCGCTTTTTCAAAGGGCTCCTGATACAGAAAAACGGCCAGTATGAATGCACACGTCGGCATAATATATTGTAAAAATCCCACAGTTGAAAGATTAAGACGGCGGGCACCGAAAGTAAACAGCAATAAAGGAGGCGCCGTAGGTAATACGGTACCGATCAAGATAAGACTCACCGCCCACCCGCCTTGCCAAAAAATTCCGGTGCCGTTGATATTGAGCCAGAGCAGATAACCCACGGCCGGAATGAACAAAAAAAACGTCTCCACAGCCAGACCGACCAGCGCACCGACCCCCACCATTTTACGAATCAAGCCATAAAGGCCGAAGCTAATTGCCAAAGTGAGCGCCACCCAGGGAATTCGGCCAAAATGCATCGTCAGGTAGCAAACGGCACCAGTCACCAAAATAACGGCCAGGATTTGCGCCCGCCGCAAACGCTCCTTTAAGAAGAGCGTGCCTAATAAGACATTGACCAATGGGCAAATGAAATACCCCAAACTGGCCTGAAGGACCTGATCATGGGTAACCGCCCAGATATAAATCAACCAATTAAGCGCCACCATAAGCGTGGAGCCCGCCAGCAGCAGCAGCACAAATCGATCTTTTATGATGATGCGGAGTTCATCGCGGCCCAAAAACCAGACCATGGGTGCCAAAAGTACAACGGACCAGACAATACGGTGCATCAGGATTTCAAGCGCCGGAACCGCCGTCAGCAACTTCCAGTAAATTGGACTGGCGCCCCAGATAGAAAAGGATGCCGCACCAGCAATCAAGCCGGCTATCTTGGAACGAACCAAAGATGATGAATCGCCATCGGGTTCAGCATGGGGGAGAGGATGGTTTGGCTTGTCATTGGACATGCAACCGTCTATATATCAGGTACCCCCCATCTCACAACAAAGAAAGGGTATTAAAATGGCAGGTATTGCCATCCAGGATTGTTACCCCGACGATATCGCCATCTGCTATGGCTGCGGTAGAAACAACCCCAAGGGGTGGCATATTCGAACCCAATGGGATGGCAAGCAAGGCATTCTGCGGTTTACGCCGGATGAAGCACATACAGCGTTTCCGGGAATCGTTTACGGCGGTCTTATCGCTGGCTTGATCGATTGCCACAGTGTCGGCACGGCCGTGGCGGCTATGTACGATGCCGAGGAAAGAGAACCCGGCTCATCGCCGCCCATCCTTTGCGTGACAGGAAATCTGAATGTAACCTATCTGAAACCGACGCCATTGGGTCACGAATTGATACTGCGTGCCAACGTTCAAGAACTCAAAGCCAAAAAGGCCATCGTCCACTGCACGTTAACGGTTATGGGTGAAACGTGTGCCAAAGGCGAAGTGGTGGCAATTCGTGTACCACCGGAACGCCTGAAACCACAGCAGGGATAACGCAACACCCTTTAAAAAAGGGATAGAACCCATGTCTGATTTGATTGTTACCCTTTTTCAGTCCAACCTTATCTGGGAAGACAAAAAGGCCAATATTGATGCATTTGATGAAAAAATTCGGAATCTACCCGGACGACGCGATCTGATAATCCTTCCGGAAATGTTTTCGACTGGATTCTCTATGAATGCCGCTGATCTAGCCGAAACCATGACTGGAACCACAATCACATGGATGACAGAGACGGCCCGTTATTGTGGGGTGAACATTACCGGAAGCGTGATCATCAACGAAGGTGACCACTATTACAACCGCTTAATCTGGGTGGGACCCAACGGCGAGCGATTTACCTACGACAAGCGGCACCTGTTTCGCTATGCCAACGAGCATCGTACCTATCACGCCGGAAACAGGCATCTGACCATACCCTTAAACGGTTGGCGAATCCGCCCCTTTATCTGCTACGATTTGCGATTTCCGGTGTGGACCCGCAACGCAGACGATGGGTTTGATCTTGCCCTCTTCATCGCCAATTGGCCCCAACCCCGCGCAGCTCATTGGCAGGCGCTGCTTAAGGCCCGGGCAATCGAAAACCAGTCTTTTGTTATCGGTGTCAATCGTGTGGGGATTGACGGCAACGGCCTCCAATACAGCGGCGACTCAACCGTGATCGATCCTACCGGCCGGATCCACTTTCATGCCGCCCACCAGGAAGTCGTACATACATCCCGCTTATCCTACCGTGATCTTCAAACCTATCGTGACACTTTTCCGGCCCTAAGCGATTCGGATCCATTTCACATCGACCCATAAAGCAAAAAGGCCCCGGCAAATAGTATGCGCGGGGCCTAATTTAGTGGTTTTGTGTGATAACGCTTAGAACAGTCCGGTAACCTTTCCGCTTTCCGGATCAACGTCCACGCGGCGGTAGGCCGGGTTGGAGCCGGTACCCGGCATCAGGCTGATGGGGCCTGCGCAAGGGCAAAGGAACTTGGCGCCAGAGTAGATCAGCACGTCGCGAATGGGCAGCGTCCAGCCCTTGGGCGCCCCTTTGATGGTCTTATCGTGGCTGAGGCTCTCATGCGTCTTGACCATCATGGTGGCGAAGTCGTCGTACTGGGAATCGTTTTCCAGCATCTTAGCCTTGGCCTCGGCCCCGGCTTCCCAGGAGACGCCGTCGGCACCGTAAACTTCCTTGGCGATGAGTTCGACGCGGTCGCGCAGCTTCGTTTCCAGCGGGTAGAGGAATTTGAAATCGTTTTCCTCTTCACAGGCGTCGATGACGGCATCGGCGAATTCCAGGGCGCCTTCGCCGCCCTTTTCCCAGTGCTTGGACTCGGCGCAACGGGCGCCGGCAGCCTCAGCGGCCTTGCGGATGACGTCGCACTCGGCGTCGGTGTCAGTGTAAAAACGGTTGATACAGACCACCGGGTTGATACCGGCCTTGCGGATGGTGTTGATGTGATGCACCATGTTCGCGCAACCCTTTTCCACCCACTCCAGGTTTTCCTTGGTGTAATCGTCCGGCAGGGCTTTACCGGTCACGACCGTGGGGCCGCCGCCGTGCATCTTCAGGGCGCGGATAGTGGTGGTCAGAACCGAGACGTGCGGCTTGAGGCCGGAGAAGCGGCTCTTGACGTTCCAGAACTTCTCGAAGCCGATGTCGGCGCCGAACCCGGACTCGGTGACGTGGTAGTCGAAAAGTTTCAGACCAACGCGGTCGGCGATAATGGAGCTCTGGCCCACAGCGATGTTGGCGAACGGTCCGGCGTGCACCAGGCAGGGGTTGTACTCGGCGGTGCACATCATGGTCGGATTGATGGTGTTGCGCATGAAGGCCGTCATGGCGTTGCCGACTTCCAGGTCGCCGGTGGTGACTGGTTTGCCGCTCTTGTCGAAGGCCACGGTGATATTGTTGAGGCGCTCTTTCAGGTCGGCCAGGTCGCGGATCACCGATAGGATGGCCATACACTCCGAACCCACCGCGATGCCGAACTTGGACTGCATGGTGAAGCCGTCGAAGCGGCCGCCGATGCCGATGATGATATTGCGCAGCGACTGGGCACAGAAGTCGATAATCCATCCCAGCTCCACGCGGGTGGGGTCGATGTCCAGACGACGCATGCCGGTCAGGCGGGCCAGCTGCTCGTCGTTGTAGTTGCGCTCGTGTTGCATGCGCGAGGTCATGGCCACCATGGCCAGGTTGTGGGCGTTCATGATGTCGTTGATGTCGCCGGTGAGGCCCAGCGAGAATTCGGTCATGGGTATCAGAAGGGAGTTGCCGCCGCCGGCCGCAGTCCCCTTGACGTTCATGGTGGGACCGCCGGAGGGCTGACGCAGGGCGCCACCGACGTTCTTGCCACGTTTGCCCAGACCTTCCATCAGGCCGCAGGATGTTGTGGATTTACCTTCACCCAGCGGGGTCGGAGTGATGGCGGTGACTTCAATGTACTTGCCGTCGGGCCTGTCTTTCATTCGGTCGATAATCTTGAGAAAATCGAGCTTGCCCAGCCGGCCCATAGGCAGCATCTCGTCTTTTTCCAGACCCAGTTTCTCGCACCATTCGTCCGGCGTCGGCATGTTCTTCTCTGCCGCTTCGGAAATCTGCCAATCCGCCATTTCTACTGCATTGTAAGCCATCGCCTCATTCCTCCTTTTGCTAATTATTAGATATATTATCGTACGATAAAACCAAACAGTTCGCTTAACCGATGATCTGCTTAGCGTGTCTTCAGGGTATGCTGAAAGTGACGATCCGCCTAACTAAAAAATAACCTTTTAATTGATCGCCTGAAAGAATTTTGCATATCAGGTGCCATAGATTTTAGCAAGAAAATATTTTCGCTAAAGGGACGGGTCTCTACCGGAAAATTTTTACAAAAATCGTTAAATGATGAAATCGCAAGAAGTCATCAAAAGGGATGGCAAAGTAATCCGCCAAAGGCGGACAAGTTCAAGGCGTCCCGAATCCCGTGTGATGAGGCGTACTTGTCGTACGCCGCGATCACGACGGGATGAAGCGGAACGCAGTCCGCCACAGGCGGATTACGAAGCCACTAATTTTGTAATTGATCGAGACGATAGTAAAAGCCCTTTTGATCGATCAATTCATCATGTGTCCCTGATTCGATAATCCGTCCCCGGCTGAGGACAACGATCCGGTGAGCCTCGCGGGCGGTCGACAACCGATGAGCTACCAGTAGGGTCGTACGCGAATGCATCAGTCGCTCCAAGGCATTTTGAATGGCCTCTTCCGTAACGGAGTCAATATAAGAGGTGGCTTCATCCAATATCAGCAGATCTGGATCCCGGGCAAAAGCCCGGGCGATTGAGATGAGCTGCCGCTCTCCGCTGGAAAGGGCCTCCTTGCCGCCGGCTAGAACAAATGCCAACCCACCGGGTAGTTTGGCGACAAGCTCCGAACAATGGGCGTTGGTGATAACGTTCATCAAATCATCATCGGACAAGGATGGGTTACCGAAGCGAATATTTTCGGCAATGGTGCCGGTAAACAAAAATGGATCCTGGGTAACCAGGGCCATACTTTGCCTGAGCGCGGCAATGTCATAAGTCGCCAGTGGACGATCATTGATCAGCACCTGGCCGTCCGAGGGGTCATAAAAACGCACGAGCAGATTGATCAACGAGGTTTTACCCGAGCCGGTGGGGCCAACCACGGCCACCCGCTCCCCTCGGTTAATTTCCAGTTGAATATTCTCGAGAACCGGCGTGTCGGGCGTGTATCCGAAGGTTATCCGGTCGAATGCTACCCGCCGAATTCGAACCGTTTCAAGGGCGCCCTCATTCTTTTGGTTCGGATAATTCTTCCCCGCATCTTTTTTACCCGCTTGCGCTTCAACCCATTTTTCTTTAATCGATTCCGGCATCTTGTCAGCGCTGTCCAGAACGACGAAAAGCCTTTCCGCGGATGACAGGGCATTTTGAAGAATATTATATTTTTCAGCGATATCGCGAATGGGTCGGAAAAACATGCGGATATAAGATGTAAACGCCACCAGAACCCCAAGGGTGATTCGCTCGTCCAACACGCGTGCCCCCCCAAAATAAATCACCACCGCCAATGCGACCGTACTGAGCATGCCCACAAAGGGCATGAAGATGGCAAACACGTGCATCTGCTGCATGCCGGCCAGGTAATTCTCATGGTTCAACCGTTTGAATTTTTCTTCGCTGGCCGCTTCCTGACGAAACAGCTGAATAACACGCATGCCGTTAATCGTTTCAGATAGGCGGGAATTGATTTCAGCCACTTTTAGCCGTAAAGTTCGATACGCTTCCCTGGCCTGGCGGGCGAAATAAAACGACGCCAACACCACAATGGGCAAGACAATGAAACAGATTAAGGCCAACTGCCAGTCGATACCAACCAGAACAATGCAAATACCCACCAGTAGAAAAAGATCCTTAAAAACAAAAACAATCACAGCGGTAAACAGCTCATTCATGTTTTGCACATCATTGGTCACGCGGGTCACCAGACGGCCCACCGCATTCTTCGTGAAAAACGCCACCGATAATGACTGAATATGGGTAAACAGCTGCATGCGCAGGTCGTGCATGATGACCTGGCCGGTATACTCCAACATCATTTGCTGAAAAAAGCTGGCCACCAGTCCGGCAGCGATAAGAACAATAAAAATCAACGTCATCCGGGCGATGCCGGCCAAGTCCGTTTTTCGTAACACGGCAATATCCGCCGGTGCGAGGTTCGTAAGGTCGGCCAATCGAATACCGGCTTGACCGTTTCTGAAAAAAAAGTGATCCCGATATTTGGTAACAATGGCCTTCACCGCCGGGTCTGAGAGATCCACCTCTATGATGCGGGTCTTGCCATCGGTCGACGTACCCGGGGAACCTTCCCCTTGAGTTTCGGTAACCGCAACGGGCACGATATACTGATCAATCGCCACCTTGGTGACATAGGGAATGGCCAGATCGATAAGGGTAACAATCAAAATGAGAAGCACGGCAGCAGCCAGATGGCGCATATAGGGACGAATAAAGGGCGCCATCCGCTGGATCAGGTTGGCATCGGTCATTGTACCGACTTTTTCTTCGGCAAAATAGTCGCGATCAACGCCCATGGAGTTCTTCTCCCCACGCCTGGATGGCAGCCGTGCGGGCATAATACCCGCCACCAGCGACCAGTTCTTCATGGGTTCCTGTTGCCGAGATCCGCCCGTTTTCCAGCACAACGATCCGGTCGGCATATCGAAGCGCCGAAAGGCGGTGCGATACCATGATAATCGTCCGTTGGCCGTTTAAACGTTTGAGGGTTTGAATAATCGTATCGGCGGTCTCGATGTCCACCTGGCTGATCGGATCATCAAGGAGCAGAATAGGCACCTCAAGATACAGGGCCCTGGCCAGGGCGACGCGTTGTTTTTGTCCCCCGGAAAGAATCACCCCTTTTTCGCCCACCAGGGTATCCAGGCCGTCATCAAAGCCCGCGATGGTTTGATCGAGGGCCGCCGCCTTCAGCGCCGCATTCAATTTTTCTTCGTCTGCCGCTTCCGTATCGAAAACAATGTTTTCATAAAGGGTCCCGGAAAAAAGAAACGGCTCCTGGGGAACCACGGCGATGTGCGATCGCAACCAGTCCGGCTCCAGATGCCGAATATCCTCGCCGTCCACCCGAATGATACCGGCAATGACATCATAAAGCCGTGGAATCAGGTTCAGTATGGTCGTTTTACCTGCCCCCGGCGGCCCCACAATGCCGATGCTTTCGCCCGGCGCTACCGTCAGGCTGATGCCCTCTAAAACCGGCACCGATTCGACCGGTTGCTGATCATCATCATGTCCGGTCGGATAATGAAACCTCACATCGGCCAGCGCCAGACCGCCTCGAATGAATTCCGGTGTCACAACGGGGGATATAGCCACGATGTCCGGTCGGGTTTGAATAATGGCATCAATGCGTTCGAGCGAAGCCCGTCCCCGTTGAATAAGGTTAACCAGCCATCCCAGGGCCATCATGGGCCAGGTCAAAAGGCCCAGGTAAGAGATAAAGGCAACGAACTCGCCCGGTGTGATCGTCGCCGTGATGGTTTGTCGGCCACCCAGAAAAATGACCACAGCCAGGCTGAGGTTAGAGAAAAATATCATAAGCGGGATGAACATTCGCGTAATGCGCGCCAGCCTTAGATTCATATGAATATAATCGTCGGAAACCTTCTCAAACTGTTGGGCGGTCTGGGGTTGACGATTATTGATCTTGATCATGCGAATGCCGGTGAAAAATTCCCGGACAGACTCGGTCATGGTTGAAAACCCGGCTTGAACTTCCTGATAGCGATAATGCATCTTTTTCCCGAAAAACCGGGTGGTCAAAACGATCCCCGGCATGGGAATCAGCAAATATAGCGTCAGCCGCACATCGATATAGGCCATAAATCCAATGGCCGCGACCCCCAACACCAAGGCGTCGGTAATGGCCACCAACCCCATTCCGGTCGCCATTCTGATCTGCTTGATGTCGTTGGTGGCCCGTGCCATCAAATCGCCGGTAGGCGTTTGATTGTAGTAACCGGCCGACAACGTATGCAAATGGCCAAACAATCGATTGCGAAGCCCTTCTTCAACGTAAATAGCCAATCCGATCAGACACCGACGCCACACGTAACGAAGGCTGGCGATACCGACGGCGAGACCGGTGATGACCAGTGCCAGTCGGAGCAACTGGTGGGTATCCATACGAAATACCGTTAACCCATCCACGGCCTCTTTAACCAGCCGGGGAATAAACAGCTGCATAAAATCAACCGCCATCAGACAGGCCAGGCCAATTAAAATTCGAAACCGATGTTTGACCAAATACGGTTTGATCAGATGAAACGATTCACTCAAATAAATGCTCCCGCTAGATCAGATCTGCCCAAATCTTTCAGACCCTATAAAAAAGTTGAGGTTTAAATATCAGACGCCTTTCCAAAATATTCAAGGTTAAGGCGCCGAATTCTTCCCGGCAAAAAACACCCTCAGGATGTCGAGTTGGATGTTGAGTTGGATGTCGAGGAAAAAATGCGTCCGATTACAGGCCAACCGTTGAATCGGTTAACCAGCCAACCGAAGGCCATTCATTGACTTTCCACATCCTGACTGGTACGAGGAACGCTTATGGAATCCGGAAACATTGTGGAATATATTGATCGCCAGAAGATTATCTGTGCGGTTGTTCAGCAGGTCAAGCAAAAACGTTTGCGACTATTGGCCGAAAACAACCGCGAGGTGAACTTATCGATCACGCGTGTGTGCCATCATAGCTCGAATCAGCTCGACCCCGAGCTGCGACGGGACGAAATCGTATCGCTTTTAAAGCAGATTGCCGCGCATCGCCGCCACCTGACACGCCAGATCGACATAGAAAAATTGTGGGAGATCGTCAATAGCGAGCAAGAATGGATCGATCTACCGACCATGACCGGCCTCTGTTTTCCGGAAAGCCCCGACAGCGATCATGAATCGGCAGTGGTCCGGGCCTTCTTCGAGGACAGGCTCTATTTCAAATTCGGACACGATTGCTTCTTCCCTCATACCAAATCTCAGGTAGAACAAATCGAATCTCGCCGCTATGAAGATGAGCGCAAAAATCGGCTGATTGATGAAGGGGCGGCCTGGGTACAGAAGACGTCCGCCACAGAAGAGCCCCTCACCATCGAATCGATGTCCAACGATCAAAAGACAATCGTGGCAATCCTGAAAAGATATTATCTGTTCGGTAAGGATAGTAATGAGTCCGATATTGCCAAAAGTATTTTACAAAATGCCGAAATAGATTCAGATAATGGCCTGTTTGACTTCCTGGTTCGCATGGGTGTGTTTGACAAGGATGAAAACATTGAGCTGCTCCGCCATGATATCCCCATCGAATTTCCCACGAATGTTCAAGTAAAGGCCCAAGCCCTGATGGGCATGTCACCGGCCGATCATCCTGTGGACCGCCGTGTGGATCTCACCGGTT
This sequence comes from uncultured delta proteobacterium, assembly GCA_963845145.1. Taxonomy (GTDB): domain Bacteria; phylum Desulfobacterota; class Desulfobacteria; order Desulfobacterales; family QNYZ01; genus QNYZ01. The sequence continues at coordinate 642,056 of CAWJQU010000002.1, forward strand.
TGTCGCCGATGACCATTGATGGGCCGGCAACCCTTGACTTTGATGACGCCGTCACCCTGGAACCCCAAGGGCAGAATTACCGCATCGGCATTCATATCACCGATGTGGCCCACTATGTCAAAAGAGGTGATCCGATCGATACGGATGCCATGCGGCGGGGAACCTCGATTTACATGCCCGATGAAAAAATCTCCATGATTTATCCGGGCTTGTCCGAAGGACTGTGCAGCCTCAAGGCCGGGGCGGTGCGCCCGGCTATCAGCACCCTGGTGGATATGAATGCACAAGGGGAAGTATTGGATTATCAGGTAGTACCCAGCTTGATCCGGGTGGCATCCCAGTTATTTTACCGGGATGTCAATCTATCCATTGACACAAGCCCTTCCCTCATATCCCTTTGGGAACTGGCCAAACAGTTCCGAAACCAACGATTTGAGGCCAACGCCATTCACATCTCCCTGCCTGAGATTCACCTTTGGTTGGATGAAGAGGGGGATATTCACTTAAATCGACTTGATCGGGAAAGCCCGGCCCGAATGATGGTTTCCGAACTGATGATTCTGGCCAATTCCATAACCGCCCGATTTCTAAGCGAGCAAAACATGCCGGGAATCTTCCGTTCCCAGGCCGAACCTCAAAAAAGGCTATATCAGGGGCTGGAAGAGAATCTCTTCCAAAACTGGATGCAACGTCGGTATCTGAGTCGTTTTATGTTGAGCCATACGGCGGAGAAACATGTCGGGCTCGGCGTAGACAGCTATGTCACGGCCACATCACCCATTCGAAAATACTCCGACCTGATTTGCCAACGCCAGATCCGGGCCATACTGGGTATGGAAGAGCCCTATTCCGCCGAAGAGATCGATCATATTATTGCCACAATGCAAACACCGTTGGCCCAGGTGGGCCAGGTCCAGAGAAAACGCAATCGCTACTGGTTACTAAAATATCTGGAAAAAATGATCGGTGAAAAAACCGAGGCACACGTCCTTTTTAAACGCCGGAGCAACTACCAACTCCTCTTGCCCGAATATATGATTGAATGCACCCTTCCCCATTCTGACAGTATCGCCTTGGTTCCAGAAGACATCATCGAAGTCACTTTTCAATACGTCAATGCGCGAACAAACAGATTATCGATTGCGATGACGTGATACTTGGATATTCCACCTTCGGCCCTACCAACACTAACAATCCACCAGATCCCCATCATTATCAATTTGGTAGCAATCCGAATCATCTTCATCAATGGAGAAATTGCTGGAGCGATCCCTTTCAATGCCACCTCGCAAAATGACGAGGTAATACACATCTTCGGGAACATCCTCAAAGCTGGCAGTCCAGTCGTTGTCCAATAGATCAAAATCATCCAAATCGAGCACCCCCACAAGGGAGTCGTCCACCGCCAGTCGTAGTTCAACGACATAGTCATGATTATCATAATTTTGGATGAGAATGACACCGGAACTATCGTCACTGATACTCTCATTATTGTCATCGCCGCACGCCCCGAGCAAAAAAAGCCCTGTACCGACAACCACTGCCAGACAAATCATTCTGATCATCGCAAATAATCCGCTACGCATAATCCACCTCATTTTCTGGTTTCGTTGTTCCAAATACCGCGCACAAAAATCCACAAATCACGGTCTATGTTGCAAGCGCTATCATCACGATCAGTGCAGCCCTGACTGAACATAAAAAAACGTAACTGATTAAGCTGCCTCTTCCATATATTTGAACAAGGACGCTTCTGAAAGTCATATAATAAAATGGTGAAACATACAATATGGCCTGTTCAATGACCGGGTTCAATCCAAAAAATGAATACTTTTTGTTGCATAGTTATTCGATTGGAAGACTTTCCATAAACATCTCATCTGCCATTATGCCTTCACAGATCTTTGTCACAGGGCCGGTCATGGTTGCCGATAATGCATCGCTAAACTGAATTCGAAGGCGCCCGCCGGGCATATGGACAGTAATATCCTGGTCGCAGAAGCCGAGTTTGTGAGCAATTGCGGCCGCAGCCGTACTGCTACTGCCCGAGGCAAGTGTGTAGCCGGCACCGCGCTCCCAAATCTCGATCCGGATATTGCCCCGGTCCATCACTTTCATAAACTGCACATTGGTACGATTCGGAAAGCGAGGCGCCACCTCAAGCAGCGGGCCATAAAGATGGGCTTCTTCCGCCGACGGATTCTCGGAGAAAACAACGCAATGAGGATTTCCAACAGTTGCCGCACAAAAGGTCCAGACACGTCCTTCGGTGTCGATCTCCTCATTCAGCACTTCGCGTGGTTCACCTGCAACCGGGATCTTTCTACTGTCAAAACTGACAACACCCATTTCCACGGTTACGCTATGGCCGGCGGGACTGACTCTGCACGACACCGCACCACCGAGCGTCTCGACGGTGAAGCGTTCGTCGTTGACAAGCCCCCCGTCCCATAGGAACCGTGCAAAGATGCGCAACCCATTGCCGCTTTTCTCTGCCTCACTACCGTCAGGGTTGAAAATTTTCAGGCCGAAGTCACATGACGGACTAACCAAGGGGCCCAAAAGAATACCATCGGAACCAATACCGTAATTCCGGTGACAGATCCGGCGAATTTCACCCTGCCCCAGATCTTTGGCAAGCACCTCAGGGCGAATAACGAGATAATCGTTGCCCAAGGCATGATATTTTGAGTATTTCATTTCCATTCGTTACCTTACCCGTCCTTCACAGGATCGCCGCTAATAATTAGTCCTTATACTTTCCCATGCAAATACTTCTGCCGGTCTTCTTTGCTGAACTTCTCAATTGCGTAGCGAAGCATGGTCCTTGGCATTTTTTGATAATGTGGGTTTAAAAACGTCCGCTCTGCAGCCATGTTTCGTTTTCCAATTTCTCGAAGCATCCAACCCACGGCCTTATGAATAAGATCTTCAGGATCCCTTATCAACCGCTCTGCAATCTCTAACGCATCACCAAAATGGTTTTTCTTGATAAAATAAAAAGTAGACATCATCGCGATACGGCGTTCCCAAATAGATTCAGACTTTGACAAATCAACCAATATCGTTTTATCGCGACTTTCCAAATAAGCGCCGACAATATGATGGGCCGAGCTATCCACCAGGTCCCAATTATTGATATATTGCGTGTTCTTCAAATAGAGAAGATAGATCTCTTTTTTCCCACTATCGCTAGCTTTGGAAAACTGTAAAACGAGAAGAAGCAATGCAAATAATCGGATTTCATGAAACTCGGATTTTAAAAGCTTTTCTGCGATACTTATGGGCGCTGTTTTAAATTTTTTAACTGCTTTACGGATGACGGGCACCCGGATGCCAAGAAACTTATCCCCAAAACCATATTCGCCCTTTGCGGTTTTAAAAAACCGCTGAGAGTGCTCCGCTATTTCCGAATTGGCCAGGCTATGCAAATGATCGACGATTTCCTGGTAGTGCATTGATGCTTTCCGTTTTGTTTTTACCCTGTATTAATGGCGTATACGAAAACCATCTTCTCATCGGTAACCAGACCACTATTTTGTCAAATTCGTAACTTTTCAAGCGCTCTACCAGCATGCGGGGCCAGTTTTATAAAATGAGTTAACGTTTCACAAATATAATTTTCACAAACGGCGCAATTTTCCACGTTATGCGAAATGCAGCATTTACGAATATCGCATACAGCACAATGAAAAAATTTTGCACCATCCGATTTACACCCATCGCAGTTAATATGATCCGGTTTGATATCGGCACGATACATTTTTGACCAACCTTGAGCCGTCTTTTTTCTTTTATCATCACTATTTTCTTGGGTAGCAAGGTAAGCATCACAACTGGAACAATTCAATCCACAATAAGCAAGCATAGTAAACTCCTTCAGATGGTTTGCATAACCTACTAATGATTATCACATTCAGTATCGTGAAAAAAATCAAAAATAAAGCATTTCTCCATGAACACGTTATGAGACCTTATTCAATCAGCAACTCGTAAATGGGTGCCAAGCTTATTTCCGATCCATCCGGTGGTATCCGAGGAATCAGACGCAGTCGAAACAATCCGGCCACCTCCCCATCGTCACTGGTAAAATAGAGGTAACCATCGGCCCCCATCACCATACCACAAGGCCGCGCAAATCGGCTGCCATCGCTTCGCTGAAACCCGGTAATCACATCTTCCACGCTTATGGGGTTCCCGTTAAGAAATTTTACCATAACAATTTTGGGCGGCCTGCGAGACGCTTGACCGCCCCCTGGGGCAACCGCCCAGGAGCCGTGAATGGCAACAAGGGCATTGCCATTAAACGCACCGCTAAGCCGTGAATTAGTTACAAAAACAAGCCCTTCGGGAGTACTACGAGCCGCAAAAGTGACGCTGGGCGCTGTCGCCTCACTGGCCGGTCTGGGTGCTGGACTCGTGGCACATCCACCGTCTTGAAACGCACCATTGAAATATTGAAACCAAGGCATACCATGAAATGAACCTTGGCCAAGTGCGGCGAATACCTCAGGGGGTTGTGAATAGCCTAAATTGTCCGGTCCTGCATTCGTCGCATAGATAATGCCGGTCTCCGGATTGAAGGCAAGTCCGATAGGATTACGCAGACCTGAGGAATATGGCTGCAATTGGAATGGCGTGATCGTTTCGTCAATCACAAAGACGCCCCCACGGCGGCGTTCAAAAGCGTAACTATCATCTAAATATTCATCCGAACAATTGCCACTGATACCAATTCCGAGATAGAGTCTTGAGTCCGGACCGACCATTACCGTTCGGCTCCAGTGCCCCCCTGTTTCAGATGGAAGGTCGATCAACAATGAAAAATCATTCGGACCTAGTGAAACATTAGGTCCTGCATAAGACGCCTCATGAATGCCACCACTCTCAGCGACAAATAGTTGGCCGCCACGGTAGGCGACGCTGTGATTCCGCCCGGGAAGACTCACTAAAATCTCTGACGTTTTATAGGGCTTCTTCATTCGGTAAATATTGGTCCCTCGTGAACCGATTAACAATTCCTGACCCGGTCCTAAAGTTAAAAACCGCGGTGCATTTAAATCAGCCAGATGTTCAACTAACATCCCGTTTGGAACCATCAGCTGGATATTGTAACCATTCACTTCTAATGTTTGTGGTTTCAAGGTAAGGGCGGTGGAAGATAGTACCGCCAGAAAATTGATACAGAAAAAAACAAATATGGTGATTATATTTTTTACCATCATGTTAAGCCTCACTTTAAAAAAGGGGCGAACACACCTCGTTAGGGTTTTCCTCAATCACGATCAAGCAGAATTGATTGAATTCATCACTTCTTCATCAGGTAAAGGACGCAGCCGATCGTAAGGCGCTTCGAGGTCGATTCCGAAATGCTTTTTTAGGGCATCCAGATAGGCTATCCCCTCTTCAAGCTCCTGCACCTTATCAATGCCTTCCATTGATGTTGTCAACGTCGTGTTAAGCAAGGTGATTCCACCGTTTGGCACCGCAAGGGTCGCGACACGGGCAAATGTGAACATTTCACCAGGGTGAGTCGATGTAAAATAATTCCCATAAGCAATGTCGGCCGGGAAAACATGGCCCAAGTCAAAGCTATAGAGATTCATCCACTGATTTTCTTCAAAGGGATTTTCTTCAAATAATTGAAGCATCGTACCAAAATGACCCGCATCGACAAACCGTATTTTTTGTCCATCGTGGGAAGTGGGTTTATTTATTTCCAAAAGAACCGGTGCCCGAGGTGTGTCTTTACCAAAACCAACGTCTGCGATCCATTGCTTGCCGCCAAGCGTAACAAGCGATATCTGATGCCCCCGTCCTGAGGGTGTCCCCGATCGGTGAACCCGGGCCAACAATGCGCGCGCATCAAATCCAATGGATTTAAGGACCATGAGGAACAATCCGTTGAGCTCAAAACAATATCCGCCGCGTTTCTTAAGGACCAATTTGTTGAATATTGCACTGGGTTCCAGATTGATTCCCCGATCCAATAAAATATCAAAATTTTCAAACGGAATGGTGTAAAGCTGGGCGTGATGGAGCGCTGCCAGACAATCCAAGGTAACATCTATTGTTCCATCATAGCTGATGCGTTTGAGGTAGGTACGATGATCAAAACAATATCTTTTCATATCCAAAGACCCGTGTGAGGTAGCTTTCACATACGGCCCGTTATGGGTTAGATCTATACGGAGGCAAAGTAATCAGCCCCGAAATTTCATTATCTTCAAATTTTTTTTACATTAATGTTTATCATTTCCCGCTAAAATAGACATCTCATTCTTAATAGCGATAGCGCCAATTGATATATCCACCCAATTGGGAATGAATAACTCAAAGAGAGCTGTTCGACAAAATTTTATTTATTTTTGCGAACGCATGCGCATACGCTTTATTTCTAAATCTAAAATCAAACGAGTCGCCATTTTTTTCAAATTCAATTGGAGGTGTTTTTTTATACTGATAAAGGACAGGGCCGGTTACAAACAAAAAAACAAAGCCCAAAATATCCCATCGGTTCCAATCACAGTAAATTCCTAACCCAAACGCAATTCCTCCTAATAAAAACAAAAGCTTATTACGCAATATAATGCTGTTTTTTATCTTCCTCGAACATTCTATATGCGTTGAAATCTTTATTTTTTCACGTTCACCGAATAGCCAGGCCAAACCATGATATAAACACCTGCTCCATCAACGGCCACAGCCATTCTACCCCTCTATAAGGATTCTCAACATTCTCTCATGATTGTTTAAGAAACCCCGTGTAACTTGAAAATGCTCCGTATCTTCATATTTAACATTATCTATCTCCGTATCGCCCATCTGATATATTACCGCATTAGGATATGCCATTATAATCGGAGAATGAGTGGCGATGATAAACTGCGACCCTTTTAAAACAAGATCATGGATACGTGTGATCAGTGCCATTTGGCGGTTAGGGGATAACGCCGCTTCCGGCTCATCTAAAATATAGATGCCTTGGCCATAAAACCGTTTCATTACAAGAGCCCAAAAGGATTCGCCGTGGGATTGCTCGTGAAGTGATACACCGCCGTAAGAATTAATAACCGGAGGGCCGAATGAAGGTTCGTCGTCTAATTTTTCTATTTCAGTGGCCACGTTAAAAAAACTTTCCGCCCGTAAAAAGAACCCATCTTTTGGTCTTTTGACGCCTCGTGAAAGACGAATATATTTCCAGAGATCTGAGTGCGACTCACGCGTTCCAAACGAGAAATTTTTGGTGCCACCTTCCGGATTAAATCCCCAGGCAACGGCAATGGCTTCCAACAAAGTCGATTTCCCAGACCCGTTTTCGCCAATAAAAAACGTGACCGCCGGATTCATTTTAATCGATTTCAGCGCTTTTATGCCATTTAGGCAGAAAGGAAATTGAGCAAATGAGTCGACTTGATCGCGTTTCAATTTGACTTCAATGATGTAGTGATCTTCCATGAGGCCTCTTTTGATATCGCCAGATTCGATCATTAAAACCTTTGCCATAATAAAAACATACTCGCCACCATTCCTTTTTATCCGAAGACCATACCCTATACTAAAAAAAACTTTAGGTTCAAAATCAAGATAGTCGTGGATATCAAACCAGAGTGATACAGATGGTATTTAGAGGATTTGATTCGAACGTTCGACACCGAGCTTGGATCAAAGGACCATTTTGAGATTGGCTCTAAAATCACCAAACGGAAGTTATAAACGATCACTCAAAAATCATTTAAGTGAATAGTAATTGAAGTTGTCCTTACCAACGCGATGATGGTGTTTGCGGCGTTCAATCTTTCCGGCCAGTAAATTACCGTCGATGGTGTCTAATCCGGGTGTGTGCGCGTTGCTGGGATCTACTTTCTCGATTAGAAAATGGTGCTGGCGTGTTGCCACGGCACCCATGTCAGCCGGCTTTATATTCTGCACAAATTGTGTGCTCCAAGTGTTGAGCTTTATGGGGCCTGTAGGTCCACCGATACTGATGTTCCACTTTATGGCCTTCAAACCAGCCTTGCGGTAGCAGTATACACAGAATATTCCGCACCAACTCTTTTTTTTCCCGCCAACGAAGGGCTGGGGGCTCCAGGCCTTCGTGAGAGGATCAATGAAATTGGCGTCGGTTAGCGTAACCCCGGCAGCATCCTTAAAGATGTCCTGCACAATGTCGATCCCTTTGGGGCGTCCTTTGATCATCTGAGAAAAATCGACTGCGCCAACCAGTTTCGCTGCCGCTTGGATTGTTGCTTTGCGGATGCCCTCCTTGTTGTCTGGCGGCTTTCCGGGAGGTATGCCAAGAATGTTACCTACCAGCTTCATCAGCATGGCAAAGCTTAGCGGACCGAAAATTCCATCCGTAGTCAGCCGGTTTTGGCGTTGGAACTCTTTCACTCTGCCGGCTGTTTTTGCGCCATAGACACCATCGGCTGCCAGTCTCGCCTGATTTGAAGGCAGTTTATTTAGCGCAGCCTGTATCTGAGCGACATCATCACCACGGAACCCGATGCGAAGCACACGTTTTAATGTTTTCATCTCAACCGTCCCTTATTGTTTGAGCCCCACCTAATTCTATACAGCGATACAACCAATCGACATGTTAACACTTTGGGCAATCGATGATTGCCATCTAAAGTCATTTTTCTAAGCTGAACACACCTCCTAAAGCGCGGCATATTGATTCCGCCCCCAAGATTCTAAACAATGTTTTTCGACACAACACCAATGTCAGATCGATGTGTCCATCCCACAGATTTCCAGAATGCAATACCGTTTGCATTGTCATTGAAAATGAAGAGGTGACATTTATGAATGCCCGCATTGGCCAATAGCGTAAGACATCGATCAGCGAGCCTGCGAGCGATACCTTGCCTACGGTACGCTGGGTCTACCGCTAGATGATGAATGTAGCCACGCCTGCCATCGTGTCCGGCAAGGACGGCCCCGACGACCTTACCATTTGCAGTAGCAATAAAGCTCATCCCTGGATTGCGATCGAGATAGATTTGTATATTCTCAATTGAGTCTGCATCGCTTAACCCCACTCCATCACACTTTTGCCATAAGGTAAGGACGCTGTCATATATCTCAATTGTAAACGGTGAGATTTTAATATTCATTTTTTTCCCAATAAACCATAACGTCTCAAAATTTCATATTTTAATTGAGTAAATATGTTGAGGCCCAACCGGACCGCCATCATATATTTCTCCAGTATCTTTCATCCCACATTCAATATATATTTTTTTTAGCCGCTTGGTTTCGAAAATTGATGGTTAGATTTAATGTTGTGGCTTCGGGAAAATATTTATTCATTGATTTGGTAATTTCACAAACGGCCTTTTTCCCAAGCCCTTTCCCTCGATATTTTTCAGTGATGAAAAAAGATTCCAACCAGTATGCCCCATGATAATTTTAGTTTATTCCCAGATTGATATTTGCGCTATCGATTGTGTAATTTGTAATGAATTATTTTTTCGCAAAAACCTACCCAGTGACAAATTGTGCCCTTATTTCAACCTGATCATTTAAGCTACGTTTTACAGGGCAAGTGGCCATCGCTCTTTCTAACTTATCTATTAAACCGGGACTCAATTTTTCAGGATAGAAAACATCCAGGCTGATGGACTTGATCATTTTTGGATCATCCCCTAACGTTTTTAAAACCGATATTTTTATCTTTTTCGGATCATACCCTTCACGCTCAAGGATACTGTCGATTGAGGTAAGAATACAAGAACCCAGGGCGGCTGAAACCAAATCGGTAGAGGAAAATGATCTTCCACCTCCCCCATACTCGGGTGGCAAATCCGTTACGATATCGGTTCCTGCCAATTCGTGTCTTATTTGGCAGCGCCCTTTATCATGTAATTGAATAGTAAACTTGGACAAAATAGTACTCCTTTGTATTTAACACCTAACCGTTACTATCGCCCCTACTTATTGTGCTGGCTGTTTTTATCTGCCGCAACCTTTTTATAGTACCGTATCGCCTTACCTGTCACGCTTTTTATAAAGTCACCCTTGGCATGGGTGTAAGCCACACGATTACCGGGGTGTCTGTCAGCGAGTTTTTGTTTGAGCGCCCCATACTCCCTCGCGACATCCGGATATTCGATAAGATAGTCTCGAAATAGCAACCTGTCCCAGTGTTCGAATTCGGCCTCAACCATATGGATATGATGGGTTCTGTTCCCGCTTTTGTCTCGTTTGATAAACCAGGCATAGAATGGTGGCGTATCATTACCCCATGTTGGTCTCCAAAAATAATCATATCCTTGCTCCTCAAGGATCGGTGCAATTCTTACTTTGGCCTCATCCAGACATGTAACCTCGACCAGAATATCCACAATAGGCTTTGCCAAAAGCCCTGGAACCGCCGTGCTTCCAAAATGTTCAATTCTTTTTATCAAATCAGACGGGAGGCAGGACAGAAGATGTTCCCTCTCTTTTTCAAACATCTCCGGCCACCGGGGATGGTATGGCACAATGGCCACATCCTCCTGCACGACCCTGGCGATTTTTTCTTCAAGTGTTTCCATTGGCTGTTTCATCTGACGAAATTTTATCAACTCTTGACTCCTATCCAATGTGTATATATTATGCAATTAATACACATCAGATAGGAGGCGATAATATGCGAACCAACATTGTCATTGATGATAAGCTTATCAATGAGGCCATGGCCCTCAGCAAGATAAAAACAAAAAAGGCTGTTGTTGAAACAGGACTTAAACTCTTGGTGCAAATCAAGAAACAAGAACAAATAAGAAAATTACGTGGAAAGCTAAAATGGGATGGTGACCTTGATTCAATGAGATTAGATCAGTGATTCTGGTCGACTCATCCGTATGGATCAATTATTTCAATGGTGTTTCCACGTGGCAAACAGACTTACTTGACGGTTACCTCTCAACGACGCCTGTCATCATTGGCGATTTAATCCTTGCAGAGGTCCTTCAGGGTTTTAAATCGAATAAGGCTTATGAAACTGCCAAGGACTTGCTTAGCGTTCTTCCATTTCGTCAAATCGGTGGGTATAATGTCGCTATTCAAAGCGCACAAAATTATCGAATCCTTCGAAAATCCGGTGTAACGGTTCGAAAAACAATCGATGTGATCATCGGAACATTCTGTATCATGGAACGATTACCCCTGCTCTATGATGACCGTGATTTTGATCCAATGGTGGCCCATTTTTCCCTAATGACGCCCTCACCTTAGTCGCATTAGGGATAGACCACCTTAAAACGCTCACAGATAATAGGCATACGTAAATTTGGCTCTTTTCCCAGACGCTGACATTCTCTTGAAAAGTATAACCAGTGCACTTCTCGCCAGTGACGCAGCGATCGATCCCCCTCACCTTCAACAGCAGCAAAGGCTTCACTGACCTCCTCGTAAGGCACTATCTCCACCTGAGTTGTTTCAATGATGCACAACGGTTCCTGCTGCCAATTGGTCACCACGCTGAGGTCTCCAACTTTAGGAATTGGCTTATTGTTTATTTCGTTAACCCAGAGAAGACCTGCCGTCGCACGTTTCCGGCCTTGCAAAACTAAGTCACCGAGTGCGTTTGCATTCGTCTCGTTGTCATCGAAGTGAAAAGATTCATAGAACCGGGATGATTCGTCATGGCCGATTTCCGCTTCAAATGATTTCCAAAACTGTTTAATGTGAGTTGGAATACACACGCAATCTGCTCCATCGGCATTGTTATGCATTTTTCTCCAACACATGAATGTCTAATCCCTCGTTCTCTTCAGGAGCTTGAAAATAGCTATTAACTTGATGAAACACCTCTTCAGTATCAAAGGCTGCACGTTCGGGATGGATGACCCTGCGCTGGCCTATGTTCCTTAAACATTGCTCATCGCTGGCTTTGAGGTAGAACAATTTATGTGGCGCATCAACTTCATTACAAACCTCAATAAACCATGCCCGTTGGCTTCGGGTATTGCCAGGAAAGTCGAGAATAGCCGATACTCCTGTATTCAGTATATTTTGAACATGAGCCTTTACCAACGGTTTGAGGCGTGCGGAAAAATGTAGGTATGCATTGAAATCGGTTATTTCATTCGGATATAGACTTGCCAACCAATCATCCTCTGATATTAAGACGGCATTTAGTTCTTGAGCTAGCCGTAATGACTGAGTTGTTTTACCTGCTCCCATCTTTCCACAGAAGAATATCAATGTTCCCTTTGTATCCACTTATTCCTCTTAATTGCATAACGCTGAAATCAGGGACGCGGTTTTTTGTGTCCACTGAATTTATTTGATAGCCATTTCTTCAACTTTTTTTGCTCTTTCCAATGCAATCAAAACATTCCGATTGAATATATTATAAGGGATATCTGTGTTAAGATGACCAAACTTTTCTCTATATCCTTTTTCTGATAATTTAACTAAATCGGTCAAGTAAAATAACCTCTCCCAATATTCAATTTTCTTTTGAAAATACTGCGTCATATTCGTTGCTAATGGATTATCAATGTGTTTTCTATTCCAGGGGCAAGCTTGTTGGCATATTTCACAATCACCTATCCTATTCTCCATAATTATTTGCACTTTTTTAGGTAAGTTTTCATCCGCCAACAGATATGACATACAATTTTTAACATTCAACACATACGGTTCATCAAGCGCTTCTAAAGGACAGGCCTTTTGACATTTGTCGCAGTTTTTGCATCGATTGGATTCTTCTTTGGTATTATGCTCAAGTTCGGCGTTTGTTATAATTCCGCCAAGAGCTAAAAATGTTCCATACTTTTTTGATATAAGCAAAGAATGCTTACCTTGCCATCCCAAACCCGCTCTTATTGCAGCAAGTTTTAATGGAAGGATAGATCCGCCTTTTTTAGAACCTTCACAAACAATTGCCTGATATCCCTCATTTTTTAAAAAATCGACAATTGGTTCAATCGGTTTCACGACATCAAGGAAAAACTCAGAAAGATAGAGCCTGCTCGTTCGACCATACCAGGGATTTGTCCAACAAGGTAGGGTTGTTCCCCCGATGTAGATACCTGCAATAATGATTGTTGCTGCGTTAGGCAAAGATAGCTTTGGATCTCGTCGTAGAGAGTGACTTAATGGATAGTCTGTAAATTTGGATGCCTCAGCAAATCCCAAAACATCTATCCCTATGGAATATGCAAGATTTCTGATTTTTTCTGAAAGCAAGTCTTTTTTCATTTTTTTACCACTAACTCCTCATCAATCTTTTCAGCGTAGGCTTACACATTTCTCAGCGGGCGCGTAGCGCTCCGCCGAAGAAAATCGTTGTGCTAATTGCAATAGAAATCAGAGATGGCTTTGAATGTTTCACCAAATCGGTTTTTCGTCGTCGCTGCGAAATTTTCATCAAAGGTGGCTGGTCTTCCTTGATCAAGCTCTCGTGCAGGCATATAAGTGCCGGCCCTAATCTCAATCATTATGGCTTCGATTGTGGGCGGCTTACCATATTGTCTAACTATATAACCTCCAGAGAATGGATCATTAATTGAGGTTGAAAAACCTTTATCGATCATTTCGCTTTCAAAAAAAGCAATTAAATTCTGTGAGGAACTTGAAGCATGAGCATTACCAATGCAAATATCGGTGTTTATGGATCCAATGCAGCTGTGTAAATCAATGAGTAACATTCTTCCGAACTGTTCGGTTTTCTGTTCTATTAATCCCTGGAGAGTTTCATGAAATGGATTGTAATATTTTTTTACTCTTCGTATTACTTCATCTTCGGTAGGCAAAGTTGAATACACGGGCCAATCAAAAGGCGTTCCTTTGGGAAGAGATGTCGTAAGAAAGCTCTTTGCATATTCCCCGGTGTATGGCTCTTTTAGCAACCGATTAACATTTGCCACGTATTTATAAGGTTTAAAATATAAAACAGTAATCCCTAAATCAGGGAGAAAATCAAAAAGTTTTTCCAAGTGCCAATCTGTATTTATCAAAGATTCTGCGTGACGAGGGTTGAATTGCGGACGAATTTCGTCAGGTATTTCTGATCCACTGTGTGAAATGGTGGCCAAAATAGGTAATTCCTTTTTCTCACCTGCAGTAATAATTTCGAATACACTCATAGCTTTTTGTAGTTAGCACGCCGCCGGGCATCACCTGGGCCAAAAACCGACAGGTTTTTGGGATCAACGTGCAGGCCTTTGTTGACGGTTCAGATTGTGTCTCGCTGCGCTCTCACAATCTAACCTTATTCGTTATACCAAAGATTTCACCATGTATTGCTTGCTGTGATCTTTGGCAAAGTTGTTTAATGTACCAAATTCACTAAAGCCCAGTTTCATGTAAAATTCTGGGCTCTGGAAGCTGTAAGTATAGAGATATATTCCTATACAATCTCGTTTTAAAGCTTTATCCTCTGCCATTTTTACAAGTTTTTTTCCAAATCCTTCGTTTCTTAGATTCTGCTTTACCCACAGACTATCGATATATAGCCAACCTCCGCCAATAATGCAGTGTATACCCGCTACCATTTGTTTTGATTCATCTTCAAGTTTGATTATGAAATCATTGTATGAATAATCTCGCACTTTAGATTGGTTATATTCAAAGAGAAGATTGTTTAATCGGTCAACTTCATCTTTTGATGGATTTTTATCGATTATTACATTCATAATGCTTTGTTGGTTTGTGGTATAACGTCCGCTGGTGATCAACGGCCTAAATGACTTCCAACCGTGCACGGCCTTTACGCACAAAACCGCTATCTTCAAGCCGTCTGCTCCAGCGTTATACAGTAAAAGCCCAATGAAGATTGTTCAATACGGATGCTCTTCCTTATCAAACACATATTCAAAATAATTTGAAGCTTCTTCCGATTTTTCTCGTTCAGTCATATCATCTTCTTCATCAAAATTTTCTATATATACCTTCATGTATCTTTCTTTTGTAAATTCTTTAAATTTTGAAAGCAGAGACTGAATTTTTTCATCGTCCTCATTGATATCTTTCAAATAATTTCTAACCCCATTTAAGATAAATTTTAATTCTTTTATCATTTCAATGTCATCAACCACATCACGTTTGATATATTCAAAATGTTCATCTAAAATGTGATTAACGATTTTAGTCATAGTATTCATAAACGTCTGATATCCTTGTTTTGCATAACACAGTAAATAAGAGGCTTTTAAAACGCCCTGAACGAAGGCACGAAAACCGACTTGGCACGATACGTTGCAACGGGCAACCAACTTGACATTGCCGCGCGTTTTCAAAGTCCTTCTCCATTTGCATTGTTATCACTTCAGTTTCTATTAGGGCAAAATCAAACCTTCCTGCTCATATTTTTCTTGATTTATGTTGCACAGCATACAATCTGTCAAGGTTTTGTAACAGAATGTAAAATACTCCGCACAGGGGCTTATTCGCCAGAATTCAACGTATTCTTGTCCTTTTGTGAACATTTCTGTCATGGCGAACCATGATGCTTCATGACCTGATGGATCACATCAATCGCATTCCCGATACCATCTTCGGCACGAATTTTCATGCCCAATTCGGTTGCACGCTGTCGGAGGTCAGGATTCGTCACGACGTCGGTCATGGCGTCGGCTAACCGTTCTACCGTCAATTTACGACGCGGAATCGGTTTTGGCCCAACCCCTAAATCATAGACTCGTTCGCCCCAGAATGGCTGGTCAGTGAGGAACGGTACAATAATCGTTGGAACACCAGCGCGTAGGCCCGCCGCTGTCGTGCCAGCACCGCCATGATGCACCACGGCGGCGACGCGGGGGAAAAGCCATTCATGGGGGACTGATTCAACGGTCAAAATAGACTCAGGAAGATCGTTGTAGTGCAATCCTCCCCACCCGGTTAAGAGAATACCGCGTTGCTGTGTGCGGATTAAAGCCTGGATACAGATTTCAGCGATTGTTTCCTTATCATTTGCGACCATGCTGCCAAATCCAATGGAGATTGGAGACGGCCCGGAGTCTAAAAACGCGGTCAACGCTTTCGGAGGATGCCAATCGGTCGTCTGATCGAGAAACCAGTAGCCGGAAATCACCGCGCGGTCGCTCCACTCCGGTGGTTTAAGGATCACTTTCGGACTGAATCCATATAGGCGAGGTACCGGACTGTTGAAGATATCCAGGAAATACCTCCACGTGAGCGGAGGCATCGAAAAACGGCGCTGACGCCACCGGTTGATGCGTGATCGGAGCACGCCCCACAATACCAGAAAGATGCTCGAATAGGTCAGGCGATTCCCTATCGCTCCCAATGAACGGGTAGTCACGAGCATATGCGGAAATTCGCCCGTAGGCTCAGCGGGTTGCAGCAACGCATACATGTGGGGAATCCCCAATTTTTCCGCCACAGACGACGACACACCAGGAGGGATTAGATTCGCGAGACAAAGATCCGCTCCCTGGCACGCTTCCCAGCAGGATTGGCCTATGTCCGGGATGGCTTTCAGGAGAAGCTGCGTCATTCGAATACTTTGCACAATCTGGTTTTGTTGAAAGGGATGTTGAGGCGCCTCTCCAGTGATTTTTTTCATCGACTGTTTCGGATCTAACCCTCTGAGTTGATAAAATCGAAGCCCAGCCTGCTCAACGAGAGGTTCAAATTCTTGATGGGTGGCGATGGTGATTGTATGTCCCGTTGCTTTCAAGCCTTTTCCCAATGCCACCAATGGTTGTACATCGCCTCTCGACCCCACAACGTGAATCGTGATCTTCATACCGCTCATCCGATCTTGTGTACCATTCTTCTACTTGTCATGCTAACAATTTGGGTGAGTTGCAAATGGAGCGCGCAGCAGGTAATTTTTCAAGTTAACCCATTTGATATTAACCATTGGAAATGGATAAAGACCGGGTGCAAAAAAAGAATCTATCAATATAGCCCGGAGCGTCTCGGTTTCGGTTTGTTTCAGGGGCCAACGCCATAAATTAACGGTAAACGATAGCGAGTCCGACAAAATCTTCATCGTTCTGCACTGGTAATGATTATTAAAGAAATAGCTGTATTTCTCCCGAACAATCACCATTAAAATGCATATGACATTTGCCAATTTCAGGAATAAATCTGTGCTTTATTCCGAGTTCATCAAGCCAGCATTTAATTCTGTAGAGAACACCGCATTCATACTGCTCAACAACACCCATCTTTTTAACACCGATGTATGCAAAGCATTTGTTTTGATTAAACTTCCATGCCATTTTGTTGTTTTCTGGATAAGTAAATTTTACATTCATAAAATCAGGAATCATTAAATTAGTTGCTTCGTCGAAAAACGCTTTAAATTCACTAAAATCTTCAATCGGTTTAATGCAACCCAGCGTTTTCTTTATTCTTGATAATTTCAATTGAAGAAAGTGACTTTATGGCTGACTTATTAATTTTATTTGTGATTTCAATTCCAAATTCTTGCAGACAATGAAAAAACCACATTCCATCGTGAGTCATCCAACATTTGTTTAGAAGATCCACCGTTTCTTTCTGCTGTATATTTTTTGACTTCCGCAAAGAAACCTCCTATTGTACAAAAATTAAAGTGTTATATTTATTCATAACGACCAAGCTGTGCGGTGCAAACGAAGCGCAGCGTAGTTTGCATCCGAACGAGCGCCTTGTTATGTGCATTACTCACCGCAGCATTTTTGTTCATGGTGCCATTCTGCGATCTTGTATAGTTTTGATGACTGCTTTGAGATCAT
>CAWJQU010000003.1:0-305475 GCA_963845145.1 uncultured delta proteobacterium
AATATTTACTTAACTGAAGAAAACGAGACTTTTTCTAAACAACTTTACAATCGTTTGGAGTGATAAAAGCTATTCTCGTATTTACAATTGGTTGGTCTGGTAAATAGGTGGGTGGGCGAGACTTAAATCCGCCAAGCAGTTGGGATGCCAGAGAAACTATTTTTCAAATTATTTGCGAACATTATTTTGGGATTAGTAATCTGTGTGATGGCGCCAAAAAAGAGTCGATTTACGACAATAGCTACACACATAAAACAAATTTTTAGTATCGTCAGGTTGTGTGCGTTTAATATGGCAAGGGATTATGAACATATGAAGGTTGCGATAGTATTCGGAGAGGTACGCTCGGAGAAGAAAATCCGGGTTTAACACCTTCATTAGACCTTACTCCAGTCTATTTCTTCGCCAAATAGCAGTGTTTTGTTGCTTTGAACAAAAGTTGATAGCTTGCCTATCTCAAGAAAAAGAGGCTAATATGAAGAATGTATACGTAAACCGGGGGATATTAGGTCCCCCGGTCCACTGCCGTAGTTTTAACGTCTATTTTGCAGGGTGCGTTTCCTCTGGAAACCCCTGATTATCCAGGGACTTATCTGCCACCCAAACTGCCCTAACGATTTTGGCCACCTGATAATTACCTATATTTCTTAATTGGGGTTATCCATCTGAAGGCTAACAACAACTTGACCGGAATCATCGAAAGGATTAGCAGTGTTAATGTTAACGGTTGTATTTAGAGAGATTGCCGTTAACATGGTAGCAACAATTTTATTGCCACCAGGTTCGGAATCAAGAACTTGAACTCTTCCAGCAGTGGTCCCACATGTGGCCTGGACTATCGTATTTCCAGTGGGACTATTCATATTAATCCTTGTAATTGTACAACCTGTAGCCCAATCTGCATGAGCGCTACTAAACCCGACAAAGATCATAGAGAAAACAAGAATTGTTAAAATGATAGTTTTTTTTAAATCTTTTTTCATTTTCATCATAAATCTCCTTTTAATGTTTTTTTGTGCTCCCGTATTATTACGCCGTATGTCAATATAGTTTCTAATAATTAAAATGTGCAAATTTAGGCCATACTTATTCCTCCTTCTTGTCTTGTTTGATATGTTTTGCCCATTCCTTATATTTTTTTATAGAATTTTCCATATCTTTGTATGAAAAACCTGGCTCAACTTCATCTTTTGAAAACATTTCTTTTTTTTGATTTTCATAATTTTTTACCGCATCTTCCATACGCTGATATGAAAATCCTGGTTCTATTTCTTCTGTTAACTGAAGATTTTTCTTCCCCTCGTTGTACATAGATATTGCACTTTCCATGTCTTTATAGGAAAATCCAGGTTCTATCTCAGCCTTCAAATTATCATTTGAAGTACCGATTTCGGTACTGGACTTAGATATTGTCTTTCCATTTGATTCAAAAATCTTTATATTTATCATCCGCTTCTCCAAATCACTAATAACGGCATGCGCAGTAATATCCGCTCGCTTTACAAGTAATTCGATTGCCTCAGATAGCGTGTTATTCTTAAAGATAACGGTTATTTTTTTTTGAGGAATTTTACCACTTAATATAATTTTGTAGTCTGTTTGTTCATATATCTCTTTGCAAGCCTCTTCAATTGTTTTTTCCTCAATATTCAACGAGAATTTTATATCTTCCGCACTCTCATCTCCCCATGAGAATGGTAAAAGCACAAGCAAAGAAAATAGTAAACACATGGGGAATAGTAAAATAATAATTTTAAATGCTGTTTCATTTTTTTTCTTAAAATTATTCAATGATTCCGAAGTCCATCTGATATCAATATTTTTGTAGATTAAACAAAACATTTTGTAGCCTCAGGCTTTAATATCGTATACTAAAAAATTTGTTCCCTTCACCAAAAATAATCGACCCCAGAATACTAAAAATTATTAAATATGTCAATAACCTTATGATTCATGGGCAATTATATCACTTACCTCCACGTCAATAGGGATTCTTAATCCTAATTTTTTACCGATAATGAATTATCATTTTTAAACATTTTCAATATGTCATTCGTCGCCCCAAAATTTTTTACACCCCCCTCATCAATCCATAAACATTTTGAAGCTATTTCGCGGATTTGATTTATATTATGACTGGCAATTACAATACCCCTTGCAGTTGATAAAAACTCGGCCATTTTTTTCTGGGCTTTGTTTCGAAATTGTTTATCTCCTGCGCCAAGCACTTCGTCAATTATTAAAATTTCCGGTTTGGTATGAACCGCAACGGAAAAACCCAAGCGTGCTTTCATTCCCATTGAGTAATGTTTTATTGGTGTTTCAATGAATTTTGCTAACCCTGAAAATGCAACGATATCGTCAAATACATCATTTATCTCTGTTTTGTTCATACCCATGTACATAGCGTTGAGGTAAATATTCTCTCTTCCATTTAGGTTTAACATAAAACCTGAGCCAAGCGCTAATAGTGACGATACCCTGCCATTTAATTTAACAACGCCCTCATCAGGAATTAACACTTGAGATAAAATTTTTAATAACGTTGATTTTCCTGCTCCATTTCGACCTATCAATCCTATCACTTCACCTTTTTTCAAAGAAAAGGTGACATCCTTTAAAGCCCAAAAACCTTCCGTCTGTTGACGGCTTAATATCATCTTAAATACGCTTGCAAAACTTTTATTGATTCCGCTCCTTCGTTCAGCCAGGTTACGCCTGAAACGAATGCCGACATTATGTACATCTATTAAAATATTATTATCGGAATTATTGTGCATTTGGTTTTATAAATTAACGCCTATCACAAACATTTTAATATTTTTCTTTCATGCAAACAAAAGAATGAATATCCAATTGAAATAATAAGGAAAGAATAAATAAATAGAATTATTAGATACTCTGTTTTAGGAGCCACTCCATTTAAAAAGATATCCCGATAGCTAAGGATTAGTGGTGCCACGGGATTTAATAGAATATAGATGTCTCGATATTTAACCGGGATTCGTTCCACACTATAAAAAATCGGCGATAAAAATAGGAATCCACGTGTTAACAGTTCAACAATATTCAGAAGGTCGGTAAAATAGACGCCTAAAATTGAAAAAATCATAGCGATACCGCAAAGCATAACAATCTGGAAAAAAAATGGTACGATAATCCATAGAATGGTTACCGAAACGGTACGATAGTAAAGCACAGCGGCAATAAAAATAATTAAAAACCCAAAAATTAGTTTTACATGATTTACCAAAATATTGGATACCGGCAAAAATATTCTTGGAAAAGATAATTGGCTAAGTAGCGGTAAATTTCCTCTAAGTGCATTCAAAGACTGGTTAGTCGAACTAGAAATAGCCTTGAAAGGAATTAATCCACATAGAATAAAAATATGATAATCAGGGCCACCACGTTGAAAAATTATGTGAAATAGCAACCAATAAATAATAGTTGATAAAAGTGGTTCAAGAATCCACCACAGGTACCCCAGCATAAACTCTTTTTGCCCGACAACCAATTTGCTGACGATCATTTGCTTGAGCAAATCACGGCGCATATATGCCTGAGTAATGTTATCTTTTATTCGGGTTTTAAGGGTCATTATACATTCATTTTTATCGAAAGATATTAGGCGCTAATCTAAAAGATGCGCCCTGTTTCTTAAGAACCAATTAATTGATTTTCGTAAGCCATCGTCCAGATTAACTTTTGCCTGCCAATTTAGTTTTTCCAATGCTTTTCTGGTATCTGAAAAATTGCGTTTCAAGTCTCCGACACGCTCCTCAACATGAGTCAACGTGACTGATTCGGAAACGCCCATCTCTTTCAGGATAGCAACCAATTTATCAGTCATTTCGGATATGGTTATCTCACGGGCAGTGGCAATCTGAAAAATTTCACCTCCGATTCCATCCGCAACAGCTGCCTTTCGAATCGCATTAACCAGATCGTCAATATAAATAAAATCCCTGGTTTGACTTCCATCCCCATAAATCTCTAAAATTTTCCCATTAAAAACACGTTTGATAAATTTTGCCACGACACTGTTTTTACGAGATGATAACGGACCGTAAACATTACCAAACCTCAGGGAAACTGTTTCGATACCATAAGAATGAAAAAAAGCCGAACAATATCCCTCTCCGGCCAACTTGCTAGCGCCGTATGGAGAGATCGGGTGAGCGGCGATCTCTTCGTGAATAGGAGGGGTACATAATCCAGCCGGTGCTCCGCTGGAAGCAAAAACGAATCGTTTCACATTTGCCACCCGGGCAGCTTCAAGATAATTAAAAGTACCCATAACGTTGGTCGTGCAATCCTTACGCGGATCAACAACGGATGCGGGAACGCCTGTGTTAGCGGCCAAATGAACAATGATATCACAATTTCGGGCCGCACGAACTGCCAGATCGGCATTTAAAACATCTTCCACGAGC
Organism: uncultured delta proteobacterium; assembly: GCA_963845145.1. Classification (GTDB taxonomy): domain Bacteria; phylum Desulfobacterota; class Desulfobacteria; order Desulfobacterales; family QNYZ01; genus QNYZ01. The sequence goes on from CAWJQU010000003.1 coordinate 4,437, forward strand.
ATTTGAACCCCGGGGCTTTTTTCTGAAAGCATTTTTGGCGTAATCAACTGAAAATCGCAAACCATTTTTAAGTCATTCTTCGTCCCAACACTCAAATTGTCGATAATCAGGATTTGGTGCCCGCCCTCTGCAAGCAGATGCTGGATCAAATTACGGCCGATAAATCCACAACCCCCAGTAATCAACCAGCGAGTCACCATTTCACCCCATTAAAAATGGTCTCTTTTCGGATATTCTGTTTAAATTTTTCGACCACTTGATACATCTGAATCAAAATATCTTCATTCAGCAAATGGGGTTTAATGCCCAAGTCTCTCAGTCCTTGGTACGTGGGATTATAGTAATGAGATTCAGCTTCCTTGCGGGGGTTTTCCAGATGTTGGATCTTAACATCATATCCCAAGGTCGATCCGGCCTTCTTCACCCGCTGCGCCAACTCATTGATATCAAAAGTTTCCATTATTTGATTATAGATCTGTAATCGGCCCGGTTCAGGCGCATTTTTAGTTGCCAATTCAATGCATTGCAGGGTATCGCGGATATTAAGATATCCTCGCGTCTGTCCACCTTTACCAAAAACCGTTAAGGGATATCCTGCGACAGCCTGGACGACAAAACGGTTGATCACTGTACCGAAAAATTCATCATAATTAAAAAACGGGCGAAGCCTTTCGTCTGCCATGGTATCATCAGTATCAATACCGTAGACCGGCCCCTGCATCAGATCGGTCACCCGTAAGGTTCCACATTCGAACCCCAAACCAAAGCAGGTCCGTATCCATAATTTTGGTCGTGTGGTATAGTGAGCTCGCCTGACGCGGATATAAGAAAGTATCCTTGCGCCCCTTATGTTCGATATCAAGCCATCCCTCCTCAATATCAATATTGGGGGTACCATACTCGCCCATGGTACCTAACTTAATGATGTGACATTGTGGGGAGAAATCTTTAACCGCAAACATAAGGTTGTTAGTGACTATTAAATTATTTATCAGCGTACAGTTCGCTGTCTTGTAATTATAGAGCGAATATGGGGCCGATGGTTGTTCAGCGAAATGAACAATGGTGTCAAATGCATTGGACTTGATCAAGCGACGAAAGCTTTCAGCATCTGATAGGTCCCCAATAACAACCTGGATCATATTTCCAGTATTCTGATGCCAGATTTCAGCTCGTTCGGTTAATGAAGGTACCGGGAACAGAAAATCCACGCCCATCTCTAAACAGCGTTTACGACGAAAATAATTGTCTACCACTGTGACTGAGTGGCCACTGGCAGAAAACCGCATGGCAGTAGGCCAGCCAAGATATCCATCACCACCTAAGATTAAAACATTCAAAAGCCTACCTTCAGTCTGTTAATTAAGGCTTATAGCCAAGCCATCCAAATCGTTTTTTTTGAATTGCCACTAAATATGTTCTCCCGGCCAGTAGCGCTTTAGTGGCAAATCCTTATTTACATCCAGTGGTTTAAGCAGATGATGTTGCTGTAAAAAAGCCCTGGTTTGCGATGGCGTCAGCGGTGTTGTTTGGTTCGAGTTGTATGGATTTTGAACCTCTTTGCTGACAATATCTTCGTAATTGTATGTTATTTTGCGATAAAACCCCCGAAAAGCGGGTAAAACCGCAAAATAGTGCGGCAATTCAACCGCGCGGCGCGTTTCTTCACGGCTCATCAATTCTTCGTATAATTTTTCTCCGGGCTTGACACCAACGGTTTCGATTTTAACCGTATCCACCGAATAACCATATAGTGGCGCCAGTTCTTGGACCATAACCTCGGCAAGGGTTTTAATGCGAATCACCGGCATTTTGGTGATCAATACTTCCCCTCCCCTTGCCATGGCTATGGAATTAACCACTAGCCTAACAGCCTGATCGACACTCATGATAAACCGTGTCATGTTCGGATCCGTTAATGTTACCGGGCCGCCCAAAGCAATTTGGCGATGAAAAAGAGGTACGACTGAGCCACTGGAGCCTAACACATTCCCAAACCGTGTTGCGGCGAAAATCGTATCGCTTTCAAAAGCATTGCTATTGGCGGCGGTCATCAGACGTTCACCCATCAATTTAGAGGTTCCCATGACATTGGTTGGATTGACAGCTTTATCTGATGAAGTAAACAATACGTGCTCAACACTATTTTCAAGAGCTGCGTCAATTATATTCTGAACACCGTTAATGTTTGTTTGAACTGCCTCAAAAGGCGATTGTTCACAAAGGCTCACATGTTTGAAGGCCGCCGTATGAAACACCACATCAACACGGTGCATCTTGCGTTGTAGTTTGCCACGATCACGTATATCAGCTAAGCGGAAGTGGCATTGGGGGGAATCAATAAACTGCTGTTCCAGAAAGAAAAGGCCACTTTCATTATTATCTAACCCGATAATTTCCTTCGGTTTACTTTTACTTTCCAATAAAACCGATAGTATTTCACGACCAATGGTTCCACAAACACCGGTAATCAAAACTCTTTTATCTTTAAAAAAGTCTATTGGGTGTACCATTTTCAAAAAACATCCACGGTTAAGTAATTGATTTTATCGATTTCAATCCAGAACAAATCCGATTGTCTATTCATTATAAAACATCTGCAAACTGCGGTTTGAGCCGCTGAAATACCAGAGCTCCCAGCACAAAAAGGCTACTCGATAGGACCCAGAACCAAAGCGTTTGGTAGGGATGGTGCCAGAAAGCGATACCGTAGAGAAACGATTCACGGTAGCCTTGGACAATATAAAAAACCGGATTGAGCTTGAAAAAAGGTTGTAGCTTTTCCGGCATGATACTGATGTCCCAGAAAATGGGGGTTGCCCAGAATCCGACTTGAATCACAACGGCAACAATCTGGGCGACATCACGCAGAAAGACATTGAGGGCAGAGACGAGCCATCCAATGCCTAATGCCAAAAAGGCCATGCAGAAAAGGTAATATATAAATTGTAAATAGTATCCCGTGATGGGGACATGATTGAACAAAATGAGGACCAGCAGCATCAGTAGGAAAATGGTGTGTCGAATAAACGCGGAAACAACCTTGACAACCGGGAGTATTTGAGAGTGAAAAACGGTTTTTTTGATTAAATGGGCATTTGCCACTAAAATACCCGATGACCCGGTGATGATTTCCGAAAAAGCAAACCATGGCGCCATTCCAGCGGTTAGCCAGACCACAAAAGGAATATTGCCAGCTGGTTTGGCCCGAAACCCCAGGCTAAAAACCATCCACAAAACGGTAATGAGCACCAACGGCTGAATAAACGCCCAGATAAACCCCAGCAAAGATCCAATATATTGACTGGCCACCTCTCTTTTGGCCATCGCGGCAATCAGGTGTTTCTGTAAAAAAAGAAGCCTGATAAAATAATAAAAACGTTTTATCATCTAATTTTGGCTCATATTATCTGAATCCAGCCATTTTACCAACATCTGCTGTAGACTCCGTTCCCATGGTTGCGGCGTAATACCAAATCTTTGTTCAATTTTACGACAATTGAGAATAGAATTGGCAGGCCTTTGGGCCGGTGTTGGATAGTCTTCGGTTGATATGGGCTCCACCTTCCGAACCATAAGGGGTATTTTCTCTTTCGACACATCGAAAATTTCTTCGGCAAATCCATGCCAAGTCGTACTCCCACTTCCACAAAAATGATAGGTCCCCCAATTATCATTTACCCCGTTTGAAATTTGGTGTGCTATGGAGAGGATTGCATCCGCCAAATCAGCCGCATAGGTCGGGCAGCCGTATTGATCGGCAACCACATGGATCGACTCTCTCTCTTTGCCCAATCGAATCATTGTCTTGACAAAATTATTGCCATGGGTGCCATACAGCCACGCCGTGCGGATAATGATATGAGACACAAGCGCTTCTCTAACGGCATCTTCTCCGGCCGCTTTGCTTTTTCCATAAACCCCTGTGGGGTCAACCGGGTCGGTTTCAACGTATGGGGTTTGTTTTTTTCCATTGAATACATAATCCGTAGATATGTGAATCATGGGAATACCGTGGGTAGCACAGATTTTTGCCAAATACCGGGGGCCTTTTTCATTCACGGCATAGGCGACCTCAGGCTCGGACTCAGCCTTATCAACCGCCGTATAGGCCGAAGCATTAATAACCAGTTGTGGTTTAGACTTTTCCACCTTTTGGGCTACCTGGGTTTGATCCGTGATGTTAAAATCCGGCAAGTCAACCCCAATGGTAGCGTGGCCCTGCTCTTTTCCCTTTTTGACCAATTCCCATCCGAGCTGGCCATTTGCGCCGACGACAAGCAACTTCATAACGGGCCTATCCTCCGTTAATTTCGGTAATGTTCGACGGCATTGGCTGATCATTGCCGATCATGCCGAGCAGATAGCGACCATACCCATTTTTTTCCAGTGGTTTCGCCAACCGGGCGACTTGCTCGGCATCAATATATCCCATATGGTAAGCAATTTCTTCAACACAGGCGACCTTTAACCCCTGCCGCTCCTCGATAACTTCAATAAAACTCGATGCCTGCATCAGGCTTTCGTGGGTCCCCGTATCCAGCCAAGCGACACCGCGACCGATTTTTTCCACAAATAGTTGCCCCCTCTGGAGGTAAACACGGTTGACATCGGTGATTTCAAGCTCTCCTCGATCCGAGGGTTTGAGTTCCGCGGCAATATCAAGCACCTGATTATCATAAAAATACAGGCCGGTAATAGCCCAGTTGGATCTGGGTTTTTCCGGCTTTTCTTCCAAATGAACAGCTTGTCCTTGTTCATCAAAGGTCACAATACCGTAACGTTCCGGATCACGCACCCAGTACCCGAAAATCGTGGCCCCTTGCGTCAATTTCGCCGACTGGGTAACCTTTTCGGATAATCCGTGCCCATAATAAATATTATCCCCCAAAACCAGACAAACCGTGTCGTCCCCTACAAAATCACGGCCAATAATAAATGCCTGGGCAAGTCCTTCCGGCCTGGGTTGTTCGGCATATGAAAATGAAAGGCCCCATTGGGAACCATCTTTTAACAAGGTCTCAAATCTGGGCAAATCTTCCGGTGTTGATATAATCAAAATTTCCCGGATACCGGCCAACATTAAAACGGAAAGCGGGTAGTAAATCATCGGCTTATCGTACACCGGCAGTAATTGCTTACTAACGACCTTGAGTGATCGGATACAGGCGAGTGCCGGATCCGCCGGCCAGTATAATTCCTTTCATACACAAACTCCCGATTGTTTTTATTCCAAATGCGACAAAGGCGGTTTGCCGATTGGATAAACATTGAACCCCATATCAAAACAGTGCTGATGAGCGATGATATTGCGACCATCAAAAATAAATGCCGGTTTCACCATGCTTTCATAGATTTTTTGGTAATCTAGGGTTTTATAGGTATCCCACTCGGTTAATACGGCAATGGCATGACACCCCTTCGCCGCCTCATATGGGTCTTCGATGAATTCTACATGATCGGCCACATCTTCGAGATCATTTTTCGCGTTTCGAAGGGCTTGTGGGTCGGAGATTACCAAATGGGCCTGCTCTTCCACCAGGCGTTGGGCAATATAAATCGCCGGGCTTTCACGAGTGTCGCCGGTATCTGCTTTAAAGGCAAACCCAAAGATACATATCCGTTTACCCGCCAGCGTATTGAACATGGCCTTAAGCATGTTTTCAACAAACCGTTCTTTTTGGTAGTCGTTCATATGCACGATGCCGTGCAGATAATCGGCCACCGTATCCAGGCCATAGCTTTTACTGATGTAAACAAGGTTTAAAATATCTTTTTTAAAGCATGACCCGCCAAAACCGATACTGGCATTTAAATACTTGGCGCCTATGCGGTGGTCCATTCCGGCTGCTCGCGCGACATTGGTAACGTCGGCCTCTGTTTTCTCGCAAATCGCAGAAATAGCATTGATCGTCGAAATACGTTGGGAAAGAAAGACATTTGATACAAGCTTGGACAGCTCACTACTCCACACATCGGAGGTCACAATCTTCTCTTTGGGAACCCAATTAGCATAAATATCGACGACTTGTTGCCGGGCGGCAATACCGGAATCCGTCAATCGGGAACCGACCAGTACACGATCCGGATATAAAAGGTCATTCACCGCCGTTCCCTCTGCCAAAAACTCAGGGTTTGAGAGCACATCAAAATGTAAACCGTCATCAGGGTTCGAGTTTAGAATTCGTTCCATTGCCAGCGCTGTTCGGACCGGTAATGTACTTTTTTCAACGATGATTTTTGATGAATCCGAACATTCCAGAATCTGTCGAGCGGTTTTTTCCCAATACTGCAAATCAGCGGCCATCCCGGCACCGACACCAAAGGTCTTGGTGGGTGTGTTTACGCTGACAAAAATGATGTCCGCCTTCCGAATGTTATTTTCGACATCCGTACTGAAAATCAGATTTTTACCTCTCGCCCCAAAAACGATTTCATCAAGTCCCGGTTCGTAAATAGGTAATTGGTCGGAATTCCACTCTTCGATTCGTTGCTGGTTGATATCCACCAGCGTGACTTGATATTCGGGGCACTTGTGTGCAATGACCGCCATCGTCGGACCGCCCACATACCCCGCGCCAATACATAGAATGTTCTTTTCAAATTTTTGTTTCATTTTTCCACTCGTTGTTGTTTGCCGATTAGAATAAGCGATCAAATACCAAGTATCGTATTAGCAATAAGGTCTTGCTGTTCAATCGTCAGATATGGATGCATCGGAAGGCTGAAAATACGCTGTGAACATTCCTCGCTAACTGGAAAGTCCCCTGTTTGATAACCCAGGTTTCTGAAGGCCGTTTGCAAGTGCAATGGTATCGGGTAGTAAACCACTGACGGAACGCCCTTTTTTGAAAGCCTTTCTTGAATAACCCCTCGGGTTTCGGCATTATCGGCCAAAAGCGAATATTGTGCCCAGGCACTTTCAGACCCATTGGGTTCCAGTGGCAAAGCTAAATCCGAATCGGATAAAAGTCGCGTGTATCGATCGGCAATGTCGCGCCTGCGTTTGATTTCATCATCGAAAATCTCAATTTTGGCCAATAAAATAGCCGCCTGCAAAGTGTCCAGGCGGCCGTTTATCCCAATACGAATGTTATCGTATTTATTGGTACCTTTGCCGTGAATTCGCAACGATTGCACTTTTTCTGCCAGTGAATCATTGTCGGTAAAACACATCCCGCCATCACCATAACATCCCAATGGTTTGGCCGGGAAAAAGGACGTGCAGGCCATATCGGCCAGACTACATGCCGGATTTCCCTGATAGCGAGCCCCAAAAGATTGCGCAGCATCTTCCACAACGCTTAGCCCATGTTCATCGGCAATCGCGCGAATCCGGTTATATTCCGCGGGCAAGCCGAACAAGTCAACGGCAATGACCGCTTTGGGTTTGATATCGGAAAGGTTGCCGTCAGTCCGAGGCAAGGGAGCCTCAGCCGTGTCTCTCTCTTTCAACGCCCGGATGGTCTTTGCCAACAGTTCCGGGCTCAGGTTAAACGTATTTGAGTCGATATCAACAAAGACTGGTACAGCACCAATTAATTGGATAACTTCGGCGGTGGCAATAAATGTAAACGGGGTCGTAAAAACAGCATCCCCCGGCTGAATATCCATGGCCAGTAAAGCGAGCAGCAATGCATCCGTACCCGATGCGCAGGCAATGGCATGTTTGACGCTGCTATAGGTGGCCAACCGCTGCTCCAACTCGGCCACTTCCGGGCCCATAATGTACTTTCCGTGGTCCAGGACCCTATTAATTCCTGCCTCTATCCGCGTTCGGATTTGCTTTTGCTGGGCTGCTAGATCAACAAATTGCATCCCTGTACCCTCCTTTAATTATACCCTGGCTTTGGTTCTGCACCTGGCTTTGCTTAAGCACCTGAAACCCCTTCGCATCAATCGAGAATAACGATTTTATCGGCTGAGATGCCCTGTTCCATCAATTTGTCCCTGATGATTATACGAGAATTGATCGCGGTTATAATGATTCTGTCATAAGTTAAATCAGGTATTTTAGATGGATCCACCACGGTATGCCCCATAAATTGCTGGCCCGGTTTGTGGTCATCAATCATGGCCGCCATAACGATGGGCGTTTCCTGTAATGTGAAGTAGGCGATCTCGGCAAAATGCCCGATCCCGTAAAATATCACCTGCTTAACTTGAGCCTCCACCAGCTGTTGATAGAAGAGGCTCAGCTTGCTTCGCGCCCCTTTGTAAAATTGATAGGAGTGGTGAATATACTCATAGGTCAGCCGGCTCTTCTCAGCGATGCCCTTGGGGGTTAAAATATACACCACCCGATTTCGGGGAATCGTCGTAATTTTAAAATACCCTTTTTTGGCTAACCGTTTAATAAACGAATTGATCAGCCCCAGGGATACATTCAACTGTTTCGCCAGGTAACGCTGACTAGAAGTGTTATTTTGCTCGATCTCTTCTAAAAGTTGAAGTGTGCGAAGTGCTTTGTTATCCATTATTTTTTAGTAGCACAGCTGACATAATTCTATCCGTCCGCAAGCAAAACCAATCACGATATAACATGCTGAAATGACATCGGATAAAAGCAAGTTAAATTAATTGATGAACACAAATTAGGCGGTGTGAGGACCTGGCTCCGCCGGGTGGATTACAAAGCGTCTTATTGGTTCCGGATTAAGACGCCATCGGGCTAAGGGCTCGCGAAAAAATAATTTCACATTTTATACGCCGATGCATCCCGTCTGGCGACGTTGTGAAAGCTCGGAATATCTCGATATTCCATCACTTTCACGCCTTGCCAGGCGGGCGCCTCAACGCCTAAAATTGTGAACTTATTTTTGCGCGAACCCTAAGTTGAAAGTAGTGAAAAACGTTTAAAAGATTCTGTTCAAAAGGTGAACGTCTAAGTGTTCAGCACTTGAACATGGATCATTTTACATGTCAAGTGAAAAATGGGTATTCTTCTCTTTTTCAAGGTGTTAAAAACAAATTCGCTAAAAACATAGAGGTCTCTGCGAGTCAAATCTTGACTCTTTAGACGACATTATCTATGACTTCAGAATAAACACGAACCTTTTTTAAACATGCGGCACGAAGAAGGTTTAAACGTGCAACACGCAGCGGTTGGCCGAAATCTGCCAAAACCCAACCCGCAATACTATATTTAGATATTAATTGCAACGCTACCACAAAATATAGTAGCAACTAAACACACTTGTGATGCAAACAAAGGAACCACGCCATGAATCGCATTCGTGTTCTCGGTACCGGATCTTATGTTCCGCCCAAAGTATTATCCAATAAAGACCTGGAAAAATTGGAAATCGGCACCACCGATGAATGGATCGTGAAGCGAACGGGGATTCACGAGAGAAGAATCGCCGAACCAGACACATTCACCTCTGATTTGGCCCGTGAAGCCGCCTTGCGTGCGCTCAAAATAGCCGACATGGATGCCAAGGATCTGGACATGATCATTATGGCCACGATTACCCCGGATACCCAATGTCCTTCCGGGGCCAACTGGCTTCAAGCCAAATTAGGCGCAAATCAGGCCGTCACGTTTGATGTCACCGCGGCTTGTTCCGGTTTTATCTTTGGTTTGAATGTGGCCCAGCAGTATCTAATGAATGGTACCTGTCGTCACATTTTGGTGGTTGCGGCGGAAATAATGAGCCGAACGGTTAATTGGAAGGATCGCAGTACGTGCGTTTTTTGGGGTGACGGTGCGGGTGCGGCCATTTTATCTACCAATAACCAGGGGCCGGAACTATTATCGACCCACCTCCACACCGATGGGTCCCGTGGGGAAGATTTGCTCATGCCGGGCGGCGGTTCCAAGACCACGCCAATCAGCCATGAAAGCGTGGATAAAGGCCTCCACTACCTCAATATGATCGAGGCGCGTTACAGTTTTCGGGTCGCCGTACGCCATTTTATCGATTCAATTAAAGAGGCCGCCCAAGCCAACAATACCGCAGTGGAGGACATTGACTGGTTTATTCCTCACCAAGCCAACATTCGTATGTTTTATGCCATTTCAAGGCATTTAAAAATCCCCATGGAAAAATTTTATATCACCATCGAAAAATATGGAAATATATCCTCCGCATCCTGCGTCATTGCGTTGGATGAGGCCGTTCGAGATGGTAGCATTCAGCCTGGCCAACTCGTCTGCTTGCCCGTCTTTGGGGGCGGCCTCACATGGGGCAGTGCGATGATAAAGTGGTCGTTATTTTAGAAAACTTAAAATCGGTAAAACGTTAAGCAGGAATCATAATATGGAAAGCCGACCCTTTTCCAGATCCCTCACTTTCAGCCCAAATTTTACCGCCATGCAATTCGACAAGGTTTTTGGATAAAGAAAGGCCAAGTCCCGTTCCTTGGGACCTGCGGGTGGTTAAATTCTCTGCCTGACTGAACGGATTAAAAATTTGATATAAATCTTCCTGCTTTAATCCTATACCTGTGTCGGTCACACAAATATGTACACCTTGCGTCTCATGATTAAAATTTTCATTAGGATCTTCGATATCAATTACACAAGAACGCGCCATAACGATTACTTCGCCTCTGTCGGGTGTAAATTTGACCGCATTCGATAAGAAATTATAAATAATTTGTTTTAACATACGTTCGTCTGCATTTATCGATTCCGGAAGATCCGTTACATTCAATGACATCCGAATTGAATGTTTCAGCGCCTTTTCTTTGACCATGACGAGACTATTTTTCAAAAGCAATTTCAAATTGACATCCGCCAATCGTAGCTCTTGTTTGCCGGATTCAACCTTGGCGAGATCCAGAATATCATTTATAAGCGACAAAAGATGTTCGCTACTATGGTGAACATCCGACAGGTATTCAAACTGAGTCTCGTTTAAATCACCGTAGTGCTTATCTAAAATCAACTCGGTAAATCCGATGATGTGGTTGAGAGGCGTCCTTAATTCATGGCTCATGTTGGCCAGAAAGATACTTTTGACTTGATTCGCCCGGTCGGATTCCATTTTTGCGCTTCTCATCTCCTCCTCAGCGCGACGCCGTTTTAAAATCTCTTCCGATAACTCTAAATTTCGTTCATAAAGCTCGGCGGTTCTTTTGTGAATACGTCCTTCCAATTCCTGGTGAGATCTTTTCAATGCTTTTTCTTTTCGACGCAATTCCTCAACGGTAAACGCACTAAAAATACTCCCTCCCGCATGCGCTGTTATCCCTATCAAAAGATCCAAGTCACTCTGGCCAATCTTTCTATTCGCTTCGGGATTTTCTAATATTAGTGAGCCGAGAACTTGATCGTTATAGATAATGGGTGTGTATAGTATTGAACGCACACCTATCTTTTTAAAATGTTCTACTGCATTATTTGACAAATACCTCTCTATATCTTTAATTTCATTCATTATTAGAGGTGTTTTTAAGTTCGACAGCGCCACAAAATATTCTTTACAATTCATATCCAGGGAAAATTTATTCTTCCGCCAATCTTCCAAGATGCTTGGTTGATAACCGTAAGCATCTGCTACTCTTATTTGAGAAGGGTCCCTCTCTCGAAGCATTATCATGCCCCGGCTAAAGTCGAGATTTTTTTTTATCAGACTGATTAAGGAAGTTATGACTTGTTCGACCGATATTGATTGTGTAGCGATCAAACCTGTGTCGGAAAGCATACCCAGATGTTTGAACTGAGTGTCTAATTGGCGGACCATCGTGTTAAATGATTCCGCTAAACTTTCAAACTCATCCCGACTTTCTAAGGCCACAATATGGCTAAAGTCACCATCCATAACGCGCTGGGTGCCATCATGTAGTTTTTCCAGGGGTTTAAATATCTTTTGGATAAATTTAATGCAGAGAAATACAACGAACAACAATGTTAACGCAGATACAAGCCAGAAAATTTTTAAAAACTGATCAATAGATACCAGCAGACTTTTCTTTGATTGAGAAAGGGTTATCGTGATTTCAGGCAATAAAAATTGATATCTTAGGAAAAGAGGTCGAACACTCGTATAAAATGTTTGGTTGTCATATTCCCACACCAATAGCTTTGAATCGGATCCTGTTATTTCTGAATATAGTTTTATTTTATATGACTCTGGGATGGACCCATTACCGATAAGAAACTCTTTGTTGTGATCAAATACTAAAAGGCGAACTTCAGACGGCAATATTTCCTCATACCTTAAACCCCAAAATTTTTCTAAATCAATTTCTCCGACCAACAACCCCCCGCTGAAATTGATAGCGTTCACCGACCTCATTAAAAATATACGAGGCGGTAAATTTTGATCCGTAAGGATTCTCAAAACACCTTTACCGGTTTTGACATGTTTTCTCTCCGCCTCGTTTAGAATCGGAATATGATCCGTTTGACCCACAATATATATGGGCTGCTCACCATCGGGATACCATGTTAAAGTATTGAAATGGCTATCGTTTTCTAATATCTTAGAATGATAAATCTTTTCACCGCCTTTATCCCGATTTCTTTCGATTTCCATTGCGACAAACCGCATCGTTGAATCTATTTGAATGATTCGGCTATAGAGATACCTCTCGTATGCTTTGGCTTCATGTTTTAAATAATGTTTATTTTGTTCCACGAGATAATTGGAAATTTTAAAGTAAGACAACACCACCAGAAGGATAATGGGGATGAGGGCGCAGCTGATAAACATAATCCATACGCGTTGAGCGATTTTGCTTTTAAACAGTTTTTTCTTACTAAGCATGGCGTTAAATCAAGTCGGTGTAATTTAAATACACTTTTTCGTTAACAAAAACGTCAAACAAGACAGGGTCGATTTGCCCATCTTCCTTCATAGCACGCATAATTTGCAAAGCTTCATTGAACGTCTTGCCTTTTTTATAGGGACGGTTTGTTGCCGTTAACGATTCAAAGATATCCGCTATCGTGATGATCCTTGCCTGTAGTGGAATTTGATCCTCACTAAGTCCTTTGGGATAGCCCTTTCCATCTATCCGTTCATGATGTCTTGAAGCAAATTTAGGCACGTTTCTCAGCGGTTTCGGATAAGAAAGTGATTCGAGCATTTTAGATGTGGCGACGACATGTTGATTTAGGATATGCCGTTCCGCTTCCGTAATAGTGCCGATAAGGGTGTGAAGGTTACATCTTTCATCTGAAGATATCACCGATTCCATTTCCCCCTTCACGTTAATCCATGAATATTTATCGGCAATACGATTCACCCGATCCATAAACGCTTTGGTCATAAACATCTCGCCGGTATTACAAGTCCTAATGAAATTAAGGTCATCGTCAATGATTTTTTTAAAATCATCGATCTCAATTTTCTGTTTTTTATAATCGACACGTTCAACATTATTCGCACTGTTTAATGTTTCCCTTAATTTTCCTAATTGAAAATCACGCCTTATGATTTCAAAGCGTGTCTCTATTAGATGAATTCTATCGAAAATCGTTTCCAGTTTCGAGGCCTTATCCATGATATGAGCCGGGGTGGTCACTTTTCCGCAATCATGCAGCAAAGCTGCTGTTTTAAGCTCATACATTTCATCATCAGAAAAAGTGGTCTCTTTGTATGGCCCTCTGTGCGTTTTGTTTACTGTTGTGGCCAGCTGCATTGCCAATTTTGGCACACGGCGGCAATGTTCCCCTGTATGATGCGATTTTTCGTCAATGGCTGTTGCAATCAGCTCCACCAGTGAATCAAATAATTTTTTAAAATCATGAATCAAATGATTCTTGTTTAAAGCCACAGCAGCCTGGGATGCGATGGAGTCAACAATTTTCTGATCTTCTTCGGAAAAGGGAATGATTTTTTGATTTTGCATATCTTTCGCATTAATCAGTTGCAAAACCCCAAGCGTCTCATCATCGTGATTTTTCATGGGAATGCTTAAAATTGATTGAGAGCGATATCCTACCTTTTTGTCAAAATCGTGATTTCCGGAAAAATCCAAATCTTTTTGAGCATATATGTCCGATATATTGACAATCGAATCGTTATTTACTGAGTAAGCTGCAACTATGGCTGTATTGGGTCTACCCTTGGCGTTAAAAAGGGGGATCGTGAGGTCTTCGTATTTTCCCGGTGGAATTTTTATCGAATTGAAGTTGGTAATCGATGGTTTGAGTTGTAGGCCCTCTGCCATCAGATAAACACATCCCGCATCGGCATTGGTGATTCCCATGGCCCCTTCAATGATGATCTCCATCAGCCGCCGATTATCTTTTTCCATGGAAAGAGCGATACCTATTCGATTTATTTGAGACATGATGATGAAGTGATTTTTCAACTCGTTAGCCATTTGGTTGAATGACTCACCCAACTCATTAAATTCATCATTTGTCTCAATTTTCACCGGTTGAGTGAAATCTTTCCGGGCGATACGTTGAGTGGCCTCCTGCAACAAATCTAAAGGAACAAGACTGCTTCTAATTTGTCGAAAACTGAGAAACAGTACGACTAAAATTGAAAAGGCAAATAGAAGTTGAAACATCCTCATAAAGTAATTTAAGGGCGATAGAATGTCGGTTTTAGACTGGCTCAGGATTATTTTCCAGTTCGTTAGGAATTGAGGATACATGAATACATCCCAATGGCTGGATAGATAGGACTTGCCATCGTGTTGCCAGTTGAATTTTCGATGCGTAAGGCTTTTCTCCATTGCGATTTTTATTCTTTCTAAAGCGTCCCTATTTTCTAAAGAAGCGATAAGCAAATTATCAGTGCCATCGAAGACAATAAAGTCGTTTGAGGGCGATATAAAATCCCTAACTCCCCATAAATAGCGCGAGTCGATTTCTCCAACAATGCGTATTTCGTCTTTTGGTTTAATATCGGATGATCGGATCATGTAGATGCTGGGCAGCATATCTTTCTGGTAAACTTGAGTCACGATGGTTTTTCCAGCCTTGATGTGCTGCTCTTGTAGAGTGCTTAATGATGGTATTTTTAGCGCGTTCCCTAAAGTGTCAATTAATTGATTATGACGATCAACGATAGCGATACTCTTGAATCGGACTTTCAATCGTCCATTAGACCGTGAATTGATCTGCTCCAATGAAGATTTATACAATTCGTGGTGGTTATCAAAAACCATTTTAATATCGGTTTCTAAAAATAGCAGCCTTTCAACAATGGCCATGCCCATCGACTTGGTATCGTGTGTTAGGCGTCCGTAAGCTTGTTGGTAGAGATGTTTTGTAGAATGGCTATACGTGAAATAAGCCATTAAACTCATGGGTAGAAGCGCGCAAAGGATGAATAGAATAAAAATTCGACGGGCAACATTGCTGCGGAAGAATCCATATCCCGTCTTTTTAATATCGGGGTGTTTCATCACATAATATATTAAATTTTCAGAATTTTAATAATTGGTCGCAAGGCCAACAAATTGTCCATCATTGGCTCGAATGATATCATCCCGACTATGTTTAGCGGTTAAAGGAGTGACACTGCGACCATCTTCTCCCATACTGTAAAGGTCATAGTAGGTGTTGATCGGAACCATAAACCGATCCTTTCTCATTTTTCCTTTCCCTTTGGCTGTTTCAAAGTTGAGGTATTGGTAAGGGTTTCCCCATGGATCCTGTAAATCTATTCCCGATAATTCCGCTAAGCTGTCCGGATATTTCATATTTTCGATCACATATTTATCAATTTCTAATGCGATGACCGTGATGTCCGCCATGGCCTCGCTGTTTTTTGATTTGCGCAAATAGGCAGAATAGGTCGGAATGGCGATCCCGGCCAGTATACCGATAATAGCCAAAACGATCACCAGCTCGATTATCGTAAATCCCTTCGTATATTTGCTGATGGTACGCCGGTATAGTTTCATGACATTTTTTGCCAGACCTCTTGACCGTTTTTCAATTGGAAGACACCGTCATTGTAATGAGGGTTATATAAAATGGAAAATGGCCAGCTGTCTCCATTTGTATCCGCGTAAATAAAAGTATACAATCGCATTCCCCCCTTAGCCTCCATTTTTATTTTGGTGATCACATGCTCGTTTTCCTCATCTTCACCAATAGCAAACGCAAGCGTATTCTGTGTAAATTGAATGTAACGATCTTCGTACTTGGGTGACGCCGTTTTCCAAGTACCAATAAAAAATGAAGGCACAGTGATTTCCTGCCGACATCCCGTGGCATAAAGTACTATCCCGGCAACAATGCATAGGATAAATAGCCGATGGGTTGAATTTGGGGCGTTCATCTATGTTGTTTCACCAATTATGGTTTTTGGAAACTTAATATAGAGAATCTATGCATAATTTATACCTATTTTGAATTTTTTATTTTCAAATATTTTCAATATTATAAATTTCATTAAAACCCAGAAAGCGTAATTAAGTATAAATTTTGATTTTATTTGTAATTCATATTACATTTTTGACTCTGTTTTCGAGCCTGTTTTGATATTTGGGTATCAATGGACAACAAGAAAAGACATTATAAAAGGAAGGTGAATCGAATGTGATGCCTTATCAATCTCCGATACTGCCTACGCCTACCGGTGATAAACCTGTTGCCGACCGAGTGCGGCTTTCGCTAAAGGCTCCACATTGACATCCACATAATCAAACACACGCGCGCGACGCTTGCCGGGTGCCGGGCGAAGGACCCGGCCCAGGTATTGAATAATCCGCCCACTAAACCTTACCGGCGTGGCCAAAAATAACGTAGATAGGTTTTTACAGTCGAACCCTTCCCCGATGAGCTGTCCTGTGGCCACGATGACACGCACCTGCCCGGCCGAAAGGGCTGCGATTATTTTTTCACGTTGATCGGAAGGGACATCTCCGGTTAACAATTCGGCCGGTGTATCAAATTTATAAAGCAACAAGGCCCTTATAGTTTCGCAGTGTTTTTTACGATCGGACAGGACCAGGCAAATCGCGCTTGAAGAGCGGGTAACTTCAGTGGCCACATCGGCGGCGATCATCCGGTTACGTTCATCATCGGCTGTCAGTTCCGACAGCATTTTACTATACTCGCGCACCGGATCATAATACGGTTTAAATGCCGTTTCGCGTACGATCACTTTAGCCGTCAGGACATCACCGCTTTTGACCAGTCGTTTTTTATCCACCTCGTGGTGCACGTCACCCAGATGCCAGAAAATCAGTTTTGACAATCGATCGCGCCGGAATGGCGTGGCCGACAAACCGGTCATATATTTTCCGTCAAAGGCCTTGATCGCCTCGGTAAAGGTGCGGCTCGGGCAGCGGTGGCACTCGTCAACAATCACATAGCCGATTCGTTTGGCAACGGAAGCGGCTTGCTTATACAATGACTGGACCAGAGCGACGGTAATCTTTTCTCCGATTGTTTTACGGCCGGCGCCGATAAACCCGACATCTTCAGCCTCGATGGAAAGAAAACCGCCGATACGATCCACCCACTGATGGGCAAGATCCTTGGTGTGCACTACGATGAGGGCCGGCTGTTGCCGCTTGGCGACCATGTAAAGCGCCATGACGGTTTTACCACTGCCGGTAGGTGCTGTCAGCGTACCGAAATCACGAGCCAGCATAATATCAACGGCCTCGCGCTGAAAATCCCTCAACTGTCCGGAAAATGTAAATGCCACGGGTGTTAGTGTCCGACGCTGGTCATCCAATTGATAGGGAATGTGGTACTTATGGCAAAACCGAATCAACTGTCCGGCGTACCCTCTGGGAATCTGCAGGGATTTTTTCCCGTAGGTCCGATAAAACCGCAAAACTTTACGCGTACCACGGTTCCAACGCCCCATTCGTTGATTTTCAACCCATTTGGGGTTTAAAAAAGTCAGTTTCTCTTTAAGGTGGGCAGCCAGCTCTGTGGAAAATCCGGTTAACCGAATCTGGCTACCGATGGTGATGCGCAGCTGGGCTGCGCTATCCATCACCGTGTTGTTTTTATTTGTTTCCATTTCGGGCGCCATTTTTCTGTGCGGTTTTTTTGATGCGAAGCAGTCCGGGGCTATTATGGCAATACATTAAAGGGGATTGGCAACCTTTTGAAATATAATATTTTTCGATTTCATCGAAAAGCACCACTCGATCCGGCCATTTGAAGGTTTTCTCCCTTTTTTTCAAATTCGCCCATATTGTCTGCAGAGATGGCTCGACATCAAAAACGGCTGTCTCCGCCGGGTCACACAAAAACAGGGCACACACAATCGGACGTAAACGCCACAGGCATCCTTCGGCGCCCAAAAAGATACATTTGGTTCCAGGATTTGGCTTTTGGAGAACGGTCTCAAGCCGATTGAGGGCCTCTTTGTCGGAGATCATGGCATTGATGACCACTTCAGCAAAAAATGCAATAATACCGTCTTTCCCACAACAGGCGCTTCTTTGATTGGCATAGCAGGACTGCGTGCAAATATGGCTGAAATAGCGGTTCAGGAAGGCATCCAATTCTGCCCGATATTCGAGGTAATCCGCTAACGAATCCCGCATCTGTTTCATCGCACCCAGCGCAACGCTGTCCAGATGATGACGGACAAGACGCAATGCATCGAGTTGTTCTCTCTGCCATGGTGTTATTTTATTACGGTCAACGGGCATCTGCCTTACCGTTCTTATCAATTATCACAATATCAGCGGTGGCCCCGGATTCAATATGGATTCAAATTGGGTTCTAATTGGATTAAGCTTGGATTAAGAAATGCATATACCGTGAAATTGAATATCAATCCACCCCTGTTGCGTTAATATGTGGGGCAATCGTGTTTTACACCTTGCTAAAAAGTTAGTGCACAGTTATAGAATGCGATTTTTTATGTTATATGGATAAGATGACACCAATGGCCCCCATCGCAGTGGTGGGTATGGGCGGAGTGTTCCCTGAAGCTTCCGACCTTTCCACTTTTTGGCAAAATATTGTCAACCGGATCGATGCCTCCGCTGATATCCCTGCCGATCGCTGGATAGCCCCGCCGAATCAGATGGTCAGCGAGGGTCACCACCCTGATAAAGCTTACAATCGGCGGGCTTGTCTTGTCCAAGATTTTCGTTTCGACCCCACCGGATTGAATCTGCCGGCAGATCTGGCCCACCTCCTGGACCCCCTATATCAATTCACGCTTCATGCCGGCCGTGAGGCGGTCGCAGATCTATCCTTAGATGGTTTAGACCGAAACCGCATCGGTGTCATCATGGCTGCTATTGCGTTGCCAACCCAGGGGGCTTCGACCTTGGCCAGACGCATAATCGGCCGTTCTTTCGAAGCCCGGCTGTTGTCAAAGCTGAATCAACCCCATCCAAAGCACTCAAAACTTTTGAGCGAACACGAATACCTGTCGGCGACGGTTACCTCATTGCCCGGAGCGCTTCTGGCCGACGCATTCGGTTTTGGTGGCAAAGCATTCACGCTGGATGCCGCCTGCGCTTCGTCATTATACGCTATCAAGCTAGCCTGTGATGAATTAAACGACGGCCGTGCTGACGCCATGCTGGCCGGCGGCGTTTCCCGTCCCGACTGCCTGTATACCCAGGTAGGGTTCAGTCAATTACGTGCGCTCTCTCCGACGGGACACTGCGCGCCTTTCGATCAATCGGCCGACGGCCTTATGGTGGGTGAAGGTGCCGGTATCCTGGCCCTAAAACGCCTTGATGATGCCATTTCAACGGGTGATACGATCCACGGCGTCATTCGGGGTATCGGTTTGTCCAACGATCTTCGCGGGAATTTACTGGCGCCGGACAGCGAGGGGCAGCTCCGCGCCATGAAGAGGGCCTACGCCACCTCCGGGTGGTCGCCCCAGGATATCGACTACATCGAGTGTCATGGCGCCGGAACACCGCTGGGAGATGCCACCGAATTAAATAGCCTGAAAACCCTGTGGGGCAATGACAACAACCGCACCCGTTGTTGTTCCATTGGTTCGATTAAGTCCATGATCGGACATTTGTTGACCGCTGCGGCAGCGGCCGGATTGATAAAAACCCTGTTGGCGTTCAAGAACCGCACGTTGCCGCCATCCATTCATTTCCAGACGCCCCCCACCGGCAGCCCGCTATTTGATGGTCCCTTCACGGTTCAGACCAAAGCTGAACCGTGGCGACTCCGGGATACAAACATCCCCAGGCGGGCCGCCATCAATGCGTTCGGTTTCGGGGGCATCAATGCCCATCTGTTAGTGGAAGAATACATTGAAGAGAAATCCGCCGGTTTGCCGGTCAGCCCGTCGGCCGGCAGGCCAGCCGCCGTCATTACTGTAGCCTCCGACAGACCGGCCGACCGGCCGACCGGCCAACCGATCGCCATCGTCGGTATGGGCGCAACATTCGGTGGCATCGACGCTTTGGACGGCTTCGAGACCATGGTATTGCAAGGCCATTCCATCATCGATCGCCGCCCTGCTACGCGTTGGAAGGGGTGTGATCAGTGGGCTGCCGAAAACCTGGCCATGCGTTCCACCTCCGGGGCCTGCATAGACGAAATCCGCATTATACCAGGCGATTTTCGCATTCCACCTGCGGAGATTCCCGATATTCTCCCCCAACATCTGTTAATGCTGAAAATCGCCAGAGACGCCTTTCGCGACGCTGGATTGGCAACCGATAATGAAAGCCCCGGCGTCGGCGCCATCATCGGTATCGACTTTGATTTCGAAGCCACCAATTTTCATCTTCGCTGGGATCTTTTCAATCAGGTCAAGCGATGGAATCAAGAATGGCATATGGGGCTTGACGCTGCAGCACTTGACCATTGGCGGGAACAACTCGCCGAGGCCATCTCGCCCCCCCTAACCCACGCAAGGACCCTGGGAGCCCTGGGAAGCATGGTGGCCAGCCGCTTGGCCCGGGAATTTCGTTTGGGTGGGCCCAGTTTTGTGATATCCAGCGGTCCCGTCTCCGGACTGCAGGCCCTCGAACTCGGCATTCGCTCTCTTCAACACCATGAGACGGATGCCATGGTGATTGGTGCGATTGATCTTTGTGCAGATGTACGGCAGGTGGCATTATCCGCCCAGAGGCTTGATTTGTCCCACGGAGAAACCATATCGCCTTTCCACCTCCAATCAGCCCAATCGGCCCAATCAGATGGTACGTTTCCCGGCGACGGTGCCGGGGCCGTCATCATAAAACGGCTGGAGGACGCCCTCGCCCAAAACGATCAGATCTACGCCGTTGTTAATGGTATCGGAATATCCAACGGAAAAATGACCGATGCACAGTCGTTGGATGCCGCCTACACCCGGGCCGTAAACAAGGCCCTTGGAGAGGCCGAAAGTCATTGTTCTGATCTGAATCTTCTGGAACTCCATGCCAGTGGTGATCCCTTTGAAGACGCCATTGAAAGAAATGCGCTCGGTGCTCTTTTTAAGGCCTACCCTGGGAAACATTCAACGCCTTGCGTATTAGGCGCGACCAAACCACAAATCGGTTTTACGGGGGCCGCCGCTTCAATGGCATCGGTGATTAAAACCGCTATTTGTCTACACAAGCAGCAATTACCCCCCTGGCCGGCCTCATTTGAGGTCGATCTGGATATTGCCAGTCGCTGCGATTCATCGCTACAATCCAGCCAGCCATTGGCATTGCTCTCGGAAAATACATCCCGACCAACCACCGACAATCATCAACCCTACCGAGCCGGTGTGGCAGCCATCGCTCCGGATGGCGGTTGTGGGTTTGTCGTGCTGGAGAGCCATCAAAACCCACAGGGTAATTCGCCGAGCTCTCATAAGGACCCATTCGCCTCAAAAGACTCTGCAGAGAATAACACCGGGGCGACGGCAAGGCAGATAATCATACCTGTTGGCGGCCCCCCGGCGTCAACGCCACTTCCTGACGGATGGTCATCCCACGTTTCTGAAAAAAAGATCGCCGGGAAACAAACCCGGGCACGGATAGCCCGGTTGAATCGCCGGTAGTGACGGGTATTCGTCAACTCGTCGAAAACACGGCCGCCACAGATAAGGCACACCGGCGTTTTCTTGAATTCTCGGCCGATATGACCCGCATGTGTGGTGAGGCCATGTCCTTGGAAAATGATATACGCCTTCAGCATGCAGACCTTTTTGAAGCATCCGCACCCCATGCACCTTTACCCAGCGCTAACCGACAGGGCCCCTTGTCGGATAGATCCGACGCATCCATCCAGCGCGACATTGACAATGCGGAGACAGCTCCGGCCTTTGCACGGGATAAGTGTTTAGAATTTGCCATCGGATCGGTAGCAAAAGTACTCGGCCCCGCATTTGCCGAAGTGGATACCTTTCCCGCCCGGGTCCGATTACCCGACGAACCACTCATGCTGGTGGACCGAATTCTTTCCATTGAGGGTAAAAAAGGGGGTTTAGGATCCGGCAGAATCATTACCGAACATGATGTTTACGAAAACAGTTGGTATCTTGATGGTGACCGTGCGCCGGTTTGCATCTCGGTGGAAGCCGGTCAGGCGGACCTTTTTTTATGTGCCTATCTTGGCATTGATCTTAAAGTCAAGGGTCGCCGAACCTACCGCCTGTTAGATGCCACAGTGCAATTTTATCGGGGGCTGCCCCGCCCGGGAGAAATAATTCGGTACGATATCCGGATTGAAAAATTTATCCGTCGCGGTGAGACCTATCTATTTTTCTTTCGATTTGACGGTACCATCAACAATCAGCCACTGATTACCATGACGGATGGATGTGCCGGTTTTTTTACGCCAGCTGAAGTTGAAAATTCCGGTGGTATTATCGAGGTTACAGATACAGCCGACGCCTCCCCGGTTAAGGGTCGCGGCCAATGGGAACCCCTGGTTCACGTTGGCATGGAAACGTACACCGACGACGCTCTGGAATCCCTTCGCCTCGGTGATCCGGCCGCCTGCTTTGGCGCCGCCTTTCAAGGCATTCGTATTCCGAAAAATCTTACCCTGCCCCGTGGTCGTATGCGTCTTATCCACCGTATTCAGTGCTTAGACCCCAGCGGTGGCCGATGGGGTATGGGTTTGATTCGTGCCGAATCTGACATACATCCGGAAGACTGGTTTTTAACCTGCCATTTTGTCGATGATATGGTAATGCCCGGTACTTTGATGTACGAATGCTGCACCCATACCCTGCGGGTTCTGCTTCAGCGTATGGGGTGGATTTGTGATAATTCAACAGCTTGTTACGAACCCGTAATAGGCGTTGAAAGTAAATTAACCTGTCGTGGACCGGTGACGCCCTCTACACGGCAAGTCGTTTATGAAGTACAGATTAATGAGGTCGGCTATCATCCGGAGCCTTATGTCATCGGCGAGGCCCATATCTTTGCCGATGGCCGTCGCATCGTCCGGTTTGAAAACATCTGCATGAAGATGACCGGTGTTACACTGGCCGATCTGCGATCCTTTTGGGCGGCACGCACACCCCAAACAAAGCCCAACACCGCCAGTGCCGCCAACAATCGCCGCGTCATATTTGATCATAACCAACTTCTGGCATTTGCCCAAGGCAACCCTTCCGATGCCTTCGGGGAGCGATACCGGCCCTTTGACACCGACCGATTCATCGCCCGCCTGCCCGCCCCACCCTACCTGTTTATTGATAAAATCAACCGGTGTGAACCAGAACCTTGGGTTTTGAAACCCGATGGTTGGGTGGAAGCCGAATATAACACCTCGCCCAACGACTGGTATTTCCATGCCGATCGTTCCGGCTATATGCCTTACGCCATATGTCTTGAAATCGCCCTTCAACCCTGTGGCTGGCTGGCAGCCTACATGGGCTCGGCACTGTTAAGCGACCAGGACCTGCGCTTCCGAAATCTGGGCGGCCGGGGAACCCTTAGTCAAAACCTTCCTGCCGGCCATCATCGTCTCCTGACCCGTGTCCGCCTGACCCAGGTATCCAAAGCGGCCGGAATGATCATCGAAACCTTTGAATTCGATATACGGCGGGGAACAGATAGCGTGTATCAGGGTGACACCTATTTCGGCTTTTTTACCGAAGCGTCCCTGGCCCAGCAAGAAGGCATTCGCGAAACCGAACACGCCCAGATTCAACCTGACATGCAAAGATCGACCTTGGCTGAACCCTTCCAGTTTAGAGACGAACCCCCACTGGTTCCAACGGAAATTCCATCCGGCCACTGGCAACACCCTCACCGGCTAAAATTCCCTGCCAGGGCGATTCGAATGATCGACCGCATCGATACATTCATACCTGACGGCGGCCCCCACGGGCTGGGCTACCTTCGGGCGACAAAAACAGTCGATCCAAACGAATGGTTTTTTAAAGCACATTTTTATCAAGACCCGGTCTGCCCTGGATCTTTGGGCGTCGAATCGTTCATTCAATTATTGAAGTTTTATATAATAAACAACTTGAATAAATATATTAATGGATATTCCTTTTCCCTTATTTCACCCCACGCCCACGAATGGACATATCGTGGTCAGATCTTATCTTCCAATCGGGAGATCACCGTGGAAACGGTTATTACAAAAATCGATTATGACCCCGAACCATCGGTAACCGCAGATGGTTGGCTTAGTGTTGACGGACGACTCATTTATGTCATGAAACAATTCGGGATTCGCTTGATTCCCGCTGGTCAGGGTGCACCTATATGAAATATGATGATGTATTTATCGACGCGTTCGGATATGAACTGGCCCCCAATGTCATTACTTCAAGTGACCTGGAAAATCGACTGGCGCCGGTCTACCAGGCACTTAGACTGAACCAAGGACAGCTTGAAGCCCTTACCGGCATTGAAGAGCGACGCTTCTGGGATCGCGGGTTCCGCATGAGCACAGGTGCTGTTTTGGCCGGGAAAAAAGCCTTATCCAACGCGACGGTGACACCGGATCAAGTAGGCATGCTCATTTATGGCGGGGTTTGCCGTGATCAATTGGAACCGGCAACAGCCTGTGCTGTGGCCGACGGGCTCGGAATCGGCTCCCAGGCTGAAATATACGATGTATCCAATGCCTGCTTGGGCGTTTTAAACGGCATGGTCCAGGTGGCCAACGCCATCGAACTGGGCCAGATTGAGGCGGGAATGGTGGTTTCCTGCGAATCCGCCCGACAAATTGTCGAACAGACAATCGACCGGCTGAGCCAGACCCGCGACATGGCCGTCTTTCAAAAATCACTGGCAACGCTAACCGGCGGTTCGGGAGCCGTGGCCGTTATTCTACGCCACCGCAGCCTGTCCGGCCACCTGTCCGATCAGGGCGGCCATCGCCTAATCGGCGGTGTGGCCTGCAACAATACCCATTTTCACCGTTTGTGCGTCTGGGGGCCGGATACGGGGATTCCCGCAACCATGCCGTTAATAATGGAAACCGATTCCGTCGCCGTTCTTAAAAACGGCGTCGTGTTGGGAGAACAGACGTATCGGCAATTCAAGCAACAGTTTTTAGATGGCGTTGCATCGCCGGATAAAATCATCTGCCACCAAGTGGGGGCCACCCATCAACGTTCCATCCTCGACATCCTGAAAATCCCCATAGAAAAAGATTTTACAACCTACCGCTATCTGGGCAATATCGGAACGGTCTCTTTGCCGATTACCATGGCGATTGCCGCCGAACGCGGGTTTTTAGAAAAAAATGATCGGGTGGGCCTCTTCGGCATCGGCAGCGGGCTCAACTGTATTCTTTTGGGGGTCGATTGGTAATGGACCGCCCCATTCAATTGTCCCGGGAAGTATTGCGTCTCTATCCGTTTGCATCACACTATATGGATGTCAACGGATTACCGTATCATTATTTGGACGAAGGCCGGGGCAGCCCGATCATCCTGCTTCACGGCAACCCGACCTGGTCTTTTTTTTATCGGGATGTCATCAAGGCCCTGTCCCCCGAATACCGCATGCTCGCCCCCGACCATATCGGTTGTGGACTATCTGCCAAACCGCCCATCGATGCCTATGGCTACCGCCTTAAGGACCGGGTTAATGACCTGGGCCGATTTATCGATACGCTTGACCTCCGTGACAACTTAACCCTGGTGTTGCACGACTGGGGGGGAATGATCGGAGCCGCCTGGGCCGTCGAAAACATACAGAAAATACGACGAATTATTGTTCTCAACACGGCTGCCTTTCTGCCCCCGGCGAACAAACCCATTCCAAAGCGTCTCAGCGTGTTGAGGGATATTAAACTATTTGGAACCGGCGCGGTGCTCGGTTTTAATCTTTTCGCCCGCAGCGCCGTTTTTATGGCCCCCGCCAAGCCGCTCACCCAAGCTGTTCGAGCCGGCTATCTGGCGCCCTATAACCGTCCGAAAAACCGAATTGCCACGCTGAAGTTTGTCCAGGATATCCCGCTGGTCGTATCCGACCCCAGTTACGCCCAAGTGGCGCATGTCCAGGCCAATCTGTACCGGTTGGCTTCGATTCCTATGATGATTTGCTGGGGAGGAAAAGATTTTGTTTTCGATCATGACTATCTGCTGGAGTGGCAACGCCGGTTTCCCGCAGCCGAAACCCATCTGTTTAACCAGGCCGGCCACTACCTGCTTGAAGACGAACCAGCTCGAATTATTTCCTTGATGCAATCCTTCTTGCAAAAATATCCGGTTCAATAGTAAGATGTTTGCCATTATGGTCACAATTGGTCTGATTCACAACGTAAAATAATGGTGAGTCTGCGCCATTTTCATCAGGAGGCGCAAAAACTTGCAATCCATCTGGAAACGATCGAATGATGAGTGATATTGTCAACGTTGCGTCTCATTTGAAAAAGATGGCCCTTTTGAGGCCGTATCAAAAAGCCGTGATCAACCCGGTGGGTCGTGACGATCATGGCCGGGTTACCTATGCCCATCTAACATTCCGACAGCTTGAAAAAGACACCGATTGTCTCGCCCATGGACTTGAAGCGGTTGGGATCTCCCGCGGGGTGCGTACGATTTTGATGGTACCACCTGGACCGGACTTTTTTACGCTGATTTTTGCCCTATTTAAAGTCGGTGCCATACCGGTGGTGGTTGATCCGGGTATGGGGATTAAGAGGATGATCCGGTGTCTGCGCCATACCGAACCCACAGCTTTTATCGGTATTTCCAAAGCCTATATTTTAAGACTTCTCTATCCCCGTTTTTTTCATTCGGTGAACACCTGGATAACGGTGGGATCGTTTAAAATGATGGGCGCGGTTTCACTATCCCAGCTGTTTACCCAACCCTGGAAACCGTATCGAACGGTGTCAACCCACTGCGATGAAACAGCCGCCATTTTGTTTACGACGGGCAGCACGGGACCGGCAAAGGGAGTCGTGTACACCCATGGCAATTTCGATGCCCAGGTAGCGCTTATTCGCTCACAATTCAAAATAGAGCCTGGCGAAATTGATCTCCCCACTTTTCCGTTATTCGCCCTGTTTGATCCGGCCTTGGGAATGACGGCCGTCATTCCTGATATGGACCCGGTTCGTCCGGCTAAGGTTAACCCGGTTAAAATCATTGAAGCCATTATCGATCATGGCGTCACCAATATGTTTGCTTCTCCGGCACTTTTGAATCGGGTGGGCCATTTCGGTGCGACCCAAAAGTTTCGGCTGCCCTCTCTAAAACGGGTAATATCGGCCGGTGCGCCGGTTTCATCGGACATTATCGAAACCTTCAACCATATGTTGACGGGTAAAGCCCGCATCCACACGCCCTATGGCGCCACTGAGGCCATGCCCGTCGCCTCGATTTCCAGCGATGAAATCCTGACGAGCACACGCAAAATGACGGAAAAGGGAAGTGGCGTCTGTGTAGGTCCTGCGGTCGATGGCATTACGGTCCAAATCATTCAGATTAGCGACATGCCAATCAACCGGTGGCATGATAATCTAGTGGTTCCAAGCGGACAAATTGGAGAGATAGCGGTCAAAGGAAACCTCGTCACGCAAAGGTATTACGATAATCCTGCCGCGGATGCGCTGTCAAAAATCAAAGACAACGACAGATATTGGCACCGCATGGGCGACCTGGGCTGGATGGACTCAAAAGGCCGCATCTGGTTTTGCGGCCGCAAAGGGCATCGGGTGGTAATGCCTACCAAAACTTTGTATACGATACCTTGCGAGGCGATCTTTAATCAGCATCCGGATGTTTTCCGAAGTGCCCTGGTGAGAGTCGGAGGGGCGCCCGAACAAAAGCCCGTTCTTTGTGTGGAGCTAAAAGAATCCAATAATCACCACTCGACAGAACGTATCGAGGAGGAACTGCTGGATCTAGCAAGAAATAATCCCCATACCAAGGATATCAATACGATCCTGTTTCATCCCAATTTTCCGGTTGATATCCGCCATAATGCCAAGATCTTCAGGGAAGAGCTGGCGGAATGGGCCGCCGAACAGGTTTAAAATGAGTAAGACAAAAAGGAGCCCTCATGGAACTATCCGGTAAACACTTTATCGTTCTCGTGGAAGAGATGTTTAATGATCAGGAATTTTGGTATCCTTTTTATCGCTTACAGGAAGCCGGTGCCAAGGTAACCGTGGTGGGATCGGGTAGTGCTGAAACGTATACCGGCAAGGCCGGCACGACAATTGACGTCAATGCCGCCGCCGACCAGATATCATTGGACAAATTCGATGGCGTTATTATACCCGGTGGTTATGCACCGGATCTCATGCGTCGTTCCCCGTCCATGCTTCATTTAGTGAAACGGCTATATGAAAAGGGAAAAATCGTTGCCGCCATCTGTCATGCCGGTTGGGTGCTCATATCAGCCGGTATTGTATCCAATCGATCCGTCACCTCATTTTTTTCCATTAAAGATGACATGGTTAACGCCGGCGCCCGCTGGACTGACGAGGAGGTGGTGGTCGACGGAAACTTGATAACAAGCCGAACGCCCGCCGACCTGCCGGCTTTTATGCGAGCCGTCATACAAACAGCCAAATAGTGACATTTTGTTCAGGGAACATAAAACCCTTTTAATCGTCATCACCATCGGTATCATTTTACTGGAGGTGGAGATATTTGCCTTTGCGGCCATGAAGACCGGCCGAAAATCCTCCCTTCATATCCTGAACCAACAGGGCACGCTTATCCATGTCACCGATGGGGAGAACCTCTCCACATTCAATAAATACTACTTCGAACAAACCTTCGGCCCCCTTGATCAATACCAGGTCCGTTTGGTGACTCAAGAACAACCATTTCCTTTTCGGGCCTGGTTTACGGCTGCTTTGGGAATCCCTATCGGGGCCGTATTGCTGTTTGGTTTTATTGTTCGGGCTTATATGGCGATTATACCTGGGGATGCGGGGCCAGAACGATCCACGCTGAGAGGTGGTGATGATTCAGCGCCATCCGGTCGATTCATGAAAATGATCAACCAGGCCCGTCGATTGAATATTTTCATTCTCGGGTTGGTGATATTTCTGATTATCGTCGCCTACTGGATCCTTCCCAATGTCATTGCTTACCTGGGCAAGGTGGGATTGGATACGCTGGTTCGCTATAAAGAGATCTTTTTAACGGTTTTTGGTGTGCTGACGGCGATCGTCGTATGGATTATCTACCTTCGCTACCTGCTGGCCAAAAAAAGCCTCGCCAGCCAAACCGAAATCGAAAAATATCGCCTGCAACTTGAAATGACGGCCGGCGATTCGCCATCCCCTCCGGAATTGGATTACAAGCCGAAATGACCCTATCGCCCGGGGCAGGCTGCAAAAACTAGTCGTTTTCAAAAAGCAAATGTAAAATGGGTGCGACAACCATTCTGTTTCCGATGGCTTCATCAAACTGCTTATTCCTCCCGGTGTGCCACAAAATCCTCGCGCCTGATGAACCTGGAAGATCATACGCCACAAATCCCGAAGCCACTGTATTGACAACAATCTCATAATCACTATCGCCATCGATATTTGCGATCGTTGGGGCAGCAAGGGCACCATTGTGGCGAACCGATGAAGATTTGGGTGGTGGGAGATTTTTCTCATGCAGAACATTTCCCCGATAGTCCAGGATATGCAATTTTCCTAAACGAAGAGCACCGCTTGTTTGTTTTTGGACCCAAGAAGTAAAAATCACTTCGGCTTTACCATCGCTGTCCAGGTCGGCAATAACAGGCTCGGAGCTGAACCGGTAATATCCGTCGGCCGGCTTATAAACGCTGTATGGCCAATTAAAGTGTTCCGTCTTATCAAGCCAAAAGCAATGGATACGGCCATCATAGGAAGAAAACAAAATTTCTTTTCTATTGTCGCCATCAATGTCCACAACAACCGGATTTGGCTGACAGTTTTCGATCACGTTATAATTCTCGCTCAGAGGTGCGCCGGTGTTCTTTGCCGGTTCGCGCCAGTCCCATGTGCCTGTACGAAACCGGCTCCGATCCGCATTAAAAATATACAAAGGCGTGTATTTGCCGGGTGGATGACCAAAAGCACAATCGTACATATTTCCCGTTGCAATAATTTCCATTGTACCGTTGCCATCAACATCAGCCGCAACGGCCGCTCCGTGGGCAAGATTTGTACGGTATCTTTCAGCCCTGGTTGTGGAGCAATCTCCCCAGCCGCGCAATTCAATTGCCTGACTTTCCCATAAGCCGACCTTTCCCCATCCATTGCCGCCGTACTGGGAATGAGCGCCTAACTGAGCGCCGTTTGTGTTATAGGCACAAATATAATGAACATCCGATGGAACGATGATCTCTTTTTTATTATCACCTGTTATATCCGCCACCCAGGCATTATCATTAAAAACACCGTATGCATACCCAGACGTATTTGATAGCTGAGGCCAACCGGCCCTCAGGGATCCATTATGTTCATAAACCCAGGTATTGGTTTTACCATAGACCGCCCCGGTGACAATAATTTCGGCTGTGCCATCAACGTCGATGTCCGCTACGGTCAATCCCCGTAATTCATTTGCTGCCGGCCTCTTTGGCCAGCCTGGCTGAAAATAGCCATTATGATCATATACCGAAACATAGCCACCGCCATGGGCCGATACAATTTCTTTTTTATTATCCTGATCCAGATCGGTGACGACGATACCAGGCCATGTTCGGCCGACATTTGATCCACCTGAATCGCTTCGATCATGGCCTGAATTGACTCTCCAGATAACGGCGCCCGTATTCCCCCGAAGTGCAACAATAGAATAGGCTGAAGCAATCACCTCTTTTGATCCATTGCCATCGAGATCCGCTACAGCAGGAGAGGCGTACCAGCCGGTTTCACACCAGGATGAATAGCATCCCCCATATTGCCATTTTAAAACAGGGCTGTTCACGACCGCCCAACAACCAGCAGGCCATAAAAGAGCGATGAAAAGAAATATGGCTGGGCCATAACCATTTGATGTATTGCGATGGTGATGCATACCGTTCACCTTTTACGGGTTTTCAGCGATATATCCTAATCAAGCAATAACGGAATCCAGGTTGAAACCGCAGCCTTTCCGCTATGGATTATCTCATCGGCACCAATATCCACCCGGCCACCCTGAACCCTTAACTCGCCATCAAAATCATCCTGCAACCCGGTAACGGAAATGCCGCTATCAACGACCCCTTTGACAGGATAGTTTAAATGCAAATTACCACTTGCTATATTTTTAAAATGGGACGATTGCGCCGTGGTAACGTTATGAGAAAGTACTGCTGTACCACCTTGCCTTGATGTAATCGCCTTGTTTGTCAGATTGTTTCGAATGAACCCCCCAGCCGTGGCGGAGAATCGATACTCGATACCATTGGCGTAGTCGTGTTCATGATAGATGCTGTTGTTATATACCTGCGCGGCAGCGGCAGATTCCAAACCGATCCCCACATCGCTATCAGAATCGCCCGAATCATGATAGATCATATTATTTCGTATAATCCCATTGAGATGCCCACTGCTGCCAAGCCCAAAACCGATGCCTCGATCGCAATTAATAATGTGATTTTTCTCTACGAGGGTATCTTCCGAAAAAGACCAGAAATGGATACCATGTTCTGAAAGGTCCTCGTTTTCCGGAGTACACCAGAATTCTGAAATGATGTTTTCTTTGACAACCCAACCCTTGGCATGATGCGCATCAACGCCACCCGTATAACAGCTGCCATTGATATCCCAGACCCTTTCCCTGCCCTCCGGGGTTAATTCCAGCTTTGAATT
This sequence comes from uncultured delta proteobacterium, assembly GCA_963845145.1. Taxonomy (GTDB): domain Bacteria; phylum Desulfobacterota; class Desulfobacteria; order Desulfobacterales; family QNYZ01; genus QNYZ01. The sequence goes on from CAWJQU010000003.1 coordinate 36,451, forward strand.
CTTGATTGTACCGTAGTTTACCGAACGGGTTTTGGCGGCGTTTTGGTTGATCTTTATGGCCTGCTGGCCGGGATCAATGATATGTATATTTTGAATGAGGGTGCCAATATTATTCTTTGCATCAGAAGGCGTTACATGGATGGGGTGAAAACGTGCCCGTTTGAGCGTGAGGTTTTTTATCGTTACATGCGAGCCCAGTATCTGAAATATCTCAGTTGTGACATAATTACCATCAAGAACAACGTCCTCTCTGTTATTGGTTGAGCCGCTAACGGTCACATTATCGGCAGTGATCCGCAGATAGACGCCGTTGAGCATATATGGGCTTGCGCTAGCACTTATGACAATGTTTTTATCGCCGCCGCTATTGGCGCTATTCACCGCATTTTGCAGCGCGCCCACTGAAGAAACCGTAATGGCTGAAACAGAAAAAGGAGAGAACGCGATGAGAAGGCCCAACAAAACCCCTAATAACTTGGCGTTATTCATTTTTCATCTCAATACCGAAACGCCGGTATAATTTTCGGGGGTTATTTTTAAAAGTTCGGACTTAACCGTCTCGGAGATTTCCAGGGTTTCGATAAAGTCGGCGATAAGTTTTGCATCAATAACCGTATTCTTTCGGGTCAACGCTTTTAACGCTTCATACGGTTGCGGATAACCTTCGCGCCGCAAGACCGTTTGGATCGCCTCGGCCACCACCGCCCAATTCTGATCAAGGTCGGCACGAATGATCTCTTCATTTAATACCAGCTTGTTCAACCCCCTTTGGATCGATTTCAAGGCGATCAGGGTATGTGCCAGCGGAACCCCGATATTGCGGGACACGGTCGAATCGGTAAGATCGCGCTGAAGACGGGAAATGGGGAGCTTGGCCGCCAAATGGGAAAAGAGCGCATTGGCCACCCCCAGATTACCCTCACCGTTTTCAAAATCGATGGGATTGACCTTATGGGGCATGGTCGATGAACCCACCTCCCCCGCAACGATCTTCTGTTTAAAGTAATTCATCGAAACATAGGCCCAAATATCCCGGCATAAATCGATTAAAATGGTGTTCATCCGTTTTACGCCGTCACAAAATGCGGCCAGATGATCGTAAGGTTCGATCTGGGTCGTTAGTTGAAGCCGCGTCAATCCCAATACGTCATTCACCAGGTTGTCGGAAAATTCAAGCCAGTCGATGGCCGGATAGGCAACGACATGGGCGTTAAAATTCCCGGTGGCACCGCCGAATTTAGCGGTATAGGGTACCTGTTTTAAAAGCGCCCACTGCCTTTCAAGCCGATCGGCGAATATGTAAATTTCTTTTCCCAATATTGTCGGGGATGCCGGTTGACCGTGAGTGCGAGCCAGCATGGCCACCCCTTTCCATTGATGCGCCAGATCATTTAGTTTTTCGATTGTTGCCTTGAATGCCTTGGCAACGACGCCTTCCCAGGCCTCTTTTAGCATTAACGGCAGGGCCGTATTATTAATATCCTGTGACGTCAAACCAAAGTGAATGAATTCAGCGTACGCTTCAAGACCTTGCTCCGCAAAACGATCCTTTAAAAAGTACTCGACGGCTTTAACATCGTGATTGGTCGTCTTCTCAATGGCCTTAACGCTTTCGGCGTCCGACTGTTCAAACTGCCGGTATATATCTCGTAGCGGCTCAAAATGGGATTCGGCAACCCCTTTTAGCTGTGGCAGAGGTAAACGGCACAAGGCGATAAAGTACTCGATTTCCACCATGACGCGATAACGAATCAGCGCCATTTCCGAAAAGTAGTCGGCCAAAGGTGCCGTTGACCGACGGTATCTGCCATCCACGGGTGAAATGGCATTTAGTGTATTAAATGACATGACTTCCTCCATAATATTTTTAGCATAAACAAATCAGGGCCTCACCATTGACCGAATCTCTTCGGCGATCTCACGGCTTAATTTGTTGACGGCCAGACTGTGGGCGGCTACCAAAGCATGGTAATCCGCCCCCAAAACGGGTTCGGTGATCCGGGTTTGCTTCATTCGAGTCACTTCTCCCCCTTCGGCTTTAATCAGCGACCAGCGGGCAATCAGTGTGAGCGCATCTCCTCGTTCGCCATCCATCCGAATAATCCGGATTTCCAACTCATAGTCAGCCTTTTTACTTTTGCGCTTCGAGAGAATCCGAATAGGATGATCAACCAGTAAATTTGACAAGTTTTCCGTTATTACATGAAACAAATGTCCGTTTAGCGGTTCCGCCCAGCGATCAAACTCTGCCAGCATCAGCTCTGACGCCCCTGTCCGCGTCACGATTTGGGGACGGGCCAGGTATTCAGATACTTCGACAGCTGTAAAGCCGATGGTTAACGGGAAATCGGCGGTATCGTTTGGTATAATCGCCTTGTCGGCTTGGGTGGGAATCAATTGGGTGGGACTCAATTGGATGGGACTCAACAGGTAAAACCGGGGGGTCGGGCTGGATTTTCCACCTATGCAACCTGTCAGAAAAATAACAAGCCAAACCAAAGTACCGGTTCGTAAGGTAAACAAAAATCGCATATCCCTACCTCCTATAAAGAATAGACAAAACGCTTTATGAAACCGGATTCTCAGGGCGCCCAGAAAACCGTCACCGGAACTTTATTCTGTCCTAAAATATATCGAATCGGCATCACCTGGCAAGATCCACCGGCAGCGGCTTTTTCATAGCTTTTACGCTTATCGTCGCCCTCAATATGAACACATATCCGGTGGGCATTTAAAATCATGGGCAACGTCAGCGTCAATCGATCATAAATGCTACCAGCTGGTCTTAGGCCGACACAACTTTTCCTGGAGTATGGGTTAACGGCAGCTTCCAGCCGGTCGGCGCCAGGAATCCAGGAAGCCGTATGGCCATCGGTACCCATCCCCAGAAGCACGAGATCAAATGGCTTTGATATTTTCTCATACCTTCCATCGCATGCACCTTCAGCGACAACCGCCGACTCGGCTTTGGTTTTCATACCGATAAATTGTGCTCGGGCCGCCTTGTCTTTTAGTAGATGGGATCGGACCAGTTTTTCGTTGGAATCAGCGTTAGCCACATCAACCCAGCGTTCATCAACCAAGCCAACCGTAACCTTCTCCCACGGAAGATCGATATGGGACAAAGCCTCAAACAAGCCCATCGGCGTGGCGCCGCCTGAAACAATCAAGCTGGCCCCGTTTTTCGTTTGAATCGCCTCGACCAGATCAGTCCTAATTCGCATCGCCAACGTTTTTATAAGCGCTTTTGCGTCGACAAAGTCTAAGAAATCGGCACGGTTTCGAACCATCATGTTGATACTCGATTGCATTTTATCTTTGTCGAAGGTCACGGTTACCCGATCCGAACGGTTATGCACGAATGAATAATGCTGATGCTGGAAAACACATTTATAAATTGTCGGTTATCGATCAGCCAACCCCCTTCGCCAACGGGACATTATCATACCTGATAAATAGAGGGTGAACAAGGCCACCGCATCACCCGCTACATCAGCCGTTAACGCATTCGAAATCTACAATCATGATTGACAGTGCGGTGCCATTCAGATAGAAATAACTTTTAATCCGGTGCACAAGCACCCTGACTTTAAAGACAAAACGCACATTACGAGCTTAGAAGGAATCGGCCCTTGCATATAATACGCGAGTGGTTTCACCGCCATTTCTCCGATCCCCAGGTCATCATTCTCTTTTTCATCCTGTTGGCAGGTACCGTTGCCATCTGGACCCTGGGGCGAATTATGGCACCGGTAATAGCCAGTGTTGTCATAGCCTATCTGCTGGAGGGACTGGTCGGTTTCCTGGAACGCCGCCGGATTCCACGGCTGGCGGCCGTTTTGATCGTTTTTTTAACATTTATGACCTGCTTGATCTTTTTATTGTTCGGGCTGCTGCCCCAACTATCCTACCAGGTCGGCCAGGTTTTCAGTGAACTACCCGCAATGTTCGGCCGGGGGCAACGGCAACTGATGCTACTACCCGAGAAATATCCTGATTTTATTTCTCAGGAACAGGTTATAGCCTTGGTCAGATTTCTTCAAACGGAACTCGGCCGTTTGGGACAAAAAGTGCTCAGCGTTTCCGTTGCATCGGTACGTGGCTTGGTTACCTTTCTGGTGTATCTGGTTCTGCTTCCGCTGATGGTCTTCTTTTTTCTAAAGGATAAGCAACCGATCCTTCGATGGGTAACCCGTTTCTTACCCGATAACCGAGACTTGACCGAGCAGGTATGGAAAAATGTCGATCGCCAGATCGGGAATTATATTCGGGGGAAATTCTGGGAAATCCTGATTATTTGGGTTGCCAGCTATCTGGTTTTCTTCCTGTTGGATCTAAATTATGCCATGTTGATGGGGTTAATGGTGGGATTATCTGTCCTTGTCCCGTATATTGGGGTAACCGTCACCACGCTGCCGGTGGCCTTGATGGGCTTTTTTCAGTGGGGGTTTTCGTCGGAATTGGTTTCCTTGTTGATTGCTTACGGCATTATTCAACTCCTGGATGGTAACCTGCTGGCGCCTCTTTTACTGTCTGAAGTGGTCCACCTGCATCCCGTTGCAATCATCACGGCGGTTCTTATTTTTGGTGGAATTTGGGGTTTCTGGGGTGTCTTTTTCGCCATACCATTGGCCACTCTCATTGAAGCGGTTATTAAATCCTGGCCAAGTTTTCAAATCACCGTAAAAGATTCGGAATGCGCATGAACGGCCCCTTTTTTTCCATTCATCCCCCCGATTGGTTGGCGACATTTATGACTGCGCACAAAAAGCCGTTGCCTGCAATAGCGGACCGCATGGCGTTGACCATTGAATTGTCGGAAAAAAATGTCACCCATCAAACCGGTGGGCCTTTTGCTACCGTCATTTTTGATACGCAGACCTGGATTCCGCTTTCGGCAGGTGTCAACTTAGTGGAGACGGCTGCCTGCTCCATTTTACACGGGGAAATCGTCGCTATTTGTACGGCCCACCGGAAGGTTGGCCATTTCGATCTGGGAGGTCTGGGATTGCCGCCCTATGAGCTGGTAACCAGCACGGAACCGTGCGCGATGTGCATCGGAGCGATATGCTGGTCAGGCATAAAATATCTGGTATATGGCGCGAGGGACGAAGATGCCCGCCAAATCGGATTTGACGAAGGCCCCAAAGAGAAAAACTGGCAAAGATCCTTGGAAAATCGCGATATTACGGTGACTCGCGATGTGTCACGCTCAATGGCACGCCGAGTATTACAAAAATATGCCGACAAAGGCGGGTTAATTTATAACGCCCGTCAAGGTTAGCAAGAGATCTGGATTAGGACAGGGATAGGGATAGGGATAGGGATAGGGATAAAGTTAGAGATAGGGATACATTATGACCATATTAGCACAAAAACGATTAGGCCTGATATTCATCATCTTAACTTTGGGCTTTGCAGCCATGGTCCATGGCGAATCGGATTTAACCCAGCAAGGCATCGCGTTTTTGCAAGGACAACGTTTTAAAGAAGCCATTCGTATCTTTTCAAAAATCATCAAGACGGACCCGAATAACGCTAAGGCGATCTATTACCGCGGTATGGCACGATACTATCTGAATGACATTGACGCAGCTATTTCCGACTATACCCGCGCTATAGGCAAAGATCCCAAAATCACCGAAGTACTCACCAGCCGCGGCGTGGCATACTTCCGAAAGGGCGATTATAAACGGGCAAAAGAGGACCTGGATAACGCCCTCAAAAAGACCCCCGACGAGCCCAACGCCATTAACCAAATGGCCTGGATGCTGGCTGTATGCCCGGATGCCCGCTATCGAGACGGAGAAAAAGCGATGGTGTTAGCGGAAAAAGCGGTCAAGATAAAAACGACACCCAACTACCTGGACACCCTTGCCGCAGTACACGCTGAAAACGGGCGTTACAAAAAAGCCGCCGAAATTCAACGCAAAGTTATCGCGATGTTTACCCAGGAAGAGCGGTTTAATCGGCTGGACGATTATCTTCAACGGTTGAAAACGTATCAATCCGGGAAACCATGGCGAACGGGTACGGGGGACATGGCGGCCGCTGAGACAAAGGTAGCCGAACCTGATTTTGTTAAAAAAGGAACCGAGAAAACCGAAAAAATTCGTAAATCAGAACCGAAAACATCGGAAAAACCAGCCAACGCAGTGGCAGCCTCACCTGTGAAAACAACACCGCAGGTTAAAAAACCCATCGGTGATGCTCTGCCCACGCCGGCGGTAACCTCTAAGCCCGGGAAATATCCCTACACCATTTTTATCTCAACCTATCAAGATCCGAAAATTTCTAAAGCCAAAGTTTTCAAGCTACGCCAAAACCGCGACCCGGCTTATGTTTCCCATGCTTACTTTAAAGACTCCGGACACTGGTACCAGATCTATTTCGGCTGGTTTCAAAGCATCGATGAGGCCAAAAAAGCGGCTGAAAATCTCACCCAAAGGCATTTCAAGAAAGCGATCGTTGTGAAAAAGCCCTATGCGGTTCAAGCCGGTAAGTCTCCGTCCAAACCGGCCTTAAAAAAGATGGCGTCGCGTTTGGCGGATTTAAATTATCCAGCCTACCAAATAGCAGATCCGGTTAACCCCGACATCATTAGAATACTCGTCGGAGCCTATTCCACAGAGACTGTCCCGGATAAACTGATAAACACCCTTAAGACAGCCGGGTTCGACCCCAAGGTTGTTCGCCGATAACTGATTTTCCTGAACAGGATAAAATGATTGAAAAATGAACGTGAAAATCTGATGGAATAGCCCCATCAACAAGGAAACAATCAAATATGTACGAAAAGAAGGATCGCTTAAACCTTTTTAAATCATTATCCGTACCGATCATGGTCGTCGATGCAGATTGTCGGATTCTTGATGCAAACCTGGCGGCCGCGGCGTGGACCAGTCTGCCTAACAACCGGATCATCGGTCGAACGTGCTACCAACTGACTACCGGTAACACGCAACCCTGCTGGGAAAATGACGAAGTAAATTGTCCGATTAAGCTGGCGCTTGAAAGTATGAAACCGGCCCGTCTCATCCATCAGAAAAAATTTGGCGGCCGCTCGATTATCGAAGAAGTGGTGGCAACCCCCATTTTTAGTGATAAAAATGAAATTGATTATCTGATTTTGGAATTAAATGACATTTCCGAACTACTCAATACGAAAGAAGTCATTACGTACTTGAAAAATGAAATAAACACCCTGCGCCAGATTATTCCGATTTGTGCATCATGCAAGAAAATCCGTGACGATGACGGTTTTTGGCAAAATGTCGAAAATTATTTCAGCACGCGTATCGATGTTCAATTCTCACACTCCATGTGCCCGGAGTGCGTGAAAGCCAACCATCCGGAAGTTTGTAACATTAACCCGATACTTTGCAGTAGTGATGAATGACCCATTTTCAACGAAACAAATTAATAACCATAAATCGAATGCGTTTTAATCATCGTCGTATCTATAAAGTGACTTTATCCTTATGACGGCATCCTCCAGAGTTTATTTGATCCTTTGCAGTATTTTTATCCTTTTGTTTTATCGACCGGTGTTGGCTGATGATACGAAACCGATAAATACAGTGGTTCGAACAAAACCTCTTTGGGAACTCCATCTATTCAATAGCGTGGCACGGTTACCACTATACCGGGGGTCTGACGAACATAAAACCTATTTTTTGCCCCTACCCTATTTAATTTACCGTGGGAAAATTTTCCAGGCGGACCGCGAAGGTTTGAGAGGGATTTTCTATCGATCCGAATATTTGGAAACGACCTTTTCTTTTTACGGTAACCCGCCAGCGGATGATGACGACACAGCCAGAGAGGGCATTGGTGATTTGGATGCGATTGTTGAAGCCGGCCCGGCTCTGAAATGGTTTTTTTTAGGTCGGCATCCTCGTAAGTATTTATATATCGCCCCGGCTTTGCGCTGGACAGCTTCGGTCGGCATACCGGATAATTTGAAAACCCGCCATCGTGGATATCGCTTTTTAGCTAGCTTGATCTATCATTACGAACCGACCTGGCAGAACAATCGCTGGCAATTCGATACCAATTTGGAAATTAATTTTGCCGATCAACGCTACCACGGTTACTTTTATGATGTGCCTCCTGAACATGCCCATCCCAACCGACCGGCTTATGAGGCAGGGGGTGGGTTTGGCGGCATCATGCTGTCCGGCAGTGTGAGCCATCGATTCAACGATAAATTCTCACTGGTGGTCTATGGCCGTTGGGAGACATTGGCAGGAGCTGTCTATCAAGACAGCCCACTGGTTGAAACAGATAATAATTTTATTGGTGCTGCAGCGTTAAACTGGCAACTGTATTCAAGTAAAAAGCGGGTGGATGCCCGTTATCAAGAAAAATAGGCACGCAATTTGACAAGGTTGGGTAGATGTGCAGTTGTCAGGTCATGCCGCCATTGACCGAAATCACCTGGCCTGTAATATAAGACGCATCCTCTGAGCAGAGGAACCGTACAACCTTGGCCACTTCCTCCGGCCGCCCTACCCGTTCCATGGGAATCATGCTTTTTAGCCCTTCTATGGGTATATCTTTGGTCATATCCGTATCGATCAAGCCCGGTGCGACGACGTTAACACGAATACCCATTCGTGCCACTTCGGCCGCCAGGGAGCGACTGGCACCGATCAATCCGGCTTTGGCCGCCGAGTAATTGGTCTGCCCCCGATTACCTATCAGGCCGGCCACAGATGAGATGGAAATTACCGATCCTTTTTTACTGCGGGCCATTTTTCTCAGTACGGGTTTCGTCATATTATAAAATCCGGCCAGGGTCGTGTCGACGACCTGATGCCAGTTATCCGTGGACATCATCATAAACAGACCATCTTTGGTGATACCGGCATTGTTCACCAGCACATCGACGGTTTTGTATCTTGAGAACAGGTCATCCAGGGCAGCCTTGGTTTCTTTGGCATCGGTTACATCATAGGCTTGCGCTTCTCCCTGCCCCCCATTTTTTTCAATCAGCTTGACGGTTTCAGTTGCAGCCGCATGGCTCGATCGATAATTAACGGCGACATAATACCCGCACCGGGAAAGCTCTAACGCTATAGCCCGGCCGATGCCTTTTCCAGCGCCAGTGACAATCGCCACCCGTGTATTACTAGAAGTATCACCAGATTCACCCATCCGTATCTCTCCTTATAGCCCTTAACGATGTAAAGGGGCAATTTCCTCTAAATAGGGTTTCGCTGACCACTCGCGATCCCATATCGAAAATAACGCGTCGCGCTTGATATTAAAATGATTGAAAATCTCCTTTAAAACGCGTATCAATACGGCACCCATAAAGTTTCATGACCATATAAAACGTTTGTTTTATTCGCACGTTGATACCCTAAATAACAGGCTTTTGTAAAGAGATGAATCTGGTCCTACTATTTATAGGCGCGTATTTGATCGGCTCGGTAAACGTGCCCATTGGCTTGTTTCGCCTCCTGGGCCGTGAAGACCCGCGCACCCATTTCAGCGGCAATCCCGGCATGACCAATGTGTACCGCCAGGCAGGCATGGGGTGGGCATTAGTGGTCCTGCTTTTAGAAACGGGAAAAGCGATGGTACTTGCCTTCGCCTCCCTGCACTTGCTACCGGCCAGGATGATCCCATGGACCGGCTTCGGCTTGATAATCGGAAATCTATACCCCTGTTTTCACCATTTTAAGGGCGGCAAAGGGGTGGCCAATTATCTTGGTTTCGCGATTCCGATTGTACCACTTGCTGCTGTCATCGCAATGCTCACTTGGCCTATCACTTATTTGATCACCCGCAAACCGTTTATCGGGTCCTTTATTATGGTCGCCGTGATTGCGACTGGAATCATCATCTACTGCGGCCCAACACCCCTTGCCCTTGCCGGAACAGCGGCGACAGCCGCAATCATTTACTATGCCCATCGACAAAATGTGATAGAATTTTTTGCCGAAAAGGGGCTCTTTTTGAAAAAGAAATAACGACTCCCCCCGCAACCGGATTCATTCAGGAGGGCCATCTTTAGATCCCTAAAGGTTACAAGGCTTACGCTTCAATCTTTTTCAGAACGTCATATAAAATCTCCAGGGCGGCATGGCCTGCTTGAAAAGGTCCTCGCGAATCCAGTCGACACGATAGACATCACACTCGGGAACCTTCAAATGGTATGGACAACGGTAACAATAGGTGGGTTAACCTCGAAATTTTAAAGCGGTACCGTAAGCGATAGCCTCAACGCATCCGACCCCCTTTTTATTGGCCCGACGCCCAATGGATGTTGTCTCAATGCGGACATTCACGATAATTCGGGCATCCGAGGCCGCTTCCCGCATTCGCAGCAGTGCTTCCCGACGCGCCCGATCCAGCAGGCTTTCGTAGGATTTTACGGTACCACCGAAGATATTCCTTAGGCTGGCCAAAAGCCGTTTGAAATAATCGACGGAAATCACGGCACTCCCGCTCACCATTGTAGCAGATTCGATCTGGCCATCAGGAATTGCAGTCTTCTCTAAAGTAACAATGGGTTGCCCGAGGTGATCGGCTTCACGTTGTTCAATGGACCGAAAATGCCGTTTTTCGGCCAGTGTACCCATTGAATATCCCAGGACAACCAGTGTAATAAAAATAATGAGATCAATCATATGCCGTCTCCTATTCAGGCCACCCGTACCGCAGTCCCATACACATACAGTTCAGCGGCCCCCTGGGTGATGGATGACGTTGAAAAACGGACATTGACGATGGCATTGGCACCAAGCTGCTCAGCATTAGAAATCATGCGAGCCGTCGCCTGATCCCGGGATTCTTGTAACAATTTGGTGTAACCTTTCAGTTCTCCGCCAACAATATTTTTTAAACTGGCCATGATATCCCGGCCAATATGTTTGGCCCGAATGGTATTGCCGGACACCATGCCAAAATGCTCGGTGATGGTTTTTCCCGGAACGGTTTCAATGTTGGTTATGATCATCTAATTCTCCTTTCGCTCGTAGTGAGGGCAAATAGTCTGGTCATGGCATCTTTTGCAAAAACGAACTCCGCGTCATTCCCGCCCCAACCGAATCATACAAAATAGTCTTGGCGCGCTTTAACTGATCCAGGTTCTGATTGATAGGAATTCCCTGAACAGTATCCGCTTTTAACACATCCCGATGAAGGTCGTACGGCAGTCGCGGCATGCAGACGACCGAACAATTACCCCGGGTATGGACATTGATTAACATTTTATTGGCAATGAAAGCGACCACCTCATTTTTCACATCACGAGAAAGTCCTTTGAACAACTGTTCCAGGGTTAAGGGGATCATGGCAAAGTTGGCCTGGTGTTCAATCAATAGGTCAATATCGCGAATGGACAAATCATGATAGCCCAGCAGCTTTTTTAGGTGGTTACCAACCCCCCGGGTAGCATAAAGAAAAACGCCCTTGCCATCCATTTCACCATACACATCCCCATCGTCATCATCGAAAACCGCCTGTATAAAGGCCCCAAAGCACCCATGGGTGCTGGTAGTCGTATCGATAATCCCGTGCACCGGTGGTGTAAAAGTAAACCCGTGGCCTTTTTGCACGGTGACATAAACCTGATCATCAATCCCGGCGCAGGCCGACACCACGGTATTATACTTTCCAGATCGGACATAAGCTCGGGCAATCATTTCAACGAGGTCGGCATTTTGTGTCATGGACATAATATCAAAAGCGAAAGATTGGATTCTCTCATCATAAAATGCCAACGCATCCTTGAAACGACCAAACACGCCTTTTTCAAACGCTTTCGGAAACCTCAGTTCGGCCAGGCGCTGCTGAACCCTTGCGGCAAAAGCGGGCACGCGAAGTTCGATTTTACCCAGTTGGTTGTCGACAATCAGCCCGTCAATGGGTCCATCACCGGTCAATTCAAAAATCGCCTGCGCCGTGGCCTCCACCGGATCAGCACCCAGCGAACGCTTGATCGGTTCACTGGCGCTATAGTGGCCGGTGAAGCTCAGGCCGGCATGGGTTTGAAAAGCGGTGGCCATTGCATCATCGCCAAATATTATGGTTGCCGTATCCGTGGCCCGAAAAGCCTTGGCACGGTGAATATTTTCCGCACCGACAATAACGGAAAGATCGTCCGGCGCAAGGACACCGTCAATGGACAACATAAACAACAATTCTGCCGCCACATTAAACCCCGGGCATCCAGCATAAAGATCCAGGGCTATCACATCGGGGGCATGTTCTTTAATAGCTTCCAGTGGAAACCGAATCAGTGGGCCCGGATCGTATTTATCCTCGCCCACATTGGTGGCGCCGATCAACCACTTGATTCGCGACGGGTCTATATCGGATGTGTCGAGAAGGTTTTGAAGGGCGAGGACACCGATGCGCTCATCTTCGGGTGCGGCCATACGGGTCCGTACACCCATGCGTTCCTCTATCGTTCGGCTATTTACAGGGATATCGTTTTTGAAAGTCATCCCCGTGTTTTCATAACAGCTGTTGTCTACCAGCTTACCGCCGTTCCAGGCGCCCTGGGCCAAAATGGATAAGACTGCTTCAGTGGCCAAAATGCAATCCTCCCTTTGTTTATCGTAGCCGGTTTATCGTGGCCGCCGGTTTATCGTTACCGATAGATAAAGCGCGAATCATTTGCCGGCCGTCACTTCAACTATTTCAGAATCGGCCGAAATTTGCACCATAGTTAAGGTCCCGCCGATCGTCAAGATGAAATAAGCAATCCTGAGTCCCAAACACTGATACTGTATTTAAAAAATCATTTACAAAACAAGCCGGATTTAATATAAAATTGAGCAGACTGAAATGGTTATATCTGTCAATCGATTCTTCAGCTCAAAGGGGTCATCATGGGTAAAAACAGCCTGATCAAGTCAACAACAAAAAAAACACCAAAGGTCAAAAAAGAGACCGAAGCGAAAGTTAATAGCGAAGAAAAGATTGTTGCACCTCCATCGCCAAAGGCAACTTCGAAAGCAGACGCAGCATCAAAACCTGATTCAACAGTAAAACCGAAATCAACGCCAAAACCGGCCGCGGCGGACAAGCCTGAAAAAGTCGCGAAACCATCAGTGCCCAAACAAGCCGCCCAGCCACCCAAAACAACAAAGACCGAACCGAAAGAGGCCACCCCGCCTCCACCACCGGCTGCGGAAACACCGCGTGACCCGGAACCACCGGTCACCGTCACCTATGATACGCCATCCGGCCCGTCCACAGGTGAACCGATGGATAAAACGTTGATGATTCTGGCCGGTTGCGTTCTGTTTTTATTTCTATTGGTCATCGGCGCCAGCGCCTCCAACTCTGCACGGTATTATATTAACAAACTACCGGTAGGTATCGAAATTCTAAAGGGCCGGTTTGCCCCCTTGGGTGAAGATAAAATAATGGTTCTGCCCGATATCAATGCTCCGGAAGAAAAAAAATCGGTTTACAAGCGCGACGATGTATATCCGTTGATTTTCAAGCACTACCTTCAAAAAGCCGACGCCTTGCTGGCTTCGCCGGGAATGCCTGATTATGAAAATATCAGGGCTCACCTGGCCAAAGCCCAGAACTTTGCCGTATCCAACGAACTGGCCGAGGCTGCTTCAAAACGGTTGACCGCCATCGATTTAAATAACCTGCTGTACCGCTCTGATGTGGCCTATGACCAGGATACTGTGGAAGGGTTGGAAACCGCGCTGGATCATTTGGCCGAAGCGGCCCGTCTGGATATTGATCCTGATCAGCAGGAGAGAATCAATCTTCAAAAAGAGTCGATTCGCGAGCGGTTAAGGGAGTTAAAAGAAATTGAAGCCGCGTTGGAAGTGATGCCCAAAGAACCGGCGGTGCCCACCCATTAAACAACCGTTTGGCGAACAATCACATCGCCTGGGGTAACCGTTCCGGCTAAGAAGGTTATCCCAGGTCGATCTCGCCAGCCCGAATACATGCGACCAGATGCCCATTCCCATCGCTTGCCGGTGCCGCCGTAAGTTCCGGGATTATCTTTTTACAATCATCAATCATATGGGGACACCGGGTGTGAAAGACGCACCCCGGTGGTGGATGCATGGGCGAGGGTACATCCCCGATTAAGATCTGCTTCTGCTTTTTTTTACCTGGGTCGGGTACCGGTATGGCGGATATTAATGCAGCCGTATACGGGTGGGCCGGCTGCATGTAAAGCGTCTCGGCATCGGCAAATTCAACAAACTTTCCCAGATACATAACGGCTATCCGATCCGATATATGTTTTACCACGGCCAGATCGTGGGCAATAAACAGGTAGGCCAAGCCCATCTCCTGCTGAAGATCGAGAAGCAAATTCAACACCTGGGACTGAATGGATACATCCAGGGCCGATACTGGCTCATCGCAAATCACCAGTTTCGGATTAAGCGCAATGGCTCGGGCAATACCAATACGCTGGCGTTGCCCACCGGAAAATTCATGGGGAAATCTCGATAAGGCCCCGGCGGATATGCCCACCCGCTGAAGCAACTGTCGCACTTTTGCTTTTCGTTCGGCGGCATCGCCGATACCGTGTATAATAAAAGGTTCTTCTAAAATATTGCCGACAGTATGACGCGAATTCAGGGATTCAAACGGGTCCTGGAATATCATCTGCATATCTTTACGCAAATCGCGAAGCGCTTCCCGCTTCAACCCTGATAAATCCTTTCCATCAAAAACCACTTTTCCGGACGTCGGGGTGTACAGCCTCAGGATGGTTCGTCCAACAGTGGTCTTGCCGCATCCCGATTCCCCTACCAGCCCCACTGTTTCGCCTTCAGGAATAGCAAATGAGACATCATCCACCGCATACACCTTTCCTACCGGTCGCCGAAACACACCGCCTAAAACAGGGAAGTGCATTTTTAGGTGTTGAACGTTGAGGAGAGATTCGGCCATATATTAAACGTTATCCAAATTAGTAAAGGTAGCAGCTGGCCCAGTGTCTCCTGCCAACCGGGCGTAAAGGGGGTGGTTCGATACCACATCCTGCCATAGCATAGGGGCACCGATTCCCAAACCGACACCCGTCGGGCAATTCATACAGACTCGGCACCATCCCCCGAATCGTATTCAAACGGGTTTTGGGCGAATTATCAAGACGGGGGATCGCATCAAGCAACCCCAGGGTGTATGGATGTCGGGGATGATTAAAAAGTTCCGCCACCGGTGCTTTTTCCGCGATCGTCCCCGCATACATGACCAACACCTCGTCACACACCTCGGCAATCACTCCCAAGGCGTGCGTAATAAAGATAATCGCCATACCGGTACGTCGTTGCAGCGCCGACATCAATTCCAGGATCTGAGCTTGAATGGTCACATCCAGGGCGGTTGTCGGTTCGTCGGCGATAAGAATATCCGGTTCGCCGGCCAGCGCCATGGCGATCATCACCCGCTGACGCATACCGCCCGAAATCTGATGGGGATACTCTGTAAGCCGCCGTTCCGGTTCGGAAATCCCCACTTCCTTTAACAGTTCGATCGATTTTTCCACGATCTGGGTTTCTCTCATCTCGGGAAAATGGAGCTTGAAGACTTCGCCCAATTGACGCCCAATTGGATGGACCGGATTCAAAGCGGTCATCGGCTCCTGGAAAATCATCGAGATACCATACCCACGAATGGCGTGCATCTCGTCGGCGGGAAGGGTGGCGATATCCCGACCGCCAAACAATATTCTACCATTAGCGATTCGACCGTGCGGTTTGGGCAACAACCGCATGATCGATAAGGCCGTCACACTCTTACCGCAGCCCGACTCCCCCACGATGCCCAAAGTCTTACCAGCCTCGACATCAAAACTCACGCCTTCAACGGCACGAATAACCCCCTCTTCGGTATTAAACGTCGTGATCAGATTATCTACTGTTAAAATGAGTTCCGGTTGCAAATAAATGGGCCCCTCAAGTGACACTTATAATTCATTGTCCGGTTTTATAGGTTTCATCAACGTTAGTCATCGGTTGAAACGCTTTTTTCTTTTTTCTGGCGTCCTTGGTTTCTTCGTGCAACCCCGGATCATACCAGAAAAGCCCACCAGTCATACTGTCAAAAGGGCCGAAAGCGCTACCGGAATGTTTCGTTGCCGACGGATTCGGCAATCGCCACCAACGCCAAAAAGCTTGCCGGAAGTAGGGTCGCATGGCTTCCGGTACAAACGCACCGATTGAATGGACTTTTTCCTGAATCCGTAAAGATAGTTCGATCCGCTCATTTTCATCCAGAGAATTGCGGTATTCATCAATCATTTGATCCAGTTCCGGATTATCCGCATTTGTCACATTATTGGTTTGCGGTTTATGCGCGTTGTCCGAATGCCACATTTGCCAGTAGGAGGGGCGCAGACCGGTGCCAAATCCCATAATGATCACTTCGTGACGGTTTTCGCTGATCTTTTTAAACCAGGCACTCGGATCGAGTTTTTGTAGATTGAGTTCGATGCCCGCCCTTTTGGCTTCCTCTTTCAACACCACCAACTTGGGTGTATGTCGGTCGGAACCATATGTCACCTCCACCGAAAACCGCCGGTCATTTTTCACCCAGATCCCGTCGCTCCCACGTTTCCAGCCAGCTTTTTGCATATAGTCGGACACCTTTTCAAGATCAAACCGGCGCGCCTTGATTTGGTTATTGGAATAGGGCCCATAACCGACATATCCGTGTTCGAGTCTGAAAAAATCGTTCCGCAACACTTTTTCAATGACCCGCTGAATATTCATGCCATGGGCAAAGGCATAGCGGACATCTGGATCTTTAAAAATGTCTTTATCCTGATTCAACCACAACCCAAACGGCGACCGCGATGTATCATTGTAAAACCACAACCGATTTATATAGCCATTTTCAATCTCAGGGGTTTTGCTTTTTACATGCCAATACTTGGGGGGATTCATGTCAAATACATCCACCCTAGCTTTTTTAAAATATTCCCACTCCATATTTTCATTACGAACAACCGTATAAATGACCCGGTTAACATTAAAGCGATTTTTAAAGTACCTAAGATCCTTGGCCCACCACGCTTTCTTACGTGTAAACTTAACGTATTTTCCCTTTTTAAAATCTGAAATTTGATAGGGGCCGGTATTGGGAACAACTTTCCAATTGTACCTGCGGACAAAATCATTCCCCAGCTCGCCAAAATAATGTCTCGGAGTGGGCGCCAGTGAGAGCTTCATGTGAAGATCGGGCTCGGCCTTGGTACCGATAACGCCCAGGGTGTGGTCATCGTAGACAACGACCTTGTCGATCTCTTTGGTATAGTAATCGTTATACCAGGGGGCCACGATATGTTTCGATCGCATAAATTCAAGGGTATAGGCAAAATCGTGGGCCGTGACCGGTTTACCGTCTGACCAGCGAGCTTTGGGGTTCAACCTGAAAAACATGCTTTTTTTATCATCGCCGAAAGCCCAATGCGTCGCCAGCTCAGGAATCGTGTTCATGGTATTGGGGTGAAGCCCGATTAAACCCAATTGATTCCCAAGGATGGCGCCCCTGAATTCGGCATTGGAATCCGGCCCGACGGTACGAAATGTCAAGGGAAAACTTCGGATGGCCAATCGCAAGGTTCCCCCTTTTTTAGCTTCAGGGGAAGCGTAGGTCAGGTCCGCAGCATTGGTCAGCCATTTAATGTTCTCCGGCAGCGGCGTTTGACTCAATTTTGCTTGAAAAATGTTTTCCGCCCTCACGATATCGACCCGGTCGGCATCCGCCGAAGGCAGATCCTTATCGGTACACGCAACCAATAATGTAAAAATAAAGATCATCAATCCGAGACAAGCTTCGGATAAATGCCATTTATTATAAAACATTATTAGCATTAAGCCCTTCCTTCCATAAAAGTGGCATTTTTCCTATTCATAAGTGGTATGCAGTTTGGGGTCGAAGGCTTCTCGTACCGCTTCACCGATAAAGGTTACGATCATCAAGGTAATCACCATGGCCCCAATCACCGATCCGGATATCCACCAGGCATCAAGATTGGTCCACCCCTGCTGAATCAGCTCTCCCCAGCTGGGCGTAGGCGGGGGCAGCCCGAACCCCAGATAATCCAGTGACGTCAGCGCAACAATTCCTCCCGAGACGGAAAAAGGGGCAAAGGTGACAATGATCGCTATGGTATTGGGAATGATATGTTTGAAAATGATGCGCCAATTGGATGCACCTAAAGCCCGGGCAGCGAGGACATACTCTCTCGCCCGCTCCTTGTAGGTAACCGTTCGCATGGTCCATGTGATCCCAATCCAGCCGAAAATCGCCATGATAAAAATCAACATGAAAAAATTGGGTACGACGATGGATGAAATGATAATGATCACATATAAAAACGGGACATTTGACCAAATTTCGATGATCCTCTGGAAAAAGAGATCAAATTTACCCCCCCAAAACCCCATGGCACTGCCAATGGACACGCCAATGACGTAATTGGTCACCAAAAGCAGCAACGAGAACAGAATCGCAATTCGAAAGCCGTAAACGAGTCGGGCAAGGATATCACGCCCCACGGCATCGGTTCCCAGATAGTGCTTCTCTTTGGCCGATGGCGGGAATGGCGGATAGGCGTCCGCCTTAAGATCATTTTCATATGGGTTAAAAGGTACGGGCGGCAATAATACCCAATTGTGACCGTTACTTGTCTTGAACCGTATTGACAACGCCCGGTAATCGGTTTCATAGTCGTAAGCTTCACCGAAGGTGGTTCCAGGCGACATGTTCCCGTAAGTTGGAAAGAAGTATTGGCCATCGTAATGGACGATTAGGGCCCGATTGCTCACTAAAAGTTCGGCAAAAAATGACAAAACCAGCATGATAATAAAGAGCCAGAAAGAAATATATCCACGCTTTATTGACTTAAATCGTTTTATTTTTCTTATAGTTAGTGGGTTTAACTTCATCTAATAGTTTATATTTAAATTAATCATTCAAATTTGACCCGCGGATCCACGAGTGCCACGCAAATATCCGATAAAATATTACCAATCATAAAAAGCAGAGATGAGATAACCAATATGCCCATAACGACCGGGTAATCGCGCTCAACCACAGACTCATACCCCAATAGCCCCATCCCATTAATATTAAAAACAGTTTCGATCAGAAATGATCCCATAAGAACAATGGATATATTGTTACCAAAACTGGTCGCAATAGGTATGAGGCTGTTACGAAGGGCATGATCGAAAATAGCTTTCCGAAATGGCAATCCTTTGGCAATGGCTGTTCTAACGTAATCCGCGGCCAGGTTCTCCATCAAGCTGTTTTTCATCAAAAAAGTCATCACGGTAAATGAACCGGCCACATAGGCGATGAGCGGTAACGCCGTATGCCATGCAATATCCAATAGTTTTGCCATAGGCGCAAAATCGTCAAAGTCATCGCTGACGATGCCCCCCAAAGGAAAAATTTCCCAGTAAGACGCAAAGAATACCAAAGTAAGCACACCCACCACCCATCCTGGTATGGCATACCCGATAAAAACCACGATTGACGATACATTATCAAAGACGCTCTTATGCCGTATCGCCTTTAATATGCCCAAAGGAATACAGATACTGTAAATCAAAATAAGAGACAATATCCCAAAATATAAAGAGATGGGTATTCGGTCCCTTATCATTGACCAAACAGGATCATAATAGCGTGTCGACGTCCCCAGATCTCCCGTCAACACCTTTCCCAGCCATAAGAAATAACTGACCAGCACCGGTTTGTCGAAACCATAGTATTTTTTCAGCTCATCAATCTGTTCTTCGGAAAGGGGCTGAGTCTGTTCCGCCGTTGATGGCGCCCCGCTGATATTGGGCATTTGCTGGGCTTGGGCGATGATTCTCTCAATGGGACCGCCGGGCACAAACCGGGTGATAATAAACACCAAAACGGTTATACCGATAAATGTCGGTATGATGAGGAGAAAACGTCGAATAAAATAGGCGGTCATGGCTCTTTTCGATATCCTAAAATGAAATTTTCTTTGAGAATCGGGGCACTCAATTGATACCAAAACATTTCAACCATACCCCAGCCGTACCGGCTTTTCAAGCTACCCCGATGAAAGCTGCCTTGGTTAATGAACATCTTTTTGGCATATTGACATTCGATGGTCCATTTTTTACTTGTTGGGATCACTTGCCGCTCACATCCATATCTTTTGGAGAAGTCACCCATGAACACAACCGATTCACGTACACCTAAAACAGAGATTTTCAGCAGAATTAATAAATTGCAACACTGCCTTCAAAAAGATCGCATTGACGGGGCTTTAATCGTACAAAAAGCCGACCTGTTTTATTTCGCCGGTACCATTCAGGACGCCCATCTATATGTTCCCGCGGATGGCCGGCCTCTTTTACTGGTTCATAAAGACCAATCCCGTGCGCAGGCTGAATCGGCGATTCAAATGATTGAACCGCTTAAAGGGTTGCGCCAGATTTCTGAACGAATCCACCATCACTGCAAACCGGCCCCACAAAGAATCGGCCTGGAGTTCGATGTATTGCCGGTGAATCATTATCTGAATTTCAAACGTTTTTTCGAGAAAGTGGATTGGATCGATATATCGGATACCATCCGCCGTATTCGGACGGTAAAATCGACTTATGAAATTGAGTGTATCAAAGAAGCCGCCCGGTTATCCGATCGACTGGCCGCCGGTTTACCCGATTTGCTACAAGAAAATATGACCGAGATAGAACTGGCTGGCCAAGTCGAGGCTTTGGCCCGCAAGCTGGGCCATCAGGGTATCGTCCGAATGCGGTTGTGGGGCCACGAACTATTTTACGGCCACCTGATGGCCGGACCGGCGGCAGCCGTGGGAAGCTATCTGGCATCGCCAACGGGTGGCGTTGGTGTCGGACCGGCCGTTGCCCAAGGCGCCGGCCAAAGAACCATTCTGCGGCATGAACCGATTCTTCTGGATTATGTGTTTGTATATCGCGGTTACATCTCGGACCATACCCGTATTTTTTCACTGGGTGACCTATCAGACGACCTGATGCAAGCCCACGAGGCCATGCGAAGCGTGCAAGCAACCGTTAAAAAGGCGGCAAAACCAGGCGCTGTCGCTGGGGATCTATATTCACTGGCCATAGAAACCGCGAAAGAACTGGGATATGGGGATCATTTTATGGGTTACAACGAAAATCGTGTTCGCTTCGTTGGCCATGGGGTCGGCATCGAATTGGATGAATACCCCTTTCTGGCCCAAGGCCAGGACACCGTTCTTGAAAAAGGGATGGCCATCGCCTTTGAACCAAAATTGATTTTTCCCGAAAAAGGAGTGGTGGGCGTGGAAAACACCCACATCGTGGAAGCCGATGGGTTACAGCAATTAGGACAATATTCCGATGCCATCACTATCGTCTGAGTCCGTCAAAAGAGGTTTCAAGCCAATGGAAAGGGGACAAAATTAAGGATTTTCGGCTACCCTGAAGATTTTTAGCGCCTGAAGGTTTTAGAGATTGATCGCCAAGGGGACTGGGGAAAGATTGCCCCGGCCATTTTTTTCCCGGTTTTTTTTCCTGGTCTTTTTTTTCCTGGGACATTAAAACCGGGGCTATTAAAAAAGGGAACGAGGTTTCCCCCCTTCCCTTTTACCAATTCAATATATGGGCTCAACATATGGGCGATACAATGAACCGAAGATTAACGCTTGGAAAACTGGAACCGCTTCCGTGCGCCGGGCTGTCCATATTTTTTCCGCTCTTTTTGGCGTGGGTCCCGTTTAATATAACCGGCTTTCTTTAGGGCTGTCCTCAGATCCGGATCGGAGAGAACTAAGGCTTTGGTAATGCCATGTCGTATTGCACCGGCCTGACCGGTGATCCCGCCCCCAAGCACCTTGACACGAATGTCGAATGATTTTGAATTGCTTGTTAAATTTAGCGGTTGCATAACAAGTGTTTTGGCCGTTTCCATGGAAAAATAATCATCCATGGGGCGACCATTAATCGATATGTTACCCGCCCCAGGCGTCATCCAGGTTTTGGCGATAGCGGATTTACGTTTACCGGTGGCATAATAGACGTTTGCTGGTTCCATTAAATAATCCTTGTAAAGTTTGGTCTTAAATTCTTTTTAATAATTAAAAATGGTATTCGAGTGTCGAAACAGCGCTTAGACAACATCGTCTAGCGCTTTGGCTTTTTTCGAACTACGCCTCTAAAACTTCAGGCTCCTGGGCCTGATGGGGATGTTCGTTCCCGGCATACACTTTGAGATGCGAATACAACCGCCGACCCAACTTGTTTTTCGGCAACATCCCTTTAACGGCAAAGCGCACCAAATCTTCGGGGCGTTTTTCCATCAATTTTTCCGCGGTAATGGTCTTTAAGCCGCCGATATAGCCACTATGGCGATAGTAATTCTTTTGCTTCATTTTCCGGCCGGTAAGGACAATTTTATCGGCATTGATAACGATGACCCCATCCCCCATATCGGCGTGAGGGGTGAAAAGGGGACTATGCTTTCCCCGCAGCCGGGCGGCCACAGTTGTCGCCAGCCGGCCCAGAACTTTGTCTTTGGCATCCACAACCACCCAATTACCCGGATTATCGCTATCTTTTGCGCTGTACGTATATTTCTTCACGAACGACCTCTTTTTATTTTTCTTTTTCAATGATTTTAACCCGCTATATGTAATGAGACGATTGCTCTTTGTCAAGAAAAAAAACACGCCCAGCTCAGATCATTTTGTTGCCAACGGTCTTTAATCTATCACCCCTAACTTGATATTGTTGACATTATTCGTTATATCGCCGGGGTTATTTGCGACCATATTTTTATAGGAGACAATAAATGCCGTTGGAGCATGAAGCCAAATTTATTTTAACCGATGTTGAGAAAATTCGTTCTAAAATTCTCAATCTGAAAGGTCATTCCAAAGGTCGCTTTTTTGAGACGAATGTTCGCTATGAAAACAAAGACAACGACCTCAGAAAAAACAAGATTTTGTTGCGTCTGCGACAAGATCAACAGGTACGACTAACCTTTAAATCTCCCGTCGCCCATAGCAACAGCGGTGTCAAAACGATGAACGAAATCGAGGTGTCTGTCAGCGATTTTGATTCCATGGATCAAATTCTAAAAAGTGTCGGTTTTCATCGAGCGCAAATCTATGAAAAATGGCGCGAGACAATTGTTCTGAAAAATGCCGAGCTTTGTCTCGATACCATGCCATTTGGAGAATTTTTAGAGATTGAAGGTACCCCTGATAGCGTTCGGGATATATCGGCTAAGTTGGGCCTGTTATGGCAAAGCCGTGTGCTTGATAATTATTTGACGATATTTGAGCGTCTAAAAAAATGGGAGGCATTATCCTTCAACGATGTGTCATTTAATAATTTTAAGGATGTTAAGATAGACCTGAATCGATATGTCGCTCGGCTTGAGGCTGGAGAATGACCTTTTTGGGCCCGACTGTTTTTTGTATGAATCTTCGTTTCGGACTGGCCGATGACGCTGCCGATGGGTGGCACAAACGGGGGCGAATTGTCGCACAATTATTAAATGAATATTCGGCTGATTTTTATGCGTTTCAGGAAGTAAACGATTTTCAGGCCAAAGATCTTCAGGCCAACCTGGTCCAGTATGGCATGATCGGCCAGCGCCATCCGGCGCCCGATGGGTGGCAAAACAATCTGATTTTTTATCGCCCGGATTGGCATTGTACCGCTTCGGACCATTTCTACTTGAGCCATACACCGGACGTGCCCAGCAAATTTGAAAACAGCAAGTGGCCCCGCCAGTGTACCATGGGGTCATTCACGAAAGCTGGCCAAAGCCTGATTTTTATAACCACACATTTTGATTTTGATACACGCGTGCAGGAAAAGAGTTCTCAAGTCATCCTGTCACGGCTAAAGACGCTGCCTACCGGCACACCGTCGATCTTGACAGGTGATTTTAATGCAACACCGGAGGACCGGTGCTATCAAATCTTTACCGGAACCTTGACCGACGCCAATATAAAAGCGTCCGATAGAATGGATCAACCGGTTTTTAAAAACGTATTCAAACCGCCATACCCATCTACCCATCATGGATTTACCGGTGACGCTCAAAGCGGCCTGATCGACTGGATCCTGTACCGGGGAGGTCTTAAACTGAAAGATGCCGGCATCATTACGGACACATTCGATGGAAGATATCCCTCGGACCACTTCCCACTGATTGCCCGCTTTGAATGGGGCGCATAGGCAGCCGTTATCTCGCAAATGAGACTTTGATCGATGCGCCTTTGGCCAAGTTAAGATGCGACGCGGCGTCTCCTTGGTTCACGGCAATTTCTAAAAATCGGCGGCTTCCGATATAGGCAACCAAATCTCCGGCGCAGCGATCCATAAATGTCGTAGCCAACCCTTCAATCTGTTGATCTCCGGCAACCACGACCATATGTTTGTTGGGTAGAGAAGGCCTTTTTGCACGATTGAGACACCGATCAATCCACTCGGCATCAATGTCGGTAATTAAATTGCCAAAGCGATCCACATCGATAATGGTGCCGATTAAATCGCCCGTGTTATCTAATTGGGGCGGCCGATAGTCGAGATCGACCATATCATCAGGATCCATCGGAGAACCCAGTTGGGTGGGTAACAGACCATTTAGCAAGTGCGCAGCCACCGGTGCAAAGATATCGCGGCCATGGAACGTGTCGCTGACTGGATGTAGGAACAGATCGGGATTATCAACCGCCACCAACCACTCGACATCGCCCTCGTCCCTGATAAAGCTGAGAACACCATTGTCCGGTCCGATAAACCGATGCCCCCCAGATTCAAAGGCAAGTACTGCCCGACCGGTGCCCACACCGGGGTCAACGACGACGGCATGCACGGTTCCCTGGGGAAAGTAGTTATAGGATGTACGGATCAAAAACGCGGCTTGCACCAGATCCTGAGCATCGATTTGGTGAGTCAAATCAATGACAACCGCCTCGGGACAAACCCCGAGAATCACACCTTTCATAACCCCTGCGTATCCGTCCTTGTTCCCAAAATCGGTGGTGAGTGTGATGATACCCATGAGATCCTCAGTTTGCCGGTTCGCCGGTTCGCCCGTTTGTCACTCAGTGAGCTAAATCGCAGCAATGTCAGGTATGTTAATAATCAGACTTAGACGGTTTCGTAACCCGCCTCATTATTACGGTGAATGTCAAAAAAGATTTTCCTGGACCGGATAACCCAGATGACGATAAGCATCGGGTGATGCACGGCGCCCCGAGGAGGTCCGCAGCACAAGGCCGATTTTGAGTAAATACGGTTCTACCACATCCACCAGGGTATCGGTCTCTTCCTGAAGCGTGGCGGCAATCGCCTCTATGCCCACGGGTCCGCCCTTATAGAAATCGATGATGGTCTGCAGATACCGCCGATCCAGGTTGGTTAATCCCTTTTCGTCCACACCTTCAAGCGCCAGGGCTGCTTGAACGGTTGAAGGGTTAATGGTGCCATCGCCCCTGACCTGGGCATAATCCCGGACCCGTTTCAACAACCGGTTGACAACACGCGGGGTTCCCCGCGACCGCCGAGCCAGCTCCCGCCCGGCATCGTCATTGATATCAACATCCAGCAAGCGGGCAGAACGCCGGGTGATTTGAAGCAAATCCGATTCGTTATAAAAATCAAGAGGCCGAAAAATACCGAAGCGATCCCGCAAGGGCGCTGACAGCAGTCCGACACGTGTGGTGGCTCCCACAAGAATAAACTGTTTTAATGGTATCTTGTGGCTTCGGGCGTGAACACCTTTGTCAAAAACAATATCAATGGAAAAATCTTCCATGGCCGGGTATAAAAATTCTTCAACAACCTTGGGGGTTCGGTGAATTTCATCGATGAATAAAACATCACCGGTTTCAAGATGCGTCAGAATTCCGACTAAATCGCCGCCCTTTTCAAGCGCAGGCCCTGAGGTAACCGTCATTTCTCCGCCGGTTTCGGCGGCTATGATATGGGCCAACGTGGTCTTTCCCAACCCGGGGGGACCATGAAACAAAACATGATCCATGACCTCATTACGCTTCCTGGCCGCCTCAATGGCGATATTGAGGGTCTCGACAACCTCGGGCTGGCCAATGTAATCCGTTAACTGTTTGGGCCTCAGGGAGATCAACTCCGGCTCGTTATCTACAGGCAAACTATCCGGCGTCAAAATACCGTGGGTTTCAAAAGTTTCGGTGAGAATCTTGTCCGTCATTGCGTTTGTCTGCCTTTATAAACTTCGTCGATGAGCATATCGGCTGATGAGATGGCGGGGTTTCTATCCAGAGCCTTATCTATCATGCTGCGAGCTTCAGTTGATCTATGCCCCATTCTCAGTAACGAGGACGTCAAGTACCTGTCGGCGAAAATCATGTTCCGGCAAGACCGTCTCCGACTTCTGTTGGGGCACCAGCGCGAATTTTTCCACTTTGCCCTGAAGCGTGGCAACGATCTTTTCCGCCGTTCTCTTACCGATGCCTTTCAATTCTGATAAGAGCTTAATATCTCGCGATTCAATCGCTGTGGCAATTTCCCCAATGGGAATATTCAGGGCTTTTATTGCTTTTAGCGGTCCGATGGCGGCAACAGTGATGAACGACTGAAAAAACTCCTTCTCTGCTTGAAGGCTGAAGCCGATCAACACTGGTTTGGGTTGACGTTCGGTTTGGTGATAAAATATAAAAAATGATATCTCATCTCCGACCTCTTTGCTCTCCAGACGCTTGATGACGATACCCGGCAGCAGAACTTCGTAGCCAATCTGGTTTGCCAATACGAGGACTCGGTCTTCCTCTATACTTAATATTTTCCCCTCAATATACCCGATCATCCGGCCTCACTCCCGGTGGTCATTTAAGGAACCCATTTGAGCCGATTTCAAAACGTCCCATTTTGCCCAATCTCTGCGTCTGGCTCAAATTTTAATCCTCGAAATACCCAATGTATTCCTCTGATTAAAATTTACGCCATCCTTGACCTTGAACAAACTGAAACGTTTTGAAAATGGCTCTTTTAAAAAAGAAATTATCCAATTGAAAAAGTATCATATCGATAAAGTCCAATCAACGCGAGACCCAGTGCATCTGAGGCATGGTCAGGGGTTATGACTTTACTTCGGTTTAAACTGTTTCGTACCGCTTTCTCCAGCTGTTTTTTGGAAGCGTTTCCATTGCCCGTTAAAACCTGTTTGGCTTCACGTACCGGTATTTCTCGAATGGTCACCCCGAAATGGCTGCCGGCCAGCATAATGACACCGGCCACTTTGGCCAGATTGATTCCTGATGCGGGATAGCGTTGAAGTGAAAAAACTTCTTCGATCACCAGTAAATCTGGTTTTTGATCTTCTAATACCGAAAGTAGCCGCGTATAGATCGTTTTCAGACGGGTCGGTAAAGCGTGCGCTTTTTCGGTTTGAATGCATCCAAAGGAATATCCCTGGACTTTAGTTCGGTGCCCAGCCACCACGCCCACACCTGTGGCGGCAAGACCGGGGTCGATCCCAATAATTTTAGCCATGACCTACTCTGATGTCTATACCGGGATATACGTGCAAAAAAGACCTACGCGACAATTGTTTTGTCCTTTGGTGATCTTTTTGGCCATTGGTGGCATTGAGAAGCAGGAACAGACCTTTTCTTAGATGAAAACGAGAAGAGGGAAAGATAATTAATCGTTTTTTTTCGTTATTTGTTGCCGCCGAAATACCAATACCTAAAACTCTTTTATCTTCTTTCCCGCAATCTGGGCAGCCTTGGCTTTCGGGTATTTTTTTATAAGCTCTTTTAGGATCAAACGGGCATTGGCTTTATCGCCTAATTTGTAAAAAGCCAGGCCCTGCTTAAGCATGGCATCCGGCGCTTTGTTGCCCTTAGGATATGTCTCGATAACTTTCTGGTATTCGAGAATCGCCTTCTCATACCATTGCTCACGATAAAAAACCTCGGCAATCCAGAACTGGGCGTTATCGGCATTATTAGATTTTGGGTACTGTTTCAATAAGGTCTGAAACAGTTCTCGGGCCGTTTCATCATCGCCATTATCAAAAGCCAACTTGGCTTTCTGATAAAGTTCGGCCTCATTGGTGGGTGGCGTCGACGCCGGCGTCTCTTCTGCAACGCTCGGCGTGCTATCCGGTGTACTATTCCGGGAGCTATCTGAAACGGATCGTTCGATGTTCAGATATTGTTCGAGATATTCGATCCGTTTTTTCGACTCGGCCATGGATTTTTCCAGCAGTTCCACCCGTTGTGAGTAACGGGTGTCGGCCTGTCCTGAGGTGCCCAGTTCCTGGTTGAGCCGATGTTCCATCTCTTCCAGTTGCCCCTTGAGCTCTCGTGTTTCCTGGCGCATGCCGTCCAGCGTAGCCGTTAAGGTGGCGGATTGGTTGCGCGTTTGTTGCGCATCATCCTTATAAGCCGACAATTCACGGGAAATGACATCACGACTGTTTTTCAACGCACTATTTTGCTGCTGGACCTGTTGTTCCAGATTGTAAAGCCGCTCGTCTATGGGATAGAGGTCCTGCGGTGTTACACACCCGGATAAACCAACGACCAGCAGCAAAAGCACGTATATTAGAAAAATGCGTATCATGGCCTCGAATCTATCTTATTCTTTTCAGTTAAAAGGAATATTACTTAATGACAAATTGAGCCCTTCTGTTTTTTGCCCAGCCCCCCTCTCCGCTTCCCATATCGAGAGGTCGTTCTTCACCGAAGCTTACCGTCGTCAAGCGTGATGCATCAACACCCAGGCTGATTAAAAACCTTTTGGCGCTCTCGGCCCGACGGTCGCCCAGAGCCAAGTTGTACTCAATCGTCCCTCTTTCATCGCAATGACCTTCAATAACCGCCCGATTGTCCGGATTTTGCTGCAGCCAGACCGCTTTTTCCTTAAGGTTTTCCTGGGCCATATCGTCAAGGATAGAGCTGTCATAAGCAAATTGTACATGTGCGTTTTCAAACATATCCCGGGCCTTTTTCATCATTTCGGCCTTAAGCGCTTCTTCTTTCATTCGTTGTTCTTCGAGCTTTTTTTGCCGTTCCAGCTCCGCCTTTCTTGCCTTTTCAGCGGCATCGCCAGTTTCCATCGCGGAACCTTTTTTAACGGCCTTTTTCGCACATGACGTTGTGAGCAGCAGGCCGGGGACGACCAATATCAACGCCATGACGATCCACATTGTTTTACGCATGTTCTCTCCTCCTTGTTTACATTTGGTAGTACTCAAAAGACGTAATTACCACATCCATTGGCCAGTTGATTCTATTATGAGTCCTGGCCCATGACATTCCCAGACCATTTGGGTTCACTCTGTTTTCCGGGAAGATCGATTAACCGCCGTTCATCCGTCCCGTAGGCGGTCATAATATAGATTCTTGATGTTCCTTCACGATTGGTACTGAACACAATCAGGCTGCCATCCGGTGACCACGAAGCGGACTCACAATCCCCCCCGTTTTGGGTTAACTGAACAAGACCGCTGCCATCCGTGCCAATCACGCGGATATTTAAACCACTTTTGTCCATGGCGCTAAATGCGATTCGGTCTCCAAGGGGTGACCAAGCCGGCTGAGTATTGTTTTTACCGTCAAATGTCAAGCGCCGCGTCTTACCTGAAGCGATTTCCTGGATATAGAGCTGCGGCGAACCGGCACGTTTTGAAACAAAGGCGATTTGCTTTCCGTCCGGAGACCAAGCCGCAGAGACATCAATACCCTTACTTTGAGTCAACCTTTTAGTAATTTTTCCAGTTTCGGTCAATAGATAAATTTCCGGGTCTCCCTCAAACGACAAGGTCGCAGCCAATTTCAGTTGCCCCGGCATCCAGCTAGGCGCAATATTGATTCCCTTTTTAGAAATCACGGCGCCGATCTTTTTTTGGATATGTTTAATATAAAGGTCCGGCTTACCTTTCGCATAAGATGTATATGCCAGCCACTGGCCGTCGGAGGACCACGCCGGTGAAAGGCTAATATTTTTGTGATGCGTCACCCGGACCGGGTCCTTGCCGTCAAAATCGCAAACAAATATCTCTTTTTTGCCCTCAACCGTGGACACGAACGTAATTTTGCTGTCAAACAGACCGCGATTGCCGGTTAAGGTAAAAATGACCTCACCACAAAACCGTCGAATGATGCGCCGCAAATCCGCCTGGCGCCCTTTATAACGTTTGCCCACAAGCAATTCACCTTTAAAGGTGTCAAACAGTCGCAACTCCATGGTCAACAGTCCGGCTTCGAATGCAATCCCACCGGTCACCAGTAGCTCCGCCCCAATACCCGTCCAGTTTTTAAACGTAATCTCGCGGGCCAAAATATTGGGAGATTTAGGATCAACCAGATAAGCGGCTGAATCCAGCAACTTGAAATAACCGGTGTATACCAGCATGTCGGAAAGCATCGTTGCAGCCCGGCCAGAAAGCTGGGTTTCTATGGGATTGCCGTTAAATGCTTTAAAAGCGGGGATGGCCGTTGGGATTTTTCGTAAGGCCGGGCTGTTAATGTCCACATAATCATAACGCGCGCCCATGGCCAACGGTACCGCGCAAAAGCAAATCAGTACTCCCGTTAGTAAGACCGATACGCTCCGAACAATGCCTTTTGTAGCAGCTATATGCATAGTGTATTCCTACTTTTTCAGACCTTTGGGGTTTATAATCTCATTTTTTTTATTTTACGCCTTCCGGTGTAAAAATCATGCCCAGTTCGTAAAACGGATAGCGATATCCCGGTGGTAAGGGTGGCAAGGGACTAGACTTTTGAATGGCCTTATAGGCGGAATCATCCAGATAGCGATTGCCCGATCGTTTTTCAAACCAGATATCGGCAATCTGGCCGTCCGGCATGATTTTTACCACCACTACGGCCTCTATTTTACCTATATTTCCAGCCAGTTGGCTTGAGAAAGCCCAATTTTCATTTATACGGTAAGGAATTTCCGCCCGGTAAATATCCATCATTTCAATCGCCCGGCGGCCGCCGACTAAACCGCTTTTACCCCCTGCGCCCCCGCCCTGATTGGCCATTTTCTTTTTCAACTGGTCTACCGGGCCGGTTTTTCCGACTTGTTTGCGTATATTATCGATCGCTTTTTTGACCTGCCGGGCATCGGAATCCTTGACCTTTTTTTCCAAACGGTCAATGGTTTTTTTCACGGTCTTTTGGGTTTGAAAGGTCTTTTTTTTAAGCGATTTTTTGGGCTTGTAAATCTTTTTTTTCGGCTTTTTGGTTGAAATGGATATGGCCGCTTTCGGCTCCGGTTTGGGCTCTTCGATTTTGGGCTTTGGCTTCTCAACCGGAACCGCTTTTTCTGGCTTGGGTTCCGGTGGCGGTTCTACCGTTTCGGCTTTTTTTTGAGTTTCTTCCGCCTTCGGTGCGGAAGTGGTTTCAATGGTTGTCGTCGATGCGGCGGGCCCAGGGAGAGAAACCATACGCACGCTGATGGCCGGTGGCAAAGACAAGGGGTCGTGGTGACCTGAATTTGGGAAGAATCACGGCAGTCAATACCAGCGACAGGTGAAGGGCCACCGACACTGCGACAAATAACACCAGGGACCAGGGATCTTCAGAGTGCCCGTATGCCGATGGACTGGATGCAACCGTTGGTCTCAGTCTCATTTTTTTTCGGCTTTTGTCTCTTTATCCTCTGTCGCGGATTGAAGCGGTTCGGTCACCATACCGAGCTTCTCCACGCCGGCCCCTTGAATTTGGGCCATGATCTGGGCAACAATGCCGTAAGGCACCCGCTTATCCGCACGGAAAAATACTTCACGATCTTTTCTTCCGGCCAGGATGGCACTTAATTTTTCACTAAGATGATCCACAGTCAGCTTGAAGTCGTTGATGAAAACCTCATGGTTTTCATTGACTGTAATAATCAAGTGCTCCTTTTCCGATTGTAATGGTTCGGCCGTTGTTTGAGGAAGGGTTACATCGACCCCCTGCACCATCATCGGTGCGGTGACCATAAATATAATCAACAACACCAACATCACATCCACGAGTGGCGTCACATTGATATCCGCCATGAACCCATCGCCGTTACTGCTGAATGCCACGTCTATTTCCTCCTGCTGGCCAGGATGTCTCGTTCGACAATATTTAAAAAATCCGCTGAAAAACTCTGCAATTCTGTCTCAACCACGCGAATCTTTTGAGTAAAGTAATTAAAGGCGATGACGGCGGGGATGGCAGCCGCCAAACCGGCGGCAGTGGCGACCAACGCTTCAGAAATACCCGGGGCCACGACGGCAAGACTGGCCGATCCCCGCAAACCGATACCGTGAAACGAGTTCATAATTCCCCAAACCGTTCCGAAAAGTCCAATGAACGGTGTCGCATTTCCCGTGGTGGCCAAAAATGGAACCAGTTGATTCATTCGGGTCAGTTCCGTCGTTACCGATCGACGCAAAACCCGCTGAATACTTTCACTCCCCGAAAGATGGATAGTTAAAGGGGCTTTTTCGGCATCGCCACTGGAACCATCCTTGTAGCCGGGTCTTTGCACCACCTTGCGCAATTCCAGATAACCGGCATGAAATACACGGGCAATGGGGCTGTTTTGAAATTGGCGACATTTTGTATTGGCATCGGAAAGATCGCCGCTTTTCCAGAAATAGTCAATAAATTGAGACGATTCTTGAAAGGCTCGTCGAATATGGCGAAATTTTATAAAAATAATGGCCCAGGAAAAAACGGAAAAAAACAATAAAATGGCCAGAACTAACTGGACGACAATTCCGGCGCTCCGGACCATCTGAAAGAGGTCCATGCCCTGTGAAAACATCGCTTATTGGTCTCCTAAGAATGAATATTCCGTAACACTCAAGCGCCTGAGTCGGTATTCTCCGGTAAACATACGGTTTAAATATCGCTTTACCGGAGAATATACGCGCCCCAAACAAAAATAGCCCAAAACAGATGATAGGTGGTTACGGGTAATTTGTGTGTCTGATTAGTACATATGCAAATTAAATGTCAAGCGGATAGGCAGGGTTACAACCCTCTGCGCCGGGCCGTTTCTATCGTCCGATCGAACTATCGGGCCTGATCTATTCGGCAAAATCACCTTGACGAAAATGGGGAATTCGTATAGTAATATTTCCTTTTATTTTCACCTCAATAGGGAGGGTCGGATGAACTGGCTCATCACCACCTTGAGCACATCCATCGGGAAGAAATTATTGATGGCGGCAACAGGGCTGGGTTTTGTCTCGTTTCTGGCGGTTCACCTGGCCGGCAACCTCACCCTATACGCAGGAAGAGACGCCTTTATCTCTTATTCCGAGCATCTTCATGCCCTGGGACCCATTATTCACATCGCTGAAATCGGCCTGTTAACCATGGCGGTTATCCATGTATCCATCGGCACCTTGCTTTTCTTGCAAAACCGGTTGGCCCGATCTTCGCGTTACAAAATGGATGTTCGTGCCGGAGGGCGAACCATCGGCTCGGCCACCATGCCGTATACCGGTTTTGTTATTCTGGCTTTTGTCCTTCTTCATCTCCTTCAGTTTCATTTTGTCGACAAAACCCATACCAATATTTTCCAGATCGTTGCTGCGGCATTTAACACCCCAATATATATGGTAATTTATACATTGGTCATGGGTGTTTTGGCCATCCACATTAGCCACGGGTTCTGGAGTCTTTTTCAAACCTTGGGTTTTAATCACGCCAAGTATTCACCGGCTATATTTGTCGCCGGCATTGCGATTAGCATTATCTTTGGAATCGGTTTCGGCTTTTTACCGATCTACGTCGCTTTCAGCGTTTAAGGAGGCTGCATGCAGCTCGACGCACACATTCCCGGCGGTCCTATCACCGAAAAATGGGACCGGCACCGTTTTGAACTTAAGCTCGTCAACCCCGCCAATAAACGAAAATTCGACATCATCGTGGTCGGTACCGGCCTGGCCGGCGGATCGGCCGCGGCATCTTTGGCCGAGTTGGGTTATCAGGTCAAAAACTTCTGTATACAGGATTCGCCGCGTCGGGCCCACAGCATTGCCGCCCAAGGGGGCATCAATGCCGCCAAAAATTATACCAATGAGGGGGACAGCATCTGGCGGTTGTTCTACGATACCGTTAAAGGTGGCGATTTCCGTTCCCGGGAAGCAAATGTGTATCGGCTGGCCCAAATCAGCAATAACATTATAGATCAATGCGTGGCCCAGGGGGTTCCTTTCGCGCGCGATTACGGCGGTTTACTGGCCAACCGATCATTTGGCGGCGCCCAGGTCTCACGAACTTTTTACGCTAAAGGCCAGACGGGACAGCAGCTTCTGTTGGGCGCATATAGTGCCTTATCGCGCCAGGTGGCGGAAGGCAAAGTGACCTTGTATCCTCGGCGGGAAATGCTCGAACCGGTTATTATCAACGGCCGGGCTCGGGGGATTGTGGTTCGCAACCTTGTTACCGGCGAGATTGAAACCCACACCGCCCACGCCGTGGTCCTCTGCACGGGTGGCTATGGCAATGCATTCTTTCTTTCCACCAACGCCATGGGCAGCAACGTTACGGCGGCCTATCGCACGTATCGCCGAGGGGCGTTGTTTGCCAACCCCTGCTTTACCCAGATTCACCCGACCTGCATTCCGGTGCATGGATCGTATCAGGCCAAACTGACACTGATGAGTGAATCTTTACGAAACGACGGCCGCGTCTGGGTACCCAAGGACCCGAAGGATCAGCGTCGTCCGGGGCAAATCCCCGAATCGGAACGCTACTATTACCTTGAGGACAAGTACCCCAGCTTCGGCAATCTCGTTCCCAGGGATGTGGCCTCACGTAATGCCAAACTGCAATGTGACCAGGGTATGGGCGTGGGCGATACCGGACTGGCCGTCTATCTCGATTTTGCCGATGCCATCCAACGGGACGGGAAGGCCGCCATCGAGAAGAAGTACGGCAACCTGTTCCAGATGTATGACAAAATCATGGCCCAATCCCCTTATGAGGACCCAATGATGATCTATCCGGCGGTCCACTACACCATGGGGGGCTTGTGGGTCGATTATAATTTAATGAGCACCATCGATGGCCTGTTTGTTATAGGAGAAGCCAATTTTTCCGACCATGGCGCCAATCGTCTGGGTGCCAGTGCACTGATGCAAGGCCTGGCGGATGGTTATTTCGTGCTACCTTACACCATTGGCGGATACCTGGCCGGCACGGAGCTGGAAGAGATCAACACCGACCATTCAGCATTTCGTGACACCGTTACCCTGGTTAAAGAGGGGGTTGAACGATTACTGGCCATCAATGGTCGACGAACGGCGGACGATTTTCACCGCCAATTAGGGTTGATCATGTGGGATTATTGCGGCATGTCACGCAATAATCAAGGTTTGGCCAAAGCCAAAGAGATGATTCAGGAACTTCGCGCTGAATTTTGGGAAAATGTTCTGGTTCCCGGGAAATCGGCCGATTTCAACCAGAGCCTGGAACGGGCCGGCCGAGTGGCCGATTTTCTCGAATTCAACGAACTGATGATCATTGATGCCCAGGCCCGACAGGAGTCCTGCGGCGGCCATTTTAATGAAGCCTATCAGACCGATGAAAATGAAGCCCTGCGTGATGATGACAATTTTTGCCATGTCAGTGCCTGGGAACATCGGGGAACGGAAAAACCACCCGAGCAACATATCGAACCGCTTACTTTCGAACATGTCCCCTTAACTCAAAGGAGTTACAAGTGACCGAACGAACCCTCCGGTTGACATTAAAAATCTGGCGCCAACGAGGGCCTAAGGAAAAAGGCCGTTTGGAAACCTATCATACCGACTATATTTCCACGGATATGTCGTTTCTCGAAATGTTAGATGTGGTCAACGAACAGCTGACCAAGGACGGTCGGGAACCCATTGCCTTTGATCATGATTGTCGCGAAGGGATCTGCGGCACCTGTGGATCGGTGGTCAACGGTCGCCCCCATGGGCCTGAAAAAGCGACGACACTTTGCCAGCTTCACATGCGGCACTTTGCCGACGGCCAGACCATTGTCATCGAACCGTTTCGTTCCCGGGCCTTTCCAATCGTCAAAGACCTGGTCGTTGATCGTAGTGCTTTGGATCAGCTCATTCAGGCCGGTGGTTTTATTTCGGCCAATACCGGCGCCGTACCTGAAGCCAATGCCATTTTAGTTCCCCAGAAAAACGCCGAAGCCGCCATGGATGCCGCTGCGTGTATCGGTTGTGGGGCCTGCGTGGCGGCCTGCCCCAATGCATCGGCCATGCTTTTTGTGGGTGCCAAAGTGTCCCATCTCGGATTGCTGCCGCAAGGCCGGCCGGAAGCCGCCGCGCGGGCGCTCGGCATGGTGAAACGGATGGACAAGCTTGGTTTCGGAAATTGCTCCAATGAACGCGAATGTGAGGCTGAATGCCCCAAGGAAATCTCTATCATCAATATCGCACGCCTGAACCGTGAATTCATCAAAGCCGGCTTTTTCTCAACCCAAACATAAAAAACAACCACTTCGCATATTTAAATGGCCGATATAAGACAACGGTATACCCAATTCATGGATGCTTTGAGCGGTCATCCGCTTGAAATCCTGCTGATTAAAGCGGTGGTTGTTCTGGCCGCCATCGTTCTATCATGGATAGTTTTAAAGTGGCTGGTACGGGTCATTGAACGCCGCTTGATCAAATATCCGTTCATCCAGGAGCATCGAAAGATATTCGGTGTCATTGAAAAACTGGGTAGCTACGCCTTGGTTCTGGTGGCCGGAACCTATTTCATCCAATTATTTGACATCCAGGCTTTCTCAAAACCCTTTTATGCTCTGCTAATCATCCTTGTGGCCACACCGGTCAAGAATTTCCTACTGGTGCTCAACACCTATCTCAACAAGCATGTGGCGGCTAAAACCTCAACCAAAGTCGATGATATCGTTTTCGATCTTTTGAACCGCCTGATCAGCATTATCGTCTACTGCACCGCCGCCATCCTGGCCCTCGATTTTCTGGGTGTGAATGTCCTACCGTTTATTGCCAGTGCCGGCGTAATCGGTATCGCCGTGGGGTTTGCCGCCAAAGACACCTTGTCCAACCTTATCGCCGGCGTACTGCTACTGGTCGATCGACCCTTTGAGGTCGGTGACCGGATTCAACTATGGCAGGCGCCGCCGGGAGGCTCTTCCTGGGGCGATGTCGTCAATATCGGGCTACGGGGAACTAAGATCAAAACCACCGATAATATTATTGTCGTGATTCCCAACAACTCGATCATGACCCGCGACATTATCAATTACACAGCCAATGATTCCATTATTCGCGTGCGTATCAACATCGGTGTTGCCTACGATACGGATATTGAAAAAGCCAAAAAGCTGATCATTGACGTTGCCGCTACGGCGGAATGGATCCTTTCCAGCCCGGCCCCCAAAGTCGTTGTACGCAATTTTGGGGAATCGGCCATTGATATGCAATTACGGGTTTGGATTGCCGACGCCCGTCGCCGAATGGATACGATTTCTTTCATCACGGATCATGTGAAAACGGTTTTTGGGAAAAAAGGAATTGAGATCCCCTACCCCAAACGGGAAATTCGCATAATAAACGAAACGCCCGCCCCGCCAACCACCGATCCAAATGACGCATAGAGCGGCCCGCCGGTTAACATTACAATTCTTTTAAAGTAATATGGCTCCCATACAAAACAGCGGCTATG
Organism: uncultured delta proteobacterium; assembly: GCA_963845145.1. GTDB lineage: Bacteria > Desulfobacterota > Desulfobacteria > Desulfobacterales > QNYZ01 > QNYZ01. The sequence continues at coordinate 74,105 of CAWJQU010000003.1, forward strand.
CGGGCCGTTTCTGCGGTTAAATCGGTGACCCACACGGTCACACGGGGCTGGACTAAAGAATTACCCGATCCGTTGTCGCGGGCAGGAATGATTTCCCCAAGTTTACGAACCAGTGGTTTGCTGGGATCCACCAGTGTCACCCGCCGGCCTATTTTTCGACCGATAATTCGATCAAGAATACTGTAGTAGGGGTTGGCAAGAATTAATGTATCGATTTGACGAACCTTGAGCGGGTGCAGACACTTTTTTATAATAAGGAATGATTCCGGTTTGTTCATTCGATCCGCATAAATTAAGGGGACAAACAGCGGACAGGCTGAAGCGGATACACTGGCCTTCGGTTGTAGATGCTGAATAACTTCTGGGTAACGCCCGCTTTCAAGTAAAGCCGCTGAGCCGATGATACCGATCCGTCCCGTTTTGGAAACGGCCAGGGCCTGCTCTGCCGCCGGCACGACACCATCTACTACCGGCACATCCATTGCTGCGGCCAGGTACTGGCCGGCCACACCGCCAATGGTGTGACAAGCCACCACAATGAGGCGAGCGCCCTGCTCTCTTAAAAACCCCGCCCCACCCAGTGCAAATTCGCAAATCGTTTTGGCACTCTTCGTGCCGTAAGGTGCGCGGGCCGTGTCGCCAAAATAGACGATATCCTCGGCGGGCCATTTTTGTTGAAGGGTACGAAGAGTGATGAGTCCCCCTATGCCCGAATCAAGAATGCCAATCATCAGTCCCCCTTCTTTCAATTAGATCGAAACGCCCGCGTAATGTTAAATAAACCGACTGAGACCGATGGTCAGAGATAATAGTAGTCCATGGGCAATCAGGCTCTGGATGGTCAACGCCTGTGCCGGAATGACCCCTTCATGGGATAAGTATTCGCGCCATAATATTTTTATGGCTTTATTCGCCAGAGGGAAAGAGACAAAAGATATCAGTAACAGCCAGGGCAGCTTCCAGAAAAGAATCATCAAAAGAATGCTTCCATAGGCCATCAGCATGAAGGCACTATAAACATATCTTGAGTGATCCAGTCCAAGCCTGACGACCAGGTTGTTTTTTCCGGACTGGCGATCAGCCATATAATCAGGAAATTGATTAATCCAAATCACAGCGGTAATAAAAAACCCTTGGGGAATACCCAATAGAAACGCAATGCCACTGAGCGATCCGGACATCACATAGTACGTTCCCAAAGTGACGAGGGGCCCAAAAGCTAAAAAAATGACAATTTCCCCCCAGCCACGCGACATCAATTGCAACGGCGGCGCCGAATATGTCCAACCGGCGGCTAACCCCATAAGCCCGATCACAAAAACGAGAGGTCTGCCCATAAAAGCAAGCCATAATCCGGATAAAACGCCCACAAAGAAAAACATCAATGCTAATTTCAATATCGCGGTCCGTGCCATCTCCCCGTTTTGAATGACCCGACTCCCGCCACTAAACGGCGTCAAACGCATGTTGATCGGATCACTTCCCCCGGCGTCGTAATAATCGTTGATTAAATTGGCGCCCAGATGCAACCCGGCTACTCCGATGAGGGTTACAATGAAATAGATCAAAACAAACGCGTTTCTTTCATAGGCCAGGCCGCCACCTATAATTACCGGAACGAAAGAGCCGGCTAAAAATGGCGCCCGCAGTGCTCTTAGGTAGATGCTTATCATTTTAAAAATCGTTTGAGGGTTAACATCAATCATCGGAATTATGCGGCGTATTCCATCTGTCGCCCCCCCCTATTCCTTTAAGGCTTAACGTTAACCAGTGGCGGAGTCTTGCCCTTCTGGATCTGCCACAATGGTTTTTATTCGCTCGAAGATATCCGGGGCACTGATCTCGTTGTCTGTGGCAATTTTCTTGATCGTTAAATTTTCACTGGCTTTAATATTCTCTTTGGCCAGTCCTCGGAGAACCATTTTTATGTTTAGGTTGTATTGGCTGCATAGATCGGCGAGCGTCAGATTGCCCGTTCCGGGAGGTGGCGTTGCCGGAAGTTTTTTTACTTTTTCTAAGGCTTCCGAGGATTTAATAAGCGAGGGTTTGATAAGTGAGGGTTTTATGATCAAAAAAACTTCCTGGGGCGGGATATTATTAAATTTTCCTATGTCGGACAGTGTCTGCATTTCACCGGAAACCGTCAATCCGGCACCCTTTAGCATTTTCAGGCTCTCTGTCAAATCCAGGCCCATCTTTTCAGTGAACGTTTTTAATGAAGAGAGCTCCGCGTGGCCGTAGGGCGGCTCACCATATTTTTCGGCTGCGGCGTCTTTGAAATGATCGCTGATACCTAAAATGGTTGAAAAAGGAGGGATTTCGAAATAGGTTCCGGCGCCAACCAGAAGAACCAAAATCAAGGCAACATTAAAGTCTTTTGTGAAAACTTTAAAATTTTTGGCTTTGTCTTTAAGGTAGGCCATGAGCGGCCTCCAGTTGTAATAAATATGGAATCCAAGGGAAATCAGGAATAAAATTCCGGTATTGATATGAATATCTCCCCACTGCTCCTTGCTAAGGCCCCATAATCGCCAATCGGCCCAATAGGCAACACGCCCCTGGGGAACGATATAAAGAATGACACTTGTCAAAATCATAACCAAAAAGGACACGGCTGCTGTCAGAGATGCTATTTTTCTAATCTTCAATGGGATCGCGCTCCTTTACCCTTCGGTAATCAATCAAATTGGGTCATAAAATAATAAATTCAGATATTATCGTCGATCTAAACCTGTTTGTGTTTGTATTGCAAGTGCCGGCAGTGTAATCGGAATTGCCGATGTAATTTAGACCCAATTATCTATTATATTCAAAAAAGGTCATATTTCAATTGAATGTTATGCAGGACACCCGCCTTTGGTTTAACTAAAAAATCCTTAAAAATGCTCCGAGATGACACTCTTTTTTTAGTAATTTATTATAACATATTGTAATGTATTATATTTGTTCGATCCTTGGCCATTTCCTTGATAATTTCCACGCCGATCTTGATCTCGGAATCCGGAAAATTCTACGGCCATTCAAGGTCAAAAAATAATCTCGTTTGATTGAGTCGAGCATAATATTCACTGTCTTTGCTACCGGCATAATTATTGCGTACTTAATTGTATAAATAGTTTAGGAGCGCTGAGTGAATAATTAATGTTTGTCATGCTGCGTGAGTAATCGATATGAACCGGACACACCCAAATCGTATCCTAATTGCCATTTTATCCTTTTATTTTTTAGTGCCTGTTTATCGACCTGCAGTCCAAGCGGAACCCGATCCCTTTCCCGTCTATTCATCTATTCAGCCCAATGTCGCCTTCTGGATTAAAATCTTTACCCAACATACATCTGAATATGCGGTTATTCATGACAACCAGGAGTTGACCCGTATATACACGGTTATCCAATTGGTTAAGTCCGAGCATCGCGGCAGCAAAAAAATCAACCGGCTACGAATAAAAAAATCAAAGGAAAGATACAAGTCAATTTTAAGCAACCTGATGCTCGGTAAAGCCCCGGTCGGACCAACGGAACAGCGCGTCGCCGAATTGTTTGGCCCGGATGCCAAGGCCGAGGACTATCGGAAGGGCATGGAAAATATTCGGGGTCAAATCGGTCTAAAAGACCGGTTTCGTGCCGGCATCATTCGTTCGGGCGCCTACATTAACGAAATCAAACAGATTTTCCGCAAGGCCGATTTACCTGAAGACCTCGCCTATTTGCCCCATGTGGAGTCTTCCTTTAACCCCAACGCATACAGCAAGTCGGGCGCGGTCGGGACTTGGCAATTCACCCGGCCAACCGGCAAGCTTTTCTTGAAAGTAGGTGACACCATCGATGAGCGTCGAGATCCGATGCTATCCTCTCACGCCGCGGCACAATTTCTCTGCCAAAACTATCTCAAATTAAAAAACTGGCCCATGGCCATCACGGCTTACAATCACGGCGCGAACGGTATGCTACGGGCCAAAAGATCACATGGTAGCTATGAGTCTATTCTTGAAAATTATGAGAGCCGGTCATTTGGATTTGCTTCGCGCAATTTTTATTCAGAATTTCTGGCCGCCCGGGAAATCGCCGGAAATTATCGCAAATATTTCGGCGATCTGAAATTGGCGTCGCCCGGTAAAACCCGTGAAGTAATCCTGACCGGTTACGTATCATTGCCGGAATTGGCTCAATATTTAAAAATAACGCTTGCTGATCTACGTAAACTCAACCCGGCCTTCAGGCAGTCGATTTTTCGGGGTCAAAAATATGTACCCAAAGGATATCCTCTGCAACTGCCGGATAGAAACAATGAAAACTGGAATGCAGTATTTTCAAAGCTGCCCGATAAATTTTACCGGCAAAAACAGCGGCGCAGTCGTGTCTATATCGTTCGCAGAGGAGACACTGCTGGAAAAATTGCCAGGCGCCACGGAGTTACCCTAAGCGCCTTAATTGCCGCCAACAATCTAAATTCCCGAGCGACTATTTACGTCAACCAGAAAATAAAGATCCCGCTTCAGGCTGAAAAAACGATGCTCATAGCCAAAACTTAACCATCTACTTACGATTTTTTTAGTACCGCCCTCTCTCCTTTGGAGAATTAATGATCGCGTCAATCTCATTCTGGGATAAATACTCGGCAACATAATGTTTACCCTGAGAGTCAAGCTGTGTGCCAAATGCCCTGAGATGGTTGCGAGACCCTTTCAATAAGTTCAAATACACCCGGGTGATATCCTGTTTATCGGTCTCCGCCACCAACTCTTCCAGATCGAAAATGTCGAGATCTTCAATTGTGGCTCCCACCTGAAACGCTTCCGAAAGGGATTCACTGCCAGTGGTAATCAGGGTATTATACAGATCCTGAATATGACCATCACTAAACTCGCCTTCGGCTTTACCGGTTGAGGGATCCGAAAGCCCGTACTTATCCAAAAGATTTTTAATCGCATCCATGTGGCGTTGCTCACTTCCGGCAATATTTTCAAATATCGTTTGCCCCCAACGATCAGATAGATACAAGTACACATCCCGTGCAAGCTTCTCTTCCTCGCGCATCTGCAACAAGCCGGCTTCTTCGTCCGGTGATAGTATGGGTGCTGAAGAGCCGCCGCCACTATCGCCTTTTCCGCCGTTTCCCCGGCCTTGAGCCAGTACATTGGAATTGGCTAAAAACATTACCACCAGCATCATCGCACCCAGTTTCAACATTTTTCTCATTTTATCCCTCCCTGTCGGTTTGGTGTCACGTGCGTTATTATTTATGATGAACTCGTAAAAAATCATCAAAAGGGATTACGAAGCCATCATTTATTACAACTCGCGTCTTTTATGCTCATACGCCTCTGAAGAAAAACCCAAGGGCTATTGGCAACATATGCGTAAAGACCTTGTAAAACGGATAAGGTTACAAATTTTATTATAATAGCTAAATCCGGTATCTGTCCCTTATTACCGGTACCGGTCATGTCCGAAAGATTGACACCCCAATTGAGTGAAAAAGGCTCAATTGGGGTGGATTGTCTCATTATATGGTTTTCATCCCAGTTCAGGTACTCACTTCGGCGCCATAGCGCTGGGGGACCATTAATTTTTAGACTTATATTTTAACTAACATTCTCCTGGGCCATATCCGGTACCGTCCTCGGGCGCGTCTCCAGTGCCACTCCCATCACCGGGACCATGACCATTCCCAGTCCCGTTACCACCGGAAGACCCGTCACCTGTGCCAGAACCTGCACCAGGACCAGAACCTGCACCAGGACCAGGACCTGCACCAGGGCCAGAGCCTGCACCGGGACCAGGACCTGCACCAGGGCCAGAGCCTGCGCCGGGACCAGGACCTGCACCGGGACCAGGACCTGCGCCGGGACCAGGACCTGCACCGGGACCAGGACCTGCACCAGGGCCAGAGCCTGCACCGGGACCAGGACCTGCACCGGGACCAGGACCTGCACCAGGGCCAGGACCTGCACCAGGGCCCTTGGCAAGCAGAACCTGTTGATTACCGTTGCTTAGGGTTGTATCGTCACCCCAGGCCAACCCTGACACCGTAAAAATGGTTAACATAATTGTAACTATCCGAATTAAATTGCGTAACATGTTGCCTCCTTTCGATTAAATACTGCCTCGGATTAAGGGTCACTTCAAAAGTAACCCGTTCAAGAAAAAGGCTGCTTCGCTTTCTTTTGCCTTTCCAATTTTCATTTCTAAATTCGAAAACGGTTCAGCCGAGGAATGGTTACACTTTTTATTTACTGTTTTTGACAATTGGCTAATAAAGGCGACATATTACGTTTAAATGGAATTTTGGCTACGGATATCTATTAGATAGTTTGCTAAAAAACGTAACTTTTGATCAAAAAAAACGTTATAATACCAAGGTGAACAATTTCAGAGAATTCTATCAAAAGAATAAGGGCCGGCTTTTCGGCTATTTTCTGCGAATGACGGGCAATTACGACCTTTCTGCAGATCTGATGCAGGATAGTTTTACCCGTTATTTTGAACGATACAAAGGCAAGAAAGCCAGTGTGGCGTTGCTCTTTACGATTGGTCGAAACCTTTTGTTTGACAACTTTCGACGCAAAGACACCACCAAAGCCTATGAGGAAGAAAAGCACGGCTCAAACTGGGGCTTTGAAAAATCGATTCTGATCCGTGAAGAGTATCGCCAGGTTCTTTCTGCTATGCAACAGCTTCAAAAAGATGAAAGAGAGATGCTGACACTGGCCGTCAGCAGCGATCTCTCATATCGGGAGATCGCCCGCATAACCGGAAATAGCGAGGCCAACGTAAAGGTTAAAATACATCGTTCGCGGTTAAAATTGAAACAATTCCTTCGGGCAGGTGACATATGAGAGACAATTTAATCAGCTTGTATATTGATAACGAGATGACCCTCGATAACAAGGTTCAATTCGTGGAGACCGTCCATGCGAGTAGAGACTTTACCCACAACGCCATCGAATTGCTTCACCAGGAAAAAATTTTGACCGGTGACATGGTCACACGAATACCTGAGATGAAGTCAGCGCTGCCCAAACCAATTTTTCTGCGTTGGTTGCGCCCTGTGGCGGCATTTTCTGTGGTTTTATTTCTATTTACCCTTGTCTGGTTCCGCTATGACCTGCCACGAATCATATCCGGTGTGGGATCCGGTATCGAATCCGTAAGTAAAATAAAGGTCCCCCATCGATTCGTGATCTATCGCCCCGATGCCCGCCAGGCCGAAATTATCGGTACGTTTACCGACTGGCAACCGGTCATCATGGAAAACGCCGGATCGAGTGGTTATTGGACGATTACCCTTAACCTGTATGAAGGAGAGCACCGTTACAGCTACCGGGTTGAAAAGGGGCAACAAATGGCCGATCCCACCGTTCGATTACGTGAAACAGACGATTTTGGTGGAGAAAATTCAATTATCGAGGTAAAAAGTGCCGTATGAAAAAAGGCATATGGATACTCGTACTCGTTTATATGGGTTTGGCAGGGTGCGTACCGGGGCATTTTACCAACAACAATGGCGATTTTATAAAACTATACCTTCGCGCGCCAAGTGCTAACGCTGTACAGTTCGTTTCCAATTTGGATCGCTATCAGATCCACGATATTGAAACAAACAGCCAGGGCCTGTGGGAGGTCCGTGTCCCCAGTCATTCTGAATTTAAATACTTTTATATCGTTGATGGTTTGGTATTTCTCCCCAACTGCCAATTTAAAGAAAACGATGATTTTGGAAGGCAAAATTGTATCTATCAGCCATGACCGGTAACCTTTCGTGCTGTCAACCGTTAACTCAACAGGTGACCTGACGGAGATCCCCATGAAAATATTTACGCTAATTATATCCTATAGCTTGATTTTTGCCGCCTTGGTTTTGGGGGAGGACCTGCGTCAAGACTTCCCGGAGTCCTGGTCAACAGCGCTTAAGGCCGGAACTGAGAAAATGGTTATCGCGAAGATAGCACCTCTTGATGCTATAGCCATGACACGTGCCATGAGTCAGGCACAATTCAACGATAAGCAAATTTTAGCGGCCCAAAAGACCGTGATCGAAGCACACGAGAAAGGGGTCCCCGTCGAACCGGTGATGAATAAAGCCTATGAGGGTATTGCCAAACGTGTTCCACCGCCCTTGGTCGTGGCGGCCATGGAACGCGTGGCTGTCCGCTACGATTTCGCCTTTACATTAGCCCGGCAAATAGCGTTCCAAGAAACCGAACGGCGCCATCTGGGACAAATCATGGTGATGGGAATCGCGGCCGGTTTGGCGCATCGGGATGCCGACAGTATCGTTAAGCGGCTTCAAACAAGTGTCGCGCAAATGAAACAACCTGATAGGCGTACGCTGGTATCACAAACACTTCTGACCGCTCGGGATATGGCTCGCCAAGGTGTATCTTCCGGTACGACGGCCGAGGTGGTCAATCAGGCATTGCAAAAGGGTTTTAATGGGCAGGAAATGAAAGCCCTACACCATGCCTTCATGTCCCATTCTCCGCGAACCTCGGTTGAACATCTGGCCAAAAACATCTCAAAAGCGATACAACAGGGAAAAAGTCCTCAGAATACCACCATCAATATGGGCAAATCGGGTCAAAGGGGTCATTCAGGCGGAAATAGTGGCACGGGGCCTGATGGTGGGCACGGCGGTGATGGTTCGGGGAGTGGGCCCGGGCCTGGCGGCGACAGCGGGTCGGGTGGATCCGGGAGTGGTCCCGGGTCGGGCGGTGACAGCGGGTCGGGTGGTGCCGGAAGTGGCCCTGGATCGGGTGGTGGCAGCGGATCCGGTGGTTCGGGAAATGGCCCTGGATCGGGCGAGGGCAGCGGGTCGGGTGGTGCCGGAAATGGGAGTGGGAGTTCAGGTGGAAGCACCGGCGGCGGAAATGGATCGGGTGGTGGCAGTCCGGGTGGAGGAACATGATTATTATTACAAGCTATCTCAAAAAACCCTTTTGGCCCAATCTCGGCGTTGGGTAGCCGTTTTAACTCCTCGAAATACTACAGTATGTCTGTGGGTTAAAACGACTACCCGCCTTAATCTTGAACCAAAATCCTTTTTTTGAGATGACTTGTAGAATGCTATAAGTTTATCCCATCCCGGTTCAATCTGACTACTCCAGCTATAATATCAAAATGTTGTAATGAAAATATCGATTACAATCTGACAATCAGCTTTTGGCGCTTTTTTGATCCTACTTAACAACCTACTTAACAACCGGTAATTTTTTTTGCTGCCAACCCACGATACCCCGCCGTAAATTCAAAATGCGGGTAAAGCCTCTATCGATAAGAATTTTTGATGCAACGGTACTACGATTGCCCGTAGCACAATAAAGAAGGATCTCCCCTTCTTTGTAAGCATCCAATTCCTCGATCCGATGCTGAAGTTCTTGTACGGGAATCAGCAATGCTCGATCCAGGTGCCCTTGCTGGTATTCGCGTTTTGTGCGTACGTCTAAAACCAGTGGGTTCTGACTTTTAATCAAATCGAAAGCCTCGGTGGGTGTTAATTCCCGGTAGTTGGTTTGCTGGTATTCCACTACCTCGATTAACCCCTTTTTCCGATCGACAAAAAAATCAAAACGACCGGTTTTTTTCATTTTGAAGTAAGGGGCAACCTCGGGGTCTCCATCCGTTGGGGTCTCAATGTCAAGATCGGGTATCCTGACAACCGATTGTTCACTATCTTTATCGATGACAAACTTGATATAATCTCCCCGGTATACGACCAGGTGCGCCGGTGCACCTGTGTTTTCAAGCGTCAGCACTCGAAACCCGTTGATGACCTGACCCGACACCGATGAAAAGGCAACTTTCCGTGTTCCCGTCAGCAGCAGGGCCACCACAACCAATACGATCACCAGCCAGGGTTTATAACGTATCCATATCGTTTTTTTCATCGTAACATTCTCCCAATAATTTTTTTATAAACTTGAGCCTTTTTCCAATGCGATCTAAAAGCAGTATCGATTCGAATCGTATCAGACATTAAATGGGTTTTGGATCCCCAATTGATGAAACGATTTTTTTGCCTGGTTTAGATAATTACATGCGGCTTGCTCTTTTCCGCCCCTTTTCAGTACCTGGCCCAGGAAATGATAGGCCGTAGCCAAATCCGGGCGCGTACCCAATTCGCGTAAAATTTCAATCCCCTTAAAAATCTCTTTTTCTGCTTCGCCGGCCTGTAAGCCAAGCTTGCTTTCGAGCAGTCCCGACCAGACCAACACCTTCCCTGAAACATGCCTTTCACCCGATTCGATGGATGCAGCATGGGCTTTCTGAAATGCTTGTCGTGCCAATGGATACTCGTTCTGTAGGTACCGACAGATCCCTAAATTTAAATATTGTATCGATTGTCGCCATTGAATATTGTTTTGACGATTTTCCCCCAAGGCTGACTCTATGTGAGATAAACCTTCTCGGTCTTGACCGAGAAGCACTTCCGCGAGTCCAAGCATACTTCGGAATAATGGCAGGTGCCAATAAAATTTGGCCTCTTCGAGATGACTGACGCCATCATTCAAATAACGGTAAGCCTGTTCGCAGCGCCCTTTGAGCAAGAGTACAACGCCCAACTGACACTCGCAATACCCGATAGTCTCAGGTCCTCCATGGTTTACCGCCGAATCGATGGCCGCTTCAGAGATAGCGATTCCTTCCGGGAATTCTCCCAGCATCCCCATACTGAATCCGGTAAATGTCTTTAAAATTGAATAGATGTTCGTCATGCCACCAAAGTAGTCGGATTGACGCCCCGCCCTTTCAACCGCATGCGTCACCTGAGTGGCCGTTTCGATCGTTTCCGGGTATCGACCGGCACTCATGCACACCATTGCGAAGTCCGGCCCAACCTGGGCCATAGCCGCCACATCCCCAATACCTACAGCGGTCTCGTAAGCTTTCTGAGTATAGGTGACACCTTCGTCATTTTTACCACGATTCGCATAATAAATACCGCTGTTACCGTAAAACCTGACAAGGCTAGGCTGATCGTTTAGCGCTTCTGAGATACGTATGCCCTGCTCAAGGTAGTTAATACTGTCCTCCGGCAGGCCCAGGGCGACAATTGGAATGATCATTAAATGAAGCACCTCAAGTTCTCGCCGCTGCTGATCCTCAATGCCGCCCCCCGGTCTAGTACTTTCGATGCTCTTTTAAAAAAATCATACGCTTCCCAAAGAAAGTGAGTACGGCTGGCCTTTTCGCCCGATATTCTTAAATATTCATACGCTTTATCTACATTATCACTTTTTTCGTAGTGATGGGCGAGAACTTCGTAGAATTCTTCGATACGTTCAGGATAGAGCGTCTCGATGGCGACGGCGATCTGCTCATGCAATCGGCTTCTTTTTTGGCGAAGCAGGCTATTGTAGGCTACTTCCTGAATCAGCACATGTTTAAACAAATAGGCCTGCTCGGGGGAGCCGGGGATTGGATAAATAAGTTTAAGATCTTGTAAAACCTTTAGGTGCCCCTTGAGATCGACCTCAAAATCGAGGAGCGCATTGATGATTCGATATGTAAAATCACGTCCGATGACGGAAGCGGTTTGAATCACCTGCTTGTGGTTGTCATCAAGACGGTCTATTCGAGAGGCAATGATACCATAGATATTTTCCGGTATATGCTTGGAGGCAATGTCCTCGTCCAATACATACCCATCATTTTCAAACTTTATGGCTGCTTTGGCCAACAGAGTGCGGGTAAGTTCTTCCATAAAAAGCGGATTACCCGACGACCGGGCAGCAATAAATCGCGTTAATTCAGCCGTCACATTGGCGCCATCCACATTGGCGTCAACGACATTGGCGTCAACGACATTGGCGTCAATTAGGATCGATCGAATAAATTTCTCCGAAATATCCGATTGTAATTGGTCCAAGATGATATGACGATAATGGGATCGTTCCGCCCAAGTATGGCGGTATTCCGGACGGTACAAAAGCAATAACAAAATAGGGACGGATTCAATTTTATCGATGATATCATCATAAAATTCTTCCGAAGTCTTATCCATCCAGTGAAGATCATCGATAATCAGGATTAGGGGTCTGATGTCTGCAAGGCGAAAAAAAATCTCCCTCAATACCTTAAAAGTCTTCTCTTTTCTTTTCTTTGGGGGCATATTTTGCCATGTTTCACTGCTCACCGGCAATGCCAGAAGATCCTGGCAAACAGCCTGGTGTTCTTCGGTTTCCAAATCAAGGCGCTTTAGATTCGCGGTAATTTTCAACAGGGCTTTCCGGGGATGTTCCGTGCGACCGACCCCAAACAATTCACGCAGAATATCGCGCAAAGGCAGAAAGGCAATAGCGCCGCCGAACAGCACACAGCGCCCCTCTGCGACCACACCGTTTGGGCCTATCCGGCTTTTCAACTCATGGGCGAGTCTGGATTTACCGGCGCCTGGTTCTCCCGAAATCCCCACAACCTGGCCCTTACCCACCTGACTCACTGCAAAAGCCTCCTCCAACAAAGCCAGCTCTTCTTTTCGGCCCGTATAAGGTGTGAATCCGCGAAACGCGGCAGCATCTAACCGACTGTTCACATGTTTGGTTTTGATCAAGCGATAGCTCTTTTGGGAGGCCACCTTGCCTTTGACCTGGAATTTTCCCAGATAGTCAAAGACGAAATATTCTCTGGCCAGTTGGTGGGTGTTTTCAGATACCCAAATACTGCCGGGTTTAGCCAGGCCTTCCATGCGGGAAGCCAGATTCACCGTGTCGCCGATAGCAGTATAGTCCATTTGTTGATCGCTACCAACACCCCCCACGATTACCAGCCCTGAATTTAACCCGATCCGCATATTGAAATTGATTCCCAGGCGCTTGTTGAGCGATTTGGAATATCCCACAAGCGCCTCCTGAACGGCCAGGGCAGCATAGCAAGCCTTCTGGGCATGATCTTCTTGGGCCAAAGGGGCACCGAAAAGGGCCATGATGCCATCACCGGTAAACTGGTTAACTTTGCCATCAAACCGTTGGACCTGGTCGGTAAGTATCCGTGAACATCCATCCATGATCCCATGGACTTCCTCGGGGTCCAGTGTTTCGGACATGGCCGTATAATTTACCGTATCGGCAAATAAAACAGTCACCCGCTTTCGCTCACCTTGAACAATATTATGATTCGAACGTGTTTTGCTTTTTTTTGCATCCATCGGATAAGAGCGGGAATGATCGCGATTCAGGGTAGGCTTCTTTTGATCACCATCCAGGAGCTGACCGCACGAATTGCAAAAATTGGCGGCAATAGGATTGGTCTGCCCACAAGCCCTGCAAATCGCTTCCAAGCGTCCCCCGCAGTGATTACAAAATTTGGACATATCAGGATTGTTCTTCTGACATGAAGGACACGCCCTATTTGTCTCTATTCTGGTTTTCTCTAATCTGTTTGGGGGCATCGCCTTATCTTTTCTGATGTAGAATAATATAAATGACGCAATTCAATCCTTTGACAGACCCAATCAATCATCGATCACTTAAATATTGTACAACCAAATATGTGATCCGTGGAATCGCTTTGTCAATGTTTGGTAGCGCGAATTTGCATCGCAACGTTTGTTTTTACCAAATTGACACCTTACTTATAAGTGCATATTGTTGCCGCTATGGTCATGGCATATTTCTATAAACAAAACGACGCCAGTCCGCCAAACCGCTCGATACCCGCAGAACCGTAACCGATAATGACATCCGCAGGGACCCCATATCTATGAACCCAAACAATGACTTGACCACCAAGCCGATTCCCGGCTTAATCGCCCAGCTGGCAGTACCGGCGAGTATCGGTATGTTTTTCAACACGATGTTCAATGTGGTGGACACCTATTTCAGCGGCTTGATATCCACTGAAGCGGTGGCCGCGCTTTCGTTATCGTTTCCTGTTTTTTTTGTCATATTGGCCATTGGGTTCGGTATCAGCACAGGTGCCATGGCTTTGGTCTCCAATGCCATGGGCGCCGGCGATGATGAAAAAGCGCAACTTTACGCCGTTCAATCGGTGTCGTTCAGTGTCTTGTTATCCCTTCTGTTGATGGTGCTTGGCCTCTTTACCGCACCCTTTCTTTTTAAAATTTTAGGCGCAAGTGATACGTATCTGGACATGTCGTTGGCTTACATCAACGTTATCTTTTACGGTATTGTCTTTATCTCCCTCACCTTTGTACTAAACGCCATCTTAAGCGCCCAGGGAGACACCAAGTCATTTCGAAATGTGCTGGTTGTGGGATTTTTTCTCAACCTGCTGTTTGACCCCTGGTTCATTTACGGCGGGTTCGGTTTACCGGCCCTGGGCCTTGCAGGGGTGGCCTGGGCAACCATCCTAATTCAATTTTTCGGCACCCTCTTTATGGGCATGCGCGTTATTCGATCAGGGTTAATCTGCAAGGGATGCGGTAATCTTTTTTTGCCACGTCGCCAATACTTTATCGATATTGCCAAGCAAGGGTTTCCCGCCAGTCTCAATACGATGAGTATTGCCCTTGGTATTTTCATTATCACATGGTTTATCAGCAAGTATGGACAGACCGCCGTCGCCGCCTATGGGATTGCCACCCGGGTGGACCAGATCGCTTTGTTGCCCATTATGGGGTTAAATACGGCCACATTAACCCTCGTGGGACAAAATAACGGTGCCGCCTTATACGACCGCTGCCGCGACGTTTACCACAAGGCATTGCTTTACGGTATTTATATCACGACGGTAAGCATGGTGATCGTTCTGATTTTGCCCCACGCGATTATGGGTATATTTACCGACGATCAAGCCGTGGTGGATATCGGGGGATTTTACTTAAGAATTTCAGCCTTTATCTACTGGGCGTATATCATTCTGTTCGTGGCCGTCTCCGCCCTGCAAGGCTTGAAGCGACCCTTCTACGCCATCTGGATTGGGCTCTATCGACAAATCGTTGCACCCGCCATCGTATTCTATCTGCTCGCAACCGCTTTAGGAATGGGGCTAACCGGAATCTGGTGGGGTATTTTCATCGTGACCTGGTCGGCCACCATTTTCACCTTCCTCTATGTCCGTGCAACCATGAACAATATTTTTACAACCAACGGGTTGGTTTCACCGACCATTAAATAGGCCCTGTCAAGCCGAGCAGGTTTTGAATCTACCAAACCTGCTCGATAAAAACATTTTGTAAATTATGCAAAAGTACTATCACGGCACCCTGGCCGCTCATGTTATCACTATTTCATTAAACCGTGTCTTCAGTCTCCATGAATAATTGTTTTTTCTTCGTTAACGGCATCTTTTTCAGCTGATGCTCACGCTTTAAGGCCTCCGATCTCGATCCAATTTTTTCAGAGTAAACCAGCGTAACAGGTCTGCGATACCTCGTATATTTTGCCCCGCCATTTTCAGAATTATGTTCTGCAACCCGTCGTTTCAGGTCATTGGTTATTCCGGTATACAAAGTGTTATCTTTGCAACGGACGATATATACATACCATGGTGTTTTGGACATTAGATAGAATCAAATATTTTTTAATATTATTATTTCAATTACTTCATCCGTTGTAAATTTATCGGATGAGGACGCCACCCCTTCCTTTAACAGCATGATATTTTTAAGACGGGTTATGCTCATATAAAACTTTTTAACTTAAAATTGTATACTATTGCTTTACCACAATACCGACCTGACGGTATATCATCAATCGTTTTGGAGCCAATATCTCTCGTCTCAAATACCACAAATATTTTTCATAACCGCCAACCTGCATTGACAAACCATCTCGTTTGTATGTTAAAGATTTAGCACAAAACTTTCTTAAATACGTAAGGCATATACAAAACCGCACCTAAGCCGTTATGCTGAGGAGTCGAACACATGGCAAAAAAAATAACATCCAAAGAGACCTTGCTCGTAGCTGTGGATTTCACCCCGTATTCTAAAGAGGCGACGATTTTTGCCAGCCGATTGGCGGGCAAACTGAACGCTCGGTTGATCTTGCTCCATGTGATTCATGACCCGGCGGAAGCGCCTGGTTTTTACGTTGAAAAAGGAAAGAAAAAGAAATTCCTCAAATCGATGGAGGAAGTCGCCAGGGAAATGATGACGGAATTTTTGCGGAAATTACGTAAGGCCTATCCAGATGAAGTGCCTTTAAAAGAGGCGGAGTCTCGACTAGTCGTTGGAACGCCCGGGGTTCGCATCGTCGAGATTGCTCAAAAAGAAAAGGCCTGCATGATTATCGTCAGCAGTCACGGTCGAACCGGTCTATCAAAAATTCTTCTGGGTTCCATAGCCGAAAGGGTTGTAAGGTTATCAACCATCCCGGTAACGGTGGTCAAATCCACGCCGAAGAAATAAACCTTGTAGGTCCACGATATATTAATAAAGGAGACTTTTAATGAAACCGACCGGTTCTCGGTATTTTCAGGAAGCGGGACTTATCGGACTATCCATCTATTTTCTGTTTGCTCCTGCAGGAGTGCATGCCGGGAGCGATACAAGCACCGGTGAAATCAGTTGGTTTTTCCTGGCGACAGGGCTGTTAGGTGGACTGGCCCTGTTTCTCTATGGAATGGACAAAATGAGCGACGCTTTAAAAAACGTGGCCGGGGACAAAATGAGGGATATCCTGGCGATGTTATCAAGCAACCGCATTATGGGGCTCCTTACCGGGGCGGTTGTTACGGCTGTGATTCAGTCCAGTTCAGTCACCACTGTTATGTTGGTGGGTTTTGTAACCGCCGGGTTGATGTCGCTCTCTCAAACCATCGGTGTGATTTTAGGCGCGGATATCGGCACCACGATCACGGCCCAGATCGTGGCTTTCCATGTGACCAAGTATGCGTTGTTGCTGGTGGCGGTCGGTTTTGGGATGCTTTTTGTTTCAAAAAGGGAAAAAATACAACAATACGGTTATATGATCATGGGGCTGGGAATGATCTTTTTTGGCATGGGTGTGATGAAAGATGCCATGGACCCCTTGAGAACGTATCAGCCGTTTATTGACCTGATGGCCAACATGTCCAACCCGATTTTAGGCATTCTAATATCGGCCATATTTACAGCCCTGGTTCAGTCGAGTTCGGCAACGATGGGAGTGGTCATCGTATTAGCCATGCAGGGATTGATCACCTTAAATGCCGGCATCGCACTGGCGCTTGGCGCCAATATCGGAACGTGTGTGACGGCAGGGATTGCCTCGCTCGGTAAACCGCGAGAGGCGGTTCGGGTGGCTACGATTCACGTCCTGTTCAAAGTCGTAGGTGTCCTGATTATGTTGCCTCTTATTGGGCCGTTTGCAAAGTTCGTTATTTATATTTCGCCATCCCCGGCAGAAGGCCTTACCGGCCTGGAAGCGGCCGCCTCGGTGCTACCGCGCCAGGTGGCCAATGCCCACACTTTGTTCAATATAGGCATCGGCTTCCTTTTCCTTCCATTCGTCTCCCAATTTGCCCGGCTTGTTTACCGGATCGTTCCGGATAAGCCCTTACCAGAGACCGTTGAGCTTCAGCCCAAGTATCTCAATGAAATGCTGTTACATACCCCCAGCCTGGCCCTTGACGCAGCCAGGCATGAAATTAAGCGCATGGGAAAACGGGTGGACCTGATGAATACCGTCATGATGCCGGCCGTTTTAACCGGTGATAAAGAATCATTGGCCGCGGTTCGGGAGCAGGATGAAGAAGTGGATATCCTGTATAAGCATATCGTCAAATACCTTGCCGAGATCAGCAAGTTAGACCTCAACGAAGCCCAAACCGGCAAACTGATGAAACTCATGGGGTGTGCCAACGACCTGGAGCATATCGGTGATGTGATCGAAGTCAATATGGTTGAACTCGGGCAGCGGCGAATTGCCAAGAACATCAAGGTTAGCGATAGAACCCAGAAAGTGATCAACACGATACATCTGGTGGTCTCCGACGCGTTAAAAGCTGCCATCCGGGCGGTTGTGGATGATGAAAGCGGATATGCGACACGTGTCATTGAAATGAATCAGGACATGGAGCGACTGGTAGCCCGGGCCAATCTCCATCAGGCCCAGCGACTGGTCTGCGAGGATTCAGGAAAATTCGAAGCCTACAGTGTAGAAATTGATATTATCGAAAAATTAAAACGGATATTTTATCATGCCAATCGAATGGCCCGCGGCGTTCTTGAGGCCCAAACCGATGCCGAAGGATTGTCTAAAGCTGCCTAAGCATTAAATTTCTTTTAAAAAAAAGAAGGAGCGGTGATCATGCGAGTAATGAAGTTATTGGACAAAAAGGGGTATGAGGTCCACACCATCTCCCCGGATGCCATGGTATACGACGCTCTCAAAATCATGGCGGAGAAAAAGATCGGGGCCCTTGTGGTCTTAGAGAATGATAAAATGGTGGGGATCATGTCTGAAAGGGATTATGCACGAAAAGTGATCCTTAAGGGCAAGACCTCAAGCGAGACTCAGGTTGGGGAGATCATGACCCGGGATGTGATTTCTGCCCAACCCACCACCAAGCTGAAAAAATGCTTTAAACTGATGACCAAAAACCATATTCGCCATATGCCTATCATTGAGGACAATCGGCTGGTGGGCATTATCTCCATTGACGATGTGATGCAAGTTACTTGAACCTGAATTGTGCGATTTTTTACTCGCTCAACTTAGGTTGAAATAAGCCAACCGTATTATTAAGGTTCGTAAATAATGGGAAACCCATTTTAGGGTCTCCAAACCCGCCACACATGCAAGTTATTTTCCGAATCCCGGAATAGAACAACATTACGCCAGAGATTCAGCATCTCGGCCACCCACCTCCGGGATCCAATAAATCGGAATCAAAGAGATAACCGGGATGAAGACCAGTACCAGAAGTACGCTCTCAATGGTATAGATATCGCCCAGTTTCCCAACGATGGGGGAAAGTATACCGCCGGTGCCAAAGGCCAGTCCCATCATGAGGCTTGCCACCATAGAACGCGCATTGGGGGCGATTTTTTGGGCCATGACAACGCCAAGCGGTATGGAGGCCATGCTGGCACCGCCGGCCAGAACCGTGGCCGGATAGATCCAGGCGCCGGGGGCTAAGAAAACATTAACAAAAACGGCGCCATCAATCCGTGGGTAATCCACAAAAGACGTTTGTAGCCCATGCGGTCAGACAAATGGCCGCACAAAAGCCCGGCAAAAGTGCCTGAAATGGTAAAGATGGAAAAAAGAAAACCTGCGGAAACAAGCGTATGGCCTTTTTGTACCCATAAAACAGGCATAAAGGTCATCAGCGATTGCCCCACCAGCGCTCGCAATACCATGACGATCCAGATCAGCAGAATCGGTCGCCACACCTTGCCCAAGGTTAATCTAATGGTCTCCATAAACCCGTACTGGGCCATGCCGTCGCCCTTGGGTTTGGGTATGACCCAGTAGAAATAGAACCAGATTAAAAAACCGATGATCATGGTGGCCGGCATGGCCGAAAGACCGAACCGGGCCACATAGAGCGTGATGAAAATGGGACCAACGCCAAATGCAAAGGTACCGGCCGTATTATAGATAGACATGGCCAGTCCCTGATTACGACCGGCATAAGTCGGAACCATGCCGGTGACCGGCGGATGAAACAGAGACGAACCGGCGGAACCGATGACAATGCAGAGCATCAACCCATAAAACCCGGTCGTGATTCCCGCCAGCGGAATGAAAAAAATCGGTAGAATCAACCCGATCAGAATAAAGCGGCGGGAAGGATGGCGATCCGCCCAAAAGCCCGACATGGGCTGGATAATAAACATCAAAAAACGGGAGATACCGGCCAGTAACCCCACCTGGGCCAGGCTTAGTCCCATTTTATCAATAAATACGGGATACAGGGGACTGATGAAAGAGCTGTAGAAATCACCGCTGAAGTGCACCAGCGCCAGGGCGATTATTATTTTCCAACGGGGTTTTGAGTCCAATTCAGCCATGGGGGCTTTTGGCACTTAGACCCGCCGATGTCAATGAGAAAAGCTTGACATAGAGGGCCCCCATGGCGTGACCTCAAATGACTTCGGGTTACCCGGCAGCTTTCGCCATTTGGCTGGCAGCGCACTCGTTTTTGCCTAAATCCATGACGTCGGCCTCTTCTTCATCCACCGATGCCAAACCGGCGTTGATTTCACGGATTTTGGCGTACTCATCCGGTTGCTTACGGATGTTGGCTTTAATAAATTCGTAAAAGTCCTCTTCGTTTTGAATACCGTATATATCACTATTTAGCTCTTTGATCCGGCCAATGGTTTCCATAAACATAAACGCTTCATTGGCCTCTTTCCAGGACATGTAATGGCCGGGCAGCACGAGAATCGAATCATCCAGGGTCCGTATTTTTTCAGTCATGGTTTGGAAAAGCATTTTAGACCACTCCGCCGCCATCCCCCCCAAATCGGGTCTGCCAATGGAATAAATAAAAATTGTATCCCCGGCAACAATAAAGCGATCATCGATCAAGTAAGAGGTACTCCCCGGTGTGTGTCCGGGTGTATGAATGGCCTTGACTTCGGGTCCCCCCTGGCCAAAAGAATAGATAGCGCCATCGGCAACCGCGGTATAATCAAAGGCGGCACCGTCAAAATCAGCCGGTGGTGCAATAATGTTCGTTTTCAGGGTGCTTTGAAGCATGGCGCTTCCGGAGATATAATCGGCCTGGCGATGGGTTTCAAAGGTTTTGATAATGGTACACCCTTTAGATGCGGCAAATTCCTTATAGAAATCGATATTTTTTGCCGGATCGAAAACCATCATTTCATTACCGCTCAACAACCCATAACTACACGACGCCTTGCCGGGTCGCCGGAACTGATAGAGTTGATAGTTGTCTTTCGAGGCTACGCGAACGGGCGCCAATAAATTTCCCCAGGCTTTAATACCCACCAGCATATGTCCCACATCCTCAAACCCGTGACTTATCAGTATATCGCCGACATATTTGGATGACCCCTCTTTGGCACAGACGATACGAACCTTTTTATCCTTGGGGACTTTAGCCACGCTCTCTTCTTCATGCTCGATGAACTCCATGTAAGGCACATTTAGCATGTCGATCGAATGAGGGCCTTCTACTTTAAAGCGACCAAACTCCTCTTCATTTCGAACATCCAGCAACAGAAACGATTCATTGTTGATTAGCCAATCAAACAGATTTTGAGCGGTAAATGATTCCATGGACATGACATCTCCTCTTTGATATTAAAAACCGAACCGGGACATGATTTCCATTTTTATCAAAATCTGACGCCTGATGATGGAAAAAAGCCTGCCGATGATCACGCGGTTTATCAATAGTATTTCTGTTTAACCTGAAAAATATATTTGAGACAAGTTTAATATATAATTCGATAATTGCAACTGAAAATTTACACTTTGGCCTCACAATAAAGTAAAAAGCGGTTTCCGATTCTTTACTCTAACGATTCCTGAAACTTGGCCCAAACCGTTTTACTCGTGCTATCTTAAGCCCCCTGCCCGTTTGATTTGTATTCAATGTGTCCATCGTTGGTAAATGTGCAGGACCCATTATTAGAAAAAACACCTCATGCAAAATTTTAAAATGCCAATAATACAAAGTATTGATAGGGGTCATTTTTAAGCCAAAAGTGGTTCGAATCGCCAATAAATAATAAATCGAAACGGAAATTAACGTCTTGTCGAAAAAGCCGTATTTATACCTGCAAAACGTTTGCCCTCAAACGGGTTATCGTATCTTTACGTGTCCGGAGTGGACCGATGTATCATTTGACGAAAATTACGAAACCAGCCTGAGCATTATCGATGATCGGATCATTTTCAGCCGACCGATGGGATATGCCACCCTGTCGGGTGTCAATCAGTTTCTAAAACTGGTTGACGATATCATTGAGGCCCGCTTTCCTGCCCACGTTTCTTGCATTCTGGTCGAAGATATGTCCAATCTGAGCGGCGCAACAACGGAAGCGCGTCGTCGATACATCAAATGGTTAAAAAATTTCCAACGGTTAAAAGGCCTAATTTTTTTTGGTACGTCCCCATTGCTTAAAATCAGCGTCAAACTGGGAAAACGGTTTTATCGAGGACCGGTTCAGATCGAAATGGCAAAAACCTATGAATCGGCCGTTACCCTGGCCCAAAACTTTCTTTCAAAGGCACCTATCCGGGATATCGATGAGCCATCACCCTTTAGCGTTCGAAGTTTTAATCCTCAACGTCTCGATGACGATTCTGACCTAAAAAAAGACAGGGACAGGAAGTGGGGAAAACGACTAGACGATTTTAATATACAATTTACGGCCCTTGATTCGAAAGTGCTTTACGCCACCGTGAGGGGGGTTTTAAAGACAGAGCATATCCAGTATATCGCCGCTTTGCGTGAAAAGGCGACAAAGGAGATCAATCCTCAAGGCGTCGTCGATTATACTATCTCGGACATTTCTCAACTGACCAGCGCCAACATCAAGGCAAGAAAGGCCTATGTTCAATCCTTGAGGAATTGGAGCCGCACGCAACAGTTTAAAATGTTTATTTTTTTAGGCGCTAACCGTTTTATGCGCACAGCGATCAGGCTCGGAAGATCTTTTTTGCCCTTTAAGGTCTGTTTCGCTAATGACTTGCAAGACGCACTGACCCTGATCCATCAAGATCGACTTCAAAGGTCGATCCCATCCAAACCTATCGATCCGGAGATACTCGCGCCCGATCAGGTTTCGGCCCAGATCAAACCCTATGTCAACGAGCTACTTGGATATCTGGGGGTCATCAATTGGGAACTTGACGGTTCGGTAAAGCCGCATGATGTCGAACCGTCCCATCTGTTCTTCCCGATTTATGAAGCTGTCAAATTGATTAAGGACGAATTGAATGACCTGTTCGATGAGAAAAATGAAGCCGAAAAAAAATTACAGGAAGCCAATTCCGAATTGGAAAGCCGCGTGAGAGAGCGCACGGCGGATTTAGAGAGAGTGAATCGCGAGTTGATGTTAGAAATTATTGAGCGCAAACAGACGCTCATTGAACTTCAACAAGCCAAACTTACCGCAGAGAAAGCCAACCGGGCTAAAAGCGAATTTCTGGCCAATATGAGTCATGAATTACGAACACCTTTGAATCATATTATTGGCTTTACCGAAATCGTTTTGGATCAACATTTCGGCCCGTTAAATGAAAAGCAGACGGAACACTTGCAGGATGTCACCGGTAGCAGCCAACATTTATTGTCTTTAATTAACGATATTCTCGACCTTTCCAAAGTGGAAGCCGGCAAACTGAAGCTGGCTTGTACGCCCATTCACCTGGTGCAGCTCTTACAAGATTCATTGAAAATGATCCAGGAAAAAGCATATGCACAAAATATCACCATCAGCCTGGAAGCAAGCGATGCCCCGACCACGATTCAAGCTGACAACCGAATGTTTCGACAAATTATATATAATTTACTGTCCAATGCCGTAAAATTCACGCCCGAAGGGGGGCATATCAGCATCAATACTTATTTGCACCGTATAGAGTCATCCCTCGTTTCACCCATGGTCTCTAAACACCATACGTC
Source organism: uncultured delta proteobacterium (assembly GCA_963845145.1). Classification (GTDB taxonomy): domain Bacteria; phylum Desulfobacterota; class Desulfobacteria; order Desulfobacterales; family QNYZ01; genus QNYZ01. Next base: position 97,601 of record CAWJQU010000003.1, read on the forward strand.
AACCTTCCAGGCGGCCGACAACGGTTTCGCCGAATGGTTTAACAAGCAAAATACGCCCTTGGTTGAAATCGCCGTTAAAGATACGGGTATCGGAATACGACCCAATGATCTCCATCGCATTTTCAGAGCTTTTGAACAAGCTGATGGCTCATCCAGCCGCCTGTACCAGGGTACGGGACTGGGCCTGTCCCTCACCCAGAAATTGGTCGAACTGCATGGGGGCCGAATTTGGGTGGAAAGCCCTGGTGAAGGGCATGGGAGTGTTTTCAGGTTTTTTATTCCAATTAGTCAAAAGACGAAAAGTTGAAACTAGTAGAGTCTGCCCAATTGTAAAATATCAATACAAACGGGTTCCGATCGATTTGACAAAAATGCCCCCCTTAAGTAATTGTTTATTCCATGACTGGAAATAAATCACCTGAATCGACAAATATTTTAATTCTAGGGCTGGGGGGTGTGGGCTTTTACCTGGCCAAACGTCTGGTACACGAAGGGTATGCCATTACAACCATCGAATCGGAAGGCAAAAAAATCCGCCATGCCGACGGTAGCCTCGACGCCCGGATGATTCAGGGTAACGCGTTGAGCATCGAGTGCTGGCAGGAAACCGATGCCAAAAAGATGGATTATCTCATCGCGGTAACCAACAATGACGCCGTCAATATGATGGCCTGCCTGATCGCCGACCGTTTCGGTATTCCTCGCAAAATTGCCCGTGTACGATCCACCGATTTCGGGGAAGAGGGCTCCATTTTAACCGCGCAGGATTTGAAAATTGATTTGATCATTCATCCGGAAGAATTGGCCGCCCAGGAAATCTACAGACTGATTAAGCTCCGCGCCGGCAACGACATCATCGAAGTCGCCGAGGGCCAGATCCAGATGATGGCCACCCGCATTCAAGAAAAATCGCCGCTGGCCTACCGCAAATTAAAAGACATTTCCAAAGAATATCGTGATTACCCATTTCGTATCGTGGCTATCGCCCGGGGGATCACGACCTTGATTCCCGGTGGTAACGACGAACTGTTGCCCCAGGACCAGGTGTTTATGATGGCCAATAATGAAAATCTGCCCCATTTGATGGAAATCACAGGTGTCAAACAGGAAAAACGGCACAGGGTGATGATTCTAGGCGGTGGGTTGGTCGGACGTCGCCTGGCTGAGCTTCTAGGAAAATCAGTTGAGGTCCGATTGATCGAAAAAGATGAGAATAACGCCAAAGAGCTTTCCCATATATTATCCAACACGGAGATATTACACGGTGACGGGTCGGATTCAGATGTGCTGGTCTCTGCAGGTCTCTTGGACATGGATACATTTATCACCGCCACTGGTGAAAACGAAACCAATATTATGAGTTGCGTGCTGGCCAAGCATCTGATGAACGCTCCCAACGGCCATGGGGAAGAAAAACAGGGTAAATGCGTCGCCCTGGTAAATAAAGAAGATTATTTGGTTTTGGCGGCGACCATGGGGTCGGACATTGCCCTAAATAAGAAAATCTTGGCTGGAAATGAAATTTTGAAATTTATTCGACGCGGTGAACTTCTCTCGGTGGCCCATCTACATGGATTTGATGCCGAAGTGGTGGAAATCGTAGCCTCTCCGAAATCACCGATTACGCGAAAGCCCCTGTCCAAGATGGATCCCTATTACTATGGGAAAATCTTGATTGGTAGTATCCATCGCGATGGCGTCTGGATGGTTGCCGTGGGGGACACCCACATTCAAAGTAATGAGCGTGTTATCGTGGTATGCATGTCCCAACATTTAAAAGATGTTCAAAAGTTGTTTCTCGCATAGGGTTCGCACAAAAATAAGTTCACAATTTTAGGCGTTGAGGCGCCCGTCTGGCAAGGCGTGAAAGTGCTGGAATATCGAGATATTCCGAGCTTTCACAACGCCGCCAGACAGGATGCATCGGCGTATAAAATGTGAAATTATTTTTTCGCGAGCCCTTAATACAAAAACATGTCCACAAAAACGCGCCCACTATGATTAACGCTTCCAGAAGGAAGGGTAAAAGATAACCAACGCCGAGAACATTTCCAGCCGACCCACCAACATATTCCAGGATAAAAACCATTTTCCCACGGCGGATATCTGGGCGTAATTTTCAGACGGCCCCACATCCCCAAATCCCGGGCCGATATTCATCAGGGTTGCGATAACCGAACTCATGGCGGAGACAAAATCCATTTGTTCCACCAACGCCATAAAACATCCCCCGCCCAATACGAGAAAAATATTGACAATAAAGTAGCAAACGGCCAAATCGACGATTTGCGAATCGACGGGACGCTGGTTTAACCGCACCGACACCACCGACATAGGTCTCAAAAAGATACGTTTGATGGCGGCGACACCGAACTTCCAGATCAGAACATAGTGAACCACTTTGATACCGCTGGTGGTTGAACCGGCGCAGGCGCCAATAAAACAGACGACATAGAGAAACATTTGGGCAGCCTGGGGCCACTTTTCATAATCCGCCGTGGTAAATCCGGTGGTGGTTAAAAGAGACATCACCTGAAAGGTTGCGTATCGAATCGAGTCAACCAGACTGCCGTATGTACTCTCCTTCCACAAAATCCATGCCACGACACCACAAAAAAAGAGCATGAACCCGACGTACCAGCGCAATTCCGTATTGTTTCGAATCACGCGCCAGTTGCCCTGCATCATGTGGTAAAAGAGCATGAAGGTCATTCCGCCCAGGAACATAAAGATGATGATGATCCAATCGAAATAGGCGCTATTGTAGTGCCCGATACTAGCATTATAGGGCGAATAGCCTGAGGTGGATACCGTTCCGAACGAGTGGCACAGGGAATCGAAAAGCGACATCCCCCCGAAACTTAGTAAGATAACTTGCAGCAGGTTCAACGTCATATAGATGCCCCAAAGCCAGATCATCGTGTCCCGGTTACGCGGCATAAATTTTTCTTTGGTAATGACTTGACCGGGACTTGATTCAGCCCGAAACAGGCGCACCCCGCCCATGCCGTGGGGTAAGAAAATAACGGTCAGGGTCAAAAAGCCCATTCCGCCCAACAAATGGGTTTGGCTGCGCCAGAATAACAACCCATGGGGAACGGCTTCAATATCTTTTAAAATGGTCGCTCCGGTGGTGGTATAACCCGACATCATTTCGAAAAATGCATTGGTAAACGATGGAATCGAACCATGAATCATATAGGGCAAGGCGGAAAGCGCCGATATCAAAATCCAACCAAAAAACGCGATAAAAAAACCGTCTTTCAGGTTCAGCTCGTCATGGCGACGAAAAAACCGCCATAAAAAAAAACCCAATATAACCGTCAGAATTCCAGTAATGGCAAGGGAAAATAGGTCGTCTTCACCGTAATAAAGTGAACAAAATATCGGAAAAATCATGGAAATACCCGTAACGAGTAATAACTTTCCGAAGACATTCGCAATTGTGGCGTAATTCATGGATACCTGAGTTTTTATTGGCGCTTCATTTCGATAGCCGAACGAATTTGAGGCTTAGACATACCCAATTCAAATCTAAAAATCAAAAGTTCAATGGGTTTTTTTAAAATCACACCTCATATCAAAAACCAACTATCTGACATACAATTGATTTCCGATGTCTTTTAATATAAAAATCAATTAGTTATACATTTATTGTGTTTTTATAACCATTTACCTATAATAATGTTTTTGTTTTTGATGAAGTGTTATATTGATCTATCACAAAATTTCAACATCTACTAAAGGGAGGTATCCAATGGCAACGAAAACTGATTTCTCGAATTCGGAGTGGGAAATTTTACGTGATGCGCCACATTCGGTGGCCCTGGCCGTCGCCGTCGCCGGAGCGAGCGGAATATTTGGCAGCGTAAAAGAAGCGATAGCCTCAGCTGGAACGATCGTTGGCGCATTGAAAGGTGACAACGCTCTCCTACGCGATGTATGCGCTAGAGACGAGATGAAAGCTGCCCAGGGATCACTGCGCAGCGGCATAAAGATGACGGACATCAACACATTGCGCGACCAGCTCAAGGCCGGGGCCGCAGACAAAGCAGCTGCCGCCGTTAACCTGCTCGACCAAAAAGGCTTTACCGAAGATCTATCCGTATATAAATCCTTCCTAATGGAAATTGGAAATAAGGTTGCCGAAGCAGCGAAGGAAGGCGGTTTTTTGGGATTTGGTGGCGAGCGGGTCAGTGAGGGTGAGCGGGAAGTGCTGGCGAAACTCGGTGGCCTGCTGGATGTGGGGCAAGCTTAATGATTGGGGATTGCCCTACCACGAAGTCTGCCCGGAAAAAGCCATTGATTGGGTCGCGGTAAGGCAGAGGTCAAAGGGAAATGCCTGAAAAACCCAAATTATTTAAAATGACCTATGAGACTTACCTTCGTCAAATGGCTCGATTGGATTTGAAAGATCGCGCTGTCCGGCTCGGTGCGGTATTATCGCGTAATACGCTCCGGGTGTCACTTTATGGGTCACTCTATCAAGTATCGGAAAAAGGGGTATTTGATGCCGAAGGTAAAACAGCCAATGTAGCGGTAAGTGTCGTTTTATGCCGATATGTACTGCAATGTCCGGATGAGCTTCCGGAGAACGGCGACTGGGTCACCTATCGGGAGTTTACGGGGGCCGGACCGCTGGTGGGTTCTTTTACTGCCAATACCAATAAAATCATCGAGACCCATTTTTGCGGGCACCTGCAAGATTTAAAGACGAGGACCGAAAGGCTTGGCGGGATACCTTCTACCGCAGATACGGGTTATGACCTCTCAATGACTTTCAATGCGCTGCCGCGAATCCCTGTTTTATTTCGATTTAACGATAAAGATGGCCCATTTCCCGCACAAAGCTCAATCTTGTTCCGACAGTCGGCCGAAATGTATCTCGATCTGGAAAGCTTATCCATAGCCGGAACATTCCTTACCGGCTCTTTAATCAATAAAGAGCCCTACTGAAATAAGCAAAGAGCCTTACTGATTCCGCCCTTCCAGATCTTCCCAGCGCTTATAGGCCTGATCGATCTCTTTTGTAAGTTCATCAAAACGCGCCTTGATCCGCGTTATTTCCTGTTTTTCCTTTTTATAAAACGCTGGATCAGACATCTGTTGGGATAATTCATTGTGTTCCGCTTCCAAAACCTCGATCAGGCCGGGCAGTTTCTTGAGATCACGCTGTTCATTGAAACCGAGTTTTTTAGGCTTGCCCATTACGGATTCGGGCACGGATTTGTTATCGTTCCCGGGCTTAGGATTATCGATCTTTTTTTTGGCGGCTATCGGCTTTTCAGCCGGTTTGGGACGTTGGGTAAGCCAGTCGTCATATCCGCCGACATATTCAGCCACCGCGCCCTTACCTTCAAATACCAGTGTACTGGTTACCACGTTGTTGAGAAATGATCGGTCATGGCTCACCAGTATTACCGTCCCGGTGTATTCCAGAAACAGTTCTTCCAAAAGCTCGAGGGTTTCCATATCCAGGTCATTGGTGGGTTCGTCCAGGACAAGAACATTGGCGGGCAGGGTAAACAGCTTCGCCAGGAGCAGTCGATTTTTTTCACCCCCGGAGAGCACCCGTACCGGTGTACGGCATCGATCCGGGGTAAATAAAAAATCTTTAAGATGACTGATCACATGACGCTTTACACCATTGAAAACGATAAAATCATTGTCTTCGGCAATATTTTCGGCAACCGTTTTGGTATCGTCAAGCTGCGCTCTTAACTGATCAAAATAGGCCACTTTCAGGTGTGTGCCATGCCGGACAGTGCCGGATTGCAGGGGTATGTTTTTCAAAAGAAGATTTAGCAGGGTTGTTTTCCCTGCACCATTGCGACCGATGATGCCCACTTTGTCGCCCCGCATAAGAACAAAAGAAAAGTCTTTGATGATCGGGACATCATCATAAGAATAATCGATATTTTTGGCGCGAATGACCAGCTTTCCGGACCGCTCTGCCTCCTGAACCTGCAACCGAACCGTTCCCGTTTTTTGACGCCGGGCTTTAAAAGCCTCACGCATTTTGAATAACGCCTTTACCCTCCCCTCATTTCGCGTCCGCCGGGCCTTGATGCCTTGGCGAATCCATGTTTCCTCTTGGGAAAGCTTTTTATCAAAGACGGCGTTCTGCTTTTGCTCAGCCAAAAGGTCCGCTTCTTTGTGTTTTAGATAGGTATTATAATCCGCGGCATAGGAAAACAGATGACCTCGATCCAATTCAAGTATACGATTGGCGATACCGGACACAAAAAAACGGTCATGGGTGACGAACAACAGTGTCTTCACGAACCGGAGGAGATGGGCTTCCATCCATAAAATCGTGTCGATATCTAAATGGTTGGTGGGTTCATCGAGCAACAATACATCCGGTTCGTGGACCAGCGCACGGGCAAAAAGGGCTCGGCGCTTCATACCGGCAGATAAGTTGGCAAACGGCTCTTCCGGATTGAGGTCTGTCCGGGAAAGGACCTTCTCAGCCATTTGGGATACGTCCCAACCATCCCTGGTATCGAGAAACGACCTTAAACCTTCCATCCTGTGCCGTTGTTGTGCGGTGATCGTATCGACATGCTGGTTCAGGTTGCGGTATTCTACGAAAGCGCGGCCTGTTTCGCCGCATCCCGCTGCAACCACATCGAAAATGCTTTCATCCGTTTCTTCGGGAACCTCCTGGGCCAACCCTGAAATTTTGATTCCGGATTGACGTTGAATATCGCCCCGATCCGGGACCATTTGTCCGGATATGAGTTTGAGCAACGTCGATTTACCCACGCCATTGCGTCCCAGCAGGCAAACCCGTTCACCTTTCTTAATCGTCAAGCTGATATTTTCAAGTAGCGGCGGGATGTCAAATCCCCAGCACACGTCACGCATCGTGATCAATGCCATCTGTTTTCCTTATTTGTCCGGTGACCAGCCAAAGCTGAATATAACAAATGATTCCCACCTGCAAGCCTCACCGGATATCACGATAATTTTACACCTGCGCGGCGTTTGACGATCATTGCTATTATAAAACCGTTTAAAATTTATACCGGTGGCGATCCCATCCGCACCACACCGCCCATTTTCCCACGGCCAATCAAACGATTAACATAATGCCAAAAAGTCATTTTTTTTCCTTGACGCGTTGTAAAAAACAGCGTAAATTTAGATGTCATGTAATTTGTAATTACATTTATGATTCTATTTTGAATTTTTAAATTTCTAACATTCAGCCTGATTTCGCATACCGGTATAATTGGCGACGCCTCACCAATTATTTAAACATTGACCTCTTTTGAAAAGGATCGCGCTGAAAAATGGACATAGACACGAAAGACATTACCCAGGATCTCACAAAAAAAGCGCATATGCTGATTCGCCAAATGATGTTTCACAATGAAATCGTTCCCGGCCAGAAACTGGCTTACCGCGATCTGGCCAAACAGCTCGATATGAGCCCTACCCCGGTCAGCAATGCGCTCAAATATCTTGAATTTCAGGGATTGGTGCGAAAAGAATTAAACCGCGGCTATTTTACCGAACCGATTCGCATCAAAGAAATTGAGGAAATTTACAATTTTCGCGAATTGATCGAAGTGTCCCTTTTAGCTGATGCTATCAAAAACTTAGACCACAAATCTAAACAAAACCTTTCCAAAGCTTTTGAGGCATCCGTGGAAGTCCCCGGCGATCCATTTGTCAGCCAGCGCGTATCCAAAGATGTTCAGTTTCATATGAACCTGGCTGAGCTTTCTCAAAATCGGACCCAGACCCGCGCCCTGAGGCAACTCTTTGACCTGCTCTACCTGAAATACGGTGGTGATGTTCTATTTAACAAGTATATGCAACCCAATGAATTTAAAGCCCATATTACAGATACCGCTTCATGCCATCAGCAGATATATGACGCAATCATTGACGGGGATCTCAAATCCGCCAAGGATGCCATGTCACGACACATTCGAACGGTCAAGGACGATGTTTTAAGTGGCTTGAAACGTATGCGTGAAGACAAGGATGCCACCATATTCTAACCAAATTCTAACCAAGCGACAATTTGGTATGAATATTTACCTACAAACCGTTAAAAGGAGGAAGCCAAAATGAAAAAAAAGGGACTTAGCATTATTCTAGCCATTTGTCTTTTGGGTTTAATGAGCGCCCATGCTGCCGATAATCTGGAGCCCGTGCCGGAAATCGATTTTCTGACATGGGTACCGGCCAAGTTTATGGCTTACTACGAAACGAGTAACTATATCGCCGAAGAATGGCGCAAACTGGGCCTTGAAGTAAAGCTCAACCCTCAGAATTTACCCAACCCCCTATTAACCTACTGGTTCAAAGAACATAAATTCGACGTCGTGGTTTCGGTCCTGTCGGGACTTCCCTATCGCATGGAACCCGATTTTTTCACCAATTCCCAGTTCAATTCCGAACACGCGAAACCCGGTAACTGGAATGTCGGGGAATACGCCAGCAAGACATTTGACGAAATCGGATTAAAACAACTTGAGATATACGATCCGGAAAAACGTCAACCATTAATATATAAATTGCAGGAAATCCTTTTAGATGAAATGCCGGAGGCACCAGTTTACTATGAAGTGCAGAAAATGGGGATCAATACCCAACACTGCAGTTTGGACTATGTAGACGCCCCGGACGGCTTGCGTTCCATCTGGAACCAGGTTAAATTTTTGCCTAAAAATGACGTTAAATTCCTGAAAGTGGGTCGAATATCCGATCAGAAAACCTGGAATCCCATCGCAGCCAACCAATCCGATGATTTCGAGATGCTGAGGATGGTTTACGATCGCCTGGTTCAGATCGGCCCCAAAGGGGAAGTCAAAATGTGGGCGGCGGAAAGCGTTGATACGGTGGATGATTTAACCGTGGATGTGATGCTCCGTAAGGGCCTAAAATTTTCCGACGGCAACCCGTTAACCGCCGAGGATGTCAAATTTACCTACGAATACATGAAAAAATGGGAATCCGCCTATTTCCTCAAATACTTAAAACCGATTAAAAGCATCGAGCTAAAGGGCGCTCATCAACTCCGGTTTAAACTTGATAAACCTTTTGCCCCGTTTGTGATGAATACACTGGGCCAGGTGTTTATTATTCCCAAACATATTTGGGAAAATGTAGTGGAAAAAGAGGAGTTGACCAAACCCCAGGATTATAAAAATACACCTGTGGTGGGCAGCGGTGCCTTTGTCATGGAATACTGGAAAGAATCTGAGGAGTTTATGCTGCGCGCCAATAAAGAGCACTTTATGGCGCCCAAAGCCGACCTGTTGTTCATCGTTTTCGGTTCCCGGGAGTTATGCAACTCCGCTTTGAAAAAAGGGAGCATCGATATCAACATCCAGGCCATTCCGGCTGAAGTGACCAAAGATTTTGCCAATGAAAAAGATCTTCAGATTTTCGACGTCAAATCCAACGGCTACACCGCCATACGGTACAATATCGGTCGGCCCATCTTTAAGCACAAGGCCCTGCGTCAGGCTTTGGCCCATGCAATCCCCCATAAACGGATCATCGAAGAAGTATTGGGTGGCAACGCCGGCACGACGCCCACCGGTATCACCCCGGTAAATGCCTTCTGGCATAACAATAACCTTAAAGTCCGCGAATATGACATTGAGAAAGCACGCGCCATCTTAAAGGATGCCGGCTTTCAATGGAATGAAAAAGGCCGATTGTGCTATCCGGCTAAATAAACTCAAAAGGGGGACAGGGGGAGCGTTTTAGAGCCCCTGCTGTCCCCTTCCATCAGGTTAAAAGCAATATGATCGCTGTTGTTCAACTAAAAAAATACTTCCCGGTCGTCTCCGGAATTCGGTCATTGTTCTCCAGATCCAAAGGCCGCTTCGTTAAAGCCGTGGACGATGTCAGTTTTAAGATTAATCGTGGAAAAGTCTTGGGACTGGTCGGCGAAAGCGGTTGCGGTAAAACCACTACGGGAAGAGTGATTGTAGGCCTTGACCCCCCCACAGAAGGGGATGTCTTCATTGACGATCAGAGTTGCCGACAATTAAAAAAGGAAAATCGCAGGAAGTTCTACAACATGGTTCAAATGATTTTCCAGGACCCCTACGGTTCCATTAATCCACAGCATAACGTCACCCAGATTTTATCGCGTCCCTTGCGTTATCAGGGTATCACCGAAAAGAACCGTATGACGGAAAAGGTCTGTGAGACATTGGAGCTGGTCGGGCTAAAACCGGCATCCGACTATTTGGAGAAATATCCTCACCAGCTGAGCGGGGGGCAACGGCAGCGTCTATGTATCGGCCGCGCCATCACGCTTGACCCTGAATTCCTTGTGGCCGATGAACCCATTTCCATGTTGGATGTAAGCATCAAATCGGGTATTCTGGCGCTCCTAAAGAACTTGATTGAACAAAAAAATCTATCACTGCTTTACATTACCCACGATCTTGCCACCGTCAGCCATATTTGCCATTCCATCGCCATTATGTATTTGGGGCGGATCGTGGAAATCGGCGCGACCACAAACGTGTTAAAACACCCCTTGCACCCTTACACACAGGCACTGATATCGGCGATTCCGATTCCCGATCCCGATTACAGCAGGGAAACCATTAAAATATCAGGGGCGATTCCAGATCCGATCAACTTGCCAAGCGGGTGTCGTTTCCACCCGCGATGTTCGCGGTCAACCCCAAAATGTATCGCCGATGAACCCGGTTTATCGGCCGAAGGCATCAAACTCGGGGGCGGGCGTAAGGTCGCCTGTCATTATCCCCTGGCGGTCCAATGACAACCACTATGAACCACAGACGTTTTTACCACCAACCCAATATTTTTCCTAACGGGCTTTTAAAGAATGGTTAGATATATCGTAAAAAGGCTGCTCTTTATGCTGCTGACGTTCTATGTGCTGGCCACACTGATGTTCTTCATGTTCCGCATGTTGCCGGGAGATCCCACCATGACGGTGATAAGTTCAGCCCTGCAGCCTAAGGCCCAAGAAGCCATGAAGCGGCAGTACGGGCTTGATAAGCCAATGCATGAGCAATATCTGGCCTACCTTCGTAACATCGTCACTCTCGAGTTCGGCTATTCATTTCAACACAATCGCAAGGTCAGCCAGATGATTTCCGGTCGCATGCTGAATACCGTACTGCTGATCCTGCCGGCCATGATAACCGCTTATCTGCTTGGAATCATTGGCGGTGCACTGATTGCCTGGAAACGGGGTGGAAAACTTGAAATCGGAGCAGTGGTGGCAGCTACGGCATTTCAATCCGCACCGGTTTTCTGGATAGGAATGCTCGGTCTATTTGTCTTTTCCGTTCATTTAGACATATTCCCCTTAGGTCATATTCTCTCCCCGGGTATGCACTATGGCCAAACTGCTTTGCAAAAATATTTCAGCCTGGATTTTTTACACCACCTGGCACTGCCGTTTATCGTGACCACACTTTATAATGTTTGTTTTCCACTGCTTTTAATGCGCAGCAGTATGCTGGAGACTTTCGGTGAGGATTTTATCGAATTATGCAAGATGAAAGGGTTGCGGGAAAAGCGAATTATCTTCAAACATGCCCTGCGCAACTCCTGCTTGCCCATTGCAACGACGATACCGCTCATTTTGGGTTGGGCCGTGGCCGGGTCAGTGGTCATCGAAACGGTTTTCTCCTGGCCGGGCTTGGGTTTGTTGATGGTCGAAGCGGTACAACGCAGCGATTATCCGGTTGTTCAGGCCTGTTTTCTACTGATCGCCATCTTGACAATCGCCGGTAATTTTATCGCCGATTTGCTATACGGTATTCTTGATCCCAGAATTGTTTATGAATAAGGATCGTCTATGAACAAGCGAATCGATTATACCAGCCGTCACCCAATGATGGCGTCAACTATTTTACGATTATGTCGGAGTCAAACTCGTGACAGGTAATTTTCTTCGGCTGGTCGCGTCTTCGCGAATCGGCCTCATGGGCCTTATCGGCTTTTGTTTTTTTGTGGGTGTTGCCGTACTTGCGCCTATTTTGGCTCCGTACGCCCCTATGGAAAAACACTACGACGAAGCAGAACGGTTAATGAAGCTTGATCCGCCCTCAAAAGCCCATCCATTCGGCACCACCATTTTGGGGCGCGACGTGTTCAGCCAGCTAATATGGGGCACCCGGCCTGCGCTTGTAATCGGGTTAAGCACGGCCATCGGCGTCATTCTGATAGGCGTGAATATCGGCTTGATCGCCGGCTACTACGGGGGTTGGATTGACAACCTTCTCATGCGCATCACGGATATCTTCATGGGGGTGCCCTTTCTACCTTTTATCATCGTCGTTTTATCTTTAACGGAACAAAGCATGTTCACGATCATTATGGCCATGGTTATTATCATGTGGCGTTCTACCGCGCGTGTCATTCGTTCACAGGTGCTCTCGCTCCGCGAGCGACCTTTCGTTGATGCCGCCCGTATTTCAGGGGCAAGCAATTTTCAGATCATCTACTTTGAAATTGCACCCAATATCTTACCCATTGCCCTGGTAAATATCGCCTTTGCGTTGGCCTGGTCCATCATTACTGAGGCGAGTATCGGGTTTCTGGGTTTTGGAGATCCTGATGTATTAAGCTGGGGCACCATTATTTATCGCGCTTTTGCATCGGAAATGTCCTACAAGGCTTGGTGGTGGGTCATTCCACCTGGGATAGCGATTATGCTCCTGGTTACGTCAGCCTACTTTATCGGACGGGCCTACGAAGAGATGATCAACCCTCGGCTCAAACGCTGGTAAGCCCTCGAGATCGGTCAGTCCCAACGATGAAGTCGTTGATGAATCCATCTGCTATAGAAGAAAGTATCAATAAATGTCTCTGCTGAAGGTAGAAAATTTAAAAACCATTTACCGTACTGAAAAAGGGAACGTCACCGGAATAGAGGATGTTAATTTTGCCCTGGAACATGGCCGTAGTTTCGGCATTGTGGGTGAGTCCGGATGCGGTAAATCAACGTTGCTAAAATCGATTATCGGTGTTCTACCGGCCAATGCATATATTGCCGGCGGACATGTGTACTTAAATGATAAGGAGCTGACCGCGTTAGATGATACACAGTTGAGTCGCATTCGGTGGCAGGAGATCTCGATGATCACTCAAAGTGCCATGAATGCCCTTGACCCGGTATATACCGTTGGCTATCAGATTACCGAAGCGATTTTAGCCCATAGAGACATGGACAAAAAATCGGCCCGAAAGCAAGTTGAGAAGATGTTTGAGCTTGTCGGTATCGATGTCGACCGTTATTCCGAGTATCCTCACCAATACAGCGGCGGCATGCGTCAACGGGCCATTATAGCCATGAGCCTTATCTTGCATCCATCCGTTGTCATCGCCGATGAGCCGACTACCTCACTCGATGTGATTGTTCAGGATCAAATTTTTAAAAACATTAAAAAATTACAGGACGAAATTGGTTTTTCGTTGTTGCTTGTAACCCATGATATCGCCCTTGTTATAGAAAATTGTGATGAAATTGCCGTCATGTACGGCGGCCGAATCATGGAAATCGGTCCCATGCGGTCGGTAATCAAAAACACATTTCACCCCTACACCATGGGGTTGAAAAATGCTTTTCCCAATATTCATAACCCCCAGTCCGAACTGATTTCAATCCCCGGTGTACCACCAAGCCTTTTGGGAGAATTGAAAGGTTGCCGTTTTATTTCCCGCTGCCCGTTTTCCGGCCCTATTTGTCGGAATGAAGTGCCACCGCTGGTCAGTGTCGAAAATAACCATCAGGCGGCCTGTCACCATCTTGATAAAGTCGAAACCATGCGAACACTCTCCGTTCAACCCGGCACGTGGCGCGAGTCGGCATCGGATAGCATTCAAACCGCAACATAGCATAGGAGGTCGTGAGAATATGACAGCATTACAATTAGAAAAAGGTGAGGCTATTTACTTTGCGTACGGTACCCTGCTGGAACTGAAATCCATGCAAAAATACTGTCCTTCTGTAAAATCGTTAGGGATCTATCGACTAAAGGATTTTCGTCTTGATTTTAAAACTTGCGGCCCCGATCCGGCCACGGGTGGATGCACGCTGACCAAAGATCCAGAAAACATCATGTACGGTGTTCTATATAAGATGCCAACGGCTGAGCGTCTGGAGCTGGATAAAGTGTCCGGTCTCGATAAGGGCCTATGGGCCAAGTTCGATATCACCTTGCTTGACGATAAAGACGGCGCCATACCGGCCAACACCTACATCATTCCAAACCCAAGCGGCCCTCAAAGTCCGTCGGCTGAATATGTTCGACCGATCATAGCTGGGGCCGCGGAAATTCAGCTACCCCAAGACTACATCAACCAACTGACCACAATCATAAAAAACGCCATGTAAGCCATCGTATCCGTCAGACCCAAGCGCCGGGTCTTCGTCCATTGCCGGGGAAACCTTCACTTTCCCCGGTCACCCGGTGAAATCTAAACCACAACCTCCTTTTCCACCACCAACATGCCCACCCATTTACCCTTCCTGTAACGAAGCGAGGTAATCAGGAAAAGAGTGGTGATGAACACCAACACACACAGCCACGCATAGCCGACGCCCTGACCAAAAATCTCAATCCCGACATAGATCGGAATGACCATGACAAACAGGGAAACGAACCCCATACTCCACATCAAAAAGCGTGTATCCCCGGCACCTTTCAACACGCCGGCAAAAGTCATATAAAGGGCATCCATAAATACATAGACGGCTACAATGCGTAAAAGGGCGACGCCTGTATCCGATATCAGGGCAAACTCGGCCGCGGTCTCACTTGCGGGGATAAAAAGGGCCATCACCCAGCCGGGAGCAAAAATAAAAATCAGGTCAATAATAAAAGTATAGGCCAAGAGAATATGAATCGCGCTCCAGGCGGCGGCTTTGGCTTCCTGGGGGCGCTTGCGACCCAGAGCCTGCCCCACCAGAGCGCTGACACCATAGGAAAAACCAATCGCCGGCATAAAAGCCAACGAATTGATGGATATCACCATATTGCTCACGGCCAGTTCACCTTTACCGATCCGACCCACCATAAATATAAAGAAAGTAAAAGCGAAAATATCAATGCTGAACTGCATGGCGGCGGGAATACCGAATCGCATCAGGCGGGTAAAAAGCCTGGCATCATAGATCGCGCTTCGCACTCGGAATGTCCGGTGGTTTGCCGCACTAAATATCGTCAGGCAGTACAACAGCATGATCAGTCCCCAAGATGTCACGGTGGCGATGGCTGCGCCCGTGATACCGAGTTCCGGCAAGATCCAAATGCCGTTAATCAAGGCATAATCAAGGGGTATGTTGGCGGCCATTCCAACGGCATTAATAACCATGACCGGACGGGTCATACCTCTACCGGCAAAAAAACCGGAAAGGGCGTTGTTGCTGATATGGAAAATCGCCCCCCAACCGAGAATTCTGAAATAAATAACCTCCAAACGTTGAACCTCCGGCGCGTGCCCCGCCAAATCAAACAATGGCGGTGCAATCAAAGTCGCCAAAAAGGCGGTTAAAACGCCAGAAAACAAACTGAAATATATTCCCTGCCACAGGGCGAGTCCCACCCGGCTATGGGCATCCGCCCCGCTATACTGAGCGATAAATACGCTCGTATAACCGGCGATGCCCCCAAAAAATGCTATCAAGAGAAATGCGGCGATCCCGGCCGGTACCGCCGCTGAAATGGCCTCCAGGCTATAATTGGACAAAAAAACCCGGTCGGTAAATTCCATAACCGTCACCGCGGCCATACTCACCACCAGGGGCAGGCAGACAGTGACAACCTCCCTGTATCTGTTTTTTTGCTTCCATGCGTTAAAAACGATCATATCCACCGATCTTGGGATCTAATAACCCATTTTTTTTGTAACTGAAAAAGCAATTTAGGGATTCAGTTGCCCGATGGGCTACCTTTGCTGGCCAAGCGGGGGTTCAAAATGATCTTCGAAAACATATCTCTGATCTTCATATGAAATTGTAATACTGCTAACCATAAAAAGAATCGCTTGAGTAAATAACGTGGATTTTTAAAATCAACTTGTATATAATGAACGGATGCAAAACGACCATATAACCCCCAAGATGAGCCAAAAGGTATTCACCCTCGGTCTTGATACCGAAACGGTATCTCTTTACTTGCTATGCTGTGGTCTGGCAGATATCGGGAATACCCTTTCCGATAAATCCCTGACAGGGATATGGAATGGAACTGCGGAATCGCTCCAGGTGGGACTGGATCAATTGATCGCCCATGGGATTTTACGACAAGTGATATCCGACGGCGATCAGCAAGCGGTATACCATTTGGTCGATGAAGACCATTGGCACCGGTCCTAAACCTTTTCCTGCTGTTTGATAGCCTCAAGTGTTTCGGTGCGAATCTGCTCATCCGACGCATCGACGTTCATCCCCGGACAACTGCCGGCCATTATCCGCCAGTTGTCGTTATCGATGAGCACGCCTTTAATGAACGGCCATGCCTTGCACATCTTTGGCTTAACCGGATGAATGGTGCAGAGTGTATTCCAGAAAGTACAGTGCCCGGAAGCTTGCTGAGCCAGCATGCGCTGCTTGCCCGAATAGATGCAGTGGGTTTGGATAAACCGATCCAAAGGCATGTTGAGATATTCGGCAATGGCGTGGGCGTCTTTATCTGAAATCACCGTACCCCCGTAACCCTTGCAGCAATCACCGCATTGTGTGCATTGGAAAATCGGGCCCATAGAATTACATTCCATGCCGACGGTCCATGGCTTTTTTAAGCGTCACTTGATCGATGTATTTCAAATCCCCCCCCATGGGAACGCCGGAAGCGATTCGAGAAACCTTGACCGGAAGATGCTCAAGCTTTTGGGCTAGAAACGAAGCGGTTGATTCACCTTCCGTATTGGTTCCGGTGGCCAGAACGACTTCCTTTATCGGCTCCGAGCTGAAACGAGCCATCAGTTCCTTTATCCGCAAAGCGTCCGGCCCAATACCGTCCATAGGGGATAAAGCCCCTTGAAGGATATGATACAATCCCTGCCACGCCCCCGATTTTTCGATAGAGACCATATCCGCGGGCTGCTCAACCACGCAAACCTTTGATCGATCTCTGGCAGGATTATTACAGATCCGGCAACGCTCGGCATCACTCAAAGTAAAACAGAGCCGACAAAGGCCGGTTTTTTCTTTGACCTCAACAATTCGACGGGCCAGCAATTCCATCTCTTTGCGAGGGGTTTTTAATATATACATGGCCAGTCGCTCAGCGGTTTTAGTGCCGATGCCTGGAAGCTTGGATAGACTTTGGATTAACTGCTGAATCGTTTCAGGATAATGGTTCATTTGGCATTCCTATCGGTCAGCAATCTAAAAAACCGGATTAAGGACATATTATGGTATAATAGCAAAGACACCGACACGTTTCATGATCGCAGGGGATCTACATCAGGCCGGGAATATTCAACCCTCCGGTCAACTTCCCCATTTCGCTTGTCATCATTTCCTGGGCACGGGTCAACGCGTCATTCACTGCCGCTAACACCAAATCCTGAAGCATATCCACATCTTCGGGATCCACCACCTCTTTTTCAATTTCGATGGAAACGACTTTTTGCTGGCCATTGGCAATCACCTTGACCATGCCGCCTCCGGCGCTGGCCTCGACGGTTTTTTGGGCCAGCTCTTCTTGCATTTTTGCCATTTTCCCTTGCAATTTTTGTGCTTGCTTAAGCATGTTGCCCATGCCTTTCATTGGTCATCCTCCTTTATAATATCCACTTTTTCGATCTTCCCATTAAATATTTCAATTGCATCATTTATGATGGGGTGTTCCAGCGCTTTCTGCTGCAATTCCCCATTTTGTTCCCTGGGCGCCCTCTTTTTTTTTTGAACGGCCGTTCCTGCCCGAATGGTCAAAACCGTCTCCGAACCATATGCTTCTTTTATCAGTTGTTCGAGTCGGACCCGGTTTCTTTTTCGATTCACTATCTCCAGATTAAACGGCTTTCCGTTTACTTCAAGCACCAGATGGTTTTTATCTTTATGGGTTCTATCCGTGACGATAAGCTTGCTTTCGGTCAAGCTTGCGGAAAGGGCCGGAGCCGCTTCCTCCAGTCCCCGGCAAATTTGCGCCCAGACTTGCTCCGGCTGCGACCGTTTTTCAGATGAAATATGGGAACTTACCCGCGGTACATCCTCATACTCTAGCTCCGGCGCAACAGGCGGGACATCTATTTCCGGTGGTAGAGCCTGAACGGGTTTAGGCGTCTGTTGTTTAGGCGGTAAAGTCGGAACTGGATCAGGTGTTTGTTGTTTAGCGAGATTGGAAGCCGGTTCCGTTGCCAGAGATGTCTTTAGTTGATCCAGCTTTTCGATAAGTGTGTCGATGGGCAAAGCAGGCTGCGTTTGAGTGAGTTTAATAAAAACCATCTCCATGGCCATTCGGGGGTGAGAAGAAAGACGCACCGTCGCCTCTTCGCGATAGAGAAAATCAAAAACCAAAGCCAGCTGCGTTTCGGATACCGATTCAACCTGACGCGCCATTCCATCAATTTCCGCTTGAGGGCGATCAATTAATTTATCGGTGGCTTTGGATAGCTTAATTACGGTCAGATCGCGAACATAGGCCAATAAGTCGATATAGACCCTACCGATATCCTGTCCGTTTTTGTATATATTCCCTAAAAGCGTCAACATTCGGCGCACATCAACGGATAGCACAGCATCACAAAGCTCATACAGAATCGATCCAGCCACACCACCAAGGACATCAAGAACAAAATCGGGTGTCACCGGTCCCTCTGAACCAGCCATCACCTGATCAAGAAGGCTCAAAGCATCCCGCATGCTCCCGTCGGCCTGACGGGCAATCAGGGCCAGGCTCTCCGCATGAACCTCCACCTGCTCCTGTTGGCATACCGTTTCCAAGTGAGAGGAGATGTCCCCATGATCAATACGGCGTAAATCGTGTCGTTGGCAGCGCGATAAAATAGTAATGGGAATTTTTTTGATCTCGGTCGTGGCAAACATAAACAGGACATGTGGCGGCGGCTCTTCAAGGGTTTTTAACAATGCGTTAAAAGCCGATGTGCTGAGCATGTGCACTTCATCAATAATATAGATTTTATACCGGCCGGTATTGGGCAAAAAAACAATATTATCCCGCAGCTCGCGTATCTGATCGACGCTGTTATTGGAAGCCCCATCGATTTCAAAAACATCCGCAGCACTGTCGGCGGTGATCTCACGACACGATTGGCAGATGTTGCAGGGTTTTGGGGCCGGCCCCTTTTCACAATTCATGGCCTTGGCCAGTATCCGGGCAACCGTTGTCTTTCCCGTGCCCCGGGGGCCGGAAAAAAGAATGGCATGGGCCACACGATTGGCTGTAATCGAATGACTAAGGGTTTGGGTGACATGTTCCTGGCCCACGACATCGTCAAAGACCTGGGGCCGATATTTCCTGGCTAAAACGAGATAGGACACGAAGTGGCGTTCTCCTAATCGCCCCATCGACCAGCCGCGCCATGGCGGTGGCCGACCAAACGATCATTTTCTAAACTCGGTTCTATGGCGAAATAATAAATGATGTGGCGGAGAGAGAGGGATTCGAACCCTCGGTACTGCTATAAACAGCACACACGATTTCCAGTCGTGCTCCTTCAGCCAGCTCGGACATCTCTCCGCTAAACGGGTGGCATATCTTTATGCGAACCTTTTGTCAATATTAGTGGAAGGGTAACCTCGCACTCACTCCTTAACCACTTAATATTACAAATTTTAATGTTACAAATATTTAAAGATACCGTCAAAAGTACGATCGTCGAATCTTTGCTGCCTATTAAAAAAACAACCCTGAAAATCCCTAATTGTATTTCCAAGGCTTCGTTCAAAAAGATGCATGTTTAAACTTCGTCAAGATAATGAATTATTATAGATTAATCAAGCCAATTTTTGGTGGTTTTAATAATGGGCGTTATCGAAATATATTTGAGGGTGAACCCTCCTGGAAGAGGCTCAGGGGCAGCGGATGCCGGTAATGGTGTCCTGGCTAAAATCAAACAAGGTGGCGCAAGCGTCATTCGTTGTTAATTCAACCGTAGGCGGTTTGCATACTTGGCCGATAACGCCGGCGGTGATCCCCCGATCAGAAAAAATTTTCTTAACCGGCGCCACATTGGCGCCAGGCACAGAAAGAATGAAACCGAAGCTTTGGAAACACAGCACCCACTGTTCCAGGTTTAATTCGTCAGGTTTGGGAATAGCATGCAAGTCGATGGTGGCCCCTTTACCAGAATTTTCCATCATTATGGCCGCAGTGCCAAGGATACCGGCATTGCTGATATCCTTGGCTGCTGATACTAAATGGGAATCGGCGATAATGGGCAATGCCTCTAACCGGTGGCGCAGGGCCTCCGGTGTTTTACCCGAATTGGCATCCCAGCTGGTCACCGACTTGCACCCAGCCCGCCCGTCCAGGTCCACGGCCAGGATGAGCTGGTCGCCTTCTGCGGCCAAGTGGCTATGGAGCAGGTTATTAGCACGCCCGATGATGGTGACACTCAGAGCAGGGTGAGAGGTCGGTGCATCCGGGTGCAGATGGCCCCCCAGCATGGGGACCTGAAGCTTACGACATCCTTTTACGATGCCATCCACAATCAGGCGCCGTTGTTCTTCATCGCCACTGGCAAGTACATTTACCATGCCGATGGGCCGTCCGCCCATGGAGTAGATATCATTCACTGTGACCATGACGGAAGCTTTGCCGGCAGCATAAGGTTCGTTTATCAGAAGGCTGGTCATGATTCCATCGGCTGCTATCAGTAGATACTCGTCATGCCAGGGTATTGCGGCGGCATCGTCGCCATAATTGGGAAGCATCTCACCAAATTGATGCGTGTGCTTGAGCTGCTCGAATACAGCCTGAATCGGCTGTTTGCGGGTCACACCACCGTAAGTTCTGACGCGGTGGATGATGTCGACTAATTGGCTTTGCATGGTATTACCCAATTTGAAAATCCTCAGGTACCCGACCCAAATCTGCTTGCATCTGCTGATGTGCCCGACCATGAAAGGTTTCCGGCGCACCGATGGTGGCCCAGCCGAGCTTTTGAAAAAACCGGACATTTTTTTCTTGGATATGCGCGGTAAATTCCTTACACCCTTTTTTCTTAACCCGCTTCATGGCTTCTTTAACCAGTAATTCCCCAACTCGAAAAGTCCGGTGATCCGGGTGAACCGCCAAGCGCCCGCCGATCCAATTCCCGTTGCCACTATGTGGGTCGTGAAACACCCGCACGGTGCCCACGATTGTATCCCTTTGCCTGGCGACGAGGTGAATGCTTGACCGGTCATGCTCGTCCTGGTCCGTGCTGGTGAAAATGCCCTGTTCTTCCACAAAGACAGCATGGCGAATCGCAAATGCCTCGGCGCGTTCCTGGTCGGACCGGGCACTGTGGCAGATTAAATCCGCCATAGGCTTTTCATAGGTGCCAAGGGCCGAGCAGGCCCCACAGCGAACGCATCCGGCGCGATTGTTCTGTGCCCTAAGCCCCTTTCGGCGAAGTATCTTAGCCACCGCCGTATAAATTTGGTGCATCAACGCCGGTGCCGGGGGTTTTTGGTTTTCCAGCAAGGATCCAGGAATGGGCCGAAGCGGTACGATAAAGGGGTAGACGCCTAGATCGGCCAGAATCTCGCTACCATAGACCAACGATTCCGGTGGCTCACCCAATCCGGCGATAAGGAAACTGCTCACCTGGTTGGGGCCAAAAAGCGCTACTGCTCGCTGCCAGGCCTTTTCATAATGGGCAAATCCAATTTGACTTTTTACAGGCGCCACCCGTTTTAGCGTGGGACCATGAAAGCTTTCGATGTGAATTCCCACCGTGTCTACCCCGGCCTGTTTTAACGAATCCATTAATGCCAAGTCGTTAGGTGGGATAAATTGGACATGGATGGGTAAATCAACCCGTGCCTTGATGGCTTCTGCGCATTTGGCCAGGTATTCGATTTCCGATCCAGGTGGGTCCCCCGTTCCAGAAGTCATTACCATGTGACGCACACCGTCCTCGTTAGCTGCGAGACTTGCTACTTCTGCCAGTTGCCGCGGCGTTTTGCGGGCAATGGTGCTTCCTTTTTCAAGTGATATCTGGGTAGCACAAAAAGTGCATCGCCGGTTGGTTTTCCAGTTGACACACTGCTGCAGCACGGTGGTGGCCAAACAGTCCTTGCCGTGCAGTAAGGCAATCTTATGGAAGGGAATGCCGTTCTCATCAGACTGGCTATAGAAATAGGGGGCGGGAACCACTCGGGTGCCGGCCACAGGTTGGCCCTCTTTTAACAACGTATATTGGCCGCCATTATGGCCATCGGCCAGAGAAAACGGCGAGTCTGATGTATATGCGGCCCGAATGGGCACATTCACCGGAATGTTGTCCAGCAAAAAGGCCCTGCCTTCCGCCGGTCCGGCGCCGCCGCTTCGCCCCAGAATCGTTTCCGGCACGCGAACCCCCAGGCTTTGTATTTCAGTAATTATATTTTTCATAACGCCAACCGCGTATTGTTTATTAATAATATTGGCTAACCGTAGTGCCAAACATGCTTCAAGCAGAGTTTTGGATTGAAGCCTGCACCCCCTAATAGCCCCCCTACCCTATCAACTCGTTTCTGAACGAACCCTCATTGCAACTATTCGGGAAAAACCAGAAGGATGGGTAATCGTGCGTACCATAAAACAAAATAAACCGGAAGTCACTATTTTGTATTGGTAACGCCGCTGGCCAAACGGCGGGCATTCATGAGACAAATGCCTGCTTCAAATGGTGCGATGTACTGTAGGCGACTGAACCATTCCGGTTTTTTGGGGATTTTCCCATGGCCTCGGCCCATATTTTGTCATTTTCGATGGCTGGTAGGTGGGTCAGTTATTCGACTTAAAGGCGAGTCGTTGGATCAGGTTCGCTGCTATAGGGTAGGTACGATCTATGTTGGCCCCAAAGGGTTTGCCTGCGACTCGGGAATTGATCTCGGTAATATCCATACCAACCAGTTGAATATCCACGCCACCGGTTTGAACGATGGTATCGATTAACCGATAGATATGGGTTTCCGCAAGGCCCTGCCAATTTTTAAATCTTACGCCTTCAAGCGCATTGCGTGCACCGATATCCATGTCGATGGATACATAAACAAACGGCGTCCGAATTTTTTTCAAAAGGCTCTTTAATTTAGTTGGTTTTAGTAGGCATTCTTTCTTGGTGATAATGGTGGCCCCTTTTTGTTTGAGGTTCGTCCAGGCCGCAACATAATCGGCAATCCGCCGGTCCCTGATACGAAAGGCTTTTTTTCCGGGATAGTCGCTAACCCCGACGATGTAGAGATCCCTGGGAGAAACCATACCCGCTTCGACCAGATGATAAATAAAGGTGCTGGCATTGTAACTTTCGGCGCGATTCTGAATGAGCGGATCCAGGGGGTCATATAGGGATTGGGGGTTGGTGTCCATATCATAGGCGATGGCCCCGGCCAGCCCGGACATGGGCACAGCGTCGGTATGGCTGTCCACGACAATCAGGGAAATATTTTCCCTGCCATAGTGCTTGGCTAAGGCTGTATAGGCGCCACCTGTGAGGGAGTGGTCCACCGCCACCATGCATGGCAGGTCTGGTAATATGGTCTCAGCCACGAGCTGCTCGACCTTTTCGGCATATTTACGGCAGCCGCCTGAATCGATAAAATCGACCATGGCTTCCACTGCAACGAGGTCCCTGTCGCTGTCCGGGGGGATTGGCCGCAACCAACCCGGTACGGGTACTGTGCCCCCGATATGCCAATGGTCATCGGGAACAACTTGGTGCAAAGCTTCCAGAAAGGGCACCATCGGGTCATCGGTGGACCCACCAGTCCATGATACGGAGCGCTTTTCCTGAATAGCATCATGCTTTTCATCGCAATCCAGAGGGCAACCGAAAAGAACCACTTTTTTTTCAGCCGGGCAAATCACAGGTGTAGTGGATCCCCTTTATCATTTATCCTGTTTTACAAAACGCATCGCGCGCCTTTGGCAGCTGTAATACATTTTCAAGAGGTGATAGCGGTGCAATACCACAACCCGGTGTCAGGAAATCTGTCCCGTTTTCAAGGCACTGGATGGATTCCTGGTAACACGCATCCGCAGAGCCCATGAAAAGCGTCGTGGCCGCAGCTACGTTTCCAAATACGCGTACGTTTTTCTTGTGGGCCACTTCCACCGCGGTTTTCATGTCGGCTTTTTCCTCGATGCTGATACCGGCAATCCCTGTTTCGCACATGAAGGGGATGATCTTGTCTGTATTGGCGCAGATGTGAAGAACCACCGGTCCTTTTGACTTGGCCACCACCTCCGTAATCACCGGTTGCACCAACGTTTGCCAGAATTTCGGGCTCATCAGTGCCGGTCCGGATGACGGTTCTGCGATACAATAGTAATCCGCCCCCTGATCAAAGGCCCAATTGATGACATCGACCATGACGGCCTTGGTAACATCCAGGACTTGGGCCACCTTGTCTTTAGCCTTCATGGTCCACTTTAAAAAGGTTTCCGTTCCCACCAGATTACAGGCGGCGGTCCAGGGGCCCTCAGATTCGCCAAAGACCACTATGTCGTCGCCCACCTTTTCTTTTAGAATGCGAAACTGCTCCTTATACGCGGGGAAGCGCCCGAGTTCGAAGAAGTTATCCGGATACGCCAAGCCGTCCAAACTGGCCGCATAGGGATGCTCTTTTATGAAGTATTGCAGATCTATCTGAGGCTCTCCCAAAGCACACCCGAGTACTTCGCTCACCGGTGTGATATCCCAACCCATGGCTTTGATCCATTCAAATCCGGCGATTTGATGGCCGGCAATGGCCAGGTCCGCCATGAGTTTGGGATCCGTGTCCGCCTCCGGCCGCACGGCGCCACATTTATTCATCAGTTCCACAATGCCGTAAGTTGTGGTGCAACCCACCGGCACCATGTCCACATCTTGTCCTTCCAATCGCCTCATGAAGCGTTCTTTTAGATTCATATGCCATCTCTCCTTTTTTTGCCGTACCGTCGGCTACTAACGGTGATTGGTGATCAGGGCTTTGCTACTTGAAACCAGAGGATAAATCTTCTCAATTTACACGTCGTTCTCTACTCCCTGATGAAGTGAAAAACACTTTTTATACCGCCAGGTGGTCGAGAATGATCTGTTGATCATCCATCAGTTCCTGGGTAGTAGCAACTCCGGTAATTTTTCCTTTGGTGCTCATTAAATAGTGCCGGCTGGCCACCTTTAAGGCCATACGGTAATTCTGCTCTACGACCAGCAAGGTCATTCCTGATTTGACACAAAAATTCCGGACGATTTCCGTTACATGATCCACCAGCAGGGGTGAGAGGCCCTGTGAAGGTTCGTCAAGAATAATTATTTTGGGATTGCTGATGAGGGCTCGTCCGATGGCTAACATTTGCTGCTCACCCCCACTGAGGGTAGCGCCGTCTTGTTTATTGCGATCCGCCAGTACCGGAAAATGTTCATATACCCGCTCTAAGGTCCACGGTTTTGAGCCATTGCCGGGACGCGCCGCCAGTTTGAGATTCTCTTCCACCGAAAGCCCCGGAAAGATATGCCTTTCAGCCGGCACGTAAGCAACACCCAGGTTGGATACACGGTGAGCCGGCCAGCCGGTGGTGTCTTTACCGGCGATGGCAACAGTGCCGGACCTTGGTGGCGTCAGCCCCATCACTGATCGCAAAGTCGTGGTCTTGCCCACACCGTTTCGACCCAAAATCGATACGGCTTCCTGGGCTTTTACAAACAAGGAGAGCCCTTGAATAATATAACTCTCACCGTAGTAGGTATGAATATCTTTTACTTGCAGAATATTAGGCATCTTTTCCAAGGTAGGCCTCTCTGACCAATTGATTGGTCTTGATCTCTTCGGGTACCCCTTCGGCGATAACACTGCCATAGTGCAGCACCGTGATTTTATCTGAGATCCTCATGACCATATCCATGTCATGCTCCACCAGCACAATCGAGATCTCTTCCGCCAGTCCTCTGATCAGATTAGAAATATGATTGGTTTCCGCCGGAGACATGCCGGCCGTGGGCTCATCCAGAAAGAGGATCTGGGGACTACCGGCCAGCGCGATAGCGACTTCAAGAACTCGCTGGTCACCGTATGCCAAATTTTTCGCCTGCCGAAGGGCCAGATCCTGAAGGCCAAGCCGTTCCAATATGGACCAGGTTTCCTCGGACACTTTTTTTAAACTGTTTTTTGTGGAAAAAATATTTAAGGACCCGCCTTCACGGGCCTGCCTGGCAATCCTTACATTTTCAAATACGGTCAGGTTTTGGAAGATGCTGGTAATCTGAAAGGTACGGCAAATGCCCATTTTGACGAGTTCATGGGTCGGTTTGTTGGTGATTTCGGTCCCTTGGAAAAAGACCTTTCCGGAGCTGGCCGTTATGCGGCCGGTAATGATATTGATAAAGGTTGTCTTACCGGCACCGTTGGGGCCAATAATGGATCTCAAACCACTATCTTCGATGTCGATACATACACAATCTGTCGCCAAAACGCCGCCAAATTGACGGCATAGATCATCAGTGCATAAAAAGGCTTCCATAATGCTTAAATTAGTACCTTCGCAGCCGTTTTAGATAAGAACCGAGGCCGACGAAACCCGTCGGCATAAACAAAACCAGAAAGATAACAACCAAGCCTAAATAAATTTCCCAATGCTCGGTCATGGTGCTGATGTAATCTTGGATATAGATGAAAATCCCTGCACCGACCAGAGGCCCCCAGAGGGTTCCCATGCCGCCCAGGAGTACCATCATTAGTACACCGGCACCGGCAAATGAACTCATGGTGGTGGGGCCGATATACCCTTTATAGAGGATGAAGAGCGCACCGGAAATACTTGCCAAAATACAGGCCAGCATCCAGCCATAGAGTTTATAGCGACGGACATTGATGCCCACAAAGGCCGCACGCTCCTCATTCTCGCGGATGGCTTCCAGTACTGCGCCAAATGGAGATCTGATAATTCGCCGGGTGAGAAAAAAGCATATACTCACTATCACCAGGGTCATTAGATAGATGTGCGTCGGATTTCCCGTGTTGCCTATTGACCAACCAAACAGCTGGATATCCGGACTGGGAACTCCCATCAGGCCATCATCTCCGCCGGTGACATCGTACCATTTCCATACAATCGTATGAAACATCATCCCAAAAGCAAGGGTCAGCAATGCAAAGGCCAGCCCTCCCGTGCGCACCTGAACCCAGCCCACCGGCAGGGCCACGACACTCGTAACGATAATCCCGGCCAGGCCTGCCAGCCATAATGAAGTAGGGGATATGTGGATAAGAAACAGGCCGACAATATAGGCTCCGATTCCGAGGTAGGCATTGTGCATAAAGGATAGCAACCCGGTGTACCCTAAAAGCACATCCAGGCTCATGGCCAGGAGTCCGTATATCATAATTTCAGTGATAAGGCTGATATAGAACCGGTTGTTCCACACAAACGGCAGTAGCGCCAGTGCGAGAAAGAGCGCAACAAGAGCGACAATTTTAATGGGAGCAGCCGATGGATGGTCATCGGGGATTGTGGTTGACACACTCATTATTCAAATTTTCCTTCTCCCAGAAGTCCAAGGGGCTTAAAGGTCAGAATAACTGCCATCATCATGTAGACGATAACCATGGCCAGATCAGTGATGAAAAACTCTGCTAGGGTTTGCACCACACCGATTAAGATCGCTGCAAACACGGCCCCCCTTAAACTTCCTAACCCGCCGATGACAATTACCACAAAGGAGCTGATCAGCATCTCATGGCCCATGAGCGGATCAATCGTTGTTAAGGGGCCAGCGATGATCCCCGCCACCCCTGCAAGCGCGCATCCCAAGACAAACGCTCCGATGTGAACATAGTTCATATTGAAGCCCAGGCATGAGACCATTTCGGGAATCGTACTGGAGGCTCTCAGGATCATGCCGAGACGCGTCTTGTTGAGAAATAACATCAGAGCGATCATAACCGCGGCCGTAATCCCAAGCGTGACCAGGCGAAACACCGGGTAGTGGGTGCCCAGGATAGACAGGGTTTCCTGCATAAATTTGGGCAGCTCAATAAACCGGGGCTCGTTTCCCCAACTTTGTTTGATCAATCCGTCCAAAAAAAACATTAAACCGTAGGTCAGGATGAGGGTGTAAACCATGGAACGCTTACGCATGGGGGCAATGACGGTACGCTCCAGTATCAACCCCACAAATCCCACGATGATAGGCGTGATTAGTAAAGCCACAAAGAAGTTCAGGCCTGTGGCCACCAGCGTATAGCCGGTGTAGGCACCGATGGCGTAGAGAGAGCCGTGAGCCAAGTTCATCACCCGGCTGAGCCCATAAATAATGTTCAGGCCAATTGCCACGATCAAAAAGACGCCACCAAGAACCAGACTGTTTAATAAAATGTCTACAGCAGTGCCGATGCCAATCATGTTGCTCTCTTTTTACTATTAGCTTTGTAAAATAAAGCGATGCGATCAGGTTTGGATAGATCGTAATTTGACATAGAGCCTGTATTTTTCCCCTCAGAGGCGGGGAATAGGTAGTACAGATGGTTTCGAGTTGGTCGATGGGCGGCAGAGGGTTGCCCTCGCCCCCCCTGCCGCACCAGATCGTTTACCCGAAAAAGGTTTCGTTTTTATGTTTCCGGGGGTCCCAGTTCGTCGGCTTTAAATGTTTCCAGGACCTTCATGTAGACCTTGGCACCGAAAGGATTCGGTCGGTGCAGCCATTGTTTCCGTTAAAACAGCGTCATTGCGCATGCAATTGTCTTTATCGGAGATTCTTACCGTCCCGTAGGGGCCGTCGTAACTGATACCTTTGAGCGCCGCCGCGATGGCCTTGGCATCGGTATTGCCGGCTTTTTCAATGGCGTTAAACAGGTTCATGGCGCCCACATAACTGTGAACTGCAGCATCGGACGGAATGGTTTTATATTTTTCGAAAAAAGCGATTTCCCATTTGTCGGAGATGGCATTGTTGACGTCCCAGGACCAGTCCGATGCACCAAAAATGCCGTAACAGGCTTCTCCGCCGGCTTCCAGTTCCAAGGGGCCCGGCGCTGCGGCCGATACCAATTTAATACCTTGAGCCTGAATACCAAAATCAGCCGCCTGTTTGGCAAACACCGGAATGACATTGGTAATAAAAGCCATGTAGATACCGTCCGCTCCAGATGCCTTGATCTTGCTGATGTAAGAGGACCAGTCTTTAGTCTTGATGGGCGCCTTGTCAAACTTTTCATTATAGATCTTGATACCGTTTTCTTTTGCAAGTTCAATGAATCGCTCACCAGCGTCATGTCCCCAGGAGTAGTCATGAACGAGGACATAATAGGTGCGATCTTTCAGGTCCGGGCGTCGCCAGAATGCCTTTGACATTTCCCACAGCGGTTTGATCGTTGGCCAGTTGACCGCTTCTGAAAACCAGCGGATGAAGGCCGTAGAATTTGGTGGTCATAACATGGGTGCTGACAAAGGGAACATTGAGTTTGTCGATGTTTTTTGCAAGTAGCGAGTCCCACCCCACTGGAAAAGACGCCAATCAGTGCCTTGCAGTCATCCTTATAAACCAATTTTTCAGCTTTGGTCACGGCAACGGGTGGTTTCACCTGGGTATCCTCCACCATCAGCTCAATGGGCCGGCCCAAAACTGTTCCTTTATCCGCGGCTGCCATCTCGATGCCGTACTTCATTTCCAGCCCACCCTGGGCGACAATACCGGTTAGGGGTACCAACACACCGATTTTTACAGCTTCTTTGGCCACCTGCCAGTTGTGGAATGACGATCATTAAGGCTGATACAGCACACAGCGTAACTTTCAAAACCTTCTTCATCATCTCCTCCTTTTCATAAAAAATGCATCACTGAAACGGCGCCCGTATCCCCAAGAATACGGGCTCTCAGGTTTGTAACCGATCTGAAGCGAGTCGTTGCTCGTGAATGACAGCAGAAATATTTCTTAATTTATTCTGCCAAAGCCAAATCGATCAGTTCGGTCAGGTCATGCAGGGTCATCTTGCTGCCGACCCGTTTGGAGCCCTCGGTAAGATTGAAATAACAAAAGGGACATATGGAAACCATTTTTTCAGCGCCGGTCTCTTCGCCTTCCTGGATACGCAGGCCCGCATTTTTTCCGGCCCAGTCTGTAAACCCGGTCATGACTCCGCCGCCGCCGCCGCAGCAGTAACGAATTGCCGCGAATCCGGTCCATCTCCATAAATGTCACCCCGGGGATGGCCTGAATGATCTCTCGAGGCATGTCATACATGCACTCGCTTTCGTCCACATCCACTAAGGCCCCTTCCCATAGGTCGTCGCCGGTCTTCGTCCACATTGAACTTGTTCAAATGGCGACCGGTATGGCAAGGATCATGATAGGTAACCTTCCATGGTAGTTCTTTTTCAAATTTCAGCTTTCCTGTCTTT
This sequence comes from uncultured delta proteobacterium, assembly GCA_963845145.1. Classification (GTDB taxonomy): domain Bacteria; phylum Desulfobacterota; class Desulfobacteria; order Desulfobacterales; family QNYZ01; genus QNYZ01. Next base: position 128,108 of record CAWJQU010000003.1, read on the forward strand.
CATCAATTGGTAGAGAAACTGCACCGTGTGGACGATCTCAATGCCGTCCATCATTTGGTCGTAATCCGAGGAGAGAATATAATCTTTTTTAATCGCCCGGAAACAACCGGCGCAAGAGGTTACAATGGTTTTTACGCCTTTTTCCGCGTGAAGTTTTTGGAATGTCTCCAGGTTGTTGGTGGCCACCCGTTTGAATTCTTCAGCATCGCCAACCCGCATGGCCGTGGACCCACAGCAGACTTCATTTTCTCCTAAAATACCGAAGTCAAGCCCAAGTCTTCTGAAAGATACGTGCCGTAGCCTGGGGAACGGAACGCGCCGTTTTATTGAATGCGCCGGTGCACCCACATAAAAAAATCTTCCGCCGGTTCTTTGTTTATATCCTTGATGGGTGTTTTGGCCTTTTTAAAGGGCGGGTCCAGTCCATCCGTACCCGGCGGGGACCCTGGTAGGGATTGTTGTAGTTTTTCATGGACTTGACCAGGTTTTTTTGCGCCGGCAATGGCCCGGCACCACTTTCCACCGCTTCACGGCGCAAGGCTTCGATAAGTTCCGGGATGTGCGGTTTGAAGTCCACTTGGCACTGGGTCTGACATCCGCCACAAACCGTGCACTTGTAGATTGCTTCCAGAAAATCAGGGTCTTCAAAGGTAAGGGTGCCATCAGAAACACCCCGAGCATAAGCAGCCTTGCCTTTGGACGAATAATACCCCTCAAATCCAAATTCCGTTCCAGCCGGACAGATTGGTCCGCTGGCCGGCGGGGGGCCGAAGTCGTAGGCGGATCGGCAGGTGCCGCAAGCCGTACAGCGCCAAAAATATTGTTCAAGATCTTTTAGCGAAGAGATTTTCCATTCCATATATTCCTCCAATATTCAATTTGTTTTTTTCAGCTCTTACTAAAAAGCTGGCAAGGCAATGCGAGGAGGTGCTAACTGGCGGGCCTGCCGGCATAGTTGGGTCCTCCCGGTGTACTTCAAATTCCCAATTTTCCAGGATTCATAATATCATTGGGATCCAACATCTCCTTCACCCGTTTTAGCAACATCAGATAGCCGGGATGGGCACGTTTATTGATTTCGTTTCCAAAATCAACCGGCGGCTTGTAGGGGATACCGCCATTGTCCAGATCAACCTTTAAACACTCCACAATCGCCTTGCGTGCATTTTCCGTCTCTTCCGGGCTTTGCTTGTTGAACGGAATCATGGCCCGCAGCATGCCGTAATGAACCCCTCGATACATACTCATTCGAACGGAAGGCGACAGGTTGTGCTCAATGAGCAATTTTTTCCACGCCGTGTACACCGGCGCCCATTTGTTGGCCGGGGTAAAAGTGCCCGGCCATGAAATACCGGCACCGGCCATCTTGCAGTAGTTTTTCGTAGAGCCGACAATCTGGCTGGGAAGCTGGGTCCGGGCGCGCAATGCCTCTTCGGGATATTGGGTCACCTTCAGAGAGCTCCCTTTCTTTTTCCTCGTCTGCCACCACCATTTGCCAAATCTCCTCTCGGGCCTCTTTTTCTTTTTCCGTAAAAGAGTTGGTGTTGGCAAAGCTGAACCATTCCGGCTGATCATCCGGCTTTTCACAGATACGGATAGGGGATCGGCACCTGGGCCAGCCACCAGGAGACAGCCGTCAAGTCATCGCAGATTTCATAATTAGCTCAGATTGTGCATATAGGAATACATATCTTCGACATTGTCACAGGAGACCGTAAACACCTTAAGCACCGGTGGAATGGGATGAACGCCGATACCCAGTTTTGTCACGATACCGGTGCCCCCCAACCAACCCTTAAACAACCCATCCAGCTTAGGTAACGGCAGGGTGCTGTGCCAGGCATCCTCGACAATGGCGCAGGAGCCAACGCGCACCAGCTCACCTGTTGGCAGCACCACCTCCATGCTGGTAATCTCCTGGCTGTTAAGCCCGTAGCGGGCATTCAGCCCACCGATGCCATGGTTAATGGCACAGGATGACACGGATGCGGACGGTGGCCCCACCGGCCAGCCGAAGCGCAGCTTATGTTTGTGGAGGGCTTCCGCCAGTTGTCCATGGGAAACACCCGGTTCGATCACGGCATAATGGGATTCGGCATCGATTTTAATAATTTTGTTCATGCGTTTTAGATCAAGAAGGATACCACCGCGTTCCGGGATGCAAAGGCCACCGATGTTGGTGCCGGCAGTAAAAGGGATCACCGGTATTTTCTCCTGGTTGGCAAATCGCATGAGTTCCTGGATCTGTTCCACTGTCTCAGTTAGCACGACATAGTCCGGCAGCTTTGGCAGCACGAACGACATGTCATAGGAATAGGCATACCGGACATGTTTTTCTGCCGTGGCGTTTTTCTCGCCGACAATACGCTTCAATTCTTTGACGACTCTATCTTGTTCTTTTGATTCTTTTGGCATCTCAGTCACGATCAACCCTCCTTCGAGATTGTATTTCTAAGAGAAGTATCCATCCTATCTACTTAATCGTTTTCGCCGGTTCCCAGCCTGTTTTTGTACGCACCACGGGAATGTGTTTTTATAGCCTACAGCGGTTTTCTGCGAGACACAGACAATTTATCAATTCAATCAAGAGTTAACGGTATGTCTCTCTTGATGTTCAAGCCTAAGTGAACGATTGGAAGTACATTTGCACCAAGTTTGACCAAGTATGATTGGCCGTAAAGGGTCACCTTTCAAACGGTGCATCAGCATCGCAATAGGCCGCCATCATATCATCTACTTCCTGTATGTGCTGCAGCATGGCTTTTCGGGCACGTTCCGGGCTTCGATCACGCAGAGCGTCAACGATATGTTCATGCGCCTGGAGTACCCGAACTGAAAAGTTGTTATCCAGCTCAAGCTGCAGCTTGATGTTTACAATGGCGTTTTTTAATGAATCGATAACGAAGCATACCAAACGGTTGCCGCTTATTTCGGCAACTCTATGATGAAAATATGTATCCAGCTCATAGAAAAAAGCATCTTTATTTAGCACTTTTCTTGTTTGGACAAGGTTTTGCTCGAGGTCGGCTAGGTCCACGGGTGTTATTTTTTGAGCGGCAATCTCGGCAGCTGCCGGTTCAATAAAGGACCTAAGTTCTGTAAATTCATGAATGGAGGGATTCTGAAAGAAAATATAATTGAACATGTTATTTCGCGCTGTTCTCAGGTCGACCTCACTCACGAAGGCGCCACCTGTCATACCCTGGCGGATTTCAAGCAATCCCATGGCTTCTAATGCGCGAAAGGCCTCTCTTAAGGATGATTTGCTGACTTCAAACTTTTTGGACAGCTCTTTTTCAGAAGGTAAACGGTCGCCAGCTTTCAGCTCGCCGCATAAGATGGCCTCGCGGATTTGATCGATGATATTGGTCGATAATCGTTTGGACTTTGCGGTTTTGAACATGAGAACCTGTATGAATATAAATGGTGTTTTTATAGCAACGCAGGCTTTGTACACCCTTCATTGCCATACGCGTTTACAACTGTCAATAAAATTTTTAAATATTAAAACATCAGATGTTTTAATACTTTATTATTGACAATTTTTTTCCCCTTGATTATAGCCGTCCTTATTAGTAATGCGGGTGGTTCCACAACTACCCACGGACATACCTAACCTCTAAAAACAATCGCGCCTGTTTAAAAGTGACTCTTTTTACTTACATAGACTGATGCGGCAATCAGCAAATCAACTTAGGGGATACACATGGGAATCATAATCGATGCGCAAAAATGCACGGGTTGTATGGCATGTGAGATGGCATGCGGTTACCATCGGGATGACGGATTTGCACTCCTTTCCTCCTGCATTTTGGCCTACCGGACAAAAGAAAAAAAAGATTATTTCGGAGTGATTCTGAAACTTGAGGAAGAGTTGTTAGTCGCCCGGCCCGAAGGGACTGAAATCAAACGGATCGGTGAAACCGAAGAGGCTTCCGATTCGGCCAAGCCGGCGGATGCCTCGGCCAAGCCGATGTTGTTGCGGGAAGCATGCGATCTTTGTGAGGAGATGGATCTGGGACCCATGTGCGTTAAATTTTGTCCGGTTGGGGCCATTATTGAAGGCTGAAAATAACCAACAATCCATCATCCCAATGCTATAGGCCTGATTTAAAAGCTTGCACAACCTTGCTCGGCTTTTGACTCGTTTTCGGCGTTACCCCAAAGGTTATATCCTAAAAGGATGAGCCCCTTGAGGCGTTTTGAATACGGGCCGAAATCCGATGCAACCTCGCACTACTTATTTACGCGCTAACCCTTGGCCCCAATGGGTCAAAAAAGGAGAAAAAATATGGAATACTTATCTGCCGGTAAAATTCTGGTCGTGGACCTGGGCAATTCAGAAGTAACGGAAGATGAGCTCTCTGACGAGCTGGTTGCAGAGAAAATAGGCGGCGCTGCCATCACCAGGCATCTCTATGATCAGCATATAGATGGGGACCCTGTTGTAATCGGTACCGGGTTGTTGACCGGAACCCTCTTTCCTGCATCTTCGACCAGTGTTATCACTGCCAAAAGCCCCGTGACCGGTCTTGTATGCCATTGCCCCGTTACCTTGAAGGTTGGCCTGGAGATCCAGTATGCCGGGTTTGACTACATCGTCATTAAAGGAAATTCGCCCACGCCGGCATTCTTATGGATTCACGACGGAGTGGCAGATGTCAGCGATGCTTCGGATGTATGGGGCAAGGATGTATGGGAGACCACTGCCGTATGGCGTCAGACCATGGGAGATGATTTAATTCAGACCTTGGTTATCGGTCCGGCCGGAGAGCAGGGGTCTGATTTGGCACAGATTTGCAGCAATTATTGGGCTAGCGGTGACCGCTGGGGTTTTGGCAAATGTTTAGGAATAAAGAACCTTAAAGGGCTCGCGTTTCGCGGAATGGGGTTACTGGAGATTGCGGATGCCGAAGAATTCATCGAACTCTCATTAGATGTATTGGAGGAATTAAAAGAGAGCGCTTTTGTAGGGCACCGGGGGATTGGAGATTTGGGAGAAGCTCTGGGGGAAACCGGCCTCAAAGAGTGGCTGGCTCCAGTGGTCCATCGCCATAGCGCCTGCTATAACACACCTTATCCCACCAACACCTTTGCCTTTCTTGATGAAGACCCCCAAAAGATGGAAGAGCCCGAGAACGAAGAGCCGGGTTTCCTGATCACAGACCTGTTTGGTCTTATCGGGTTTAAAAAGGCCGGCTTTGGCGTTAAAGACGCCTGTGAGCTGCTTAAAGCCTGTGCGCGATACGGCATTGATGCGGTTGGGGTTGCCGAACAAAGCCTCGCTGCGGGGAAGACATCCGTTGCGGAAATCACGAGTTCACTATCAGATTTCACGGGGGATGTGACCCGACCGGGAAAGGGTATTTTTAGTCCGTGGTGCCCCACGCAGCCGCTATTCGGAGAATTTGAAGACGCGGGAGCCGATGTGGCGGCCTGGTGGGAACGGCGCATGGCCGTTGCCTATATATTTGGTATCCATCCGATCTTTGCGGTAATGAGTCCGGAGATCGTTGAAGATGATCTGGTGGAAATCGCTCGTATCGGGACTGAATTGGAGATCAGTCAAGAAACCCTGGACAAAGCTGTCGCCGGCCTGATGATTTAGAGCCTTTGCGATGGCATTCCGAGGTGTTAATCTGTAATGACATATGCAACCACTGAAGATCATTATGCGGTAAACAATGCCCGGTTGACCCGTGGAGAGAAGCTGTTTTTGTCCGACAATTTTGGCACGCGGATCTCTGATAAGACACACTCTGGCTGCCGGCCGCTCAAATATCCGCATATCGGCGTATATGCCGGTGACGGCACCTCACATTCCTGGTTGTGGTTTATCGATATTTTTGACCGCATGGGCTTTCATTCGATATCGATATTAGATGAATCCGATGTGTTGGCCGGGCGTCTCAACGAAGTGGACGTACTGGCGGTTTCCGGCGGTGACACCATAGCCATCGCCAAGGCTTTGGGGCCGGACGGTGCACAGAAGCTGGCGAGGTTCATTGCGGGCGGCGGGGTGTACCTTGGATCCTGTGCCGGGGCTTATCTCGTCATGAATTCTTCCAAACCCCACTTATGCCATTTTAACTTTGCCGCTGTAAAAATTACCAATCTCAGCAAGCACTTGCCGTCATGCCACGGTATGTTGCATAAATTTTCCCAGGCCTACGGATGTGGTTATATTTTTCACCCGGTACGTGAAGCGGTGGGTTTACAGCTGTCCGGTGAGCTGCCGTTTAGGGGAGAGTCATCGCTTAGGGCACCACTATACGGTGGTCCGGGAATGCACATTTCCAAAGGGAAAGGGGCCCAAGTGCTGGCCACCTACGAACGTTTTACGGATAAGACCCAGTATTTGGTGGACAAGGCACTGGCCCATGATACCCTGATCAACACAGCTGCGGCGGTTCGGGCAAAAATGGGCAAGGGGTGCATGTATCTTTTCGGTCCGCATTTCGAACACCCGCATTACCCCCAAGCCAACCGCCTGGTGGCGGATGCCGTCTATTGGGACCTGGGGCGAAAGCCGGCGGTCGACCCGCCGCTGTCATTAGATGCAAAACCACTGTCCACAGCCGATAGTGCGGCGCTGATTCTTACCTTGCGGCGGGAATTGAGCAATTCAAGAATAGTAGCCACCGGTCTGGAAATGATGTCGGTGAGGTGGCGGATTGGGGCTAAAATATACGAACCTGAGAAGATTAGGGTTTTTCTTGAATCCATGTGGCGCCGCCTGAAACCGCTGGAGAAAAGTGGTCGGATGTTCATCGAAGCTGGAACACAGAAGGCGTTGATTGCCGATGCCCGTGAAACCACGGCCTTGCTTCGCCGACTTAAGGCTGAAATTGATAAAAACAACGACACCGGAGATATTGCCCGCAGGCTATTTCACTTGCTGCACCGGTATTCAATGGTGTTTTTAGAACTTTATTTTCGCGCGGTATCGATAAAACAGCAGGATAGAAGTAAAGAACCGGAAGTGGGGAGTCCTAAGGATTTTAAATGGATTTAACATTTCGAAAATCACCGGTGCTTTTACATGTCGTTGTGACGCAGAGAGGTCATGGTTGTTAGCCAGAAAGAGTGAGCAGATCACATCTTGCGGTTTCTGATCACTAATTATCGCTCACTTAGGAGAAAAGATTGAATCATCAAGATGCCCGAAGTGGGTCACGCAACATTTGCTGCCTATACACTGTCTTGTTGTTTGCAGCCGGTTTAGTGCTGTTTAGCGGAAGTTATGCTAAAGCAAATGCCCTGCGCGTATCCGCCTCAACGGGCGAATCAACATGGTTTGTCGACATGAATCGGTTTGCCCGATCAGCCCATGCCGCCTTCAGGTGCGACGAATGTCATGGAACAATGATGGAAGCAGGCCGTCAACATCCAGATGAAATGCGTCCGGATTTTTTAACGCGATCGGCTACCCGGGCCTATCATTATAGTCGATGCCGAAAATGCCATGAACTCACGTTTATGCGCTACGAGGCAGGAGGGCATGCCAAGGCCCGGCTGGAAGAGAAAGCCAAGTCGAAGGCGACAAAGGTTGAAACAGAAGAAAAACGGACGGCACCGACCTGCGGCAACTGCCATGTCTCCCACTATGCCAGGTCCGGCCTGTCCAGGATCGATGTGGGCCGGCGCATGATCGATGTCTGCGGGGGCTGCCACGAGGCGCATACCAACAGTTACCTCGATAATATTCATGGCCGACTTGGCGTAGATTTAGAAAATGCCAAAGCCGCTTACTGCACCGACTGCCATGGCGCACATACCGTGGATTCGCTTGAAAAAGAACAAACCGCACTGACAGCCTGCCGACGATGCCATCGCAAGGCAGAAGAAGAATTTTCCAACATCGTGATTCATGCATCAATGGAGAGCATTTCAGCCGCGGAATCACCGAAAAGAAAGTCGGTTTTGTGGATTCAACGTGTCCGCTGGATCACTGTAGCCATAGTGGCACTCTCTTTAGCTTTTTTTGTTGTACACAGCTTCTTGTGGCTGCTGCGCGAAATTCATGAAAAATTGAGGAAACACTAGCATGCAGGAGACACCCATTCAGCCGGACGTCCCCTTTCGTTTTTCGGTGCTTCATCGTATCTTACACCTTGTGGTGATGATCGGATTTACCGGTTTAGCCCTTACCGGGCTCTCCCTGGGATTTAGTTCCACGGCGCCGGCGCGTGCGTTTATGTGGTTTGTCGGCGGCGCCGGCCACGCGGCCTGGATACACCGGTTATGTGCAGCTATCACTTATGGCTGCGTGATTGTGCACGTGGTTTGGTTTTTGTATTTCAAGTTCGGGCTGGACGGCCGATGGACAGGCCCTGATTCGATTATTCCCAGGGGAAAGGATGTCAAGGACTTCAGGCATGATCTGGCCTATTTTATGGGTCGGCAAAAATCACCACCCACATTCGATAAATTCTCCTATATGGAAAAGATCGAGTACTGGGCGCTGTTTATCGGCATGAATACCATGGGCATCACCGGCCTGATACTCTGGTTTCCCGAGTATTTTACGCGCTTTCTGCCGGGTTTTTTTGTCAACATTGCGCAACTGGTCCATTTTTTTGAGGCCATTTTGGCGGTGGTCGTCAAATTTTTCATCCATATTGGAATGACCCATTTTCGCCCGGCCGTTTATCCGGTCGATACGAGCATATTTACAGGCAGATCCCGGCATGAACTGAAGATTAGAGAGGAATTGTAGTTTTGATAACCGCAAAAGGTTGGATAGCCTTGGGAATTGCCGGCGGCCTTTTCATACTGATGGGCCTGGTGGGCGTGCCATTGGGGACAGCCGACGATATGGCCGCCAATACGGAAAAACCGGTGTGCCTGGATTGCCATCGCAAGCCCAATGTCAATACCAATGAAGGTGTGGCCACGGCCAATGCCTTCTGTAACCGATGCCACAGTAAAGCCGATTGCCGTCGAACAGTGGATGGAAAGTTGGTATCGCTTCAGGTATCGCCAACAACATCAAAAAATACACCGCATCACTATTCAGCCTGTATTCATTGTCATACGGATGTTGCCCGGTCTCCCCATCAGAGCGATACCGGGGCTCAGTGTCGATCATGCCATTCGGCGCATGGCGAGGGCACGGCCCACGCGCCACATTTCCGGGTGGAATGCCAATCCTGCCATTTTAAATCAGATTTTGTTCGACTGGATCCAGCGGATAGCCGTATCAAACTGGCGCGGAGCAATGTCGAAGGGGAGCCTATCAGTATCGTCGATCACGGGTTGGCCGATTTAACAGACGAAAAGCTTTGCCGGCGTTGCCATCACTCCGGCAATACCGTCGGCGCCTCCGCGACAGTGCTGCCTGCCAAAAGCGCCCTGTGCATCGTCTGCCATCCGGCACCCGCCTCAGTGGGGCATGCCATATTTTGGGTGGCCCTGGTTATCCTGTTATCAGGGATACTTTTAATGCTGCGATTTTGGTTTATCGGCAGCGTTCAGGGAGAAGATAAATCCCTCCACCGAAAGATAGGGTTGAGCTCCGATGCCATCTGGCAAACGATATTTTCACGGCAGATCTTTACTATAATGAAGGTGCTGCTTCTTGATATACTGCTCCAGCGACGAATTTTGAGGGAGAGCGTCCAGCGATGGTCACTTCACTCACTGATTTTTTTGTCCATGCTGGCCCGCTTCGCGTTGAGTCTGTTCACGGGTCTCTTGTTCAGCATCGATCCGAACGGGGACCTGGCACTGGCCCTGATGAACAAAAATCATCCGGTTACCGCGTTTGTTTACGATCTTCTTGGCCTGTTTATTCTATTAGGTGTCCTCTGGGCGACAATTCAACGATATTATGTAAAGCCCGCCCATGTGACATCTGAAATCGAAGACAATATTACCCTGTTGATTATGGGTGCATTGGTCTTCCTGGGGTTTGTGACCTCCGCAGCAAGGCTGCTCTTGACCCAGGTGCCAATCGAATTGGCAATGTATTCGTTTGTGGGGTTTTCTATCTCCAGCGTAATGGCATGGTTGCCCATCAACTGGTCGTCGGTTTACCCGATTCTGTGGTATGCCCATGCTGTTGTGGGGGCCGTATTGATCGCCTATCTTCCCTTTGGCAAATTCAAGCATGTGTTCAATGTGCCCCTGACCTATTTTCTGGAAGAAGTGTCGGGGATCAAGAAAGTAAAACGGGTGTAAACCCGAGAACCTTCCTGCTTGCAGGGACTAGGTTGTTATTATGTCTGAAAAAAAAGACGCAAACATATCACAAGATGACGCCGGCCAAGACGAGGTGCGAGAATTACCACTGCACAGTCTAAACATCAGGCAATTGATCGAGATGGATGCCTGTACGCGGTGCGGGGAATGCCTCACCTGGTGCCCCGTCCACGATCAGGATGCCAGGGAAGCCCTCATTCCACGACGCAAGGTGATCGATTTTTTAAAGGTTGCTAAAGCCCAACAGGGCATTCTGGCAAAGATTATCAAGCACCGCAAAGTAAGTGATCCGCTCAAAAGAATACTAACCCGTCTGTTCCGTTACCGTGACATTGGCAAGGCGGAAATAGAGGATTTCGTCCAGAACCTTTACGAGTGTTCCACCTGTGGGCAATGCGAGGTGGTTTGCCCGGCGCATATCGAAACCGTCACACTTTGGGAAGAGTTAAGGCGAATTATCGTCCAGGCCGGCTACGGGCCCCTGGAAGCTCAGAAAGGGTTGGTTAAAAGTGTAAAGGCCTTTGACAATCCCTGGCAGCAGCCCCGGGCGGGGCGCACAAAATGGGCCCGGAAGGCAAAAAAAGAGGGGCTCATCAAAAAGCTGCCCCCTGAGATCAAAAAAAACAAGGCCAAGGTGCTTTTGTTTTTTGGCTGCACGGCTGCCTATGACGTCAATGTCAGGCAGGTGGCCATCAACAACGTCAACATTCTCGACGCCATGGGGATCGATTACGGAATCCTCGGCAGTGAGGAAAAATGTTGTGCCAGCGTATTGCTGCGCATGGGGGACCCGGAACATGAGCGGGTGTTCAAACAAAATATCGACCTGTTTAATAGTTTGGGTATTGATACCTTAATCAGTTCCTGTTCGGGATGCTTTAAAACCATCATGCAGGATTATCCGCGAATTGCGCCGCTAAATTTCGAGGTACTGCATTCCGTTGAATATTTTGCACGGCTCCTGAAGCAGGGGAAGCTGACATTTTCGCATGCGGTCGACCGTACCGTCACCTACCACGATCCCTGCCATCTTGGCCGGGCTACCGGCGGTTTTGATGGCCCGCGAATGATCATGGAAGCCATTCCCGGCCTCAAGCTCATCGAGATGCCCAGAAACCGTGAGTACTCGCGCTGCTGTGGGGCCGGCGGCGGTCTCAAGGCCGGTTTCCCGGAGATTCAGAATAAAATGGCCCGGCGACGGATTCGCGAAGCCGAGGAAACCGGCGCCGACTCGCTGGTATCGAGTTGCCCCTTTTGCTATCAGGGGTTGAATATCGGTATAAGCGCATTGGAATCGCAGCTGATCATGAGGGACATCAGCGCCCTTGTTGCGGAATCGCTTTTGGGCTACGATGTCTTTCAGCAGCCACCTCCCCACTTGGCCCAGGCGCCGGTGGCTGAAACAGAACCACCGAATGCGCCCGTAAAAACAGCTAAAGTGGCCTCAACGGAAAAGCCGGGTGAAGCCGCATCCCATGAAAGGGATGCAAAAAAAGCAGCGAGACAAAAAAACCGGGCGGAACGCCGCGCCAATCGAAGAGGCAAAGCGCTGAAAGAAAATGTCTCAGCACCCATGGAGGTAACGCCGGCGGAAACAGCCTCAGGCCAACCCGATGGCGAAAAAGGGCCTGGCGATGTGGCCAAAGAAGCTAAAAAGGCTGCCAGGCAAGAACGCCGGGCTGCCCGTAGATCATCCCGAAAAAGTGATTCCTTACCGGGCAATATTGAAACACCGGAGGTTACAGTAGATGAAACCGCCCCGGTGGTCCAGGTACCTGAAGCACAGCCGGCGGAACCAGCTCCGGAGATGGGTGCTGAAGGAAACGACAGTGACACCAAGCAGGAACGAAAGCGCAAACGCGCCGAAAAACGGGCAGCGCGGGAAAAGGAAAAGTTAGCGAGGCGGGCCAAAAGGCAATAGGTAAAACAAAATTATAATATATCGGGTTAAGATAAATGGAGAAATTATGAAACGGTCAGCGGTCATGTGTATTCTCGCCGTTCTGCTGCTGGTGGGCACCTCGGTTCAATCTACCGAAACGCCTAAGCCGGCGATTCGTATGGCAGTTCTGCAAAGCGATATTCACCAGTTGGCATTCTGGGTGGCTTTGGAAAAAGGATATTTTACTAAAAACGGTGTGAATGTGGAAGTCGCTGGAATATTCAGGGCCGGCCCGGAGATTATGACTGCCTTTTCGGCTGGTGAGCTGGATATGGCCTATGTTGGGGAAGCCCCCTCAACAACCGCTGTTGCCAACAAAGCCGCCAAAGTCGTCGTGGTTGCCCAAGTCAATACCGAAGGATCAGCCCTGGTGATAGCGAAAGACAACGCAGCCATTAAAAACTTGGCTGATTTGAAAGGCAAGACGGTTGCCGTTCCAGGCCATTCCACCGTCCAGGATTTTTTACTGCGCAAGGCCCTCAAAAATGAGGGGATTGACCTGTCGTTTGTCAATATTATCGTGCTAAAACCGCCGGAAATGATTAACGCACTTCGCACGGGCCAAGTCGATGCGTTTATTGCCTGGGAACCTCATCCCTCCAAAGCAGCCACCATGGGCGTGGGGCAAAACCTGGCCACATCAGGCACTATGTGGCCGGGACATCCGTGTTGTGTACTGGTGACCGATAAGGGGTTTCTGGCCAACCAGCAGGAAAAAGTTCGGGCCGTGGTGGCCGCGCATATCCAGGCCACGGACTATATCCAGGGCAACGTCGAAGAAGCAATAGCCATTGGCGTTAAATCAACCGGCATGGATGAAGCCACCATCCGCAAGGCCATACAAAATGTCCACTTCACCTACAAGCTGAACATAGAGGGAGAAAAAGAATACGTCCGGTTTCTCTCTGAACTCGGCTATATTCACATAGAGAATCCAGACGGATTTGTGGATCAATTTCTTCAGCCGAATATCCTACGTGACTTAATGCCTCAATGAAAGGCAAGCGGATCATACCGCCCGTGATATTGCTACTGGTATGGCAATTACTTTGTGCCACCAGCGTGATTCCTGCGTTTAAGTTGCCTTCACCGGTTCAGGTGGTATCCGGGCTGATGGATCTAATCGGCACGGGAATGCCCCCTGGGCGTCTGCTGCATATGCATATTTATTATAGTCTGCAACGCGTTTTGTGGGGGTATTCACTAGCGGTGGTGACAGCTGTGCCCCTGGGGCTTCTCATGGGCTGGTCCGGGACCGTGCGCACCATGCTTGAGCCTTTGGTGGAAATAATTCGTCCGATTCCACCACTGGCCTGGATTCCCCTTTCCATTCTCTGGTTCGGTATCGGAATTAAATCCGCGGCATTTATTATTTTCCTAGGCGCTTTTTTCCCGATTCTTCTGAGCATGATCACCGGGGTTCGCAGCATTGAGCCGGTGTTGATTGAGGCGGCCAGAATGCTCAATGCGGACCGGCGGTTTATATTTCTACATGTTTTGGTCCCGGGTGCCATGCCCTCCATATTGACAGGCATGCGCATCGGAATCGGCATTGGCTGGATGTCCCTGGTGGCGGCTGAATTCGCGGGCGTCAAGCAAGGCTACGGCTTGGGTTATATGATCATGACGGCCCGGGATATTCAACGTTCCGATGAAATCATCGCGGGCATGCTCGTTATCGGTGCTATTGGGCTTGGAATTGATGCCTGTTTGCAAATGGTTGAAAAACATCTTGTCAGTTGGCGCTAACCGGTACTTATGAGAACCCGACTTGAAATCGCTGACCTGAAAAAATCGTATCCAGGCAACACGCCCGATGCAGACATTGACGTGTTCTGCGGGATGAGCTTTTCGGTACAACAGGGGCAAATATTCTCCATTCTCGGGCCCAGCGGCTGCGGCAAGACCACGCTCTTGCGCCTCATTGCCGGTTTGGAAGGAAAAATATCGGGCGAAATTTTGTTGGACGGTGAAAAACTATCCAGTTGTGACTCGCGAGTGGGAATGGTTTTTCAGGAATACGCGTTGTTTCCCTGGCGAAACCTGATTAAAAATATTGAAGTAGCTCTTGAAATCAAGGGCCTGGCCCCCGCGGTCCGCCGGGCCCGGGCCATGCAGTATATCCGGGATTTCGGTCTGGAAGGATTTGAAAACGCTTATCCCAAAGCGCTCTCCGGCGGCATGAAACAACGTGCGGCCATTGCACGCACGCTGATCGCCAATCCGCAAGTCGTGCTAATGGATGAACCGTTCGGGTCACTCGACAGCCAAACCCGTAACGTCATGCAGGAATTTCTCCTGAAAATCTGGGAAGAAAGAAAAGATACGATCCTGTTTGTCACCCACAATGTGGACGAGGCCGTTTACATCAGCGATCGCATTGCCGTTTTATCCCCGCGCCCCGCCAGCATTCTGAAAATATTTGATGTCGACCTTAAAAGGCCCAGAAACCGTACCGGCAATGAACATAACCGCATCAGAAGTCAGATCCTTGAATTGCTCAATGCTTCCGCCGCCGTCGGCAAATGATCGAGTTGGATTATTGAAAGTCACATAGCGGTTTATAAAAGCGGCGTAAGTCGGGTTCCGTTGGTGTTAAGCGTAGCGAAACCCAACAATCGGAATTGATTACACGAATCCGTCTTATCGGATGTGGGCTTGCCCGTGTGCATTTTGATAGTTGGGTATTTTCTAATTTTTCCATATTGCACTTTTGGGCCCCAAAAAAACGATTATAGGATCGTTTCAAGGTGTTTTTAACCTAACCAACTTAATTTATAGAGTTGTGTGTGGCCGACCCCAATTTAATCCAGAGGGTTATTATGCCGATCCGTATATGACGCCATGATAAAGCACTCGATTAGATGCGAACGGCTGATTTTGAGAGATACATCTGTTCATTCATCACTTCACCAATGATGTGTTATGCGGATCAATTCATTCGTTGTTAGGTCAACAAGAAAGGAGAGGACGTGGCAAACACATACATTAGAAACGCGGAGAACCATAAACCGGAGATTAGGGAATTTATATATGATAAAGTACTGTCAGACAGACTGAGCACTCTTGCTTATAAAACTCTGGAACCATCTTATCTTTCAAACGTTGTGGGGGTAAGGTAATTGTCCTCCGCTCTCGCAGCCATTTTAGCAGACCATCGGAAGCAAGGGCATCTCGGAAGATCGATATAAAAGGGCATCATTTATTATTTTCCGTGACATTTGGTCGGGAAAACGAACTGAAAGAGGTAAAATCAAAGAAGGTTGAGGCGTGGTCTATTACAAACGAGGATCGAGAAATATTATCGAGTGTTTTCAGAAGGTTAAGTGGCGGAGAGGGTGGGATTCGAACCCACGATCCCGCTTTTGGCAGGATACCGCTTTTCGAGAGCGGGGCCTTCAGCCTCTCGGCAACCTCTCCGGCTATACTGATCTTACTATACCGACCCGACCATAATGGCCCGACCTATAATGTCCCGGCGTTGTTGTTCCGGCTATATCGGTCAACCATTTATACTAACGGCGAAGCAGCGCTGTGTCAATTCCTTCTGTACCTTCCGTACCCAATCGGTCACATTTAATTGGTCTTTGTTAATCCGTAACACCTATGGTATGAACAGCCTAATCGCAATGATGACCAGCCTTGACAATTGAACAATGGACCCGAATAAAAACCAAATTCCACCAAATGTCAAAACAATTCATCTGATCGCTGCCTGCGGGACGGCCATGGGCGCCCTGGCGGTAATGTTGAAGGGTCTCGGCTACCGGGTTACCGGATCGGATCACCATGTTTATCCCCCCATGAGCACGTTTCTGCGAGACAACGGGATTTTACTTTGGGAAGGATTTGATCCTGCGCACCTGGACAGTAAGCCGGATCTGGTTATCGTGGGCAACGCCGTAACGCGTGACAATCCCCAGGCCGTCCGTGTGGCCGAAACCGGCTTATATTATTGCTCCATGCCCCAGGCGGTAAACCATTTTGTAACCAAGGGCAAGAAAACCCTGATTGTCACCGGCACCCACGGAAAAACAACCACATCATCGATATTAGCCTGGCTACTGTATTCGGCGGGGCTCGACCCCTCGTTTATCATTGGCGGGATTCTCCAAAACTTCAACAGCAACCATCGTCTGGGCAACGGTGAATACGTCGTTATTGAAGGGGATGAATACGATACCGCTTTCTTTGACAAAGGCCCCAAATTTCTACACTATCAACCTCACGCTGCCATTATCACCGGGGTTGAATTCGATCACGCCGATATTTTCAAGGACCTTGATCATGTTATGGCCGCTTTTGCCCAATTTCTGGATGGATTGCCAAAATCCTGCAACCTGTACGCTTACGGTGAAAACGAGAATCTCGCCCAGCTGTTGAAAGAGAGACCCACTGCCGTCCAAACATATAGTCAAGCGTCCAATAGGGGTTGGCGGCTGGGCAAGGTTAAAGATCGAAACGGCTGGAGCGATTTCGAAATCTATAAAAAAGACCGCCCCTATGGCCGGTTTCGGACGCAAATGGTCGGTCAGCACAATTTGCTCAATACCTTAGCCGCCGTAGCGGTTGCCGATAGCTTGGGGGTTGCGCCGGATAAGATTGACGAAGCGCTCGTAGAGTTTACCGGAATTCGCCGGCGCCAGGAGGTACGGGGAATAAAAAGCGGCATCACCGTAATCGATGACTTTGCCCATCATCCCACCGCAGTTGTTGAAACGACAAAAGCCATTCGCGGCCGGTATCCTGAGGGCCGCCTGATTGCGGTATTTGAGCCTCGAACCCATACCAGCATGCGAAAGATTTTTCAAAAAAGTTACAGTTGTGCATTCGATTCAGCGGATACCATATGCATTCGAGAACCTTCCATGCTGCATAAAGTCCCGCAAGAAATTCAAATGTCTTCCCAAACGTTGGTCGACGATCTCATCCGTCGCAAAAAAGATGCTCATCATTTTAACCGCACTGAGCAAATTATCGATTTTATCGTATCTACTGCACGGTCCGGCGATGTCATATTAATCATGAGCAATGGTGGATTCGATAATATTCACGAGCGTCTTTTAAAACGACTATAATATACCCGCCGGGAAAATAACCTTATGGTCAAACTTCTAACAATCGGGTTGGGTGGATTCATCGGAGCAATCTTACGCTATCTTGTCAGCCAGCTGACACAGGTCGCTTCGGGTAGTACGTTTTTTCCGTACGGTACCCTGTGTGTCAATTTGATAGGTTGTTTTGTCATTGGCATCCTGTCATTCATCGCCGAAACGCGCGGCATGCTGAGCATGGAAACACGAATGTTCCTTCTAGTCGGCCTGTTGGGATCGTTTACGACTTTTTCAACATTTGGCAATGAAACATTTAACCTCTTTCGTGAGGGCCGGCCAATCCTGGCAGGCGTAAACGCAAGCGCCCATCTTATCTTTGGGCTTTTATGCGTGTGGTTCGGACGGCTAACCGCACTTTTTATCTGGAGATGATTATGCAGTTACCGGAAGAGGGTTGTTTGATGAGAATTCATATCGGCGAAAAAAACCGATATGAGAGCCGGCCACTTTATGACTGGATCGTTAACAAGGCCAGGGAATCCGGCCTGGCCGGCGCCACTGTTATTCGCGGTATGATGGGCTATGGTGCCAGCAGCCGTATCAAAACTGCCTCCATTTTATGTTTATCGGAAGATCTCCCCATCATTATCGAGTTGGTGGATACGCGCGAACAATTGGAGCAGTTTCTCGATCTCATTGAGCCGGTGATCAGTGAAGGGCTGACAACCATGGAAAAGGTGAATATCCGTTTCTATCGTTCGGGAGGTTAATTGGTACCAACGGTTTATCGGATTATTCCGACAGGTCCATGACGTCTGCGCCGGTCACCTTAAGTAACTCAGCCGTTTCAAGTTGCATCATGGCGTTGATCTTCCCTCCCCCACCAAAAACGACTTTCTGGGCAATCACAATTTCATCCACCAGTGTCCGCAGCGGATACCGGTGACCAAAAGGCGGCATACTACCAACTTGAAAACCGGTTTTATCTAAAACCTGCTCCGGACTTGCGAATTTGACACGGCTTTTTCCCACGCCAAGATAAATGGCCAATTTTTTGCGATCCACGCGATTCAGTCCGTTGTTAATAACGAGTAACGGCTCTTTCGACACCATGAATACCAGCGATTTGATTATCTGGTCGGTTTGCACGCCCAAGGCACGTGCGGCATCACGCACTGTAGGGGTTTTTTCTTTTAGCGGCAAAATAGTGGCATTGATGTGGGTAGTGTCAATAAATCTTTGCAGATCCATACAATTTAAAGGCCTTGCTAACATGTCTCCTTGTCTCCTATTCGGCTCATTGCCATTTGATATCGATTCTGCCATGGCAATTTCAGTTGTCCTTTTCCAGGCACCATCGCCTTGAGTTGTTATTTTAATTACAATTAATTTTTGTATTTAAAATTATAATTTATTATATCTAAATTTAATTATACGTTATCGCTTATATAACCTATTATATCAAAATATTATAATATTAGATGCAATTGGCCTGTTTTTTGCAATATTTTAACCAGGTGCAATCAATGCGAATAAATGGGTGGCGTGTGATTCCGTATTGTATAACCCAATAAACTGTGATTAATATCTGCTATGGACAGAGACATTCTAATCGTAAGTACCGAACGCCCGCTCTTTGAAGATATCGAAAAAGCGTGCAAAAATTGCTGTCCCAGCAATATTTCACTAAGTCATGTCCCGGACAGCAGGACGACCGCCGATCGGCTAAGAAGCCACTCAATCGCTCTGGTTGTAATCGCTAAACTTCCCGATGAAGAGAGTACGATCTCTTTACTTTTCTACATATGGTCCTCTTTCCCGGATGTCCCAATCCTGAATATCGCAGGTGACCAGGAATTTCCTGAGTCGCTGATGATTGAGGAAGAAGGGATCGCCCTTCGAACCGGACAGACAGCATTGCCCATGCATATGTGGCCGGAGGTAATCAAAAAAACGCTTCATCGCGAGGAAGAAAGCGGCTTCCTCCTTGTTAATGACGTATCGAACTTTGCCCAAATGATCGAAAACGAAGTGAGAACTTGCATACTGCGCATTATCGATCATTCTGATAGCCGCCTAGGCATTCTCTTTTTCGAAAAAGGGAAGTTAAAAAATGCCCGCTTGAAAACGGTTCAAGGTGAAATCGCCGCCTACGCCATTTTGTCCTGGGAAAACGTCAAGATCACCGTTCAAGATTCCTGCGATATCTCACCACCTAAAATTCGATCCAATCTGCAAGCCATGCTCATTCGAAGCCAGGTTAAAAAAGACCACCAGGAAATGTCAATTTCGAATTCATCAACTTGGATTGAGGCCGCTCAAGAAGAAAAGAAAACTTACCGAAAACTACTCAAACAACTTTCAGCGGCCCAAGTGAATGCAGACAAAAAAGTAATACTAACGCCGACGCCGCCGACGCCAGTCGAATCGAAGAGGGGCAAAATCGGCCGTATCCCCATAGCGGCACTCATCGCCATTGGTCTGGCGTTGATAGCGGCCGTGATTTATTGGGGTAACGCTCACTTTAACCGGTCGGCAGTAGAACGCTCCGCTGTACCCCAGCAGGTATTTTCCAATATCACCCCGACACAAGATGTAAAGGCTCCGCCTAAAGAAATGAAGTCCAAGCCCCTTCGGACTAAAATCATTAAGGAAATCCCCCCCTCGGAATCGCCCCCCCTGGAAAAACCATCTACGGCAACGCCTACGAAGAACGCGCCGAAGCCTGTAAGTGAGCCGTTAAAAACCGTTTCACCTAACAACCCCACAACAAATAAAGTCACCGGGGATAAAACAACATCAACATTGAACCAAAAGACCCCTGATTTGACAACCGAGCCCTCAGCGCCTTTGTCTCCCCCGAAAAACTTGGAAAAAACGCAGTCCGGACATGAGACCCAGACGGCACAGCCTCCTCCAGCAGGTACGGCCGCATTAAATAGCAAACCACCATCAAACCCAGAGCCGGCAAACCCAGAGCCAGCAGGCCAGGAGACCACATATTCGGTATATCTTCATTATACCTACCATGAAAACCGGTCATTGGCCTACAGTTTGGCGGATCATTTGCTTGCGGCTAATTTCAAAGTACCTCGGATCGAACATGCGGCATACAAAAAGAACGACATCCGCTTTTTCCACACAGCCGATCAAGGCCTTGCCAACCAACTTAAATCAGAGGTAGTGGTATTCTTAAAGGATAAATTCCCCGGTAAGAGCGGGGTTCAATTCAGAATGAAAAGTCTTGCCAAAAGATACCCCAACACACCCCGGGGCCAACTGGAAATATGGCTCAACCTTCCTGGGAAATAGGGTAAAGGATAGAGGCAAGGGATACCTCGGCCGACTGTAGACCCATTGCCGGCCGAACTATTCCCCTGCACCAGATATAACCGTCAGGGCTGATGCGGTGTATAAGCCTCCAGGTTAATCAAATGCTGCGGCTGCTTCCCTCCCAGATAATCGATGAACTGATCGACCACACCCACATTCATATTGTTCATGGCCTCGGTGGTAAAGGCTGCGGTATGGGGCGTTAGGACCACATTGTCCAGTTCCAGCAACGGAGAATCCGTGGGTGGTTCTGTTTCAAACACATCCAGTCCGGCCCCGGCTATGCCGCCCGCTTTTAACACCTGACATAGATCCGCTTCGTCAACGATCTCTCCTCGGGCTGCATTGATTAGGATGGCGGTGGGTTTCATCAGCCCCAAGGTCCTTGCATTGATCATCTTATTGTTTTCCGGGGTGAGCGGCGCATGCAGTGAGACAACATCCGAAATCCTGAGCAGATCTTCCAGCTCAACCCTTTTAATCTTGTGCTCATTCGCAAACACTTCCGGCCAATAGGGGTCATGGGCAACAATATTCATATCAAACCCTTTGGCCCGTAAAGCCACGGCGCGACCTATGGCGCCGAGGCCCACAATCCCCATGGTTTTTTGCCAGAGCTCTATGCCCATGATTTTAGTATGTTCCCAGCGCTTGTCCCGTAAGCTTTGGTCGCAATAGATGATCTTACGAGCCACGGCCAGGAGTATGGCAAAAGTATGGTCTGCCACAGCCTGGTTATTCACACCCGGCGTATTAAACACGATAACCCCATGGCGGCTGGCGGCCTTGATATCGATCATATCGAGGCCGACGCCCATTTTGGCGACCACCTTTAAGTTAGGGGCTTGGTCAAGTAACCCGTCGTTAATAACCAGGTCGTTGCCGCTTAATACCGCATCCGCCGTTTTTAAGGCTGCCATGAAGTCCGCATCTTGAGGCCCCTTACCGCGCAAATCGATAATTTCAAGCCCTGAAGTGTTAAGAAGCACTTCCATGGGTTTTTTGTCAAACACGCAAAAGGGTCTGGCCTCAATTATAAGTTTAACTGGTTTCATCAAAACATTTCCTGATTAGGTTTAACCGATCTTAAGGACCATTGCGCCTGCTGTATCGCCCGCTGCGCAACCACCAAACAACAGATAACCGCCGCCGTTCATTGCCACTTCCTCGATTCCTTCGATAATACATCGACCGGCCGTGGGGCCCTGGGGGTGACCAAACACAATGGGGCTGCCATAGTTATTCATTCCCATCACATCGATATTGAACTCTTTAGCCATATAAAGATCGTTGGATGCAAAAGGATTGTGGGTTTTAATCGTTTTTATATCGTCAATGGATAGGCCGGCATTTTCTAATGCCATCCGGCTGGCGGGCACCACAGCCTTAGCCATAAACCCTTTATCCGTGCGAGAAAAACCATATGATACCACCTGGACCTCGATGTTGGGATCAATGCTCAGCTCCTTGGCTATTTCCCGCGTGGTCACCTGGATACCGACATTTCCATCCGCCGGATGTGTCTGGGCACCAAAGGTGTGCACACCACCGGGAAGAACCGGTTTCAGTTTGGCAAGCCCTTCGGCAGTTGTTGGGAATATACCTTCGTCTGCTTCCACGAGGTTCGTCTTTTTCTTGGAAACCTTTACTTCCACCGGAAACATATACCGTTTTTGAAAGGCACGATCATCCGCTAAGGCATCCTCATATTGTTCTGAACGCCGGAGCGCCACCGCATCGCACTCCTCTCTGGTAGCCCCGGCTTCCTTGGCTACGTTTTCGGCCGTCTGAATCATCGCGCCTTTAGCGGTAGGATCGTATCCAAAATGATCCATAACCCAATCTTCCGAAACGACCTGTCCGCCAGGTCCCTTGGGATTAGGCCAAATAGTGTGCGGCCCGTTGGAGCATCGATCGAGCATTAAGCAAAACGGTTGTTGGTACAATCCTGTCTCAACCCCCACACTGGCTTGATAGATACAGGTAGTGGATGTCGAACAGGCCTGCATCAGCGTGACACCTGGCATATGGCCGGCCCCCATCATATGCGCCGCCCATGTGCTCCCATAAAATAGATAGGGTTGCCCAACCGTCGTTCCCATAACCAGGTAGTCCATTGCGCTCGCGTCCCAGTTTTTTTCGCCAAGCCAACGTTTCGCTGTTTCTGCACCCAACACAATGGAATTTTCATTGGCAAAACTTCCCTGCCAACGGGCAAATGGCGAACTGAAATATCCGCCATAAGGAATGTACGCTTTGGTCAGCATGAATAATACCTCCTGTGATATTGATTATAAAAAAAACAACTCGTTATTATTTACTTTGAATTTTCTCTTTTAGTTTTCGATGGATTATTTTTCCACTGGTCGTTCGAGGCATTTCGTCCTCTTTTATAAAATGCACTTCTTTGGGCCGTTTATAACCGGCCAGGCCTTTTTGACAGCAATTATTGATAGTCTCTTCATTAATTTGACTTTCATCCATTCCGTCCTTGACAACCACAACGGCCACGACCTTTTCACCCCACTTATCGTCCGGCAGGCCAATACAGGCACAGTCGAAAACGCATTCATCACTACCGACAACCTCCTCGACCTCACTGGGATAAACATGTTCACCGCCGGTGATGATCATGTTGTCTTTCCGGTCGACGATTTCGTAAAATCCGTCTTCATCCTGGCGCGCCATATCTCCGGCTGAAAACCACTCGCCCTGAAAAGATGACGCTGTCTTTTCCGGTAATTTATAATACTCGTCAAACAGCATGGGGCCTTTGGAATAGAGTTCGCCGACTTCACCCCGAGGTACCTCTTGACCATTTTCATCCAAGATCTTTAAAAAATCGGTTCCAAGGGTTTCGTAGCCAATGGAGCCAAGCTTGCGCATCTGGTCTTCAGGCTTCAGCACGGTAACGATGCCGGCCTCGGAGGAACCATACCCTTCGTATAGTTCAACACCGGAAAAGAAGTCCATGATGGCCAGTTTCATACTCTTTCTCACCGGTGCCGATGAACAGAGCAACTTTCGGACCGAGCTGACGTCCCATTTCTTTTCATCACCCACTGCATTAAGTATTATATTATAATGTGTTGGTATCAAAGAAATAAATGTCGCCTTTTCTTTTTCAATAATAGAAAGGATCTCATGGGGACGAAAGGAACGCGCCGGGTGAATATAAACACTGGCGCCAATATAAAGAAAGGTGAATGTAAAAAAAGTGGAATTGATATGACACAATGGCATAACATTCAAACAGATGTCATGATCATTAAACGCAAAGTCAATGCCATTGATCAGGTAAAAGGCGATATGGGAGGCATGAGAACGAACCACGCCTTTGGGTTTACCGGTAGTACCCGAAGTGTAGATCAATATCCAGGTATCTTCAGGAGCGACGGCGACCTGCGGTTCGTTTTTTGATCCGTCACTGAGCATGTCTTCATAATTGCGGAATCCGGCCACATTTTCGCCGACGACAAAAAAGTTATTCGAACCAATTTGTGGTAGGCGTTCACGGATACCCTCCACAATCGGGGCAAATTCATCATCAACGATGAGCGCACTCGCATCGGAATTATTGACGATATACTCGACCTCTCTGCCCACCAATCGAAAATTGATGGGAACAATGATCAGGCCTGATTTAGCCGTCGCTAAAAAGATTTCCACAATCTCGATGCTGTTTTCCATCAGTACGGCGACCTTGTCACCTTTCTCAAGCCCCAGCTTTAAAAGGCTGTCCGCCAACCTGTTGACCCGTTCATTTACTTCAGGATAGGTGAAGCTGCGTTGGGCGTCTTTTAGGGCTACCGTCTTGGGATATTTCTTGGCATTCATTTTTAAATGCTGCCCAAGGTTCATCCAAGCTGTCACGGTTACCTCCTTTAATTAAGCGTTACCAGCACGAGACGATAATCTGGCAAGCCGTTGAGCTGATAGCAAGGAATTTTTAGTTCGTTACCAGCTCAATAACTCACCAGCTTCTTTTAAATGGCTATTCTTGCGTCAACGGCAAATACGCCTGTTTCAAAGGCCATTACCGGGTTTAAGTCCATCTCCTGAATTTCCGGCAGGTCCCCGACCAACTGAGATAATTTTGAGAGCAACTCTTCAATCGCTTTCAGGTCGACGCCTTTTTGGCCACGAACGCCAGATAGTAACGGAGCCCCTTTAATAGTAGACAGCATCTCCTTAGCGTCGGTATCGGTAAGGGGCGTCAGATTAAAGACGACATCTTTTAAAACCTCTACGAATATACCGCCCAAACCGAACATGATGATGTGCCCAAGCCCCTCTTCCGCTTTGGCGCCAAGAATGATCTCCATACCACCCGGTAGAAATTTCTGCACAAAAAAGCGCAGATCGTCGGCTTTCAGCCCATCTGCCATTTTTTGGGCCGCGCCTTGGGCAGCGTCTCGATCTTTTAAGTTGACGGCCACGCCCCCCATGTCGCTTTTGTGAACCACGGATTGAGCATCGGCTTTTATGACCACAGGAAATCCGATGGCTTCGGCCATTTTCGCCGCTTCGTCGGGAGAATCCGCCATGCGCCATTCGGCGGTGGGGATCGAATAAGCATCCAGAATTTGGTAAACTTCTTCGGCGGAAAGCATTTGGCGGCCATCACCTTTGGCTTTTGAAATGATGGCCGCGGCCCGGCCTTTATCGACGCCTGCGAATGTCTTGACTTCACCGGCATCCCGACTCCGAATTCGATGATACCTCACCAACGCAGTGAGAGCCCGGGCGGCTTCTCCGGGCAGTGCAAAACAGGGCACGCCACCCTTTTGTAGAATTCCAACCACTGAAGCCCATTGCTGCCGATCCGTCATCAGATTGCAAACGATCGGTTTGAGCTGCTGCTTGCTAACCGCTACGATCTCCTCGGCAATTTTATCATTATCGACGAAAAACGGTGTGACAAAATTAACAAGAATACTATCAAAATGGTCATCGACCATCATGGCATCCAGGCAGGCACGGTAGTGTTCGCCCGTGCCCGTAGCCAATACGTCCACAGGGTTATGGACAGCGGCGTCGGCGAATAATTTTTCCTTGAGCACTTTTTCTGTTTTCTCCGAAAGGGGCGGTAATTCGAGGCCGGCGTCAACCAGGATGTCCGTTCCGATAACCGCCGGTCCTCCCGTATTTGTAATGATGCCCACACGGTTCCCCTTGGGTATCGGTTGGGAGGCAAAGGCGGCCGCGGCATTGATGAGTTCCCCTTCATCTCGAAAATCGATGATGCCCGCCTTTTTAAAGATAAGATCCGTAGCAATATCCTTTTTGGCCAACCCGCCGGTATGGGAAGCCGCCGCCTGAGCGCCTTCTTCGGTTCGGCCGGCTTTCATGGCCAATACCGGTTTTTTGGCCGCTACTTCCTTTGCAACTTCCATAAAAGTAGACGGGTCTCTTAACCCTTCCACATAGGTCACTATGACACGCGTACCGTCGTCATCACCCAGGTACCGAATAAGCTCCGGAATGGTAATATCGCACGCATTACCATTGGAGGCATAAATCCGTGTGCCTACCCCCATAGAGGAAAACCCCTGATGGATGACTTCCGCCACGCCACCGCTTAAAGCGACAATGGAAATATGCCCCGGCTCTGGAAAGGTAAACGTAAAATTGCAATAGGCCCGGTGATCCGGATCTGAATTTATGATCCCCTGACAATTGGGGCCGAACACGCGCATACCGTATTTTTTTGCCACTACCATAAACGCATCTTCGATGGCCGCACCTTCAGCACCCACTTCCGAAAATCCGCCGGAGTTGATGATGATGTGTTTAACCCCCTTTTTACCGCAATCTTCAAAGGCCATGGGCACAAACTTGGCCGGAATCACCATATGGGCCACATCGATCGGACCTTCTACGTCCAGCAGGGATTTGTAGGCTTTGAGCCCCCGAATTTCGTCAGCCTTGGGGTTTATGGGATATATTCCGCCCTTGTAACCGAAATCGATTAAATTTTTTATCACCCGGTTACCGATATGCAACTCCTTGCTCGAAGCTCCGACAACGGCAACGCCCCGTGGTTTAAATAGCGCATCTAACATTTATCGCTCCTTGATTCGTCGATGGTGGTGTTCGTCAAAACGATCATTCTCAATACCGTTTTCTCTAATCGGGTGTATCCTACCAACAATCTGTATTACCCTTCCCTCTCTTCCAACTGCTCAATAAATGCCTCCACATTCGTTTTGGTCTGTTCGTCGGAAATCATTCTTAAATCATTTAAATCCCCGTTAATCACCAACGACGGGATTTTCGTTTCTTCTTCCAGGCGTCGGGCCATACCGTACCGACAATTAGAGTTGTTGGGGCATGTCATGGCATCGTGATACACAATGCCGTCCACCTTAAAAAAGTCCAACATCCGTTTAATATATTCTTCCTTGGCCTCATCGGATCGCACGATGAACAACTTCGTATAGGCCCGGGCCATACTGTTGAATGGGTCATTTTCATCAAAATCCGAAAAAATCCAGCTGTTGCAGTAAGTTGATGCCAGCACGTTAGCACCCAAAGCCGAAAAGAGCTTTGAATGGGTACTCAAGCGTCCCCATACAGGCATCCCTTCCCAATAGATCCGAAACTTTTCACCCTCAACGGCAGAGACCTGATCCTGAACACGCTCCTCCAATTCCGCCAAGAGACCAATATAATAATCGACAGCTTGCTGGGTGCCTCGCAGAACAACAGCAGGTCCCATATGAATCGTCCCATCAAAAAATGTAATCGGTGACGGCTTCTTCCCGGCGGTGAAAAGTACTTTTTGCCAAAGCTCCGAACACTCGCGGGAGAGGGCCATGACGCGTTTTAGCTCATTAATGTCAAATTTATTTCCTGAGACTTCCTCCAGCGCCGGGATCAGGTTTTTGATTTGCTCGGCAACGGAAGTCACATGTTCCTCGCCGACATCCCCCACGCCCCGGTGGGTATGAATTCCAATCACCGGCACGTTGAACTCATTACCATACCAGGCAAACCAGTCCTGAACATCCCGGCATTGATTGGTATTGAATACGAGCACATCAGGCTTGGGTACCGACTCGATGCCCGGATACGCTTTTGATAGCGGGGTAACCCCCTTCATGTAAGCGCCGATATCGGCGGTGAGGTAAGAACAGATCGTCGGGGTATAACCGATGGCGTTGGCTTCGGGAATCATGTCGGTGGCCATTCGGGTGGCACCCAACATGGCCCCGTGGTTTTCGGGAAAGTGAACCAAGAACCCCATGGCCCGTAACAGTTCCGCCGGCCCGACACTAGTACACCAAGCGATGGGCTTGCTGCGATCCTTGGCAGCTGCGTCCAGTTCATAAAAGTAATCGGCCATGATTTTTCCCATCTGGGCCGTGGCTTTTATCTTAATACGTTTCACTTTTTTTTCTTCCGCCATTTTATCACCTCTTTAATAATTGATAAGTCGTTCTAGAATGAGTGGCCATCTGCCGCCCACAATGCGGCACCCAGGGCTCCTGTCAATTGAGGATGATCGGCAACATAAACCTTTCGTTCGATAAGCTCTTCAGCCATCGTCACAAGGTAGGGGTTATGCGCCACAACACCGCCGGTCATTACAACGTTTTCGCTAACGGAGTCCATCTCCATAACCCGCCGAATCACCGAAAAGAAAAGTCCCTTCACAATGTCGGGCACTTTTTTTCCGTTTCTGATCTTTTCCAGCACTTCCGTTCCGGAAAAAACGGTACAAAAGCTACCCAGGCGTTCCATATTCTGCGATTGAGCGGCAAGATCGTTTAGATCTCCCAACGGAATGTCCAACCTCAGGGCCATTTCCTCAAGAAACGCGCCTGTTCCGGCAGCGCATTTACGGTTCATTTTAAAATTTAGGCGATGCCCCTTGGCATCCAGCTTGATGACTTTATTATCCTGACCACCAATGTCGATGACGGTTATGGCCATGGGAAAGTGATGAAAACAGCCCCTGGCGTGGCAACTGATCTCCGTTTTCGCGCCTTGGGTGAAACTGACGTTTTTGCGCCCGTAACCCGTTGATACGGTATGGGCAATATCATCAAAAGCCACGCCGCCCTTTTCTAACGCTGTCTCCAGGCATCTATCGGCTGTCGTCGTAAAATTAGTACCGGACTTTCGGATCGCATAACCGATCATCTCTTTACCGGCATCCAATAGGACTAACTTGGTACGCGAGGAGCCCACATCAACACCAACGTAAATCGGTTGTTGCGCCATGGTATCCATCCTCCTCTATGCATCAAATAGTGAGCGTTATCTTCCAGCCTTCGATTCCAAGCCTTTAACGAGAGATTTAAGGGTCGAATTATAGGGCGTCTTTACACCGGCCCGGTGGCCATAATCGACAAATTTTCCATTGATAAAGTCGATCTCCGTACGACGGCCGTTCTCAATATCCATAAGCATCGAGGGTTTATGATTACCTGCATTCTGCATATAGGCAACGGCTCCCGGATAGTAGTCCCATCCAACCGGTATCTCATTGGCTCGTGCCACTTGAATGCACTCTTTTAATAAGGCGTCAACGGTTTCAAAAACAATGGGGTCGTTCATGGCCTGGGCCATGGTTAAACCCGTCACCGCACAGACCGGATTCATGCTGGCGTTCATGATCGATTTCCGCCAGACCATTGAAACAATCTCGTCGGTATGTTCAGTTATCAGGCCGCTGGTGGAAAAAGCCTCTGCAATGGCGACAGCGGCAGCTGTGGAATCTTTGTCCAGCTCTTGGATAAAATGGGGGGTGTGGTGAAAGGGCATATTGACATGAGCCGGACCCGCAAGCCCGCACCCATAATTGACAACAGCCCGCATGACAGATTTTTTACCAAGGGTTTTTGCCAGTTCAAGCTCGGTATCAATGCCGTTTTGCCAGCTGACCACATAAATTCCCTCGCGATGAAAACCTTCGATCGCCGATGCAATCAAGGGTAATGCATTGGCTTTAACGGTGATAACCAACACATCCGGCGGTTTTTGGGCCAAATCATCGATGCTCGTGATCGTTTGAGCCACAGACTGCTGAAAGTTCTCAACCCCTTCAATAATGATTCCGCGCTTACCCGCCGGTTCAAGCAGTTCGGGAATCACATCGCATAACGTCACATGATAACCGCCTCTGGCCAGGTAGGCCGCCACGATACATCCCACGGGTCCGGCGCCGACCACGGCAAATGTTCGGGGCTTAAATTGGGATTGTTCGGTCATGCAGGCCTCCTTTACCTCATATCTTTGGTTGCAAGCTCAAGCGGTTACCCTATTAATGAATTCCGAAAGCATCAGGGCCTAGAATGGTCGCCCCCTCTTTTTCAAGTACCGCGATGGCTTGATCGTTGTCATTGAAACGGAAGATCATCACGGCTTTATTAGGGAAAAACCCCGTAAACGCATACGTGTATTTGACAAGTACACCGGCTTCGGTCAGTGGCTTCAAGATATTTGCCAAACGCCCCGGACTATCTTCAATTTCCACGGCAACGACTTCGTTAACGTAGGCAGGCATCTGCATTTTCATCAAAATTTGACGGGTTTTGGCCACATCGGACACCAACAGCCGAACCTGCCCAAACGCACCTGTATCCACGAGGTTCAGGGCACGAAGGTTAATAGCGGCATCGCCCAAGGCCTTTGTAACCTCATATAAACGATTGGGCGAGTTTTCTATGGATAAGACAACCTGTTTCAGTTTCATGGCAAGCCTCCCTGGTACAGCTGTCGTGTCACATCGATTCGAATGATCGATGATGTATTTTGAAGCAACTGCAGGAAAATTTAGTGATAGTTAATTGCAGTTCGATTTCGGGTCTTACTTGACCAAATTCCGCCCCGATTTAGCTATAATGTGATTATAATGAAGCGGTATTGTCCCTGTCAAGAGAAAAAACAGGCAGAGGGAGATGGCTCTTGGATTTATTGAAACGGTAAATTTAGATGTCAAAGATTAGGTTACTCTAGGAAGCCCATTGTTTTTGGCAACCACAATACCAGATCTGGCATATAGGTAATGATCATCAGGACTGTGATCTGGATCAACAAAAAAGGCATCACTGCTTTGGAAACGTAGACAATATCCCGATTCGCTATCGCTCCTGTAATATAGAGACTTACACCCATAGGTGGCGTGCAGTATCCGATGGCTAGATTGACGGTCATTATTAACCCGAAATGGGTCATATCAATGCCGAATGGATCTAACATCGGAAGAAAAACAGGTCCCAAGATCATGGTTGCTGAAATGATGTCCATAAACATGCCGATAAAGAGAAGCAGGGCATTCATGACCATCAGAAAAACGGCTGGCGAACTAATGTTTGCAAGTACTGCCTCGGTAATTTTTGATGGAATGCTCTCGAGGGCAAGATAGCGACCAAAACATGTGGCGCCGGCTACAATGATGAGAAGCGTGGCAGAAGTAACCGCAGAATTCACCGTTATTTTTTTTACTTCAATAAGTTTTATTGATTTGTGGATAAATATTTCAACGATAAATGCATAAACACAGGCCACAATTGCAGCCTCGTTAGCGGTAAACGCGCCCGAGAAAATCCCCCCAAATATAATAACGATAAGCATGAGAGACCAAAACCCTTCTTTCAAAACTGCACATAATTCTCCGAACGAAGGGATTTTTTTTCGCACCAAGGTTGTGTCTTTCCGAAACCGAAAATATGTATATAGGCAGCAACCCGCCATAATGAGTATGCCCGGAAGAAAACCGGTTAAAAACAAAGCCTCCAACGATACATTGCTAATCATCATGTATAATATCATGCCGATGCTGGGTGGTATAATAACACCCAAGTTCGGCGATGTTGTCATGACACCCAATGTATATTTCTCATCATAGCCATTCTCTATGAGTGCTGGAATCATGAATCCGCCTAGCGCCACAACTGTAGCAACAGTCGATCCTGAGATAGCGCCAAACATGCCGCAGGCTAAGATACCGGCCATGCCCAACCCGCCTGGCAGCCAACTTACAAGAGCGTTGGCAACCTTAATAAGCTTCTCAACGATAGAACCGGCAGTCATAATATTGCCGCAAAGAATAAAAAACAGAACAACCACCAAGGCAAATTTATCTAAACTTCGCAAAAGGCTTTGAGCTAGAAGAAGTATGGGTAGGTCTGTAAAAAGAAGGAAGCTTAAAACTGAAGTAAAAAATAGACACAAAAAAACAGGAATATACGTCGCCATGCATCCTAAAAGTATCAAAAGAACAATAATATGACTCAATTCCATTTACTGGAGCCCCTTTCTAATTATCTTCAGGAAAATGGCTATTATGAGTTACTTTTTTTGCACTTGCTCTGTGATGTCTATATATATGACGTGAATGGTCCGTATGAACATTAATACGCCCATCAATGGTAATATCATATACAGATAAACAAGCGGTATTTGCATGACGATGGTCTTTTGAGATGTCTGAATCTGAAGCGCAGCCATCAACCAGCCATAATACATCATCATAATTGAAAATATTAAAACAGCAAAATTACTAAAATATGATAACGGCATTTTAAGTTTTGGGAGAAGTTGCACAGAAGCATCGATTTTAATCATTGAACGGTTTCTAACTGCAGAACTGCAACCAATCAAAGTTGTATAGATAATTACCAGCCGAACCAGCTCTTCAGACCAAGCTAACGCATAATTAAAGCCATATCTCAAAATAACATTCGCAAATAATGATAACAGAGCGACCATCACTGCAATAAATAGGGTCCATTCTTCAAAAAAAGTTAACACTTTGTCTAAAACATTTAAGAGCTTAGCAAACATAGGATAATTCCTTAGCCTGAAAAACACTGCCACCAAAAACCAGGGTATACATTAGAAGAGTGGGTTAACATATAAAAGACGAGGGGGGTGTGACGCACCCCCCCCCAAGATTAGGTATTGCAATTGTTACTGTTTGAAACCCATATAATCTTGAACCTCTTTCAGGTAATTAGCGGGTTTATAAGTATCAGTCGGATAAACTTTGTTGATCTCTTCGGTGTATTTCTCGTGTACAGCCACCCCTTTCTTAGCAAGATCGGCTATCGTATCCGCGGAAAGTTTGTGAAAGGTGACACCATTTTTAGTTTCTGCAGCCTTAATCATTTCGGCTTCCTGTGGTCTAGCTTCAACGCGTAGCTTCTGGCAGACTTCATGTATTACATCTGTAAATGTTTTCTGAAGATCGGCAGGTAGGCTTTCCAACCAGGCTTTATTGAATACCCAAATGAAAGCACCTTGGGCGTACTCTACATGAGTGTAATGTTTTAAAGTCGCAAATTTACCGGTTAGTTGGCACACTAAAGGCGTATGATCCAATGCAGTGATGACGCCTTGTTTCAAGGAAACAGGCACATCCGGCCAAGGCATGGGAATGGGATTTAGGCCCCATGATTTATAGGTAAGCTGATTGACAGCCGCTTCTGCAATCCTGAGTTTCTCTTTTTGGATACCCTCCAAAGAGTCAACCGGATTGGTTGTTCCCCAACCATAACTCCCATATGCCGTAATATCAATCCCCACGATACCCTGATGAAGCATGGCATTCATAAAATGTTCGAAAAGTTGGCCACTTTCAGCAAATTTATCCAGCTTATCAAAGTTATTAATAAGAAACGGTAAATTCAGCAGTCCAAATCGTGGCCCGAGATTGGGTGCGGCAACTGAACTGACCCCCATACCCTGAATAGCTCCCATCTGTAGCTGGTTAAGGACTTCCACTTCACCGCCAAGCATCGAAAAGGGTTTATAATCGATGTAGATTTGGCCATTGGTCCTCTTCCACACTTCATCGCGTGCAGCAAATCCGACATAAGCGCCTTTTATACCAGGATGGGATACATTGGAGATGATACATTTATACTTGGCCCCTGATGGATCAAACGCGGCTTTCCATTTATCCAATGACGGTTTTTTTTTGGCCATAGCGGGACTTACCACCAGTCCAATGATTGCCATGCACATAATAAGCACCACCAAAAAATTCTTTCTGCGCATTCCATCCTCCTTTCGATAGGTTTGAAATAAGGCTGTGAGAAGCATTGCACTAGGCTTCCCGCTGAGGTTAACTA
This sequence comes from uncultured delta proteobacterium, assembly GCA_963845145.1. Classification (GTDB taxonomy): domain Bacteria; phylum Desulfobacterota; class Desulfobacteria; order Desulfobacterales; family QNYZ01; genus QNYZ01. Next base: position 161,725 of record CAWJQU010000003.1, read on the forward strand.
TAATAGCTATATTTCAGCTACACTGGTTTTTGTCAAGAAAAAAAAAGACCGACTATACCAACAAAATAAACGGTCTATTCGGATTTGAAACGGGATACCACGGGTTGAGAGAAAGTGAATTCTTTACGCGGCCCAAAACAAAAGAACCCCACGCTATGGCGTAGGGTCCATGTCAACTGTGAAATTAGCTATAAAGTTTTATTTTAAGAAGGCTTTTCCTCGTTTTCAGTTTCATCTTTGACCGTATCTGTAGGTAAGCTTTCAACTTTTTGTGAGTCAGTCTCTGCTACCGCTGGGTCAACGTCTGCTATCAAATCATTTGACGCATCTTTCTCATTGATATCTTCTTGGGCTGGGCTCGTCTCAGCGCCAGACTCCTCCAAAGTGGAAACGCTTTCCTCGGCGTCTTGTATGGAATCATCAACAACATCTGCGGATTTGTCTTTGGCTGTAGCAACCACAGGTGCAGGTGTCGCCGCTTTTTCAGTCTTTTTCTTCTTTTTCTTTTTACTTGTATCATCAGGAGTAATAAATGCAACCATCGACATGGTCGCAGCATCCCCAGGGCGGCGGCCTAATTTCACTACCCGAGTGTAGCCACCCGATACGGCGCCAAATCGTTCAGGGGCTTCATCAAACAATTTTTTGACTACCGCTCTCTCCCGAATGATCGATAGGGCCAAACGACGCGCATGGAGATCCCCTCGCTTAGCAAGCGTGACCATCTTATCGCCCCAACGTCTCAATTCTTTCGCCTTGGCATCTGTCGTGCGAATTTGGTCATATTTGATAAGCGACGTCACCATGTTACGAAACATGGCCTTACGATGACTTGATGTTCGATTAAGCTTCAAACCGGCTTTACGATGTCTCATTTACTTTGTTACTCCTCTATTTCTACACCTTCTTCTTCAGGAGGTAAAAACCCTTCCAGTTCCATGCCTAAAGATAGGTCCATTTCGGTCAGAACTTCTTTTATTTCGTTCAAGGATTTTCGACCAAAATTTTTCGTTTTTAGCATTTCGCTTTCGTTTTTACTAACCAGCTGATAAATTTTTACGATGTCTGCATTTTTGAGGCAGTTGGCGCTACGAACCGACAATTCCAACTCTTCGACACTGCGATAAAGGTTTTCATTAAAATTCGGCTCGGTTTTATCACCCCTTCTTTTTGGCTCAGGCATTTTATTTTCATCAAAATTAATAAAAATGGCCATTTGCTCTTTCATAATTTTAGCCGCGTATCCCACAGCACTATCAGGAGACACACTGCCATCCGTCCAAACTTCCAGGGTTAATTTGTCATAATCAGTCTTTTGCCCAACCCGGGCCTGGCCCACAGTATAAACCACACGTTTTATCGGTGAAAATACGGCGTCAATAGGAATAGTGCCTACAGGTGCCTCGGGATCTTTATTCTCTTTTGCCAATACGTATCCCTTGCCAACCCGCACCTGCATCTCCATGTTGAGCGAGGCTTTATCATTTATGGTTGCGATATGCTGTTCAGGATTAAGGATTTCACACCGCCCATCATCGCTGACAATATCGGCGGCGGTGATGTTTTTTTCACTTTTGGCTTCGATCCGAATAGTAGCGCCTTCGGGGTCGGACACTTTCAGCCGAATCTCCTTCAGGTTTAATATAATCTCCGACACATCTTCCAGTACACCGGGAATGGTCGTAAATTCGTGCATAACGTCATCGAACTTCACAGATACGATGGCCGCACCGTAAAGCGATGATAGGATGATTCGTCGCAGGGAGTTCCCAATGGTAATACCAAATCCCCTTTCAAGCGGTTCGCAGATAAATTTACCGTAAGATTCATCCGCCGCATCTACTTGAACCCCATCAGGCGTAATCATCTGCTGCCAGTTTATCTGCATAAGCTTATTTGATGACATGGCATTCTTCTCCAACAAATTTTGTAGAAATCCCCTAAAAGTTTACTAAATTCAGAGGATACCCACGTAAAAGGTGCGTTAATAGTCTATTTCGAGTAAAGTTCTACAATCAGCTGTTCTTGCATCGGCATGGTCAGATCTTCACGAACCGGCATGGATTTAACGACGCCTTTGACCTGATCTTTTTCAAGGTCCAGCCATTGCGGAATTCCGCGCCTGACTACAGCTTCCATTGCATCGGCAATGACCTGAAGCTTAGCACTTTTTTCTCTGGGCTGAATAACGTCTCCCTCGTTGATAAGATAGGAGGGAATATTCACTTTTTTATTATTGACTAAAAAGTGATTGTGCCGCACCAGATGACGCCCCTGGGTACGTGAATTAACAAAACCCAATCGATAAACGACATTATCAAGTCGGCGCTCCAAAAATATCAAGAGGTTCGTTCCGGTGATACCTTTTTGCCGGTCAGCTCTCTGAAAAAAGAGATGAAACTGCTTTTCGGTCAAACCGTACATACGCTTAATTTTTTGCTTTTCCCTCAATTGGATTCCATAATCAGAGACCTTCCGCCCGCGTCTTTGGCCATGCTGGCCAGGTGGATATCCCCTACGATCAAACCCACATTTATCAGAGTAACAACGGTCACCCTTTAGAAAAAGCTTTAAATTTTCCCGCCGGCATAGCCGGCATACTGACCCTGTGTAACGTGCCAAATGATCCTCCTTGCCGTTCAATCGATCCGTCGGCAATCGATAATTTTTTAATTTTGTCTATACTCGGCGACGTTTCGGTGGCCGGCAACCGTTATGAGGTACCGGGGTCACATCTTTGATCAACGTAATAGTAAATCCTGCCGCTTGGAGTGCTCTCAAGGCCGATTCTCTACCACTACCCGGTCCTTTGACATAAACTTCAACGCTTTTCATGCCATGTTCCATCGCATCTTTAACAGCACTTTGGGCTGCCAGTTGTGCCGCAAAAGGGGTACTCTTCCTTGATCCCTTAAAACCCTGCATGCCGGCACTGGACCAGGCCACTGTATTGCCGGCCGTATCCGTAATGGTTACGATGGTATTATTGAAGGTAGATTGGATGTGAACAACGCCGTTGGCGATATTCTTCTTTTCTTTTTTCTTTGTGCGCGGTCTCTTAGCCATGCAATTATCCTTTTAGCTTCAGCTTACTTGCGAATGGTCCCCTTCTTTTTAACTGCAGTCCGTCGCGGGCCTTTGCGAGTACGTGCGTTGGTACTCGTCCGTTGCCCTCGAACCGGCAGCGATCGACGATGCCTCAGGCCACGATAACAACCCAAGTCCATCAACCGCTTGATACTCATGGACACACTAGATCGCAGTTCGCCTTCAACCTTATACTCACTATCAATCACTTTCCGAATCTGATTGACATCCGTCTCGGTTAAATCATCGGTTTTTAAATTGGGATCAATGCGCGCTTTCTCCAAGATCTTTTGCGATAACGTTCGCCCGATCCCGTAGATATATGTCAGTCCAATTTCAACCCGTTTACGTCTGGGTAAATCTACACCAGCGATTCGTGCCAAGGTATTTCCTCCTTATGAACTTTAGATCAGCCCTGCCGCTGTTTATGGCGTTTATTCTCACAGATCACCCGGATAACGCCTTTTCGTCGGACGATCTTGCACTTATCACAAATTTTCTTTACGGACGCCCTGACTTTCATTTATTGGCTCCTTCTAAAACGCTACTCAAGATCTCTATAAAAAACCTAAAAAAATGTCTTTTTAAAAATAGGTTATTTTTCCCGGTAAGTTATTCGGCCTCGGGTTAAATCATATGGAGATAATTCCACCGAGACTTTGTCTCCGGGTAGAATTTTAATAAAATGCATTCGCATTTTACCTGAAATGTGAGCCAGAACCTGGTGTTTATTTTCCAGTTCAACTTTGAACATGGCATTGGGCAATGTCTCTAGCACCACACCATCCACTTTTATCGGTTCTTCCTTTGCCATCGGTTTTACTGGCCCCCTTCATTCCTGCAAACGTTTGGTTATGAACTTAACGTCTTCCTTTAATCCTGCCGCCGCCGCTACGTTTTAAAAACCCTTCGTAATGACGCGTGAGCATATGTGACTCAATTTGGGACATGGTATCGATTGCCACACCAACCACAATCAGTAAAGCCGTCCCTCCGAAATAGAAGGGAACATTAAACCTGCTGATCAATATTGAAGGAAGAACGCACACTGCGGATACATAAATAGCACCACCCAAAGTGATACGTGTCAACACACGATCAATATAATCAGCAGTGCGTTTACCGGGCCGAATACCCGGAATGAAGCCGCCGTTTTTTTTCATATTATCGGCAACATCCACCGGATTAAAGGTAACCGCTGTGTAAAAATAGCAGAAAAATACGATGAACCCGACAAACAGTAAATTATAGATAATTCCCCCTGGATTAAGACTATCCGAAATAGCCTGCACCCAAGGAATGTCGATAAAGTTAGCGATAGTCGCCGGAAACATGATAATCGACGAAGCGAAAATAGGTGGAATAACGCCAGATGTATTTATCTTTAAGGGCAGATGAGTGCTCTGTCCGCCATACATTTTGCGGCCGACCATACGCTTGGCGTATTGCACTTGAATTCGACGCTGTCCCTGCTCGACAAAAATGATAAACGCGACAACGGCAAGCATAGCGATGACCAGTATTAAAACCGCAAAAATATTCAATTCACCGGTAGATAACAATCGAAACGTATTCGCAATCGCACTGGGTAAACGAGCAACAATACCGGCAAATATGATTAATGAGATGCCATTACCGATACCCCGCTCTGTGATCTGCTCACCCAGCCACATAATGAAAGCGGTTCCGGCAGTAAGGGTGATCACCGTCATTATACGAAATGACCAGCCTGGGATTAGCACAACGCCCATTTTTTCGAGCCCAACGCTGATACCCAAGCCTTGAATAATACTTAGTACAACCGTTCCATAGCGGGTATACTGAGTAATTTTTTTTCGCCCCTGCTCACCCTCTTTCTTTAATTGTTCCAGGAATGGAACAACCACAGTAAGCAGCTGCAAAATAATAGAAGCACTGATATAGGGCATGATCCCTAGAGCAAAAACCGACATTTGCTCCAAAGCCCCACCTGAAAACATATTAAAGACACCGAGAATGGTTCCCTTGGCACGAGCAAAAATATCCGCCAGGGCGGTGCTGTCGATACCGGGTACCGGTATAGCCACGCCGACACGATAGATTGCCAGTAAGCCCGCCGTAAAAAAGATACGCCGTTTAAGTTCAGGAATTTTAAAAATATTTTGAAAGCCGCTACCGATCACTTAAAGTACCTCGACCGTTCCACCGGATTTTACAATTTTAGCTTTTGCTGCTTCACTGATCCGGTTAACCTTCACAGTTAGGGGATGCTCCAGTTCGCCGTTTCCCAGTATCTTAATACCGTCTCGTCTTCCTTTGACCAGACCTGCCTTCACTAAGGTCACTTCATCAACGGTGGTGCCACTTTCAAAACGCGATAGGTCACCCAAGTTTACGATTGCCATCCGTTTTCTAAAGATATTGGTGAAACCTCTTTTGGGTAACCGTCTTTGCAATGGCATCTGTCCACCCTCAAAGCCCGGCCGCACACCACCGCCTGAACGGCTGTTGCTCCCCTTTGTACCACGACCGGCGGTTTTTCCCCAACCAGAGCCAAGCCCTTTTCCCAACCGCTTACGTTTTCTGCGGGAACCGGCAGCCGGCGATAATTCGTTGAGTCTCATTTACCTTCTCCTAACACCATTACTAAGTGAGAGACAGCATTGATCATCCCTCTGCTCGAGGGTGTATCCGGTATTTCAACGGTTTTATTTATTTTCGTCAGACCCATCCCTTTCAGAACACGGCGATGCTTCTCCGGTCTTCCGATCATACTTTTAACCAGTTTCACTTTAATTTTTTCGGCCATGAAAATATATTCCTCCAAGTCACTTCAGATCGGCGACGGCAATACCGCGCCTCTGAGCAACTTGTTCCGGGCTTTGCAATTTAGCCAACCCTTCCAGTGTTGCTTTTACCACATTATGGGCGTTGTGGGATCCCATACATTTAGTCAGGATATTCTGAACACCGGCGGCCTCCAAAACAGCTCGAACCGCGCCACCTGCAATCAACCCGGTACCTTCTGCAGCTGGTTTAAGCAATACTCGCCCGGCTCCAAAGCGACCGATGACTTTATAGGGAATGGTTCCTCCCGATAATGGCACGGCAAACATTCCTTTTTTGGCCTTCTCAACGCCTTTGCGAATCGCTTCGGGAACTTCGCCGGCTTTTCCTAAACCGAAACCGACACTTCCCTTTCCATCTCCGACAACGACAATCGCGCTGAAACTAAACCGACGGCCACCTTTAACCACTTTGGCCACCCGGTTGATATGGACGACTTTATCGATTAACAGGTTTTCTTCTCTGTCTGGTTTATACAACCGCCTGCCTCCGTTTATTCATTCTGGTTTATACTTTTGGACTCAATAAGTCTTTATGCCTAAAATATCAATCCGGCTTCACGTGCACCCTCTGAAACCGCCTTAACCCGGCCGTGGTATAAAAAACCATTTCGATCAAATACCACCTTTTTAATACCTTCTTTGATCGCGCGTTCACCCACTTCTTTTCCCACCAAAGTGGCGACGGTTAATTTTCCTTTAAGATCCGTCTGATTCTTTATATTGGCTTCAAGGCTTCCAGCAGCAGCCAATGTTCGTCCAGTGGTATCATCGACAATCTGGGCATAAATATGTCGTGCCGATCGAAATACACATAAACGCGGTCGTTCCGTGTTGCCGTTTATTTTCTTCCGAATGCGTTGTTTTCGCTTTAACCGAGTTTTTCTTTTTAATCCAAGTGTTCCCATAACGCTTATACCTTCAATCCTTGATTAAGCAGCACCGGCCTTACCGGCTTTTCGTTGAATGCGCTCTTCGGCGTATTTGATTCCCTTGCCCTTGTAAGGTTCCGGTGGACGAAGACGCCGAATGGCGGCGGCCACACGCCCTACTTTTTCCTTATCTATACTGGTCAGGCGAATATTGTTTTTTTTATCAACCGTGGCATTAACGCCATCCGGTAATATGAAATCAACCGGTTTCGAGAAACCGATATTTAGATTAAGGGTATCCCCACTAATAGTGGCTCTATAGCCAATACCATTAATTTCTAGTAACCGCTCAAAACCCTGGTTCACGCCAATAACCATATTGTTTATTAAAGAACGCGTCAAACCCTGTAACGCCCTGTTATTTCTTGTTTGGGCGGGAATGGTGACCTGAATAACGCCATCTTTAATGTCTAAGTCCACATTGGGATGAATTGTTCGTGACAAACTCCCATTAGGACCCTGGACCTTAATCTCGCGATTTTGCCAGGTGATCTTGGTTTTATCTGGAACCGGTACGGGTTGTTTCCCTACACGCGACATACTATTTTCTCCTTGAGTCGACTGAATGCTGCCATTTGTTGATGATCAGACAGACGCCTACCATACGTGGCAAATCAGCTCTCCTCCAATATTCTCTCGCCTAGCCGTCTTATCGGTCATAATGCCCCTGGAGGTAGATAAAATGGCGATCCCTAATCCGTTCAATACAGGCGGAATGTTATTTTTTTTAACATATACTCGTCTACTGGGCTTGCTAACTCGCTTTATCCCAAATATTGAGTGGGTCCGGTCCGGACCATATTTCAGGTATACCCTCAACACGCCCTGTTTTTGATCACTGACAAACTTATAATTTTGAATGTACCCTTCCGATTTGAGTACTTTCGCAATTTCTGTTTTCATTTGTGATCCCGGAATGTCGACGCTCTTAAAAGTAGCTTTTCCCGCATTTCGAACTCGGGTTAACATATCCGCGATTGGGTCACTCATCGCCATGGTTTTCTCCGTCAATATTTACTGGTTATTTGACCGATAACATAAAATTTAGGGTTTCTTTCAACCGATACGCCTCGATCCCGGAAGGATAATCCCTACCAGCTCGACTTGGTGACACCGGGCAAACTTCCCTGTGAAGCCAGGGTTCGAAAACAAATACGGCAAATACCAAATTTTCTAATAAATGCCCGCGGCCGCCCACACATAGGACAACGGTTGTAAGCTCGAACTTTAAATTTTGGTGTCCGCTTCGCTTTTACTTTTAGCGCTTTTTTTGCCAAACCATCTCTCCTCTTCGATCAAAATTCGATAATCATCAAAACAATTGACCAATTATCTACTTTGAACCTTCTTCAATTCCATCACTCGCTATCTAGTTGCGAAAAGGCATACCCATTAGTTTCAGCAGATATCTACCTTCTTCATCGGTCGCCGCCGTAGTGATACAGGAAACATTTAACCCTTTGATTTTGTCAATCTTATCATAATCAATTTCAGGGAAAATGATCTGTTCTCTGATCCCAAGCGTATAATTGCCATGCCCATCAAACCCTTTAGGAGATATGCCTCGGAAATCCCTGACACGAGGTAGAGCTACATTGACCAGTTTATCGAAAAAATCACACATTCGAGCTCGACGTAGCGTTACCGTGCAGCCGATGGGCATACCTTCACGAAGCTTAAATGCTGCAATGGATTTTTTTGCACGGGTGATCACCGGTTTTTGGCCGGCTATCAAAGTTAATTCTTCCACGGCCGCGTCTAATACCTTTATGTTCTGGATGGCTTCTCCAAGCCCCATGTTAAGCACAACCTTAACGAGCTTGGGGATCTCCATGACATTTTGATATTTGAATTGATCTTTGAGCTTAGGTACCAATTCGGTCTGATAAAATTGATTGAGATTCGACATGGATAATTCCTTTTACGCGTCGATAATTTCTTCGCACTTACCACAAACCCGTACATGTTTGCCGTCTTCAAGCCGTTTTCGTTTTATACGGGTCGGTTTCACACATTTGCTGCACATCAGCATGACATTGGCGATTTGAATCGGCGCTTCCGCTTCAACAATGCCACCTTGTTTGGTCTGAGCATTGGGCCGCGTATGGCGCTTAACGATATTGACATTTTCAATCAGCAGACGGGATTTTTTCCTGTCGATCTTTAAAACCTTACCTATCTTACCCCGATCCTTGCCGGTTAAAACCTTCACTTTATCATCTTTTTTTAGATGGCATTTACTCTGTGGCATCACTTTTATCCCCGCCGGAAATCAACCCGAAGCCTTTTAAAAAATGTTCGATACAATCCCGTCAGTCGAACAACAGTATCTTTTTTTAAAGGTCATGGTCAGATTTTAAATAGTTTCCATCGATAGTTATAGTACTTCAGGTGCCAACGAAATAATCTTCATAAATTTTTTAGCCCGTAATTCTCTGGCCACAGGACCGAAAATACGCGTCCCAATGGGCTCACGCTGGGCATTAATAAGGACCGCTGAGTTATCATCGAATCGGATCAGGGAACCATCCGAACGACGAATTTCTTTTTTGGTTCTCACAACCACAGCCTTTAAAACCTCACCCTTTTTTACTTTGGCATTGGGCAAGGCTTCTTTAACCGTCACCACGATTATGTCACCAATTCCAGCATAGCGACGCCGCGAACCCCCGAGTACCTTGATGCAATACAATTCCTTAGCACCAGAGTTGTCCGCAACGGTTAATCTTGTTTCTGTCTGAATCATCGTTTCGCCCCTTAAATCCCGTTTTAGACCGCTTTCTCGACAATTCGGGAAATCCGCCACCGTTTGGTTCGACTAATCGGCTTCGATTCTGTTATCACGACCTTGTCGCCGATGCCGCATACATTATTTTCGTCATGGGCAGCAAATTTTGTTCGCCTGCGGATATATTTTTTATACAATTTGTGTTTAACCAACCGTTCCACTTGGACAGTCACGGATTTCTCCATCTTGTCGCTGACAACCGTTCCGACCATTTGTCGTTTTTTTCCTCTGTCTATCATGGTTTTTTTAATACCCTTCGAATTCAACTTTAGTTCGACTCCCGGATTATCGTCTTTATCCGGGCGATGTCACGTTTGGTTGCCTTTATTTTAACAGGATTTTCGAGTTGACCGATTCCAAGTTGAAATCGCAAATTGAATAGTGTCTGCTTTAAATCAATCAGCTTGCTTTGCTGTTCTTCTGAACTCATATCCCTTATTTCGTTGGCCTTCATCCGACACTATCCCTTTCAATAAACCTGGTTTTTATGGGTAACTTATGGGAGGCCAGTCGCAATGCTTCCTCGGCAATTTCTTTGGAAACACCCTCCATTTCATAAAGAATACGTCCCGGTCGAATCACGGCAACCCATGCTTCGGGTGGACCTTTTCCTTTTCCCATTCTTACTTCAGCAGGTTTTTTAGTAATGGTTTTATCCGGAAAAATTCGAATCCAAATTTTTCCGCCGCGCTTTATTCGCCTTGTCATGGCAATACGAGCCGATTCGATCTGACGCGCGCTGACATAACCGCTCTCCAAGGCCTGCAGACCGTAAAAGCCAAAATTCAGGCGATTACCCCGCCGAGCCATTCCTTTCATTCGACCCCGCTGCTGCTTTCGAAATTTAACCTTCTTGGGACTGAGCATCTTTTGTATCTCCTAAAAGCCGATCCGCTATCTTCAGGCGCTTGCAGCCTTGTCATCTTTTAGAACTTCACCCTTAAAGATGAAGACCTTTATACCAATGGCGCCATACGTTGTACACGCTGTTGTAAATCCGTAATCAATATCTGCTCTTAACGTGTGCAAGGGTATGCGCCCTTCTTTGTATACTTCCGTACGAGCCATTTCTGCGCCGCCTAATCGCCCGGCACATATAATCTTAATCCCTTGAGCGCCAAACCGCATAGCCGAGGCAATTCCCCGCTTCATTGCACGTCTGAACGCTACTCTTTTAACAAGTTGCTGGGACACATTTTCGGCAACCAGTTGTGCATCCGTTTCGGGTTTACGAACTTCCTGGATATCAATGGACACGTCCCTTGATACCATCCGCTCGATATCTGTTTTTAAAAGAGCAATCTCTGAGCCCTTTTTCCCTATGATTATCCCGGGACGCGCAGCGTGAATTCGTAATTTAATGCGCTTGGCCGAACGCTCTATTTCGATTTTAGCGATACCGGCATGTGCCAGCTTTTTTTTGAGAAAGCGGCGAAGTTCAAAATCCTCGAGAATATACTCGGCATACTCTTTGTCCGCATACCATCGTGATTCCCAGGTTTTAACAATGCCTAACCTTAAACCCGTGGGATGTACTTTCTGGCCCAAATTGTACCCTCCTTTAGACCGTTTCGGCAGCTAAAATAACAGTTATATGGCTGCTTCTTTTTAAAATGCGTGTGCCCCGACCCCGAGCGCGAGCCTTGAATCGCTTCAAGGTAGGTCCCTGATCGGCAGTTATATTACGAATTACCAGATTATCGATATCAAGATCATGATTGGCCTCAGCATTGGCTACAGCCGACCGAACAACCTTCTCAACAAGTCGGGCCGCCTTTTGCGGCATGAAATGCAGGCGATTGAGACCATCCTCAACGGGCAGCTTTTTAACACCATCAATGATCTTGTGTACTTTTTGCGGTGATATGCGTGCAAACCTTGCTACCGCTTTAATTTCTAAGTCAGCCATGATTATCCACTTTCTTAGTACCGAGGTTATCTTACCTTTGATTTTTTATCACCGGCATGGCTATAAAACGTTCGGGTCGGTGAAAATTCCCCAAGTTTATGTCCGACCATGTCTTCAGCAACAAAGACCGGAATAAATTTTCTTCCATTATGGACCGCTAAGGTTATTCCAACCATCTCAGGTACAATGGTTGAACGCCGGGACCAAGTTTTTATCACCTGCTTGCTGGATGATTTTTGCGACCTCAACACCTTTTGCATTAATTTCGGCTCGATGTAGGGCCCCTTCTTTACCGATCTTGGCATAATTACTCCTGAGCTAAACGCGGTGCGCGCTAAATGATCAGCACGTTGACCCCGTCACTGGATTAAACGGGATTGCCAAATTCTTACTTTTTCCGTCTTTTGACAATATAGCGATCTGTACGTTTGTTTTTTCGCGTCCGGTACCCCTTTGAAGGAACACCCCAAGGAGAACAAGGATGGCGTCCACCGGAGGATCGGCCCTCGCCGCCACCCATAGGATGGTCCACCGGATTCATTGCGACGCCCCGAACTCGGGGTTTTTTGCCCAGCCATCGCTTACGGCCGGCTTTGCCAATGGACAAATTCTCATGCATCACATTCCCCAATTGACCGATGGTCGCCTGGCAGTTTCCTAAAACCATTCGAACCTCGCCCGAGGGAAGTTTGACGAGCGCATATTTACCCTCTTTAGCCATCAATTGCGCATAGGTTCCGGCGCTTCGCACAATTTGGCCACCTTTTCCAAGGCGTAGCTCGATATTATGAATATGAGTTCCCAATGGAATTTGTCTCAGTGGTAACGCGTTACCGGGTTGAATATCTGCTTCCGGTCCACTCATCACCATGTCTCCGACGCTCAACTTCTGCGGTGCCAGAATATATCTTTTCTCACCATCCACATAATGAAGAAGCGCGATTCGTGCGGATCTGTTTGGATCATATTCGATTCCAGCGACCTTGGCTGGGATATCAGCTTTGTCACGTTTAAAATCGATGATTCGATAGTGACGTTTGTGCCCCCCACCTCGATGGCGAGACGTTATGCGCCCGTTATTATTCCGCCCGCCTCGGGATCGAATCGGTCTTAATAGTTGTTTCTCGGCAGGTTTATCGGTAATCTCCTCAAACGTATGGTAGGTCTGAAACCGTCGTCCCGGAGAAGTGGGTTTTACTTTTTTAATAGCCATTTTCCCACCCTGTTAATTGGCAGATTTTTCTATTTTCAGCCATATTTAAGTGCTTAGTAAGATACATAGCCCGCTTAAGCTCCTTCAAAAAACTCGATTCTTTCGCCAGGCATGAGCGTCACGATAGCTTTTTTCCAGTTTCTGCGTCTACCGAGGATCCGACCTCTGCGCTTTAATTTTCCACGAATTTGCATTGTTCGAACCGAGGAAACACGAACACCAAAAACCTCTTCAATCGCTTTCTTAATCTCAACGCGATTGGCCCTGGGAGCCACTTCAAAGGACAATTGATTAAATTCATCCTTTTGTATCGTGGTTTTCTCGGTAATAAGCGGCCGCCTAACAATATCATGTGCAATCATGCCGCCAGTCTCCTTTCGATTCCTTCAAGGGAAGATGTCAGCAGAATTAAATGTTTATGTTTAAGGATATCGTAAACATTTAAGCCAGCGACCTTTAGCACCTTGACACTCTGAATGTTCCGAGATGACAAATCTAAATTATTATCAATCTGATCGACGACCACGAGTGCATTGTCAATGGAAAGGTTTTTCAAGACCCCAACAAAGTCGCTGGTTTTGACCCCTTGAAGTCCAAAACCTTCCAGAACCATCAACTCGCTACTTGATAATTTGGTGCTTAAGGCCATTTTAAGCCCTAATTTACGTACCTTTTTCGGTACCTTATGCGCCCAAACTTTAGGGTGAGGACCGAAAACAACGCCTCCACCCCGAAGCAGTGGCGATTTAATGTCTCCGCGTCGTGCTCGTCCGGTTCCTTTTTGGCGAAACAGCTTACGGGTACTGCCTTTAATATCGGATCGATTTTTAACACATGCCGTACCGGCGCGTTTTGCGGCGAGTTGCATAGTGACGATTCGATGAAGGATATCCGGCTTGACAATCACACTGTAAATATCATCCAGCAGTTCTGCTTCTGATACTTTTTCAGCCTTATGGTTCAATACGTTGATGACAGCCATAATTAGTTTCCTGCCTTCGATCTAATAATCCTCAGCATTCCTGATTTTGGGCCAGGCACTGCCCCTTTAAAAAAGATCAGATACTTATCCGGCCGAATATCGACAATTTGAATATTGCAAACCGTTTTACGCTCGCAACCGTAGTGACCCGGCATTTTTTTCCCCTTGATTACTTTGGAGGGTGTCGCACTGCATCCAATGGAACCAGGGATACGATGGCTGCGGCTCCCGTGGGTTTTTCCCCCACCATGAAATCCATGTCGTTTGATAACACCGGAGAATCCACGTCCTTTAGTGGTACCGGTAATATCGACCCGCTCACCCACCTTAAATATGTCCAGGGGAACTTCCTGTCCAGGCTTGAAATCGCTTGGGTTTTCCACTGGTACCTCGCACATATAGCCAGACGAAGTGAGTCCGCTTTTGGCTAAATGTCCCTTTGATGGGCGGTTAACACGACGTTCCGACCTTGTACCAAAGGCAAGCTGCAAGGCATCATAACCATCATTTTCGCGTGTTTTCACCTGAGTGACAACACATGGCCCCACTTCGACCGCCGTCACAGGAACATAGTGGCCGTCGTTACTAAAAAGGCTCATCATTCCCAGTTTTTTTCCAATTAGTCCACTATACATATCGCCCAGATTCCATCTTTTTACAATTTAATTTCAACATCGACTCCGGGGGAGAGGTCCAGCTTCATTAAAGCATCAACCGTCTGTTGAGTCGGTTCCAAAATATCCAGTAACCGCTTGTGCGTTCGAATTTCAAACTGCTCTCTGGATTTTTTATTCACATGAGGGGACCGCAAAACACAGTATTTATTGATAACCGTGGGTAACGGAATGGGGCCAACAATACGAGCTCCGGTTTTGTTTGCCGTATCTACGATATCCGTGGCCGATTGATCCAACAATTTGTGATCATAGGCCTTTAACCGGATTCGAATTTTTGTATTCATTATCATGGCAGTATTCTTTCTTACTCGATAATTTCGCTAATAACACCAGCACCCACAGTACGACCGCCTTCACGTATGGCAAAACGCAGCTCTTTCTCCATCGCGATCGGCATGATCAGTTCGCCCTCTACCGTCACGTTATCTCCAGGCATCACCATCTCCACGCCCTCGGGTAACGTTACCACGCCCGTGATGTCCGTCGTCCGAAAATAAAACTGCGGCCGATATCCCGTGAAAAACGGCGTGTGACGACCACCTTCCTCTTTACTCAAAACATACACCTCGGCCTTGAACTTCGTATGCGGATTGATCGTACCCGGCACGGCTACCACCTGACCTCGCTCTACATCTTCGCGCTTCGTACCCCGCAACAATACACCGATGTTGTCTCCCGCCTGACCTTCGTCTAACAACTTGCGAAACATCTCAACACCCGTGCAGACCGTCTTCTGCGTCTCTCGAATACCAACAATCTCCACCGTGTCGCCAACATGAACGATCCCGCGCTCTACGCGACCCGTTACCACCGTTCCGCGACCCGAGATGCTGAATACATCCTCGATCGGCATTAAAAACGGCTTATCTATCTCTCGCTCCGGCTCGGGAATAAAACTGTCAATCGCATCCATTAATTCAAAGATACACTTGACCTCTTCACCGTCCGAATCGTCGCTCTCCAGCGCCTTTAACGCACTTCCCTGGATGATCGGCGTGTCGTCCCCCGCAAACTCATACTTGTCCAAAAGCTCGCGCAGTTCCAACTCCACCAACTCGATCAATTCCGGATCGTCAACCATGTCACATTTGTTTAAAAAAACCACGATCCGCGGGACGCCAACCTGACGGGCCAACAATATATGCTCGCGCGTCTGAGGCATCGGACCATCATCGGCCCCTACCACCAGAATCGCTCCGTCCATCTGCGCCGCTCCCGTGATCATGTTCTTAATATAGTCCGCATGACCCGGACAATCCACATGCGCATAGTGGCGATTATCCGTCTGATACTCAACGTGCGCCGTCGCTATCGTGATCCCTCTCTCCTTCTCCTCCGGCGCTTTGTCAATCTGATCAAACGGCACATACTCCGCCATCCCCTTTAACCCCATGTGCTTCGTGATCGCCGCCGTCAATGTCGTCTTTCCATGATCAATATGACCAATCGTACCTACATTTACGTGCGGCTTCGTCCGCTCAAATTTTTCCTTGGCCATCAGAGTCCCTCCACCATTACAAATGGATTGCGTACGTTTAAAACTTTTAGTTCAATTTAGTATAAGAGCCGATGCAACAGAGATTATAACGTGCTCGGCTCAGGAAGTAATCGCCGCTATAAACGTGTTTCAACCAGCTTTTATAGCGGGCCACAAATCATTACCTATCTACCATCGAAAATGGGCGAAGGCTTTATTGGCATCTGCCATCTTATGCGTGTCTTCTCTTTTCTTAACCGAAAGTCCCTTATTATCTGCAGCATCAAGAATCTCGGAGGCTAGCTTGGCAGCCATTCCTTTTTCATGCCGACTACGGGCATATGAAATCAACCAGCGAATGCCTAGAGCAGTACGTCGACTGGGGCGAACTTCCGTAGGCACCTGATAGGTCGACCCACCCACCCGTCTGGATTTTACCTCTATTCGGGGCCGGACATTATCAATGGCCTTTTCAAAAACAGTTAGAGGCGGTTGGTTTAGTCTGCTCTCAATAAGATCAAATGCATTATAGAATATCGCTTCGGCGGTACTCTTCTTTCCATCCCGCATCAACTTGTTGATGAATTTGGTTACAAGTTCATTATGATATTTGTGGTCCGGGACCACGCTACGATGCGGAACTTCTCTTCTTCTTGGCATATCCGTTACCTTATGGTGTTACCCTGATTTAAAAACGAATCTTCGATCCTTTAATATCCAGTCTACTTCGGTTTTTTGGTGCCGTATTTTGAACGACCCTGTTTGCGGTCGTCTACCCCTAAAGTGTCCAGCGTTCCGCGGACAATATGGTAACGCACACCGGGTAAATCTTTGACTCTACCACCGCGAACCAGTACGACAGAGTGCTCTTGCAAATTGTGCCCCATGCCGGGAATGTACGCTGAGACTTCAATTCCAGTTGTCAATCGAACACGCGCTACCTTACGAAGCGCAGAGTTTGGCTTTTTGGGCGTTGAGGTATATACGCGCGTACAGACACCCCGCTTTTGGGGTGCACCCTTCAAAGCCGGGGTGCCGGTCTTTTTCTGAATTCGTTTTCTGCCTTTCCGCACAAGTTGATTAATTGTGGGCATTGTTTCCTCGTCGTATGGTTTTACCGCATGGTTTTTTTTATTAATTTGCTCTGTCCGGCAAAATGAATATATTTATGCCTTCTTATGGCGCTTGTCAAGCGATATTTGCGAAAATTAACAATAATCGCTAAGGCACCCAACACGTTTATGGGCGTGATATATCGCCATAGCTTTTTACCCCTGTTCCACATGGAATGAGCCGCCCCATAATGACATTTTCCTTGAGACCTTTAAGGGTATCAACGCTGCCGGCAATGGCTGCATTGGTAAGTACTTTGGTCGTTTCCTGAAAAGAGGCCGCTGAGATAAAGCTCTCGGTTGAAAGAGATGCTTTGGTAATGCCTAGAATGAGGGCCTCGGCCTTGGCCGGCTCGCCGCCCTTTTCAACGATCTTGGCGTTCTCTACCCCAAATCGAATTTTATCTACCTGCTCATCGGGAATAAATTCGGTATCTCCGGCATCAATGATTTTTACGCGCCGCATCATTTGCCGCACAATAACCTCAATATGCTTATCATTGATTCGTACCCCTTGGAGTCGATAAACTTCCTGAACCTCGTCCACAAGGTATCTGGCCAACGCGAGTTCGCCTTTGATATTCAATATGTCCTGTGGAATCGAAGAACCGCCAATGAGTGGGTCACCAGCGCGAATATAATCCCCCTCATAGACATTGATGTGCTTTCCGCGAGGAATCAGGTATTCCTTCTTTTCACCGACATCCACCGGCGTAACGGTCACTCTTTGTTTTCCTCTTTTCATTGATTTGGACACCGAAACATATCCGTCGATTTGACTTAAAACCGCAATTTCCTTGGGTTTGCGCACTTCAAATAATTCTGCAACACGTGGCAAACCACCGGTAATATCCTTGGTTTTTGTCGTCGCACGCGGGAGCTTGGCAACCACGTCTCCGGCCAGGACCTCATCACCTTCTTCAACCAGTAAAATCGCTGCAACCGGTAATATATAGCGAGCAACCCCTGATTGACTCGAAAGTTTGGCTGTTTTGCCACCTGTATCCTTAATCGAAATTCGAGGGCGATCATCCGCGTTTCTTGATTCAATTATCGTTCGGCTGGATTTACCGGTAACCGGGTCGACCTTTTCTTGAATGGTTTTTCCCAATTGAATATCGCCAAACTTAACAATTCCATCCACTTCAGTGATAATCGGTGTGGTAAAAGGGTCCCAGGATGCCAGAAGATCGCCGACACCGACTTCTTGACCATCCTCAATCGCTATATTGGCCCCATAAATAACAGGGAATCGTTCCAATTCACGGTCCTTTTCGCCCATGATTGCGAACTCACCCCCTTTGCGGTTCATGACGATGCTTTCATTACGCGCATTTTTAACCACGTTGAGTTCCAAAAACTTAATCCGGCCGCCGATCTTGGCCCGAATATCGGCTTGCTCTACACGCCGACTGGCGGTACCTCCGATATGGAAAGTACGCATGGTAAGCTGTGTTCCCGGCTCGCCAATGGATTGAGCCGCCATGATACCAACCGCTTGACCAATCTCCACCCGATGCCCCTGAGCCAGATCCCGTCCGTAACAGGTGGCACACACCCCGCTTTTAGCATTACAGGTTAAAACGGACCGGATTTTTACTTTGGCAACACCCGCTGTTGTGACGCGCTCGACCAGGGCCTCATCGAGCAGCTCCCCGGCTTTAACCAAAACTTCTTCGGAATAGGGATCGACGATATCTTCCATTGTGGTGCGGCCCAGAAGCCGTTCACCCAACGCCTGAATAACCTCGCCACCTTCCATCAGGGGTTCTACCTCCAGCCCGATCATGGTACCGCAGTCAATTTTCGTAACCGAACAATCCTGGGCGACATCGGCTAACCGCCGTGTCAAATATCCGGAATTGGCTGTTTTCAAGGCTGTATCGGCAAGTCCCTTCCGGGCCCCATGGGTTGAAATAAAATACTGTAGTACGGAAAGACCTTCCCGAAAGTTTGCGCTGATAGGCGTTTCGATAATTTCCCCGGAAGGCTTAGCCATCAGCCCACGCATACCGGCCAGCTGACGCATTTGGTCTTTACTACCTCGCGCGCCGGAGTTGGCCATCATATAAATGGGATTCATGCTGCTTTGAAATACCGGTTCGCCGTGATCATCTTTTTCGACCCCGCCGCTTCCTGTAACGGGCTCCAATTTCATGGCTTCCATCATTTCATCCGCCACTTCATCCGTGGCACGAGCCCATATATCGACGACTTTATTGTATTTCTCACCGGTCGTGATTAAACCTTCAGTGTATTGCTCCTGAATTTCGGCAACCTGCGTTTCGGCCTGCTTAATGATATCCCATTTGGCGCCTGGAATGATCATGTCATCAATGGAAATAGAAAGCCCTCCCTGGGTCGACATTTGGTAACCGATATCCTTTAGTCGATCAGAAAGGATGACCGTTGCCTTGGCACCGAGATTACGATATGAAAAATCGACTAAATCCCGCAGTGCCTTTTTATCCAATATGCGATTAACCACTTTAAACGGAATCTCGGGTTGCTCATCCAACACCTCAAAGATGTGATAGGTGTCATCCGTAAAGATAATATCGCTGACATCACCCTTTTTCAGTTCAAAAAGCGAATCGGTCACCGCCACATCCGCATCGAAAACTCTTGAAAACTCCTTTTTGCTCAGGCGCCCCAACAGCCCTTTGTCGCCCTGATCCGAATGTTTCGATTCAGTCTCAACCAAATCAACGAAAGACGCGCCGCTTTGTATTTTTTTTAAAACCGCTTGAGCCTTTTTCTTGGTTGCCAGTTTCATACGGCGCAACACCATGACACGTTCCTTGGGCAAAATTTCCCAGAACAACACCCGCCCCACGGTTGTTTCAATGCGTTCGTCGTGAATCCGAACCGTTACTTTTGCATGTAATCCCACTTTGCCGGCATCGTAGGCCGAGCGGACCTCACCGACATTTGAAAACTTGTGGCCTTCACCTGGAGCACCGACGACATCCCGGGTCATATAGTAGGTACCCAGTACAATATCCTGGCTGGGAACGATAATGGGGCTGCCGTTGGCCGGAGATAGGATATTATTGGACGACAGCATCAATACGCGCGCTTCAATCTGAGACTCCACCGACAACGGCACGTGAACGGCCATCTGGTCCCCATCGAAGTCGGCGTTAAAGGCTGTACAGACCAATGGGTGCAGTTGAATAGCCTTCCCCTCAATCAGAAGAGGCTCAAAGGCCTGTATACCCAATCGATGAAGGGTCGGCGCACGGTTAAGCATAACGGGGTATTCTTTAACGACTTCATCAAGCGTATCCCAAACTTCCTGCGTTTCCCTTTCTACCATTCGTTTCGCACTCTTAACCGTTGAAACTTCGCCTTTTTGTTCAAGGCGGTAGTAGATAAAAGGTTTAAATAATTCCAAGGCCATCTGTTTAGGAAGACCGCACTGGTGTAATCTCAGGTTGGGACCCACGGTAATAACCGTTCGTCCGGAATAATCCACTCGTTTTCCAAGCAGGTTCTGACGAAAGCGCCCCTGTTTTCCCTTTAGGGTATCGCTCAGGGATTTAAGAGGCCTTCGGTTCGATCCCATGATCACTCGGCCATGGCGGCCATTGTCAAAAAGGGCATCCACCGATTCCTGAAGCATCCGTTTTTCATTTCGAACGATAATTTCAGGCGCCCGCAAATCCATCAATCGCTTAAGACGATTATTGCGGTTAATCACCCGCCGGTATAGATCATTTAAATCCGAGGTGGCAAATCGACCGCCTTCCAATGGCACCAACGGACGTAAATCTGGCGGTAACACCGGAATCACATCCATAATCATCCAGGCAGGATCGATACCGGATCGACGAAATGAGTCAACGATTTTTAATTGTTTCGCCATTTTTTGTCGTTTGGCAACCGACCCTGTGGTTCGAATATCGGCTCGCAGGGTTTCATAAAGCCCGTCAATATCAATATTTTCAAGAATACCCTTGATCGCCTCAGCGCCGATACCCGCATCAAATTTGGTGCCATAGGTCTCAAGTGCTTCTTGGTATTCTTCATCGGTTAACAGTTGGCCCCGGGTAAAGGTCGTTTCCTTTGGATCAATGACGATATAGCTGTCAAAGTAGAGCACCTTTTCAATATTTTTCAGGGTCATGTCGAGCAGGTTTCCGATTTTGCTCGGCAAACTTTTCATAAACCAAATGTGAGCCACGGGAGAAGCCAACTGAATATGGGCCATACGGTCCCGACGTACTTTGGATTGAATGACCTCCACACCGCACTTTTCACAAATGACGCCCCGGTGCTTCATCCGCTTGTATTTACCGCAATTACACTCGTAATCTTTGGTGGGACCAAAAATCTTGGCGCAGAAAAGACCATCCCTTTCCGGCTTGAAAGTCCGATAATTGATGGTTTCAGGTTTTTTTATTTCACCGTGGGACCAGTCCAGAATCTGTTTGGGAGAGGCAATTGCCAATCGCACAGCACTGTATCGTCGGGGATCTTTTGGTTTAGCAAAAAAGTCGTACAAGGTATCCATATTCGTTCCCTTTTTGTGATTCCTCAATTTGGGGTACGTTGAATAGACAGATCGAAATGTTAAAGATAGAAAATCAAGTCTTGTTCCCCTCAAGCAATTGGATATCCAGGCCGAGGGCCCGCAGCTCTTTGGTCAATACCTTAAATGATTCAGGCAGACCGGGCTCAAGCACATTTTGCCCCTTAACAATCTTTTCATACATTCGGGTTCGACCGGCCATATCATCAGACTTTACCGTCAGAAATTCCTGAAGTGCATGCGCCGCGCCATACGCCTCCATGGCCCAGACTTCCATCTCTCCGAGACGTTGCCCACCAAATTGCGCCTTACCACCAAGCGGTTGCTGGGTAACGATTGAATAAGGCCCGATCGAGCGGGCATGAATTTTGTCATCCACGAGATGATGCAACTTCAACATGTACATGGAACCTACAGTTATCCGGCCGTTGAATGGTTCACCGGTTCGCCCATCGTAAAGCGTGGCTTGTCCTGTTGATGAAAACCCCGCCTCTTCCAGCAGGCCCTTTATTTCAGATTCTTCAGCACCGTCAAAGACCGGCGTGGCCATATAGACACCGTTACGATACCCATTGGCCAGCTCAAAAAGCTCATCATCATCTAGATCATCTACTTTGCTGCGCATGCTCTTGTCCTGGTCGGAGTCGGCATAGAATATTTTTTTAAATTTAGCGCGTAATTCTTTGGCACGTTTATCTTCTAAGAGTGCTTTTATCTGGTTACCCAATCCCTTGGCGGCATTGCCAAGGTGAATTTCAAGTACCTGGCCGACATTCATTCGTGATGGTACCCCCAGAGGATTAAGAATCATATCCACAGTGGTTCCGTCGGCAAAATAAGGAAGGTCCTCCTGAGGAAGAATACGCGAAAGAACGCCTTTATTCCCATGACGCCCGGCCATTTTATCTCCCACCGACAGGGTCCGCTTCATGGCGACGTACACCTTAACCATCTTGATCACGCCGGGAAGAAGGTCATCCCCTTTTTGGAGCTGGTCGACTTTTTTATCAAAATCAGCACGGCATCGAGCGATCTCTAATCGGTACTTTTCGATAATGCTATTGAGTTCTTCGGTAATTTGAGCATTTTTCAGGACAATCTTCTCCAAATCAACCAAATCCAATTCGGTCAGTTTCTTTTTAGAGATGACACCATCCTTGGGAATGACCGTCTTTTTCTTTGTTTTGATCGCCGTAACACTTTTACGCCCAATCAGCAGGGAACCGATCCGCTCTTTGGCCACATCTTCGATGATGGCGCACTTGTCGGTACAATCCTGTTTGAGACGATCAATCTCTTCCTCTTCAATCTTATCCGAACGTTTATCCCTATCGGCGCCTCGCCTGGAAAACACCTTGGCATCAATCACCACGCCCTGGACACCCGGCGGCACGCGCAGAGAGCTATCTTTGACATCCCCTGCCTTTTCGCCAAAAATCGCCCGAAGTAACTTCTCTTCAGGAGACAACTGGGTCTCGGTTTTCGGTGTGATTTTGCCCACCAGAATATCCCCGGATTTTACTTCAGCACCCAGTCGAATAATCCCGCTTTCATCTAGATTACTCAGTGCTTCCTCACCAACATTGGGAATATCTCGGGTAACCTCTTCCTTTCCTAACTTGGTATCCCGGGCAACCAGCTCAAACTCTTCGACATGGATAGAGGTATAGATACCATCGCGCACCAGGTGCTCCCCGATCAAAATGGAATCTTCAAAATTGTACCCACCCCAAGGCATGAAGGCCACCGTTACATTTTTTCCCAAGGCCAATTCGCCCTGATCGGTAGCGGGTCCATCGGCAATAATCTGGCCGGCTTTAATCTCTTGCCCTTTACGTACAATGGGACGGTGATTAAAACAGGTGTTTTGATTGGAACGGATGTATTTATCCAGATTATAAACGGTGACCGACCGTTTTCCTTCATCGCCATTTGAGGGCGTATGACTGATCAAGATACGGGAGGCATCCACATTAACGACGATCCCGTCTCGGTCGGCAACGATAGTAACTCCGGAATCACTGGCAACCACGCCCTCAATTCCGGTACCCACCAGCGGTGCTTGGTTGGTCAACAGAGGGACGGCCTGGCGCTGCATGTTGGACCCCATCAAGGCACGGTTGGCGTCATCATTCTCCAAAAAAGGAATCAATGACGCGGAGACACTGACCAGCTGGTTGGGCGAAATATCCATCAGCTCAATCTGTTCTCTGGGAACCATGGTAAACTCACCGGCCACACGCGAAGTCACCAACGGATTGACAAAATTGCTTTCCTCGTCAACCGGCGCATTGGCCTGGGCAATGGGATGCTCTTTTTCATCAAAGGCCCCCAAAGGAATAATATCAGTAGATACCTTCGCATCGGCTACTTTCCGATAGGGCGTTTCAATAAACCCATAATCGTTAACCCGTGCGTAGGTCCCTAAGGAAACGATCAGCCCGATGTTGGGACCTTCAGGTGTCTCGATAGGGCATATACGACCATAGTGAGATGGATGCACATCGCGAACTTCAAAGCCGGCGCGCTCCCGGGTTAATCCACCGGGGCCAAGTGCGCTTAAACGCCGCTTATGGGTAGTTTCGGAAAGTGGGTTGGTTTGATCCATAAACTGGCTAAGCTGGCTCGTTCCGAAAAACTCTTTTACCACCGCAGTAACTGGTTTCGAATTCACCAGATCATGAGGCATTAAAGCATCTACCTCCTGGAGACTCATGCGTTCCTTTATGGCTCGCTCCATTCGAACGAGGCCAATACGATATTGATTCTCCAAGAGCTCGCCCACCGCACGGACACGACGATTCCCGAGGTGGTCGATATCGTCCACCTCCCCTTGTGTATCCCGCAATTCAACCAAAGTTTTGGCGGTGATTAAAATATCTTCTTTGCGAAGGGTTCTTAAATTAATTTCAGAATCAATCCCCATGCGCTGGTTGATCTTCAAACGTCCCACACGGGAAAGATCATAATAGGCCGAATCGAAAAAAAGATGGTCTACAAAATCCTGGGCCACTTCGGGTGTGGCCGGGTTCCCCGGTCGCATACGCCGGTAAATCTCAATCAAAGCCTCTTCTTTACTTTCGACTTTATCGAGCAGTAGTGTTTTGTGAATAGCGTCACTGGATGTTGTCCCGTCAATATAAAGGATTTCAAACTCCGAGATGTCGGCCGTGACAAGATTTTCGATGTTGGTTTCATCCAGCATCTCATTAGAGGTAACAATGGATTCGTCGGTTTCAAGATTGACCACGGAAGCGGCCATAATTTTACCGACAAGACTTTCCTGGCTGATGGGCAGCCATTCAACCTTGGCCGCGATCATCCGCTTAACAGCGGCCTGGGTAAACAGACGGCCGGCCGGATGCACGATCTTTCCAGTTGTTGGGTGCAGTACGTCCAAGCCCGCCCGTTGACCTCGCACAAAGTCCGGATTAAATTTTTTATAAAAATGATTGTTTTTATAGATAATTTTTTCCCGGTCATAAAAATATCCCAGGAGGTCTTCCGCAGTATAGCCAAAAGATTTGAAAAGAATCGTTACCGGAAATTTGCGTCTTCGGTCAATCCGGACCTGAACGATATCCTTAGGGTCAACTTCCATATCAATCCAAGACCCGCGTACAGGAATAATCCTCGAACTGTAGATAACCTTGCCGCTTGAATGGGATTTCCCCTTATCATGATCAAAAAACACACCGGATGAACGGTGAAGCTGGCTAACAACAACCCGTTCAGTACCGTTTATAATAAAGGTACCATTCGCCGTCATCAAGGGAAGGGTACCAAAGTAAATTTCTTGTTCTTTGATATCACGAATGTTTGATACACCCGTCTCTTTATCAACATCGTACACAACCAAACGTGCGGTGATTCGAAGCGGGACTTCGTAAGTCATCCCGCGAAGAATACACTCTTTAACACTGTGTTTAATCTTATCGAACCGATAGCTGACGAACTCTAAAGATGCACTACCGCTAAAATCCTTGATGGGAAAGACGGAATTAAAAACGGTCTGAAGGCCGATGTTCTTGCGCTCATCGGGCGGAACATCAACCTGCAACAGACGGTCGTAGGATTCGCGTTGAATCCCGATTAAGTCCGGTATATCGATAATTTTCCGGATCTTACCAAAACTCTTCCTTATACGACCTTTCGCCGGTATTCTTTCAGGCATGGCATCTCCGATAAATGATTAAATGCCCGAGTTTAAACCTTAAATAGAATTTTGGGTTTAATTCGGGCATCAATCTAACCTATGATTTGGATTGGCTTACAAAAAATAAAAGGGATATCGGATCCATGGAATTTACCAGAAATAGTACTCTTGATCCGTTGGTAATTCATCATTCCGATATTCCGCAAATTAATATAAAACAGGTAAAATAGCGCCGATTTAAATCAATTGCTATCCGTTGGATAAAAACGGCCGTCCAGGTTCTATTTAACCTCAACCTGGGCGCCGGCTTCCTCGAGTTGTTCCTTAATTTTTTCTGCCTCATCTTTCGGGATGGCTTCCTTGACTGCTTGGGGAGCACCGTCCACCAGAGTTTTGGCCTCTTTGAGGCCCAATCCAGTGATGGCCCGAACTTCCTTGATTACCTGAATTTTCTTGTCCCCATGGGCTGTAAGAATCACGTCAAATTCGGTTTGTTCTTCAGCGGCAGCGCCAGCACCGTCAGCCCCTGGCATCATGGCAGCCATAGCGACTGGTGCGGCCGCACTGACTCCAAATTTTTCTTCCATTTCCTTGACAAGATCAGCCAAATCAAGAACCGACATACTGGCTATAAATTCAATTACATCGTCTTTGGTAATATCCGCCATTTCTTTATCCTCCAAAAAAATAATTTTTATTTAATCATGCGTTTTAATTCAATCATCATTCACTTGATTATATACCATTATCAAGCAGATGCACCGGTTTCCGCTTCTTTTTTGTCTTTTAAGGCCGTCAAAAGATTAACAAATTGCTGTGGGACGCCATTGAGCACACGGACAAACGCGGTCGGGACACCATTTATGACCGACAGTAATTGACCTAAAAGTTGCTCACGGGAAGGCAGGCTGGACAGTGCCTTAATGGCTGCTGAGTCCAGTACTTTGCCATCCATTACGCCCATTTTAATTTCTAGATTATCGTTTTCCTTGGCGAAATCGGTCAGAACTTTGGCCGGCGTTACGGGATCGTCAAAGCTGTAGGTGACCGCACTGGGCCCTTTGAAACTGTCTGAAATTAATTCCAGATCATTTCCCTCAGCAGCCCTTCGTAGCAGCGTATTTTTAACCACACGATACCCGATTGAATGCTCTCGCAGCTTTACTCTAAGACTGTTTAAAGTCGCTACATCGAGCCCCTTGTAATCCGTAACAATCACCACTTTCGCCTTGGAAAATGTATCCTTAAATTCGTCGACGATGGCCTTTTTGTGTTCAATTTTCACTTAGACGCTACACCCCCTTTCCTTGTAACTGTCCAAAACCGAAGAAACCGGTCGGTTGATCGACCTGGCGGATCCTGAATGTTGGTCGCTTTATAGTCATACCAAATTTAGTGTATCCACTGTCTCTGCAGGCCAGACGGACTGATTAACCGCGATTGACGCGGGCCTACGGTCTTCGACAGAAATGTTGTTTGCCGCCCGAGGAAGGTTTGACTTCCAATCATTCGGCAGCGTTAATTGTAGATAAATTATCCGACTAGATCCTTTACAAAAGCGGAATCGATTTTGATGCCCGGCCCCATGGTCGTGGAGAGGACGATTCCTTTAAGATATGCTCCCTTACTGGCAGGTGGCTTTAGTCGCATGATGGTTTCCATGAACGTGGTAATATTTTCAATCAGCTTCTCCACGCCAAATGACACTTTACCCATCGGGACGTGGACGATTCCGGCTTTCTCAACCCTAAAATCGATTTTACCGCTTTTTAACTCTTCAACAGCCCTGGCAACATCGAATGTCACCGTTCCGGTTTTGGCATTCGGCATCAGCCCTCGTGGCCCAAGTATTCGACCGATTTTGCCGACCGAACCCATAACATCGGGTGTGGCTACGGCTTTATCAAATCCAAACCAGCCCCCTTTAATTTTTTCAACCAGATCGTCGTTACCGACAAAATCCGCTCCTGCATCAGTGGCCTCGGACTCTTTCTCGCCCTTGGCAAAAACGAGCACCTTGACCTCTTTGCCCAGACCGTTGGGCAAAACCACACTTCCCCTAACCATTTGATCGGCATGCCGTGGATCAACGCCCAGTCGGACAGCCAAGTCAACGGTCTCATCAAAGCGTGCGAAGGATGCTTCAATTGCCAGTTTAACTGCGTCGAAAAAGTTGTGACGGGCAGATTGATCCAGTTTTTGAACGACCCCCTGATATTTTTTTCCCCGTTTCGGCATTTTAACTCTCTCTCCTTTGAGCGGCTTTTTGTGGTCAACCGCAAAAAGCAATAATCATTGAACATCGGTACACAATAACCTAACGACCTAATCCCTTTTTACACACATTACCCATATTGAAAATCAAGCAACCTCGATTCCCATACTTCTAGCGGTACCTTCTATTATGCGGCAGGCGGCATCCAGATCATGTGCATTCAGATCGACCATTTTTTGTTTTGCAATCTCTTCCACCTGATCACGGGTAACCTTACCCACACGGTCACGTTTTGGATCGGCTGCACCTTTCGCAATCCGTGCCGCCTTTTTCAATAAAACGGCTGCCGGTGGTGTTTTGGTGATAAAGGTAAAAGAGCGATCTTGATATACCGTCAAAACGGCTGGAATAATCATCCCGGCCTCGTCAGCCGTTCGCGCATTAAAGGCCTTGCAAAAATCCATTATGTTTACACCGTGCTGGCCTAGCGCCGGCCCGATTGGAGGAGATGGATTGGCCTTGCCGGCTTCGATTTGCAATTTAATCTGGGTCATTACTTTTTTTGCCATGTGCTGTTTTCTCCTGGATATCATTAAGCCCAAGCGGCTGATTGCTTCCAAGCCAACCGAGATTAATTCTTTTTATAACTTACTGACCTGAATAAAATCGAGTTCAACGGGTGTCGATCTCCCAAATATACTGACCAATACCCTGATTTTACCTTTTTCCGGATTCACTTCCTGAACGGTACCGTTAAAGTTGGCAAACGGACCATCGACCACACGGATTTCATCTCCCATCTCGAAATGGAACTTTGGTTTAGGCTCTAATTTTCCGGCCTCCATCCGGTTTAATATCCGCTCGGCCTCCCGATCGGGTATTGCTGCCGGCTTTTCTCGCCCACCTAAAAATCCGGTGACCTTGGCAGTGTCGTTCACAATGTGCCAGGTTTCATCGTTTAACATCATCTGGACTAGAATATATCCCGGATAAAATTTCCGCGATGATTCCCGCCGCTTACCTTTAACCAGTTCAACAATCTGCTCGGTGGGTACAACGACCTCACCAAACTTGTCCGCATGGGTAGATGATGAGATCCGCTCCTCAAGCGCTGTTTTAACTTTATTCTCAAAGCCCGAGTAAACATGAATGATATACCATTTAAGCGACACTAGCGTATGCTCCTTATAACCGGCGATCTATTGCAGAACCACGCGAACAAAACTCGTCAATCCCATATCGACAAGTCCGAGGAAAAGGGATATCAATATCACCAGCACCAAAACGACGATGGTCGACCCCAGGGTCTGTTTTCTCGACGGCCAGGTAACTTTCTTTAATTCAACTTTCACTTCCCGAAGAAACTGGATACTTTTTTGAACCCAGTTTGGCTTGCTTAGAACCGCAGGCACCTTTGTTGTGGTAAAAGGCTTGTTGGTCGCTTTCTGGCCTGAGGTCTTCTTGACTTTGGCAAGCATAGCCGCCGGCTGTGAACCGGAACCGCTGGCAACCTGTGCAATGTCATCCGGTTTTTTTTCACGTTTTTTTTGCTTGGCGTCTGTGGGTTTCTTCTTTTGTAAACGTGCCATATTTCTCCTGAAAAATGTGGCAGGCCAGGAGGGATTCGAACCCCCAACACCCGGATTTGGAGTCCGACGCTCTACCGTTGGAGCTACTGGCCTGCAATCAGGGACCTTATACGCGATCCCGTTTTTTTCAATGTCGCATTATACGCCATTATTTGGTTTCCCGATGACGTGTATGTTTTTGGCAAAACCGGCAATATTTGTTGAATTCAAGTTTATCCGGTGTTGTCCGCTTGTTTTTGGTTGTCGTATAATTTCTATTTTTACACTCAGGGCACGCAAGGGTTATAATAACTCTCACCTTAATTCTCCTTCACTTCTTACTCGATAATTTCGCTAATAACACCGGCACCCACAGTACGACCGCCTTCACGTATGGCAAAACGCAGCTCTTTCTCCATCGCGATCGGCATGATCAGTTCGCCCTCTACCGTCACGTTATCTCCAGGCATCACCATCTCCACGCCCTCGGGTAACGTTACCACGCCCGTGATGTCCGTCGTCCGAAAATAAAACTGCGGCCGATATCCCGTGAAAAACGGCGTGTGACGACCACCTTCCTCTTTACTCAAAACATACACCTCGGCCTTGAACTTCGTATGCGGATTGATCGTACCCGGCACGGCTACCACCTGACCTCGCTCTACATCTTCGCGCTTCGTACCCCGCAACAATACACCGATGTTGTCTCCCGCCTGACCTTCGTCTAACAACTTGCGAAACATCTCAACACCCGTGCAGACCGTCTTCTGCGTCTCTCGAATACCAACAATCTCCACCGTGTCGCCAACATGAACGATCCCGCGCTCTACGCGACCCGTTACCACCGTTCCGCGACCCGAGATGCTGAATACATCCTCGATCGGCATTAAAAACGGCTTATCTATCTCTCGCTCCGGCTCGGGAATAAAACTGTCAATCGCATCCATTAATTCAAAGATACACTTGACCTCTTCACCGTCCGAATCGTCGCTCTCCAGCGCCTTTAACGCACTTCCCTGGATGATCGGCGTGTCGTCCCCCGCAAACTCATACTTGTCCAAAAGCTCGCGCAGTTCCAACTCCACCAACTCGATCAATTCCGGATCGTCAACCATGTCACATTTGTTTAAAAAAACCACGATCCGCGGGACGCCAACCTGACGGGCCAACAATATATGCTCGCGCGTCTGAGGCATCGGACCATCATCGGCCCCTACCACCAGAATCGCTCCGTCCATCTGCGCCGCTCCCGTGATCATGTTCTTAATATAGTCCGCATGACCCGGACAATCCACATGCGCATAGTGGCGATTATCCGTCTGATACTCAACGTGCGCCGTCGCTATCGTGATCCCTCTCTCCTTCTCCTCCGGCGCTTTGTCAATCTGATCAAACGGCACATACTCCGCCATCCCCTTTAACCCCATGTGCTTCGTGATCGCCGCCGTCAATGTCGTCTTTCCATGATCAATATGACCAATCGTACCTACATTTACGTGCGGCTTCGTCCGCTCAAATTTTTCCTTGGCCATTTTTTCCATCCTCCCTGCATTGAATTAACAAAATCTCTAATTTTTTTCTTCCGGGCAGACTGGGGTCGGCAAAACCGCCAGCCGTATGGTGATGGAGCCCACGACCGGAATCGAACCGGTGAACCTCTTCCTTACCAAGGAAGCGCTCTACCTACTGAGCTACGTGGGCGAATCACATCGTTTATATTGATGGCATGATGGTATTGTGCGGCGCTCTTCGACATTTCTGGGAATTATGGCAAAATACCGGCTTTTATCCATATCAGAGTCGGGCATATTATCAAATCTTAAGGCCACGGATGTGTTTCTACGATTTGATCTTTTGCCTTTATCAACCTTAAAAAAAACCGACCTTATCCAAAAGCCTCCCTTACCGGATCGACTTGGAGCGGGAGACGAGGCTCGAACTCGCGACATTCAGCTTGGAAGGCTGAAGCTCTACCAACTGAGCTACTCCCGCTCGACACCAACATTTACACCGCACTATCCCTCCCCCAGCTGGCTCCAGCTGGAGAAAACATAGGCACCCTCAAACAATATAGGGCATATTGGTGAGAAGCTACGTAGTCGTACCGATCCCGCCGTCAATAAACGAAATCTCCTACACTAAGCCACAAAACAACGATTTGGTGGTGGGGGGAGGATTTGAACCTCCGAAGGCGTCGCCGACAGATTTACAGTCTGTTCCCTTTGACCACTCGGGAACCCCACCAAAAAATAGCAATATTTCTTTCATCCTGGAGCCAGCGAAGGGACTCGAACCCCCGACCCACTGATTACAAATCAGTAGCTCTACCAACTGAGCTACGCTGGCAAAAAAGATTCATTACGCTCACTCAATCGATTAAACCTTATATTTATAACACGCCAATTTACCGATTTCAAGCTTTTATTTGATTTTATTTCGAATATTTTGGTCGGGATCGCTTTACTATAAATATGGTCCAGCCCACCTGGCAAGTGTCGCTTATATTTTAGATCCGAGTATAAATTGCCTTATCGAGTGGTTTGGCTTACAATTGATCTCTTGACACGAACCGGAATCGTTGTGTACTCAAAAGAATCCCAACAACATCAATTAGGTAAGAACACCATGTCGATAAACCACCGTAAATGCGCAGACTTTATATCTCTAAAATGGATTGGCGTCTACATCTTTCTCGCTTGTTTCACGGCGACCGGATGCGCGACATCGATCCGTCATAAAGAGGCAGTATCACCACCAATCGCTGAAACCGACACCGTCGCCAAAACCGACACCGTCGCCAAAGAGGGCAAAGATCAATCCTCAGCCGAGAACCCCTCTTCCCTGAATTCCAAAAACCAGGATCCCATAAACAGCATCGATCATTCCAAAGATAAAAAA
Organism: uncultured delta proteobacterium; assembly: GCA_963845145.1. Taxonomy (GTDB): domain Bacteria; phylum Desulfobacterota; class Desulfobacteria; order Desulfobacterales; family QNYZ01; genus QNYZ01. The sequence continues at coordinate 194,098 of CAWJQU010000003.1, forward strand.
ATTTCCAGTGAAGATCTGACGGCGGAACAGCCTGAGGTGTCAGAATCCGATACCTTGCTCAATACACAAGTGCCCACCTTGGTGGACGATCAAAATACATCGTCCGAAACCGAAAAAACGCCCCAGACCATATTGGATGAAGCCCTTGATTATTGTCAGCTCGCCCAAAATTTATGGGAACAGGGAGAGTTGGAATCCGCCCTTGAAGCACTTGACCAGGCTTATGCGTTCATCCTGGACCTTAATGATATTGACGCCCAGCCGAAATTGATTCAACAGAAGGAGGATCTACGCTTTCTTATCTCCCGACGTATTCTTGAGATCTATGCATCCCGTCATATTGTCGTCAATGGTGATTATAAGGCGATTCCCATTGAGATAAACAGCCATGTTCAGGCTGAGATCGACCGGTTCACCAAGGGTGTTGAATTAAATTTCTTTAAAGCATCTTATAAACGTTCGGGGCGATACCGGCCTTACATTCTCAAGGAATTGAAAAAAGCCGGATTGCCGGAAGAATTATCCTGGTTGCCACTGATTGAAAGTGGTTATAAAGTCAATGCCTTGTCCAAAGCCAGGGCTCTGGGGCTTTGGCAGTTTATTCCCTCGACCGGCTACAAATTTGGCCTGACCCGTAATACCTATGTGGATAATCGCCTTGACCCGGCCAAAGCAACTCTGGCGGCCATCGCCTATTTAAAAGAACTTCATCAGATTTTTGGGGATTGGTCGACGGTTTTGGCCGCCTATAATTGTGGCGAAGGCCGCGTCCTACGTGAAATACGCGCTCAGAATATTAACTATTTAGACAATTTTTGGGATTTATACGCGCGCTTGCCACGCGAAACCGCCCGATATGTACCACGATTTATCGCAACCCTTCACATTTTGAACAACCCGACCAAATATGGCCTTGATGCCATCACCGTCGACACCCCTCTCACGTACGAAACCACCACAATTGCAAAACGGGCACATTTGCAACAGCTGGCCAAAGCGATCGGCGTCTCACAGAAATCACTTCAAGACCTGAACCCCGAGCTAAGATACCAGATCACCCCGCCTGAAGCCTACGCCCTTAAAATTCCCAGCGGCAAAGGAGCGGCGCTTTTATCCGCTATAGACAGCATCCCTGCCTATCGACCGCCCCAACCCAAATATGTGTATCATCGGGTTCGTCGGGGAGAAACCGTATCAACCATTGCGCGCAAGTACCGCACATCCGCCCGGCGCATCGCCCAGGCCAACCGGCTAAACCGTCGATATACCATCGTGGCCGGAAAAAGGTTGAAAATTCCCGTCAAAGGGTCGATGGCCGCTATTAAAACGAACCAACCGCCTAGAAAAAAGGTTGCCACTGCCAATACCCGTCATCGGGTTCGCAAAGGGGATTCCCTTTGGAATATCGCCCGGCGCTACCGCACTACGGTACATGACATCAAGCAACTCAACCGTCTGAAAGGCACTGCACTTTCCATCGGCCAGGAACTAAAAATAAAGGGCACGCCCAAGGCATCCCAGCCCAGCAAAAAAGGATTAAAGGCCTACCGCGTCAGATCCGGAGATAGTCCTTATCAAATTGCCAGGCGCAATAGTATGTCGTTGGCCAGTTTTCTGCAGATCAACCGCCTGACTCCCCGCAGTAAAATCTATCCCGGGCAGAAAGTATACATTGAATAAAAACGGTTTTACCTAAGCTGAGCGCTTAGGTGTAAGTAACAAGCTTTCGACCAGCGAATTGATAACGGACTTTGCTTTGCCGGCAGTTTCAAAAGGTGATACCCCGGATAAGTCCGCCTCGATCAACGCGTCATCATAGGGCAGAAAACCCATAAACTCAAAATCATTTAAATGTTCGCGCAGAAAAGCTTCGTCTTTGGGGTTGCGTATTTTGTTGCCGATAATCGCAATCTGGGTCAAACCGATCTCGCCGGCCAACCCGCGTATATGATTGGCCGTATCGATACTTCGACGACCGGGTTCCACGACCACTATAAGTTTATCTACGGCCTGGGCCGTTCCCCGGCCCAGGTGTTCGATACCGGCCTCCATATCCATAACCACCACTTCATCACGCGCCAAAACAACATGCATCACCAAAGCGCGTAGCAATGTACTCTCAGGGCAAATACATCCGGCCCCCCCTTTTTTAACGCCCCCCAGCCGCATCAGTTTGATTTTGTTTAATCGAGCGGAGAGCGCGTCGGGCAGATCATCGACTTGAGGATTCAACTTAAAGAACCCGCCGATCCCCCCCGGTTGGGCGCCGGTCCGCTCCAGGATCAGATCGGTCATATCGGCAATAGGGGTGATCTTATCGGCATCGGGAATACCCACGGCTGCAGCCAGATTGGCATCCGGATCAGCGTCAATAGCCAACACGCGCTTGCCCATCTCGTCCAGGGTTCGAATCAATAGGGATGCGAAGGTCGTTTTGCCAACCCCGCCTTTACCACTAACAGCAATTTTCATGATCTCCTCATATAATTATTTGAGAAAAGGTGTCGATTCGCTTGTTGTTGCCCTCGCAATATAATACCATTTTATTATGGGGCAAGAAAACAGGCCTATCCGTTTTGCATGCTTGACCTCGGTGTGGTATGCGGCCTTTTAATTTATTGGGATTGCCGGTGCGGTTGCCGGTGACAAGGCCCTGAGGATATCACACAATTTTTCATTCTGTGTCAGGTTAATTGCTTTGGAATTTTCTAATCCGATCATTAAAGGAAACAGATGCTATCTGCGCCAACACCCACTACCGAAAATAACAGTCAGGTAGTGCCGGCGATTCTCGCTCCGGCCGGAAATCGCGACACCTTCCTGGCAGCGCTGGCGGCTGGCGCTGATGCTATATATTGCGGGTTGAAACAATATTCCGCCCGCATGGCGGCCAAGAACTTCACCATTGAAACCCTCAAGCCCCTGGTAGATCTTGCCCATGATCAATCTGTGGAAGTCTATATCGCTTTAAACAGCCTTATAAAACCTCAGGAGCTGGATGCCGCTCTGTCCATTATCGATCAATTGCAGCAAACAATACAGCCGGAGGCCCTGATTATTCAGGACCTTGCCCTGGTTAAACTCGCCCGACAAGCCGGATTTACCGGCCAGTTGCATTTATCCACCCTGGCCAACGCGAGTTTTCCAGCAGGTTTGCAGCCCATTCATGCATCTTTGGGCATTGACCGGGTCGTCATACCCCGGGAACTATCCATCGATGAGGTTAAACCCATGGCAGAGGCCTGTCCTTCAGGGCTTGACCTGGAAATATTCGTCCACGGCGCTTTATGCTACGCCGTTTCAGGACGGTGCTACTGGAGCAGCTACCTGGGCGGTAAAAGCGGGCTACGCGGTCGCTGTGTCCAACCTTGTCGGAGGAAGTTTTCCCAAAAGGAAAACCGCAACCGGTTTTTTGCCTGTCGTGATTTGAGCCTTGATGTTCTGGTTAAGGTCATCCGATCCATCAAGAAGGTAAAAGCCTGGAAGATCGAAGGGCGTAAAAAAGGGCCGCATTATGTATACTATACAGTATCGGCCTACCGCATGCTTCGCGACGAAGGGATCGATGCCAAAATACGCCGCGATGCGGTCCAATTATTGGAACGGTCTCTGGGGCGTCCCGGTACCCATTACCACTTTCTGCCCCAACACCCGCACAACCCGATCGATTTAAAAAGCCGGACTGGATCGGGACTGATGATCGGCAGCACACAGGGTCCCGCACGTCGACCCTATGTCAGACTTCGCGAGCCCCTGTTTAAACGGGATGTCATTCGGGTGGGGTACGAAGATGAGCCGTGGCATCAGCAGGTTCAGGTGAATCGCTCGGTCCCTTCCAAAGGGCAATTCAACCTGAGAATAAAAGACGGCAAACCACCTCCCAAGGGAACCCCCGTCTTTTTAACGGATCGACGGGAACCGGCCTTAATGGAAATGATTAACAGCCTGGAAAAGAAGCTGGCCGACCCGATGGCCGCCACTCACGGTCAACCCATGATCCAGGCCAAGCTACCGCAACCAGCAACAAAATGGGGTAATAAAAGGGAATCAACCATTTACGCCTCACTACCCAACGAGACGCTATCGCCGGGAACGGGCATCTGGCTTTTTTCGATAAACGTGTCCAAATTATCCGATCGATCGCTTAAAAACTTATGGTTCTGGCTGCCACCGACGATTTGGCCTCAAACCGAAGATAAAATAAGGGATCATATTGAAACGGTTCTGTCACACGGTGCCCGTCAATTCGTATTAAATGCACCCTGGCAGACCGCCCTCTTTCCGGAAACCACTCAGAAATCAAAAAAACTGGCTCTCTGGGCCGGCCCTTTTTGCAACCTGGCCAATCCCCTTGCCTTTGAGACGCTGGTCGATCTGGGATTCAGGGGTGCTATCGTCAGTCCGGAGTTGGATAAGGCCGCCTGCCTTGATTTACCGAGAAGGAGCCCCCTTCCCCTGGGAATTGTGGTGTCGGGAAACTGGCCCTTGTGCCTTTCCCGAATCGTCTCCGATGAGCTGGCTGTGGGGCAGAACTTCTTGAGCCCCAAACGGGAATCTGCCTGGGTGACCCCCCATGATGACATGTACTGGATATACCCCAACTGGCCCATCGATCTGACCGATCAGCGGGCCTTACTTCATCAGGCGGGGTATCGGCTCTTAATCCATATGAACGATCCGCCGCCAAAGGGCATACAATTAAAAAAACGAGCCGGGTGGTGGAACTGGTCTATTGGGCTAAAATGAGCGCCTAAGGGTTCGCGCAAAAATAAGTTCACAATTTTAGGCGTTGAGGCGCCCGCCTGGCAAGGCGTGAAAGTGCAGGAATATCGAGATATTCCGAGCTTTCACAACGTCGCCAGACGGGATGCATCGGCGTATAAAATGTGAAATTATTTTTTCGCGAGCCCTGAGGAAAGAGGAGAGCCTGTGCAACCACTTCAAATGATCATGCACACCTCTTAGTCAAGTCGATTTAAACCTTGGACCGGACATGTGGTGGATATCTCATGGGTTTAGCCCACGATATAGGTCCCCGTGCCCACGGCGATTAACAAATCCGCATCGTTGTGCAATTCCATCCGTGTAACCGAAACCTTCCGACCTGTTCGCATCATTTTGCTACGGGCATAGAAACGTGTCCCCTTCCCGGGCCTGAGATAATCGATCCGCAGATCGATGGTTCCGATCCGGGCCAGCCGATTGGCCATCTCCTCTTGGGTGGCACCGATCATCTGATTCAGGACACTTATCGAGGCCAACATGCCCCCGGTTGTATCCAACACCGCGGAGATAACCCCGCCATGCAAAATTTGAAGTTGATAGTTTCCCACCAGATCGTCTCGCCGACCAAAGCCGATAACGGCCTCTTCCAAGGTCAAAGATTCGACCTGCAAGCCCAACACACGATTAAAGGGAATCCGGTCTTCATAAACCGTGATGGTCATTTCAATCAAAGAATCTATTTCTTCAATCATATTATTTTTCACTATTTCTTAATCCAGGGTGGCACCTGAAACTTCCCATGGGGATAGGGGGTGAGCGGCGGATCGGTATAGATCGGCTGCAATTCACCCCCTTGGACCTGGTAATGAACCACCGGTGCGCCAGCTTGGGCACGCAGGACATTATCTTGGTCCCACATGATCTGACCCAGTTCGCCCTTATAGCCATTTTTCTTGATAAAAGCGTTCACGGCCTTGAAATCATAGGCATCTCCCACGTTTACCACTGCATTGGCCCATGCCTTTACGGCAGTGTAGGCAATCCAGGCGCCCGCCGGAACCTGATGCTTATAGAGGCTCACGAATTTATCGACCCAGGCTTGTGCGGCTGCATTGGGCGACTTGGGACCCGGCAGCCCGCTGGGCATCTCACCCACAATACCGTCAGCGGATTTACCCAGCGTGCCGACCACTTCACGTGGGGTTATACCCCACCCCAGGCTGATAATCGCGTTGGCCGGTTTTTTAAGGAACTGCTGGATAAAAGTAATATTTTCCTGGCCACTCGGGATTTCGACGTGTATGAGGGCCGGTTTGATTCTACGAATCTGGGACAAAAGAACACCCCACTCATTGGTACCGTAAGGAACGGTCTCACGTTTGGATACTTTCCAGCCGGTCTCTTTGAAGCTGGCTTCCAGGGTATCACCGACTTCAAGCCCCCAGGCATCGTCGGTATTGATGATCACGACTTTCTTGTTGGGGTATTCGTAAGGTAGCGCCATCAGTGCCCGAAACATGCTCTTGGCCTGCTCAATGCCGACGTCGGTGGTCTGATAGATATTGTAATATTTAGCAGGATCTTCTTTAAAGACATTCACCGCTGCCTGTGAGCCGTCGTCGGCAAAAAAGGGCGCGTCATATTTACCGTAGGACCGAACATCCTGGCCCCATCCCGCCCAGCCGGCATGCACCGAGGCCACCTTCTTTTGACCGCAAAGATAATCGGCCGCCTGCATGACCACTTCAGGCTCAAACCCTTTTGAATCAAAACGGATAATTTCAAGTTGTTTACCCAGCAGACCGCCCGACATGTTGATCTCGTCGATGGCCATTTTGATGCCTTTAAAATAGTCGGCACCGGAGCCTGCAGCCCAACCGGTCATGGGAATGGGAACCCCGACAGGAATGGTTTCAGCAGCCATAGCCCAAGAACCAAGCATCAGACACATTGCGGCAATAAATGAAATTAAACGGCTCCTTTTCATATTACACCTCCCTTTTCATAGAAATTAATGGAACTGTTTATCTTTTAGACGGTCCCCATACAGAACTCAACTTTAAGCTTTAGCATCTGATCGTTTTCGAAACAGGCCAATAACGCCGTCTGGAAGCGCCAGAACCAAGATGACCACCAAAGCACCCATGGTTACCGCCCGATATGCGCCCAAAGGCGCCATCAGCTCACTGCCTGCTACCACCAGAAAAGCGCCAATGATGGCGCCGGGAAAGTGCCCAAGGCCGCCCACCAGCATCATGACCATCAATATACTAAACAGATCCAGGTCGAGCATGCGAAAAGAGAGCACCCCATAAAAATGGCCGTAGAACGCCCCGATAATGCCTGTCAGACATGAGGTCAGAGCAAAAACGCCCAACTTATATTTAAAGGCATTGATTCCAAGGCTCATGGCAAAATCCTTAGAATCTTTAATGGCCAGAAACGCGACTCCCCAGTAGGATTTAATCACAAACATAATAATCAGTGCGCAAGTGAGGGATACTAAAAGTGTTAAATAAAAAGTAGGGACAATATTGGCGGAACTGAAGTTATAGCCGAAAAGGCTGATGGGGGGGATGGTCAGCAGTCCAACAGATCCACCGGAGCCTATTGCAAGGCCGATCTTACCCCTTAATATCGGTTGCAGGGCCATGTGTACCCCAAATGTCACAAGTGCCACATAAGGTCCTTCCAACCTAAGGCAGGGAAGCCCCACCAGAACGCCCATGCCGGCCGTAAAGACACCGGCAATCAGAATGGACAACACCGGTGTCAGATGATGCTCAATGGAAAGAATACCGGAACAATAAGCGCCCATGACGAAAAAGGCCACCTGCCCAAAAGAAAAAATCCCGGCAAACCCCATGATCAAATCCCAGCAGGAGGCCACCACCGCCCAGATGAGACACATGATCAAAATGTTCATGATGAATTTAATGTCTCCCACAAAGACAGGCAAGATCGCCATAATCGCATAGGAAACACCGATAATCATCGCCATATGTTTTAATCGCATACCTTATTACCCGCCTTTTCCCATCAGCCCTTTCGGTCGCAATGTCAGCGTTGCCAGCAAAAGAATAAAAAGCGCAATAATGCCGTAGCTCATTCCGAACAGCCAGCCCACAAAGGCCTCCATCATGCCAATAATAAAAGCGGCATAAAGCCCACCGCGGATAGAACCCATACCACCGAAGGCGGTGACCACCCAGGCTTTGATCATGATGATGCCGCCCGAGTTGGGGTTGATAAACCATTTTTGGCTCAACAGTATTCCCCCAAACCCCACCATAACCGTTGAGATAGCAAAGGTGGCGGCGAAAATGCGCTCCTTGGGAATACCCACAATTTTAGCCCCGATGGGATTCTGAGCAACGGCCTTTACCGCCATGCCGGTGCGGGTGTTGTTTAACATCCAGCCAAACAGAAGGATGCCACCCAGTGACATGACAAAAATCATGATATCCTGGTAGGCGAAGACCAATTGGCCGACTTCAAGGGTTCCCTCCAGGATGGGGGGTAACGATTTCATTTTAACGCCGAAGACTACCATATAAAGGCTGGACAGAAAAAGGGCCAGGCCCAGGGTCAGCATCATGACCTTGTTTTCCCAATCATCGCGCTTTCTTAAGGGTGCCACCAGAAATTTTTCCAACCCATATCCAACGATAAACATAAGCGGCATCACAATAATCAGAATCATGAGGTAACCGCCGAACTGAAGGCCCAGCCCAAAGATCAGGATCCATGCAAAATAACCGCCCATGTTAAAAAAATCTCCATAGGCGAAATTAAAAGCCTTGGTCACACCATAGACCAGGGTCATCCCCACCGCCATGAGGGCATATACGGAACCGGTGGATAACCCCGCGATAATCACGTCAATGATTTCATACAACAATAAAGTTGTATCTTCACTTAAGATCATGGTGTCTTGCGCCGTTTGAGCAAAAGGCAATCGTATACAATGGACCTGGGGCTCACATGCCCAAAAATATCTCCTTTAGATGCTCGTTGTTGAGCGCTTCCTCCTTCTTTCCTTCAAAAGAGATTTGTCCCTCTTCCATGACATAAATTTTATCTGCCAGTTCCGCGATTTGAGGAATATTTTGTTCCACCAACAAAACGGTCTTCCCCTGTTCATTTATATGTTTGATGGTAGAAAAGATCTCTTGCCGTAAGCTGGGTTGAAGACCTAAAGAGGGCTCATCAATGCACAAAAAATCTGCATTGGACATCAACCCCCTCGCCACGGCCAGCATGCGGGCTTCCCCCCCGCTCATGGTTGATGCCACCTGTTTTTGTCGGTCCTTAAGCCGGGGAAAAAGAGCGAAGACCCGCTCTAAGTTCTCCCTTTCGTGGGGCCGTGCGTTTTTCGAGTAGGCACCTAGCTTGAGGTTTTCCAACACGGTCATGTCAGGAAATAATTCACGGTTTTCGGCAATATAGGTGATCCCCATATTAACGATCTTTTCCGTTGGCAATCCGTTTATCGCATGTCCCTGGTAATCAATCTTTCCCTCAACCTTTTCCACCAACCCACAAATCGATTTTAAGAGGGTGCTTTTGCCATGACCGTTTGGGCCGAGCATAACCACCACCTGACCCTGGTCCACTGAAATAGAGACCTCATTAAGCACTTGCGCTTCACTATAATAGGCCTTCAGATCAGTCACGTTTAGCATACGCATCACCCAGGTAGCTTTTGATGACATCGGGATTGCTGGTAACAATTTGGGGTGTATCACAGCAGACCATTTGACCCGATTCGAGTATGAGCAACTTTTCTGTAAGTTCGGTGAGTACTTTCATAAAGTGCTCGATGATAATAACTGTAATGCCGAGCTCCACGTTAATTTTGCGGATCAGGACCATCAGGTCTTTGATCTCTTTGGCATTGGATCCAGCCATGGGCTCATCCAGCATAAGAATTTTAGGCTTTGTCGCCAGGGAGGCCCCGATCATGAGCTTCTTTTTTCCCATCAGATTGAGTTTCCCGGTCATTTGAGTTCGCTCATTTTCAAGTCCCACAAAATGAATGACCTCCTCCACATGGCCTGGATTCAAGCCTTTTTGTGTGCCGAAACGACTCCCGGCGCAAATGCTTTTTTGAACGGTAAGGCTGGGAAAGATTTGTGGAATCTGAAAGGTACGGGCAATTCCCGCTTTTGAGATACGATAGGGGGGCAGGCCGGTAATACTCTTACCCTCAAATTGGATATCTCCTTGGTAATCATAGTTGCCGGTTATCAGATTAAATACGGTCGACTTCCCGGCACCATTGGGCCCTGCAATTCCGTATATCTGCCCCTTCTTCACGTGGAAGCTCAAATCATCCACGGCAACGAGCTCGTCAAATTTTTTGGTCACTTGTGTGGCTTTCAACATAATACTTTATGCATGACTTTTAGGCTCAAAGTACATTTTGCCTCCCAAGATCGGGGCTATTTTATGGCCATAGCGACAGCATCGGAAATAGCAGAGCGGTGGGTTTCAAGCCAGCTCATCAAACGCACATTGTGTTTTAGATAAACCAGATATTCTTTGTCGATGGCTTCTTTACTACCACAAAATTTCGAAACTTCCCAGTAGAGAAGATAAATATTGGCGATGACTAACATCTTCGGCAGCAATCGTTGCTCTTGTTCACTTAAAGGGGTGAGGTCTTTCAGGCCCTTTAGCCGATTCTGATAACTCTCTAAAAAAAGCGCGGCTTTACCCAAGCGCAGTTCGCCGTCTCGCCGCCCGTTCCACCGACTGCAAAAATAGATAGTGGCCATACAGACGTCGAACAAGCGCAGGTCCATTTTCGACCAGTCAAAATCGAAAAGACCTGTAACCGCCTCTCCCTCCCACTTGAGGTTACCGGGATGAAAATCATAATGAGCGGGAATAACCGGCAAATTATTGACTTCATTGGGTACAGCGGCATGGCGCGCAATAGCGCCGAGAATGTCATTCAGATTGGCCCGAAAATAAGATTGAAATTCACCCGCTTTCATTTTTTGCCCGAGGCTCATAAGTTTTTTAACAATGATGGGCAAAAACTCCGCAATCGGCGGCTCTCTTCTTTTAAGCTGCTCAGGATTAAAATCCCAGACCGCATGATGAAATTCGGCTAGCACGCTTGCAGCGTTTCTGAATTCAGTGTCCGTTAAATGGGTATCCGTCCAGGTATACTTATCCTCTCCCCTAAGGTATTCAAAAACAGAGAACATTTTATTGCTGTTTGCCGGTTTCACCAGTGTTTTTCCGTTTTCGGTCGGCACCAGTCCAGCACAAATGGTCAATCCCTTTGCAATGGCATGGCTGATCAATGTATGTTCGAATTGGATTTCCTGGCGAGTCATTCCCTCCTTGTACTGGCAGACAAAATAAGTGTGGTTAAGCCGGTCTTTTCGCGTATGAATACAAAATCCCCGATTGTTAAACCCACCGAAGATTTCAGTCACCTTACAGACCATGCCGATATCGTAATACTTTTCGATGATCTCAGAAACCTGCTTATCCAAAAAAAACCTCCCCAATTCCTATTCTCTTTTTGGTTTTTCAGATAATGCCCCCTTGTCTACAATTGTTCTGGCCCACTGATCAAACGCACCCAAATTGGCGGTGGTGTGAAAATCCACATGGTAATCACAACTGGCAACGCGCTGAATAACATCAAGGGCCTGATCATCGGTGGGTAAATATAACGGTTTTAATATGTTTTCGTCGGATATTTCCTGTTGGTATTCCCGTTGAGCCTGACAGTCGGAAAGGAAAGCCTTTTCACTGAAAAAATTAAGGTTATCCAGTACCCCAAAGCAGTGCCGGGCATTGTGAACACCATAATCGCACAGGATGCGACGGCCGCGAATGCCATCTGCCAGGGCCGGATCCCCGGGCACTTTTTCTTCCGTACTTCCTCCGGACTGAACGGTTGGCAATCCCGTGACCCACATATTGAGCCGGGCCACAGCCACATTCAACAGATTCATAGCATCCTGAGAATACGCCAGATCTCCATCCGGCTTTGTCGTACAGGGCATGCCGCCGAACATGCATAACATCCCCGGATTTACGGTCTGCGCCACAGCCAGCATGAACAACACTTCCGCATGGGTTACGATGATGCAGGCCTCGGGGGTTTGCGGGGCCGTTCGGCCGGCCAAGGGCATCGTAGTCAAACGCAGGTTATTGCCGGCCTTAGCACTTCGAACCAACGCATCCATCATGTCGTCCATGCAGATGAGCGGGGATTTGATACCGCAGATGGAATCGTGCCAATCGTCACGCCCGGCAAACCATTTAACCGCATCCGTATCATCCATATAGGCACTGCAGGTTACCTTAATACAGTTATCCAATCGATCCATGATTTGGTTGCAGCGCAACGGATCTCCTTTATGGACCTTGACCGGTTGGCTTAAAAACCGCACCACATCAAGATTTTCGCCCACAACTTCCATCAAATGGGTCAGCTCTTCATAGGTTGCCGGCAAAGGATAAGGATCTTCTTCTCGGTATAAAAAGGGGGGGATGCCGCCAATACCTAAGGTGTTCATTCCCTCGTCTCCAGCAAAGGTCTTGGCGGCCGAGGCCAGGCATTGGTCAACGAGCTCCGGCAGTAAATAAATACGGCCAATAGAAGGGTCATAACCGGCCAAGCCGGTGGTTTCCAAAAGCGAGATGATCGCCGGGTTTTTCGTCTCAATACCGACTTCCGCCAAGACTGCTTTTGTGGTCGCATGGATTCTTTCATATGCCGTTTTTTCAGCCCTGAGCAACTCCTGGTCCGCTTCCGGCGCCCTGCTTATGGTTGTGTCAATATCGATTTTCATCGTTTTTTCTCCAACGACATCTTGCCCACTAGCTCGCCGGGGGAAGATTCATTTTACACCCGAACTTTTTTTCCTTCCGGATCGTAGAGCGCCCTGCTATCTTCGAGCTTTACCGGATAGGTTATCTTGTAAGATTCAACCTCGAAACCTTCTTTTTCCGAATGGTTTGCAGGAAGGTATCCATAACAGATATTTTTCCCTACTGTGTGCCCAAAGCCTGAACTGGTGGTGACCCCGATTACTTTCCCGTTTTGAATAATCGGCGCACTCCCTTGAAGCATCAGCGGTGCATCGGCATTGATCGTGAAGGTGCACAATTTCCATTGGGGCCCTTCCGCCTTTATCTTTTCCAGTGCCGCTTTGCCGATAAACCCTTCTTTTTCAAGGGCCACGCAAAAACCGATACCGGCGTCGTAAGGCGTGTATTCCGGCGTCAATTCAGACCCCCAATCCGCGTACCCTTTTTCCAGATGCGTGGACGCAATTGTTCGATACCCGGCATTTGTGATGTTCAGATCCTGCCCGGCCTCCCACAGGGTTTCGTAAACATGACCGGTAAACTCGGATGGAACGTACAGTTCATAACCGAGCTCTCCCACGTAAGTGATCCGGAATGCCACCACGGGCGCATAACCCACCATGATCTCTCTGCAACCGCCGTAAGGAAATGCCGCGGTGTCAAGATCTGCCCGCGTGACCTTTTTCAGCAGATCACGAGACTTGGGTCCTGCCAGATTAAGAACGCCGTAGGCCGAGGTAACATCGCTGAAAGAAACGGTCCCATCGTCCGGCATGTGGTTTTCAATCCACCAGGAAACCCGAAGTCCAAAGGCAGTCCCCACAACAAGAAAAAAACGATCTTCGCCCAAACGCCCTATCGTCATATCACATTCGATAGTTCCGCGTTCATTGCACATCTGGGTATAAATCACTTTACCCACCGGTTGGTCGATCTGGTTGGCACAGAGCCGATTTAAAAAAACAAGGGCGCCTTTGCCCCGAACTTCGAATTTGCAAAAAGAAGACTGGTCGATAAGTACGACATTTTCACGGACATTTTTATGTTCCGCCGCCACGTGCTCAAACCAGTTGGGAGTCTCAAAGGTATGATCATCTTTTGGCTCGCTTCCTTTTGGCGCAAACCAATTGGCCCGCTCCCACCCATATTTGGCACCGTACACCGCACCCTTTTCCTTAAGCAGGTAATACAAGGGGCTGCGCCGAACACCACGAGCGGAATCGTGTTCTTCGTGGGGCCAGTGAATCGTGTAGTGCTTACCGTAAAGTTCGGTGGTCCGGGTTACATTGTAAGTCCGGCTCCGGTGGTAAGGACCAAACCGGCGGATATCCAGCGGCCATATGTCCAGACTGGGTTCGCCCTCGATAATCCATTCAGCCATCATTTTCCCGGCGCCCCCACCAGCGGCAATACCGAACGCATTGAATCCTGCCGCCACATAACAGTTGTCCAGTTCCGGAGCCGGCCCCATGATGGGATCGCCATCGGGGGTAAACGCCTCGGGCCCATTGACCAGCCTTGAAATACCGGCTTCGGCAAGACACGGGGTTCTCTTCATGGCCGGATTAATGAGGGTCTCAAAATGATCGTAATCCGGATCCAGAAGTTGGGAAGTAAAATCGTTGGCAACCCCATCAACAGCCCAGGGAATGCCATTTCTTTCATAGCCGCCCATCACCAGGCCACCCACCTCTTCCTTGTAATATAACAGGTTGTCCTTGTCCCTCAGGGTGGGCAGATTCGGCGGGACTTCCTTGATGACATCGGTTACCAAAAACTGGTGCTGAAAGGGTACCAGGGGAATATTGACGCCCATCATTTGACCCACCTGATATCCCCACATGCCGGTACAGTTTACGACAGTGTCACACTTGATGTCCCCTTTATCGGTATTGACAACGGACACTCTTTTCCGGTCAAATTCAAATCCGGTTACCAGGGTATTCTCATAAATTTTGCCACCGCGGCTTCTGGCTCCGCGGGCCATGGCTTGGGTGATACCGGCTGGATCCGCCTGCCCGTCCGTGGGCATAAAAGCAGCCCCAATCACATCAGATTCGTCCATGATGGGGAAAAGTGTTTTTGCTTCGGAAGGTGTAATGATATTCATTTCAAGACCAAAACTGCGTGCCGTGGTGGCGCCCTTTTTCAACTCGAACATCCGCTCGGGCGTCCTCGCCAGATGAAGGCATCCGCTCATTTTCCACCCCGTGGTGAGTCCGGTCTCTTCTTCCAGTTTATCATACAGGCTAACGCTATACTGTAACATTCGGGTGATGTTTCTCTCCGCACGCAACTGACCCACAAGTCCTGCAGCGTGCCAGGTGGAACCACTGGTCAACTCCCCTTTTTCAATAATCACCACATCCCGGCACCCCATTTTGGTTAAATGGTAAGCCGTGCTACATCCCACGATACCGCCGCCGATGATGACGACCTGCGCACTATCCTGCATGACATTTCTCCTTACAATATCAGTAAATTTTTATGTTACCCGGTGCCACCCAAAAAACCTTGACCAATAGCGCTTGCCGCTAGTCGGTTGCCTCGTCTACAATTTCCGCAATGTCTTTGACATCTAAACCACCGTTGGCATCGGAGATACCGTCGCCGAGCATCGTTATACAAAAAGGGCATGCGGCGGCAACAGTCGATGCGCCGGTTGCAATTAACTCTTCGGCCCGTTCGATATTGATTCTTTTTCCGATATTTTCCTCCATAAACATTCGGGCGCCTCCGGCCCCGCAGCAAAATCCCTTGTCACCCTTTCGTTTGGGCATCAACAAGTCGGTGCCGCCGTTCACACAGCGAATAAGCGCTTTGGGTGCCTCGACAATGCCGTTCCAGCGGCCCAGATAGCAGGAGTCATGAAAGGTAAGATCACCGAGTTGCGTGCCATTTTGTTTAAGGCGGCCTTGTTTAAACAAATCCAGCAAGAACTCCGTATGGTGGACCACTTGGAATGTCGCACCAAACTGGGGATATTCGTTTTTAATCGTGTTGTAGCAGTGGGGACAGCTGGTGAGAATTTTTTTGGGATTATAGCGGTTAAATGTTTCGACGTTCTCTATGATCATCGTTTGCGCCAGGTATTCGTTCCCGGCCCGTCGTGCCATGTCGCCGTTACAACGTTCCTCTTCGCCAAGTATGGCAAAATTGACATTGGCCTTTTTTAATACCCGTGCCAGCGCGCTTGAAATTTTCTTGCCCCGATCATCGAACGAACCCGCACATCCGACAAAATAGAGTACGTCGGCTTCCGGATTGTCCGCCATCAAGGGCACATCAAGTCCCTTGCTCCAGTTGGCCCGGGTATCATTGGAAAATCCCCACGGGTTCGACTGGTTTTCCAGATTGGTAAAGGTCTCCTGCATCTCCGGTGGAAACGCTGCTTCCATCAAAACCTGGTATTTCCTTGCTTCGAGAATAATATCCAGATGCTGAATGTTTACCGGACAGATATCTTCACACGCCCGGCAGGTAGTGCATGACCATAGCACCTCTTCCGAGATGGATACATTGTCGCGAACCAGTGGCTCAATGGATTCCATGTTTCCGCCTAAAAGCGGCGCTGCCTGGTCGAAAAGGTCATGTTTGACATCAACCACCACCTTCTTGGGAGAGAGGGGCTTTCCGGTGGCGTCCGCCGGGCACTGCTCCTCGCATCGACCGCATTCGGTACAGGCGTAAAGGTCGAGGACATTTTTCCAGCTTAAGTCCGATACCTTTCCCAACCCAAAACTTTCTGCATCTTCGTTTTCAATATCGGTCTTGATCATCGCTTTTTCGCGTTCCAATGGTTTTAAAAACACATTGGGAACGGCGGCAAGTAAGTGAAGGTGCTTGGAACCTGGGATGTAAACCAAAAACCCCAGAATGGTCAGCAAATGAATCCAATAGGAAATTTCATAACCCAGGCTGGTTTGCGATGATGTCAGAGATGTTAGGTTGAAAAACCGGACAAAACCGGCAGATATCGGGAAAAGACCTGCATAGTCAAAACCGCCTGCTCCTACCGGTTTTTGCATTTGAAACGCATTAATGAAATGAAAAGAAATGATGATGACCGAAGTAAAAAGAATAATAAGCTTGGCATCCAGGCCATTGGTTAGATAATTGGGTCGGTCCAACAAACGACGGTACAGGGCATATCCGAGTCCGATTAAAACGAAAAAGGCAAAAAGGTCAGCCACATAAAGGTAACCCCCATAGATTCCCGGAACGGCCTTGGACAGATGCAAACCTGGAAATACACCCTGGATCATCAATTCCAGTGAATGCGGCTGGATGGCAAGGAATCCAAAAAATATCATGGTGTGGGCGATACCGGGTAAGATCTTTCGCCGGACGTTTGATTGTCCTAAAATATCCGTAAAAAGTACTTTAATCCTCTCTGTGATCCGGCTGGTGATCTGGTCGACTTTAAGGGTCGCTTCACCCTTTACCGCACACATGATATTAAATAGACGCCTAACCCGAACATAAAATATACCGAACGCGGCAATAATAAGGAGTGCCATTGCGAAGGATTTGATCGTCGTATAAAGATCCATGAAGCCTCCGTTAAAAGTCGGGAATTATCCTTTTAGCGCTTCGGTAAGTTGCGGAACGACCTCAAACAGATCTCCCACAATGCCATAGTTGCATTTACCAAAAATGGGCGCGTCTTTGTCCGTATTGATGCCCACAATCACCTTGGATGTTTTCATCCCGGCAAAGTGCTGCACCGATCCGGATAAGCCACAACCGATGTATAGCTTGGGACTAACCGTTTTTCCGGTTTGCCCAACTTGCATACTGTGGGGCGCAAACCCTGCATCCACGGCAGCCCTGGAGGCGCCCACCGCGGCGCCAAGCACATTGGCACACTCTCGAAGAATATTGAAATTATCAGCCGAATCCATGGGGCGGCCACCGGTAATGATGATGTTGGCCTCGGTTAAATCGATGGTGCCTGAGTTCACTTTTTTCGTTTCAAGAATCTTTATCTTTCCAAAATCCTCGACCTCAGTGGAAAAATCGATCACTTCGGCGGTGCTTGACACCTCTTCCGCCTCGACCGCATTGGGTCGCAAGGCACCAATGAGGTAGTCACCGGATAGTTTTAAGGTAGCCATTGTTTTTCCGGAAAAGTGTGATTTTACAACTGTTGCGGCCTTAAGATCCACGGCGACACAGTCGAGGGCAACGGGTTCATCGAGCAGTATGGCAACCCGGGTGAGGAGATCACGGCCTTTAATGCTACTCAGACCTAAAAGCTGACTTATATTAAAGTTCTGCATTGCTTTAACGACCGCCGCAGCCTGCAACTCAGGACTTGAAGAGAGATCGACGCCCTCGCCGGACAACGCGATCACCGTTCCCACACCGTACTTCTCAACCGCTTGCTTACACGTTTTAGAATCTCCACCAAGAAGCAAGGCATAAACATCGTTTGCGCCACCATCGTGTGCGGCTGTGATCACACCGAAATTGGCAGGTTTAACCTTATCTCCACTTGTTTCAATTATTACGCCAATGTTTGACATCTATATCTCCTTATAGCGTCACGAACCGTGATAATTTTTTTTACGTAACCGCCCTTTTTAACACCCTCAATATTGTTTGATTTGAGGGTGTTATTACTCATTTTCGAGAACCTTATCTTCTTCTTTAAGTAATCGGATCAGCGCTTCAACCATCTCCCGGGTATTCCCTTCAAGCATCTTGGCCTCGCCCCGCTCGGGAACCGGTTCCAATTTCATGAGTGTGGCTCTCTTGGACGAAGGGGTAATGCCCAATGAGCCTATCTCTATTTGTTTAATCTCTTTTTTCTTTGATTTGAGAATATCGGGCAGTTTGGGGTAGCGAGGTTCATTTAATCCCTTCGTTGCACCAATAACACATGGTAAGGCAAGTTCTAAAACCTCCCTGTCGCCACCACCGACCTCACATGCCACAACAGCTCTGTCGCCTTTAATTTCAAAGGAAACGACTTCCGTCGCCACCGGTATCCCGAAAGCAGCCGCCAAACGGTAATGGGTCTGCATTCCCTCACTATCCACCGATTGTTTACCGGTAAAGATAAGATCGGGTGTTCCATCTTGTTCAATCGCCGCCTTTAATATACGGGCAGTATAGCCACTATCCATAAACTGTTCGTCCGTCTTAACCAGTATTGCCCGATCGGCGCCAACGGCAAGAGCACTGCGGATGGTGTTGACCGCAGCCTTTTTACCGACAGAGACGATCACCACTTCGCCGCCCATTTTTTTGACCAGTTGAACCGCTTCTTCCACGGCATATTCATCGTATGGGTTGAGAACAAACTTGACCGACTCGTCAAAACCGGTATCCCCAACCGCTTTTATCCTTGCTGCTGTATCGGGGACATGCTTTACGCATACATAGATCTTCATCATATCTTCCTTTTAAATATTTTTTTCCTACTTATATACATATCGAAGGCTATCCTTTTATGGATGTACCTTCAGGGTCATAAATGATATCCGTGACCACTTCGGCGGCAACCATCTCTCCAAAGATATCAATCTCCACTTTTGTTCCCTTTTTAATCATATCGGAGGGCAGGTAGGCATACCCAATATTTTTTTGGACATGATGCCCGTACCCTGCACTTCGCAGACGGCTGATGACTTTACCTGCTTTAATGACCGCCTCTCCACCATACAGGGTCAGATAAGCTTCTTCATCGCCGATCACCAGGGTGCAGAGTCGCCGGGTAATCTCTTCCGTCTTTGTCCGGGAAAGTGCCTTATTTCCGATAAAATTGCCTTTTCCGAGCTTCACACAAAATCCCAGGCGCGCCTCATAGGGATTATCATGGCCTGTAACATCAGTGCCAAAAGCCAAAAAACCTTTTTCTAGTCGCAGAGAATCGATGGCTTTGTAACCACAGGCCGTCATCTGGTATTCTCTACCCGCGTCCCATAAAAGATCCCACACAAAAACGGCTTCCCCAGCCGGAATATAGAGCTCCCATCCGAGCTCGCCGACATATGTGGCCCGCTGGGCAAGAACAGGCGTCCCATTGATGTCGATTTCCTTCGCCGTCATATAAGGAAAGGCGGCATCGGATAGGTCACTTTTGGTAACAGCCTGAAAGACCTTCCTGGAATCCGGCCCCCACATGCCGATAACCGCAAATTCATCGGTGACATTCTTGATTTCGATATTCCCATCGGCCTTCTCCTGGTGAAGTCGGAGCCATCCCAGGTCAGATTCTATAAACCCCGATCCGGTGACAATGCGGAAATGGGTGTCTCCTAAGCGGGTAACCATCACATCACCTTCAATACCTCCCGTGACGTTGAGAAACTGGGTATAGGTTACCGAACCCACTGGTTTATCCATCTCGTTACCGGTTGTCCGTTGAATCAACTTCAGCGCACCGGGTCCTCGGAGATCGATCTTTCCAAAGGAGCTTAAGTCAAAAAGCCCGACATGCTCACGGACCGCACGGGATTCATGGGCAATGGCGTCAAAAAAAGCAGGCTTAACCCATCCGCCCCATTCACGCTGATCCTCGCCAGCCCGACGCCACGGTTTGTTCGTTTCAAAATAGTTAGGACGTTCCCAGCCGTTTTTCTTTCCAAAAACCGCACCTAAGTCCTGGAGGCGATAATGGAGAGGTGTGATCCGTTTGGGCCGCATCACCGTATTTTCGTCATGAGGATAAAACGTTCGGTAGTAATATTTATAGCATTCCTTGGCGCATTCAGCAGAGTAGTAGGGATCGCGATATTGAGATCCAAAACGCCAGGGACGAAACGCATAGACATCCCATTCCGTTTGCCCTGTCGTAACCCACTCGGCCAGGGTTTTACCAAATCCGCCACCGCCACCAAAGCCTTGCATGGAAGAAGCCGCGGCAAACCACAATCCCCTGATACCCGGCCATGGCCCTATGAGTGGCCCGGCATCCGGTGTAAATGCATCCGGGTGGGACACCAGCCGAATCATTCCGGACTCCTCGAGAAACGGAAATCGTTTGATGGTATCTTCCAACATGGGCGCAAACCGATCCAGATCATTGGGAACTTCAGACGATTCATGTTCCCATGGTACACCATCGATCCAGCACGCTTCCGGATTGGTTTCCCAGCCGCCGACCAGATAGCTCCCCCCCTCGGGTCGCCCATAGACCAGATACTCATAGTCGCGAAATGTGGGGCTCTCTACAGGTATTTCTTGGCCACTGACACGTTCCATGGCGATATGCTGGTGAATGACGGGTGTACACGGGATGCGCACACCCGCCATCGCGGCAACCTGGGCACACCAGATACCTCCGGCATTTATAACGATCTCACAGCGGATATCTCCCTTTTCTGTTTTAACGCCTGCTATATCTCCGCTGGGTGATAATGAGATGGCGGTCACCCGCGTTTTGGTAATGATTTTAGCCCCCATGGTGGTCGCAGCCTTGGCCACGGCATAAGTTGTCTCATGGGGATCGATATGACCATCCCCAGGCAAAAAGACGGCCCCATGAATATTGTCCGGGCTGGCCCACGGTAAATAATCCAAAGTTTCAGCAGGGGTCAGGAACCCCACATCGAGCCCGATACCCCGAGCCCGACTCACGTTACGCTGGAGGGTTTTAAGCATTTCCGGGGTTGAAGCGATGTTGACGCTACCAACTTCACCATAGGTGTTTAACTCTTTATAAAGCGCGGCGCTATATTGTCGCATACGCATAATGGTTGGCGATGTGTTGAATTGCGTGAGCATACCCGCCGCCTGGCATGTCGCCCCACTGGTAAGTTCCCCTTTTTCGATAAGAACCACATCGGTCCACCCGGCCTTGGCTAAGTGGTAGAGAACGCTACACCCGGTTATACCGCCACCGATGATAACGACTTGGGCTTGATCTATCATATCTTAACTCCTGTATACTGTTGCACTCTGGGAAAAAAACAGCCGACATCGAAAGATGGACATCAGCATAAAAGCGTAACCAGTTCATCTTGGGAGTGAATCACATAATCAGGAAACCCCTCTTGGAGTTTCTTCTCGGCGTGCCAACCCCATGTGACCGCCACCGTGGTGGCGCCGGCACGTTGACCTTCAAGCATGTCGCCTTTTGTATCGCCCACATAAAATGCTCGTAAATTCGAGTATCGAGACATCACCTTCTTGATTTTATTTACTTTACTTCTATCTGTCTCCGCACCGATGACACCTTCTACCCCATTGACGGATTCAACCTCTAATGCCCGATGGACAACACGTGAAAGATTCGACGTGATGATATACACCTTATTTGTTTCAGAAACGGTTTCCAGCGTATCCGCCATGCCGTCAAAGAGTTTTACCTTCTCGATATTTGGCGACACCAAAACCTGAAAGCGTCTCAGGATTTGGTTGATCATTTTGTCACCCAATGCGTAAGCCTTCAAAGATTCGAAAAGATTACCATCGAACAGTCTCATGATGTTGGTTTTAGAATCCATTTCGTGAAACCCGCTCTTTTGGCTGGCTTCCAGAAACGCCGTGGTAAAAACCTGATAAGAATCGGCAATGACGCCATCGTAATCAAACATGACAAGGTTTTTTGGGATCTGTTGCAATTGCGGTGACCTATTCAATAGGATCCGGTTTAATAGGGTCAGGCGATGATCACTTCAACATTCATTTTGTCAAGGTCTCTTTGGAAATCCGCGGGAACGGGGCGATTGGTGATAAGTACATCCACATGCTTTAAGGGTGCGATGGACAGTTCCGCCACGCGACCAAATTTGGGGGTGTCCGCCAACACGATTACCTGCCCCCGGGTATGACGGATCATGCTCCGCTCGATAACAGCCATCTCAAGGTCGGCTGTTGTCAGACCGGCACTGAGACTCAACCCATCTGCCCCTAGAAAAACTTTCGTTGCGTTTATTTGTCGGATCATTTCCATGGTAAGGGGTCCGGAAACCGAATGCGTGACAGGGTTATACGCGCCTGGAAGAAGTATAAGCTCGGCGGTAGCGTCTCCAATTTCAGTGGTCGTACCAAGGTTATTGGTAAAGATGGTAAAAGGCATACCTACCTTTGCAAAGCGGATCATCTGGGCCACGGTGGTTCCTTCACCGATATAAATAGTGTCGTTGGGTTCAATCAGGGACGCGGCACTTTGCGCAATTTTTTCCTTTTCCGGAAGATTCTCTTTTATGGCGCGATTATACTGAAATTTACCGGCTACACGCTCTTGTCTGGAAACGGCCCCGCCATGGGTCCTCTCGACGAGCCCCTTTTTTTCTAAAATGTCGAGATCACGGCGGATAGTCATTTCTGAAACGCCAAGCATGTCGCTGAGACGTGTTCCACGAATGGTGAATTCTTCTCTTAATATTGCGAGAATCCGCTGTTGTCTCTCGGCAGGTAGTAAAGAATGGTTGTTTTTCATGCCAGCCCTCGAAAAATCCACACATTGAATATGATAAGAGCAATATATAGTGCTTGATAATGTTGTCAAGTGTTTAATTATATTTTTAAAACGAACACATATCATATTCGTTGCACTATACATTTTTCTCAGCCAAAACTAAAAAACCAGTGCCTTAATCTATAATTAATTCTTATTTATACTATTATATCGTGTAATAACATATTTTTAAATATGCCTTGACTTAAATATACCTGTAATTTATAAAATACTGTACTTAATAAATACCGTTCATTATATTTTTATTGTTTTTATATAAACGTATTCGAACATCTATTTTGGTAGATATTTTTCGTTTATCCAAACCGTGGATGCAATCAACAGCGCCATGGCGCGCTTAAATAGAGCGTACTTAAATGGGGAAAGGCGGCCAAGCGGACGCAGATATCTGGACGTCCAGTCAATTACATTTCATCTTTAGCTAAGGGGGGATTAAAAAATGAAAAAAAAGAGACTATTCTCGGTGATTGTTTTAACGGTGATAACAATGGCATTTTTATTTTCGACTCAAGCCCTGGCGGCTGATGTATTAAAGGTATACACACATACGGACCCAGACGAAATGGAAAAATGGGTTCCTGCGGCTGAAAAAGCGATTGGAACGAGGATCGAATGGATCCGCCTCTCTTCCAATGAGTTATGGAGCCGGTTAGAGGCAGAAGCCCCCAACTTCCAAGCCGACCTGATCTGGGGATTCATGAACATGCATGCCATGATCGGGGCCATGAAAGATTGGTTTGTGGAATACGATTCGGCCACATGGAAGGATATTCCCGAAGAATTCAAAGATCCGGATGGTCTGTGGTATGGTTTCAACTACTGGTTCGCCGCAGCCGTGGTCAACACCGACCTTATTAAAAAGAAAAATCTGCCGAAGCCTGTTTCCTGGAAAGACTTAATGAATCCTGTCTATAAAGGAGAACTTGTGATGCCAAACCCGGGAACATCGGGTACAGCGTTTTTGTCGGTTTCAGCTATGATGCAGATCTTCGGTGAAGAAGAGGGCTGGAAAATGCTTGAAGGGATGCACAAAAATACAGCCCAGTACACCAAATCAGGAAGTGCTCCAGCGAAGTTGGTCGCCAGCGGCGAATATGCAGTGGGGGTCAGTTGGGACCATGCAGTTTTCAGCCGTGTGAGCGAAGGGTTTCATATCGAAGGCATTATCCCTTCCGAAGGGACCGCCTATGATCTCGATTCTGCGGCCATCCTCAAAGGGTGTAAAAACCTTGAGGCGGCAAAAAAGCTCATCGACTGGATTGGTACCAAGGAAGCCATGGAACTCGTAGGCCAAACCCGATCCAAAGTGACTCGCCCCGGTATCGAGGGCAAGGTTAAATTTACGCCCAAACTCATTAAATACAATGCTGTCTGGGCCGGTGAAAATAAAAACCGAATCATGACTACCTGGAAAGAAAAATTTCAGCAGTAGAGATTGCAGCCCATAAAAGCCTTTTCTTTTGCATCGAGCGGCCCCGTAATCAAGATCATGATGTTTTGATCTTCTACAGGGTCGCTACAAAAAACCATTTTCATGTGGCCGACCCTGCAAGGCCAAACCGTGGCTTTCGATCAGATTTCGCATAGGAGGAACAACGAAAACCCGAACATCAGACAAACACACTGCCCAAAAGTCTTCCGTGTTCACGTGTTAAGAATCGCGCCAAAATTAAATCGGAGAGAAAATTGAGCGAAGTGTTCACGGATAATTTTCTCACATCCCTATCAAGTGATACCAAGCGATTTTTCCGAAGCCCTGGCCTGGTTGCGGTAACAACCGTTTCCATGTCGCTGATTTTTCTATTCATCGTTTTTCCGATCTGGTCGATATTGCAAAACAGTTTCACCGTTAGATACCCGACGGTGATAATTAAGTGCCGGCACACCGTCTCAGACCCAAACCGGCTTAATCAAAATCTTATCAACCCCATCCTCGGCGTACTGGCCCCCGTAAAAGGGCTTCTCCAGAAACGCGTGGTCATTGAAGATACCCAAAATGTTTCCATCATACTTCGGTTTAAAAAAACCTGGGACGACCTAAAGGGCGTTAACGATTCAAAACGAGCCATCGCCACTATTAAAGAGAAAATCGCACCTTATATCGGCAAGCTGCGATACAAGTTGGGAAAGGAACGAATATACAGCACGGAAACATACCGGGACTTTTTTTCAAATTCACTTTACTGGCACTCTTTAAGAAATAGCATCGTCCTTGCCGTTGTCTCCACAACCATCATCGTGATAATCGGATTCTGCTTTGCTTATATTGGACTTAGGGGGCCAAAAAGAGCAAGGACACCCCTTCGGATTCTCGGGCTACTTCCGCTGGTTGCCCCGCCTTTTATTTTTTCACTTTCTTTAATTCTCCTCGGCGGTCGGTCTGGCGTCATCACCCGAATGTCGGGGTTCGAATTCAACCTCTATGGCTGGCCCGGGGTGATAATCGCTCAAGTGATTACGTTTCTCCCATTGGGGTATCTCATGATCGAAAATGTTTTGAGGTCCCTGGGAACAAATATGGAAGATGCCGCCGCGGATATGCGTGCCACCGACTATGATATCTTATTCAAAATCACCATCCCTTTGTCTTATCCTGGCCTCTTGAAGGCGGCGCTGCTCGTGTTTCTTATGTCCATCGCCGATTTCGGCAACCCCATGCTCATCAGTGGTAATGTCCATTTTCTAGCCACGGATGCTTACCTTTACTGGGTAAGCGAAAACAACCTGGAGATGGCCGCCGTGTTTTGTGTTTTTCTCATCATTCCCAGCATGATGATGTTCGTTATTCACGAGCTGATTTTGAAGGGAAAATCATTTACAACCATTGGCGGCAAGCCCCAACACACCGAAGAACGAAAAATACCCGGAAAAATCCTCTACCCGATGCTGGCCATTGTTACGCCGATATCGATTCTTATACTATCTTGTTTCGGAATGATTTTCCTCGGTGCGTTTACCAAAATCCTGATGATCGATAATACTTTCACCCTGGCACATTTCAACAGCCCCAACGGTATCCGGTCCCTATTGACCAGCATTAAATTTGCGCTTTCAGCGGCCTGCATCGCACCACTGTTTGGCGTGACCCTTGCTTACATTTTCGTCAGAAAAAAAATTCCATTCAAACGAGCACTGGAATTTTTATCTCTGCTGGGATTTGCCGTGCCGGGGACGGTCATGGGCGTGGGATATATTCTTGCCTTCAACACGCCGCCCATCAAACTGACCGGCACGTTTATCATCATGATTATCAACGAAGCGTTTAGAAACCTTTCGGTCAGCCTGGAAGCAGGAACAAGCAAGCTCCACCAGATCGATGTTGCCATCGAAGAGGCCGCCGTGGATATGGGTGCAAGCCCGTTTAGAACGTTTACCCAGGTGGTCCTGCCCTTGATCAGCTCTGCCCTTATCGCGGGGTTCATCTATACGTTTATGGTAGGGATGATCGCAGTCAGCGCGGTTATTTTCCTGATTTCACCAGGAAACAATCTTGCCGCCCTCTACATTTTGGCCATTGCCGAACAGGGGATGCTCGGCATGGCTTGCGCCCTTTCGATTATGTTGATCGCAGTGGTTCTGGCATGCCTGGGAGCATTGAAACTGTTGGCCCATTTTACCCGCACCGAGGTGTACTAAAAGGAACCCGTTATGGACACATCAAGTAGTAAAAATATCCTCGAAGTCATCAATATCTCCAAGTGCTTTGGAAAGATGACGGCTGTCGACGACGTATCCTTCAAGTTAAAGCGGGGAAAACTTGTAACTTTTGTAGGGCCCAGCGGTTGCGGCAAAACCACTCTCCTTAGAATCATCAGTGGTTTCACGGAGCCATCCAAAGGAAAAATCTTACTTGATGGGGAAGATATTACGTTTTTGCGTGCCAACGCCAGGGATACCGCCATGGTTTTCCAAAATTATGCACTCTTCCCCCATATGACGGTTGCCCAGAATGTCGGTTTCGGACTTAAAATTATGAAAAAGCCCAGAGATGAAATACAAAAGGAAGTGCGCCGACTGCTCGATCTTGTACAATTAGAGGGACTTGGAAAAAGAAAACCGCAGCAACTTTCCGGCGGGCAACAGCAACGGGTGGCCCTGGCCAGAGCCCTGAGTCTTCATCCCAAAATCCTTTTATTGGATGAACCGCTTTCCAACTTGGACGCCAACTTACGCGTGTTGATGCGCGAAGAGATCCGAAAACTCCAAAAGAGGCTCAATCTGTCTATTATCTTCGTTACCCATGACCAGGAAGAGGCCATGTCTATCTCCGATATACTCATTGTCATGGATAACGGGGTCGTCAAACAGATCGGTTCACCTACAGAAATTTACGAACGTCCGGTGGATGAATTCGTGGCCAACTTTGTGGGCCACATCAATTTTATCAATGGGACCGTTGACAAAATATCCGGCAATAGCGTGCTATTCAAAACCGAACATGGCGACCTGATGATCCAAAAGCCCTCTTTCAACATATCACCACAAGATAAATTAAAGGCTGTCGTCAGGCCTGAATCCATCGATATTGCCCGACCAGGCCACCAGTCAAGTCGCCAGATGGATGGAATTATAAATAAGATTGATGGCCACATAGACAACTGCATGTACATTGGTGCAATCATGCGCTACACCATTTTAGCCGGCCAGCAAACAATCTATGTGGATGAAGCCGACCCTCAATACTGCGGGATATTCCAGCCGGGCGATGACGTGACATTGCTCTTAAAAGAGACCATTCACATGTTGAAAGAAGTTGAAAAAACCCCGTTAAAATAGCAAGGTGAGACCTTTTTATGGCATTTGCCGAGAGGTTTGCGTCTTTCCCCGACCTCGCTGGGGAAAGACGCAAAGATCAGGTTATTGTATACCGCTCTCCATGGCCGCCTTGGCCGTTTCCAAAATGCCTTCGGGAAAACCGATAATATTGTAAATACCCAGGAAGCCGACGACCCAGACAACGATCATGCATAACACCCATAAGAAAAAGCCGTACTTCACAAAATCCATGGGGTGAATCATTTTCTCGCCGGTATCGGGATATACCCCCAACCCGTAAACAATGGCATTATTGGGCGTACCCACGATGAGAAAATGGGCAAAGGATGTCGCAAAAGCAACACCTAGACCAACAGCCCAGGGTTCACCGGGAACGCCCGTCATGATCCCCATGGGAATAACGATGGGCCCCAGCAGCGCCGTCGTTCCAGCATCGGACATGAAATTGGTCATCAGACCGGACAACCCGGACAGGCCGACCCAGAAGCCGAACCCTTCGCTCATACCCACACCGCTTAAAATCGCGAGAAAGCTTTGGGCCAACCACATGGCGGCACCGCTCTCCTTTAGCAATGCGCCCAGGGTCAGGGCACCACAATACATGAGCCATGCATCCCAGGAGATACCGTTTAGGATCTTTTTCCACTCTGTTGTTTTAAACACCACCGGGATGAGAAGGGCCAGCAGAGCAGGTCCGCCCAAACCGAGCTCTTCGCCGCCCACAATCCAGAGAATCAGGATCAAAATCAGCATGCCAAAGGTGACGTACTCGGCATAGGTCATTTTACCCATTCTCTGGGTTTCTTCTTTGATGGCGGCCAGCCCCGGTGTGAGATCCCTGGTTTTGATCTTACGGCTGAAAAACACCAGCATGTAAACGGCCACCAGGAGGCCCAGGACCGGCACGATCGGCAGGCCGTATTTCATCCAGGTGAAGAAATCCATGGGTACATTGTATTCACTCCAGAAACCCATCATGATCACATTACGTCCGCCTGCCGCCGGTGAGCCGACCCCCCCGACATTTAGCGCAAAACAAAGGGTAAACATGAGAAATTTGGCCAATGCGGGATCGTGCACCAGTTGACCGGGAGGACTGCTGGCCCGCACGGAACCAAAATAAACGGCCGCCATAACGGGCGTCATAAAAGCGCACATGGCATGTGCGGAGATAAAAGACCCCACCACCGACATACTGATGCACAGAACAAAAACCGGCACCAGAAACCCCTTGGTCCACCCCAGCAGCCAGGCGGCCAGGCGCTTGTGCAGCCCGACATCCACCACGGCCACGCCCATGGCCAAAACCCCCAGCAAAAACATGGGTGCATCACCGGCAAACGTTTTTCCAATCATTGGCCGGGGTAAGAGATGTAAGAAATAGGCCAGCATCGGCATCAGCAGACCGGTAAGACCAATAGGAATCGCTTCTGTGGCGAAAAAAATGACCGCCATGGGGATAATGCCCAAAACAATCATGGTTTTGTGAGCGGCCTGTTCCGGGGTGTGCGCCACCTCCCATTCAATCATCTTTTCGACAAAGCCGAATTTCTCAACGGTGGCGATTACGCTCTGTGGTGTCGGAAGAATAAAGCCGACCAAGATAAAAATCGCTACGCCAACGCCTAGCCATAAACCTTTTTTGGCCAGGATACCGCCTCCGCCATCATGTTCAATTTCATGACTCATCTTTTACCGCCCTCCTCTGTTTTCTACTTTTTCCAATTAAAATAAATATGATATTAATGATGCCTCAATCTAAAACTGCTTGATTGAGGCAATTTTTAATGGATGCAAGCAAACAGATTGACCGCCACGATAACCGTTAAAATACGACGGCCAAGAGGCCGATTTCTACCAAATATTTTGGATGAGTGCAATAAAATATATTGACTATAAGAGTAAAAGTCCTTATTAAAAATAAGATAGGGGTGGGAGGATAATACCCACACGTATTCTGAGTGAATCGAAAAAAAGATACCGATTTCACCTTATTTTTCAATTTTTTTGACGACATTGATGGAGAGTAGTAATGGGCGAAAGAATACTGCTGGTTGATGATGAGCAAGATTTTCTGGATATCATGTCTGAGCGTATGCGCAGTCGCGGTATGGAGGTTGTTACGGCCAGCTCGGCCAAGGAAGCCTTGGAAAAAATTGAAACTGAAATATTTGATGCCATTATTCTTGATTTCATGATGCCGGAAATGGACGGTCTTGAAACCATCAAAGCGATTAAGTCAAAAAAAGATGAACTTCAGGTGATCCTCCTGTCCGGCCAGGCAACCCTTGAAAAAGGGGTCGAAGCCATGAAGCTGGGGGCTCTGGATGTCGTGGAGAAACCGGCCGACATGGAAACACTCGTAAGAAAAATAAAAAATGCCGAATCAAAACGAGCGCTTATCGTCGACAAGAAGACCCAGGAAAATGTTAAGGAAATGCTCAAACGCTATGGCGTATAGGGTAACCGTAATCAAATAAAAATCCACCCCCAGAGGGGGTGGTATTAAGTTTACCCCTATAAGGGGGTAAGCCTGTCTCTTGCCCCCTGAGGAGGCGAGATTAATTGTCCCCAATTTTGGCGATGCTTATTTTTCTATCTTTTTCTCTTGTGCTTCTTGGTACTTAACATATTTCCGTATTCTATCGGCATCAAGGCCAACTGTATCAACACAGTAACCTCTGGCCCAAAAATGATTACCCCAATAGGGCTTTTTCTTTAAATTGCGAAATCGATTGAATACACGTATTGCCGTACGTCCCTTGACGATGCCCATATAGTCAGATATCGAAACTTTCGGCGGTACCATTACCACTAAGTGGACATGGTCAATCTGGACATTTAACTCAACGATTTCGCAATCTTTTTGTTCGCTAAACATCCTTATACCGTTTGTAACTTCTGTAGCGACAGCACCTTCGAGAATTCTCAAACGATATTTGGGCGTCCAAACCATATGATACTGGCAATGCCAAATTGTATGTGATAACTTTCTGAATCGGCTCATTTTTTACTCCTTTCCTATTAGTTGTGGGGACAACTATAAGATGAAGTAACTTATGAGCCGACTCTGTTCAACCGGCAGAGCCGTTGAACTCTGACCACCCCCCAAGGGGGTGGTTTTCTATGATAGAAATAAAATGATCGTCTGTTTGGATTAGAAAAGCCGCAAATATTCGTTTTACCCGATGTTCGTCACTCACGAAACGGTATGAATCCAACCGTCATCAGCAGCTTTGCTGAAGCAAAAAATGAAACCGGCGCCATAATCGGCGCCGGCATAAGCCAACCACTCATTACACCTTTTTTAAAATTCAGTTAGGGCCATTTCTCAAAAATGTGACAGATTAAATGCCCCATGGGAGCAAAACAACTACGTGTTATCCATTTTCAATTTCACAGGTCTTGGCAAATTCGCAAAATTGGGCGAACACGTCGGTTAAACGTAAAATGCCGATGGTCTTGTCCCCTTTTTTCACAAGCAGGGATTGGTATTTGCCCAATACCATCATATGAATGGCATGATCCAGGGCCTCATTTTCATCAATGTATTCGCCCGATGTTGGCTTATACATAAAATATTTTACTTTTCTTCGGGCCGCCTTCACACAGATATCTTTGAGCGGTTGGTCCCATAAAGAATAATTATTGACCATCGCCTTTAAAAACTCCGGATTCAGGCCGGAACGGGAGATGCCCTCGATATCACCGATCTGTTCATATTTTGGCTCCAAGGCACTCAAAATACTCATCATATCGACTTTTCCCACCACATCACCCTCGCCATCCAGAATTAAAATCGCACGATGCCGATAACGGTTTGAATTAAACGTTTCATGGGATGCCTCCAATGCCAAAACAGCATCATACAGATCGGCATCCTGGGAAACAGTGGCATAATCCGACAACGGAACCATCATCTCTTTTACCTTGATCAACTTCAACGTTCCTCCTTTGGTTTCATGTGATGGGCAAAATCCGGGATTCATCTAATAAAATCCGGGTCGCACTATACAATCTTGGCCTTTAATACAGACTACTATTCATTTAGTAGTTAAATATAATGTTCAATAGATCTGAAATCAAGTAAAGGCATTTGGAGAATATGCAGCATTTAGCGTCGTTTAATTTCGGAAAGGAGATCATCCGTCATCTCTTTTAAAATCGTTAGCACATTTCGACCCCGCTTCCCCGCTATTTGGTGCGCTTCTGTGACCATCTGGGCTGCCTGGACACTCAACGTGATATCATCTGGTGCCTCAAGGCCTTGTTTTTCGTATTGCCGGCGAATAAAACGCTCGGCCAATCGCTCTTGTTGCTTTCGGAAAAAACCGATCATAACGCTTCTGTTTTGGGGCTGTGACAGATTCGAATGACTAGGCGGCTCAACACCAGTTCCGGGTTTTTTTCGCCGCTTTTAAGCCGTCGGTCCGCCTCGTAAAGGGCTTTGAGGATGTCGGTTAATTCCTTTAAACTGAATTGGCAGGCATTCCCGATGAGTTTGTAGACGGGATAGGGGTTGGCGTTTCCAGCAGCCAGGTAAAGTCGCGTGGCCGGCGGTTTCGGACCCTTTTTTTTCTACCTTTTGGTGGGGGTTTGTCTTTATCCTGAGGCATGGGCTCTTCAAAGGCTCTTTTCCAGTCGGACAACATTTGGGACAATTCATCGTCGTAAGAATGAATCGCGGGCATCACACGCCGCTTGAAATCATTAAACCCTATTTTCACGTTCCAGGCCCGGCCATGTGAACTCGCGATGAAATCTCTGGCGATGATCAACTTGCGAACCTGATTGGATAACGCCGCAATGATTTGCAATGGATGCAGATCCTGAGCCTGCATTGTCTTAAGATAAAAAAGGGCATTCCCCAGGTCCCGTTCACTGATCGCTCCGGT
Organism: uncultured delta proteobacterium; assembly: GCA_963845145.1. GTDB lineage: Bacteria > Desulfobacterota > Desulfobacteria > Desulfobacterales > QNYZ01 > QNYZ01. The sequence goes on from CAWJQU010000003.1 coordinate 226,768, forward strand.
TAATTCGAAAACCGGGTCTACCCGCGAACGGTTTAAAACCGTTTCAACATCCGCCGGTCCGATCTGTTTGCGCTTCCCCACATAATCGACCAGCTTTTCCAGATTCCCGCAAAAAACCCGCAGCTGAAAACCGGTTTTTGCATACAATGCCTGAAAAGCAATCGGGTCCATCTGCTTGCCATGATCTTTTAAGATTGCGGCCATGCGCTCTTTTAACACAGAGGTTTGAATGTCTTTTTCCGCTTTTCGTGAGCCTTGAGGAACAACACAGTCAACCACGATCCCATTGGCCTCAATCACCTTATACAATCGACGACGACGGTCGATTAAATCAGTGTTAATGATCAGATGATGGTTTTCGGGAAATCCTTGCGAGATAGCATCTTCCATCATTTGGGCAGGCGCCTTGTTTTGGGGTACGGTCAGACCGTTTTGACGACAATAATCCAGGACCGGATTGAGCCAGCCGCCATCATCTTCAGCGCTTAATTTCAACAGCTGCCGCCGGGATTTCCCTGTCACGCTATCCCCCGTGACATCGTCCAAAGAAAGATTTAACGCGGAGAGCAGACGGATAAATTGCGGCCCGGCCTTTTTAAGGTCATCATCACCAATGGCCGTTTGGACTTTTAATATCAGATTCGATGTGGTTTTAGGCGAATCAAATACCCGACAGTCGAGCATGGCCACAACTTTTGATCCGGCAATAAACGAGTAGGTGTTGATTTTTTCCAAGGCGACCACAACCTGATTGTCCGCATGTCCCACCGGTTCATAATTCATTCGATCCTTGGGGTCGGGCAGCAAGGCCGCTAGAATGGCATCCAAAGCCTGGGTGCATAAAAATTCTTCACCATGAACAAGCCAAAGGGAATTCAATGGTTTATCGGTGTTTCGAAGATGCTGGTTTAGTTTTTGAAAACCGATGACAGGCATGGATTCTAAAGCTATCGCCAGTTGTCCGGCATTTTGCTAAAGACAAGATGGGCAATAAAAATGATGACCCCGACGGTAATGGCGCTGTCGGCCACGTTAAAGCTCGGCCACTGATACTTGCCAATATAAAATTTTAGAAAATCGACCACCTCTCCATATCGAATACGATCAATCAGGTTGCCGATGGCGCCGCCGAAAATTAGAGCAAGACCAAAAGAGAGCCATGCATGCGAACGTGGAATGGATCGGTAGAGCAAAAGAATCATAACAATGGCGACCGATGTCAGCACTAAGAAAAAGAACTGTCGCAGCCATTCGCTTTTGTGAGCAAAAAAACCGAAGGCGCCCCCCGGGTTGTGAACATGGGTTAAATCGAAAAATCCGGGGATGATGGGAACCGAATCAAATAACGGAATATGTGACCATACGGCTGCTTTCGACACCTGATCAAGCAGTACCACAAGCCCGGCAAAAACAAACAACCGGATGTAGCGCCCCTTTTGGAAAGGGATGGCCGCCGCCTTACCCATTCGATTCCTCACACTGATTATTATTCATCGGTAATCAGGAGGCCAGTTCAGCCACAGCTTTACCACATCGATGACAAATCGTCGGATGGTCCGAAATTGATCCCACGCTGGGCTCACGGATCCAACAGCGGTCACATTTTTCTCCTTGGGCCGACATCACCTGAACGAACAACCCCTCCACGTTCGGGCTCGAATAGGCATCCGGTGTTGGTTCAGCTGTACTCAATTCAGCCTGAGAAGTAATAAAGACCGTCTTTAATTCATCGGCATACGGAAGCAGTTCGCGGTGAAGGTCGTCCGGGGCCGAAATCACGATCCGGGCATCCAGGGGGTGTCCGATCTTCTTTTCCGCCCTGGCAATCTCAAGCGCCTTGGCCACTTCTTCCCGTACCATTAAAATCCTTTGCCATTTTTCGGCCAACTCCGAATCGGTCCAATCAGGATTGCCCTGAGGAAACAATTCGTTATGAATGCTGGTGGTTTTATCCCGGTTTGCGGGCAAATAACGCCAGATCTCTTCAGCCGTAAACACCATAATGGGTGCCATGATTCTGACCAGTGCATCCAGAATCGCATGGAGCACGGTTTGGGCGCTGCGTCGGGCTTGTGCGGCCGGTGGCGAGGTATAAAGCCTATCTTTTAAAATATCCAGATAAAATGAGGAGAGATCCACCGTGCAATAGTTGTAAATCGCATGGTAAACACCGTGGAATTCATAGTCTTTATAGGACTGCCGGCATCGTTCGATTAAGCGGTTTAAGGTATGCAGGGCAAATCGATCCAGTTCCGGCATCTGCTCAAAAGCCACGGCATCGGCCTGGTCATCGAAATCCGAACAATTGCCGAGTATAAACCGGCATGTGTTTCTGATTTTGCGGTAGGCATCGGTCAATTGTTGCAAAATATTATCCGAGATGCGGATATCATCCCGATAATCGGTAGCCGTCACCCATAACCTCAGAATCTCGGCCCCATATTTTTTAATCACTTCACCGGGCGCCACGACATTGCCCAGGGATTTGGACATTTTTTTTCCCTTGGCATCCACCACAAACCCATGCGTAAGAACCGCTTTGTAAGGTGCACGCCCCCGTAACCCAACAGACGTCAGCAGCGAGCTATGAAACCAACCCCGATGCTGATCACTGCCTTCCAGGTAAAGATCCGCCGGCCACTTGAGGTAATCACGGGTTTCCAGAACCGCCGCATGGCTGACCCCCGAGTCGAACCAGACGTCCAGAATATCGTTCTCTTTGACAAGGGTGTCATGGCCACAGTGGGTACACATCGGTTGATCACCGAGCAGTTCCGTGGCTTGCGTTTCAAACCAGATATCAGCACCATGCTCCGCGAACATGCCATGAATCTTTTCCATCAAAGCTTCGGTCATATGCGGCTTGCCGCAATTGTCACAATAAAAGACGGTGATGGGCACTCCCCAGGTGCGTTGACGCGACACGCACCAGTCGGGACGATTTTCAATCATCCCGTAAATGCGGTCCTTGCCCCAATGGGGTATCCATTGTACTTTTTCGATTTCATTTAACGACTTTTGACGCAGGCCGGTTTTCTCCATGGAGATGAACCACTGGGGGGTGGCCCGATAAATCACCGGTTTCTTGCACCGCCAGCAATGGGGGTAGGAATGGGTCAGCGTCTCTTCCTTGACCAGCGCATCGACCTCGCCAAGCTTGGCATTAATACTTGAATTGGCATCAAATACAAACTGCCCGCTGAAATATTCAACCTTTTCGGTAAAGCGTCCCTCATCATCCACCGGCGAGTAGGTGTCTATGCCGTAAGCGATACCCGATTCGTAATCCTCGCGGCCGTGCCCCGGTGCGGTGTGAACACAACCGGTACCGGCTTCCAGCGTGACATGACCGCCCAGGATGATCAGCGAATCCCGTTCATAAAAAGGATGCTGACAATGCATTTTTTCCAGGTCGGTAGCCTCAATTTCGGCCAGCACCGAGTAGCCGTCCATGCCAAAGGCGTTCATGCAGGTGTCCACCAGGTCGCGCGCCATGACAAAGACATCACCGGTCGATGTTTCAACGGCAGTGTAAACAAACTGCGGATTCAGGGCGACAGCCAGATTCGCCGGCAAAGTCCAGGGGGTGGTGGTCCAGATAACCAAAAACACTTTTTTCCCCGCTAAAGCCGGAATTTTATCACCGATGTCATCTTTTAAGGCAAATTTGACATAGATGCTAGGGGTTGTTGCGTCATGGTATTCGATTTCCGCTTCGGCCAACGCAGTCTGGCAGCTGGAACACCAATAAATCGGTTTTTCACTGCGGTAGAGGCTCCCTTCCAAAGCAAATTTACAACATTCCGCGGCGATGACGGCCTCATATGAATAATTCATTGTCAAATAGGGACGCTCCCATTCCCCCATGACACCCAGGCGTTTGAACTCTTTGCGCTGAATATCGATAAACTTCTCCGCGTAAGTCCGGCAGCGTTTACGGACCTGGGCCTGGGTCATGCCCTTTTTCTTCTCTTTCAGTTCCTTGTCGACATTATGCTCAATGGGCAACCCGTGGCAGTCCCATCCGGGCACATAGACCGCATCGTATCCTTCCATCTGGCGGGAACGAACGATTATGTCTTTTAAAATTTTGTTTAAGGCCGTGCCGATGTGGATGTTGCCGTTGGCATACGGAGGGCCGTCATGCAAAATAAACCGCTCTTTTTCGACGGAATCCGCTCTTATCGTCTCATAAAGATGGGTAGACTCCCAGGCCTTCAGCTGCTCTGGTTCACGCTGGGATAGATTGGCCTTCATGGGGAACTTGGTTGAGGGCAGGTTCAAGGTTTTCTTATAGTTCATATTTCCTCCGACGAATGGAAAGGGGACCCTCTATAGCGGCCCCCATTCGCCTGAATATTTTAATATCAGTTTGTTGTTATTTATCTATCACTTTAGCACGACGCCCTATTTCTCAACAAAGAAATGCGCCCGCCGATTTTTGGCCCAGGCGGATTCGCTTGAGCTAGGATCAAGGGGATTTTCTTCGCCGTAACTGATGGTTCGAATTCGACCCGTATCCACGCCCAACTCCGTTAAAAACGTGCGGACACTCTCCGCCCGGCGATCCCCCAAAGCCAAATTATAGGCACCGGTTCCGCGCTCATCCGTATGGCCTTCGATGACGACATTGGCACCGGGATTATTCCGCAACCACTCGGCTTTTTCCATCAGTAGCGACTGGCCGTCGGGAAGCAGGGCTGCGCTATCATAATCAAAAAAGATATCATCATTTTCAAATTTTTCACGAGCCATGCGGGCTTCACTAGTCTCATTGGCACCGGCGCCACCAGCGGTGTCATCCAGTCCACCCTCGGAAACGCTCGAGCCGTCACCGGAAGCATCCTGCCCCATCGCCCTGCCCGGTGCTCTGGGATCCGCTACCACCAGTGGCTTGGTCGCCCGAACGCTTTAATGATGGGTAATCCGATCGAATTTTCTTTGTACAAGCTCCCATAAACAGCAAGCCGATTATCGCTATGAAAATCATTGAAAATTGAATCCAGTTTCTGCCAACATTTACATGGGCATCTTGTCGCATTATTTCCCCCTTTATCGAATTTTTCTATAATCGAATTATCTCTTTGATGGGTCTAAATGGGTATCTAATTGACGTAGCCGGTCCACACGATTCTGTGTGCATAATAATTCAACCCACTCTTCAAACAATAGAACCATTTGGTTCCCAAAACGTTTGCCTATTCGCATCTTCACTCGCGTCAAGGCCTCAGCAAGCTCAGGCTGATTGGGATTGTCCGCAATCAAATGGCGATAGATCGTAAGCGCTTCAGCATAGTTTCCCTGATCTTCAAGTACTTTCGCCATGGTTGCCGTGTATATGGACGATGCGTTTTCCATTATTTCTCGGATTTCTTATCGTTAGCGGTGCGATGGTCAAGCGGAGGCATTTTTATAATCAATTCACCATCTCCCACCACACCCAGTTCCTGCCGAACGATATTTTCAATGTATTGACGATCATTTTTTAGACGATAAATTTTGCGTGCCAATGCCTGATTTTCAGCAGCGAGTTCAGCATTGGCAACCTTTACCCCGACCATCTCACGATGCAATTTGAGCAGGTCCATTAAACCCCACTCGCCAAATACTCCCATCAGCAGCAGGAAAACCAGGCCGAAAGCGGCGAAAAACAACAGGAGATTACCGGATTGCCTTTTCCCCTTTTTCATTCGCTTGGCCCCTTAACACGTGTCATCGGTAGTTTCAATCAATTTGCGTAAAAAACCTTGACATTGATCGTCCAAATTGTCATTTTACACGTTTAAGCAGTTTTGTATAAAGCGTGTAAATAAATTATCTCGAATTTTGAAGTCAAAAATAAGGAGAATGACCATTGGCAAACCATCAGTCAGCTATTAAACGGGCCCGCCAGAATACCGTCCGTCAAAATCGTAACAAATCAGTTAAAACCAGAACAAAAAGTGCCGTAAAATCCGTTCGCGCCGCTGTTGTTGAAAATAATTCAACGTTAGCCGGCGAAAAACTGCAAATGGCCCAAAGCTTGATTCACAAGGCGGCCAAAAAAGGTGTTATTCACAAAAACACCGCATCCCGCAAAATTTCACGCCTTTCCAAACTGGTCGAGACACTTGGCGCCTAAGGGTGCCGGATTACCTCCAAATTGAGCTAAATAAGTCCTGTTAACCCTTTTGAAAAATAACCGGTTGTTTAAAAATCATCCATCAACCGGTTATATATTTTTTCCGACAGGCGAACAGAGAGCTCCCTGATGGCCTCCTGGCGATTGACCTCGGCCACCGTACTGTCAGCCCCAACATCATAATTCTCCCGGGAGGTTATGCCCCGCGTGGTCCAAACCACCTGCTCCTTTTGATCGATCAGCTTGACATCCACCACCACGACAACCTCCCTCTCTATCGAACCACCCGCTTCGGTCTGGGTAATGGTTCGGGTCAGAATGGATACGATATTGCCCAGCAGGCGTCCGTCGGCAGTGGTGTCGTCCTTGGCCAGTGATTTTTTCCGACGAATGAGGAATTCATTGGTTAAATCATTGGTTAGAATATTTTCAAGACCGATCTCATTGGTCAGATTGTCGAACAACGGAATCGATACGGCCCGAATTCCCCCGGGGATCTCTCCGCCGCCGGGAAACCGATATCCGCAGGCACAAATTAAAAGGCTTGCAAAGACCAGCAGCCCTATTCGCCAATGATTGGTTATCTTTGTCATCGTGTCATCCTTGAAAACAGGCGATCCATATCCTTAAAACAAGCGACCCCCATCCTTAAAACAGGAGATACGGCCAGGTACCATATCCGGCTATACCACGATATTGACCAGCTTCTTTTTCACGACAATGGTTTTTTTGACGGATTTATCTTCAATGAATTTTTGGACACGCAGATCGGTTAAAGCCATCTCTTTGAGTTGATCGTCGGTAATATCGGCCGGCACCGTCACCCGGCTTCTTAGCTTACCGTTTACCTGGAGCACAATGGTCATTTCCTCCTTGACCAGGACCTCTTCTTGGTAAGATGGCCAGGGTGCTAACAGAACGCTTTCTTGGTGCCCCAAAAACCCCCAAAGCTCTTCGGCAAAATGCGGTACCATGGGTGAAAGCAGAAGAACGATGGATTCAATCGCATGTCGCATAACCCCGGCACAAGCGCCATCCGTATCATCCGGCTCGACCCCATACGCTGTATTGACAAGCTCCATGACGGCACTAATGGCTGTGTTGAAGTGAAAGCGGCCTTCAATATCCCGAGTCACTTTTTCGATCGTTTGATGCGTCTTACGATAGACGGCCTTTAGATTATCATTGAGTGATGCCGGGTCTTGACCGTAAGCTGCCGTTCCCTCAATTTGATCCATCCAGGCATGCATCAAGCGCCAGACGCGATTTAAAAAGCGATAGCTACCTTCCACACCTTCCTCGCGCCACTCCAGGCTTCTTTCCGGCGGTGCGGCAAAAAGGCAAAAGAGCCGGGTGGTATCCGCCCCATAGCGGGACAGAAGCTCAGCGGGATCCACCACATTCTTTTTCGATTTGGACATCTTTTCCACCCGCCCAACTACGGCGGACTTGCCACACTTCCTGCAATGCCTTTCATCGCCGGCCCAGTCGATATCATCAGGGCCTAACCAACCGTGGGTGTCGCAACGTGTCGTCTCCTTGCAGACCATTCCCTGGGTAAGCAATCGCGTAAAAGGCTCTCGGAATTCAACCAGTCCTTCCTCTTTCAGGACCCTCGTAAAATAGCGTGAATACAATAAATGCAGGATGGCATGCTCGACACCACCGATATATTGATCCACCGGCATCCAATAGCCCACAGCGGCCTTATCAAACATCCCGCCCTCATAGCGGGGGCTGCAGAATCGCTCGAAATACCAGGAAGATTCGACAAAAGTGTCCATGGTATCGGTATCACGCCGGGCATTTTCGTTGCCGCATTCCGGACAGCTCGTTTTATAAAAAGATGGCAACTCAGGTAGTGGCGACCGGCCACCGGGTAACAGAGACGCCTCCTCGGGCAGGCGAACCGGTAAATCGTTGAGTAATACAGGTGTTATACCGCAATCGGGACAATGAACCATGGGGATCGGCGCACCCCAATAGCGCTGTCGGGAGATACCCCAGTCCCGCAGTCGGTAATTGACTGTCTTGTGTCCCAATCCGTTCTTTTTCAAATGACGGGCGATTTCATCCTGAGCCTGGACATTGGGCTGGCCATCAAATTGGCCGGAATTGACCATGACCCCTTCTTCGGTATAAGCCGCTTCCATTAATTCCGGGTCGAGATCTTCACTGGGCGGTTTGACGACAACGATAATGTCCAAATCATATTTGCGCGCAAATTCAAAATCCCGCTGATCATGGGCCGGCACGGACATCACCGCCCCTGTGCCATATTCCATCAAGGCAAAATTCGCTGTGTAAATCGGGATCTTTTTATCCGTCGCAGGGTTGATACACCATGAACCGGTAAAGACCCCTTCTTTCTCGTATTGTTCCATGGCCCGGCTGGAACGCTCCTGCAACGCGATCCGGGAAACAAAATCGGCCACAGCCTGTTCCTGGCCGGTTCCCTGGGCCAGTTGGGGGACCAAAGGATGTTCAGGCGCCAGGCACATGAACGTGGCACCAAAAAGAGTATCCGGGCGGGTAGTGAAGACAGAAATGGTCAGATCCCGGTCATCCACCGGAAATTGAATCTTGGCGCCATGGCTTTTACCAATCCAGTTTTTTTGCATGGACACGACTTCTTCGGGCCAGCCAGGCAGTTGGTCGCAATGGGTTAGCAGATCTTCGGCAAAATCAGTAATCCGAAAAAACCACTGGGGGAGTTTCTTTTGCTGCACCATTTCGCTGCACCGCCAGCAAGCACCGGCCTCTACCTGCTCATTGGCAAGTACGGTCTGACAGGAATCGCACCAGTTGACGAAGGATTCTTTTCGATAGACCATCCCCTTTTCGTACATCTTTATAAACAGCCACTGCTCCCAGCGATAGTATTCCGGGCGACATGTAGCGATCTCCCGATCCCAGTCATAACTGAGCCCCAGCTGTTTCAATTGCGACCGCATGGCATCGATATTATCGTAGGTCCACCGGGCGGGATGGGTATCGTTGGCGATGGCGGCATTTTCCGCCGGCATTCCAAAAGCATCCCAGCCCATGGGGTGCAAAACATTGAACCCCCGCATGCGTTTATAACGGGCAATCACATCCCCGATGGCGTAATTGCGGACATGTCCCATGTGAATCTTTCCGGATGGATACGGAAACATCTCCAGGACATAATACTTCTCCTGCCTTGGATCATCGGTGACCCGAAACAGGCCCGAATCTTCCCAGCTAGCGCGCCATTTCTTTTCAATGATTTGGTGATTGTAGGTTGCTTCCATTTGGCGTCTTCTTTTTAAGTAAAAACCTTGTTAAACCCATCAAAACCCAACGTTTGTCTATGCCCGCAGACGTCAGGTCGTTTTGGGCCGTTTATGCCACATGGGATTCTAAATAGCAAGCAGACGATTCAGGATCACAGGCCGAAATATAGAAATCATTTGACTTGTTTGCCACATTTACCTATTTTTAATGGCTAGCGGTTTTATAACGAGTTTAATATCCGTTTCGCGCTTCACCTCATGCTTGCGGTAGTGTAACTTTTCGTAATTTTAATAAACGCTATACGGGTTCGTCACCGCTTAAGCTTCTTATAAATCCGGCTAAAAAATGGACTTTCGTGCGGTTTCGTCTACCATTACAGGATTAACTTCAAATATTGTGGAAATTTGACTATGAGCAAAATCTTGATCAATGCTGTTGATTCGGAAGAGTGCCGAATCGCCAAGGTCATGGATGGACATTTAGAAGAGTTTCATATTGAAAATACCGGCCGACAGATCACCCATGGCAATATCTTCAAAGCCATTGTCACCCGGGTTGAACCGAGCCTGCAGGCCGCCTTTGTCGACTATGGCGGCCCCAGACACGGTTTTTTACAAAAAAATGAAATTCACAGCGATTACTTCCTTGAAGAAATGGGAGATCAGCGTTCCATCAAATTTATGATCAAACGTGGGCAGGAATTGCTGGTTCAGATAACCAAAGACCCGGAGAACACAAAAGGGGCTATGCTGACCACCTTCATCTCTCTCCCGGGAAGATACATGGTGCTGATGCCGGGAAGTGAAACTAAGGGAATCTCACGCAAAATCGAAGGTGAGGAAGAGCGGCGGCGGCTGAAACAGATTATCGGTACCTTAAAGGTGCCCGACGGTTATGGCCTGATTATCCGGACAGCCGGAGAAGGGTGCGCCAAAACAGTAATTTCGAATGATTTTCGCTATTTGATGCGGCTGTGGAAAAGCATCAAGGACAATGTCATGAATGTCCAGGCACCGGCTCTTTTATACCAGGAACGCAATCTGGTGGAGCGCTCCCTGAGAGACTATTTTACCCCTGACATCGCTGAAGTACTCATTGACGATGAAGCGTCATTCAAACAAGCCAAACAGTTCATGCAGATCATCTCCCCCAAGCAGGGACGGATCGTCAAGCACTATAAAGGGACGAAACCGATATTCTCTAAATACGAATTAGAGACCCAGATTGAAAAAATCTTCGAAAACCGGGTGCCGTTAAAATCCGGCGGTTCAATCGTTATCGACCCCACCGAAGCACTGGTAGCCATCGATGTAAACTCAGGCAAGGCGACTTCGGCGAATTCCATTGAAAAAACCGCCTATCAGACCAATCTCGAAGCAGCGGAAGAGATCGCGCGCCAATTACGCTTACGTGATTTGGGCGGACTCATCGTGCTTGATTTCATCGACATGAAAGATCAAAAGCATCGGCGCCAGGTGGAACAACAATTAAAGAAACACCTCAAAAAGGATAAAGCCAAATCGAGTGTGGGCCGAATATCGCGGTTCGGATTGCTGGAGATGTCCCGCCAACGCCTGCGCCCTTCGATTCGGTTCGGTAGCTATGAGAGCTGTCCCTACTGCCACGGAAAAGGCTCGGTGCCCTCGGTGGAAATCCTGGGAATAAAATTTTTAAGAGAATTGAGTTTAAAAACGCTTAAAAACGATGCCGCCCACATTCGTGGCGTGGTTCCCAGGGAAGTGGCTGATTACCTTTTAAATAAAAAAAGAAAAGAAATTATTGATCTCGAAGGCCGGCGGAACATTGAAGTGACCATCGAAGCCAACGAGCGAATGGTTCCCGGGGAAAGTGAAATTGTTCGTGTTTAATTCCAGATAATGAAAAAATCGGCCAACCCAACCATCCTTTAAAAGGAGGGGCCATGTCCAGCCAAAATAAAAGCGACCGAACCCGGGCGATTCTTGCCGTTCTTGCGCTCCTTATCTTAATTGTTGTGGCGGTCTTTTTCGGTTTAAAGTGGATGGATAAAAATTCGCTGGGTGACCGGCAGCCTGACGTCAACAAACAGGAACCGACGGCAGGTATCATCAACAAATTACCGATTGGGGAAAAGCCATCCATCGACTACGCCGATAGCCAGGATTTGATGGACAAACGCAAAGCCGAGCTGAGGGTTGGATAAAGGCGTGGATATGATCGTGCGCCCGGGCGAAACGATAAAAATAGGAGATGCCCTCGTTTCGGTGGATGAAATCCTGGATAAAATCCGATTGAAAACCGGTGCAATCGATGAACGGGATATCGGTAACTCGGCGACCGCCGGAACGGCCCGGCGGGCGGTCAAACTTCCCTCTGCGTTGGATAAATTAAAAGCGTTGAGCGAAGAATTTGCCGACCTTGATAGACAATTGACAGATTCGACGACTGCGGCCGATCCTGTGAAAGAGCAGCAGATTCGTAAGCGGCAAACCGAGATCGCAGGCATGGTCGACCTTTATCGGCGTTATCAGGATGTACTCGAGACGCTGAAAAAAACAAGGACCGACCTGGATACGGCCCAAGGCGAACAAGCCACTGTTTTGTCTCAAAAACTCGATGCGTTAAAAAAGGATCTGACGGTTTTGGAAGATCTGATCCTGGCAAGTATCGGTACCGAGCAGGATCTGGACGCTTATGGAATTTATGTGGTTAGGCCCAAAGACAACATCTGGAATATCCATTTTCAGTTTTTAAGGGACTATTTTACGCACAAGGGTGTCATCCTGTCACCCGTGGCCGACGAGCCGTCAACCGCGGGAGAGAGTTCCGGGGTAGGCCGCTTGCTTAAATTTTCGGAAACGATGGTTCATATTTATAATGTTCGCGAAAAAACGCTGGATTCGGATTTACATCTGATTCAGCCCTTGACCAAAATCGTTGTCTTCAACCTGGGCAGGGTGTTTGCTATGTTGGAAAGTCTGGATTACAGTGAAGTCAGCCGCATCCGATTTGACGGTGAAACATTGTGGCTGCCTGCCCGAGATCAATGACCCTATATCAAGGATCAGTTAGATAGTGCCCGTAATAAACGGCATCTTTTTAACCCGAATCTTACCATTTGACGGCGTCATTGTTTTCAAGTATAACCGCGCCATTTTAACCACGATCCAAAAATGAACCGCATTTTTGTGTTGAACAGATAAGGAGGGTATAATTTTGATTGGTATCGCCTATGCAATGGGTCAAGGAGGCGCTCCGGGCGCCCAGGGGGCCGGTGGTTTCGGGGCGTTTGTCCCCCTGATTTTAATGTTTGTCATTTTTTATTTTTTGTTGATCAGACCCCAGCAGAAAAAGTCTAAAGAGCACCGAGAAATGGTCAGCAACCTGAGAAAAGGGGATCGGATCATCACTTCCGGTGGTATTTACGGACGTATAACGGCTCTTTCAGATGCCATTCTGACCATCGAAATTTCCGACCGGGTACGCGTGAAGCTCAACCGGGCCAACGTCGCGGGCATGGCCCAGCCGGCAACACCGCCCCCAGCGAAGAAGAAAAAGGAACCTGCTGAGACAAAATAGCCGGTTTACCGGATAGCCCCGGATGATTATCATGCCAGATACCGAATCAGGCATAGAGAACCTGGGGCTTTCATTTATCTTGGGATCGGTCTTTGTATTTTGGCCCGAATCGTTGGTAAAACGAAAGGAAGCGCAAGTTGAAAAAGATATCGTGGCGAACGATCAGCGTTTTGGCGGTCATTGTCCTGGCGCTGGTATATGTCCTGCCAACACTCAATCCAAATTTTTGGCCTCACAAACAGATCAATCTCGGGTTGGACCTTCAAGGGGGCATGCACCTCGTCCTGGAGGTTGAAACGGATAAGGCTGTTTTAAACCGAATTGAGCGTATCGGTCAGGATCTGCGACGCCAAATGAAAACGGATGGAATCCAGTATTCGGGGCTTGAGTTCACTGACCCCACCCGCCTGATGGTCACACTGAAAAGCCCGGAAGACAAAAAGCAATTCGATACCATGCTCGGCGAACAATTCCGGGACCTTCGCAAAAAAGAGGGCAATCAACCATCAACGGTGATTCTTGATCTGAAGGATGAGGAGAGCGAATCGATCAAACGCTTGGCCGTAGATCAGGCTCTGGAAACGATTCGCAATCGTATCGACCAGTTCGGGGTATCTGAGCCGGACATTCGCCGCCAGGGTGAAAAGCGGATTCTGATCCAGCTGCCGGGTGTCAGCGATACCCAACGGGCCAAAGACCTTATCGGCAAAACCGCTCAACTGGAATTTAAGCTGCTGGATGAAACCCACGACTTAGACGCGGCCCTTAAGGGACGAGTCCCGGCAGGCAGCCAAATTCTGTATCAAATTGAGGAAGATCCCGATACCAATCAGCCTAAGAAAACGCCTTACCTGATTAAAAAAAGGACCCTGCTGACGGGTGCCCGGTTGAAAGACGCACGCGTTCAGATCGATTCCAGGTATAATGAACCGTATGTGGGGATTGAATTCGACCGCAAGGGGGGGCGCATCTTTGCAAAAATTACCGAAGAGAATGTGAACAAGCGTCTGGCCATTGTGCTGGACAACAAAGTCTATTCGGCCCCCACCATTCAGGAAAAAATTGGCGGTGGGCAGGCACGAATCACCGGTCGTTTCTCGGCCGAGGAAGCCAGGGACCTGGCCATTGTACTCCGTGCCGGTGCCCTACCCGCGCCGGTAAAAATTCTTGAAGAACGAACCGTAGGGCCGTCTTTAGGCGCCGATTCCATAAGACTTGGTGTTCTATCCATGGTCGTGGGGGGCGTCCTGGTGATCTTGTTTATGATTGTTTACTACAGCCTGGCCGGTGTCATTGCCGACGTGGCGCTTTTGGTTAACATCATCATTATGGCAGCTGGGTTGGCCGCCTTTGGGGCAACCCTCACTTTGCCCGGAATCGCCGGGTTTATTCTGACTATCGGTATCGCTGTGGATGCCAATGTACTGATCTTTGAGCGAATCAGGGAAGAGATGCGTCTGGGTAAAACCCCCCGGGCCTCAGTGGAAGCCGGGTATAGTCGGGCCACCCTGACCATTGTGGACGCTAACATTACCACCCTCATCGCCGCGTTGGTGCTGTTTCAATTCGGTACCGGAGCGATTAAAGGATTTGCCGTTACGTTGAGTATGGGGGTGTTGGCCAGTCTGTTTACCTCCTTGATCTTAACGCGCACCATTATTGACTATCTCTTGATCAACCGTAAAATGAAAAATCTGCGTATCTGACAGGACTGAAATTCATGCAATTCATCAAATCCGACACCAACATCGATTTTATTGGAAAACGTAAAATCGCCTTTGTCTTTTCATGCATTCTGATTGTTGCCAGCATCGGATCATTGATCGTTCATGGCGGCCCCCGCTACGGGATCGATTTTGCCGGGGGAACACTGGTCCAGGTCAAATTTAACCAACAGACTGAAACCAATGCCATCAAATCCGGGTTAGCCGCTATTGAAATGGGAAATGCATCCGTTCAATCCTTTGGCACCTCAGATGACAACGAATATTTGATCCGCACCGACAATCCGGTGGCCACCAATGAGGGTTTTACCGGTAAACTGCAGGCAAGCCTTAAATCCGCAACCGGCGCCGATGTTGAAATCCAACGGGTTGAGATGGTGGGCCCCCAAGTTGGTCGCGACCTGCAACATAAAGCGTTGATGGCCATGTTTTTTGCCCTGCTGTTTATCACCGTTTACATATCCGGACGGTTTGAGTTAAAATGGCTGTTAAGCGGGGTGGTGGCCGGCACTTTAATGACCGTGGTCTATTTTTTATCTTTGTTTGAGGTCGGCATTGCCGTTTTAATTGTGGCCGCTCTGATCGTCAGCCTGATTGTATTCTGGTTTCTCCAATTAAAATTTGCCATGGGCGCCATTCTGGCTTTAATCCACGATATCACTATCACGGTAGGGCTTTTTTCCATTTTTAATAAGGAATTCACCCTTCCCATCATTGCAGCCCTATTAACGATCATCGGTTACTCCTTAAACGATACCATCATCGTATTTGATCGAATTCGTGAAAATGCCGGCAAAAACCGTAAATCGATGTTACCCGGCATCATTAATAAAAGCATCAATCAAACCCTGGGGCGTACGATCCTAACCTCCCTGACCACCCTCTTTGTGGTCGTTACCCTGTTCTTGCTTGGGGGCGGCATCATACACGACTTTGCATTTGCATTGATTGTCGGGGTCCTCATCGGAACCTATTCATCCATTTTCGTGGCGAGCCCGATCCTGCTGGCATGGCAGGGCCCAAAAAATAAATAATCGACCGCCACTGTGGTGTCACCTCCGAAAACAAACATTGACGTATGGGCTGGCTGGATTGCGCTAAAAGCGGTACCGGGAATCGGCGATCGGCTTTACCGACGTTTGATTAAAAAGTTCCAAACCCCATCGGTCGTGTTTCAAAAGGCGCGCGAGACGCCCAATCAATTACATGAGATCCCCGGTATCTCGGCCGGGCTCATCAGCGCCATTGCGCGTGGTAAAAAAACCGCAGCTATTATTCGCGAAATTGAGCGCGTTGAAAAGATGGGCTTTCGCCTGGTCACGATGGCCGACCCTGACTACCCACCCATGCTGCTTGAAATACCCGACCCGCCCCCTTATCTTTACTTGGCGGGAACGCTTCCCCAAACCATAAAGCAGATCGCCATCGTCGGTTCGCGCAATGCCACCACATATGGCATCGAAACAACGCGGAAACTAAGCGCCGATTTAACCGCTCGTGATGCCGTTGTCATTAGTGGTATGGCGCTGGGAATAGACACCGCGGCCCACGAAGGGGCCCTGATGGACAATGGTAAAACCGTTGCCGTGCTGGGAAGTGGCTTGTTGAAAATATATCCGGCACGAAATCGGGGATTATTTGATCGAATTGTTGAAAACGGGGCGGTTATTTCCGAATTCCCCTTGAACGCAGGACCGGAGGCTCACCATTTTCCCAAACGCAATCGCATTATCAGCGGCATGTCCTTGGGCACTGTTGTGGTGGAAGCCACCCGACGCAGCGGGTCACTCATAACAGCCAGATTGGCCGCCGAACAAAATCGCGATGTGTTTGCGGTACCCGGGAGCATTCAGTCCTTCAAAAGCACCGGCACCCACACGCTTATCAAACAGGGTGCCAAGCTGGTTGAGAATGTTCAGGATGTCCTTGAAGAATTTCCCCGGTTTTTCGACACGACATCGAACCGGTCCCCCCAGGCCAAAGTCCAAATAGATTTAAATCGGGACCAACAGGCAGTCTTTGATGTATTAAGCGCCTATCCCATTCATATCGATGACCTGGCCAGACAAACCGGAATGGATGCCGGCCGACTCGCCGGTCTACTGATGCAGATGGAATTATCGGGAGTCGTATCCCAGGCACCAGGAAAAATGTTTACCCGGCATATGGACTTTTGCTAATGGCGACTGATATAGCCTTCATGGCTACAGCAATATGGACGCACACATACGAATTCAGTAAGGAGCTATTTTGTCTAAACCGTTGGTTATAGTGGAATCCCCCACCAAAATCCGAACCATAAAAAAATATTTGGGTAATAAATATAACGTTGCGGCGACCGTGGGCCATATTAAAGATCTACCGCCCAAAGAGATCGGGATCGATATCGAGGATGGATTCAAACCCAAATACCGCACAATACCCGGCAAACGGTCAGTGATCACCAATCTGCGAAAAGTGGCCGGTGATGCCAAAGATATCTACCTGGCCCCCGACCCCGATCGCGAAGGGGAAGCGATTGCCTGGCATACATCGGAAATACTTAAAAAGAAAGACCGTCGCTTTCATCGAATCCTTTATCACGAACTGACGAAAGACGGTATCGCCAAGGCCATGAACACACCGTTGGAACTCAACCGGCCTAAATACGAAGCACAGCAGGCCCGCCGCATCCTGGATCGTTTGGTGGGATACCAGATATCGCCCCTATTGTGGCGCAAGGTTAAAGGCGGGTTGAGCGCCGGACGCGTTCAGTCGGTAGCGGTTCGCATGATCATTAACCGGGAACGGGCCATTCAGGCCTTTGAGACGGAGGAGTATTGGTCCATTACGGCCGATTTGTTAGCCGATTTACCACCCGCCTTCACAGCCCGGCTGGTTCGGCACAAACAAGATAAGATCAAGATCCAAAACGAAAAATCCGCCACGAGTATCGTCGATGAACTGAAAACCCAGCCATTTATCGTCGATAATATTCTTAAAAAGACCACCCGCAGAAATCCCCTGCCCCCATTTATTACCAGTAAATTGCAGCAGGAAGCGATCCGCAAGCTGCGCTTTTCAGCTCGCAAGACCATGATCGTGGCCCAGCAACTTTACGAAGGTATCGAGCTCGGACACGGAGAGCCGGTGGGGCTGATCACCTACATGCGTACCGATTCCATACGAATCTCCGAGGAAGCCGCCAACCAGGCGCTGGAGATGATTCGCAAACGCTTTGGACCTGAATATGCCATGGACAAGCCGCGCATGTTTAAAAATCGCAAAAAGGCCCAGGATGCCCATGAAGCCATTCGCCCGACATCCGTTGATTATACCCCCGAAAAAGTGGCGAGCCATCTGACCGATGACCAGCTCGCTTTGTATACCATGATCTGGAAACGCTTTATCGCCTCACAAATGAAACAGGCGCTGATCGATAAAAATACGGTGGCTATCGGTGCCGGCGATTATCGCTTCACTGTGACCGGGTCCAGCGTTCGTTTTCAGGGATTTCTGGCATTGTATCAGTCCGTGGATGAGGCCATTAAGCAAGAAAAAGAAAAGGTCCAACTCCCTGAATTAAAAAAAGGCCAATCCTTGACATTGGAAAAACTCAATCCCAATCAACATTTCACCAAACCACCACCCCGTTTTTCCGAGGCTTCTCTGGTCAAGGAGTTGGAGGAAAACGGTATCGGTCGTCCCAGCACCTATGCCGCCATTTTATCCACCATTCGAAACAAGGGTTATGTCGATCTGATCAAAGGCTATTTTCGGCCCAGCGAGTTGGGTTTTATCGTCAACGATCTCATCGTGGATAGTTTTCCCGAGACCTTTGACATCAGTTTCACAGCACGGATGGAAGAAGACCTGGACCGAATTGAAGCAGCACAAATCGAATTTGAAGAAGTACTTGATCGTTTTTATCAGCAGTTTAAAAAACGTCTTGAAGCGGCAACGGATGGCATGTGCAGCATGAAAGCCGTGGGGCTACCTATTAACCTTCCCTGCCCGCAATGTAGCGCCGGAAAATTACATATCAAGATGGGCCGCAATGGCCATTTCCTCGCCTGCGATGCCTACCCGGACTGCAACTACACCCGCAATTACGATCGGGATGAAAAGGGGAAAATCACACCCATCGAGCCCATCGCCGACGAAAAAACCGACAAAATCTGCCCCAAGTGCGACAGTGAGATGGTTGCCAAGCAGGGCCGTTTCGGACGATTTCTGGCCTGTAGCGGGTACCCGGACTGCAAGTATACCGAATCGCTCAACGGGGGTGGTGCGGATACCGGTGTCGCCTGCCCGGAAAAAAATTGCGACGGCCAGATAATGACCCGCACCTCCCGGCGTGGAAAAATCTTTTACGGGTGCAGCCGTTATCCCAAATGCAAATTCGCCACCTGGGACAAACCGGTCGCCGAAACCTGCCCCCAATGCCAGGCACCTATCCTGGCCGAAAAAACCACCAAAAAATACGGGACCCAATTAACCTGTCTGAACAAAGAATGTGGATATAAAAAAGGGATCGAATCGTAATAGGTTTAATTCATTATCACCTGTTTTTCATCTATCCAAAAATTCCAACATATGCTTGGTCACGATTTTAGGTTGTTCCTCGGGCAGAAAATGGCCGCAGTCGGGCACAATCGTCAATTCTGAATTGGGTATATCCGTTTTTAGCCTCTGGGCAATACGTATGGGAAAGATGCGGTCCTTATCTCCCCATAATATTAATGTCGGGTGTTGAATCTTCCTTACATTTTCTATCGGTTCGATAATTTTTTCCGGCGGTGCCATAATCACTTTCCGATAAACTTTACGGCTATTCCGATTTTCCACCCACGGTTTAAAATATAAATCTACCATCTCATCGGTAACCGCGCCTTTTTGGTATACGGCGAAATGTTTTAAACTAAACTTGAACTGGGATCGAAACAGCGACAACCATGCGAAAAAAGGATTTTTCAAATATCCCATCAAACTTCGGAAAATAATCGGCCATTTCACAAAGGGCATGGTATCCATGATGACAAACCGACGCGTCATTTCCGGGAACCGAGAAACAAATCCCAACGCAGCCATTCCACCCAAATCATGTGCCACCAGATCGGCTCGTTCTATTTTTAGGGCATCATAGAATGCCTTTAAAAAAGAGACAAAAAAGTCGAGATCATACGATTGGTCTAAAGGTTTATCCGTTCTTCCATGACCTGGCAGATCAGGCACAATGACATAAAACCTTTTTGCAAGCTCGGGGAGACAGTGGCGCCAGAGATAACAATTGGATGGATACCCGTGGAGTAAAACAACCGGTGGCGCCCCCCGGTCACCGGCAATAAGATAATGTACATTTAACCCGGTTTGAAGTGTTAGTGTTCGACTTTTCATTCTTTTCCTCCTTCGCTGGCTGGACGACCGACCAAATTATTATTAAAAAAAACCGCACGCCCAAGAACATGCGGTTATTCTAGAACGATCCTTTTAACAATCCGGCAATTCCTAGCCGTGTGGCATCCCAAAAAGCCTTGTTTTCTGCCAACGCCGCCTCGGTGGCGAATTGCAGCCCCATACCATCGATGATGCCGGTAATCAGTGCCGCAAGTCCATCAACGGGCAACGTGGGTGAGATAATTTTCTGTACTTTGGCGCGCATCAACCCTTTTTGCATCGCTTTTCGAAATCGGCCATATAACGCTTGCAACTCTTCTGCAATGATCGGGCTTTGCCGCCCTATGGCCCAGGATTCGAAAAAAACCTTAAAAAAATCAGGGTCGTTTTTAATGACGTGCTGGAGCATATTTACCATTTCAGATGACAGTTCATCTGCAGAACGGGCCCGATTTAGAATGTGTTCTATCATCTCGATACTCATTTCCATATTCGCCCGAATGACGTGGGCCAGCATCTCATCTTTATTTTTATAATAGTAATGCAAAAGCCCACGACTGATACCCGCCTCTTTGGCCACCTGGCTGATCGTGGTTCCGGAAAAACCCCTTTCAGCCAGGAGTTTTCGAATCACTGCCAATATTCTCTGTTTTTTTTCATCCAAGGATAGCTGGGCGTTCAATGATCACTCCACGAATAGTCCTTTGTCACACTGGTTGGACGACCATCCAAATATAGCTCAATATTTAATCACTGTCAATGATAGGGTTACAATACCGTATCGCGAATCCCATCCTCAAACGCCCCACCCGATATCACCGTTGGGACATCGTCATTTTAAAGCCTAAGCATCAATCTCTGCTCATTCACGGGCACCCCCCACTCAGTGCCAACACACTCCTCCACCACCTTAAAACCCGCCTTATCATATATATGCCGCGCTGAAAGGAGTCCTTCAAATGTCCAGAGGTAGATATGGGTATATTTCTTCTTTCGACAGAAATCGACCGCCGATTGAATTAATTTTTGGCCGATTCCCTGTCCGTGCAGTTGGTCAGAAACGATAAACCAGCGCAGATGCGCCCCCTCTTCTTTGGCATGAATCCCGTCAATAGTGAGCGTTCCCTCAATCCGATCATCTTTCATTACCGTCCAAAACCGATCCCGGCTGTCATCATATCGGCCAATGAACTCGGCAAGACCGCTGGCGACTTTAGCTTCAAAGTAGGATTCAAAGCCCCAGTTTTCAGCGTAATATTGTCCGTGCAACTCAACAACTCTCCCAAGGGCACCGGGCATATAACCTTTTAATATCTTTATTTGAGGCATTTAAAGACCTCCCCTTAGGGTCTTGTTATTGAAAAAAAAGTTTACCATAGACCGTTTGGCTTCGAAAAAAAATAAAAATATATTCTATTAGGTATTACTTACCCCACCCCGACATCGTTGCCAAATGGTCTGGTTGGGCGTATAAGGCACGACAATCCGATCCATACTTAAAAAAAATATTCAAAGAAGGAAATAGCCGAATCAATGTCAAGCCCCCCCTCTCCCAATCATCCTGCGAGGATAAAAGAAACCGCCAATGGTTTCCAAACTGGCCAGATCCTGGTTCTGTCGACCTGTCATTTTATCCATGACACCTATTCCAGTTTTTTTGCGACCTTATTGCCCCTATTGATTGAAAAACTATCGCTCACCCTAACCCAGGCCGGATTTTTATCAACGGTTATGCAGATCCCGGCCCTGATCAACCCTCTTTTAGGGACCTTAGCCGACCGGACCAGCGTGCGGTATTTTA
Source organism: uncultured delta proteobacterium (assembly GCA_963845145.1). Taxonomy (GTDB): domain Bacteria; phylum Desulfobacterota; class Desulfobacteria; order Desulfobacterales; family QNYZ01; genus QNYZ01. Next base: position 248,606 of record CAWJQU010000003.1, read on the forward strand.
TTATTTTGGCCCCTGCCACAACGGCAATCCCCATGAGCCTGTTGGGATTGGCCCCCAGCTATGGCGTGCTGCTCATTTTACTTTTTATTACCGGTATCAGCGTTGCCGTATTCCATGTCCCCGCTCCGGTAATGGTATCGCGCCTTTCCGGTGATCGCAAAGGTAAGGGGATGAGCTTTTTCATGACCGGCGGCGAGCTTGCCCGAGCCGTCGGGCCCATGGTAACCGTGGGTGGCGTTTCACTGTTGGGGTTGGAGGGGTTTTACCCCGTCATGATAGTGGGAATCGTCGCCTCGATCTGGTTGTTTCTTAAGTTTCGCGACGTACCCATTACCGTTAAATCATCTCAATCTACCGGCTTATTAACGACTTTTCATGAAATGCGGCCTATTTTGCTTCCGCTGGCGGCCATTCTGATCGCACGGGGGTTCATGCATGCGTCGTTGACCACCTTTTTGCCTACCTTTATAAAACTGGAAACGGGAAACCTCTGGTTGGCAGGTGCTGCCCTGACCATTTTTGAATTGTGCGGCGTGGTCGGGGTGATGACATCCGGATCCTTGAGCGATTCCTTTGGACGGCGACGTATTTTGCTGTTTAGTTTAATCGGTGCCCCGGTAGCCCTGTTTATATTTGCCTGGTTGGGCGGCTGGCTACGTATCGTCGCACTTCTAGTAACCGGATTCACCCTGCTTTCAACCACACCGGTAATGTTGGCCATGGTGCAGGAACATGCCAAAACCAGTCCCTCTGCTGCCAACGGTATGTTCATGCTGATTTCATTTACGGCGCGATCTGCCGTGGTGGTTGTGGTAGGCTTTATCGGTGATCAGATCGGTTTGCAAATGACCTATCTTTTGAGCGCTTTTCTAGGCCTGGCCGCACTGCCCTTCATATTCATGCTGCCAGGTGCAACCAAAAAGTAAATGAAACCGCCGATAACAAGGTCACAAAAGAGATAGCGGCCACTGCGGCTTCCGGGTCTCCCTGCATTTCCCTGGCCATTACATAGGCAATGGTAGCCGTTGGAGAGGCCAACAAAATCAACGCGGGCATATACACTGGGGCCGAAATGTGAAACATACGAAACAGCAACAAACCAATCGCTGGGAGAATAGCCAGCTTTATCAGGGCGACCATGGAAACGATCTTTAAATATTTACGAATCAAATTGAATGATAAAGTGGCCCCAATGAGCAAAAGGGCAGTCGGCAGGGCCATCCCGCTCAATATTTCCAAGCTTCGCCGTATAACCAAGGGCAATTCAAATCCGAACGAGGAAAAAATAATGCCGGCCATGGCCGCAAGAATCACCGGGTTTCCGATAACTTTCACCCATAGCCGGCGGTGGTTTTTTGGCGCATAACCTGGCTCCGCATGTGCTTGTAAGGCAATAACCGACATCAGATTCTGAAGAATCATTAAAAATCCGGCGGCCACACCGGCACGACTCAATCCGCTGTCACCTAGGAAATAGTATGCCACTGCCAAACCGATATACCCTAAATTACCATGACCGGCACATTGAATGAAGGTACCCTGCTGGTTAACCGGCATCCTCACGCCCTTGGCAACCATCCAAGCCGCGACGTAGGCTGTAAAGGCCGCTACGAGCATCAAGGTGATGATCAGAGGGTTAAATTGTCGGCTCAAAGAGGCCTGAGAAATCGCGTTGAAGATCATGGCGGGAATGGCAATATGGTACACGAGACGATTGGCCGGGCCCAAAAACTCAGGCGGCAGAAACCCTTTTTTCCGGGCCAGCCAGCCGAGAATGATGACGGTAAATATGGGAATGATTGTGGAGAGAATGCTCATTGATTGTAAACACCTGTTTGGCAATGATATGGTTTAGAGAAAAATCGAAAAAATCTCAATGGATTATTGACCGTTGACAACACTTTGCCCCTTTTTTATATCTCAATTCAGACGGTTTTAAAAAAATGTGAAGACCTTACTTTGATTCAAATTCCACCAGTTTTAGATGGACGCTCATTGAATGAAATAAAATCGCATTTACGCTCAGTGACAAAAGGAGGATCCCATGCGCTGGAAACAATTCTTAACCCCGGTTAAATCCATGAGTACCGATCAGGCCAAGGAATTCATGGACGAAAAATCCATGCAGGATATGACGATTCTGGACGTACGTCAGCCCAACGAGTATGAAAAAGGGCATATACCCGGCGCCAAATTGATCCCCCTTCCGGAACTTTCGGACCGGTTGGATGAAATCGACCCAAATAAAGATACCCTGATCTACTGAGCGGTCGGCGGACGCAGCCGGGTCGCTGCCCAAATGCTGGCGGGAAAAGGTTTTAATCGGATCTACAACGTCTCTGGGGGTATCAAAGCGTGGCACTCCGAAGTGGCCTTTTATTCCGAGGAAAAAGGGCTTGAACTCTTTACCGGCAATGAAACGCCGGAAAAGACCTTGATGGTGGCGTATTCTTTGGAGGAAGGGCTGCGCGATTTTTATCTAACCATGGCCGGCCAGGTGAATAACCAAAAAGCCCAAAATCTTTTCGAAAAGCTTTCGGCCATTGAAATCAAGCATCAGAACAGAATATATAAAGAGTATACAAAAATTGAGCATGAACCACTGACTCGGGACGCCTTTCATAAGTCCCTGACGACCAAGGCAATGGAGGGCGGTCTGACCACCGAAGAGTATGCCGCCACCTTCAATATCGACTGGGAGTCGGTGGAAGATATTATCGGCCTGGCGATGTCTATTGAGGCCCAGGCCATGGACCTTTATCAACGCGCCGCGGATAAAAATAAGGACTTGGAAAGCAAATCCTTTCTAATCCAAATTGCCGATGAAGAACGGTCCCATTTAAATCAACTCGGAAAGTTAATGGAGAACCTTTGATTCTACCACCATACTTCTCCGGCACAATAGGCAAAGGGAGTTATTCATGGGAAAACAACTCGTTTTAGTCGGCGGCGGCCACGCCCATATGGTAACTATGGCCAATCTGCACCAGTTTGTCGAAAAGGGGCACCAGGTTACCGTGATCGGTCCTTCAGAGAACCACTACTACTCCGGTATGGGGCCGGGAATGTTGGGAGGCACCTATTCTCCGGATGATATTCGCTTTGCCACCCGACATGTGGTTGAAAAACAAGGCGGCGTTTTTGTGTTGGACAAGGCAACTGGCGTGGACCCCGATGGCAAACGTGTGAAACTCCAATCCGGTAAAGAGATTTCTTACGATGTGGTTTCATTTAATTGCGGCAGCTACGTTCCTAGACCCGATATTGTGGGCCAAAACACCGATATATTTACCGTTAAACCCATTGAGAAATTATTGGAGGCGCAACAACGAATCCTCTCTTTAGCTGCGGAAGGGAAGACTGCAATCGGCATTATCGGTGGTGGACCATCGGCCATAGAAATCGCGGGAAACATCTGGGGGCTGGCCGTAAAAAAGCATATGGAAGTGCCGGCCATTAACCTCTTTACCCGCGGAAAATTAATGGACCGTTTTCCCGACGCCATCGGCAAAAAAGTGTTTCAATCCCTTTCCCGTCGGGGAGTCGCCATTCACGAAAAAAGCCCGGTCTCTACGATTGAAGACAACCGGATTACGTTGGCTTCTGGAGAGGACCACAAAGCCGATTTAATTTTTCTGGCCTTAGGTGTGAGGCCATCGCCCATCTTTGCCGACTCGGGTCTCGCCGTAGGACCGGACGGCGGCTTACTGGTCAATCAATTCCTGCAAAGCGACAAATATCCGGATATTTTCGGAGGGGGTGACTGTGTCCACTTTAAACCGCAGCCCCTGGATAAAGTCGGCGTCTATGCCGTCCGGCAAAACCCGGTTCTGTTAAATAATCTATTGGCGGCCCTGGAAGGTACGGACCTGCAACCCTTTGATCCCGGTGGGGCCTACCTCCTGATTTTCAATCTGGGTGGCGGCACAGGGATTTTACGAAAAAATTGGCTTCAGTTCGGGGGCCGTCCGGCGTTTATCGTCAAGGATTACATTGATCGCAAATTTATGCGCGAATTCCAGTCAATCGAATAACATCCGTGTCCACAAATGCCCAAACATACGCTTCAAAGGAGTCATTTCATGGTTAAAGATATCGATGTCCTCATTCTTGGAACCGGACCGGCGGGCCTGCAGGCGGCGATTCATGCTGCACGGGCTAAAGCCTCGGTTTTAGTTATGGGACGCAAACATAAATCGAGCATCCACAACGCCCATGTAGAAAATTATTGCTGCCTCAGTAGTATTTCAGGAAATGATCTGCTCGCTCAAGGCGCCGAACAGGCCGCCAACGCCGGGGCCCATTTTCTTCATGAAGACGTGGTTAAGGTCGACCCCGGAGAAGGTGGTTTCGTTATTACGACAGAGAGCGACCAAACCATTAATACGCGAACCTTGATCCTGGCCATGGGCATCACGCGTAACAAGTTGGGCATTCCGGGTGAAAAAGAGCTTCTCGGAAAAGGCGTTAGTTATTGTGTCGATTGCGATGCTAATTTTTACAAGGGCAGCCCGGTAGCGGTCGTTGGGAATGAATCTGCTGCGGTATCAGGGGCAATGACGCTGCTTTTTTATGCCAGCGAAGTGCACTTGATTTCAGAAAAACTCGAAGTGGCCGACGGCCTTGCCAATCAGATAAAGGCGTCGGACGTGCACCTTCATTTGGGAAAAAAGGTCGTTAAGACTATCGGTACGGAAAAACTCGAGGGCGTTATCCTAGATAACGATGAACGCCTGAACGTTAGCGGCCTGTTCATTGAAACCGGCGCCAAAGGCGCCGTTGAACTGGCCTCCTTTTTGGGTGTCGCGCTGGATGACGAAAAATTTCGTTACATCATGGTGGATAAGCAACAGCAGACAAATGTTCCCGGTATCTATGCCGCGGGTGATATCTGCGGACCGCCCTGGCAAATAGCCAAGGCCGTGGGAGAAGGCTGTGTGGCCGGGTTATCTGCTGCAAAATTTGCCAAAAAAAAGCGAAAGAAGTAAGAGGGTTGAGATATACGCTGGGGTGGCGCCCAATATAATCTAGACAGGTAAAGTGAAACAAAAGCGCGTGCCAAAGCCTTCACCCTCACTTTCAACCCAAATCTTTCCGCCATGGAGTTCGACAAAACGTTTAGATAACGATAACCCAAGACCGGTACCCTGGTAGCGACGACTCGCGGAGTTCTCCACCTGTTCAAAGGGCTGGAAAATCATCTCTAAATTTTCTTTTTTCAAACCGATGCCACTGTCGATAATAGAAATTTGAATAAACGCCTTTGGAAGCGCCGTCTTGTTTCGAGCCGGCATGTCGCCATCTGAAATGCACTTGGCATCCAGATCAATGCGACCCCCATTCGGCGTAAATTTGACGGCATTGGACAATAAGTTGTAAAGAATTTGCTTTAGCATGCGTTCATCCACAGTCACGGACTCTGGAATGTTGTCTAATTTACAGGAGGTTTGGATGCCTCCTTTCATTGCTTTTTCTTTTATCATCACGAGGCTGTTGGATAATATTTCGCCAATATTCACCTTTGTCGGCTTATAATCGAATTTTCCAGCCTCAACTTTGGAAAGATCCAAGATGTCATTAATCAATGAAAGAAGATGTTCGGCACTACCGTGAACATCAGCTAAGTATTCCTCTTGGATATCGTTTAATTTTCCGAAATGCTTGTCCAGAATTAACTCGGTGAAGCCGATGATATGATTCATTGGCGTTCGCAATTCGTGGCTCATGTTGGCCAAAAATTCACTTTTTGAGCGGCTGGCGATTTCGGCTGTTCTTTTGGCCTCCCACATTGTCTGTTGTGCCTGTTTACGCTCTTCGATTTCTCGCTGCATTGATTTATTGGTTTTGAGTATTTCCGCGGTCCGTTCCAGGACTCTCTTTTCTAGCTCAATATTGCTTTTTTTCAGAACACTTTTTGTTTCCAATAGTTTTTTGCGTTGGGTTTCGATAATCTCAAATGCATCTGAAAAATATCGGGATAGTAAATATGCCTGGGAAAAAATAAAAATAAAAAGACCAAACTGAACCATATATTCGGCCTGAATAATATTCTGAGCATAGAGCATGTCGTTGACGGACAATATGAAGAGAATGCTAAAACCGGCCAGAAAAATAATCGCCTTAATTTCTTTATTGAGCGAGGCGATCACCAGAATGGCCGTCGCGTATACAAACATGGCAAGGGTGAACATCTGGTAAAAAACCAGCGTATGGGAAAAAACCTTTACCGGAAACAGGACAACCACCGCCACAAACAGGAGCGCGATTCCCGTAGCTGCGATGTAGATGTTTTTTGAAAACCTGTCGGAAAAAAGAGAATAAAAATAGTGGATAAAGGTAGGTACAGCGAAATAAAAGGTCAAATATTCGATCTTGATGATCATCTCATAGTTGATCCCAGGAAAAAGCAGAAGGATATATCTTTCGCCGGTCACCACTATTCTCAGTGCGATAATCAGGCAAAAGAGTCCGAAAAAAAGGGCCGACCGCTCATTTCTCCGCAGGGAATAAATCCCTAAATGATACAATCCGATAATGAAAATACTACCAAAAAGAAAAAGATTAAACGCAATATTAATTTCACGACGTTTTTGTAACTGATCCCTTGTCCCCAGGGTAATTGTTTCCCAGGCACCCCCCACTTTATGGGAAAAGTTAGAAACCTGAATGATAATATCCAATTTATCATCATCGGTCGTAAAATCGACTATTTCGGGTTGATACCCAGGCTTGGCTGAATCCGCCGTTTGACCGACGATACCGGCGGAAGATACTTTAAGGCCATTGATGAACAGGCTATACGACGTGCTCATTTCCAATGCTTTTACAGCCAGTTCGGTACTGTTTGCCTTATTTATATGAACGGTAAGACGATAGGTGGCGCACCCTGCTCCCCCAAGGGCTTGCCCCTGATGTACAAAACCGTTCCAAGGATTAGGTATGGCAATGTAATCGGCTTGCATGGAAGAGGCGTTTAAACTGAGATCCCGGGGGCTTAGGAGCTGTTTCCAGTAAAACTCATATTCACCGGATAGTTTTAAAGGACCATCCCGCTTAAAATCCCATTGGTTAAGATCCAGTACGCCCTTTACAGCCGTCGGGGCAACAGCCGATTCGGTTGATTTTTCGCAAGCGCTTGTAAACAAGAGCAAAATTCCGAGACAGATGGACAGTAGGCTGAATCTCATAATCAAATATTATCGTTTCAAAACAATTCAAAATTCTGCAGATGTTGAACCAGAAAAATCAGCAATCCGGTGCAAATCAAAGATACCACGCCGCCGTTTATTAAATAATCATAGGGCCTCAATTATCCCGTTTGGATAAACGATTATTATAAATATCGGTAATCAGGAGAAAAACTTAATCGTTTTTCGTGCACAACGCGTGAGGACAGAATATTACAAATATATGGTTTGGTCAAATTTGATGGTATTCGTTCAAGTTATCTTAAACGGTTAAATTATAAAAGGACATGCTGTTGACCGGTATCAGGTGATGGTTCACTCCCAGGCGGTACCGTTGGGCATCCCCATAAGAAAATAGCCGGCCCTGTAGCATTTTGTCGGGAGAAAAACCGATCCCTGGAACAATATTGGCCGGATTGAACGCCGCTTGTTCAACTTCGGCGAAATAGTTTTCGGAATTCCGGTTTAGTTCGAGTACTCCTACATCGATGAGCGTTTTATAAACGGTTGCCAGGCTAGTGGTTGAAAAATCTCTCTTTACTTTCCCATAAATTTTTTCCACACTGGGATGTCCCTCGCTGCCTGCCAGGATTTTCAAAACAGCCAGCCGCTGGGGTGTGATTCGATAGCTTTTCTCACGCAGTTTTGAGACCATCTGCGCTAATCGTATTTTCGAATCCGCCATATTATAGACGTCCAGCAAGGGTTATTAAGTAAAGGCTTTTAAACAAGGTTCGTTTATTAACAGATAACAAATATCAATAATAACAATAGTAAGACACCCTGTTAACCTTTTCTTTCAATACTCAATGTAGCCGCCATGAAATATGTTGAAGCAAGCGTATTGATCAACGCCCAAAATAGGGATCTTGCCGAGGAGTTGGTCGTTTCCATCTTCGACGACCTCGGATTAAGCGGGGTCGTCGTCGAAGACCCATACACTGTATACGAAGCATTACCGCCTGATGTTATCGTAGATCCGGATATGCTGCCGCATATGGATTTGAAACCGAGGCCGCATGCCGTTATCGGGTATTTCCCGTTGGATTCAACCGAAATTAAAAAATGCCGCGCCCTCGAATCCGCATTGGTTCAATTAAAAAGGTCCCAGAATATTACAACGACGGTTACTTATCGAGAAATCGACGAAGAGGACTGGGCGGAATCGTGGAAGGTATTTTTTCGACCGGAAAAAATCGGCGATCACGTGGTCGTAAAGCCTACCTGGTACGATTACGACGCCAAACCGGAAGAAATTATCGTCGAACTCGATCCAGGCATGGCCTTTGGTACGGGAACCCATCCGACCACAGCCATGTCGATCCGAATGCTGGAAACGAAGTTACAACCAGGCCAGCGTATTTTAGATATCGGGACCGGATCGGGAATTCTTCTCATCTCCGCGGCCAAACTGGGCGCCTGTTGCGGTATCGGTATCGACAATGACACAGTCGCCACGGTTGCCGCATCCGCCAATTTGGCTTTAAACCACATCGACCCCAAACAGTTTTCCGTAATAAAGGGGAACCTTGTCGAATCCGTAACAACTTGTTTTGATTTGATAACTGCGAATATTCTAGCCGAGGTCATTCTTGAATTGATCGCCAACATAAGCCACGTCCTCAAACCTGAAGGACTGTTTATTTGCTCGGGCATCATTGAACCCAAAGCCGATCAGGTGATCGAACACCTCGGATCCAACGGGTTTCAGGTGATTGAGAAAGCGTTGCAGGATGACTGGGTTTGCATCGCTGCCCGATCTACAATAAGACATCCCGCGACAAATAGTGACGTATGACGGCTGAACACCGCATCAGCGTGCGGGATCTGGTTTCCCACGTCCTTGCCACCGGTGACCTGGAGTACGGATTCACCGGATCTGGTCGGTTGCTCAGGGCCCTTCGCGCTCACCAAAAAATCCAGCAGCAGCGTCCGACTCTCTATCAGCCCGAAGTGAGCGTCTCACATACAATCGATTCGTCGGATATTAAACTGATCGTCGGAGGGCGCATTGACGGCCTCTGGCCACTGGATGATGGCCGTATTCGGGTTGAAGAAATCAAAACCACCTCCCGATCAATATCAACTGTTTCAAGCATGGAAAATCCACTCCACTGGGGCCAACTGAAATGCTATGCTTATATGATCGCCCACGACAACAACCTGTCAACCATTGAGGGTCAACTGACCTATTACCACCTGGAGACGGGCCGAACGGTTGAAACCCTTAAAATCTTTGATTTAGAGGCTCTCACTGTCTTTTTTGACGATCTGGTTTCAAGCTACTTAGGCTGGGTTAAAACCGTAACCGAATGGCAACGTCATCGCAATACCTCGATCCTGCAAACCGCGTTTCCCTTTCCCCAATATCGGCCGGGCCAGCGTCAAATGGCGATCACCGCCTTTCGGACTATTCGAGACAAAGGTCGTTTGATGGCTCAAGCCGCTACCGGTATTGGAAAGACCATGGCGGTATTATTTCCAGCCATCAAAGCCTTGCGCGAGGATCTGACGGATACCATCTTCTATTTGACGGCACGCACAACGGGCCGAATGGCCGCTGAACAAACGTTGAATCAATGTCGGGGAAAAGGGCTGGTGATAAAATCCCTGGTTATCACCGCCAAAGAAAAAATATGCTTTGAACCTGACGCCGCTTGCAACCCTGAAGCATGTTCCTTTGCCAAAGGCTTCTACGACCGTTGCCGGTCAGGCATTGAAGAGGCCTTTGAGCGGGATGCACTCACGCGTGAGCGCCTTGAGGACATTGCCCGGCGTCATATGATCTGTCCATTTGCGCTCTCGTTGATGCTGGCCGGATTTGTAGATGTGGTGATTTGTGACTACAATTATGTATTTGATCCCCGGGTTTCGTTAAAAACATTGCTGGATGAACGCAAAAGCCGCCACACGTTTCTAGTGGATGAGGCCCACAATCTTGTTGACCGTTCCAGGGAAATGTTTTCGGCCTCGTTGACGAAGCAACCTTTTTTAACCGTCCGCCGAATGCTTAAAAACGATTTACCCGAACTTCATCGATTGATGGGTCGTATTAACCGTTGGTTTTTAAACATCCGCAAAGCAGGCAATCCGGACGCAACCCCCCGAACCGACCGCTGTGCACCGGACGGCCTCATGCCCCTTCTCTGGCGCTTCATTCACAGGGCCGACCAATGGCTTGCAAAAAATAAAAAGGCCGCTTACAGCGACGCCCTGCTGGAACTTTACTTTAGCACGACCAATTTCCTGCGCGTATGCGAAGCCTATGATGACCGCTATGTGACCTGTTATGAACCCGAAGACAATGATTTTAGGGTGACACTTTTTTGCGTCGACCCGTCACCCCAGGTGGCGGAACGATTAAAAAAATCCCGGGCGACAATCTTTTTTTCAGCCACGCTGACACCCATGAATTTTTTTATCGATATTTTGGGTAGCGGGGCGAAGACCCAGCGGTTAATCATTCCCTCTCCGTTTCCGCCGCAAAACAGATGTGTCATTGTCTGCCCCCATATTTCGACGCGTTACCGATTACGGGAAAAAACGCGACCCGCTGTACTGTCCGCCATTCAAACGACCCTTGAAACCCGACCGGGTAACTATCTCTTCTTCTTTCCCTCTCACCAGTACTTACAAGCTGTCCATACCGATTTTGAAGAAACCGGGTTCGATGCCGACGTAAAAATGCAGACCTCCCACATGGCAGAACACGAGCGGGAACGCTTTATTGCCCATTTCACTGAAGAAAACACAAGGTCAAGAATCGCCTTCGCCGTCATGGGTGGTATTTTCGGCGAAGGCATTGACCTTACGGGTGACCGATTAAATGGTGTGGCCATTATCGGCGTCGGTCTCCCGGCCATTTCATGGCAAAATGAACTGATTCGAGACTATTTCCAACAAAAGACCGGGGAAGGTTACGAATATGCTTACGTCTACCCGGGGATCAACCGTGTGCTTCAGGCCGCCGGGCGCGTCATCCGCTCCGAGAAGGATGTGGGGGTCATTTTATTGATTGATGATCGCTTCAATACCGCCCTTTATCGAAAATTGCTGCCATCGGATTGGCAACTTGCAAAGGCCTTGAATTCAAAGGATATACAAAAACACCTCTTGAATTTCCGGTTAGCAACCCAATAAAATGGCCTGCCGAATCAGTTTATGCCAAATGGCACTTGACGAAAGGGCAAACTATTGATATGGACATCTCCGAAAACATTGTAAATCAAAGGATTTAAGAGGATTGAAGAGCCTGTTACCCGAAAGGGGGTCCAATGAACAATGAAGTCATTAAATTAAAAAAGTTTGCCGAGCACCGAATTGAAAAAAGAAAATTGATTGATAAATACTACAGCGTTCAATTTTCTCTGAAGCAGAAAGTCCCCATTTACCAGTTCAAACTCAAGGACATCTCTCCCGACGGCTTATGTTTTATCGTCAAAGAGAAGTCGAAATTACTTAATAAAATAAAAACAAATGACATTCTCGATATGACTTTTTGTGCCGCTGATGCACCCAAGGACACAACCTGTTTCAAAGCCAAAATCGCTCATATTACGCCGGATATAAAAGGAAAATACAAGAACCACTTCCTCGTCGGCTTTTCAATCATTGATGATCAATCCGGCTCGATCAGGCTTGTATAAATTTTGGCTCCCGGAAAGCGACTTTCATCATCATCCACCCAAGATACAAACGCCTCATTTCTAAAGGGGTCAAATCCATTAAGGCGCAATCAATGGGTGTGTTGACCATTACCCTTCGAAGACCCATCGCCTTTATTTTCTTTTTTTTACTCATATTGACCTGGGTTGACACAATCCCTGCCGCCACAAGAACCCAACGATCTCAGTTTCAACGCTCGATTATCGATTATCGGAATCGAATTCATCCTCAATTTAAAAAGATCACCCGCAAAAAAACAAAATACGTCGTTATCCACACCGCTGAAGCCGGATTAAAAAGTACGCTTAATGTGGTGTCGAAGGGGAAACTCGTTCGCCGCAAGCGGATCAGCTACGGTGGTCACAGCCACTACGTGATCGCCCGTAACGGGCGTACTTACCGCACCCTCGACAAACGCTACCGCGCAGACCATGCCGGTCGAAGCATGTGGAAAGGAGAAACCGATATCAGTGATGTTTCCATCGGGATCGAACTGGTGGGGTATCATTATACGGAAATTACCGATCAACAATATAAGGCGGTGGGGTTATTGCTCGCCATTCTTAAGCGCGTGTATCAATTGGATGATCACGCAATACTTACCCATAGCCAGGTGGCTTACGGCCGGCCCAACCGCTGGTTCAAGAAATCGCATCGGGGAAGAAAGCGCTGCGCCAAAAATTTTATTCGCCACAGAGCTAATATAGGTCCTGGCCCCTCGTTCGATCCAGATGTCCGGGCGGGCCGACTCAGCCCGGATCCCAAGCTCGCTGCCATTTTGTATGCCAAACGAGTGGCCAGCAAAGAGCGGGTCGGGACCAATGTGATTACCGGCGCCAATGTTGCCTGGACGATTGCCGGTGAAGACTATGACTCCCCCAACACTTTATACAAACTGCCCAACGGTAAAATTATACCCGGTGACAAAATTGAAAAACGAATCGGATGGAAACATATCCCCAAAAAGACCGTGGTGATGCTTAATCAGGCCGAAGCCCCACGGAAAACCGGTCCAATCAAGATTATTTCCAATGGTCTGACAGCCTGGAACCTTGCTGGAAGCGCCTATAACCGATCCACCACGTTTTATTTTTTTCCAAATGGCAATGTCAGGAACGGAAGCCAAATATCGGATTGGGATGAACTCCCGCCGCGAACAAAAATGATCATCGGATATCGAAACAACGGTCACATATCCCAGGCCAAACCACCCTCAAAAATCGCCGGCTCACGCTACAAAGACCACAACACTGTTTACTATTTCCCCGATGCATCTCTTGTCACCGGTAATATTATAAAAAGCTTTAAAAAGTTTCCATCCGGGGTTCAGGTCTATCTACCGATAAAAAAATCTTAGAAAACTTTATCACCCAGCGTCAGCCAGCCGCCTATAAGCTCAGCCCTATGCGCTATTCGTATCGGATTCACTTTCGAGCACTTTGCCCATTAACTTCACAATTAGCGCAGTCCAGCCGGTTTGATGGCTGGCACCCAACCCCCGACCTGTTTCGCCATGAAAATATTCGTAAAACAATACCTGATCACGCCAGTTTGGATCGGTGGCAAAGAGCCTTGAGTCTCCGTTAAGGGGGCGCCGACCGTTTTTGTCCGGCAGAAACAGGCGGATAAGACGCCGGCTTATACGCTGGGCCACCTGCTTGAGATTCAGGTGGCGTCCGGATCCGGTAGGGTATTCTACCTTAAAACGATCACCATAAAAATGATGGTAACGCTCCAGAGCCTCGATGATTAAATAGTTTATTGGAAACCATATGGGCCCACGCCAATTGGAGTTGCCTCCGAAATCGCCTGTACAGGACTCCCCCGGTGCATAACGAACCTCATATGGCTGCCCCTGGGCATGAAAAATGTACGGTTGTTTTGCATGAACTTTGGACAGGGAGCGAATACCGTAGGGAGATAAAAACTCGTTTTCATCTAAAAGATAAGCGAGGATGCGCCGCAGACGTTCGGCCGAAGGGATGGCCAATAGACGATGTCGATGCCCGAGACTTCGTTCTTGAGCCACCATACAGGCGGAAAACTGCTTTAAATCCTGGCGGTACTCTAAAAACCAGTTCATGCGTTTTTGAAAGCCGGGAAGCTCCGCAATGACCGCCTCGGGGATGACTTCCACCGCTATCAGGGGCAACAGGCCCACCACCGAGCGAACCTTTAGCGGAATCAACTGATCATCCAAATGCAGGTGGTCGTAGTAAAAACCGTCGGTATCATCCCAAAGCCCGTCGCCGCCGATGGTATGGATAGCATCATTGATGGCAATAAAGTGCTCGAAAAATTTGGAGGCGGTATCTTCATAAGCCGAATCGTAGGCGGCTAACTCTAAGGCCATGGACAACATGGTGGCACAATAAAAAGCCATCCAGGCGGTGCCGTCCGCCTGTTCCAGGTGGCCGTCGATAGGCAGTGGTTTTGATCGGTCGAAGACTCCGATGTTGTCCAATCCTAAAAATCCGCCCGAAAACACATTATACCCATGGTGGTCTTTTCGGTTGACCCACCAGGTAAAGTTAAGCAGTAGTTTGTGGAACACCCGTGCCAGAAACCGACGGTCCCTATCCCCTTTGGGCCCGGTCAGTTTATAGACGCGCCAGGCGGCCCAGGCGTGCACCGGTGGGTTGACATCTGAAAAGGCAAACTCGTAAGCCGGCATCTGACCATTGGGATGCATATACCACTCACGCAACAACAAAATAAGCTGGTCTTTAGCGAAATCCGGGTCCAGGGCAGCAAATGGGATCATATGAAAAGCCAAGTCCCACGCGGCATACCATGGATATTCCCACTTGTCGGGCATGGAGATAACATCCCGATTATAAAGATGGCGCCATTCGGTGTTACGAATGTCTTTTCGATTTATCGGTGGGGCAGGTTGCGATGGGTCGCCTTCTAACCAATCACGCACCACATAATGATAGAACTGCTTACTCCATACCAGTCCGGAGTATCCTTGGCAAATAATTCTATGGCTCTCATCATCCGCCGAAGGCGGCATGAACGCGTTGTAAAACGCATCCGCTTCTTTTTGCCGTTTGATAAACATATCTTCAAATGGCTTTCCGAATAACGCCGCCGGCGTTTCGTCTTCGGAAAAGAGCCTGAGGTCTATCTGGCGGCTTTGGCCGGATGGCACATCCAAGGGATACCATACTGCCATTTTGGTCCCCTGCTTTTCGGGATTCACCGCATCGATCTTGTTGTGAATCACCCGCTCGTGAAATGCATCTTTAACATAGGGATAAACATTGGGGGTTTTAAACAACCGTCGGGTGTTGGTTTCATTTTCAGTAAAAAGCATATCCGGCAGTTGACCTTCGGCATTCGGAGCGACGGCCAGATAAAACTGACCCAGCTGAGGATGCCGGGCTACTACCCGGTCCTTCGCAATCGACTTTAACAAGGGGCGTGGCCAATTGGTCATTTCGTCTCGCCCCCAGGCCCAGGTATTCCGGAACCAAAGCGTCGGCAACAGGTGAAGGCGTGCCCCTTCCGGACCACGGTTTTTTACAATGAGACGAATCAGGATGTCGTTGGGAGAGGCTTTGGCATAGGTCACCGAAACATCGAAATAGCGACTGCTATCGAAAATACCGGTGTCCATTAATTCATATTCTACCTGTTTGAGGCCAAGCTGCCTGTTTTTCTTTAGTAGTTGCCCATATGGAAACGCCAATTGGGGGTATTTGTAAAGCCCCCGCCCAAAAGAAAATGTGGGCGTAGCCGCCTGGTAGAAGTAATACTCCTTAACATCTTCACCATGGTTGCCTTCAGGCCCGGTTAATCCGAACAAACGCTCTTTCAGGATGGGATCTTGTTCGTTCCACAATGCCAGGGCAAAACAAAGGCGCGCCTGTCGGTCACAAATACCCAAAAGCCCATCTTCTCCCCAGCGGTAGGCCCGGCTACGTGCTTGGTCGTGGGGAAAGTACGCCCACGGATTACCGTCACCCGAGTAATCTTCACGGACCGTTCCCCATTGTCGTTCAGAGAGATAGGGCCCCCAACGCTTCCAGTTTTTTATCCGCTGTGCATCTTCGTGGAGGCGCCGGCGTTCGGGATGTCGGGAGATGTTATCCATGTTCTCGATTCAAAATTCAGTGGTTATTACGGTTTGTCAGTCGGATAGAATTTTTTTCGGATCGAAGAGGCGTGTCAACCAACCTATGGTATCAGCACACTTCGAGCCGCACCGAGTAAAGCGGCCTGGTCGTTTAAAATGACCTTTACCGGAATAGTAGCTACCATCTCGGTAAAACGGCCCTTGTTTTGAAATGCAGTCATAAAATCGCCGGTACGGATTGCCGGAAGGATTTTAGGTGGGATCCCGCCGCCTAAATAGATGCCGCCCCGTGCCATCGTGGATAGCGCCCAATCGCCGACGATCGCACCAAATATGTCCACAAATGTCCTCATTGCATGGCGGCAGATGGGTTCTTTTTGCGACAATGCTCTATCGGTAATAATCGGAGCCGCGCTTTTCTCGTCTTTGGCAAGGGCCTTTTCAACCGCCGGTGCCGGTCGCATGGCCTCTTTATCGCGTAGCCAAAGGTAGATGTTCAATAAGCCGGTACCGCTCAAAACCCGTTCCTGACTTACCCGGCCAAAACGGTGATGCAAATACTGCCACAAACGCATCTGGTCCTTGTTGGCGGGGGCAAAACCGGAATGGCCCCCTTCCGATGCCACCGGAACGACTTGTTTGCCTTCAACAGCCACCAGCGCCTTACCCAATCCTGTTCCCGGCGCAACGATGGCCATATGCCCCTTTCGATCTGCCTTGGCCCGATTCAAAGGTAAAAAAGCAGTAGACCGTAAAACAGGGATAGCCAGGGCTGTGGCCACCAGATCATTTAAAAGCATAACCTTTGACCATCCGAATCTTTTTTTAAGATTGTTGATCGAAACAGCCCATGGCAGGTTTGTCGTCCTGGCGCGGCCCTTAACAACAGGACCGGCCAGACCGATCCCGGCCGATTTTATTAAAGGAGCGACATTGTGTCGATCCAAAAATTTTTCGATGTGGGTCTCCAGGTCCGGCGCAGACCGGCTGGAATAGGTCTCAGGCGGGAAGACCGCGACCGGTTTGGTTTTACCCTGCCTAAAAACACCCAAATTCACCTTGGTGCCGCCGACATCACCGGCAAGAATGAGGTCCGTCTTCGTGTGGGCCTTTGGCATTAATAATACCCCTAATTGTCAGTCATTTAAGTCTAAGTGCGCTGAAATTGGTTGTCAAGAAATGTGATTTTTATCGCCACCCCATAAGTCCGTGGAAAATAACGGGCAATGTATTCCGTATCCTACAGGGCTGTGATATCGTTACTTATGATTATTGATGACCATCGGCCTCCCCCTTTTTGTTTACGAGACAATTGGATCGCGACGATAACCGATTTATGGAAACCATCGATCTGATACAATGCCGGCGGCTGGCGCTGGCCCGGGCCTGTTTGCTAAAACCCGAGTGGACCCAAATACCGCGACGGGCCACTGGACAAACCCGGAGAGCACGTCGGGCAGCGCACCAGGTGATTGGGCGCTTTGGGTATCTGCAGCTCGACACAGTAGCCGTGGCCGGTGCCCGCAGCCATACTATTGTCTTGCTCTCCCGCTTAGACGGTTTTGACCCGGCATTGGCGGAAATGTTACTCCAACCAGGAGAACCCCTGTTTGAATACTGGGGCCACGAGGCCTGCTGGATCCCCATTGATCTTTACCCTGTGTTTGCCTTCCGTCGCAAAGCGTATCAACATCATCCCTGGTGGGGCGATCTTATCGGACAGCACCCCCGTATCGCCGATAATCTGACCCGCCGCATTCAAGCGGAAGGCCCATTACGCTCCCTGGAGATGGAAGGCCGGGGAAGCCGGGGGTGGTGGGACCTTAAAATTGCCAAGCGGGTCGCCACGGCCCTCTGGTCGGCCGGGATCCTTGCAATTCGCGAAAGACGAAATTTTCAGCGGGTGTACGACCTTACCGAACGTGTAATACCGGAAAAGTGGCGCTGCCAGGACCTTGCCAAGGAAAAGGCCTTGGAGCAGTTGCTGTTAAAAGCGTTTGATGGCCACGGATGGGCAACAAACGGCACCCTTTCACAGACCTGGCGCCTACGTAATGCCCGGGATGATGTTCGCGCGGCTCTAACCCGACTGAAGGATAAAGGCATGATCGTTTCATGTACCCTGGTATGTGATGACAACCGGCGCATTCCGGGGTGGGTACGCTTACAGGACCTAGCGTTGGCAGATCGCCTCAAACGGGTACGCCCGTCGAAAGACCGAGGCGTTTTATTGTCGCCTTTCGACCCGCTACTTTGGGACCGTAAACGGGTCAAGCTGCTGTTTGGCTTCAATCAGGTATTGGAAATTTTCAAGCCGGCCCCTAAACGGGTTTACGGGTACTACTGCCTCCCGGTACTGGCCGGGGACAAACTCGTGGCACGGGTTGATCTTAAGGCCGATCGTAAAAGCCGCAAACTGCATATCCTGTCGTACCAATATGAAGCGGAAACGGATGGGCGCCATGCACCTGCCGCCGACCGGGAAGCGTTGCGCTACGCCATAACGCGCTACGCTGAAGCCCTGAATTTGAGACCGATCTGAATTTGAGATCGGCCTGAATTTGAGGCCAGCAGGGCTATCTGTATAGAGGAGATGGTAAAAAACGGTTATTTTAAACATCCCATTATGCAGATGGGCATGACCTGAAAAAAGAAAGCCTTCCGTCTATGCCGAGACTTTATATCGATGAATACACCCGCATTCTGGCCGGCCGGCAAGTTAATATTGCTTGTCGGGAAGGAATTTTGCGCGATCATTTTGATGTCATTGTCAACGACATCAAATTTTTGAACCGCCAGGGTATCGTTACCACCCTCTTCCACAACATGGCCAATCGGTTTGCCAACCAAAAGCATTTTCAAACGCTGTCTGATCGTCTGATTGAAACCCGCATCGTCCGTGTACCTTCCGACACAGATTTCTATACTGAAGTCCTCAGCCGGGACCCGGGATACAAGCTGATCTTTCTGGAACGCAAATACCTCACCGATCCCAAAGGACGCCGTATCAATGTCCTGGATACCGGTCATGTTCGTGATTCATGGTACAGCTATGGCGACCTGATCGCCAATGCCAGTTTTAAATCGACGATGGAAAAGATCTGTAAGCGAATTGATGCAGGGCATCTCGACCGCGTTCATATACTACCGGTGCGGAAACATACGATAAAACACGAACTTTTCACGGTTGAGGGCACCGGCACCCTGATTGCCAACAACTTCCAGGAATCCTTTCTGCCAATTCTGAGAGACGAAGACGGACAGTTGGTGGCTGCTATTCTGAAGCTTTATAAAACCGATGGCTACCTCAAACCGCGTGACGAGATGTATATCAACGCTCACCGTGACAATTTTTATATGACTCAAATAGATGGGATAGCCGTTGGCTGCGTCGAATTGATACAGATCGATACCCAAACTGCCGAACTGGGGGCCCTGGCCATATCGACCCGCTTTCGAGGCCAACGGGTCGGCATTTTTACCGTCAAGTCATTTATCCAGGAAGCGCGCCGACGGGGATATCGCAAGATCATCTCCCTAACGAAAAACCCGCGCCTGCAATCGCTTTACATCAAACTGGGATTTTTACGACAATCGCCTGAAAGGTTAGCCAACCGCCAGGCCCGCTCAGAAAAAACACCGATGTATATTTATAGGGTAGGATGACTCACTTGGGGTCACAATCGATAGCCACGGAACATTCCCCGTCCTCGTCACTTAAAAACGTCATTCCATCGCCGCCGCTTGTAGATTGGGATGATGGGTCATAGTACATGACATCCGCTTCCGTGAAACAGGCATGTTGGATGTAATTCACAATTTTCTTTTCACCCTTGATTAACCGATAGCCTTCCGGGCTTTTAACGATCAGCACCGGTACGGTATCTATTCCCAGGACACCAATTGCAAGGCGATTGATTTCGGGTGAAAAGTTGGGATTTAGATCGATAGCCATGTCCGCCGGGAATTTATCCAAAGATCCGATGGCATCGATTGGATTCAAATACAGATCGCAGCTATTGCAGGTACTCAGCGCTTTAAGCACATTTTCACAATAAGGGCAGTTCGACGAAAACACCAGGTAGATCTCTTTGGTCGGTGCCGAACAGGACTTTAAACCGTAAGCGGCCGATTTTAACGGTTCTGCTTGTGAGTAGATCCCGGCCGGTAAAAACGTTAAGATGGAAAAAGAAAAAAACGTTACGCCCAATACAGCTGCACCGATGATCGTTTGCCGTTTACCATAAAGGAGGTTCAGCACAAGCACCAATCCGAATATCAGCAGACAATAGCCGCAAAAGGAGCGCGCGACAAATACCTGGTAGGCCAGTAAAACCGTATCGAAAACGAGCCCGGTGGTGAGAACGACAGCCAGCAGGTCAACAGGCCCGGCCGGTTTACTTTCTCGAAGGCGCCCCCCCCACAAAATCGATAGAAAAAAAACAAATCCCAGCAAATTGATAAAAAAAGGCGAAATCAGGGTTAGGCCTTCAACCACCTTGCATCCGGCATTGGGACAAATCGCCGATCCTGTAAACAGGCCATATACAGCCTGAATGGCTGTAACCATACCACCCATAAAGGCGATTATTTGCATTGGCTTTTTCAAACCGTCATCTCATGAGTAACCGCAGACATCTGCCGCAACCGGGTAAAAACATGGCCGCAGTGACAAAAACCGCAGTAAGTATATTTTAACTATGCCTCAGCACTAACCTCAGACGCTTTTTTTCTCCGATGAAGTTGAACAGGATCTTTTACCCATTTTCTTTCAACCCAGTTTTGATACAGATCAACACTGAACATCAACATAAGGATAAATATGACAATCCATTGGGGAATATAGGGAAAAGAGCTGCCGCTGACCATCAGGTGGGCCACATGCCCCCCTTCCAGGATCAAAACGAACCCAATGAGGAGCAGCACAAACAACCCCAGAATCTCAAAGTCCGGATTGCGGCTCATGTAATCGGAAATAAAACCGGCAAAGGCCAGCATGATAATGACGGAAATAACCACCGACCCTACCATCACCAAGAAAATGTCGGTCATGCCAACCACCGTTAAAATCGAATCGACCGAAAACAACAGGTTCATCCCCACAATGAGAAAAAGAACACCGCCAAAGCTAGCCACTTCGCCCACTTCCTGCTCCATTCCCTTGGACTTCAAACGGAGCTCTTTAATCCCCTTCCAGATTAAAAACAGCCCCCCGACAAACAACACAACGGCCTTGCCGCTCAGACTGGCCTTAAAGGCAACCCCCAAAAAGGATGTATCGACATGATAAAAAACACTGGTTGCATATTTTAATACCCAACTCACCATGGCCAGGAGAATGATACGAAACGCCATGGCCAGCAACAAGCCCAGGTTAACGGCTTTTTTGCGCTGATGAAGGGGGAGTTTATTGGCCATGATTGTGATGATGATCAGATTGTCGGCCCCCAGGGCAATCTGAATCAATGTCACCGAAAAAAGATTCATCCAAAAAACCGGCTCAAAAAAAACGTCAAACATATCGCTTAATCTCCAATGATATTATTATCCGAATCCAAAAACATCAGACCGGCCATTTTTCTAACAAGAAATATTATAATATTCAAGACGGATGGAGAAACAGCAGGTGTGCGTCATAATCCAGATTGTATTTTTGGGTGTCCGTTATATAAGGAATGTGCGTGGTGGTTAGATGGGTATTATCTGAACGCCTTCACCTGCCAGGAACGCGGTTGTTTTCCCACAGACCGGTGCACCTGTTTTTAAGGCAAAGGTTGCTTGAGGCCGAACTGTTTTTATTTTCCTGATTTTTTCCAGGATCTTTTTACCATCAGCCATAATAATTCGACTCTTTCGGTTTATGACGATGGCAACCGTATTCTCCCCGACCTGCTCAACAACCGTTCTGGGCGTTAGCCCAAATTCTTTTGGTTCCAATATCATCGTCGGTGTATTCCCTAATCCATGGTATGCAAGTTAAACGGCTAATATTAGCCTCAATGTTTTAAAAAAATAACAGATCGAAAGGGTATTGGCTAATAATACAGGTCGATTAGCTCAATCATTTATTATCATCATTCGGGTGATACTTTTTGCCGGGGTATAACTTTTTGTAAGTTAAGATCAAAAAGTGATCTTCGATCAATGTCGTTATCATTTTTTTGTCGGCAGGTGATATTCTCGTAAAATGTACGCCAATGGCATCGTAGAGATTATCATTCGAAATACGTTTACCCCACCATACTTTTTTACAGGCTATTGACATTTTACGGCCGTTTGGCAATTTGATAGCTACATCAAATTCATCATCGGTTTCAGGCACTTCTGAAAATAACATGATGGAAAGGCCGCTAATACTGATGTCAACGGTTTTACCTTCCATTGGGCCTTGGGGCGTTTTCACAACCATTGTTAAGGCTAAAGGGGCTCGAAGGTGGTGGCGTCTTTCAATTCCGTTTTTCATTTGCAGGTATTGCCTGTTTTAGTATGAAAAGATGTCATCAAGTTTAATCACGCCTTCGGCTTTTGTATAGATAACGTTTTCATTTCTGTTGTATTCTATAGAGATTGGCATAGATTTTCTCGTTTGATCGTTAGGCATTGATAGCGGTGAACCCAATAGCCTGGAAAACGATCAGCTACGATTAAGCGTTAAGGTAGCGGGTTGAAAGGGAGGGGGGACAAAATCATACAGACACCATACTTAACTTTAAAAAGGATAACGTGTCCTGCCAACACAGAAGATTATATCACAAGATTGGAAATTAGATAAAACTGCCATGAAACGATTGTTATAAAAACCGCTAAAAAAAAATACAATAATGAACCAGTATGTATCTTAAACGGTCTAATATAAATATTTCTGAACATCAATAGCGTAACGACACCAATAATCGTTAATGCGTATTTGGTAGCAAAAAACCAATACGGTCCAACCTGTATATAAAATGCCATTATGGGATTAAGCTCAATGGCACCGTTGTTAATCAAGAATAAGGTCAGCAAGGCATCAACAGCACTTAAGGTTAAAATAATAACGATCGCAGAAAAATAGAAGGCATTGTATTGATCCACAAAAAAGAATTTTTGTTTATCTACTTTACGCCGAATATTTTTTCTTCTGCCACCAAAGATAAGTGACCGAATATTTATCCTGTTTTCTTTCCGCCGATCCACTCCTAATCTTTTATGAACGTTGATTTTATTTTTTTGAAGAATATCCATAACTATCAGCTATCTTATTAATTTTCTCAGAATTTTTTCTCCTAACCTTACCTTATGCAATATATACACCAATCCAATAAAAACATTCTATCTGACTGTAATTTTTGAAATAAAATTATTGTTAGGAGCTAAGCTGGTTTGATAATTGGGAAAAGTGGAAATAATTGTTCGATTATATGAAAAAAATTCACACCTACTGATCCAAAAAAGAGAATATGAAGCTGTCATCCCATTTTGACTGGTGAGGTGGTCTGTTGAGTTCGTAGGGTTGGTAGGGTTCGTTGAGTTTATTGAGTTCGTTAAGTTCATAGGGTTCATTGAGTTTATTGAGTTTATTGAGTTTACCCAACAAGCCCTATCAACCCAATAAGCCCCAGTACTCAAGGAACCCCTTATAGGGGACGTTGTTGACAATATGTTCAAACTTAAGCATCCTTACTTCGCCTTAGGGTTCGCGTAAAAATAAGTTCACAATTTTAGGCGTTGAGGCGCCCGCATGGCAAGGCGTGAAAGTGATGGAATATCGAGATATTCCGAGCTTTCACAACGTCGCCAGACGGGATGCATCGGCGTATAAAATGTGAAATTATTTTTCCGCTAGCCCTTAATAACTGCGCAACACCGGATGTCGATATGCCCACCTGTCTTGCTGTTTCTGCTAAAGATACACCATAGTCATTGATCAGTTTCAAGGTGAATACGCTTCTCAGGTTCGGTAAACGGGGGCGGCGACTGCCGCCTTGAAGTCTGGCCACAGTTACTTTGGCCTTCCTGCATTGATTCTTGATCTCTTGGCGGATGTTTTTTTGCAGCTCAATCGCTGGTAACTGATGTTTTATCTTTTCCGCGGCATTCTCAATCACCTTTGTGACAAACTCCCCATTGCCGAGTATCCTTTCACCACTTGCCTCTTTAATGCCGCTATTTCGCATCGCTTTTACATTGGACCAGCCACCCATGGATCTAATTAAGCCTCCCCCCGTCAAATCAGGCCTTTTCCCAAGAACGATTCCTTTTTGGACAGTAGTAAAAAATGGGCATGATTGGTGATCAGCGACCAGGCATAAATGGATGTCTTTGTATCCATGGCGGTTGCGCTCATACGGATTACAAAATTTTCACGATCCTTGTCATCATCAACAATCCTGCGCCTTTCAATACCCCGAAGAATCACATGATGAAACGTTCCCGGAGCATCCAGCCTTGGGCCTCGCGGCATTTAAGCCACCTTTTTCCTTTTCTCCTTAATATCGCTTGATATTGTATTTTATCATCAACGTCCCCTATACTAAACGTTGCTGAAAGAGAAACTAAGGGTTGGAAGTTGTGAAATTTAATTCATGTAGATGCTTATCTGACGAGGCTTTTAACTATCCTATTGCGTGATTTAGCAGGAATCGGTTCCGCACCTCGATATCGTGGATTGATATGAGGAGTATCCAATAATTCCCTATTGCTGGAAACAGTATATTCTAACTTCATTTAAGCAAATTTGAGGGAAGGATGATCTTGTCCACTCGCCATTATTAAAATCTACGTAACCAGTTGTTGCCTCAAAAGTTGACGATCCGTCCGTCCAGTCAGTACAATTGCCACCACCCATTAGGACGCCGCCGTCTATGTCGGTACCTGTCCATACTGGCACGCTCCAAGAGTAGTTCGTTACGATTCTTTCATTTGTCTCTGTTAAATTGATTCTTTGATCTAAGTTTCCGTCAGTTAAATCGGCCCATGAGGACGCTATCATTGTATGATCTAGCAGGTAATACGGGTGATCAGATTTAATGAAGCGGTTGCTGGGACTCAGGTCTGTGTCCGACAACCAGGCTCTCCATAAACCACGTAGTCCGTTATTTCGGGCAAGATCCAGACATATTGCATCTGCACCATCTAATCCGCCCATGTCTCCGGTGTGGGTAGTGCTGGAAAGAAATACATAGTTACCTACTTTTCCGCATATCCCTGAATAGCACTCCTGTGTGATACACTCGCTGTGACTATTACACTCTGCACCTGATGCTTTGAGGCAGATTCCTGATGTGCAGATTCCGGGACTATTGAGGGGTTGAAGGGTATCGCATTGGGTGTTACAGCTCCCGCAGTGATTCGGATTATTCTGGGTGTCGACACAGGTGCCGTCACATGACTCAAGCTCTGATGGACAGGTAGATAGTGGTATGACGACTACTGATTGATGAGCATATACTGCATAAAAACTAAGCAAAAAACCCAGGACCGTTACTGCTGCGATTTTCTTCATGATCTTCTTTGACCCTATGTAGCACCTTAAATGATGAGAGCTTGCTTTTTGAGAGCGGTTAAGCCAAAAATTCGAGATTGTGTACGGTTATGCTATTATTCGTAATATATGGTGTCTTCCGATTTCCGCTTCCCGTTTATATCCAAATCGTGACACGAAAAAAAACGTATATATCCAATGGCGGTTGGGGAGTCAATTGGAAATTTTTCCGAAATGGCCCTAAACCAACACTCGCTCGTAAATATACGATAAGGGATGCAACCTGTGCAACCTGGAGGTATAGGGGACCAGCCGCCCATGGATCTGATTAAGCCTCCCCCAGTCAAATCAGACCTTTTTCCAAGAACGATTCCTTTTTGGACAAATGCTTTATAAGATCTCCTGGCCTGTTTTTCTTTTCGGCCAAACCATTTTAAAACATACCTCACATCCTGCCATTCATTTTCGCTGTGTCCCATAATCACGCAATGGCCGCCCCACCGGTACCGATCAAGCGCCGCCATGGTTTTTACAATACCAGCTCTTAATGGATTCAAATAAATATATCGCACCAGTTCCTTAAAATAAGGGTCTTCCTCACAAATAATGGACTTATAACGGTTTTGAAATAAATGGCCATAGCGCCTGTGTCGACGGTTGTATGATATGGCATAGCCCGAAAGAAACCGGCGCATGAACTTTGGTAGACCGACGGTGCTGCTGCGTAGTAAAAAATGGGCACATTTCTTAAAGCCAGAAAAAAACTTTAACCGGGCGTTTATTGCGGACTTGTCCCACTTGTGTTTTGTTTTACCAACTTTTGGATAAGCTTGATTTCCAGATGGCACCCGACGGCGCTAGCATACTTGCGGAGTGTGGATATCGATGGAGAGTGTTTTTTATTTCCCCCGCCCGCCTCTAATCTGGCAATGGCCGGTGTTTTGGTCCCCATGAGACGAGCCACCTCAGCCTGGGTGAGCCCTGCCTCCATTCTGGCTTTCAATAATTCGTCAAAAAGCGAGAAATCTTCTTCTAATGCACCAAACTCCTCTTTTACTTCCGGGTTGCTAAATAGTTTTTTTCTTAACTCTTTATGCGTTAGCATTTGCTTTCACCTCCTTCATCCGCGAAACTGCGATTTTAAGCTCTCTTGAAGGCGTTTTTTGCGATCTTTTAATAAAAGAATGCAGAATGACGATTCGTTTACCCGCCAAGGTACAATAAAAAACCCTGCCAATTCCTTCTTTAGATTTCATGCGCAATTCAAAACAAACTTAGGCATCCTTACTTCGCCTTAATATCTGCGAAACACCGGATGTCGATATGCCCACCTGCACCCGTTATTTCTCTTTTTTTGGGTGGGGCTTTTAATTCCAACCCGCCCAGTCACCCATCCGGATCAAGGCAAATGTGCTTTTAAAACAACCTTCTAAGCAAGGCCCTGTTCCGCATGTCGGAACCAGAAAATCTTCAGTTCCGTACCGTGGTCAATAGATTTAATGACAGATCTTATGGTTCTTAGCCAACCCCTGTTCGACTCACGGTACAGGCAGATCAGTAAATCAGTTCAACGCCTATAGGATATAATAGAATTGCATAGGAATTCCTTGCAAAAAAATAGAATTCTGTCAAACGGTTTTTACTCGTAGAAAGTTGGTATATATTTCTACGTAGTAAATTTTTAATACAATGAAATAATTGGATTATCCAAAGCGGAAAATACGGGCGCGATAGGCTTTGAGTGGGATGATTTTTGCGGTTTTAGTGATGATTTCCCGAGTTGGCCGCTTTTTTGGGCGTGGTTTGGGATTTTTTTAAGACAGATTCGTCTGGTTCAGGGTCGGTATCGGACGTTGGTCCGTTTGGGTCCGGTTTATGCTGTCTTTAATTTGGCGTTTCCAAGGGGATTCGAACCCCTGTTGTCCCGCTTGAAAAAGCGGGATGTCCTTAACACACATTCTAAAATTAAAAAGACCGCTCAGTTTTTACCTGAACGGTCTTTAATTTGGCGTCCCCAAGGGGATTTGAACCCCTGTCGTCCCGCTTGAAAAAGCGGGATGTCCTTAACACGCATTCTAAATAAAAAAGACCGCTCAGTTTTTACCTGAACGGTCTTTAATTTGGCGTCCCCAAGGGGATTTGAACCCCTGTCGCCGGCGTGAAAGGCCGGTGTCCTGGACCAGGCTAGACGATGGGGACTAAATTGTTTATTACTTTACCAGTTATTCCTTTTCCGCCATCCTAATTTAATCCGATGTCGTCCCGCTTGGATAAGCGGGATGTCCTGGACCAGGCTAGACGATGGGGACTAAATTGTTTATTACTTTACCAGTTATTCCTTTTCCGCCATCCTAATTTGATCCGATGTCGTCCCGCTTGGATAAGCGGGATGTCCTGGACCAGGTTAGACGATGGGGACTAAATTGTCTTAAATCCTGGTGGGCCGTGCTGGGCTCGAACCAGCGACTCTCTGCTTAAAAGGCAGATACTCTACCGACTGAGTTAACGGCCCATTTTGTAAAGCACAGATATTTAATACGTGCCCAATGGTTTGTCAATTAAAAATAAACGCCACATGACGTTTTTTTTAATTGTATAAAATTCGAACCAGAAACGCCATGATGATCCAGTGAAAAATCATAGAAATATCAAAGTTATATTATCCCATGGCATTGAAATCATAAGTGTAAAATAAGGCTCCAGCCTGCCGATGACGATCCGATCGATATTAGGCACAAGCCGATGATCGCCGACAATACGATCCAATCAGCCGCCTGAATCTGCATGGGGGGTGGCGTTGCCGATTCACTATAGCAACGGGCCGTCATGGCCATCACGAGATGATCGGCGAGTTTGATGATTTTGCGCATCACGGGTATGGCGAACCGGGTGAGTCGATAATACGGGTTTTTGCGGCATTCCACACAGCGGGCTTTTTGAGCGGCGATGGTTTCCCGGGCCAGATCGATAATCATGGGAAGCAATCGAACCATTAGGCCGATCATAACGCCCAGACGCTTCTCCGGTAGGCCGGGAACAGGTGAGGCCAGCCATTGCACCGCTGCACGAATCTCCTTGGGACGGGTAGTGGCGGCATAAATCATTCCGAGAGCCGTGACGAGCGCTATCCGCCAGCAGATCAGGATGCCTGAGACCATTCCGGTGTCGGTCACTCGAATCGGGCCGATGGTAATCAATGTATTGCCAGGAATAAAAACAGCTCTTGAAATAAACATGGCCAATAGCAACAAACCAAAATAACGCAGTTCATGGGCGACTGCGAACCAATTTAATCCGGCACGCGCCCCCGCTGCCATAGCAACCAACGATACGGTGAGCAAGCCGATTGGGCCGGCCATCATAACCGATGGGCTGAACACGATAAGTGAAATGGTTTTAAGGCGGGGATCAAACTGATGCAGTACCGAATCTTTTGGATGGAAATGAAATGCTAATGAGTCAGCCATGACGCAACATCTCCCCCCATTCTCAGGGCGCAGGGCATCCGCACCCCGTATTGTTCCACCTTCGGCAAAATCGTTGCCGGGGGGCCGTCCGCGACGATCCGGCCGCCGTTAATGAGTACCAGGCGATCGGCATGATAAATCACCTTCTCCAAATCATGGGTCGCAATAATCAAAGTGTGGCCGTTTTGGTGCAGCTTTACCATCTGCTCAAGCACCTGGCACACACCCCGGTCGTCAAGATTGGAAAAGGGTTCATCGAAAAGGATAACTTCTGAATGCATGGCCAGTACACCTGCCACGGCCAATCGCCGTTTCTCACCCTGGGATAAGTGATGGGGCGGCCGGTCTTTTTGTGCCAGGAGGCCCACGGCGGTCAGGGCTTCTGTTGCCCGGCAATCAATTTCCTCACGATCAAGGCCAAGGTTCTCCGGGCCGAATACCACATCATCGTATACCGTCTCCCCGACAATCTGCATATCGGCATCCTGAAAGACCATTCCCACCTGTTGCCGCACCTGTGTCAGGTTTTTGCGGATCGGCGCGCCGTCAATGGTCACCTCTCCTTTTTCCGGTAAAAGCAAACCGTTTAAGTGCCTGAAAAAGGTGGTTTTTCCTGATCCGTTGGGGCCGGCCAGAACAATAAACTCACCTTTTTCGATTGTCAGGTTAATGTTTGATAGCGTTTCGGCCCCATCGGCGAAACAGTGACACAAATCGGTGATTTCGATGTAGGTCATATCCGGCCCGTTTTATTTTTTCCCGATTTATTTTTCGGGAACCATGGCTGGTTGGGGGGCATTATCAAATGAGCCGATGAGAGGGCGCACCAATCGCACTACGGGAATGGCCGCAGCGATTTTGATCCCATCCCCAATGAGAAACGGAACCATCCCGACGGCCACCGATTTCTGCCAACTCATACCGGTCATGGTTTTTAGCCAGGGCACGCCCATGGTATAGATAACGGCCGTTGCCAAGAGCATGGCGATAATATCCAATACCATTGACGGCTTGGCACGATTGGATATGATGCCGACCAGATAAACCGCCGGTAAGTAGGCCAGTAAATACCCACCGGTAGGTCCCCAAAAACGGCCGAGACCGCCGGTTCCAGCGGAAAATACAGGTAGTCCCAGGGCGCCGGTCAGCAAGTAGGTTCCTACGGCGGCCAGCCCCCATTTGGGACCCAGTGCCAATCCGGCGAGCATCACAAAAAAGTTAGCCAGGTAAATCGGCACGGGCCCGATGGGGATGGCCAGAAAAGCCCCTGCCGCGATCAAGGCCGCAAATAAAGAGGCCAGTACCATCATACGAAGGGATGGGTTGGTATTCATTAGGTTTTTCGTCCTGTAATTGGTTTGATACCATCATCGTGAAAACAATCACCGTAAACGACCGTTTTTTGTGACCCGTCTTTTTTTCGAATAATCAGACCGCCATTTTCGTCCACATCCTCTGCCAAACCCTCCGTTACCGATCGGGGGGTGACCACCCTGACCGGGCGATTTAAAGTAACCGTCCATTGTTTCCACTCTTTGATGGTTTGATTGGATGCCGCCGCCGTCAAATTCTCCTCAAATGAATCAAGAAAAGAGATCAGCAGCCTATTTCGCGAAACCGGTCGTCCCAGCAAATGTCTGATGCTTGTAGCGCCTGGTTCGTGAAAGGTTGGGTCATTATTGACATTAATGCCGATGCCGATATTCAGATAGGTCACCTGGTCGAAATCGGCCTCCATTTCGGCCAGAAAGCCCGCCAGCTTTTTTTCGTTAACGAGGATATCGTTTGGCCATTTAACCCCGGCGTTGATATTAAATTGTGTTTTTAATGTTTTTGATAGGGTGGTGGCGGCATAAAGAACGATACGACCGCTCGTTTGGGGCGTTACCGTCGGCCGTAGCACTATCGTAAAATAGAGCCCTCCTTCATCGGATTGCCAATTCCGTTTTAGTCGTCCACGCCCTTGGGTCTGGGTGCCGGCCACCACGATGGTCATTTCAGGCGAACCCTGACGCGCTTTTTCCCGGGCAACACTCATGGTAGAGGGAATACAATCATAATAGTGAAAATGTTCCTCGCGATCACCGAATTCCCAGGCAAACGGCATATCCGGAGATTTAATCAACCGATACCCCTTGGGGGTGGCGTCGATGTGATAGTCCGCATTTTTGAGAGCCTGAATATGCTTCCAAACCGATACCCGCGAAAGGCCCAACGTTGAACTCAGCCATTCACCGGATATGGGTCCCTGCGCCCCCCTTAATTGGGCTAATAATTGTCTTTTTATCATCTTTTCGTTACCCTGATTATTTTAAAGGTTAACGCCTTTGCTCCTTTCAGTCAACCGCTTTTCCGGAATTGTCTCTCTGGTGTTGCTTATCGGGTGCCGCTTAGGGTAATCGCAAGTAAAATTAAAAAAGCATGGTTGATATTTGCGATTGCCCTGGTATTGTCCTGCAAGATAACCGAATTTGGGATTCTTCACAAAAGGGGTGAGGATTATTGTGCGTTGTTCACGTCCAACATTCAAAAAAACAATCTTATTTTGGCGTGGATTCCATCTGTAGGGGCGCCCCTTGTGGGTGCCCATGCCCTTTGTGGGTGTCTGGCGATCATACCACCGGGCAACCACAAGGGATTCCCCTACAAAAACACATCCATTATGGGATTTCGGGCGGTCTCGAATTGGATAAAAAATCAATGACGATTCAAAAAAGATCATACCCTAAAGAAACTGGCCGTACTCAAATATATTGCGCTTAACCTTTTAAAAATAAAAACGCTTCAATAGCGGCATTCAGTCTAAACAGCTTAAGGCTGCTTGGAATAATAATCATTCAAAATTGATTTTACTTGCAATTGCCCTGGGTGCTGCTTCTCTGGTGTTGACACTCACCCGCCGGCCTGACATATTAGCTTTTCGATTGCCGCAAGCTTGCATGGGGCGGGTTTTATATCCCCGCCACCGGTATGAATAGCGCTGGACGGGGCAAAGGTACCTGGCATTTTCTAAAAATATTTATAAACCCTTAATAAACCCCCAATCATTTCAATATATTGACAGATAGGCTGTTAATAATTCATTACGTTTTACTGACAGTTGATCTGAATTCGCGTTGTGATGCGATTAAACCATAAAACCATATTAGCCCGTAGATCGGTATCATTTCTCATTTTCCAGTTCGTTTGCTTTTATAGCCGGACCTTTCGGTTCACTGTTGAAAATGAAGAGGCATGGACCCGCTATTTAAACCGTGGGGGGCGGGTGCTGCTCTGTGCTTGGCACCAGCAATTTTTTTCTGCGATTCGTTACTTTCGAAAATATCGACCGCACAACCCCCACTTGATGATCAGTCCCAGCAAGGATGGCGATATCATTTCCGGCGTTGCCGAACTGGCCGGATGGCATCCTGTGAGGGGATCGTCATCGAAACAGGGAAAAAAAGCGTTGCGAGAGCTGATCTTACGCTTAAAAGATACGCGTCTGGCAGCTCTGGTCGTAGATGGTCCCAAAGGACCCATGGGAGAGGTAAAAGCCGGGGCGATTCGTCTAGCGCATATGACCGATGCCGCCATCGTCCCTTTTTATGTGTCGGCGTCAAAGGCCTGGACCTTTAACAGCTGGGATCGTTTTTTTGTTCCAAAACCATATACATCGGTTTTATTACGTTTTGGCGATATGATAAAGTTAGATGCTACACGGGATCCGGCTACTTTTGAAAAGCAGCGAGGGCAGCTTGAAAAGATAATGCAAAAGGGGCTAAGATTGTAAACAATGCTGCATCCGGTTTCCACCGTGTTGACAAAAAGATCGAAGGATTATGTCGATTGAATTAAACAATTGCTGACCTGATAGAACAAACAACGGGAGGTTTCACATGTTACGAAGAAGCAAGAAAGACAATGCCGATTTAGACGCCAGGGAATCCACCCAAAACGACAGCCGTCCAGACCCAAACAAGCTCTCTTCACCGACATTGGCAAGACCTGCTGAAAAAACAATTATCGGCGAAGAGATCAGCATCAAGGGGACAATTCACGGTCGGGGAAATCTGGTTATTCAGGGATCGATTCAGGGAAATATTGACCTTGACCAACACCATCTCACCATCGGACCCAATGGGAACGTCGAAGCTGAGGTTACGGCCGAAAATGTCACCATTAGCGGTAAACTCAAAGGGAATATCAACGCTAAGGGAAAAGTCGAAATCACTAAAAGCGCTGATTTTACCGGAGAGATCAAGGCCAAACGCATCTCGGTTGAAGACGGGGCCTTTTTGAAGGCGGTTATCGAGCTACAACGCAATCCCCAGGCGGCAGCTGCGGGAAAACCAGCCACACCGATCCTGAAAGAGCCCGGTCCAAATCCAGGTTCGAATCCAAGCTTAAATTCAGGCTCAAGTAAGGAAAAACCCAAATGATAGATGCTGTTATTCCGAGGTAGCGAAACGATGTCGGTCCTTGTAGACATGCCCAAACGAACGAAAACCGGTTTACCCGAACAATCCGCATTCTCGCCATTTACCAGCAAGGCGGTGCCGGTCTTTTTAAAACAGATCCCTCATCCTGACGAGGCGCACATGCTGGACTTGGGACCCGTCTGCAATGAGAATATTAACCTTTTTGCCAGCCGTTTAAAAAAACTCTTTGTATTTGATATCTTCACCAAAAAGTTTCTGGCAAACAGTACGGATTCGAAATCGAAGCGTTTTTGGCGACACCTGGATTATTCTCCCGAGACATTCGATGGAATCGTTCTTTGGGACTTACCCGATCGATTAGACGATGAAGATGCACATGAACTCGGTCGAAGGTGCAATAATCTACTCAAGCCGGAAGGCATCACCCTGGTCTGGGCTACGGGCCAACCGCATCACGAGACCCGGGTGAATGCCTTTGCCGTCGACGAGACGTTTCAAATAGCCTTTCGTGATCAACCACACCTCAAACTCCCCCTGCATCCCCGCAAAACAAGGGATCTGTTTGACGTTCTCAACCCGCTGATACCCGTTCAATCGTTTATTTTCCGCAGCGGGTTAAGGGAATTTGTTTTAAAAAAGGGTAATAATTAGTGGAAGGTAATAATTAGTGGGTGGTCGGGGAGCGATTACACTGAAAACGCCTGGTGAGACGATGCCATGCGCTCAAGGAATTCTTCATTCACGTCAATACCCAGCCCGGGGCGCGATGGCGGCTCCGCCAACCCTGCCCGACCGAACGTCAGGGGATGGTTGACAATATCCTCCTCAAGCAAATAGGACGAATAGGCGCCTTCCAGATATTCCAAGGCATGTGTTGACGCAAACTGTTGTCCCGCGGCGGCCAAAATGCTGGTCTCCCCCACCTGGCATCCCAACTGCGAAAGGATGCCATGCGATCGGGCCAGTGCATATATTTGATCCGAGGCCACCATGCCACCACATTTGGATAACCTGAGATTAAACATTACTTTAGGGCCCAGTGAAACCAGTCTTTCGGCATCGGCCAACCCGCACAGCGATTCATCGGCAATTATGGGGATTCGGATATTCTCAGCCACATAGTGCAAACCCTCAAAATCGTTTTTTTCGACCGGCTGCTCCACAGCACTGATACCCAATCCCATCATCTCATTGATTCGTAAAACAGCCTCATTTGCTTTCCAGGCCCCGTTTGCATCAACCCGAATATCGACGTTCGACCCCAGGACATTCCGGGCGTTCGCTAAACGCTCGATATCCCGATCGTCCCCAACTTTAATTTTGACATCAGTCATTCCGGAATCCCGCGACAGGCACAATAGCTCGTTAAACTTATGAGAATCCGTGATGGGTAGAACGGCACTATAGCGAAGGGATTGATCTTTGGGGCCGAAAAAGTTCGCCACCGGCATGTCCCATCTCTTTCCGGCAGCATCCAAAAGGGCAAGTTCCAGGGCGCAACAAAGTGCCGGAGCCTGTTTTGTCCTTTCAGCGGAAAAAAAATCAGATAGTGCGCGACGGACTTCCGACGGTTTTTCAATAGCAATCCGCTTTAGACGAGCCAAGAGGTTATTTTTGAAAAAAGCGATGCTTTCAGAAATGTTCTCACCGGTGACAAAGTCCCGGGCGACGCCCTCACCAAACCCAATCACGTTTTCCCGGGTCGATATTTTTACAATCAGATTGTCGGAAAATCGATGCTCGGCCAGGTGATGCCTAAAAGACATGCACAGGGGTATCTTCAAGCGGTATATATCGATCGTCTTCAACTGCACGTGTCCTGGGCTCCTCATTAATTTGCGGACCTATAATCTGGCTCGCGTCTTTCCATTGATACCATTGGTGGGGGGCTTCGAAAATATAGCGCTCCAATATTTCCAATGATTTTTGGGAAACGGTCGTCGTTTCCGGCGCGCCTTGGCTATCCTTTAGCAGATGAAGATTCAAACGATACCGCTGTCCGGATTGCCGTTGGACGATTCCCATAACAACCGGCGACTTGGAGCGGCGGTGAAGCATATCCAAAGTCCGATCAAAGGGAACTTTGCGTCCCAAAAACCGATTGTGCCGAAACTTACATGGACGCCATTTCTCAAATTCGTCACATTCGGTGATGATAATCTGATTGGATTTTAAAGCTTTTAACGCCTCGAACAAAACCCCCCGCCCTTCATCCACGTCAACAAGTGTAATGGGGACACCGACTGATCGCCGGACCAGTGTTCGCTTGAGGTTCTTCGTTTTAAACCGCAGTAACATGGTTACCGTATAACCATTAAGCGCCAAGGCCAGGGGTAGAAATTCAACGGCACCATAGTGGCCGGTGACCAAAATCGCCCCTTTTCCATCAGCCAGGGCTTTATCCAATACGCCCTGCCCTTCAAGGGATACCCGATTATTTAGAAAAAGACAGGTTCTTTTGAATCTCGAATAGGCGACAAATAACTTCTCGGCGTAATGGGCAAAAATCCCCGCGAAGGTTTCTCGAACAGTCTTTATGACTTCCGGGTCTTTTTCATGCCGCCCCAGGACGGTGCAGACATTCCGATGGATTCTACGGCGTTCGCCTTTATTAAGGTAATAATACAATTTACCCAATACGCTGACATAGGCCTGCATCCAGGAGAGCGGTAATATCCACGTCAAGTAGGTGTTGTAGCGCCATTGCAGGAAACGGCTGATATCCAAATGTCTAAGCCAGCCACCACTTTCAGATTTCATTACGATTGCCCCTTTTTAATCTGCCCATTTAATGATCAAGGACTTGTCGAACCGTGGAAACCAAATCCGAGATTCTGAAAGGCTTACTCACCAATGGCGGTGGGAAACTTCCCAACGATTTCATTAAATCCTCGTTTCCACCAAAACCGCTGCAGATAATCGCTTTTATGTCGGGCTCGACCTGTTTGATCTTGTTGAGTGTCTCGGCGCCATTCAATCCGGGCATAATCAAATCAAGAATCACCAAATCGATTTTTGACTGTTTTTCTTTGTAAAGCGCCAATGCTTCCAGGCCGTCTTTGGCTAATAATACCTGATAACCGTAGAGGGTCAGGATCTCGGCGCCAAGGTTACGGACCAGATCTTCATCATCAGCGATCAACACTGTTTCCGTTCCACCATGCATCGAGCGGGGTGGATCGACAATTTCCAGTTGGACTTCTTCCAACGTAGCGGGAAAGAGAAGGTCGAAGGTTGTCCCCTTTCCTATTTTACTTTCGACAAAAACATGCCCATCACAGTTCTTAACGATGGCGTAAACCATCGCCAACCCGAGCCCGGACCCTTTGCCCACCGGTTTGGTAGTAAAAAACGGGTCGAAAATTCGATCCAACACATCATTCGGTATGCCGGTGCCGTCGTCTTGCACACGTAAACGCATGTAACGGTGGTCGCCCGCAATGGCCTGCCGATAGCGTCTATTTTCCTTTTCTTTCATATCAATCGGCGCCGTTGAGACAGTTAACCTTCCGCCGTTGGGCATGGCATCCCTGGCGTTTAAGCAAAGGTTGACCAAGGCTTGCTGCACCTGGGTTGCATTCCCCTTGATGGCCGGTAAAT
The DNA here is from genome assembly GCA_963845145.1 of uncultured delta proteobacterium. Lineage (GTDB taxonomy): Bacteria > Desulfobacterota > Desulfobacteria > Desulfobacterales > QNYZ01 > QNYZ01. The sequence continues at coordinate 285,490 of CAWJQU010000003.1, forward strand.
CAGAGGCTAAATCCAAGTTAAGGTCCACGCCCTTGCCAAGGGAGCTTTCCAACAGATGTAACATGTCGTTGATGACCCGATTTATGATAAATATCTGGGCGCCATCAGGTTCCGTGTTTTTACTGAACGCCATTAATTGCCGTACGATATCGGCAGCCCGAAGCCCTGAAGTCTCAATGATGTCCAGATATTTGTTCAGCTTGTCATTCGAAGCCAAATGCTGCTTCATCAGGGATCCACTCTCAAGAATCATCGTGAGAATGTTGTTAAAATCGTGGGCAATCCCACTAGCCATGGTACCAATACTGTCCATTTTTTGTTGATGCAGGATGCGGTCTTCCAGTTCCTTTTTATCGGTAATATCGGTAATGGTCGCAAAACTGCCATGATAGCTGCCGTTTTCCCTGACCGGAACACTACTTACAATGGTAAACACCGGTTTGCCATCATTGTGCACCATCTGGAGCTCTTCCTGGATCACCTGGCCTTGTTGGTTAAGTTTTAAAATTTCGGCCAATTTTGTGCGGTCATCTTGAAAAACAAAATCGGATATATTTCTACCCACAATACTTCGAGACCCCAGCATGCTAGTCATCCGCCCGTTGGCAAAGGTAATTCGGTCTTCATCGTCAAGCACCCAAATCCCCTCATGGGCATTTTCCACCAACTCTCTATATTTTTTTTCAGATTGTTCCAACTGCCGGTAAAGGTCCACATTGGATAAAGCAATGGCGATCTGATTGGAGTAGCTGGTGAGAAAGTCTTTTTCTTCCGTCAGCGCTTGACTGGTGGGCGTAAATTGATCACCGACCAAAACGCCGATTACCTTATCCCGGGCAATCAATGGCAATACAATGAATCCTTTTGGCGTAAACTTCTTCACGAGGCGATTGGTCAGATTAATGGGGTAGTGGTTGACATCATCGACAATTTCAGCGGCTCCGGTCCGAGCCACCCGTGCCAGGATATTGGACTCTTTATCCAATGGCACGCCATAGTCTTTGATATCATTGAGGTCACTCTGCTCGATCCCTTTGGCATGGGCCAAACAAAGTGTTTTATTTTTTTCATTCAACAAAAAGATCGCCGCGCGATCCAAGGAGGACACTTTCACCAATTGCGACAGGATAGATTTCATCAGCTTATTTCGATCCAGGATGGAAAGGATCGCGGTGCCCGATTGCTGAAAACTGATAAGACGGTTGAGTTGTGATTCAAGCTGAATGTTGAGGTGGTGAACTTCACTGTATTTTTCTTTTAAAAGCGCCTTGTCGCGTTCAAGCTCTTCAATGGATGCTTTTGCGATTGTCCATGGAATGAAAAGGCGCCTTAGCGACCCTCTGAGCGAAGAAGGGCGCTGCCAGGTGATATCATATTCGCAATATGCATCGCCTTTAAAAAAACACTTTCGCTCCACCAATTCACAGGGGGGGTCCTTCCAAATGACGGGAACAGCTGTATACACGCCCTTGTTCATTGAGCAAAAATCGGAGGTAACCGGAACATCCTTAAACCACTTAAGCCTAACGATCACACCATCTTTTTTTCGATCGACTATTTCAACGGTTTTATTCCGGTTAAATTTGTCGTTGAGATTTTGCAAACGCTCGATGATGCGCCGCGATGGCGATATTGGAAAAACAGAACGCGCTGGATATACCCCAATCGGCGTCTGGCCACAGATTCATAACCGATATCGTAAACGATATCACTTTTATTAAAAAGGTCTTTGGTCTTGTTGTATAACGCAATCAGGACTTCGGTGGAGATCCAATTATTGGGGTCGGATAAAAAGGCTTTTAAATCCTCAACTTCCGGAAAGATGGGCTTGACCGATTCCAGCAGGGGGGCAACCAGCGAGGCATCATGTGCTTCAACAAAGTCAATGACCGCTTTGGTATTGATGCAGCTATTATGCCTCTCCATGGGTACAAGCCTTCTTTGATCGAATGTCTCTGGAAAACAGTTATATCTCTAATTTCATCTCAATTGAACGCATTTCGGAAGCATCGATCAGGATATGGAGGCCAGGCTCGTTTTAACCAGTGGGGAGAAACCATACAGGTGTCCGGATCATTTTTTTCACCCTTTGCATATAATCTGGCCAACCCTGTTAGGAAACATTTTGCTTATAATGAGAATAAGTATTCATAGGTCTTTCTGTTGGATCTGTCAAACACTAATATGGCCAAATGTTCAACAAAAAAAGCCGTTCTACTTCCAGGCGTAGATGACGAGGCTTTTCCCCATCAAGGGATTTAACAATCGGTCAACCTTTCGAAGTACCGCCGGTTGCTGCATGATTTCCCAGGTTAAAAAACGCTCGTAGATCCGAATCAGCCTTCTATCGTTTCGGGTCGGTCCGAGAAGGCATTTTAACCACCAATAAGGCGTGTGAAGACTATGCGCAAAGTGTTTTCGCCGCGGCTTAAAACCCGCCTCTGCAAGCAGCGTAACCAATTTGCGTTCGCGATAAATGCGAACATGTCCCCCCGGACTCATGCGATATTCCGGCGAGAGAAACCAGCATATTCGTTCAGGATAATATCGGGGAACACTGACGGCCAGCTCACCATCCGCTTTCAATACGCGGTACAGCTCATCAACCGCTGTGCGAGGCAAAAGAAGGTGTTCGAGTACTTCCGAGCAGATCACCAGATCAAAGCATCCATCGATAAAGGGCAAATGGTTTATATCCATGGCACCCAAATCCCACGTACCGCCCTGATGGGTGTTCAGCCGATCATGCAGTTCCAAACGTTCACGGGCTTTTAAGAGATCGTCCCATTGTTTATCGCCGGCGACAACGGAAATTTTTTCATGGTCGTAAAGTGCCCCGGTATGACGGCCACTACCGCACCCAATATCCAGAACACGATCGCCGGATTGAAGTTCGATGAGGTTAAGATCGATGGTGATCATCAATCGCCTTTTTATAAACCGTTATGGTTTTCTTCGCGGTTTGTCGCCATGAAAACTGTTTTGTCGCCCGCTCCAGCCCGGCCATTCCGAGTTCAGCCCTTCGCTCGGGGTTTTCCATCAAGTCGTCAATGGCGCAGGCCAGGGCCTTATGGTCTGCCGGGGGGACAAGTACACCGGCGTTCCCCACAACTTCAGGTAGCGCCCCACCAGTGGTACTGATGACGGGAACGCCACACGCCATGGCCTCAGCCGCCGGCAGACCGAAACCTTCATACACGGATGGAATAACGGCCATAGTAGCGCGTGCATACTCCTTTACGAACGAATCGTCATCGAGTCTTCCTGTAAACGTAATGCAATCACCTATGCCCAATTCACGAATCAACTGCTTGATTGATCCATTTTTTTTCAATGTCCCCACAACAATCAGCCGTAGGTTTCTCTTTTTCTTTAAAGACGCGACGGCACGGAGCAGATACCCCAGCCCCTTCAATGGGACATCGGCACTATTTATGGTCATCACACGATTTTTCTCGCGACTCACGGCGGGCATTGGTCGAAATAAGGCAAGATCCACGCCGTTGGGGATGACGGTTAAACGGCCTCGATCGATCTTGAATTGATCGGCAATATCGTTTCGGGCATTGTGCGAGACGGTAATAATTGAGCGAAAGGCTCGGGCTACCCGAATCTGCATTCGAAGAAAGGTATGCCATCTGAGCTGTTGGACCTTGCGAACAAAGGAGGATGCGGATCGAACGGCAATGGCCCGATCCACTGAGATGGGATGGTGAATGGTGGTCACCAACGGCAAAAGGGCGTGCATGCTTTGAACGCCGTAGGAAAGTCCCTGGTTATCGTGAATAATATCAAATTCACCGGTGCGAGCAAAGATGTGCTTATAGGCCCGAATACCGAATGTAAACGGCTCTGGAAACCCGCCGGTAATGACCCCTAACCACTCCATAAGGTTAACCGGATCGGCCAACTCTTTCAGACTCGGCGTGCGAAAAGGGTCATTGGGATTGTAAAGATCGAGTCCTAAAATTCGATATGTCGGAACATCCGGCAAAAGCGACAGCCCCGGTGGGCCAATAATCAAGGACACCCGGTGACCTAAGCCGACAAGCTCGCGGGCAAGGTTTTTAAGGTAGATCCCCTGCCCCCCGCTGTGGGGATTGCTACGATAACTGAGCAGGCCGATTTTCAATGGTCTTTGACAAGGTAAGGGGTGTTTCGTCATGCCTTTACAATATCCCCATTACCATCGGATAGTGATGCAAGGAGGTTGTCATAAGCGCCAATCTGCTGCGCCCAGGTATATTTTTGCACATGCGCGGACAGCCCGATTCTCAATTCGGCAAATCGATTGGGTTCGGTAAGGACGCCAATCAATTTTTCAGCCAAATCCTCTTTGTCCCGGTACAGACACTCGCCATGATACTGCGCGTCAATGATCTCGGGATATGCCAATCGATTTGGCAAAAGCGGAAAACAACCGGCGCCAATTGCTTCAATGACCGCCAAACCAAAATTTTCCTGGAGTGCCGTACTAATGATTACGGTTCCCTGTCTCAGCCATTTCAAATAACTGGATCGATCGGATTCATATCCATATTGCACAATCCGCTGCCCATACTTATCCCGGGCCGCAAGAAATTCCTTGGGCACCGCCTGAAAATTTTCACCTAAAAGGGCCAACCGGAAATCAAGTCCCTGGGCCAGTACGGCATCCACAGCTTCGAAAAAAGTTTTTGGATCTTTATCGAATTCCCAGCGATGATTCCATATAATCAGTGGTGGCTCTGTAGAAGATAGTTTTTCCAAAGATGTGTCCCCAGGCAAGGGAAGGTCAACCCCCGGATAGAGGACACCGGCCTTTCGGCGAATGGCATCGACAACCCAACGCGGACGAAATTCGGGGAGCCGTGGTATAAACGCCGAAAGTGCCGCGAAAAAAGCGTCTTGATGGGTTTTAGAGTTAAACCGAATCAGATCTGCCGTCAGGGCGGTGGTAATGTCAGTAAATCCGAAGTGAAAATCACGGGTCTCGCCGGGAGCCAGCGGATAGGTGAGCTGGTTTTCATGAAAATAGACCAGGGTTGGGGGGCATTCAGGTCCGGCGAGCGCCTTAAAATCGGCAAAACTCATCAGATCCGATACAATCAGAACATCGTACCGGCTTAACGTGTCGATCCGTTGAGAAAAATATAAGGCTGCGCCCCGCATGCGCCATTTCCAGAATCGGGCCGGCAGGGTCAAAAGGTCAATCCGGTGTCGCGAATGGGCCTTTAATCCATTGGCAAAAGCATGGTGGGAGCCACCATAGAAAGGCTCGAGAAATAAACAGTTCAGGGATTTTTTTGGCAATGCAGAGACTAACTCGAGGCCGAGTTATCAGCCGGGTTTACCTTATTTAAAATCACGCCGCTGCTATCCAGAAGGTAGAGATAAAATCCGTTGGCGCCCGCTTGTTCAAACAAGTCATCTTTGTGAATGGCCTGCACTTCGTATTTCAGCGCGGGATCCTTGGCCATCAGGGGCAGGCATTGGTACGCATCTTCTTTTTGGCGAAAAACCGGTATAAACGAAATATCCGCCTCATCATCATGCTGTCCTAAATATATCTCTTCTTCCTTGGAAGCCTGAACGACAATATAAACCCAGTCGGCATTGTTAGAACCCGCATTGATAGAATCAGGTTGCTTTGGATCATTTATCACCGGACCACTCCTGCTTTTCGGCCAATTAAATTAAGGAAAACAAATAGTTTATCAGAGCCGAATTATATAACGTTGGGGAAAGATGTCAACTCCAGAGCACGCTATCATCTTCGGCCGATCGTGTTTATTTATTTTAAGGCCGCACGAATCCCATGATGAATGTACTTACGTTTGGCAATCCCTTGTTGTTACCGGAATCTTTTTTTATACCCCACATAAAATAAAGCGGCGCTTGCCGGAGAATCATACCGGTTCCTTGAAAACCCAATTTGGTATGATTATAATCTCGGCCAAGGAGACGATTATGGAAAAAATTCCCGATGCCAAGGAAATCGAGAAAGATATCAGCGATTTTCTGTCCAAAAAATATGGTGGTGCGGTGCGGATGATTACACCGGTGGTAATGCCCCAAACCGAAACGACAACCGATGGTGAGAAGCCGGCCCCACCCAAAAAGACCATCCACTTCGATTTAACACCCGAGGCGCTGATCGGCTACCTGGATCAATACATCGTTAAACAGGATCGCGCCAAGGAGATTCTGTCAACCAAGATCTGCACCCATTTCAACCGGATTCAGCGGGCACTGGATGCACCTGAAACCGTCACCGATATGGTCGGTAGTATCAAAAACAACATCTTGATGATCGGCCCCACCGGCGTGGGCAAAACCTATATGATCAAACTGATTGCCAAAAAAATCGGGGTACCGTTTGTCAAAGGCGATGCCACCAAGTTCAGTGAAACCGGATATGTCGGCGGCGATGTGGAAGACCTGGTCACGAGATCTGGTACGCGAGGCCGACGATGATATCGAGCTGGCCCAATACGGTATCATTTACATTGATGAAATCGACAAAATCGCCGGCAGCCGTAACATCATCGGTGCAGATGTATCCCGAACAGGCGTCCAGCGAGCCCTGCTAAAACCCATGGAAGAGACCGAAGTGGACCTCAAAGTGCCCCACGATCCGATTTCCATGTTTCAGGAGATCGAAAGTTTCCGCAAAACCGGTGATCGTGAAAAACGCGCCGTAAACACCAAAAACATCCTGTTTATCATGAGTGGCGCGTTTTCGGAATTATCTGAAATAATCAGATAAACGAATGCGAAACAGGGAATCGGTTTTGGCGCTCCACTCAAGAAGACCCAAGATCCGTCCGGAAATCCTGTCCCATGTCATGTCGGAAGATTTGATCAAGTTTGGGTTTGAATCCGAATTTGTGGGACGGCTGCCGGTACGGGCCGTTTTCGAACGGTTGACGAAGACCGACCTTTTCGAGATTTTAAAAAATCCCAATAACCCCATTATTCTAGGGAAAAAACTCGATTTTGCCGCTTACGACATTGATATCAAATTTGGCAATGAGGTCTTGGCTGGATTGGCCCGCAGCGCCTACAGCGAAAATACCGGTGCCCGGGGACTGGTCAGTGCGGTGGAAAATGCGTTACTGACATTTGAACGCCGAATGCCGTCAATGGATATCCGACTGTTTCCCGCTACCCAATCTGTTTTGGATGAGCCTAAACAATTTTTGAAAAAAAACACCAACCCGGACCATAAAGACAGCTTGCAAGCGGATTTCGACCATCTGTCCGAATTGGAGCGAGAATCGATAAAAAAATATGTCCATGCCAACAAAGACCGGCTCTCTACCCGGTACAACCTTACGTTAACTGAATCGCGTATTAATCTCGTTGCCGATTTCTATTCGAAGTACATTTTGGACATCGATCGCATTTTTTCAAAACTAAAAGGCTATTACGACGAAGCCATGAAGGTGGAACTCATTTTCCTGAAAGACAATGAAATCAGTATCGTTCTGGAAAATGATGCCGTCGACATGATCATCGAAAGCCTGGCATACGAGTCGACCACCCAGGACGATCTGCAAAAACGCTTAACGGATGATTTTGCCCTGGGCTTTAAACTCATTCGTGAAAAGACGGGTAAAGATCGCTTTTTCATCACCCGCCAAGCCCTTTTCGATCCGGAAAAATATATCAATCGTTTGATTCAAACAGAGTTGAAAAATACACCGCCTGACACGGGGTGAAACGGTTTCAAATAGTCCCGACCCGACCACTCGCATGAGGCATCGTCAATAAATTTTCGGGGAAGGCGGTCACTGTTTTGATGAACAGACCCCTTCCCCGCTTTTTCTTTTCAACCGCTTGCTTCATGTGTTACGTAAGGTTTAGGATCTTATTTTGGTAATTGACACGATGATGAGTTATTAGAATAAATTTCTGTTTTATATATTATTTTAAGATATTATAAATACTTTATTAATGTAAAAGGTTAAATTATGATCGGTATTTCCAAGCTCTATTGCGGTACTGTGGAACCGTCCGATGCTTTGCGTTATGGTCGCCACTCGGGAAAACTTCCCTCTCATTTGCTTCAATTTTCCAAGGATAAGCGGCCGGTAGTGGTCTGGAATATCACGCGACGGTGCAACCTGAAATGCGTCCATTGTTATGCCCATGCGAAAAGCAAAGCCGATGACGATGAATTAACCACGGCCGAGGGCAAGGCATTACTGGACGATCTGGCGGATTTTGGTGTCCCGGTGGTCCTTTTTTCAGGTGGCGAACCGCTCATGCGTGAAGATTTACCGGAACTGGCCGCCTATGCGGTTGAAAAAAAGATGCGCGCGGTGATCTCCACCAACGGCACCAAGATTTCGGCGGATACAGCCAAAACCTTGAAGTCCATCGGTCTTTCCTATGTTGGTATCAGTCTGGACGGAATGGAGGCGATTAACGATCGTTTTAGGGCCGTCAAGGGTGCTTTTAAAATGGCCATGGAGGGAATCGAAAACTGCCAGGCAGCGGGGATAAAGGTCGGGCTTCGGTTTACCATCAATAAATTTAATCGTGATGAAATCCCAAAAATATTTGATTTGATTGAAGAGCGCAACATTCCCCGGGCCTGTTTTTATCATCTTGTTTATGCGGGCCGGGGATCCAATCTGATCAAGGAAGACCTCTCTCTCGAGGAATCCCGCCATGTGGTCGATCAGATTATGGAACGCACCCGGGCCCTGTGCGATGCGGGCAAACCCAAAGAGATTCTCACCGTAGATAACCACGCCGACGGCCCCTACGTTTACTTAAAGCTGCTCAAAGAAGATCCCGAACGGGCCGCTCAAGTGTACGAACTCTTAAAAATGAACGAAGGCAACAGTTCTGGTCGCGGTATCGGTTGTGTCAGCTGGGATGGTCAGGTGTATGCCGATCAGTTCTGGCGCCATCATAGTTTTGGGAACATAAAAGATCGACCTTTCTCCGAAATCTGGTCCGACACTTCCGAACCGCTGATGCAAAGGCTTAAGGTAAAGAAAGAATACGTTACCGGCCGATGCGCCACCTGCCGCTGGCTCGATGTCTGTGGCGGCAATTTCCGGGTACGGGCCGAAGCGGCCACCGGTGATTTATGGGCGCCGGACCCGGCCTGTTACCTGACCGATGACGAGATTGCGCAAACCATATAACCTGATTTAACAATGCAAGGATCATCGATGACCTTCCCCAGCAAACGGTTGCGGCGGTTGCGCCAAAACGAAAATTTTCGGCGTTTGGTACGCGAAACCATATTGACCCCCAACGACCTGATTCTGCCCCTTTTTGCCATTGACGGAACCGGCGTGAAGGAACCCATCGATTCGATGCCGGGGCAATACCGACTGTCTCCGGACAACATTGTCAAGACAGCCCGGCAGGCGGTTGAACGTCATATTCCGGCCGTGATTCTGTTTGGCATTCCGGATGAAAAAGACCCGGTCGGTACCGGTGCCTATGTGGCCGACGGCATCGTACAAAAAGCCATCATGGAAATTAAAGCGGCCCTGCCCGATCTTCTGGTGATCACGGATGTCTGTTTGTGCGAGTATACGGACCATGGTCATTGCGGGGTCGTAGCCGATCAAAAAGTGGATAATGATGCCACCTTGTCGCTATTGGCCCAGACCGCCCTGTCGCATGTCAATGCAGGGGCCGACATGGTAGCACCCTCCGACATGATGGACGGTCGGGTGGGAGCCATCCGGGCCGCCCTGGACGACGACGGTTTTACCGACACCCCCATCATGGCCTACGCCGCCAAATACTGCTCATCCTATTACGGCCCCTTTCGAAGCGCCGTGGATTCGGCCCCCCAATTCGGTGATCGCCGCACCTACCAGATGGATCCGGCCAATACCGATGAAGCGATGCGAGAGGTCTCCCTTGATATTGAAGAAGGGGCGGACATCATCATGGTTAAACCGGCACTGGCCTTTCTCGATATCATTTACAGGGTTCGAAATACCATCGATCTTCCTGTAGCCGCCTATAATGTCAGCGGCGAGTATGCCATGATCAAAGCCGCAGCCCAACTCGGCTGGCTGGACGGGCAACGGGTGATGATGGAAACGTTAACGGCTATTAAACGCGCCGGGGCTGACATGATCTTAACCTACTTTGCCATAGAAGCAGCAGAGATCTTAAATTAATTAAGCATATTACAAATATTTCTTAAACTTATGGATAATATTCTTAAAAACGACAAATTCAGCGAGGTCTTCAGCCATGAAGCCTGAGTCACAACCTAATAACGGTCACACTTCGGATGCGCATCCTTCTCATGGGACGACACCGGACGGACATGAACCCGATGCCAATAAGAAAAAGGATGCCGCGCTTCGGCTGGTGGCCTGGGAAACCACACGCAACTGCAATCTCGCCTGCGTTCATTGCCGCGCTTCGGCAACACGCGGCCCATATGAAGGTGAGTTAGACACCCCCGCCTCTTTGCGTCTGTTGGATGACATCGCCAAGGTGGGAAAACCCATTGTCATTTTAACCGGTGGCGAACCCTTATTGAGAAGCGACATTTTTGATCTCGCCCATTACGGGACCCAGCTGGGACTGCGAATGGTCATGGCTTGTAACGGTACCCTGGTGGATGAGCCCACCGCCGGTAAAATGGCAGAGAGCGGTATCAAACGCATCAGTGTCAGCTTAGACGGTGCGGCGGCCGAGTCGCATGATGCTTTTCGCGGCGTTCCCGGCGCTTTCCAAGGTGCTTTGCGCGGATTGGAAAATGCGAAAAAAGCAGGAATCGAATTTCAGATCAATACCACCATCACCCAGGATAATCTCGACCATATTCAGGACATCCTCGATCTGGCCGTGGATCTGGGCGCCGTAGCCCATCATATTTTTCTTTTGGTACCTACCGGCCGAGGCAAATACATCATCGATAAGGCCATTGACGCCGCTCAATATGAAGAGACGCTCAATTGGTTTTACGATCAACGGGAAAAGGTCCCTCTCCAATTGAAGGCGACGTGCGCCCCCCATTACTATCGTATTTTAAGGCAACGGGCACACGAAGAGGGCAAGAAAATTACCTTTCAGTCCCACGGCCTTGATGCGGTGACCCGGGGTTGTCTTGGGGGAATCGGTTTTTGTTTTGTATCCCATGTCGGGACTGTTCAACCCTGCGGATTTCTGGACTTAAACTGTGGGAATGTTTCCCAAACAAGCTTTGTTGACATCTGGCGCAGTGCCAATGTATTTGAAAATCTTCGTAACTATGACGAATTGACGGGTAAATGCGGCCCCTGCGAGTATAAACGGGTGTGCGGCGGCTGCCGGGCCCGGGCTTACGAGGCGACCGGCGACTATATGACCGAAGAACCGTTGTGCGACTATCAACCGGCCCGTCAAATAAAAAAGTAACGCGTATCAAGGAGATTGTATGAAAAAGATTTCTATGTCGGCCATGGCGATGATCGCCATCCTCATCCTGACCGCGCCGTTTGCTGTGGCTGAAGTAAAATGGAGAATTGATAAGACCCTCACCCTTGAACAAGAGCCGGTGGATACCGCAGCTTCCGTCAACGGAAAATGGATGTTTGTTTTGACCCAGGCGGGAGCCCTTCAAATATACAAAGCGGACGGCACGCTTCGTGACACCATCACGGTGGGGACCCATGTGGATGGCATTCGGACCGGGGCGGAGGAAAATATACTCTATCTGCAAAGCCGGGGCAAAAAGACCGTTGAAACCCTCTTTCTCGATTTCATCCACGAATTTGACCTGACGGGATCACCATTTAAGGGACCTGCGGATGCACCGGTCACCATCGTGGAGTTTTCCGATTTTCAATGCGCCTATTGCAGCCGTCTGGTGGGATTGTTAGATCAGGTGTTGAAAAAAAATCCCGATACCGTAAAGCTGGTATTTAAGCACTTTCCTTTGTCCAACCATAAATTCGCCCTTAAAGCGGCCATTGCCTCCATGGTTGCCAATGGAGAGGGAAAATTTTGGTCTTACCATGACGAATTGTTTAAAAACTATAACCGTATAAATGATGAGAAAATTACGGAGATAACCCAACAGCTGAACTTTGATCCGAAGACTTTTGACGAAAAGACAAAAAACCCCTCCCTGCTCAACCAAGTCAAAAAGGATTACCAACAAGGGGTCGATGCCGGGGTTCGGGGGACCCCCACGGTATATATTAATGGCGAAATTGTTCGGGATCGTTCTTTAACCGGAATTCAGGCCATGATCGATGCCGCTTTGAAAAAGGCGAAAAAATAGACCTGAAAGCAGACGCCACCTTATTCTATTTTCAGGAAACGGCCATGATCCAACCCCAAACCGAAAATGGTGACTGCTCCCGGGAAGCGACTATCGTCAATGAACTGGGCCTGCATGCACGCTCGGCCGCTAAAATAGTGGCCCTGGCCGGTAAAGCCGTCCATGGGGTCTGGCTTCTCGCCGATGCAGAAGAGATAGATGCCACCAGTACTTTGGACATTCTGACGCTGTATCGTCCCAAGGGTAGCAAACTGAAAATTCGGATTGAAAATCCCGTTGACCGGCCCATACTGAACGCCATTGCGCGATTGATTAAAGATGGATTCGGAGAATAGTACGCCAATGATCACCAGCGATATGCAAAATCAAGAAACAGCCATTGAACAAATTACCATCACCGGTATTGGTGCCTCACCCGGAATCTGTATCGGCAAAGCCTACCTGGTCGATACCGAAGGGGTTGACGTCGTCAAACGCTATTTTATCGAAGAAGACCAACTGGTGGACGAAATCAATCGATTCAAGACCGCTGTTAAGAAAACCAATGATGAACTTCAAACCCTCATCGATTCATCCAAGGACAAATTTAACGGTCATGCCCCCATTCTGGAAACCAACCAGGCGCTTTTAAAAGACAAGATGCTTTTCGGCAGAACCATCGAAATCATTGAAAAAGAGCGGATCAATGCGGAATGGTCGTTAAAAAAAGTCGTCGGCAAGCTCAAAACCATGTTCCAGGAGATCGATGATCCCTACCTGAAGGAACGTAGCGTCGACGTAACCCAGTTGGTCGATTGGATATTGCGAAACCTGGTGGGTATCGATTCGATCAATATTGCCGAAATTAACAAACGGGTGATCCTGATAGCCAGCGACCTAACCCCGGCGGAAACGAGCCAGATTAACCTCGAACGCATTAAGGGGTTTATCACCGACCGGGGCGGCATGACCTCCCACACCGGCATCATTGCCCGAACGCTTCAAATCCCGGCCGTTATTGGCGTGGCAAATGCCACCCAAACGATCCAAAACGATGACCTGCTCGTGGTCGATGGTTTTCAGGGACTCGTGATAGTGCACCCCTCCGAGCAGACCATCATCGAATACGAGGAATTGCGATATCGATACGATCAATTCAAGGCCGAAATCGTTCGCGACAGTCTCTGCGAAGCCCGGACAGCGGATGGGGTTAATGTTAAAATCATGGGCAATATCGAGCTGCCTGAAGAAGTCGTTGCCGTAAACGACAACGGTGGTGACGGCATCGGGTTGTACCGCACCGAATTCCAATATATGAGGGGGTTAGGCTACCCTACTGAAGACGAATTGTTCGATAAATACCGCGACGTGGTGGAGGTGATGTCCCCTAAACCCGTAACCATTCGAACCCTGGATATCAACGGCGATAAAGCGATAACCGGCGCCAAGGATACCGTTGAAGCCAATCCGGCGCTGGGTTTGCGCGGGATTCGGTACTGTCTGCAGCGTCCGGACATTTTTAGTACCCAATTGCGGGCAATTTTAAGAGCGGCCGCCTATGGCGAGGTCCGCTTACTGCTTCCCATGATATCCAATTGCGCCGAAATTGAAGAAACCAGGCGCTTAATCGATGAGGCCGCCATTGAACTCAAAGCCCGGAAGGTCAAATTTAACCAGGACATCAAAGTCGGTATTATGATCGAAGTACCGGCGGCAGTGATCATGGCGGATGTGCTGGCCGAAAAGGTCGATTTTTTCAGCATCGGCACCAACGACCTGATCCAGTATACCCTGGCCATCGATCGCGGTAACCGTGATGTGGCCCACCTGTATCACCCTTTGCACCCGGCCGTGTTACGATTGCTCAAACAGGTCACTTGCGTGGCCAAAGAAAAGAAAATAGACATTTATATGTGCGGAGAAATGGCCGGGGACTTAGCCAATATCCCCATATTATTGGGACTGGAGTTGGATGAGTTGAGCATGAACCCCCAGGCAATACCGGCAGTGAAATGTTTCATTCGTTCCCTGGACCTAAGTGATACCAAGACGTTTCTCGATGATGTATATAAACAACGCTCAGCCAAGGATGTTTGCCGTCTCATCTACGAGCGTTATGGCGATCTCATTTCCCGCATGAAAATCTCCACACCGACTCCAGGCAAATAAACCCATTGAAGGCGCTAAATACACCGACCGCTTCGAACGCCATGAACACAATAAACGCTACCAACTCTATGAACTCAACGAACTCCATAAACTCTATGAACTCCATGAACTCTATGAACCCTATCAACTCGAGACCTACAACCCATGGCCCAAGAATCGATTAAAATAGTCTCGGAAAATCGCAAGGCCCGGCATGATTACTTCATTGATGACACCTTTGAAGCCGGCTTGGTTTTAAAAGGCACCGAGGTCAAAGCCCTTCGCATAGGCAGTTGCAACCTAAGGGATGCCTACGCCCGGATCAAAAACGGGGAGGTCTATCTCCACCAGGTACATATCGGTGAATACCCTTTTGCCTACTACGGCAACCACGAACCCCGGCGTCCCCGCAAACTGCTGTTGCACAAACGCGAAATCAAAAAACTTTACGGCAAGATCAATGAAAAAGGGTTGTCGCTGATCCCCTTGAGAATCTACTTTAAAAGTGGAAAAGCCAAAGTCCTCCTGGCCCTGGCCCGGGGCAAGCGAAAATACGACAAACGCAATTCCATTCGACGTCGTGAAGAAAATCGGGATTTGGATCGGCAACGGCGGCACTATGGGGTCAAATAACGCTACGATTCCAAAAATTCTCAACATCCGTGTTACGATCTATTCCATGTTTACGAGGCCTAAATCGTTTTTTTGAATGGCAGGGTATTAAGGGGGCTATCCCCCATCTGACCTGTACCATCCCTTCCAATTTACATTACGAAGCCGCATTTCTCCATCTTCATCCCTAAGAGCATCAATGGGCTCCGGTGGCCAATACCATGATGTTATGGAACTACCATCCGTGCAATATTATTGAAATACCATACATGCAGCTTGATTTTTCATGTTAAAAATGATAGGATCGCTTTCATGAAAAGAATTACACGCCCAGTTGATGAAAAATTGATTGAAAATTACATTCAGACCTTCCCGGTGACTGCGATATTGGGCCCCCGCCAGTGTGGAAAGACGGTATTGGCCCGGAATTTTAAATATGATTACTATTTTGACCTTGAAAATCCCCGAGATGAAGCGCAACTGGAAAACCCTCAAATTGCCTTGGAAGATCTTAGGGGTCTGATTATTATTGATGAAATTCAGCGGCAGCCGAATTTGTTTCCCCTGTTACGTCATCTCGTTGATAACCAGGCAGAGCAGAAATATTTGATACTGGGGAGTGCCTCCCGCGACTTGATCCGTCAGAGTTCAGAATCACTTGCAGGACGGATTGGTTTCTACTATCTAGGCGGATTTCGCTTTCATGATATTGGGCAGGAAAATATAAATCGGTTATGGATTCGGGGTACAATGCCGGATTCCTATCTTGCAATGAATGAACCCCAAAGTGGCCTGTGGCGAGAAAATTACATCGCGACATTTTTGGAACGAGATATCCCCCAACTCGGTATCAGCATTCCATCCCGAACCCTCCGCCGATTTTGGACCATGATAGCGCATTATCATGGTCAGGTTTTAAATTTTTCAGAGTTGGGCCGCTCGTTTGGTATTTCAGACATGACCGTCCGCAAGTACGTCGATATCCTGGAGGGAACCTTCATGGTGCGCTGCCTGCAGCCATGGCATGAAAATCTTAAAAAGCGTCAGGTCAAATCGCCGAAATTATACTTGAGGGATTCCGGCCTCTTTCACTGGTTAATGGATATTGAAAATTTTCAACAACTCGATAGACATCCGAAGTTAGGTGCCTCCTGGGAGGGTTTCGCATTGGAGTGCGCATGTAGAAGTATCGGCAAAAGCAGTGAAAATTTCTTTTTCTGGAAAATTCATTCCGGTTCAGAACTTGACTTATTCTGGAACCATGGAGGAAAAAGATGGGGGATTGAATTTAAATATACCGATGCACCGAAAAAAACACGGTCCATGTCCATAGTAATGAACGATTTGGGTCTGGATCATCTCTGGACCCTGTATCCAGGTAAGCAATCTTATCGTTTGGCAGATAATATGACAGTCCTGCCACTATCAGAGGTGCCCGTTTCCTGGAAATACCCGAGTAGGGTTTGATTTAGGAAAATTAATCGTAAGACGGCACGGCGACTTGGTGTGACAAGCGCTGCAGTAAATATATTTTTAGATAACCGAGATAGTTTGAGTTTGAAAAATACCATTTTCGGTTAGTGAAATGCCCAAATGGCATTCTTTGAGAATCACAGATGGTTGACATTTCAGCCCTACAGGCTTACTTTACTGCTTAATACAGCTCTTTTATATATACCCATTCTTAAAAAATGGGGGCGAAACGGCTTCGACGGGGATACAGAAGCATTGGTTGCATACCGAGGTTCCTGCCTGCTCGTAAAACGGTGGGAAGTAACATAATCGCAGACGATTATGAATTAGCCCTGGCCGCTTAATTAGGCCAGCGTCCTTTAGAGTTACTCCTGCGGATTCTAAAAGGACGTCGACTAGCAGGATAGCCTATTCTTACTCTGCCTGTGGTAGAAATGGCGAAATATAGCGGGCTAAGCTTTCAAGTACCCAGCCCGGAGGGGATTTGAAAGACAAAAATTAAATTCCGGAATAAGTATGTAGACGCCTGTGTGGACTATTTTCGGACGCGGGTTCGACTCCCGCCGCCTCCACCACGCTTCGCCCTTCGGGCTACGCGTGGCAGGCCACGATTTGACAATCATGGCCAAAATGATCAATTCCCTCTATAGACGAGAAGCGTCTATCTGCTGCGAAGTATTCCATATCCGGAACAAACATATATCGGATACACTACAGACCTCAAAAGCAGATTAAAAGCGCGCAACAACGGACAATCCCCCCACACCTCAAAATACAAACCCTGGAATTTGATAACCTATCTCGCCTTCACGGATAAATCCAAAGCACTTAGCTTTGAAAAATATCTGAAATCCCATTCAGGCAAAGCCTTCGCAAACAAGCGATTGTGGTCAGAATAGATCCCATCATTTTGATATTTTTAGAAATAATCTGTATCGACGAAAAATGAAATATGCCTGATAGATGAATTGAAAGCCACCGTAGACAAGGCAAAAGCAAGAGCCTATTTTGAGGCATTGGAAGGCCAGGAGCTTCCACTGTTTAAAGTAAATATTAAAACCGCCAATTTACTTCAGGATTTTATCATTCAGGGTGGCTTTACGCTTGAGCTTTCCGCCGGTTAATACATGGCATGTCCCGCAGGAAAGGCGGAGGATGGGGCGAATCAGAAGGTCCGTCAAACGAAGCATTTGGTCAAAATATCAGGATTAAGCATGAAAAAGGATAAATACAAAAATGAACAAAATGCCGGGCAACAAGAAACTTCCATCGTTCGCTCCTCGGCGGCCGAATACCTTACCTTTGTAGCGGCAACCGGCAAGGGCGGTGTTGAGGCGGTTTATGCGGATGAAAACATCTGGCTGACACAAAAAATGATGGCCACGCTCTATGACGTCGATGTTAGAACACCAATTATCACCTTAAAAAAATTTTCAGTGATAGTGAATTACAGGAAGATTCAGTTATCCGAAATTTTCGGATAACTGCCGCTGACGGCAAAAATTACAACACCAAACACTATAATCTTTCGGCCATTATTGCGGTCGGTTATAAGGTCAATTCGGAACGGGCCGTACAGTTCCGGAAATGGGCGACACCATTATAAAGGAATACACCATCAAGGCTTACGTGATGGATTGCCCAATATTATACTGCTCGGTCAAATTGAGGTGTGCCCTAAGATATCATACCGGGGAATATACCTATCACATGTCCCCACAGTCTGAATGTAGCTTGCTATCTCATTGATATGTCGCTTAAATTATAGCTATTACGATTTATAGTAGAAATCTATAACGTGCAGATGAGGCTTCCCAATGGAGCGTAGCGGAATTAGGATAGCTTCTATCTGCCTGTTGGCAAATCCTGTTGTTACTTCTCTGGCGCTGCCTGAATGGCAGTCACATCCCTGATCGACAGCTACTCGAATTCGATCGTTGCCGGTGGTTTGATGCTGATATCGTACGCCACCCTCGACGCGCCGGTGTGCGCGGCAATTTTCTTGCCTATCTCAAAGAGCGCCGCCTCGTCTATCCGGACCGGACGCGCCAGCTTTGCGGCCGCGCTCTCGACCGCCCGCATACCGACGACGTACCTGGTTTTCGGCGCATCGTTCGCGCAAATCTCGAGAAGAATGCGCGGAAGCTCGAGCTTACTCCACGCCTCGACACAGAGAGCGTTCAGTTTGTCATAGTCGATATCGCCGTCTACCTTTATCCACGAGACAGGTTTGTATATAGGAATCTCGGGGCGCGTTCCCTCTTCGGGGACAACCGTCGTCTGGCTATCCATTTTGAAGCACTCCGCGTTCGCGTCGAGAGTGCTGCGGGCCAGGTCTGCCAGGACCGGATCGGGCTCCATGTTCGGGTCGAGCGCCATTCCGAAGTACTGAAAGGGCGTCCGGATGCCGGTAGCTTCGTCGTAAAGGTAGGGTTTACCGTGTTTCTCAGTGTAGTACTTCTCAATCTCCTGCTCGATGATGTCGGACGCGAGCTGGCCCGTAAGGAGCTTCTCTTCAGTGAATTCGCCGACAGTTCTGATGATTTGCGCGGGACCGGGACAGGGGATCCGATGCGTGAATGACGGAGGGAGGTCGAGGTACTCGCCGACCCTCCTGACCTGAGGCTTCGCGAGCGACGCCAGCGGCTCAATCTTCCCAACAGAGTAATTCCAGCCTACGTTATGCTGGCTCTTGAAGCCGCCTTCGGTTTCGATAATGTCCGGCGCGATCGTGCCGTCCGCGATCCAGGAGGCGCCTACCTGGCCAATATACCTATCTGATACTTTCCTGTAGTTGCCGATAAACGTCTTGCGTTTCTCTTCACCGTCGGAAAGCCCCACCAGTGGCGGAAGAATCTCGTCCCTCACCTCCAGGACCGTGAAGTTCAGTTTGCTGAAGATCTCACGCGTGACTTCCCCCTCGGGCGCGTCGTTTATGAGGCGACGGCAACCGTCTTCAATGAAGAATGCATGGAGGTCTTTGCCGACGATACGGTCGAGGAGAAACGCGGCGATCGTACTGTCGACGCCCCCGGACGCGGAGAGAGCGATTTTCTCGCCCGGTTTCACCAGGCTTTTCACCCAGGAAATCGCTTTCTCAACAAAGTCCGCGGGATTGAAATCTGCGGGATTCTCGGGAGTGGCGTATTCAAATCTGTGCGTCTGGATCTTGTTGGCCTGAGTCGACATGTTGCCTCCTGGTTGGATGGGTGGATTGGGATAGCTTGCCAATATCACAATTCAGCCAAAACTGCATGTATGTTTAACCTAAGTTGAGCGATTTTTTGCGAAGCTATGTGCCAAGAAATTGAGATGATAAGGTTTTCAAAAAACGGAGGTGCCCCGTAGGAAATGCCCTTGGGGTGCATACCCGTTGGATATGCCGAGTATTTTTGAAAGCCTTAGCGCTCAATAGATTGGTGCAGAACGAGTAAATAATCGCTCAATTTAGGTTTAAGATACCTTAACCGCGGACTGTTGCCAATATTCATCGGTTAGGACAGATTGAAAATCGCATAATAATATTTCTGATA
>CAWJQU010000004.1:0-568683 GCA_963845145.1 uncultured delta proteobacterium
ATCCAGTTTCATCACCCCAATGGATCTCGGCATTCTCTTTGTGGGCCCTTGTTTTTATCTTCGGATAGTCTTCATCCAACTAGGCTTTAACCGCTTTGGGATTCTGTTTGTAGGCCTTACGCAAAGGCTTTTAAGGTGTAAATCCCCATCTCATCAAATACTCGCCAACGGTTCGAATCGGCATATCAATCGCCCACAGATGTTTGATCAACTGTTGGACAGCGACTCGAGTCCACAGCATAAAAGGCAACTTCATCTGATCCCGGCATTTATCGTGCATGCTTTTTTGTATTATTTTTTCCTGCTCCGGACTCAGTGTTCGGCAGCTACCTTTCGGGCGGCCTCGTTTTTTGATCTTAAGGGCTTTTTTACCCTCTTTTTTGTAAAGCGTCCACGAGGTGCTGCACAAAGAGCGGCTGATACCCGTGATGGCGCTGATCTCACTGTGTTTACGTCCCTGTTTTCGAAGCCGAATGACCTGATATCGAATCTGCTGTTGTGCATCCGTACTGAGTTCTCGTGCGTCTATTTTTTCCATGCACAACTGGTAGCATAGAAGTGATCGGGAGTCAAGTATTCAGTTGCCGGGTTAATACGTAGCAGCGGCAGCTGATGTTTCTCATAAAATGGCAGAACCTTGTCATTGAGCAGATCGGCAGCTGTGATCGGCGTCTTGGTGGTGTAGAGCTTGGCAAAGCCTACCTTGGCATAGGTATCGATAAAGGTCTGCTGGTATATACGGCCTACGCCCTTTAAGGTGCCGCACATAAAAGGTATCCTGGGATCCCAGATAGCCAGGATGAGCCGTTTCGATCTCGCCGGCAGCCACATCATCCTGTTTTTTCCGTTCCAGGGCTTGCACTTGGCTTTCGGTCAGGATCAAACTTTCCTTGGCCATCTTTGTCTTCAAGGGCCTTCAGGCGGTCCTTAAAGCACGAGATGATGACGTAGCCAAACACAGCGAACACCGCTGGGAGATATGAAAACCCCATGCTTACGCAGTTCGTTGCTGGCCCTGACTTGGCCATGGGCAGGCTGCTCGATGGCATACTCCACAACAGCAGCCTCGGTCTGCTCATCCACTCGATTCTTGAGGTTGGGATTGCGTCGGCTCTATCAAGCAGGGCATCGACACCGCCTTCTTCGACGGCTCTTTGATAGCGGTAAAAGGTGTCCCGGGAAAGCCCATGATCTGGCAGGCTTTGGATACATTGCCGAGCTCTTCGGCCAGATTCAACAATCCGATCTTGTGTTTAATGACTCTTTCGTTACCATGCAGCATGAGGGTTACCTCCTATGGTTTTGAGTTTTGGTTTCGCACCTTCATCAAAACCGGTAACCCTCACTTTTTCAAGTGCGGTGTCAGATTTCAAGTGCGGTGTCAGATTAAATCGAAACTATTCCAATTACTACTCCGATTTAAACCCAACGGAAGGTAGAAACTAAATTTCGGTCCGTAACCGGAGGTTGAATTCTTCTCTTCCTCCAAATATTATTGCAACTCAAATTTCATCCCATCAACATATACGGCCTCTTCCCCTTTATTTTTAACGACATTAACCCTGACGGGCCCATTGAATGAGTATGTCCCGAGAGGATTCCACTGAGCGGCGTTTTCCCTTTGGTTGACGCTGACGGTGTCCAAGTAGCGTGTCCCCATCGAAAATTTCAACTTTTACATCGCTGTTTGTTCCTTTTGCAATCCACCTGAATGATACTTGATATTCACCATAGAGTTGATTTGAAAATGTATAGGTTCCCTCACTTCGTCTTGGGCAATAGTGAGAGCGGCTACCAAAAGATGGGTATCTCGTTTGTTTCCATCTTCCTGTATAATAAGTGTTTGGATCGCCATTGTCCATAATTATTTCGGTAGGGGCGGGTGGGGTTGTATCTGTATCAAGTACCGCCACCTGGATTTCATCCGACCAGGTCGATTGGCCTTCGGTATAGCTGAATAAAAGGCCCACCGAGCCATCGGCAGCTACTTCATACGTATTTAAATCGCCTTGGTCGGTGATTTCGGCCAGGGAAGCGCCAGTGGTTATAGAGCAGCTGTCCGGTGTGATAATGTGGTTTGTGCCATCTGAATAGTAGGCCCGTAGGGCGTAGTTGGTGCTGGTTTTTTCATCGACACTCTCGGGGCCTTCTATGGCCACACTGTTAAGAGAGGCTGCCGGGTTATTCTCAATGGGTTTAAACCAAACGGCATCTGCACAAGTGCTAGTATCAGTGCCATCGGCAGCAGCTGTGATTGTAACACTTCCATTTGAATCAAAATAGTATTCCCCAAGGCTGTTCCACTGGCCTGTATTTTGTTGTTGGTTAATATTTACAGTTTCAGATACCGTCCCCGTGGTTAATATCAACGGCGATGTTTGTGGCTCTGCTGGAATGCTCTGACCACCACATAAGGACTTCATAGTTGCCGGATGGTTGCGAATCAAGGCTCCAAGTGTATGTGGCCCCATTTTTTCCATATAAACTGCCGCCATCGTATGGTGACTAGGCCGCCTGACTGATACCAATTCCCTGTATATGAAGTTCCAGGATCCCCATTGTCAATAATGATACCGTCTGGCGTAATCGGGGTCGTGTCTGTATCCAGTACAGTCACCTGGATTTCATCCGACCAGGTCGATTGGCCTTCGGTATAGCTGGCTGAAATGCCAACCAATCCATCAGCAGCCACCTCGTGGGTATTTAAAATACCCTCATAGGTGATGGTCGGCTAAAGATATACCTGTGATAATCGTATAGCTATCCGGTGTGACAATTTGGCTGGATCCATCCGAATAATAGGCTCGACAAACATAGTTTGCGGTCGAATTCTCATCGACGCTGCTGGGCCCTTCGATGGTAATGCTGGTAAGGGTGGCAACTGTGGTTGTGTCTATGATCGAAATATTAAATTCATTTGATATTGATTGATATGTTCCTGTAACGATGCACTGGGTATTCGCGCTCACTTCGCCCGCGTTCAATACACCATTTAGAGATATACTTGTTTGGGGGCAATCCACAGTCCAATTGTCAGCGGCTACTTGAGCCGTACTGCCATCGGTGTAATGGGCGGTACAGGTATAGGTGGCGCTGGTATTTTCATCAACATTTGCAGGGCCGTTTATGACAATATGGGAAAGCGTGGGACTCCCTCCGCTACCGGTATCCTCGATAGTGATATCTTTTTGGGCAGATCGTATAATTCCGCCTGATGAATAGGTGGCGGTAACGGTTCCTTGCGAGTCGGCGGTTACATCGCCCGCTGTCAAGAGACCATTATCGGAAATTTGAGCGTCCTGGCAAGTCTCATCCCAGCTTGTTGCAGTGACCTCACTATTGGTGTTGTTGGTAAAGTATGCCCGCAATGTTAATTGGGCGGAAGAGCTTTCAGGAATATTCTGGGGGCCTTCGATAACAACATAATCGAGATCGACAGGCTGCTTGTACCGTATGGGTTACCTCAGCCGAATAGCGACTTTCGTTCCCGTTAAATGCCGTCAGTGCAAATCGATAGGTCACGCCGGCACTAAGCCCCGTTAAATTGATATATGGATTGTTGGCATCAGGCAAGTTGGCCGTTTGAATGACGATGGGTGAGTCACCTTGATCCAGACCGGTCCCATCATACGGTGGGCCAAAAGGACCGGTTTTGTAATAGAGTCTATATTCAGTTACTTGTTCGGCCGGGTCATTGGCGTCCCAGGCCACGGTAATGCCGTTCGTCTGGGCCGACACGTTGGCGGCTGAGATGGTAAATATAAATAACATTATAGAAATATTACGGATCAGATGGTTCATAAATGCTCTCCTTAATTCAACCTTTAAATTCCAATCATACTAACTGTGAAAAAATTTGCATATAATAAGTAAAACTTTTCACATATGAGCATATTTTTTCATATGCGATGATATTGGCCTATTTAAAAATTGTATTTTTCTCTTTATATTCATAGAGTGCAAGTCACGGTGTTATGTAAATTACAAAAACAATGACCCTAAAATGGGTCCGACACTGGTTTGAGTAATAAAGCAAATAAAGCGCCAAAAAACGTTATTGGAATAGAAAAAGTAAACTAAGAAATGATGTGTTTTTCGTGTTTATCGGGAAAACATACTATATAGTGTGGTGAAAATTGTTTAACAACAATATAAAGTATGAAAAAAAATACCATATTTAGGAAAAAAAATATTCAGAATGCGCAATGATCGAAAAAAATACATTGAATATGGTAATCTGGGGGTCGTTTTTGCTCAATATCGTAACTTCCGTTACAAAAATGCCGTTTAATTACAATTGTTGTGATTGAATTACGATTCTATGATATTAAAAGCCACCGACCACTACTTAACTTTTAATTAGCCACGGACCCACACGGACAGACGCAGACAGAGAGCGGAACGATATATTAAAAATAGCCACAGACAGGTTTGCGGTTAATCCCAGAGATCAATGTGGAAAATTATAACTCATAGATCAAAAGTCCAAATCGCGCCATGTAAGAAAGGTGGAACCAATCCTGCCCAAAACTGATACAAAACTTTTAGTTGGCCACGGACCCACGCAGACAGACACGGACGGAGAAGGGGAACGATTAAAAAAATATTAACTACAGACAGGCGTAGCCCAGCGTTTCTGGAGGGGATTACTAACCGTCTGCGCAAACCTGCACCAGCCTGTCAGGGCGTAGGTATAAAGAAGCCTGAAGTTATTTGCATAGAATAGTTGGCCTGGGCGAAGATATATTCGAAGACGGGGCTGCGGCAAAAGTGTAATCAATCCTGATAATCCTGTAGATTCTGTCCAGAACTGAAAGCAAAAAATTCTGGCTAAGGCGTATTCGCTATTCCAATTGTAGCTGTAAATGGGCAGCGATTTTCAGAAGTTGATTGTCGGCGGAAAAAATAACAGCCCCATGTTCTTCGGCTAGTGCCAAATACAGCGCGTCATATACGGTTAAATTATATTTCCGGGCCATTTCGAAAGCGCGCAGGAGTATGGGGCGGTGAGGAAAAAGGCGGATCGGTACGGAAAGAAGGTCAGAAAGAAGCGGGTCACTTTCATTGCTGGTAAGTTCGCCTGATTTATGTTTTTTGTTGATCACATTGGCGACCTCCACCACCAACAACTCCGGGGCTATGGCGGTATTGAGCCCCCGTTCAACGTTCCGCAGGAATTTTTCAAAACCATCCGGTAATGGGCCATCCGGAATAAATAACCGGATTAACGCTGATGTATCCACGACACCGATCATCGTTCACGATCCTTCCGCACTGTTTTTACGGTGTCACTTAGATCGCGTTCATGTAGTCGTTTGCGCCATTTGGCGGCACCGGTTAGAAATGATCTGTTTGCCAGCCTAACTTCCTGCTCAAAAATTAATTTAACTTGTTCCTGAAGACTCCGGCGATTGACCCTCGCCATTGCCTGTAACCCATCATAAATATGGTCAGGCACGTTGCGGACACTGATGGCTTTCATATTGCCTCCAATAATTAAACATCAATATGATATCATAAATTAATGCATTAATCTAATTCATCTGCAGGAATTCGTCAAGGATGGTTTTTATATCGAGATTCCTAATTATATTCCTGCCAAAGAATGAAAAGATATCCAAGCGAATTAAGGGGCTTGTGGATGCTTACTCGTTAAAACGGCTGTCAGAAGCTTAAAACCGTTTAATTGGCCACAGACCCACACAGACAGACACGGACGGAGACAGGCGTAGCCCAGCGTCAGTCTGTCAGGGCGTAGTTCTAAAAAAGCCTGAAGTTATTTGCTATGAATAGTTGGCTTAGGCGAAACTATATTCGAAGGCGGGTCTGTGAAAAAGTGGAAACAGTTGTAAATTCTGTTCAAAACTTATAGGAAAAAATTCCGGCTAAGGCGTATTCGCTATTCCAATTGTAGCTGTAAATGAATTACGATTATTAAGAAGGGATCGTCATGACTAACTTTAGGCCCTTATACACCTCATCCATTTTTTTCTTTGAAAGGGTTCCGATTTTTTCTTTAACGCTGGTTTTATCTACAGACTTAACCTGAGTAACATTGATTACGCATTTTTTAGGTAAATTTGCTTCGCCTTTCCGTAGAATCACGTTGCCGGGCAGTTCCCCAAACTTCATTGTGGATGTTATCGCCAACATAATAATCGTGTTGAGTTTGCTATCGTTTAATATGTCATTTTGAATCACAAGACCCGGCCTACGTCCGATCGGTTCCGAACCCTTTCCCTGAGAAAAATCAACCCAGTAAACGGAACCTTTACGAATTACCATTCCTGACCCCCCAGGCTTCCAGTTCTATCAAACCATTTGGCCGTTTGGAGTTGCTCTTTTTTAATTGAATTATCAGAAAAAACCCGGTTATATGAATCTTTAATTTGCCGTTCTTTTTCGCTTAATACTATTTCGCGAAGTACAGTCGATATATATTTGCTACGAGACAGCCCCAGTTGCTTGCTAATATCATCAATCATTATCACCAGATCAGCCGGGACGGTAATTGCCACTTTTTGTGTATTCATTATTTATACCTCTATTCAGTATGATAATATTATGCACAGTATAAAAGGAGAATTGTAAAAGTCAAGAATAGATATATGGAAAAATAGGGGGCCGCCGTGAAATATCGACACTCATCCACGAATTGACACCAATTTACAAACCAGATTTCCCATATTGTAAGAATTCGTGGAAACTGATGAAGTTAGTGGATCTTTTTGGTACGGATCCGTCTTCGCTCAGGTTTAGCAGGTATGGCGTTTATTCATCAGGCAAAAGGAGCAGCCGGATGATATTTCCAAGTGATTTGATTGATCCGGAAGAGGGTGCATCGGGGGGTTGGACAACGGGTTTTAATCGGACCGCGTCTGCACAAGTACTGGTACCTGGATCTGATAACGGCCCTAATTCTAACGCTTCCGGTTGAATTAAAATAATACTCTCCCAGGCTATTCCATCGGCCGCCGTTTTGTCTCTGGTTGACTCTTACGGTTTTCTTCCACCGCGATGGTTAATTTCTACCGGGTATGTTGGTAGCTCTGACTGCTATCGGACTGACCACCACATGAGGACTTCATATTTACCGGCCGGCAGTGAACTGAATCTCCAGGTGTATGTGTCGCCTCCTCTTGCGTATAAGCTAGCTTCCATCGTAAGGGGATAGGCCGGAGGATGTCCTCCAAGTGCCTTCATGAGATGTTCCCGGATCGCCGTTGTCTATGATCAAATTGCTGTTTGGGCTAGAGGGTGGCGGGGGCGGCGGGTCAGTGTTAATGTTGTGGACAGCCACCTGGATTTCATCCGAGTAGGGTGATTGATTTCCGGTGTAGTCGGCTCTGATAACCACGGTTCCGTCGGATCCCACTTCTTGTGTATTTAAAACACCATCGCTTGTTATTCCGGCTATCGAGGTACCTGTGGTGATCGACCAGGTAATCGGCATGATATTCAGGAATGTGCCGTCGGAAAAGGTTGCCCGGCAGACGTAGGTCGTGCTGGTATTTTCATCCACATCATTTGGGCCGATAATTTCAATTCGGTCCAGGGTCGCATCATCGGTGTCTTCGACGAGAATATTCAGTTGATCATTGTGGGTGACTCCTCCTGAAGTATAATCTGCATTTAACGTACACTGAGCATTGGCAGTTAAAACACCCACGGAAACCAATCCATCACTGGAAACACCTGCTTCCGGGCAGTTCACGCTCCAGGATGATGCATTCACTTGGCTATTGGTGTTGTTGGTGTAGTAAGCTCTGAGGTTATACTGGGTGAGGCTTCTTTCTTGAATGTTTGCAGGACCTTCTATGTCAATACGGTCCAATTCAAGAGCGGGGGAATTGTATAGTGCTTCAGCAGAATAGCGACTCTGGGACCCATTAAAAGCCGTCAGTGCAAATCGATAAGTCTGCGCCGGGACTAAAACCACTTAAAACAGCCCTCGGGTTACTTGCGTCAGCCAAATCGCCCACTCGAATAATATCGGTGAATTGCTTGGTGAGCTCGCGTCACCGAGATTGCCCGGTTCCATCATACGGTGGACCAAAAGCACCGATTTTGTAATAGATTCTATATTCAGTTACTTCCTCGGCCGGGTCATTGGCATCCCAGGCCACGGTAATCCCAGGGGTCTGAGCCGATACTGCGACGACTGAGATGGTTAATGTAAATAAAATGATGAAAATATTTCGAATCAGGTTACCCATGAATGTTATTTTTAATACAATCCGGTTTTTTAAAACTATGTAATTTATTTCACATTTTCAGTATATTCGCTCCACATATATGAACAGAACTATTCATATGTGGTGGAATTTGTCAATGGGAACGTGTTTATCTAAATCAATTTATGATCATTCTATACGGTTATGGAAATTGTGAAAATAATTGCCTCTCCATTTGTTACCTTAATTGTATATTATGCAGGCAAGTAAGGTACCAACATACACAATCGATAGGTCTTAATTGGATGCATTGGACAAACTTCAAGGTAATTATTGAGAAAAACACCATGTGTGTCGTTTTTCGAAAATTGGCCTACTATATGTTGTGCGTAAAACTTTACAATAATAAAGTATTTGTACCTCTCAAGGTGAACTGTGGTTCAAGATTTTGTCTAAATTGCGTTCTGTTTTTGTAACAATACGTCCATTTTTGTAACTTATGGGTGGTCTTTGTAATTTGTATTACAGTTCCATCATTGGATTATTAATGCAAAAGCATTTGATTGGCCACAGACCCACACGGACGAACACAGACGAATTTAAAAAAGCCATTATTTCACCGCCGAGATCGCGGAGACCGCTGAGGGTTAAAAAAATACAAAACAAATCATTTCTTTGCGTCTTTGCGTCTCTGCGGGAGACAATCTTTTTCCATAATCCCCGAAGGGCTAACCATTTTTTCCCGCCAAGACGCCAAGGCGCAGAGGGTTAAATCAGGTATTTTAAACCATAATCGCATCACCGCGAGCTCTGCGTTCTCCGCGGTTATTGTTTTTTATGCTTTCAAGCTTTAAAGCCTCATAGCTTTCATTTTTTGCCACAGACCCACACAGACTCACGCTGACAAAATTACAATAAAAACAAAGCGTACGAATAGTCCTTTTTTCAAATAATTGATTTGCAACAATGAGAGCCTCATTTGCTTCGGTTATCCAAAATAAGTTTGACTTTGTATCCCATTTGGGATATATTTTGATAAAAGAACAAATAATACTTACTTAAGATGGTGATAATGCATATGAAAACACAAACAACCATAAGGGTAGATCAAGAGAACTATTTGAATGCCAAAGCAATTTTAAAATTTCTGGGTTTAAGCTATTCACAGGCCATCAATGTTTTCAACAATATGATTGTTTGTCACAAAGGGCTTCCATTTGAAATTAAAATTCCGAATGATGAAACTTTGCTGGCGATATCAGAAGCCGAACAGCTGAATGGAGATTTCGTATCCATTGATGATTTTGTGAAATAGCCTTTATGAAATTGTTCCGGACCAAAGTTTTTAAAAAGGATTATCAGAAACTTAAAATGACTGACAGTCAGTATACGAAGTATATTGAATTTTTGTCCATATTGTTAAATGGGAAAGAGTTACCACTCGATGCACGGGACCATAATCTGATTGGAAATTATACTGGTTTTAAAGAGTTTCATGTCGGTGGTGATTTGATAGTTATTTATTGTATCGCAGATGATATTCTTCGGTTAACGAGAATAGGTACCCATTCCCAACTTTTTAGATAATGCCCCTCTGTAAATGGCATCTTTTGGCCCAGCTTGCAGATATTGTCACAATATTTTTTCGTGTTTTTGATTTGGTGGCCTATAATTTAATCTGCCACGGACCCACACGGACGAACACAGACGTATTTAAAAAAGCCATTCTTTCACCGCCGAGATCGCGGAGACCGCAGAGGGTAAAAAATACAAAACGAATCTTTTCTTTGCGTCTTAGCGTCTCTGCGGGAGAGAGTTTTTCCTTAATCCCCGAAGGGCTAACCATTATTTCCCGCCAAGACGCCAAGGCGCAGAGGGTTAATCAGGTATTTCCCATTATCGCATCACCGCGAGCTCTGCGTTCTCCGCGGTTATTGTTTTTTATGCTTTCAAGCTTTACAGCCTCATAGCTTTCATTTTTTTGCCACAGACCCACACAGACTCACACTGACAAAAATACAATATTAAATGACGTTATCAAATTAATGTGAGACGAAAAACACTATCCGAGCAGGTTCAGGGCCGTGCGGCCATATATTTCAACCCCTGTGGCGAGAACTTTTTCGTTAAAATCGAACCGGGCATTGTGAATCGGGGCGCCGCCCTCATGGCCGGTGCCCAGGCAGAAAAAGCAGCCTTTGGACCGTTCGAGATAATAGGCCATATCCTCACCGCCCATTGATGGGTCTGGCGTGACGACGTTGTTTTCTCCCAGTGTCGCACGTGCGCATTGTCTTACTGTGTCAGACATGGCAGGATCGTTAACGACCGGGGGAAAGCCTTTTTCAAAGGTAAATTCGTATTGGGCGTTCATGGCTGTGCAAATTCCGCTGATTATTTTCTCGAGCCGCTGGGGCCAGGAATCCCAGATGTCGCGATCGAAGGTGCGGGTGGTGCCCAACATCGTGGCGGTATCGGGGATGATGTTAAAGGCCGTGCCGGCATGAAAGCTGCCAACGGTTACGACCGTAGGCTTGAGCGGGTTTATTTGCCGACTGGAAATCCGCTGCAGGGCACCAACCACCTGGCAGCCGATTTCCAGGGCGTCAATACATTGGTGGGGCATGGCGCCGTGACCGCCTTTGCCGATAATGGTTAATTCAAATTGATCCATGGCCGCCATCATGACGCCATCGCGCACGCCCACTTGCCCTTCGGGAATATCGGGCCATACATGACAGCCAATGGCATAATCAACTTTGGGGTCATCCATCACGCCTGCCGCGATCATGGGTAAGGCCCCGCCCGGGCCTTCTTCAGCCGGCTGGAAAATGAATCGGATGGTGCCGGACAATTGATCGGAAAAATCGCAGATCAGCTGTGCCGCCCCTAAAACCATCGCCATGTGCGCATCGTGGCCACAGGCATGCATGACCCCCTCGTGGGTGGAGGCAAAGGGCAGATCTGTTTTTTCGGAAATGGGTAATGCATCCATATCGGCCCGGATCAGGAGGTTGGCTCCGGGGCGGCCGGTGTCGAGAAACCCCATCACGCCATGTCCGGCAATACCCGTCTGTACATCCAAGGGCATCTTCTGGAGACATTCGGCCACATAGGTGGCTGTTTTTTTTCTGTGAGGGCCACTTCCGGGATGCGGTGAAGTGTTCTGCGGTGATTAATGATCTCCGGCAGATGTCCCTTAACGGTTTTTTTTATATCCATTTTCAATATCCGTTTTACAAGTGTTATATTTAACCGCCGAGGTCGCAGAGACCGCAGAGGGTAAATTAGGTATTTCCCATAATCGCATCACCGCGAGCTCTGCGTTCTCCGCGGTTATTGTTTTTTATGCTTTCAAGCTTTACAGCCTCACAGCTTTCATTTTTTTGCCACGGACCCACACAGACGAACACAGACGAATTTAAAACAGCCATTATTTTACCGCAGGGATCGCGGAGACCGCTGAGGGATAAAACAAAATTCTAAAAACAAATCTAAGCGCCCCTTGCGGCGTTGCAAAACGGTTCTAAATGCTCACATACTATGTGTATGCTCCGCTTTTTCACCGTTTCGCGCCTTGCCATGAACACTAACATTTATTTTGAGATACCTTGTAGTCATTCTAGTTACCCAACACTGCGCGCTCTGCGTTCTCTGCGGTAATATTTTTTCGTCCTATTAAATAAGGTGCAATCAAACGTCCATTCGGTTTTCCTCCACGGCATGACAAGCAACCCGTTGGCCACCCCTCTCTGATCTAAGCTGGGGTCTCTCCCTGTGACAGCGATCGTTTGCCAGCGGGCAACGCGGATGAAAAGCACAGCCCTTGGGGGGATCGATGGGGTTGGGGATTTCACCGGCTACCGGTGCGCGTTTACGGCCGGTCATTTCGACATCGGGTATGGTTTCCAGCAACAGACGGGTATACGGGTGCAGCGGCGTTTCGAAGATCGCGTCTACCGGGGCTACTTCGCAAATCAGGCCAAGATACATCACCCCTACCTGGTTGGCCATGTGGCGAACAACAGCCAGATCATGTGAAATAAACAGATAGGACAGGTTAAACGTACGCTGAAGTTTTTTCATCAAGTTGAGAATCTGGGCCTGAACCGAAACATCGAGAGCGGATGTGGGTTCGTCACAGACAATGAATTCAGGCTCGCTGGCCAAGGCCCTGGCAATGGAAATTCGTTGACGCTGTCCGCCGGAGAATTCGTGGGGATATTTTTCACCATCGGCTGGTGATAATCCTACCTGAATGAGGAGTTCTTCAATTCGTTTGGAAATGGCTTTGGCGCCTTTTATCAATTTAAAAGCGCGAATGGGTTCCCCGACGATGGCATCCACACGCCAGCGAGGGTTGAGGCTGGCATAGGGATCCTGAAAGATCATGGCGATGCGCCGTCGCAGGTGTTCCATTTGAGACCGGCTGGTTTTCGAACTCATCTCGATACCATCAAACTCGATGGACCCTTCGGTCGGGGTATGAAGGCCCACAATCAGGTTGGCGACCGTTGATTTCCCGCACCCGGACTCACCAACCAGGGCAAAGGTCTGGCCTTTGGTGATCTCAAAGCCAACGCCATCCACCGCTTTTAAAATCATGTTGGGAGATCGCTGCAGCACACGATTGAGAAGCGGTTTGGAAACATCGAAATAGCGTTTCAAGCCGGTAACGCGTAAGTGTGGTTTTAGTTGGGCAGTATTCATAAAGTGTCGATTATTTTCTTATATCGAGATTATTTTCACCGCTGAGATCGCCGAGGTCGCTGAGAAAAAATAGCCTTTTTTTCCCTAAAATTTTCTCCGCGGTTATTGTTTTTTATGCTTTCAAGCTTTACAGCCTCATAGCTTATATTTTTAGCCACGGACCCACACAGACGAACACGGACGTATTTAAAACAGCCATTATTTCACCGCCGAGATCGCGGAGATCGCTGAGGGTTATAAAAATACAAAACAAATCATTTCTTAATCCCCGAAGGGCTAATCCATTTTCCCCGCAAGACGCCAAGGCGCAGAGGGAATCTATTATCTTTCACTGCGAGCTCTGCGTTCTCCGCGGTAATATTTTCGTGCTTTCATGCTTTATAGTTTCAACCATTTTTTGCCACGGACCCACACAGACGAACACAGACGTATTTAAAACAGTTATTTTACCGCCGAGATCGCGGAGACGCTGAGGTTAAAAATACAAAACGAATCTTTCTTTGATCTGCGGGGACTTCCTAATCCCGAATTACTCCTAAGACGCAAGGCACACAGAGTAATCCATACCTTCTCTGCGAGCTCTGCGTTCTCCGCGGTAATATTTTCGTGCTTTCATGCCTTATAGCTTTCAACCATTTTTTGCCACGGACCCACACAGACGAACACGGACGTATTTAAAACAGCCAATATTTTACCGCCGAGATCGCGGAGACCGCTGAGGGTTATAAAAATACAAAACAAATCATTTCTTTGCGTAGCTTCTGCGTCCTCTGCGCGGAGTACATATTTTCGTGCTTTCAAATGCCTCGTAATAGCTTTCAACCATTTTTTGCCACGGACCCACACAGACGAACACGGACGTATTTAAAACAGCCAATATTTTACCGCCGAGATCGCGGAGAGCGCAGAGGGTTAAAAATAGAAAACGAATCTTTTCTCTGCGCGCTCTGCGTTCTCTGCGGTGATATTTTTTACATCCTTATATAATAAGGTAAAATTAACCGCTACCGCCATCTCTATACAACCAACAGGCCACCTCTGTTTTTTTAGTGTCCACCAATACCGGGCGCTCTTTTTTACAGCGGTCAAAACAGTGCGGGCATCGCGGGTGGAAGGCACATCCTGTGGGGATTTCCGTTAAGCGGGGCATGGATCCGTCGATCTGGGTCAGTAGGTCGGCTTTATCATGCAGAGACGGAATCGAGCCCATCAATCCTTTCGTATAAGGATGTTGCGAGGATTTTACGATCTCGCGAACATTGCCGACTTCCACCAGCCGACCGGCATACATCACCGCCACCCGATCGGATATTTCGGCGATGACGCCCATATCATGTGTGATCAGTATGACGGCGGTGTCGTTTTCTTTGCACAGTCGTTTGAGCAAGGCAATAATCTGGGCTTGAATCGAGACATCCAGTGCGGTGGTCGGTTCGTCGGCAATGATCAAACTGGGGTTCACGCAAAGCGCCAGGGCAATGACAACCCGCTGCCGCATGCCCCCCGAAAACTGGTGGGGATAGTGATCGATGCGTTTCTCCGCCGCCGGAATGCCCACCTCATCCAATAGTGATATGGCATGCTGTCGTGCTTGGCGATGGCTTTTGTCGGTGTGGGTGAGGATGGTTTCCGTGAGTTGGCGGCCGATGGTATACAGGGGATTTAAGCTGGTCAGGGGATCCTGAAAGATCATGCCGATCTCTTTACCCCGGATGCGGCGCATCTCGCTATAGGGCAATTGATCGATGCGTTTACCATTTAAATGGATTTGTCCGGCACCAATTCGCCCCGGCGGTTCGAGCAGTCCGATTATCGCCTGGCCCGTAAGGGATTTCCCGGCACCGGATTCACCCACGACACCAAAAACCTCTCCGGGTTTGATGCCAAAAGAGATGTTCTCAACCGCCACCAGAATCCCGCGACGGGTATTGAATTCGACTTTAAGGTCTTCGACTTTTAGTAACGGTTGTGTCATGTTATTAGATGATCAACGTAATTTCGGGTTTAACGCGTCACGCATCCAGTCGCCCAGCAGGTTGACCGCCAGTATGAGTACGGCCAGGGCCACACCCGGAAAGATGACGATCCACCATTCGCCGGCAAACAAAAAGTCCTGGCCGATCCGGATCAACGTGCCCAAAGACGGTTTTGTCGGCGGAACACCCACGCCAAGAAAAGAGAGCGTCGCTTCGGTGATGATGGCCACGGCCAGGCCGATGGTGGCAATGACCAACACCGGTCCCATCACATTGGGCAAAATATGGCGAAACATAATGGTAAATCGTTTGCGACCGATTACGCGAGCCGCCTGAACGTATTCTTTGTTCTTTTCGACCAGGGTCGACCCCCGGACGGTACGTGCAAAGTTGACCCAATTGGATACGCCGATGGCCAGGATCAAGACCCAAATCACCAGCTCGTCATGGCGCTCATTGGGAAGCATACTGAGCGCAACACCGTAGATCAGCATGGCAATCAGGTATGCAGGGAAGCTGATCTGAACATCGGCGATTCTCATGATCAGGGTTTCCAGGGCCCCACCGATATATCCTGACATCAGTCCGAGTGTGATGCCGATGACCATGGCCAGAATCATGGAGGCAAACCCTACAAACAACGAAATCCGCGATCCGTAGAGGATGGTAGAAAAAATATCACGCCCCTGATCGTCGGTTCCCAGCAGAAACTTGAGCGATCCGTCCTCATGCCAAAATGGTGGTGTAAATGCGTCCATCAAGTCGAGTGATGCGGGATCAAAAGGATTGTGGGGGGCGATCAAGGGAGCTGCCAGGGCGGATACGATGATAACCATGGTAACACATGCCGCCACCACGGTAATTTTCGATTTTTTGAAACTAAACCAGATATCTCCATCGAAAAATCGATGCATAATATCTTTAAAACGCGAGATACTTTTCATTCTAGTGCCCCGTCGCTACGGATTTATCAACCCTCAAGCGAGGATCCACCACATGATAGAGAATATCGACAATCAGATTAATCACCACAAAAAAGAATGCGATTAATATAAGGTAGGTGGACATCACGGGAATATCCGCAAATTGAATGGCCTGCAGAAAAAGTAACCCCATCCCGGGCCATTGAAAAACCGTTTCGGTAATGAGCGCAAAAGCGATAATCGATCCGATTTGAAGACCGGTGACCGTGATGACCGGGACCAGGGTATTTTTTAACGCATGACCGAAATTGACCGCTCGATTGGTCAGGCCACGAGCCCGGGCAAATTTAATATAATCGGTTCGTAAGACCTCCATCATCTCGGATCGAACCATCCGCATAATCAATGTGAGTTGAAACATGCCCAGCGTAAAGGCCGGCATGATAATGGCCTTTAAACCACTGGTTGTTAAAAACCCGGTAGACCACCAGCCCAGCTTGATGACATCGCCCCGACCGAATGTCGGTAACCAACCCAACATGACGCCAAATACCAGAATCAGAAGGATGCCGATTAAAAAGGTCGGCAGAGAGATACCGATCAGTGAAACTGCCTGAAAAAATTTACTTAAAAGCCTGTTGGGATACAGGCCGGAGTAAACGCCCATTGGAATGCCGGCGATCAGCGAAAAAAGGGCGGCAATCAGACTTAGTTCCAACGTCGCTGGAAGGCGCTCGACGAACAATTCGTTGACGGGGCGTCCCAGACGATATGAGATGCCAAATTTTCCTTTAACCGTATTGCCCACAAATCGGGCAAACTGGACAACAATCGAATCGTTTAAGCCCAGCTCCTCCCGCAGGCGTTCCATATCGGCGATACTTGTTTCCTGCCCCACCATTTGGGAAACCGGATCCCCGACATAGCGAAACAAGGTAAAGGCCACCAGTGCCACGGCCAACATGACAATGACGGATTGGATTATGCGGCGGATGATCAATGCAATCATGGGCGTTTCGTGGAATCTGTTCTATATAATAAGGTAAAAGCCGTGCCAAGATGTGAAACCCGGAATTCGACCCCAATGGGCCGGATTCCGGGTAGGTGGACTCATTTCCAGTTATTTAATCACAACATGACGCCATTTAAACTCATTGTCCGGTCGTTGCTTAAGTTCCACTTTGTTGTTGACTCCCCAGGCCAATGCCTGTTGATGAAGGGGCAGGTAGGAGACGTCATCAATGGTCATCTGCCATGCCTGTTCAATCAACCCATCACGTTTGGCCTGATCGGTTTCGCTTAAGATAAGGGCCGTTAGTTTATCAGCTTCAGGGTTACAATACCCACCCAGGTTAAACTTGCCATCGCCGCTCTCTTTGGGACAAGCATGCAGGAAGTTAAGCGGATTGTAAGAGTCGAAGCTGCTTGGGGTCCAGCCTAACATATAAAAGCTGGTATCAAGCTTGGGCCGCAATATTTTGGCAAAATATTTGGCTTTGGGCTGAGCCAGCAGATTGACTTTGATATTGACCTTGGCCAGCATGGAGACCACGGCCAGACAAATGGCTTCGTCATTCACATAACGGTCATTGGGGCAGTCCATGCCCACTTCAAAGCCGTCCGGATATCCGGCATCCGCCAGAAGTTTTTTGGACGCTTCCGGATCATAAGGCAGCCGTTTAAACTTAGCATTACCGCCGCCATGGACGCCGGGGGCGACCATCATGGCGGACGGTTCGGACAATCCACGCATCACTTTCTTTTTGATGGCTTCAATGTCGATGGCCTGATAGAAGGCTTGACGGACCTTTTTATCCTTAAACGGGTTTTTTCCTTTCACGCTCGAATACAGCAATTCGTCACGGGCCTGATCCATCCCAAGAAAAATCGTGCGAAGTTCCGGTCCCACCATCATGCGGGTGTCGGCATTACCGTCGATACGTTTCATATCCTGGACAGGGATCGGGTAGGCCATTTCCACCTGTCCGGAAAGCAATGCCGCCACTCGGGTGGCATCATTTCCGATCGGGGTAAACACGACTTCGGTAAGATTGTGGATCTTGTTGGGATTGTCCCACCAATCCGGATTGGTCTTGCATACGGATTTTACACCTGGTTCGTGAGAAACCAACATGAATGGGCCGGTACCATTGGTATGGCGGGTGGCGTAATTTTCATTATCGCCGGTGGTAGATTCAGGCGTGGTGGCCTTATTTTTCTCACACCAGCTTTTGGACATGATGTACCAGGTAGCCCATTCCACAACCAGAATTGGGTTCGGCACGGAGGTGATGAAATCCACCGTATGGTCATCCACTTTGACCACTTTTGTATCCGCCGGACTAATTCTTACCTTGAGGTCTGATGTTTCCATACGAACGCGTTCAGCGGAAAAAACAACATCATCGGCGGTAAAAGGCGTTCCGTCATGAAATTTTACACCTTTGCGCAGGTAAAAACGCCAGTGATTGGGATCCATGATTTCCCACCGTTCCGCCAGGGCTGGTTCAATTTCAAGGTTGGGCCCACGACGGATCAAGCCTTCATAAACGTTACCCAGAAAACCCAGCTGAAAAGTTTCGTTCAGGCTGTAGGGATCCATGGATTTCGCATCGCCCTGAAAGGCAAATTTAAGTGTTTTAGCCGAAACTGCGCCGGAAAGTACGGTCAAGCTCAATCCGACGATCAGCACAGCCACAATAAAAAACAATCCTTTTTTTTGCATCGTTTTACCTCCGTTTTGGTTTGAGTAAATCCATTCAGGGCCTGGCCATTTGCCCAAAACCGTGGTCATTGAATGTTGTCATTCAATCGTTCGTTATTTCGGCCGCCTTGCTTAAAAATGTGTCGAGTCGATCATATAACAGGTGCAGGCTGTCTATCCGAACATGCTCCGTTAGGGTATGCGCACTGTTTTCGCTATCGGCACCCCAGACGATCCCCTTGATTCCCCGTTCCGACAAAAATCGGGCATCGCTGGCGCCGTGTTCAAAGCCAACCTCGATGTCATTATATAAATGGGTGAGCAAATCCAAATAGGGTGATTCTCCACCAAAAAACATCGATTCATTTTGTTCAATCACCAATTCACCGGCCACTTTTTCCTTCAACATGTCATACAAGGCGATCGGGTCATCGTCTTCGGTATAGCGAATATCGAAAATCGCTTCAGCTTTGTCCGGCACCTGATTAAACGATTTTCCCGCCCGAATTTTCGAAAAGTTTAAGGTGCGGTGCCAGTGGCCGGGCCGGTCTTGATTGAATTCTTGTTTTATCCTTTTATAATCTGCGAACAGATTTTCAATTGCGTTTTCACCCAACCATGGACGGGCACCATGGGCGGCTTTGCCTTTGGCGATAAGCTTTAAGGTCAACAACCCTTTTTCCTTATTGACCACCTTATTCACTGTGCCGCCATCCAAAGCCACACAGAAATCGACCTTTGTACTATCAAGCACTTTGGCCGCCCCGTCCCCCCCGCCGATTTCTTCATCGCTGGTTATCAAAATCCCGAACGGTAGCGAATCCGTTCCCTTTCCCGCCTTTTCCAGCCGTTTTATATGCTCTTTTAGCAATACGATCGATATGGCCGCTGCATATTTGTCATCAATGGCACCGCGGCCGTATAGATTGCCGTTTTTTTCAGCCGGCTCAAAAAGTTCGTCCGGGGCGTCGACCACGTCAATATGGCTCATCAGCAAGATAGGTGCGTAGTTTGGGCGGGGTAGAAATAATATGGAGGGGTAACCGTTATGCTCAATGACTTGAAGCCGGACTGGGTCGTTTTTAAAACATTCCAAAATAAAATCGGCACACCGACGAATCTCATCGGGTGCCGAGTGCATGGTTTTAAACCGAATTAAATCCTTGGTCAGGCGGATGGTTTCTTTTACGGCCGATTGGTTTGTTAAATCTCGATCCATAGAAAATAATTATTATTTCCGCTCGATTTCAGATAAAACCGCCCCATCACCGGGTATTAAAATGGATTTTCCGCACAGCGGCACACACCACCGTGCGGCAAGGATATCATTTGAGAAGGGATGGCTGCTCTACACGCGAGGTTCATCAATAATTGAATATAGGCTGCTTGTCAAGCGAGAGGAAGTATATTAGGGGTTGGTAAAAAACCCGATGGATGACGAGTTTCAGCCCATTACATTATGATCATAAGCAACCAACTAACTTTGATTCAAAGGACTCTACTAGTATTCTAATATTAAGGTTTAATAGAAAGGAATCCTTTTAGCCAAGTCACCGTTACGATGGTTAAACCGTTTGGATTCGGCTTGAATGAGTCGCCTAAAAACCCCTGTCAAAGATAGCCGTCGCTGAGATTTGGGGCTTGGCAAACACAAAGTCAGCGACTGACTGTCTCTATCAGGAGGTTCGGCTCGTGGCCCCTTATCCAATTGATTCTGTAGCCTGGATTGACGATGTGGATTCATGGTTTAATTTCCTGATTTTTAAGCATGGTTGGTTTCGATTATACTTTGTGCGGTTCTGATAAAGTTCTCCATGTAAATTTTGGCTGCACCCCTTTCCTTGATTAGCCGGGCGATTTGATTTTGCTGGTCCGGTGTCAGGTTTTCAAAAGCAACGGCTAATTGGCGTGTGGCCGATTCGTTGGATTTTTTTTCCGGTTCAATCAAGACATCAGATACGGTTCGCACCGGTAAATTTTCCAGATGGTGGGTGGCCACATAGTCAGCCCAGATGATATCGAGGGATTGGGGGATCATCCATTTGTTTCCATTTTGGCGATAATGAAAAGCCAGGCCGGTTTGACTGACTTCCTTAATCGGCCCCGGTGGAAGGGAAG
The DNA here is from genome assembly GCA_963845145.1 of uncultured delta proteobacterium. Taxonomy (GTDB): domain Bacteria; phylum Desulfobacterota; class Desulfobacteria; order Desulfobacterales; family QNYZ01; genus QNYZ01. Next base: position 20,606 of record CAWJQU010000004.1, read on the forward strand.
GGGGTCGTGTAACAGCAATCACCATGCCCTGAACTTTAAATCGCTGGCTTTGTCGGCGTTCAACAATTTGGGTGGTTGTATTCATGTTGCCTCCGTTTACGGTTTTAAGGTTCGATGTTGACAAACGATATTGCAGTTCAATCCTCCGGATTACATTTAGATAGCCTTGCCTGTTTGGACTTGCCGTGAAGGTTTTTTCTGTTTTCCACCGGGAAATCGACGATAGTACAGGACTAAACAGAGATCTGTGCCAACCATTGAAGCGTTTAAGATATAGAGCAGCATGACGGGTGAACGATTCCCTAACAGATGGGCGCACATTCCGGAAAGATAGCCGATCAAGATGATGATCAGAAAAAATGGGCTTTTCCCCCCGGCGGAACGGCTCGACACACTTTTCGCTATGGCAAAAGGCCATGAGCTGCCAAAACAGATAAACATGAAAGCTTCAAACATTTCCACAGACATCAAATGCGTCCCTTCAATTTCAATATTTTATGGAATTTATTTAACCCCAAATGGTGCAAAACCGAAAATAATGAGACCGGTTCGGTTTAATCCGAATGGTTCAACATTTGGCTCGCCTCCAATAGAACGTACATTTCATCTGGTTTCATCGATTGATAAAAACGTTTGTTCAGATGATACTCAACTCGATGTTGGGTAGGCGCGACTTGAACTGCTAATAAATAGGTGACAAGTTCTTTCTTGTGGACATGTAAATACGCGCCTTTCAAGCATGCCCGTATGGCATGCTGGCGTACATTTGGGCTATTTGATGCTAACAGTGCTGTTTTCTGGCGACATTTATCGATGCATTTATCGATCATTTTTTCATATTTACCAGCCATATTTGTGGTATCTCTGTTTTGGCTGGAACCTTGAGCGACCATAAGAGTGATTAAAAGCAAGCCGGTTGCCAGTGCGACGAATGCTAATTTTTTCATTTTCGATACCTCCCGGTTTGGTTTTCAGTTGCCATGGGTTATGCAAATGAATGTGTGTGCGAATATGTGTTAAAGGCTCAGGAGCATTGGTTGAACGATAGGGTTTTGTTTCCAAGTCATCCGCCGTTAGCCTGGGGTTGAAGGACTTCAACTTTCTGTCCACCAGACGACTCAAATAGAAAAGCTGGGGCTCGTTAAAGTCGTCCCGATAATTGATGGCCTCATAAATCTCCCGAAAAGTCAGGTCGTGAATATGATCTACGCTGTGATCTTGGCTATAACGGATGTGGTTAAGGTTTGGTGCTTTCACTTTAGTCTCCTTTCGATAATTATCTCGCCTATTAAGAGAGCACGCTTGGTTTGGATTGGCTTGTACCTGAAAAATGAACACGCGCCTTGATCATTGGTTAGAGCAAGGCGCGTGCCGAAAATAAAAAATCTATTTAACTATCTGAATTGTAACGAAAATTAAATATTTTGGATTATACCAAGAGTGTGCCAAATGGCGCTGCGACACAATTTGTGCCAGCGAAAAGTGTGTCATGGCACATATGTGCGTTTAGAAAAAACGGACCAAAATAGACCCAAACCAACTAGGGCAAACGGGTTGCCATATTAAAGATAAAACGTGGTTATAAAACGGATTATAATCGGTGAGTACCGCTAATTGAACTACAGAGCGTTAATCGATTGTTATCGAACGGGGGATTGTCCATAATCGGTAAATGGTTAGATTTTATACTCCTTCAAACGTCGGTACAACGTTCGGCGGCTGATACCCAGGATCTCGGCAGCTTTGGTTTTGTTCCATTGGGCTTCTTTGAGCGCGGTTAACAGCGCTTCCTTATCGTCTGCAGGGGTAGGGGTGGGTAAGGGCGGGTTTTCGTCCATCAATGATAAAAAGGATGAGTCGAAAGATAGGTCATGACCCGGAAAATCAGATGGCAAATCATCTTCAGTGATGGTTGTCTTTTTACTCAGAATACAGACATGCTCCAGGGTATTTCGCAGCTCACGGATATTCCCCGGCCAGTGATAGGCCATCAGGATGCGCAGAACCTCCGGATCGATGTCGTTGATCTGTTTGTCCAGTTCCTCGTTAAATGTCTCCAGAAAGTGGTGAATTAATAAAGGGATATCTTCCTTGCGTTCACGCAAAGGCGGCAATTTGATCTCCACAACCTTTAGGCGGTAATACAGGTCCTGACGAAAGGTACCTTCTTCGACCCTTTCCAGGAGTTTCTGATTTGTGGCTGCGATAACCCGAGCCTTCATGGTAATCGTGTTCGTGTCCCCCAGTCGCTCGAACTCACGTTCCTGAAGGACTCTAAGGAGTCGTTTTTGAAAGTTTAACGATACATCCCCGATTTCGTCGAGGAGAATAGCGCCATTGGCGGCCTTTTGAAAGCGGCCGATCTTATCTTTGTCTGCCCCGGTAAATGCCCCTTTCACATGTCCAAACAGCTCGCTTTCCAGAACGCTTTCCGACAATGCTGAGCAATTGACTTTGACGAACGGATGATTTTTGGCGTTGGCTGGTTTTATGCAGTGCCTCGGCCACCAGTTCCTTGCCGGTGCCGCTTTCGCCGGTAATCAGCACCGTGGCAGAGACGTCGGCCAGATCCTGTATGAGAGCGTAAATGCCCTGCATGGATTCGCTTTTGCCAATTATTTTTCCGAATCGATTCCCGCGTTTAATATCCCCTTTTAAATCAGCCAGAATCTTCCGGCTGCGGTGCAGCTCAACATTTTGCCGTTCCACCTTTTGTTCAAGTTGCATTTTATATGCGTTTAGCTCGGCTTCGGCCCGTTTGCGTTGTTCGACCTCCTGTTCGAGTTTAACGTTGGTTTTCAATAACGTTTCGGTCTGTCCTTCCAAATCGGTAAACAACCTGGCGTTTTCGATGGCCATGGCACTCTGATTGGCAAGTGTTTTAAAAGCAGAACATCCTCATACTTGTAAATCTTTACCTGATTTTTTCTTCCCCAAAGCGATAAACCCGGAAAGGCGATTTTCATAGATCAAGGGAACGATAAGATTGGCTTTCAAGCGTTGAAATGTCTTTTTGCAAGCTTCACGATCAATAGCAAAAAGCGGGTTTTCATCGATGTCATAGCGGGTCATTTCCCGTTTTTGATCGGCGATTTTTTGGATTAAAGGTTCTTTGGACTGGCAAAGATAATACGGAACAGCCATCGGTTGCGCATTCGTAAGCGTTTGTCTCCCTGATTTAAAAGCATGACATAACTCGTACCGGCATACAAAACGTTTTCGGCGATGTCGCGCATAAACGCCACAACCTGTTCAATGTTGAGCAAAGATCGCATAGCCGTACTGATGCGCGACACCATTTCTCTATAATCGAAATCCATACGAAAAAAAATATGGTCCACATAAGATTGAAAGCGTTTTCGAATAAAGCCGAACGAAAACATAACGACCAAAATAATCGGATAAAAATAGAAAATGAGATTTTTCTTGCCATAAATCACCTAAAAACCAGGAAAGTATAATGATAACTAAAAAATAGAGTAGAACAATACCGATCGTTAATAACAGATAACCGAATGTTTGCCTGATGGCAGCGGTTATATCAAACAGATTGTGTTTGACGATCGAATACCCAATGGATAAGGGGAAGATTAGCAAAAATGGCAAATAGTAGAGAACATTTGGAAAAAAGAATAAGTGAAATAAAGAATTTAAAATTTGATCTAATAAAGGAACGATAAATGATAAACCAGCTCCAAATAAAATCAACTTTGATCGAATTTTAACCATCTCCGATGACGATCAATCCAATAATAAAAGCAAGTTGAAATAAAAAAAATAATGGCAATCAAAAGGTAAGCAAGGAAAAGAATAAACCATCTTTGCGGAATTCCCGTCATGGCTTGTGAAGCAGATCGTAGGAAAATAAATAAAATTATGGATAGAAAATATGGCAGCCCTTGCCAATATGCCGATCTTTTTCCGAATATTCCATTTTTCAGGAAAATTTATAGATAAATGGATGAATACTGCAGGAACAGTTGAAAAAATCAGTATTTCAATAGTGCTGAACCAGCCCGGATTTAATTTGCTTACCTTATTTAGGAATAGGAAAAACAGGCCTAAATTTATACAGAAAAGTAAAAAAACCCAATTGATATTTAGGTGCGGTTTCATTAAAAAGACCAGCACGCCAATCGCAATATAACAAAGACCCACTAAAAATGGGATGCCACTTCGATAAAAGGCGTTTTTAAATCCTAATGCTATATTTGGGATGGATATTTCAGTCTGTACACCGTTTCTTTCAACGATGTATCTATTTATTCTCCCTTCACTTTTTTGAATTGCACTACGAAAATCTGCGATGTTTGAAAATGGCTTCCCGTTTATTTTTATAAACCTGTCGCCAATGATCAAACCCGCATCACGCCCAGGTTTTGTTAAACCACCGACTGTATTGACTCCGGTAGCGGACTGAAAAACATAACCATAATCCGGAATTGCTGACCATTTCACTATATTGTAAAAAAAAAGTAAAACGACAAAAAGTGCATAAATAATAATAATACCAAAAGCTATATTTGACAGCTTTTTTCTCTTTCAAAAAAATCCATTTTTGTTTTCCGGTCGGAGGTAGGCATAGCATAAACAGATAAGAACAAAAGCGATTGATATCCAAACGATCATGTCCCCATATCGCGTATAGATCGTCTTTGATTTTAAAGGCGAAACATAGCCGTAACCAATCCCACGAATGAAAGTTTCGCTACCACTTACATTTTTAACCCGATCAGAGATGTTACCATGCGGGTCAATGATACATGAAATCCCTGTATTTCCACAACGAACAACATAAATGCCGTTCTCAACCGCTCGAAAAACACTGATTGCAAGCAACTGATACGGAGCGGCTGTTTTTCCAAAATGAGCTTCATTTGTAATATTAACTATAAATTCTGCGCCTTGCTTGACAAATTTGCGAACTACATCCGCAAAAATGTTCTCCCAGCAAATTGTAGTCGCAAAACGAATGTTAGGCATTTTAAACACTGTGAACTTATTTCCTGGCGTATACTGACCCAAGGTGGGTACATTTATAAATGACCACGGGATAACTTTTTTATACGGTAGGTATTCACCAAACGGAAATAGTTTTATTTTATCATAACGTTGCCATTTCACGTAGTAGGAATCAGGAAAAATTAAAACACTTGAGTTATAATATTTATACTTATTGTCCCCGGTCGCTTTAAACTTTTGACCTTCCGCACTTCCTGTCAAAATAGGTGCAAATGATTTGTTGGCAAGGTTTTCAGTTCAGATCGGAGGTATCCACTTTGCAAGACAGATCTGGGCGTAGCCGTTTCGGGCCAACGATCAAATTAGGTTTTTTTAGGGCTGCTTCTAAAGTAAGGTCGTTATAGATTCTCCTTATTTTCCGACCATACTCGGGATCCCACTTTTTTTCCTGATCAATATTCCCCTGTATTATGGCAATAGAGGTTTTTTTCCCGTCGATAGGACTATATGAAATAATTAGCCCATATATCAAAGTAATAGTGATCAGCAATATTGATGCAATTACTAAAAATCTATTGGGTTTTTGTTTAAAAGGGGATTTTAAAGGCGGATCAGTAGTTATCCACTTTCTATAAATTGGATAGATAAGCGAAACGGTCGCTGAATTGCACAGTATAATTAAAAAGCTGATTCCGTATGTTCCTACAATTGAAGTCGCTTGAATAACAACTGTGTATCGATACTGAGTATGGCCAATGATTCCCAAGGTAAAGCCATAAAGGACAAATTTGAACGTAAGTACTCTAGCGCTACCCAAGTGAACGGTGCAACGAACAAACCGAAAGATTGGCCATATCGAGAGCTTAGAAGTGTATAGATAAAACCAAAAATACCAAAAAAAAGACCCAAATATGAGACGAGTAAAGCATGGTGCAGTAGCGTATATTTTGGAACTTGGAGTATCCAGTGAAAAATTCCTGAAAAAAAAAGGATACCACATACGGTAGACAATAAAAAACTTTTCAGCAAACTTTTCCCAGAGATTGCTAAAAGTAATGGGGCTATTCCGAACCACGTAAGATAACAAAGATCATAGTTTGGAAATGCGCTCACAAGAAGTATGGCTGAAAGTAATGCTAATGCGGGTTCTGCAAATTTTCTGCCCAATCCTTCGCCAAGGTGCCTTCCTCTGACTTAATGGAAAAATCGCCTTAAAGATTATTTCAATTTCTACTCTTGGATATTTGAGACAACTCGAATCTTTAGATTCCCGGAAATCCAACTCATTGCCGGCGAACTTTGACAGTTGGTACGCTCCATCACAGTCAAACCGCTGATAACAGGAATCCCTACAAGATCGAAGGCCTTACCGATTTCCCACATGCACGGGGCATATTTATAATCTGTTTTTATGTGCTCAGCACTGTAGGCGCAAAGAAGTTTTTCCAGGTTATCCGGTTTTTCAAAGTCAAACAACCGCCTAATTATAATTTCTTTTTTTTTTGTTTCATTCTCGGTGAAATATGGTCTTTCACAATCCAAATGTATCTTTACGATTAAGTTATCCTGGTCGGGCCCTTCGCTATGTTCATAGGCTGCGATAAAAGAACATTGAATTAACGGGCTGTCGTTCGTAATCTCAGCACTATCTACCGCGTTTTTACAAACTTGGTCAGGATCTGGCCCCCCAGCACCGGTTGATACACCCTGGGAAATAAGAACAAAGCCGAGAACAAATAATCCGATTAATATCATTTTTTGTTTCATCTTTACCTCCTAGTTTTAATTATTGGTTTGGTCTAATTATCAACGGGTTCGGGAGAGCCGGCTGGTCGGTCAAAGTATAGGGGATACGAGGAATGTCATACTTAATTACAAGAATATTCTGACCTCCAAAAATTGGCATTCCGTTTTTTAGCTTACCTGTGATTGATACAGGGTAAGTTTTCCCTGGCTCTAAACGTCCAAGGTTCTCAAGGCAATCATCAACATCTGCAACCGTAAAAAACCAATCGGGTTTCCAACTCTCAGCCTTCAACTTGACTTTTCTATTCCAATAAAAAAAATCTCGATCATAATCATCCAGGCTATTTCCAGTATCGTATTTTAACTCGATTCTTACATGATTCACTTGGTTGTCATTCTGATCTCTTAGTCGGTATTTCGTTCTTTTAGAATTTTCATCCCAAATACGGGATACTTTCCATTTATCGGGAATGATTTTAACTTTTGTCCCGCCATCAATGAAGAAATGTTTTTTTTCCGAATTCAGAATGCCAGTCCAGCGCCGACCGCTAATATCGCAAATGTCTTCATAGAATACCACCGTAGAAATCTGAGCTTGAACAAAATAAAGGCCGGGTAAAACAAGGGGATAATACTGTCTAATATCCTCAAGCAATTGATTTTTATTATCGTAATTTTGGGATAAAACCTCACAAGGTGCGACCCGAACAGGCTCGTTTTTATATTTGACGTAAGGTAATGGCAAATGATATGAAGGTTTGTGGCCGTGTTGCTCTAATGGTCGTTTAGGAAGAATCAAATTTCCTGCGGGATCTATTACCTTTAGGTCTAAATGAAAATTACGGGATTTAAATCCTCGGCTAATCAATAGGGGACCATCAGATGCGTTATATACTCGAACATTTATCGGTACGGATTCTCCGTACTGATAGACCTGCTGATTATTAATAAATAACAGATCAACATTAATCTCTGGGATAGCCCATACGATATGCACTGGTAATATTATCACTAGTGCGATTAGAAAAGTATGGGTTAAATATCGGGATTTCATAAGTTGTTTTATTTAATGAGATAAATTTAAAATGATTCCATGTGCCTTGACATCAGATTTGTGTGTGCAACATTCGCGATAGGGGTGCGCGTCATCGGGTTCACAAGTCGGATCGCTTGTACCGAACCCATCTAATGACCAATCAACAATAGAACCATACATTATGCAGTTTGGGTTTGCGCAGTGAACACCTATGGACGCCCCCAATAAGGCGTGTCCCATCTCATGTACAATCGTTCTTTTTAACACTTCATCTCGTGAATAGTCTTGCCCTTGGGTAGCATAAACGTCGGTGATTGTGCCATTGGAATTAAGAATAATTGGATTGAACTCCACTGTATCGTCATTATTCAAATTCATCGTACTAAAACAGCTATCGCCTTGGCAATCTCCACATTGCCTATTTCTTCTTAATATATTGCAATTAGTGGTTACGGGATCTTGATTTTCTTGTAGTGCTGAATAGGCTCGCTCTTTTAAATATTTGTCAAGAGGATATTGATAGATTAGAGGTATATAATAGTTGTGATGCATAACATTTGATGGCGTAAAACCTTTCGTGCTCCATGTCCAAGTGTAGGAATCAATTTCTTCTGTTCTTTCTGGTGTCACAACAATGGTTTTTATTGACGCTGTACTTAAGTGCGTGTGACCTCTATATTGAGTGTCATCGCAGAAAGTATCACAATAACTGTCGGGGTGTTTTAATACAATGTTCATAATGCTACAGGGTAGTTTGTTATTTGGCAGATCAGAAAGGTCTGGATTCGAATTCGTTGGGTCATAGTTAAAGTATTTGAACTCGGAATATAATTGTGGATATGTGTTGGGTGCGCATGAGTCGGGAAGAGTTGGTCCTGAATGACATCCAATAATCACGATTTCAATTCCGGATTCCACAAAGGTTGGGATATGGGCGATGCAACGATTCTTGCAGGAATCTTCAGGTTGTGGGAAATGCTTCTGGATGAATTCATCCCAGTACCTTCCTTTTATAAGCCCAGCCTCATCAGTGTATTCAATAATAGGTCGGACGAATAGTGTTTTTTCCTGTTTGCTCGTTCCGATCCTGTCTTCTACGATATCGGTAATGCCGTCACAGTCCTGGTCAAAATTATCGTCATCATTTTCGTTTTCATTGCATATCCAGGGGTAACCTCCTGTTATGAATGTAGCTTCCTCAGACGGGTGGCTTTGTAAAATATTGCTGCCGTTGTTTTCGAACTCGCGATTAAGAAACAGATTGAGATCGTTTTCAGATGCATCATATACAGTTGTTACCGTCCACTTGTATTGAGTGTTTATTTCCAGCCTTTTAACATTTTCTCCCTCAACATATGGAACATCATATAAATTATCAGTAATGATATTGGAAATGAAAGGTCGTCCATCCTCAACTCTGGTCACTTTTACCCAATATTTACAGCTTGCACCTTGAAAATTATCGCAGGTAGATTCCCATTGTAATCTTGGCGTTGTGTTTTCAACAGTGGTGTTTTCTATAGGGCTATAAAGCTGGGGGCCTGGACTCTGTGCCAAAGCAATAGAGCTAATATTAAGACATAGGGCCATGTTAAGAAAAAGAAATTGGAAATATAATCGTTTCAATCGTTCTTCCTACTGATATTTCGCGTTAGTTATAATTAGTAATACTTGCTAATAAAATTGCGGCGAAATGAGGATAATGAAATGATTCGATACTGTGTGTATTCAACAATTGAGGTTTTTAAATTTATTGTTATTTAACTATCGAATGATGAATTTCACCCGATTAGTGAGTTGGAAAAATTGTAATATGGGAGGAGTTTTTTACCGTTATTTAACTGAAATGATAGATATATTAGTTAAAGAAAAAAAGCAAATAAAAAAAGTATGGATGATTTAGATATTTATAAGCCATGGTAAAATTTTGGACCTAAACAATCAAACATAGATGGCGCCCGTTCAGTGTCCACGTGTTTATAAAATAATCATCGGAGTTCGGTGGTGGCTATAAATACAACATTTTCGCATAGAGCATTGTCAAGATGTGGTTTGAATTATCTTGAAAGATCTCTGTTATTTTCCAGCCAGGCCCCAAAGGCGTATATGGGGATCGATTGAATTCTGCCATGGGTTTGAAAATTATCAAGAGAGACTTTGATTCCATTGGGTATCTCGGGTTGGCTGTTTAATAGTAAGTGCAAGTTTTTCAATTTTCCGGCAACACCAGCCTTGACTTCAATGGGGATCACGCCTTGGTTGGCGTCAACCATGTAGTCCACTTCAGCGGTGCGTCCCCGCTTAAAATTCGTAGTTGCACGTATTTCCTGACCCACAAATTGTTCAGCAACCGGTCCTGCGTTAATCAGGCTGTAACTATCTATTATCCAGTTGATGAAGCGCTTCAGGAAACGGCTTGTGAACAGGATGTGTTCTTATTTCATTTAAAAGCAGCTCATTGCCTGAATTATGCAGAAATTCCGCAAATGACAGAGACCCCAGATATCGAAATGTTACTCGGCTCACAGGAACTGAAATTTTTTCAAGAGTAAATTCGAGCAGCGAGCCGGCGGTAATGATATGTAAAACCGGCATTTCTTCATAAAAATCGGGATAATTATAATCTGAAATGAACGATTATCAATGCTATTTGGATCAAAAATGACTCAAAAATTGGGTTGCTTGTCATTTTTTGGTGATGTGTTGTTCTTAAAATAATCGATAAAGGACGCATGATTTTTGCTTAAATAGATCATCACCAAAAAAGGTCGCCAATAGTTGACTTAGTCCTTAGTCTGGTTTAATATGAGTACGTGCTGGTGAAAATGTCAAATATAGGTGCCGATATGATAACCGTGAATACCCACGAGGCCAAAACCCATCTATCCAGACTGTTGACCAGGGTGAGCAGCGGCGAGGAAATCATCATTGCTAAATCGGGGAGGGCTGTGGCTAAACTCGTGCCGATTAAGCAAAAGACGCTTAAAAGAAAAAGTGGTATCGATAGGGGAAAGGCCCGGATCGCTGATGATTTTAACGCTCCGCTTCCGGAGGAAATTCAAGCTTATTTTGGATAAGGGGTTATGAAAAACAGGGGTTACCTGCTGGATACACATTGCTGGTTGTGGTGGCATATTGAGCCCGAGAGACTCGGGAAACGAATGATTAACTTACTTGAAGATGGTACGACGAATGTTGTATTTTCTGTCGTCAGCGGTTGGGAAATCGTCATTAAACATTCTCTCGGGAAGTTGACTCTTCCTTACCCACCTTACGAATATATACCCAAGCGTTTGGAAATCAGCTATATGGAGGTGTTGCCGATTCATCTCGAACATGCGCTACAGGTACAGCGGCTTCCAAATCACCATAAAGATCCCTTTGATCGGTTAATCATTGCCCAAGCAATAGTGGAAAATTTAATTATCATCTCAAATGACAGCAAATTTCAAGCATATGATGTCCAGGTTTTGGAATCATCACTATCCACTTAATCGTTTTTCATCGTTTCTGGAAATCATCAAGAAAATACGATAAGGTCGTTATAAATGTTGAATTTGGATAGCGAACATCTCCCATGAATCTCAATCAACTCAAAATCTTCTATCTGGCGTCCAAAAAAGGCAATCTCAGCCAGGCGGGCAGGGTGTTAAATATCACCCAACCGGCGGTGACCAAAGCGATTCAACGGCTGCAGAATTTTTATGATATAAAACTGCTTAATCGTTTTGGCAAAAAATTGGTGTTAACCGATGCCGGGCAGACGCTTTATGAGATTGCCGAGAAGATTTTTGATCTGGAAGCTCAGGCGGAAGAGGGGATTCGGGAATTTAAAAAGCTCAGGATGGGGCACATTCGAATCCATGCCAGTGAAAGTTTCGGTGCCTATTATCTTCCCTCGATAATCAACCCTTTAAGCAAGGAGCATCCCAGCGTCCGCATCTCGGTCAGCATTTTTCCCACCGAGAATGTCATCGAAAATGTGGCCAATTTGAAAAACGATGTCGGCTTTGGGTCTTATCCCGCCACTCACGAGAAGGTCGTCAGTCGCGAAATCTTAGAAGACAAGTTGGTTTTCGTTGCCGCACCGAATCATTTGCTTGCGAATAAAAAGCGATTGACGGTCATGGATCTGGCCGGGCAGTCAATGATTGTCCATGAAAAAGGATCGGTGCCGTCCGAGGCCATTGGTCAATTTATTCGAAAAAATAAGATTGATATCCAAATCCCCATGGAGCTGTCCTCAAATCGGGCAATTATCAAAGCTGTGGCCGAGGGGTTGGGTATTGCCCTGGTGTCGCGCAACGTGGCCAGAGAAGAGATCTCTACGGGTAACATTGTCGTGCTGCCGTTTCCTGGTCCGCCCTTGATGCGAAGCTTCTACCTGATTCATCACAAGGATAAGTATATTTCCGAAGTCTTAAAACGGTTAATAGATCGTGTGGATGCGTGGGCGATCGAGTATACGCAGTGGCTGGATGACAGGTGATGGGGAGTCGGCGTGTTTGGCGGACGATGTCGGCCGAAAGCCGTGGGGGGCGATAGTCTTAATCCGCCGTTTGGATCGCTTTGTTGGGAAAAAGGTCCGCGATTAGATTGGCGGCGAGTTGTTTGTCGCAGACACCGTACGTGTCGCTTGTGCCGTAAATGATAATATCTCCCTGTTCATTAAATTCGACCCTGGCGCCGCCGGCAGGTGTGACGGAAACATTCTCAAAGCCCAGATCCGTCATCTCTTCAATGGTGTTTTTCAATATCTCATGGTGCCAGTCATCCCCCGAGCGGAGGCAAACCCATTTGCCGCCATGGTCGTCACCGACGATAACCAACAAGATTTTGCCGTAATAGCCCGAAGGGAGATCTGCCGGGCGGATCAGCTTTTCCGGATCGAAACCGTGGTCCCTGAAAATCTCGAGGGCTTTTAGACGGCGCTGCAAGCGACAGACACTTCGCATCTCTCCACAGGCCCGAGCCGTGTTTATGTTTCCAACCAGAACCGCGATATGTTTGTCGATTAGACGCCGATCCGGAACGGTATTTGTTTGGTTATAATAGCTCTGAATCGATTCCAGCCGTCCTGCATTAAAGAGGGTCTCGATACGATTGTCGTTGATACGATTGTGGTCGTCATTTTCCATCCCGGCCCTCCCATCCAATCTAGTCCAATTCGATTCAATTCAATTCAACCCAGTCCATACCAATCCAACCCAATCCAGTCCAATTCAATATTGGCACCTTCTATCCGTTAAAGGATTCCACCAGCGCGGGTAGTTGATCCAACCCGGTAATCTCCGGAACTTCCGGCTTGTCTTCAAGAAGATCAATATTGGGCCAGTTACGATTTACCGAGCGATGCTTGAGCCAGACTGGTTGAAGGCCGGCGTCATGGGAGCCTCTGATGTCGATACGCCAATCATCGCCCACATAGACCGCCTGTGCGGGGTTAATCCCCAGCTTCTTGAGACAGAAGAGAAACGGTACGGCATCCGGTTTGGGAGGCATCCCTGCTTCACCGGCCACGACGATCATATCAAAAAACCGCTCAATATCAGGGAAGAGGCCAAGCCGGTGAGTGCCCGTTATTTTTTGGCCTTGGGTGTTGGTGATCAGCGCCACACGATAGGAATCGGTAAGTTGTTCTAATACGGCGGTCGTTTCGGGGAACGGGCGTGTATGCTGTTTGACAGTCTCCCAATAGCGGGATTCCTTTTCTTCCAGTTCCAACAGGTCGTACGACCGATCAAAATAGCGATACACCTGTTCCCATATGGCGGGTCGTGAAAAAACCGACCGATCATGAAAATCTTTTCGAATACGTCGATAGGCCTCCAGAAATATCGTTTGCTTTTCATCATCCGCCAAAGGGAACAGCTCGGAGAATATTGACACTTTTGCTGCAGCTTCGGCCTGCTTGAAACCATCGGATGAGTCAACCAGGGTTTGGCCGAAGTCGAAAAGGATGGCTTTAATCATTGCACTGTTCTCATTTCCGGTACGGTTTGAAACGCTGTTTGTTGCAAATAAAGGGCGTTTTTAAGACCCAGGCTTAACCCGTATGATGTTGCATAGGTCACTTCATTAAATAAAGCCGGGCGAGCCAATTTCAAAACGACCCAGTTTGCCCAATCTCTACGTCTGGCTCAAATTTTAATCCTCGAAATACCCCATGTATTTACCCCAAGGGCACTTCCTTCGGGGCGCCTGCGGTTAATCCGCCTGAGGCGGATCGCCATCCTTGACCTTGAACAAACTGAAACGTTTTGGAAATGGCTCGGGCAGAAAAATGATATCGCCCGGCCTTACCAATGCGCACGCTTTGCGAAAGACTACGATATCAGTCCGTTCCCCACTTTTTCAGGTAATCGCCGCACAGGTCTTCAACGGCAGGGATATACTCTTCTTTGGGAATCGACAACCAGGTGTAGTTAAGAAAATGGGTCCAGTTGATATTATCGCTGGTGATATTTCCCGCCCAGCTTCCGCATCCCAGTGTGTCCGTGGTGGGCAGGCCGGTGGTCCAGCCGCCGCTGTTGGCATGGGCGTGGGGCATGTTGCAGACGACGCGGCCCACATTGGCCCGAAGGGCAAGTTTGACCCGGCGTTCATCGTTTTCCGAATGGATCGAGGCGGAATGGCCTTCGCCGGAAAACTTGAGGATCTTTTCGAGGCGATCGAGCATTTCGTCATAATCGGTCCATTCCCAGACGGTCAGCACGGGAGAGATCTTTTCACCGGAAAATCGATCCTCCGGCCCGACTTTCTCACCTTTGACCATGAGAAATTTGGTGTTCTCCGGCACTGTCAATCCGGCATTGGCGGCAATCCAGGTCGCCGGACGGGCCACGATGTCCCGGTTTAAATGGGTGCCGTCCGGCCACATGTATTTTCTTAATTTTTCACGTTCATCGGTGCTGCACAGATAGCCCCCCTCGTTTTTAAGGGCTGCGATCATATCCTCGTAAATGCTTTCATAGAGCGCGACAGCATTTTCGGATGAGCAGGATGCGGAGTTGTTGGCCGTTTTCGACAACATGATCTTATGTGCGGCTGCAGGTAAATCGGCCGTTTCATCTACAATGGAGACCACATTTCCGGCACCGACCGTCTGGGACGGTTTGCCGGCGGCATAGACGACCTTCACAAGGGCTGCGCCGCCCGTCGCTACGGCGTAATCAGAATTGGCCATGAGCTCCGAAGTGGCGGCATGGCTGGTTTTCTTGATACACTGTACCAGATCCACCGGCGCGCCGATTTTTTCGAGTGCCTTGCGTACATGAACCACGGTTTCATATGAGGTCTTCTGGGTGCGGGGATGGGGCGATACGATCATGGCATTACGGGTTTTAAGCGTGCTTAATGCCAGGCAGCAGATGGTCGATTCGGGGTTCGTGCACGGCACGACGTTGGCGATAACCCCGATGGGCTTGGCATATTTACGTATACCCAACTCAACATTCTCTTCAACCAGACCGCAGGTTTTGGCATCCCGCATGTCCCAAAGTGTTCCCAAGGTTTTATTTTTTATCTTGTTAACCTTGTCTTGTGCATTGCCGATGTTCGATTCGTCCACGGCCATGTGGCCCAGCTTATGACGGACATCGTCTTTCATCAGCTCCCAGGCCACGGCCTGCACCATCTCGTCCACTTTGTCCTGGGGCCAATTTTCAATTTCTTTAAAAGCTTTCCGGGCCTTCGCATACATTTCCTGAATATTGTCTTCCATTTTCTTCCTCCACCTAATTTATGATTTTATTGGTAGTGTAAATCCCATTTCCCGAAATGCCTCTTCGGCCACGACAAAGAAAGCTTCAATGTCCTTGGCCGTGATCTGGCCCAGGTTGCACAATCGGAATGTTTCCAGGCCGAACATTTTCCCCGGATAAATGGTAAATCCACGCTCGTAACAATAATCGTGTAGCTTAAAGAAGTCGAAGCGATCATCGGACGGCGCATTCACCGTAACAACGAGATGCCCCTGAATCTCTTTATCGATAACCGAGGCCAATCCGATTTTTTCAAGCCCTTTGTGAATGGCTTCCCAACATTGGGTCAGCCGATCCCAGCGGGCCGTTTCGCCTTCGGTAAAATATTCATCGATGGCTTGGCTGAGGGCATAAACGGTCTGCACCGGCGGGGTAAAGTGCATTTCCCCGACGCGCTCGAAAAAGTCGTATTGCATGTGCAAGTTGCAGTAGTAGGAGCGGGTCGGATAGTCTTTGGATTTCTTGATCTCTTTAATATTGCCCACGGTCCAGGATGCGCCGGTCATGGCGGCCAGGCCTTTTTGGGCCGAAGACATTAAAAAATCGATGTTCTCTTCTTCAATGTCGATGGGCTTTAATCCATAGGTGGAGATGGTGTCCACCATAAAGACACATCCGTGGTCGTGGGCCATGGCGCCAATCTCCCTAATCGGGTTTAATACACCGGTGCCGGTTTCATGGTGCACTGCTGCCACCACGGCGATGTCGGCATCTTTTTCAAGGGTTTCCCGCACAAGGGCGAGATCCGGCAATCCTGTGGGATCAAATTTCAGGTCGATACAGGGGATGTGGTAAAAATCGGCTATTTCAGCCATTCGGGCGGCATAGGCGCCGTTGTTTACCACAAGAAGTTTCTTGCCCTCCGGTACCAGTGAATTGACCAGGACATCCTGGATAATCGTACCGGACCCGGTGAAAATGACGGCGGTATACTTATCCGGATCCCCATGAACGACTTTCACCAGATCTTGGCGAACATTTGTCATGAGATCCACAAACTCCTGCTCCCGGGGACAGATATCCGGAACCACCTGGGCGTATTTGACCGTATCGGTTGTGGTGGCGGGGCCTGGATTGAGCAGTACGTTTCTTTGGACGGGTTGGACAACCTTCATCTTATGCCTCCCATTACTTTAGTTTTCCGACGGTTTTAATCCCCGACTTCTGGCTGGGGTCTTCGATCTCCTCCACAATACCAAATCCGCTTCCCGACACTTCCTTCATCGATTCAAACCGCTCTTTCCATTCGGCAGGTGTTTTACAAATCGCCGGGCGAGCATGTTGTTCACGTTCGGACAAGGGCGGCACCGGCTTTTCGGCAGGGCCGTCGTAATCTTCCATGGGGGTCAACGGCTGGCCTAAGCGGGTGGTGCCTTCTCGTTCAACTTCTTCAATGTAATGCGCACCGGCGGCAAATGACCGGGTGACGGCGAGAATGGCCCAGGTGGCTTCCGGGGTAAAGCCCAGATCCAGCATTACCGCCCCGGTGGCCCCCAGCATGTCCAGATCAACCGGCTCCGAGAATGTTTTTTGAGCGGCGGCGACCATTTTTTCGGTAAACGCAATATATTTTCCGGCCACGCCCAGTTTTTTGGCCCGGGCAAACATGCGCTTGGCGGCGGGATCTTTTAACATCAGATCCGATATGCCCAGCGCTTCGTCAAACTGGTTTTCGGTCACGAGCTGTTCGGCGGTTTGCTCCAAGGTCAGGTTTTCGGATTCAACTTTTTTAAGGTAGTCGTCCAGTCGATTGCCGAAGGCCGAATAGGCGCCATAGGCGTGACCGAAGGCCATAATCGATGCCCCACAAGCCTGGGTTAAAAAGGTTTTTGACCGGGCGACGATTCGAGAAATGGCCGCCGGTGATGACAACCCATCTTCCAGGGCCAGAATCATAATATAGTTAAGCATCTGTGCTTCTTCGACGGTGGGGATTCTGGCTTGATAGTCTACGAAAAGGACTTCGATAACACCGTAGCCCTCTTCCATCAGTTCGGTGGTGTCGTATCCACGTGTGACGATCCGGTGAACGTTTTTGTAGGCGACTTCGGATACCCATTGAAACGGCGCCCGCTTGGTATCCTGGGGCACCGTGCCGTATTCCCGGGCGTAATAGTCAAACGGGTTTTTAGGACTATCCAAATTACCGATGCCACGCTTGCGCTTGGTCTGGTTGAGTTTTTCGGTTTTTTCCTTGTCTAGATAACCCATTGTTTGTATTCCCCTTCTTCTTTTTGTTTCTTGGCGTATTCCTGCCGTTCCTCTTGTTTGGGCACGATGCGGTCTTCCGGGCCCACATATTTGATCATGGAAAGGTCGATCATCTGGACCATCGGCTCGTTTCTGGAGGCACCCCAGGCGCGACCCTTTTTCATGTTGAAAAGCGCATGGGCCGCACAGCTGAAGCCGCGCACGACGCTGCCGATACACCATCCGGCATTGGGTGAAAATCCGATCTCCATGAGTGCCGTGTTCCCCGAACCGACCACATTAACGCCCACATAAGAGCGGCCATCCGCTTTGCGGCGGGCATGAAAGTATTTTTCCACGGCCCGTTGGAATTCGAGATAGACGCCGTTTAACTCGAGTTCTTCCTGCTTTAAATGAATGGGCTCAGCCCTGGGATCACTATCGATGTGCTGGGGTTGCCCCATGCCCATGACAGGTCGTTTGGCGTCCATATATTCGTCCACCAGCGTTTTGGCCATTTCATCAACGGTTTTGCCCTCTTTTTCAGCCCGATCCAGGTATTTGTTGAGCATGTAGCCATGGGCCGCGCCGGGACCGTGGACCCCGCCAAAGGTTGATACCGCCGCGGCGACACAAACGGGCAGATTGGGACGGCCGGCGCTGACCCCGATGGCTCCGACGGCCGAGGGGGACATGGAGTGCTCGAGGAAGACGCCCATTTCATATTTGAGCATCTTTTCTTCTTTTTCAGTGGGGATGCGGTTTTGAAACAAGACGAACATGGCATCATAAAAGGAGTACCCCTCTTCGGCCAGATCGCTAAGATTATACCCACGCATCACGGTTTTCTCTTCCGTTTTGTAAGAGATGGATGTTTTTCTCCGTAACAATGGTTTTCTGTCCATTTTTTCCTCCGAAATCGGTATTTTATTGGGGCGATAGACACACCGGCCCATATAGGCGCTTTATTAGGGCGGCCCTATCTATAAGTCAAACGAATAAATATCATATTTTCCATGACATTTATTTATATCTATTGATTTTGGTGTTGTTTAATGAAGATCGTAAGATGCCAAGAAACGGCTATTTGCAGTTAGCAGGTATGGAAAGCGAGTGACAGAAATACCATCATTCATATCATCGATTTTAACGTGACCAAATCCAATTGACCGGCTGTTCTCTCGGCCTCGTCGGAGACAGTTACGATAAAGTCCAAACAGCGACGAAGATGGGTTTTGCGGCTAAATTCCATATCGGAACTGAAAATCTTTTTGGTCAGGTCCCATTCAAGGCCGTCCACCTTGGATTCCATCATGCTGATATCCTTGGCATGATTACGGGATACTTCGATGGGACAAACACCCTTGATATAGCATAATACAGCGTATTTTAATGACTCGCCCATACCGAGAGACACTTCCGTGATATTTAAAAAATCCGGTTTAAAATCGTCTGGTACCAGGGGGCGTTGATTGAGGAATACATCACAACATTTTTCAGCGGAGGTCGCCACCACATCGAGACTTTCCACAAGCTTGTAGATATCCTCTCTTAAAAGTGGCATATAGGCACCTAAGAACAGTTTGTCCCGAATTTCATGGCGGACCAGGTCGGCCTCACTTTCAATCTGATCGGTTCGACGGGCGAGGTTTTTGGCTTCAGAAATATTGTTTTGCAAATACGTTGCAATGGTTTTGACCGCCATGGCAAGGCATTCTTCCACTTTGTCGGCGTGCTTTTCAATGAGCTTGATGACTTCTTTTTCTTTTTTAAAAATGATCATGGGGTTCCCCTCAAATATCGCCTCTTTATATCCCTGAATATATCAAGGTCGCACACAGTATTCACATACCACTTCCGGAGATATCTTAAAACAGTGCTTTAATGGCCCGATACATTAAAAAGGATGTGGTGGCCGACAACGTCGGGGTCAACACCCAGCCCCCAAGTATCGTAAATAGTGTTTTTTTACTGATGGATTTGGCGCCTTTGACCAACCCAACGCCCACGACGGCCCCCACAACGGCCGAAGAGGTGGATACCGGAATGCCGAGCATGGAAAACAGGTGCATGCCGAAGGCCGAGGAAAGCTGGGCGATAAAAGCACCGGGAATATCCAGGGGCGTAATCCCTTTGCCGACCGTATCGGCGACTTTTTTACCATACGTGATGGCACCGATGGCAATGGCGACGCCACCGATGACCAGGAGCAGGGTTGGATGAACGATACCGAGGTTGGCAATAGGACCAACGGCATTGCCGGCATTATTGGCGCCCATGGAATAGGCTACATAACAGGCCGAGAGGATGGCTAACCATCCCAGGGTATTTTGAACGAGCAGCTGACTTGTTCTGACGCGGCGCAGGGATAGGATCAAGAGACGATATAAACCATATGCGAGGAGCATGACCAAAATGGGGCAAATCAGCCAACTTTCCGCAATCGTTATGAGCTTGGAATAATCGATTTTTGCATTGACGGCCAGGCCGATACCGAGAACCCCCCCGACAATGGCCTGGGAAGTGGAGGTCGGAATTCGATAAAAGGTGGCCAGGGTGACAAAAAAACCGGAGCAGAGCAGGGCGACGAATATGGCGATATAATCCAGATCTTGCTGGACAATGCCCTTTCCGATCGTTTTCATCACTTCGCCACCTTGAAGTACCGCGCCGATAAAGGAAAAGGTGGCTACGAGGATTACAGCCTTTTTGAAAGTGATGAGTCCGCAACCGATAGAGGTGCCGATACAATTGGCCGTATCATTGGCACCGATATTCCAGCCGACATAGGCTCCCGCGCCCAGCATAATGAAGATTATTGGATCGATGGCGTTTCCTCGAAAAAACCCGTGGAGAAGGATCTGGCTATTTTGTGCGCCATGCTTTGGTTGCCTTTCGAAAGAAAGCGTTTATGCCTTCACCGAAAATACGAACGACAATGTTGGCAAAGACAATCAGCATGCACATGGCCGCGGCAGGGGCTTGATCGCCGGCATCATCCATATTGACGACAGCCACAGAGGCCACCGCCGTGTCCGAAGAGTAAAGAAAAATAACCGCCGATACCGTCGCCATTGAGCTGACAAAATAATACATGGCAATTTCCAAAATCGCCGGAAAGCATACGGGGACGGTAACCCGAAAAAACGTTCGGTAAAATGGCACCGACATGGACTCGGAAACGGTTTCAAATTCTTTGTCGAGTTGTCGTAACGCCGAAGTAGCCGTTAAGAAGCTGACCGTGTAAAAGTGGATGATATTGGCAATGATGAGAATCCATAAAGTGCCATAGAGGCTATTCATGGGATTATAAAATGAAATATCGGTAAAGGGGATTTTAAAGTGAGTGGTGTTGAAAAAGAAAATATAGGCGATACCGATCACCATACCCGGCAGGGCCAGGGGGATGATGGACAGAAAATAGGCCGCCTGTCGCAAAAGGGCCACCCGGCGTGTTTTTTCGATGAGGTATGCGGACCCGAAGGTGACCATCGTGCCGATTGCGGCTGTATAAGCCGCCATACGGATACTGTTCCAGAAAGAGCGATACCCGCCACCGCCTACATCGGCAAAGGTATAGTGCCAAAACCCCAGCGAAAAATCGTAGGGCCACATTTTTACCAGGGACCCGAAACCGGCGGCAAAGAGCATGGTTAGAATAAATCCGGCAATCAGCGAGGCAATGGTAAACATCACCGTATCCGTGCTCCAATTCCGTTTGGGAGTGTAGGGCACGCTACGGGCAGTCATGGCGACGATCTGTCGGCGTTGAACGATGCGGTCGGCGATAAAAGATATAATCGCCGGGATCAGAAGGATAATACTGATGGTGGCACCCATGCCGAAGTTCTGCTGGCCGATAACCTGTTTATAAATATCGACGGCCAGGATATTGTAATTGCCACCGACCACTTTGGGTGCTCCGAAATCCGTAAAACATAAAGTGAAGCAAACGAAAATAGCGCTGACCAGACCAAATTTTATTCCGGGAAGCGTGACGGTAAAAAAGATTCGTGTCGGCTTGGCCCCCAGGCTGACGGCGGCCTCATACAGCCGCGCATCGGTATTCAGAAGAGAGACCATCAGGATCATGTATGCCGCCGGAAAGGTAAAAACGGTTTCGGCAATGATAATGCCGACCGGGCCGTACAGCCCAATATCCCATTGCAGCCAGGGCAGGTGTCCGAAAAAGCCGGTGGTAATAAAGCCTTTGTTGCCAAAAATAAATACCAGCGACAGACCGTAAAGCATGGTCGGTGCATACAGGGGCAGCATGGCAACGATGCGGAAAAAAGCTTTGCCTGGAATCAGGCTGCGGGTAACGGCATACGCATAGGCCAGGGCTAAAATGACAGCGATAAACGTTGTCAATACGGAAACAAAAAGGCTGTTGTAAACCGAATAATAAAGCGCCCGGTTGGAAAAATAATTAACAAAGTTGCTGAGCCCAATCCAACTGCGAACCTGCCCACTATATTCATCGCCTTCAAGGGGGATGCCGTTGATCATATACCGATCGCCGTCCACGGTAGCCGTCACTTCCTTTATCTTGACCGGGTCGGCATAGTTCATTGCCTTGGTGCAGGCGACCTTGTATATTTTTTCATTTCTCACTTTGACGGTAAGACCATCGTGGGTGTAAATATTGTCCATCAATGGAAACGTCTTTTTATCTATCACCAATTGCAGGGTTTCCTGGTTGATGAAAACCCGCCGGCCGCCAATTCGCACATCATCACCACCCCAGATGGATACCAGCACATCGGCATGCATACTGCGATCAATAAGCTGGTAGACAGGAAGGAGGACGGCCACGAGCATCCAGATGATCATGAGGAAAATCAGTGCCCGCTTGAGCCAGTTTTCCGAACTGGTCCGTTGCCGAACCTTCTGGGCAACGACGGTCAGTGGGTCAAATACCCGGATGGCGGATTTTAGCCGTTTTTGCGTGCTGGCGGTGTCTGATTCCGGCATTGTTAGCGTCCAAACCTATTGGTAATCTTCATTGTCGCCCTATTATTCACCTTTTGGCTCAAATATCAGCAGGCGTTCCGGAGGAAAATAGATGGACAACGGGCTGTTTTTCTTTATTTCCAACCGCTCAATTTTCTCGGCGGGCAGATCGGCCTCAATTGCGGGAGATTTCAAATTCTCATCTTCGACCTTAAGGCGCAGACGTAAGCGATAGGAGGAACCGCGAAACTCAATTTTCTCTACATTCGTGGCCAGAATATTTTCACCCCTGTCGCTGGTTTCCAGGACCCGAATATCTTCCGGGCGGATGGTAACTGTGACTTCCCTCCCTATAAAATCTTTGGTTTTACCGTTTGCCGCTTCAAGCTTATGGTTTCCATAGCAGAGTGTGGTTTGGTCACATACTTTCCACCCGGATAGAAAATTCATGGTACCGATAAAGCCGGCGACAAATGGGTCCCTGGGCGTATGGTAAAGGGATTGGGGCGAGTCGCACTGGATGATTCGACCCGCGTTGATGAGGATGACACGGTCGGCCATGGTCAGCGCTTCCTCCTGGTCATGGGTAACCATAATCGTGGTAATTTGAAGCCGTTGCTGCAGTTCCCGGATTTCACTTCTTAGGTAAACCCTCACCTGGGCGTCCAGAGCGGACAACGGTTCATCTAAAAGCAGCATGGCCGGGCTCGGCGCCAGGGCTCGAGCCAAGGCTACCCGCTGTTGCTGCCCCCCGGATAGCTGGGCCGGATATTTTTTGCCGGTATCACCCAGCCCTACCAGATCAAGCATCTTTTGGGCTCGTTTGGACCGATCTTTTTTATTGTAATCCGAACCCTTAAGGCCGTAAGAAACATTCTGCGCAGCGGTGATATTGGGAAAGAGTGCGTAGGATTGAAAAACGATACCGCACTCTCTTTGGGAGGTGGGCATGCGGGAAATATCATTGCCCTTCAATATGACTTGCCCGACATTTTGTTCTTCTAAGCCGGCGATCACGCGCAGCAATGTCGTTTTCCCACAACCACTGGGTCCGAGGATACAGACCAGCTCTCCGGGATAGACTTCCATGGAAACATCTTCCAAGGCCACAAAACGGCCGAATGTCTTGGTGACATTCCTGACCTCTAAGAAGGGTTCGCCACCGATTTTTTGGGCTGGTTCCGGAGGCATAAAAAAACTCCTTTAAAAAGATACCGGCGCGCCCATAGAAGGGCGCGCCGGAAAGGATGATTAACGATTGTTCAGAAATGATGCATTAGGTCGATTCTATTATTTTTTGGGCAGGCTCTTGCCATCATAGCGCTTGGTCCACTCTTTCAGAATCGCCGCCCGATTTCGCGCTGCCCAGTCAAAATCATTGTCGATGAGCTGCACGGCGGGATCCTGGGGATATCCATCGGGTACGGTGACTGGAACCACTTTGGAACCGATGATGGGATAAACCTTGACATACATTTTAAAGGCATCGTCACTGATAGCCCAGTCTAGAAAAACCTTAGCTTCAGGTTTCATCTTCGGTTTTTTGATCAATCCGTTGGCCTCAACTTCCCAGCCTGATTTTTCCTTGGGAAAGGCCACCTCAACAGGCTCGCCTTTGCTCTTTTGTTTAAAGCCACGATAAGCAAACGAGATGCCGATGGGATACTCGCCTTTGCCGGCCATCTTGGCGGGTTTTGACCCGGAGTGGGTGTAAACGGCGATATTTTCGTGAAGTTTATCAAGATAGGCCCAGCCCTTTTCTTCTCCCATGATTTGGAGAATGGCGGAAACGGTTAAAAACCCTGTTCCTGAAGAGGCCGGGTTTGGCATCACTATGTGCCCTTTATACATGGGATCCGCTAAATCGGCATAGGATTGCGGTAATTTGAGGCCTTTGGTCTTCATTTCGATCGTGTTTCCCACAATTCCGGTCATGTAGGCTTTCAAACCGGTCCAATGGGCCTCTTTGTTTTTCTGGTCAAAGAAGGCAGGCTTGAGATTTTCGATGCCCTTGGGGTTATAACCCGCCAGCATGCCGACCTGGTCGCAGACCAACAGGCTTGTGGCTGACAGGCCCCAAATCAGGTCTGCCTGAGGGTTGTCTTTTTCGGCCAGAAGCTTAGCGGTGACGATACCGGTGGAGTCGCGGACAATATTGGCCTTTATGTCAGGATGTTTGGCTTCCCAGTCCTTCATGTAAATGGCCAACTCGTCGTCTTCAAGGGCCGTATATACCAGGATTTCCCCGGCATAGAGATTTGAAAAACCGACAAGGGTAAGGGCCAGGGCGATGCCGAAGGTCCAGCTAAAAAATCGGATAAAACGATGGGTACGAAATGGGTTCATTGTCTCCTCCTCTGTGGTTGGCGCGGTTAGCGGGTGGTCTAAAGGGCGACGATTACTTCAAGATAAAACACGGTCGGCTTGAATAGGGGACAAATAGCGGAATTAACACAACCTGACAAGGCAAAAGCCGTCCCATGATTCACTCTCATGAAATTCTAACACAATGAGCAAGTACTTAACAATAGCGAGCACGGTTATAAAGGGGTTTGGACTTATTGAATCGTAATTTTAGCGATAGTTCAATCTATCATGAATCGGTTTAGGTGTCGCCTTTTTAAAAAGGGCAACAGATTTGTTGAGTTTCTGATAAAAAAATATTTTTTATCACCGCTTTTATCATCGCGGCTGTATAAACATCTATAACTTTAAACTAACTATGTCAAGAAATTAACTGTGTCAAGTAATTTCGTCAAGGTAATTAATATTATCATTTTAATAATAAATAGTTATCGATTGTTTGCAGAATGGGCGCAATAATTGTTTTGTCAGATGAGGCTTTTTTCCACCTGGCCAAGGGACAGGTCGAGAATATCAATGGCTTTGTCCATTTCATCCCGTGTAATGACCAACGCCGGTGTCAGGGTGAGAATATTACCCATTGTCAGTTTGAAGCTCAAGCCATTGGATAGGGCGCTGTACATAACGGCTTCGGCTTCTTCGTTGGCAGGGTGTCCGTTTTTGATAAGCTCGATACCTAAAAACAGGCCGATACCGCGGACGTTCCCGATAAGCGGATGTCGGGATTGCATTTTTTGCATGCGGTCCAAGGCATGGGTCCCAATTTCACGCGCATGGGCCGGTAGATTATTGGCTTCGATATATTCGATAGCCGCCAGAGCAGCCGCGCAGGCAACCGGGCTTTTTTCATGGGTGTAGTGGCCCAGTGCACGGTCGCCGGCTTGATCCAGGTCCTTTCGGGCGATTACAGCCGCCAGGGGCATGATCCCGCCGCCCAAGCCCTTGCCGATACATAAAATATCGGGCGTGACATCGAAATTTTCGCAGGTAAACATTTTTCCCGTGCGGCCCAGAGCATGGGGAATTTCATCGAAAATCAACAAGGCGCCATAAGTGTCGCAGGCCCGGCGAATTTGTTGCCAATATTTTTTGGACGGGACATAAGGCGTGCTTCGAATCGGCTCGGCGATTACAGCCGCGATGTCGCCCTCTTGCTTTAATATGTACGCCACATAAGCGGCGCAAAACATCTCCCATTCTTCATCGCCCCCCAGGTCGTAAAATGCCCGGGACGGATCGGGGGCAGGGACGTGTTCAGTACCCGGTAACAGCGGTCCGGCATTTTTTCTAAACACCGCCTCGCCGCCGATGGATATGGCGTCTAAGGTGGCGCCATGAAAGGCATCCCACATGGAGATGGTTTTATGTCGGCCGGTGACCACCCGGGCCAATTTTAGAGCGATACCGATCGCCTCAGCGCCACCGGGACAAAAAAGGACTTTATTCAGATCGCCAGGGGCTAAGGTCGCGAGTTTTTCCGCCAGGTTGACGGCTGTTTCGTTGGTGTAGCGGCGTGTACAAAAAGAGAGGGTGTCGAGTTGCTTTTTAATGGCCGCAATGACTTCGGTGTTACCGAAACCCACCTGGTGTACGTTGTTGCCGTGAAAATCCATGTAGCGTCGTCCCTGGAGATCTTCTATATAGATACCCTCGCAGGACTTCATGGCATTCAGGCAGGGTGAGGAGAGCGATTGCTCCAGAAAGTAGAGATGGTCACGCTCAAGCAATTCCCGAGTGGCATCGTTAAGATGTTTCTGCTGCCATTTTATCCGCCTATCGGTAAGATTGATATCACCCTCGGATTTATCGTATTCACCCATTGAATGGCCTTTACGTTTATTTCTGTGTCATACGGAGAAAAAATTAGGAAAACTATGCCTCGCTCCTAATAGTCTTTGTTACTTACCTTTATAGTTGGGTTTTCGCTTTTCCTGAAATGCGGCCAAGCCTTCAAGTCGATCCTCGCTGGGGATTAAAGTCCAGTACGCATTGGATTCAATGGCCAGGCCGGTAGACAGATCCGTCTCCAGGCCGTGGTTGATGGCATGCTTGGCCTGAGCGATGGCCAGAGGCCCGGCCTCGCAGATCGTGGCCGCCATTTGTCGACATTCGGATAAAAGCGCATCGGGTTCCACTACTTTATTGACCAATCCAATGGAAAGGGCTTCCTCGGCACTGATACGGGCCCCGGTAAAAATCAACTCTTTGGCCTTTCCCTTTCCCACTAGCCGGGGCAATCGTTGGGTTCCCCCCGCGCCGGGTATGATGGCCAGACGGGTTTCGGTAAGGCCCATGGTGGCGTTGGTGGATGCGATTCGCAAATCAGCCGCCAAGGCCAATTCCGTTCCCCCGCCTAGCGCCACCCCGTTGACCGCGGCGATGACGGGTTGGTTTAAGTTCTCTATCCGGGTAAACAGATCACGTATGGTGTAAATATACGCTTTTACCTGCACCGGTGACATTGTGCGCCTCTCCTTGAGATCAGCCCCGGCGCAAAAGGCACGGTCGCCGGCGCTGGTGATGATCACCACGCGAATATCGGTATTGAATCGAATTTCGTCGATCTTTTGTTCGAGGGCGTGGAGGAGTGGAAAGTTGAGTGAGTTCATAATTTCGGGGCGGTTAAGCGTCAAGTAAAGAATGCCATCTTCTTCTTTGGCTAATAAGATGTCGTCGGTCATCGGTTTCTCCTCTATTAGCAGCCGATATGGCGCGAAATAACGATACGCTGAACTTCGGAAGTGCCTTCACCGATATCGAGCAATTTCTGATCCCTATAGAATCGTTCTACCTGGTACTCTTTCATCAGTCCGTAACCGCCATGAACCTGAACGGCGTTGTTGACGACCCTGCCCATAGTTTCAGAGCAGTAAAGTTTGGCCATGGCGGCCAGTTTTTCAAAGGGGCGTTTGTGGTCCCGCATCCAGCAAGATTTGTACAATAGATTTCGAGCGCACTCGATTTCCATGGCTGCATCGGCAAGCTTGAAAGCCACACCCTGAAATTTGGAAATGGGTTGGCCGAATTGCTCTCTTTTCTGTGCATATTTTAGGGCCAGTTCATAGGCCCCCTGCGCACCCCCCAGACCCATAGCGGCAATGGACAAACGGCCGCCGTCGAGGGTTTTGAGCATCTGATGAAACCCGTCACCCTGGTTGCCGAGGATGTTCTCGGCCGGGACGCGCACGCTGTCAAAATACAACTCAGCCGTACTTGACGATCGCCACATCATCTTCTTTTTCATGGGGACTGCTTTAAATCCAGGTGTGTCGGATTCGACCAAAAAACAGGTATATTCCGGCTTGCCACTCGGCAGGGTTCCGGTAATGGCCTGGACGGTTACACCCAACGACAGTTCGCAGGCGGCATTGGTAATAAAGATCTTTGATCCATTGATCACCCATTCGTTGCCGTCCTTCACGGCAGTGGTTTTGCTTCCCCCGGCATCAGAACCAGCGGTGGGTTCGGTCAACCCAAAACCCCATAACCCTTCACCGGTGCAGAGTGTGGGTAGATAGGCCTCTTTTTGGGCTTTTGTTCCGAAATAGTAGAGCGGCCCAATGCCCAGAGAGTTGCCGGCAGCAATCGTCGCTGCTTGGGAGCCATCAATCCGGGCAACTTCTTCGACAGCGATAATATATGAGAGGTAGTCCATTCCCTGGCCTTCGTATTTTTCTGGAACGAACATGCCAAAAAGACCGATTTCCCCCATTTTTTGGGTGAGTTGGGGAGAAAAGGTTTCCGATTCGTCAAGCATTTCAGCCACCGGTCTGATTTCACTTTGGGCAAACTTCCGAACTTCCTTGCGGATCATTTCTTGTTCAACGGATAGATCGAAATTCAAGGGTGCCTCCCGGTTATGATTGAAGATTGTCGGGTCATCGTCTATTTGCGGACTATCTATCCGGTTAACTACCCAGCGTATAGTTTGGTAACGCTCTCAGGCAATTTTCCTTTCGTCAGCATAAAAGAGCGGCAGGGCATGGACGAGCGACCAAAATTTTTCTGCTGAGCTGCAAACGTATCCAACACATCCGACCGGAAATCATTGCCCAGGGTCAACAGCACTTCCTGATTAATACCGGTGTCAACGCCGATTTCATGAAACATTGCCACCATATCCTCGGTTGAAATCAGGCCATGGTTAAAGTGATCGCTGTAGTAATCGCCCTCGCGTCCTTTAATCACGACGCCGTCCACCGTGTTGGCCGGTTGCCCGCCAATGCCGGACAGGCAGGATTCAAAGCGAATAATTCCGGCTTTAAGCGCTGCTGCTGCGTTTCTAAGGGCCGATGCCATGTTTTTGGTGTGAAAGTGTGCAATGTAAAGCTTGGGATCGGCATAGTCGCGACCGTCCGGGCCTGTGCCCATCTCCTGGGGATCAAGTACACGACTGAAAAACTCATAGGATTTGTGATAATCGGTAACCGAGCCGTCATGGTCGGCGAGTTCTATGTCGTCAGCCCCGCAATCCAGATAGCGCTTGGTAAAGGCGATGGCAAAATCGAGCTTTTCTTCCATGCTGTATTGTTTGTTGAATTTTTCAAAGGGGCTGCCCCAAATGGTGCTGACGGTACCGTTTACAACGATTCCTCGACTGTGGGCGGCTTTAATCACCTGTTCGGTCATGGTGAAGTACTGGTCATGGGTCTTGCCCGAATTGGCCATCTGATGCTCAGGGCAGGTTGATGTCATTTGAAGAATACGGTCCGGGCCATGCCCCGCATCAATGTCCTTGAAGGCCCGTTCAGCACCTCTTTCATGGATGGTAACCGCTGTCAGTTCCACATCGCCGCCGTTGCGTTTCATCATTTCGCCTATGGTTCTGCCATCCGGCGCCTTGGTTTCGCTGTTCAGCATACGCTTTAATACTTCCGTGGCATCTGGAAAAAAGGGTACAAATTTAGGGTGACCGTAATTGGTGGCCTCCATCCGCTTAAAGCCTGCGAGAATAAGGCCTTCCAGATATTTAACCTTGGTGTCGGTATCAATAACGGTCTCCAGCGATTGCAAGCCGTCCCTGATGGTGATATCGCTGAGCTCTACTTTTCTTCCTGTCAATTGATCCTTGGTAATGTAGGTGTCTGACATTTTTTTTCCTTTCCTTTTCAAATTCAAATCGAACAGATCGAAATTTAAGGGTGCCTCGTGGTTATAATTAAAGACCGACGATTTAAAAGATTTTCAGTCTGAGATCCTTCTTTTTTCGTTAATGATATTTTTAATGAGCAAGCGTCAATCAACCAAAAAATTGAACGAGCGCTCAGTCGGAATCGATTATAAAAAACGCACATGAGGTTGTCAATGTTTT
This sequence comes from uncultured delta proteobacterium, assembly GCA_963845145.1. GTDB lineage: Bacteria > Desulfobacterota > Desulfobacteria > Desulfobacterales > QNYZ01 > QNYZ01. Next base: position 50,931 of record CAWJQU010000004.1, read on the forward strand.
TTTGTTTAGAATGCTTACTGGAAAAAAAGAAAAATTTTGAAGAATGTTAATCTGAAAGCGTGTCTTAAGCGCTGACGGCCTGGAGGTAAACCAAAAGAGGGATCATGTGTAGATCTTTCGAAATTTCTTTTGTCTGGCCCAGGCGCCACTTTGATATGGATGCATTTTTACCCAAAACAGTATCAATTTTTGCAACCAGGTTTTTGATGTCGATCGCCGGATGCCGCATAAAGACCTGTGGAAGCCCATAGGTCAGATTACAGGCCAGGCACTTTCCCGGCTTTCGTTTAAGTTTGAAACAAAATTCAAGATAGTCCGGCCGGCATCCCTGAAACGATAATTCAATATCATAGGCGCCTTCGTCAATATCGCCGAAAAGAGCCTCGAAAAATTGGTTCGACCTGTTTTTGGGGAACAGGTCGTTGCAAACGGCGTCGGTAAAAACCGATTTTAGCTTTTTTTCATCAACCTTCACTGGATATTTGCCGCCTTTCGCCACTCTGTTTTTAGATTATGTCTGTACGTAACGATATTCTATGTCGTCGCGGTGATGAAAGTATCGAAGTCACAAGTGTATAGGTTAGATCACAATTTAGCTATAACTTAAATGATTGTTGGCCTTTTTAATGAATGTGAATTATTTAGTCAAACGGGTCGGTTCAACACTGTTGTTAAATTATCCGCGCTGAAACAAAACATTCGGTCGTGGGCGAGAAGCTGGATGGTTGCTGCTCGAGCGGCATTGAACCTTTACTTGACATGCCATTGGGATCATGTTAAAATGACTGAGCGCTCGTTCGGAATTTTAACAGGACCTTTTATCTATGAATTTTTCGTCGGATATCCACAAAAACGGAACGAATGATATCCCCACCCAGGTTAAAAACCCGGAGTTGGTAGAACGTCGTCGACGACAGATAATCGATGCCGCCGTCAAATTGTTTACGGCTAAGGGTTTTCATAAAACCACCACCCGGCAGATCGCCTCGGCAGTCGGGTTTTCCATAGGCTCGCTTTACGAATATGTCGCCTCCAAAGAAGACATCCTATACCTGGTCTGCGATTCCATTCATAGTCAGGTGGAACGTCTGGTGGGCGAAGGCATGAACCGTGCGGGCGCCGGTCGCAATGTTTTGGTGAAAATTCTAAGGGAATACTTTCTGGTATGTCATCGCATGAGCGATGTGATTCTGTTGATCTATCAGGAAACACGTTCCCTGCCGCCCCAATGGCAAAAGCGAGTGCTGGAAAACGAGCTCAGAATCACCGGCCTGTTTGTCGAAGTGTTGGCTCGCCTGAAGGCCGATGGTGACTTATCTCACCTTGATGATCGCGATATTGAGTTGGCCGCCCATAATATATCTGTATTGGGGCATATGTGGACGTTTCGGCGCTGGTTTTTCGGCCGGCACTATTCCATCGAAGAGTATATTGACCGGCAAACATCTTTCGTTTTAAGGATTATCGGATAACGGGAGGAAAAAATATGGACGATGGCGTTAACGCCTACCACCCGAAAAACCCTGTTCGCGTGGTAACGGCTACATCCCTGTTCGACGGCCATGATGCCGCCATTAATATCATGCGCCGCATTCTTCAGAGTACCGGTGTGGAAGTGATCCATTTGGCTCATAACCGGTCCGTTCGCCAGATCGTTACCGCTGCCATCGAGGAAGACGCTCAAGGCATCGCCGTTTCCTGTTATCAAGGGGGACACGTCGAATTTTTCAAATATATGGTGGATCTGCTCAAGCAAAACGGGGCCGGGCATATCAAGGTTTTCGGTGGTGGTGGCGGTGTGATCGTTCCCGAGGAGATTAAGGCGCTTGAAACTTACGGCGTTGCCAAGATTTACTCTCCCGAAGACGGTGCACGGTTGGGTTTACAGGGAATTATCAATCATCTGGTAAAAGAGATTGATTCCCCGCGAGTGTCCGATTTCGGTCCCGATTTCGATCGGGATTTAACCGATTTGTCGCACGAAAACAAACCGGCTGTGGCAAGTTGGATCACCGCCGTGGAGACGGCCGGGGCTGGTGAGGATGGACGCTTGGAAAGCCTTAGGGCCGCTTTGAAATCCAAGATAGGGGATCGGAAAGTACCGGTCATCGGTATGACCGGGACCGGTGGCGCAGGTAAGTCTTCCTTGACCGACGAACTCATCTTACGGTTGCTTCACGATCAGGAATCGCTTCATTTGGCAATCATCAGTTGCGATCCCACCCGAAGAAAAACCGGCGGCGCCCTGCTTGGGGATCGAATTCGCATGAATGCCATCGACCATCCCCGCGTCTACATGCGCTCATTGGCGACTCGAGCATCGCACACCGAGTTGCCCGCCACTCTACCGGATGCCATTGCAGTGGCCAAAGCTGCCGGGTTTGACCTGATCATTGCAGAAACTGCCGGTATCGGCCAGGGCGATTCCCTTATCGTCGACCAGTCCGACGTATCGGTTTATGTCATGACGAGTGAGTTTGGTGCAGCGTCCCAGTTGGAAAAGATCGATATGCTCGATTTTGCCGATTTGGTCGTGGTGAACAAATTCGAAAAACGCGGCAGTGAAGATGCCCTGCGCGATGTTCGTAAGCAGGTGCAGCGCAACCGTCAGGCCTTTGGGCAGCATGCGGATGAAATGCCGGTATACGGCACCATTGCTTCAAAATTCAATGACGACGGCGTCACCGCGCTCTATCACGGCATTTTAGATGCTATTGCAGCGAAAACAGGGGTTTCTTTCAAAACATCCCTTCCGCGAGGCGAGGAACGCCATTCCAGTTCCATGACGATCATTATTCCTCCTGAACGAACACGATATTTGGCGGAAATCGCTGAAACGGTTCGTGGTTATCACGATCACACTGAAGCTCAGGCCGGGCATCTTCGGCAAACCTGGCATTTGCAAGCGAGTATCGAGGCACTGGAAAAAACTTTCATCGATCAAAAAACTGAACTGGTTGAAGCGCTGCGCGAAGAATGGAAAACGGCTGATCGGCGGCTGGACCCGGAAACCCGGGACCTGACCGACGCGTGGCCGAAACTAAAAGCGCGGTACAATCGTGATGCGTTGGTGTATCACGTCCGCGACCAGGAGATTCGGGTCCCCTTGTTCACCACCTCTCTTTCCCACAATAAGATTCCCAAGGTGGTTTTACCCGGTTTCAAAGATCCGGGGGAGATCTATCGATGGCAGCGCCGGGAGAATCTTCCGGGATTTTTTCCTTATACGGCCGGGGTTTTTCCCTTGAAAAGAGAGGGCGAAGAACCGACCCGTATGTTTGCCGGGGAGGGCGACCCGGCCCGGACCAATCGACGGTTTAAAATGCTCTCGGCCGACTATGATGCCAAACGGCTCTCCACGGCTTTTGATTCGGTGACCCTTTACGGACAAGATCCTGATCGACAACCCGACATCTACGGCAAGGTCGGCACCTCCGGCGTCAGTATCTGTACCCTGGATGACATGAAGGTGCTCTACGATGGATTCGACCTGTGTGCACCCAATACGTCTGTATCCATGACCATTAACGGGCCGGCGCCCATTATGCTGGCCATGTTTTTAAATACAGCTATCGATCAAAAAACGGATGCCTTTCGAACGGAAACCGGTCGACAACCCACCGATGAGGAATACCAAAAGATCCGGGAAAAGGCGCTGGCCACGGTTCGCGGTACGGTTCAGGCCGATATTCTCAAAGAAGATCAGGGACAGAACACCTGTATTTTTTCCATCGAATTCGCTCTGAAAATGATGGGGGATATTCAGCAATATTTCATCGATCACGATGTGCGTAATTTTTATTCGGTATCCATCTCGGGCTACCATATCGCCGAAGCGGGCGCCAATCCCATCAGTCAACTGGCGTTCACCCTGGCCAATGGGTTTACCTATGTGGAGTACTACCTGTCCCGGGGGATGCCGGTGGATCATTTCGGTCCCAATCTCTCCTTTTTCTTCTCCAATGGTATGGATCCCGAGTATACCGTCATCGGACGGGTGGCGCGTCGTATTTGGGCCGTTGCCATGCGGGATAAATACGGGGCTGGCACGCGGGCTCAGATGTTGAAATATCATATCCAAACTTCGGGAAGATCGCTGCATAGTCAAGATATTCAATTCAACGACGTTCGCACCACACTGCAGGCCCTGTGTGCCGTTTACGACAATTGCCAGAGTTTGCATACCAATGCCTTTGACGAAGCCATCACCACGCCGAGTGCCGAATCGGTACGCCGGGCGCTGGCCATTCAGATGATTATTAACCGGGAATGGGGCCTGTCCAAAAGCGAAAACCCGCTTCAGGGGAGCTTTATTGTGGACACGCTTACCGACCTGGTGGAGGAAGCCGTGTTGCTGGAATTCGACCGTATCGCTGCGCGGGGTGGTGTTCTTGGCGCCATGGAGACCGGGTATCAGCGTGGGAAAATTCAGGAAGAGTCGATTTACTACGAAACCCAAAAGCATACGGGAAAACTGCCCATTGTCGGGGTTAACACCTTTCGTGATCCCCACGGTGGCGATGAGTTGAGTGAAGATCATTTTGAACTTGAGCTGGCCCGGGCCACTACGGAGGAAAAAGAGTCCCAGCTCAGCCGTTTGGCTGATTTTCGTGAACAATACGAGCAAAAGGCGCCCGGTGCGTTGGCACGGTTGCAAAAGGCAGCCCTTTCCCAAAATAATATTTTTGCGGAATTAATGGAAACCGTCCGGTTTTGCTCATTGGGACAGATTACAAAAGCTTTGTATGACGTAGGTGGGCAGTATCGACGAAATATGTAGATCGGTTTGCCGGTTTGACGGTTAGTCGGTTGACCCGTTGAGTCCGTGTCGCGTTTGGATATAATCCGTGGATCATCACTGGGTGTAGGGGCAGCCTTTATGGCTGCCCGGAATATATGAATAAACCATATTAGAGTAAATCAAAAAGGAGAAAATCATATGCGTGAAGCAGTTATTGTCAGTGCGGTACGAACACCGTTGGGTAATTTTAACGGCACCCTGAGCCCCCTGGGGGCCACGGATCTGGGCGGAATTGCCATAAAGGCCGCTGTGGAGCGGGCCGGTATCGCTCCGGAAACGGTCAATGAAGTCATTATGGGGCAGGTCCTACCTTGCGGGAGCGGTCAGAATCCGGCCAAGCAAGCGGCTGTCAAGGCCGGTATGCCCTGGGAAGTAGAGTGTTTTACGGTCAACAAGGTTTGCGGATCTGCCTTAAAGACCGTGATGCTGGCCGCCCAGGCGGTTCAGACGGGTGATGCCGATGTGGTTGTCGCTGGTGGTATGGAAAGTATGAGCCAGACACCCTTCTACTTAGAAAAGGCCCGGTTTGGATATCGTATGGGCACGGGCGAACTATTGGATCACATGATTCATGACGGCCTTTGGGATATTGTCAATGATTTCCATATGGGCATTTCCAATGAACTCTGTTCTGAAAAGTACGGTATAACGCGTGAAGATCAAGACCGGTATGCGGCGGAATCATACCGGCGCACATTGACGGCCATATCCGATGGCCGTTTTTCCGATGAAATTATCCCAGTGGACATTCCCAGACGCAAAAAAGATCCACTCAAATTCGACCGGGATGAATGCCCCCGTGATACCGACTACGACGCTTTGTCCAAAATGAAGCCGGCCTTCAAAAAGGGCGGCGTGACAACCGCGGGCAACGCCTCAATCATCAGTGATGGTGCCGCTGCCGTCGTCGTCATGGCGAGGGAGAAAGCAGAAGAGCTGGGATGTGAAATCATGGCCAGCATCGGTGCCCAGGCATCCTACGGCATCGACATGAAGTACGTCCTGGTGGCCCCGATTTGGGCTGTTCCTAAATGTATTCAAAAAGAGGGGCTCGATATCGGAGCGATCGACCTTTTCGAGATCAACGAAGCTTTCAGCGGTTCCACTGCTGCGGTTTTAAAGGAGCTTGAGCTCGATTCCGCCAAGGTGAATGTCAATGGTGGTAGCGTGGCCCTGGGCCATCCCATCGGTGCCAGCGGTTGTCGGGTGCTGGTAACCTTATTGTATGAGATGATCCGTCAAGACAAAAAAACCGGACTGGCCTCGTTGTGCCTGGGCGGCGGTGAAGCTGTGGCGATGATCGTAAAACGATAAATAGCTTTCATATTACCGGCCAACTGGCCAACTAACCGGCCAACCGGCCAACCGGCCAACCGGCAAACGGGCCAACCGGCAAACGGGCCAACGGGCAAACAGACAAACCGGCAAGCGGAAATAAAGGAGTGAAAATGGAAATTAAGACTTTCGGCGTCATCGGCGCCGGACAGATGGGCAACGGTATTGCACAGGTAGCCGCCATGAGTGGCCTGCAGGTGATTATGAACGATATTTCTCAGGAATTTGTTGATCGGGGAATGAATACCATCACGAAAATTTTGTCCCGCGGGGTGGAAAAAGGAAAGTTTACTGCCGAAGAAAAAGAGACTGTATTGGGACGCATTCAGACCTGCACGGATATCCAAAATATGGCGCCTGCCGATTATGTGGTGGAAGCGGCTACGGAGCAGGAGTCCTTGAAATTCGATATTTTTAAAAAGCTGGATGACGTCTGTCAAGCCGACGCGATTCTCGCCACCAATACATCTTCCATACCCATCGGTCGCATCGCCGCCCAAACGAAACGGCCGGAAAAAGTCATCGGCATGCATTTTATGAATCCGGTCCCGGTGATGAAACTGGTGGAAATCATCCGGGGTTTGGCCACATCGGAGGAGACCTTTGACACCACTTGGCAATTGGCCGAAAAGTTCGGAAAAACACCGGCCGAAGCCAGTGACTACCCCGGATTTATTGCCAATCGTATTTTAATGCCCATGATCAATGAGGCGATTTACTGTCTATACCACAACGTCGGTACCCAGGAAGCGATTGACACGGTGATGAAACTGGGCATGAATCATCCCATGGGGCCCTTGGCCCTGGCAGATTTGATTGGCCTGGACACTTGTCTGGCCATCATGGAGACGCTGCATGATGGATTTAAGGATTCAAAATATCGCCCCTGCCCACTGCTTAGAAAATATGTCGAAGCCGGCTGGCTGGGCAAAAAGACCGGGCACGGGTTTTATGAATACTAACCCAACACTTACTAACCATTATAGCGTTCTTAATCAGATGCTAAGACGCTGATACCAAGGCGTTGAAGGCAAAAAAGGAGGCGAAGTGGCTCCCAAAAAAAAAGAATCCATGATGCCGGTCGGTAAAAAGATTCGACAGGCGCGACTGGCCAAAAAGCTGTTGTTGGAAAATCTGGCCAATGAAACGGGCTTATCCATTGATTACATCAAACAGATCGAATCCGGAAAAAAGATACCGCCCGTGGGGACGTTGTTGCAACTATCCCGTGCCCTGCAGATCGATTCGAGTTTTTTACTAAAGGAGCAAAAGGCGACACTTAACAAACGGGTGAAAGCCTACACCAAAAGGACCGATAATTACGCTTATGACACCCTGACTCCCGGCGCTGAAAACAAACATTTAAAGGCTTTTCGAGTCACCATCGAACCCATGTCGGAGCATTCGGGCGTGGGGTACCATCATGAAGGTGAAGAGTTCGTCTACGTTCTCAATGGCAACATTGAAATAACCGTTGGCGAACATGTCAACCGGCTTCAAAAGGATGACTCGCTTCATTTTAATTCCGGCATTCAGCACAATATGCGCAACACAGGGAAAGAAGAGGCCATGTTGATCGTGGTGATTTATAATGTCTAAGACACGCAACATCCGTCCAACATTGCGTTTAATGGAGTGTAATCGATGTTATTCAAACTGACCGACGAACAGTTGATGATTCAATCCATGGCGAGGGAATTTGCCCGCAAGGAGATTGCCCCCACTGCCGCGGAGCGGGATCGTTCCAAGGAATTTCCATCCGAAAATCTGAGGAAAATGGGAGAGCTTGGTTTTCTGGGCATGATGACGCCGGTGGAATACGATGGTGGCGGTGCGGACTCTATCAGCTATATATTGGCCCTATCGGAAATCGCCGCGGCCTGTGCCTCTACGGCCGTGGTAATGTCCGTTCACAATTCCATTGTTTGTGAAAGTATCAATCGCTATGGGACCGAGGCACAAAAACAAAAATACCTACCCGTGTTGGCCCGGGGTGAAATTATCGGTGCCTTTGCCCTCACCGAGCCACACGCCGGGTCCGATCCGGTTATGCAGAGTGCCAGAGCCCAGCGGGACGGGGATGCGTATATCTTAAACGGTACCAAGCGGTTTATCACCACGGGCCGCAATTCCGGGCTGGTGATCGTCACGGCAAAAACTGCGCCGGACGAAGGCCATAAGGGGATAAGCGCATTTTTGGTGGAGAAGGGCTTCCCCGGAATTAGTGTGGGTCGTGAAGAAGACAAAATGGGGCTCAGGGCTTCGGATACCACCGATCTTATTTTTGAAGAGTGTCGGATACCCTTAGAGAACAGGCTCGGGGAGGAAGGTGAGGGGTTTAAGATTTCCATGACGGCTCTGGACGGCGGACGCATCGGTATTGCCGCGCAGTCGCTAGGCGTGGCCCAGGCGGCCATGGATGCAGCGGTGAACTATGCCAAAACCAGGGAACAGTTTGGTCGGAAAATATCGAAATTTCAGGGGTTGCGGTGGATGGTGGCCGACATGGCCACCCAGATCGAAGCCGCCCGGCAGCTTACCCTTTCGGCGGCGGCCATGAAGATCCGGGGTGAAAAATTTTCGGCTCAGGCGTCCATGGCCAAGCTTTTTGCCTCGGAGATGGTCAATCGGATCACAGCCCAGGCTCTGCAGATCCATGGCGGATACGGATTTACCAAGGAGTACGATGTGGAACGGTATTATCGGGATGCGCGTGTGTTTACAATCTATGAAGGAACATCTGAAATACAGCGCGTGGTCATCTCCAATCATATTTTTAAAGACAAGCGCAAGACTCATTGACATCTATGTGATCTCTCTGTTGAGCCAATTTCAAAACGGCCCAGTTTGCCCAATCTCTGCGTCTGGCTCAAATTTTAATCCTCGAAATACCCAATGTATTCCTCTGATTAAAATTTACGCCATCCTTGACCTTGAACAAACTGAAACGTTTTGAAAATGGCTCTGTTGATTTGACAATGGTCAAAGGCGCGTTTATTTTCAGATGAAAAAAGGATGAATAGCGATGTTTGTCGCACCACCATCACCCTATCTGGTTCCGTTCAACGGAAAATTCAAACACACCCATTTCTCAACGCATCCGCCTGATAAGGGCGTCAAGAAAAAAAAGCTGAAAAACCGGCTTAAAGAATGCACAGAGGAACTGGCGGAACTTCAGAAAGTGCTGTACGCTCATGACCGGTATTCACTTCTGTTGATTTTTCAGGCCATGGATGCCGGCGGAAAAGACTCTACGATTCGCGCTGTGATGAGCGGCGTGAATCCTGCCGGCTGCCAGGTCTTTTCATTTAAACAGCCAAGCGCGGAAGCGCTGGACCATGATTTCCTGTGGCGTAGCAGTAGACGTCTGCCGGAACGGGGGCGGATTGGGATTTTTAACCGCAGCTATTATGAAGAAACGCTCGTGGTGCGGGTCCATCCGGAAATCCTGGCAGGGCAGCAACTGCCCGGGCCTGTTGATTTAAAAACGGTTTGGGGTGAGCGGTTTGAATCCATTCGGGATCATGAAAAACATCTGGCCCGAAACGGTACGGTCATTCTTAAATTCTGGTTGAATGTATCACCGGAAGAACAGCGCCGGCGGTTTCTATCCCGCCTGGACGAGCCGGATAAACATTGGAAGTTTTCGACGGCTGACTTAAAAGAGCGACGTTTGTGGCCAAAATATATGCAGGCGTATGAAGATGCGCTGGCGGAAACCTCTAAATCCTGGGCTCCCTGGTACGCCATCCCGGCGGATGATAAGCTGTTTATGCGGTTTACCGTAGCAAATCTGGTTGTAAAAGCATTGAAATCATTACCGCTAAAGTATCCGGAAGTAAAAAAACAGGATAAGGACCAATTTAACGATATGCGACGAAGGTTATTGGAAGATGATCTGGGTTCTTAATGTGCTTTTAGACAATTACGGGGAAAATAAAAATGGGTAAGAAAGAGAAACGGCTGTGTAAATGGGACGGAAAGGCAATCGATAAACATTTCAAGACATTTGCCAAACTGGTAAAAAAGCCCAAATACGTATGTAAAAAATGCGGGCGGGTAGCGGGGAAGAAAGTTTTACTACACAATCCCGTAAAGCTTTAACGATCGTGTCGATCGCCATGAAGACGCTTTATCTAGTCCGGCATGCCAAATCTAGCTGGAAAGATCCACAGCTGGATGATTTCGAGCGACCGTTGAATAAACGAGGCCACAAAAACGCCCCGTTTATGGGGGCAACGCTCAAAAAAAGAGGCGTAATGCCGGACTTTATCATGGCCAGTCCGGCCAACCGGGCGGCAATGACCGCTCGGATTATTGCGGTTCAGATAGACTACCCCCTTGAGGAAATTTTCTATGATGAATCCCTGTACGGTATAGGGGCCGGGGACACAATTGATCTAATAAAGGTAATTAATGACGATGTCAGCCGGCTGATGCTGGTGGGACATAATCCCGGGTTGACAAGCCTGGCCAATATGCTTGGCGATGATCCGGTGAGTAATATTCCTACCTGTGGGGTCTACGCCGTTAACCTGGATATTTCTTCTTGGGAGAAGATGAACGACCGGTGTGGAAAAACGAAATTTTTCGAGTATCCGAAAAAATACACTTCATAATCATATCATCATTCTGGGGTTACCCCTTAAGCGACTTGCTTTATTGTTTAAAAACTGTAACATAGTCCAGTAGTGGTTCAAAACGAAACCGATATGGTTTAAAAAAAGGGGGCCCTGATGGCGAAAAAAAAGAAAGCCAAAGAAAAGAAGAAAGAGAAGCTAAAGAAGGCAAAGAAAAAGGCGCAGAAGAAACAAAAAAAGTTAAAAAAAAAGCCAAATTAAAAAAAGATAAGAAAAAGCATAAAAAAGGTAAAAAATAGAAGGTGCACAGGGATTTGTGGGGCGATCTAACTTTTGCGAAATAAAAGATCGCCCCCCTCTATTTTAGTCTGCGGCTAAGGTTTTCTGAACTTCCATCATGTGTGCACAATCGGCTCAAAGACCTCATAAAAAGTCCTCTCGCCAATAATGGAATCGATCTGGCCCTGAATACTCCTCCTTTCTTGACTGCTAAACCATTTCTCCCAGTCCGCGGCTGTTTGCCATTTGCTGACTACCATGTAATCCTCGGGGTGGTTTATACTCCTTAAGGTTTCACTGGTGAGGTAGCCGGGTTGTTTTTTGGCAATATCACGTAGCTGGGTTAAGAGAGGCATCAATTTTTCCGGGTCATTCATTGCGAATTTACGTTTTATGATAACCTGAACCGACATATGATCCTCCTTTCGAAAAAGTATATGGCGTTACAACAGGGTTTACCCTACTTATCCGGGCAATTCGAGAGGGGTTAACAAGCCCTCCTCCATCAACCTGATTTCATCGATTCCCGACACCACAATCTCCGGATCCGTTTTGAGTTTCTTTGCATCTATCTTATCTTTGTAGTCTATTTGTGAAAGAATAAACTTGATGCAGTTTAATCGCGCCAGTTTTTTATTATCCGATCGAATAATCGTCCAGGGTGCCAGGGTGCGGTTGGTTTCGTTAAGCATCTGAAACTTGCGGACCGTGTAATCGTCCCACTTGTCTTGGGCCATTCGGTCCACCGGTGATATTTTATATTGTTTGAGCAGGTCGGTCTCTCGTGAATCAAACCGTCGGAGTTGTTCATTTTTGGAAACAGAAAAGAAAAATTTGAATAATCGGATGCCATCTTTAACCAGCATCTCTTCAAGATAGGGCACATCTTTCAAAAATCGTTTGTTCTGCTCATCGGTACAAAACCCCATCACCGGCTCGACCATGGCGCGGTTGTACCAGCTGCGATCGAAGAGTACCATTTCCCCATCTGCCGGTAGGTGTTGCATATAACGTTGGAAGTACCACTGGGTACGTTCGGTATCGCTGGGTGTGAGCAAGGCTACCACTCGGGTGCCGCGCGGATTGAGGTGCTCGATGATTCGCTTGATGGTTCCCCCTTTTCCTGCGGCATCACGGCCTTCAAATAGGAGGAGCAGGCGGCGGCCCTTTCGTTTCACATGTTTTTGCATCTTTAATAGCTCGATTTGGAGTCTGCGAAGCTCCTCCTCGTAGGACAATGTAAATTTTTTAACCCATACGGCCTGGCGTTTATTCGACTTTTTCTTGTCCACGTTCTTAAAGGCCGTGTGTTCGATCAATTTTTTCTTTAGCTTCTTTTTGTTGGCCGAATCATTCGGTTTCTTTGTTTTTGAAATTTTATCGCTATGTTTAGGCATTGGCACCTCCCATGAAAAAAGAATCTAAAGCAAATGAATTGTTATCCTAAATTGTCTGAAATAAACGGTTACATCAGGATTTTTCCATGTTTCTTTTTCTGCGCTTTCATTGTTTGCAATTCACGATCGCCGGGGATAACGATGCTCCGGTCCGGTGTAAAATCGAGTTTACGGCTTCGGCCATGGTAGCGCACTGAATCGAGTATCAACTTCATGGTCGATAACCGGGCCAAATGTTTGTCGTCGGAGCGAACAATATACCATGGAGATTGTTTGGTATGGGTTTTCTTTAAGAGCATAAATTTCTTCTCGGTGAACTCGTCCCATAGATCCTGGGCTTGAAGGTCGACTTCGGAAAGCTTCCATTGTCTTAAGGGGTCGTTTTTGCGTCGTTCGAAGCGTCGCTCCTGTTCTTTTTTGGTGACCGAGAAATAGAGTTTGAGTAAAATCGTTCGGCCTGCGTCTTCCAGAAAATTATTTTCATAGACCACCACTTTTTTCATAAAGCGTTTGTATTGCGCCTGGGTGCAGAAGCCCATCACCGGCTCCACCATCGCCCGGTTGTACCAGCTGCGGTCGAACAAGACGATTTCGCCGGCATGGGGAAAGTGCTCGACATATCGTTTGATATGAAGCTCGGTCCGTTGCCGCTCACTCGGTTTTCCCAAGGCCACAACGCGGTAACGTTTTTCATTCATATACCGGGTAATGCGGCGTATGGTGCCTCCTTTGCCAGAGGCGTCCCGACCGTCGAAGAGAATGATCATTTTTTTTCCGGTTTTTTCAAGGTGCCGCTGCATTTTGATCAGTTCCGCCTGGAAAGGGGCCAGCTCTTCTTTGTTATAGTGCTTTTCAAGCGCCGCCTTGAATATTTCATCTCGATCTTTCTTCTTTAGGACCTTGCGTACTTTTTTGATCTGTTGATTGTAGTCCCCGGCGGTTTTAATTTTGGTATCGACCTTATCCACGACCTCTTTTATTTGGGTCATGGCGCTGCCGACTTGCGCTGTAGGAGGACTATCTTTACTCTCTTTTTTTTTCATATGTCCCTCTTTAGACTTACAATGGCCAGTTTTATAGGGATAAGTGCCCGGCGGTCCAGTTGGTATGGATATCGCCTAAAACAAGAAGATTCTTCACAATTTGTACGCTTTTAGTGTTTTGGAGAGTGTTTTTATTTTTGCCGTGATTTTTTTAAAGCCCTTTTTTTTTGGTTTTTTGGCGTCTTTAATTAAAATCCGACTCAGCGCATTCGCTTTTTGAATGATGACATCTGTTTCTTCGGAGGAAAAGGAGCCGATCTGTTTGGCAATGGTTTTAATACGTCGCGTCAGTTTTCGGGTACTTTTTTTAAAATCGATATACGGCGCCAAATATTTTTTTTTCCATAGGGGTTTCAGGCTCTCATCGGCGCGAATCAATTGCTTTGTCAGCTTTTTCAGGGTTTTTCGTAATTTTTCATCGTCTGACCGTGTATCCGGTTTTATCGATTTATTCGTTTTGGGTGAGGGCTGTGGGTTGGTAGCATGACTGGCCACTTCTTTTTTTATGCGGGCGGCGTTGTGTTTACCGAAGGTTTTGATGCCGGCTAACTTTTCAACCGGGATTTGATGAAGCTGTGAAAAGGTGGCGATGCCGTGATTTTTTAACTGCCTCAGCCTCGCCGGGCCAATACCCTTAACTCGAACAAGATTATTCTTCTTCATTTTCATGGGTAAATATTCCGGTGGCCTGATCGATGTCTTCGGGGCAGAAAACAAAAAGGCATTTGGCTTCCGGAGATGAAACCACAGAGCCATATACATAATTGATATTTATCCCGGCCTCACCGAATTTTTGGGCCAGCCTGGATAGCTCGCCGGGCTTGTTTTTGAGCTCGACGGCGATCACCGGCAGTATGTCGAAAACGTAGCCGTTTTTGGATAACAGGTCAATGGCCTTGTTGGTCATTCCGTCGGCGGGCAAGAGACGGATCAAGGCGAATTCAGCCGAGTCCTTGCGCATGGAATTGTAGCTGGCCGCCGAGGCGATCCGTTTTAGTGATTTTCCCCGGCCTTTGAAAAGTTCCTTTACATAACTGGAAGCGTCCTGAATCGTAATGGCATCAATGTTTATGCCCGCCGTCCCAAACATTTCCGTCATGTTGCCCAGTTCGCCGGGTTGATTTTTTAGAAAGAGGGATATTTCGGTTCTGACCATGGTTGGCTCCTTAAATTTCGACAACAGCTTGATAATAATAGTCAAAAAAAGCCAATAAAGTCAAATGTTGATTATCTAAGAAAGTGCTATCGGATTGGATGGAAAAAAATTATCGCACCAAATATTCAACTGAAGGTTCCATTTGGCATTTTTTTATATTACCTGATACTTAAATTCAAGGTAAGGTATCGTCTGGGCCCGCTATGTTTGGTGAGTGCCCATAGACGCTGCTGGAGGAGACGGTCTTGAACACTACCCAACACCGCCGTTTTCAAAAAAGCCCCCGGTCAAATAAAAATATTCGGCGAGTTATTATTAGATGTTACACGTATCGCTTGATCTACCTTAAATTTTGCGATATCAGTTTAGTTAGAATGCGATTCTGGGTAAAAATACACGCCTGATTTTGAGCTTTGCTATTAAAAAAAGATGGACACCAGCAGATGAAAATCGCCTTAACCCACGAAGTATCGGAACGAATTACGGAGTGCGAAGTCAATTTTCGGGAGCGTGAACCCATTGACGTGCCCTTGGCCCGCCGGCAACACGGTGAGTATTGCCGGTGGCTCGACCAGGCCGGATGTGAAGTGATTAAGCTGGATATCAACGCCGATTTTCCGGACGCAGTATTTGTGGAAGATAATGCGGTAGTGGTGGACGAGGTGGCCGTCATCACCCCCATGGGAGTAGCTTCCCGGCGGGGGGAGGTGGTGCGGATGGCACCCGTATTGGCCCAATATCGACCGGTGACCCGGCTGGTAGATGTGGGTGGCCCCGCGGCGACCCTCGAAGGGGGCGATGTGCTGCAAGTGGGCCGAAAGCTTTGGGTGGGACTCTCCTCCCGAACCAACAAAGCCGGCGCCCTCGCCCTGCACCAAATTCTAAGCGCTCATGGTTATGAGGTTATCGCCGTCCCCTTAAAAGGCACCCTCCACCTCAAGTCGGCGTTGGGCTCATTGGACCCGGAAACCCTTATTATCAATCGAGAATCTATTTCCACAGAGTTTTTTGACGGATTCCGCTTTATCGATGTGGCACCCGAAGAACCACGGGCGGCCAATGTGTTGCGCATTGGTGGCCATATAGCTATGTATGCTGGTTACCCTCGCACCTTGGAAATATTACGACAAACTGGTTTTGGGCCCACGCCCATTGACGTCTCCGAGTTGATTAAAGCAGACTCGGGGATGACCTGCTCGTCCATTGTGTTCAATAAATAAATTTAAGACCCGACCCCATCCCAAAGGATCCCGCTGGGTCGGTTTTATTTGCAGCCGCCCGCACCATTGGAATACCAATGCAGTTGTCGGTTACGGCATAATTTAATCTCGAAGCCGGGACCCGAATTCGGACATCGGCTTCCCACAAAGGAGGAATCATGAAGAAGTTTATTGGTTTGGTGACATTAATACTGATAGCCTTATCTTTTACGTTACCGGCATTGGCACAGGACGCGGATATGGCTGAGAAGTCTACCCTGAACGCCATTCTCGCCGCCAAAAAGTTGCGTGTCGGCTTGGAAGCTGGCTACATGCCTTTTGAGATGCGTAATAAAAAAGGTGACATCATCGGGTTCGACGTCGATCTGGCTACCGAAATGGCCAAAGCCATGGGCGTGGAGCTGGAGCTGATCAATACGGCCTGGGACGGTATCATCCCGGCACTCTTGACCAAAAAGTTTGATATTCTCATGTCGGGGATGACCATCAAGGCCGAGCGTAATCTGCGGGTCAATTTCGCCGATCCTTACATTGTCGTCGGTCAAACCGCCCTGGTGCATATCAAACATGAAGGCAAGATCAAATCCTATGAGGACCTCAACGACCCGAAATATACTATCTCCGTCAAACTGGGAACCACCGGTGACTTTGCCGTTCAGAAGTTCATGCCCAAAGCCAAACGGGTCGCTTTTGAAGATGAACAGGTGTGTATCCAGGAGGTCATCCAGGGCAAAGCCGATGCCCATGTCTATGACATGCCCCAGTGCGCCACCTATTTCGCCAAGTTTCCGGGAAAATTTGTCTTCTTAGATGAACCCTTCACCTTTGAACCCCTGGGATGGGCCATCCGCAAGGGAGATCCGGACTTTATGAACTGGTTGAATAATTTCTTGCGCCAGGTCAAGGGGGACGGGACCTACGATGCCCTCTACGACAAATGGTTTAAATCCAAGGCTTGGCTGGACGCGTTGCAGTAAACCCCTAAGAAACACCTGGCGCTGCAACGCGCCAGGTGTCCCAATGGTGCCCAGTGAAAGCTATACTGAACGAAGCAATTCGACGTAAGGATGTGAATATCCTCTTGCTGTTTATCTGCGGGGGGGCATTGGTCTGGGGCATGTACTACTCCATGGCCCAAATAGATTATATTTGGCGATGGAACATAATCCCTGAGTATTTGGCCTACCGTGAGGCTGAGGGCGGTTTTTTTGGTTGGGCTGCCGGTCCCTTGACCCAGGGCCTCTGGGTGACCCTCCAAACCTCGTTTTATGCCACCATCTTCGCCGTCTTTATCGGGCTGGTCACCGGAATTTGCCGGATCTCAGCGATTCCGGTACTGCGTTGGCTGTCCACCGGGTATGTGGAGCTGATCCGCGGCACGCCACTTTTGGTACAAATCCTGATTTTCTATTTCTGCATCGGGACAGCCCTCAATCTCTCCCGCATGGCCGCCGGGGTAGCGGCATTGGCTTTTTTTTCCGGTGCCTACGTGGGCGAGATTGTCCGGGCCGGGATCCAGTCCATCACCCGGGGGCAAATGGAGGCGGCCCGTTCCCTGGGTATGGGCTATTTTGCCGCCATGCGCTACGTGATTCTGCCCCAGGCCCTGCGGCGGATATTACCCCCCCTGGCCGGCCAATTTATCAATCTGATCAAGGACTCCTCCCTGTTGTCCGCCATTGCTCTGACCGAATTGACCAAGGCAGGTCGGGAAGTTTCCACGGTGAGCTTCGCCAATTTCGAAATCTATTTTACCGTGGCCTTTATGTATCTGGTCCTAACGTTTACGCTCTCCATGCTGATCCAGAGGATGGAGTACAAGATGGGTGTGGGGGAACGGTAAGGTGAATCAGTCAACGGAACAGCCGATTATTCAGATCAAGAACGTATCCAAAACCTTCCGCACAACCATTGTGGTGCATGCCCTGGTGGACGTTTCCCACGAAGTCCGCAAAGGCGAAGTGGTGGTGGTCTGCGGACCCTCGGGTTCAGGCAAATCCACCCTGTTGCGCAGCATCAACCACCTGGAGACCATCAATAGCGGTGAAATCATCATCGATGGTGTCAGCCTTCAGGATCGCAATACTAACATCAACGAGATTCGTGCCGAAGTGGGGATGGTCTTTCAATCCTTCAATCTCTTTCCCCATCTTACCGTGGCCGAGAACGTCTGCCTGGCCCAGCGGGTGGTGCGCAAAAAAACCCAGGCCGAATGCGAAATAAAAGCCGATGCGCTTTTGACCAAAGTCGGCATTCAGGATAAATCCAACTCCTATCCCACCCAACTCTCCGGCGGGCAGCAGCAGCGGGTGGCCATTGCCCGGGCCCTGGCCATGGAACCCAAAATCATGCTCTTTGACGAACCTACCTCGGCCCTGGATCCGGAAATGATCGGTGAGGTTTTGGACGTGATGAAAACCTTGGCTCGGGAAGGCATGACCATGGTTTGCGTGACTCATGAGATGGGTTTTGCCCGGGAGGTGGCCGATCGGGTGATTTTCATGGATGAGGGAAGTGTGGTTGAAATAGGTACCCCCGAACACTTCTTCACCAATCCGACCCACGATCGCACCAAGCTTTTTTTAAGCCAGATTTTGTAGCAAATTGCATGTCACTATAAGTTTATATCGTTTGATATGGGAGGAGGAGATCCATTGGGAAGTGAATCCCGACTGCAGAATTTAACCTGGGAAGAAGTTAAGCGCAGGATCGATTCGGGAAAACGAACCATCATTCTACCCGTGGGGAGCACGGAACAGCACGGCCCCCATTTACCACTGGGGACTGATACCATGGTGGCGATAGCCCTGGCGGAAGCTGCTGCCGAGAAAAACGATGTTTTGGTGGCACCACCGTTTTGGTTTGGCTGGAGTCCACATCACATGGTTCTGCCGGGCACCATTACCATCCGACCTGAAATTCTGGTTGAGGTCGCCTACGATATGGTGGCATCGCTTTGCGAACATGGGTTTAACAAGTTTATTTTCGTCAATGGCCATCGCATCGTCAATATTTCCTGGCTGCAGATAGTGGGCGAACGGATCAAGCGGGAATTGGCTGTCAAGGTGGTCATTTTCGATCCGGCCTATATGTCCAAGGATTTTGATAGTGGTTTAGATTGGGGGCCGGTGGGCCATGCCGAGGAGATTGAAGGGTCACATATGTGGCATTGCTACCCGGATCTGGTTAAAATGGATCGTGCCAAAGACAACCCCCATTCACCGCACGCCCTTTACCATATTGACCCGCGCCATTCGGGCGACACCCTTTCCTATGTCCCCAGCAGCCGGGTGGAAATGGAGAAGATTGCCAAAGAATCGGGCGGTACGGTGGGTAGCCCATCCAAGGCCTCTCGCGAAGGTGGCAGGCGGTATCATGAACACCTCGTAGGGCGCCTGGGGGAAGTGATTACGATGCTTGAGGCACCTGATTAAGCCTTATCAGATTCACATTTTTCGAATCGTTCTATAAAATGGGTATCGTAATTACCCTGCTTGAAATCGGTATCGGCCAGAACGCGTCGGTGAAAAGGCGTCGTCACATCAATCCCTTCTATCTCGCAGGCCATCAGGGCGCGATCCATTCGACGAATGGCGGCAGGTCGATTTTCATCCCAGACCGACAACTTGCAGATAAGCGAATCGTAAAATGGCGGGACCAGGCAGCCCGGAAAGAGCATGGTGTCAACCCGTACACCGGGGCCATGGGGAAGTAGCAATTGTGTTACTTCACCTGGTGAAGGCATAAAATCGTTTTCCGGATCGGCGGCATTGATGCGACACTCCATGGACCACCCTCGGATTTGAATATCGGACTGCTTATAGGGTAGGGCATGGCCGTCGGCGATTCGAATCTGCTCCCGGATTAAATCCACACCCGTTATCCATTCCGTAATAGGGTGTTCAACCTGTATTCGGGCATTGACTTCCATAAAGTAGAAATTTTTCTGCGCATCGACTAAAAATTCGATGGTTCCTGCATTCTGGTAGCCAACGGCTTTGGCGACTTTAATGGCCGCTTGTCCCATGGCTTGGCGTAAGCTTTCATCGATAAACGGGGAGGGGGCCTCCTCGATTAGTTTCTGATACCGCTTCTGAATACTGCATTCGCGTTCGCCCAAATGAATGACGTGTCCCTGGCAATCGGCCAATATCTGGATCTCGATGTGTCGGGGCCGATCAATATATTTTTCCAGGTAGAGATCGGGGCTCCCAAAGGCCACCCGGGCTTCACCGCCGGCAACCTCAAAAGCTTCCATTAGTTCTCTTTGGTCTCTGGCAATCCGCATACCGCGGCCACCGCCGCCCCCGGAGGCCTTTATGATTACCGGGTATCCGATATGCTGAGCTATCTCACATGCCGAAAGGGCGTTCGCCAGGTTTTGTGTGCTGCCGGGAATGATGGGTACTCCGATATCGGCAACGATTTGTCGAATGCGGGCTTTGTTACCGGCACGGGCCAGACAATCAGCGGATGGGCCAATGAAAACAATTCTTTCGGATTCGCAAGTGGCCGCGAAAGCGGCGTTTTCAGAGAGAAATCCGTATCCCGGATGAATGGCGTCAGCACCGCTTTTTTTAACCGCCTCCATAATCCTGTCGATATTCAGGTAGCTTTTGCGGCTCAAGGCGGGGCCAATATGGAGAGCTTCATCGGCAAATCGCGTATGCAGCGCCTCCCGGTCGGCATCGGAGAAAACCGCAACGCTGGCGATCCCCATTTCCCGGCAGGCCTGAATCACCCGCAGGGCGATCTCACCGCGGTTGGCCACAAGGACTTTAGCCGGCATCCGGATCTACTCATCAGGTCTACCTCGATTTCGATCAAGGGCTGGTTTTTCATGACTGGGTCTTCATTATCCACCAGGATGCTTTTGACAATGCCGCTTTTTTCCGTTCTTAGCTCAGTAAATATTTTCATCGATTCAATGATACAAACCACTTGCGACGCCTCAACATGCTGTTCTTTCTTTACCAATGGGGCATCGTCCGGATTGGATGCGCGGTAAAAAGTACCCATTAACGGCGATGAGACGGTGTAGGTTGTTTTGCCCACGGGTTGCCTCCTTAGGGCTCGCGAAAAAATAATTACACATTTTATACGCCGATGCATCTTGATGCATCCCGTCTGGCGACGTTGTGAAAGCTCGGAATATCTCGATATTCCAGCACTTTCACGCCTTGCCAGACGGGCGCCTCAACGCCTAAAATTGTGAACTTATTTTTGCGCGAACCCGTAGATGGTTTTCGGCACAAATTGATCATAATATGTAAATATACTTGACATATATTCTATAAATATGTCAAGTATATAAAAATAGATCCAATCTAAAAAACGGTTTTATTATGAGACCAGCCATAAACACCAATCAGCCGAATCAATCTCTAAGTGCCCTTGCCTACAAAGAGATCTATCGTCGGATCATGACCCTGGCGTTTGAACCCGGCCAGCGGTTGGAAGAAAAAAAGCTGATGGAAGAGCTCGACATCGGTCGGACACCCATACGGGAAGCCCTGATGCACTTGGCCGATGACTTCATGGTTGAATCCCACGCTAAGGCGGGCTTCATTGTCAGGCCCATCACCCTTCAGAATACCCGCGCCACGTTTGGGGCACTCAAGGTGTTGGAAGCAGGTGTCGCGGATCTTGCCATGCGGCAGGAAATATCCATTTTTTTACATAAACTCGAAACAGCCAATGCGGATGTTAAAACGGCTATCGATGGTATGGATATTATTGTACTGGTGGAGGCCAATAATCGGTTTCACCATGCCTACGCACAGTGTTCATTTAATGAATATATCATAAGCTGCCTGCATAAAGTTCGGTGTGAAACCGATCGCCTGGCTTACCTTTCTTACGGGATTGAAGTCGATCCCCATCGCTCGTTAAAGGCGCATTACCAGTCGGTGGTAAGTGAGCATGACATGATTATTGAAGCCTTGCGTAAACGGGATAAAGCGCTTTTAATGAAAATTGTTTATCAACATATCGGCACTTTCCAGGCCCGGATTATTCGGTATGTGGCATCCGGATAGATGATAGTGGTCATCTTTATCAGGAAGAAATTCCTACTACAAAATGCAGATGGAGGTAATTATGAAAAAAACAGTGTTTATCGTGTTGGCCTTGATCTTTGCTTTGGCGCCAGTGTCCACGGCATTGGCAAAAACCAAATGGGATCTTCATTTAAACTATCCAGCGGGCAATTTTCACTCCAAAGGTGCCCAGGCGTTTGCCGATAAGGTAAAAGAAGCGACCAATGGCGAATTGGAAATTGTGCTTCATCCCGGTTCAGCCCTTGGATTCAAAGGGCCGGAACTGCTCCGTGCCGTAGCGGAAGGTCAGCTGGCAATTGCTGAGGTCCCCACCGGCATGGTCGAAGGCGATGCCCCCGCCCTGGCCTTGACAGCTCAGCCGTTTATTTCCACGACCGCCTTTGAGCAACGGTTGCTATATCAACTGGCCAAACCGACCTATGCCAAAATATTGAAAAAGTTTAACCAGTTTACGCTTTACTCCTCGGTGTGGCCTTTTTCGGGCATCTACACCCAGCGCCCCATTAAATCGGCTGCTGATTTAAAGGGATTAAAAATGCGGGTGTACGATGGTACCGGTCTGGCCTTTGGGGGTGCTACGGGAATAGCCGCGCGCAAGATGCCGTTTAGTGAGGTTTATCCTGCGATGAAAGCCGGATTGCTCGACTCCATGTACACCTCCTCGGCATCCGGCGTGGACGCCAAAGCCTGGGAAGTTCTCAAACACTTTACACCGATCAACATCGTTGGTCCGGTAAACATGGTCAATGTAAACCAGGCGGCCTGGGATAAGCTGCCTAAGGAGATTCAGGGCAAAGTGCTTGAGATTGCTGCGCAAATGGAAGATGACATGTGGAACCTTGCCAGTGATATGGACCGCACGAGTCGAAAAACGCTGACCGAAAATGGGATGATGATCGATTCCGTTAGCCCCGGGTTTCGTCAGGAACTCAATGCCATTGGTGACAAGTTGCGGGGCGAATGGGCTAAAAAAGGCGGCGCCGATGCCCAGGCGGTACTGGATGATTACTATCGAATAACCGGTCGATAAGATAACCGGACGCGCTATCGTGCTTTGATACACTATCCGGTTTGCCGGTTAGGGGCGATCCCCATCCGGCAAACCGGATCATTTTTACTCTAAACCCTGTTGTGCGTATGAACATTTTTGTGAGAATGGTTGACAAAATAAGCGACTTAACTGCCTGGATATCGGCTGTAATACTTGGTCTGATGACCCTGCTGATCCTGGTGGAAATCTTATTGTGGAACGCTTTTCAGAAGACCACCCTGATTGCCGATGAATATAGTGCCTACGGACTGGCAGCCATCATCTTTCTGGGCGCCGGTTATTGTTTAAAAGAGAAAGGACATATCCGCATTACCCTTATCCTTGGGCTATTGCCGGAAAAGTTAGCCCGAGCCATTACCTTTATTGCGACTTGCGCCACCACGGCCTTCATGGGGTATCTCTGGTGGTATCTGTTTAAAATGGTGAGTGCGACCTTTCGCTATCAGTCCACCTCGGGAACCTTGACCCATACGCCGCTGTGGATACCTCAAACCCTGATGCTCATCGGTGCTGCCGGGTTTTTTATTCAATTGGCGGCCATGTCCATTAAGACTTATGCGGCCATTGCTACCAAAGAGGAGGTCGTCTGATGGATGCTGGTATGGCGACCATGTCCTTATTGGTTTTCGGTATTTTGTTTTTAACCCTGGGGGCCGGAGTCTGGGTCGGCTTCTCCCTGTTTATTGTCGGCTTTGTCGGCATGACATTGTTCAGTTCTCTCCCCGCCGGAAACAATATGGCTTCTTCCGTTTGGGCCACAGTGGAAAAATGGGAATATGTGGCCCTACCCCTGTTTATTTTAATGGGGGAAATTCTATTTCGCTCAGGAATTTCCGAAAAGCTTTTCAAGGCGCTGGTTCCCTGGCTTTACCGGTTGCCGGGCGGATTGCTGCTGATGAATATTGTTTCGTGCACGCTTTTTGCGGCTGTCTCCGGTTCCAGTGCCGCTACCACTGCCACCGTGGGACGCATCACCCTGGCCGAGTTTGATAAACTCGGATACGACAAAAAAATCGCCATGGGGTCTCTGGCCGGCGCAGGGACCCTTGGTTTTTTGATTCCCCCATCTTTGATCATGATCGTTTACGCCATTCTGGCCGAGGTTTCCATCGGCAAAATGTTCATGGCCGGAATATTGCCGGGATTGCTTCTCGCGGGAATTTATTCAAGCTATATTATTTACCGGGGGATTCGAAACCCTGAGATTGCCCCAAAAACGCAGGACCACTATTCCTGGGTGGAACGTCTCGTCGCCCTAAAGGATTTGGCGCCAACCTTTCTTCTGATCTTGATGGTATTGGGAAGTATTTATGCCGGTTTTGCCACACCGACGGAAGCGGCGGCGCTGGGTGTTCTGGGGGCCACGGTGTTTGCGTTGATCAACCGACGGATGAACTTTAAAATTCTGATGGAGTGCCTGGTGGGTGCCGTTAAAACCAATGCCATGATTATGCTGATTGTGGTGGGCGCTGGGTTTCTTTCCCGGGTGATGGGTTTTTTGGGCATTCCGGCAGCCATTACCCAAGCCATTATTGAAATGAATCTGTCGCCTTATGCCTTAATGGCCTTGTTAGGCCTGGTTTACATTATTCTGGGATGTTTGCTGGACGGATTCTCCATTGTTGTGATGACCTTACCCATCGCATTACCTATGGTTACGGCGGCCGGATTTGATCCCATCTGGTTTGGTATTTATCTTATCCTAATGGTGGAGGTTAGCCAGATAACGCCGCCGGTAGGGTTTAATCTGTTTGTTATCCAGGGATTAACCGGGGAGCCCATTATTAATATTGCCCGGTACGCATTGCCGTTTTTCTTCCTGATGCTATTGACGACGGCCATCATAACCATTTTTCCGGATATCGCCTTGATTTTGCCTAATATCATGATTGGAAAATAGGAGTCCACTCATTATGCCCACCATCGATCTAAATTGTGACATGGGTGAAAGTTTTGGTGCTTACACCATGGGGATGGATTCTGAGGTGATGTCGTATATTACGTCAGCCAATATTGCTTGTGGTTGGCACGCGGGTGATCCGCTTGTGATGGGGAACACTATAAAACAGGCCGTTAACCATGGGGTTGCCGTGGGTGCGCATCCCGGATATCCTGATCTGATGGGGTTTGGGCGACGAAATATGGATTGTACGCCCGATGATGTATTTCACTATGTGGTTTATCAAATTGGCGCCATACAGGCCTTTTGCCGTTTGCACGACACGCGCTTACAACATGTAAAACCCCATGGCGCTCTCTATTTGACCGCTGTAGAAAGTGATACAATCGCCCAGGCTGTGGCCGAAGCGATCGTCCGCGTCGATCCGAATCTGACCTATGTTGCCCTGGCCGGTGCCAAGGGTGAGAAAATGAGACGGATAGGTCGGGAAGTCGGTTTGAAGGTAGCCTACGAAGCCTTTCCCGATCGGGCCTATACACCGGAGGGGACCCTTCAATCCCGTCGTATTCCGGGATCCGTTATCACCGATCCGAACGAAGTGGCCGACCGTGCCCTTCGAATGGCAAAGGAAAACCAGATCATCGCCGTCGATGGGTCCGTGATAACCGTTGAGGCGCAAACCCTTTGTGTACACGGGGATACACCCATAGCGGTTGAGTTGGTGGCTCGGATTCGGTCGGCGTTGGAAAATGATGGGGTTACCCTGAAAGCGATGGGGCATTAGCTAAAGACCATTGTTGAAATATTTCGTACTTCCGGCTTCTGAATTTTTCCATCGTTGACTTCGATATGGATGACATCTAAATGAAAAATGGTCGCTATGAAAAACCCCGCTTTCGCATCGCCGGTGATCGCGGCCTGCTGATGGAGTATGGCGATATCATTGACCCGGTCATTAACCGAAAGGTTCGGACCATGGTCATTTTGATAGATCAGGCCCCACCCGAGGGAATCATTGAGGTGATCCCCACCTATCGTTCCTTGCTCATCATCTATGACCCGGGGGTAACAACCCCTGAACGGATTCAAAATGATTTAGATGCGTTGGAACAGCACCACGATCGGATTGAGATCCCACCGCCACGCACGGTGAAGATCCCCGTCTGCTATGGGGAGACGTTCGGACCCGATCTCGCCCATGTGGCTGACGTTAACCGATTGACCGAAGACGAGGTGATTGATTTACATACCGCCACGGCCTATCCGATTTACATGATCGGGTTTACGCCAGGGTTTCCCTTTTTAGGCGGCTTGTCGGAAAAGCTCCATACGCCTCGCTTAAAAACCCCCCGGACCCATGTTCCGGCCGGATCCGTCGGCATCGCCAACAACCAAACCGGTATCTATCCGGTATCCAGTCCCGGTGGTTGGCAACTCATTGGTCAAACCCCGCTGAAACTTTTTAACCCATCTATGGATAATCCGTTTTTATATCAAGTCGGCGATTTAATACGGTTTGAATCGATACCAACGGCGACCTTTCATGAAATGGCAGCTGAAGGGGGTGCGGATGAAAGCCGTTAAAGTACTCACACCCGGGGCGTATACAACGGTTCAGGACCTGGGGCGATACGGCTACCAACGTCTGGGAATACCGATTTGTGGAGCCATGGATCGGTTTGCATTTCAAGTGGCCAACTTATTGGTGGGCAATCATTCCCAGGCGGCGGCGTTGGAATTAACCATTCTGGGACCACGGGTAGAATTTTTAGTACCCTCCACCATCGCTGTTACCGGTGCCAAAATGGGTATGGCTATCAATGACAAGCCGGTTGAGAACTGGTGTTCGATACCTGTTCATCCCGGTGATGTTCTCGATGTTCACCAAGTGACCTCCGGATGCCGAGCCTATTTGGCCATCAATGGGGGGATCGACGTTCCTTCTGTAATGGGCAGCTATTCCACCTATGTGGGCGGCCAAATCGGTGGGTACCTGGGAAGAGTGCTTCGCGCCGATGATATTCTTGAAATCGGACCGCCGAACGATCTGAACATGTCCTGTCACCTGCCGGAAAAATGGATTCCCGAATATCCTGACAACGTCACTGTTCGTGCCATTCCCGGACCGCAGGATGACTTTTTTAAAGAAGGCCTGACAACCCTTTTCAAGGCCGAATTCATGGTCACCGCAAAAGCGGACAGAATGGGGTATCGCCTCCAGGGCCCGGAAATCAACCTTATCGACGACATGCCTTTAAGTATCATCTCTGAACCCAGCGTTCCGGGCGGGATTCAAATTCCGGCGGATTGTCAACCGATCGTATTATTTGTGGAGCAGACGGTTGGGGGGTATGTTAAAATAGCGACCGTGATATCGAAAGATCTGGGTGTGTTGGCCCAGGCCGTTCCCGGCGATATGGTTCGGTTCGAAAAAGTTAATTTAAAGAGCGCTCATGCGATTTACAAAGAGGAATCGAAGCGCATGGAACAGGTAGTGAGTTGGATCTCAAGAAAAAGAGGCGCGTAAACCCAAATCCTTCCACGTGAGATATCCCTTTTTTCTAATGTTCGATACTGCTTTTTTATTTAGACCCAGTTTAACACCACCTTCCCCGACTCTCCCGAGCGCATCACCTCGAATGCTTCTTGATACTCGCTAAAATGGAAGCGGTGGGTGATCAGTGGTTCGATGTTGAGGCCGGTTTGAATCATGACCGTCATTTTATACCAGGTTTCATACATCTCGCGACCATAAATGCCTTTGATGGTCAGCCCGTTGAAGACCACGAAATCCCAGTCAATGGCTGTGTTGGGGGGGAGAATCCCCAATAGGGCGATCTTGGCGCCATGGCACATGCTGGGGAGCATCGCCCTCAGCGCGTCCGGGCTACCGGACATCTCCATCCCGACATCAAAGCCCTCTTTCATGCCGAGCTTTTTTTGCGCGTCCTCGATTTTATCTTTGCTTACGTCCAGGGCTAGGGTGGCCCCCATTTTTTTAGCGAGACTCAAGCGGTAAGGGTTGATATCCGTTACAACCACATGACGGGCACCCGCGTGCCTGGCGATTGCGGTGGCCATGCATCCAATGGGGCCGGCGCCGGTGATTAATACATCTTCGCCCAACACATCAAAGGATAACGCGGTGTGGGTCGCATTGCCTAAGGGGTCAAAGCAGGAAAGGATATCCATTGGAATCGTTGGATCACAATACCACACATTGGTCACCGGAATGCTTAAATATTCGGCAAAGGCACCGGGCCGATTAACGCCAACCCCGCTGGTATTCATACACAGATGCCGTCGACCGGCGAGGCAGTTACGACAGCGGCCGCAAACCAGATGTCCTTCACCGGAAACAATATCGCCAGGGTGAAAATCATGAACGTTGTCACCGATCTCGGCGACCTCACCCACAAACTCATGCCCCACATGCATGGGGACCGGGATCGTCTTTTGGGCCCAGGCATCCCAGTTGTAGATATGAACATCCGTACCGCAAATGGCGGTTTTGTGAATTTTAATCAACACGTCATTGCGACCCATGGTCGGCACCGGAACCTCTTCTAACCAGATACCCGGCTCCGATTTACTTTTTACCAATGCTTTCATATTCATGGCGGTGTGCCTTTCATCGGTTTCAGTGGTTGTCTTGTCGATTTCCGTGGTATGTCGTCAGAACATATTCAAACATCTTTTGGCTTTGTGGGGCCAGTACAAGGGCGTATTTAACCGTATCTTTATCTTCTTTTGCATAAATACCGTAATCGCCACTATTTTTGATATCCCAGTAAAGGGTGTTAAGATTACGTTTGATCTCAAGCTTGACCGTCACATTGCGGGTATTTTTTACTTCGATGCGAAAAGTGCGGGTCTCGTCCCACCCATTTATCTGACCCTTTCGATCAAAGGTGTAGTGATCGGTGCGATAGTCCATCAAGGTGGGTTTCACAATCACATCTTGAGCCGTCCCCAGGCTCAATTCCACATCTTCATCAACGGGGATATATTTAAATGCCGACTGGCCTTCATAAGAGAGGTGCTGCTTGTCATCGACTCTGCGAAATACCTTTAGCCCACCACCGGGTATGGGGGTTTGCCCCAGTTTGTGGGATTTGTCATTTTTAAAGCTGATAAATCGAATCGGCTGATCGCCATACCGCTGCTGTTCAAATTTATATAAGCTCTCCACGGGTACTTCTGCAGCATCAAAACTGGGTAGACGTTTGGACCACCCTGTCGGTATCGTTTCCGTCCCTTCGATGGTGTAGAGAAAATATTCACTCAGCCCCTCTTTCTTAATCTCCTTCTTCGATAATCTAACTCCTGCTGCAGATGGGGCTGCAACGGCTTCATCCATCATCATTTTTGCTTTGGCGACCCTATTTTGCGGTAATGCCCTGCCAAGGGTGGCACCGCTGGGGCGTCCATAAGGGGCATCTCTTTGGGCCAGCATGGCGATCTGATCGAGCAGATGAACGTTGCCGACAATGAGCCGAACCTGGGCATTTTGGTAATCCTCACCACTATTATTGGTTACCCGCACATACCCTTTTAGTCGCATGGTTTGCTCGTCGGGTGCCAAGGTGCCCATATAAAACGCCCGCCAACGGATACCGCTGGTCAGATAGGTGATTTCAACCGGAACGTTGCCTTTAATGCTGCTGTTAATTTGCCAAATACCGACATTTTTCACCCGGGGCGGGTAGGTCAGATCAAAAATATCAATGTTGTCGGCACTCTTTTTGGGTAACATTTCCAAACTGGTTGGATCGATGAGGGTGTTGGCCCAGGAAAATTGTAAACGGTTGGGGCCCTCCTTTAGGGTTAATGCCCGTCCGTCGCGAACCAGTGTGAGGTCGGCCGAGTTATAAATGGTTACCTGGGTTGTATCGCGGGCCGGCAAGGTGACCAGGTCGATCTTGGCCGAAGCCGGTTGTCCCACGATTCCGGCAAACAACATCAAGACAACTATTTTAAGGGTTTTCATGAAAGCTCCTTTCTATCAGGATTTTACTTATCCTGATTACATCAAACCTGGTCACATCAAACCTGACCATATCAAATCTGAAAAGCCGATTGCCGCCTATGGTCGTAAATTGAGGCGGTGGTAGTTCATTTTAAGATTTACCACCGCAGGCCCTTTACCGCTCCGCGCCGGCAGCTTGATGAAAAATTCGAGCGTATTGGCATCTTTACGTACATATTCGAGGTTGCTATCGATCATTTTCCACTCACCGGGGATGTGCTGCCGCATGGTTAACGCTGCCGATGTATCCTTGAAATTTTCAATCTTGGCCGTAATTTCTTCGTCCACATCGTACAAAACGATTCTGGGGTTGCTTTTGTGCGTGGTCCGGCGAATATTGATCCGTTTTTCTTTCATCTTTCGCTGGGTTACGACAATATCGCGGCTATCGCCAATGGTGAGTTCCATTTTTTCCCCGACAGGCACGTTTTTAGAAATATCTTCACCTAAAAAAATCGTACTTCCATGACCGTCGTTTTGAAAAAGACGGGCTTTACCGCCCCATAGGACTTGTTCACCAAGCCCGCTGGCTTTATCGTTGATGATCTGATAGCTGACTGGAATACCCACGTTTTTATTGTTAAGTTTCTCCGGGTCCCAAGGTAACCGTTGCGAATCCCAGGTCCATATTTTGGTCATTGGAACCGTCTCTTTTTTTAAAAAGCGCAGCCGATTGGTCTGTTCATGGTCGATGGTCTGGATAAATGACTGGTCATCATCCAAACGGACCATGGCCTCGTCAAAATTTTCGCCGGAATAATTTCGCAGTACCAGGTGGCTCCTGAAATCGACATGCGTTTCTTCTTTGTCGGCCAAAGCCTTGTAGGTGATGACACGATCGATGTTGCTGAGCAGGTAGCTGATCCTGACTTTCTCGACAAAATCACCTTCACTGGCGAGTTCCCAGATCAAGGCAGCCTCGTTGGGGGGGTAGCTGACATTCAACAGCGTGACTTTATCCGGATGATCGATCACGCGAAGGCGGATAGAATCCGCATCGATGTTCACCCCTTTCCAGGAAAAATCGATCTTGTTCAACCCCTTTTGAAGCGATAGTTGCCGTTCTTCCTCAATCAATGTGGCCATTGGATTGCTGAGTCGTATCATGGCCGCATTTCTTTCCGGCAAGGTTACCAGTGTTGTTCTGGCCTGCGTCATCACCGGGAGAGCCAAGCCAACCAACAATATAACCCATTTGATGATTTTTATTTGCATGGTTCGATCTCCTATGGTTGCGATTTATCCGGACTCAATTCTTATCACCTTTTTCGATTTCACCCTTTTTGATTTCGACCAGGCAGCTATTGCAGGGAAAGGCGCCGCAGGGTGATTTTTCATCCAAGGTGAGTACATTGACGCATCCCCCTAAGTCTGTGCCATTGGCTTGCGGATGGTACCAGGCCCCTGCATCAAGGCTGACCACGCCCGGTCTGATTCGATCGGTCACTTTGGCTGTCGTGGCCAGTTTGCCGCGATCATTGTAAATAATGACCGTCTCTCCGTGTAAAATCCCACGAGCGGTGGCGTCATCGGTATGGATCCATACGGCATCGTCTCCTTTTTCCTTAAAGGCGGGTATATTGTCGAACTGAGAATTAACCCGGGTTCGGGCGTGGGGACTGATGAGCTGGAGGGGATAGATTTCGGTAGTCGGATCGTCGGGACCTTCCCATGGATCGATAAATTTGGGCGTGGATGGAATCATGGGATTTTTTAAATCGCTGATATATTGGCTGTCGATTTCAATCTTTCCGGATGGCGTTGGAAAGGGATTGTTTTCAATATCCTCTATCTGACGGCGAAATGCGACATGATGCGTTTGATGTTTAATATGATGAGCATCCGTTTGTTTAAATGTGTCGAAATCGGGGAGATCCGGTGTGGCACTAACGAATGTCTTGAGCCACGCATCGGTTGATATTGGATTGTATTGATCTACGCCCAAATGACGGGCCAGGTCGGAAAAAATGGTCAGATCCGAACGGACACCTTGCGGTGGCTGGAGCACTTTGTTCATATAGATGGTATATGGGCCGCCAAGCCAGGGCGTTCCCACATCGTTTGTCTCCATGAAGTGGGAGACAGGCAAAATGATATCTGCAAAACGGCAGGTGGGGGTCATAAACAGCTCATGCACCACGATAAACGGCAGGGCTTTCAGGGCTTTGACCCCCTTATTGATATTTAAAAATTGGTTTAACAAGTTGCAGCCGACGATGTACAGCAATTTATAATCCGCCGGGTATCCCCCAGCGCGACCGTTGAGCAGGGCATCGAAGACATCAGAGATATGGACCGCCGGGAACCGGTCGGATAGGGTTGGAAGCGATTTTCCCAACCGGCCCTGATCCCGGCCATGGGTACCACCGGCGACCACGCCCCCGGGAATGCCGATGTTTCCGGTCATGGCGGCCAATACATGGGCGGCCCTGTGAAATTGTTCCCCAAAGGCCGTGCGGCCCGGTGCCCAGCCGGTATAGAGCGCCGCCGGTTTACGGGTCGCATATTCCCTGGCGAGGGTTTGGATATCGTCTTCGGGCACACCGGTAATGGCGGATGCCCAGGCAGCGGTTTTGGGAACACCGTCGGATTCTCCCAAAAAGTAAGCCTTAAAAGGCTCGAAGCCGATCGTATAGCGTTTTAAAAACGCAAGATCGGTCAGATCCTCTACCCAGATGGTATGGGCCATGGCGATGAGCATGGCCGTATCGGTTGCTGGTTTGATGGGAATCCACTGCTGGGCCAATGCCCGGGTTGATGGGCTTTGGCGCGGATCGACCGAGATGATCCGGATGTTTTTCTTTTTTGCCAGGTGAAGATAGGCCGCCGTATCCGGTCCGAAACGGGATACGACCGGGTTCCACCCCCACAGAATGATTAAATCGGCAAGCAAGAGATTGTCGCGGCTGCTGCCCGTATTGCCGGATCCGAAGGTTGCCTTGGCGGCGAATTTAGCCGCTTCATTGGATGCACTCCCCCATACCCGGGTGCATCCACCTAACATATTAAAAAACCGGGA
Source organism: uncultured delta proteobacterium (assembly GCA_963845145.1). Lineage (GTDB taxonomy): Bacteria > Desulfobacterota > Desulfobacteria > Desulfobacterales > QNYZ01 > QNYZ01. Next base: position 83,800 of record CAWJQU010000004.1, read on the forward strand.
GGCGGTCTTCCGGCTGCTGTGCAAGGCGCTTTCGTTCCCAAAATAGTCCATGAGAAAGATCGACTCAGGTCCATGTTGTTCATTCGTTCGGGTTATCTCGGCCGCGATCGTCGTCAGGGCTTCATCCCACGAAATGGGTTCAAATTTTCCCTCGCCGCGAGGGCCGATCCTCTTTAGAGGTTCGGTGAGACGCTGAGGTGCGTGGACCACATGTTTTTGCATCAACCCCCGGACACACGCTTTAAGTCCCGGGCCGTGCGATTTATCGGTCGTGATCCGAATAATGTGATTATCTTTGACATGGACCCGTAAAAGGCAGCGGGCTCCGCAATCGTAAGAGCAGGTGGTGGTGACGATGTTATCCGGCGAGGTGGTTTTCATGGATGATATCTCAAATATAACCGTCTGGAAAGAGGCCCCCTTGAGCAAATGATGGTTACACGGTAATGAATAGATGGTTCGGGGTCAAATGAAAACAGCTATTCTCACATTGTCTTAGCGGAAATGACGGAGATTTATCATGATAGAAAAATCGAGTACGGCGCAGTTAAACGAAAAGCAAGGGCGGGTTTTGGTTCAGTTGGCGCGGCAGACCATCATGGAAAAGCTGGGCGCCAAACCGGATCCGGTGGCGGCCGATTCCGTCAGGGAAGCCCTGGATGATGACCAACTCCAGGTCCGGCGAGGGACCTTTGTTACCCTGAAGATGGATAACCAACTGCGGGGGTGTATCGGCACCTTGAGTGCCACCGAATCCATCACGGACTCCATAAAGAACAACGCCGTCAATGCCGCTTTTAATGACTTTCGATTTTCACCCCTGACCGGTAAAGAGCTGGACCGGGTAGAGGTGGAAATCAGTATTCTTACCGAACCGCAACCCCTGGAGTATGTCGACGGCGACGACCTGATCGCCTTGTTAAGGCCTAACGTGGATGGCGTCATTCTTCGCAAAGGGGCGGCGTCAGCCACCTTTTTGCCCCAGGTGTGGGAACAACTCCCCCGGCCCGAAGATTTTCTCAGTCATCTTTGTCAAAAAGCGGGCTTAGCATCAACCGCCTGGCAAGATGACGCTTTGCAGGTGTCGACCTATCAGGTCCAGTATTTTGAAGAAGAAGCGTGATCCGAAAAATAGGGATAGTCATCTCATTTTTGCACCTGCCGATAAAACATTTACCTCAAAGGCCAAGGATTTGATAAAACAGATCCCCAAGGGTAAAGTGTGCACCTATGGGATCATCGCTGCTTTGGCCGGCAACCCTCAGGCTGCACGACAAGTTGCCCGCATTCTTCACTCCTGCTCAAAAAAAGACGGGCTCCCCTGGCATCGGGTTGTAAACCGAAAGGGGAAAATCTCCCTCAAACCCCACCAGGGTTATGAGCTTCAAAAACAGATGTTGAGCGCAGAAGGCGTCGCGTTGGATGCTGATGAAACGATCAATTTTGATACATATCTATGGGTGCCATAAATCGGAAATCTAACCGTCACTTCGTTTTTCAAGCCGTTGGCTCCCAAAGACATTGTGATGAATGTTGGCGGGATGCAGCATATCGACTTGATTTGATTCAAGTTCATTCATTTCTGCATTATTTTAGCTTGGGCGTTCATCTTTATGGAGGCGGTCGACAATGCTTCAGCATTAGTGGCATTTTGCTGTGTGGCCTGATCTATCTCGGTAACCGTCTGATTGATCTGTTCGATACCTTGGGGTTGTTCTCCGGAGGCTGCTGTGATTTGCTCAACCAACTTGCCGGCACTGGACGATTTATCCGCAACTTCATCAAAGGCAATATCTGTTTCTGATTTAAACAAGGTAAGTGTTATCAATCATTGAACAGCGAACTACGGATGATTTGAAAATCAAATTTGTTTCGTGTATATCTATTGCCAATGGGGAACGTTTTTAATCAGGCAACAAATATGCCTATTTAATCTAAAAGGAGGAGCCGATGCAACAGAATCTAAATAATGTTTTTCCCGGTATCTGTTTATTATTAGTGTTAATTTTGGCAACGCCATTGTCAGCCGCCGAAGATGAAATTTTAATTGGTGGAGCCCTCAGTCTCACGGGTGTGCAGGCGCCGCTCGATGAACCGGGGCTCAAAGGCGCCCAAGTGGCGGTAAAATATCTCAATGAGCATGGCGGGATTCTGGGAAAGAAGGTAAAATTCATTAATATTGATGGCAAAAGTGATCCTGTTACCGTTGGTAACGCGGCTGTGCAGTTGATTGACCAAGGGGCAAAGTTGATGGTAGCGCCATGCGATTTTGATTTTGGCGGTCCCGCCAGTCGAGAAGCCCAAAAGGTTGGTATTGTCGGTATTTCCACCTGCGCATCGGATCCGCTTTACAGCTCCTGGTCACTCGGAGATAAACAGTTTACGTGTTCCATGTGGAATACCACCATGGGCGCCACTGCTGCGGAGTATGCGTTTAAAGAGCGGGGATGGAAAACAGCCTATGTTGTGACCGATCAGTTTATTGCGTATACAAAAAGTTTGAGCAAATATTTCCTCGCTCACTTCAAAACCATCGGTGGCAAGGTGCTGGCCGAAGAGACTTACACCCAGGGCGACCAGGATTTCTCCGCCCAGCTGGCGCGATTAAAGTCTATTCAACCCCAACCGGATGTCATTTTTATTTCGTCTTATATGCCGGATTTGGGCACCATTATCCGTTCGATTCGTGAAGTCGGTATCACATCTCCTATCATGGGTGGGGATTCTTACGACGACCCGGGTCTATTTGAGGCGTTGGGCGAAAAGTTCGGTAGTGATGTTTATTTTGTCACCCACACGTGGATGGGCCCCGAAGCGCATCCGGATATGGGCAAATTTATTGATGCCTACAAGGCGTATCACAAAGGTCCGCCTGATACTTCGTTTGTGGCTACCGGCTGGGATACGATTATGCTGATGGCCCAGGCCGCGGAAAAGGCGGGATCTCTGGATGGTGCAGCTGTTGCCAAGGCACTTGAAACGAACGAATTCAATTTGCTAACCGGTAAGTTGTCCTACCGCTCGGCCAAGGAGGGACATGCTCCTGAAAAGGCGGCGGTCCTGATCAGTTTGACCAAAGGAAAACCGTCTTTTATCGGGTGGCGGAAACCTGAAAATCCACCCGCCCCCTAAATACAACAGTTAGGCTAAATTAAAAGAATAGGGGCTGAACAAGAGCCCCTACTTCTTTTTTAATTCGGCCAGCAAATGCTACCTCTTTATAGTGACAGCGAAATATCTTTACTTGCCGAGAGCTGATAAATAATGACAAAGAAACACCTGTCAGCGAAAGAAATTTCTGTCGATTTTGCGGGCCTTCGTGCCCTTGACCGAGTGTCAATGGATGTAGAAATCGGCGAAATTGTGGGACTGATCGGGCCGAATGGGTCCGGCAAGACGACGCTGATTAATGTTATCACCGGTCAGGTGATTCCGATATCAGGCACGGTTAAACTCAATGGCGAAAATATAACGCAACTGGTGCCTCGTAAAATTGCATTGAAAGGGATAACCCGTTCTTTTCAAATCGTTCGTTTATTTGAAAATCTAACGGTTGTTAAAAATGTCGAGACAACCGCACTGGCCAAAGGCACTTCGCGAAAAGAAGCCAATCGGCTTGCAATGGGATTGTTAGAGGAGTTTAACCTGGCCGATTTTGCTCGTCATCTGGCAGGTACGCTTAGCTATGGCGACAAGCGGAGGGTGGAGATCGTTAGAGCCCTGGCGGGAGAGCCCTGTTTTTTACTTCTTGATGAACCGGCAGCAGGGATGAACGATGCTGAAAGCGATGCCTTGCTGAATATTCTATCTGGACTTCCGGAGCGCAAAAACCTCGGTATGTTAATTATCGATCATGACATGACACTCATCATGCGTCTTTGTCACCGGTTGCACGTTCTTTCTTCCGGGAAAACCATCGGCGAGGGCGCCGTTGATGATGTCCGTAAATTACCGGCCGTGATCGAAGCGTATTTGGGAACCAGTGTAACCAAAGAGGAACGACACCATGCTTAGGCTTGAAGGGGTAGAAGTTCGATATGGTGCCGTCCGGGCGGTGAGAGACGTTTCGCTTGAAGTTATGCAGGGCGAGATGGTCTCGTTATTGGGTGCGAATGGATCGGGAAAAACAAGCACCCTGTTGGCTATCGCCGGTGCTCTGAAAGTGACTTCCGGAAGTATTATCTTTGACGGAGAGGACATCACTTCGCTTTCACCTGAAAAAGTGTTGCGAAAAGGAATTGCCATGGTGACGGAAACCCGCGAAGTGTTCTCTGACCTGACCGTGCGTGAAAACCTCATTTTAGGCGGTTTTATTCACCGCAGGAATCGAAAAAAAATCCAGCATGACCTGGAACAGATGTTGGATCTATTTCCGATTCTGCGCAAGCGGCAATCTCAGTCAAGCGGAACGCTATCCGGTGGAGAGCAACAGCAGCTGGTAATCGCCCGGGCGATGATGGCACAACCGAAGTTGCTTCTACTTGACGAACCATCCCTAGGATTAGCGCCAACCATTATTGATCACATCTATGAGTTTATAAACCAGTTAAGAACCACCGGTCTTACGATTTTGTTGGTAGAACAAAATGCCAACAAGGCTTTGCAGCACGCTAACAGAGCCTATGTAATGTCACTGGGAAAAATAGCCAAAAAGGGGGATGCAGCTGAAGTTGCATCTTCTTCCGACCTGGAAGCGCTGTACCTGGGAAAGCTAAAGGATTGACATTATGTCTATGGGTACAATCGTTCAATTTATTTTAGACATTCTCAGCCTCGGCAGCCTCTATGCTCTGATGGCATTGGGCCTGCTGATTATCTACGGGATATTAAAATTGGTCAATTTTGCCTACGGCGAGCTGGTTATGGTTGCCGGGTATTCTCTCTACCTTTTAAACGCGACGGCCTTTCCATGGTTTTTCATGGCTGGCGTTGCGATCCTGATGGCAATCTTCGCCGGCGTATTGACGGAATGGGTCGCTTTTCGTCCGGTTCGGTCCAAATCGGTTACAGCCGTCTTGATTACATCATTTGCATTCAGCACATTGTTACAGAATGCAGCGCTGCTATTTATTTCACCACGTGCACGCAATGTTCCTTTGCCGGATATTTTTACACGATCCGTTGAGTTTATCGGCATTGTCGTTCCCATTCGAAACCTCATCACGATTGTAACTGCATTATTGCTTTTAGCCCTTTTCTCACTTGCCTTGAAACATACCGTCTTGGGGTTGGCCCTGCGTGCATCTGCGTCACAATTTCGAATGGCGCGTATGGTAGGTATCCCCGCCAATATGATTATCAGTCTGGCGTTTGCTATCAGTGGATTATTTGCCGGTGTGGTTGCTATTCTCTGGCTGGGTAGGATTGGTTCGGTTGTGCCGGGGATCGGTCTTGAGCCTTTGCTTGTTGCATTCATCGCAACCGTCATTGGTGGAATGAGGAGTCTTTTGGGCGCTGTGGTGGGTGGATATCTGCTTGCCTTGATTGATGTCAGTCTGAATTATGGTTTGTCTCAGGATCTGTTGCAGTTTAGGGATGCATTTACATTCACATTTGTTATTTTAATCCTTCTTTTTCGTCCATCCGGTATAATCAAAGGGCCAGCAACCGGTCAACGCACATAGGAAGATGAATTATACAATGCTTGCTAAAGAAAATATCCGCTCCATTTGCATCCTTTTGCTACCTATTATCATTCTGGTGATCATGGCGAATGTGCTGAGTATTAGATTGTTCAGCCGAATTTCAACGACATTGTTGATTAACCTTATTCTAGTCCTCGGACTACAAATATTTACCGGTAATTCCGGTATTTTGTCATTTGCACATATCGGATTTATGGGCATTGGGGCTTATACGACCGCCGTATTGACCATGCCCGCACAGATGAAGTCCATGGCGCTTCCGGATTTATATATGGTGTTGAAATCGACAGAACTTGACCCAATGATAGGCATTCTTTTAGGTGGTGTGATGGCAGCATTGCTGGCTGCAATTATCTCGTATCCGCTTATGCGCCTGTCGGATGCTGCGGCGGTCATTACTTCTTTTGCCGTTCTGGTGATTATGCACACCGTGATGGTGCATTGGAGTGCAGTGACGAACGGTCCCAGAACGCTATTTGGTATCGTCAATTCAACGGATTTGAAAACAGCTTCCTGGGTGGCGGCCCTTGCTGTTGTGGTGGCCGTTTGGTTCAAAGAGTCGCGTACGGGCATTCTTTTACGGGCCACGCGCGATGATGAAATTGCATCTGGGGCCATAGGTGCGGATATCACGATGTTGCGTTGGAAAGCTTTCATCTTAAGTGCCTTTTATGCCGGTATCGGTGGGGGGCTAGGGCGCATTTTATCACCTCTTTTTCCCCCAATGCATTCTATCTACGTGAGACATTTGTGATTTTGGGTATGCTGGTCATCGGCGGTGCTGCAACAGTGTCCGGTGCCGTATTTGGGACGTTTGCCGTTACGGCGGCCTTTGAAGGATTACGGTTTCTTGAAAATAGCATTAATGCTGCCCAGATTTTGTCGAGACCCGTGGTGGGGCTTACGGAAATTGTTCTATCGTGTGCCATGATCGGCATTTTGATTTTAAAACCTGGTGGCATTATCGAGACAAGCGAGATCGGTGAATATGCGCCGAAAAAAAGTGCTACGGAAAAAGAGAACCTTGAGTGATCAAGATGGATGAAAAAATTCGATAAACCTTCGGAAGGAGACCTGCCATGTCGTGGAAAACGATGTACCGTTCGTTTTATTATCAGGGTGCCCCTGAACCAGAGGATATTGTTTTTAAAGCAGAAGAAACGGCTTTACTCGTAATTGATATTCAAAATAAATATATGGAGGTTCCCGACGAACCCGAAGCGAAAAAACAATGGACGCCTTTTTTAGACCGGATGAATACCACCGTCATACCCAATACTGCTTCCCTCATTTCTACCTGCCGGGATAAAAACATCGAAGTCCTTTTTGCGCGGATCGCTTGTCACAAAGTCGATGGCCGTGACCGATCACTCAGCCAGAAGAAACCGGGCTGGAATTATTTGCTGATGCCAAAAGATAGCCAAGAGTCGCAGTTGGTGCCGCAACTCACGCCATTAGATGACGATATTGTTGTAACCAAAACAACCGACAGCGCCCTTACCGGTACCAATTTACGGTTGGTTCTTAGCAATATGGGGATTAAAAATATCATTGTGGCCGGGATTTTTACCGATCAATGCGTCTCTTCGACGGTTCGCAGTTTGGCGGATGAGAGCTTTGATGTGGTGGTGGTCGAAAATTGCTGTGCGGCCGGGGCCCAAGATCTTCATTTAAAAGAACTCGAGATCATTAACATGATCTATTGCCATGTTGCTTCTCTAAAGGAAGCGGTAACATTTATCGAATAGTTTATTGAATGGTGGCTGCGGAGAAAAAAGTCGAATTCGAAGCCTATTTCAATTCAGCATACATCTTTACCACCACATGTCCCCACCCACCGCATGAGGGGCCGGTATCGAAACATCCGCTTGTGTTGAACATAACCTCATTGGGATTGCGTCCATTCATGAGGTTCTCGAAAAAGGCGTTGATCAGTACCGTTAAATTGGGCATCAAAAAGGAACAAATCCGATCCGGGTTTTCCTGGGTGAGTAGATTACCGGAATTGTCAAAAATCAATTGTTGGCCCACCACATGGCCCGAGTGGCATCCTTTCGATTGGATGACTTCGGCCACCAATCGGTATTTGGATGCTTTGATTGCATTTTGAAACAGGTTTTGGAATTTAGGGTTTTTTTCAATCATTTCCCAGTCGTGAGCTTCAAGATTCAGTCTTCTACGGATGACTTCTGCTATTTGGCTTTTATCCATATAACCCCCCCTACAGTTTTAACAGACCCGGAGTGCTTTCATGACTTAAATACGCAAAAAGGGACGCCCTTTCTCCAAATTAATGGTAATGGATAGAAAAAATCAACCGAAATATGTGGAAACCCAATATAAAAGGCTGTTCTTTGCCTATATGTGATCGTTGCGAAAATTAAACCCATCGCGCGGTTGTATTGAAGGGGTAACCGTTTTTCAAAAATATTCTTAAACCGCCAGATCGATGGCAAGACCTTTTTCTACAGAAGGATGGGTGGGTTTATCGTATGGGGACGCCGTGTCGTGTTCGTCAGGCGAGGGTTCATCGCTACTGTTTTTTTCCGTGGCTTCCCGGCTTTCCTCCATTTTTTGAGCCCGTGCATCCGCTTCGGTCTGTGCCGCCTGGGCTGCCACGGATCGATCCTGGCCGGAGGGGTTCGAAGGGGCCAGCGCGGCTCGTTTTACTTGCTGCATTTTGCGAATGGTGGCGTTGGGGTCATTTTCCGGAGAGGTGTCGATACTGACTTCGCCGCCTACGGCATACATTCTGCCATCCGGTCCTCTTGTATAGGTGAAACTGGCGCCACCCTGGACTAATCCTGATCCGGCGGCAAGGTGTGCCTGTTCGTGGGCTTTGGTTTCCAAGTCAACCCTTTTGAGTTGTTCGACTGTTCTTTTATCTTCTTCGCTTAGCTGCTCTTTCCCCGGAGGGTCTGTACCTGTTTCGCTTTCCTTTTTTTGGAGCTCTTTAGCCGTGTCTGAAATTTTTACCAGAACATCGCCGGATTCAACCGCTGAACTGACCGGCTTTTTCTGGGTGCTTTTGTACCCTTGCGAACGACTTTGTGGGTATTCACCCACGATGGGAGAAATATGGTTGAGTTCAGTGATCAAAGTGTTGTTCGTCCGGCAAAATTATACCTAAGCTGAGCGATTTTTTGTGAAGCTATGTGCCAAGATATTGAGATGATAAGGTTTTCAAAAAACGGAGGCATACCCTTTGGATATGCCGAGTATTTTTGAAAGCCTTAGCGCTCAATAGATTGGTGCAGAGCGAGTAAAAAACCGCTCAATTTAGGTTATAGTTAGTTGCTTTCAAGCCGCTACCAAAGAAAACAAAATCGTAATGGCATCCCTGTGCCAAAATCCATCCCGCCATTTATATTATCGGTATTTTAACATGATCACTTTAGCTTTTTTTTGGGAACGATCTAAAAGAGCTGAGAAAGACCCGGCAAGACATTATCAGGAAAGCGTTTTATTATGATATCATTATATTATATGTTTTTTCATAAAAGGTGATTGTTCCGGTGGATTTTCCTTCGTGATACGAAACTCACAGAAGGTGTTGCCGGTATTTGCGGTACTTGATATTAGAAACAGAAAATAATTTTTCCTATTCCCGCGAGCAAACAAGGAGATCCCATGAGTGACAATAACCATCTCTATATCCTCTGGACCAACGGCGACCCCATCACTTCGGAGAAAATGGTGTTTATGTACGGGATAAATGCACTACGTCATAAATGGTGGGAAAAAGTCACACTCATCGTCTGGGGGGCACCCTCAGTTCTCGCTACGGAATCTTCAGCCATTCAGGGCAAGATCAAAGAGGCGCTGGAAGAGGGGGTTTATTTGACGGCATGTAAAGCATGTGCGGATCAGTTGGGCGTTTCAGATAAGCTGGCTAAAATGGGGATCGAGGTTCAGTATACGGGAGAGCTATTAACCAATATCTTGAAAAATAATGAGACATTGCTCACTGTTTAACCTGTGACTTCGATACATACTGTTTCATCGTTAAGTCAGGCTCCGGGAAACAACATTGATTGAAGGCTGTCCGGTGGAACCCAAATCAGAAAAGAATTTTTCTCCGGCATTTAAACGGGCAGTGACACCAAAATTACTTCTGATCACTGGACATATGAAATCTGCTCGTCACTCGGTAACGTGGTCGATCATGCGGTTGGAAATATGATAACCTAAATAATCCGTAACCACCCAGTCCGCGGCAGAGAATACCCGTCTGTATAAACCTTCCCTACTTTTGAGGCTCACTGCACCACATCACAATGACAGTCAACCATAGGGGCGATGATATCACATATTGACTACGATCGCGGTTCTCTGCCGGGTAATGGTCGACCGATATTGTAACCCCGTCACCCGGCTATGGGATGCGCTTGTTAACTCCCCGGATAAGATTTTTCCATTATTGGGTAATGGGAGCGCACATTCTATCGGGTCAACTGTCGGTATTTGATCCGGTGCGGCCGACCGGCTTCGGCTCCCAGCCGTTTTTTGAGGTCGGCTTCGTAATCCGACCAATTGCCTTGTAGAAAAACCGTTCGGCTATCCCCTTCAAAGGCCAGGATGTGGGTGGCAATGCGATCGAGGAACCAGCGGTCATGGCTGATCACGACGGCACAGCCGCCGAAGTTCTCCAGGGCCTCTTCCAGGGCGCGCAGCGTATTGACGTCCAGGTCGTTGGTGGGTTCGTCCAGCAGGATCACATTGGCCCCCTGCCTAAGGATTTTGGCCAGATGTACCCGGTTGCGCTGGCCTCCGGATATGGCCTTGGTCTTTTTTTGTTGATCCGACCCTGAAAAGTTGAACCGGGAGACATAGGCCCGGGAATTGATCAGTTGATCGCCCAGCTCGATCTGCTCATTGCCGCCGGTGATCTCCTCCCAAATGCTCTTTTCAGGATCGAGTTCACGACTCTGATCGACATAGGCCAGCTTGACCGTGTCACCGATTCGGATGGTGCCGCTGTCGGGGTTTTCCAGACCAGTGATCATATTGAAAAGGGTTGATTTCCCGGCACCATTGGGGCCGATGACGCCGACGATACCCCCCGGGGGGAGGTTGAAGCTCATATCTTCCACCAACAGGCGATTTTCAAAGGCTTTACTGACCTTGTCCGCCTCGATTACAACGTCTCCCAGGCGTGGCCCGGGAGGGATGTAAAGCTCGAGAGCCTTTTCATGCATTTCCGTTTGTTGGGATAGCAGCTTTTCATAGGCACTGATGCGGGCCTGGCTCTTGGCATGCCGCCCTTTGGGAGACATGCGAATCCATTCCAGCTCACGCTCCAATGTCTTTTGCCGGGCGCTTTGACTTTTTTCTTCGCGGCGTAACCGCTCCTGCTTTTGTTCCAGCCAGCTGGAGTAGTTCCCCTTCCAGGGAATCCCTTCGCCACGATCGAGTTCGAGAATCCATCCGGCCACGTTGTCGAGGAAATAACGATCATGGGTGACAGCGATGACGGTTCCCGGATAGCGCTGTAAATGCTGTTCGAGCCAGGCCACACTCTCGGCGTCGAGATGGTTGGTGGGTTCGTCCAGAAGCAGAATGTCGGGCTTTTGCAGCAGCAACCGGCACAGGGCCACCCGCCGCTTCTCCCCACCCGAAAGTATATTTACCCTCGTATCCGAAGGCGGGCAGCGCAGGGCATCCATGGCCATTTCCAAGCGTGCGTCCAAGTCCCAGGCATCTCGATCGTCAAGGGCTTCCTGCACCTGTCCCTGGCGTTCAATCAGCGCATTCATCTTGTCGTCATCCATGGGCTCGGCAAATTTCATATTGATGTCTTCGAATTCGGCCAGAAGATCGACTGTTTCCTGGACCCCTTCCTCCACCACTTGCCGCACCGTCTTGTCCACGTCCACCAAGGGTTCCTGCTCGAGATAACCCACGGTATGGCCCTGTGAAAGGATCGTCTCGCCGTTGAATTTTGTGTCCACACCGGCAAGGATTCGGAGCAAGGACGTTTTGCCCGAACCATTTAAACCGAGAACCCCGATTTTTGCACCGTAGAAGTAGGAGAGAGAAATGTCCTTTAAAACCGGTTTTTTATCGTAAAATTTGCTGACCCTGATCATCGAATAGATGACTTTATCGGGCTCGTTTCCCATGTTGGTTATCCTCCACAATAATTGGAATTAAAATTTCAAGATAGATAGGCGGAACGATACTATTTGGATTTCAAACCGGACTCATAGGCGGTGTCGACCCGCAGATCTTTGCCCATGGCCGCCCGGGTGGCCAATACATCACAACGTTCATTACCTTCTATGCCGGCATGGCCCTTTACCCAGCAAAACGTTACATCATGTCTTTCACACAACGCCAAAAGACGCTCCCACAGATCGGGATTTATGGCCGGTTCCTTTTTCGTCCGCATCCAATTGTTGGCTTGCCACTTTTTGGCCCACCCCTTGGTGATACCGTTGATCACATATTTAGAGTCGCTGAACAGGACCATGGAAGCCTGTGCTTCGAAATGGCTGAGCCCCACAATGCAGGCCATCAACTCCATACGGTTGTTGGTGGTCAGGCGATATCCCGCTGAGAGCTCTTTTTTCCCGGTGCCCTTGGCAATGACAACGCCATATCCTCCCGGTCCCGGATTATTTAGGGCGCCACCGTCAGTGTAAATGACGATTTTGCCGGCCTGAACAGCGTCCGAATAGCTGGTCGGCGGCTTTGCCGGTTTGGTATTTTTAGAACGTTTTTTTCCATCGACCGATTTTCTTTTTTTTCCGAAATTTTCCTTGTAAAAGGCCTCCGCTTCGGCCCGGGTGGAAAAACCCTTAAAAATTGCCCCGGCAACCCCTCGTACCTGTGCTTCCGCACCGGTCTCTCCATACCACTGGGTATAGATTCCGGGAACCTTGCCCACCGCTACGGCATAAAATTTCTTTTTTGCCACTTTCGCCTCTCCCCGTTCGAAACTATTTGATCGCCAGCAATTCCACTTCGAAAATTAACGTCTCGTGGGGCCCAATGGCCTGGCCGCTGCCGGATTGGCCGTATGCCAGCTCAGAGGGGATGAAAAGCTCATATTTTGCCCCTTCCTTCATTAGCTGCAAGGCTTCCTGCCAGCCTGGAATGACACCGTTGACGGGAAAAGTTGCCGGGCTGCCCCGTTTGATGGAGCTGTCAAAGACATTCCCATCCAGGGTCCTGCCCTCATAGTGGGTCTCTACCGTATCGGTCGCGGAGGGTTTTTTTCCGTTGCCTTCCCTTATAACCCGATACTGCAGGCCGCTGGCGGTTTCGATTATCCCCTCATTTTTCACATTTTCTTTGAGAAAGGCTTTCCCCTTTTCCAGATTGGCCTGCAATTTTTCGGATTGACGGGCCTGCTGTTCCTCACGCACAAAGCTTTGAAAAGCCGTCATGGTTTGTTGCATTTCGCCCACAGGCATCCGGCTCGGTTCGCCGGCAAAGGCCTCCTTGAAGGATTCGGTGAAAATATCAACCTCGATCTCGAACTCCTGGCGTTTAAAATCGGTGCCGATGCTTTGACCTAGTATGTAACTAACTTTTTCCATATCGATCTTCATGGTTTCTCCATTTCAGATTAATTTAACATGTGCGTCGCCACAACACGACCACAATCCATTTAATGAAATCTTTGCAAGGCCCAACCTTTTACATAATAAAACCTTAAAAAACAAAGATTATCGCCGCAGGCCGGGGTTGCATGTTCGTCGGGTTGAAGATGTCATAATATCCACCGCATCCCTCAGCATGGAAGCGGCCGTGGGGATCGGTTCGCGTTCCCATAATTTGTGATACATGATGCCGTATATATCGCTGTGTATTTCAACGCCCATTTCCCAGCCTGAGCATTGTCCGAGAAAGCTGTTGACAGGCACCGGGGTTGGTTGAACGGTTAGAGTATTGTTCTCAAATGACGCCACCAGTTTCAAGGCGTTATTTCGCGCCTTTTCGGTGAGTATCGCATCGGTTGTGATGGTGGTGATGCCGGTGACCTGGACATCCGATAACGTTACCCATCCTTTCAGAATACTATTTACGATAATGACGAGTTTATTGGCCGTATCCCAACCGCCCACATCCAAAGAGGGATCTGCTTCGGCAATGCCTCGCTTTTGCGTTTCAGCCAGCGCGTCATCATAGCTGCGACCTTGTCCCATCTCGTCTAAGATAAAGTTGGTCGTGCTGTTGAATATACCCTGGATTTTAATGATATCGGCAGCGATCATATCCCGGCGTGCGATATTGATGATCGGCAACCCGCCGCACACCGTTGCGCTATATCGCAAGCCGGCACCGGATTGTGATGCAAGCTGTTCAAGCTCGCGGAGTGCCAGAACCACCGGCCCTTTATTGGCCAGTACCATAGAGATTCCCTTGGATAATGCGGTTCGGGCGATTGCCAACCCCGGTCCTCCGGTTTGAAGATCGACCGGAGATGCCTCAAAAACGATATCCAATGCCGAAGTCGTCAGCGCATCCCATGCGGCCATACCGGAGGTGAAGCCCGCCAGGGTTTTCAGGCTGCCCGTCTTTGATTTGGTTTCAATGACCTCATCAATATCAAAACCCGCAGGGTTTACCGCTGTACCGTGGCTATCCGATACACAGTTGATATTAAACCGAATACCATACCGATTGTGCAGCGTATTTTGCTTGTCTTTGATTATTCTCAGAAGTGTGAGCCCCACTGAACCAAGACCGACAATAGCGGCTTTTACGATCATTAAGTTCTCCTACTACAACGCCAGGTAAATTCGGTGAACGCCACTATCGGCCGGCTGGAGGGATGGAAACTGGTTGCGTACCCATTCATGGGGGAAAGGTGATAATGCGTCAGTAGTCATATCAAACGCCTCTTTCGTTATTTAACCCATTCGGCTTAAATCCCTTAAAAACGCTTCTATAGCTTCTTCTTTCGTCGCCCATGAAGTGATCAGTCTGATGACAGAGGTGTCATTTTTATCCTCTTTCCATACGTAGAATCCATACTTCTTGCTTAGCTTATCAATGATTGGATTGGGAAAGATAGGGAAAATCTGGTTGGAAACGGGTTTGAGCCAGTGTGCGTATCCCATTTGATCGATACTGTCTGCCAATTTTGTAGCCAATTTGTTTGCATACCGGCCCAGTTTAAAGAAAAGATCCTCTTTGAAAAGTTCCACAAACTGAATGCCCAATATTCTTCCCTTGGCCAGGAGGGCACCTTTTTGTTTAATATGGAATCGAAAATCTTCTTTTAGACGGTCATTATTGATAATGACCACCTCTCCAAGCAACGCCCCGTTTTTGGTGCCGCCAATATAAAGAATATCCACCCATTCAGACAGTTCCGGCAACGCCATATCATTTTGGTGGGAGGTCAATGCGGATCCCAGCCGGGCACCATCGAGATAGAGAATGAGATGGTGTTTCCGACAAAATAGCGACAGCTCTTTTAGCTCGCTTTTGTTATAGATACTTCCCAGCTCTGTCGAGTTGGAGATATAGACCATCTTTGGTTTAACCATGTGCTCGTCCGCATGAAATTCAAGCACCGGTCGTATTTTATCCGGACTCAACTTACCCTCATCCGTTTCTACCGAATTTATTTTGTGCCCCGTTGCTTCAATTGCCCCGGTTTCGTGAACGCATATGTGCCCGGTGCCCGCTGAAATGATCGATTCATATGGTTTTAATATGGATGAGATAATGATTAAATTGGCAAGGGTTCCGCCAGCGACAAAATGGATGTCCGCTTTTGGATTATTAATTCTATCTCGAATCAATTGAGCAGCCTCTATACAAAACCGGTCTTCACCATAACCTTCTTCCTGATCTATATTTGTCCTGCTCAAGGCGTTTAAAATATTTGGGTGCGCGCCTTCCGAATAATCATTTTTAAAACTGTATCGGTTCATATTTGTGCCTCAAAGGCTATGGTTTAGATATGAAAAATGATAATTTTAGGTTCAAAATTCATTGTTGGTCCTCAATATCATTTAAAGCCCGCCGTGTCAGCGGCTGATTTGCTGCCCTTTCAGATTCGCCGCAGGCGGATTGGTTTCGGCTAAATATAGAAACGATCATATGGACACTTCTTATGCTGCTTGCAGATCATCGAGGTTGATGGTATCTATTTGACCATGAAAAACAGGTTTACCAAAAAAGAACGATTGGATCTGATTCGAAAGATTATTCGGGAAAAAGAGATCTCGGATCAGATTCAACTGTTACAAGAGCTGGGTCAAGAGGGGTTAAAAACAACCCAGGCGACAATCAGCCGCGATTTGCAGGAGTTGAAAGTCATAAAGGCGCGGATCAAACCGGGTATCTACAAATATTCTATTTTTGAAAGCACGATCCACTCAAACCTGATTCATCAGCTTGGGGTCTTCTTTAAAAATTTCGTCAATGAGATTAAAGGATCGGGAAACCTGATTGTTATTAAGAACCTTCCCGGAACAGCCGGTACTGTCGCAATGATTCTGGATCAAATGGAGCGGCAAGAGATCCTGGGAACCATTGCCGGCCTTGATACAATCCTGGTCATCATTGATTCCGAAGAAAACCGTATCAAGCTTCAAAAAGAATTTGACGACATCCTGCTTAGCAATCTGTAATCTATTTTTAATCAAAAACCGATTTTTAGAGCCAGTTTCAAAACGTCCCGGTTGCCCAATTTCTACGTTCGGCTCAAATTATAATCCTCGAAATACTCACCATAGCTTCTACAATCCCACTTTAACGAAATAAATATTAACAAAAAGAGGTGCACCGGAATAAAGTGCTTTACAAAAACCATTTTTTTGTATATTAATACAAGCTAAATGCATATTTATACAAATGTGATCTGTTCGAATACTCGATTGACAATGCCTTTGGAAAGCCCTGCACCGGTATTGATAAGTCGGAATCCCAGACGAAAGGTGCATAAAAGGCAAATGATTATGGGCCATGTCTTGCACATGGCATACGTGCCGGGAAACGATTAATACGAGACTCCCGGATAACTCGAACATATGGAGGAGAGGACAATGAAAAAGATGGGTTTGGGATTATTGGTGTTTTTTTTGACGCTCGGTTTTATGGCATCGAATGCCGCAGCCGTCAGAAATGGGGGCTCATTCGTCTGGATCGCACCTTATGGTATCTCCATCGATACGCTGGACCCGGGGGCCACGAACGATGATAAGAATCTTCTGGTGATCCTGAATATTCACCGTGGATTGTTTGGCTGGGATGCGGCTAACAGTACTTATAAATTAGATCTTGCCGAAAGCGTGGAAGGGTCTGAGGACGGTAAAACCTATACGATTAAAATAAGAGATGCCAAGTTTCACAACGGCCGTACGGTGACGGCGGATGATGTGCTTTATACCTACCATCGGCTGGCGGACCCTAAAAAGGCTTTGGCGCAAAGCCATGCGGTCGTGGAGATCGAGGGTGCCCAGGATGTGCTGGATGGAAAAGCGGATAAGATCTCCGGTTTGAAAAAAATTGACGATAAAACCGTCCAGATTACTTTTAGAAACCCGGTGGATGTCGGCTTCAAACTGTGGCGATACGGAACAGCCATCGTTCCCAAAGAAGCAGCGGAAAAAGATGATTTCGGAAGTAAGCCCGTGGGATGCGGTCCTTTTAAACTAAAAAGCTGGACCAAAGGCGTTGAAATTGTATTGGAAAAAAATCCGGACTTCTACGTAATAGGGAAACCCTATCTCGATACGGTCGTCTACAAGATCATGGCGGATGCCGCCGCGCGGGACATGGCCTTTCAGTCCGGTGAGTTAGACGCCAACCTGCTCTATGCCGCGCAATATGAAAAATTTTCAAAGAATCCGGATCTGGCTAAAAATTTGATGGAAGTGCCGGAAATGTTTACGCGTGGTATGCGCTTCAATCCAAATTTTACCCTGCCCGACGGCCGCCAACCTTTCGGTGATAAGCGGGTTCGTCAGGCGGTAAATTATGCCATTAATAGTGAATTGATCGTTGAAAAATATGCCAAGGGTAAAGCCTATGCGGCCAGGGGCTTTTTAGCGCCCACGACGCCCGGATTCGATCCTGACTGCAAAAACTATCCTTACGATCCGGAGAAGGCCAAGGCGTTGATGAAAGCGGCCGGGTACGAGAAAGGTTTCGATCTGAACGTACTGGCCGGGACCAGCTCCGCCTATGGCGCCGGGGTTATCGAAGCGGCAACACCCTTTTTAAAAGAGATCGGTATCAAGGTGACGATTGAAAAAGTTGAAAATGCCGTTCTTTTCGAAAAATACCAGGACGGCAAGTTTGAGGCCGCCATCGCTTCGCACAGCTCCGGGCCGGATCCAGTCGGCTCATTACACCGCTTTCATTCAAGCAACCCGCGGTTCAAGCGTCGGGGTGAGACCGGACTTAAAATTGACAGTTTCGAGCGCACCTTGGATTTGGCCGCCGCCTCGAGAAATCCGGAGGTTCGCGCAGAATTGGTCAAAATAGCCAATGATATCATAACCGAAGAAGCCATTATGTGGTTTTATAACTACAATAAGGCGGTCATCGCTTATCAACCCTGGGTTCATGGTATGGAACCCGTCGGGGTAGAGATGATGTATCAGCATCTCGACGGCGTCTGGGTTGATGAAAAATCACCCCGGGCAAAATAAATACACCAAGGAATATCGCTTGCATTAAAGTGCAGCGGTTGGGTAACTTGGCACACGCATGTCGCACTTTCCCGGTTTGGTTTCAGTACCCGGCTGAGGAAAGTGCGAAATCAGCGTTTTACTTGATTTTCATTATTAATCGCCAGAGTTCCACTTCATGATCGCATTTATCTTTCGTCGCATCTTACAATTTATCCCGACGGTGATCAGCATCTCATTTATTATGTTTGTGTTGCTCAACGTCCTTCCCGGCAATGCCGCCCTGATGTCCGGCGGCGGCGGCAAAGATATTCTCGCCCCGGAAATTATAGAAAAACTAGAAAAAAAATGGGGTCTGGATAAGCCTTTTCACGTTCGCTATTTGCATTACATGGCCGGATTGCCCAAAGGTGACCTGGGCGTGTCGTTTTTGCGAGGAGAAAAGGTGCGCGACATCATCGGGAATCGCTTGTGGCCCACGTTAAAACTAGCCCTGGCCGCCTTGGCCATCGCCTGTGCCATCGGCATTCCCCTGGGCTTTTTTTCAGCCCTGCGCCAGGGGACGTGGGTGGACACGGTCACCATGATGGGTGCCGTTTCGGGCGTGTCGATGCCCCAATTCTGGTCGGCCCTTTTGTTGATGTATCTTTTTTCCGTCGTTTTGAAGTGGTTACCCACTTTCGGATATGGGAACGGCTCCCTCAAACACCTGATTCTACCTGCCGTGACGTTAGGCATCTATTACATGGGCCTTCTGGCCCGCACCACGCGTGCCGCCGTACTTGAGGTTCTTAACCAGGATTATATTCGAACGGCGCATGCTAAAGGATTATCTGTTCTCTTAATAAACGCTAAACATGTTTTCAGAAACACCCTGGTCCTGATCTTGACGACCATCGGTATGATGTTCGGATCGTTGATGGGTGAAACCGTCATCGTCGAAATGGTTTTTTCATGGCCCGGAATCGGTTCTTTGATGGTCGATTCCATTTACTTACGGGACACACCCGTGACTCTGGGGTGCATCATGCTGATGATTTTTGTATTCATGACGGTCAACTTGTTCGTGGATATTTTGTATTCGGTGGTTGACCCCAGAATTCGTTACGAATAAAGGATTCGCCGGCTTGGCACTCTCCTGGAAAAAATTAAAAAAAAGAACCAATCTGCTCGTTGGCACGGCCATCGTGGTTATTGTCATTTGCATGGCGGTTTTTGCGCCACTTCTATCTCCCTATCATCCCTGGGAGGATGCCAATATACTCTATTCCGAGGAACCGCCGGGCAAGCAGTTTCGCTTCGGTACCGATATCCAGGGGCGGGATATTCTTTCCAGGGTGATTTACGGGGCCCGTGTATCGTTGAGCGTGGGATTGTTCACCCAATTTATGAACAGCGTTATCGGCGTTTTCATGGGGCTGATGGCGGGTTTTTTCGGTAAATGGATCGATGACCTCATTATGGGTATTACCAATATCATGTTATCCATCCCGCCGATTCTCTTTGCCCTGGCAATGATGGCGGTG
This sequence comes from uncultured delta proteobacterium, assembly GCA_963845145.1. GTDB lineage: Bacteria > Desulfobacterota > Desulfobacteria > Desulfobacterales > QNYZ01 > QNYZ01. Next base: position 103,570 of record CAWJQU010000004.1, read on the forward strand.
ATGGGTCCCGGATTGATAAATATATTTATCGCACTGGGGATTATTAATTGGTCGTATACCTGCCGTCTGACGCGGTCCCAGGTGCTGACGGCAAAAAATCTGAACTATATCACGGCTGCCCGGGCGTTGGGCTACAGCAAAATTCGCATCATGTTCCAGCAAATTCTTCCCAATATTATGGGGCCGATATTGGTGATCGCCACGCTTGGCGTTGCCGGGGCCATTACCATGGAAGCCGCCCTCTCATTTTTAGGGCTGGGTGTCCAACCCCCCACCCCCAGTTGGGGTCAAATGCTGGCGGGGGCCAGGGAGAAGCTGTTTACCGCACCATGGATATCGATCTTTCCGGGGATGGCTATTTTTATCACGGTACTGGGATTTAACCTTTTTGGTGATGGGTTAAGGGATATCCTTGACCCGCATATTTCACGGCAAAAATAATATGAGCCCACCCGAAACCGCATTGCGACCAAACGCTCCTCTGCTTGAGGTGGATCATCTGCACACCTATTTTCACACCTTTGACGGGGTGGTTAAAGCGGTCAATGATGTCTCTTTTGCCATGAACCGAACGGAAACACTCGGATTGGTCGGCGAATCCGGTTCAGGTAAAAGTGTGACCGCCTTATCGATTATGCGCCTTTTAAAAATGCCCCCTGCCAAAATTGAAAAAGGCCATATTCGCTTTGATGGAACGGACCTGCTTCAATTGCCCATGGATCAAATGCGCGATATTCGCGGCAATCGGATTTCAATGATTTTTCAGGAGCCGATGACATCGCTGAATCCACTCTTTTCCGTCGGCAATCAGATGTCCGAGATGTTTATTCGCCACAAGGGATTGTCGCGTAGGGATGCCTGGCAACGGGCGGTGGACATGCTGGAGGTCGTACAGATCCCGTCACCGGCTAAACGGGCGCGTGAATTTCCTCACCATCTTTCAGGTGGCATGCGGCAGCGGGTCATGATCGCCATGGCCCTGGCATGTGACCCGGAGATACTCATTGCCGATGAACCGACAACGGCTTTGGATGTTACCATTCAGGCCCAGGTCATCGATCTCATGATGAAATTGAAAGTCGATTTTGATGCGGCGATCCTCATGATCACGCACGATTTGGGGGTGATTGCTGAAATTGCCCAAAGGGTTGTGGTGATGTATGCCGGCCAGGTCGTCGAAGAAGCAGATGTCATATCTATTTTCGAAAATCCGCGTCATCCCTACACCCGGGCACTGCTTCGATCCATTCCAAAATTGGGGGCGGCCGCAAACCAACCACAATCGAAGGATCGCCGAAGGCTGGAGGAGATCAAAGGGATTGTACCGAGTCTGTCGAATTTACCGCAAGGGTGCCATTTTTCCCCGCGTTGTGCTCACGCCCGAGCCGTATGTCGGCAGGCGGTTATTGAACTAGTAGACCTTGAAGAAGGTCGGCGGGTGCGCTGCATCCGATACAAGGAACTTTGATCGGTATCTAATAATGCATAATGGCTGCATGGGTGGCATGACGATATGCCGGTCATTGGCACGACCAGCCACGTAAAAGGGATCATGTGTTGAAGGAAGCGTTGCTGAATATCGAAAACCTGAAAGTCCACTTTCCGATTCGAAAGGGGATCCTCCGGCGCACCCAAAACTACGTCTATGCGGTGGATGGTGTTTCTTTTTACCTGCATCGGGGGGAAACGCTGGGCATCGTCGGTGAGAGCGGTTGCGGGAAAACGACGGCCGGCCTGGCGCTCTTAAATCTGATTCCACCCACAATGGGAACCATTCACTTCGAGGGCCAGGACATTTCGAACATTTCGAAAATGGCCAAAACCGAAAAAATGCGGATTCGGAAAGAACTTCAAATCATTTTTCAAGATCCTTACTCCTCTTTGAATCCACGCATGCCTCTCAATCGGATTCTTGGAGATCCCATGATGATTCATGGGTTATACAAGGGTAGCGAAAAACAGGACCGCATTGATTTTCTCTTAAGTAAAGTGGGACTGACGCCGGAACAGGGGGACAAATACCCCCACGAGTTCTCAGGCGGTCAGCGTCAGCGTATTGGTATCGCCAGGGCCCTGGCCCTGGATCCGCAGGTGATTATCGGCGACGAGCCGGTTTCGGCTCTGGATGTTTCCATCCAAGCTCAGATCATTAATCTCTTAATGGACCTTCAGGAAGAGTTTAACCTCTCCTATATCATTATTGCCCATGATCTGGCCGTGGTCGAACATATTTCCGATCGGGTTGCCGTGATGTACCTGGGCAAAATTGTCGAAACAGCCCCATCCACCGACATTTTAAATCACTCTAAGCATCCTTATACCCAGGCACTATTATCAGCGGCCCCCATCGCCGACCCCCGCGCCGAAAGAAATCGCATCATACTCAAAGGAGACGTCCCCAGTCCCCGACGTCCGCCGACCGGTTGTAGCTTTCATCCACGCTGCCCCATTTGCAGTATCGATTGTGACGTGGCAACGCCTCACATGAGACACTTGGGAAATGAGCACTATGTGGCCTGTCACTATGCGTAAAAGCAAGTTCTAAACAAGGTTTGGACGTTTTGAAACTGGTTCGATAAGAAATATTTTTACAGGCTCTTTACATTTATTAAGCAGGGATGCGGGAATGCCCAAAACATTTATTGACGCTGACATTGTTCGAAAAATAATCCGGGGTAGCGGGTCGCCTTCGCTGGGCCTTGCCTCCATCCGCGAAATCCGTAAAAAGGTGTATGAGATCGAAAAGGCTTCCGGCGTCGAATTTTTCCATATGGAAATCGGCTCGCCGGATTTGGCGCCGCCCAAAATCGCCATTGAAGCCGAGGCCGAGGCAGTTTTTAAAGGCATCGGCGCTCATTATCCGCCATCCGAAGGGATTGAGCCCCTGAAAGGTGAGATATCCGCATTCGTTCGTAATTATCTGGATATTCAGGTGTCCCCGGAAGGATGTATCCCCACGGTTGGCTCTATGCAAGGCTGCTTCATGGCCATGATGGTGGCGGCCCGACGGCAAAAAAATAAATCCAAGATTCTTTTTATCGATCCTGGATTTCCAAGTAATAAACGTCAGGCGCAAACCATCGGCCTTGTTTCCGAAAGCTTTGACGTCTATGCGTTTCGTGGAAACAAATTGGGCCCCAAGCTTGAATCCTACCTCGCCTCAGGTGATGTTGCCGCCCTGTTGTACTCTTCCCCCAACAACCCATCCTGGATCTGTTTTACGGAACAGGAGCTGAACACCATCGGCGCGTTGTGCGAAAAATACGATGTTATTGCACTTGAGGATTCGGCTTATCTGGGCATGGATTTCAGATCCGATTACTCCCAACCGGGCGTTCCACCATTTATTTCCACGGTGGCGAAACACACCGACCGGTATATCCTGTTATTGTCCAGCTCCAAGGCTTTCAGTCTCGCCGGACAGCGTATTGGTATGACGGTTATTTCGGACTACCTATTCGAATCGACAGGCGACAATCTATTCACCCATTTTGGTAGTGATCAATTCGGCCAGGCCTATATCTTCGGCGCCATGCATCCCATTTGCTCCGGTGTCTGTCATACTGCCCAGGTCGGCCTCACCGCCCTTTTACGAGCCATTAACACCGGCGAATATAATTTCATCGCGCCTTTGCGCGAATACGAGCGCCGGGCGGTCGTTACCAAAAAGCTGTTTCTGGAAAATGGATTTCATCTGGTTTACGATAAGGATGGCGATCAGCCCCTGGCGGACGGTTTTTACTTTACCGTATCCTATCCTGGTTTTAGCGGGAGTGAGTTGGTGGAGGAGTTTATGTATTACGGCATCGGTACCATTTCACTGACCGTGACCGGCAGCGAGCGGCATGAAGGTGTGCGGATTTGCGTTTCTTCCGTGGGAGGGGATCGCTATGAGGCGCTTGCCCACCGGCTGAATTGCTTTAACACGGCCCACAACAACAGATTTCGGGCGATAGAACAATAATATCCTTGTGGTTACTTTTGTTTTCGAACGGCATCAACCATACATCGGCGAGCATAGAAGCGCGAGCGTTTTGGAGAAATAAATGGAACCAATAATCAATCGATCGTTTGAAAAAGAAGTGCAGGCCCTTCAGTCTTTTTTAGTAGAAGTTCGTCGCCATATCCACGCCCATCCGGAAATCGGTACGGACCAGCCGAATACCGTACGGTATTTGGCGGAGCAGTTTAAAGACATGGATGTAAAATTACATTTCGGAGGCGAGCATGTCGGGCTGGTGGTCGACATTCAAGGCGCCATGCCGGGTCCGAGTCTTGGTTTTCGGGCCGATATGGATGCCCTGGAAATGTCTGAAACAAGCAATCCCGACCATATTCCCAACCGCCTGGGATTTTGTTCAACAGTGAATAATCACATGCATGCCTGCGGCCACGATGCCCACAGCGCGATTCTGGCGGGCCTCGGCAAGCTGGTTTATGCCCATCGGGATCAATTGAAAGGACGGGTTCGTTTGTTGTTTCAACCGGGCGAAGAGGGCTTTTACGGCGCCGTGCGAATGGTGAAAAAAGGCTATTTGGATGACCTGGATGCTGTTTTTGCCCTGCACTGCCATTCTAACTTGAAAACCGGCCAAATCGCCTACCGTCCGGGCAGCATCATGGCGGCCGTGGATGCTTACATTGTAAAAATCAAAGGCATCGGTGGGCACGGGGCATCACCGCATCATGCCTCGGACCAGGTGTTGGCTTTGTGCCGGACGGTGGAAAACCTTCAGTCCATCGTATCCCGCCGACTGAATCCCTTGGCTTCGGCAGTTGTCTCTACCTGTTATCTGCGTGCCGGAGGGAAGGATATGAAAGCCATCATCCCGGCCGAAGTTGAGTTTGGTGGAACCGTGCGCACCCTGGACGCCGATGTCCGTGCATTCATTCAAAAAGAGTTTTTGACTATGTGCGAATCCAGCGTCCAGTCGGTTCATCCTCATTGTCACGTTGAGATGGATTATCACGCCGGTTACGATGAAACGGTCAATGATCCCGACACCGTGGCAAGACTTACGACTATTTTTTCGCGTTATATGGACAAAGAAGACCTAATGACGGATTTTCCGCCCCTGCTCGGCTCGGAAGACTTTTCGGCCATGCTTAAAAAAGTACCAGGCGCCATGTTTTTTCTCGGCGTTACACCCCGGAAGACGGATTCGGGCAATATTGCCTTCCTTCACAATCCTGAATTTGATATCGATGAAACGGCCCTGGGGTTCGGCGTCCAGGCCTTTGCCAATATTGTGTTTAACTTCTGATATGATGCTCGCCCTCCTATCCGCCCGGATATTCACCGGTGATGTCAACCGTCCTTGGGCTGAAGCCTTAATAATTGAAGACAATAAAATTGTCGCGGTCGGTAGTGACGCTGAAATCAGGCTACATATCGGCACGAAGACGGAGGTCCTGTCCTTACCGGGCAGGTTGATTACCGCTGGACTGGTGGATGGGCACTGCCATTTTGTTAAACAGGGCGTTTTGCTGCAGCAGGTGGATTTGCGAGGGCACGATTCGCTCAGCGCATGCCGGGAAAAAATCCGGCAGGCGGTATCATCCGCTTTACCCGGCGATTGGATCATCGGCCGGGGATGGAACCATCATCGCTGGCCGGAAAAGAGGGAACCCTCCCGCCGGGATTTGGATGATCTGGCACCGGACAATCCGGTGATAATGGCCAGGGTATGCGGACACAGCTGGTGGGTGAACACCCCGGCCTTAACCATTGCCGGTATATCCGGGCAACGGTCACGACCGGCGAATGAAAAAATTGAAATAGATCCGCATTCGGGTGAGCCCAACGGCATTATCCGGGAAAATATCGATTCGGTACTGCAGCACATTCCCCCCTTGTCACCCCATAAATGGCGTCAGGCCGCCCTGGCCGCCCAGGAGGAAGCGTTGCGTTTCGGGATTACGGCGGTTCACTCCTGCGAGGGGTTGACGGAATGGTCGACCATTTCGGGCCTGGCCGATGAAAACCGGCTGAAACTGCGAGTGTACCACCTGCTTCACCCCGAAGATGTGGAGGCGGCTGATAAAAATAGTATCGATGTGAACCGGCGCCGCAAAAACCTTTGGTTCAACCGTGTAAAACTATATGCGGACGGATCGCTCGGATCGGGAACCGCTTTGCTTCATGAACCTTATGAGGATGACCCCGAAAATACCGGGATGCCTTATTTAACCTTTAAGCAACTTTGTGAAAAAGTCGAATTTGCCTATCGTCGGGGCTGCGATGTGGCGATCCATGCCATTGGAGATAAAGCGGTCACAAATGCGCTAACCGCCATTGGCAAGGCCCGGCAGATATATCCTGGCCGACACAGGGACCGGATCGAGCATGTCCAGCTTTTTTCGCCTGCTGACTTAGACACTTTTCGTGAACTGGGGATCACGGCTTCGGTCCAACCCCTCTTTCTCATATCGGACAGGCACATCGCGACCCGTAAATGGGGCGTCCATCGCTGCCGCAATGCGTATGCCTGGAAAACCTTAAAAGAAGCCGGCATACCGCTCCAATTCGGCTCTGATTCACCCGTAGAGCCCCTCAACCCGTTGCTGGGAATTCAGGCAGAGCTTCGGCGTACGGAAAAAAAGTACCAAGAGAAAAAAAGTTGGTGGGCGACCGACCGCCTGACGCTGTCCGATTGCCTATTGGGCTATACGCGACAACCGGCAATAACCTCCTATTCTGAAAACGAACTGGGTACCATTTGTCCCGGAAAAGTGGCGGACTTGACGGTTTTCAATAAGGACTTGTTCCAAGTGCCGGCGTCGGGTTTGGATTCCGTGTCAGTGGAACTGACCATTATCGATGGAAAAATCGTCTATCAAAAAAGGGTGTAGTCATTCCAAAAAACATTTATTTTGTAGGGTGGCCGAATTTCACATAATGAGGCGGCTGATAACAGCATAAAATCCATGACCAAACAACATTCACCGGTTGCACTTTTTATCGGCAGTCCTCGGCGAAACGGCAATTGTGTCGCACTTGCCGACCGTCTTTGTCAAGGTATCAGACAGTCCGGGATTGAGCCTGAAATATTTTTTTTGGACGACCTCGATATTCGCTATTGTGACGGTTGCGACCAATGCAGGGTTAAGACTACGCGCGGTTGCCACATCAAAGATGACATGCGATCGATTTATCCCGTCATACGGGCCGCTAAAGGAATTGTCATCGCCAGTCCGGTTTACTGGGCGAGTGTGTCAGGCCAGACCAAGGTTTTTCTCGACAGGTGCTACGCCCTTGGTGGACCCGAGGGTCACGATATGGATGGAAAATCTTACGGTATTATTTTGACCTATGCGGGCAGTGACCCTTTCCGTTCCGGAGCGATTAATGCCCTGCGTAGTTTTCAGGACAGTTTCGGGTCCCAGATATTAGGCTTTGTTTACGGAACCGCTCACCACCCGGGAGAAATTAAAGCAAACATTGAGATTATGGACAAGGCCCACACATTGGGTGGGCAAATCGGAGAAGCGTGTTTGGATAGGGAAGTAAAAACTTCCTCGTCGAGCTGAAGCGTGAATGAAAAACAATCCCGATAATATACCCCACTACTAGTCGATGGTGGCGATTTTAACTATGAGAACAAGAATCAGGAGGTACCCTTGGAATATCGTTATGTCGGTCAATCAGGACTTAAGGTAAGCAGATTGTGTTTAGGAACCATGACCTTTGGGTTGGAGACTTCCGAAGAAGAGAGCGGGCGGATATTGGACCATTTTATCGAAAGAGGTGGTAATTTTGTCGATACAGCCGATATCTATACCGATGGTGAATCCGAATCCATTATTGGTCGCTGGCTAAAAGATAAAACCAGAGACGACCTGGTGATCGCCACCAAAGTTCGTTTTGAAACCGACGCCCATGCCAACGGCATCGGTTTGAATCGCAAACATATTCTGGCGGCGGTGGAAAATAGTTTGCGTCGACTGAAAACCGACTATATCGATATCTACCAAGTCCATTGCTGGGATGATGGTACCCCCCTGGAAGAGACGTTAGCGACCTTGGACCACTTGGTGGCCAGCGGAAAAGTCCGGTATATCGGCGCCAGCAATTACACCGGGTGGCAACTTCAAAAAGCGATCGATTTAAGTAATCAATTGGGCCGGGAGAAGTTTATCTGCCTGCAGGCGCTGTACAATTTGCTGGACCGGTTTCTAGAGTGGGATATTATCCCGGTGTGCGAAAATGAGGGCTTGGGCCTGTTGTGCTGGAGCCCGTTGGGCGGCGGTTGGCTGACCGGTAAATTTCGCCGCGGAATGTCGGGCCCCCCTGAAGATAGCCGCGTCAATCAGGCCGAAAAAGAGGGTTGGAGCGAATCGTGGAGCAATTATAATACAACCGAAACCTGGCAAATATTGGACGCATTTCTCGAAATTGCAGCGGAAATCGGCAAGCCTCCCTCCCAAGTGGCCATCAACTGGTTATTGAATCAAGCCCCCGTAACGTGCCCCATCATTGGCGTGCGAACTTTTTCTCAATTTGAAGATAATATCCAGGCCATTGATTGGCATCTCGAGAAAACGCATCTTGATCGTTTAAACCAGGCCAGTGCGCCGAAAATACCACGATACCCATATGGTTTTGTGAATCGATTTAAACGTTAAATAAAGTGTCGCTTCATGCGGGGGTTCGTTTCAACCTTTCCGCTTTAGTCTTCACCTCTATGTTTGAAACCGGTGGCGTGTCGCAAGCCGCCACCAAGTTTTTAATCCCGCATACCTCAGCCACACATACGAGGAATATTCCGGTGGGTGAGGTGCTTTCTATATGATAAAGCGTTGGGATTTCAATACCATACTTTGTACGCTATAAGAAATAGGACTACGAATGTCGTTCCGAAAAAATCTATCCGGCGAGAAAAATAGTTGTCAGAGTCTTTTACTCTGCCGCTATACCCTCGGGCAGACGGAACGAAATGGAATTCAGTAAGGGCTTTGGTTTTGGGAAGGAGGTTGTCTTTGGAAATTACAGGTTAGCTTTTCATACGACCATCATATTTATATGATTCTAATTCTCGTTCCAACTCTTCGACGAGTAGGCGAGACTCCTCATTTGATCGCATGATTTTGACGACTTCATCCGTACTTTGCCCCTTAAGGCGTATCGATACCCGATTGTAACGATAGGATTCTTTCCCACCTTTAGAATTAAAACTTAAGTGCTGGATCAAAAATTTTTCAGTTGAATAATCATTTTTGGAAAGAACCTTCGAAATAATTTGAGTCGCTGAAAATGTGTTGTTGTTTGAATCAGAAAAAACTTTTATCGAACCATGAAAAAAGGGTGTGTCGTTCTCAAATTTCTTTACTTCTGTTTCCTGGCCCACCCCTCTATTTATATTCAGTTTGTCCATTTTACACTCCTTGTGTTGAGATCAACTCCCTAAAATCTACTATCTACCGTTGTTTTTAAAACCCCCGCCTTAAAAATAATGCCTACCTATAACAACTCCAGGAAGGCCTCGCAGAACGCACACCCTTCATCCGGGCTTAAAATTGTTTTTGAACTAAGGTGAGCGACTTTTTCGAAGCCATGTACCAAGAGTGCGATTGAAGCGCTAATTGAATTTTTTTATTCTATAGCTTAATGAATCACATCGCTCCTGAAAACCCTAAAAGATTGTCTGGCATTTTGTCTGGTAAGACCTGGGGTAAGGCGGGTCAGTATATTGCATGATAGGTCGTGGGTTCTCCAGTGATCATGATTCTCAGCACCAAAGCGCCTTTGACAACAAACCGGTTGGTGTGTATGGATGGTGATAACCGGTAAAGAAACCGCTTTATGGCATAATACTGAGGCAGCTCGCTAAATGACATCCGGTCGTTTTTTGGCTGATTGAACAGATGATGCTGCCTAGACGCTAAATTGTCCTTCGGAGATTTCATATGGTACGTTTGGACAAATATCCTGAAGAAGAGAGAGCTCACCTTCTTGGGCTTCCCTGTCCAAGTTTTAAGGCAACACCATTTGTTACCGGGCCACCTCTGGCCGAAAGGCGGATTGCCGTGATTTCCACAGCCGGGCTCCACCGCCGTGGGGATCGTCCCTTTGCCATCGGCGAAGCAGACTATCGGCTGATTCCGGTGGATACCCCAGCCAGTGATCTGGTGATGAGTCATATATCTACCAATTTTGATCGAACCGGCTTTCAATTGGATTTGAATCTGGTATTACCTCTGGACCGGCTGTCCGAACTTGTAAAACAAAGATTTATCGGCGCTTTGGCCGATTATCACTACTCCTTCATGGGGGCCACCGATCCCCAACAAATGAAAAATACGGCTCGTATCCTTTCTAATAAAATGAAAAAAGAGGGTGTAAATTCGGTACTGCTCGTTCCTGTTTGACCGAATTGCACGCGCGCCGTGGGCGGGCTGGCACACTATATCGAAGAAGAGGGGATACCGACAACTCAGATCAGCCTGGTCCGTGAACACACTGAAAAGATAAAACCACCCCGGGCATTGTGGGTATCGTTCGACCTGGGGCGACCGTTGGGCGTTCCCAATAATCCAAAATTTCAGATTTCGGTGCTAAAGCATGCGCTTAACCTGCTTGAGGCGCCAGCGGGCCCTGTCCTTGAGGATTTTCCGAAAGATGCCCCGGATACCAGAGTGGAAATTCAAGATCAATTGGTTCAGATTGCATGTCCGGAAAATTATACATCAAACGCAGTTGAAGTAACTTCAATTGAACAATTATTAGATGATTTTTCTTCCGAAGTCAGGCAGATGCGTACCTGGTATGAGCTTGCCTGTGAAAAAAAGAAGCGAACGACAACCGGGGTCACCGGCTTTTCGCCTGAAGAAACCTCCGAATTTCTGTCAGCATTTGTTAAAGGAGACCCCCATAAGGTACCATTGGTAAATTCATCCTTAGCGGATACCATCCGAATGGCTGCCGAAGACCTGAAAGCATATTATTTTGAGGCGGTTTCAGCGCAACCCGGCCAGCCCACTGACAGTTCAAGTCTCGCCAACTGGTTCTGGGGCGAGACAATCGCTGCTCTTGTGATCAACCGTATTCGAATGATTTGCGTTGAGGATGGAGATAAGAACCTGGAGCTTCTGGGTAAACTCCTATTGGTTCCCCGAAGCCAGATATACCGATTTAAAGATTTGTAGTTCCAAATTTAGTCATTCAATTTTCCCAACTGCGCCTTATGCCATTAGTCGTGATACCTCAGATTTATTCCCACCAGGATATTATTCCAATTCAAAAAAACCGGCCCAGATTTTAAGTTAAGGTTAACCTTACCCATTTGATTTGGAATTACAACCGCTCCGGCAATCGAACAAAATTTTTGACACAGACTTAAACTGTAATTATTTTAAATAATAAGTGTGTGAAGGGGGTGAGAAAAGATGAAGTTTAAGGACTTGTCTTACCGAAAATCGCGCGCTCAGACCCAAAAATCCGCAAAGAGACCATCCGCGAAGAGGTCAACGTCGAACTGCTCAAGCAGGTTATTGAAAAGGTTAGCGATCCAGAAGTTTACTGACTTGCCCAAGAACGTATCCGAAAGCTCCTTCTTGAAGTTGAAGTCGAACACGCGTAATTCGCTGGCTTCGGCGCACTATTTTTTCAGCCATGTAGCGCATGGTTACGCGCCAGCGCCAAAGCATTTGTGGCATCATACCGCAGCCCCGTTATCTCGGCTTGAATGCTCTGACGCGCCAAAGGGTGGGTTATACCCTTTGTGCTACAGTGCTCACCCCGAATATCTCCGGAACTGGCAGAGATGGTTGTAGTCGTTCATAAGGGCTATTAATTCGATTTTTCCTGTTGGAAAATCGATAATTTTTCGAAATGTTTGTTTCCCGGTATGCTGAACGATTATCCAGAAGAAAGGAGGACCCCATGAAAATACCAACAAAAGCGCGCTCCATCGAAAAAATTATTGAGGAACAGATTCAAAAATGGAACATTACCAGGAGGAAAACCGAAATAGATGAATCGGTTTATCCCGTGGTGACCATCTCCCGGGAACCTGGCAGTGGCGGACGAGTCATTGCCGAAAGCCTCGCTAAAAAATTCAATCTTGATCTATTTCATCAGGAGATGATTCACTGCATGGCTGAAAGCACAAAAGTCAGTAAACAGGTTATCGAAACCCTGGACGAAAAGGGCTTAAATGTATTGGACAACTGGATTGCCTCGTTAGTAGACAAACAACATCTCTGGCCCGATCAATATCTGAAACACCTAATGAAAGTGATATTAGCCATTGGCAAACATGGCCGGGCGGTCATCGTTGGTCGAGGCGCCAATTTTATACTTTCGCCGGAAAACCGATTCAGGGTTCGCGTCATCGCCCCGATCGAAACGCGTACTGGAAATATTTCCAGGGACTACGATGTTTCAGCTAAAAAAGCTAAAAGACGGATGATCAAAACCGAATCGGACCGTCAGGCATTTATTCGGAAATACTTCTATTCGGATATCTGTGAACCAGGCAATTATGACCTGATAATCAATACGGATAGGGTAAGCGTTGAAAATGCCGTTGAAGCCATCGGATCGGCAGCAGGTTTAATACCGGGCTGATGCATCGAGACCGACTGAAATAACATTTAGCTGAAATCTCATTGGCTTACATGTTTGACTACGCTATCGATAACCGCTATTGATCAGATGTGAATAATCAAACACCAGCCATGTTTTTCAAAACGCTTGACATGGACAAAGATGGTTTCCTATCACGTACCGATCTTAACGATTCTGCCAAACGATTAGGGTGGTCATGGCATGAAGCACCGCTTTTAGCAGTCTTTGATCTTTTAAGCATTTCAAAACCGATCCCGAAGAGTGAATTCATCGCTTTTATCCACCAAATCTACAATGATCCGCTGGGGCCATATGGCAATATTTTACTAAAATCACCGCTTTTTTTCCAAAACGAACGGTTGAGATCCAACAGGATTCCGAATGACAAAATGGCCGGGGAAGATAATCCAAATCAATTTCAAAAAGAAGGGGACTCTGGCCACTCGGATTTCGAAAGTCTTACCGAGATTCTGGGGGACGCTGCCGGTTCAGAGGCTGCGCTAAAATATCAGTCTCTGCTTGAAACCCTTGCAATTGCCCATATCCCTGCAGATGATGCTGCACTAATAATTATAGACCCGCAGCGATCTTTTACTGAGGGTGCCTGGATGCATTCGATAGGGTACGGTGGGGAGATGGATGTTATTCCGATTCGGTCAGCGTTCGACAACTGTTCGGCTTTATTAAATCGATTTTACGGCCAAATGGAGGTCATGTTTACCCGCTGCCCATTTCCTGCAGACAGCTACGGATGGGCCGGGCGATTAGCTGACATTATTGATCGGGACCAGCTCTATTTTATCAAGCCTGGCAATAGTGTCCTTGTTCCACACACCAATGGATTCAGGCAATGGGTCAACCGCTGCATAGATCACGGGAAAAAAACGCTGATAATGGGCGGCTGCACGCTCACCAGTTGTGTGCGGGTCTCTTCGATTGAAATATCAAGAAAATTTAAGGCCAGAAACCTTCAAGTCGTTGTTGATTTAAGCTTATCCGGCGCTCGAACTAAAAACTATATTCCCTCACCCATTTTTAACGATCTTTCGGCTGTCGAATCCGCTGTTGTTCAAATGTTGGATGAGGGCATTCAGGTTGTTAGGCAGATTGAGTGGAATTAGTTGCATCGAGCCCCAATTTCAACAATAAAGGCGGCCGTGCCGATGCAGGCATCGCGCCCTATTATCAGTGTGTTGAGGATCGTTTTGAAACCTTCGAGCAGCGGACGCCACCACGCTCCAATTGCAGCTACGCCGTTTCAGCCATCTGGCGAACCGACAAAACCGGACAGGGGGTGCGTCGGACGACCCGGTCCGTCGTCGAACCGATGAACAGCTTTTCCACAAGGCTATAACCCCGAGCACCCAAAACGACCAGATCGATGTTGTGATGCCCAGCATAACGAGTCAATACTTTGTAGGCAAATCCCTCAAGCAGCGATATTCGGGGCTGGCACCAGTGACGTGCTTCCTTGGGCACTAATAGTGACAGTTTTGTATTCAACTTATCCCTCAATGTCTCCATATTCACTGAGCTGATGGCAGAACCCGGCATATCAAGATCAACGTAAACCGGTGGCTCGATGACATGTACCAAGTGCAATTCGGCCTCAAATTCCTGGGCAATACTCAGCCCATACTGAAAAGCGGCTTGTGAGTCCGGTGAAAAATCGCACCCGACCAGAACCCGTGAAAATTTCAAATCCTCCTGGGCCAGTCGTTGGAATTTTTCCTCAGATCCCCCGACAATAAACAAGGGACAAGGCAATGTGCGCATTAATCGTTCGGTAACCGATCCAAGCAAAAACCGCTTGAGGCCGGACCGGCCGTGGGTAGCGGTAATTACGAGGTCCACATCCTTCTCCCGGCTCAGCCGCACGATTTCATCAGAGATATGGCCAATGGTAATCAAGGGCTCCCAATCCACTAAGGACCCACTCATCAATTTATCAAATGTCTCCGTAACCTGGTCAATAATTTGTCTGGATGCTTTTCCGGATCTCTCCTCACCGGTATATCCGTAATAGGTGGCCACAGCTGGCAGGCCAATGACGTGGCCGGCATATAATTTGGCATCGAACTCCCGGGCTAATTTCGATCCATATACCAGTGTTAAATTGGAGAAATCAGACATATCCGTCATACATGCGATTTTCTTGAACTGTACTCTCATACGTCATCCCTCCTTTCTTTCAGCTTTAAACCCTTAAAAACGACTCACTTCGCTCAATTTGGGCATTGGGTCTAACATGTGTTCCTAATATGAGATATCCGATCGGTAAACCCCCATAGGCGGATCATCTTTCCAGGTTAACAGGGCTAGCAGTTTAAGGATGGTTATCAAAAGTATTTCAACGTCGACAGGGTCGGCAACTCACTGAAATATTCTATATGAACGGTCGTACAGCAGGAAGGATTAATATTTATAAATATGATACAGTATTCATCGGTCGTTGTCAATTTTTTGGATAAGATCCGAAGAGAGCATCGGGCGACATATAAATGATACAACAAAAAGCCCTGACGATCCCACGCACCCAAGCCATGCGTCTAGCTTGACTACTCTTTCATAAAGGCATACCTGAAGAAAACATGCATGATAATTCACGCATTTTAGCTCAAATCAGTAACCAACTTTTTCAAACGCTGGCCCGGGTATTTCCGGTAACATCGACCTCTGATGAGTTGCATGAATTCCCACAGATTGTGCCGGAAAACCCGTGCTGGGAGCACTGGGGTTGTTCTTCGAAAGACTACATTGATGACATGGGCCAAAAACTAACCAGCTGGAAAAACCAACTGGCAATCATTTTCGGAGATGCTGCCGATAGTGACCTAATGAAAAATGGGTTGTCAGTGACCCCGTGATATCTTGCCAATTAAGATAATTAACAAATTTTTGAAAGATTAAGAGATATGGTATCAACGCTTCTTTCCTTCGGGGCCCTTTTTACATCTGCCCTGTTTTTTTTGATGGGCGGTGGCGTGTTGAACACACTACTTAGCCTGCGCATGACTCAGATGGGATTTTCAACCCCGATAATCGGATTCACCCTGGCATGTTATTTTCTGGGTCTAGTGTTGGGATATTTTTTATGCCACCACTTAATTTTTCGGGTTGGGCACATTCGATCCTTTGCCGTATTTGCTGCAGCTACCACAATAATCATTATTTTACATGGACTCTATATATCACCCATTATCTGGGCAATTCTCAGGTTTTTTAGCGGAATTGCCAATTTCGGCTTATTTATGGTCATTGAGAGCTGGTTGAACGAGTGCACTGAAAACCAAACCCGGGGACGAGTTTTTTCCATCTATATGACCTTAACGTATATGGGAATCGGTATTGGGCAGCAGATTCTCAACTTTGGGGATGTCGGTGGGCAGGATTTGTTCTTGGTTGCGGCCCTTCTTTTTTCTTTGAGCCTGATCCCGGTATCCACTACACAATCCATTCATCCTGATTTGCCACAGCCGACCAGATACACTTTTAAGGCGCTTTTCGAGATAGTACCTCATCGGCATGCTAGGATGCTTTGCAGCCGGTCTGGTAAACAGCGCTTTTTTTTCGATGGCGCCGGTTTTCGGAACAAAAATCGGACTATCTGTCCTCCAATTGTCATGGCTAATGACAACAACCGTTATCGGCGGTTTCGCCGTGCAATGGATAATCGGAATCGTCTCCGATCGATTTGACCGGACAATTATATTGATTATCGTCCCTTGTCTGGTCGCATTATTCAGTGTGGTCATCATGACCAACAAAGAAACTTCCTACCATCGGCTTCTTATTGAAATGGCCTTTTTCGGTGGACTTATATTTGCGGTTTACCCGGTAGCCGTTGCACGGGCAAATGATGTTTTCGAAGGTAAGGATGCGGTGGGAGTTAGCTCCGCTCTATTACTCTGTTACAGCATTGGTGCTGTTTTCGGACCTATACTATCATCAATCATAATGACATTGATGAACACCCCTTATGGATTATATGTGTACTGGTCACTGGTCAGCGGTATATTTGCTGTAATTACCATTTATTTCAAACATAAAGAAAGAATCACAATTATTGAGCCGGCAGATCAGGTTGATTTTATGCCCATGCAAAAGACATCATCCGTCGCAAGTACGATGGACCCCCGGACTGATGCTCAAGAAGCTATTAATTGAATTCTGCCGTCTATACAACATGAGCCAAGGACTACAGAATAGTACATTTTGACTTCATATCATAACCCTCCCAAGACCATTGATAAGAGAATGAAAATCACATACCCGTAAATATAAATACCAATTGGGTTCTTATGCTATCATGGCTAAATGTGCGACTGGTTGTATATTGATTGCAAAAATCAGTCATTTAGCCTATACACTGGCACTTATAAATCATACGTCTGTGCGGCTGGTGCTCAAAAGATCTGGTTCCTCATTTTTTGATTGCATTCTAATAAGGGCATATTTTCTTCCAGTCGTCCCTTTTCGATCAAATCGCAACTTGGTCCATACATAAAGGGTATATGCCTCTTGGTTTCATGTCACATTGAATACGATAAAGAGTTTGTGCTCGTGGTCGATGATGAGGAAATCATAAGTGATCCCATTGTACAGATGCTTAGGCATCTCGGTTTTCAGGCCGAATCAGCAAGTAATGGTAACGATGCATTAAAGGCCCTAAAAGAAAAGCGATATACCTTTTTGTTAACTGATATTAAAATGCCTCAGATGAAAGGTTTGGAGTTGATCAGGCGGGCGAGGGATGAATGTCCGCATGTGTTGACAATCGCTATGACGGGCTATCCCGAGGATTACAGCTATGTCGATGTCATTGAGTATGGTGCCTGCGATTTTATCACCAAGCCTTTTCAATTGCCAGAGCTTGAAGCTAGAATCAGAAGGATCATAATTGAACGAAACACTCAACAAGAACTTAAACGATTGTCAACCACGGATTCATTGACAGGACTTTACAACCAAAGACATTTCCATGATCGGCTCTGGGCTGAAGTTGAACGCGCAGAACGACAGACGGAACCGCTCGGTTTAATCTTTCTCGATTTGGATGATTTTAAAAAATATAATGATACTCACGGCCACTTAGAAGGAGACAAGTTACTGGAAAAGGTTGGCAGCATAATAAACACCAAGATCCGTCAAGGTGTGGATTCTGGCTATCGATATGGAGGGGATGAATTCGCCATCATTTTGATCGACGCAGACCCTGATATTATTCGAGCTATCCGAAAACGAATAGAAACATCTATCAATGAGGAATGCAATTTGAGTGTAAGTATTGGAAGTGCAAAGTTCACACATGGTTTAGGCCCGGAAGAATTTCTAACGAAAGCTGACAACCGTCTTTATGAAGCTAAGGCTATAAAAAATCGAGAAAGATCGAATACCCGGTTCGAGTGGAGCAAACGCACGCAGAACCTTTCACTAATTTGGAAATCAAAGATCAACTGAACACGTGTAATCGTAATAATTTTAGTAAGAATTTAAACATTTAGTTTTTTAGATTGGGTAATTACCAATACACTCTTTTCTGAGCCATATTCTTTTTTGAGCTAAGTGCCTCCATCCATCATTTCAATCAATTGTTAATTTGGAAATCCAATTAAAAAATGACGTACTCTGCACCAATCTCTTGAGCGCTAAGGCTTTCGAAAATACTCGACGTATCCAATGGGTATGCACCCCAAGGGCATTTCCTGCGGGGCATCTCTGTTTTTTTAAGGTCTTACCATCTCAAAATGTTGGCATTTAGCTTCGCAAAAAATGGGGGAGGGTTGACATGGAAATTATGATGAATTATATATTGACTGACCGGTCGGTTTTTTTCAAATATCAACCGTTATGTATTGCACAATTATATGAAATTTATATATTAATCTACCGACTGTTCAGTCAAATATTAAGGATAAGGCTATGTCAAAAGCGATGACATTTGAGGAAAAAAAGACACGGATTATTAAAGCGGCATCCCGCGTGTTTGCCCGCAAGGGCTTTGCCGGTACGCTGATATCCGAAGTTGCGGGAGAGGCGGGAATCGGTAAGGGAACGGTCTACGAGTATTTTAAAAGTAAGGAAGATCTGTTTTTTGCCGTCTTCGAATGGCTTTCTAATCAGAGCAATGAAGCCGTGAAAATCGATATCGCCGCGTTACGGGGAACGGCAGCGGAGCGTCTGGTCGTCATGAATGATTCGGTCATGAAAGCATGGATGAATGAGATGGATAATTTTGCCCTGGTCATGGAGTTCTGGGCGGCTTCTGCCTCTTCCACCATCCGTAACCGGTTTAAAGACGCCTTCAAAGTCACCTATGAGCAGTTCCGATATGTGGTGGGCGGGTTGATTCGAGATGGAATAGCTGGTGGCGAGTTCAGGCCCGATGTAGATCCGGATGCGGTGGCGGCATCCCTCGTGGGGACCTGGGATGCACTGCTGTTGCAGAGATGGTTCGAATCCATCGAAGATCCACTGGCCTATTCTCGCGAATTTTTGAAAATCGTTTTAAGCGGTCTTTCAAAAAAAGTGGAAATAAATTGAGTGTCTTCAATAAACCGATTTTTACGCTTTCAACAACTACGTCGGGGGAAAACCATGAAATATAAAATATGTGGATGGGGTATCGCTGCAATTTTCATCATATTTACCGGTACGGCCATGGCCGAGAGCCCCAGTGCGGATCAGTTGGTTAAGGCCGGGTTTGAATATTACCGGGGAAAAGCTTCGGAATCCGTCGTCCAAATGGTCATTCACCGTCCGGACTGGAACCGGGAAATGACGATGGCGGCGTGGACACAGGGAGACGCCGACAGCCTGATCCGGATTGAATCCCCGGCCAAAGATAAAGGCAACGGCACATTAAAAAAGGGAAAAGAGATGTGGATGTTCAACCCTAAGGTGAACCGGGTGATAAAACTCCCGCCGTCCATGATGTCCCAATCCTGGATGGGGTCGGATTTTTCCAATGATGATCTGGCAAAAACGGATAGCATTTTAAACGACTACACCCACACCATTGAGAGAACCGAAGAGATAAACGGTAAGCGCGTGTACTGGATAAAATCCATGCCCAAGCCCGACGCACCGGTTATCTGGGGTATGCAAAAATTAGCGGTGCGCGAAGACCATATTCTTCTGGCGCAGGCGTTCTATGATGAGGACCTGGCGCTGGTGAAATCCATGAAGTGTTATGATATCAAAATGATGGATGACCGGCTGTTTCCGGTAAAATGGCGGATGGAAAAGGCTGATAGCGGCGATAGTTATACTGAGCTGATATATAACAAGATAAGGTTCCTGGCATCGCTGCCGAGCAACGTGTTCACCGTTTCCAACCTGAAAAACCCGAGGAGATAATCGATGTTCTCCATCGAACTCAAAATGGCCTGGCGCAATATCTGGCGAAATCCGCGCCGGACGATCCTGACTTCCTTGGCGATCTGTTTTGCCTGCGTCCTGTTGATCTTCATGTTGTCATTCCAGTTTGGGAGCTATGCGACAATGATCAACGCATCGGTGAAGATACACACCGGCCACCTGCAGATCCAGGCATCCGGGTATCATGAGAAAAAGCGCATGCGGATGGTTGTGCCAAAACCCGAGAAAGTGGCATCCATTATCGAAACTATTGAAGAGGTGGACGCCTTCACCTTGCGTGCCAATGCATTTTCATTGGTATCTTCGAAAAACCGGACTTACGGTGCGCTGGTGCTGGGAATAGATCCTACCAGGGAGTTACGGGTATCCACTTTGAAACGTACCACTATCGAGGGAGCGTATTTTCCGGAAACGCTGATGGTATCAGAACTAGTACCGACGGCATCTGAGCTAGTACCGGCCATGGTAGGCCATTTATTGGCAAAAAATCTTGGCCTTTCCGTGGGGGATGAACTCACCATCATGGGGCAGGGACGTGACGGGTCGGTAGCGGCCACCGTGGCAACGGTAATCGGTAAATACAAATCCGGCCTGGATGATTTCGATCGAAATACCGTTCAAATTCCCTTGAAACAATTCCAGGAAATATATGCCATGGGCGAGGCGGTTCATGAAGTGGTTGTTATCGGGAACACCCTGAAAAACGTGCCTCGGATTAAAAAAGCCGTGGTTGAGGGCATCGCGAAACAATACCCGGAAGCCGACCTGGCCGTTCTGGACTGGGAGGCCCTGGTGCCGGGGTTGAGGCAGGCGATCTCCATGGATCTGGTCATGGGTGTCATCATGTATTTTATCCTGGTTATTGTGGTGGCATTCAGCATCCTCAATACCTTCCTGATGGCCATATTCGAACGGACCCATGAATTCGGCGTACTCATGGCCATCGGCACGAAGCCGGGCCGGTTGACCAAGGTGCTGATCGCTGAATCGGCCATGCTCACATTTCTCGGTATAATCTCCGGGATGATTACCGGTATACTGATCACGCTCTATTTCCAGTCTACGGGTGTGGATGTCTCCGGCTCGTCCGAACTACTCAGTCAGTACGGCATTTCAGGGAAAATTTATCCGCGGCTATCGTGGTTTACCATGCTTGCCGGGCCTTTTGCTGTATTCGTCATCACCTTTCTATCGGCCCTGTATCCGGCTCTCAAAATTCGTAAGATGAAACCAATAGAAGCGATGAGCCATGTATGACGAGTGTATAGCGAGTTAAATCATGACAAGATAGCGGGCGTTTAGAAAAGCGCATAGAGGAAAAAGATGGACATCAAAATAGCCTGGCGCAACATCTGGCGAAACCCCCGAAGAACGGCGGTCATTCTCATTGCCGTAATCATCGGTATCTGGAGTATGGTATTTCTCGGCGGCCTGATGCGAGGGATTGAGGCGGGGATGATCGAAAATGGGATCTCCACATTAACCGGAGATATCCAGATCCATAAAAAAGGGTTTCGCGACGACCCGGTTATCGAAAACAGTATGGATAATCCTGATCGGGTGCGGACCGTCCTTTCCCGGGTATTGCCGCCTGAGGCTCACAGTGCTTTTCGTATCCGCTTGGATGCCGTCGCGAGCAATGCCCGGCATTCCACCGGGGTAACGCTGGTGGGGATAGACCCGCCGGACGAAGCCAAAGTATCGTTCATTGGCGATGCGGTGACGGAGGGCACTTATCTGGCAAAGACGGATACCAATGGTATCCTGGTTGGCAAAGAACTCCTGGAGACCTTTGAGACCAAATTGGGACGGAAAATTATTCTCATGGCCCAGGACACTACAGGGGAAGTGGCCTCAAAAGCCTTTCGCATTGTTGGCGTGTTCCAGGCGGAGATGAAAGCAACGGAAAAACAATTTGTCTTTGTCACCAGAAGAGCCGCCCAAAAGATGCTTCGGTTTGGGAACCGGGTGTCGGAGGTATCGGTAGTGCTGCCCGCGCATAAAAAAAGTCGTTCGGTGGCGGCATCATTACAAAATGAACTGGGCGATACAGGCGCGTTTGAAGTAAACAACTGGCGGGAGCTTCTTCCGGTTTTAAATGCTTATCTGGAGATGTCCAGCGCGATTATTTTTATCTGGTATGTGGTGGTGTTTATCGCCATGGGGTTCGGCCTGACCAACACGACCCTGATGGCGGTTTTTGAACGCATGCGGGAATTCGGATTGCTCAAGGCGCTGGGTATGCGCCCCATTCGTATCATTCGCCAGGTATTGATAGAATCCAGTATCATTTTGTTGATCGGTATGGTCATCGGAAATTTTTTGGGCATACTCAGTATACTCCTTTTGAAAAATACGGGAATTGATCTGTCGAGCCTGGCGGCCGGTGTCGAATATGCCGGCATGTCGAGAATAATATATCCCGTGCTGCTGAGCGCTGATGTCGTTATATCCAACTTGGTGGTATTTCTACTGGGCGCCATCGTCAGCCTCTACCCGGCGACCAAGGCGGCGCGGTTTACGCCGATTCAAGCGATGGCGCATACCTAATGTTGATACCTGGTTGCTGATGCTTGGGTGTTGATACTCGAGGTAGTAACTGGGAGACAATTTTGGGGAGCTATGATCAAAAACCTACCCGTTCAAATGGATGCTGTCAGAGTAAAAGAACCAAATCGGATTGTCGGAGAATGAATATGAAGAGTCCCATTGTTGAGTGCAGAGGTATTGAAAAGAAGTACATGCAGGGTAAAGTTGAGGTGACCGCGCTGAAACAGGTCGACCTTGATATCGAAAAAGGGGGATTTGTCGCGCTGGCCGGCCCTTCCGGCTCAGGCAAAACCACTTTGTTGAATCTTATCGGAGGCCTGGACACAGCCAATGCCGGAACAGTGGTGGTGAACGGAAAGGATTTTTCAAAACTCAGTGCATCCGGGTTGGCCGAATTGAGACTGCATGAAATTGGGTTTGTATTTCAGGCGTACAATCTGATTCCGGTCCTTTCCGCCCAGGAAAATGTGGAGTATGTCATGCTTCTGCAGGGGGTAAGTGCCGTTGAACGCCGGGAACGATCAAGGGCGATTTTAGACGAGGTTGGCCTTGCCGATAAATACGACCGGAGACCTTCGGAACTATCCGGGGGGCAGCAGCAACGGGTTGCTGTGGCGCGTGCCATTGTCTCCGATCCTTCCATTGTGCTTGCCGATGAACCCACCGCCAACCTGGATTCCAAAACCGGGGAAAGCCTTCTAATGATAATGAAAAAGATGAATGAAAATAAGAAGGTGACATTTATCTTCTCTACCCATGACAAGATGGTCATGGATTGCGCCGAGCGGCTGGTCATGATTCAGGATGGAAGGATTGTTGAATATTAAAAATGCGTTATTCTGAAATTACTATTTTTGTCGTTCTCCTAATGCGACTCTCGTTTCCGGTCAGTGATGCCTCAGCCGGGGAAACCGAGACCCATTCACTATCCATTGATTGGGGGGGGCGCATCAAAGCCGTTGGTAAGCAATTCTATCCGGATTCCGATAGTATTTATGCTGATATCGATAAGGGCCCTTACAATGAAGGCAGCGTGGACGGCCGATTAACCATGGCGGTAGTTTCCGGGGCCGGCGCACAGTTAGACGTGCACTATGAATCGGTTTACATAAAGGGCGATCTGCAAGAAATTCGAAACAACCTCACAAATGTGAGTAGTGAAACAAATCCACTGGTTTCATTGCTGGGTGATCATGTCGATGACGACCGGCGGCTGATGGATTTGACCCGGACAATTCATGAGGATGATCGTTCATACGCGTATCACCGGTTAGACCGATTGGCGTTGACCCTGACACCGTCATGGGGAACCTTGCGGGTCGGGAGACAGGCACTCACCTGGGGAAATGGTATGGTCTTCAATCCCATGGATGTATTCAATCCATTTTCGCCAACCGATGTTGACCGGGACTACAAAACCGGCGACGATATGGTGACGACCACTTGGTTGACGGCCTCGGGTGACGAGTTACAACTAGTGGGCGTTGTGCGCAGGGACCTGGTTGATGCAGATGTGAATGCAGACAGTGCCTCCATCGCCGGGAAGTATCATGGCACGTCGCACGGTCTTGAGTACGATATTATGGGTGCCCGCCATTATGAGGACTATATTCTAGGCGGTGGGATCTCCGGATATCTTCTGGACGCGGCCTGGCGCATGGATACAACCTATACTTTCCTGAGACAAAACCGACCTGACCGACCTGACCGATCCGACCCATCCGGCCGATCCGGCCGATCCGACCGATCCGATGCTGGATTTTGGTCATTCATCGTAAATTTGGATTACGCTTGGGGCTGGTGGAACAAAAACTGGTACGGCCTCGTTGAGTTCTACTTCAACTCCCTCGGGGATCACGACCCCCTTGATGCCCTGAACAACCCTGATCTCACTGAACGATTAGACCGCGGAGAAATATATACCCTGGGTACCGCCTACCTGGGAACGAGTATTCAAGTTGAATTGCACCCACTGGTCAATTTCCATATGACTGCCATCACAAATCTCAATGATCCCTCGGGTGTTATTCAACCTCGCATCACCTGGGATATAATTTCAAATTTCCAGATAACTGTCGGCGCCAACGGGTACTGGGGTAAGCGTAGTACTGAATTCGGCGGATTTTCGTCACCATTAGTCGAAGGACGGATTACCCCTCTTGATCATTCCTACGTTTGGCTCACCTATTTTTTTTGAAAAGTAATCGGTGCTAAGTGGCATGGCTAATAAAATGAAGATCTTCGGTAAACAGATTTTCCTTTTGATATGCTTTTCGGGATGCTTTGGCCTGCTTATCGGCTTGGAATGCAGCCTGGCTGATACAATGAAAGCAACGTCGAAGATGGGTAGATCCACATTCGATGAGGCTCAATTAACGGGCCGCCTGGAGGATGACCGGCTAATCGAATGTTCCGGAATGGATATCTCTTTGTCCACCGACGATCTTCTTTGGGCGGTTAATGATAGTGGCCAGGGGCCCTATATTTACGCTATGGGAAAGGATGGCCGCAGCCGGGGGCGTTTGCGGGTGGTAGGTGCCCAAAATCGAGACTGGGAAGGGCTGGATACCTTTATGTGGCAAGGGCGCCCCATGATCCTTATTGCCGATTTTGGCGATAATCGGGCCCAGTATGATTTGCACACGCTTTATATTATTGAAGAACCCGTTCTTGACGGCGAACGTTTTCCTGATTCATCGATTGTTCAAGTGGCCTGGCGCATTGTTTACTCATACCCGGACCGGAATCACGACGCCGAAAGTGTGGCCGTGGATGTTGCGGCTAAAAAGGTCTTAGTGCTGACCAAGCGTGACCTTCCGCCACTACTTTTTGAGGTTCCCCTGATAATGCGTTCTTCAGACAACAGGGTCGTTGCGAAAAAAGTTGCGGAAATGGGGCGTATTCCGCCGCCTTTGGAAGAAGACATGGCTCAAAAGTATGGCAAATACCGAGCCCAGCCGACGGCCATGGATTTTTCTCCTGACGGCCGCCTTGCGGTCGTGCTGACCCACAAGGACGCCTACCTGTTTAAACGTCGACCTCACGTATCCTGGGCCATCGCCTTTAGCGGTCATCCCGTATTGATTCCTTTACCCCTTCCCCAGGATCGGCATGATTTTCGCCAGCGGGAGGCAATTTGCTTCGCTCCCGGAGGCCATGATTTGCTGGTGACCTCCGAGGGTCTCGGCGCTGGAATATTTCGGCTAAAAGTTAGATGATGCGGGCCCGGATGGACGGGTCATAGACACCTTGGGAAATCGGGTGGTGTCGGAGGCGCGTCGCCGTTACAAAAACTGCAACCGTGACAGGAAGTCCTCAAACCCCTTATCGGGGACTTGTTGCCACGGCAGGGTCGGGAAAAACTGAAGGGTGGCGTGGACATCCGGAGCGAATACTTTACCCGATCTAATCTGCGGGTTAGGCAGGCGGTATTTATGATTTTTGGCCAGGTCGAGAATGAGGTCGATGTCATCGCCTTCATCCAGCAGGTCGACCAGAAGATGGTTGGCGATGGTGGCAAAGCCCTTTAACTGGCGGCCCCCACCCCTGCCGGTATAGATCTCGATGAAGGTGTCGCCCAGCGCTACGGCATGGGTGTCGTTGGGGGTGACCAGAAAGGCCCGTTCGGACAGATACTGACCCTCATCGAAAATAATCCAATCCTTGGAAGTATCACTCACGCGATTCTCCGATCGTCAGCGTTTCACCGGGTTCGGGCAAAAAGGCGTGGATATCTTCCAGCTTTCCAAGTTGACGGCGAACTTCGTCAGCATGCTCTTTTCGAACCCGGCGGTTCATATGGACCAGGGCCAGATGCCTGGCCTTGGCTTTATTGGCAAAAGCGATACATCCGTCCACCGTCCCGTGTGCATCGAGCATCGGTTCGAGACCGTAAGCCTCATGAACAATCAGTTGGCACCCCCGGGCCAAAAGACCGGTTTTTTCGGAAGGCCGGCCATCTCCACTGTAGTACATGGCTACGGATTTTGAATCGAGACGCAGGCCCAGGCAGGGTTTTGAATGCATGGTGGGCGCAAAGGACCAGCCAAGACCCAGTAGGTTCAGGTCTTGTCCGGGGTGGGCTTCGATATAGTTAATCTCGAAGCTGAGCTTGGCACTAAATCCCGGATAGGCCAGCTCCATTGCTGCCCTGACCTTATTTTCGACACCACTCTGGCCCACAATCGTTAGCGGCCTGGATCTTTGTTCTTCCCAGAAACGTAGCAGAAGCAGGGGCACCCCGAAAAAATGATCGCCATGGAAATGGGAAAGCCAGAGGGCGTCTAAATTCATTGGGTCCGGTGAGGTTTGCCAGAACGCATGGGCGGCCGTAAAGCCGCAGTCTAGCAGGATCTGTTTTTGGGGAGAACCATCGGGCAAAACGATAAGCGACGTATTGGAGAGCCTTTCATCAAAGGCTTCGCCGACACCTGAAAAAATAATCTGCATAGGCTGCTTTTTCCGATGCTACTTGTTGGGTCGTTTCTGTTTTTTACGACGCGGAGGCGCCGCCTTCATCTGTTTTTCAATTTTGGCCCAGGCATCCCTCAGGGTCACGGTACGATTGATGACGGGTTTGCCGGGCTTTGAATCTTCCAGATCCATAATAAAGTACCCCAGTCGCTCAAACTGAAAGCCCATATCGGGCGGCATATCGGCCAGGGCCGGTTCCAGCTTGCACCGGGATAGGACTTCCAACGATCGGGGATTTAAGTGCTCGGTATACTCCTTTTCGGAATCGCCCACCGGGTCGGGCACTGAAAACAAGCGGTCGTACAGGCGCACCTCGGCATCAATGGCGTGCGGCGCCGATACCCAGTGGAGCGTCGCCTTGACTTTACGCCCATCCGGAGCCCCACCGCCTTTGGTCTCGGGATCATAGGTGCAGTGCAGTTCGATGACCTCGCCCGTCTCTTTATCTTTAATGACATCCGTGCAGGTAACATAATACGCATACCGTAACCGCACTTCCCGTCCCGGCGCCAGTCGGAAAAATTTCTTGGGTGGATCTTCTAAAAAATCATCCCGCTCGATAAAAAGAGTGTTGGAAAACGGTACCTGCCGGGTCCCTGCGTGTTCATCTTCCGGGTTGTTAATGGCCTCAAGCCACTCTTCCTTGCCTTCGGGGTAGTTAACGATGACGACTTTCAAGGGCCGCAATACCCCCATGCGCCGAGGCGCTGTGCGATTTAACTCCTCGCGAATACTGCTTTCCAGCAAGCTCACATCCACCCGGCTATCCCGCCTGGCCACACCAATACGTTGACAAAAATAGCGAATGGCCGCAGGTGTATACCCTCGCCGTTTAAACCCCGACAAAGTCGGCATACGGGGATCGTCCCAACTGTCGACATGACCCTCTTTGACCAGTTGAATCAGTTTGCGCTTGCTAAGAACGGTATAGCTTAGATTCATTCGTGCAAATTCATATTGGCGGGGGCGCGCCGGAACTTTCAGATTATCCAGCACCCAGTCGTACAATTCGCGGTTATTCTCAAATTCCAGGGTACAGACGGAGTGGGTGACCCCTTCGATGGCGTCTGACAGACAATGGGCAAAGTCATACATGGGATAAATACACCATTGATCCCCGGTGCGATGGTGGCTGACGTTGCGAATTCGGTAGAGCGTGGGATCGCGCATAATCATATTCGGTGCAGCCATATTTATTTTGGCTCGCAGGACACAGGCACCCTCCTCAAACTCACCAGCGCGCATGCGGCGAAACAGGTCCAGGTTTTCGTCCACACTTCGGTCCCGATAAGGACTGTTGGTACCCGGTTCGGTCAGGGTACCTCGATAGCGGCGGGTTTCATCGGATGACAGATCATCCACATAAGCTTTGCCGGCTTGAATCAATTGTTCGGCAAAATCATACAATTTTTGAAAATAATTGGAGGCAAAATACAACCGATCCTCCCAATCAAATCCGAGCCAGGCCACATCGGCCTTGATCGACTCGACATATTCGATCTCTTCTTTGGCGGGATTCGTATCGTCGAACCGCAGGTTACAGACGCCGTTGAATTCATTTGCCAGACCGAAATTGAGGCAGATGGATTTAGCATGGCCGATGTGCAAATATCCGTTGGGTTCCGGCGGAAATCGGGTCATGACACGACCGTTATGGGCATCGTCGGCAAGATCGTTTTTGATGATGTCCCGAATAAAGTTGGGCGGGAGGTGCGTATTTTCTTTAGATTGAGCGGGTGTCTGCTTCATAAAATTATCGTATCCTAGGTTGTCGATGTTATCGCTGTTTGGGCTTATTGCGAACCATAATCCCGGACCTGATTACAATGTTGAGACCTGATTAAATTTTAACTGATGAGCCAATTTCAAAACGCCCCAGTTTGCCCAACCTCTGTGTCAGGCTCAAATTTTATTCCTCGAAATACTCAATGTATTCCTGTGGTTAATCCGCCTGAGGCGGATCGCCTTCCTTGATCTTGAACAAACTGAAACGTTTTGAAAATGGCTCTGATTTCAGGCAAAAACGATACCGGCATATCCCACAAAACTGTCGTCAGGATTTTTGTCATGACTGGAAGCGTATGCGGTGGTTTCTGCTGTTGTGGCGCCCAGTGTCTTAGCCGCTGCTACAGCTCCTGCAGCAGCCCCCGCGCAACATGCATTGTGATGGGTCTGGGCTTCATCAATGATCTTGATCGGATCCATGGCGAGCATGGCCTCGATCACGCGCCGGTCGTTTTCATCACGGGCCCATTTAAGGGCGGATGGCCCTGAGCCTTTGGGCATAAACCCGTAATTATAACCATAGTGGGTCAAATCGGTGGAACCGATCACTTTCATCTTCAGGCCCAACTGAGTCGCCGCATCAACGGTGGCCCGGGCAATGTCCAAAGATGATGCCACCGGCGGTAACCCGATGGCCAATATGTCGGCTTTCGGAAAAAAATATTTGATAAATGGGAGCTGCAATTCGATGGTGTTATCCTTGGTAAAATTGCTCGGCGTTTCGATTCTAAAAGTAAATTGATCGCACAACGCCTGGGCCAAGGCCGTGTGAACCGGCATCAAGCCAAAGGGTGTTTCCCAAGCCCCTTCGGCCATCATGTAGTTAGGCGATTGGGGGTGAAGATGCATACCGAACACAACGACCACATCCGGCGGGTCGGTATTGGCCAGCCGGTGAATGACGTCACAGGCGATCTCGCCCGAAAAAAACCAGCCGGCATGGGGTACGATACCCCCTGAATATCCCGGTGTCGCCGTGGTTTCATGGGTACTTTTTTTTAAATATTTTCGAATTTCAGACTCGCAGGCCTGCGGGGAGTCCGGATACCAGCTGCCGGCAAATACCGCCTGTCTCGTTTTCAAAACCATCACCTCCTATCGATTGGTTATCACGCCTTTATAAATGATAGTCCTGCAAAAACCAAACATATGCTTAAAATGGTTTGGGCCGTATCCATCTCTTTTATACAACTGTTTAGGTACCCAAAGTGATCAACATAGGCAAGGTCC
The DNA here is from genome assembly GCA_963845145.1 of uncultured delta proteobacterium. Lineage (GTDB taxonomy): Bacteria > Desulfobacterota > Desulfobacteria > Desulfobacterales > QNYZ01 > QNYZ01. Next base: position 133,556 of record CAWJQU010000004.1, read on the forward strand.
GAATCGCCCCGGATACTATTAATTCTAAGACATCCATTGAAATAAGTCGAGTATTTTTCCAATCATTCTTGACGAATGCGTTTTGGCCGATGAAACTGGGCATCGCCTTGCCCACACCCATCATTCAGAGAAACAATCATTTTATATCTCTATTTCTTTCCGTCCGTAGGGGCACCCCTTGTGGGTGCCCATGCCCCTCGTGCGGGATCGGAAAAATAGATACGAGCCCCAAAGCGCGGCCGGTCCGACCTTGACTTTGGGCGGATAATTGACGATATATTTGCCGTGTGTGTGCCTCCAATTCGTGTTTTAGCCCTAATAGCGGAGCGGATCGAATGATAAACCAAGATAGTGACACCTGGTTCCTACCGGAAACGATATCACCGGATGCGCTGATTAAAAAACTCGCCAAAAAGGTCCAAGTGCAAATCGGTCTGCAACCAAAAAAAACCGTGACCTATTACGACACCTTTGACTGGCGGTTATACCGAAAAAAATATTTGTTCGATCGAACCAAGCATACCTGGCACCTGATTCAGTACGACACCGGCGAGCGGATCGCAATCTTTAAAGACGCCGATCCTTCGCCCCGGTTGTTTGCCCATTCGTTTTCCAATGATCCTTTGAAGTCCATCATGAAGGAGACTTTAGGGGGTCGACGCTTGCTCCCGCTGGTTACCTTCGATGTGCAATCGCAACGGGTTCGAATCCTCAATGCGGACCAAAAAACCGTCGCCCATATTGAAATAGCTACCCGGACAGGCCCGGTTAATGGGGAATTTTTTAACACGGTGACGCTTAGGGGGGTGCGTGGATATGCCGCTATCCCCAAAAAAATAATGGGTTCCCTTCGTCGCTGGGGCATTGTCGATCCGGTGCCGCCGCTTTTCTTTTTTACCCATGGCGTTGAAATTCAAGGTCGCTCTCCCGGAGATTATACCGCCAAGTTTTCGATTGAATTGGACCCCGCCATTTCCACGCGACTGGCGGCCGTGGCGATTTTCAGACAATTATTGACGACCATGCGAAAGAATGAAGAGGGGATTGCAAAAGATATCGACCCAGAGTTTTTACATGATTTTCGCGTAGCCATGCGGCGGACCCGTTCCGGTCTCTCCCAAATGCAGGGCGCATTACCGCCGAAAATAACGAAAAAAATACAAAACGAATTGGCTGATTTGGGAAAAATAACGGGTCCCACCCGGGATCTGGACGTTTACCTGCTATATGTACAGGGCTATATGGCCCGCCTGCCCGGTGAGCTTCGGGAAGGGATGACCGTATTTTTTACCGATATGAGCGATCGCCGTCGGCAGGAATGGGAAAAGATGGTGAAGGCACTAAAGTCTTCCCGCTATCAGCGTATTATCGGTGACTGGCAAGCATACCTCGATGGGGATGTCACCAATGACCCGTCCAGGCATTCCCAAAGACCGGTGGCTGTGTATGCCCGTAAAATTATTTATCGTCGTTTTAAACGGATCATTAAAAAGGGCTGCGTTATCGGGCCGGATTCGCCGGATGCGGATTTACATCGCCTTCGGATTCAATGCAAAAAACTTCGCTACAGCCTGGAATTTTTTACATCGCTCTTTCCTGCCGGGGGCGTGGCCGAAGGGATTCGGCAGCTAAAGCGGTTGCAGAGTCACCTGGGCGATTTTAATGACATATCGGTACAACAAAATATGTTGCAGGCGTATCTGGCCGCCGTCAAACCGGGGTCCAAACGAAATCTGAAACTGACGGCCGCTATCGGTGGCCTGCTAACTGTTCACAGTCAGGAGAAGCGGGGTATTCGCAAGCGGTTTACCACGGTATTCGGTGAATTCTCCAGATCGAAAAATCGGAATCTTTTTTCGAAGCTTTTTAATTAATCTATGCCATGCGCCAACCGGGAGGATTTTAAATGAGCATCATCGCGGTATCGAACATCAAGGGAGGGGTCGGTAAAACGGCGACTTCGGTCAACTTGGCCTACCTGGCCTCGGCGGATGGCCTCAATACCTTGCTTTGCGATATGGATTCCCAGGGATCGGCTTCCTACTACTTTAGAATTCGCCCGAAAAAGAAGTTCAACACGAAGAAATTCCTGATGGGCGGTAAACATATTGATCGCAATATTAGGGGCACTGATTATCCGGGCCTTGATCTTCTACCGGCGGATTTTTCATTTCGCAATATTGATATCGTTCTGGATAAAATGAAAAAACCGACCCGGCGATTTGGTAAAATATTCGACCCTTTAAAAAAAGAGTATGGCCGAATTTTTATTGATTGTCCCCCCAATGTCACCCTGTTGTTTGAAAACATATTTCACACGGCGGATATGATTCTCGTTCCCGTGATACCCACGACATTGTCCTTGCTGGCGTTACGGAAGCTGGCGGGTTTTTTAAAACAGATCGATCAGAAGCAATCCAAGATGCGAATCTTTTTTTCCATGGTGGAAAAACGGAAAAAAATGCATATTGAAACGATGCGGCAAATCGTCAAGGAATTTCGTGTCCTGCCCATTTATATTCCATATATGGCGGATGTGGAAAAAATGGGTTTTTATCGCCAGCCGATTACGGCGGCCATGCCCCGTTCGCTGGCCACAAGGGCTTATCAGAAACTATGGGTTGAAATTCAAAAAACGCTTGATCCTTCATGAAAGCCTTACTGGGTCCCGGGAATTAAGCCGCTTCAAAATAACGAAACCAAATAGATCGTTTGGTAGATCCTTTGGTAAATCCTTTGGCAGATCTATCCGCCTCTATTATAGGTGTAGATATGGTTAAAGATTGGCAGGTGCTTGAACGCCACCGGACGGAAGATTATCGACTGTTCCAAATCGAAACCAAAAAGGTGCGGTCGCCCCGGACCCACGCGGAAATGGAAGTGCAGGCGATTCATTTTCCCGATTGGGTGGTTGTTTTACCCATTACCATGGATCAAAAGGTCGTCATGGTTAGGCAATACCGGCACGGTAATGAAAAAATATGTCTGGAACTACCCGGCGGCCTGGTTGACCCGGAAGATGACTCCCCACTTTCGGCCGTTGGCAGAGAACTCTCAGAAGAGACCGGCTATGTGGCCAAAAAGATCGTCAGGCTTGGCAAAACGTATCCCCAGCCGGCGGTATTAAGTAATCGCTGTTTTTTCTATCTGGCCGAAGACGTTACGCCGGTGGGCCAAGTTTCCCTGGATGCTGGGGAGGATATTGGTCTCGTCCTTGTGCCTCTTGATACCATCACGGATAAAATAAGGTGTCTGGATATCGACAATGCCATGACGATCCTTGCTTTTTCCTATTTTTTTAATAGTGATTTTCGAACAGAGTAGATTTGGATGGAAAACGGAATGTTGACACTTAATCTTGAGCCAAATCAAGGTCTTGATCCAAATCAGGATCTTGAGCCAAGCCAGCGATGGGTATGACACCATCTGACAGGCACAGGTTTATCGTATCGGCAGTGATGTTCGACCTTGACGGAACATTGATCGATTCCATCAATGTATACTTCAAGGTCGTGGAAACGGTTTTGAAAAAACTAGCGCTTCCACCGGTATCCCGGAAGGAGATTCATGCCGCGGTTGAAGACGGCCGATTTAATTGGCATCGGGTGATACCGGAATATTTAAAAGACGAAGCCGATGCGTTGGTAGCGCGCCTGATACCCCTTGCCAGAGAAGTTTACCCCGGAATCTTTCGTCGAGAGGTCGGTTTTTTTAAAGGGGTGCCAAAACTGCTGGCTCATATCAATGGGATGGGGGTAAAAACCGCCATTGTCACCGCAACGCCCAGTGATAACATGGCGGAAAAATACCGGTTGCTTGAGACACAAGGTGTGGCTAAAAACATCGCCACGGTTGTTACCAACGATGATGCCCCTCGACCCAAGCCGGCACCGGATACCTTATTGGAATGTTGTCGGCGACTGGCCGTGAATCCCCGACAGACCGTATACGTTGGTGATACGGCGTTAGATATTCAGGCCGGAAAGGCCGCCAAGGCGATGACGGCGGGCGTCCTCACCGGATTTGATGACCGAAAAACCTTAAAACGAGAACATCCTGATATTATCGTTGAGCAGGTGACAAACCTGAGTGATATGGTTATTAAATTTAATAATATAGACTAATCGTTTGACCCAGTAGCTGTCGGTTACCCTGTCCGGCCAAAAAGGAGCACCTTTGGACCTCTCTTTATTCGAACAGATGGAAGCACCTGAACTTCGAAAGTACATCGCCTTTTTATTGTGGCATTATCGGGTGGTGGATGCATTTTGGTACTTGAATATTGCCGGTGAATTCGATGAGGCTAAAGCGGATCAGATCAACGAAAAAGTGTGGGGTAAGGTTGCCGGTATGGCCGCCCGGGACCTGGTCGAGCGTTTCGGCATCCATGAAACCGGACTAAAAGGCTTTGTCAAAGCGTTGCGGTATTTTCCCTGGTGTATATTGGTCGGTTATGAGATCAAAATAGAACCGGAGGCGGTATTGATCCATGTGCCGTCTTGCCCCACCCAGGCAGCGCGTGTTCGTCGCGGGTTACCGGAATATGCTTGTAAGGAGATGCACCGAAGGGAATTTGCAAGCTTTGCCGCGGAAATCGATCCGAAAATACGCGTTCAATGCCTCTTTGCGCCCCCCGATCCCCATCCCGAGGAGATGCATTGTCAATGGCGATTTATCATTGATGGTGACGAATGAGCCTTTATGGGATGGATTTCTGTACGAATCGTTAGACAATAAACCATATGGATGTCATTTCATACATCTTATAAAGCCTATGGGTGGATATATGCAGCAGAAAAAAAACGGTTTTACCCGGTTTCGCCAGACCCTTGGCCTTCGCTATTTTGGTTTTCGCAAGATCCCCATGCTGTTTTTTACACGGCCGTCGGTAATCACCCTCACAGCCGATAAGGTGGTGATTAAGATCGCCTTTCGGCGGCGAACTAAAAATCACCTGGGATCTATGTATTTCGGAGCCCTGTGCGCGGGGGCGGATTGCGCCGCCGGGTTGGTTGCCATGAATCTGATCCAAAAGCAATCCGAGCCCATCGCCTTGATTTTTAAAGATTTAAAAGCCGAATTTTTACACCGCGCCGAGGGTGATGTCTATTTCCATTGCCATCAGGGACGTGAGATTATCGAACTTGTTAAAAAAGCAGCAGGATCGGAGGACAGGGTTGAAATGCCAGTTCATGTGGATGCTATGGTACCTGATCAAAGCGAGGAACCGGTAGCCAAATTTATCCTAACGCTGTCTTTGAAAAAGAAAAATCTGTAGGCCGAAACGGTATCGCAACATCAATTGCATATTCATCGATCCATATTTTCGATTCCGCATTATTTTTTAAATTATTTTTAGTTAAGAATTTGATTGATTTGCCGATATATTAATTCATGCCTCGTATTTTAATAACATTATTTTCTATTTTATTTGTTTTATGCAACAGTCCGAATGTTTTCGCCCATACTGATATTTATCTACCTCAACCCCGTCAAGCGCAACTCTCTGTCGGCGGGTTGACGCTTGATCACGGCATACCGCTAAAAGCGATCATTAATGACCCCAATCCCCCTGAAATACTTAGAAGAATTCCACGCCCTCCGAACCTTTCCGTTGATCCGGCATTGGCTAAGGCAAGCTTTTCCATTGCCTATATTGCCGATGGTGGCAGTGACAAGTGGTACGAGCCTTGTTACGTTTTTCCTCAGGCGGCCAGGGATGTTTTTGAAGCGGCAGCCGCTGTCTGGGGGAATATCCTTCAATCCGATGTACCCATTACCATTAAAGCCTGTTGGGCGGATTTAGGCAGTTCTTCAACCCTTGGATACTCGGGTGGGGGGCCGTTACACAGAGATTTTACAGGGACCCCCCGCGCCAACACCTGGTTTTCAGGCGCACTGGCCAACGCCCTCTATGGCTCCGACCTCAGCAGTTCAAGTTATGATATGCATATTACCTATAATGGAAACTTCAATTGGTATTATGGCACGGATGGCAATCCCGCGGGTGACGAGCATGATCTTTTTACCGTGGTTCTGCATGAGATCGCCCATGGGCTCAATTTTTCCGGTTCAATGACCATGTCCGGAGATGTCGGAAGCTGGGGATACGGTACAGGTTACCCCGGCATTTATGACGTATTTGTTCGGGATGCTTCGGGCGATGAATTAATCACTTCATATACAAACGGTACAACGCAGCTTGGCGATGCACTCAAATCAAACGGGCTCTATTTCCACGGTAGTAACACCATGATTGCAAACGGCAATAACAGAGTCAAAATTTATGCACCCGCTACATGGCGGAGTGGTTCCAGCTATTCCCACCTCGACTACGCAACTTTTAATAATACCGCAAACCAACTGATGGTATATGCCATTAGTGCCGGGGAATCGATTCACGATCCCGGCGTTGTTACAAATGGATTGTTGGAAGATCTGGGTTGGCAAATAGAGGTTTCGACTGATCCACCTGAAGAGCCATTCCCCTGGGAATTATTTCTTCCCGCCATACTTAATGGTCGTGTAAGATAGTTGATGTGAAGGCGATATAACCAGCACCTAACCATTAAATTAAACTTGAATCTCTGTCATGCCCAACCTATAATAAAATCATGAACCTGTATCTCATTTTAATTGTAGGCATTATCCTTATCAGCTATATCCTTGATCTCACCGTTTCCGGACTTAACCTGAAATCATTGGATCCCCGTCTTCCCGAGGAGTTTGCCGATGTATTCGATGACCGGCGCTATGCGCGATCCCAGGATTATACACGTACGACAACCCGGTTTGGCCTGATCAAAGGATCGATTATGACGGTCCTCACACTATTTTTTATCTTAATGGGCGGGTTTAACTGGGTTGACGGCCTGGCAAGAAGTGTCGGGGTGGGAACCATCGGTACAGGGCTTCTGTTTACGGGTATCCTTCTCATCATTTCGGGGTTGGTGGGTTTACCTTTTACCGTTTACGGAACGTTCGTCATTGAGAGCCGTTTCGACTTTAATAAAACCACGGCCGGCACTTTTATGCTCGATATGGTGAAGGGTATCGTGCTAACGGTACTGATCGGCGGCCCGATTTTGGCCTTTATCCTCTGGTTTTTTGAAAAGGGCGGGGATTGGGCATGGTTTTATAGCTGGATGGGCATTGTCCTAGTAACGCTGGTCATCCAATGGATTGCGCCGGTGGTCATCATGCCCTGGTTTAACAAGTTCACACCGATAGAAGAAGGTGAACTAAAAAGCGCTATTTCCGATTATGCCGCGAAGGAAAGGTTTAAGATCGAAGGGATCTACACCATGGACGGATCCAAACGATCGACCAAATTAAACGCCTTTTTTACCGGGTTCGGCCGGTTCCGGCGGATCGTTTTTTTTGATACACTCATCGAAAAACTGTCCACCGAAGAGATTATCGCCGTCCTGGCCCACGAGATGGGCCATTATAAAAGGCGACATATTTTTAAAATGCAGTTTGCTTCGATTTTACAGATGGGGATACTTTTTTTTATCCTATCGCTGTTTATCAACAACTTGGGGTTGTTCGCCGCCTTTAAAATGAACCATGTATCCGTATACGCAAGTTTGATTTTTTTTGGTTTCCTCTATTCGCCGATCAGCACCTTATTGTCAGTCATATTTAATATTTTTTCCCGGCGCCACGAGTTTCAAGCCGACTTATATGCACGGGCCTCCACCGGGCAATCGAAAACTTTGATCAGCGCTTTAAAAAAACTGAGTAAAAGCAACCTTTCAAACCTGACACCGCACCCGCTGCACGTGTTTCTAAATTATAGCCATCCGCCGGTACTGGAGCGGATCAGGGCATTGGGATAAAAAAGGCGGTACGCTTGACCCTATGTTATTTTTGGGAAAAAAGGTAAAATCCAAACCAAAAACAGTGTGATAATAAGAATCTGTCGATGGGGTGGCACTGTCGGTGCCGGAGAGAACATTATTTCCGTATGACGGGGCCTAAAATACCGTGGTTATGCGGTATACCTTTTCATGTCCTTGACTTGTTCTTGCCTGCGTCCGATAAGCCCGCCGATCGTGATCTCGTCTAGGCGTTCGAACATGGCTTTGCTGGCCTCTATCCATACCCAGCGGGATAGACAATCCCCGGCCTGATTGCAGATCCCGCAGAGTTTGTCCGATCTTTCCGCGCAATCCGTAATGGCCGTGGTTTTCTCCAGGGCTCTGACGATATCTCCGACTTTAATTTTGTCGGCCGCTTTGGCCAGCATATGACCGCCGTATGGGCCCCGATGGCTCTTTACCAGACCGGCCGTTTTGAGATTGCCAACCAACTGCTCGAGATATTTTAAAGAGATATTTTGGCGTCGAGAGACATCTCTCAATGAAACGGGTGTTTTTTGTGCATTGACGGCGAGATCAAGAATTAATCGGGTGCCGTATCTGCTTTTTGTGGTTAGTCGCATGTGCTTATAGACAGGTTTTTATTTACCAATAATTGTCCGTATGATTAAGAAGGTGGACTTTTTTTTCACGCATGCATTACATATCAGGTGGAATCGAAATATAATTTTTAGGCCTTCCTGTTTGTGAAACATCCGATTAAGACGATCTGGTGGCGTTGGTCAGGTTAGGTTTAGCCGGATGAACTAAAGGCAAACAGATCTGAAATTTCGAACCTTCCTTGAGCTTTGACTCAACCTTAACCGCTCCACCGTGTTGCCGAATCACATGATGGGCGATAAACAGCCCTAGGCCGGTCCCCTGAGACCCCTTGGATGAAAAAAAGAGGGTAAACATTTTTTCCCTGGTCTCCTGGTCCATTCCCATCCCATTATCCTCAATGATGACGCTAAGTCGGTCAAGACGATTTAAATATGCTTTAAACGTCACCTGGTGTTCCGATTTATCGTTGTCAGAGATACAGGCATCGATAGCGTTCTCCAGGATATTGATAATCGCGACTTCCACCCAGTTGGGGTCCACTTCGATATTGCCCAATGACGGTGCAATGTCGATGTTTAAAGGGATGTGATTCTTTTTCGCCAGGGGCTCTACTGTTTTGACAATATTCCAGGCCATCTTCTCCGCATCCACCTGCTGATAGTTGAGCTCCCTGGATTTGGCGTAATAAAGGATCTCAAGCACCATTTTTTTGATACGCTCGGACATTTGTTTGACTTGCTCAAATGCCCGCTGAATCCGGTCGGGGTTTTGTCGGTTAAGGCCCGATTCTAATTGGTAAAGGCCGCCATCAAGGGCTGTCAGCATCCCTTTAACGCCATGGGACATGGATCCTAGCATGAGCCCCAGAGATGTCAGATGGTCCTGCAGTTGTCGTATTTGAGTAATATTGGTGGAGATTTCCATCACCTGGGTGATTTGTCCCAACCCATTACGAATAGGAGCGGTCCAGGTAATGACATTGACCTGTTCACCGGTTTTCGATGTGACGATCTCCTCTGTTGAATGGGGTTCCCCGTCTTCAAAGGTTGCGGCCACCGGACATTCCTGACAGTGTGAGGCACGATGCTTGTAAATCTGAAAACAGTGGGAACCAATTTCGTCGCCGAAATCTTTTTTAAACATTTTATTCGTCGCAGTCAGGCGAAAATTACTGTCCTGGACTGTAATATAGCAGGGAACTTCATCGAAAAGCTGCTGGTAAAGGGCTTGGGCATAATTAAGGTCGGTAATTTTTCTCTCATATCGGCTTAATTTATGCTCAAGATCGATTCGTTCTATGGCTTGTATAAGGGCGAACCTTAATGCGTTACTTTTTACCGGGCGAGATAAATAGCAGGCCGCTTCAGCATTAAACGCCTCCATGGCCGAATCAATATTTTTCGGGTCAGTTATAATGATGAGCTGTGTCCGTGATTTTGACTTCTTTCTTTGTTTTAAAAGGTAGATAATTTCACCGTCGGGCAGGTATGGATCGGCGACAATGATGTCGGGAGCGAAATTTTCAAAGCCGATCAATACGTCTTCGCTCGTGCTGGCAATAAAGACGTTTACCTGTTGTCTTTCAAGATAGGTCTTGAGCGCCTGGGCGTGGCTTTCGGATTGGTCGACAAGTAGTACCTTATGGGCCATATTCGTTTCTACGTGTGCGGATTAATGATTCGCCAAGAGGAAATTGTTTAAACGCCATCGTGTCCTAAGATACTTAATGAAACGATGGGAGAAGAAAATAGATATTCGAGTGGTCGGTATTTTAGTTAATTCGATTCAGTCGGTAGCGTTAAAGAATATTCTCTTTGACAATTTTCAAAAGTTTTTCCCGGTCAAACGGTTTGTTGATGGTTGCTACGGCCTTTCCAATGGCATGCTCAATACCGGAAAGTCCGCTGATGACGATCACGGGAATGTTTTTCAGGTTTTTTTCCAGGGTCATTTTACGATAGAAACGGGGCCCCCACTCATCGGGCATTTCGATATCCAGCGTAATTAGATCCGGGACTTCTTTTTTGGCGATTTCGATTCCCTTGGTAGCGTTTTCCGCCGAAAAGACAGTGTAGCCGTTATCTTCAAAGAGCGTAACGAGGTAATTGACAATATTGGGATCGTCATCAATCACTAATATTTTTTTTCCCATTGATAACTCCTCTTTTCCAAATTGTAGCAGATGGTCAGTAGCGACTCACTTATTGATGCTGATCACGGGGCAACCGGCTCTTACGATAACCTGTTCAATGTTGCTGCCGAGCCGTTTATCTTCCGCATTCATCTTTCGTGTGTGGTGGGCCATAACGATCAGATCGGCAAACTTTTCTCGCGCATATTTAACGATTTCGATATAGGGAATCCCTTCCCAGACATCGAAAGAGTATTCCTGGTCTTTTTGGAGTTTCTTGATATATTTACCCCGAATTCGTTGCAAAGATTCTCGAATTTGGGTCTCGATTTCATCTTGGGTCATCAGTTTGCCCAGATGGACATCACTGATATCAAGGGCATGAAATACATGAAGTTCACAATCAAGGGCCTTGGCGATTTTTAAGGCAAAGCGAAAAGCCGCATCCGATGCTTTGGAAAAATCGGTGCCGAATACCACATTCGACATGCCGCCCCAGAATGACGCCGCAGCGCGATTGACAATCAAAACGGGGCATTTAATCGATTTGGCTACTCGCTGAAGGGTGGATCCGACCATGCTTTTTTTATATACCGAAACGCCTTCTTCTTCGGTACTGCCCCCCATGATAACCAAATCCGGTTTTAAAGCGCGCGCCTCTCTTAAAATTTCACGATGCGGGTACCCGATAACTATTTTAATGTCGATGTTTTTAGCGGTATCGAGCTGTTTGGAATAGTAAGTCTTGATCTCCTCTTCCACCCAAGACACATATTCGTCATCGAGTTCGACTTTTTCGCCGGTCTTGACATCCATAACCAACTGGCTGTAGCCCCGTGTGGGAACGCCCAGCACATGTAAAAGCGTCAGGTGTGAATCATAGCGCTGGGCCATGTCAAACGCAACCCGGGCGGCGTAATCACTAGCGGGAGTAGCTGATGTGGCGAAAAGGATATTTTTAAACATGAGTCACCTCGTCTACGAATATTCGATGATTTCGCGGGGCGTGTTATTCTTTCGGCTGTAGATGCTCAGGAACTACTACCATGCTGATCAAAAGCGGCTTAAGGAATGACCATTCAATTCCTATTTTATACTCTTCTTCAAGATCCCGAATCGCATCCCAGCAGTTGTGACAGGGAGCAATCACCAATTTTGCGCCGGTGCTTAATATTTGATCCCTTTTGGTTATCAAGGCCTTATTGCGCTGGGGACGAAAAAGTCCGATTCCATTAAATCCACCACCCCCACCACAGCAATAGTTGTGTTCTTTATTCGGTGCCATGTCAATAAAATAACCGGGCTCAACAATATAGCTTAGTATTTCACGGGTGATTTCTTTTAACCCGTGGTTGCGGACATAGTTGCACGAATCCTGAAGTGTCACCGGTTTTTTCAGTCGCTTAGAGGGATCTACTTTGAGTTTTCCGGTACGTAACGCCTCTGCCAGCCATTCAATGTAATGGATCGATTTTACCGGGGGTTGCCCGTCTTTTTTGCCGGCCCAGTATGGCCCTTCAATGACGGTGGCGCGATGGGCATGTCCACATTCGGTGCCCACCATCCGTTTGGGCTTGAGTCGCTCCATGGCGTCGTACACGCTTTCAACTTGCATTTTGCAAGCCGCCCAATCTCCGGCGAACATGGCCAGGCTGGTTTGTTCCCATCCTTTTGAGGGCACTGTCCAGCTTTCACCGGCCAGATGGAAAAGGATGGCCGCCTCAGCCAAATCCTCCGGGTAGTGCTTCACTTCTCTGGCATTGACCGTATACATAATATTGGCCCCGACTACATCTACCGGAACTTCAAGGCCGGGGTAGTCATCTTCATATTCTTCCACCATCCACTCAAAGGTTTCGACAAAATCTTCATCGGTTACATCCATTTGAGCGCGGTAAACCCTGTGCATCCCTGCACCGATTTTCATTTCCCAGGGAACAAAACCTTGTTGATAGAGCAGGCCGCGCAAATAACCGAACATGACACCCATGTCGATTCCATGGGGGCAATACATCCCACAGCGATTGCAACAGGTGCACTTGGCCCAGGCCGTCTCCATGGCCATGAGCATGAAGTCATTGTCTACTTTGCCCTTGCGGTGAACAATTTTACCAAGGGTGGACTGAATTTTATAGGCGGGCACCTGTTTTGGATCGCGATCATTGATTAGGTATAAAAAGCAGCTGTCGGCACACATACCGCAATGGGCACAGATTTCAAGCCATGTCCGCAGTCTTGACTTTAAAGTGTTTTGGATGGTTTTCCATAAAAGCTCCTGGTCAACGTCCAGGCTTTTCATCTCTTCATAGTATACCTTACCGCTTTTATCGGCTAGAAGCGTTTTAAGTTCTTCTTCCGTCTCAATCGGTTTTTTATAGCAAAGCGTCCCTTCAGGCATGCGTGCATTCTCCTATATCGGTAAATCTTTTCATCACCAGGCGATTTTTTTCCCCTGCATTCCTCCCCGCTTGATCGCAAAGTCCATCCCAAGTTGTGCCCGTGATGCAAAAAATAGTATTATATGTGACAACTTGGTAAATGGGATGGCGATAAGCAGCGCCTCACCACAGAGGATATGAAATATCAGCCAGAATGAATACTCTCCGACCTGGTAACGGGCAATCAGCCCGGTGATAAACGGGGCCGTGGATAAAAATAAAATAAAGTAATCGTAGCCGGTCGTTAATATTCGAACCTCAGGCAGGGCAATTCGTCTCAGCGTCAGCAAGATGGCACTGATCAAAACCGCCCATGTCAGGATATCGGCCACGGTTGAATTTAAAGTGAAAAGGGAAAAGCCCAACTGGTCCCTTAAAATTTCATTGTGGGCCAAAAGAAAAATGGGTACCAGTATGGCCCCAATATGAAATCCGAAGAATATGATCGTCATAAAAGGCTGTTTGCGCCACCCATAGGTGCCGAAAGGAAGCAACCACCGGAATATGGATCTTAGTGCGCCTTTAAACCCCTGTGCCGGATGGGCGCCATAAGCGACACGGTCTAATTGCCAGCTCAATCCCCTTATATACCACACCAGGCGAACAATCAGGCCGATAAGGCAGATACCGACAGACAGCCAGAGCATAAAACCGGTTAAAAATGCGTACATGAATATTTCCTTTTAGCGATGCATAACGTGTCGTAAGCTTAATACGTTCTCTTTTTGGAATCCCGTCCGGTTAAATACCGCCAGAACAGTAGAAATCCGATCAGGATGCCACCTAAAATAATATAGGTGATACTTTCCGTGTGAAGCATGTATTCGTGCAAAGTATAAAACAGATGATCCATTTCACGTCCTTTTTTAGCTTAACCGTTGTGCCGGTAGTCCGGGTGCTCATAAAGAATCGGCATACGGGTACTAATGAAACGATAAATAACCACACCCAAGGTAACGATAAAGAGCGACGTGGCCACTTCCATCCAACTGGGAACATACCGTTGGGCCGAAGGTAGATACCAGTTAAAGGCAATGACGGAAATGTTGAGTCGGTTAAAAATCACCCCCAACACAGTCCATGCCGCCGCCCAGCGTGCCCAGCGAATGTTTCGTTCTCGCACCGCCAACGAATATAGAAAAGCCGGCAGTGCCACAAAACCGAGCAGTTCCAACAAAAACCACGCCCCCCATCCGGAAAAGAGCTGGTGCCAATTGTTGTCCACCGATATACCGATTAATTTGACTGCCAGATAGCCCATCATAACAAAAGCCGCTGCCTTGCTGAACCCCAGGACCACACCGTCTGCTTCCTTTAGGTGTGTTTCGTCCATCTTATGGTGCAGATACCGATGGGCCAGTGAGCCTTCAAAAATCACCATGGATAGCCCGGCAAAAATACTGGAGACAAAAAAGTAGACCGGCAGATAGCCGGAATACCATAATGGGTGCAGCTTCGAAGGTGCGATCATGAACAGAGCACCCAAAGAGGATTGATGCAGGGTGGAAAGCACCACGCCGAAAATGGTGAGCACCAGAGTCAGGCGAACGATCAGGTTGCGCACCTTGGTTAACCCGAGCCATTCCAAGGCGGCAGGGCTGTATTCAATAAAGAGGACGGTAAGATAGAGTAAAACGCACAAGCCCACTTCGTACAGAAGCGATGTGGTTCCCGGAGAGAGAAGGATGGGGTAGGGCAACCGCCAGGGGCGTCCCACGTCATAGTGTAGCGCCAATACGACCATGGCGTACCCTAAAAAGGCTGTCAGGATCGCCGGGCGTACCGCAGAGTGAAACCGTTTGAGCCCGAATATGTAGCAGGCCGCAGAAGTGACGTACCCACCGGCGGCCAGGGCAACGCCACACAGCAGATCAAACCCGATCCATATGCCCCAGGGATAGTTGTCATCCAGGTTGGTTACCGCTCCCAAGCCTTTGGTAAACCGCAACACGGTGGCGATGATACCGATGCAGATGATGATTCCCGCCACCATATTAAAAGGTGTAAATAATGATTTATTGGGTTGATTTGTCTCCTGCGGCATCTAATCTTCCTCCTTATCGGCCGCCTCTTTCAGGGCTTTTTTCACTTCAAGATTAATAGCCGCTTCCTTTTCCCGGGTCATCTTCTCTTTTAATTCGCCCAGTTTGGTCTGCATCTCTTCGTTGGCATTGGCCACCGTAATGGCGACGGCCTCGATTCGTTCCTGCTGGGCGATTTTGTCTTTTCGTTTGGAAATCGCGTAGATTCCGGTGAGCAGCACCGGCCACAACCCCACCACGATGGGCACTGCATGCAGCGGTCCTGAGGTGAATGCCGCTGCAGGCTGAATGCCCAAATCTTCGCGCATGCCTATTTGATGAAACGGTTTGGGGGATAGGTAAAGCCAGCTGGTCCCGCCCATCTCTTGCTCACCGTAAATATGGTCAATGTATCGCTCGGGAGATCGATCGATTCGTTGTCGGGCAATTTTCAGAAGCCGATCTCTTTTGCCAAAAGTCAGCGCTTCCGTGGGACAGTTTTGGACACATCCGGGCAGTTTGCCTTCAACAAGACGGAATTGGCACAGATGGCACTTTTGGATCCTTGGGGTGAGCGGCTCGTCGTATTCATAGGCGGGGATGTTAAACGGGCAGGCGATCATGCAATAGCGGCATCCCACACAAAGGGAGGCGTCATAAACCACGGCACCGGTTTTATCCTTTTTCAGGGCGCGCACAAAACAAGCAGACGCACAGGCCGGTTCGAGACAGTGATTGCATTGATTCTTGGCGAAGATCGCCGGCTGACCGTCATCGCTTTCAAAGCGATTGACCACGGTAAACGCCGCGGCATCGGTCCTCCGCGGGGCTTCCAATACCGTTAAGTCTTCGAAGGGCTTATCCGGTGCGGGTAATTCATTGACCTGGTTGCAGGCCTCTTCACATTTTCGGCATCCGATACAACGGGTTGTATCGTGCAATACACCCACACTGTCCGGGTAGCCCTTAAAATGTTTATTCGACCCTGCATGGGCTTTGAATCCCATCATGGAAGTGGTGCCAACGGCCGCAGCACTGACCCATCCTAGAAATTTTCGTCTGGTGACTGCCATAACTTGGCCTATTTTATCCCCTCTATAAGCTTATTATTTTCCCACGATCCTAACTTCGCTTTTTATGGCAACCGACACAGTCGGTGGCCTTCGGCTCTTCAATCTTCATGATCTGATGGCACGATATGCACTGCCCGTGGTAGGCCCCTTTGAGCCCGAGTCTTTCATTCTGTCCCGGCTTGAAGGCCTCTCCATGACAGGTGGCGCATTTGGGCGGTTTCGTCGAGCTCGGACTATTGTGGTGACATCCCATGCACAAGGTTGTCGGTTCGTTATGAAAAAAACGGGCCATCCGGTCGTTTTGGATGCCATTGGCCAGCGTTCGAACCATTTTCCCGTGGGGTAGGGTCACCGCGTCGTATTTATCTGCCATGCCGTTGATCGTAACGGTCTCCGGTATCTCTTCTTTTGGCGGTAAGGCGGGCATTTTAGCCTGCCCGGACAATGTTTCCCGGGCCAGGGCCGCTTTATGTTCAGTGCTCAATGGTAAAAGGCCGATGGCGGATCTGTCTACGACATGGCAACGGTTGCAGGTCATGTCTGAGAACGTCTCTTTCGGCATGGCGGCATGGCATCCGGCACAGTTTTGGGCCGTCTGGCTTTGCTTATGGCAACCCACACAGCTTTTTTCTGTTTGTGTGCCATGCATGGCGGTTTCCAGCCGAATGAAATCGCCTTTCTTATCACCGGTTTGGGTATGACATTCGCTGCAGCGTTTTAATGATTCATGATGGCAGGTCATGCAATCGGAAGTTTTTGATTCGTGGGCCTGATGGTTGAACGCCACCGGGTTGAGATCGTTTTTTGTTTGTGCCGTACTCGATTCGGTGCGGTCCATCCAGGCGGCCAGCAGGACTGAGTCCGGTTGGTTGCGCTTCAGGCGAGGGACCTGTTCGACGATTGTAATCTTATTTTGTTCGGTTAAGTCATGGCATCCGTTACAATTGATGGGGCCCGCTTTTTTCGATGCCTCACTTGCCTGCTGGTGACAATTGATGCAGGCCGAGTGAGACGCCTCTTTCATGGGCCGGGCTTCTTCGGTTTTTTCCGCTTGATGGCAGTATCGGCAATTGGCCTCTTCGCCTTTAATATATACGGTTTTTTGGGCCTTCTTATCGTAATTATGATGACAGGCAATGCAATTGTCACCATCAACCGGTTGTTTGATTTTGATGGTAGACGATGATTCGTGGCGGTAGTGCAACGACTTATCAAAAGCAAGGGGCTGCCAGGAAGATGTTGCCGTCGGCTTTTTATTATGACAGGCACGGCATTCCCCGGCGACCGGCCCGGCGGACTTACCCGAGTCAGCGGTTTCCTGATGACAACCGATACAATTGTCGTGGTAAATCGCCATCTCGATTTCGGGCCGGCTCTCTTGGTCCCGTTTATACTTAAATATAAAGGTATTGTCCTTTCGGGTATGGCAGGCGGTGCAATCTTTTTGACCTTTGAGTACATCGGTGTGCCGATCGTGGAGAAACTGGACGGCCGGCATGACTTCACCGCCGGGAACGGGTGGCAGGTCGATCATGATGATGTCGGGCCGTGTGTTTGAATCTCCCGCTTCTGTGTTGAAATGCATCAGGCAAATCAGCGCGCTAATTAGAATGGCGACCAGGATGACTCCCGCCCGGTGTCCCAATGATATTTTCCCTGCCATGGACATATCCCTTAATCGATTAGGTTGGTGATCGATTCTCGTTATATTTTGATTCATACAAAATTGATAGGATATAAACCTACCATTTTAATATGCAAAGTCAAGAAAAAATTGAACGAGCTTCAATATCTTTCATCTAATTGTAACAATATGGAATCTTTAATAAATTTGATATGGAGGCATCTCGGCAGGAAGCGGTGGAAACGGTCAGGTTTTCAGATAGGATGGTGGCAGGAAAAAAGATGGGTGCGCCGCCATTGGGTGACGATACGCCCTATTTCTTTGCCTATCAACTACTTGATAGGCATTCGTTCAAGGTTTTTAAATCATCGATGCACTGGCCACACTCGGCCCGTTGGGTTTCGTCTTTTCCACAATAGGTGATGAACGATTTTAACCAATCTTCGCCGGCCCGGGGGCAGACATGAATATATTCAATAAAAAGAATCAGCCGGTCGATGGTTTTTTTGTCAATGGCGTGTTCCATCCGACAAGCATTATCCTCAGCGGTAACCGGGTCGATTTGAAGGACATTTAACAGAAAATCTTTTAAAACCTGGTGACGATGGGTGATTTCCCTGGCAATCCGCTTACCTTTTGAAGTGAGCGTGATGAAACTGTAAGGTTCGTAATTGATCAGCCCTTTTTCACCCAGATTTTTTAGCGCGCCGGTTACCGATCCTCGCTGGACCTGCAATTTTTCAGCGATATCCTTGGCACGGGCCACCTTGGTGTCATTTTCAAGCGCAAGAATCACTTCCAGGTAATTTTCCATGCTTTCGGAAAGGTCTGATGCCGTCGCCATAATAATTCCTTCCGGTGCCAATAACCCTGTTTGCGAATGGTTGATCGTTCATTAGGATATCAAACCTAATAATATAAGTCAAAAAGTATTTTCTTCGTTTTATCCGACATTTTTGTTGACACCCTATAAAATTTGGCTTACCTAACAATATAACTAATGCGAAACTAAGGAGAGAAGGTTCAATGCATAAACTGCCGATGAGAAAAATGAAAAAAAATCAATCCGGTATTATTTCAGCTGTTAAGGCGACAGGAGAGCTTGGACGGCGTATTCGGGACATGGGGTTGGTGCCGGGGTCGGAGATTAAAATTCAGGGACATGCCCCCCTCTATGACCCGGTATCCCTGAGGGTCATGGGATTTACATTGTCGCTGAGGAACAGTGAAGCCGATTTTATCGAAGTGGAGGTTAATGAGTAAAATGGATGCGACCATCGCATTGGCCGGAAATCCCAATTCCGGTAAAACAACGCTTTTTAACGCCCTCACAGGTGCCCGGCAGCACGTGGGTAATTACCCGGGGGTCACCGTTGAAAAAAAAGAGGGCATCTATGAAATAAACGGGCACCAATTGAGGATAGTGGATCTACCGGGAACCTATTCCTTGACGGCTTACTCACTGGAAGAGGTGGTCACACGCGATTTTCTCGTTCAGGAAAAACCACAAGTCGTCGTTGATATCGTCGATGCATCCAATTTGGAACGAAATCTTTACCTGACGTTGCAATTTATGGAATTGGGCGTGCCCGTTTGTCTGGCCCTGAATATGATTGATGTGGCTAAGACACGGGGAATTTCCATTGATATTGAAAAGTTATCCGGGTCTTTGGGCGTGCCCATCGTTACCACCGTGGCACGTACCGGAAAAGGCAAAGATCAATTGATAGCCGTGGCCGAAGAGGTCATCAAGGGCGAGCGTGCGCTGCGGCCGCTGGTTATTTCATACGGCAAGGATATCGATCCGGCTTTAATCGAAATGGAGAAGATCATCCAACCGGCCCAATTTTTAACCGACCGTTACCCGGCGCGCTGGGTGGCGTTGAAATACATGGAAAATGACGAACAGGTAAGAAAACTGGGGTTTCAACAAGATAAAAACCTGTCGGATCGTCTCGATCGGATCGTCACCCAGGTGGCGCACCATATTGAGGATACCCTGGACTCCTATCCCGAAGCGGTTATCGCTGACCAGCGTTACGGCTTTATCAAATCCCTGCTAAAAGACAATGTCATCACCCATAGCAAAGATCCCAACCGGCTGTATATTTCCGATAAAATCGACAAGGTGTTGACCAACCGCCTGGCAGGCCCACTGATCATGCTGGCTGTTATTTTCGGGCTTTACCACTTTACCTTTACCTATGGCCAAGTGCCCGTCGGGTGGCTGGAAGGGGTTTTCGGTTGGCTCGGTGGATTGATCGATCAAATTCTGCCGGAAGGGTTGTTAAAGTCATTGATTGTTTCAGGTGTTATCGAGGGCGTCGGCGGTGTGCTGGGGTTTGTGCCGTTGATCATGTTTATGTTTATGGGTATCGCTTTTCTCGAAGACTCAGGTTATATGGCCCGCATGGCCTATATGCTCGACCGCGTTTTTCGCCTATTCGGCCTACACGGCAGCTCGGTAATGGCCTTTATCGTTTCCGGTGGGATTGCCGGCGGATGCGCCGTGCCGGGCGTAATGGCAACGCGCACGCTTAAATCCCGCAAGGAACGCCTGGCCACCCTGTTGACAGTACCTTTTATGAATTGCGGGGCCAAGCTGCCGGTTTTCGCCATGCTGGTGGCCGCGTTTTTCGCCAGCTATGAGGCGATGATGATGATGATGATTACCTTCATTGCCTGGGCCGGGGCTCTGCTTTCGGCCAAGTTTCTGCGATCGACGGTGATTAAGGGTGCCAGCACGCCTTTTGTTATGGAATTGCCGCCTTACCGTCTGCCGACCTTCAAAGGACTGGCCATTCATACTTGGGAACGGACCTGGCAGTACATTAAAAAAGCCGGGACGGTGATTCTCGGCATTTCCGTTATTCTATGGGCATTGATGACGTTTCCCGGATTACCCGAATCGAAACGTCAACATTATGAACAGGCGAAACAAACGATTATGGCCTCGGTTTCCTCGGAGACGCAGCAGGCGGTGGCATCCCCCAATGAAGTCGGAGATCTTCCCGCAGAGGCCGTAGCCATTCGGGCACGCTTGACAGAAATTGATATTGAACGGGCTGAAATGACCTTGCAGAGCTCTGTGGCCGGCCGTATCGGTAAAGCGTTGGAATCTGTCAGTCGTTGGGCCGGCTTTGACTGGCGCACCAACATCGCTCTGATCGGCGGTTTCGCCGCCAAGGAAGTGGTGGTATCGACACTGGGTACGGCCTACTCTCTCGGTGATGTCGACAGTGAAGCCAGCGAATCGCTTTCAGCCACTCTGGCCCATGCCCCTGGCTGGCGCCCTTTGACCGCTTTGGCCCTGATCATCTTTACGATCTTTTACGCCCCCTGTTTTGTTACCGTGGTCTCTATTGTTCGGGAATCCGGATCGTGGAAATGGGGTGCTTTTTCCATGGGCTTCAACACTCTTTTGGCGTTTACCCTGGCTGTCATCGTTTTTCAGGTGGGTTCGGTCTTGGGTTTTTAGTCGGGAGACATAGATGCAAACACTCATTGTGATCATCATCGTCAGCCTATGCGTTTTTTATATTGGACGACGATTTTACAAAAATTTAAAAGGCGAACCATCATCCTGCGGTTGTGGGGATGGTTGTGGCGATTGTGCCAGCCGATCCCCGGATTGTGACCCCAATGAAAATCCGGATTGTGGCCTTAATGAAAATCCGGATTGTGGCGTTAATAAAAATATGGACAGGTAACATTTCGCAGGGAGAATCAGAACATATGGATAACCTAAAAACGCGTTTGAAACAGGGCGAGACGCTGGTCGGGTCGTTGGTCACCATACCATCCCCCGAAGTGGCTGAAATCATGTCACACGTCGGGTTCGACTATTTGTGGATCGATGCGGAACATTCCCCAATGGGGTTTGTCCATTGCCAAAGGATCATTCAGGCCGTGGGCGGGCGCTGCCCATGCCTCATTCGCATCCCTGAAAATAGTGGGGTGTGGATCAAAAAGGCACTCGATACCGGCTGTGATGGGATTGTGGTGCCCCAGGTTAATTCGGCCGACGAGGCCCAAGCCGTTATAGACCATTGTTTATATCCGCCCCTTGGCCGGCGAAGCATCGGTGTGTCAAGAGCCCATGATTTCGGCATCTCCTTCGATGATTATGTTGAAACCGCCAATGCAAAACTCACCATTGTTCTGCAAGTTGAGGATATTAAGGGGGTGAACGCGATTGAATCGATTGTGGGCGTTCCAGGTATCGATGCCATTCTCATCGGGCCGTTTGATTTGTCCGGCAGCTTAAACGTGTTGGGGCAGATCACCCATCCTAAGGTTGAGGAGGCAATGAAAACCGTTAGCGGTCAATGCCAAAAGGCGGGTGTGCCTCTCGGGATATTTGCCGTTGATGCAGATTTTGCCAAAACCTCGATTCGAAGGGGGTATCGTCTCATTGCGCTGAGTCTGGACGCGTTTTATTTGTGGCAGTCGGCAAAGAAAGCGTTGAACGATGTTCGTGGCGATGGTGTATAAGTATAGCGGGCTTCCATAAAATAAGGAGTCCTGCATATTGCCGTTTACCGCAGCAACTCCTGCACTTTATGGATAATCTCACGAATGCTGAAAGGTTTTTGAATAAAAGGTGTGTCTGGATGAATCTCCCAGTGATGACCAATCGCGTCGTCTGTGTAACCGGACATCAAAAGCTCTTTGAGGTTAGGCTGTTTTTCCCTAAGGCGCCCTATCAGTTCGGTGCCGCTCATCCCAGGCAAGACGATATCTGTAATCACAAGGTCGGGCTTCAGTCCTTTCTCTTCAACCTTCAGTAGGGCTGCTTCCCCGTTTTCCGCGACATCCACATGATAACCGTACTTTAAAAGCGCTTTCATCATTAAATTGCGGACGGCTTCTTCATCCTCCACCACCAGGATATACTCATCACCGGTTTTTATTGTTTTCCTTGCGGGTCTCTTTTTTTCAATGTTCTTTTCAGAATTTGTTTCGGGTAGATATATCTTAAAAGTTGTTCCGAATCCAGGTTCTGAATAAGCCCAAATATTGCCGCCGGATTGTTTGACGATGCCATATACCGTGGAAAGCCCCAATCCCGTACCCCTATCTTTGTCTTTGGTGGTAAAAAACGGTTCAAATACCCTTAGCAAGGTGTCCTTGTTCATGCCCGAACCGGTGTCATTTATAGCACACATCACATACTTTCCGGGTAAGACGCCCGGGTGTCCATCGGCATATGCTTCATCCAGCTCCACATTAGCGGTTTCGATAATCAGCTTACCGCCTGTTGGCATGGCGTCACGGGCATTAACCGCAATATTCATGATAACCTGTTCGATCTGGCCGGGGTCGGCAATCACATGGTTTAAATTCTTAGACAGCGATAGACTCAACTCGATATCTTCGCCGATGAGCCGGCCGAGCATCTTTTCAAGGTTTGAAATAATATCATTGAGGTTTAGCACCATGGGTTGAAGCGTTTGGCGCCGGCTAAAAGCTAAAAGCTGACGTGTCAATGTAGCCGAACGGCGTCCGGCCTCAATGATTTCCTTCATGTCTTCCCGCAAAGGATCCCCGGGATGGAGCTCATCTAAGACACTTTCACTGTAGCCGAGAATAATGCTCAGTAAGTTGTTAAAATCATGGGCCACACCGCCGGCCAGACTTCCGATAGCCTCAACCTTCTGGGCCTGTTGCAATTGTTCTTGCAGTTGATTCTTTTCTTCATCTGAACGAATCTGTTGGGTCATGTCTTTTTTGACGGCGATAAAATTCTCAATCTTTCCATCCTGATCAAGCACCGGTGAAATCGTGGCCTGTTCGGTAAACAAGGTTCCGGATTTATTCCGATTGATTATTTGACCCCCCCAGACATTTCCACTGCTAATGGTCTCCCACAGCTCACGGTAGAAATTATCGTCATGGTGGCCACTATTAAGAATGCGCGGGTTCTGGCCGATGGCCTCATGGTGGGAATAGCCGGTCAACCGTTCGAAACTGGGATTGACATATACGATTGTCCCCTCGGCATCGGTAATCACGACAGATTCACTCATCTGCTGTATCGCCGAGGTTAATCGCTCACGGTCCACCTCAAACTCCTTACGCTTGGAAATGTCGTTCACTATGCCCTCGTACCTGACCACCTTGCCGTCCGCATCAAAATAGGCACGGGTGCTGTTGGATACCCAGATTGACGAACCATCTTTTCGGCGGGCTTTGAATTCGAAATTTTCAATCTTTCCATTCTTCCGGAGAATTTGCTGAAAAACATGACGATCTTCGGGGTTCACATAGTACTGCGTAGTAATGTCGGAGATGGCAGAAAGGAGGTCTTTCGGTGATTCGTATCCGAGCATACTGGCAAAGGCTGGATTGACGCTGATAAACCGTCCCCCCGGTATGCTTTGGTAAAATCCTTCGAGTGCATTTTCATAAATATTTCGGTATTTATCCTCACTCTCGCGCAACGCTCTTTCAGCTAAAGTGCGATCGGTGATATCTTCACCAATACTAGTAGCACCGGCGACATCCCCATTGGGATCATGGAAAACAGTATTACTCCAGCTGATCAGACGTCGGTCTCCATTCCTGGTGATAATTTCATTTGTATAGTGCGCCGGAAAATTAGACGTTTTAATTGTTTCCAGGAATATAGACCATTTTATTTCATCTTGAATTTCAGGCGGAAGAAAAGTCTTAAACCAGCTTTTCCCAATAATCTCCTCCCGTTTCCAACCCGTCATATTAAGCAAGCAATCGTTGCAAAAGGTTATGTTTCCTTGAGTGTCCAGCGAGATGGCGATCAAATCCACGGTTTCCAGCACATTTCGGAGCCGCTTTTCAGATTCTTTCAGTTTCTTTTCAACCCGCTTTCGAACGGTAGCGTCACTGATAACTGCACGCAATCGGGTCTCGCTTTTGTTTTCGGTCTCAGTCAGAACCGATTCGATTTGAACCCAGAGCGGCTCGGCATCTCTTTTGAGCATTCGTAGCCGGCACATGCAGGGTTGATTCTTATCTTGAATCTCCCGGTAGTGCAGGTAGAAAATGTCCTGGTCATTCGGAAAGATGAACGTGGAAAAGGGCTGTTTCACCAGGGTCTGTCGCTCGACTCCCAACATTTCAGCCAAAGTGAGGTTTGCCTCGAGGATCAACCCGCTGTTGTTGATAGTCACGTAACCTGCAGGCGCTTGGTCATACAGATCGGAAAAGCGGTCACGTGACTCGGCCAGTTCTTCCTGGATGCTTAAAAGCGCCTCGTTTTGTATCTCCAGCTCGATCTGATACGTTTGTAGCTCATGAACCAGTTCACGGACCTCTTGCATCGACAGTTCATGAATAACTGGAGGATGCTTTTTAAGTCTTGCTTCAGCCTGCTTGCGTAGCTCTGTGAGCTTGTCCGGATTCGCCTTGTGCGCGGTCATGACCCATTTTCTCCAAATTGATGATGGTTTTCAAAATGGTTTTTCCGACCTATTTGTATTCAATGGAACATCAGTTGTCTTTTTGGATCGAATCGAGTAGTTGGCGAACCGTTGCGGCCAATTTGGTTTGATCGACCGGCTTCATCAAAAATCCATCATAGCCCAACGTCTCTTTTTGGTCATTGAGTTTTTCGTTGAATCCGGTACACAAAATTACCGGTATATCAGGGCGAATCGTTTTTACCTCTCGTATCAGTTTGTCGCCAGTCATGTTTGGCATGGTCATATCCGTGATGATCAGATCAAAATTGTTTGGGGATGAACGAAATATCTCTAAAGCCTCTAGGCTGCTTGTTCTTGATGTGACCGCATATCCCAACCTCTCAAGGCTTTTCTCCTGCATTTTTATGATAGACGGCTCGTCGTCTATCAATAGAATCCGTCCTGTGCCTGTGGTTAATATTTTTTGAGTTTGGACCGATGTGTCCACCGAATGCTTTGAAGCCAGTGGCAGAAAAACCTGAAACGTGGTGCCTTTGCCGGAGTGGCTCCGGGCGAAGATGTGTCCGTTATATGACTTGATGATGCCATGAACCACGGAAAGCCCTAGCCCGGTGCCCTCACCTTTTTCTTTGGTTGTAAAATAAGGCTCAAAAATCTTGCCAAGATGATCTTCCGGAATTCCGATTCCCGTATCGCTGACCGTGATGCGCGCATACTTTCCAGGAGGTACCTCCGGAGGGCTTATTCTAGTTTTTGAATTAACGGATACATTATCGACACGGACGTTCAGGAAACCATTTCCGTCAGGCATGGCTTGTTTAGCGTTGGTTACCAGATTGACAAAAACCTGGTGAAGCTGGGTCGGATTGGCCATAACAATCAATGGCTCGCTTGAAATACTTACTCTAAATTCAATCGATTTGGGAATGGTAGCACGGAGCATTTTAAGCGCTTCTGTGATCAAAGGCGCAACCCGGATTGGTTTGATCTCTTGTTCTTCATGTCGGCTCATAATCAGGATCTGGTTGACCAATTCCTTGGCGCGGTTACCAGCTGTCAGCACATCGGTAAGGTATTCGTGCAGTATGGTTTCCCTATCCACTTCCTCCAGTGATAGTTCAGTAAACCCAATCACAGAAGAGAGAATATTATTGAAATCGTGAGCAATACCGCCCGCCAAAGTACCGACGGCTTCCATCTTTTGAGCCTGACGCAATTGGTACTCCGCTTTAATTTGATTCTTTTGAAGCTCTTTTAGCCGTGTGATATCAGTGGCAATCTGCAAATGAACAATGCGCCCGTCGATCCATTTGATCGCTCTGTCGTAATTTACATACCAGGAATTGGTAATTGGATTGGCACCTTCCCAAACAATAACGCCTTTGGGATTTCCAGATTCGTCTATGAGTTGATCGTTGTTACAATGGCCACAAGGCATTTCATTGTTGCGGAAGGCTTCATAACATTTCTGACCTGAATAATTATCGCCAAAGCTATCTATCATAGATTGGTTCATAAACAGTATGTCATGATTCTGCATATCGGCCACATAAATCGTTGCGTCAATGCTATTTAGTACCTTTAAAAATGTGTCGTGTGCTTCATTTCGTTCCCTTTCGACTTCTTTGCGCTTAAGCATGAATTCAACGATGAGGACACCAAATATAACGAATAGACTTACCACCATTAGTCGTGAAACAATCTGATACGGCGGGACTCTAAGTAGTAAAGTATCAAGATAAGAAGAGGGCTCGCTGAAAATTAGTTTCTTCAGATTATATTCGAATGATAAATAAGACCAGATACTGTCAAGTATCCAATAAAAAAGGCACACCAAGCCAATACTGAAATATGCTTTTAAGCGCATGATAGATTAATTCTCATAAACCTCGGAAGCTACTTTGATGATACTTTCTGGAAGATCAAAACCAATTTGCCTGACGGTTTCCATGTTTACTGCAATATCCAGCGGATCTTCAAATACCTGATTCAATGTAATCGGTTGGGTGCCATTGAGTATTTCACCGAATTTCATGGCATTGTATCTGCCCAACCCTGCGTAACCCGAATCGCTGGAAATACTTAACATCATGCCCTCTTTAACCAGTTTGGAACCAACCAATGAGAATGATGGTTTACCGGCGGCTCTGAAAATATTTGCGATTTTTGGCCCAAGTCGATCCACACAAGTGAGCGCAGTGACGTATATTGCATCCGTGTTTTCCGCCAGCTGTCGGTAACACGCCATGCAGGTGCTGTCTGATTTTTGGGTATCAACAGTGGTATCAATTACCTCACAGGTTATAATCTTAAAGCTCCTTTCCTTCGCGACTTGTTGGGCCTCGGTGATTGCGGAATAAATTCGTCCGTCCGACGAGTTCTCGTAGGCTATCCCTAACGTTTTAAACCCGACAATTCGATGGAACATCCTAAGCTGACGGAAATACCGATTGGGATCCACTCTTGCCGTTACATGATCATATCCGGAATTATCCGCGCTCTTAACAATTCCCGCTCGAATAGGATCGGAGGTGGACAGCACTAAAACCGGCACGATGTGTTCATTATTGGCTAAATCAAGACCAGCCCATGTCCCCATCGCAATGACGAGATCCAATGTTCCTGACTTGAGTTTTTCTAGCAAGTCCCCACGAATTTCTATCCGCCTTTTATCGTTCCAGTTTGCTGAATAGCAATCAGCGGCACGAAAAGATAAATATTGGCTATTACACTGAATGAGCCACTCAATATAAGGTTTTGGGCTTTCATTGAAATACTCGGGTGGATTTTGATCATCGATCCATCCTGACGCTATCAGCCCTTTGACTAGTGTCCGCATCGTATCGGTGTAATCTGAATATGGCCCTCCCTCGTAGTATCCAATGCGCCACTTTTCTCCACCATTAAGCTTGGGAGCAACGTCAGCCCAGGTTGAAAATGCGAACATAGAAGGAATAAACAGTATGCAGGATAGGCACATTGCTATTTTATTTCCCATCTTGGACCTCCTATTTCACAATAGATGCATTTTGAAAAACTATTTTTCTATGCTGTTACCTTTTTATCGCTTTAAATATCCAGATCCGGATATATTTTTTTGGCACAATCGGGGCAGATACCATGGCTAAACTGGGCTTCGGAATGACGTTGAATATAACCTTCAATCTGATTCCAGTAGCCCTTGTCGTCACGAATTTTTTTACATGAAGTGCAAATGGGCAGAAGCCCTGAAAGCGCTTTTATTTCTTTCAATGCCTCTAATAATTTATCATGCGCTTCCTTCAACGCAACTTCCGATAGTTTACGGTTGGTAATATTTTTCGAGGTGCAAATCACGGTTTCTACTTCACCGGATTCATTAAGTACTGGTTTGACAGATGTTAAATAGTATGTGTCACCGGAGGGCAGGGGCACGCGAACCTCGATCTCTTCAGGTTTTCCTTCATTAAAAACTTTATTTACAAGAGCAAACCTTTTATCGGCTTCATTCTTTTCAAACACATCCCATATTTTATGACCGATAATTTCATGCATCGGTTTGCCGACGCCCATGGCAAAAGC
The DNA here is from genome assembly GCA_963845145.1 of uncultured delta proteobacterium. Classification (GTDB taxonomy): domain Bacteria; phylum Desulfobacterota; class Desulfobacteria; order Desulfobacterales; family QNYZ01; genus QNYZ01. The sequence goes on from CAWJQU010000004.1 coordinate 162,233, forward strand.
ATTATTTACATATCTATATGTTCCATCCGCATAAAATGAGAAGGTCGGGTCCATGGATTCATCCATTAAAATTCGATAATGCCTTTCACTTTTACGAAGTTTTTCTAATTCATTGTTTAATTTATCCTTATCCATTTCAAGACTCCATCATTTCCTATTGTTCTGTATCTTTTACCTTTATTCTTTTGATAGAATTGCCACTTCAATCTTCCCTTCCAAGCCGTTTTTAAATGATAGTGCATCCTGGTTGCTGCCGACAATGGCGCCGATATGCATCGGGATGGCCAATTTAGGGGCAATGGCAAGGGCGGCGGCAACCGCCTCGGTGGCGGTCATCACATAAGTGCCGGAGACGGGAAGTAGTGCGATGTCTGTTTTTATCTGGTTCATTTCGGGGATGAAATCGCTGTCTCCGGTGTGATAGATCCGGACACCGTCGAACTCCACAATAAATCCCAACCAGCCTTTGGCCTTGGGATGGAAATGCTTGTTGGTATTATAAGCCGGTACCGCCTCGATTTTTATGTCATTGAATGAGAGCGTATCTCCGGGTTTGAGGATCCGAATGTCACCTACAAGTTGTTCGGACGACTCTTTCTCCGTAATGATAATTGTATCCGGTTTTTGAATTTTGGCCACATCGGCCGGAGAACAGTGATCGGAATGGGCGTGGGTGATGAGAAGAATATCCGCTTTTTTGCCTGGTTGAATTTGGTAGGGATCGATATAAATGGTTTTGTCGGCATCAATACGAAACCCATCATGCCCGAGCCAATGTATTTTTTCTTTTACTGCATTGATTGGCATTTTGATACCCCCTTTTCCAATGGATGGACACCATATAAGTGCGCCGGGAAGGTAAGGCATAATTTATGCATATCATATAAAGCATTCGGAAGACAAATTTTCCCACCAAACCTGTTGGGAGGCAACCCCCAAGAGTACATTGCAAAATCAAACATAACATGATAATATTTTAGGAGAAATACGGTGTATCAGCTACGTGAAAATTTTGGTGGCGTTGCGAAGCTTGGTAGCAACCCATATTTCATTCGCCCGGTGGGGTTGACCGGTGTGCCTAACCCAAAATACGATCTTTCCAAGAAGTCATCATAAACCGCAAAAAGTTTTAAAGTGCGGTTCATAAAAGGAAGAGGGACCGCGATGAACAGCAAAAGCAGCGTATCAAGGGAATGGATAACCGGTTTGATTCAGGAATTCATCTTGTCATCATCCCATAACACCCTGCAAGATGGAACGAAGATGCCGGCCTGGGAGGATTTTTTGGTGGGATTTGCCGCGGGTGCGGACCCAATTTGGCAACAATACAAAGAATATGTCGGAGCCTTTCACTGGACGCCCTGGGAGGTGTTCAACCAGCATTGTTCCCAGGAAATGGCCACCGCCGATGAACTGACGGTCATTTCTTGGATTTTGCCCCAGCGGGAAGAGGTTCGGCAATCAAATTGTAATAACAGGAAGTATCCATCGGAAGCGTGGGCCCGCATTCGAGTGTATGGTGAGGCGTTCAACGTACAGTTGCGACGGCATATCGCCGATAGTCTCACGGGGGAAGGGCATCCGGCCATTGCGCCGATGTTGGTCTCCAACTGGACGATTCTTAAATCAAAGCAGTTTTCCTATGCGTCTTCCTGGTCTGAACGCCATGCCGCCCATGCTGCCGGTTTGGGTACATTCGGCCTTTGCGATGGGCTTATTACTGAAAAAGGCAAAGCCATGCGGGTCGGGTCGGTGGTTGCGAAGGTGTCCATTAAACCAACACCTCGGCCCTACGCCGATCACCGCGCCTACTGTCTCTTTTTTGACAATGGTACTTGCGGTAAGTGTATCGATCGTTGCCCGGTTCGCGCCATCACCGAGGCGGGCCACGACAAGGAGAAGTGTCGAAAACACCTTTTGAACGCACGAAAATATGTAAAAAAGAATTACCGGTTTGAAGGTTATGGATGTGGGTTATGTCAGGTCGGTGTGCCCTGCGAAGCGGGCATTCCGGTTAAAAAAGCGAGGGAGGCTTTGGAACGGGGTGAATTGCCGCCAACGCCACCACCCCTGGCCTGACAAAATAGCGACTGTATGGCGTTTTTTTATCGAATGGGAAAAAAGATTTGGAAAGAATCATGGATTTTAGCCTTGGAAACAAGATCATCGATAATATTTCCAGTGTGGTGGTGGGGAAAAAGGGCCCGCTCGAACTTCTTTTAGTCGCCCTGCTTGCCGATGGGCATGTATTATTGGAAGATGTGCCGGGGGTGGGTAAAACGTTAGTCGCCAAATGTCTGGCTAAAACTATCAAGGGATCTCATAAGCGGATTCAATTTACCCCAGATCTGTTACCGGCGGATGTCACCGGATTTAACATGTATGACCAAAGGAGCGGCCAATTTAAATTTCAGCCAGGTCCGGTTCTGACGAACATACTGCTCGCCGATGAAATCAATCGGGCCATTCCACGTACCCAGTCAAGCCTTCTTGAAAGTATGGAGGAGCGCCAGGTAACCATTGATAGTAAAACCTATCCGCTACCCGAACCATTTATCGTTTTGGCGACGCAGAACCCCATTGAACTGGAAGGGACCTTTCCCCTTCCCGAAGCGCAACTGGATCGCTTTCTGCTGAAAATCAGCCTGGGTTACCCCAGTAAAGCGGAGGAGATGACCATTCTGGAAAGATTTCAGGATGACGATCCCCTGGAAACGCTGGAATCGGTTGCCGATCCCGGGCAACTCATCGGTTTGCAAGACATGCGGAAAAAGATAAAAATATCCACGCCGGTAAAGCAATATATCACCGACATTGTGGGCGCCACCCGGAACAATGCAAGCCTTCGGTTCGGGGCAAGCCCCAGGGGTTCACTGGGCTTGATGCGTGCGGCTCAGGGGCTGGCGGCGTTGAAGGGTCGCAACTATGTGCTGCCCGATGACATTAAGCAGTTGGTGATACCGGTTCTGGCCCATCGTATTATTTTAAATGAAGAGGGAAAGTTGAAAGGAGAGTGCCCTGAAAATGTTCTTGAAGAAATTGTCTCCCAGATATCAGTTCCGGATTAAAATGATCGATGCGCCAGCAGATGCACCAATCGGCACCCCCCTTACTTGAAGGCCCGGAATCGGCTTTTCTGTTATTATTTGTTCAGGTTTTTTTGCTCGTTTGTCTTTTTTTTGCTTTAGTTTTTGATGTACCGGATTTATCGCTTTTTACCCTTTTTATGCTTGCCATTGGTCTCGGGACCTATTTTTGGAGCCGAGTAGGCCTGAACCATATTCAATGTTACCTTGTGTTAAGCCGTCGCCGATTTTTCCCCGATGAAAAATTGACCATCGACATTCGGGTCACCAATTCAAAACTACTTCCTGTATTGATTAAAGTGGATATCTTTATCCCCCAGGCGTTTACCGGCTCTGACACGGGCCGATGGGTCAGCGAAGAGGCCGGCCTTCTCTGGTACCAGAAAACTGTTTTTTCCAGATCGCTTTTTCCAAACCGAAGAGGTGTCTATAATTTGGGGCCGCCCAGGTTGCGCGGAAGCGATCTCTTCGGGTTTTATTTCAGGAAGAAAACGACATTAGAGCAGGTTGAGATTGTCGTTTATCCTCGGATTATCAAAGTAGCACCGGTCGGACTCCCCAAAAGAGAATTTTTTGGCACCCCCGGTGCGCACAGTCCGGTGGAGGACCCGGTGTTTATTTTCGGGACACGTGATTACCAACCGGGAAGACCGGCACGAGGGATTCATTGGAAAACGAGTGCCCGACATAACCGCTTGCAGGAGAAGCTCTGTGAACCGGCCGAGCAGGAAAAAGTCCTTTTTATCCTCGATGTCGACCGATTCGAAGCTGAAAACGGTGAGGAACGTTTTGAAAAAACGCTGGAGGTTATCGCCTCTTTGGTCCTGCAATTGGATCGTCGCGGTATCGCTGTCGGGTTTATCACCAACGGCCATATCGCAGGTGGGAAACCAAAGATTGTGCCGCTTTCAAGAAGTCCCCGACAGATTGCCTCTATTCTTGAAACCCTTGCCCGAGTTGGGGTAGAGGGAACCCGTCCGGTAACTGAAATTGTATCGCGCGGGTATCGGATTCCATGGGGAACGAGCGGTATCTATTTTTGCCATGAAAGATCCCATGAAACCCGCCGGGCTAATATATTTATGAAAAATATCAACATCCCCACTCGATTTGTCGTGGCTCAACAATCCGATGATAAACGAATGGTCACCAATACAGACACGATCTACTTGGATCAGATTTGGGCTCCGAAGGATCGAAATTGATAATACTTCAAAAACGCTTTCTATTAATTCTCTCCTGCGCCGGTATGATGCTGGCGTGTTTTTACGCCTGGACGTCCTTCATTTTTGCCAGCCTTTCCAGAAAGCCGATAACCGCCCTCGAAGCTGGGGTAGTGCTGATACTCGCCATGCTGACGACCTACCTTCATAGCCAAAGGGGGTGGCGTATCATTACTGTTATGGCGTTGCACCTATTCGGATTTTTGGTTGGTTCCATTCGAATTCTCTACAATTTTTACGAGATTAATCGTCCTTTTTGGCGATTTGACTGGGTGCCGGAATTATTTAATATGGATCGAGTCGCCCGTGAGTGGCCGATTTTGGTCTTAATCCTCTTATGTGTCTGGGCACTTTGGTTCTGCGGGTTACGGCTGATTACAAAACCGACCGACAAGGCGATGATCAGCTACCGGTTTGATATGGGGCTTGGCTTTTTGCTTTTCCTTTTCCTTGTTAAACTGGTTTTGGCAACCAAAGAAGTCTCATTGCCCATTACACATTCATTAACAAAGGTGATCGTCGCCTATATTAGCCTGGGACTTTTTTCCATGGGTCTCGTGCATACTCAAAGCCAATCAAAAACCCAGGGTTCTTCCTACCTCAAGGGTGCCGGTGTGGCCCTAACGTTTACGGCTGGTATCCTCATGCTTGGCGGCGGCCTGTTTATCCTTTTTTTGCCACAACTTCAAACAGTCGCTGAAGCAGGCTATGGTTTGCTTGGAAACTTGAAAGGGCCCATAGAGAACCTCGTGATTGCCCTCGCCCGTGGTTTTCTCAAAGGCGTCATGCCTTCTAAGTCGGGAGGAGGCGTGACAGGGAATGATTTGCCCACCATAAACCGGTCAGGCGAAATGTTAAGCATTTTTGACTACCTCTTTATTGGTATCGGGCTAATGATATTATTGAGCATGATTGGCTTCATCCTTTATCGGTTCTTAAAATGGATCTTTTCAAAGGTATCGTGGCTACTATCAAAGACAGCGAAAAAAAAAGATTCGAAGGGGATATGGACGCTGGTTTTGTTGTTTTTCAGCGTGGTAAAAACCCTCTACGTGAGGCTTCAAAGGGGCATTTTAGGACGGCAGGATACTTCACGCGCAGCAGAAAATATTTATTTGCGCTTTCTTCGGTGGGGCTGGCTTAGCGGTTTACGGCGATTTCCACCGGTGACCCCCAAAGAATACGGGGATCTGTTGGGGCTAAGGTTTCCACAAATTAAAAAGGAAATTGAAACGATCATACACATGCACGCGGACGTCGTATACGGGGGCGTTTTTCCAGAAAGCCATCAGATATCAAGCGCCAAACGCGCTTTGCGAAGAATGCGTCATCCTTTATTATGGTTTGCTCGGCTCAAATCCCTTTTGTTTTGACGACCGTTATTCGGGTAGGCGGATAACGAGAACGGGAACGGAGGCATTTTTTACAACCCATTTGGCGGTACTGCCGACCAAAACGTCACTGATCACTCCATGACCGTGGGTGCCCATGACGATGAGGTCACAGTTTTGTTCATTTGCGGTTGCAACGATTTTTTCGGCCGGCGTTCCGCGCTCGATAAGGATTTCATCTGTGACATCGGCTTGGGCCTCGGTATCGGCGACCACTTCATCCGAAAAGGCCTGAAGCACTTCTTTAATGGCTCCCCGGTTTCTTTTTTTCCCGGTCAGGCTTTCTCTGACCTCGGAATAATGGCGCGACTTGATCTCTTTCCATGTATTGCTATTGATCATGTTCGTTATAAAATGTTCTTCGGGAAATTCAGCCATCACATGCAGAATGGTGATGCCGGCTTTATACCTTTCGGCCAGGCTGATAGCATAGGCAAAAGCGTGAGTCGCATTTTCCGATAAGTCGGTTGCATACAGGATTTTTTTTATTCGAACGTTGGGAAGCACCAATTTAGATACCCCTTTTTTATCTACCAAAGTATAAGTTCGGCAACCACAAGGCAATCCCGGGAAACAACATTACTATAACCAAACCGACTATCATGACCAGTACAAATGGTATGATTGAGCGGTAGATGTCCGCCAGTGTTACCTCCTTGGGCGCCATCGCTTTCATCAAAAACAGGTTGTAGCCGAAAGGCGGTGTCATGTAGGCGATCTGGCAGGTGATCGTATAGAGCACACCGTACCAGATAGGGTTGAATCCCAGGCTAATAATAAGTGGTACATAAAGTGGAGCAACAATGATGAGCATAGCCGTATCGTCTAGAAACATCCCCATAAAAATATAAGAAAGTTGCATCATAATGAGGATACCCCACGGACTGAGTCCCCATCTCTCGATGAATAACGACTCTATGGCATGTACGGCACCAAGGCCGTCAAAAACGGCACTAAAGCAGAGTGCTGCCATAATTACCCACATGAACATGCAGCTGACACTCAGTGTGTTCCTTAAGGTCTCATTCAATACCCGAAAGTTAAAGCGCCGCCGGGCGATCGCTGCAAGGGTCGTTGCGGCTGCGCCGGCAGCCGAACATTGAACCAGGCTGGTGATACCCATCAGAAAAAGGCCTGTCATTGAAAAAATAATGACCAGCGGAATAATCCCAGCCTTCAGAAGTCGTAACCTCTGTGCCCAGGTTATTGTTTCAAGTTCTTCCTTTGATAATGTGGGACCCAGTTCGGGCTGTAGTCTGCACCTGATATAGATGTAGGCGATAAACAGGGCTGCGAGAAGAAGGCCCGGAAAAACACCTGCCAACCAGAGTTGGCCGACTGGCTGCCTGGCGATCATGCCGTAGAGGACCAAGACGACGCTGGGTGGAACCATGATACCGAGTGAACTGCCGGCCTGGATGACACCCGTCACCATGACCTTGTCATACTTACGCTTAAGCATCTCGGGTAATGCGACACTGGCGCCAATCGCCATGCCGGCAACGCTTAAACCATTCATGGCCGATACAGCGACCATTAGCCCCATTGTTCCGATGGCGAGGCCCCCGCTTACCGGCCCCATCCAGACATGAAACATTTTATAAAGGTCACTGGCGATACCCGACTCGGAAAACATATACCCCATATAGATGAACAGCGGCAAAGTTAGCAGCGGGTACCAGTTTAGTAAACCAAAGGCGGCATTAAATGGTAACTCCGTGGCACCCTTACCCCATAAAAGCAAAGCGAATAGCGTGGCAACGCCACCGATGGCACCAAAAACGCGTTGCCCAGTGAGCAGCATGAGCATCATCGAGGTGAAAATCAGTAAGGCAATTACTTCATAACTCATGCTAAATTTTCTCCCCTCTCACCTTTGCCAGGTCCTTAAAAAATGTCGCAATGGCTTGTAAAAGCATCAGCAGAACGCCGGTCCCCATAATGATTTTAATGGGAGCCATATATGGTGCCCACGCGGATCGATTTTTTTGCCCGTAGACGACAGCATATTCAATACTGGAATAGGCACCAATGAGGAGGAATACAAGATAGAAAATCAAAAATAGGTTGGTAGCAACATCAACCTTGGCCTTTTTCTTATCTGTCCACCGGCCATAGAAGAGATCCATCCTAACATGCCCTTTGAGCATCATCGAGTACGCACCACCAAGTAAGTAATAAGCGGCCATGGTGAATTGTGCCATCTCCATGGACCAGATGAGGGGCTTGTCGAAAATGATTCTGGATATCGGTTCGTATAATAAAAGGCCCATCATAGCAAAAACCAGATACATCGAAAATATACCCACTACCCGGTTTACCGCTTCAACAGAACGCACAAATATTTTTACGGCCTTAGGCATTTCAGACCCTTTCTTTTTGCTCCCTTAAGCCTGCGCAATAGTGGCGGTGCCCTCCCCGGTTTATTTCCCAAACCGGGGAGAGGTCACGCATAGCCATTTTATACGCCGTATCTGCTGCAGATTAATACCGGTAGGGAGGTCCGGCGTCTTTCATGGTTTGGGCGTACTCTTTCAGTATTTTTACTATCTTGGCACTTCTGGGGCTCTTCTTGGCAGTTTCGTCCCAGAACTTTAGGGCGGCATCTTCTACGATTTTCCACTCTTCTTGCGGGATGGAGGTGAGCTCCAGCTTTCCACCTTTGGTGCGGTAGTGCGCTTCACCCCACCAGTACCAGTGCTGGCGGTAGTAATGTGAGCTGTCCATTTGCAGGCGGAACAGGGTTTTTAGGTGCTCCGGCAGCGCATTCCAAGAATCGGAATTTGCATAATAGGAGCCGGCCCAGGCACCGGAGATGGGATTGGTCAGGTAATATTTAGTGACATCCGCCCATCCAACCGTGTAATCTTCGGTGATGCCGGACCAGGCAACGCCGTCCAGTTCCCCTGTCTGAACAGCCATCTCAATATCCCCCCATGGTAAAGTCATGGGAATGACGCCAAATTGCTGCATGAAACGACCACCCGTGGGGAAACTGAATACTCTTAGTCCCTTTAGGTCTTTAAGGCTTCGGATCGGTTTGGTGGTGGCGAAATTGCACGGGTCCCAGGCCCCGGCACTTAGCCAGGTAACGCCTTTTATCTCTGAGAAAGCTTCCTCCCAGATTTCATTTAGACCGTACCAGTTAAACAGCACCGGAACATCCAGAGAGTAGCGCGATGCAAAGGGGAAGTAAGCACCAAATATTGACACATCCACCGGCGCCGCGATGGAATCGTCATCACTTTGCACAGCGTCAATGGTTCCCTTCTGCATGGCTCTGAAAAGCTCGCTTGTGGGCACCAATTGATCGGAATTGTACAACTCGATCACCATTTCTCCATTGGCGGCTTTATTGAACGCATCAATCGCCGGTTTGCAGACATGTGCGGACAGGGCCGCTCCGGCATAGGTCTGCATCCGCCATTTGATGGTCGTTTTCTTGGATGCGTGCACAAAAGGTGCGTTAACCGCTGTTGCTGCCACCGCAGCGGTGCCCACTCCAGCTTTCTTTAGGAAATCACGTCTTTTCATGGTACCTTTCTCCTTTCATGGGTTTGGGGTTTACCTCCAGCCAATCGACTATAGGGCAGGTAAAGAAAAATTATCGACACATCCAACCCAGCCACTTACCAAAATTTCAAAACGTCCCATATTTTTACATTGGGTTTTAATACTGGCGGCATCTCAAACCGGTTGATTCAGTATCTACTTTCTTGTTTTTGAAAAACCCTACAGACAGCATCCAATTAACGTTGGCACCTCCTTTTCTTTTTAAGCAACCTATTCTGGCTGCATTTATTAAGCTCGACGGTATTTTTTTGATTACTTGACATGGTTAGTTTAAAGTTATAGATGTTTATACAGGTACGGGAGTAAAAAATTACCCTTATTTTTAACAGAAAATGGGTATTTATCAGGAACTAAACTCATCCGTTGCCCTTTTTGAAGAGGCGCCATCAAAACCGATTAATAAATAGATCCGGTTCATGAATAGATCCGGCAAATTTGAGGGAATCATATTGCGTTTGACTACATTGCCAAGTTGGTTTCTGTCAAGATCTTTTTTAGATTGATGGCTGACGTCTGATTGCCCTTAGCCGTCGTACCGACCCAACCCGTTCAGACCACTTTTTTGCGAAAGAGGAGAATGACATGTCCATGGGAAATAACCTTTTAGAACAGGAATTCACGTCGGAAATTTGTTATGAACTCCTGCCCGAATGGAAAGGCCTGGATGTTCGTATTACCCAGCTTAGTGGTGGAATAACCAACAAATTGTACCGGATTCGATCGGGAAAAGGTGATTACACGGTTCGAATATACGGCGATAAAACCGATTTGTTCATCAATCGCGACTATGAGATTCAGGCCCAGACCGAGATGGCCCGAATTGGTGTGGGCGCGCCATTAATAAAATATATGCCGGATAGGGGCGTCACCATCGTTGAGTTTATCGGGGATGCTACGGTACTGAGCAATGACCACTTTCTGGATCAATCGCTGCTCCCCAAAATCGTCGCGCCCATACGTAAAATTCATGACAGTGGCATCACCCTTGATAAATTGTTCAACCCGCTGGTAGAAGTGAAGAAAATGGCGGCGATCCTTTCCGATCTAAACGTTGTGTATCCCGAGTTTGATATTGACGGAACCCTTGTGCGGCTCGACAACTTGTCCCGGATCATCAACATTCCGGAGACCGAATACACGGCCTGCCATAATGACCTATTGGCCGATAACTTCATCTTTATCAACGAAGATGCGCGTGAACGGTACCGATCCCCCATGTACATCATCGACTGGGAATATGCCGGCATGGCGCCCAAGTATTATGATATCGCCGATATGTTTCAGGAAATCCTTGTTCCCCGGGAGAATGAAGCGCAGATCGTTAAAGCCTATTGTGGCGGGCAGGAATTCGACCGAACGCTTTATTTAGTCGACCTGTTCAAACCGTTTCCGGATATCTATTGGTTTTTATGGAGTCTGATTCAGCTCAATGTATCCAAGATCTCTTTCGATTATTATGACTATGGCAAGGTGAAATATGAGAATGCGCTGAACAACCTGGCGTTCATTGGGAACACCCACGGTGTTGATGTTTAGCCCGTTTGTCCGTTAGCCGGTTAGCCCGTGGGCCCGTTATCCCGCCAATGCATTGACTGTATGGGCGATTATTTTCACCGAAAGCCGCCACAATTTTTTGTCGATTTGCTTATTTGATGGCTTCGTAAAAAGCCCAATTACTGCGTTGCGCTTCATCCCGTCGTGATTGCGGCGTACGAAAAGTACGCCTCATCACACCGGATTCGCGACGCCTTGAACTTGGACTTTTTACTTTGCCATCCCTTTTATGACTTTCTACGAAGCCATCTTATTTGATATACGGTACAAAATGATGTGAAAATGACCAAATATAGTTGGCAGGGCAACGGGCCAACGGGCAAACCGGCAAACCATATATGATTTTATCATTCACAAGCAAATTTTCATTGACAAGCAACCCGGCGAGCAATAGATTGGCGAGGAAGTCTATACATCTATAACAATAGACAGCACGGGCCGAAATGAACCCTTATGGTGACTGGTCGCCAGAATGACAATCATACTTTATAATTGTGGCAGATGGGTTGATAACGGTGGCCGGCGTGTGCAGCCCATAATATTCGGTCCAAAACATCTGGTCGAGAATAATAAGTATAGATAACCTGTCCCATGGGAGGAATCAAATGAAATTTCCGATTGATCTCGATGCATTCAAGCCGTTGACCTTTTCACCATCCCAAAGCGAGATATCCGCAGAACAGGTGGCGCAGTTACAGAAAAATATTGAGGTAGTGCGCGACAGTATCGTCTTTTTCACGGCCTATGCCAATACCAAGGGGTTGGGCGGTCATACCGGAGGTGCTTACGATATCGTTCCGGAGTTGCTGATCGTGGACGGCTTTATGAAGGGCAGCGATTCGATCTACCCCGTCTATTTTGATGAGGCCGGCCATCGGGTGGCGATCCAATACCAGATGGCGGTGTTAAACGGTTATCAGCCCCCGGAGTCACTTTTGCATTATCGTGAGTTTGAAAGTGGCCTGTATGGTCATCCGGAGAGAGATGATGAAAAAGGCGTGTTTTTCAGTTCGGGTAGGTTGGGGCACATGTGGAGTTACGTCAACGGTGTGGCCACGGCCAACCCTGATAAGACTGTCGTGATGTTCGGCAGCGATGGGTCACAACAAGAAGGCGGTGGTGCCGAGGCTGCGCGGTATGCTGTTGCCCAAAGGCTCAACGTCAAATTGCTCATCGACGACAACGATATCACCATCACCGGGCATCCATCGGAATACATGAAGGGCTTCTCTGTGGCCGACACGTTGAAGGGCCATGGCCTGGCCGTGGATACCGGCAACGGTGAGGATCTGGCTGCATTGTATCAACGAATTCAGAAAGCCCTGACCACTCCGGGGCCGGTGGGTCTGATCAATCAACGTAAAATGGCCGTGGGAATTGTAGGCCTCGAAGGGACTTCCAAAGGGCACGATGTGATTCCAGTAGATTTAGCCATCGCTTATTTAAAGGCGAAAGGGCGTCAGGAGGCAGTAGCCTGTTTGGAATCACCCGCACAAAAAACAGCCCCCCCTACCTATCTTGGCAGCACCCAAGAAAAGGCCAAAAACAGGGACAATTTCGGAAAGATCATTTGCGATATTCTAGAACCGATGTCGGACCGAAAATCCCGTGTCCTGGTGGTGGATTCGGATCTCGAAGGGTCGTGCGGTTTGCACCATATTCGAAAAACCTTTCCGGAAGTGTACGTTACCGGCGGTATCATGGAGCGCAATAACTTTTCCGTGGCGGCCGGGTTCGGCGCCGAAAAGGGAAGGCAGGGCATCTTTGGAACATTTTCGGCCTTTCTTGAAATGGTGGTTTCTGAAATCACCATGGCCCGTCTGAATCGGGCCAATGTGCTGGCCCATTTCTCCCATGCCGGCGTAGACGATATGGCGGACAATACCTGTCATTTTGGGATCAACAACTTTTTTGCCGACAACGGTCTGCCGGAAGGCGATAAAACCCGGCTGTATTACCCGGCGGATTCCAATCAGATGCGCGCCGTCCTTGAAACGATTTTTAATGACGAGGGATTACGCTTTGTCTTTTCAACGCGATCGGCAACCCCCTTTGTTCTCGATGAAGACGGTCAGGCCCGTTTTGGTGAGGGGTATACTTTTGTTCCCGGTAAAGATGAGATCATTCGGGAAGGCGACCACGGATATATCGTCTCTTACGGCGAGATGCTTTATCGGTGTCTCGATGTCGTGGAACGCCTGCGGGAAGACGGTATCCGGGTCGGGTTGATCAATAAACCGACCTTGAATGTCGTCGACGAAACAACAATGCAACAGCTGATCGGCAGCGAATTTGTATTGGTTGTGGAGACTCAGAACGTCAAGTCGGGGCTCGGATCCCGATTCGGCACCTGGTTGTTGGAAAGGGGATCAAAAGCACGCTATGCCCATATAGGGACGGGTAAAGAAGGGCACGGCGGATTGAGCGAACAGATACCCTACCAGGGCCTGGCGCCTGAAGATATTCGGGCCAAAATTGACGTCTTGCGGGCTAAATAACCAGTAATTTTGTTAAGCGTGATCGCAATTGCATCTATAAAAGGGTAGAAATCGCGCTACAGGGTGGGCGATGAAGGGTCTGACATAGAATGCCAATTGCGGTCATAGGAGATGCATCCATTGAAGATCGTTGATCCCGACAATCCGATTCCCAAATATCTTCAAATTAGCGCCTGGCTCACCGAGTCTATTCAGATGGGTCGATACAAAGTGGGTGAAAAGCTGCCCTCTGAGATTGAATTGTCCCAGATGTGTCAGGTTAATCGCAACACATTGCGACAGGCGATCGCCGAATTGACCACACGGGGGCTTCTGAGAAAAGAAAAAGGTCTGGGGACATTTGTTTCCGCGACAGAATCGGTGGCCCTCAAACATCAACTCAGTCGAATTGCCAGTTTTGGAGACGAGTTATCCAAGGCCGGGATCAAAGAACATACCCAATTGCTGGGAAAAGCCCTTGAAGTGCCACCAAAACATGTGGCCCAGGGGTTGACGCTGGGGCCTAACACCCCGGTTATTGCGATTCGACGCCTGCGTACCGGTGATAAAATCCCTATGATTTACGAGGAAACCTATCTGCCCGTCGACCTGTTCGACGGAATCATGGAGATGGACTTGACCGGTTCCATGTACGAAATATTCAGTCACCGGTATAATGTCGTCTTGGCGCGTTGCGAGCAAACCATCCGTGCCGTTAACTTGAATAAAAAAATAGCCCGGCTATTTAACCTGAATACCAATGCGGCCGCCATGTACATGGAAAGTATCACCTATAATGATCACAATATGCCCATCGAGTTCCTTTGCGGCTACTTCCGGGGCGATAAATACGCCTTTGGTGTGGAGCTCGGTCAATATCATCTTACAGGAAACTCACACGAACTAAAATAATGACTAGCAAAATGGAATTACATAAGCTGGGTTTTTTATTGTATACACATCTATAAAATGTAGGCACATGGCGTGCCAAAAAGAACGTGTTGCCCAATCATCAAGGAGGAAGTCATGGAAACAAGAAATCTTTTTGAAAAATTAGTTGATGTCAGCCCCGGGATGGAGATCTGGTGGGATTCGTCTCCGGTTATTTTTGACAATTGGTGCCGGAAAATGCTCGATAAGGCCACCCCGGAAAACCGGGAGATCATTCAAAGCCAATTCAACCGGATGTACGACGAAAACGCTCCGGAAACCCAGTTGTTCCGTGGTGTTACAACCAACCCACCACTTTCGCTGCAGGCGATTCAGGATAACCCTCCCCATTGGGAGGGGGTTGCCAAAACCATTATTGCTGAAAATCCCGGTATTGACACGGAAACCCTGTTCTGGACCATCTACAAGCAAGTCGTAAAGCGCGGTTCCGACATGTATCTGCCTTTATTTGAAAAAACAGACTACAAGGAAGGCTACTTGTCCGGACAAACTGACCCGAGAAGTGCGTTCGACAAAGAGGCTATGCTCAAACAAGCCATGGAGCTTGCCGTGATCAACCCCAATGTGATGATTAAGGTTCCCGGCACCAAAGAGGGCTATGAAGTGATTGAAGAATTGACCGCCAGAGGTATTGCCACGAACAACACCCTGACCTTCGTTTTACCGCAATTGGTGGACTGTGCGGAATCCGTCAAACGAGGGCTCGAAACGGCCAAAAAGGATGGTGTGGATCTGAGCCGGTGGCGTTCGGTAATTACACATATGGAATCCCGCTACGGTGATCTGGGCGGTTTGCGGGATGCCGCTGCTGAGCAGGGCATTGAGCTGACAGAGGGTGAGGTACGGCAGGCGGAACTGGCCATTTTTAAAAAAGCCTATAAATATCTGGAAGACAATAAGCTGCCGAGCAAAATGTTATCCTGCTCGCTGCGGTTGGGGCCCGAAGTGGATGGCGTTACGCGTATCTGGCATCTTGAAGAGAAGACTGGTGCGGCCGTCGTTGTCACCTGTCCGCCCTCTTTTATCGATCAGATCATGAATTTTGAAGGGGAAAAGGATATCGTTTTTGAAAAAGATCGGATCCATGCCGAAACACCCAAAGATGTCATGGATAAATTGATGCGTATTCCTTATTTCGAGCGGGCCTATGCCGTGGATGGATACAGCCGGGATGAATATAATACGCATCCGGCGCTTCAGCGTACTGCCGAACAATTCTCAAAAGCCACCGAGGAGATGGTGGCGTTTGCCGATAATTGCCTTAAAAGTGCCTAAATAAAATTACCTTAATCCAAGGAGGATATAATGCAAATCGGTGTTTTAAAAGAGATTAAAACCAAGGAAAACAGGGTAGCGATGACACCGGCGGGTGTCGAGCTGATGATTACTCACGGTCACCGCGTAGGCGTCGAAACGACTGCAGGCGAAGGGTCCGGCTTTTCGGATGATGATTATAAGCAGGCGGGTGCAACCATTATCGGTTCGGCCAAAGAGATCTATCAAGACTATGAAATGATCATGAAAGTCAAGGAGCCCCTTGGGGTGGAATTTCCCATGATACGCAAAGGGCAGGTGCTTTTTACCTATTTTCATTTTGCCGCCGGCCGGGAATTGACCCAGGCGATCATCGACAGCGGGAGTATTGCGGTTGCCTATGAAACCGTAGAAAAAGCGGACAGGTCCCTGCCGTTGTTAACCCCGATGAGTGAAGTGGCCGGCCGCATGGCCATTCAGGAAGGGGCCAAATATCTGGAGAAGACATACGGTGGAAAAGGTATTTTACTAGGAGGTGTTCCGGGCGTCAATCCCGGCACTGTGGTCGTAATCGGCGGGGGTATCGTTGGGACCAATGCCGCTAAAATGGCTTGTGGCCTGGGGGCTAAAGTCTATCTTTTGGACAATAATTTAGAGCGATTGCGTTATCTTTCCGACATCATGCCTAAGAACTGCTTCCCCCTTTTTTCCAACCCGGCGACCCTTCGCGGCCTGCTTGAGGATGCCGATCTCGTCGTCGGTGCGGTGTTGATCCCAGGCGCCACGGCCCCGAAACTGATTACCCGCGATATGCTCGGCCTGATGAAAAAAGGTTCGGTGATCGTGGATGTGGCTATTGATCAGGGCGGATGTCTTGAAACGGCCAAGGCGACCACCCACGATGATCCGATTTACGAAGTGGACGGTATCGTTCATTATTGTGTGGCCAACATGCCTGGTGCGGTTTCCATGACATCCACCGTTGCGCTGACCAACGCCACCTTGCCGTACGCATTGGAACTTGCCGACAAGGGTTACCAGGCGGCGGCCAAAGAAAATCCGGAACTGGCCAAAGGGATCAATATTATCGATGGCAAGGTGACCTACAAGGGCGTTGCCGAAGCATTTGACCTCGAATATGTCGCGTTAGAGAACGTGTTGGGCTGAAAAATCAATTTATGACTTGGGTCAACCGGCCCATCAAAAAAGAGGAGAATACCATGGCTAAAGAACTCAAAGACTGGATCGTCCCCTGGCTCTATACAGCCCGGGAGTACAATGTCGGCATTTTGGACCAGGCGATGGAGAATCCCGACAACGCTCGCCTGATGCTTAACGAGAACCCTATTCCCCCTTCGGAAAAAGTTGTCCAGGCGGTTGCAGAGAGCCTGCGTTCGGGCAACTGGTATCCGGACAGTTTTTTAAGGTTGAGAACCAAAATCGGAGCCATGTACGGCCTGGGCCCCGACAACGTGGCCCTTTGTAACGGATCGTCGGAAACCATCGATGCCATGATGCGGGTATTCCTACAGCCCGGCGATGAGTTTATGCTCTCCACACCGACTTTCGAATTGTTCCCCCCCCGGGCGGAACTTTGCAACGCCAAGGTCGTGCAGATACCGGTCCGGGAAGAGGACCTGCAGTACGATGTGGAAGCCATGCTCGATGCCATCAACGATCGCACGAAACTGATCCTGATCATTAATCCCAACAACCCCACGGGCGTTTTTATCGAAGATAAGGACCTTTTGCGATTTTGTGAAACGGGTGTCCCGCTTTGTGTGGATGAAGCGTATCTGGATTATAACGTGGACCGGCCTTCCAAAGCCGATTTAATTAAAGAATATCCGCAAGTGTTTCTGTCAGTGACTTTTTCCAAGGCTTATGGATTTGCCGGTGTCCGATTTGGGTTTGTCCTGGGGACCGAAGAGATGATCGCCGCTTTCAACCGCATGTTTTTGCCCTGGAACGTGAGCCGAATGTCTGCCGCCGCGGCCGAAGCTATTATCGACAATCCCGATGAGGTGAAAGCGAAGGTAGAGCACAACAACAAGTGGATGGCCATTTTTTCTGAAGAGTTGAAAAAACTGGGTCTTAAGCCCTTTCCGGCCAATGGTAATTATATGTTGATTGATGGCACCATGACCGGTAAAACCACCGAAGAAATCTTAAAAGCAGCGATTGATGATCAAATTTATTTGAAAAAAATTGGTGAAATTCATGGAAAAAGCGGCTATTTTCGTGTAACACCAGGCACGGATGAAGAGAATGAACGGTTCCTGACCTTCATTCGATCCTATTTCGCCTAAAAACGAATCTAATTTTCATATTCCTGCAGTCTCGCTTGGCGGGGCTGCAGTTTTTTTTTGGTAAAAAGGCATGGTCCGGGTTTTTAAATGGATACTTATTACGTTGATGGTGAATTTGTTAATGAGGGCCAAGCGCTCATTTCGGTCAATGACCTGATTGTATTAAGAGGGTTTGGTGCGTTCGATTTTCTCGTTACCTACAACCGGCGGCCGTTTTATCTGAAAGAACACGTCCACCGATTGGAAGAATCGGCAAAAAAAATCGGTCTTCAACTCAATCATTCCCACCAAGAGATTTGTGATATCGTGAAGGAGGCCGTTGATCGTAATCCCCAGCATGGCGAAGCCAATATTCGCATTGTCTGTACCGGCGGGGTGAGTGCTGATGGCGTGTCACCGGAGGGTAACGGCAAGCTGGTCGTGATGGTTACGGCCAAGCGCCGATTGCCCGAATGGTGGTATAGCGATGGGGCCAATATCATTACGGTCGATATCGAACGCTTTATGCCCGGCGCCAAAAGTACCAACTATCTGACGGCGATCTGGGCCCTTCGGGAAGCCCACGACCAAAAAGCCATTGAATCTATATATGTGGACCGGAATAACCGCCTTCTCGAGGGCACAACCACCAATTTTTATTATTTCAAGGATGCCAAACTGATCACCAGCCGCGTAAATATTTTGCCCGGCATTACCCGTAGTGTTATTTTGGACCTGGTGAGAGACTATTTCGAAGTCGAACTCAGGGATATCGATAAAAACGAGATTGACACGATGGAAGAGGTATTCATCTCCGGATCCAATAAAGAAATCATACCGGTTATTCGAATCAACGAGACCGTTATCGGTAACGGTCGCCCCGGAATCCACACCCGAAAAGTGATGCAGCTTTTTAAAGCGTATACTACCGCTTACGGCCAGGAGCTGGTTTGAGATGCCATGGGGGGATTCAATTTCGGCACCCACATGGGCGGAAATCGATCTAAAATCATTGGCCCATAACTATCGGGAGCTGCGACGGGTTACGGCTCCTGAAGCCGGTATCATGGCTGTGGTCAAGGCTGACGGTTACGGTCATGGCGTCGAACAGGTGGCGCGCGTCGCATTGAATTGCGGTGCCGAAATGCTCGCCGTGGCCCGATTGAGCGAGGCGGCCCAGCTGCGGCAGGCCGGCATTAAAGCCCCTATCTTATTGTTTGGTCACTGCTTTTCCCGGGACGTGGCTTATGTGGCGGCAAACGATATTCGTGCGTCGATTAATTCCCTAACATCCGCCCGGCTTCTGTCGGCGGCCGCTCAAAAAGCCAGCGTGACCTTAAAAGTCCATATCAAGATCGATACCGGCATGGGACGGTTGGGGTTACTGACCGACGATTTCAGTCCTGAGCCTGCCTCCCCAAAAGAGTTGGCCTCCACGGCCAAAGGCGTCTTGGCCATTGTCGCGTTGCCCCATCTCCAGGTGGAGGGGATCGGCACCCACTTTGCGAGTGCCGACATCAAGGATAAAAGCCACGCCGCCAATCAGTTTTCCCGGTTTATGGCATTGCTGGCGGACTTGGACAAAGAAGGTTTTAAGGTCCAATATCGGCATGCAGCGAATAGTGCCGCCACCATTGATATGCCCGAGACCCACCTCGATCTGGTGCGGCCTGGCGTCTCCCAATACGGGCTATGGCCCTCGGAGGAAACCGATCGAACCCGGATCGATTTAAAACCGGTCATGTCGATTAAATCGACGGTTATTCATATCAAATCGGTAGGTGAGGGCTTTGCCGTTAGTTACGGCAGTACGCATCACACCAGAGGTCCCACGCGAATCGCCACAGTCCCCATCGGCTATGCCGATGGATTCGATCGCATTCACTCCTCAAATGGTCACATGCTGGTCAAGGGGAGGCGAGCGCCGATTGTCGGCCGGGTCTGTATGGATCTGACCATGATCGATGTGGGGCATATTCCCGATGTGAAGTTAGAGGATGAGGTCGTCATTTTGGGCCGTCAGGGGGACGAAGAAATTACGGCGGATGAGATCGCCCATCAGGTCGGCACGATTAATTATGAAATTGTCTCGTCACTGACCCCACGGGTTAAAAGAATCTATCTTGATTGAAGGTAATAGGGACGAAGACGATATGGTACGAAAATGAAAATGTATCCCATCGATTGGCAAACAGGGCGTTGGGCGGGTGGAAAGGCCGTTGAATCGGTTGCCGATATAACGATTGCCGGCGATTGGGCGCCGATTCGGGATTTTAGCGAAACGATTCTGACCCATCCTGAAGCGGTGTACGGTGATTTATTGCCGATCCTGCGAAACAGCCATTTGCGCCTGGCCAATCTCGAATGTCCCCTGGTTGAAGGCGGAACGCCGGTACCGAAAAGTGGAACGGAGCTAAAAGGCGTTCCGGGCCATATTAAGGGCCTGACCGCGGTTCCCTTTGAGGTCGTAACCCTGGCCAACAACCATGTGTTCGATTATGGGGTTAAAGGATTTACCGACACTCGGAACCTACTTGATCAAAACGGCATTTTAAGTACCGGGGCCGGGCTTTCCACGGCCGAAGCCGAAAAGCCTCTGATCGTTACCGTGCAGGGTATTCGGGTCGGTATTATCAGTTTCAGTGAGGGGGAAGATGGAACGGCTGCCGGGCAAGCGCGTCCGGGTGTATTCGGCTGGCAAACGGATCGCGTGATCGGCCATATCAAAAAATTACGGTCCGAGGTGCAGGTGATCATCGCCATTTGCCATGGTGGTGTGGAGTATATTCCTTTCCCACCGCCCTATCTGGTTGACACCTTCAGACGTGTGGCCGAAGCGGGGGCCGATCTTGTCATCGGGCACCACCCCCATGTACCCCAGGGAATGGAGATACACCAGGGCGTTCCGATCTGCTACAGTTTGGGCAACTTTGTTTTTTTTCAACCCACTGATCGGTTGTATCGAAAAATCGGTTACCTCGTCCAGGTCGGTGTGAATTCGGAGGGCGTGGGAAGAATTAGACTTATTCCCTATGAAATTGGTCCTCGCCGGTTGATGCGGCTGACTGGGAAAAATCATCGTCGCTTTTTAAAAAAGATGGCCGACCTTTCCAAGCCACTGGAGCGAGCAGAAGGGGCCACCGAAGCGTGGCACGGATTTCTGAAATACTACGGGATTGAAGGTTTTAAGGATGAAATGGGAAAAATCCTGAACCAATTGGAAAAGGAACAACCCAAGGGCGCCGCTATGTTCAGAAACCGGCTGACCACGCCCCAGCATTACCATCACCTGACAGATGTGATGACCCGAATCATGGACGGGAGCCTGGACCAGGCCCCGGCCTGGGCGTTCGATTGTGTGGCGGACTTTTTTACGCGCAGAGTCGTGGATGGATTCCCGGAGTAGTTGAATGGCAACTGTCGAAAACTCGAAGATTGCCTCTTTATTCAAGAGGCCGCATATCACCATTCTCGTTGCCGATTCGGGACTGGGCGGAATGGGTATTTTTGCGGACATCGTTGCCAGGCTCAAAACCGACCCGATCTTTTCAAAGGTTTCTTTGATCTACTACAACGCCTGGCCCGAGCAGGGCAGGGGGTACAATAGCCTAAAGACCATGAATGAGCGGGTTGGCGTTTTTGATCAGGCATTGGAAGGGATGAAACGATTTCATCCCGACCTTATTATGATTGCTTGTAATACACTCTCCACGCTTTACGCACGGACCGCTTTTAGCCGGCGCGAAACCGTTCCCGTATTGGATATCATTGGATTCGGGGTCAATTTAGTCCATGCGGCCTTAACCTCAAATGCAAAGGCAACCGCGCTTCTTATGGGGACGAGGACGACCATCGCCTCTGAGGTTCATCGCTCACAGCTTGTGGCAAGGGGTCTTGTCGGAAACCGACTTGTCGCCCAATCGTGTCATGGATTGGCAACGCTGATCGAACAGGGGCCGGCAAGCGGGGCTGTGAAAAATCGAATCGATGCTATCGGCAATGAGATCGCCGCACAATTTAGCGTGATACCTTCCGACCTGTTTTCGGCTCTGCTTTGCACGCATTTCGGATATAGTCGGGATTTGATTGAAAAACGGTTGGTTGAGCGGTTGCAAAGACCTCTGAAAATACTTGATCCCAACCGGTTGATGGCGGACTACCTCTTCGAAATGACAGGAATCAAGCGTTATGATGGTGTTGACATCGATCTTCGTGTGGTGTCGCGCATTGTCTGGGATCAAAACAAAATAGATGCCATTGCACCGATCATTGAAAAGCAGTCGGCCCAAACAGCCCATGCATTAAGGGCTTACGAACGGATCCCGGATCTGTTTTCACCCCAATTAGACAACAGCAAATAGTAGAGAAGAAGATGAAAAGAGTGCTGATCATTACCGGTCCCGGTGGCGATGCCCAAGGGTGGGGCGATCTCAGTGTCACCGAAACCTTGTGCAAGGCCTTGAATTCCGACGGTAAATCCGCAGAAATCGTCTTTGTGGAAACCATGGGTGATTTTGTGAGGGCTCTCAGTAGTAAAAGTTACGACATCGTGTGGAGTGCGCTGTACTATATCTCCGACAAAGAAGATATTATCGGATTAAACGTTGATGATGATGCCTGGCTGGCGGATATTTTTGACCGCAAAGAGATACCCTATATCGGTCCCAGTGCGCTGACCATGAGGCAATTGATCAACAAAACCTGGACACATCGCATCTTACATAAAAATAAAATCGCGGTTCCCGTCCACCACGAGGTGGTTGCTGGTTATGAGATTCCCGACATTCAGCTTCCCGCTTTCGTCAAACCGAGCTGTGAATCCCGCTCGGTGGGGATTAGTGACGACAGTGTGGTGAATACCGTGGCGGAGCTTAAAGCGCGTGTCCGGCATATTCACGACACCTATGAACAGCCGGCCTTGATCGAAGATTATCTGCCGGGGGCCGAGTATACGGTTTTGATGATCGGTAATGGTAAAAACCAGGAGTTTCTGCCCGGCGTCGTCACGGTCAAAGGTGGGTTTGACGGTAAGTATCCCATCTTAAGAAGCGATATGCGTGGTGTCGGTATTACCAAAATCGGTATTCCACAGACGCATGCCGATGAAGCCAACGCGTTGTGCCGTGAGGCTGTAACTGCTTTAAATTGTCTCGATCATGTGAGAGTGGACATGCGTTTTGACGCCCGCGAACAGCTGAAGATCATCGAGGTCAACGGAATACCGGGCCTAAAACCCATTAAAAGCTGGAGCCCTCAAATGTATACCCTCTACCACGGATCGGCCGAGGGCCCAGTAGAAGATTACCGGCAGCTTGTTCATCGAATCGCCGAATCGGGCCTGGAAAGATACAACCTTCTCTAACTTTGCCCAAAACTGAATTGATGACCATACCCTACGACCCGCATTTGTATGCCGACCTAAACCATAGTGACCGGGTTTCGGGGACCGATCCGTCTGGTGGTTTCAAATATGATCTGGATCTTTCCATCCCAGCGCTCACCACCGCTATTCACGCCGGCCACACGGTTCGCCACGAGTTGGCGGCGTTGATGACCCTATCAGAAATAGAGCGGCAAAAAGAAGAAGACACCGCCACAGACCGGATCATTCAAAGCTGTCCCAACCGCTTGTGGGGATTGGATTCCCGGGCGGAATATGACCTCAATCGACCACCGGAACTGGCACTGCCCCTGACACCGGAGATGTTTTGGGGTACCCGTGTCTTTGGCAAACAACTACCAACGGATGCGATGAATCAGCGCAGCCTGGATAAATATGAAGCCTTATATCGATTTGTCGCCACCGTGATCAAAGTGCTTTTAGATCGTTTCGGTAATTGCGTCATCTACGACATCCATTCCTACAACATTTTGCGCCAGATCAAAAAAGGGCACTTGGCACCGCCGTTATTTAATCTGGGCACACGGGCAATCGATCAAGCCCGGTGGGATACACTGGTCGTAGCGTGGCTGGAAGAGTTGAAAAAAATAAACGTCCCCGACAGTGTTACCTCTGTGGCCGAAAATGATGTGTTTGGAGGGCGAGGGGAATTTTGCCGCCGCTTGACCCGGTGGGATCCGAATATTTTGGTCCTGCCCACCGAAATTTCAAAGATCTATATGGATGAAAGAAGCGGGGTGGTCCATGATTCTAAGGTCCATGCGTTGAGAAAGGGATTGGCCCAAGCTGTCACCACGCATAGCCGTGAATTTCAACAGGCGTATGCGATGTAACAACCGTTTTTTCGGGTAGGTATCACATCTGTGATTTCGTGGCGTTTATTGCTATTGTCATTTCCATTGCTCCCGATCCGTCTGTACCCCTGGATTTTTGGGCTCGATTCTCTTATGTTAATTGTAAGTGGGCGTATCTTTTCATTTTAAATATTGGTATTCTGGTTAAAATATGACTGAATCTAATCAAACCATTCCATTGCACCCCTTCGGCCTAACCGGACGACAGGTCACCCGGGTGGGCTTGGGCGGTGAAGGCGTTTTAAGAACCCATGGGCGCACCGCTGAAGCCCAGGCGGTTATTTTGGCCGCGTATAACGCCGGCATCACCTATTTCGATTCCGGGCATGTTTATGCCGACAGCGAGGTTTATCTGGGTTCCATTTATAAACAAGACCCTGAGATTCGAAACGGTGTTTTCCAGGCCAGTAAATCGGCCAGCCGGGATTATCAGGGGGCCATGACCGATTTAACGAACACGTTAAAGCGGCTTCAAACCGACTATCTTGATCTTTGGCAGATTCACGATGTGCGCACCGAGGATGATTTAAATCGGATTTCAGCTTCCGAGGGGGCGTTAAAGGCATTTGCAGAGGCCAAAGCATCAGGCCGTGTCAAACACATTGGCGTGACCGGTCACGAAAGTCCGGCTATTTTAACTCAGGCGGTGAAAATGTGGCCGGTAGATACTGTGATGATGCCGGTCAATCCAGCGGAGGCGGTCATTGGTGGATTTTTAGACCAGACCCTGCCCCAGGCCCAAAAAAAGGGCGTGGCCGTCATCGCCATGAAGGTGCTGGGCGGTGGGCATTATGTGGCTCCGGAGCAGGGGGTAACGGCGGATCACC
Organism: uncultured delta proteobacterium; assembly: GCA_963845145.1. GTDB lineage: Bacteria > Desulfobacterota > Desulfobacteria > Desulfobacterales > QNYZ01 > QNYZ01. The sequence goes on from CAWJQU010000004.1 coordinate 187,112, forward strand.
TGATTCGGTTTGCGCTTTCCTATGATATCGGCGTGGCCATTGTCGGCTGCTCGACCGCGGCCGAAGTTCGTACCCTGGTAGCGGCCGGATGTACAAAGACGCTACTTTCCCAGGACGAGCGGACTGCACTGGTCCAAAAGTTTAGCCCCAACGCAAAACAGTTGGCATATTATCGGGGGCTGTGATGGAAGGACCCACCCGCGATCGAAATGGTATCGCACACTCCGCAGATCATGTGTCCATCCGTCTATCACAATCCCGGCGGGTCCTGTCCTCGGCACCTTTTAACGGTGGATTGGTCGATGCCGATCATCTTCTTATTATGAATGTGCCGGACAATTTCAACGGGGCCAAAGGGCCGTTTGAACCGTTGGAAGAAACATTTAAAAACTATTGTCGCCAAAAGAAGTGGTCGGGGATTACCGTGGGCATGATGACCTCGGCAAAAATGACCTCTTTTATGAGCGTTCGTCGCGAAAGCGGCGGCGTTGAAATCTTAGTGCTGGTTACCGCCGGGGTTTCCAATGCCCGCCGGGCCGGCGATCCGGCAGAGCATCGCCGCTTTGATTCGGTTCAAATGACCACCGGAACGATCAACATCATCGTTTTAACCAGTGCGGCTCTGACACCAGCTGCGCAAGTTGAAGCGGTCATGGTTGTGACTGAGGCCAAGGCGGCCCTCATGCAGGACCTGTCGGTGACCAGTCCGGTGAGCGGGAAGGTCGCCACCGGCACCGGCACCGATGCCATCGCTATCGTCAATGGATTCACGCCCCCCGAAATTTCGTTTTGCGGTAAGCATACCCTGTTTGGTGAAATGTTGGCCTCGGCTGTCATGGAAGCCCTGACCGACTCGCTGGCGGAAAGAACTGAGACGGTATAAATCCATGCATATGGCTCTTGACTTTTAAACCGGCACCGGGTACCACGCAAGTTCTTGCCGGTTTCGCGAAATGCGAATAATAGGGAACCCTGTTTAAATCAGGGACGGGCCCGCCGCTGTAATCCTGCCTTTTACACCATGTAAAAGGAACCCTGTCGGCCACGTTGCCACTGTTTCAGTTGGATGAAATGGGAAGGCTGCCGACGGGGCGGGAGAGTCAGAAGACCTGCCTGCAAGAGGGAGATGTTTTCCGAGGACATGAGGGCATCGCCATGGGTCGGATTCAAGGTAAAATCGGGACATCCTGGATCGATTATTCATTAATTGGTTCGGGATTTTTTGTTTCCGGACCAGGGGAAAGCATGAAAAGGGGGAAAAATGGGAAACGTTCAATCTGCTTTCATTCCGGTCGTTGGTTTTTTACTGGCAGGTGTTATTTTTGCGAATCCGACAATGGCTGAATCGAATCCGGTTCTTGACGAGATCGTGGTAACGGACAGCCGCATCGAAGAAAAGAAAAAGTACGTCTCCACCAACATCACCACCATCACCGCGGAAGACCTCAAACAATCACCGGCCCGAAATCTGGGAGAACTCCTGGCTGAAAAAGGTATCGGGCATATTCAGAGGTATCCGGGGGCGAACACCTCCATGGGTATTCGCGGGTTTAAAAACGATTCCCATGGCAATGACCTAAAGGGAAAAGTACTGGTATTGATCAATGGTCGCAGGGCGGGTACGGGCAATGTCGCTAAGATTTTGACCAAAAACGTTGAGCGGATTGAAATTTTGCGCGGCCCCGGTGCGGTGCAATACGGCTCGGCGGGTATGGGGGGCGTGGTCAATGTCATTACGCGGCAAGGTGCCAAAAATGGCGCATCGATCGATATCGGCTACGGTAGTTTCGAAGAGATGAAAGCCTCTCTGGGCGGCACCGCCAAAAAAGGCGCGTTCGACTTTTCCGGCGCGGTTGATTACACATCCCACGATGATTATAAAACCGGGGGTGGAGATCGTTATAAAAATACCGGGCTGGACAGCCAGGTTGATTACAGTTTCAACGGGGGCTATACCCTGTTTCCGAATAATCGGATATCGATTGTATTAAACGGGGTGGATGTGGATGGCGCAGGAAATCCGGGTTATTTGAGCCAGAATGATCTGGATAATTATACCGATAAAAAGAATGTGTCGGGAGATCTGTCGTATCAGGGCGGCGATGCTACCGGAAAATTTACCTGGTTGGCCCGATACTTTAGGGGAAAAGATGAAGATAAGTGGTTCGATCCGGTGGAGAGCAATCCGACCGGGTATGATAACGGTATTCCTGCCGAGCGTGAAACCGATCAGCAAGGGGCACAGTTACAAGTCAGCACACGCTTTAAACCGCTGGCGCTGACGGCGGGCCTGGACTGGGTTGAATATGACATCGATGCGAGCTGGACACCCCAACGTACCGAGTATGACAATCTGGCGGGCTTTTTGTTGGCCAAGGGTTTTCTGTTTGACGAGCGGCTCATCCTCTCCGGTGGGGTACGCTATGATACCTACGATGTGGAAGTGGTGGAACCGGCCGGCCGCAGCGAGGATGACAATCAGTTTACACCATCTGTGGGTATTGTCTGGCTACCGGCGGAAACCCTGAAATTAAGGGCACGGTATGCCGAAGCCTTTGTGATGCCCGGTGCCGATCAACTGGCCTCGGATCATGTCAGTTTCGGCCGCCGGGTGGTGGGCAATCCCAACTTGAAACCGGAAACCAGCGACACCTGGGAATTGGGGTTTGATTACAATCCCGGTCCGCTAAATACTTCATTGACCTGGTTTTCCACCGATTTTTCCGATAAGATCGATTTCACCGCCACGGACGACGGGGCATCTACCTGGGAAAACCTGGGCAGCGCTTCGATTTCCGGCTTCGAAGGGGAAGTTTCGTTTGATTTCGGACTGCTGATGGACTGGCGGTATGAGGTGAAACCCTATGTCAATTTTACATACCTGACCGAATTCGAGGATCACGACATCGATGACGATCTGAAATACATCAATGAAAAGCGGGCTTCCCTTGGCATTGCCGTAAGCGATTATGACGGATTTTCCGCTCGCTTGAATGTCGCTTACACCGGTGAGCAGGAAGTGGATGATTGGGAGAGTGGGACCTTTCCCACCCCGGTAGTGACGCTTGACGATTTTATCGTCACGGATTTGGCCGTGGAAAAAAGAGTTATTAAGACCGAAAAAGCCGGCGCCATCTCCCTGCGAGGAGAAGCGCGCAATATCTTTAATGAAGACTATGCCTATGTCAAAGGGTACCCCATGCCGGGACGCAGTTTTTTCGTGGGGTTAAATTGGGCGTACTGATACGGGAATAACGTATGAATCGATACTTTCTCAAATTGCTATTGATGGTTCTGCTGCTCCCTTCTATGGCGGTTGCCCAAAATAGTGGGCAGAACAGTGGCCCGGATGGTGAAAAACCGGTCCGTCGGATTATCTCGCTGGGTCCCATCAATACGGAAAATGTCTATTTGCTCGGGGCCGAAGACCGCCTCATTGCCAACACGATCTATTGTGTCACCCCGCCGGCGGCCAAAGAGAAACCAAAAATCGGAACCTTACTCCAGGCCAATATTGAGAAGATCGTCAGCCTGAAGCCGGATCTGGTTCTGGCCACCTCCCTGACACGGCCGAGACAGATCGACAAACTGAGGCGCTTGGGGGTCAAAGTCGTCCAGTTTACCCAGCCGGCCGGTTTTGATGAAATCGGGGAGCAGTTCATCGCCTTGGGGCGCCTGCTCGATAGCGAAGACCGGGCCAGGGGGATTGTCGACGAGGCCCGTCGAGCTATCGAGGATATTCGCCAAAAAACCGATGGACAAGTAAAGAAGAAAGTATTTTTGCAAGTAGGCACGCGGCCGCTTTTTTCATCGGTTGAAAATTCCTTTACCAACGACTTTATCACCTTCGGCGGTGGACAAAATATTGCCGGCGGGAACCTGCAAGGGGTCTACAGCCGGGAAAAAGTGGTTGCGTTAAATCCGGACCTGATCATTATTGCCATTATGGGTAGCGAAGGCATATCCGGTGAAAAGGAAAAACAGAAGTGGGACCGCTTCTCATCCATCAACGCCGTCAAAAATGACAACATTTATGTCGTTGACCCCAATCTGATTTGCAGCCCGTCACCCAGCACCTTTGTTGAAGCACTGCGGACGATTACCTCCCTTATTCACCCGGAAGTCATTCTTGATGAATAAGACGCCTTCACGGATAGGAAAGGGTCTTTGTTTTTTTTTGATCCTTTTGATCGTGCTTTTAAGCATAGTGGCGCTTGCCCTTTGTACCGGTGCGTCGTTCATTCCGATCGGTGACATGATTTCAATTCTGACGGGTAACAAAGAGAGCAGCGAATATATAATTTTGATGCATATCCGTATGCCGCGCATCATCCTCGGCTTTGCCGTGGGCGGATCACTGAGTCTGGCCGGTGCATTGTTGCAGGGGATGTTCCGAAACCCTTTGGTGGAGCCGTATACCCTGGGTATTTCCGGGGGGGCGTCTTTGGGAGTGGCCCTCAATATTCTCTTTAAATGGTACACGGTTATCGGGACCATTGCCTACCCGATTTCCGGGTTTATCGGCGCCCTGATCGTTATGATTTTTGTCTACGGGATGAGCGTGAGACGGCAAAGCATGGGACTCCGCGATATGTTGCTGATTGGTGTCATGGTGAGTTTCATCGCCTCTTCGGTAGTGATGCTGCTCATGGCCGTATCCAAAAGTGAAGATCTGCATGGCATCATCTTCTGGATCATGGGATCGTTGGATGAACCCAACCTGACCCTGATCTATATAGCTGTGGCCATATCACTGGGCGGGCTATTGCTCAGCCACCTGTTCTGTCTCCCTTTAAACGCCCTGAGCCTCGGTGAGGAAGGCGCCCGGCATCTTGGGGTGCGGGTGGACAATACGCGCCGATGGTTGTTTCTTCTGGCGTCTTTACTCACCGGCCTTTCCGTTTCCGTGGCGGGGATCATCGGTTTCGTGGGCCTGGTGGTGCCCCATTTCATACGAATGATCATGGGCCCGGACCACCGGGTTCTTTTGGCCGGATCGTTTCTGGCCGGGGCCTCATTTCTGATTTTGTGCGATACCCTGGCACGCACGATCATCTCTCCCTTGGAGCTGCCTGTAGGGGTTGTCACCGGTATTATCGGCGGTAGCGTTTTTGTGTATGCCTTGACCCGAAAGCGGGTGGTATTGTGAACCAGCCGGTACTTGACATACAAAAGTTATCCTGCGGGTATGGGGGGAAAACCGTCATCGAGGAGGTTGACCTGACGATCGCATCCGGGGAGATTGTGACGATTATCGGTCCCAACGGGTCCGGCAAAACAACGTTTTTGCGGGCCGTATCCCGGATTTTAACCCCCCAGCGGGGTAAAATATTATTGTTCGGCATTGATATTCATAAGCTGACACCGGAGAAGATGGCCCGGCAGGTTGCCGTGGTGGGCCAATTGCGGGAACCGGTCCCCATGACGGTTCGTGAATATATACTCCTGGGCCGCATTCCCTTTTACAAACGGTTTCAATTTATCGAAACGGATCGGGACCGCGAGCTGGCTGATCGCTATATTCGACTGACCGGTATCGCCGATTATGAAAACAAACGACTCAATGAATTAAGCGGCGGTCAGATGCAGTTGGCCGCCATTGCCCGGGCTCTGGTTCAGGAGCCGAAGCTTCTGCTCCTCGATGAACCCACGGCCCATCTGGATATTACCCATCAGGCCCGGATTTTGGATTTGATTCGGCGATTGAACCGTGAGCTTGCCATCACCGTTCTCATGGTGCTTCACGATCTCAATCTGGCCAGCGAGTATTCCCATCGGCTGGTGCTGGTAAAAGATGGGCGTTTGGTCGCCTGCGGCGAGCCCGAACAGGTGATCACTTACAAGACCGTGGAAGATGTGTATAAAACCATCGTGCTGGTGGACAAAAATCCGCTTTCCGGGAAGCCATATGTCTTTCTGGTCACTGAGGAACAACAGAAGGCGCAACAAGCGGCGAGTGGGCTGAAAAAATAACATCGGGAACCCGTTCAAAATCCTCGGGCGAACCCATCCGGCAAATCGAAATTGAAACGGCGGTATCGATAGATGCAAACTATATGGCAGATATTTCAAAGCGGTGGGCCGGTGATGTGGCCTTTGTTAGGCTGTTCGATGATTACCCTGACCGTGGTGTTGGAACGGATATTTTTTTGGATCGGGTTGGAACGGCATCGGAATCGGCCGCTTCTGGACGAGGTCCTCGATATTGCCCGCTATGGTGACTGGGAAACGATCAGGAAGAAAACCACCGGGTGCCGCGACCATGTGATTCGCATGCTGGCCGTGGGGATTATTCACCGGGAATTTTCACTGGTAAAAGCCATGGAGGCGGAGGCGGAAGAGACGCTGAAACGCATGCGCAAGTTCATGACTGTTTTGGACACCATGATTACCGTGGCGCCGTTGTTGGGTATTTTTGGCACGGTCCTCGGCATCATCACCTCATTTAACCTTTTGGGTGCCGGCGGGATCGAAGACCCCAAAACGGTAACCGCGGGGATTGCCCAGGCTTTGATTACTACGGCCACGGGCCTGGGGATCGCCATTCTGGCTGTATTTCCCTATAATTATTTCAATACCCGGATCGAAGCGGCGGCCCATGTCATGGAAAAGTATGCCACCAATTTGGAAATTGTTGCCAAACTGGCTGACAACGGACCATCATCGGATCAAGCGCACCACGGCCAACCGGAATGAAGTTAAAGTCCAAAATCCGACCCCGTCCCCGTATCGAGATGCTTCCGCTAATCGATATCGTCTTTCTTTTGCTGGTCTTTTTTATCTACGCCATGCTTTCCATGGCCGTGCATCGCGGTATGGCTGTGAGTTTGCCGGGTTCGACCCGGGCTGCCGTGACAGATGAAGCCCCTCTTTCTCTATCGGTAAAAACGGCACCCGCAGGTCTCGCAATATATCTGAACGAGGAAGCGGTTGAATTGGATGTGCTTGAGAACCGCCTGCGCCAGGCGGTCGGCCAGTCCGGCGATAAATCTTCACCGGAGCTATTGCTATTCGCCGACAAGGCCGTGACCTATCAGCAGCTTTACCATGTGCTCGATCGGGTAAACAGCGCCGGAATCGAGAAAATTTCGCTTCAGGCCGAGGTGGAGAAACCCTAAATGCATCGATTCTGGGCCGGCCTCATGATCGCTTTGGGGTGTCATATCCTGTTTTTTTTGGTGCCCGTTAATCGACAGCCGGTGAAGCCGTCGCGCCTTCCCCAAACAAATCGCATCACGGTTCGCTTCAACCCGTTACAGCCACCGACGCCTCAACAGGTAGCCAGGGTGATACCGCTTCCCCCCGACCCCATTTCTCCGTTGGAAAAGCGGGTGGAAAAACCGCCCCCCAAAAAGGCGCCACCGCCGAAACCCAAACCAAAACCGAAAACCGTCCCCAAGCCCCGGAAGGTAAAAAAGAAAAAGGCCCCGGATGCCAAACCGCCTGAACCCCTGCTGCCACCGTCGGGGCCTCAGGTTCAAAAAGAATCGGCTACGGATGATACATCGAAACCCATAAACAATGTGCCGCCCGTGGCCCGCCCGAACTTGAACGCGCCACCGTCGGTGGCAACGGCGCCCGTTACGCCTGTCCTGGTGAGCAATATTCCGCCGCCCATGGTCCGTAAGGCTTATCCGAAAAATGAGGGCAATCCGCCCCCCCCATATCCGGTTCTGGCCCGACGGCGTGGTTGGGAGGGTACCGTTGATCTTTCGGTAATGGTGCTGGAGAATGGGCAGGTCGGCGATATTTCCGTCGAAAAAAGCAGCGGTTATCCCCTCCTGGATGAGACCGCCCTTAAAACCGTCTCAAAATATCATTTTGTCCCGGGACTAAGCGGCGATCAGGCCGTGGTCATGCGGGTTAAAGTGCCCGTTCACTTTCGCCTCCGGGATACGAATTAGACCGGGCCGTACATCGAAAACCAGCAAATGGGTGGGTGATGGGGCTTATGACATCGTAGGCCAGGTACCTGGTTATTCGACTCGGACTTGAAAACAACCCGATTCTGTATTATTTACCAATATAGATTTAAAAAGATCTCGATTGGAAAACCAAAAAGGACGTATTATGTCTGATGCGCAAGTAAAAGTGTACTCTTTGAGTACCTGCAGTCATTGTAAATCTGTTAAAAAATTGATGGATGAGTGCAATGTGCAATACGATTATGTGGAGGTGGACAGGTTAAAGGGCGAAGAGCGTAAGGCGACCTTGGAAGACGTTAGAAAATATAATTCGCGCTGCTCCTTTCCCACCACGATAATTGGTGAAACGGTGGTTGTTGGTTACAAGGCGGTCAAAGTCAAAGAGGCGCTGAATGCGCATTTAGATTTGGGTTTAGACATCCTTTCGGAAGATGATAAGAAACAGAAGACGGTTTAAAATGGGTAGTCAAAAATCAAAAAGGACCTATTATGTCAGATGATCCGGTAAAAATATTCTCTTTAAGCACCTGCAGCCATTGTAAATCCGTTAAAAAAATGATGACGGATTGTACGGTAAAGTACGATTTCGTAGATGTGGACTTGCTAAAAGGCGAAGAGCGCAAGGCCATTTTGGCGGATGTTAAAAAGTTTAACCCAAAATGTTCTTTCCCGACCATTATTATCGGTGAGAAGGTGATTGTGGGTTACAAGGAAGAAAAAATCAAGGAGGCCCTAAATCTATAATGGATGTTGAAAAACTATACGAACAATTAAAAAAGATCCAGGAAGCCAAGGGCTACTACTTCAACAAAGACAAAGACCGGGTATTCGAACTTCTTGAAGCACTTATCGAAAACAAAAAACGCTACGGTTACATGGTCTGCCCCTGCCGCCTCGCCGGCGAAGACCGCGAGGCCGACAGTGATATTATCTGCCCCTGCGTCTATCGTGAACCCGATGTGGCCGAATTCGGCAGTTGTTATTGCAGCCTCTACGTTTCTAAAGCCTGGAACGATGAAACCTTCGAGCACGAATACATCCCCGAACGGCGACCACCGGAGAAGATGGGCTTCTGATTTCGGGCGTCGGTAATCTTGCTTATATCAACACCGCCTTCGTTTTCTCCGAAAGCGTTTCCCCTACCTGTATAAAACCCATGGATATAATGGATATCGCCTGCATCCTCATCCCGCTCATCCCGTTTCATTTTTATTGCCGGGATGTGTGATATGGGTATTGATAATAATGTAAAACTTCACGCACTTGATCCATCAAACGGTATTCCGGATTGGGTTTAAATTTAGGGTTGCTTTCCATATTATCATTAATTTAAAATGTTAAGCAGATAATGTAGGTGATAAACAAAAAGCTAATTAAATCAAGGGATTTTTTACGCAATAAATAAATTATATTTATATAGGCAGAATTATTTTCCATATATATCGTCAGATATGATGGAAAATTTTACATCTATTAACACTGTTATCAGCTTTAAAAATGAATAAAACCAGTAAGTTATTCAGAACAATTTGAAAGTCGAAAAGTATTCCTTTTGCAGGTTGGAAAAATTGAATAAAGCAATTTGATCAAAAGTATATTTTATCGGTAGTCGTTTGAAGGCCTCGTGTTCAATGAATCGTCGCAGCTGCACCGGCTGCTAACCTGGCAATCAAGCGGACGGAATATGGCGTGTTCTTTAAATTGAATAACTCGGTGGGTCACGCAAGCTCGCGTTGCCGCCGCCGCTTATCACGACCGTTAGCGCGCCAAGCGAAGCTTGGTGCATCTTGCAGGGTGCAAGTCCCTGTCGGGAAAGGGTTAGCCACCCACCCGTATCGAGTGTTGCGTCTGTGGCGGAGTTTCGGATGGTCCGGAACGAACAAAACAGGCGAAGCGTACATAGAGAATCATGCAGGCCGTAGGGGAGTCCGCGCTCCCTGAAGTGCTGGTATCGCTCCGAAAAGAAGCTGTTCCGGTTGCCGAGGGTTGTAATCCGCCTGAGGCGGAAAGGCAATACAAGATTATCCGATAACGGCGAGGATATGAAGGGCCGGCGGAGTTATCAAGCCGTGGCATGTATGAAGAGATGCATACAAGAACTTGGGAGGCCCATTCGATCCCTGGACAGTCATAGGGTATGGCGACACTGAGGCACGCAGGGGAAACCCGGATACAGTACTCGGCGCAAACCTAAGTGATTGTCAAATAAGGAAGGGGAACCAAAGCTGACGTGGAGGAACCCTGGTTGGGTGGGAGTCGTATCAAGCATAGTAATCGGAGGTGGGGAAAGCCCACTACATGGTGAAGGACTTGACGGAAGTACGCAGCCTGCAAAGGAAACACATGCCGGACAAAGCTGGATCGGTCAAAGATGTGCCAACCTCACTGCGGGGAATAGCGAAAACGGCAAGTCTCAACAAGCAACATCGCTTTCGGGATCTTTATCGAATGCTCAACAAAGCGGTTGCCATGATTCTAACGGCGATCTATGAGCAGAACTTTTTAGACTGTTCGTATGGATACCGTCCGGGCAAGGGGGCTAAGGGCGCGGTTAGTGATCTTGTATTTCAGTTCCAGTATGGCGTCTTCGGTTATGTTGTGGAAGCTGATATCAAAAGGTATTTTGATAACATCGATTATGATAAGCTGATGGCCATGCTGGAGAATCGGATCAATGACCGTGCGTTTTTGCGGTTGATTGCCAAATGGCTGAAAGCGGGTATTTTAGAGCCGAGTAAGACGAAGATCGTAAGATTCAGTCGATTTCATCCCAGCCGGAAGCGTGGCAAGACGTTCACGTTTCTTGGGTTTGAATTTTATTGGTTCAAAGACCGTAAAGGAGTCATCCGTGCAAAGCGGCGCACAGCGTCCTCCAAGCAGCGAATTGCGTTACGCCGAATGAGGGCCTGGCTAAAGCCTCCAGGCATCTGCCGAAGAAGCATTTCTTTCAGACTTTAAAGCACAAGCTGATCGGCCATAAAAGCAAACATAGAGAATAAAGTAGATAATATGCCTTTCAAAACAGATGATTTGGGTCGAACTGAACTATTTTTTCATGCTGCCTCAGGGAATCTACAAGCAGTTGAGAAGGTGATATTTAGCCTTGCAGGAACAGGTATGTGTCCTCAAAGATTGAGTATGATCTCTCACAAAGATAAGAATGGGCAAACAGCTGCTGACATTGCAGATGAAAATGGGCATACAGAAATATCAAAATTACTAAATTCTGAGCAGGGCCGCATGGAATACTTTGGATAGTAGAAACATAACGAATCATTCAACCTGAAAAAAGAGGTCGGGGCTTTGGAAATTTCAAGGCACGCACCAAGTTCGCATTTATTTCGTGTTTCACGGTACGCATCCTTTTTTCAGCTTATTTCAAACGTATAACAAAAAAATTGAATGGAAGAATTACGGTAGGTTTCGATAGATATCCTTACGATGGCCAACCTTGACTATCAGAATTACAAGGACCTCCTTTTGAACCTCATAGATTATGCGATAATCACCAGTGCGGACTTTGTGAAAAGGGTTATTCCCTTTCATTTTCGTGATGTCCGGATTCGGAAGATTTTCAGCCAGGCTGTCAATTTTTTCGATTACTCGCTTTCTGTCGGCTTTTGGAATCTTTTTGAGTGCTTTTGCGGCAGACCTTTTAACCGCTATTCGGAAGCTCAAATTTCAAGCTCCTTTTTCAAATCTTCCCAGGGTATTGGTTCTCCGGGTTCGTTTTTCGCTTTCCAGGCATCGTCAATATCAATTTGGTCCTCTATTTCCTGCAACAGCTTTAATTCTTTCATAGAAACCAGGGCGGCCATGGGCTCACCGCGACGAGTCAAAACGAAAGACTCATCTCCAAATGCGACCCTATTGATTATATTGGAAAATTTTTTTCTGGCGTCAGCCGTCGTAATCTTGTTAAGCATAATGATTACCTCATAAGTGCAATATGTTCGTTTTGTACAAATTGTACGTATTGATGCTTATATTGTCAACTTATATAATTTTGTTTAATTCAGGGGTGTTATAAAATCACTGGTGTGGACGCTAAAAAACAAGCGCCACACAGTTCAACCGTTATCGTGCCGAGCAAAGCTCGGTGCATCTTTCAGGGTGCAAGTCCCTGTCGGGTAAGGGTTAGTCACACCCACCCGTATCGAGTGTTGCGTCTGTGGCGGAGTTTCGGGTGGCCAGGAACGAACATGATGTAAAAATAAAAAAACAAAGCTAACACCCCGTCGCTTAAGACTGACCGACAGAAGGCGGCTTCGCCTTTTCTGTTCCCCTCGGCTTTCAGCCTCGGCGGCAATTATCTCAATTCTTCATAATATAAATAGTATGATAAATTTGTTGTAAATATTGGGTTTGAGGCTACGGATCAAGAACAAAAAGATCTTATCAATGCCGCTAAAGATATGTTTTTAAATGTGCTACAAATTAATGTTTGATAGATTGAGAACCATGGCTTTCAGTGGATCGCGGTCCAAAAGCGGCCGTTCTCGCTGAAGGCAGCGTTCGGTCGCTTTCTATAAATCAATGAAAATTCGAACTGACATCGATAACTTGTATTTCCAGCGGAGCGTTATCGGGTCCAACAAAATTCATGTTAGCAAAATCGAAAAAAAACTCAGATGTATAAAATTCCTGCAACCCAGCATCGAACCGAAGAAACCATAAAAAGAAGTAAATTTATTGCAACAGTCGACCATGCTTGTAGAAAAGAAGATGTAAAGGCGTTTATTTCAATTATTAAAAAAGAGTTTCCAGATGCGTCACATCATTGCTGGGCATATGTTGCCGGTCCTCCTGGGGATACCGCCCGAATTGGCATGAGTGATGATGGAGAACCTCACGGGACAGCCGGAAAACCAATACTTTCCGTTCTTTTACATTCTGAAATTGGAGAAATCGTTGCGGTTGTTACAAGATATTTCGGAGGCACAAAACTCGGAACAGGCGGACTTGTTAGAGCATATTCCGGTTCTGTTAAAAACGCCCTTGCGGGACTATCGGTTAAAGAGAAAAGGGATGTTCTTTCCTTAACCGTTATTTTTGATTATTCAAAAATAACGGCTGTTAAACGGATGATTAAATCCTTTAATTCTGAGATTATTGAGGAAAATTATGGGGCGGATGTCTCTTTAAAGGTTGAAATACCTAAAAATAGTGAAGATCATTTTACCTGTGCTATCACAGATTTGACAGGAGGGGAGATACTTATTGCCAAATAATATGAATAGATCACCACTAATTGCGGAACGATCATTCTGTCTATGGCTTTTAGGAAAAGGCACAAGGGTTCGAGAATATATGCGATTACAAATTTTAATAAACGCCACTATAAATAACTTGAAGACAGGCATGCTGTCGATTCCCTTAAGAGTGAGTATTACACTTTTTATAATATGTTTTGTTACGGTGGGCTGCACTCTAATAAAATTAAAAAAAGACGTAGACAGAGGTCAGGAATCGACCGTTATAATCGGGCGTATTCATGCAAATTTATCTGGAGATGGGCCGATTATTGTCGCTGCTTGCTCAACGAGTGAAGGAAATGAGGTCGCTCATTATACAGTTTTACATGATTCCGGTGAGTATGAACTCATGGTGGGTCAAGGAAATTATTACGTCTTTGCGTATTGGGATAAAAACAGCAACCTGGTTTATGAAGCAGGCGAACCGGCCGGGCAACATGGTGAACCAAAATTGGTCGTCGCGCCAGCGGTTGGTGTTGTTTTTGATATTGATGTCGTTATTCCCGAAGAGGGTAGAAGTATCGTGATACCCCACGGGTCAAAAATCTCATCGGTTATACCGCAAAAACTTCACAGTCGGCAGGCGGGCGACATAACAGATTTAGATGATGAACGCTTTTCTGAGGAATATGGATCAAAAGGCTTTTGGGAACCAGGTTCATTTTTCAAGCAGTTTGGTGGAAATATCTATTTTCTCGAGGAATATGATCCTGAAAAAACGCCGATCCTTTTTATACACGGTGCTGGCGGCACTCCCAAAGGCTGGTGGTATTTTGTTGAAAATATCGACAGAACGCGTTTTCAGCCATGGTTTTTCTATTATCCGACCGGAGCCCGAATTGATAGTATGTCATACCTGTTGCTATGGAAATTATCAAATCTTCAAACCAAATATCAATTCAGCAAAATTTATTTGACGGCGCACAGCATGGGCGGGTTGGTCGCCAGGTCTTTTATTGTTAATTATGGTGGGAAATTCCCCATTGTGAAACTTTTTATTTCATTGGCCACCCCTTGGGGTGGGGATAAAATGGCCGAATATGGTGTTCGGCAATCTCCGGCGGTAATTCCGAGTTGGATAGATATGCAGCCGGAAGGTGATTTTATTAAATCTTTATACAGAAAAAAAATGCCGGACCATACCAGTTTTTATATGTTTTACGGCCACAGGGGAAGTAGAAATCCTTTTACCTCGAATAATGACGGCACAATTACCCTATCCAGTCTCCTGGACTATCGGCCCCAATCCGAGGCTAAAATGAATTTTGCATTTAATGAGGACCATGCAAGTATCATTTTCAGCAAGGAGGTACTGGCGCAGTATAATGCAATTCTCAATGAGTTTGATGAAGAACAAAGTGACTCACACCATCGATCCGGGGGATACATTAAAGTTAACTTTGCATACAACTATGATTTCGTTGGGGTGAGTCCCAGTCCTACGCTAATACTTCGTTCCATCGGCAAAAAGGATGCGGATACCGTTATCTTCTTGCGTGCTGATGATAATGGTAGGATTCTTGGACCTTTTCCCTCCGGAAGATATTTAACAAATATGGTTACGACGGCCGGAAAGCCAATGAAAAAGAATATCCCTGTCTTTATTGAGAGTAATGATACAAGGGAACTGGATTTCGTTTTTAATCCTGACGGGGTGATTCGCGGATGTGTAACTGCGTCACTGGAAGCGGATGACAAAATTGTTGGAATGCCGGATTATAAATATCGCTCCGTCGATAAAAAAGTAAAGATCCAGTCGATTACGTTGAAAGGCAGCAAGGTTTTTCGGAACCTCGTACAAACTAGGGGTGAAGATGTCGATAACTATGATTACCTTATTTCGCGTAATGATTTCTGCTACAATACATGCTTTGGTTTTTTTGGGTTGCCTGCTGGGGATTACAAACTTACCATTAAATCCGAAGGCTATCGATCCATCGTAAAAAATTATTCCGTCATGCCTGGAATACCAGCATATTTCCGGATTACTGAATTGGCACCGGATGGGCCTTAAGGTTATCGTCAATTGAAGGCTGCAAGTATTTTTAATAAACAAAGTGGTAAAGCTTAACGTCCGTTTAAACAGACAAAAATCAGTGCATTTGGCCTGTATATCCAGGCAGTCGTTTTTGCAGAGTGTATTCATTCTGCCAAGGCTTTTACGGGTTTTTTCAGCAGAACTTCATGTTTGGCCGGAGATAGATATCATGCATCAGCATGTGACAATGCTTCGATCTGCGAACCCCAGCATAGACGAGGGACGGTTGTTTGCACGCTATCTCGACATAGCTGCTGAAGGTTTTTTCCGTTTTTGGCTCGGGCGCCACGTTGTGGACATCGTCGCCGCGGCATTCATTCAGGCCAATCACGACCTCTCTTATGAGAACGTGACCTTCGCCGTCCGTGATAAGGTCATTGTGGGAATGGTCTCGGGCTATACTTCCGAGCAGCATCGCTGTTCCTCGGGTCGGCCTCTGAAACAGGCGGCGGGTAGATCTAAATTGCGGATGATGGTTATATCAATCCTGTTTGCACCAATACTTCGAATTATTGACACTATCAATGATGGCGATTTTTACCTCCAGGCCATTGCTGTCGACAAGGAACTTCGTGGCGATAGCTTCGGTTCGGCCATGCTGGACTATATTGAGGACCGGGCGATTGCCAGTGGATCAACCCGACTCGCCCTCGACGTCTCTGCCAAGAATGAGGGGGCTCGCAGGCTCTACGAGCGCCGAGGAATGACCGTCGCGTCGCAGTGGCCGAGGCGCCTGGCCATACCAGGATTGAGGTTCCTTCGAATGACGAAAACAATCTGAGCCTTCGCAGGGACCCTTTCCGATGGCGTATCGGGGCATGGATATAGGATTACCGAATAGAACAACAGAACCTGGCAGGTGCACTTATGAAAGCGATTTTACACACAAGATACGGACCACCGGATGAGCTTCAGCTCAAAGAGATAGACAAACCAGTTCCTAAAGACAATGAAGTCCTGATAAAAATACACGCGACAAGCGTAACATCAACAGACTGTAATGTTCGCAACTTCACATTTGTCCCTGGTGTGTTTCAGCTCCCCGCACGACTGTTCATGTTTGGTGTTTTTAAGCCCAGAATCAATATCCTGGGGATTGACTTGGCCGGCGAAATTGAGGCGGTGGGCAAGGATGTGAAACGTTTTAAAGCAGGCGACCCGGTTTTTGGAACACCTGGTATGAGATTTGGCGCCCATGCAGAGTACACATGCGTGCCGGAAGACGGGGTGCTGACCATAAAACCAGCCAACATGACTTGGGAAGAAGCGGCCCCCATTTTTTTGGGGGCGAGTACTGCGTTGTTTTACCTTCGAGATAAGGGGAATATTCAAGCTGAACATAAAATCCTGATCTATGGTGCTTCCGGTGCGATCGGCACCTATGCTGTACAGCTTGCCAAATACTTTGGCGCCGAAGTTACAGGGGTATGTAGCACCGCGAATTTGGAGATGGTGAAATCCCTTGGGGCCGATAATGTCATTGATTACACCCAAGAGGATTATACCAAAAGCGGTGAGACCTATGACCTTATTCTGGATACCGTCGGCAAGACGTCGTTTTCAAACTGTAAAAATTCACTGACGAAAAAAGGTATTTATCTTCCGGTTGTAATGAAGCTGGTAGAGCTTGTTCAAATAATGTGGACCTCAATGGCAGACGGTAAGAAAGTTAAGGGCGGCGTAGCGGGCGAAAGTTTAGAAGATCTGGATTTCTTCAAAACCCTTTTTGAGGAAGGGAAGCTAAAACCGGTCATAGATAGGCGCTATCCGCTGGAACAGGCTGCCGAGGCATTCCGATATGTTGAACAGGGTCACAAAAAGGGTAATGTCGTCATAACCGTCGGGCATAATAATAAAACCTGATTTGGAATCATCAAAAGGAATATTTCTAAAAACGATTATTCCGAGTCGAAAAGCTACCCGCGATTATTTAGGAGAAAAAAATGAGCAAGATAAAATTGGATAAAGAAGAAAAAGAAATTCTTGACTCTTTTGAACGTGGAGAATGGAAACAAGTTAAAAATCTTAAGTCAGAGATAAAAAATCATCAAAGATACGCCAGAAAAACGTTAAAAAAGGACAAACGCGTTAATATTAGAATTTCATCTAAAGACCTTGAAGAGATTCAATTGCTCGCAATTGAAAATGGTATCCTTTATCAAACACTCATGACAAGCATCCTTCACCGCTATGTTCACGGGAGCCTCATTGATAAACCAAGGCCGGCCAAGGCACTTAACCCAAATAGCTGAACCCGTAGTTTCTCGCGTCGGAAGCGGACCAGAGAACTATCACAATCGGGAGTATGTTGAGATGAAAGAAAAAAGATTAAAGAGAAGGAAATTTCTTGGGCTTTCAGGACTGGTGGCAGGAGGGCTTGCTCTTTTTGGCGGTTTCAAACTGGTTAAGGATGATATTTTTACTCAAAAGGATTCTCCTTCTAAGGCTTTATCTCAATGGGTCTCCGACGGTGGTATTAAAATCGACGAAAAGAAGAGCGCTGTATTTCTATCTGCCGCACAAAATAAAGATGATATGGAAGAGGCGATAATAAAGGCTGTAGAAGCAGCAACCCATTTTCACTGGCTGAAAATGGGACAAACGGTTTTTATTAAACCCGTCGTTAATTCCGGTTACGCCTATCCATCCACAACCAATCCCGTAGCCATCTCGGCCATGATAAAACTTCTTAAACGAAAAGGAGCGGGTAGAGTTATTGTGGGAGATATGTCGGGAATCGAGCACTTGCGATTTTACAAGGACCACACAACCGGCAGTACAAGAGATTTGATGAAAAAGTCAGGGATAATGCCCGCCATTGAGAAAGCTGGTGGTGAGCCCCACTTTTTTGAAGAAGGCGGATGGGACGCCTTTTACAAAGATCATACGGATATAAAAGGCTTCTGGGACAATGGCCTGATGATGCCCGCCATATTAAACGATGTGGATCATATTGTACTAATGCCGCGTTGTTCCAGGCATATATTAGCCGGCGCTTCACTGGGTCTCAAAGCGGTGGTCGGCTACTGGAGAACGGATACAAGACTACAATATCATTATCATGCCAAATCATTTCATGAAAGAACCGCCGAGGGGAACAGGGCAAAAACGCTTTTAGACAAACAGCGACTGGTCGTTTCCACAGGAGACAAACTCCTTGCCAATTTTGGGCCTGATAAGGGATACATCCATACACCGTCAGCCGAATTGGTTATTGCGTCAGAATCGATTGTCGCGCATGATATGGTATCGCTGGCCTGGCTATTACATAACAGAAAACGGCTACCCACCGATGAACAAGACACATTTATAGACACGAGCGCGACAGTTGCCAAGATAGCCAATACGATGGTGGTAAAATGGTTGGGCACTTTAGGCAATAGCCTGACGTCCGAAACACTATTGAAAAACGACTTAAAAAGCATCTGGGATGACAAAGTTCTGAACCATGCATACAAGGTTTTTGGTGGCATACCCGATATTCACCTTGAGAATGTTCAGCACACGGTACCCGATAAGATAATGGAAAAACTTCAACAGATGATTCAGTATTCATAGGTGGCAATGCCACTTGGATGTTTATTTTCTGAGTTATGAACAATTCTGACTGGTGCAATTTGATGAAAAACACACAATTTTACCCTTAATTTGGCCTTATATCGAATTTTTAAGAGACGAAGAGCGTATTTTTCCATCATAAAAAGAAGGTACAACAAGAAGGAGTGGAAAAAAATGAAACGATATGGGTATATGATTTTGGCTTTTCTGGTACTTGCAGGCCTATTTGGGTGTAGCTCGGAGCCCAATGAGCCCATGGGAGAAATAAAGGATCAAGGGCGTGAAGAGACCAAAAAGATAGAGGCCATTGGTGCCGTAGGCTATGATGGTAAGGCCGTCAGGCAGAAGGTTGACAAAATGTTGGATGCTAACGAGAAGCGTATTCGAGAGCTCGAAAAGACGGTGCAGAAGGCATCCGGCGAGAGCGATTAGGATTTATCTGTCGGGCTTTTATCAGGATGAGGACTATCTCCTGGGTTGCAGCTATGTGTAAGTACGTTTTGCCGATTACAACATTCGCTTATCTTGTCTCCGGTGGGATTCCCTTATAACACCCGATTAAACGGTTAGGCCACAAAGGGGGGTCGATGGAAATAAAGGAGCTGTCAACTTGTTTTTGTACAAATGACGTCGATGCGTGTCGCAAGTTCTATATACAACACTTTTCAGCAGAGGCTACTTTTGATTGTGGCTGGTATGTCAACTTATCCATTGGTGGTGATGGGCCGACGATTCAGTTTATGCAACCTCAAGAAAATATGCCGACATTTGGCGGTGCAGGTGTCATGCTTAATTTGAAAGTTGATGATGTTGACAAAGAGCATTCTATATTGGCAGAAGCAGGTTTGCAAATCGCCATGCCCATAGAGGATCATCCCTGGGGGGATAGGGGCTTTTCCGTAATCGATCCCATCGGCAACGCCGTCTATATCTATTCTGATCGCGAGCCCTCAGAAGAATTCAAACAATACTATAAGGACTAACAGGAAGCATCCCCGGCTTTGGTGGGTTTTATGCTCAATCCTCATGTTCCCAACGGAGGGTTCGATTAATGCCGCCCTTGGTGGTAGCTGAAAATGATATCGAGAAACTAATAGCAGCCTTGATGGATGTTTTAAAAAAGAGATAAGAGGAATGGCCGTACATTCCACTGTAAGCCCTTGCAATGGCTTAGGATATGGTAAATATGAGAGCATCTTATAGGGTTTGGGTCTTGATTGAAGGGTCGCGTACCAGGCATCTCGTTTTTGGTATCAAGGAGGTGTAATGTTTGCTGTAATCTTTAGAGCGAAATCCGGATCACAGGATGAAGTGTATGGAAAAACCGTATCAAAACTGAGAGAACTTGCTTTTGAAAAATACGGTTGTTTAGATTTTATTGCTGTCACTGAAGACGGGCAGGAAATAGTGATTTCCTATTGGGAGAGCGAAGAGTCGATTCGGCGATGGAAAAGCGACGTCGAACACGCTTTGGCTCAAGAACTTGGGCGTTCAAAATGGTATGAATCCTATATCGTTCAAGTTGCAGAAATTAAACGTGAATATGCCCACAAACCATAAATGGCATGTTGCGGCCATTTTTTGGGTTCTGCAACTTTTAAATACTCGACGTAACTTCAAAGCCATGGGATAACGATGAACGAAAAAAGTGGTTGCCAATTGTGCGGAGAAGGCCCCGAGGCCAATGAAAGGTATATCGTGTACTGTCGAATATCGGCCGTATTGTTTTCAGTGTTTGGCGTGCAATAAAATACTTTCCATTTTATTCCGCGTTGCACAGAGCGCTTTGGAAGTATGTTGGTGTTGAAGCAGCATCGATCCTCGCATCCGTTTTTACTTTAGACGATCCAAAGCAATTGAGGGATCTGTTTGAAAAGGCCGGGCTTAAAAATATGGATATTTGCCTAAAAATCAAACAGATGCGCTATTCTTTTTTGGAAAAATTTCTTGTGGGTGGTTTTGCTGCTTCTCCGTTTACTGATGATATCCTGGCCTTGGAATCGGCCAAACGAGAAGAGATGTTTGAGATGATCAAAACGTCTATTTCGAACTATATTGACGATCATGGCCTTGCAGCGCCAATGGAATGTTATGTTATCTCCGCGATGAAATAAAACTTAGCGGGTGTCGTGCAGGCAGTTGTTCCTAAATGCCCCAGGACAAGCATTTAATTCACAAGTCTGGTACCGACTATCAAGATCCAAAGTGTCAGGCGGATATAGGAAATGTGATGAAGAAAACCATTCTTTTCAGATTATTCAAGATAGGGGCGATTCCCAAAAAACTTTTGCCGGTGCTAGAATCGGAAGGCATTGTGATTTTGGACGAAGGCGTCGGTGGGTGGTACATTACAAAGAACGTTAAGGGGCCGTGTAGGCGGCACATCCATCGCTCTGAGGGGTTTTCGGGTTGCCTTGTTGTCACCAAAAAAAGAATCATCTGCTATGCGTACTGGAAGCGGCAGATAAATATTTCCGTTGAAGATCCCAGGATCTCTGAGCTATACATAAGCCTTCCCGAGCCGAATGTGCTCTCTATCTCCTTTGAATCCGGCCTTTTCAGGGACGGATGGAAAGGGGTGATTGAGTTTCGGTTCAAGACAGAAAAAGCAGTGCAATTTTATGATATTTTGATATCTATCGGTACTCGAAAAGGATCAGCCGCAGATGCGATTGAGCCACACGTCTGATTTAGTTGGCAGCCCCACAGAATAGAAAAAATATTTCCTATACCCCATGCATAGCATCAACATTTTTACTTAATTGTTTTAAAAAATATGAACCCGGCGCCTTTGGAATTATAAGGAATTGATCGTGAATGTTTTAATAACCGGAGCGGCAGGGAACCTGGGCGGGTTACTCTCAAGGCATATATTAAAATATAATGAGGGCATTAACCTCATTCTTATGCAGCACCTGAAAAAGGTGTCTGCAGATGTGGCCGATAACGATTGTGCCGAGGTAAGGTTCGGTGATCTCTCAAGGCCGGAAACATTGGTCAATTGTTTAGAATCCGTTGATGTTATTGTCCATTTCGCCGGGGTTTTATTTAAAGCAAACCCTGAAGAATTCTTATATGATACGAATATCGTCTATTTTAAAAACCTGGTTGATGTCGCCATATCAAAAGGCATAAAAAAGATCATTTTGATCAGCTTTCCCCATGTTGAAGGACCAACTTCTCGACAATCCCCAGCTACGGGCCGGTTGGACCGGGCACCGATTTCCGTCCATGCCACGACGAGGCTGGCGGAAGAAAAATATCTATTCAAAAAAGTTACGAATCCAATATCGTTGCGAGTGGGGATGGTTTACGGCCGGGGAATACTGATGATCGATGCCGCCAAATGGTTTGCGAAAAGGAAACTCCTCTGGGTCTGGAAGGAGCGAACCGAAGTCCATCTGATATCAAAAACCGATTTTTGTATGGCAACAGTAGCGGCAATTAGTAGTAAAACCACATCGGGTATCTACCATGTCGGTGATGAAGGCAATGACACGCTGCAATCATTTCTTGATTATACCTGTGATTTATGGGGGTACTCACGTCCCCGCAAAGTACCGGTAAATGTTATTTACCTGGCGGCGGGTGTATTTGAACTAACTTCACGATTATTCAAAATTCCCAGCCCCTTAACCAGGGATTTTATTGATATTGGAAGGGTATCTTATTTTGGCGACACCCGGCGCTTTAGACGAGAATTGTTGCCCCAATTAAAATATCGAACGGTAAAGGACGGGATTCGTGATATGAGGAGGTAGTGCCTTATGAAAGAAGCGATACTGAGTCGCCTTTCATTTAGTATTTAATCTATCCGATCATAGTGAGGTATTAACAGCCGATGAAAATAAAAATATTTACCACTGGCGGGACCATCGACAAGATCTATTTTGATAAAAAGAGTGAATATCAGGTCGGTGACCCCCAGGCGGCTTGTGTCCTTCAGCGGGCAAACGTCGTTTTGGATTACGAGGTCGAATCGATTCTGCGCAAGGACAGTCTGGATTTGACCGATGAAGATCGGAAGACCATTCTTGCAAAAGTAAAATCTGAAGACCTTGATCGTATCGTCATTACCCATGGGACGGATACCATGATTCATACTGCGAAGGTTCTTTCGGCCATTAAAGATAAGGCTATGGTATTGACGGGCTCCATGTATCCTGCGGAGTTTCGGGACAGCGATGCGATCTTTAATATCGGTTGTGCCGTCACCGCAGCGCAAATACTTCCCCCCGGGGTTTATATCGCCATGAACGGTCGGATCTTTGATCCGTTAAAATTGAAGAAAAATGTGGAAATGAACCGGTTTGAGATTGTGGATGAAAACGGGCATTCTTAATGGCGCATATCATATCATCAACCGCCGCCGCGTTGTTCGGGAGATGAGGATGGATAGGGGTATTTGCGCTGGCGAATAATCGTCTTATTTTAAGCTGCACGATCATTTATATCATTGGTATCGACTCACAAACATGGCAATCATTTTTAAACAGACATCGTTAAATAGATGAAACTGCGAGCCATAAAGAACGAACAAGTTGGGCTCTGAGCTTGGGAAATAGGCGTTCGAAGATGATACTTTCGAACGCCTACCTGATTTAATAGGCTATCCGTTTTTGCTTTCAAAGGTTTTCATAAAGTCTACCAGTGCATTGATGCCATCAATTGAGGTAGCATTGTAGATCGAAGCGCGGCATCCGCCCACCGAGCGGTGACCTTTTAGCCCACCAAGTCCCTGGTCAATAGCTTCTGCGACAAATTGTTTTTCCAGGTCTTCGGATGGTAGTCTAAAGGTGACATTCATTAGCGAGCGACCGGCAGGATCGGCCGTGCCGCTATAAAAACCGGAAGCGTCAAATAGATCATAGAGAACTTTCGCTTTTGCTTTGTTCTGCGTTTCCATTGCTTCAAGTCCCCCCACTGTATCTTCGAGCCATTTTAATACCAGGTCAATCGTATAGATGACAAAACAGGCGGGGGTATTGAACATTGAGTTTTTGGCCGCGAAAGTTGTGTATTTCAGCATGGTGGGAATGTTATCCGGCACACGTTCCAGCATATCGTCACGGACGATGACAAACGCGCACCCGGCGGGCCCGATGTTTTTCTGGGCACCTGCATAAATAAGACCAAACGGTGATGCATCGAAAGACCGGGACATGATGTCCGATGACATATCGCAAACCAGAGGTATGTTTCCAGCATCCGGAAATTGCGCGAATTGCGTGCCCTTGATGGTATTGTTGGAAGTAAAATGCAAGTAAGCCGCATCCGGGTCGATTTTGTAATCGGTTGGAATATAGGAAAAGTTTTTGTCTTCCGAGGAGGCGATCACACGGGTATCCAAGCCCTGGATTTGGGCTTCCTTAATGGCTTTTGTGGACCAGGTACCGGTATTGATGTAGTCAACACATTGCCCGTTTAGGGCAAAATTCATGGGGATCATGCAAAACTGCAGGCTGGCACCGCCCTGGATAAAAAGGACCTGGTAGCGATCATCCAGGTTCAACAGCCGTTTGGTCCGTTCAACGGCATCGTTGATGACATCGTCGAACCATTGGGAACGATGGCTCACCTCGGTGATGGACATGCCCGACCCCTTGAAATCGATAAATTGTTCCTGGATCTCTTCAAGCACGGCCAAGGGGAGTGCCGCCGGTCCGGCGTTAAAATTGTGAATGCGATGGGCCATAGTGTCGTCTCCTTTCAATCAATGTATGTGGTTCAAATAGCGTCTAAAACCCGTTCCTTCCGGGCCATAAAGTCTTTATATATTTGATAATGACCTGTTTTTTCATACTCGATGGGCTCAATAACGGTGCTGTCAAAATTGTACAATTGGGCCCCGGGACACCCCAGAAGGATTGGAGAGTGGGAAACGATAATAAACTGGGCGTGGCCGTCAGCCCCCGCGGTCATAAGAACTTTGAGCAGTTCAAGCTGGCTGCGCGGTGACAAAGCGGTTTCCGGTTCATCGAGAAAATAGAGCCCTTTGATGCGATAACGGCTTTTGAAATAAGACATCAGGGATTGGCCGTGGGATTGGGCCAAAAGTGATTTCCCACCGAAATATTCAAGCAGGGCCGGATCACTGAGCGCCCACTCTTCCAGGTTGCGTGAAAAGTCTCGGAACATCTCTCCGGAGAAAAAGGCGCCGTTTACGTAGCCGTTGGTCCATTTTACCGTTAAGAACTGGTACAGCATCTTTTCGTAAGGATTATCAAAAAGTCGCTCAGGGGTACCGTTTTCCCAGATATGGATACCGCACTTATGGGCCATGGCTTCCAGGAGGGTGGTTTTACCGGATCCGTTTTCACCGACAAAAAAAGTGACCGGAGAACGAAATTCGATGTCGTTGGTATCCTGAAAAAGAGATAGGCTAAACGGATAGCAGTCCTCACGGGGATATGTTTCCGGTAAAAAAGTCACACGTCGAATATGCATGTTAAGAGTACTCCTAACATTTAACCCCCAATGATGCGAAAGTAAGCAATTGGGCGGGGTCGTTTTTATGAATGCTGATCAGTTTAGGGCTCTTCAGGAAAAAGTTGAGACAATCCATTTGGATAAGGTATTCATCTGTTTTAGTATCTTCCGCCGTACGCTGATCGGTGATTGCCGAAAGCTTCCCGGTTGAGCCGGGCCGCAATTATAGCAATAGTCGAGCCAAGCCTACTACTAGGCTTAACCAAAAATTACTATCATCCATCGGGCAAAATAACCACCTGTTTACTCAGGCGTCTTTTCTGGCGGCTTTGTCTGAGCCTGTTTGATCAATTCTAAAAGTGAAAGCAATTTGGGTTTGGGCGGCTGGTGGAAAAGTTGCTGCATCTGTTCAGGGTCCAATCGGGCTTCAAAATAGGCCTGTACATCGAAATATTCGAACCAGCAGTCAAGGGCTTTAAAACAAGGGATGCCATTGTTTTCAACCTGGCAGTAAGAAAAACTGAGATTGTGACCCAAACGGGGGCAGCGGATGGTATGATCCTCATCGGGCGGTGGTATCTTTTCTTTCATGTCGTTGTCCATTGGACACCATTTATATCGAAAATTTGCGTATTTCCCCTTCCCGACACACCGCCAACAGCGGTTGTCGGGAAGGGAGTGATACATCAATAAACATCGGCCGGTGAATTAGATATCGCCGGCTTTATACTGTTGTGGCTTAGGCAGCGCCTCAATCTCGGAAAGTGCCCGGCGAATTTCTTCCGACGGCAGCTCGTGGTTCGCCAGTTCGCCTGCCAGATAGGCCCGGTATGCCCCCATATCCACGAAACCGTGTCCACTCCAGTTGAAGAGTATGACTTTCTCTTTGCCTTCTTCCTTGGCTTTTAAGGCTTCACGAATGGTTGCGGCGACGGCGTGGTTGGTTTCCGGCGCACTTAGAAATCCCTCACTTTTTGCGAACTTGATACCGCTTTCAAAAGTTTCCATTTGGGGGATGGCCATGGTGTTGATGAGACCACTCATCACCAATTGGCTGACCAGCGGGGCCATGCCGTGATACCGCAGACCGCCGGCATGGATCGGGGCCGGAACGAATCCGTGCCCCAGGGTGTGCATGGGGAACAGCGGTGTCGTCGCCATGGTGTCACCGAAGTCATAGGCAAAGGGCCCTCGGGTCAGGGTAGGGCAGGAGGTCGGTTCAGAGGCGATAATCTCAACTTCTTTGCCATTGATTTTGTCCTGAATAAAGGGAAAGCTCAGTCCGGCAAAGTTGCTGCCGCCCCCGGCACACCCGATAACGATATCCGGGTAATCGCCGGCGATTTCCATCTGTTTTTTCGCTTCAAGGCCAATAATGGTCTGGTGAAGCATGACGTGGTTTAACACGCTGCCCAGGGCGTATTTGGTGTCTTCGTTCTGGGCCGCTATTTCGACGGCTTCGCTGATGGCCATACCCAGGCTGCCGGGCGAATCGGGGTTTTTCTCCAGAATCGATCGGCCGGCGTTGGTTTCTGTGCTGGGGCTGGCGGTACAGTTAGCGCCCCAGGTCTGCATCATGACCCGTCGATACGGTTTTTGGTTGTAGCTGATCTTAACCATAAAAACCTTGCACTCCAGGCCAAAAAGAGAGCAGCAAAAAGCGAGGGCACTGCCCCATTGACCGGCGCCGGTTTCAGTCGTAATTTTTTTGGTACCGGCTACTTTATTGTAATAGGCTTGGGCAATGGCCGTGTTGGGCTTATGGCTGCCGGCTGGGCTCACACCTTCGTTTTTATAATAAATTTTTGCGGGCGTATCCAATGCTTTTTCCAGATCGAAGGCCCGATAGAGGGGGGAGGGACGCCAAATTCGGTATTTTTCCAGGACAGGCTCCGGAATGTCGATCCATCTTTCCTGGCTGACTTCCTGTTCAATCAGGTTCATGGGAAAAAGGGGGGCTAGATCATCGGGGCCGGCGGGTTGACCTGTCCCCGGGTGTAGGGGGGGTTCCATCGGCGTGGGCATATCGGCGGCGATGTTGTACCATTGGGTCGGCATTTCCGATTCCGGCAAAAAGATTTTTTTAGTTTCCATGGCTCCTCCTTAAGGTTGGTTGATATTGGTTTCGAAATCACGTCTGAGGCTCGATGGTCGAACGTCGTCTATTCTTTTGAAACCGCTTCTATGAACGGGTTATTGTTTGCCCCAGTCAAATTGTTGCCAGGGACGATTAAAGTCCGCGCTGGACTTACAGTGGTTATCCTTAACTGACCCTTTTTAAGTATCTGTAGGAAAATGTCTTTGTTAAAATCCGTTTAATGGGGGCACTATCAGAAGGCCCTCATTCATTTTATTCCGTATTGGTCATGTTGACCGTGTTTTTAATCTTTCCGTGTAGCAGATAATCGATCATCTGGTTGGCCACATCCACCGCCACATTGATCTGGGCTTCGCGGGTGGAAGCTCCCAGGTGTGGCGTGCATATGAAATTGGGCAGATCCATCAGTTTGATCTTGCCCGGTGGTTCGGTGGCGAAAACGTCCAAAGCCGCTCCGGCCAGAGGACCATCTACGAGCGCATCGTAAAGATCATCCTGATTGACGATACCGCCGCGGGCACAGTTGACCAGAAAGGTTTCCTTTTTCATCCGGCTAAAGGCATCCTTATTGACCAGATTGCGGGTTTCTTCGGTTACCGGCGTGTGAATGGTGATATAATCGGAACAGGCCAATAATTCATCGAAATCTACGGGTGTGAGGCCTGCTTTGCGAGCGGTTTCGGGATCGAGATAGGGATCGTAAACCACGGTTTTCATCTTCAATCCCTGGGCGCGGTCAGCCACGATCATGCCGATCTTCCCGGCACCGATCAACCCTAGGGTTTTGTTGAACAGTTCCCGGCCCTGCAATTGTTTCTTTTCCCAACGTCCGTCTTTTAATGAGGCCGTCGCCTGGGGAATGTTACGCGATAAGGCCATCATCATGGCGATGGCGTGTTCAGCGGTGGTAGTGGCATTGCCAAACGGGGTATTCATTACGGCAATGTTGCGTTCACTTGCGGCCGGAATGTCAACATTGTCCAATCCAATACCGGCACGGCCCACGACTTTTAGATTATCTGCAGCAGCAATAAGGTCGGCATTGACTTTGGTGGCACTGCGGATCACCAACCCATCGTAAGGGCCGATGATTTCAAGACGCTGTTCCGGCGTAAGCCCGGTGTTGACATCAACCTCAATGCCCGATGTATTCTTGAAGATATCGATGCCGACTTCCGACAGTGGATCACTTACCAATACTTTCATTTGCAGACTCCTTTGACGCGGTTACGTGTTTTTGTCATCCAATGCAAGCAAGGCCTGTTCTGGTGCAAGGGTTGCGGGTAGTGGCTTGAGTGGCCTGCGGACACGGGATCATTGTTAAAAGAGCGGGATGGTTGTTAACGGAATTGGCTGAACTGAATTCATAAAATTCGATAGTATAATTAACCGAATTAAATGTCCGCCGTCAAGAGTGTTAAAAAGATGATAAAACGGTGATCAAAATTAACCGATATGAGCCGATAAAGCATGGGTTTCTTGTTGAGGGACGTTATCATTTTATCAGTGAGAGGAGATACGAACGCAGGTTGGTACCTTTTTTTTTCAAGCCGAGTTTGGTTCGAATACGGTAGCGGTGGGATGAAACGGTATTTAACGAAATGGTCAGCAATTCTGCGATTTCTTTATTGGTCAACCCCTCTTTGACCAGCTGGGCAATACGAATTTCCATGGGGGTCAGATTCAGCATGCTGGAGGAGAGCCTGCTGATCAAAGGCGAAGTTACATCGTTTAGGTTCGCTTCTAGCATACCGAGCAGCACCTGTTGACGGTGTTGCAGAGGTTGCCCCTTCAACCGCTCGACATAGGGAATGACCGATTGTTTGACATGGGCTAGAATATTTTCATTGTCCTCTTTCCGTTTTTCCTCCACCTGTTTTAAAACGACTTTGAGGGCAATGTTGGCCTCTTCCAGGTGGGTCGATTGGGCTTTTAGCTCGCTTTCGCGATTTTTTAAATCTTCCATCGATACTTTGTGGGCCGTTATGTCGCGGCCCTCCGCGACCAGCAAAATGTTCCGGCCATGCTCATCCTTAATCGGCTTAATGGAAAAATCGATGGTATGGATATGGCCGTCGTGGGCCGTGTGGAGGGCCTCAAAGCGTACCAGTCTTCCTTGGGCGGCATCCTGAATGGCTTTTCGCAAGCGGGGGTGCTCTTTTGGATGGGCCGCCCACCAGGGTGTTTCCCAAAATGGGTGGCCGATGACGTGGGACAGGGTGGTCCCGGCAAAGCCCAAGGCGGTCTTGTTTATTTTAACGACGGTGCCTTTCAGGTCGAGGATACCGATGAGCTGGAAAGTCTGATCGAAAATGGCTTCAAACATGGCCTCGCTTTGCTGCAGGGCTTTGTGGGCTTCACGCCGTCGCTCGATTTCCTGGGCCAGACGCCGGTTGATTTTGGTTAATTTATCGGTCCGTTGCCTAACCAGGTCTTCCAAGTGATCGCGGTGGGTACGTAATTCATCCTGAGCTCTTTGCCGCTCGGTAATATCGATACCCAGAGCGAAAAAATAATCGAGGTTGCCGTCATCATTTGAAATGCGGCGGCCGTGCCACTCAACCAGCCGCTTCAGGCCGTCTTTGGTGATCATCTCGCCCCGGTCGACGGCGATAGTGTCCGGATCATCGATTTGGCGGAAGCTTTCAATCAGTCGGGCCCATTGCTTTCGAGGCACAAAGGTTTTTAGATAATTTTTATCCACGACCTCGTCGGCCGTGTAACCCAGGGTTTTCAACATGGCATCGTTCATCAGAAGTGTACGACCGTCCGCGGCGATGGCCACGAAAAAGGCGGGCGACGTCTGAATGATGGTGGCATTAAACTCTTTTTCCTTTCGCAGCTCATCCTCCAGGCGTTTGCGTTGAAAAAACTCGGGAATATCGATATCGCCGAAGTCAACTTCTTTACGATGGGGTTGTTGGCTATAGCGGGCGATGTGATCCTTGATTTTGTGCGGCGGGGCCATAATGAAGCGACAGCGCGGGTCGCCTTTGGATCGGCATTCGATTTCAGCTGCTACCAGGGGGATCCCGAAACTTTCTTCACACCAGCCCGAGGAATACCCCGCGTTCATAATACAAACGGGAAAGTCGGTCTGCTTCTCATTTCGCTGCCAAGAATCGGCTTCGAACGAGAAGGGATGATCGTAGATAAGGTAAAAATGTTCATCGGGGGTGGGATTTGATTCCGGTAAAATATCCACATAGGCCCACCCCGTGTGGGCAAAATGAATGGGGCCGGCCGATAGCCTGGCAATGGGATCGGTGACGCCTAATTTGGTAAAAAAGCTACGCGCATCAGCCTTGGCGATGGAATGGGCCATGTCGTAGAGAAAACCAAAGATCACATTGCGGGCTTCCTTGGGACCCCGATCCTGGTAAAACGTCGTCATTAATTCGAAAAATTCATGGGACATGGATGCGGCCCGCACCAGAATATAACGTTCACCGGAAATATCGATGATACCCTTCTGGGGGGATTCTTTTTTATCGGCGAAATAGCGTTCGACATATTTCTGGGCATTTAAAAAATCGGCACGCAGCCCTGTGGGGACCTTGACGCTGGTCAAGGCCTCGGCTGAAGGCGTGTCTTTTTCGAGCGATTCCGAAGAGGTGGTCGCGGCCGAAGATGGCTGAGGGGTCGGCGTGGGCTGCTGGGGTTCGTCCATGACAGAGATCCTTTTACGTCTATCGACTACGTCTAACTGCCAAAATCATCAAAGGCGATCATTTCAGGTTCCACACCGAGGTTGTCCAGCATGATAAAGACCGCCTGCATCATCAAAGGGGGGCCGCAAAGATAATACTCGATTTCCGTGGGGTCTTCATGGGTGGAGAGGTAGCGGTCATGGACCACCTGGTGGATAAAACCGGTGAAGCCCTCCCAGTGGTCTTCCGGCTGGGGTTCAGAAAGGGCCACATGGTAGGAGAAATGAGGAAATTTCACTGTGAGTTCGGAAAATTCCTCATCGTAAAACATCTCCTGTTTAGACCGGGCGCCGTACCAGAAGGTCATTCTGCGATCTGTTTTTTCGGTCAACAATTGGTGGCGGATATGGGATCGTAGGGGTGCCATCCCGGCCCCGCCGCCGATAAAGCACATTTCGCGTTGCGTATTGCGTATGAAAAAATCACCGTAGGGACCGCTTAAGGTGACTTTATCCCCCGGTTTTAAGTTAAAGACATATGACGAACCGATACCAGGGGGTGCATCGGGTTTACCTCGGGGCGGCGTAGCGATGCGAATGGTAAATCTAAGTAGATTTTTTTCCATCGGTGAGCTGGCCAGGGAGTAGGCCCGATTGGAGGGCTCCGATGTCCCGGCTTCCAATTGAAGCAGGTTGAATTGTTTCCAGGTGTTGACAAACCGCGTGGCAACCTGGAACTCGTCAAAAGCCGCCTGATATTCGGGGATATCGATCTGAATGTAGGCGCCTGATTTGTACTCCAGGGCCTGATCGTCGTCGAGGCGAATCGCCAGTTCTTTAATGAACGTGGCCACATTATCATTGGAAACAACCGTGGCCGTAAATTTTTTGACATTGAAGACCTCTTCGGGAATACGGATCTTCATATCTTGTTTGACTTTTACCTGGCATGCCAGGCGAATGTGATCTCGCCGCTCTTTGCGGTTGACCAGGGAAAGCTCTGTGGGCAGGATATCCCCACCGCCTTTTTCCACAACGCATTTGCAGGTACCGCAGGTTCCCTTTCCTCCGCAGGCACATGGGATCAAGACTCTGTTATCCAACAGGGCCGCCAGCAGGGTTTTATTGCCGGGCGTGGTGATGCCCTTGTCTTCATCGTCGTTGATAATAATTTTTCGGTCGCCCTTAACGGTCACCCGGGATTCCACTAGAAGCAGCAACCCCACCAGCGTGAGGATAACCGCTAAAAAAACCGTCGTGCTAAACAGGTATACCAAAACGATTCATCTCTTTTGTTACATGGTTATTCCGGAGAACAACATAAACGCCATGGCCATCAAACCGGTCGTTATGATGCTGATACCAAATCCTTGAAGCCCTTCGGGAACGTCGGCGTAACGCAGTTTTTGTTGAATGGCGGCCATGGAAATGATGGCCAGGGCCCAGCCGACCCCCGAACCCAATCCGTAGACCACTGATTCACCAAAAGTATACCGTCGTTCCACCATAAAAAGGGACGCACCCAAGATCGCACAATTAACCGTAATAAGTGGTAAAAAGACGCCCAAGGCATTGTACAAAGCCTGGGAATAGCGATCGATGACCATCTCCACGATTTGAACGATTCCGGCAATTACGGCAATAAACAGGACCAGTTTTAAAAATTGCAGATCCACATCGGGCAGCCCGGCCCAGGCTAGTGCGCCGGGTGCCAAAAGGGTATGATATATCAGCCAGTTGACCGGTGTGGTGATGGTCATGACGAACACAACCGCCAATCCCAAACCCGTTGCCGTTTTCAGGTTTTTGGATACGGCCAGAAATGAGCACATCCCTAAAAAATAGGCCAGCAGAATGTTGCCCACAAAAACCGAATTGAGAAAAAGGCTGATCAGATCTTCCAAACGTCAATCCTTTAAAATAGTATGTTCCAGCCAGACAAACAGTCCGATCATGATAAATGCGCCCGGTGCAAGCACCATGAGCCCCATGTTTTCATAGCCGGCCTGGTAAAACGATTGCGGAATGACCTGAAACCCCAAAAGCTTGCCGGATCCGAGCAGCTCCCTGAAAAAAGCCACACCCATCAGGATGGAACCGTATCCAATGCCGTTGGCAATACCGTCGATGAACGATCGCCCCGGCGGGTTGGTCATGGCAAAGGTTTCGGCGCGACCCATGACAATACAGTTGGTAATGATGAGCCCCACAAACACCGACAGCTGCTTGCTGACATCGTACATAAATGCTTTCAAAAACTCATCGGCCAGAATGACCAGCGTGGCAATGACCGCCACTTCCACAATAATGCGAATATTGCGGGGAATCTGATTGCGCATCAGCGAAATCGACAGGTTAGAAAAGGCAACCACGAAGGTCAGGGCCAGCGACATAACCAGGGCTGTTTTCAACTGCACGGTGACGGCCAGGGCCGAGCAGATCCCCAGGATTTGTTTTGAGATGGGATTGCTCTCCCATAGGGCCGCTGAAATGGCTTTGTATGATGGCGTGCGGGTCAGTTTCATTGGGCTCAATACATCGTTAGATTCGTGTTAGTCGGTTATGTTTCATTGACATAGGGTCACCTTGCCACACTTGTTTTTCCGAAATTTAACGGCCACCGGTTCATAATCACGCAAAATATCCGCCAAACCGGAGGTGAGGAATTTACCGGTCAAAGTGGCACCGCTGATACCGTCCACATAGTTTTCCTGCTTTTCCTTCGGGACCATTTTTTTAGCCACACCTTTGGCGACACCGATGGAGACAAAATCGCCATCGGCATTGATCACTTTTTTACCGACGAAATTTTTCTGAAACCAACGTTTTTCGATTTCACCCCCCAGACCCGGCGTTTCCGAATGTTTAAATACGGTAAATCCCCGGACGGTTTCCCCATCGGCCTCAAAGGCCAGATAGCCGTGGATCTTTCCCCACAGCCCGCTGGTGTCAATGGGAATGACATATGCTTTAATATCGTCGTCCGGTGCATAGAGCCAGATGGGAAGATCCGTGGGGTTTCGCTCTTTTTCCGAAACGATTCGGCCGGAATGGTCGACAAACAGGGCCCTTAGGTTCTCTTGGTACAGGTTTTCGATATCCCCGGCGGCATAGGGCTGGGTTGGGACCAGCAATCCGGCGGCTTGAAGAATGTTTTTTTGACGATCAATGCGAATATTGCGTTGTTGAAAGTGCCTTAAACCGGTCGAGGCCGTCGTCAAAAGCAGGCTGCAGACGATACTTAAGATAATGGCAAAAGAAAATGATTTTAATGCCTTAGACATTTGGTATCCGTTTTTTCAGCCGGAATCGAACAACGAGATGATCCAATAGTGGGGCGAAAACGTTCATAAACAGAATCGCCAGCATGATCCCCTCGGGGAAGGCGGGATTAAACACCCGGATCAAAACGGTGAGGGCGCCGATGGCGAACCCGTAAATCCATCGGGCGGCATGTAAATCCGGTGCGGATACGGGATCGGTGGTCATAAAGGCGAAACCGAAGGCCGTACCGCCCATAAGCAGATGATAGACCGGATTCAGGGTCATAAACGCAGAAGAGCCTTCAGTTGCCAGCAAATTAAGCAGGAAACCGGTTACCAGTACCCCGAGAATGTCACCGACGATGATGCGATAGCTGGCAATGCCCATCACCACCAGCAAGATGGCGCCGACCAGGCATAGCAGGGTTGAAGAGGCACCGATACTGTCCGGATAGCGGCCAAAAAACAGCGTTGATACGGTATATCCGGCCCCGGCCAGGGCTTCTTCGACGGCTCCGGCGGTTTCGGTGGCCGCAGCAATCACTAATGGGGTTGCGGAGGATACGGCGTCCACGGCCGAGTCCTTTAAACCCGTTACCGCCACCCAGATCGCATCGCCCGACATCTGGGCCGGGTAGGCAAAATAGAGAAAAGCGCGACCGGTGAGGGCGGGGTTTAAAAAATTACGCCCGGTGCCGCCGAAAATTTCCTTACCGAGGACGATACCGAAAGAGATACCCAAAGCCACCTGCCATAGGGGCGTGGTGGCCGGCAGGGTCAAGGGAAACAGCATGGCTGTCACAAACAGCCCTTCGCTGATAGGATGACGTCGAACTACGGCAAAAAGAATTTCCCAGGCAAATCCAACCCCGTAGGAGACGAGAACAATGGGTAGAACCGATATCGTTCCGGATAAAATGACGGACCAGAAATCAAGCGGCAGGCCCGCGGCCAGACGGGTTTGAAATCCGGTGTTATAAATACCGAAAAAAAAGAGTGGTATGAGAATGAAAAGGACGGTGGCCAGATAGCGTTTCAAATCCAGGGCGTCGCGAATATGAGGGCCTTTTAAAGGCGTTACTTCGTCCGATGCAAAAAAAACGGTCTCCATGGCTTCAAAAAATGGATACCATTTTTCCCATTTGCCGCCCTGGCTGAAACGGGGACGCTGGGCATCAAAGAAGCGTTTGATCGTTTTCATTCGGTTTCGCGCTCCTTACGATAGGCCGCCTTGGCCCCCTGAAGGGACGCGGTCAACTCGATTTTCGACGGACACACATAGGTGCACAGGCCACATTCCACGCAATCGAGCAGGCCGTGCGCCAATGCTTCTTCCACCTCACCGGCCAGAATGGCCTTATGTGTCAGCTGGGGCAGAATGTCCACCGGGCAGACATCGGCGCAGTGCATGCATGCAATACAGGCGCGCTCATCACCATGGCGATTACAGTTTGCCGATAAATTTGACCGGTTCAAAGGGGACAGATACGCCCGGGAATAGGTTCTCTTTTTCCAACCGGGATTAAACAGGGCGAAAAATTCCTTTTCATTGCCCTCGGGCAAAAGCGTCAGGGCGGTTTCGTAAAGGCCCAGAAAGCCATACGGCGATACGGCCCGGCCTTTGAAGATACCGCCGGTGACAAAACGGATGTTGTCAGAATCGATGGCGTTTGGCACCAGGTCGGCAATGGAGATCCCCAAACGTGTTTGGACGTGGTGTCTCTCAACGGCGGCACTTCCGCCAACGGCTACAATGCGCTCGGTGGGAAATCGTCCGCTAGTGAGTAAGCGTGCCAGCATCAGCACATCCTGGCCGGTAATAAACCAACTATCATTCTCAGCGGGGTTTTTTTTAATGTGATACAACAATACGCCGGGATCGCCGGCCGGGTATTTTCCGCTATAAACGAGGTTGATCTCACTGGGAAATATTTTTTTTATGGGGTGGGTGGCAGCAACGTAGACCTTTGTGGCTAAACGTTGCAATACCTGGATACCGAATGCGAATAGCGCTTCGTTGTCGGTCAGGTATAAATTTGGAGCGGTCTGAAAAGGCTCGGAATCATCCAAAGCAATAAAAATCGCCGGTGGTACACTGTCCGGATCGGCAATGTCCCGAAACGGCAGTGCATGTATCAACGGCCAGACACCGCCGGCGAGCATCATCTCGACCAGATCGGATCGGGTTGTCGCGGGTAAGTCCGTTTTGGTGATAGTGGGAAACTGGATAAACGCTTCGTCAGCGTTTAAAGTAATGACGATTTGCTCGATAACCCGACGGGGCCCGTAGCGGATATCTTCGATACGACCGCCGCCGGGTGAGAGAAACTGCAACCGGGGATCCTGTTTATCTTCATATAAAAGGGTGCCGATGTTAACCTCATCTCCCTTTCTCACTCGTAACCGGGGCTTGATAAAGGGAATACCGCTGGGACAAACGGCGACGCGGGCCGGTTTTTCAAGCGGTTTGAGGGTCGGTTTGGCACAACCGCTAAGTCGCGCTTGATACCCTTTTTTAACGTGAATCGTTGCGATGACCAATAGCTCCCATATTTTACTGATTGCAATCTTTTGGGTCTCAGGGGCCAAAATAACACCGCGATTGGCAATTTTCAACCAATGACCTAACGATTGACCCGACGATTGGTCTGGCGATCGTTGGCCGGTTTGATGATCCATTCTAAAAAATTATTTTTTATCGGCTTGACTTTTCATTAAAAAATTTTCACTTTACTTAAACCATAATCAGTCAAATACTTTAAAATTGATAGCTAATGACACCGAGGTTCTCTTAAAGAAAGGACGTGATGACCATGCCGGAAGAATGTAAACCGACCATCGATACGGGTTTAAGAGGAATTGTTGTTGCCAGCACCAATATCAGCAAGGTGGATGGCGCTGCGGGGAAATTAATATATCGCGGCTTTCTGGTCAAAGATTTAGCGGAAAAAACGAGCTATGAGGAGGTCGTTTTCCTGCTCTTGTATGAAAAACTCCCCGATCGGGAAGAGTTGGCAGCGTTCAAGGTGCATCTGGCATCCGAGCGTCACCTGCCGGAGCGGGTGATTAACGCATTAAAAGGGTTTGACCCCGAGGCGTTACCCATGGACGTACTTCAGGCGGGCGTGGCCATGCTGGCCCAGGGTGATCCCGAAATATCGGAAAATAATCGTGAGGCGTATCTGAATATGGCCATTCGACTGGTGGCCCGTCTGGCTACCCTTTTGGCAGCGTGGCATCGCATACGAAAGGGCCTGGCCCCGATTGAGCCCAATGAAGACCTGGGACATGCGGAAAATTTTTTATATATGTTATCCGGCAAACCCCCTGAAGCGGATGTGGCCCACTTTTTGGATGTCTGTTTGGTTTTGCATGCTGAGCATTCGTTTAATGCATCCACATTTACGGCCCGCCAGATCGCCTCCACCCGGGCCCATATGTATGCGGCCATTGCTGGTGCGATCGGGTCGCTTTCAGGCGAACTGCATGGCGGGGCCAATGTGCGGGTGATGGAAATGCTTAAAAAAATCGGCGCCGTGGATCAGGTGGCGGCTTATGTCGATAAGGAACTGGAAGCCGGGCGGGTGATTTTTGGGCTGGGCCATGCCGTATACCAGGTGGATGATCCCCGGGCTCATATACTCGCCCCCATGTCTAAAATCATGGGGGACCGCATCGGCCAGCCCCAATGGTTCGAAATCTCCAAAGCCTTGGAGCAAGCGGGGAAAACCGCCTTTAAAGCCCGTAAAGGGCTTGATATTTATGTTAATGTGGATTTTTACAGTGCATCTTTATACTATGCTATGGGCATTGACATTGATCTATTTACACCGGTCTTTGCGATTTCCCGTATTGCCGGGTGGGCGGCCCATGTGGTTGAGGAACGTTTTGGTGAAGCAGCCGCAAAACCGGCGTTATATCGACCAAAATCGCTTTACACCGGCGATTACTGTGGTCCAGATGAATGCGTATTTGTGCCAGTGGATGAGCGGTAGCCCTTTATGGTGGATGTGCAATATTATCGAATGACCCGTCAACGCAAGGTCATTCTCCAGGTCCTGCAAAAAGATGTGACGACCCATCCCAGTGCAGACGAGGTCTATGATATCGTCCGCCGCGATTTACCGCGTATCAGCCTGGGAACGGTTTACCGAAATCTGGAGATCCTCTGTGAGTTGGGGGAGATTCAAAAACTTGAATTTGGCGGGGCGCACAAACGGTTCGACGGAAACCCCCATGCCCATTATCATGTCCGGTGTGCCTTGTGTGATCGTGTGGATAATGTTGATTTAGATCCTGTTAAACAGATTGAGGCGGACATTAACAGCGCCACGGATTATAAAATCATCGGCCATCGGTTGGAATTCATCGGTTTGTGCCCGGATTGTGATGCCCACATGGTTTCACCCGGGCTCAAAAAAGCCTGGGCGTGGCGCATTGGCCGGGAAAAACCGGGAAAAAAGGATTGACGCTTTCGTGAATTACGTTGCGCTGACCTGTTTTTGCAACCAGCCGCGGACTTCCCCTTCCACAGCCCAAACGCCTTTGTTGTGGCCGACGGATTCGAGAAAAGGGTCGATCAGCTCAACAGGCATATCGATCTTGGCCAGTTCCACTGCTTCCTCCGAATTGCGACGGATTAGATAGATCACCGGGCTTCCATGCCAGTTATTGACCACGAAATAATGGGCCACATCGTCTTTGGACCGAATGACATAGTTGCCTCCGGCCCAGTTGTTGCCCCACTCCAGGTAGAGGCGGACGGCTTCTTCCGGTGTCATATCCCAGTCGATGCAGTTGACCAGATCACTATCCTTGGCAATTTCCTCCAGGGTCAGCATTAATCACTCCTTAAATCTAGTATCGTTTACAATGTCGCTACATCAGACAGCATTTTTCAGGGCCAGCGTCATTATTCGATTGCCTAAAAACCTGTTATGACGATAATCCTTTTTTACCCGGCGTCAATATGTCGCTATCCGAATATCCATTAAGGGCCAATGGTTGATGGATCTATCTGATGGGGCGTGGTGGTGCCGGAACGGATGCTCCGGTTGATCTCTTCGAGAGTACTTGATATTTTGGTCCACAAGCGGGTGGGGGTTAAAAAGAGGCGTTTAAAATAGCCCAAAATAGCCTCATCAAGATTGTTGAAAGGGACATGCTTGACGATCACCTGATTCGGCTGGCCTTTAATTTTAAAGTAATAGACGAGAATCGTTTTCTTTTTTCCAGTCAGGATGTGTCCGATAATGGGGATTTTACTAATGATTCGATCAATCGTGTTCAAAGCTTGAACGCCTACAAGAAAGTCCAGCTCTTTTTGTGGCAAATCGTAGCTGCCCCGTGCAGCGGCATTGAAAACAGGGCTTTTCATGAACAACCGCTCAGTGTTAAATTGCCCCTTTTCAATGGTTACATGCCCTTGAATGTTTTCGAAATAGAATCGGCTTTTTAGAATATCCGGGGGCCGTCTTAGAAAAATATTTTGAATACTTAAAAAATCTAATATTTTAACAATGACGTTTGATTTTTGGACGATGCCTTCGGTGACCTTTATATTCAACTTGCCGGCCAGGTTCTGAATTATTTCCGTTTTGTTGCGACCCCGCAGCGCCAGGCCGCCTTCCAGCGTCAGGGTCCCATTCATCCGTTCGGTGGATAGATGCAATCCCTGTAAAATGTCTGCCAGGGGCTGCTGGTCCAGTTTGAAATAGGTCAACAGGGAGAGTGTTTTATGGTGCCTTCCAGACAGTGATCCGGAGAGTTTGATCAGGCTGGACGGTGCGGTAAAGAGGGCATTTTCAATTCGTAATCGATCGTCTTGATACTGGAGCGCCGCCGAAAAATTTCCCAGATCGATGGTTTCCCATATGACCTGATTGGCACGAACCGCCATGTTGATTTCGGCGTTGGCCAACAGTCCCGATAGTGGGGCTTGGCCCCCGGTTGAGGCGTTTCGCAGCTGGTCGATCAAATGGGGTAGATCTATACAGTCCAAGTCCAGATCGAGCCGGCCGCGCCAGCGGTCCCATCCGGTAAGCCGACCCTTGAGACTGCCTTTGTATTGGCCAACAGGGAAGATGAAATTTACAATATCGATTTCGCGACCCTTGAAACGAAGATCCGCCTGGTAGGGTAGCGAGCCGGCTGGCTCTCCAAACAGAACGCCATCAAGGGTCAACGCACCGTTTACTTCGGTTTTACCCAGGCTTGAGGGTATCTCAGATTTTATGTGACCGGTCAATTTTCCTTCGATCTGTCTTTTACCGGCAGTACCACCGGTCATTCGAAAACCCATGTCGATCAAATCCAAGGGGTCGGCCGTCATCTCAATGCTAAGCGGGCTGCCGGATTTCACCCCGCGAGCACCTTTTAGCGTAAAGCGGGAGGTCTTGCCCAAAAACCGACACGAATTCAAGACCCATTGCCCGGGTGAATAGCCCATATCAAAGATCAGTCTATTGCCCGAATTGGGCGGGGCAATGACCAGGGTGGGAAGGGTGATGACCTGGGAATCCAGATCGGCTTCGCCGGTAAAGGACCACCGGTCGGCGGTTTTTTGAATTTGAATCCGCCCGGGCAGGGGCTGGTTCAGACGGATACGTGACCGGTTTTGGGGATGGTAGTGGTCTATGAGTTCATTGATGTCCGCCTTTGTGGCGAGGGTGACTTGCATGGATTTTTGCTGTAGATCGGCGGTTCCTTCGGCGTTAAACGAAGAGCGGCCCCAGGCACCGGTGGCACTAAACCCGCTGTTTCCGGCAGTGCCGAAGGCCATTTTTCCGACACGAATGTCGAGTGGGAGTTTTATGGCCGTATGGGTCATCCTTGCGCCATCCGTTGTCAGTGACCCTGTCAGGCGTATGGTATTTTTGAGGGTCTTTCGATCAAGGGCAACATCGGCGCCCATTCGTCCTTCGATGGTTTTAATTCCGGTCAGAGGTTTTCGCCACCCGACGGGAAGGATGGCCAATTGCCTGAGGGTGAGCAGATCAGACAAATCGATATCGGCATCGATGTCCAGGTTGAGAAGCGGTCGTCGAACCGGACCGTCCGCTCTCCACAAAGCGCCCGTTGTGCCGGAAACGTTAATATCCGAGTCCCCCCAGCGGCCCGTTGCATCAACTTGAACGGCTCCCTTTTCACTAAAAAGCAATCGACCGTTGAGAAGATCTATTGGAAGGGAAAGGGTCGTATGATGGATTCGGCTGTTTTTAAAGGCCATCATGCCCGTTAAAACCGGCAACTGTTTTTTGCCCGGAAAGGAGAGGGCGATATCGGCCGTCATCGGCCCGCCTGCCGATTTTATCCGGTCGATTTCACGTCGAATGACAGCTGGCAGGATCGGCTGTACACCCTGACGTTTTAAGTCTCCAAGGTCAAAATCACCTCGAATGCCCAGGGTATACCGGCGGGATTGATTGTACAGGCTTGGCCAAAACAGCGTTCCCTCGGTCAGGGCCGATCTCCCAAAATAGCCCTTGACGCCATTGACCAGCAGTTGGCCCTGGTGAATAACCACTTCTCCGTTCACATCGGTGACCGCGAGATCCGGATTATTAGTGAAGGCGTTCATTTTGTCCAGGGTCAACCGCATTTCGAAAACATCGGCATTTTCGGGATGTTTTATTTTTTTCATGTTGTCGATTGATCCGTTTAGCCTTAATCGATCTAAGCGCGCGGTCCCTCCGGAAAACAGCGGGAACAGTTTGGCCTCAATCCATGGGGGTACGAGTGGGGTCGGAAAAATCTTTTTAAAGACGGGTAGGGGCAAGGGTTTACTGTTAATGTCCAGGTCCAAACCGATGTTTGACGGGTTTTGCCAATTTAGTAGCAGTTGCACGCCAACTTCCGCTTCCGGGGTCCGGATCATCATCTTTTCAATACGGCCATCGCCCAGACCCAAATCGCCGTCAAAATCGATTTTGGCTTGGGATAGAACGTAATGCTTGGATCGCCCATTTCGATTAACGGCAAAACGCAGCGCGTCACCCGAAACGTTGCCCGTTATGTCCAATCGATTTTTATCCGGACCGGTAATGTGAAAATTGCCGGATGCCAGGCCTGCACCAAATTGAACCTGTTTTGGCCAGGGAAAATGGGCCAGGGGCACATCTCTCACTTGCACGTCAAATACGACAGCCGGTCTTTCGCTGACGCCCGAAGGGTGACTGACATCTCCGATCAATTGGAACGGCGCGATTGCATCGCCGGCGATAATATGCCCGATTATTTGAACCCGTCGTTGCCGGGGGTCATCAGCGGGGGGCTGAATGTGGACATTCAGATTTTTTAACGCGTATTTACTATTCGTGTTGATGATGGTGATATTGTTAAGTTCAACCCGGCGGGAATCGAAAAGCAGGGGTTGGATTCGGGATTGAAATTTGGATAGACGGTCGGGCGGAAACGCACCGTTCTCCTTTTGGTTCGTTCTGAATTCGAAACGGCCATCTTGAATGATGACCTTTTCTGGGAAAAACCGGCCGTTCAGGAGAGTGTTGTATTGAAATCCGAGTTCAATTTGAGCGGCTTCGAACCTATGCGAGGTCTGTTTTGAACGGGCAACAAGGTTTTTCACCTGAATTTCCAATCCATCCCGGTAATGGATTCGAATTTTTCCGGTTTCGACGTTGTAGGGACTTGCCTGCGATAACCGTTGAATCAGGTATCTTTGAAAACCAGGGTAGTTAAGGAGAATTTGAAGGAAAATCGCGGTGGCGCCGAAAATTAAACCTACCACGAGAATCAAAAAGAAATATTTTCGTATTTTCTTTTTCGGCAAAGGGTCTGCCTGTTCATCTTGGTCGGTATTATTTTGAAGCGGCTGGTCGGTTTGGCCATCCATTGCAATACCCATCGAAGGTCTCTTGAATAAC
This sequence comes from uncultured delta proteobacterium, assembly GCA_963845145.1. Lineage (GTDB taxonomy): Bacteria > Desulfobacterota > Desulfobacteria > Desulfobacterales > QNYZ01 > QNYZ01. The sequence continues at coordinate 230,209 of CAWJQU010000004.1, forward strand.
GAAGGTCTGTCGCCTAAAGGATATCGTAATTGGCAGGGGCGATCAATGGACAATTGGTCAAATAGCTACCCGGTATATTTTCCCCTGCCAAAAATCAAAAAGGCGTCAAATCGCGGCCAGCAATTCTCGATGAGTTGTTTGACCTTCCGGTCTCGATGGGATACAAATCGGGGTCAGACAATAAGATTCTTACAAATGGATCGTTCAATCTCCGAAAGCTTTGAAATTCTTCACTTTACCGGAAATTCCTTTGTTCATAATTTCGATGATTGACTTCGATCACCGATGAAACGACGTTCTTCGACAGGGGCAGCCCATTGAGCATCGAACAATTCATATCAAGCCGGAAAACCCTGGAAAGGGTTCTGGACAATCTTAAAGAAGGGATCATTGCCCACGACCTGGATCGGCGCATCCTCTATTTTAACAAAGAGGCGGAACGGGTCACCGGGTATACCCGTGAAGAGGTTCTGGGCAGGGATTGCCATGATGTTTTTCAGGGGCCTTTTTGCGGTGATCGCTGTGGTTTTCTGTACCAAAACCCCACGCTTGACGACCGAAATGAGTTTAACTTCGATATTACGTCCAAAACCGGTGAAATCCGGACATTGGATATGAGCGTTGCGTGCATGGCGGATGACCATGGCGCGTTTTTTGGCGTATTGACCTCTTTTCAGGACATAACCGACCTGGCGGACCTACGCACCAAATCGTGCCGGCTCTCAGGATTTTCCGATATCATCGGAAACCATGCGAAGATGTTGCAGGTATTTCAACAGATACAGAATGTGGCCGGGTACGATTACCCAGTCAACATTTTCGGGGAAACCGGTACGGGGAAAGAACTTGTCGCCTCGGCCATCCATCAGGAAAGCCGGCGCCATAATCAACCGTTTGTCCCCATCAATTGCGGGGCTATTCCCGAAGGGCTTATTGAAAGTGAGCTGTTCGGATATGTCAAAGGGGCGTTTACCGGGGCCATCAAAGACAAAAAGGGGCGTTTTGAATTGGCCGACGGCGGGACGCTCTTTTTGGATGAGGTGTCTGAGCTGCCTAGACCTATGCAAGTCAAGTTGTTGAGATTTTTACAGGAGGGAACCATTGAGAAGGTGGGCGCGGAAGAAACAGTCACCGTGGATGTGAGAGTGATCAGCGCTACCAATATGGATCTCAAAGAAGCCGTCCGGCGAAAATCATTTCGGGAAGATTTATATTACCGGCTTAACGTGATACCGATTCACATACCGCCACTGAGGGAACGTAAAACCGATATTCCCCTTTTGATTGAGTATTTTCTAAAAGAAGACGACCAGGTGGGTGCAAAAGGCAGGCCCCGGATTTCCCGGGACGCTTTGGCCTGTATGATGGATTATGACTGGCCTGGAAATGTTCGTGAGCTTCAAAGTGCTGTCCAGTTCGGCATCGTTAAATGCAACGATACGGAGATTCGTCTTCATGACCTTCCCCTTGAGCTTAAAAATAGCCGCCTGCCGGCACCTCGACGGGGCCCGGCGCAAAAGCTCGACGCATCCCAGGTGCGCCATGCGCTCATGCAGGTTGCCGGAAATAAATCCAAGGCCGCTTCGATGCTTGGTGTCGGCCGGGCCACGCTTTATCGGTTTTTAAACCAACATCCGGAAATCCACTTTTAGGATTTCGTATTGGTGGATTGTATCACTCCCGACTTTTTTACTCAAAGTGTCTCATGAGACAAAAGTGTTTCATTTTATCTTGGAACACGGGTTCATTTTATGATCTCAAATAGTTATTGAGTGTTTCAAGTCAAAAATCACGATAGTGTCTCAGTGATACAGGTGGCTTGTCAGGAAAATCTCGAACGAAATTATATTAGCCCGCTCGCCTTTTGTGAAAGATGCACGTGTTTATAATGATATTTATTTAATGATATTATGTTGTTAAAAAATTATTGGCTATCTCGTGGAATTTTATTTCGAATGAACCATATTATTTTTGAACTGGCACGAGAATTGTATGTTGTCTCACTGGTATGAAACATGTATGATGCGTATTTAACGTAAAGCCCAATGTCCGACGTCGGTACAGATCGAATTGTCTTAACAATAACAATATTGAAACCCATTTGCCGTGCAACCCTGTGACCCATTGAAATCTTGTGACCAAAATATAAAAGCGACATTTCGGCTGGTTGAGCAGATGATCGCCCTGGCCAATCAGGGCGATACCGATCGTGAAGATGCCGGCTGTGGTGTTCTTTACGGTGTATTGAGGGATGCAGCCTATCGGGTCAGAAAACTGGCTGAACAGGAAAAGCGATCCCATATTCGCAAAGGGTGGTGGAAGGAAGATTCCCACTCACACTAATATTAACCTATCTTACAAGGAGGAACCTATGGGCAGTTTAAAAGGAAGTCAAACCGAAATAAATCTATTAACCGCGTTTGCCGGCGAGTCTCAAGCACGGAACCGTTACACCTATTTTTCGAAAAAAGCGCGCAAAGATGGTCTTGTTCAAATCGCTGATATTTTTGAAGAAACCGCCAACCAAGAAAAAGAGCACGCCAAACGGTTTTTTAAATTTCTTGAAGGTGGTGAAGTTGAGATTGTCGGCGCATTTCCGGCCGGTGTCGTCGGTGACACGGTAGACAATTTAAAAGCTGCGGCCGCCGGGGAAAATGCCGAATGGACCGGCATCTACCCTGGTTTTGCTAAAGTCGCCAGAGATGAAGGTCAAGAAGCCGTGGGCATGGTATTTGACGCTATTTCTGTGGCTGAAAAGCAACATGAAAAACGATACCTGGATTTGGTGGGTAATCTGATGGCCGACAAGGTGTTTAAGCGTGAAGAGAGCGTGGTATGGCGTTGTCGTAACTGTGGCTATCTGCATGAAGGTAACGAGGCTCCTGAGATGTGTCCGGCCTGCGCCCATCCCCAGGCCCACTTTGAGCTTCTTGGAGAAAACTGGTAAAAATTAAATTCACGCCCAATGAGAAGAGGAGAGAACCATGGCTGAGAGGTTTGAGATTTATAAATGTGATTTATGTGGCAATATCGTTTCCGTACTGCATGGTGGCGCTGGTGAACTGGTCTGCTGTGGCCAGGCCATGACCAAGGTGACTGAAAATACGGTAGATGCCGCCAAAGAAAAACATGTACCTGTTATCGAAAAAGGCGATGGTACGGTCACCGTGAAGGTTGGCGATGTGGCCCACCCCATGGAAGATAAACACTATATTGAATGGATCGAAGTGATTGCCGACGGGAAATCCTATTACCAGTTTCTCAATCCCGGCGATACACCCGCAGCAACGTTTAATATTTCCGCGGGTGAGGTTACTGCCCGGGCTTATTGCAATCTACATGGGTTGTGGAAAGCCTAACGATTTCAGCCTGAGATGCCCTGCGATTTTTAATTGATCGATAGAGCCGGTCAGATATAGAATTTAGATGCAAAGGGCAGGTTGGTTGATAAATTATAAGCGTTATTGGATTCCTGAGACGCGATGGCAAGGAGGTTTCCCATGCCGAACTGGAAGTGTGGAAAATGCGGTTATGAACTGACGGAAAATGCACCACCGGAGACATGTCCGTCGTGTAAAGAAAAATGTGAATTTCTGGATACGACCTGTTATACGCCGGATTGTGAGTTCGACGGGGCGGATCACCGAATCAAACCCAGATGAGTCATTTCAGTCGATCGACGGGCTGAATAGGTTGAAAGCAGATGGTTATATAACCATAAATAGTGATAAGCGGTTTCAAAAAAGGTGGGGCTGGGTGCGATTGAAACGGACTTTTTAAATTAACCGAATGGAATTGTAGGATGATTCGGATGCTGACTTTTCAAGTCCAAGGTTAAAATCGGGTCAATATCGCGCCATGCATCTACCCCGAGTTTGAAACCGCTTTCAGGATTGAATAAGGGAGGATATCGATGGCTAAAGTGCTGATCGTATTTGCTACAAGAACCGGTGAAACAGAAGAGATTGGGAATGTCGTTGCCGAAGGTCTACGCCTCGCCGGTGCCGAAGTCTCCATGCGCAAAATCAGTGAAATTAACAATGAGTCTGAGGTAAATGGCTACGATGGCTACGTTTTTGGCGCCCCGACATACCATGGTGACATGATTCAGGGGATGAAAACGTTTCTCTTCCTTGCCGAAAAAGCCGAGTTAGAAGGCAAGGTCGGGGCTGCCTTCGGTGCCTTTGGGTGGAGTGGCGAAGCGCCGGACCGGATTTTTGATACCATGAAAAATATTTATAAAATGGACATGGTCAGTGGTCCCCTGCGTCTGAAATCGACATCACTGGGCGGCGGGATTCAGATGGCCCAGGATTACGGGAAGGAGATTGCCACAAAGATTGGCGGTTGATCTCATTTTTCATTTCTATTCTAATTAAACAAAAGGAGAGGAAAATGACAACACCACAACACTGCCCAGGTTTTCAACAGCATAAAAGTCTAAAGAGCTTTATGTGCAAATGCCCGGAATGTGGGGAGGAAAAAGAGGTCTTCTCCGATGAATTTGAAAAAGCGCATCTGTGTACCAAGTGTGGTAAAGAGATCGATTTTACCCAATGTAAATTGGATGCCGGAGTGTAAGTTAATGGTGTTTTCCCGGATCGTTGTCGGGCACCGCCTTTAATAGAATTTTATAAGATCAAAATGAACTTAAGGGAGCTCCAATGGATGTTGTGATGTTGTCGCGGCTTCAATTTGCCGCCGCCACCATGTTTCATTTCCTTTTTGTCCCTTTGACGCTGGGATTGTCCATAATCACGGCGGTGATGGAAACGAAATACGCTACCACCGGTGATGAGGTTTACCTGCGAATGACAAAGTTCTGGGGTAAGCTGTTTCTCATCAACTTTGCCGTCGGTATCGTGACCGGGATTACCCTGGAATTTCAGTTTGGGACAAACTGGTCGCGCTATTCTGCTTTCGTGGGGGATATCTTTGGATCGCTACTGGCCATTGAGGCCACCCTGGCGTTCTTTTTAGAATCGACCTTCATCGGGGTGTGGATCTTCGGCTGGAAGAAATTGTCCGCCAAGGCCCATGCGACGGTCATGTGGCTGATTGCCGCGGCCAGTAATATTTCCGCTATCTGGATTCTGACCGCCAACGGGTTTATGCAACACCCCGTGGGGTACACCCTTCGAAACGGGCGGGCCGAATTGACCGATTTTGCAGCCGTTTTGTTTAATAAATTTTCGATGTTGCAAATTATGCATATGTTCGGCGCGGCCATCCTACTGGCGGCATTTTTTGTTATGGGGGTCAGCGCTTATCACCTCTTGCGCAAACAGCACATACGTGTTTTTGAAAAATCATTTCGCCTGGCTTTGGTGTTCGGCCTGGTTGCCTCGATTTTTACCGTCATTAATGGTGATTGGCACGCGGTCCATGTCACCGAGACCCAACCGGCTAAATTGGCGGCGATGGAATCTCATTGGGAAACGACTACCCAGGCGCCTATTATTCTCTTTGCCATCCCGGACGAAGAGAATGAGCGCAATGCGGTCGAAATCGGCCGTCTGCCGGGAGCGTTGAGTTTTTTGGGACATCACGACTTTAATGCCGAGGTTACAGGTTTAAAAGATATCCCCAAAGACGAACGACCGCCGGTTCTACCGACATTTATCTCATTTAGAACGATGGTGGCTCTGGGTACACTTTTTCCGCTGCTCATGATCATCGGCTGGATTAAACGAAAGAAGCTAATCGAAAGCCCGCTTTACTTGAAGGCCATGCTCTTCGCCATTCCCCTGCCCTACATCGCCATTCAAATGGGGTGGGTCCTGGCGGAAGTCGGCCGGCAGCCGTGGATCGTGTATGGGTTGATGAAAACAAAGGATGCTGCTTCGCCCATTGCCACTTCGCAGGTCGCCATGTCGTTGATTGCGTTTGTATTGGTTTATAGCTTGCTCGGTATTGTCGGGTTTTACTTAATCATAAAAAACGCTAAAAAAGGCCCTGAACCGGAGGTTGCGGGATAGACCGATTCTGCTTTTATAAGTAGGAAAGGCAACGGTTACTTGCTATTAAACGATAATCTAGCAAAGAGAGAGATACGATGGATTTACAAGCGATCTGGTTTTTTTTGTGGGGATTGTGCTGGGCGCTCTTTTTCATTACCGATGGCTTTGATTTTGGTATTGGAACGCTGTTGCCGTTTTTGGGCAAGGATGAAAATGACCGCCGGGTGATGATCAATGCCATGGGGCCCCTTTGGGACGGCAATGAAGTGTGGCTGATCACCGCCGGTGGTGTAACTTTTGCCGCCTTTCCGATAGTCTATGCCGTGATGTTTTCATCTCTTTATACGGCCTTGATGTTGATTCTGTTTGCCTTGATTCTACGCGGGGTTTCATTTGAATTTCGTGGCCATGTGGACTCATTGGCCTGGAGAAAAGTATGGGATACCACTCTTTTCATCGGCAGCTTTGCTCCGGCGCTACTTTTCGGTGTGGCCTTTGCCAATATTTTTAAAGGCATCCCCATCGATGCCGACGGCGTTTTTCAGGGCAACCTGTTTACGCTGCTCAATCCATACGGGTTGATGGGTGGTATTCTTTTTGTGGTGCTATTTTTGGTGCACGGCAGTCTCTGGTTGGCCATTAGAAGTGAAGGCGCGTTACACGCTAGAGTCGTGGGTCTGGTCAATAAGTTGTGGATAGCAGAAGTGATCGTGGCGGTTATTTTTCTGGCGGCAACATATGTGTTTACGCCGCTATATAATAATTATCTGGCTCATCCTGTCCTGTTCATTGTTTGCGTGATCACCGTTGGCGCCTTAATGGCGATTAAACTCTTTTTACAAAAGGCCGCTTACTTCAAAGCCTGGTTCGCATCGGCAGTGACCATCCTTGGGGTGACCTTTTTCGGCATTATCGGTCTGTTTCCCAATATGTTTCCGTCCAGTCTCGACCCGGCTTTCAGCCTGACAGCCCGCAACGCGTCATCCAGCCCGCTGACCTTGAAAATCATGCTGGCTGTGGTCGTGATGTTTCTGCCCATTGTCCTGGCTTATCAGATCTGGACGTATAATCTTTTCAAGGGGAAGATCAGTATAGAAGAACTGGCCGAAGAAGAAGCCCACTAGTGCGCCACTTGTAGTAAAAAGTTTTTGAGTGGGCGACTATGGGCATAAGCTATCATTAGCCGGTAAGGGGTTCATGCGTCTAACATCCGCCTGCTTTAAATTTGAGCGTTTATGGCTCATTTAATATTCTGACTTATATGGAGTCGTTGTTTATGATGATATTACGAAGGTCGATTTTCGCTGCGATAAGCTTGGTGTTGGTTGTGATCTTTTCAGTGGCGATTGTTGGGGCTATGAATCAGGGTGCCGCGGAAATAACCCTGGCCGGTGGCGAGCGTGGGGAAGTGTTGTTTCCGCATCACCAGCATCAAAAAATGTTGGGCGATTGTAACCTCTGCCACGATCTATTCCCGCAGATCCCGGGGGGTATAGCGAAGCAAAAGGCTGAAGGGGCGCTGAAACAGAAACAGGTGATGAACAAAAAATGTATCGCCTGCCACCGAAAAATGAAAAAAGCCGGCCAGGCGAGTGGGCCGGTTTCCTGCAAAAAATGCCATAAATCGAAATAAGGTCGACACATGCTGGTTTTAGGTTTACAGGGTAGTCCCCGCAAAAAGGGCAATACACACTATTTATTGAACCGGTTTCTTGAAGAGTCTGCTAATCTTGGTGCGCGGACTATTATGGTGGATGCGGAAAAGCGGAATATTCTTCCCTGCCGGGAACTGACGGCTTGCGAACGCAAAGGCTTTTGCCCGATTAAAGACGACATGAAAGATGAGGTCTACGCACTCATCCAGGAAGCTGATGTGATTGTCGCCGCCACACCGGTATTTTTCTATAATATGACCGCCCAGCTAAAAGCGTTGATTGATCGCTGTCAGTTGTTTTGGGCCCGAAAATATAGATTTAAACTCAAAGAGGCCGGTGTCGGGCAGCGGAAAGGCTTTCTCCTCAGTGTGGGCGCCAGCCGGGGCAAACAGCTTTTTGAGGCCATCGAACTGTCCATCAAATATTTTTTTGATGCCGTATCGGCCAGTTATGAGGGCGGCCTGACCTACCGGGGTGTGGAAAACGTCGGGGATATGGCGGCGCATGCAACGATGGAAAAAGATGTGCAACAGGCTGTTGGAAAACTGGTTAAGCCCCTGGTCAATCGTAAAAGGATTCTGTTTGCCTGCCGGGAAAATGCCTGCCGCAGCCAGATGGCCGCGGCCTTTGCCCGTTATTTAGGTGGGGATAAAATTGATGCCATGAGTGCGGGAAGTCAGCCCGCAAAATCGGTGAATCCCGTTATGCAGGCAGTCATGGCCGAAAAGAAAATCGACCTTGCTTTTGCCCGAACCCGGTCACTTGAAGAGGCGATTTCGCAACACTCGCCGGAAATGATCGTGACAATGGGCTGCGGTGAAGCCTGCCCGGTCCTGCCTGGCGTAAAGGTAGAAGATTGGGAGTTGCCGAACCCGGCGGATCAACCTGAGCAAGTGATGCGAGATGTTCGAGAAGAAATAGAAGCGCGTGTTACGGAATTAATTAACCAAATTTAAAACGCTAAAAAAAGCAAAGGAGGCAACACATGGACAAGTATGTTTGTACAATTTGTGGGTATGTTTACGATCCCGAACAGGGTGATTCCGATGCCAATATCGCGGCAGGTACGTCTTTTGACGATCTTCCCGACGATTGGGAATGCCCGGTCTGTGGGGCCGGGAAGGAAGATTTCGAAAAAGAGTAAGTGTGACGCCAAATCATTTTGTTGTTTGGGTCTTGGCATGCCCTTTCAGGTGTCGGTAGTATTCGTCCGCTTGAAAGGGCATGTCTGATTGGTCTTAACGATATTTCAACATCTCACAAAGAAGAGGGAAAAATGAAACCGGTAGAAATCGCCCCAGGTATATTTGAGGTGGGGGTTAATGACTGGAATATATCCGATTTTCATGGCTACTCGACGCCATTTGGATCTAGTTACAACGCCTATCTGATAATTGACGAAAAGATTGCATTGATTGATGTGGTAAAGGATAAAGGACATTTCCCGGAAGAACTGCTAAATAATATTGCCCAGATCGTGGCGCCCGAAAAGATCGACATCATAATAAGTAATCATACTGAGATGGATCATACCGGAGGCCTCGATAAAGTATTACGGGCGGTTGGAGAGGATACCCCCATCGTCTGTTCAAAAATGGGTAAAAAAGGTTTATCAAATCATTTTCACCGGGATTGGAATTTTCAGGTCGTGGGAACCGGAGACGAGCTGAGCTTGGGTAAACGGACCCTGACGTTTCTGGAGACCCGTATGCTGCATTGGCCGGATAGCATGTATACCTATGTAAAAGAGGATAAAATTCTTTTCTCCAGCGACTCCTTTGGGCAGCATTATGCCGGTAATGAAAAATTCGATGATGTCATCGGTGATGCGATTATGCCCCACGCTAAAAAGTACTATGCCAATATTTTGATGCATTTTTCGCCACAAGTGCTCAAAATCGTTGATACGGTAACGAAAATGGGACTTGAATTCAACATGATATGCCCGGATCATGGGGTCATATGGCGAACGGACCCCCAAAAAATTATCGATGCGTATGTCCGCTGGGCAAACCAGGAGCGGGTTAAAAAAGCCGTGTTGGTCTATGACTCCATGTGGGAGAGTACCGAAGTCATGGCCAATGCCATTGCCTCCGGAATCAATGACAAAGGGGTTGAAGTGCGGCCCATGACACTTCGCAAATGGCATCGTAGTGATGTGATGGCGGAAATTTTGGATGCTGGGGCGGTAATCGTGGGATCTCCGACATTAAACAACAATATTTTCCCCACGGTTGCAGATATGCTGATTTACATGAAAGGGTTGCGACCCCTAAATAAGCTCGCGGCGGCCTTCGGTTCCTATGGCTGGAGCGGTGAGGCTGTGAAGCAGATTAATAAGGAATTCGAAGCCATGAAGCTCGAGATTATGGACCCGGGCCTGCGCATCCAGTTCGTACCCGATAATAAAGGCCTGGAAGAGTGTTATGTCTGGGGTCAAAAAATTGGAGATGCCATTATTGGTGAATAACATGGCGATACGATTGCGGCGGTACATTGAAATCATGTACCGTCGTTTGACCTTTGTTTTGCTGGAGCCCAGCCAATGAGAAGACCGGTTGTCGACATGGGCCCCTGTTCGCTATGTGAAAGCTGCGTGGCGGTCTGTCCGTCGGTTTTTTCCATCAGCGACGCAGGAATCGTCGAAATTGCCGAATTGGCGGTTTATCCCGAAGCGGACGTCGACGAGGCCATCAAATATTGTCCGGAAGATTGTATTTTCTGGGAAAACGATTAAAAGCGGGTGGATCAATGAAAAAAATGGCGCTATTTGTATTTAACGGCGACCCGATGTGTTTTATTCATGTGCTGCTAAATGCGTTGGATATGAACGATAAGGGCTATGAAGCTAAAATCATTGTGGAAGGAGCCGCCACCCAATTGATCCCCGAATTGTTCAAGCCGGACAATCCGCTTCATCCCCTTTGGAAAAAGGCCCTCAGCGCCGGCCTTGTGGCCGGTGTGTGCCAGGCCTGCGCCGGCAAAATGGAAACGCTTGATGCCACCAATAAAGCGGGAATCCCCCTGTTGGCCGACATCGCCGGCCATCCCGCTATGGCACGCTATCGGGATGATGGCTATGAGATTATCTCTTTTTAAAAGGTGATCCATGCATGAACAGCGGCTCTCCGGTCGGCAATTGAAAGCCAAATTCCTGACCCTTTTTCAACAGGGTGGCTTCAGCCATGCCTTGGACGAAATTGGGCGTTTTCCCCACCGTCAAGCGGTAAATCCCCTTTTCTCCTTTTTCTACCATCAAGATGAAATGATCCGCTGGCGGGCCATTGTGGCCATGGGCGAGGTGGTCTCTCAATTGGCCGTAATCGACCTGGAATCAGCGCGGGTGGTTATGCGGCGACTGATGTGGAATTTAAACGATGAATCCGGTGGTATCGGGTGGGGGTCTCCTGAAGCCATGGGGGAGATTTTGGCCCGCAGCCAACTGCTGGCCGATGAATTTGCGCACATTCTAGTATCGTACATTCGCGAAGATATGAACTATCTCGAACACGAAAAACTTCAGCAGGGTGTCCTTTGGGGGTTGGCGCGCCTGGCTGAAATACGGCCGAATTTAATACGGTCCGCGGGTCCATATCTGGTTCCCTATATGAACGCATCGGATCCAATCAAGCGAGGTTTGGCGGCTAAAACCGCAGTGGCCATTGGCGTTAAAGCGGTACAGAAGGCACTTACCCGCTTGGTCGATGATTACACTCCGGTCCGTATCTTTATCACCGGCCAAATGGAGGAAACGACAGTGGCAGCTTTGGCTGTCCCGTAAAATTTTCTTGTGACCGACCGTCACATGACGATTCTAACTCGCTCAGGAAAATCCACTGGGCGCACTTGGGGCACACGCACTGCTACCCGAGCCGCCTAAAAAGCTGGCACAACTCATCAGCCGGGTGATCTTGCTTTCACCACACTCGGGACATTCACCGGGCGCGTCATTTTTAGTTAATACTAAATATTCAAAAGCATGGCAGCAGGCTTCACATTGGTATTCATATAACGGCATAGTGATGACCTTTTGAGCCACTTTCAAAACGTCCCAGTTCGCCCAATCTCCGCGTCTGACTCAAATTTTAATCCTCGAAATACCCAATGTATTCCTCTGGTTAAAATTTTCGCCATCCTTGACCTTGAACAAACTGAAACGTTTTGAAAATGGCTCTTTTTTATAAAATTATTTAAACGCTTCACCGGGTTTTAAGCCGATGCCCTTGAGGATTTTGGCCATCGGGCAAAATCCTGAAAACGAAGCCTGAAACATGTTGGCCCCGACAAAGGCGGTAAACCAAAGCCAGTTAAGGTTGTGAAAAACAGCCAGAATAACGCTGGTTATTATAAAAGCACCGGCGACAGCAAAAACAAGGCGATCAATATTCATCTTTTTTCCTTTCTTCATTCATGCTAAAACAATATGCACGGATCGTAAAGGAGTTCAATGCGATTGTAATATGAAGAGCCGGCTTTTGTTTTTTGGTTACATTTTTTCAGGAATATGATTGGACCAAGCGGGTCAAGGTTTGATTAAATCCGTCCCTCCTCGACGCCATGGCAGGCGGCAAAACCGTTGGTATCTAATGCTTTCAATAGTGGCATTTCATTGCGGCATCTATCTTCGACATATCGGCATCTCCCATGAAATACGCAGCCGCTGGGTAGATGAATGGGTGTCGGCACATCGCCCTGCAGGCGAATGTGTTTTTTACCCTTTTCTCCCAGTTTGGGAATCGCGGACAATAGGGCCTGGGTGTAAGGGTGACGGGGTGTGGCGAATAAATCGGCAGTGGGCGCCAATTCGCATATGGTGCCAAGGTACATAACGGCGACCCGGGTACTGATGTGGGCCACCACGGATAGGTCGTGGGTTATAAAGAGATAGGTCAGGCCGCGCTTTTCCTGGGCGTCCATGAGCAGGTTGAGGATTTGGGCCTGAATGGACACATCCAAGGCTGATACCGGTTCGTCGGCAACGATAAATTCCGGGTCGACCATCAAGGCGCGGGCGATACTGATTCGCTGACGCTGACCACCGGAAAACTCATGAGGATAGCGCTCCGCCCATTTGGGGTCAACACCGACCAGCTCCATCACTTCGGCAACTTTATCGGCGACTTCAGCCGAACGAATGGACTTGTTGTGAAATATGACCGGTTCTTCCAGAATCCGCGCGACATTCATGCGGGGGTTTAATGAGGCATAAGGGTCTTGGAAGATCATTTGCATTTTAGCCCGGTAGGGCAGCATTTGTTGGGCAGAAAGATGATCGATGCGATCTCCGCGATAGATGATTTTGCCGCTTTCGGGAGGGTATAAGCGTAGAATGGTTCGGGCTAGTGTTGATTTCCCGCAACCGCTTTCACCTACTACGCTTAACGTTTCGCCGGGCTTGATGAAAAAACTAACGTTATTCACCGCCTGGACAACGGTACGCGTCCGTTTGATCCGTCCCTTTTCAAGGGAAAGCTGATCCAGCAGGCCACCGGAAATATCAAAATGTTTCACCAGGTTTTCGATGGTTAACAGGTGATTGGTTGTGTCCATAATCCCATCATTTGCATAGTCAGATTAAAAAATGTCATCAAGCCTGTTTCAAAACGTCCCATTTTGTCCAATCTCTGCGTCAGGCTCAAATTTTAATCCTCGAAATACCCAATGTATTCCTGCGGTTAATCCGCCTGAGGCGGATCGCCTTCCTTGACCTTGACAAACTGAAACGTTTTGAAATTGGCTCTCAATTAAATGTTTCCGATATCCGGCGTGAAAAGGTCGTGCATTACGGATCCATCGCTTTCAGCATATGGCAGGCAGCATAATGGGCTTTTCCATCCAAAACCCTTAGATCCGGCCGCTTTTCCAGGCACAGCGGGTCGCACAAGGGGCAGCGAGGGTTAAACGCGCAACCGGAGGGTATGTCGGTCAGGGTCGGCATCATACCTGGGATCTGGGCCAAGCGGGAACCGGCTTGTGCCCCGCCGGGTATGGACTTGATCAGGCCCTGGGTATAGGGATGCAATGGATTATGGACGATCTGGTCCGTGGCGCCGGTTTCTATGATTCGGCCGGCATACATTACCGCGATTTTATCCGTGACTTGCGATACAACGGCCAAATCATGGGTAATGAGAATGAGGCCCATATCTTCGTCTTCACATAACTCCTGAAGCAGATCCATAATGCCGGCCTGAATGGTAACATCCAGGGCGGTGGTCGGCTCGTCAGCGATAATCAGGGACGGATCGGTTAACATGGCAATGGCGACGACAATGCGCTGACGCATGCCGCCTGAACATTCGTGGGGGTATTGCAATAAACGTTTCGCAGGAGAAGGAATATAAACTTTTTTTAGTTTTTCCAGGGCGATATCCATGGCATCCGCTCTGGAAACCTTCATATGGGCCAAAACGGTTTCCGTCATCTGAGTGCCGATGGTCAAGACCGGATTGAGCGTCATCATGGGATCCTGGAAAATCATGCTGATGCGGTACCCACGCAGCTTTCGCATCTCGCCAATAGCCAATTGGCTCAAATCGCGACCTTCAAAAAGGATGCTGCCCCCGGAAATATAACCCGGCTTGCTGATCAGGTTGATGATGGAAAATCCGGCGACCGATTTTCCTGCCCCGCTTTCGCCCACTATCCCCAATTTTTCTTTCTTGTCCAGGGTAAAACTAACATCGTCGATGGCGGTTAAATCGCCAAATCGCAATGCAAATTTTACTTCCAGGTTTTTAACCTCTAACAGATGCCCCATATCTATCCTTTATACAACTTAGGGTTGAGCACATCTCGCAACCAATCCCCGAAAAGAATGATCACCAAAGTGAAGACAACGAGCAGGATGCCGGGGAAAAAGGTAATCCACCAGGAGCCGCTGAAAACATATTCAAACCCGGCATTGATCAAAGATCCCAAAGATGGTTTGGTGATGGGCATGCCCAGCCCTAGAAATGAGAGGGCGGCCTCACTCATGACCGCCTGGGCCACCTGGATGGTGGAAATAACCAGAACCGGCGTGAGGGTGTTGGGTAAAATATGCCTGAACATGATGAGGCGTCGATTGAGGCCGATCACCCGGGCCGCCTCGACGTACTCCTTATTTTTCTCGCCCAGTACCGAGGCCCGTACAGTTCGTGCATACTTGGGCCATTCGGACATGCCGATGATAACGATGAGAAGGGGCATGGCCAGCTCTTCAAAACGCCCCACGCCAAATGCCAGCTGAAAGATGGCGCTGGTGATGATGGCCATGATGAGATAGGGAATGGAAAACTGGATATCGGCGATTCGCATGAAAAAGGCGTCGATTCGACCGCCAAGATATCCGGAAGTCAATCCGACGGATATACCCAGCAGGGCCTGGAAAATAACCGCACCCAGCCCGATAATCACCGATGTTCGCAACCCGTAAAGCATGGTGGAATATAGATCGCGGCCTTGAATATCGGTACCCAGCCAGAATCTTTCGTCACCGCCTTCCATCCAGGACGGTGCAATTTCGGCATCCATTATATCCATCTGGGCGGTATCATAGGGGTTGTACGGCGCAATGACCGGTGCCATAAATGCCACCGTCACCAAAAACAGAAAGATGGAAAAACTCAGCACCGCCACAGGGTCCCGCTTGAAGCTATACAGAACGTAAGAATCTTTAAATCGCTTCCATCTATTCATTTTGTACCCGCTATCCGCACCATCGGATTAATAAAACCATAAACAATATCAACAAGGGTATTGATCACCACAAACATGCCCCCGACAACCATTAAATAGGCCACCAAAAGGGCCGTGTCCGAGCGGTCAACGGCTTCTAAAAACATAAACCCCATGCCCTGCCATTGAAAGACAGTTTCCGTCAGCAGGGTAAAAGCAAAAAGGATTCCGATTTCAACCCCGAAAACCGTAACCACCGGTAGCAGCGTATTTTTAAATGCGTGTACCAGCCATACCCGCTTTTTCGACAACCCTTTGGCCCATGCGAATTTAATATATTCTGTCTCCAGCACTTCCATCATTTCCGATCGAATCAGGCGTATATAGAGGGGTAACATAATCGACGACAATGACACGCTGGGAAGAATCAGGTGCTTAAGACCATCCCACGTCAATAAACCCGTTTCCCAGCCCCATACATTGACTGTTTCACCGCGCCCATACGCAGGCAGCCACCTCAATTCCACCCCAAAGACATAGATAAGGGCAATAGCGGTCAGGAATACCGGCACCGCCACCCCGATGGTGCTAAACCCCATAACGAGCCGGGAAAACAGGCTTCTTGGGTAAAGGGCGGAGTAAATGCCAATGGGAAAGGTCAACAAAATGATGATGAGAGAGGAGGCCAGCACGAGTTCCAGGGTGGCCGGCGCTTTGGATAGGATGACATCAAGGGTGGGTTTGCTGTGAAAATAAGAAGTTCCCAAATCTCCTTTGGCCGCATTACCCACGAATCGGAAATATTGGGTGAAAAAGGGATCGTTGAGACCTAACTGGTCACGGATGGCCTCCCGTTCCGCTGCCGATACCCGTATACCGACCATATCGCGAACCGGATCGCCGATATTGTGTTGCACGGAAAAGCCTATGAAGCTGATAACCAGCATCACCACAATCGATTGGATCACGCGCCTGATAATAAATGCAAACATGGTTATTTTTCACTCATATTTTCACCAAAACCGTTCGTGCAGGGTTTATAAAAATGGGGCAGATACCCGTTTATTTACGGTTTGCTCTGCCCCATTTCCCCTTTTTCATGAAGGTATAACGATCTTAGTGGACGTTTTTGCCGGGATTATTCGATCACCAAGTCTCCTAAATAAGGGAAATTCAAGGTGTTGACAATCGGTTGGGCTTTAACGCCCTTTTTTACACCATAGGAATGGTTCTGCCAATGGAACGGTACATAGGCTGCTTCATCATAGATGATCTGTTCAATTTCCTGCAGCATTTTGGCCCGTTTTTCCAGATCGGTTTCACTCTGGCAGGCGATGGTCAGTTCGTCGACCTTCGGGTTGCAGTAGTTACCACTGTTATACTGCCCGTACCCGGTTTCCTTATTGGGGCACATGATCAGAAACTCGTAGAAATTACCTGAATCTTCCGTATCGGAGTGCCAGCCGATCATCTGGAAATCAGCCGGTTGCCGGTCGAATTCATCCCAGTACTGGGCCTTGGGCATGGTTTTAAGATTAATCTTGATCCCTATCTTGGATACCATGGCCACGAACGCTTCGGCGATTTTTTCGTCGTTGACATAGCGGTTGTTGGGCGCAATCATGGTTGCTTCAAAACCATCGGCAAATCCGGCCTCTTTCATCAGGCTTTTGGCTTTTTCCAGGTCATAGCGCGGTTTCAGGCTTTCCTTGTAGCCATAGTAACCCTTGGGGCTCATCTGCCCGGCCGGTGTGGCGGTACCCTTCATGATTTTATCGCTAATACCGACATTGTTGACGGCGTAAACGATGGCCTGACGAACACGCGCATCTTTAAGCGCTTCCAGGCGTTTCGAATTCATCTGGACGGTAATAATTCGGCCGCCGGTAAAGGTAATCAGCTCCACGTTTGGATCTTTTTCGACACGGTCAAAATCCTGGGGGGAACAGGCATAATAAAGTCCACATCCCCGGAGAGAAGGGCGGCCATGCGGGTGGCTTCCTCTTTGATGGGGGTGAGATTAACTTCAGACACATTGCCCGGGGAGCCTTTGTCCCAATAATCGGCAAATCGGGTCAAGACCATTTTGACGCCGTGCTCGCGGAATGTACATTGGAACGCACCGGTACCACTGGGTAATGCTGTTTTGGCATAAGTATATCCAACTTTCAGCAATGCATCTTTGGGTTTGCCCTGATCATCGGTGCCGCTATAAAAAGCGCTATCCAGGGGAAACACATAGGTCATCATATTGAGCAACAGGGGGTACGGTTTTTTGGTTTTGATGTCGATGGTGTGATCGTCTACAACCACTGATTCCGCGAAAGGTTCGAACAGACCTTTAAAGTCAGGGCTGGCATTAAAACGATCAAGTGTAAATTTGACATCTTTGGCCGTGAACGGATTTCCGGAATGAAATTTTACGCCTTTGCGCAGAAAAAACCGAACAGTCATATCGTCGACGCGTTCCCATTTTTCCGCCAGACGCGGTTCAAAACTCATGTCCTGACGATAACGTACCAGTGGATCAAATACCCAATGGGAAAATTGCAGCATGCCCCCGGATAATTGTTCCTGAATATCTAATGTTTTGGGGTCTGCATCCAGGGCGAATTTTAATGTTTTGGCGTTAACGCCAAATGGTAATAACAGTACGATCGCAAGGGCCACAATCACAAATTTTTTCATTTTTTAATACCTCCTCTTGTGGGTTTAAAAAGGATCCGCATGGAATCCCTACCGACTCATTACAGGTCTGACAAAAATAGTAACCCGGGCCTTATTTTGATCAGGTTGAATCGCAAATGGGTTCAATGCAACGCTAATCAGTTTCGACCTCTTACAAATTTAATCTGGATAGTAGGTTTTGTCGTTTAAAGGGTCAATAGGAAAATCAATAGCGCAGCATATTTCAAGCTGAAATACGCGAAAAATAAATGGGTCCTATTTTGCTTACGTAAGTGTAAAATAGATAAAAGAGCCGTTTAGCGCTCTATCTCTAATACGATAGAATGCTAAGCCAACTCTAAACTAATGATTATGTCAATAATTATGTATAAAACATATGAAATCATAAAAATCAACCGCAAGAATTAACAAAATCTACAATAGGGGCGCTATCCGTTCAAACAGCTTCTCAAACGTTTAGCCAATGAAAAAGAATCATCCAATGCGTTACTATTTGTCATCCAATCCCGAAAGCTCGCGAATCGACCGTGCCACGGCAGAAACGTCTTCATCCCCGTGGCCTCGGCCGATCAAGCCGGATTCCACTTGCTCTGCAAAGGCCGAAACAGGAAGGGCGACCCCCAGGTCGCGAGCTGCTTCCAGGGCGATTTTCAAATCTTTGGCGTGCAGGCGCACGCGGAATCCCAGCGGATAATCATTATTTACCATATTACCGGCGCGATTGCTTAGAACCCAGGAACCAGCGGCCCCTCCGGCAATAGCAGCCACCACTTTTTCCATATCTAACCCGGCTTTCATGCCCAGCGTCATGCCTTCCGCAACACCCAAGTAGGTGGCGGCGATGACGACCTGGTTAATCGCTTTCGTGATCTGACCGGCGCCGATGGGTCCGACGTGGGTGATGGTTTTACCCATGGTTTCAAGTACGGGGCGAACCCTTTCTATGTCTTCTGAGTTTCCGCCGACCATGATAGCCAACGTCCCTTGCTGAGCGCCTTCTGATCCGCCCGATACCGGGGCGTCGATCATCCGAATCCCTTTTTCGGCCAAAGCCACGGCCATTTCGCGGGTGGCCGATGGACTAATGGTCGACATGTCTACCACGATGCTTCCCTTTTTGGCGCCGTTGATGACGCCATCGTCTCCCAATAGGATAGCACGTACATCCGGTGTATCGCTCACACAGATAATCACGACATCCGCATCAGCCGCGGCTGCGGCCGGCGATGTCGCACGGACGGCGCCTTTTTCGGCCACCTCTTTCTCCTTATCCCGGTTTCGATTGTGAACGATGACCTCATATCCACCTTTGAGAATATTCATTGCCATGGGCTCGCCCATGGTGCCCATTCCAATAAAAGCGATTTTCATGTGAACGCTCCTTCTTGATCTGTTTTAAGGGGAACTATTTTTTAAACGCGCCGACACTTTTGATGGTTGAGATCGGCTTGAATTAACATTTTCAACAACTCTTCGATATCAGCCTCGCGGAGACGTTTGCGCCATCGGGTCATGCTGGATGGGTTGATGGGGGGGAAGTGTTCAAACCATTTCATGCCGCTGAAGTATTGCCAGTATGGGTTTTCAACCCAGTTATCGACGACCCGCTGATCGCTCAATTGATGTGTATATTTTAAATAATGTAGGGCCACCATCAAGCGGGTGCTGATTCCCGGGCGACCGCGATTCCTGCTATAGGTTGAACTGAATATTTTTTCCAGTCGTTTCCAATTGGTTTTGCGAGCCAGTTTTGAGAGGGGATGGGCGTGTGAGATAATTTTGGACAACTCGACCCGAAACAGGTCCATCTGTGGGTTTTCGATGTGGGGTTTTTTCGGCTTCATGCCAAATCATCACCCCCCTGTGATGGATGAAGTCGCATTCGATACATGTTAAAATGTCGTCCCGATGCCTATCCCGAACCGAAAGCGCGGCATCCATCCTTCGTCCGGTTGCCACAGTTTAATTTCATGCGCCTCAAGCTTGGGATACGCGTAGGTCATCTCGCCGATGCGGCGGTTTTCGATGACCACCAATTTGCCCACCACGGTCACCGAATTCCCTTTGGTATAGATGGCGGGGTCTAAAAACCGATCGACCCCAACGAGAAACCGGCCCTGGGACTGATCGTTATCCAGGGGGCGATTCAGCCTGTTTAAGGGAAGTTGCAAGATGGTCAGTTCCGTGCCGCGGCCATCATTTTGAGTGGTGATGATTTTACCGCCGAACAGAACTGTTTCTCCAATCAAATCCTTGGATTGTTTCTGAAATGTTGAAAAAGAGTCCTGAAACGTCACCTGGGACCGGCCCTGTTTTGAAATGCCGGCGGCGCAACCGATAAAAATGAGAGCGGTTATCACCAGAGCAAACGGTTTCATCTTAGAATAATCCTTAAATTAGGATTGACTTACCAGCGATGTCGATGATGGCGTAAATGATAATGCCGGTGTCGCAATCCATAGAAATAGAACGGGTCGTGCCTTCCATACCAGGGGTCATTCCAATACCAGAAGGGATCGTTGTATGGATGCCGATAGCGCGGCGTTCGGTAGCGCGGCCATAAATGCAACTCTTCGGCTTCTATTTTCAATTGGGGTATGGGGGACGTAGCCAGTTTAGCCCCGGGTTTATCCTCTGTTTTATCGGCTGATTTATCCGTTGAGCTGGATACGATCTTTCCGGCCACGGTAATTTTTCGTCCCTTGGTATACACCTCCGGATCGAGGAATTTTGAGGTGTGGATGACCAGTCGTCCTTGGGAATGGTCCTTGGAACCGGGCCTATCGCCTGTTTTTAATGGTACCTGAAGGGCGTTTAGCACGGAGCCGTCAGGCTGGTTCTGAACGTCGAGCACATATCCGCCCAAAATGACGAGTTGGTTTCGATACCGTTCGATATCATTAACCAATTCGTGAAAAGTAGGCGCAGAGACGGCGTTTTCGCGCACATTTTTCGATACGACCGAACACGAAACCGATATCAAGGCCAACATGATAATTACGACCGGTTTCATAAAGGCTCCGCCATGATGAGAATTACGATGAAGTCCTGATAATGAACGAATAATAACGTAGTGCTATGACATAATATGGCACTGACTATTGAAAGCGTCAAGTGACGATGACGATGTTAGTCGACCTAATCGGTTATTTTCTCCGGCATTTTTGATTCCGCCGTCGCCCAGTGTTCATAGGGTTGCCAGTATAACCGCTTGACCCATTGTTTAAATGTGGAGAGCCGTTGCCCGGAGGTAACGAAAAAGCTGTAGAGGGCGGGGACTACCACAAGGGTCAGAAACGTGGCGATGAGCAGGCCGAATATCACCACAATTGCCATGGAGCGCCAGTATTGGGTTGATTCACTGACCCAGGACATGGCCATGATATGGAAGTCATACGACACGCCCGTTACCATGGGAATTAATCCCAAAACCGTGGTGATGGCCGTTAACATGACCGGCCTCAAACGGGTAGCCCCGGCGGCAACCACGGCTTCGGTCAGGGCCATCCCGCGTTGACGCAATTTGTTGGTATAATCAATCAACACGATGGCATTGTTGACCACGACACCGGCCAGGGAGATGACGCCCACTCCGGACATGATGATGCCGAAGGGAGAACGGAGAACGACCAATCCCAAAAACGCCCCTCCCAGGGAGAGGACGACCGAAGTCATAATGATTATGGGTTGAGCCACCGAGTTGAACAACGTCACCAAGATAAAAAAGATGAGAAAAATGGCTATCAGAAAGGCTTTGGAAAGAAATGCCTCCGATTCTTTTTGGAACTCAAATTCGCCGGTAAATTTAAATCGGTACCCGGGGGGCATGGGAAAATCGGCCAATAGCGCCTCGCATTGGGCCCGAACCACGGCGCCGGGGGCCTTGGATTCATCGACGTTGGCCTTGATCGTTACCGTTCGTTCGTGGTTGATGCGGGAGATCTCTCCTAAGTTACCGACATAGGCGATGGTGGCAATGGATGTCAACGGTACCAATTGTCCGGTGGGGGTTGGAATCATCAATTTACGCAATACATCGGTGACGTTGCGGTCCGCCTCTGCAAGTCGAACCACAATATCGAAATCTTCGTCGCCTTCACGATAGGTAGAGATGTTCAGGCCGTTGTAGGCCGTTTTCAAGGCAAACCCGATGGCATTGGTGGATAGTTCGAACATGGCCGCGCGTTGCCGGTCGATGCGGACCTGAATGGACGGTAGATCTGCAACGTAGGTATTGCCGATGTCCTCTACATACGGCACTTTGGCGATAATCATTTCAATCTGGTCGGCCAATTGACCCAATATCCGGAAGTCATCACCGGAGATTTCAATATTGATGGGCGGCCCGGTAGGCGGGCCCTCTTCCGCTTCATCTACCGTGATGCGCGCGCCGGCGATATGTTTGACTCGCTCTCGAATCGTTTCAAGATCCTGGGCGGATGGATGTTTGCGGTCCTTTAAATCAAGAAACTGAATGCCGATATGGTTGGGCAGATTGGAACCGAAGCTGGCCGCACCGCCTGAGGCCAAAATGGCCTTGGCGTAAACATGTTCAATATTGTCCAGATCTCCGGGGCCTGAAAATTCTTCTCCGTCGACTTTTCGATGAATGCGTGCGAGGTAAGCCTGTTGATAATCACTTGAAGTCGCCGCCAGCGGGCCGTTTTTCTCTTCGGCCTGATATCCGATCACGGCCAGCTCTGTCTGGCGCGCAATCCGATCTAAGTATTCCAGGTCGGCTCCCTCGGGCGGATCAATGTTTACGTAAGCGTTTTTGGGGTCGATGCTGGGAAAAAATTCCACTGGTTTTTCCAGCCCAACAGTCAACAACCACACTTGAACCATAAGGATAAGAAAAGCAAAAGAGATCATCACCGTGACGAAACGATGTCGCAGAACCGTTTTCAAAAACCGGGTATACAGGGTCAACCAGAGACCTTTAATTTCCACCGGTTTTTCACCGGTTTGAGCCACTGCCGCTGCATTGGTGTTAGGATCGGTACCGCCACCGCCTTTGACTTTGATGAATATCGCTGCCAGGGCCGGGTTGATCACCATGGCCACGAACAAGCTGGACGTCAGGGTAATGATGAGCGTAATGGGCAGATAGCTCATAAACTCTCCCATGATACCCGGCCAGAAAACCATGGGAAGAAAAGCAGCCAGGGTGGTAATCGTAGAGCCGATCACCGGCCAGGCGACCTCTCCCGTTGCCCGCATAGCCGCTTCCAGACGCGGCACGCCCTGTTGTAAATACCGGTAAATATTTTCCACAATAACAATGGCATTGTCCACCAGCATGCCCAGCGCCAGGGTTAGCGAGAAAAGGACCACCATGTTCAAGGTGATATTCAGGCTATAGAGGATGATAAATGACAAAAACATGGAGAACGGAATCGCCATGGCCACCAAAAGGGCATTGCGAGGGCCGAGCACGAAAAACAACACAACGGCCACCAGGATCAGTCCGGAAATAATATTGTTTTCCAGGTCGGCCACCATCCCCCGGATTTCGCGGGCTTGATCCATGAGTTTGGTGATATCGGTACCGTCGGGCCAACCCGGTTGCCGCTCGGTAATCAATTCATCGATGCGATCGGTGATAAAGATGATATTTTCGCCCACGCGTTTTTTAACGGAGATTGAGACCGCTTCCCTGCCATCCAGTCTGGATCGACTCGTCTCTTCCTTAAAAGAGTCCACCACTGTGGCCAGGTCTTTTAAATAGATCGGACGCCCCTGAAAAGTGCCGACAACCAGCCCGAACAACTCCTCGGGCGTCGTAAATTCACCGGGTACTCGCAATTGATAGCGGCCGTCTCCCAGGGTAATGGCCCCGCCGGAGGTGTTTTGGTTCTCGCTGGCAACGACATTTTGGAACCGGGTGATGGGAATTCGGTAATAGGCCAGTTTGTCCGGATCGACTTCCAGACGGATTTCTCTTTCCAGGCCACCGGTCACCTCAGCTTCCAATACACCGGGAATCGCCTCTATATCATCGGCGAAGTCATCGGCGATTTTTTTCAAACAAGGATTGCCGCAGGTGCCGCTCAGTGAAAAAACAACAATGGGCAGCTCTGAGATATTCACCTCGAAGACAGCCGGATCGTTTTCCAGGTCGGACGGCAAATCCCCCATGGCCTCGTCCACTTTGTCCTTGACCTTGGTCAGCACCTCGTCGATATCGGTGCCGGGGATAAACTCGATGTTGATCTGGGACAGGCCTTCGGCACTGACTGAATGGATTTTTTTGACCCGATCGAGGCCTTTCAGTTTCTTTTCGATATGAATGGTAATGGACGTTTCGATATCGGCCGCCGATACGCCCTTGTAGTCCGTGGAGATGAATACATTCGGAATCGTGATATCCGGAGAGCTCTCCCTGGGAAGCGCCATGTAGCAATAGATGCCGAATAAGATGATCATTAGCGCGAGAACCACAACGCTGACCCGGTTTTTTACAGCAGCATCGGAAATGATCATGGGTTGATCTCCCCGGGGTGTTGGACGTTCCGCACAACGTTCACTTTGTCACCGTCGTGAACATTGCGCTGACCGATCACGATAACCTCATCGCCGGCGGATAAACCGTCAACCACCTGGACCAGCCACCCCTCCTGAATACCTAACGTCACCTGACGGACGTGGGCGTGGCCATCCTTAACGACATAAACGATCCGTGTGTCGGAATTGGATGAAGAGGCAAACAATGGGATCGCCAGGGCATTGGGAATCGTCGCTTTTAGGATATCCGCGCGGACAAACATGTCCGGCAGTATTTCCCCATCTGGATTGTCAACGCGAATGAAAAGATTGTAAAGCCGGGCCAGGGGATCGGCTGTGCGGGACAAAAAGTGTTTTTGGCCTTTGAATATGCGGTTGTTAAGCGCATCGACGCGAATATTAAACTGGTCGATATGCCTTACCGCAGCTACATCCGACTCGGGAATTCCCACCTTGATTTTCACCCGGTCCAACTGAAGCACTTCGGCGACCATATCTCCGCTATTTACGAAACGCCCCGGCTCGGCATCCAGATGGTTGACGATACCGGCGGCCGACGCCCGAATCCGGCACCGCTGGGCATTGAGTTCGGCCGTATCCATGGCTGCTTTCAAGCCGTCTACTTGCGCTTTGGTGTCGTCGAGCTGGGCCTGGGTGGCTAATTTTTCCTTCTTAAGCCCTTCCAGGCGTTTCATTGTCTTGCGGGCTGCATTATAGTTTGCACGGGTTTGCGCCAGGAGGTTGTCGTAATCGCGGGGGTCGATCATGGCGATGATCTCACCTTTTTTTACCGTCTGGCCTTCTTCGACCTTTTTGGCCACGATACGTCCGCGTACTTCTGCAAGTATGGCCAGTTTAACCCAGGGTTCGACTTCACCAGGAAGACGAATGCGGTCGTGCATCGGTGATGGGTTCAAATTTAGGGTGACCACATTGACATCGGGCCGCTTTTCTTTCAGGGCCTCTTTTTTTTCTGCCGCAATAACTGCCTGCTCTGACCCTATACGCATCGCCAAAATACCGATGACGATGATTAAAAATAGAAAAAAGAGCCAGGGAATGGCACCCCATATCCATCGGCTCCAGCTGTTTTTAGATTGGTTATTGTCCGGTGGTTTGGTTCTCATCCATTTCACTCCTTGGGCCACGAATTGGAACACTCATTCGGCTGGGAGCCCGCTCGCCGGCGGGCAGATTAAGACGGTGTTCAACGTTTTTAAGCAATTTTCCCGTACTTTGTTCGATCTTGAGCAGGGCCAACTGGCCGTCAAAAATCGCCTCGGCCAGTCTGCGCTGGGCGGTAACCAACAGGGTGTTGGCGTCTACGACATCGATGCTGTTGGCCAGCCCGAATTCAGCCTGACGCGTCACAGCCTGGTGGTTTTCCTTCGCGAAGGTCAACTGATCTGAAAGCGCCGTGATGGTATTTTTACGCGTGATAAAATTCAGGTAGGCTTCGTCCACTTCTAAGGCGATCTGTTTTTTCAAAGTGGCGATTCCGAGATCCGCCTGCCGTTCTTTCGAGCGGCTTTGGTTCACTTCCGCTTTACGTAAACCGCCGTCGTAAAGCGAAAATTGAAAGTTCACCCCTGCCCACATACTCTCATCAACCGGTGCCGCCGCATTCGGCGAGGCATCCGGACGCGCCCAGACACCCTCGATACCGATTCGGGGCCACCAGGCGCTTTTGGTGAAACGGACCTCGTTTTCGGCTAATGCTTTTGCCATTCGCAGGGTATTCAGATCGGGGCGTTCATCAAAGGCGGTTCGTTTGAGGGCTGCCGGATCGAAATCATTATCTTTGTGTAAATCAAACACGGGCGCTTCCAACCGAAACGGTCCTGCTAAACCGGTTAATCGGGTTAAAACCGACTGAGCGAATAATTTCAGGTTTTCGGCTCGAATTTGATCCGATACGGCACCGGACAATTCGGCACTGGCGCGGTATAGGTCCGTCTTGGTGACGGCACCTAGTTTCAATCGGGTTTGAACCGCTTCCCGATAGGTGGTCAACCGGTCTACATTGGCAGTGGCGATATCGACTGCTTTTTCAGTTTTGAGCACATTGTAGTACGCTTCCGCCACACGGATCAAAAGGATTTCACGGTTGGATGCCAAATCAAAACGCTGTTTTGTAATGGTATCTTTGCTTATTTCAAGGGCGATGAGCTCCTTGCCGTTTAGCGTAAACGACTGATCCAGACGTAGGCCATAGGTGCTTGACCACTCCGGTTGAACGGGCATATCGCCCTTATATTTCTCTTCACTGTAATGTTTATAATCCCCAAAAGCAGAAAAGCGGGGGATCAGAACAGACAAGGCCCGCTTTTTATCCTGCTCGGCCACATAGACGGCTTCCTCGGCCAACTTGACTTCTTCGGATTGCGTCAGGGCCATTCGAAAAAGGGTATCAAGTGTGTAGGCGGGAGCGGCGCCGTGCGCTGGGGCACCCGCCGACATGAATAAAAAACCGGTAAGAATAAATGCTGCCGTTATTCGGCCAAAAATGATCACGCGTCCTCCCTTAAGCCTTATTCGAGCCGGCCGCCTTGAGATCCTTGGGTTGGTTGGTGGTATCCAATGGGTCGCGATCAGCCCGAATGGTCGCGACTAAATTGTTTAAATAATAATTAACCTGCCATTTCAAATTAAAGTGTTGATTTCCCAACAGGTTATTAAAGAGCAAGCCGTCCATACAACCCATGATGTTGATCACGATCTGTTCGACATCCCTGGCTATTTCAGCTTTAAAAGCACCCGTGGCAATGCCATGTAAAATGACGTCTGTCAAGATCCTGCGAATGTCGGCTGCCTTGCCGTCTATAAGCTCCCATTGGTGATACAAAACGCCGGTTTCAACGTACATTTGATCCACCATTTCAAGGTACATCCGGTTTCCTGGGGTTTGAGCACTGCCGATTTCGTTGGTCAGCTCGGCCACGACGTACAATTTATCAACGGGATTCGTTCTTTTTGCCATCAAGGTCGTCATACGAAAGCAGATCTGATCGACCCAAGCCCCAAAAGCGGCGATAAACACTTCCGCTTTGCTCTCGAAATATTCATACAACGTGCTTTTTCCCACACCTGCCGCTTCACCGATTTTGTTCATACTGGCAGCGGTATACCCCTGTTTTGAAAACACTTTGAGCGCCGCTTCTATGATGTGTTGCTGTTTTTCTTTTTTGTCGACGATGGCTGGTGACATAGCTACAATGGTTTTTCTAGTTTTTTCCGACTGGTCGGTGTGAATATAGCTATCTATAATAATAAATCAAGTTTTTTTATCGACCCTATGGTCGGAAGTCATAAAAAAGGATCAAAACAATATAAACTAGATGCCTTACAAAGAGCGAAAATCGGCTTGCAATGCATCTTGATACCCGCTATGAAGGCCGACAGTTTTAAGACTGCATTTTAACCTGTGAATAAAATAATCAAAACAACCATGCTGCAACGAATGATCACAGAAAGTACCCGAAAAATCCAAGTCCGGCTCGATTTAGGGACGGTGGCCGACCTCATTGCAACAACTCAGCGAAAAACCGGCGAGATACCCTGGCACACCCATGGTAAAACCGATCCATGGGATCATGTGGAGGCCGCCATGGGGTTGACGGTGGGCGGGTATTTAAATCAAGCCAAAAAGGCTTTTCAATGGCTGGTAGAGAACCAGCTTCCTGATGGAAGCTGGTATGCAGCCTATCGCAATGGCGAGCCATTGGACCGGACCCGCGATACCAATTTTTGCGCCTATATCGCCGTGGGAGCGTACCATTATTATTTGAGTACCGGTGATTCGGATTTCCTGGCAGACATGTGGCCGACCATTCGGTCGGCCATTGACTTTGTTGTCGCGCATCAAGCCCCTGGCGGAGAGATTTACTGGGCCGTCAGTCCCGAAGGAAAAGTGGACTGCATGGCGCTTTTAACCGGTTCAAGCGCTATTTATTTGAGTCTGAAATGTGCTTTGGCCGTCGCCACTCTGGTGGTGCCGGATTCTTTGGGTAATGAGGCAAAAAACCTGGCACGTTGGCGTTCCGCTTGTAAACGGTTGGGCCAGGCCATTCGTCATCGGCCCCACCATTTCAATATGACCAAATCTAGATTCGCCATGGATTGGTTTTATCCTGTTCTGTCCGGCGCCCTAACCGGAGAGGCGGCCCATCGACGCATCAATCGGTTCTGGAAGAAATTTATCATCGAAAATGAGGGCGTTCGATGCGTTTCCGATAAACCCTGGATCACCCTGGCGGAAACTGCCGAACTGATTCTGGCGTTGGAGGCCATGGGGAACCGGGATCAGGCCCAGGTTGTGTTTGACTGGATTTTTGATCGCCGCTTTGCAGACGGAACCTACTGGTGCGGTTACAATATTCCTGAACGGGAAATATGGCCCCAAGAGCGAATGACCTGGACCAATGCCGCGTTGTTGCTGGCGGCCGATAGCCTATATGACCTGACTCCCGCCGGCCGGATCTTCAGACACCGTTTTTGGGAAGACGCACCCGATTTCACAGGGCAAACTAAAGGATAGAATAAACAACGGTATGGTTCTTGTACTGAAAATATAATGGTTATTGATTTGACATGCCTAACTGGTGAGCGGTAACTTACCCTTGGCACTTACTATATACTAAAGGAGATTTTAAATGAACTGGGTCCGTAAAATAAAGCCGGCGCTAGGTTTTCTGGTTTGTATATTTTTCGCCATTTTTCTATTTTCCTGTACAGGGGCATCAAATGCCCAGATGGATACAGAGGCACCCATGATGGTCACGTTAAAAGTTCTTGATGTTTCGGATAAACAACCGGTTTCAGTCACACTTGAATTTATATTAAAAAATAACACGACCCATGGATATAATGTGTTGACATGGGGAACCCCGCTTGAAGGTGAATTTTACGACAATATGTTTACCGTCACGAAAGATGGGGAGCAACTTCCCTATCTTGGTAAGCAGGTCAAACGCGGCGCCCCGCAGAAAAACGATTTTATCGCAATGGGCCCCAACGGCGAACTTGTCGCAAAAATATTTCTGGAGCAGGGCTACGCAATTAAAGATCCGGGGCTCTATACGGTTCAATACCGCAAACCGTATATCAGTATGAAACCGGATCATGGTGAAATGCAACTGGTACCGGTTCGATCCAACCGGGTAGAATTTAAAATAGGGTCGAATTAAAAACCGGATCGAGTTAAAACCGGATCGAGTTAAAGCAGGATACTAATCCGGCCGACCCTTTAATGTAATGCCGACGTATCCGTAATCCGTTTGCATCTTAGATAAAAATAGGTTTTCCAATGAAAGGCGGTTATATGTTGCGAATAAAAATGTCTATCTTACTCGTGTGCGCTTCTTTATGTTTAATGCCAAATGTATGGGCGAATACCTCGGCGGATGTTGTTGCAGAGATTGAAGTCCTTGAGGTCAATGAAAGTGATCATGTTTCCATCAGCATGAAATTCACGCTGAAGAACGAATCCGAGGATCCGGTTCGAGTCCTTAAATGGGGAACCCCGTTTGAGGGCGATTTTACCCAGGATATTTTTTACATTACGAACAATGGTAATCCAGTGCCTTATATCGGTAAACTGGTTAAACGGCTCCCGCCCACAGAAGAAGATTTTATTGAAATCGCTGGTAAAAGCGAGGCGTCGGAAATTGTTTACTTAGAGGACGGATATAAAATCTATGCCGCCGGAGTATATACGGTTCAATATATAGACTCGACCCTCCGGGTAAAAACAACAGTTTTGAACCCGAATACCGAACCACAAAAAATGAAGTTGGTTCCGGTTCAATCCAGCGAAGTGACATTTGAAATCGTTGAAGGCACCCGTGAAGACGCTATCCCCAGCCTATCGAAGGCTAAAATTGAATGCTCTGATGCTCAATTCAATGCGGTAACACAGGGGCACGCAGCGGCCAAGAATATTGCAGCCGTGGCCCGACAAGCGCTATCAAATACCCCTGCGGATCAGCGGGCACAGGCCCAACGCTACCTGGAGTGGTTCGGCGCTTACAGTGGGCCGAGGTATGCGGCGGTTACATCGAATTTTAATAGGGTTCACGATGCATTGTTTAATAGAACCATAACCGCTTACTGCCCGAGTGATTGTGCATCAAACATCTTTGCTTATGTAAACCCCTCCCAGCCGTATAACATTAATTTTTGCGGTGCTTTTTTCCGGGCTCCGGTGACCGGAACCGATTCCAAAGCGGGCACCGTCATTCATGAACTCACCCATTTTACAGTGGTTGCCGGTACGGATGATATTGTTTATGGACAATCCGGTGCGCGATCTTTGGCCCGTAGCAATCCTAACGCAGCGATCAGAAATGCCGATAGTCATGAATATTTTGCAGAGAATACACCGCCCCTGCCAATGCCGGCCGGAGGTGGCAGCGGTGGTGGCGGCGATGACAGTGATTCCAGCGGCAGTGGCGGGTGTTTTATCCAAACCGTAATGCATTAGGATTTCCGTCCGTTCTAACTATTTTTGAAACAATCAAGAAACGCCGTCTGGTAAGACGGCGTTTCTAATTTTATCGGCTTATTTAGTAATGAATTTAAAACTGTTCCCCCACTGGCCGGTTTTTAGACATCGGTTTGGGGAAGACGCACTCCTATGTGAAGGATAATGCCCCCAACTGCGGCGATGCCGGCGCTGACCAGAAATAGAAAAAACAGACCCGTATGGGCATATAACCAACCGTTGATATAGAACCCTACCATCAATCCCAATCCATAAGTAATCGAATTGTTCACTGCTTGCCCGAGGGCTTTATCTTGCTTGGGAGACAACTGGTCCACATATATAATACTGGCCATATGGAATACCCCGTAGGTGACGGCATGCAATCCCTGGGAAAGCATGATGATGACGGGCGATATTGTCCAATAGAGAATCAGCCACCGAAGGATCGCCGCCCCAAAGGCATATAGCATCATCTTTTCAGGTGAATAACGACGAAACAGCCGGGCGGATGCCACCATAACAAAAATTTCGGCCATAGAGGCCAATGCCCACGCCATTCCAATATATGTTCCGCTGAGCCCCAGGTTTTCCAGATGGATTGAGAAAAAGCCATAGTAAGCGCCATGGCTCACCAGCATGCAAAAGGCACAAACCAAAAACAGGGTGAACCGGGAAGTGAAAAGGGTTCGAATCTCCGTAAGAGAGAGCGATGGCGGGCTTCTTTTTCCCGGCGGCAGGGCGGTTGCTAAGACAGATTGGATAATCGACCCTGCGAGGACCATTCCCAGGATGATGCCGACGCCTGACGTATCGATTATGTAACCCAAGGCCAGTACGACCAAAATAAAGCTGATGGAACCCCAGGCGCGGGTCTGTCCATATCTGGGTTTCTCACCGGCCAGCACATCCATGGTCATCGTTTCCAATAAAGAGATGATGGGGGTGTAAAATATACCGTAAACCAATGTGATCAGAAGCATCGGGCCGAAATCGGTGGTGAAAAAATACCCCGCCCAGATCAAGGTGCCAAAGACATTGCACACGACATAGATTCGTTTTTGAATACCCAAGCGATCTGCCAGCAGGCCCCAAAAGATGGGAAACAAAACAATGGCAAATGATCGCACGGACGACAAAATACCGATTTGATACCCTGAAAAACCGATGTGGTAGCAATAGAGATTAAAATAGGGGAGTACGGCGCCCATGACGGCGAAATGAAGGAAATATTGGGAACGGATGACGGTTAATGGTGATGCGGCGAGGGCCATGGACGATGATTTCCTGTTTTCATGGTGTCGATGGTGATCAAAGCGTGTCTAATCATTCACCAGTATAACAGGGGTGGGATATTGAAATCCAGCCTCAAAAGCAACGCTTAATCATTGGATAGAGTGGGGGGATCGAGTAGTCGCTATTTTCCTAAAAATTATTTAATTGTTGCCCCGGGTTTCTTTTTTCTCGGTTCCTTATCCCTCATCAGCAGGGGTATCATCCGCGGAGCCGGATACACGAATTTGGACGGTTGCCGCGAAGGACTCGACCTTTCCGTCGTGCGCGGTAAAAGTGAAGCTGTCGCTACCCTGAAAATTGGCATTGGGGGTATAGGTCAGATCCGGTGCCACACCTGTCAGCGAACCACTATTCGGGGGGTTAACGACCCGGTATGTCAGTGCATCACCATCAACGTCCGTGGCCGTAAGCGTAATATTAACGGCCGTATTTACCGGGGTTAGGATACTTTGATTCAGGGCCGCAGGGGCTTGATTGTCCAGGGTCGAATAGGTGGTTTCACAGCACAGGTCCGTGCCATCTCCCCAGCGGAAGGTCTGGGCGAAACCATCGCGGTTATACCAGTAGGTCAGTGTATGCACACCGTTTTCAAAGGTTTTTTCTTCATCATCGGGTTTACCGCGATCGTCCACAAGATCGTCAATTTCCTCATCACAATCACACCCGCTCAGATCGAATTCATCACTATCGCAACCGGTTAGCCAACCGGTCATAGAAAAAACAACCACAATGATCAGTGCAAAAAGAAAGCGTTTCATTGTTATGGGTCCATTCATGAAATGTTGGTTTAATGGCTTGCCAGTCTGTATGGCCGCTGGGTTTGATGATGGAATCATTCTCACAGATGAGGGCTTCCTGTCAAGTAATTGGGTCTGCGGCGGTTGGATTGGCGTGTTACGGTGTTTGGGGCAGGGCGTGTGGTACGCGCGCTCATGGGCCCAAGAATTTTATTTCATGCAGTTTTTACAGATGCCGTCCACCCGAATTTCCACTTTGTCAATTCGGCCCGGAAACGTATTTTGAAAGGGCGTGGTATCGACTTGGAAACTGTTCGGATTCAGGCAATCCATCTGTCCGCAGCTTTTGCAATAAAAATGGGAATGGGGCTGGTGGTAATCATTGGGCGCAAGGCCAAAATAGGTGGCCCTTCCGGCGGTGCTCAAGCGCTCGATAATACCGTGATCGACCAAACGGTCGAGAATGCGATAGACCGTGACGCGGTTTATGGAACATGTCCGGCCAAGGGTTTTATAAATATCCGAGGCAGACAACGGAAAACTGTTATTGCCGATGACCTCCAGCACGCGTAGACGGTTGGTGGTTGGTTCCAGGTAAGCGGCGGTCAGCATATCCGGATAATTGCATCGATGGCACATGAGGTATCCTTCAAAGGGAATTGGCAACCTTTGATCCGGATGAACGGATCTGGTCAAGGATCTGGTCAAGGATAAATGAAATGATAAAAACAATTCCGGAAACCAGAATAATCGAGGCGCCGGAGGTCAGGTTATACCGATAAGCCAGCCAGAGTCCGGTGATGGTGAAGACAGCGCCCAGCAAGCTGGACCCAACCATCATTTGCAGTAAGGATTTGGCGTGTTTTTCAACGATGAATGGCG
This sequence comes from uncultured delta proteobacterium, assembly GCA_963845145.1. Lineage (GTDB taxonomy): Bacteria > Desulfobacterota > Desulfobacteria > Desulfobacterales > QNYZ01 > QNYZ01. The sequence continues at coordinate 264,071 of CAWJQU010000004.1, forward strand.
GAATGGTTAAAAGGGCGATGACCAGAATCAGGCCAACGACCTGAATGACCATGACAATCGTTACAGCCAGCATTCCGATCATCGAAAAATAGAGCCTTTTGACCGGCACACCTCGAATTCGAGCGAATTCCTCATCATACGATAGTGCCAGAAGATCTTTGTAGTAGAACACCACCAGGCCGGTGATGCCGATGCCTATAATGAGCATAACCCAAAGGTCCGAAGCAGGGACGGTGAGGATGCTGCCGAACAGATAGCTCATCAGGTCGACATGGTAGCCGGGGGTCAGGTCGATCAAGATAATACCGGTGGCCATACCCAGGGCCCAGATGACGCCGATGATGGTATCGGCACGATGTTTGGCTTTCAAGCTGACAGCAGCCATCAACATGGCGGCTGCTAAAGAAAACCCAATAGTCCCCACCAGATAGGGCAAACCAAAGAAAAAGGCCAATCCGATTCCGCCATAGGCGGCATGGGCGATTCCGCCCGATAGAAACACGATTCGGTTGACCACCACCAGCGTTCCCATAATACCGCAGATGATGCTGGCCAAAAGACCGGCCATCAGGGCGTTGCGCATAAATTCATAACCAAGGGCTTCAATCATGGCACTATTTCTCGTGATCCGTCAGCACGCGATGCGGCAAACCATGGGCCACGAGCTCCACGGGGCATACATCTTCCGCCGCACAGGGGTACATGGTCTCCAGCATTTCCCCGGTGATCTCTGCCTGATCATGGTAGTGCAGCCGTTTGTTTACGCAGGCTACCGATTTAATATAACGGGATATCACCAGGAGGTCATGGCTAACCACCAGGATAGTGATGTCCTGGTTGAGTTCTTTGAGGAGCGCGTAAAAATCGGCCTGTCCCTGGGTATCGATACTGGCCGTGGGTTCGTCCAACAACAGCAACATCGGCTGAGTAACCAGCGCTCGGGCAATAAAGACCCGTTGGCGTTGTCCCCCCGAGAGTTCTCCAATTTTCTTAGCGGAAAAGCGACCCATTCCCAGTTGCTCAAGGGCGCGCAGCGCATCCCGGCGGTTTAGGGCGGTATTTTGCGACCACCGTTTTTTGGGATCCAGTTTTCCCATGAGAACCACATCCAGGGCCGAAATGGGAAAGCGGCGATTGATATGGACATCCTGGGGGACATACCCGATACAGGCGGATGCCTTTTCAGCGGGCGCACCATTAACCCGGATCTCTCCTGTCTCCGGCTTCAGTAACCCCAGGATTAGTCGTAACAGGGTGGTTTTACCGCCGCCGTTGGGACCGATCATGGCAATGAAATCTCCCTGGGAAACCACCAGATTGATTCCCTCGATCACGGCTTCACCTCTATAGGCAAAGGTCACATTCCTCATTTCAACAATAGGTTGGCGACACGGGTTCACATTAGTTTGGCGACATGGATTCATATTCATTTTAAAACAGCGCTGATTTTTTCGGCAATGGTTTCCAGATTGGCTGTCCAGTTCTCTGCTAAAGGGTCGGCCAGAACAACCTGACCGTCAATGGCCCTGGCAACGAGCCGGGCATTTTTAGTGGATAGTTGCGGTTGGGCGAAGATAACTCGTATTCCTTTTGCGCGCGCATGTTTGATTAAATGTTGCAATTGGGCTGGTTTGGGCGTTTTCCCCTCGAGTTCAATGGGGACCTGCCGCAGCCCGTAAGCTTGGGCAAAATAGCCCCAGGCCGGATGGAACACCACAAACTGAAAGCCCTTTTGGCCGGCAAACATATTGGTCAGGCGGTTATCAAGTTGATCTAATTTGGATATAAATTGTTGAAAATTGGTTTGATACACTTTTGCATGGGCCGGATCTACCGCTGTGAGAGCAGCTAATATCGTGCGCGCTTGTATCTTTACCAGGGGGGGAGACAACCAAATGTGCGGATCAAGCCCCGAATGTGTATGGTGATCATGGCCATTTTCGGGATTTTTACCGGGTTCCTCTTTTCCATGGTGTTCAAGGGCGTCGGTGTTACCGCTCTTTTTGCCAGGGTTGGAATCAACTGTCATGGGCAATTTTTCGATCCCCTGGTCGGTGTGAACCACTCTCATCCGCGAGTTGGCGGCCGAAATCTTATTTAACCAAATCCGCTCAAATTCAACGCCGATGGCAAAATAGAGTGTGGTTTTGGCAATGGCCACCATTTGCCGGGGCTTGGGTTCATACGTATGTGGGGCGGCACCGGGTTGCACCATCACGTGGATATCAACCAGGTCTTTGCCAATTTGTTGCACAAAGTATTTCTGGGGAACAATGCTGACAAATACCGGCATCTGCGCGAATGCGCTCTTAGTTAAAAAAAATATTAATAACCAGATAGTTACATAAGTGAATTGGTTAAGCGGGCGCATAAGAGTATTCTTAGTTTGGGAAAGTATTATAAGGTTTATGGGCACACGCAACAGAATAATAAATTGAAATTTTAATTGCAATCATTAAATCGATTCTCAAACTATCCGTTTAGAAATGAATTACAGTATATTAAAATTCCATTTTTTAATATTAGCACTATGCAACTGTGTTGCACAAGAAAAGGTCTGGGGGTTTTCGGATTACCCGGTGGTTTGCGGTACGCTGGCGGTATCTGTTCTCGAAAAGAGAAAATGTCGGTTCGCTTCCGGTCGATAGCTGGAGACCCAATTGATGAAATCAAAGAGGGAAACCAAAGAGGGAAGCCAAAAAGGGTTTTGGGGAAAGCTAATTGTCCAATTCTAAAAGAGGTAGCAGCTCGTTGAGGCGTTCGATATGAACGGCAGCGGCTGTCATTGAACGGTTACGATAAGCGATGAGGGGCATACCGGCTGCCTGGGCGGCTTCCTGGTCCAGCTGGGAATCTCCAATATAAATGGCTTGCGCTGGTTTGATTTTGAAATGGTCGGTGACCTTTAACAGCGGATCGGGGTAGGGCTTGGGGCGGGGGACATCCAGGCAGGAGATCACCAGGTCAAAAAAATCTTTCAGTCCATGGACCTCCAGTACGCGTCCAATGGTATCGCTGCGGTTTGTGGCGATGGCGGTGATGAACTTGGGCCTTAATTTTTTTAACACCGGTTTCAAGTCTGGTTCAATTTCCATCAATGGATAAAACGGTTCGTAACCAATGGCGTCGCGATACGCTTGTACTCGCCGGATGAGATCGGCGTCATCACCGAACAAAAATGCAATACTATTTCCCACTGTGTGCATCTGGATGTATTCAAATTGAGTCGGTGTCATGTCCGGTTTGCCGAAATGATTCAACAAGCGGTTGTAATAAGCGGTGTTGGCACTGACCGTATCGAACATGACCCCATCGCAGTCAAAGATAACTGCTTTGGTGGTCATGCCGCCGAAATTGGTTAACAGCGATTGACTCACTTTGTTTTCCTGCCTCCCCAAATCATTCAATTATTCATCGGCACCCGGTTTAGGTGAATCCGGTTTAGACGATTTTTTTTCGGGCGCCGGTTTATCGTTGCTTTTCGGTACGCGAATATTGCCATAAACGCGAATCTTAAATTCAGGTTTCAGGGGATTGTCCGTTTTGAGCACGATGATGTCATGATATTGCCCGGCCGTTTGACGACTGTTTTCTACTATTAGTTCATATTCGGTTCCGGTTTTCCCGGGTTTTTCTTTAAGTGCAAATTTGATTTCGTCCCCTTTTTGGGCATTTTTTTCGGTAATGGCAAAGGGGTACTCCTTTTCGGGGATGATGGCCACCGTCTGGGAGATGGCCTCTCCAACCGTTCCGTTCAGCTGAACACGGGTGGGGCGGATGGTCGCAAATCTTTTCACATACCCTTTGACCACCAGGGTCAGATCTTTCTTTTTGTGGTCATTGGTCTGGACCGTTATCTTTTTGGTTGTCTGGCGTCCGCCATACCCTTGGGTCGATACTTTGGCTGTGAGGGTTCCCTCGCCACCGGCGGGGATTTGCTTCGAGTACGAAGCGGCTGTGCACCCTCAGCCCGTGCGTACTTTTAAAATTTTGAGCTCGGCATTGCCGGTGTTTTTTATCACAAAGGTATGGGTCACGATCTCGCCATCAAGCACCGGCTTAAATTCATAGATCGGTTTTACGGCCTCAGCTTTGGCAAAGGCCTTGGCCTCGGTCTGCTCTCCTTGGGAAAGCTTGGTTGTATCGGATGGTTTGGCCGCTTGGTCGGCGAGGCCATCGCCATGGGTCATAAAAAGGCCCACGCCTATCGCAACCATCAATAATAGTGTTTTTATTCTGCTCATTTTTAAACTCCTCCTATAAAACATAGACAACGCCCGGAATGGCTAATCAAAAACGTGGCTTTTGTCAAGATCCGGTTGCAGAGGCCCGATCGTTGAAACCCGATCGTTGAAAATCGGGTCGTTGAGACACGGTTTGTAAAAACGAATTCGGTGATGATCACATCATTAAGTACGGATCCACGTCAATGGCAATTTGGACCCTGCGATCGTTTTTAACCATGGGGTCGATGGTACTCAGGCGGCGAAGATATTGGTGCAATATGCCGGAGGTTCGTCCCTTGATAAGAATCTGCCAGCGGTACCGGCCGGAAATCTTGGCCAGTGGGGCTTCGATGGGGCCCAGCACGGAAATTGAACGGGTAAAAGCCTCTTCGAAAGATTGTAGTTCACGGCAGGCCTTTCCCAGAGCCTGCCCTTTATTTTTGGTGCCGGCCATATTTTTACCGGAGATTTTTAATTGGGCCAATAGCGTAAACGGTGGATAATCAAGGGCTTGGCGAAACTGGATTTCCCGTTGATAAAATTGCTTATAATCCTGGAGCTTGGCCGCTTGAATGGTGAAATGGCCGGGATTATAGGTTTGTAAAATGACCCGCCCCGGAGACTCGCCCCTCCCCGCCCGCCCGGCAACCTGGGCTAGAAGCTGGAAAGTCCGTTCACCGGCACGAAAATCCGGAAAATCCAGAGAAAGATCCGCGCAAATGATGCCAGCCAGGGTGATATTGGGATAATCGTGCCCTTTGGCCACCATCTGCGTGCCCACGAGGATATCGATTTGACCTTCTTTGAGTTCTTTGAGGATCTGCTTGAACGCGCCTTTACGGACGGTTGTGTCCCGATCCATTCGTTTTATGCGTGCCGCGGGAAATAATTTTTGAGCGATGGATTCCACTTTTTCGGTCCCCATGCCCAGGGCTCGAATTGAGGAAGAGCCGCAGGCCGTGCATTGGATATTTGCCGAACGTGAATACCCGCAATAGTGACATTTATACATATGCTGGGCCTGGTGGAGGGTGAGGGTGATATCACAATGACGGCAGTGAACCGGGGAACCGCAGGCCATGCAAACCGGATTTCCGGCAAAACCGCGGCGATTCAAAAAAAGAAGGACCTGTTCCCCCCGGTCCAGGGATTGGCGCATGGCCTGATGAAGCGGCTGGGAAATAACCCGGGAAGGACCCCGCATGGCCTTGGTTTTGCGTAAGTCGATGATGTCCACCTCAGGGAGCGATCGTTGTTTGACGCGGCGAGGCAGAACAAGTCGGTGGTATTTGCCCGACCCTGCATTATAAATGCTTTGAACCGATGGTGTGGCCGACCCGAGCAAAACCAGTGCGTGGCTTAGCTTGGCACGGACGATGGCCAGATCGCGGGCTTGGTAGCGCAGCCCGGTTTCCTGCTTGAAGGCTGTATCATGTTCCTCATCCACGATGACCAGCCTGACATTTGTCAAGGGTGCAAAAACAGCGGACCGGGCCCCGATCACGACCGGCGTTTCCTTATTGATGATGCGTCGCCACTGGTCGAAACGTTCGCCGGTGGACAGGGTACTGTGCAAAACAGCCACCCGATCCCCAAAGCGCGCCCGAAAGCGTCGCTCGACTTGAGAGATCAAGGCGATTTCGGGTACCAGTACCAGGACCTCTCCCCCGGCTTCAATCACCTGTTTGGCCAAAGAGAGATACACTTCGGTTTTGCCGCTGCCGGTGACCCCTGCCAGCAGATAGGTTTTGAATCCGTCTCCCAGGGTGCGGGTTACTTCTCTGACTACTTTTTGCTGATCGGGCGTTAAGGACGGTGGCCGGTCCCTTCGAACGGTGTCTCCGAAGGGGTCGCGATATACAGGGCGCTGGTGAATTATTACCGCGCCTACGGCCGCCAATCCTCGAACCACGGCAGCAGCGGTGGGTACCCTTTTGCTTAGTTCGGTCAGGGGAAGCTCACCGTGCTGATTCAGGGCCTCAATGATCTTTTTTCGGGGAGGCGTGACGGGTTTGATATCGGGCTGGATTAATTGCACAACCCGTTCGGTTTTAATTCGGGTTTGCCGGGTGGAAAGCTGTCTGCGAAATTCAATCCAGCCCTCGGCTTTCATTCCCGACAGCAGGTCTTTGGGAAGCGGTGTTTTAATTCGGGCTTCCAGTTGCTGTTGTTTGCAAGGACCGGATTCAAGGCATTCCAGAACGGAACGTTTGAGCGGTAGTATATCGGGCTTTACCAGGGCCGCCTGACCGGATTTCGTGATGGCGATCTCCGTATACTCGGTGAGGTTGAGACCGGCCGGCAAAGCGGTTTTTATGACCAGGCCAATGGGGTACAGATAGTACTCGGCGATCCATTGAAAAAAGGGAATCATTTCCTGGGGATACAGAGGCGTTTCGTCGAGGATATCGAGGATTGCTTTGATTTCGCCATTGGGGGGCTGTTCGGAAACCGTCTGGGTGTAGCCGGTGACCCGCCTGTGCCCAAACGGCACTAGTACGCGATGGCCAGGAGACACCCTCTCCAGCATCTTAAGGGGCACCCCATAGGTGTAGGTTTTGTGGACGGGTAAAGCCACGGCCACATCGAAGTAGGCGGCAAAATCGGTCATTGGTTCAAAGGCATGGTTGAAAAATATAATCCGACTCGAAGCGAAGGCCGATTCGCCGGCAAGGTTTCGCACGCCTTTTGTCCAATGGGGTGGGGTTGTAAACTGACATGACACATGGCTGTCCTGTTTCCTTTGGTTCCCTTGATTCCCTTGGAAGGCGTCGAACCGGATAAAAGGCTATGAAAGGATTTTTATGATGCGTTGGTCACAGACCGTTAGCGTTTATTTTTTTCGGACCAGATATTCTTCAATCCGATTACCGTGAACGGTTTTTACAATCACATCGAAATGGTCTACTTCAATGACTTCTTTCTCTTTGGGGATATGGCCGATCCGGTCTAAAATATACCCCGAAAATGTATCATATTCAGGGGAATCGGGAATATCCATCGGGACTTTCAGATTGACATCTTCGATATCTGATTTGCCCGGTACCAGCCACTCGTTGCCCTTGATTTTTATAATGTGGGGCGCTTCTTTGTCGGTTTCATCGGTAATTTCGCCGACCAGCTCCTCTATCACATCCTCCAAAGAGATCAACCCGGATACGCCACCATGTTCGTCCACCACGATGGCCAAATGGCTGCGCCGTTTTTTAAATTGGGCCAACAGGCTGTCGAGTTTTTTATTTTCCGGTATGAAATAGGGATCGCGCATGACCTTGCGAATATCGATTTCATCGCGACAAACGGCCTGATGCCCAAACAGATCCTTGATATTGATGATCCCCGCTACGTGGTCGATATCTCCGTCTATAACCGGTACCCGGGTGAATCCCGACTGGCTGACAGCTTTTAAATCCAAAGGCTTGCCCGCATCGATAACGAACATGTCCGCCCGAGGCGTCATGATCTCCGAGGCGTTGGTATCGTCAAATTCGAACACGTTGTAAATCAGATTCCGTTCCTCTTGCTTAATTTCGCCTTCTTCTTCGACCACATCGACAAACGTCATCAGCTCTTTTTCGGTTGCCGTGGGCGTCCTTTTAATTTTTCCGGTCAAACGTGGAATGAAATTTAAAAAAATCAATACCGGATAAAATACAATGGAGAGCCAGTAAATCGGATAAATGGTCAGTCGGGCGATGAGGATGTTGTTTCGCGTTGCAACGGATTTGGGAAATACTTCACCGAAAACCAGGATTAATAACGTCATCACCCCTGTGGCCACGCCCACGGCATAAGCAGGAAAAAATTTCAGGGTGACGATAGTGGCCAGCGCCGAGGCGCCGACATTGACGACGTTGTTTCCGATTAAAATGGTTGTCAACAGGCGGTGGGGATTGTTCTTCATGCGCTGGATCAATAGATCGGTACTGGTGCCTTCTTTAGCAAGGTGGCGAATTTTGGTGCGACTGATGGAAAACATGGCCGTCTCGGCCGAGGAGAAGAACCCGGAAAGCAAAAGCAATACCGCTAGTAGTACGATGTCGCTAAACATGGGGGGCAGCAATGGTGGCTAAAAATCTACAATGAAACGGGATTTCGGTTTCGAGACCAAAATCCCGTCTTAAGGCTGATCGTAGTAGTGTGAAGATATTATTGCTGCAAGAGCAAAAAAAAACCATTGGGTCTCAATAAAAGATTACTTGGGATGGCATAGAACACATCCGGTGGGGCCGGTGGATTTCATCTGCTGCTTGCCGGCCATGGTCATGGCGATTTTTTTATTAACGGTCTTAATCTCTTTGTGACAACCGAGGCACAACTCGTGATACGCATTTTTGTAATACAATATCGCGTCATCACCGCTATCGGGCTTGGGCGCTGCAGCCAATTCGTGGCAACCGGATGTGCTGCAGGATTGAATCGGTTCCTCTCCGGCGCTCCATTGATGATGGCATTCCATGCAGGCAAAGTTAAAGTGCAAATCATGGGGGAAGTCGACTGCCGACCGTTTCGCTTCCACCGATTCCGGTGGTGCGAGGGTTATCGTACCCAAAGGAATACACATCTGTTCGCTGTCTGCCGTGGCGTTATCGCTGGCCGTCACAATTGAAATGCATCCCACTGCAATAATGGTGATGCATAAAAAAACAGTTACGATCCTATGCATTCTCTTCTCCCTGTTGAAATTGAAGCTTTAAATTTTTACTAAGCGATTAAAATTAATAATATATCCTATTAGTTACGCTATATATCAAGCCTTTTTTTATCGCCACAAGACAACGGCTCGTGCCGGACGATAAGAGAAATTTTTCAACGCCTCCATAGTATGTCTTGGTCAAACATGCAACGATTATTTTCATGACAGCGTGTTGAGAAATGGGGTTAAATAGTCCAAAAACGCCTTTGGTTTCTCCACGGCCATCATGTGGCCGGCGTTTTCAATCAGGTGATACTGGCTTTTTGGTAAATGTTGCTTTAAAAACAACCCATATTTGGGAGGTGTCAGACGATCTTCGGAAGCGGACAAAACCAGGGCCGGATAGTCAATACGGTTAACAGAGGTGCTGATATCAAACGCATTGCAGGCCAAAAAATCGCCCCGGGTGACCTCCGGATCGGTCTTTAACATTGCCTCCCGGCTTCCTTCTACCAGTTGGGGGGAGGCTTGGGAGCCAAAAGCCCACCGGCAGATCAAGTCAACCGTTTGGTCATAATCACGGCCAACCCCTTCTATTATATCCGTATGTACGCGCAAGCGAACGCCGGTTCCCACCAGCACCAAGCCCAAGAGCCAGTCCGGTCGCTCAAGAGCCAGTGTCAAAACAATGGCCCCGCCCAGGGAATGGCCGGCCAGAATTACCCGGCTAAGGCCCAGCGTTAATATAAAATCGTTGATAAAATCGGCATAGTCTTTAATCGACTGTCGGCCCGAACCGGACGATAGGCCATGTCCCGGCAGGTCCAACAGCACGACGCCCGTATTTTCAACCGATCGTAAATCATGCGGCCAGGATTTATGGGTACTCCCGGATCCATGAATAAACAATACGGCGGTGGCCGCCTGGGCGTTGGTCTGCGTGTAATAAATGGATTCGTTGTTGATATCGATGCGAGCCATAAGCCAGGAAGGCAGGGTCTAGCCTGATGAAAGATCCACCGCAGGGGCGGCGGCGATAATTCGTACGATTTTGGGTTTATAGGCGTCTGTTTGAGCCAGTTGATTGCCTTTGGACTTCATAAAGAAAAACGCCCCGACAAAGAACAAGGCTGCCATACCGGGTGATGTCCAGGTCGGATTTAGGCTGGAAATCGTTCCTGCCCACTGTCCCAAACCGGCACCGGCAAGCATACACAAGATGGGGAAAACATAAATTAGAAAGGAAGCCTTCAAAAGGGAAGCAGAGTCAATGTTGAGAAGAATGCGGTCTCCTACCTGTGCTTGAACCGGGTTTACGACTTCCACCAGGGTTTCCAGGTGATTATCCTGGGGTGAGCATGAATGCCGTGCGGAACAGCTTTTACACGCACCGCTTCGTGTGGTTTTTACCATGGCGGTTGTGAGCGAGGGTATCGCTGTAACAATGCCTTCTTCATTGGCCATGGTAAAACCCCCAGTCTGATTCAGCCCGCCACTTGGGTTGCTTCAGCCACCTTGGTATCTTCACTATTGTCTTCACTCGGAAGTGTCACCAAAGCCTCGGACGCTTCGGTGTGTTGATAACAGATCAGCCCGCATTTGAGGCACCGTTGCGCTTCCGCCTTGGCCAGAGCCTCGTTAAATCCCGTTTCCACCTCTTGGCAATCCGGCTCATCGCAAAGGGGCATAATCGTTCTTGGTTCTGCCTTTACTTCTTCAACGGCATCCACGTTCTGTATCACGGACACGGGTGTCAATACATTGTCGGGATGCGTCAGGGGCAGCGCCAGCATGGACTGATGAATAGCGGCGGCGGCCCGACGTCCGGCACCGATGGCTCGAATGGCACCTGAAAAGTCGCTGAGCACATCCCCCTGGGCCAAAAGTCCTTTCTGATCGTGATGGGCGGGATCCTTGAATGACTCAAACGCCTCCCATGCTAAAATATCGGTCTCGGGCTGATTCGCCGCGTCGGATTCCGCTTCGGTTGCCTCGTCGTCCACTTCCGGCTGGATTCTCGTAAACACCAACTGGGGAAACCGGCCGGTGGCAAGAATCAGGGAATCAGCAGTTGTCTTTTTGGTTTCAGTACCTTTTTGACCACTATATTCAATATGGGTTAAACGGTTTCCTTCGCCGAATAAACGGGTAATGCCGGTATCAAACAAGATTTCGACACTGTCGGCCTTGAGCGTCTCTATCTCATCTTCGGTCAGTACCTGCTCAGTTTCCTTTTCCCGGAAAATAGCGGTGATTTTATCCGCCCCCAGTTGGCGACACTTTTTAGCTGCCTCGATAACCGATGTGCCGCCGCCGGCAATGACGGCATGGGAGCCCATGTTGATTCCGGCGTTGGCATCATCACCGAAACGCAGCAGGTCAATCATAAGCCACAATCCCGGCACCGGGCTTTCCACTGCGCCGCCGGCACCCCGGGCCAGCCGGCTGTCCCATCCCCCGGTGGCCAGAAAAACAGCCTCGACATCTTTTTCAAACAGCGAGGAAATGGTTAAATCCCGGCCCAGCACCTGGCCTGTTTCCGCTTTTACCCCCATTTCCAGAACACCTTCGATGTCCCAGTCGAGAATATCCATGGAGAGCCGATTGGCGGCGATGGCGCTTCGCAGCAGCCCACCCAGCTTGTCCGTGGCTTCATAAAGGACCGTATCATGTCCCAGTCGGGCGGTAAAAAAGGCGGTGGACAAGCCTTCCACACCGCCGCCGATGATGGCGACGCTACGGCCGGTGTCCGGGGCTTTATAGGGAAGAATGCGTTTACCGATCTCTTTTTCATAATCGGCGACGAATCGTTTGAGAAAATTGATTCCCACGGGTTCATCGATCAGTTGACGTCGGCATTCATCTTCACAAGGTCGGGGGCAGATACGGCCGATCACCGTGGGGAAGGGATTGCGTTCTTTTATCACCTGGACCGAGCGGTGATAATCGCCCAGGGAAATTTGGTGGATATATTCGCAAATATCGATACCCGCCGGGCAGGCCCGCTGGCATGGGGTGGTGCAATCTTCGGTGGTGTATTCCCGAATAATCCGTCGGGTTATCGAAGAGAGGCTGATAATGTGTTTGGGGCAAACCCGCTCGCAGGCACCGCAACCGGTGCACCGGGTTTCATTGACGACCGGCAATCCTTCCGGCCCCATGCTCAAAGCGCCGAACTGGCATACTTTGACGCAACTGCCCAAACCGAGGCATCCGATCGAGCAAACCTTCATGCCGCCGCTCAACAATGCCGCCGCCCGGCAATCGCTCAGCCCGTCGTAGATGTATTTTACATCAGCATCGGCCACGCCGTAGGTGCATCCCGGTTTGGCGATGTCGGGTTCTTTGGCTTCGATGCTCATGCCCATGATGGCGGCAATGGCTTCGGCCACATCCGAACCGGCGGCCACACAGGAGTTGGGCGTGGATTTGCCGGCCACAATGGCTTCGGCGTTGGGCCCGCACCCCGGAAAGCCGCAACCACCGCAATTGGCCCCGGGTAAGGCGTCATCCACGGCTAGGACTTTGGGATCCACGTAGACATAAAAAACTTTAGACGCCACGGCCAGCCCGATGCCGACGATGACACCCATGATTCCCATGATAATTATTGCTGCTGCCATATCTTCAACTCCTGTTCACTCAAGACACCGAAAGCCGCTGTTTCGGGAAAATGGTTTCGGGAAAAATGATATTATCGACCACCGCCATGCATATCCTAAAGCGGGGGTAATATCAAGCGACGAATGCCCGGTTTTTACAACGGGTTTTTACAACGGGACTTGACATATCATGGCCCAAAAATAGTACAAACCGATGTCGTTGTTTGGGTGAAAAGAATCTATTACCTAAGTTGAGCGATTTTTTGCGAAGCTATGTGCCAAGATATTGAGATGATAAGGATTTCAAAAAACGGAGGCATACCCGTTGGATATGCCGAGTATTTTTGAAAGCCTTAGCGCTCAATAGATTGGTGCAGAGCGAGTAAAAAACCGCTCAATTTAGGTATTAATTACCGTCATTTGAAACAAAAGGAGCGAATATGACCCCGGAGCCCTCCCGCTATCGCCTTCAAGTCGAAGAGGCCTTTGCCTGGATACGCAGCCAATCCGCTCATCGCCCGTTGGTGGGTATTTTAACCGGCACCGGACTGGGGGAGAGTGTCGACAGCATGCAAATTCAGGCGGAATTCGGTTATGGGCATATTCCCCATTTCCCTCTTTCCACCGTTCAAAGTCATGCCGGTCGCTTACTGCTCGGCGAAGTAAGCGGTGTGCCGATGGTGGTCATGCAGGGACGATTTCATCTGTATGAAGGGTATTCGCCCAGCGAGGTCGTTTTTCCCATTCGGGTGATGCAGTTGCTGGGGGTTAAATATTTGATTATGACCAATGCGGCCGGCGGGCTCAATCCCGATTTCAAGCCCGGGGATATCATGCTGATTGCCGACCACATCAATCTCACCGGTGCCAATCCATTGGTGGGACATAACGAGGACGATTGGGGGGTGCGTTTTCCGGATATGGGCTTTGCCTACGATCCAGCCTTGATTCGAAAAACCGAATCTTTGGCCGGTTCATTGGATATTCCGCTTCAGAGAGGTGTATATGCCGGTTTAAAGGGGCCGTCATTGGAAACACCGGCCGAAATTCGGTTTTTGAGGACCGTCGGCGCGGATGCCGTGGGATTTTCCACGGTCCAGGAGGTTATTGCAGCGGTTCATGGCCGCATGAAAGTATTGGGGCTGTCCATTGTTACCAACGCCCATAACCCCGATGCCCCGGAACCGGCCGATGTGGATGATATAATCGCTGTCGCCAACCAAACGGCCCCGACCCTGGGCCGGTTGATTGACGCTGTTATCGCCAGCCTAAATTGAGCGATTTTTTCGTTGTCAGGGCCATGCGCTAAGCACCGGACACCCAGTTTCGTACCAGAGACGCTTTTTCTTCGGCGGTGGCTAAGACTTCCATCAGATCGAGCGTTTGCAAATGCCTGTTTTCCATTACAATTCGGCCGTCTATGACCACATGCCGCACATCATGGCCGTTGGCAGCGTAGACTATTTGGGAGTAAGGATTGTACATAGGGGTCAGATGCGGCTGGTGATTATTGAGAACGATCAGGTCGGCCTGTTTGGCAATCTCGAGCGAGCCGATTTTATCGGCCATTCCCAGAACTTGCGCCCCACCGATGGTGGCCATTCTGAGAACTGTTTCGGCATTGAGCACCGTCGGGTCCATCGTATGAACTTTGGCCAATTTCGCGGCCGTGTCCATTTCGCCAAATAGATCGAGATTGTTATTCGAGGCACACCCGTCGGTACCGAGCCCTACCGGAATCGACCGGGAAATGAGGTCACCGACCGGGGAAATGCCCGAAGCGAGTTTTAAATTGCTCTCCGGGTTGTGAACCACCCGAACCCCGGTTTCGGCCAGTAAGTCCATCTCCGCTGAATTGACATGCACCACATGATCGGCGATCAGACGTGGCGTCAATAGCCCCAAAACGGCCAAATGGGCGACGGGTCTCCGGTCATAGCGTTTCACAATCTCATCTGTCTCGGTGATCGATTCGGCCAGGTGAATGATCAGGGGGACATCGTATTTTGCTGCCAGTTCATGGGTGTGGACCAGCAGGTCGGGGCTGCAGGTATACAGGGCGTGGGGTTCCACGGCAATGGAGATCAGGGGGTCTTCCCGCCATTCTTCAATTAATTTTTCGGTATAGGCGAATCCCGCCTCAATAGGGCCGTAGCTGGGTGATGGAAAATCATATAGCACTTCCCCGACCAGGCAGCGCATCCCAGCCTGATGGGCGGCCCGGGCGACCTCTTCGGTGAATAGATACATGTCGCAAAACGTTGTTGTGCCTGACGATATCATTTCGGCACAGGCCAATTGCGTGCCGGCAAAGACAAAATCGGCGTCCATTTCCTTTTCCGCCGGAAAAATGTACCGATTCAACCAGTCCATTAAGGGAAGATCATCGGCCAGCCCCCGAAACAGACTCATGGCCGCATGGGTATGGGCGTTGACCAGTCCAGGTAGAATTAATCCCCCCTCGGCATCCATGGTGCGCTCGGCGTCAACACTCACCGATCCGCTGCCCAGATGGGTGATCCGGCCTTTACGAATGCCGATGAACCCATTGTTTAGGACTGAATGATCCGGGTCCATGGTCAATATCGTCCCGTTATGAATCAACAGGTCCACTGGTTTCATGGCATCTCCCTTTCGCTTTGGCGCTTTTTTCCAACCGATTATAATTTTCTGCCGTTTTATCCATCTCTTTGATGGTCGTCAACCGACCGGCTTAAAAATATGGTTTGGGTCGACCTGATGACGATAACCGAATTTAGGAATCTTCATAATTCTTCAATCAAAACCCTTTAAAATAGATTTTACTCGCAATTGCCTTGGGAGATAATTCACGGGATTGACAAATTACGTTCGGCCAGTGCAGACTTTATTGTAACCGACCATATATTCAGACTGCTACTGACCGATTGATATTTAAGGGGAGGAGATTGATGACCTACGACCTTGTCATCCATAACGGTACCATTGTAACCGTAAATGAATCGGATGATGTCATCCGCAACGGGCGTGTCTGCATAAAGGATTCACGGCTGGTGGAGGTCGCCGGTTGTCGGAATAATACCCCTTTACCCAAGGCCGTCGAAACGATTGATGCGGGTGGGGGCCTGATCCTTCCGGGACTGGTCAATACCCATACGCATCTGCCCATGACCCTGTTCAGGGGGCTGGCTGACGATTTGCCTCTGGATATTTGGCTCAATGAACATATTTTTCCTGCTGAGGGCCGGCATATTCACCCTGCGACAGTTCGGAGCGGTGCCATGCTGGGTATCTCCGAATTGCTGTTGTCCGGCACAACCACGTGTTGCGATGGCTATTTCCATGAACACGCAGTGGCCGAAGCCATTGCTGTAGCCGGGCTTCGGGCCGTGGTTGGTCAGGGTGTCATTGATTTCCCCGCCCCCGGCGTTCCCGATCCATCCCAAAATGTTCTTATTGCCGAAACTTTTCTTGAGTGTTGGAAAACCCGTGATACCAAGGTCACGCCCTCGGTGTTTTGCCACTCGCCTTACACCTGCAGCGCCAAAACCCTTGAAGCAGCTAAACAATTGGCGGAAGATAATGGTGTTCTTTTCCAGATCCATGCCGCCGAAACGCGAAACGAAGTGGAACAAAGCCTGGTCGCGCATGGGTTGACCCCCATCGCCCATCTCCATCGTATCGGCTTGCTGGATAAAAACACATTGTTGGTTCACTGTGTCCATCTCACCGAAGCCGATATTGAACTGATCGCGAAAACCGGAGCAAAAGTGTCACACAATCCCGAAAGTAACATGAAACTTGCCGCCGGGGTCGCGCCGATTCCCGATCTCTTATCCGCCGGCGTGACCGTGGGGTTGGGGACCGACGGTTGCGCTTCCAACAACAATCTCGACCTGTTTGGTGAAATGGACACCATGGCCAAGTTGCACAAGGTGATCAGCGGCGACCCAACGGTTCTCGATGCCCGCACTGTTTTGAAAATGGCCACCCTTGACGGTGCACGCGCTATCGGGTTGGGAGATGTCACCGGATCCCTCGAAATCGGTAAAAAGGCCGATCTGATCATTTTGGACACATGCCGCCCGCATTTGACCCCGCTTTATCATCCCCGATCGCACGTGGTTTATGCTGCGCGAGGGAGCGATGTTACGCATACCATCGTGGATGGAAAGATCGTGGTGGCCGACGGCTGTCTGAAAACAATGGACCTTGAAGGCGTTTTGGAAGAGGTAAACAAGGTTAGTCGGTTGATCTCTTCCTGACAGGACCGGTCCAATCAGATCTTCCATTGGTCAAAACTTCCACCGGTCAAGTTTTCTAATAGTTGATTCGTGAGTGCCTTGAGGGCGTATAAGGTGAAAACACATTCACCTGCTTATCAGGCCCGAATTTAATTCTTGTCATCGTATAGACGGAAAACCAGATACCCATGACGTTGCCGTCGGGGTCGACAATCTCAGCCCCACGCGGCGCTTTAAAGTCGGAACCGTAAAGCCGGTCGATCAGCCCAGCCAACTGTCCGTTCTCTTTCTGGCCGTCCTGTATTTTAACCGGTTTCCAAAATTTCAAGTCCAGCACGTAATCCTTTCTTATCCCCACAACGGCATACGGAATAGCTGCCCGTCCCGTATAATAGTAGTTGTACTCTGAAAGAATTTGTTTTTGCCTAAATATACCGGTAATTTCCGGGCTGGGTCGCAGCCATCCGAAACTTCCGCTGCAGCCGGCAAAAATAAGCACCGTTAAAAGGATCGTTCCCCGATTGAACCATCTGGGACTGATCCATCTGGTTTTTATCGAACGCGCTCGTTTCATCACCGGACCTCCTTTATGGTAATCTATACCCCTAAGTCGGTTGAAAGGCCTATTTCTTACAAATTTCCCCAATCGACGCCTCGAATTGACATCATAGATTAAGTAAAAACGGTAATGAAAGGCTAAAGGATGCGTTTGGGAGAGATCATTTCCGAAAAGACGAAACCGTCATCATGTGGCAAAATATAACCCGGTCTACATTCGTGCACCCCGGGTCAGGGCTCGAGCCCCTCATCTTGCAAGAGTCGCTCGTCTTTCCAATCTTTATCGATGCGGTATCTTTTTTTAACGAGAATGCGGTAGGCCAGGACCACCGTGGCGGGGTATTCGGTCCGGCGTTGGCAGAGCTCATTGTAATAGGTTTCGGCCTCATCGGCGCTGGTGAAAGTCTTTCTTTTGGCTTTTTTGGCATCTCCGATTCGAATCATAACGGAATACATTAGCAGCGGTCCTTTGCAATCTTCGATTGGTTAATAATGGCATGCACATCGGGCTTATATTGCTTGATTTCCTCTTTTGACAATCCATCCAGTTCGTGGGGAAAGATGAGCCACTGATTGGTGGCATGGATATAGTAGTCGGGCGTAAAATCCGCCTTTCTTTTTTGGGGTTTATAGTAAACCGTAGCAGTACGAATATCTTCGGGTGTATTCCTGCGCGCTTCTTTTTTAAGCGCTTGGATGACCGCTTCGATACTTAACCCCGTGTCGAACACATCGTCCACGATAAGCAGGCGATCCTCGGCATTGATATGATCCACAATATATTGTAGTGCATGAACCCGTATCTTTTTTTTCATTTGGTTGATGCCCTTATAAGCGGAGGTGCGAATGGCGATATGGTCGGTCTTCACACCGTAATAATCGAGAAGTTCCTGTACAGCAATACCCACGGGTGTCCCACCGCGCCATATCCCGACAATGAAATTGGGTTGAAAGCCGCTTTCAAGGATCGCTATTCCCAATTTAAAGGAGTCTTCCAAAAGTTGATTTGCATCAATATAAATTTTATCCGTCATGAAATGATCTCTTCGCTGTGGAGGTAAAAAACGTCTTTCGGTTGGGTCCTTATTGTTTCAGGGATATTGCTGAGTTCAAACCAATCCAAATTATTGATGAATGCACGAAAACTTTTATTAAGCATAGAGAAAGTAGTCCGTTTATGTCGGACAAGTCCACGATGCCATGAATCACGCGTGATGAGGCATACGTTCGTATGCCAGGAAGACCATACCATTACGCATGTGGTTGATTTCGGTCTATTTTATGCGTAACCGTCATATTTGTTTAGCCCAAGATTGTCAATCCACTCTAGAATTCTAGATTAATCTCGATTTCAAAGGTGTGCCCGTGTCTTCCAAAGATTTGATTTTATCTATCGATAACGGTACCCAGAGTCTCAAGGCGTTGGTTTTTGATTTAAAGGGTGATCTGTATGCGGCGGCGAAGGTAACCTTTGAACCGTATGTAACGCCCAAACCGGGATGGGCGGAGCAAGACCCGGATCTCTTCTGGCAGGCTTTGTGTGATGCCTGTCAAAAATTGTGGCATGATGATGAGACCTTGGCGGAACGGATTGCCGGTGTTGCCCTGACGACCCAGCGGGCGACAGTGGTACCGGTGGATTCAGACGGGAAGCCGCTGCGGCCCGCCATTTTGTGGTTAGATCAGCGCAGAAGCCATGGTTTGCCCCCTCTCTCCGGTCCGTGGGGGATTTTATTCAAAATAGCCGGTTTGTCCAAAACCATCGCCTACCTCATGGCCGAAGCCGAGGCCAACTGGATTCGCATCCACGAACCTCATGTCTGGGAGCGCATCGATAAATATCTGCTGTTGTCCGGCTATCTGTCCTATCGGCTCACGGGTGAATTTACGGATTCCATCGGCTGCCAGGTCGGATATATTCCATTTGATTACAAGCATTTACGATGGGCATCGGAATGGAGCTGGAAGTGGCGCTGTTTACCGTTGCGCCCGGAGATGCTTCCCCGCCTGGTTGAACCGACGCAGGCATTGGGTATCATCACTGAATCGGCCGCTCGCCAAACAGGTATTCCCGCCGGCCTTCCCCTGGTGGCCGCGGCAACGGACAAGGCTTGTGAGGTGATTGGTGCGGGTGCCCTCGACCCCACTGTGGGATGTTTGAGCTACGGTACGGCGGCCACTATCAACGTCACCGAAAAACGCTATATTGAATCGATTCGACTTTTGCCCGCCTATCCATCGGCTGTCCCCGGGCATCACACGATGGAGGTGCTCGTTTATCGCGGGTACTGGATGGTAAACTGGTTCAAGCGGGAATTCGGGCACCCGGAATGCGGGCAATCACTAAAAACGGAAAAAGTCCCGGAAGAATTGTTTGAGAACCTTTTGGCCGCGACACCTCCCGGCAGCATGGGCTTGACGCTTCAACCCTATTGGTCTCCCGGACTCAAATCTCCGGGGCCGGAGGCCAAAGGGGCGATGATCGGCTTCGGAGATGTCCATCGCCGGGAATATGTGTATCGTGCCATTCTGGAAGGATTGGCCTATGCTTTAAGAGAGGGCCTGGAGCGGATTGAAAGGCGCAGTGGTCGTACCATTACCAGCCTGCGGGTCTCCGGGGGCGGGTCTCAGAGCAACGGGGCATTGCAATTAACAGCGGATATCTTCGGGTTGCCCGCGGCCCGTCCCCATATCTATGAAACATCGGGCTTGGGTGCCGCAATCGATGCCGCTGTGGGGCTTGGATTGTTTGGTGATTTTAAATCGGCGATAGACGCCATGACACGTACGAGCGATGTTTTCGAGCCGAACCCCGCTCATCACCGTCGGTACGACGCCCTTTATCGGCAGGTGTACCTGAAAATGTACAAGCGTTTGAAGCCTTTGTACGAAAAAATCAGGGAAATTGTGGGATATCCGGATTGATACGCGTTTAATCCGCTTGGGCGACCTTTGGTCGCAGCCGGGCGTTTCGAATTTTAAAGACACCCAGCCCGATGCCCGCGGCTATCAGGATCAGTCCCAAAATGACCCACCCCCCTGCATCGTATTCTTTTACGTTGGGGACACTGACCAGTTCAAAAGCGTAGTACAAAGTGGCTAAACCGATCAAGCCCAATCCCAAGGCGGCAAGATAAGATATCAGGTTTGCTTGGCTTTTTTTCATCAAATCATTCCATGTGATGATATCGTCAGCGATTACGACTTATGCTATAGTTGAATCCGAAGCGTGTGACAAGGTATAATCTACTTAAGCGTTAAAACCTATGGTTGGAAAACAGCTCGACTTTTACGCCGGAACACGGGCCTTGCAACGAATTCGCTCGGAAGGCTTGAAAGCCGATGACATACGTGTCATGGCGGGCGCAGCCGGTGGTCCTAAGTGGCTCATTCTCGGCCAACTGGACCGGGCACTTTTTTCTTCCTGGTTTAAAGGGCGTAAGAAGCCCCTTTATCTGGTGGGATCGTCCTCAGGTGCCTGGCGGTTTGCCATGGCCGCCCAAACCGATCCGGCCGCGGCTGTAACGCGATTTGCGCACGCCTATATCCACCAGTACTATACCGAGAATCCAACCCCGGCCGACATTCGGCGCGAGGCCATTCGTATTTTAGACGAGGCTGTACCTAAGGGTGTCGCAGCGGACATACTGGGCCACCCTTTTTTACGTATCAATATCATGGCCGTTCGTTGCAAGGGGCCGGTTGCATCGGATGTGAAACCGATCCAGACGGCAGGCATGCTCGCGGCGATGGCACTCAACACTATCCGCCGGCGGGGATTGGGGCTTTTATTTGACCGGGTGCTATTCTACGACCCGAGAAACCGGCCGCCCATTGGAAAGAGAGGTGAATTCCCCCTTGTACGCGTTTCTCTGAGTCGAGCCAATTTTCAACCGGCCTTGATGGCTTCCGGTGCCATTCCACTGATCATGCCGGGCGTTACCGGTATTGCCGGTGCGCCACCCGGTATCTATCGCGATGGCGGGGTGATCGATTACCACATGGACCTGCCCTGGTCATTGAACGACGGCATTGTTCTTTTCCCCCATTACAGCGACCGGATTATCCCCGGTTGGCTGGATAAACGCTTTACATGGCGCCATCCCTCTCCCCTTGATGCGGTGGATCTATTGATGGTCTGTCCATCCAAGGCCTTTCTTGCATCGCTGCCCTATGGTAAAATTCCCGATCGAAACGATTTTTATCGATTGGCAGGAAAAGACAAAGAGCGTGTCGCCTATTGGTGGCAGGCGTACGAGGCCGGACAGCGGTTGGGCGATGAATTTATGACGGCGGTTTTGTCCGGCCGCATCAGGGAATGGGTCCGCCCACTGCCGTGGGCATAAATAACCTAAGGCTAAAAGAAACAGCGCTCTGACGCTATCAAATCAATGTTGAACTTCCCGGATTGGCAAAATTCGGTTGTTGTGGTTTATAGTGGGATCATAGATATGGGAAAACAAGTAGATCCGGCCATGCATTCCGCCGAGCATATTTTAAATCAAACGATGGACCGTTTGTTCAATTGCGGTCGATGCTACAGTGCCCACATCGAGAAAAAGAAATCCAAGTGCGATTATCATTTTGACCGGTCATTGGTCGAAGGGGAGGTTCAAACCGTTGAATCCCGGGTGAATGCCGTGATTGGGCAGGGCCTTGCCATTACCGAAGCCTGGATTCCCCTGGCCGAGGCCGAGAAATCCTATCATCTTGAGCGTCTGCCGGCAAATGCCGGCGATAATATTCGGCTTGTGAAAATAGGGGATTACGATACCTGTCCGTGCATCGGGGTACATGTTCGCACTACGGATGAAATTGGCCAATTCCGTATTACCACCACAAGTTTCGATTCGGGCGTGCTGAGGATCCGTTTTAAGCTTAAACGGCAATGACCTAAATCTATCGTGATCTATCGCGTTTTAAACTCAATTTTTAAGCAACGTTGGGGTTTACTGTCCGCTTCTTAAACTTTAAAGCGTTCGGGGAGATTAGGGCGTTTTTTGACGAAACTGGGCAACTTGCCTCGAAAGGGCAATGATATTCCCGGCCTCATCCCATATTTCACCATCCTCTTCTATCAATCCACAGCTCACAAAACGGGTTCTAAATACACATTTTAGCCAATGCGTTTCAGGAATGTTTCGAATATTGACCGTAAATTCCAGGGTAGGAACCCATGCAACCATTCCCTGGCTCGCGAGGATTGCCGGTGGAAACGAGTCGGCCATCAGAGCAATTGAGTAAATGTCGACGGGACGGGTATTTTTAAATTTTATCCACCCCTTAATCTCAGATTTTTTCGACATTTCTCCTTTTATCCAACCGGCGCAAGTCGGATCCAGGCGGATATCCATATTGTGAAAAATGGTGTAATTCGGTATTTCGGGGATGCGAATACATTCTGCCCGGGAAGAGATGAGCGGTGGCGATTTTTCATATCTTTCCGTCAGGCAGGCATCCTTATCTGTATCTGTCGCAAATGTCCCAAACATACGGACTTTTTCTTCTCCACCCTGGCATAGCTTCCCTCCGAGGCGGTTAAACTGCCTGGATTGCTTAATCGGCTCTACTTCTATAACGGCTTCGCCCGGCCGGCTGCGGGAGATATAATTGGCGGTTAATATAGGGGTTGACTTATGCTCACTGCATTGCATCATGGCGTTGGTGATGATGGCCATGAGGTAGCCCCCATCGGGGATACCGTTGACAGACCAGTTGTCCGAAACAACGGCGTTAAAAAAAGATGGATTTTGTGCGGTTATGTCTATGTCTTGATCAAATATATGCATTCTATTTTTCCAATCGTGTTTTTGGTCGTGCATCTGGTCGCGCTACGGGTCGCGCTACCGGTTCCTGCCTCGCCATAACCGGACGATCTATGAGCGTTGCCAGGGGAATTATTTCCAGGTTTTTTTTTCGAATTTCAGACAATAGGCGGTCGATTTCATTTAGCCAAAAGGTAGTCATACCCCCTTTTCGAGGGGGCGTGTCATGAAGCATGATGATATCTCCAGAGCGAAGTCGTCTGAGAATTTTTTTTGACAGGTGACGAATCTTCCGATTTCCCATATCCCCGGCCCGACAGCTGAAATTGACGGCGTACAGCTTCATTTTTTTAAGAATATGGCCCAATTTAGGATTGGTGATGCCAACCGGAGGCCTGAATGTGAGGGGGTAAACTTCCAGGCGACTCAGCACATCCTGGGTCTTTTCGATCTCTCTTTTCAGAACTGCAGACCTTTTAAGCATAATAAAATTATCATGGCTATAAGAGTGGTTTCCAATGGTATGCCCCAAAGAAACCATCTTTTGAACCAGCGCGGGATGCTGTTCGGCGTGGCTGCCGGTGACGTAAAAGGTTGCGCTGATCTTGTGTTTAGTTAGAAGGCCCAAAAGTGCCGGTGTTGTGACCGGATTGGGCCCATCGTCAAAGGTTATTGCGACGGCCTGCTTGTTAGAAGGGCCGCGACTGACAATGGGCAGAAAAAAACTGAATCCCGGTAAAAACGGCGCAATGAAGCAGGTCGCGATAAAAAGAAGCAGCGGTAGCGTTGACCAAAAAAGGCTGAAGGGCGCTGCCAGAAGAAAAAACAGTATTGCAATCAACCCGATTCGGGCGGCAGGGGTGAAATCTTCGGGAATGAGGGCGTATTTTTTCCGGCTGAGTTTCATAAAAAAACGACCAGAATGATAAGGAAAAAAAGAAGGATGTGGGCGGTGATGATAACCCCTCGGTAGCGATGATAAAATTCATTTCTTATTTGAAGTTTTTGAAGGCCACCACACAACCGGCGAAAGCGATCTAGGGGAAGATACCGCTCGTTGTCGGATTCTGAATTGCTTTGAAACGCAATGGATGGATAAAGGATATACATTTCTTCATCGCAAAGATCCCTTAAAAAATCATCGTAGGGGACGTTCTGCCACGTCTGCCGAATAAGGAATTCGGCAAACCGCCGATGAATGGCATAACCGTGGGTCAAACTGCGAAATCCGATGTTAAGAATGGATGGAAACGTCGTGGGGCTGCTGCGTCGAACCATGCAGCCCAAAAAGAGAATATGCCAGTGCTCATGGGTCGTGAGAAACACCTTGGCTTGGGACAACTTTTCAGGCGTCACCTTATCAAAAACAACGTCGTCTTCAAAAATGAGTATTCGCTCCGCCCCCGCCTCAAGCCCTTTTTTCAGGCATAGAAGGTGGGACGTGTAAATGCCCTCTTCGCAATTGGTGGGGTGCTTTTCCACGATGACAAATTCAACGCGATCGGCCAAGCCCACCTGGTTAAACTGATCGCGGGCTTCCGCTTGTCGATCCTTTCGATCCACCAGCGAAATGCAGTAAATTTTATCAACGCAGTCCCAGATTGCTTGCATTATTATTCTCAAACACATATGTGAATAGCGCTGTCGAAACGTTCATTGAAGCCCTCTCTGTTTACATGGGGGCCAGTAAAAATTCAACCTGATTTCATAAGACCGAAAACGGATGTCAAACCGGCTGATCCACTACCTGTCCCAAACCGCCTATGTGCGGTCCGCGTTGGCGGAGCAGGCAGACCTGAACATCTTTAAACAAAAACCGACGCCCCGAATGATCTGGGGCCTGGTGATCATCGGTATCAGTTATACCATTGGGTGGCCGTTGATCGGCCTTCTGGGGATATTGGCCGTGTATTTTGAGAAGCCGGTCCTGCTGGCAGTTGGCGGCCCGATCGCTTATGGCTTTTCGCATCTGACATTTATGCTCGGGGCCTGGCTGGCCGGCGCAGACCACGCCCGGGCTTTTTTTCGCTGGGCCACCCGCATGGCCATGTTGAAACTCACCAAAGATACTTGAGCTTCGTATGTTTAAAAGAAAGATTCGCATGTGAGAATAGTTCTGGTTCATCCTGCGGGATCCAATTGGGTGCCCGGTCGCAAAGATGTTGCCGCGGTCGCCAATCGTATGGCACCGCTGGGCCTGCTCTCCATCGCCGCTTATCTGGAAAAAGAAGGGCATACGGTTGTCGTCCACGACTGTCTGGGGCCGAACGCCATGGCCGGTACCCGGGCGAATGTGAAGTATATCCTCAGCCATATGCCTGATTTGGTGGGTTTTTCCGCTACAACCTCCGGTTTCCTGGATGGCTATGACCTGGCGGTTCACATCAAGACGGATCGCCCACAGACCCGTATTATTTTCGGTGGGGTTCATATTTCCGCTTTAGGGGGCGTGCTGCTCGATCAATTCGAGCATATTGACTACCTGGCCATGGGAGAAGGCGAGATCACCATGGCCCAGCTCGCCGCAGAAATGGACCCCCGGAAAATCAGCGGCCTGGTATGGCGGGATAATGGCGAAGTGGTCACCAATCCCCAACGGCAGCACATCCAGGATCTGGACGATCTTCCCTTCCCGGCTTATGAAAAGCTCGAAAACTTTCCCCGGGGATATCGTTTGCCCCTGTTCAGCTACATCCAGACACCCGGTGCCACCATGGTGACCAGCCGGGGGTGTCCTTTCAAGTGTACCTATTGCGACCGTTCGGTTTTTAAACAGGGCTTTCGGTATAACTCCGCCGAATATATTTATAATCATATGCAATATTTAAAAAACCGATTTGGCATTCGGCATTTAAATATTTATGATGACCTGTTCACCTTGAATCGCAAACGAATCGTCGCTCTTTGCGATCTGTTGACCCAAAACCCCCTGGGCATTCAATTTAATTGCGCCGTCCGGGTGGGGCATGTCGATGACGAATTGCTGCAAATGCTCGGCCAGGCCGGTTGCCTCATGGTCTCTCTGGGGATTGAAACCGGGGATGCGGATTTGATGAAAGTCCACAAACCCGGTGTCTATTTAGAAGAGGTTCAGGATACGGTCAAGCGGATTAAAGCCGCCGGGTTGAGGGTCAAAGGGCTTTTCATGATGGGCCTTCCGGGAGATACGGTAGCGTCGATTCAAAAAACCAGCGACTTTGTCATCTCTTTAGGTCTGGACGATATGAACATGTCCAAGTTTACCCCTTTTCACGGTGCAACGGTATGGGAAACCATTTTTGATGAGGGCGCGATGGAAGAAAACTGGCGAATGATGAACTGCCTGAACTTCGTGTTCGTTCCCAAGGACATTGACTCCAAAGAAACATTGGACCAACTTTACAATACCCATGTCAAGCGGTTTTACTCCGACGCCAGGTGGCGAAAAATGTTTCGTAAACGGATCTGGCAGCACCGCCGAAGCTTGTGGTACCTGGTTGCCCATCTGCCCGATTTTCTCTCGGCCATGCGTACTTTTGAGCCAAAAAAAAAGCCATAAAATCGCCACAGACGTACTTTACTTGACAATTATAGTGACCGTTGTAAATTGTTGGGGACCTCTTTATAAATCATTCAATCCAACTTTTAGGAGAAATACGTGAACCTAAACCGGCTTTTTCACCCTAAATCCATTGCCGTGATCGGGGTGTCGCTGTCCAATGACCGCCATCCGGCCAATGTCATCTATGATAAAATCCTTCTTCGCTATCCGGTGAAAGTTTACCCGGTTAATCCCAAAGGGGGCCAGATTCACCGGGACCCGGTTTATAAGGATGTCACCGATATACCCGAGTCGGTGGATCTGGCCGTGATTGCCGCCCGGTCGAAACACGTTCCCACCATACTTAAAGGATGCATCGAAAAAAAGGTGGGGGGGCCACCATCATTTCCGGCGGGTTTGCCGAGGTGGGGCGCCAGGATCTTCAGGACGAGATTGTTGCCATGGCGGAGGCGGCGGACTTTCCTTTCATCGGGCCCAATTGCTTGGGGATTTATGCCCCGGATCGCTTCGACACCTTCTTTTTACCAGGCCAGCGCCTGATTCGACCGGATGCGGGCAGTGTGGCCATCATTAGTCAGAGTGGTGGGGTATTGGTTGATCAGATGGTAAAATTCAAGGCCCAGGGAGTCGGTCTTTCCATTGGCGTGAGTATCGGCAATAAGGCCTTGATTCGAGAAACTGCCCTGCTTGAGTATTTGGCCCAGGACCCTGCCACCCGGGTTATCGCATTTTACGTAGAAGGGTTTAACGAAGGGGAGGGGCGCGCTTTTGTCCAGGCAGCGCATCAATGTCCCAAACCCGTGATCGTCCTGAAGGCCGGCAAGAGCAGCGCGGGCAGTCGTGCGGCTTCCAGCCACACGGCCTCTTTGGCCGGCGATTATGCGGTGTTTACCCAGGTGTTGGGCCAGCATTGCATTGCCGAGGCCAAGTCGGAATACGAATTGTTGGCGTTTTGCGAAGCCTTGAGTTGTTATCAGGACGCCATCGAGGGGCGAGTCGGCATTATTACCGCCAGCGGCGGGCATGGTGTTTTGGCTGTGGATATCCTCTCAGCCCAGGGATTGGACGTACCACCTTTATCAAAAGCGGCCCAAAAAGATATCTATGACCGTTTGACCCCCAGTGTTCAGCCCATTGCCAGTGTCGGCAACCCGGTGGACCTCACCGGCAGCGCCACGGATGAAGATTTTATGGGGGCGGCCATCGCCATGAGTCGATCGCCGGAAATCGAATGTATTCTTATTCTGATTTTACCCTACTCGCCCAGCTTGAGCCCTGAACTGGGCGCTCGTTTGAGCCAAATATATCAGTCGGAGAAAAAACCGATGGTGGCCTATGTCCCGCATGAAGATAAATACGGAATGCTCATCGAAGGATTTGAACTAAACAATATTCCCGTTTCCGACTCTGTCGAGGGGGCCGCCCTCATGGTGGAAGCTTTGAGGAGGTGCCAGCCATGTTAACAAAACCCATGCTCGCTATTCTCGAAGCTGCCGCATCGGACGGCTGGGTGATGGAACCGGATGCTAAAAAATTGCTGGATCTCGCCGGCCTGCCGGTACCGAACCTCACCCTTGCCGCCACATCGGCCGATGCCGTTGAAGCCGCCCGGAAAATAGGCTACCCGGTGGCGGTTAAAGCTGTTTCGCCGGCGGTCGTCCATAAAACCGATGTTCATGCGGTTGAGGTAAATATCAAAACGGACGATGACATCAAAGCGATATTCGATCGTTTCAGCGCTTTTGGGCAATTTAAAGGCATGCTGGTGGAAGAGATGGTTGCCGGCGTGGAGCTCATTATCGGCGCCAAGATGGATTACCAGTTCGGACCGGTGGTCCTATTGGGGATCGGTGGTACAGGGGTCGAGCTATACGGTGATACGGCTGTTCGCATGGCGCCATTACACGATACGGATGTTCATTCCATGGTTCGTCAGTTAAAGGGGCGGCGGGCGCTGGAAGGGTTCAGGGGGGCGGAACCGGTGGATATGAATGCGTTGAGCGATTTGGTGGTCCGTTTTTCGGAACTGGTCATGTCACTAGAAAATCGGATCACCTCTATCGATTTAAACCCGGTGATGTGTACGTCCAGCGGATGTGTGGTGGCCGATGCCCGCATTATGCTATCAGAGTCAAATGCTATTCACACGTAAACGATTCATACCTAAACCTGATTCATACCTAAAACTGGGGCTCCGGTTCAATGCATGTAATACCATTTAAAAAGCGGGTCTGTATCGGCCGGCGCGGTCATCGAAGCGGGGTGGTTTGGCTGAGCCGTATCCTCTTTTTGGGGATGATGTGTTTGCCGGCCCTGTCGCTCGCCCAGGATGATGCCGCGCTTTCCCCGGCCCAAATCCCTTCGCTTCTTACAGCGGCCCGGAGCATCAATTCGCTGACCTTTTGCGGCGAATCGGTCCCCCTGGACGATCCCCAAGTCAGGGAACGGTTTGAAAAGGAGCTTTTGCTCATTTTATGGAATCGGCCCCAGGTGATCCTCTGGATCAAGCGTACTGCCCGCCATTTCCCCGTCATAGAAAAAATGCTGAAATCAGCCGGGTTACCCGATGATCTTAAATATGTGGCCGTGGTGGAGAGCGCCTTGCAGCCCCATGTTCGTTCTTCCCAGAGCGCCGTGGGTTATTGGCAGTTTATAAAATCGACCGGATTAAAATATGGGCTTCGGATTGATAAGCATATTGATGAGCGGCGGAATTTATCTACCGCCACGCAGGCCGCCATTGCCTATTATAAAGACCTTTATGGCCTTTTCGGCCGGTGGACCCTTTCAGCCGCCGCCTATAATATGGGCGAGCAGGGTTTGCAGGCGGAGATTCTCATTCAGCAGATCGAAGATTACTATGCACTGTATCTGCCCCGTGAAACCCAGCGGTATATTCTTCGTATCCTGGCGGCCAAGGAGATCCTGCGATCACCCCGGTCGTATGGTTTTTTTTTACAAAAGGATGACCTTTATGAGCCATTGGCGTCCGAAAGCGTTACGATTCGTCTTACCGATGAGGTACCGGTCCAGGTTTTGGCCCGGTCGGCGCGCACTTCCTTTAAAGCCATCAAAGAGCTCAATCCGCAGATACGGGGTCACTATCTGGCGCCGGGTGTCCATACCTTGTCGATTCCGCCGGGAGCGAGTAAAGGTTATAAGAAGCGTTTGGAAAAAGAGAAGCGTAAATCAGCGGCGGCAAACAAAAAGCGTGTTTACATTGTTCGCAAAGGGGATTCCCTGACCAGTATTGCCAACCAATTCGGGGTGCCTCTACCCGCACTTTTAATTTGGAACCGCCTGGATTACCGTAAACCCATTCATCCCGGTGACCGCTTGATGATTCACCCCTAGTGATAAAGGAGTAATAAAGGCTTTCGTGTTGGTTGAAACCACTAACATAAAGGAACGGCTGTGCCTATTTACCCGGTATCCTCAACCGGGGACGACCAAGACCCGTTTGATTAAAATGCTCGGCGAAACGGGCGCAGCCGAACTGCAGCGCCAAATGACGGTTCATATTCTCGACCAGGTTCGTTTATTGGCCGCCAAGCGGTCTATCCATGTGTCGATCTGCTACGAGGGTGGGGATGCGCAACGGATGGCGCAATGGCTGGGATCCGAATTTTCCTATACCCGTCAGGCCACCGGCGATATCGGTCGACGAATGGCACAAGCGCTACGCCAGGCTTCCGTTGATGGATTTGAGGCGGTGGTCCTGATCGGCGCGGACATTCCGGGAATGACCGCAGACATTTTAAACCGGGCCTTTGATGGGTTGCGACACAATGACATTATGATCGGGCCTGCCAAGGATGGCGGCTATTATCTAATCGGGCTTCAAGCAAAATCTATGGAAAAAGCGGTCCCGGGCCTGTTTAAAGGCGTCACGTGGAGTACTTCCGCCGTCCTCGCCAAAACCCTTCAACTTGCTGACACATTGGGTTTGCGTTATTCCTTGTTGGACGAACTTGGGGATGTAGACCAACCCGCCGATATCGGCCGTTGGGAAACGGTGGCGGTAGATTCAGCAAGGCATTGAAAATGTGCGTCGATTCGGCTACTATTACCTAAATTGAGCGATCAACGACGTAACGACGCGGATTCATCCGCCGGAGTATTTTTAACGCTCCCATCATTCCTGCCCAAAACCATGAGAGGAAAAACTTGAATTCGGGTACCGCCAATCACCAAGCGTCTGATCCGGTAACCTGGATGGACCGTTATGGAGACTATCTTTACGCTTTTGCGCTTTCGCGGGTGCGTGATCCTGCGGTGGCGGAAGAAGCGGTTCAGGAAACATTTTTGGCGGCCCTGGACGCGCGGAAAAATTACAAGCAGCAATCCTCCGAGAAAACCTGGTTTACGGGAATCTTGAAACATAAGATAATGGATTTTTACCGTAAACGTTCCAAGGAAAAGAATGCTTTTCCAATCGATTCCTCCGAATCAAAGGCTGACACCTACTTCACCAAAGCCGGCAAGTGGCGGGAGAAACCGGCACATTGGGCGGATGATCCCCACGAGCTATATAAACAAAAAGAGTTCCTGGCCGTATTGTATTATTGTCTTTCACATTTACCCAACCGTCAGAGCGAGGTGTTTACCCGGCGGGAGATGGACGGCCTGAGTACCGACGAGATTTGTAAGCTTTACGATATTACCGCGACGAATTGCTGGGTGATACTCCACCGCGCGCGAATGGTTCTTCGCCGTTGTGTCGAGAAGAACTGGTTCGGCGACAAAAAAAACAACCATGATAAAATGCAGGTTTGACCTATGCGTCATTGGATGATGGATTGCCGTGAAATATCACGAATGGTATCGGCTTCAATGGATCGGAAACTACCGCTATATCAGCGAATTGGTATTCGAATGCATGTTTTGATGTGTCGGTACTGCTACCGCTACAGAAAACAATTGTTATTCCTGCGCAAAGTGATCCATCTAAATATGAATCTTTCCCAGGAAATTGCTTCTGAGATTCATCTGCCCGAGGCAGCGCGAACGCGAATCATCGAAAGACTGAATCGGCAGCTCGCCGGGCGATGACCCTCACTTATCTTGTCGATCGAAACGGTGAATGCATCCCATGCGTACTTTATTGACACTTTTGTGTAAGGTGTCCGGCCTCTGGACGACAAAGCCCCCAAACATGAGTCAAGAAAAACCCGAATATTTGAAGAATAAGAATTGAGATAAGGAATCCCATCCAATGGCTGATTATGATTATGATATTGGCGTTATCGGCGGCGGTGCGGCCGGCTTGACCATTACCTCGGGGGCGTCCCAACTGGGGGCAAAAACAGTGCTGGTGGAAAAAGAATCCGCCTTGGGGGGCGATTGCTTGCATTTCGGGTGTGTGCCGAGCAAAACGTTGATTAAAAGCGCCCATGTGTATCACTTGCTGAAAAACACTGAAAAGTACGGCCTTCCCCCGGTGGATCTTCCACCCGTGGATTTTAAAAATGTGGCTCAACGAATTCAGGCCGTGATCGATGTTATTCAAAAACATGATTCCGAAGAGAGGTTTTGTCAACTTGGTGCACGGGTTCTGTTTGGAAATCCCGCTTTTGTCGACCCTCATGCCATTCGGTTGAATGGCGAAACGATTTCAGCCAAAAAATGGGTGATCGCCACCGGCTCATCTCCGGTGGCACCGCCCATTGAAGGGCTTGACCAGGTCGATTTTCTCACCAACAAGGAAATTTTTTCATTGGATCGTCTGCCCAAATCCATGATCGTTTTGGGTGCCGGCCCCATCGGGTGTGAGATGGGCCAGGCCTTTAACCGTCTGGGCGCTCATGTCCGGATCGTGGATCGTTCCGATCAGATTCTGGGCAAGGAAGACAAAGATCTAGCAGATGAGGTTCAGGCTTCCCTTCAATCCGAAGGGGTCGATTTCCATTTGGAAGTCAGCATTGAAAAGATCAAAGACCTTGGCAATGGTGAAAAAGAGGTATTGGTTAAGGAAAAAGGCGGACAAACAGTCAGCCTTAAAGCGGATACTATTTTGGTGGCCATGGGCCGGCGTCCGAATACGGATGGGTTAAACCTTACCGACATCGGTGTTGAGGTTGGCCGCACGGGGATAAGCGTCGACGAAAGATTGAGGACGACTCAAAAGCACATTTACGCTGCCGGGGATGTTGGCGGCGGTTACCAGTTTACGCATGCCGCCGGTTATGAGGGGGGGATTGTTATTAGTAATGCGATATTTCGACTGCCCCGCAAGGTGGACTACACCTATCTTCCCTGGTGCACATTCACCGATCCACCCCTGGGGAGTATCGGCATGAACGAAAAGGCGGCCAAGGCAGCCGGGATCAACTACCAGGTGTGGACGGAAAGATTCAAGGACAATGATCGCAGCCTGGCGGAGGGTGAGGAGGCCGGGCGCATTAAAATGATTTTAAACGACCGGGAAAAACCGATTGGCGTTCAGATTCTGGGAGCCGGTGCGGGTGATTTACTGGGGGAATGGGTGGCCGTTTTAAACGGTAAAGTGAAGCTTTCCACCCTTGCGGCTGCGATTCACCCCTATCCGACCATCGGCGAAATCAATAAGAAGGTAGCCGGAGCCTATTTTTCACCTAAAATATTTTCCGAAAAAATCAAAAAAGGACTCAAATTTTTCTTTCATCTGAAAGGCAGGGCCTGTGGACCGGACGATTGTACCATGTAATGAAAACCTTTATTTTTTAATATCGTACAAAACCTATCAATCATCTTGCCGGCTAACCCATTGGCCGCTTCAAGAGGACTAACGGGCTAACGGCCAACCGGTATTATCATAAACGAAAATGGAAAGGACCTTTATTAATGGAAACCTACTACAATCCTGGAGATCTGCTCAAGTTCGAAGACATTGGTAAAGAAGCGCCGGAGATGGCCAAAAAATTCTTTGATTATTATGCCACAGTATTTGCCGAAGGTGAATTAACCGAAAGGGAGAAATCGCTGATTGCCCTTGCCGTGGCCCATGCCATCCAATGTCCCTATTGTATTGATGCGTATACTCAGGCTTGTTTGGAAAAAGGCTCCAATCCGGGGGAAATGACGGAAGCCATTCATGTGGCGACCGCCATTCGAGGTGGCGCATCTCTTGTTCACGGGATACAGATGCGCAATATTTCCGAAAAGATATCCATGTAAACCATCAGAGAAGAATTATGGCGAACATTTCACTATCCAAGCAAGGGGCGCCTCTGGACACCGGCGCGTTTTCCAAAGTGCCCCCGTTTAGCCTGTCTTTGGCCAGGCATGACCTTAAGCTGCAAAGAGAAAAGACAGCGACACTGCAAATCAATGTCGGCTTGCTTTGCAACCAGGCGTGTCGACATTGTCATTTAAGCGCGGGCCCGAGTCGGTCGGAAACGATGGGACCCGATACGATCGAAGCGGTGGTCGGATATGCATCCAAAGCGCATTTTGAAACCATCGATATTACCGGTGGCGCACCTGAGATGAACCGGCATATTACGGATATCATCAAAAGAATGCGACCACTCGCACCCTCTTTGGTGTTCCGATCCAATCTTTCGGTTTTAAATGATGGCGAGCATGCGCCACTCATGGCATTGCTGGCCGATCAAAAGGTCGTGATTGTGGCGTCCTTTCCGGCGATAAACGCACACCAGACCAATTCTCAGCGCGGGGATGGTATTTTTGATATCAGTATCAGTGCCTTACAAAAACTGAACGCTCTGGGATACGGCCGTGGGGGATCTGGTCTTGAGCTGAATCTTGTGTCCAACCCAACCGGGGCCTTCCTTCCGCCTTCCCAGGGGCAAACCGAAAAGCGGTTTCGCAAGGTTTTGAAAGATAAATGGGGCATCATTTTTAATAACCTGTTTGGTTTTGCCAACGTGCCTTTGGGAAGATTTCGCCAATGGTTGGTAAAGTCGAATAATTTGGACATGTATCTGGAAAAACTCGCCGCAGGATTTAACCCCTGTGCCGTAGCCAATGTGATGTGCCGAACCCTTGTCTCCGTATCCTGGGACGGCTATCTGTTTGATTGTGATTTTAACCTGGCGGCAGGGATTTACATGGGCGGCCGAAAAATACACATTTCCGACATGGTCGGCCCGTTCAGCCCCGGTGCGCCCATCGCCACCGCGGACCATTGTTACACTTGTACGGCCGGAGCGGGGTTTACCTGAGGGGGGTCAATTGATGCCTGAGTTTCAGGCGAACGCTGAGCCCTTGCGGGCTTGTCATGCGGGTTTTTCGTATTTGTACTGTAGGAGAAAATCAAACATCGCTTGAGCGAGAGGAGAAACGGCTCTTCTTTTATCCCTGATTAAAAAAAAGTAGCGGCGCATGGTGAGCCCCTTGACGCGAAGGATCTTAATCATTCCCGCTTTTATTTCAGTTTCAACCGCTTTTGATGACAGGATAGATATTCCCAGACCGGATTTAACCCCCTCCTTGACAGCCGTTGACGACCCAAAGCGTGCAATGACTTTCAGTGTTTCAAGTGATTTTATTGATGAGCCTTTAAGGTATTTTTCAATGATACTTAAGGTCCCCGATCCGGACTCGCGAAGGATAAAGGGCTCTTCCGCCAGTTCTTCCGGGGAAATGATTTTTCTTTGCGCCCATTGATGACGGTTTGGTAGCGCTACGACGAGTTCATCTTGCCAAATTTCTGTTTGGTCGCAATTCTTGTTGGTGCTTCGGGACCCGATAATACCCAGTTCGAGTTCAGCGTCTAATACCCGTTTTTCAATCTCCCCTGTATCCGCAATAGACAAAACCGTTGTCACTAGTGGATACTTTTGGCTGAAAGCCCCGATGGCTTTTGGGAGAATATACTCGCCTGGTATGGTGCTCCCCCCCATATTCAACTGGCCGCGCTTCAATCCGAGAAACGCTTCCATTTCCAATGCCGTGGTTCGTTTCATATCCAATAAGACAACGGCACGTTTGTAGAGCAACTCACCTGCACGGGTCGGTTTAATCCGGCGGCCCATGCGATCCAATAACTTCGCACCCACCATCTCCTCCAACGAGGCGACCCGATCGCTGACCGTGGGCTGTGTCAAATAAATGGCTTCGGCCGCCTTGGAAAAACTTCCCAGTTCAACGACTTTACAGAAAATTTCGAGGCGTCGAAAATCAAAATCGATGGTTGTCATAAGATAGTATCTCTACTTGAAGCGCAACCCACTTTCCCAGCTTGGGTTTTAGAAGTAGCCGTATATGTTGATTCTGGTTCAGTGGGCATGTCCGCGTTATTTTTCTTCCACTGGAAATTTGGCTTTGGACCACGCTTTCCATCCACCTTGTAGTGCAAAAACCTTTTGATACCCTAAATCGCTGAGTAGCCTGGCCACACGGGCACTGGTTGCTTCGTGCGGTCAGGCGCAATAGGTGACCAATGTGTTCTCTTTTGAAAACTTTGAAGCCCAGGTCTTAACCTTGGTCGGATCTTCCCGGACGGCCCCTTTAATTTTTAATGGGCTTATTTCCCAGTCCTTTATGTCTCGCACGTCGATGACGACCACGTCAGGATTTTCCAGTTTATCATTTAACGTCTCTATGGTTATTTTTAAACCCTCGCCCGCCGAGACATAAGGCGGCCCTGAGATAAAAAGGGTCAAAGTGATAATCAGGCCCAGAATATATTTTCTCTTCACTTGCATCATCCCTCTCCTTTTATCAGGCAGTTACAGCATATAATACCTTACTATATACTAAGTTAAGTGGCCGATTAGCATTGTCAATTTCGCTGGTTATACCCGGCGATGGTCACCTTTTCGGTCCCAATTGAGTACCAGGCCGTTTCCGGCCCTTGTTATAGCCTCCTGAGCGTCTGATTCTTGAAATGTACTCAAATCGACACCATCTTAGTGTTTCTATAAACAGGCCACCAATGAGAATATCTGCACAGCCTGAAAGACCCGGAAAAGGTAGGTTTGAAATGAATGCTGTCCAGAGACAGTTACCATTACTTATCATGTTTTCCCTGTTGATACTATTATATCTAGCCGACGACGTTGCTGCAAAGGAGCCCGTTATGCCATATCCACCCGAGTTGAAACAAAAACTGGCGGAAGCCTTGACTGCTAAGGGTGCGAACTACAAACCTCGCACCAAGCACCTGTTAGATGACGGTCGACCCAAATATACCAACCGGCTAATTCTTGAAGGGTCACCCTATCTCTTACAGCATGCCCATAATCCGGTAGACTGGTTTGCCTGGGGCGATGAAGCGTTTGAAACAGCTAAAAATTTAGGCCGACCTGTGTTGCTCTCTGTTGGATATTCCACCTGCCATTGGTGTCATGTCATGGAAGAAGAGTCCTTCGAGGATGAAGAAGTCGCGCAATTTATGAATGAAAATTATATTCCCATTAAGGTCGACCGAGAAGAACGCCCGGATGTCGACGCCATCTATATGGCGGGGGTGCAAGCTATTGCCGGGAGCGGCGGTTGGCCCATGACCGTTTGGTTGACGCCTGATCGCCGACCGTTTTACGGGGGAACCTATTTTCCGGCACGGGACGGGGATCGCGGAGCACCCGTCGGGTTTCTCACACTATTGAAAAAAATATCCGCTATGTATCACGCTGAACAAAACAAAATTCAGGAAGCGGGTGAAGCGTTGACCCATGCCATTCAAAAGCAACTTCGGCCGGTCGCCGGGGACCATTTACCGGGTACGGAACTGTTGCATAAAGTCATGGAGAATTACCAAGCGTATCATGATTCCCAAAATGGCGGCATGAGCGGTAAACCAAAATTTCCCAGCAATTTACCGGTGCGGCTTCTATTGCGCTACCATCGTCGTACCGGGAATGAAAAGATTTTACACATCGCTCGGCTGACGCTGGAAAAAATGGCAGCCGGTGGGATCTACGACCATGTGGGCGGCGGGTTTCACCGCTATGCCACCGATAACATATGGCTGGTCCCCCATTTCGAAAAGATGCTTTACGATAACGCTCTTTTGGTGATGGATTATCTGGAAGGCTATCAGGTGACAGGCGAGGATGATTTTAAACGGATTGTCGAAGAAGTACTCCACTATGTGAAACGGGATATGACTTCTCCTTTGGGGGCATTTTACTCTGCCACGGACGCCGACAGTTTAAATCTCGAGGGCCACCGGGAAGAGGGCTATTATTTTACCTGGACCCCGGAGGAACTGGCGTCGGTTCTGGGAAACGACCGGGCGAAGATCGTGAAGGCTTTTTATGCCGTAGGGAAAACGCCCAATTTCGAAGGGCGTCATATTCTTCATACACCTAAACCCGTAGCCGATATCGTCAAGGCCCTTGATATCTCAAAAGAGACGCTGCTGACAACCATTGCCGAGGCTCGGGAAATCCTTTACCAAAAGCGGAATCAACGCCCCCTGCCGTTAAGGGACGAAAAAATCCTGACGGCCTGGAACGGACTGATGATTTCGGCCTACGCTAAGGCCGGCCTCATTTTAGGCGATGCCCAATATACGCAGCAAGGGGTGCAGGCAGCAAAATTTATTCTGAAAAACCTGTATCTAAAAGGAAAATTATACCGCAGTTACAAAGACGGCCAAGCCCGTCATGCGGCTTATCTGGACGACTTCGCTTTTTTTATCGCAGCGCTTATCGATCTGTATGAAGCGACCCAGGATATCGAGTGGCTGAAGCAGGCCATAGCGCTGGATCAGATTCTCCAGGTTCACTATGAGGATCGGGAAAACGGTGGTTTTTTTATGACTGCAAAGGGGCAGAAAGGGCTCATTGCCCGGGAAAAACCCAACTATGACGGCGCCGAACCTTCGGGCAATTCCGTTGCTTTGTTGAATCTGTTGAAGTTAGGTGAATATACAACGAAAGATGATTATCGGGTACGGGCGGAAAAGATGCTGACCGCCTTTTTGGGCGGCTCGTCATCACAACCGATGGGCTTGTCTCAAATGCTGATTGCACTTGATTTTCAATCCGACCAGGCCAAGGAGATTGTCATTGTGTCCCCTTCGGGCAAGGCTGAAGAAGCCGAGTTGTACCTTGCAGAATTCAGGCGCCTTTTTTTGCCGAATCGTATCTTAACGGTGGCCGAGGAAGGCGAAGAAGTCGAATCGCATGCAGCCTTGATACCGGTGGCCGGTAAAAAATCGGTGCTCATGGGAAAAGCCACAGCCTATGTGTGCTTAAAAGGCGTTTGTAAGTTACCGGCCACGGATCCGACCTTATTTAAGGCGCAGCTTAGTGAGGTGGAAATAGTAACTGAACCGGACAATAAATGACGGATTATAACGCCAGCCATAAGGCCCTTTTGGAAGAATATGGAGGCACAGCACTTCCTTTTGCACTGCTCATAGCGCCGGATGGAAATGTAAAATGGAGATTTACCGGAATGTTTTCGGCCACGGCCCTGATCCAGGCCATCCATGATGTGTCGAAACCATAACCGTATTTGATTTAGTCGTCACCCCAAGGTATTGTAGCGTTGGTGGGTAATGGTCATGTGAGGTGTTAAACAATGAGCGTCGATTTGCGACAGTTGAAAAATAGAGCTGCAGCCAGGCTGTTAACAAAGTACCCGGTTTTGCTCGACCAATGGGCTAAAAGTGCGCCGATAATTACCTTCTCGGATACGCCCTGGTCGCCACTCGTGACCAAGATCAATCAGTGCCGTCTGGCGCTCGTTACCACCGGAGGGGTGCGTCTTGAATCCCAGGAACCATTTGATATGCATGACCCGGATGGCGATCCCGGTTTTCGGGAAATCCCCAACAGTGCTTCTTTATCGGACTTAACCATTACGCATAATTATTATGACGGTAGAGATGCCGAGGAAGATATCAATATTATTTTCCCGATCCATCGTGTGGCCGATTTGAAGCAAGCCGGTGAGATAAAATCGGTCAATCATCGGCATTTCTCCTTCATGGGACACATTAAAGGGCATCATATCGATACACTGGTGGAAAAGAGCGCACCGAAGGTGGCCGCCGCGCTCAAAAAGGACGATGTCGACATCGTCATTCTGACGCCGGGATGAGGTTTGTGTAATCAATCCGTTGGGTTGATTCAACGTGTCATCGAGCAAGAGAAGATCAGCACCATATCCATCTCTTTATCCCGCGAGGTAACCCGAAAGGTTCGACCGCCCAGGGCGTTATTCCCGGGATTTCCCATGGGCCATCCCATCGGTTATCCCTATCAGGTAGATCAACAATTAAATGTATTGCGTTATTTATTGTATTGCCTGGAGACGATAACAAAACCTGGAATCCTGGTAGAAGTGGACTTAGGGCAATCCAAGATTTAAGTCCATCCCGTCCAATGATTTAAGTCTAATAGGTTTGCATGGCCATGAAGGTTAAGCAGGATACCCTATTCAAAACGGTCGCTTTCGAATTAACACATTTCATTTACGGTTTTCTGCTAATTTTTGGCTTGATCATTTTTTCATATTCTCTATCGGCTGCCCAGGAAGAATTGCGGGTCGGACATTTTTCCAACACCCGACCGGGTGACGGCCTCCCCGATGGTTGGGAACCGCTGTTATTTAAAAGAATCGAACAACATACAAAATATACTCTGGTCAAGGATTCCGGCCAGACCGTCGTAAGAGCGGATAGCAAGGCCAGTTCATCAGGATTGATTCGGCATGTTCAAATCGACCCTAAAAAATATTCGACCATTGAGTGGCGCTGGAAGATTTCCAATACTTACGAAAAGGGAGATGTTACCCGAAAAGAAGGCGATGATTATCCAGCCCGGATCTATATTGCCTTTGAATTCGACCCGAAAGAAGCCGGCACATTGGAAAGGACCAAGTATCGAGCGCTTGAGATTATTTTTGGAAAAAAACCGCCTGTCGCTGCAATCAACTATATCTGGGCCAGCAAAGCCCTGGAGGGCACCGTGGTGCCGAGCCCGTATACAGGGCAATCCATGATGATCGTGGTACAAAGCGGAGAAGCGAAAACAAACCAATGGATCACCGTAAAGCGCGACATCGTTGCTGACTACATGGCTGCTTTTGGGGAAAAACCACCGATGATTTCAGCTATTGCCATTATGACCGACAGCAATGATACCGGGGAGGCTGCCATCGGGTACTATGGCGATATCGTCATGAAAGCCCAGACCAGGGGGTTTTCGAAGTAAAAAATCGAATAGTGTTTCCGAAATCCTGTTTTATTTTGCCGTATCTAAATGCTTTAGAGGAGAATTTCCATGCAAGCGTTAACCTTTGACGATGTCCTTTTAGTCCCCTCATACAACCATTGGGAGTCCCGCAGGGTTGTGGATATTTCGATAACCAGTAAAGCTGGAAAACTCGTTTTGGGTTTACCGTTGATGACATCCAATATGGATACGGTTACCGAGGACAAGATGGCCAATTTTATTGGTGAAAAAGGGGGGATGGGTGTTCTGCATCGTTTTATGACCATCGAAAGAAATATTGAGGTCTTTAAAGCATGTCGATTCCCCGCGTTTGTCTCCATCGGGTGCGCGGCCGAAGATTTCGAAAGGGCCGAGGCCTTAAAAGATGCCGGTGCGGATTTGTTCTGTATGGATGTGGCCCACGCCCATGCCCGCTATGTGGGTAAAACCATGAAAAAGATTCGCGCTTTACTGGGAAAGGAGTCCTGCATCATGGTGGGTAATGTGGCAACCTACGCTGGAGCCGATTATCTGGCGTCGTGCGGTGCGGACATCATTAAAGTTGGTATTGGCGGCGGATCGGTGTGTACCACCCGCATAAAGACTGGTTTTGGCGTGCCTAACCTGACAGCCATCAAATCGTGCGCACGAGTGGATCGCTCCATCGTAGCCGATGGCGGGATCCGTACACCGGGTGATATCGTTAAAGCCTTAGCGTTTGGTGCGGATTTTGTCATGCTGGGCGGCATGTTTTCCGGAACACGCCCCACGCCGGGCCCGGTGCTGGAACGAAAAGATGAACAGGGTAACATTAAAAAAATAAAAATTTACAGAGGCATGGCCAGCAGCGAGGCGCAGGAAGAATTCCATGGCGAAATGGCCGATTGGAAAACCGCCGAAGGTGTGGCAACCGAAATTCCCTATCTTGAAACCGAGGATGCCATTGTTGCCGATATCATTGGCGGCTTGCGATCGGGGCTAACCTATGGTGGCGCCGCCACCATTCGCGAACTACAACGCAAACTGGATTATATTGAAATCACGCCGGCCGGCCGGATAGAGAGTCTGGCACATCGGCAATTCAGGGATGGAAACTAACATGTTAGTACCTTAAGATCATTACTCATCGGCCAAATGAAACCTGTGCCAGCCAATTGGCCGCTGCCCGGACCTCAATACCATTGGGAAATGTCTTTTCCTTTTGTAGATTTTTAACGATTTGTATCTTTTTGATATTCGTCAGGTAGTTGTTAAAGTGGGTAAAGTGTTTGCTTGGATGACCATCGCTCCATTTCACCTCCAATAGCATACAGGGGGTTTCATTTTTAACGATTAAAAAATCAATCTTTTTGCCATCTTTGGTTCTCACGAAATGGAGTCCCACTGACTCTCCATAACAATCCTGCCGGTAGTGGGCTTCCTTTAACAAGGCGCAGGCCGTAAGATTTTCAAGTTTAATCCCATCATCGCCGATGACCTGACCGGTGTCGTAAAAATATATTTTTGGCGCTTTGACCAGTGATCGGGCGATATTTTTATGATAGGGCGTTACCCGAAAAATCACATACATATTCTCCAAGATGGTAAGCCAGCGTTTAATTGTTTTATCCGAACATTGCAGGTCCTCAGATAGTGATTTGTAAGAAACAGGAGCGCCAACCCGCTTTCGCAACAGCTGAATCAGTGTTTCTATAGTGCTGATGTGGCGAACGCTTTCCAAGTCAAGCAGGTCTTGCCGCAATATAATGTCCAGGTGAGATCGTTTCCAGCGATTGTAAAAACGATTATCGCCCTTTAGGTACGGCTCGGGGAACCCACTCACCGCCATCAGTGTCTTCAACGCAGTATCCAGATCTTCCGTTTGCAGTGCAGTACGTATCTCTTTTAAATCCAGGGGGTGAAGCCGATACTGAAAAAAGCGGCCAGCCAGAGAGTCCCCCATTTTTTTATAGGTGTCCAGTTTGGCACTGCCCGTTACCAGCATCGAAGGCGGCCTTTTTTCGGTATCATATATGCCCTTTAACCATGATTTCCACTGTTTCATTTTGTGTAATTCATCAAAAATAACCAGTGGTTTCGATCGATCCCAGCTTTTTTCAAGCAAGTCAAGGCGGTGTTCGGCATT
Organism: uncultured delta proteobacterium; assembly: GCA_963845145.1. Taxonomy (GTDB): domain Bacteria; phylum Desulfobacterota; class Desulfobacteria; order Desulfobacterales; family QNYZ01; genus QNYZ01. The sequence goes on from CAWJQU010000004.1 coordinate 306,861, forward strand.
ATCAAAATTATAATAGTCGTAACTGTCCGAAAGCATTTTTGACAGCGTGGTTTTACCGCTCTGACGCGGTCCTGTAAGCATCACGATTTTTTCTGGAAAATCGACTTTGATATATTTTTCAAGGGTTCTGCGCATGTTGACTAAAATGCTATATAATCCGAAAAAGTCAAGACTATTTCGGATTTAAGATCGAAATAGTCATTGTGGGAGGCGGTTGGGTTCTGCGGAACTACCCAAGGAACTCGAAATTATGTCGGTATCGAATTCTCTTTGCTCAAAATGCAATATGGAAGTGATAACAGGGATGTTTTCATTATCTGCTGGAGCAATAATTTCTCGCTTTGCCCATCAAATGATATAAGGATGATGCGTTGTGCCGATCTGCACAGACAACGCTACTGCTCCGTCATGGCTAATTTGATACCCAAAGCAGCGAAGGTGGCGGCAAAGGATCGTTGCAACCAGAGAATCAACCGTGGAGAGGTTACGGCGTATTGTCTTACCCCATTGGCCAACATCCCATAGAGAATAAAAATGACCAACGTGAGGGCCATGAACGCAATGCTGAGAATAACCATTTGAAACATAGGGGATGAAGCATTTGGTGTGACAAATAGTGGCAGAAAAGCCAGGAAAAAAATCGATAATTTGGGATTAAGAATATTGATTAAAAAACCTCTTTTAACGATTTGTCCCAATCCCTTTTGGGGGTCAACTGAATTAAATTTTAAGCCGCCTTTGTCATGCCACATCGCCCAGGCCAGATAGAGCAAATAGGCCGCACCGGCAAACTTGATACCTTGGAAAGCAAGGGCGCTCATATGAAAAATGGCCGATAGTCCCAGGATACTTGCCGTTACATGGGGGATAATTCCAGCGGTGCAACCGATTGCAGCCGCAATACTGGCGCGTTTGCCCAGAAAAAGACCTGTCGATACCGTATAAATAACGCCCGTCCCGGGTATCAATACAACGACCAGTGAGGTAACCAAAAATTCCGCACTAAACATGATCATCTCCTGTTAAAATACATAACATTACCCTGCCAGCCTGTCCCAAGCAATCTTGATACTCACATACAGTACAATAAACAACAGAAACAAAGATTGGAGTGTGCCAAAGAAAATGACGCCAATGAACAACCGTTGCAAAATAAAAACGATGACAAAAGTAGCACCAATCATCAGCATAAACCCTGACAACCGTTTGAAACCGGGGATATCTGTCATTCGGGTCTTTCTCCCAATGATTTTAATGGTAACAGCCATGGAAGCAATGGGAAGAAAATAGGCAAGGATGTTGACTTTCAGGATATCAAGTCGTTGCAAACCGACGGTGTAACAACAAAGAACAATGGCCAGAACACCGGGAACGCAGGTGGCATACATTATTACCGAATAGATATAGCGCAAAGGCGAGCGGCGATTGATTCGGCCAATTGATAATGTGGCAATTAAAGCCAAAACCGGAATAAGTATCATATAAGTGCTGACATGAATGGGGTGGTGGTTGGCCCATTCAATGAGCTTTGAGATTGTCATGTTGCTGACCTATGAAAAACAGTGAACCAAAGGTTGACCGCATGGCGATGGGTTAACAATCAATATAGTCTTCAAACTGATTACACATCTCCTCACTGGACGAATCATTTGAGGCCAGGACCTTCTCTCCATCCACTATTTTAATGGTTGCATTGAGCGGGTTAACTACTGGTCGTTCTCTAACTTTCATCTTCTCTATTTGTAGTTGCTCTTTTTCCCAAGCCTCTTTGGCCGAAAGATTACAGGCGTCGGCCAGATATTTTGCATTGAATCCTTCCCCGGTAAGGTTTCGTATGGTTGCATCGTGACTCAAGCTGTTTCCAGGGTTCCAGTAATGTTTGGCCAACAAGGGCCCGATGTCGGGATTATCGGTTAGGTAACCAAAGTGGTTCATAAAAAAAGACCGGGTTTGATACACCGCCATGTGTGCCAGTAAGTACCCCTGGTAGGAGCAGGCGGAATCGTTTGAAAGCAAATGGGGAATCGCAAGCAACGGCCTGGGGCTGACTTTAAGCCCGAGGATTTTATTTTCCATCTCCCTGGCCAGCCGTGTTAACCGTTCGGCCGTTAGTTGATTTTCGGTAAGTGAATAGATTGCCCGCTCAAAATGGGGGACCACGAGAAGACTTCTCTCCGAATAGGCCATAAAGGGCTGCCTGTTTTCAATCAGTGCTTTTATGATGGCATCGGGTACCGGGTTTCCCTGACGGTCTTTGGCATAGCATTTCAACCAGTCGGCATCGCCCAGCAGACTATCAAAGAACATGGATTGGGTTTCGGCCAAGGCCATGGAACTGGGTGCAAATTCCTGGGAAAAGCAGGGCGCATTCATGGTAATATTGGCAAAATGAGCGGCATGTCCGCCTTCATGAAAGAGCGTATTGATGCCGCTATAGCCGCTCCCCACCTGGTCTGGTTTGGCATTGCTGGTAAAGTTTACTTTTGCCGGGACCCACGCACCGTTATCGAAAAAAGAAGGCACCGGACCATGACAAAATCCGTTCTGATACTTTCCCTTACGATCTAATAAATCCAGGGTCAGCTCCGCACCCCGGTAATCTATTCTCATTCGCCCAAAGGATTGCACCCACCGGCGCAGCGACTTTGAAAACGGCACATATGGGTCAAGCGCTCGCAGGGAATCACCGCCCCAGGTGAAATTAAAATTATAACCGGTTGCGGACTGATCGCCATGCTCTTTAACCAGGGAATCGATGCTGTTTAAATTCTTCTCTCTGGTTCTTTGCTCAAAATCGTTGAGAATGTCAAACAGGGCATCGGTTGTCATCTGTTCTGTCTTCTCAACCGAATAATCAAAGAAGTTTTCATATCCCAGAGTTCGGGCAAATCGGTTGCGTTTTTTAATCAGATCAATAAATCCGTTTTCAAGTACCCACTGCTCCAGGTCCAGCAATGCCTGATGCGAGCTTTTGCGAACCTGTTCATGATCGTTTGCACGGATACTGGCAGATAAAACAGTCAAAGATCCTTCAGTCCTATTCCCCATTTCATCCAGATACGTCATGCGATACTTTTTGCGTTTCTCAAATAAATCCGCTTCAAGTTTTATAAGTGCTGCTTTTTGTTTCTGTGCCTCTTCAGACTCAATCACATTGGCTTCGAAAAAGGCCAGCCAACCTTTCAGGCCGGTCACAATTTCAGACTTTCGGGCGAAGTCCGGTTTCGATTTCAGTGCTTTCAACTGGCCGCGGACTTCAGGCAGTCGGTTGGGATCGGAAATAAACGCCGTCCACTGGGTTTCAGCCCGCGCAAATCCCTCCTGATCATCACTTGTCCCCATGTAGGTCGTCCAGAAAAGATCTTCTTTTTTTCGATGTACAGCCAGATAATCCAGGTTGAGAGTGTCAAAATATTCTGTAGGTGTGGTCATATCGCATCCTATTTCTTTAAATAGATAGTCCTTAGTTTAGTATAGGCGAGCCAGCCTTTGCCAAAGGCTATGGTGCGGCAGGAAAACATCTGCAAGCGTTTATGTGTTAAGTTAATAACTTAACATGATTTTTTACCCGAAGGCAAGTCGTAGATTTCGTACGATATTATTCATTTCAAAACAATCGGTTTTTCTTTAATTGAACGTCAGTTTTATGAGCGAAAAACAATCAGTGCGCTATACTTTTCAAGGGTTTGACGGTTTAGCCGGTGGAAAAAAGCGTAGATTTGATTGTGCAGGACACTGGTATCGGGAATGACAAAGTGATTTTTCTCGATTCCGATTTCGTCCAAAAAGAAAATAAACGCTTCAAGGGGGCCATCTTGATGTTCTCCCAGCACCTGGACGTTTAACATCTGATCTTTTAGTGGGGGAGGGGCTTGGCCACGAAGGTTTTCAAAAAACCAATTGGGTTCATTCGTGCAATGGAAAGCCCCGATTAGAATGATGTGCCGCATCCCCGGTTCAAAATGGTTCCAGAAATTACCGGCAATGACGTTTTCGCGTGAACCTGATTTGCCGCGAATTTTTTCTTGTTGTTCGCCGGTTTCTTCAATTCCGTAAATCTTAATGTCCGGGGTTTTGGTCTCAAAAGCATGTAAAACATTTAGGATATCGGCATTGAGTAAAGGGAAATACGCTCTACTCGCGTTTTTTCGTTTAAAAATGCGTTTTAACGCTTTAGGGGTAGCCTCCAGCATCAGGGTATTGATATTGAATTTGGAAAAGAATTCATCGGAAAGAAATTGTCGGGTCGATTCTTCATGGAACTCACCCATGCACACGACCTGGTAATCTGACTGGCCAAGTTGTATTAACCACCCCTCCATGGAAACCAGATGCGTTTCCAAACTCTTTTTAATCGCATGCTTTTAGGGTGGGGAGAGCCGGTTAAACTGCTGTATCGCTTCGACCGCCTGTCCATGATAAAAAGGGTGCTGGATGCGCTCTGTATTCGGCGGTTCGTTAGGTGGGCCTGGATATTCTTTTCTATACCAGTCATAAGCGGTGAGGAAAACCAGGATAACGATATATCCGCCGATGACGGTCAAAATAACCCGGGCCAATGGTGAGTCCATTTAGGGCACTCCGCTAACATGGATTCATTTCGTTATTCTTATTAACATGCAAAGCAATAAAAACAAAACCGAATATTACCTAAGTTGAGCGATTTTTTTCGAAGCTATGTGCCGAGATATTGAGATGAAAAGGTTTTCAAAAAGTAGGTGGAAAATTGCGCCTGCGCAACATCTTCTGCGACTTGATTGTGCTTCAAACAGCCATCGAGATGGGTTCAATGCTAAAATATAAAGATCAGCCATTGCAGAGACCCCAGTGGATGGTAATTTTATTAAAAATGCAGGCAAACCATATATGGTTATTGAATCAACACGATTCCCTTTTTTCGTGTTAAGGTTAATGAATTTGGGTTGATATAAAATACGGAAAGGTAAATGAAATATAAGGCATCCATATTCATACTTTTTTTCATCATGATGCCAGTGGCTGTGGCCTTCGCGCAAAACCAGGTATCTACCGTTGAGACGATTGATGTTGATATCTGGCCGGACTATGACCGGCCATCCGTTTTGGTTTTATTGACCGGCAAACTTCCGGAAGATACGACACTTCCTGCATCGGTTACCCTTCCTTTACCTGAAACCGCACAGCTGAATGCGGTTGCCCGCATCGATTCAAAAGATGGCCACATGAAGGATGATATCTTGTCCAGCACCGATCCTCCGGGCATGTTAACCTTCACCACGCCGGATCTACGCTTCAGGGTGGAATATTATTTCCCGTATGCGGTTAATGAAAAACAGCATTCTTTTGACTATACCTGGTTGGCACCGATCGGCGTTAAGGTTTTTCGGTTAAGCGTACAGCAGCCGTCATCGGCGGACGCCTTTACGGCAGAGCCCCCCATCGCAACGATCATGCGGGGTGATGATGGATTCGAATACCATACGTTTCCCACCCAAGCGGTCGAGGCCTGGCAACCTGTTTCATTAAAGGTGGATTACAATATGACCGGCGCTCAATTATCGAAAAAAAGGGTGCCGCCCTCAAATACCAACACCCAACCGGCCGCTTCACCCCCCAACCCCAGCAATGGTTCCGGTATTAACTGGGCTTTGGTCGCTATGGTTATTGGGGGGCTTCTCATTTTCGGCGCCTTGATCCGGGAGTTTGTTTCCCGCCGCTCTTCGACCAACAGCCCCAAATCGGCGGAGTTACAGAGTCAAAAGCGATCGGATGCCAACTGTTGCCACAAGTGTGGTGAGTCCGTTGTTGAAAGTGACAAATATTGCAGTGGATGCGGTGATAAATTATGAGGTATTATCTGGTTGACCGGAACCAGGGGATGTGAATAATCAATCGTTTTCCTCGATAGTATCCTGGTAAAGTAAATAATTTTACGTAGTCAAGAACGACCTCATTGCGATCAATACACTCAAGGATATCATGACGAAGATTGTACGCACGGATTGTGAGATAGCGTGCCCGGTAATTGATGCTGAACTACATCGGGATGGTGTGGATCTGGTGTTGTTGCCGGACGGGGTATCGGAGGATGAATTGAGCGACGTGGCCCGTGATGCCGATTTGATTTTAATGTGTTACACCCCCATCACCGCACGTGTCATCAGAAAAGCCCGCAAGTTGAAAGGCATCGTCAAATATGGTGTAGGTATTGATGCGATTGATATCCCGGCGGCGATCGAACGGCGTATCCCGGTTGTCAATGTTCCGTCTTATGCGGAAGAAACCGTGGCCGAGGGTGCGTTCTGTTTGATGATCGCGCTGGCGAAAAAGCTCATCCCCATGGACCGGGCGATGCATGCAAAAAGCTGGTTGCAGCCCACGTCCAATTGGCTTGGTGTCGATATCGCTGGGAAAACGCTCGGTATTGTCGGGCTTGGCCGCATCGGCCGGAGTATGGCGCGCATGGCGGGGGCGGGGTTTCGTGCCCGTGTTCTGGCCTATAGCCCCGATCTCACTACCGGGGAAGCCGCCGCCCTTGGGGTGGAGAAAGTCGATGATCTCAAGGCCATGCTTAGCCGGTGTGATTTCGTATCGATTCATTGTGTTCTCAATGAGCAGACCAAGCATCTTATCGGAGAGGCTGAAATTCGAGCCATGAAGCCCTCGGCCTTTTTAATCAATGTGGCGCGCGGTGCCGTTGTCGATGAGGCGGCCTTGCTCCAGGCGCTGACCGAAAACCGGATCGCCGGGGCCGGACTGGATGTTTACAGTCAGGAGCCGCTCACCCACAACGGGCACCCTGTGAGCGCGTTGTTCGAGCATCCCAACGTCATTCTGTTACCGCACCTGACGTTTTACACCCATGAGGCCATGGAACGTTTAGAGCAGGAAACCCTGGCGCGCTGCCGTGAAATCCTGAGTGGGAAACCGGTGCTGGTAACTTCTGATGACCCACGGCTGCGAGCGCAAACACACGGGGTGGTGTTTGACACACCTTAAGTTTCGGATCGAGCCAGTTTCTCTTTTTTGTGATGACGGGCGCCCAGCTGACCACAAGCGGCCATAATACCGGCTCCTTTGGAGGCCCGCTTACGTACAAAGACCCGTTCCCCGACGAGCCATTGTCGAAACTGTTCTACCTTCCCCGGTGATGCTGCCGTAAATGAGGCGTTGTTGATGGGGTTATAGGGAATCAAGTTGACCCGCACATTGGGAAATTGTCGGGTAAAGCGGGCCAGAGAGAGGGCGTGATTTTTGGAATCGTTGACACCGTCAAAGAGCACATAGCCGAACATGAGCCCCTCTTTGGCTTTGTGAGGCACGGTTTTGAGTAAATGCCGCAGCTCATCCAACCGGTGGTGCAAGTTGATCGGCATCAGACGGCTTCGAAGCGGATCATCCACGGCATTTAAAGAGATGGAAAGCTTGAGCCCTTCGATGGGATTTTCCAGATATCGTTTTAATGGTGCTACAAGCCCCACCGTCGAGAGGGTTACCCGCTTCGGGCTGATATCAGCCCCCCGCTGGTCGGCCAGAACATGGATCGCCTGAATCACCGCGTCATAATTATCCATGGGTTCGCCCATGCCCATAAAGACCACATTGCGCACCGGGGCGTCAAAGTGCCATTTGGCGAGCAGCACCTGGCCCATAATCTCGTGGGTTGCAAGACTACGGGAAAATCCCATCCGCCCGGTTTCACAAAAACGGCACCCCATGCGGCACCCCACCTGGCTCGACACGCAGATGGTGGTATGGTTGAACATGGGCACCAAAACCGATTCGATAATGCCCCCATCGGCCAGCTTGGCGGTAAACTTGATCACGTCCCCATCGGACTGCGTTTCCACGATTTCGGGCAGCCTGCCGTCCAGATCAACATCCATTTGTCGGGCCAGGGCAGCCGATTTTTCAAATTCGGGTAGCGACGCACAGTCGATTTGGCCGCTTTTAAAGTAGTGACGGTAGACCGCTGCCGCATGGAAAAGTCCCTTATTGTAACGGTGTGACAATGCTTTCGCCAAGTCTGCGGTGGTCATTCCGGCGATATGAATTTTAGCTGGTTTTTGCACACAGGCTCCATAGGGTTTCTTATAAATCGCTATATTTTATCACTAAATGATTATAATCACCACCCTCACCGGATTATGAAACAGGGCAACCACAAGGGATTGCCCCTACATAAGTACACCCATTATGGGATGTTGGCGGTCCCGAAAAAGATGAAAAACATCCACGATTGGTTTTATCAAGCCCTTAGCCCGTGGACCCCTCAGCCCCCTGAATCCTTGGGTCAATTAACTATAATATTTGCTTATTTACCAGGGTTGTCTTACCTTTTAAGAAAATTTTTTATAGGTAAAGATGTATGACCCCATCAGAGATAACCCAGATAAAGGTCGGTAAACATATTTGTGGCATTGTGGGCCTTAAAAGCACATTCGAAGAGATGGCCGGGGACCCTGCGAATCTTCTTATGGGGGATCAGGTTGGTGATCAGGCAGAGGCTGCCCTTTCCAGGATACTTTTGGAGCGGTTGTCGCAAAAAAATTATATTCCTGAAAATGTCAGGGAAGAATACGGGTGGGCCTTTATTCGGGAATTCAGGAAATTTCTCGGCCATCCTGTTGAAGACGAAAGTGGCGAGGGGTTAGAAATCAAAGTTTTGGGCGCGGGTTGTGCGATTTGCGATGGTCTCGAAAACACCGTTATGGAAACACTGGCGACAATGGGTTTTGCGGCCGACTTAGAACATGTTCGGGATACTGAAAGAATTGCAGAATACAAGGTCAAAGGAACCCCCGCCCTGGTAATCAATGGTAGGGTTGTGTGCACGGGTAGAAACCCGTCGAAAAACGAAATCAGGAAATGGCTAAAAGAGGCCGGTTACGATAAAATATCAGGAGGAAACATGGACGAACAAGTATTTATCAAAAACATTCCGTTTTCAGAACCGCAGAATCTGGCAGAGATGGTAGAATACGGAGAAGGCCGGGTTGTTAGCCGGACCTTTGCCCAGAATCCCACGCTCAGCCTGACCCTTTTCGCGTTTGATGCGGGAGAAGGTGTGAGTACCCACACTGCCCCTGGAGACGCAATGGTGCAAGTGCTCGACGGGGAGGCGCTGGTCAATATTGACGGAAAAGAGATGACCGTTGGTACCGGACAGGTCGTGGTGATGCCGGCCAATGTTCCCCATGCCGTGACTGCTGTCAAGCGGTTTAAAATGATTTTGACGGTTGTAAAAAAGCCGGTGACGATTCAATCTTGATGACTTTGTAATCCGTCTGTGGCGGACCGCGTTACGCTTCATCCCGTCGTGATTACGGTATACGAAGAGTACGCCTCATCACACGAGATTCGCGACGCCTTGAACTTGGCCTTTTTACTTTTATTGCATTTTGTTCGTTCCAAATCCATCGGTTTTTCTTTCGATATCGATCTTCTTGGTATCGAAAAAAGCCTTATGGTGTTACTAGGGCTTCCGAAGTTCGAAGCCTTCGGTCCTCAAACAAACATGCCCGCCAGATAGGATAGTCAACCCATATTTAATTTTTGTTTGATTGTAGTTGGCTAATAATATTATAACTCAATTCAAGGTTTGATACCTTTTTTTGACCAATGTTATAGGTTGGTAGGTGAAACCTTTCACCATGTATAGGTCATTTTTTGTTCCAATTGGGCATATTAACAAGACGTCTATTGAATATCAATGTTCGACAGACGAAAATAATTGGAGAGTAGCAATGTCAAAAAAAATTACGTCAAAATATTTACTCTTTTTATTATGCATTTATTTAGTTTTTCCCCTTTCATTATATGCTGCTGGGAAAAATATTGGGTTATCGAAAGGGCAGATTCTTTATGTGCCCGCCTATTCACATATATACAGTGGCAATAGAGAGAGACCTTTCCTGTTGACTGTAACATTGAGCATCAGAAATGTTGATCCTAAACATCAAATCAAAATTATCCTGGTCGACTATTACGAGACACAGGGTAAATTATTAAAAAAACATATAGATAAGCCAATAGCTTTAAATTCATTAGAATCCTTACGCTATGTCATACCAGAAAAAGACAAGAGTGGTGGATCAGGCGCGAATTTTATAATTGAATGGCGATCCGATAAATTTGTTAATCCACCAATTGTTGAATCAATAATGATCGGTACGCAATCGACACAAGGGATCTCATTTACGTCTCGTGGTCAAGAAATATTTACCTCTGAATAATGATAGGTGTCGAACAAGGCTTTTGCAGCGGAGCGCAAAAAACCGCGACCGCTGAAAAGCAACGTTATCGCGCCGTGCAAAGCTCGGCGTATCTTGCAGGGTGAAAATGCCTGTCGGGAGGCAATCAGTGATGGTTGCCGCGGTAAGGGTTAGCCACCCACCCGTATCGAGCCTTGGACCCATGTTGGAGTTGTAGGAAGGATGTGCCGCGAATTATTTGATAATCAAATTTTAAATTGAGTAGTAACTTTATCTGTTTATTTCTCCAAATCTCTATTCCGCCTCAATTATTTTCTGACTGAAATTTTACAGTTGTTGTACTACCTGAAGTGTCCACTAATGAATAACCAGGAGGCGGAATCGTCTCAGGAATCAAAATCAGGCGAATTTCTCGGTTTAAAATATCGGCTGAGTGCAGAGATCGGGTTGATCGTTTATTATCTGGAAAGAAACCACTGCAAAGCCAAAATAAGACTCAGGTGAGCGGGGTAAAAAGCATAGAAAAAATACTTATGTTTTGACCTGCCAGGTGTAGGCTCCATGTATTTATACGCGACAGCTGCAAAAGCAATAGATAGCGCAAAGCAGGTTTCAAATAAGACCGTGTGGGCGTCACTGTAAAAAGCGGTGGGTAGTATGATCGCCATCACGGGATTATCCTGAAAGGGTATGGGGGGCCGAGCTGTCAGAAAAAGGGCTGGAAATACGACCAGGTATTTATTTTTGAGGGAAAGAAACAATAACAGCAGAACACCGGGCAGTCCATACTCTATAGAAAAAATATAGTGGTTAAACAGGGCAACCGTTATAGATAATATGACCAACCAACAGTACCTGTTATTGTAATACAAAAACATAGCCAGCAGCCCCAGCGATAAGGTGGCCATGATATTCAGGCGCTCCAAACCGAATGTAACATAGGCCACCTGTGCTAAGAGCCCAAAAAACAACAATCTGGAAATGTACTTGGTTGGAAATCGGCCCTGGTAAAAGTGGGCATAGTTGTAAGCAATCAATATGGCAAACAATGGAAAAGCCAATCTTCCCATGGCTCTACCCGGCTGGTATCCATTTAACAGATGTTCACTGACATGGTCGACAACCATCGAAATGATTGCCAGCCATTTTAAAAACGCCTGGCCCATGACCATATTGGTTAGACGCATCCTAATTTAGTTTGTCCAAATCTGGTTTTTTCACATGCGGTTTATTCACATGTGGTTTATCAAGTCGGGCATGATAAAATTGTTTGATCTCATCCTTTTGAAAGCGATAGCTGGTGTTGCAGAAATGGCAGGTAACCGCCAAGGGAAATGGCCCCTTTTCAATAATATCCGCCAATTCGGTCACAGGCATTATGCGAATGTAGCCTCCCATTCGGTCTCTGTTACAGGAGCAGTGGAATTCAACCCGCTCATGGTCCAGGATTTTGGGCTTCTGGTCTGCAAAATGTTTAGCCAAAAGGGATTCCGGGGTTTCCCGAGCCGCACTCCATTCACCCAAAGAAGGCATACGGGCCACACGCTCTTCCAAGGTGGATAATAAGGATTCTTTCGCCTGGGGTAGAGCCTGCAAAAAAAGACCGCCCGCTCCTGCCACTAAGCCCTGGCGGTCAAATTTGATACTAAGATGAAATGCCGTGGGGATCTGCTCCGATTCAAAATAGTAATTGGCCAGGTCTTTAGCCAGGCTACCGTTGAGCAAGGCGGTTTGACCGGTAAACGGATGTTTAGCATCTTGAAGATAGCGGGTCAGGGACAGCACACCCGGTCCGTAGAATGGCGTCAGGTCAAAGCTTTCCATGGGCTGCTCGAGAGGAATGGGGACACGGAACAGATACCCGCGCACTTCTCCTAATGTATTGGCATCGACAGCCCAACCTTTGATGGGACCACTGCAATTTATTTGAATTCGTAGTCGATTGGTGGCTTTTAGTTCTGCTGCCGTGAGCGCCGCAGCCAGGTAGGCTTGCCCCAAAACGAAAGTTTCTAAAATGCCCAATTTATGATTGGCACGCATTTCCGTAATCATCCTTGGCGCATTGATCAGTGCACCACGCACCGTCCCACCCCCAAGAACGAATTTATAGACGCGATCCCGGGCACGTGCTTTTAGAGCAGCTTTCCGAACATCCCCTTTAATTTTAACTTTTTCCATATTATTCCGATGGGTAAATTTTTATCTTTCGATTCATATTGATTTATGAGCCAACCTTTATCCGGCTTGTTCTTGAATGTCAAAGATCACTCAACCATTGGGCGGAACCCAACATTTTAACGCATAATGAATTGAAGCGACCATTAAAGGTAGCCTTTGAGCAGCGTTTGCGCAGGCCATCGCTTTCCTGCCAACACTCATTGTTGTTTTCGGCCTCAGGAGTCCGTTTTCGTTTTAAAAAGTGAGGTAACAAGAGATCGCCGGTATCTATTTTGCATGTCAATTGGAATACATGGACTTGGTTTAATCATTGACTTAATTGATGAAAGTGGTATCTACCCAAAGAAAAATTGTGATGTGGACCTTTCAATCGTAACTGGAGTTTGAATTTAGTGGATTCTGATCGTCGTTTGTTTTTAAAAACCGGCATTGCGGCCATGGCCTTACTTTGGCACCCGCAAAGTGCTTTTTCCGCCATTAATAAGGCACCTGTCGTCAAAAAGACCTTAGATTTCTATAATACCCATACCGGTGAGCGGATTGTCGCTGCCTATTATGTTAACGGTGAATACCAACCCCGGCAATTGGGCAAAATAAATCATATTCTCCGCGATCACCGAACCGAAAGTATCCACCCCATTGATACGGAATTACTAAACATCCTCTTCGATATTCAATCCCATCTCAAAATCAGAAAACCGTTTCATGTGATTTCCGGTTACCGATCACACGCCACGAACGCCATGCTCGCCAAATCGTCTTCCGGTGTGGCGAAGAAGAGCCTGCACACAAAGGGCATGGCTATTGATATTCGGTTACCAGGATTAAAAACGAAAACGCTCAGGGACACCTGTATTAAATTGCAGGCCGGGGGTGTTGGGTATTATCCGAAATCAAATTTTGTACATGTGGATATTGGTTCGGTACGATATTGGTGATTACACCAACAACCGGGTAGCCTATAATTAGGGCTTGCGACAAAATAACGCCAGATTTTCAATAGGCGGTCTACCCCAACTGGCAAGGTTATAAAAGCTTGGAAAGCTTTCCTGCCTGCTGAGGAATTCGCTTCTCCAGCGCCTGGAACAAAGGCACGTCCCGGTTGTAAATATCTTCTCTAAATTGCGGAATGCCATCTTCGCTGATCCATGCCGTCATATAAACAAGATGTATTCGAATCGGACGCTTCAGCATGCACAACCTTCTCTCTTACCGTTTTTTATCGTATGAATAAGCTTTTCCCGTGTCCAGGCAGAATTGCCAGATAGCAGATGCGTTGCCAGATCAACCGGATTTTCAGTCCGGATACAGCCGGAACTGAAATCGCGCACCGTTTCATTAAAAAGATTCCGATTCGGCGTGTCGTGGATATAAACGGAGAATTTATTGGGAAACATGAATTTTAATCTTCCCAATGCATTCATTTTCACCCGGGTCCTGCCTTAAATGATAAGGGAAATAGTTCATGTTCAAAACATCCCAATCAATGGATTCGGGTTGTAATTCCCGAGCATCCGCCTTCCAACCGGAAAAAAGTCTAAACTGATTTTTCTTTAAATAGGCCGGGTCTTGCCTTACTTTTGGTAGAATATCTTTTATGGCAATGGAGGTCGGCACCGACCAATATGGATTTATTACCAAGTAGGAGAGGATTGAACTGAATACCGGCGTCTTTCGTGCCGGTTTACCTACTACCACGCGAGCATTGAATACCGTCTGTCCTTTTTCAATCACAGATAGTCTGAAATCCGCCGTATTGGCCAGAATGAATCGGTCGCCAAAATCATGAGGCAACCAACGCCAACGTTCCAGATTAAGTTCAATTTTACGGATTTGATCTTCCACCGGGATATTTAGGGCTGCTATGGTTTTTTTGCCTATAATTCCATCGGGGTTCAATCCATGGCGTGCCTGGAATTTAATCATCGCTTTTTCAAGGTCTTCATCATAAATATCTGATTCGGTTTTATCGTTTACACCGACCAGATCTCCACTGATGGAAAGCCGCTCATACAATTGACTTATTCTTGGATCCTGGTCATTTTTGCGGATCGACCGACCCGAAGCCAAGACCGGCCATCCACCATTAGCGGCAATCGTTCGATATTCTCGTAGTAAAGTCCTAAGTCCATGATAGCCTCTGTGTGGTGGTCGTAATTGGTTAAATATAGCGGAAAATTTTTCAGAAGATGACGCCACTTTTAAAATATTGACCAGATCGGCATGATTTTCGGCGATTATCCAATCCGGGTGCAGGCTTTCGGGATTGATCCGTCCTCCCAACAGATGCGAACCAAATAATAAGAATGCGTCTGAAAATAAGATCTCAAGGTCGGTCCACATGGGGATCGCTTCCGCCGAGTCGTGCCTTTGGCGAAATGTTAGCTGTTGAATCAACTCCTGAATGCGAGGCAGGTGATAATCCCGGTTTCTAAGACCATCGTCGTCAGCACCCTCCAAAGATGAGATAAGCGTATTTGCCTCAGCGGAAATACCGGTTGCGTTAACCCATAGCGGGTTATAATCGCGATCAATATAGAGATCGGGGATAAGTGACGTCCCACAGATAAACTCACCCTGGCATACCAGTCCTTTTTGAAACAGTTGCTGTTCGATTCGTTTTTTCAAATCTGCTCTTAGAAGCTGTGCGAATCCGTCAGTCCCAATGGCGCTGCCGGGAAACCAGAGGAGAGCCAATAGGAAAACCAAACCAATCGGCAATCGTGTGCGACGGATGAATCTTTTTAAATATTGAAAAGGCATAATCGTATTCGCTCCAGAGGCGTATCCGTATTTTTATGTGTTAGCACTATTTTTTGTCCACGTTATCTTTTTATAAGATTGACCTCTATGTTCAGCCACACGGTTAGCTTGAATTTATATTCAATATAATACAAATGAATACAATTGCACCAAAATATCCGACCATCGATTGATCTAAGGAGTCGCGCAAAACCGCATTCAATCCCTATAAACATATGACTCAAGAATTTTTTGCTGCCAGCGCTCATTGTAGTCTTCAGCTTCAGGAACGCCTTCTCTTCTCAGGGTGTGGGCAAAATGGATGCGGACGAAATCTCTAAAGCGCTTTTCGACCACCTTGCGGATGGGGGGGTATAGTTCGGCGTGCATCTTGTCATCGACATCACTAAAATTGAAAAAGATGGCGAGATTGTTGATGACACTGTTGCGAGTATTGATGGAAACCTCTTTTTCGTCCAAGGCAACCATGAGCTGGTTGGCTACGTCCACCAGAGCGTGGCGGATAAGCATCAGGATATGCTTTTTTTGATCGCTGGTCCAGAAGATGCGGTTGCGGTCCATGCTGAGTTCGCATTTTTCGGCACCCTTTAAGTTGATTCGGCCGATAATGTTGGCCCGGGCGCTTTCGGGCAACAGGGAATCGATTTGGGTCACAAAGATGCCATCCTGGAATACGGATACGCCGCCTTTGGCCGTTTCCAGGGCAAAGATATGGCCGCTGTTTTTTTTGGCACCAATAAATATGTATCCTTCCGAGTGGTTAAATTTTAGTGGGGCCACAAACCCGAAGGATGATCTTTTTTCATGGGCATAGGAGAGGGGATGATTGCCGAGAAGGGTGGCCTTGCCTTTTTCGTCGATTACTTTGACCGGGATTTGCAGAAAGCGGATGTTGGTTTTTAAATACCCCATGTATTCCAGGCTGCGGCTGTAGTTCATTTTGGATTTTTTCAGGTAAAGCGTAACTTCGGTGCCGATGGGGTGATCATCCGCCAGGGGACGGACGTCAAAATAATCCCTCAAGCTGGTGACGGTGATCATCAGGCCCTGGGCGGATTTTTTACGGGTTTTGATGATGATTTTATCGGCCACAAGAAAACTGGATAAAAAACCGATGCCGAACTGGCTGATAAAACCGATGTCAATGCGTGTATCCTGGTTAATGTCTTTGATTTCATCCGATTGATAAAAGGAGATGCCGATGGATAGAAAATATTTTTCGATCCAATGCCGGTCCATGCCAATGCCGTTATCACGAATGGTGACAATGCTGATATCCGGGTTAAAGGTGATGGTAATTTCGGGCGAATAGGTTTTGTCATTAAGTTTGCGCATGCTACAGGCATCCACCGCATTTTGGATCAGTTCGCGCAGGAAGACACGCTTGTCCGCGTAGAGCCGATTGCCCATGAACAGTTGCAGGGCGGCGGATGAATCCACGTTAAACTTGAGATCCATGGGCTGGTAGTCCGTGGGTTCGATCTCGAAAATGATGTCGGAGAAAAAAAAGCGGGGGCGAATGCGTTGATTGAATTCGGTTAACAGTTGTTGCACGGCGCGTTCGTGGTGTTTCAGGGCGCGGTGAACTTCCGGATGGCGGCAACTGATTTTTATCTGGATAGTGGCGGGGAAATAGGGATGGGGGCCGACCCGGCCCACATCAAAGTATTGATCAGGACGCTCAATCAGCGTGTTGTTTTGATCGGGCAGGAGGGCCTGAATCTCTCTGGACGTGGTGACGGCCTTTAATGCCAGCGCTTTGGAAAGGCGCAAGAACCCTGCCAGCAATGCAATGTCAATGGGTGTATCGGCAAAGGAGACATTTTGAAGACCCCGCGCCTTGTTTTTAGGGTTGCCTTGGTTGTCCTGATTGTTTGGGGGATCCATGCGCAGCGCTATTTCGGCGATGATTTCGGCTTTGGCCGAATCGGCCACGCCTAAATCTTTCCATTGGCGCCGGATCAAATCATGAGATTGCTGCCCGAGACTTCTTGGGGCGCCCTGGACATTGGGATCGCCATCGCCATCCGCCAATTCAATGTCGTAGAGGCCAATGTCGCACAGGTAGGCTGCAGCAGCCAGAAAAAAGACCACCCATTCATTTTGATTCAAAACCTGTTTTTGTTCATCATCTAAGAGCCAATCTTCCAAATAATCCAGAAACAGGTTGCCCTGAGAGATAAAATCGATATCCTTGGAGACGCCCCCCTCCACTCGGGTCGCGGTGAGATTTTGAATCGATACGCGGATCGATTCGAGTTCTGTTTTCCGCTCTGAACTTTTTATCCATAGGGATTTTTCCATTTATGTGGCTCCTTGGCAATTGGTAGATCAGGTTCATCGGAACTTAATCAAATGGGTGGGGACTCAATAGAATATGGGATGTATATGCCAATGCGTCAAGGCGACCATACAGGATAGTGGCTGTATCATTACAAAGGGGTGTAAGCTTATTGTAAATATCGGTAGTGGCCGGAAATGGGATACGAAAACAGCGCGTCCTCAAGCTTGGGCCCACGGCCTATGTTGTGTACTATCAATGGATTTCCGGAATCTTTGCTATATTGATCGGTGACGATTCCAATGTGGGGCAGATTTCCGGGAAGCATCCATGTAACCAAATCTCCTGGGGAGAAATCTTGGGCTTTATTTGTTACACGAAGATTTTGGCCATAGCGCGTGAAGAAGACCTGTAAATTGGGGACACGTCGGTGGTCAATGTTTGGGTCCGGTCGATTTAATCCCCATATATTTTTAGACGGGTATAATGAAAAGTTTCTTTTCATGTCTTTATGAACCAATTTCTGAAGATCGATTCCTAATTTTCTGTAAGACCTGATAATCACATCCGTGCAGACACCAATATTTGCGGGTACGTCGCCTCCCGGATACTTTATCGTGTGGTAACTTCCATCGTACGTGATGTGATATTTCGTTCTTTCCAGTGCCGCTTTAATGAGTTCGGCGCTTGTTTTGGCAAGTACGGTTGTAGGAAGTACAAGAAATAAAGCGATTAAAAATGGTAGGTGTTTTTTTAGCATATGCCACAAATTTCTCCATTCGCCCATTTAGGGCGCGTCATCGTCTTTTCTACAATTTGTTTAATATCGTGACCTTCCAGTTCAGGTCAATCTTATTGAGCTCTTTTGCGAATTTCGGCATATTTTTGTTAATCGCGGTCATAATATAATTAACCTCAGCTTTTGGGCGAGACCAGTTTTCGGTTGACCAGGCAAATACGGATATCACCTCAAAGTTTAGATCAATGCATGTTTCAAGTATCGTTGGAATGCGTTTATATCCTGCCCTATGCCCAGAGCTTCGAGGAAGACCACGGGCTTTAGCCCATCTCCCATTGCCATCCATGATAAATGCAATGTGTTATGGTATGCTTCTCAAATTAAATTCCACATGATCTCCTAAAAGAAACGCAAAATCCCGCATTTGAAAGCTATCCTCAACGGTTGCTTCCAAAAAAGGTACCTGGTGCATGAGCAAGGTAAAATGGGTGGCCTATGCCTATATATGTCTTCCTCAAGTTCATTGGTAAGACATCTGTTATCAATTGTTCAATTTAGTTTGGATTGGTTTTCATCAGGAAATCAAGAACCTTTTAATAAACCTTGTGGGAGATAGTGTTGTCCCTTTATTAGCATGATATCTATTTAACACTCGTGTCATGAGTCGAAAACCGTCTGACGACGCCGGCAGCTTAGGGGGCCATTGATAACGTTGGTTAGCCCCCACCGCTTACTTTCTGTAAAAATTTATACAGCTTCTTGCACGTAGCGTCGTATGAACGGAAATCCTCTTCCGTGACCAGATGACGACAATATGGTCCACCTTCCTCATCAATTTGTTCGAGTAAATGGTCTTTGGGGGAAATGTTGTATTTGTCATCAATATTGATTCTTCGGACCAACTCACCGCCTAATTGCCACAGGTTATCCATGTGCCTTCGGATCGTTTTCTTCTTTAGCCCCGATTTATCAAGATGCACGACGAACTCTTCAAAGGTTTCAAGTAGTTCTTTTGAAAACGATAAGTCGTCATTGACCAGACTCCAACGGTTAGGCCAATCAGGAAAATCTTTGCATATGTCTATTGTTAGCATCTACTATTTTGTCATACTTAATATTTTTTCAGTCGCTTCATCAAGATCCATGTCATACAATTCAAAGCAATCGTCTTCGCTTATTGATATATTAAAAGTTTTTTCAATATCAATAAATGGCGGTGTGTCTTCAATTATGTCAGGAGGATTGGTTATCGACCACATACACGCCATTTGCGTTGATTTTGGAGGATTTTTATATCGTTTTTTGTATTTCATGAATATTTGAAATAATTTTTCATAGGTTTCTTTTTTTGAATAGTTTATCATTTTTTTTCATTTTAACGTTTAAATCACCGCGTGCAAAAGACTTCCACAAAATTATGCCAAGACGAAAAATGTGGAATAACGTCAAAAACTCAAGAAAGCCGCGGCCTTTTGCATCCAGTGCATTTTTTTGTTATGTGATTTCAGACACACGGTAATCCAATTTCTTTCAGATAATTAAAGGTGGAATCGTAGAATTCTGTTTTCCTTGTAACATCATCACAGTTGCCTTCTGGGACAAAAATTATCATACCTTGGCGTGCCCTTGTTAAAAGGACTCGGTATGCATTTTTAAGATATTGTCTGCGAATTGGGTCGTTTATATTTTGCCAAGCGGTTCCTCTGAAATTTTTGTATTCCCAGTGTGAGTTGTTGAACCGGAAATCTGCTTCCCATGCGACGCAGGTCCAATCAAGTTCAAGTCCCTGAATGTCAAACTCGGTCGCTGCCTCTTCAAGATAATATGATGAACGGACATCCTCTTTATCATTTAGAAACCAATTCTTAGGGTCAATGCTTGTTTTAACATGTATCCCATGAGGCCTTAGGCGATATGCACCTGAAGATGCCACCAACCCCATCCGTTCACTGCCTCTTGCTTTTTGCCTCAACCAGTTTCTGGCAGTTGCGATATCTCTTGTGAGGCAAATAGGATAGTCGTGTTGAATTTCTTGCCATAAATTTTTAGCTGTATCTTTATTGTTGTCGATAATGTTTTTTACAAATTCAGAAACCTTTTCGGAGCGATACGACCTAACAGAAACTGATAAGTGCAGGTCTGTTTGAACGTGTAATTTTGATGGATTAATTTCTGCGTAGATATTGTTGCCCCCGGTATACTCTGCATCAGTTAACATGCCAGAAACATATACATGCCAATGGGGGTATTCCTTTTCGATTGCCGCAAACCACTCTGGCAAACCAGCTTCACCCGTATTTATTTCCTGCCCCCCACCAATAAGGCAAATTATAACTGCATAGGTTTGGTGCCTGTCCATGACACTTATTAGGAAATCTGGTTCAGACATCTGGAAGTCTTGAATTCCTTTTTTACGGCTCATAAAAGAACTTGTTTGCTCAAGGGTCCATGCCCTTTGAGCTTCGTCAAATATGGCTACCTTTTCGATTGGTGCTTGTTCAGTCTGAATTGAGTCATCTCGGAAATGATGAATGTTTTGGATAAATGCTTTTGTTTTTGATAGCGCTTTGTTTTTGGTGATTCGAGATGATGTGTTTTTGCTGTCCTTTACTTCATTTCTGGCTAAGGCTTCTTGCAAGACCTTGACTAACGGGCCATTTCCAGACAGAAAAACAGCATGTTCACCAAGATCGGCATTGTGTCTTTCGTTGGCAATATTGAGTCCCGCAAGAGTTTTACCCGCACCAGGGACTCCTGTAATAAAACAAATCGATTTCTGATAATATTTCTTTGAATGATCAATTATCTCGGCAATAGCAGCAGAGGTTCTGCTTAAATTAATTGCCCCCGAGTCAGACCTGGAAATTTCACTTACGTCGTGACCTTTGTACAGAGCCTGTGCTGCTTCAATAATAGTTGGCGTAGGTTTGTAAACAGACTCTTGCCATGCGGCGAAATCAATCGTGCTTTCTGGAATTTGTGCAGAAACCTCAAGCAGAACTGTTTTAAGATTGTTTTTGTTGGCTCTCAGGGGCGAATGGACTAAATCGTCGTAGAAAGTATAGGTATTGTGTGACGAGGGAGCTTCCGTTGCAACTGCGATTGGAATTATGTGTCTGTGGTGGCTTTTTTCGTGGAAATTCTTCAAATCAAGGGAATAGTCAAGCGCCTGTTCTATAGCGTAGTTTGAATGCTTTTTTTCTCCAACCTTGAACTCTAATACAAAAATAGCGCCTTTGATAAGAAGGATAACATCGACCCTTTTACCCATTCGTGGTATAGCATACTCGAATAGAATGAATGTGTTTTCTGTGTGTCCTGTAAATAATTGTTTTAAAATTTGAATTTGGTCAATCCACGCGTTCCTTTGCAAGTCCTCAAGTGCAAACTCGTGGTGCCGAACAAGTTCCCCCAGGATGCTGCTATCTGGGTCCTGAAGAAATTGTCTTATAGTATTTGCGTAGTAAGTCCTTTTCATTAAATATCTTTCGATTTTCTCACATAACAAGTTAATATGCTGTTTATAGATATCTTTCGAATTTCATTCGGGGTTCATCTGCAAATTATTAAAAAGTATATATACTCTAACCGTATAGCATGAATAATTGACAGATAAACGGTTCTGGATATCATTCAAAGAGCCAGGGAAATTTTGAAACCATCAAATTCCTTGGATGAACAGATAATGAATTAATTCCCAGCTGCCTTCTGCAACCGCTTAATCCGCTCCCCGGCAAAATGATACTCAATGCGATCATCCCGGTAAGACCCAAGTGCCTCTTTATAGTTTCGGAGCGCTTTCTTGTTCTCCTCGCTCCCTTCCGCCCATAACCCCAGAGCCGTATGCCCGGTGACCAGGAAGGCGGGTTGTTGGCCCGCTTTTTCGGCCAGGGATGTTTCTTTGGTAAGATCCAACAAACATGCACTGATTTCCCGGTACCAGGGATCTTGGATCTGTTTTTGATAGGATTCAAGACTGGCCTTGGCATCGTCAGGACGACCGAGTTTATTCAGAATAAGTGGTTCCAGGAGACCGCCGGTCAGTCGGGAGGCACTTTCGCGACCGGGCGTTTTAAGTAGCCGTGTGGTCTGGTCCAGGGCCTGTTCCCATTTTTCGTCCATGGCGTGGTAGTAGGCTGATTGGAGCAGCAGAACGGCGTTGTTTTTATCCTTTTCGAGGATTTTTTCTAAAATGGCCTGTTTATCCGATGGACTGACTGAACCCTGGGTGAGCTTGGCCTGGAGGGGGGCGAGATCCTCTTGGGATTTTGCCTTGACGATCCAGGCGTTGCGGGTTGATTGGGTAAACGTTGTCGCTTTGGCCTGATAGTCGTTTTTTTCGGTGGAATCAGGCATGGCTTCGAGTTGGTTTTCAATCAGATGTTCCAATTTTGCCATGGCCATCAGGTAGGGCCATCGATCTCCACCAGTGGCTTTGGATACCGCTTTTCGAAAATGAGATTCCGCTTCGGTTGTTCGCCCCTGTTTGGTTTCCATGAGTCCGGCGACATAATGTAGCAGGCTGGTTTCCTGATCCGTGTCGCCCATGGTGACGGCGGTGTTGATATCGATTTGGCCGGACAGGATTTTAGCCAGATAACCGAAAAACTCCGAAGGGGAGCGCCAATCGAGGGCGATGAGGGCCTGCTGGTGAATGCTTTTATCTGCTTTATCCGTGATAAAATCGATGAGATAGAGCATCATCCGGGCCAGGTCGTTATCCTTGTGCATGGAAAGGGCACGGGTAAACAGGGATTTAGCTTCGTTGTAGTCGTTGCGGCAGTAGTGCATCAAGCCGGCGATCATGGCCAGGGATAGATCGGAACTTTCGGCAAAGGCATCGTCGGCGAGTTG
Source organism: uncultured delta proteobacterium (assembly GCA_963845145.1). Classification (GTDB taxonomy): domain Bacteria; phylum Desulfobacterota; class Desulfobacteria; order Desulfobacterales; family QNYZ01; genus QNYZ01. Next base: position 329,869 of record CAWJQU010000004.1, read on the forward strand.
CTGGGCTTTTTTCCACGCGCCCTTATCGGCGGCGGCATGGATTTTTTCAAGTTTTTCATCGAGGGCCAGATCGAGAAAGCCATTCCACTTGGATTGCCCGGCTTGAATGTCGGACAAAAAGGCAGCGGCTTTGGTGATGGGCAGTACCAGCCCGATATCGGAGAGCATGGTAATCACCGGCACCGGGGCTTTGGCCCTATTGACGTAAACGCTGGAGGCGATCCCCACCACCCGGCCGCGGGGATCGATTACCGGGCCGCCGCTGTTGCCCTGGTAGATCGATGTGTCGACCTGAAACATGGTTTTAAAGGTGCGGCGCACATGGCCGGTGCTGACACTGACATTGATCGAATCGGTCTGGGTGCGGCTGCCCAGGGGAAATCCGAGGGTCATGACCGGCGTCAGTTTGGGGATGTTGATGGCCGCCATTTGGTCGTCTAAAGGTAAGGGAATTAAATTTTCAGGGTACGGGATCGATTTTGAGTACGGCAAAATCATCTTTTAATGGGGATTGAACGACTTGCCAGGTGTTTACGAGCGGGTGGGCCACACCGGCGATTTGTAATTTTTTGGGGCCTTTTAAACGGTAGGCCGATTCGATGTGGTAGCGATCCTCTAACTCGACGCTTCGGGCCGGTGCGGGCAGTCGCTTAAAAGCCCGCTGGCCTTCAAACCATAAAAAGGCCTGGTAGGCCAGACGTGGGGACCGGCCGGCTTGCTTTAAGCGGGCGATGACTTGAAACATCTGGTTGTCTTCCAACCAGGGGCAGGCCACATGGCGATTGGTGATCAAGTGCCCCTCGGGGCTAACGAGAAACGCCGTCCCTTCGGTGCGATTGCGATAGGCGATCTTCTTTTCCACCATCAGCTGATAATCGACCATGACGAACGCCACCGAGCCGGCATAGCGGTTGGCATATTCACTCAGCGTGGCCGGATCTTTGGGGATATGGGCAAAATAAAACCAGGCGAAACCACCGAGTGCGATCAGAATGGCCAAAAGAATCGCTGAAACCCGGACCCATCTTTTCAGCCCTTGAATATCCCCATCCGCCCTCTCTTTTTTTTGAGCGGCGACAATTTCCTTATCCGTGATTTGGGACAAGGATTCCTCGATTTGAGCCATGGATGTCGGCCGCAAGTCACGGTCTTCAGCCAGCATCATTTTAAAAAGCATTTTGGCCTTGGCCGGAATCGCCAGTTGGTCAATTTTATCGATATAATCGTTCTCTCCGCTTAAATCTCCGGAGAGGAGTTCCACAAAAATTTTCCCCAATGACCAGATATCGCTTTTGGCATTCAAGGGGCGCTGGTTGAGTGTGTCGGGATGGGAGACCAAAAGGTTCTTCAGCATGGGGCCGGGACGGTCGAGGCGGGGATCGAGAAACCGGGATACCTTGTAGTCAACTTTAACGGCCAGGGTTTTGGCCAATTTTTGGCCCGATTTTTGACCCGGTCTTTGATCTGGTCTTTGATCTGGTTTTTGATTTGGGCTTTCACTCAAGCGCTCGCGGGGCTCTTCATCGCCTTTCTCGTAGACAATAATATCATTCAGGATCAGATGGGGGATGATATGGCCGGTTTGATGCAGGCAATCCAGGGCCGCGGCCAGTTTCTTAAACATATAAAAAAAGGTGCGGGTGTCTTTGAAGTGGTCGGAAGCGAGAAGATGCCCCCAGTTTTTCGCAGAAATCCATTCACTGACACGGTACCACAAACCGGTTTCCGACTGCCTGATTTCCAAATGCCGGACGAAATGGTCTTCGGGAAGTTTTTTAAGTATTTCCAGTTCCTGCTTTAGACGGGCGGCGATCTTTTCATCCACTCCGGATTGAGGCGTGAAAATCCGGATGGCGACATCTTCATTGTTCTCTTGGTTTATGGCATGGCAAAGCACACTGGAATAGCCTTCATGCAGGACGGAGACAATCCGGTAGTGGTCGATGGATTGAATCCCCTCGGAGACTTCACTGCCGCAGGTAGGGCAGGTGGTGATTTTTTCGGATAGTAACTGACCGCACTGGTGACATTGCTTCATGGTTTCATCCGTATTGCCGATTGGGATTGAAGGACCTATATTAAGAAGTAATCGAATTTATTTGATTATATCAATTCGTGGAATTAAACACAAATCAACGTAAGCCCCTTGCGATGGAGCCGCCATGCTACTGAAGAACCTTTTCCGTTATTGGACATTTCAAATTTTTTCGCCGGGTACGGTTCTACGGGAAAAATACGACGCCTTTAAATCGCTTTTGACCCATGACAAACAGGCCCATGAACTCATGGCTGAACTGGAGTCGATCTATTACAACCAGGAACGGGTCGATTTTCAACAGATTGCCAATAAGTACGATCTTTTGGCGGGAAACGTGGCCGGTATCGTCGACAATCTGACCCGTATGTGCCCGGGGCGGTATCTTGATTTAAAAACCTATTATAATAAATTTGACGGGTATATCCATTTCATGCTGGACCCGCCAAATGATGATTATTCACCGCCCTATACCATTTTGCTCGACGATATATCTACCAAAGATCACCCATTGGTCGGTGGGAAAACGGCTAACCTTGCAACGATTAAAAACAATCTTCATCTTCCGGTCCCGGCCGGCTTTGCGATCACCATCCGTGCTTTTCATTCAATAATCGACTTTAATCAGTTGCGGTCCAAAATTAACGCCAAACTGGCCGTCATCGATATCAATGACACCGCTTCCCTGGATCGAATCTCGGCTGAGATCATGGACTGGATCATGAAAACCGATATTCCGCCGGCGATCGAAACGGCCATTGCCCAAGCGTGGGCGTCCTGTTTGTGGAAAAACAATTCGACCCTCAGGGTGGCTGTGCGCAGTAGTGCGGTGGCCGAAGACGGTGCCTCCTCATTTGCCGGTCAGTACCATACGGAATTAAACGTGCCTCAATCAAATATCCTGGATGCCTACAGAAAAGTGATTGCCAGTAAATATACCGCCAGAGCGTTGTATTACCGCATCAACTATGGCCTGTCCGATACCGAAGTGCCCATGGCCGTGCTGGTCCTGGAGATGATTGATGCCGAATCCAGTGGGGTGATGTATACCCAAGCGCCCAATCACACCCAGCCGGATAATCCCCAACCGAAAAGCCCGGATAATCCCCAATCGAAAAGCCCAGATTATCCCCAATTGAAAAGCATGGATATTCATGCCATTTGGGGTTTGGGCGAGTTGCTGGTGGGTGGCGAAGTGTCGCCGGATGTGATTCGAGTGTCACGGGACGATCCACCGGTGATCCTGGATCGGCAGAACGGAAGCCAAGATCGCCAGATGGTCTATTCGTCCCGTAAAAAGACAAAGCTCATTCCGGTTCCGGAAGAGAAAAAACGCGTTTCGGCGTTGGATGAAAAAGGGGCCCTGTTACTGGCCCAATGGGGAATGGTACTCGAAGCCTGTTATCGTGAACCCCAGGATGTGGAATGGTGCCGGGATGACCAGGGGGAAATGGTTGTCCTGCAATCCAGACCGCTTCAACTTGACGAAATAGCGGTTTTGCCGGATGAATGCTTTTTCGACGATTTGGAAAAGAAGGCCCTTGTTAGCGGTGGTGACAAGGCATCTTCAGGCATTGGTGCCGGCCCGGTGCATCTGGTCAACCGCAACACCGATCTCCAAAGCCTTCCCTTCGGTTCTGTGCTGGTGGCCAAAAATGCCCGGCCTCACTATGTAAAAGTTTTGAATAAAGTCAACGCCGTGGTTACCGACACCGGCAGTGCCGCCGGGCATTTTGCATCGGTGGCCCGGGAGTTCGGTATCCCGGTGCTGGTCAATACGGGCGAGGCGACAAAACGACTGGTAAACGGGCGGGAAGTCACTGTCTATGCCGACGAAAAAACGGTGTATGACGGCGTGGTTCATCCAATGATCGAAAGCCCTTGTGCCCGGAAAGATCTATTGATCGATAGCCCGTTTATGCGCAAAATGCGATATGTCATGGGCTTTGTCTCATCGCTTAAACTGGTGGATCCTGACCATGAGAACTTCAGGCCCGAAGGGTGCCGCTCGCTCCATGATATTATTCGCTTTTGCCACGAAAAAGCGGTTTCCGAAATGTTTTCCATGGGCGATCGTCGCATCACCCGCAAGCAGGGTGCCCGCAAACTCGTCTCAACAATACCCATGCAGGTCTATATTCTCGACGTGGGAGACGGTGTCAGTGAGCAAACCGTCGATAAGAAAACGGTCCGGATCGAAGAGGTTGACAATCTTCCCATGCAAGCGGTCTGGAGAGGGCTGAACCATCCGGATATTGAGTGGTCGGATTTTGGCCACTTTGATTGGGCCGAATATGATAAGATTGTCATGAACGGGGGGATCATCAGCGCGGATTCGGCTCTTTTTTCCAGCTATGCGGTTTTGTCGAACAGTTATATGAACCTGGCGTTGAAGTTCGGGTATCACTTTGTCATTATAGACGCCGCCTGCACCAGCCGTTCCGATGAAAACTATGCGTCCTTTCGCTTCACCGGTGGTGGTTCCGACTATGCCGGGCGGTCGTTGAGGGCGACATTTTTACGAAAAATCTTAGACCACATCGGGTTTGACATCGAAGATAAAAAGGGCGATCTGGTCAATGCCCGCTTAAATGGCGATGAGCAGCTGATAATGGAGCGAAAACTGGAACTGTTGGGTCGCTTGCTCGGGGCGTCGTGCTTGATGGATATGTATCTGAAGGATGAATCGCAGATTGAGGGGTTTGTGTCCGACTTTCTTTCCGGTCGCTATCACTTCGCGACGGTTTCGTAATCCGCCTCAGACGGACAATATCTGCGTTGCACTTTGTTCCGTCTTTGCTGCGGCGTACATGAGTACGCCTCACAAAACGAAACAAAGCGCGCCTTGATCTTGGCCGTCTGAGACGGATTACGAAACCGTCTGGTTTTTGAGTGCCGAGTGCCGATTGTCGCATTGAAATAATTTAAAATTTGGCGATAATGTAAAATTTGGTAGTGACGGCTGAACATGAAACACTGGGGGTGTTGCCCTTTCTCCAACAGGGTTGGAGAAAATACGATTTAAATTGGAGAGTAATGAGTGATTACAAGCTGACCTGGATTACCGACGATCTGGCTGCGGGGTATGCGCCCATGTCTTATGCTGATCTGGATTTGATAAGGGGCCAGGGGATTGCGGCCATCGTGAATCTTTGCGGGGAGTATTGCGATCTACATGAAATTGAGGAAAAGTCGGGTTTTGACGTCTATTATCTGCCCATACCCGATGAGTGCGCGCCGGATATGGCGGCGCTTGAAAAGGGATTGACCTGGGTGGACGACGTCCTCTATCAGGGGAAAAAAGTCCTGGTCCACTGCCGGTTTGGTATCGGTCGAACCGGTACGTTTGTCACTTCCTTTTTGATTCGTCGCGGGCTCGGATTGAAAGTGGCCAAAAAAAGGTTAAAAAACACAAGATCCCAACCGGCCACCTATCAGCAGTGGAAGATGTTAAAAAAATATAACAAGGAATGCAGCCTGAACGCCATCCGGGAGCCTGCCCTAAGGTCTAAAAACGTGGTTGACTTAACCAGTTATTTTCAAAACTACGAAAAATTGAGAGACAAAGCGGCGGCGGCCCTCAAGCAGGCAGAGAGGGAAGATGGCCCCCGACCGGTGTGCGGGCTGGACACCGATACCTGCTGTTACGGTTATTTTGAGCTGCCGCTTATCGAGGCGGTGTATCTATTTAACCGGATGAACCGGGTGGCCAACCCCGATACCCGGGGTACCATCACGCATCAGGCAATCCAGGTGCAAGAAAAAACCCGATGCCTTAAAGATGGCATCCAGAAAGATCCAGAAGATAAAATCAGGAAAGATAAACCCCAAAATGATAAAATCCAAAATGATAAAATAAGGCCTGAGAATCATCCCGAAAAATCATGGATAGCGTTTAAGCGTTCTTTCAAGGCGCAAAAAATTCGGTGCCCGGTAAATCTGGAATCCAAATGCCTTCTTTTTGACCATCGGCCGCTTCGTTGCCTCTGTGATGGCACCAGTAACGAAATCCTTGCCGCGCTAAAGATCGAAGATACCCTGAACCACCTCTCACGGCATCTGGTTTGGGCGTTGAGCGAACAGTCACTACAGGGCAAGGAGGGCAAGGGACTGTATTTCTCGATGGCCGATACGGTTTCAGGGCAGTTTGTGCAGGATTATTTCAGTTATCTGGCGTGCACTTAATCATTGAGATAGGACCTTGCTTTCGCAGGCGGTGAATCCCCAAAAAGGGATCTATGGATGGGCACTGCTTAGCCGTCACTTATTTACCCACCAAAAATCGTTTCTATCAACCGGATCGTAAAATTTGACGCGGCCATTTACCCAAACTTTCGGCGCCAGCCGGGTTTCATCACGGCCGCAACGCAGCAGGCGATCAGTGGCCATGACCCAGCCCTTGATGGGACCATGTTTGGCCATTGCCTGACGTGCGTATTCGGAGCAAGACGGGTGCATGGGGCAGGGACCCCGGCGAACGGCGGACAGGTGGTTTAACGGGCCCCGATACAAATCGATCACACCAGGGACCGATGTGTTCGGATTCGTCGATTCAGAGGCTGGAAACGTCACGCAACCCAGGAAAAAGACGCTTATGGACGGGAACATTACAAAGGCCATGATAATTAGCCCTAAGGGCGTTTTAAATGAGTGGGGCGATATCATTGACATTACCTTAATCATTGATCCGTGCCTTTTTATCCGTATTCACCGTTGTTTAAGTCATCCTCTCGAACCCTGGGCTGCTAAAAGCTTTGGATTCTAAATCCGGAGTATATCATGATATCCCTATCCCTACCATCGTCGATTTGGAACCGGATTTTGGACCGATAGATACCCTGCAGATGCCCGGTAGATGTCCGGTGAATTTATTGACAATACCATAAAAATGGCCTATTCATTTCGCATCATTGAAAAATAATCCATTTTGTCCAAATTTTTAATAATCTATTTGTAAAAAGGGGAGACGAAGATGGCCACAAAGGAAGAACTTCAGGAAAAAGAAGAGGATTGTGAATCAACTGAGGATTACATCAATCTGGTCAAAGAGGTGATGACCGATCTGGATGATAAAGAATGGGCTCAGGCGTTAATGGATGAGGGCGTCGATTGGGCCGAAACCGCCGATGATTTTATCCTGCTGGCCCAGGGAGCCGCCGATGTCATGAAAGATCCGGAGGCGGCCAAGAAATTCGTAGTGCAGGGCAAGGATTATTGCATGAATGTGGCAGAATTTGCCAACCTTGGAAAAGTGGCTGCCGATATCGGTGATACCGATGCCGCAAAAGAGATTTTTTCAGCGGCTGAAGGTAAATGTGTCAAGGTGGATGATTTTTTTGCCGTAGCAGCCAAGGTTAAGGATGTGTTGGGAGACGTGGAACTGGCCGGTGGAATTGTTGATAAAGCCCGGGAAAAATGCAAGACGGCCGCCGATTTTGCCGTTTTAGCCAAACGCCTCAAAGAAGACTTAGGGGACGACAAAGGCGCGGCGGAAGTGTTTACCCAAGCCATGGATACCTGCAAAACTGCCGATGATTACAGCGATCTGGCCAAGGGCGTATTGGACACATTGGATGATAAAGATACCGCTAAAACGATTTTTGATAAAGCCGCCGATTCCATCGAGTCGGGTGTGGAGCTGGGCAAGCTGGCCGAAGGCGCTGTCAATGTTCTGAAAGATGAAGATTTTGCCCGGACCCTTTACCGCAAAGCCATTGCCGGTACTGAACAAGGCAGCGACCTGATGAAGCTGGCCGCTTCGGTGATGAATGGTTTAAAAGACCGGGATCTGGCGCTGGAGGTTTACAAAGCTGCCGAGGCACCTTTGAAAACTTTCAAAGATTTCACCGGGCTGGCCGAGGCAGTGTTGAATGATACCGGCGACAAGGCCTATGCCGCCCAGGTGTATGCAAAGGCGGCTGAAGCTAGCGCGGATGCCAAGGATATCGTGGCCGTGGCCGAGGCCCTGGCCGACAAGATCGGGGAACCCGCCACGGCCCAGCAATGCCTGCGGGAAGCGGAACGGGCGGTCAAAACCCCGGCGGATTTTCAGAAGGTGGCCGATGCCATCATGAAATACGCTGAAGATGAATCCTGGAAAGAGGAAGTTAAAATTCAGGTGGAAAAACGCGAGGCCAATAAAGAGATCTATGCCGAATTCGCCAAAAAGGAACAGGAGTTTACGACCAGCACCACCATGAGCCGTCTCGCCCAGGAGGTTATGGGTGCTACCCAAGATAAGACCTACACCCGCAAACTTTATCGTAAAGCCGAGAAGATGTGCCATTATTTCGAGGAGTACATGGCCCTGCCCAAGAAAATAAACGCTGATTTAAAGGACGATGCCTGGGTACGCGAGATCTACGCGAAGCAGCTGGAATCGTGCAATAGTGATTACCAGGCCAAGAACATTGTTGACGGTGTTTTAACCGAGTTAAAAGATGAATCCTGGACTAAAAAGATTTTTCAGGACTGGGAGGGCCGCTGCCGGAAAGATACCGATTTTATCAAGTTGGCCGCCATCATCAAAGACCGTCTCAAAGATGCTGACTGGGCCAAGAGCCTTCTCGATAAAGCCGGAGAAACCGGCTCAGGTGCGGTGAGCGCGATCGGGCTGGCCGCGGCGGCCAATGACATCCTTGAGGACTCGGATTGGGCCCGATCGTTGTTCGATGTCGTCGGGAATCAATGCAAAAATCGAAATGAATATGAGCACCTGTTTTCCTCCATTGAGGAAAAGGTTGCCGATCGGGATTTATTGCAAAAGGCCCACCAAAAAGCCGCGGATAAACTGACATCCAGTAAGGATCTGGTCTATTTGGCCGAGAGCGTTCTCAGACGGTTCAAGGATTCGGGATGGGCCCGGCAGCTATATGAAAAAGCCCTTGGCGCCAGTGATATCGGCAATCAATGGAATCGTCTGGTCGTCAGCGTGGCTGACAAACTGGGGGATGCCCAATGGGCGGGGAAGGTGCGCCAGAAATTTGCATCTTTCTAATGCTGTAAACGGCGAATGACCGGCGGCGGGCCAGCGGCGGGATAAGTACCCCCCGTCGCCTACGTTCGGATTCGCCGTCGTGGAAAAAGCCGAATTCTTCTCAGGCGAATAAATCCGTGATATTTTAATCGGACCAGTCGGTGGAATATCCTTCTTTTACCCGCCAACGGAACACGCGGCTCGAATCTGAACAGTAAACAATAACCGCTTTTTTGCGATGGGGTCTTCCGGTTACCTGCGGTTGTAACCCCGGCAGGGACAGGCATGGTCTAACCGGAATATGTATCCCCCGAATTCCTATGGAATCTTGTACAATAAAGGATAATGAATGACAATTCCCAATCTTGAGCGTGCTCTCAATGTTCTTAGAGAAGGCCGCATGATCGTTTTGGTAGATGACCCCGACTTTGAAAATGAGGGTTCTTTGATGATGGTGGCAGAGAAGGTGACGCCTTCGGCCGTGGCGTTTATGGCGACCCATGCGCGTGGGCTGGTTTGCCTTCCCATGGGTGGGGATATGATCGACGCCCTGGGGCTGCCGCCGATGGTGGGAAACAATACGTCGCCCTGGCGGACCGATTTTACCATCTCCATTGAAGCTCGCTGTGGCGTTACCACCGGTATTTCAGCGGCTGATCGCGCCGCGACGATTCTTACGGCCGTGGCCGATGGTGCCTCACCCACCGATGTGGTTCGACCGGGGCATATTTTTCCACTGCGGGCCAGAAAAGGCGGGGCTATGTTCAGGGCCGGTGCCGCGGAAGGCGCTGTGGATCTGGCCCACCTGGCCGGATTCAAACCGGCGGGCGTGATTTGCAAGATCATGGCCGAAGACGGGTCCATGGCCACCGGTGAGGCTCTGGAGAAATTCAGCCAAGACCACAACCTCGAAGTGGTCACCATTTCCGAGCTTATCGCCCACCGTATGCGAACCGAGTCGTTCGTCCATCGTGCGGGTCAGGCCACCTTGCCCATCCACTTCGGTGGAGATTTTGACGTCATTGTTTATGAAAACGATATCGATAATTTTCAACACATCGCTCTTGTCAAGGGGGATATCGATTCCGATCAGCCCGTTTTAGTGCGGGTTCATTCCGAATGTTTCACCGGCGATCTACTGGGTTCGCTTCGATGCGACTGTGGCTCCCAGATGCATCGTGCCATGGAGATGATGGAACAGGCGGGGGCAGGCGTTCTGCTCTATATTCGACAGGAAGGACGTGGGATCGGTTTGATCAATAAGCTAAAAGCCTATAATCTGCAGGACCAGGGGATGGATACCGTTGAAGCGAACCAAGAGCTGGGGTTCAAACCGGACTTGAGGGATTATGGAATCGGGGCCCAGGTGTTGGTTGATTTAGGGGTCCGCAAGATGCGGCTGATTACCAACAATCCCAAAAAAATTGTGGGCCTCACAGGCTACGGCCTGGAAGTTGCGGAACAGGTACCCATTGAAATCGAGCCCAATGAGTACAATCGGCATTATCTGGAGTGTAAGAAGTTGAAAATGGGGCACTTGATTGGTTTGGATGTGGAGTGTTGATCCGTTAGCCCGTTAGCCCGTTAGCCCGTTAACCCGTTAGATAGTCAAACAGTCAGCCCGGCGGGGCGGCCAGTGGCAGGTAAATGGTAGCCAATAAGCTGATTAGCGGTTGAGCTTTGCTATGCTGTTTTGGTAATCTTTCTTTCCGAAATCATTCGTATTGAGGAGGTTCTCGATGCCCACAAGTCGCTTTGAGGAGATGTTGATCGGGAAACTGGGGCAAATGGATGCCCAGGGTGGGTTAAAAGGGCGTGAAAAGGTCATCATAGCCGTGCGTCCGCCTGAGGGCGGTATGGGGCCGCGATACGTTATCGAGGGGTACGACAAAGCTTTTTTGCGTATGAACGCCAACGCCTATCTGGGCCTGGGGCGTGATGACGGGCTGATTGCCGCTGAAGAGGCGGCGGTGCGTAAGTATGGCACCGGGCCGGGGGCGGTGCGGTTTATCAGTGGGACATATAAACCGCATGTGGAATTGGAAAAACGTCTGGCCCGTTTTCATAAGCGTGAGGCGGCCATGATTTTCAGCTCCGCCTACGCCACCATTATGGGGTTGCTGCCGTCGTTAATCGATTCCGATACGGCAGTGATCAGCGACGCCCTCAATCACAATTGTATCATTAATGCCGTTCGACTCTCCCGTCCTAAGACCAAAGGGATCTATGCCCATCTGGATATGCAAGAACTCGAAGCTCAGATCCAGGCGGCGATCGGTGTGGCCCAACGGGTGCTTATCGTGACGGACGGCATTTTCAGTATGCGGGGGGATTATGCCCCGCTGGATGCCGTTGTCGACCTGGCGTCCCGCTACGACTCGAAGTTTGGCTGTGGGGTGGTGACGGTGGTGGATGATTCCCACGGGGTGGGTGCCTTTGGGAAAACCGGACGGGGTACCCTTGAGTACACCGGCGCCCAGGGGGTCGATATTTTGGTGGCGACCCTGGGAAAAGCCTTTGGTGTCAATGGCGGATATCTCGTGGCTTCAGCCCATGTGGTGAATTATTTAAGAGAAACCGCCCCCTTTTACATCTATTCCAATCCTATAACGCCGGGTGAAGCCGAAGCGGCGATCAAGGCCCTGGATGTGATCGACAGTCCCGATGGTCAAAGGCGTCTTGCGCACTTGCGAACCCTGACAAATCGATTTGAACAAGGGTTGATTGGCCTGGGGTTTGAGGTGATCAGCAGTGAGCATCCGGTAGTTCCCCTGATGATTCGGGACGGTGCGAAAACCAAGGCCATCGTGGCGCACCTGGTGGCTCAGGGCATTCTCGCCACGGGTCTGAGTTATCCTGTCGTTCCCAAGGGCGATGAGGAGATCCGCTTTCAGGTATCCGCGGAGCATACTCAGGCGGATATCGATTATGTGCTTGATGTATTAAGAAGGTATCAGCAAGGCACCGGTTAGGGCCTCATCAGAGACTTCCATTGGAGTAAGGGGCGGGGCGCAAATAGTCCTTTGCCCGTCATTATTTTTCTTCTGAAAAATATCTGTCCATTCCAATTATTATCGGCAGCAGGTGTTTCTATTCATGGCAAGGGGTTGCCAGTGGACCTATTTGTCAGGCGCCGTCTCCCTCAGCAAACGCTGCTTCATATCAAACAGGGATTTGGAAAGGCTGATATGGTAGGTATGGGGATTGTAAAACCGCTTGTAAGCGCCATCCAGGCGTTCGAGATTGCGTAGCGTCTTTTTTCGAATATCATCCACCGGAGGACTGTTGTATACGCACTCCCCATTTTGAAAAACGGGGACCATGAGCTCTTTGGCTTTGAACGTTTCCGGATATATTTTTGAAATATGAGACAACATAGGATGGTATACACGAAATGCTTCCCCACTAGGAATTTTTTCTTCGTTCATTAAGATGACGTCACCCCGCATTCGATTTTTTTGATCATAGATTCGGACCAGCTTCTTAAAACCGGGGTTGGTGATCTTTTCGGTATTATCCGAACGTTTGATTTTGGGGGTCATTCGGTTCCCATTTTCATCTAAGGCGGTTAATTTATAAACGCCCGATAGGGCGGGCCAGGAGAATGAGGTGATCAGGCGGGTTCCGATCCCCCAGATATCAATCTTGGCTTTTTGCCGCTTGAGGCTGACAATGATCTTTTCATCCAAATCGCCCGAGGCCACAATTTTAGCATTGGGAAAGCCGGCTTCATCAAGCATCTTACGGGCTTTTTTGCTAAGATAGGCCAGGTCGCCACTGTCAAGACGAATGCCGAGGATCTCATGGCCCTTGTCACGCAGCTCTTCAGCCACCCGGATGGCATTGGGAATCCCGCTTTTAAGTGTATCGTATGTGTCCACCAGCAAAACAGAGGTGTCGGGATAGATATCCGCATAGGCGCGAAAAGCGGTCAGCTCATCTGGAAAACTTTCAATCCAGGAATGGGCGTGGGTTCCTCGAATCGGGATGTCAAAAAACCGCCCGGCCAGGACATTGGATGTGGCGTCTACGCCACCGATATAAGCGGCGCGGGAGCCCATTAGGGCGCCATCAGGGCCATGGGCTCGGCGCAGACCGAAGTCAATGACCGGATCTTTGTGAGCGGCCATTCGAATTCGGGCAGCCTTGGTAGCCAAAAGGGTTTGAAAGTTCATCATGTTCAGCAGGGCACTTTCGATGAACTGGGCTTCGGGTAGCGGGGCATTTACCCGCAGCAACGGTTCATGGGGAAAAATCACGGTTCCTTCAGGGATCGCCCATATATCGCCGGTGAAACGAAATGATTCAAAATAGGAGAGCACGTCATCGGAGAAAATGCCCAGAGATCTTAGGTAGGCGATATCTTCTTTCTGGAAATGCAGTTGCTGAATGTACTTGATCAAGTCGTCCAGACCAGCCAAAACACAGTATCCGCCATTGTCCGGTACTGTTCGAAAAAAGTAGTCGAAATTGGCCTGTTGCACCTGCTTGCCCGACTGAATATATCCCCCCACCATGGTGAGTTGGTATAGATCTGTTAACAGCGCTTGCTGTAATCGCATGATGATGTCCTTTTCGTTTTGGCCGGAGATTTAATGAGACCCCAATACACACGCTCTGTGTGGAAGTGTTTAAGTGTGTTTTTACCGATTCTATCATTATAAAATAAACGGAGAATATCGGGCAGGCTTTCAAGCCGACCCGGTTCCCCCACGGTGGTTGACGGCCGGCTTGACGAAAGCCAAACCAATTGATATCGCATTACTTGTAAAATCAAAATATTAACGTATTATTGCGAATCAAAAACTGTCAAAACCAAAATAATAACGTAGCATAGAAATCCGATATTCGCCAGATAATCAAGCAGATAATCAAGCGGTCTACTAGCGGGTATCAATAAGGATGGTTCAATGAAATGGAAACAACATCATGCCGGCCGGATTGCCTCTTTGGCACCCTCGGTCGCCATTGCCGATCTTTTAAAATTGGCTGAACAACCGGATGTGATCTCTTTTGCCGGCGGGTTACCCGACCCAAAAATATTTCAAATGGAAGCGATTCGGGCTGCCATGGATCGGGTAATGAGTGAGGATGGTCAGGCGGCACTTAATTATGGACCGTCGGCCGGGTATACACCTCTTCGAGAATGGATTGCCATGCGAATGCAAGCCAAGGAGCGGGTTGCCCTGGGTTTTGAAGACATCCTGGTAACCTCCGGTGGCGTGGAAGCCCTTCATTTGCTCTGTTTGGCATTGTTGGAGCCGGGGGATACCGTGATTGTCGGTGCCCCCACCTACCTGGTAGCCCTGCATGTTTTTAGGGCGCACCAGATCAACATGGTGTCAGTCGAACTAGACGAAAACGGGCTTGATACCGCCGTGTTGGAAGCACGGTTATACGAATTGGAACAGCAGGGAAAGCGGCCCAAATTGCTTTACGTCATTCCCTCTTTTCAAAACCCATCGGGAATTACCATGAGTAAGGCCCGGCGCCAAGAACTGGTTGAGATTTGTGAACGCTATGACCTGCCGATCATTGAAGACCATGCCTACGCGGATCTTCGTTTTGAGGGCGAACCGATTACGGCGTTAAAAGCATTGGCTCCCGACAGGGTCATTCTCATCCAGACGTTTTCCAAGATTTTTGCCCCCGGCGTTCGATTGGGATGGGTCGCCACGGATGCCGATTTGATTGAGAGCCTGGCGTTGTGTAAAATTGGTACCGATTCATGTGCCAATACACTGGGGCAGCGCCTCGTTTACCAATTTGCCCGTGAGGGGGGGATTGATAAACAAGTACTATCGGCCAGCCAACACTACCGCCGCAAACGGGATCTCCTGCTGGCTGCTCTTGGCACCCATCTGTCTGGGATTGCCACCTGGCGACGGCCGGAGGGCGGGTTCTATGTTTGGCTGACCCTGCCCGAAGCTTTCAATAGCGAAATTCTTTTGCAGGCTGCCATCGAAAAGGAGAAGACGGCTTTTGTGGCAGGCCCGATCTTTTTCGCGGATAATAGCGGGGCGCGGCACCTGCGCTTGTCCTATAGTTTTGTTGACGAAGGACAAATTGAAGAAGGAATCCATCGGTTGGCAAGAACCATTCAGTCGTATTCAGCATGATCGGTTCATTTAGGAAAGTATAATGGCCCACATCGTTTCCCAGTCGGCTTATCAGCGTCTTACCGAGCGTATCAACCGGTTTCCACAGGGTGCGCCGCCATCCAAACTACTTATCAAAATACTCAAAGTTCTCTTCGACCAAAAAGAAGCCGAGTTGGTTTCACGACTACCCATTCGGCCGTTTAAGGTTAAGCGGGCTGCGGGGATCTGGCAACTGTCGGAAATGGAAACGCGCAAAATTCTCGACCGGTTGGCGGAAAAAGCCCTGCTGGTGGATTTTGAAATTGACGGTGAGATGCAATACGCGCTGCCGCCGCCTATGGCGGGCTTTTTCGAGTTTTCCATGATGCGTGTCCGCAAGGATATCAACCAGAAATTGTTGGCCGAGTTGTTTTACGAATATTTGAATGTGGAAGAAGATTTTATCAAGGCCCTCTTTACCCAGGGTGACACGCAGCTTGGGCGGACTTTTGTGAACGAGCCGGTCTTGTCTTCTGAAAATGCCTTGGTTGTGTTGGACTATGAACGGGCTAGCGAAGTAATCAAAAGCGCCTCCCATCGGGGGGTTGGCATGTGCTACTGTCGGCACAAGATGCTGCACATGGAGCGGGAATGTAACGCGCCCATGAACATTTGTATGACGTTTAATGTCTCGGCGGAGTCGCTGATACGCCATGGACATGCCCGTTCCGTGTCTGTGGGCGAAGGTTTGGAACTTTTGGCCAGGGCCCGGGAGAACAATCTGGTCCAGTTTGGTGAAAACGTGCGGCAAGGCGTCAATTTTATCTGTAATTGCTGCGGGTGTTGCTGCGAGGCGATGATTGCCGCCCGCCGATTTGCCGTGATGCATCCCATCCACACGACCCATTTTCTGCCCGAGGTGAACCAGCCTACTTGTAGCGGTTGTGGTAAATGCGTAATCTTGTGTCCGGTGGAAGCGATGACGATCGTCTCGGCCAATGATCCCAAACATCCTCGACGCAAGGTGGCCCGAGTAGATAACATGCGTTGTCTGGGTTGCGGCGTATGTCTTGCCGGATGCACCAAAACGTCCAGCCTGTCGTTGAAACGCCGCTCTCAGCGGGTGATCACGCCGCTAAACGCGACTCACCGGGCGGTGATGATGGCGGTAGAGCGAGGCAAACTTCAAAACCTTATTTTTGACAACCAGGTGTTGCGGCATCATCGTGCTCTGGCAGCGGTATTGGGCGCTATTTTACGTTTGCCGCCGGTGGCGCGGGTACTGGCCACCGACCAGGTAAAATCCCGTTACCTCGAGACGTTGATCGACCGGTTTGCGTGAATGCCGCTGCTGGTCGGTTTATGGGAGAAAGCTTTTTCCCTTGACCCCTCAGCCCCTTCTATCTTTGAAACCTGATTTTTTTAAAGCATTTCTCGTTTGACCCTTTACACCCAATAGAGTGCCCTGGACAATCTCCGACGATCCAAAGTGGCTGTGGGCCGCAGACGCAGTTCGATTTCCCTGCCATCCACGACCAGGCGTCTTAACTCGGTGGTTAATACGCGCAAACGATCATAGGTGATCAGATCCATATGTTGCTTTCTTGAAAGAGGGCGGCGGTAAGAACCGGTAGGTATGGGAGGACGTGTTTTGATGTCGAGAGATGTTCGGTTCGTTACACTCCCTTTTCTCAACACCAATAGAAACTTACGGCCATCTCCGGCCAATGGGGATGTCCAGGCCAGAGAGGACTCGCTGAGCAAGCAAAACCAGCGTGCGCGACGGATCAGATGGGCCGATTTGCGAATGACATGTTCAATAGCCTGACTGACCCGTTCCGGATTCCATCCATTCGACGCTTCTTCGGCCCCAGGTTTTTCGGTGGTGCTAATATCCGCTTCGCCGGGCTCTTCTTGGTCACGCTGTTCAATTTGTTCGCGCCAAAAGCGTGCCCCCAAGCCCGTCAGGACGCTCAATGGATGACTCGGGCCCTTCTGTTTTAAGGCATGCCGATACCGATCCAAAAAAAGGCCGATACCCTCGTGCAGACAATCTTTTTCAGGGGCATAATCCTTCGGAATGGCGAGCAAGGCGCCGGCTGTTGCTTCAAACGCAGGATTTTCATTTTTAAAGTCACTTTTCAACAGGCTTCCAAATGCGGTCATTGCCGTTGTTAATGGTCCCGAAGGCAGGGGACCGATCGGATGGTGGATATCCGACGTGTTAACAAACCGTTGAAAGCCCTGACCGGTAAAAACAAGCCGGCGCCGGCCTCGCCGCAAGGCTACGTTATACGGTGGCGATTGATTTTTAATTTCGTCGGTTTCCAAAAGGGCGGCTTCCAGCGCCGAGTCAGTGACGGTGAAATCAAGTCTGTAGGCCTGCGTCAACATTTCCAGGATATGTTCTGACAAAGCGCTGCGGGGGCGGAAATAGCTGTTGACCCGCTTTTTGAGCGACGCGGCTTTACCGATATAGAGCACATCGGCGTTTGTCCGTAACATGCGATAAATTCCCGGTTGGTCAGGTACCCGTTGCTTATCGCCACTATCCATGGGATACGCGCGGTTCCGGCTTTTGGCGGGGGGCGGGCTTTGCATCCACACAACGAGATCATCCATGGTCCGAATGTGCTGTTTCTGTGCCAACAATGAAACCAATTGTCGCCAGATCCAAGCCGTGGCGCGGGCATGATCGGCGCTTCGTTTTCTCTCCGGCAAGGAATAGCCAAAAAATCCGGCAACCGCGCGCAACCCCTTGCGGGGCAAGTCCGGCAATAACCGCCTAACGATTTCATGGGTGCATATAATTTGGAATATGGACCCGTAAGGGCGATAAATATTGGGTGAAGAATCATTGCCCGATATGAAATCGTGTAGAAAAGGCTTTTCAAAACGGGCAAAATGGATCACCGTCGGGCATTTTGCGGACTGGTTGGCAGCCATAACCCGCTCGACGACACGGTAAAGTTTTTGACGGACGTCACCCCTTTCTAAACCATCCATGAGATCATCCTGAGTAATGCCGGTGATCCTTTGAATCGGTCGGGCCAATTCTTGTTGGTTGTGGGATTTGAACAAAAAGGCGCAAACTTTGGGTTCATTGGGGCCTTGAATGTCGCTGGCTGTTGTTTCAACCCAGCCGATTTCCAACATCCTGCCTTTGTCCGGGGTTGCCCCGGTTGTCTGGCAATCCAGGGCCAGGACATTTAGCTTGTCAAGCGAAGTGATCATTGTTTCTCACGCCATTGGTTGCTCACACTGGTCAATAAAATCAGGATATGTTAGAAAAGTCTAAAAATGTAACCTTGTATTGTAACACCGGGTGTTCGCCAAGCCTATTTTAAATACTTATGCATCTTAATTGCCGCCATATTTCGTATAAATATCCGGGCAGCGTCAATGACGTTTTCAGGAACCTTTCCCTGGATATCGAAAAACCGGGCCTTCACGCCCTGTTTGGACCATCGGGTGTCGGCAAGACATCCCTGGCCAAAATAATCACCGGTGACATGACCGGCTACACCGGGGAGGTCCATGCGGACGGCATGGACACCCTGCTTTATTCCTACAACACGGAAAGGCTTCCTGGTTGGTCAGGTGTCGGAAACCATCTGGACAAAATCACGGCGGAGAAGCATCGATCAAAAAGAGAGGTGTTGACCGACATTTTCGGGGTGAATGACCATTTGGATTCGCGATTTTCACAACTATCCCTTGGCCAGCAAAACCGTGTCAACCTGTTGCGGTACCTTCTTCAGGATTTCCAGTTGTTAATCATGGATGAAAGCCTCGCAAATGTCGATGAACGCACGCGTGAGAAAATCCTCTTGTGTATGAAGGATATGTTTCCCGATGTCATTTTTCTATATATTTCCCACAACCTGGTTGAGGTTTCAAAATTTTGCGATCAAATCATTGTATTTCGGGATGTTCACAAACAACCTCAAACAACGCTTGTCAACGGCCAAAACCATCGGAACGGTTATCCTGCAAGCAAGGACGGTTTAGAAACAACCATGTTGGAGATCATGAATGTTTCTTAGAAGGATCTATCAATTTCTGATTTTCTACTTTTTAGGGCTTTTCATCCTTGAGTTGCTTAAATACGCACTGAATCTTTCCGACTACGTGATTCCCAGCCCCGCCAACCTGATTGAGACCGGCAGGCAGGTTTATGCTCGATATTTTTCCCATGTCCTCAACACGCTTTCCGTCGCAATTATCGGGCAGGTGATTTCCATCTGTCTGGCGCTGATCGTCGGGGTTGCCGGACGGCGAACCACCTGGTTCGGCTCTTTTATAAAAGCGGCGGCATATAATATTCAAGCCTATCCGATCGTGGCCATCGCGCCGATCATTTTTATCTTACTGGGTGATGGATTTACATCAAGATTGCTGATTGCCGCCATGATCTGTTATTTCCCAATCCTATTGTCGGTACTCGGTATCATGTCCGAGCCGGTATCCGATATCGAGCATTTTTACCGTGTAACCAATCGTATGCGTTGGCAATTAGAGGTTAAGATCCGCGCATTCGAAAATTTGCATAAATTGACCACGGTGATCGCCGGGAGTGCGACTCTGGCAGTGGCCGGAACGATTGTCGCCGAATTTATTGCGGCCAATGCCGGCATTGGATACAGTATTCGCATCGCCTTGTATCAAAGTGATCTTTCGAAAATTTTAATCGCCCTGTTTCTCATCGGGATCTCTTTGTCCGTCTATCAGGGAGCTCTGGAGGTGACCGGTGCGCGGATAAAAAAGACATGGGCGGGCATGTAAAAATCAATACGCCAATCAAGCACCGTTAGGGTATACAACGCATAAGGTGGTAAAACCATGACTCGTTTTCTGAAAACAACCATTCCAGCGGGGCTCCTTTGGGGCCTTTTTATCGCCATGGGTTTGATTCTTCTTTCACCGATTACAATAGTGGCGGCAGAAAAAATTAATTACCGGCTCAAATGGCTTTTTAATGCCAGCGTGGCGGGGGATATTGTGGCCGATGCCAACGGCCTGTTTGCCCAGGCCGGCCTCGATGTTACCGTCAAAGAAGGCGGCCCCGAGCGGGACGCCATTCGAGAGCTGGAACTCGGCCATGCCCAATTTGGGGTTGCTTCCGCCGATCAAGTGATTCGCGCGTTGTCTAAAGGGTCGCCGGTGGTTGTCATCGCACAGTTGTTCCAGGTAAATCCGTTGCAGTGGATCTACAGGGTAAAAGATGTCCAGTTGGAAAAAATCGAGGATCTAAGAGGGCAAAAAATCGGTATTACCTATGGCGGCAACGACGAGACCATCATGCGTACCCTGTTGGCCAAAGCCAATCTTAGCGAAAACGACGTATCGCTGTTTAGTGTACGATATGATTACACCCCTTTTTTTCGACGTAAAGTGGATATATGGCCCTGTTACATCAATTCCCAGGGGCCGCTGTTAAAAAAGAAACTCAGTGAGGCGGGCGAAGATGTGGCCTTTTTCAATCCGGCTGAGTTCGGGATCAAGTTTGTGGCCAATTCCGTGGTAACCTCGGCGGCGCTGCTTAAAAGCGATCCGGATTTGGTAGCGACGTTTGCCACTGCATTGTTAAAAGGGTGGCGGCAAGCTTTAGATCCGGCCCATCACCAGAAGACCATCGATCTGTTGCAAAAGGTTGATCAAGACACACCTCTCGACCTTTTGGGAAAACAACTCGATCTAACCCGTAATTTAATCCAGCCGGAACCAATGGTCGCCATCGGCGCTATTGATGTTGAGGCGTGGCGTCAAACGGAAGCGATCATGCTTGCCCAGAACGTGATCCAAAAACCTGTCAATGTGGTGGAGATACTAAAACCTCATAAATAAAACGGGGTTTCCATGCCATGACCAAACTCAGAATAGGAACATGCAGCTGGAAATACCCATCCTGGAAGGGGCTAGTCTATTCCGCCGCCAAAGGAATAAACTATCTTGAAGAATACGCCAAACGGTATTCAACCGTCGAAGTCGATCAGTGGTTCTGGTCTCTGTTTGAGAGTAGTAAAGTCAAACTGCCCCGCAAAGAAGATGTGGCCGAATACCGTCGTTCGGTGCCCGATAATTTCCAATTCAGTATCAAAGCCCCTAACAGTCTTACCCTGACCCATTATTATAAAAAACGAAAAACCGACCCGTTGATTCACAATCCCCATTTTTTGTCCAGGGAGCTATGGCAGGATTTCATGGCGTCCATGGCGCCCCTTAAAGATGTTTTGGGCCCTGTCATTCTTCAGTTCGAATATTTAAACAAACAAAAGATGGATACCCAGGCTCATTTTATGAACCGTTTGGAAAAGTTTTTTAACGAAGTCGGGAGCGTGGACTATCTGGCCGTGGAAACTAGAAATCCGTATTACTTGAATGCGAGATTTTTCGATTTTTTAAAACACCATCAAGCGGCACCCGTGCTGTTGCACGGTTACTGGATGCCGCCGGTAACGGTTCTTTATCATAAGTGGCGGGAAAAGATCCTCAACCACGAAACCGTGGTTATCAGATTACATGGGACCGATCGAAATGATATCGAAAAACGAACCGGAAATCGGTGGGACGAAATCGTGGCCCCTATGGATAAAGAGCTGGCGGGAATCGCCAATATGGTTAAAGACTTGGTTGAACACGGTGTGAATGTCTTTTTCAATGTGAATAATCACTATGAGGGGTCGGCACCACTGACCATCGAGAAGTTGTCCGGACTGCTTAAGTCCATCAGCTAGTAGATTCTTCTTTCGGGTGCAAAATTTCCTGCACTTTTGTGATTAAAGCGTTGACAGTGAAAGGTTTTGGCAAAAAATCGATATCGTTTTCAAAAATCCCCTGGTTGACAATGACATCGGGTGTATACCCGGATATGAAAAGGGATTTGATGCCTGGTTTGATTTTTTCAATTCGTTTTCGTAACGCTTTACCGTTCATCTCGGGCATCACCACATCCGTCACTAATAGGTCTATGTCTCCTTGTTCATTTTCGGCTATGGCAATAGCCTCCGACGGACATTGTGCTGGAAGAATTTTATATCCAAAACGCTCGAGCAGCGTCTGTCCCAAGCGCAAGAAGGGTAATTCATCTTCAACGAACAAAACCGTTTCGGACCCTTTTTTAAATATCATTTCAGGACTATTTTCCAGAGGTTCAACAGGTTCAGTTTCGCGGGGAAAGTAAATTTTGAATGTTGTCCCCTTGCCGGGCGTACTGTCGGTGTTAATGTAGCCATTGTTTTGTTTAATAATGCCATAAACGGTGGATAGACCCAGCCCGGTTCCCTCTCCGACATCCTTGGTTGTGAAAAACGGCTCAAACAATTTTTCAAGGATCTCTTTTTCCATACCAATGCCGGTATCGGTGACCGAGAGTAAAACGTATTCGCCGGGGTGAAGCACTTCATGCTGGCAGTGGCTCGATCCGTCTATTACCACATTTTCAGTTTTAATGGATATCTTCCCCGTTCCTTCAATGGCGTCGCGAGCATTGACACACAGATTCGCCAAGATTTGATCGAGCTGGGTAGGATCGATCTTGATTGGCCATATATCCTCTTTAGGATTCCAGATTAGATCGATATTTTCACCGATAAGTCTTTTGAGCATATTATGCATGCCCGTTACTGCATGGTTTAAATCAAGTACTTTGGGTAAGATTGCCTGTTTGCGGGCAAAGGCCAGCAATTGACGCGTGAGATCTGCTGATCGGCAGGTAGCATTGTAAATCTCCTTGAGGTTGGCATGCACGAGTGGGGAAGTATCGATTAGCTCCATAAGCATCTCTGTGCGCCCCATGATGACACCCAGCATATTATTGAAATCATGGGCAACGCCCCCGGCCAAGCGGCCCACCGATTCCATTTTTTGGGCTTGTTGGAGTTGTATTTCAGTTTCGAAACGTTCCTGCTCCAACCGCTTGACCTTGGTAATATCAGTGGCGATCTGTAAACGCACTATTCGGCCGTCGATCCATCGAATGGCCCGGTCAAAAATCATGAACCATTTATCTATCTTAGGGATATTTTTTTCATAGGTACAAGCACCAAGGGGTTGTCCTTCGGCGTCCAGCAACTTGTCATTGGTGCAATGGTCGCAAGGGCGATCATAGCCATGAAAAGCGTCAAAACAGGTTCCACCGGTGTGATCACCGTTAAAATGATCGATCATGCGCTGGTTCATAAATAGGATTTCATATGAATCCATGTCGGACACATGAATCGTGGCGTCAATTCCATCAAGGACCGTAAGAAACGTCTGATGAGATTTTTTTAGCTCCTCTTCAGCCTGTTTGCGTTTGGTGATATCGGTTAATGATCCGACGATAGCGACACTCTCACCATTTTTTACAACCGGTGCTTCGTTGACCTCCACCCATATTTTTCGGCCCTTCCTACCGACAAGTTCCGCCTCATAGCAAGATTGCCTTTGGCCCGTTTTAACGGCTTTGGCGGACAAGGCGAGGCCTTTTTTATTGATCGGGTTTTTCGTTACAAAGTCTTTTAAGCGGTGCACCTGATCATCCGGTTCGCACTGGAGAAATTCACGGCTTTGAGGACTTAGATAAATCAATCTGCCATTGACGTCATGCGCATAAAAGAGGTTGGTACTATGCTCTATAATGTCACGCAGTTTTTCTTCACTTTCCCGTAACGACTTTTCCATCCGTTTACGCTCTGTGATGTCTCTAAGGGAAATGACCTTTCCGGCCTTTGTACCTTCACTATTTTTGATCGTCGAGGTGCAAAGGTCGTATACATGTTTTTGTCCTTCTTTGATCAATGAGATTTCCGTTGTTTTTACTTCTCGGGCGTTACTCTTCAATTGAGGGAAATGGTTAAAAACTGAAAAAACATCCTGACCGATAATTTTGTCGAGATGAGTCCGGAATAAGGACTCGGCTGTTCGGTTCATGTCGATTAACCGATCCTTATGGTCTATCACTAAAATGGCATCCTCCAACTCCCGGAAAATCTCTGCTCTGGCCACTGGCAGGATGTCGAGCAATCGAAAGCGAAAAAAACCCCATGCCATCGAACCGGCCACGATAACAAATGCAATGGGACTGACATCCATATGGGGTATCGGGCTGTGTCCTGAAACGTATATGACATTGCTGATCCATACCAATGAAACCGCAGCCATTGCCAAACCGGCTTGAGAACGTAGGTAGCTAGTAGATGTAATCATCTGGCGGAAGAGAATCATACTTAGACAGGCAATTAATGAATAATGATAAAATAAAATAACCCACCAAAGCGCTCCGTGTTTCACGCCAAGCATAGGAAATGAGCCGGTGTCGATCGTGTAAAAAACAGGAAAAATCAACTTATGAAGGGGATTGGTCCAAATAAGAAGGATGATGACGGTTGCAATTATAAAAAAGATAGACCGCAATCGCCTCGTATTCCAAAATTCACAATCGAAAACAGTTAACCCGAACAGAAGCGCCAACGGGGGGAGGGGTGTCACTCCAAAATATTGAAATTTGGTGATAAAAATATTGGTTTTGATATCGAGCCCAAGGTATAAAAAACCTTCAGCCGCCGCCCAAACAGTGGCGCTCAAACAGACCAATGCAAGGTACCACCCACCCCGCGCATTGACGCGTCGAAAGGTATACAGCGCTGCGATAAAGATTAAAAATGCGGCCAGGAAAAAAGGGAAACAGTAAAAGATTCTATCATCCATTTTTATCATATCCAAAGGGTTATTCTAACGGTTTCGTCCGTCGTGACTTGAAACCATCTAATGTAAGCCGAGGACTCGTTTGTATCTACTAACTGAGAACCCATAGATTTTTTCACCATTGATAATGGCAAAGGGAACACCGCCTGTCCCCCCCGCTGTGCGCATTTTGGCGGCCGCTTTTTTATCTTTCTCGATGTCGAATTGCTTGTATTTGATTCGGTTGGACTTTAAAAAGGCTATGGCATCTTTGCAGTACCGACACCAGCTGGTAGTATAAATTTCAACCGTATTGGTATTCTTTTTTATCTGTTTTCTTTTGTTGGTAGCTTTTTTCTGAATTTCTTTTTTTTGGGCCGACTCAGTGGCAAGTTTGATTTTTTCAGGAGTGGGCTTTGGACGGGGGGGTGGATATTTGGGCGTTTTTATGATTTTAGATTGTATGTCGGACTTGGAAGGCGCATCGTCATAATGAGTGACCCCTTCGGGGTCCACCCATTTATACATTTTGGCGCTCACTTGATTGGCTAAAAAAAAGGTGGCACAAATTATTATCGCGGCGAATAGAATCTTTATCATGTGGCCTTCAACAGGTACCGGTCAGCTAAACGTTCCAGGTCGCAACCAAGATTTATAACAGGCTCGTACTTCTCGCACGATTTTAATTATTCAAACGATTATAGTCTTACATTCGGTCATTGAAATATCGACTTCTTTATAGGCGAACTTATTATTATGCAATATATTTATGTCGGTATTCGGCTAATAAGGTAGAATATCGAGCTCCTTTCCGCCCTTTCTTATATGGCAGGTGGTCGCCGAGCTGTCCACTGGTGATTGCCACCGGGTACCGATTGGGAGCGGCAGAATACCGACACCAAATACAAAAAATCAAAGATGTCCTAAAAAGTTAAAATATTAGCCCCTTCCGAAATTTCAAATAGTTTGGGTGCACCGGCAAAGGTGACGGAATCAACGACCTCTTTTTCGCCAACCTGGCGACTTTCGGCACAGGGGATTCAGACGAAAATGGGAACTTTATTTTCGACTAAATAGTACAGGTGCGGCCCTGCCTCATCACCAGTGGGCGCTACAATATTGTCAATCATACCCTCCTTGACGGTAACCACGGCATCATCCGTGAGAAAAAGGCTCACTTCATGACCTTGTTCATGGGCTGCCTTGGCCAGTTGGTAGGTTCGTGTGACCCGGGTCGGGTCTTCCAATCCTCTGGTTAAAACAAATACAAATTTCGACACGTTGGTGCCTCCTTTCATTTTTTCGATTTTTACTTGTTATTAAACATGCACTATATTTTTAAACCGATCAGGCCCTAAAATAGATTTAAGCGTGGCAAAGGATCCAAGGACGGTTCCCAGAATTCCCGGTGCCAATGCGCTTTGGCCGGCCAGGTAGAGGCCGTCAATGGCCGTGCGGTTAAAAATTGCTGTGGACAGCAATTGGTCACTCGATTTCATGACGCCATAGGCCGAGCCATCAGGGCTGTTAACCCAATCGCGGATGGTCAAAGGCGTATAGATATCGATAAGTTTGAGCGATGGAAACGGGCCGGTGACGTTGGTCGCTTTGGCTATCATTTCATGGGCCACTTGGTCTTTTGTCTCAAGATACACCTGCCCCCTACGACCGGTCTGCGTGGTCTCCCAGGGTGCCCACAATTCGGGCTTTCCATCACCCAGCAGGGTAAGCAGGTGCCACTTGGGGTCGGCGGTTTGCTTGAGCTGAATAAAAACAGCGTCTTTATCTGCGTTTTCTTTATTTTTTTCAATCAAAAACAGGTTGTACGGCATAGGTTCATGGTCGGTGGCGGGTATTTTAGCCTGGACACAGCAAAATCCCGGTGTATTCGTTAACCCTTTGATTCTGTTTCGATATGAAGGTTTTAGTTTGGATTTGTCCAGCATCGTCAGTAAAATTTGGGGATGCACTGTGGAAATAACACCATCGGCTGTAAGGATTTCATCATTGTTTAAGCGAACATCCGCGACGCGACCGTTTTTTGTCCCTATATTTGCCACAGTCTGTCCGGTGATAATCTCGCCACCCAGGCTACGAAACCGGTTGGCAAAGACCTCGGCCATATGGGTGCCGGATTGAATCAAGCGCCATGACGAAAACAGATAGTTGGCCAGGGTCATATGATGAAAGAAAATGGGACAACGCTCGGCGGGCGCCCCAAGCCAATAGGCCGGTACACCGATAACCGATCTCAAGGCCGGTGACATTCCCAGTCGTTTAAATAGATCGCCTAAGGGCTCCGTCTGGTCGATGAGTTCATCAGCCGAAATATCATGATACAAAAAGGTCAGATCGTTGAGCTGTCGGGCGGAGCGGTGCAACAACGCCATAAAAGTATCTATCGCTTTGATTTCGGATGGAAAGGCGGTCTTTAAGTTATCGGCATAGGCATCGAACCCCTCGGGAAGGTCGAAATGTTTTGGGCCAACGGTAGCGTTTGCAAAGATATAGCGGTCGATAATGCCGTTTTTCCCCATTCTCTCCAATGGGATATCCTCTGAAACGCCCAAATAATCGAAACATCGTCTCAACACCTGCCCTTCGCCCATAGCCCCGAGATAGTGAATACCGATATCGCAAGCGATGCCCTCACGGGTGTAGCTGCGCATCATTCCGCCGACCTGTCTGTTTTTTTCAACCAAGGTCACCGGGTACGCAAGCCTGGCCAGCATGATTCCCAGGCTCAGCCCACCGATGCCTCCGCCGATAATCACCATGCGATGGTTTGAGTGGTTTGTTAACCCCATAGCCAGAGATCGGTTTGGCAGGTTAGTAAATATTTTTGATCTTTTTTGATGACTTCCCCTTTTTTATGGTGGTTTAGGGGTATTGAAATCACCGTTGAATTAACACCGGCAGACGGTCCCAAGCCATACAACATTCATCGCCAATATTCAAACCGGTTATGTTTATCCTATTTCTGGCGGACATGAAATAATCAATGTACTTGTTGGTTTTTTACTTGCGCCTGCCGTGCAGAAAAAGCCCGTTTCCCTTGCAGTCCCCTTATTTATGATTTAAGATATCTTTTAGTCATCTATCCCAATGGTGGCGTTGGTATTATAGGTATTCGTATATCGAAAATCATTGCCGGGAGGTTGTTCATGGATTTGGAAAAATACAAAAAAGTCATCTCTGATGCCATTCAAAACGAAATTGACGCCAAAGAATTTTACACCAAGGTAGCCCAACGTATAAAAGACGCCTATCTTAAGGAATTGTTTGAAAAATTTGCCGCGGAAGAAGAAAAACATGAAAAAATGCTGACCAATATCCTAAGTAGCGGGAAGGTACAAAGCGGCCATTTCGATTTTAATAAAGATTTTAAGGTTTCCGAGACGTATGATATGCCCGAAGTCAATGGTGATATGAACCTTAAAGATGCCGTTGGCCTGGCAATGAAAAATGAAGAACTGGCCATGAAAAATTACACTGGTCTTGCCGAAAATTGTGACGATCCGGAATTAAAATCCGTTTTTATCGATTTAGCGGCCATGGAAAGAAAACATAAATTCAAAATGGAAGAGAGTTTTTTGGATGTCGCCTATCCGGAAGTTTGGTAATGGGCGCCGGTGTTAATTAAGCCCGGTTTTAATCTAATCCGGCTTGGCGATGGGTTAATAGAGGCTCATTGGGGCACATGCCTGTAATTGGGAGATTGCTTTATTAAAACGACCAATCACAAGAATCGTCACCCCAATACACAGAAGATTAGCTCAAGAGTTGCCCGTTTACGTGAAGGGTTGCTTGCGGCCCGACCGGAGGTGTTTGATCAAAGGGGGCGCCTGGTTACCGAAGCCTATCGGGATGCCGACAATGACCCGGCCGTACTTCGCCGCGCCAAAGCCCTGGATCGGATTTTGCGTGAAAGCGGTGCCCATGTAAAACCCGATGAATTGATTGTGGGTTGTAAAGTGCTGCTTCCAAAAGGGTCGCCGGTTTATCCGGAGTTTAATGTAAAGTGGTTGGAAGATGAATTAGATACGCTGTCCTGCCGCGAAGAAACCCCATTTTTTGTTGCTGAAGAAACAAAAAAGACGCTACGCGAACAGGTGATCCCTTTTTGGAAAGGGCGGACGGTTTATGACCGCATTGTGGAAAATGCGCCGGAAAAATCACTGGCGGCTGCAAGCGAGGGGCTTTTTTTCCATTACTATCTTGATCGCAGTATCGGGCATATCACCGTCAACTATGAAAAGGTGCTTCACTTAGGACTTTCGGGGATAAAGGCTGAGATTCAAAAATACCAGGCGCAGCTGTCCGAAGATCCCACCGGTGATTCACAGAAAAGCGATTTTTATGATGCCTTGATATTGGTCGCCGATGCCGCCATCGCCTTTGCCCAGCGTCATGCGGACGTTGCCTCTGAGCTATCAACTGTCTGCGACGATCCAGTCCGGCGCAAGGAGTTGGAAAACATTGCCCGTATTTGTCGGCGGGTTCCTGAGTTTCCGGCGGAATCGCTGCAAGAAGCCCTTCAGTCGTTCTGGTTTATCCACCTGATTTTAAATCTTGAAAGCAACGCCTATGCCATTTCACCCGGTCGGTTTTGCCAGTATATCCATCCTTTTTATTGGGCGGATCGGGAACGAAAAACCATTGATGACACTGTTGCCCAGGAATTGATCAACTGCTTGTGGATTAAGTTTAATGAACTGACCGTGGTTAAAGCCGGTGCCACGGCCAAAGCCAGCAACACCTATGTCGATTTTCAAAATCTGAATATTGGTGGGCAAAGGGCCGATGGACGCGATGGCACCAATGCGGTCTCTTATTTTTGCTTAAATGCGCTTGATGCCCTGAGTCTTCCCCAACCCCAATTATCCTGTTTGGTCAGTTCCAAGACCGACAAGGACTTCCTGATACGGGCCTGTGAAGTGATTCGCGAAGGGTCCGGCATGCCCGCCATGTTCAATGACGATGTGAAAGTCACCAGCCTTCTGGCTGCCGGCAAAGACCTGGTCGATGCGCGCAAGGGCGGCGTAAACGGCTGTGTGGAGGTCAATGCACAAGGATGTGACCACATGGCTTCGACCGGATATGTGAATCTGGTTAAATGCCTGGAACTGGCCCTAAACGACGGAGTCAGCATAACCACCGGCAACCGGCTGGGCCCGCCCACGGGAAAGATTGCTGAATTGACAACCTTTGACCATGTGTGGCGGGCGTTTACAACACAGCTCAAGGCAGCCGTAGACTTGAAAGTCTCCTATGACAAAGCGGCCCGGCAGGTTTTCGCCGATCATTGCCCGGTCGTGTTCACCTCATTGGTCATGGATGACTGTGTTGCCAAGGGTAAAGATTACCATCAAGGTGGTGCGCGTTACAACGCCCCCATGATGTGCGGTGTGGGTCTGGGAACCCTGGCCGATTCCCTGGCTGCAATTAAAGAATTTTGTTTCATTACGGGGCAATACAATCTGGTCCAAATACATGCAGCGATGATAGACAATTACGCTTCCCAGCCGCTGTTGCAGAAACTATTGTGGAAAAACGGCCCCAAATTTGGGAACAATGACGATTTTGTCGACCGGCTTGCGGCGGATACGGTTGATCTGTTCAGTGATATCTTAAGTGGTTATGTCAACGCGTACGGTGAAGCTTACGGGGCCAACATGATTCCCACGACGACGCACATCCCCATGGGGCATGCCACAGCGGCTACGCCTGACGGCCGCTTGGCCGGTGCCCCCTTGTCCGAAGGTGTCTCGCCGGTTCAGGGACAAGATATCATGGGGCCGACCGGCGTGATTCTCTCGCTGGCCAAAGTGGATCATGCCCGCACGGCGGGAACCCTGCTCAATATGAAGTTATCGCCATCCCTTTTGGCCGGACGAGGCCCATTGGATAAATTTTCCGAATTGATCCGCACCTATTTTGCCCTTGGTGGTTATCACATGCAGTTCAACGTGGTTTCAAAAGAGACCCTTTTGGCCGCGCAGGACGATCCCCAGGCTTATCGCTCCTTAATCGTGAGAGTGGCCGGGTATAGCGATTACTTTATCGCTTTGAGTAAAGATGTCCAGGATGAAATCATCACGCGGACGGGGCATGGAGAGGATTGATGCTCGCTGTCGATGAAGGCATCGTTTTCGATATCAAGCATTACGCAATTCACGATGGGCCGGGCATTCGAACCACTGTTTTTATGAAAGGGTGCCCGCTGAAGTGTCAATGGTGCGCCAATCCCGAATCACATCATTTTACACCGGAAGTTCTTTTCGACAAGGATAAGTGTATCCTTTGCCGTGAATGTTCAAAAGTATGCCCCCATGATGCCATCTCATTTACGATGAATTATCGGAGGTATGATCGTGAGTCCTGCCGGGGATGCGGGTTGTGTGTCCGGACCTGTTCTTCTGAAGCCATTGAGCAATGCGGATATGGGGTGGATGTACAAACACTTTGGGAGAAGATTAAAGCAGATCGTGTTTTCTGGGATCGGTCCGGGGGTGGGGTCACGCTGTCCGGCGGCGAGCCTTTGCGACAACTTTCTTTTGTCAGCGACTTTCTTTCCCTCTGTCAACGCCGGCATGTGCATACGGCTATAGAAACCTGCGGTTTTGTTTCCGAATCCCCCTTCGAAAAAGTACTTCGCCATGTCGACCTGGTTATTTTCGATATCAAAACAAACCACGACGGTAGGCACGAAGCGTGCACCGGCGTATCTAATGATGGCATCTTAAATAATTTGAAAAAACTACTATCCGGCCCAAAGGATGTTCTGGTGCGAATGCCACTGGTCCCAGGGTTAAATGATGCCCCGCAAGATCTTGAAGCAATCGGTGCGCTGCTTAAAAATGCAAGAACCGACGTAAAACTTGAAGTGCTACCCTATCATCGGCTGGGAGCGAAGAAATATGAAAAATTGGGTCTGGAATACGGGTTGGCCCATATCCATCCGCCCACTTCGATCCAATTGACGGAAGCGTTAAATATTTTTAGGAGATTCGGTATCGATTGTGTAAGCCGAATCTAAACCATAAAACAATGTCCCAACCCAAAGGCCCATCTTGGAAAAATGAACCGGTCGAATAAAGATAGACACCTAAGGTCTGTGGGTGATCTGGGAAAAAAGATGAACGGGGGGCGTATGCAACACATCTCTTTTGAAGCACTGGTCGATAAGGCAATGGAACTAAAACAGGCCGGTGTTAAATGGCATTTTCATATGATCGGCCCCGCATGTATATATAGCGATACAAAGGACGGCTATGAGATCATTATCGAGATCGAAGCGACCGGTGAGACGATCACCGCCTGGTTCAAGGATAAGCCCATCGACCAAACGCACAAGATGGCCCAATTGGCCTATGGGCCTGATTTTTTAAAAAAGGAAAAAGTTACCGATAAAAAAGAAGCGGCCAGTGGAAATGATGCCACCCATGAATCATTTATGGACATGATGGATCGTGCCCGGGCCTGCAATCTATCTGGCAAGCCGTGGCACAACCACCATCTTCCGCCGCAATGCCGCTTTAACCCTAAAAAAGGCATGCATGCTATTGTCTTTGAGGACGAAACCGGCGCTGAGCCGCTTTACGCCTATTATACGCACGACCCGATCGACGCCCTGGCTGAATTGGAACGGCTCTTTTTTGGGAAAGGATGATTTCGACCGGTAGCGTCATTTATTTCAAGGGCCGCCTTATTATCGCCTGATACACCACAAAAAAAAGAGAAAAAATCTCGAAACCCTGTATTTTTTTATTGCAAATTATTTGATCAAATATTAAATCAAATTATGGTAAATGGCATCATGCGATGTTAAATACCCCTTATTAATATATGGGGCTGGTCCGTTATTTTTAAAATCAGGTTCAAAGGAGAGTAACAATGTATGGTTGGATGGGAAAAATTCTTCATGTTGATTTGACCGTAGGTACTTGGAAGGTAAAGTGTCTGGATCCTTCAGTGGCAAAAGATTATGTCGGCGGGCGAGGATTGGGTATTTATTTGTTAAATCAGGAGATTGAAGCGGGGGTGGACCCCTTGTCGGCCGATAACCCACTCATTATGGCTACCGGCCCTTTAACCGGTACGGGCGCACCTACGGGTGCCCGCTACATGGTGATGACCAAGTCACCCCTTTCCGGTGCGATTACCTGCTCCAACTCAGGGGGCAGGTTCCCAACCGAATTCAAACGGACCGGCTACGACGCCATTGTCTTCACCGGAAGAGCCGAAAAACCGACCTACCTCTGGCTCGATGAGGAGGAGGTGGCATTGAGGAGCGCCGATCACCTATGGGGGAAAAACACCCATGTTACGACAGATGCGCTTTTAGCGGAAACGAAACCCAAGGCCAAGGTGGCCTGCATCGGGCCGGCCGGCGAAAACATGGTTCTGTTTGCCTCCATTATGAACGATAAAAACCGTGCTGCGGGGCGGTCGGGTGTCGGTGCGGTAATGGGCAGCAAAAATCTGAAGGCAGTGGTTGTCAAGGGGAAGCGGCGAATATCCCTGGCCGATCCTGAACGCTTTAAGGCCTTCAATAAAAAGACCCTGAATACATTCAGGGAAGGGATCAAGAAAACCCCCTTGGGCCTGACGGTCAACGGTACGGCCGGCGTGGTAATGGCAACTCAGAACTTCGGCGTTCTGCCCACCAAGAATTGGCAGCAGGGGACCTTTCACGGTTGGGAAAAAATTGACGGTGAAGAATTGACCCGACGCTTTCTCAAGAAAAATACAGCCTGTTATGGTTGTCCGATCGGTTGTGGCCGCCAGACCCAAGTGGATGACCCCCGTTTTGCCGGTGAAGGCGAAGGGCCGGAATACGAGACCCTTTATGCCATGGGGTCCAATTGCATGATTGATGATCTGGCAGCGATTACCAAGGCCAACTATATCTGCAACGAAATGGGAATGGACACCATTACGATGGGGGCCACTATCGCCTGCGCCATGGAACTGGCCGAGAAAGGTTACCTGCCCAAAGATCAGATCGGGCGGTCATTACAATGGGGAGATGCCGAGGCGTTGGTCGAACTGACCCGCATGACCGGAAACCGGGAAGGCTTCGGTGATCAGCTGGCCGACGGTAGCTACCGTCTGGCTGACCGTTACGGTCACCCGGAACTGGCCCCCGTTTCCAAAAAGCAGGAGTTCCCCGGCTATGAACCCCGCGGGGCCCAGGCCATGGGGCTTGCCTATGCCACCTCGCCCATCGGTGGCTCCCACATGCGCGGCGATCCCGCTTATTTTGAATTGTTCAGCGTTCCCGAATCCATGGACCCGCACCAGTGGGAAGGAAAAGCCAAGGTCACCAAGGCTTTTCAGGACCTGTCCGCTATCATAGATTCTGCCGGCCTGTGCATCTTCTTTGCCGTCCGGAATCTGGCGGCCAAGGATTTAGGCGTGGCCCCGGTGGGTATCCTGGAGTATCTGAATGCTGCCACGGGTGCCGACTATACGCTGGAGACCCTAATGCAAGCCGGAGAACGGATCATTAATGCCGAGCGGCTTTTTCTGACCAAAGCGGGTTTTTCACGTAAAGATGACAGTCTGCCCGATCGTCTTACTAAAATTCCGGCGCCCACAGGGCCGGCTAAGGGATTGGTATGCCATCTGGATAAGATGCTGGATGAATATTACCTGGCCCAGGGATGGACGGATAATGGGATTCCAAAAAAAGAGGTTTTAGACAGGCTTGGGCTTGCCTGATAGCCGAGGGAAACGTGCGCATTAATGTTAAATTATATGGTGATTTAAAAAGGTATTCTCCCTGTAATAAATCAAATTTTATCTTACGACTTGAAACGGGAGCCACCCTTGAAGATGTCCAAAAATTGCTGTCAATCCCCGACCATCATGTATCGCTTATTAACGGGCGAAGAGTTGGCATAGATGCGATGTTTGCCTATGGCGACACCCTGGTGCTCATGCCGCCTATATCTGGCGGATGATTGCGGATACGATTAGCTTAACAAAAGGATTAAAAATGGAACTGACACTTATGGAAGGCAACGAGGCCATTGGCTGGGGTGCCGTGGCGGCCGGCTGTGACTTTTTTGCCGGCTACCCGATTACACCGGCCACCACTATTTACAACACCATGTTGAAACTGCTTCCTCCCAAGGGTGGAGTTTGTCTTCAGGGAGAAGACGAGATCGCCTCCATTGGGTTTTGCCTGGGAGCGGCGATGTCGGGCAAGAAAACGATGACGGCCACATCGGGTCCCGGAATTAGTCTTTACAGTGAACAGATCTCTTTTGCCATCGGTAGTGAGATCCCCATTGTAATTATCAATGTGCAACGCTTGGGACCATCGACCGGATCGGCCACCAAGGGCGCGGACGGCGATATTCAATTTATGCGCTGGGGAAACAGCGGTGGATTACCGGTGATCGTGCTCGCACCGGTAGATGTGAAAGATTGCTATGAACTCACCGCGCAGGCCTTTAATCTCGCCGAGCAGTATCGTTGCCCGGTGTTCATCGCCGCTAACAAAGAGATTTCCATGACGCGGGAGACCTTCGCCATGGAAGACCTTTCGTTACCGCCTATTGTTGACCGCCAGTTAGCGGATGCAACCGTGCCATTTTTACCTTTTGATGTCCATGACAACGGCAAGGTGCCCGACTTCCTTCCCATCGGAGGGGATCGCCTGGTACGCCAAACATCCTCCACCCATGGAACCAATGGATATATCACCGCCGATTCCGCAGAGATCGCCATGATCCAGGAACGTCTGCAAGCCAAGCTCACGCAGGCGGTTTCCGAGTTTACCTACTTCGAGGAGGCCCTCGTGCCGGATGCCGATACATTGATAGTGGCCTATGGCGTTACCGCCCGGGCGGCCAAAGTTGCGGCAAAACGGTTGCAAGCGAACGGACATCCCGTGTCGCTTTTGGTGCTAAAAACCCTTTGGCCCGTGCCTGAAAACCTAATTATCGAAAAGGCAGCCCCTTACCAACGGGTGTTTATGGCGGAGATGAATCTCGGGCAGTACGTCCGGGAGCTGCAGCGGCTATTGCCCGATAAATCGGTTGAGTTTATGGGCCAGATGAATGGGGAGTTGATTAAACCCGCACAGATCATGGAGGCGATTGAGCATGGATAGTCTACTAAACGAAAGTCGCCCGGCGGTGTTCTGCCCGGGTTGTTCGCACGACCGGGTACTGCATGTGCTGGATAAAGCGTTGATAGATATGGGTTATAGCGGCAAAGACGTGGTGATTGTCACCGATATTGGATGCTCGGGTCTATTCGATACCTTTTTTAACACCCATGCCTTTCATGGTTTGCACGGTCGGGCGCTGACTTACGCCACCGGGATTAAGATGGCAAGGCCGGACTTGAAGGTGATCGTAACCATGGGGGACGGCGGGTTGGGCATTGGCGGCGCCCATGTATTAAGTACCTGCCGGCGCAACATCGATCTTACGCTCCTGGTACTCAATAATTTTAACTACGGTATGACCGGAGGACAGTGTTCGTCCACGACGCCCCAGGATGCACAGGTGGGGTCTGGTTTTTTAAACCGACTGGAAAAACCCATAGATATCTGTCAGGTCGCCGGTGCCGCAGGTGCCGGCTTGGTATCGCGGGCATCGACCTACGAGAAAGAGCTGGGTGAAAAGTTAAAAGAAGCCCTCACCTTCGACGGATTCTCATTGGTGGATATCTGGGGGCTTTGTCCCGGCCGGTATACCCGTAAGAATAGGGTGACGCCTAAAAGCATTGATGCCGATATGGCACAATTGCCCGATGTAACAGCTTTTCAAGCGTTAAACGATCGAATGGAATATGGCAAAGCCTATCGTCAGGAGGCTGCCAAGCTGAACATTCCGCCAGACCCGATTCGTATTAAAAAGAGCTGTGAACCTCCCCAGGCAGGGCGCCAGGAAGTGGTCATTCTCGGCAGCGCCGGTCAACGGATTATCACAGCCGGAGAGTTGCTATGTCTGGCCGGGGCATCGGCCGGTTGCCATGCCACTCAGAAAAACGACTACCCGATTACTGTTATGAAAGGTCATTCTGTTAGTGAAATCATTTTTTCAGAAGAACCCATCGAGTATACGGGCATTGAAAACCCATCCGTTGTCATCGCCTTGGCCGCAGAAGGCATTAACCGGCGCAAGCAAATGATATCGTCCCTCTCTTCGGAAACTGTTGTTATCAAGCTGACCGGCCTGGAGCTGCCGCCTTGCGGGGCCAAGGTTATCGAAGTGGACTTCAAGGCCCATAAAATACGATTTCCCGACTGGGCGCTGGCCGCTTTGGCCGTCTTGGCAAAAAAGAACGACGCCTTGACACCGGAGATGCTCAACGCTGCGCTGAAGTTGCGATTTAAAAAAGATGTTTTGAAAGAGGCGTTGGCCATCGTAGAGAAGATAAACGCTGAGTAGGTGTGTAGCCGATTGAAGATGACATCAACCAAGAAAAGAAGAGGGTAACATGGAAGCGATTTTATCAAAGCGTGCGCAATCCATCAAACCGTCAATCACCCTGACGATTTCGGCCAAAGCCAAAGCCATGAAGGCTGACGGCATCGACGTGCTCAATTTTTCGGCGGGCGAGCCTGACTTCGACACCCCGGATACAATCAAGCAGGCAGCCTATAAAGCTTTGGAGGAGGGGTTTACCAAATATACGGCCGCCGGCGGGATTCCCGAGCTTAAAAGCACCATCATCGATAAATACCGGATAGAGCAGAATGTGACCTATGGCCCTGAGCAGGTGCTGGTCTCAAACGGCGGCAAACATGCTTTGCACAACATGTTTCAAGCTATCCTGGATCCCGGCGATGAGGTGTTGATTCCTGCGCCTTACTGGCTCTCCTATCCCGATATGGTTATTCTCTCGGGCGGGGTACCGGTCATTATAAACACGCGTATTGAAGCGGATTTTAAAATTTCTCCGGAATCATTGGCAGCGGCCATTACGCCCCGGACCAAGTTGCTGATATTAAATTCACCCTCGAACCCGACCGGTGCCGTCTATTCGGCTGAGGAGTTAACCGCTCTGGCCAAAGTCGTCGAGGAGACCGGCATCCTGGTTATTTCCGATGATGTATACGAGAAGTTCGTCTATGATGGACAATCCTTTACCAACCTGATCATGGTCGCACCCAATCTGATTGATCGCATCATGGTCATCAATAGCGCCTCGAAAACCTACTCAATGACGGGTTGGCGGATCGGGTATGCTTTGGGACCGGAGGCGATCATTCGGGCAGCCACGCGAATCCAGGGGCAGGCGACCTCGTGTCCCGGATCCATTTCCCAGAAAGCGCTTGCTTTTGCCTTGCAAATCGATGCCCAGGTCGTGAACAGGTTCAGGCAGTCGTTTGAAAAGCGGCGCGATATGATGCTCCAGGGGCTTGCGGCCATTGAAGGCATCAAGGTCTTCAAGCCAACCGGTGCTTTTTACCTCTTTGCCGATGTCAGTCGACTATACGAAAAAGTAGCAGGCGTAACCGATTCGGTCGGTTTCTGTGCGTACCTGCTTGAGAAGTGGCGGATCGCCTGCATCCCCGGCCAGGCTTTTGGCGAAGATCGGTGCATTCGTTTCTCCTTTGTGGCTGACGAGGCGGCTATTACAGAGGGGCTTTCACGGCTTTCACAGATATAGCCGTTGGCGGCCGTTAGGCGCCACCGTTATCCCCTTACCCTACTACATTTTCAAACCCGTTATTTTTTGTCGCAGCGACTGTTGACGATGGTGGATTGGTTTTGATCAACCAAGCCATAACGACGGTTTGCAGGGCTGAGAGCAGTACGAAATAGTATAGCCAGTAAGGGACTCCAAAATAGAGGGGTGCTGTCGCCCCCCATGCCCAATAATCGAGAGATAAAACAAATATTGCGCTGCAAAGCCAGAAGTAGCGATCCTTGAGCCATCCGGGCAGGGTTAAACGCAACGTTTCAAAACGGGCTGCCAATATAGCGTGGATAGCCAGATAAACGCCTACCGTTGCAGCCAGTACCCATACGACGGAGAGAAAGGGGCCGCTGGAAAGTAATTTTAAATAGAACAGTATCAAAACCCCTTCGCCCACCAGTATGGACCCGATGGCGGCTGAGGCATATACCTTTTTCAGATAAAGCCCGAAGATAACGGTGGGAAAGAGGACGGCCAATCCGGTAAAGGTCTGGGTAGCGATCTGCAAAATGGTTGCAGGCGGTTTATAGGCCAATGCCAAACCGGCCAGGCTCAAACCAATGACAGCCATGCGGCCCACGATACTGGTTTCGGGTTGGTTTTTTTGCACCAGGGGCATGATGTCCCGGGTAAAAATGGAACTCAAGGTCAACAACTGGGAGTCCATGGTCGACATCAGGGCCGCAATGCCGGCGGCCATCACCAGGGCCGCCATGAAGTCGCCGGAAATGGCTGTCAGCACCATGGGCAGGATCTTGTCGGCCTCTTTGCCAACCAAATCGGGAAAAGCCAGATGGCCCATTACCCCGATTGAGATTGGGAAAAAAAAGAGTACGGTGCAGATCAACGGGTAGAAGAGCATGGTTTTTCCAATGGCCTTATCGTCTCTGGCCGCAAAAAAGCGTTGAAAAAGTTGGGGGAACATGGGGTCGCAAAAAAACCAGAGCATCAGAAAGCTGAACCAAATGCCCAGCGTATATTTACCGGTACCGCCCGGGCGGGAGAAAAGTTCCGGGTTGGCGGCCAGCACTTTCTGATTGGCCTCAATGAACCCACCGAAATGGCCGGCTACCATAAACAGGGAAGCCGCCAGAAGCCCAAACATCAGCGCTCCCTGAAACAGGTCGGTCCAGGCCACTGCGCGTAAACCACCCCGCAATGTGTAGAGCAAAATAATTCCCGTCACCAATAAGCAGCCACCGAAATAGGGGAGCCCTACTAGTTCTTCCAAGGCATAGCCAGCGGCCATGGGTTGCAAGGCCAGATAAGGGATGGTGAAAAGGATCATCACCATTGCGAACAATAGAGACAAGGTGGGACTTTGGTAGAGTGTTTTCACCAGCTCGGGAGGGGTCACCAGTTGGTTCTGACGGCCGACATGTCGAATCTTACGCCCGATGACCCAAAATGTGAGGGCCATAAATCCTGTACCGAAACCCATGATGGGGAAAAAAGCATACCCATCACGGTACCCGGCACCGGAAGTACCAAAGACGGTAAAAGCGCTGAAATTGGTCGCGGCCATGGTCCCCAGCAGGATCAGGGTGCCGAACTGACGGTTGGCCAAAAAATAGGTTTCCGGTGTTGATTTCCATCGCGTGCGCGCTACCAACCCGATTCCTAATACCATCAGAAAGTAGCCGATAAGTACACTCACCTTAACAACCATGTAATACCTCCCGGAAAATAGAAATAATCCATTCCAGACGGTTTCGAAATCCGCCTGTGGCGGGTTGTGGAACCGTCAAGAATAAAAAAAGCCATCCCGTCTTAAGGCCGGGATGGCTTCATTGAGCCTGGCATAACCTTATTTTATGGCGCCCTTGAGTCGCCGATGTTATTGTGCCAAAAGAATAATGTTTGTTAGGGTGCCTGTCAAGTTCTCCTTAACTATCGCATTTGGGCTCCTCGGAATATGGGTGTACTCCAGTTGGGATTATCCTCTACGATATGTCGATGGTTTTTTTAGCGCCATTTTTTTTAAGCAGTTCTTCCAATTTTTCATAGGGTTGCGATCCAACCAATCTCTCCTGGTTTAAAATGTATGTGGGAGCGACCATGATTTCAAGTTTTTCCGACTTCTCCCAATCCTTGTCAACAGCTTGGCTAAATGACCTTTTTTCAAGAACAAACTGAGCTTCTTCCCTGGAAAGTTGGGAACCGTCTGCTACATCTAAAAGGACAGACGGGTCGGCAATATTAAGACCATTGGAGAAATAGGCCTCATTGATTGCATCATGATATTCGTCCAAGCGCCCCTTGCTGTCGGCGAATTTGGCAAGTTCCTGGGCAAGGCGGCTATCTGAAATTGACGTGCGTTTCGCTAATGGCAACCTCAGGGAAGATGCTTTTTGTTCCAATAGTTGCATTTTTTCGGTCATAAGCGAGACGTTATAACCAAAAAGTTCCTCAATCAACAGGCCCTCTTCAGGTATATCCGGGTGTAACGGGAAGGCCCGCCAAACAATATCTATATCATATTCATGCCTTAACCTCTTAATGGATCCTTTATCAAAATAGCACCAGGTACAATTCAATTCCGATTGATATCCATTATCAGTAGTGAGTCTATCTCATCAAGGAAGCGGGTATAAATCAATCTGTTGGCCTTTTCAATCCGTAAGCCGAAATCGGAGGCTACTGCTCCCTGCTTGACGGCCATCTGCTTAATATTTTCGATCAGATGGTTGCCATCTACTAGCTGGCTGCAGGCATCTGTACATCGGCCACACGAAATACAAAGCCAGAGTGAAGGTGAGTGCATCAATTCGTCGATCATGCCTAGATTGATCATACGAAACAGAACACGCGGGTCGAAAACCGATCGACCACCAAGAATCGGGCAAACGCTATCGCATTCGCCGCAAGTAAAACAGGCATTCGTCCGGTGCAAGGCCATCATATCCCTCACATCGCTTGTAATATTGTCTAACAGATGCTGTGTGATAGTTGATTTTAAATAGGGAACCGGTTGTCTAAGCCAGTCGCGCCACATTTGGTCTGTAAAGAAATCCAGATCTTCATTGAAGCAGTGGCTGACGGCTCGCCAACGGACACGCTGGAATTTAGCAAACAGATCGCGAAATAGTCTTATTGTATCGAATGATACAAGTCCCTTACAAAGCGCCTCGTGGCGGATAAACTCAATCAGCATGGATGGGCTAACGGCATTTGGACAGACTTGCATGCAGCGCCTACAGGTCAAACAGTACCAGGTTTCCGGTAGGAGCAACAGCTCGTCCAATAGACCTAAATAGGCAAGGCGAACTATTTTTTGCGGCCTCAAACGACCGGTGGCAATGTTCACCGGGCATTCGAAGTCGCACGAACCGCATGTCCAGCACATGTTCGTCGAACTGTGCGACGTCTGATCAATCTGCCGGCGCAATTGATCATTAAGATGAAGTAAGCCCGCCATGTTTTTCCAATACCCTTCTAAGAAAGTTACAACAATAGGGTAGCGTAAGTCTAAAAGACAAAAAATCGAACACCCGGAAGTCTTGATGGGTGCCCGGCAGACTTTGAAAGAGATCATATTGGTCTCTGTGAGCCAACTGGAGCGACCCCGGCGGAGTGACCCCGGCTTTGTCTTTTCCAATAAAGATTCTTTTTAGGTAATGCCGTGTAAATTTATAACCTTGATATATGTCCCTGTACCACATTGTAACAATATTGTAAAATGGTTAAACTGGATTTCATAAAGGAATAAGAGGGGGCTTATCGTCGAATTTGGGGGTGAAATAGCTTTCCGAAATGTCGATCACAATAGCTGATTAAATAAATGGGTCTAAATTGGGTAATGGTCACAATAGAAATTTAGGTTGATTTGCTTGGTGGTCCCATCGGAGGTAGAACCCGTGTTTTCCCGCTTGTGAAGCGGGACGTTCTAATTCCTATCGCTGAATACGTCCATCAGGGGAATGTTAAGATAGGTGGTAGTCCCAACGGGGATCGAACCCGTGTTACCGGCGTGAGAGGCCGGCGTCCTAGACCGCTAGACGATGGGACCATCGAAACTGGTGCATGCATATATAAACGCTTATTTTTTGTCAATTGGTTTTTTTCCCTATTGAATTTTGCCTTACGCATCCGGTAGGCGGCCTTTTCTGAATCCGAAGAGCAGATAGATGATCCACCCGATAAAGGGGATGCCTGCGATCAGAATCCATGTGATTTTGACGGCCTGGGAACTGAACTCTTTTTGAGCGGCATTCACCATGCCCCAGATGGTTCCCAGAAAAAACGGAATACTCAGATAAAGAATGATTTTGAAGGTATGAAGGTCCATGTTCGAAATTTATGGCTCAGGTGTTTTTTAATTTTTTGGCGATGGAGAGAATCGTCTTTGCATAGGGCCGGCTGTTGTTGTAGCGCAGGACAACTTTATACGCCTTTTCGTCACTCTGGCCGGATTTCCAACCGTGGTGG
This sequence comes from uncultured delta proteobacterium, assembly GCA_963845145.1. GTDB lineage: Bacteria > Desulfobacterota > Desulfobacteria > Desulfobacterales > QNYZ01 > QNYZ01. The sequence goes on from CAWJQU010000004.1 coordinate 372,722, forward strand.
CGTAAATAGTTGGCGACACTGGCGATAGCGTCATTGTGGTTGAACAGGTCGACGCGGCCGTCCCCATTTCCATCCGCGGCAAGGCGGTCGATATTGCTCGGCATGAATTGGCAGATTCCCATGGCACCGGCATAGGAGCCGCGAATGACCGTCGGATCAATGCCCGCACTTTGGGTATAACGCAGCAGGGCTTTGAGTTCCGTGTAGGCCCAACCCGATTTTTTATCGGCTTTTTGCTCAAACTGTTCGCGGGGTAAGCGTCGTTTCTCGGGTATCAGGCCCCATAGGTGTTGTCTGACCGGGTTATCTTTTAGGGCCGCCATAGTGGACAAAGCATTGAACACTCGGGTGTTTCCCAGCCGCTCGCCCAACCGGGTTTCCACCAGGATAATCGCTGTGATGACCTCTTTGGGCACGCCGTAGGTTTTTTCGGTTAGGGTCAGTCGTTCGGCATGTGCCTGCTGATATTTTTGTGCTTTTCGAATGGATTTGGGCGTTTCGAACTGGCCGTAATTCAGCTTACTTTCGCTATGCATGAAAAACAGGCCGACGCTTCGGGCGTCAAAACGAACCTCTGATTGACGGTAGAGGGCTCGAATTTGATCGCCGTCAAAACCATCCGCGGCCAACCGTTCTTTTAATTCAATAAATGATTCCGGTGAGTTGCCTGCGTCAGCGTGTATTACCGACACCAACAGACCGATCAGAAGAAACAGTGTAAAACAAGCACTGGATGCCATGTGCTTAAATGATCGTTTCGTCCAATCCGCCATAATGTAACGTCTCCTTTTTTTCTTTTTATCTATTTCATACCATACCTTGCCCGGTGCATCCATACCCCGATGGCATAATTGGCATTCTTGATTGCCCTTTGACGGCATGGTATGTGTCAGACACTAAAAAAATTAACGCGATATCCGGCTTGGATGAATGCAACAGGTGATGGATTATTTTGCCATCATTTTAGATGACTCTTTACGAGTCCATCAACGGAGCACAATGACCAAAAAATCGACCAAATCCATTTTTACTTGCCAGTCCTGTGGGCATCGGGCTCACAAGTGGATGGGGAAATGCCCCGAATGTGGTGAGTGGGATACCCTGGTCGAAGAGATCGTTCGACCCTCGTCACCGGGCCGGTCCATGGTAGGGCCCCGGGAAGATGCATCGCATCCGGTACCTATCGACAGTGTAGAGACGCTGTCGGAAGAACGTTTGATAACCGGTATCAGTGAGTTTGACCGGGTGCTGGGTAAAGGTGTCGTGCTGGGGTCTCTGGTCCTGATCGGCGGCGATCCCGGCATCGGAAAATCGACGTTGATGTTGCAGGCGTTATGCGGTTTTGCCCGCAATAAGCAAAAGGTCTTGTACGTCTCCGGCGAAGAATCCGTTAAACAGCTGAGTATTCGCAGCCGCCGACTGGGTACCGATAACGAAAATTTGATGGTGGTATCCGAGATTGATCTGGAGGCGATCCTGAACATAGTGGCTGAATTGAAACCGGCCGTCCTGGTGGTGGATTCCATTCAGACCATGTTTAACAGCGATCTCACATCGGCGCCGGGAAGTGTCAGCCAGGTGCGCGAAGCCACCTTGCGCTTGATGCTCATGGCCAAGAAAACAGGGATGCCCGTTTTTATCATCGGACATGTCACCAAAGAAGGGGTTATTGCCGGGCCCCGGCTGTTGGAGCACATGGTGGATACGGTGCTCTATTTTGAGGGCGATCGTAACCATATCTACCGGGTGTTGCGGGCGGTTAAAAACCGGTTTGGCTCCACCAATGAGATCGGTGTTTTCGAAATGACGGAAAAGGGGCTCGAAGAGATTCTTAATCCATCGGCCGTTTTTTTGACCGAGCGTTCCACCAATACGCCGGGCTCTATTGTTACCTGCGCCATGGAAGGGACGCGTCCGATATTGGTGGAGATGCAAGCCTTAACCAGCAGTACCAGTTTTGGCACACCCCGGCGGACGATCCTCGGCCTCGATCACAACCGTGTGGCACTTCTGGCGGCGGTGATGGAGAAAAAGCTGGGGATGCACTTGATTGGGCATGATATCTTCATGAACGTGGCCGGCGGCGTCAAGGTCGACGAGCCGGCTGCCGACCTGGGCATTGTGGCGGCCGTGGCCTCAAGTTTTCTGGATCGTCCCATACGGGCCGATACGGTCGTCGTGGGAGAAGTGGGGTTAACCGGCGAAATTCGGGGTGTGAGCCAGATCGATACCCGTGTGTCCGAATCCAAGAAGATGGGGTTTATGCGGTGCATAATACCCCAAAACAGTCTGGAACGATCGCGCGCCGGGACTGAAATGAACGTATTGGGTGTTTCCACCGTGGCCGAGGCGGTGGAGATTATGTTTTAGTTTTGGCCGGGCGCAAAAAACAATCGCGGACCCGATCCCAGGGTAAGCCCAACCAAAAGAATAAGCAAAATGTCAAAGGTAAGCCGAATCGATGGGCGGATCACTACACAAGGCAGGCACGAAAAGACCACTATCCGGCTCGGTCGGTCTACAAACTAAAGGAGATCCAAAAGAAGCATCACTTGATTCGGCCGGGACACCGGGTGCTGGATCTTGGGTGTGCCCCGGGGGCCTGGTTGCTGTTCGCGGCCGAACAGGTTGGAATCAACGGCCGGGTTATCGGCATTGACTTAAAGCCGGTCACCATTCGACTTCCCCCTCAGGCGCTTACCATTGTCGCCGATATTCGCGACAATAATACGATTCATCAACAGACGATCGGGCAACCGATTGATCTGGTTCTCTCCGATCTGGCACCGGCCACATCGGGGAACAAAATTGTTGACACGGCCCGATCATTGGAATTATGCCAAACGGCTTTAGCGTTGGCGAATGGCTATTTGGCCCCTGGTGGGGCTTTTGTCTGTAAATTGTTTCAGGCGCCGGATGTCAAATTGTTTGTTGAAAGTGTCAAGCCGTTGTTCAGACGGTGTGATTTGTTTAAACCCCAAAGCAGCCGCAAGGCGAGCCGGGAGATCTATATAATCGGATTAACGTATGTAGGAGGCAGCCATGTCGGGACATAGTAAATGGTCGAGTATCAAGCATAAGAAAGCCGCTACGGATTCCAAGCGGGGTAAAATCTTCAGCAAGTTGATTAAGGAGGTCACCGTGGCGGCCCGCATGGGCGGCAGCGGGGATCTGGAGGCCAACCCCAGATTAAGGGCGGCAGTTGCTGCCGCCAAAGCAGTGAACATGCCCAAGGACAATATGGAGCGGGCCATTAAAAAGGGGACCGGCGAACTGGAGGGGGTCAATTATGAAGAGAGTATTTATGAAGGGTACGGCCCCGGCGGAGCGGCGGTGTTGATCGAATCGCTAACCGACAATAAGAACCGGACCGTGGCGGATATTCGGCATATTTTTGCTAAAAACGGCGGCAACCTGGGTGAGAACGGTTGTGTGGGATGGATGTTCGATAAAAAAGGGTACCTGGTGGTGGAAAAAGAAGTGGTGGATGAGGATACGCTGATGGAGGTGGCCCTCGAAGCCGGGGCTGAGGATGTGCGCGAAGATGGGTCGAATTTTGAGGTGATCTGCGAACCGGGCGATTTCGAGCAGGTTAAAAGCGAAATCGAGGCGGCTTCAATTGCCCATATCGCGGCCGAGATCGCCATGCTGCCCCAGACAACCACTGCCCTGGCCGGGAAGGAAGCCGAGCAGATGGTGCGCCTGATGGATGCCTTGGACGATTGCGACGATGTTCAAAAGGTTCATACCAATGCCGATATACCCGATGAGTTGATGGAGGGTTGATGGCTTTGTAAATGAGCCCTCCCCATGATTCAGTCCGGGCTTCAATCCAGGCTTCAGTCCGGGCTTCAATCATGCCCCAAAGAGAGCCGTATCATTCATCTATCGCGACCACATCGACGCCGGGTGGAATCTTGAATGAGAATTGCTGGTCTTCGATATCGGCGCTAAAAAATATATCGATCAGTTTTATCCGGGTTTCATCTTCGTAGATGTTGTAGGTGATCACCTCGGCGACGTGGTAGGTTTCTTTGTCAATAATGAGATGGATGGTGGTGATATCCTGATTTTGCCTGTGTGGCATGAGCTTGAGATGATATTGTCCCTCGGTCGTATCCGCTTCCCGGAAGATATCGAATTGTTCTCGTAAGGACGTCAGGTCCGACAAGAATCCGGCTCCCCGGCCGTCGCCGAAAAAATTGGGGGCTTTGCCGACCATTACCTGATTATCCTGGGGACGGTAGATCCACAGGCGGTCGCCATCGGAAACAATTTCTTGTTTTTCCGGTGCTTCATAGACCCAGCGCATTTTGCCCGGCCGTTTCACGACAATCGTGCCTTCGGCCGTATCGGTAATCTCCATGGCCTTTAGCGTGGACATCTGTTCGAACCGGGCTGAAAAACCTGCCCCGGAATAGCGCTTTTCAATTCCCTCATAGATGGCCTTATCGACGGGTTTCAATTCGTTTTGTTTCGGGGGCGTCGTCTGGTCGGCGGAAACCGGGACGACTGAAAAAAGGGTGACAACCCAGGCAATGAAAATGCTAACACGCATGACGATCTCCTTTTGTAAGTATCCGCCCGGCTAAATCATATCCCAAATCCCTGATAATACGCGGGGCGTCGCGTAGCATACGTTTTTTAAACTCCCGGTAATTCAGGTGGCCCAAGGCCATGTCATTGGTGACCGTCTGCATTGTCTGGCTTTTGGCCAATACGAACAGTGACGAGCGCAAATGTAATGAACTATAAAACACAGGCGACATGCGCGCCGCAAGTCTCAGTTCAGGCAATATCTTTTTTTTTAATTGGTCGGCATAGGTTTCAAGGCGGCCTGCCCGAATGGCGTCGGCGGCCATTTTGCCGCTTAAAAATGCATAGGGCAAGCCCTCCCCTGTAAGGGAGTCCACAAGGCCTGCGGCATCACCTATCAGCAACCAATCACGGCCGCTGAATCGTCGCGTTGCCAAGGTTTTTTTATCTGGAAGCGGCTCGGACCAGGTGTAGGCTTGTGCATTTTTAAGGGATAGTGTTTCTTTATCGCCCATTAAAGGGTGAAGATCTTGTCGGACAAATTGTTTAATCAGTGATTTCGCCAGATGAAGGGTAAAGCTGCCGCCCATCAGTTCAATGCCGAGACTGGCATGATCCGGGCGGGGAAACCACCAGGCGTATCCCCATAATCCCGGGAAAAACCGGCAGATGATGTGCCGTGGAAAACGGCCGGGGACATAGTATCCTATGGCCCGTCCCCGTCTTTTGGCCGCAAATGAGAGCCCTTTGTAGCGAGCGACCGGGTCGTTGATACCGCCCGCGCCGACGATGATATCCGCATGATCACCATTGACCTGCCATCCGCCGTGGGGTGACGGCCGTGGTTTTCGAACCGCTTGTTTAACAAGCGTTGCGCCGGCGGCGACGGCCAGCCGGCGTAAGGCATTGTCGAGGTGTCGACGGGATACGATTCTTATCGGGTCTGTTAATTCAAGGTCGATTTGACGACGACTGGGACTGATCAAACGAAACCGGGTAACTTTGGATTGAGCGAGATTAAGCCTCGGCCAGACCGTTAATCCATTTAGCGCACGCAAAGTCAGTCCGCCACCACACGGTTTCTCCCGATCGGGGTTGCTTTCGTACAAATGAACGTCGACGCCTGATTTGGCGAGGTGATAGCCGCAGAGAGCCCCTGACGGTCCTCCGCCGACAATGGCGACTTTAACGGCCATTGATAGCCATGCTTCGCGAACGAGCGGCCGGGATATTTAACGGCATCAGATACAAATAGGCCTCCCACGGTTCATGAATGCAGTGTGGAGTCTCATTTTATCGTTAGACGAATGTCACATCAAGTGGTTTACAGATAAAAAAACGCCACAAAGAATGGAAAGTAAGGGGTAAGTTGTTTTATTCCTTGGGAGGGGGCGATTTCGTGCCACTATCCTGAATGAGAATTTTGAGCACATCCTCTTTTCCCACGATACCGACCAACTCATCGTCTTTCATAACGGGAAGGGTGTGGTAATTCTTGTCCACCATCATTGAGGCGACCTCTTCGATGGATGTTAGGGGACCGACGGTAACCGGGTCCGGCGTCATGGCATCGCCCACGGAAACTGCGGCGATTTTTTCTATCTCCTTTTCCAGTCGTTTAAGACTGGTAAGGGGCATGAAGCCATCCATAAGGGTAAAAACCGAGGGTACGGGGAACGCTTTCTGCTGCGCCACAAGATCACTTTGACACAAAATGCCGACAAGTTTTCCATTGGCGTCGATAACAGGTACGCCATTAATTCGATTTTCTAAAATTATTTTGGCCGCCTGTGTGATATCCGTATCCGGGGAAACGGTTATCACGTCTGAGGTCATCACATCTTTGGCTCTTATCATGGGCATCCTCCTTTTTAAGGCTCACTCAACGCTACGGTTACAAGAGATTCCGGTCTGTTTATGAAGCCCGTTTTGTATTAAGCCTGCTTTTTGTATTAAGATGGGATACGCTTTCTGTCGGCTATGCGCGTATGAAGGTACTTCCGGAGGTTACTTTTCATTGAACAGGCGATAAATGGTCTGCCCGCGCCACTTTCCACGACCCGACAGGGTAGCAATCTGTTTGGATTCAAAAATATCAGCGATCTTTTCGTAGCTCAATTTCTCTTCCCGCAATTGATGGATGAGTCCCACCATTTCAGCCCTTGTCTGGGGAGGGGAAGTCGGTTCGTTTTCAGTTGTTGTATTAGTCGCGTGTTCGGCGGCGTGTTCAGTCGCGTCAACTTCGACGGTTGGAGAAGGTGGTGAGACCTCCGGTTTCGGTAGAGAACCCATTGTTGTCATACCGGTGGAAACGAGCGTTGCCAGGGATTCAGCGATTTTTTCCAATGCTACCGTCTGACGTCCCTGGTTTTGAACCAAGGTTCCCAATACTTCTTTTATGGCCGAGAACTGATCTGTGGCCAGGGATCGGTAGTTTACGTACCCCCCCTTGCGTCGATCTTTAGCTGGTTGCCGATTTTGGGATTTATACCGATTGTTGTCATACCTGCGGTTGGATTTATCGTTCCGCATGTTTCCTGTTCTTACATTGTAAAGAAAATCATCCATTTTGTCGCTCCAGATTAAATTAAATATATAATAAACCGCTTAGTTTACAAATAGCATTAGCTAAACGATCGGCCCAGGAATGGGGCGATCCTGTCAAATCAATCTTTTCTCGCCGACCTTGAGTGCCGTGCAACCGAGTTTGGTCTTGGGTTCATCAAATGCCAAAACAGATCAACGTCTTTGTCGCTTATACCGGGCGCGTGTTGAAAATATCCTGTTTTGGCTCACTCGTTTTTCAACAGTTTTGGTCCATTTAGAAAAATGTTCCGGGTCGTGGCATCAAATGATTTGGGGGAGATAGTGTGCGAATTAATTTTTTAAAAAATATGCGATCACACTTTGAGATGTTGAATAAGATCTTATTGCCACTAAAAGATCGGGTTTGTCTGTTCTCGATCTTCGAAAAACCAGTAATTGGTATTACAATTAGCGTAGCTATTTTCGGATGTCAACCTAAATTATATGGAGAAAATAGGTTTTTGGTTTTAATTATTGAAAATGGGCATGTTAATGGCATTTAAAGACCATTGGATTCTGATTCATTTTATCACTAAACTGCTTGAAAACAGTAAAAGATCTGTGTAAATAATATATCCACACGATATCCAATTTCAATGTCGCAGGTACCATAGACCTTCGATTTTACACACCTTGCCCCGGAAGAAAAATGGCTGATCCATTACAAATAGAACAATTTCGATATGGAACGGATAATTTCGCCTACCTTGTTTATGGTAAACGGTCGGCATTGGCCATTGACGGGGGTGCCGTGGCCGATATCCTGGCGTTTATCGCAGCGAAGCAACTGAACCTTGCCTATATTGCTCACACGCATAGCCATGCAGATCATACCGTGGGGACTCAAAAATTGATGGGTCAGACAGCCGCGACACAGTTGTCGTCGGAAAAACTCCTAGGCGATCAGGTGGTGATACTGGATTCAGAGCCGGTACGGATTCACCCTACGCCCGGGCATACGAAGGACTCACTAATCTTTCATGCAAACGGTTTCCTTATAACCGGTGATACCCTGTTTAACGGCACGGTCGGCAATTGTTTTTCAGGCGACCTACACGGGTTTTATCACTCCATATCGCATCTGCTCACATTCCCGGATGACACCTTGGTTTATGCCGGACATGACTATGTGGTTGAGTCAATGCGTTTTGCGCAAATGATTGAACCCGGAAACAAGAATATCGAACCTTACTTAAAAAAATACGACCCAAGGCGGGTCGTTTCGAACCTGGCCGATGAGAAAAAGGTGAACCCCTATCTGCGGTTTAATACTTCCGGCATCGTGGCGGCGTTGAGAAAAAGAGGCCTTCCAACGGATTCTCCCTATCATTGCTGGGAAAGCCTCATGACCATTGAATGACCCTCTGAGTGATCTGGTGAATGACTCGGTGAATGACCTGCTGAATGATAAGGCCGGCTCTGGATTTGGTTCTTACCATTACCGCGAGCCCGGCTTGCATCCGGGGACCGAATATTATATCAACAATCCCAAAGTTAATGCGGATTTTATGAACGTATTGAGATGTCCAATACGGGGAGCGTCATTGCTCTCCGGTTCCGGTCTATTTTCAAATAACATAATAGCGAACGGACTTGTCCATGCGTCGTAAGGAGAAGGAAATTACCGAACAGCAGGATCTGGAGACGATACTTCGTCGGTCGGATGTATGTCGACTGGCCATGGTGGAAGGGGACCGTCCTTATATCGTTCCGCTCAACTTCGGATATTCCCAGGGGAGCCTATACTTTCATTCAGCCCGTAAAGGCCGGAAGATCGACATATTGAAACAGAACCCGCAGGTCTGTTTTGAATGTGAAACGGATGTGCGGATTGTTACCGGTGAAAAAGCCTGCCAATGGGGTGCCGAGTACAAAAGTGTCATCGGGTTCGGTCGGGCCCGGTTTATCAGCGATCCCGAGGCAAAAAAAGAGGCGCTGAACATCATCATGGACCACTATGCCGGACGGCCTTTTGATTTTTCGGACGATGATGTCGATAAGGTGGCGATTATTGGTGTTGTGATCGAAGAGATGACCGGTAAACGTGCACCGGCATGACATAAGGACGATAGAAGCGTCTGACTTTTTCGTAAATGAAAGGATAGGTAGATTATTATGGCGATTAATGTCGTAGACAAAGTGGACGACCGGGTGCAAGTGAAGCATGTCCTGATAAGCGTATCCGACAAATCTGGGTTGGAAGTCTTTATTCCCGAACTGGTTCATACGGTCCCTAACATTCGTATATTCTCAACAGGGGGAACGTTTGCGCGCATTGCTGAGATTCTGGGCGATGAAGCGGATACGTATTTAACCCGGGTATCCGATTACACCGGCCAGCAGGAAACCCAGGGCGGATTGGTTAAAACTCTGGATTTTAAAATTTACCTGGGCTTGTTGACAGAAACCTATAACGATGCCCATCAGGACGATCTGGCCCGTACGGCTGCCGTACCCATCGATATGGTGATGGTCAATCTCTATCCCTTTAAGTCCACCATCGCCCAGGATGGGGTGACGCCTGAACAGGCCCGGGGTAATATCGATATAGGCGGTCCGTGCATGATCCGTGCATCGGCTAAAAATTTTCTGCGGGTGGCATCGGTCGTCGATCCCAACGATTACGAGACAATCATCACAGAGATGAAGCAATACAACGGCAGCACTTCGCTTGCCCTTCGTTTTAGTCTGGCCCAAAAAGCCTTCGCCCATACAGCATCTTACGACCAGACGATAGCCGCTTATTTGGGCGAACGTTCCTTTGGTGTCGTTGACGCATGTTATACCAAAAAATAGTGCAATCTTAAGACATTTCAATGGAAAATATATAAGGGAGGCCCCATGGCCGATGATTTAAAAAAAATGTACAAGACGATCGTTCACGATCACTTTCCGCCGAACATGGAGATCAGCTTTGTGGATGGCGATAACCGGCAGACCCTTTTTTATGAAAAAGTGCTTTGGGAAATCGACGGCGTTGCCAAGGGGTTGCGCTACGGTGAAAATCCGGGACAGGAGGCAGCCCTGTACCGGTTGCTCAACGGGAATCTGACTCTGGGGGAAACCGAAACCATTCAAGCCGGGAAGTACCTGGCTTCCAATATTGAGTTGCTTCAATCCGGTAAGCACCCGGGCAAAACCAATCTTACCGACGCGGATAATGCACTGAACATCCTTCGGTATTTCAAAGACCGCCCGACAGCGGTTATTGTGAAACACAACAATCCTTGCGGTGTGGCTCGGGCCGATGCACTAGTCGATGCTTATCAACGTGCCAACATCGCCGATCGGGTCGCTGCCTTCGGTGGGTGTATCGCCCTTAATCGTGCCGTGGACAAGGTGACGGCCCAAAGTATTTCAGAGCAGTATTCCGAGGTGGTGGTGGCCCCCGATTTCGAGGAAGGGGCGTTGGAAATTTTAAGTAGAAGAAAAAACCTGCGGGTTATTCGAATCGGAAATATCGAGCGGTTAGAAACTTTTGTGGGTCAGCGGTGTGTGGAGTTTAAAAACCTGATTGACGGCGGGATTGTTGCCCAATGGTCGTTTGTGCCGAAAAGCCGTACCCCAAAGGATCTGCTGCCGGCCGAATGTGAATACAAAGGCAAAAACTACCGCATCGAAAACCAGCCGACACCCGCCCAGTATGAGGATATGCTTTTTGGTTGGTTAGTGGAAACCGGTATTACGTCAAACTCGGTCATCTACGTCAAGGATCAGGTTACCGTGGGGATCGGTACCGGTGAGCAGGACCGGGTCGGTGTGGCTGAAATTGCCCGGGACAAGGCTTATCGCAAGCTGGCGGACCGCTACTGCTTTGAAGATCTGGGAAAGCCGTATAATGAATTGACCGATACCGACCAAAAAGCCGCGATTGATGACCGGGTGGCCCAGGAGAAGGGGGGCTTGATCGGGGCGGCTATGGTCAGTGACGCCTTTTTCCCCTTTCGGGATGGGGTTGATGTGGGCTTAAGCGAAGGGGTCACCGCCATTATCCAGCCCGGTGGATCGACCAACGATTATCAATCCATCGAGGCCTGCAATGAAGCCGGGGCCACTATGGTATATACCGGACAGCGAAGTTTTAAGCACTAAGGAACCCCTCTGCATCATCAAAGGAGACGGCCATGAGCAACCTGCTATGGGAGCCGAGCGAAGCTAAAATCAAATCATCAAACATGTACCGCTTTATACAGTTTATCAACCAACGCTACCAAACGGATTTTGATTCCTATGGTCCGCTTTACCAGTGGTCAATTGACCATATTTCCGACTTTTGGGCGGCGATGTGGGATTTTGCAGATATACGTGCAAGCCGTCCCTACGATCAAGTCGTTGATGATGCGACTAAAATGCCCGGTGCCAAATGGTTTTCCGGCGCGAAGCTGAACTTTGCCGAAAATTTGCTGCGTTTTCGCGATGATCGCGAAGCCCTGGTTTTTAATGGTGAAGGGCAAGTGTCGGTGAAGGTTACCTATGCCGAGTTGTACGATGAAGTCGCACGCCTGGCCAAGGCACTCAGGCAAATGGGGGTCGTTGCCGGCGATCGCGTGGTGGGGTTTATTCCCAATATGCCTGAAGCGATCTTCGCTATGCTGGCGGCTACAAGTATCGGGGCGGCCTGGTCCTCATGTTCACCGGATTTTGGTATCAAAGGTGTGCTGGACCGGTTCGGACAGATCAAGCCAAAAGTACTATTCACGGCCGACGGGTACTTCTTTAAAGGCAAAAAGATCGATTCGCTCAGCCGAATGGCCGATATTCTAAAACAACTTCCTTCCATTGAGAAAGTGGTGGTGGTTCCCTACACTGAATCCACACCCGATATCGCCAATTTAATCAATGCGGTTCATTATCGGGATTTCAGGTCAAATGAAAAACCGGGGGAGATCGAGTTCGAACAACTTCCTTTTGACCATCCCCTATATATCATGTACTCGTCGGGCACGACCGGGTTGCCCAAATGTATGGTCCAGAGCGCCGGCGGTATTCTCATCCATCATATCAAGGAATTGATGCTGCATACCAATCTGAGCCGGGATGATACCATCTTTTATTTTACGACCTGCGGCTGGATGATGTGGAATTGGCTGGTCAGTTCCCTTGCCGTGGGGGCCCGGGTGGTTCTTTTTGACGGCAACCCCTTTCATCCCGACCCCGGCGCCCTGTGGCAAATGGCGCAGGATGAACGGATCACCGTTTTTGGTACGAGTGCCGGTTACATAGCCGCCCTTCAAAATGCAGAAGCAACCCCGGGCCGCGATTATGACTTAAGCTCTTTGCAGGCCGTACTTTCAACCGGATCACCGCTGTCGGTGGAAGGATTTTTGTATATTTACAATGAAGTCAAAAAGGATGTGCAGTTGGCGTCCATCGCCGGCGGTTCCGATTTAAACGGATGCTTTGCGCTGGGCAATCCTATCTTACCGGTCTATGCCAGCGAGCTTCAATGCCGAGGCCTGGCCATGAAGGTAAAAGCCTATGATGAATCGGGACAACCCGTTAAAAACCGGCAAGGGGAACTGGTATGCACGGCACCGTTTCCCTCCATGCCCATCTACTTCTGGGATGACGAAGATGGAAAAAAATACCACAAGGCCTACTTCGATGTTTATCCGGGTATCTGGCGCCACGGTGATTTTATTGAAATCACCGAACGAGGCGGTGTCGTCATGTATGGGCGCTCGGATGCCACGTTGAACCCCGGCGGTGTGCGTATCGGTACCGCGGAAATTTACCGTCAGGTGGAGCAGCTTGACGCCATTGAAGACAGCCTGGTAATCGGGCAAAACTGGAATAATGATGTTCGGGTGATTCTTTTTGTCAAAATGGCCCCGGACGAGGTATTGACGGAAGAATTAATCGCCGCAATCCGGTCGACCATTCGGTCTAATGCATCACCACGCCATGTTCCTCAAAAGATAATCGAGGTGCCCGCAATTCCGTATACGCTCAATATGAAAAAAGTCGAGCTGGCTGTGAAAAAGATTATCGAAGGTCAACCCGTGTTGAATAAAGACGCCCTGAGCAATCCCGAGGCGCTCGACTTTTATGCGGACCTGCCCGAACTCCAGACGGATTAACCTTGTTTTTTGACTATTAGGCGGGTTGACATCTGTACGCCGGTGTTCGGTTTTACTATCGTTTCATTGCAGTGGTCAGTATTATTACAGTTGCAAGGGATATCCTGCTATCAATGGTGACATGAATCCTTCCCCCGATACACCCGCGTTTGAAACCCTCTCCGGTCGTATTGACCGGATTACTTACCTTAACGAAGAAAACGGCTATACGGTCGCCCAGGTCATTGTTCCGGGCCGTGACGACCCGGTAACGGTGGTGGGCAACTTGATCAACCCCATTCCCGGCGAATTTGTAAAAATGAAGGGGACGTGGGGGGTTCATGCGACTTTTGGCAAACAATTTCGGGTTGATAGCTACACGGTATCCGTTCCCACTACGATTGATGGGATTCGCAAATATCTCGGCTCAGGATTGATCAAGGGGATCGGACCGAAAATGGCCGATCGTATTATCCGCCGGTTCGGCCAAGAGACCCTGGATATTATCGGCGAGAATCCCCAGCGGCTCATGGAAGTAGAAGGGATTGGGGCCAAGCGGGTCGATATGGTCAAGGCCACCTGGCAGAATCAGAAGGAGATCAGGGATGTCATGATTTTCCTTCAATCGTATGGTATCGGCGCGGCCTACGCGGCCCGAATATACAAACAGTACGATAGAGACACCATCCTGGTGGTTCGGGACAACCCCTACCAGCTGGCCGAGGATATCAGCGGCATTGGTTTTACAACTGCGGATCGGGTTGCTGCCAAACTCGGTTTCGACAGACAGTCCGAATTTCGAGTGCGGGCCGGGGTCATTTATCTGCTTCACCGTTTGGCCGAAGAAGGCCATGTCTACTACCCTTTTCGTCTTTTAATCTCAAAGGCACGAGAACTCCTCGATGTTGAGCCAATGCTCATCGAAAAGGCCTTGAACCATATTCAAGAAGAGAACAAGGTTGTAATTGAAAGACCTGCCGGGGTGACCGACGGTGGGGCGATGGAGGACGCATCCGTATACTTGTCCCATTTCCATTTTTGTGAAACACAAATCGCCGCCAAGCTCGTGTCGCTTGGTCGAATACCTTCCGATTTGCCCACTACCGAAGTGGATCGGGCCTTAACCGAGGTCCAAAGACGGCTTTCGATTGCGCTTGCTTCGGAACAAATACATGCCGTGAAGAAGGCCTTTACGCAAAAAGTACTGATTGTCACCGGCGGGCCGGGTACCGGTAAAACGACCATTATTGACGTGATCGTTCGTGTTTGCCATCGCCTGGGCCAAAAAACCTTACTGGCGGCGCCAACAGGTCGGGCTGCCAAGCGAATGAGTGAAGCCACGGGGCATAGCGCCCGTACGATTCATCGCTTGCTGGAGTTCAGCTTTCAAAAAGGGGGTTTCCAGCGTAATGAAGATCGTCCGCTGAATTGTCGTTATCTGGTCATCGATGAGGTGTCGATGATCGACACGGTACTTATGCACCAGCTTTTAAAAGCGGTGGCCCTGGATACCTCTCTGATTCTGGTGGGAGATGTTCACCAGTTGCCTTCTGTTGGGGCGGGGATGGTTCTTGGCGACATCATCGCCTCCGGCTGCTTTGGTGTGGTTGGCCTAACCGAGATATTCAGACAGGCCCAATCCAGTCGCATCATCGTCAATGCCCATCGCATCAACGAGGGGGAGATGCCGGATCTGTCGCCGATGAATCACAAGACCGATTTCTACTTCAGAAAAAGAGATGACCCTCAGGAAGCCCTGGGTTTTATCATTAATCTGGTCACCGATCATATTCCCCGCGTATTTGGTTTTGACCCCATGGAGGATATCCAGGTTTTATCGCCCATGCACAAAGGCGCTGTCGGCGCGGTGAATCTGAATCGGGAATTGCAGGAAACGCTTAACCCCCATGGGGATGCCGTTAGACGTGGTGATTTTCGTCTGAGAGTCGGTGATAAAGTCATGCAAGTGAAAAACAACTACGACCGGGAGGTGTTTAACGGCGATATGGGCCGGATTCACCGCATTGACCCTGATGCGCGGGAAGTTATCGTGAACTTTGACGGCCGGCCGGTCAACTACCCATTTGCAGAGATCGGTGAACTGAGCCTGGCATACGCGATATCCGTCCACAAGTCCCAGGGATCGGAATATCCGGCCGTGGTGATCCCGCTATTGACCCAACACTACGTCCTGCTTCAACGCAACCTGCTATACACGGCGGTGACGCGAGGAAAAAAGCTGGTCGTCGTGGTGGGTTCTAAAAAGGCCCTGGCCATGGCGGTGAAAAATGCGAAGACCCAGATGCGTTATACAAAATTGGATAAACGGTTACAGGGATATCGCTGACTGGAAAACCTCGGTGCTACAAATGATTTGAAGTTGTGAAATGACACATACAAAAGGTGAAATCAGTGGAACAGCCATCATTATTAATTGAAAAAACGGGTAATATCAGCACGTTGGTTTTAAATCGTCCCGAAAAGAAAAATTCCCTTTCGCCCGAACTGGTCGAAAAATTATTGGCAGTGCTAAAGCAGTTATCCGCCGATGAAGCGATTCGAACCCTTGTGATTCGTGGTCGTGGCGATCAGGCGTTCTGCGCCGGTTACGATATCGGCGCTTTATCAGCCAAAATTGATGAGGATGCCGATGCGCACCTTGAGCGATTGGGCCGAGTGGAGCTATTGTTTCAAGCGATTGTCCAATTTCCTTGGCCGGTTATCATTATGTTAAACGGTGCTGCGTTTGGCGCGGGACTCGAATTGGCGATTTGTGGAGACCTGCGTATTGGTGCCGAGGACATTCGGATCGGTATGCCACCGGCCAAATTGGGGATCGTTTATCCTTGGAATGGATTGAAACGCTTTGTTCAGGTCATTGGCCTGCAGGCAACCAAAGAGATGTTTTTTACGGGGCGTGTCTACGCTCAGGATACTCGTTTAAAAGAGATGGGATTGGTGGATCATTTCACTTCTCGCCCTGACCTTGAGGCCAAGACCTACCAAATGGCGGAGATGATCGCGGGCAATGCCCCGTTGGCCTTGAAAGGGACGAAAAAGGTTATTAATTTGATATCAGATACGTTAAAACTTCACGGTGATAATCGAATTATAGCGGAGTCGCTCACTCGGCGGGCATTTGTAAGCGATGATGCCAAAGAGGGCCGGCGTGCGTTTTTTGAAAAGCGCGCCCCCCGGTTTAAAGGCCGGTAAAGCCCAATAGACTGCGACCATTGTGGCCCGCGTGGAAAAATAATCAGAAAAGTAAACCAAAGGATGTAACGCCCATGACAAAGATCCGGACCATTAAATCGATTTCCAAATCGATCCCCACCCTTGAGGGGGCTGGTGTTCAGCTAAAACGCGTTTTCGGACACGGCCAGGCGCCCCGGTTTGATCCGTTTTTAATGATGGATGATTTTCGCGCGGATTCACCGGATCAATACATTCAAGGCTTTCCCTGGCACCCCCATCGCGGCATCGAGACGATTACTTATATCCTTGATGGTAGTGTTGAACATGGCGACAGCCTGGGGAATCAAGGGGTGATTACATCGGGGAGCGTTCAATGGATGACCGCTGGCAGCGGTATCATTCATCAGGAGATGCCCAAAGGAGACGCCAGTGGCAGGATGGGGGGCTTTCAATTGTGGGCCAATCTCCCGGCCGCGGAAAAAATGATGGCACCCCGATATCGTGATGTGCCATGTAAGGACATTCCCACGGTGAGATTGGAAAACGGGGTCGAGATTGGTGTCATTTCCGGATCGATAGCAGGCCAATCGGGTCCTGTCAAAGATGTGGTGATCGAACCCACCTATTTTGATGTCAGGCTTCCGGCAGGAACTGAATTTATCCATTCAACCCCTGCTGCGCATACCTTGCTGGCCTATGTGATTTCCGGGCAAGCCTATTTTAATCCGCAATCGGTAGACCTTTATGGAAATGAAACCCTGGTGTTATTTGATAAAGGCGACCAAATTCAGGTTCGAACTGAAGCCGAGTCTTCCGTGCGATTTTTATTGCTGGCCGGCAAGCCCATCGGCGAACCGGTGGCTTGGCAGGGGCCCATCGTGATGAATACGGAAGCGGAACTGGAACTAGCCTTTGCCGAGTACCGCAACGGTACGTTTATTAAGCACCCGGACCCAAATCTTTGAGCAGGGATTCACTGTTTAAATAGCAAACACTGGCCGGAAACTGTTCTCCAACCGGGTTGGGAGGGTCCTCGCAAGTAATATCGTCGATGGCAGAGATCTGTCGGTTGAGCTCTTTTTTAACCGCCACGCCGATGTCTTCAAACGTATAGGGTTTAGAGACATATTGACCGGCTCCCAGGCGCTCGCATTCCTTGACCCGATTGCTTTCCGAAAAACCGCTTGTGATGACCGCTTTCTGCGTGGGGTGGACCTGAAGGATTTTCCGATACGTATCCAATCCATCAATGCCCGGCGGCATGATCATATCGAGCACGATGATATCCGCAGGTTGTCTCTTTACAACCTTGATGGCCTCTTCACCGCTTGAAACCGTTGAAACTTTATAGCCTAAATGGGTCAGAATATCGGAAGCGATCTCTCTTTGGGCTTTGACATCATCAATGATTAATATTTTCTGGCCATTGCCCATATATGATGTCATCGGCATGACCGTCTTTTTGGGTATGATTTCATCGCGGGTAATCGGGAAATAGAGTTCAAAGGTTGATCCGAGGCCCTCTTTGCTGTTGACATCGATAAATCCCTGATGATCTTTCACCGTGCCGTAAACAACGGACATCCCCAGGCCGGTGCCGCTTTTCCCCATGACTTTGGTACTGTAAAACGGCTCAAAAATTCGATTCATATCCACCGGCGCAATCCCGCTGCCGTTATCAGCGATGCGCAAGACAACATACTCGCCCTCATCAATATTGAGATCGTATCCATTAATGGGTTTGTCAACATATTGATTTTTGGTGGATATCGAAATGAGCCCGCCATAGGGCAGGGCTTCAACGGCATTGGTCACCAGATTCATCACGGTTTTGTCCATATGAACCTGTTTACCGATGATATTCATCAAATTTGGATCAAGGCTCGTATCGATTTGGATGTCAGGATGGTGGATTTTAATTTTTTCAAATATAGCCGATTCTAAAAACGAAGATACCGCATCGTTTAGATTAAGCACCTTGGTCTTGATCACACCTCTTCGGGCCAAGGTCAATAAATCCTGGACCAATTGTGCCAATTTATCCGATTGCTCCAGAGATGTTTTTAAGAATTTACGGGTTTGGTTATCAGGAGCGGATTTCATGAGTGCAATTTCAATATTGCCGATCACTCCCCCCAGGATATTATTACAATCATGGGCAAACCCGCCAGCCAGAAGGCCAATGGCCTCCATCTTTTCAGCCCGGGCAATCCTTTCCTGAAGCTCTTTCTTTTCCTTTTCCGCTCTTTTCAGATCGGTAAGGTCTTGAATAAAAGTGATGATACTGATGACCACTCCCTGTTTGTTTTTATAGGGGATTTTGTCCACCAATATCGATTTTCGACCGTGGGGTGTGTGAATGATGCCGCTTTTATTCATTACGGCCTCTCCGGTTTCAAAAACCACCGAATCATCATGCAATAGTGATGATTTGTCCGCCGCAACCAGCTCAGTATGGGTTTTTCCAAGGATCTGTTTTATCGGAATCCCTAAAAAATCAGCGAATTTTCGATTCACTCGAATATAGCGGAATTGTGGGTCTTTATAGGCAATCATAGCCGGAGATAAATCTAGCATGATTTGCAGTTCCTGACCCTTAATCTCTAAGATATGCTTGGCGTCATTGAGTTCTTTGGTTCGATCCTTAACTTTTTTTTCCAGGCTGGACAATAAATCGAAATAACTATTGGTCGTACTTTCGTACTCTTCCTTAGTCACACGAAGTTCATTCGACAGATGTTTGGCCCGTGTTTCAAGTAAAAGGATTTTTTCCTTCACCGACTTTTCCTGGTCAGGTCTGGTCATGTTAAAACAACCCCTGTTTTTTCATTTCAGAGAGCTCCGCATTGACATCTTCTACGATGAGATCAAGCGCACCCGGTTGAATGTCCAACTCCTCTAAACAGTCTTTGTATCGTCTGTCTTTTTCTTGTGAGGCATCAGAGTATTCACTGCTGCACCTTTGGCTTAATCGCTCCGATACAGAGATGGTGGCGGCTAATCGTACCGTAGAGACATCACCGACCAATGGGTTATGATGGTACCCGATGGCACCGGATAACTCCGGGGGCAGTCCCCAATTTTCAGTGAGCACCTTACCCAACCGGGCATGATTAAATCCCAGTATTTTTTTCTCTTGTAACGGGAGATCGCCCTTCTCGATACTGGATGATTCCAGAATATTTTTAAATTCATCGGGTAAAAAATGATCTTCAACTATGATTCCGATATCATGGAGCAGACCGGCTACATATGCATCGCTTCCTTTTTCGCCGAATTCCTTGCGGTAAATCATCTTGCACAATTTGGCGACAACGACACAATGCTTCCAGAGTGCATCTCGGGAATAGCCGTTTACCGATCCGTTTCCTCTGAAAATATCGCAAACCTTCTGACTCAGGGCGAGTTCCTTCAGCGTATCAAGCCCTATCCAGACAACGGCGTGTTTAAGTTCGCCGATTTGGTTGACCGGTGAATAATAAGCGGAATTGGCGACTTTCAACACCTTGCCCATCAAAGGGGGGTCCAACTCCACCACCTCAATGAGATCATTAGCGGTCGATTTGGGATCGTTGATCACACGAATGATGCCTGAGACCACATTTTTCATTGAGGCAATTTCAGAATCGTTTACCGTTTGGACTAAACTATTAATTTTTCTGGACATTTTTACCTCTTTGTTGCCGGAGTAAGACTGGTTGTCGTGGTGCTGGTGCTCAATTAAAGATTTTTAAAGGGCAATTTTAATGAATTTTTACCCAATTATTATATCGGTTGACAGCTCGAATTACTTTAGCCGTATTTTCTGATTTGAATGGTTTTTTTTTAATGATTTAGGGGAAGGGGGGACGGTTGGGTCATTTTGCACCTTATTCAAAAGGCGCGAGGTTTCGTCAAACGGTTTGTGACACCCGGCAATTGCTCAATCTATTTTAAAATTTGTGTTTTTGGAAACTTATGGGACCATTTTTGCCAAATAGTATCTTCAAAAGGACGTTTTTCAAGCCGACGTTTAAAATAGATACCCTGGATGCCCATCAGTCCATTTTTGTCCGGATACCACAAGGATCCGGTCTCTTTATCGTACAAGACAAACGTTGAGCGGTAGGTCCATCCCGAAGGGGCTATGGTCAGTCGGCGTCCGTCAATTTCACGGCTGTACACAGCCGCCAGGTCCACCAGTGGTCAATAGCCCACGGTAACGGCTTCATCGCCGATGGTGGTGTTGGCAATTTCGTGCCGGGCCAGTTTTGATATAATATAGGCGTGGGATTCATCCTTATTCTTGATACCAATCACTCGGGCCGAGCCTTGTACAGAGGCCCCATTGGCTTTTAACGCGTTATTATCGACCGGCTTGATGGCATTGCGGCCGATACCGTATTGAAAATGTTGGGGTTTGAACCCAAGGGTAGCCGCCTGGGTAATATCCCAGGATTCTCCGTGTTGGTCGATGAGATAGGTCTTATCCCCTTTTTGTTTAACACTCTGAGAGAAAACCGGCGTACCCCAAAACCAGATCATTCCCAATATCAGACCCAAAAAAAGCCCCAATATTGAAATGGGTTTAATCGGCTTTTTCATTTTTTTATCCCCATTGTTTCGTTTCAGATAGTCTCGTTTTCAGATCGTCTTTAAAAAGACGATCAGCGCCCTGATGTCGTCTTCGGAAAGGCCCTTGAATTCGGGCATATCCTTGAAAGGTGCTGCCAATTGTTTGCGGATGTTTTCTTCGGAGACAACTCGGTTGCTAACCGGCAGATTTTGCATTTGAAATAGCTGTTTTAATCCGGGCCCAATTTTTACTGCTGTTTGATCGGTAAAATGGCACATGGCACAATTATTTTCGAAAACGATTTTCCCTTGCTTAACGCTGTTTACCGGAATGGTTTCATTTTGAGCACCGCTTATTCGACCGGTCCCATAAACCAGTTCGCCACCAAGGTACCCCAACCCCACAACGGCTAAAAGAGATGCGACCTGAACGGTAAGCAGCTTGCCCTTACCGCTTTCGTTGATGTATGCCAGCAGGATAGAAACGGCCAGGAAGATTACCAGCATACCAGCCAAAAGAATTTTCATTTTTATGGGAAACAACGAGGCTCCCTTATAGAAATGCTGCCAATCCATATAACCCAGAACCAGGGTGATCGGAATCGTTGCCAGGCAGAGTATCATCACATGACGGGCGGTTTTTAATAATATTGGCCGTTTAAACACAATAGCGAGAATCAGAAAGATAAACGCCCCCATTACCAAACCGATGGTAAGATGGGTTACCGTGGGGTGAAGCGGATGTGAATATCCCATTCTCGAAAGGTTTTGATATATATCGTCAAACATATAATCCCTGCTTTCTTTGTTGGAAAGAGGCAGCGTTCGGGCGGGTCAGCCCGAAACGACTGCCTTTATGCAACTAAGGGTATTACCCGTGGATAAACGTTATTTTGGCTCGGTAAACAGCCAGTCATTATCTTTTTTAACGCTGTGACACTGTATACAACCTTTTGGCTTGCCGCTGGCCATGATTTTACCATCCGGTCCATATTTACCCCAGAACCAATCACCTGCTTCAGGGTTATAACCCTTCACTTTCACCATGGGCGTAACGGCCATTAATGTTTTTTGATCTTTGCCGTAGTTTTCCTTGATAACAATGGCTCCCGCAGGCATCGGCTTGCCTTCTTTGAGCGCCTTTTGGGCTAGCGGGTTGGCGAATAACGCCAGGTAGGCACCGTGCGGGCTTTTCCCCGGGTAGATGTCCGGATAGCCGGGCCATTTTTCCCATTTTTGATAAGGATCGGTTTCGGTGATGAATGTCCACAGTTTACCCGGATCCGTCGGCGTCGAATCCCCACTTACAGCAACGATCACCATGCCAAAGATCAATATTCCTGCCACTGAAAATAGAACGATCAAACGTTTCATGATTTACCCCTCCTAAGGCTTTCTAATAAATTGAAGATGGCTTGTTCGGCGGGTAGCGCTACGTTTTATCGAGCAAGTGGTTCTAAGTCGGGCAAGAGGCGTAAAACCTTACACGGCTTTCATGTCGCCTGAGTACAATTTTTGCAGTTTTTCGCGAAGAAGCAGCCTCAATTCTTTTTCGGCTTTTTCCTTCTTGGTCGCATCGCCGCTTTGGAAGGCCTGGAAGAAAGCCACGCACTTTTTTTGATCACCCATATCCCAGCGGGCGGTGTAGCCGGTTTTCTCCGGCGACTCTTTCTCGGCCGGGGTGGCGTCGTCGGATTGTTGGCGACCATGGGCCCAGTTGACGATATGTGAATAGAAAATGAGAACGCGGTCGATCAATATATATAGGAACTGGATATTTTTATTCGGACCGATTTGAATTTGAGAGCCGCCTAATTTGAGACCGGCTACCTTGGTTTGGGCCAGTTGCCGGCCGCCGCCGAAGGCCGCCCAGCCGGCCCCCACAGCCCCCCCGATGACGGTGAAAAGTCCGAAAGTGAGGCCATGGGCCGCCACATCAATGGCGGCCCCGATCGTGCCGCCGGTAATCCCGGCGAACGTTGCCAGTTGCGTCCGGGTAAGCCCGAGAAGTTGCCAGGTTTTATCATTGAACAGGTCTTTATGGATAATCGATTGGGATGGCAGTTCGTAGTTGAAAATATTGTGCCGATATAGCTGGCGTAAGCGTTGATGGGCGTCGGTTTCAGCTTTTATAATAGCCTGATTATAGGCGCGCGTCAGTTGTTCTTTGAGCTTAATTTCATCGGATTCGGCGGCATATTTTTTGGTAATGGAAAGTGTTAAACTTTCGGTGAGCAGGTTGATAATGATCTCTGCGGTCAAGGCATTGCGATGGGTCCAGTCCTTTTTAAATGCCGATATCACGGTGGCGAGGGGCGCGATCCAGTCCTGGTCGATACCTTTTAGGCTTTCAAGAAGTGAGATTCTCTCTGCATAGGTCGCCTGGTGGGCATTAAAAACGCGAATGGCATTGAATTGGCGCCGAAAGGCGGTTTTCCACTGGGACAGATAGTCGGTGTTGTCATCCTTGCAATTGATGATTGCCATGCGGGGGGTCCCGGTTAAGCGTAACACCTCCATTTCCGCCTGGTCGACACTGCGCAAAGGGCGTGAACCGTCCACCACGTAAATGACGCCTGCGCCCTGGGCAATAGGGGCCAACAATTCGCAATCCTGGGTCAGGTCGGGGTCATCGGCATGTCTATCGATAAACGCCTGAACGATATGATCGTGGCGGTCGAGATGGGTCTTCATCCAGCTTAGCGTTTTGCGGGGGTTTTGAAAGCCGGGTGTGTCGATGAATCGAACAATTTCAATGTCATCGATAATAACCGGAAAGGTTTCACAAACCAGTGTTTCCCCGGGCGTGGGGCTGATGCGCACGTGATCATTTTCAGCCAGGGTTGCGACCACCGATGATTTACCTTCGTTGGGATGTCCGACGATTGCAAAGGCCGGGGAGCCTTGGGGATTTCTCATAGCCGGAGTTCCTCCAGTCGAAGGTAGGGGTCACCAAGGGACGCCAGTTGCTTCTGCCAGGTCTGTCGGTTAACCGGTGATACTTCAGTGAAAATTGTCTTCGGTCTTGGTTTGCCGATCAGGCCGATCAAAATAGGCGTCCGGCGGCCGAGGTGTTGCCGAAGGGATTTGAAAAACGCCATGTCCTCGATGATAGGCGGCTGCCAGGCCTCCTGAATAAGGAGAAGGTGGGTCCAATGATTATTTTTCTCGTTGCCGGCGAACAATTTATCGGGTGACAGGGGACCATCGGTGTCGGCATGGTTGATTCGAATCTTCGTCTTGATTTGACCGCCCAATTGTTTTTCAATGACAGCCTTTAAATCGACCGTTTTACATGCATCGAAGACATCATCGGGAATGAGTACGGCATATTGTTTTTGCGTCTGTGTATCGAGTATTTCAGGGGCCGTTTCCTGGGGAGCCATGGCGTCCGGCGGCCGTGGTGGGGATTTACGCGAAGGTTCAAACCGGACACGGGGCAGCGTGAGCCGATCGATCAGTTGATCGCAGGCCGCCTGGGTAAAAGGGATCCGGTTCAGCAGATGGCGCTCGGTTAGTATACCCATTATAAGCAGGACGATGCGTGGGAGTAGCGCGTAAATGAGTACGGCGAAACATAAAAAAGGCCACCAGGCGACCAGATCGGGTGTGGCCAGTGAGTAGATGCCGTCCTTTAAAATCAGGCGGCTTCCCTCAATTTGGGCCAGGGTCGGATGGGCGAGATCCGCAGAAACAATCCATGACCAGGGGCTAGCCATCCATTTGACGAGGGCGTGGACTGCCGAGGCGCTGACTTGAACGGTTGACTGCCACCCGAAGGCCATGTCGGTGCCGGCGACCCGCAATAGTGTGGTGCCGAGTATTCCCAGATTTAATCCGATGCCAAAAAGCTGCATGGCATTAAAAAAAGGCCAATAGAACAACGTTCCGTAAATCTGTTTTTTCCCCCGCACCAAGCCCAAGGCGGCCGCCAAGCCCTGGCGCCTGGTACCGGACAGCGATTTCATGACGCCTCTTTTTAGCTTTTCGGTCATGAGAGAGGCTATACGGCTTAAAATCGAGTAAACCACAGAGGTGTAAAATAACCGTGGTCGAACCAGGCGGATAAGAAAAAGTCCGCCTAACAGCAATAGCAAAAGGATTTGAACGAGAACGGCGACACCGACATAAACGGAAACGTTCAGGGGGGCTCTCCCCGTATAGGTCAGTAACGAAAAGGCCAGGCCGATTCCGAATAACCCTCCCAGAATGAAAAGACCGTATTGTAAAAGGCGAAACATTTCGGCCATCGTCTCGCCGGGTTGGGGCATGGTCGCATCGCTGACGGCCTTATCTAATCTACGGCGCTGATCCAGCCAGGATTTGATGACCCTGCGGGTGGGAAAGGGGGTTGTTTGGGTGAGGTTGGGGTGAATATGGGTTAAATAAATGCGCCGGTCCCGATCGCCAACATTCGCCGCCGGGTCTTGGTTGGAGCGGTCTGCGTCGACACTCAGATAGTACTCCAGATCGATTAAGTCCTTAATATGCCATTTTGTTTTCATCGACCACTAAAACGCTATTCGTTTCCATTTTCAAGGGAAGCCCAATCCGGTCAAACATCCTCGGCCCAGCACCACCGGCCCCGCATCACCGATCCCGCATCACCAATCCCGTATCTCCGTAGGGTATGGTTGGCATCCGGCCTTGCTTGTCAACCATCTGTTTCAAATGCCATGGTCACGCGATTTACCAATCCCCAAATGGCATCGGCCGGAAAGGTATTTTCAATGGATCGATCAAACAAGACCTTGACCCTCGGTCCGAACTCATCGTCGCCTTGCCACAAGAGATAGTATAGCGGTACGCGCGGGAACGGCAGCAGCCGGTATGCAGCATCGGCCATATCAACAGGGTGGCCGTTCAGCGCTTCGGCCGTACGTTTAAAACCTTTCAAATCTTTGCCGTAACGGCTGCATATCGATTGTACCCGAAGTTCGTGTGGGCCCATAAAAAAGTGGCCCTCTTTTAGGTCCCTCACCCCCACGATGTCCTGGCCCATGGGATAGACACCACGGATATTGTTTAGATAGACTGTGGTGGCCAGTGTCAGCAGGGGATCGTCGATCTCGACCCAGTGATGATTGACCTTTTCGAGCAGAACCTGTTTCGATAAGTCGATACATTTTAACGTGGTTAAAAATTGAAACTGAAGCCGATCCTGATCGTTGGCCATTGTTTCAAAAAAGGTCATATTAACCAAAGCGGTTCGATCCCTTTTTCGAATCGAATCCCAAAATCGATCCGCAATCGCCAGCTGGGAACCATCATCTGACTCATAGGCGTCAGATTCATAGACGTCGGATTTATCGGTTTTCGTTTTTTCAGCCACAGGGGTTCCTCTTTGGCAATAGACAATGATATCTTGACACCCGTAGGGGTTTCGGTCAAACTATTTCGACTTCAGAGGGAATATGTCATCGACTAACGGCGCGTTAATAATAACGCTTATGGCTGAATACAACCGGAGTTTTGTTTTACCAATCCGAATTATTTAAAAAAAACAACTAGGTGGCTTCCATGAAACCAATATGTATTTTAGTGCTATGTTTTTCATTAATGGCTTGTGTATCATCAGGGGATGATGACGATGACAGCTTTGACACACCCGACGGCAATCGGGCGATTTTATGGACACGTAATAACCCGGTTTTTTTAAGCGGCACCAATGTTTCTATGGGCGCACCCCCGGCTGGATTCGTCAATACCTACTATGATCAATTCCGTGCGACGGCCGTGCATGTCTGGGCCGATGGGTTGCCCGGAGAGGTGGACGGATGGGCCGCGGCGCGACCGGGAGGTTTTCGGTTTGTCTCCTGGGTGAACAGTGATGGTACCAGTTCCGCTAATGGCCGCGTAATCGGGGGTAAGCCGGCCAATACACCGGGGCGTATCGGCTATCAAATCGGCGATGAACCGGAACGAAATTGCGATACGCTCGCCTGCGCCGTAAACAACCTCAACCAATTTACCGTTGGGATTAATGCCGTGCGTGCGGCCGATCCCGGTGCGCTGACCATCGTTAATTTTAAAAGAGGCGATTTGCTGGAAGGTGCGTTGGATCACTATGCCCGTCAGATGGATGGCGATATCATCAGCTATAGCCACTATAGTTACCGAAGGGCTGCCTATAAGGGATTGGAGGCTGTCCGCCGATATGGGCGAACTTTCAGCATGCCCTATTGGTGTTATCTGAAATCCTACAATAGCCCCGGTAGTTCCGACGGAAAAACAGCATCAGATATGCGTTGGAATGCCTACTCGGCGGCTTTATACGGGTTTACCGGGTTTTCCTGGTTTGTCTACCAGATCAACGCCGGCAATGAGGTGGTGTCCGATCTTCATCGGTCGCCTGGTGATTTCGGTTCCGGGCGTACCGGATTGTGGGGCGAAGCCGCACGCATCAATGTGGGCTTGCAGCATTTGGGCCGCTATATCAGTAAGTTGAACAGTACGGCGGTTCGCTTTATCCCGGCCAAAAGTTTTTTGCAGCCTGAAGGGACCACCGATTGGTATCAGGGGTCCGGCGATGACCCCTATATTACCGATATCGGCCCGGCCGATGCCGGTGATTTAATGGAAATTTCGGTGGGGTTTTTCCAAAACGATGGGGGCAGGCTATTTTTCATGCTCCAGAACGTGGCGCACACCCACTGGGTTTCCAGCGATGTCGTGGATCTGGTCAATCGGGCTACCATTCGCGTTAGCTTCGATTTTGCCGAAGCGCCGGCGACGACCAGCAGTGCGCAGATCTTCGCCCTCAACAAGGGTAACGGGCAAAAACAAGCCTTACCGCTCACGCAAATGGAGGGCGATCAAAGATACCTGGATGTTACCCTTGATCCGGGCGATGTTATATTGCTTTGGTATGATACTGACAGCTAAGCTGAATCACGCCATTCATTTTTAAAGATTCATTAGAAAAGCCAGTTTCAAAACGTTTCAGCTTGTTCAAAGTCAAGACAAACTGGGACGTTTTGAAATGGGTTGAGGATAAAACAGGCCGATCCGGCCTGTACCTTTATACCCCTCAGGAGCCCCCATACCCTATTTGGACTTCACCCTTATCGACAATTACCGGTACGTTTCGTTCTCCTTTTGAGAGCTTTAGCATTTCATCCAGATTTGCCGCATCGGCTTTTACATCTACATACCGATGTCCCCTGTAGGCCTCCCTGGCCCTCGTGGTATAAGGTCAACCGGCTTTCCCGTAGATAATAACTTCCTCTGTCATGGTATCTCCTT
Organism: uncultured delta proteobacterium; assembly: GCA_963845145.1. Taxonomy (GTDB): domain Bacteria; phylum Desulfobacterota; class Desulfobacteria; order Desulfobacterales; family QNYZ01; genus QNYZ01. The sequence goes on from CAWJQU010000004.1 coordinate 400,897, forward strand.
TCGTCGGAAAGTGATGGTTTTACCTCAAAGATCCTGCCGATTATAACACATTTGCTACAGTTGAGCTAAGATGAATCGGGCCACGTTAAAATTTCCTGGCTAACGTTTTTTTGACTTTTTTTGTTTCCTTTTCCTTTTTTGCTGCTGCCAGGCTTCATGCTCTCGGATGAGGTTTATCGCGCTGTTGCTCTTCGAAGTAGCGTTGATCGTAAAGGTGTAGTCTTTCTTGCCTACTTTCAATACTTCGATCTCTTTATTTAAAAACCCCTGAATCTCCCCAAGGCGCGGTTTTTCTTCATTGCTGCAAAACGAGATGGCAATGCCTTCATTAACGCCTCGGCCAGTCCTGCCCACCCGGTGCACATAATTCTCGGCTTGATCTGGTAAATCGTAATTTAAAACATGGCTAACATTGGGAACATCAATACCGCGGGCGCTGATGTCTGTGGCAATCAGGATGTTGTATTCGCCGGCCTTGAACTTCTCCATCACACCGGTCCTCTCGGCCTGGTCCTTCTCCCCGTGGATAGTCTCTGAGTGTATCCCCACCCTCGCCATTGCTTTTGCTACTCTTTCCGCCCGAACCCTTGTCCTGACAAACACAATGACCCTGCTGTCTCGGTTTTCTTTGATAAATCTTTCCAGGAAAAACCGTTTGTCATCCATCTCAACAAACATCACATAGTGGGAGATCTTCTTTGAAACCTTATCTTCCGGAGATATCTGGATGCGCATGGCCGTGGCTTTTACCTGGGAGAAAGCCAGCTTTTTAATCTCCGGGTTGATGGTTGCAGAGAAGAAAAGGGTTTGATGCTTCCTGACGAGCATTTTTTTTACGTATCGAATATCACCGATAAATCCAAGGTCTAACATGTGATCGGCTTCATCAAGAACAAGTGTTTCGACCCGTCCCAGGTTGATATGACCCTGGCTGATCAAATCAAACATGCGTCCCGGAGTGGCTACAAGGATATCGATGCCGCTTTGGAGCCTTTTAATCTGTGTATCCTGCTCGACCCCGCCATAAAGGGCGAAGGCTTTCACCCGGGTATTTTTTGAAAGCGCTGTAAACACTTCGCCGATCTGCAACGCCAGTTCCCGCGTGGGAACCATGACAATGCACTTGATCCCCAGATGGCGCTTCGAACTTTTATGGCGGTGGATCAGGTCAATGATAGGGATTGCAAATGCGGCTGTTTTGCCCGTTCCCGTCTGCGCAATAGCAAGGACGTCTTCCCCCTTCATGATGGACGGAATGGATTTGAATTGAATATCCGTGGGCCTTTTGAAACCGAGCAATGACAGATTATTTTTAATTTCGTATGAAATGTTGTATCGTTCAAACTTCATAGGACCTCAATATATTTTAGCATTTCTGTATTCCATTAAAAATGAGAGGATACCATGAATACCCTTATATGTCGTAACCGTCAAATTAGCTCACTACCAGCCAGGCGCAATAATTTGGGGTAAAAGGGCAAATATTAAAACCATTAAGGCAAAATATGAAACACATCACAAAAGATCCGATGTACCGGTTCCTTATCCTGATGACCATTTGTTCCACCCTGGGCCTACAGGTGTGGCGCACCCTTTTCAACAATTTTGCGGTGGAGATCGCCCAGCTTGACGGCAGCCATATCGGCATCATTCAGTCTGTCAGGGAAATTCCAGGATTTCTCGCCCTTCTGGTGGTCTATTGTCTGCTGATAATTAAAGAGCACCGGTTGTCTGCACTATCTGTACTGGTTCTTGGGCTCGGCGTGGGCCTTACCGGATTGTTTCCAACATTTGCCGGGTTGACGGCAACCACTCTGATAATGAGTTTCGGTTTTCATTATTACGAAACCACCAACCAGTCCCTGACACTGCAGTATTTTGATAAAAATACATCTCCCTGGGTGTTCGGAAAGCAGCGTAGTATCGCCGCGGCATCCAGTATCGGCGTTGGGCTCGTCATATATCTATGTGCCACAAGTTTATCATATAAAAATATCTATTTGATTTTTGGACTGATACTTGCCGCTGCGGGTATCTGGGGCCTAACACAAAATCCAACACGCGCAAATCTGGCGCCCCAGCGGAAACAGATGATTTTTCGCAGAAAGTACTGGCTTTTCTATTTTCTCACATTTATGGCTGGGGCAAGACGGCAGATATTCATCGCCTTTGCCGTATTTCTCATGGTGAAGAAGTTTGAGTATTCGGTTCAGGAAATTACCCTATTGTTCGTGGTCAATAATGCCATAAACTATTTTTTGAGCCCGGTTATCGGCAAAGCAATTATCCGGTTTGGTGAACGCAAAGTATTGTCCGTGGAGTATTTTAGCCTGTTCTTTGTGTTTATCGCTTATGCGTTGGTTCAGTCCAAAATGGTCGTGGCGGCTCTCTATATATTGGACCATATTTTTTTCAATTTCGCCATCGCCATCAGAACCTATTTTCAAAAGGTGGGAGACCCAAGGGATATCGCACCGAGTATGGCTTTCGGATTTACCATTAACCATATTGCTGCTGTGGCCTTGCCTGCCGTTGGCGGGATGTTGTGGATGCTGGATTACCGCATCCCCTTCATCGCAGGGGCTGTTATGAGTTTGATATCCCTGGCGGCTGTCCAGAAGATACCTTATTCTAAACCCCAATATCACGTAAAAAATGGGTCCATATAAACGATCATTCTGCTTTGTTGGTGTGGCCATCCTTCACGATTCTCTGGTCGCCATCTCGTTAACCCAGATAAGCAAGAACGTCTCACAAACTTTTACGGTTTTTTTAAATTTGACTTATGATGTATCGTAAATTAACATTTTTAGTAAATGGCTGGGAGAAAACTTACTAATTTTGGAATTAGCTCTAAATACCATCTTTTTTATTGGAAGGTGTCATGGGTTTTCGAAAAAAACTGATCTGTCGCTACATCACCATGGCTATTGCCTTACTTTACGTAGTTGTACCTTCTTGTATATCTGCGATAACTAAAAAAGTTCCTGCTGAGGTGAATTCGTTTAAGGAGGGTGCAGGTGAGAGCATGAGGGTTTTATGGACCATATCCGCATATTATCTGGGGCCGAATGCCCAGTGGGAAGATTCGCAAGCACAAGCATTTCTTTTTAAACCACTGGATATTGGCTCATCGGAGATTGTCTTTGACGGTAAATCATGCCGTGATGTCCGATTTGAAGCCGAAACGGTTGACGCAAAATCCTATTTTACCCAGCGCTATGGAATTTCACCGCGAAAGCTCGGTATCGAGGATGGGACAATACGGGTTATTAAAACCAACTGTCGGCTTGACGGCTTTGCGGAATACATAAGACTGGGGGATCGACGATTGATCGCGGTGATAAATGGTGTTTTCTTTTTCTTTGCGCCAAATGTCAATTAGTCGCAGAAAGAGGCGGTGGAAGAATGGATAGACGAAAGGCGATGACCTGCGGGCGGGTCATTTTTTTGTTTTTTACGGTATTCGCACTTCAAATATCCGCAACAGCGGATGAGCTAACTTTGCCGGCACCCTTGTCGCCCCGACTTTCTGTTGATGGGGGGACGTTGATCAACGGCATACCACTGAAAGCCGTTATTTTTGACCCGCAGCCGTCGGGCTTGAGACGGATTCGTCCGCCCGATAAATTGACTGCTCCACCGAGTGCCGCTGCTGCTACTTTTTCAATCACTTATGCGCCGAGCGGCGGTAGCGATCTGTGGGGGGAAACCTGCTACACCTTCCCAACGACGGCAAAAAACGCTTTCAACGCCGCTGCCAATATCTGGAAAGAGATTCTAAACTCGCAGGTTCCTATCACTATCAAGGCGTGCTGGGCTGATTTGGGTTCCTCTTCAATATTGGGATACTCTGGTGGCGGGCCTTTGCACCGTGATTTTAGTGGCGCCACTCGCACCAACACATGGTATAGCGGTTCGCTCGCCAATGCCCTGCATGGGGCCGATCTCTATTCGGGTGTTTTTGACATGCACATCACTTATAATCGCAACTTCAATTGGTATTACGGTACGGATGGTAATCCATCCACAAGTCAGATGGACTTGATGACGGTTGTATTGCACGAAATTTGTCATGGCTTGAATTTTTCCGGGTCCATGCAATACGCAAATGGTTCCGGCTCGTGGGGCTATAATACCGGCTATCCGAATATCTATGATGTCTATATGCGGGATGGCACGGGAAGATCGCTTATCAATACGGCTATTTATCCCAATAATTCGGCCACTCTCGGTGCAGTATTGATATCGGGAAACCTCTGGTTTCATGGCTCGCGGGCAATGGCGGCCAACGGTGGCCAACGCGTCAAAATGTATGCCCCTTCTTCCTGGAATCCGGGGTCGAGTTATTCCCATCTAGACTACGCTGTCTTTAATAATACGCCCAACCAACTGATGGTTTTCGCTGTCAGTGCCGGTGAATCCATCCACAACCCTGGCAGCATTACGAAAGGTTTGTTAAACGATTTGGGCTGGATAGCTGTATCATCGGGAGGTTCGACATCTCTACCGTTTTTACCTTTGCTCCTGCTTAACCCTTAGGAACCTGCAAGTAACACGGATAATATTGTGACTTAATATTGTGAATTTGGGGGGGGACCGATTTAAAGGCCATTTCCTTCAGCTTTAGCCTCATCCAGGTTTTGTTGGGCGGCTGTAATTAAATCTTCAGGACTTAAACGGTGGGCGAATTGCGCGTATCCGATACGGATGCCGATTTGGCAGATTTCCCGAATAGCCGATTCAATTCGGTTTATGATGATTTGGGTTATCTCTAAATCTGAATCGATCGCGATGACGGCAAATTTGCCGCGTTGGAATCGATAGCAGGTGTCTACCCCCTGACGGGTCCGGGTGAAAAGAATACCCCCCACCTCCTGGAGGATTTTATCCGTTTCATCCATTTTTGATGCATCATGATCTTGGGCGAATTCATCTAATTCGAGAAAGAGCAATGCCAGTGGATTTCTCTGCCGCTCCGCGCGGATGACCTCGTCTCTTAAGGTCGAATAGAATTGTTTTTCGTTGAATAGCCCTGTAAGCGTATCTTTAATGGAGAGCTTTTCCAGCTCAATTTTAAGGTTTCGTTCTGCGATAACCCGTTTCATCTTGGCTTCAAGCTCATCGATGCCAAAGGGTTTGTTAATAAAATCGGCCGCACCGGAGTTAACGACATCAACCCAGCTGTAATCCATATAAAAACCGGTCATAATAATCGCGAGGACGTCCGGAAATTCATCCTGTATCCTCTCGAGCAATTCCAGCCCTGTCATGCCCGGCATTCGAATATCGGTTAACAACATTGAATAAGGCTTTTCGCTTAATGCCTTCAATGCCTTCTCACCGCTATCGGTAGACTCTGCCTTAAAACCCAGGTGGTTCAGCATCCCCACGATGGGTTGACTGACAAATTTTTCATCATCGACCACCAGCACTAACTCTTTTCCGTAATCGTCCTTGTTGATGCTCACAAGTCAAAACCTATTCGTTTTGGTGATTATTGGTTTAAATAAGAATTCGAATGTTCTAAAAAAATACCATTAATCCTTTGAAAAATCAATTATTGAAAGGACCGTGAAGGCTTCGAAGGCTTGAATATTTGACAGATTGAAGCTATTTTGAAACTGTAACCGTGAAAAAACCATATCCGCGACACGAAAGGAAATCCGTATGAGTGTAAATATTCATATTCACAAAACCCACCGCCAGCACACCAACGGTTTGAGTGTGGTTGAAACCGATGGCGCAACGGTCGGTGAATGTATTTCATACTTGATCAGCCAGTTTCCCGATTTAAAACCCGAACTGTTTGATGATAGTGGTAAAATAAAGAGAACGATCGAAATTTATTTAAATATGGAAAGTGCCTACCCGGATGAATTGGCCAAACCGGTAAAAGACAGCGATGAAATACATTTGACCTTGCTTCTGGCCGGGGGATAAAGACCGCCTCGAAGGGCCTCGGTCGAAGAATGTCCGGAAGCTTTTTTTGCGGGCTTTTGGCTCATGTTTTTGCCTTGCCGGTGCTCCGGCACTGATATCGAATGCGCAGCCAGATTGATCACTCCTGCGATAATTGGAAATTTTAGACCATGACACGTGAAACGATCAATAAAACGACCCTTTTATTACTGGTACTGGGTATATCGCTTCTTTTTCTGGCGATGATCCGTCATTTTTTAATGGCGCTCCTGCTGGCAGGAATCTTTTCGGCTATGGCCCATCCCCTCTATCGTCGCTTTGAAAAATGGCTGGGGGGCCGGAGCGGTCTGGCGTCATTGGCGACCTTACTGGTGATCATCATTGTTCTCATCCTACCTTTGGGCGGATTTATAGGGCTTATAACAGCAGAAGCGATAAAAGTGGGGCAATCGGTCACACCATGGGTTGAAAAACTTTCCAGTGAACCGGGCGCATTTTCGAACCTGCTTCAATCCATCCCTTTTTACGACCAAATCGAACCCTATCGGGAAACCATTATTCGGAAAGCCGGAGAAGCGGTTGGGATCGTCAGTAAATTTTTAATTAACAACCTGTCGTCGGTTACCCGAGGAACGATGAATTTCTTTTTTCTAACCTTCATTTTTCTTTATGCCGTATTTTATTTTTTGATGGATGGCAATCGGTTGTTATCAAGAATTCTCTACTATCTGCCGTTAGAAGATGAAGACGAGCACCGGATGTTGGATAAATTCACTTCAGTGACCCGGGCCACCTTAAAAGGTACGGCCGTCATCGGAATTCTTCAGGGGGGGCTGGCCGGGTTGGCGTTGGCTGTTGTTGGTATCCCCAGTGCGATCTTTTGGGGAACCATCATGGCGGTGCTTTCCATTATTCCCGGGATTGGCACGGCATTGGTCTGGGGACCGGCGGCCGTTATTTTAGCCTTTGGCGGACAATGGTTTAAAGCCATCGGATTGGTAATCTTTTGTGGGGTGGTGGTCGGCAGTATCGACAATGTGCTGCGACCGCGCCTGGTTGGAAAAGATACGGAGATGCACGATCTGTTGATTCTATTTTCCACGTTGGGAGGGATCTCGTTTTTCGGAATCGTCGGCTTTATCCTCGGGCCAATTTTGGCAGCGCTTTTTGTGACCATCTGGGAGATGTACGGGACTGCCTTTAAAGACGTTCTGCCGATGGTTGTTACCGCTGACGGCGACCAAAATGGTGAAAAATAAAGTTTGATCAAAAAATGTCTGCCGATGCACATGAATGCTTGACAAATTTATTTATAGTTTTATAATTCAATATATGTCGAATAATAAAAACAATAAACTTGAAAGATATGCCGAGATTTTTAAGGCATTGTCCAATCAGAACCGACTAAAGATATTCTGGAGCCTGGCTACCTGTTGTAAGCCTGGCACGGTTGGGGTTATCGAGTCTGAAAACACAGCCTGTGTCGGGGATATCGGTAAGGATTTGGATATCGTCCCATCGACGGTATCCCATCATATCAAAGAGTTGCGCCGTGCGGGATTAATTAAAACCAACCGTCGGGGACAGCATATCGAATGTTGGGTAGACCCCGGAATTTTGAAAGAATTAATGGCTTTTTTTTCATTTTAATCAGGGCCCTTTTTTTTGGGGCAATAACTTCGATAAGTGTCGAACAATAAAACTAAGGAGGCGTGGAATCATGGAAACAACGAATTTGGAAGAAATCCGGCAATCAGTGAGAAATCGATATGGTGAGATTGCCAGCAAGGCGTCGTCAGGTTGTGGTTGCAGTACACCTTCATCCTGCTGCGGTAGTTCTTCAGGGTCCATTGAAGAAATGACGCAGGCTTTGGGTTACACCAAAGAACAGTTGGACAGCGCACCGGAAGGTGCCAATATGGGACTCGGTTGTGGCAATCCCCAGGCAATAGCCTCACTAAAACAAGGGGAAACGGTTTTAGACCTGGGAAGTGGCGGTGGATTTGATTGCTTTCTAGCGGCTGAAACGGTCGGCGAATCCGGTCGGGTTATCGGTGTGGATATGACCGCCGCTATGGTCAGCAAAGCGCGCCGAAATGCGGAGAAGCTGGTCCTTAAAAATGTTGAGTTCAGGTTAGGTGAGATCGAGCACCTCCCAGTAGCCGATGCAAGTGTGGATGTGATTATCTCAAACTGCGTCATCAATCTTTCCCCTGAGAAAACTGGGGTATTTCGGGAAGCTTGGCGGGTGCTGAAACCCGGCGGCCGTCTGGCGATATTAGACGTCGTGGCGCTTCAGACATTACCCGATGAAATCAAAGCCGATCTATCCCTGATATCCGGGTGCGTTGGGGGGGCGGAGAAGATTGAAGATATTGAAAAGAGGCTTCAGAAAGCCGGTTTCCAGGATATCAATATTCGACCCAAAAATGAAAGCCGTGAAACGATTCGGGAGTGGTTTCCGGGGCGAAGCCTTGAAGATTATGTGACCTCAGCTACCATTGAGGCAATTAAGCCGTTTTGATGTCATTCGATAAAACAGATCCCGGTATATACGAAAATTATATACACTCGTTTAGCGCTTGAGTTGCATCAATCGGCGTTCGCAGAGCTCAACGAGTGCATCTTTCGTTTTGGACTTGCTCTTAAAGTCAGAATGCCAACGCCTTTCATGTGCAGCATGCAATTCGGAAATGGTTTGCGGGTCGATACCGGTCCACATTCGATCAGCCAATTGTGAAAATGTGGCCAAATCGTCCCACCCGGTTTCCGGCCATCTTTCCTTCAACGCATCGTAGAGGGTAAAACCCGTTTCCGCCAGGGTTTTAGTCTGTATCCAATAATCGACGACATCATGCATGTATTCGGGGATGTCAAAAGAGCGCGATCCGGCGTCGTAAATCGTGCAGCGTTCGATGGGATAGGCGAGTTCTTCGTATTGCGAAAGGGCGAATTCCGGTGTTACCAAGGCGTTGTTTCGAATCAGATCCGTGCCCGGGATTCGGATTTTAAGGGGGGAGCGATTATCCGCCATGCCAAACCGACCTTCAATATAGACAATGATCGTTCGGCCGTAGACCGGATTCATTCGGCGCAGTTTTCGATCCACTTTGCGTAGAATCTTTTCGGTGTTTTCGCATCCGATTGTAAAAAAGATAAGGTTGTTCAATCGCCTGCGGTTGACGCGCAGGTGATCCAGGAAAATGTTAAAGCCGATGTCGACCGTTGTGCCGGTGGCAACAACATCCCCCACCAGAAGCGTAGCATCGTCGGGGATTTCGATTTTCCGATATTGGTTCTCACGAATATGCCACTTGCCGTTAACGAGTTTACGCTGGGAGGTCATAAAGGCGGAGGCATGCCGATTGAACCCATAAGCATGGTACAGCGCTTCGCGCAGTGAAAAATTTAAGCCGCCCCTTAAAAATGTGAAAACACAGAATTGCTCCTGAGGTACTTTTAAAATAAATTCGTTATCCGGAAGGTACTTAAATGCGGCGATCATCGCCTTTAGCATATGATCGGTATATTCTACGCCGAGCAGCTCGGGGACATTGCAGATTTTGCGCGTTTGAGGGGTGGAGATCACATAACGATCAATCCGGCTATCGGTATTATCGCTGATACGGTAGTAACTTATCTCCGGGGACTTTTTGATCATTTCCAGATGGGCCATGTTAAATTCTCTCTATTCTATTGTTGGATTTCTCAGAGCGGTGTTATGCGTGCGGTTATCAGAACAGCGATATCAAGTCAAAAACTTTATATTTCCATGGATGAAATAATAGTATACGTTCATCTCAAATTGACCATCAACGAAACAGGAAGTGATTATGGTGGATCTGTCAGAAAAAGTGAAAAATTCCCTGGAAGTTACCTCCGGATGCACGGAACCGGCGGCCATAGCGTTTTGTGCCAGCTTTGCCGGTAAATATCTGGGGGAGGATCCCCGATCGATCCGGTTAACCATTGACCGGCGTACCTATAAAAATGCGTTTGGGGCCGGTATTCCCAACGCCGGAGACCGCAAGGGGAGCGAATGGGCGTTGCTGCTTGGATTTGTCAGGGGTTGTCCCGAACAAAGGCTCGCCATATTCGCCGGTTTAGACCCGGCAACTGTCGAACGGGCCGATGAACTTCAAAATCAATCCCTTGTTACGACTGATTTGCTCGACCTGGATACCCTTTTTATCGGCATTGTGGCAAAAGGCAACCATCATACCGTGGAAGCGGCCATAGAGGTCGGCCATTCGCATGTTTCCCGCGTGGTTGTGGATGGCCGGGTTATCGTTGAAGATGCTAAGCCGGAGGCGGGCGCTGCTTCAAAAATATACGCATTTGATGAAACGATTTATTCACATGCGTACTGGCCGGATCTGGTCGAAACGCTTTATATCGATAAGTCCCTGATGGCAAAGATCCAACAGGGGATTGAATGCAACATGGCCGCCGCTGAGTATGGTCGAAAATACATCTCTGGGAGCAATGAGGTGGACTCCCTGGTTATGGGGGCCATATATGCCCGAATGAGTGGGGATTCTATTCCCGTCATGAGTTGCGCCGGGTCCGGTAACAAGGGGTTGACCTGCATGATCCCGGTGGTTGCGTATGCAAACAAGAACCACCTGGACGAAGATCAGAAACTAAAAGGCGTTCTACTTTCAATCCTTATGACTGTCATCGTGACATCCCGTTTCGGTGAAGTCTCATCGGTGTGCGGGGCTCAATACGCGGCGGGGGGCGGCATTATCGCCGGCATTTTGTTCCTGAAAAATAGTCTGGATCTTTTTACCGGCGCATACAATAATTTTATTTCCGCTGTTGGCGGCGGTTTTTGTGATGGCGCCAAGGGTAGCTGTTCCATGCGCGGCAATGTCGCCGTCTCCACAGCTCTCACCAGTATCACCCATGCGGAAAACGGATTTATCGTATCAGGTCGAGATGGTTTTCTCGGCGATACCTTTAAAGAAACCCTTGACCATCTCGCCCAATATAATCCCCTGGTTGCACGGTTTGAACGGGAAACCATCGATATTCTATTAAACAAATAAGGTTTAAGGTTGGCGGATACGTGATAAGCCCAATCCACCTGAGGCAGGCAAGTATCTGCATTGGACTTCTTGTCTTGTTTTCGGCAAAGGTCCTAAGTACGCATTATAAAGTAAAACACTATACGACGTATTATGTATTTTCCCAAACCGCATGACAGTTTGTTTTTGTTGATATTATCGGTGAAAAACTTGACAATTGGAGCGGATTGGCTAAAAATATAAAAAATGTACCTACCGAGGTTTTTTATAGAATGAATCTTTTGAGGAGGTAGCCAGATGGGTGTTTCCAAACGCAAAAAAGACGAAACTGAACGTCGGCAACATATGCGCGTGGACCAGAGAATTTCAATTGATATGCATCTTGACTCGTATAAGAATAGTATCAAGGGCGAAACTCACAACTTGAGCCCCGCTGGTGTTTATTGCGAAGTGGATCAACCCATTGCTGAAATGACCCAGTTAATGATTGTCCTCGATTTACCGGATGCCCAAGTGAAATGTGAAGGAACGGTGGTTCGGTCGGTGGAAGTCAAGAATCATTCCGATTTATATCAGCTGGCGATTTTCTTTCATAAGATTTCAGATGAAGCCACCCAGGAGCTGGTTAAATATTTATTGGGGTAAAATATTTTTTTCTCAAATCAACTTAACGAATAGAGAGCAAGTAATTGGGAGAATGACAATGATGTTAAACAAGATCGACCATATCTGTATTGCCGTCAAAAATCTTGAGAATGCAAAAAAAGTCTGGGAACCGCTATTGGGAAAGACTGAACCGGATGATGCGTATATTGACGAACCCGAAAAGATCAATGTTGCTCGCTATATGGTGGGTGAAGTCGGATTTGAACTGATGGAATCCACCTCTCCAGACGGAGATGTGGCCAAGTTTATTGAAAAACGGGGCGAGGGGATTATGCTGATCAGCTTCAACGTTGATAACACGCGGGAATCCATGGCTGAATTAAAGGAAAAGGACTACCCTTTTATCGGCGGTGCCCGGTCTTTTCGCGATTGCGAATTTGCCTTTATCCATCCTAAAAAGATGAACGGTGTGTTAACCGAATTAATCGATTTTAAATGGGATGAAAAGTAGTCGGCAAACCTTAGACATAAGGGGTCATACTTTAATGATCTCTATCCGGCATCCAGCTTCAGCACAGTCGGCCGTGAAAGGCCGGTGACATTCTGAAAATCCGTTACCAGAATATAGAGCGACGGTACCAATACCAAGTTGATCAAGGTGGCAAAGAGTATCCCGTAGCCCAGCGAGAGCGCCATGGGTATCAAAAATTTGGCTTGGCGCGATGTTTCAAATATCATGGGTGTCAGGCCACCGAAAGTCGTTAAGGTTGTCAATAAAATAGGCCGAAAACGCTGAACCGCGGCATCCACAATGGCGTCAAAAGCAGCCATACCGCCGGCTCGTCGCCGATTGGCAAAATCGATCAAAACCAGGGCGTCGTTGACCACGACTCCCGACAGGGCTACGATGCCGAACAAGCTCATGAGGCTCAGGCTGTAGCCCATAATCAGATGACCGATGACGGCGCCGGTGAGTCCGAAAGGGATCGCCATCATAATGATCATGGGCTGAATGTAGCTGTTAAAGGGGATTGCCAGCATCACGTAGATGACCATTAAGGCGCCCAACAATCCTTTTATAGGCTGGTGACACTGTCTCGCCGTTCGGCCTGGCGACCACTAAAGCTGTAATTGAGACCTGAATACTTTTGCATCAAATCCGGAATGGTATCGGCCGTGATGGCTTCGATTACCTGACCTGCCTGGCTGCGTGGCCTCACATCGGCCGTCACGGTGACCGTGCGCCGGCCGTTGCGTCGATCGATGCGGGTGTCGGCCCGGCCCGTGGTGATCGCCACGGCGTCCCCCATTGGTATTTCACCACCTGTCGGTGTACGCAGGATCATCCTCTCTAAAAAGTAGATCGATTGACGTTCGTTTTCGGGCAGGCGCACCATCACTTTGACTTCATTGCGACCCCTCTGAATTCGTACAGCCTCGGCACCGTAGTAGGCATGACGAACCTGACGGGCAATATCGACCGCACTAAGCCCCAGCCTTTGCGCGGCCGGTCGGATCTGGAAATCCATTTGGCGCTTACCTTCGGCAAAACCGTTGTCAATGTCAGTCACCTTCGGGAAAAATCCAAAAGCATCCGCCAACTCTTCACTGGCTCGTGCGAGGGTGGCCGTATCGCGGTGACTCAATTCGATGGAAATAACGGCTCCCCGGCCAGGACCGCCGGCATCGGATTCAAACTTCAGATTCTCGACTCCCGGTAGTTGTCCCACTTGCTGCCGCCACAATTCGGTAAAACGGGCTGTGGGAATGGGGCGTACATCCGGAGGCGTTAAGTAAACGCGGATCGATGCCGTATTGGCGTTGGTTTGGGCGTAAATGCCCTGCACCAGCTTGTCACCACCGTTTTCAGAGGCTATTTTTTGGGCGGCTGCGATTAACCTCTGTCCGGCCTGAACCGTGTTTGCTACGGCGGTGCCGAAGGGCAGGCGCAAGCTTGCCATGGCATAATCGGACTCGATCTTGGGAAATAGCTCAAACCCCATGCGTCCACTACGAACATAGCCGATGGTGAAAAGCAGGATCATCACCCCGATAGCCATGGTGACGTACCGCCATCGCAAAGAGAAGGCCAAAAACGGTCGGTATCGGGTTTCGATGAGGTTTCGAAAGCGGGTGCTGAACCGCTGCTGGCGTTGGATTATCCAATCCAGAACGCCCCCGCTTTTATGGGCTTTTTGATGGCCCAAGTGAGCCGGTAAAATCAGAAGGCTCTCAACCAGGGAGATGAGAAAAACGCAGATAACGACCATGGGAATGTACTTGAATATTTTACCCATAAAACCGGGTATGAAAAACATGGGCATGAAGGTGACAATGTTGGTCAGCACACTGAAGGTTACCGGCATGGCAATTTCCCGGGCACCCTTTACGGCAGCCTCGAACCAGTCCAGCCCGGTTTGACGGTAGTGGTAAATATTTTCACCCACCACGATGGCATCGTCCACGACGATACCCAGGGTAACGATAAAAGCAAAGAGGGTAATAATATTGATACTGACGCCACCCAGGGGGAGCAGCAGCAACCCGCCGATAAACGAAATAGGAATTCCCAGGCTGACCCAGAAGGCGAGTCGAACTTCCAAAAAGAGTGCCAATAGTACAAATACCAATCCCAACCCCAAATACCCATTGCGCATCATGAGATCGAGGCGCTGGCGATAAATTTCTGAACGGTCATTGCGGGATTCCAGATTCAATCCCGGAGGGAGAGATGGTTTAATGTCCAGCATCAGTTTTTTGACGGCGTCTGAGACCGATACGGGTGTTTGTTCACCCACCCTGAAAACCTCTATCATGACTGCTGGTTGGCCGTTAAAAACTGAAAACCGATCACTTTCTTCCAAATCATCCCGAATGGTGGCGACCTCTTCGAGTAGAACCTGCGTACCGTCTTCCATAATAATGATGGGGATTTTGCCAAATTCACGGCCGAAATCGCGACGCTCCTTGACGCGCATGAGCACATCGCCGCTGCTGGTTTTAATGGCCCCTCCCGGCATCTCGACTGAGGCAAGGCCAATGCGCCGGGCGACATCATCAAGGGTCAGTCCGTAGGTTCGCAGTTTATTCTGGGAAACCTCTATACTGATTTCAAGATTACGCACACCGTCTAAGTCAACCTGGCTGATATCAGGGTCATTGAGCAACCGATCCCGCACATTTTCGGCCACCTCCCGAAGCACCTGCTCCGACTGGTCGCCAAACAACGCCAGTGAGACCACAGAACGGCGGCGCTGAGCCACCACTACCTTGGGATCTTCAGCCTCGTCGGGTAAAGAGGAGATTCGGTCCACTTCGTTTTTGATATCACGGGCTATTTGCTGGACATTTTCACCCTCGATGGTTTCAATGGTGACCCTACCCGAACCCTCGCTTGCGGTAGCAGTAACCTCCTTGATACCCTGGACATTATTAATAGCGTCTTCCATGGCCAGCAAAATACCCCGCTCGACCTCTTCCGGGCTGGCGCCAGGGTAGGGGACCGTAATATTGATTCGGTCAAGCTCAAAGTCAGGGAAAACCTCTTTTTTGATACGTGTGCCCATGAAGACACCACCCACCAGTAGTACCAGCATCAGTAGGTTGGCGGTCACCGAATGGCCTGCCATCCAGGCGATGGGGCCGCTATAGGAGGGCTTTATGGCTTTAGTTTGGCTGTATTTGTTGGGCATGTTAATTCGATGGCTGCTCAACCGGGGCCGTGGGCGGCTTCGGTTTGCGTGTTTTGGTTTCCGGGTTAGTCGTTGGGGGCGCTTTAGTCGGCGAACGGTCTGTGTCTACCATAATCGGCATTCCGTCAATGGGCGCTGCCAATTCCGATACCACCAACCGATCCCCTTCTTTCAGCCCATCAGTGACCAACACTGCTTCTTTCCCGCGCCAGGCAACGGTGACGGGGTGAATTTTCAGATGCCCATCTGCAGACATCAGCCAAACGCGATCCTGATCGCGCAGGGCCGACCGGGGGACCCGAAAAGCGCGGTCGATACGATGCCCTTCTATCTCGACCTGGACAAACTCACCGATTAATAGCGGTGGGGCGCCCGGGTCGTTCGTGGATAGGCCCAGGGGGTCATCGACGATTGCAATCAGTTGTGCCATCTGTCCGCCATTCCCCAGGTCGTTGAGCAACTTGGATACCTTCGCTTGGCGGCGGTACTGATTGCGGTAAATAATCTGAATGGGGGCTCCTTCAGCATTGGTGTGAGTGGGAAGATCGATCCATTTAAGCCGATCCAAAGGAACCGATACCCGCACCCAGAATTGATCCGCGTCAACCAGCAGGCCCAGAGGCTCATTGGTTGTGACACGGGCGCCAATGTCGATATTTTTGGATAGCACGATGGCATTAAAAGGCGCTCTCACCACTGTGCGGCTGAGATTTAGTTCGGCTTGCTCAAGATCTGCTCGGGAGGCCTTCAGGCGTGCCCGCGCTCTTTCTATGTGGGGTTTACGCAGAGCCAGCGCTGAATTTAAGTTCTCACCTTTTTCGCCACCGCCTAACAATTCCCATTCCCGTTTGGCCACGGCCTGATACCCCTGCTCCACCTCGTACTCGTATTGGGCATCGGCTATAGTGCGTCTTTTCTGAGCCACCACGAGTTCATAATCCTTGGGATCGATGCGTAAGATTTCGGACCCTTTTTTCAGCGCACCGCCTTCAATGAAATTATCATGAACACGGATAATTTCGCCGGCCACCTTAGATTTCAGTTCGATCTGTCGTGCGGCCGTCACGGTACCCATAGCCTTAATCACGACCTGTTCCGGTTTCATCGTGAGCGGTCTAACCTGCACCAGGGGCCTGGTGGTTGTCGGTTGTCGTTTTTTGGCCTTGGGCGTTGAACTCTGCAAATAGGTGGCACCGGCAATACCAAACCCGATGATAATCAAAGGCAAAATAATCTTTATAATGGTATGGCCTTTTTTTCCCGCCGATCTACCGGCATCGGCATCGTCGGGTGTCTGTGACGGATGGGTATGGTTAGAACTCATTATTTATCCATTGCTCAAATCGGTTATTGCAGGTGATGTGCTGGATTTATCCGGGGATGGTTCGGCAAGCACGTTTTCAAACCACGATCCGCCCAGGGCACGGTGTAGACCAATTCGTGCCAGAACGATCTCTTCCTGGCGCTGGATCAGGGTGCGCTCTAAATTCTGTACATTGACCAACTGGGTCAATACGGGCAGATAATCCCCCAGCCCTTTGCGATAGCGGTTGGTAGCCTCGGTGAGGGCTTTCTGGGCGTTGTCGATTTCAACTTCAAGGGCGGTTTGGCTGCGATGCAGATTGCGCTCTACAATCATGGCGTTTTCCACTTCGAGAAAAGCGGTAAAGACCGTTTGGCGGTAGCGGGCCATTTGTTCGTCGAGCAGAGCACGGGCGCGATCCGCTTCCGCTGCCCGCTGGCCGGCATCGAAAATAGGCGCGGTAAGGTTGGCTGCCAAATTGATCAGCCAATTGCTGAAAATAAGGTCCAACTCTTCGGCGCCGTACCGTGCGGTGCCCGTCAGGCGAATGGCCGGCAGTCGCGCCGCCCGGGCCGCGGCCCATTGCCAGCCGGCAGCTTCAAGTCGCATACCGACAGCACGCACATCGGGGCGATTGGCCAACAAGTCCGCCGGTATTCCGGGTGTCGGAATTTTTTTCAGCTGGGGTAGGGCGGTAGCTCCAATTACCGGCGACCCCGCCTTAGGATTTCCCAACAGTAAAGCCAACTGGTTCATGTTCAACGCTTCCTGGGTTTCAACCAGCGGGACTTGCCGCTTAACCCGTGCTACCAGTTCACGCTGTTGAAACACATCAACCGAACTGGCCAGCCCGTTGCGGTATCGTAATTCCACCAGTTCCAGGCGGACCTTATTTGTTTCCAGCTGTGTTTGTAAAAGTGATTGTTGCAAGCGTTGAGAGATGATATTTACCCACCGTTGGGCAATTTCGGCTGACACCGTCATGGCGGCTGCCTGCAGATCGGCCAGGCTGGCGTTTTCATCGAGTCGGGCAGCTTCGCCGACTGCGCGCACTCGACCCCATAGATCAAGCTCGTAGTTGCTTATGAGGCTGACGGCGTAATTTTCAACCGTGTTGGTTTGACCGCCATTTCGGGTATTATCGTTTTCCACACGCCTTCGCCCCAAACCGGCTTCGCCACCGCCGGTCAGGCTGGGAAACCGGGCGGCGTTTTGCTGGATGCTTCGTGCCCGGGCCTGATGCAATTGCGCCCACGCTTGCTGGAGCGTAAAACTGTCACTCAAAGCGGCTTCAATGAAATCGGATAATTCAGTGTTGTCAAATACTTGCCACCATGGTTGTGCCCGCGACAAAGGCTCGCCAAAAAGGCTGAAAGTAGGGGGGAGTTCAACTTCGGTATGGGGGTTGATGTCCGGCTCAAAATGGGCACAGGCGGTAAAACCGATCGCGGTTGCCAGAATAATAGTAATGTGAGCCAGATGTTTAAACATAACGGAAATATAGTGCCAAACCTTAGAATGTCTATATACTATCCAACCGTCAGTTCCCATTGAATAAGGAAAAAGGAAAAAACCGGCTGTCGATTTATGGCTCCCGGTAAAGCGCCAGCACACCGGACCGGGCCAGCTTCTTAATACCATAGGGTTGTAACAGGTCGATCAGGGCCTCAATTTTTTCCGGCCGGCCGGTCACCTCCATAATGATATGTTTGGCGCCAACATCAACGATTTTGCTTCGAAAGACCTCGGCGATGTGCATGATTTCAGTCCGTTTTTGTATGTCGGCCTGGACACAAATGAGCGCCATTTCCCGCTTGACCGCTTTTTCACCCGTCATATCCCGTAATTTAACCACGTTGACCAGGCGCCGAACTTGTTTCATGATCTGTTCAAAAAGATGAGGATTGGCCTGGGTTGTGATGGTGATCCGCGATACTTCCGGATCATGGGTGGGCGCACCGCAAATGGTGTCGATATTGTAATTTCTTCCGGCAAACAGGCCTGAAACCCGGGCGGTCACACCGGGTTCATTTTCCACCAGCATCGTCAATACATGTTTGTCATCATCCATTTGGATCGGTCCTTTGCAACTCTTTTGGATATTCTCCCGTCAATGTCACCATAGGAAACTTTTTGAATCTCTTTGTTTATGATATATGAAAATTGTTTTGGCAGCAATGACTCATAAGATCAAAAAGGTCCCCATGGAAAAAGGCTACGTTCACGTGCTCACCGGTAATGGCAAGGGAAAAACCACGGCGGCCCTGGGATTGTCGATTCGGGCGGCGGGTGCCGGCTTGAAGGTTTATTTCGCACAATTTATAAAAAAGGGCGATTATAGCGAAATTCTGGCGTTGCAGCGATTCGCGGATCAGATTACCGTGCGGCAATTCGGGTTGGGCCGGTTTACCGGTCATAATCCCGAACCGGCAGACATTCAGGCCGCGCACAGTGGGTACGAACAGATAAAAGAGGTGATGGCCAGCGAAGAATATGATCTCATGATATTAGATGAGGCCAACGTGGCGGTGAAGTACGGATTACTGGCCGTCCAGGATCTGATGTTTTTGATCACGCATAAACCCTATGGGATGGAGCTCGTATTGACCGGCCGGTATGCCTCACCGCGGATCATCGATATGGCGGATATGGTAACTGAAATGCGGCCGATCAAACATTATTATTTAAAAGGGGTGGAAGCGAGGGCAGGGATAGAAAAATGAAACCATTCAATCTTCGATGACTCTTTGCACTCTATTTTTTGATGCCCTTCTCGTTATCCTACTTCGATGCATCCCGAACAGACTTCAACCTAAGTTGAGCGATTTTTTGCGAAGCTATGTGCCAAGATATTGAGATGATAAGGATTTCAAAAAACGGAGGCATACCCCTTGGATATGCCGAGTATTTTTGAAAGTCTTAGCGCTCAATAGGTTGGTGCAGAGCGAGTAAAAAACCGCTCAATTTAGGTTCAACTAAGAATATTGATCAAGGTAGGCTTTTAAGACTTCCTCAGAAGGTGTTCGGTCAAAAACGAGTTCGCCATCAATGAAAATGGATGGCACCGGTGCCGGTCGTCCGATATGCTTTGACAATTCACCATACCTTAAGGCACCACTCATTTCTTTGGTTACGACTTTTTCCCATTTAAGCCTGGATTCGTACGCCGGCGCAACTGCCTCGACCACCCGGGTCATGTATTCACAGGGAATTCAATGGGCCCCTTCATGAATCACTTCCAAATGAATTGTTTTTAATCGCATTTCAGTTGCCTTTACAGTTTTACCCCTTTTTCTTCGAGTGCCTCCTCGATGGCCTCTTCCAGTTCAAATACCGGCGGAATGGCATCGAAAACGAGTTCCCCATCAATAAAAAGCGATGGGACCGGTGCTATACGACAGTACTTATACACATTCTCCTCTCCAAAAAGTGAGCAGGAGAGTTCGAGGAAGCGCTTTTTACCGTCGCCCTTTAAAAATTCAACCCGCCTGTATTCAACATGATCCGCGTATTTAGGTAGAATGTTAACGACCGACTCATCCATATAAAAGCATGGCAGACAGTAATCCGCTTTGTACATTACTTCTATGATAATTTGATTGTTTTTATTCATTCGAAGATGTTTTTCCACTGAAGGGTTTTTTGTGAGGTCTTTTGGCGGGTAACAACGCCCCGTCCTTTTTAGATGGTTTTTTAAAGAATTCAACGGTTAACTACCAGGGAAAGCGAAAATTATCAATCAAAATATTGCCGCTCGGCCTGATGCTCTTTGTAATGGGCCCATCCAGATTTCCCCCGGCTCAACCACCGCTCACTTCAAAAGAGTGCTTTTGTTTCCGCTGCAAAGGGCATCTTGACTTTGGCCGCCATTTGTAACAATACGTATCGTTCAATTGATAATCCCATCGTCTCCAAGGCCTATCGCATCTCAATGGCCAATTTTCCTTTTCGATCTCGAAAGGCGGGCAATATATCGAATGGTGTATAGCAAAATGAATTCTCCTCATATTTACAAAACGAAAAAAGTTTCAGAATTTCCGTTTAAAATCAGTGCGCCGGCGATGATTTACGGCGATGATATGATTGAAAACGTACGAATTTTGGGGCGCATGGTCGACAATGTAGAAATCGTACTGTTTTATACGCCCACGTTGAATAATTTTCCAAACGAATCCGACGCCCAAACCCTATACAAATTGGGTCAGCAGAACAATATAACGTTTACTGTCCATCTTCCCGCCCACTTGGAAATCGCGACATCGAATGACCGCCGGCGGGAAGAATCGGTCCGTATGGCCATTGATCTTATTCAAATCACCGCGACCTTCAACCCGGTCAATTACGTCCTCCATATTCCCTATACCCGGCCAACCCTCGCACCTGTTCCCGGCTCGTATTTTCAAACCATCAGCGACCCCACCCTAAAAGAATGGATGAAAAGAGCGCTGGAAAGCCTTGATAGACTTCAAAAAGAGATCAGAACCGGCAGTAAGTTACTCCTTGAAAATATTAATTACTCACCGACATACCTCCAACCTTTTCTGGTGAAAGGGGCCCGGGAGATTTGTCTGGATATGGGGCACCTGCTGTTGGGCCATGAGAAAGTGATTGATGTTTTAGAAGAATTCCTCCCGGTCACCAAAGAAATACACTTGCATGGCGTCATGGGTTTTGAAGAGCACTTGGGCTTGGGCGTTTTGCCTGAGCCGGTAATAATCAAATGGTTAGCTTGCCTTGGGCGGGGGAGATTTAAAGGTATCGTCAATCTCGAGGTTTTTGATCCGGAACATTTAGAGACATCCCTGGATCTTGTAACTCGGCTGTTTTTAACCGGTAGATAGGCCGGTCCGTTAGCCTGGAAAGGCTCCTATTCAGGTTCGTCTAAATAGGGCACCCTGTTCGTCGTTCTCTGATGCTTACTCCAGAATTGGGCAGTTTCAAATCCGAGGACTGAAGCTGCATTGATGTCATCGGTTGCGCGGGTATATTGACCAAGCTTGTAGTAGCAAACCCCCCTGTCAAAATACGCTTTGGCGTATCCTTTATACAAATCAATTGTACGGTTAAAAACCGAAATGGCCTGGGCGTAATCTCCGGTCAAGGCCAGCTCTCTGCCTTCCCTATACATAGCCTCGGCTTTGCGCGGGTCCTTTATAGATCCTGTCATGTTGCCCTTATGGAAAGATCGGTGGTTTCATGACCACCGGATTTTCATTTAGAATATCGTCGGTAATGCTACAGGCACAGACAGTATCACCGCTTTTGGCGGTCATCAAGGGGGCAATGACAAACCGAAAGCACCCGGCGGCAACCGCACCGCCGATTAAGGGGGCGAGAATATAAACCCAAAAAAAGCCACTCCGCGGGCCGGGGATGGCGATGTGATGCCAACCTGCCAGATAGGCCACCAAGCGTGGGCCGAAATCCCGGGCCGGATTGATGCCTGTCTGGGTCAAGGGCGCTGTAACGGCTATCAGCATCGCCACTGTCCCGCCAATAAATACAGGCGCCAGGACATCACTGGGCCGCCCCACATTGCAGCCTTCCGTCAATAGAAAGATCAAGGTCACCAGTAAAAAGGTGCAAAAACCTTCCGCAAGCATTGCGGCTTCAAGTGATAGTTTAAACCATGAGGCCTGAAAGGCCGGGTTAGGGAAGTATTCGCCAAAAAGCATGGCTGTTTTTATGGACTCCGGGTTTCCACGGACAATGCCGTGCGCGGCTTCAAAACCGGTAATGGATGTGTGAAAAAGGAGTAATACGCATGCGCCGGCGGTTATACCCCCGAGCAGTTGCGACAACCAGTAGGGAACCAGCAGACCCGGTTTCATCCGGCCTACCAAAACCATTCCCAGCGAAACGGCGGGATTCAGATGTGCACAGGACAAGTGGCGGGTGGCGTAAATAGCCAGCGTAACACCAATTCCCCAAACGATGGCCACCTGCACGAGACCCGCAGGAGCGTTAAATAACACCGATACGGCCACGATCGCAGTACCGATAAATACCAGTATGAAGGTGCCGAGAAACTCACCGAAATATGCGGGTAGATGTTGTTTCATAAAACGTTTTCCTTCTATATAGCCGCTTCAGCCACAAAATCGGTACAACTACCTACGGGCTCTCCCATTAATTATGACAGGCCTTCTCTTTCTCTTTCATGCGGACATCGGGAAGCGTAGCAGCGGGAAAAGCTTCTCGTGCCTGATCAAAAAAACGTCCCATCAACATCGCCTGATGGCCCAATGTGTTCATCCAGCGCCACAAACACTCTTTACCGGCCCCGGTGAGATAGTATCGTCGCTTGGCCGGTCCTTTTTCGGTCGTATCCCATTTTGATGAAAGCACCCCCCTTTTTTCAAGTGTGTTCAGATGGCGGTACAGTCCGGTGATGTTCACACCGACGGGAAATTCGTCGAGATGCGCTTTGATGATTTTATTGATCTCATAACCATAAGTTCCCTGATGGTGGTACAAGGTCAGTAAAATCCATGGGCCGGCAAGGTTGCTCATGTTTTTGCCCGAACAGGGACAATTTTCGATATCGATCTTCACAATATAGTCTCCGTCGTAGATTATTATACAACGTATAATATAATATTGAATTGATCTTGTCAATCAGTTTGACTCCCCTGCGGGTATTTAGTATTTATGGGATCAATGTCCATATCTTGAAAGTTATGGGCAGCGGCAACCCTTAAGATGCGAAAGCAATTTCTAAAGTTTGCATATCGGACCCTTTTTTCTCAATCCTAAAATATTTTGTCGGTGTCATCGGCAAAGGAAGGTAACTTTTATGAAAAAGTGGCTGGTCGCGTTGTTGATTGTGGGATATGCGATTCCGGTGTTTGCGCAGAAAGAAACGGTTATTACCCGGGAAGATCAGTGGGTGATGTATTCCAAATTCGAAAATCAGGTCGCCGGTATGGCCGGAGACATTGCGGTGCTTGGCGGTATCTATGCCGGTGGTTTACTGAATGAGCGGTTTATTTTCGGGGTCGGGTTCAATGGCCTTTTGTCCGATGTGGAGACGGATTCACCGTTTCTGAACGATCTCGAATTTCTTGATGTTTGGTATGGGGGACTGCATACCGGGTATACCTTCTATTCCGACCGGTTGATTCACTTTTCGTTGGGGTGCCTCCTCGGGGGCGGTCAGGTGAAGGCGGATTCCACTGCCGGGCCTGATGTTTCCGAGAATATCATTGCGGTTCAGCCAACCGTCGATTTTCGGTTGAACATTTCGGATAGATTTTCGATCGGCCTAAATGTCGGCTACCTGTATCTCGGGATGAACGATGCAGAAGAACTGACGTCTTCCGATTTATCGGGTCCAACGGCTGGTTTTTTTCTACACTTTACTGAATTCTAGTTGCTCAGGGCTCGCGAAAAAATAATTTCACATTTTATACGCCGATGAATCCCGTCTGGCGACGTTGTGAAAGCTCGGAATATCTCGATATTCCATCTCTTTCACGCCTTGTCAGGCGGGCGCCTCAACGCCTAAAATTGTGAACTTATTTTTACGCGAACCCTTAGCCAGGTGGCGGGCGGTTCTCAAGATATTCTGATGCGTATTTGGCCGCTCGGGCCCCATCGGCGCAGGCGGTCAACACCTGATAGAGGTTCTTTTCCCTGATATCGCCGGCCGCAAACAGACCGGGCTCCGATGTCATAAGCGTGGCGTCGGTAATTAAATAGCCGTCCTTGTTGGTATTAGGTGTGGTAGCGGGTTTGAACTGGAGCATCCGCAGGTTGGGGGTCCACCCAATGGCCAAAAATGCGCCATCGACTGGTATTTCGGAGGTCTCGCCCGTTTTGGTTTTAACGCCCAGGGTTTCAACAAAGTCTAAGCCGGTAAACCCGGTTACTTCTGTATCGGTTATAATCTCGATATTTTTTTGCTGGACAACCAGCGCTTTCTGAACGGCATCCATTTTTAGATTTGGGCTGCGGCAAATCAGGAATACTTTAGCGGCAATCCGGGACAGGGTCATCGCATGCTGTCCAGCAGCATTGTCACTGCCGATGACTGCCAAATGGGCGTTTTTATCCCTGTACAGGGGGCCATCGCAGACGGAACAGAAATTAATACCTTTCATTTTGGCGTGGGCTACCGGCAATCTTTTGGGGACCCGACCGCTGGCCACAATGGCACAGGGGGCGCTGTAATCCAACCCATTGGCATCCTTTCCAATAAATCCATTGCTATGGCGATCAAGCTGTTCCAGGCGACTCATGGTAAATTCAGCCCCCTCCATTTGGGCTTGCTGGAAAAGCTTGACACCGAATTCCGTTCCGGGAATACCGCCCAGGAAACCCGGAAGATTCATTATATTATCGATCATATAGGTAATGCCCCCGGGGGTATCGCCAAAAACGATCGTCTTCAGTCCCAAACGTTGGGCGTACAAAGCAGCGGTTGACCCGGCAGGGCCGATTCCCACAATTATTATGTCGTATTGGTTTTCCGTCATGGTATTTATCGTCCCAGGTTTACCTTAACATTAGGATTTAGCTTGAGGTTATTCTTCCGAAAAAGGCTGAAATATACCCTTATTTGTCCAATCTCCCATTTGGGCTGCTTTATCTATATCGTCCATGGTATCGGGGGGGCCGATAAAGACAACCGTGTTTTTATGGTGTATCTCTTCTTCCGGGATATCGGTTTTTTCGATGGTCCAGTCTCCCATCACATAATTGAAGATGTACATGACATTATTTTCCTGGATAAACCCCTTGGCCCTCACAACCGCGGTGGGGAGGGCATCAGCCATTTGTCGAACCTGTGCCAGGTCGTTTCCGGACCATTGATATGTCACCGAGACGAGCATATCCGGCGGTGTGATCTCAAGATCAGGATCATCGAGCATGTTATCGAGAAACGCTTCCAGTTCGTCGTCCGTTAATATGGGTTTTTCACTTATAGAAGATTGGGTATTGACCGATGGGGATGCGGTTGAGTCGGCAAAGCCAAAAAATTTGTCCAGGGGGATATCGGCATATGTGGTCTCGTAAAAAACAGGCGCGGAATGAAACTGGGCGATTATCTCTTTGGCTTCAGATATTTTTTCAGCAGAGGCCAGATCCGATTTGTTGATTATGAATACGCTGGAAGAAGCGATTTGCTTCTCGAGAGAGGCGTACACCTTGTAGGCGTCGATAAAATGGACGGCATCGATGATGCAAAACTGCTCCATAAATTGAAATCGGTCATCAAATATGGGTAACTGGAGGTCTTTTTTCAAATCCGAGGGATTCGCTACGCCGGTGGATTCGATGATCATGACGTCCGGCTTGACCGTTGTGTTTAATTCGTACAGGCCTTTGATGAAGTCGGTCTTGACGCATACACAAAATATGGACCCTTTGCTGATCTCCATCATGTCAATGTCGTCGCCTTCAACCAGCGTGCCGTCCACACCAACCTCGCCAAACTCATTGACAAGCAATGTCAGCTTCTTGTCGGCAGGGAACTTTTTGATGATACGGTTTAAAAAAGTGGTTTTGCCGCTGCCTAGAAATCCGGTAATCAGGTAAACATTGGTTTTGTCAGACATCAGCGGATTTTCTCCTCGATTTTCAATTTGATCTCATCTGTGGAAAGCACCTTGCCAACCGAGACTACCTCCCCCTCGATCACCAAGCCTGGGGTTACGAAAACACCCATTTTGGTAAAGTAATTGATATCAGCGATTTTTTCGACATGAATGGCGGTCGGCGAATCAATCAACGAGACGGCTGCCAATGTATTTTCATGAAGTTGATCGCAGCGTTTGCAGCCGGGACCTAGTACTTCTACTTTCATTTCGCCTCCTTGGTCTGAAAATGGATAGGCCTGGTGGGTGGATGACACCTGAAGCGATCGCCGCTTAAGCCCAATAAAAGATGTCATCGAATGGGAAATATCGTCGGGATGCTCTAAGGGCTGAATTCGGTCGGTATTGCCACAGTATGGGCCCAGGGTGCCGAAAAGGGCCCTATCGGTCTTTGGGAGACCATGATCTATGACGAATAATTTTAGCTGCTCAAGAATTTTGTCGCTACTCAAAGCGTTGCAGCCTTTGGATGTGAAACAGGGCCCTTAAAGGACCCTGTTTAAGGTTATCGAGTGGTCTTATTTCTTAACAGTAGAGTCGGTGCGTGTAGACATACCCGCACCGGCCTTGGCCAGATTCTCCTGAATCTTGTCGAACTGGAAGCCAACTTCTCTGAGTGAAATAATCC
This sequence comes from uncultured delta proteobacterium, assembly GCA_963845145.1. Lineage (GTDB taxonomy): Bacteria > Desulfobacterota > Desulfobacteria > Desulfobacterales > QNYZ01 > QNYZ01. The sequence continues at coordinate 427,677 of CAWJQU010000004.1, forward strand.
GATCACGCATGGCATCTGTGGGTGCCCGTTTAGCCATTTCATCGATGAGTTCCTCGTACTGAGGAATGATACTGGGAAATACAATATCCTTTTCGATGCAAATGGACGGCAACACCTTCACGCCGAGTTCCAGAAATTTACCGATACCGTCTTTGTTTTTTATTGACCATTCGGTGTATTCAATCATCTCCTGGACATCATCGGGCAGGGCCGCAATGGACTCCATCATATATCCACAGGCAGCGCATTGAACGCTATCCAGCGTTACGACATCAATGGTTATTTTGTCTGCCATAATCCGCTCCTTTCAAGTAGTCTCTACCAAGATTCTGGATACTTGGAGTAGTATTGATAATACCAATCACGTGCTTCGATTGCTTGGTCCATATGTTCCACCGGAACATCGTAAGGCATATCTCAGCCAGGTGCGAAGGTAAAACCATGTTGGCCTCCGGCGGCGAGACTCACAATCGCGTCTTCACGGGGTGAAAGCAAGCCGAGGCTCAAGGCCAGGGTCAACTTCAAATTCCCGCCAAAACCTTTACCGTACTTGCGGGCCAAGTCGCGGATAAAATTCATGTTCATCTGCTCGTCAATGGCAAAGCCATCGGTGCCCACCTGACAGACTTCTTCCATAACCTTGGTGGCATCACCGCAGATAAAGAAGGAAGATGTATAGCCGGCATCCTTGATGATCTTGTTTGCGGCCTGGCTATTCGGTGTCACATACTCGCGAAATGTTTCCGGCCGGATCTGTGAGGCGACCGGGTCGACGTTGGCGATAATTTCGCAGCCCATTTCAGCATAGAGTTCAGCTGATCTGGCCCCGATTTCACCGGCAAATTTACATACTTCCGCAGCGAAATCCGGGTTTTTATAAACATCTGTAAAAATCCGTACGCCGGCAAGATGGGAAGCCAGTGTCAGTGGACCGCAAAAAAGCCCCATCAGTACACAATCCAGCTCATCTAACTGAGGTTTGGCTATTCTGGCGGCTTCAAAAAGGACAGGCCAGCGGCCATCATCTTTAGATGGAATTTTGAGGCCGGCTTCGGCCGGGGTTTTATCCGAACACGGATGGGTTTTAACGGAAGGAACATTATCTTCCCACCATTTGAGTTCACAACCCACCGCATGTGCTTCTACGGAAAGGTCAAAAACCAGGGGAATGCCGTCTGCTTTATATCTTTTAGCTGTTTCAACGACACCTTTGGCCAGCAATTCAGGATCTTGGAGCATCTTGTCAGCCGGCTCATTGATCATAAAGGCGCAATGAACGCCTGCATAGGGAACCCAGGGTGGAATGTCGGTCATTTTCCCCCGGTATGCATCAATCAATCTCTGTTTGGCCATGTGTTGTCTCCTTTTTCGTTTTTTGTTGCGTTAACGCTTGCTTCTACCTTAACAGTGGACAAACGCCTTTACCATTCACCTCCTTCCAATGGATTCATATCCCTCTCCGACAAAAAGATCTGTACGTGTGGTCTATGTATTACGCTACTTGAACAACTTGGGACTTCAAGCTAAGGCAGTCGCAATGCCGCCTTAGTTTCTGTTTCGATAGCCAGGTTACCGTGTGTGTATCACTCCAACAGGATGATACCATAGTAGTTGAATGTTTCAGCCGTGTTGGTGGCTACTGTGGATCCGGTCCCCAGTTTTTTCAGTGTTCCGATCACATCAATGGAAAATGATTCTACCGATGGTCTTTTTTCCTGGGGAAAACGGCAAGCCTCAGGGTATGCGCATTCCTTGCAGAGCGCACAACATTCGCCAACCAGGCTGAAAGCCTTATAATAACCTTCCAGAAAAAGCATTCTTTCCAGGCTAATGGTTCCCTTCCAGCCCTTTACCTGGTTGGTTCTTTTACGATTGTTGTCAAGATAAAAATCAGAACAGTTGCTAGTCCCCACCAGCAGCAACGCCAAAGAATACTCGCTAAGGATTGATTGTGCCTTTTTAGTATCCGGCGTGGCCGGGGGACAGGTCCAGTTGGTATTGTATTTATTACAGCCATAACGACATTTAATTTGCACCCATTCCGCAGTGACAAGCTTGTCGGTGCTAAATGGGAGAATGGCGTTTAATCCGAATTGTTTCCCTTTTTCGAGAAGGCGTTTGGTTAATGCATAAGATATACCTTCATTGGTTTTAAAGGCAACGATTTTTCTATTCTTCATCGGTATCGTTTCCGCTAAAGGGGGTAAACCGGATGCAAACATCTTTGGGCAGCGCCATTTCCATAGCCACTTCGGCTGCTTTAAGAATGGCAGAAGGTATGACGCAGGAAGAATGACAACCTGATTTTTCAGCGTTCCGATAAACAGGGTTTTTGGTCATTGGCATAAAAAGTTCCTGCATTGAAATAGTGGGAATACCTTCGGCCATCTGTTTAATCATCTCGCATTGAGATTCGGTTATTTCAATTGAAATTGTCCGACGCTCCAGTTGCCGGGCCGTAATGACACAATTAAAACCGCAAATTCCCGGGTCAACAACGACACTGGTTCTTATGGGCGAAGTGTCGGACAAGTTAGGTTTCATTCAGTTTTGTTCACAATTACTGGTCCAGAACATCATCGGGCACAATGCCCCTTAAGTGTGGAAAGTCATCGGTCATGTGCGGCATCTGCATGGCTTCCATAAATTCCTTCTGGAAGGTCTCTTCAACCGTTAACTCGATATACTCCACGTTACGGGAGCACCAGTTGGCTTCGACCCGTTTTTTTACATTCAACAGTGCGGCCCGGCATCCATCTCCGGCTGCATTGCCGACACCTTTAATCTTTTCGATATCGCAATCCGGAAAGAGGCCCATCGTTAATGCTTTGGTGCGGTCCACGTGGGTGCCGAAGGCCCCTGCAATTTTAACCGTATCCACCTTGTCGAGTCCCATCCGCTGGACCATGAGTTTACACCCGGCGTAGAGCGCCCCTTTGGCCAGCTGAATCTGACGAACATCTTTCTGGGTGATGACGATGTCCTTATCGATACTTGACTCTTCCGCCCAGGCGAGAATGAATTCAGGTTGTTTGTTATCCGGATTAATACGGAATCGAGGATGGTCTTTCAGCCCTTTTTTATCGAACACACCGCTTTTGGTGATGACTCCGGCGGTGTAAAGCTCCGCCAACACATCCAGAATACCCGAACCACAGATTCCTTTGGCTTTCATGTCCTTGGGTTCCGAAAATTTTCGCCAGGCATCCCGGCCGATGACCTTGTAATTGACTTCCTTGGTCTCCGGATCGATTTCGATGCGTTCGATGGCGCCCGGCGCCGCGCGCATACCAAAAGCAAGCTGGGCACCCTCAAGGGCTGGTCCCGTGGCACACGAAGAGGATATGAGTTTATGCCGGTTTCCGAGAACCAGTTCGCCGTTGGTCCCGATGTCGATAATGAGCTGATTCTCATCATGTTTGTAAGGTTCTTCGGCCAGCAGTACGCCGACATTGTCGGCCCCTACGAACCCGGCCTCATTGGGAAGTACAAACAGGTAAGAAGACGGGTTGATCTTTACACCGAGGTCTCTGGCCTTTATGTCCATGCTATGGTGAATCACCGGCGGAAAAGGCGCCAAACCAACAAACTCAGGATTCAGGCCAAGCAAAATATGATGCATGGCTGTATTAAAGCCTATGGTGATGTCCTCGACGTCATCATGGGTCAATCGCAAGTAGGTCTTGCCTTCTTCTGGAACTTCTTTGTATTCAACCGGCCCCTCTTCGCCTTTTTTCTTCTTTATTTTCTTTTTCGGGGGATGCGTTGCGGCGATGGCTTTGTCGATGAGGTCGTTCAACCCCTCGATGATGTCGTCGCTCATACGTTGAAGACCATCCGGGGTTGTCATGTGAAAGGTAATCCGCGCCATGACATCTTCGCCGTATTTACATTGCGGGTTCATCATGGATACCGTATCGATCACCTCCATGGTGCCAAGGTCACAAAAATATCCGGCCACTGTGGTTGTGCCCACATCAATGGCCATGCCGTAGACATGCTCTACCTTGCCGGGACGAATACGGATGATTTCCTTTTCATTCCACACGCTGACCGTCACGCTCCATTTGCCGTCACGCAGGGCCGTGGGCAATGTGCGCAGGGTTATTATATCGATCGTCAGGTCTTCGAGGCCGTATTCACGCTCCAAAGCACGGCAAATTCTCTCAAAATCACCGGTGGGCTCTTCAAATGTTGGGGGGGCAACCTGCACATAGAATGATTTTACGGCCGGATTATGGTCGATATGGATATCGCGGGCAGCTTTGCTGACCACTTGTTTTCCGGCACGTGATTCCTCTGGGACAAAAACCAGAACGTCGCCTTTGACCTCGGTGACGCAGCCCAGCCGAAAGCCCTTTTCGCGTCGTTCCGCATTGATGAACTTTTCTTCCTCCTCCAGCCAAGCACTGACATTGTCCTTGCTAGAGGTGATGCCATATTTTTCAAAGTGGCCTTCTTCGATCCGCACGATGCATTTGCCACATACTTTTTTTTCACCGCACAAGGCCTCAATATCAACGCCCAACAGACGAGAGGCCTCAATAAGATTGGTTCCTATGGGTACTTCCCCCCTCCGACCGGAAGGTTGAAAAATTACCATCGCCATATCATCAGACATTCGCATTACTCCTTATCTATAAGAACGAGAACTCAAAACCTAAGTGTAGCGGTTGGCTTTTTCCGCCTTAGATTCCGGTTTCGGTGCGTGATTTAATACAACAAACGGAGGAAACCCGCCAAGCGAAACCGATTGCACTCAGTCATGCGGGTTTCCATTTCTCACAATTAATAACCGGCCTTATTTATTCCGCATCTCGCGTAGCCGGCCGATCATTTTAATTCCTTCGGAAACGGCATTACCAGCGGATTCGGCATAACCGTCAGCGCCGAACAGGTTGGCCACGTCCTTGGTGACCGGGGCACCTCCCAGCATGATCGCTACGTTGGGGTTTTTCTCTTTGATCATGGCGATAACTTTTTTCATCCCCAGCATGGTGGTGGTCATCATGGCCGACATGGCAACCACTTCGGAGTCCGTGCGCATCTGCTCTTCAACAAAGTTTTCCAAAGGCACATCGCGGCCCAGGTCATGGACATCCCACCCGGCAACGTCGAACATCATTTTGACCAGGTTTTTACCGATGTCATGAACATCGCCCTGGATACTGCCGATAACTACCTGGGCATTGAGGCCCTCTGTTTGAGGGGGCACATGGGGCCGCAGAATGGCAAGCCCGGCGTACAGCGCATCGGCGCACATCAACACTTCGGGAACAAAATATTCGTTGTTGTCATACAAGTCGCCGACGATTTCCATGCCGGCGGCAAGACCATCCATGATCATTTCGAGGGGATCCTGGCCGTCATCCAGTGCATCCTGGTGCCCAGCATTTTACGTCATCTTCCTGATAATCAACAACGCCTTGTTTCAAACTTTCTAACATTTCTTCTTTTGTCGCCATTTGTTTATCTCCTTAATTTTAATTTGATGGTTAGGTTAAAATCAGCATGGGTCTTAATTGCCATCCATCTAAAGTCTTCCCACCGCCGGGACTCGCCTTTTTGCCATACTCATGGGTCGTGTCCACACAGGCTTTCAAATTCTCCTCGATGATATCCGGCCACAAGTCACACCCCGGCATCACGGCATCGACACCGCCGTCGATCATATCTTTGATATGGTCAATGGCTTCCTGCTTGGGCGTTTTGGGATCGCAGGTCATTTTATAGGTGTCCAGGTTGCCCATGAACAGCACGTCGGGGCCCAGTATCTCGCGACCCTTGCGTACGTCGCATTTGATATCCACGGTCAGTCCGTCGGCGCCGCATTCGATTCATCATTTCCAGCAACGGTTCGGTCTTGCCGCAGATGTGCAGCAGTTTAGGTGATTCCCATGCTGCCAGGATTCGGGTCAGCCGCGGTTGAATAAACTCTTTGAAGGTTCGCGGGCTCAAGAGGTCAGCCGCCACACCGGGCTCGCGCAGGGTGATATAATCGCATCCGGCAGCCTGCAAGTATTTACCGATCTTGATGATCATATCGGTCAGGTCGTCAAGAACCTTCCCCACTTTTTCTTTTTGTTTGAACACGCCCTTTAGCATAATATCGAGCTCCAACATTTGTCCGGCCTGGGTAAACGGTCCCAGCTGCCAGCAACCGATGGGCAGATCAGGTGCTTCTTTTTTGATGATTTTTATGGCTTCGGGTAGCATCGCCAATCGTCCCAGTTCAGTGATATTGTCAGGAATGACGACCTCGTCCAGAGTTGCCCATATTTTATTGGGGATCGTGGGATAGAGGATATCTTCGGAATCTTCATACAAGCTGATGGTATTGCCAATGGCCTCGGATTCCATGGTCATGTCATAGGGGATGACAACACAATCAAAATTCATCGCTTTGGCCGACCACAGGGCTGACATGGCCATACGTTCGGCATCCGTATGGACGGTAGCAAATTTCACTCCGGCTTTTTCGATACCCGGCATGACCACCATTCCCATACCACTGAAAAAGGGCATGGTGTCGATGGGTTCCTTGCGAAACAGGCGCAAAACGCGTTCTTTAGGTGTAAGCTCTGCCATAATGTTCAGCTCCTTTTTTTTAATAATTATTGATCATTCGTTTATTTAAAATTCAGGTCTGTAAATTACATCATCGTCTTGAGCTGCTCGACAAAATCCGGGAACAGTTTAAAAAGAGGATGATTGGGGTCTTTGGGCAGTTGCTTGGTCTCGGCAAATGCGGCCGTTGCCAGAAATGCCTCGGCTTCGGCGACCGCCGGTAATATCCGGGTGGCACCGGCCATGGGGCCGGAAAAAATCATGTCATGGTAAAAGAAAGCCGAAAGCCCTTCCAAGGCGGCATCGGTGGAAGACCAGCCCTTGAAATCCCACATATCCCTAAATCGTTTCAAATCCATATATGAGCCGTTGCTCGGGGCGCTGGCGGTGGGAAATCCCCATTTTTCTTTGATCATCCGGTTGGCCACACCACAAAAAGCCGTGGCCGGGCCATTCATTACCGAGGAATCCACGAAAATGCTTTCGAATTCGGCGCCTACCTTTTCGATGGCATCCAGCAGCTTTTGGGTGCCGGTGATCCGTCCGCTGGGCATCTGGTCTTCCTGATCGAAGGCCACCAACAGTACGTGCTTGACGCCCATGTCGGCAATCTCTTTGATCTCGGTCTCCAGGTCCTGTTCCCATATGGTCAGGCTGTTATAAAACATGCGATCCATCAGGCCTTTTTCGGCACAATAGGCCGCACCCGCCAGTTTGGGTTTCATCACCCAGGCATCGATGCAAAACGGCATGTCGCTTTTTTCCGCCACGAAATCGATATAGGTCTCAAATTCTTTACCCGTGTTGGCCACAATGTCCGCCATTCCGGGTACACCAGTTTGCTCAGTTAGCTTTTCCTGGGCTTTGAGAAGGCCCTCGGCGCGTTTTTCGTCAAAGCCCTCTTTGCGTTTGCCGGTAAAGACCTTGTCGCCTTTCTGGAAAATTGAACTCACACAAACACATGGATATTCACCCGGTTGGCCGCCGAATTTAACCCCACCCACCTCACACACTTTCTGTTCGGTACCTAATTGAAACATTCCGACCTCCTCTAAAATATAGTATTGGTTTGAATTCCAGGACAGGCAAAAAGGAAAATAGAATTGTTAGATACGCGAAACCAACCTTTTTGGGAATCGTCCAAAGGTTGATTTTTTTGTCATGGATAGATGATTTTGAGGTTGACCAATATATAACCAGAAAAGGTTGTTCATCCCCGGTATGTCGCCAACAGAAAAGGTTTAGAGTTCGGGGTCGACCAATCCCAGTTTAATGGCGAGATGGATGAGCTTGAGGGGAGAATCGATCTTTAGTTTTTCCATAATTTTGGCGCGGTGTGACTTAATCGTGCTGATGCTGACGCAGAGAATTTCGGCAATCTGGCGGGTTGAATGCCCTTCGGCAATGAGCTGAAAAACTTCGCGTTCCCGGTTGGAGAGCTTTTTGTATCGTTCCGCCGTCGAAGACCCTTTTTTGGGGGAGAGGTAGCTGTCCACAAGCACTTTTGATATGGAGGGGCTTAAATAGGTTTCATCTTTCATGGCCGCATGGATGGCGTTGATGATATCACGGCCGCTTGAATCTTTGAGAAGATATCCCGATACACCGGTTTCAAGCAGCTCTTGAATGTAATGTTCGTGGGAATACATGGAGAGAATCAAAATTTTAGTTTTGGGCAGATGTTTACTGATCCTTTTTGCAGCCTCAATGCCGTTCATTCGAGGCATGGCGATATCCATGATCACAACATCGGGTTTCAGCTCTTTTGCCAGATCCACGGCTCTGCGTCCGTTGGTGGCCTGTCCGATAACTTTCAGGTCGGCTTGTTCTTCCAATAGCCGCGACAACCCCTGGCGCACGATGGTGTGGTCATCCGCCACTAGAATTCTGATCAAATCAGTCGGCATCGGATTCCTCGCTAAAGGGGATTTCAATTCGAATGCGGGTTCCTTCACCCTGACGGCTGCGAAGTTGTAAAACACCGCCGATGTGCGAAGCCCTTTCGCGCATACCCACCAACCCCAGGCTTCTTTTGTCTTTTCCAATGACCTGCGGGTCAAACCCGATGCCATCGTCTTCCGCCAGGAAAATAATCCGCGGATAGCTTTTGATGATCGAAAGCCGGAAAGTTTCAGCGCCGGAGTGCTTCAGCGTATTGGTCATCGCCTCCTGGCTGAAGCGGTATAACATCGTTTCCATATCCATATTCAACCGGCGGTCAAACCCCACCATACTAAAATCGATGTCTACATTGGCGTTGTTCCCGATATCTTTGAAATAGAGGTTTAACGCCGGCTCGAGTCCCAGGTCAATCAGAAGGGTCGGATGCAGATGATAGGATAGGTGTCTGATCTCCGAGGAGGTTCGTTTGATCATTTTACGGATTTCATCGATTTCTTCTTTGAGCAGCGCGTCACCGGCGGCGTGGTTCTCTTCCAGCCTGTCCAAACCCAGCTTGATCGCCGTCAGCGATTGGCCGGCTTCATCATGTAATTCACGGGCAATACGGCGGCGTTCTTCTTCCTGGCTTTGAAAGAGCTTTTCGGTCAGCTGTCTGAGTTCATGACGGTGCTGGCGGACCATCTTCATCAATTGAGCATTTTCAACCGTTCCTCCGAGATAATTGCCCAGAGAACCCATCAGGTGGATTTCATGATGGTTGAGTTCACGCGATGCCGGAATATCCAGCCCGAAAAATCCCACCCCTCTGCCTTTGAAAGTGATTAAAAAGCATGACAGCCATGGAACGATTTTACCATCGTTTGAATGATAGCGTGCTTTGAAAGTCGGAAATGTGGGTTTGGGCGTCAGGTGCGATTCTTTGATAAGCAAATGTTTTTCCAGTAGACTGTCCTTAAAAATGGCGCGGTTTCCAACATCCGGAAAGGGGAGGCCCGACCTTGCCTGAACCCAGGCCTTTTTGTCATCCCGATCGATGAGAAACAGGGCTCCCCGACGCAGTCGTAATACCCGTAACACTTCTTTTAGTGTGATATCTAGAACAAGATCAAGGTCCATTGTTTTGTTGACGGCGACCGCCACGCTATTTAGAATGGAAAGTTCGCGATTCCTTTTTCTTATAATCTCCTCTGTCTCTTTCCGGTGGGTGATATCCTTGATTATCCCTTCGTACTCGGCATCGCCCGTTTCCGGGTTCTCGTATCGCCGGCTGGAAATCAATACATGCAGGGGGGAGCCGTCTCGTCTGATAAACTCGACTTCGTAATCCTTGACAGATCCACCCTGATTGATTTCCGTTAGAAACTTCTCCCGGTCCTTCGGGTTACGGTACATTTGGGTTGCAGAAAGTTTTTCGATTAGCTCCTTTTTGTTCGAATAGCCCAGCGTATCCACGCCAGACGGGTTCATGTCGAGTATTTCACCTGTCTGGTTGGTTATGTAAATCATGTCATGGCTGCCTTCGAATATGCGGCGATATCTTTTCTGACGTTGGGTGATCTCCTCTTGTAACCGCTTGAGTTCCGAAATGTCTTTAAATATCTCTAACCCTCCGGTGATTCGACCCGAATCATCCCGGAAAGCCGAGGTAGAGCAAATAATGGGGACTTTATTGCCGTCTATGTTGGTAATGGCATATTCCCGATTGTGAATGTCATGCCCCTCGTCAACAGCGCGTTTCAAGGCGCAATCGGACTCACAAATGGAATTTTTAAAGACATCCTTACAGAACATGCCAACCGCATCGTAAGCTGAAAATCCGGTAATTTTTTCGGCTGCCGGATTAAAGTAGGTGATACGCCACTCCTTATCGGTAGTAAACAATCCGTCCGGAATACGGTTCAGAATTTCGATAAAACTTTCTTCTTTTTGATAGATTCTTTCCAGGGCATTGACATTATAACTGAGAAGCTGGTCAGCGATAAATTTGTTCCAATTTTTGAGATTATGCTGTCCGCCTCGCGCTTTAAAATAGGAACAGGTAAGGCAGGAAGATATTTTTTCAGATACATCATCTACCATCGGGCGGGAACAATGGGTTCGGGGAATTAGCCAGCAATTGGTTCCCGATTCGCCATGCCCCGGGCATAATACATTGGTGCAGCTCAGCGTTTCCCAGCAGGCCTGCCGGTCGACCCCCACCTTTTGTTCTAAAGATAAATTAACGCAGTGATTTTCGAGCAATGAACTCACAATGCGAATCTCCCTTGGCACAGCAGAAAGTCTCTTCCGCGGTGAAGGTAAAACAGCCTTCGGGGTATTCTTCCCCATATAATAGATCCATGAAGGCGCCGGTGACGCCCCTTAACATATAGCATTTGCCTGCGACAGCTCGGCCATAGGCTTTGAGGTAGCCCTTAGCCTCATACGAGTCACTGACGGCAAGCACCAGCTTTTCATTCGGGATCAGCTCTTTTACGACCAGATCTCCCCACCCAAAGGCCACCGCCACCGCTGTAAAACTTTCGATCTGGTCTTCCTTTTTTTCGATCATGGGTAAAACGATACTTTCCCATTCATAGGAGTTACGGATCCCTTGAAAGGTGGCATACCCACATTCCTGGGCCGCCTCAATCAACAGGGCCTGAGATTGGGTGGCGTTTGATTCGCCCATCTTCGATTCAAAGTTAAAGCTAAGCTGGTTATAATAATGGGCTGAAAATATGGATAGATAGACGCCAAACAGCGGAATGATTCCCTTGGCTTCCCTGATTCGACTGCCTTCCATCACCGCATGAATAATTTTATTTCCGTCTATGGGCATAGGGCCTTCCTGATAGTCAAAGAAGCTTACTTGATCCTTACATCGAAAACACACTCCGGGTCCCGCGTCATTTTACACGATGTCTCTTCAACGAAATAATACCCCGGCGGCTGGTCATAAATTGTTGCCATCAGACCGGATATCCAACCTCGGGTAAAATGGCAGCCGGGTGTATGTCGCCGGCCGTGTTTTGCCAGCCAGCCGGTGACCTGGTGGCTGGAGGGACTGATAATACGGCCGCCGGATGGATCAACTTTCTGAAAATGGATGATACCCCAACCTGAATTTTGAAAAAGGGTGGCTGCCATTTCAAGCTTGGACTTTGTTGTTTTGATCTGGCGATACTGATCGATAAGGTAACGAAAAATTTTATAGTTCGATTCTTCCGCGGATCGATACAATAATTCGACACCTTCCTGCCCGAGGGTGTCCTCCAGGGTTTTCTGCAGATTGATATTATAGTGATGGCAGTGCATTGTAAAAGACTGCCCGGCGAAAACCAGGCGGTGGCCTTCCCGTGCCAGCTCTTTCTGCCAGTTGAGAACGGTCATTTTTCCCCTTGTTTTTGGTGTCGCAAAAGGTGCAACCGGTTTCGGTCAGGCTATATCATGACATTAATGATAACAAGGGCTTTCGTCAAATAAAAACCAACAGGCATTGACAGAACATGGCTTGGTGTCTATCTATTTTCGATAGCCGGACCGTCTATCAGGTGATGAATACAATGAACAACCTTTTCGGTTTTTCTATGGCGGCGATTAAAACCCATTGCAAAACCCAAACAATCAAAAAAATAATGAGACATCCATGAATGATATCGGAGAACAAGAATCGAATGAAAAGATCGAGATTATCCTGCTGACAGGTTTTTTAGGATCCGGTAAGACCACCTTGCTCAAACGGATTCTTTCCTGGGAGACCGACCTGTCCGGCACGGTGGTGATCGTCAACGAATTTGGTGACGTGGGCATTGATGGCGCCCTGTTGAAAACGTCCGGGTCGGACGTGGTCGAAATGAACAGTGGCTGTATTTGCTGTACGCTGAGTGCCGATTTAAAGCAGTCGCTGGAACGTATTCGCAAAGAGCTCAAACCGACGCGGATTATGATCGAATCATCCGGTGTGGCAGATCCAACAGCGATTTCATCGGTTCTATCCGAGACCGACATGCGTCGCTACATGGCCCTTGAGAAGATCATCGCCGTTTTGGATGCTGATTGTTGGGCAGCCCGGGAAGTATTCGGCCCCCTTTTTTTATAACCAACTGGAGATGGCCCATCTGATCCTACTGAATAAAATCGATCTGCTCGACACCGATGAAGTCCCGGTCTATTTAGAAGATATCCATGCGGTCATTCCAAACTCACAGGTGGTCCCGACGATTCAATGCCGCGTGGATCCCGAAACCCTCTGGGCTAATTCGAAACCCAAAGGCATTGATCTGAAACCGATGGATTTCTTTCAAGCGCAACCCGGCCGGGAATCTGTTTCGGCCACACATTACCAGACCTTTTCATTTCAAACGTCGCGTCCCCTGGATGAAACCCGCTTTAAACAATTCGTCGAGGAATTACCCTTTGAATTGTTTCGAATGAAGGGCCCGGTGCGACTTGCGGACCGAACCGTCATGATCAATTTTGTGGGCGGTCGGAGTCAATGGGCGCCCTGGGAGAAGGATACCGATACAAAACTGGCTTTTATCGGCTGGAACGTCGATAGAGAAGAGACACTCAATAAAATTGATCGGTGTCTTCTTTGATCAGTCGCCGGGTCGATTTCTTGCCGGGTTACGAATCGTCCGGCGCGTTCGTTTATTCATATCGCAACGGTCAGCAGCACTTATACATCTTCAATAAACGTTCATCCATGACGAAGTAAAACTTCATAAAGGACGACCCGTCAAAGCGCGTCCGGACACCGTGAAGCGTGTCGGCCAGATCGATCGTGCTTCGCAGGTGGGTAATCATGATCAACTGCTTGTCCGAGGCCACCTCTTTTAAAAAAGCCTGCATGGATTTATGGTTGATGTAGTCCAGGGCCGGCTCGACTTCATCTAAAAGGTAAAAAGGTGTTTCGAGCTGATGGAATACGGCCAGTTTCAGGGCCAGGCTGGTGATGGACTTCTCTCCGCCCGAGAGCTGGTGAGCGCGCCGTTTCCGGTTTCCCGGCAGAATAACTTCGATGTCCAACCCGTGCTTGCCGTTGTCGCGGTCGGTTATCTCTTCGAGTGTTACTTCGCTTTGCGGCATCAGGCAGGACATGTACCTGATGAATAGCGGTCCAATCGATTCCCTCAGGTTTTTCTGCAAATCGGCCGGTTTTTGCATTTCCAGGAGCGTCTGTATCAGATCAAATCGCTGATATGGGTTGCAGTGCATCAGGTCGTTGATCTCTTCTTGCCGGATAATGGTTTGCAAGGCATGGGTCATGTTGAGATCGTCCAGCTTTTGCCGATAGTCGTCGGGCGAATGGGGGACGTCGTCGATTAAAAATTGGTTTTGGCCATCCCGTGACATTCTGCGGGCCAAAACAATACTTGCCGGGTCGTTATCGGCGCCGTTTTTCAGGACCAATTTCACATTTATATTAGGTGCCGGCGGGTGCTTTTTGCTGCCGGAAAAAAACATTTCTTCACGTTCGTAACAACGGATTCTCTCCAGGCTGTCTTCTCCCAGGGTCCACACGATGGCATCGAGGATGTTTGATTTACCCACCCCGTTGTTGCCGATGATCACCCCAATACCCGGCTGGAAACTCATATCGGTGGGTTCTGAAAAAGATTTGAATCCTTCAATGTTCACATCTTCTATATGCATCTCAATCTCCCCGGTTTTTCTCTTTGTATCGTCGCTGGATCTCGGCGATGAGCTCCTCCTGCATGGGAATCAGGGATTCATACATCAGCTCTTCATCCAGGGCCACACTGGGCAACGACTTGGCTTTGAGTTCCTGGAAACGCTTTACACCCTCACGGGTGCGCATATCCCATTCGTGAACGTCGATGATATCCTGGATCTCTTCCGGTAAAACCTTTACCGATTCCGCCATATAGACGCAGGCCACTCATTGATTAAAATCGGTTAACAGAACATCCACCTGAACCCGTTGGGCCATTATTCCCCCTCTTGTTCCCGTTCGATAATCATCTGTTTAAATTTAACTTGGCCTTGCTTTGCTTCAAGAAGCCCCCACACCAGTTGTTTTGGCTCTACCGCCGGGCCCAGACTGATAAAATCTTTTCCAGCCACCTGCCAATGGCCCCAAGTTTGGGCCTGGCTAAAAAGAATAATGTCCGCCTCAAACTGGGGTATCATGGCCTCCAAAGCCGGAAAAACGGTTTGATCCTGCATAAAACCCGTCAATCCGCAAACCATGTTCATCTCTAAAGCGAAGGGCTCAAAGTCCGAATATCCGGGTAGATTTTGAATGTACTCTCCATAAAAAGCCATTCCTTTTTTGGCTCCCAGGCCAAAACTTAAGACATGGGGAGACTGAAGCAGCCAATCCCTGACTTTTTGGCCATAGCCTTGGCCCATTCGTTGATTCAGGGCCGTTGACTCATCCCCAGCGTCTCCCTGGGCCACTTGCCAATCCGTTTCACCCAAGATGGCGGGGATGCCCTCCTTGCGAAGGACCTTTAGCAATCGTTTATTGTTCTGTTTCGGTCCGGTAAGGTCCCCCAGACAGTAAATCGCGTCCAGATCGGCGGGAACCATCGCTTTTAACAATTCAGCCAGTGCCTGATCGTCACCACCCATCGCGGCGATCAGTCCGATACGATGATGTTGATGGGGGTCGCTATGGATTCGGAAAGAATCTGCCGGCGCCAGGCGGCTATCCAAAGCCGCTTCAAGTGCCGAGTGCAGCTGCTGGGAACACGATGTGCCATCACGGCAGACGATTCCGTCAAGGCATGGCAGCACCTCATCGACTTGACGGCCTATTAGTAGACGGGCAACGAGATGGGCGTTGCCCGTACAACCCCCCCCAACAAATCGAAGATCTTCCAATACCCCATGGCCCAGTTGAAAATGAATTTCCGGTGGGCAAACGCCCTCAGTTTGAAAGACGAAGCGTTGTGATTTCGTTTTGTCGGTCATGCCGATCATACCCATACATGCGAGGCCACGTCATTTTTGTCAGGCCGGATTGCAGCCGGCTAGAGTATGCACTCTAACAAAAGATATAACCCATACTACACGGTCAAATGAATTAAAATCGTCCAAAGGTTGATTTTTTACGGGATAAAGTTGGCAAACAGACACAAAGGGTCAAGGCCTCAAGGGGCTATGGGGTCAAGTGCAGGGCAATTGCATTTATTATTTTCCAACCCGTCCGAAAATCTACAATGAATGCGAAAATGTAGGGGCAATCCCTTGTGGTTGCCCGATGGTGTTTTATCTCCCACAAAGGGAATGGGCACCCACAAGGGGTGTCCCTACAGGGGAAATTCCATTAGAAAATTATTGTTTCTTTACCCTAAGTTGAGCGATTTTTTGCGAAGCTATGTGCCGAGATATTGAGATGATAAGGTTTTCAAAAAACGGAGGCATACCCGTTGGATATGCTGAGTATTTTTGAAAGCCTTAGCGCTCAATAGATTGGTGCAGAGTAAATAAAAAATTGCTCAATTTAGGTTTACAATTCAACCGTTTTGTTCGCTGTTAAATGACGGCAAATGATCATGTAGCATTTTTTGTGGAAATGGCTTTACCTTTTTCCATTCCTGTGATTCCTTTTCAGCATGCCATAAGTCAAAATTTTTCTGTAAATTAAGCCAAAAATATGGCGTGGTATCAAACGCACGTGACAAGCGTAAAGCCATATCGGGTGTGATAGCTCCCCTCTCATTTATTATCTTGGATAATGTTTTTCTTGAAACACAGAGAGTTGCAGCCATGTCCTTAATTGTAATGGATAGAGGCAAAAGATAGTCTTCTTTTATTATATTGCCCGGATGTGTTGGGCGCCTAATCATTCTTCGCATTGGTATATCTCCTAATGATAATCATCGTATCCAACGACATACGCATCACCATCGATAAATTGAAAGAAAATCCTCCAGTTGCCGGATACTCTAACGGTGTAAAATCCCTTTTTATCGCCGCTTAACTGGTGAAGGAAGGAACCCGGGTAATTCATATCTTTAATCTCATTTGCAGCATTGAGACGATCTAAGATTCGTGCAAGCCTGCTACTATGTTCAGGCTTTATACCTTTCTTGCTTCCTGTGTAAAAATAGTTTTCCAAGCCTTTATGTTTAAAGGATTTAATCATGGTTATTTTAATGTAACCCATAGGGTTACGATTGTCAAGCAATCCGTGAGCGTTTATAATCCTTAAACAACCGTTTGGCCATATCAACACTCATACTCCCGAATTCCGCCTCAAACATGCGATCCCAGTGATGGGTCCAGCCCGGCAGCATGAAAAAAGTTCCCGGCTCTTTGCACTGCTCACCATAATAGGTGTTGCGCCCACCGATTAAAAGCCCCACGCAATCATCCACCGGGTGATCCGTATCCATTTATGGGTAACGTAAAGATTTCCGAGATCATCACGGGTTGGGATTGGGTGCCAGGTGATCAGCTGCTTCGGAGAAATCAATCTGCTTTTCAAAATATAACTTGCATATTACAAATATATAGGTTATATTATAACCACTATGGAATTTGAGGTGCGGGTCAAGAAAAAAGTTGCGCGAAACCTGAAGAAGCTGCCCGATAATGTCCAGAAGCTCCTTTTCTTGCTGATCGCAGAGCTTCAGCTAAATGGCCCCAATCTAAAAAGCTGGCAGAACTTTTCGCGGCTTGGTAAGGATAAATATCATTGTCATTTGAACTATAGATATGTGGCATGCTGGACATGCCGGAAGAACGAAATAGTGATTGAGGTGTACTATGTTGGCACTCGTGAAAAAGCCCCATATTGAAATCTCGATGCATGGTGAGCACACAGACGAGTTACTCGCCTGGATTAGGAAAAAGTATGACGTTTCAGTATTGGTTCGATGATCCTGAAGATGAGTTGGTTCCCATTGAGAGCACGGAGTACTGGCAGGAGATGGAAAAGAATCGTATCGGCAATCTACTTGCCGGTGCACGCCTTAAGGCTGGATTGACTCAAGTACAGTTGTCGGAAAAGTTGAGTATTCGGCAGAACATGATTAGCGACTATGAGAATGGGCGGCGCACCTATTCCGATGCCATGGCCAAGCGCCTTAGTAAAACACTCAAGGTGAGCGAAAAACTCCTTAAATATGGAAGCGAACATAAGAACGCCTGAACATGATGGCGGGCCATTTTTTGTCACAATTGGTCGATGCCTCAATATGGGTAGACTATTTCAGGCGCGGAGGTCATTCCGAAAAATTTGATTTTCTGATCGATGAAAATCTTACCGTGACCAATGATTTGATTTTGTCCGATGCTAAGCAAATTGTACAGCGAGAAAATTTATTAGTGAGCCTTACCAGATTTGACCTGCGCTTTCGCCGCTTCCCATGTTTCCTTTAGAATATGCAGGGTGCCTTTTCGGCATTCGGTGCGGGTGTCGAACATTTCGTTGAATGGCTCGGCGTTTTTCCGCATTTTTTCCGTGGGCATGACGGGGGATGTGATCAGCAGCGAGCGTTTATAATCTTTAAACAACCGCTTGGCCATATCAACACTCATACTCCCGAATTCCGCCTCAAACATGCGATCCCAATGATGGGTCCAACCCGGCAGCATGAAAAATGTTCCCGGCTCATTACACTGCTCACCGTAATAGGTGTCGCGCCCGCCGATTAAAAGCCCCACGCAATCATCCACCGGGTGGTCTGTATCCATGGGGATAAAAACCGGCACGCCCGCGTCCGCCAGCAGTTCTTCGGGTTTTTCCAGTGCATTGCCACACAAGCCATAACCCAGCATCAGACCGTCAATATAAGGTCCCATTTCATTGGCCGCCTCCACGATTCCGTCCTGCAGGCTTTTTTTCCGACTGTGAAGGCCCAATTCCAACACCCGAATAATGATGTCCATGGGCTGGCTCTTATCCGGTTTGAACGATGCCATATCCGGCAGTCGTCGAATGGTGTCAATGGCTTGGGCTTCAAGGGCCTCAACGAGGCGCTCGGAACGATGATCTTCCAAGACAGCCACCGAGGTGATGGCTTCGTCTTCGCCCAAAATGTGGGCGAATTCGAGCTCGAGGATTTCACATGTCAGGATACCGAGAGTGGGCATACCGCAGAAACGTCCTTTTCTAAGTTTTTTGTATGGAGCCCATCGCATTATAGCATGTCAAAGCTAAAGAATATCGTTTTGGAATCTTCCTCATCAATTGAATAATGGCAGCCATTCCTGTTGTCAAGGAAGCATGCGCTGGAAAATCATTAAAATTCCACCAAAGAAGGATAGGAAGAGAGAGCTGAAGTCATATCCGCACGATTTACTTGATCGGGTAATGATTCCTGCATGTAGTATTCTATCAATGACTTTAGTAAATTAAAATCGCTTGCTTAGGGGGAGTCTATTGACGTATTTAGATACTAAGTAGCTGATAGGTGATGCCAAATACACATTTGGACAATTTCAGCGGGCGATTATTGTAAGTTTGGAATCGATCATGATTGATAATGCCTTACCAACGTTAGAGTTGTCTATTACAGAGGATTAATGAGTAAGCGTATCTATTTTAGGCATGGTATTGTGGAATTAGAGGAGCTGTTTGCCTCAAATAAGACTCAATTAATGGTTCTAAAAAACTTAAAAACCGAGCTTTTACACCGTAAAACAGCACGGGCAGGGCAACTTTTGGTAGAGGTTAAAAAAGCCTTACGTTGCTTTAATGATGAACCAACCCGTCCGACAGTTGTTACGACGCAACCACCTAATGCCACACAAGAGCCACAACTATGTCCTTCAGCGCAAAAAAAAACGCAAACAGGGGTAATTGGGGCGCCTAACAACACCCCAAGCCCGTCTTATGTGGATAAAACAACGAAGGATATTGATTGGGATGAAGAGATCGAAAAGCTAGTGCAAAACGCCACCCATCAGACCGCTGCCACAAACCCCATCAAGACTATTGACAACAAACCCGAAAGCTTACTTGATACGTGGACCATTATTGAGGCGCTTTCACCGCAGTCATATCTAAAGGCGAACGATTTAGTTATTGGGCAGGGAGAGGTGGCTCCAATAAGTGCGAAAAGTTTACCTTGGCCTTATAGTAAGTCAAGATCCGGTTGTAAGCTGTTCTATACGATTTATTTAGGGGCCTTGGATTTGGCCGCTTGTACGAAAGATTTATTAGAAATTTACCAAGACGACCGTGAAGAAAGGCCCAATGTGCAAGGGCATGCAGCTTTAGCGGCAGTAATTGTGGGCAAAAACGGTGAGCCAATCGGAGAGGATGGTATAGCCATTTCAAGTTTTGGTTGGGCATATTCGAGGGCGTTATCAGGAAATTTAGATGATCTGAAGTATTGGGATATAGCCGAGAAAAGGTTGCTGGAACAGCTAACAAAGATATTTGACCGCCGTGATGATAATGGTAAATTAATGCCCGTTGATTGGACCGTTATCCTGAATGCACACAATTGGCTGGTTAAAAATTGTGCGATTCCACAGCGGGTGATGAAAGCGCCTGAGTTTGTGATTAAACGATTTGCACCTTTTAGCATTGGGGTGCCCGAAGCTCCCTTATTGAATAGTTTTTATTTGGCAGATTTGCAAAGCGCGAAAGCACTAGTGCAAAACAAAAGCGCTGGCTTAGCGCTACGGCAGTATTTAGGCATTGATGTGCCTGACGAGCAATACGACTTGCTGGAGGATAACGAGCAGCTTAAGGAAATATTAGAACCAAATAACATACCCCTAGGGCGTTGGCCTGTTAAGGGGCGTTACCCTTTGGTGCTATTGCAGCAGGCTGCAGTAAACATCGCAAAACGAGATTTGAAAAGTGCTGGCTTGTTTTCGGTAAATGGCCCGCCTGGCACAGGAAAAACCACTTTGTTGCGTGATATCGTAGCCGAAGTTGTGGTGAATCGCGCCATTGTCATGAGTGCTTTTGATAAACCCGCCGATGCTTTTACCAAAACCAATGCTGTAATAAAATCGCAGGGTAATAAATGCAGTTTGTTTAAGGTGCATGATTCGTTAAAAGGCTATGAAATTTTAGTAGCCTCTTCTAACAACAAAGCTGTTGAAAATATCAGCAAAGAATTACCCTTACGAGAAGCCATTGATGACAGTTTTGATCTAAACTATTTTAAACCCTTGTGTGACAGCCTGGTAGGTGAAGGTGAGCAGTCGTGGGGGATCATCGCTACAGTACTGGGCAACGCTGCCAACAAGAATAAATACACATCCAAGGCATGGTGGGATTACGATACTAGTTTGCAGAGCTATTTTAAATATATTGCCGGCACGCTCAACTATGAGGAAGATGAAGAAGGTAACGACATATTGCCAAGCATTGTGGAGCATGGGGAACCACCAGAAAATTTTCAAGAGGCTCTTGATAATTGGCGATCACTTAGAAGACAATTTGAAACCGCGTTAAATAAGGCTAAAAGCATACGAAAAACTGCGCAAGAAGCCTTGGAGAGTGAGAAATTCCTTGAGGTCTATCAGGCCAATAAGGACGATTTAGATCATAAAGCCGTATTGATTTCTAACCAATTAATCGAAAGTGAAGAATCCCTTGTTACTTTGCACCAATCGTATCAGACGCAACGTGAAAAGCTGATTGTAGAAAAACAAGTTTTGAAAGAGCATGGGCAGAATAAATTAGGGTTTTGGAAGAAGCTTTTCTTAAGGTCACAATGGAAAGCTTGGCAACTTGAGCGGGAGCGCCTTGCTCAAAAAAAAAGTGTTCATCAGGGGGAGGTGCGCGAGGCAGAAGAACTAATAGCAGATAAAAATGAGGAGCTGCAAAACTTAAATACAGAAGTTGAAAAGATCGCTAGCCAATTGCGTCTATTGGAAAGTCAAAAGAGGGACGCGCTGAAAAAAATTAACGATGGAGATAAATACTGCGGACAAAAATTGGTAAATGATGCTGTGCTTGATGTTAACCATACTAAAAAGCAATTATTTAGCCCGGTCTTTAATGAAAAAGCGCACGAATTTCGAGATGAGCTTTTTATTTTCGCCATAAAGTTGCATAAGGCCTTTATTGATGCGGCATACCGACCTATTTCTCAAAATTTAGTTGGTTTCATGCGAGTTTTGGGGAATAAAAAGCTACCTAACAGGGAGCTATTGCCTGATATATGGTCAACAGGGTTTATCATTAGCCCCGTGTTTTCAACCGCTTTTGCTTCAATTAACAGAATGCTGAACATCATGCCCAGCCAAAGTATTGGGTGGCTTTTAATTGATGAGGCAGGACAGGCGACACCCCAGCAAGCAGTTGGCGCAATTATGCGTTCTAAGCGCGTTATGGCCGTGGGAGACCCGCTTCAAATCGAACCAGTAGTAACCACACCCTTACCATTGCTGGAGGGTATCGCGTCTTATATGGGGGTCCACAGTTTTGATTGGGTGGCACCGGATGCTTCTGTGCAGGCCTTGGCTGATCGTGCGAACAGATATGGTGCAACTATTGATAGAGACTTGGGCACCCTTTGGATAGGCTCCCCGCTACTAGTCCATAGGCGATGTGAAGACCCAATGTTCACTATCTCAAATAAGCTTGCCTATAACGGCAAAATGGTCAAAGCAACAAATGCACAATCAGCTGAGATAACTGGAGTTTTTGGCGATACGACTAAATGGTTTGATGTAAACGGACATGGACACGATAAATGGTGTCCCGCTTCAGGCGACCTTGTAGCAGAGAAAATCCTTCAAGCGGCTAAACTTGTGGGTGAAGATTTAGATTTATTTGTGATTTCTCCGTTTAGAATCGTTGCCCAGAAAATGCAGGAAAAAATGCGAAGTGAAACTGGCAAACTCTCAAGTTGCGGGATCAAAAACCCGTCTGATTGGATTACCAGAAGTATAGGTACTGTACATACATTTCAAGGGAAAGAAGCCGAAACCGTTATATTGTTGTTAGGTGCGCCTAATACTAACCAATCAGGGGCAAGGAATTGGGCAGCGAATAGTGTTAATTTATTGAACGTTGCAGTATCAAGGGCCAAAAGAAATTTCTATGTTGTAGGTAACGAATCCCTATGGGCTAAGGTTGGTAAAATGCCTCTAATGATAAAAGAAATACGCAAGCATGGACGTAAAGACAACTTGACAGATATTATGGGCATAAGATTTTGAAAATCTTGGGAGGAAAGTCTTAGCTAGTGTCCATCCAATAATCGGTAGTTTTAAACAGTCCATATACTACAGCGATGGTTTCAAAAGATTTGTTCTATGATGATCTGATGCAAATATTTTGATAGCATAGCCTTGTCGGGTTGAGATACGAAACCCAACGCAAATACGGCGTCACACGTGCTTGTTGGGTTTCGTATCTCAATACAATCTACGCAGCTCAGCAGCGCCGGCTTGAAGGATAAAATGACAGTAGGGGAAAAGCGTTGAAATCAGATATAATAAAAACTGTGGTTACAACATTCTGTACATTCTTATTCTTACTTTTTGTACTTCCTTTTTACGTATTCTGGCCGAAAAAATTATAAATTCGGAGACTCAAATTTACCCATTTGAAATCGGAGTATTTCGATTTATTGGGACAGTTCCGATCTTTATCGGTGTACTGACGTTCCTTTGGAGTGCCGGTACCCTTACATTCTCAGGTAAAGGTACGCCCGCCCATTTCTATCCACCAGAAGAATTTGTGGCAACGGGCTTATATCAATATGTCAGAAATCCAATGTATGTGGGAGGAATTTGTATGTTGGTCGGAGTGGGTATACTATTTGAGTCGACAAATATATTTATATATGCCTTAGGTATGTTCGTATTTTTCAATCTGTTAATAATTATAGAAGAACCCACATTGAAGCAATCTTTTGGTCAATCCTACGTGCAATATTGCAAATTTGTTCATAGGTGGATCCCACGTTTGAAACCTTTTTACGGTGACATATCAAAACCCTCCTAACCCAGCGCCTTAGTAAAACAATCAAGGTGAGCGAAAAGCGCCTTAAGTATGGAAGCGAACATAAGAACACCTGAACATAATGATGCGACTTTTTTTGGGGGGTGATCCTTCCGGTTATGCCGTTGGCAGTATTCGGCTTGGCTTATTTCGGACAGTTTCACCAGACATCACGGGCCTCGCGGCTCGTGGTGCCGGGTGAGCCAATCGGTTCGGTAGTGCAAATCACCATTGACATTATATGCATAATGCGTTAGCTTTATGCATATAAATGGAGGCCAGCGATGCGAACAACCCTTGATTTACCAGAGGAATTATTAAATGAAGCCATGAAGGCTACCCAAATACAAACCAAAACAAAGGTTATTATTACCGCCTTGGAAGAGTTGGTCAGGAAGTCAAAGATTTCGCAATTAAAAGAATTTAAAGGAAAAATTGATATCGCCATAGATTTAAATGAAATCAGAGGCCGGCAATGTCGGTATTAGTCGATACCTCAATATGGGTAGACTATTTCAGGAGCGGTGGCAATTCCGAAAAACTTGATTTCCTGATCGATGAAAATCTTATCGTGACCAATGATTTGATTTTATCGGAGCTAATCCCTTTTCTAAAAATGCAAATGCAAAAGCAAAGAAAAATAATTGAGCTGTTATTAGATATCAATAAATACGAGCTCGTTATAAATTGGAATCAGATCTTTGAATATCAATATAAATGCCTTAGCAATGGATTGAATGGTATTAGTATACCGGATTTAATCATTGCCCAAAATGCAAAACAAAATCATTGTGAGATTTTCTCTCTGGATAACCATTTTCGTTTAATGAAAGATATCCTCAATCTTCAAATACAACTTTAATTCACACCTTCGCCGAACCTCTGTGTTCAAGGGGGCGCCGAGGATCATCCCGTCAGCATTTGGGTAATGAAACGTAACACACGAATTACCGAACCCACAACGCCATCATGGCGCCATGACAGCGACTTGACGTGCTTATTAATACATCCTTTTCCCTTCGATCGATACCACCCAATAGATGATCCAAATAAAATTCACCCCTTAAAACGCTGAAAATCGTCTGGAAGACGATAGACAGGATGAGTGGTACATGTGATTCTTAAGAATTAAAATCAAATGATATCCGTGTTTCGTATTTGTAACCGTTGATTTTGCCAACGGTTTTGTAGTCTGCACGACTTATTTTTACAATCAGGAAAAGGAGAATACATTTCATGACAGAATTAACTCCCAAAGAGAGAGTAATGAGGACTTTCCGCAAAGAGCCGGTCGATACAATGCCGTTTTTCAGCGGTTACGGAATGGTGGTGATGCCGGCTATTAAAAAGCTGGGCTTTAAATTCCCCAAAATCCACTCCGACGCGAATATGATGGTTCAGGCGGCTATCGAATCAGCCCGCATGTTTGATTTCGATTCCGTTATCGTACCCTATGACATGACCGCTGAGTCCCAGGCGTTGGGTAATGAAATCAGTCTTTATGAGGGTTCCGAAGATATCCTCTATCCGACCATTCCCGACAAGCGCTGGAAAGGCCTGGAGGAAGTCGACATTCCAGACAATATCGTGGAGCTGGGACGGATTCCCATGATTTTAGAGGCCATTCAACTCGCCAAAAAGGAAGCCCCCGAGCGGGCCATCGGTGCCTGGCAACTGGGGCCCTTCACCATGGCAGGGCAACTTCTAGAGCTTGACATCATGCTGAAAGGCATTTTCAAACAGAAAGAGCTGGTGGAAGCCGCCCTGGACAAAATCAGCGATATGATTATTAAGATCGGTCAGGCCCAGCAGGCCGCCGGCGCGGACTATATTACACTGCGGGAAATGGGTACGGGCACGGATCTTATCAGCCCCCGAACCTGGAAAACCATGATCATGCCGCGCGTAAAACGAATTCTGGACGCTTGGGAGTCCCCCAAGGTTTTGCATATTTGCGGTGCCACAGACATGATTATCGAGATGATGAATGAGTGCGGGGCCGATGCACTCAGTGTTGATATCAAGAACACCCTGGCCGAATCGCGAAAGAAAATAGGCGATGATCAATTACTGTTTGGAAACTTCGATGTTTTTAATCTGCCTTGCAAAGAAGAAACCACTGTTGAGGAGGCCGTTGAAGCCATAAAAGTGAATGTCGATGGCGGCGTCGATGCCATCTGGCCGGGTTGCGATCTCTGGCCGGACATCAAAGAGGAAAACATGCGTGCCATCGTGAAAACCGCCAGAGAGTATGGAAAGAAACCGAGCCCGGCGCTTGGGCGGCTTGGCTAAGCTTTAAATCGTTCATATTTTCAAACAAAGTGAATAAAAATTCAAGAGGGTGGGTGCACTGCTACAGTTGCACCTGCCTCTTGTCATTTTTGGCCGCAAATTTTGGGCGGAATGATCATTGCGAGATCGCTTCCATCGATACCATCCAATTATTCGAATGGTTGTGAAATAATTTGCCCTAAAGCAAATTATTACATGTAATTATTTGCTTGATAGTAAATTTCATTACCAGAATCCACCCCTTTACCGGCGGCAATTTCCGTTCTTTAAAAAAGGCCGCCGAACTCTCGAAACCACTGCCTCACCGCTAATCTCGATTTCAAGTCTCAACATGATATTAATATAATTTTCGCGAAATAGGTGACTATGTTACAATATATATCAGATTTATCATTGACTTTGTTACAAATTATTCCATACCTATTCAATCATTGGGGGCATGCCGGAAGTCATTCAGAAATATTCAGACCAGAAAGACATCATCGCTCTCAATAGCGTATTTGACAGTTTAATCGTTTCTTATCTTGATGACGTTGAAAAATATGCACGAAATCGTTCAATGGCCAACGTTATCCGCCATGCCGTATCAAATGTGTTTTATGAAGCAGGTCGCAGGATAAAATTTCAGGGATTTGGCAATTCCAACTATAAATCAAGGGAAATGGGTGAGGCCTTGAAAGTATTGGAAAAAGCCATGTTGATTTATCTTATATATCCTTCATCTTTATTTAGTCGGATCTATTGCTGAGTACATTGAATGGATGATATCCCAATAGAGAAATGCACAACGAGAATTGGAAAATCCAACAATCCGAATTAACCTGCCAAGCCGCTTATTTGGGGCATTGCGGTGCGGCCCTGCGATGCTTTTTTGATTTTTTATCGTAAAATAACACTCTACATACCTTATCTAAATCCCAACCCCGTCATGACGCCATGACAGCGACACGCCGTACTGATTAAGACATCCTTTTCACTTCCATCGATACCATCCAATAGTTTAAATAGCTGCGCCGGACGATACCCGCCGATTCCCGGTCCGAGCTGATGGCTGCGGATTACAAGGGATTCAAAATTGGGGATTGGTATCTGGCCCAATAGCGTAAACATATTGGTGTGGCGCTTTTTTCGCGTGATGGTGCAGATCTCGGCCGGTTCGTCACATTTGTCCGGGCAGCGAAAATCGGCATGGGTCACGTAAAGATTGCCGAGGTCGTCACGGGTCGGATTGGGGGCGTGGCGATCTACAGCTGGGGGAATATCGATCTGCTTCAACCCTTTGGCGTTTCGTTCGGCCAGACACCATTGGGCCGCCAAATGGACGGGCAGGGCGGGAATGATCCAATCGGGTTTCTCGGAAGCCGCCAGCCGTTGATGCACAAATAAGACCCCGTCCATCTGCACCAGGGCCCGATTGGGGCCTTGAGCCTGGGACAGATTTTCTCCATCAGGATCTACCAAAACAAGATGGTGGCCGGCATGCGTTTTTGCCAGCCCTTCGACGGCCATCCGGCCGAAGCGACCGATTCCGATAATCCAGATTTCTTTCATAAGTGTAAAAATTTAAATTTTGGGGAAAGTTCCGGAGGTATATACCATCGGCTTGTCCTGACCTCAATCTGTCTTCGGGCGGTTTATCAGGTTCTGTGCGCCCATGGCAATGGTTCGTTGCAAGGTCTGCTTCAAACGGTCTAAAGAGCCATCTACTTTATCCAGCCGCCAGCCAAACTCGGTGGCGATGGACCGGGCTTTTTGTTTGATATTATCATTGTCATTTAAGTGCATATCGATAAAGAGGGCCCGGGAAAAATCCTTTAGCATTCGGTGCGCAATCTCAAGAGGGTCATGGCCCTTTTCGGCCATGCGGTTGACTTGAAGTTCCTTGAAGATGAAATCCATCCCCAGCTCGGCCCACCCCGGCGTTAAAAACCAGGTGCCGGCGGTGCGTTTTAATTCCTCATCATACCTTGTTTGACCGAGAAGAACGCCAATGCAATCCTCGCCCTCGGGATAGACCACCGGCACGGCAAAGTCATCAGGCAGGCGGTCCATAGCCTGGCAGCGGCCGTAGCCCAGCATTACGGCATCCACTTTATGTTCAATCGCTTTTATGTGTTGGCTGAGGGTGTCAAGCAATATATCCGGTTGAATATGTAGTCCCCAATCCATCACTTCGAGGTGGGTGACTTCGGGGACGTCGCGCACTAATGTCCGGATTTCCTTTTCCAGCACCCGGCAGCAGATCACGCCGACGGAGACAGATGCCTCCTTATACCTATTCACCATTGACCATTGCATTACCAATTAAAAGTAATAAATCAACGATACTTTGAGTATAATGAAGTTGTTTGGCCCGCCTAAATATTTTGTTCATTTTCTTTTTCGAAAAAGAAAACGAACCAAAAGAAATCGCCCCTGCTACGCGTGAGGAGGCTCAGTCAATGAGAACCATACTATACCACGCCGGCAGCATTTTTCCATCCGGATCCAGCGCTACTTCAAAACCCAAAGGCGCTACCGTTTTTCCGATATCGATACCATAAGCATCCATGGAGGGTCGTGCCAGGTGGGGATATTTGCACGGGTCCGGATAGGCGCATTCTTCGCACTGGACGCAAAGCACCATGGCAAAGGCAAAAGAGCACCCCATGGTGAGCATGGCCTCTTTTTCCACTTCAAGGGTGACTTTCTGGCCCACCTGGGGATCCGTCGTCTTGATGATGACGGCCGAGTGGTATTGGGCAAAGGCGTCCATGAATTGCTCTGGGGAGATATCGAGATTGGGGGGGCAGGTCCAGTACTTTCCCCAGCGATTGCAGCCAAATCGGCATTTCAGATAGGCGCGGGAATCAAAGACGATCTCATCGGCATTTAAAATCTTGGCTTCGGATGCGCCGAGGGCAACGGCTTTTTCCGCCAGATAATCGATTTTTTTTTCCATGGGTATTTATCCTTCTAAAGTTTTTTGAATTCTATTCTATAATGTTAGTCGCTTATAGAGTGCCGGGAGCATGGCGGGTAGCGATTCCGCCTTGGGCAGAACGATACTCTGGGTTTCAGAAGAGATCATGCGTAAATACTCCGCCCCTTTCTGATCCGAGGTGATGATAAAAGGATGTATTTGAGAGCGCCGGGCTTCCTGTATTGCTTTGCCGGTATCGGCGATGGCGTAATTTAAATTACCGTATTCCAGGTCATAAGGACGACCATCGGTTAAAATCACCAGCAATTTAATGGCCGCCGACACCTCATCGAGTTTATGGATGGCATGCCGAATTACCGTACCCATGCGGGTTAAACCCAAGGGTTCCAGGTTCCCCAGGCGGTATTGAACCGCCTGTTCGTAGGGTTCGCCAAAATCTTTGACACTGAACAGATCCACGCGAAAGCGCCCTTCGGAGCTGAATCCGTAAACAGCATAGGCATCTCCCAGTGAATCGAGGGCTTCGGCCATTAAGGCCATGGCTTCTTTTTGAATATCGACGATCCGTTTTCCACCCACTTCTTCTTCTGTAGATCCACTTAAATCGATTAAAAATAAGACGGCCACATCCCGGATGCGCTTGTCCCGCCGGACATAGACATTTTCGGAAAGAGACGATCCGGTCCGTTTATCTATCAGGGTTTCAATCAAGGCATCGATATCCAGTGCATCGCCATAGGCTTGGGCCCGATATTTTTTAAACCGTTCGGGTTTTAGTTTGACAAATTGACGTCGCAGCAGGCTGATAATGCCCCGCCGTTTTTCACGTAGCACTTCAACAAAATCGTTGGGGTCATCCGCGGCAGGCCGTTGCCTTACCAGGCACCAATCCAGCTTGTAGTCAGAAAGGGTGTGGTCCCACTCTTTGTAGAAAAACGTTTTGACATGTGCATCCAGCTCTTCGGCCTCCGGCGAGTCAAAGTCCATATTGTCCAACATTTCCCGAAACATCTCCCACAAAACGTCCCCGTCGCGTTCACCTTCGGCCATCATACTGGCCAAAAGGGCCTCAACCATTTCGGGGGGTAAATCTTCACCATAGGCCTCGATGGCTTTTTCCTTGATTTGGTCAATGGTATCATTGGTCTGGCCGATCAGGTCAGGGAAAATATCTCCCCACCAGGGAAACGGGGCCGTGATTTTTTTCTTAGGCGATCGGGGGTACGCGGTGGGCAGTTCACCGCCCATGACCTTTTCCATGGCCTTGTGTAGCCCGGGCAGACGTTCCAAAAGACGTCGATCCGCATCCAGATGAATGGGCACCTGTTCGAATAAAATCCTGCCGGCGTCTTCCAGATATTGACTTCGATTGAGCAGCATGGCCTGATGCAGGGCCATGAGCTTCATTAACTCAAAACTGGGCACGGTATCGGGCAGGAAAATGGTATGCCCGTCCGTTGCGGCGCCACCGGTGAACCCCTTATGGCCGACCAGTGCAATGTTGGAACGGATTTTGGCCGGACGTCCCAGGGCCGCCTCGCAGATCAGTCCCAGGGTGTGGGTGCGATCCTTTAAGGCCACGCCGGTGGCCAGGTCGTCGCGGTGTTCGAATGCCTTTAAAGAGGTTCCACCAAAATAGTTGACCAGCTCTTTGTCGGACTGATTTGCGTCAAGACCCTGGGTCACCCATTGATGGGTTTCGTCATCAGTGAGCAACAGGCACATGCGATTGCCGGCTTGAATAAATGCTTCGGCTGCTCCGGGAGATTTTGTGGAAATCCGCACGGCCTCTTCGAGAAAAAATTGCCACCGGGATAGGGTGTAACCGCACTGGCAGGAACCGGCTTGAATAAGATAAGCGTTGACGGCTTTCCAGATTTTTCTGTCTGCGTTTGCGGTAACGAGAATCGACCACGCCTGTTGGCCCCAAACCAGCATGTCGTCCTTGCCCCGATGTTCCATAGCCGCCGGGGTCTCTTTGATGAAGGTGATTGATACGTCAATGTCTTGCCTGGCCAAGTCGAGGATGAGTTGGCTCCAGGTTGAGATAATCTTCTGATCCTGGGGCAGTTTCTTAAAGGTATCAAAATAGGGGAGGACCAGGGCCCAGTTCAACCGGCAAAATTTGATGGCCGTCTCTAGTATGGTTTCGCCCAGCGGCATTTGATCGATGGCCGTAATTTGTTTTTGGGCCTGACT
Organism: uncultured delta proteobacterium; assembly: GCA_963845145.1. Classification (GTDB taxonomy): domain Bacteria; phylum Desulfobacterota; class Desulfobacteria; order Desulfobacterales; family QNYZ01; genus QNYZ01. The sequence continues at coordinate 458,435 of CAWJQU010000004.1, forward strand.
TAGAAAAATGGCTGACGTGCGGGGCCTTAGGTGGGACACCGCATTTTGGAAATGTTCCAGTGTTTCGCGGGCCATATTGAGGGATTGCCTGGCTCTATGTGGTTTGGCATCGGAATCGGAAGGGGTGCCTCCGGATGGTAACGAAGACGGGGTGCGATGGTTTGGGGTATCCATGAATAGTACCGTTAAAAAATGCCCGTAACGATTTCAGCGATGGCTTCCCGCATATCGGCATCATCGGACATGGAGCGAGTGACGGCCGCCTCGCACGCTGTCGTTGCCGACAGGCCATCGATCATCAGCTTTCCGGCATAGACCAGCAGGCGGGTGCTGACGCCTTCTTCCAATCCATGCTGACGCAGGTTTCGGACCATTTCGCCCAGGCGAACCAGTTTGCCGGCCGTATCTTCATCCACACCGGCCTCTTTCATGATAATGGCCTGCTCGTCTTCGGCCCGGGGGTAGTCGAATTCAATACCCACAAAGCGCTGGCGGGTGGAGTGCTTCAGATCCTTGGTCACACTTTGGTAGCCCGGATTGTAGGAGATTACCAGTAGAAAGTCGGAATGGGATTCCAGCAGCAGGCCCCGTTTCTCCTGGGGCAGTACCCGGCGGTCGTCGGTTAAGGGGTGGATCACGACGGTCGTATCCTTGCGGGCTTCTACCACTTCGTCCAGGTAGCAGATGGCCCCGTGCTTGACGGCCAGACTTAAAGGGCCATCCTGCCAGGGGGTTTCTTCGCCCTTCAATAGGTATCTTCCGACCAGGTCACTGGCGGTGAGGTCTTCGTGACAGGCAACGGTCACCAGCGGGCGGGCCAGTTTCCAGGCCATATGTTCTAAAAATCGAGTTTTACCGCAACCCGTGGGGCCTTTCAGCATGACAGGTAGTTTGAGCCGGGCCGCGGATTCAAAAACTTCTAATTCGTCACCAGTGGGAAGGTAGTAGGGTTCCGAGGTGATGTGGTAGCTTTCAATGGCGATGCCGTTGGGTTTAGGAGGATACGCCATCGGGGGTTGCAGGGGTTTGCATGCCAGTCTCCATCTAACTTATTTTCGCATCCATATTTTTATGTTTGGTTTAGAGTCCTTACAAAACTAACAGGATTGACCAAACGATGCTATAGGAAACTTGATCGCTGTCAATCCTGTAAGTGTTTTTAACGGACGGCCTTAAATATACGGGGGTTAATACTTACCGTATAACTCCGCCGCCTCCATCATCGCAAAGGCGTTCATCAATGACCCGTTGGGCGGAAATTCGCATCCAGTGGCCAGAATAAAACGCCCCCCTTCGGCAAGCTCCGCGATCTCTTTTTTGCACTCCTGTTTCATCTCTTCAGGGGTCCCCAGAAAGGCGTACTGGGCCGGGCTGGCGTATCCGATGATTGTGGTTTTGTCACCCCATTTTTTCTTTGTCTCCACCCAGTCGGCGCAATCATCGGGCGGGTAGGCACAGGAAATGGCGATGGGGTCCATCATCTCGATCTGCACGTCAAAGTAGATCCCATTGCCGCAGTTGTGGACGATAACCATCATACCGTTGTCCCGGCAGGCATCGGCCAGCACTTTCGTAAAGGGACCCTCGATCTCTTTCCACATCTCTTTTCGCATGATGGTCTGGGAGGCGAAAAGGGTATCCAGAACAATGGCGTGGCACCCAGTTTTACCAATAGCCTTGATGTAGTCCACCAGCACATCGGTGATGACTTTCTCGGCCTGGATCACTGCTTCTTTATTTTTATAACAGTCTCTGAACAGGTTCTCCGCACCCCGCATCATGGCCAAAATCCCCAGTGGCCCGTAGACGAACCCCATGATAGCAGTACTGGCGGCTTTTTCGTTGCACAGGATGTCGTAATATTTCAGGGATTCTTTCATTCGCGGCGCCTTGGTGGGATCCAGTGCCTCAATTTTAAAATAGTCATCCGGTGTGGCGATAAAGGGGTTGTCGTAATTGGGATGAGCGGTGTCCTCAATGGGATACACCATTTCTTGTCCAAAATCAGCAGCCTCGACCGAGAGGTCCACCAATCCCAAAATTCCGTCATAGCCGATCAGGTCGTGGGCCTGAATCTGGGATTTAGCCATGATTTCCCCATCCTGCGACCATTCCTCATAAGTGACACCGTAGACTCTTCGGGAGGCGCCGCATACCAGCGGACCTGCAGGCACCCGATCCGGAATACCACCTTGGAGTACCGTACCGATTCTTTCTAATCCGTTCATGGGATGTCTCCTTTCTTGTTTTGGAAGGTTAATATGAGATTTAAGCAATTTTGCGACGCGATTTGGCGCCATCTATCAGCCAATGAGGTTTACCACCTCCTCTACATTAATACCCTCTTTAGTGCTCAAAGGTATAAGCGGATCACAATACGCTTTTAACTGGGATTTTATGGTTTCAAACTCTTCTGCCTCAATTAAATCCACGCGGCTAACGGCAACTAGGTCAGCATCGGCCACTTGCCCGAGCAGCAAGTTCTGCCGTTCGTTCCATAAAAACCCGAACATCGGGCCGTCCACCAGCGTAATAAACGGACCGGAAACATAGCGAATATCCCTCAGGCCCATGGCCATGACGTCACGCAGTTCCCGGGTTACCACCATTTCGGAAGGTTCAATAAAGAGCAGGTCCGGATCGAATTCGCGTTTTATCTTTTTTTTCAGGTCAACCAAACTGGAGGCCAATGAACAGCCCACTCAGCCGCCGCGGATATACTCTACGGCAAGCTCATGGGTGGCGTTAAAATCATCGTCATATGCCACCTTCCCGTCCTGGTTAACGATGACGGCCGACCGTTTTTCAGCCGCCTTAAACTGAGGTACCAGTTTTCGAATCAAGGTGGTCTTTCCACTGCCTTGAGCACCCGATATGCTGACGACTTGCATCTATTCCTCCGCCTCAGAATCCGAATGGTCTTCGGAATCAAATTGTTCTTTTAGTTGTTTAATGAAGTCCTGCTTGGACGCAACAAAATCGAACTCGTCAAAGTAAGTATGCTCCTTCTCTTTGATCACAGAGAGCCCGCGTTGATCCGCGACTTCATGCATTCCCTCCAAGGTTGCCGCTTTAACCGCCGCTTCAGGAATGCCCTGGATGATACTGTTGATGGCGATGTAAAGGTCTTTTACCGAATCCGTGATATGCCCGGTAGAAAACGACCCATGGGAAACCCCTATGGTATCCGCTTTGATGGTTCCGGCTTCAGTGCGAAGATGGGACTTGATGTGGCCGATACAACGGGCACCGAGCTCCATGCATTTATCGGCGATGGCCAGCATCATCTTTTCGGCCATGTTTTTGATAAACGCCTCGTTCATGGGTTCTTTGCGGCTTAATTTGGCGGCCACCCCGTACCCGCTGACACCATGTTCGGTATAACAACCGGGCTCGTTGTCTATTTTCGCGTCCATCGCTTTACTCCTTCCAGTTGACGATTCGATCAACCAGTTGATCCACGCCCAATCCGGAAAAGGAAGAGAGATTGATAATTTCGGCCTGGGCATTATGATCCCGCACCCTTTTTGAGGAGTCGGCGACATCGGCTTCTTCAACGGAATCCACCTTACTGATGGCTAAGATGTCGGCATCTTTAATCTGGGTGGTTACCAGTTGTCCCAGCATATCCATATCCAACAGCTCCGCCGGGCGAGTGGCGTCAAACAGTACGATGGCCGGGCCCAGGTGGATCTTGGCGTCGCGCCCGCCCATTCTGGCTGCCAGCTTTACCTGACTGGGAACGGCCACACCAGTAGGTTCCACCAGAACGTGATCCGGCGAAAAATCCTTATAAAGCCGGTAGATGGTTTTGGCGAAAGTTGCAGCCACTTCGCAGCAAATACACCCACCACCGATATCCTTGACCTGCATCCCGCTCTCTTCGATCACTTTGCCGTCGACCGGAATTTCGCCGATTTCATTGACGACAAGGGCGACTTTGCGTTCATTGTCACCGGCCAGTTGTCGGGACAGTTTGAGCAAGAGGGTTGTTTTTCCACAGCCTAAAAACCCGGCTACTTGGGTGATTTTCATTGGGCCTCCCAAAAGTGAGAATTGTTGACGCGAAGGCGTTGGTAATTCATTGATGCCATCGGTATTAGCCTTAAAGATAAGATGACTGAAGGGGTGAATCTGATTTATTTTATAGTATTGGTTTGGTGGGCCTGTAAAGGTAATGGAATAGGTAAAAAACGGGTAATTTTTAATACCCGAAACAGTTTCATTGTCTCTATTCTGCTGAAAACGTCAAAAGGGAAAATCAGGCTGGACTCAGGTTAGCAAGTGTGTTTTGAGCTTTTTAAACATCGCAACCAACTGGTCGGAAAAAGACATCTGTTCAAAACGATGGGAGATTTCGGCCAACTCCTCTATCAAGTTCCTGTCTTCAGGTAAAAAATAATCATGGCAGGACCACCAGAAAGAATTGAGCGTCACGAATTCGCCCTGGCGAGCTAAAAGTGCCACGGACGTATGTTGCCTCAGCTTTTTACATAGAAATATCGAGCGGGTCCAATGATGGGGTACGAGATTTTTATAATTCTTCTCATCCTCTTCTGATGGCGCAATTCTAAAATAAAAATAGTAGAGTAAGGACTGATCGTGGGCCATATCCAGAATTAGCTTGACCGCCATGACCTGTTGCAGGCTTATCTCAAGCTGAAATACCAGATACCGCATCACTTGGGTGGCCATGCCGCTGACATTGATTAACGGCAGGATCTCCCGCTTGAAATTAAACCGGCCTTCGGTTGGACGACATTTAATGACCTGGACGGCCAAGGCCAGGTCAAGCCAACCTTGCAACGCCAGGGCGGGTATATCGATTAGACTCGGCTGATAGAGATGGAGGGTCAATGGTGAAATATCGTTTTTATTCTGCGGATGGGACAGAATCGGTTCACCCTTGTTTCCCGGAAAATCGGCAAGGTTTTCGTGAATAATATAATGAACGGCTAATGGATGTTCGGGGGCCATCTTGTTTTGAAATTCCATTATAAAATGCGATGTATATCGGGACAATGCATCCGCGCTTGTGATCGTGATATCTGGATTAACGCTTGTTGACATCTTGATTTATCCCGATTGATTTATCCCAAAAGGTTCATTGGGCGCTTCCTTGATCCGCCTCACGCGAAAAGAAAGATTTGTCGGAAAGCAATGCGTACAGGTTCACTTTTTTTCCCCGAAGCCCCAGTTTTCGGCGAATGTTTTTTCGATGGGTCTGAATGGTTTCAAAAGAACTGTTGAGCATGTGGGCGATCTCTTTGCCTGTGTGACCGGATTGAATCAATACACAGATTTTCATTTCGGTACGGGTCAATAACAAAAATCGGGCATCCAGCTCTACCCCGAAACCTTTGGTTAATCCGATCAGCTGTTCTCGCATGATTTCCAAAAAGGTGTTTCTTAGATTGACCGAGGGCTCGCGTCTAATTTTTTCCAATGTCGGCAAGAGTAGCGTTTCGATTTTGTAGGAAATATTTCTTTCCATTCCGTCTTTTTCGCGACTAAACGCTTTCATCAGGGTCCGCATGGTGACATACATCTCCCTGCGGTTGGCTTTTTCCTGACGAACCTGGTCCCTGAGCATTTTATAATCGGTCAAATCCCGGATGTTGATGCAGTAAAGCTTTCGTTGGCGCCAGCGAATTTTTTTAATCGTCATATCGACCGGAAATGGTTGGCCGGAGATACCCAGACAATTTTGTTCGCCCGCCCAATTATCGGTCTTTTTCAGGCCTGCCATGGTTTGATCAAATCGGGGCCGGTCTGCCGGTGCGAGCAAGTTGCGAAATGTCGCTCCTGATTGGTGAACCATCGCAGCACCGAAAAGCTCCCCGGCATGATCATTGGTCATAAGGATTTTTAAATGGCTATCGACAAAAAAAAGAGCGTCGCCCGTATCGGGAAAGACGGATCGGTAAAAAATCTCAAAGGATTCATATATCTGCCCGAGGTCCTGCATACTCGATCCCAAATCGGGTCGCCTCTAACCTGTCCGGCGGCGAGACGAAGGTTTCAGTTTCAAGGTCTGGATAGCTTCTTCAATGGTCACGGGTATGTCATGATCGTCGCCGGATTCGGAAAACAGCTCCTGAAATAGGCGGGTGAGAATCGGTGGCTCCAACCTGGCTGTCTCCAGTAGGGCTCTGTCAGTCAATATCTCGCGAACGGACCCATCGGCAATGATTCGGCCCTGATTGAGAATGACGATCCGCTTGGCGATGGCGGCCGCTACATTAATATCATGGGTGACCATGACCAGGGTATAGCCATGGTGGCTGTTTAAATGCTTTATCAGGTCGACGAGGTGGTTGGCCGAGGCCGGATCGAGGCTGGCCGTGGGTTCATCCAAAAGAATCAACGGCGGCCGCATGGCAATCAGTCCGGCCAACCCCACCCGTTTCATCTCCCCATGACTCAGCCGATGAATGGGGCGGTGGGCCAGATGCGACACTTCCATCAATTCCATGGCCGTTTCCACCAGGCGGTCTGCTTCCTCGGCTTCCAGACCCAGATTTTTGGGGCCATAGGCAACATCTTCACGCACATGGGTGCAGAACAACTGGTCATTGGGATCCTGGAACATGAAACCCACCTGATGAAAGGCTTCTTTACGGTTTTTACGGTCCAGCGTTCGGCCAAAAAGTTTCACTTCACCGCTGTCCGGACGCAAAATCCCGGCAAACAATTTCAAAAGGGTGGTTTTACCGGCCCCGTTGGGGCCACACAATACCACCACTTCCCCCCTGGATATGGTCAGCGAGATCTCTTTTAACGCCCGATCGCCTTTATATGAATGACATACCTGGTCGCAGGAAATTACCGGAACCTCTTTTTCGGTATACAGCGGGGTGACATCGCATTGATTGGGGCAGGATTGGGTGGATTGCGGTTTTTCCATGGGCACTTCCTCAGCGACGGCATTTTCACCTCGGGCCGTCATGGCCTCTTGAATTCTCAAGGTCCGGTCATAGGCCCTGAGAATGATTTGGGCGAGAATCATGGCGAGGGTGCGGCAGGCCATGCCATAGGTTTGAAGCCCGCCTTTGATTCGAGCGACATCCCGCATTTTGAAAAATTCATCAAACAATAAAAACGCGTAGCGATAGGAAGTGGCCATGACTTCGATGAGAATGGTCGGTACGCGAAACCATTTAAGCGCTTCCAGCACACGATCAAATGGGGTTGTTAAAAAAACGGCGGCCAGCCAAGCCATATCACAGGCAACCCGTGCCGCAGCGGAAAGGCCCAGAAGGATGCCCTCCCGGTAAATATTTACGGCCCCCAGGGACCACACCGGCGTTGTGCCGAAACCGACGGAGAATCCGAAAAATACAATCAGTGTGGCCCACGCCGGGGCGATAAAAAAGAGTGCAAAATGGCCCGGAGAGATACGGGACCACAAGGCCAAAAAGAGGCTTAAAAATAAGAGAGTCAAGGAGAGCCACAGTTGGGCGATCACCACATTCAGGGCCACCGCCGTCACCAACATGGCCAGTTTCAGCCTGGGGTCCAGTCGGTGCAGCCCCCGATCGGCACTCTGATCCCGATACCCGTTGGCTAGGGAATCTGTATCGATGTGAATACCATGCAGAAAATCGTTACGATTCATATTAGAGCCATTTTATCCAATGACGCCCCAGGTTGATGATGCCCCAGGTTGATGACGCACGTGGTTGATGTCAGGCTTCTTTCTTCTTCCCCCAAATGAGGTGCCACCATCGACCGACAATAAATCCACAGACACCACCGGCGGAAAGCAGTAGCATGTTCCAGACATCCCCCATGGATTCAGTGTCTATAAAGGGATCTCGGGGAGGACGCCCCGCGGCCTCGGCCATTTTTTCATTGACCGCTTCATCCATACCGGAAAAATTAGCAGCAGGCTGAGCTTGCTCAACGGATGCGCTCACATCCGCACTTGGCACCTGTTTTTGTTTGTCAGATGAATATCCCGTGGCCGGGGCGGAGATAATTCCAGCTGATAATAGTGGAATCAGGATAACAACCAGCGGATGGCGAACATGGTCTCTCTTGGGCTGGCGTATGATTTTTAAATCCACCAGAACTTCGGGGCGTTGGTTATATGCGTATTGAAGCGCCATTCCCGTTATCAGCATTTCACCGACTGCAATGGGAAGCTGGGTTGGAAGATAGGCGGCATAAATCGCGCCCAGATAGCCGATAAGGCTGTATTGGGGTGTGGGTGCATGAGCTAGGGTGGTGCCGAGAATCAATCCCGAAGCCACATATACCATGGCATCGCCCACCAACCCACCGGCAAAGCCGGCTGCCCACAAAGGCAACCCTAACCTGCGAGAAATTCTGAACGTCCCCCAACCAAACATACACCCAAAAAAACCCAAGGCCACGACATTGGCGCCCCAGGTACCAAAACCGCCGTGGGCAAAAAAAGCGGCTTGGAGTAGCAAGCTGACACCCGTCAAGGCGATTCCAATCCAGGGACCTAGCAAAATGGCCACCATGGGCGTACCGCAGGGATGTGAGCAAGTACCTGTAAAAGCCGGAATGGGGATTAAAGAGATGAAAAAAATTAAGGCCCCGCCCATTCCCAAAAGCGGCTTTTTTTCGGGAAATTCATGCACAAATTTTTTCATCCTGGCGGCTCCCAGACCCACTAGGGCCACGCCTGCGCCGGTGTACAATACGGCTGAGCTGCCGGTAATGATGCCTTCGGTAATGTGCAAAATGCCTCCTTAATGCGCGGTTGCGATTCAGGTTGAGAGTAGTTCTTAAAGGGAGGGTAAACCGTATTCATAATATAAACTGCAGATACTTTTCTCTTTGTCAACTAAAAAAAACAGCGTGCATTCAAAGAGCAGTAAAAAAATGCGGGGACATTTTAGAGAGTCAGTATTTGCCGTCACTCAAATTATTTTAGGATTTTAAGCGATTATTATTCGGTTTTTAGAAAATAAAATAATGGGATTATTCGGTGATAACAAGGCGGATTTCTTTTTCGTCGATATTGTCGGCCTGGGCGCCCCCGCAGCTCGATTTGGTAATTAAATTGACTCTGATCCGAAGCCGGTAGGTGCCGGGTGCCGGGCACCATACCGTGATATCGTGATCTCCAGGTAATACTTTGGGCGCCTTGTCTTTCGGTTTTTGAAGAACATCCGCGACGATAGAGTAGAACAGCCCGGCCGGGGGTGGGTAAGGTGACAGGTCCAGAAGAATTTGAACCGGCTTGCCCACTCGACCGGAGATTATGGACTGGCCAATGTGAACACTGTAGGCCGGGGTGGACTGCAGATTTGTTTTATTCTTGGCGGTAGTATCGGTTATCTCTGACCCGGAGGCGAGCGGAGCGTTTACCGAAACAATGACTACCAGTATAAACCAAGCGACCCGTGTTATTGGAAAGTTATTCGGCAAGAATTTCGGGATTTTATTCATTTCTGCTGCTTTCCATATAAATGGCGCCGTGAAGGGTGCGCGACTTGACGATTCGGATTATAGTCAATATCATGGTTACATATAAGGGTATTGTCAACACACGCCTCATGTAGATCCGGTAAGATTTCAACTTCTCCCCTTGCTATTTATTTGGGGCACCATTTGTCGGCCAATGACCGATATGGCCGTAATTTCAAAGAAAAGAGTCGAATCATGGCCAACGATCTCATTCGCACGCTGCCGAACTATGTGGAATCGTTTCTGACCAAGTGGTCCGAAGGAATGGATAAAGCCGGTTATCTCAAATACACCACGGCCAAGCGGGAGGACTGCATTGAATCTTTCAAATACTTCCTCGTTCCGCTCATTCGTCAGATCGAGTCCAAAGGTGGGATCCAAACCTTTGGTAACCTGCTGCAATCGGATGCCGACTGGATCGATCCATTTTTTCAGGTCGCCAAGCGTCATCGCTTTCGAGGGGTGACTTTCGAGTTGTTCTTCGGGTGCTTCAAGACATTGGTACATGCCTTTGAAGAGATCATCATGGAAATGGAGGCCTTAGCCGATGAAAAGTTAGACGCCGTCAATATCATTCGCCGCTGGGGGGATGTGCTGGAAACCCTGCTGGTGGGAGATTGGGAGGCCATGTCCCAACCGGAGGCGTTGGTAAAACTGACCGACCACAATCGCTTGTTGACGTTGGAGAAGAACAAGTACGAAAATATCTTCACCGCCACATCCGATATCGTCATGATTACCGATGACAACGGGATCGTTCTGGAGGCCAACACCGCCGCGTCCCAGTCCCTGGGGCGTCGTCATATTCTGGGTAAATTCTTCTGGGATGTATTGGCTATCGAAGGTAGAGATATCGATGAAGTCCTTCACTATTACAGCCTGTCCGAAACACATGAAATCACATTGTTTGATGAGTCGGTATTTTTTAATCTGAAAATAATCCCCTTGGAAACGGTCAGCCTGGCGACCAAAGGATACATGGTATTATTGACCAATGTCAGTTGTTTCGTCGGCCAGAGGGAATCGTTGGAAAAAACAGTCAACGAACGAACAGAAGCTCTGGTCAGTACCGAAAAGCAGTACTTGTCCTTGTTTCAGGCGGCCGGGGGTAGCATCCTTTTGATCGATACCGATTTTAAGGTGATCGAAGCCAACCGTCGCACTGGTCAGGTTTTCGGCATTCAACCCAATAATCTACCCGGATTAAACTGTAATTCTTTATGCCAGCCGGGGGGTGCACTAACACTGGAAAAAGCCATTCGCAATCTGGATGAAGATAAGGTCTGGGAGGGTGAGATGCAGGGCCGGCGTGATTCGGGGGAGCTTTTTCCCATGGCGGTGACCATTAATCGTGTGGAAACCCCTGTGCGTACCGTATTCCATGTTCTTGTACGGGATGTTACCCAACAAAAAAACCTTGAACGGAACCTGCGACGGGAGAAGTCGCAACTGGAAGAGATGAATATTACCCTTAGAAACGTCATGAAGAGTATTGATACGGAGAGTCAGGAACTCCAAAATGCCGTCTCCAAAAAGGTCAAGGATCTCATTTTGCCCGCCTTGGATAAAGTTCGCAAAGAGCCTTCGCAACTGGTGCGCAAGGGCTATGTCGATATCATCGAAGATCAATTGATCAAATTATCTGTTGCCACCGGCGCCGAGAATGATGCCTATCTGCTTAAGCTGACCCCTACTGAAATGAAAATTTGTCAGTTCGTCCAGGCCGGCAGCAGCACTAAAGAGATCGCCGATGCCATGAATATTTCCGTTGAAACCATCCAGACCCACCGCAAGAACATTCGCAAAAAGCTCGGGTTGCGCGGCCGACAGGTCAATCTTTACACATACCTCAATAGTCCCGGGGCTGAGTCCAGCCAGATGTCCGCCCAAGTTTAATCGATCAGGTTTAATCGATCAAGTTTAACGGGTCAGGTTTAACAGATCAAGTTTAACGGATCCGGCATAAAAGATCACGTTTAACCGACCCCTTACCTTCCCCATTTCCCTTTGAACTTAGCTTGAAAGATGCAGATCAATTCTGCTTTTATCCCAAAATAGGTATGTTTCTATACCCATTAATTCCCTGATACATGCCCTTGATATCGCCAACGCTTTACCTCTATTTTACCATTACGACATCGGAGCCAGTTTCAAAACGTCCCATTTTGTCCAATCTCTGCGTCAGGCTCAAATTTTAATCCTCGAAATACCCAATGTATTCCTGCGGTTAAAATTTTCGCCTTCCTTGACCTTGAACAAACTGAAACGTTTTGAAATTGGCTCATCGAGCCTAAGTTTCTGCACACTCATTTCGATTGAGCAGGCTGATGGTTTCATTAAGTCTTGGCTCTGGAGGTAACCCCTTGGAAAATGCCCGTGACCCCATTTTGACCATAACGGCCATACGCGATTTTTTTGTGGCCCGCAATGCATCGGATTTGGAGAAATCATATCTATCCCTTGCCATGGGATCCCCGCGTATGGCGTTCGACAGTGAAGATTGGGGCGCGGTGGAGTTCGCTTTTAACCGTCTTTTTGTGGGGCCGGGTCCTGTGGTCGCACCACCCTATGCTTCGGTTTATATTGACAATGAACCCTTTGTAATGGGTGAAACAACCCTGAAAATCCGACAACTCTATGAAATGATCGGCTTGATTTCGCCCTGGAAGGAAACCGTTCCGGACGATCACATCGCATTGGAACTTGATGCTTGCCTCCACATGCATCAGGGGATTTTAAAAAGTCATGCGTCCCAGCTTGACGCTTTGTATGACTATTTCCTGTCTGAACATATGTCCCGATGGGTACCCAAATTTGTCGATAAAGTCAGCCAGGCAGATAGGACGCCCGAAACGATACTCTGGATCTGTCGGCAATTGTCGCAATGGTTGACAATGACGAGCGGCAACGTTTCAGGGCTGTCGGGACGGGACCGCAATCCTTAAAACCAAGAAAGGAGATTTAAGTTATGGAAAAATGGAGCCGAAAAGAGGTGGAGCAGGCGTTGGCCTCTCCTTTGACCAGGCGCCAGTTCCTCAGAGGCCTCATGGCGGCAGGGGCCTTGACCGCCTTTCCCGGTGGCTTGATGCAGGCGGTTGCCGCACCCTTTGATATTGCCAACGATGAAGTTACCTTTGGGGGACCCTACGAAACATTTAGAAATGCTTGTCCCCGCAATTGTTACGACACTTGCAGTATCAAAACCTTTGTCAAGGATGGTGTGATCCATTTCACCGAGGGCGCACAGGAATCCACATTTACCAACGGCGGAACCTGCGTCAAGGGAAACAGCTATTGGCGTCAGGTTTACAGCCCGGACCGTATCAAATACCCCATGCGCCAGGAAGGAAGGGGGTCGGGCAACTGGAAACGCATTTCCTGGGACGAAGCCCTGGATGAGATCGCCAAAAAAATTCTCGAGATCAAGGAAAAGGACGGATCCTTGTTAGGCATGGGACTAACCAAATACTCAGGGAATTTTGGCATCACCAATTACGGTGTGGAAGGCATGATGTCCTCTTTGGGGTATACCACCCGCTTTGTGGGGACCCCGTGTTGGCCGGCGGGTATTGACGCCCAAAATTACGACATGGGCAACATGTGGTGCAACGACCCCGAAGATATGGTCGACAGTCGCTACATTATAGTCTGGGGGGCCAATCCGGCCTGGTGCTCGGTCCATTCCATGAAGTATCTGTATGAGGCTCAGGATCGGGGTGCCAAGGTGCTGGTAATCGATCCGGTTTTTACCCAGACGGCTGCCAAGGGAGATGAGTACTGGCAAGTCAAAACCGGTGAAGATGGTGCATTGGCATTAGGTATGGCACGTCATGTTTTGGATAAAGGCATGGTGGACACCGATTTTGTCAACACCTATTCTCACGGATTCAGCGAATTTGCTGATTACCTCAAAAAAGAGATCACTCTTGAATGGGCGGCCGAAAAGACCGGGATTCCTGCGGATCAAATCGCCGGGGCGGCCGAGGCGTTTGCCAGCCATAAGCCTGCCACCATCTGGATCGGCTACGGCCTGCAGCGTCACGTCAATGGCGGTGTTACGGTTCGGGCCATCGACGCCCTGGTCGCCATGACCGGTAATGTGGGCAAGGAGGGCGGTGGGGCGCGTTATGGCCATCTTTCTACCTGGGGGTTCAACTATCACGCTCTGGTGCAGAAACAGCCGGAAGGTTCTGTGGGTTTTACGGGCAAGACAGGGCCCAAGGGTGAGTTTGATCAAGGGAAGTCAGAAGAGGCTTCTTACTCCGACCGCACCGTGAACATCAACCAGACCGCCCGGGCAATATTAGATACCAACGACCCACCCGTGCGGCTATTATGGGTGTCCTGCAAAAATCCGTTTAGCCAGGATTTTGACTTAAACAAGATGAAAAAAGCCTTTGAAAAACTCGAAATGGTCGTGGTCGTGGATAAATTTTTCACCCAAACCGTGGAGCAGGCCGATATCGTTTTGCCGGTGACCACGTTGTTTGAGGAGTGGACGGTCAACGTCTCCTACTGGCATTATTGGCTTAGCCTAAACGAGCAGGCCATCAAGCCAATGTACGAATCCAAGTCCAACATCGAGATTGCTTCGGCACTTTCTAAAAAGATCAACCAACTGGCTCCCGGAGCCTGTACCTTTCCAGAGGACATAGACACCAAGGAGTGGATGGCCAAGGAGTTTAACAAAGGAATTTACGACCTTTTCGGTATCGACTCCTGGGAGGACCTGCGAAACGGACCGAAAAAAGCCAAACTGGCCTCTTCGGCATCCTGGAGCGATCTCACCTTTTCGACACCATCGAAAAAGTACGAATTTCTATCTGAACTGGCCGCCGAGCATGGCCACGAAGCACTACCCAAATACAAATCCAACCGTAAATCTTCCGGCCCGTTTAGGTTGCTGACACCCCATTCAAAGTTCAATATTCACTCCCAGTTCCAGCATATTGACTACATGGAAGATTTCAGCCCGGAACCGTTCGTCTATATCCACCCGACGGCGGCGGCTAAAAAGAATATTGATGACGGCGACTGGGTAAAAGTTACCAATAAAGTGGGAGAGGTAAAAGTCAAGGCCAAGTTGACCGATAATGTGCCCCGGGACGCACTTTTGATGTACGAAGCCTGGTTCAATAAAAGCAGTTATAATGTACAGAACCTGGTAGATGACACATCGGCGGATATGGGGCTTTATAAAACCGGCGCACCTGGTGTGGCCATTCACGATCAATTTGCCGATGTGGCGAAAGTATAAGGCCCAATTTAAGTCTGGGTTTAAGCCTAAGGTTAAGGAGGTTTAGCGATGAAAAAACAGATGGCGTTTTTAGTGGATGTCAAACGCTGCATCGGCTGTTTTTCTTGTGCCATGGCGTGCAAGAATCAATACCACCAGCCAAAAGGAGTGGTGTGGCGTAAAGTCTATCCTTTGAGTGAGGATATCTATCCCCACAAAGAACGGGCGTTTCTCTCTTTGGCGTGTAACCACTGTGAAAATCCGACTTGCCTGGAAGTGTGCCCGGTGGTGGCTTACTACAAGCGGGATGATGATGGTGTGGTGGTCCACGAGCAGGAAAAGTGCATTGGTTGCGGCAATTGTATCCGATCCTGTCCTTACGGTGCACCCGTCTATAATCCCAATTTGAAAAAAGCCGAAAAGTGTAGTTTGTGCTGGCAGCGGCTGGATGCCGATCTTAAGCCCGCCTGCGTGCAGAGCTGCCCGGTGGATGCGTTGGTCCTGGTTGATCTGGCCGAATTGGATGAGCCGGATATCGTACAATATACGGCCGGTTTTCCCAAATTTCCACGAAGCTCAATCCTTCCGTCCGCTTTCGTCCCCCCCGTCAACCTTTGGAAATAAGGAGGTAACCGATGAACGATATGGAGCTATCCCTGGTTATTTTTACGGTCCTCAGTCAGGTCTCGGTTGGGTTGGCGATGATGCTGGCGTTGCGTCAATGGAATACGGCCCAAGGCCCGGATCAATCCTCGGTTCGTACGGAATGGCTGGTCGTGGGCATCGTCCTTGCCCTTGGCTTGTTGGCCAGTACGTTTCATTTGGGTCATCCCGGTGGAAGCCCCCGGGCCATTTTGCACTTGAGCAATTCATGGCTTTCCCGTGAGGTGCTGGCCTTCATCGTTTACGGCTTGCTGGTAGTCATTGGGCTGTTGGCCCTTTTTAAAGCGGGTGCCGGTGGCAGGGGCGTTATCAAAATAGCCGCCGCCATCGGTTTGATCGCATTGGCGGTTTCCGGTATGGTCTATGCCCCGCCGAGCTTTCCAGCCTTGAACAATGGCGTGCCGGTTCTGTTTTATATCCTGACAGCCTTTATTCTCGGTTCGGCCTTCTCTTCCTACTTTGCAGGCGAGGGGCATCAACCGCTTCTGGCGCGTATTCTGATGATCAGCCTCGTGGTAGGCCTGGTGGTCAATTTGATACTACCTTCCATCTGGCTTTCCGGAGGTAACGCCATGCGGTTAACCGGTGCGGCCTATTTTGGATCATCCCTCTACTGGGTGCGCCTGATCCTTGAATTCGGTATCGGTTTAGCCGTTGTCGTCAAGGCCGGACGGATTCCGGTGTGGCTGCCCCTGATTCTTCTTATCGGTGAGATTATCGGTAGAATTCTATTTTTTAGCCATGTGGTCCACACTGCGTCAACCATCGGTGGGCTTTCATAAAAAATAACCGGCCGTCGCGAGGCGGCCGGTTATTTTTTCTAAAATCGAATAAACATGATCCGTTACCATTTGGCACCGAAAATGGGTTCTGATTTTTAAAGACCAGATTATTTTTTAGCTTGCCTAAATTGCAAAATGGGTTCATTTCGATCGAAATATTGTGTGATGAAAGGCGCTTATCGCGACCCTTTTTCCTAAGGGTGGGTGCAAAGCCAAACAACGTTTTCAATGATGCGATCATCCCCGATTGACGATTCCGGTATCTATGCCTACCTTAATACCTTATTTTATATGAACTAGTGCCTTAAAAGGCTGGGTAAATGCGATCGTATGGGTAGAAGCGAATATTTGATTAACCCGAATATTAAAAGATACCGAGATTATGGTCAAAGCCAAACGAAAACCTATTGGTGAACTCAAAGAGACGCTACAACCGTACAAACGAATTCTCAATATCGGTTGTGGCGGCTGCGTATCGGTATGTCTGGCCGGTGGACAAAAAGAAGTGAATGTATTGAATGCGGAGCTGGCAACCGTATTCAACGACAAAAAAAAGATTTCGGGCCTAACCATCGAACGGCAATGCAATCCACGCTACGTGACTGAAATCAAAGAAGTGATAAAAGACTACGATTGCCTGCTCTCCATGGCCTGCGGTGCCGGGGTTCAGTTTTTAGCGGAATTTTATCCCGACATCCCCATTTTTCCGGCGGTAAACACCCTCGCTATCGGAATTGACCGGGAAGTCGGCGTGTACGAAGAGAGATGCCGGGCCTGCGGCGACTGCATCATCGGATTAACGGGCGGCGTTTGCCCCATCACCATGTGTGCCAAGGGTCTATTCCATGGGCCTTGCGGCGGCGTAAAAGACGGGCAATGCGAGATCAGCGACGACATTCCGTGTGCCTGGATGGCAGTCTATGAGCGGTTGAAGGCGCAGAATAGGCTGGACTGTATCGATAAAATCAGGGAGCCTTCCCATTGGATTAATCAATATCCGCGTACGATTATTCAAGAGGGGTATGCCAAAAAGGGTCCCCCTAAATGAGTATCAATTGGTATGAGCTGTTTCGCGGTCCGCTGCTGACGGTGGTCCTGATTGTGGTTGCGGTGCTCCACGTGTATCGTGCCTTTCAATTTTTCCGTGCCACTGAGCGCCTTTCAAATCGGAAATCGTCGAAAACAAAAACGAAGCCGCATCAGCCGAAACGCTTTCTAAAGCGCCTGCATGAATTTGCAGCGTTCATTACGGCGAGATTACACAAATTTCGCCTCAATATCCGCAATTCGATTTTCGGCATGAATCCGGTGGCCATCTGGACGGCAGCGGTCTACCATCTGGTCATTTTTGCTGCGCTGTTTTTCGTCGAGGGCCATAATGTTCTTCTGGACCTGTCATGGGGGGTGAGCCTGCCGTCACTGCCCGAGGGGTTCATGAATGATTTGACCATGATTTTTCTGGGGATCACCGTTTTTTATCTGATACGTCGGGGCGCTCAAGGCGCGTTTCGTTTTCCGATCATTGCCAAAGACTATCTGGCTATTTTGATTACAGCGGCACCTTTTGCAACCGGACTGGTGGCGTATCAACAATGGTTCGATTACGATGTGGTGATCATTTTGCATATGGCCAGCGGCCTGCTTTTTTTCTAATGCTGCCGTTTTCCAAGATGGGGCACCTGATCTTTTTTATATTCGGACGATTTTTTCTTGATAGTGAATTAAATCTGGGAGGGGCGAGGCGCGTCTGGAAAACCGATTTTCCCATCGGGAAATTGCCGCAACCAGTCACGGAAAAAACCGATGCCGTCGATTCCGAGTATATTCGATATCTGCTTAAACACAAAAAAACCCAGATGAAAGTCATGATGATGTTTTGCTCCCGCTGCAGTAATTGCGCCCGGAGCTGTTTTTTGTACAACAAAACCGGCGATCCATCATACATCCCATCCCATAAAGTATTTAACTCGATCGGGAAGTTATATCGTAAACGCGGCCGTGTGAACCGCGAAGAACTCGAAGAAATACGTGAAGCGGTGTGGGACAAATGCGTATTGTGTGAACGCTGTTATTGTCCAGTCGGTATTAAAATACCAGATATGATTGCCTTTGGCCGGGACATTTGCCGTTCCCAAGGAGTTTGCAGGACCTATGATTCGTTTGATAATTAACCGGTCGATTCGGACGGCACGATGGGTGCTGCCGGCACTGATAGTCGTGGCGCTAGTGGTTTTTTGGCCATTGGCCCCCATTTTTTCGCAATCTGACGAGATGCTTATCGACAATCCGTCCAACAGCCTGAAAAAATCCCGACCCGGGGTTGATTTTCCCCATACGCTTCACATGGATTCCCATGATTGTCTGGAATGTCACCATGATTACCAGAATGGTGAGAATGTACTGGAAGAAGACGATCTGGATGAGGACGGCTCGGCATCGTGTAGCGCGTGTCACGATGCATCGGCATCCATCGGGTTGAAAACGGCCTACCATCGTCAATGCATTAAGTGCCACAGGACCTTAAACGAGCAGCCGGACACCGACCTGCCGATATCCTGTGGCAATTGCCATCCGAAAAATTAGTTCCCCCCATCAACCCAACCATCAAAAAGGAGACGCACCATGTTTTGTTACCAATGTGAAATGGCTATGGAAAACGGATGCGGCAGCAATGGTGCAACCACGGGGACCTGCGGCAAAACCGATACGATTGCCCGGCTACAGGATGTGATCATTTTCGGATTAAAAGGGATCGCGGCTTATCGCTATCTGGCCAATACACTGGGGGCGGACTGCAAAGAAGTCGATGACGTGAGCCAGGAAGCACTTTACTTTACGTTGACCAACGTCAATTTTAACAAAGAGGACCATATTAAGATGCTCATGAAAGTGGGCGGTGCCACCATGAAAATTATGGAAATTCTGGATGCGGTCCATCGAGATCAGTTCGGCACCCCGACACCCGTTACGGTATCCCAGAATAAGGCCCAAGGCCACTCAATCCTGATGAGTGGGCATGACCTACTGGCCATGAAGCATCTGCTGGAGCAAACCGAAGGTCAAAATATCAATGTCTATACCCATTCCGAAATGCTACCGGCCCATGGGTACCCGGAGTTGCGGAAATTCGCCCACCTCAAAGGAAACATCGGCGGATCATGGACCGATCAAAATCGGACCTTCGACGACTTTCCCGGTCCGGTAGTGGTCAGTACCAATTGTATTGTTCCCATAAAGAAAGCCACCCACTATAAAGAGCGGTTGTTCGCTACCGGTAACGTGGCCATTAATGAATCCAAAAAGATTGTCGATTTTGATTTTTCGGAAGTGATTGAATTGGCCAAAGCCCTCCCTAAAGCGCAGATGGCTTCCGATGCCATCGTATCCACCGGTCATAGCTGGAATGCGATTTTGGATAAGCCCGACATGATCGCAGATGCCATCAAGGATGGAAAAATCAGCCGGGTTTTTATCATCGCCGGTTGCGATGCCCCGGGATCAGGGGGAAACTACTATCGCGAGTTGGCGCTCAGCCTGCCCGACGATTGTATCATTCTCACTTCTTCCTGCGGGAAATTTCGTTTCAATGACCATGATTTTGGGACCATTGCCAACACCGACATCCCGCGATATCTCGATCTGGGACAGTGCAATGATTCCGGAGGGGCCGTTCAGGTAACATCATCCCTGGCCAAGGCCGCCGGTTGCAGCCTAAATGACCTGCCGGTGACCATCGTACTATCCTGGATGGAACAAAAGGCGGTCGCCATTCTTCTGGGGCTGCTAAACATGGGCATCAAGGATATCTGGCTAGGCCCGAAACCACCGGTGTTCGGTAACCTGGAAGTCTACAACATGTTCCTGGATGATTTTCACATGAACCTGACCTACAAGGTGGACGAGGATCTTAAAAGGATGTTGGTCTAGGTTTTTTTTAAGTCACCTCAATAAGTCGAAATGAAGTAATTCGGGAAAACTTTATGCCTTATTACTGCTCTAACTGTGGTGCCACAGGATATGCACTTTTCTGTTACAAATGTGGTGCCAACACAACACCCGACACTGAATCTTCAACAGATGAAAATAATACCAAAAATCCCAATGGTATTTGTACTTCCGGTCACGAGTCGAGCTGTACAGGGTGTACTATTTCAGGTAAATTAAAATGTAGATTTAGCTTTTTTGATTGGTTCAAATTTATTTTATTATTTTCCGTATTTTTGGTACCCGGATTAATAGGGATGAATCGTGGAGGTTACGCTAACCAGATTGCATGGATGTTTGTTTTCTGGGTATTATTTTTTGGTTTCTGGGAGATTAAAATTTTATGCAGTCATTGTCCCTACTATGCCAAAGAGGGCTTTATCCTGGAATGCCATGCGAATGCCGGATGTCCGAAACTCTGGAAATATAATCCGGCACCTATAAACAGGTGGGAGAAGTTTCAACTTATAATAGGCTTTGGCATTCTTTTTGGTTTTCCTATATATTTTTCCATAATTGGGGAGCAATACTTATGGGCAGGACTTGCTGCACTTGGAACGATTCTATTTTTTGTAATACTAGGAAGAAATACCTGTTCAAAATGCGTTAATTTTTCTTGTCTTTTTAACCGGGTCCCAAAGGAAGTGGTTGATGAGTATTTAAAGAAAAACGAAGTAATGAGAAAGGCGTGGGAAGAAGCAGGGTATAAAATAGGAAATGATTAATGCCCTCCCGTCTTGGGCGGGGGTAAACTAATTAAAATTAAGGCGATTAAGGCAAACAGCAATTAACAACTTGCTTTCGTTGACCACGAGGGTGAGCATTGCGTTCGACCGTATACCTGACTTCTGAGTTGTATGACATAGGCTTATTTATATTTTCAAAACCTTGAGTATCTAAAACAATCTTGTAAATATCGAGGCCCTTAAAAACCACCGATCTGTGGGAATATTCACAATTGACCAATTCTTGCAGGAGTAATCGGTTTCGTGGTACGGTGGAGATGTCCAAAAGATATCGGCAATAATACAAAAAAATACAGTTTGTTGCGGTTGTCTCAAATAAATCTGCACCGGGTTATATCGGGTTTCCGGTAAACACACCGCCTTTTGGTGTGGATTACATTCCGAAGGTGATGATATCCAGCCCCCTATAATCACTTGTTTGTGTTCAAAGTGTCCAGAGTGAAAAGTCTTTCAAGCGAACTTGGAGTGTCATATGACAGATAAAAAATACGACAAAAGTACATGGGCTATTGGTGGTGGAGTACTAATGGGCACTGGTGTTGGATTATTTTTTCTTCAGACATCTGCTTTGGCGTTCGTAGGATCTATCTTGGCTGGCCTGGGTCTAGGCTTGGTAGTTACCGCCATTATATCAAGCAGAAGTAACATAAACACATAACAAGGCACCGAACTATTTGCTTTACGGGCAAGAAATCGCTGCTGCTCGTCGGTTAGCTTTACCCTAACGTTGCATAAAAATGGGTCCAAAACCGTTTTACTCGCACTATCTTAAGGCCCCTGCGGTGAGATTCTCCATTTTCAAGATCTCACCGTATGTTGAATACGGTTTCAACCTTGAAAATAGAGAATCTAACCGCAATGACCTAACCTATCGCGTTTTGATCTCAATTTTTATGCAACGTTAGGGTTTACGTTAAACTGTGATTTCTTTCAATCAATCAAACCGCAACAGAATTAAGGGTTGAGCGGATACCCCCGCCGTAAACGAGGTCAGTAAAATAATCGAAAGCTGAAAAGCGGATTTGATATTGAAACAACATGTAAATATTATTAATTCAATTTTTTACGGTATTATAATCATTACGTCAAATAATAGATGGGTGCCAATGCGATGATACGCAAACTCACAATTATGGATGTGATAAAAGGACTTTTGTTCTGCTTTGTAATGCTCCTTTTTATGGGATTTTTTTTCGTTATCGTTAAACTGGTTATTGAAGATAACATTTTTAATATAGAGAATCCATTGTATGCAATAATCGGTGGGGGACTATTTCTTATTATTTTTGGTCTTATTATTGGTTTCTCAAGGGTTAGACAAGCGGGTTACACAAAAAACATCCTTGCAGAACTACTAAAAATCATGAAGAGTAAAAAATAACTTCATGTCTGGTAAATGTTATTCTCCCAATCCTGGGGATGACTCATCAACGGTGAAACGGGATTCTGAAAAGCTCTGATAGCATGCTATCGTCATGCTATTGTGCGATGTTTTTAAGCAGCTCTTTTCTCTTGACAAATCGTATACTATTATATGAATATATTATTCACTGTATAACTCAATATTGGAGGCTTCCGATGCTGAACCATTTTGAACGCTATCCACTCATGTTTGGCCCTACACCCATTGAGAAACTGGATCGGTTGTCGAACTTTCTCGGCGGTAAGGTCGATATTTATGCCAAACGGGAGGATTGCAACTCCGGACTCGCATTTGGCGGTAACAAGATTCGCAAGCTCGAATATATCGTTCCCGATGCGATTGCCTCAAATGCGGATACGCTGGTTTCAATTGGCGGCGTTCAGTCCAACCACACCCGCCAGGTTGCGGCGGTCGCTGCTAAAATCGGCATGAAATGCCACCTTGTGCAGGAAAGCTGGGTGCCATTTCCGGATACGGTTTACGATCGGGTGGGGAACATCCTGATGAGCCGTCTGATGGGCGCGAAGATCGATTTCGTTGACGAAGGCTTCGATATCGGCATTCGTAAAAGCTGGGAGCGGGCATTGGAAGAGGTAAAGGCGAAAGGCGGAAAGCCCTATGCTATTCCAGCCGGCGCCTCCGTTCACAAACTCGGCGGTCTCGGCTATGTCGGTTTTGCTGAAGAAGTGCGACAACAGGAAGCGGACCTTGGCATTTCATTCGACTATATCATCGTTTGCACGGTAACCGGGTCCACCCACGCCGGAATGGTGGTTGGCTTTGCAAAGGATGGCCGTGCCGACCATGTGATCGGTATCGACGCCTCAGCCACGCCCGAACAAACAAAGGCTCAAGTCCTGGCGATTGCCGAGAAAACGGCGGATTTGGTAGCGCTTGGCCGCGATATCACGGATGATGATGTGGTCCTAATGGAGGACTACGCCTATCCGGCCTATGGTATTCCGTCCGAAGAGACCAATGAAGCCATTCGGCTGTGTGCCCGTATGGAAGGCATGATAACCGACCCGGTCTATGAGGGGAAATCCATGCAGGGCCTGATTGATCTCATCAAAAAGGGTTTTTTCCCGGATAAATCCAAGGTCCTCTATGCCCATCTGGGCGGTGTGCCGGCCATAAACGCTTATAGCTATATTTATCGAAATGGATAAGGCTGAAAATAGGTTGACTTACGAGCCATGAACAATCAACCCTCACTGTATCAAAAGAGTCCCGGGAATACACCGGAATTTATCGCCAATGCATTGCGCGATGCCATTTTGCAAGGCCGCTATAAGGCCAATCAGCCGCTTCGCCAGGACCCCATCGCCGAGGAATTGGGCGTTAGCAAAATTCCGTTGCGCGAGGCGCTTGTGCAACTGAAAGCCGAAGGCCTGGTAACATTTATGCCGAAACGGGGTGCCGTCGTATCCGCGTTGTCGGCGAATGAAGTGGAAGAGATATATGCCATGCGGATCGCGCTGGAATCCGTGGCGATTGAAAAAGCCATTCCCCGTTTGACCACGGCCGATTTAATTCGGGCCAAAAGTGTTTTGGAAATCATTGATAGTGAAACAGATAAGGGGCAATGGGGGGCGCTGAATTGGGAATATCACGCGACGCTATACCAGGCCGCACAAATGCCTTTTTTGTTGAATACGATCCAACAGTTGCACAATAATGTCTCCAGGTATCTCATCATTTATCTGGACCGATTATCCGCCTCAGAAATATCCCAGGGTGAGCACTGGGATCTACTTCATGCCTGCCGCGAGAAAGATGTCGCTCTTGCGCTGACTATTTTAAGCAAACATCTCAGGCAAGCTTCGGAGCGTCTAACGGCCTATCTTCTTTCCTGATCAATCGCTTCGGGCTTGCACCAATGATGTTTTCTGGATATAAAAATCGCTCAGGCAGAAGATTTACTATTTGTTGTGACTTCAACCCCACCGAGTCATGGCGATCGTATTGAGGTACTTCGGGTTAAGGAGTAGACATGATCAAGACCCAACCATTTGCCCTGGAGCGCTACTTTGACCGGCATGAGTTTTCGGCCAAATATCTGCTCTCTTGCTCCGACTGCGAACCGTTGACCCTTAAGGCGCTTTTGGCATTGGCCGACCCCGAAAGTCGAGAATTGTGGAACGATTTGACCCTGGCCTATACCGAAACAACCGGGCTACCAGCCCTGCGCGAGGCCATTGCCCAGAGTTACCAGGGTATTGAACCGGATAACATCGTGGTGATGGCCCCGGAGGAGGGCGTTTTTTTGTTTATGCAGACGCTTCTTCAGCCCGGTGACCATGTCGTCTGCACCTTTCCGGGTTACCAGTCCCTGTATGAATTGGCCCGTGCTTCGGGTTGCGAGGTCTCTTTGTGGGCCCTTGAAGAGGAGAACGGCTGGCATTTGGATCTGGATTCCCTGGCGCACATGCTTCGGGACAACACCAAGCTGGTGGTGGTCAATTTTCCCCACAACCCCACAGGTTATCAGCCCTCACATGATGAGATGACTGCAATCGTTGATCTTGTGCGTCGCAACGGTGCCTATCTTTTTTCAGACGAGATGTATCGGTTCCTGTCGTTTGATGGTGAGGTGGCCCTACCGGCGGGTTGCGAGATGTACGAAAAGGCGGTGTCGCTTTCCGGGTTGTCGAAATCTTTCGGTCTGCCCGGCCTGCGGCTAGGTTGGCTGGCCACCCGGGACAGGGGTCTTTTGCAGCGGGTGTCGGGGTTAAAGGATTATACCACCATCTGCAACAGTGCCCCCAGCGAAGTCCTCGGCCTTATGGCATTGCGCGCTCGAGACCGGATTGTTGCCGGGCATTTAGACTGCATCCAACGCAACTTGGCTGTGCTGGACAATTTTATGCAGACCCACGCGCACTTTTTTCAATGGCTCCGGCCACAGGGAGGCTCCATTTGTTTTCCACGCATGCTCATCGATCAGGATACCCACACTTTTTGCGAATCCCTGGTTGAAAAAACCGGTATTATGCTGGTACCCTCGGCCCTGTTTGACTTCGGTGATGACCATGTCCGTATCGGTTATGGACGTGACAACTTTCCCGATGTTTTGAATCGGCTATCAGAATATCTTGCCGTCTGGCGATAGTACCCATATTTAAACATGGCAAAATTATCATTTTTACACATTAAAATTGTCATCATCTGCCTTGTGGCGTCTTGCAGTTTGTTCTACCAAGTTCCTGCCGCGAGGGGTGAATCGGTCCATATTCACAAATATAAAGGGGCCGACGGAACCTGGCGTTTTACCGATACCTACCCGGATACCTCCCAGGATATTGGCCCGGATGCCGACCCGGATATCAATCGGGATACTGATCGGGATACCAATCGGGCCGTGCAGTCCCAGGAAGCCTTAACATCAACGCCCCGTCCAAAGATCCGCCTTAGCCGTGAATCGGACGGGCAGGGCGATGTGATTTATGCCCACAATGACTATATGGGGCCTGTAGAAGTGATGGTGCGGTTTATATCAGCAGAGAATGTCGATATTGTGGATACCGCCATTTTTATGGCAGGTGACCATGATGATGTGCGAAATTATATTTTACCACGAAGCGGAAAGCAGGCGGTTTTTGCAGTCAAACCAACCAAGTTTTCAAGGCCCTCGCGATATAAATTCACCTACCGCTATTTGCCCGGCGACCCGCGGGCCACTCCCGACGATCAATTTAACTATCTCGCGCCCATTGCCCCGGGGGCACGATTTCCAATCACCCAGGCCTTCAACGGCCCATTCAGTCATCAAGGCCGCCACAACCGCTATGCCGTGGATATCGCCATGCCGGTTGAGACGCCCATCCATTGTGCCCGGACCGGTATGGTCATGGAAGTGATGGACGACTACTTCTGGGCCGGTAAGAACCTCACCTATTATGGGCCTCGGAGTAACCTTATCCGTATCCTTCATGATGACGGTACCATGGCTTTATATGCCCACCTTTGGCGGGGATCAGCCGTTGTAAAGGCCGGGCAGCGGGTTAACGCCGGGGAAATGATTGCCCGCAGTGGGAATACCGGTTATTCTTCCGGCCCACACCTCCACTTTAGTGTTTTGATCAACCAGGGCATGGAAGTGGTTTCAGTCCCATTTCAATTCAAAGGGGCTGGCGGGAGCGGTATTACCCCCGTAAGGGGATTCTTTTTGACGCACAATAAATAATCCCAGGTCATTTCACCCCAAAATGATGTTTGACAAAGCAATCGTTTTGTTCCATATATTGTTTCCATCAAATGATGGAAACAATATATGGAACTATCGTATGGTTACCCCTCTTGAAAAAGCCCGATTAGCGCCAGACTCCATGAAAGCCAAAATTCTGAAAATTGCGCGAAAGGTTTTCGGCGAATATGGATTTCACGGCACCACCACCCGAATGATTGCCGAAAAGGTTGGCATTGATATATCGACACTCTATTATCATTGGGGAGAAAAAAGTGATTTGTATGAAGGGGTCATTATTGACATCAATGATGATCTTCAAAATAAGCTCGGTGAAGCAGAGAAAATGATCGTCGGCCTTCCATTGGAGGAACGAATGGTGATTGCCATTGATACCATGACCGACTACCTTTTCAACCATCCGGAAATATCCAATTTAATCCTCTTTCAATATTTTACAAAAACGAGAAGCAAAGCTCAGTTTGATGTTGAGATACCCAGGTTTATCTCCGACATTGCCCTTTCGATGGGACTTATAAAAGATAAAAAAGATCCAACAATACAACCCCGCCTACAGGTCCTGGCCATTATGAATGCGATCCACAATTTCATTTCCGGTGAAGTGTTCTTTAGATCCATACTTGATGTAGAGAAAAACGCATACGTTCAAGAGGTTAAAAAAACATTGAAACTCATTTTGATTCCCGCGTTTACAAAGCCGGTGAAATAAAATGGCTTTATCTGATTTTATTTCAAAAGAAGGAGGTGACTGAATGGCACTCAATCCAGACGCCATTGGCGAAAAGATTGGTCCCCTTAAAAAAGCCTATACTTGGAAGGATACGGTTCTATATGCATTGGGGGTGGGCGCCGGATTCGATGAACTTGACTATGTTTATGAGGATCGGCAGAAAGTTATTCCCAGTTTTTCCATAGCCGGCATCTTCGATTTTTTAGCTGAAACAGCTATTAAAGCGAATGTAAATCTATCCGGCATTTTACATGGCGAACAGGATATTATTTTTCACGGTGCCATCCCACCTGAAGGCACATTAATTACCACCGGTGCCATAACCCATATGTATGACAAAGGCCAAAAAAAAGGGGCCTTGGTTGTCTCCGAAGCGGATACCTTTCACTCTAACGGCCAAAAACTCTATACAAGTATTTTTACTCTTTTTTGCAGGAAGGACGGAGGATTCGGCGGGGAATCCGGGCCGGATGAAACCTTTGAGATTCCCCAACGCGAACCTGATTTTAGCGAACACGCCATTCCCCCTGATAATCAACCCCTTCTTTACCGACTTTCCGGAGATATTTTTGCTTTACATGTGGATCCTGAATTTGCAAAAGCCTCGGGATTTGAAAAGCCGATCATGCACGGCTTATGCACCCATGGGTATGCATGCCGGGCTGTGATCAAACACCTTTTTCCGGGCCAACCCGAACGAATGAAACGATTTAAAGTGCGGTTTTCCAATACCCTTTACCCCGGGGTTCCCATAAAAACCCATATCTGGAAAATCAATGAAAATAAAGCCGTCTTCAGAACGATTACTGCAGAAAATGAAGAGATCATATTGGATTTAGGCATTGTTGAATGGATTGGCCCGGATGAACTCGCGTTTAGAGAGCAACTGGGGAGTATCCATTTTAAAGGTCAAGTTGCCGTGGTAACCGGTGCCGGTGCCGGCCTTGGTAAAGTTTATGCCATGGAACTCGCTCAGCGCGGGGCGAAAGTTTTGGTAAACGACCTTGGCGGAGGAACCGACGGCTCCGGTGGATCGTCTTCAGCCGCTGACGAAGTTGTTAAAGCGATACAAAGGAGGGGCGGGGAAGCGGTGGCAAATTATGATTCCGTCGCCACAAAAGAAGGGGGCGCAGCCATCATCAAGCAAGCCGTGGATGCATGGGGGCGTGTTGATATCCTAATCAATAATGCCGGAATCCTAAAAGATAAATCCTTTATCAAAATGGACCCTGCCATGTGGCAGGATGTTTTGGATGTTCACTTGAACGGGGCCTATCATCTCTCGCGGCCGGCTTTAAATCAGATGAAGCAACAAAATTATGGCCGCATCATCTTCACATCCTCGGCGGCCGGGCTCTACGGCAATTTTGGACAGACCAATTATGGGGCCGCTAAATTGGCTCTCATCGGGTTTATGAACACCCTTAAAATAGAAGGGATGAAGGCGGATATCAAAGTGAATACGGTTGCCCCCATAGCCGGCACCCGACTCACCAGAGATATTCTTCCGCCGGATCTATTCGACAAGCTAAAACCGGAATTTGTGGCACCCCTGGTACTTTATCTGGCCAGTGAGCAGTGTCCGGTTACCGGAGGGATCTATAATGCCGGCATGGGATATTACAATCGTGTTTCCGTATTTACCGGGAAAGGCCTGGCACTGGGCGATGATACCGCTTTACTGCAACCGGAAACCATTGCCAAGAAAATGGAATCAATCCAATCCATGGCCGGGGCAAAACCCTATTTTGATGCTGTTGGCGCGCTTTCACCCATGCTGGAGGCGTTGGACCCCCAAAAAAACAAACCGGATACGAATGAACCAACCGAAGCGCAAATTACCGTAAAGCATATATTTAAAACCCTTCCGGAAGTGTTTGACCCCGAGGTAGCCAAAGGTCTTGATCTGGTATTCCAATTTACCATCTCCGGTCCTGAAGGGGGGGAGTGGTATTCAATTATTAAAAATCAAACCTGCAAGGTAAAAACCGGCAAATTCGATACGCCCACCACGACCATCAAGATGGGTGACGTTGATTTTCTCGCACTGATGTCCGGCAATCTCAACCCCATGGCAGCTTATACTAGTGGGAAATTAAAGATTGAGGGTGACATCATGAAATCTCAATTGATCGATAAGTTATTCAAAATTTAACTTTTTTGACAAACACTCAAAGGAGAATCATCCATGATTGGCATCACTTCATACGGAGCCTATATCCCAAGACTGCGACTCGATCGAATGAGTATTGTCGAAAGTATGGGATGGTTTGCTCCGGCAATTATGATGGTCGCCCAGGGCGAGCGATCGTTTGGTAACTGGGATGAGGACAGCCTTACCATGGCGGTGGCTTCTGCCCGAGATTGTTTACAAGGATATGATAAGTCGCTCATCGATGCCGTTTATCTATGTTCAACAACCTTACCTTTTATAGACCGTTTGAATTCCGGAATTTTAAAGACGGCGCTTAACCTGGTAGATCAAATTCATTCAATGGATATCACGGCCTCTACCCGCTGCGGAACAATGGGGATCATCGAGGCAATGGCAACTGTCAAGTCCGGGGAAAAATCCAATGCCTTGGTTTGTGCCACAGATATGCGGTTGACCAAAGCCGCCTACTTTTATGAGATGTGGTTTGGCGACGGTTCCGCATCCGTCACCATCGGAACAGAGAATGTGATCGCCGAATTTTTAGGGTCCCATACGGTTACCTGCGACTTTGTGGACCACTTTAGGGGTGCCAACCATTCTTACGATTATATGTGGGAAGAACGATGGGTAAGGGACGAGGGGTATTCAAAACTTATCCCCGAAGCGGTGACCGGTCTTTTAGATAAGCTCGGTATGACCATGGCGCAGGTGGATCATCTCTCATTTCCTTGCTTTTTTAAGTCAGAACACAAAAAGATCGCCCATAAACTGGGCGCCGCACCTGAAAAGGTCATTGACAACCTCCATGAAGTCTGCGGTGAAACAGGGGCGGCCCATTCATTGATGCTGTTTTTAAAAGCCCTTGAAAAATCAAAGCCCGGTGAAAAAATATTAATGGCCGGGTTTGGCCAGGGATGTGACGCCCTTCTCTTTGAAGTCACCTCGGAGATTAAGAACTTATCAAAAAGGGATGGGGTTTCCGGTGCGCTTGCAAACGGATATTCCACTAAAAACTATTCTAAATATTTAAAATTCAGGGAACTCATTGATACGGAAATGGGTATTCGCGCCGAAGCCCCAACCCAAACAGCCATGACGGTTCTTTGGCGAAAACGCCAAATGCTGCTTGGCATGGTGGGTGGTATCTGTTCCCAATGTAACACACCTCAATTTCCCAAATCCGATATTTGTATCCATCCTGAATGTCGGGCGGTAGACACCCAGGCGCCACATGAATTCGCCAACGAACCCGCTCATATCATGAGTTACACGGGAGATCTTTTATCGGTTTCCGTCAACCCCCCGGCTATTTACGGAATGGTGGTGTTTGAAAATGGTGGCCGGTTTATGGCCGATTTCACGGATTGTGAGATGGAGGGGCTTTCCATTGGGCAATCTGTTCGCCTGGATTTTAGAAAAAGATATACCGATAAAGAGCGCGGGTTTACCGGTTATTTTTGGAAAGCAATACCTATCCCTGGCTCATCCCCGGATTCATCTGGGAATGCGGAATACGGGGCTGACATCCGGTTTGACGGCCAGGTAGCTGTTATCACCGGAGCCGGGGCTGGATTGGGCCGTTCTTATGCCCTGGAACTGGCACAGCGAGGTGCAAAAGTTGTGGTGAACGACCTGAGGGGGAGTACGGATGGGAGCGGATCATCCAATCTTGCCGCAGACCGCGTGGTAAAAGAGATTATCCAAAATGGTGGCGAAGCGGTGGCCAACTATGACTCGGTTGCCACTTATGAAGGGGGCAAGGCGATTATCGCTAAAGCCATGGAAGCCTGGGGGCGCGTCGATATTTTGATTAACAATGCAGGCGTGCTCCGGGATAAGTCCCTTCATAAAATGACAGCAGATATGTGGAAAACGGTCATCGACGTGCATTTAAATGGCGCCTACTACGTTACCCAACCCGCCTTTAAAATAATGCGGGAAAATGGATTTGGACGGATCATTTTTACAACATCCGCCGCAGGACTTTATGGGAATTTTGGACAAACCAACTATGCCTCAGCAAAAATGGGACTGGTTGGCCTAATGAACACCCTCAAGTTAGAGGGGGAGCGGTATGGAATAAAAATCAATACCATCGCACCCATAGCGGGTACCCGACTAACCCAGAGTGTACTGCCACCAGATTTGTTTGATCGGTTAAAACCCGAAAGTGTCACGCCTTTGGTCATCTATCTAGCTTCAGGGAAATGCAATGAAACCGGAATGATTTTCAATGCGGGAGGGGGGTATATCAACCGTGTTGCGGTGGTTACAGGGCCGGGCACTGTTCTGGGAGATGGCGTCGAGCCACCGTCAATTGAAGATATTCACCGGAATTTTGATAAAATAGACGATATGTCGTCCATTGGCGAATATTCCGATGCCACCCGTGCGTTGTCACCCATGCTGGAGGCGTTTGAGGCACCGAAGAAAGAAGAAGTCGTTACAGAGGATAAAAGTACCGTAGAAGGTATATTTGGTCAGATGCCTAAGGTTTTTCAAGCTAGTGCTGCCAAGGGTGTGGATTTGGTTTTCCAATACATCATAAGCGGGTCCTCGGGCGGTGAATGGTATACCATCATCCGCAATGAAACCATTGAGGTGCTCCAGGGTACACACGAAACACCCACAACCGTGATCAAAATGTCTGATGAGGATTTTGTCGACATGATTGCCGGCAAGTTAAACGCCATGGCGGCTTTCACTAGCGGCAGACTTAAGATTGAGGGTGACATCATGAAATCACAGTTGATTGAAAAATTATTCAAATTTTAAGGGGTCGTCAAAATGGCTACGGGAATAAGAGATAAAGTCGCAATCATCGGCATGGGGTGCTCTCGCTTTGGTGAACGTTGGGATATGGGGGCAGAAGAGTTGATTGTTGAATCCTATAAGGAGTGCATCAAGGATGCCGGTATTGCCCCTTCCGAAATCCAGGCGGCGTGGGTGGGGACCTGTTTTGAGGACATCAGCCTGGGGCGCAGCGCCCTGGGTGCTGCCATGGCCCTTCGTTTGGACTATATACCGGTTACCCGGGTTGAAAATTATTGTGCCAGTGGAACGGAATCCTTTCGGGGGGCTGTCTACGCTGTGGCCTCCGGCGCCTATGACACCTGTCTCGCCTTGGGTGTCGAAAAATTAAAAGATTCCGGATACGGAGGCCTCCCCAATCCCGGTAGTGGAATCGGATCATTGAACTGGTTATGGTATCCCAACCTTTCAGCACCCGGCGTTTTCGCCCAACTAGCGACAGCCTATACGGCAAAATATAAAATTGATGAGAGCGACCTGAAGCACGCCATCGGACATGTTTCAGTAAAAAGTCATGCCAACGGGGTCATGAATCCTAAAGCACATCTGCGGAAAGAAGTGACCATTGACCAGGTGCTGGCATCACCCATCATCGCCTATCCTTTGGGCCTTTATGACTGCTGTGGGGTAAGTGACGGCGCGGCATGCGCCATTGTCACCACGGTTGAGCGGGCTCAAAAAATGGGTATCAAAAATCCGGTGACCGTGAAAGCGCTCCAATTGTCTCTTAGTAATGGCGAGGAGATGACTTACAATGGGTGGGATGGCACCTATCTTCCCACAACATCCAAAGCGAGCGCCAGGGCCTATTTAGAGGCGGGAATTTCAGACCCTAAAAAAGAGATCTCCATGATGGAACTCCATGACTGTTTTTCCATAACCGAGCTGATAACTTATGAAGATCTTCATATTTCTGAAAGGGGGAAGGCCTGGAAAGATGTATTAAATGGAAGGTATGATCGGGATGGTGAAATTCCCGCCCAGGTTGATGGTGGTTTAAAATGCTTTGGTCACCCCATCGGGGCCAGCGGTTTGAGGATGATTTATGAGATGTACTTGCAACTGCTAGGACGGGCCGGCGAGCGGCAAATAGAAAACCCCAAGTACGGGCTAACGCACAACCTGGGCGGCGTGCCTTTTATGAGTGTAAGCAGTATTGCCATACTTGGAAAATATTAATCCTGATTTCTTACAGCGCATAAAAAATGGAAATATTAAATTATACCAAAGATCACTTGGCGTTTAGGAAAAGAGTCCGCGCATTCATGCAAAAAGAAGTGGCTCCTTTTGCAGATATTTGGGAAAAAAACAGGATTGTCCCAAAAGAGATGTGGAAAAAAATGGGTGCGCAGGGGTTTTTATGCCCGGAGGTTCCCAAACAATACGGGGGAGCCGGACTGGATTTCCTTTATAGTGTTATCATCATCGAAGAGTTGATCAGTACACGGCAATTCGGACTATTGACCCCCCTTCACAGCGATGTGGTAGTTCCTTATATAACCACCTACGGTTCTGAGGCATTAAAGCAAAAATACCTGCCCCATTGCGTTTCAGGCGATATGATTTCCGCAATTGGACTCACCGAACCCAATGCCGGCAGTGATCTTGCCTCTCTGGGAACCACGGCGGTTCAAAAAGGGGACCATGTCGTGATTAACGGACAAAAAACATTTATCAGTAATGGGATCAATTGCGATATTATTGTACTGGCGGCCAGGGATCCCGATGTGGAAAACCCCCATGCGGCAATTGATTTATATCTGGCGGAAACCGCTACTAAGGGCTTTCAACAGGGGGTGCAACTATCCAAAATGGGCTGGCATAGCCAGGATACAGCCGAACTTTATTTTAATAATCTAAAAGTTCCGATTACCTCCCGGCTGGGTGAAAAGGGAGGGGGCTTCCTGATGCTCATGGGAATGCTCCAGCAAGAGCGTTTGGTCTGCGCCGTCAGTGCGCAAGTTATGGCCGAGTGCATTTTGAAGACCACCATCGAATTCTGTAAATCCCATAAAATTTCCGGACGTCCCATCATTAAAAACCAAAGTACCCAATTCAAAATCGTCAATATGGCGACAGAAGTTAAACTTGGCCGTACATTCATAGACAAACTTATTGCCGACCACCTGGAAATGAAAAATATAGTCATCGACGTATCAATGGCCAAAGCCTGGGTAACGGAAATGGCCAGCCGAATTGCCAATGATTGCATGGATCTTTATGGCGATTTCGGCTACCTGGAAAAGCATCCCATAGAAAGATATTGGCGAGACATACGGGTGATGTCGATATTTGCCGGTACCAATGAAATAATGCGCAGTATTGCAGCAAAATTTATGGGACTCTGATCAAAAACGGGCCCATGGGATTTGTAGCACTTCTATTATGACCGGGGTTTTACCGGCACTGAATTGACGATTTTAAAAAGGAGGATACCTATGGGCACGGTTAGCGAAAAGCCATGGTTAGGATCGTATGATTCCGGTGTCAAACATGAGCTTACCATTCCGGACGAGCCGCTATCGGTGGCGTATGAACGGGTTCGTAAAGACTTTCCTGATGTACCGGCCTTCTACTTTTATGGGATGACCCAAACATTTGAGGAAATGTTCAGTGCGGCTGATCGATTTGCAAAAGCCCTGGCCGACCGAGGCATCGGTAAAAATGATGTGGTGGCGATTAATTTGCCTAACCTTCCCCAGTATCTGATCGCCCAATTGGGGGCCACCCGAATGGGATGCTGGGTATCCGGTATGTCTCCTTTGCTCTCCGGGTCTGAAATGGCTTTTCAATTAAAAGATTCCGGGGCACAAGCATTGGTTACTCTGGATCCGATTTTTGAGCACCGGTTACTACCTGTAGTCGACCAGCTACCTGATTTAAAGGTCATCATTTCCACCGGGATTTTAGATTTTTTACCTAAATTTAAACAATTCATGGCCAAACTTCTTAAAAAAGTACCCACTGGAAAATGCTCTCCAATTCCCGATAAAGAGGTCATTTCTTTTGTAAATCTCCTTAACAACCATTCCCCCAATCCCCCCACCGTTGATATTGACCCGGAGGATGTTCACCTCCTGCAATATACCGGGGGAACCACCGGTACACCAAAAGGTGCCATGCTAACCCACCGCAATGTTCTTAGCCAGGCCATAATCTGGAATCAGTGGTTTCATACGGAAATGGGAAAAGACATTGCATGTTCCGGGTACCCCTTTTTCCATGTAGGGGGGCAATGTTCACTTGTGGCTACCATCTGGCATGGGGTGACCCAGATTCTCATTCCCAATCCAAGGGATACAAAACATATTGTTAAACAGATAAAAAAATACCGACCTAATTTTATCAATAATGTACCGTCTTTATATCTTATGCTAATGAAAACACCCGGGTTTGATACACTCGATTTTTCATCGGTGCGATTTGCTACGGCCGCGGCCGCCCCTTTCCCGGTGGAACCCATGAAAGAACTAGAGGCATTGATTGGCGGCCATAAGGTTGTGGAACTTTATGGATTGACGGAAACCTCTCCCCTCATCACATTGAATCCCACTAAAGGTATTAAGAAAATTGGTAGTGTGGGCATCCCCGCCCCCTCTACCGAAGTGCGGCTGGTGAATATCGCATCCAAAGAGCCAGTGCCAATGGGAGAACCCGGAGAGCTCATCGTATCCGGCCCCCAAGTGATGAAGGGGTATTGGAAAAATGATAAGGAAACCCGGATTGCCATACGAGAGCATGACAACCGAAAATGGTTACACACAGGAGATGTGGCCGTGATGGATGAGGATGGATATTTTACCATTGTCGATCGAATCAAAGACATGATCAATATCAGCGGATTTAAAGTATTCCCAAGAGAGATAGAAGAGCAGTTGTATCGGCATCCCTTTATAGAGGTCTGTGCGGTTTTGGGCGTTAAAAATCCGGATCGCCCTGAAACCGAAATGGTAAAATTGGTCATTCAACCGAGTGTGGCGTGTGAGGGGAAGAGCCACACGGAAATTATAAGTGAAATCAACTCGTTTTGCAAAGAGAACCTGGGTGTCTATAAAAAACCAAAGCTTATTGAAATTGTGGATGAAATACCCATGACGAATGCCGGGAAGGTCGACAAAAGAGCCCTGAAGCAGGTTATTGGATGAATGAAATCTCAATATCTGTAAAGAAAAATGGAATCGCCATTGCTGCATTGGATGATCCCGACCGTTCGATGAACACGCTGACACCCAGTTTATTGGAGTGTTTCAAGAAGAAACTAAAGCCACTTTTTGACGATGATGCGATTAAGGCGATTATTTTGATTTCGGCCAAACCGAAAGTGTTTATCGCTGGGGCTGATATCAAATTGTTTTCAACGATTGAAGATCCGAACGTCATCCGTGAGATTGATGCCGAATACTCTGAATTTTTTACGTTCATGGCATCGCATCGAAAACCGGTCATCGCAGCGGTGAATGGCGCGGCTCTCGGCGGCGGACTCGAGACAGTGTTGGCGTGTGACTATATTTTAGCAACCGATCATCCGTCTACTACCTTCGGCCTCCCGGAAGTAAAACTCGGTATCTTGCCTGCGGCAGGCGGAACCTACCGGCTTCCCCAACGGGTAGGAATTCTTAAAGGCCTGGATATGATGCTCACCGGTAAGTTCATCACTTCCCAAAAAGCGAAAAAGTTGGGGCTCGTGGATGAAATTGTTTCCCATTCGCTGCTAAGTAGTCGGGCGATGGAAATTGCACAGTGTCTAATTATAAATCCCAGTAATAGACAACCGAAACGGCGTAAACCGCTTTGGGAATACCTGGTAGCCACTTGGCCCTTCAGTTGGGTTTTCTTTAATCTGGTACGGCGAAAAGTATTGAATCGCACCAAAGGAAATTATCCAGGGCCGGAAAAAATCATAGAATGTGTCAAACAGGGGATCACTCGGGGACAAGCGGCGGCCCTTAAACTGGAGATCGAATATATTTCGCAGCTTTTCCAAACCCCTGAGTGTCAATCGCTTGTGTGGCTTTTTATCTCAATGAAAGAGATGGCTCCTGTTCCTGAAAATAATATCAATATTAAAAATATCGACCTCTGGGGCATATCCTCTAAGCGAGACGAATGGGCTTCATTGCTAAGGAAGCACTACCACATATGCGAATACGATCCGCCTCTGAATGGATCAGGTGAACCCACAAATCATATCCTCCCTTCCGGCGACTGTAAGGAAAAACCGAAAGCTGATATTATTATTGATGTTAGCCCCTCCCATTTTGAAAAAAGAGGGTTTTATATTAATCCGCTGGAAGAAAGAATAGACAACGAAACCCCTATACTTTTCTCTTCCCTGTCAACTACAATTAAATTTTTAGGGGAAAAAGCGTCACACGCGGACAGGGTTTTGGGCTTGAATATTTTTCAGCCCATACGTAACAACCCTATTTTTGAGATGGTCATTCCTGATAAATCTTCAGAAAAGGCACTATCTGTTGTCCGGTCTTTTATCGCCCAAACCAAAAAACCGGTTATTGAGGTGAAGGATCAACCAGGATTTTATATTCCCCGACTTCTGTACTCATATTTTTATGAGGCGTTGATTTTATCTGAGATATGTCCTTTCCATAAAATAGACGCCGCTTTGGAAAGCTTCGGTTTTGCCATGGGTCCCTTTGCATTGATGGACCATATGGGATTGGATACCATAGCGCAAATGTTTCTGGATCTTAGTTCTATATTTGAGCATCAATGGAGAAAAAAAAAGGACTTTCCTTTAAAAATAGTGGACGAGGGATATCTGGGCAGTCAATCCAATGCAGGGTTTTATAAATATAAACAGGGCAAAAGGTTAGGGCCAAATGAAACGCTGGCGACTCACCTGAATAAGAAATCGGAAAATTTGTATGATCATACGGAAAAAATAAGCGAAAGTCTCGTATTTGCCATCGTAAATGAGGCTCTCTTGTGTTATGAGAAAAAAATTATCTCCTCACCTAAAGACGGGGATCTAGGGGCTGTTTTCGGATTGGCATTTCCGCCCTTTATGGC
Organism: uncultured delta proteobacterium; assembly: GCA_963845145.1. Lineage (GTDB taxonomy): Bacteria > Desulfobacterota > Desulfobacteria > Desulfobacterales > QNYZ01 > QNYZ01. Next base: position 496,646 of record CAWJQU010000004.1, read on the forward strand.
GGGACCTTTTCATTATTTTGACCGAATGGGAAAAACCCCAATGATACGAAGAATAGAAAAAGGAATCCAAGAGAAACGAATTCATTTTAAGCTTGCCCACACTTTTTCAGATTATCATCAGGATAAAACCTTTTTTAGTTTCAAAGCAGGCAGTTAATTTTATGGGAGTAAATATTTAAAATGGATGTATATCAAAAGCTTGCAAAACATTTGGATGAGCTGCCCGGTGGCTTTCCGGAAACCGATATTGGCGTAGAACTCAGGATTTTAAAACGCCTTTTTACACCAGATGAGGCGGAATTGGCTCTACTGACCACCCTTATCCCGGAAGCGGCAAAGGTCATTGCCAGACGTGCTAAAATTGATGTTGAAGTCGCCAAAAAAAGACTGGCCCAAATGGCCCAAAAGGGACTCTTATTTAGTATTGAGTTACCAAATAAGCCGAAATTATATATGGCTACCCAATATGTGGTCGGAATTTGGGAGTACCAGGTGAACAGTTTGGATAAAGAACTTATCCGTGACATGAATGAATATATCCCCTACTTTTTAGACACGGATGTCTGGAAAAAATCCCCCCAATTGAGAACCATTCCAGTGGGACGAAGTATTGATAGTGAACTGGAAGTGATGTCATATGAGACCGCGGAAACGCTCGTTAAAGAACAAAGTAAAATTTTGGTAGCACCCTGCATCTGTAGAAAAGAACATAAGATGATGGGAAAAGGTTGTGAAAAACCTGAGGAATCCTGTCTGGTATTTGGAATGGGCGCTTACTACTATGAGCGAAGGGGTTTGGGGAGAGAGATCGAGATTGAAGAGTGCCTGGAAATTCTTAAAAGGGCGGATAAATCCGGTTTGATCCTTCAGCCAAACAATGCCAGGCGCCTAACCAATATCTGTTGTTGTTGCGGTTGTTGTTGTCAGGTTCTTATTAGTATTAAAAAATTTGAAAAACCGGCTGAAATTGTATCTTCACCCTTTTATATCGAGTTGGATGAAGCCTCCTGCAAACAGTGCGGGGTGTGTGAAGAGAGATGTCAGATGGAAGCCATTACCGGTAAGAAAGGCGAACCGGTCGCATTAAACCTGGATCGATGTATTGGCTGCGGTCTCTGCGTTTCCACTTGTCCTACAAAATCATTGAAGTTGGCTCGAAAAAGTCCGGAAGCCCAAACGCCCATACCACCCGACGCCATGCAAAGCCATATCCAACTAGCCAAAACAAGAGGTAAGCTTAGCCGTGGTAAGCTTGTCAAAATGACGTTAAAATCCAAGATGGATCGTCTGCTTGCCAAAGGATAGTGAAAGGATAGTCCTGCTGGACCGTCTTTGAAAAAACGAACGCCATCTGTGACCCAATTATCACTTTAGATTGCTATCCAATTTGGCCGACTGAAAAAGCGAATAGGAATTGGCCCACATAATAGAGCGGCAAGCCGACAGCGCGATTAAAAAAAGCCTGCTTAATGAATCGCTGACGGGCTACAAAAAGATCGGAAAGATAAAAAAGAATCGCACCACCGCCCACAAGCCACCGGCCAATACCTGCGAACCGGCCATCACCGACTACGGAACCCGCGGCGACAACCATCGCAGTAATGACGGCTATATAGGCAATCACCGGTATGCGCATCGATTCCAGATAGGGTTTTAGCCAGGTATATACAATGATACTGAGTAGGCCTGAAATTGCAATCGCGACGATGGTCCAGACATTAAATGCGGCCATATAAATAAAGATCGAGAAATAGACCAAATGGCCTATCAAAAATACAACCAGTCCGGCCAGAAAGGCTTTTCGGGAATCAAACACCAGGCAGATATCGCCTGCCAGGCAAAACGCTAAAGCGGTGATGATTGCCCAGGAGTAGGTCAGGTTCAAATGGGGTGTGGTTAAGGCCACCAGTACAAAAATGGTGGATAACAATGTCTTGGCCAGCAGGGAGATATCGAATAATTCCCGTTTGGTGGCAACGAGTAGTGTTGTCAGCAATAACACCGACATAAACATCAATCCAAAACGCATGATTTCTCCTGAAACGGTTTTTCGGTTTTATTTTTTTGGTATGCCGACCTCAGGGCTCGCGCAAAAATAATTTCACATTTTAAGCGCCGATGCATCCCGGCTGGCGACGTTGCGAAAGCTCGGAATATCTCGATATTCCATCACTTTCACGCCTTGCCAGGCGGGCGCCTCAACACCTAAATCTGTTAACTTATTTTTACACGAACCCTAAGACCGGTTTTCCTTATCGTTTATCGGCATTTCCCAAATCAGGCCCGATTGCCGAATGATCTTTCTTGAGGCAGCAGCTCTAAGAACCGCCTGCGATCCATAAATAATCACCTTTTTTCGGGCTCGGGTAATACCGGTATAGATTATTTCGCTGGAGAGCAAGCGCTGTTCGGGATCATCGGGGAGAACAAGCAGCACATCATCAAACTCGGAACCTTGACTTTTATGAACAGTGACGGCAAACGCCGGTTCCCATGGGGGTAGTTGACCCACAGCATAGTCCTGGAATTCATCGCCATGCTGGAAATAGGCTCGAAAACCGGCATCCCGATGCCCAATAACGATGCCCATGTCTCCATTTAACAGATCTTTTGCATAATCGTTGTGGGTCACCATAATAATATGGCCACTAAAAAGGCCTGTTGTCGGGTCAACGTCCTCACAAAGGTGGGTTGCAAAATAGTCTGCGATGACGTCATTGATTTGATTGCATCCAAATGGACCGCGTCTCAACAAGGTGAGGATTTTTGCCCGCCCGGCATCTTTAAACAGCTGTTTTAATAGCAAGCGCCCATCTCTATGTTCAATGAGATGGTGTCCTTGTAGTGATTCGGCCTGTCGGATTCGATGAATATAACCGTCTGGAGATGTGGCAAAGTAGTACTGTGCCCATAGCTGCAGGCAGGCCTGCCATTTTGGTGGAGAGACCGGCGTGATCACACACCATCGATCCGTTTTATCATCCAAACCCGTTTTGAATGAAACGGCCTCATAGTCAGGTACCTCACCTTTATTAATGGTCAAAGCCAGTTGACGGATTTCACGGCCTGATCGATAAACCTGTTGCAAAACGACGAGGTGCTCTTCAAAAATGGCCGCACGCTCACCTCGTGGAATCATTTCGGCGAAGACAGCTCCGGCCTCAACCGAAGGAAGCTGATCCTTATCGCCCATGAGGACCAAACGGGTTTGCTTGGGGTTGATGGCATCCAGACACTTGGCCAACATCACCACATCAACCATGGATACCTCGTCAATAATGACGGCATCCACTGGTAAAGGGTTTTTGGCGTGATAATAAAAGTCATGTTTCCGGCGGCTGTAACGAAGCCACTTGTGGATGGTGCTACCCCTTAGATTGGCCAGGGCCTGATCTTCCTCGGAAGGAGATCGTATGGTGGCGAGTAGTTTAACCACCGCTTCCGTCATCCGCTGGGCTGCACGACCTGTGGGTGCTGCCAGGGCGATTCGTTCCGGATTTATCCCAATGCGTATCAGGCCTCGCAGGATATTGACCATTACCGAGGTTTTCCCGGTACCTGGTCCCCCAGATACAATGGTAAAGGTTTTGGCGAGGGCCCGTTCAATAGCCGCTATTTGGTCGGTATCCGCTATTAGAGGATCTCCATCTTTGACCACTCGTAAACAATGTTCTTGGGAATAGATCTCTCTTACTATTTGCTTGATGGTTTGAGGCGTGATCGATTGGGTGCAATCAATGGTTAAAAAGGCGTCTATTTGCCGACGAAGGCGTTTTTCATTAAGGTAGTACTTTTGAAAGTAGAGTCGGTCGATTCTGGAAACGGTTTCAAGTATCAGTGGTAAGGATTTAGATCCTTGTTGGGCAATCAGGTGGGTATATTGGTTGTCATTTTTCTGCGCTTGCCATTGGTCGATTAACATTTTGATTTGAGGCAAATTGGAGCAACCCACCAGACGGCCGATATGGGTGTCTGTTAGTTCAAGGCATAAACTTCCTTCACGGGTGGCCGCCAGCAGCAACGCCAAAATGGCCACCAGCGGTTCGTCATTTTTAATATCTCCCAATTCCAAGAGATCGCGAATGGTCATCCAGTCAAGTGGCGCCAGGTCCAGTGATTCGATTACGGCTGGAATGGGGCGGTTCGGATAAAATATCTCTTTGGGAGAAAAATTAACCGACGTGTTGCTGGCGTGTTTCCAGGTCATCGGGGCACCTTAATTATTGGCCCTACATCAAAATCGGATATGGACGCTTCAAGATCCTTGAGTGAGCCGACTTCGGCAGGTGGAATATAATAAATCCCTTCACCCGTTTTGGCACCCATGCCGCGTAAATAAAAGTAAAAAGCCCCTCCGAATTGATCATCGGCATTAAATCGTTTTCCCAGTGTTCGCTTTAGCCATCGCAACACAGCGACGGTGTAAAGACGATACTGAAGGTGGTAGTCGGCTGTATCCATGCTGGCTGACATCGATGCTAAGTCATACCCGGTGTCTAACCGGTTAGATTTCCAATCGGCAATATAATATTTGTTTTCATGTCTGAATACCAGGTCGATAACCCCTCGGATGTACCGATTCGAGGAAGGTCCCGTCGAATAGTAGAAGTCGACTTCGTGGAGGCGGTCGGTGATGATCAGGCTTCCCAAACAAAATTGTTTATTGATTTGGGGAATGGGGCTGGTCAAGGTATGAATAATAACCTGCGCTACTTCGTTTCGGTAGGCTAAATCAATGTTGTATGATGCCATCTGACGGTCAACGAGAGCTGCGGTCGGGCTGTTTCCAAATAAAGCATCCGGCGTCTTGGTGATGGTTTCAAAGTCGATATTTTCCAGGATTGTGTGGAACATGGAGCCCACATCGGGGCCACCGGGAATATCGTTCGCTGGGCGCTTCGAAGAGATGGATCTAAGCACCGGCGCGCGTGTATCTTCATCATCCTCACGGAGCACGGCCGGCCCTAAGTTGTATGCCGTATGGAACGTGGTATGAATGGATGCCGGGGTTGTTGCCGCCATCTGTTTGGCATGGATACTGGAGAAAGATTCAACGGCAACGGTTCGGTGGAGGTAGGACTCTTCATTGGGTAGTACGTTTTCCGAGGGCACACTCGGTGAAACATCTCGTAAAATTTTCTCATTTGATGACGTTGAATCGGCTTCACGCACATCACTACTTTCATAAGCGTTTAGCCAGGTGGCATGTGTTTGATTTTGCGGGTCCGAGGCAAAGGTCGCTTGAATAGCTTGGGCCACAAATAGACAAAGCGGCCCGAAATAGGGCTTGTTCGTCACGGCCGGAAAGTAAGGAAGGTACAGTTTGCATTGGGCCCGGGTCAGGGCGACATAATAGAGCCGTTTATCTTCTTCGACGATTTCCTGCTGGTGTTTTTGCGGATGGACCCGGCAGGTGAGGTCAATAATCTTTGTTGTATGATGTGAGTGGTCATTGTCGATCTGGTGAAAATGGTGGTAGTTGTTCACTAAGCCCCGGGTCAACCCTCCTCCGATAAATACGATGGGAAATTGCAGCCCTTTGGCACGATGCATGGTCAGAATTTGAACTTTTCTCTTTTCGGTTTCGATCTCATGAATATCCCCCTTTTCACCCGCAATGAGTGTTTTCCTGCGGAGTCCCTCAAGATGAGCAGATAACCTGGATAGATCAAGGTTATTGCGATAGGCGACGTCATTTATGTAGGCAATAATTTGATTGTAGTTGGCTTCCATGCGATCCCATCCGGCATTTTGTGAATGTCTAAAAATCAGACCGGAATCCGTCAGGATCGATTGAAATAACGCTCCCCACCGGCGTTCATTGGCCAGATCATGCCAATGAAGTATTAACCGTCGAATGGGGTGGGAGATCGGCAGATTGTCGAACACACCCAGATCTCCGGTTTGCCACTCAAAAAACGGGGTCAATAACGCTTTTTTGATATTGATGCCATTGGACGGGGTTTCGATTGCACGCAGCACAAGGCTTAAATACCAGGCTTCATCCGAGTCGAACAAACCGGGTTTGCGGTAGTATGAGTAGGGGATGCCTTTGGCTGCCAGGGCGTTTTCCAATATATGGACGTTGGTTCGGCTGCGGACAAGAATCGCAATATCGCCCGCATCCAGGGGTCGGGTGGTACCATCTTTGGACTGCAAGATTACCCGGCTTTTCCGGAGCAGATAAGCGATTTCTGAGGCGATAAACCGGGCAAGGGCGTCATTGGCCACAGCCGGTTTATCCGGTCCTCGAAGATCCACGATATTTAGCGCGGTGCGGCCGGAATTATCTTGAGCCAACCCCGCCGGCAACCGCTGTGGGTCCGGGCTGGCCACGGGTGTGTAACTGATTTCGTGCCATTTCATCTCTCTTGACGGGCCAAACCAGGCCTCATTAGCAAAGAGCCGGTTGTACTGGGAGACAAGTGATGGGGCGGAACGATAATTCGTATCGAGGGTATAGCATCCGGCCAGATCATCTTCGGCAAGCTGGTGAAGCTTGGAACGGGCAGACAGGTAGGTAAAAACATCCGCACCACGAAATGAGTAGATCGCCTGTTTGGGGTCTCCGATGAGAAATAGGCGGCAAGCACCGTTTTCAAGAAAAATACGTTCAAAGATTCGCCATTGAATTGGATCCGTATCTTGGAATTCATCCACAAAAGCGAAGCGGTAGCGCTCACGAAGCCTCTCAAGGAGGCGCTCCGCCTGGGGAGCCTTCAGCGCAGCGAGAACCCTGGTTAACATGTCATCATACGCAATGGTTCCCGAAACCCGTTTCCGTCGATCCACCTCCTTTTTTAAGCGAAGAATGGTTTCAGCCTGGAGAATATGCTTCAGATCATGGAATACGTGCAATATGTGTGACAATGAATCGATCAGGTCATCGAGAGACGGACATACCTTTTGAGCGTTGTCTTTGTCGCCATTGTATTTTAACGGCTTGAGTATCTGGGGGCCGTCGGTTTTAAATCTTTGATGGTCATTCATGGTCGTGCATAGATCGGCAAATCCTCCAAGATCGGGAGAAACGGCGGCACCGTCATTGAGCCAGCGCTCAAGGGGGGTGAGGATGCGGGTAATGATCGCTTTTTTGCTACCGGCATGAAAGTTTAACTGCCGGTAGCCATCGATAAATCGGGTTCCAGGCCCGAAGCCTAATTTCAAGGCTATTTTGGCATTTTCAAAGGCTTGTATAAGCGAATGGGTATCGATGTCGGCGGGATCCGGGTAGAGCCGATCTCCGCCTTCCGGGCGGTATCCCCCGGCGGCGATGCCGATGATCGTGTTTTCAAATGTTGTCGGGTTATCGGAGAACCCCGATATGGACAGTAGCGGCGGCAGCTGGTGCCCGTAAAGTTCCGGCCAGACCGAACGCATCTGCGCCTTGAGGGCCTTTTCATAAAGGGGGCGATCATCGATCAGCTCGGTTTGAAAAAGGGTATCGTTTTCAAAAGAGAAGTCTTTTAACAAAGTATGGCAAAAGCCGTGAATGGTTTGTATCGATGCGGTATCAAACCCATCTAACGCCCGTTCCAGGGCTTGGGTGGTGGGGTTTTCCGGTGGTGGACACGACTTGGTTTTTAGGGTGCTTTCGATTTTTTCGCGAAGACGAACTTTTAGTTCCGAAGCGGCTTTTTCGGTATAGGTCACCAGCAGGATATTTTCTAAAGATAGGTTGGGGACCTCCTTTAGCAGCCGAATAACGAGATTTTCGATGGTGTAGGTCTTACCGGTACCTGCCGACGCTTCGATCAGGCCGTGGCGGTCCAGATCAATTTTATCAATATCGAGGGTCGCAGTGGGGGAAGGAATGGACATTTTTTGTCCGGCGTTACAAGCTTAAGGTGACGCTCGTGTACTTGAATTCTATTAAATCGGGGCTGCTGAAATCCAGGTGCGAAGACATTTGGTTCGGCAGCCCCTTTTGGATGTAAAGATGGTTTTCGGGTGGCGTGGGGTTAAAATGGTTCGGGATGGTTACCCTCCCAGTTTTTCACCCATACTTTTACCATATTGCTGGCAGGCACGGAGCCCGTCGTCGCTATTTACCACCGCTTCTTTTAAAGAGAGCGCACCCAGGTCAAGCATGTCCATTTTAAAAACATGTTCCATGGTATCGGCGATCATGGGGCCGGATTCGCCACTGTGGGTATGTGATGCAAAAGCGCCCGCCGGTTTACCGGCTAGTTCAGCCTTTTCAGCTAAAAAAAGGAATGTTTTCATCCCAGCGGTCATGTCTTTATGATAGGTGGGGCAACCAAAAATATAGCCGTCATATCCGGCAAGGTCTTTAGCGCTACTAATTTCTTTTGTTTTTTTAACTTCCGGAGTGGCGCCGGAAAAGCGGATTCCCTCGGCAATGTATTCGGCCATTTTGGCGGTGTTTCCGGAACGACTGACGTACGCAACCAGCACTTTTTTCATCATCCTGCTCCTTTTTGAATGTTTAAGTGGTTTATATGATTGAATCTTTTTCGATCAATCTGGTTGAACCATTCTGGGCGGTTTTGTCGGCCAGCTTATAAACCAATAGTTTGGTTACACGTTGGTTACCGTGCGGTTGTTTATATTAATTTTGATACGATGTCAAATTCAGGCACATCACATTTGAGGTGCGGCATTGATTTATTGTGACAACTTGTCGGTGTGTATCAAGGGGGGCATCATTTCGGGGAGACACGAAGCGTACCGAAGATGGCGAACCGTTCCACCGCCTGATCGAGAAGGTTTTCGGGAAAAACCGGTTTGATCAATCGTTCCAGGTCGTTCGCTTTCTTGGCAAAAGCCAATTCGGTTTCTGCCTTGAATCGTTGGCGTTGGTCGGGGTTGATGTCGGCCAGGGTGATTTTAAGGGGGTTGACGCGGCACCTGATGATGGGTTCAAAGGGTAGCCAGGCAAAATCCGGGTTTTCAAGGGTGGCGGTCACAAGATTATGTAGGTATTCGGTAGCCTCATCGGCATCCGCATGAAATGTAAATTCGATGGCATTTTGTGCGCTTATCAGGTGAATGGTGAGGGGCCTTTTTCCGATCCAGCGGCGGGTCGTCTGGGTCGTCAAACAGGCCAGGTAAAAGAGGAGCGGATTAATTAAATGTCTGCTCGGTTTTTTACTTAATTTTTTGACGCCAACAGGAACCAATACATGCCAACCGGTATCGTTATCACGCCACAACCAACGTAGGTGGCCATGCAGAACAAGGCTCACGATTTCTCCGTTCCGGCGGGGAATCGACAGGGGGAGTGGTTCAAAACGTTTGATATGGCCACCGGTAGGGGATCCCGCCGGATTAATGGGTAGATCTGGAGGTAGATCTATGGGATCGCCGAAGATGGCAGCGGCCAAGGGTTTTTGGGCTGACATGGCCTGTTCAATCAGTGGCGCTCCCCTGGATAACATGGCCGCGAGCGCCTTTCGAAAGGTGGCCTGATCGATGTCGGCAAAAAAACCGTCAGGTGTGGCGCTTTGACGGGAGTATTCGGCATAGGTTTGGTCGAAAAGATCATGCGCTGCCTGCTCGTCATGGCAGGTTTTCTTTCCCTCGAAAATGGAACCAAGCCATTGGGTAAAAGGCAGCATTTTTAACCGCCAATCCAATGGATATTCGGAGGCAAAGGGCTCATCTTCCATTTGAATGCTTTCTTCCAGACTGTTTTCGTCCTCAAAAAGACCTAAATGGTATTGCAAACTCGCATGAATGGGGTTTTGTAAAAAACGTGTCAGACGGTATAATTGAACCTCCGCCTGAAAAATATCTTCGTTTTGCAATGGGTTTGACGCGTTACGAGCAGCGAGGTCTGGATTGATGCGGGAGATGCGTCGGTTATCGGATGGGGTTAAGCGAGACTGAACCTCAGGCCAGGACCCGGTGGATCGGTAAGCAACCACTCGGTCGATAAGATGATCGTTGACACGTACATCGGACCAGGAAGTGACGGCTCCAAGCTTGATATATTCCGGACTGCTGCTTTTAAGGGGGACGGCGCTCAATTGAAATGATTGTCCCTGGGGGAGTACTCTGGCTTCCACAAAATGCTTTAGTTGGTTTACCACTGTGTTGGGTGGTAATAAGCGGTCTTTTTGAAGATCACGGGAAATATAACTGATATATAGCTTTTCACGGGCTGCGAGCAAGGTTTCTAAAAACAGATAGCGGTTTTTTTCAGGGAGGCTGATATCTCCGATTCGGCGTTTTTGGCGACGTAGATCCAAAACAGTTGGTTCCTCCCGCCCGGGAAATCCACCCTCCTCCATACCCAAAACATAAATAATTTTAAAAGGGATGGGGCGCATGGGGGTCAATTCGGAAATAGTGACACCACCGGTCAGATAATCGCCACTACCGCCGGAGATGGCGCCCAGTCCATAGCGGAGATATTCGCTGATCAAGGTGGCATCTATCAGGGATTGGCCCTTCTGGTCGGCTAACCGTTCAAAGAAAGACAGGTTATCCAGGGCCTGAAACAAGCCCCGCTGAACGGCGCTTTCCCCTCGGTATTCGGGCGGTATCGATAGCTGCTCGCCGCAAACCGTTAGCAGCGCATCCCGCCACTGTCCAACCGTCGCCCGACCCAAATTTAAAGATGTGGCCGCACGATCCAGTGCTTCAACTACCAAACAAAATTTTTCCAGTGAATCCGTATTGCTGGTATGCAAGTCGGCATAGGGCACCAGATTTTGATAGTGGCGTGTTTTAGCCCCTGCGGTGTCATCGCTGGAAAAGATGCGCGCCAGGCGGAGACGTTGCAGCCCCTGTTTAAATGTAAAACGACCACTTTGGGGTGCCCCTTGTGACGGTGATTCCTTTTTCTGGAACATATGGAAAATATTAAGCGATTCGGCCCACTTGGCCCAGATTCGGACCTCGTCGGGTTCCACTTGCCATTTGTGCATAAAACATGGGTTTAAAATCAATTCAAAGACGGTTTTGCGGGAAAAGCGTTCCGTGGCCAGCGAAAGCAAGCCCAACACCGACTGGCCGTAGACACTTTCGATATCAGCCCGTGAATCGATTAGACTGTAGGTTAATCGTTTGGGGACACGGTTAAAAACTTGGTCAAAAACCGGTTTATAGGCGGTGATATTTGGGACCAGTATTGCGAAATCAGTGAGTTGCAGTCGATCATTTCGGGAAAGATTATAGACGATATTGTTGTACACGGTCTCTACTTCCCGTTGGATACCCGGGCAGCCATAGATTTGCAATGAACGGTCTTGATTCAGACGTTCGGAGGGGTGATCTTTTCCGAGGGTCAGAATGTTGTTTTGAATGGTTGCCAGTACCGTCCCTAACTGGTTATCTGATCGGTTAAAGGGTGAAAATCCGGCGTGAAAGACATAGTCCGTCAATTGACAAAGCAGGCGAACGCTTTCACGACCGGGTTTACCCCAGGCGGATAACAAGGGGTGTTGCTCCGTATTATCAAGTTCTCCAGCCGCCATTTCCTCTTCTCGAAGGGATAGTCGGGGATTTCGATGCTTGATCCATCGCTTCTCCGACGGTGTTCGAATATCCTCCCAGAATTCGCGCGAGGGATTGAGGGCATAGATATAGATATCATAATAGGGTGTTAACCGGTCGATGAGGGTTAGATGGAAAGCGGAGACTTGGGATAAACCAAATAAATGGATCCGTTTTTCTTCAGCGTTGGCCCGAATCGGCTGATCTTTGTTTGATATAACCTGATCGGCATACTCCATTAAGGACAACACGGATTCACCGGTGCGGGTGCGAAGCGCATTGCGGGTTTTGATCATTGCGAGATAGATGAGCTGTTCACACCGGGCGAGGTCGTTTTTCTCCACATATCCGTCCTGCCAACGACGGATCATATCGGTGCGATGGTATTCATACTCCTGAAAAAGATAGGCCAGTCTTTCGGCCAGTTGCCAGAGTCGAACGGTGTAATCGGATTTTTTTTGACCGTCCGGTTTGTACAAATACCCCACAACCGATGCCATTTCCACATTCGCTGTTTCTAAGTGAATCAGCTCAAATAGGATCAGAAGCCTGGATTTGATATTATCGAGCCATTCGGTGGGTTGTTCTTTATTGGGTTGATCCTCATTGGGTCGTTTTTTGGGTCCTGATTGCGTTTTAAGATCCAATGCCGCGATCATTTGCCACAATCCGATTTCCAGAAATTGAAAATCCAAATTCATGGCGATGGTGTCTCGTTGGGCGAGCATCAGCGTTAGCCATTTGGCCAGATTGGTGTTGGGAATAATTATTTTTAAAGGGAGAAACGGGTCGTCAGTCTCTTGCCGATCGGCGTCCATGTTTCGGGCCAGCTTTTCAGCCAGATGTTCGAGGTGGTTGCTAAAAAAAAGGTCAACACCCATTGTTACTCATTTGGCGCTGGTGGGGGATCAGCCGGACTGAGACAACGCGTCAGCCCTTGTCTAAGCCAATCCGGAAGCGGTTTTTTTTTGAAGGTGACCATATCCATGCATACCGTCGTGTGGCGACAGATAATCCGGGCCTCATCGTCTCCCTTTTTAAATGCCCGGTAGCCGAAAGTGATGGATGTTTGGCCGATATGGTGAACCGTGACTTCCACTTCAATATCATCGCCATAATTGAACGGGGCTGAGAAATCCGTTTCCAGATGTACGACGGGAAAGCCCATTTTGTGCTGATCGATAACTGTATGGTAATCGATTTTAAGTTCGGATGTGAAAAATTCTTCCAGGGCGACGTGGAAATAATGTAGAAATCGCGGGTAGTAAACGATTCCCGCCCGATCAATATCACCGAACCGAATTTTCAGCTGTGATTTAAAGGTCATATTTAAATAGGGTCCCTTCGTAAAATTGTGCCAAGCTTAATTGAAGATTGATCCAGATTCAAGGTTGATTTGTTACTTCCACCGGGGGAAGAGAGGAAATGATTGTTTTTTTGTGAATATTTCAGTTTCATTGTTGCAACTCTAAGCGAAATTAAGGGGCCAAGGGCTCCAAAGGTTTTGGTTTTAAATGAAAGGTGCCGATATCGTGGTCTTTCGGTCTGTTTGATCTATTGAAAAATTTGCCCCTTGAGCCCGGTTCGCAAGGGTGGTAAATGTGATTCGATTGGGGATACCCGTCAATGTATTTTTTGTGGCCCGAATGAATTTTTTTTGATTGTTCTGCGAGAAAAACGGGCGTTGGGGCCTGTTTATAAATAGACGTAATTTGGCTGGGAGGATGGAATGGAATTCGAACTGACGAAGACTCAAAAGCAGATTCAAAAAGCAGTCCGGGATTTTGTTAAAGGTGAATTTGACAAGGAGCTCGCCTTTGAGCTGGATCAATCCCATGAATTTCCAAGAAAAATCTGGCAGAAGGCCGGTGATATCGGTTTACTCGGCATTCATTATCCGGAAGAATATTCGGGACAGGGGATGGGCTCCATCGAAGATATCCTGGTTATTGAAGAGCTTTGTCGGGGCGACTCATCCGTCGGTAGCGCCGTGGCCTTGGCCTCCTTTGCCTCGGAATTGATTCTGCACTATGGGTCGGACGAAATGAAAAAAAAATATTTACCTGCCGTGGCGGAAGGACGCATGCTCTCCGCGGGCGCCTTTACCGAACCGGCCCATGGATCCGATATTACCTTTATGGATACAGCGGCGGTCAAAGATGGTGACGAATGGGTCGTAAACGGGGTTAAAACATTTATTACCAATGGCGGTTTGGCCGGATTCTACTCGGTTTTGTGCCAGACAGATTCGGCGGCCAATCCCACCTATCGAGGCCAGAGCCTCATTTTGGTGGAAGCTGACCGGGAAGGGGTAACCACGGCTGATGTGGGCGCCAAAATGGGCATCCATTTGATGGCTACGGCCGAGGTATCCTTCAAAGAGGTTCGTGTTCCCCAAGAAAACCTTATCGGTGAAGAAAACAAAGGCTTTTACCATGTCCTCCACTTTTTCGATGAAAGCCGCATTCAAGTGGCCGCGCAGGCCCTGGGCATTGCCCAGGGGGCTTTTGACCGGGCTTTGGCTTATGTCAAACAGCGTGAGCAATTTGGCCGAAAAATCGCTCAATTTCAGGTAAACCAACACAAATTGGCCGACATGGCCACTAAAATTGAACTTGCCCGGCTGATCACCTATAAAGCGGCCTGGAATTTCGATCAGGGCCGTATCGACCCGAAACTGACCTCCATGGCCAAAATGGTTGCCGGGCGTACAGCCGTGGAAGTGGCCGACGAAGCCATCCAATTGCTGGGCGGATACGGGTATATGACCGAATACGAAGTGGAGCGTTTTTACCGGGATGCCAAGATAACTGAAATTTACGAAGGTACCCGTGAAATTCAGAAAAATACGATTGCAGGTGCTGTTATCGGGAAGTTGAAATAAACGGAACAAGCGATGCTTAGTATCCGCAAAATCGGAGTGATCGGGCGCACCTATCGCCACCTGAACCGCTATCGGCAAATCCTGACCGTCCTGTTTCGTTACGGTTTCGGCGATTTGATCGAGACCCTGAAGATTGATCAATATATCGAAGTCGGTCTTCAAATGGTTTCCCGGAAAAAGCGCGATCGCCTGGACCGGTTGACCCGGGCCGAACGGGTGCGCCTCGTTTTTGAAGAGCTGGGCCCCACCTACATCAAACTGGCCCAGATCCTTTCCACCCGACCGGATCTGATCCCCATCGATTTCATCGTGGAACTGGCACGGCTTCAGGACAAAGTGCCTTTCGTTGATTTTTCCGCAGTTGAGAAAATCATCGATGAAGAATTCGGAAAAGCCCCGGCGGAACTGTTTGACGAGATCGATCATACGCCGGTGGCTTCGGCTTCACTGGGCCAGGTGCATCTGGCCCGTACACTGGCCGGAGAACCTGTCGCCGTGAAGGTTCAACGTCCGGAGATTCGTAAAACCATTGAAGTCGATCTGGAAATCATGCTTCATCTGGCGACGCTTATGGAGCGGCACGTCGAGGAAATGGCGTTGCACCGGCCGGTGAAAATCGTTGAAGAATTTGCCGATACGCTCGAAAAGGAGATGGATTATACGATTGAGGCCGGCAGCATGGAAAGAATGGCCCGTCTTTTTTTAAACGACAGCTCGGTTTATATCCCGGCCGTTTACCGGGAACTGACGACGCCTCGAATCCTGACCATGGAATATGTGGATGGGATTAAAATATCGGACCTGGATCGTATTGAGAAAGCCGGGTACGATAAAAAACAGATCACCGTTCGCGGGGCGGATCTCTATTTGACCCAATTTTTTGAGCACGGCTTTTTTCACGGTGATCCGCACCCGGGAAATATCTTTATACTACCCGAGCATGTGATTTGTCTGCTCGATTTCGGCATGGTGGGAACGGTGGACCGTCGTACACGGGAGCTGTTCGTCGATTTGATCGATTGTATCATTCAGCACGAGGAAACCCGCTGTGTCCGTTTGCTTTTGCGGTTGGCCGAATGGGAAGAAGAGCCGGATATTCGTCGGCTTGAGAAAGATGTGGCCGAATTCACCAGCCGCCACCTCTACAAGCCCATCAAAGAGATCGCGATCGGTACGTTGTTGCAGCACATGCTGGATCTCACCGCCCGCCATGGTTTGCGCATTCCTCCCAATCTTTTCCTCATGATGAAGGCCCTGGCGACGGTTGAAGGCGTGGCCCGTATGCTGGACCCGGAGTTTAACCTGGTTGACCGGGCGACGCCTTTTATTCATAAAATCAAACTCGAACGGCTGCATCCCCAACGGGTGGCCGAGGATGTGTCTCATCTGGCGGCGGACTGGTACGAATTTTTAGGGCATTTTCCCCAGGATCTGATGGAAATTACACGGTTGATCCGCAGCCGCAGACTCACTTTTCGGCATGAATCCGCGGACGTTCCGAAAATTCTGGCCACATACTCCCAAATCAGCAACCGCCTATCATTTGCGATAATCATCGCCGCTCTGGTTATCGGGTCAGCCCTGATTGTCATCTCTGAAATCCCGCCCCTGTTTTTCGGTATCTCCTTAATCGGTATTTTCGGATTTTTTGCCGCTGCCCTGATGGGTATCTGGCTGTTGATCGCCATTCTTAAAAAGGGCCGGCTTTAAGGGCATTGGGGCTGCGATTGTGAATACGCACTGATTTTTTTATCCTCATCCATAATGTGTTCGCGCACCCAGCGGAACATGAATTGCTTGAATGCGTAAAGGTCTGTCTTTCCTTTTTCGTAATCTTTGGCGTAGGCCATCAGCATCCGGGTCAAGGTTTTATGTTTGTTGGCATGGGCCTTTAATTCGGGATAATCCAATTCACGCATGTAGGTTTCTTCGTCGCTGAAATGCGCGGTAGCATACTCGAGGGTCTCTAATAAAACCTTTTCATCCCTTGACGATGAAAACTCAGGAATCGACTGGATCATCTCGACCAATCGCTTGTGTTGCGCATCGACCGCTTGATTACCGATTAACAGTGCATCATTCCATTCGATCCTGTAATCGTCCATAAAATCCCAGACGCTTTTCTCTCTATTTATCATTGGTTCATGCCCCAAACTGGTTATTGATGCGCCCGCTGTTTTTAAACACATCCTTGATTTTCGATTTGAGTATCTCCAGGTCCACCGGCTTTTCGAAAAACCCGGCAACCTTGTTTAAGAGGATATCGGCGTCATCGCGCATGCCCTGATATCCCGAGCAGACGATAACGGGTAGGTCTTGTTTGTATTTACGAATCTCTTTGATTAATTCGAAGCCATGCATGCCTGGCATTTTTATATCGGTGATGACCATATGGATATTCTCGCTTTGGATAATTTCCAGTGCCTTTTTCGCACTAGGGATGGTCAGCACTTTCCATGCGGTTTTTCGAAAAGATCGCTCATAAGCCCGAAGGATATGAACATCATCGTCCACGAAAAGTATTTGCTTGCGCGACATTTCCAATGCGTGGATGACTTTGTGGAAATTCTCTATGAGCATATCTTCCCCATTAAATAAAAATACCGACGAGTCGCCGGAAAGCGTTAAAAACATGCTCTGGGGTGAAGCGTAACTGCGTAAAAACAGGATAACCGGGATGTTGGTATAAAAGCGCCGGCTTTGAATCAGCACATCCAGCCATTCCCACCGAACGATTCTCGGCTCCAGAACGATGATATCGATATCATTTTCATTTTGGCCGAAAAGATCATCCGAAAGCGGATAAAAGGATACGGAATAGCCCAGCTCACTGATCGTCTGCTTGATGATCGCCAGATAATCTTCCTGATCGGGGATTGCCAGGTTACCGATTTTAATGGTTTTCATTTTTTCTCCTTAGGGTTCGTGTAAAAATAAGTTCACAGTTTTAGGTGTTGAGGCGCCCGCCTGGCAAGGCGTGAAAGTGAAGGAATATCGAGATATTCCGAGCTTTCGCAACGTCGCCAGACGGGATGCATCGGCGCATAAAATGTGAAATTATTTTTTGCGCGCGCCCTGAGCCTAAGTTTTGAGGATTGATAAGCCATTTTACTTTTCAAGGTTTAAGACGCGAAAAGGTTCTTTCAGGCCGACATTGTCGGCATAGTTTTTTAAGCGTTGGATCATGATCGGAGTGATTTCCTGCCCACGGGAGATCAGTAATTTGTTGGTTTCAGTCTCCAGGTCGTCCTGAAGAATCATGCCTGCTTTTAATTCGTTGAGGGTTACCGCCTTGACCGTTTGCCCTGAATCAGCACCGAAGATGTTGGCCAGGGCTTCTAAAATTTGGGGGTCATAACGGTTGCTGCGCTGGTTAAGGGCCTTTAAAATACTTTTTTTATCCATCCCGTTGGATTCAAGCAGGTCAAAATCCAGCACTACTTTCAGAATCCGCGCACCGATGGGGATATCGGTTTCTTTGAGATGATTGGCCGGTTGTCCCGAACCATCGAAGAGATTATTTTGACAAGCCACGATTTCGGCAATTTCTTCCAAACGGGGGATATGGGAGATCAGGTCGGCGGCAATTCCGGGATGCGATCGAAAGTGAAGGGCCTCTTTTTCATCAAGGGCTTGGCCGCCCTGAATTTTTTCGATGATCTCGTCGGGCATGGCGATACACCCGATCTGAGAAAGCATGGCCGCGGTTTCAACTTTCCAGATATCGGGCAGTTCAAGTTGTTCGGCCAAATCTCCCGCGTACCGTTTGATGCGCGAGGCTTTTCCAAATATATCGGGGTTGAGCAGTGAAAGCAGCTCCGTCAGCACCTTGATGCTTCCCTGCAAGGTTTTTTCCAGCAGCTCTTTTTCCGCGCTTACCAGACGGTGATGCTCGATGGCCTGATCAATGGTGTTTGAAAGGATATCGATGGGGCAGGGCTTGGTGAGAAACCGGTAAATATGGCCTTCGTTTACGGCTTGGATCGCCTTTTGCAAATCGGCATTGCCTGTCAGCATCACCCGCACGCTGTCGGGAACCCGTTCCTTGGCTTTTGACAAGAACTGAATGCCGTCCATTCCGGGCATTTGAAGATCGGAAAGGATAACGGCGAAAGGGTCTTCGGTTTCAATGGCTTCCAACCCGCTTTCCGGGCCCATGGCGGTCTTAACCCGGTATTTTTTTCTTAATTGTCGTTTCAGCGATGATAGCAGGTTGCGATCGTCATCTACGATTAGAATGTGTTTATTCATTGGCTTCTGCTTTCCTCAGTACTTCGACGGCCAGATCCTGCCAGGTACCGATTCGGTTGCTGCAATTAATGCGGTCCAGAAAATCGGTATCAAGGCCCGCGTCGTCTTTGCTTAAATCAACCTGATCAAGAGGTTCCACTACCGAATGTCGATTAACCATTACATTGGCCGCATGAACGGCAGCCAAGGGTGAAAAGCCTTTTACCGGGCTGCTTTCCGGATCATGGTGCCAGGCGATGGATTCGATGATGTGGTCGGATAACCCCCATATGCCCAGGAGGTAAGCCCCGATTTCAGCATGGGTTATTCCAAAGACGTCCATTTCCGCTGCGTGCCGGGTTATTTTTTCCTGTTTTAGGCGTTTGTCGACTTCCCGGTATGTTTCCGTAAGACCAGAGGCCAGGATCAATTTTCCCACATCGTGCAGGAGACCGGCCATGAAGGTGTCATCGATAATCTCTTTCTCCTTGGTTTCCGCTTTGGCAATAGACTTGGCGACGGATGCCGTCATCAGCCCATGGGCGGAAAGTTTTTCAATATCGAGCCCGGCGATTTTTTTGGAAGAGAATTGGGAAAAAATACCGAAGGTGAGAACGAGCGCGTGAATGGTATCATACCCGAGAAAAACCACAGCTTCGGTAACGTCTGAGAATCGGCGCGGAATGCCGAAAAAAGCCGAATTCACCAGTTGAAGGATTTTGGACGTCATGCCCAGATCTTCGGAAATAATCTCTCCAACCTCTCGAATAGAGTAATCCGGTTGCCGGAGAACTTCCATGACCCGGGTATATATCGAGGGCAGCGAGGGCAGCGATTCCACCTGGGAGGCCACATTCAGTAAGCGTTCGTCTGCCAGTAACCCTCTTAAGGCACTGACACGGGATACGGTGTATTTCAGCAGTTCCGGATCGCATGGTTTGGCTAAAAACTGATGGGCCGCTTTAACGGTTTTCATGATCATCTCGGCCTCAGCATGGCCTGAAAGTATGATCCGAACGGTCTGGGGAGAGCACTTTTTAACTTCGTTGAGCAATTCGTCTCCATTCATTTCCGGCATGCGCATATCCGACACGATCACATCAAAGGTTTCGGTTTCCATGATCTTTAGTGTTTCGGCGCCGCTCAGGGCAAAGGTCATATCCCACTCTTTGCGGTACTTACGAAGCATGCGTTGCAGCCCTTTGAGCACTTTGGCATCATCGTCGACGAAGATAAATTTTTTAGTCATGCTGGTACCTCAGTTGAAGGTGAACCGTTTAGTGGCAATTGAATGGTGAAGGTCGTTCCACAACCCTCTTCAGACTCACACGTGATGGTCCCCATGTGGTTTTCCGTGATTACCGTGTGGGCGATAGACAACCCCTGCCCCGTTCCTTTTCCGACCTCTTTGGTCGTAAAAAAGGGATCGAAGATTCGATGCTTGATGTTCGCAGGGATGCCGGCCCCATTGTCGCGGATTTCTATCTTGACAGCGTTGCCATTTGCACGGGTATTGATGTTGATGGTGCCTTTTTCCGTGTGGCCGTTTACCCTTTTTTCCATGGCGTGCGCGGCATTGACAATTATATTTAAAAATACCTGGTTTAATTCTCCGGGGTAGCATGAGACCGGCCCGATGGAATCGTCAAAGTCGGTTTTGATATCTGCTACATATTTCCATTCATTTCGTGCGACGGTGATGGTACTTTCAATGGCCTTGTTAAGGTTGATCGGTGTTTTTTCGTCCGATCCCGGATGAGAGAACTCTTTCATTGAGCGGACGATTTTGGAGACCCGCTCCACCCCTTCGAGGCTCTGTTCTATCGCCACAGGGATCTCTTCTTCCAAATATTCCAGGTCCGCATCTTCCAAGACCTGCTCCAGCTCTTTAACCAGGGGTTGAAATTCGTTGTTTGTCCTCACAGTATCAAGCAATTTTGCATAGCTTTTTAGAACGGATTTCATATCCCCGAACGCATCTTCTAAAAAACGGGTGTTATCTCCCACGTATTGTGTCGGTGTATTGATTTCATGGGCGATTCCGGCGGCCAATTGCCCGATAGATTCAAGTTTTTGAGCCTGGTGGAGTTGTGCTTCCATTTTTTTCCTATCGGTTATGTCAATCACTATTCCGATCAACCCACCGATGGTGCCGTCGCGTTTGAAATATACGGACTTGGTTACCTCTATGTCTCGTATATTTTCCTCATGGTCAGGCAGCTGGATCGTATAACTTTGAATTTTATTAGGCTCTTTAATGAGTGCGAGGTCCTGCTTTTCGATCTCTTCGGCTGTATCCCGGGGATATATTTCAAAGGCGGTTTTCCCGATCACTTCCTCTGCGGTTAACCCTTTGAATTTCGAATAGGCGTTGTTCCAGAGACGGTACACCCCATTTTCTTCTTTAAAGTAGAGCGGGAAGGGGATATTATCCATCAGTTCGGATAGGAAATGGAGCTGCTCCTTTTGTTCCTCTTCCGCTTTTTTACGCTCTCTCAAATCGATAAAGGTTTCAATCAAGACGGGACGATCATTGATCACAGCCCGCTTCACTGTTTTGAGAATCGGTATAACCTCACCGTTTGCTAAACGAAGTTTTCGTTCCGCGTGATCAATATCTTTTTGAAGGGTTATCACCGGACATCTGCCATTCTCGGCAGAGGCAGAAAAATTGAAGCATTGTTTCCCCACAATCTGATTCTTTGGATAACCGATTAAATCAACGGCATATGGATTGGCATCGATGATAAGATGGGTTTCTGCGTCGATCACCAATACACCGGTAAGGACTGAAGCCAGAATGGTTTTCAAGTTTAATTCGCTCTTCTTGAGAAAGGCTTCACTTTGTTTGCGCTGGGTAATGTCCGTCACGGTAATCTGAATGGCCTGTTTACCATTCCATTCAACGACACGAACCCGATTGTCGACCCAGATTTTGGTGCCGTCTTTGCGAAGCCCCCTAAACTCATACTGGGAAGGCACTTTTTTTCCAGCCAGGCGGGCCAGTTGGTAGTCATACAGGCGGTCTTGTTCTTCGGGTGCTGCGATTTGGTGCAGCTCATCCAACTGCATCAACTCTTTTTCCGTATATCCGAAAATTTTAAGAAATGCTTTGTTGACAAAAACGGCCTTTGTGCCTTGATGGACAACAATCCCCTGGATCGACCCTTCGACCAGATCTCGAAAACGGCGTTCGTTTTCTGCAGCCTGGGCGGTTCGCTCCTCGATCATCTTTTCCAGATTGTCCCGATATTTTCTTTCGGATTTTTCAAGCCTCAGGCGTTTTAAGGCGTTTTCAACATTGATGAAAACATGGTTTCGTTCGATAGGTTTAACGATGTACCCGTAAACACCAATATCCAACACCTTTTTGATTTTATCGGGGTCGTCCATGGAGGATACAATGATAATCGCCGTATCAATAAACACCGTTTTAATATATTTTGCCAGCTCCACCCCCGACTCGCCGGCCATATAGATATCGGTGATGACCAGATCGAAGGTTTTCTCATCCAGCTGTTTGCGAGCTTCGGCGGCGTTGGCCGCCAGTTCACATTTGTAGCCGCAGCTGTTGAGATATTTTTTTAGCAATTGTCTGACGTGGGTTTCGTCATCCACAATCAAGATTCTTTCCATATCATCCTCTTTAGTCGCCCGGGTGAAAACGGTCATCCATTTTCTATCTGCCCGTAATAAAGATATCGGCCGGATAGCGAAAAAGAAGAGGATGAAAAAACAGTTATGAATCAGTGATAAAAATTCACTGTTATTGGAGCGTGTTCAGAAAAGTGTTGAGATGTGTTTTCTTGTTTTTCAGGCCGAGTTTGGTACGAATATGGTATCGGTGGGTCATGATGGTATTGGTTGAAAGATTCATGATGGCGGCTATTTCTTTGGTGGATTTGCCCTGTTTGATCAGATCGGCCACCTGAATCTCATTGGGAGTCAGGGCATGAAAAGCGGATGAAAGCGTTTTAACAAAGGGTGAGGCGATCTCTTCAAGGTTTACTTGTATCAGGCCTAACATGCGTTGATGTCTGGGCGACAGGCGAAATTTTTGTAATCTTTCCAAATTTGGCATGATCACTTTTCGGATATTGTTTAAAACCTGATCACCCATGTCCAGTTTATCTTGATCACGCTTTTTTAGCAACACATTCAGGGCGTTATCCAAGGCCTGGTACCCTGTTTCCATTTCCTGGTGGTCGGCCTTTAGTTGTGTAACCATTTCACGATGAGACGTAACGGCCTGTTCGAGGTGCCGTCTTTGCAATGCGTACGCGACGGCAATGATTGCCTGGCGACGGATCACAGGTTTTAAAATATGTCCGTAAAAATTTAACGCGGCTATTTGCCTGGCGAATTTGAGGCTGTTAATTGCCGATACGATGACGACGCCCATATCCGGATAATCCGATTGAAGGTTTCGGCATCTATCAAGATCGGCGATGTCGGGTTGGGACAAACCGAAAAGCAGCAAGTCATAAGCGGTACTGTCGAGAAAAGATCGGGCACGGGCGGCGCTGGTTGTCGATCGGCATAAATACCCTTCCGATGTCAATGTGGCCATCAGCAACCGGCGAGCGTCTTTTTGTTTGTCTACGACGAGCAGGCGATGGCTATTATCGATGCAAGACCTCCTGTACTTTAGCGATAAGTTCCCGGACGGTAAACGGTTTTTGAATAAAGGGCGTATCGGAGTCGAGTATGCCGTGGTGAACAATGGCGCTGTCCGTGTAGCCGGACATGTAGAGTACCTTGAGCTCAGGGCGGGTTTTTTTCAGGCGTTTTATCAGGGCCGCACCCCCCACTCCCGGCATAATCACATCGGTAATCACCAGGTCCGGTTCCAGGCCATACTCTTCAATCAAAAGCAGGGCCTCCCCACCATTAGCGGCAATCTTCACTTGGTAGTCAAGTTTTGTAAGCACTTTGATCATTAGCCTCCGCACGGATTTCTCATCTTCCACAACGATGATTAGTTCACCGTGACCCTGGATATTATCCCTTTCGGGGCTCTTTTTTTCAATTGTCTTTTCGGCATCGATAATGGGCAAGTAGACCTTAAAAGTCGTGCCATGGCCGCGCTCGGAGTAGACCCAGATATTTCCCCCGGATTGTTTGACAATACCGTACACGGTGGAAAGCCCCAGGCCGGTCCCCTGATTTTTTCCCTTAGTGGTAAAAAATGGTTCGAATACCTTTAATAGTGTATCGTTATCCATGCCGAAACCGGTGTCCGTGATGGCAACCATGGCATATCTCCCCGGAATGACACTCGGGTGATCATCTGCATATATTCGGTCCAGCTCGATATTGGTGCTTTCGATTAATAGTTTGCCGCCCATAGGCATTGCATCCCGGGCATTGACTGAGATATTCATGATAACCTGTTCGATCTGGCCGGGGTCGGCCATGACAAGCCCAAGATTCTCGGCGAGTAAGAGGTTCAACTCAATATCCTCACCGATTAGGCGGCCCAGCATCTTTTCAAGATTTGAAATGATGTCATTGAGGTCCAACACGGTAGGTTGAAGGGTCTGCTTGCGGCTGAAGGCCAGCAATTGACGCGTCAACGCCGCCGAGCGGCGCCCGGCCTCCATGATTTCTTTGACATCTTCGCGCATGGGATCGCCGGTGTGGAGCTGGTCCAATAGACTTTCACCATAGCCGAGAATAATGCTCAGCATGTTATTAAAATCGTGGGCGACTCCTCCGGCCAAGCGTCCAATGGCTTCAACCTTCTGAGCCTGCTGCAACTGCTCCTGTAATTGTTTTTTTTCTTTGCGGATACGAATTTGTCGGGTGATGTCTCTTTTAACAGCCACATAATTAATAATTTTTCCGGCCGTATCGAACACGGGCGATATCGTGGCATCTTCGGTTATCAGTTGTCCCTCTTTGGTACGGTTGATGATTATTCCCCGCCAGGTTTTCCCACTGGAAATCGTTTCCCATAAATTCAGATAAAAAAGATCATCATGTTTGCCGCTTTTAAGAATGCGTGGGGTCTGCCCGATGGCTTCGCTGCTGGAATAACCGGTTATGCTGTTCGAAGACCGGGTTGACGTATTCAATCGTTCCTTCAACGTCGGTAATGATCACATCTTCACCGGTTTGCTCAATAGCGGCGATCATTTGCTCGCGATCTTTTTCAAGTAATTTACGGTCGATATAGTTACCCAGATCACGGGAGATCTGTTCCATCATTTTAACCGTCGTTTCACCATGGACACCCGGAGTGATCATCGTTTTGAAGGATCAGGGTCCCAATAAATTTCTCGCCGGAAAAGAGCGGGAGCCCTAGCCAAACTTCAGAAATTTTATCGGTAATATCAATCTTGTCTTTTTGTGCCAGTTCTTTAATTTTCTCACTAGATAGTAGAAAGGGTTTGTTTTCCCGCTTTACCCGTTTGCTCAGAAATTTAGCGAGTTTCCAGGAGCCAGAAGTGGTATCATTTTCGTCCTTACTATACAGGGGGCGTTCCAGGCCACTCTTTTGATCATATAAAAAAAGAAATAATTGATTAACGTCGATTAGTTCGGCCAACTCCTCTTTAATGATGGTAAAACTCTCTTCCAGGTTCACCGTCGTAACCATCGCGTTGGCAATATTGTACTGGGCTTTTTGAATCATTGCTATTCGTTTTTGAACGGTGATGTCTTCACCAATCGCCTGGTAGGATACGGCTTTTCCCTGGGAATCGAATAGCGCACGGTTGGTCCACCGTTGCCAGGTGATATCTCCGTTACCAGAGATGACCTGATGTTCATGCGATTGTATCGGTGAATCAATCGTCAGCGCTCTGATATTGGTCATCATGGACTCCCTGGCGGAGTCATGAATGAAAGATTGAATATTAGAACCGACTAATTCCTGCGACGATTTGGTAAAATATTCACAATAGTTTTTATTCACAAACGTGATCTCGCCGCTGGGTAAAAAGCAGCAAATTAAACCCGGCATATCCTCCACAACCCCACGATAGCGTTCTTCGCTTTCCCTTAGTGCGGATAGGGACTGTCTGCGCTCGGAAATATCACGGGACACGCCGTGAATCCCCATAATGGTCCCGTCGGCGTCCCTCATCCATTTTACCTTGTTCTCTAACCAGAACGTGCTGCCATCTTTCTTGTAACTTTCCGTTTCAATGGTAAATGTCTGATCCAATTGCGGTTCTTTTTGTTCCTTTTCAAATTCAGTGGCAAGAAGTGTGAGCGACCTTTCCGCGGATTCGGGGGTCATCATATCGGCGAGAGACTGGCTTTTACGTTCCTCCTCAGAAAAACCCAACATTTTCACGGCGGACGGACTCATATAGGTGGTGCGAAAATCCAGATCGGTGGTCCAGACGATATCCGCCATATTATCCGTCAGAAATCTGAAGTGGGCTTCGCTTTCCTGCAACAATGTTTCAGCGATTTTTTGCTGTGTGACGTCAAAAACGATGCCTTCGTAATGGGTCGGTTTCCCCTCACCATCGAAATAAGCACGGGTACTATTGGAAACCCATTTGCGTGAACCGTCTTTACACTGCACTTCAAGTTCGAAATTTTCTACGGATCCCTGTTTTTTGAGGGTTTGTTGATATCGGCGACGATCTTCCGGATTGGCATAATACTGTGATGAGATATCGCTGATTTCAGATACAAGCTGTTGGGGAGATTGATAACCTAACATTCTTGCAAAAGCGGGGTTTACAGTCGTAAAACGGCCTTCGGGCGTACTTTGAAAAAAACCGGCCACCGAATGTTGAAAAATCCGGCGATATTTCTCCTCGCTTTCCTGTAGAGCTTTTTCGGTATGATGGCGTTCGGTAATGTCAGTCGCAATGCCGACAATTTCCTCTGTTTTTCCATTTTTCAAAACGGGGGACTCATGGACTTCTACCCGGAATATTCGGCCCTTTTTACTCTTCAGCTCCAGCTCGTAGGGCGGCTGACGCTTGCCGGTCCGGATAGCCTCCTCTGTCGCTTCATGCCCTTTTTTATTAATCGGGTTATCCGTGATAAACTCGGTCCATTTAGTCATCGCCTCTTCCGGTTCGCAATCAAAAAACGCACGGCATTGGGGACTGAGATAGGTAAAATGATGCGTTGTCGTATGCGAATAAAAAAGATCGCTGCTGTGCTCAATAATGTTTCGCAGCCTCTCCTCATTGTTTTTATGGTCCGCTACCATTCGATGTCGTTGAGCTTTCTCGGTTGTTAGCTTTCGTTTGAATTTTAAAATGATGAATGCCCCGATAAACACAGCTACGACAACCGTAAGGCCGGCACCCCAGGCGGTTTTTAGCCAAGGAAATTTCGTAGTGGCTTCCGGTTCGTAAAAGATGCCGTCAAAGGAAAAATCAGGATCGATCATCACCCCGGTATGGGAGAGGTCATATTCCCACCCTCGAAGGGAGGCGCCTGCTATCCGTTTTACGCGAGTCGGGTGCTTTTCGACCTCCTGAGTAGATGTAAACTGGGTAGATGTAAACTGGGTAGATGTAGACTGGGTTGATGTAAGCTGGGTGGATATAAAGAGGGCGTCGCTGTAAAAATCGACGCCATAGGTTTGGGGCGAAATGATTGTGGTTTCCATCCGCAGCTGTTTAAGCTGCCACGGTTCGGTGGTGGCATAGGCGCTGACCGCATCTACCCGACCCTCAATGATTTCGACATCCAAACCGGCTAGCCGATAAAATCCTTTGTCCAGGGCAGCGTAGTAACCCGCAAATTGGAACGGATGCTTCCTTGGTAGTTGTAAAACGATCTTGTCGGATGCAAGGGCGGTCAGTGATTGAAAAAATGTCACCAACAAGCAGATGAGAGAGATTAAAACGGAACGTCCCAGGCCGGATGATGCTAAAGAAGTGCGTATCAGCAAGTCTGTTTTCCTTCAATCGGGTGAAAGAGGGATAATCGAATTTAGCGCTTTGGGTTTAACCGATTATTGATTCATGTTGCAACTACCTTATCTATGGATGCCATGCAGCAACCCATTTGATTCAATCACAATGAAATCTACATTTGGGCGGCTCGGAATTTTAAGTAAATAAATCAAATCTATCGTTCTCGGATGTGCGATTCTAATGGAAAAGTCATCTTGCGGTTTATGACAATTATGTATTATCATAATAACCAAAAGCTATCATTTTTGGCCCGGCAAAGCCAGAGGAATTATTTCGATCTAAAAAAGCAGGGTATCACCCAAATTTTACCCAAATCAACCTGAGGTTAAAACAGGCGTTCAATGAATCGTATCCCCGAAGTGATGTTTTTATACAAGATAAGCAAGGTGCTCGGCGAAGATTTAGATTTAAAAAGCTCTTTGTACAAGGTACTCGAGATTCTCTCGGCTTCCCTGGAAATGGAACGCGGGACGGTCTGCTTGAGGGATCCTGTAAAGGATGAAATTGTTATCGAGGTGGCGCACGGCCTGAGTGAAAACGCCATGCGCCGGGGGCGTTACAAAATTGGCGAGGGAATCACGGGCGGCGTTATTGCCACCGGAAAAGCGGTCACTATCCCCAAGATCAGTGAAGAACCGCTTTTTCTTGATCGAACAGCATCTCGTCCGAATAACTCCGATTCGGAGGCGTCTTTTATCTGTGTACCGGTCAAAAGAGGCAATACAGTGATTGGCGCTTTGAGCGTGGATCGGGCCTATGATCCATCCTATTCGCTTGAAACCGGAAGGCGCATGCTCTCCATTGTTGCCGTGATGATTGCCATGCATGTTGTCAACCTGGAAACGATTCGGCTTGAGAGTAAGCGACTGCGACAGGAGAATCGACGCCTTCAGACCGAGTTGGAGAATAAGTATCGCATTCAGAATATCGTTGGCAACAGCAACAAGATGCGGGAAGTGTATCAGATGATCTCGCAGGTGTGCCAAAGCAATACGAACGTCCTCATACGAGGCGAGAGCGGTACAGGCAAGGAACTGGTGGCCAACTCCCTTCACTATAACAGCCAGCGCGCCCACAACCCCTTTGTCAAGGTCAACTGTGCCGCCCTGCCGGCCAGCCTCATTGAAAGCGAATTGTTTGGTCATGAAAAGGGGGCTTTTACCGGCGCTATCCGGCAAAAAATCGGTAAATTTGAACTGGCCCATAAAGGGACGATTTTTCTAGATGAAATCGGTTCCATCGGTGCAGATATACAGGCAACCTTGTTGCGGGTAATTCAGGCCAAGGAGTTCGAGCGTGTGGGCGGGGATAAAACCATACGCAGTGATGTACGGGTTCTGGCGGCCACCAATAAAAATCTGGAAGAAGCCGTGGAAGCCGGAACATTCAGAGAAGATCTTTACTATCGGTTGAATGTGTTTCCCATTTTTATTCCGCCCCTGCGGGAGCGCAAAACCGATATTTTGCTCTTGGCTGACCATTTTCTTGAAAAATATGCCAGGGAAAATGGCAAAACCATTCGGCGTTTTTCGACACCGGCCATCAATATGCTCATCGACTATCACTGGCCGGGAAACGTGCGGGAGCTGGAAAACTGTATTGAGCGGGCGACCCTGCTCTGTATCGATGGGGTCATTCACGGGTATCACTTGCCACCCACGCTTCAAACCGGCACGGCTTCGAATACGTTGCCTTCGCTATCCCTGGACGGGGCGGTTGAACATCTGGAAAGAGACATGATCATCGATGCCCTTAAAAATACGCGCGGCAATGTCAGCCAGGCGGCCACCTTGCTTAAAACAACCATGAGAAAATTTTCTTATAAGTCCAAAAAGTACGATATTCGTTTCCAAGCGTACCGAAAATAGGGGGTCGGTAGCCGTGAGACCGATTGAGGCCGTCTTTTAAACATCGTATCGCAATCCATGTCATTGGGATTACGTGGTAAGTTGTCCTAATACCGAGCCATAAAATCTCAATCCAGAAGATCATCTTCAGTAACCATTATGAAAATTTAATATTTACAATGTATTATTGTCTTTTTCGAAGCGCTATTAGAGGTGGCATATAATTTGCTTTAACTATATGGGTGCATAGGGCAACTGTACAAGAAGTAATAAGATTTGAGATACCTGGCTGACTTTGACTTAATATAAGACCTTCAAAATCAGGTAAGATATACGTGAAATAGAAACAGAATTACCGTGTAATTTTATATGATTGACTTGACAATTTAACTTGCACTCAGTATTTGAACGGCAGTAATGTACTTTAATCACGAATAATACGGCTTTTGTCAACGCAACATTTTCTTATTTTTTTAATTTTTCCTAGGCCAGCGTTTGTCGCCATTGCGCGAATATTACTTTCACCCGTTGAAAGTGGATTATTACGACCTTGATGAACGTTCCCAATCCATCCAATGACGTCCATGGCCTTCTAAAGGGGGTCAGCCTTTCCAATTTCCTTCAATTGATTGAGGTCGGTGGAGACACGTGCCTGCTTGAGGTACGTTGCGACCAAAGTGACGAAATAGGCTTGCTTTACATTAATGAGGGGATGCTTTTTGATGCAACATGCGGCGCTCTGTCTGATACCGACGCTGCCATCAAGATACTCAAATGGGATCGCGTCGAAATACGGATTCAAGAGTTGCCGGATGAAAATATGCCCAAAAAGATCGAGAAAAGCCTGGCTGCCCTTATTTTTTTTGTCCAGAGCGAAGATGACGCAACCGGGGGTGTTGATAATTTATTGCAACTCCAGACAGATAAGGAAGCAAACAGCGGGAAAAATAACCCTGAGGAAAATAAAGGTAATGCAAAACCCATACAGGAGATAATCATGGATGTACAAAAATTAAATGAAACAGTTGATATCCTTAAAAAGGATCTTGGAGACGGCTTGCTCGCAACGGATATCTTCGGTGCCGTCGACGGACAATCCGTGGCGGGTTTTAATCCACAACCCAAAGCATCAGCGCTGTTTAATAAGTTGACCGACTTTATTAACGACTCATTGGAGGGCAGTGGGTTCCCGCCTTTGGGTAAGTATTATATTGTTGATCTGGTGGATGGTAATATGGTTGTGGTTATCCCCATGGGGTCTTATCGTTGGGGAATGTTGGTGAATTCGAATAAAACGCAAATGGGCCTTCTATTAAATATTGTTATTCCAAAAATCATCGATGCCTTTGAAGAAGCGATCACAGGCTGAAGGGTGGTATTAGATGGGTAAAGATCTGGAAAAAATATTTGATATCGTCGCGCAGAAAGGTGGCTTTAATGCCCGCATGGAATTTGCCTCACGAACCGGGTTATCCAAAAATAAAGTCGCCAAAGCCAAAGATACACCTGAATTAAGAAAAAAACTTCTGGAAATCGCTGCGGAAGTTCTCGGACAGGAGATCACCGATATCATCTGATTTCTTCATTCGGGATAACATTGTTTTGCATGTCTCTCCCGATACATGCGTTTACGATATACGTTGAAAGGCTCGCCCGTGAGTGCCGTAGCCGCCAGCGGTCAAAACCAACCTTGGGTTCATGGATATCGGGGTTCATGGATATCATGATTCATGGATTCCGCAGCAATAACAGATAAATATTAGAGGGTACTCTTGTCAAACGAATTAAAAAAAGTGCTTGAAAAAATGACCCATGAAATGGATGGGCTGATTGCTTCAGCTATTGTATCCATTGAAGACGGTCTGCAGATAGAGCAAGTTAGCAATAAAACGGATATCAACTCCGCGTCCGCGTCCGCTTATCTTGCGCGCGTGGTACAATCGAATCAAGAAGCGTTGAGATTACTCGGCTGGAATCGGCGACCGGAAGACATCCTCATCACGACGGATGATTGTTATTTCATCATTCGCCAGCTTCCGGGTGATACATTTTTTCTTTTCGTTCTAACCACCCGGGATGAGTGGATCGGCCGAACACGTTACTTGATGGCCGAATATGCCGGAGAAATAGCGAAAAACCTTGATTTGATTCAAAAAAAATAATGTAGGCGCTATTGAATTTGGCGATTTATTTTCTTCATATCAGCCCGGCACCGGTTAGATAGCGTAAAAATAGTACCCAAGCCAGCACAACGCCCTCCCCATAGGCCGACCTCGTCGATATTACTTTCCGAGACCATTATCCCGTTTAAATGGGAACATGTATACAATGAAATTATCGCCCACCAAAGTTTATGGCGCCTTACCTGAACCGACGAGGATGTGCCGGTAGTTAAAAAAACAGGATTTTCCAATGTGAGAAACAAACGATTAATTCCCCTTGAAAACTTTTGGTTTTTTTTGCTAACAAAAAAAATATAGAGGGTGTATATCCCTGTTTATTTAACACTTTTCACACTGGACGGATTTGTCCACGAGTAATGAGTGACATGAAGAATTCTATCGGAGAATATGTTGACCGAACGGGCGTATAAAGTTCAAGCAGATAATGGGAAGGCTACACTTCGACAGCGGAGAACCCTGTTTATTGCCGTTGCCTGGGGTATCAATGTTCTGGCCTATTCCATCGTATATCCGTTTTTGCCTATTTATCTGCACACGGTCCGGGGTATCCCCATGTCCTCTGTCGGATTGATTTTTCCAATTATGGGGCTCGCCACGATTATCGGGTCTCCGGTCTCCGGGTGGCTGGCTGATCGGATTGGTCGTAGAAGCTTGATGATTATGGGCCCCCTGGGTAGATGCGGGGCCTTCTTTTTTTTAGCGTGGATGGCGGCGATCAGGGGGCCATTTTGGGGATTTGTGTTGGGAATATTTCTGGCCACTCTTTTAGGAAAGTTCTTCCAGTGCGCTTCAAATGCTTATATTACGGATCTATTACCCGACGACGAGAGACTGGCGGCGTTTAACCGGATCCATGTGGGATCCAATATCGGCTGGATGATCGGGCCGGCCCTTGGTGCATTTCTTTCACGAACCCCCTATTCGCTGATGTTTTCCATCACGGCAACTTTGTGTCTGGTTACGACCGCCATTGCGTTTTTTTATTGTCCGCGACTACCATTTGGATCCAAGAAAGCAGAATTACTGGATATCGGTACCGGCATGTTGACCAAGGTGTTGTTCAAAGATACCAGGATGCTGATGGTGACGTTGCTCACGCTCTGCCTTTTTTTTTCCGTTTCGCAGTTTGCTACGACCTTGTCTGTATACGCCACAGATGTGGTGGGCATTACCAAAACGTCCCTTGGGTTGTTGTACACCATCAATGGCGCAATGATCATTTTGTTGCTATTGCCGATCAATACGCGGCTTAAATCGTATAACCTCTTTCTTCGTATCGGCAGCGGCGCATTGTTATATGTCGTGGCCTTTATTGGATTTGGTATCGGGACGACTTGGGGCCACCTGGCGCTGGCCATGGTTGTGATGACCCTGGGCGAAATCCTCTCACTCACGGCGATTCTCTCGGCCATCAGCAGTCTTGCACCGACAAATATGGTCGGCCGGTTCATGGGACTTCACAGTTTGGTGGAGGGGTTGGGTTGGGCCTTTGGACCTTTTGTCGGATCCCTTCTATTTGAGCAGTTCCGCTCCCAGGGACTGTTGTTGTGGGGACTGCTCTCGATCTTTGCATTAATTGCTGGAATGGGTTTTTTTTCAATAGCCAATAGGCGCCAACGTTAGCGTTTATAATTATTGTAACAATGCAATAGTAGCTGCCTGGACAAGCGTCAGCAATATATTGGGATAAAAACCGACAGCCATAATAACGGCGATCAATCCCAAGGCGAGGATATTGGTGGCAGGGCTGATATGAAGATCCGGCAGGGTGTGTTGTGGTTTGTCTAAGTAGGCCGCTTTGAGGACCAGGAGATAGTAGTAAAGTGAAATGACCACATTGATCATGGCGATAATGACCAACACGAGATAGCCGCTTTTGATGGCGGCTGTGAATACCAGAAATTTACCGGTAAAACCGATAGTAGGGGGTATTCCGGCCAGGCCAAATAGAGAAAGCATCAAGGCCAGGGCCAGCACGGGGGCCCGGTGGTGCAGCCCGGCCAGTTCCGAAATTTGCAGGTTTCGGCCATTGCCGGCGACTTTGATCATGACCGTAAAGCAGGTAATTTTCATGATCAGGACGGCGATCGCGTAGAACAGCACGGCTTTGTAGCCTTCCGGTGTCATGCAAAGGATGCCGATCATGATATATCCTGCATGGGCGATACTAGAATAGGCCATCAATCGCTTGAAATCTTTTTGAGCCATCGCAGCCAGGTTCCCAATGGTCATCGAGGCGATGGCCAGGGCGATAAGGCTTTTAGCCAGTAGATCTCCGTTACCCTGGCTGATGGCGATGATGCGCAGTAACACGGCTACAGCGGCCAGCTTGGAGACCGTGGCGATGAATGCGGCAACCTGATTGGGAGCCCCCTCATAAGTATCCGGTGCCCATATGTGAAAAGGGAAAAGGGCCAGTTTGAAAAAAAATCCGGCCATGATCAAAAGAATTCCCGCGGATACGGTTGGCCGATTCATCATTTCAGGAAGTTTGCTCGTTAGTATCTCGATGGATAATGTGCCTACTGAACTATAGATCAAAACCATACCGAACAGCATGACCGCAGAAATACTGGCGCCCGTCAGAAAAAAGCGAAGACCGGTAACCATGCCGAGACGAGCCTCTTTGCGCAGAAAGACAAGGATATACAGGGAGTAGCTAGACAGCTCCAGGGCCAGAAAAATGGCCAGTAGGTGCATCCCCGACACCATCAGCATCATGGCCAGGGTACTGACCGTGAGCAAGAGATAAACCTCTCCATGATGCCTGCCATCAACGGCCGTTAGTTCCTTGCACAAAAGGACAACTAGTAAAAACCCGAAAGACAGAAAAACTTTAACCACTTGAGAGAATAGATCGATGCGGTACATACCGCTAAAAAGGTTGCCACTCAAACGGGAAGAAATGATCGTTGCTAAAACAACAACGACTGCCATACCAATGGCCGTAAAAAAATTACGACGCGGATCATTAGGCAGGCAAGATATGACTAAAAACAATGCAATGGTCACAAGGAGTGATAGTTCAGGAACAAATAGGGCCAAATCGTTCATTTAGATATCCTGATTACTTGGCTGACATGGCTACAGTCAACGAGCACTAAAAAGTTGTTTAAATTGGGTGATGGCAAATTAATCATTTTTAAACACCTGAATTTGCTTGTAGCTATGAATATTAAATATCATTTCATCAGGACAACGGTTGCAGAGTTGATCATATCAAACAACAATCCGGGAGCTAAACCAAACAATACAATGACACCCACCAAAATAACGCGGGGCAACATGAGGCCCAGTTTAATGTCTGCTAAACCGGCATATTTTTTCAACGGTGGTCCGTAGCAGGTCTTCTGGACGACCCGCAGCATGAAGAGCGCACCAACAACCAAGGCGCCGATGGCCAGCACACCGCGTACGGGATAGATCTTGACGGCAGCGAGGAAAACCGCCAACTCACCCCAGAAACTTGCCAGGCAGGGCACACCGATGCCGGTTAACGCTGCGATAATGAAGAAAGTGGCCGCTCTTGGCATGGTACTGCTCAAGCCGCCAAGTTCGGCAATGTCCTTGGTGTGGGTCTTGTCGTAGATGTGGCCTACCGAAGAAAAAAATAACGCGGTCATGATGCCGTGGGCGAACATTTGAAAGACGGCTCCATTTAACCCATCGATAGTCATGGTGGATAGGCCCAGTCCCACAATTCCCATGTGGGATACACTGGAGTAGCCAATCACATATTTCAAATCGGTTTGACGCAATCCGACAAAGGCACCGTAAACGATCCCGCAGGTGGCCAATATGGCCATGAGCTGGGACCAGTATTGCCAGCCGACAGGACATAAAAATATGCCGACACGTAAAATTCCGAACGCACCGATTTTCATCAACACACCGGCATGAATCATGGAAACCGCCGTTGGCGCGGCCACATGGCCCACCGGTGACCAGGTGTGAAAGGGGAAAACTCCGGCCAGGATGCCGAAGCCGATAAAAAGCATCAGAAAAGATAATTTTTGCTGGTATGGTGAAAGTATGGCGGATTCTTTCAGGGCAACCAAGTTAAAGGTCAACGGACTAAGGCCCGAGTGGATAATGATGTAGATGATAGCCGGGAGGATTAATGCACTGCCGGCTAGTAGATAGAGGGTCAGCTT
Organism: uncultured delta proteobacterium; assembly: GCA_963845145.1. GTDB lineage: Bacteria > Desulfobacterota > Desulfobacteria > Desulfobacterales > QNYZ01 > QNYZ01. The sequence goes on from CAWJQU010000004.1 coordinate 532,304, forward strand.
CATGGCCGCGTATTCTTTTCGAGTGCTGCCCCAAATAGCGATAAGCAGATACATGGGAAACAAGGAGACATCGAACCAGACAAACAGAAAGAAGAGATCCAGGCTCATAAACAGGCCAAAAACGCCTGTTACAAGCAGAAAAATAAGGGCGAAGAACTCTTTGACACGAAGCGTAATCTCCCACATGGTCACCACGGCAGTGAAAAACACGATACCGGTTAAGAGCAGCATGGGGAGGGCGAAGCCGTCCACGGCATTGAAATAGGAGATACCCAAAGAGGGAATCCAATCAATCTTTTCGGCGAATTGGTAACCACCGGTTACCTTATCATAAGCCGCATAGAGGTAGATGGATATCACCAGAGTCAAGCCGCTGAAAACGGCCGAAATCCATTTTATGGCGCGTACATGCTTACCGGGGATAATGAGAATCAACAATAATCCCAGCCCACAGCAAGCAAGCAGGGAGGATAAGAAAGGATAGGATGCCGGGTGAACGTTTATCATGGCGCCCCTAATACGAAGTAGAGTGTCAGGATAATGATCACGGCGAACATAACCATCAACCTGTGCTGAATCATTCCGGTGTGCAATCGCGCCGCGATCCTGCCCAAAGAAATGGTCGAGATGCCCAACCCGTCGACCACACCATCAATGATTCGCCGGTCATTCCATGCGAATAGGCGGGAGATACCGCGATCAACCAACTTGTTCAAAAAATAACGGTAGAGATGATCTATATACCAGCGGTTTGCAAAAAGGGTCGCCAGGGCCGGCAGGCGCTCTACAAAACCGACCTGTGCCGACTGCCGACGGCCGAATTCCAGCCAGGCCAGGCCGATGGCAACGATGGCCAGCGAACAGGCCCCCGGCGCAAGCCAGCCATGATGGGCCACGGCTATGGTTCGCTCAGCACCAAGCGCATGAGCGATAAAATTCTCAAGCGGTGTTTGCAGGAACCCGAGTGCAAGGGTAATCAAAGCCAACACCCACAAAACAACCGACATCGCTTCGGCACCACCATAACCATGTGAATGGGGGCCATGGGGGTCATGGAGCGGATGGCTGTTGGGGGTGGCTTCTGCCCCCTTGGGAAAAAGTATGATAAAAATAAGTCGAAAGGTATAATACGCGGTTAAAAAAACACCGATTGTTCCGGCAATAAACCAAATTGGGTGATTGAGATCGAGCAGGCGGCCTAAAATGACCTCTTTGCTGAAAAACCCGGCGAGCGGCGGCAGTCCAGATAGCGCGCCGCCGGCGATGAATAAACAGATCATGGCGGTCTTAAGGGTTCGCCCGCCTTTTTGGCCGATGTAAAACATATCGTTGGTATCGTAGTGGTGGATAAAGACCCCCGCGGTAAGAAAAAGCAGGGCTTTAAACCCGGCATGGGTCATGAGGTGGAAAAAGCCCCCAAATAAACTGCCGGCTCCCAAACCCATCAACATGTAACCCAATTGACTGATGGTGGAGTAAGCCCAAACCTGTTTAATATCCCGCGCCACCATGGCCATGGTGGAAGCCAACAGCATACTGATGGTGCCAATCACAAGACAGACGGTCATGGCTGTGGGAGAGAGGGAAAAAAAACCGAACAGCCGAGAGAAGAGGTAGACACCGGCGGCCACCATGGTGGCAGAGTGCAGCAGGGCACTGACAGGCGTGGGGCCTTCCATGGCATCCGGCAGCCAGGTGAGAAGGGGGAACTGGGCACTTTTTCCGATGATGCCGCCAAAAATAAGCAGAGCGGTCAGGGTGATCATGCCTGTAGACATACGTGTATGCACAACATCGGGGTCGGAGAGTATCTCTATATCCAAGGTGCCCATCTGCTGCCAGATCAATATCAAACCGATTAGAAAAGCGACATCGCCCATTCGGGTCATGACAAAGGCTTTTTTACCCGCCTGGCTGGCACTGAATTTCTCAAACCAAAACCCGATGAGAAAATAGGATGCCAACCCAACCAACTCCCAGAAGATAAACATCTGCAATAAAGAACTAGAGATGGTCAGGGTGAGCATGGCCCAGGCAAACAGGGACATGCAGCCGTAGTAACGGCCGAAGCCGGGATCTCCAGCCATGTAGCCCATGGAATACAACTGTACGAGAAAACTGATGGTTGCGACAATGAGTAGCATCAACAGGCTGATCGGATCCAAAAGAATCCCCAGCGGCACCTGCATCTCTCCTAAAACCAACCAGGTTGTTTCAAAAATAACCGGCGCTTTCATCTGCCAATGTTTGGCCAAAAGAGAAACCGAACATACGAGTGAAAGACCAATAGCACCGATGGATAGAGACGCTGATACTTTCGGGCGCTGTCGACAGGTAAGCAAAATTATGCCAAATGCCAACAAGGGTGCGATGAGAGCTGTTGTCGCTATATACAGGCTTAGCTGGCTTGGAGCGGCGGTCATGATTTTTTGGATGATCCTTTCATGTCAATTCGTGGTGTGAGTATGGTGGCCCTATACCCATTCATTCATCTTCAAATTCGGATTCACTGAATTCGTCGTTCGATAGACCCAGACAATCGCAACCAAGCCGATCGAGACCTCTGTTGCCGCCACCGCCAGAATAAACAGGACCAATACTTGTCCTTCGATCTGCTGCCAGTGCAGGGCCGAACCCACAAACGCCACGGCCGTGGCATTTAGCATAACTTCGATTCCCAGCAACATCATGATCAGATTGCGTCTGGCCAGGGTGCAAAACAGACCCAAGGCAAATAGAAGCGCAGAGAGCACCAACACATGGGTTAATGGAACGATCATGGTGTTTCCTTTTTGATGTCTGGTAGTTTCTTTCTTAATTGACGACCCAGAATAAACGTTCCAATAAGGGCGATGAGGAGCAAAAGGGAGGCAATCTCAATGGCCAGCCAGTGCGTCTGGAATAAGTAGAGCCCGAAAGTTTTAGGGGAAGCTTGGGCTGGACTAAGCCCTTCGCCACCGCCCGGGCTTTGGCTAATCAACAATCCGCAGACAATCAAAAAGCCAGCGCTGATGGCCATAGCCGGTACCAACTGGCGCTTGGGAAAAAACATGCCGTCAATCTTATCTACTCGGATCATCATGATGATAAAAAGAAACAACACCATGATGGCACCGGCATAGATGATGATTTCCAAGGCTGCTAAAAACGGCGCACCCAGAAGATAAAAGAGCATGGCGCTGCCGAAAAAGGAGAGTACCAGGTACAAAACGGTATGCACCAGGTTTCGTCGGGTCACGGCTAAAGTCGTGGTCGTTATCATCAGCACGGCAATGATATAGAATAAAATTACGAAAAGGGTCATGGCATATTACTCTTCACATTAACCGGTTTAGCTTCATTTTCATGGTCACCCTTGCCGCCTTCGTCGGTCGCGACGCCCGCGTAGCGGTAAAAATTATAGGTTGGATCTTTACCGCAATTGTCTACCAGGAGGTCTTTCTTTTCAAATACGAGGGCAATGATGTTTCGCTGAATATTTTCAAAATCCGGTGTGAGTTGAATGGCTGAAGTTGGGCACGCTTCTTCACACAGGCCGCAGTAAATGCACCTTCCAAGATTGATACGAAACCAGCTGGCATAGCGGCGGCCGTCGTCGTTCTCGGCGCTTTGCATGGAAATACAACTCACAGGGCAAGCAGCCGAGCAAAGGTAGCAGGCTACGCAGCGCTCTTGGCCGTCGGGATCGCGGGTCAGAACGATACGTGCCCGGGAACGCTCCGGTAAGGGGCGTTTGTATTCCGGATACTGTTCGGTGATCGGCTTACGGCCCAGATGACGGATAGTCGTGCCAAACCCTATGATCAGTGCTTTAAGGGCGTCCCAGCCCGAATTGGGAATCGGTCGTAATTTCTTATGGAAATTATTCTGAACCAGTTTATGGTCCGGTTTATGATCCAGTTTATAATCTAGGGTATGATCGTTTTTTTGGGTCATGGGTTCTTTATCGCATCAGTTGTATAACCGCACCGGTCAATACAATGTTGACCAAGGCGGCAGGAATCAGCACCTTCCAGCCTAGCGCCATAAGCTGATCGTATCTCAGTCTTGGCAGTGTACCGCGGATCCAGATCATGATAACCGCCACTAAAAATATTTTTAGTATTAACCAAACCAGCGGGGGCAGTAGCGGCCCGTGCCAGCCGCCAAGAAAGAAAACGGCCGTTAACGCGCCCAGCACTTGAATATGTACATACTCCCCTAAGAAAAACAGGCCGAAACGCATGCCGCTGTATTCGGTGTGAAACCCTGCCCCCAATTCATTTTCGGCTTCAGGCATGTCAAAGGGGATGCGTTTGCTCTCGGCCATGGCACTAATGACAAATATTGCAAAGGATATAGGTTGCAGAAAAATATAGGGTCGGCCGGTTTGAGCTTCGACAATCTCCGTCAAGCTGAATGAGCCGGTCAGCATCACAATCGGCACAAGGGACAGGCCCAAAGCCAGTTCATAACTGACCATCTGCGCGGCCCCGCGGATACCGCCCAACAAAGCGAATTTGGAGTTTGACGCCCAACCCCCCAGAGCCACGCCATATACGCCCAGGGAAGAAAGCGCGAACACGTACAAAAGACCCACGTTTAAGTCGGTAATCACCATGGGCACCCGATGGCCAAAGAGGTTGATATCCGGGCCGATGGGAACTACCGCAAACATGAGCATGGCCATAATAGCCACAACAGCGGGCGCCAACCGAAAGATCACGGGGTCCGCCTGATCCGGTAATAGATCTTCTTTGGTCAGCAGTTTGATGCCATCGGCAATGGGTTGTAGAAGCCCAAACGGTCCGACTCGGTTGGGGCCATAGCGGACCTGCAAGCGGGCTAAAAATTTTCGTTCCAACCATACGAGATAACTAGCCGCCAATAGAAGTACGCCAAGCATGACGACTATTTTTATGATTAAGATAGCGATACCGATTAGATAAAGCATGGCTTTTCGTTTACCCTTTTACTTTTTCGGTTGCCTGCTTCACAGCCTTTATTTCGCTTTTAAGGCGTCGTACCCTTGTATCCTGAAAAATTTGCCATCCCAGTCGATAATGCCGTGGAACGACAATAACATTCCGTGCCACTTTTTCGTCAGCCTTTAGTTGGAGTGCCAGCTCGTTTTCTCTATTATAAAGAGCGATCCCTTCACTTGCAGAAAGCCCTAATCGATTGATGGTATGTGGGTGCATCTTGGCCCCGGGTGGGCCCCCAGTCTCACTCAAGACCGTGCTTTGAGTAGAAAGCGTTTCGGTTCCAAAGGTCTGATCCACGAGAAGCAAAACCAAGTTGTCGGAAGCAAACGCTTGTTCGATCTTTTGTTTATCTTGCGCGAGGCTTTGGTGATCGCCCAATAGCGCCGTCAAATCGATACGGTTCTGCCGATCACCATTGCCTGAAATTGAAATAGCCGGATGAAAGTCCTTGAGGGCTTTTGCCAACCATAAGTCCGGGGTTTCACCTGTCGCTTTGACCAGACGATTCAAGGCTTGCCAGGCGGGGATAGGTTGAGCACCAGGGATATCACTTTCAAACACTCTCGGGGGATGGTCATTTTGGCCGGTAATACGAATCGGCTCCCCCCCCTTCAAAGCGGGCTGGGCGGTTTGAAGACGTCCCTCCTGGTTGATCCAATTTCCGCCGGCCTCATAAATGGTTTGGGTCGGGATGAAATAATGAGCGCTATTATTGATGGGTGACGCCAGATAGTCCAGACCAACGAGTACCTCCAGCCGGTCGAGGGCGGCTTTGAGTCTTGCCTGATCCGGGTAGTGCTGCCACATATCGCTTTCCACAACAACCAACGCCCTGATGCGTCCGGCCTCAATTCCCTCAAGGATCTGTGTCATACAAACGCTGTCGCCATCTAAAAAGAGGCCGGCGGCTGCGTTTGCGCCGGTGAGGGTATAAAAAAGGCTCGTGTTGACATCCGCTCGCCTAAGGGTATCTACAAGCTCGGCTGCCAAAGAAATGTCGTTATGGGTGACAATATCCGTGCCACAAATAACGACGGCGCGTTTACTCCATAGCAGTTGCTGGATTAGTTTTGGTAGGCGATTCGTCTCACTCTCTTCCAGGTTATCTTTATCTCCCGAGGTGATGGCATGGTTAATCTTTTTTATGGTCGCTGCCAGGTCCGCCGGATGGGTGCGCCAATAATCGAAATCAAAAGGTAACGCTACGCCACGCGGGTCAATAACGACCACATGGCCTCCCCTTAGTTGGGCTTGGCGTAATGACAGGGCCAGCATGGGAGCTTCATTTAACGGGTCGGCCCCGATGATCACGATGGTGTCTGCCGTAGAGATCTCGCTCAAAGATATGGCTGTTTCGGGGGTAAGGCGAGAGAGTGCGGTTGCCAGGTTTTTTGCGTTTCGTCGCGTCGTCGCCGCTACCGGCCCTAACCATTGGTTTTCCCGGCAAGCCTGTTTCATCGCGGCCACGGTTTCCAGGCTGCTGCGCATGGAACTCGCCACGGCGATACTATCGGGGCCAAATTGATTGGAGATTGTCAAAAGTTTTTCAGCGGCGTTAGCCAGGGCTTCGCCGATTGTACAGGGGCAACCCTTGGCCATCGCTTGACGGGGGCGTTTCTCTAAGCCGGCATAGGCATAGCCGTACCGGCCGCGATCGCAGATAAAGTAACCGTTGATATCGGTATTGGGACGGGCCTCGTGGCGTACGACTTCACGGTACCTGGAAGAGACCACCAGGTTGCACCCCAAGGAGCAATGGATACAGACGGATGGTGATCGTTCGAAATCCCAGCGGCGGCCAAAAAAGCGGGAGGGTTTGTCGGTGTAGACACCTGTAGGGCAGACATCAATCAAATTGCCGCTAAAAGGACTTTCCAGAGGTCCAGGGGTGCTGCGGCCAAAGTAAACCCTTGAGCCGATGCCCATCACGCCAAGGTCGCGGTATCCCGTAAACTCCTGGTAATAGCGGGCGCACCGATAACATTGGATACAACGGTTCATCTCATGCTGCACCAAAGGACCCAGGTATTGGTCCACATGGGTGCGTTTTTTGCCTTTGTATTTGCGCAACCCGTGGCCCCCGGCGATGGTTGTGTCTTGGAGCAGGCAATGTCCACCCTCATCACACACCGGACAATCGTGGGGATGATGGAGCATGAGCCATTCAATCACATGCCGTCTGAAATCGACCGCTTCATCATCAATGGTGGAGACAACCATACCGTCCTGGGCTTCCACCATGCAACTCATCTGAATGCCTTTGACCGGGCCTTCCTTGAATGCCACCGCACAAACCCGGCAAGCCCCCACCGACCCCAGCGCAGGGTGGTAGCAGAACCGGGGGATGACAATGCCCAATTGTTGTGCGGCGTCAATCACCTTGGTGTTGACGGGGACTTGAATTTCCTGGCTGTCGATTACGAGCTTTGGCATAATTAAATTTAGGGTTAACCCGGTTGTTTGAGTGGGCACCCTTTGCCCTCAATATGCGCCATGACTTCATCTTCAAATAGCGCCAATAAACTTTCAATCGGTCCGACCCCGCCTGGTGCAAAGGCGCAATAGGATTTCCACAGGTGGCCGCACATGGTTTTGATCCTGGGAATGAAGTCCGGTTCCCCTTGACCGTTTTCGATACGCTGCAGCAGATCCTTTAAGTAGGGAAAGCCTTCCCGGCAGGGGGTACACCAGCCACAGGATTCACGTCTGAAAAACTCGGTCAGGTTCAATGTGGCGGCAACCATACAGGTCCGATGGTCGAAAACCATGATGGCCCCAGTTCCCAATCGATTGCGTGCTTTTTTCAGGGAATCGAAATCCATTTCAATATGGTAATACTCAGGCGTCAAAAAACCTGTGGACGCGCCACCCGGCAGGCAGGCCTTGAAACGGGCGCCATCTTTCATCCCCCCACAATAGGTCTCAATGATTTCCGACAGCTTGATTCCCAGGGGGAGTTCATAGCATCCCGGGCGGTTGACTTTGCCGGAGACACAAAAAAGTTTGGTTCCGGCGGCATCCGGTGCCAGGGCGAGGTCTTTAAACCATTGGGCGCCGTTTTTAACGACGTGGGGGATGCAGGCCAGGGTCTCCACGTTTTGGAGCAGGGTGGGTAAATCCCACAACCCTTTATCCGTGGGGTAGGGCGGGGGCTGTTTGGGGTTGGGGCGCTTACCTTGTAAGGCGTTGAGTTGAGCGGTAACTTCACCACAAATATAGCGACCCCCGCTGCGATGAACAACGATGCGAAAGCTGAAATCACTTCCCAGGATATGGTTCCCTAATAAGCCTGCTTTTTCAGCGATGGAGATCTCTCGTTCCAGAATTTTTGCTGCCGATTCATATTCCGGCCGGATGAATATGATCCCGTGATCGGCCTGAATGGCATAGGCGGCCAGGATCATCCCTTCGATGAGCATGTGGGGTTCTGCGTGCAGAAAGACCCGGTCTTTGAAGGTACCCGGCTCCATCTCGTCGGCATTGCAGACCACATAGCGGGGATGGGGGGCGTCTTCCGCTACCGTCACCATCTTCTGCCCGGCAGGAAAACCGGCACCTCCCCTTCCCAACAGGACGGCATCGAGCACCTTTTCCTGAATCTGCTTGGGTGTTGCCCGGGCAATGGCCTCTTGCAGGGCTGTATAGCCGCCATCCTGACGGTACTCATCAATAGTTGTGATGCGATCCGGTTTGCGGTTTTTCAACAGAACTTGGGGATACGCGGTCGTCATGATGCATCTCCCCTCAATTTTTCTATTAGATGATCCAGGGATTCGATGGTCAGGGGGCCGTGGGCTTCACGGTTGATTAAAATGGCCGGGGCCCTGTCGCAATAGCCGATGCAGCAAACCGGCAGTATCGTAAACAGGCCATCAGCCGTAGTCTCGCCCATTCTAATACCCAGAACCTTTAATAGGTGGGCGACAAGGCTTTCCTCGCCTTCCATCCAGCAGATCACACTGTCGCAGACATGAATGACATATTTACCGACCGGCTCTCTGTATATAAAGGTATAGAAAGTGGCCAGCTCCTCAATCTCCAAAGGTGTCATGCCCAACAGGCCTGAGGCCTGATCCATGGCCTCGTCGCTGAAATAGCCGTAGTGGTCCTGCAAGGCATTGATCACATCGATGGCCAGCTCGCGGGGATGCTCGACGTTGCCGATATGTTCTACTAATTGCTTTTCTAAAGTTGCAGGTATCATAAAATTAACGGTCGATATCCGGTAAAATATAATCCACAGATCCGATAATGGTGATCAAATCGGAGATGGACCAACCTTTGGCCATTAAGGGCATGGCCTGCACATTGGCAAATCCGGGTGCCCGGATGCGCATGCGATAGGCATAACCCATCCCATCGCTGACGACGTAATAGCCTTGTTCTCCCCTGGGAATTTCGCAAGAGGCGTAGGCTTCTCCCTTGGGAATCTTAGGTCCCCGGGTGACATTGATAAAATGGTGGATCAGGCTCTCGATATCTTTGAGCATATCTTTGCGCGCCGGGATGGCGTAGCGGTAGTCATCCGTCACATACCGCCCGGCCGGCATGTTGTCGGCCGCCTGGCGAATAATGGACAAGCTCTGGCGCATCTCTTCCACCCGGACCAGGTAGCGAGCGTAGCAATCACCGTTATCCGCGGTGGGAATTTCAAAATCGAATTGCTCGTAACCACTATAAGGAAATGCTTTCCGTAAGTCCCAGGCTAATCCGCAAGCCCGCAAGTTGGGGCCGCTGACCCCCCAATCCATAGCATCCTTAAGGCTAATGGCACCAATACCCATGGTACGGGCTCGAAAGATGGGGTTGCGGGTGATCAGGGCTTCATATTCATCCATTCGGCCTGGAAAAATTTTTACGAACGCGTCCACTTTTTCTTGCCACCCATCGGGCAGGTCCGCTGCCACGCCACCGATTCGAAACCAGGAGGGATGCAGGCGGCCCCCGGAAATCATTTCAACGATATCGAGGATCATCTCCCGTTCACGAAAGGTATAAAAGGTAGGCGCCATGGCTCCCACATCATGAGCATACGTTCCCAACCAGACGAGATGGTTACTTAGCCGAAACAGTTCACTTAGGAGGACGCGGATACATTGGGCTCGGGATGGCACGGTAACACCGGCCAGTTTTTCTACCGCCATCACATAAGGCAGGTTGTTGGCGGCCCCGGCCAGGTAGTCCACCCGATCGGTGTAGGGGATAAACTGGTTCCAGTTCTGGCGTTCGCCGATTTTTTCTGCAGCACGATGGTGGTAGCCGATCTCAATGTCCATATCGGAAATTTCTTCACCGTTTAAGGCCAGCACGTAACGAATCAAGCCGTGGGTGCTGACGTGGTGGGGGCCCACGTTGAGGATCAGCTCTTCATTCCCTTTTATGTTTTTCAGGAAAATCCCGCCTTCGGCAGGTTGTAACCGGCGGGCATCATCGTCCGTGTAGGGTTCCATCTCTGTGGCCCGTCCCGGATACTCTTTGCGTAAAGGATGACCTTGCCAGTGGTCGGGCATCAAGATACGCCTCAGATCCGGATGACCGTCAAAACCGATGCCGAACATGTCGAAGACTTCGCGCTCGTACCAGTTGGCCGAAGGCCATAGTTCGGTGACACTGGGTGCTTTGGTTGTGTCTTTTGGTAAGGGGATTTTCAATCGCAGGCGAGTACCAGATTCAAACGAGAGCAGGTTGTAGACCAGCGTAAATTTATGGTCCGGTTTCGGATCGCGCCGTGTGGATTCATCAATAGCGGTGACGTCCTCAAGGCGCTGAAAGCGAATGGAAGACCGGGTTTTAAGAAAACCCAAAACCTCCTGAAGCACATCGACAGATAAACGGAATACAGCCATGTCGGAAGTCGGCTCTATGGGAGAAACGGAATCTTTAAACCGGTCCGCAAGCTCACGCGTCAATTGTTGATCCGTATCGGACAGTGGCCGCTCAGCGGCAGGGGGTGTCCACATCACATCAGTACGGCTTTCGTTAAAGTACGGTGGTGTAACAGAGGTGCCCCGGATACGTGTCCCCAACATACCGGGGCCACGTGGATCTCGGCTTTTTGTTTTGCCGTCAACCAGAAGGGGCTGCTCTGTACCCTGACTACCCCCTGCCAGGTGAAAAATGCGGCGGGCCGGTTTCTCTTCAACAATTTTTTCCTGAAGCTTGATCAGGCCGGCAAGGACCGCTTCGGGCCGGGGTGGACAGCCGGGAATAAAGATATCAACGGGTAGGATTTGATTCACGCCTTGAACAACACTGTAAACATCATACATCCCACCTGTATTTGAGCAGGAACCCATTGAGACAACCCACTTGGGTTCGGCCATCTGTTCGTAGAGCCGCAAAACCACTGGCGCGATTTTTTTAAAGACTGTGCCGGAGATGATCAACAGATCGGACTGTCGAGGCGATGGCCTTATAACTTCTGCACCGAAGCGAGCGATATCATAGCGAGCGGTAAAAGCCGTAGCCTCTTCGACAAAGCAACAGGATAGCCCGAAAAACATGGGCCACAAGCTGTTCTTTCGGGACCAATTGAGTACCATGTCAATGCCGGAAAAGAGGCTGTCTAATTTTTGCCTGGGTTCGGACCCCACTCAAGGCCTCCTTTTACCCAAATATAGACCAACCCAGCCATCAATACAAAAATGAAGAAGGAGATCTGGAACCAACCCGCCCATCCAAGGGCATCTCCGGCAATTGCGTAAGAAAAGATAAATGCGCCCTCAAGGTCAAAGAGTAAAAAGAAGATGGCCACCATGAAAAAAGGGACGGGGTAACGTAGCCGGGCCGGGCCCGTAGGGATGATACCGCTCTCATAAGCCCTGTTTTTCTCGAGGGTTGGTTTGCGTTGGCCCAACCACCGTGACAGGAATAAAAGGACAAAGGCAACGCCCGCCACAATGGTGGCATAGACTACCAGGCTAAAAATGCCCGGCTGCCATGGTGATAGCATTCCCTCAATATTAACTGGCTGCATTCATACTCTCCGGATTTATGAAAGCTTAACGCATGGCCAATAAATCGTTCCTACAGCGAACACCGGGTCGGTTTGGACGGGCCGAATCGGTTTGTTACCTTTTGTGGTCCCAGCCCCAATTCTCGTAGTATTCCCAGCTTGCGAGCGTGTTGAGTTCCTTCATTTTTTTATCCTGTGCGAGCAGGCTGGCACGCATCACATCGCCGATGGAAAGCAGACCTATTTGTTTGCCCTCTTTTTCAATGACGATATGCCGGATAAACAGTCCCAGGAACATCTCTTTTAGCTTGAGAACAGGTGTGTCGTAGGTCGCCGAGCGCAGGGGTGAACTCATGTAGTCGCGCACACGGGCCGTTTTGAGGTCAAAATTAGGGTCAGCGCTTATTCGCAACAGGTCCCGCTCGGAAAAAATCCCTACCATGCGGTCCGCGCCTTCAATCAATACCGTTCCAATCCGGTTTTCTGCCATGAGGCGAACGGCATCGAATATCTTTTTGTCACCATCAATGCTCACCATGCCCCGGTTGTTGGCATTTACGATATCTTCTGCAGTTTTCATTTTTTTGCCCTCCTTTTAACCATAGGCATCTTATTTTTAAATGTCACCGGCAGAGGTTAAAAAGTATCATAGCGTCAACGTTTGATTTGTGTGTCAATTACCCTGATCCAGTTTTTGTAACTCACCTAAAGGATTGACCGGCCGAATGGGGCATTGCCTGGGCGATCGGATTAACCCGCGACCAACCGTTTGGCCAGGGCATCAATATGTCGATCATCCGTACCGCAACAGCCGCCCAGGATTTTCATGCCGAGGCTATTTTTAAGGTCGGCAACGGTTTGACCGAATTTCTTCGGCGCTTCCGTCACCAGATTGTCGCTATCATCCAATTCTTCAGGCGTCAGTGCAGCCGTATTGGCCAAAAGGCCGATTATTCGTTCTCGCGTATGGCGGGATGAGTTGACTTCGTGTAAAAGGGCGGCTTTAAAAATCGAGGCATGGGTGCAGTTGATCATATAGGCCAGCGGTTTAGGGTTAACCTTGGTGTCAATCGTATCGATGGCATCGGCCAACGGCGTCCCATCCAGTAGCGTTCCCTCGGGGCGGACGATAAAACTGATGATATACGGGCATCCGGTTTCGGCTATGGCCAAGGCCAGTCCGGTGGCTTCGCTTAAGGCGGGTAGCGTGGCGGCCATCACAAAATCGACCCCGGCCTCGGCCAATTTCTTTGCCTGCCAGGTATGAAAATCATGAGCTTTGGCGGCCGTGAGGGCCTCGGCCGGCTGATAGGCGTCGCCCCGGCAGCTCATTAAACCACCGATGGTCAATTTTTCGGCATATTTACCATAGCTTCTTCGCAATGCATCGAAAAACCTGAAATTATCGCCGTTCACATCCCGATCGGCATAACCGGCGGCGGCAATCCGTTCCTTGCTGGCCCGCCAGGTGGGCGTCGAGAACATCAGGGGCAGATCATATCGGCGGCCGATGTCCAGATAGGGCCTGTAAATGGCCTCAAGGGCACCGCGCTTGGTGTCATCGTAAATGAAAGCCGAATTGACGATTTCCGGATCGAGTTCGATATCGGGATTGCGCCGCAGCCGTTCGATAACGGCACCTTCTCCCAGAATGCAAGCGGATCGGTCTATTAATTGGGTAAAAATGTTGGAGGTCATGATATTTTTCCATTTTGTTTGTTTTCGAAAAGCTTGGAACTATAAGCCTTTTAATTATTCCAAGAAAAAAGCGCGGCACCGCTCCCAATGAAGATAACCGTAAAAAGAGAGAGGATGGCCAATTCCGGCGTGACGTCTAACAAGGTGGACCCATCGTTCATGACGCTCCGGGCGGCCTTCAGCAAGTGCGTTAGTGGAAATATCTGGGCAATCATTTTCACCCACCCCGGGGCACCCTCCAGGGAAAACCAGACTTCCGACAGGAACATCATCGGCCAGGCGATGAAATTCAACACTCCGGAGACGAACTCCTCACTCGTGCCGCGAGAGGCCAGCAGAAGGCCCATGGCGCTCAGGGCGAGACTCCCGGCCAAAAAGACCATAAAAAGTGTAACATACGATCCCTGCACCTGGAAGTGGAAGAATAGATGACTCCCGACCCAAACAACCACAACGGAAAACATCAATACAAACAGGCGGGATACCAGTTGAGAGCTCAAGTACTCAAAGGCTGTCAGCGGCGTCACCATCAACCGTTTGAGTACCCCGGTTTTTCGGTAGCGCACCACGACATAGCCGACGCCCCACAGGGAGCTGAACATCATGTTCATGCCCAAAATCCCCGGAAAAAGCCAATCGATGTAGCGAATCTCCCGCCCCTGAATCTGTTCTTTTACCACGAGTTTAGCGTCGTTCGGCGAAGAGGACAAGCTGGCTTTAAACACCCGTTCCATCATGTGGCCCTTGGGAGAGGTATCGCTGATCCAGTAGGGGTGCGGCGGTGGCCCCAGCCTAACCAGAAGGTCGATGCGATGGTGCCTTAGTCGTTCAAGGCCGGCTTGAAGTGTTGGAAATCCGACAAATTCCAGGTAGCGGGTTTGGGTGAATTCTTGGGGTAGATCCAATTGGGCGGCCTGGGGTTTTGATGTCGATAGCGGATAGACCCCAATTTTATATAGACTGGGCTCTTTGGCCCCGAAAATCAATCCGAATCCAGCCACGAGCAAAAAGGGAAATAGGATGTTCCAACCAAAACCGGCTCGATCACGAAAGAATTCCCGGTTTCGTGCCGCAAACATAACCTGGAAGCGTTTAAACATGGTTCCTCTTCTGGTTTTTCTGATCTGGTTTTTCTGGTCTGGTTTTTCCGGTCTGGTTTTTCCGGCGATTTGATTCGAAAGGCGCTTACTCCGGAACCGGCGCCAATTGTTTGCCGGTCAGGTTCAGAAAAACATCTTCCAGATTCGGCGTTCGAATCGATATATCCGTCAAATCAATGCCTTCGTTGAGTAATTGTTTCAGGCATCCATTGGCGTCGTCGGCTTCAATCTCAATATGACCATCGGTTTCCCGGCGAACGGGGTACACATTCTCCAGCTTGGATGCCAGGTGATTTTTGGGTAATGTCACGGTGATCCCCTTGCAATGCGTTGCAATCAACGCCTTGGGCGTTCCCTGTGCGATGATCCGGCCCTGATCCATGATGGCGATTTCATCGCATAGTTTTTCAGCTTCTTCCATATAATGGGTGGTGATGACGATGGTTCGCCCCTGTTGCTTGATCGTTTCAATCACTCTCCATAGATCCTGGCGCGCGTGGGGATCGAGGCCCGTTGAGGGCTCATCTAAAAACAACAAATTCGGCTCGTTGATCAAGGCCAGTGCCAGCCAGAGACGTTGTTTTTGCCCACCGGATATTTTGTCGTTCATCCGATCGACCACGTCCTCCAGACTGCACAGTTTTATGACCTCATCGACACCCATGGCCGTCTGATATAAAGATTGAAAGGTGTGAAGCGTTTCGCGAACGGTTAAAAAAGCGAGCAATTCGGTTTTTTGAAATTGAATGCCCACCTCTTCCAAAAAGCCGGCCGAGCGAGGCCGGCCCTTATAAAGGATAGCGCCCTCATCGGGGTGAATAACCTTCTCAATCATCTCGATGGTTGTGGTTTTCCCCGCCCCGTTGGGACCCAATAATCCGAAACAAGTACCCGGGGCGATGGTGAAACTGACCCCATTGACGGCATTGATTTTACCGTAGCGTTTGATCAGGTGTTTGACTTCAAGAATTGCTGTCATATGATTTTAAAAATGTCCGTTTCAGTGGTGATCGAGAGATCTTGTGAAGCTTGTAACCCAATTGGCAGTGACGGCTCAATACAAAACTGATGAATAAGGTTTTGTAATCCGGTCAAGATTGGGCCAAGATGGATGACTTTATTCGATTTCATCAAGAATAATACTCGGTGTGGTTGCGGCCGCATTGATCGTTTAATCAATCCAAATCAATCCAAAACAATGTAAAGGAGTTAAAAATGGGAGAAAATTTGATGGAGGTGACCGATACCAATTTTGAAAAAGAGGTGCTTCAAGCCGATAAGCCGGTTCTGGTCGACTTTTGGGCGCCCTGGTGCGGTCCCTGCAAAGCCATCGGTCCGATTGTGGATAAACTGGCTGAATCATACGGCGATCGGGTGACTTTTGCCAAATGCAATGTCGATGATAACCCCGCCACACCGGGAAAATACGGTATCCGGTCAATCCCAACCCTCATGATTTTCAAAGGCGGAAAGGTGGCGGAGCAGGTGGTGGGCATGACCGGCAAACCCCAACTGGAAAAAACGCTTAATGCCGTTCTGGATGATGGAGACTCCTCCCAACCATTTGTGGTGGCCTGACGCACTGGCTATCGTTGCATCACCTTCAGGATGCTTTCATGGGTAAATGTTCCTGCCACCCCGAAATCGAAACGCCCTATAAATGCCAGAAGCATGACATTTATCTTTGCGAAGATTGCCTTAAATGCCGGGATCCGGAGATATATTGTAAATTCAGAACGTCGTGCCCCATCTGGTTTCTCAATAAAAAAGGGATAGAGGCGTGGTAGACAAAACGGATCATATGAAAGGGAGCCGCCAACGATGTGGAGCGTTTTTCAAAAGTTAAACAAACATTTAACTATTGCCATTCCGGTTATGATGGTACTGGGTTTTGCCTACGGTATTTTTTATGATGCTGGTTTTTTAAAAGGCCTGATTGTCCCTTTCACCTTTTTGATGGTCTATCCGATGATGGTGACCCTTAAAATAAAAAAGGTGTTAACCGGTGGCGACGGTAAAGCCCAGTGGCTAACGCAGCTAATCAATTTTGGCATCATCCCCTTCATTGCCTTTGGCCTGGGAGCCCTCTTTTTTAAACGTGAACCCTATATGGCACTGGGCTTGCTTTTGGCTGGGTTGGTGCCAACCAGCGGAATGACAATATCCTGGACCGGGTTTGCCAAGGGTAATGTTGAAGCGGCGGTCAAAATGACCGTGATTGGTTTGACTATTGGCAGTGTGGCTACCCCATTTTATGTGAAATATCTGATGGGTGCTGAAATCGAGGTCAACATACTGGCGGTAATGAAACAAATTGTTTTCATCGTGTTCTTGCCCATGGTTGCCGGATTTATCACCCAGCAATGGCTAATTAAACGCTATGGTCAGCGGCACTTTAAGACCAAGCTGGCTCCGCGTTTTCCGGCTTTGTCCACTTTAGGGGTGCTGGGCATCGTGTTTATCGCTATCTCTCTAAAGGCACGCAGTATTCAAAGTAACCCTCAGTTGCTTTTATATATCTTGATGCCATTGATACTTATCTATTCGATTAATTATATCATCAGCACCGTTGTGGGGAAAATAAGTTTATCGCGTGATGATGCCATCGCTTTGGTATACGGGTCGGTGATGCGTAATCTCTCGATCGCATTGGCGATAGCCATTAATGCCTTTGGCGCCAAAGGCTCCAGCGCGGCACTGGTCGTGGCTATCGCCTATATAATACAGGTCCAATCTGCCGCCTGGTATGTACGTTTTACCGATACGATTTACGGGCCGGCTAAGCCCACCGGCGAATTGGTTTCTGGAAATTAAAACAACGAACCCTGTTTTTTATATATATGGCTCAACGTCTACTGGCAATAGCCCCTTACCAGGCATGTGGGCCTATTTACCGTAGAGTTTTTTCCAGGGTTTGCGGCTTTTAGCATTGAAATCGGCCAGCGCCTTGTAAAAGGCGCCCACCGCCAACTCTGCGCAGTGGTGGTGATCCGGAGGCAGCGTTTCTAAGTAAGTGACCACATCTTCGGTGGTGATCTCCCAGGCTTCGGCGGTGGTTCTGCCTTCTGCCAAAATGGCCACGGTATTGGTGCAGGCGTTGGTGTTCAGGCACCCCTCCACCCGCATCGATACCGAACCAATACGGCCGTTTTTCACCTTTAAAAACAATTCGACCGTATCGCCGCAGGATCCGGTGCGTTTGCCGCGACCGTCTGGTTGAGCCACGGTTTCGTACCGATCCGAGCAATAGGCGAGTTCGAGAAATTGTTTGGAATGGTCCTGCCAGAAATTGAATGGTTTGTCCGTCATTTTTGGTGAGTCGCCATTGGTCAGTTTTTATAAAGGGTTACTTTCGATGGATGCTTCACCTTTAAGGCCATATAAAAAATCTGTACAATAGTAAAGTACCACCAACGCTGTTTTTAACCAAAAAGGAGTGACAATGCCAATGGAAATCACCTTTCCCGGTGGAAAAAAAGTCAATGCCAACTATAAAGGATTTGTCATTGAAACCGATCAACCCAAAGAGGATGGGGGCGAGGGGAGTGCTCCGGAACCGAATGCCCTGTTTTTATCCGCAATGGGGACGTGTGCCGGCGTCTATGTATTGTATTTTTGTCATGAGCGTGGCATCGATACGACAGGCCTCAAGATGGATGTGGAATTCGATAAAAACGAGAAAAAGCACCTGGTGGAGAGGGTTCGCATGCATATCCATTTACCGCCGGGATTTCCGGAAAAGTACCGCGCTTCGGTTGTAAAGGTGGCCGGACTGTGCACGGTGAAACGAAACATTTTCGATCCCCCGGAATTTATCATTGAGGCCGATATTCAGGAGAAAACCGATGCCGATTCCCGGTAATCTTTTAACCACGGCCATGGCGGTGATGCCCCATACGGATCCAAAACGCGCCCTTGAGGTGGCCCTGACCATGGATGTGCCTTTTTGGCCGCAATTACCCAATTTCGACTACCGTGAAGACATGTATGTGCAAGCTGCCGAACATTTCCCCGGTATCCTCCTCGATCTGAAGGGTCGTACCGTGCGGTTTTCCATGGATAAATTTATCATGGAACTGGAAGATGCCATGGACCATTTTGATGATCCAACCTATTTTGATATCAGCGAAAGTTATTCCGCTGTGTACCACGCTTTTTTAGATATGGATTTGTCGGATCGGCCGGCGATTCGGGGGCAGTTGGAAGGGCCGATCAGTTTTGGTTTCAATATTCTCGACCAGGATGAGCGTCCGATTATATTTGAAGACACCGTCCGTTCTTTCATGCTCGAGTTTATGGCGAAACGAATCAATGTGCAGCTCGATCGGTTAAAAGTGCTCAACCCCAATGCGTTTATGTTTGTCGATGAGCCCGGCCTTCAATTCCTTTTTTCGGCCATGGCCGGATATGGCGACCATAAAGCCAAGGAAGACCTTGATCTGTTTTTTTCAATGGTTGAACGCCCGCGGGGGATCCACCTTTGTGGAAACCCGGATTGGGATTTTCTGTTGGGGTTGGATCTGGAAATCCTGTCCCTCGATATCTATACCAACGCTGAGATCTTCTCCTCCTACGCACCATCCATCAAACGATTTCTGGATAATGACGGCGTCATTGCCTGGGGAATTGTTCCCACCGGCTTCGAAACCTTTGAAAAAGAGGGGATCGACTCTCTAACCGCCCAGCTGGAAAATGTCTGGAAAATTCTGTGGGACAAGGGGATCGACCGGGATCATATGCTGGAAAAGAGCATGCTTTCTCCCGCCACCTGCTGTCTGGTTAATCCGGATCTTGAGAAAACGGTTGAAAAAGCCTTCGCCTCAGTTCGAGAACTGTCTACGATACTTCGTGAAAAATATCGTGTTTAACCTTAAATAACCATAATTCTCTTGAATCTTTTCTGATTTATGAGAATATATCTTTTTGCAGAAATAAAAAAACAGACTTTTCGGACTTTTGCCCATGACTTTTGAAGCCGTGATAGGGCTGGAAGTACATGCCCAGCTGAAAACGAAAACAAAAATATTTTGCGGGTGCGACACGGAATTCGGCGCGCCGCCCAATACCCACTGCTGCCCGGTATGTCTGGGCATGCCAGGCGTTTTGCCTGTATTAAACCGCAAAGTTGTGGACTATACCCTGCGGACCGCCCTGGCGACAAATTGTCGAATAAACGCCATGAGCCGCTTTGCGCGCAAAAACTATTTTTACCCGGACCTGCCCAAAGGGTATCAGATTTCCCAGTATGAATTACCCATCGCGGAAGAAGGGGTCGTAGATATCGTCGTGGACGGGCGCACCAAACGGATCGGTATCACCCGGATTCACATGGAAGAAGATGCCGGCAAGCTGATCCATGATCCGGACCGGGACCAGAGCCGGGTCGATTTTAACCGGACCGGGGTTCCCCTGATGGAAATCGTCAGTGAGCCGGATATGCGATCACCGGAAGAGGCGGGGGCCTATTTGCGCCAACTGCGCTCGATTTTGCGGTATATCGGGGTTTGTGACGGGAACATGGAGGCGGGCAGTTTTCGATGCGACGCCAATGTGTCCATTCGCCCCAAGGGGTCAAAGCCCTTGGGCACGCGGGCCGAACTGAAAAATCTCAATTCTTTCAGGCATGTGGAAAAAGCCCTGGTCTATGAAATTCGGCGGCAGGAAGAGATTGTCGCCGACGGCGGACAAGTGATTCAACAGACGCGCCTGTGGAACCCGGAGCAAAACCGGACCCATGGCATGCGGGGTAAAGAGGAAGCCCACGATTATCGTTATTTTCCCGATCCCGATCTCCTGCCTCTGGTGATTGATGACGACTGGATTAAGCGCACATCCGATACGTTGCCGGAACTACCCGATGCGAAACAGACCCGCTTTGTTTCCCAATACGGTTTGCCGGCCTACGATGCGCAGTTATTGACGAACAGCCGGGAACTCGCCGATTTTTTCGAGGCCTGTTTAAAATGGTGTGATAACGCCAAGCTGGTCAGCAACTGGGTTATGGGTGACTTGATCGGGTTTCTTAATACCGAGGATAAAACCATTGATCAATCACCGGTGAGCGCTGAAAATTTGGGGAAGATGTTACGGTTGGTTGACGCGGACACCATCAGCGGCAAGATTGCTAAAACCGTCTTTGCTGAAATGGCGGTAACGGGTCAATCGCCCGGAGAGATCATTGACGCTAAAGGGTTGGCCCAGGTTAGTGATGCCGGTACCTTAGAGACAATGGTTAAACAGGTTCTGGATGACAACCCGTCTCAGGTAACCGATTATAAAAATGGAAAAAGCCAGATTTTGGGATTTTTTGTGGGGCAGGTCATGAAGATGACCAAAGGCCAGGCCAATCCTAAAATGGTCAATACGCTTTTAAAAAAATATTTGGATTCATGATCGCTCATCTTTTTTCAATGGAGAATTGATGCGAGCGGTCAGAGCAATGGTTAGGTATCGGAGGTTTCTCTTGAAAAAAACCGTAATAAGACTCGTTGTTATACTGTCTATTCTGGGCATGCTTGCCGTTCCGGCCGTTCAGGCTTCTTCCGATGCTATCAAGCTGGCCATCCTGCCTTTTAAGGTCAATGCGGATCGGGATTTAACTTTTCTTCAGAAAGGTATCGTGGACATGCTGAGGTCCCGGCTAAGCCGTCCGGGAGAGGTGGAAATTTTGGATAGCCGGGCCATGCTGCCGGCACTTGAATCCCTTGTGGGTGATATCGATGTGGTGACAGCCAAAGAAATCGGCAGACAGTTGGGCGTGGACCGCGTTTTGTTCGGGAGTATCACGTCCATTGGTGAGGCGGTGAGTATCGATACCCGGGTCATAGACATTAATACTCCGGATATTAACAATGAGGCACCAGCCAAACCTTTTTATGTCCAGGCCGATACCCTGGGAGAGGTGATTCCCAAAATTGATAGGCTGACGGCTGAAATCAACCATCAGATATTCGGTTTGGAAATGAAAGCCAAGGCGCCGGAGCCGGTTCCTGCGCCTTCGCCACCGGCAACATCGTACCGCACGCATCCTGAGAAGCAGTTTATCGGGAAAAAACCAACACCGGTTTCACCCGGCACATCACCTGTCTCGAAAAAGGATACTGGCTCGACAGAGGGCGTGGGAACGGGTTCGCAAACCGGGCCCTTTATTGAACCGATACAACCGCAGGCAGGGCAGTTCTGGCGAAGCCAGACGTTTAAAGAGCCGTTAAATGGGTTGGCCATCGGCGATGTGGATGGCGATGGTAAAAATGAGACGATTCTGATTTCTGACCATCAGCTTCTTATCTATCGGTTTGAGCAGGGGCGATTGGTAAAAGTCAGTGAAACCAAAAAAGATCGCAGCCGGGTTTATGTTGGGATTGATATCGCCGATATTAATGCCAACGGCCGGTCTGAAATATTCATTAGCGCCCTTGATCTGAATAAAAACAAGGTGCGCTCCTTGATCATGGAATTCGATGGCCTGACTTATACGACAGTGGAAAAGGACAGCCCTTGGTATTACCGGGTGTCGACCGCCCCGAATAAGGAGATGATCCTCCTGGGCCAAAAACCAGTCAAAGAAGATCCCTATGCCTCCGCCGTATATCAACTTGACTGGAATGGGCGCCATTATGAGCCCGGCCGGCTACTCGTACCGAAAAAAAAGACCAATGCACTGGGTTGTGCGGTTGGAGACTTGCTAAATGATGGAAAAATGACCGTGGCGGCTTTCAGTGACAGTGACGCCGTTCAGATCTTTGATGACAACGGCCATTTGTTGAACAGTGTCAGTGACGGATACGGCGGTAACTTGTTGGCCGTCAATATGCCGGTCGAGAGTCGGGGCGAGCCACCACCACTTCGTTATTTACCGATGCGGATGGTGATAAACGATCTGAACGGTGATGGCCTGAATGAGTTGGTGGTGGCAAAAAACAAGGAGTTTGCCGGTAAACACCTGGCACGTTTGCGAATGTTTACCAAAACGCAAATCGTTGGATTGAACTGGGATGGGGCCGGAATGGGAGAAATCTGGCAAACCCGTCAATTGACCGGTCGGGTAGCGGATATCGCCATTGCGGATCTGGAAGGCGACGGCCGGCAGGACATGGTGGCCGTCCTCGTTACCAAAGAGGGGCGGTTGGTGGGCACCAAGGCGAAGATTAATCTGATAGCCTATCCGTTGGAAAGCAAATGATACGTGTCGCTTTGGCGGCCCCCAATGACTAGGCGTTAAGTCACGTTGGGTTGAATGCAATGAAACCCAACAAGAATTGATAGCCTGGCGTACCCGTTGCATCTGATTACATCAATCCGTCTTATGGGACGGCGCCCGGTTTGGGTGTTTGGGCTCTGTCGGATAAGTACCCGTGAATTATGCAAGAAGCCGCCCCGAATAGCGGGATCTTACGACAAGGGGCATGACCGGTTGTAAATCCGCCTTTAGAGGGCTATATTATCAAACCTCACGGGGCCCGCCGTTTTTTTATTGGACTTCTTTTCTTCGTTATTCACCAAGGATTTTCTGTAAAGCCTGACTTAGGGCGGCTTTGTCTTCACCACCGAGTTGGCCCAACTTTTTTAGGACAAGTCCCTTTTCTATTGTAGCGCAGATCGGCTTTATCACGGAGGGTTTTAAAAGGCCGGCCTTTTTCCACTGGCTGATCGGCGTATCCCCGTAATACCCGGCAGAACGCATCTGGCTGGTTATGGCCATAAGGATAATATCCGGTCGTTGGCGGTTGTAGGCACCTCAACTGATAATGACGGCCGGACGTTTTTTAACGGTGGACTGATCGGTGAAAGGAAAGGGTACCAGGATGATATCACCGAACCTATAATCGGTCATACACTTCGTCCTCGGTATTGTCCCAAACCTTTTCAAATGCATTTGCGGCCAGCGTGTTGCCGGCTTTAAGTAAACGGGTATCGCGATCCTTTTGGCTGATAAAGTCCACAAAGTCGACCACTTCGGTCACCTTGTCCGGCGAAAGCGTTCGGATCTTTTGGATAATGCTTTTTTCCTGGTCGCTTGTCGGTGTTAGGTCCTGTTGCATAGGTCGTCCTCATACAAAAGTTTAACCGTGTGCAGCATAGGTTTTTCTTGCCTTGGCGTCTCTTAGCAGGCTGTCGAGCACGTGTACAATGGTTTTTTGCTCCTCCGTGCCCAAGGCCTGGATCTCCATTATGCGTTTAAGCATGGCCTTAAAATATTAAATATCAATTCATTTGATAATAATAAGCCAATATCTATCATTTTAAAGTGATAGGCAATCCCCTATGTGATTGACAGACCATCACCGATTAGTCATTTTGGTAAATGATCCTGACGTGTAGTATAAAAATCAGCTCATCAATTAAATAAAGAGGGTGAAAAATAATCTTGCAATAGGGTTTAAAGCAGGTTTTCGATGGTCGCCTTCTTTTTTAGCCCATCAATATATGCTTTGATCGATTCGTTTGTCTTTTGCTGCTTTAAATGTTCGCCGATTTTTTCCTTTACCTCTTCAAAGGCAATGGTGCTTTCCGCTTTTTTTTCGGTCACACGGATCAAATGATAACCGAATTGGGTTTTGACGATATCGCTCGTCTCCCCCGGTTTAAGGCCAAAAGCCGCTTCTTCAAATGGTTTCACCATCTGTCCCCGCCCAAAAAAGCCCAGGTCGCCCCCGTTTTTACCACTGGGACCTTCAGAGAGCTCTTTGGCCAGCGCTGTAAAGTCTTCACCCGCCGTGACACGTTCCTGGACCTTCTTTATTTTTTCGAGGGCTTCTTTTTGCTTAGCCTCATCATCCTTGGCGTCTGACTTGATCAGGATATGCCGGGCCTGCACCTGCTCGGGTTGTTTGAAGAACTTGGGGTTTGAATCGTAAAATGTGCGACGATCCGCATCGGTTATATTAATTTTCGAAGAAACCTGCGCTTTGATGAGGGATTCGACGGCCAGGCCTTTCTGTGTTTTTTCCTTCAGTTCGGTTTCGGATACATTGAGCTCTTTAAGCGCTTTTTCATACGCCTCGGGCGCTGGAAATTGAGACTTGAATTTGGTCATATGCTCGGTCACCGATGCGTCGGGAATGTCGATTTTTTGCTCACGGCTCTCCTGGAGCAGGATTTCCATGTCGATGAGCTGATTCAGTACCTGTTGGTCCATCTTTGCGGCGGTATTCTCCGGTACGGGACGACCTTGGCTTGCCATTCGACTTTTAACCCGCGCGACTTCATTCTCCAGCTCTTGGCGCGTGATAATCGTGCCGTTAACCACGGCCACCTGCTCTTTTTTGGCATCGACTTTGGTTTCAGCTTTCGGTTCGGCCTTTGTTTTCGTGTCTTTGGTATCTGTTGTTTGGGTCTCGACGGCTTTAGAACCGGTCGTTTTAGAATCAGCCGCTTTGGAATCGGCCACCGCTTGAATAGGAATGGCGGTCAATAAGGCCAGGCAGATGGTTATGATTGCGCGTCGAATGGTACAAAAAGAGTGCCTATGCATCTGGTTAATCCTTTGTTTTTGAGTATAAGGGAGTCGGTATATAATCCTATTTTAGTTCCTGGCGCCAATTGCATGCCCATTGCATGCGCACGGCGTCGTTTTTTTAATATAGGTAACATATGAATATGCTGGCGTAAAATGATTTTTAACGAGCCAATTTCAAAACGTCATGGATTTTCCAATCTCTGCGTCCGGCTCAAATTTATATTCTCGAAATACCCAATGTATTCTAATGGTTGATCCGCCCGAGGCGGATTTCCATCCTTGACCTTAAACAAAGTTAAACGTTTTGAAAATGGCTCTAACGCCTTGCGAAAACCATCACTGGTCGCCGATGTTTCATGGCAGACGATAGAGCGCTTGACCAAAAAACCGGTTGTTGACACAGCCGGGGATTTGACAGTATGCCAACAGCAAGAGAAATGCGAAATCCTCAGCCATGGGTGGATTCAAAAGCCGTCAATTGAATATTTGGGAGTGAAATCATGACCACACATTTAACATTGGCCCCGGTCGATATTTCCGTCAATCCTGATTCAACCGGGGATCTGATCATTGAAAACAACCTGTCTCTGGGAGATATCCCGGCCAATCTCGGGATCTGGCTGCGTGAAAACGCCCAAAGAGATCCGGGCGGCTATTTTCTCAAACAACGCGATGGCGAAGGAAACTGGGTCGGGCTGACCCACGTCGAAACATTGGCCCGCGTCAACCGGATCAGTAACGGTTTGGTTGCCTTAAGCCTGCCTCCCGGCCACCCGGTGGCCATTTTATCGGAAAACAGTATCAATATGGCCTTGATTCAACTGGCCGTCATGCAGGTGGGGTTGGCGGCCGTGCCCATCAGCCTGGCCTATTCGCTGCGTTCCGAATCGGGGCTCCAATTCAAACATATCCTTGATGTTACGAAGGCGTCGGTGCTGGTCATGTCCGATGCCGACTGGCACATGCCCAAGATCAGCCGATGGATCAAGGAGATAAAAGGGCTTGAAAAAGAGATGCACCTTTTCGCCTTTACCCATAGCGACAACCACGACCATGTGCGCCCTTTTTCCGATCTTTTTGTCGACACCGGTACGTTGGACGCCGATGCCGAAGCCCGCTTTCTATCCGTCACCCCGGCTACCCTGGCGAAGATTCAGTTTACCTCCGGATCGACCAATCTACCCAAAGGGGTGACGGTGACCCACGGCATGATGACCACCAATCAGGTGGCCGTTCATCGGATGTGGCCCTTTCTGGACAACAATGAAACGATCGTCGACTGGTTGCCCTGGAACCATACGTTTGGCGGTAACTATGTCTTCAATATGATGTTAAAGCATGGCGGCACCTTCCACATTGATAACGGCAACCCCACGCCCGAAGCATTCCCCAAGACCATTCAAAATATCAAAGACGTTTCGCCCACGCTCTATTTCGGGGTACCTCGCAGCTACAGCGCTCTTTACGATCAGATGAAGACGGACGAAGCCTTGAAACAGGCTTTTTTTAAAAACCTGAAATTTATTTTTACCGCGGCCGCGGCGTTGGATCAGGCGACCTTTGAAGGGATCAAGGCGATGAGCCGGGAGGTGCGTGGCGAAGCGGTCCCCTTTTTCTCGGCCTGGGGTGCGACTGAAACCGCCCCCGACGCCACCCTGATCTACTGGAATATCGATGATTCCCGGGTGATCGGGCTGCCCATTCCCGGTGTGAAAGTCAAGCTGGCTACCGATTCATCAGGGAAAAAAGAGCTGCGCGTGAAAGGACCGAACGTGACAGCCGGCTATTACAACAATCCCGCTGCCACCGCCGAAGCCTTTGACGACGATGGGTATTACCGCAGTCAGGATGGGGGCAAGTTCCTCGACCCCGACCATCCGGAACAAGGGCTAATCTTCGATGGCCGTACCACTGAAGATTTCAAGCTTTCCAGCGGCACCTGGGTGCACAACGCCGCCATTCGAAACAGCATCAACAACATTGGCCAGCCCTACCTGTTGGAAGTGGTCATCGCCGCTCCCAGCCGGGCCTATCTCACGGCACTGGTGTTTCCCAATTTTCCGGCATTGCGCCGAAAGTTTGCTGGTGCCGATAGCCGACATGCCGATGACGCGACCTTCTTAAAAGACGACGCCGTAAAATCATTTTTTAAAGAGGTGTTCAAACAGCACAACCAGGCCAACACCGGCAGCAGCGCACGCATCGCGCGCTTCTCCTTATTGGCCGACCCCCCGATGATCGACAAAAACGAAACCACGGACAAAGGTTACATAAATCAGATCGCCGTTCTCACCCACCGTGCCGAAACAGTGGCGGCCTTATACGCGGAGCCACCTTCTGATAGCGTGGTTTTGGTGGATGGACCGCTATAGAGAGGATGAGATAACATCCCAATATAATGGTCTCTTTTATTCCCCTTTTTAAGTCTAAAAACCGGATTTCCCAAAATTGATACGATTTATTGTAATCCTTATTTGGGTGTTATTCGTCTAAATTACTACAAGGGTCCATGATTAAAAACCGGGTGTGGGTATTTTTGTTGTGAATCAAAATTAAACCGTGTGGTTGTATCTATCGAAAAGAAGACCTACATTTCGCCGTTATTATGAAAAGGTGATCGCTTGGATGGTCAAACCGATCAGTCAGGATGAAAACGATGATTCAATTCAATGGAAACCATTTTCTCAAGAACGATTCAGCTTTATCTGGTCTACTAAGAAAAGGAGAGGGTATTATGTTTTCGAAAATGTCAGGAATACTTGTCGTTTCGGCAATGTTGGTGTTGTTGCTATCGTTTAGTGGATGTGCGACGGCTCCTCAGGCCCCATCAAATCAAGCCTATCAAACGGGCGCCGTGGGCGCGGGGGTGGGGGCTGCGGCCGGTGCGTTGTTGGATAAAAATAATAGCTGGCGCGGTGGCGTAATCGGTGCCGGCCTGGGGGCTATTCTGGGCGGAGCTGTAGGAGAGATCAATAATCGGGCTATCCGGGAGGCTGCCAACCGCCAACAACCGGTGGTTTATACGAACTCGTCCGGTAATCAGAGGGTCGAGGCCATTCCGCGGGGTACGAAGAATAATTGCCGTGTCGTAACGGAAAGATACTTTGAAAACGGTCAGTTGGTTAAAGAGATCGACCGGGAAGTTTGCGAATAGCGGATGCACTTAATCAATTAAATCAAAAAACAATTGGGTTAAATTATACACCAAAGGGGGGGACATATGAAATGGACTGTTGTTTTACTGATGGTGGTAACGTTGGGGTTAGCTGTATCCATTAACCCGGCCGTGTCTAAACAGGCATCGGCAGAGATTTTTAAGACAATGGACAAAAACGGAGACCAGAAGGTCAATGTTGAAGAGTATATTGCTGTCTGTAAACACGGCAAGGATAAATGTATTGAAGAGTTTAAATGGTTCGACCGCAATAATGATGGCAACATGACTTTGCCCGAGTATGAGGGTAAAGTTAAAAAGTAAAATCCTTGCGAGTGTTTATCTGCCAAGGGCCTTGCCATTAGATTGGGCAGTTCGGGTCAAGTAGGGTCGTATCCGGTACTGATGCTATAATTTTGGAATGCTTACGTTTGGTTCAGTTTTTAAGAACCCCCTGGCAATGTTTTTGTCAGGGGGTCTTTCTTTAAGCAGGTAAAAAGGCGCGACGTATTGAAATGATATAAATATTTTAATATACATCCAAAAACCGGGGTATTGCCTATGCCCGGCCGCATTTTACGCCCACCGGGACCCTTTTCATAGATCCCTACTCGTTTTTAGGAATTCTTAATTCCGATGTTTTATAAGTCGGAAGTACAAATTCTACTGGTTAATATCTTTTGTGTTTTCTTAGTGTTAGGTCTCTTAGAAGAATTAAGGGTAATTTTTAAAATTGTCGCCGCGAATTAGATATTCTTTTTTTTGGGGACTTTGCGATTAAAACAAAATTATTCTCAATTATAACGAATAGATATGATTTGGCATATATTATGCTTTAGTATTTTTCGAAAAAGCCCCAAGCAGGGCTGCACTTAGACCTACCAAAAGGAGAAATGAAAAATGAGTAAAAACATGAAGCGGGTTCTTTTCGGAATGTTGTTGGTTGTTGGCGTTGCCTTTTTTGTTTCAGGAACGGCGGTAGCCGGCGAAATGAGCATCACTGGTACCATTAACGAGGATGGTAAGCTGGTGGATAACGATGATGTTGTCTACGATATTGCCGATACTGAGGAAGGCAGCAAGCTGATGGATATGGAAGGTGATAAAGTGACCATAAAGGGTATGGTGGAAGAGGTTGAAGGTGTAAAGACCATCACCGTTACCGAATTTAAAGTTCTTGAGGAGTAACTCACCGGACCTGATTGGCTATTATTAACTCATTGAGACCTTTGAGAAGTCATCTTTTCGGGCGATATTCCCTTTGTAAAGCCCCAAAAAACAATGAACCTTTCTCAAAGGTTTCTTTTTTTGAAGGGAGGGGATTTTTTCGTATTGTTTAAATGTCCGATGCCCGGCCCGGCTATATGGCTGCCCGTCGCTCCACCAGCGCCATGCCGTCTAAGCGGGTCGCCCTTATTTTTACCACCGGCACATAATCGCTGGGTGGATCGGGTTTTTATGCGCGACCTCTTCATGCTTGAAAAAAATCCCACGATGGATTTTCCACCCGACCATCCACGACATCATGGTCACTCAGTTTGTTGATGTATTTCAAATAATGGGTAGCCACTAATAATCGCATACTGATCGCCGGTCGTCCGTTGTGCGGGCAATAGGTCGCACTAAACAGGATGGCACTTTTAAAGTAAGAATATGATTACCGGACCTTGCCGGACCTGCCATTAAAAAACAACCCGAAAGAGCATCCATCAGTACAACAAATTATAAAATCGACCCAAAAAGGCCGTAATTTCCCCCCATCCATCATAAAAACATTAAAAATTGTCATTTTAATTGGTTTTTAAGCCAAAATACGACCCTTAAGATGCCTTATGATTTCAAATAGATATTAACAAACTACGTAGAAATACATACCAACTTTATACGAAAAAAAACCGTTTGACAGACTCGGTTTTATCTGTCACGAAAAACCTATCTACTTTGGGGGTGTTTGGGTGCTGGATATGACATTATTGTTGCGTGTTATTTCATCCTACCCTGTTTCAAAAGTTTTTAAATTGGCACTATCGATCGTTAGAAAAGGCCACGTCTTAGACTCAAACACCCCCACCCATCGATAATTTCAACCCCTGAAATGAAAAGAATCAGATTAATGAGGATACGAGGATGCTATTGTTTGGAAATCCGTTCGTTTAAAATACGTGGTGGGGGAGTATTGCAATAAGGCAGGAGCCCTGGTGAATTTTAGGGGCAAAGGCAGATTAGGGAAAAGAGGCCAGGTGTAAAAATACAGTGGTTGGAAGTTTTTCCATATTTTCCGACGAATATCATTATAAACAGAAAAATCTTCCAGGTATAGGGTTCGATATCATGGAAAATTTTACATCTATTAGCCCTGATAATCTGACCGTGAGCTCCGCTGCGCTACGCACACGGTCAGATTATCGGCGCGGTTGCGCTTCGCTCCAATGCACTGGACAGGCTCCGCTCACGCTCTGCCTATCCAATGCATTGGAGCCGACTTCGATTCTCAACATGAGAAGGAAAGAAAAACCCCTTTCCTCCACATGTCTGCGAGTCTCGCGACTCAACCGCGCCGTTATGCGGCTGCTATAGTGAGACTTTGATGTTAAGAAACAAATTCATATTAAGCTTATTATTTTCCGCAAGTATTATAATTCCCGCTGTTGTTTATGCAGACGAATTATCAATTCTTATTAAACTAGCACAAGGGCAAGAATTCGAAAAATCGGGTAAATTTCAGGAGGCTGTCGAAGTATATGAAAAGGCTATGCGGGAAGATCCCCGCAGCGTGCATGTCTATATGAGTCTTGGCCATATTTATCAATACGAAACTCAATGACAAAGAGAAAGCGATAGAGTTCTACAAGAGAAGCCTTGCATATGCACCAAATGATCACGGAATGAGTTCGAATATTATGTACGCTTATTTTGATGTCGGTGATCATATCGAAAATGCGATTAAAGCATATAAAATACTTTCAAAAAATGGATCACGAGTCTTCATCATTCTTTTCCAAGAGATGTTTTAAATGAATGATTGTAAATATGAGCGATGAGGAAGTGATCGATTTCTGCAGAAGTATTTATCTATAAACTCAAAAGACATAATTCTGAGAGAGAAACTATCAGATGTATATATGAATAGAAAAGAGTATGAAAAGGCAAGAACTGAGTATGACGCAAGGTTAAGGTCAGGTAGAGAAAAATATAGCGTAGGGCGGATTTACTTTGGTTTAGCAGTGTGTGACTACTATTTAGGGCAATACCAAAACTCTCTGGATTACTTAACCAAGGCTAAAGATTTAGGTCAGTACGTTCCCGATCAGTATTTTGAGATGGTTCGGGAAAAGATAAGAAATAAATAGCATTGGAAATGATGACGCATAACCAGTCTATGAGGTTTTTCAATGAATTACGAAACGATATATTTTCACGGCATCACGGCAATTATTTTTGGTTGCTGCTATATCTATCAGGAGGTTTATCCTCGAGTAGCCGGACAGGTCTTAGGCTCATTTTATCTCTGATATAAAGATGATTATGTCTGGCCTCATTCCTGATGGTAACTCGTCACACCGGAGCAATCAGCACAAATGTCAATTTATAAAACTGACTTATGTAATTAAAGTTTTGTTTTGGGCTTATTAATTTCGGCTTTAGGTGCAATTGGGATCTTACAATTTTCAAAAAAAATAAAGAGAACATAACCATCGAGCGGATCAACCAGACGGGAAAAACTATGCGATTTTACGGAAATGCCGTCCTAGATTAAAAGTCATTTGGCCCGCTGGTTATCCGCGAACGTTACTTTTACTTATTGAGAGATAATTATGATTAGAATCGAAGGTAACGGTTTTATAAAAGGTAAATGTTTGGAAAGCTTGGAACGGGTTGCTCAGGTTAACACAGATTTATTAAATGTATTGGTTGAATTCAGTAACTTTTCAGAAGAATTAAAGAAAGATTTCGTTGTATTTAGACATGAAACCCCTGAAGAAAAACAGAAAGTTGTATCCATGGTTGTTTTTATATCCGCATGTTAGAAATAATACAATCATTTATCATATTGGCCAACAGAGGGTTTCATCAAGAGCTGCGTTCACTCTTTCGGATTTTTTTAGATGCTTATTTTGTACTTGCCAACTGTTGTACTGACTCAGGTTTTATCCCAATTTTTTTCCTATCCGATGAGCGCGCCAGACTGAAAATTTTGAACTCGTCTTTGAAATATGAAAGCGAATTATTCAAAAAAACAAAAGAATATGCTCAAAAGGAAAGAGACAAACTGGATAAAAATGTGAAGGATGAAAAAATCCAGGCATTCAATTCATTTCTTTTTGCAAAAAATGTCGGGTGCGAAGAAATATATGACTCTATGTACCGCATTACCAGCGCTTCAATTCATACCTCGCCAAGATGCTTAGGACATTACGTAGAGGTTGACGACAACGGGAATATTCTCTTGATCAAACATCACCCTGATCCTGAGGAAACTAATACACGTATTTACGATATCTCGTATTTTTTTATCAAGGCGATCTCAGGCATGTGCGAATTGTTTGCTCTAAATTACGAAAACCAGATTAATGATTTTAATACAAAACTTGAAAAAGCTGCCTCTGTACTTGACGAAACCTATCAAGACGGATGCACCTGACAGGAAAAACTTGCGGGGTTTATCGTAAAGGCTTGGTGGATTTCGAAGGCCCTACAGCCTGCAGCTGATCCGCAGCGTAAACTTTGAGGAATAATGGATCTTCCCAAAGCAAATCATTCAAAAACAGCACGAGTCTGAATCTTACGCCATACTTTTGTACAAATTACGAAATTTAGGGATTTTCAGAAACCTCACAGAAAACGATTACGGAATTGACTTTGAAACCGAGATTGTCAATAAGGGAAGGCTCACCGGAAAGTATGTCAAGGTACAAGTGAAATCGGCGGAGGATACTGGATTACGCAAAAAAGATAATGTGCCGACTGTTTCCGGTATCAAACAGAGTACCCTTTGGTATTGGACTCAATTGAGTTTTAGCACCAATATTCTTGTGTTTCTTGTAGATATAAAGAGTGAAGCTATTTATCTTACAAAGCCAATATTTTGGCAAGCTACAAGACTCATTGACGGTAGCAACAAAACAAAAACAATCGAATTCCTCCCTATCAGAGATTATTACGCCGAAGTCGCAAATGCCTTGACTTGGGCTTACGCACCTGGCCCCAACTATTCGTGATCGGATGTACTACCATATTGAAGCTATTCGTCACCTGAAAGAATTTGTTGAAATGCACTTGGGCGCTTTTTGGGTATGATGCTCATATGCTCATACAAGAGCCTCTCATCTTTGATCACTCTTTGAAGCTTTCCCAAAGGCTACTATAAGAAAAACCATGAATAAGTTTTCTAAAGAAGATCGCCATAATCCTTATAGTAGCCATTTCTGGAAGAAAAAGATGAATACTATGAACTTTTTACAACTACATTGCCAGAACGCCTATTAAACATCATAATGCCAGATTTTATGGATTAACTTAGGGGTTTACGCAAGTACATAATCGATTCATCGTACTATTGGATTCACAAAGATTTTGAATACTTTAAGCTTGTGTACATCAATAAAATACCTCATGAATTGGAGCACAAGAAACTTGCGGAAACATTGGATCAATTCGAAGACGATATATATAGTATGGAAAAGGAATTTAATGAATTCATGGATGAATTCATCAAAACTCATAATGGTAAAAGTTAACCATCTCTTGCAGCGGAGCGCAAAAAGCTGCATCCGCTGAAGCGCATGTTGGGTAGCAGATTTTAGGCTAATTGAGCTTTTTAAAGGGGCAAAGAGTTAGGAAATGATTGATACTAATAATAAAAAAAGAGAAGAACGGCGTATTTTCGATTTAGTATATGGTGATCGATCATTTAATGAAGTAAAGGACTCCGAAACTCCAGACTTCCTTGTGCGTTACTTCCCAGATAAATCTTATTTTGGCGTCGAAGTAACCGAATACTATCTCAATGAAACAAACGCAAGGCTTGATAATATTCCAGATTACACAGGTCAATTACTTAATGGTAAAGATTTCAAACATAAGGATGACAGCAAGGTTTTGGACGTAGCAGAAATTGATATCATTAATAAAGACGGCAGCACTCATGTGAAAAATGTTTCCTCTATTATTCAGGAAGTGCCACCACCCAACAAATGCGCATACGATGTTGCAGAACGGATAATTTCCAAGGCGGGACTTCTAAATGCTTCCAAACAAAATCTTTCACATACTAACTTAATTATTAGTGATAAATCTGGCCTGCTAAGATTAATCAAAAAGAGGGATTTTTATAGAATTTATTTTATTCCAGAATTAATCAAGGCGATATCGACAGCACTCTTTCGTGAAATATTTCTTGTTACTATTCTTCAAGATGAACATGTTTACATACCTCTTAAAATGATACACCTCTTGGCAGAAGCCTATTTATTCAATGGCGTAATTGTTCAAGACGGGTACGAGAAATTAATACCACCAGATATTGACTATGCCGAATTGTTCGGAGCCTACTTGAACAGCCAAGCTACAAATAAAGTAATGATTCAGAGTGATGCTGATTATACAGAAGTCATCTTTGGCGATTCTGGGATTTTAATCAACAATGACAACTCAGTTACTATAAGATTACATTCAGATTATGCCATTAGCCCTGTCGCAGTACAACCGAATATAAAATGGCAATCGATATTAGGCGAAAATTTCGACGAAGCAATGAGGAATTACCGAATGGCGAATGTTTTTTCGACAGAAGCATTTTTTTCAGTTAAACGATAAGTTACCCAACCATGCCTTCCAGCAGACGCAAAAAGGCGCTCCGCTGAAGGCCACTTTATGCATACATGGAATATTTACCCTAAAGGAGGTTGCTTTGCGAGAAGCAAAAAATATTCAGCAGAAAGAAACGGTGGATCTTCTAAACAAATGTTGGATGACTCACGATGGAATGTGGTTTTTTCATTGCCTGCAGGAATTTGGAATTGAGGTGACAAACAAACTCAACAAGTCAGCGATAAAATCGCTTTCTTCAATTGAAATTGTCAAGAATAAAAAAAACGTTGGATTGCATTACGCCAATTGAGGATTTTGATGAATTTAAAGATTTTTTTGAAGAAGCAGCTAACTTAATGATTCCTGATTTTATGAATGTACAATTTACTTATCCGGAAAAAAACAAAATGGCATGGGAGTTTAATCAAAACAAATGCTTTGCATACTCTGGTATTAAAAGGTTAGGTGTTATTGAGCAGTATGAATGTGGTGTTCTTTACAGAATTAAATGCTGGCTGGATGAACTCGGAATAACGCATAGGTTTATTCCCGAAATTGGCAAATGCCATATGCATTTTAATGGGATTGTTCGGGAGAAATACAGTTATTTCTTTAATAATCATTACCAGTGCAGAACGATGAAGATTTTGTCGGACTCGCTATCGTTTACCGTTAATTTATGGCATTGGCCCCTGAAACAAACCGAAACCGAGACGCTCCGGGCTATATTGATAGATTCTATTTTGCACCCGGTCTTTATCCATTTCCAACGGTTAATATCAAATGGGTTAACTTGAAAAATTACCTGCTGCGCGCTCCATTTGCAACTCACCCAAATCGTTAGCATGACAAGTAGAAGAATGGTACACAAGATCGGATGAGCGGTATGAAGATCACGATTCACGTTGTGGGGTCGAGGGGCGATGTACAACCATTGGTGGCATTGGGAAAAGGCTTGAAAGCAACGGGACATACCATCACCATCGCCACCCATCAAGAATTTGAACCTCTCGTTGAGCAGGCTGGGCTTCGATTTTATCAACTCAGAGGGTTAGATCCGAAACAGTCGATGAAAAAAATCACTGGAGAGGCGCCTCAACATCCCTTTCAACAAAACCAGATTGTGCAAAGTATTCGAATGACGCAGCTTCTCCTGAAAGCCATCCCGGACATAGGCCAATCCTGCTGGGAAGCGCGCAGGGAGCGATTTTGTCTCGCGAATCTAATCCCTCCTGGTGTG
>CAWJQU010000005.1:0-1387433 GCA_963845145.1 uncultured delta proteobacterium
GCCGCTCTCAATCCAGAACTGGAATCCACATCCTTGGAGTCACCAGGCTTTTATCGATTTGAAAAAAGAATATGATAAAAATCTATAAGGTTGCAATTTTATACATCTTGCCGGTATGTGAATGCCAATTCTGGATTGCAGTATTGATTGCGCCTCACGAACCTATACTTTTTTAGCTGTTCATTTTAAACAGAATTAAGTGTTTTCCCCTTGTACTTCTTCTCCAATAGGTCTATCTATACTTTTTCTTTTTTCTAAAATAAATATAAATTCAATGCCTTATATTGGTGAATGTATAGCGCTTTCAACGGTTCTCTGCTGGACAATCAGCGTTCAGTGTTTTGAAGCCGCGTCAAAAAGAATTGGGGCAACCCCGGTTAACATCATCAGGCTTTCTTTTGCGTTGGTTCTTTTTAGCCTGTTGCTGCTATTCAAAAACGGGTACGTCGTTCCGATTCACTTCCCGACGCATGCTTGGCTATATCTTGGGCTTTCAGGTGTTATTGGTTTTTTTTTAGGCGATATTTTTCTTTTTAAAGCGCTCGTGGAGAACGGTCCACGGGTGACGATGCTTATCTTTAGCCTGTCAGCGCCGACAGCTGCTCTAATTGGTTGGATATTTCTCGATGAGATCTATGTCATGCACCAGTGGGTGGGCATGTGTGTTACCTTAAGCGGTGTCGGCCTGGTTATTCTTGAGAGAAATAAAAAAGAAACCACGCCAACAAAACTAAAAAAGAGAAACATCTCGTTCATTGGCATTTTGTATGGATTTGGCGCCATGTTGGGTCAGGCGGGTGGCTACATCCTGAGCAAAATTGGCATGCAGACTGATTCCGGATATCTCGATGCGTTCTCCGCCACGCAAATCCGGGCCATTGCCGCCTTTTTTTGTTTTGTTATCTTTTTCACAATCACAAGGAGATGGGGCAAGGTTCACCTCGCTTTAAAAAATACCAGGGCAGTGTTTTTTACGGCTGCCGGCTCAGTTGCCGGTCCATTTTTGGGGGTATCGCTTTCGCTTTTGGTTCTACACTATCTGACCACAGGCGTCGCATCCACGTTTCTTTCCCTTGTCCCCGTTTTCATTATTCCATTTTCAATATTCATCCACAAAGAGCATGTATCGATAAGAGCATGCGCCGGAGCAATAATCGCCGTGTTCGGTATTTATCTGCTTATGGTGTAAGGCGTTTATTCGGGAACATCGACAACCTATTGTTAAATGGTCGTCTTGACAACACGACCACCATTTAATATTTGAACCTTGGCTGCAAAACGGTTCATGGGCGTTTCCCCATGTAATCGACGAAAGTGAATTAATAATCTGTCGAATAATCAAAATCGGCCAAAATGAAAAAAAATACGATTTTAATCTTTCAAGTTAAAAAAATTCAAAGTTTGATCTTGGGAAAAATCCGCAGAGTGGCACTGGTCTTTCTAAACAAAGAAAAGGTCAGGACTTCTCTGTCCAACAGGCAAGGCACCTGTCTTCAATGCGCAAGTTGCTGCAAATTGTTATTCAATTGTCCATTCTTATCGGCATCCAACCATTGCCTGATTTATCATTCCAGCCTAAGACCCTTGGTATGCAAGAAATTTCCTCTCGATCATTTGGATATTTACGACGTGATGATCTCTTCGGGCAATCAATGTGGGTATAAATTTTAGAATGTAACCTAAGGGCTCTCGAAAAAATAATTTCACATTTTATACGCTGATACATCCCACCTGGCGGCGTTGTGAAAGCTCAGAATATCACGATATTCCAGCACTTTCACGCCTTGCCATGCGGGCGCCTCAACGCCTAAAATTGTGAACTTATTTTTGCGCGAACCCTAAGTTGATGGGTCGTAACAAAGGATTGGATGATGTGCTTTATCTGCGGACAAACCATTCAACCGGTCTTCGCAAGGTAACCGGATTCGGATACTTTTCCACGTAACCAACCCGCAACATAAACTGCGGGACGATATGGGATTCATGATTTTCCCTGATCTTTTTTTGGCCCTGGCCTTCTTCCAGGGTTTGGGTCATGGGATGAATGGCGATCATTTTTTCTTTAGCGGCCAATGCCATCCTTTGAAATCTTCTGCCCGCGTCGATAATATCCTCTACGGAATTTGTTTTGCTGGTAATTACCAACCATCCGGCCCCCTCCCTGGCCAACTTGGCGGTTTTGGCAATCCCCTTTTCCCGAAAAACCCGACTTTTTACATCTTTGCTGTCCATAAAGTGACGCACATACCATCCTGCTAATCCGTTAATTTCCATCCCATAGACAACAATGCAAACAATGGTAAAAAGACCTGCGCGCAGAAGCAAAAAACCCCGTGTGATTATGAAACCACGGGGCTTAATATGCTTATGTGAAAAAATCTCAGATTGGAAGTTAAAACTATTTCTCCTATTTTGCCTTTGACATGATTTTCCCGAAAGTGCCATCTGCTTTCATTGAAGATAACGCCTCAGATACATTTGCCGCCATTTTTTTCCCGGCATCACTGCTCTGAAACGCGAAATAAACATCCTGTTCCGAAATGGGGCTGTTGGTATCATATTGAAATTGTTCTGACAATCCGGAGTTCTTAAAAGCTTGGATGCCGGTTTTCTCTTCAACGATAAATCCATCGATTCGACCGGCGACGAGCTTTTTGGCATTCAATTCATCATTGGGTGCAATATCAAGGCTAAACCCATCACCGGCCATCACTTTCGCATCATAGGGATACCCCTGGGTCAATCCTATTTTATTTCCTGAAATTTCTGAAAAGGTTTTCAGTAAGGGTGCCCCTTTTTTTGTAAAAACAAAATCCCTCTTGACATAGATATTTTCCGATTTTGCTTTGGGGTGATTTTCAGGAAAACTGACATCCAACGCAGGGAAAAAACAATCAATTTTCCCCTCCACAAAAGCCCCTACCACACGCTTGGGGGGTGCTACCTTGATAGTGATGTCCAGCCCTGCCCTTTTAGCCACTTCTTTAGCCAGTTCTATAAAAACACCATTTTCCGCATCCTCGACCATAAGGGGGATGGGAAAACTGCTCATAACTATCTTGTCAGCAGCAGTCGCGCCTACCGCTAAAGACAGTGTCAAGGTGAAAGTAGCAATTAATTTCCATACAAAACCCATAATAACCTCCTTAAATGATGTAACCAATTAATCTCAAAGTGCATCCTGGATATTGTTATCGACTGTTTTAGGAAAAACTTTAAGAGAAATCACATCCCTTTACATTTTGAAGAAGGTTACAACTTTTTAAAGAAGCACATATACAAAACCCGGGTGATTACCCGGGTTTTTAACGATACTGCTTTATTATCAAACAAAAAAGGCTAATCAATCTGGGGTCTGGGCAATACCTTAGCCAATTCAGCAATTTCAGGCACCTTGTGTTCCCATTCAATGGCCATCAGGTGAACGCCGTGAACGCCCTTCAGTTCTTTGAACTCCTCGATCTGTTCGCAAGCCATTTTGATTCCTTCGTCGGCCACCTTACCCTTGCCGGCACCTTTAAGACGATCGATGATTTCATCGGGTACGTCCATACCGGGTACATTGTTTTTCATGTACCGGGCCATACCGATACTCTTCATGGGGGTCACACCGGCGAGGATATAACATTTTTCCGTTAAACCCATATCGTTGGCCTGGGCCACCCATTTTCTGAATTTATCCATGTTGTAGATGCACTGGGTCTGGATAAAATCGACACCGGCTTCGACTTTTTTGGCCAGCCGATGC
The DNA here is from genome assembly GCA_963845145.1 of uncultured delta proteobacterium. Classification (GTDB taxonomy): domain Bacteria; phylum Desulfobacterota; class Desulfobacteria; order Desulfobacterales; family QNYZ01; genus QNYZ01. The sequence goes on from CAWJQU010000005.1 coordinate 3,749, forward strand.
ACCCGCCATTCAAAGGGGTCGGCAAACGGATTGGCCGCCGCACCGATAAACATGTTTGGTTTCCCATCCAAATCGGCGCCGCTCAGGAATTTGCCTTCATCGCGCATCTCTTTGACCATGGCAATCAACTGCATGGAGTCGATGTCAAAAACGCCTTTGGCCGAGGGGTGATCACCGAATTGCTGATGGTCGCCGGAAAGGCACAGAATGTTTCGAATCCCGTGGGCATAGGCCCCCAGGATGTCAGCCTGCATGGCCAGACGATTGCGGTCTCTACAGACCATCTGAAAGTTAGGCTCCAGGCCTTCTTGTAAGATCAGTAAAGAGGCTGCCCAACTGGACATCCGTACCATGGCGGTCTGGTTGTCGGTAATATTGACCGCATCCACCATCCCTTTTAGATGCGCGGCTTTTTTCTTGACTTCTTCAACATCAGCGCCACGCGGTGGGCCCAGCTCACCGGTAAAGGCAAAATGTCCTGCCTTTAAAACTTTTTCCAGGTTACTTCCCGATTTTAAACCGTTTCCCTCTGTGCTCATCTGTGTCCCCTTGTATATAAAAACTTAAAACCGTTATGGATCGTATACTCAATACAGTGTTTAGGCGGCTTCCTCCGCATCCGGTTTCTTATAACCGGGCTGAATCAGTGTGCGCGGCGTCTGGTCTCGCCAGTCTTGAGGCGGATGAATTTTTTTAATATGATCCAGACGATCCTGCGTCGCCAATCGTTCAAAAATCATGTGCCAGGCACACCGCTGATCCTGGCTAATCTCGCAATTGCCCTGATTGGTGCCCCCGCAGGGCCCATTGTACAACCCCTTGGCACACATGGTTACCGGGCAAATCCCGCCGGTCCAGCCCAAAACACACTGCTGACAAGAGCGACAGCGCTCTTCGTACCAGCCCACATCCTGATTCACCGCCAGCCCCGAGGTATCCAGAGCAGGAAAAACGGGTTTTCCAGGAAACCGTTCGGCCAGGAATTGAACGCCGACCCCACACGCCATGGAAAGTAGCGCATCGTAATCCTTGACTTTATCGTCCAGCTCGGCCAGGTACTCCCGATCACACTGACGTTCAAGGGTAATGGCGTCAATATCCATCGGATTATCATCCAGCTTGCGGGCCATATCCAGCTCGGCGTTTAATACCGCGACCTCTTTTTCTCCACCGGCCAGGCAAACCGCCACGCAGGTTCCGCAACCGACGTTTAGGACTTTTTTGTAGTCGGTAAGCATCTCTTTGATTTCATCAAATGGCTTTCTTTTGCCAACGATCATGATTCCTCCAGTTGCATCCGGCTTTTATACCGGGATTATCTTTATCGACCGCTTAGAAATTCGAGCTTTCCGGATGGAAAACATCGACCTCTTTCAAATCATCACCGAGGTATTCACGCTCGTTGGGGCCCAGGATACCGAGAGAGAGGCAAATTAGGGTCCACAGATGCACCGTTTGCCAGGGATGCTCACGAATTTCGGATAGATCATGGATCTGGGCGTGACAGTTGTGGCACGGGGTGATGCAGTAAGGTGCCTCGGTCTGAAGAATCTGCTCGGCCTTAAGGCTACCGTATTGCCGACGCGCTTCAGGCAATCCCGACTGCAAGAAACCACCCCCACCGCCGCAACAATAATTATTAGACCTGTTGGGGGCCATGTCGATAAAGTTCTCCTCCCCGACCACGGCCCTAACCACATAGCGAAGGTCTTCAGCTACCGGGTCGCCGAAGGATTTGCGGACGAGCTGGCAGGGATCCTGAACAGTAAACTTAATCTGTCGTTCCTTGTTCCAATCGGAGCTGACTTTTAATTTACCCTCTTTAATCCACTGGGCATAATACTGAATGATGCTTTTGATCTCAAATTTATAATCGAGCTTGAATTTTTGCCCTCCGAACCGGACGGCGAAAAGTTCGTGCCCTCATTCCGTATTGAGCCAAACCTTGCAGCCCAAATCCTCCACCGCTTTTTGTTTAACTTCGATAATATGTTTCCAACTATCATCATCAGCCATGAACATACAGTAGTTCTCAGCGGCCCACCCCTTGGTGCTATAGGTCCAATCGGCACCAACCAGATGGAGAATTTTCCATAGGGGCACCATCTCATCAGGTTCGGTTACCGGTTCGCGGGAATTCTGATTTAAAAAGAACTCAGCCCCTTCTTTATTAATCGGGGCTTTCATATCGGCAAATTCCGGTTGGGATTCCTGGTATTCTTCAAGGACATCCTCAACCACGAATTGAAAATCTTCCTCCGAGGCGCCCATGGCACTACAGGTATCGTTGCGCAAGGCCATATCGCAAGAGCCAATGATCCCCTTGGGACGTTTTTCCCGCGGCCAGCTCTGACGAGCGTAATATACCAGTTGGGGAATGTTGATTTTCATGGGACAGACATAGACACAGCGGGTACACATGCTGCACATCCACACCCAGGGGGTTGTTTTGATCTCTTCATCCATCCCCAGGGCGGCCATCCGCAAAAATTTTCGAGGGTCCATCCCTTCCAGGCCCGTTGCAGGGCACCCGGAAGAACAGGCGCCGCAGGTCAGGCAAAGGTTCAGGTTGCCACCGTCGGGAAGCAGCTCCTTGACCTTGTCCATAAAGGTGCTCTGTTTCTTGCCACCTAGTCTGATTGCCTCTTCAGCCATAATATTCTCCTTCTATGTTGCTTGTTTGTTTTTTATCGGGTTGGGTCCAAGCGCTTTGATATGCTCGGTCATCTCCTTGGCATAGGCGGCAAACGTGGGTCCCTCACCGGAAGAGAGATTATACATCCTCACCCGGTCACCTTCAAGTCCGACCTCTTCCAAAAGCGACTGAACATGTTCTACCCGCTCGCGACACCGGAAATTTCCCTCATTATAATGACAGGTCCCTTCCAGACAGCCAACACAATAGACCCCGTCAGCCCCTTTCTGGATGGATCGCAACAGATGGATAACGTCCACCTTGCCGGTACAAGGAACCAGAATAATTTTTACATTGGCCGGATAATCCAGCCGCATGGAACCTGCCAGGTCCGCAGCGGAATATCCTCAGTACTCGCAACAAAACGCGATGATGGTCGGTTCAAAATCGGCCATTAGCCCTCCCTTAAAATCTATTTATGCTTCCAACAACGCATCAATCTTACACATGAGTTGTTCATCTTCGTAGTAACTCAATCGGATCACCTGCCGCGGGCAAACCGCGGTGCAGACACCGCATCCATGACAAAGGGCCTCGTTGATCTCAATTTTCTTCTCTTCCACGTTAAACTTGGGAACATCAAACGGACAGGCCCGCACGCATGTCAGGCACCGGACGCAATGTTCGGTATCCACCTTGGCGGTGATGGCCGATAGGGTGATCACATCCTTGGACAAAAAGGTGGTCGCCCGTGAAGCTGCGGCTTGAGCTTGGGCAATGGTCTCGGTGATCAACTTGGGTCCATGGGCTGTTCCGCAGAGAAAAATACCTTCGCTGGGCATATCCACCGGCCGCAGCTTGACATGCGCCTCGATGAAGAACCCTTCCGGATTGCGGTTAAGCTTCATGATACGGCTCATTTCATCGGTGTCGGCCGCCACCACACCAGCACTCAGAGCCAAAAGATCGGCTCGAATCTCGACATCTTGCTGAAGAATGTGGTCTTTTACCGTTACCAACACCCCATCATCGGACGACGCCACTTGCGGAGGGGCATCTTTATCGAACCGGATAAAAATAACCCCCTTCTCCCGCGCTTCTTTATAGAAATCCTCCAGCAGTCCGTATGTACGCATGTCCCGATACAGGATAAAAACCTGGGTATTCGGATTTTTGGCTTTGATCTCCAAGGCGTTTTTGACGGCATTCTGGCAACAGATCCGTGAGCAGTTCTCGTTCTCTTCGTTGCGCGAGCCCACACACTGAATCATGACAACGGAGGTCAGGTCGTCCGCACCTTTATCGGCCAGGTGGTCGCTGAGTCCCAACTGGGTTACAACACGTTGATCTTCACCAAAGAGGTATTCCGTGGGGGAATATTCATCAGCACCGGTAGCCACGATAAACACGCCGTGATCAATGGTCCTCAGGTTCTTTTGCTCACCGATTTCAACCGTTGTGCTAAAGGCCCCCTTAAACCCTTCGAAGCCGCTGATATTTGCATCGGTGATCACCTCAACCTTCTCATGTGAGGACACTTCACCGTTGAGTTTTTCCAAATAGGCCTGAATATCGGCACCTTCAATGGTATGGTGGAGCTTACGGGAAAACCCACCCAGCTCTTTCTCTTTTTCCAGAAGAACGACGTCAAAGCCCTGGTTGCCCAAGCTTAACGCAGCATTCATTCCGGCTACACCACCACCGACCACCAACCCCCGTTTATTTACCGGTACTTCCTTTTCACGCAATGTATCCAGATTGGCCACCCGGGCCACCGACATGCGCACCAAATCCTTGGCTTTACTAGTGGCAATTTCCGGATTGTTTGAGTGAATCCAGGAGTTTTGATTGCGAATATTGGCCATATCAAAGAGGTACTTGTTCAACCCACACGCCTCAAGCGTCTCCATGAACATGGGGGCATGGGTTTTAGGACTACATGACGCCACCACCACGCGGTTTAAACCATGCTCGACGATCATCTCTTTGATTTTGTCTTGAGTGTCCTGACTGCAGGTAAAAAGATTTTCATCGGCAAAGGCGACATAGGGTAGACTTTCAGCATATTCGCGTACCGAAGGAACATCCACCACCCCACCGATATTGATGCCGCAATTGCACACAAATACCCCAATACGGGGCTCCTGCCCATCGACATCTCGTTCTTGCGGCACAACAATTTTGGGCGTGTCCGTACCCCGGGCGAGAGCCAACCCAGCCCCGGCCGCACTGGCCGCGGCGCTGGCTTCCGTCACCGATCCGGGGATATCCTTGGGCCCCTGAATCACGCCGCAGGTAAAAATACCCGGACGAGAGGTCTCTACCGGTGCCATGGGGTCCGTATCGACAAAATTGTACTTGTTGAGTTCAACCCCTAACCGCTTGGACAGGGCCACGGCTTCTTGCGGCACTTGCAGCCCAACGGAAAGGACCACCATGCTAAAGGTCTCTTCCTGCATGGCGCCGGTTTCATCAGAGTATTTAATGGTTAGATCACCGGTATCAGCCACCTCGGTGATGGTATGGATGCGTGCTTTTAAAAACCGTACGCCGTCTTTATCTTTGGCACGGTTATAATATTTTTCATAATCTTTACCAAATGTGCGCATATCCATATTGAATATGGCGCAATCCAGGTCTCCGTGGACATGCTCCTTGGCGATCATCGCTTCCTTGACGGCATACATGCAGCATACCGATGAGCAGTACCCGTTGCCGCACCGGTTCTGATCCCGCGAGCCGACACATTGAAGCCAAGCGATTTTCTCAGGCTCTTGGCGGTCCAAAGGCCGCTGAAGATGACCGAAATAGGGCCCCGAAGCACTTAAAATCCGCTCAAACTCTTCACTGGTTATCACATTGGTCCATTGACCGTAGCCAAGATGATCCAGCCCGGATGGATCGAACCCCTTGCTACCGGCGGCCAGAACCACCGAACCGACATTAATCCGGGATTGCCGCTCTTTGTCATCGTAAGTGATCGCTTCGGCAATACACATATTTTCGCACAAGCCGCAACCAATACAGGTATCGGTATCAATGGCAAACGCCAAGGGAACCGCCTGGGCATATTCGATATAAGTGGCACGGCGATCATTGAGACCGAGATTGTAGCTGTTCACCGCCGTCACCGGGCAATGCAGGGAACACTCTCCACATCCGGTGCACTTTACCGGATCGATATAGCGGGGATGATTGGACAGGGTAACCTCAAAATTTCCAGGTTCCCCCTCAATAGATTCAACATCACTACACATTACCAGTTCTACGTTTGCGTGCCGGCCGACCTCGACCAGTTTCGGTGAGATCACTCACATGGCACAGTCATTGGTGGGGAAGGTTTTGTCCAGACGCGACATCATGCCCCCCACCGTGGGTGATTTGTCTACCAGGTATACTTTATAATCTGAATTAGCCAGATCGAGGGCGGCCTGCATGCCGGCAATTCCGGCACCCACCACCATGACCGATCCGCTCACCTGTTTATTATCTGCTCCCATGATTTCTCCTTAAAGTGCCGCGAAAACCGGTATACGTTCTTCCATCTGCCTAAACTCAACCATGCCGTTTTTTTCCATATCGGCAAGCAGATACGAGATCCGTTGGATGCCAATACCTGTCTCGGCATCAATGGTTCGCGGTGCTGTTAATCCTTCCTTAATCGCCGCCAGGATCAGCTGCGTATGATATTCACGCTCGAGGGCTTTATTAAAAATCATTTGATAAGAGCGTTCATCCCACGGGCGGCCATAGACGTCCCCCTTGGTGGTTATCTGAACCTCTTTACCGACCAACCAGCGGACACCTTCCCCCATCACGGTCTCAGTCACCGCCGCCAATTGGAGTGAATAGGCGCCCGGATCAAATTTACCCTGCTCCTGAATCGAGGCGGTCACATCGGTGACCACGTCCACAAAGCGCTGGGCCTCAGCGGAGGATACCCAGGCCAAATGGAGTCGATCGGCACCGATACCGGCCAGATCGAGCAATTGTCGGGTCATGTTGATCTTCTTTTCGGCTTGAACATTACCTTCCAGGTAATGGCAATCTCCGAAATGTCAGCCGGACACGAAAACACCGTCAGCCCCTTCCGAGAAGGCTTTAACGACAAATGCAGGGTCCACACGGCCGGAACACATGACGCGGACGGTGCGAATGTTGGCCGGGTATTGCAGCCGGGATACACCGGCCAGATCGGCGCCGGCATATGCACACCAATTGCAAAGAAAGGCCACGATTTTCGGTTCAAATTCTGCCATAAGTTCACCTTACATGGTTATGTTAATCTAAAAACGTTTCTACATTTTTAAAAATATCAGCATATGAGTACGGTTCCACTCTTCGTGCTGATCCGTCTATCCCATCGCCGCACACACTGAGGCTTTAATCTGTTGATCCCTGAAATGGAGCATGTCGATGGCCAACTGCGGACACGAAGCGGCGCAGAGTCCACACCCCTTACAGGAAGCGGGGATATTTTTGGCACGGAAGCCCTTGCCCTCTACTTTTTCAAGCTCAATAGCGCCAAAAGCGCACACCTCGGCACAAAGGCCGCAACCAATACACTTCTCCACATCTACCTGGGATACCAATGGTGACACGTGAATTGACTCTTTCGCCAGCACTGTTGCTGCGCGACTGGCAGCCGCCATGGCCTGGGCGATACTTTCGTCTATGGGCTTGGGATAATGTGCCAGACCACAAAGGAAAATGCCATCGGTGGCGAACTCCACCGGACGCAGCTTGGCATGGGCTTCCATCATGAATTTCTCAGCATTGAGCGGTAGCTTGAACAGGGATGCCAGCTGGCTATTGTCCGCCGGTTCGATGGCGGTGGCCAGGCTCACATAGTCCGTGTTGATCGCCACCATTTGTTGTAAAATGGGGTCGAATACCGTCACCACCAACCCTTCGGCTGATTCAGTCACCTCCGGCTTTCGGTCCAGGGAATATCGAATGAAGATAACACCAAGCTCGCGGGCTTTCTTATAGAGCACTTCCCGTTCGGCATAGGTTCGAATATCCCGGTAAAGGACGTAGACATTGGTGTCGGGGTGGGTCTCCTTGATCCGAATCGACTGGGCTACGGCCGTGGTGCAGCAAATGCGGGAACAATAAGGACGCTCGTCGTCCCGCGAACCCACGCACTGAATGAATACCACGTTCTCATCACCCTTAAATGAATCGATCTTGCCTTCGATCTCGTGCCACCGCAACACACGATCGTTCTGGCCTGACAAATAGGCCTCGGTAGTGGTGGCCTGGCCGCCGGTAGCCATAATCGCCACGCCGTGGTTGACAATCCCTACCTGACCCTCTCCAGTGGCATCGGACTGGGTGACTTCGGTGATGAAATTTCCCACAAACCCCGAGGTACCCGTCACTTGGGTGTTTAAGCGCACATCAATTTTTTTATGTTTATTCACCTGATCAGCAAGGCCGGCGACAAAGGCGGGAACATCTTCTCCCTGCCAGGTATGGGATACGTCCCTGGCCGCCCCTCCCAATGCGGTTGATCGCTCGATAATGGTTGCCCCGAACCCCTGGTCTGCCAGGCTAAGCGCGGCGGTCATGCCGGCCACCCCGCCGCCGATGACCAGCGCCGATCGATCCACATCCACGGATAAATCCGGAATCGGGTCCAGGAGGGAAGCCCGGGATATGGCCATGCGAACCAAATCCTTGGATTTGCCTGTCGCCAGATCCTTATCCTTGGAATGCACCCAGGTACACTGGTTGCGGATATTGGCCATTTCGAAAAGATAGGCATTAAGCCCTGCGTTGCGGATAGTTTCCTGGAACAGCGGCTCATGGGTTCGCGGTGTACAGGCCGCTACCACCACCCGATTAAGGTTGTTCGCCTTGATGACCTCAATCATTTTGTCCTGGGTATCCTGAGCACAGGTAAAAAGGTTCTCCTCCACATAAACCACGTTAGGCAAGCTGCGGGCATATTCGGCAATGGCGGGTACGTCGGCAAATCCGCCAATGTTGACCCCGCAATTACAGACAAAAACACCGATACGCGGGTCATCCTGGCCCACATCGATTTCATCCGGCAAGATCACCGGCTCCACAAGCGTGCTTCGAGCGCCGGCCAGGCTGATGCCGGCCTGGCAAGCCGCCGCACTGGCCTCCATGACCGATTGAGGAATATCTTTGCAGCCCTGCATGGCCCCGGCCACGTAAACACCCGGCTTGGTGGTGGATACCGGGGTGACGTCGCTGGTTTGAACGAAATTATAGCTATTGAGCTCAATGCCCAGGGTTTTGGCCAACGCCGTTGCCGGGGCGGACGCCTCCATCCCTACGGATAATACGACCAGGTCATAGGTTTCCAATGTCCGCTGGCCCATCTCGTCGGCATACTCTAACTGTACCGTTCCGGTCTCATCCTCTTGGGTGATCGAGTGGACCTTGGAGCGCACAAACCGAACCCCGTTATCTTTGGCACGGTTGTAGTATTTTTCAAAGTCTTTCCCGTGGGTGCGCATGTCCATGAAAAAGATGGTCGCTTCACAGGCGTCGCCCACATGTTCTTTGGCGATAATGGCCTCTTTGACCGCATACATGCAGCAAACCGAAGAACAGTATTCATTGTCACAACGGTTGAGGTCCCTGGAACCGACGCACTGCAGCCAGGCAATCTTCTTGGCCTCCTGGCCATCCGAAGGACGGGTCACATGTCCTACGGTGGGTCCTCCGGCGGAAAGAATTCGCTCAAATTCGATACTGGTAATGACATTGGGAAAGTTGGCGTACTGATAGTGGTCGAAATTGGAAGGATCAAAGGGTTTCATACCCGAGGTGGCAATCACGGCGCCTACATTCAGAGAAAATGCTTCCTTCTCGTCGTCGAAACGGATCGCCTCGGTGGGACAGAATTTTTCACACGCTTTACACTTACCCTTCTTGAAATAGATACAGCGCTCGGCATCGATCACGTATTTTAAGGGGACGGCCTGGGGATAAGGCACGTAGATCGCCTTTCGCTTATTCAATCCTTCGTTGTACTCATCGTCGACTTTCGCCGGGCACTTTTCCGAACAGGTGCCGCAGGCGATGCATTTTTCCATATCTACGTAGCGGGGCGCCTTTTCAAGAGAGACGGTGAAATTGCCTTCCTCGCCACTAATATCTGTTACTGTTGATAAAGTGTGAATCTCGATGTTGGGGTGCCGGCCGACCTCGACCAGTTTCGGAGAGATAATTCACATCGCGCAATCATTGGTCGGAAAGGTTTTATCCAATTGGGCCATAACACCGCCGATGGCCGGCGATTTTTCAACCAGATGAACCCGAAACCCGCCCTCGGCCAGATCCAGAGCCGATTGCATGCCGGCAATACCGCCCCCGACCACCATGACGGATCCGATTTGACTGTTTTTGCTCATGATAAGCTTCCTAACGTCTAATTAAATTGACAAAATTGTGCGTACTCAAGCCGGTGTTTACAACCTGAGGGACTTTCGTTTTTACCCATGATAAGGCCTGAATATCGGCTTTACCAAAGGAATTTGAATGACACAATCGTCTAACTAAGTCAAGGAGTTAAGCCCCAAACAACGAAAAAACAAGTTTAATAAATAAATGTCACTCATTTACTTTTTTTAATACAGCCGGAGGGATAAATTGCTCCCCATAAAACGCCTTACCGCAATGGACTTGAATTCATTATTGAATCAGCTTGAATCAGTCAGAGCGGCATGTTATCGAGTCCATTAAAGCACTAAAATCACCCCGTCAACTAAAAAAATATGAATTGATATGAATCGACTCACACGACTTATCCTGGTTTCTATCTTTTTATTGGGCATTACACCGGAGACCTGTTTTCCTATTGAAAACCGACCCGCCGATTATGTTGTCCTCATGCACGGGTTGGGGCGAACAGCCCAATCGTTTAAAAAAATGGCGCATCATTTGGCGCAAAACGGATTCGATGTGCTCAACATCGACTATCCCTCTCGAAAATATGATATTGAGACGTTGACGGAACAATTTATTCGCCCCGCCATCGATAAACATTGCGCGGACAAAAATCGCAAAGTACATTTTGTCACCCATTCCATGGGAGGGATTGTCGCCCGTCATTTATTGCAGACTTACCCCATGAATAATCTGGGCCGTATCGTCATGTTGTCACCGCCCAACGAGGGAAGCGAAGTCGTTGATTTCCTAAAAGATCGCGCACTGATTCAGAAAATAATGGGTCCGGCTTTCAATCAATTGAGTACCGGGCCTGAAGGGTTTACCAATACCTTGGGCGATATTAAGGGAGAAGTTGGCGATTATCACCGGGAATCAATCGATTAACTGGATCAATTCCCTCATTATCCCCGGCGAAGATGATGGTAAAGTAGCCGTGGATCGAACCCGATTGAAAACAATGCAGGACTTTATGGTCGTAAAAAGGACCCATACCTTTATCATGAACGCGGACGAAGTCATTCAAGCCGTTACCCAATTTATCAATACCGGTAAATTTCATGCTGCGGAATAGCGCCAATATCATCCCCCTGGTTTTCGTTATGGCAGTGGTGGGGTTAACGCTCACCGGGTGTCTGATTAAATTGCCCGGTTACGAGCAGGGTGTGCCGGCTTCCACGGCCAGAGGAATTCCGGACCTTCGGGCCGTCGAAACAGTTAAATCGATCTTATATGCCCAGCATGAAGAGTGGCGGGGTGTGCGGTACCGGCTGGGTGGTATGTCAAAATCCGGGACTCGACTGCTCCGGCTTCGTTTACCTGACCTATCAGTCCCGATTTGGAATGACGCTACCCCGAACCACCCAACGCCAGGCCAAATTCGGAAGAAAAATCTCTCCCAGACGCCTTCAGCCGGGTGACCTGGTGTTTTTCAAAACAGGATGGTTCGATCGTCATGTGGGTATTTATGTTGAGGACCGCCGGTTTCTTCACGTCTCGACCAAAAACGGGGTGCAGCTATCGAGTTTGGAAGATCCTTATTGGAGAAAAAGGTATTGGAAAGCGGTACGAATTATCCAGTAAGAGCCTATTATTGCCATTCATGTCTTTTGAACTGCACATCCCTTCGAAGAGATGTGGCGCCTATTTACACATATCCCAATCTTACAGCTTTTCAAATGAGATGAGGTTGAAAGCAATTCTCTGGTCACTTGGTGGTGATTTTTTGGTTAGCCAACCCCTCCTCCCCCGCCACGACATACACCTGAGCCCAGGCGTGTATCATCTTCAAATGTGACTTCATAGCTTATCGAAGTGATCCATATAATACTATCAACGTCGACGCTGATTTCAAACGACCCGTCAAATTCTCCGGCAGCATCCAAAACAATAATTTCATTGAGTGTTGTGGTGCTACCGCCAGTGGGTGTAAATGATCCGGTTAATCTAACGCGTGCGCCGTTAAAATCAGCGCCGCAATTGCTTGTCGCAGTTACCTCTCCCTGTATTGTCAAAAAGTACTCTCCTCCTGTGACAACCTGGTACGGCTGACCAGAAGACGAAAAACGACAGTCCAAGGTGTTGTCGGTACAAGGAATGTCAATAGAGCAACCGGCAACGCCACTGGCCCCGGCGACAGTACTCTGAACAGCAACAGAGGTGATTCCCGGACCGCCTGACAGTGTTATATCGGCGGTAAAGGTACCAGAGGCGGAGGTGGTAGTGTTCATACTCACGGAGCTTCCGGCACCGACTGGCGTAGCTATAATCTCTACGGGCAAGCCTTGTATGCCAGGCGTAACGAATCCCATGGCACGGATTGATACTGATCGTGATGACTGGTTTCCAGAAATATATTCAATAGAGCATGGGTCACTGATTGAAGGCTCTCCACTGGTCTGTGCGTGAGCTGGCAAAAACACCTGATCGATGATCGGCTTGCTCCAATGTGTCGGAAACGCATTGTATGCGGCTATTGCGCCAGTGCCGGCCACAATAGTTTTTACAGCTTTTCTCCTGGATGGATTGACAGGATTCAAATTTTGTTGTTTTTTATTGCTTTGGTCAGCCACCATTTTCTCCCTTTCTTTAAAATAATCATTTATTATAGGTAGATAAGCGCACTGAGACTGCCCCGTAACCTATTGACAAGAAGTCGCTTTTTTGATGCGACTAAGCCAAAAAGACTGTCTGGAATACGGAGCTAAAATCAATCAAAAAATATGGTATCTACTGGTTTTCACTGCCCATTGATAACAAAATAGTGGCATAAAGTATACAAAACAAATCGTCAATCGGGATGTCAAACAGAAATATTTCCAAAAATTGGCACCATCCCTCCACCTTATCCTCACCAGGCTATTATATGATCTTCGTGACAATTCGGGCGAACAATTGTAAGATGGCAAACCTTTTAATAACCACCCACTGATAAATGGGATAGTAATACGCAATGCCTTCTCGATACCTGATGACGAGAAACTACCAGCGACTAAGGTGGGCGATATATGGTGTACTCGCTCTGGCCTATTTCTTTGTCTATTTTCACCGCCTCTCCCTCTCGGTGGTAGCCGATCATCTGGTGAAAGACTTCGACACGTCGGCCAGTGTTATCGGATTGCTCGGTTCCATGTATTTTTACTGTTATGCCGTGATGCAATTCCCTGCCGGGTTGCTGTCTGATTCCATCGGTCCCCGACGAACGGTTACTTTCTGTCTCCTCATTGCCGCCGTCGGCAGTATGCTGTTTGGGTATGCACCCAATATTCAAACCGCATTTGTGGGACGTATTCTGGTCGGTTTTGGCGTGTCCATGGTGTTCATCCCTACCATGAAAATCCTTTCGCAATGGTTTCATAAACACGAATTCGCTCTCATGGCGGGCATTTTGAATGCCGTTGGCGGCGTCGGCGTGATGGCCGCCACCTGGGCCTTGGCCATGATGACCGTTTCATTCGGATGGCGCTTCTCCTTTAAACTGATCGGTATATCCACTTTCGGGCTGGTCATTCTACTCTGGCTGATCGTTCGCGATAGTCCCCGTGAAAAGGGGTGGCCAAACATTGCCGACATCGCGCAGGCCGAACGTGGGCAAATAGTAAATAGCGAAATTGCTGCACCTGCTGAAATGTCTTTGATGCAAGGGGCGCGACGGGTCGTTTCGGAGAAATATTTTTGGCCGGTGGCCGCCTGGTTTTTCTTTGATTGCGGAATCCTTTTTAGTTTTGGTGGGCTTTGGGCCGGGCCGTATTTACTCCATGCCTACGGCATGACGCGTGCAGAAGCCGGAACAGTGCTTAGCATGATCGCCTGGGGAATGATTATTGGAAGCCCCCTCATCGGTCTGATATCCGACCGGTGGTTAAAAAGCCGTAAAAAACCCCTGATCATCTGCACACTTATCCTGTCGATAGAAATGTTACTGCTCTATCTTTTTCCCAATCAATTTTCGAAACCGGCCCTGATGGCGATATTTTTTGTTTTTTCCGTCTGTTCATCGGCTATTGTCGCCATCGGGTTTACGACTACCAAAGAGCTGTTTCCAGTGGAGATCGCCGGTACATCCGTTGGAACGGTCAATCTGTTTCCGTTCCTGGGTGGCGCGGTGTACATGCCCCTTTTAGGCTGGATTTTAGACAAACACCCGATGGCAAACAACCCAATGGCAAACAACAATGGGTATGCCATTGAAGGCTACCAAACCGTCTTGCTAACATTGTTCATCTCTTCCGTCATTGCCCTGATACTCACCTTTACAATGAAAGAGACTTTTCAACGCGAATAAATGATACGGAATTAGCTTTATAGATTCATGAGCCAATTTCAAAACGTTTCAGTTTGTTCAAGGTCAAGGAGGGCGAAAATTTTAACCGCATGAATACATTTGGTATTTAGAGGATTAAAATTTGAGCCTGACGCAGAGATTGGACAAAATGGGACGTTTTGAAACTGGCTCATATTTTAACCCTAAACTAGGCGAACTTATGCTGGGAACAATTGTAAATAGCCTGGCCATTGTGGCCGGCAGCCTTGTTGGAATCCTGTTTAAAAAAGGAATCCCGGATAAATATAATCAGACGGTGATGCAGGCCATTGGACTTGCCGTTATTCTCATCGGGATGAAAAGTGCGCTTGGCAGCAATGACCTGTCACTCATTATTATCAGCCTGGCCGCCGGCTCCCTTTTGGGAGAATGGATTGGCATTGAAGCCTATCTTGAACGGCTGGGAAACTGGCTTGAAACAAAAATCGCCAACACCTCCAGTAGTTTTTCAGCCGGTTTTGTGACGGCTTCATTAATGTATTGCGTGGGATCCATGGCCATCGTCGGATCGCTTGAAAGCGGTCTCACCGGGAACCATAGTACCTTGTTTGCCAAGGCAACATTGGACGGCATTGTCGGGATAATCTTAGCTTCATCCCTGGGGATTGGGGTTCTTTTTGCCGCATTGCCGGTTTTTTTATATCAAGGGAGCATCACCCTTCTGGCCGGATTTCTTAAACCGCTATTAATCCCGGCAGTGGTTAGCCAAATGTCCGCAATCGGAGGACTTCTCATTGTGGCTCTCGGCCTGAACATGATCAGAGAAAAAAAATTAAAGGTGGGAAATATGGTGCCGTCTATTTTTCTCCCGTTGATTTATTACCTCATCCAAAACTGATTTTCCTGTAAACAGATTTTTTTACTCTTTTCCAACAACATCTAACAATGCGGCTTTTCCATTTGGTGCTATCATGACTTTTGCAACCCCATGTTTACGCAATCTTTTTTCCAATGATAGCGCCTTTTTTTTGGGTGCAAACAGGGCCTCAATGCCATACTTAACGCGGTAACGCTCAGATTTAAACGGCTTTGCATTGGCCTGGATGCGGCCACGAATAAACAGCCCATTCAGAGGCTTTTCCAAACCGGCACCATCATAGGCATAAATACCGGCTTCTTTTTCTTTTAATTTGATGTAAACAATTTCCCCGTTGCGGGGCACCCGCTCCATATTGATATCAACCCCTGATATTTCTGAAATTTCATACTGAAGCCGGGCATAATTGCCCCGGAACATGCTACGTGGATCAATGGGTGTGGTTCTCAGGCGAATCTCCTGACCGGTCCATATCGGGTAGACCGCATTGGCATATTCCGCCCCTAAAATAATAAGTTGGAACACAACAATCAGCGAAAGTCCGATAATTAGATTCTTATTTCTCATGATGTGGGCCCTCCAGTTGACCTGGCAGTTGAGACGGCAGTTGGCCCGACATCCAAATGGTTTGACTTCCAATATTTAGCGGTCGAAAGAAGGATGGCAGCGAAGATACCAAACAATATCGCGCCACCAATATAGTCACCCACCAAATCGATGTACCGCAACAAACCCGTTGCCAGGACAGTCAGGATACCGAAAAAGAAATAATGGGAAACAGCGGATTGAATACCTCGCATAATGAGCCATATTCCGGACAGTATCAAAACGATATTGTCCCCGATTTGAAAAGCAAAACCGAGGTCTTTATTATCTGTGCCCATTACCACTAGAAGGACAACGAAGTACATTGCTGAAAAAACGCTAATTGAAATGATCCGCGTTTTAGAAGCATGCACCAGCCAGATGGACAATGCAGGGAAAAGGAGGGCCAGGGCGAGGGTTATTCGGGGAACTTGCCAATCTTCCGCAATCAACGCCCGCCATGGTTCTTCAAAGCTGAAGACCAATAAGGCGACGATAGTAAACCGAAGCGTCCATATAGCCAACAGGGTGCCGTAATCGACAAGCGTGCTATTCTTTTTTGCCAGGAACCATTTGGACAGGCCGTAAAATAGGAAAAAAATCCCAACCCCTAATGACAGGTTACCCGGGCCGACAACAAATTTATGGGAACCGCCTATTACCCATGAAAAGCTGTACTCAGCCCAAAAACCGAATCCTGTCACAAGGGCCAGAAAAAGGATGTTGCTCTGTTTTACACGAAAACAATGCCAGGCAATCGCCGCCAGAAAAACCGGAAACATCAACGGATAAAAATTGAGGTGTGATTCCGTGAAAAACCAGATAAAGGAAAGCGTGGCAGACATTATCATCAGCAAATTGCTGCGCATCAGAACAGCAACCGGAAGCACACCGGCGGCCCACCAGAAAATGCCGTCCGGAAAGTGCTCGCCGATATGATAAATCTGCGCAATTAACATGATGGACGCGCCATAGAAAAGTCCACCCAAAAAAAAGCAGCCCACCGCCGAGGCATTTTCCCGGCAGCTGACCTTATAAATACCAAAGATGTTCGTGATCGCAGTTAAGGTGATAAGCCCCAGCATCCGCACCGCACGCGGGATATTCTCCCAATTGGCGCTAAGCAAGGTGATTAGTGCAAGACCGATAAAAAGGTAGCCTAAGGTGACAAGAACATAATAGCCATAGGCGTGTTTTTGTTGGTTATGGAAATCGACCCCATACTGTGAACAGATCGACTCGGCCTGGGCGATTGAAATAATATTTTCATCAACCCATGACCCAACCTCTCTTGCCAGATCATTCTTTAACAACCGTATCAGTCTCATGGTCGGTATCCGGGCTCCGTTGAAATATAGTACTGAAAATTTATTCGCCGTCAGGTGAGCACCAACAAAAAAGGCGCTATCACAGAAGATGCGCCTTTTCCATATTTAAAAAACCTTTCCCAAATTTTAAAAAATTGGGCCTATTATTTTACGCGCGGACCTCCTCTTTCACACCGATGGCCATTTTGAACAAGACGGTCAGGATCAGAAATCCCATGGCCCAGACAGCCAACGATATGATGGCTTCCGGCATGGTCGGCCAGTATTCGTTGACCTCGTGCAACGGATTGGGCACGAAACCGCCTGAAATCATCCCCAACCCTTTGTCAATATAGGTTCCAATAAAAATCACAATACACGCCACAATAAGAACGGACTCGTTTTTACGCGTCACCGGATTGACCAATAAGATGATGCCAATGGCCATGAGGATCAAAGAGGCCCACATCCAGGGAACCAACATGTCGAAGCCCTGTAAACCGGAAAACAGGTATGTAAAGTGGTCCACGTGTTCCGGAATTTTACTGTAAAAAACCACAAAGACTTCACAGAGAAAAAAGAAAACATTCACGCAAATCGCATAGGCCACGATTTTGGCCAAAGACTGGATCTGCTCTTTGCCCGGATCGAAGTGGGTTGTTTTGCGGACAATCATACACAAAAGGATCAACAAGGCCGGACCGGCCGCGAAGGCCGAAGCTAAAAAGCGGGGAGCTAAAACAGCTGTCAGCCAGAAGCCACGCCCGGGCAGACCGGAGTAAAGAAACGCCGTAACCGTATGAATACTGACAGCCCACGGAATCGACAGATAAATAAGCGGTTTCAGCCAGGCTTGATAATGGACGCCGTTGCGTTCAGCCTCCAATACATTCCACCCAACAATTAAGTTTATAATGAGATAGCCCTGTAAAACAACGGTGTCCCAAAACAGAACCGACCGTGGAGAAAAGTAAATGAACACATTAAAAACCCGTGAGGGTTGCCCCAGGTCGACCAAAATAAAGGTGACGCACATGACGACCGAAGCGATGGCCAGAAACTCACCCAAAATAGTGATTCGCCCGAAGGCCTTATAGTCGTGCAAATAATAGGGAAGCACTACCATTACCCCTCCGGCGGCTACACCGACCAGAAAAGTGAAGTTGGCAATATAAAATCCCCAGGTGACATCCCGGCTCATACCGGTTATCCCAAGACCCGCATCCAGTTGCTTCAAGTAGAATAAGAAACCGATCCCTATCACGACCAGCAACGCGGCCATCCAACCGTAATATTTTTTGCTTCCTTTTAATGCATATTCAAGCATGTTCACCTCATACGATGTAGTAAACGGCCGGTTCGGTACCTAAAGCCTGTTTGCGTCGAATCGTGTAGTTTTCTTTTAATAAATGTCTGACTTCGGAATCTGGATCATGGAGGTCACCAAAAGCGATGGCGCCATGGGAGGCCTTCACGCAGTAAGGTAATTCCCCCACGGCTATCTGCTCGGCGCAAAAATTACATTTTTCCACGACCCCTTTCATGCGCGTGGGAAACTGGTCATTTTGATTCGTAATACCGGGGCGAGGATCACGGAAATTAAAACTGCGGGAGCCATAGGGGCAGGCTGCCATGCAGAAGCGGCAGCCGATGCAACGGTGAAAGTCCATTAACACGATCCCATCGTCCCGTTTAAATGTCGCCTTGGTGGGGCATGCCCGGCAGCAGGGGGGATCTTCACAATGATTGCACAGCACCAAAAAGGGTCGGTGCTCAACGGCCTCGTTCAAATAGGGATTGGTCTTGCTCGGGAAAGCGTTATGATAATGCGTTTCCCAAATCCACTTGATCTCGTGATCTTTGTTTTCAAAGGCGGGAACGTTATGGGCATGATGGCAGGCTTCGATGATCGGCTCCAGATCATGGGCCGAGTGAAATTTGCGGGTATCGATCACCATACCCCATTGCTTGGCTTTCAGGGCCTTGTCACCCGTTAATATTTGGGGTTCGGCCGGATGAGCCGCTTCTTTGGCAAAAGCGTTCAGTACCGGTTTGACCCCCGCTGCCAATGTGGCGATCCCGAATAGTTTTAAAATATTTCTTCTGGTCCGCTCCATTACTCGTTCTCCTTCGATCGATCGAGATGGCAATCCCAGCAATAGGGCTTTACCGAGGCATAATTGTGGCACTTATCACAAAATTGAGCCTTGTTCTCATGGCAGTCGAGACAGGTGTTTGTCAGACTCATATTAAACGCTTTTCCTTCGGCATTGACAAATTCGCGTTTTCCATTTCTGACCACATTGTGACGCCACACGTCCAAAAGCTGCATATGTTCGGCGCGCATGTACTCGGTCGGCATCACACAGCGTTCCGCCGCCTTGGCCTTAGCCGTAAGCGTCAGCTCCGGTTGGGGGGCCGCTTTGCCCATATTGTACCAAAGCGGGAAAGCAAAAATCGCAATAAAAATCACAATCCCGGCAATGATCCATTTCTTATCATTCATCCGCCTACTCCTCCTTGGCCTCGTCTTCGGTCTCTTCTTCCACGCCGGGCAACGGCTCCAATCTTAAATCCACTTCCCGCTTCTGCTCTCCCGGCAGGATCAGCGCATTGCCGACCATTTCATGGAGACCGATCACTTCCACTTCCGGCACCCAGTATTCCGTCATGGCAGGCAGTGCTGCCCGATCAACCGCGCAAATACACGCCAGTGTATTCACGCCGTATTTCTCATGAACATGTTTTACGGCGTTGGCCCGGGGCATGGCACCGGCCATGCGGAGCTCCATATTTTCACCGGCATTTAAACCGGAACCACTACCACAGCAAAATGTTTGCTCCCGGATGGTATTGGCCGGCATATCGTAAAAATGATTACAAACGTTATTTATGACATAGCGGGGCTCATCAAACATGCCCATGCCACGGGCAGGATTGCATGAGTCGTGAAAGGTCACTTTACGATTATCATTACGGGACGGGTCCAGGTCCAGCTTACCGTGCTTGATCAGGTCAGCCGTAAACTCGGCGATGTGCACCATTTTGGTGGATTTGGCATTCTCAAACTTGGTTCCGGTGATGGGATTGACCGGCTCTTCAAGAAAATCGGCAGGTCCGTTCATGGTGTCCATGTATTGATTAATGACCCGCCACATGTGACCGCATTCACCCCCCAGAATCCATTTGACCCCCAATCGCTTGGCCTCGGCATACATTTTCGAATTCAGCCGCTTCATCATCTCATGGGATGTAAACGACCCAAAATTACCGCCTTCCGACGCATAGGTACTCCAGGTTACATCCAGACCGTATTTTTCCTTAAGAAAGTGAAACAGCATGAGATAGCCCATGCAGGTGTAGGTGCCCGGATCGGCGAAAACATCACCGGAAGGGGTGATAAAGAGGATATCGGCCCCTTTTTTATTAAATTGGGGTTCGAGTTTGAGACCGGTAACCTCTTCGATGTCATCAACGAAAAAATCGATCATCTCAACAAAAGCGTGGGGCTGAATGCCCAGGTGGTTTCCCGTCCGATAACAATTGGCCACCGGGGTAGCGATCCAGTCGATGTTTAAACCCAGCAGGTTTAACAGCTCCCGGCCCATCATGGTGACCTCGGCCGTATCGATGCCGTAGGGGCAAAAAACCGAACAGCGGCGGCATTCGGTGCATTGAAAAAGATAGCTCCACCACTCTTTCAAGACCGCCATGGTCATGGGACGCCCACCAGCGAGACTACCCAGAATCTTACCGGCGGTGGTAAAATCGTTGCGGTACACCGACCGGATCAGCTCGGCCCGCAATACGGGCATATTTTTCGGGTCTCCGGTACCAATAAAAAAGTGACATTTATCTGCGCAGGCCCCGCAGCGCACACAAATATCCATAAAGATCTTGAAAGATCGAAACTTTTCCAGCCGTTCTTTCATGCCTTCGTGGATGATCTCTTTCCAGTTATCGGGCAGTTGCCAATCGTCATCAAAGCAACTCCAGGTCCGTGGATTGGGGAGACCCGTGTATTCCAGGCTTTTGGGGTTCCCCGCATAGCAGGCGATACCCTTTTTAATCTCGGTCGGGGTGTCCATCCATCCGACGGACGGCGGACGACGATCCGTTTTCAGCATTTCTCCGGGTTTGGGAAGATCCGACATCTATGACTCCTTTTTAAGCCGATGAACCGGCTTGTTCATCCGATGGTGTTTCCGGTGGCGTTTCCAACGGTTTATCTACCGGAAGACCGGCTTCCACCATCTTCTCCCTGAATTCATCTTCGTACTCTTCGTAAGTATGGACTGCCACCGGATAATTCCAGGGATTGACATGTCGAACTTCCCTGGTATTGGCGGGCAAGTTCCGGGTCGGGCTTAAGAAGACGCCCCCCAGATGCATCAGCTTGCTAAAAGGGAAATACGCCATCAGGATACAAACGAAAAACAGATGGGCATAAAAAATCCCGCCAATCCCTTCGGGGGCGGTGGGACGAAATGTCACCAGCCCCATGGCCAAGGCTTTGGCGGCAGTGACATCAATCTTAGTGAAATAACGCATCAAAATGCCGGTAAAGGCGATGCCGAAAATAAGAAAAAGCGGAAAATAATCGGCGGCCAGGGAGATATATCGGACCTGGGGGGTTAAAATTCGCCTTAGCAATAAAAAGGTAACCGCCGCCAGAAGCACCACCCCGGAGATAAACACACCGGGAAGCCCGGTCTGGATAAAATCGTATAGCACCTCGATACGGAAAAAACTGTCCACTTTCTCAAGCATTCCGATGAAAAACGGCACCGGTTCGGTAAAAAGCCGAAAATGACGGATGAGCACCACCAGAAACGCGTAGTGAAAAGCGAGGGCAAAAACCCACAGCCAGATTTCCCACTTGTAGGTCAGCTTGTCGCCCTCTTCCAACCGCATCTTTGTATTTCGAAAGAGTGACCGAAAGCAAAAGATTTCCAGTAACATACGGACAAAGACCGCCGGTTTTGAGGTCGGACAATCAATGATATTGGGTTTTATCCAGGGTAGCGATTTTTGCTGTCCGCATGTCGTTGGGATTCGAAACGGAACCGCCGAGCGGGACCAGCCCATCACCTTGGTGATAAAACCGACGATAAAAGTAATCACCGCCAGATAGGGGATGACAACGCCGAAAATGATTCTCAGCCCTAGGACTTCCGCCCCGACATAGGCGACGAAAAAAAGGACAATGACGGCTAAGAGGGCGTAAATGTAATGTTTGTTCATCGACCGTACCTCACATACCTCGAATTGGGGTCATAGGTGTTTTTCCAATACCATGACCGGATATCATTAAATGATCAAAATAAAAACGCAAAATCATTCTCAACCCAGCATCTGCGTACGCCGCCGAAGGCCATTAAACAATCTCGGCAATTTTACCGGCTCGGCAATTTATACCGGCCGAATATTGGGCGTGTCATCCGGCTCCTCAACCACCAGGCCAGCCCTGGAAAAGGCTTTGAAAACCGTATTTCGCTCCACATTGGCCTTAAGCGAAAATATTTTTTCCCGACACTCGAGATATATATCAACAGCGATCAGCGCAATGGCGTCAATATTCGACTCTATCTCCAATATCTCCGGCAGGGTCTTCGGGTCGCTGAACTGCCGGGAAAATTTCGTCCGCAATAGTTCACGGATAATATCTTTGAGGAAAAAGACAAATCCAATCGCTTCGGACGGACTGAATTGTTGCACGGCACGTATTCGAATCGCCGGGTCGAGATCCTTTTTAATAAGGTCGCAATCCATTTCCCCCAGGAGCTGGGAGACAACAGTCCGAATGCTTTTTAGCGTATTATTTCGTACGGGATTGGCAAAGGGGTCTTTTTTACTTTTGAGAAATCCGGCGGTATCCGAGGGATAGGTCTTGGCAACCATGTCGAACCAGCGTTCGACAATGGTGTCCTGGTACTTGACGAGGTAGGTTGTTAACTTCATTCGCCGAGCCATTTCCCCACAGGTTTGAAAAGAAACGGTAAAGGCCTCAACGTTTTAAATATCGTACCTTTCAGGTACGTGTACAGCGCGCAAAGACATACCGTCCAAGGGAAAGGCTTATAGTCGGCTTGGCGAATGATGTCAAGTAAATTTAGCTTAAAATCCGGCCCTGAGATGATTAACTCCCGGAAGTAAAAGGACGATCCTAAGGACCTTCAATAAAGTCAAACCCATTTGGATCAATCTTTTTTTGAAGCCAGGATAAAATCGAGGATAAATCGAGGATAAATACTTGTTTTTTTTCCTTCGACATGCAAAAGTTTATCGTATAGCAGATGTTTGCTTGTGTCGAAATGCCGTCCCCGATCAGCAGAATGGGCCTTTTTAAACACGCCGCGACCTTGACAGGAACTGCAAGGCATCATTCCTGGTTCGGATATAAATAAAGATAAAATCAATTTTATTTGGAGCCCATGCGATTTCATCTCGCTGAAAAAACCGATAAGGGTCGCGTCAGACAGCGTAACGAAGATTTTCTCGGAAAGCACCGAAATGAAAAGCTGAATACGTCCCTGTTTTGTGTGGCTGACGGCATGGGCGGTTATGGTTTGGGCGATGTTGCCAGTCGCATCGTTGTGGATGGCTTGCTGGATGACTTTTCCGGTACCACAAAGATAGACCGCCCCATCCGGGAGTGGGTGATTCATTTGTTCAATCGGGCCGAAGATCGTCTTCGTTTGTATCGCCAGGAAAAAAATATCACCCGGTTTGGCACAACGCTGGCAACGGTTTTTTTCATGGATGATGTCACCGTTTGCGCCAATATCGGGGACACCCGCATCTATTCCCTCGACGCCAGGTCGATGATCCAGGAAAGCCACGATCATACCCTTGTAAACCAGTTGTTACAAGCCGGCCAGATCACCGTGGAAGAAGCCGATTCCCACCCCAACCGCCATATGCTCACTTTGGCGCTGACCGGCGAGAGGGAGACGATTGAGCCGTATATTTCCATTTGGCCGTTTGATCCGGTACGCACTTATGTGATCGCCAGCGACGGACTCTACAATATGGTAGAAGAATCGATCATCACGCGGTTCGTCACCCACAACCCGCCAGTTGAAGCAGCCGAAAAACTGTTCAAATGTGCCCTGGAAAATGGTGCCACTGATAATGTCACTTTTCAGATTATCAAACCGCTCGACGAATAGGCCGTTGGGTACGGGCTGATTCCTCTCAGACCCTTTCATCCCAGAAAAACATCAAGAAAACCAACCGTTTACCGGTTAAGATTTTTTTCGACTTTTCCCATGGGTAATCGGGTGTTTGACACGACAGGAATGAAACGGGTAGAAAAAGGATAGCCGTGATCAGGTCGCTAATGACGATTATAATAATGAAGGAACACGATGGATTTTTTTCTTTGTGTCATTGGGATGGTGATGATCCTGGAAGGATTACCCTACTTTGCTTTCCCCGAACGAATGAAGGTTTGGGTTTCTAAAATACTCGAAATGCCGGACACCATGCTAAGGCGACTGGGGACGACACTCATGGGTATCGGTCTGCTGCTCGTCTATCTGGGACGAACCTGAATCTATAAAGTCAAACAACATTACCCATGTATGCACTAACCGATTACGATTATCACCTTCCAAAGGGTTGTATCGCTCAAATGCCAGTCGCCCGGCGAGACCGGTCGAGGCTGTTAACCCTTGATCGAACGGCGGGCCTCATCCATCACCGGCGATTTAATGATCTGGCCGGATTGCTTCAACCGGGTGATGTGCTTGTTGTAAACGATACGGCCGTGATACCGGCGAGACTTTTCGGGCGTAAAGAGACCGGCGGCAAGGTTGAAGTCTTGTTGCTGGACTACCCTGAACCGGCTCAGTCGTCGGAAAGTGGCTCCGCTTCTTTCCGATGCCTGATCAAATCTTCCAAGCGACCGCAAAACGGCTCCCGGCTACAATTTGAGAATGCGGTTACCGCCGTTGTCCACGGATTTGATGACGGTATATACGAAGTGGTGTTTTCATTTCCCCAACCGATCGACCAAACTTTAGAAAAGATCGGCTCGATTCCCCTGCCACCCTATATCGTGCGACAAGGCAGCAGTGGACTTACAAACGATTCAGCATCCTACCAAACGGTTTATGCAAAGGCCAAAGGAGCCGTTGCCGCACCAACCGCCGGGCTACATTTTACCGCCGACCTGTTGCAACAGCTAAGAGCTGCCGGCATAGATATCGTTTCCATCACCCTGCATGTGGGCTACGGCACCTTCTCTCCGGTCCGATCTAAAGATATTCGCAACCATCCGATCCACACCGAACCGTACCGGATTCCGGAAAAAACCGCGAAAATCATCAATGCCGCCCGGCGAGACCAACGGCGCATCATTGCCGTTGGCACCACCAGTTGCCGTACTTTGGAATATGCAAGTGATGATACCGGCCGGGTGGCTTCGGGAAGCGGTTCGTGCGATCTGTTTATTTATCCCGGTTATCGTTTCAAAGCGGTTGATGCTTTGATCACCAATTTCCATTTACCCCAATCGACCCTGCTTATGCTCGTATCCGCCCTTGCCGGCCGTGACCGAATTCTGGCCGCCTATCAAGAGGCTATTCAAAAAGGATACCGGTTTTACAGTTACGGCGATGCCATGCTAATCGAATAACCTTATGAGCCAAAACCAGTTTGAATTTCATATTCGGGCCGCCTCTACCACCACAAGGGCCCGTGCCGGTACTTTAAAGACCGCCCACGGAAGCATACCCACACCGATCTTTATGCCGGTGGGAACCCTGGGCAGCGTAAAATCTCTCACGCCTGAAGAACTTGTCGATGCCGATGTTCGGATTATTTTAGGAAATACTTACCACTTATACTTGCGGCCCGGGTGCGATGTGATCAAACGGTTTGGCGGGTTGCATCGTTTCATGCATTGGGAACGCCCCATTCTAACCGACAGCGGCGGCTTTCAAGTCTTTTCCCTGGCCAAACTGTCCCAACTTTCCGACGAGGGGTACGCTTTTCAATCGCATATCGACGGTTCCCGACATCTGCTAACCCCTGAGAAAGCGGTGGACATTCAGTTGGCCATTAATGCCGATATTCTCATGTGCCTGGACCAGTGCGCCCCCTATCCGGCGACCCATTCGGAGATTGAAAAAGCCCTGGACTTAACGACCCGCTGGGCCAAAACCTGTCGAAAAATTTGGAAGGATCGAAACACCAGCGACAATACGTTGTTCGGTATCGTTCAGGGGGGTATGTTCACCGATCTGCGCCGGTTGGCCGTGGAACGGCTCATGGATATCGATTTTCCCGGTTATGCAATCGGCGGACTGAGCGTAGGGGAACCCAAAGAGCTAATGCTCGAAATGGCCGAGCACACCCTCTCTTTTTTGCCCCGTGAGCGGCCCCGGTATATCATGGGCGTGGGGACCCCCGAAGATTTGGTGGAGATGGTGGCCATGGGCGCCGATATGTTCGATTGTGTCATGCCCACCCGCAATGCCCGCAACGGCCAGCTGTTTACCACAACAGGGACACTCAATATCGCCAATGCCCGATTCAAAGATGATACATCACCGGTGGATCCCGACTGTACCTGCTATACCTGCCGTCACTACTCCAGGGCCTACTTAAGACATCTTTATAAATCCAGAGAGCTGTTGTCCTATCGATTGAACACCCTTCATAATGTGTCCTACTATATTGGCCTGGCGAAAGACATGCGCCTGGCCATTGCCGAAGATACATTTGATGACTTTCGCAATCGATTCTATGCGGATCGACAGCCTCCGGCTTGACCTGTCGGCCAGGCGGATAGCGCTTGCTACGAATCGTATTTATGGTTATATTTTTATAAAGCGGTGAACCAAGCCAAAAACACCTACCATTAGGATCCTTAAAATGAAAACGATTGTCATTGATTCAGACAAAAAAGTCGCCATCTTGAGACTGGCCAACGGCGTCACCAACGCCATCAATTCAGCTATGGTGGAAGAATGCAACGAAGCACTTGATCAGATCAAGCACCAATACCGTGCCATGGTGCTGACCGGGGGAACAAAATTTTTCAGCATCGGCCTGGATCTGCCGGCGCTTGTCCGGTTAGATCGCGCCGAGATGATCGCTTTCTGGCAGCAGTTTGACCGCCTGGTTCTGAAATTATACACCCTCCCCGTGCCCACCGCCTGCGTGGTGTCGGGACATGCCACAGCCGGCGGAACCATTTTGGCTGCAGCCTGCGATTTTCGATATACCGCTTTAGGCAGACGCCTGATGGGACTCAATGAAATCTTGATCGGTCTGCCCGTTCCATATCTGGCGGATCTTATCCTGAGGCAGGTCGTCGGAGATCGGGTGGCCACTAAAATGACCTACACAGGCGCGTTCGTCGATCCCGGACAGGCCAAAACCATGGGGCTGGTAGACGAAATGTTTGCAGAAGCGGAGTTGGAAGAAAAAACGATTGAAAAATTGACCGCCATTGCCAAACACAGTCCCGAGGCATTTAAAATTAACAAAAAAACGCGAGTAGAAGATGTCGCGTACCGGTTCAATAAAAATGCTGAATCACGGATGGGTCAGATGCTTGACTGCTGGTTTAAACCCGATGTTCAAACGCTGCTTCACCAGGCAGCTGAAAATTTTTAATGTTTTGTCCATAAGGGACTATTGTTCATCCGGATAAAAAATAGAGGAGATATCATGAAAGAAAAGGTAGAAACAGCCTTAAACGAAATCAGGCCCATGCTTCAGGCCGATGGCGGAGATGTTGAGCTTGTGGGAATCGAGGGTGATGTGGTCAAGGTCCGTCTCCAGGGAGCCTGCGCCGGATGCCCCATGTCCCAGATGACTTTAAAAAATGGTATCGAGAAGGTTTTAAAAGAAAAAATCCCTGAAATAGCGTCAGTGGAAGCGGTACAATAAGTTGGTCAACCCGGTGCGCCAGTCCGCCGGCCATTAAAAATCTTAGGGTATTTCAATAGCGGCGTATATGAACCGACGCCGTACCGGAGTTTAAATGATGATACCTCAAGCGCGTATTGATCGGCTGATTAAAGCGATCGATGGCGATGAACTGATTGAACTGACCGCCGATCTGGTCAGAATCAATTCGGTCTGGGATCCTTCGGCCGGCACCAGTGAACAACCGGTGGCTGATTATGTTCACCGCTGGGCCGAAACCCAGGGATTTGAGGTCCAGATGGATGAGGTTGCCCCCGGGCGGTCCAATGTTATTGTGACCCATTCGTCCGACCCGGGCGGAAGGGTCCTGATGTTCGAAGGCCACACAGATGTCGTGACGCCCGGTGATAAATCCGCCTGGACCCATGACCCCTTCGGGGCCGACATCGTTGATGGCCGTATGATCGGCCGTGGAGCGAATGACACCAAAGGCAATCTGGCCGCAATGCTCATCGCCATGGCGGCACTTAAACGTACATCAATGCCGTTGGCCGGCAAAATTATCGGCGGTGTCCTCTGTGATGAAGAGGATCAGATGCTCGGTGTTCAGGATTTTATAAAACGGGGCCATGCCGATAATGTCACCGCGGCCGTTATCTGCGAACCCCAGGACGGCATGCTCTGCACCTCCCAAAAAGGGGCCATTCGCGCCAGGTTCACCATTACCGGGCGAATGAGTCACGGCGCCATGCCCCTAACGGGACTCAATACCGCCCCCGCCATCGCCCGTCTCATCGATGGATTGAGCGAACTGGAAGCAATTGCCATGGCGGAAACCGGCCCCGACAAACACCTGGGATGGCCCAGTTTTACACCCACCGTTATTCAGGCTCCCCCGGTCGGAGCCCCCCAACTCAACGTCATGCCGGCCACAGCGATTCTGCTGGTTGACATTCGCACCATACCGGTTCAATCCCACGATCTACTTCGTCAACAATTGAACACGTTGGCAAAAGACACCCAGGCAAATATTGAAGCGTATTACACCTCCCTCAACCGACGGCTTGGCATAGACCGTGACAATCGTATGAACGTGGATGTTGAATTTTTGACCGACCGGACATGTACCCTCACCGCGATCAATGATCCGGTGGTTCAGGCCGCAGACTGGGCCACGCGAACCGTATGGCAAAAAACACCCCGCTATGGCGGCGTCCCCGGCGCCACCGACGGCACCTTCCTATGGGCGAAAAAAAACATACCCATCATCACCATGGGTGCCGGTGATCGGGACGTGCCCCATCAGGTGGACGAATGGGTCGATTTGAACCAACTCATCGATACCGCCAAAATCTATGCATTAACCGCCCTTCATTATCTCTTTAAAGGGGCTGAAAAGTGAGCCTTCGGCTTTTGGAGATCGACGGCCTTTGTGTTGATTTCAAAACGCCGGAGGGCATCGCCCGGGCCGTGGAGGACGTTTCGTTTCATATCGATGCCGGCGAAACCCTGGGGCTGGTCGGCGAATCGGGCTGCGGCAAAAGCGTCACCTCTTTGAGCACCCTGGGGTTAATTCCTTCCCCGCCAGGCAAGATTAGCCAGGGCCGTATCCGCTTCAACGGCCGGAACCTGCTAGAATTGAGTGAAGAGTCTTTGCGCCGAATACGGGGTCGGGATATTGCCATGATTTTTCAGGAGCCCATGACTTCCCTCAACCCCGTATTAACCATCGGCCGCCAAGTAGCCGAACCCTTGATGGTACACCGGCATCTGACCAAATCGGAAGCCTTACGCCAGGCGTGTGAATGGCTGGAGTATGTCAAAATACCGGCAGCCAAAAAAAGACTTAACGATTTTCCCCATCAATTGTCCGGTGGCATGCGACAGCGCGTGATGATTGCCATGGCGTTGGTTTGCCATCCCAAGCTCTTGATCGCCGATGAGCCCACCACAGCCGTCGACGTCACCATCCAATCTCAAATCCTCTCTTTAATGCTTGGCTTAAAGGAGGAGCTGAACATGTCGATGCTTTTGATTACCCATGATTTAGGGGTCATTGCCCAGATGGCCGTCCGGGTATTGGTCATGTATGCCGGTCAGGTGGTGGAGCAAGCGCCGGTGGCCAAAATTTTTGACCATCCGTTTCACCCTTACACGCGAGGCTTACTACGATCCATGCCGACACTGGGAACTCAAAAAACCCGGCTGAATGAGATACCGGGAACCGTGCCGCCTTTAACCGAGAAAATACCCGGCTGTAAATTCGCCCCGCGCTGCCCCCATACTTTTTCAATCTGCCATAAAAAACGACCGGAGTTGTTTCCGATTACTTCCGGACATCATGCGCGCTGCTGGCTAAAGACGTATCCCGACCAAAGAGTTTAACATGTCTTCAGAACTAATTAGGATAGACAACCTATCCAAACACTACCCCATGGGGGGTGGTCTGTTTGCCGGGCCCAGCGCCTGGGTAAAAGCAGTGGACGGCGTCTCTTTTGCCGTTCACAAGGGTGAAAGCTTTGGCGTTGTGGGCGAATCGGGGTGCGGCAAAACGACACTGGGGCAGATGGTCGTTCGCCTGCTCGAACCAACCGGAGGGCATATCTACTTTAACGGGGACGATATCACCCATCTTAGCCGCAAGGATTTGCGAACCTATCGGCAAAAACTTCAAATAATCTTTCAAGATCCCTATTCAAGCCTGGACCCCCGCATGACGGTGGCCTCTATTATCACGGAGCCCCTCTTTGCCCAAGGCAAGCCCACGAAGGAAAAACGGCACCAAGTCGCCGCCGACCTGTTGAAAAAAGTCGGGCTGCGATCCAACGATCTCAACAAATACCCCCACGAATTTTCCGGCGGGCAACGCCAGCGAATCGGCATCGCCCGGGCACTTTGCGTTCGGCCGGAACTGATCGTGGCCGATGAGCCGGTTAGCGCTTTGGATGTTTCCATTCAGGCCCAGGTCATCAACCTGCTGGATGATCTAAAGGACGATTTCGACCTTTCCTATATTTTCATTTCCCACGATATCAGCGTTGTGGAACATATTTGTGATCGTATCGCAGTCATGTATCTGGGCTCTCTGGTGGAAATCGCCCCCACGCAGCATTTTATTGCCAACCGGTGCCACCCGTACTCGGAGGCACTGCTTGCGGCCATTCCGGCCCCCGATCCCCACCGCCGCATACGCCCCGCCGCCATGGACGGCGACGTACCCAATCCCATCGACCCACCGCCGGGATGCCCCTTTCATCCCCGCTGTGACCGGGCTTTTGAACCGTGCCGTATGGATAGGCCGAAACTGATTCAGGTAGCAGATAACCATGCTGTGGCCTGCTGGTTAAACAACGGACAGGGAATGACCGTAAATCGAAATGGAGGTGGAAAATGAAGATCGCCGTTATCGGCGCGGGCGCTATGGGCAGCCTCTTTGGAGGATTGCTAACCGAAGCCGGCATGAAGGTTTGGCTGATCGATATCTGGAAAGAGCACGTCGATCGCCTCAATCAAGAGGGACTGACCATTGAGCGTGAAGGGATTGAGCGTATCGTCCGCCCCCGGGCCACAACTGATCCCACGACCATCAACCGTGTGGACTTGGCCATTATTTTCGTAAAATCGACCCAAACGGCGGCCGCTGCACAAACCGCCGCAGACCTGATCGGACCGGATGGTCTGGTGGTGACCTTGCAAAATGGAATGGGCAATGCCGATTTACTGGCAAAAGCCATGCAACCCGGACAAGTATTGGCCGGCACTACTTCCCACGGCGCAACCCTGCTGGGCCCGGGCCACATACGCCATGCCGGAAGCGGTCCAACCGTTATCGGCCCTTGGCTGGGTGGAGACCTCGCCCCGGCCAGCCGGATCGCCGATGTTTTATCCAAGGCCGGTATTGAAACTGAAGTGACTGGAGAGGTTCAAGCCCTGGTCTGGAACAAACTGTTCATTAATATCGGCATTAATGCGATTACGGCCTTGACCGGTATTAAAAACGGCCAGATATTGGACCTTGCCGCCACTCGGGATCTCTCCCAAAACGCTGTGGAAGAGGCCCTGGCCGTCGCTCAGGCAAAAGGGATTCGGATTGAAGAAAATGTGGTGGCGCATGTATTTAAAGTGGCCGAAGCCACGGCGGCCAACCGTTCCTCCATGGGGCAGGATGTAGACAGCCACCGCCTGACTGAAATCAGCGCCATCAACGGAGCCGTCGTTCGAGAGGCCCGTCAGTTGGGCTTGGCCACACCGGTTAATGATACCCTGACCGCTTTGATCCAAACCCTTGAATCCCATTACGACAAAAACGGTGTTAAGATTATACCCTAACACAACCCATTTAATAGAAATGCCGGGGTGGCAAAATCGCCGACCCAACCAATTAAAGGAGTACAATATGGCAAACCAAAAAGTAACGGTAAAGGATGTTCAGCAGGCCAAGGTCGATGGACGCAAACTGGTGATGGTCACCGCCTATGATTACCCCTTCGGGTTAATGGCGGACGAAGCGGGCGTTGATATCGTCCTGGTAGGCGATTCCCTGGGGATGGTGGTGATGGGCTTAGACGGTACCGTGGCCGTCACCATGGAAAACATGATCCATCATACCAAAGCCGTGATGCGCGGGTGTAAAAATCCCCATGTGGTGGGTGATATGCCCTTTATGAGCTATAACACTTCGGTTAGGGAGGCTATTATTAACGCTGGTCGACTGATGAAAGAAGGCGGTTGCGATAGCGTCAAGCTCGAGGGCGGCGTTGATTTTGCGCCTACCGTAGCGGCCATCGTCAAAGCGGGTATCCCGGTTCAAGGCCATATCGGGTTGACGCCTCAAACAGCCAGCGCTCTGGGCGGTTTTAAAATGCAGGGCAAGGATGCTGCTGCCGCTAAAAAAATCATCGATGATGCCAAGGCCCTTGAAGACGCGGGTGTTTTTTCAATGATCATTGAAGCCGTACCGGCACCTTTGGCCCAACTGGTGGCCGAAGCAGTCAAGGTTCCGGTGATCGGTATCGGCGCGGGTGCCGACGTAGATGGCCAGGTTCTGGTGACCCACGATATGATTGGCCTGTTCGATAAGTTCGTGCCCAAGTTCGTTAAACAGTACACCAAAATCCGCCCCATTATTTTAGAGGCGCTAAGCGAATACAAAAAAGAAGTGCGCGACACGACTTTTCCGGCGGCGGAGCATAGTTTCAGTATGCCCGAAGAGGCCTTGGGTGAACTAAAAAAATTGATAAAAGATTAAGATAAGAATGGATATCATTCATTTTCTGCAATCATTTCAAAGCGAGGGGGTGACGATCTTTTTCAAGCTCGTCACCCTTTTGGGCAACAAGGAATTTTACATAATCGTTTTGCCGCTGTTTTTTTGGCTCTGGGATAGAGATAAGGCTGCTCGGTTGGTACTCGTTTTATTACCCTCCGTACTACTCAATTTCTATTTCAAAGAGATATTCCAAACGGCAAGACCGGAAGGCGTTGCTTTGATCACACAGGGCGGGTTTTCCTTTCCAAGTGGGCATGCCCAGGGCTCTGCAACCCTATGGCTCATGCTGGCCCTGATGACACGACAGAAATGGATGACCATTCTGGCCGGTATTATGATCGCCTTGGTCTCTCTATCACGCTTATACCTCGGCGTGCATTATCCCATCGATGTGTTTGGCGGATGTTTGATCGGTGTGGTTCTCGTTCTCATCTATAACAACTACCTTTTTGATGCATTAAAAAGAGCAATTTCTACGCAAACCAAGACAACTCGTGCCGCGGTATTGACGGTTATCGTTTTATTGTTGACGATAATATACCCTGCCCACGAGGCGATAACCCTACTTGCCGTTCAATGGGGCTTTGCGATGATGCTTATTTTCTCAAGTGCGACCCATCGATTGCCGCCCAAAGGCATTTTGTTGAAACTATTGATGGTCATTGCAGGAACCACAGTCGTCTTGCTCATATGGAAGGGATTGAAAGTCATCCTGCCACCCGGGGAGATTACCCGTTTTTTACGCTACGCCTTTATCGGCATTTGGACGGCCACACTTCCGCTACTGATGACCAGACGAAACAAATCTACCCCTTAAAATTTTATTTACGGCTTGATGAACCCCCACTGCACCAGCCGTTTATGCGCATACTTGGCCGAATTGCCCTGCTTGACCTGTTGCAGGTAGCGGTAATACTCCCGGGCAGCGTCTTTGCGGCGACGCATGCCTTCCAGGGCGCGGCCCTTTAAAAAGGCGGTATTGGGATTACCGGGCAATAGCCGGTCATATTGGTTAAAGCCGGAGAAAGCCGCATCGTATTGTCCCTGCCGAATAGCGGCGATACCGCTGAAATGGTGAGATTGAGCCTCCTGGGGATAGATTTTTTTGGCTTTATCGGCGTAACGCTTGGCCTGGTTGTTTTTGTTCTGAGCCAAAAGGCACTTGGACATCATCACCAGCCCGGCGTAATCATTGGGGGCTTGTTTTAATGCATTGCCAAGATGCCCTTCGGCTTGGGGGAACTTCTTTTTCGCCAGGGAAATTTCGGCTTTTTGCATCTTTTCGATAGCACCTTTGATTTTACGGAGGCTTGCGGTCATGTCCATGTAACGCTCCCGATGAACCGGGTTTTTCCGGTCAGCGGGATATTTGGATGCTACCCGGCCAACAGCGGTATTATACCGCTCCGTACTCATGGGATGGGTGGCAAACAGGGTTTGAGAAATACCCGGTTTGTGCTTGGATAGCCCCTTTAACATATCCATTAAGTCGACCATCCCCTGGGGGCTGTATTTGCTTTTAACCATATACGCCATCCCCAAAGAATCCGCTTCCCGCTCATTATCCCGGCTGTATTTGGCCAGCAGTGCACTGCCGCCAACCATGCCGGCTACTTGGGCTAATTGGCCCCACTCTTTTCCCTGGGTGCTTGCCGCAATGGCAACCCCTACCATAAACACCTGGGTGAGGGTGCCTTTGCTCATCTGTTCAGCGGTGTGCCGGGCATTGACATGACCCAGCTCGTGCCCCAACAATGCCGCCAATTCCGCTTCACTTTCCATCGTTAATAGAATCCCCCGCGTGGCAGCGATGCTGCCGCCCGGAAAGGCATAGGCGTTCACATAGGTCGCATTGACGGCCTGAAAGGAATAGGGCATCTGGGGCCGATGGGTGTGGACGGCCATCTTTTGACCCATATTTTTTAGATATGATTTCAACTGCCTATCCTGAACAGTCCCATAGTCATTGGAGAACTGATGGGGCGAATGTTTTTTGTCGATCCCGACTTCATCCTTTTCAGACATGAGCATAAGTTGCGACTTGCCGGTCACAGGATTGGTGGCGCACCCCGCCAAAAGACCGGCAGTGGACATGGAGGTCAGCCAGATAAAATCACGCCGGGATATTGATCTGTTTTTACCAAAATTGATGGGTTGCCGTGGCTTTTGCATGGAATCCCTCCTAATTATATTTATCACAAACACCCGCTCACAGGATGATCAGATCGGTTTTAGAATCGCGGGCGTTAGAATTGTCTGGGTTTGCAAATAATCTCGCGAATCCGCAAATCGTAAAAATTATTCATATGGGCCGGTTTAATCACCAAGGCCGCATCCGCCCCTTTACCCGTACCACCGATAGCGATAATATCGTCTCCGGAAAGCATCCCCGCATCGGCAGCCATAACAGCCACCTCCACGGCTACTTTGGTACCCTGACCAAACAATCGTAACGTGTCGGCGATGATCAGCACCGGATAGATGCCCTGGTTTTTCTGAGCCAATGACCGCTCTACCCCGGAAAGCGCGTGGGTGGCCGATACAACCGCCGCACCTTTTTGGATCAGCGCCTCTTTCGCGTCATTTGGCAGCCTGTTTTCAAACGGTTTTTTAAAGCCACAATGGTAGGTTACGGCCGTTATTTTGCAGCCGCTAAACAGTTCCAGCGCCTTAAACGCCGTGTCACCGGTCGTCGTAGCCACGACAATCTCCTTAATTCCCAGGGCTTTTGCCCGCTGGTCGGCTTGATTTAATACGTCTTTTGTGTTCGCCCGCCCGGCTGATTCAAAATGCATGGTTGTTTCCCCAAAATTTAATTTTAGATAATATTTGATGATATTGTATTGAAAATCGAAGGATATGCTAACATAATTTTAAAAAACCGGCAAGGACTATATTTCACTTTTTATTATTATTTTAGTTGGTTAGATTTAACTGCTTTTTGCGAATCCATCAAGTTTGCAATGGATCTCAAGAAAATCCCGATGAAGGACGTGAAGCGTATTCTAACGGCCATCCAGGCGCTAGCGGGCAATCCGCGCCCCCCTCAATCCAAGAAGCTCTCCGGTCAAGAGCGTTATCGTCTGCGACAGGGCAACTATCGAATACTCTACACAATCGAGGACGACAGACTCATCATCTGCATAGTCAGGGTCGGTGACCGTCGAGATGTCTACAGGTGAGAGAGTCAAACCTGTTGCTGAGCCATTTTGTGTATCTTCGCTTCCATTCCATGACAAAGTTCCCCCGAAAAATAATGAATTTTAGATACTTCCCTCGCTTTTGGAACTGAATTTGGGGGGAACGCCATGTTAACCATGTGGTTGACCATGCACAGATACCAAGATATGTATGACGCCTCATATTAATGACTATCCACCAATGGGTGAAAACCATGATTATCGATTTCCATACACATATTTTTCCCAAATCCATTCGCCAAGACCGGTCCGCTTTTTTTAACAAGGAATCGGCCTTTAGGTTATTGTATGATTCTCCCAAGTCAAAGATGGTGGGAGCGAACGATTTGATTCGGGCCATGGATGATGAAGGGGTAGATAAGTCGGTCATATTCGGTTTTCCATGGTGCGTGGAAGCGACCTACAAGACGCATAACGATTACATCATGACCGCGATTAGCCGCTATCCAGACCGGCTGGTTGGTTTCGGCTGTTTTGACCCCCTGTCCGCCGGAGCGCCGGCCGAGACGGCGCGTTGCCTTGAAAATGGATTGTCCGGCATTGGGGAGCTCGGGTATTATAACAGCGGTATCGATGCCAACTGTGTTGAAAAATTAGATGGGGTCATGGCTCTTTGCCGAGATCATGATGTTCCGGTAATGATCCATACCAATGAGTCGGTGGGACACACCTATTCAGGCAAAACACCCGTTACGCTTGATCAGATCGATGCTTTAACCCAGGCATTTCCGGATAACATCCTGGTCCTGGCCCATTGGGGCGGCGGATTGTTCTTTTACGCCCTATTAAAAAAAGTGATGAAAGAGCGTCTGGCCCGGGTCTATTTCGATACTGCGGCGTCACCTTTTCTATACGATGCGTCGGTCTACCGAATTGC
Source organism: uncultured delta proteobacterium (assembly GCA_963845145.1). Classification (GTDB taxonomy): domain Bacteria; phylum Desulfobacterota; class Desulfobacteria; order Desulfobacterales; family QNYZ01; genus QNYZ01. The sequence continues at coordinate 41,075 of CAWJQU010000005.1, forward strand.
CGCCGACATCATAGGCTCTGAGAAAATTATTTTTGGCACCGACTACCCCTTGTTAGCGCCCTCCCGGTATTTTTCAGAAATGAAAAAAGCCGGTCTAAATGAAGATGAACTGAAAAACATCTGCTGCGACAATGCTCTGAAATTATTAAAATTGACATAAGGGCCAGATTATTTCAAACCGGATTATTCTTGACAAAATACTGGTTTCAATATACGCAATAATATTCATTTATGCTTAGAAAAAGATTCGTCTGAAATTATATTTAACCAAAAACTATTTATAATTAACCTAAAACAATGGCATCAAAAACGTGAAAGGAGATCACAAAGAATGACACAATTAGTAGCCCCCCATGGCGGCAAAGGCCTTACCTGTTGTTTACTGGAAGGTGCCGAGAAAGACGCCGAGCTGAAAAAGGCCGAAGGATTGAAGCAAATTGAGATTTCACCCCGCGTAAAGGGCGACCTCATTATGATGGGTATCGGCGGATTTAGCCCGATCACCAGCTTTATGACCAAAGCGGACTGGAAAGGCGTCTGTGATGATTTTCTGATGGCCGACGGAACGTTCTGGCCGGTTCCCGTAACCCTGGACGTATCCAAGGAAGATGCCGACGCCATCAATAATGGTGATGAGATCGCCCTGTTCGATCCTGAAGGCAAAGAGATCATGGCCACCATGAAGGTCACCGAAAAATTTGAGCTGACCGATGCGGAAAAAAAATTCGAGTGCGAAAAAGTTTTCATGGGCGAAGGCACACCGACCTCCGAAGATTTCTGGAAAATCGCCGAAGATGACCATCCCGGCGTCCAGATGGTGATGCAGCAAAAAGCCTTTAACCTGGCCGGCCCGGTCAAAGTGCTCAGCGAAGGCGAGTACCCCACCGAATTCGCCGATGTGTACCACCGCCCGGCGGAGTCCCGAAAAATTTTCGAGGATAAGGGCTGGAGTGACGTAGCTGCCCTGCAATTGAGAAACCCCATGCACCGGTCCCACGAGTACCTGTGCAAAATCGCCGTGGAAGTATGTGACGGTGTTTACATTCACTCGTTGGTCGGGAACCTCAAACCCGGCGACATTCCCGCCGACGTTCGGGTTAAATGTATTGATTCCCTGGTCAAAAACTATTTTGTAGAAGCCAACGTTGTTCAGGGCGGATACCCCCTGGACATGCGCTATGCCGGTCCGCGGGAAGGCCTGTTGCACGCCGTTTTCCGTCAGAACTACGGATGCTCCCGCATGATTATCGGCCGCGACCACGCCGGTGTGGGTGACTTCTACGGCATGTTTGAAGCCCAAACCATTTTTGACAAAATCCCTCAACCGGCTGAAGAAGGTAAGGCGTTGCTTTGTACGCCATTGAAGATCGACTGGACCTTCTACTGTTACAAATGTGACGGCATGGCTTCTTTAAGAACCTGCCCCCACGGAAAAGATGACCGCGTATTGTTGTCAGGCACCATCCTGCGCAAAATGCTCTCCGAAGGTGGCGAATTACCCGATCACTTCGGCCGCGATGAAGTGGTTGCAATTTTACGCAAGTACTATGAAGGCCTGACGGAGAAAGTCGAGATCAAAACCCATAAAGCGGCGACCGGTGATTAATACTTAATTACAAGTTATCGTTTTTTTGTCTTAAAAGAGGTGCGTTTCGCAACGCACCTCTTTTTTTTGGTCTGTATCCACTGTATCCATTATATCCATGGGTATCTTTATTAGCGCATTATGACGCGATATCGTAAACCGCCCACCCGTCAAGCTATTGTTATTAAATAGTCTAGCGGATAAAATAGAGACCGCCGCTAAACCAAGCATACGACAAATGGGTCCAGCAATGACACTTAAGTCAATCTTTACGGGGTTTGAGAAGGCCGCCACCCGCTTAAAAAGTAAAAAGGCCATCACTTTTTATCGAAATGGCTCTGCCGAAACCGTACGCACCTATTTACAGCTTCACCATGATGTCCTTCGTTTCGCTGCGCTGCTTCGGGTAAAGGGGATACGCAAAGGCGATCGGGTCATTTTATTAATGAACAAATCGCTCATCGGCGTCACCGCCCATTTGGCCATTCTATATTTGGGGGCGGTAGGTGTGCCCCTCAATCCCGATTTTAAAAAAAATGAACTGCAATATTTGTTTGACGATGTGGATGCCGATCTGGTCATCTTAAACCCGGGCAAAAAAGCGTTGATCGAAGCCATCGCCCCTGACACACAACAATTGGAGATATCAACCGAAATCCCCTATCAAGATCTCTATTTATTCGATTTAGAACCCGCGTCTGTTCCCGAATCGACTGTTCTCGAATCTGCTACCGACCCAAATGCTCCCGGGCTTATCATCTACACCTCCGGTACCACGGGGAACCCCAAAGGCGCGATTCTAACTCAGCGGAATCTGGCCCACGACGCCCAAAGTATCATCTCGAGCTGGGCCATGTCTGAAACCGATGTGCTTTGCCACGCCCTTCCTCTTTTTCATGTTCACGGTCTATGCTTTGCGCTGCACACGGCCCTTCTGAGCGGTGCTCACCTCCTCATGTTGGACCGGTTCAATCCCAAAATCGCGCTGGATCGGTTATCCCGAAAATCGAATGCCGATACCTGCACAGTCTTTATGGCCGTTCCCGCAATGTATGCAAAGATGATGGATGCCGTGAAAGGCAGTCCCCTCGACCTGAGCCATCTGCGCTTGGCAACCTCCGGTTCCGCCCCACTTTTAGCCGACACCTTCAACCGCATTCATAACACTTTCGGGATCGAACCCGTGGAGCGTGAAGGGATGACCGAAACCGGGATGAACTTTTCCAACCCTTTGGCCGGAAAACGCAAACCGGGATCGATCGGGCGGCCCCTACCGGGCGTAAACGTACGAATCGTCGATCCCAACACGCATGAGGATGTCCAGGCTGGCCAAGTCGGTGAATTTTGGTTGAAAAGCCCTGCCATTACACCAGGCTATTGGCGTAAACCGGCCGAAACCCAAAAGGCCTTTGATAATGGCTGGTTTAAAACGGGCGATCTTGGAAAAATCGATTGCGATGGTTATTATTATCTCACCGACCGCATCAAGCACATCATCATTACAGGCGGAGAAAACGTTTCGCCGGTGGAGGTGGAAACCGTGATCAATCAAGTGGATGGGGTGATCGAATCGTCCGTTGTCGGAATTGCCGATGACAAGTGGGGAGAGAAAGTCGTGGCCGCCGTGGTTTTAGCGCCTGACTACAAGCTAACCGACCATCAAATCATCGCTTATTGCAAGACCCGGCTACTTAATTGGAAGTGCCCAAAAAAACTGGTATTCCTTGAAAATTTGCCGCGAAATACGATGGGAAAGGTACTAAAAGAAGAAGTTATAATGCAATTTCAACACAATTGATGCCTCAATGACGTAAAAGGCTATATCTACATGACACCATCTAAAACAGTTAAAAAAATTCTGTTTATATCGCTTTGCATTGTGATGAGTCTGGCATTGGGTGCCATGGCGGCATGGTTATACCTTCCGACCTATATCGAACACCGCATCCTGCCTCAAATGCTGGAACAAAGCGGTATCATGGATGCCAATTGCCCGGTTCGCAGGGTCGGCTTGTTTGGCGCCGATTTAGGGCCGCTTCGAATCGGTAAAAAGAACAATCGGCCAATCACCATTCCTTCCATTCAATTGGACTACTCGCCCTTTGGGTTATACCGCAAACGCATTCGATCCGTCCGATTAGCAGGGATCGACCTTTTTGGCGCATATGATCATCAGGGATTAAAAATTCATGGTCTTAAGCCGACCCTTTTCAACACCATACAAAAAAATAATCATCCCCCCGACACGGAAAAACAACCGATAGCGTTACCGATCCATATTGAAAGATTGGCACTGACCCACACCATTTTTCACCTCGCCTGGAATCGGAAGAACCTCCACATCCCGGTATCCGTAGCGATATATTCGTCTAAGGAAAACCCAAAGATTTATAATAGCCGTGTAACAGCACTCATCCTTGGCGAAGAAGTTCAAATCGACGGGCAAGTCAACCTTGACGGTCCCATTTTATCGCTAAACCTGAATTCAAAGCCTCTGGCCGTCGACCCTATCATCGGCTTTTTAGGTCTCAACGATTGGATCTCGGGAAATGCCCTGGTCAGGGTCACCGCTCGATTGAAAGCCTCCCTGGCACCGATAGATATCAACGCGCTAACGGTTGAGGCATTTTTTGAGGATCTAAATGTATTAGCTGGTACCGTTCGGCTATCATCTTCGCTTCACGACGGCCGGGACCGGGAGCAGCCCCATTTTAAAGCAACACAAATCGACACCAATCGATGGCAGGTGGTGTTAAAAAATATCCTGGTAAAAGGTTCGGGCGAACCAAAATTGCAGCTATCAGAGATTCGTGCGAATGTTCAAAGAGAAGCAGCGGGCGATATACACGTTGATGGGCAACTATCGGGATCCATACCGGCATTTAAAGAAAACGTGCATGCTCCGATCACATTGCTTGAAAAAAGAGCCCTGAATACCGTGTTTTCCGGCAATGTGAAACCGGACGGGACATGGCAATTTAAACTAATGGATCAAAAACCCGCTAAACCGCAGTATCCGTTGTCATTGATGACAAACGGGGTTCAATTCAGCGTTGGCACCCCCACATTCATCATTGATGCCTCAGGCGATAGAACTGATGCGGCCGCTCAATTGACCATCCAAGTGCCAAAAATAGCCGTTTCAACCGGCGATGCGTCATTGGATTTTAATAAAATCGACGTCACTGGGAATCTTTCCGCCAAACTGGCGCAGAAGCCTTTTCGCCCCCAATTCAAGCTCAAAATCATTCCCTCCCTAATAAAGGGTCGAATCGCATCCGGTGCGAATCAGAAACCCATGCGCCTGACAATCCCCAAAATAAGTATTTCAGCCACCGGGCTGGCAAATCCCACGGAGTTTGACGGCACGCTCACCATTTCAGGAATGAAGGCCGCTGCTTCGGAATATGACTTCGACGTTAAAAAAATAGAAGCAAAAATACCCTTTCAGTGGCCGGCGCCGAAACAGGGCCAATCCGGGCGCATAACGCTGGGTTCAACCCGCTACGGATCTTGGAATCTGGGAACTACCTCGGTTCTACTGACCCAGAACAGTCGGGGTTATTCTTTCAAAGGAGACCACGCCAATCCTGTTTTACCGAAGTTCGTTGTTCGCTTTAGCGGAGATACCCTGCTGATACCACCGGCACAACCAAGTATTATTCTCAATTTGGATGCGGTCCGTTCGCCCGATGCCCCGGACATTGACCTTGGCCGTTTCTCACCAAAAACTCAAGGCATCACCGCCAACGGTGACTTTCGAGTAGCGGGTCGACTCCGGGTCTCCGATAATGGCGCCAGTGGTGACGTTTGTGTAATGGTTAACCAGGGACGGGTCCGTATTCCGGAAACAGAGACATCCATCGAGGGATTGCAAACAAAACTATGCCTGCCGGAGCTGCCGAAAATACAAAGTGCGCCGCAACAGAAAATCACATTTGATGAACTGGTCAGGGGTAAGATGCGTATCCGAAAAGGAATTTTCGATTATCAGGTCGAATCGCCGAAGAGCTTCTTTATTGAACGGGGGAAGTTACAATGGTGCAGCGGTGTGGTGCGCCTGGGCGCCATGCGTATTCATGCGGATAAAGAAGATTATGACATCCGGCTGGATTGTGATCGCTTGAATCTGGCCGAAAATACTAGGCCAATTCGGTGTCGCAAATGCCGACGGCAGCGGTACGGTGAATGGCACCGTCCCCATTCGGTTCCAAAATGGGAAGCTGACCTTTGATGACGGATTTTTATATTCAACGCCGGGGGTCGGCGGTAAAATTCGAATCACCGGAACGAAAAGCCTGACAGCCGGCATCCCCGAAGGAACCGTTCAGTTTAACCAAATCGACCTGGCCCGGGAAGCCCTTGAGGATTATGATTATAAATGGGCAAAACTAGGGCTTGAAACACTGAATAACGAATTGGTCATGCGGTTGCAATTTGATGGTAAACCGGCTAAAATGTTACCATTTGAATATAAAAAGGAATTTGGCGGGTTTATGCGCGTCGACGCCGATGGGAGAGGGTCGAATTTTCAAGGAATTTCACTGGACGTGAATTTCCGCATCCCATTGGATGATTTGATGCAGTACAAGGATGTTTTACAGCACTTGGAGTAACACATCCTTAAAAAAGGAGAGCCCCATGTTTCGAAATATAATTATCCTGCTTTCAGCGATTCTACTATTGATGGCGGTGTCCTGCACACAACACAAGATCGAGTCTACACACAAAGTGGAAGTGGCACCCGTGGAAATTAAACCCATTCACATCACCATCGACGTGAACATTAAAGTCGATAAAGATCTGGACGATTTCTTCAGTGATATCGACGAAGCCACCGAGTATTAAATGATTATGCAATTAATGGATATCAGGAGAATACAATGAAACACATATCTAAGCATGGCGTTACGGTATTGGCCCTTATCGTACTGGTTTCTTTTTCGGCCATAAGTTATGCCGGAGCGGGTATCAAGGAACGGATGAAATCCCGAATCCCGGCCATAATGAATTTGAAAGCCAAGGGTATCATCGGTGAGAACAACCTCGGTTACCTGGAGTTTGTGGGGGCTGCCAAAGAACAGGCGGGCCTGGTTGCAGCGGAGAATGCGGACCGCAAGCAAGTGTATACCGCCATCGCCCAAAAAAATAAAACGACGGTTCAGAATGTGGGAACGCGTCGTGCACTGAAGATTGCCGAAAAGGCGATGCCCGGACATTGGGTTAAGGGTGCCGATGGTAAGTGGCGCAAGAAATAACAACCATCATCCCACTGGAAGTAACCTTTACAATTGATTAGCGAGGAGGGTCTTGATCATGGGATCTAAAAAATCGGGAAGCGTAAAATTAAAGACCAAAAAAGGGCATAACTGGTTTTTTATCATGTGCACCTGGGAGCATGAACACGATCGTATCGCTATGGACAAATGGGTGGAGGTGTTCAACTTTTTTACGCGCAACACCGAGGATGAAAAGAAAAAAGCGTGTTATGATGCGCTGCGTGACCAAATTGCCGACGAGGGGCTGACCGCGCTTAATTTGATCGGTAAGCGTCGATTTATTATCTCCGGTCAAACAAAATCCAACCAGGTGTTGCAGGAAATAAGCTCCATGATCACGTTGGGGACACCCATCAAAGTGGATATCAGCGCCGCCACCAATGTATTTGAATTCGGTGATATCAATAAAGAGCGGCTTTATAAATCCTAATTAGGCAATATCGTGCCATCCGATCACGCATACGCCTTACGCTGAAATAGCTGCAGCATAAGGGCCAGGTCGCCCTCTACTTGGTACTTGTGTTGCATCAACATCTCGCGTCCATCGGCCTTGCCCGTCATGATGTCCACCCATAGGGCAAACGGCGTATCGATTAAAACGTCGTATGTATCGCTTAGACCGACCGCTGCATCTACGCCACCCTTTTCAAGGGTGAAGAAGCATGCCCCCGAAATCTTTCCTGAAAACTTAAACTGCAAAATGACCGATTTCCCATCGCCGGCCACGAGGGGATCGAGGCGATGGCTCAAAACAGCCATAAACGCTTCCAGTGAGTCGGGACGCGGCATCATGCCCTCATCAAAGAATTCCTGGAGTCCGATCTTTGCGTCGATACAGGTTTTCCACGTCAGATTGCCGATAATGGCCAGGCTCTCCTTGTCCATCAGGGGTTGTTGAATGCGGTTTTGGGTCTCCGGCAATATTTCCCCCAGCTGAATCAACTCCTTACCGGCCTGAATGGTGGCGGCCAATATATCTTTGCGTTTCTCTTTAAGCGCGGGGTGTTTCAAGGCTTCCGATGAGGTACGATAGATTTCGGCCATGATGGGCGTTTCGGGATGACATGTGGTTTTTAAAAAAGTTGAAAAGGCGTCAAATTCGGACTGTTCCGGAAATCCGCAAGCGGACACCCATACCACAGGTGCCATTTTTTGCCGCATCAAAAAGAGGTCCCTGCCCTTGTTTTTTTCCGAAAAAGGCTGTGAGAGCGGCAACATACGCTCCCTGAAAATGCTCATACCGGCGTTCATGGTGTGATAATAAAGCGGGGTGGCATACACCACGAGATCCGATACCGCCAAAGTGGGCAACAGGTCCCGGGTCATATCGTCCACCTGAAGACACTGACCCGGCGTTTTAGTCCAGCATGAGAAGCAGCCCAGGCAGGGCCGGATATTTTTTTCGCTCAACAAAACGATATCAACCTCGGCCCCGGCGTCTCGCATCCCCTCGACGAGATGCGTAAGCAGTTGTTTGGTCGTGCTGTGCGTGCTGTTTCGAGGGCTGGAGTTGACGGCAAAAACCTTCATTCAAATTCCTCCCATGACCATGTGAGGCTGTTTCAACGGGGACGATGTTCGCCGTTCTTCAAGGCCGCACCGGTTTTGGCAATCCAGTGAGTTAGATTCATCTCCACAAACATGGCTTTAGCCCGTTTGATATAATCCACGCCGCGGGTGTTTTTTCCGGTATGGCCATAGACCTCTCCCAAATGAAAATATCCCTGGGCCAGGGCCGGCCGTAACCCCATTTTTTTAAATATATCGCACCCTTCGCGAATCATTTTCTCTCCCTCGTCAAAACGGCCTTTATGGTGGCCCCCTAATATTTTACCGGTCCAGATCTTCGCCATCCCTTCATATCTCTTTTCATTATTGCTTTGCGACAGTGTCAGCGCTTTTTCAGAACATCTGAGCGCCTCGTCGAACGCCCCCTGATCAAAGTAAATCATGGTTAGAACGCAATAATGCAGGGACATCATGGCTTCAATATCGGTATCTTTTTGTATTTTTAAGCCTTTGGTCACCGATGCCTGGGCCTGGTTCAAATCCCCCAGCAAATAGTGCGCATTCCCCAACATGGTCCATGCCTGGCATAAAATCGTCGGCCACTTAATGGCTTCGGAGTGGCGAATACTGTTTTGGCAATGCGCAATGGCGCGCTCCCCGTCGCACATTAAAATCATTAGATTGGCGTATTGTAGTTCCATAAAAGCCAGGGTCATCAGGTGATCCGAATCAACAGCACAATCAAGCCCCCTGTCGCTAACCTGCCGCCCCTTGTGAAAATCGCCTTTCATGCCCATGGCTGTTCCGCACAATCCCGCAAGAAAAGCGTACAGAACGAAAGGGGTATTGAAAAGATCCGATTGCCGTTGGTCTTTTTCGATGAGGCGGATGACGGCCAAGGACGTATCAATCAAGGGATCATAACGGCCGGAGGTAACATACGCGTAACAAAGTGACAGGGACAACGGGGCCATGATATCAATATCATCAATCTTCCGGGCTTGTTGAAAACTTTTCTCGCCATGGGCAATGGACTTGGATGAATCCCCCCGGGCAGTATACAAAAGCGATAAATCATTATGGTAGCGGGAAAGCGCTTTTCGGTCATCTATAGTTTCGGCAAGAAGGGCGCCTTTATTGAGTATTCCGAGCGAGCCTTTGGGAAACCCCAACATGGCAAGAGGGCGCCGCATCATATTGTAAAGGCCCAGTTCCTCGACCGTGTCATGGCTGGTATCAGGCAGATTGTCAAATATGTTTAAGGCCTTTTGCAAAAAATCAAAGGCTTCCACATGGGAGAAATTGGATTCGGCTTTTTGGCTCGAACGTTTCAAATATTCATAGGCATTGGGGTAATCTTCACCCAATAGAAAATGATGCGCTAAAAATTCATGAATTTGATCGAGATTGTCGGAATAGATGGCTTTCATGACCAAGCCGATTTGCGCATGTAGGGCGATTCGTTTTTTTCTCAACAGGCTGCTATAGACTGCTTCCTGAATAAGGATATGTTTGAAAGTGTACACCAATTCAGAGGTTGTCTCTTTCTGAACGATAAACTCAAGACGTACAAGATCATCAAGATAAGATGCCAAATCATCTCTTTCACCGGTTATGGCCTGCAAAATCCGAAACTGAAAATTCTCACCCATCACACTGGCGATCTGAATGATACGTTTAAGGGTGGCGTCCAGTCGGTCAACACGCGCCATCACGATACCATGAAGGGTATCCGGTATTTTGTAACGATTGAATCTTCGCGCCAGCCTGAACTCATTGTCCGTCTTTTCGATGTAATGATTTTCCAGCAGAGAGTAGATAAATTCTTCGATAAACAGGGGATTTCCGGCTGATTGCTGCAATGTAACCTGTTCAAGTTCAACCGCCACGGCCGCATCTTCGAGAATCGCTGAGATAAGTTCGGCACTGGATTCTTTCGTCAGCTGATCTAAACCGACCTGATTGAAATTCGATTTATCTTTCCATCGAGGGGAATATTCCGGTCGGTAAAGGAGGCACAGTAAAATTCGATGACCTGTCATGGCATCGATAAAAAAATCGAGGAAAGCCTCCGATGTCTTGTCCATCCACTGCAAGTCATCGACCACCATCACGAGCTGTTTTTCTTTACTCAGGATAATAAAGAGATCACCAATCGCTTTAAAAATAAGTTGCCTTCTCTCTTTAGGTTCCAGGTTGCGCCAAACCTCATCAACGCCTTCCAAGGATAGCAATTGCATGAAAGCCGAAAGACGCATTGCCGACTGTTTGCCGTCTATGAGATCAATTGTTTTCTTAATTTTAGCGACCTTGTCGACATCGCGGTCTCCCTCCTCGATAGCTAAATACCGTTTTATCATTTCCAAAAAGGGCAGGTACGCGATTGATTGCCCATGTGACAAGCATCGCCCCTCAAGAAAATGGGTATCATGGCTGCCTATGGATCGTTTCAGCTCTAACAATATCCTTGATTTTCCAACGCCGGGCTCGCCAATGATTCCTAAAATACGGCTCTTTCCCTGGGTGGCACGACGATAATTGTGTTTCAGGGTCGCCATGCAGGTTTCACGATTGACAAATCGCTCAATGCCTTTGGCAATGGATTCCTCGATTCTCGACTTTACCCGGGTCGATCCGATTAATTCATAGGCTTTTTGCGGTTTTTCAAAACCTTTTAAAGCGACCGATCCTAATGGATTTAGCTTAAAATAGGCCTTCACCAGACGATATGTATTTTCGGACAATAACGCATGTCCCGGCTTTGCCTCGGATTCCAAGCGGTTCGCCAATATGGTCGTATTTCCGACGGCCGTATAATCCATTCGAAGATCGTTGCCGATGGCCCCCACCATTACGAGCCCGGAATTGATCCCAAACCGCATATCGAAAGCCACCCCGTATTCCGTGCTTAATTTCTCACGATATGGGGCCATATCTCTTTGAATCGAAAGAACGGAATAGCAGGCACGCTGGGCATGATTCTCATGGGCAATGGGCGCCCCAAAAAGAGCCATTACGCCATCACCGGTGAATTGGTTGATGGTCCCCTCATAACTGTGTATGCGGTCCATGAGAATTTTAAAGCAACCATCCATGGCTGTGTGGACCTCTTCCGGGTCCAGCTTCTCGGTAATCGCACTAAAGTTGACCACGTCGGCAAATAAAACGGTCACGATCTTACGTTCGCCTTCGATAGCGCTTCGAGTGGTGAGAATTTTATCAATGAGGTGTTCCGGTGTATAGGATTTGGGTTGAGCGGTATCAATTTGTAAAAGCGATTGAAGCGGTCTCAAGTTGCAACCGCATTCATCGCAGAAACGGTTTTTGGGTTCATACCGGTGCCCACAAGATGGACATTTGTTCTCGGTTTTGCTTCCACACGCTTTGCAGAACTTCGCACCTTCACGATTTTCCGCCTGACACGCAGGGCATTTCATGACTCGCTCCCTAATCATTGATATCAATTATCTTTAGAGCATGGGCAATTTCCTCGGCGGCGTTGCTCTTGACCCACTGGTTACTATAATTCAGGCAGTTGCAGATAAATTCGGTATGGTTGATTCGGGTCTCTTTGCGGTAGTGAACGTGTCCGCAAATAACGTAGCGGACATCGTATTTTAAGGCCAGATCACCATACTGGGGGCTTCCAAGAAAGCCATTCAAATAGGACCAGGTACGATCGGGATTTTGCACGGTGAAACATTCAAGGGGTATGACATGGACCACAAGAATGATATTCCGGCCCCGGTGCGCCTGGAGCTGCGTTTCCAGCTTATCGTAAAAATAGTGGTGCATCGCTTGGGTCGGCCGATCCCAGATCGCCATGACTTTGTCCTGCCAGAGACGATCGTCGATCTTCATTCGATCAAATGCCTCGGTAGAAAATTCAGGGCTGCCGAATGAATAATCGTACCAGCCCAAATCCCCGATGGCCACCCAATGACGATTGAGGTGATGTGGGCCGTTGGCCAGGTTACCGCGAAAGTGTTTAAGCTTCGCATAGTTTTCCCAGGCCGTTGTCGCGGGGTGGTTTTCATTCCAGACGTCGTGATTGCCGGGTACAAACAGACACTCTACACCCGTTTCGTCTTCAATGTCATGCAAGCTGGAAAGGGTCACCTCGTAATCGCTGGCCATATCGCCGGCAATGATCATCTTGTCAAGCCGACGTTTCTTCATAGCAGCTTTAAGACCTTGGATAACCGGGCTGCCCGCCTCACGATTAATATCGACATGGATGTCGGATAATATTCCGATTTTCATATTTAGGCGTTCATTTTTAAATAAGGGCTAATGCGCCCCAATGTCAAATCTTCGGATTGAGTTTTTCAGAGAGCACATCTCCCATGATATTAAAACAGAAAACCGTCAGGGCCAGGGCCAGTCCGGGATAAATGGCCATCCACGGTGCCAGCACAAGGTAGTTGCGGGCATCTTTCAACATTAGCCCCCAACTGGGCGTGGGGGGTTGGGTGCCGAGGCCCAGAAAGGAAAGTGACGCTTCAATGACCACCGTCAGGGCAAACGTGATCGAGCATTGTACCACCAACTTTCCCAAGAGGTTGGGGATAATGTGTTTGACAACAATTTTAAAAATGGGGCTGCCCAAAGAGCGGGAGGCTTCCACATACCCCTCAGTTTTAATCACCAGGGTTTCGGCACGCACCAGGCGCGCAAAGACCGGGCTGAAAATAACCCCGATAGCAATCATGACCTGCAACAGACCATATCCAAGAAATGAAACGACGGTGATGGCCAGTAGTATCGTCGGAAACGAGAGCAAGCTGTCCATCAAAAGCATTAGGACATTATCCGTCATTTTTCCGGATAGTGCTGCGACCAGCCCTACCAGCGATCCCAGAATAGCGGCAATGGCAACGGCAACAATACCCACGATCAACGCCGAGCGGGACCCGTATATGACCCGACTGATTACATCCCGCCCGAGATTATCAGTGCCCAGCAGATGGGACGCAGACGGGGGTGAAAACCGTTCGCCCAGGTTCTGCGCGATGGGACTATAGGGTGCTATTTTAGGCGCCGCCATGGCGGCCGCGCCTAAAACAACCAGGAATAACATCGACAGATAAAATAGTATCTTCGAAGTGTTCATCTGCATTGCCTATTAATAAGGAGCGATATCCGTCCACCTGAAGTCAAATGTATCCAGGCTGGGTGTCATGATGAACTCACTGACATTTTTCCTGATGCCGATGCGTCGAAAGGAGGAGCCGAGAAACATGAAAGGAACTTCTTCCGCCATCAGCTGCAGGGCCTGATCATATAGTTTTTTACGATTTTCAAACCCATCCGTTTTCGCTGCCGTGGCAATGAGTTCGGCGGCTTTGGGATTGTCCCAGCGTACATATCGTTTTTCCTTGACGCCGTAGTCGGCAAGCGTCCCATGGGGATCGAGTTTACCGGTGTGGCCAATGGCGGTGAAATCGAATTTTGCCTGACGGTAAACATCTCCGATCCAGGTAGACCAGTCCACCAGCTTGATCTTTACATTCAACCCCACTTTGGTCAGCATATCCTGGTAAATTTCCCCCGCCTTGACATGGGGCGGATAGTTCTGGGGCAGAAACATTTCCAGTACCGTATCTTTACCCACACCGGCTTGGGCCAGAAGCGCTTTGGCTTTTTCCGGGTCATACGGATAAAGTTGGGTGAAATCTTTATAATAGGCATTGCTGTAGTCCATGAAGGTGCCAACCGGTTCTCCGCCACCGTAAGCGACATCCAACACTTTCTGCTTGTCGATGGCATGGTTTATGGCTTGCCGCACACGCAAGTCGTCCAAAGGCGGTCGGCTGCAGTTCATGGGCATGACCATGATCAGCGAAGTCAAATTCTTTTTGATCTCAACCTCCGGGCTGCTGGACAGCAGGGAGACATCCTCCTGATCGATTATATAGCTGACATCAATCTGACCGGAAATCAAACCTTGGACCTGGACGGCCCGCTCCGGAATAATGTGCATGATCACACGATCCAATTTAGGAAGGTCTTTCATCCAGTAATTTTTATTTTTCCCAAGGACAATTTTCCCATCCCGGACCCACTCGGTGAGCATAAAAGGGCCTGTCCCAATTGGTTTGGCGGAAAAATCGTGGCCACTCTCAATCAAGCGCTTGGGCAAGATCGCCCCCCAGCCGGAAGCCAGTGTCCCAAGCAGCGGGGACGAGGGCGCCGAAAGCGTCAATACAACGGTATAATCGTCCGGCGTCTCGATACCGGTGATAGGTGCAAACTCATTGGCATTGGGCGATCCGATTTCTTTATTTTTAATGCGTTCAAAGGTGGCCTTGACATCTTTGGCGGTCAACTTGTCACCGTTATGAAAAACAACCCCCTTACGAAGGTTGAAGGTCCAGGTCTTGCCATCATCGCTCACCACCCAATTTTCAGCCAGGGCCGGGACGATCTTTCCGGTTCGATCCGGTTCGGCCAGCGTGTCATAAACGCTTTTCAATGTCTGAAAGGTCAGCGTTCCCGAAGTTTTGTGGGGATCCAATGTGTCGGGATTTCCCGAGAGGGCGAAGTTGAGCGCTTTGGTGCCTTTGGCGAGAACGGTGCCGGTGATGCCGCTCAATAGTAATACCGTTATTGTAATGACAAGGGTAAAAACCAGGTTTTTTTTCATGACGGCCTCCTTTGCAGGTGGGGTGGTTATAGTGGGGTAGTCTCCTCTTTCTATAACGAAATCATAAAACAAATAATAACAGCATTCAGGAAACTTTACACGCTTTGGTTTTGATATTGAAACAAGCCACCTTATGACCGCCCTTAACCGTTTTCAGTTGTGGTTCATGGCGGCGGCATTCCCTATTTTCAATCAGGCAACTGTCGACACAATTGCAACCTGTGTTAACGGCAATTGTTTTATTCTCTTTTTCCCCGGGGATATCATCCGGTTCGGCCCAATCGTCTGAACTCGTGGTGGTTGCCATACCCGGCACCGATGAAAAAAGTCTCATCGTGTAAGGATGCATGGGACACGTCATTATTTCTTCTGTATACCCGGTTTCAACCAGGCGACCTTGGTACATTACACCGATCCGGTCGCTCAGGTAGGAGACAAGGTTGAGGTCGTGCGAAATAAACAGATAGGTCAATCCCAGGACCTCCTTCAAATCCTGGAGCAAGTTGATGATCTGGGCCTGGATGGATACATCCAGATTGGATACCGGCTCATCCAGGATCAAAAAATCAGGCTCCATGCAAAGGGCTCGGGCAATAACGATGCGCTGCTTCTGGCCGCCGGAAAATTCATGGGGATAACGCGAGCTGTGCGAAGGTGATATACCCACAAGGTCTAACATCTTGGCCACTTGGCTTCTCCGGTGATCCTTATCGAAGCCAAGATTGACGAGCCCCTCCTCAAGGCTGTTCTGGATTTTCATCTTGGGGTTGAGGGCACTGTTGGGGTCCTGAAAGACGATTTGCATCCGTTTACGAAAAACCCGCAACTCGGCGCGAGACAGGTCACCAAGTAACGAATTATCGATCCACACTTCACCGGCCGTCGGTGGATCCAGATACAGCAGAGACCGGACCAATGTGGTCTTGCCGCAACCCGACTCACCCACCAGCCCAAAAACGCTGTTTTTTTCTATCCCGATGCTGACCCGGTCCACGGCTCTGACGGCGCTATTCGGGTTTTTAATGATGCCATGACCATAGAAGGTCTTCTCAAGCTCTTTTATCTCTACAAATCTACGCATGCTTTCCGATCATGTGACAGGCGGATGAATGGCTATCACCATAATCCATTGTTTCAGGTATTTCCAGGCGGCACCGATCCTGGGCCAGGGCGCAACGCGGGTGAAAACTGCACCCCTGGGGTATATTTTCAGCATCGGGCACGGCACCCGGTATGGCTTGTAACCGCTGCCCCCGTTTCCCGGTATCGGGAATGGATTGTAAAAGGGCCTGCGTATAGGGATGCAGGGTGTTCTCGAAAAGGGACCGATTGGGTGCCGATTCGATAATTTTTCCGGCATATATGACCGATATTTTATCGGCAATTTCACGAACGATGCCCAGATTGTGCGAAATAAAGAGAATTCCCATGGAATATTGTTCTTTGAGGTTTCGGATGAGTTTCAGAATCTGTAGCTGCAAGGTGACATCCAACGCAGTTGTCGGCTCATCGGCGATTAACAGGGCGGGGTTGCAGCAAATCGCCATGGCGATCATGGCGCGCTGCTTCATGCCGCCTGAAAGTTCATGGGGATAACTTTTCAATACGCGTTTATTTTTACCCAGGCCGACCACGTTTAAAAATTCAAGGGTTTTGTCGATCGCCGGCTGTTTTTTCATCTGCAGGTGTAGCATCAGCATCTCGACAATCTGCTGACCTATTTTAAGAGAGGGGTTCAGGTACTTGGCCGGCTCCTGGAAAACCATGGCGATCTCTTTGCCCCTTATCTGCCGCATTTCCCCCTTAGACAATCCCATTAGGTTCCGTCCCTGAAACATCATGGCTTCGGCGTTAATACGACCCGGGGGTGTGGGGACAAG
Organism: uncultured delta proteobacterium; assembly: GCA_963845145.1. Classification (GTDB taxonomy): domain Bacteria; phylum Desulfobacterota; class Desulfobacteria; order Desulfobacterales; family QNYZ01; genus QNYZ01. Next base: position 57,974 of record CAWJQU010000005.1, read on the forward strand.
CCCCATGATGCTCATGGAGGTCACCGTTTTGCCGGAACCCGATTCGCCCACTAGGGCATGGATTTCACGGGTGGAGAGCGTTAAGTCTATGTCTCTCAGAGCGTGCGCATCTCTTCCGGATTGGATAAACCTGACATCCAGATGACGTATTTTCAATAGGTCCCCATCACTGTTCTGGGCACTATTTTGGCCATTGTTCCGGTTCACTTAACTGATCCGAATTCTTGGATTGAGAACACTGTACAAAATATCCACTGCAAAATTGATAAGTGAAAAGACAAAGGCCACAAATACGACCCCGCCCTGGATAACTGGAAAATCGCGCTGGTAGACGGCGAAAAGAAACAGCCTTCCCAGCCCGGGGAGAGAGAACACCTGCTCAATGATAATCGCGCCTCCCAGCATATAGCCCAATTGTATCCCGGCGATCGTAATCACCGGCAACAGTGCATTCTTAAGGGCATGTTTGTAATGGACCATTCTTTCGGTCAGCCCTTTGGCCCGGGCGGTGACGATATACTCCTTACTAAGCTCTTCGATCATGGAGGCCCGCGTCAATCGGAGCAAGACCGCCGCCCGCGCAATCCCCAGGGATATGGCAGGGAGGATCAGATGGTTGACGCTTCCCGAGCCGAACAATGGAAATACCCTAAATTTAATGGAAAACAATAGCAGGAGCAAAATGCCCAGCCAGAAACTGGGTATGGCCATACCGACCTGGGAAAACAACATCCCGAAATAATCCCAGAACGACCAGCGACGAACGGCTGAAATGACCCCCAAGGGAATGGCGATAATAATGGAAAGTACGATCCCCAAAACGGCCAGGGAGAGTGTGAGCGGAAATCGCTCCATGACCAACTGACTGACCGGCCGCCCGGAAATCATGGAATTTCCAAAATCAAACCTGAACACATCCCAGACCCAATTCAGGTATTGGCTAATCATGGGCCTGTCGGTTCCCAGCTTGGCACGAATGGCGTCAATATCGCTCTCGGCGGCGTCCACACCGGCGATGGTCAATGCCGGATCTCCGGGAATGACCCGGATCACCAGGAAAACAATGGTTGAAATAATCAGGACCGTCAGAATCAACCGCCCCAGGCGTCGTAGGACAAAGCGTAGAATAGTTCCGATTCCTTATTAAAGCGATATGGGTAAACTTTGGTTTTATATGGCCAGGCTCCGTCCTGTCTGCGCCAGCTCAACCGGGCCGTCAAATACCTCGGCGGCCTGCTTTACAAGATCCGAGTGGTTACCGAAGTGCGGCAAATGCGACAATACCAACTTGGCCACGTTGGCTTCTCTAGCGACTCGGCCGGCCTCTCCGGCTGTCAGATGACCGGGAACAACCCCCTTGTACTCATCGTATAAGCTGGATTCGCATATCAAAAGGTCGGCATCCCGAGCGGCATCAATCAGTGTCTCGGTCCACTCGGTATCGGCGATATAGGTCAAAACACGCCCCATTTTTTCAACCCGCATGGAATAGCAAGGTGCCGGATGATTATTGCGCCAGAAGGAAAAAGTGTTTTCTCCCAAATGAAGCGACGTATGGGTGTCGATGGCCCGGCCCACACAATATTCAAGATAGCTTAGACCGGCAAAATGGTCATCTTCGGCATGGCCGTAAACAACCAGGGGCTTTTTTCGTCTACCCAGTGTCATCGACACACGGGAAGCATATTGCAAACAGTACAGATCGGCCACATGATCCGCATGATAGTGAGAAAGGACAACAGCATCGATTTCATCCAACTCTATATGTTTTTGTAGCTGTGACAAAACCCCCGATCCGCAATCGATAAGTATACGGCGCCCGCCGGATTGAAGCAGATACCCCGAGGTGGCTTCCCCCGGACCGGGGTATGCGCCCCACCAGCCGATGATTTTTATTTGAAAAATTTGCGCATCCATCAAGGTTGGCTCTTTCAGCTCCTATCAAGGGGGTCGCTTACACCTGGTCGCTCCAATAACGAAAACCGGAAATACCGTGGCCACCATCTTTACAAGAAGGCTTTAATTTGACCCAGATTCTGGATGATTGGCACGCCGTCGATCTCCTCGATGCCCAGCTTATCAAAACGATTAATGATGAGGACTTGCATACCGGCCTTCAAGCCGCCAACAGCATCGTCATAGAAATTATCCCCCACATAGAGGCATTCATGTGGTTTGACAGCGGCTTTTTTCATGGCAGTATTAAAGATTTCCGGATCCGGCTTGCTGATGCCGATTTCGGATGAGATGATGCAATGGTCAAAATATTCGCTAAGACCATACTGCCCAAGCAGGTCTCTGGCGGTATGATCCCAATTTGAGATCACACCCATGTGCAGGGATTTTTTTCTTAATTCTGTCAGCACTTCATGCACATTGTCAAAAGGCGCCCAATAGTTTTCGGTTGTATTCTGGATTTTCTCCCAGCAGGCATCCATTTTGTAAAGATCCAGTTTGAGCCCCAGACGATGGTTTAAAATACCCAGAAACCAAGGCATGACGGTGTATCTTTCATTTAGAAAAACACCTGGATACTCCCGCATAAACAACTTATCCACCCAGTGAAATTCTTTTTCCAGGGTCTCGATGCTCACCTCTTCGCCGAAACAGCGCAGTGCCTCCTGGTAAGTTACCTCGCGTTTCATGTGGAGTAGGGTGTATCCGATATCGAACCAGATATATGAAAATTTCATTCTAAATCTCTATTATTAGAAACAGATGTGCATGTAAATTAAAAATCGATGAGATTTTATATTCTGAATTTTACGTCTAAGGGAGGAAGTTTTACAGAAAAACCGGAAAAAAGTAAACCTGGTTCGCATAAATTAACAGGGCAACCACAAGGGATTGCCATTTGACTCTACCTCAGATTGGTATACAATGGCCACCAGGTTGAAAATACTTCATTTTTAAAAAAAATCGAATCCATGCAGATATGAGGGGCAACATCGAAGAGAACAGCGAAAAACAAGGCACCTTTACCGGCCACGATGGGCTCACACTCTTTTATCGCCATTACCAAGCCACTGATGAGTGTGCTCGGATAGTGATCGCCCATGGCCTGGGCGAACACTCCGGTCGGTATGGCAATGTTGTTAACCGGCTGGTTCCCGCCAACAACTCTGTTTGGATTGCGGATCATCGCGGGCATGGACAAAGCGGGGGTAAAAAAGGCCATGTATTGAGGTTTGACGACTATCTTCAGGATTTGCGCTTGATTGTGAATATGGCGCGAGAAGGCCTTCCGGAGAATAGAAAAATCTTTTTGCTGGGCCACAGCATGGGCGGGCTCATCGCCCTTTCTTTTGCGCTGCAATACCCCGAGTTAATTGATGGGGTGATCGCATCTTCACCTGGGTTGGGGGCGGCTTTTGAGGTGCCGATGGTTCAACGTACAATTGGCCGAATCATGTCGGTTATTTGGCCGGGGCTGTTGTTACCCAATGGGTTTGATGCGACAAAAATCAGCCGTGAAGAAAGCGTTGTTCATACTTACTTAAACGACCCGCTGGTTCATGACAAGGTTAGTGCCAGATGGTTTACTGAAATAATATCCACTATGGCAGAGGTGAACCGCCAAGCTTCGCATATAGAGATCCCGGTGCTGATGCAAGTGGCCGGTGATGACCGCCTCGTCAGTGCCGAATCCAGTATGCATTTCTTTAAAAATCTTACGGTTGAGGATAAGACGCTTCATGTTTATGACGGCCTGTATCATGAGGTGTACAATGAATTGAACGAGCCACGCCAAAAAGTACTCGATGATCTGACGGCCTGGCTGGCAAACCACCTTTAACCGGCGGCAACTTAACATCTTTTGCCGGTCAGATCCTTGATTTGCTATATTGCGATATAAGCCACCGTTTTGAGCGTGGCACTCTAAAATATAGTAAGCAAGCCCCGCTTCCCTGCCAAAATAGCAAAGGGGGCCCAGTGAAAGCCCCCTTTTATCACAAACCATACCCGTTTTCGGTTAGAAACTACTTCCGCCCAATGTACTCATTATAGGTCATGGCCACGGTCCGATAAACCAGATGGCCCAATTTGGAAAAAGGCGTATAGGCGAACAAGGCCCATATGAATAACAAGTGGAAAAAATAGACTATATTGGAGACGGGGAAGATTCCCGCCAGCCTGGCCATCTCGGTCAGCATCCCGGTAATGCCCAGAGCAAACGCCAGCCCGACCAAATACCAATCCCAGTAGGTGGTGAGCAGATCTTTACGAGACAGACGGTTTTTGATCAACAAAATGGAACCGATGACCAGCGAAATCCCGGCAATATTGCCCAGCCATTTGATCGGATTGAATTGGGAATAGGGTCCCTCAATATGAAACACCCATTCCGCAATGAAAAAAGAGGCTGTCACGATAAACAACCCGATAAATCCGAACAATACCATCATGTGGGCCGTCGCACGATCCTTGTTCTCACTGCACTCGTTGAATTTGCTATGGGCTAAAATCGTGGGAACTGTTCGTACCAGGGCCTGAACGAATCCGATCGGATCGATTTTCTCCTTGTCGGTTTTACCGTCGGCCAGGGCGTTGGCGTGCATATCTTTAACAAACTGCATCAACCCCAGGGCAAAGATGATAATCGCGGCATTAAAAGTGGGTATCATGATGATATCCACCAGGTAGTTATTGATAAAATCAGACTGCCATACCTGCTCGGCTCCCGGAAAAGGATGAAACCACCCCAGTCCCACGATATTGGAAATTAACCCCAGAACGATAAATATCGCCGCCGGAATGGCCAGCAATATCGGCAGTTTTTTTGGATCACTGACGAGTTTAGCAATCCCTTTGGGCCGGGCATACTCATAAATCGTTAACTGACGCAGGGCCGCCAGGACATCACCCGGCTTGGCCCCCCGGGGGCAAAGGCTCGTGCAGTCGCCGCAGTTATGACACAGCCAGACATCGCCATTGCCCACAAGCTTATTCTTTAAACCCCACGAAGCGGCAATCATCTCTTTGCGGGGAAAGGGGCGTGTATCCGGTGAGATGGGGCAGGCCACGGCACACGTGGCACACTGATAACATTTTTTCAGGTCTCCCCCGCCAAGGGCGGCCACTTCGTTAATAAAGCCGACATCAGGTTCAACCAGATATGCGTCCGCCATATCTATAACCTCCTGTTTTGCTTTATGAACCGAGCAGACAACCAGTATCTGCTCAACCCTAAATTTTTATATTTGAAAACCTTAATTATCAATCTGGACCGAATTAGAATCCCTTGAATGGATTCGGCCCCAGGTCTTCAATGATCTCGACAAAATCGTTTACGATTTGCGGAATTTTATCGTATTCGTCAATGGCGATATCAAATTGTGCGACGCGTTCATTTTCCAACGCCAAACTTTGCAATGCCTCGCCGATCTTCTTCATTCGAATGCTGGCCAGTTCACTACCTTTGATAAAGTGGCACTGATAATCATCGCCATGTTTACAACCCATAAGAAAAACGCCGTCCATGCCTTGGGAGAGGGCATCCTTGATCCAGATGACATTTACCGAACCAAGGCAGCGGACCGGAATAAAGCGCACATCCGCAGAATAACTCAATCGATTCAACCCGGCCATGTCGATGGCGGGGTACGCATCGTTTTCACAAACCAGTCCCAGAATCCGAACGGGTGGCTCTTCATAATCATCCTCAGAGGGAACGCCAACGGCTTTTACCATCGAGCCGATACTGTCGATATTGTAGTCAGCAAAACCGATGATTCGCTCCGGGCAGGCGCCCATACATGTACCGCACCGCCGACACCGCGCCGGATTGGGTTTGGGTGTTCCGCGCTCATCGTCATCCAGGGCGCCAAAGGGACACTCTTCGGTGCATCGTTTGCACTGGGTGCAACGTTGGAAGAAGAAGTCCGGAAAAGTCATATCCCCGGAACGGGGATGCACAGAGACACCGCGATTGACCGACTCCAGGCATTGAATGGCTTTCAGGGCCGCACCGGAGGCGTCTTCCATAGACTCTTCCACGGTCATGGCCCGGCGAATACCACCAGCGGCATAAATGCCGGTACGCTGGGTTTCATAGGGAAAGCAGATAAAATTGGAATCGGCAAATCATCAAACAGATTCATTATCCCGAAATCCGGGGCCCTGGCGATAGGCCAGGTTGATCACCGGATCGTCTGTGGTCACCGGAACCATACCGGTTCCCAGCACCACCATATCGGCCTTCACCTTGATTCTTTCTCCCAGCAGCGTGTTGTCCGCCTCCACAATGAGTCCACCGCCGTTTTTCGACACCCGGGTCACTTCACCTTTGGTCAGGAAAACACCCGGATCCTGCTGAATGCTTTTATAGAAATTTTCCGATAATCCGGGGGTGCGCATATGCTGGTAAAATACGAACGCCTTACCGTCATCATAATCCTGGCGCACGTACTTGGCCTGTTTTAAGGCCACCATGCTGGTAACCGATCCCGCATAGGCAAAATCATTGTCATGCCCTGTCCAGGGCTCTGGACGAAAACAACACTTTTCGCCTCGGCGCCATCGGACGGTCGGTTAATCCGACCTGCTTTGGCGATCTCTTCGAACTGGACATTGGTAACAACATCCGGCAACTGGCCGAAACCCAGATGGGCAAATTCATCTTCGGCAGGCTCATAGGGCCGCCAACCGGCCGCCAGAATCACCGCACCAAATTTTTCGCCTGCGGGGTCAAAGGCCAGGATATCCCGTTTGCCTTCATTAAATTCCATATATTTTTCATGCAGGACGGCTACGTCAAGATCCTTGCCGTTCTCATCCACCTTCATTTCATCGGGCAACGGAAAGGGCACATCGAATTCGATTTTTTCTCCCGGCGTTTTAAGGGTTACGATAAAATCACCCGGTTCGCCGGCGATGCGTGCCACAGCCGTTTCGGTACGAATGGTAATATTGGGATGGGCTTCAGCCGCCGCAATCTTATCGGCCACAATAGGCTCGATAAGTCGCTCATACGGATCGGTAATGGGGAGTTGTTGGCGCCAGTCCGCCGGCTTTTCCGCCCAAATGGCCCTCTTTTTCCACGATGGTGACTTCATAACCTGTCTTGGCCGCATCCAACGCCGCTGCCATACCGGTGATTCCGCCGCCGATGACCAAAATTTTCCGACTTAACGTTTCCATTTCATAGGGTTCCGGCAGATCAATTTTTCCAACTTTGACCATCCCCATTTTCAAATAATCCTCGGCAAGCAATTGCAGGCGATCGAAATGGACGCCATCATCTTTCTGTTCTTCGGTCAGAGCGGGAAACTCTTCACGGGGGTGAGACCAGACGACTTGCTCGCGCAGGTTGACACGATCGACGATGCATCCATCGAACCGGAATACATCGAAATTCACCCGACGGGAACAGGCTGCGATGACAATCGCATTGGTCCCTTTGTCGCCAATATCTTTTTTTATCACGTCAACACCCGCCTGACTGCATAGAAACGGATGGGTTTGTACGGGCAGGGCCTCTTCCTCGGCAACTTCGGCCAGTGCTTTCATATCGAGCACATCGCCGATGCCGCAGCCACTGCAGATGTAAACACCATATACCTTTTCCATGGACAAACCTCCTACTTACCTGTGAGGGTCTGAATGGCCTTCAAGGCCATGCCCGTTGCATTCTGATTGGACGATACCACATCGGCCGGTTTGTTTGCGCAACCGGCCGCCAGCATACCCCCGCCTTTCAAATCGTTGACGACAAATCCACTCTCATTGATGGTAAGATCCGCCGGTAGCGGTGCATTGGCGGCAGTCGGCTGCATACCGGTGGCCAGGACCACCATATCTACCGTCTGATGAACTTTCTCACCGGTAACCGCATTTTCAGCTGTTACGGTAATCTGGTTGGTACCGGGGATTTCCGCAACCGCCGCAACTTTACCTTTGATAAAAAAGACATTTTCATCCTTTTTGATCGTATCGTAAAAACGTTCATAGCGATATCCGGGGGCACGTAAATCAATGTAGAAAATGTAAATTTTCGTATCAGGATACTGGGCACGAATGTAAGTGGCATGCTTAAGTGACGCCATACAGCAGATATAGGAACAATAGGGAAGATGGTTTTCATCCCGTGAACCGGCGCATTGTACAAAAGCGACACTTTGGGGCGCCTGATCATCGGAAGGTCTTTTGATCACACCCTTGGTGGGGCCATTGGGCGCGGCCAGGCGCTCTAACATCATATTGGTGATGATATTTTGATGCATTCCGAACCCGAGATTATCGATTCGACCGGCATCGTAAGGTTCCCAGCCGGTGGCCCATACCACGGCCCCGACTTTAAGATTGATCGTTTTCGGCGCCATATCCAATTCAACCGCCTCATACTCGCAGGAGGCTTTGATTCGATCCGCATCGTCGGTACCGATCACCTGGGGCGAAATCACATACCGCGCTGGAAATGCCATCGTAAAAGGTAAATAAGCCGCTTTGGTGGTGTCCATGCCAAAATTGAATTCATTGGACACTTCCATTTCGCTTGCTTCCGTGCAGGCCCCGCAACATGTACAATTTTCATTGACGAATCGGGGGCTTATTTTAACAGTGGCGTCGTAATCGCCGGGCCGGCCGTCGATTTTTTCTACTTCCGCCATGGTCAGGACCTGAATTCGGGGATTGTCCTTGATTCGGCGGAAATTTATCTCCAGGCCGCATGTGGGTGGGCATAGCTTGGGGAAATACTGGTTGAGCTGGGCGACCCGACCGCCCAGATACGGATTTTTTTCCACCAGAAAGACTTCATACCCGACCTCGGCGGCTTCGATGGCCGTGGTCAGGCCGCTGATACCACCGCCCACAACCAGAATACTCTCGCTTGCAGGGGCCGTTTTCTCTGTGGTCATGCGCTTCCTCCGTGCCGTGTGATTTTAGTAAACAGGCTGGGTTACAAATACGATTTATATCGACACCGTATTGTACGGTGCTTACATGCCTAAACGGGAACATCATCTTGGTCTTCGAAAGCCCACTGAATGATGACCAGCGACTGTCGAATCTTTGCCCGTTTACGCATGTAAGCACAGTTGGGAAAAGCGGTTAACAAAAACCTCCAGGTATCTTGCGATACCTGGAGGCAATGCGTTACCGATGAAACCGGGCGCCAAACCCATCGCGGCGATCGGCGCACGGATTCATCCGATTAATCCTTGAAGATCTTCACATAATCCTTCTTGAAGACATCCCACTTAGCTTCTTTAGGATCATATTTAGAGTTGACGAAACAGAACCAGTTTTCGTCATCCGTTCCAGGATGATCGGACTGATAATAGAAGCCCGGATAACGGGTTTCCTTACGATACTGGATGTGACGCAGATGGGACTCTACCGTCCAGATACGATGGTAGATTTCCCAGGCGCGCATGAGCTCATGCAGGTCAGCAGCAGCCATTTTTTCACAGTCTTCACGCATGGTCTGGAGAAGATCCATGACAATCTCCAGGCTCTTGTTGGAAGTCTGGTAGAAAGTAGCCGTACCAGCACCATACTCATGGGTGGCTTTCATGAGGCGATACATCATCCCGTTGGGTTTCAGATAAAACGGGTTGATATCCGTGGCGGTGCTGTAGTCACAATGCTCCAGATAGGTCCGCACGGGTTTATAAACCATGTCGACCAACTCGTCATTGGACTGGGCCAGGGCCGGTGAAAAATCGGCATTGTCTTTGGCATAGCGAACCATTTGCTTGACGGCCATACGACCTTCAGCATGGGACCCGGAAGAAAATTTATGCCCGGAACAACCCACACCGTCACCAGCGGTGAAAAGACCATTGACCGTGGTCATACGATCATACACCTTACCGTTGGCAGCTTTGATTTTGTAGCTGTCCGGGACCCAATCCAGATCCGGTCCGGAAGTCCACAGACCGCAGCAACCCGAATGGGAGCCCAGCAGGTACGGCTCGGTGGGCATAACTTCGGAGTTCTTCTTTTCCGGCTCACAATCCTGAGCACACCACAGGTTGGCCTGGCCACAGGTCATGTCAAGAAAATCTTCCCAAGCTTCGGCTTCCAGATGCTTGAGTTCTTTCTTACTCATGGTTTTACCAATATCGGCCAGAGCGGTCACGGTGTCCATCATGATGGGGCCACGGCCTTCTTTCATCTCGAAGAGCATCAGATGATTTCTGAGGCAAGTCGGGGTAATGGCGGCCGTGCCATAGGGTGCATATTTTTCAAGTTCGGCTTTGGCGGCGTCACTGCCGGCAAAGGCTTCGCCCAAGCCGTTTAAGGTCTTGGCTTTAAACAGCAGGAACCAAGCGCCAACCGGGCCATAACCATCTTTAAAACGGGCCGGGGTGAAACGGTTTTCCATCATGGAGAGTTCCGCGCCAACCTTCATACACATGGTATAGGTAGATCCGGCATTCCAGACCGGGTACCAGGCACGGCCCTTACCCTCGCCAACCGAACGGGGCTGGTAAATATTTACCGCGCCGCCACAGGCGACCATCATGGTTTTACACTTGATAACATAAACTTTGTTCTCACGCAGGGAAAAGCCAACCGCACCGGCAATCTGATTTTCATTATTGGCGTCGAGAAGCAACTCAACGATGAAACAACGCTCAATGATGTTTTCCTCACCGATGGCCAGCTTGGCAGCTTCGGCTACGATCCGTTTGTAGGATTCGCCGTTGATCATGATCTGCCATTTACCGGTCCGTACGGGCTGGGCACCACTTTTCAGGGTTCCCATTGTCTGGCCTTTATTACCGTCGAGATTTTTTCCGTCTTCGGTTTTTTTCCAAATCGGCAGGCCCCATTCTTCGAACAGATGCACGGAGTCATCTACGTGACAGCCCAGATTGAAAATCAAGTCTTCGCGGACAATACCCATCAGGTCATTTCGGACCATACGGACATAATCTTCAGGGGAGTTGTCGCCAATATAGGTGTTGATGGCCGAGAGGCCCTGGGCCACGGCGCCGGAACGCTCCATCGCCGCTTTGTCGCACAGCAGAACGGATTGATCGTCACCCAACCATTTTTTTACCTCAAATGCCGCACCGCAGGCCGCCATTCCGCCACCTACGATGAGAACATCCACTTCACGCTCTTCCACTTCCGGATCCTTGACTGCGTTTAATTCGCCCAAGGGTTTATTCGGTAATGCCATATTATCTCCCTCCTTAGGAAACAGTAACTATGATGTATTCGTATTAACTGATTTTTTGATTACCTAAGCCATCTGCGCGGGATCAGGTTGGCGTAACTGGGCGCCGTCAGCTTCTTCGGTCGCCAGCAGATCGCTCTCGATATCCTGGCCCTTCAAACCGGTGTAAGCGTTGGCTTGACCTTCAGGGGTCGTCCGGATGGGGAACTTGAAGCGTTTGATAAGGCCGTTTCTGAACTTACAGGTCCACATCACATCTTCGGTACCCAGCATCGGCATAATGCTGCTTCCTAGGGGAACAAAGTCGGCATAACCACGAACTTCAATGGCCTGGGTCGGGCAGATCTTTACACAAGAAAAGCATTCCCAGCATTGATCAGGTTCCTGGTTGTAAGCTTTCATTTCGTTGGGCTCTAAAACCATCAAGTCGTTGGGACAAATGTACATACAGGCAGTCTTGTCCCCGCCCTTGCAACCGTCACATTTTTCTGTAATGACAAAACTTGGCATTAATAATCCTCCTCGTGGATACTTGCATTTAAAAATTAAGGTTCCAACAATTCCAAATTACCAAAAAAGTTTCTCTCGGTTTATCCTCACACCCCCCTTCTATAAAACCAAATTAGTTTAAAATTCGTTAATTATTAAAAGGCTTACGGTTAAACCTGCGGCAAACTGCAATGAATCTATTTGCCATCATAGCAATCTATTCTTATAAATATGGCCATCGCCCGAAATCGAGTTCAATCGGGCTCAATCTGTTACCAATATTTAGTGTAAATCCAAGTGGATACGCTTGTGCCAAGGATTTTAAATATCATCCACAAGAACCCTTGTCAAGCGGTTTTTCAGATGTACTGACAGGACCCCCTCGCCCTGACCGGCACCCCCAATATCTAGTAAAAAAACCAGCAATGAAACCATATTTAGTGTTTACCGGTCCAACCGATCCAATGATCACAACAGAACGCCTTGCTGTGAAAAAAATCATCACATTTAGGTCCCATCAAGACCGCTTTAAAAAAAGCGGGTTGACAATCGAAAACGGATCAAGGCAAGGTCAATTTTAGAGAAGATATGGTGCCTCATTGCCGATGATTCTCAAGCATAAACGCCGCCCACATGGAAAACACAAATGACCCCTATAACCGAAAAAGATACGTTCCGTTTTAATTGCACGCCCGATGTCGCGTGTTTCAACGAATGTTGCCGAAATTTGAATCAGTTTCTGTTTCCTTATGATGTTGTGAGACTGCGCAATCATTTCAGGGTATCGTCACGTCGTTTTTTGGAACGGTATACATCTTGCCACACCGGCCCGGAAACCGGGCTTCCAGTGGTCACTCTGCGCCCCAATGAAGATGCGGCGCAAACCTGTCCTTTCGTTTCCGAAGCGGGTTGCCGTGTGTATGCCGATCGTCCCGCGTCGTGCCGAATTTATCCCCTGGCACGCGCCATCGTGCGCAACCGCCAAACCGGCCAAATGCGTGAACATTTTGCGCTGCTTAAAGAGCCTCACTGTCGCGGGCATGAAGAACCTCAGGAACAGACGGCGGCGCAATGGATGACAGCCCAAGACCTGGCCGTGTATAACCGTACCAATGACCAAATGATGGCATTGATCAGTCTAAAAAACCGGCTTCACCCCGAACCTTTGGACTTGGTGACCACGCGAATGGTTTATACGGCTTGCTATGACCACGATACATTCAGGGACCGGATCTTAAACGATGGATGGGGTGATGGCCCAAAACCGGATGCTGAAACCCGAACGCGATTGGCCACGGATGACCTCTTTTTATTAGATTTCGGGCTGGATTGGGCAAAAAAGTTAATCACTGACGAATAACACAGGAGTACACCAATATGCCTGAAGAACGCGTGGCCCTGGTCTTAGGCGCCATTAAAGGTATCGGGAAAGCTATCGCACTGGATCTGGCGCGATCCGGTATTCGTGTGGTCTTGACATATTACGATTGGCAGGAGCATCTCGAAGCGCTTGAACGAGACCTTGCCGCTACCGGTACGTCACACCAATTAGTGGAAATTGATCTTCTCGAAACAGAACGAATCGAAGCCCTCATTGAACACATTATCAACCGCTTTGGCAGGCTTGATATTCTGATCAACAATATTGAACGCGGCGGATGGCCTGTTGTCCACGGCAAGTACATTCAGGAACAATGGGATCTGGAAATGGCCACGACCCTGCGGTCGAAGTGGTGGGTATTCAACACCGCCCTGCCCCACCTTAAGGCGTCCGGCAACGGTGCGGTAATCAATATATCTTCCATTGCCGGTATCGTCGGACGCTCGGGACCGGCCGCTTACGTGTTTAACGACGGCTACGCGGCCGCCAATCGAGGGATCGGACAATTCACCGAAACCTGGGCACGCCTGGGCGCACCCGAGGTCCGCGTTAATGAACTCATGCTGGGCCTTTTTGAAAGCCGCCATGCCGAAAAAACCCGGGGATGGGGCCTTTTAAGCGACCGGCAAAAGGAGGCCCTCATCGATCATACCTTACTTGGACGCTCCGGCCGCATCAAGGATGTGGTCGAGGCGGTGCGCTTCCTTTTATTCCAAGCGCCGTTTATGACCGGCGGACTTCTGCGCCTCGACGGCGGCTATGTGCTGGGGGGTGAAAAGGTTGCGCCCATGCCACCAGGAGTGGTATGAAACAGACTCATTTCATCTTTTCACTCCCATTTTAACACGTCTTTAAACCACAAAAAGGAGGATTGGCTATGATTGGATTCAAATTTGATAAAAGGTGGGGAACGGTTTATCTACTTACGGCATTAATGGCCGCTACCCTGATTTTGGCCGGAGGCGCCTTCCAGCCTGCAATCTCAGCTGACACGATCAAGGTCGCCGCCGTGTTTGAAACGCCCATCGAAGAGCCCTGGGTGAACCAGATCCATGTGGCGCTGCTCAAGGCCAAGAAAGAGATGGGGATCGAGTACACCTGGTCGGAAAGCGTCAAATCGGCGGATTTTGCCAGGGTCATGCGGGAATACGCCGAAAAAGGCTATCAGCTCATTACGGGCGACTCCTTCGGCGCAGAGCGCATCGCCCGCCGGGTGGCCCGCGATTATCCCAAAACCGCTTTTGTTTTCGGCTCCGGCATCGGTCCGGCCGAACCCAATTTTGGGGTATTCGACAATTGGATTCATGAACCGGCCTATCTCTCCGGAATGATCGCCGGGAAAATGACAAAATCCAATATTATCGGCGTGGTGGCTGCCATGCCGATTCCCGAAGTGAACCGCCTCTCCAACGCCTTCTACGCCGGCGCCAAGGAAGTCAACCCCCAGGTCGTGTGTAAATTCTCGTTCATCGGTTCCTTTTTCGATCCGCCCAAAGCCAAAGAGGCAGCCCTGGCCCAGATTGAAGCCGGTGCCGATGTGTTGTACGCGGAACGCTTCGGCGTCATTGAAGCCTGTGTCGAAAAAAAGGTCCTGGCCATTTCCAACATGTCCGATCAGTCCGAATTGGGTCCTGAGACCGTGATTACCGGACCGGTATGGGATATGTGGCCCACGATCAAGTACGCCATCAGCCTGGTCCAGGCCGGCGTGTTTACCGCCCAGGATTTCGGCGGGTTTTCCTACATGTCCAAAGGCGGCTCCTATCTGGCCCCCTACAACAAATGGGAATCCAAACTCCCCGATGATGTAAAAATGATGGTGGAAAAGCGAAAAAAAGAAATTTTAGACGGCACCTTCCGCGTGGATATCGACGAATCCATGCCCAAATAACACAGCGCACCGTTAAGCTTAATCGAATAGGGGCGGCGCACCAGCCGCCCCAACCAAACAAACTCAAAAAAAAACCTGAACACCGCAAACGCTATTATCTCTACCAACGCAATTAACCCAATAAACCCTATGAACCATCTTGCCCCTTTATTGCAAATGCAAGGGATCTGTAAGCAATTCGGTTCCGTCAAAGCCAACGATTGCGCCGATTTATCCCTTTATCCCGGGGATATTCTCGGGCTTCTGGGTGAGAACGGCGCCGGCAAAACCACTTTGATGAATGTTTTGTTCGGTGTATATGCCGCCGATGCCGGACGTATTTTAGTCGACGGCAAGCCGGTTTCTATTCGCAACTCGGCCGACGCACTGGCGATGGGCGTGGGCATGGTCCATCAACACTTTCACGTGGTCGGGTGTCACACCGTGCTTGAAAATTTGATGGTCGGGCAAAAAGGCTCCTTTGGGCGACTGGACCGCGCATCCATCTACCGACGTATGGACAAAATTGACCGGCGCTACGGGTTGCGATTAAATCCACAGACCCGTGTGGAAGACCTCACGATCGGTGAGCAACAACGTCTGGAAATTATCAAGGCGCTGAGCCAGGGTGCACGAATCCTCATCCTGGACGAGCCCACGTCTACCTTGACACCCCAGGAAGCAGAAGGGTTATTCGAAGCCCTGCGCGCCATGGCAGCCGGAAAAATGGGCGTCATATTTATCAGCCACAAGCTCAACGAGATACGAACCCTGACCAACCGGGTCGTGGTCATGCGTCGCGGCAAGGTCATCGCCCAGCGGGAAAACGATGCTGACATCAGCCGTAGAGCTTTGGCCGAACTGATGTGCGGCCAAACCCTCGAATCACCCCAAAAACCGACGGCCATCGTTCCAAGGACGGATCGGCCGTTGCTGTCACTTGAAAACGTAAACACTGCGGGCGACACCAAGGCCCGCCTGAAGAATATTGAACTACATATTCACGGCGGCGAGATCGTCGGCATTGCCGGTGTGTCTGGAAACGGCCAACGCGAATTGGCCGAAGTCATTGCCGGGGTGCGCATGCCGGCCTCAGGCCGCTTCAGCATTGATGGAAAACCCTTAAAACAGTTCTCGGTTCGAGAAGTGCAGGACCGCGGTGTTGGCCGCGTACCCGAAGACCGTACCGGGATCGGCCTTATAACGACCTTGCCCCTGGCCGACAATATGGTCATGCCGCGAATTCGGGAAAAGCGATTCAGCCGATACGGTTTTTTAAAGCCCAAGGCCATTCGTGAATTCGTCACCACGCAAATCGAACGCTTTGCAATCAAAACCGACGGCATAACAATACGTACCGGCACACTATCCGGGGGTAACCTTCAAAAGGCGCTGCTGGCACGGGAATTGGCCTGGGACCCACTCATTTTGCTGGTCGCCCAGCCCACACGGGGGCTCGATATCGCTGCGGCTCGTTTCGTCCACAGTCAATTTTTCCAATTACGTGCGCAAGGTCGGGCGCTCGTAGTGATCAGCGAGGACCTTGAAGAGCTCTTTCACCTTTCTGATCGTATCGCCGTGATGTTCGAAGGACGGATTATGGATACCCTTCCCATTGAAAAGGCGACCATTGGACGGGTCGGCATGTTAATGGCCGGCGTCAAGGAGGCCTTATGATCGGTCTTCGCCTGGAGCGCCGGGATCACACACCGGTGTGGCTGAACCTGTCACTGCCCCTTCTGGCGATTCTGGCGACGTTGATCCTTTGCAGCGGATTAATCGCCATGGCCGGCGCCAATGTGTTTTCGGCCTACGCCACACTTTTTTCAAGCGCCCTGAGCTCCCGCTTTAACCTCGTTGAAACGCTGGTTAAAGCCACACCGCTGGTTTTCACCGGATTGGCCGTTACCGTCGCCTTTCGTGCCAAGTTCTGGAATATCGGTGCCGAGGGGCAACTGCTGGCCGGGGCCATGGCGGCAGCGTTTATTGGGGGCCGTGAGTTTTTGCCTGCCTGGAGCCTGGTGCCCGGCATGATCATCGCAGGAAGTGTAGCCGGTGGCATCTGGGCCTTAATTCCCGCCTTTTTAAAAACCCGTTTTAAAGTGGACGACGTGGTCACCACCCTTTTATTAAATTTTATTATCTTCTATGGCATGATGGCCCTATTGGACGGGCCCTGGAAAGATCCGTTAAGCGGCTACCCGGATTCGCCGGATATTCGCATGGAGGCCGAGTTTCCCATTCTTCTTAAAGCGACCCGCTTACATTTGGGCGTATTGCTGGCCGCCATGGCCGCTTTTCTGGCCTGGGTGCTGATGAGCCATACCACGGTGGGCTTTGCCATCAAGGCCGTTGGCGAAAATGCCACGGCTGCCCACTATGCCGGTTTTAGTATTACCGGTGTCATGATGACCACGGCCCTGGTATCCGGCGCCCTGGCCGGCCTTGCCGGTGTCAGTGAGGTGGCCGGCATCCATTTTCAGGTCATGGCAGGACTGTCTCCCGGATATGGATATACCGGTATCGTCATTGCCATGCTGGCCCGGCTGAACCCGGTGGGTGTGATTCCGGCGGCGGTCTTTTTTGCGGTAATCATTACCGGTGCCGAAGCCATGTCGCGGGCTACCGGCGTGCCCGTGTTTTTAGCGGATGTTATTCAAGGAACAGCCCTTGTCACCATGCTGGTAGGGCTTCTGTTCAACCAATATCGGCTACGCTGGACGAAAGGATCGGCATGAACGAAATTTTCGCCCAGGTTTTTCAAATCGGCTTTTTCACGGCCTTGATTCGTATTGCCACACCCTTGATGTTCGGCACCCTGGGGGAACTGTTTGCCGAGCGGGCCGGGGTTCTAAACCTCGGTATCGAAGGGATCATGATGCTATCCGCTATGACCGGATTTTCCGCCACCTATTTCAGCGGCAGCCTCTGGCTCGGCGTTTTGGCAGCCATATGCACCGGCATGTTGGCAGGGCTGTTGATGGGGGTCCTGACGGTTAGCCTCGGCCTTAGCCAGCACGTATCGGGAATCGGAACAACCTTATTATGCTCCGGGCTCTCTTTTTTCTTTTATCGGTTGATATTCGGACAACCGTCATCAATTCCAAAAATCAAGGCCTTTGAAACCGTCCCGCTTCCCATTTTATCATCCCTTCCCGTGATCGGACCGATTTTTTTCGATCAGTTCGCCCTGGTTTATTTAGCCATGGCCATTGTTCCGATCAGCGCTTTTATCCTTTTTCACACGCCCTGGGGTTTGAACCTTCGCACGGTGGGCGAGAATCCCAATGCTGCCGATACCGCCGGGGTCAATGTACATGCGATGCGCTTTCAGGCGCTGTTGATCTCCGGGGCGCTGATGGGCCTGGCCGGGGCTTTTCTATCCATGGCCCAATACAACGCCTATACGTTTGGGGTTATCTCCGGTCGTGGCTGGGTCTGTATTGCTTTGGTTGTTTTCGGCCAATGGAGCCCGTGGAAAAGTGCCGGCGGCGCGCTATTGTTCGCGTTTATCGATGCCCTGCAGCTTCGTTTGCAGGCCGGCAGCCTCATTGATGTGCCCTACCAGGTATTCCTGATGATGCCTTTTGTCCTCACCATCGTTGGCATGGCCATGGTTTCCCGGAATGCCCGGGCACCGGCTGCCCTATTAAAACCGTTTAGAAAGGAGGAACGCTGATGATCGATCTCATTGTTCGCGGCGTCAATCTTCCCGATGGTCGAAAAAACTGTGACATCGCCATGGCAAACGGGCGGATCGAATCTGTTGCGCCGAATATTGACACCCCGGCTAAAAATGAAATCGACGCGAGAGGGCGCCTGGCCACGCCGCCTTTTGTGGACAGCCACTTTCATCTGGATGCCGCCTTAACTTACGGGCAACCGCGAATCAACCAAAGCGGCACTTTACTCGAGGGAATCGCCCTGTGGGGCGAATTAAAACCCCATCTCACAATCGAAGCCATCAAAGCCCGCGCCGAAAAACTCTGCCGGTGGGCCATTGCCCGGGGAACCCTTGCCATCCGTAGCCATGTGGATATTGGTGATGACCGCCTTCTGGCCGTTCAGGCCCTTTTGGAAGTACGCCAACAGTTCAAGCCGTACCTGGATATCCAGTTGGTGGCCTTTCCCCAGGACGGTTATTTCCGGGACCGCCGCGCCAAAAAAAACCTGGTCCGTGCTTTGGATATGGGGGTCGATGTCGTGGGTGGCATTCCTCATTTTGAGGCCTCCATGGCCGAAGGCGCCCGGTCGGTGACGGCCCTGTGCGAACTGGCCGCCGATCGCCGCCTGCCGGTGGACATGCACTGCGATGAAAGTGATGACCCCCTCTCACGTCATATAGAAACCCTGACCTTCGAGACCCGGCGCCTGGGCCTGGCCGGTCGGGTCACCGGCTCGCACCTGACCTCCATGCATGGCATGGATAATGACTACGTCAGCAAATTGCTGCCGTTGATGCAAGAAGCCGGGATTCATGCCGTAGCCAATCCATTGGTCAATATCACCCTGCAAGGTCGTCACGACACCTACCCGAAACGACGGGGAATGACCCGTGTCAAGGAGATGCTGGCGGCAGGTATCAATGTCTCTTTCGGCCATGATTGCGTGATGGATCCCTGGTATAGCCTTGGCTCCCACGACATGCTGGAAGTGGCACACATGGGGTTGCATGTGGCCCAAATGACCGGCACGGCAGAAATGAAACAGATATTTGACGCCATCACGTGCAATGGCGCCCGGACTTTGGGGTTGAAAAACTATGGACTTGAAACGGGCTGTCACGCCGACCTGGTTATCCTGCAGGCGGCAGATATTCATGAGGCCTTGCGATTGAAACCGGCGCGGTTGTTCGTTATTCGGCGGGGCGAGATCGTTTCGAGGACACAGCCGACAACGGCCGAGCTGCGTTTAGGTAAAAAGGCATTTAAGGTAGATTTTAGCCACTCTTCGGGCGAACAGGACTCCCTATAACAAACGGGTTGTGTGTCCCTTTCGTTGGCCGGCACGATTCCGCTACCAAGCCTGCATAGCAACACCCGGCACTTTCACATTATCGACAGATTCCTCACTCTGCTGCGGGCCCTTTAACAATCGAACTTGGAATTATAAAAACAAACGTACTGCCCACCCCCTCCCCGTTGCTTTCGGCCCACAAATGCCCGCCATGCAATTCAACGATTTGCCTGGAGAGGTATAGTCCCAAACCGGTCCCCCTATATTTAGTATTGATAGCGGGATTTGCCCGCTCGAAGGCGCCAAAGATACGTTCGAGATCGTCAGGTACTATTCCAACGCCATTGTCACTTATCGAAATACGAATAAATCCGGCCTTACTTTTTTCATCAACATCTTGATCGGGTTCAGCCCTGAGCTGGATCTCACCCCCTTCCGGTGAAAACTTAACCGCATTGGCCAGCAAGTTGTAGAGGACTTGCTTCAGCTTGCGTTCATCGGCGCGGATCGTCTGCGGAATATCCCCGATTTCCGCAGTGACCTTGATCCCTTGTTGTACGGCCTGCTCTTGGATGATATTTAGGCTGTCCCTTAGAAAAACCTCAAGATCGATCTCTGAAAGCGTTAAATCCATTTTGCCGGATTCCACCTTGGCAATATTCAATATATCGCTGATGAGGGATAGCAGGTGATGACCACTGTTTAAAATATCATTTAGATACTCCTCCTGGGTATCGTTTAGCTCACCAAAATGTTTATCCACCAGAATTTCGGAAAACCCGATGATGTGATTCAAAGGGGTTCTTAACTCATGACTCATATTCGCTAAAAACTGGCTTTTAGCCTCATTGGCCGCCTCGGCCGCCTGCTTGGCCCGAATTAGCTGCTCGGTAATCTCTTTGCGCTCCTCGGCCTCTTGGGCCATCAATAGATTTTTCGCTTCGATCTCTTTTTTCATGGTATCCAATGAGAGATGCGTCGCCACCCGGGCCAGGACCTCTTCCGCCTGATACGGCTTGGTGATGTAGTCCACAGCACCCATGGAGAACGCTTTCACCACGTCGTCTAAGGTTCCCGAGGCGCTGAGAAATATAATCGGGACGTCCAAGGATGGCGCCTCCTTTTTCAAGCGACGACACACCTGAAACCCATTCAGTTTCGGCATGCCTATATCCAGCAGAATTAAATCGGGTGCTTCCGCCCGGATGCTGGCCAAGGCCGCCTCGCCATCTATAGCGGGACGCACATTGAACCCTTCCCGGCTCAGAATTTCGACAATCAGACGCAAATCATTCAGTGAATCGTCAGCAACCAATATGTCAGTATTTTTTTTGGCGTCTGTACGCATTGTATTGCACCCCTTTCATGTTCATTATCACAGGAAATTGTTCACCCATGCCTGTTAAAATTGTTTCCCTCAATCGGCAGCGACCCGCTGGAACACCGGTTATGACCCATTGTATCTAAAAATACGGCACCCATATTCTATTTTCATTCGCCGAACCTGTTTTTTCGAATCATCGCCACAATGGTTTGATAGTCGAAACGAGCAGCCAGTAAAGCCAAAGTCTCAGCTGTATCCTGATCATGGCGACGAACCTGTTCGATGAACTCAACCATTTTATTCATGTCGGTCCGAATACAGGCGGCTTCTATTCTATCGAGCAAATCGATTGGAATCGAGGCTAAATCAAGACCCGGCGTATCCGTTTTCTGTTGTTTTCGCCGGCCTTCCTCCCCCGAATCATCGTAAACCCATTTAATATCCAGGTGCCTATCCATCATCTCCAGCAGATCCTTTTCTCGAATGGGTTTGCGCATAAAGTCATCGCATCCGGCGTCAAGGATTCTGGCCCGCTCCTCTTCAAAACTACTGGCGGTCAGCGCCAGAATTTTTATGGTATCTCCGCCCAGACTCTCCTTGATTCGTTTTGTGGCCTCATAGCCGCTCATCACCGGCATACGCATATCCATCCAGATTAGGTGCGGAGCGAACGCCTTCCATTTTTCGATAGCCTCTTTACCGTTATTCGCCTCGCGCAATTCAAACCCCAACGGCTCCAAAAGATCCAACATGAGTTTGCGGCTGTCTGCGATGTCATCCACCACCAGAATGCGATATGCGGGCTGTCCCGGTGCCATGCCGATGATGCGCCGATCGTCAAGTTCGGTATCCCCCGCGGGCGCTTCGACCACGTCCATGGGTATCTCAAATGCAAAGGTCGATCCCTTGCCCGGTCGGCTATCAACGGTGATCTCTCCACCCAAAAGGGTCACAAACTGTTTGCTGATGGCCAGCCCCAGTCCCGTACCCTCCTGCCGGGCCCGGCCGGAATGGGTCTGGGCAAAGGCATCAAACAAGACGCCCTGCTCTTCCGGAGCGATCCCCACACCGGTATCGCTGATTTCAAATAAAAGTCTGACCCGGGTCGCATCAGCCCCAGCGTTCTCCAAGGCTCGAATATCCGCCCGGACGGTCACCTCTCCCTCTTCGGTAAACTTAACGGCATTGCTTACCAGGTTGACCAATACCTGGCGGAGCTTAACCGCATCGGTTGATACGGCCCGGGGTAGATTGGAGCCAAGTTCAAACGTCAATCCCAGATTTTTCTCCCTTGCTTTGAGGGAAAACATATCCTTGATCCCATTCAGCAAGCCCAGCAAATCACACGGATCGGTCTCGACGCTGATCCGCCCGGCTTCGATGCGGGAGAGTTCCAACACATCATTGATCAGGGTCAGCAGATGCTCACCGCTGCGGTGAACGATTGAGAGCCTCTCCTGCTGCAATGAAGATAGCACATCATTACCGGTGTCTACGTCGCGCAGCATAAGATTGGAAAACCCGAGCATCGTATTCAAAGGAGACCGTAATTCATGACTTATACTTGCCAGAAAGGTACTCTTGGCCTGGTTGGCCCCTTCAGCTTCTTTGCTGGTTTGTCGTAACTTTTCCTCGGTGCGTTTGAGTTTTATAATCGACCAAACACTTTCCGCCAACAATGACAGCCGGTCGATATCGACTTGATCATAATCGCTCTTTTTATTCCCCACACCGATAATGGCGACAATTTTACCATCATCTATCACGGGCACTCCCAGGTCGCGCATCACAGCGACATGCCCCTCGGGCAGGCCTTTCTTGTGGGGCAGGCTCTTATAGTCATTGTGGAAAACCGGTTTTCTTTGATGGACACAATCAATCCACACCCCGGCCTGCTCAATGGAATAATGCAAACCTTTTTCACCTGCGGTACAATGCCTTAGTGTATTTTTTGACCAGGTTTGAAGTAAAATATCTTTTTCGTCCGCGTCAACAAAATGGAAATATCCAATTTGGCTGCTGGTTGCTTTTTCGGCTTCCTCCAGGGCATGCTGAATCACTTCATCAATACCATGGCGTCCGACTATTTTCAGGAGGTGCAGCGCTGATCCCATCACCTTTTCAGCCTGTATCCGCTGTGCTATTTCTATTTTCAAATGCTCATTAGCGGATTCCAGCTCTGTTGTGCGTTCTTTTATTTTATGGTTATACTTATCCCGGGCAATGATGGTAGCCTTCAAACGATCCACCATCCGGTCTATTGCCCGGGACAAATCGCCGAGCTCATTCGATTGAGTATTGCCGACACGATGGTTTAAGTTTCCCGAAGCAATAATATCGGTTCCTTTGTGCAGAGCCGAAAGCGGGCGCACAATACTTTTGACCAGAAAAAAAACCCACAATCCAAAAAAGACGGCCACAACGCCTGTAAGGATAATCGCCGTCAATTCCAGACGATTAAGGTAACCCAACAGTCTTGAACCTTTCATTTTTCCGATAAGGACAGTATCCGAAATGATATTCTGGGATGTAAGAGACATCTGCCCCATAATTCTGAGTTTAAGTTCCTGCACTACTTCCAGGTCAATACCAGGAGAGCTTTCGGGATTAAGAAGAGTTGTCAGTCTCAAAAATAATGGCAATAACCTGTCATTATTTTTAAATAGGGCCCGTATTTTTATTTGTACTTCCATATTCTCGGAATGGAGATCCTTTAGCCGCTGGCCAAGTGAATCGTATGCCATTTGCCATTGTTTCCTTGCTCGTATTTCTAGAGGATGCAAGGCAACTTCCTGTGTAAGAGTGGATAGCCGGAAAGCAGTTTGAACCAACCCTTGCAAGGTCTTCTGTTCATCCAATATCAGTTGGGATTCACGACTTGTCCACATCGATACTACGCAGAATATTAAACCCAATACAATTGGAAAGATTGCAATATAATTCAATTTTTGGGTAATTTTCATGGTCATCCCCATCTTGACCGGATCCGCTTGTTCATACAAAGTTTACGGGTATAAAATGCCTCAACACAGAAAATTAATTCACTGAATAATCGAAACTGCCTCAGGCTTCATTTGCTTGAGTGCATCAAAAAATATCAACTCCAAATAGTTGGGAACGGCAGTCTTTGTGGTAAGGCCTGCCCGGATGGCCCAGCGCGCCTGATCTTCCAGAAGCAGCAGAAGGGACTGCTCCAGGGCAATTCGAAATTGAATTTGGGGCCAAATCCCCGATAAAGCCTTAGTTGCAACGCCCAATCGATCAGCCACAATGGCCATCGTCTCTTTGGGGTGTTTTCGGGTAAATTCTTCGGCCTGCAACATGGCGCGGAGTAGTTTCTTTATTGCCAAGGAATTTTTATCTACAAGTTTTTGGGATACCAAAAGGACCTCTACTTGTTCATAAATCCCCGGAGCAGCGAATATAACGGCATTCTCTCCCAACATTTCTTTGGCCTGGCTGATATATGGCTCTCGCATGGAAAACGCGTCTATTTCGCTGTCTCTCAGTGACGAAGGCAATGACTCGGCCCTCATAAATGAAAGCTTTACATTATTTTCTGAAAGACTGTTTTCAATCAAAAAAAGGTGCAAAAAAAAATGAACCGCTGAAGCCTTTTGGGTGGCGACTCGTTTACCTGCCAAATCCAAAGGTTCCGAGATCCCGGCATCCTTTCGTGCAATGACCCGGTTAAGATTTGAAGCCGTAAATGTTGACGCAATAATCCGAAAATTGGAATGATCCAGGCCAGCGAAAACAATGGGCGTGTCGCTGCAGGTTATTATATCGGCACGCCCTGTAAGAAAGGCTTCATTCATTGCGCGTTTTCCACTGGGATACTCTTGAACTTCAAGCCTCAGACCATTTTTCGCAAATAGTCCTTTCCGGAGTGCGACAAATACCAGTGCATTGGATGGTTGCACTGCCAAACCCAGTCGCAAAACAACATCCGTCTCCCCGGTGGCATCAAGTGTCTGCTGCTTTTTTTTCAAAAAAAATAATCCAACAACCAGGGAAATCCCAATCAGACCAGCCAACAACCAGATAATATTTCTTCGCTTTAAGATTTTTTCCAAAGGAAGCTTGGATTGTTGGTTGTTTATTTTCATCCTTTTTGCTCCTCAACCAAGCGAATGGCCTCTTGGGTTAATTTTAGGATCTGGGGATACTCATACCGTTCGGCAAGAAGCGCCAAGGCCACGGCCATGGTTGCATCCAGTTCTTTAACCTCTTGAATCACATCATTCACTTCAGCCATGCTTGCTTTAATGATCAATTCCAATTGCCTTCCTGCGATTCCACCCGTCTCGTTAATTTGTTCTATGGCAAGTATAGCGCCATTTCTGGCATGTACGCCCCAGTTCGAGGCGGTTCCCGACAGTGTCGTGGTTAGTCCGATTTTAATAGATTCCCGACGATTGAAGTATCCGTTGGTGCTAAAAACTAAAAAAACAATCAACAAAAGAACCACAACAATCGGAATAATTATTCGTTGATTGTGTTTTATATATTTTTTCATTCGACTCTAACTCGCCTTATTAGAGAACAACGGGTCTGGTTACGTAACTATTGATACGATTGATGGCACGTCCCTATTTTGCCCTCCAGGAAATTTTTCATATGTATAATAAAGTCCCTGAATACTCAGATAACGGTTGCGTTCAATATTCTAGTTTATCACTTCCCTGATCATTTCTGTGATCAGGGCAAAATTGAATTGATCGGCCAACCGTTTCAATTCTGCTGCCAGGGTGGGGTTGAGTATCCGAATTTTATCGATAACTGCGTTTACTGCGTTCATGTTTGCCTTTAGCGCCTCATTGTAAAGCGTCTCAACGATCTCACGGGGCAAGGCTTCCAATGCTGAGTTTAACGCTTCAACCATCTTAAACGTCGTCTCTTTTTTATCCTGATATTCCCATTTTAGGCCCAAATGGGTAGCCATCATTGTGAGCAAATCATACTCCTTAAATGGTTTGATGAGAAAATCGTCACACCCGGCCTCAAAAATTTTAACATGTTCCTCTTCAAAACTATTTGCGGTCAAGGCCAGGATTTTGATGTGTCTCCCGTCGGGACTACTCTTGATGTGTCTGGTCGCCTCATAGCCATCCATTACCGGCATTCGTATATCCATCCAGATCAGGTGGGGTTTGAATTGCTTGCACTGTTCCACAGCCACTTGTCCATTTTCGGCTTCGCGGACATCAAAACCTAAAGGACGTAGCAGCTTGCCCAATAGCTCGCGACTGATAGGCATGTCATCCACGACCAGAATACGATAACCGGACTGGCCCTCCTTTAGGTGGCGTATCTGCCGTCTCCTGGATTTATCATTGAGGGCATGTGGGTCTTTGATGCATTCGACCTGAATGTTAAAAACAAAAACGGTACCTTTCCCGGGCTGGCTGTCGACGGTGATATCGCCACCCATGAAGTTTAGAAATTTTTGACTGATGACCAAACCCAATCCGGTACCCTTTTGTATTGTCCGTCCTGATTGAGTCTGTGAAAATGCTTTGAATAGTTTATCCATTTCATCGGCATCAATACCTTGCCCCGTATCTCTGACAGTAAAGCAAAGTGTTATTAGATTTCTATTTTTAACAACAGCCATAGGTTTATCTAAACCAACTGTAACCGTCACTTCTCCAGTCGGCGTAAATTTAATGGCATTATCCACCAGATTGATCAATATTTGACGCAACTTAGCCAAATCCGTTTTTATGGTTGCGGGCACGTTATCTGCTATGTTAAAAATTAACTTTATTCCTTTTTCACGCGCAGTTAAGGAGAACATCTCTTCAATATCGTTCAACAACTTGCCAATATGGGTAACAACCAAGCTAATTTTTAGTTGATCGGCTTCAATCCGCGATAACTCCAAAACATTATTTATTAATAGTAAAAGATGTTCTCCACTTCGATTGATTATGGAAAGGTTTTCACTTTGTCTCCTGGAAAGAGGCTCCTTACCTATAGCATCATCGCGTAAAAGAAGATTTGAATATCCGATAACCGTATTTAATGGCGTGCGCAATTCGTGCGTGATACCAGCTAAAAACTCGCTTTTGGCTTTATTTGAAAATTCGGCCAGGTTCTTTGCTTTTTCTATTTCTTTAGTTCTATCTTGTATGATTAGGTCTTGGTTTTTGATTAGTTGCGCATTTCGCAAAACTAAAACAACTGTTTCAAGCAATACATCCAGTACTTCTACAATCAATTTCAGACCTTTATTATCCACCAATCCAAATGCAATAATACCGCCTATCAGTTTTCGATGGTCTGATACTGGACAAACCATATTTACCAAAAATCCGTTCTTCCTTAGAAAGTCAGAAAACCCACTCGGCGCATCCATATACCTCAAAATCGATGCTTCATTTTTATTATCAAACAATTTTTTTACATCACCAATGCGTATGTTTTTTTTCAAATGGTTTGATCGCTCAGGATTTATGAAGATAATCGCCGATTCATTGCGAAGCTCGGAGTTTTCAAATAGCATAACGGCTCTTGCACCGGTAAGTTCTCGCAACAGACCGGTGAGTTTTTGAACGAATAGATTAAAGTTATCAGAATATTTTAAAACCTCACTGAACAAGATCTAGAGCCATAAAAGGAACGCTGGGATCTCTATCAGGCATTTTTCACTCCAGTGCAAATCAACCGAACTCTTAATGACATATTCATTTATCGGATTATCGATAACCATTAGTAAAATTTTTAACAGTTTTCTGAAGGATTAAAAGATTTTCAACGGGTGTATCATAGTTAACATCCGGGCCTGTCATAGTAAAAATAGAATGAGGATCATGTCGTTGCTCCTTTAGTACTTTTAACGTTTTACGTTTGACGCCATCGGGTGAATATTTGTCCAGGTTTGGTCCATCAATTCCCCCAAAAAGAAGCTGTTCGGGTTTGATTAAACCGCGTGCCTTTTCCAAGGAATCTCTGTGGTCGATTACAAATCCTGCCAGATTAGGAAGGTCTTTCAATATATCCAAAAAATCAAGATATAAGGCACCAACGTGGTGAAGTACCACAGGTATCTTTAGCTCAGAAAAAACCTTAGTGAGTACCGGAATTGCATATCTTTTAACAATTTCTCGAGTAACGATGCTTGGTAATGTAAAAACAGAAGGAAATATAAAAAAATCCGCACCCGCTTTTGTAAGGGCACTGGCCCACTTCATAAAAAAGGGTATGGTTAACGCCAATAAATTTTCTACTCTTGAATCTTCATCAATGACAGCAGGAAGCCAATTTTCCATTGAAGTGATCATAATCGGAATATCTACCGGGTTGAGAATCGGGGCTGCAATCATATAATCGGCACCAAAAGTATCTTTCAATTTTTCCACTACCATCCTTGTATAAACAAGGCGGGGTGAATTTTCTATTTTTGGTATCGTAAGTTTAGATATTTGGTCGAGCGAAGCTATCGCCGGAATTTTTAGGTTGGGCGGTTGCTTTGGCAGATAGATTGTTTTGGAGCCAAACGCCTCTCCCTCTTGTGCCAATATAAAAGGTGACACGATAATATCCGGGTTAACCAATTCGACGACTCTCTTTTGCCCCTCTAAGTATGCATCAGGGTTACTATAATATCGATCGATTGGGCAGTTCGTAAGTTTTGCACCGTATAAACTAAGAACTCCCGCAAAAGAGGGGCGATCAGGGAACTCCCCTTTAATGACAGCCAATACCCGTTCCTTACCATTCATTTTTTTAATTCCCTATCAAGTTTATCCATTAAATCCGGGACATCTAGCCGTCCCACAGGAGCCATCCGCTCCCACAATATCTTTTAAATCTTTTCGAAGACCAAACACAGCCCCACCGACGGCCAGTTTAATCTTGCCTGAAAGTCCACGCCTATCTAATTCTACACGAACTTTTTTTATGTTTAATGCTGTAGAATACATCATCGCCGACAATCCGATTATACCTGCTCCTACCTTAAGTGCTTCATCAACGATTTTATCGGCCATGACATCATTCCCCATATCGATCACCTTCCAACCTTTGGCGCGAAGGATTGCGACGGAAATATCGCGCCCCAGCGAATGGAAATCATCTTCTATATTAGCCATGATGATGGGCCCTTTTTTCTGCGAAGAAACGGGTGCATTTTTTTCGGCTTTTTTAAGGGCCATCGCTATCCCTTTTTTGGCCACTTTGCCGAGAACATAAGCCTGTGCCAAAGTCGGTTCTTTTTTCTTCATACACTCGTGACCCGCTTTTTCTAAAACAGGAAGAAGAACATATCGAATAAAACTGTCATCAGATAAATCCTCAAGCAATCGTTCAATTGCGGTTATCGCATCAATACTGTTAGCGGTTAAAATACAACCAACAAGCGTATCTATCTCTTTTTTATATTTCATTTTTGTATTCTTTTTTGTTAATGGAAAAAATAAAAAGTTTATATGTGCTTTCCATAGAGATACTATTTATATTGGGTTCAATTTTATTTCTTAAATAGCCGCTGTAAGAAGTGAGAGCTGGGTTCATAAATTTAGTTTATTACCCCTCTGATCATTTCCGCTAATTGGGCAAACTTAAATTGATCGGCCAGCTGTTTAAATTCTGCGGCTATGCCAGGATTGTGTGTATAAATCTCATCGATCAATTCGTTAACCGTTTTTATGTTTGCCCTTACCGCCTCGTTGTAAAGCGCCTCGACAAGCTCACGGGGTAAGGCTTCTAAAGCAGGAGTAAATGCTTCAGAAGCTTCAATGTTCTCTTCTTTGCTATCTTCATACGCCCAGTTTATTTCCAAGTGTTCGGCCATCATCTCCAACAGATCATTCGCTTTAAACGGTTTAGATAAACAATCGTCACAGCCGCTTTCAAGAATCTTAGCGCGCTCTTCTTCAAAACTATTTGCGGTCAGAGCCAGTATCTTTGTTTGACCACCACCAGGGGCGGCTTTGATGCGCCTGGTGGCCTCATACCCGTCCATCACGGGCATACGTATGTCCATCCAGATCAGGTGTGGATTGAATCTTTCCCATTGTTCAATGCCCGTTTGCCCGTTTTCCGCTTCGCGCACATCAAAGCCCAGGGGGCGAAGCAGCCGGACCACCAATGCACGGCTGTTCGGCATGTCATCCACAACCAGAATACGATAGCGGGTCTGACCTGATTGAAGGCCGGAGATCATCCGGCTGGTCGGTTTTCTGTCGCGGAGGGGTGGGGCTTCGGTTCGTTTTGCAGGGATTTCAAAAGCAAAAACGCTGCCTTTCCCAGGCTGGCTGTTGACCGTTATATCGCCACCCATAAGTTTCACAAACTTCTGACTGATCGACAGACCCAGGCCCGTGCCTTTCTGTGTTTCCCGACCCGATTGTGTCTGCGCAAAGACATTAAACAAAACGGCCTGCTCATCAGGGGCTATCCCCTCCCCGGTATCGCTTACTTCAAAGCGCAGACGGACTGAATCCGAATCATCTCCAGGCGAGGATGCTCCAGCCCGAACCCTCACGACACCTTTTTCGGTAAACTTAACGGCATTGCTTAATAAATTAATCAGCACCTGCCGCAATTTTACTTTATCGGTTTTTACAAAGCGCGGCAGATCAGCGGCGAGTTCGAATTCCAGACGCAAACCTTTTTGTGCTGCATCGTGGGTAAACATATCTTCAAGACTGAGGCGCAATTCGTCCAGATCACAAGATGTTATATTAACCGAGACACGCCCGGATTCAATACGGGACAATTCCAGCACATCGTCGACCAGCGTCAGCAGATGTTCGCCGCTGCGGTGGACAATGGATAAATTCTCCTTTTGGGCGGACGAGAGCGTCTCCAGGCCCGTAGCGGCATCCCGCAGCAGATATCGGAAAAACCGATAACCGTGTTTAACGGCGTACGCAATTCATGCGTCATTCTTGCCAGAAAGGAAGTCTTGGCCTGGTTGGAGGCATCTGCCTGCTCTTTGGCTTGCTCAAGTTCAATAGTGCGTTCCCCGACCAGATCCTCCAGGTGGTTCTGATAGGTCATGAGTTCATTTTCCGCATTCTTACGATTTGAGATATCTTCCAACACGGATATAAAGTATTTGGGCCGTCCATCTTTCTGCTTCGCCATGGATACTGTAAGATTCGCCCAGACAATGCTTGCGTCTTTACGAATGTAGCGTTTTTCAATGCTATAGGTATCTATTTCCGCAGCCCACATTCTCCGAACGTAATCCAGGTCTCCATCCAGATCATCAGGGTAGGTGATATCCTGAAATCTGATTTGCAGGAGCTCCTCGCGTGAGTAACCGACAATTTCGCACAATTTATCATTCACTCGGATCCATCGTCCGTCGCTCGCTACATGGGCAATGCCTACCGCTGCCTGTGCAAAAATAGCACGGAATCTCTCCTCACTTTCGCGCAACGCCGCCTCTGCCCGTTTGCGAGCGGTAATATCAGAGTGGGTTCCAATAAAACGGACAGGGGTTCCTATTTCATTGCGTTTGACAATTTTCCCCCTTCCACGAATCCACATATAGCGCTTATCCTTACGCAAAAACCTGAATTCAATTTCAAAGGATTCAAGGTCTCCGGCCAGATATTGCTCTATGGCCAATTTTGCCTGCCCGATATCCTCAGGATGAACCCGCTGCTCCCATTCTTCAAAAACACCTGGAAACTCATTGGGCTCATAACCGGCCATTGTGTAGTAGCGTGCGTCGTAATCAAGGGTGTTTTTGTCCAGATGCCAGTCCCATATACCGTCATTTGCCCCGAACATGGCCAGATCGAGACGCTCCTGGCTATGTCGCAGAGCCTCTTCTACTTTTTTTCGCTCTAAGACTTCCTTTCTTAGCACCTCTATTTTTTCTTTCACGCTGTCACGCATGATAAATATCGCCCGGCAAAGTACCCCAAGCTCATTTTCACCATATTCAACAGTCGCTTGATCAAGGTTCCCCCGTGCAATATCAGAGGATATTTCGGTCAACTTTTTAACAGGCCCTACAAACCGCAACTGCAGCAAAAGAACCAATGCTGCCACCAGCGCCAGGTCGATGAATAAAATCTGAAAAGCGGTTGCTTGTAAAACCTCAAACAATGACTTTTCCAAAAAGGCCCTGGTAGTGACAACATTTACATAACCGAGGTGTTCTTCTTTTAAAAAAAGTTTCTCACTGCGACTAAGCCCCCCAAGGTGAGAATGTGTTTATCCGTTTTTTGAATTTGACTTTGTTCATTTTTTTTAAAAGCGATAAGAGGCACTTTATTTATATTGTCCACGCCGACATAGATAAAGTCCTCCCTATTAAGGACGGCCAAACATATATCCTCAGCCGTTGGGATATCATAATTATATATGGGTTTAGCTAAGCTTTTAGAAAGGGTGCGAAAAGCTATCTTGAGGTCCTCATTCAACCGTGCCTCCATTTCCGTGGCCGTATTGCTATAGCGATACCAGCCGGATACGGTCAATATAATCGTGGTTACAACCATGACCAAAAGGGATAGCTGAAGTGTCAAGCTTGCCTTGATATACCGTAAGATAAACCGAACCATCCGGCTATTCTCCGGCCTTGTTTTTTTTCCAACACATAAAATTTTCCATTAATCTGAATCGCTTCTCACCCCTGAATTTCGAGCTATTGACATAGTGCCGGCAGGAAATCGGCAATTGGATCTTTTTAAAATCAGACTGTGTGAACATTCGATTATCGGATATACTTGCTCTCGATGTCTTCAATTATCCCTTCTTTTTTCATTTCTCTCAATACTTTCCCAAGTTCAGGAAGTATTCTTAGAAAGGGCGACTGTGAATTGATAAAAAAGCAATAAGATTGACTGATTGACGCCGGCATCTCAATTATTTTCTCTTGTAACCCTAATTTTTTAATTTGAAAAAGCCCCATATGCCTTGCCATTATCATTGCATCTGCGCGCCCCTCGGCAATAAATTTGAACAGGGAGTCCCACCCTAAAAAATGGACATCAAACCCATTGTCACTCATCGCCTCAAAGGGTGCTTCTCCCCGGCCTGCAACCCACTTGAATGGTCGTAGCGCCTCCCATTTGTAAAGATCCGCATTATAAGAAAAGTTAGCTGTATTTTTAAGCGCTCGTATCTTCTCAATCATAGGGCTGCCCGCATATGCAAAAATCCGCTGGCCGCCCAAAAGTGCCACCTCGGGGCAAGACTGTGCCCAGTCATCTTGAAGGGAGCACGGTCGGAGGAAACCATCAACCTTACCCGCTTTGGCCATTTCAACTGTTCTTTTCCACGGATATTTTTTATGAATGACCCGCATGCCCATACGTTTTTCTATCGCGGCCGTAACCAAATCAATAAAAATACCCCGCATCTGGCCTTCTTCTTCCCAGCAATAGGGTGGTAAGTTATTATCATAGCTGAAAGATATCGTGTCTTCCGCATGGAGAAGAGAAATAGGAAGGATCAAGCATAATGTAATTAAGGCGAAGATAACCACGGTTTTCCTCATTGTTTTTCCCTCCTTTATGCATAACACATACTATTGCTAAAAATTTATCGATGGTAAATATGCCTCAAATCTCATATCGGAAAAGATATAAATAACTAAAACTAAAGATACGGGGTGCACCCAATAAACTAACTTAACAGTCCTTTCATCTTTTCCGCTAACAGGGCAAACTTAAATTGATCGGCCAGCTGTTTAAATTCTGCGGCTATGCCAGGATTGTGTGTATAAATCTCATCGATCAATTCGTTAACCGTTTTTATGTTTGCCCTTACCGCCTCATTGTAAAGTGCCTCTGCAAGCTCACGGGGTATAGCGGCTAATTCCTGGCTTATATCTTCAAAAGACGCTACGGTTGTCGCTTTGTTTTCCTCGTAGATCCAATGTATGTTTAAATGATCACCCATCATCTGTAGTAAATCGTCCACATCAAACGGTTTGCGTAGAAAATCATCGCAACCGGATTCAAGGATGCGGACGCGATCTTCCTCAAAACCACTGGCGGTTAAGGCCAGGATTTTAGTCGCCATTCCGCCGGGGCTGGCTTTGATGCGTTTGGTGGCCTCGTAGCCGCTCATCACCGGCATCCGCATATCCATCCAGATCAGATGAGGATCAAATAGCTCCCATTTTTCGATGGCCTCTTGCCCGTTTTCAGCCTCGCTTAACTCAAAACCCATCCGTCGAAGAAGCGTAACCAGCAAACTGCGGTTACTTGCATTATCTTCGACTATCAAAATCCGAAAGACAGGTTGTCCCGGCTTGATTCCCACGATGTGCCGTTGCATAGATTCCAAAACCATTGGAGGGGTATTAACCTTTTCCGCCCACATATCGAAAGTAAAGGTCATCCCGCAGTCAACCTGGTTCTTAGCAATAATTTTGCCACCCATCAGTTCTGCGAACTGTTGGCTGATGGCCAACCCCAGACCGGTGCCTTCCTGGGCGGTCCGGCCGAATCCGGTCTGGGAAAAAACGCCAAAGATGCCTTCCAGATCCTCGGGTGCAATCCCCACTCCGGTGTCACTGATTTCAAAGTACAGCCGAACGTCATCTATAGTGGCGGATGAATCATCCTGATGGCGGACGCCGGCCAAGACAGACACCTTTCCTTTTTCGGTGAACTTAACGCCATTGCCTACCAGGTTGATCAATACCTGACGCAGCTTGACCTCATCGACCCCGGCGAACCGCGGCAAATCTTCAGTCCGTTTAAACACCAAAGCCAGATTCTTTTCCCGCGCCTTAAGGGCGAACATATCTTCAATATCGTCGAGTAGTTTATGCAGATCGCACAAGACGATATCCAGGGTGACGCGACCGGCCTCAACACGGGAAAGCTCCAGCACATTGTTGATCAGAGTCAGCAGATGTTTGCCACTACGGTGAACGGTGAGAAGGTTCTCCTTTTGAGTGGGAGATAGGGCTTCCAGGCCACTGGCGGCGTCCCGCAACAGTAAATCAGAAAAGCCGAGAACCGTATTCAACGGCGTGCGCAATTCATGACTCATATTGGCCAGGAAAGTACTCTTGGCTAGATTGGCCGCCTCGGCCTGGTCTTTGGCTTTCCTTATTCGGTCTTCAGCTTCTTTTCGTTCGGAAATGTCACGCGCGGCAGCGACCCTTATATGTCGGCCCTTGTAGGGCACCGTTTTTGCCCTGACTTCCAATTCAAGCGGTGAACGATCCGCTTTGATCCCGGCCACTTCATACGGTTCCTCGGAACCGGCAAATATTTTTTTCTCGACCAGGACTCTGGATTCAGGTGTAATCAACACATTTAGATGCATACCAAGCAATTCGGAGTGGGGATATCCAAAAAGAGCTGTAGCAGCCTCATTGGCGTCCTCAATAACACCCTTGTCATGTATAATTACCGCCTCAAATGTTGATGCGGATAATCCGTGATACCGCTCCTCGCTTTCCTGAAACTCTTTGGTGCGCTCGGCGACCTGCTTTTCGAGTTCCAGATTTCGCCTCTCGACAGCGCCAACTCGCCAGCGATATCCGCCTAGCAACAATCCCATTATCCCCATTGCGACCAAACCCCGAAACCAGACCGATTGCCACCAGGAGGGCAAGATAGTGATGCTGACGGCTTTGCCTTCCTCGTTCCAAACGCCGTCATTATTGGAAGCCTTGACCCGGAAAGTGTAGTTGCCCGGGTCAAGGTTGGTGTAGGTTGCGAAGCGACGACTGCTATCGGTGTAATTCCATAGCTTGTCAAAGCCTTCCAGCATATAGGCATATTGGTTTTTATCGGGAAAACGGTAATTCAAGGCAGCAAACTCAAAAGAAAAAACCGATTGATCATAAGCCAGGGTCAGCTTCTCCATCATTTGTATAGGCTGTTTTAAGGGAGAGTCCTTGTCTCCTATAAGCACCGGTTGGTTGAAAAGTTGAAAGTTGGTCAAGACCACTGGTGGGATATTGTTGTTGTCTTTCAGTTGCGCAGGGTTAAAGACATTCAGCCCCCCATTCCCGCCAAAGTAAAATCTACCGGCCTTGCCCTTGCAACCCGCTCCCGGTAAAAATTCAGCCGGTTGAACACCATCGGTGCTATCAAACGTCCGATAGGTTTCCGTTTTTGGATCGAAACGTGATAAACCTTTCCCATACAAGGCCATCCAGACAAAACCCGCCTCGTCCAAAAGCAGGCTGCCGATATTTGTATTTGGAATACCCTCATTAAAATGGGTGAAAATTCCTGTCTCCATGTCGAAACGATCCGGGCCGGCGCCGGTAGTAATCCACATTCTGTCCTCAGGATCGAATGCCATTTGGGCGATTTCATCATGAAACAGGCTGTCCGGATCATCGGGATTATGAAAATAATGGCTAAATTTTTCTGTTTCGGGATCAAATTTATTTAAACCTCCCCCAAAAGTGGCAATCCACAACATGCCTTTCTTATCTACAATTATGTCCATGACTAAATTGGCAGACAAACTGTTTTCATCATCCGGGTTATGCAGATAGTTGACAAATTGTCCCGTTTCCGGATTGAACCGATTGAAACCTCCGCCGTAAGTGCCCACCCACAAACGGTCGGATTGGTCCTCAAAAATCCGCATGACCCAATTGTTACTCAAACTGGTCTGATCATTATCGCGGTGTACAAAATGTTTAAACTGCCCGGAATCCCGGTCAAACAGATCGAGCCCCTCGCGGGTACCCACCCACAACCTGCCTTTACGATCTTCGGTGACTGTAAAGATATTATTCGAGATTAAACTGCCAGGATCATTTGGATCATGACGATAGTGGGTGAATATCCCGGTATCGGGATCGAACTTATTCAAGCCACCTCCCAGAGTGCCAATCCAGACAACACCCTCACGATCTTCAATCACCCCCCAAACGGCGTTGTGGCTCAAACTATTAGGATCATCCGGGTCATGACGATAGTGTGTGAATTTGGTAGCCGCCTGATCCAGTCGGTTGATGCCGCCATCCCAGGTGGAAACCCAGAGCGCGCCGGTCTTGTCTTCGTATATGTCGAACACCCACACGCCGGCAATGCTGTCGGGATTATCGGGATTGGGCTGATAGGGTCTGAAGTGCTTCGTTTTAGGGCTAAACCGGTTCAGGCTGCCTTCTGTGGTCCCTACCCATAATTCACCGGATCGGTCCCAATGCAACGCATAAATATTGTTGTGACTGATGCTGTGGGGATTCTCCGGGTTGTTCAGATAATGAATAAATTGCCCTGTCTGGGGGTCAAACCAATCCAGACCTTTATCGGTACCCACCCACAATCCGCTTACCGGGTCATTGGCAATGGCTCGAATGGTATCACCGCTCAAACTGTTGGCGTCCTCAGGATTATGTAAAAATCGAGTAAACCCGCCGGTGGCCGGATCAAACCGGTTTAGGCCACCACCAAGGGTGCCGACCCATAAATAACCCGCTTTATCTTGTTGCAAGCCCCAGACGCCATTATTGCTTAAACTGTGGGGATCATTCGGGTTGTGAAGGTAGTGAGTAAACTGCCCTGTCTGGGGGTTGAATTGGTTCAAGCCGCCATCCGTGCCCACCCAAAACCGTCCCTTTGCATCTACAAAAAAGCTGTTTACCCGATCATTGCTCAAACTGTGGGGATCGTCTGCGTTGTGTTGATAACGGGTAAAACGTTCGGTAGCCGGATCGTATTTATTCAGACCGCCATTCACGGTACCTACCCAAATATATCCCTCCCCGTCTTCGTGCAGGGTGCGGACATTGGTATGGCTGATACTATGAGGATCATCTCGATTGGGGAGATACGCTTTGAATTCATAGCCGTCATAGCGGTTGAGGCCATTGGCCGTGGCAAACCACATAAACCCCTGTCTATCTTGTAAAATCTCCCGCGTATTAAGCGACAGCAACCCCTGTTCGGGCGTGAGGTGATCGAATTTGAGGGCAGGGCCCTCCATACTCCGGGCCAGGGCCAAAGGGTTCGATGTAATCAAGCCAAATAAAACGACACCGATCACAAATGATTTTATGCTACTCCTCAACAGAGTACCTCCCTCTTAAGGATTATCCGTTTCATGGCCGGGAATCCTGAACAAATCCCGTGAGAACGTTCATTAATTTTTCAAATTGCGTCGATTTTTCAAAAAACAGATCAGCGCCCAGCGCCATGCATCTTTTGCGGTATTGATCTAAGGGGTAGTTCGTGTACATGATCACCAGAACGGACGGATAATGTTTCTTGATTTCTTTCAAAAGCCCGATGCCGTTGCCGCCGGGCATTCGTATATCCAGGATGACTGCCTCAGCCTTCGTTATTGGTATCTGCTGAATGGCAAGTCTAGGGTTATCGGCCTGTCCCACGACCTTGATTCTAGGGTGTTCAGCCATCATCTCAATCAAACGATCACGTAATGGCTTTGAATCATCCACTATGAATACTCTCATGAAGTCCATCCATATATATGGTTTCGTTGTCTATCTCTATTGGAAATCGGGTAGCACATGGGTTATGTTCGGTTGTCTATTCCTATCCGTCAGCGTCTACTTTGCACTCTGCATTGGTATTCCCAATCTTCCTCAAGTAGTCTCCGAATTCGAGGTCCTTCAATGTTGTATGATTTATCAGCCAATCGGTTAAGAAAGGAACAATTGTTTCCGTCCCGCTATTAAGAAAATCAAACCTGACTTTAACATTATTCAGTTGCTGGATAAGCTCCAGATGGCTCACTTTATGTAGATACAGACCATCATACTGGGTAATAAGCATTCTATTTTCTTCACTGGCAAAATGGAAAACGGCGTATTTTGCCAGTTCATCCATCAGGTTTGATATATGGATTTTTTCGCACCTTTGGTTTATCAGGGTATCGAGTCTCTCAATCAATAGGAAAAAAAACCGATGCTGAAGATCAATTTCGGGAATCCCCACCGAATACTTTTGTTCCCATTTAATGAAAACCATTTCCAGCCCTCACGATTGTCGATTATGATCAGAATAGCGGATTCTCGCGCTTCCTATAACTCGGAATCTAATGGTTGCGAGTAAAGATTGTGCGCCGTCAGGGTTAACCCTCTTTCAGATTTGAGGATTAGTCCTGACTATACGCTGAGGAACAATCTAGTTGTATCGGGCTTTATCTGATTTCTGTGTAGGACACGGGTAAACGGTATTGTCGGTTTTTTACCTACATATTAGGGTGTGAGAATGGGGGTGGTGGGATGGCCTGCCAAAAGATAATGCTGCCGTTTCATTTTATATGGCCATTTTTGATGGCATAGTAGGTTATTTCAGCATTATTTTTCATTTTCATTTTTGCAAGTATTCGTGACCGATAGGTACTGACGGTCTTGACGCTTAAAAACAGATCTGCAGCAATCTCTTTGATGGTTATTCCTTTAGAAATCATGCGCATCACCTGATATTCTCTGTCGGACAGGGTTTCATGGGGGGCTTTTTCTGATCCGGCTTCAAGGTCAACAGCCAATATCTCAGCAAGTGCCATACTAATATACTTTCTGCCGGAGCTGACTCTTTGAATCGCGCCGATCAATTCTTCCGGCGCACTTTCTTTAGTTAGGTACCCCGCAGCACCGGCCTTAATTACCCTCAGCGCATATTGCTGTTCGGAATGCATACTTAACACCAGAATAGGCAGTTTCGGTTCTTCAACTTTTAACTGCTTGAGAGTTTCGATCCCGTCTCTGCCAGGCATGGTTATATCCAGCACGAGCACGTCAAAATCACCGGACCGAATTTTGTTCAAAACCTCCCGGCCGTTACTCGCCTCGGCGGTGACAATCATACGGGAATTTTCAGAAATGATTTGCTTGAGCCCTTCCCGAACAATGGCATGATCGTCGGCAATGATAATTTTTATCATTGGGATGCTCCCGTTAAGACCCCGTTAAGACCCCGTTAAGACAAGGGTTAGAAAATGACAGCCTGTCCGGTTACAACTTTTCAAGTGGGACGCTAACACTAATTGTGGTTCCTGCGCCAGGTACGCCTGTAATCTCCGTCTTACCGCCAAAGGTATGAATCCGCTCCCGGATACCCAAAAGCCCGAGAGACCCGCCACGTGTTATTTGCTTTTGATTAATTCCGATACCATTGTCTTTTACGGTTAACTCGACCCGGCTTTTTACTTTTTTCAGATCTATCTCGACCCTGGTGGCATTGGCATGCTTTAAAACGTTGGTCAATGTTTCCTGAAAAATCCTGAAAAGGGCCGTGGAGCGCTTTTCATCCAAAATAATATCTTCCGGATCCGAGGTGACCTTAGCCTTAATTCCTGTTCGATTTTTAAACTCGCCCGCCTGCCATTCGATCGCAGCAGCAAGGCCGAAATCGTCCAGGATGCCCGGTCTCAAATCCGCACAGATCATTTTTACCGACTGCAATGTATTGAGGGTTGATGCCGACATGGATTCGATTTTATCTAATACCATTTGCTGCTTTCCACTCAATTTCCTTGCTAACCAGGCCAGATCCATTCTAAAAATGGTTAAGGCCTGACCGAGGTCATCATGAATCTCACGGGCCATACGCGCCCGCTCTTCTTCGATGAAAGAATGAAGATGGGTGGACAGTCGACGTAATTGTTTGTGCGATTGTATTAATTCGTCCTCCACGCGATGCCGCTCAGAAATTTCTCTGGCCAATAATACGTTGCTGCCTTCAGTCTCTTTTTTCAAAAAATTGAAAGACAGGTGCATTTTAACCCGGGCGACAACCTCTTCTGCCTGGTAAGGTTTGGTGATGTAATCCACAGCGCCTGCGGAAAACGCTCTCACTTTGTCTTCCACGTTTTCCGAAGCACTGACAAAAACGACCGGAACGGCCAGTGGTGATCGTTCCGTTTTCAGATGACGGCATACTTCGAATCCATTTATTTTGGGCATTTTGATGTCCAGAATAAGTAAATCGGGCGGTTCAGCTCGAATGCCCGCCAAGGCGGCCTCCCCATCAATGGCGGGACGGACGTTGTACCCTTCTCTACTCAGGATCTCAACAATCAGCCGCAAGTCATCCAGCGAGTCGTCAGCGACCAGAATATCGGCTACGGTTTTTTCGCCCATTTTTATTGGATCCATTTCCCCCCTATCAAGGTATTATCGACCTATTCCTGAATTACTTTAACCGCATCGGTTTAAAACCGGACAGGTGTCAATTTTCGATTAGGGGATTGTGAATAAATTAGCTGCCAAATGAAAGGGCAATGAGGATATACACATGTTTAAAGATGTAAGGCGATTGGAAAAAAATGGGACTCGACAGTCACAGCAATGCGCCTCAAGCGGCATCACCCTCAGCATCATTAGAATACTTGATGCGCATCGTACCGTCAAGTTACTTATTCATCACTATATTTTGTAAATCACCCGCTTTTCGGAAATGATGATATCCACATAACGGTCATGGGATTCCATGGGCACCATGGGAATGATCTGGTCTTCCAGAGAAAGGGCCACTTTGCGCGTCGTAACGGCAAGCTCAGGGATCAATCGATCGTAATACCCTTCGCCGGAACCGATTCGCCCCCCCTTTTCATCGTAGGCAATTCCCGGAATAATTGCGATATCAATGCATTCGATGGGGACTTCATTGCATTTTTTGGGGTCGGGCTCCAGGATGCCGCGTGGGCCCTTTTTAAGATCTTTTTTCGGGTCATCCACTTTTAGCATACGCATGGTGCGGCTTGCTTGATCGAACACGGGAAGCACCACGATCTTGCTGTAATCGTAAGCCCTGTCGACAATACCCCGGCCATGAACTTCACCGGATTTCTCGATATAGAGCAATGCAATTCGTGATTCCAAAAAATTGGCGAATTCAAACAATTGCGCTTCGATTTGTTTGTACTTAAGCGCCAGTTCATCCGCCGGCATTTGTTGCAGCTTTTTGGCGATATTCTCTCGGATATCTTCTTTAC
This sequence comes from uncultured delta proteobacterium, assembly GCA_963845145.1. Lineage (GTDB taxonomy): Bacteria > Desulfobacterota > Desulfobacteria > Desulfobacterales > QNYZ01 > QNYZ01. Next base: position 99,981 of record CAWJQU010000005.1, read on the forward strand.
TTAACTGACCATCATCCATGAAACACTCCCGATGCCAATGTGAGAATCAACGATCGACCGCTTATAAACCATTTTGGATACCCATTGACTATTTTCACCTGCCCTGATACGAAAATCGCGTTCAATAGGCACGGATGGCAATTCTTGTCATCATCATTCATTACAAAAGCCATTTTACGGAATCTTCATGATATATCAGGATAGATTCCGGATCTAATCAACAAATAGATCAGCCGGTTAATATAGGTATCCTTATGTTGGAAATCAAGTACCTTCGCAAAAACCTGTCCCTGGTGGAAAAAGCCATGAGCGCCCGCGGCACGCAAATTGATTTGCAGGCCCTTCTCGCTGCCGATGAACAACGCCGCAGCGTACTTCAAGAACTTGAAACCCTTCGGCATCGACGCAATACGGTCTCTGATGAAATCGCAAAAATGAAAAAGGCCGGAAAAAATGCCGACGAAGAGATGACCGCCATGCGGGAAGTCGCCGCCCAAATCAAAGCCTTGGACCCAAAACGGGTTCAATACGAATCGGAGATCCAAACCAAATTGATGGGGATTCCCAACATCCCCCATGAAACCGTACCGGTGGGAACCAATGAATCCGACAATGTGACCGTCAAAGAGGTTGGTTCCCCACCGAGTTTTGATTTTGATCCCAAAGCTCATTGGGATATCGGGAAAAATTTAGGCATATTGGATTTCGAGCGGGCCGCTCGTATCACAGGTGCCCGTTTTCCGCTGTATTTCGATGCCGGTGCCAGGCTGGAACGTGCCTTAATCAACTTCATGCTCGATAACCATACGAAAAATCATGGCTACCGGGAGGTTTTACCACCCTTTATCGTTAACCGGGATGCATTGATGCATACCGGACAACTTCCCAAGTTTGCCGAAGATCTGTTTAAGCTCGAAAACTGGGATTACTTTCTGGTCCCGACAGCGGAAGTGCCGGTGACCAATATTCACCAGAATGAAACCATTCCCGAGCAAGATTTGCCGATTTTATATACCGCCCATACGCCCTGCTTTCGTTCGGAGGCCGGATCTTATGGTAAAGATACACGCGGCCTCATTCGACAGCACCAATTCAATAAAGTTGAATTGGTCCACTTTGCCCATCCGGAAACGTCATATCAACAACTGGAGATCCTTTTGGGACATGCGGAAACAATCCTAAAACAACTGGAACTCCCCTATCGGGTGATTACGCTTTGCACGGGAGATCTTGGTTTTTCGGCTGCCAAAACCTACGATATTGAAGTGTGGATGCCGGCCCAAAACACCTATCGGGAAATATCGTCTTGCAGTAATTTCGAAGACTTTCAAGCCCGGCGGGGCAATATTCGTTTTAAACGTAAAGGCCAGAAAGGGACGGAGCTGCTCCATACCCTGAACGGCTCCGGTCTGGCCGTAGGGCGTACGGTAGCTGCCATCCTCGAGAATTATCAACAATCGGACGGCTCGGTCCTGTTGCCCAAAGCGATTCAGCCCTATATGGACGGTATGGAAAGGATTACCGGATGAAGCCGGAAGACTTTCCTGAGGAGATACGCCCCCATCTGATTCCCCGTCCGGATGGGAAGCTCATGTATCGCTGTTTGGGCTGCCGGGCCGTTTTCGATATTGCCAAGCTTTTGTATACCTGCCCCGATTGCGATCAGGTTTTACTTATTGAAAATGCGCAGGCCGATCGGCTCAAATCCATTTCCGGCGAAAAATGGCGGCGCATTTTCGATTATCGTAAGATGCTCACCACGCCGGCATTACAAGGTATCTATCGGTATCATGAGTTTTTGGGCCCGATCATGCCCCTTGATGCCGTCGTCTATTTAGGCGAGGGCCACACCCCAATGGTTGCGGCCAACAACCGGCTTCAGGAGCAAGCCGGTGGGCCTTTTTACTTTAAAAATGATGGACAGAACCCCAGTGCCTCATTTAAGGATCGGGGGATGGCCAGCGCTTTAAGTTACCTCAACTATTTAATTCAGGAAGAAAAAATCGGCGATATTCTGGCGGTGTGTGCTTCCACCGGCGACACGTCAGCCGCCGCCGCCCTGTATGCCGCCTATCTTTCCCCCAAAATTAAATCGGCCGTACTGCTCCCCCACAAAAAAGTAACGCCGCAACAGCTTTCCCAGCCTCTGGGCAGCGGGGCGGTTGTCTTTGAAATACCCGGTGTTTTCGACGATTGTATGAAAATCGTCGAAAACCTGTCAAAGCGATTCGCGGTCGCCTTATTAAATTCCAAAAACGCCTGGAGAATTCTGGGACAGGAGTCCTATGCCTATGAAATTTCCCAAGATTTTGAGTATGATCTGAAAAACAAGGTTGTAATCGTTCCCATCGGCAATGCCGGTAATATTACAGCGATTTTGCAGGGGTTTATCAAATTTTATGAAGCGGGCATTATTGATACCCTGCCTAAAATCATCGGCGTACAATCGGCCCACGCGGACCCGGTGTACCGCTATTACCAAGAAACCGATGTAACCAAACGGCGATTCCAACCCATTACGGTTCAACCCAGCGTGGCCCAGGCGGCCATGATCGGTAATCCGGTCTCCATGCCCCGGGTTATTCATCTGGTGGACCAATATAATGCCCTTTGGGGCGATCAACGGGTATATTTTGTTCAAGTCAACGAACAGGAGATCATGGATTGGCAACTAACGGCCAGCCGCAACGGCCATATCGCCTGCACCCATGGCGGCGAATGCCTGGCGGGTTTGGTAAAAGCACGGCGGCTGAAATACCTGCTTGAGGATGAAGTCGCCATACTCGATGCCACCGCCCATGCCATCAAATTTTCCGGCTTTCAAAACATGTACTTTGAGCAAGCTTTTCCCTCGGCGTTTGAGATCAAGCCGAAAACGGAGATGATCAACAAGCCGATTTTGATAAAACCCGACGGCCCAACGCCTACACCTGAAAACCCGCTTTTCGGGGCAGCTTTGGCACAATTCGTAGAAGGCGTCAGTGATTCCATTGCCACCACCCTGGGGCTAAAAAAAGAGCCGCCCTTATGAAGCATCGGATCCCCATTGCCCTTATATTTTGCGGCATGCTCTGTTTATTAATAGGCGCAGCCGTATTGCCCATCGCTGAGGCTGCGCTTTGGACTAAGCGGTATGTGGTTAAGCAAGATCAGGGAAAAAATATCCTCTGTGACCCCTATATCGTCCAACAAGGTGAATGGATTTATAAAATCTTTCGCCAAAAGGGTGAAATATCCGAGCGAGACTATCCAGCATTTTTAGACATTTTAAAAAGCATAAACCCACAAATCGGAGATATTGACCAGATCTATCCGGGTAATCTGGTTCTCATTCCGTTGAAAATCCTAACCCCGGATATGCTCCCGTTGTATTCATCCGAATCAGTGGCCATTCCTTTTGCATCTATCTCAGACAGTCCTCTTAAAACCGTCGAGGTTCGCAAAGGAGACACGGTGTCCAAATTGCTTCTTGAATTCTACGGGGGGCACACCAAAGAATATCGGAAAGCCCTTAAACGATTTAAGGATCTCAATCCCCATATTAGCGATCCCAACCGCGTCATAGTTGGCCAAAAGATACGGTTGCCGGCCCATAAAGCACTCATAGCTGACGATACAAGTACAATTTCAAAAATAGACACAGACCGTATCGCCACAGATGTACCCCCAATGGACCCATCAACGAAAGAGGGCCTCTCCGATCCGACAACCGAGGAGACCTCTGTGCCCCTGATCGCCGACATCTTGAAACAGATCGCCTTACTTTTAGACGCCGAATTATTTGATCGGGGCAGCTATCATTTCCCCGTAAAGGGGAAGGAGGATCTGCGTCTCAATTTAGGCTTATTCCCGGTGATACGGTTAAAAAACAATACCCGGATTGTTTTTCTTCGGCCGTTTTCAAAATCACTATCGGACATATCGGTCATTAAATCTCAATGGAAACCCGTTTTCTTCGTACGCATACCGGCATCGCCGGTGTCTATTTATCATATGCTCGATAAAGTATTTGCGGTTGTCAACCTCGACCACCCAAGAAAAAAAATCACGTTCAAAGATGGTGGTGTAACAACGGATATCAATGCCAAATGGATCCTGAAAATGGAGAATGCTCCCGGTCTGCCCGATCGTCACATCTGTTTGGCGCCGATAGACCAAAAATCAGGTCCATTTCCGGAAACCATCTTCCGATACCTTGCCAAGCGCCACATCACCTATTGGGGGGTCAAACCCGATGGTCAAATCGCCGGTACAAGCAGCCGACCGTATTTAAACACCGGCATTGTAAAGCAACCCATTCCCATCGAAAATCACAAACATCTAATTCGTAAAGTGGTTCACGCTCTGGGATGGACCTTCCAGGAAAATGTAAAGGTTCGTTTTCCCTATGCCGGCCTTCAGGTAGATGCTGTTTCCAACATGCTTACCATCGACACCGACCGTACCTGTCTGGTGGATTTCGGTAACTTTGCCGGTGAAAGTATTGCCGCCATTGAGGCCACGGGCCTGAAAGTTATCTCGCTGAGAGGGCAGTATGACGCCTTGAGGCACATACGCCAAATTTTGAAAAAATTTTCACTGGGATACACGGAAAGCCCGACTATTTTTGTTGAAAATAATCGAGACGGCCAGGGTGTCTCCTTCACGTATCCGGGTTTGATGGTACCGCAAACCGACGGCCAGGCCCTGATTACTTCGGCAGTATTTATCGAAGAGATGAAGATTTTTTTGGAAAGCAGAGGGACCCAGATCGTACAAATCGCACCGAGACATTAATGTGGGGTAGCTGTCGGCCGTCTTTGGATCAATCGTTGCATCAAATTAATTAGAGGAGAGAATAATGCAAGGCCGCGCAAATCAATGGATTATCGTTAGCATAATTATGCTTAGCTTCTTAACCGGTTGTGCCGGTGATCTTAAATTTAAAAAAAAACAAAGTGAAGTCACCCGCAATATCGGCGAAGCGTATCTCGCTCAAGGTAACTATACTTCCGCTTTAAGGGAGTTGTTAAACGCGGAAAAAATCTATGCGAATGACCCGCTTCTGCAAAATTATTTAGGTCTAGCCTTTCAAGCTAAGGAACTTTATCAGGAGGCCGTCGCCCACTATAAAAAAGCCATGGAGATCCAGCCGGACTACGCACCGGCCTACAATAACCTGGGTGCCACCTATTTGGAAATGAAACAGTGGGATGAAGCTATCGAAGTATTTAAGGAATTATCCAACAATATTCTTTACTCAACCCCTCAATATGCCCACCTCAACCTGGGTTGGGCCTACTATAACAAGGGTGACTATTCTGCCTCCGAAGTTTACTATAATAAAGCGGTTAAGCATTATCAGGACGGATTTGCCAGGGATCTGGTTTATGTCAAAGCGCTTCGCGGTTTAGGAAAAACATATTTGGCCATGGGAAATACCAAAAAAGCCGAAGAGACCTTTGAGGAAGCCTGGGAACTCGCACCGGAATTCCCACCGCTGATCATGGATATTGCCGACATACGTCGGACTTTGGGTAAAAAGGAACAGGCCATTGCCGCTTACCGCAAGGTGATCGAAGTCGTACCGGGTAGCGATCTGGCTAAGAAGGCGAAGCAAGCGCTATCGATTTTATCGCCATCGGAATAGATACTGCGCACCAACCGACCTGACTTTCATCATTACGCCGAAAAATAAGGTCGCATTCGGTTAGAAATCAAGCGTCATCATTACCATTGCGCCCCGACTCCCAGGCGCCATTGATAAGCGAAAGTTGGTGAAAGGCGTTAAGCTCCTGATAAATCGCTCATTGGCGCGACGATTGAATTGGTGGGCTGAATTGACGGCACTGTAGATGTTACCCACATAAAGGTTTAAGCTCACCAAACCGAGAAGGCTACCCAAACCCGGATGGTCATCTTCGAAGGCCTCATAGCTGCTCCAGATCGTAAGACCGTTTAGCACGAAGGCTGTCAATGCGTCTTGATACCGGCCCGAATACAGGTGCCCCAAGCCGGGAACAACCGCCAAAAAGCCTGCCAGCCGGGGACGTTTTTGTGGAATTGTGTTGATATCGGCCAGTCGTTCGGTAAGCGGTTCGACCGAATAGGCCTCCCGATTCTGATCTGATATAGCTTTTAACCAGGTAAGCGCTTTTGGCCATTGGGCCGTCTGGATAAATATCCAGGCGCCAAGATACCGTGCCTCATCTCGAATGGCGGGGTCCTTGTAAATCGATAAAAAGTTATGAAGTGTAATCAGGGCTTGGTTGAAATCTTCCTGTTTGATCCGGGTACGTGCAAGCAATAAATAAAATGGCGCGGTGGCCATGGCATCCGGTTTTTTTTCGATAACGGTTTTGCAGGCGATGACGGCGTCTTCATAGCGAGCGCCCTTAAAATAGGCTTGGGCTGCTTGATAACGGGCTTTGTGAGCGCGAGGATCATTGGGAAAGAAAAAAACAAATCGGTCAAATTCACCTGCCGCTTTGATAAAATGACCCTTTGCCAATAACGTTTGGGCAAAATCGTATTGGTGGTCTTGATTCGCTAGGTGCTTAACAATTGAAAGTTCATCGGCCAAGAGAGCCTGTTGGCAAAAGCAAGTCAGCAGGTAAGTGGCGGCGATCAAAATAACCAGTCGCCGGGATAGACCAAGGCTTCCAATTGGGATAAATGAACTCATTGGGTGATGCGTAAAATCTCCTCAATGGTCGATACACCGGCCAGAACCTTGCGGATACCGTCATCACGAAGAGTGGTCATGCCCCATTTAATCGCTTCTTGCTTGATTCGAAAGGAATCATGATTCTCAAGAAGTAAATTTTTTATACCATGCCCCAACACCATGATTTCAAAAATACCGATACGCCCGCGATAGCCGGTCTGGTAACATTTGGAACACCCCATGGCCTGATAGAGCCGCTTGCCGCGAACATCCTCAGCGGCCTGACCGAGAAGCTTCAGGGTCGCCTCATCCGGTTGATATGGTTTTTTGCAGTCATCGCATAGCACCCGAATCAGTCGTTGGGCGGCAACCGCATTCACCGAAGATGCGATCAAAAACGGTTCCGTTCCGATATCAATCAGCCGGGTAATGGCACTGGCCGCGTCATTGGTATGAAGGGTGGAAAAGACGAGATGACCGGTTAAGGCGGACTGAACGGCAATTTCGGCCGTTTCCTTATCCCGAATCTCCCCCACCAGAATGACATCCGGGTCTTGACGGACAATCGAGCGTAGCCCCCGGGCAAATGTCAATTCGATTTTTGGATTGACCTGAATTTGATTCACGCCATCAAGCTGGTATTCGACCGGGTCCTCGATGGTGATAATATTGATATCTGAATGGTTAATGGACGAGAGGATCGCATACAATGAGGTGGTTTTTCCGCTACCTGTAGGACCGGTAATAAGAAAAATGCCATTGGGCATGCCGATAATTTTGTTCAATTCAGATAGCCCGTCAGCGGATAGCCCCAATTCCGACATATTTAGTAAAGAGCCGGACTTGTTCAAAAGCCGCAATACGACCCGTTCCCCAAATACGGTGGGTATCGTGGAAACGCGAATATCGATATCTTGATCGCCGATTTTGACATCGATACGACTGTCTTGAGGCAGGCGTTTCTCTGCGATATTCATCTTGGCCATGACCTTGATACGGCCGATCAGTGCAGATTGAATCCATTTCGGAGGGGTGAGCATGTCGTACAAGATTCCATCCACGCGATGGCGGACCTTAAAACTATCCGAGTACGGTTCAATATGTATATCACTTGCCTGGGCTTTAACAGCTTGAGAGATGATATGGTTTACCAATTTAATAATGGGTGCATCCGAGGTATCGTCCAGCAAATCGGCGGTATCTTCTATCTCGCTGATAATGGATGAGCTGTCTTCCTCCATATCCTGAACCAGCTGCTCAGCGGACCCTCGACTCATATTATAAGCCAGATTGATCGCCGATAAGATCGCTGCTTCGTCTGAAAGAACCAGTTGATATCGATCTAACGCCAGCAGCCTTACCAGGTCATCGAGTGGGTGAATAACCGTGGGATCATTGACGGCAATAATAAAATCGACGGATCCTTTTTGTTCCGGGACTTCAGCCCCATCTTCCGATGCTTTGGACGGAATCCCTAAAGGGAAAATGACATGTTTTTTTAAGAAACCGATGGGAAGGAGGTGGGTAAAATCAGCGTTTAACGCACCCAACGGAAGCTCCGGCCAATAGGGGATACCAAACTGGACACTTCGAGCCGTTAATAACTCAATTTCGGTAATAATATTTTTTTTTACCAGTTCCGCGCCGATATTCAATTCGCCGGTGAGCTCGTTTTCACGGATCTCCGAAATATCTTCCTCCGTTACACCGGAGATTTCTTCCAAAATTTTGGTCAATGGTTTTCGCATGGCCCCTGACTGTATATCGCTTGTACGTTTAAAAAACGGCTAAAGAAGGATTCTTTACGAAACCATTAAAATTTCCCGGTTTTTTGGACCGGGGTTTGGACCTGGGAAGGTTTGGATGATGCATCGTCCTCTGTTTCAGCGTCCTCCGTTTCAACTGGGTCGGGTTGAACCTTTTGATAAAGTTTAATTCTTCCCTCTTTAATGGTGTCATCAATATCCTTCCGTTTTAGACGGTAAAGAGCTTCTGCCTCAGTGGGATTATTGACAACGTGCGGCGTTAGAAAGACATAGAGGTTGGTTTTCTCTTTTGAATCGGATTTGGATTTAAACAACCATCCCAGGCCGGGAATATCCCCAATGCAGGGAATCTTCTCTGTGGAAACCGTTAGCGCGTCGTCAATGAGTCCGCCGATGACAATGGTATTTTTATCTTTTACAATAACGGTGGTATCAATGGCCCTTTTGAGGGTCGTCGGCCGCTCGGTTGTCTGAGAGGTCCCCTCGGACAGATCTTCCAGCCGGGTCACTTCCTGCTGGATATTTAACCGGACGGTACGATCCTTACTGATATGAGGCGTAATTTTCAGGGTAAGACCGACATCACGATATTCAAATGTATTGAATGACTCCACATTCGACGAACCCGATTTTGTCTGGTAGGGAACATTTTTCCCAACGGTGATGGTTGCCTCCTCATTATCTGTGGTCATGACCTGGGGTGTAGAAATAATATTAACATTTTTGTTACCTTGCAGTACGTTGACCAAGGCCCCGATACCCGGAAACTCAACGCCACCGATTTCAAGCATCTGGCTGATAATACCAACGGAGAATCCTTGGGAAAAACCACCGACACCCCCTTGCAATAAATTACCCAAATTACTGGTACCGCCCGGTCTGAAATTGCCGCCAATGCCGCCGGGCCGGTTATTGTAATCGATCTCCCGCATGGTAAGCCATTCCGCGCCAAAATTAAAATCGCTGTCGACCAGCACTTCCATGATCAAACTTTCGATGAATACCATGGCTCTGGGAATATCCAGCTTATTAATCATCTCCTCAAGAACGGGAAAATCATCCTTTTCCGCCATAATGACCAGGCTATTGGTGGATTTGTCGGGCATAATTCGGACGTTCTGGGATATCATCGCCGTCTTTTTTCCCGGTTGCGTTTGATCGCTCTTATTGGCGGTAGCTGGCACCTCCTGAAGGACTTTGGCCATATCTTCAGCCATGGCGTTTTCCAAGTAAAAAACGCGTATCCTCTCGCTGCCGCGGGGCATTTTTTTGTCTAGAATGGTGATTAATTCGCGGGCCCGGGCAATATCGTTTTCACTGGCCAACATCACGATGCTGTTCGTACGTTCATCGGCCATAAAGCGCTCCACCGGTTTAACCGCTCCTCCCTCCTGGGGAGTGGGCCTCCGGCCGCCGGTGGTTGGTGAAAAAACCGAGGTCAGCATTTTAACCAGCTTGGCAGCGTCGGAATATTCCAGGGGAATAACGGCGATCTCCTGCCCCACACCGGGCTTATCCACGATAGAGATAATCCGCATCAATCGTTGGATATTGGATTGAACATCGGTAATAATCAAGGTGTTGGTTTGTGTATAAGCCAGGATTACGCTGCTCTTGGAAACCAGTGGCGCCAACAGCCGCCTCAATTCAGAAGCATTGGCATACTCCAGGGGAATAAGCTGGGTGACGATATGATCGGAGGGACGGGTTTTAGGATCCGCGATAGAGGTGATGATGTTTTTGGAGCGGGCGTCGGTGGCCGGTATGATTTTGACTATCTCTCCGGCGCGAACGGTTGAAAAACCGTGGATTTCCAGGACCGATTCGAATACCTGATAGGCCTCGTCCAAAGAGATCTGGCCGGGCGAGTTAATGGTCACGTTCCCCTTCACCCGTTGATCCACAACAAAATTCGTGCCGGTCAATTCGCTGATGAATTTGATAAAAACGTTTATGTCCACATTGTTAAAATCGATGGACACAAACTGCTCATCGGTCTTCTTCGAAGCCGCTTGGCAATCATTCGAAAGAAAAGAGACAAACGAGAAGGCAAATACAAGTGCGCTGATCAGCGCTATGAGTCGAAACCGTTTCATAGATAAGCTCAAAATATATATAATATCCCCCTAATCTTCAACCCGATATTGAATGGATTTATCCTGTCCCCTTCGGCGGAGTTGAAGATCCACATTGGACGCACTTTTCAAACTAGTGTAAAACTTTAAAGCATCGTCCACCGATTCGATTGGTTTGCCGTTAACACCGGTAATAATGTCGCCGTTTCTAAAACCGATTTCGGTAAAGATCGTTCCGGGCCGAACGCCGGTTAGCCTTAACCCATCCGGCTTTCCATTGGAGAAATGAGGCCGTATGCGAACATGTTTCATCAACTGATTGACATTTTGAATGGCATCTTCAATGCGACTACGCTGAATCACAACCTCTTTGCCATCTTTTTCTCCCACTTCTCCGGATTCTCCAGGCGGTACCGAAGGCACGGACTTGGCTACGGCGGCACGTCCTTTTTGTACCGGACGCTCAATGGCAAGCACCTCTCTTTTACCATTGACCCCCAAAACGACCTTTTCCCTTAAAATCATCTCCACGCTGGCCGACTCGACCTGATCACCCACCGAAAAAAGACGCTGTTTTCGGGTGGCCTTCTCTTCGATCACCGCAAACGTTTTACCGGCAATGCCATGAACGGTACCCCAAAGCTTCAACCCGAGCGTCGTTTGCTGCAAAGCCTTTACGTCTACTTCGCTGTTGTCGGTCTTTATGGGCTCTGCGGTCGCTGCGTTGAACAGGTTTCGGTCAATGGCCGTTTGATAGTATGTCACAGGTCGGTTGATAGTGTCGCGGTTTTGAACCTGCGAGCTGGATTGAACCTCTGCCGAACCGTGAAATACCGGGGTAGTCTCAAATTGATTCGCAACGACCCGATAAAATATAAACGTGCCGGCGTATGCGATGGCGATGACCAATGCCAGCTGTACGATAGTAAAATAGCGCGCCATAAGAGATCACCGCATGCCTAAACGTGGATTATCAACAGTCCCTGAAACAGTAATGGGCAACCCATTATTAAGGGATTTTTTATCCGGCCAGAGTGGCGCCGGTATTTTCTTTTTTAACTGGGCCATAAATTCTGCTTGCAGGCGGACATTGCCTTTTAATTCCAAGCCGGTTCTTTGTATCGGACGCTTCAAATTGACCTGGCCTTCAAAACGGGCATTTACCTGCGTTCCGGTCATTTCCAAACGATTGATCTTCAGCGTACGACCCGCGATCGTCAACCCCATATCAATACGACTGAAACGTAGGCTTTTTATGTCAAAAGGGGCCTTGGCAAGGTGAACGGTACAATCCGTAAATATAAGGTCTATCTGGCCTTGGTCAGGTGTTTGTCTTTTGGTTACATGGACAATTTTTCCCTCAACGTTTCCCGCTATGCTCACATTTGGTATTGCACGTATGCCATCAATGTCTTCCAGCTTAATTCCATTAAGATTGAGTTGAAAACTTCTTTCTCCCTCGGACGAATCGCCATTGCGTTTAATCTTGCCTCGAAAGCGACCGTCACGAACATGGCCTTTAAATGCAACAATCGTTCCACTATTAAAAAATATCGCCCGCCCGGGGCGTATGCGTGCCGATGAAACCGTCAAAACGGGTTTTTGCAGATGATACACTGTACCATCACTCACTTTAACATAGGGCGGATAATACAACCCCAAATCATCAAATGCCACACGAAAATCAGGGTTCAGTCGGTAGATTTGATTATCGATATAATCTTCAAGCGCCTCTTTCGGAAAAAGGTAATATAGAAAAAAGGTGGCTGCGATAACCGCAACGATAATATAGAGACTTGTTTTTTTCACAACCATTCAAATCCGGATGCCAACCTTCACTCGGCTCTCTTGAAATGAGGCGGCTTAATTGTCATTGATAATTTTTATATTAGGCGATGGTTTCCATCAAAAGCGTCACATCCAGAAAACCTTTTTTCTTTCCCGAATTTGAAATGGAAGCACGCTTTACGAACACGTTGTTTCCAGACGTTTCAACCATATGCAGATAATTCATCAACTGCTTTAGCGTCACACCACTCAATTTCATCTCGACCACATCCACTTTAAACGGGGAACCCTTTTTTTCTATGGTCGAAGGCCTCATGTAGGCGATACTATTCCTGCTGATCTGTGCTTTTTCAGAAACGCTGTTCAGAAATGAATACAGCGTAAAATCCCCTCTTTCTTTCACCTTATTATGCGAAAGATCGTTCGATTGCTTAAAATTGATATAATCGGCCTTAAGGGCCTGCATTTCCAACATAGCTACTTTTTTAGCGTCGATCTGGCGACCCCATTTATCAAGCGCCTCCAGGTAGGGGAATACCACAAGTTTTGCGACGATGAAGACAATGAGCCCTATGCCGGCGGCCCAAACCGCTAATTTTTCCCTTTTATTTAGTTGAATTGCCATAACGATTTTTTTTATCGCATCATGTGTCTTGGGGATTTAATTTATTGTCAAAAACAAGCCTAATTTTAAAATCAACCCGTTGACCGGTCTTGTTCCGATTAGCGGAACTAATGATGGCCGTGGCCACCCAACTGGCTTTTTCCAAATCGGAACGCATATCATTAACCATCTCAAAATTGTCGGCGTGACCCGACAGTGTCATATTTTCAGGCCCGATCGTCACATCGGTAAAAGTGACATCCAATTTTTCCGGAATGAGGCGACTGATATCATTCAGCACATCAATAACAGCAACCTTCCTATCCGTAACACCCAATTGCTTTATTCGATCTTTTTCCTCCCGAATTTTTACTTTCATCTGTTGCAATGGGTCGACAATACGACGCACTTCAGGAAAGGTTTCCTTAAACACGCCGGCCGTTTGCTCATTCAGCTGGTACAATGTTTTCTTAGTATAGTATCCGTCTAATATTATAGCAGAAATACTAAAAAGCAATAACACGCCTAACAAAACGGCGGTTTTAATAAGCGGGACCCGCTGTTCGGTCAAAAACAACCGTTTTCCAAACCCTCCCCGACGAAAATCGAGAATTTTTACCCCTTTAGTTCGAGCTAAAATGAGAGCCATAGCATTATTCAATTGCCCTATCGGCTGCGTATCCGGCGCGGATGGCATTGACAACTCGGCCGCCTCAAAGAGATTAAAGGATCTGACCGCACAGCCGCAATTTTCCTCTAACGCCAAATCAATGTCGTCATTTTCACCGGTCCCGGCCTGATTGAGATAGACGGACTGTAAATCGAAATCGGTATTGAATTGTTCCTCAAAAGCTGAAATCGTTTGATTGAGATTAACATTGATAAAAGCCGCCATAGAGTTAAGGCCCGATGAAAGGTGAAATGATCGCACCATGGCGATTTGCCCGGATAGCAAAAGAAACACACTCGTAATTCCGTCATCCACGGTGACCAAAGCCGTCTTGTCGGCAATATCGATAAACTTCGGCAAACATCCGGCCAACGCAAATGACCCGGCGGTGATGAGGTCCGGGTCCATTTTTGTTTTGGTAAGAAGATCTAAACACGTTTTCAAACGATCCCGCTCGACCCCCGCCGCCAAAATGTAGTCGGAGTTGTCAATATCGCCTACCATCAGGGGTAAAAAATCAAAAGTAAATAACTCGACGGGCTGGGCGATCAAAGGTTCCATTTCATATGGAAGGACTTGTCGAATTTTACTCTTTCCCTTGATGGGTATATTGACATTGCGATAAATCATCCATTCCGCCGGCAACGCCACCTGACAAAAAAGATCCCTGGTATCAATCCGTCCTACGATTTGATCAAAGGCTTCCGACAGTTGCAACGCAAATTCTCCCTGGCCGGATAAGGGTACCTCAAAATGCGTTTCAATTTTTTCAATTTTGAATCCGGAGCGGACAATGACACCGTTAACGGTGTGATTCCTGATGTCAAGCCCCAGAATACGGCTGCTCATTTTATCACCTGTTTGGCCGGAAATAACCTTTTATATTGTGCCGTAATAATCGACTCAAGCCAGCTATTTTGTTATATCCAATATAAAATAATACGCTCGAAGTTCCCTTATGAAGCGGGGAGGGGTTCCTCGTTTTCACCTTTATCGATCTTCGGATCAATTAATACTTGCCGCTGGTTGATAACCCGACAATGCCATCGACCGCTCTTTTTATTTTTTTCTCTTTGCACCACCGATGATAATTTGACGCTAATATTGTTTTTAACCGCAGTCGCGTCGATACGGAAGAGATCACTTGAATGTGTCAATAACGCTGAATCAATGGTCACGTCTTGCATACCTGGAATTTTTTTATACCACATCGGCTGGGAAAGATCATGAATAAACTGGCCCTCTTCGGCGGTACTGCGATACTCAACAATTTGTGGGGCAAGATCCACATGTTCAAGGGGCAACATAGCGGCAATTACCGGTAACTTGGCAGTATTTATATTTATTTTACCGCTAAATGTAAAACCTCTTCCTTTGGCGGTACTCATCCCGTGAACGGTCAAACATTGCGAAAGGCCCACGATTTCATTTGTTCCATCAAAAAGCTCGCTGGAGATCCCTTTGATCAAGGTCAACTCATGAATATGCTTCAAAGGGCCATTGCGGCAGGAATAAGGGGAGTCAAGATCCATGTAGTAATCGGACTCCGCTCCGCTTAAACCGGTTATGGCATCATCATCGCCCCGATCAAGCCAATCTTTAACCGGGTTGATCACCTCTGCGGGTTCCAAATCTTCAAACAATTCCACCCCCGCTGAAAGGGCTTCAAGGAATCGAAGCCACAAGCGATGTTGAACCGGATTAAAGCTGCGCCCTTTGGGATAATCTACCAGGGCGTTAATCTGAATGTGAGCCAGCTCGTCATTAATGACAAGTTCAAGCTCTCCGCCATCGAAGGGTAACGCCCCTACTGCGTCCTTTAGATATTCTGGATCAGCCCAGTCTTCCTGGACTGAATCGATAACAGATTCCATTTTATCGATCACCAGAATAGCCATTCCCGCCTGAATACCGGCTTCGGCCATTGCTTCAAGGGCCAGACGTTCCCCAAAAACATTTCCGGTGATTGCTTCGTTTCGTATCTGCCGGTTGAGTGTCACGGCAACACTGATCAATACGGTAATGACCGTCAACGTAACCAGCAAAGCAACACCGCGGTTATTAGTATACATTCGTATCATCACAGGCTGTCCACTTTGTCCCTCGTCGTTTTTTTAAGATAATCATCAATTTTCGACGACGATTAGGGGTGATAAATACATTACCAAACAAGAAATGACAATTCACTCGGCATCAGGCGCCGTACGGTAAACATTTAGAAGAACGCGCGTGCTGAAAATTTGGGTGTCCTTTTCATCCCCAATTTCGAGCCTGATCCCAACCGCCGACGGCGTTGAAAATTCATTTGATTCTGATTCCGAGTCCCAGGTATCGTAGGATCGCCCGGTATTATCATAATAGGTCAAGGAAAATGAACGAATGGGCCCACACAATACCGGATCCGCCGGGTCTGCTTCAAAAGCATCATAAGGAAATAACTGATCCGCCCGGTGAAGGTGGTACTGATCGTTGTCATCACGTTGAACATAGTAAACAATTTGAGCGATTCCAAATGAACGGCTCGGACGAATCGGCAAATGAGCAAAAGAGGTAAATCGCAGGCTGGCATAAGTTTCGCTTCCGATCGTTTCATTGGTACCCACCACCCGATAAGGATCCGGATCGGAATTGATCTCAGGTTTGGAATACTCAGGTGGTAGAGAGGCATGCAAAGCCTTTAGATCATTCGTCATTCGATCAAGACAAATTCGACCCATCTCAACCAGTTTACGGTTCCTGGAAACAATTTCCACCTGTTCGGAAGTGGCCCGATAGGACCCAAATACCGTTGTAACAATGACGGCAAAAATGAAAATAGCGATTAAAATCTCGGCGACAGTGAATCCTGACTGGTTTTCTGTAAATTCACCAGTAAATAGGGCTCTGAAGTGCTTTAACCGTGGTGTTTGCATGGCCATCATTCCGCCCCCGTCCGCCGGTGCATCAAAATGACGCCAGGCGATAGGTCCGTAATTGATAGCTAAATGGGTTTGCGTCGTTGAAAACTATTAGATCTATTCTGGCAAAGGCGATCTCTTTTTTTTCCTGGAACCCAGATTCCATTGATTCCACATCCATTTTCCATCGAAAATTCGGGAAATCTTCGCCAAAATCACCCGTCCCGTTTTCAGGTATACCGGTTTCCCCGAACGAAAGCTCAGCCATTTTTTGTTGGGCTAAAAAAGGAGCGAGCCCGTAAAAATGGGTTTCATGGGCCAAGGCTAAAGACTGGGCATGCAGCTTGTAAACGCTGATCAAAACCGTAGCAATGATTGCCAACGATACCATAACCTCCAACAAGGTAAACCCGGATATCCGGTAAACCTGTAAAGGTTTTAATTGATCTCTACCCGTTTTCAAAATCTTGATACCCCTCAATGCGTTCCATGGCAGTCAAAAACGGTTTAATTATAAATGAAAAACGCCCCTGTGCCTCCGACTCCATATGGATAATGGCCCGATCCGCCCATCCCTGGGAATGGAATTGTATGACGACAACATCTACCGTTTGCCTTTTCCCATTAGAGAAGACAACACCGGTTAAACGAACACCTTCGGACAGATGATATGCATTTTTTTCAGCCTGCTCATGCGCTTCTTTTTTGTCGGTTGAATCCGTAGTCCAGAGACGATTTTCACTCAAATCCACATGTAGATTGTAGGTTCGTTGATTACGAATCGCACTGGATCGTAATTCGGGGACCTTCACCATCATCCACCGAGTGGGTTTTTTAGTCGGGTCAACCAGAAAAGAATCCTGAAAACGCGGAATAGCAAAGAGCAGCAAGACGCCAACCAATGCCATTACAATAGTGATTTCAATCAGCGTAAAGCCACTAATACCGACAACCAAAGGGCTACCGTGCGTTTTTAGACAATCGCATGGGTGAAACTGGGTATGCTGAGCCATACGCTCTCGCTCATTCCACTTCCCAGCTGTTAATATCCCGGTCTTCCCCTTCGCCGCCCGGAACACCATCGGCACCATAGCTGATAATATCCGAATCCCCATGAGCGCCAGGGCTTAGGTAAACGAAGGCATTTCCCCAAGGATCAAGTGGCAACCTGCCCTTTTCAAGGTAACCGCCTTCACGCCATTTATTGGGAATTACACCGCTCTCGGGGATCTGGACCAATGCCTCCAGCCCTTGCTCCGTATCCGGATACCGCCCACTATCCAATTTGTATAGTTTTAGCGCTGTTTCCAGGCTTTGGATTTGTAGTTTCGCCTTGGTCTGTTTCGCCTCACCCGGTCGTTCCATAATTCGAGGCACAACCAGGCCGGCCAGAATTCCGAGAATAATGACAACCACCATAAGCTCTATAAGGGTAAAACCATCTTCACCCGAAAGCCGCTTCCCAGTAAACCTTATCATTTTACCTCCGGTTATTGTATTGCTTGATGGATCATCCCACCAGTTGATTCATTTCAAATATCGGCAAGCAGATAGATAACACAATGAAGCCCACGATAATCGCCATGCATAAAATCATCATCGGCTCCAATAAAGAGGCCATGGCTGTAATTCTGGATTCAGTTTCGTTCTCAAAAACATCCGCCACCTTATTCAACATGGCTTCCAGTTCACCACTTTGTTCTCCAACTTCAACCATCTGAATAAAAAGACCGGGAAAAACATCATGACGGCCCAAAGATTTCCCAAGGGCGATACCTTTCCCAACGTCGACGGATGCTTCCGACACCGCATTTGAAATAATATCATTTGCTGGAATATTTTTTACAATATCCAAGGCTTGTAGCATTGGCACACCATTTTCCTGGAGTGTGCCAAGTGTTCTTGATAGCCGAGCCACGGCCAATTTCTTCACAAGCGAACCAATAATCGGCAATCGGATTTTGAGCCGATCCACCATCTGTCGACCTTGTGTACTTTTTTTAAAAAAATGGAACGCGATGATTAGCAAACCGACAAATACGGCCGCAGCCCACCACCAAACTTTAAAAAAATCACTGATGAAAATTAAAAAGCGTGTTGGCGCAGGTAACACTCTGTTCATGTCGGAAAAAATCGAAGTAATGCTTGGCACAATAAATGCCAGAAGTAAAAAGAGTACGACAATGCCGATAATAGACATCAGAACGGGGTAGGCCAGAGCGGACCTAATCTTGTTTTTCAGGACCTGCTGGCGCTCCATCATGTCGGCCAACTGGTCCAAAACGATTTCCAGCGTTCCTGAGGATTCACCAGCCCTGACTAAATTAATATACAAGGCTGAAAAGGTCGTCGGAAAAAGCCCGAGTGCGTGCGCAAAACTATTACCCTCGACAACATTGTCTTTAATTTTAGCCAGATTCCCTTTCAATTTTTGGGATCTGGTCTGAGGCAGGATGGCATCAATGGCACTTACCAAGGGAAAACCGGCACCGACCAGTGTGGCCAATTGCCTTGTCAAAACAGCCACTTCGGACGCTCGTATACGGGTAAACAGTCGCGTCGGGTGCCAACTCTTGGGAACTTTACTTAAGGCAACCGTTTCGTGCACTTCATTAACAGAAATCGGAAAAATATTTGAAGCACGCAATTTTTGCCGTGCAACAACCCCACTATCGGCGTCAATCACACCGGTCGTGTTTTTCCCCTTCTGATTTATTGCGGCATATTCGTAAACAGGCATGTTAAGAAACATATCAGAATATACGTCCACAGGCACAAGATCTCCAATAGGTTTTCGATTTCGACCGTCTATTCAGGGTTAATTTGGCTAATTATTTAGCAATCAGTGATGCCCGGCTCACCTCTCTGATACTATTGGTAACTTTATAATCTCATACCAACTGGCAGTCGTGTATGATACACTTCTATAGGAATGTATTTAGCTTTTGAAAATCAAGATACGAAATGTGCAGCGCAGTTGGTTCCAATACTCTTTGCGGGAACTGAACTTACCGCGACAATCCTGGTAAAGGCGATCGGTCAATTCGAAGATTTGATGGCAGAAAAAGGCCAATAGATTGAGGATGAAAAAGATCATCGACAAATTGTTTTGGCCGTGACCGAAGTTGTGCTCAATATGGTAGCCCTGGTTCTTGAGGGTGTTGAAGGTCTCGTTTTCGATTTTCCAACGAGCGCGTGCGCATCGTACCAGTTCTTCGATATTGTTTTCATCGATGAAAATATCGGTCACCCAACTGTTTCGATAGGTCACCTTGCCTTGGGTGATGATCTGGTACTCGAAAAAGTTTACGTCATCGGCATCTTTGGTTCCATTTAAAGGCACGTGGTTAACCCAGCGATAGACGTGACGGCGTTTTTTAGACTTTTCTTCAATGGATAAATTTCCGCCGTCACCCAATTGCGTCAGCTCATTAACCCATTCAAAAAGGATTTTATGGTCGGACGGCTTGGCCACCAGTATAAAAGACATGTGTGCCTTTTTGGCGTTATCGATGAACGGTTGTTTGGAATATAACCCGTCGCCATTCAATATGATTTTCATTTTCGGGTGGCGTTTGCGCAGAGCGCGAATTAACCGTTTACCGGCATTGATTTCGCAGTCTTGTTTACCCGTGCCGTCGGTATTGGCGATGGACTCAGGTGCAAAAGGAATGACTTGCCGTTTGTCCGGGATGAACCATGGCGGCCTGAAGGATTTGATGATGATATCGGACTTTCTTTTTTGATTTCGTGGTCAGACAGTGAGGACAATGAATTTTATCTGAAGAGAAATATTCGAGACCCATCGATGGAAACCAGATATTGGCCGTCGAGGACTTGAAATTGTGCCAGCTGTTTTCCGCGTTGCAGTGCGCCGATAAAGTCATCGAAAAGACAATCGATGGTTTCGTTTGGCAAGTCATCGAGGACGTCTCGCAATTGAGAATCTTTAGGAATGGATGAAAGCTTGGAAAAGCGCCTTCAGATTGTTTTGTTGAGCGGTCTCTTCGAGCCTGCGCTGGAAAGCAAGCATGGAGGGATCTTGAAAAAACATCATAGCGAAAGCGCTCATCAGGCAATCATGCACACTGTAATCGACTTTAGCCTTTTGACGGCTATCATCGATTTGCCTGAATCGCTCTGCCATTTTGGATCTCAAGGCAGAGAAGCTGAGATGTTTTTTTCTAATCATCCACCCACCCTTGTGTAACCTGCTGAAAGCATACAATAAAAAAGGGCGGATGTCTAGATTTATATATCTTTAGTTATATCAATAGGTTAAGTACGCAAAATACGCTTTGCGAAAAAAAGATAAAATTGCGGATAGTACCTTAGATTTGCTTAATAAATACTTTCACCGAGAATTGCTGATAGGCACTGAACACGGCAATAGTATTCAGATTTCACTCTTATGATTAAAGTCATTAAGCCTAAATATTATGGATTTCATGACCTACGGTACTTTAAGCTGAAAATTCACCAAAACTTCTCCAACTAATTTGGAGAAGAACCAAAGAAATAACCTGCAAATTACGTGGATGTTCCTAAAGATAACGATAAAATCTAAGAAGGTATTGAAGCGCGCAGAAAAGTAATTATCGCTTAACCTTATGGCTACCAAATTGAAAATCAGGAAGGAATTTTTAACGCAAACTAACTATTTTCAAGGCTAACCTTAAAAAAGAGCATCAAAATAGATCCCGCTGCTCAATTTTAAATTTTTAATAAATGTTGATCCGATAAAGCCTATCCATCGCACTGATCATAATTCCCAAAAGAAACCTCTGTTGTAGTTGTAAACGACAGGTCTCCACCTTTACGATTCCTACCATGAAAAGTAACACGAATACTATAGAAACCAAAAAGTGGGTTTGCGAAATCACCCCACGAATCATATCCACCTATTTCTAACATCTTTTTTACATATTCTTCTTTAGTTTGTATAGTAACCAAAATTATCGATCTTTCAGCTTCAGTAAAATCTTTTGATAGAACGATCTGATTTAGGATAGGTTTGTCCAAATTTACAAGTTTAGGAGGATAAAAGAAACCTCCGGAACCACTGGGACTTTTTAGCGGAATATATTCCACAGTGTAATTATCTAAATATGTATGTTTCATCTGCTCCTACCGGACAGGTCGGACAGTAAAAAATATAATAAAAGTTTGAGTTTCCAAAAGTATCAAAAAATGGCTCTGGCAGTTAATTCTTCAGTGCACTAGCCTCGTATTTCATCTTCAGTGTCTGTTCGCACCGGCGTCTACTATCATCATCGCTACCCACAAGCGCTCCGTATTACATCAATTGTAAAAGTTGGGTCAGAAGATGAGTCTCCACTATCATGCGCGGTCAATTCTACAGCAATAACTTCTTCTTCACCCTCAATACCAGATTCCGATCCACCGCAACCTACAAAAACAATCAAAGCAGATGCTAAAAATATGAAACCGACTGAGTTTAATAATTTTCTGAACATTTAGAAATGCTCCTTTTTAATAGTATCTTTCTAAAAGTGCTTATTATTTTTTATTATCCCAAAGAACCCTTAACAGTATTAACTTCCTTAACATTGTTAATATCGCGTCGTTCCATCTTCCGAATCTTCGGAGAAATAAAGATCAACAACTCCTCTTTATCAAGCTCCTTGCTCTGTGTCTTAAACAACCAGCCTAAGAATGGAATTTTTGATAGCCAGGGATAACCTTGTTTGACTCAACCGTTCAGACGGTCTTGTGGATACCACCGATAACTAGAGTGTCTCGGTCATTCATTAAAAATTCTGTTTCCGCCTCTTTCGTGTTTAGAATAGGCACACCTTCTACAAAATTAAACACATCTTTTTTCTCAATCTTGATATGAATCGAAACTCTACCATCTGGAGTAATATGTGGCGTCACAACTAATTTTAATTCAACTTTTTTAAATTTTACTGTTCTACCGCCTGATTCGGATTCTTCAAAATAGGGATATTCCTGCCCCTGCGTAATAACCGCCTCCTGACTATCAAGAGTCAGAATTTTGGGGGCCGAAACGACTCGGCCATTTCCATTTATCTCCAACAACCTCAATCGCGCATCAAGACCGAAAGGTGTACCAGCTACCCTGGCGAAATTAAAACCTAACTCCATCGGACTTCCAATAGAAAAGGGAAAATTAACCGCAGTATCATACCCATAAGTACCACCGAAACGGTCGAACCCGCGCTGAGGACCAATTCCCGCCCGGGGGTCATTACCCTGTATGCCCCACGCAGCATTCCAACTTAAGCCAATCTCTCGTGAAAAGCTATTATCCGCCTCAACAATCCGAGCCTCAATAAGTACTTGTGGTGTGGCATTATCTATCTCATTGACCATAGCCTTTGCCCGCGCAATGACCGTTGGCACATCGGTAAGAATCAAAAGATTATTTCTAGAATCAACCGAATAGTTTTCCATTCTCTGATAAAATGGCTTCCAAATGTGGCTTAACATCCTTCTCCGCATCGGCGTAGTTGATTAAAATATACTCCGAAACCACATCCGCTTCTTCTTCCTCAGCCCGTTTGGCTTTAATTTTCGCAATACGCGCTTCATCTTCATCCTTAAGCGTTTTCAGGGTCGCAATTCGGATAATATTATCGTCTTGCTGTTTATCGAGTTGGTTCATTCTCAAAACTAGATCAAGCACCTGATCCCAAGGAACCGGATTATCGAGACTAAGTGTAACCTTGCCTTCGACATCCTTATCGATGGCAAAGTTTTCTCCGCTAATATCAGCTATAATTCTGAAAACATTGTGTATATCCGTATTATAAAAATCAAGGGCTACTTTTTCACCAGTATACTTCTGGCCACCATTTTTTCTATCGTTAGTTTTCGCTTTATTTTTCTTTTTATTCGTTAGCCCACTCGCATTTACAACGGATGAAGCTTTGGGGGCCTCTTTTTTATTAATAGAAACCACGCTATCCTGAGTCTCCAGGGATACAAGAATGCGATCATTTTCTTGCTTGACTAAATATGGAACAGTTTCATTCAGCCGAATGTCGATTTGGGTGTCGTTCGGTAGTTTTGGCTCTGACATTGTGTCAATTGCCGCAACGACACCAGAAGTGGCTTCCGCTGTATCTATTCTACCGTCAGGCAATTCACAATTCAAAAGTGATAGCCGTAGCCATCTCGGCGTGATCCGTTTAACCTTATACGCAACTCGTTTTGATGTGGTCACCGCCACTTCGAAATTAGCACCCGTCGTGTTGGCTTCGTACTCAATATTTTTTAATACAGCCGTCCCTCCGACGGCCGGCCTCCCAATATTGATCAATAAGCCGTCCTGATCAGGTCTTGCTGAAAAGGAATTTAGGTATTTCTTTTGAGTTTCAATAACAATTCTTAATTTTTGAGAATCGCTATATTGTCGAATACGCGTGATTCCCGGAGAGTTTACATCGATATTATCTTTCACATCGGCAGAAGCAGCTATATTTGGGAGATCAAAAACGATTCTGGGGGGCGTATTCAGAGTGAATGACTTATATTGGTCAATCGTGCCATTCAAACCAATTTTGACTTCACTTCCACTTTGCATTCTGCTTATTTCAATATTTTCCAGCAATGTGGCCTGACTTACCGGACTGTCGGCATCCATCTTCGACACATCCGTTTTCACAAAAGCAACATCGCTATCATCAGTTTTTTCTTGCTTTGACGATCCTGTGACAGCTATTTTTTGGATGACAATATCCAGGCCGTTGTCATTGCTCACCACGGTATAGGGGGCATCTTCTGATAATTTTATTTCCAACCGGGCGGTTTGTCCAGTCTCTGATAATTCGGATAGTCCGATATCCGTTATCAATCCCAGAGTTGATGTTAAAGCGGGTACCTTGGCACTAACCGTTGTCTCTGGAAAATAAAAAACGACTGCGGATGGGTCGGACTGTTTAACCGATGTAAAAATCAGTTTCTGGTCACCGGACACAAGGACATGTGATTCATCAGCACTTTCAGAATGCTGAATTTGTGTTATCTGATTTTTCTGGTGTGCAAGAGGGGCGCCCGTCTCTTTAGATTGGCTCACTTTTGATGTCGCACATCCAACCGTTAAGACAGTCAAAGAAATAATTAAAATTGCAACGCCAAGAAACACACCGCGTCCATTACAAAACGCCTTCATAGTGCTATTCTCCAGAAAATTGTCTAAGTTTGAGTTCTCGCTCAGTGGTAACCGGTTTTCCCATCACATCTTGAGATATTTCCGTAATATAAACGCGATCCTTTGTAATCTTTGTAATTTTTCCACCATCAAGCCCGATGAATGTTCCATTTTTAACGAGGTAGCCTTTACCGGTGGACTCTTCCACCATCGCCATGCTACGCTTGTTATCCCTAAAAACTGCCGTAAGCGTCAACTGGCTCAAATCAATTTTTTCCAGTGGTGTCTGAGGAAGCCGTTTGTTCTTTTGTACATTTTCAGAGGTTGAAACCGCTTTATCTTTTTTGGCTTTAATTAAAGGCACAAAAGGATCCAAGCTGCTCTGATAATGATACGTCTCAACAGCGCCCTTCGAAGCCAAAAGTGCCGCGGCAGGATCAACAGATGGAGAGGTTGTTTTTGGCTTGAGGTTCCCCTTTTTATCGGATTCTGAAGTAACTGTTGCCGAAGCTAAATCCTGCTTTTTTGCACCAGTTGAGGCTTCGCTATCGATTTTTTGACGAACAACTTTGGGACTATTTGCCTTCGTTGAATCCTGGCATCCGATAAAAAATAACATTGCCGCAATTAAATAAACGAGTCGATGGCGTAGATTCATTTTTTCTTTTTCGCCTTATTATTGCTATCTTCCGGCTTGGTTTCCACAAATTTATAGGTAACCGCCTTGCACGAGGTCACCAAGGGCTCACCGGGTTGTTTTGGGGCTATGGTAATATCCCGAATATTCACAATACGCGGTAAACCGGCCACTGCTTCAAAAAAACGACCGACATCATGATACCCGCCCTTCACTTGCATCTGCACTGGGATTTCAGCATAAAAATTTTTAAGCTGCTCGGGCTTAGGCTCGAACAGTAAAAACTCAAGACCGGCATCATGTCCCGACTGGGAAACATTGGCAAGAAGCGTCGGAATTTCCTTTTTATCCGGCAGGGCTTGCATGGCAAGTTTGAAGGACCGTTCCGCTTCGGCCAATTCTTTTGTGAACTTGTCTAATTGCCCCGCCTTATTTTTCAACACAGCCAATCGATTCTGTGAGTTCTTTACCTGATTTTGCAGCTGTGTAATTTTTTCTTTTCCGGGCTTAAAAGACAAAAAATAAAAAATCACGGCGATTAACAGGAGAACAAGGCCACATATTAACAACCGCTTGGTCGTGGACCAAGTATTAAGATCGTCAAAAAATTCATCCATCCGTTGCGACTTTATACGCCCATTACTCATTTTTTCTTTCCACGCTTATTTTTTTTCTGTGTATCTTGGACCGGTTCAGGCATGGCCGTTTGACATGCCACCTCAAACTCTTTCAAATTAATTGAATCTTCGAACACTTTTTGCTTTACCGTATTTAGGTTCACGACCGGGAAAAGACCCGAGTTTTCAAGATTGGTCATGAAATCGGCCACCGTTCGCTCATCCATGGCCACACCCTTTATACGAACGCCGTTTTGTTGAGTGCTAAGGCTGGTCAACCACATCTGATCGACAATAATTAATTCCGACATCACGCCCAAAAGACGCACGGGTTTGTATCGGTCTTGGATGAGATTGTTAATAACAGTTCTCTTCTTATTAATGATCTCGATCTTCTTTTTATTTTCATCAACTTGTTGGCCTATCTTTTCATAACGCTGGATCTCTGAATCGACCTGCTTAATTTGAGCTTGCAGCGAACCAGCCCAGTTCCCCATGTAAAAATGAACGACAAGAAGAACGGCCGCAACCAAACCAAGAAAAAGCAAAAACAACGATACTTGGCGGCGAATATTTTCTTTTTTACGTGCGTCCCGAAATGGTAGTAAATTTATCCGGATCATTTATCGTCAGCTCTCCTTAGTGCCAAACCCATGCAGACAGCCGCTTGGGGCGCAATGCTATCAATATAGGCTGAGTCAAATTTTCCACGGTTGATTTGTACATTTGTGAACGGACTGATAACATTTACCTGGGTTGAGGTTTCCAAAGCCAATAGTTTTCGAAACTCATCAATATTGGCGCCACCTCCGCTTAAGATGACTTGGTTAAATGAGTCGTCCGGATAAGTGGAGTAAAAAAAGTCGATGGCACGCCTGATTTCAGTACACCAGTTTTTTGTCACTGTCGCTTCGATCTCGTCAATGTCAGCGGCCGTAATTTTCTCCGACTGCCGCTCTATTTTTATCTTTTGTGCTTCAGCGATTGAACATTCGCAGTGCGAGGCGATTTGCTGGTCTATTTGCCCGCAGCCAAGCGACACATCCCGCATAAAAACCGGGACAGTATTTTTAATGATATTCAAAGAAGTCTTACTCGATCCGATATCTATCAATGCAACCGCCTGCTCCCCACTACCATGGTTAAACTCGTAGCTATTTTGAAGGGCCAGTACGTCTACATCAATAATAACCGGCGAGATTCCAACGGATTGCAGGATACCGGTATACTCTTCAATTATTTCCTTTTTTGCTGCAACCAAAAGAATATCAAGCTGGTCAACATTGTGTTTATTTTGCCCAAGAACATGAAAATCGATATTTACATCATTTATATCAAACGGAATGTACTGCTCGGCTTCCAGTGCAACAGAATCATGCATCGCTTTTTCGTCGGCTTTCTGGACACTGATATTTTTCATGATAACAGAATAACCGCCTACCGCAAGCGCTACATTTTTCTCCTTAATCCTGTTCTCGTCAAACAACGCTTTAACGGCTCGCGCCAATTCAGCTGGCTGACTAACGACACCATCCACAATGAATCCCGGATCAATTTCAACCGTGGCAAGATTCTTCAGCGAATACCCTTTATTCGCATAACCAAGCTCACAGGCTTTGATGGTGCTTGAACCGATATCCAGGCCGACTAATTGTTTGCTTTTATTAAATAGCATGATAACCGCTTGATATTGTTGAGCTTAATTTATATTGTAGAAAGGCTTCTAAGTAAGATTTCAAAGCTATGTATCTTTTATTTTTTTATTAGTCAAGTGAATTTATTGAATTATCGCTTTTATTTACTATAATTTTACTCTCATTCGGTATATTTTTCAGATTCCGTGATCACTTTATAAGTTGTCTGGTTTCTACTGCACAAAGCGTGCCTGATTGTTTTATTTTTTAAAGAGATAGTAGTTAAGAGTTCATTTTAATTATCTCGAAATAGATGGTTGCTACCACGACATATTGTATCACCATGTGAACGAAAACCATAAATGATGTGTGGCCATTTCCTAAATTGAAGATTGTCAAACAAACAGAAAAAAAATGTGGTTTTTAGCTCTTCCACAATCCGCATTGAATATCCATACTTAATCATTTTCCCAATCCCTGCAGTCACAAGTTAAAATCCGACCAGAAGCGCTCGTTTATCATGCCTTTACTCGGCCATTGTCATCCTGCCACCTTTGATTAATAAAAAAATGATCGGTAAAACAAAATTAGAAATGCCGTCCGGAATTAACGGGCTATTTCAATAGTTGGTAATTGATATCCAATTTTTGTAATTCGCTAATTAAATTTTAACCTTATAAAACAATTTAGTAGTTATAATTCCACTCAAAGCCACCCGATTTGTACGTATCCCAACTTAATCAGTCTATACTCCCGAAGACTTGCCCTATAAAAAATCAAATTTATCTACCGAATAGAATACCAATCTCATCTAATTTTCCGGATATTTTCCAGTAAAAATTATATCATTACCATCTTTAATAGCCTCATTTTTACACGATCACTACAAGGTTGGCACCTCGTCTCATTACCTTGACTATCGTCCTCAAGATCGTTACAAGTCCTACAGGTAATTTTGGACAACGCCAAAACAACCAGCTGACCGTGAAACCAACTTGTTTACTATGAATCATCCCCTAAAACGCTTTTCGATGTCGAAGTAATGAATGCGATGAAACCGACCGTCCACCAAACGAAAAAAGAAAAACCCTTTAAGCTGGTTAAACTCTTTTCCCTGACCAGCCTGGTCATGATATTTACGGGTACACTGGTTATTTCGGGTCTAAATGTACGCTGGGCTCGGAATATTCAGCTCGAAAAAAGCAAGGAATATGCTCAGGTCGTTGTGGCGAATTTGAACCACCAGGTTTTTCAACAGTTTATCATTCCGACTGTATTTAAATTTGGGAAAACCCAGTTAAAAGACAAGGAGCAATTTGAGCGCATGGATAAGGTGGTTCGAAGCACGCTTCATGGCTTCGACATCAAAACCGTCAATATATATGACATGAAAAATGTGATCTCTTTTAGCTTGGACCCCAATTTTATTGGCAAAGCCAATGCCGGCGGAACCGGCTACGAGCAAGCGATTAAGGATCAATTTTACACTAAACTGATTCGGACAGGCAATTTTTGGGAAATCCTCCTGGGCATTCCCAAGGAAAGCCGCTTGGTAACCTTTGCAGCTGTAAAGCCAGATCCTCTCCTGCTTTCGCCCGCAGATATGGACAAACCATTACCGGTGCTGGGGGTTGTGGAAATTGTGCAGGACATTACAAAGGAATATCGGCGGATTTTTCGATACCAGATTCTGATTATCATGACTAGCGGTATTGTCATGGCTGTGTTGTTTCTGGTCATGTTTTATGTTGTACGGCATGGTGAGAAAATAATCGAAAACCGCGCAAAAAAAAGATTAAAGCTGGAAGAACAGCTCAGTCGTGCCAAGCATTTATCGGCATTGGGAGAAATGACTGCCGGAATATCTCATGAAATCCGCAATCCGCTGGGAATAATTCGCAGCTCGGCTGAATTACTTAAAAAAAAGATGTCCCAACTCGACCCTGACAACACTTTTCCGAGCGTAATCGTTGAAGAAGCAACCCGGCTGGACAAAATAATCTCGGATTTTTTAAATTATGCCCGGCCAAAAAACCCCCAACAACTACCCTGCCGCATTGATGAAATTGTCGAAAAAAATCTGACTTTCCTAATACCGCAATTAGAATCGGGAAACCACCGTATAATCAAGGATTACGAAACAGATTTACCGGAAATTATCGGTGATGCGGATATGCTTTATCAGGCTTTTTTGAATATTCTGATCAATGCCATGCAGGCCATGCCGAGTGGCGGGCATATCCATATCCGCATGCAGTCGGACAACGACTCGTTGAGCATTGATTTCGATAATGATGGTGAGCCCATCGATTCAGAAAATCTGGAAAAAATCTGGGAGCCTTTTTTTACGACCAAGGATATGGGTACCGGGTTGGGTCTGGGGATTGTAAAAAATATTGTAGAAGCCCACCGGGGGGCGGTTCAAATCGAAAATAAACCCGGAGGTGGCGTACAGGTGACCATGACTCTGCCGCTGAAATGACCCGAAAGCCAATTCCGAACCCAAAAAAAACATAAAAAACTAGCTGGATGCCAATAGCCATGGAAACCATTCTGATTGTTGATGATGAGAAAAACTATCCGCCGATCATTGCGGCTGTTCTGGAAACCGAAGGATATGAAACGCTGACAGCCCACAGCGGATCGGATGCCATGAGCATATTCAACCATTCCGATGTGGATCTGGTGTTGGCGGATTTAAAAATGCCGGGAATGAATGGGATCGAATTGCTTGAAAAAATCAAAGCCAAAGACCCGGATCTGCCGGTCATTATGATGACAGCGCATGGAACCGTTGAGAAGGCCGTGGAGGCCATGCAAAAGGGCGCCCATAATTTCATTCAAAAACCTTTTGACAACGATCAATTGGTCGTCTTTGTCAAAAAAGCATTGGACATGTTTAATCTGATCAAAGAAAACCGTAACCTGCTGACAACCGTTAAACGAAAGTACCGATTCGGCAACATCATCGGTAAAAGTCAACCAATGCAGACAGTCTACGAGTTAATTCGCAAGGTGGCACCCACCACTGCTTCAGTGATCATTGAAGGCGAAAGTGGTACCGGTAAGGAGTTGGCGGCCAAATCGATACATTTCAATAGTCCCCGTAATGAAAAGCCGTTTGTAGCTGTTAACTGTGCCGCACTGGCCGAAACCTTGCTGGAAAGTGAATTGTTCGGCCACGAAAAAGGGGCCTTTACAGGAGCAGCATCAAGACGGAAAGGACGGTTTGAAGTAGCCGATGGCGGTACATTATTCCTGGATGAGATCGGTGAACTTTCTCCAAACTTGCAGGTTAAACTACTACGCGTACTCCAGGAAAGAGCTTTTGAGCGCGTTGGCGGAGTGAACCCGATTCAAGTCGATATTCGGCTGATTACCGCCACAAATAAACGCCTAAAGGAGGAAGTCGCCGCCGGACGCTTTCGCGACGACCTTTTTTACCGTTTGAACGTTGTGAGGGTCCACATGCCGCCTTTAAAAAATCGGGTCGAGGATATCCCTCTCTTGACCAATCATTTTATTAAAAAATATACCGACGATCGACAGGACGCAAACACCGTAGCAGGTATTGACCAGGCAGTCGTTCGATTGTTTTCTGAATATACCTGGCCGGGAAATGTACGCGAGTTAGAAAATGTGATTGAGCGGGCGATGATTCTCTGTTCGGAAGATACAATCCAATTGACGGATCTCCCGAGGGATTTTCAGAAACATATCTCCAGGCCGCTGGTTAACCTGGAAAATATTGCCGGGGAAGCCAGTCTCAGCGAAACCCTGGCCATGGTGGAAAAAACCATGATTCAAAGGGCGTTGGAACAGAGCGACAATGTTCAGG
Source organism: uncultured delta proteobacterium (assembly GCA_963845145.1). Lineage (GTDB taxonomy): Bacteria > Desulfobacterota > Desulfobacteria > Desulfobacterales > QNYZ01 > QNYZ01. Next base: position 131,290 of record CAWJQU010000005.1, read on the forward strand.
CACGCGCGGCAGATCTTCTTGGAATCGGCAAAAGTGGTTTAAACCAAAAAATTAAAAAATATGGCCTGGAAGTTGGCGTAAAAAAGCCATAAAAGTGTCACCCGCCTATCATCTCTTTAACCATATCCGTGTAGATCGATCCTGCCTGTTCGCTGACAATCCGCTCGTAGAGCTCACGGGCTTTATCTCTTTCCCCTCTTTTATCATACAATCCGGCCAAGTGAAAAAGAGCCTGGTCCATCAAAGGTGTATTGGGTAAATCCTTTACCATTTCATAGTGTTCTATCGCCGCTTGATCGTTATTATTGGCCTCGTAGGCAAGGGCAACATCGTTAAGTATGATCGACCGATAAAAAGGATCTTTGTCAAAATCTTTAAGGGATTTTTCGTACAAGGCAATCGCCTGATCATACTGCTCGGCACTAAAACAGATATCAGCCAAAGCCTTTCTGGCAATTTTACCGGCATCTTTGGCTGAATATTTATCCACGATGTGTTGGTACGCCGCTTTTATATCCGCATTTACCTTTTCCGATCCATCGGTTTTTTGCAAGTGGGCGGCATATTCGGCATTGGCCTGGCCTAGCAGGGAAAATGCCGTTAGTTCAGATCGATTATCAAAGTAGCGATATCCGACCATGGCAAAGATCAACATCACAATGGCGATAGCACCGTAACCGATCTGTCGCCCATAGACTTGCCCCCACTGAATGGCTTTGGCGGAAAAAGTGATAAATTCATCAGGTTGTTTCAGCTGTTTACGATTAATTTTTTTTCGTGTCATTAAATCACTCCATTGATTAATGGCTTTTACTACGTCCAAATACGATATTTAATCCTCAAACCTGATTACCATATTAGCGATTGATGAATCCAGCCGGAATCACCATCAGCATGCTGAATTTCAATCCATGGATTCTGTCGCTTGACTACTTTAAAAGGGATGCCACGCGCCACTGTAAATATAACGGTGTGGTTTGTGCCGGGGCCTTCACGAATATTGCATTTATCTTTTTTGGTGATAACCGTCGACATTTTTTTTAGCAGTGACTTATGCAACCAGCCGATATCGTTTTCAAAATCCTTGAATTGGTACCAATCCCCCGTCACTTTCATTACTTGTACCGGATGATACTTCTCCACTTGCCAGATAACGGGATGATCGGTTCCCGGTCCGGAGCGCACATTGGCAGTCGTCCCGCTAACCGCTAACCGCTCGGCCCGGACGTTTCCGGCCGAAAAAATGGCGATAAAAAAAACACATAAATAGATTAATTTTAGCCATTTATATTTACTCATTCCCACCCCATTCTGTTCAAATAGTCATACCATAGTCCAAAGCGATTTCCACTGCAGCGAGGATCTGTGGAATCACATGGGAGGGGCTGACGCAATTGATGTTATGACAGCCATCGGCATGCAGGAACAACATGATATCGGAAGCGCTTCGGGAGATACCTACCGACCATACCCCACAAGTGGCTGGTGTCATAATTTTGGCAAAAAAGACATAACAAGCTACAATAGGTAAAAAAACGGTTTGCGCGCCGCCATTGAATAATTTCCAACGATACTTTATTTTCAGGGCCTATTGTGTATGACCGGGAATATCATAGGTGGTACAATTCCCACTGCTGCAGGTGCGCGTTGTCTGACTCGCCCCAGCGGCCGACGCACCGCCCCCCGTGTCCATGGCATAATTTGTCGAACTAAGCACCCGTTCAAAGGAGACTGAAGCACATTTGGGACATTTTACATCCTCATCTTTGCTGCCCCCCAGGATCAGGGTCTCAAAAAATTCTTCACATTTATTGCATTTGAATTCGTATATCGGCATCGAATGCTCCTCATTCGTTTTGATATTTTTATAATTAGGACCATCTTAAGAAGTTAAACGTATAAAATCAACCATTCTTCAGCAACTCCCTGGCATGATCAATGGTTTTGCGGGTAATTTTTTCTCCGCCCAGCATTCGGGCCAGCTCCTGAACCCGCTGCTTATGGTTGATGGGTTCAATGCCGGTTACGGTTCGACCATCGACCACCGTCTTGTCTATTCGAAAATGATGATCTCCGAATCGGGCAATCTGGGAAAGGTGGGTAATACATATCACCTGGTGGCTTTTGGCCAGATCGGTCAATTTTCTTCCCACCATTTCAGCCGTGCCACCGCCAATCCCGGCATCCACTTCATCGAACACCACTGTTCCTACGGCATCATTTTCCGCCAATATGACTTTTAAGGCCAGAACCAGTCGCGACAATTCACCCCCGGAGGCAATATCAGCCAAGGGTTTTAACGCTTCGCCGATATTCGGTGCGATCATAAACATGGCCTCATCGATGCCGTTTTCGGTGACGATGCAACCATCAACCGCCAGATAGGATGGGGTTTTCGAAGATACCGGCAGCCCGGTCAATTCCACTTGAAAACGGGTATTGTCCATGTGCAATGATACCAGCTGCGATTCCACTTCCCGGGCCAGCTTTCGGGCCGCTTTGACCCGTTTTTTAGACAAAGCCCGGCATAACGTAGCCAGCTGCCGGTGTTGCCGGTCGATATTCTTTTCCATTGCTGCAATGGTTTCGGTGATGTTCTCTACCTTGGCCAATTCAATTTCGGCGGTTTTCAAATGCGCCAGCACCGCTTCGAGGCTGCCCCCATATTTGTGTTTTAATTTTATAAGCGTATCGATGCGTCCTTCCACATCTTCAAGAGCGATTTCATCCACATTTACAGTCGCCAGATATGACCGCAGGGTTTCGGACAGATCTTCAACCATCAGCCCGGTCTCGGCGATTTTTTGCGCAAAACGATCCAGTTGCGGATCGATTCGACGCGCTTTTTCCAGGGATCGTTCCGCTTGGGTCAACCGTTCCACGGCCGCCCCGTCCATGGCGTACAGCAGTTCGATACAGCTGAATGCGGCTTGTTGGAGGGTTTCAGCGTTCTTTAATCGTTGTCGCTGGTGTTCAAGTTTTTCGTCCTCGCCGGGAGTTATACCGGCGTTTGCGATCTCATCTCTTTGAAACGCCAGAAGCCGAATGTGTTCCGAGCGGCCGTCCCGAATGGAGATGAGCCGCTCCAATTCCTCAATCATCGGCTGAATATCTCGAAATGCCTCCCTGACTTCGGATTTTAGTGAATTCAAGCCGGCATACTGATCAAGGATGGCGAGGTGCTGTTCGGTCTTCAACAAAATCTGGTGGGCATGCTGCCCCGAGATGCTGGCCAGGTGTTCGACAATGTTGTTTAATATGCCCACCGTCGCCAGACCACCGTTGATATAGATACGATGCCGGTCGTTTCTGGCGATTACCCGACGAATCAGCAGTCCCTCATCTGCAACATACCCATGGTCGCGCATGGCGCCTGCCACAGGGCTATTTTCCGCCACCTCAAAAACGGCTTCAAGCTCAGCAAATTCCGCCCCGGTTCGAATCATTCGAGCCGAAGCCCGGCTCCCCAGCAAAAGATTAACCGCCTGGATAACAATAGATTTCCCCGCGCCGGTCTCCCCGCTCAAAATCGTCAACCCACCCTTGAACCGAATATTCAGGTCGTCGATAATGGCAAAATTACGAATGGCGAGTTCCTGAAGCATATCTCCTTAGCCGAATAGAAACAAAAGCCTTTTTTCAAGGTGATTATGGCCACCGATATGACATAGATAGTTAAATTTGTAAAGATTTCCAGCTTACCCAAACGTCACCAGATTTGACTTTAGGAGCGATTACGATTATTCAGCGGATGCGCTATAACAAAACAAAATGACCTGCAATAAATATATAGGTGACAGATGAATCCACTTTCAGCAATTCCACACGGTGGTAGCCTGGTCAATTTAATCGTCGATGCCGACCGCGCCGCAGTGCTAAAAAAATTATCTTTGAAACTACACGGCATCACCCTGACGGCCAGACAACTTTCCGATCTTGAATTGTTAATGAACGGGGCCTTTTCCCCCTTAAAGGGATTCATGAACCAATCGGATTATGAGTCGATTCTGGACCGCATGCGACTTCAAGACGGCACGCTCTGGCCACTACCGATCTGTCTTGACATCTCTGAGGCCGAGGCCAAAACCCTTGAAACCGGACAATCGCTAGCGCTTTTGGATGCCGAGGGTTTCATGCTGGCGATTTTGCACATCGAGGATATCTGGCAAGCGGATAAGGAGAGGGAAGCAAAACAGATTTTCGGCACTACGGATACAACCCACCCGGGCGTCGATTTTCTATATTCCCGGACCGGCGGATATTATATCGGGGGTACCATTGAGGGCATTCAGGCCCCACTTCATTTTGCTTTTCGACGCCACCGACATACGCCGGTTGAGATGAAACGCCTCTACCGCAAGCTGGGATGGCGGAAAATTGTCGGTTTTCAAACCCGCAACCCTCTTCACCGCGCCCAATTTGAGATGACCATCCGGGCCATGGACGCCGTTGGCGCCAATCTGCTTTTGCAGCCGGTGGTCCAACGGGTAAAACCGGGTGATATTGACACCTATACGCGCATTCGATGTTACTTGGCGGCCTCTCAACACTACCCGCCTAACATGATGTTGTTAAGCCTATTGCCGTTGACGATGCGCATGGCCGGTCCGCGCGAAGCATTGCTCCACGCCATTATTCGCAAAAATTACGGCTGCACCCATTTTATCGTGGGTCGCAACCATGCCGGCCCGGGATTGGATCGCAATGGCGACCCTTTTTACCCGTCCAATGCAGCCGCTAAGCTCGTGGCCTCCTTTTCAAAAGAGCTGGGCATCGGGATCATAACCTTTGACGAAATGGTCTACGATATCGATGAAGATGAATATCTGCCCGCAAATGATATCAAGTCGGCCCACACCACCCAAAGCCTTTCCGACGACGAGTTTCACAGCATCTTGCGCCGGGGAAAACGCGTGCCGGGATGGTATACGTTCCCCGAGGTTATCGAAGAACTTCGGAAAGGTTACCCCCCGCGCCACCGGCAGGGATTTACCGTCTTCTGCACGGGATTGTCAGGGGCCGGCAAATCCACCGTCGCCAAAGTGCTATACGCCCGTTTCCTGGAAATGGGCGGACGGCCGGTCACACTGCTCGATGGCGATATCGTTCGTCTCAATTTATCCAGCGAATTGGGTTTTTCAAAAGAACATCGGGACATCAACGTCCGTCGCATCGGCTATGTGGCCAGTGAAATCACCAAAAATCGTGGCATCGCCATTTGTGCGCCCATCGCCCCTTACGCCGGGACCCGGGCCCGGATCCGGGGAACCATCGAAGAGCACGGCGGATTTATTGAAGTACATGTCAGTACACCGCTGGATGTTTGTGAAGGCCGTGATCGCAAAGGACTTTATGCCAAAGCCCGGGCAGGGTTGATCAAAGGATTTACCGGGATCGATGACCCCTATGAGCCGCCCCCGCAACCCGAAGTGGTCATCGACACCACTGACCTGACGCCCGATGAAGCCGCCCAGGAAATTCTGCTGCGACTTGAGCGAACGGGGTATATTAAATGAGCAACCAGCCATCAGCCATCAGCCACCAACTATCCGAATTATTAGCGCTGACCATCGCCGCCGCCCTGGATGCCGGTCGGGCCATTCTTGATATCTATAAAAAAGAGATCGAAGTTGAATACAAAACCGACAAATCCCCACTGACGGCTGCAGACCGGGCCAGCCATGACATCCTGACCCGACACCTCAAAGCCACACCGCTTGATGTCCCGATTTTAAGTGAGGAGGGTCGCGATATTCCTTTTACTGAACGGGCAAAATGGGATACCTTTTGGCTGGTGGACCCTTTGGACGGCACCAAGGAATTTATCAAAAAAAACGGCGAATTTACCGTAAATATAGCCTTGGTAAAAAAGGGATCACCACGGTTGGGGATCATTTACGTGCCGGTTAAAGATACCCTCTATTTTGGTGCCGACGGTATCGGTTCCTGGAGGGTCATGTCGGCTGCCAAGCTGTCGGAGCCAATCTCCCAAGCCGGTATCATGAAAGCGGCCCAACCGCTGCCTCTTACAAAGGTTTCCGGCCCATTGACCGTTATCGGCAGCCGGTCACATGTGTCTGAGGAATTCAAGGCCTTTATGGAAACGATGACGCAACAACATGGCCAAATAGATTTGATTTCGGCCGGCAGCTCGTTGAAGTTCTGCCTGGTTGCCGAAGGCCGGGCCGACATGTATCCGCGTTACGGGCCGACCATGGAATGGGACACGGCGGCCGGTCAGGCAGTGGTTGAGTACGCCGGCGGAGTCGTGTTGGATGCCAAATATAAAACACCTTTAAGATATAATAAGGAAAATCTGCTGAACCCCTGGTTCATCGTGAAGCGAAAAGGTTCGGACATGGAGGCGAATGAATGATTGTTCCAGTTATTCTTTGCGGTGGTTCCGGTACACGACTCTGGCCGCTGTCACGTCAACAGCACCCCAAACAATTTCTGCCGCTGGTCGATGAGCAGACGCTTTTACAAAATACGGTTAACCGATTGGATGGGCTTGAATCCCTGGCACCTCCCATCGTTTTATGCAATGAAAACCATCGCTTCATTGTGGCGGAACAGCTTAACCGCATCCATCGTCCCCCCGCCGACATCATTTTAGAACCCGTGGGCCGAAATACAGCACCGGCTGTGGCCATCGCCGCTTTAACCGCTCAAAACAGATGGGAAAATCCCATCCTTCTCGTTCTGCCGGCCGATCACCATATCCGTGATGTCAAGGCCTTTCATGCCGCCCTTGCCAATGCTACCCGTCTTGCCCGGAAGGGCCACCTGGTCACATTTGGCATTGTCCCCTCATCTCCGGAAACCGGATATGGCTATATCCGTAAAGGGCAACCCATGAACACCGCTTCGGGTCAAGCCGAAAATGGCGCCTATCGAATCGCCGGATTCGTAGAAAAACCTGATTTAGAGACCGCAACACACTATGTGGAATCGGGAGATTATTGCTGGAATAGCGGGATGTTCATGTTTACGGCGGACATGATCCTGGCGGAGATGGATCGTTTTTCACCGAAAATCACCACCGCTTGTCGTCAGGCGCACATGAAAGGCCGCCGCGACCTTGATTTCTTTCGGCTGGATAGCGAAGCCTTTGCCGCCTGTCCCGGCAATTCCATCGATTATGCCGTGATGGAACATACCCAAAAAGGGGCTATGATTCCTTTGGATGCGGGATGGAACGATCTGGGGTCCTGGCGTTCCTTATGGCAGGAGGCGAAAAAAGATACCGATGGCAACCTGATTTCCGGTGATATCGTCGTCCACGATGTCAAGGAGAGTTATTTGCGGGCCTCCCACCGGTTATTGGCCGCAGTCGGCCTGAATCGGCTGGTCGTGGTGGAAACATCCGATGCTGTCTTCGTTGCGCCGCGTGACCGCGCCCAAGAAGTAAAAAAAATTGTCACCCAACTAAAAGCCGGCCATCGCCGGGAAACCCGTACCCATCGTCGCACCTATCATTTGTGGGGCTCTGCCGAAGCAGTTACCGAAGGAGATCAATACCAGGTAAGACGTATCGCACTTAATGCCGGCGCCCATGTATCCTATCAAAAACACCAACACCGGGCCGAGCATTGGGTCGTTGTCCGCGGCCGGGCCCAGGTGATGAAGGGCGAGGAAACCGTCACCCTCGAGGAAAATGAGTCAATTTTTATCCCTCCCGGTATCTATCACCAGCTGGAAAACCCCGGCCCGAATCTTCTTGAAGTGATTGAAATAAGGACCGGTCCTTATCTTCAGGAAGATGACATCATTCGTCCGACGGATTCTGCAGACAGATAATCATCAGCTTTTACGCCGAAGAGTGCCCATTCTAAATACCGCCATTTGTCTTGTAATTCCCAGCGGCAGACACGACTATTTACCAATGAAGTAAAATCTGATAGGGTGCGCGCTCTCTTTATTTTTGGATTTCTCCCCACACGATACGGAAAGTGACGATCACATCATTTCAGATTGAAATGACACCGCCGCTGATGACGCTTGGTTTTTCGGGAGCGATTTAAAAAAGCGTCGACCCCTTGTGGTTTAGACCCAGTGGATCAGACCCATAAATTTTGAAACGAGGATAATAACATGTGCCGTCTGTTCGCCATTACGAGCGAGGACCCCATTTCGCCGATGGTCGCCGTGAACGCCCTGGATATTATGCGGGAAGGTCACGATGGATCCGGTGTGGGACTCTTTTTACGAGATTTGGGTGGCCCTTTTGAGGAGATTAAAGATGCCCCGATTCTGTCGGGCATTTTTACCGATAGCGGCCTCAAAAGGCTGGATATGTATATGATGGAACTCGGGTTCATGACCAAGTATAAGATATCCATTAAGGTCCCTAAAACCGCGCCACCGGGCGTCCCCAAAAGGGATTTTTATCTGGTCCGGGCCTATGAATATCCGGAAGAGTGGGAAAATTATTCCCAAGAGACCCTATATGATCGCCTATTAGATATCCGCCTGACCCTACGCCGGATGGGACAGGAAAAAGACGATATGATCGTTTTTTCTTTCTGGCCGGATGTGATCATGATTAAGGAAATCGGGGATCCCATGCGCGTGGCCGAATATCTCAACCTGGACCGAAACGAGCTAAAAGCACGCGTCATCATGGCCCAGGGTCGCCAAAACACCAATTATGCCATTAACCTGTACGCCTGCCACCCGTTTTTTTTGCAGGGTTTCGCTACCATGACCAATGGCGAAAACACTGCTTTTATCCCCATTAAGGATTATTTGCTGTCACGCGACTTTCCAGGGTACACCGGTTACCAATCGGACTCGGAAGTGTTCACCCACATTTTGCACTACACCATGAAAACCCTCGGGCTGGGTATCGAGTCCTATAAACATGTCATCACACCATTAAAAGATGAAGATTTGAATCATCATCCCGATGCCGAGTTTCTGGGCCACCTGAAGCAAACCTGTCGCCCACTCATCATCGATGGCCCCAATTGCGTTATCGGTTGTCTGACCGACCATTCCGTGTTCATGGTTCAGGACCGGAAAAAACTTCGCCCGGGTGTCGTCGGCGGTCGACCGGGCCTATTCGCATTTTCATCGGAGATTTGCGGTCTGGATGCCGCTATCCCGGATCGGGATAAATCTCGTGATTTTCAACCCATGCATCTGGATACGGTGTTCATTGGACCTGATCGCCGGGAGATACAATTATGCCGTCAAACCGAAAAATTACCCCTTCTACACTAAGCGTTAAAGACCTGCCCTGGCAAATTGTCTGGAGTAAGGAAAAATGCACGCTGTGTGGTCAATGCACGGCGGTATGTCCGGTTCAAGCCATTGAGCCGGCCGTTTTTCGCAAGCGAAACATCACCGCCGCATTAAATACGGAAACCAATATTTCCGATGAGCATACCGTCTACTATGGGATTCGCCAAAAAACCGACCCAGCCTACGCCTGTGTGGGGTGCGCCTCCTGCCAAATGGTCTGTCCCAATGATGCCATTATACCCATGCACGGAGACGAGGCCGACAAATTACGGTTTCATATCAATCGCGGTGGTCAACCCCGACGCCGCGGCGGTCGACGTAATGACCCGGGAAGCTTTCTGGATCGCATCAAATTCATTCGAATTTCCATGCTGACGGACCCGGCCCTGGATGCAGGGCGCCATGAGTTTGAACTTCGAACTTTGCTGGGGCGGGTGCTGCCCCCGGAAACAAACCTGGCCTTTCTTCGGGAAAATGGGTGGATTCCTCCGGTGCGGGAAATTTACCCCCTGATCATCGGTGGGATGTCTTTCGGCGCGCTGTCACCCAACATGTGGGAAGGCCTTCAACTGGGGGTTGCCTACCTCAATGAGGAACTCAACATGCCGGTGCGTGTTTGCACCGGTGAAGGCGGGTGCCCACCGCGCCTTTTGCGGTCCCGTTTCTTAAAATATGTTATTTTACAAATCGCCAGCGGCTATTTCGGATGGGATGAAATTATTCACGCCCTGCCCCATATGAAGGAAGACCCGTGCGCCATTGAAATCAAATATGGCCAGGGGGCCAAACCCGGTGACGGGGGGCTCCTTATGTGGCACAAGGTCAACCAGCTTATTGCCGCCATTCGCGGTGTGCCCCAGGGGATCAGTCTCCCCAGTCCACCGACCCACCAAACGCAATACTCCATTGAGGAGTCGGTGGCCAAAATGATCCAGTCCATGTACATGGCAACCGGGTTCAGGGTGCCGGTTTATCCCAAAATATCGGCCACATCCACCGCCATGGCGGTCTTAAACAACCTCACTCGGAATCCCTATGCGGCCGGATTGGCCATTGACGGCGAGGATGGCGGTACCGGTGCTGCCTACAATGTATCCATGAACCACATGGGCCACCCCATTGCCAGCAACATTCGCGATGCCTATCAAACCCTGGTGAAGGTGGGAAAACAGAACGAAATCCCCCTTTTTGCCGGTGGCGGCATCGGAAAATCCGGCAATTTGGCCGCCAACGCCGCGGCCTTAATTATGCTTGGGGCCAGCGGCGTGCAAATCGGTAAATATGTGATGCAGGCCGCTGCCGGCTGTATCGGATCGGAAAATGATCGTTGTAATATTTGTAATCTGGGACTGTGCCCCAAGGGCATTACCTCCCAGGATCCCCGCCTCTACCGGCGGCTTGACGTTGACGATGTCGCCCAGCGGGTCGTCGACCTGTTTTTAAGTTTTGACACGGAATTAAAAAAGATTGTTGCGCCTCTGGGTCGCTCCACGACATTGCCTATCGGCATGTCCGACGCTATCGGCATCGACGATCATGACGCTGCCGAACGGCTTCAAATTCGGTACGTGGTATAGGTTCGGAGTAATAAAATGTCTGATAAACGATCAATCAGTCTTTCCGGAAGGGAAAATGACAATCGAATTGAGACCCGGGTGCTGGAGGAACGCATCCAAGCCGCCGTGGCCGAGGGCTACCGCCGCTTAAATATCGAGGCCTATGGACAACACGGAATCGGCGGCCGACTGTTTAAAGCCGGCGACGATTCGGTTGATATTCGCGTCACGGGGCATCCCGGCCAACGTGTGGGAGCGATGGGCTTTCCCAACACGGCCGTGGAGGTCTTCGGACCGGCATCCGACGATGTGGGGTGGTTGAATGCCGGTGCCCGCATCACGATTCACGGTCATGCGGGCAACGGTGTTGCCAATGGCATGGCGCAAGGGAAAATATATATCGAAGGCAATATCGGTTCCCGCGGCATGACCATGACCAAACACAACCCCCGTTTCGATCCACCGGAGCTATGGGTCCTGGGCGGCGTCGGCGATTACTTCGGGGAGTTTATGGCTGGCGGCGTGGCGGTGATCTGTGGCCATGAAGCCCAGAATTCCGATAATATCCTCGGCCATCGTCCTCTCGTCGGCATGGTTGGCGGGCAGGTATTTTTTCGAGGCCGCCATGACGGCTTCAGCCAGGTCGATGCAAAACGCGTCCCCATCGAGGATGATGCCTACACCTGGCTTTGTGAAAATTTAAAAACATTCCTCGACGCCGTCGGCCGAGGCGAATTATTGGCCACCTTGGCCGAACGTGACCAATGGCAGTTGATCCAATCCCTTAGCCCCATGGAAAAAAAAGGGCGAGGCCTGCGTTCAATGACCGATTTCAAACGCCATGTCTGGTATCAGGAGCTGGGTGACGGCGGCCTGGTGGGCGATCTGACGGATATAGACCGCAGCCCGATTCCCCTCGTACCCACGGGCGATCTTCGACGCTATGTACCGGTATGGGAAAATCGGCGTTACGCCGCCCCTTGCGAGTCCACATGCCCTTCGGGCATTCCTGTCCAGGAAAGATGGCGATTGATACGGGAAGGCAAGGTGGACGAAGCTGTCGATCTGGCGCTAGCCTACACGCCTTTTCCAGCCAGCGTCTGCGGTTATTTGTGTCCCAATCCGTGCATGGCGGCGTGCACCAAACAAACCGCCTTGCTTGAACCGGTGGACGTCTCTCTTCTGGGAAAAGCCAGCATCAATGCCGGTACCCCGACGATTCCGCCCCTTGGGGATACCCGCGTCGGTGTGATCGGCGGTGGCCCGGCAGGCATTTCATTGGCCTGGCAACTTCGATTAAAAGGCCATGATGTCGTCGTATATGACAACGCCCCCCAACTGGGCGGCAAAATCACAGGCGCCATTCCAAATTCAAGAATCCCTGAAGAGATCGTTGATAAAGAACTGGCGCGCATCCGCGAGGTGATCAACCACACCCAGATGGCGCGCGATATTGATACGAACACATTTGCCCAAATCCGGTCTGAATTCGATTTTACCGTTATTGCCGTCGGCGCTACGAATCCCCGCACGCTTCCCATTCCGGGCAATGAACGCTTAACACCGGCGCTGGATTTTCTCTCCAGGGCCAAAACCGGCATGGCCGCCGTGGGCAAACGTGTTGTCATTATCGGAGCCGGGAATGTCGGGTGTGACGTGGCCTCCGTGGCGCACCGGCTGGGTGCCAAGACTATCACCTTGATCGATATTCAAGAACCCGCCTCTTTTGGTAAAGAGCGGGCCGAAGCTGAAAAAGCGGGAGCCACCTTTCAATGGCCCTGCTTTACAAAGGAGATCACTTCGGACGGTGTGGTTTTGGCTTCGGGAGAAGTCATTCCGGCGGATACGGTGTTTATTTCCATCGGTGATGCGCCGGATATCGGTTTTGTTCCCGACGATATTCAAACCCAATCCGGATTCGTGGTAACCAATGAATACGGCCGCACCAGCGCCCCCGATGTGTTTGCCATCGGAGATGTGGTCAAACCCGGCCTGTTGACCGATGCCATCGGGGCCGGTCGACGCACGGCCGAGGCCATCAATGATATCGCCGCAGGCCGACGGCCGGCGGGAACCCTGCGTCAGGTGATCGATACGAGCCGAATGACCTTGGAATACTTCGATCCTCGCATCACCGAATATGCCGATGCAGATGAATGTGGTGCCCAGTGTTCTTCCTGCGGCACCTGCCGTGATTGTGAGATCTGTATTTCCCTGTGCCCCCAGGCAGCCATCGGCCGTTTTGAAGACGAGATCAACGATTTTGAATATCGCGTTGATGCCGACCGATGCATCGGGTGCGGATTTTGTGCGGCTGTTTGCCCTTGCGGCATATGGGATCTGGTTGCAAATGATCCCATAGTGTAAACGTGTCGTATAAACATGGTATAAATACCTAATTTATGATGGACTCGTAAAAAACCATCTAAGGCGAAAGAACCTATGGGAGAAAGGCAACCATGGAAAAGGACGGGATAGATATCAACCCGATAGAGACGACACCCCACGGCATTAACCCATCGGATGAGCTGCCGATGGAACATTCGCTTAAGACCGGCACTGAACGACCCAGGGATGCCTGCGGTCTGTTTGGTATCTATGACCATGCCGAGGCCGCCCGCATGGCCTATTTCGGTCTTTACGCCCTTCAACACCGGGGACAGGAAAGTGCCGGGATCGCGACCGTCCAGAATGAGCAGGTTGTCGGCCATATGGGTATGGGATTGGTCCACGATGTTTTTGATGATACCCAGTTGGACCGGTTAAAGGGGTCAAGCGCCGTCGGGCATGTCCGCTACTCCACGACCGGGTCTTCTGTCCTGCTCAATGCCCAGCCGTTTGTCGTCCATCACCGCAAACGCTCCTACGCCGTTGCCCATAACGGCAATCTGGTCAACGCCCACCACCTGAAACAGGAGTTGGAAGAAGCCGGATCAATCTTTCAAACCACCATCGACAGCGAGGTTTTTCTTCACCTGTTTGTCAAAAGCATCCACCTTGGGTTTGAAGAAGCGCTGATTACAACAGTCAAACGTTTAAAAGGGGCTTTTTCCATGGTGATGCTCACCAGCGAGGGGGAAATCGTCGGCATCAAGGACCCACTCAGTTTCCGACCGCTTTGTCTGGGTAAATTAAACGGTAGCTATGTCCTGGCGTCGGAGACATGTGCCTTGGATCTGGTTGAGGCCGAGCTGGTGCGGGAGCTGGATCCCGGAGAGATCGTTATTATCGGAAAAAACGGTGTGCGCAGTATCCAGACAATAGAGGCGCCGGAACGCGCCTTTTGCATTTTTGAGTTTATCTATTTTGCCCGCCCGGATAGTACCTTTTTTGGAAAAAACGTCTATCAGATCCGTAAAGCCCATGGCCGCCGCCTGGCCCACGAAGCGCCGGTGGATGCCGACCTGGTGATGCCTTTTCCCGATTCAGGGACGTATGCCGCCTTGGGATATGCCGAAACCGCAGGTATTCCCTTTGAGATGGCCATGATACGCAACCACTACGTGGGCCGTACCTTTATCCAGCCGACCCAGACCATGCGCGACTTCGCTGTACGGATTAAGCTCAATCCGGTTAAAAGCCTGCTTAAAGGCAAAGAGATTATTATTATTGAGGATTCTATTATTCGGGGCACCACCGTAAAAACGCGCGTAAAGGCATTACGTGCGCTGGGTGTAAAAAAGATCCATATGCGGGTGAGTGGTCCCCCCCATCGTTTTCCATGCCATTACGGCATTGATTTTTCCACCCGTGGGGAGTTGATTGCCAGCAAAATGTCTGTTGAGGCGCTCGCTGAATACCTGGGGCTCGACTCCCTCTACTACCTGAGCCTTGATGGCCTGCTTGAATCCACGGAAATGCAGGACCCTCAAAAAACGTTTTGCAAAGCCTGTTTTGATGGGTGTTACCCGGTCGATTTTGACGAAGACCTCTCGAAATTCTGCATGGGAAGGCGGTAGGCGTTGACGCTTGTAAAGAAAACGGTGGCGTTTTCAAAAAATGCCGTCAATGTTTTTTTTCATATTTTGACCCGTTGCAATCTCAAGTGCCGGCACTGCTATATCAATCCCGAACAGCACGGCAAGGACACCCTCGAAATCGCCTCTATCCGCTCTTGGCTGGACGCCTTTCTACCGAATAAACGCCCCGTCAATGTCATCTTTTTAGGCGGTGAGCCCACCCTTCACCCGGATCTCGCCGAGGCGATTCGCCATGCCCGCTACCGGGGCTGCGCTTCAGTCACGGTCGACACCAACGGGTATTTGTTTAATGACTTTCTG
Organism: uncultured delta proteobacterium; assembly: GCA_963845145.1. Lineage (GTDB taxonomy): Bacteria > Desulfobacterota > Desulfobacteria > Desulfobacterales > QNYZ01 > QNYZ01. The sequence goes on from CAWJQU010000005.1 coordinate 146,372, forward strand.
TCAAAAGTGACCCCTGACGAGGTGGATTTTATCTCCTTTAGTCTGGATGGCGCCACGGCCGAAACCAACGACCCGATTCGCGGGAAGGGTTCATTTACCGCCTGTACCCGGGGGATTCGTCAAGCCGTGGCCCATGGGTTTGCCGTCAGCCTCATATTTACCGTAAGCCAGGCCAACCTCTCCGATCTGGACCGCATGGTCCCATTGCTGCTGACTTTGGGTGTCCAACGTTTTTTCATTCAGGTGATCGGCATTCGCGGCCAATCGCATCAAGATGTATTGGAAATGGGACAGGTTTCACAGGCCGAGTGGCAAACCATCGTCCCCAAGGTCGCCGAAAAAGTTGCCGCACACGGCATCACCGTTACCTATCCCAAAGTATTCTTAGATCCGGGAGAGGCATTTGAATGCGCCGGTAATGTGGCTGATAATTATTTCATTTTCCCCAACGGACGGGTTTACCGCTGCCCCTTGTGCGAAGATTATCCCATTCATGCGCTGATGTTTGAAAATAACCGACTGGGCAACAGGCCGCCCATCAATGAAAATGACCTGTTTTGTCTGGATATTCCCGAAGGATGCGTGATGAACAAACTTGTCCAGCCGGGAAATCTGACCTATGGACCGGATGGCAAGCCATTGTATCAGGTTGCCTGCTGTTTGCTTAAAAAAGAGATCGGTCAAAATCGACACTTCACAAATACCCCTTAGTTATTAAATAGTTATTCATGACCCATTCTTTTATTTTCAATCGTTATCAGGAAATTATTGACGACGTCTCGGCTTTTGAAAACGCATTGCGTACCCCTGGCCGACGGTCGATTATCGTCAACCGGTTGCGCATTGAACCGAACCAACTGGCCGGCCTGCTTGCAGCTGACGGTTTTGATATCGAGCCACTGGCTTGGATGTCCGAGGGACTACGCTTGTCAACGGATGGCACTGGGTTAGGACGCCACTGGACCTATCGGGCAGGCCTGTTTAACATTCAGGAGGCCAGCGCCATGCTACCGGCCCATATTCTATCCCCCCGGCCGGGAGAGCGGGTTCTCGATCTTTGTGCTGCGCCGGGCAATAAAACCGCCCAATTGGCCATGCTCATGCAAAATACCGGTACGGTGATCGCCAATGATCCGGATTATCGACGGCTTCAAGCGGTCCGCATGATGATTGATCGACTGGGGTTGGTGAATGTCAGCACCACTTGCCAGGACGGCACCCACTATCCCCAGGCCGCCGGGCCATTTGATCACGTGCTGGTCGATGCACCCTGTAGTTGTGAGGGGACCTTTCAAAAGAATCCGAAGGTATTGTCCAATCACACAACCCCTCGGGAAAAGCTTGCCCGCAAGCAGGCCGCCCTTCTACAGCGAGCCGTAAAGCTATGCCGGCCTGGCGGCCGAATCGTTTACAGCACCTGCACGCTGGCCCCTGAGGAAAATGAAGCCGTGATCCAGGCCACCTTAAACGATTGGACAAAACAGCTTCGGGTGCTACCCGTACGATTGCCGGGTCTTCATACCGCCCCCGGCATAACGACCTGGGCGGGTCGAACTTTTTCCCCGAAATGCACCATTGTGTGCGGATCTGGCCGCACCACAACAGCACCGATGGATTTTTCATCGCTCATTTAGAAAAAACCGGTGGCAACGACCACACCGCACCGAATCGTGGCCAATCAGGCCAAAGATGGCCGAAAACGACCCAAAAGCCCATTGTAAACCCGGAACAATACCTACAATATTTGAACACCCGTTTAGGTATACCGCCCCAGGTTTTTGAACATCTTCATTTGTTGAATAAAAAAGATCGCGATATCTACGTAGTGGCCGGGGAATATGCCCCGCCTCATAAACCGATCCCATCCATGGGCCTGCCCTTAATGCATATCAGCGGTCGCTTTTATAAACTAACAACCGCCGGGGCCATGGTTTTCGGCAGTCATGCCAGCCAAAATATCATCGACGTTTGGCCGGACCAGCTGGACGCTTATCTCTCTCGCCAAACGATCGCGCTAATCCAACGGCAGGAGAGCCACTGTACGGGCAATGGACATGTCCTTATCCGCCACAAAGGCTACGTTTTAGGTGTTGGGTTTTACCGATCTACCCCACCTACGGTGGAAAGCTTATACCCCAAGGCCATGGCCTTGCCCATTAGAAGGATCGTGGAAGATTAATGATCGACAATCTGCCCCTCCAGGGACAATAAATTTTTGTGTGCATGGTCCATCCGGTCGTTTAAGCCCGGTCGTTGAAGTCCGGTCACCCCCCGGCCACCAAAGGAATTAAAAAGACCCGAGCCCCATCCGGCACCAGGGTTTGATCGAACTGGGGCCGGGAAATGATCTTGTTGTTGACCCGTACCGCCGGATACTCGTAGGTTTCCCCCATGGCTTCAATCAGCCTGGTGACGGTCATACCCTCCTGCCACGGCACGGATTTATCGTCCACGCGGATCACACGGTAACCCCTTTGGCTTTTAAGGTCTCGACCACTTCGGGAAAGTCGATGCCCAGGCGTTTAACGGTAGCCAGCGTGGGGATCCCATCTTCGTTCCATCCCCGTCGTTTGTAAACCACGCCTTTTAAGTTATCGTAATCTTCTTCTCGTATTTTCCGTAAAACCGCTATTTTTTCGCTGGTCTTCATTTCCGATATATCAACGTTATGGATCTCTTTGAGCTGGGTATCGTAACGTTCTTGGCGAGATTCATATTCATCAGCAGTAACCGGCCCCATGGCCCGGTAAGGCAGTACATCATGCTCCCGGCGACCGAAACCCATTCTCAAATTAAAAACGCGTTGAAAATTATAGACCGCTTCACTCATAGCGATCAGGTCTTCAGGCTTGCTGACCCGTCCCGTCACTGCGCTGAAATATTGGGCATACCAATTCACATGTTTCATTACCTTGGCCGGTTCTGCAGTCTCCTTGTTATCTTCGGGCACAACATCGTTCCAGGGCAACTTGCACAGCCCGCACAGGCTAAACCAGGTACGCCACATGGGAAACCAGTGCAGATTTTCGGCCTTTTGCTCAAAGGTCGGCATGAAGTTGTGGACCATGTCGAGAAAAATCAGCCAGGCTTCATCATGCTGGGGCCCTTTTAACGCCAGGCCATACCCACCTTGCTGGGCCAGGGACTCCTTGGTCATGTATTCTGAAAATTCCAACCCTTTGGACTCCATGCCGATATCTTGTAAAATGTTGGGGTCGGCCCCATATTCTTCGGCAAAGATCTGTTTCATACGCCGAATGCCCTGGCCGGCAATTTTACCGAACCCCTCGCCCCGGCCCATCTGGTGCAACAGTTCCATCGCATTGGCCCGCTGCCCGAAAGGAAGGGCCAGACCGCCGGTATGGGTGTCATTGATAAGCCCCATTTCATAGCATTCCATCACAAAGGCGATTCCTGTACCGACGCTGATGGTATCCAGTCCGTAATTATCGCAATAAAAATTGATCTCCAGAATGGTGAAGGGGTCGAAAATTCCCAGGTTTGACCCGCACCCGGCAATGGTTTCGTACTCGGGTCCGTCAACAAATACCGGTTGACCCTTATACGGCCCGGTTAGCGGGCACGAAATCTTTCACCCCATGCGAGCACCCAACCGTGCACCCTTTCCAACATCCGTCAAAGCCGGGATCAAACAGGTGTTGATAAACATCCCGGCCAATAAGCTCCGACTGGGGATGACGCCCGTAGCGGAAGTTGTTCACCGGCAGACAATCATGATCGTTCATGATGGGCACCAGGTGGGTAGTGCCGATTCGAGCCATTTCGTTTTGCTTCGGATCCAGCGCAACGATCTCCTTGGAATAGCTTTTACCCACCGCCTTGGCAGCTTCCGGGTCGGCCGGGTGATTCACATCCATCGGGACCTTGCCCCAGCGTGCGACAACGGCCACAATGCCCTTATCGGCAAAGACCGTGCCGATCCCGCCACGGCCGGCCTGCTTGTAGCGGGCCCGTTTCCGTTTGGTATCGTACCATGAAAAATTGAGGCAACCGAACAACGTATGCCGGGCGCCGGGCCCAGTGCATACAACGGATATATTAGCCGGCTTTCCCTGACCGAAATGGTCGGTCATTTCCATGGCGATCGAATAGGCATCGTCCGGGAGATTATCGGCGGCCAACAATTGGATCTTGCCTTCAATCCCATCAATGAAAACGATCGTTTTTTTATCTGTTTTACCCGTCATTCGAAGGGCGTCAAAACCGGAAAATTTCAGATACGGTCCGAAATACCCTCCCACGTTGGAGTCCACCGGCATATGGGTAAGGGGTGAGATGGTGGTCACAATGCTCTTTCCCGAACCGGGATAGGAAGGCGTTCCCCCCATGGGCCCGGAAGCGATGCAGATGGCATTTTCCGGATCGTTCCAGCGGGTGGTCTCGGTCACCGCCTGCCATAAAAGCCATAGGTCAAACCCTTTTCCACCGATGAATTTTTCTTTCATTACATCGCTTACCGGCACCAGGTTGATGGTTGCCGAGGTCAGATCGATTTGCAGGGTTTGGCCCGCATAGCCTCGATCAATTTCGGGACGCTCGTAACGTATCGCTGCCGTTTCTCGAAAGTTAAAATCAGCCATGAAACTATCTCCTTATTTAAAGCCGGTACCCATCATATGTGTCGCATACATGGATCAAACAAATGGATCAAACAAAGGCTAAAATAGCCTGTGTGAATATAGATGCAAGGAGTTTATCATTTAACCCCCGGCACTTCAATGTTGGCGGCAGGCAGGAAATCCCAACCCAAATTTCAGCATTCATTTTGCAGGTATTGACCTTCGGTTGATAATCGGGTAGCGTTTATTCGTCAACCACCCACCAACCGATAGTATATTATTTATTTCAGTTAGTTATTTTATGAACCCAACCATCAAAGCCACGCATTCTAACAGGAACCCGCCATGTATCCAGACCTGAAAGGAAAGACCGCACTGATAACCGGTGCCGGGAAAGAGACCGGAATCGGATATGCCATTGCCCACCGGCTTGCGGCAGACGGCAGCGCTGTTATTATCGCCGACCTCGCCGGTAAAACAGATGACCCGCTGGTATCAGGCGATGGAGAGAAGATGACACGCCTGGCAGCGGAGCTGTCCACTACTTACGGCATTAAAGCGTTAGCCGTTGAGTTGGATGTAACCCGGGCCGCCTCCATCGACCGAATGGTCGCCAAGGTAACCGATAACTTTAACCGGATTGATATCCTTTGCAATAACGCCGGAACGGTTTTCGGCGTTCCCAATGCGGTCCATACCTATGATGAGACAGCCTGGATGAAAACCATCGATGTCAATCTGCATGGCGTTTATCGCGTCTCCAAAGCTGTGGTTCCGTTGATGCCCAAAACAGGCGGCAGCATTATCAACAGCGCTTCCCAGGCAGCCAAAAAACCGCCGCTTTTCAATGGTGCTTATGCTGTGGCCAAGGCCGGCGTCCTCATGATGACGAAAGTGATGGCCTTGGAATTGGCGGGTGCCGGTATTCGCGTCAATGCCATCTGCCCGGGCGTCATCAAGACGGATTTTACACGCTGGCGTTTTGAACTGGAAGCCGAGTTTCTAAACGCCACCCCGGAAGAACGTGAATCGATAAAGCGTGGTGAAATTCCATTGGGACGGCTCGGCACGGTTGAGGAAGTGGCCGACTTAGTGGCTTTTCTCTCTTCATCGGCATCCGCTTACATTACCGGCCAGGCGGTCAATATTACGGGCGGACAGTTGATGGAGGTCTAAGCAGCCAGTTTGGAAACAGGCTAAAATCTATAAAAAGATGAAAAAATAGATTGCGTTTTAATATCATCGAAACCTGAAGCGACAGGAGCAGACCATGTCTGAAATAATCGGGGCAGAAATAACCGGGGCTGAAACAACCGGGGCTAAAATAACCGGCGGAGAGTTATTGTTAAAGTGTCTGCATGCCGAGGGTATCCGACATATCCATGCCATCACCGATGGAACGTACATGATGGTCATTGAGGCCATCGAACGGTTGGGAGATGAACTCGGCATAAAACTTATTGTTCCCCGTCATGAAGCCGCTGCCGCCCATGCCTGTGACGCCTATACGCGTATAACCGGTGAACCGGCGGTGGTCATGGCTTGCGCCGGCCCCGGGGCCGCCAACCTGATCTCAGGGCTTCTATGTGCCCAGGCGGAGGGAAGTCCGGTGATCGCCATCACCACGACCCGCCGCAGTGAAATTGCCGACGCCTATATGCACCAAGGCGGCATGCAGGTCAGCCATCACCTCGACATCTTCCGACCGGCTGTAAAATGGAACGGCAAGGTTGATCACTGGCACCGTATTCCGGACATGGTGCGCCATGCCTTTCGGGTGGCCACCTCCGGCCGACCCGGTCCGACCCATCTTTTAATTCCGGAAGACATCATCAGCCAAAAAGAAGAAAAAGAGCCGGTCAGTATTTATGTGCCGCAAAAATATCGGCTAACCAAAGGTCTGCCGGCCAATCCTGACGATGTTCACTCGGCAGCCAAGATGCTGGTTGAAGCGGACCTGGTCAATATTCACTGCGGGAATGGCGCCGAACGTTCCGGGGCCGGGCCGGAGGTCCAGGCTCTGGCCGAATATCTGGGATGTCCGGTCACGGCGACCATTCGCGCCCGCGGGATCGTTGCCGATGATCATGAACTCGTTTTTCATCCGACCTGCATGTCACGCATCGCCGCCAATGGGCAGGCCGACCTGGTCCTGGCCGTGGGAACCCGGCTTGGGGAGCTCAATATGTGGGGGCGCCCCCCTATGTTCGGCGAACCGGACAATCAGGGTCTGATCCAGATTGACGCGGACCCAATCAGTATCGGCCTGAACCGTCCGGTGGATATGCCGCTGGTAGGCGACGCCAAAAAAGTATTGATCCAAATATTGGCGGCGGTCAAAACCCTGACCCAAAAACGTGAACCCCATGCCAAAGTAGCCGAATACCGCGCTATTCAGGATGATTGGCAAGCGGAGCTGGATAAGACCGTGGCCGATACAACGTTAAAGCCGATGTTGACAGGCCAAATTCTGAAAGTGTGCAACAATTTTTTCGATGAAGACGCCATATTTGTCATGGACGGAGGTAATACAACCCTTTGGGATATTCACTATCATATCGCCCGAAAGCAGCGCTCCGTACTTTATTCCATGAATTACGGTCACCTCGGCACCGGGTTGCCATATGCCATCGGTGCCAAACTGGCCGCCCCGGAGCGAATGGTCTATTGTGTCACCGGTGATAGCGCCTTTGGATTCAATATACAGGAACTTGAAACGGCGGTTCGCAACCAGTTACCGGTCATTATGATTGTGGCTGTTGATGGGGCGTACGGCATGGAAAAAAGTGCTCAGCTGCGTCAGTTTGGTCGTGAAGCCGACTGGTTCGGACACGACCATGCCCCGGTCCGATACGATCAGGTGGGCGTCGCCATGGGATGCCACGGTGAGTATGTGGAAACCGCCGACGACATCCTGCCGGCCCTCGAACGGTCGGCCGCATCGGGCAAGCCGGCCGTCATTCATGCCGTTGTGGATCCTGAAGCCAATGTCGACCCGCCGGGGGGCTGGCTCTGGGCGGCCGCACGTACCGGCAAGATGTAAACCCGTAATTCATAGCCAAAGGCCGGTAGGAGGGAATATGCCACCGGAAGTTATCGACCAGGTCCGGCTCAACTTTAGCCAGCAGGATCTTTTCCTCATCAATGCCGCCATCGGCCTGATGATGCTCGGGGTGGCCATTGACCTTAAATTAAGTGATTTCAAACGCATCCTGTTGGCCCCCAAAGCCCCCCTTATCGGTCTGGCAGCCCAGTTTATTCTTCTGCCGTTTTTCACCTTTCTGCTGACATTAATGATCAAACCTCAGCCCTCCATTGCCCTGGGAATGATACTGGTGGCGGCCTGCCCGGGCGGAAATCTATCGAACCTCATGACCTATCTGGCCAAAGGTAATTGTGCCATCTCCATCAGCATGACCGCCGTTTCCACCGCAGCGGCTGTCGTTATGACACCGCTGAACCTGGCCCTATGGGGGAACCTGAATCCGGCCACCGCCCGGATTCTGCAAAAAGTGAGTTTAAATCCGATGGATCTGTTTATAACGATCTTTCTCATCCTGGGAATTCCGTTGGCCATCGGCATGATTTTATCCAAAATATTTCCCGGCATGGCCGATAAGGTCCGCAATCCCTTCAAAATTTTCACCCTGATATTTTTCATTCTTCTCGTTTTGGGCGCCCTGGCCGCTAACTGGCAGATATTCCTGGATGTCATCGGGCTGGTTATTCTCGCCGTATTCATCCATAACGCACTCGCCCTGAACATTGGTTACTGGTCGAGTCGACTACTCGGTTTGGTCGAGCAAGATTCACGGGCCGTGGCCATCGAAGTCGGTATTCAAAATTCGGCTTTGGGCCTGGTCCTGGTGTTTAATTTTTTTGATGGTCTGGGTGGCATGGCCATTCTGGTGGGTTGGTGGGGAATCTGGCACATCATCGCAGGCCTGATCGTGGCCTTTATTTTTACCCGGCGACCACTCCCCGAAAATGCGCCGGCTTAATCGGGCCGGTTTAATCGAGATAGTTGATGAAGCACCTGTTTAAAAACAAAGTAGTTGCGATTACCGGCGGTGCCAGCGGCATTGGAAAAGCGTTGGGATATCAATTTGCGCAAAACGGCGCACAAGTCGGGCTGCTGGATCGCGATGACTAAAGGTGTTAAATGTGGCGCACAGACCATGCGGAAAAACGGGCTTCAAGCCATCGGTATCCATTGTGATGTCACCGTGGAAGCCGACTGCCGTAGTGCGATGGATACTATTATCGAGACCTACGGCGGCATCGATGTATTGGTCAACAACGCGGGGATCACTCTAAGAGAAGCGTTCCTTAGGACCCGGATAAAGGCCTACCGAAAAGTAATGGAAGTTAATTTTTTCGGCGCGCTCAACTGCACCATGGCATCTATAGAGAACCTCGTGGCCCGCAAGGGAATGCTGATCGTCATTTCCAGCATCGCCGGGTTTTCACCGTTACCGGGAAGGAGTGGCTATTGTGCCAGCAAATACGCACTCCATGGTCTGTTTGAAACCTTACGGATCGAGCTCGAAAACAGTGGCGTGCACATTCTCATGGTTTGCCCCGCTTTTGTTAAAACGAACCTGCAGACAACGGCTTTAGGTGGCGATGGCCAGGTGACCACCCGTATACAATCGCTAACAGGAAAGCCGGAAACCGCGGAACGGACGGCCAAACGTATTTATCAAGCGGCGCTTAAAGGAGAAAAACAACTGATTCCAACCCCCATGGGTCAGGTTGCCTATTGGGTCAGCCGCTTATTGCCCCAGGCCTATGCCCGTATTGTTTCCCGAAAATTCAGATCCGAATTGATTTTCTGACTTGTATCAATTCGGGCATGTGGTTATTATAACAATGATTACGACCAACCCATAACCCCTGGTTGACATGATGTTTCTAAAAATATTTTCGCACATTCGAATTCAGGATCTGGTGGATGTCTTTTTCCTGTCAATCGTCACGTACCATTTGTACTTGTGGTTCAAGGGGACCAAAGCGTTAAAGGCACTGATCGGCCTGATGGCCCTGGGCGGTATCTTCACCATTGCACAAACCTGGGGCCTTTTTCTGACCACCTGGGTTTTTCAGATCCTGTGGCAGGTCTTAATCATCCTCTTGATCATCCTGTTCCAACCGGAAATTCGTCAAGTTCTGGAAAAAGTTAATCCTTTTCAAGGATATGATTGGCGCAATAACGCCAACACGGCGGGCTGGATTGAAGACCTTACCGAGTCCTGTTTTCGGATGGGAAGACGGGGCATCGGCGCGCTGGTGATTATTGAGCGTTCTGACCGGGTGGACGAGCTGCTGACAGGGGGTATTTCGGTTGAGGGAGCGCCTAAGCCTGAACTGCTGCTTAGTATTTTCAACAAAGAATCGCCACTGCATGACGGTGCCGTCATTATACGAAATGGAAAAGTGGTTTCAGCGGCAAACTACCTTCCATTGACATCCACTGAAGATATTCCGCACGCATGGGGGACCCGGCATCGTGCTGCTTTGGGACTGATAGAGAAAAGTGATGCCTGGGTGGTGGTGGTATCTGAAGAACGCTGGGAAGTTTCCCTGGCTCGAGACGGGCATGTCGGTAGTCTCGAAGGGCCGGAAAGCCTGATATCTGCCCTTAATGATTCCATAACAACCGATAGATCACCTAAAAAAGGTTTGTTGGATCACTTCCGACAGTTATTAACCCAACGCTGGCCCATAAAACTTGGGATCTTTGCGCTAGTCGGTTTTGTCTGGTTGATATTTGCCGGGCAGCAGGACTTTGAAGTCAACTTTGAAGTCCCCGTGCAGATTGAAAACCTGCCGTCGAAATTTGAGATCATCGAACCCCCCAAACCGACGGTATCACTTACTGCCCGGGGGCTTCGCAAAGACGCAAGTACCCTTTCGCAACGCAATGTGGGCATCAAGCTGGACCTGTCCCTGGCCAACCAAAACCGCAATACGTTTCGAATCACGCCTTATCATATAACCTTGCCCAATGACCGAATAGACATTGTCAAAATAAAACCGGAATTTATTACCTTCACGTTCTCCTTAAAAGAAGGCTCGCGCATCGAAATTCAAAAAGAAACGCCATCGCCCGATTGATGAAAATTACCGTTTCTATTGCCACTCGATTTGATGATTTGACCCATCCGCACTACCCCCCTATTTCAAACTGGAGAGGGGTAATGACCCTTGGGGTGGGTGGAATATTGGCGACCTGGTGTGCTTTCTTTTTTGGTAAAAATCGGATTTAAATCAATGCGGAAGAATGCCAAATATAAATTGCTTCTGCCGGCCTTTATTTTGTTCATAATCGGCATGGGATCGCTGTCCGCCATTGTTTATATCAATTCAAAAGAAGCGTTAATCAAGGCGGCTGAAGATCAGATGGTACAGATCGCCGGGTTGGCAAGAGAAAATGTCGATTTATGGATAGACGAAATTCGAATGGCACTGGATAGCTGGAACGAACAGGACATTTTGAGAACAGCCACACGGGACGGATTTCTCGGAAAGGCGGCCAGGCGATCGGTTAATCGTGAGCTGGCTAAATATAAGGAAAAATATGGGTATTATGAGACCATCAGTCTCGCAAGTATCCAAGGCGTCATCATCGCCTCGTCAGACACACGGACCATTGATAAAATATCATCTATCGATCAAAAATATTTAGCCCAATCCATGGATGACGGTCTTCAAACCCCTCGAGTGATAATAAGTCCGCTCAGTAAAAGGCCGGTATTCGTCATCGCCGGGCCTGTCAAAAGAGAGAACCAGGTCGTTGGCGTATTGTTTGCTACAGTGGTTATCGACGATTTTAAGAGACGTTTCGTGGACCCTATCAAAATCGGCGAAACGGGGTATGCCTTTATTTTTGACACAAAGGGGAATGTGTTTGTCCACCCAGACCCCCATGTCGTATTTGAAATGAATATGACTGATTTCGACTTCGGCCGCCAAATGCTGGCAGAGGAAAACGGTGTTCTCAAAGCGAAATGGCCAGAAAAAGAAAGCCTAATCGTCTACCGGAAAAGCGCGGTAACCGGATGGATTATCGGTGTGAATGCACCCATCGATCAGTTATTCGCGCCCGTTAACCGCATCGGTCGGTTGAATATTTTTTTATGCGTGTTCATTGTTACCTTAACCGGACTTGTCATTTACGTGGTCGCTAAAATGGGCATAATCGGAACCATTGATGGATTAATCAAAGCACGGGAAGCTGCCGAATCGGCCACCCGCGCGAAAAATAATTTTTTAGCGACCATGAGTCACGAAATTCGCACGCCCATGAATGCCATTATCGGAATGACGGATATGGTTTTGGCGACGGAGTTGAATCCAAAGCAACAAAAACATCTCGTTACCGCCAAAAAATCGGCCAACCACCTTTTAAATCTCATTAACAATATCCTTGATTTTTCCAAAATCGAAGCCCGCAAATTCAAACTCGAAAGCGTTCCTTTTGATCTCCCTTTACTTATTGAGGAGATCCGGTCGATCCTCGCTTATAAAGCGGAACGCAAAGGATTGACGATCAAAAGTATCATCGATCGCCAAACGCCCAATTACTTAAGTGGTGATCCACAACGGTTGCGCCAGATTATTTTCAACCTGGTGAATAATGCCGTCAAATTTACCGAGACCGGCGAAGTCAGAATTCGAGTCCAACCAGTGCCCGTCGGCAAAGATTCGATAGAAAACCGAACCAAGGTATTGTTTAGTATAGAGGACTCCGGCCCGGGCATTCCGGCCGATAAGATCGAAACCATCTTTGACAGCTTCACCCAGCTGGACGGAAGCTATTCGCGCCGCCATGGGGGGACGGGGCTGGGACTGTCCATTTGTAGGGAATTGGTCCATCTCATGGGCGGCAAAATCACCTGCAACAGCACCGTCGGAGAGGGAAGCATCTTTTCCTTCAAAATACGTTTCAAATTGTCCACGTCCGATCAGGTTCACACCATTCGTTCTTGTGTTGAACCGCCATCTTCCGGGGATCCAGGCAACGCGTCAAAAAATCCGCTGAACATTCTCTTGGCGGATGATTTTGAAGTCAATCAGCAACTGATCACACCGATATTGGAAGAAAGAGGGCATCGTGTAAGACTTGTCGCCAATGGTGAGGAAGTACTAAAAGCAGTAAACGAGGAGCACTTTGATCTTATTTTGATGGACGTGCAGATGCCGGTGATGGACGGCATCGAGGCCACCTGCCGACTTCGGCGGAATAAAAATCAAACGATCGCAACGATTCCCATTATCGCCATTACCGCCCATGCCCTTGTCGGCGATCGTGAAAAATTTATCCAATCGGGAATGGACGATTATGTGGCCAAACCCATCGACATGAAAATCCTGCTCAACGCCATCGCAAAGGTGACGCCCTATTGTTCTCCAGGCGACGTTCTACATGATTCTCCGCGTGGCCATTTGAAGATTGTTGACCTCGACTACGCCCTTCAACTCATGGATGGAGAGTTGGCGGTGTTAAAGGCAGCATGCCAAACAATGGTTAAAAAACTGCCTGGAAAAATAGCCGATCTCAAGGACGCTATCACTACCAAGGACAGCGCTAATGTCCGACGACTGTCCCATGGGCTAAAAGCCGCAGCAAAAAGCGTGGGAGCAGATTCCGCTGCCGATACGGCGTTTCGCATGGAAACGCTGGCAACGGGCCCAGCCATGACTGAGACCATGGCTGAGGCCATAGAGCTGATGCCTGAATTGGATCAGGAATTCCATAAAGTAATCAAAGCACTAGATGAAACCCTATTTTTCTCATGAAAGGTGGACGATGAATTTTTTTAAAGATCCCCAGCAGATACTTGACGAATCAACGCTTGTGAGCAGATTTATTGAGTATGTTAAAATCGATACGACATCGGACCATAAATCCACAACCTGCCCGAGTACTGAGCAACAGCTCGTTCTGTCCCGCAAACTGGTAGAAGAGCTCAAAACATTGGGACTCGAAGATGCTTCGTTGGATACTAATGGGTATGTCACCGGCACGCTTAAAGCAAACTGCCCCTGTGATGCGGTCATCGGGCTGATTGCCCATGTGGACACATCTTCGGCGGCCTCGGGAAAGAACATCTCCCCCGTACTTCATACGAACTACGACGGCTCCGAAATCCAACTCAAAGACGGTGTAAAAATTGGCCCCGATGATAATCCCAAACTGCTATCTTGCGTGGGGGATACCATTATCACCGCCGACGGGACAACATTACTTGGGGCCGATGACAAAGCGGGCGTCGCGGAAATCATGACCGCCCTTGAATATTACCAGGCCCACCCGGAGGTGCCTCATCCGACGGTGAAGATCGGATTTACACCGGACGAGGAGATCGGTCGGGGGGCAGACAAATTTCCCATCGAAACCTTTGGTGCAGATGTCGCATTCACGCTCGACGGGTCGTTTCCCGGACAAATCAACATGGAGACATTCAACGCGGATTCCGCTTATGTCACGATAACTGGTGTCTCAACCCATCCGGGTACGGCAAAGAACAAACTCGTCAACGCCCTTCGCCACATGGGCAAATTCCTCGTTCGGCTTCCCCCGGAAATAAGCCCCGAATGCACCGACGGCAGGGAGGGCTTCATTCATCCAATGAACATCGAAGGCGATTCATCCAAGTCCAAGTGCCATTTGATATTGCGAGATTTCGATGAAAACAAACTGCGCGCACTGGGGCATCAGGTGAAAAAGCTCGCCGAGGTCATTAACAAAGAGGAACCGCGACTCAAAGTCGACGTCGAAATCAAACGCTCTTATCCAAACATGTATTTGTTTTTAAAGAAAAAACCGGAAATCGCGGAACGAATTGAGGAAGCCGTCCGACAGGCCGGATTGACACCGGAACTGATTCCCATTCGCGGCGGTACAGACGGTGCCAACTTGACCCGCAAGGGACTTCCCTGCCCAAATATTTTTACCGGGGGTATGAATTTTCACGGTCCAACGGAATGGATTTCCACCCGCGCCATGGGCTACGCTGTTTGCACCATACTCAACCTGATGACACTCTACACCCGCTAAACAATGGCTGGGGGACAGGCACGTCAGGCGAATAAGCCACCGATAATGGTACACGATACCGCGCCATTTTAACGGGCTTGCCTGAGCTTGCGATTATGTATCTTTAAAAGATGATACAGGCCGGATCGAGAGATACCGGACAAGCGACAGGCTTGGGCCGCATCATGGCCACTGGCAACGATCAATTCATCGAGATATTTGCCTACCATCATTTTTTGATATAATTTGTAAGGTACGATTTCGTTGGATGGGGGCGATGATTCCTGCTGGTCACGCAGATGGGTTTGAATAAATTTCACCCTGAGATCCAGCGGTAAAAAGTGCGGAAAAAGAACGGGCTCGCTGCCGGCACCAACGATGGCGGTATGCAGGGTATTGATGAGTTCCCTTACATTGCCCGGCCAGGCGTAACCTTTTAGGGCCTGAATAAAATCTTTGGAGATACCCTTTGTGTTGATCTGCATCTGATCGCACAGCTTGAACACATAGTAACTGGCGAGCAGCTTGATATCTTCGCGGCGATCCCGCAATGCAGGTAACAGGATGTTAAAGGTAACCAGTCGAAAATAAAGATCCTTGCGGAACCGATTTTCGGCAACCATTTGCTTAAGATCTTTATTGGTAGCGGATACCAATCGAAAATCGCTGTCAACCTCAACTTTGGCGCCCAGCGGCCGAAATTGTTTTTCCTGCAGCACGCGCAACAAGGATTTCTGTGCCGAAGAATTCAAATCACCGACTTCATCCAAAAACAGGGTGCCCTTGTGTGCCTGCCGAATGAGGCCTTCTTTTTTTCTATCCGCCCCGGTGAAAACCCCCTTTTCATGCCCGAACAACAGGCTCTCCGATAGATTTTCCGGAATGTTGGTGCAATCCACGGCCACGAATTGATGATCGGCCCGAGACGAATTCAGATGGACCGCCCGGGCAATCAACTCTTTCCCGGTTCCGGTTTCACCCTCAATAAAAACGCTCGCATCACTGGAGGCAGCTCTGGCGACAATTTCCAGGCACTCTTTCAATCTTAAATCGTTACCGACGATCCCCTCCCGATTCAGCATTTTTTGCTCTCGGAATTGAATCTTTTTTTCTCGAAATTTCAGGGCGCGTCCCAAAGTCAGCTTTATTTTACTGTAAGACGGCGGCTTCTCCAGATAATCCCATGCACCGGCTTTAAGTGCGATTTCTGCGCCGTGGGAGTCGCCATGACCGGTAATGATCATCACTTCCGGTTGAGAAGGCGCCTTTTTGAAACCGTCGATCCCCGTTAACCCGCTATCGTCCGGGAGGACCACATCCAAAAAGATGGCATCATAGTTGTCTTTATAGGCCATGGACAAACCCTGCTGCAGGCTATCCGCCAGCTTGCATACGTGCCCCAGCCCACGAAGATACATTGCAAAGGGTGCACAAAAAATATCGTCATCATCTACAATCAGTATTTTGGGCAAATCATCTCTCCATTTCATTATACAATATCATTGAGAAACCATCCGAACATGGGGGTATATCGAAATTCTTAGGTCTGCAGGTCCGGTATCATGCCACGACCCACCCGTTTTGTCCAATATTTTGGACATCGAAAAGCCAAGGCATGAATGTTTCAATTTTTGACAACTTATTGTTTTATTAACAAAAATAATCAAGTTACTATTTATAATAAAATCCATTTTTTTGGACGGATGGCGACCGACATCGTGCCAATATCGACTTTGATTGCATAACCTATTGAATTTTATATAATTAATGAAATGGCACACATTTTGATAACAAGAGTGCTGTCGGCCCATATAAAAAGCGATTCTTTGGCAACCAATGATCAAAACTTGGTGATCAAAACTTGGTGATCAAAATCTGGCGCCTCAAGCCAAGTTTTAGATACCGTTGTCGAAAAATTCGCTACGCAGTCAAGATTGACTACAAACGAAAGAAGGGAGAACGATGATTATGAAACGATTTTGGAAATTATGTTTGGTTCTGGTTTCTGTTTTTTTGGTTTGCGGACTTGTGTCCGGGACATCAGTGTTTGCCGCAAAGGCCCTCAAGATTGGCATTGTGGACTGTTATTCCGGCCCACCGAGCACGTATACCAATGATGTTCGAGATGCCTTTAAATTGGCCGTCGATAAGATCAATGCGTCCGGCGCACTTGGCCGTAAAATAGAGTTCGTTACCCGGGATAGTAAATTCAAGGTGGATATCGGGCTGTCGGCGGCAAAGGAACTCATCATGCGGGAAAATGTGGACATCATGATGGGAACCATCAACTCCGGTTTGGCCCTGGCCATCTCAGATCTCTGCAAGAAAGAGAAAATACCGTTTCTGGTCACCTTTTCAAAAAGTGCCAAAATTACCGGGGCCAAGGGACATCGCTATGTGTTTTCCCTAACCGAGAACAGCGCACTGGCCGGCAAAGCCATGGCGGAAAGCCTGGCCAAAAGACCCTTCATTAAATATTGGATTGGCGGGGATGATTATGAGTATGGCCACGCCATTGCCGACGCCACCTGGGAATATCTGAAAAAAATCAAGCCGGAAGTCCAACTTTTAGGACAATCCTGGTGGAAAGTACGGGAACCCGATTTTACGCCCTATATCACCGCGATGTTGTCCGCCAAACCCGATGCAGTGATTATCGCCACAGGTGGGGCCGACTGCGTTCCCTTTCTGAAAGCCGCCAAAGCAACCGGGTTCAACGAGAGAGTCCCTTTCATCATGCACACAGCCACAGAGCTTTCCACCCTTAAAGCCTTGGGGAAAAACGGACCCGAGGGTGTACTGGGAACATCCAACTACTTCCATTACTACCCGGATTCACCGGAAAACAAGGCGTTTGTTAAAGAATTTTCAGATGCCTACAATCGCCCGCCGGCTGTTGGTGCGCTCTATGGATACCTTGCGGCAAACTTTATTGAAAAAGCTTTCACTACCGCCAAATCATTCGATACGGAGAAATTCATTGATGCGTTAGAAGGTATGACCGTGGACAGCCCGGTGGGTAAGGTCACCATGCGGGCCTTTGACCATCAGGCCGAACTGCCCATGTTTATGGGTGTAACCAAAAAATCACCTGACTATGACTATTTGATTGCGGACGACATCATCGTCATTCCGGGTGCAGAAGCCATGCCCCCCATAGACGACATCAAAGCTGCGCGAAAAAAGTAATTTAGACCTGTGATTCGTCTCTAAAGAGGCTATCATTGAAACCCAAGGCAAATTGCTCAACGATATCCTCCCGTCCGCAGATAGCTGTGGGGCTCTATGATGGGCCCCGCATCTGTCTGCCTGATAAGAATTTTCGTCGATAAGGTGTCACAATGGAGATACTATCCCATATTTCACCGGCTGCTTTAGGCCAGCAATTGCTGGTGGGACTCAGCCGGACAACTATTTTATTCATCGTAGCCTCCGGCTTGAGCCTGGTT
The DNA here is from genome assembly GCA_963845145.1 of uncultured delta proteobacterium. Taxonomy (GTDB): domain Bacteria; phylum Desulfobacterota; class Desulfobacteria; order Desulfobacterales; family QNYZ01; genus QNYZ01. The sequence continues at coordinate 164,443 of CAWJQU010000005.1, forward strand.
CTCGGCGTATTGCGGATACCCAATGTTGCCCATGGGTCGCTTTATATGATCGGGGCTTTTTTGGCCTATACCATTGCCACCGCCGCAGGCGGGGGTACTTTGGGATTTTGGCTGGCCCTGATATTTGCGCCCGTCGGCGTGGCGTTAATCAGCCTGGCCGTTGAACGCGGTCTTTTCTGTCGACTTTACGAGCGGGAACATTTGATGCTGCTCTTGTTTACCTTTTCCTTTACGCTGGTTTTCGGCGATCTGGTAAAATTGATTTGGGGGTCCGACTACCGGTCCCTGGATGCGCCCCTGTCCCTGCAAGGTTCTTTTGACATTTTCGGCTCGCCTTTTCCCAAATACAATCTATTCCTACTGATCGTCGGCCCCCTTGTTGCGCTCGGATTATGGTGGCTCACCAATAAAACCAAAATCGGAAAAATATCCAAGGCTGCGGCAGTGGATCGTGAGATGGTGGCCGCCGTGGGAATAAATGTGAGTTGGGTATTTGCATCCGTTTTTGTCATTGGGTGTTTCCTGGCCGGATTGGGTGGTGCGCTAGTCGCACCGACCCAAAACATTACACAAGGCATGGACCACGCCATTATTATCGAAGCCTTTCTCATCGTCATCATCGGAGGTCTGGGGAATATCTGGGGTGCCCTGTTAGGCGCTCTCATTTTTGGTTTAACCGATGCCCTCGGAATATTGATTATCCCCCAATTTGCCATTGTATTTCCGTATGTAGCTGTCGTGACCGTACTTATTTTGAAACCAAAAGGGTTGTTAAAATCGGTATGGTAAACAAAGGAGTGGATTATTTTGATCGATTCTAAGAATTCGGACCGAAAAAAAATCATCTGGGCCATTGTGGGTGTGGGCTTGTTGTTTATCCTCCCCAGCTTTCTATCCAGATTTTCAATTTATCTGATGGCCTTGATATTTACGACCGGACTGCTGGCTACCAGTTTGAACTTGGTTCTCGGTTTCGGAGGCATGTATCAATTCCATCATGCTGTCTTCTACGGTACCGGAGCATACACCGTCGCCCTTTTCTTAACCAAGACCAGTTTGCCGGGATGGGTGGCATTTGTCTGCGCCCCAATATCGGCCGCCTTATTGAGCCTTTTATTCGGACTGATTTGCGTCAGATTGTCCAATCTGTATTTCGGTATGTTTCAGCTTTCACTAGGGTCATTGGTCTGGGCCATTGTCTATCGATGGTACGACTTTACCCATGGTGACGACGGCATTCACGGTATCCCAGCGCCGGATCTCATCGCCTCAGGTAAAAACGCCTACTTTTTTACGCTGATCATACTGGTGGTCAGCCTGTTTATTATGTACCGCATTGTCCATTCACCGTTCGGCCGAATCTTTTTAAGCGTACGGGACAATCCCGAGCGAAGTCAGGCCGTCGGTGTCAATGTACGGAAACATCAATTAATCGGGATGATCATAGCGGGATTTTTTGCGGGTGTGGCCGGTTCGTTATTCGTGGTGGTGGAGGGATCGGTATTTCCCGAGTTGCTGTTTTGGACACTCTCTCTGGAAGTATTGATTATGTGTCTTTTGGGGGGATGGTTTACTTTTTTAGGGCCGCTTCTCGGTGCCGCCATTATCGTTCTGCTGCGCACATTTGTCGGTATTTACACGGAATACTGGACACTTGTGCTGGGGATAGTGCTGATGCTGTTAATTTTCTTTCTCCCCGAAGGGGTGCTTGGGTATGCCGTTGAGAAATATCGCGCCAAACGAAATCCCAATTTCAGAACCGATATTGAGACCCATAACGATAAAGGATTATAAATGCTCTATGTCGAATCGCTGACCAAGAACTTTGATGGTTTCATGGCTGTAAACGGTGCCAATCTGGCATTGGAAGAAGGCCAGATCATCGCCGTTATCGGACCCAACGGGGCCGGCAAGACCACCCTGTTTAACCTGATCACCGGCCAATTGGTGCCATCCGGAGGAAAAATCCAATTCAAGGGTGAGGATATAACCGGCGTCGCCCCGCATTTGATTGTTAGAAAGGGATTATGTCGGTCTTACCAGGTCGTGAATATTTTCAACCGCTTGTCTGTTTTCGAGAATGTCCAGATTGCAATATTGTCCCGTCGCAAAAAGACCTTCAACCTGTTCGGTAATGCAAGCCGAATGGCTGTAAATGAAACCAACCAAATCCTTGAAAGCGTCGGATTAAAAAGCAAGGCCCACTTAATCAGTGGATCGCTGTCCCACGGTGACCAGAAAGTGTTGGAAATTGCCATATCGCTGGGTAACCGACCGGAACTTTTAATCATGGATGAACCAACGGCCGGCATGTCGCCGGAAGAAACCGAGGTCACGTTGGCGTTAATGCGAAAACTTTCCGGAGAGATGGGCCTGACCATCCTTTTTTGTGAACACGATATGACGATGGTTTTTGCGATTGCCCATGAAATCATGGTTATGCAACAGGGACAATCGCTCATTCAGGGGACGCCCGATGAGGTTCGAAACAGCAAGCAGGTTCAGGACGCGTACCTGGGAGGTGAAGATATATGCTACGTTTAGAGAAGATTCATACCTACTATGGCCTTAGCCATATATTGTTTGATGTGTCCATTACCGTGAACGAGGGTGAGATAGTTTGCCTTTTGGGACGAAATGGCGCCGGAAAAAGCACAACCATGCGTAGCATCATAGGCCTGACACCGCCCAAATCCGGAACCGTTACATATAAGGATGCCGATATCACCGGGGAGAAAACCCACCTTAGAGTCAGACGCGGCATCGCCTATGTACCCGATGATCGTCGGGTATTTGCCGACTTGACCGTAGAGGAAAATCTTGAGATATCGGCACGCGCTGCAAAAACGGACCAAGGCTGGGACGCTGACCGGGTCTATCGCTTTTTCCCTGCCCTGGAAAAAATAAAAACCCGCCGGTCCGGGCATTTGAGCGGCGGTGAACAGCAGATGCTTACCATTGGGAGAGCCCTGATGACCAACCCGGATTTTCTTCTTTTGGACGAACCCACCGAGGGGCTGGCCCCATTGGTCGTCAAAATGCTGGCCGAACAGATTGCCCGCTTAAGAGATACGGGTTTAACGGTGCTTCTGGCTGAGCAAAACCAGGATGTGGCGTTGGGTTTGAGCAACCGGGTATATGTCATCGACAATGGTTCCATCAAATATACCGGGACGGTGGATGAACTAAAGGCTAATGAGGAAATCCGGAAAAAATATCTCTGCGTTTGATTGGGGTACCATTTCAAAAGTACGCCACCAATGTACTAAGCCTTAAAAATACCCGACAAACGTACCGAAATGCCCATCGGGCCGAATCCCTTGCAGCCCCCTTTTTAGTTGCATAAAATTCCATATCGAATATATTTACCAAACCCCTTATCAAAATGGGATCGAAACCAATCTCTACGGAAAACCGATTACAAGGTATCTCAAAATAAATGTTAGTGTTCTTGGCAAGGCGCAAAACGGTGAAAAAGCGGAGCATACACGTAGTATGTGAGCATTTTGAACCGTTTTGCAACGCCGCCAGGGGCGCTTAGATTTTTTTTGAGATACCTTGTAGAGACCCCTTGGTCTTCGTTTTGTTTTTAGGTTTTTGATTGGTATTAGGGCTGATTCACCGTGAATATAGGGTGTACCGCCATGACATTACCTCGCAACTTGCTCTGTTGCCTGTTTCTATTATGCCTCCTTCTTCCAGCATCCGCCGGGGCTGTGAATCGTGTATTACTGGTCCACAGCTACCACGAGGGATACCCTCATGCAGATGATATCACTCTGGGGGTGAGAGGTGGTTTGTCTGGGGAGGCAATTGAGCTGACTATTTTCTACATGGATACAAAGCGGAACCCGGCCCCTCTCTCCAAAAAAAAAGCAGGGCGTTTGGCTATTGCTGCGGCCCACAAAATAGATCCGGACGTTATCATCACTGCGGATGACAATGCCCAAGATTATGTTGCCAAGGCGTTTCTCGGCAAAAAACGCCCACAGGTAGTGTTTTGCGGAGTCAACGCTGACCCCGCCCTCTATGGGTTCCCAGCATCAAACGCAACCGGTATTGTAGAGCGACCCCATTTTATCCAATCATTTGAAATGCTTCAGGTTATTGATCCCAAAGTACGAACCGTCGCAATCATTACGGATGACAGCACTACGTCGGATCAATTGATCAAGGATATCAAATCGAAAGATCTGCCACTCAAAATAACAGCCATTGTCCAACCATCCACCTTTTTACAATGGAAGCAGCGCATTCAGGAATTCCAACAATCCGCGGATGCCATCTGCATTATTGTCTATCATACCGTTAAAGCAAAGGCTGGTGGCGAAACCATTATGTCACCCCAAGAAGTCATGGCATGGACCGTGGAAAATAATTCCAAACCACTCTTTTCTGTAGCATCCTTCAGTGTGGAAGAAGGTGCCCTGTTCGGTGTTGTCAACAGTGGTCACGAACAAGGAGCGGCTGCCGCAAAGATGACACGGTTACTCCTGAAGGGCGAAAAAGCGGAAAATATCCCCATTGCCTACCCTAAAAAGGGAGCCGTTTTTCTCAACATAAAAACCGCCGAAAAAATGGGGTACGACATTCCCTACCATATCATTCAGTCTACCGATAAAATATTTGAGTAATAAGATGAACCCATGAAAAAATTGGGCGATGAATATAAGATTGGCCTGGTTTTGCTTTCATCCGATTTGAAAGTAGTCGGTTTAAATCTATATGCTAAAGAGGTTTTGGGTCCTCGTTTTGGCACCTTGGGAAAATCAATCTACAGCTATCACCCCAAAAGCAGCCATAAGGTATTGCGTTCGATTCTGCGCAACAATCGAAAAACCGGGCAGGATGCACCCCTTTTAAAAATTATCGATGTTATGGGCAAAATACTCCTTATTAACTTCGGACACCTCGAAATAGCCGATAGTTATCAGGAGCCGTCACGCTTCATGACCTTCATCGATGCCACACTGCAAACGGATGCCCGTACCAACCCTGAAAGCGGATTGGTCGAATTTAATAAATTTCCGGTGACGCATCGGGGTGCTCATATCTTTTTGGATTCCGATGATATCTATCTCTTTGAGTCGGATGGGAATTATTGTCATCTATTCACCGCTGACCGTTCTTATCATGTCCAAATTACGTTAAAAACGATTTTGAAACGGTATACCGGCGCCCATTTTTTTCAGGTCCATAAGAGCTATATCGCCAACCTCAACAAGATTAAAAAGCTACAATTATCTTCCCACAATAAGGCGTCTATTGCATTCACACATCCAGAGATCCCTTCAGTACCTGTAGCCCGAAGAAGGATTCAATTGTTAAAACAGGCGTTGAATCTAAATTAACCTTCATTCTTTTCTGACTATTTGAATTTTAATCGCAACAACCGCATGTCATCGGATTCATACCGGTCGTCAAATATCGCTTGAAAATGAATTATTAAAAAAATATGATTCATTCATCTAAAAAACCGCCTCAGGGAAAAAGCAAGCCGGCCCTCCCGGCTAATGTCCGAAACGAAATAAAAAAGGGGGACATATGCGCTATGTCATCATTGGAAACGGCATTGCGGGGGTATCTGCCGCCGAAGCCATTCGGGAACTGGACAAGACCGGCACCATCGTCATGATAAGCGACGAAGCCGTGCCCCCTTACAGCCGGCCAATGATCAGCATGGTTCTGGACGGTTCCGTATCATTCGGACAAGTTGGCCATCCGACCAACCAATTTTTATGATCGCCTGGATATCAGGCCTGAGTTAGGCGAACGTGTCAGTAAAATCGATGTCTATGAAAAGCGTATTCGAATAGGTGAAGATCATTGGATTGGCTATGATAAATTACTCATCGCTTCCGGCGCCGATGCTAGGCGGTTAAAAGCCGATGGTGTCAATCTGGACAATATTTTTTACATGCGAACCCAAGCGGATGTGAAGGCCACGCTAAAAACGATTCCCCAGGCAAAAAAGGCGCTGGTTTTGGGGGGGGGACTGGTCGGTTTCAAAGCCGCCTATGGATTACTCAAACAGGGGTTGGATGTGACCATGCTGATCACATCCGGTTACCCGCTCTCCATGCAGGTGGATAAGACGGCCGGGAAGATGATCCAGGACGAGCTGGTCGATAATGGTTTGAAGATAAGGGTTGGTGCGAGTGTGGAAGCCTTTGAGGGCAATGGTACCGTTCACAGTGCCCACCTTTCCGATAACTCCGAGTTGCCTTGTGACATGGTGGTGGTCGGCAAAGGTGTGCTACCCACGCTATCCTTTATACCTAGGGATCAAATCAAGGTGGATCTGGGTATTATTATTGACGAGTATTTACAAACAACGGCGACGGATATTTATGCCGCCGGCGATGTAACCGAATCCGTCGACATTGCCCGCAAAACCCGATGGGTCAATGCCATCTGGCCCGAAGCGGCCACTCAGGGACGAATCGCCGGAATGAACATGACCGGTCGTAAGACCATTTATAAGGGTAGCCTAAGCCGCAATATGATGCGTATCCTAAGTCTGGATCTGGCCACCTGCGGTATGATTGCGCCACGTGACGACGGCTCTTACGAAACCATATCCGACGCAGACCCGGGTCGGAGAATTTACCGCAAAATGGTTTTCCGTGATGAATTTCTTGTGGGTGTTGTTTTGATCAATCGTATTGAACAGGCCGGTTTGCTGATGTCTTTGGTTCACAATGAAGTCCCTATTAAAATCGGCCGCAACAAATTACTGGCGCCGACGTTCAACTTCGGCCAGCTGTTGGGTTAAAGTCAGTTGTTACGCACAATGCACTTTAAGGAGGTCTTATGAAAGAAGTCGTTGTCCATCCGGAAAAATGTGTGGGCTGCATGCAATGCACAGCGGCCTGCGCAGTGGCGCATTCCAAAACCAAACAACTTTACAGCGCCCTTGCGGAAACCCCCCTCCCCCGTCCGAGAATCCACGTGGGCGCGGGTCTATTTCAGGAGGGGTTTCCCAATCGCTGCCGACACTGCGACCCGGCTCCTTGTCAACTGGCATGTTTGGCCGGAGCCATTTTTAGAAACAAATCCAGCAATACCGTCTTCATCTACCCGGACAGATGCATAAATTGCGCGTCGTGTGCCATGGCCTGCCCTTACGGCGTCATCCGGTTTTATGAAGATCAAGCTGCGCCGCCGGGGAAAACCGTCGCCACAAAATGCGATAACTGCGATGACCGCAGCGCCCAAGGGATGATACCGGCCTGTGTGGAAGTGTGCAAATCCGGGGCGCTGACCTATGAGGAACTGTCGGCAGCCATGAAGAAAAAAACCGATGATGTGGCCCGTAGCGTGTCATCCGGTGCCGAGAAGGCAACCACCTCACCGGGTTGGGAATTGTTAAAAACGGTTAAAAAAGCCCAGCTTGCCATGTAACGCCTTTTTTTTAAAAAACCGTAAATCTACCCGGCTGTTTGGGTGGATCGATCTATTATACTATTGATAAGGAGGTCATCGTGTTTGATCCAAAAGACATACATACCATCACCCAGGACGGCCAGCTGCTAATAGAAAAAGCCAAAGCCGATCAAGTAGAAACGGTCTGGGATCGACTGACCGAACAACAGCCCCATTGCGGCTTTTGTGAAACCGGCTTGAGCTGCCGGATCTGTATCATGGGTCCCTGCCGTATCGATCCTTTCGGTGAAGGCCCGCAGCTTGGGGTTTGCGGAGCGGATGCCGATATCATGGTGGCCCGCAATCTGGGCCGAATGATCGCCGCCGGAGCCGCATCCCATTCGGACCATGGCCGGGATCTGGTGGAAGTGCTTGCCGCCGTCGCTGAAGGCAATGCGCCCGGATACAAAATCCGAGATGAAGAAAAACTCAAAAACGTTGCTGCCGAGTACGGTATTACCACCGATGGTAAAGAAGCCCTGACCATTGCTGGCGAACTGGCCGATGCCATGATGGAAGACTACGGTATGCGCCAAAAACAGATAACCCTCATTAATCGTGCGCCCAAAAAACGCCAGGAACTATGGAAGAAAGTGGGAATCATGCCCCGTGGTATCGACCGGGAAACCTCCGAAATGATGCACCGCACCCATATGGGTGTGGACAACAACTGGCAGAGTATTTTGCTGCACGGGATGCGAAATGCCTTGTCGGACGGATGGGGCGGCTCCATGATCGCCACGGATATCTCTGATATCCTCTTTGGTACACCGTCGCCCAGACCCACCCAGGTCAATGCCGGGGTTTTGAAAGAAGATCAGGTCAATATCGTGGTTCACGGCCACAATCCGGTGGTGTCGGAAATGATTTCCAACGCATGCATGATGCCGGAGTTATTGGATCTGGCTAAAACGAAAGGGGCCGACGGAATTAACCTGGCTGGCGTCTGCTGTACCGGCAACGAGCTGTTGATGCGCCGGGGTATCGCCATGGCCGGTAACCACCTCATGACCGAATTGATCCTCACCACCGGTGCCGTCGATATGATGCTCGTCGACTACCAGTGCATTATGCCCTCTCTGGGAACCATCGCCGCCTCCTACCACACGCAAATGATCAGCACCAGCGATAAGGCCAAATTCCCCGGCATGGAACACAAGGAGTTCCACCCCGACAATGCCAAAACCCTGGCGGTTGATCTGGTCAAATCGGCCATTGAAAACTACACCCAAAGGGGGAAAGTATATATCCCTGTAAAATCGGTCCCGGCCATAGGCGGTTTTTCGGTGGAATCAATTATCGGCGCTCTGGGCGGTACCCCCGATCCGCTGATCGACGCCATCAAGGCCGGTAAAATTCGCGGCGCCGTCGGTATCGTGGGCTGCAACAACCCCAAAATCAAACAGGATTACGGGCACGTCACCTTAACGAAACAGTTGATTGAAAATGATATTCTAGTCTTGGATACGGGATGTGTATCGGTGGCCACTGCCAAGGCTGGATTCAAAGTACCGGAGGCAGCCGATATGGCGGGTCCGGGATTAAAAGAAATTTGCCATGCGCTCGGGATCCCACCGGTACTGCACGTGGGCAGTTGCGTCGACAATGTACGGATTCTGGTTTTAGCCGCAGCCCTGGCCGATGCCCTGGGAACCGACATCAGCGACCTACCCCTGGCCGGTGCGGCCCCTGAATGGTACTCGGAAAAAGCGGCCACCATCGGTTGCTATTTTGTGGCCTCCGGTGTTTACACGGTCCTGGGTCCCATGCCACCCATCACCGGTAGTATGAATATCGTGAGCTTGCTTACCGAGGGCCTCAATGATGTTGTGGGAGCGTCTTTTGCCGTAGAGCCCGATCCGGAGAAAGCCGGTCTGCTGATTCGGCAGCATATTGAAAACAAAAGGGCGGCCTTGGGATTGGATTCCCGGCAGGTTTAAACGGTTAGGAAAATAGTGGCAAGTGCGGGGAGATTCAAGCATAGATATGAACAAAATAAAAGGATTAGACGACAATTAGGGTTGAAACCCGAAATTATTCAGATATCAATTATCGCCTCTTTTTTGGCCTCAAGCTGACCCTAATAGGTTGTTTTTCGAACGATATTGGCACGACTTGTTGATGGCGCAGTACTGGCAGGTTGCCGCAACCTTGTGTTCGCTAAAATCCGGGCCCAGACCAATGAGCAGTGACAGCGAATACTTGGGGCGGAGTAAAAAAGTCTCCCCCACTTCCACCCCGACCGCCGGGGCATCGGCCAAGAAGCATAAGGCGGGTTGATCGTCCATGCACCAGCCGTTGAGCGCACCAGGAGACAGCGCTGGACTCACTCCCCATCCTTTTTGGGCAGCCATCTCTTCGACCAAGTTCCTCAGGTGCAGGGCCACCTGATCCAGAGCCAGAAAACCCGCGCAGCCCAGCATATAAGCCTCCAAAGTTTGCGCGTTCACTTGCAAGGCTGCGATCTCATCATCCAGTATTTTGCCTAAAGTGGCCATGGCCGCTATCACTTCTTGAGCCCCTTGGACCAGGCCACGATGGGGTCCGATCTCTATATGGGTCTCGCCCACCAGGAGGCCTCTTGAGACAGGCTGGATTGAGCGGTGACGCTGGAAGCTCAGGGCTGGCTGGGCCAATTGCCGGCAATGCCCGGCAGCCCATTGGGCAACGTTCCTGATCTCTTCATTATCCGGATCGCCCTCACGCCTCAGCAATTCTGCCGGATCGATTTCGATGGTCATATCTGTGATTACCGACATAATAATTTCCATGGACCAGGGATATGATACCCGAACTCACACGATAGACTCGCGCTCAACCCTGGCGGGCACTTGTGGTTCTGTGGCTGTTACCTGGGCTGAGATTTCTTTTTGAGCGGTGCGCATGAAAAAACGGTCATGCAACTGAATGAGGTCCATAACCTTATTGAGACCTTGTCGAGCATTTTTGGGCCAGACGTAAGAGCACACACCCAGAACAGGCATTCCGGACAGCATATTATCCAGGGTTCGCTCAAACTCCATCAAGCCTTCATGGTTGCCACAGCAAGAGAAAGACGGCGATCCTGAACCGTAGATGCCGCGATAACCGTGCTCCAGAGAGCTTGCCACCTCTTTGAACCAGGCCCCTGCCGCACCGATAGGACCGTGAGTTTCAAATACACGGCTGAGATTCAAAAAAACCATATCCCCGCCTGCCTCCAACTTAGCCACCGGAAGACCGGCTTTGGTCAAATCCTGTCGAATCTCGTCAGGATCCTGCCACCAGCAAGCCTTGAGTCGGCGGTAACCCAGCCGGGGTGCATTTAAGAAAAATGAGCGTTCAAAATCCATGATTTCACTGTGCCCGGAAAATATGCCCAAGACATGACCTGCTTCCGGAAGTATTTGCCCAAAGTTTGTGAGGGTAGAGGTAGGCGCCTTCTTGACGCCATCTTCCATAAATCCATGGAGCTTATCGCGGTCGATACGCCACTCCTTACCGATCTTCACTGCCGGCAAGACCCCTTGGCGACACATCTTGTACACCGTGTTGCTGTGAACTTTGAGGATGGCTGAAACTTCCTGGATGGTTAAATAGTCCATTTTGCCCCCCCAACCCCGGGTATTTTTGTGATGGTAACAGATTTCATGTGACTCCTCTGGCCCCATATCTTGGAGCGTCAAGGGGTTTTAGTGACCCAACAGATTCCTTGGCTCATGGATCATCCCTCAATTAGCCTCTGTCCGGGCATAAACCCAGTTGTTTACGCCAGTTCGGTCCCCAATTACAAAGGGGGCCCGCAACGGATTTTCTCCGCGTTCCCGACTTCCATACCTATAAACCGTGACGCGATTTTTTTGCTCTCGGGCCACTCATTGACCATAACCCTGTCCAGCCTCTCAATATAAGTTGCTGAATTTTTCAGTCAAGTAAATAAATTGTAACACAATTAAACACTTTATGCTAACATTATTTAACACTTGACAACATATTTTAATAAATGTTAACAAATGATGCTAATAGGTTTTACTAATTTTCAAATAAGAACTCAAATCAGGAGGTGACAATCGTGTCAGACCATCAATTGGAAGAGATTCGCAATGCAATCATTTCATTGTCTGTTGCCGATACCGAGGCCGCGGTGGCTAAGGCAATGGAGGAAGGGGTAGATTCCTTGTCAATCGTCAACAGGGGCTTGGCAGCCGGATTGGTTGAAGTCGGGGATCGTTGGCAAAAAAAGGAGATGTTCATCAGCCATGTGCTGGTGGCGGCCAAGGCCATGAACGCGGGCCAGGCTATATTGGAAAAAGACATGGATGGCAGCGAGGGAGAATATTCCGCCACGGTGGTTCTGGGCACTCCCAAGGGCGATTTACATGACATTGGTAAAAATCTCGTGAGCCTTATGATGAAGGCCGCCGGTTTCAAGGTGCACGACCTTGGCGTGGACGTTGAGCCCCAGGCGTTTATCGACAAGGCCAAAGAGGTCGATGCCGACCTAATCGGCATGTCCTTAATCATGAGCATCTGTCTGGACCAGATGGAAAAGGTATGCGCCCTGGTCAAAGAAAACGGATTGAAAGCCAAGACTATCATTGGTGGACCCGCCACCAGCGAGAAAGTGGCCCATGAGATCAAGGCCGACGCTTACGGTGGCTTTGATGCGCCCACCGGGGTTAAGATCGCCAAAGGAATACTCGGGATCGCTTAGCCCGTAACAGAAAAATAATTTATGATATCCTAATATTTAAGTGAAGGGAGCCGATATGTCTCAGATGAATTCATTAGAAAGGGTCGTTGCCGCTATTAAGATGGAAAAACCGGACCGCGTTCCGGTTACGCCTCTTTCCATAGCCCGTTCAATCCGCGAGTCGGGCTTGACTACCGCAGAGTGCCTATATAATCCTGAAAAAATGGCAAGCGCCAAGGTAGCCGCGTCGGAGAAGTTTGACGACGACTCCGTTGTGGCCGGTACCGACTTGTTTGTAGAGGCCGAATGTATGGGTTCCAAAGTCACCGTCTATGAGCATACCCCGGTGGTGACCGAATACTTTCTCAAAAAAAAGAGCGACATCGATAAGCTCTCCGTGCCCAACCCGGCAACCGATGGCCGTATGCCCATGGTCACCAAAGAAATCGAGTTGATCAAACAGAAAATCGGAGACACCCGGGTGGTAGTACCGGTTACGGGTGGACCACTTACTCAGGCCAGCCAGCTCTTTGGACCTGAGCAATTGCTCATGGCTATGATTGAAGACCCTCAGTGGGTGCACCGGCTTCTGCGCATAACCACCGATGCTTCGTTGGCCTACTGGAACGCGTTAATCAAGGCCGGCGCCCACGCCATTGTTCTCCTGGAACCCTTCTCGGCCAACACCATCATTTCACCGGAACAATATGCCGAGTTTACCGCACCCTATTGTAAAGAGATATTCGAGAACTCCTGGTCCCAAGGAGTGGTTGGCGTCAACCACATCTGCGCCGACACCTCCATGATCTGGGAGAATATGTCAAGTGTGGGGGCCTTGGCACTGCAACTGGATCACGTTATCGACATGGCCGATACCAAAGCTCAGGTTGGTAGCAGGATCTGCATCTCCGGTAACGTCCACCCAATTGACTACATGCTTTATGGCACCCCGGAAGCGGTCTACTGGAAGTCACGCGAGGTCATCGACAAGGCCGCCGCTGGCTCTGGCTTTGTGCTTGGTTCTGGCTGTGACCTAAATCCCGGCACCCCCAGCGAGAACATTTTAGCCATGATCCAAGCCGGCAAAGACGCAGTCTACAATGACGACATGAGTATCAACTATGTACAAGACTCCTACCCACGGCCGACAGCGTAAATGATACTCGACACCAGCATAAAGACCATAGCGGTCTATGGTTTTTTGGGCTCGGGCAAGACCACGGTTATGATGGCTCTTGCCCGGGCTTTGGTTGATGCCGGCCACCGTGCGGCCTTGGTGGTCAACGAGGCGGGTGACGTACCGGTGGACGGTAAGCTCTTGTCCGTAGCAGGCCTGCCGGTTAAAGAAATTTTTGCGGGCTGCATCTGCTGCTCAGTGGTGGGTGACTTTATCGAGACCCTGCGCGCTTTACAGCAAGACCCGGAGCTGGATTACATACTCATTGAACCCTCGGGGATGGCCGATGCGCCCCGGCTGTTTACCTCTTTGAAAAAGCACGCTTCGAAGAATCTGCTCAAATTGATGATCCTCGATGGCCCCCGTTTGGGGCTTTTGCTCAAGGCGGCCGGCAACTTGATCAAAGGACAGTTGGCTGCATCAGATATCATTTTGCTTAACAAGGTAGATGCCATGGACCAAAGGCAGATCCGGGAGGCCCTGGAAGTGCTCCTGGGATTCTCAGTTCAAGTGCCCATCCACCAGATCAGCGCCTCCGGGGGCCTCCCGGAAGCGCTGTTATCAGACATTTTACAATGAAATTCACCAATGTCTGCCGACGGTGGCGTATCGTTGATTGCCAAACATCCCCCCGAGAGCTGCTTACCGCCATGCTCAAGGAGGTGGTGCGATGCTTACCGCCCAACAGCCTGGGTCATGCCAAGGCATATGCCCAGTACTCTGGCGGCGCCCTGTTTGCCTCCACCACGGTGGTGCCGCCAGACATTGGTATGCAAGAGCAGGGCGAGTTTCAGGGTGGTAAAGTAGAGATCAACCTGGCCCTTATTTTTAGCGAACTTGACAAGGAAACCCTGGAAAAAACCGTGGTCGCATCCCGGCAACATGTCCGGGAGAAATGGGGCTGTGGTTTTCAAGAGATTAAAGGAGAGTTTTATGTCCCTTAAAGAAATTTCTGGAGTGACGTTGGGTGGAAAGCCCGGCGAGCGTGCCTCGCTTCTGGTGGGCAGTATTTTTTACGACCGCCACAAGGTGGTGACGAATGCGGCCAAGGGCGAATTTGACCAAAAGGCAGCGGCCAAGCTGATCGATCTGCAAAACCATTGGTCGAACCTTACCGGTAATCCCGCCTGTCTGGACGTCATTGCGTCCACTCCGGTCGCAATGGCGAAATACCTGGATTTTGTATTGGAGCGCTTTAGCGGGCCTATCATGGTCGATGGTTCCGATGCCGAAGTGAAAATTTCCGGGATCGAGCATATGGCCGATCTTGGGTTGATCGAACGGGTCATATACAATAGCATCTCACCGGAGATCACACCTGCCGAATGGGAAGCCATTACCTCCTGCGGCGTCAAATCAGCAGTGGTGCTGGCTGTTGATTCGGCCGACTTCTCGGCCGCGGGCAAACTGGCCTTGCTGAAAGGTGAGAACGGACTGGTCGCTCAAGCCCATAAGGCCGGTGTTGAGAACCTGCTGGTTGACACTGGTGTGATTGATCTGCCCTCGGTAGGCCTTATCCGTGAACTCATGACTGATATTAAGCAACTTGGCTGCCTGGTGGGGGCGGCTCCTCATAATGCTATGGGTACGTGGGGCGGTTTGAACGAAAAAATCGGTTCAAGCTTTAGGCCCGCTGCCACTGCGGTACTCAACGCGCTGCCCATAGCCTGGGGAGGCAATTTTGTGCTTTACGGGCCCTTGTTTCTGGCGCCTACCGTGTTTCCGGCCGTGGCCATGGCCGACACCGTTTTGGCCCAGTCCCTGATGGAGCAGATGATAGTCCCCGACCTCGATCATCCCATGTTCAGAATTGCATGAGCCAATCTAACTCAATCACTTTGTACCCTTTGGGACGACGTATTGACTTTAGCCCCGGTCAGAACCTTTATCAGGCCCTTACCAGGGCCGGGATCAGGATCACCCAGGCCTGTGGTGGGCGAGGCATCTGCGGTAAGTGTCGAATCCGCTACCTGAGCCCACCGCCATTGCCTACCCAGGCCGATTTGAAGCATACCACCGGGGAACAGCGCCAAGACGGTCAGCGATTGGCCTGCACCCACACCCCTCTTCTCGGTTCCCACGTGGAGTTGTTGAGCAAAGCCACGCCTTTGCCTGCTAAATTAGAGCTGGGAATCGAGCATTTGCCAGTAGACCCCTGGCCTGGTCTCAATGAAGGTGATTTGGTCATGGCTCTGGACTTAGGCACCACCAATCTTGTGGGTCATTTGCTGGATCCGGTCAAAGGCCGCTTGCTGGGAGCCACTTCGTTGCTAAACAGCCAATCTATTTTTGGGGCGGACGTAATGAGCCGCCTTACCCTTGCCAGCCATGGCGGACCCGAAGCCCGCCGCGAGATGCAGCAACTGACTTTGGGAGATTTGGAAGCATTGGTTGCACCCTGGAACTTAGGCGAGGGAAATATTAAACATTTAGTCGGGGTAATGAACACCGCCATGGCGTCGATGCTCTTGAACTGGGACCCTGACGAGCTGGGCCGTCATCCCTGCAGGGTCCAGCAGGAGGGGCCCATACACTATTCGCCGGCAGGGTTGAGCGGTGCCTTAGCCGGAGTGTCTATACACCTACCATCTATGCTGGGTGGGTTTGTGGGCGCCGACACCACCAGCGCCCTGTGGGCCGCATTGGCCCAAGGCCCTCAACCGCCCTTTGCCTTACTCGATATAGGAACAAACGCTGAGGTAGCACTGGTAACTTCCGATGAAATCTTGTGCTGCTCTTGCGCTGCCGGTCCCGCATTTGAGGGCGCAGGCCTGTCGAGCGGCATGCGGGCAGCCCCGGGAGCAATTGACCATGTCAAAATAGAACATGGACGGGTGCAGTTTTCAGTTATCGGCAAGACCGAGCCTAAGGGTATTACCGGGTCGGGTATCCTGAGCTTGATGGCGGCATTGTTGGAGGTAGGAGCCATGGACAACTTCGGTGCTCTGATTCCCGGGGTCCTGGAATCAGGTGTCGTGCAAACTGGGCCAGACGGCCGTTCGGTGCTGTTGTATCAAGGGGTAAGTGTAAGCGACCAGGATATCGAACAGATTATGCTGGCCAAAGCAGCCGCTGCAGCCGGCCTGGAAGTTTTATTTGAGAAAGCAGGCCTACACCCCAAAGAAATAACACAGCTCTTTCTCTGCGGCACCTTTGCCGGCCACCTGAAAGTCGAAGATGTCTTGACCATAGGTTTGGTTCCGACTGATTTTAGCCAACGTATTAGCAGCTTGGGCAATGCGGCTGCCTTAGGTGCAGCAATGATGGCTTGTTCACAGCGGGATTTCGTGGAGGCTTCTCGCCTGGTCTCGCGTACCAAACACTTGAGTTTGTCCAACAGTGCCGGGTTCAAAGAATTTTTTGGATTCCATATGAAATTTAACCGGCAGGTTTCTATTTAAGGACGTATGACCATGATTCACCGCACCCCATCAAATCTCAGTAAGCCTCGGCCACTCTTGCCAAACAGTGTGCGGCGGTTTTTTTCCTGTTTTTTAAAACCTGAAACAATCTGCAAGTCGATCAAAGTTGCCTTGGTTGTGGGACCTATCCTGATTTCCATCAACCACATCGACACCGTGATTCGTGGGCAGGTTGATCTGTACTGTGCAGTAAAAATGGCCCTGACGTTCATGGTCCCCTTTTGTGTTTCAGGGTATGCCACTGCAACGACCATGATGGCCCAGAGCGGCCAAAATAATTAGCCCCATACCGCACACCTCTCAGTCAAATAGGCACTTACCGCTCTAAGCCCCCAAAAGACTGGAATCATTTCCAGGCAGCCCATCCAGGCCAAGACCGGGGTAATTCACCAGCAGGATCAGCCGCTTTATAGGGAATAAATATCATTTCATACTCACGGCTGCTTTTCGGTTGTTTTAACAAATTTCCCTTTCGTAAATAATATTTAGTGCGATTTTACATGCATTTCCTGACAAGTTCCATGAAATTTCGAAGTACTTTCGAAATCCTTCTATCTTTATGCCAAATCATGAGAACGGATACATCCAAATCACGCATCCATTTTAATTCAATAAGCTGTTCACTATGGATTTCTTTTTGAATAGATTTTGCTGGAAGAACGGCTATACCGATTCCATTTATGACACATTTTTTAATTGCTTCGATACTTGTCAATTCTACTATTGAAGATGGTTTTGTAATATCTGTGTTTATCAATTGTCTGAAAATTAAACCATGGCCGCAACCTGCTTTGGGCAAGAATACCGTTTGAGAATGTAAATCAGTTGCGTCGACGACTTTCTTATCGGCGATTGGATTTGTAGGGCTCGAAACAACGACTAGCTTTTCCGTTAATATTTTTTCTGAGTTTAAGTTTATGGAATCAAAGGATTCAGAAAATATAAACGCCAGATCCACTGATTCAGTTCGTAATTCATTTTCAAGGCCGCTTTGAGAGCAATTGCTGATATCAAAGTTTATTGTTGGGAAAGAAATTAAAAATTTTTGTATTAGCGTTGGAAAATAGTTTACAGCAATGGCTTCCGGTACCATTAGCCGGATGGTCCCCACGGGATTCTTTTTGTTAGATATCTCAGCCAGCGCCTCTTCCTCAATAGAAAGCAACTTATTCGCATAAACCAACATTTTTTCTCCAGCCTCTGTTAAAACAACCCTCTTTTTAATTCTTTTAAACAGAAGCTCGCCAATTTCTTCTTCAAGAGATTTGATTTGGGCTGATATCGTTGATTGCGCACAGTTTAGGACGCTAGCGGCTTTGTTAAAATTTAAGAACACCCCCACAGTTCTGAATGTTTTAAGCTTATGTAAATCCATTGGCTCTCATTTTAATCGTATTTTACGATTAATTTTATCAAAATATTTCGTTGGACACAAGATTAAATATATTTAATTATGATTACAGATAGTAAATACAATAAACTTAATTCATATTTTAGATTAAATGTGCCTTTGGAATGTTCAATGATAGATATCATGCTTCAAATATGGGGCGGTTTTTTTTATCTGCTCAATAAAATATTTTTTTCAAGAGCTGAAAGAAGCAAAAGCGAGCAGCTCAAGAAAAATTGGCGCATACGGTCTTGGTTGGTTTATATGGCTGGTTTACCCGCGTGGGTTATTGTTTTTGTTTCTGAGTATAACTGGATTGCAGCTGCTGTAGAATCAGGCGGCGCCCCTGCCATGTTGATTGGGCTAATTATTGCCCGGAGAGGGCATGGGAAAGAACCCAAGTGGCTTGCAAATATAGCCCGATTTTCAGTTGTATTTGGTTTGGCCCTTAGCCTTTACCAACATGGTGGTGTTAAAACAGTCACCCAATTGCTTGAATTGGGTATAGCTGCCGGGTTTCTTATGGGAACCTACATGATGGCAAAGGATAAAATACAGGGATATTTTTGGTTAATGTTGGGAAACGTTAGCTGCGCATCGCTGATGGGCATCGAGGGGTATTTGATACTGATGGTTCAGCAAATGGTATCCCTGATATTCGTTACCGATGCGTACCTGGCACGCAGGAAAATTTCCATGTAGGGGCCGGCATAATCATAAAATTTATGGACTTGTGACGACTGCTTCTATGTACAAAACGCCCTGTGAAAAAATGATCGGCTACAACATTGAGGGTGAAGGCTTCCGGAGATTCATTGACTTTCAATTTTCTTTCACGGGAAACAACGAACACGGACACCTTGTGTTTCTCCAGCGATGATAAAGATATCAATGTTGCATAGTGGCAGGTTTGAGTCACACCATTTGACACATATTTTTTGCATGGTTATGTTAATTTTAACATAAGGGCTTTATCGCCCTAAAAGCCAAGATACTCTGAAAAGGAAAATCATCATGAAAAGTATTAAAAATATAGCCGTTAGGCGCCTCCTGCCCTTTCTATTAACCGTACTTCTTTTAACCTTTGCAGGCGCTCCAGCCATCGCTGGCGATTACGCTGCTCTAAAGGGCGTCAATGGAGTCAACACTGTTTTTGATGTGAGCCAACAATCACCAAAAGTAGCCAACCTCGTTTTTTGGGCAGTAAGAGATGTGTACCAGAATCAATCCGTACGCGCACTTTCGAACCCACCGCGCACGGTTGTCGTCTTTCACGGCCCTGCAGTAAAACTCATTTCCACCGAAAGAAAGTGGTTCAAACCAGAGGAAGTGGCGGAAGTTGATAAGTTTGCAGATACGATCAAAGAGATGAAAAAGGATGGTGTAACGTTTGAGATTTGCGATTATGCCGCAAAGGTTATGGGGGTTGATCCTGCTACAATTCTACCCGAAATCGACCATGTGGACAACGGATTTGTTTCTGTCGCCGGATATCAAGCCCAAGGATACTCTGTAGTGAGGATACCATAGATTACCTTACTAAAACGCGCCAAGGGCCAAGATGGGATATGCTTGAGAATAACCTGTCACACACGCTGCTTACGATCCGCCCGTATCCCTACTGACTTTTGTACTGACCATAGCAACCGTATCGATTGCATATTGGGCGGGTTGTATCGCGCAATATATTAGAGGCTTACCAGTATAAATATTTTTATGCGGGGATAAAAAACCTATTTCCGAAACCTCTGGACTTCAAAATCATCACCTTTGGGGGTTATTAAATCCACCACCACCTCTATGCCCCCGAAGCCATCAACAATGTCATGGGCCCGAACCCGTACTTTTTGAATATCAGTCGGAATCTTTAACCCATTTTGACTACGGGTGAAGGGTTGTTCGGTTTCATGGGGATGCCATAGCACGCGGGTAAATTTGTCTTTGGGATTCGTTTTGAGGACGGTGTTATCGGGTAAGACCACGTCCCAACCGTTGGCGTAGTCTTTCCATCCGGTATCCGGATGGGAAACGGTTACATGAAAGGTCCAGACACCTTTTTCGGTTTCCACGGCCCGCACAAAGATGACATCGGCATTTCCATTGAATAATGCGGAAGAGCCGGCGTTAGTTAGGACAATGACCATGGGAATGACGAGCGCCACCCGTCTTAAGTACTTCGCCATAGTGGAAAGATCTTCTTTGATAGGATAAATATGTTTGGGGCGATTTTTCATTCAAATTCTGATAAATCGCCCCAAACAAAACATTGCGATGCTCTGAAACAAGCTTAAACTTGCTTGAGGTTAGGCAGCCTTGGACTCTAACGCGTTCGCCTTTTTATCGGCCGTATACAGTCGTTGGGCGGCTTCACGTTTTTTGGAGATACTCACATCCGACGCTTCCACAAACTCAACCGCATGAACCTCGCAAAAACGAACACAGTCGTATTTGATGTGATTGAATGTTCCATATTGACCTCCTATCTGGATAACGCCAAGATAGGTGGGCACGGTTGTTTGTGCGCCGCTTGAGCGACAGGTTAGCCTTCGGTGGCCTAAACTTTTTTGAGCTTCCATCTTCCGAAATATCGAAGGGATGAATAAAAAAGTATCGTAAAAAATGTTATCGCCATAGCCAACATCACTATAAACCGCTTTGAAAAAATAAATACAGAATCGAAAAAAGGCGTCAAATAAATTAGGATCTGTTCTTTCTGATGTAGGCGCAGTGGTAACCCGGGAGCCATAAAAGTTTCTGACAAACTAAGATCAACAGCACCATCTTTCACCTTTAACATTTCCAGATGAACTTTTTTAATCCAGTCTACGCTGAATTGTTGCAAACCGTGAGCGCCGAAAAAATGATAATTTTCTTTTGTTTTTGCTAGCAGAGCATCAATGGCTTCAACATAGACAGCGATGTCACTTCCCGGTAAAAATATTACAAAGCCCCCTAGATGCTGATACATGAAATCGCCAGTAAACACATAGCCATTTTTATGATCCACCAGCGTCAACGATTCAAAAGTGTGTCCTGGTGTGTTTAAAACCTGAATTTTCCTATTTCCAAGATTTAAGTATTCATTCGGTTTTATCCAATCCAAAATTCTAATATCTCTTGCCCGAATCACTGTTTCAAGTGACAGAGACACGCACAGAAGGAGGGGCACCATTATTAGACTCCGGATCTTGAATTCGCGAACGCAAATAAGGCAGGTCAATCATGAGAATACCCTCAAACGCTTCCAGATCCCCGATATGATCCACATGGAAATGGGACAACATTAGAGTGACGGACTTGTCAGTCAAGCTTTCCGCCATCTCTCTCATTGTTGGAATATTCTCAGGACGTTCTCCGGCCCCAGCGTCAAGAAGAATAGCCTTGTTACTTCCAATAATCAAAAAAGATGAATTATATTGAGATGCTCGCGGTTCTCCAATGATGTATGTGTTTTCATCTATCGCTTCAACGGCATACCATTCATCCACATACTTCGCCTGATCGCTCCAGGGATCTCCAATTTTTATATCATTAAAAACATCTCTGTTTGTATACGGCGACTCGGCAACGATTGATGCTACCAATAGTGGCATTGAAATGGTTACCAACGCAAAAAAGGCTGCGAGCGCAATATGTCTTTTTTTCTTCACTGAATAAAAATAAATTTGTGAGGCTAACTCCCGGCGTGAGCAGCGCCGCTGATACATTTCTAATTTCGTCAGCAATTTGCTTGGCATCTGCTCTACGCAGATGTTATGTGAAATACTAATTTATTATCTGTTATTGAATGTTCAACGATGACTCGAATAATCAACGGTATCTTTAATATCGCGAACCTTTCAATGATTCTAAAGCATCCTGATATACTTTTTAATTTCAAATTTAGATCCTGAATTTCGATTCAACTTGAGAAAAGCAATGCCATATTATAAAAATCATGCTCTCTTTAATTGAGGCATCCAATTTCCTGCTCTAAATATCAAGTTTATTTGAGTTTTCAAATTTGCTTTGTTTGTATTATTTAAAAAGTACCCATTGTAAAGATTGATGGGCAAAGCAACTTTCTTTTAGAGTTTTAAAAATTTCTCATTCATCGCAAAACATAACATTAATATTATCAAGTAAGGCTCACTTTCGTTCCAGCAAGCCAAGGTTCCCGTCTCACCGAACCATAGCCAAGAAAAACGGTTAAAAACAAGAAAACCACGATAATTATCTAAAATATTAAATAGAATAGGTCCACATTGTAGGTATCACCTCCCCACTTTTCATTTTGCTGAAAAGTGGCTAGAATTTATGTGCCATATAGGGGTGTTATCTAAGATCGGACTCACTTTTATTCCTACCAAAGGAGGTGACGCTATGAATAGTTTTAGCAAACTAATTGTTTAGTAAAGGTATATCCACAGAAAAGAAAGATGTTTATTATCACAATGTGGGCTAACAAAATACCTGAGATTTCAAGATAATCAAGCGTCAGAAAATGATGTCCTGAATGATGATATCAATTAATTTATGAGCTGGTTAAGAAATAATTATTCAGATTGAGCAGATTCGAACAGGCAAAAGAGACTTTACAAAGATATTTTTTTGTTTTCAAAAATCAGGACTTAGCAAATTCCGACCATACAATACAGGATACACAGAATCAGAATTGGAAACGGGTCGCAGATCAAGAGAATGACGCGAATACTAGCGGCTCAACAACAACGCTCGCTATAAACCGAGAAAGATCTACTTGTCATGGCTGCAGCATTTTTATCGATTCTCTTCAAACATGTAGCATAGCACCTATCTGCTGGATGGAAGTATCAAGTGGAAGATGTCTCGTGACTAACCCTACTAGCTGCCAAAAAGGCGCATTACGCGTCACATTCAAAAGAGGACCCAGGCTTTGAACGCAATGGTGTTCTTTATTTAGCGCATCTGAAATCAGTGTTATATCGATATAGCGAGTTCGGAAAATTATTTAAAGTCAAGGGCTGTTATTTTTCAGTCCTATGGAAACATGAAATAAGATAATGGAAGTCTTTGAGATTGGAATATTATAAAGGCACATATATAGAAGACATTTACATACGGGAAAAAAGTGGAATGCTATTTCCGAAACCGCTGGACGTTAAAATGATCGCCTTTGGGGGTTATTAAATCCACCACCACCTCTATGCCCCCGAAGCCATCAACAATGTCATGGGCCCGAACCCGTACTTTTTGAATATCAGCCGAAATCTTTAAACCATTTTGACTACGGGTGAAGGGTTGTTCCGTTTCATGGGGATGCCATAGCACGCGGGTAAATTTGTCTTTGGGATTCGTTTTGAGGACGGTGTTATCGGGTAAGACCACGTCCCAACCGTTGGCGTAGTCTTTCCATCCGGTATCCGGATGGGAAACGGTTACATGAAAGGTCCAGACACCTTTTTCGGTTTCCACGGCCCGCACAAAGGTGACATCGGCATTACCTTTTGTGGCTGAGAAAATCATTGTGGCGGGAAGTAAGCTGAGAAACAGGATCGAAATTCCGACTTTAAAGTCTCGGATTTTCATTATAGATTAAGCCACTTCATTTGATGGATGAGGCAATTTACTGTTTAAACGTGGCCAATGGCTCGGCGCTATCCTATCGATTTATGTTAAAAACGCCTGCTAAATGTCCATCTGATGTGATGGCAAAGTAACCCGCCTAAAGCGGACAAGTTCAAGGTGTCGCGAATCCTGTGTGATGAGGCGTACTCATCGTACGCCGCAATCACAACAGGATGAAGCGCAACGTCGAAATTGGGCTTTGTATGAAGCCATCAAATGATAGTTCAGGCAGCCTTGGACTCTAACGCGTTCGCCTTTTTATCGGCCGTATACAGTCGTTGGGCGGCTTCACGTTTTTTGGAGATACTCACATCCGACGCTTCCACAAACTCAACCGCATGGACCTCGCAAAAACGAACACATTGGGGATCGCCATCGCACAGATCGCACTTGATCACTTTATTGTCGATATGGTTAAAACTCATGCCACCGAAGGGACACACCGAAACACAGGTGCGGCAACCGATGCACACTTCCGGGTCGACTTCCACGACGGCCGTTGCATCGTTACGGGTAATCGCCCCGACGGGGCAGCCATGTAGACAGGGGGCATCCTGACATTGCTGGCAGGCCATGGGGATGTAAACCCCTTCCTGCTCCCACTTCATAACTCTGATACGGCTACGGATAGGGTTGGAGATACCATCATGCCGGACGGCGCAAACCAACTCGCAAAGCCGACAACCGGTACATTTTTCATGATTTATCTGCAGTGCTTTTGCCATTTATCATCTCTCCTTTTAAAATATCGGTCAATCGAATAACCTCTCGGTCCGTCGATTACAGCATTCGGGACGGTTCTTCCTCCAGCCCCAGCCGTTTCAATGTTTTTTTGGTCGGTCGGCCGTTTTTATCCAACCCTTTGTATTTGTACAGCTCATCTACCATGACATCAAACTTGTCTTTGTCTATGTAGCGGCCGATGACATCGGGGGCACCCCGCCGACAGGGTTCATCATGATACCGATGGTTTAACACATCGCCCTTCTCCGGATCGTTTCGCTTCAAGCCCTCGCGTAGATTAAACATCCGCTCCATCATGTTGCCTCGCTCGGCAATGGTCCAGAGCTCTTCAGGCGTAAATTCCAGGCCGGTATTGTAGAAAATCACTTTGGGCCAATCCTCGAAGTTGGGGAGCGTGGCACCGAGAAAAGTGGTGTGATATTTACAAATACCCAGGCAATCGACGCCCATATAGACGTTTTCCTGCCAGAAAACCTGCCACGGTTTGCCTTCATAGGCGGTATGCTCGGAGCTAAGCGGCCCGTCATAAGGGATGGGCGAGCTATAAATTTTGCGCAATACTTTTTCCGGCAAGTGATACAAATCAATGGCCGGACGGCTGCGCAAATGGTCGGAGCCCCGTGATGCCGTGGCAATATTTAACGCCAAAGCAGGTGTGGCCCGTTCATCGGAATGAAGGTTGCTCATACCCTTGACCTGGATGAGATAGTCGAAGGCATTTTTTCCGAATTTTTTGGAAGCAGGGATACCGCCATCGGCCAGCGCATCAGCGACAAATCCTTCGCGGTAGGCGATTCTCCGGATCATATCAAGGGCCACCTCATCATTACCAAAGTTTAAATCCAGACCCTCGGCCTGCTTTTTGGTGATGATCCCTTCTTCATAAAGCTCCATGGCCCATGAGATCAAGCTACCGGTTTCGAGATTATCCATCCCGTATTGATCCACCAGATGGTTTCCGACCAGGACTGTTTCGGCACTACGGCAACCGATCTCAGCCCCGAAGGCCCCCTGAGATGTATATTCCGGCCCTTCATCATATTTGCCGGCAAAGGGTCCCGTGGGGATTCTGTACTGGGCCCGGCAATGCACCTGACAACCAAAACAGCCGGTCATGTGGTACGGACCAATCGTTTCGGTGGCAATTTCGTCGATGCGTTCAGGTTCGATGTCATCAGCATATTCCAGCTGGTTGTATTGAAAGTTATGTGTCCGCAATCCACCCCAGCTATTGGTAGCGCCCCAGATAAACGGTGTACCCAATGCGCCCTGGGTCTGGTTGACTTTGGCGCTGGTAATCTGGTCGATAAAGCGTTTGTTGTTTTCAAAGGCTTCGACCGGATGGGCGATATTTATATCCATCGTCCCCCGGGCTGCCACGGCTTTGAGATTTTTGGATCCCATCACCGCACCCATACCGGTTCGACCGGCGGCGTTTTTAACCCCGGTCATCACATTGGCGAAAGTGACCAGGTTCTCACCCGCCGGTCCGATGACGCATGACTTGACTTCTTCGTCGCCCAGCTCCTTGCGAATGGCCCATTGGGTTTCCGTGGTGGTTTTGCCCCATACATTGGCGGCATCTTTGATTTCAATCTCCCCGTTGTGAAGAAACAGGTAGACCGGTTTTTCCGCCTTACCCGTGATGACCAGGTGATGAAATCCGGCCCAGGCCATTTCCGGCGCAAAAAACCCACCCATGTTGGCACTACCCAAAAGCCCGGTCAAAGGCGATTTACCCATGACATGGGTACGGGCAGTGGCCGATGCACAGGTTGCGGTCAAAATTCCACCACTGATGATCAACGCATTATCCGGCCCTAAGGGGTCACATCCCTCTTTGGCATAATTGTATAATAGGTAGGCATCCAGTCCCCGGCCGCCCAGAAATTTTTTGCGAACGTCAAGGGGAATCGGTTTTATGTTTATCTCGCCGGTCGTCAGATTGATGAAGGCGACTTTTCGATTTAAGGCCATCTTACTTTCCCCCCTTTTTTCCTGTTTTTTTGGCAGCCGCGGCTTGTTTTTCGGCAAAGGTTTTGGCAGCGAGGTCACGATTGACATCCCAAACCGGCCCTCTGATTCTGGGCAGGTTTTCATTGACCCAGAACAAGCGGTACTCCATGCCGCATATCGCACATTTGGCGTGTTCGGCTCCCGGTTCCGGAACGATTCGTTCCATGCAGGTGGGATTATGGCAACGGATCTTACCAAAGGTACGGGTCTTGCGTAAGCTTTCGGCGGTGGATTGTTTTCCCCCTGAAATGGTCATAAGCAGGCTCTCCTTTTGTTTCGGGACCTTTTTCAAACGATCATTTGCACCCTAAACCACGCCTCTCAAAATGAGTGCATACGCAAATGAAACGTTTCTAAAGGCCTTACTGCGTTAAAATTCATTATGATGAACAAAAATAATCCGAGAGATATCACATAAAAAATATTTGTCAAGACCAAAAAGCCTTAAATATAAGAGGTGTCAAGGCATATCTAAATTATTGTTGACATCGTTAAGGTAATTTGGTTACAAGGTGGCAATTATTTTGTTCAACATGGTGAACGATGACGGCAGCCTATCAAGCACCCACAGTTAAAAAAGCCTTCTCTATTTTGCGGGCCATTTCTAAATCGGATGGCGGCATGGGGATCAGCCGTCTGTCTCAAACGCTCAATATCAGCAAAAGTACGGTGCATGGGGTGGTGGGCGCCTTGGAAGCGGTGGGCGCGGTTAATCGCGATCTAAACACCAAAAGGTATTCCCTGGGGCTGACCCTTTTTGAGCTGGGAAAATCAGTATATGCCCAAATCGACCTAAAGGAAGTGGCCCGGCCGGTTCTGGAAGCCCTGATGGATCAGACCGGCGAATCGGTTTTTCTGGGGATTCGCAATGGGGGGCACGTCACCATCCTCGATCTGGTTCAACCGTCCCGGGATCTCAAAATCACCGCATCGGTGGGAATGACCATTCCGCTTTTGGCCGGTGCGATCGGCAAGGTATTGCTGGCGGCCATGGGTATGGATAAGGCCGAAGCTTTTATTCATTCCAATGAGTTGCCAAAATTTACCGATCAATCCATTACCGACCCGGCTGTGTATCTCGAAGCGGTACATACCGCCGGGCAAGTCGGATATGGGCTGGATGACGAAGAGTATGTAACCGGTGTGCGCGCAACGGCGGCAGCCATTAAAAATCATGATCAAACGTCGCCGGCCGCCATCTGGGTGGTTGGTTTCAAATCGGGCATCGATCGTTTGAAACTGAAAAAGCTGGCCATTGAGACCCGACAAGCGGCTGATACGATCAGTCGCCGCATGTCTCACCCGGAACATCCGGCCCACTGGATGATCCGCCGCAGGCAGACTGTTTCGCCATAGGCGGACCAAAAAAGGAGACCAAGTTAAATGACCGCACAATTACTCTGGGTGGACCCCAACAAATGCAACGGCTGCATGGAATGCGAGACAGCCTGTGCGATGGTGAAAACCGGCGAAAAAGATACGATCCGATCTCGAATCCGCGTAATCGACTGGCAACAAAAAGGGCTTTATTTACCGGTGACCTGCCAGCAATGTGAGACAGCACCCTGCCTGGCCGTCTGCCCCAAAGAGGCCATCAGCCGCAATGCGCAGGATCAGCGGGTCGTGGTTGACTATGAGCGCTGTGTCAGTTGTCGCATGTGCATGGGCGCTTGCCCGTTCGGGGCCATGAAATTTGATAAACACACACGAATGGTTTTCAAATGCGATTTATGCGAGGGAGCGCCAGCCTGTGTACCCTGCTGCGAACCCGGCGCGCTTACCTTTTCAAACCCATACCACGTGCATAGCCGCCGAACCAGACAAGCGGCGGCACGCATCGCCGCTGATCGAAGGTTCCACCAGCAGACTGATTAATCCGCCGAAGGCGGACCGACTGACAGGAGAAATACCCATGTCCTATTTTAAAGTGGATGAAAAATGCAACGGCTGCATGGCCTGCATTCAAAACTGCCCGGCCAATGCGCTCATGGCCAAAGAAGAAGGGGATAAACGGACCCTGCTTCACAATATGGCATTATGTGCCCGATGTGCGACCTGTTGGCGGGTTTGTCCCCAGGACGCGATCCAATTTGAACACTTTATGAAAAATCAATGGGATGAGGTGGCCGAGCTTGACATGGTCTATTGCTATATCTGCCAGGAACCGCTCTATACCACTCGCTTTAATCAAACGTTATCTGATCAAATGGAAAAACCGGCCGAGCCTACCTGCGAAAAACATAAACTTTCCCTGGATTTAATGGCCAGGGCCTATTTTTTCCCAGGCGGAAAGCCGGCCAAAGAAGAAAAAACCAAAGGGGAAAACCAATGATAGTCGGGGATTTAAAACCTATCCAGGAGATCGCGGCATCTCTAAAAGGGTATAAAAAAATATTGGCCCTTGGCTGTGGAAGCTGTGTGACGGTTTGTTTGTCCGGTGGCGACCGGGAAGCCCAGGCATTGGCCCAGGCATTGACGAAACTCGATGCGTTTAAAGCTAAACCACCCGAGATTGAAACAGACACCATTTTACGGCAATGCGAGCAGGACCTCGTAAGCGCCTACCAGACCCTTCCACCGGATATCGACGCCATTTTGTCGTTGGCCTGTGGCGCAGGTGTGCAGATCGTCGCCGACACCTTTGAACCGCTACCGGTCATTCCGGCTTTAAATACTACTTTTCTGGGCGCGGCCGCCAAGCCAGGTGTGTGGGAGGAGATGTGCCAGGGTTGCGGCGATTGTGTACTGTTTGATACCGGCGGCATCTGCCCGGTAGCCCGGTGCGCAAAAAGTTTGTTTAACGGTCCCTGCGGAGGTTCTCAATCCGGGCATTGTGAAATCGATCCTGATGTCACCTGTGTTTGGGCGGCGATATACGAACGCTTAAAAAAACAGAAAAAACTGCATCGAATCCACAAGATTCGAGCCGCCAAAGATTGGCGTCCAGGTGGTGCCGCCGGCCCACGAAAGAGAATCCGAACCGGCATCGGCGGAAGCCCGGGAGAGTCGTAACCCCTAGTTATTTTGTTTTCGCCACGAAGACACAAAGATAACAAAGGAGAGCATTGTTGGCATTTTCTTTGTGACCTGGTGCCTTGGTGGCTATTTCCTTAAATTAAAGAGGCAATCGCTTCATGGAAACCAACGAAATTGAATTACTCAGTGTGGGGGTCGATGTCGGCAGTTCCACAAGTCATCTGGTTTTTTCCAACCTCCTTCTGAAACGGGATGAAAATTCAGCCTCCAAACGCTTTCTCATCGATGAAAGAAAGGTCATTTACGAGGGCAAAATCATCGACACGCCCTTGGTGAATCAAAAGACCATTGATATCGATAAATTAACGAAATTTTTAAAATCAGAGTATAAACGCGCGGGAATCTCCCCGGAGGAGGTCCAAACCGGGGCGGTAATCATCACCGGAGAGACAGCCAAAAAGGCCAATGCCGGACAGATCGTGACAGCCCTATCCAAGGATGCCGGCAAGTTTGTCGCCGCGACAGCCGGGCCCAATTTTGAAAGTGTCATTGCAGCCATGGGATCCGGAGCCAGGGCGCGATCCCGAGAAACGGGCGAGACCCTGCTGTCCTGTGACATTGGTGGCGGCACTTCCAATATGGCCATTATAAAAAATGGGAAAATTATCTCCACCAGTTGCGTGTCTGTGGGGGGGCGACTCATCGCCTTCGATGCGAAGGGCAAAATCCAACGAATCAATGGGCCGGCACAACAGGTAATGGATAGTCTGGGGCTGACCTTTCAAATCGGTGACTGCCCGGCAGTCGAAGATCTGGATAAAATTGCCGCAAAGCTGGCGGCGGTTCTCATGGAGGTCATTACCGGACCAGCCAACTCACCATTGGCCAAAAAGTTGATGGTGACAGACGATCTGGTGTTCCCCGCCCAAATTGATGGGTATACATTTTCCGGAGGTGTCGCGGAATTGATCTATGGCGGCAACGGCCGGCATAACGACATCGGTAACACCCTGGCGAAAAAAATTAACGGGTTGATCCATCAATTGAAATCACCGATCATTGAACCGGCGAACAAGATCAGAGCCACGGTGATTGGTGCGGGCGCCCACTCATTATCCATTTCCGGTTCCTCCGGATTTATGGACGATCAAATCGAATTCCCCCTTAAAAACGTACCGGTTATTCGGGTGGATGTCGAACGATTAAAACTGAGTGTTCCGTACGTTGTATCACAAATCCAGGCCGCCTTTCGCCGCTTCGACACCAAAGAGGGTGAAGAGACGGTTGCGCTCTATTTTTGGGACCCGGTGAAAAACTCCTACCCCCAGGTGGAGCTGTTCGCCAAATCCATTGAAGCCGCTCTCCCTCGATCAATGGCCAACAACATACCCATCATTCTCGTTTTCAAAGGGGATATCGCCTGCAGCGTAGGCAATGTTATCCGTCGCGAAACCGCCCTGAAAACCAACCTGCTGACCCTGGATGAATTGGATCTGGTCGAAGGGGATTGGATTGATATCGGCAGCCCCTTGGTGGAAAACCAAGTGTTCCCTGTCACCGTTAAATCACTGGTCTTTCACGGCTGATGGATCTGCTTGCTTGTATGTTATGGTATGGTTTAGCTAGAGTCGGATAGTTTTCGATCGGACGTATCAATCTGCCGGATCAATGCCGCTGCCGCTTTTTCCCCCAAAATATCACAACATCGGTTGTAAAGACGCTGCCAGGCTTGTTCTATGGGAGCCTTGAGTTGCTCCCCTTTTTTGGTAGCACAGATGAGGACGGCCTTACCTTGCGGAATTCGATTAAGATAGCCCCGGCGAGCAAGCATATCAACAAACCGAGCAATGGTTGAGGGCGCTAAATAGAGATGGTTGCTCAATTCTCTCAGATCTATCCCCGGATGTTCATTTACGCGCATCACCACGAATGCCTGGGAAGGCGATAATCCCGTGACACGAAACTCTGCCTCGGCCATTCCGGTAATGGTCCTGGATAAAGAATTGGCCGAAAAATAGATATTGCTTGGGAAAAGGGGCAGATCGTTTTTCATTCTCATTCACCAAAGAGTTGTATATACATATATACCGCATGAAACTTTTGTCAATGTTTTTTTCATCCCTATTGCCCGGCTCAATAAATTGTCATTGACAACCCGACCCTCCGCTTTATCCTAGTAGCGTTCATATTTGAGATCATGTTATGATATTGTTGCCTCAACCAAAAGTTTCCCAATAAACAAGTCAAAAAATGAAAACCAACGACGCTCACTTATCCGAAGAGACCCTCGATCCCGAGGATTGGCAAGCCCTGCGTGACCTCGGCCATCGCATGGTCGATGACATGATGGATTATCAGGAAAACATTCGTGATCGACCGGTCTGGCAACCCATTCCCGATGTCGTCAAATCGGTTTTAAATCGAGATCTGCCGGAAAATCCCCAGGCTGAAGAAACGGTTTACCGCGAATTTACTGAACACATTCTACCCAATCCTTTGGGTAATATTCATCCCCGGTTTTGGGGCTGGGTCATCGGTACCGGTACCCCTTTGGGCATGTTGGCCGAGATGCTGGCAGCAGGGATGAACCCCAATGTCGGAGGGGCGGATCATGTGGCCAACTTGGTAGAAATCCAGGTGCTCTCCTGGTTAAAACAGATGTTGGGCTATTCAAAAGATAGCAGCGGTCTGCTGGTCAGCGGCGGCTCCATGGCCAATCTCGTAGGGCTAACCGTTGCCCGCAACACCCATGCTAAAATTGATCTGCGCGCCCAGGGAATGCGTGCGGTGCCTCAGCAAATGCTTTTGTATGGTTCAACCCAAATGCACAATTCCATTCAGAAAGCAGTCGAATTGTTGGGAATGGGAAGTACGTCCCTGCGAAAAATACCGGTAACCTCAGATTACCAAATCGACCTCCAGGCATTGAAAAATACGATTGGTAAGGACAAGGCCGAAGGTCACCAGCCCTTTTGCATCGTGGCCAATGCCGGTACTGTCAATACAGGTGCTTTTGATGACATCAGTCGCTTGGCCGACATTTGTGAAAAAGAGGAACTTTGGCTGCACGTGGACGGTGCTTTCGGCGCATTGGCCGAATTGTCCCCCTTACATCGTCATTTCACGAAAGGGATGCAGCGTGCAGATTCCATTGCCTTTGATCTGCACAAATGGATGTACATGCCCATTGAAATCGGGTGTGCGCTCGTACGCGATTCGTCCGCCCATCGCGACACATTTACAATGACCGCCGACTACCTTGAACATGGCGGCAATCGCGGCCTTATTGCCGGCACCCAATGGTTCAGCGACTATGGTGTGCAACTATCCCGTGGCTTTCGTGCGCTTAAAGCGTGGATGTCTATTAAAGTCTACGGCATCGGTAAATATCGGCGGCTGATCGAACAGAATATTGCCCAGAGCCAGTATCTGGCTAAAAGGGTTGACGAGCATCCCGAGCTTGAGCTGATGGCACCCGCCCCTTTAAACATTGTCTGTTTCAGATACAAAGGCACCGGTTCGACGGACGATAATCGCCGCGACGCCTTAAACCAGGAGTTGCTTGTGCGGCTGCATGAGAGCGGCATTGCCGTGCCGTCATATACCACATTAAACGGCCGATACGCTCTACGCGCCGCCATTACCAACCATCGCAGTCGGCGGGAAGATTTCGACATCATGATCGATGAAATCATCCGAATAGGCAGGGATTTAAACTTAACGTTGCATAAAGATTAGGTTACAACAGGAACAAGGCCATTGCTTGAAAGGTGATACCCATGGACTTTTCTCAATCCACAACACTGGGCCGCACCGGTTTAACCGTGGGCCGCCTGGGCATTTCATCGAGCTTCGGCGCACCGGCCGATGCCTATATGGAAGCATTCGAGCGGGGCTGCAACTATTTCAACTGGGGTACTTTCATCAAAGGCCGCTCCGGCCCCATGGGCGAAGCCATCCGCAACATTGTGGGCCTTGGAAATCGCGATAAACTGGTGGTCGCCATGCTGTCCTATGCCCATCAGCCCTGGTTGACTGAGCATTTTTTGGTCAAGGGCCTAAAAGCCGCCCATCTAGATTATGCAGATGTCCTGCTGCTAGGCTACTTCTCAAAAAGACCACCCCAGAAGATTATCGACGGGGCACTTACATTAAAAGAAAAGGGGCTGGTACGCTTCATCGGATTGACCAGCCACAACCGAAAACTATTCCCTGAATTGGCTAAAGAGGGCCTTTTCGATCTCTTTCATATCCGCTACAACGCCACCCATCGCGGTGCGGAAACTGAGGTTTTTCCGCATCTTTCAGGCGACAACCGCCCCGGTGTGGTCAGTTTCACAGCAACAGACTGGAAAAAGCTTTTAAAACCCAATAGAATGCCCCCTGGAGAAGTCCCCTTGACAGCCGGAGAGTGCTATCGCTTTGTTTTGACCCATTCGGCAGTGGATATTTGCATGATGGGCGCTAAAAATGTCATCCAAATGCGAGAAAATCTGGCGGTTTTAAAAAAAGGGCCGATGACAAGTATCGCCCTGAAAAGAGTCCATCGAATCGGCAATTATGTGTACGGCAAACGATAGTGTGTACTAAGTTTTAAGGCCGTGCGAAAAAATAACTTTACATTTTAAAGCGAGTCCTGAGGAAAAGCCATGGGAATGAGCTCCGAACACCACGATAATATCGACGATATTCTCCGCACTCACGGATACACGGATTATAAGTGGGTCGATCCTAAAAAAATCATCGTGTCCCAATGGGTGCGAATGAAATGCAAGTTTGGCTGTGGAGAGTATGGCCATGGCGGGGCCTGTCCGCCCAATACACCGTCGGTGGCCGAATGTGATCAATTTTTCAAAGAGTACAATGATGCCGTCATTTTACACTTTGAAGGGAAGATGGATAAACCTGAAGACCGTCATGCCTGGACAGCCAAAATCAATGCAAAGCTCATCAAGCTGGAGCGAGCGATATTTTTGTCCGGATGCGAACGTG
Source organism: uncultured delta proteobacterium (assembly GCA_963845145.1). GTDB lineage: Bacteria > Desulfobacterota > Desulfobacteria > Desulfobacterales > QNYZ01 > QNYZ01. The sequence goes on from CAWJQU010000005.1 coordinate 198,843, forward strand.
CGTTTATCCTTTTTATGGATTCGTGCGGGTTTTGTAATGATTGTCCAGGCAATCGTGAAAGCTGCAAACAACCCCGGATATCCAGGCCAGCCCCGGAGGCCATGGCGGTGGACGTCTATTCGACGGTACGCCGGGTTGGATTTGAGATCGCCGTGCGAGAAAATTATGAACAAAAAATGGATCGTTTTGCGTTCCTCATGGTCCATTAAAAACAGGAGGTAAACCAGAGTGAGCCCTATTAGCCAACAATTGCAGGAATGGTTAGTCCAGATCCGAAGAGATTTTCACATGCACCCGGAGACGGCCTATGAAGAAGTTAGAACAACCGATCGAATTGCCGAAATACTGACCGAGCTGGGCCTTGAGGTGAGACGTTTCGATGATATGACCGGTGTGGTGGGCCTGTTGCGCGGGGGCCAAAGTGGGCCTACTGTCGGCCTTCGGGCGGATATTGATGCGTTAAACCTGCAAGAGTTAAACGATGTTAAGTATAAATCTCAAACCGACGGTAAAATGCACGCCTGCGGTCATGATGCCCACGCCACAATCATGCTGGGCGTCGCGAAGCACATGGTTGAAAGCGGGATTGGCAAGACCCTGAAAGGAAACGTCAAGTTCTTCTTCCAGCCGGCCGAAGAGGGTGGCGCAGGCGCGAAGAAAATGATCGATCGGGGGGTCATGCAAGACCCTGATGTGGACACGGTGATGGCCGGCCATATGCTACCCGATATGCCGTTGGGCCAAATCGGCGTTTTCGAGGGTCAGAGCCACGCTTCTGCGGATCGCTTCACGGTCACGTTCATTGGCCAGGGCGGTCACGGGGGGCGCCCCCATCAGGTTCGTGACCCCATCGTTGCAGCCGCCAACTGGATCACGACCGTCCAGGCCGCAGCCGCCCGAAGTATCGACCCCTTGGATTCGGTTGTTGTGACAGTGGGAAGTATTCATGGCGGCAACGCCTCAAATGTTGTACCCCGCGAGGTTAAGCTGGAAGGCACCACCCGGGCGATCGGCGATGGTGTCCAAGCCCGTATTCGAGAACGGATGAAAGAGATCAGCAAAGGTGTTGCATCCGCTTTTGATGTCGCGTGCAATCTGGATTTTACCGATGGCTATCCGGCCGTCATCAATGATTCCGGTATTTCCCGGCTTCTGTATGACACAGCCATCGACCTTTTTGGAAAAGATAGGGCCGAGTACATGCGCCCCAGCACCGGCGGCGAGGATTTCGCTTTTTTCGCCCAGCAAAAGCCCAGTGCCATCATTCGGTTGGGCTGCGGGCCATCCAGTGGTGGCTTTAATCCACTTCACTCACCCTATTTTGATATTGACGAACGGATTCTTGGCTTGGGAGTGGAACTGTTTACCGCGGCGGTGCAGCGGTATTTGGGGTAGAAGCAGCTTCTTTTCGGAGCGATACCGGGACTTCAGGGAGCGAGGGCTCCCCTACGGCCTGTATGATTCTCTGTGTGACGTCCCTTGAACACCGATGTTCTGCACCTTATGGTGTCCAATTTAATGAAAGCTTGCGGTTAGATTGAACGCAATCACGTAAATATAGATTGATTAGGTTTTGATATGGAACGCCGGTTTCCTCTGCTAATTCTTTAAAGTGTTCTATGATATCAACACCTATCCGGATGGTTACTTGTTTTTTTAAATTTTTCGAATGCGGATTTTTATGGCCTTTCATTTTGCCAAAATCATATTCTTTTCTCATAATGGCCTCCTAAAATAAACTTTTTGTTCTTTCTTAGTCGCTTTCCTTGCTGAAATGATACGAATTACCGAATCATCACCGCGGTAGCAATGGCAAACAACTAAAACGCTAAGGCTCTGACTAAAACCTAAGAGTAAAAATCTTTCTTCATCAATGGAATGATCTGGATCATCAAATTCAATTGCGCTTTCATCAAAGAATACCGTCTGTGCCTCTTCAAATGAAATACCGTGTTTGGTTTGATTGCCGATATTTTTAGTATCATTCCATTCAAAGATTAATTTGTTCATAATTATATTGTAAATATATTATAATTATATGTCAATCGATTATGCAGAAAATTTTTTGGCGCAGAACATATATCAAAGTGTCTTAGATCAGCCGTCTATTTGAAACTTTTACATCGCGTACTATCTTTGGTTATTTAGCCATCAACATTTTTTAGTTCATAAACGACAAATAATGAGAAATTCAACCAATCGGAGGAGTCAAAATGACATCTTATACGTATCAAGGGAAAACCATCGTACCGGCCTTAGGCCTGGGAACCTGGAAATCAAATAAAGGCGATGTCACCGGTGCCGTGAAAGAAGCCTTAAATATCGGTTACCGCCATATCGATTGTGCCAGGGTTTATGAAAACGAAGCGGCCATCGGCGAGGCGTTTGCTGCGAAGATGGGGCCCGGCGGCGTTTCCCGGGACGACGTGTGGGTGACCTCAAAACTGTGGAATAACGCCCATCTGCCCGAGGATGTCCAACCGGCTTTAAAGCAAACGTTGTCCGATCTGAAGCTTGACTATCTTGATCTCTACCTGATCCACTGGCCGGTGGCATTTCGTCCGACGGTGTTCTTCCCCAAAAGCACGGCCGACTATCTCTCACTTGACGAGGTACCGATTATCGAAACCTGGCAAGCCCTGGAAGCGTGCGTTGGTCTGGGGCTGGTCAAACATATCGGCGTTTGTAATTTCAGCATAAAAAAACTCGCCGATCTGCTTTCAAAGGCAACGATTCCGCCCATGATGAATCAGATTGAATTGCACCCCTATTTACCCCAGGAAGAAATGCTGAGTTATTGCAGGAAAAATGAGGTCTTGGTCACCGCCTACTCACCGCTGGGTTCAACGGATCGCCCCAGTCGTATGAAGAAGAAAGATGAACCGTCTTTGTTGACGCATCCTGCCATTCAAACCATTGCGAATAAGCATGATATTTCCGCAGCCCAGGTCCTTTTGGCGTGGGCATTGAAAAGAGAGACTGTCGTCATTCCAAAATCCGTTAATCCGCAACGGCTCAGGGAAAATTTTGCAGCTCAGAACTTAATTCTCGATGCAGACGATATGGGCGTACTAGCAGAACTTGCCATGGACTATCGCTATGTGGATGGTTCTTTCTTTAACGCCCCGGAATCAGGATACGCAAAGGGCACGTTATGGGATGCGTAATTAACTATATATTCACGCTAATTTAAATATCAATCAATTAGTTTCGTCTTCCAAATCATCGCGTCTCTGGTTAGGGACTTCATTAATCCGCCCTGCTGATAGATAGATTGACCCCCCATCCGGGGAAAATTTTATGGCATTGGAAAGCAAATTATAGAGGATTTGTTTGAGTTTCCGTTCATCGGCAACAATGGTTTCAGGAATCGAGTCAATATTAGTCAACAGTTCGACCCGATGCTTCAACGCATTCTCCTTGATCACAGTCAGGCTATCTTCGAGCAACTCAGTTAACCTTACTTCCGAAGGATGCAGTTCCATTTTACCTGCCTCCACTTTAGCAAGATCTAATATATCGTTGATCAAAGAAAGGAGATGCGTGCTGCTATGGTAAACATTTTTCAGGTAGTCTTCCTGGACCTCGTTTAGCTCGCCAAAATGTTTATCAATCACCAACTCCGTGAACCCAATAATATGATTTAGTGGCGTTCGGAGCTCATGGCTCATATTGGCTAAAAATTCAGATTTCGCCCTACTGGCCCGCTCGGCAATCTCCTTCGCTTTTTGTGAAGCCTGCTCTGCCCGAATGCGCTCAGCGATTTCAAGGTGCAAATTTTCATTGGCTTTCACAAGCTCAGCAGTTCGCTCATCGACTCTGGCCTCCAGCTTGTCATGAGCCTTGAGGAGCGTTTTCTCAGCCAGCTTGCGTGCTGTAATATCCGTGGCGATCTGCAGCCGAACAAAACGCCCATCGTCCCACTTTATAGCCCGATCATAATTTATGTACCACTTTTTGGTAACCGGGTTTTTACATTCCCAAATACAAACCCCGGTTGGATTACCTACCGCATTAAGCAGTTTATCATTAGTGCAGTGAGGGCAGGCTTTCTCGTAATTACGAAACACATCCCAGCAGATACTCCCCACCAAATCAGCGCCAAAGATTTCTTGCATATGCTTATTCATGAAAAGAATTTCGTATGTTTCCATGTCAGCAACATAAACATCGGCTTCGATGCTGTCTAAAACCATAAGAAATCGTTCATGGGATCTTTTCAAGGCTTCTTCTGCCTGCTTGCGCTCATCGATTTCTATTTTTACGCGTTCATGTGCCAGACAACCTTCAAGTGAAACTGTAAATTTGGAAATGACATTCCTCAGCTGATTCAGCTCCATCTCTTTGAAGGCGCTTTCCTTGGTCATGGAGTAGAGCTTCAGTACGCCAAGTTTTCCCAACGCAAAAATGGCAAAAGCGCCTTTTCGCACATCTTTTTCAATAATAAATTCAGAGAACCGCGCCTCTGAAGAAGAAATAGAAAAGGTTTCTTGGTTCTCGAGCATGGTGAAAAGCGGATGGCTGAGGGAAAGAACCTTCGCGTTGGCTCGCGATTGTGGGGTGGCATATATTAATTGGGCCGTATCTTCAGGCTTGGGTTCACTAGAACCGGGTTGATCGATTTGGGGTAGATACTCTTTTCTGATCCAAACGGCTGCATAGCTTAGATTCTTTCTTGCCATGAGTGCTTTCAGAAATGCATCACAATTCGATTTCAGATCCAATGACTGTCCGATTGAAAGCGAAAGCTCATATAGAACAGAGATGTTTTGAACGATAGTCGCGAAGTCTTCTTTGGGCACGTCGAAAAATCCTATGGTTTTGAATAACCCACACAAATTACGATAGTCTTATTAAAAAACTCGAGATAGCCTTCCCCATATGAAGAAATTTCGCCAAGCGTTAAAACCCCGAAAGGCGTTATCTTCTGATCAATGGCACCCATTTTAATGCTGACCTGTTCCAATTCCTTCGTATATTCTTCTTCAAGGAAGATGACTCTTGAAATACAATCTACAACCATACAATGGCTGATTATTTCATCATTGATGGTGAGACAATCGTCGACCGCCTGTCCCACCGCTCGAATCAAGGTCTCCTTTTTTCCTTTTAGGATACTCAGTACTGTATTCTCGGGAACCTCGCCAACACAGATGAGTTCCCCTTTTTCATTTGTACTGATGGGGTCTCGAACGACATCTTCCATTCCTTCTTTGATAATGCCAAACGGATAACCCTTGGCAATATCAAAAAAATTATCCGCGGTCAGACTTTCCCCCGAATCCGACTCCACCACATCTTTATATACGGAGAATGCGCTATTCCAGTTCAATTCTTTAATCGTATTGCTGTCCGTATTCGTTGCGACAACCGGCCCCGCTATTTTTTCCCAACCATGCCGAACCCCCAGGTGGCTTTCTAACTGGATAAACGAAATAATAGCCGCGTCTTGGAAAAAACCTTCAGCGCTGAAAAGACAAGGTTTTTGCTCTAGGGTCAAGGAGCCGGCTCCCCCGCCGAAATAATGGACTGTATTTCCAAGCTGATTATATAGCCCGGAAAGGAACATTCCGATACCTGCGCACAATCCATCGACAAAAACCACGGCTGTAGCTTTTTTGTTTAAATTTTGGGGCATTTTCGATTCTATATCCGCCACGATTTTTTCTTCATTGTTTAAATCACTGAGGAGGACAGGCTCCCCGTATGATGGGAACACGGTTATTAATGCGCCTTTGTCATGTTTTTCAGTACCATGAATAAGACCAGGAAAAATACCACCGAAAAAATTGATTTTTCTTTTATTTAATTCGGTAACAATTGACAAAATATCAGCCGAATGATCCTCTGCTAACATAATCATGACGACATCGTCTTCTTTAATTTTAAGGTCACAAATTCCCGCAACGATATCTTTTGATTCGGTTTTTGACAGAAACATTTTTTACCTCCAGAAAAAAGTCCAGCGAATGATATATAGTATTATCGGCCATCAAGCGTGAAAGATAAGGAAAAGTTTCAGAAGAATAATTAACGCGTTATTTTGTTTTCCCCATCCAGTGTTGGGGGAGACTTATTTTGATAATTTATCTATGAGTTATATCGTTTATGCATTGTTAATTAAGATAAACACCGCTCGAACCCGGAAACCACGGCGTGCCAGGGTTGCCGCGGATGTGACAGGGTTTGTACTCAAGTAAATATTTGGGATTAGAGGAAATTTTGGTATCCGGATCTTAACAACAGAGTTGACAGGCCCCACTATTGAGCGTATGTTGAGCGAAATTAACTGCAGTTTCTGAAAAAAAACGAAAATATCGTAAGCCTCGGAATGCATCCGGGGCTTTTTTTTTGCAGAATGCAACAACGTAAGGAAATACCATTTTGAACGATTTTAACACCTTTGACCTTCATCCCGATGTAGCGGCAGGCGCCGCTATTGCCGGCTACACTACCCCTACGCCTATTCAGAGCCAAGCGATCCCGACTGTCCTTAAAGGCCGAGACGTCATGGGCCTGGCCCAAACCGGCACCGGTAAAACGGCTGCGTTTGTGCTGCCGATTTTGAATCGTCTGATTAAAGGCAAGCGTGGGGTTTTACGCGCCCTGATTGTGGCGCCTACCCGCGAGCTGGCCGAACAGATCCACGACGCCATCGGCGTGTTGGGACGCAAAACCCACCTGCGCAGTGCCACTTCTTATGGCGGCGTCAACATTAATCCTCAGATCAAGCAGCTGCAGCGGGGTGTGGACATACTCGTCGCCTGCCCGGGCCGCTTGCTGGACCATGTCGGTCGTGGAACGGCGAACTTATCCCGACTGGAAGTTCTCGTTTTAGACGAAGCCGATCATATGTTCGATATGGGTTTTTTGCCCGACATTCGGCGCATCATTGCCAAAACGCCTCAAAAGCGCCAAACGCTTCTGTTTTCGGCAACCATGCCAAAAGAGATCAGACATCTTTCCATGGAAACGCTTACGAATCCCATAACCGTCAAAGTAGGTCGTACGGCGCCGGTCGAAACGGTCAGCCATGCCCTTTACCCCGTTGCCCACCATCTCAAGACGGCCATGTTGATCAAGCTGCTGGGAGACATCCATACCAAATCAGTGCTGATTTTTACCCGCACCAAACATCGCGCCAAACAGCTGGGCGTAAAGTTGGGTAAAGCCGGCCACAATGCAACCTCTCTACAGGGCAACCTGTCCCAAAACCGGCGCAAGGCGGCTTTGGATGGCTTTCGGGACGGCTCTTTTCATATCCTGGTGGCAACCGATATCGCCGCCCGCGGTATCGATGTTACCCGCGTATCCCATGTGATCAATTATGATATCCCCGACACACCCGAGGCTTATATTCATCGTATCGGCAGGACCGGCCGCGCCACCCGCACCGGCGAGGCCTTTACCTTGGCGACCGATGAGGACCAAAGCATGGTACGTAGTATTGAACGGCTATTGGGTGGCCCTATCGAGCGCAAACTTCTGGAAGATTTTGATTACCGGGTTCCGGCAACCGGGCGCAATTCAAAACCTTCTCAAACCCGACGAACACCCAGCCGCAACCGCCGACCTGCTGTAACGGTTAAGGCGAAAAAAGACCAAGGCACATGGATGCACCGCAATTATTCCAACCCATTGAAAGTGAATCGTCGCACAACCCGCCGCACACCATCAACAGTGTCTGCCAACGCCTAACCTGAAAACCCATGTACGATTATCACCTGAAATAAAAGGGACGACCGGCAGGCCGTCCCTCTGAGGACTCACCCAGTATTACAAAAATGCCTGATAAAGCCACAAAGCAGCCATCCCCGAACAAATGGTATATATGGTGTTTCGTGTGAGTACCGCGACGATAGCAGCGATAAGGGCCGCTGGAATGCGATCGTTATACAGTGAAAAGGCATAGTGACCGTTTTGGGTGAGGATGGGGGGCAAAATGAGGGCGGACAATGCCGCCGGAGGCACAAAGCGTAAGAGCCGCGTGATGGTTTCCGGGACCTGACGATCGGCAAACAGATGGATAAAAGAGAGTCTTAACAAAAACGTCACCACACCAATCACCAGCAACAGAATCCAAAGATTGCCCGAACTCAAATGTGTCGTCATGTCAGTCACGTGTTTTCCTCCTCAAGAATGATTCTGCACCAAACCCCACCAAAATACCGCTGAGTGTCGCGATAATGATGCTGATATTCATCGGCAGGTTGAATCCGGCCACAGCGATAAAACCCGAGGTCAGCGCGGCCACGCCGGCGGCGACGTCTCTCAGGTTGGGCAGCATAATCGCCATGAAGGTCAACGGAACGGCAAAATCCAACGACCAGGATTCGGGAATCTTCAAGCCGACAATGACACCAATCACCGTACCGATCTGCCACAGCACCCATAGGGGTATGGCGCATCCCAAATAGAACCAGAGTTTCTGTCTTTGCATGTCATGCCTGCCGTACCGAATGATGGAAATCGCATAAGCTTGGTCGGTGAGCAGATACGCGGAAAGCCATTTCCAAAACCGACTGATCCCATTGAAATGAGGCGACAGCGACGCGCTGTACATCACAAATCGAAAATTGATGATAAGCGCTGTCAAACAAATGACGATGGGCGGCGCATTATTCCCAAGAAGATCCGCAGCTGCCAGCTGTGAAGCCCCGGCGAATATGATGAAAGACATGGCAACAGCCGCAAACGGCTCAATGCCGGCGCCTATCTGGGCAACTCCCGCGATAAGGGAAAATGGCAAAACACCCAGCAATATCGGGCTAATGCCCCGAACCCCGGCCCAAAATGCGACAGGGGAAGTGATATCGGCACGATTGGAATGCGCTTCATCTGTTTCGACAAGTTTCATTGTATTACGAATAGGTTCAGGCATAATCGCTTCTTTCTTGACGATAGTGAACGAACGATATACAAAATAACGCACAAATGATTGTGTTAATGTACCAACCGATCTATATAAAGTCAATATGTGTGTTATATGAAACATGATGCGTATGCTGTCTCAAAAAACCTCAAAGAGGTCCGCGCCCGTCGCAACCTGAGTCTTGATCAGTTGTCCGAATTGACCGGCGTGAGCAAGAGCATGCTCCGCCAAATCGAAACCGGAAAGTCGAGCCCCACCATTTCCACCATCTGGAAAATCGCTAACGGCCTGCGCCTATCCTTTACCGCCCTTCTCGCCAAACAGGATCCGGATGTCGCGATTATGGCGTTTACCAAAAAAGAACCATTGACCGATAGCAAGGGCGGGTATCGGGTTTATCCCATGATTCCCTTTGATCCCGAGCACGCCTTTGAGATCTACCATGTCCAAATTGATCCAGGCGTATCGTTTGATGGTGAACCCCACGAGGGTAATGTAGAAGAATTGCTGTTTATCCAGGCGGGCCATGTGCGTATAACCATTGACAACAATCATTACGAAGCGGAAGCCGATCATTGCATCCGGTTCAAGGCCGACCTGCCACATCGGTATGAAAATATCGGTAATGTTACCACCAGGCTGATTATGATGTTGAGTTACCTGCCATAATTTCAGGATAGCATGTTGAGAAACCTTGGACACCTCAAAATATAAAAACGCCGTTTTCTATGTCATGAGCGGTACCGGCAATACCTACCGTATGGCTTGCTGGATAAAGGAATGGCTCAGCCGCATAATCTGGACAGATAAAAGATTAGTCATGATCGAAGAAGCGGATGTGGAAAAAGATTTGGCTCATTCCACGGCTATTCTCGTCGGGATGCTTCTTTCCGACGCATGGGTTTATGCCGCCCTGGTCAATGATCAAGTTTTTATTAAGGATGCCGAAGTGCAAAAGGGGGTTTCGGCACTGTGCGCAGCCACCCGCGGCGCCTATAGGGTTGGGCCTGTGAGCATCCCTGGTGCGTCGGGCTTGGCCAACTTTTTTGCAGCTATCATTATGTTTATAAAAGGATTTCGGTCAGGGCTATATTTAGCCTGGACATGCCGTCCAATCTTATTAATTTTCACTGGGGACTGCATCCCAAAAATGTAGCGGCAATATCGAACGAAGGCAGAGAAGAAGTTGGCGCAATTGGTGCCCCGTATCATGCAAGGGCGCGAGTATATTTTAGATCATCACCCGGAAGCCAGGCTTAAAGATCTGACTAATAAAAAAGGAAAGCGGTAAGTAAACATAATAACCAACAAATAATATGGATGGGGAATTTTGAAAATATTGGTTCTAGGTGGATGTGGCATTCAGGGAAAAACAGCCGTTTATGATTTGGCCCGCGTGGCGGCCGTTGAAGAAATAATTTGCGCCGATGTTAACCTTGAGGGAATCAAGGCCATTGGAGATTTCGTGGACATGTCCAAGGTCCGTACCGTAACCCTGGATGTCAATGATTCGGAAAAAATGGGTCATCTTTTCAGCCAGGTCAATGTGGTCATTGACCTGCTCCCCCGGCAGTTTATGGAATCGGTCTGCCAGGCAGCCATTCGATCCGGTGTCAGTGTCGTGAACACCAACTACGCTTATTCTATTGCACATCTGCACGAGGCCGCCGTAAGCGCAGGCGTGGCCATCCTGCCGGAATGTGGTCTGGATCCGGGGATTGACCTGGTGCTTTACGGTGAAGCTTGCCGGCGCTTTGACGAACTCAATGTGATCAACTCTTACTGTGGTGGATTTCCGGAACGAGCGGCCTGCGACAACCCCCTCAATTATAAAGTGTCATGGGTTTTTGAAGGCGTACTGGCATCCACAAAACGTGACAGCCGTATGATCAGGGAGGGCGAGGTCATCGACATTCCCGGTACTCGCCAGCATGATCCTGCGTATGTTCACCAGGTAGACTTCCCCGATCTTGGCAAACTTGAGGCCATTCCTAACGGTGATGCGGTTTTTTTCACCAACGCATTGGGGGTGACTGAAACCATCCGTGAAACAGGACGCTATTCCCTGCGTTGGCCCGGTTGGAGTGACTTCTGGCGGCCGCTGAAGCAACTGGGCTTTTTAAGTGAAGACCCTGTAGCGGGCCTTGATTGTCCGGTATCCCCTTATCAGATGCTCGACAAGCTGGTGGGACCCCAAATTCAGTATCAGCGTGATGAAAAAGATTTGGTAGCCATGCTAAACGTTTTCGAGGGGCTTAAGGACGGGAAAAAGAGTAGGCTGATCAGCCGGTTGCTCATTGAACGAGATCTGGAAACAGGGATCATGGCAATGGCTAAAGGGGTTGGCTACCCGGCCAGCATTGCGGCACAGATGATCGCCGGGGGAGAAATCGTTAAAAAGGGGGTTCTGTCACCGATGAAGCATATTCCCTACCTCGCTTTCATCGATGAACTGCTGAACCGTGGTATAATCGTTGAAGAAGAGGAGATCGCGTTACCATAAATTCGACTTTTGTCGGTGTGCACCATTGACCAAGAACCTTCTCACGGATTATTCCAAAGGTGTACGGAGTGGCAAAATATGGCCGGCTTGATTTGTAACATCTTCATAACAAGTGGTGCCCGATTGGAAGTATACAATCCAAGCAACTCCGGAATAATAGTCAGGCGTCGTCGCCGACCAATGATAACCTGGGGGGAAAGTTGAAAACATATGGCCGCTTGATACGGCAGGATCTCTCCTGCTGAAATCGATAAGTATGCATAGTTCGCGCATTGTCGGCAATCGCCAGTCGCCGGCTGACGAGCCGTCTGAAAGAATTAGTGCGGGATCCGGGCCACAGTCTCCATCCTTAAGACTTTTCACCGCCAGCCGAGCACTTTCCCAATCCATCATCCCAAAGCAGTTCGGGTTTTTCAACCAGATAAGCCCCGTCAGGCTGTCGGTTAAGGTGCCGTCTTTGTTATCAATAAAGCGGGGATCTGGGATAGCTTTATCCAATAGAAGTTCTGCATATTGCCGCTTAAAGTCGCAAGGAATTTTCTCCCCTCTCCAGTCATAACAGGTCGAATTAAACGGATTCACCACAGCAGCTATTGCATTATCATGTGGCCTTTCTGAAAGCCGTTTATTTCCTCCAGCACATGCACCCATACAAAATGCGAAATTTATAATAATAGCAATCTGAACCAAATCACGGAAATAACCTGTCATCGACCAATCCCTTAAAATTTTGGAGGTATTGATTTATTTGAGGCCGGTTCCAATATAACGATTTATTGGGTTATAAAATGATCGAATTGCAACTGTTACAATTCGGGATTGTCCAATTAAGCAGGCATTGTTATGTGAAGTTGTGTGGTGATTTTTCTCTTCGGGTATAAAGATGAGAGGCAACTTTGTTGAGCTACATCCTAATTTCTTTTTACGCCAATAGCGCCTCCAATTCTTTCGCAGTGTACTTCGAAAGCCCTAAAGTTTCCATCGTACGCTGGGCTTCGCCCAAATAATCCCGGCTCATCAACAAAGAAACCATTGTGATCACTGCAGAGATAACCGGTGTCGCCACCCCGATCTGTTCACCAAGCTTCTGGAAAAAAACCAGGCCGAACCCCACATCTTCATTGAAATAGCGGTAATCCAGACTACTCTGGGCTTTGACCCCGTCGAATCCCGGTGCGGTGATAAATCCGTTGTCATACGTAGCTTCCGTCATATAGCCTTGGATAACGCCTAATTCCGGATCGGGAATGACATCCACCCCCAATTTTTTTCCAATAGCGATCCGCTCTATATCTACCGCTTCGATCAGCTTGCCAACCGCCGGAGTGACGCCCTCGCGATAAAAATCGAAATCGCCCTTGGTACGTTCGATTAATGCGACATTCATGAGCGTAATCGCTGGATGGATAACCGGGTTACCGTTCTGTAAACTAGTCTGGAGTATATTCTTCGCTGCGCTCATCGTCGGATAGACATCGCGCACCTGACCCAACACATGATTGGTATTTTTCGCCGGAATCGCGGCCAGGAACAACCCGCCTTTGAGCTTGTTAAAAATTTTGATTTTCCCTGGTTCAAGCAGTCGAACAGCATACGGTAGCGTCGACGTCTCAGCAACGATAATGTCCCTGCCCCGAAGATCCAGTCCCGCACCGTTTTTAAATTCAATACTGCCACCACAGGAACTTGGGCACACGATCACGATCTGCCCCTGCTTGAGGTACGGTCTGCAGGCTTCGGCAAAAGGTCTGGTGCTGTACGCCGGTCCAACGGCATATATGATATCGGCCCCATCCAACGTTTTTTCAATATCATGCCCGGCAGAGACCACCGACTGAAATCCTTCAAGTATACCCTCGCAGTGGATACCTCCGTTTTTTTGGACAGCCTGAATACTCTGCGGGAATTGTTCAAAATCAAATAGACGGACCTGGTGCCCGTGGGCTGCACAGTCGAATGCAATGGCACAGCCACCGTTTCCTGACCCCAAAACAGCGATGTTCATATTGTTATCCTTTTGATTTCTCTGGGTGAGTGATAGGATCAAGAATTAATGTGTCAGGATTGAGCTTAAAAAATGTTTGCCCCGATCTGTTTGCGGATTTGTGAAAAAATCGTTGGGTGGTGCGACCTCGATGATCTGCCCGTCATCCATAAAGACGACCCGGTTAGCCACTTCTCGGGCGAACCCCATTTCGTGGGTAACGACCATCATGGTCATTCCTTCCTTGGCCAGGTCTCGCATGACGTCAAGGACTTCATTGATCATCTCCGGGTCAAGGGCTGATGTCGGTTCGTCAAAGAGCATGATCTTGGGTCTCATGCCCAAGCCTCTGGCAATTGCCACCCGCTGTTGTTGACCTCCCGAGAGTTGGGCCGGATGGTGATCAATTCTATCGCCCAATCCGACCCTGATGAGCATCTCTTTGCCGAGTTTTTCAGCTTTTTCTTTCGGCATTTTTCTAACCCTGATAGGTGCTATTGTCACGTTTTCTAAAGCTGTCATATGGGGATATAGATTGAATGATTGAAAGATAAACCCGATCTCAGCCCGGATCTTGGTCATATTGATCTTTTTATCATGGACATTCATATTGTCGACGACGAGCTCTCCTTTTTGGATGGGCTCTAATCTGTTGATACAGCGAATCAGGGTGCTTTTACCCGATCCGCTCGGACCGCAGATCACCACCACCTCCCCCGGATTTACCTCGAGATTGATGTCGTTAAGGACATGAAGTTCACCGAACCATTTGTTGACATTTTTAAAAGAAATCATGGTCTCATTCCCCAATAATGATTAACAGGTTTCTGTAGCTGCCGTGTGAATTTGATTTAAAGCCTGGTAGCTGTCACTGTCATCCGCCTTTCCATATAATTCGACAAATTAATTAGCGGATAACAAATCGTGAAGTATAAAAGGCCAACCAGGCCGAAAACCATTAAACCTTCGGGGATCCGCTGCACTGTCAGCCAGCCGACCCTGGTAACATCAACCACGCCGATCGCAGAGACCACGGATGAATCTTTTATGATAAGAACATATTGTCCCACCAAAGGAGGTATGATGGATCGCATGGCCTGGGGTAAAATAATATGTCGCAGTTGCTGATAACCGGAAAGCCCGGATGCGGTCGCAGCCTCTCTCTGGCCTTTCGACACAGCCAAGATACCGCCGGCTACGATCTCACAGATAAAGCTGGCACCCATATTGCTCAAGGCGATAACCGCAGCCGGAAATGCTTCCAGTTCTATACCGGCGCTCGGCAGGATAAAAAAGATAATGAATACCTGGACCAGAAAGGGTGTTCCACGAATGAGGTCCACCCACGCGCCGATAATGGATCGTAAAATTTTGTTCCCGCTGGCCCTCGCGATCCCTAATATGAAGCCGACAATGGTCGCTGCGATCAAGCCCAGGCCGGCAACCGCAACGGTCATCCAGAGCCCCTTGATAAAAAAGGGCAAGCTGTGCATCAGTTCATTAAAATAGAAACTCCACATATCTTATTCCTCTATCATCAATGGGCTTCCCGGAAGATCAGCCGTTTTTCAGACCAATTCGAGAAGGCTTTGAGTAGGTAGTAAATAAGTAGATAAAAAACCGCGGTGGTCAGGAACCCTTCGGTGGGCATGAATCGATCCGATGTCAGCAACTGGCCTGCCCGTGTCAGTTCCATAATCGAAATCAGCGAGAGCAAAGACGAGTCTTTAACCAAAACAATCGCTTGCCCCAGCATCGGCCGAATCGTCATTCCAAGCGCCTGAGGCAGGATGATATAGCGCATGCGCTGGAAATAGTTCAAACCGGAAGCGATCCCGGCTTCGATCTGACCGTAGGCAATGGCTTGAATACCCGCCCTGATGATCTCGGCATAATAGGCCCCACTGTTCAAGGTCAGGGCAATAACACCGGTAACCCATTCCGGAAGCATGATACCCAAAGATGGAAGACCGAAATAGAAGAAATAGAGCTGCACCAACAAAGGTGTGGAACGGATGCTTTCGATATAAATACCGGCCGTTCTGGAAATGGCCCGAGATTGACTCAATCGCATGGAGCAGGCAATGATTCCCACCAGGATAGCTCCAATCAGTGACAAGGCGGACAGCCAAAGGGTGGCCAGGAAGCACTGCATATAGAGCGGCATGTATTCCAAGATGACCCTAAAATTGAAGGCTTCAAGCATAATGATTACCTGTCATGTTTTATGCTTTGGGTTTGACTCGGCGGGGTGCGAACCGAGATAGCCGGATCGCACCAGACAAAATGTCATCCGCCCGAAAAGCAAAGTTGTTTAATGATCTTTCTTCCAATCCAGAGAATTAACCCAGTAGTGCAAGTTGTTCTCCAACCGACCGTCCAGGTTTATATGCAGAAAGAAGAGATTGAGCCAGTCGCGTAAATCCGGAGAGTCATAACGCACGGCAAAGGCCAGCGGAGATTTGGACAACTGTCCATCCAGAATCCGGAGGCTATCGGGCGGGAAAGAGGCAGCCTGGCCGCGAACAGCCGACCCGTCATTCACCCCTGCATCGGTATGGCCTGCAATCACCGCATTGATCAGAATCGGTCCGCCGCCTTTATAAGTCTTCAGTTGGGCTTCGGGAAATGCTTTTTTGGCATCGTTTTCACCGGTCGAGCCTAACAACACAGCCAGCTTGGTCCCTGCTTTCCGAACATCTTCGAGGGATTTGATGGGGCTGTCCTGCTTCACGAATAGCACGCTACCCGTGTACATATAAGGATCAACAAAAGAGATTTTCATGGCCCTTTTCAGTGTCGGGGTCATATCGGCCGCAAGCATATCGGCCTTCCCTGAGAGCAGGGCGGGAATGAGACCATCCCAGTCATAGTTGAGAAATTTAATCTTTACGCCCATTTCCTCGGCGATCATCTTACAAAGTTCAATCGAACTACCCGTCCTCTCGCCATTTCTATCTACAAAACTGAAAGGTGCACCCTGGGTTTGACAGGCAATACGTAGTTCGCCTCTTTTTGCAATTTCGTCTAACGTTCCCGCTGAGGCGATTCCCCAAAAACCGAAAATTAAAGCCAATGCCAGAAGAACCGAAAATAATTTAGACGTTTTCATTTTTTTCTCCCTTTTCCTTTTGTTCCCAGTAATTAGACATTTCCTTGTTAATCCTCGATAACAACGAAATATCACCCCTTCATACTTTCACACGTGCCCCCTTTTTACGGCGTTTTAAAAGGACGAAAATCGATATGGATGTATCCTCTATATTTCACGCTTATATCTTTCCCACGCCTTTAGGCAGGCATAACCAGTTTTGTCTGGATTTCATAATGATAAATGTTTCGCTTCTAACAATATTGCCGATTTTTAAAATGGTTTCAGTGGTAAATTGATATAATTCGTCTTTTCCTCCCACGCAAACAATCTCTGCGACGATATCGTAGCGTCCGGCAACCACCCCAGCCCATGCGACATTGGGAAGCTGGGATATTTTATCCATGATTTGATCCATCTGCCCTTTTGACTGGACGTTCATGGCGACGATAGCCGTTATCATGTCTTGGTGCTGGTTGGGATCGACAAGGCCGGATACTTTGAATAGCCCTTTTTCCCCGAGGTTTTTTATCCTGCTTCGAATAGTCGGTGCTGTAACATTGAGCTTTTTTGCCATTTCACCAATCGGCATTCGCCCATCCTCTGTTAGCAGGTCAATAACCTCGTTATCCAATTCGTCAAGAACGGTCTTATCCAAGATAATTCCTTAGCCCGTATTTATTTATTAGAAATAATTTACTGTTTAATTTATTTGAATAGAAAATGTCAAGAAAAAATATTTTTGGAATAGAAATTATATTCACACAATTTTTTGCATATTATACCGCTCAGTTCATCCACAAAATTCTTACGCACTAAACCCCGGCGTTGCATCATAATTTGTCCCAAAACCGTTATACTCGAACAATCTTAAACCTATGGCGGATTATGCGGACACCTGAGCCATTTTCAAAACGTTTCAGTTTGTTCAAGGTCAAGGATGGCGAAAATTTTAAACAGAGGAATACATTGGGTATTTCGAGGATTAAAATTTGAGCCAGACGCAGAGATTGGGCAAACTGGGACGTTTTGAAATTGGCTCACCTTACAAAAGTTCTTCAAACTGACCGGCAATGGGAAAAAGGCCGAATACCCCACCCGTGTGAATGAAGACAATGCGGTCACCAAATTTTTCAGGATTCTTCTTAAGTTCGCTGATCATTCCAAAATAAGCCTTACCGGTGTACACTGGGTCCAGCACGACACCTTCTAGTTCCACGAGATCCATGATAGCGGCCAGCTCTTTTGGCTGCGATATCGCGTAACCTCGCCCCACATATCCATCTAAAATATCGTAGGCCGGAATTCCACCCGGAATTCCACCCGGAATTCCATCAGGTTTGTCCGTTGGCCAAGTCTCATTAAATTGACGACAGATGGTATCGATGATGGATACAAAATAGTCCCGATCATCGCATACATTCACGCCCACAACCCGTATGTTGGCATTACACATTCCGGCGCCCATTGCCAATCCTGCGGTGGTACCCCCGGAACCGGTGGCGCAAACCACGGTGGTGGGCTTTACATCGCTGCCATCCAGCAGTTTTAAGTCTGCCGCCAACTCCTCCATTGCGGCCACGTAACCCCACGCCCCCAGAGGTGTCGAACCGCCTTCAGGTATGATGTAGGGGTTACCCCCCTCGCTAAGCAATCTTTGGGCCTCCCTATCGAATATCTCATCCCGAGCCTTGTACTGCTCCGGCGTAATCCAGATGATCTGCGCTCCGGCCAGACGGTCCAATAAAATGTTCCCTGAGAGAGACGGCGGATTGGCAGGATCCTGCGTGCGCAACAACAAAAGCGACGAGAGTCCCGCCCTTACCGCCGCTAAAGCCGTAGCGCGGCAGTGGTTTGATTGAGCGCCACCGCATGTGATCACCGTGCGGGCCCCTTTCGCCTTTGCATCGGCTAAGATAAATTCCAGTTTGCGAACCTTGTTCCCGGAGAGTTCGCTACCGGTAAAATCGTCGCGTTTGAAAAAAATCTCCACCCCGAACCGCTGACTGAGTTTCTCCATTTTTTGGAGTGGCGTCGGTGTGTTTGCCAGGTGGATGCGGGGAGGATAGGAATCTATCTTAGTCATGCTTATACTCCTTAAAGTAGAGTAGGTTGAGGTATGATTCGTAAAGTGGTAAAAATGATTTACCCTTATCTACATCAAATAGATGAACAAAAACAAGAAAACGTTGGTCTTTCTGCGCAACTCCGGCAGGTTCGATTATAAATACGTGGCGGATTGAGGATGACAACAAAGTTAATTATAAAACTATTGCAATTCCACAATTACAGCTTATCTTTATCCGTCACCCCGTCGGGTCCCGGCGGGGTGACCTGTTTTTAGGGATTAACCCTAACGTTGTGTCGCGCAGAAGAGAAGCCGGCGAAGGAAAAATGACAAGGAGAAAATATCATGACGGATTGTTCTAAAATTACACTCTACAGTGGCGGGCACAAGGGTACCGAATCCGAATTCGGCAAACTGGCCGAACAGTGGGGCATCAATGAGGTTAACTTTTCATTCGAGGGGCATGGGGTTGAGAGAACCCGCGGAGTCCGATTGTTAAATCATGAAGAGCTCGACAAAGGGAATGTCAGTATGGAGATTGTCTCCGCCCGAATGGGCCGGAGCTTTTCAAAAACCGACAAGATTCGCAAGGTCATCCAATCTATTTTCCACATGGTCAACAATGGCCATCATGTCCTTGCAGTGGGTTGGATTCAGTCGGATGATACCGTCAAGGGCGGAACCGGATGGGGCGTTGAGCTGGCCAAACTATTTAACCGTCCTTTGAGCGTGTACGACCAGGAAAAAAAGGGTTGGTTTGGTTGGCAGGACAATAAATGGGTGGCCCAAACGCCGGTGATCAAAGAGGACACCTTTGTGGGGACCGGAACCCGGTATCTCTCCGATGAAGGTCGCCAGGCGATCCGTGATCTGTTCGAAAACTCATTCGGCCCGGCCGATTAACCCATCTTAAAAAAATCTTTTGGTCCAAACTCGGTGTTGGGCGTTCGTATCAAATCCTCGAAATACCTTGGGTATTTCGAGGATTAATATTTGAGCCGGACGTAGAGACCAGATCTATAGATTGGACAAAATGTGACGTTTTTTAATTGGTTCTAAAGACCAAACCATCCCTTGAACAAGCTGGACAGTTCACGGTTGTCCTCATTACTCAGGCAAGTGGCATATACGCCGATGCGGATTGATATGGTAGTATCGTTGCCCCATGGCCACCATGCACACAAAACAATGTCATCTTCGTCCGGATCAGAAGTAAAAAGCAGTTGGCGTGGTCCAATCCCCTCAAAATAGGCGATGACCAACCGCACGATTTCAGGAGACTCTTCGGCATTTTTATCATCCCAGATGCTCCCCATAATACTTTTGAGATTCGCATGTACCTGGTCTTTATCTTTGACATCAAACTCTGCCAAAACCGTTTCAAATCGATCATCCCATTTCCAGGTCAACTCATTTTTAAACATTTCAACCAAATCCCGGCACTGTTTTTCAAGCCTTGACGAATCGTAATTTAACATCTTGCGTGATCTCCTTTTGTCTTTCAGATCTTAGGTGATGCAATCTATTAGATATTGATGACAAATCATCCAAACATGGTTGTCTTGAATTGCACAAATTTCAATAATATTTTCATATAGGCAAAGATTATTTACATCCTTTTTGCTTATGGGCGAATAAATAAAACCGGTCTCATTTAAAAATTATTGAGAAAAGGACACAGTCCTGTCTCCTAAATAATTGCTGGTTTGAATGTTAATCGATTTCTTAAAAGTCGATAATTTTATTTTCCAAGGCGATTACCACAGCATGGGTGCGGTTCATGGCATTCAATTTTTGACGGATATTATTGGCGTGATAATTAACGGTTCTCTGACTGATTTGTAAAATCCGAGATATTTCGTAATTTCCTTTTCCCTCCTTTAGCCATTTTAAGACTTCCAACTCTCTGGCTGTAAGCCGATAATGAATGCCCGGCTTTTTATTGTCCAGAATGCGGCTCCACTTTTCACATAGAAACGGCACGACTTGTCGAATAATCATTCGTGTTCGAGGCGTGTTATTCATTTGCTTGCCGGCAAAATAATAGGCAACCATATGATCTTTATTAAAATCAGGAATTCCATGAGTAAAGCCTTCCTTTAGACCACAGTCCTCCGCTTCCTGGTAAACAATATTTTTATGGTTGTTAAAATGTCGCTTATGGACATCAGACCAATATTGAATTTTTTGTGTTGTTGCCAGTTCAATGGCCATGGGATCAATACGGTGGTACCCTCTATCCAAATATCGCTTTAGATATATTTCCGGGTAAGAAATATTTTTTATATCATAAGTCGCTTTTGGAGTCGTAAAGGCTATCTTGATATTAGCCCTGGCACATGTGGAAAACTCAAAAGGAATTAATTTCCTGAATTTTAATACATGAGCTTTCAGTTCATCCTCATTTTTACAGCCGAGCGTGCCGTAAATATATTCAAGTAGATCCAGTGTGTCTTTTTTAGATAGAATTTTCACCGACATAAGCCTGATTACCAATCAATGAGTTTCTTTTCCAGGGCAATAGCTACTGCATGAGTTCGATTTCCGGCGTTAAGTTTTTCGCGGATGTTATTTGCATGGAAATTGACTGTCCGTTCAGAAATATTCAGGATTCTTGATATTTCGTAATTTCCTTTTCCCTCCTTAAGCCATTTCAATACCTCCAACTCTCTGTGTGTTAGTATTATTCGATTGTCGGCATTAAGGTGGTTAACTGGTGTGGTTATTCGCGTCATTGCGTGTGACAGGTGAGGGATTGTATACTTTAGAATCAAACGGGTGCGATTGTTGTTTTCAATACGTTGACCGGAAAAGCTGAAAAAATACTGAAAATCGTTTATAGGACTACGTATGCCATAGGCAAAGCCATCATTCCTGCCAAAGGACTCAAGATCGAGCTGTAAGACCCGCTTAACCTCATCAGACATTGAGGATCTTTCATATGCTTCCTGCCAATTCGTAACTTTTTGGGTCGTTTGATATTCAATTGCGACAGGGTCGGCCAAATATAATCCTTTCCCAAAATAATCTATAAGGAATTCATTGGAATCTCGAAAATTGAACCACTCAAGAGGATTGTGGGCTGGGTTACCATATCCTCCAAAAGCGTACTCGAATGGGAAAACATGGTCTAGTTCAAGGGTTGTTTTAATTAACCCTTCTTCAGAATGGCACATCGCCGCCTGATAGCATACTTCCAATAATTTCAAGATATCTCGTTTGGAAATGATGTTTATGAGTTTTCTGCAGTGGATCATGATCGAATGAACCGCCAGGAAAGAGTCGACTGCCATTTTTATATCAGACACCTAAGAAACGCACTGTCATTTCTGACAGGTTACAAGGTATTCCAAATTTGATATTTAAGTCAAGCGTTTAGGTTAATTTAAATGTTAACCTATTATAATGTACAGGAATAATTTGAGGACAAAGATTTCTACATATTTAACTTTCAAAGTTGTGCTTCATGCAATGGAAATGAAATTTACCAATTACACTGATGGGAGGTAGAAATGACACTTACTGATGAAGATAGAAGAAAAATTGTAGAAGAAGAAAAATTGAAGAAACAAATGCAAGGCAAAAATGTAATCGTCGCCGTCATTCTTTCGGTAATTATTCCAGGTTTGGGCGACCTATATTGTGGCAGTTGGATAAAAGCATTCATTTTTTTTGCTCTTTATGCACTATCGTTAATTCTATTACTTGCCATGGGTATAGGTATTTTTCTCCTAGTCCCCGTGTGGGTGTGTGGGTTAATATCTGCTTGGCTATCTGCAAATAAATCAGAAAAAAGAAAAATAAAAAAAGTTAAGAAGGCCTTGCCGATGGAGAGCTAGGTTTATTTTTATGAAGACAGATCGCGAAAAGTCGAAACACTCAATGGTAGGAAAAATCTTTCAAAATTTTAAATTATCTTAGCAATATACAATATCACATTTCATAATCGTAGGAGGAAAGATGGATAAGCTGTTATTTTGTTTACTGATGATAATGTTCTCAGAAATTTTCGTCGCATGTGCTACAACATCAAATATATCACAGCTCTCAGGCAACCAATATCATATAGATGTACAGGCTGGCATTCCTGGGATCCGAACAGAAATGACCAAAAAATTTATAGAAACCGCCAGAGGGCATTGTTTAAATTTTAATATAATTTCTCAACAATATGTTCCAAATCCAAATGGAACAGATCATTTGATCGGTGTTATTGAATGTAATTAAATTGTCGAATCGTTTTGACTCTTAGTTTTTATTATAAGGAGTACCTAAATGAAAGATAATAAAGTTTATTCATCAACTTTACTGTTTCTTCTTACATTATTTATCATTATTCAGGGTTGTGTAGCGACAAATCAGGCCGTAAAAGAGAGAACCATTAATTACAGTATTGATAAACCTGAACCTACCGTTGCCTCGTATGAAGCTTTTGGAAATTATTGGGGTAAAAAACATTTGGAACAAAATATTCGTCCAGGATGTCTGGAAGGACCTTGTTTAAAATCTTGTTGCATTGACATAACGGCGACACTCGGCTGTTTTGATAAAGAATTCATAAAAACTTTGATAGATAAAGAGCGCCTTAATTTTTTCTGGGTACATTCTGATTTAAAAGACGCATTCAAGAAAGGGTATCGTTTCGGTTTTCAGGACAGAACCGCTGATCTGGTTTTAGGCCCGCACCTAACGGTGGCCGCGGCCTGTATCGGCAATGCAATTTCGGCTAAGTTCGTTAATGTGATAGAAATATTTGAAACGGGCTGGGCTGAGACTCTTAAAAGAGCAATTGATATATTCATCGTTTTGATATCGGAAGGCTCACAAGCTGATCGCGAAAACTTTATACGAGAATTCACCTCAATCTATGCAAATAAGTATAATAAAAACCAAGATAAGATCCGAGCTGGGGGGTTTTTAACTAAAAAGTCTGAAGGCGGTACCGTCCTTTATATTGATGCGCGTAAAACGCTAACCGTTCTCAACATACCAACTCCACCCACTCTTAAAGCAGAAATTTATTTGCAAGCTTTTCGGGTAATGGGTGATGAATGGGGAAAACGATTAAGCCACAACCTAATTAAGAGAAGCGAATTGATCGATTTATTGAGAAGAAGTAAAACTGCTCTGCAAGAAGTACCAGAGAATAAAAAACCGATAGACAGATTGAAAGAAAATATGGGAATCATATACGGTGCTTTTATCAGCAGTTACGGAACAGATGCTAGTGGTGTCTTTTTGTCTATAATAAAAGAGGCTGGGTATAAAAATAATTTTACTCCTATCGATAAATAAATCTTCACTTAGCAAATTTAGATTTATTCGCTGGGAAAAGGTGACAATAGCAATCAAATTACGTAGAATTGAAATGCATGCTTAATATCAAAAAATAAAAACTAATAGGCTCATAAAAAGCTAAAGAGCCATATTCAGCTAATTTGGTAATTTTGGTTGAGATTTTACCATAATTGCAAAGAACTTTTTCATTCGTCCCTCAATTTGCTCTTTTACAATGCTGAGAAGTGCCAAGGGGAGGCTTTCAAACCTCCCCTTTCCACCGATCCTGCCTGGATTTCGCGATCAACCCGCCTGAATTCCGCGATCAAATTGATCTTTATTCTAAACCAATTTCAGAAAATCTCCTTTGTTGTGTCTTTTTATTTCGATAAAGAAAAATATGATAAACCGTGCTGATCCAGAAAAGCAAAAACAGCGCTAATGATAATGGGGGCCAAATAAAATAACAGGTAATCATTAAGCCAAAAAGTATAAATGGTGCCATCTTTGACCGGGCACATGTTTTAATTGTATCTTCATGGTGTTTTACCATGCCATATAATCTGTTAAAACCGTTTTTCAACTTTCCTCGAATAAGAAATAAAACCCCGGCCAGGATGAAGAGGATAAACCACGTGGTAATCTTCGAGAGTTGGTGTCGGGAGTAAATCACTTTAAAATTCAATGGATCGTCTCCCTTTACAATGGTTTTAGCAAATCGATAGACCTGACCGCCTGTTGGAATTTTGATTTGAATCGGCATGACCCCTGTGCCTGTTCCAGCACCATAAACGGATGTCGGGGATACCTTTTGCTGCTTAAGGCCACTCAGCCGTCCGCTGAACTCAAGCTCAGCAGCCATCTGGCTTGATATCTCTTCGGATTGAATCGGTATATTTGTAAAAGTACTTTGGTAATCTTTTCCGTTATAGGCCACGCCAAGCTGTTCCTGTTTCAATTCTTTGTTGTTTTTCTTCCTTGCCCGATAAAGGTCGTTCATCACTTTTTCATCATATTGCCGCTGATTATTTGAAAAAACATTAATACCCCGAATGATCTCTTCTTTTTCCAGGCTGCTGTCAAAATAATGATATGAAAAATCATTGGGCAGATATACCGACCAGATCAATTGGCTTGCAAGCAGATCAATTGACGGAAGCTGAGAGGTAAGAGAGCCCGACCAGCTAAACCTTTTTTTATTTAAACAATAGATAATCTCAATGGGAAAATCTTTGAGCAGACTGTTTTCCGATCGGGATTTAATCAAAGGCACCAGAAGATTTCCCTGCATATTTAAAGAAGATTCTACCGGCTTCTCATCGACAAAAACACTCCAGACATCCGCCTTTGGGGGGAGGTTAACCTCCAGAAATTGTTTAGAGCTGTTTCGAACGTTGTATACCAACCGGTGAATCACCTTTCCATCTTCCGTGAAGAGTGTAACGATATTGGCCGAATCGATCGTGGCGGTTGGCACGGAGATTTTCTGATGCTTTTTTATATCAAGAACCAGACTGAACGGGTGTTTCAGGTATCGAAATGCGTGGATCATCGGTTTAACCGATTTATTGTAAAGTGCAGAAGGCAATTTTTGTACGGCAATCTTTTCGAGTTTGCTGGTCTCTTTTATATTGACCTCGGCACTGGTATTGAGCTCAATGCCGATAAAACCGGTTTCTCGTATCGTGTTGAGCGTGCGCATCCCTGAAAAACCATTGGTGACACTTTTTTCCGACAATGGTTTTTCCGATAAAATTGAGATCGAAGTATTTCCTTTTCTCCCATAGGTAAACGGAATATGAATAAGCCGCTGATTATCCCTGACAACCTCCTGCCATTCACCAACGCCATCCCCGAAGACCCTGAGGATATTAATATCTTTCGGAATTTGCAGTTGAACACTGTCAATCTCACTATGTAAAATATTATACATCACTTCAGAATTGATTTTTAATACATCATCATCGATCAACATCAGATGAGAGACTTTGCTGTATATCTTAGGAGGGATTTTTTCACTGGGCGCGAGTTGTTTTTTCCATTGGATACTTATGGAACCATTCGGGGGAATAGTCGCTGACACCCGGGTGATATCGTCTTTAACACTTGATAACATCTGCTGGGCCTGGGGAATTTCGATATCGATACCCTTTAGGGGCAATTCAAGGCTCAATAAGGTGATCGGTGTTTGTTGAATCGGCAGATGAATTTTGTTCATCCCTTTCTCTATCGCCGTTTTCATGGAAAATGTGACCGTCGCGGTAAAGTCACCTTTTTCTGAAAGCACAATATGATGAAACCCATTTTCACTGACGACAAGAGGCGCCTGACCATTTACGATGATATCTTCCAGGGCTATATGCAGGGGCAGTAAAGGAATTTTTAGATATTTATCATCTTTTAATACCTGCAGGTTAAATGTACCTGTAAAGGACATATACCCTTTTTCCAGCTTGCCCTTATAAAAGGCCTTGGTGATTAAATAATCAAATGGCGGGACGATGGTTGTTGACTTTTCAACGGGCGTCATGCCGGCTACAAATTTATTGAATTCGTCTTTTGTGAGCACCACCTGCCCCTGGTGTAACGTATGGGCAGGCGTGACAGTAATTTCCGTATACGCCAGAAGTTTTTGAAATGTTTCCATGGATAAAACCACTTCATCCTTATCCAGGGGCAGCAACGCCTTAAATTCCTTCCATGGTATTGTCAACTGGCTACCTTCCTTTGTCTCTTCTGATGCATAAGCAGTTACACAGATCGATATCGCTATGATGACGATTCCGAGAATACGGACTAAACGATTGTTGACCATTTTGTTTCCCCCTGTTTTTTGAGCCTATTGTTTTGATTTGATTTATGGCTCACAAATGCCACAGGTTGATTTGCTTGTTGTTATGGGTCCGTAAAAGAGTTGTAAAAATAATGTAAAGGGCTTTTTTACCATGGGCTCATATGGTCAGATGGTTTTATCAATGCTATAGAACTGTCTAAATTATAAATAAAAAAGGATTACCATGAAAAAAATTCTAATCGTTTATGACAGTGGATATGGTGCGACAAAAACGGTTGCAGGTATTATCGAAAAAAGCTTCATAAAAAATGGATTTGGCGTCGATTCTCTCCCGGCGGGTTCCCATCAATTTGATGACTATGATGCAGTTCTTGTGGGCAGTCCCATTCATGTTGGGAAATGTTCCGGCAAAATATCAAAATTCTTAAAAGACAATTGCCACTTGTTGCGTGAAAAGCCTTTGGCATTTTTCTTTACATGCATGAGCGTCACGCAAAATAAAGATATTAAAAGCACTTCACTATTTGTTGATCCAGGGTTTAATCTTTTGGATGGACCATCTAGAAAATTGAATTTTATGGAAAAAAAACATACGTCTTCATTTTATTTCCAAAATTTAAAAAAGTTAATAGGTGAACAGACCCCTGTCGGCCTGGCCTTTTTTAAGGGAAATTTGGTTTTAAGCGATCTTAGTCTCATGCACTGGTTTGTTATGAAACTTGCCATGTTTTTTATGCCTGAAATCAAGGAGGGTCGGTTTGTCAATCCAGAAACTGTCAATAAGTGGTCCGATAATTTGGCAGCTGTTTTCAGAGAAAAATAAAAAATAGGCACCGAAAATTTTCTGGGGTCTGAATGGGGAACAGGGCGCCTAAGCGTATAGTTTGCGGCAGAATTTTATCAAGCCACTGCCGGAGGTCGTCACCATATAGTCCCAGGCCGCGCATCTAACGGCATTGATCGTAACGGGCCGGTCGCTATCTGAAGGTAACAGGCTCCTCGGAGGAAAATCGATGACGAGTACAGACCTATGTTTTGACATTAAGCGTCAACCGGACGACACGGCCTGCGGCCCGACATGCCTGCATGCTGTTTACCGCTATTACGGCGACTCCATTGGACTTCCTGAAGTGATTTCCGAAACCCTTCAGTTGACCGGCGGCGGAACCCTCTCGGTCTGGCTGGCCTGCCATGCCCTGCAACGTGGGTACCAGACCACGATTTTCCCTTACAACCTGCAGATTTTTGATCCTACCTGGTCCGGTTTCCCCCCCGAAACCATTGCACAAAGACTCAAACGCCAACTGGATTGGAAAGGAGAGATACCCGGTTTCAGGCGCGTAACCAACGCTTACCTTGACTACATAAGGCTGGGGGGTGAGCTGAAATTCGAGGTGATGACAGCGGCTCTTATCCGGAGATACTTGAAAAAATCGATACCGATACTGACTGGATTAAGCGCAACATACCTGTATGGTACCGCAAGGGAGGCTGATGTGGATGGCCAGTGCGTGTTCGATGATGTGCGTGGCGAATCGGTCGGCCATTTCGTGGTTTTGGCCGGATACAATCGCGAGAATCGCACAGTTTTGGTTGCAGACCCTTTTGTACCCAACCCCGTTGCGCCAAGCCGTTTCTATCCCGTCAACATTTATCGGTTAATTTGCGCAATTATGCTCGGCATCCTGACCTATGATGGCGACATGCTCATCATCAGGAAAGGAAAACAGAAAAAAACATAGGAGACCGGCGCATATGATTTTCGACTTAGAAGAAATTTCTTAACCGTGAAAAAGGGGTGTGAAAAAAGGGGTCGCCAAGCTAACATACAGAATTTACATTTTATTCATTCCAAAACCATAAGCTTTTACCTTCTATGAGGCACCCCATGATGACCTATATGAACCGCTTCATGATCGAATCCACAATGCTGTCCGTGTTATCCGGGGTGGCCCCCAATTCTATGCACATTTGTTCAGCATAACCACGTTTCACCGGGTCATTGAGATCCTTAACCAGGGACAGACGGTGACTGCGCCTGCCAATGGAAAAGACCATCTGTTTGTGTGGACTGAGTTGCAGGAACTCACGAACTGGCGCTACCATCTTTTCCTTGTCCTGGGGAAGTTGGCCATCAATCTCTGAGAACAAATTCAGCACATGGTCGCTTTTTAGGGTACTCCCGATCCCCTTTAATGCCTCTAAAAATAGAAGCAGTTCCTGAGCCGTCTCCACATCCCCCATTTTGTCAAAATCACCCTTCTCGTACTGTTCCGTCAGCGGGGTGCCGTTGGGCAGGGCCAATGTCCGCAGGCGGATGAAGTCCGGGTTGATCTGATTTAGTGCATCCGCGGTCTCCAGGGCATTTTCCCGGAGCAGGCTCCGCCCACCTAAACCCGGCATATAGTATTCCGATAGTTCCATGCCGGCTTTTTTAACCTTTTGGCCGGCCCGAATCTGGGTTGCCTTATCCGAACCTTTTTTAACCCTTTGCAATACCATGTCCGATCCCGATTCCATACCGATGTGAATTCGATTCAAACCAGCCTCGGCGATGCGTTTAAGATCATCATCCCCAATTCGGGCAACAGTATGGGAACGTGCGTAGGAGGTCACACGATCCACCTCGGGAAACGCCTTTTTAAGATGTTCCAGAATACATACCAGGTCATCGGGTTTGATGACCAGGCTGTTGCCGTCCTGAAGGAAAATCGACTTCATTCCGTTGGCCACAAAACTGCGGGCCGCATATAGCGCTTGGGAATCTGTGACATCGCCATTTTGGGAAAAACGGCCATCAAGGCCTCGGGTTTCCAAGATCGCCTTAACATAGAAATGGACCTGTTCGATATCTTTCAAGACATGTTCGACTGGCCGCAGGCTGAACTTCGTTCCCTTGTATACAGGACAGAAGGTACACCGGTTCCAGGGGCAGTTACGGGTGATGCGTATGAGCAGGCTCCCGGCTTCACTGGGCGGGCGAATAGGCCCTTGCTCAAATCCGGTATAGGGTTCGATCTTTTTCATTTTTTCTCCTCTAACTTCTGTCTGATGGCTGCAAACATGCCGTGCAGGTCATCTTCCGAATAGGGGACGGTTTCATGATAGGGTGGCAGGGATTCCTGGTGGAACATGTCCGGAAGGCGGTCATCTTTTCCGGTCAGCCCGGCACGGCAATTAAAATCGATTTCTGCTGTCAGGCAACGCAGGCCGAGCGCTTGCCACTCCTTGGGACCGAATGGTTGCCCGGAAAGTGCCGCGACAGCACCCAGAAGATTATTCATCCCGCCGGATTGAGCAAACATGCACAACCCCATGCTGTCCACTGCCGCCATATGGGTTTGGGAGGATTGGGATGCATTTATGAGTGTGTGGGCAGGCCCACGCGCACCACCCACAAATCCGGCAGTGTGATCCCCCCCCATGGGAGAGGTGGCATAGGTCACCCCCATTCCGGGCATGGCCCGGGGATCGTAACCGGCAATGCTCTGCCCTTTAATCGTGGGGACCCTCGAATGGTTATAATAGCGGCCCACGGCATCGGGCCCTTGGCCGATCAGCCGTCCCAGCTTTGTACCTTTTGCAACAGATGCGACCGTTTTTATTGCAGCCTCTGAATCGCCAAAAGCAATGACACCGGCGTCCATGGCCACTGCCAGGGCGACCCCGGTGTTCATCGTGTCCAGTCCGATATCATCACACAGAAAGTCGAGACGGGCGATGGCGTCGAGATCATCAATACCGGTCATGGCACCCATCGACCATAGGGTTTCGTATTCCAGGGCCGAGGTAATGGGCTTCCCGGACGTATCCACGTAAACATTGGAACAATGAATGACACATTGACTGCACCCTTTATGGGTGGTTTTACCGCCTCGTTGTTTGATCGTATCCGCCAGGGTGTCGCCGTTTATTCGGTCCGCGCCCTCGAAGCTTCCCTCCCGGGCGTTGCGCGTGGGAAGTGCCCCTGAGGCGTCTGTATTGGCCAGGATGCTGGCTGTTCCGAATTTGGGGAGCACCCCACCACTCCATCCGTCTTGTTTTATCGCGGCCGCAAATCGTTTGGATATTTCCTTAAAGGCAGCTGGGTCGGCAATCTGCTTTACCTCTTTCCCCTGCCTCGATACAATCAGGGCCTTTAACCCCTTGGATCCCATGACCGCGCCGAGGCCGCCCCGCGCCGCTGCCCGGCATGGCTTCCCATCGGAATCAGTGGTCTGGATGGAGGCGCCCGTCAGCAGCATTTCCCCTGCCGGGCCAATGGAGGAAATAGCGTTTTTTTCGCCGAACACGTTCAACAGACGTCCGGCCACCGCGTAGTTTCCCATCCCAAGGCAATCCCTGGCTTCCTTTAGCGAGGCCTGGCCGTTGGCATCGATCACTAAATGGAACAACTCACCTGCCGGGGCCGCCCCTTCAATGATCACCGCACGGATACCATGCCGAGAGAGCGCATGGGCCATGGTCCCGCCCACATTGCTCTCCTTGATGCCGCCCGTCAGGGGACTTTTGGCCCCGATAGAAAGCCTTGCCGTGTTCACCAAAGGGGTCCCGCCTAAAAACCCGGGGGCGAAAATCAGAAGATTGTCTTTTCCCAAGGGGGCACAGTCTGCTGGGACATGATCGTTGATTAAGACCGAGGTCAATCCGCGCCCGCCAAGACCGACGAACGGTTCGGGGATCGGTTCTTCGGATATCAAGCCAGACGTCATATTAACGCGAATAAACGTCATTGGTTACCTCATTAAATGTTCGAACCTGCCTACTGTACCAGGGTGTAACGTCATTTCAACATTATTTGTGTTGAAAGGTAGCCTTGAATTGCATTTATGCAGGATAGTTAAGAATGAGGGAAAAAACAAGAAGTGACTACTGCCCAAAATGAGCGTAGTCACTGATATTGTTTGGTACGCCCGTCAGGATTTAAACCTGCGACCTACGGATCCGAAGAGTATCCGTTTGAAAGTTGCAAATGGTTGTATTCTTGACAACTTGTAATCAAAACAAATTTTCCGAGTGTTTTTAGTTTCGTTTGAAAATGCTTGGAAAAATTTGACCTTGACGGGCACAATTTGGGCACAGTAAAGGGCGAAGGAATTTTAGTCCCCTGCCCTCGATAGCCTAACAAACCTATAAAACCATTCAATCGACATCATCTGAAAAAATGGACTTCCCATCGTTACCGCATCAAAGTACGAGGTAAAACGCTCCCTCGAATTCGATCCGCCATTGCCTGCCGCCCCATTTCCTGCCCATTGATTGTCCTTATCAGATTTCAACTCCAGCTTTAATCATTATTACTCAAATCAAGATTTGATAATCATATAAAGGTCTGGAGGTCGATCAGATTATATAGGGAAGTAGTAGGTAAAGTATTGCTCGTCAAGCGTGGCATTTTCCTGACGGAACGCTGGCGCTAAATGCCACTACGGCCCGACAAGCTGGAAATAAAGACACCTCCCTAACCATGGCAAGTGATGCGATGCTATGGTACCAGTAATGCATGATGCATTAACATTTATCTTTTGGATTTAGGAGGTGTCTGATGGCAACATATGCTGGAATCGATCTGCATTCAAGTAATAATTATTTAGGTATTATCGACGATAATGATCAACGGCTCTACGGTCGGCGGTTACCCAACGATTTGAATCAAATTTTAGCGGCGCTTGATCCGTTTCGGGATACCCTGGAAGCAGTGGTCGTCGAATCGACTTTTAACTGGTACTGGCTAGTAGACGGATTACAAGAACATGGATACAAATTGCATTTAGCCAA
The DNA here is from genome assembly GCA_963845145.1 of uncultured delta proteobacterium. Classification (GTDB taxonomy): domain Bacteria; phylum Desulfobacterota; class Desulfobacteria; order Desulfobacterales; family QNYZ01; genus QNYZ01. The sequence goes on from CAWJQU010000005.1 coordinate 231,210, forward strand.
TCCTTCAGCCATGGTGCAATATAGCGGGTTAAAACATACCGATGACCAATCCGATGCGTATTGGCTGGCGCATATGAAACGATTGAACCTATTGCCTGAGGGTTACATATATCCGAAGAAAGACCGGCCGGTGCGAGATTTAATGCGTCGAAGGCTTTTATTTGTCAAGCAGCGAACGTCTCAGATCTTGAGTCTAAAAAGCATGGTTTACCGTAACCTGGGCCAACGGATCGGAGTCAACCGGATTAAGCAGTTAAAAGAAGAAGATACCGATGAGATGTTTAAGGCCCCTCATTTAGCGATGGCTGCCGGTCACAGTATTGCGACGATCCGTTTTCTGGGTGAACGGATCCAATCCATGGAAAAGGCGATCCTTGGAAAAGTGAAGCTGAGACCCGCGTTCGGTTATCTGTTAACGCTACCTGGGATTGGCAAGATCCTGGGACCAACCATCATGCTCGAAGTCGGGGATATCAGCCGGTTTCAAAAGGTGGGTAATTACACATCTTATTGTCGCTGTGTCAAAAGTGAAAGGTTATCCAATAACAAATGCAAGGGAACGGGAAATCGCAAGAACGGTAACCGGTATTTGTCTTGGGCGTATGTGGAGGCCGCGCATATTGCCGCTCGCTACAATATAAGCGCTCGCAGGTTTTACCAACGCAAAAAGGCCCGCACGAGTTCAACCGTGGCGGTAAAAGCGTTAGCCCACAAGCTGGCCCGGGCTTCGTATTACATCATGCGTGATCAGGTCCCTTTTGATGAGGGAAAGCTTTTTAGATAATCAGTTTGGATGCGGCCGAGAACCGGGATAGGTGTTGGTTAAAAACCAAAAGGTTTGATTGGTATTGGCCGCATCCTTAAAAAAAACAGCCGGTAATTGTTTTGTTAACTTGATTCGCCCATGCCGTGAGTCCACAAGGTGTTGGTTAAAAACCATTAGATTTGTCATCTTTTCAATTGAACACGGTATGGAACCGAAGATTTTCTGGTCCGCCGATGGCGGAAAGGGCCTTGTTTTAAGCGTTGCACAGATAAAATGCAAATATTGCTTAAACACAATCGCCTTGAACCTGATGGGTGACTGGTGCGGATCAGTTTTTAGCTGATGCGTAGCCTATTACAAAGAAGTAGCGGGTGCGAACAGGTGACAAAAACGAGGCTGTGTATTTGTACGCAAATCAGGTCAATAGAAAAAAGTTAATTTTTTTCCGTAGGAGAGGTGTTTTTTCTCTTGTCCTAACCTTTAATGGGTGACACCATTCCTCACCCCGTTGATATGCCGCATACAGCGGGCCAGCTTCGCATCCGGGGTCTACGAGCAGATGCTAATGGGTCGGCATTAAACAGTAAGCGGATACCTTCAAGTTAAACAGAGTTGTAGTCTCTTGCAAAATATCTAAAAAGAGGCCAATATCCTTTTTGTCGATAAACAGCTCTTGCCCACGACAGGCACGGTTCACCACATGGTACCAGACATTGGGGTATTGGATTCTTAGGGGCCGTGACATCGTTGGATACTATCAGGCAGAAAAAGAAAGGTCGAACAGAGACTTGACCCCCACTCTTTTCAAACAAAATCTAAGGAGATCTCAATGGGTAGAAAGTTAATTTTGAGTTTATTTGTTTTTGTTGTTGTTATGTTGCCGGTGAGCGTTTTTGCACAAACGACAGAACATTTTAGTGATGAAACTGACAATACAACGTCATTTTCACATAGTGGGCTATCTTTTAGCATTGGAGGATCATATCTTCATATTGAGAACTATTCAAGCTATGGCTATACAGGTTCTGCCAATGATGATCATTATGTTGATAATTCAGATAATTTGATGGGTTCTGCAGGTGTAATCGGTTCTTTTACAAATTCAGGAAGCGATTTTTATGTTCACAATTTTTATATTTTACCAAGTGATGACGGAGTATACCAGTCGAATGATGGCACCGTTACTATTAGGGGCAAATTGAATTCTTCTACTGAATTCACGCATACAGTTCAATCTGGAGAGATAAATATGTCTTCTCCGAATAACTATTATACTTATGTAAATTTGTCTTCATATAGTACTACTCGTATAGATGAGTTAGAGTTTGAAACTACCGGCGGCATTATATACTTAGCAATTGATGCTTTTCAACACAGTGCTGCATCCGGTAACGCAGCACCCACAGCATCCAGTTTTACCGCATCACCAATTTATCAAGGAACTGTTTTTCCATTTGCAACCGCTAATTTTAGTTATTCTGATGCTGACGCTGACCCTTTTGATCACTTAAGGGTTACCGCTATTCCAGGTGCAGGCACTTTATGGGTGGATAGTGATGGCAGTGGAACTGTAAATGGAGCAGAATCGACTCTTTCAAATAATGGAACCATTTCAAAATCCAATTTGGATGCCGGGTACCTCAAGTATTTAAATACGAATGGAACTTCATCAAGTTTTACTTTTGATGTAAATGACGGAACTGATTATAGTGCCTCAACCTATACAGCCACACTGACAGTAACACCCGAACCGACTGTAACTCTTAGCCTTGACCCTTTATCAAGTGTCTCAGAGAATGGTGGTACAACCAGTGTTAAAGCAACTTTATCTCATACATTTGATAAAACGGTAACGACAAACCTTGTTTTTAGCGGGACAGCAAGTGGAGCAGACTATACTGTAACAGCCACTCCCATTACAATTGCAAGTGGAAATACAGAGAACACGGTTACTATAACCGGAGAAGACGATGCGCTTGATGAGAACGACGAAACAATTATTGTTGATATTTCATCTGTAACAAACGGAAGCGAATCGGGTACGCAGCAGGTTACCTGCACTTTGACAGATGATGATAATCCTCCAACAGTTACGTTTACAACAGTTTCGCAATCAAGCGCCAGCGAAACAGGGGCAATGACCATTACGGCACAGTTATCCGGTACAAGCGGAAAAAATGTAACAATTCCTTTCTCTGTAAATGGATCAAGTACAGCTACTGGTCCTGCACGGATTATTCAATATCTGCAAGCCCAGTAACTATTACTGCTGGAAATACAACTGCAAATATAACAATTACCATAGCAACTGATGCTTTAGACGAAAACAATGAAACTGTTATTGTTGATATGGGTGCACCTACTAATGCAACCCAGGGTGCAACTACTACTCATACTGCTACAATTACTGATGATGATTCTGCACCGACTGTTACATTTACTGCAGCATCTCAATCAAGTGCTGGTGAAACTGGAACTATGACTATTACTGCACAACTTTCTGCTGCAAGTGGGCGTGATGTTACTGTTCCATTTAGCATAAATGGATCAAGTACTGCAACGTGATCCTACGGATTATAGTATTACTGGAAGCCCAATAACTATTACTGCTGGAAATACAACTCCAAATATAACTATTACTATTGCAACTGATACAATAGATGAGGACAATGAAACTGTTATTGTTGATATGGGTGCACCTACCAATGCTACACAGGGTGCAACTACTACTCATACTGCAACTATTACTGATGATGATGCTGCGCCGACTGTTACATTTACTGCTGCATCACAATCAAGTGCTGGTGAAACTGGAACAATGACTATTACTGCACAACTTTCTGCAGCAAGTGGGACTTGATGTAACTGTTCCATTTAGCATAAATGGATCAAGTACTGCAACTGCTGATCCTGCGGATTATAGTATTACTGGAAGCCCAATAACTATTACTGCTGGAAATACTACTGCAAAATATAACTATTACTATTGCAACTGACGCATTAGATGAAGACAATGAAACTGTTATTGTAGATATGGGTTCACCTACTAATGCAACACAGGGTGCAACAACTACTCATACTGCTACTATTACTGATGATGATGCTGCTCCAACTGTTACATTTACTGCTGCATCTCAATCAAGTGCTGGTGAAACTGGAACTATGACTATTACTGCACAACTTTCTGCAGCTAAGTGGTCTTGATGTAACTGTTCCATTTAGCATAAATGGATCAAGTACTGCAACGGCTGGATCCTGCGGATTATAGTATTACTGGAAGCCCAATAACTATTACTGCTGGAAATACAACGCTGATATAACAATAACTATTGCAACTGATGCCTTAGATGAAGACAATGAAACTGTTATTGTTGATATGGGTACACCTACTAATGCAACCCAAGGTGCTACAACTACTCATACTGCTACAATTACTGATGATGATGAATCCCCTCCTTCAGCTACAACAAATGCTGCAAATAACATAGATGAAACCAGCGCCACCCTGAATGGGACTATAAATGCAAACAATGCCAGCACGACTGTTACCTTCGAGTATGGCCATACCACGGCTTATGGTGAAACAATTACTGCGGATCAAAGTCCTGTTAATGGGACTTCCGGCACACCCGTATCAAAGGAAATTACGGGTCTTGTTCCGAACGCCACTTATCACTATCGTGTTGTGGGAGTGAATAGTGCTGGTACGACCAATGGATCGGACATGACATTTACGACGAGTACCGTTGTGCCGACCGTAACGACAGAAGCTGCGTCTTCGATCAGTAGCAACGCTGCGACGTTGAATGGAACCGTAAATGCAAACAATGCCAGTACGACTGTTACCTTCGAGTATGGCCTTACCTCGGCTTATGGAACAACAGTTGCTGCGGATCAAAGTCCTGTTAATGGGACTTCCGGCACACCCGTGTCAAAGGAAATTACAGGTCTTGATCTGAATGCCACTTATCACTATCGCGTGGTGGGAGTGAATAGTGCTGGTACAACCAATGGGTCGGACATGACATTCATTACCCAAAATGATGAATTCCCGTGGTTAATTTTTATACCAGGGCTTGTTTCACCCAACAAAAGATCTAATGATGGACAATAAATTTGTCGATTTTGAAAAACCCCATTACCCATTACAATCATGATACAAAATGTTGAGAATGTGACATAGGAATCGCAAGTATTTATTACAAATCCTTCACTTTTCCTGCAAATTTTATCACATGAAACCAAGACAATCAGCACACAAAAATCCTCAAAAGGATCTGTTTCGGGTTGAGCTAACCAAGATCATCGCCCAGGCCACCGGTTGAGGCTGGGACAAATATTGCATTCCAAATAGACTGATCAGAAATACCGGCAGTAAAATAAAAAGATTGCTAAGAGGAACAATAATAATCACACATATAACATAAGAAACATATTGAAAATATCTGGACGATTTCCGGAATATTAAGAGTTTGGACCCATTTAGGAATTGGGGACAAACCTTGATTTGAGTAATAACTTTATCCGTTTTCTTCTTCAAACCTCTATTCTGTCTCAAATTTTTTCTGAAGCTATGTACAGCATGACTGACCATTGAAAAACTTAAATTAAATACATCGGCAATCTGCTGGTTGCTAAACAATCCTGTTTGCCATAAAACATATAGTATCAGGTTGCGCTAACCGACGAGGTGAAGGGATCTTTTCAGTTTCCTTAAGATAATTGATGTCACTGCCCGTTATCCGAGCAATCTCGACCGCCAACTCATTCTCAAAACGTTCACTCAGATCTCCCAGCAAGCCTATAAAACCGGTCCGATCTGTATCAATTGAAAAAATTGGTTTACCGTCGTTGCCCCGTGAAAGAACGTGGTAATACGCTCCCTCGAATTCGATTCTCCATTGTCTGCCCATGGCATGTGCTTTACAGAATTTTTATCAATCGCCAATATTTATTACCCAATTCAAGGTTTGTCACCCTTCATCAAAAACGAAAAGAATTACTACCGCAAAATGCGCTTTATTTATGAGTTTCAGATAGTTATAGCTTTGGATGGACACTAACTATAACAATACCGCAATAATTGTGACAGCTATACCTGTGAGGATTGGGAAAAGCAATTTTGTATCGAATGGCCATTCACCCATTTGTGACAAGTATAATAGGAGGTAATTTATATACTCCGGCTCCAACCCCCAAAAGCCCCCCCGATTACGATATTTGACAACCGATAGGCGGTTCGGTACTGGTAAAAGCATCCATATGCAAACATAAGGCTTATTAGAACCAGACAGTAATAACTCATCAGGGCGATGGGATAATGCAAGCTGTCTTCAATTCAAAGCCGAGCTGCCTTTTTTGTTGGGTTGGCTTTTTTATTAAAGAGAAAGGGGGAAATGAGAAATGTATTGATTGCTATATCTGTTACTTATTGTTTGTTGGTGTTATGGATAAAGAATGAAAGATGCTGAAATGTGAAATTACACTTCTAAAATGGGAGCTGAAATGAATACAAAATCATATATTACTGTGTGTATTCTATCGTTTGGAATACTGATGATGGTCTTATGCTGTGGAGATGATAACGCAGGTGATCACCCTTTCGTTGGCACCTATGAGTTAATAGATGGCTATATAGCAGATGGACCTCAGGATAAAGAATGGTGGAGTACTATATACGAAGACTATTCGGGCGACCTCACAATCGATGAAGACGGTAATGCAGTGGAATATTTTTGTGTTAAAGATTACGGGGAAGAGATGCGATGTTATACCAATTATTGTGAGATCAATGACAATATTTTAACAAGAAATGTTGACGGATATGAAGCAGATTTTACAATGACTTTCGAAGGTAATACTTTGGAATATTGGGGGTTTGACAGTGGTGGAGTTACATTTGGATATATCTGGGAAAGGATTTGACCGTTATTAACCCGGCAATAAAATACTCCAATTTATAGTCAAAGTGTGCTATAGATATTTGCATGGAAAAAATTGACGCACGTAAACTTAGCACAGAGGTCCAGCAGCAATTCCGGAATCAAGCAATTCGGCTTAGAAAAACCGGAAAAAAGTACAAAGAGATTTCGGAAATCAAAGGATTAAACCTTGATTTGAGTAATAACTTTATCGGTTTTCTTCTTCAAACCTCTATCCGTCCTCAAATTTTTTCTGAAGCTATGTACAGCATGACTGACCATTGAAAAACTTAAATTTAATACATCGGCAATCTGCTGGTTGGTGAACAATCCTGTTTACCATAACACATATAGTATCAGGTCGCGCTCTAACCGACTCGTTGAAGGGATCTTTTCAGTTTCCTTAAAATAATTCATGTCACTGCCCGTTATCCGAGAAATCTCGACCGCCAACTCATTCTCAAAACGTTCACTCAGATCTCCCAGCAAGCCTATAAAACCGGTCCGGTCTGTATCATCTGAAAAAATTGGTTTACCATCGTTGCCCCGTGAAAGCACGTGGTAATACGCCCCCTCGAATTCGATTCTCCATTGTCTGCCCATCGCATGTGTTTAAAAAAATTTTTATCAATCCTAAATTCATATTACTCAATTCTATATTTGACACCTACTTTACCCCAAAATAAGGGGGTGGGCCCATCACCACCGTTACGTGGCTTTCGGCAGTACCTTCAGTTATGTTGACATAGCTGTTTATAATAGTTTATGGCAATGTATGACGGAAAGGCACCGGAGCAAGAGCAAAACATGGATGAAACTAAAATACTGATTCAGTGGCTCAAAACCGTGGATTTTCTCTGCAAGCGTAAAGGATAAAAAGGGAAACATACGCCTATACGAATTAATCCGAGCCTGCAGCACAAGAATCGTCAGGCATGTGAAGATCAGGGGAAGAGTAAACCCCTTTGATCCTGAGTACGACGCATATTTCAAAAGCCGCAGGTTCTGCAAAACCTATGGACACCGTACCTGTCTTGCCGGAGGGTACCCATAAAACGAAAACAGCTGGGCTGCTCCGCAAGAGCAATCCTTAAAAAATGCTTGAGCCGTATGACGGGAAACTGTCAAGTACGGTTCTGAGGGGGCTTGGGGCTGGCGACAGCCCCCGGCTACCCGATCTAGACCGTGAGCTTCGCTTCGCTCAACCGCGCCGTCAGGTGAATTAATGAGGAATTAGTCGTGTTGAAAAAAAAGTGCTACATATTAGCTGGACCCAATGGAGCAGGAAAAACAACTTTTGCAAATGAGTTTCTTCCCATTGAGGCAGAATGCCTAAACTTCATAAATGCTGATTTGATTGCTCAAGGTCTTTCTCCATTTCAACCCGCCAAAATGGCAATCGAAGCCGGAAGGTTAATGATTCAACATATTGCTGAATGTATTCGAAAAAATGAATCGTTTGCTTTCGAAACAACGCTTAGCGGAAAAGGATACGTCCGGAAAATAAATAATTGGAAAAAAAAACACTATGAAATTATCCTTTATTTTCTTAAGCTTCCATCAGTCGAGTTCGCTTTAGAACGTGTGAAGCTGAGAGTTGCCCAAGGTGGCCATAATGTTCCGGAAGATGTTATCCGACGCCGCTTTGCAAGAAGTTGGAATAATTTTAATATATTTTACAAGCCCTTGGCTGATTCGTGGATAGTTTTTGATACATCAGGTAAAATACCAGTTATTACAGATGAATCGGAGTGAGTGCGATGAAAAAACATAATAAATATGCTGTGATTGGGTTAAAGGCTTTGCTAAGAGCTGCCGCAAAGGTCGCTGAAAATGCAAGAAAGAATAATTATAAAATTCCGATATGGAGAAACGGCCATATCGAATATGAATTTCCAGGAATAATCACCGAACAAGGCGGCGCAGCTGACCAGGGCCACCGTGGGCCTATGGAAAAATAGTACGAAATAGCTGATCAATTTGCATGCCATGGCGACATCTTTTTTTGATTGGGGGAAAGGTATCAAACCTTGAACTGGGTAATAACTTTATCTGTTTTCTTCTTCAAGCCTCTATTCTGCCTCAATATTTCTCTGAAGCTATGTACAGCATGACTGACCATTGAAAAGCTTAAATTAAATACATCGGCAATCTGCTGGTTGGTAAACAATCCTGTTTGCCATAACACATATAATATCAGGTCGCGCTCTAACCGACGCGTTGAAGCGATCTTTTCCGTTTCCTTAAAATAATTCAGGTCACTGCCCGTTATCCGAGCAATCTCGGCCGCCAACTCATTGGGATCAGCCGATTTTAGCAATTTCCGTTGCTGGGGGATGTCGATATTCGGTTCGGCGGGTAAAAACGTTGCTTTTAGCCAGTCTACGAACGCCGGGGATCCAAATATGAATCCGTGAACTACATCCTCCCATAACCGGTGTTTCTCATCGGCATACCGCTGAACTTTACGTCGATAGGCCAGGTAGCGATCTTTGGCAGTTGATTGGGACAAAATCAATTTTGTCTTGAGCCATTTGGGATGATCTTTACCATACGCATACACGGGGTAACTGCTCCAGGGGTATTGGATCAACCGTTTCACCAGTCCGGCCCTTAGGGGATTGCGGTGAATATAGTACGACAACCGGCTCAAATAAGCGTCGTTTTCAACCAGAATACTTTTATAGCGGCCTTGGAACAGGTGGCCTCTACATGTGTTCCGATAGTTATAATGACGGGTGTAGGTCGTGCCGAACCATTGCATGGCATGAGAAAGATTGGTACGGCGGGTTTTTACAAGGTATCTCAAAAATAATCTAAGCGCCCCTGGCGGCGTTGCAAAACGGTTCAAAATGCTCACATACTATGTTGTATGCTCCGCTTTTTCACCGTTTCGCGCCTTGCCAAGAACACTAACATTTATTTTGAGATACCTTGAAATAAAAGATGATAATGATTCGGCATCAGAACATAGGCAAACATATCGATCTCAAAACGTTCACTCAGATCTCCCAGCAAGCCTATAAAACCGGTCCGGTCTGTATCATCTGAAAAAATCGGCTTACCATCGTTGCCCCGTGAAAGCACGTGGTAATACGCTCCCTCGAATTCGATTCTCCATTGTCTGCCCATGGCATGTGCTTTACAGAATTTATATCAATCGTCAATCTTTATTACTCAATTCAAGGTGTGACACCCTTCCTTCTAATGTACCCCTAATGTAGGGTACAGCCTCGACCGTTTCCCACTCTCTTTTGGCAATGTTCATAACTGTCTTGAGATTTGCCAGATGACGGTTGACGGTGGCCGGTGACTTGGTTTTGACCATGCGTTCAGACATGTCAGCAATCTGACTTGCTGTGATATCACTAAGTGGCCGGTCACCTAACATTTTAAGGACTGCTTTAAGCCGTGAGTTGACGCACATACAATCGGCCTGAGTGTCATACCGGCTACCAACTGCCCTGGTAATGGCATCAGACAACATCATGGCACCCTTCCTAAAAGTACCCTGCCTGAATGGGTTGACATTCCGTGGGCCTGTTTTCTTGGTGGCTTGGAATTTGAAGTCGGCAGCTATCTTCTCAGCCTCTTTACGCACTTCTGTCCCGGTAGACTTGCGAAAGATTTGCCCACGGTGCTGAAATTTGACATACCAAAATGGGGATTTTCCTCTGCGATAAAGTGTCATTATTTCATCCTTCCTTTACTTGACTGATTAATGTGCAAAGTTAATGATAAAGAGGATAAACATAATCCATCCACAAACTTTTCTCTCACTGTTTCGGGCATCATCCATAATCTGGTAAATCTTTCGTTCACTATTCAGTTCAGAAATTAATTCATCCTTTGTCATTGAGTTCAAATCCTGTTTCATAGTTCCTTCACCTTACCGGTCGCTAATTTAATAATGTCGTTCATTACTTTCTCACCCTTCTTGGTTAACCTTGCAGACAATTGCCTTGTTTCGTATAAATCTGGTGAAAGGGTAACTAAACCAAGGCCGACCTGTTTGTCACCCTTCACTTTTGAACCGAACTTCCTGAGATTACGACTGATTGCACTGTGTGTAATTTTTAACCTCTTTACAAGACGTTGCTGAGTAATTGGGGTTGGATGTTCATTACAAATTTCGAGGAATAATTGCATCTGTTGCAAGTTAATGTCTCCTGACAAATCCGATAGGTACATAATAACTCTGTTAAGGTTGCCCACAGTCGTCTGCATGTTTCCCCCTTTATTAAGGTTTGTTGTATGTCAGTTGGCGGTGTGGCAAAATCCCAATCAATACAAAAATGGTAGCCTGTTTCCCTGTTCTCATAATAAATATGAGATTCATAAACAGCCTCGATAATTGCATCTGGCGTTTCAATAGTGATTTTGCCTTTTGTCATGTGATGTTTCCTTTTTGTTAAGTTATGGGTTACTCATACCTCCTCAAGTCTTTTCACCCATGCAATACTTCTTACAAGATATAGATTTGCTTGCCAACGCAATACTTGATGCGCCTGTAAAAAGTCACGCGGCTGATTTGCCGTATGAATCGGCATATTCTGGCAGCGGATAGTAAAACGGGTTAAGTTTTGGCAATAATGCCAAAATCTGCTCTTTGAAAAATGAGGAAGGGTGAGGAAGGGTATCAAACCTTGATTTGAGTAATAACATTATCCGTTTTTACTTCAAACCTCTATTCCGCCTCAATTTTTCTCTGAAGCTATGTACAGCATGATGTTAATATCAGGCAAAAAATAATTTTCTAATCTTTCCTCTCCCAACATGCGGCCAAAGAATACGATAATTATTTCTCTCGTAACGTATTCGACCAGCAACAGTCTGTCCAGTAACCCCCAAATAAGAGGTTGAGCACTTTTAGCAAGAATCGAGTCAAGCGGTCGCTTTGATGATAAAAATCGTGATACTATCTGGCGCAAGGGCTAAATCCAGTTATCAATAAGCCAATTTGTTCCTGCAAGCTGGATTTCCCTTAAGTACCGGGGCTATTACGCCGGTGCAAGGTACAATTCAGAGAAAGATTTACCTCTGGATTTCAAATACAACCAGATTTTTCTTAAGTTGTGGGCTATCGATACCAACTTGAACTCTGCTTTTACTTTGGGATCTCCTCGCAACGAGAAGCTGATAAATCCCATAATTGATTTAATATGGCCAAAGGGTGGCTCTACTATATATTTGCGTTGTCCATAAATCGCCCTGCCGATCTCAGAGTCCAGCTTTTGGCGCATCTGATGTAGCTCTTTCTCATAAGGATGACGCGATATGCTGCGGCTGGTTTTACTGTTGGTGCAAATACCGAAAAACTGACATCTATGGCAGTTACGTCCCCGGTAGATTCTCAGCGACTGCTTGCCCTTACGTTGTTGCCGATGAGAAAAAAGAAGCTTCTCGCCTTCTACACAGATGTAACAATCAAGTTTTTCATCATACACAAAGCTGTCTTTGTGAAAATCATCCACGATTTTACCGCGCTGTTGGGCCTGATACTCGCGGTCCGGAATGTAGGCATCGGTTTCGCGTTCTTGCAAGGCTTTAAGATTTTCTCCGGAACTGTACCCGGCATCGGCGCTGCACTCAGTGATATCCTCCGATAGGGTCTGCTCAGCCTGCTCGATCATCGGCAGCAGTTGCTCGTATCAGAAGCATCATTGGTCACGTCGGCGGCAACAATCACTTGGTGAGCCGAGTCTACCACCGTCTGGGCATTGTATGACGTCTTGATACCGGCTTTGGTTTTCATAAACATGGCGTCAGGATCGGTCATATTGATTTTCTCACGATCGCCTTGCTCCAACTTCTTTTTCAACTCCTTGAGTCGTTGCAGCCGCTGTTTTTGATTGCGGATCTCTTCCGGAATCTCCTCGCCGGTTTTGTCCGGGCCGAAGTGATTGTCTTCTTCTTGATCGTTATCTTGCGCTTGGTCCAGCCAGCGGCCGATCTCTCGCTCGATCCTTCGCCTATCATAGGTTTTCGCATCTGAGGCGTTGGCCTTGATCTTGGTGCCATCGATCGATACATGGCCCAATTTGACCATGCCCAGTTGACGGCATAAAAGCACAATCTGGGCAAACAGCAGCCCTAGTTCTTCGAGGTTGTTTTTGCGAAAATCGCTAATCGTCCTGAAATCCGGCTTTTGCCAGGCCGCAAGAAAAATGAATCCAATGTTCTCCTTTAAAGCCTCGGCAATCTTGCGGGAACTGAAGATCCCCTTGGCATACGCATAGAACAGAATTTTTATCATCATCGCCGGATGATAGGGCGGGTTACCTTCATTAGCGACCTTTTTGTAAAGACATGATAGATCCAGGGTGTCAATCACGTCATTAACGACAAGGCAAAGGTGATCATCTTCAATTAAGCTGCGAATACTGGGGGGAAGCAATTGCATCTGGTACTGGTTGTATGGCCTCACATTGCGTGGACAAAGAATCTTCAAGATCATCTCCTCCTGACTTTTGTCAGAAGAAATATGCCATATTTAAAGAATTATAACAATAGGTTAATACTTATTTTAACTATGATTTTCGATCTATTTGAACAATATCGGTCTTATTTGAAACTTGGCCTGAATCGGGTTGTCGGACAGGCTCGCAACAATGGATTTGTGAATGTCTGCTTTTGAAGCTAAGTCCTTAACATCTTCTAACTTGCAAGTATTACGGGCCGGATGACTTTTCCATAATTGGCCTGGTATCAGGGATTCCTCGGCCAGCTCATCCGCTTCATTCTCCATTTCATTTTGAGGCTCTCTTAAATCCAGGTCATCTACAATACATTGACCATCCTTTAATCCACTTGAATTTTAGGATCAAACCCTTTGATCCATAACAAACCTAATGGCCTCAATAGGCGTTGGAGGAGGAACGGGATGGTTTTCTTTTTCGTATACCCTAACCAATGTGAGCAAGACATCAAGTTCATCCCCTTCGGGAGTACTTGACTCGGCACCCCAGAGGGTTTCAATGCGCTTAATAGCCTCATCGTATGCCTGCCCTGAATTAACAGGGCGGATATTCATGCTGCACCTCCGAAGGATTAATTTTGTCATAGTCTTTATATAGGCGATTAATTTATGTGGGACAATATTGGTAAACAGGCTCAAAAGAACAAAGGCTTACAGCGATAAAATATCTGTAAGCCTTTGATATTATTATGGTGCCGGAGGAGAGACTTGAACTCTCAAGGGCACAAGGCCCGGAGGATTTTGAGTCCTCTGCGTCTACCAATTTCACCACTCCGGCTTAGGATCGGTCAATTTATAGGCAACCAATGACCGATTGTCAATATGAAGAGGTCACGTGAAGTAAATTTTTCCCTCTTCTTTATTTTTGCCACAGACCCACACAGACCCACGCAGACAAAAAAGCCTGGTTTTTCAACCAAATTCGTTTTACCAAATATTTTTTACCGGGTCTGTGCCAGTCAGTGTGGGTCCGTGTGCGTCTGTGGCCAATCAGGACCTTACAATATCTGCTGCTGCTATCCTTCCCTCTCTTAAAATCACCGGTTCACCGGTTACGTCCACCACGGTCGAGGCGCTACCGCCGGAAAGGCGGCCGGCATCTAAAACAAGATCGACACGATTGATGATTTCAGGCGGCATGGCATCGATAGCCACACACCCGGGTTGCCCGGCGAGGTTGGCACTGGTCGCGGTAATAGGAAAGTCCGCAACGTCAACCAATGCGTCGGCTACGGGGTGGGCCGGCAGGCGCACCCCGATTTTGCCGGTGCCGGCGGTCAGATTGGGGGGGAGGGTTTGCACCGCCTCGAAAATCAGTGTCAAACCACCCGGCCAGTGTCGATCCATAAGATCTGTCGCAACGGGCGGTACAGATGATACCCATCGGTTCAATTGCGCCCTGTTTCGAACCAGAACCAGGATCGGTTTTAACGTGGACCGCTGCTTGATATCGAAAGATGCGATCGATCGCCGTCGCATTGGTGGCGTCGGCACCCAGCCCGTATAACCCGGTTGTTGGAAATACGATGACCCCACCCGTTTGCATGATTTGCACGGCCTCTTGAATCAGGGCCGGGTCCGGTCGGGCGACATCGATTGGGCGAATCTTAACCGGCTTTTTATCTGGCATTTTTATCCGGCATTTCTATCTGGCATTTTTATTTGGCATTTTCTATCTTGTGGGCTTTTTCCTCGACCTCGGCGGCCATCTTGTCTTTAAATCCGGCCAGTTTTTCGGCCAAAGCCGTATCGGAAAGAGCGATCATCTGGGCGGCGAAGATACCGGCATTTTTTGCACCGGACTTGCCGATGGCCATGGTTGCCACGGGTATCCCCGGCGGCATTTGAACGGTGGCCAAAAGGGCGTCCCACCCTTTCAGGCAGGAAGAGTCGATGGGTACCCCGATAATGGGCAGGGTTGTATGGGCGGCCAGAACACCGGCCAGATGGGCGGCATGCCCGGCACCGGCGATGATCGCTTTTAGCCCACGTTCTTTGGCTGTGGCGGCAAACTCAGCGGCCCGGGCAGGGCTGCGGTGGGCGGAGGCCACGGTCATTTCATAGGGGATGCCGAATGATTTCAAGGCATCCGCAGCCGCCTGCATGACGGCCAAATCCGAATCGCTGCCCATCACAATACCCACTTTAGGCGTATTGTCAGCAGTTGTTGCACTGGGGGATGTCATCTTTTTACTTTCCTCCTTGTCAGTTTCAAATTCCAATTAAAAAGTTAGGTTTGAACCAATTACACTCGAACCGGGACTACCTGTTATTGTCGCCCGGTTTCATGATCTTCAAGGGCCAGCTCGATCAACCGATCCATCAGCTTCCCAAAGGGGTAGCCGCCCTTGGCCGCGGCCTGGGGTAACAGACTGGTGGCGGTCATGCCGGGAATCGTATTGGTTTCCAGGACGTAAATCGTTTGATCGGATAAGATCATATCCGTTCGGCTGTAGCCCCGGCAAAACAGCGCCCGGTGGGCCATTATGGCCTGGTGCTGGGCCTTTTCAGTCAAGGCGGCGTCGATACGCGCGGGGCAGATCTCTTCGGTAACCCCGGCGGTGTATTTGGCCTCATAATCAAAAAATTCATGGGATTGATCCGGTACAATTTCAATCAAAGGAAAAGCCTCCAGCTCGTCATTACCCATGACCCCACCGGTAATTTCCACCCCTTCGATATACGCCTCGGCCAAAATGACGGGGCCTTGTAAAAAAGCCTTGTTGATCGCGGCTTCAATATCTTCCGCCTTGCGGACAATGGACATACCGATACTGGACCCGTCCCGGGCGGGTTTGACCACCATGGGCAATCCCAGACGACGGGCCAGATCCGCCGAATCTACGTTGTCACCCCGATTGAAAACCACATAGGCGGGCGTCGGCAAGCCCGCTTTTTCAAAGAGTTGTTTGGACAATACCTTGTCCATGGCCACGGCGCTGCCCAGAACCCCCGAACCCTGGTAAGGAATCTGCAATAAATCGAGCATACCCTGAACAGTGCCATCCTCACCAAAGGGGCCATGCAGAATAATCAGGGCGGCATCGATCTTGGGCGCGTCGGTGGTCAGTTTGGCCAGGTCCGTCTTGGGATCGTACCGTATTACATCGTACTTTTCTTTATCGAGGGCCTCATACACCTGGGCGCCGCTATTTAAGGAGACTTCCCTTTCAGGAGATATGCCTCCCGATAGCAAGGCAATGGTTTTTTTACGCATGCGCTTTCTCCCCTTTTTGATATTGGTAAAACCGCCTGGCAATCAGCGCTATTTGTTGATAATGCGATCTTTTAAGGTCTTAAATTCTTCCATCGAAATCAAGTCATCTTCATATAACCTGGCCAACTCGGACAGCTTGCGTATCCGCATGGTTTCGGGGTCTTCCAGTTGCCGGGCGGATTCGATATGATGGGTATCGAGCGCTTCGTGACGGTTGTTTCCACCCATTCGAAATGACGCCAGCCCGCCTAAAAAACTGACTTCAACGGTTTGGCCCTTAAATGCGGAGGTGTTCAAGATATCCTTTAATTGCCGGCCCTGTTGCTTCATCCGCCGGTAAAAAAAGTACCCGGTGACGATAAGCACACCTGAAAACCCCAGAAATACCCATAAAGCATAGCGGACCAGGCCACCGAAGAAAATAACCAGCAAACCCATGGCGGCGATCAAGAGGATATGTAGGATCAGGATCAGATAGGCGGTTGTGACGCCTTTATAAAGGCCCTGAGATTGATTCTTTTTCATGATTCATCAAATATTTTAAAACAATGCCGGGCTCATACCAGTAAGGTTCACACCATCAGGGTTCACACCCGTAGTCGGAATCGAGATGATCAATGGTATTTCACCGACTTTGCGGCCACTTTTTAAAAGCTTCACCCCGGCAAAGCAATAAGCGGTTGCGGCGGGGTATTCTCCTTAAACCTTTAGTACCTATATTGGGTGGGATTGTAAATACCACTGATTGAAGCCGGCGGGATCATCGACAATAACCCCGTCGACATCCATTTGAAGGGAATGCTGGTATTCTCGTTCGGTGTTGACATTATACGGAAAAACAAAAATGCCTGCGGCGTGACATTGCGCCACGAGCGTCTTGTCCAGGCAGCGATAATTCGGGTGGAATGAAAACACCTTCAGTTCCCGGCAAAAATCAACGGTTTTCATCCCATCTGCCGTCCTGGAAATGAAGGCTATCGGCGGTGAGTCTTCGAATTGAGAGATGTTTTTGATCATCTTGGCATCAAAACTTGAGACAAGTACGGATGAACCCGCATCTTCGCCACGGATCAGATCCATGACTGCCGTCTCAATTTCACCTTCAACATGACGATCTGCGTAGAATGCGGATTTAATTTCGATGTTGATCATGACCCGTTGGGCCATTGCCCGAAGAACCTCTTTCAAAGTCGGTATCCGCTCATCGGCAAATCGGGCATGAAACCAGGATCCCGCGTCCATTTTTTTGATCTCGGCCAGGGTATAATCGCCCACAACACCTTTGGCGTTTGTCGTTCGGTTCACCTTATCATCGTGGATGACGACCAATTCATGATCTTTGGTGAAGTGAACATCCAGTTCGATCATTTTAGCACCGGCCTTCACGGCGGCGTCAAAGGCAACCATAGTATTTTCCGGGTATTGGGTTCGAAAGCCGCGATGGCCGACAACAAGCGGACGATTAAATTTTAATGGTAAAGACATTGTAAAATTCCTCGATTAAATAACAAAGCGGCTCAATCCTTAATGCTCTGGCCGGATTCACGGTCAAACACATGGATTTTCTCAGGTGCAATGGATAACGATAATTTCATATTCCGAGCATAATTATGGATGTCCGGCAGACGAAGCGTTATGAGGTGTTTATCGCCCGGGAAGCTGCCATGCACCAGGGTATCGGCCCCCAAGATCTCCGTATATTCAACCACGAATTGCATCGTACCTGACCTATCTTCGGTAACCTCAAAGTGTTCAGGCCGAATGCCGATAGTCACTTTTTCGCCCTTGTGGTCTACCATAGCCTTATTGTTTAAAGACGGGTCGGTATTGTTTAAAGACGGATCGGTTAAGGAGAGCCGGATGTGATCATGTATTTCTGCTTGTTGCCCATCGCTGCTGATACGCGCGTCAAGAAAATTCATGGACGGTGATCCGATAAAACCGGCCACAAACTTGGTGGCCGGCTTTTCATATACGTCCAAGGGAGTGCCGATCTGCTCGGCATAGCCATCGTTGATAACGATTAACCGATCTCCCAATGTCATGGCCTCTACCTGATCGTGGGTCACATAAATGCTGGTAACTTTTAATCTCTCGTGCAGGTTCCGCAACTCAAGTCGCATCTGCACCCGTAGCTTGGCATCCAGATTGCTCAAAGGCTCATCAAAAAGAAAGACCTTGGGTTCCCGGACAATACAGCGACCCATGGCGACGCGCTGGCGTTGTCCGCCCGAAAGTTGTTTGGGTTTACGATCCAGAAAATCGGTCAATTCTAAAATCTCGGCTGCTGCTTGAACCCTTTTTTCGATTTCAGCTTTAGGCATTCGGCGAATTTTAAGCCCATAAGCCATGTTTTTAAATACACTCATGTGGGGGTAAAGTGCATAATTCTGAAACACCATGGCAATATCGCGGTCAGCCGGCTCTAACCGATTGACGATTTTATCATCAATGGCGACATCACCTTTGGTAATCGTTTCAAGTCCGGCGATCATTCTCAGTACCGTTGATTTTCCACACCCGGAAGGTCCGAGAAGGACAATAAATTCACCGTCATCAATATCGCAACTGATTCCGTGGATGACTTCGGTTGGTCCAAATGATTTATAAACATCCTTCAGGCTCACATTCGACATCGTTCAAATATCCCTATTTTTCGGTTTCAGTCATACCGCGCACAAACTGTTTTTGCATGAGAATAACCACCAACACCGGCGGTATCATGGCCAACATGGCCGATGCCATGATGATATTCCATTCAGCCTGCCCTTCACCCACATCCAGCATTCTCTTAATACCGATGAGAAGTGTATAATAGCTTTCATCCGTGGTAACCAAGAGCGGCCAGAGATATTGGTTCCATCCATAGATAAACAAAATAACGAACATGGCCGCGATAGAGGTGCGCGACATAGGTAGCAAGATATCAAAAAAAAACCGAATGGGGCCGGCCCCGTCAATCCTGGCGGCTTCGCATAACTCGTCCGGAACGGTCATAAAGAACTGTCGAAATAAAAAGGTGGCCGTGGCCGATGCAATCAGAGGCAGGATCAAGCCTGAATATGAATCGAGTAACTTTAGATCGGCGGCCACTTTATAGGTTGGCAAAATGCGCACCTCGACAGGCAACATCAAAGTGATAAAAATAAGCCAGAAAAAGAACAGCCTGAAACGAAATTTAAAGTAGACGATGGCATAAGCGGCGAGAAGTGAAATAAAAATTTTTCCAAAGGTAATACCCAGCGCCATGATCATGCTGTTAAACATCATTGTGCCGACGGTCGCACCCACATCTCGTGGTCCTACGGCAAGTGCCCGGCTGTAATTCTCGATAAGGTGGCCACCCGGCAGGAGGGGAAAGGATGAAGTAATGGCTTCCAATGTATGGGTTGACGCGACAAAGGTGATGTAGATGGGAAAAGCAATGACCAAACAGCCGATAATCAAGACGGCATGGGTCAAAAAGGTAAGTAAAGGGCGATGCTCGACCATTAGTAGTGCACCTTTCTCTCAATATAGCGAAACTGAAAAACGGTCAGCGAAATAACAACGATCATCAAGATAACCGATTGCGCCGCCGATCCCCCCTGATCCAAACCCAGGACCCCATCATGATATACTTTAAAAACCAGAATATTGGTGGCGCCGTTCGGTCCGCCTTCGGTGATGGCGTGAATCACGCCAAAGGTGTCGAAAAAGGCGTAGACAATGTTCATCACGATTAAAAAGAAGGCTGTCGGCGATAATAGCGGAAAGGCGATGGTCCAAAACCGTTTGGCCGGCGAGGCGCCATCAATCGCCGCTGCTTCGATAAAGGATTTGGGAATGGCCTGCAATCCGGCCAAAAAGAAGAGAAAATTATACGAAATTTCTCGCCAGGCCGCAGCGGTGATAACCAGAATCATAGCCTGAGTACCATTTAAGGAATGGTCCCACGCAATCCCAACCATTTGCAGGAAAAAAGCGATCATGCCAACGGTTGGATTAAAAAGAAAATACCACAGCACAGCGGCAACCACAGGCGCTACGGCGTATGGCCAAATAATCAGCGTTTTATAAGTTGTGGCTCCTCGAAGGGCGCGATCAGCCATAACGGCCAGCAGAAGGGCCGTAATCATCGCTATAGCGGCCACCGAAAGACTGAAAATGGTGGTTACGTAAATCGAGTTAAGATAGATATCATCGCTGAAAATATCAACGAAATTGGCCAAGCCGACAAAGGTCGACGAAAGCCCAAACGCATCTTCTTGTAAAACCGACTGATATAGCGCCTGTGAGGCCGGCCAGATAAAAAAAATGAGGGTGATAATAATTTGGGGCGCAACCAGCAGATAGGGAAGAAACCGATGCTTGAAAATGACACGTTTTTCCATAACAATGGCTCTCTTTTATGAAATTTGCTGAGCCCATTAAAAAAATGACATGGGCTCAGCCTGAAAAAGAGGTGGCTATTTACTGGTCTTTTCAAACTTTCGCAATAATTTGTTACCAGCCGCCACGGCTTCGTCCAAGCCTTGCTGGGCGGTTTTCTTGCCGGCAAAGATGGCTTCCAAAACGTCATAAACAACGCTTCGCATCTGGACAAAATTACCAAACCGCAACCCCTTGGAATTTTCGGTCGGTTCGTTTAGGGTCATCTGTATTAAAGCGGTTTCCATCCCCGGGTTTTCTTTGTAAAAGCCCTGACTCTTTTTTAACTCATAAGCACCCAGAGTAATCGGTAAATACCCTGTAAATTCATGCCAGTCGGCCTGAACCTCAGGCTTGGCAAGATAGTTAAAAAATGCCGCCACGCCCTTGTACTCTTCTGCGGGGTGACCCTCCAGGACCCATAGGCTGGCGCCGCCGATGATGGTGTTTTGGGGGGCACCTTTCACATCCGGCCAATAGGGGAGCATGCTGGTCCCAAAGTCGAATTTGCAGGTTTTTTTAAAGCCCGCATAACCGGCGGAAGATTCCGTATACATGGCAACTTCTTCCGATGAAAATTTAGCATTGCCTATGTTGCGTCGCCCGCCATAGACAAAAACATTCTCTTTCTGCCAATCAGCCAGCTGTTGGATGTGTTTTACGTGCAGTGGGCTGTTTATGGTGAATTCCGTGTCCATTCCGTCAAAGCCATTCGCTTTGGTCCCGATGGGCAAGTTGTGCCAGGCACTGAAATTCTCAAGATGGATCCATGAGATCCAGGCGGTTGAAAAACCGGACTTGTAACCGGCTTTCACAAGTTTTTTTGAATATTCAGCCACTTCGGGCCAGGTTTTGGGTGGTTTGTTGGGATCGAGCCCTGCTTTTTTGAACGCATCTTTATTGTAATAAAGAACAGGGGTCGAACTGTTGAAGGGCATGGAGAGCATCTTACCGTCCGCGCTCGTGTAATACCCGGCGACTGTGGGCAGATAAACTTTTGGGTCAAAAGGCAGCCCCGACTCGGCCATTACTTCGTAAACCGGCTTTATGGCCCCTTTTGCGGCCATCATACTGGCGGTTCCCACCTCAAAAACCTGGAGAATATGGGGGGGATTTTTTGCACGAAAGGCAGCAATGCCGGCGGTCATGGTATCGGCATAATTACCTTTATAGGACGCAACCAGCTTATACATGCTCTGTGATTGGTTAAACTCAGCGGCAATCGAATTGACTTTCTCGCCCAGCCGTCCGCCATGCGCATGCCACCAGTTAACCGTGATCGGTTCTGCCATGGCGCTCGCTGGAAATATTAAGAGAACGACAAAAACAGCGGCCAAAAACCAACGATTCAGTTTCATAATGGGATTCTCCCTTCTCAATTGATTTATTTTTTATTTGGGGGATAAGAAATTACCGGTTGTCCAGGTTCACCTCCTTTCATATTGCATGAAAAAGGCTAAAGATTAAATTCGAAGTTAGATTCGTACATAATCCATTGTTTTCAGGTTAGTGAAGATTAAATTTATAGTCAAGAAATAAGCATGGCCCGGTTCTAAAACGACTGCCATATTTTACCCGATGAATTGACCTTGGGCCGGCATATAGATATACAAATGTTAGGGTGTAGAATCCGTTAACCTGATAGTGTCCATTAATAAATAGGATTAGTCATGCCATTACCGTTTGGAAAGATTCCTTCCTGCATCTCCAATCAAAGACGCGCCCTCACTATTTATCGAATCGTGGTAATAATGCTGCTACCAATCACTTTAATGGTTTTTACGGCCCGCCCTATTCCGGGAAAAGTCGCACCGCCATCAAAGATGGTAAAACAGGCGGGCCCATTTTTCGTGGTCGGTCATCGGGGATCGGCCGGTTTGGCCCCTGAGAATACATTAGCGGCTTTCAAACAAGCATTGCGAATAGGCGTGGATGCGATTGAGCTGGATGTTCTTCAATCGGCGGATGGCGAGCTGGTGGTGCACCATGATTATCATCTGAACCCTGAGATCGCGCGCACATCGAATGGTGAATGGCTGAAATCCAGTCCGGGGCCACTCATCAAAGGTCTAACTCTGGCTGAACTAGAAGCCTATGATGTGGGTCGGCTAAAGCCCTATACAAAATACGCGAATCGCTACCCGGACCAGCAACCTATGGATGGAGAACGCATTCCAACATTACGGGAAGTGATATCCCTGATAAAAAATAGCACAGCTAAAGAGACGCAGCTTTGGATAGAAATTAAAACCAATCCGGAAAAACCGGATCTTACCCCGTCACCGGCGGTCGTTGCCGATGCAGTGGTGCAGTTGTTGCGACAACAGAATTTTACCGAACAGGCCCGTATCCTCAGTTTTGACTGGCGCGCGCTGGTGCATGTGCAGAAAATCGCGCCGGATTTGCCAACCGTTTATCTTTCCCTCGAAGGTAGGACTTTGGACAACATCAAACCCGGGCAACCAGACGCTTCACCATGGATGGCGGGCATAGATATTGATGATTACAAAGGTTCCATTCCACGTGCGGT
The DNA here is from genome assembly GCA_963845145.1 of uncultured delta proteobacterium. Taxonomy (GTDB): domain Bacteria; phylum Desulfobacterota; class Desulfobacteria; order Desulfobacterales; family QNYZ01; genus QNYZ01. The sequence continues at coordinate 254,532 of CAWJQU010000005.1, forward strand.
TAATGCCGTGGGTGGCCGATACTGGGCGCCTTACTATAAACACATTACCTATGATCTCCTTAATACAGCCCACGAACTGGGAATGCAGGTTTTTGTATGGACGCCGGATACCGACCATCACATGAAGCGCCTCATTGACATGGGTGTTGATGGAATAATAACCAACCGTCCGGATATCCTAAAAGCGGTGGTGGTTGAAGCGTTATGAAACAGGCCGATTGGGTTTGCCTTTTTGGGTCATCCCCAACCGGCCCGAATGAATGATAATTCGTTGCGGTAAAGCTATTTTTCTGGAACTCACCATCAACATCTCATGATGAAAAGAAGTTACCTCGCGTAGGGGGCGTAATCAGTGTACCCTTTCGCTTCCGACGTATACCAATAGGTCATGTCGTCAAAGGGTGCCAGCGGCCAGCCGTGTTGCAGGCGCTCAACCAGGTCCGGGTTACTGATGAAGGGGCGGCCAAAGGCGGCGATATCGGCATCTCCTGATGCCAGCCGTTTTTCACCCTCTTCTTTGGTGTAGCCGCAATTTCCGACGATGATCCCATCATAATGCGCCCTGAACTCAGCCAAGGTCATCGGCTCACCTTTTTCGTGGAATCCAAAGGCAAGCCCATCCATGATATGCACATAGGCGAGATTCATCTTATTCAGTTCTTTAATCGCATAGAGATAGGTTTCACGAAAATCATCGCTGCCCATGTCGTTGAAAACGCCATTGGGAGATAGCCGGACGCCAACCTGCTGAGCGGGCCAGACTTCGAAAACGGCCGTCAGTGCTTCACGGAGAAAACGGAATCTGTTTTCCGGACTGCCGCCATATTGATCAGTGCGAAGGTTGGTCTTTGAATCGAGGAACTGGTTGAGCAAGTACCCGTTGGCGCTGTGCACCTCAACCCCGGAGAAACCGGCGGCTTTGGCATTCACGGCTGCTTTTTTATAATCATTCACCGTCGCCTTTATATCGTCTGTCGTCATCGGCCTTGGCGCCTCATAATCCTTTTTGCCAAGTGGCGTATGGATCTGATCGCCGTTTAACTTCACGGCCGATGCGGAAACGGGCAGTTCTCCGTTGTGAAAATCACTATGAGACGCCCTGCCGCAGTGCCACAATTGTAGAAATAAATGAGATCCGGTTGGGTTGACCCGTTGGGTTACCTTTCGCCATCCGGCAACCATCTCATCGGTAAAGATCCCCGGTGAGCCGATCCAGCCAACACCTTGCGGAGAAATGACCGTTGCCTCGGTGATTAAGAGTCCGGCCGAAGCACGTTGAAAGTAGTGTTCCGCCATCATTTCGTTCGGTATCCGTGATTCACCGGCGCGGCCTCGCGTCATGGGCGCCATGGCTATTCTGTTTTTAAGGGTTAAGTCTCCTATCGTCAATTCATCAAACAGCGAAGCGTTCATCATTATTATTTCCTCCCAGGTTTTTATTGGTTTGGACCTTTGGCCTGATCATATGGCCTGATCACATGGATAGAACATACGATAAGCGCTTATTTCGCTTTGTCTGCATGAATATTTTTATACGGGCATGAAACAGTTCGGGCCGACTGGGCAATCGCTGCTCCCAGTCGGCCCGAACAGGTGTTGAAGGGTTGTGATTTAAGCGACTTCCTGGAACTCCGCATCCACAACATCTTCATCAGCTTTGGGTGTGGCTGTCTGCCGATACCCGCCGTTCGGTTGCGCACCGGAAGAATCGGCCTGCTGCCCATACATAGAAGTGGTCATGGCATGCGAAATGCGCGTGAGTTCTTCGGTCAGGCGTCGGATTTCGCCAACATCTTCACCGTTCATGGCCTGTTTTAACGCGGCCACGGCTGCTTCTGCCTGGGCCTTTGAGGCCGGGTCAAGACGATCGGCCATATCTTGAAGGGTCTTTTCAGTGGAATAGACCAGCGCGTCGGCACTGTTGCGCGCGTCCACCCGGCTCTTTTTTTCCCGATCCTCATCGGCATGTTGTTCAGCATCCCGGATCAGCCGATCAATCTCTTCCTTGGACAATCCAGAAGAGGCGGTAATTCGAATCGATTGCTCCTTTCCTGTGGCCTGATCCCGGGCGGAGACATTAACAATACCGTCGGCATCAATATCAAAGGTCACTTCGATCTGGGTGGTGCCTCTTGGCGCCGGCGCGATTCCGGTCAATTCAAAACGGCCAAGGGTTTTATTATCGGTGGCCATGTCGCGTTCACCCTGCATCACATGCACGGTTACCGCCGGCTGATTGTCCTCGGCTGTCGTAAACATCTCGCTTTTTTTGGCCGGTATCGTAGTGTTTTTCTCGATTAAGCGGGTCATAACGCCGCCCATGGTTTCGATCCCCAAAGAGAGCGGGGTGACATCCAGCAACAGCACATCACGCATGTCTCCTTTGAGTACGGCACCTTGAATGGCAGCCCCCAAAGCGACGACTTCATCCGGGTTAACGCCTTTGTTGGGCACCTTGCCGAATATTTTTTGGACGCGCGCCTGAACCGCCGGCATGCGGGTCATGCCACCGACCAAAATCACTTCGCCAATGTCGCCAGCATTAAGCCCGGAATCCTTTAACGCAGTTTTACATGGCGCCTCAAGTCTATCAAGCAGGTCACCGGCCAGGGCTTCCAGCCGGGATCGCGTCAATTTAATGTTCAAATGCTTGGGTCCGGAGGCGTCGGCCGTGACGAACGGCAGGTTGATATCGGTCTCCATGGCCGTGGACAACTCTACCTTGGCTTTTTCCGCGGCCTCTTTTAACCGTTGCAGGGCCATTTTATCGCCACGCAGATCAATTCCCTGATCCTTTTTAAATTCATCGGCCAGGTACTCAATCAGGCGAAGATCGAAATCCTCACCACCCAGGTGGGTATCGCCATTAGTGGCCTTCACCTCGAAAACCCCTTCGCCGATCTCAAGTACGGATACGTCAAATGTTCCACCGCCTAAGTCGAAAACAACCACCTTTTCCTCGGTTTTTTTATCCAGGCCATAAGCCAGGGACGCGGCCGTTGGTTCGTTAATGATACGCCGAACGTTCAGTCCGGCAATTTTTCCCGCATCTTTGGTGGCCTGGCGTTGGCTGTCGTTAAAATAGGCCGGTACGGTAATGACCGCATCGGTGACTTTCTCGCCCAGGTATTCCTCGGCTGCTTTCTTGATGGTGGCCAGAATATGCGAGGACACCTCAGCCGGGCTATATGGGCGCCCCTGAATGTTCAGGCGCACGTCGCCATTGTCCGCCCGCTCGATTTTGTAAGGCAGGACCTTAATGTCGGCCTGCACTTCCGGTGATTCATATTTTCGCCCAATGAGGCGTTTGACGCCAAAAACGGTATGTTCCGGATTGGTGATGGCCTGTCGTTTGGCTATTTGGCCGACCAATCGCTCGCCGCCGGTGGAGACGGCGAACACGGATGGCGTGGTGCGGCCCCCCTCTGCATTGGTGATCACCTTGGCCTCATCTCCTTCCATGACCGCCACGCAGGAGTTGGTTGTGCCCAGGTCGATGCCGATTATTTTTCCCATGATAATTCCTCCGATTTAATTTATATTACTATTTTTGTTTATGCTTTAATAGTAATATAATCTTATCGGATGTCAAGGCTATAAATACATTTCCGGAAAAAATGATGGGTGAGGATGTGCTTTTGTCTCTGTCCGGCCAGGCAGACCAGATGGCTTCCTAATCCCTATATGTTACGGAACCAGGTAGTGGTTTCGAAGATCCCGAACAAAACCAATAAATTTAGGACTTTGGTTCAAAACAGGAGCGTTGAGTCGGATGGTGTTGGTCGCATCGCCATGGGTTGTACGAATCGTCAGATTGACGAGATCCAGGTCGGGGGGACAGGGGAGACGCGCCACCTGAAGATATTGTGGAAGTGTTTCCCAATGTCGAAAATCGGGTTGTTCCATGGCCACCAGCAATAGCCAAACCAGGGAACCCAGCAATTCGTTCTCTTTTTCGATTCCATAAGAAATGGCTCGTTTGGCGGCAATTCGGCCGGCCGTTTTGGCCGCTTTCATCGCGGCCGCTCTTTTTTCAGACAAGGCGGCCAAATGGCGTGTATCCGTAAGCGTATAGGTACGACCCAGTAATTTCCCTTCCGCGTAAATTTCAGCGTAAGGAAACGGGCTGACGGAAGGAACGGGCCAGGTTGTGCCGTAATCGGCAACCCTGCCAAGCAGCATAAACAGGATCAGTTCAGACCCGCCGTTTTCAGGATTATCGCGCGCCGGCATTAAAGGGAGACCCGCTTCACCGATGGGTCTCAGTTGTCCCGAATCGTCTATGGCAACCGTCGGACTAAACGTGGAAGCTTTGCGATAACGCACCCGTGCGTTGGACCAATCGCCGACGAGCTCCAGACAAAACCCGGCCATATAGTGTGAAAAAGCATCTTGCGGATACTCTCCAATGGCTTCGGGCTTAAGGGTGTTGATGATACGACGCGCTTCTACAGCGGCATCCTGCCGGTTTTCGCTACCGAGATAAGACAGCGCCGCCATCACGTGCAGATAGGTGCGCTCAAAAGGATAGCCTCGAAAGCGCAGGGCATTGTCATTGACAACCATGCTGGTGGCACCGCGGCTGACGCTAAGCGTTTCGCTTTGTTCCAGCAGATCGTTGGCCTCGTTAAAGTCGTGCACGCTTTTATCGTACTGACCGGCGGCCTGATAAAGGGTCCCGCGTTCCATTAGAAAAAGAATACGATCACGCTTGGGAACTTTTTTTTCATCGAGAAGCGTTAACGCATACTGAGGGTTCCCGTCATAGAATTCCCGACGGGCGTTGTCCAGATAAGACGAAGCACAACCGGTGATCATCACCATCGTGGTAATCACCACGAATGATAAGGACCGCCAGGCCCGCCGGTTATGTGCCGGTGCTGACACAGAAAATGGCATGATCGTCTACCAACCGATCAGGGGCTTGCTGGTTTCGCGGGCAAATTCATGCTCGGCGATCCACTTGATTTCGCCGGTTTCAATATCGTTGGCTTCCATAGTCAGTTTGTAATAGCTGAATACCTTTTTGGAAACACGGACCTGTCGTCCCGATTTTTTCTCTATTTTGGACAATGCACCGGTCAGCATGTAGCGAACCCCCAACTGCCGGCCGATGGCTACGTTCTGGCCCGGTGTAACGTTATCCGCCTGAAACCCTTGCTCCGCCATGATCTCTTTACGCCGCACTTCATTGACAAAACGGATTTTTCCGGACTGGATCAGTTTGACGCGCATCTGATCGGTCAGGCTGCGGGTGTCGATATGTTCATCGGTGTCGTTAAAAACCTCTTCAATCATCATAACGGGCGGCGCCGGTTGCGAAGCCATAAATGGACTGGGGAGCAGCTGGTCTACCATCACAGTGGATAAGGTCCGTAGATCTGCAGCGTCATAATCCTGATCATAGTGCTTCATGTTGTCGACATCAACTTCTGTCGTCGATTGTCTGAAAGCGGCACAGCCACTGGTCAACAGCATTGCTGCCGATAATAGCACCACACCTGACCACTTAACGGCGATTTTGTTCATGATGTTCCTCCATTAAAAGTTTCGAATTCGGGTCAAGGGCTGAGTTCCCGAAAATACGCCCAAAACAATTCGTGTTTTGCTGGCGTAATGATAATCATCATTTGAAAAAAAAGCGACTTTAGGGTTCGCGTCGGGCTCATCGTCGTTGACGACCCGGCCGCTCAGTTCACCGGCCGCTTAATTCAGGGGTGCACTTTCACCCCGTGAAGCGATCGATGCGATAAAACGATGGGTCAATACTCGGCGTTTCATGATGGATCATTTCCGCCACCAGCCGCCCGGTGGCCGGTGCCATCGTGATGCCGAGTTCATTGTGGCCGGCAGCCAGGACGACATTTTTAAATGTGGGGAGATGGTCAACGATGGGCATACCGTCCCAGGTCATGGGGCGCCAACCGCACCATTCTTCTTCGATTTGGCCCGATACGGAAAAGGGCATATACTGCGCCAGTGCCCTAAAAAGCGCGGTTAGCCGGCCTGAATTCAAGTCTTCGTCATAACCGGAAAATTCCATGGTCCCACCCAACCGTAAACCATTTTCCCATGGGGTCATGACCACACGCTCATTTTCAAAAAAACAGGGCATTGACGGCGCCTTTTCCGGGCGCCGGACAGTGACCGAGTAGCCCTTTCCCGGTTGAATCGGAATGCGGGTTCCGAGGGCTTGCACCCTTAAAGGCGTCCAGGCCCCGGTGGCCACCACAAATGCATCGGCGGTAAATGTTCCCCGATTGGTGCATGCCGATACGGCCAGGTCTTCGGTTCTATTAAATGCCTGCCATTCGGTCTGCTCATGAATCACCACGCCCTTGTTTTTCAATACCGTAACAAGCGCCTGTAAGAAGGCCTCGGGACGGATAGATGCGGCATGACCGTCATGCCAACCCCCGACCACGTCAGGGGACAGGGTCGGCGCCACCGCCTGCAGACGGCTTCCAGTCAGGAGGTTGAGGTTCGATTCAGCGAGGCCGTCGACCTTATGGCCAGCTCCGTAAGCATCGCATGCCTTTTGATTTCGAAACAGGTGACAGTTACCGGAAATTTTCCAGTCGCATTCGATTCCTTCGGCGGCGATGATGGTATCGTAAAGGGCAATGGCGTCGGCCATGAGGGCGGTGCGTCCGGCCATCGAGCGTTGACGGTGGTGCGCCTGGCAATGACGGATAAACTGAATCATCCAGCGCACCCAGGTGGCATCGAATCGCCAGCGCATATAAAGCGGCGCGTTTTTCTTGAACATCCACCCGATGCCCTTCATCAGGTTGGCCGGTGTATTTAACGGTATGCTGTGGGAGGGTACGATGAGGCCGCAATTTCCATGAGAGGCGCCGTCACCAAAGCGGCCCTTTTCCAAAATAGTGACAGACCATCCCTTTTTACACAAAAAATAGGCGGCCATGCCGCCGATAATCCCACCGCCGATGATAAGTGCCCGTTTTGATGCGATTGCCATCACGCGAGGTCCTCAGTGAATGGGTTGTGGGATTTTCTTACGCAACCATTAGGGCATATATACCGGATGCTTTTTCTCAAACCGGTCGATCAGTTTTTCATGCTGCAAGGTTGAATCGATATCATCCACGCCGTTGACGAGTTGATCTTTTTCACCCGCATCGATGTCAAACCCATAGCGTTTTTCTTCAGCGGTATGGATGATGACCGCCTGCCGAAGCAGATCGACGGTGGCGGTCAACCCCTCGTTAGATGCAACGGCGCGATGAATGTCGTCTACTTCCGGTTCGGAAAGCTCCACAGCCAAAAAACCGTTCTTGACAGCATTATTGCGAAAAATATCGGCAAAGCCGGGAATACGTTCGCCATTAATGATACGCCAGGGAGCGATTATGGCCCGATACCCATCCTGGGCCAGGGCCCAGACGGCATGTTCACGACTGGAGCCGCAACCGAAGTTATTGCCGGCTACCAGAATGGATCGATTCTGATAGCGTGCCGCATTGAGTTCAAATTCGGGATTCGGAGAACCGTTCTCCAGGTACCGCCAATCAAAAAAGGCCTGGGGGCCGAAGCCGGTGCGGTGAATCGACTTTAAAAACTGCTTGGGAATAATGGCATCGGTATCGACATTGGCCCGTGGCAGGCTGGCAAGGAGACCGGTATGGGTAGTAAAGGGATTCATTGTTTTTCCTTTTTTTAGGATTCAGCCGGCCATTGGCGAATATCCACGAAACGGCCCTCAACCGCCGCAGCAGCAGCCATGGTCGGGCTGACTAAATGCGTGCGACCGTCTTTGCCCTGACGTCCCTCAAAATTACGATTGGAGGTCGAGGCGCAACGTTGGCCGGGTAGTAGTTTGTCCGGGTTCATGGCAAGGCACATGCTGCAGCCGGGGTACCGCCACTGGGCGCCGGCGTTTGTAAATATTTTATCCAATCCTTCGGCCACGGCCTGATTGTACACCGCTTTCGATCCGGGCACCACCAGCGCTTCGACGGAAGGGGCAACTTTACGACCATCGAAAATACGGGCGGCTTCCCGCAGGTCTTCGATTCGGGAATTGGTGCAGCTGCCGATAAAAACGACATCCAGCGGCAGATCGGTGAAGCGTTGGCCCGGCTTCAGCCCCATATAGGCCAGGGCCTTTTCCACGTCAGGCTTCCGATACCCCGGCACCTGATCCGGTTCGGGAATGGGTGTATCCACATCCGCCACCATACCGGGGCTGGTGCCCCAGGTAATTTGTGGCGCGATCTCGCCGGCAGCAATGGATAGGGTCCGGTCAAAGGTGGCCTCCGGATCTCCGGGAAGGGTTTTCCAAAACAAAATGGCGTCGTCAAGGGCTTTGCCTTGGGGGGCGAAGGGACGGTTTCCCTGGGTGATGTATTCAAAAGTCGTATCGTCCGGCGCAATCATACCGGCCCGGGCGCCGGCTTCGATACTCATATTGCAGATGGTCATACGACCTTCCATGGACAATCCGCGCACGGCTTCGCCGCAATATTCAAAAATATACCCGGTCCCACCGGCGGTGCCCGTAAGACCGATCATTTTAAGAACCATGTCTTTAGCCGTGATATGCGGCTGAAGCTGTCCGGTAAATTCGATCTTAAAAGTAGCCGGTTTGCGTTGTCTCAGGGTTTGACTCGCCAGCACCAATTCCACTTCCGATGTACCGATGCCAAAAGCCAGCGCGCCGAAAGCACCATGGGTAGCGGTATGGGAGTCGCCGCAGACAATGGTCAAACCCGGCAGCGTAATTCCCAACTCGGGTCCGATCACATGCACGATCCCCTGGCGATCATCATCCAACCCATATAGCGGTATCTTAAAATCCCCACAGTTCTTTTCCAAAGCCTCGATCTGGGCCTTGGCGATGGGGTCTTTGATCTCTTTTCGATCGGCAGTGGTGGGCACATTGTGGTCCAGGGTGGAAAACGTCAGGTCCGGTCGGCGAACCGTGCGGTCGGCCAGGCGCAGCCCTTCGAATGCCTGTGGGCTGGTCACTTCGTGCACCAGGTGACGGTCGATGTAAAGTAATGCAAATCCGTCGGAAAGCTCGGTAACGACGTGGGCTTGCCAAATTTTATCAAAGAGTGTTTGGGGCATTGTGAATCCTTTGTAAAATTAATATCATCTGATTTTTGAAACCATATACCTGAAACCATGTTCGTATGTATGCATACCAAGATACGTTCGTTACGCCAGGGTGTCAAGCGCAATATATTTGAGTACGGCCAGTTTCTTTAATGTATGATCTTTTTTGAATCGTCATTGATTTTTTTATCTATTTCGAGACCGCCCGAAATCCCATAATGGATGTGTTTATGTAGGGGCAATCGCAAATATCAACCATGCTTTTTAAATTTTCCTTGCGATTTTCCTAGTGATCGACCAAACACCTATATGGACTAAAGGGATATCATGTATAGCCACATATGGTCATATTTTTAGCCTGACAACTACCTTCATAGCGATAGCCAGGTACCGATCCCCTTTTCCTTGGCGCGCTTGTAAATCAAAGGGGCGACAGCCATATCCTCGATGGCCAACCCCAGATTGGCGGTCATGGTGCGTTCATCGGCACTTTCTCGACCCTGTTTAGCCCCGGCCGCTAATTCGCCCAAATCGGCATGAATCGCGGGGATTTTTTGAAAATAACCCATTTCACGATAATGCTGTAGTTGTGCCGTGTCATCCGTACAAAATTTAGCGGTTTCCATCATGGCATCCGCATGCCAGTAAGCGTCAAAATCCACCAGGGAGGCGAAAGCCCCCTTATCCAGCCAACCGGGTAAAATAGTGGCGTGGGGTTCTTTTAATATCGGCCCTGCGGTCACCACGATATCGCAGCCGGAGACGGCTTCCCGGGGAGAGGCTACCCCTACCACTTCGAGGTCCAGGCGGCGGGAGATATCCGCAGCATAGTTTTTTCGGGCGGTTTCGCTGAGATCATAGGCCATCACCTTTTTTATGGAAAAGCGCGTTTTCAATGCTTCCACATTGGTTCGCCCCTGAACCCCGCAGCCCAATATGCCGACCACCGATGATTCAGGCCGGGCCAAAAAGGTCGCTGCCAGGGCGGTCGCCGCTCCCGTGCGCATGCCTGTTATCCATACACAATCCATCACGGCCAGCGGTAGTCCGGTGTCCACATCATTTAAAACCAGCAGTCCGGTGATGTAGGGAAGCCCGTGCTTTTGGTTTTCAGGAAAGGCACTCACCCATTTAATTCCGGCGGACTTCAAGGCCGGGATATAGGCCGGCATGGCGTGAATAAAGCTATCCGGCGGGCCCGGATGAATGCCTGGCTTGGGGGGCATCTCGGTTGCGCCTTTTCCCTTTTCAACAAATACCGTCTCAAGCGCGGCAATGATCTCCGCCATGGTGATCCCAACGGATTCCACCTCGGCCCTTGAAAGATAAAGTAGTTCATGGGACATCGTCATTTCTCCCAATGTAAGCCTATATAAATGCGGTGGTTCATATCATTTTAGCCGCCGGCAAGTCCAATTTTATTTTAAACCTTGACAACCGCCCCTTTCCCTGACTATTTTGAAAGCTCAACTAACACATTGTGGCAATGAGAATACGCCTCTGTCATTCTCAACTATTTCAATAAGTTCAGATATTAATACCCTACTTGAATTGCTATTTTGAGGGTCGATGAAACGCCGAAATTTCCTTAAACTTGCCGGAATGGGCAGCCTGTCTTTCGCCGCATCAGCCTGTACGGCTGAACCGGACCGAACCATATTTTCACTGGTTAAGGCGCCGGCCGACATGGTCACCGGCGTTCCTAACTGGTATGCCTCCACCTGCCGGGAATGTCCCGCGGGGTGCGGGATTATTGCTAAAAACCGGGAAGGCCGAGTCATTAAGGTGGAGGGCAATCCGCTTCATCCCATCAATCGCGGTAAATTATGCCTGAGGGGCCAGGCCGCGGTCCAGGGGCTCTACCATCCGGACCGGCTCAAAACCCCAATGTTGAAAACCAACGGGCGGTGGAAGCCGCTCTCTTACGCCGAAGCCCATGTTCTGCTTCAGGAAAAAGCGGCACAAGCCGTCGCCAGGGGGCGCGACAATGTCCGGTTATTGACGGAATTGGTCGGCGATAGCTTAATGGCGCTGTTTAAGCGCTGCCTCACCGAACTAAACGCCGGCGACCCCTTGGTCTTTGAACCCCTGGCGTACGAATCACTCAAAACAGCCAATCGGGAAGTGTTTGGAATCGACGGCCTCCCGACTTACCGCATCGATCAGGCCGACTGCCTGGTCTCTTTCGGCGCTGATTTTCTGGAAACCTGGCTCTCTCCGGTGGAATACGCACGGCAATTCAAAGCCATGCATGCCGCCAAAGGAGGCACAAAGGGGTTGTTTTTCCATATTAGTGCCCATCAATCCCTTACGGGTGCCAACGCCGATCGTTGGGTGTCTTGTGATCCGGGCCAGGAAGCCGTCGTTGCCCATGGGTTGATCAATGCCGCTCTTGAACAAGGCCGAGGGTTCCATCTGCCCCAATCTTTACGCCAATCTTTACGAGACGCCACCGATGCCTACACCGGCGAGACAACGGCCCGTATGGCCGGTATGGATCCAGCTGATTTCGAAGCCGTAAAATCACACCTTTTAAAAGCCCAGGCACCATTGGTTCTGGGCGCCGGTACCGGAAAGGGTACCTTTGAAGCTGATCTGGCGGCCAATTTGTTGAACCTTGTTCTGGACCCGAATCTCAAGAATATAGATTTTGACCATCGGCATCGGGTGGAACTTGCGGCCCGGCGCACTCAGGTTCAACAGTTTTTCAACGCTTTGGATACGGATGATGTGCGCTTGCTGTTGATTAACAATGCCAATCCCGTCTACGCGTTGCCACCGGAAAGCGGTATCGGCAAAGCCCTGGACGACGACCGACTGTTTGTCGCCGCTTTTTCGAATTTCATGGACGAAACCGCCGCCCGGGCCGATCTTGTTTTTCCGGTGAGCCTCCCCCTGGAATCCTGGGATGAATTCAGCGGTAAAACCGGAGGAATCTCCCTGCTTCAGCCCGCTATGGGAAAGTGGCGGGAAGCGCCGGCCGTGGGCGATGTGATGATAAAAATTGCCTTAACAAAAGACGGTTCCGCATCTGATTCTAAAACCGGTTCTAAAGCCGGTAATAAAACCGATTATAAAACCCAGTATAAAACCTGGATGATGGAACAACTCCATTTAAAAGGGATCGTTCGGGAAAAACGTCAATGGCTCCAGGCGGTTCAAGGCGGAGGCGTGTTCGCCGAAATTCCAGCTGAAACGACTATCCGGCCCCGGTTAATGGAAAATTTCGCGGGATTGCGAAAAATAGTGGCAAATATCGGTGAAGCAAAACCGGCTCAACCGGTGTTTATCGCGATGCCTTCCATTCGGTTTTTTGATGGTAGGGGCGCCAACCGGCCCTGGTTGTGTGAAATTCCGGACCCGTTGACCAAAGTCGCCTGGCAGACCCCGGTGCTCGGTCATCCGGAGACAGCCGCATCGGTCGGGGCCGAGCATGGCGATATTGTCACTATCCAAACCGATCATGGGCGGGCCGAGGCCATTTTTTACGCGACAGAAAAGGTAAAACCCGGCCTGTTGATCATGGCCATGGGACAAGGCCATACCCATTTTGGCCGCTATGCCGAAAACGTCGGCATCAACCCTTTTACCCTGTTGTCGTCCAATATCGATGAGGCTACAGGCGGGCCGCTGTTTTCCGCATCGATCACCGCCTTAGCGGTCAATGGCAAGCATATGCCCCTGGCCCATACCGACGGCAGCCGAATCCAGCATGGGCGTAAGATCGCCCTTTCCATAACTTTGGATGAATTAAATCATAAGCCGGACGACAGTCACGGGCATGAAACCTCATTGACCATGGAGGGCTTCCCCTTTACCTTACCCTTGCCCGAAGGTTACGACCCTAAACGGGATTTTTATCCGGCCCACAAACACGACACCTACCGATGGGCCATGGTCGTGGATTTGGATAAATGCATCGGTTGTTCGGCGTGCGCGGCGGCCTGTTACGCCGAGAATAATATCGCCATTGTGGGTAAGGATCGGATTCTCGAAGGCCGCGAAATGTCCTGGCTGCGGGTGGAACGGTATCTCGACCCGGACGATTCCAATAAAACCACTTTCTTCCCCATGATGTGCCAGCATTGCGACAATGCTCCCTGCGAGCCGGTTTGCCCTGTGTACGCCCCCCATCATTCCGACGAAGGGCTGAACAATCAGATCTATAACCGTTGTATCGGCACCCGCTTTTGTTCCCAGAATTGTCCCTATAAAGTGAGGCGTTTCAACTTCTTCGAGTATGAATGGCCCGCACCCATGAACCTTCAGCTAAATCCCGACGTGACGGTGCGCAGCAAGGGTGTCATGGAAAAGTGCTCCTTTTGTGTTCAGCGCATCAAGGTGGCCCATGGTGTGGCCAAAGACGAAAAAAGAGAGATAAAAGATGGAGAAGTGGTGCCGGCCTGCGTTCAGACCTGCCCTACGGATGCCCTGACTTTTGGGAATCTGGTGGATGTCAACAGCCGGGTGCGAATGCTGACCCAGGATACCCGAGCCTACCAGGCTATGGGGTATCTGAATACCAAGCCGGCCGTAATTTACCTCAAAAAAGTGACGCAGAAAACGTGATATGTCTCAATTGACTTTCGCCAAAATCGATCAAACCGTCCTGGACACCCTGCGTCCGGCCACACGGGTGTATTGGTATACGGTGGCGTTACTGGCCACCGGAATCCTGGGCGGGCTGGCCTGCTGGATCTACCAGATTTTTGTCGGGATCGGTGTCGGCGGCCAAAACAATCCGGTGGCCTGGGGTACCTATCTGATTAATTTCGTCTTCTGGGTCGGTATTGCCCATTCGGGCACCCTGATTTCAGCTATTTTACATCTGTTTCATGCCGGCTGGCGCAATCCCATTGCCCGGGCCGCGGAGACCATGACCGTTTTCGCCGTTTGTACGGCCGGGCTGTTTCCTTTTGTTCACCTGGGTCGGGCCTGGATGGTCTATTACATGCTTCCCTATCCCAATGCGCGCACCTTGTGGCCCAACTTTCAATCACCCCTCATGTTTGACGTGGTGGCCATCAGCACCTACCTGACCGTCAGTTCGCTTTTCTGGTATACCGGCTTGTTGCCCGATCTGGCCACGGTGCGGGATCGATCCACCGGACGGCGAAAAAAAATCTTTACCATTCTCTCCATGGGCTGGACCGGAAAGATGGAACAGTGGCGCCACTACACGCGGGGATATCTTTTCTTCGCCGCTTTGGCCACACCTTTGGTCATTTCCGTCCACAGCGTCGTCTCCTGGGATTTTGCCCTGGGCGTCGTACCCGGTTGGCACACCACCATCTTTGCCCCTTATTTTGTGGCCGGGGCCATTCATTCGGGGTTGGCCATGGTGTTGACCCTCATGATTCCCTTACGCAAAATGTTCCATTATGAAGATATCATTACGATGGAAGTGCTCGAAAATGTAGCCAAAACCATTATCTTGACCGGACTGATTGTCGGATTTGCCTACTTTACCGAGTTTTTTATCGCCTGGTACAGCCACAACAGTGTGGAGATCGCCATCTTCAAATGGCGGGCCCTGGGCCACTACAAGGTCGGATTTTGGATCATGGTGATTTGTAATACCATCATTCCGCTGCTGCTATTTGTGAAACCAATTCGACGATCAATTATCTGGCTCTTTATCATTTCGATTTTTATCAATATCGGTATGTGGTTCGAACGATTCGTCATCATCATCACCAGTGTGGCCCGTGATTTTATTCCCCACGCCTGGGGACTCTACTGGCCCACAATCATCGAGTTCGGTATCATGGTGGGTAGTTTCTGCCTTTTCTTTTTTCTGTTTGTTTTGTTTGTCAAGCACATGCCCTCGGTATCCATGACGGAAAACAAAGAGATGCTGGCAGAGAAGGAGAGCCATGGGAACTGAATATCAGATCATGGGGTTGTTTACCGATGAAGAACGGGCGGCCTCGGCAATTAAGGCCCTCTCTGAAACGTCGTGGCGGTTGAAACAGGTGCACAGTCCCATTCCAAGCCACAAGCTTTCCGAAGCGTTGAATCTGAAAAAGAGCAAAGTGGGCTATTTTACCCTGATTGGCGGCATTATCGGATTTTTTTCGGGATTTGCCCTGGCCATGTTCACATCGGCCAGGTGGGACCTGATTGTGGGCGGCAAGCCGGTGATGGCCTATGTGCCTTTTGTGATTGTGGGCTTTGAATTCACCATTTTATTTGCCGTTTTCGGTAATGTTATCGGCCTGTTGACACAGGGCGGCTTGCCCGACTTTAAAGGGTTGGATGTGTATGATTCCCGATGCTCGGGTGATCATTATGGCGTGGTGGCCGCTTGCCCCGCAGCAGAAAAAAGTGAATTAATATCATATTTCGAGGACAAGGGCGGGGTCACGCGCGTGTTTGATACGTGATGCGGTCAGCGAGACGGCTGACGATGTGGCACCCATAGGTTCAAAAGGGATGGCAAAGTAATAAAGGCCAAGTTCAAGGCGTCGCGAATCCCGTGTGATGAGGCGTACTTATCGTACGCCGCAATCACGACGGGATGAAGCGCAACGCAGTAATTGGGCTTTTTACGAAGCCATCAAGAATACGTTGCAAATGAGCTCAGACATTAGATGTTAACGTTGAAAAACAGACGTTTGGTCATTTTCGGAGTCGCCCTGATTGCTTTGGGGTTTCTGGCCTTTATTATCCAGGCCGCCGGAAGCCATCCCGAGCGAGCCTGGCAGGCCTATCTGATCAACTTTCTGCTCTGGTCGGCCATTGCCCAGGGGGGGCTGCTATTCTCAGTGGTCATGCACCTCACCAAGGCCAAGTGGAGCGGCCCGCTGGAGAGCCTGTCCGAGGTCTTTGCCGCTTTTTTTCCCGTCTCCTTCGGATTGTTTATTATCTTGTTTTTAGGAAAAGCCTATATCTTTCCCTGGCTGCAGATGGACCTCCACGGCAAGGAAGTGTGGCTCAATGTGCCTTTTTTGTTTATCCGGGACGGCATTGCCTTGCTGATTTTGTACGGTTTGGGGTTTGGCTATCTTTTTAATGCGCTGCAATTAAAAACCGACCCATCCACAACCGGCGGCCGGTTGCGCACCTTCCTCGATCAAAAAATGGGCGACCGCAGGGATATCGAACGAATCCGACAACGGATGAGTGTCTTTAGCGTGCTGTACGCCCTGGCCTTTACCGGGGTGCTTTCCCTGATCGGTTACGATCTGGTGATGGCGCTGGATCCTCACTGGGTCTCGACCCTTTTCGGGGCGTACCAGTTCGTCAAGGCGTTTTACGTGGGACTCGGGGGGCTGATTATTCTTGCTTCCGTTCTGTACCTTTCCCAGGGCGATTCAACGGGATTGACAAAAACCCATTTTCACAACCTGGGCAAGCTATTCTTCGCTTTTTGCCTTTTGTGGGCCGATTTCTTTTATGTTCAGCTGGTGGTTATCTGGTATGGCAATATTCCCGAAGAGACCGCCTATGTGATTGCACGCACCATGGCATCACCCTGGTCGGCCCTGGCCTGGACGGTTTTTATCGTTGCCTTTGTCATGCCTTTTTTCATTTTGCTGAACAAAAACGTGAAAACCAAGCCCAGGTTCATGATGATCCTGGCCGCCGTCATTCTGGTGGGCATCTGGCTTGAGCACCTGCTGCTTGTCGGTCCGGCACTCAACCACGGCACCCATAGCCTGCCCTTGGGAATATGGGACGGTTTGATAACCCTAGGTTTTTTGGGATTAATGATCCTGGCGATTGTCTATTTCTT
Organism: uncultured delta proteobacterium; assembly: GCA_963845145.1. GTDB lineage: Bacteria > Desulfobacterota > Desulfobacteria > Desulfobacterales > QNYZ01 > QNYZ01. The sequence goes on from CAWJQU010000005.1 coordinate 271,351, forward strand.
TGATGAATATCCGGAGTTGAAACGGTTTCGACCGGTGGAAGAAAAATGAGTGTAACGACCAACAAAAACAGCCCCGATAAAAAAAGAGCCAAAAACGCCCAACTCATTTTCTGGGTGGGATTGATGGTCGTCTTTGGCATCGGGTTTCTTTTCTATTTTTATTTTCCCCCGTCGGCCGATATCGGCGCGGCCCAACCCATTGCTTTCAGTCACCGGGTCCATGCAGGTATCAAGGAAATCCAGTGCCAGTTTTGCCATTCCTATGTTGATCGATCTATCCATCCGGGGATTCCGCCCGTGGAGAAATGTTTATATTGCCACAAATATATTATTGCCAATCACCCTGAAATTCAAAAAGAACATCAATATTTCAACACCGGCACACCCACACCGTGGAAAAAGGTGAATTATCTACCGGAGCATGTATTTTTCAATCACCAACGCCATATTAAGAAAGAACTTGGCTGTCAGGAATGCCACGGCCAAATTGAAACGATGGATCGCATCAAAGGCGAACGATTTAAAATGGCTTTTTGTATTGCATGTCACCGGGAGAAAAAAGCCAATCTGGACTGTTGGACGGCGTGCCACAATTAGCGTGGGATCACCATTGCAATTATCATTAAAGTAAAAAGGAGCACCCCATACATTGACCGAGTCACCCGACACAGACATTCACGCTTACACCACCGCCAAGGGCTTCACCCTGACATCGGCATGCTGGATGATCGTGGGTACCTTAATGGGGTTGATCGGTGCCACAGAACTGATGGCGCCCGATTTGACGGAGAATATCGGGTGGCTTGTTTTCGGTCGTATTCGACCGGTGCATATCAACATTGTGCTCTTTGGATTTTTGACCCCGGGGCTGCTCGGTGCCGCTTTTTACTATGTGCCGCGACTTTTGCGAACCGAACTCTACAGCGAAAAATTGGGCGTCTTTACGGTGATCGCCTGGAACCTGACCCTGGTGGCCGTGGTGGTCAGCCTTTGCCTGGGATATACGCAAGGTCGGGAATACGCCGAGATGATCTGGCCTATCGATGTGATGGTGGTGGTGGCCTTTGCCCTGGTATTTGTCAACTTGGTGATGACCGTTAAAAACCGCCAGGAACCCGTCTTGTATGTTTCCGTCTGGTACGTGCTGGCCGGTGTGATCTTGACCGCCACCACCTACTCACTGGGCAATGTCATTTGGCGGCCAAACAGCGGTGCCTTGGTGGGTATTCCTGATGCAATCTTACTATGGTTTTACGGCCACAATGTTTTTGGCCTTCTGCTGACGCCTTTGGCGGCCGGCGTCACCTATTTTGTTATACCGCGTGTATGTCGGGCGCCCCTGTACAGCCACACCCTTTCGCTTTTGGGTTTCTGGGCTTTGCTCGTGGTGTACACGCATATCGGTACCCATCATCTTTTACAGGTGCCCGTGCCGACCTGGTTGAAGGTCATTGCCATTGTAGACAGCATCGCCATGGTTATTCCGGTCATGGCCTTTTTAGTCAATATCTGGTTCACCGCCAAGGGCCGGTTAGGGGAGATTCACGCTGATATCGGCGGTAAGTTCGTCTTTACCGGCACCATCATGTACTTCTTTGTCAGCATTCAGGGGTCCATGATGTCACTGCCGGATGTTCAACGTGTGACCCATTTCAACAACTGGGTTGTCGGGCATGCCCATATCGGTGTTTTGGGCTTTGCCGGAATGATCGCCTTGGGCGGGATTTACTATGTCTTGCCCTATATTACCCGCAAGCCATTGTACAGCCGGTTGCTGGCCGATTTGCAATACTGGCTGGTCTTAATCGGCGTGGTCGGTTTTACCGTGGTGCTGACGATTGCCGGTTTGATCCAGGGCAATGCCTGGTTAAACGGGGAAGTGGTCTATCGAATTTTGCCGCAAATTCACCCGTATTATGTCACGCGCGCTTCTCTGGGCTTGATGCTGTTTGTATCGGCCCTGATCGGCGCGTTTAATATTATAGCCACCTTTATTTATAACGATAAAAAAGCAGTCTCATGAAGATGACCTACAAAGCGGTGATTTTCGGCAGCTTGACGATATTGGCCGCCGTGGTGTTTGCCGTCATCATTTTACCTTACGTCCATACCAATAAAACCACCCCGTCGGATATCTATCGGCTTCGATCCGATACCGAAGCCGCCGGTCGAAAACTTTACATCGCCAATGGTTGTGTCTATTGCCACACCCAATCGGTTCGGGTGGTAGACTGGGGGTTGGGGGCGGAGAGAATCGCTCAAGCCGGCGATTATCTCCAGGACCATCCCATTCTGCTCGGTTCCCAACGTACCGGCCCGGATCTTTCCCAGGCGGGGGGAGAACATCCCGATGATTGGCATAACGCCCATTTCGTCAACCCCAGATACACGCGCCCCCTTTCCATTATGCCGGCATTTGCCTATCTGGGTCAGGAAAACATGGGAAGGTTGACCCAATATGTGCAGGGCCTGGGGTTTAAAGCTGCCGATGCGCGTATGAAGCGCCAGGCCTTTTGGAAAAAAGAGGCCACCAAAGCCTATGAAGCCGGACCTGAAGCCAACGTTAAATGGTTGCACGACGTTGTACCCGCTGGATGGCGTAACATTCCCAACCCGTATCCGACCAGTGAGGCCGGGTTGGCCCGCGGTCACAAAATCTATCAGGACTTTTGTTTCGGTTGTCACGGCCCCATCGGAGACGGTATGGGTCCCGCCCAGCCTTACATCTATCCACCGCCCCTGAATTTTACCATTTTAAAGGATCGGGGCGTCAGCGGTGGGATTTTGTATTATCAGATCATGAACGGTATCACCGGTACGGCCATGCCCTATTTTAAGCGTGAATTGGAGTCGGAAAAGATCTGGGATGTGGGCAATTACGTTGCCGTCTATTTTATCAACCAAAGCGACGCCAATGCCGACCCCAAAGGGATCGATGCGGCGTATGAGCCTTAAGGGAAAGGGTTTGTGGGTTCATTGGGTTTATTGAGTTTGTTGGGTTGGTAGGGTTTGTTGAGTTCATTAAGCCCAATAAACCCAAAGAACCCAATGAACTCAAAGAACTCAAAGAACTCTATTAACTCAATGAACCCAATAAACTCAACGAACTCTATTAACTCAATAAACTAATTATGTATTTTCCTTACTTCATCAGTTATATTTCAGCTGGATTCGCTATCAGTATTGTGGTTTTTATCTGGGCCTATAACACCGGCCAATTTAGAAACCAGCAGCGGGCGCGGTTTTTACCGCTGACGGAGGATTTAAAACTATCCGCGGTTAAATCATCCAAACTCAGTCGTTTGGAAACATACGCCCTTTTTTTTCTGGCCATCGCAGGTTTGAGCGCCAGTGCCGCCGTGTTGATTTTTGCCCTGATAACCGGCCGATGAAGGGCGCCGAAAAGGATTTATCATGCGCTATTATGAACTATTAAATTTTCAACATATCATGATCTGGTTTTTCCCGACCCTGGCTTTTATTATTCTTCTCGGGTTGTTTTTGGGAAAAAACTACTTTTTTACCCGTCAATCGGAAAGGCGGATGACCGAAATCAGCTACCGCTTCCCCGAAGGAATTGAGGATCGCAATGCGCCGTTTCCCCTGGCCATGGCACTGGTTATTGTGGGGGCTGTCCTTTGGGGTTTTTTTTATATCCTTTTTATCGGCCTGTCAGGAGTTAAAATCTAAGATGTCACACGATGCCACCAATGAATCGGCCTTTAAAACATGGGTCGTGGTTTGTCTGTTGGCCCTGGGAATTGTGGCCAAGGGTTTTTATGCCTTTTTCGTTATTGGGGACCAGGGACAGCCTACCTGGGACTATCGGCCCGTGGCGGACATCCCCAGCGAGTCCCCGTATGCCATCTATGAAAAGTTGCCCAACCCCCAACATGTGCGGGGGGCCAAAGGGGAATAGATGAAGAACCTCGTCTTATTGATCGTCATCGTCGTGGTCGTTGCTTCGGGTGCTTATGTGGGCCTGACCTACTACGACGATAATTTTAAATACGGTCGTATGTGGGAAACGCCTGCCATTCGCCCCCATGAAGAACCGTTGCCCATCATGACACCCGGCCTCGTTCCCTTCACCGGCGGCGATGCTGTTTATGCGGCTTGGCCGGAGGAAGATTTAAAATCACCCCTCAATATGACCGCCCTTCAAAACATTGAGCGGGGAAAAAATGCCTATGTTCTCTATTGTGCCCAATGCCATGGGAAAAAACATGACGGCAACGGGACCGTCGGACAAAGTTTTGCGCCGTTGCCCTCGGACTTAAGGACCGCCAAGGTTCAAGCGCGATCTGAAGGGAGCCTGTTTAAGGAGATCAGTTTCGGCAAACCCGATGGCCGACAGCCGGCATTGGCCACCACCATCGATCCGAATGACCGTTGGCGAATTGTCGCCTATGTGAAATCATTGGGATCCCGTCCATAACATCAGTGAAAAATCCATCCACGGATTCCTGCGATCTATGCGGGTTGCCACTTCGTCACGGATCTTTTTCGCTAACGCTTTTCGAACGCACCTACTTTTTCTGTTGCCGAGGGTGTCAGCAGGTTTTTCGAATTCTTAGTGAAGCTTCGGATTCATCCAGCCGCCTGATTCATCCAACCGCTGATTCATCCAACAGGGCTGATTCACCCAACCTGGCTGATTTTAAACAATCCACGTTATTTAAAAAATGTCAGGCGTTGGGAATTATTCCACGTTCGGAAAAGGACCTCCTCCCAAAAGGGGACGAACCGATCCCATCAATCTCAAATGAGCCGGGCCAGGCTCAATCGCACTTTAAGTCCGATAGCCATTCGGCCACCGACCCCAATCGTTTACCATTGTATCTCAATATAGCCGGCATGTGGTGCCCTGCCTGCGCCTGGGTGATTGAGGAGGCTGTTAAAAAAGAGCCGGGCGTATCGCAGGCCACCTGTTATTTTTCGACGGACAGATTCCGCTGTGAATATGATCCGGTCCGTACCTCCCCCAAAAAGATAACCGCCGCTATTCATCAGTTGGGCTACGGGGCCGCGTCTGATTGCGACGGGGCCCAATCGTTATGGAAAAAAAAGGAGTTTCTTCGGTTCGTTGTATCCGCCTTTCTGACCATGAATATCATGATGTTGTCCTTTGCGCTCTATTCCGGTTTTTTAACCGAATTATCTCAATTTGACATTCGCATGATATCATGGCCGATCTTCGTCATGGCCGCTGTGGTCTTTTTTTATGGCGGTATCAGAATCCATCGCCGGGCGTTATCCGGATTCAGGGCAACGGCCTTTGGTATGGAAACCCTGATCAGCGTGGGATCTTCGGTGGCTTTTTTTTATAGCGCCTATAATTTCATGCGGGGCAGTATGCATGTTTACTTCGATACGGCGGCCATGTTGATTACCCTTGTTTTACTGGGAAAAACATTGGAAACCAGGGCGAAGGATGCAGTCACAAGCGATCTGGATACCTTTTTCTCATTGCGTCCCAAGAAGGTTCGCCTCTGCGGGGATGCATACCCGCGTGGCCGCTATGTTTCGGCCGATCAGTTAGAGACTGGAGATATGTTTCTAATCGAAACCGATGAAAGTGCCGCTGCGGATGGCATCGTTGTGGAGGGAACCGGTGCCCTGGACGAATCATCCCTAACCGGTGAAGCCCGTCCCGTGGATAAACAACCCGGTGACCTGGTTCGCAGTGGATCCACCGTCATCAAGGGCAAGTTAAAGATCCGCGCCCAACAGGTTGGTGATGAATCGATATTAGGCCAGATGATCCGCATTATGGAAAAAACACTTGAACAACGTACGCCCTTGGAGGGCAGGACCGACCGGTTGCTGCAGTGGTTTGTGCCCGGTGTCATCCTGGTGGCAATGGCGACCGGTCTCGGCTGGTATTTATTCGGTACAACAGCGGAAAATGCCCTGATTCGATCGGTGACGGTCCTGGTGATATCTTGCCCCTGTGCCTTGGGAATCGCCATTCCCTTGACCCGTGTGGCCGGTATTGCTGTTGCCGCCCGACATGGGATGCTGATACGGGACTTTTCCAGCTTCGAGCGGACAACCGCGATCAGCGATATCGTTTTCGATAAAACCGGTACCGTCACCCATGGACAGTGGAAATTGGTTCGAACGTTGATTCATAAGCCGTTTATAAAAAATGATGTGCTAGCCCTGGCTGCCGGCCTGGAAGCCCATTCAGACCACTACATCGCCCTGGCGATTCAACGGCATGCCCGCGCAAAAAAGATCATTCCCGCCACTTTTGACCATGCCGAAATCGCTGAAAACGGTGTGGCGGGTGATATCGGCGGAAAAAAAATCAGGATCGGCGCCTGGGCCTTTACGCACCCTGAGAAACCCAAAAGCCATATTACCCAAGACGCAACGGATGCCGGGGAAGAAGGGTATACTTCAAGGGTCTATGTGACCATAAACGGTGACACCGCTGCAACCTTCGAATTTGGCGACAGCCTCAAAGATGGCGCCCGGGAGACGGTCGAAGCCCTGCATGACATGGGCTATGCAACCGCTCTCGTTTCCGGTGATGAAGACCGAATCACCCAAATCATCGGCCGCGCCATCGGCATCGGCCGGTCCACCGGCGGCATGCTGCCCACGGACAAAGCCAATATCCTCCAAGAACTTAGAACCAGTGGGCGCAGCGTGGCTATGGTGGGTGATGGCATAAACGACGCGCCGGCCCTGGCCCAATCGGACCTGGCCCTGGCGGTCCACGGCAACTATTTGTTGGGGAAAGAGGCCGCCGACGTATCCCTCATGCGGGGGGATCCAAGGCAGGTCCTGGATTTTATAAAACTCGCCGGTCGAGTCAATCGCAAGATCCATCAAAACTTTTTCGGGGCATTTTTTTATAATATTATCAGTATTCCCATCGCCATTAGTGGTATGCTGACGCCGCTGGTGGCGGTTAGCGCCATGCTGTTGAGTAGCCTGAGTGTTATCGGCAACACATTGTTGTTGATAAAAACCAAGCATCTGTGATTTTAAGCGGTCAAACATATCGCTTTGATGGACCGAACATGACCATACCGGAACACCCCATTAAAAATAACTTCGATGATACCGAAGTGGCCAAATTTGTATTTCTAAAAGACCGCTGGTGGGATCCCAACGGGGATTTCCTGGCCCTCCACGACATCAATCCGGTCCGACTCGATTATATCCATCATCGCGCCGGACTTTCTGAAAAATCGGTGCTGGACGTGGGCTGTGGCGGCGGGATTCTGGCCGAGGCCATGGATAGAAAGGGGGGGAATGTCACCGGTATCGATTTATCCCACCCGGCTCTTTTGGCAGCCAAAGGCCATGCGGACCAATCCGGCCTTTCAATCAATTATGCCTGTATCACCGCCGAAAACTTCGCCGCGTCGGCCCGCGGCCGGTTTGATATCGTTACCTGCATGGAGCTTATTGAGCATGTCCCCGATCCCGCGTCATTGATACAAGCCTGCGGCCATTTAACCCGACCGGATGGCGATGTTTTTTTTGCCACCGTCAACCGGACACCTTTGGCCTATCTGTTGGTAATTCTGGCCGCCGAGCACATCTTCGGCATCATCCGTAAAGGTATGCACAGCTACAGGAAGTTTGTACGGCCCAAAGAGTTGCAACAATGGGGCGAAGCGGCCGGTCTGGTGCTCCAGGATTTATCCGGTTTGCGATACCTGCCCCTTATTCGAAAAAGTGGCTTGTGCCGGAGTGTCTCCATGAACTATATGATGCATTTTAAAAAGATGACAAAATAACACCACAAAGACACCAGGGCAAAAAGAGAAAATGTTGTTTGAAGTAGAATGATATTATAATCTTTGTACCTTTGTGATTTAGTGGCTGAAAATAGGAATTAAGGACAATTTATGGCATCCTGGAAAAAAACCGGCTGGTTTGACGCCCATAAAAGAAAAGAACAGCTTGATGAACATATAGAGCGTACCGGTGTTGCCCGTTGGGGGAATAAAAAAGTTAAAAAAGCGGATAAAGTAACCACGGTTGCCGGTCATTTTAACCGGGTCGCTCCTAAATATGATCTGATGAACTCCATATTGAGCATGGGCCTGCAGCACCCTTGGAAACGCGCTTCGGTCCGGATGATGAATATTCGGAAAGGTTATCGGGTCATCGATGTATGCGGCGGGACAGGAGACTTGGCTATTTTAGCTGCACGTCGAGCGGGGCCGTCGGGCCTGGTTACGATTTATGACTTCAACCGGGCCATGATGAATGCCGGGCGTCCCAAAACCGACCCAAGCGAAAAAAGGGCCCCCATCACTTTTGTTCAGGGCGATGCGGAGTGCATTGCCTTTCCGGACAACACCTTTGATGCCGCCATGGTGGGTTTCGGCATTCGCAACGTGACCCATCTCAAAAAAGGGTTCAGCGAGATGCATCGCGTCCTTCGCCCTGGTGGTAAAATCATGTGCCTCGATTTTTCGAAACCGACCAATCCCATCTTTCGAGGACTATACGATTTTTATTCGTTTAACGTGATGCCCTTTTTAGGTGGGTTGATCGTCGGGTCGGCGCAATCTTATGCCTGCCTGTCGGAAACCATCCGCATGTTTCCCCTTCCCGATGAATTGACGGCGATACTAGAAAAAATCGGTTTTAAGAAGGTCCATTATCAACGCATGACCAACGGCATTGCCGTGGCCCATGTGGGAACAAAGATGTAATCTTTGGCAGGCATGGCCCTGTGCCCATGGACAATCTTAGTTATTGTTCTTCAAAACGCCAGAAAGGGTAATCCAGAGCATATTCCGCTACCCGTCCTGGATTGTTCTCACGGCTGGCGACAACCCACAACACACTTTTGCGATGCTGCTCGGTGACAGGTGACAAGGGATCCCAATCCGGCATCAGAACCATGGCGTTGTCGGCACTATACTCAATTTCGCCGGATTCCTTGAATGAGCCCAAATCCGGCCTCTCCCCATAGCCGCCACCTTTACCTCGAGTCAATTCACTGACCACAAGAAAACCGGCCGATAGTTCGTCACGGATGGACTCAAATTGCCGCAACCAGGAATCAATCCCGTTACGACGTTCGGTGAGATCTTTAAACGGCAGTTTATGCAAGCTGTCAATAACGATCAGGAGTTCATCTTTGTCGGTTTCATGTTTAATGAAATCGATATGACGCCGCATGGTGTCTGCCGTAATTTTGCGGTCCGTCACAACACGAAAGTATTTAAGCATGCGTTCGAATTCGGCCCAGACCTGTTCAAGGGTTTTGGCCTCTTCGGGATTCAAATCCCCCCTGCGGATCCTTTTCTCGGGGATACCGCTCAAACGTACCAAGGTCCTTAAATAAATTTTCTGACGGCCGTTTTCGAAATCATAGTAAATTACCGGGATGTTGCGCCGGGCCACTTCCGTGGAAATTTGCATGAAAAAGCAGGATTTTCCAGCTTTGGGCGGACCGCCCATGATATTGATACCCCGCAAACCCTCCAAAGCGGTGTCTAAACGCTTAAACCCCGTTTCAATCCCCAGTAGATCCTTACCTTTCTCCTTTTCCAGAAAGTCCATGAGTCGGCGGCGTTCTTTTGCCACTGAGACAAAAGGTGAGAAAGGCCGAGAGTCTTTGATCATCATGGATACTACTTTTGCGGTGTCTACCGACTTATTGGCCGCCAGTTGGGCCAGATGATCACCCCGATCCATGTCCATGTGTGACGGCCAGGTCAGGATGCGCGCTTTAAAGCCTAGCTGAACAGCCAGGTCCCTGGCCGCCATTCTTGCTTCGGGAACGTTGGTTACCATGAGAAAAATATGATTGATTTTGGCTAAACGTTCCGGCACGATCTCCGTTAAATCACCGGCTGTAGGTACGGCAATGGCCGGATATCCAAGTTGTTTGAGAATGAGCAGGTTCAGTTCCCCGTTGGTAATAACGAGTGCGCCGCCTTTGCAGCGATGGATTTCTTGGGCGTTGAATACTTTAAATTCTCCCTGGGCGAAATCTTTATTGCCATGCCAGATATGGTCATCTTCATTACCCGGAATAACGCCATGGGCGGCAAAAGCATAGCCATTATCCTGTACATAGGGATAGAGGATATAGCGCCCATTAAAGCCAATCTTCATCTCTTTTACAATCGCCGGGGAAATACCGTACTCGGAAAAGTAATCGAATTGATCTTGCCCAAAAAGAGGAATAAATTGCTCTATTTCAACCTGCAGGTTTGTGTTGGGGTAATCGGCATAGATTACATACTCCTCATCATCGGGATCAAAGCCAGGCACCTCGCTCGACTGAATACCCATTTGTTTCGCAAAATGGAAATGGAATCCCCCTGTCACACAACCTTTATCACACCGAAAGAAGCCTCGAAAATAGCTCTCAGGGTTGAGATTGACGCTAAGGGTACCCTGGTCTTTCATATTTTTCTTTTCGCAAATAGGACAACGAGTAACCGGTTGATGTCCCTTCATCACGGCGCCATGCAAATGCGCCCGATAGAAAGCCTTGATTTTTTCAAATGGAATCATGGCACCATCCCTTACACAGAGGATGATCCGTGTCAATATCCATTTATATTCGGTTTACGGTTGACAATGGTATGAATGCTTTTACCTTTAGATTGTTAGCATCCTTACGATGCTTGAGCAAAAATCATTTGAAAGAACCTAAAAAATATAAGGTGAAATCATGACTTTTTCAGATAAAGAACACTCATATATAGAATCCGATGAAGAAAGAGAAGAGGGCCATACCGATACCCGGCATCACAATCTTGAATGTGAGTCGAAATCATCCCTTGGCTGCGATCCGAAAGTAGACGTGGCCGGTTAGGGATTTTTCCAATATCAATCAATCAAAGGCAGGGCTAAAAATGGTCCTGCCTTTTTTTATTGCACAACCGGACAAGTGGTCAAATTACGATACCCCTCCATCTTTGAATCATTCGGGCAGACTCGCTGCGCACTACAAGGTAAAACCCTCATCTCTTTTTCCATTACCACATAGACGCCTCATTTGACCCTTTTCGCCAAATCTGGCAACATGCCTATTGTTAACAAATTGGTTGAAACGCCTGTTTTAAATTTATCCATATCAGTGAGGGCGGGAACACTCATGGTCGTCGTTAATCGAATCAGCCGTTTCAAGCGTCCGGCTCTTTTATTCCTCGTTTTTACCTCTTTAAGTTTGTTTTTATTTCCCATGGTGGTTCACGCAGACAAAGGCCACCGCAAACAAGTCAACTGCAACCTGCACCACGGGGCCTGCACGCAGCGTATCGAAGATACGGATGTTACGCTTGAGGTGACACCGCGTCCGGTGGAAGCCATGAAAAACCTCATTTTTAAGGTAACCCTATTCGGCATGGGTGGCACACCGTCGAAGCCACCGACCATTGACCTGAACATGCCGAAAATGAAGATGGGAAAAAACCGGGTGAAGATGGAAGCCGTTGCACCCAATGTGTATGAGGGCAAAGGCGTCATTGTTAAATGTGCCAGCGGTCATCGGGTCTGGCAGGCCACGGTGATGGTGCCGGATCTGGGCCAAGCAGATTTTATTTTCGATGTTATTTACTGATACACTGATCCCGATCTATCTGGTTACCGGATTTACGGTTGGTTTTGGGCATTGCATCGGCATGTGCGGGCCAATTGTGGTCTCTTTTTCTTTGAACCTGGGAAAGGGAAACATCTACCTGCCCCACGGCCTGTATCATTTCGGCCGCATTCTTACCTATACGATACTGGGTGGGATCATGGGCGTCACCGGATCTTTTACCGCCGTCACCGCCCACATGGCCGGCATTCAAAAGGGCGTGTTTATTTTTACCGGCCTGATGATTGTGGTCATGGGGTTTGTCATGACCGGCTGGCTACCCGCAATGAAGTTATTTGGCGATTACGCCAATCCGGCCGGTTTTATTTCTACAGGGTTTCGAAACCTCTTAAAAAAAGCCTCCGCGGTAACGTTTTTACCGTTGGGATTGCTATTGGGACTTTTGCCTTGCGGACCCGTATACACAGCTTTGATCGGTACGGCCAGAGTCGGTATGGAGGCTGCAACACCTGCTGAGGGTATCCTTTCCGGCATGGGCCTGATGGCGGCTTTCGGTATCGGTACCGTTCCGGCCCTGATCCTGGTGGGGCGATTGGCAAATATGACCTGGCTGAAAAAGCGCAAAATCATTTACCAGATCGGGGCCATCCTGATGATATTGGTGGGGATCGGTTTTGTTTTCAAGGCCATCCGATTCTAATTCCGTTAAAAAAAGGAATTCAGCTAAACAGTTATAAAGTGAATTAGAACAATGCCTAAAATCACAGCGGGGTAGTAGCTAGCCCGGTTGAACAGCACCATGGCGTCACTACGCTGTTTGGATGCGCCCAGGGCTAGAACGGGCAGCAGAAGAAAATAGATATTACCCGCAACGGCCAGAATGAACACATAAAGACTAAATGCCATCGGGGAAACAAAAAGAATAAGGAGGCTTAAAGGAAGCGCCAGGACAAGCGCGCTGAGCGCAATAACACTGGCGCGTTCAAGGCCGAATTTGACAACAATCGTCTGGGCCTGAAAGCGCCGGTCCTCTTCGATATCGGTCCAGTCCGCCGGTATATTCTGTCCGCCGATTTCCCAAAAAAAAATCCATAAAAACAACACGGTAAGAAATACGTAAGATGGCGTAGAGGTGACGGCAGCCACCGCAGCCAGGGGGCCGCAGGTTTTAACGGCACCGTTGACAACGGTACGAAAAGGGGTTGTTCGCCATAAGCGACAATAGATGATCTCCAGGCCAAAACCACCCAAAAAAATAAAAACACAGACGGGATTTAAAATATAGGCCCCGATTAATGCGGCGATGCTCCACAGGATGACCCAGACAATTCCCTGATACAAGCTGATCACGCCCTTAGCCATGGGATGCCGAATCATCACACCGTCGATATATACCTCGGCGTCATCATATCCGCCGGCACGCACTTTTTTCACGTCGTTGCGATAATCTACCACATCATTTAATGCGTAGACGGCCGTATAACCGGCAAAAGCGGTGATGAGCCCCAAGATCATCACCCCCGTGGATGGAAATCCGCCCAGAGCTAGTAAGGCTGCCAGGATGGGGGCGGCCATATCCAGCAGTGCGTGAGGTGTTCTGGATAGGGCCCAAAACGGCTTGATTTTCACCAACCAATCGCGGTACCGTGAGACCAATGGTGTGATCATGACTGTTTTCCCGTATGGTTGTGGCCCTGTTTAATAGAAAGTATCTGATTCATCAATTTCTCATTAAAATGAATACGAGAGGGTGAAAGCACCAAATATTTGCGGGTCATCCTGGGTTTCAAACTGCTTGGTTCGATAGACATAAGCATAGCTGGCCTTAACCCGCCCATAAACGATACCGATACCGCCCATCAGATCCGCGACAAAGTTCTTTTTATCCACACGATGACTATCGTGGAAGGTGTTACCGTCAAGAAAAATGTCCCTGAACACCAGGCGTCCATCCGTTGCAAGAAAAAAGTGGAGGCCCCTTTTTGTTTGATAGAAAAAAGCCCCATCCATTCGATCGTTTGCAGCGCTATCTGTTTCACAACCGGGGCGGATCGGGCAGGTACCGAAGTTCGGTGCCAGGTTCCATCCGATTCTAAATTCCGCGCCGCCATTCGTATAGAACTGCACATTACCCAGCCGTGCACCAACATGCGAAATTAAATCGTATCCAAACCGCCCCTCGCTTCGCGCCTCCAGTAATCGCCATTGGGTTTCGTAGATGGCCTCAAGAGACAGTTCATCTTCCAACTGGTGGTCCCATCCCTGAGCCCGCGGACTGCCGATCAGATTGTGAATGCGGTTTTGAGTCTGTTCGGCATAAGAATTGGGGCCGACCATACCGATATCAAATTCCCAACTGTCCTTGCGACGCTCTTTTTTACTATGAAACCCGAAGGCCAGGTAAAGGATACCGGCATAGGGGCGATCGTCCTCGATCAAATTCGGTTCTTCGATATCTTCGGGGGTGTATATATTCTGGCCCACCGAAAGCGATACCGACCGCTGCCGGGAGGTATCTTTCACGTAGGGTAGGCGGTTCATGATGGGATAACTCCACCTGGGCAGGCGCGTTTGGGTCTCATCGAATTGATACGGCGTGCTCCAGGTCAGCTTGATCCCATTCGTATAGTCGCGATCGGTATTGGCCAGAGCATCATTTTCCCAATAGATGGTGATCGTATTAAATCGGGGATCATCGATCCGTTGAGCGGGAGTCTCCTGCCCCATAAAAACGATGACGAGCATCACGGGTAAAAATAGTCTTGTTTTTATCATCACCACAAATTGCTCGCCCGTGAAGTTCACATTTACTAAGAACACCTTGGCGTTAATATTTAGCATAAAGGGCCCACTCAAGACAATCTTTGACGAGGGGCTACACAGCAACGCCGGATTGACGATCAAATTATGAGTATGATAGGTGTATTTCGAGTTAGAATCCTGATTTCGGCACGTATGCCAGCGATAAGCAAAGAACCCTATGAACCCCAGCACAGATAAAGTCACGCATCTGTCCGAAGCCATTTCCCGGCTCATCCCGGATGGTGCCCACATTTCTATCGGTGGTTTTACCATAAACCGAAATCCCATGGCGGCCGTGTACGAGATGATTCGCCAAAATAAAAGAAATTTTCATCTCTACGCCCATTCCAATGGGCAAGGGGTCGATGAGCTGATCGGGGCCGGATGTATTGCCAAACTTGAAATCGCCTATGCGGGCACCGGACGTTTTGCCCCCACCTGTATTCGATTTAAAAAGGCTGTTCAGGAAGGCCGGATCGTGGTGGAAGATTACTCCAACTACCAGATGACGCTGCGTTTCATGGCCGGATCCATGGGTGTGCCGTTTTTGCCGACACGGTCCGGCCTGGGCACAGACATTGTCGCTAAGTGGGGCTTTGGGCCATCCTTGCGAGAAGATGACCCCAGGATTCCGGATAAAAAACTCCACATAATGGATAACCCCTTCGGCAGCTGGGGAAAAGCACCCAAGCTGGTTCTGGTCCCGGCAATTTGCCCCGATGTGACGATTCTTCATGTTCAGAAGGCGGATCGACAGGGTAATATAAGGATAAAGGGGTTGCCGTTTGCCGACGTTGTTCAGGCCAAGGCTGCGCGGAAGGTGATTGTTACCTGCGAAGAACTGGTGGAATCTGACACATTGCGTAAAAATCCGGACCGAAACCAGATTCCTTCATTTTGCGTGGACGCCGTGGTCCACGTCCCGTGGGGCGCTTATCCGACGGCATGCTACCACTACTACGATTACGATCCAGTATATCTTAACGACTATGGTAAATATGCCCAAACAGACGACGCCTACCAAAAGTACCTGGAGCGATTTGTTTTTCAACCGGCGGATCATCGGGCATTGATCGAGCTGATCGGTGCTGATCGAATCAATACCCTAAAGGCGGACCCCAACACCGGCTATGCAACGGGGCTGGATCGAAGATAAAGGTTATGCCCAAAAATAGCGACTATACCTTAAAAGAGATGATGGCCATTGCCGCCGCCCGCGAAATACGGGACGGGGATATCGTTTTTTGCGGTACGGGTATTTCCATGCTGGCGGCCATGGCCGCCAAACATATCAGTGCACCCAACAGCATCATTTTTTTTGAGACCGGGGCCATCGATTCACAGCTCGATGAGGTGCCCCTGGCGGTAGGCGATTCTCGGGTGATGCACGGCGCTGCGGTCAACGGCGATCTGGCCGAATCCTTCGCCACGATGCAAAACCGGTTTACCGGCAGACAAGTGGTGGGGATTCTAGGCGCCGCCCAAATCGATCCGTATGGCAATCTCAACTCCACGGTCATTGGGGACTATTGGCACCCCAGTGTACGATTTTCAGGATCAGGCGGCGCCGCAGATGTCGGATCATTCGTGGCCCGAACCATCATTTTCATGCAGTTGCAAAAACGCAAATTTGTCCGCAAACTTGACTACCTGACCTGTCCCGGATGGCTGGATGGACCCGGTGGGCGTGAACGGGCCGGCCTGCCGAGTGGCGGCCCGGAAACAGTGGTGACCGATATGGCGCTCATGGGATTTCACGAAACCACCCGGAGAATGTATCTAAAGGGGTTTTATCCAGGCATTCATCCTGATCAAATCCTAGACCGAATGGCATTTGATATTGACGTGTCCCATGCTGAAATGGTTCCGGCCCCTTCTCCCAAAGAGTTGGCGATTTTAAGAGATAAATGCGACCCCCAGCGATTAATATTAGGGTGAGCATATTTGCCTTTCAAAATAAAAACCTGACCTGATCTTCTTGACCCAAAAGGCGCCATACTTTTCTAAACCCGAGGGGCTAAATGGTTGCGCGGACTGATTGCATCAAACGGGTCGCATCACCTGATCGCATCAACTGGGCCTTGGCTTGCAGTCAAGTTTTGCCAGCTCTATTTTCTATAAAAAATCAGATTGCAGGGTTAAAATTGGCCATATTCGCAAAAATAAAGCTAGAAAATATTATTAATCGTTGTTGGGGCTCGAATTATTTTATTGACACTATAATGTAGATTTCATACATTTTAAAGACTTGATTTTTTTTCTTAATGCAGATCAATCCTTAATTAAACCAGGCATAAAAGGGGGAAATATGCCACGTATCGTCAAATGTGCCCACATTCAGGCTTCCAATGCCAAAGCTGATGGAACCACGGCCGAGATAAAGACGGCCATGATCGAAAAACATATACCGCTGATCGAGGAAGCCGGCAGCAAAGGCGTCAACATCCTCTGTCTTCAGGAAATATTCCATGGTCCCTACTTTTGCTGCGAGCAGGATACCAAATGGTACGCCACAGCGGAGCGGGTGCCCGGCCCCATCACGGAAATGCTGGCCGAGTATGCAAAAAAATACAGTATGGTGATGGTCATCCCGGTCTACGAGGAAGCCATAGATGGTGTTTACTACAATACCGCCGCGGTTGTTGACGCCGATGGAAAATACCTGGGTAAGTTCAGAAAAATTCAGATACCACACACCTGGCCCGGTTTCTGGGAAAAATTTTACTTTAAACCGGGTAATCTCGGGTTTCCGGTATTTGAGACCGCCTATGCGAAAATTGGTATATTCATCTGCTATGATCGGCATTTCCCGGAGTGTGCGCGCGTGCTGGCCTTAAACGGAGCGGAAATTCTCTTCAATCCGTCGGCCACCACCGACGGAAAATCCAAATACCTCTGGGAATTGGAACAGCCCGCCCAGGCGGTTGCCAATGGCGTGTTTATCGGCGCCAACAATCGGGTGGGACTGGAAAAACCCTGGGAGTTCGGACGTTTCTACGGTTCAAGCTATTTTGTGGACCCGCGGGGAGAAATTTTGGTAAAGGGAAGCGAAGACAAGGATGAGGTGGTCATCGCCGATCTAGACCTTGATGTGATTCGAGAAGTCAGAGACGGCTGGCAGTTCTTCAGAGATCGCCGGCCGGAAATGTACACTGAAATCTGCCAGCAGTTACCCTAGTCTTATTGTATTGTGAAATAAACAGAAAGGGCTTGGCGACATTTCACGGATTTTAAAACTGAGCGTTGCGTCTTAATAAATAAAGGTGTAATCCAATCAAATATGGAAAGGGTCATTACGTCATTTTTTAAACAGGAGGGAGATGGCATCTATTTGGTATTAGCAATCCCAGTATGGGATATCAACGGAAGGAGGAAAAAAGGTTATGAGTGAAGAACAAAAGGAACACAAACACTGGATTGTTTACCCATTGGGGAGTAAACCCAAATGGGGCCTTGCGGTACTGCTCGGTATTCAGCAGTATTTGACCATGTTCGGGGCGACCGTGCTTATCCCTTTTATCGTCGGTGGTGCTATGGGCCTGCCCCCCGAAGAGCTGGCTTTGTTAATCTCGACCATTTTCTTTACATCGGGATTGTGTACTTTAATTCAGCAGTCCCCCCTTGGGAACAAGCTGCCCGTTGTCCAGGGTGGAACGTTCTCTTTCCTGGGGCCCACATTCGCCATTCTCGGTTTGGTGACGGCCGAACATGCGACCGCGGCCGGTATTCCGGTCTGGCAGCTCAAGATCCAGATGGTTTCCGGTGCCATCATGATTGCATCCGTGGTTGAAATCGTCTTAGGGTATACCGGTATCATGGGCCAGGTCCGAAAAATAATCAGCCCCATCGTTATCGGCCCCACCATCGCCATGATCGGTTTGGCCCTGTTCGGCATCGGTGCGCCCTGGATGGCAACAAACTGGGTAATCTCGTTGATTACACTTATCGCTCTGATTCTTTACTCCCAAGTTTTCTCCATCAAATCCAAAGTATTCATGCTGTTTCCAGTACTGCTCGCCATTGCCACCGGATGGTTATGCGCCCTTTTAGGCACGGTAACCGGACTGATTCCGGATGGCAATGCGGCCAACCTATCGGGCAAACTCGGTTTGATCGCATCCGCCCCTCTAATCAGCTTCAAGCCCATGATGCCGTTTAAATGGGGTTTCCCGGATTTGGGCAGCACGGTGCTGTGGGCAGGTGTATTCGGCATGCTGGCCGGTTATCTGGCATCCATGATCGAATCCATTGGCGATTATTATGCCTGCGCCCGTATTTCCGAAGCGCCGGTACCCACGGGCAAGATGATTTCTAGAGGGCTGGGTGCCGAAGGATTGGGCTGCTTTATTGCCGGTATTCTGCAAACCGCGAACGGCACCACCACCTACTCCGAAAACATCGGTTCCATCGGCCTGACCAAGGTGGCCAGCCGAAGAGTGGTGCGCTGCGGGGCAGCCGTCATGCTGGTTATCCCGGTTATCGGGAAATTTGGTGCCGTACTGGCCACCCTGCCCACACCGGTGGTTGGCGCCATGTTCGTGGGCCTGTTCGGCATGATCGCATCCGTGGGGCTCTCCAACCTGCAGATCGTCAACCTGAATAACTCCCGGAACCTGTTTATCATCGGTATCAGCTTTTTTGCCGGCTTAAGCGTTCCTTTCTGGTTTACCCCCCATTATGATGTGGCAACCGGACAGATTGTCAGCGGCGCCCTGGCCTGGGGAACACCCGGAAGTGCCATCAATGTTCTCGGCAACATCTTTCAGGCTGTCCTGAGTACCGGCATGGCGGTGACCGCTATCATCGGTATTATTCTCGACAACCTGCTTCCCGGCGCCACCCGCGCCGAACGGGGCCTGGAAGTATGGGAAAACGAAGCTTCCGATGAAGCATGGGAAGAGGCGGAAGCCAAATGGGCCGCCATGGAAGAAGGCGAAATGAGACCCGTGTAAGTATTAAAATATTTTGAAATTTTAATAAGCACGGATCCGCAGCATGACCAAAAAGGTAAGACCCTAATTAAATGGAGGGCTGGTTTTATGAACCGGCCCTCCATTTTTTTTCCGCACCACGACATTAAAGGGTTTTGCCTTGACCGTCACAGTGCACTAGATGTAAGGGAAAAGAAGTGTCTGATTCTTGGGATTGAAATGCCGCAATCTGGGTTTTGATTGTAGCGTAGGAGCTATTCGTTGCCGAAACCAGTTATAACCCTTATCACCACCCTGATGATCGCCATTGGACTTTTGGCTATGTATACACTTTTAAATGCGGGTAATCCGAATAGCCTACTCCGATATGTTTTTCCGAATCCGACCACTGATGTTTATGTCGCCAGCATCTCATCTCTGATTGTCTTTGTTCTCGGCTTTGTTGTTTTCTTCAATCGGGACAGCCAGGGCTTTCGCAACCTGATTGAAATGAACAGTGACCGAATTAGACAACTTCGCAAAAAAGGAACGCCGGACGAAGAGATCGCCGATTCAATTTTGGCGGCCATGGGTAGCACCAAAGGATATAAACATAACCTGGCCCGAAAAAAACTGGTGGTCTATCTTGCCCAATACCGATAGGGAACCAATGTCGCGATGACGGGTATTTATGCCAATCAACAGTGGATCGCCATTGCGATCATCTTTTTCGGCATTATCGCCTATATCGCCTATGTTCGCCGACGGGAGCGAAAATGGATTGAAGACCGATTCGGCCTGGACAAGGCCCTCTCCATGAGTTTTGGCGTTAATTACTTCGGTAGAGCCAGTGAAACCGGCAGCCCCCGAAAAAGCAACGGTTTTCTGCTTCTTTTACCGGATCGCCTGTTTTACCGCAGCCGCACATCCCGCATTGAGCTGGAAATCCCCGGCAACAAAATCGCCAGGGTTTATCCAGGCTCCAGCATCAAGGGTGTTGATTTACATCAATCGGTAATGAAAGTTGATTTTATCAATACCGAGGATGACCGGGACAGCGCGGCTTTCAGGGTGCCCTATCCTCCCCAGTGGATACGAATGATTGAAAATACCTTTTCAGAAAAAGATGGGCCTTGAGGATGATAATCGATGTTGATTTCAGTTTTTAAGATTCGACAAAATTTTGACACCCCTTCGATAATAAAACGGTGACCCAAAATGCCGTTATTAACTCCGGTAAAGAACGATTAGTATATTTTAATATAGTTTCGTTTGGTTCATACCGGCCGAAAAGATGCACGTACATTCGAGGAACCGTTTGAATCTTTTTCCATTTAAAAGAACTATTTTTAAAAAATTTTCTTTTGGCTCTATAAAAACTAAATACAAATTTCATGCCAATTATGAAGATTGTAAATATGTCAAAAATATTTGATGAGTTAGGAAAATATTGACGGTATGGCCATGTTGAGATCTGTTCTAAATCCGTCCAATAGATTTACATTATTACGATTTGAATGACGATTTTATCAATACGCATCCATCCGGGCTGGAAATACCCCTCGTAAAACCGGCTAAACCATGCTAACATCAACGCATCGTACGCAATCTATCGATTGAAAAAACGGTATCGACAATTCCAACTAATGCAAATCGGGGATTCTAACTGAATTCACATTTTGCCTGACCACACCATGCGCTTCCGGCACGGCTTTTGCAGAAAATCTAAAACAAGCCTTAAACGCATCGGACAACCGGTAATACAAAATACCGGCCTCAAAAGTATTTAAGGCAAACTCAATTTTTTAAGTCAGTTTTAACTCATTTTTCCTACTAAAGAAGTATGGAAGTATCCTTGCGGATAAGACCAGCGGCAAGATACCCAAACAGGGGGTGATTATGGCTACCGATAGAAACAATACCCTTCAACATCATCTAACGGCAATCAAGGATGAAAAACGGTGCTTTGAAAATGCCTTTGAGAGCATCTCCCGAATGATTCTTGAAAAGCCCATTGAAAAGGTCGTGGTCAACGGCAGAACCACTTACGATTTCTCCATTTTCAGAACGGGCAAAAAGCACATCATCGGTATGTATGATGAGCTGAACAGCTTTGTCTCCTACGTTAAGGATGCAGCCGAAAATGGATCATCCAAAGAGATGGCCTTTGTGTTGGTGGGCGAACCCGGAAACGGCAAAACCTTTTTGGTCGACTATTTGTGCGACATCTATCGCAAGTTTTTAAGCGAAGATAGAAACAGAAAATACACCTTCCGATTCAACAATATTGACCGGATCGGCACTTACGGCCGGCTGACCACGGTCGAATCCCAGACCTATGAAGACCCCATGATTCTGGCCATGAACCTGTTTGACGATCCGGAAAAAAACAAGGGCTATCTGACCGAAAACTATCGGATTTGATGACAAAACCATTGATCGGCTGTATGAAAATTACCGGCCCTTGGGGGCTTGCTCCGGCTATATCTGGAACGACATTCGGGTAGCCAACGACGGCAACATCGAAGATATGTTAAATTGGGTAGAAATTGTCCCGGTACCTTTGACGGAGAGTCTGGGCACCATTACCGGGAAGTACCCGGCCAAAGATAAGATTACCTCTTCGGCAGTAGACCTTTTGGGGGAAGAATCGATTCAGCGCTTGCTGCACATCACCGACATTAACAACCCCTACCGATTTGACTTAAGGCGGGGCGCATTGGCCCGGGTGGCCGGGGGCGGCATTCATTTTAGCGATGAAATTTATAAAAACAAAAAGGACCTGGTCCAGGTTTACTTAGGGGTCATTCAAAACCGCTCCATCGAAATCGACGGTTTCAAGTGGCCCATCGATACCCTGATCGTGGCCACCAGCAATAATTCGGAATTTTACAAGTTCTTGGCGGAAAAAGAAGAAGCCCCCATCGTCGACCGATGTCGTATCTGCTATGTATCTCACAACACCAACTACAAACTTCAGAAACAACTGACCAACTATGCCATCGGCAACGAGGCCCGCACCACACTAACCAACGAGAAACTCCACCAGGACCCCAATTTAAATTATGCCATTTCGGTGGCCATGGTTCTCTCCCGCCTCCCGCGGTCCGAAAAGCTGACACCCGTTGAAACCATGAAATTGGCGGCCGGTGAGGTGGCTGGCGAAAAGAGTATCAAAACCTTGGCGGAAGTGATCGACACGCTCAACCAGGATCCCGAAATCACCAATCGATTCGGCCAGAAAGGTCTGGGCCAGCGAAATCTTGGGCGATCGATTCAGCTGTTAATCGAAAGCTCCGAGACCAATGAGGGCGAATGCATGTTCGCCTACGATGTATTTAAAGCCGTGGATCGCATCATTCTCGATTATGTCAACGATGCCAATGATCGGGTCAAATATCTGGACGATCTCAAAATGGCCAAAGGTTTATACCGTGAACGGATCATGACCGAGATGTTCAACGCCTACATGGACGAACCTTTTGCCATTCGTAAAGATGTCATGAACTATGTCAATATGATCATCGGCATTGACGCTGAAAATTTGGGGCCGGACAAGATGTGGAAGTACAAAGATCCCCAATCCGGGGAACTCAAAGCCCTGAAGGTGGATGAGCGTTACATCAATAGTGTCGAAGAGCGACTGGAGCTCAAAACCAAAGAGCAACGGGAATCCTTTCGAACCTCGATCCGGAAAATATACGGCCAGAAGATCTCCGTGGATCCCAATTATGATTTTATGGATAATCTGGAACTGGTTAAGGCCGTCACCGATGTTCGCCTTAAGTCGGATATCGCTGGGGCCGGCAGCCTGATCGGGGCGCTGGCCAACCGGACCAACGAAGAAAATCAAAAATTGTACGAGCGAATGATCGATACCATGCTTAACAAGCTAAAATATTGTCGAACCTGTGCCCAGAAAACGATTGAGTACTTCTGTACTCAGGAAGATGAAACGTAAATATAGCGGTTTCGTATGCCGCCCACGATTCGATGTTATTAAATTTCGCCGATGTTTTTCAGAAGACAAGATAGTCGTAACCTATCACCAATGGGTCATGGTATTGATAAATGAAAGACAAACAACATAAATATTATCAACGCCTTAAGAAAAGGGGGCTTTCGCCTGACCGGGAAGATAAAATCCGGGCCGAGTTAAACGATACGCGTACCCACGAAATCCCGGAAGTTATCGAAAAGGCTGCAACAGGCACCTTCTCGCTGCAGCCAAATCATACCCATGCATTTCACGACCTTACTTTCCTCCAAAACATGCAGGCCCCTAAAAGTTCGTATACCACCTGCCTCAAGTCCATTGATGAACTTCTGGAAAGGGATAAGCAGAGGGAAAAGGACGGATTTCCACGAAAGATACGCGTCGGGCGGCTGATCAAACCGGGCAGAGGCGGCGCGGACCGTATTGTTGTGGTTCCCACGACGGTCGAAGAGAAATTCATCCATGACCCCTCGTTTTCACCGGAAGACGAGGAGGGGGATGCATCCGGGGGCACAGGCCAAGGTGAGGAAGGCGAAGTGATCGGCGAACAACCGGTTCACGAACAGGATGGCGAAAGCGGCGAAGGCCCCGGCGAAGGTGATAGCGGACAGCATGAGGTGGAGTCCAGTGCCTATGATCTGGGAAAAATCCTTTCGGAAAAATTCGAACTGCCCAATTTAAAAGACAAGGGTAAAAAACGGTCTCTCACGAGATACACCTATGACATGACCGATCGGCATCGGGGGTTCGGCCAGATTCTCGATAAAAAAGCCACGCTGCGCCAGGTCGTCGAGACCAATATACATTTAGGAAATATTCCTGATGTCGGCGATATCGACCCCACACGGTTTCTCATCTCTCCCGCTGATCGGATATACCGTATCCTCTCTAAAGAAAAAGACTATGAATCCCAGGCCATGGTCTTTTTTTTACGGGACTATTCCGGTTCAATGAGCGGCAAGCCGACGGAACTAATCGTTGCCCAGCATGTGCTTATCTACAGCTGGCTTTTGTATCAATATGACAGGCAGGTGGAATCCCGATTCATCCTACACGATACCGAGGCCAAAGAGGTTGCCGACTTTTATACCTATTACAACTCAAAAGTGGCCGGCGGCACTAAAGTGGCATCGGCGTTTAAGCTTGTCAATGAGATCGTGGAAAAGGAAAACCTCGTCCAGGACTACAATATTTATGTATTTCACGGTACCGATGGAGACGATTGGGACACCGAGGGAGAAGAAACCATACCGGAAATAAAAAAAGTGTTGGCCTATGCCAACCGCGTGGGGATAAGTATCGCTGCTCACGCGACGGGGTTTGGTAGTAAAACAACTGAAGTTGAAAAATATTTGAAGAACTCCAAGCTTTTACAAAAACAACCCAAACTTATACGTCTTGACGTCATGGACAAAGATGCCGACGAATCCCGGCTCATCGAGGGTATAAAGAAACTTATCGGCGAATAGAAGGGACTTTAATTTTGAAACCACTTCCTCTCCATATGACTTTAGGCAGAGCCATAAACCGCCACCAACTTCGGGTTTAGCCTATGGAACTCATCAATCAACATACCAAAAAAATTATGGAGGGGTGCAAGGAAAGGGCCCTATCCGCAGGGTTGCGGTTTGAGAGCGAAACACTGGAATACATCGTCACCAATCGGGACCTGTTGGAACTGTCACCAAAATTGATGATTCCCACCCTTTACGATTATTGGGTACAGGACGTTGAGGTCTTAAAAGAGAAAGGAAAGTACGAACTATACCCCTCCAACCCGTATGAAACCGTCATCAACACCCGGCCGGCGATCTCGTTTTACAATGATAACAATCCCGACTGGCTGAACGTTATGATTTTCTACCACGTGCTGGCTCATATCGACTTCTTCCAGAACAACCTGTTTTACCGGCACACCTGGGATTATGATTTTACCGGCCAAGCCCTTTCTGATAAACGCTTAATTGCCAAAATCAGGGCTAAAAAGGGAAGATGGGTCGATTATATTATCGAATTCGCCCGCAGTATCGATAATGTGGTGGGGTACCATAGTGAATTGTCCCGGCTGAGTTTTCCGCCCCCTAAACTGGAGTCCAAACGGATTGATTTTTATTTTGATGTATTTTTGCAGCAAATCAAAAAAGTAAGAATCAGCGGATATCTCAAAGAAGTGGATCGATACAACCAATGTCTCCAACAGCACAAAGAGAGAGGCGAAGAAATATTTTTTACCGATGTGGAGGCCGAACACCCGGAGTTTGAGGCTCTTTTTAAGAAAAGCCTTGGCAAACAGCCGGAGCACCAAATGGATCTGATCCAATTTTTATTAGCCCATTCGCCGGTCTTAAAAAAAGAGACCAATCGGTGGATGATTCCGATCTTGATGGTGGTGCGCAAAACATCATTGTTTTTTCAACCCCAGATTCGAACTAAAATAATGAATGAGGGGTGGGCCAGTTATTGGCATGAAACGCTGTTTTTACAAGATGATCGCATCAAGGGGAACGAAGTTGATTTTGCCAGGATCAATGCCGGGGTGACATCCATGCCCCGGGTAGGATTAAATCCCTACGCGTTGGGAATGCGCCTGTTTTATTTTATGGAAGAGATGTCCGATAAGGGAAAATATGATTTTGAATTTGAGCTGCTTCGGGATGGAAACCAGCGCAAAAAGTATGACAAAAAAACCGAAAACGGGCGGGACTTTATTTTTAAGGTCCGGGAAAACTATTCGGATTTTCTCTTCATCAATAACTTTGTTGATCAGGATTTTATCAATCGTCACAACCTCTTTGTGGCCGGTAAAAAATTGGATAAACAGCGGATGGTGTGGCAATACTATGTCAAAAGCAGAAAACGAGACGACTATCGGCAGATGATTCTGAATACGTTATACCATCCCCCTTATATCACGATTGATACGGACCAAACAAATGACCAGAGCCTGCATCTTGTGCACCACTTTGAACAAAAGCCGCTGGTCAGGGATTTTATTGCCAACACAATGATGGGAATCGAATATCTATGGGGAGGGACGGTCCAGCTGGAAACCAGTGAGGCTGTCCTCGCTTCGCCTTCTCCGATTCCTTTTGCCGCCGGTGGGCCGGCGCCATCCCAGGATGAAGTCCAGACCAAGCCGATAAAGTGGCAACGCGTTCAATATACAATGGAAAATCGTAAGCTTTCCCGAAAAGTTTTGGAATAATAGCGTAAGCCTTGTAACCAAAATTATTTAGCGGCAATTTAGGCTGTGTTGGAAAACATACGCATGGGTCGGAAAACCGTCCGACGTGGCAAATAATAAAAGAGTATCACATGGAAAACATTACCCAAGCGATGGCTTATTTAACGCAGAGTCTGAGTCAAAAAGACCAGCGTGCGCCCATCCCGTTTGAAACATTTATCAAGCTGGTGTCTGCCGACCCCAAGGCCACGGTCCGTAATGTGTTTCAGGTCTTTTATGACATGGTTAAAA
The DNA here is from genome assembly GCA_963845145.1 of uncultured delta proteobacterium. Taxonomy (GTDB): domain Bacteria; phylum Desulfobacterota; class Desulfobacteria; order Desulfobacterales; family QNYZ01; genus QNYZ01. The sequence continues at coordinate 298,071 of CAWJQU010000005.1, forward strand.
GCTATGTGGGTGAAGGGGTTGAGGAATACCCCGGGGACACCAACTCGGTAAAATTTGTCCATTATGATTGCAACCCACTATTCGTCGACGGTTCCGATAACCCTTTTTTCGCCGACCGGCTTTTTGCCAACCGTCTGATGGGCCATGTTGAGGCCATGCGAAGCGGCGCCCAGCAGAACAAGATTTATATATTTGACGGCCCACCCGGATGTGGAAAAAGTACTTTTTTAAATAACCTTTTAAAAAAATTTGAGGAGTATGCCAATACCGAGAAAGGCACCCGGTATGAAGTGGTTTGGCGATTGAACCGTAAAAAACTGAATGATTTTAAAGATACGGAAACCAACCCTATCCTTGAACAACTGGTCCGGCTGCTGGGGGCGGCTGCTACAAACCGGGAGGAATCTTCACGCCACAAATCGCCATCGGATCTTCCCGGCGACCCAGAGCAATTGTTGGTCGATAGCGGTAAAAGCAACCATGCATCCGACTACGTGGAGGTTCCCTGCCCCAGCCATGACAACCCTATTCTTATGGTACCTAAAAGATACCGCCGTAGTTTTTTCGATGAATTGTTTAAAAATGACGAATTTAAGTGGAATCTGTTTGCCAATAAGGAATACGACTGGGTATTTAAAGATAAGCCCTGCACGATTTGCAGCACCATTTTCCTGGCGCTTTTAAATCAATTGGAAGATTCGGACCAGGTTTACGATATGCTCTACGCCCGCCCTTATCGATTCAACCGTCGTTTGGGTGAGGGGATCAGCGTATTTAATCCGGGCGACAAACAGTTAAAACAGTACTTTGTCGGCAATCCCAGGCTACAGCGCCATATTAACAGTCTGCTTCAAAGCAGCAGAGAGATCAATTATATTTTTTCGCGCTACGCCAAGACCAACAACGGGATCTATGCCCTCATGGATATCAAATCCCAAAACACCGATCGAATGATCGAACTGCACAATATTATCAGCGAAGGTGTCCACAAGGTTGAAGATATCGAAGAGAACGTCAACTCCTTGCTGGTAGCGGTCATGAATCCTGAAGATAAAAAAAATATCCAGAATTTCAAATCCTTTTTCGACCGCATCGAATATATAAAAATACCTTATGTCATGGACCTGCAAACGGAGGTGCAGATCTACCGCAGTATTTTCGGCCGCCATATTGAAGATAGTTTCCTACCCATGGTGTTGCACAATTTTGCCCGGGTCATTATCGCCTCCCGGCTGAACACCCGCTCCGAAGGGATGCTGGAATGGATTGGCGATCCGGAAAAATATAGCCCCTATTGCGACAAAAATCTTCTACTGCTGAAGATGGAGCTTTTTACCGGATTTATCCCCAGATGGCTTAAGGAAGAAGACCGAAAATCTTTTACGGCCAAGCGCAGAAGGCAAATCCTGGCCGAGTCGGAGAAGGAAGGTGAGAAGGGGTTTTCCGGTAGGGACTCTATCAAACTGTTTAACGAATTTTACACGACCTATGCCAAAGACGGCAAACTCATCGATATGGGCATGCTATGTAATTTTTTCACACAAGTGCGCAAAGACCTCTCAAAATCCATTCCCGAAGGATTCATCGATTCGCTGTGTCAAATGTATAATTACCGTATTTTGCAATTGGTGAAGGAATCGCTTTACGAATACAATGAGGAGCAGATTTCCCGGGATATTCAGAATTATCTGTTTGCTTTAAACTTTGAAACCGGATCCACGGTAACCAATACCTTCACTGGGGAAAAACTGGAAATTACCGAGGATTTCTTTGACGGTATTGAAAATCGCCTGCTGGGTACAAAGGTGAATCGCCAAAAACGGTTATCATTTCGAAAAGAGACGCAAAAAGAATATACATCCAGCACCCTGACGCAGGAGATCATGGTACAGGGCGTGCCGTTGACGGAAACGAAGCTGTACCAGGATCTGTATGACCAATACGTTTATAATCTTAAAGAAAAAGTTCTCGATCCATTTTTGGAAAATGAAAATTTCCGCCGCGCCATTAAGGACTACGATAAAGACGGATTTAAAACCTACGACAAGAAAATCAGGGACGATGTTGTCTTTTTAATGAATAATCTGTGCGAGAAATTGAACTATACCAAGCAGGGGGCCAAGGAGGTCTGTATGTACGTTATCGACAACGACCTGGCCAAGACTTTTGCTAAAAGCTGACCATAGGGTCTATAATGCCATCATTGAATGGTTCTTACCCGCTGACGGGTTTAATTCTTTCTCCAGGTGCCGCAGATTCTTGATGTCGCCTACGGCAATTACCGTGTCGCCTTTCTGAATACGTGATTCAAAAGAGGGATTGAACAGCATATTGTCGTCATCTTTTTTGATGGCGATGATGATCAGGTTAAACCGCTGGCGAATACCCGAATCTTTGAGCATGACATCAATGAGCTTGGAATCGGATCCGACAGGAATTTCTTCCATCTGGATATCGGTCCGCTTTTGAGCAAATGCGAGATCGAGGAAACTGGTGACCGCCGGCCGGATAATTCGCTGGGCCATGCTGGCTGCGCCCATTTCATATGGCGATTCCACCTTATTGGCGCCGGCAGCGCGCAACTTATCTTTGGATTTAACCTCCCCGGCCCGGGCCACGATAAACAGCTTTGGTTTTAGCTGCCGCGCGGTGAGAACCAAAAAGACGTTCTCTGCGTCCGATCCAAGGGCGGCTACAAGTCCTTTGGCCCGCTCAATGCCGGCTTTAATCAGATTGTCTTCATCGGTGGCATCTCCGGCGACATACAGCATATTGTCTTGATCCATGATGGGAATGATTTCCGGATTATTATCCACCACCACCAGATCAATGGGGTTACCTTCCAATTCCCGGCACAGCACCCGACCGATGCGCCCATATCCACAGACGATATAGTGATCTTTCATGCGATTAAGTTTGCGATCCAATCTTCTCCTCCCCAAAATCGTTCGAATACGGCCTTCCACCATAAATTGTACGATGGCCCCTGCCACGTAAACGCTAAAACCAACGCCGATGACGACAAGAAATACGGTAAAAATGCGGCCACCATCGCTTAACGAATGAACTTCCGAAAACCCTACGGTGGAAAGGGTGATAGCGGTCATATAAATCGCATCGATCAGGTTCCAGCCCTCAAGCAGGATGTAACCGAGGACGCCAAAGGCGAAAGTGCCCAAGGCCAAGGATATCGAAATTCGAAGGTGTCGGGTACGGTCCATTTAATATTCGGTGGTGGCAGTTTGATTTGGCAATATTTTTCCTTGTTTCACGCAAAGTACACTTTGTATCGGAACAAAATCAAGGCTTTTCAAAAGTATATTTTCTACCAACAGATTGATCAAATTGAATTCCGGGCCCACACCCCCAGATATGTATGGATACCTATAGTTAGCTATGGATACCGTTTGACACCAATTACACATTGGCCTACAATTTGCCTATAATTTGCCATTGGTAAAAACAGAATATGTTCGGGGTTACCCAACAAAACCGCCACCAATTCTCATCGATCGGTTCAGGTTTATGTTTTTATTAAAATCTGAAAATCTGGATCTGCAACTGGAGATCGTGCCGGTATCCACGTTAATTCAGCATGAAGAAATTATTGCCACGGTGAGCCGGCGTCTCACCATGGAGTTTGCCAACCTCAGTTATTTGCGACATCCGGTGATTGTAGAAAAAAATAATATCGTTCTGGATGGCAACCACCGGGTCACCGTGTTTAAAAAATTAGGTTTTCGATTCATACCGGTTTGCCGCATCGACTATTTCAATCGATACGTCAAGCTACGCTACTGGTTTCGGGTGCTGAAAAACGTAAACGATCCGATGACACTGACATCCTTGATACACGAAATGGATGGTCGACTGGTAACACTTCCCACCAAAGAGGCCCTGGTTGACACATTGGCAACCCATGATTTCAGTCTGGGCATTCAACAGGGGAATCGCTATCAATGCGTGCGTTTTTCTAACCGGCAGGTTGCCGATGCCGTCACGTCCTATCAGATTCTGGAAAAGCTGCAAAATAGGTTGATAAAACGAAACGTAACGCTTCAATACGTACCCTGTGAATCAATCCGCGGAGATGATGAATGCGAGGCGGTAGGCCCTGAGGATGTGATTATCTGGACGCCGCAGATCGGAAAAGATATGATCGTTACCGCCGCCCGGGACGACCGGATTTTCGCTCCTAAAACGACGCGCCATTTAATTCCGGCACGACCGCTAAACATCAATATCCCTGGGAACTGGCTCAAGGAAGACGTCTCGCTGGAAGATATTAACAAACGTCTATTGGACCATTTAGCAGCCAAACGGATTCGCAAATTCGGCCCTGGGCAAGTCATTAATGGCAGATTTTATGGTGAAAAATTATTTGTGTTTTACGATTGATCATTGCGTTAAATCGACAATAAAAGAGAAACAGATGAAACCTCAAAAAAATAGAAGTAAACGGATCATACTCTCAGCCGTGGGCATCGACGCACCCGGCCTGGTTTCCAAAATTACCACACGCATATTTAATTTGGGCGGTAATATAATCGATGTAGAAGAGACCTGTCGCCGGGGATTGTTTTCCATTTTTCTAATCATTGATTTTACCCAGGCAGCGGCTTCCATCGAAGCGTTGGTTAATGAACTCGAAAAAGTTGAGAAGGAAACCGGCTTGAAGGTAATGGTGCGGGGCTACGATCAGCAGGACATCAAATTTTTGCCCACTCAAATCGACCATTTGGTGACAGTGATCGGTGTTGACCGGCCGGGTATTATCTCTAAGATATCCACTTTCTTTACCCAAAAAAGGATAAATATTGAAAATTTAAAAATGATTGCCCGGGGTGATTTTTTTTCAATGGAGCTCATTATCAATGCCGGTAATATGACCGTTGACAGTGCCGCATCACCTGATAGTGCTTTTGAGGCCATGAAATCGGAACTCAAGGACCTCTGCGCGGCATTGGATTTAAGTGTCGTGATTCAAAGTGAAAATATTTATCGGCGGACCAAAAAACTCGTGGTGTTCGATGTGGAATCGAGTTTGGTTCGCCAACAATCTTTGCATCGGTTTTTGAAAAGGATTAAAGATCGGCTAAAGGGCCTGGGCCCAGTGCCTCAATTTCCCAAAGGTCAAAAAATCCAATCTCACGCCCTGGTTGAAGCGGCGAAAAGTTTAAAGGGTATCCCCATTAAAGAATTTGAAAAATTTAGCGAAATCCTACAAATCAATCCGGGAACATATGAGTTGATCACGATTTTAAAATCAATGGGATTTAAAATTGCACTAATCTCTTCCGGCCTCAATTTTTTTGTAAAGCGAATATTTGAAGTGGCCGGCGTGGATTACGCCTTTGCAAATTCTCTTCGTATCGATGAAGACGGAATGACCACCGGAGAGCTTCAGGAGCCGATCATTGCCGAAGACACCAAAAGTGATGTGCTGGATTTTATCTTAAGCGTGGAAGATGTTCAACCTGACCAGGTGATCGCCGTGGGTGACGGCACGCTTTGTGCCCATTCCATTAAAAAAGTCGGGCTCTCTATTGCCTTTCAATCCGAAGCGTTGCAATCCGGGCAAGAGAGCAAGAATACCGACGGCATAATAAAAAGCGATAATATCTTTAATATTTTGTATTGCCTGGGAATTTCCAAAGGGGAACTGGATCACTACTTTGACCAATCCGGTGTTCCCAATGGAAACCGAACAACATAATTGGGACTTGATCCTATTTTCAGTGTCGTCATGCTTGACGCATTTAGAGGCAATTGATAGTAGTTAGAAGTTATGATCAGAAGCGCATACACCCATGACCGTCTTCGTGAGGAGATGGTTAAAACCCAGGTTGAAGCCCGTGGCGTTACCGACCCCAATGTCATAACTGCCATGCGGGTGATTCCTCGTCATGAATTTGTGAGCGAAGCGTTCGTGGACCAGGCGTACGATGATCACCCCCTGCCCATTGGGGAGCAACAGACCATTTCCCAGCCTTACATTGTGGCTGAAATGACCCAGGCACTTTCTTTGACTACCGAAGATCGGGTTTTAGAATTGGGTACGGGGTCGGGATATCAGGCCGCCATTCTGGCCCGAATTGCCTATCGCGTCTATACGGTTGAACGGATTCATAGTCTGTATCTCAAAGCCCGCAAACTGTTTGACAGACTCGGGTATCATAATATCGTTTCGCGATATGCGGACGGTACCATTGGATGGCAAGAGGAGAGCCCTTTTGATGCCATCATTGTCACTGCCGGAGCTCCAAAAGTACCCCCCGGCCTGATAAATCAACTCGCTATCGGGGGCCGTATGATCCTTCCTGTCGGAAATCAGTCCACCCAGGAGTTGGTAAAGCTGGTTCGCGATGAAGAAGGTATCCATCAAACCCGCCTGGGTGGATGCCGATTTGTCAAACTTGTCGGAGAGCATGGCTGGGAAAAGTAATGTTTAGACGACTCTACGACTGGATCCTTCACTGGGCAAATACGCCGTATGGGACCTGGGCATTGTTTTTGCTCGCTTTTGCCGAATCATCCTTTTTTCCGATTCCACCCGATCCGTTACTCATCGCCCTGGCCGTCGCCCGCCCCCAAAAGGCATTAACCTTTGCACTGGTTTGTTCGGTTGGGTCCGTATTGGGCGGCTGCGTGGGTTATCTGATCGGATGGCAATTTATGGCAGCCATTGGTGATCGGATTGTGGCTTTGTACGGCCTGTCCGATAAAGTAGCCTACATTGAGAATCTGTATAATCAGTATGACGCCTGGGCAGTTGGGGTTGCCGGTTTTACACCCATCCCTTACAAGGTGTTTACCATTGCGGCGGGTGCGTTCAAGATTAACTTTCCCGTATTTGTGATCGCCTCCGTTTTGTCCCGTTCGGCCCGCTTCTTTCTCGTTGGCGGCCTCATCCGCCTATTTGGCGAAACGATCCAAGCCTATATCGAAAAGTATTTCGATATTCTCGTCGTGGTTTTTACCGTCCTCCTGGTTGGCGGCATGGTAGCGATCAAGTTTCTTTTTTAAGGGTTTGCACGTCACGACGCCCAACGATGATACCAGGTTTTAAATTCAGAAGGCCTGAGCCTGTAGCGGGCAAAATTGCCATCATGCAAACTACCCAATTCGGTTTCAACCACTTCGATAAAGCGCATTTTGTCATCCTCAGGGATTCCTTCTTCTGATTCTTTCGCGATCCATCGGATAGCCTCTCGTTTTGTCATCTTACCTTTTACTACGCCAGAGACAAATTCATAAATTTTTAACCGATACCGTAATCGAAACAGATCGGGCTCGCCTAGTGACTGGCGAACAGCAGAGTAGCGATTACATGAACGTTCATAGGCCCATACAAATACATCACGTAATAATTCAATACGGTTCAATTCATATACTCCGAGAATTCCATCGATATAAGCTTGATTTGGAACATCAACAAATGAGAGCGGGCAAAGGTTTTGTCCAACAAGAGGGATATTTGCTACAAGACGGGAAACACGTTTGTTTACATCTTCAAAAGGTTGCAGATAAGGTAGGTGCACCATAGCAAAAAATGCTCGCTCAAATGGATCATAAATTGCTGTTGCAGTATCACAAATCTGCTGAAAACATTCGTTTATTAATTGAGGGACCTCCAACGGATAATAGACCGTCCCACTAATCGATACCGGCCTATCACGTAATCTCCCGCAAGCCCGAGGATCACCAAGAAGGTTGTCCGATAACAAGGCGTGCAAATTTAATATTGTGTAACGATTTAAACCAATTTCGGTAGCTGGCTCGACCAGCAATTCGATCGCGGCCTTGTGATTCAGAATCATTTGGGCTTCCATAGCACCTTTACCTTCGGCGCTTTCGCCCAACTCCAGAAGACGCTCCGTCTCTAGCAGTGAATACGTATTTCCTTCCAACCGGCTGGAGTTCCAAGATAGATCAATCAATAATCGACTGAATATCTTTTTTAAATAGGTTCCAGCGGGTTGCTTATCCTCCGTTGGATGGCCAAGGGCTTTTAAATGATGCCTGATTATCTCCGGCAGATAGAAAGATTTATTTGGTATGTATCTATCAAGGAATGACCGGTTGTAACCAACGGGTTGCCGATCATGAATCTGTAAACCAACGACTTTCTTGACCACTTTTCCTTCAGTTGAAACCGGTATGTAGTTATCGATACGCGCTTTCACTGTGGGGAGGGGAATAGCGACATCCGCTACAATTTTATTTTCTGGAATCTGATAATGGGCTCCCCGGCCCCGACCCAAAATAACCAATCTTTCGTTCTCAACGAGTTGTGCCAATCGACGCTGCAAAGTACGTCGAGATAGTCTGTTTTCAAGAGACTCAATAATATTCTTGATTGAGACCCCTTCCCGGAAGTGAGAGACCTCCTTTAATATGACATCAAATTCGTCTTGGGGGATCTGTTTTGGCATAATTAAGTTATTATGGCACAATTCCCTTAATCGCGCCATATAAAACTTTTATTTGGCACGATAAGTTTTTTTGCGCCAAATAAACCGGTACAAAATATTCAATCTAAGTTGATCGGTTATTTGCAAAGCTATGTGCCAAAACATTGAAATGATAAGGCATTCAATAAACGGATTACCTTTTTTGACGATCAAGTGGTCGATTGGTTGGGTGTAACCATCAATTTATCAATTTTGTCAATTAATACCCGGCCCATGAGTTGAACGCTTACATCCAACACGCGCTCATCCATATCGAAGTGGGGTGAATGCAGGGCGTGTTCGAAGCCCCGGGCAGGGTCATGACAGCCAAACGCTACCATGGCGCCGGGCCATTTTTGACAAAAAAAGGAAAAATCTTCCGCCCCCATGCTTGGACGGCCGGTTCGAACCCCATCTGCGCCGAGAAGGTCTTCGGCACACTTTTTAATGTGATCCACGATCATGTTATCATTGACATGTACTGGATAGCCTTCAATATTTTCAAGGGTGGTAGAGACACCAAAACCGAGTTCCAGGCTTTTGACTATCTCTTCAATCCTCTTTATGGCCTGTGCGCGGACTTCCGGCGACATGGTGCGCAAGGTCCCATTTAAGGTCGCTTCTTCGGGAATAATGTTTTCAGCTGTTCCGGCGTGAAACTCGCCGATGGTCAGTACCGCACTATCCAAGGGGTCGAGGGTACGGCTGGTTATCGTCTGGAGTTGGTTGACGAGGTGTGTCCCCGCGATAATGGGATCAATGCAAAGGTGGGGTTCGGCGCCATGACCGCCCTTCCCCTTGATACGAATCCGGATCGAGTTGGTGGCAGAATGAGCGGTTCCGTAAATGAGTTCTACCCCACCCACAGGTAGTTCGGGCTTCATATGTCCGGCAAAAATGGCTTTTACGTCATCCTGATCGAAAAGGCCGGTGTCGAGCATTGCCTTGGCGCCGGCGCCACCTTCTTCGGCGGGTTGAAAGAAGAAAAGAATCTCCCCGTAACCCTTGGTTTGCCAAGATTGCTCTTTCAGCCAACGAATGATGCCAAGGGCTACCGTTACATGGCCGTCGTGGCCGCAGGCGTGCATAAAACCTTCATGTTTGGATTTATAGGCCACATCATTGGCTTCTTGCAGGGGAAGCGCATCCATATCGGCCCGATAAGCAACTGTAGGGCCTTTTTTGTCCGCTTTTAACCTCGCTACAATACCAGTTTTACCAATACCATTTTGGTAAGGTATGTCCAATTGGTCCAACACCTCACAAATTTTCGCCGCTGTTTTTTCTTCCTGGTAGCAAAGTTCAGGGATTTGATGAAGGTCCCGGCGAAGTTCAACCAGCCAGTCGTGAAAGGGCAGTTCAAAAGATATGGGCATTGTGGATTCTCCTTTAGTATTAATCATTGTATTTTAATTTAATCATCGCATTAATTCGTCTCCCATTCAATAGAAATGGCATGATTGAAAACGCCTTTGCGGTAAAAAATTCTGACAATTTTATCCATATCTGCTACACAGTTTCGCATGAAATATAATCTCATTGGCTTTATCATTTTTCTTTCCATTTTTTTTGGTATCTACGGTGGCTTTCATTATTACGGCTATACTAAATTTAAAGCCGTTTTCAAGCCGGACCTTATTATTCATATTGCTCTAATCGTTTTCCTGGTTTGTATGATTTTTTCGCCGATCGCCATACGGATACTGGAAAAAAACGGCAATTTCACGGCGGCCACAATATCCGCCCACTTTGCTTATGGGTGGATGGGGGCCCTTTTTCTTTTTGTCTCAATCTCATTTGGATTTGATATCTACAAGTGGATCGCCAGGGGGTTGGGTGCTGTATTCCATTTTAACCCGGCGCACATCACACTGTCGGCTGGATTCACATTGTTGTTTTCGACGGCCTTGACCCTCGGCATTTTGATCTACGGTTTTGGTGAAGCACGAGCAATCCGGGTTGAACGTGTCACGATTGAAACGAAAAAGGAGAGTCGTTTCAAAGACCGCCTAAGAGTCGTCCAGATAACCGACGTCCATCTGGGCTTAATGGGTGGCGAGGAACGCCTCAATGCCATTCTGAAACAGGTTGAAGCTCAATCTCCGGATGTATTGGTTTCCACAGGCGACCTGGTGGATGGGTATATCGCTGACAAAGATAAAGTCATCCATCGTTTTAGAAAATTACACACACCGCAGGGTAAGTTCGCCGTTGTCGGCAACCATGAATATTACCATGGCCTGGAAGAATCGATATCTTTTACTGAAGCCTGCGGCTTTACAATGCTGAGGGGAAACCGTGTTGAATTGCCCGGTGGTGTTTGCATTGCCGGTGTGGATGATGAGGGGAGAAATGTTGGGACAGCCGACCAGGGTACATCCGAGTCGGACATGTTAGCCCAATGTACGCCAAAAGGATTTACCCTATTTTTAAAGCATCAACCCCGGATAAAAAAAAATACCCTGGGACAGTTTGATCTGATGTTGACCGGCCATGTCCATTCGGGCCAGATCTTTCCCTTTACGCTTATCACTTCCCTGGCGTATGGCTTCAAAAACGGCCTGACCCCCCTGAGCGGTGGATCATCACTATATTTAAGCCGAGGAACCGGGACATGGGGCCCACCGATCCGATTTCTCGCCCCTCCGGAAATTACGGTCATTGATATCGTGTCACCAAGCTCGAAATCTCTATAGCGATCAATATAACCAGACGGCAGATCGGCGGCGGATCTGAATTGACACCGTAACCCGAATTATCTATAAACCATCCTTAATAATAAGAGGCTTATTAATAGTTACAAAACTGCTGACGAAAATAAAGGAGGATACCGAATGAGTGCAGAAGAAAAAGAGATGGATCTGGCCACGGCGATAAAAAAAGCCATTGCGGATTGTGAAATCACCCCCAAAGAGTACGATGAGATTCTGGCTATCGCTAATGCAGACAAATTTATTGACGATCAGGAACAGGCCTTGTTGGGCCAACTACAACAGCTTATTGCCAATGGGACGGTGAAGCGGGTCGCCAAGTAAGGGTGCCCAACACAAATTGGTGCCTGCTAACGCAGGATAAATCCAAATTCTCCTGGTGTAAAACAAATGGGTAGTATTGGGGCGTCAGGTTAAAGGACCATGCGCCCCTTTTATTCATGATACTTTTTTCATGATCCCGTCATCAGGCTTGTTCGCATCTGTCCTACCTTTGGGTAGCAGGGATCACATTACCGGACACCCCGGCACCCTTATTACCCGGCTGGATGCTGTCGGCCGAAGATTATTCGATATACTCTTTTATCTCCACTCCCCGTTGGGATAGTTCCTCAATCAGGATGTCGGGATTGACATCCTGAGCCGGTGACCCGACACCACATCCCTTGATTTCACCTTTCAGGATCATCTGCGCGGCAATACTGGCGGTATACCCAACGGTTCGATTCATGGCGAAAAGCCCGGTTTCAAGATCGCGATAGTCAATCAAATCATAGATTATCGATCGGGGGTGGCCGTCCTTTTGGCCCCAGGCATGGACCCTGAGAAAGGCTAAGTCACGTTCATCCTCTTTGTACTGCAGTTTCGGCGTCAAGTGACGACTGACAAATTCTCTGGGTGCAATCGATACACCTTCCGCCAACTCGAGCGGTTCATCGTTTAGGAAGCCAAGGTGGGCCATGATTCGCCAAAAGGCACAATGCCCCGGCCAGCGGGTTGTATAGCGGCCCATTTCCTGTAATTCCGAACCCAGGTTAAATGTTTGAATAAACTGGACAGCGTCACCGTTGGGGTAGGTTTCCATGGTCCCCACACCCGGGACATCGATCGTGCGAACCCAGGCTTCATTAAAAATTTCCAGGCCGGGAATTTGTATTTCCAGGCCGCCCTTTAGCAGCCGGGCCGGCCGGGTGTAAGCATTCAGGACACCATCAAAGGTCCAGCTGATCTTGTAGTTTAGTGGATTGTCACAGGCGGATGGGGTAGGGATCCCTGCCCCATAACTGTTTAATCCGTGGACTTCATCCAACATAGCCACGGCCCTGGCGCCGAGAACAAAATCAATCCCCGGGTCGAAGCCCATTTCCGGTAACAATAAAATATTTTTCTCTTTTGCGAGCGCATCCAGCCCGTCCAATAGACCGGCATAGGTGGTACACACATAGGGAATTTCGGCTTCAATAGAGCCAAGGGCGGCCTGACGGCTTAGATGTGCAGGTGTCATACAAATCAGGATATTAACGGCGGTATCTTTAATCATTTTCGCCAATATGGCCTGATCCGTGGCGTCGGTTTCAATCGCCTGTACTTTATTGTGACAGTTATGGCGAAGAAAGTCGCGGGCCTTTGAAAGGTCGATGTCAACCGCCACAATCTCACCAATAATCGGGCTTTGGGAAAGATCGTGAATCACGGCCTTACCCTGTAGGCCAACGCCCAGTACCATAGCCTTCATTGGATCTCCTATCCTAGTTTTTGGCCAGTTCTTTAAGGTATGAAATAAGTTTGTTGCGGTCCGTAAAATCGGCGATAACCGTCTCCTTTAAGGACGCCAACTCGTCTTTATAGTGCTGCACCAGAGCCTGATGGCGCGTGATAAAACCGCGTAACTTACCGGATCGAAGCCATTTAAGACGGTGTTGCGGCCAAAAAAGGATGATGAGGAGGTCCGGGTTTTTGATGGATTGTTCGGTTTGTTTAAGTGAAAAGGAAATGGATGGGCAAATATCAAGTAGATGTAAATGGAAATTTTCATGATCACACAGGGCCGCGATGACGTTATGGAGATGATTTTGGCGTAATTTTTTCTCCAAGGGGTCATTGTACCGCCGGGCATATTGTTGCAGACAATCGATACAAATATATTGATTCACCGGGTATCGTGCGATGTTTTTTAAAAAAAGCCGGCGTCGTTCTTTCAAGGCTTGCCCACCGAATAATTCGTCCAGCGGGTGGTGGAGCAAACTGTTTTGTTTCTCAAACTTGGGATGATTATCGGCCATAAGGATGTAGGTTGGTTCCGGGTTCACAATAGTATAAGGCCCGAGACTATTCTCGATGGATAGTAGTTGTCCATTCGCCAAAGCGCTATACAAAGGCGTCATGGCCGTCGAAATCTTGCTTTTTCTAGAGTAGTTGACCAACAAGGGGATATCCGTATCGTCCAATGGCCTTCGGTCAAAAACGCTTAGTAAATCGTCGACGTCTTTTAGCGTCAATTCCAATGCTACGGATAAAGCCAATAACTTTTCCCGGCGAACATTAATGATGTTCCCTTCTTCCAGGTCTTTGATATAGGTGTTGGTCAATCCGGATACAGCAGCAATTTGGTTACGAGGGCGCTGGTGTTTTTTGATCAACGAAATAATATAACGTGAAATATACGCCTTCTTTTTTGCGTCGGAGGAAAAATGGGGCTTATCGGTTAAAGACATTGATGAAAACCTCTCCATTGTAGCCTTGTCTGTTAAAAAATAGGCGGTTTTTCATTCATTTGATCCAAACGACGATTCCCTTTTAAGCTTGCGTGTGCAGATGGCAAGCAACAAAGTAGTCTTCATCCACTTTTTTATAAACAGGTCGAACCTTTTGACAAATGGGCATGACAGCGGGGCAACGTGGATGAAAATGGCATCCAGGGGGTGGATTTAAAGGGCTGGGCACATCCCCGGGCAACACGTTTTTTCCCCATGGGATCGTTGCGTCCATGACGGGTACCGCCGACAGCAGTGCTTTGGTGTAGGGATGTTTGGGGGCTTTATAGATTATTTCATAAGGCCCTGACTCGACAATTTTACCCAAATACATCACTGCGATTCGATCGGATATGTGCTCCACAACCGCTAAGTCATGCGAAATGATAATATACGAAAGCCCCAGTTCGTTTTGTAAATCAACCAGCAGGTTGATTATTTGTGCTTGAATCGACACGTCCAGCGCTGAAACCGGCTCATCCCCGATGATAAGTGACGGATTTAACGCCAAAGCCCTGGCAATGCCGATCCTTTGGCGCTGCCCACCGGAAAATTCGTGGGGATAACGGTTGCCGTGTTCCGGAGACAGGCCTACTTTTTCCATCAATTTGGCGCAACGCGTGGACAAAGCGGATGAAGAGCCCATTTTATGGACCTGCATGGGTTCCGTCAGAATGCTGTTCACCGTCATGCGGGGGTTGAGGGATGAATATGGATCCTGGTAAATCATCTGCACCCTGGTTCTTTCCTGGCGCAATTCTTTTTTTGATAAAGCCGACAGATCACGGTCGAAAAAATGAACCTTTCCCCCAGTGGGGTCGATCAAACGCAGCATGGCCAATGCGGCCGTGGACTTACCGCAACCGCTTTCGCCAACCAAGCCCAGGGTTTCACCTTGCTTAAGCGAGAAGCTGATGCCATCTACGGCCCGTACCCAGCCAGCCCGACGGTTAAGGATACCTCTGCGTACCGGGTAATATACTTTTAGATCATCAACACGAAGTATCTCAGTCATGTTTTTCAACCATTTGAAAGGTTGGCTTTATGCTATCCCCCCGCCAGGAGTGGATCATGAAACGATTATTCGACATTGATCTTCTCACCGGGAAAATGGCATTTGGCTTTGTGCGTTTCCGAAATAGCCTGAGCCTCGGGCATTTTATCCCTACAAATATCACGGGCAATGGGGCAGCGAGGATGAAAAGTACAACCCGAGGGTAGCTTAAGAAGTGAGGGAATAGAGCCTTTTATCTCTTGTAACCGTGTACGTCCGTGTCGTGCCCTGCGACCGATAACCGGAACTGATTGCAGCAGGCATTGGGTATACGGGTGGCTGGTCGTATTAAAGATTTCCTTTGCTTGTCCGATTTCCACTATCTTTCCGGCATACATCACGACGATGCGGTGGGCAATCTTTGATACCAAGCCCAAGTCGTGCGTGATAAGCAAAATAGCGGACTGAAAATCATTTTGCAGTTTTAAAAGTAAGTCTACAATCTGGGCCTGAATAGTGACATCCAACGCCGTCGTTGGTTCGTCCGCGATTAAAAGATCCGGACGACAGGCGAGGGCCATGGCAATCATGACACGCTGTCGCATGCCACCGGAAAGCTGGTGGGGGTACTCGTAGACTCTTTTTTCAGGCGAGGGAATTTTGACCCGACCGAGAATCTCAATCGCCTGGTTCAAACTTTCGCTTTTGCTTAACCCTTGATGTTTGGTTATCACTTCAGCGATCTGGCGGCCGATTCTATGGACAGGGTTCAAGGAGGTCATGGGTTCCTGAAAGATCATAGAAATCCGGTTACCCCGAATATGGCGCATCTCCCTGGCTGAAAGGGTCAACAGATCCCGGCCTTTGAAGGTTATCGCACCGGATTTAATGTGACCCGGTGACCGTATCAGGCGAAGGAGCGACAGGGCGGTGACGCTTTTACCACAACCAGACTCCCCCACCAACCCGACGATTTCATTGGTGTGAATATTAAACGACACCCCGTCCACCGCTGTGGCCACGCCATCCATGGATTTAAAACAAGTGGTCAGATTTTCGATAACGACCAAAGGGTTTAATCCGGGTAAATGGGGAGCTGCCATCATTGTCTCCAGAAGGCTATCATCCTCGAAATTTATCCAGTAACAACGGGCATCACTGGTGAATATTTCAGGTTAGTAAATTGGGCTTCCAACTCTCTTTAAATATCCGCAACAAGTTGAGGCCCAGAATTTTTTTAATCTCCTCATCGCTATAACCGCGTGCTATCAGGCCTTGGGTTAGAAATGGGTAGTCCTCGATTCCATTAAAATCCGACGGTTGCCGGTTGTTGGTATCGGGTGGTCGGGCGTTTTTGTCTAGTGGGTCGGTAACCAGATGGTAGGGTAAATCGTTCTCTCCAAACGCGTGATGAGGGTAAGCACCCATGGTTCCCACGGAGTCGGTTGACGTTCCAACATGATCAATGCCGATGCGTTCGATGACATATTCCAGGCAAACCAGATAATCTTCAAGGGTGGGCATACCGGCACCTCCTCGATAGATCAGGGGGGCCCAAGTTGTGACACAAACCACTCCGCCGGTATCGGCAATGGCCTGAATTTGATCGTCCGTGATATTTCGCGGATTGTCTACGACGGCTTTGGGGTTGGAATGGGATGCAATCACCGGCGCTTTGGCCACTTTTACCGCATCCAAAAAGGTGCGTTCTCCCACATGGGAAAGGTCGAGGGTGATTCCTATCCGGGCCATCTCGCGCACAAGGACTTTTCCGAACTGACTGATGCCGTCATCGTTTAGCTCCAAGCAGCCGTTTCCCGCAAGGTTTTTTTCATTATAGGTTAGCTGGCAGACAGACAGCCCCATCTGCTTCCAAAACAACAGGTTGCCCGGATCGGAGCCCAGCATGAGGCTGTTCTGGGTAGAAAAAATATGGGCCAACCTTCCCTCCTGGTGGGCTTTTTCGATGGCGCCCACGCTGTTGCCAAGACAAAACGACGGCGTATCAGCGATGACCTTTAAAAAAGCCTTAACTCTGGGGATGGCACCCATCAAATCATCTCCAACATCGGGAACGGTGATACCTGCGGCGGTCAGTCCTGATTTATCCGAACGGTCGGTCCTTTTGGTTAGATATTGAACGCAGGGGTCGATGATAATCGATTCACGGTGCAATTTTAGTGTTTTCGAACTCAGTTCCATTTTAAACGACCTTTAAATAAAGTGATTGGTTTATTTCCATATGGTATGAGGATCGAGAATATCCCTTAGCCCGTCTCCTAAAAGATTGAATCCCAGCACGGTCACGAAAATCGACATACCGGGAAATACGGCAATCCAGGGTGCGGTAAAAAACTGATCTCTGGCGTTGGAGAGCATGCCACCCCAGCTTGGCATCGGCGGTTGGGCACCTAATCCTAAAAATGACAATGCCGCTTCAGTTAAAATAGCCGCCCCTACACCCAAGGTACTGATAACCAAAATGGGGCCCAAGATGTTGGGCAGAATATGTCGGATCAATATTTTGCTACTTTTATAGCCCATTCCCTTGGCAGCGCTTATATAAGCCAGAGAGCGAACCGAAAGCGTCTGGGATCGGGTAATGCGACATGAGTAAGACCAATTGGTCAATCCCATGGCGATATAGAGATTGATTAGCCCGGGCCCCAGCAACCCCATGATAGCCAAGGCGAACACCAATGAGGGTATAGAGAGCATGATATTGGTCAGGGCATTAACCAGATCATCCCACAATCCACCGAAATAGCCGGCCGTTAATCCCAAGGTGATGCCGATGATGGAATTGATCAGCTGAGTGACCAAACCGATACCCAAGGAGATTCTGCTACCATAAATGACTCGCGATAGAATATCCCTGCCCTGGCTATCTGTGCCGAACCAGAAATTTTTATTGGGAGGTTCCTCGGCAAACATGAGATCCGCATCCTTATAGGGATGGGTGGGGGCTAAAAAGGGGGCGAAGATGGCTGTAAAAATCAAGATCAACAAAAAAATAGAGCCCAGGACCAGATTGGTACGTTGCCTGAATTTTTTTAGCGTGTGTTTCATGATTGCACGATTCTCGGATCTATCACCGAATAGAGAATATCAATAATCAGGTTCACTACTAAAAAGAGGACCACGATTAAAAGGATGCAGCCTTGGGTTATGGGAAGGTCTCGTGCAAAGATCGAATCTACCAACAGTGAGCCGATACCGGGCCAGGAGAATAATTTTTCAATGATAACCGTGTGTCCGATCATGCTACCGAATTGAAGGCCCACTGTCGTCAGGATTAAAATAAAGGCATTGCGGAAAACATGCCGATATAAAACCTCGTATTCCATCAACCCTTTGGAGCGCGCTGTACGGATAAAATCAGCATTCAGGATCTCTACTACAGCCGCACGCGTCGTTCTGGCAATGAGAGCCATATACCCGATACCCAGGGTTGTGGCGGGTAGAATAATATTGGCCAAGGCCCCATTTCCATAGCCGAAGGTCGGCAGCAAAGCTAGTTTTACGGAGAGAAAATACATCAACAACAGCCCCAGCCAGAACTGGGGGATCGAAACGCCGGAAATGGCAGTGATCATAAAAAATGAGTCCAACCAGCCGCCTTGTTTCAGCGCAGAGAAAAACCCAAGGGGAATACCCAAACAGGCGGCAATGGTCATCGCTACCAAGGCAAGCTTGATGGTCGGCCACAAGCGCCCCATGATCAGATGATTCACCTTCTCTTTATGCAGATATGAGATTCCTAAATCGCCCTTGGCTAGATTTTTAATATAATTCAAATAACGGATATGGATTGGCTTATCCAATCCCATTTCAATTTTAAGTTTACGAACGTACTCCGGATCGGCGGCTTGACGTTGATCCAACGCCATCAAGGCGGCATTGCCGGGTAAAATGTTGAGCAATATAAACATAATCAGGGTGATGGTCAGAACCGTTGGGATAAATTGAAGCAATCGGCGTATGATAAAAGCATACATGATGACGAGTCCCTTGGGCGTTACTCCGATACGTGTTTAAATCATTTAAAAAGTGGTAAACAGAACCGGCTATCAGAAGCGATATAAAGCGGTTTTACATAAAAGAAAGGCCGGTTTATTTATTCAAAACCATACATAGCGTACGACTGTTTCTGATATAAAAAAGCCTATAACCCCCATGGATCCCAATCGGTAAGCACAACCAGACCATGGGGGGTAAGGTCATGACATCACTATTTTGTCGCGCGGGGGGAATTCTCATCCACCCAAACCAAATCGAGATCTTGGTACATCAGTTCTACGGCGTTTTGCTGAAGTCCATGAACCCAGGGGTGATGCGCAATAATGGCTTTGTTGTAGTTGAAGAACCAGATAGGCGCATCATCTAAAAATACACCATCCGCTTTTTTGAGCAGATCGTTGCGTTTGGCAGGGTCGGCTTCCTTTTCGGCGGCATCGACCAGGGCGTCGTACTCGGGGTTATTGTATGCGATGTAGTTACCTGCGTGGGCGGGAGTTTTGGAATGCCACTGCTTCATAGCCTGGAGTGGGTCCGGGCCTGAATTGAATGACATAACATACGCCTCAAAATCTTGCTTCTCATAGACAAGCTCCTGATTTACGGCACTTTCCACGAGCTTGGGCTTCATTTCAATGCCTACTTTCGCTAAAAAAGGCAGGGTGGCTTCAATGATGCCGATTCCATAGGATTTACTATCCGTGGTGATAATATCAAAAGAGAGCATACCTTCGGTGATGCCGGCTTCTTTTAGCAATTGTTTGGCTTTTTCCGGATCATAGGTATACCCTTTGGCCTGATCATTAAACGCAGGTGAAGAGGCGGGAAGCCATCCTACTGCCGAAAAAGCCTTCCCTTTCACATATTTATCGATAATAAGATCTTTATTGATGGCATAGTTGAAAGCCTGGCGCACCCGTTTATCCTTGAATTTTTCGTTTTTAAGATTAAATCCGATATGTCGCGTATACATTTCTGCGACGGTAAGCAGGTTTTTGGATAGTTCCGGGTCTTTGGCATATACTTGATATTGGGCAGACCCCAATACAGTGGCATCAAGCTCCTTGGATCGGAAAGCCAAATCGCGCGCAGCGCTTTCACCCATGATCTTATAAACCACGGTATCCAGATAGGGGCGTCCTTCTTTGTAATAATCGGCAAATTTTTTCAAAACGATTTCGCTGCCGCGGACCCATTTAACAAACTGAAAGGGTCCTAAACCCACGGGTGAGGTGGCAAACCCGTCGCCTTTGGCTTCAACTTCTTCCTTGGGCAAAATAGACGTCATGGTGCGGAAAAGAAAAAATCCCGGATCACCGGGTTGTTCCAAAGTTATTTCCAAGGTGTAGTCGTCAATCTTACGAAGACCCGCAATACTCCCGGCCTTCCCGGTTTCAACATCAGCCGCGCCTTTGATATTGCGTATATAGCGGGCCGCCGGTGAAGCCAGTTTGGGACTCATAATTCGGTTATAGCTCCAGATCACATCATCGGCGGTCATGGGGCGACCGTTGTGAAATTTGGCATTGTTTCTCAACTTATAGGTATAGATACGCTGATCGGAAGACGCGGTGACACTTTCGGCCAGTTCTAAAACCGGTTTACCCTGTTTGGAGTTCCAATTGTAGAGGGCGCGATGAATTGACATGCCCACAATGGCATCCTGGGTTCGGGTCGTTCGGTGGGCATCCAGAGAGGAGAGGCTCGAACCATAAGGCGCTATGAAATGAAAGGATCCGCCTTCCCTTGCCGCCAAAACATGAGAGACAAACATGAATTCAACCAAAGAAACCATTATCAACATCACTAAAAATTTTTTCATCATTCTCCTCCTTTATAATGGTTATTAGTGGGTTTGCCAGACGCTAAAGTACGATCGGGGCAGACCCGCAAAATGGGCAACCTTAATCACCTAAGACCGAGAAAGGGACGCCTTCATCCTGGAACGTTAAAATAAACATCCTTTTTAATATAAATATTAAATGCGTTTAATATTTTAAGCGACAAGGATTTGGCTGTCAAGAAGTAATTATAGATAGATGAAGAAAATGAATGGTTACAATTGGGTGAAAACCGGTTAACGCTGAAGATAGCGGTCTGTTAGCTGCATTTGGAAAAACCGCACCCATGACAGACCAGGCAGCCTTCTTCATGGGCGAGTACATCTCCGCAGTCGGGACAAACCCCCATCATCCCTTTGATTTCCGACGGTTCGGTTCCACTGATAAGTTGTAGAACCTGGGCCATGGCATCGGGACACGAAAGCACCATCTTACCGTTTTGCCAGGTGGGTGTGGGACAGCGGATTCCCGTTAGCTGCTTGATGATGGCATCCACGCGAACCCCGGAACGAAGGGCTAATGATACCAGTCGGCCGGCCGCTTCTATCTGGGAAGAAGCACAGCCACCCGTCTTGCCCATTTTAGCAAATACTTCACACAGCCCGACCTCATCTGAATTGACGGTGACGTAAAGGTTCCCACATCCTGTACCAATTCGTTGGGTCAACCCCAGGGTTCGCTCAGGCCGGGGACGGGGGGCCTCGGGGCCGGATACCGCCTGTAGGTCTTTCACGAACAACACCTGTTGTTCGCGACTGCCATAGCGGTAGACCGTGACGCCCTTGCATTTGAGTGCGTGCGCCCGCCGAAAAACGTCGTTAACCTGGTCCCGGGAGGCCGTCGCCGGAACATTTACCGTTTTGGATACGGCACTATCGGTATGTTTTTGGAAAGCCGCCTGAATGCGAATATGCCATTCAGGTTCAATATCAAGGGCGGTTACAAAAATTCGTTTAATATCATCGGGGATGGTATCGATATCTTGCACTGAGCCCGATTCTGCAATTTTTTTTATCAGCTCATCGGTGAACCAGCCCTCTTTTTTGGCAGTTGCGACGAATAGGGGGTTAACCTCAAAAAGGGTTTGGTTGTCGATGGCGCGACGCTGGTGGACAATGGCAAAGACCGGTTCGATGCCGCTGGATACACCGGCGATAATACTGATGGTGCCGGTGGGTGCGATCGTGGTCGTGGTGGCATTGCGCATGCCGCCGTTGCCCTGCTCAGCAAAGATACTGTTGTCATATTGGGGAAAATTACCCCGTTGACCGGCCAAATTTTTTGAAGCGTGGCGGGTTTCTTCACGAATAAAGGCCATGATCCGTTCGGCCTCGGCGACCGCCGCTTCCGAGTTGTAGGGAATTTTTCTCTCGATCAGTAGATCGGCAAAACCCATTATCCCCAGACCGATCTTTCTCGTGGCCCGGCTCGCTTCTTCAATTTCCGGCATGGGGTAGTGGTTGATTTCGACGACATTATCCAAAAAATGGATGGCGGTATGAACCGTTTGTTTTATTCGATCCCAATCGATCTTACCGGCATTCACCATGGCTGCCAGATTGATTGACCCCAGGGTACAGGATTCGAAAGAAAGCAGGGGCTGTTCGCCGCAGGGGTTGGTTGCCTCGATACGGCCGGCAGTCGGCGTGGGATTGTGTCGATTGATCCGATCGATAAATAGGATGCCCGGCTCTCCGGTTTGCCAGGCAGCATCTACGATCCGATCGAATACGGCTCTGGCTGGTAGTGCTCCCACGGGCAAGCCTGTCCGCGGATTGACGAGGTCGTAAGTCTGGTTAGCATCCAAAGCCGCCATGAATGGATCGGTGAGCGCCACGGACAAATTGAAATTGGTAAGACGATGCGGCGTATTTTTTGCCTGGATAAAGGCTTCGATATCGGGATGATCCACCCTGAGAACCGCCATATTGGCGCCGCTTCGCGCCCCGCCCTGTTTGACCGCTTCGGTCATGGTGTCAAACACGTCCATGAAAGGCAGCGGACCGCTGGACACCCCCAATGTGGATTGAACCGTATCTTTGGCCGGACGAATATTGGAAAAAGAGAAGCCGGTACCGCCACCGCTTTTATGAATCAGGGCGGTGTTTTTCAACGTTTCGAAAATACTATCCATGCTGTCTTCAATGGGCAGGACAAAACAGGCAGCCAGTTGACCCAGCTCCCGCCCGGCATTCATCAAGGTCGGTGAGTTGGGTAAAAACCACAGACGCTCCATTATTTGAGCGAAGGCCATGGTGGTTTTTTCAATACTAGCGTTGGCATCAAAATGCCGATCCGCTTTGGCCACAGCCGTGGCCACACGGGCAAACATCTCTTTGGGCGACTCGATAACCCGGCCGTCGATATTTTTATTCAAATAGCGTTTTTCAAGAATGGTTCTTGCATTATCGGTGAGTTTCTGTGGCATAGCCCTAAGCGTTAGTTGGTTGAAGCGAGGTGCTTAAATTTAATTTTAAGGGTCTCTTCCACAAGCGGTGGAACCATTCCTTTAATATTCCCGCCGAATCGGGCGGCTTCCTTGATAATCGAAGAAGAAGTGAAGATCCACCGCAAGCCTGTCATTAGAAAAACGGTCTGGATATCTTTGTTGAGTCTTCGGTTCATCAGTGCCAATTGAAATTCGTATTCAAAATCGGATGTTGCCCGCATGCCCCTTAAAATGACATCGGCTTTTTTCTGAACCACATAATCCACCGTAAGGCCGCTGAAAGTATCAACTTTAACCCTGGAAATGCCTTTCAGGCTCTTTTCGAGTAAATCGAGCCGTTCTTTTACCGTAAAAAGGGTGTTCTTAGCGGGGTTATGTAAAATGGCCACGATCAGTTCATCAAACATGGTCAGTCCCCGCTTGATGATATCAAGATGTCCGTTGGTGACAGGATCGAACGATCCGGGATAAACAGCGATTTTAGGCATGGTGAGTCCTTATGATCTGAATCAGGTTGTGAGAAAATAAGCGTGCCTCTTGGCGGCGACCTATAGCACGATTCGAAAAAACGATACAAGGGTTTTTCCGTATGCCCGACGGTCATCGAGGTTGAAGATGGCCGGCCACGTTTCAGGAATATCGCCGGATGCGTGTTCGATAATTATTTGGGTCTCACCGGTCGAGAGCACGGGAGTCATCAAGATGACGCAGAATCTCGGAATCATTTGCGAACGGTAAGGGGGATCGATAAATACCAGGTTGAAGGGATGCATCCGGGATCGGATACAATTTAGATTCAGGCCCAGGTTCCATCGAATAACATCGGTGCGCTCGGTCCAGCCGCATGCCTGGACATTTTTTTTAATCAGTGACAACGCCGTCGGTTGGTTATCGATAAAATGGCGTGCTCGGCGCCTCGACTCAGCGCTTCCAGCCCCATGGCACCCGTGCCGGCAAACAAATCCAGAACACGAGCACCGAGAATCCGGTGGGCCAGGATATTGAAAATGGATTCACGAACCCGGTCCGCAGTTGGCCGGATGGATCGATCGGGGGGAGAAAAAAGTTTTTTGCCACGCCTGACGCCACCGATTATTCGCAAAATCAGCTTCCTTGGTTACGGTTAATTCTGTTCGCTAAATCGTTTCAGGCGCTTGTGTAGATAACTCCGATCGACACCGATAACCTCGGCGGTTCGGGTGATATTCTCATCATTTTGAATGAAGTTTATTTTGGATAAATGTTTTCTCAAACGCTGCCCGGGCATCTTTAAAACCTTCCATGGTCAGAATTTGGGTCAAGAGACGACTCGGCATCGGTTAACGTTTCCGGGTTGTAGGGTGCCGGCAGATCGTCCACATCAATAGTATCTTCGGTGATCATGATGACCAGCCGTTCCACAAGGTTTTTAAGTTCCCTGACATTTCCCGGCCAGGTGTAGGCCTGTAATAATGCCAGAGCCACCGCCGCCATTTTTTTTGATGTTTCCCGGGTCTGCTGGGAATTTTCTTCCAGAAAAGTTTGAACAAGCAAGGGGATATCGGTTATACGCTCCCTCAGCGCCGGGACGTAGATTGGTATGACATTTAGCCGATAGTATAGATCCTCGCGAAAATGGCCGGCTTCAATCTCTTTTTCCAGATCTTTATTGCTCGCGGCAATAACCCTGAAATCAATTTGAATGGTCCGAGTGCCACCCACGCGCTGAAATTGCCGTTCCTGCAGCACACGTAAAATTTTGGCCTGGGTTTTCAGGCTCATGTCGCCGATTTCGTCAAGAAAGATCGTGCCGTTACCGGTCAATTCAAATTTTCCGCGCTTTTTTTCCGTAGCACCGGTAAAAGCCCCCTTCTCGTGACCGAATAATTCACTTTCGATCAACTCTTCCGGAATGGCGGCGCAATTGACATCGATCATCGGTTGGGAGGCCCGATGGCTTAGCTGGTGAATGGTGCGGGCCACGAGTTCTTTGCCGACACCGTTTTCACCGGTAATTAAAATCCAGGAGTCTGCCGGCGCTGCCATTGCAATTTGCTGTTTCAGGGCTATCACCGCCGGGCTGTTTCCGGTGATGGAATTTTTTTCCAATGTTTTTTTGCGTAAATAGCGATTTTCCTCTTCCAATCGCCGATAGTTCAACGCATTATTGATGGATACGATGACTTTGTCGATGGAGAGCGGTTTTTCGATCAAGTCATACGCGCCCAATTTGATGGCCCTGACGGCCGTTTCGATAGTCCCGTGCCCGGTAATGATAATCACTTGAAGAAATGGGTGGTCTTTTTTGATTTCCTTTAGGGTTTCGATACCATCAATGCCCGGCATCCAGATATCGAGCATGACCAGATCCGGTGATTCCGTTTCAATTACTTTTAATGCCTCGTACCCGTTAAAGGCGGAAAGGGTATTAAACCCCTCGTCGGATAGAATTCCGGTAAGGGATTGAACAATGGAAGGTTCATCATCAACAATGAGAATTGATGGTTGCATTATTTTTCCTTCATGATCTGGTTACCTTGCAAATTCCAGTAATCCGATTTCATGGGTCGGTCCAGTAAAATCCCTAATCCCAAGTATAAAAAGATCTGCGTTACATGGGTAATTCAATCACGAATTTTGATCCTTTGGGTTGGTTATCCAAGACCCGTATCATCCCCTTGTGATCCATAACAATGGAGTTGACTATAGTCAGCCCCAACCCCATCCCGGCACTTTTAGTGGAAAAGTTGGGTTCAAACAAGACGGGTTTTATCTTCATCGGAAATTCCCGGTCCATTATCGGCCACTTCCAGGCGGATCATCTCCAGAATCGGGTCCTGGGTCAAACTGATCACGATACTTCCCTTTATTTTTCAAGGCGGCAACGGCATTATCGACCAGGTTAATCAGCGCCTGTTTGATCTGTTGGCGGTCAATATTAATCTTCGGGCATTTTTTCAAGAGACACTAATAATAAAATTAACTTCCGGATGGCCTTCTTTATATAAAGCAACGGTTTCTTCGATAATCTCCGGCAGATAATATGGTTTTGGGTTGGCCATGGGAAATTTGGCAAAAGCCGAAAACTCATTGACCAGGTTGCGGATCAACTCCACATGGTCGATGATCATCTGGGTACATTCTTCGAAAATCGGTTCATCGATGTTTTGCCGCATACCTTCTTTTTAGCCGTTGAGCGGATAATGCAATCGGTGTCAACGGGTTTTTAACCTCATGGGCGATCCGGCGGGCGACCTCCCGCCAGGCTGCCATTCGTTCCGCCTTTTCCAGATCGGTCGAGATCGTCAAATACCACTACCATCCCACGGGCTCTCCGGTTTCAGTTTTTAAGGGCATTGATATGCAGAATAAAGCTTCTTCGGCTGACGGTTGATACTCAATCGTAAGCGGACGATCAACCGTGTCGTCATGGGTATAATTGAGATCTTCGATAACGTCTTCGGCCAGATCCAAGTGTTGCCCCGCGAAGCAGTTCATGATACGGTTGGTTAATAATGGTTGATGCATCCAGGTCGAGCAGACGTTCGGCCGCTTTGTTGATCGTTTGGACAAACCCTCGGCGTCGATGGAAATGACACCCGCGGAAACATTGCTTAAGTACGATCTCCATATATCGCCGTCTTTGTTCGATTTCACGGTTTTGCTCCCTTAATTTATTAGCGGAATCCTCTAGTTGTTGGCGGCTGGCCCGTAAATCGCCGGTCATATGGTTAAACGAGTCCACGAGACTCCCGATTTCATCATCACCGATTCGCGCAATGGTAAACCCGAGATCTCCCTCAGCTACCCGCCGGGTGCCCTCGGCGAGATTTTGAATCGGAATACTGATCGACTTGGCAAGATAAAACCCAAACCAGACGGCACAAAATACAACCAGCAATGCCACAATGGACAAGTAATGTAGTAGGTGCTCCGCACTGGATCTTTCAATAGCTTCATTTGCTGATATTCGTCGAATCCCTTGGAAATGGAACCCATATTATCCGTTAATTCCGGCGGAATAATGCTGGTGATAACCACGAAAGCTTCGATGCGATCACCTGTCTCGGCAAAAGGGACGGTTCCGATGGTTCGATACAGATCCCCGGTTTCTCCATCTTCGGAGATAGATCGTATCTTTTTTTCGGGATTGGTTTTTAATAACCGGTCAGCGGGGACTGGCTTAAGGCCGCCGGAATCGAAATTTCGGACCAAGGGATGCGGTAATTAATTTGGCTTTAGCGGTGTAGATTTCAACGCCGCTAAAATTTAATGACCGCTGAACCACCTGGATATATCGGGTTAAGATTTTTCCTTTGTTTTTATCAAGCAATTTTTGAGATTTAAGCTGATAGGCGATCCGTTCCAGGAAAAACCGGTGATGATTTTCGATGTTATGAGTAAAGCTGTTGGCCGATTCGCAGTGAATTTTCAAGCGCCTGTTCCACGGGCGCATTGAACCAGAAAGTAATGCTTGTGGTAATAAACCAAAGCGAAAAAAAGAATAAGACGCCGGCGGGCAGCAACGTCAATGTGATAAAAGCAGTGACCAGGCGGGTGCGCAGTTTTGACCCGAGAACTTTACGTTTGCGATCGTAAAGCAGTTTAACCAGGTTGCGAAAGACAAGGAAAATAAGCAGCAGAAGCAAAAGCAAATTGACATTCATCAGGCTGAACATCAACAAGGCATTGGAGATGGGAATTTCTGCGCCAAAATGAAAAAGCTTGAATTCAATCCAGGTGAAAAATGATCAGAACGATAATAACGATGGCGATGATGAGTCAATTCCCGTCTACGATGTCTTTTTTCATCACTGCTGGAGGATTTTGAGGATTTAAACCTGTTTTTCCCTTTTTTGGGAACCGGGGGGGATTGTGCATCTATTTGATTAGTAGATAAAGTCAATCGTATACCAATCGGTTTCAAAATCCCAGAGGGAAACAAAAAACAAGACGTAATGCAGATAAAGCGGTAGCTTGATCTTGTTCAGTTCTGCCTTGGCCCTGATTTGATATTGCTGACCCTTGATCAGCTGGTCCAAAGAAACCACTTTCAAGTTGTCCACGGCTGCCATCAGTTTTTGGGCATTGGGAAAAGTGTTTACCATGGCTGGCGGAGCTATTTTCCCAGGATCGATTGATGGTGAATTCATTTTTCAGCCGATTAAATTTGATCGAGTGGGTAATCGTCAGGTCGGCCACTTTTTTATCGAACCAGAAAGAACGATTTCGATACAGAGAGATAAAAAATGAAAATGTTGACGGTACGCCGCTCAAAATGGCCTCTTTCATTTTCGGAGGGAACGCCCCTTCCACGTTCAGGTAGATCAAGCAGGTCGTCACGGGTATTGGTTACAATGATATCATTCAGTCTCGCCTTGGACGCCAATGCCATGGGCGCGCTGAAGAGTCCAGCCAGGATAGCCAGCAAAATTGTCATGGCGATCAACCTAACGATCCCTGCAAAGGCGTTCGGCCCTATTTTTTTCCTTTTTCCGTTTCCGATTTCAATATCGGATTTATTCGTTAGTGTGTCCATTATTCGAAGTAAAGCGGTGATACACGGATTCATCTTTATCCAACTAATTGGTATTCATTCAACGTAAACAGAATCCGGTATCGATTATTAACCCTTCTTTAGTGTACATTTTCCCCGGTCAACACCGGGTTGGTTTTTTATAACAATGTATCGTCTGTCATTACGATCATAAGGTCGGTAGAAATAATATCGGACCCGGCCAAAAATGGCAAGCGATTAAAAAATGATAAGTGATTTCGGCCGGTTCAGACGCGTTACCGCACAATCGTATAATTCGATCAAGCCCTATGGCGCCAGGGTTACCCTTAGCCGATCAACGGGCATTTCGTGAATGGTGATATTGAGTGACTTGACGGTGGCTTTTTTCAAGTCAGCGGCCATCTGCTTTAGCGACCCCTTGAAGTAAACCACCAGAATGGCTGTCGGCGGCGTCAAGGCCTTCACTTGCATATGCGTGACGTTCGGCATTGTATTCAATGCCTTGCGCAAAGCCACAAAGTTCCGCAGTTGGTCGGTACCGCGGACTTCGATCGTAATGGGCGTTGGGGTCGCTTCATCGGGGCGCTGTTGATGAAAAGCCAGCTGTGGTGCCAGGTCCTCGGCAACGTTTTTGGCCAATAGCGTAAGGACACTTTTTCCGCCCGTCGCATCATCGGTATTAACGGTAACAGCATCGGTATGCGAAATGCCTATCTGCGCGCCTGTATCCGTACGGTAGGCCCGTACCGTCAGTGTCCCCTGATATGTTTTTAAGTCGGTTACACGCGTATCTTTGGCGGTAATGGCTGTCGCCTTGCCGGTTATGACAATTTCGGCCTGGTATTGCCGCCCGATTTCAGCCGCCGTCACCGCATTAAGATCCATGGGGTAATCCTTTTCAACAACCGCTTTTTGGTGATCGGCGATGACATACCCCCTGTCTTCAAATTCCCGAGCCAGAGCACTATCCGCAATTCCGCCCACAAAGGCCCCATCGGTATGCCACCAAAATCTGGGGAGGCTATCACCGACGTTTTGTTCGGCGATGAGAAAGATCAGCATCGGCTTGGGGGCCTTTTGCTTCAACAGGCCGGCCCCGTCGATAGCGGTCTTTAATTGGGATTCGGAAACAATCGCCTGAATCAAGACACGGTAACCTCGGTCGGTCGATTTTTCAGCCAGTACTTTATATGTTCGAACAAACGTTTCCGCCCGTTGATCAACTAAAGCGGCAATCTCATCAAATCGGTTGGCCATTAAATCCGGCGGAACGATCTTCAGCGCTTTGAGAGCCACGACCGTATTTAATGCATCGGAAATCGCCGCTTCCCTTGCCTCGGTGAGATTTTTTCCCGTATTTGGACTTTTACCAATGACCAGGATTGATTGCCCCGGTTTATCGACTTGACCATGAACCGTCGTAACAGCCAGTACCAACATGATACCGATGAGCAGGCCAATCATGACACGATGGTGGGCGTACAGATGAATGCGCATCATCAATTCCTTCCCCTTATTGATTCCGCACCAGGGCATAATCGGCGATATCCTTTAAAATATCCTTTGCCTGTGATGGCGGGAACAGGTCAAGGGCATTTTTTGCCTGATCGATGTATTGTTCAGCCAGTCGATGCGTATACTCAAGACCCTTTAGGCGCTGCAATAAAGCGACTATTCGAACAAACGCCGTTTTTGAAACATCGAAATTCCCGATCATGGCGGCTATTTTTTCTTTATCCGCGCCATCAGCGCGTTCAAGGGCTTTGATGACTGGAAGGGTTAACTTGCCCTCTTTTAAATCCGTGCCGATGCCCTTACCCCAATTATCGACATCCCCGGTATAGTCGAGCAGGTCATCGGTCATCTGAAAAGCCATGCCCAGATTCAGGCCGTAATCGGAAAGGGCTTTAACGTGTGAAACGGCCGCATCGGCGATCAATCCTCCCACCCGGCAAGCCCCCTGAAACAAGACAGCGGTTTTACAATGAATGATCTCAAGATACTCGGCTTCGGTCAAATCGACCCGCCCTTTTTTATCGAGCTGATCGATCTCGCCCTGGGACATCTGCTCAGTGATATCAACGATTGTGCGCACCACTTCCAGGTTTCCGGTCAGGGCTGAAACAGCCAGGGCCCGGGCTAGAAGGAAATCACCGGTGAGCACCGCCGTTTCATTGCCATAGGTCGTATATGCCGCTGGTTTTCCCCGGCGCAGCGTTCCCTGGTCAATCAAATCGTCATGTAAAAGGGTGGCGGCATGCAAGTATTCAAACGAAACCGCATATATGTTTTGGTTATTGCCGCTATAACCGCAGAGCCTGGCACAAATGATCATGAGCAACGGCCTCAGCCGCTTGCCACCGGCAAAGAGTATATGCCCAGCGACCTTATTCACCAGCTTGAATCGCGGGTGAAGGTTGTTGGCCAGTTCAACTTCAATGGCCCTCAAATCGTCTTTAACGCCGGTTAAAATCTGAGTTTTTAAAGACTCGGCCCGTTTTTTCACCGGTTGGATTATTGGTTTATTCATTATCTGTTCTCCGAAACGATATTAACCACACACCTCACCAATAAGATCGTATTCCATGGCATCAATGATCTTTACAGATATAAACTCGCCGATCACGGGGTGAATGCCGGTTTTCCCCCGGATATAAGTGACACCGTCAACTTCCGGAGCCTGAAATGCGGTTCGCCCCAGCCAGAGACCGTCTTCAGGCGCTTCTTCAACGAGGACATCCATCTTTTTTCCAAGATGACCACGATTTTTCTCGGTTGATATGACCATTTGAAGGGACATCAGCCGATCATACCGTTTTTGGGCGATTTCATGTGGAACCGGATTGGGAAGACGGTGGGATATCAGGTCTTCGGCGTCCGAATACATGAAAACGCCCAAGTGGTCAAAGCGTATCCGGGAAATAAAGTCCGCCAATTGATCAAAATCGTTTTCGGTTTCGCCGGGAAATCCGGTGAGTATTGTTGTGCGCAAGGCGGCTTCCGGAATGCGACGGCGAATCCGGGTAAAAAGATCGAAAAGAGCTGAACGATCATACCCCCTCCCCATTGTTTTCAGGATCGAATCACTGGCATGCTGAATGGGAAGGTCAAAATAGGGCACCAACCCGGGCGTTTCGGCAATTGTCTCAATAACATCCATGGACAAACTTTGGGGGTGACCGTAAAGAAAGCGAATCCACACCCGGCGGGACAAGCGGCTCAGGGCCTGCAGCAAGTCGGCCAGGCCGGCGCCTTGGGATTGGTCGTTTCCATAGTGCGTCGTTTCCTGGGCAACCAGGACCAGTTCTTTAACGCCCGCCGCTATCATGGCTTGGGCTTCTTTTACAATATCAGACTAGTTTCCGACTTTTTTGACGCCCCCTCAGCCTGGGGATCACACAATAGGTGCAATTGCGATTACACCCCTCGGCAATTTTGACATAACCCATGGGTTTGGGGTCTATCAGCCTGGCATTTTCATGACGTGAAACGTCAATCGTATCCGGGTCCGGTAACAGGCATGACCTTTTCGCCGAAAAATCGTTAACAGCTTGAATAATCCGATCATAAGCGCCGGTACCCAAAAAAACATCCACCTCGGTTAAGGCGTCCCGGGTGGCTTCACGGTAGCGTTCAGGAAGACAGCCCGTCACGATCAATCGCCGGCAGACCCCCTTGTGCTTGAATTCAGCCAGCGCCAATATGGTATCGATCGATTCATCAGCCGCCGATTCGATAAAACTGCAGGTATTGACCACAATGACATGGGCCTGGGCCGGCTCGTCCACCAGCGTCCATCCCGCGCGGGTCAATCTGCCTGCCATGTCCATGGTGTCCACCTGGTTGCGGGCACACCCCAGTGTGGCAAGATGGACCATATTTAAATTTTGGCACGGTAAATGCATTTAGTTGAACTATAATTTTGGCTAAAAAAGGCTATAAGTCGATTGTCTGGTTACACACCATCCATTTCCCGGCAACCAACACCTGCCGGGGAATAAAAAAATGTAACACATACCGGGGCCAGATTAAACCTTAATTGAAGGATATATGGGCGGTTATGAACCCGTCTTAACTTACTTTTAATATAATGAATCTTGTATATCTTGCCATAGATCAGCAGGTTAGGGTTGCTTATGAGGGAACCGATATTCCCATTAAGCTATACTCCGACTTTCTCACTTATTCCCAAGAGCGTATTCCAGCCATTGGCTTCATCATTGATACGGAAAATGGGGAAAAAGGGTTAGCCGCATTAAGGGAACTGCGTAAGAATCCGGAAACGGCGGCAAAACCGATTTTTTTAACCCGCTCTTTGGGGATAATGGGGGATCATTTCAGTGATGGGGTGGTGACCACGGTCACTGATGCCTACGATCAGTCGAAAGCAATCCATCAAATGATTGAAGAGTTGGTTCCCGAAATCTTCAGTCCCACGGAAAGCGATGTGTATCGTCTGTTGGGCTTTCTCTATTCCAGACCCGAGATGAACCTCACCCCTGTGAAGCACTGGACTTTTCAAAAACTGTACGCCTTTCCTCTGGTACAAACCATGCTCCTTCTTCCCGAAGATGGAACCGACCAATGGTTAAATAACCTGAAAAGCAGGCGGCTCCTGCGTGAATCGACGCTGATTGACCGGCTGCGGCATTGCGCCAAATGTGATGGTGTTCATCTGAATTTCATTGATGTGTGCCCCAGCTGCACGGATCTTGATATTAACCAGAAACCGTTTTTGCATTGCTTTACCTGCGGTCATGTGGCGCCCGAGGATAAATTTATGATCCACGGTGGCCTCAATTGCCCCGGCTGCGCCGCCCGCCTTCGGCATATCGGAACTGATTACGACCGTCCCCTGGAAAACCATTATTGCAACGCCTGTGGCCACAATTTTATTGAGCCCCAGGTGCTTGCCCACTGTCAGCATTGCGATGTTAAAAATACACCGGAAGACCTGGTGCCTATCCAGGTATTTTCACTGGAGATTACCGAAAGGGGCCGTATGGCCGTGCGAAGCGGTAGCCTTATGGATGTCGTGGAACTGCCCGATTTGCAAAACGCCCTTGAAACCACCCATTTCGAATTTATCGTCGACTGGTCTTTAGCCTTGTGTCAACGATATGAGGATGAACGGTTCGGCATGATCGGCATCCGTCTGAGGAACATTATCGAATTGACCGACAAAATCGGGCAATACCGGGTTACGGAGTTGATCGACGGATTTATCAGCCGTATTCGAATCGATTCCACCGATTTAATTACGCGCACGGGTCAATACAATTTTTGGATCATGCTACCCAAAGCCAACGCCGATGGCTGCGAAATCGTCCTTAACCGGTTAACCGAAGTGAAGGTACAGACGAGACAAGAGGAAGATGTCACCCTGGAATTTGATGCGGTCACTTTCAATGCACCGGCTGATATCCAAGCCGATGAATCCGCCAATCAACTGATGGCCCGTCTTGAAAGGGAGATGGAATAAGCCATGGATGTCATCTATCAAGCTTGGCATACCTTGATGCTTTTGCTGGCCAGTCCCTTTAACCAGGGTTCGGGGCAGTTTTTTATGAAATTCTTCCCCTTTGTCTTTATTTTCGAACTGCCCCTTTACGTTTTTATCCTACTCGGAATCTTCCGCTATTATTTGAGAAAGGATCAACGCATCCCTGAAAACCGCCTGTACTATCCCAAGGTTTCCTGTATCGTGACATGTTACTCCGAAGGCGAAGATGTCAAACAAACCATTATCTCGCTTACCGAACAGCTTTATCCCGGACATATCGAAATTTTACCCATTATTGATGGCGCCAACCAGAACAAGGACACTTATCGGGCAGCGAAAGCAATGGAGGCATATGTTCGAAAAAAACATAACCGAAGCCTGAGGGTTATCCCCAAATGGCAACGCGGTGGGCGCGTGTCGTCTTTGAACTCCGGGCTCCAGTTTTCTTCCGGTGTCATTGTGATGGCTCTGGATGGGGACACCTCGTTTGACAATACCATGGTGACCCATGCCACCCATCATTTCGAAGACACCAACGTTGTCGGTGTTGCCGGCAGTCTTCGGGTTCGAAACGCGTTCAAGAACCTGGTTACCCGGCTCCAGGCCATCGAATACCTGTTATCCATTCACGCCAGCAAGGTGGGGTTAAGCGAATTTAATGTGGTCAACAACATCTCCGGCGCCTTTGGTATCTTTAGAAAAAGTTTCCTCTTAAAAATTGGTGGTTGGGATAGCGGTACCGCGGAAGATCTTGACATTACGCTACGGATTAAAAACTATTTTGGTCGGTATCCCAACCTAAAGATTCTTTTCGAACCCAAGGCCATGGGGCACACCGATGCGCCGGACACCTTTCGCGGTTTTTATGATCAACGACTTCGATGGGATGGTGACCTGTTCTACCTTTATATTCGGAAACACCGTTTAAGCTTTAACCCACGCATTTTGGGTTGGAGAAACCTGATCATGCAGATATGGACCGGTCTCTTTTTTCAACTGGTTATGCCGTTTATCATTATGATCTATACGACTTATGTTTTTATTATATATCCGGCGGGATTTGTTCTGGCCGTTTTCGTTTTGATTTATCTATTTTATGCATTTATCACCATTTCATTTTACATCGCTTTTCTCACCATGATCTCTGAAAGAAAAAAAGAAGATCTTCGACTGGCCGTCTACCTCCCGCTCATCCCAATTTTCACTTTTACGTTACGAATCTGGAATGGTGTTTCCACTTTAAAAGAGATATTTGCAAAACAACATCTGGATTCATCCATGGCACCCTGGTGGATCTTACGAAAAACCAAATTTTAATTCGGCCTGGAGACGGGTACGGCTGAATTCGTTCACCGCACAAATCAAGTTATTTTAGTTATATTAAAGTTCCCCGATTTATGAGGTATCTCGATTGAATCGAAGAATCGCCATTATCTTTGCGATGATCGTCACCTTTTTGACTCTTTTGACGGCTATCGCAACAACCGCCGAGTCCGAAAGCGACCTGCTGAAGGATTTTATAGAGGTTGGCGACAATAGCCATCGTTTTTCATTACAGGCTCCCAGGCTTGAGGAGAAATTAACAGATAATGAGCGCATATTAAAACCATCCGCGTTTAAACACTCAAAGGGTAAAGATAAACGTCCGACCGATCAAAAAAAACCTTTGCCAATCGTGCCCCTTGAAAAACTCGAAAAAGACTTTCGGGCGGCTCCCGGCATGAGCGTTGCCATTGCCGAACTGGAGGAAAGCCTGGGTATGGCAGAGCAAAAAAAGGCACGAAACGGGTTAAAAGTTTTTGGCGGGGCAGGTCTCGGCGCATATCGCGAGCCAGTGACAGATACAGTCGTTCGAGACTTCCAGCGTGCCAATGTCAAGTTGGGTGTTCGCTATCCCCTTCTAGGTAGTCTCAAGCAAGAACGCCTCGATATTTTTAAAGCTGAGACCGAAATATGGGAAAAAGAGCACGAAATCCAACTGATTCTACAAAACGGCCTGGGCGCGCTGCGCACTTTTTATATCAATTATTGGGGTAACCGGAAAAAAATTGATATTAGCCGGGTGTTTTTAGAGAATGAGCAGGAAGTTGAAAAAATACTCCAGCATCGCACCAACGCCGGCTATTTGCTGGATTCGGATCGCCAAGAATTTATGAGTGCATTTGCGCTTGTACGTCGAAATATTGCCGATTTCAAATCCAGCCGGAACCGCGCGCTTAATGTTTTACGCGTTCTAACGGATGCCGGGCTTAAAGACTTTTCCCCAGTTGCGCCCGAGTTGCCGATGCCATGCCTGGATGTAGAAAAAATAACGGCCGCTGTTATAGATACCAGCCTCGAATTAACATTTCTTAGAGAACAGCTTAAAAAACAGCAAATCCTGGAAAGTACCCTACGGCATACGGATGTGAAAGGGGCTGTGTCTCTGGCTGGAACCACATCGACCGATTTTCCAGAGAACCAACCGGGATATGGTGTGACATTTAACGTTAATATTGAGTTCCCGGTCCATATTAATAAAGCGGAAGCCGCGCGAAAGAAAGTTTACCGTGCAACGCTGAAAAAAATTAAGCACCAGCTGGTTCAAAAAAAAAACACGCTCATGCATGCAGCTGAGGAATCTTTGGAGCGGTATTTGGCTGCTTTGGAAAATGTGCGATTCGCAACCCGGCGTCTTAACGCGGGAAGGGAAAGTGTTAGGGAGAGCCTGCTGCGATCTGCTTTTCTGGAAGGAGACACAATCGAAAAGCTGCAACAGAGCCGCTATCGGTATTATCAATCTGCCATTGCTTACATCGATGCCGAAACCAATAAAATGTTAACCCAGGTAAAAGTCCTAGAATTTTCATCAGGTGATTGCCTGCCGAACGAGACAGATCCTGGGAACCATAATTAAACCTCTATTCAATGGTTATGGGCAACGCATCTAAGTCATCTACATAGCCCTACCCGTGTGCTTTTCACAGGAATATCATTCAGTGGCAGATTCCAATTTTCCCTCCACCTAATTTTCCGGCCAAAAGTAAAAAAAACCAATTCCCTAAAGTAAATGATGGTTAATGCCGATAGAGAAATAAAGGCCACCGTCTATGCGTGGAACAACCAATCACTTTTAGAGCCGTTGGAAACCGACGTTGCGTTCTGGAAGTATTTTATGAGGTAAGGCCATGAGAGTCAGTTTCAACACAAAACGACAAAAAGACCCCACGCGCGAAAAGGGTGTGAAGGTCAATTACGCGCCGTCCAAACGACAAGCGCCCAAATGGCGCTGGTACTTGATCCTTCTCATTGTCTCCAGCCCCTTGCTCGTTTTTTTGTTCAAACTGGTATTTTCCCAGGTAATCGTTACCGCTCAGGGAATGATCACCTTGGAAAAAATAGCGGTCAATAGTTCAAGCACGGGCTATGTCGATCAGATAAATGTCGAAGTAGGCGATACCGTCGATTCGGGGCGTATGATGGTTCGGCTGGGAAGCCCGACCCTCGACGAGAGGGAACGCGTGCTTCAGGCTGAATTGAACCAGATGGGGTCATCTTTACCCTACACCAGATTGCAATCGGAAAGTTTGCTGCGTAACCGGATAGAGTTGGCCAAAAGAAATGTTAACTACCATAAAGAGAAACTGGAAAACGTCCGTTTCCTGTTCGACCAGGGTGCCGCCACGATCGCGGAATTAAATCAGGCTGAATCCGTTTATGACCGGGCCCAGTTTACCCTGAATCAAGTCCAGGGGGAACTCACGGCGCATTTGGAAAGAACGCTCAAAGAGCAGCGGCAGCCGGAACTGCTATTCTCTAATCGTCGCCAGTTAATTCAGGCCGAACTGGAAGCGATTGCAGCAAACCGCAAGCGGCTTGAACAGCGGGCACCCTTTTATGGACGAATACTGGAGATGCATATTGACAACAGTCAAACGGTCTCGCCGGGTTCTCCCCTTCTGGTGATGGGCAAGTTGAATAAGCCCTATGTAATCGCCTATCTTGACCCTAAATATGCCAAATATGCCCTGACCGGCCACAACGCAACCGTCAAACTCCCGGACGGAAAAACCCTGCGTGCCCGGGTTAGAGAAAATGCCTCTTTAACCCAGCAGTTGCCCTCAAATTTGAGCTCTCCCATCGCCAGCCGGGAATTGATGATTCTTGTTAAGCTGGATTTTCAGTTGTCGATGACAGAGGCCGATACGATTGATGGCCTGCCCATAACAGTGCGGTTCGATTTTGCCACATAAAAGTGACCATGGCGAAAAATGACAATCGATGTGCCGATGCCAACCCCTGACAGGGTTTTGAACGGTGGCCTAATAATCTTCGGCCGGAAAGGCTTGGGAGAGGTGATCCTGTAGCTTTCCGCTTGATGCTCGTGTAACAATCAGGCATTCTACCGGGTCAAGGCGATTGACCAGGGCCAAACCTTTTTCAACCCCCATGACCATAATCCCCGTGGCCAGGCCGTCGGCCAGTGTACAATTGTCGGCCAGAACCGATACGGCAACGACCCTATTTGCGACAGGATAGCCGGTGCGGGGATCCAGCACATGGCTATAAAAAGATCCGTTGGCTTTAAAATAGTTTCGATAATCCCCACTGGTGGCCAAGGCCTTCCCGGACAGTGGCACCACCTTGTAAACGGCATCAAAGGGGGCGTTTCGTTCAGGACGGTTGATCCCCACGCGCCAAAATTGACCGTCCAGGCGACGGCCGGAACCATAGGTTTCGCCGCCGATCTCCACCAGATAACGATGAAAACCGGATGTTTGGAGAAGGTCAGCCACCGCATCCACCCCATATCCCTTGGCAATGGAGGCCAAATCAAGTGTCACGGCTGCGGTCTTTTTCAGTAATTGCCGATCGTCACCCAGATCGATCAGATTAAAACCGATGACGGGCATCAGCGCCTTGATCGCAGCTTCGGTCGGGACACGATCCAATGATTTTTTATACCCAAATCCCCATAGGTTGATCAGGGGCGCAAGCGTACCGTCCCATGCGCCTTCGGTCAGGGTGTAGATCCGTTTGGCAACCCCCATGACGGCCCAGAAATCAGATGACACTTCAAATCCCTTATCAATCCGGGCATGGGCGTTAAAGCGGCTGATTTCGCTATCGGCGATATACGTTGACATGCTTTGGTTGATGGTTTTCAACCGCACATCAATCTTTGTTTTTAGTCGGACAACATCAACCTGGGTTTCGGTAATTACCTTGACCTGGTACACAGTGCCCATGGTTTGGCCGGTAATGGTAATCTCCTGCGGCGCCTCTCCGGCGGCAATCGATTGAAAACTTCCCGGAACGAAAAAAATCAGAAAGATATGGGCAATCAAAACCCATGTTGAACGGATCGAAAAAAGTTTGTATATGAAATGAATGGGTGCCATTGGGTAGATTTTAATGTCGGTCTAACAAATTCGCGGTAACTGCTCTCCAGAAAGCATATCCACAAACCGGGTGCCTCCCACGCGGGTTTTCATCACTACTTTTCCAGGCGACTTGGATGTCACCTCGCCGATAACGCAAGCCCTTTGGCCGAGCGGATGGTCGCGCATGCTTTTCAATACGGATTCCACATCTTCGGCACTGACGATGGCCAGCAGTTTTCCCTCGTTGGCCAGGTAGAGGGGATCAAACCCGAGCAATTCACAAATGCCATTAACAGCCCGCCTGAGGGGAATCCGGTCTTCTTTAATACGGATTCCCACGTTGGATGCCAGGGCGATTTCATTAAGAGCCGTTCCAACCCCCCCGCGAGTGGGATCGCGCATAACGTGAATATCCGCCCCTGTGGCGAGCATTGCCTGTACCAGGTGGTTTAGCGCGGCCGTATCGCTTTTAACATCTGAATCAAATGAAAACTGTTCGCGTTGGGTCATCACGGTGATCCCATGGTCAGCAATGGTGCCACTAAGAATCACGGCGTCCCCCGGCCGGGCTCGTTGAGGTCCAATATCTACCGGATCGGAAATGATGCCGATTCCGGATGTATTGATAAAAATTCGATCGACAGCCCCCTTGGGTACGACTTTGGTGTCCCCTGTAATGATCTGAACCTCGGCCCGGCGCACGGCACGGGCGATACTCTTCAAAATTCTTTTCAACGCGTCAAATGAAAACCCTTCCTCAATAATCAGGGCCAGGCTCAGATAGACCGGTTTGGCACCGCACATGGCCACATCATTCACCGTGCCGTTAACGGCCAGATCACCGATATCACCACCCGGAAAAAAAATGGGGTCCACTGTAAAGGTATCCGTTGAAAAAGCCATTCGGCCACTGTCCGTTTCAAAAATGGCGCCGTCGTGAAGCGGGGCTAACAACGGATTACCAAACAGCGGCAGCAGAAGCTCTTGGGTCAGCTGATGCGCCATTTTACCACCGCTGCCGTGATCGAGCAGAATTTTATCGGTTGCCATAGAAAACCCTATTCCACTGATAAATAAGTGACAAAAAAATGAATCTTTCCAAATCCGTCAATCTTCGTGATACCGGTAATAGGCCGCGCAGGTCCCTTCGGTGGAGACCATGCACGGGCCCACCGGATGCAAGGGGGTGCAGGTTGTTTTATACAATGGGCATGTCGGTGGTTCTTTAACACCCGTGAGTATCTCTCCGCAGGCACATCCCGGCGGCTCGGCGATTTCGGTCACTATCAGGTTCAATCGTTTAACGGCATCCATATCGGCAAAAGCCTTGCGAAGTTTTAAACCGCTTTTGGGAATCATACCGAGCCCCCGCCAATGCGCGTCGGCTGGTTCGAACACCTCGGCCATCACTTTCCGGGCTTTTGGGTTTCCCGCCAGGGTTACCGCCCGGGGGTAAGCGTTGACCAAGGCCGGCGATCCCGATTCGATCTGGCCGACCAGCAGATAAATGGCCTGAAGAATATCCGCCGGCTCAAACCCCCCCACCGCACAAGGCAGCCGGTAAGTGTCGAAAAAAGGCGTGTAGGCGTCAAGCCCGGTAATAACGGACACATGTCCGGGCAGAATGAAACCGTCGATATTGGTATTATCCATTTCCATCAATGCCGTCAGTGCCGGCGGCACGGTTTTATGGGCGGAATAAAAACAAAAATTGGACAGATTCATTTTCCGGGCACTTAATATCGAGGCGGCTGTGGTGGGTGTGGTCGTTTCGAATCCCACCCCTAAAAATACTACCAGTTTGCGCGGATTTTTCTGTGCAATGGCAAGCGCATCCAGCACCGAATAAACAACCCGAATGGCTCGCCCTTCGGCCCGTTCTTTTTCAAGCGACGATGTGGCCCCCGGTACCCGCATCAGGTCACCGAAGGTCGTGACGATCACTTCTTCATTCCGGGCCAACTCGACAAAGGCATCAATATCGCCTTGAGCCGTCACACACACCGGGCAACCCGGACCGGATATCAGGGAGATCGTATCGGGCAACAGATCCCGAATCCCATGCCGGAAAATCGAAACCGTGTGCGTTCCGCAAACTTCCATCAGGCGCACGGGCCGACGGCTTATGCGATGAATGTCGCGGCTTAGCTTTCCGTTCAGCTTGGGGTCGCGATAGACATCGGCATACTCGGAGGTAATCTTACTCATATTGTACTGTTTGGCCTTATCGTTAATCCGGTATCGCATTCGATGGATGCGGCCGCGACAATGGCCTGTCCCAGGCTGATGCCGCCGTCGTTTGCCGGAAGAGAAATGGGAGTGTACACGGTCAGGCCTTTGGCGTAAAGAGCTTCGGTCATTCCTTTTAAGAGGCGCATGTTCTGAAAGACGCCACCGCTTAAAACAACCGCTTTAATCCCCCTGGTGCGGCTGATCCGCACGGCTAATTCGCTGAACAAATGCACTAAGGTGACGTGAAACCGCCCGGCGATGGTGGCCATAGATACGCCTGCTGTCAGGCTGGAGACAATGTCACGGATCATCGGTTCGAAGCGAATCAGAAACCGATCGCCGGATTCGTCCCAAGTATAAGCATACGGCGTTTCTGATTCGTTGGCCAGCTGCTCCAACGCCATAGCCGCTTGTCCTTCGTAGGTGACACGCCGGCGAATACCTGTCAGGGCGGCCACGCCATCGAACAACCGGCCAAGACTCGACGTTTGCGGCGAATTGATCCCTCGGGTGATCATTTGAATCACGGTTTGGATTTTTTTCGCATCGACCTGTTGAAGAAACGGGATGTCAAGCGCCCCAAGCGTATCGCCGAAAGCGGCATATAGATAGCTGACGGCCATGCGCCAGGGCTCTTTGATGGCAGCGGCACTGCCGGGCATGGACACATAGGCCGGATGGGCCACGCGCTCAAACGCGCCGGGGGTCACCACCAGAACTTCGCCGCCCCAAATGTGGCCGTCGGTACCGTAACCGGTGCCGTCAAACGCCAATCCCAGCACCGGGCCGGACAGACCATGTTCGGCCATTACGCTGACGATGTGGGCATGGTGGTGTTGAACCGCTACGGGGGTCACATCGTTTAGCTGTTTTGCATATTCGGTGCTCAGGTAATCCGGATGGTGGTCAAACGCAACGATGGCAGGCTTGATATCTAGATATTCGGGTAAGATGATTGATGGTCTGCCTAAAAAAACCATAAGTTCTGATATTTTCCAGGTCACCGATGTGCTGGCTGATAAAGGCTCGATCTTTTTTAGTAAGACAAATCGTATTTTTCAACGCCGCCCCCACCGCCAGAATCGATGGAACCTGATGGTGCAAAAAAATGGGTACCGGAACATACCCCCGGGCCCGACGCAGCGGGCGGCTGATACCGGCCGTTACCCGCACTAGGGAATCGTCACTACGCAATAGGATATCCCGATTATGAATCAGAAAAAAATCGGCGATGTCCGCCAACCGGTTGAAGGCATCATGCGTTGTCGATGGCGATCGGCTCATCGGTCAGGTTGCCGCTGGTCATAACCAGGACCGATCGGATTCCCTTTCAAGAAGCAGATAGTGCAAAGGGGTATAGGGCAGCATGACGCCGAATTCGCGACTGTGAGGGGCAACGCTCGGCGCGATATTATTGGGCGTCCGTTTATGATAAAAGCACAATGGGCCGCTGATGCGACGATAATTCCGTTGCTTCCGTTTCGGTGAACATGGGCAAACCGACGGATAGTCGCGAGATCGGCGGTCATTAGACGCCAACGGTTTCTCTTCGCGCCCCTTTAATTGCCGGAGCCTGGCCACGGCGGTTTCATTGGTAGCGTCCACAGCCAGGTGGATAGCCCCCCAACCCCTTTATGGCCACGATATGGCCTTCGGCCAGCAGATCGGCGGTTCTCAGAACCGGATCGCGATCTTCCTACGGCATGCCGTATGGAATCAAATAAAGACACATGGGGCCCGCAAACCGGGCAGGCATTGGGCTGGGCATGAAAACGTCGGTCCAGTGGGATCGTCATATTCGGCCTGACAATCGGCACACATGGTGAAATCCCGCATGGATGTATGGGGGCGGTCATAGGGAATATCGTCGATGATGGTATAACGTGGGCCGCAATTGGTACAGTTGATAAACGGATATCGATGGCGCCGATCAGCCGGGTCAAATAGCTCTTCGCGGCAATCATTCGCATACTGCTGTGTCCGGTGTAATCAGCGCCGATTTTTCAGCGGTCGCCGTCACTTTGGGTAATGGTAAACGCTTCGACAATTGTTCCGATGGCCGGTGATAGACAGTTCACTTTAGCGATAGGGCCAGGGGCGGCGGATCATTGGATAAGATCATGACTGGAAGGCGTCGACGGCATCCGGCAACCCCTGGGCATGGATAATGACGCCAGCGGAGGTATTCGCCACGTTGCCCGTAAGGTGGTATTTGGTGGCGAGGGTGAAACACATAGGGGCGAAACCCGACGCCCTGAACGATTCCCTGGATCTCAAATCGGCGGGCAATGATGGGGCGAGGTCATCCGATAACGGGTTTATCATTAAATGTCGCGCTTTTTAGATTGCAAGTCGCTCGACCATGGCGGCCGTTTCGCGAAGGATGTCAAGCGACTCCCGTGCGGCGACTTCATCGATTTTTTGAATGGCGAATCCGGCGTGAACGATCACCCAATCCCCCACACGGGGATCTTCCAAAAGAAGCAGGCTCGCTTCGCGGCGTACACCGTCTACATCGATGGTCGCCATGTCATTTTCAATTTTGACAACCCGGGATGGTATCGCCAGACACATGGGGATATACTCCTTCCTTGTGATGATAAGTGA
This sequence comes from uncultured delta proteobacterium, assembly GCA_963845145.1. GTDB lineage: Bacteria > Desulfobacterota > Desulfobacteria > Desulfobacterales > QNYZ01 > QNYZ01. The sequence goes on from CAWJQU010000005.1 coordinate 342,491, forward strand.
CCCCCAGGATGTCAATTCACTGAGGATCATTTGGATGGCTGCACCCATTTGATCCCTCACCAGGGGCGTCATTTCAATACTACAAGTGTCGATATCGTCCGGCTCGATGCCGATGATTACCGTTTCGGGGACATTTCCCAATGCATGGCACAGCGTCAACGCTTCTAAAAAATCAACCTGGTGCAGGGAGTTCTTCGCCCGGATGCGCTCGGGGACTTGATCGCCGGTTAACGATAAAGGTCCCCCGGAGCCCCTTTGTTGCGAACCGCATCCACCACGATCAGCCTTTCGGCGCGGGACATGAACCCCAACAAATTAACCCCCAGAACCCCGCCATCGATCACCTCGACATTGTCAGGAAAGACATATCGGCGATCGATTTCATGGACAACCTTAACCCCGAACCCCTCATCACACAGCAGCACACAACCGATACCCATGATCATGATATGGGGATCATTTGTTTGAGTTTTCATCTGCCGTCAACATTTATTAACATGTCGCCAACCTCAGGATTATATCCCATAGTATTACAAAATAAAAGTTCATTGGTTTGTAAAGAAATCGGCCCATTCGAGCAGAAACCGATGGGCCGATTATTTTCTATTCCACCATATGTCAATTATACAGCGCGAACCTTGTACACCTCATTGGAATCCGGGTCGATCACATGGACTCCGCAGGCGATACAGGGATCAAAGGAATGCACCGTACGTAAAATTTCCAGGGGCTGTTTGGGGTCGGCCACCGGAGTGCCGATCAGGGCTTCTTCCAGATGGGCCCAATTTCCCCTTTTTGTCCCGGGGGCCAAGGTTCCAGGTGGACGGCACCACATATTGGTATTTCTTGATTTTACCGCCCTCGATTTTAATCCAGTGTCCCAACGAGCCTCTGGGCACATCGTTCAGTCCCACACCCATGCCTTTTTCGGGCATTTCCCAAGATTGATATGTCGTTGTATCACCGTTTTTAACATTGGCGATCAACTCGTTGATCCAGGTTTCCATCCGTTGGCCGATTACCAAGGTCTCAATACCGCGGGCGGCTGTACGCCCAAGGGTGGAAAATAGCGCTGCAGCCGGTATACCCAGTTTTTGCAACACCGAATCCACCACCGTCTTGACCTCTTTCTTACCGTAACCATAGGCGACCAAAACACGCGCCAAGGGGCCGACTTCACACGGCTCATCGGTATAGCGAGGGGCTTTGAACCATGTGTAAGCGCCTTTATCCGGATCGTATTTAGGGTTTTCCTGAATAGGTTTGGTTTCGCCCTCGTAGGGGTGTTTTGCGTCGCCGGATTCATACCAGGCGCGTGTCACGTTTTCGGTCACCTGTTCCTGGTCGGCCATTTTTATATTGGCCAGATCCCGTTCATCATTACCCCACGGGGCATAAACAGGCTATCCGGTTCAGCATCGGACTCGGGGAATTCGCCCCAGGCCATAAAATTGGTAGTGCCGCCGATGCCCCCCCAATCCTTGTAAAATGAGGCCACAGCCAGTAGGTCCGGGAACGTACACATCCTCGAATAAAGGCCTGGGTCTCCTTCCACAGATACATGAATTCGGCAATCCGGTCGGGTCTTAAATCTTTGACGCAGGTCACGCCGCCAATGGCCAAAGACTGCAGATGCGGATTCTTGGCGCCGAAAATCGCGTGCATGCGGGCTGCACGGGCCTGAAGCTTGAGTGCTTCAATATAGTGGGCGGCAGCCATCAAATTGGCTTCCGGGGGTAATTTATAAGCGGAATGGCCCCAATAGGCGTTACTGAACGGCCCCAGCTGACCGCTGTCCACAAAGGTTTTCAGGCGTTGGGCCACTCCCTTGTAATAGGCCGCCCCGCCCACCTGGGCATTGCTGACATTATCGGCCAACGCCGCCGTTTTGGCCGGGTCGGCCTTAAGGGCGTCGACGATGTCTACCCAATCGAGGGCATGCAGATGATAAAAATGAACAATATGATCGTGCTGGAACTGGGCACCCATCAAGAGATTTCTAAGAATTCGCGCATTTTCGGGAATTTTTACGCCAACGGCCATTTCGACTGCCCTCGCCGAGGACAGATAGTGGGTATACGTTCAGACGCCGCAAGAGCGCTGAACAAATAGCGGTGCATCCCGTGGATCTCTGCCCTCCAAAATCAATTCGATACCACGAAACATTTGGGCCGAGCTCCATGCATTGACAACCTTGCCGCCGGCCACCTCAACCTCGACGCGCATATGACCTTCAATCCTGGTAATCGGATCAATGGTGATTCGTTCACCCATATTTACTCCTCTCTTTTTTTTAAATTCGAAGGTATTCGATTAGAAAGCGACCTAAAGCTCTTCAAAAAACGGCGTCATACCATCCCAAAAACCCGGCTGACTACAGCCGATACAGGGGTGGCCGGCCTCAATGGGCCAGCTGGTGCCGTCATTAAATTTAGCCACCGGACAGTTGTTGTAGGTTTCCGGTCCCCGACATCCCATTTTATATAAGCAATACCCCATGGCCGCTTCTTCAGACCCGAATTCTTCGATAAATTCGTCATTTTCGAAGTGAGACCGTCGCGGGCACTGATCATGAATGGTTTTCCCATAGGCAAATAAGGGACGTCCCAATTCATCCAAATCGGGCAATTTTCCCAAGAGCAGATAGTTTACCACCGTGCCCACAAAATTTACCGGGTTCGGTGGACACCCCGGAAGATTCAATGTTTTTATTCCTAGCGCATCCCCGATGCCCTTAAATCCACCCGGATTTGGCGCCGCGGCCTGAATACCCCCAAAAGACGAGCAGGTGCCCATACAGATTACCGCAGCAGCTTTAGTACAGACATCCTTGCCGATTTCAAGAAAAGAACGACCTCCAATTTTTCCATATCCGCCATCAAATTTTGTTCCGATAGCCCCTTCCACAACACAAATAAATTTGCCTTCATATTTGCTTACCGCCTGGTGAAGCTGGTCCTCTGCTTGCTGGCCGGCGGCAGCCATGACGGTCTCATGGTATTCCAGAGACAGTATTTCAAGTACCAGATCATCGACATAGGGATATTGGGCGCGGAGCAACGCTTCGGAGCAACCGGTGCACTCAGCGAAATGAAGCCAGATTACCGGTGGTCGTTGGGATGGGGCGGCAATGACCTCGGCCACTTTGGGAACATAAGCGGCCGACAATCCCATAGTGGCGGTCAGCGCCGTGCAGTATTTCATGAAATCCCTTCGGGAAACGCCCCGCTGAGCCAGTTTTTCGGCAAACGTCTTTTCCGATTTCATTCGCACCTCCTAATTGGGTTCGGATTAATCATCGTTCCTCCTCATTAAAGTGATATTGTCTCCAGCAAACACATATCCAATCCGTGGCATTAGATTATCAAGTTTGCTGCAAATTTTTCAAATATCTATCTATTTTTCCCCGCACCACATTCGTTGATCTGGCAACTATAAATTGAACGTAATTCAACGAACATCGAATATCATATATACGATCATGACAAAAGAACGAATATTCATGGATAAAATATGGACAAATAATCCATATTATTTAAACGTATGAAGGAATGTGCTTAGATTAATGGGACGTTTTAATTGGAGCTTGCCGCGAATGTGATTACGGTGAGTATCGATGGTGCTAGATGCGACGCCTAACAATCCGGCTATTTCTTTGGTCGTTTTTCCCTGCTTGATCAGGTTGGCGACCTGAATCTCCATTGGGGTCAGGCGATGGAATCTGGTTTTTAAAGACCGGATAAACGGGGATACGAGCGTATGAAGATCGGATTCCAATACATCAATCAACGCTTCCTGGCCCAAAGTTAACCCACTTTTCTTAATTTTAGCCAGATGTGGAAATATCAGGGATTCCACATTTTCCAGAACATCTTCGGCCAAATCATTTTTGTTTTTTTCATGTTGCTTTAACAAGACGCTCAAGGCAAGGTTTGCTTCCTCTAATTTGATGGCCTTTTGCTCGAGTTCATCATGACTTATCGCCAAGGCTTGCCTGGCTTCACGGCAAGTGGAAACATCCCGAATAAATCCGCGAACACCGATAATGATATCTTTTTCTTGTAGTGGTGTGCAGAGAAACAGCGTCGGAAAGGTGTCGCCATTTTTTCGAATGGCGGCATAGGTGTGGCAGCTGGTTTCTCTGTCTGAAATAACGCGGGCAAAATGTTCCCGGGCCTGAGGTTGGTCTGCAGTGATTATAAGATCGAAAACAGATAGTTGTTGAACGGTTTTTGAACCTGGATAGCCAAGTTGGTGAAGACCGTTTTGGTTTAAATAGGTCAGGTTGGCATCTGTGTCGGATTCAAATACTGCTTCGGGAAGCATCTCGGCCAGCTTTCGAAAATTTCTCCCATCGTGCAGTAATTTGGCCTCGGTGCGCTGATGCCGGGCCACCATAACTTCAAGCTCGTTTACCCGCTGAACAAGGTCTACATAACTTGGATTATCTCCGGCGTCACAGGATTCATCCATCGGTTTTCCTTTATCGCTCGAAAGAAGCGACCTTATTTTGAAATATAAGGGCAATCTTCAGGCTTTAACATCGTCATCATGGTCGCTTAGAATTGCCGGATAACTTTGTATAAATGTTGCACCTCGATTGAGATTACTCTTAACTTCAATTTTCCCGTTATACTCTTTTATAATCCCATAAGTAATCGAAAGGCCCAGGCCCATTCCGTCATTGGTGGGCTTGTTCGTGAAAAACGGTTCAAAAATTTTCTCTTTTTCACCATCGCGAATTCCTATGCCTGTATCCGAGACCGTCACCACAACCCGTTCTTCTTCACAAAAGGAGTGGATCGTAATTGTATGCCGGGATACTTGGTGATTGATTTCACGCATCTGTCTGATCGCATCCCTGGCGTTGGTAATCAGGTTGAAAAAGACCTGTTCAAGGCGGTTTGTTTGGGCCCAAATAAACGGTAAGTCCTTCTCTAAGTTAAGACGAACATCAATATTCTGGAGTTGTAGTTGTCGACCGATTATCCCCAGCACGCCCAATATGGGTACGTTAATATTGACTTTCTCTTTATCATAGTCCTGTTTTCGTCCGAACTCTCTCAGGCTGTCGATGATTTTAGTAGCCCGATCTACCTGTGCGCTGACTTCATCGGCCACTTGTTTGAGATGGTGTTTTGGAATTTCACGGTTTTTCTCTACCATCATCTTCAGGTATTCATTTCCCATCTTTATGGCATTCAAAGGTTGGTTGAGTTCATGGGCCATACCGGCGGACATTTCGCCCAAGGTCGACATTTTACTGGCTTGAATTAGCTGAGCGTCTTTTTCAATCACTTCAGTAATGTCGGTAACGGCAAGGATAATTGCCTTTCTTTCCTTGTATCCGGTTTTACACGCCGTTATTCTAACGTAAAAGGGCCGGCGGCCTTTTTTGAAATGCCTTACTTTTTGACTAATAACACATGCCGATGTTTGAAGTTCGTTATCGGGAAGTTGTGAGACCAAATCCTCGTATCCAAAAGAGCCCAGCATGGAAAAAGGTTGTCCGAGTAAATCGGACTTGGCGTATCCGTAGGTTTCTTCGGCGCTGGGATTGGCGTCCAAAATTTCATTGTTTTTTTGATCGAGCACGAAGATCGGGTTGGGGCCGCTATCGAATAGAGAACGATATTTTCGCTCCGATTCGGACAAAGCCTTTTCAGCCAGCTTTCGATTGGTAATGTCTAAAAATGCTCCGGTTACGAATTCAACCTCGCCATCTTCTCCGAAAATGATCTGACCACCTTCCTGGACCCAGACAACATCGCCGTTTTTCGATTTAAATCGATACTCCCGTATATATGAATGGTCTGTTTTCAGGGCGTTGATGAAAACCCGCCGGGCTTCTTCGAGGTCATCTTTGTGTACCAGATCGAACCACGTAATTCGACCCGAAGAAAATTCATCCCGATTGTAGCCCGTCAGCGTCTCGATTTTGTTGTCGAAAAAGTCAATGGTCCCATTCAGGTCTCCCCGGTAAACGATATTGGGCAGATTTCTGACCAGAAGACGGTGTTTACGCTCACTTTCCTTCAAGGCTTTTTGGGAACGCTCCTGCTCGGCCACGTTCGTGGCAATACAAAGAAAACCCCCCAAATCACCTTCCGGGTCGCGCAACGAATTGATCGACATGCTAACCGGAAACCGGCTGCCGTCTTTGCGGATGTAAATCCATTGGATCTGGCTGGACGTTTCCTGATCGGCAAGGATAAAAAATATGTCAAGTCCATCAACTTTTTGGCCGGTTTCAATACTCAGGTTTTTACATCGAAGGGATAGTTCCGATTCATCGTGGAATATCAGTGGCGTGTGATTTCCAATCACTTCTTTGGCTGAATATCCGAGTAGATTGACGGCCCCTTTATTGAATACAGTGATGACGCCTTCTTTATTGGCTGCAATAATCGATATCTGTGCGGCGGAGTCTAGAACGGCTTTGCGCTGGGCATTGGCGATCTGGAAGCGACGCAAAATCTTTTCAGTTTGTTCAAACTGCTTTACTACGAGGTTGGCGGTGATTTCAGCCGCTTTGCGAGATTCTCTAATTTCCTTTCTGAGTAGGGTATTTTCCTCGCCCAGGGTCTGATAGATATTTTCATTAATTATCGCGTCACGATAATGGGTGGAAAAAACCGGTGCACGTTTCTCCATGATAAACTCGCCTTAAACGGATGACCTGTTTTTTGATAAAAAAGTAAACTTGTTTTTTGTTTAGACCGGAAAAGGCCGTTAGCGCCTATCCATCTCAATCGTATGAACCGCACAAACCTGGCAGGGATCGAATGAACGAATGATATGATAAGCTTCCACAGGATTATCGGGGTCTTCGATTTGGGTTCCTACCAGGGCCTCTTCCCAGGGGCCACGAATGCCGTCCGAATCCCGGGGCGATGCGTTCCAAGCGGTAGGCGTGATCACCTGATAGGATAAGATATGATCGTTTTGGATGATCACCCAATGCCCCAATGCCCCTCTGGGTGCCTCAATCAGACCGAATCCTCGGGTTGCGACCATGTCACCGTGATTCTGATAAACACTATCCGCTTTTTTAGCCATTTCTTCCAGGCAGCGCTCCAAGATGGGAATAATCTGCGCCGAACGAACCAGCCGCGCTAGTTCCCGGTTAAAAACGCTCGGGCCATCCAGGTTAATAAGATCGGTAAACAATGGATGAGAGGCGACAAGCATTTCGGCCAGAGGGCCGGTTTCAGCAGGCATTCCGTCATACCTCGGTGCCTTGGCCCAAGAGTAGCGACGGTCTTCGCTTCCCGTTGCATAGGGAATCGTTTCGCCCTCAAAAGGATGCCGCCCTTTTTCAATACCGGCAAACCAGGAGTGAGACGTATCTTCGGTGATTAATTTTTGGTTCAACGGATGAATCTTACCATCGGTATAAAAACCCGACGCCGCTAAAGGCGAGATTTCATCATCGTTTTCACCGCTGATTTCAGGGGGAAGATCCGAGATACCGAAGCTGAGATAATTTCCACATCCGGCGCCGATTTTTTCAAAGCCGGCTGCAGTGGCGAAGCGGATAAAAAAGCCGAGTTCGCTTTCTTGATGTGACGCTGCTTCATCCAGCCATGCCAATAAATTTGATTTGCTTTTTACTGCCGCCCATCGGTCCAACGAGCAACCCAAAACCTCTTGCTCGTACCATTTTCGAAAATTTTTCAATAAATAAGTCGATTGAATCACATCGCTGGCACTGGGCATGGATACGACTCCGCCAGGCACCATGAAGGAGGAATGGGGCCATTGTCCCCCTAAAATGGAAACAATTTCTAAGATATTCCGGGTTTCACGAATCGCGGCAAGTACCGAAGACCCTTTCAGGGGCGAATAGCGCTTCACCGCCTCTTCATACAGGGGATGGTTTTTATGGGCCACAGTCGTAAAATCAGGCATGAAAAGTAACGCCGCGTGTCGAAAGTCATTCTGCAGTTGTTCCACTAAAAGGGTCGTTAGGCGTATACGCTTCGCATTGGCTGGAATCATGACGTCATATAACATATCCAACGCCTTGACGGCTGCGTTCAAATGCGATGTCGTGCAAATACCGCATATGCGGGGGGTGATGACAAGTCCGTCCAAGGCGGCCCGGCCTATCATCAGGTTCTCAAAACCCCGGTACATGGTTCCGGCACTCTGGGCATCAATGACGGTTCCGTTTTCCAATTCCAAGTGAATTTCCAGGTCGCCTTCCACCCGGTTTAAGGGCAGTATTGTCTTTATTTTGCTCATAGGTCTTTCCTGCACACCGGCCTTATATACCGGTTTTCCGTGTTTTTAATCGTTGGGGTGCGGCGGCAGCGGCCATCCCTTTGTAGGCCATATAATGCGCACGGTTTATACCCTCCGGCAGTTCCAGAGGGATTCCTTCGATATTCCGGGTTTTGAAAAACGGATAGGTTTGGGGAAAATCCGGCCGTGTGCATCCAAAGCAGGGAACACCCGCCCGTGTCTTGGATGAGCGGTTATTCCACAATAGTTTGTTGCATGGTCCATGGGCGAGCGGACCGTGACACCCCATATGGAAAAACATGCATCCCTTTTCGCCGAACCCTTTATCTTCAACCCGATATTCATGATACTCATTGCGGGTACACCCTTGATGGACCATTAAGTTGTACCATTCCACCGGTGTCTGATGTTCGGTCAGGTCCAAAGTACCGCCCGATGCGAGAATGGATAGAGTCCCGGTTAAAATATCGGGGTGACAGGGGCACCCCGGCAGATTGATGACCGGCAGGCCGCTTTGGGTTAAAAAAGTTGCGCCCATGAACCCGCCCTTTTCCCATTTGCAGTATTGCATTCCGGTGGCTTCAGTTTCTTCATCGGCCCCGAATCCTCCGAAGCTGGCGCAGGTCCCAACGGCTAAAACATAGCGTGCCTTCCTTGCCAAGGTTGCGACAAGGTCTTTTTTCGGCTGATCGGATGCCATATCGTACAGGCCGGTCCCCCTGGGACCTCGGATAATAGCCCCTTCAATGCAGAGTAAATCCAGCTTTTGCCGGTCTTTTTTCAAATCCGCCAGCAGTTGTTTGTGATCCATTCCGTTCATAGTGGATATCGAAGGGTGCCATAACAGTTCAATTTGCAACGTTTCGAACAGCTCGACGATATTTGGTGTGGCCACGTTGAACAAAGACCACGTATCACCACCACACCCACCGCAGTGCAGCCAGTAAAGGGTTAAACCCATTATCGCACTCCTTACCTAATAATTAGTCCCGCTACTTGGGGCATTATTTAGAAGCCATTCGATTTATTGCCTGCTTAAGGGCTATATCAAGCAAATTTCGTTGAATCGGTTTGTGAAGCAGTGTTGTCGCGGCCAGATCAAGCGCCTGTTCTGCCAGGGCTTTGTCGCCATGACCGGTCATCACAATCACTTGGACTGTCGGATCAATGGCTTTGAGTGTTTTTAAAACGGTCAGCCCGTCCATTCCGGGCATTTTAATGTCTGTAAAGACAATGCCGGGTTTTTTTTCTTTAAAGATGTCGATCCCGGACTGTCCATTTTCCGCGGTTAGGACATTGTACCCGTAGGCGCCCAACAAAAGGCGAAACATGGCAAGGGTTGGTTTCTCATCGTCAATGATTAGGATCTCTTCCATGTTCTGTTCGGTATGTGTGAAGGTTTGTGCTAAGATATTGAATTGTCAAAATTATAAAAACACGGTCATGCGCATTGGCTGTCTTGAAACACGATCTACTTGGAATTTACACTATTTCCGATATAAAGTGAATCGGAAATGTCAATTTGGCGATGGTGCCGCTCCCCTTTGCTTCGAACACATCCAGATGGCCATCAAAACCTTTGACGATCTGGCGGCAAATTGTCAGGCCGAGGCCCCTGCCTTTTCCAGAAGCCTTGGTGGTAAAAAAGGGTTCAAATATTCTATTCCCAATGTGGGCGGGGATACCGACACCTGTATCTGTGATTGTTATTACGACGCGGTCCTTATCCCGGTAGGAACGGACGGTAATTTTTCCAGATGTGTTTTTAAAGTCGGCGACGATGGCATCACGGGCGTTGATTAAAAGATGGTTCAGCACTTCTCCCACTCGGGTGACATTAGCCATAACCGCTGGAAGTGCGTCATCTTTAAAGAAGTCGACCGAGATATTATCCACTCGAAGTTGGTTGTCGACCGCGGCCAAGGCCTCAGAAACCGATTGATTAAGGTTTACATTTTCCCTGGCAAACCCCGGTTGTTCTCCAGACGCTGTCAATCGGCGGACAATGTCGGTGGCTCTGTCAACCTGGAGACAGATTTCATCGGATACTTGAAGCAGCTCCTCATCTCCAATCCTTTTCTTTTGTTGGGTCATCAATTTCAAATAATCACCGCCCATTTTAATAACATTCAAGGGCTCGTTCAGTTGGTGGGCCGTTTCGGCCGTGATACCGCTAAGGGCCGGCATCAGTTTCAACAGATCCCAGGCGGTGACAAGCTCCACGTGAAGCATCAAGGCGGGTAGAATTATCAAATCGCCGACCAAGGCTGCCAACATGGTGATGACCATCAACAGCCCGAAAATCGCGGTGGGTTTGAAATGGGATAACATCAATACGGAAAATCCGATACCGATGGCAAGCGTGGTATACAAAATCGGCCGGCCGATATGCCGAAGGGTATCGCTTAAAGCCCGATCCTTGTCGAGATCCTTTTTAAACTCGCGATTGTATCGAAAAAGGTAGTAGATGGTATCATCCACGGCCAATCCAATGGCGATACTAGCGATCAGACTGGTTTCCATGGATAGGGGGATCCTGAACCAGCCCATCACACCAAAATTGACCATGATGGGGAAAATATTTGGAATCAAAGCAATCAGCCCTACCTTTGCCGACAAAAAAAGCAGCCACATGATCAACAATATAACGACCAGGGCGATGGCTAAGCTTTTAATTTGACTGGTGGTAAGAAGATGGCTGCTGGCCGCCACCACCATGCCGAAACCCGTGATATCCATTTTAAGCTTTTCCGGTTTCAGCGCTTTCGGCATGTTTAAATTTGTATGCGAAATGATCGTTTCCCGAAGTCGAAGAAATTCCCGTGAGCTTGAAAGATGGGTGTAAAGCAAAATATTTGTTTTGGAAAAAGTAGGATCCATAAAACGGTCGAGCATATCTTTACCAAACAACGATTTATAATTATTAATGATCAGCCGCATTTCAAATGCCTTTTCGGGAAGGCTGTAAAAGGCGGGATCATATTGGTTTGAGGCATAATTGACCAATTTGACATAGTCGGCGAAAGAGACCGCCTTGTCTACACCAGGCAATTTTTCAAGATACTGCTGAAGTTGATTGAGGGCCGCAACATGTGTCGGATTTTCAAAATAATCATTCTTCCCGGCCTCCAGGACAACATGAACCGGAAAACTGCCGGATAGATCCTGATAAATATCGTGGAAATGGTGGCTGATGGTCGTATTTTTTCTGAAAAAGGTCATTGGGTTGGTTTCCACTCGAATCATTCCCAAACCCGCGACACAAAAGAGGGTTATTATACCGGTAGCAACTAAAATGAGACGTCGATGTTTTAAGGTCAATACGATAATTTGTTCCAGAAATCGATTAACCCACTGATGACGGTTTATTCGCGACGGGTTTGGTGGTGACGGGATCAATACAAGCAGGGCCGGAAAAAGGGTCAATAAAATAACCAGCAGACTGCCCATTCCGAAAATGGTAAATAGAGCAAACTCGTGGATGGCTGTGATGTGATTCACCCACAAAGAACTAAGCCCGACCACGGTGGCCATAACGGCCAGGATGCTAGGTATCGCAGTATCCACAAGCGTGGCCGCCGCTGCCTGGCGACGGGAAGGGATCTGTTTAATACGGACCAGATAGGCCGCCATGATATGCATGGAATAGGCGGTACCCACCGCGATCAGGAAAACAGGAACGATCATCGTGATCATGGATAAAGGGATTCGCATCCATGCCATAAATCCAAATGTCCATACCAGGGACACAAGGATGCAGGCTAAGGGTGGTACCAGGCCGATTACGCGTCGAAAAAGGACCCAGAGTATAATAGTGATGAGCAGTAATGTTATGAAGGGGAGTCGTAGAAAGTCTCTCTTGGAATATTCGGCCAGGGCTCGCGTGACCAGTGGCATGCCTATTTGGTAGATAGATAGATCATTCGGGGCCTTGCTGATAATTTCTTGGATGGATTCGATTACCTGTTCATTATCGGCATCTTTTTTCAGGATCAGTGTTATCACGGTGGCGCGGGCATCGGCAGAGATGAGGTTTTTATCAAAAAGATCTACCGGGGCAATCGTCTTAGCGAATTTATCTAGTGGCCAAGAATCTGAAATATCAACGCTTTCTTTTATAGAAGGCAAACTGATAATACGCCTGATTCCGGGAATTTTCTCCACGTCTTGGGAAAAACGGGTGATGTGATTAAAAATATCCGGATCAAAGACGTGCCGGGTTCGGATCACAACCCGGATAATCTCATCGGAGCCAAAGTTTTTCTTAAACGTATTGTAACTTGCGGTAGCGGGTAAACCCTCTACAACCATATCGTAAATTGAGGTCTGAAAACTCAACTTGGGAAGATGCCAACCGAACGCGACCGTTATGATACCCACAATAACAATCACGGCCACCGGCCAATGAAGTAGCTGAGTTAAAATCCAGGTAAGATGTAAACGGGTAGCGAATCGGCCTTGGGGTAATTCGGTTTGATCCATAGGGTGACCTGCCGGGAATTAAATTAAAAAAGATTGGCTGGTATCGATTCCGGTTCCCGCTCGATGGCAAAATCTGTTTTCAAAATGAACCACAGGGAGCCGATAATGAGTACAAATGCCACCACAAACACGATGAAATACGATTTTGCCCCGAGGTCTTGAAAATTATCCAGAAATTTTCCGCAGACCAAGGGTAATAAAGCCGAAAACGGTAGGGTAAAAATCGGTGCGACTGCAAAATAACGGGTAGAGTCCACCTGTCCGGATAGCTTCTTTACTGCCGGCGCGTAAACCAGCATGCGGGTTCCCCTGGCGACACCCAGAAAAAAGCTGGCCAGCAAAAAACCCCAGCTAACATTAAATAAAATAAGCAGGCCTATGGCCATAACCGCTGCCGTTTTTTCAAATACATACTTACCTTTTAAGGTGAAGAACCCCAGCGGACCCAACAAAATATTGGCGCAGATGGCGCCGATATAAATGGCGCCGACAAAAGCGCCCGCTGCCAATGCCGGAGATACAGCGCAATAGTCCGTGGCGTAATTGGCGTAAAAGGAAATGACCGTGATGATGACGTATAGATCGACGTCCCCTGCTAAAAACTTCAGAAAATTTTTATCCTTCCAGACAAACAGCATGGATTCACGGACATATCCAATAAGGGCCGGCCTTTTGTCCATTAAGGGCAACCGGTCCTGGGGAATCTCCCTGGTCATAAAAAAAAACAAGGCGCCCAAAGCAAACAGCAGGCCGACAACGATAAAAATACCGGCGGAATGTCGGGGTGAAAATGCATACCGGCCGACAAAGTGAACAATATAAATGCTGGCGATGAGCTTGGCGGTATTTTGAGCTATCAACATGGTTGCCAGCGCGGAAACTGATCGTTCCTCGGAAAAAATTTTGACGAGAAAATTCAACCACACCGGCAAAGTCATACCGATCAGAATGGAAAATACGGCGTAGCAGCCAAAAAATATGACTAGAAAATGGGTCGTTTTATCCAGTAAAAGTAAGCTGAGCCCGATTACAACCATCATGAGGCCTGATATCACATGCAGTATAATCACGGCCAATCGCTTCAGAACCATATTTTCGGTGAGATAGCAGGAAATAACAGCAAAAACAGACATACCAATAAAAAAGAAAAATGGGATCAAGCCGATGGACAGACTCGAGGCGCCCATGTTTTTAAGAAACAGTTGTAAAAATGTCGATTCAATCACCACCGGCAGGCCCAGGCCCCAAAAAAATTCAACGGCGGATATCCCAAAGACGTTCCGTTTAAAATGTTGATCGAGCTTGGCCTGAGTGGTCATGTCAATTCAATTGTCTACCTGAATGTTAGCCCCTGTTTCTATGTTTAAACCACATCAGTTTTGAGCAACGCCTCGGCACTGGATCGACGCTGTCGGAAAACGGTGGAATTAAGCAGTAGTATCAATATCTATCCTAAATTGAGCAAAAGTTCCAGATAGATTTGCGGAACACCAGGCTTTGACTTCTTTCACCATGTTGACAAATAGAAAAAGGTAAAGGCAAGAAGCAGGGAAACAAGACTAATTCGATCAGGTTTGGTATGATGATCTTCTTACATTCGTTAAAGAGAATAACATTTTCGCCTTTGGGCTATCGGAGAAAGCACACGGTGCAGATCGCTACAACTCCGAGATGGCCCTTACCCCTTTTGGGGATGGGCGCTATGTCGCCGACGGCGGCAAGTACAATCTAGGTTGGGCCAGCATCGGGATATGCACCCATGCCTTTAACGAAGCCATCAATCATGCGGGCAATCGCAACCTTTTACATGCAAAACCATTTCTTCGAAATCGTTATAAAAAGGCTTTAAACGTCCGGCCATCCATTTGACTATTCACCGCCGACTGTTTTAAATTTTTCTTTGGGTGCTCCGCAAACCGGGCATTTACGGGGGATTTTCTTATCGGTCACATATCCACAGACCTGACAGACATGATACGCCTTAACTTCCTTTCGAATCAAATGGTAGATGGCCCGTTCATATAATTTAGCATGGTAGCCCTCGGCGTCCCTGGCGTGCCCGAAAACCAGGGCGGCCTCCGTCTCTCCTTCGTCTTGCGCTTCCTTTAAAAAGTCGGGGTATTCGTTCTCGCTAATGGATTTTTCCCGTTGGAATGAGTTCTCCAAATTCGTGTCTGTATCTTTTACAATTAAATCGCGTGCCAGGTTCATGTGGCGGGAGGCATGCACACGCTCCCCCTCGGCAATTGCACGAAAAAGCAGTGCTACCTGAGGAACGTCTTCTTCATCTGCTTTTTCAGCGTAGGCCAGCAATCGAAAAAACGCTTTTGCCTCCCCGATAAACGCCTTATAAACATTGTCCCTGGTCTTGGGTTTCATTTAAATCCTCCATTCATGTCTCAATTTTATATAAATGCAGAAAAATCTTCCAATGGTTTTTTTTCAATGACCGGCACACGCACATCTTTTGATGGATAGCCGACAACCAGGATCATAAAGGGCTTTTCATTGGACGGCCTTGATAATATTTTATTCAGAAAGCGCATGTTCGCCGGTGTGTATGTCAGGGTCGCCAAACCGGCATGGTGTAAGGCAGAAATGAGCATCCCGGTTGAAATGCCAACAGATTCATTCACGTAGTAGTGTTTTATCTTTTCATTGTCGACAGAAACACCATACAATTCTGAAAAAATGGCGATTAGGTATGGCGCCGTCTCCAGAAAGGGCTTCTTCGGGCCGGTTTTTAATTTTTTTAGCGCATTTCTCCATGTTTGGGTGGCTTCCTTATGGTAAAAATCCGCCTCAATTTCTTCCGCCGCTTCACGGATAACTCTTTTGACTTCAGGATCGGATACAGCGATAAACTGCCACGGTTGCTGGTTCGCGCCACTTGGTGCAGTACCGGCCGTTCGCAAACAATCTTCAATGATCGTTCGGTCAACCGGCTCATTTGAAAATTCTCGCACGGTTCGCCGCCGTTTCATCTCTGCATAAAAGGTTGCGGCGCGGCTTTTCATCTCCGCTTCGGGCCATTTTTGATAGTCTGTCAACGGCAGTAATGGTGTTTCAGGCATCTTTTCCCTTTCATGCTTAAAGGGTTTAAACAGCTCAACAATTATCATACATTCGGATTATTTCACCAGACCCTTTGCCCTCAACGCTTTTTACATAGCCGTTGATCACTTTATGCATGGGTATGGGGTTATGGCCGGGAAAATAAGCCTCGTATTTGTCGATGGCATCTTCGACCAAACCTGAAGAGACAACATTGATTCTGATTTCATTTTTTAATTCCAGAGCCACGGCTTTTACGAAACTGTGAATGCCCCCGTTCACCATCGCCGCACTCGCGGTTAATTCCACCGGATGATCTGCCAGAATTCCCGTGGTGAGCGTAAAAGACCCCCCTTTATTTAAATAAGGGTGTCCGATTCTCACGAGATTCACCTGGCCCATTAACTTACTCTTCAAACCGATGTAAAAATCTTCCTCGGTCATCGTGTCAAATGCCGCCCATTTGGCCTCCCCGGCAATGCAGACCACCGCATCGATGTTTCCGACGGATGCAAACATGGTTTTAATCGACTGACTATCCGCGATATCGACTAACGTATCACCGGAATTTCTCCCCCCAATCAAAATATCATGCTTTTTTGCAAAATGGGTGCTTACCGTTTGGCCAATGGTACCCTTGCCGCCGATGATTAAAACTTTCATAGTATCTCCATTAATGGTTTCATAATTGCCGAACCTCCGGCCCTGCCCATAGTAAGCAGGCGTGCTTATCTGGAATCCAGTAGATGATGGTTTCTAAGTCGATTATACTTGTCTTGTCCATGTCCATGTCCATGTCCATGGCGGAAAAACCTATTTTTCAATACCCACCCGCGCGATCACGCCGTCATGATAGTAATGCTTGACCTCTTTCATTTCCGTGACCAAATCGGCGATCGCAACGACCTCTGGAAGGGCATATCGTCCAGTGAAAACCAATTCCATATTATCCGGCTTCAGGCTGATGATTCCCATAAGTTCCTCCATGGACAGCAAACCGCAGCATACCGCTATGTTGATTTCATCTAAAATAACGAGATCATAACGACCTGATATCAAAATTTTCTTTATGCTTTTGATACCATTTCGGCAAGCCCTATCGTCCGCTGATGTCATTTGTTCGTCTACAAATTCACCGGTTCCGTATTGCTCCACAAGAACGGATTCGGCAAAAATTCGCAACGCTTTAATCTCACCATAATCCCCATTTTTCAGGAATTGACCAATAAACACCCTTGCCCCATTGCCGATCGCTCGTAAAGTCAGGCCAAAAGCGGCAGTGCTTTTACCTTTTCCATCACCAGTATATACCTGGATATACCCCTTATTCAATCCTTTGAACCGAGGAAAAAGGCGGTTCGGTAAGGTGGGTTTACAGGGTTTCCGGACCAAACCGCCTGCTGGGTCATTGTCAATTAACATTTTAACGGGCATTCGTCCCCCTCTCTCAAAATAATTATGGGTTGAGATCAAACCTGATCCCGTTCGCTCACGAGTGAATAAAAACGCTGGGTTCAAGAAAGCGGCTTTCTCCGTTCCCGGCAGCCCATTTTACCGGCTCGGGAAAGAGCCAAATAAAAAAGCCCTTCGCGCATATCATTGCACGAAGGGCCTCACCCAGCTTATCTTAACCCTTGTCGTTAGCCACAATCCCCGTTTCCACGCAGAGAATTTGACCTTTTTTATTCAAGGCAGGTCTTCTGGTTCTCGGATCACCCTACTCGCTACGCCTTCCCGTTTCGCTTGAACCGAAACAGTGGCTGAATATAGCTTTCGTCCCCGATGACAGCGGCGGGACCACTCCCGATTTTCACGGGATTCCCTATTAAGCCATTTGGCACCTTGTATCTGCGACACATTAAAATAAAACAGCACTTGTGTCAACACGATATTAAAACTACAATATATGGTATATAAGTGCACATTTTCCGAATTACAGTGGGTACGTGATTAATATCTGGGACGTTTTTATCCAACTGAACGTAACGCCAGCAGCGTTAAAGGCGCATCTAATTCACGCATTATCTATTCGATTTTGAGAAAATCGATTAATATTGGCCGTGTCATTGGAGAAAAACTTGACAAGGTTGTCTTTTTTTCGCAATAAGAATTACAATATAAAAAAACCGTTTCTTACAGGGGTCTCGAAAATGGATGTAAAAATACTGGTCGTTGATGATGAAGAGTCTATCCGTACTTGGATTTCGAAAATGTTATCAAAATACGGGTACGTCGGAGATGTGGCCAAAGATTATGATTCTGCCGTTAAAAAAATGACGGAAACTCAGTATGATATTGTTATCACAGATAAAAATATGCCGGATGCCACAACCAACGTGGATAATGGCATTCGTTTGCTAAAATATATCAAAAGCCACTCATCCTCTACGGAAGTCATTATAATGACAGGTTTTGCTACGATTGAGACTGCCATCGAAGCGATGAAGATCGGTGCCTTTGATTATATAACCAAGCCATTTAAAATCGAAGCCTTGAATGAAAAAATCTCTCGCATTCTTGAATACCGATCTTTTATCGATTCAACGCTCAATCTGCAGATTTACAAGAATATTCATTCAGAATTGCTGGAGCTACTGAAAAACCAGGACAATCTGTCCGATGGTACGATTGATCAATTGATGAAAAACCTGGGTAGACGACTGGATCATCTTTTTGGTTCCCAAAAGGAGTTTGAGTCGATTATTCAGATCCAGAACGATGCATTAGAAACGATACAATCCTACGCCGAAAAACTAAAAAACAGTATTTCCGACACCGAGCCTTCATACGACCTCGTCCAAAAAATTCTTGAAGAGTCCGGGCGACGGATCGACTGAATCGGGAAAAACCCGTTTTTTTACGAAGCTACAGGGTCTGAGTATAAAAAGGCCCAGCCTTGCACCAAACCATCCCCATTCTAACAATCGAAGAAATCCCCGTGGATGATTGTCAGTCATCCAGAAGGAGGTTTATAATCGGCGCAACCACACCCCGCCGAGGTGCACGCCCGTCGCGAAGATAATTCCCCCGGGCCGTTGGCCATAAAAGCTGATTCGATGCGGATCCAGGAACGGTGTAAATAAATAATCCGGCCCCAAACGTCTGCACAAGAATTTCCAGGTTACCATTCCCGTTAGCGTCCATGATGGTGGGAGCGGCAGGCGCCCCCTTGCCATTACCATTTGTCCCCTGTTCCGGTAGCTGAATATCATAGAGCACATTACCATTCGCGTTAAGAATCATAAGATACCCATGGGGTTGACCCGGCTTAATGTTATTCGGGTCACCATAGGTACAAAGAATCAATTCAGGCGCATTATCCCGGTTAAGATCGGCCACGGAGATCTCCGATGCGTACATTATCGCTCGACCATGGCGGATATTTCGCCGCCATAACAATCCGGCTGTGGCCGAGGTGCAATAGATGTAACCGTCGTGTGCGGCGTACAAAATTTCCGGTCGCGCATCACCGCGAATATTTACAACGGTTGGCGCCGGTGGGTTTCGAGGGGGATACCAACTGCGGTTGCCCCGGTTAAGGGGATACCCTGATGATGGCAAGCTTTCCCATCCAGGCAATCGCCGCGCGGAACGATCACCATTGCCATAGCCGCCCTCCAAAACCATAATCGAATGGTGCTTGGTGTCATAAGGCACATCTTTTTCCACATTGGCAACGCCCACCACCTCATTTCTTCCGTCCCGATTGAGATCCGCCACCGACGGTGGAGAAGCTGTCCATTGCATCCATTTTTGACTTCTGGGATGCGGCCAAGCGCCACTATGTAAATGGTAGTGATTATGCTCGACCCCAGCATTAAACCAGCGAATGAACTGACCCCAATTCAACCGATTCCCCGAATAAGAAGAATGCCGATTGGTATAATAAGGGGAGGATAGCATGCTGACCCCAGTATGCTGGAAGACATTAATCTGGTGGTTATCAAAAGTGACCACAATCTCCAGCTGAGAATCATCGTCCAGGTTACCGATACCCACATTTAACCCATAGCAGCCATAACCATGATTACCGGGACCGTTTACTGTGGCATCGTTACCTGGTCCAGTAGCGGTATTGTACCGCGGCCAGGCCTGATAACCCAAACCTGAAGGTTGATAATGGTTGCCGCTATGGCTAAAAACGAAAACCTGGGCGCCCTCCGAGTCAGTTTGCGTCGTCGTGGCGACGATCTCTATGGAACCGTTGCCATCAAGATCACCGGCAGCCATGCCGCGCACTTCAGGACACTGGCCGGCCGAACAAACACTGGCGGGCCATCCGTTTTTAGCCACCAGTCGATTACCACGCCACTCGTAAGCAACAACCTCGTCCCCACTACCTGCGACGATCTCATATACGCCATCGCCCTCCAGGTCGGCCACCACCGCCGGGGCATAAACACGTGAACCAAGATTAATCCGGTCCAGTTCATTGCCGTTACCGTCCCAAACGATGATATTGTAAAATGTACCGATAATCTTACGTGAACCGCTGCCTAAATGGTGAACCATGGGTGATGCAAACCAAGCGGTACCCGTCCCCCTAATCTGGCGAAGCATTACCGGCCGCCGTACCGGTGCCGCCCAAAGGGAAGCTGGGATTATAAATATGATAAAAATCCCTGCCAATACTCGATAAATAGATGCATTTCTTGGAATCATCAGTCACCACCTTGTTTATTTGGAGGGTCCCCATAGTGGCAATAGGCTTCAAAATGAATGCTTTCCGGCATTTTTGGGTAATTGCGAATCCGACACATCGGGACCGGCGAGACAATATCGATCATGCTATCCCCAATTTCACACCTGCTATACAATCCCAACCGGTGAGACCTGTCAACCAAGAACCAGACGTTTAAACATGATCCATGGAGTGTAAGAGATGATTTGGTTGAATTGTGGAAGAATGAGATCAACAAAAACAATAAAGGCCTGTCACGAGGTTAATCGTAACAGGCCTTTATATAAATGGCGGGGACGACGAGACTTGAACTCGCGACCTTCCCGTCAAGACTGACGGGACGTTCTAACCAGTGTCTCGATATAATTTCGGCTTTTGCGGCTTTTTATTTTATTTTCACGCCTAACAGCTTCGGATCGACTTGCGTGGGCTTCTGAGTATATCAAATCCCACGGGCGTTTTCGTTTCGTATATTTTGAACGACCCTGGTTATGGCGCTCAACGCGGATGCGTAAATCTTGTGTTGACCCGACATAGTAACTGCCGTCTTTTTGGCTCTGGAGAATGTAAGTGTAATGACGCATCATGAAAAAAGGCCTGCCACGAAATGATTCGCAGCAGGCCTTTTATAATGGCGGGGACGACGAGACTTGAACTCGCGACCTCCGGCTTGACAGGCCGGCGTTCTAACCAGAACTGAACTACGCCCCCAAAATTTATTAACTAATCTACGGATAAAACAATTAGTCGGTAGTCAGCATCAAGCGACCTTCCCGTCAGGACTGACGGGACGTTCTAACCAGAACTGAACTACGCCCCCAAATTCTCAAATTTTTCTGTTTTACAGTCCGGAATCCAACGTATCCTGACTGGTAGGCGGAACAGGGCTTGAACCTGTGACCTTCCCGCTCTGTTCAGCGGGACGCTCTGTCCTATTTCTTATCATTTCTCCAGCCCATCCTTCGTTCGGACTGGTAGGCGGAACAGGGCTTGAACCTGTGACCTTCCCGCTCTGTTCAGCGGGACGCTCTGTCCTATTTCTTATCATTTCTCCAGCCCATCCTTCGTTCGGACTGGTAGGCGGAACAGGGCTTGAACCTGTGACCTCCGGCTTGTAAGGCCGGCGCTCTCCCAACTGAGCTACCCGCCCACGGTTTTCCTGACCGCCTTGGCGATGTTTCTCAAAGCGTTCTCTGGCTACCAGTTGCATTGCCGCTTGTCAAGCTGAATTTGAGTCATCCCTGAAACTAACTGACCGGGGACTAACTAACAGAATCAGAGCTCATGGACAGGGATGCGTCACTGGTCTTAAAAACGGTGGTTCGTTTCTCCGGAACCAGGGAATGCGACAGCACTTCATCCATATGCGCGACGGTACGATTTCCATCTGATTTTGGATGTTGGCCGGAATATCTCTTAAATCTTTTTTATTCTCCTCGGGAATCAACACTTTATGAATACCGCCCCTATGGGCGGCCAGAAATTTTTCTTTTAATCCGCCAATGGGCAAAACCCGGCCCCGCAAGGTAATTTCACCGGTCATGGCTACAAATCGGCTCACCGGTGTCTTGGTCAGTGCGGAAACAATTGAGGTGCACATGGCAATACCAGCGGAAGGGTCCGTCTTTCGGGGTGGCCCCGTCGGGAATATGAATATGAATATCAAATTTTCGATAAAATCTTTCCTCGATGCCCAGCTCATTGGCCCGGGAGCGAACATAACTGATGGCTGCCTGGGCCGATTCTTTCATGACATCACCCAGTTTACCGGTAACAGTGTGAACCCCCTTACCCGGCATGACAACCGTCTCGGCGCAGAGCAGTTCCCCACCGACTTGCGTCCAGGCCAGTCCGGTGGCAATTCCCACCTGATCGTTTTCTTCGACCTGGCCGTATCGAAACGGCGGTGGACCCAGATGTTTTTTAATGGATGTCGCTGAGATAAGAATCGGCTTGGTTATTTTTTTCTTAACCACGTTCCGGGCAATTTTTCGACAAACGGAAGCGATCTCACGCTCGAGATTTCGAACCCCCGCTTCCCGTGTGTAACGCTGAATCAACAGTTTAATGGCATTCTTGGAAAAAGAGATGTCAACGTCTTTCAATCCGTTCATTTCGATCTGCTTGGGCAGCAGAAAGCCGACGGCGATATGGTATTTTTCATTTTCCGTGTATCCGGGCAGTCGAATGATTTCCATTCGATCCTGCAAGGGTAACGGAATTTCGGGCAAGGTGTTGGCCGTCGTGATAAACAAGATGTCGGACAGATCATAATCCACATCAAGGTAGTGATCGTTAAATGCGTAGTTTTGTTCGGGATCGAGTACTTCCAAGAGCGCCGCCGAAGGATCGCCCCTGAAGTCCATGCTCATCTTGTCAACTTCATCCAGACAGAAGACCGGATTGTTGACGCCCGCTTTTTTCAAAGATTGAATGATCTTACCGGGCATTGCACCGATATAGGTGCGGCGATGCCCACGAATCTCGGCCTCATCCCGGACACCTCCCAAAGAGAGGCGTATATATTTCCGGCCGGTAGCCCGCGCAATGGATCGGGCCAGAGAGGTTTTACCAACTCCCGGCGGGCCGACAAAGCAAAGAATCGGGCCGCGAACCTTTTTTACCAGCAGTTCCACGGCCAGATATTCCACAATCCGTTCTTTGGGTTTTTCGAGGCTGTAATGGTCTTCGTCCAGAATGGTCTCGGCTTTTTCAAGGTCGCCATAGACCTCGGCTTTTTCAAACCAGGGCAGGCTGATTAACCAGTCGATGTAACCCCGCACCACGGTCGCTTCGGCCGACATGGGCGCCATCATGGTCAATTTCTTAAATTCGTGTTTGACTTTCTCCCTGGCCTCCTCAGACATCTCTTTGGCTTCGATCTGTTTTTCCAGTTCTTTCAGATCGTCCGGTGCATCGTCTTCCGCCCCCATCTCCTTTTTGATCGCTCGCATCTGTTCGTTGAGATAGTAGCTTTTCTGGGTCTTTTCCATCTGCTTTTTGACCCGGGTTTTGATACGCTGATCCATCTTGAAAATATCGATCTCAAGCTTGATCAATTCCATCAGGGTGGCCAAACGATCGCTTAAATCTGCGGCTTCCAGCAATCTTTGTTTGTCCTCGATTTTGAATGAAAAATGGGCGGAGATGGTATCGGCCAGCTGAGAGGGATCGTTAATGGCCAGCACACTTTTGACGAGATCCTTAGAGATATTTTTATTGAGTTCAGCGTACGTTTCAAAACTTTTCTTGACCCCTCGCACCAGGGCCTCTTTTTCCGCCGCGACCAAGGGCAATTCCTCGATTGGCTCAAGTTCAACGCGAAAATACTCCAGATGCGGTAAAAACCTGACGATACGCGATCTTTCGATCCCTTCCACCAGCGCCTTGACGGTACCATCGGGAAGCTTAAGCAGTTGAAGGACCTTGCCGATGGTCCCCATCCGGCTGATATCTTTTTCTTCGGGGTTGTCAATGCCTGCATCGGTCTGGGTGGCCAGAAAAATCCGTTTATCCCGATTCATCGCGCTGGTAAGGGCCTTAACCGACTTATCCCGCCCCACAAATAAGGGCGCCACCATATGGGGAAAAACGACAATGTCCCTAAGCGGCAGCAGGGGAAGTTCAAATAGATCCGAATCGCTATCGATCCGATCGGGTTTCTTGGGAAAACCTATCATCCTTTATTCATATCC
Source organism: uncultured delta proteobacterium (assembly GCA_963845145.1). Taxonomy (GTDB): domain Bacteria; phylum Desulfobacterota; class Desulfobacteria; order Desulfobacterales; family QNYZ01; genus QNYZ01. Next base: position 366,650 of record CAWJQU010000005.1, read on the forward strand.
TTTGGTTTTTTTAGGTATGTACAGCTATCGAGAGCCCGGCCCCGGGATATCGGGGCTATGCTTGTTTTTTGGTTTGCTCGTATAGCAGAATCGGATCTTCATCGTTTAAGACGACCTCTTTATTAACCACACATTCCTTGACATTATCTATGGAAGGAATTTCGTACATAATATTGATCAGACACTTTTCCAAAATAGACCGCAACCCTCTGGCGCCCGATTTTCGTTTCATGGCTTCATCGGCAATGGCCGACAAGGCGTCATCGGTAAAACGCAGGTTCACTCCTTCCATTTCAAATAATTTTTTATATTGTTTGACCAGTGCGTTTTTCGGCTCCGTCAAAATACGAATCAGGGCCGAATTGTCCAGTTCAGCCAGCGTGGCGATGACCGGCAAGCGGCCTAAAAATTCGGGGATCAGGCCAAATTTAATCAGGTCTTCCGGACGGACCTTTAAGCAGGGTTTCACCGATATTTGCTTCCTTCTGATCGATGACGTTGCCGCTGAACCCCATCACGCTGGCACCTTTTCGCCTTTGAATGATCTGTTCAAGGCCATTGAACGTTCCACCGCAAATAAATAGAATATTGGAGGTATCCACTTTGACGAAAATCCTGCTGGGGATGTTTGCGTCCCCCTTTGGGCGGAACGCTTGCCGTGGTGCCTTCGATAATTTTTAACAGCGCCTGCTGAACGCCTTCACCGGAAACATCCCGGGTGATGGAAGGATTATCTGATTTACTGGCGATCTTATCGATTTCATCGATATAGACGATGCCGCGTTTGGCCTTTTCCACATCGTAGTCGGCGTTTTGAAGCAAGGACAGGATGATATTCTCAACATCCTCCCCAACGTAACCGGCTTCGGTAAGGCTCGTGGCATCGGCAATGGTAAAGGGCACATTTAAAAATCGAGCCAATGTCTGGGCCAGCAAGCGTTTTGCCGCACCCGGTGGGCCCAATGAAAAGGATATTGCTTTTTTGCAGCTCCACATCCCCGTTAGAGGATACCGGTGAGTCCAGCCGTTTATAATGATTGTAAACAGCTACAGACAGGACTTTCTTGGCAACATCCTGCTCGATAACATACTCATCGAGCTTGGCGTTAATCTCTTTGGGCAGCAGGCTTTTTTCATTCTCGTCCCGATCCTGCTCGCACTCCTCCTCGATGATCTCACCGCACAAGTTGAATACACTCATCGCAAATATAAACGGCAGGCCCGGCAATGAGCTTGGTCACTTCCTTTTGACTTTTACCGCAAAATGAGCAAAACAGATTGTCGTTGGATTCGTCTTTATCGGACATATTAAGACTCCGTCTTTCTATTTTTGCCCTCAATGAGCTCAAGGTCGTCACGATCCTGAATCACATGATCAATGAGTCCGTATTCTTTCGAATCGGCACCGGACATGAAAAAGTCGCGATCCGTGTCTTTTTGAACCCGTTCCAAGGGCTGGGCAGTATGTTTTGCCAGAATATCGTTTAAGGTATCTTTAAGTCTCAATATTTCCGTGGCCTGGAGAGCAATATCCGAGGCCTGGCCTTGTACCCCGCCCATGGGCTGGTGGATCATAATTCTGGAATTGGGAAGTGAGTAGCGTTTGCCCTTGGCGCCTGCCGCCAGAAGCAACGCGCCCATGCTGGCGGCCTGTCCGATACAGTGTGTGGCGATATCCGGCTTGATATATTGCATGGTATCGTAAACGGCCAGCCCTGCCGTTACACTGCCCCCGGGGGAATTGATATAAAAATTGATCTCCCTCCCCGGATCTTCGGATTCGAGAAAGAGCAATTGGGCGATCAGCACGTTGGCGACTTCATCGTTAATGGCCGTTCCTAAGAAATACAATTCGATCTTTTAGTAGCCGTGAGTAAATATCATAGGCGCGTTCACCGCGGCTGCTCTGCTCGATAACCATTGGGAATTAGTGGCACGATTTTGCCTCCTTATATACGAACATTATAACTACCCGCATTCATTAAATATCGGCATCACTTGCTGAAACTTGAGTCATTTTGTACCCGGTGATATTCGAGAGCTCATCGCCTATTCGCCCCATATCCCTTCAATCATGTGGGTTTTTTTCGCAGTAAATGATTCTGTTGTCACCTGTTTTTTACTCGGCTGTTTCGCCGGCATCCGGTTCGCTCGACTCTTTTTCATCCGTATCTGGCGTCACTTCTTTGATTTCACCATGTTCCATTATAAGCTTAATCGCCTTTTTTTCAAGTAAGCTGTGTTTGAAAAATTCAAACCGATTTTCATCATTTTTCATGTATTCTTTTATAATATCAACAGGCTGGTTGTACGCTGCGGCCATCTCATTTAAACCGGCATCGGTTTCATCATCGGCCAGCGACAGGTCTTCTTGTTCAATAATCTTATTTAAAATCAGCTGCCGCCGCACTTGTTTAACGGCCACATCGCGATAATTATCGCGCAGTTGATCCGTATCGATACCGGCATCTTCCATTTTCATGTTCCGGGCAGAAAAGGATTGTTCCGCCTCATTGATAATACTGGTTAGTTCATGCTCCACCAGGCTGTCGGGCACCTCGAAATCGGCTTTTTTCAAAAGATCGGTGAAAATTTGCTCGTTTAATTCTTGCTCAGCACGCTTGTCGTACCCCTCTTGAAGATTTTCTGTTATTTTTCCCTTCAATTCATCCAAATTTTCATAGGGACCCAGGCCTTTGGCAAAAGCATCGTCCATCGCCGGCAATGTCTCTTTCCGAATCTCTTTTAGCTCGACCTGAAACGTCACCTGACGGCCGGCCAGTTTTTTATTGAAATAATCATCGGCAAACTGAACCGTGATCGCTTTTTCGTCTCCGGGATTCATCCCGATTAGTTGTTCGTCAAAATCTTCGTGGATTCGCTTTTCACCGATTTTTTGCGAGAAATCGATGGTTTTTTCCATGCCTTCAAGGGGTTGGTCGTTTTCAAAGCCTTCATAATCGATCAGCACGATGTCATCTTTGGCGGCCGGACGGGTTTCATCAAGGGGTTCATGTCGGGCCATATTTTTCTGGAGCATTTTAAGCTGCATATCAAGCTCTTCATCGCTGGCCTTGTAAAGCTTTTTTTCAAGAGGGATACCTTTAAATTCAATATCTTCCAGCTCCGGCGTCACCTCAACGGTGGCATCATAGGTAAACGGGCTGTCCTTTTCCAGGTCGGAAGGATCCACTTCGGGCTTTCCCACAAGGTTCAGGTCGTGCTCCTTAACCGCTTCCACAAATGTATCCTGGATCAGGCGGGAGGCGACATCGGCATGAACATCCTTTTTATAGTATTGCTCTAGCACACTACGCGGGGTTTTACCTGGCCGAAAACCTTTGACCTTGGCGTTGCGTTTTAAATCCTGGTAAGCCGCATCCAGGGCATCTTTAACTTCGTCCTTCGGCACTTCGATGTGCAGGGTCTTTTTAACGGTACTGACATCTTCAATGGTAACTTTCATCATCATCCTTTCGTGAAAAAGAAAAGCCTGAAATGCGTAAATTTCCAGGCAGTTAAATACCAACCAAAATAGAATCTATGAAAACTGTCGCTGATTTCCCGTATGGAGATCGACCACCTGATCAAGTCAATCCAACGGTACCATCCTATATGTACCATTAAACAGGTCAAATGGCTGGATTCCCAACGACAGCATTATTCCAATACAAACATTTCCCAAATGACCGGTGTCTAATCAATCTCAACAGATGGTGCGAGAGGGGAGACTTGAACTCCCACTCCGTTGCCAGAACTGGATCCTAAGTCCAGCGCGTCTGCCAATTCCGCCACTCTCGCAAAACATCCGTCACTTGACATCACCGGCAAAATCAATAAGATGTCGGCTTCAATATCACTCCAATCTAATAACAAGCCCATGGGGTGTCAAGAAAATTCGATAGTTACAATAACGGTTAAAAAGCGGGTTGCTTTAATTATAAAAATTGATAATGGATGATTCGCTTGATTGGAAATGGAAAGTCGTGTTAGATACCCATCATACCCAAACTATCGGATTGAGCGTGACAATCGATTTATCCAGTTCAAACGTCGGGGCGTAGCGCAGCCTGGTAGCGCACCTGCTTTGGGAGCAGGGGGCCGGAGGTTCAAATCCTCTCGCCCCGACCAATAAATTTCAGACAGTTGGTTAAATGCCGATTCCCTCCAGAATCGGCATTTTTCTTTTTATGTATATAACTTTTCAAAAAGCTCACTAACAGTCCCTGTATACTGCAAAATAAAAGATCGGATTGATGGGGTGCGGATGCCCAAAATCTTTCAGAAAGACTCAGGGAGCCCCCAATTATCCTTTAAGGAGAGAAAATCAAATTAACTGCCCAAAGGTTTTTTGATCTCGATGAGTCAATCTAAAGGATTGGTACAAGTAAAATCAAAGAAGTTTGGACGCAAAATGGGTATAAAATACCTGCTGACGCCCTTTTGCTACCCTTTTAATGACCCGCTCAATGTTGGCAACGGTAGCGGTATGGTCAAAATCAAAGGGGTGCATGGCAATACGAATCACTTTGCGATCGGACCAAACACGGCCCAACAACGGGCAAAGTATTAACGAACTATATTTACGACAAAATGTCCGGGTCGCCCAAGTAATCACCGGCACGTGTAGTTGCTGGTCTTGCGCCAACAAGTAAAGCTGGTTGTGATCCTCGGTAAATAAAAAACCCAGTTCTTTTAAACACAAAATCAGGTTTTCATTAAACAGCCATGCTGGTGCGATGAAGCCTTCGGGCTGAGCATTCAAATAGCTCTCAAATACGCTTATTCCCTTTCGTATCCGCTCTAATACTATCTGGCGATCGAGTGATAAAAATTCCGCTTCACCGGCGGTAAGAAATCTTCTTTTGAGCGCTGCCACCGGGGAAAGCTGGGTAACGTGATGGTTGGGTAACTCTTGATGGCTATATCCATGCAAAACCCACTGTACCCGGAAAGCGCGCTTGTGATGGATCCAGAGGCGGTATGCTTCCAACACGCTTGGCTTAAATGTGGCCGTACGGTTATGGTAGTCAGGGATAAACAGGTAGCTTACTTTGGCAAGGCCCAATTTGGTAAACATCTTTTCCGCGCGTTTCAATCGCTTCAGATGAAACGGTGTGACATCATGCAAAGAAATTAGCACCTGGCGACCCATCAGGCCGCCTTTGCTGTTTTTTGCATATAAAGATTCATAAGTTGTTCAATCGCATCCGTCCAGCACTTGAATTTTTCCGATATCTGTATTGACTCTGTGCTAAGTTGCGTAACGTCTGCAGCGAGGGCCTTTTGGACAGCCGCCACCAATCCTGCCGTATCACTGGGCGAAAAAACAAAAGGGGTGCGATATCCGGTCAACAAGTCGTTGGTCCCGCCCTTGGATGCGCCGATCACGATCAGGCCGTTGGTCATTGCTTCCAACGCGGAGATGTGGAATGTTTCATACCCTCCAGGGGCAATTAGATATGTATGGGCTTTAAAAATGCGCAATAATTGACGCCTATCCCCGATATACCCCATGAATTTTAGCTTCGGACTTTTATGCCATTTAAAAAAGTCGCGGTATTGCCCATCCCCCACAACGGTTAACTGAAAGCCATCAATTTGAAGCAAAGACGGTAGCGCCTCCATCAGCAGACAAATCCCTTTTTCCGGTTCCAGCCTACCGATATACAAAAATTTCGAGGATGGCTCCCGTCGCACAAAGCGTTCTGTGCGAAACAGCGGATCGTACCCAAAGGGAACGACGTTCACGGTATTAACGCTTTGTGCGTTGAAGATTTCGCTCCATAAACGGTGAGGTGACAATGATTTGCGGAAACTGTTTTTGAAGCCAGTAGAATAGTCGGGCCGCGACGGCAGTTACGGTCCGCCTGAAAAAGTTGTTGTTTTCTTCAACCCAGGGAGTCAAATTGGAAATTATGGGATCGGTATGAAAAAAATGGGCCAGATGCCCCCGCAACAATCCTGCTTTATAGCAAAAAATAGCCAGCCAAGGCGTCAACCACGGATCACCGACTTCAATAACATCAGGCGCAATTTGACGGATAAATCGATATGCGCTGATAAAATCTATTAAAAAACGATACTGCGGATTTATCGAGGGCAACCCATAGAATCCGACTTTCCAAACATTGCGTGCCACCTTTGCCGCATATCGTTGTTTGTACGGATAGCACAAATAATAATCATGCTCCGGATGGCGCTCAAACCATTTTATTTTTTGCTGGTGGTACGTTTTTACGCCGCCGCCCAAATCTGAATAAGAAGTATTTATATCTAGAAAAATCATCCTAAATGGAAATTTGCTGTGTATACATAGCAAAAAGCTGTTGTGCCAAACGCGACCAGCTTTGCGCTTGGGCATGTTTAATTGCTGCGTGACGCATTTGGGCCGATAGGGCCTGCTGGTCAAGCACTTTTTCGATTTTCCGGCAAAAATCATTGCTGTTTTTGGGCTCGGCCCAATAGCCGGTTATGCGATCCTGAACGATACCCATTGGCCCACCCCGGGCCGCCACTACCGGTATTAGCCCGGAAGCCATTGCTTCCAAGACGACATTGCCGAATGTTTCCGTTAGGGAGGGGAACAGAAAAACATCGCAGGAGGCATAGATTTTCGACAATGCCGGACCGACTAACTTACCGGTAAAGACAGCCCCGGGCATCCGTTGCTGCATTTCGGATCGCGCCGGCCCATCTCCGGTGATGACCATGGTGATATCAGGCCGTTGGATACGAAAATACCGATATATTCGGATAACGGTTTCGATCTCTTTTTCCCACACGAGCCGACTAACAAAAAGGACCCTTTTTTTCCCTGCCCCGTCAATATGTCAATAAACGCGCGATCTTGAAATGCCGGATTGAATTTTTGGGTGTCGATGCCGCGCCCCCATAGCGTCAGCCTGTTTTTACCGATACCCCAGGTCAACAGTTCATCCAAGATATTTGCAGTGGGGACCAATGCCATTGCGCATTGGTTGTAGAACCAGGCCATGTAACGTTTGGCTATGGTTTCGGATATACGTGGCAGGCCATACAAAGATTTGAGATAGTAATCAATGTAAGAAACAAAGTGGGTGTGATAAGATGCCACCACTGGAATGTGTTTCTTTTTACCATAATGCAAGGCCCATAGCCCAAGGGTGAAGGGTGCCACAAAATGGAGTATATCCGGCTTAAATTGGTTCAATGCAGCCTTAAGGTCATTATTAAACCAGGGGATTGCGATCGGATAGTCCTTGTATAAAGGAAACGCTATCCCCGGGATGGTAATTATGGGAAAGGGAAAACGTTGACAGTCTTGGGGCGGCTCCGGAGTAACGAAAAGGTAATCAACCTTGTCTGGATCGACATTGTGGGCGATTTGAAAAATAGTATGCGTGACCCCATCCTGGTTCTCCCTGAGGATATCTGCAAAAAAGGCTATTTTTATTTTTTGAATTGCCATAACAGTGTTATAGATCTTAGATAATATAAAAAAGCCTATCCGCTTAACAATCCAGATGGTTCGCGCCTATTTATCATATGCGGCGTCGGAAAGCCACGATGAATGGATCGAATGGGAGGGACGCTTGAAATCGGTAATGCTAACAGGTGCCAGTGGATTTGTCGGATCGCATATCGCCGAAGCCCTGCTCCGGATGGAGTTGAAGCCGCGAATATTTGTTCGGCAAAGAACCTCTCTAATTGATTCACTGGAGAAAAAAGGGGCAAGAATTTTCGTAGGCACCGGCCCGGATGATCTGATTGTAATACGAAAATCCCTTGAGGGGGTGGATGTCGTTATCCACTGTGCCGCTGCTGTGAAGGCGATCTGCCAAGAAGACTACACCTGGGCCAATGTATCATTTACAGAAAACATATTGCGCCTTTTAAATAAAAATCAACGATTGGTTTTTATTAGTTCCCAAGCCGCTGCAGGCCCATCCAATCACAATCCTCCGGTCAATGAAAAACAAAAACCGCACCCGATAAACGAGTACGGCGTAAGCAAACTTCAAGCTGAAACGATAATCCATAGATGGGGATACACGCACAACGAAAATTATATCATTCTCAGGCCGTGTTCGGTGTTTGGACCCAGGGAAAAGGACTTCTACCTCCTTTTTAAATCGATTAAAAAAGGTTTGTGCATGCTACCGGGTAATGGCCGTCAAAGGCTGTCTATCATCCATGTGGACGACCTGGTCAGAGCCGTATTGACCGCCGCTGTAACGGAAAAACGCGGCCAAACCTATTTTGTTTCAAACGATGAGCCCTGCACATGGGTGCAAATCGGTGACACCATTAAAACCGCGCTAAATAAGTCCATGGTGTTAACATTAAAACTACCGGTTTCCATCGCAAGTCCATTAAGTCGGTTGTTTGATGCAATCGTTCCGCTTACCGGCAAACCGAGTTTATTGAGCTATCAAAAAGTAATAGAAATGAAACAGACGGCCTGGGTCTGCAGCAATCTCCGTATCAAACAGGATCTGGCCTGGCGGCCTGGCCTGACATTGAAACAAGGAATTGAGACAACAGCCAATTGGTACCTTCAAGAAAAATGGTTATAGTCGAAAGTCTTTTTTCAGACCAGCGCTTCTAATAAAAATAGTCCTTCGATGCCCGTTCGTTAAAATCGATAGCGCCTTGGATCAAACTGTTAAATATCGAAGGCGGTAGCTCAATAAGCGCTAACTTTTCAAGGGCCCTTACGGTTGCTTTGCGTGGTATGGGCTTCAGCAACACCAATTCTCCCATCAGCGCGCCTGGGCCAAGTTCAGCTACGGCGATTTGTCGCCCATCGAGATTTCGAACAACCTCTGCGCGTCCGGATTTGATATAGTAGAACTTGTCCTTTATTTCACCGTCCTTGATAACTGTTGCACCCGGCGAAAATAATTTCGGCTCAACTTTATCAGCAACGCTTTTGATAATAGGCGGAAGCGCACCTTGAAGGGTGTTCACTTTTCCAATGACGAGGGAATCTTTCACGATAGCGTCGGATATAATATGCCCATCCACCAATTTGATGACCCGGTCGGCGACATCCAGGATACGATTGTCATGGGTTACTATCAGTATGGTGCAGTTGTGTTCCTGGGCCCTTTTGCGAAGAATCTTTACCACATGCCGCCCCGCATCCTTATCCAAGGCGGCGGTAGGCTCATCAGCCAGAATAATTTGGGGATTATTGATCAGCGCCCTACCGATGGCCACGCGTTGTCGCTGGCCTTCTGAAAGCGCAACCGGTTTGTGATTCATCCGTTCCGCCAATCCGAGTTCCATCAGTATTTCCACCGGCCTTTTTTCCCGTTCTTTTTTTGGATAGTCATGCAATTGCATGCCCAATAAGAGCGTTTGGCGGGCGGTGAGCGACCCAAACAAATTATGGGTTTGGAAGATAAAACCGATATTTTTGCGAACTTGCTGTAACGCCTTACCGCCCATGCCACAAAGCTCCTTGCCCATCACTTCAAGGTGTCCTTTCTGCACGGAACGCAGCCCGCCGATAAGGCTTAAAAGCGTGGTTTTGCCTGATCCGGACGGGCCGGTCACCAAAACAACTTCACCCGGGTATACAGTCAAATCGACGTTAAAAAGCACTTGTATACAGTTGTCCTGCTCACCAAAACGATAATTGAGCCCGGCCACCTTAATTGTGGGCTCAAAGTTGTTATTCTTCTTCTGATCCATGAGATTGGTACGATTCATATGTGACCATCATTTATTTACTGAGCCTTCATCAGAAACCAATATACAACGCATTCGTAAAATTAAAAGAGGGCAGCCGGATCCGTTCTGGTCACTTTTTTAACAGCAATCAATCCGGCAAAAATACACATAAAAACAGTCAAACCAAGGACAATGGCAATTCTACCGGGCGTTAAAAACATCCAGATTCCGGTAACGGTTTCAATAACATGATAGAGCATGTACCCGCTGATCAAGCCCGGTATAAAACCGAGGATTGAAAGCCACAACGCTTCTTTGATCACGATGTTTTGCAAAAATCCATCCGTAAAACCCATGGCCCGCAACGTGGCGTACTGGGGGATATGATCATTTATTTCATTATATAAAATCTGGTAACAAATGATTACCCCGATTGTAAAACCGATCACCAATCCGATCCCGAAAATCACGCCAACCGGCACGGCCTTGATTGTGTACCGCACTTCGCGTTCGCGCATTTCTTCTGGCGTCAAAAGGACAATATCCTTGGGCAACTGGTTCAGCATGTTCTGTTTCAACGCTACCACATCCTTTCCCAATGCAACACGGATCAAACCATAGGAGATACTCGCTATATTCTGGTTTCGGCGTGTACGCAGCCATGATGCATCCGACATGACGACTGTTCCGTCGAAACTGAAATTCGGTCCTAAAGACACAAAGCCGCCCACTCGGAAAAGGGTGTTGTTTATTTCGATATCCTGACCGATTTCGATTTTGCCAAATATCTTACGCGATTTTTGATCAAAAAGAACCGTTCCCGGTTTACGCAGTTCTCTTTTGTATTGTTCATATAGAGGCAGATCGAGTGGATCGGAATCGGGAGGGAAGGCGATCATGAACATCCGCTTGGTCAAACCGGTATTTGGATTTTTCATGTTCACCATGGACTTATATAGCGGCGCCACTTCAACAACGCTTTCAAAAGCCAACGCCTGACTGAGGTGAATACGATGCATCTGGTTAGATTTGTTTAAATGAATACTGTGCTGATCCATCATAATTAGGTCGGCGCGGAAAATCGAGGGTAAGCGGGATTGACTGTCGTTAATCCCGTTAAAAAAACCCAATTCCATGAACATGACCAGCACGGTAAATGCTATGGCGCTAAGCGAGAGTAGTAAACGCTTTTTATTATGGAGCAGCAGGCTGGTCGCCATTGACAACTTATGGGGGGCCCGCAGCATGATTAGGATAGCTCCGCAGGGTCTGTTCGCCGGACTTTCTGAAGTCCCAAAAGACAAGAAATGATGCACATCAATAGGTTGACAAAAAAGACATAAAGGATCAGGGACAGCGTCATGTCCATTGGCAAACGTGAAAGTAAGTGGGTAATCCGAAATACGATAATCGCTATAACCAAAGCGGGTACAAAACTCAGCAGCGCATAAATCAATGCCTGTACTACACCGATTCTATAAATGTACCAGTCACTGAAACCGATCGCTTTCAAGGTGGCAAATTCATCCAACCGATTTGAAATATCGGTATTCAGAACCTGAAGCAAAATCACGATCCCCGCAAAAAAAGCGACGATTACGCCGGACTGGAAAATTATGCCCACAGGCTTGACCGATATAAAATAATCTTGCTCCTTGCGGATCATTTCTGTTTTAGAGTAGATGAAAACATCATTAGGCAGCATTACCCGAAGCTGTGTCACAACATTCGCAACATCCGACCCTGGGTTTAAGCGCAGAAAACCATAGTTTACCCTTCGAGGATCGTTGCGCGACAACCGGGCAAAATTGTCATTGCTGACAATGACGCATCCTTCGGAAAAAAGGCCTACTCCCAATCGAAAGTGGCCGGCAATCGTTACCGGTGTTTGGTTAACCTCGACTTCTCTTCCAATAGACAGATCGCCATAGGCCTTATGAGAGTACAAATCGACCAAAACTGTGTGGTTAGATCGAATATTGCGCATCCCAGTTCTGATTAAACCATTTTTTATAAAGCGTTGTTCCAAGGGAATGCCAAGAATGATAAGCCGGCTGGTAGCCCCGGTATCCTTATCCTTCCATCTACCATTGGAAAAAGACATACTTGCAGCGGCTTGCACGTCTTGTTGTGCGAGCGCCTGTGTTAAGCGTATCCTGTCAAACGATCCTGGGGTGGCCAGATATGTATACTTTTCAGAGACAATGCCGATATCATAATCGAAAATCTCAAAAAATGATGCTGTCGCAGTTTTACCGCCCTGTAAAAAACCCAGCTGCATAAAAACCAGTAAGATTGAAAAACTGATCCCGCACACGGCCGCGGTCGTACGCCGCTTATTTTGGAAAACATTATGCCATGCCAACGGAACGTTCATACAAAAATCCTTCAGCTCAAACATATAATCAACGCGGTGATGAATCGCATCAGCAGGGCTCTTGTCGAATTGGCGATCGGTGAGATCCGGGTGCAGAGCGGGATCGATTAAAGCTCAATTGATATATCAACTTCCAGGCCAATCAGTTTGGAAGCCAGTTTGGAATCTTCGAGGCGAATCCTTACCTTGGCTGTGCGGGATTGGGTTGAAATCAAACTTCCGATGGTTTCGACTTTTCCCACTAAAGGTTCGGGGAGTGCACTGCTGGTTATTTTGGCCTGTAGGCCGGGTGATAGCTTCAGCAGGTCGCCCTGGAACACTTCCGCGATCACGGACATATTTTCCAAATCCGCCATTTTAAGGATGGGGTGAGGCCCGGTCGTCTCCCCCACATGCTGAAATACTTCTAAAATCGTACCCTTAATTGGGGCTTTTAGGGTCGATAGGTCAAGCTTCTGTTTGAGCACTTGCAGATTGCTTTCAGCACGTTGCACCTTCAAATGCCAACTTTTTTTTTGCCGTGCAAGCTCTTGTTTGGCTTGGGACAAATTAATAGTTTGCTCCTGTTTTAGCCGGCTTAGCTCTTTTTCAACGGTATTTAGTTTGAGGCCGGCAGCTGCAAGCACATGTTTACGCTTGGCCATCTGGGCCCCGGACAACGTGTCACCTCCTACTGCATTAAAACGCTTGAAACTTTGTAAGGCGAAATCATAATCCTCCTGGGCCGCACGGACCTCGAGTTCTTGTAGAGCGATCGTGATTGTACCCAATTCGGAGACTTCCCGGACTTTCATTTCCTGAAGCGCAATGGTCTGTGTACCGATTATTTTGGCTTCTTCAAGTGCGATTTGCGCCAGCGCCAGCTCCCCCTCCAGCAGCTTATTGTCCTCAAGAACGGCCAATAAAGCACCTTTTTCGACGGTGTCACCCTCTTTGGCATGGATGGCTGCAATCCGACCATTGGCGGGCGCCACCAGGTGAACCACTCCGCTGCCGGGCATGATGTGGCCCAGGGCACCTACTTTCTCACCTTCGGCAGCATATGAACCAAAAGTCCAAAAAAGGATAAGTAAAAAAAAGAAGGGACCTGTATATGACTTAAAGAGTTTTCGCATGGCATAATCGTCTTGTTGTGATGATCGGAAGAGCAACTGATCCACTTAGCCTGATATTATGGTCTAATGAATCGGCGGCAATTCCATCAAATTATTCATCTGAAAAAGTACCTCATCTTCGCTGTCTTTAAAAATCGTTCTCGTAACAAACCGCAGTCTTACGAGAGCGGTGGCATACTTCTGCAGGGCTCTGACATGAGTAATGCGGGCTTCGGTATAATTTTGGTCCAGCCTGATCAAATAGGTTAAGCTCCCGGCGCCGTTAGTTATTTTGACTCGCTCTTGCTTAACCGATGCAAGATACGCCTCTTTGGACTGCCGAGCTAAATTTATCTCCTTAACCGAAGATCGCAACATCTCAATTGCTTCGGCGATCTGGGCGAGAATCACATTTGCCAATTCAGAAGACCGCAGTTTGGATTCATTTTTTTTCGACAAACGATGGCGAATTTCGCCTTGGGCAAAACGGTTAGACAGGGGCAATTCGACATTCACTTTGCCTTGTATGACCGGACCGGACAGGCTTTCGTGCGATGGGCCCAGGAAGCTATCAAAAAGTGTTTCGTCCACCTCGGCATAACCACTATCCAATGTGAAATCGACACGTGGCTTTTTATCATTGCGGGCCTTGTGCAACAAGACATCCTGTGCATCAATTCGTTTCAAAGAGGCCTGATAATCACCCCTTTTTTTCAAGGCCTGACGGCCATAAATCTCAACCAATGCATCATTCACATCCTCCGGCTTAATTAGAGGTGGAAAAAATCCTACGGCCAGCGGAGATGAGGCCGTATTCGCCGGACCGTCCCCCATGCTCACAGCCAAAGCCTGACGGGCCCTGAAGAGATTCAATCGGCCTTGTCCAACATCCACCTTAATTTTGTAAAAACGGCCGGTGGCCTCGCCAAGATAGACAGGGTTTAACTCCCCCCCATCAACCAACAATTGCACCAGATCGACAATTTCCCGGCTGCGTCTTTCGGAATCGTCTAAGATTTCAAAAATTTGTGATGCCCCGAGGCACTCCCAGAAGCGGGTGGCGGTTTGGGTCACGCGCGCAGTAACGTTGTGTTTCGACAGATACTTAGATGCGGTCCAGTTGATATTGGCCGCAAGTTCTTCGGCCCTTGCGTTCCTTGAACCTAAACCGCGTAACAAGGGGATACGTATCCTTAAGTTGACTGCCGCCCCGCTGCGTTCAATAAATTGGGATGAAATTTTACTACTCTCAAAATTTGAGAATGACGGCGTGATTTCAATACCGCTACGAAACCGTTTGGTTGCCCCAAAAGATGTGTTTACCGAAACATCATTGTCTTCTTCAAAGGATGATGCCGCACTGCCGAAAACGAGCCAATCGAAGGCTCCGGCAGTTTTGGTCAAAAGCGCCCGGCTCTGATTTACTTTTTCTTTTTCAACTTGAACACCCGGATTGAGCTCAAGGGTCCTAACGATCGCATCTGCTAAGGTAATCGTCTCTCTGGCTGCCATAAGTGATTGATGACCAATAAGAAATTGACTCACCAGAACGAAAAACAATGCAGTTTTTTTAGATAACTTTTTCATGTTTATTCCGTATGATCCTCAAACCATACCGTGTTGCACCAATCACTATAGGCTTTTCTGGTAAACCCGATAGCGCTTGCATACTTTGCCGCCCATCCATTTACTTACTGCTCTCATTTTGTCATTCGTCTCCATTTGATGGTGTGTATCGATGACCTTTATACCCGCCTGCTGAGCAGAATGGTACATAGCCATCGACATCAGAACATCGCCGCCCAGACCGCGAAACTCTTCCTTGATTGCACCGAGCAAAAGATCAAGCTGCTGGGAATTTTTTCGGGCCTTTAAAATTTTGAAAAGCCCCAATGGAAACAGATATCCTTTAGATGCTTGAATGCCTTTGGTTATGTCGGGCATACCGATGATAAATCCGACATATTCATCTCCACTTTTTAGGACTTTTAGAAATTTAGGATCGATAAGGGGTAAGTAGCGTTTGATAAGAATATCCATCTCACGATTGTCCATGGGAGCGAAGCCATAGATATTGCTACGCGCATAACACTCATTCATCAGCTCAAATATAGGTTTTGCCAATCGTCGAATCGCTTTTTTATTATGCACCTCGACCAGTTTAAAATGCCCTCTTTTTTGAACCCGGCTAAAGACCCTATCAATCATTTCAGGTACTTGGGGTGGAATATCGACTTTGTAAGTAACATAATCAATATCTTTGGTATACCCATGCTGCGACACCAATTTAGGCATCCACTCAAAGTTATAATAGGTGGCAATGGTGGCACGCCGCCCAAAGCCCTCAATTAAAAATCCCTCCAGGTCCTGGTCGGAAAAGCCGTATGGGCCAATAATTTTTTTCATCCTTTTGTTGCGGGCCCAGTTTTCAACATACTCCAGCAATGCTCCCACCGAATGCGTATCCTGCCAGGTTTCAAGAAGAGAAAAGCGCGCTGATTTTTCGTTTCTAAGCCGGTTATAGCGGTGATTTATGATACCCATTATGCGACCGACAACCCGGCCATTTTTACGGGCCAAGGCCAAGGTAGTATCACAATAGGAAAAGGCTGTGTTTGTTCGGGGACTGAGTGTCAGCCATTCATCTATATAAATCGGCGGAACCCAGAATTTGTGATCGGTATGAATTTTTGCAGGTAAATGGATGAACTGATATAATTGTCGACGATTGGTTACCGGACAGATTTTCAGGGTCATCTGAGTTTCCTGTAGGCAAAAGGCGACACTGGAGTATTAGTTTTCCGGTAGAATATCATAAATATAATCGACAACGTCTTTGACAGTTTTAAAATTAACCATTTCCTCATCCGGAATTTCGAGGCCGTACTGGTCTTCGATCTGGAATAGCATTTCCACCGCGGCAAAGGAATCCATTCCCAGATCATCCACCAGCAACAATTCAGGTCTGATGGCTTTTTCATTAAAATGCAGCAGTGTGGCTAAAACCTGTATGACCTTCTTTTCAATTTGATTTTCGATTTCGCTCAAGCTATATTCCTCCGATAATTGTACCTTCCGGCAAAAAAACATGAGATCCATTATCATATCCGATATATGCTGACAATATGCCTGTAGACATGCCTAACGTTGCTTAAAATATCAAATGAGCCAATTTCAAAACGTCCCATTTTGCCCAATCTCTGCGTCATGCTCAATTTTTAATCCTCGAAATACTCTATGTATTCACCCCAAGGGCACTTCCTTCGGGGCGCCTGTGGTTAATCCGCCTGGGGCGGATCGCCATCCTTGGCCTTGAACAAACTGAAACGTTTTGAAAATGGTTCAAGTAAAAAGCCTGACCCAGAGGGCCAGGCTTTTGGCTTGCTACCCCCAGAGAAGGATTAACCGTAAGCAAAGGAATTCTACCAATTCGATTTTATGGCAGAGCCTATCGACTCTGACCTGGTCCTGAGGACCAGGTTATCTATGTTTGAATAAATGAATTTTTGTACACCGACTAATATTTTTTAAAAATAAGACAGGCGTTTACGTTTCCAAAACCAAAAGAGTTGGACAGAACGGTATCAATCCGTGCTTTACGTGGATGGTTGGGGACATAATCCAGATCGCATTCCGGATCGGGATATTCATAATTGATGGTCGGTGGAATAACCTGATTTTCAATCGCCAGGCAAGATACCACGGCCTCGATGGCCCCGGCAGCCCCAATGCTGTGTCCGATCATGGATTTGGTTGAGGAAACCGGAATCTTTCTCGCACGGCTTTTAAAAACCGCCTTGATCGCTTTGGTCTCGGCAATATCGTTTGATTTCGTGCTAGTGCCGTGGGCATTGATATAGTCGATTCCATCGGGCGTCAGGCTGGCATCATCAAGGGCCAAGCGCATGGTTCGGGCCGCATCCTCCCCATCAGGTCTCGGCATGACCATGTGGTAGGCCCCGCTGGATAGACCATACCCAACGATCTCCGCATAAATTTTCGCCTCCCGGTTCCGAGCATGTTCCAACTCTTCCAATATCAAAACCGCCGACCCTTCAGCCATCACAAAACCGTCTCGTTGATGATCAAAAGGTCGGCTGATCTGATGGGGCGACCGATCCGATCTGGATAAAACCCGCAAGGAATAAAAGGCCCCAAAAGCATATGGCGTGAGCGGTGCTTCGGTGCCGCCAGACAAAATAATATCGGCCTTGCCGTCTTGTATTTTGTTAAAGGCCTCCCCAATGGCGTGGTTGCCTGAGGCACATGCGGTGGTAACCACGTAATTCGGTCCAAACAGTTGATATTGAATGGCAAGGTGGGAAGCAATCGCATTGGGTGTCACTCGCGGAATGCAAATCGGAGGCATCCGGTATGTCCCTTTGTTTGCATTCTTCATTATTTGTTCTTCGTGAAAAAGGATTCCACCGAGACCGGAGCCGATGATTACTCCGACCCGCTTCCGGTCGAGCCCATCAAACATCAGACCGCTATCTTCAATGGCTAGCTTACCCGAGGCCAGCCCAAGTTGTACAAACCGATCGACCTGTGCTGCCACCTCCCGGGGCATAAATTGTTCGGGGTCAAACGCCTTCACCTGCGCCGCATTTTTGGTAATGAATTTTGAGGTGTCGAATGACAACAACGGCTCAACGCCGGATTTACCCCTAAGGTTGGCCTCCCAAAAATCATCTTTTCCAATACCATTGGGAGCGACAACCCCGACCCCGGTGACAACGACTCTTTTACGCATTAATATTGTCCTTTTTGAAACCACTTCTAATCTAAATGACACATAATTCTTTGCCGATTTTTTCAAATTTTTCGAGAGCAAAGGTAATCTGGGCGGATGTGTGCGTGGCCATAAGGCTAACTCTTACTAAACATTGATTCGGTTGGACTGCGGGCGGCAATATCGGATTGACAAAAATGCCCTCCTCCTCAAGCCTTTTACACAACCTCATCAGGGTAACCTCATCGCCGACATGGACCGGGATTATGGGCGTTTCGGAGCACCCGGTATTATACCCAAGAACATTGAATCCCTCCAGCATCTCCCGTGTGTTGCGCCAAAGCCTATCTATCCTTTCCGGTTCCCGCTTTATAATCTTAAGTGCTGCCAGAGCCGAGGCGGTGGCTGATGCCGGTAGACTGGCGCTGAAAATAAACGCACGGGAATGGTGCTTGAGATATTCCACAGACAGTTTGTCGGCGGCAACAAACCCCCCAACTGCAGCCAGCGATTTGCTGAAGGTTCCCATTATGAAATCAACCCTATCCGTTAAACCAAAATGTGCGGCAGTACCGCTGCCCTTGGGACCCAACACCCCCAGACCATGGGCATCGTCAATCATCAGCGTGGCCTCGAATTTATCCGCAAGGGCAACAAGTTCGGGCAATCTTGCGATATCCCCTTCCATGCTGAAAACACCATCGGCGATCATGAATTTAACTTTATCCACGTCAAGCGTGGCCAATATCGTTTCAAGCTTATCCATGTCATTGTGGGGATAACGGATCGGCTTGGCCATTGATAGTCTTGCCCCATCGATAATACTCGCATGGTCGTTGAAATCCATGAGAATATAGTCCTGACGATTTAAAAGCGTGGCGATGACACCCTGGTTAACCTGAAATCCGGTGGAAAAAAGCATAACCGCTTCCTTACCCAGCCAATCGGCCAGTTCAGCTTCCAGCTCACAGTGGATATCAAGCGTACCGTTCAAAAAACGCGAGCCGGCGTTTCCCGTGCCATATTTCGTTGCCGCTTTTATCGCCGCTTCCTTCACCTCAGGATGATTGGTCAGCCCCATATAACTGTTTGAACCCAGCATCAGGACTTTGCGGTTCCCCTTTAATGTCACTTCCGTATCCAAATCAGAGGTGATCTCGCGAAAATAGAAGTAATAACCCAATTGTTTGGCTTGATCCGCAAGGGTAAAGCCCTTGATTCTTTCAAAAATACGACCTTTAAGCATTTCAGTCCTAACCGTGGGTAGCTATCTGGAGCCTTCCAAATAGGTATGTAAAATGATTATTTAAAAAATAACCCTTTTATCTACCACAATCCAAGTTATTATCAACCCTGTCATTGCACGTAGGATTATAAAGGTATGAAAGGGCAGGTTTTTCTCTTTGAAAAAGAGAAAAAAGACCGTTAGCATGCTGGCGCTATTTTACCAAAAAAATAGTATAATGCGTCGGATGCAAATTGACGCGCGAAATCCCTCTGATTGACATAACTTCGCCACCCATAAAAATTTTGGCAGCTTGTTTGGCAAGCCAACCCTCCATGGTTGATAGAAAAGAGAACCGTTGATGTTCCATGTGATTATTAATCGTGACAATACGCGGATCATTACGCCAAGTGATTTCGATTTCACTTAAATATTTTATTTTATTTAATATTTTCTTGTTGCCGGTTTTTATTTCTTTGGGAAACAGAATCTTACGAGTTTTTTTATCAATGACATAACCGTATGGGATAAAAGCGTATTTTTCGGAACCGACAATAATATTCCCGGCAAAAGGCGCATCCTTACCGTATAACTGAATAGCGTAAGCGGCCAAATCCATAGTCTGTTTTGTTTGCCGTAGGTGTTCCATATAGCCAAAGCCTTCGACTTTCATGATATCCTTTCCGATGCCGATCGACCCCCTTACATGCCCTTCGGGTATATGAACGTACAATCCGCTCCTTTGTTGCCCGATTTTAAACACACCGTCGCCGATAGCTTTTCCCAACAGTGTGTTGCTAAATCTCAGGTCCAAAACAAACCCTTCGTTTTTCAAAGTCTTAAAAACAACATGATGGCCGTCTCCGGGGAGTCCTGCCATGTAAAAAATATTGTTCTCGGATCCGGTACGAATATGAATGCCGGCGCTTGCACCCTTGTGCTCAACAAAGCGATCCTCGGAATACTCGCGACCAACCTGATGATTTTTATCACGAAAATTATAAAACGATATATTAATGCCACAATTCGTTCCTAAAAAGGGAACGCTCATTATTGAAAAGCTTAGAAAAACTTTGGTACCATCGTTGAGTACAAAATTATACCGCCAAATCTCGTTGTATTTAATCTCGCTTTGGGTATGCCGAAAAAAATCCGCAGCTGTGAGTTCTCGTTCCGTCCCTCTGGGAAAAACAATTTCCTGAGCAAATGCGGTCATGCCGACATAAAAAACCAGCTGACCTATGACCAAAAATATGCTTTTCATTCGCTCCTTTGCCTAAAAAAACGGATATACAATTCAAAACCAAATTGCATTTGGATCCCAAAACGCCACCGACCGCTTTCTTATTCCTACACCTTGCATAGATAGGGAAACAAGCTGTTATATTGCCTTCGTATGTATCTTGTGATAAATGTACAATAATTCAAAGGTAGGGTCCCCGTGTTACCGTCTAGTATCGTGTAGGGTTTTTATAACCGATGAGTTCTACAGAAAAAAAATGGTCTCGAAATTTGCATCGAACGCACCGGCAAACCGCCGATATGAAAAAGACACATTTTCCATCATACTTCCCTTCTATAACGAAGCCGGTTACCTGGAGCAGACCCTGACCTGCTGGTTGGCGCAAACACGAAGGCCCGATCAGATCATACTAATAGACAATGGTTCCACTGACGGTTCCCCAGACATCGCAAGACGCATACTGGCGGGCGTCTGCAATATCAGCATCGTCTATCTACAGGAACCCCGTCCCGGAAAAGTCCATGCGCTGGAAACCGGGTGCCAAGCTATAGCCGGTGAGTTTGCCGTCATGTCCGACGCCGATACCCGCTACCCCCCTCATTACCTCCAGCTTTGTGAACAGCTTTTTGCTGAAACGGATGAACAAACAGCCGTGCTCATGGCCTTGCCGGAGACCGACCAACCCCAAGCTCGCCTTTCCCGGTATCGTCGCCGCTATTTTATCACCCTGCATAAGCTGTCTAAAAAGCACACTTTAACCGGTGGATACGGCCAGGTCTTTAGAACCAAAGCGCTCTGGAAAGCCGGCGGATTTTCCGAAAAACACTGGCCCCACGTGCTTATGGACCACGAAATCATGTACCGTATCTTTAAATTCGGCCGATCCCGATACCATATGGACCTTTGGTGTCAGTCCTCCCAGCGGCGTAAAAATCGCCGCCGGGTAAGATGGAATCTGCCGGAACGAATCTTATATGCACTCACGCCCCATTCGCTCCAGGGATGGTTCTTCTATAACTTCCTAAACCACCGCTTTTCTAAACGGGGCTTGAACCATCTCCGGCTGAGGGAGAAACCATGGCAAATGCCGAAAACCAACCCAAAATAATTTGCCTCATGGTGACCGCCTACCGATCCCGGCTGTTAAAACGGTCCCTGCTTGCTTATCGCAAACAGCGCCATAAAAACACCGAACTGATTGTCGAAGATGACGACAAAGGGGACTTGGCTCCTCTTTTGAGGGAGCTTCCCGGTGGAATCAAGTATTTGAAAATTGAAAAAAAAGCGGGAATTGAGCGGCGTCTGAAGTCGGTTTTTCAATACAACTCCCGATTGCCTGCAGAAAAAGGGTAACCAATGCGTATTGCCTTGATTCTCACCTATCCACTTTACTATGACGGTGTTCCCATGGATCAATGGATAGCACAGCCTTGCCGGGAGCGGCGCCTGGCTGGCTTGGTTGCCGCCGAGGGGCACCGAGTTGAGTTTTGGGCGGTGGGTAAAGAAGAGACGCATTTTGCCTGCAACGATTGTGGGGGTAAATTTACGATCCGTATCTTCAAAGCCGACCATAAAGGTCGGCGCACGAAACATGATGCCAGTGACTTGTTGGTGGATCATGCCCGCGCCTTTAATGCGGATCTGCATATTTTAAAAGGGGTGGACGGTGGTGCCGGCACCTTGCTTATTCGCAATTATCTGAAAAAAAGGCGCTGTTCTCTGGCCCTCATTCTAGGTGGTGGTTATCAATCCCGTTACTATTCCCTGGCTCGGATCGTCTTTTATGAAAGCGAGGTGCAGAAGCGACGCCTTATGGCGCCAGGGTGGCGGTTTTGGCAAACAAAACCGGATACGAAGGCATTCATTCGACTCCCCAAATGGGTGGATAATCAGGTCTTTGTTCCGCAGAACCTTCAAAAAAAATGGGACATATTGATAATCGGGCGTTTGGTTCAGCGGAAAAAAAATTACGACGCCCTGGGCATCCTATCGGAACATTTCCGTGTGGCTGTAATCGGTGATGGTGACGACGCCCCCCGACTGCGGGCCTCCTATCCCAAAGTCCAATGGCTGGGCTTTGTACCCAACCGGGAACTGCCGGGGTATATCAACCGGGCGCACTTGCTCATGCATACCAGCTTAAGGGAATTTTACCCTCGGGTGGTGGCGGAAGCTCTGACCTGCGGTGTGCCCTGTGTTGCTTTTGCCGGTCCCATTGCCGAAGATGTAATACCAGTTGAATGCGGTCTGTTGCTGGACCCTAAAGATTATATTTCTCCCTTGGGGGAACTGTTGGGCGACAAAGAGAGACGGCGAAAAATGGGAGAACAGGCGGTGCGGCATGCCCGCGCGCACATCGGTAAAGAGGCGTGCCTGACCGCCCTGAAGAAAATGTTCGGCCGTGTGGCAGAGGACGCCCGAATAGGCTGTCCCGACGATGCGCAATCTGTTTGATTTCGCTGTTAGCCACCGGCATGAAAAACGAAGGTAACGTCAGGATGAACCAAATGAACTTTTTTTCGGACCGTTTGCGCCGCCTTAAAGCGTGGGGCGAAACCCCTTCCGGCAAACGGACGGCCAAACTGGCAGGGCTGTTATTTACAATTGGAATAGCGCTTTACCTGGCATACAAGCTTACCCTTATCGGTTGGCATAAAGTGTGGCAAGCGTTGCCTGTCACACCTTGGTTTTATGTGCTCATGTTAGGTATCTTTTTCTGCCTGCCCTTTTTCCAGGTGATGATTTACCGTGTGGCCTGGAATGGGCGCACCGCAGCGTGGCCTCTTTTCCTGGCTTTGCTGAATAAGCGGGCGTTGGATAAAGATGTCATGGGTTATTCAGGGGAAGTTTACCTTTATGCGTGGGCGCGCAAGCATGTGGGTCAATCTGGAAAAGTGACATTGCAGACCATGAAAGATAATGTGATCCTTTCTTCAACGGCCTCAACGATAGTGGCCGCGGTTTTGCTGGCAATCTTTTTTGCTATGGGTCGGGTACACCTTCCCGAAAAGTGGGTCAGTCCTGTGTTTCTTTTTATCATCATTTTTGCCCTTGTGGGAGTGCCGGCTGGTGTTCTTATTTTTAAATTTAAAAAAAGTATTTTGTTTCTACCCATGAAACCGGTACTGGTAATATTTGGTTTGCATATCATCCGTTTATTGGTCGTCCAGGGTTTGCAGGTTATTCAGTGGGCGGTGGTGATGCCTGAAATTCCTTTGACGAACTGGTTTACCCTTTTAGCGGCGCAGATCATTATCTCCCGCCTTCCGCTGTTACCCAGCCGGGACCTGATCTTTTTGGGAACCGGGCTGGAGCTTTCAACCTTCATCAGCATCAATACCTCCGCCATGGCCGGCCTGCTCCTGGCAGCATCGGTATTGAGTAAAACGCTTAACCTGTTTTTCTTTATCGTGGTCTTTTGGATTACCCGTAAGCATCCGGACCCGACGGTGGAAGCGTCTCTTTTTCCCGACAAAGAGGATAGCCGTGCAAATGGGTGTACCTCCTCTGCATGATGGTAACCCGCCGTTTCATTGAATATCTCCGTCTCCATCCACGCATGCAATCCATCTACCGACGGCAAAATTATTCTGAATGCGGTGGACAAGAACGAATACTACGAACTTGAAAACAAAAATAAACTCGAAATTGAGTATGCCGTTGAAAAAGAGCCCGTGGGTATAGGTGGAGGAATATCCAGTGCCTTGCAGAAGATCTCAAGCGAGAAAGCTTTTTTTACTTAATGGCGGGGTTTATGTGTTGCAGAAAAAACTTTTTGACCAAGCCACCTTACCAAAAAAATTCTCATTTGAAACCGACATAATGGAAGCATTTGTTGAAGACAACAATTTCCAGGGTTTCAAATCAAAAGGTTATTTTATTGATATTGGTATAACCCAAGACTACGAAAAAGCGCAAAAAGAGCTTCCCAAAATAGGCATTTGAATATTTTCTGAAGCCGATGGTTCTGAACTGTGGAAAAAAGTTCACCCAAAAATCCTGAAAGAAAAATCTGGGTATCTGCCCCGCCCAGCGGCAGGGCCTATCGCACAAGCGTCAGGTCGATGTCAAACAGGACGAGCCGGTGAAACACGCTGACTTCCTTGGTGGAGGGTGTTTAGGCCTAAGGGTTCGGAATCAGGCGGTCTCCCCGCGTTCGGAAAAGAGCCCTAGCCGGCGGCTATCGGTTAAAAACAGCTCGCAGGCTTGACGCTCCGCCTCGTTGAGCTGAAAGGCTGGGTGTGTCAGCAGTTCGCCTCGTGCGTAGCGGGCGAACAGGTACTGCGCCAAATGCAGCGGTGTGTTGCGCAGCCGCCGCAGGAAGTGAGCCTTGTCCCAAGTGTTGTCGCCGTGGTGGCAACGGATGAACAACTGTGATGCCTCCCGCCCGAAGGCTGTGTAGCGGCCCCGGTCGCGAAAGAGGTCGCGGAAGAAGTCGTCCTCGCCCTTTTCTTCGTTGCGGTAACGCAAGCCTTCGATTTTCTTGTGGATGATGGTTCCCGAAGTCCCGCCTGAAAGCTTGGCTCTAAACGGCCGTTCAAGGAAATTCCCCTGGTCGAGATGCATCAGCGTCCACTCGCAGGTGCAGGCTTTGCTGCCTTGTAGAAGCGGAGCCATCTGTCGCTCGATGCGCTCGGGATGGTACCAGTCGTCGTCATCCCACTGGGCGCAGTAATCACCCTCGGCGGCATCGATGGCGAGATTGCGAAGCTCGCCAAGGAACCTTCCCTCAACCTCCGGCAGCTTCTCGTAACGGATTGTGAGGCGCTCGCGATAGGGCGCGAGCATGGGCTCGTAATCCTCGGCGCCGTCGTCGAGGATCACGAGTTCCTTGTTCTTCCAGCTTTGATTGGTGAAGCACTTGACCGCTCGCTCGGCGAGACGCACACGGTTGCGGGTTACCATCAGGCAGCTTACTTTTGGTTCGTCCATGAAATGCCTCCTTGGCGGCGGATCGACACAAGGAGGTTATAGACCAGCAAACTGAATCATTCCATTACTTTTTACAGAAACCCCTTACTTTCTATAATTTTGTCAGACTGATACATTTTAAAGAATGAAAACAATAAAATTGAGCTTCTTCTAAACTTTCTAAGTTTATAATAATCTCAGGTTATTTGTATTTATCTACGGAAGAATGGGGGCCATTGTCAACCAGGAACGCGGGTAAAAAAACTAGTGAATTTCCATTTTTCGGGAAAATCTGACGCCCTGTAAAGCCGAACCGATGAAACCGCGTTGCTTTCGGGAATCATGTAATAATGGCCGCCATGCTCGAAAACATACGGTTAAGATAGATGAAACGGCTCGTTTAGAACGATTTTCCCATATGTCCAGTAAAGACCGTCCTCGCTTTTCGCATATCCGATATCGCCTTGATGGTTTGTAAATCAATTTATCTCTCAATGCCATATATTGTATAGGTAATTTTTTGTTATTGTGGCAATGAAATGGTTAGCGGGCTTATCTGGGACGAATCTGAAAGCCGGAACTTTGTGACCGATAATGTCGGTGTCAACCACCGTTCCCCCAACTTTACATCTACTTTTGGGAAATAAATTTATTGAAGGTCTTGGCGGCGTGATTTCCAAATGCGGTTGTCCTGATATCCATTGCAGGACAGGTGTACCGATTTTTATTCCACAGTACATTAATTGTTGATTGTTGCTTGATTTTATTCTAAATAAGCGCACGTTCATTTACGGTTATTAGCTGAATCTGTTTTTGTGTCCTGTATATTTTGAGCCTGAATTGAAAAGGAGCGGAAATGAAACTGAATCGGAAATTGGCACGCCTATTCGCAGCACTTATCTTGCAGCATTCAAGGCCAACGAGCTTGGTGAGACCCCTCCCGTCGCTCCCAACACCACCATGATGGAACAGACAATCCCAATGGTCGCAAGCAAAACCTACGGGTAAAAATTATTGTTAAGGTAGCTAAATACTTCTTAGGATTCGGCCATTGCGAAATTTTATTCGTTGGGCTGTCCGCGGGTAGTATTTATTCAAACAATGATATTGAAACCATTTTTCATTTTTTCGATCACTTGGTATTAGGCAATTAAAAGGCGGATTCGATTGTAAAACAGCCTGTTATGATCTGACTGCTTACTTTCTTTTAATGTTGTGTGGTTTTAAAATATTTTGTTTAAGGAGATAATGATGCGAAAATATTTTTTTATTCTATTGTTTGGAGTACTGGTGGTTTCGTGTGTAAGCGTTCCGGTACAAACGGGAACAAGCGATTCAAAAAGCCCGGCCACGGGTTCTGCTGCGGGATCTCATTCGCAAGGAGAAAATAGTGCTTTGGAAAAATGTAACGCCACCATGGGCACACTAACCATACTCGAGGATCGCTACGCCTCATGGTATAGCTATATGGGGAGATACGGGATTCATTCTACCGTTCCGGTTTTACGATTGTTCGCCCAGCAAAGTGGCTGTTTTGTCGTGGTCGAAAGAGGGCGAGGGCTCAGGAGTGCAACCGAGGAGCGACGACTTCAATCTTCCGGTGAACTACGTGAAGGAAGCAATTTTGGGAAAGGACAAATGGTATCCGCAGACTACACCATGACACCAACGCTCATTTTCAGCGATAGTAACACAAGTGGTATCGGTGGCGCCGTCGGAGGAATCATCGGTGGTCGCCTGGGGGCAGCGGTAGGGGGAAGTATGCGGGTAAAAAGCGCGCAGAGTATGCTTACTTTGGTGGACAACCGGTCCACCGTCCAGGTGGCTGTCGCTGAGGGTAGCTCAAGGGGGATGGATTTTGGAATCATTCAAGGCTTATTTACAGGGAGTGCCGGCGGCATTTTGGGTGCCTATACCAAAACACCTGAGGGCAAGGTGATTGTCGGTGCCATGATGGATGCGTTTAATAATATGGTTAAGGCGGTACGAAACTATTCGCCCCAAACGCCCGCTGGTCCCGGCGGTCTTGGAACGGGAGGAAAACTGAAGGTAGACGGGACAGCCGGAGCGAAAGCAGGAAAGCAATCAAATACCCACGCGGCCGAACATGATAGAGCGACCATAAAAGAGATGCAAATTATTTTGAATAAATTAGGATTTAATGTCGGCACCCCGGATGGTGTCCCTGGAAAAAAGACCCGGAATGCGGTTTCTACTTTTCAAAAAGTCAGTGGCCTCCCGGTAAGCGGCAACCTGGATCGTGAAACGATTGATAGGTTACGTAAAGTTGGCGGCGTTTAGTTTATGTGCTGCAAATGTTTCTGCTGAAGTGGAAGTATGGCAATCATTTCGATCAATGTATTTTGATAGATATTCAGTTAGTTGGTTGATCTATTTTTTGTAAAATAGTCTTTCTATGACAAATATGTTACTTCCCAAAATGGTGAGGGACGATTGGCTTATCCTTCACCATTTTTCTATTCTGTGAAGACTCCCAGCTGAGTTTTTGTCTTATCCGTATCTCGGTACCGACATGATGGATGAGCCCCTCCTCTTTCTCGGCCGCTTTGGGATAGTGAATACGCGGGCCATTAGAAACATCGTTGATGGCAACGGGCTTTCTTTTTGTGAGTCGACGATTGATTCCAAGGCGCTCACCGACCCCTTGTCGAAGTCAAGCCGCAAACGTCTAAAAAAAATCAATGCCTTTAAAGCTGCATTGGATATTAACACCTGGGTCGAAGAGAATTCGGTATCGGTTTTAAATGTCGCAGGATCATGGGCAAGCGAAGA
The DNA here is from genome assembly GCA_963845145.1 of uncultured delta proteobacterium. GTDB lineage: Bacteria > Desulfobacterota > Desulfobacteria > Desulfobacterales > QNYZ01 > QNYZ01. Next base: position 394,685 of record CAWJQU010000005.1, read on the forward strand.
TCCAAAGATATATGCATGGGCGCTTATAACTAATCATACGCATATTTTACTGCGTAGCAGTGCCGTCAGGCTGCCTACGTTCATGCGCCGGTTTCTTTAGGGCTGCGCCATATCGTACAACCGCACCCAACGCCAACGGCGGGGAAGTCTCTTTTTCCCGATAAAATGGATCGCCGCACAACAAATCGATGCTCGCCCTCTGCATGATTGGCGTCGCCGTTTCATTGAATATCACCGAATCCATCCACGCATGCAATCCATTGGCCGCCATCAATCCTGTGTGGGTCGATATGATGCATTCCGAGCCTGTTCCATCCATCCCCGCTGGCCCTGATGACTGGCGTTTCCCGGTGAAGAACTTCCATATAGTCGTCTTGCGTCAGCTTTGTAATTTTAAAAGCCCATACTTGGTAGCCATAAACAGGATAGCAATCCTGGGTGAATCTAAAAATTTCGTTTTCAAACGAAACGATCCTTCCACCCGGTCTGGCGATATTCGGATCACCCTCAACCACGGGACTTTTTGGATGCTCCTTCCAGGGACCTATCAGATTGTCCGCGAAATAGAGCCGTAGCGTTCCGTTGTCGTGCGGCCTTGAACTGGTCTCCGAAAAAAGCCACCATTTACCATTATACTGGACGATTGAATTATCCGAAAACCGCTCCCCCATTAATAAAGTACCAGTGAATTCCCATTTTTCCGGAAAATTCGACGCCTTATAAAGCCGAACCGATGAAACCGCATTGCTTTCGGGAATCATGTAATAATGACCGCCATGCTCAAAAACATACGGGTAAGATAGATGAAACGGCTCGTTTAGAACGATTTTCCCATATGTCCAGTGAAGACCGTCCTCACTTTTCGCATATCCGATGTCGCCTTGATGGTTTGTCGCGTTCTCAACTTCAAAAAACATGTACCATATATCATCGCGTTGGATCATGAACGGATCTGCAACAAGCGTTGCACGTGTGTCCGTCACGTCTTCCGGACGAAGAACGGGGTTGGCGGCACCAAAAGAATATTCGAAAGGAGAATTACCCTTGTAAACACCGATAGTGAATGTCGCGGGATATTCGATGGATTGAATTTTCCAGCCCGCCTTGAACGCGTTTTTTCCGTTCGGATACGAATTGAGATACGCGCGGTAAGCTTCCGCTGTTTTTCTTTTTTCCGCGTACCAGAAGCTCAAGTTATCTTGAGAAATATATACGCAAGCAGCAAGGCAGGCAATTGTAATTGCGAAACATCCTGATATACGGAGGACAAGTTTTCGGCTTACCGCCATATTAGCCGCCTTTCAATTCGGAACGCAGGTCCGGGGCAGAACGAACGTGAACGACCAAGAGAGAAAACGTCCTTGTCGGTGGGAATGCTGACCCTGTTGCTGGCACGCTCCCTGCGTCAGTGAAATTCATTTGCAGTCTTCGTTACAGACCATTCGTAAACTTCGGTGTCCACAAGTTCGCTGACGACTTAGGCCACGAAGGGCTCGTTCACGATTCTCCAGTCTGGCGCGAGCACGGCGGACTATTCTTTGCCCGGCCCCCAAGACGGATCGTTTGGCTTCATTGCGCAAACCATGAGATATCCGGGGCCGTAAACAGCTTGATTCCGCTCTCGGCCAGAATCAGTGTCGATGATAGGAAAACGTTTTCTGTACGAAGGTTTATATCAATTGGCGATTTGTATGTCAATTGACCGCTCAATACCATATGCTGTATAGGTAGTTTTTTTGTTATTGTTCAATGCAATGGTTCGGGACAGCGTATGCGGTCGGTTTTCATATGAGTAACGGAACCGGACGGCATCTATTTCAAGGGCAATATAAAAGTATTTTAGTGGAAAATGAAACTTATCTAATGAGGCCATCTTTATATATTCATCGGAATGACTTAAGGGCTGGAATGGTCGAGCGGCTTATGGATTACAATACCGTCAGACCAACCAGTAGCCTTGATTTTAAACCACCGGCACCTGAGACTGTTTATCCTTTGATCTTTAATCCTTTTCTGTTTACATCTGGTGGAAAAAATACTCCGGGTTCTAACTTAACAAATGGGACTAAAATTGGGGGCAGTTCAGTGAGCTACGCTGCGCCATTGCAAGTCAAGCAATAACTAATAAAAATGGAATTTGACCATGTTCTCAAACCTGAAATGCCCGAAATGCCATAATCAGCGGGAGCCAGACGCTATTGAATGTCCATTCTGCGGAATTTTCTACAAAAAATTCAAGGTTAAAGACTCCAATCTGCAAGAAAAAGTAATTAAAAACGTACAAAAGAAAAAAAAGTTACAAAAATTTGTAAGGCACACTATACTAGGAATATTTTTGTTTCTCATATTCGCAATTTCAGTACCCCTGCTATTATTCCGGCAATTAAATAGGAGAACTAAGTCGCATAAGCAAATATAGGCTGTTTAAAATTCTTTTAGCGCCATTCCAACCTCGTATTCCCACCATCCCACGATTTAATAGAAATTGCATAAAACTTGCTGAACGGTCCTCAATATTTATTTTTCACCCCTTATCATTTACAGAATAATGCCGATAGTATGATCAGAAACATAAAATTTAAACGGGAATATATTTTATGAAAAACGCACAAACCTATGCTATAGGAGAGCCAACAGAGGCATCCCACCATCCTTTATTATGGATAAAGGAATGCTCGAATTGCTTTTTGTTATTGAGAATGAAAAAGACATCAAAAAAGTCTTACAGAAAGCGCAGTTGACTCCTTTAGTTTTTAAAACAAAAGACAGCGCAACCGTCCCGCCTTTTATTCGCTTGGCTGGACAGAAATAAAACTGTCAAAAGCGAACACTTAAATTGACAAGGAGATAATCCATAACATGGCTCCAACTATTGGGAAGAGAAATAAAGACAGATTTCAAGTGATGAATTGCAATGTCCGATTAGAATCAAAAGGGTTTTTGGGATTTTTCGGAAATCAGATGCATTGTGCCGCACTCATCAATTCAAGTGCTACCGGTATACAGATAGTCTCTTACGATATGCTGAAAAACAAAAAACAATACGATATTGTCATATACTCACCGGCATTTAGTAACCCGATTTCAACTAAAGGCCGGATTGTTTGGCAAAAACCTTATGCTGGAAACGATCGGAAGCAATACTACCGAATTGGTTTTGAGTTTACCTATTTTAAAGGTCCCTCCATGGAGCAAATCCAAAAACTTGAAGATGATCCTAACTTACGGGAGTTAAAAAGGGATTAGCTTGAAACCGCCTTTCATTCAGTCCCAAGTACAATTTAATTTTACCCACCACCAATTTTATTCATACCACCAGGGAGGGTCTACCATGAGGATCAAAACCATTTTTGTTATGCCCCTTGTATTATTATCTATTTTGGTGTCGATTATTCCCTGATTATGAATATGCATTGTAATGGGAGCGGATTTGGCGGGATCGGCCGCGCTCTGTTGATCGCTGCACATGAAGATGTCTCAGATTCCTGGGAAGATATCCTTGCAATGCATAATGACCAGGGCTGGGGCTTGATCTTAAAGCTATATGATATTTCTCCCAGTGAGCTTGCACCTGGCCAAGTTATTTCCAGGCATGGAAATAAACCGGATAGGCCGAGAAATCCGGATAAACCTTAGTAGGATTTCATCATCTGCTGATATTTATTTTTCCTGGGAGGATATATGGGACGGACTGTTTGGGCCGACTGTTTCGATGTTCCCGGGCATGTATGTAAAGATGCCCGGTTGAAGGGAACACAATTAAAATATCCAAAGGGGACTCCCAAAGGACCGGCAGATTGGGAAGCAGGCATAAATTTTAGAAGCTTATCTGACCTGGCCAATAAACTTGAAAAGGCGTTCGTGCCAACAAGTTATTAAAAGCGCCACCCGAAGTGGCACCCAAACCGCCTCGTAAGAAAGTACCGATATGGATTTACAAAGAGCTTAGCGAGCTTCTACAAAAAATCAAAAAATTGAATCAAGTCAAGCCGCAAACGTCTATAATAAAGAAAGAACGCGCCAGGTTGATAGGTCAGTACATGAGCCGAAAAAGGGCTATTGAAGACAGAAATCACATTGAAATCGTTGACAAAGTTAAAGGATGGCTTTAGAGAAAAAAGAGACTTTCGACCCGTGGAAAAGATACTATAGGTGATCGTATTTCAACCTTGAAATAAATGGAGTTTGATACCATAGTGATTGAAAAAATAATAACCGGTGGCCAAACGGGAGCCGACCAAGCTGGGCTCGATGTCGCGATAAAACTGGATATCCCCCATGGCGGATGGGTTCCAAGAGGCCGCAAGACCGAAGACGGGATATTGCCAAAGAAATATACATTAAAAGAGATGGCCACCGGCAGCTACCCTGCCCGTACAGAAAAGAATGTGCTTGATTCTGATGGTACCCTTATTTTCACCCATGGGGTCCTCTCCGGTGGTTCTGCCTTAACGCAAAGAATGACCAATCAACATGGCCGTCCATGCCTTCACATAGACATTAATAAAATCAACGCCTTTAAAGCTGCATTGGATATTAACGCCTGGATCGAAGAGAATTCGGTATCGGTTTTAAATGTCGCAGGGTCACGGGCAAGCGAAGACCCAAAGATATATGATGCTGTCATGGGCATTCTCGAAAGCGCCTACATCCTCGGCCTATCCAAAGGCCCTGAACCGGAAGCAGTTCGAACACTGTTCTCAAGTAAAGAAAGGGCCCAGGAGCGGTCATTCAAGCCCCGTACCGTCAAGGAAGCGGTCGAAAACCTTATCATTAAATTATCTTTGAAGGATAAAGCATCTATTGCCAATATGGCTGAGCAAGAGCTTTCATCCCTTCATATTTCATTGGGGAATTATATACGAAACAATTATGATCTTTTGGGTGGAAACAATGAGCTTTTATCATCATGTCGATTCTTGCTGAAAAAGGATGATGTTCATGAGGATGAGGCTTCGACCTTTATCATAAGGAAATTATGGGAGGCGCTCAGAAAGACCCATCGATTGAAGGTTGTTAAGTGAATATACACCAACCTATCAGATATCTGTCGTAATAGCTGAAGTTACATAACCAATGCGGCTCAATCTTCGCTTCGGCCAGCCTAGCATAACACAGACTACAAGAAATACTGCTACAGTGAATCTGCAAAAAAAGACCCTATGGAATTAAAATGGGGGCAAATTGGCCCCCTGCTTCTAACTAGTGTCCATCCAAAGCTATAACTATCTGAAACTCATAAAAAAAGCGCATTTTGCGGTAGCAATTCTTTTCGTTTTGTGGTATATTGAAAGTTACTAAACACTCAATAATACTACAAAAACAGAAAAGGAGCTGGTCGCAAAATGCGCGAAAAATGGCCCAAACAAATGCCCCTGATGGCTCACATCCTCGATCATCCCCAAAGCAAGGAACTGGAAGTGATCAGTGGGATTATCGATGCAAAACCTACCATCTGTGAGTATATTCTGCAAGATCTAAACAGAGGCAAGTCCAAGACCCAGCGCGCCGGCGCCAAAGGTATGAGCGCCGAACAAGTGCTACGCTTTATCATCGTCAAAGTCCTTTTCGGTTTCACTTATGAAGAATTGGCCTTCCACATCGTCGACTCGCAAAGCCTGCGCTGGTTTTGCCGCATCGGCATGGCCGAAGAAGGGTTTAAAAAATCTGCCTTGAACCGCAATATCAAAGCCATCAGTGATCAGACCTGGGAGATGGTCAACCGCGATATTCTGGAATATGCCAAAAAAGAGGGCATCGAAAAGGGCCGTAAAGTGCGCACGGACTGTACCTGCGTTGAGTCCAACATTCACCAGCCATGGGATTCGACCCTGTTGGGCGACTGTGTACGGGTATTGACGCGGCTTATTGTGCGCAGCCGGGATGAGTTCGGGCTCAAGGTGCCGCAATTTAGCAACCATAACCGACGGGCCAAACGTCGGATGCTGGCGGTTATGAATGCCAAGGGTAAAAAGCCACGCAAGGCGGCCTATGTCGACTTGCTCAAAATTACCGGCAAGGTGCGCGGTTATGCCCACACGGCGGCACAGATGATCAAAAAGAGTGCGCTCGCACCCAGCGCGATTGCTCTTTTTGCCCAAATCAATCACTATGCCGAGCTTACCGAAAAGGTCATCGACCAGACCCATCGCAGGGTTGTTCTGGGCCAGAGCGTTGCTGCCGCTGACAAGGTGGTATCGATCTTCGAACCTCACACCGACGTTATTGTCAAGGATCGCCGGGATGTGATTTTCGGCCACAAGATCTGCCTGACCGGCGGAGCCTCCAATTTGATTCTGGATTGCCTGATTGTCGAAGGCAATCCAGCCGATGTAGATTTGGCCATCCCGATGTTAGACCGGCAAAAAGAAATCTATGGCCGATACCCGCTCAAAGTCTGCTTTGACGGCGGCTTTGCATCTAAAGACAATCTGAAACAGGCCAAGGCGGCCTCGCGCAAGATAAAGGATGTCTGCTTTGCCAAAAAGCGCGGTCTGAAAGAAACAGATATGTGCCGCAGTGAATATGTGTATCATAGGCTTCGCCGGTTCAGGGCCGGGATTGAGTCGGGCATTTCCTGGCTCAAACGTTCCATGGGGCTGGCTCGATGTATGTGGAAAGGCTGGCACGGCTTTAAGTCATATGTCTGGTCATCGATTGTCGCGGCCAATTTATTGACCATTGCAAGGACCAAGCTGGCGTCAACTTAAAAATTGCGGCCTTTATCCATTGTTGGTTCGCGCGCAGCAGCAGAGGTGCGCTCAAAATACGAAGAAAACGAAAAATATCTATGCTATCAAAATATTTGTAGCAGATTATCATAGAACAATTCTTTTGGAACCATCGCTGTAGTAAATGGACTGCTTAAAACTACCGATTATTGGATGGACACTAACTAAAGCCATAGAAAAATTTGATATGTGGCCCTATGTGGCTGATCCAATAATATTTTGTCCTGTCGATTGGTGGGATTGGAAACAATTCCTAAGTGAATCGCCTGATAATGATGTGCCAACCAACTCTCAAGCGGTTCACTTGTGGAATGAGATGTGGCGTCGGGATAAAGTTGATAAGTCCAGCAACTTCTTTGAAAATTGCATTTACGAACAACTTAAGAAGCTTTATCTAAATAATTAGAAAAATTGCATTAAATAGACATGCGTAAATTTATTTGCTATACTAAATAAACCCTAACACGGTATTGGCCTTGCAAGGGGGGAAACGTATCCCATCGGGTAACTTTATTGTGCTTTTGAATGACATATATCTATGAAAAACGGAATCGAAAGACGCCGACATATTCGAGCCCCTTTACATGTGCCCTTTACTTTAATAACTGCCCAAGGCCACATCAAAGAAAAGACTCGTGACATTAGTGTTAGCGGATTTTCCGCTATCTTGCCTTTTGAAGCATCTGAAATAGAAGATGAATTTCAAAGCATCCTCGGATCGACTGAGGAACGGTTGATGTTGGTGGATTGTAAAAAGATATGGTCGGATAGTATTACTGTTCATGATACCATCCTTATCGGAATTGGTGTTCAATTTACCAAAATATCATCCAAAGACCACAAAATCATAGCTTCATTGGTTGAAGATTTCTATAGGGCTTAGTACACTTTAATGAAGAGGCTGTAATTGCACTCAAGAAAAAGAATATAGACAATAAACCCTTTAGAAGGTGGTGGCCCAAGACCGAAAAATAAAAAGCGTAGGCCCTATCCATCTTATAGCTGTTGCCGAAATATGAAAAACGGAATTGAAAGACGTCGTTATATTCGGGCGCCATTAAAATTAGACCTGTTTATAGAGACCCCCAAAGGTAGAATCAATGGCATGACTGCTGATATTAGTATCCGTGGGCTTTCCATTATGCTTTTCTTAAAAGCGCCTGAAATCGATCAAAAATTTGAAATAATGCTTAAATCGCCATATGGCCATGAAATGTCAATCACTTGTGAAAAGGCGTGGTCGGGTAAACATATTTCAAATAAAATTGTCTACGATGCAATTGGCGTACATTTTACACACATATCACTATCCGACCAAAAAATTTTAACAACAATGATTGAAGATCATTACCTGGTCTTAGCTTTTAAAGAGAGTATCACTTTGGATGATGATAATAAATTATAGCTTCAATGGTTATGTGATTTTATCTACCATTTCCCATCTGGCAGGTTTCTCCAGTTTTTTGTTGAGATGATAAGTTAAAGCTAACACAATGCATCTTTTTAGCTCCTTTACGGGAACTTCATCCGGCGTTCTTACTTTTTGGTTCGCAACTCCCCACGCGTGAAAGAGAAAAAGATGCCGATCACACACAGAATCGTAAAAAGTACGAATGAAACTTTTACGCTTTTCAAAAATAAATCATAGTTTAAAGCAGTGATCTGCTCCCGCCCGATAAAGACTGCAAAAATGACCATGGCGATGGCCATGCTGATCATCTGACCCAACAACCGCATGGTTGCAACCGTTCCTGAGGCGATGCCGAAAAATTTCTTATCCACCGACCCCATGATGGCATTCATGTTGGGTGAAGAAAACAGAGCAAAACCCAAGCCGAGCATCACCAGTGTAAAAAGAATATAAATGGTTCCGGTGTCGGTTCCAAGCAGTGAAAATAGAAGTAACCCCATAGCCGTCAGTGTCATGCCGGCCGAAGAAATCAAACGTGGTTCTATCCGATCCGACAAGCGTCCCGCCAGCGGCGATAAAAGGGCCATGACAATCGGTTGGGCAACCAGGACAGCGCCGGCGGTTCGCGGTTCGAGCCCTTTGATGTACTGCAAATAAAGGCTGAGCAGAAAAGTGACCGCGAAGGTGGCGGCATAGTTAATCATTGCAGCCAAGCTTGAAAATGCAAACAACCTATTCTCGCTAAACAGGCGCACGTCGAATACCGGTTGTTGCGTGTTTAACTCGAACCGAATAAACACCGTCATTGTTGCAGCGCCGGCCAGAATAAAATAGACAGCCTGCAATTGCGGGAGCAAAGAAGCACCATACACTAATAAAAGAATTGATGCGGCATACAGCAGACTTCCGGTGATATCGAGCTTTTCACCCCTAGCGTCAGCCCATTCGTCTTTTAAATATTTTAAAGTGACCCAAATCGAGGCCACACCGAAAGGAACAACAACGCCGAAAATACTCCGCCAACCGATGTACTGGGTCAAAAAACCGCCGGCAAACGGTCCAACGGATAAGCCGATATATACAGCGGCCACATAGATCCCAATGGCACGCCCCCGCCTTTTAGGTGGAAACACAGAGGTCAAAATAGCCATGCCGGTAGTAATAAACATGGCTGCACCTAATCCCTGAAAAACCCGCACCGCAATAAGCATCGCCAGGGATGTGGTAAATGCCCCTGTCAATGAAGCCAGTGTGTATACCGCCAAACCCCATGTGAAGATTTTTTTCCGGCCGTATATGTCGCCAATTTTACCCATGGGGATCAAAAAGACGGCGATCGCCAGCAGTAAGGCGGTGGCAACCCAGCTCAACGCCACGGCATCGGCTGAAAACTCCTTTTGAATCGCTGGAAGCGCCACATTCACCGATGAAATGATAAACGGTCCCATAAAAGAAGAGAGCGTCGCGACGAAAAGCGCCGATTTTTCTTGTGTTTCATATTCGGTCACTGTTTTTACCCCTGGTCTTTTTTTCCCAGAGAGGCAGAAATTAAAGCCCCCCTTTCAACCTTCAACCGGAGAAAAATTAATTGTATCTTGATTAAAAAATAAAATCATGAAAACACAATATATAATCACTCGGTTCATTTTTTAACAGACTTCTCAGGAAGCTGATGTACAAAACAGGTGATCCTCGTTTATGAAAAACGGAATTGAAAGGCGTCGACATCTTCGGGCTCCTATTGCTTTAGATGTTGTTATCGTGACGCCCCGGGGCTCCTTTAAGGGCAAAACGGCGAATATCAGCATCGGCGGTCTTGCCCTTCTCCTGTTTTTAGAACCACCTGAAGTTGGCGATACATTTCAAGCCACGCTCAGCCCGACAAAAGGCCATGAAATGTCAGTGACCTGTGAGAAAATATGGTCAGGTAAGGTCGTTGCGGATGATTCCGTATACATAGGAATAGGCATCCGTTTTGTCAAAATATCCTCAGAAGACCGCAAAATCATCGCTTCATTGGTGAAACAATACTATCTAGTTTAATATGACCAACCACTTGGGTGACAGCATCATTGGATGGTAGCTAAAAACCCCATTATTTACAAAATCCCACAGTTTTAAAAAGTGATGATTCAGTGCTCAATCGTCGAATTCACCACAATGGGGTCACCCCGGCCTAGATAGAAAATGCCGGGATAGCCTTGTGTTTCAAAGCCATCGCTTGGGTTTTGGGACAGGCGGGAATCCGTGATACGTAGCGTACCGCTACGATCATTGCTGACAAAGAAGATGGCACCGCCGCCTTCGTTGGCCGTGTTGTTTTTAATTGTGGTCCCACAGATATCTAATGTGAAAGTATTTCCGTCATTATAAATCGCACCGCCACTGCCCCCACCAGGCGTGCCTGATCTTGCGGGGTTAGCACCATAACCAATCGCTTTATTGTGGCTAAATAGGGAATTGATAACCGTAAACGATACACCAATACTGCTCAGACCGCCGCCATTTGAACAGATGTTCCCTTTACCCGGGCTGCCACCAAAGGTACTGTTCACAACAAATACAGGCCGTCCTTGATATTGGCTAAAAACCCGCACGGCAGCACCGCCAACATCCGGGCCGGTATCATCGCAAATATTATTTTCGAAGTGTGAGTTGACGATTTTAAATCGCCCGCCTCTTACCCAAATCGCACCGCCGCCGTCGTAAGTGGGTTCCCCCTTGCTGTTCCCATTTTTAAAGGTCAGATTTTGTACGGTGAGTTGCGGGTGATCTTGGTTTTGACAATGCGAGGTCGTCCAGTTCTGGTTTGGGTCGCAAGTGTTCATATATAAAATTCTTCTCGCACCGGCGCCACTGAGCGTCACCTTGTTGCCGCCGTCAATGACGATCTTTGGTCCGGTATCGTTAAATATTTTAGCGGTCTGTTGCATGATGATCTCAACCGGTGCCGGGCCGCAATTGAAGGTGATAATGCCGCCCTGAGCGACGGCTGCAACGACCGCTGTGCTGGTACAGCTTAGAGGGGTGCCATCGCCAATGACATGATCAGGGTTGCTGGTGTTCTCTGCGCGCCCTTGTGTCGGCACAGGGCATTTCGGTGTGGCGTTTTTGGCACCGGCAAGAATACCGGGTAGCGTCATTAGCAGGAAATCGTCGTCGCTTTGAGCCCAAACAAATTCGATTGGAATCAAAAAGCACGCTATCAGGAAAAACGATATAAGATTAATCATTGGTGCTGTTCAAATGAGATTTATTACGGCCTCTCCAACAGGCCGGCGGCGAGAATAGCGCCCAGACAGCCAATCGCAATTTTGCTTTTTTTCTTGGCATAATAATAATTCGTTAAAGTAATACCTAAGTTGAGCGATTTTTTGCGAAGCTATGTGCCAAGATATTGAGATGATAAGGATTTCAAAAAACGGGGACATACCCGTTGGATATGTCGAGTATTTTTGAAAGCCTTAGCGCTCAATAGATTTGGTGCAGAGCGAGTAAAAAATCGCTCAATTTGGGTAAATGGAGCGTTACAGGTCTTAATTATCTTTTCCGTGTTATTTAATCAACCTTTAGAGCGCGATGATATCTTCCGCCTTGAAGCGCATTTTATTCGATGTTTTCGCACCTTCCCGACCGTTTCGGGTAGCGCCTGCAAATATCAGGAATAAAATTGACAGGTCCGTCAAAAACGCCTAAACAATAGGGAAAATGTAAAAGGGGGAGAATATGGAATCAGAATCAGCAAACGATAAAAATACCCACACAACGACCAGTGAGCCTCGGCAACACACCGAAAAAAAACAAATACCCGATGTTTCCAGGAAACAAATCGGTATTCGATTGCTTTATACCATTCTGTTTCTTTTCATTCTCGGTATCGTTATCGTCATGATTAAATTGGTGGTATTTTTTCAATTTATTTATTGTTTTGGCACCCGGAAGCCCAATGAATCGGTTCGGCAGTTTTCCAATAAATTATCCAGCTATGGATATCGGATATTCAGATATATCACTTTAAACGAAAACAAGCGGCCCTTTCCATTCAACGATTTTCCTTCAGAATTGGACCCCTCAGAAGAACAAATGATATTTTGATATCAGTATTTCAGGTACGCCAGAGGAATATGGTATCAGCCGGCACAAGATGCGGACAAAAGCGCAGAATATTTTCAGGTTAATTGCTTAAAAAAAATTTATAAAAAGAGCGCCATACATATATGAAAAACGGAATTGACCGACGCCGCGATCCACGTGCTCCTTTAACCTTGCCTGTATATTTGAAGACCACTCAAGGCACTATTGAAGGAAAGACGGCTAATATCAGCGTCAGCGGCCTTGCCCTTATCCTTTTTTTTGAAAAGTCCTCAGTTGGTGATGAATTTCAAATATCCGTTACATTATCTGATTACCATGAGGCAAAATTGACCTGTGCCAAGAGATGGTCGGGCGACATGGTTGTGGATGGGACGGTCTACAATGCCGTTGGCGTCCGTATTACCAAAATATCCCCAGAGGACCGCGAAATCATCGCTTCACTGGTTCAAAAATACTATCTGGGGTAATACTTCCCTTTTTCTTTTTTTGCTCACCGTAACCAGTTTCGTTTAGGTTCCCTTCCCGGCAACAACAACAGCCGCTAAAGTTTCCAAATAAAAAACCGATAACGACTTTAAAGCCTTTGGGTTTTTAGGGCAGCTGATTTCAGCCGTCCTTCGTCAATGGAGGGCACATCGACATGTTGAATATTGAATGTAAAGTATGCAACACCCATTATCGTCTGCCGGAAAAAAGGGCGAATGACAAAGGAAGATTTCAGGCCAAATGCAATAAATGCAACAACCTGATCGTCATCGATTTTGCAAACCGCAAGTCATTGCCAAAATCTTCGTTGGAAGACCTGTTGCCTAAAAATGTACTTTATGGAAAACCCCTTCATAAAGAGGTCCTCGGAAATTTTAAAAAATTATATCCAATGCCCCATGTCGCATTGAAGGCACGCCAATTAATTTTAAATGACGACTTCGATTTCAATAAGATTGGTCAATTATTGAAAACCGACCCGGCGCTGGCCGGCCGGATTCTTAAAGCGGCCAATTCGGCCTATTTTGGTTTGAGCGGCAAAGTTGCCTCTATTCAGCATGCCTCGGCCTTACTTGGGACAAGGCTTCTGGTGCAAATCATCAATATGGTGAGTCACTCGAAAATGCTGGGTGGAACCATGCCCGGATATGAGGCCGATTCGGGATTGATGTGGCGACATTCATTGGCCGTAGCTGTAGGGTCTGATTTTATTGCAAAAAAAATGGCCCCGGAGTACAGTGGCGAAGCCTTTTTGGCAGGCCTGCTGCATGATGCCGGAAAGATCATTTTAGACCATTACATTCTTGAGAGACAGGCTTCTTTTAAGATCCTGCAAAAAGAGTCCGAACGGTCGGCTCTCGAAGCGGAGAAATTAGTGCTTGGTTTCGACCATGCCGAAATCAGTGGCGATCTTTGTGGTCATTGGGGCCTGCCGGATTTTGTGGCGGAAGCTGTTTGTTTCCACCATTTTCCATCGAAATCTCGCGCCAACATGCTAGCCTATATTGTGCACGCCGCCAATACCATCGCTAATCATACGAAATCGACAATTACTGATATCGATCTGGAAGACCTCGATAGTAATACGTTAAATTTTTTACAGCTTGGGGGGAAGAAACTCCAAGATGTCGCCCACCAAATCCTCGAAGCCGTCGAGACCCTGGAGGATGACACCTATTGATACCCCTTACATTTTTTTATGTTCATTTTTCTGTTGATCGATCAACTTGACAATGACCTGATTTACACGGATATGGTCATCGGAACCCAACGGAAAAGAGGGGCTTTTGTTCTCGACGGTTTGGCCGTTATATTCCATTTCAACCTTAACAACCGGGTGATAACGATCAACCCATTCTTCCAACCCGATGGATACTTTGTATGCAGCTCCGGGGGGGTGCGGTGGGCTGGCTGGAACCCGTTCTGAAAATTGGGGAAAGAACGTAACGACTTCCTTTTTCAGTGGTACGCAGGAGATTCCCCTGCCATGCTGGGCTTGCTCGATACAGTTGTTGCAGGAGATACAGGCCGCTTTTTGGCCATGGCCGGCTTCCCAGCGATTGATCAAGTCAGGTTCACAAATCAGCGGCCGGCACATGGAAACATAATCGGCAACGCCCTCTTTCACCAATTGTTGGGCGACCGTAAATGACCGTATCCCACCCACCAGAATCAGCGGTACGCGAATTTTCTTTTTAAACTTTCCGGCTGCATCCTGGAAAAACGCCTCGTCTCTTTCCGAATCGATTCTATTTTCCATCAGATTGGCAATGTTCAGCAATCCGCCACTTAACTCGATGGCATCGATCCCCCCTTCTTCGAGCATTTGCCCAACGCGGATGGCTTCTTCAAGCGTAAGGCCGTTTTCAACAAAATCCCGGCAATTGAGCTTAACCAAGACCGGATAATCCCGGCCCACGGCCTTACGCACCTCGTGAAGCACTTCAAGTAAAGCCCTTGCCCGATTTTCAATAGGCCCGCCATATTCATCTTCACGATCGTTATAGCGGGGGCAGAGCAGCTGGCTGAGAAGAAAACCATGCGCAGCGAAAATTTGAACGGCGTCAAATCCGGATATTTTTGCCCTGACGGCCGCCTGGCCGAAAGATTCAACAATTTCTCCAATGTCTCGTATGGATAACCGCCTCACCCGCGCTTTAGACAAATAGGCGCCCCCGTAACCGAGCTGCAGAACGATTTTAGAGCCTTCCTCGTGAACCGCCCGAGTCATGCGCTGTAAACCTGGAATCAGATCATCCTTATCGATACCCAGTTGCCACGGCTGATGCCACCCCTTTTGGTGAACGTAGGCGTGGCCGGTAATGATCAGGCCTACCCCCCCTTTCGCCAGATCGGTCATCAAATCGATCATCTGGGAAGTACAGGCGCCATCATCGGTGGCCATTCCCGTCCATGTGGCCGAACGGACAAACCGGTTCGCCACTGTCATACAATTGATTTTACCGGGTTCAAATAACGGGGCCATCATTCTCATTTTCTCACTTCTCCACGGGCACCCATTGACCAGGGATTGTTGGCCCGGCCGGTTCGGTTGGAATCGATCATTGCAGCCGGAGAACGATTGATTGTTTCAAAGATCAAAATGTTTGCCCCCCATATCAAGCCGGCAGGTACTTTGAAACGGTTTATCGGGATTATTATCAATTTTTTGAAAGCGCTACCGGCTCGCGTCCGGGAGCGGAAATACGACGGCGCTCGAGTAGGGATCCATCCTGTCGATAGATATCAATCCGTGCCTTGAGATGGTTGGCAAGAGCCTGAACTTCGGCGATCCGGCTGGCCAGTAAGTCTCGCTGGGCCTGGGCCACCAGGATACTGGTTGATTTTCCCACTCGAAATTTTTCCGTCTCGGTTCGAAGCTTTTCCTCATTGAACCGACGGGTCACCGATGAAGCGGCGATCTGCTTTTGCGTCCGGATAACTTCAATGTAGGCCGTGCGAACATCCACTTCGACAAGTTGCGACAAGTTTTGCAGTACTTTCCAAGTCTGTTCTTTCGTGAGCAGAGCCCGGCGGTGGCGCGCTTTTTCATCCCGATTAAAAACGGGCAGATTAAATCGAACACCGGCCCGGACATCATATCCATCTTCGTTCGCAATAGCATCGGCGGCGCGACCGAATGAATCGGCATAACCGCTCTTGCCGAGTCCGATGAAAAGATCCATTAAGGGAAGCAAGCCGTTGCGAGTCTTTACAAGCTCCAGATCTCCCCGGACGATCTTAAGCCGGGCCTCATTTAATATTGGAGACATGCGCATAGAAACGGCCACGTGTTGCGCGACATCTTCGGTTTTAATATTCGGCAAAGTGGGCTGGTGGATCAAATCGATCTCCCGTTGCCAGATATCGGGTCCCGAAGGGTTCAACAGTCTCAACATTTTCAGGCGAATGGATTCCTCACCGGCCTGCGCTTCGATGAGGGCTTGCTCCTGGGCAGCGAGTTCGGCCTGAACGGCAGCCAGTTCGGACCGGGCCAATCTGCCGACGGCAATGAGTTCCTCGGTTTCATTGAGCTGCTGACGTGCAAGCTTCAACGACTCTTCAACAATTTCGATTCGCCGCCGAGCCAGAGCGTAATCCCAATAACTGGTTTCAACTTCCGCCACCAGTGTTTCGGTAAAACCCCGCAGCTCATATTCCGACATCCGCGTATCCAGGCGGGCCTGTCGCAAACGAACCAGATTGGTGTTGACGCCAAACCCCTTAAGCAATGCCTGGTTCACCGTCATTCCCAAACGGGTCGTATACCATTTGTCATCGTAAAGGAAATTGTCTTCCATCAGTAGGTCGGCACCCAGGCCGACCGTCGTGCCGGTCGGAAAATATTGTTCCAAAGAAATGACGCTTTCCACGGAATCGGTCGTGCCATCCTTCGATTCAGGTCCGGATCCGGCGGACTGTTCGCCTTTTATCCTCCCGACGGTGAGAACCGCAGATGCCGTCGGATCAAATACGGCTCTTTCCTGGTTTTGAGCCGTTTCCTGAATCGAGGGGGTCAGTCTCTCAACACTCAACGCACGATTGTTTTCAAGGCAGAGCAAAATGGCCTCAGTGACCGTAATTTTCAAAGGCCCGGGGGATACAGTCAGCTTTCCAACCGCTTTTGATTGCGCATTGGAATCCGGATCTAAATACACATCCGTATCAGCGACGATCATCGGTCCACCCGCCATTCTATCGACCCGCTTCTCGATTAATGCACAGGAAGTCGCCATAAGAAAAAACCCACACACGACGATAAAATTCGCCGGGTAGTTGACGCGTTCAATCCACCGCATATCCAGTCCCCACATGTTTCGAATTCCAATCGGGG
This sequence comes from uncultured delta proteobacterium, assembly GCA_963845145.1. Classification (GTDB taxonomy): domain Bacteria; phylum Desulfobacterota; class Desulfobacteria; order Desulfobacterales; family QNYZ01; genus QNYZ01. The sequence goes on from CAWJQU010000005.1 coordinate 411,741, forward strand.
CAATTGTTCAGACCCGACAGCGTCCTTTTTTTAAAGACTTAAATTGGAACATAGCGGTTTATGCTTCGATCTCGCAACCGAAAAAAATAGTGGCGCCAAAAAGCAACATTCACTATCTGCAGATCCTATCTGCCGGCAAGGTAATTCGATCCATGTAAACCACCAGGCTAGGCCATAACCAACTTTTTTTAATTGCAAAATCGGGAATGAAAGGGCAAAGTCCATAAAGTTTCGCCGGCCGACACCAACTGTTTATGAAAAGTGAATCCCGAATCAAAATAAGCCGTAAATTACATTATGAAATCAGCATCTTATAGATCTATTGGTTTAGTATTGATATTATTGGGAGCAACTGTTCTGGGTGGGTTTATCTATAACCGGTTCCAAAGCCGCACCGAACCGGGAAAAGCAGGCCGGGAATCACGACCCATCCCTGTCGAGGTGGCTGAAATTGAATATGGCACGATGGCATTGAAGCGGACATTCAGCGGTGAGCTGGAAGCCTTGTCGGAGTTTGTGGTTGCGCCGAAGGTAAACGGACGCGTAAAGCGGATGCGGGTTAATATCGCCGACACGGTTAAACGGGGCCAGATTGTCGCCGAACTCGACAACGACGAATATATCCAGACCGTGGCCCAGGCGCGTGCCGATGTGGCCGTAGCCGGGGCCAACCTGTCCTCCGCCGGCAGTGCTTTGGAAATCGCCAAGCGAGAATATAAACGCACAGAATCATTACTTAAACGCGGAATAGCCTCCGATTCTGAATTTGATGCCGCCCATCAGGACCAAATGGCCAAGCAGGCGCAACTCAAAGTCGCCCAGGCCTATGTGGCCAAAGCCGAATCGTCGCTGGAAATCGCCAACATACGCCTCGGATATACAAAAGTGACCGCCGGCTGGACCGATGGTAGCGAGCAGCGTGTCGTTGGTGAGCGCTATGTAGACGAAGGCCAGACAGTGTCGGCCAACACGCCGCTGCTTCTGATCGTCGAACTTAATCCCATTATCGTGGTCGTTTATGTGACCGAAAAAGACTATGCCTATCTAAAACCGGGGCAGCCCGTATCGCTGACAACGGATGCGTATCCGAATCGGGAGTATCCGGGCCGCATTGAACGCATTGCCCCTGTGTTTCAGAAATCGAGTCGCCAGGCACGTGTCGAAATGCGCATCGACAATCCCCAATTTGAACTCAAACCCGGCATGTTCGCCAGAGCCACGGTCGAATTAGCCGAGATCCAGGACGCCACAATTGTCCCCGAACAGGCCCTGACCATTCGCGACGACAAAAGTGGCGTTTTTATCGTCCGTGAAGACGGAAAATCAGTTGTCTGGCGTGAAGTAACCGTCGGGATCCGCCAAGGCGATCAAGTGCAAATAACAACCGAGGGGCTGTCCGGCCGGGTCATCGTCTTGGGACAGCAGATGATCAACGATGGTTCCCTGATTACCATTCCCGCCGGACAGGTCAAAAACGATGCCGGCAGCGATAAGGCCAACGCTCAATGAATCTGCCGCGCTTCAGTGTCAATCGCCCCATTTTCACCGTGATGGTGACGCTGGTCTTTGTCATCCTGGGCGCCTTTTCCCTGAACAGATTACAAATCGACATGCTACCCGACATCGAGCTGCCCACCCTGAATATCAGAACGAACTACGAGGGGGCCAGCCCCGAGGTGATGGAGCGTTTGATCACGCAAATTGTCGAGGAGATCGTGGCCACGGTGCCGGGCGTCAAGGAGATCACATCCTCATCTTCGGAAGGTCGCAGCAACGTTCAGGTCAATTTTGTATGGGGCACCAAAATCGACACGGCGGCCATTGATGTGCAGGGCAAGCTCGAAGATGAGATCAATGAGCTACCGGATGATGTTGTCCGGCCACGCATTCGAAAATTCGATATCGCCAGTTTTCCGGTCGTCTTGCTTGGAATTTCCAGCAATTTAGATCCGGTGGAGCTCACGGAATTGATTGAAGTCCAGATCCGTTACCGGTTTGCCCGCATCCCGGATGTCGCTCAGGTCGATGTGTGGGGCGGCTTCCATCGAGAGGTCCGCATTGAGCTGGATCCCGACCGGATAAAGGCCGTCGGCTTGCCGCTGAACAGGCTGCTTGCATCCATTCGCGACGCCAACCTCGATTTGCCGACGGGCAAAATTGAACGGGGACGTTACGAGGTCACCCTACGCGCACCCGCCGAGTTTATCAGCCTTGATCAGATTCGGGACACAGTGGTCGCCCGTAAGGAAGGAGCCGTCATCACCCTGGGCCAAATCGCCACGGTCAAAGACACATACGAAAAATTAACCCGAATTATCCGTGTCAACGGAGGGCGGGGCGTGCGCGTAGCGATCCGTAAGCAAGCCAATGCCAACACGGTGGAAGTATCCAAGCGTATTCTGGCTGAAATTGACGCAGTCAACCGGGCCTTTCCCCAGATAAAGGTCGTCCCGGTTATCAACCAGGGCAACTTCATCGAGCGTTCCATTACCAATGTCGCCCGCTCGGTACTATACGGGGGTGGCCTGGCGATTGTCGTTTTACTATTTTTTCTGCGCAACATTCGCAGCACACTGGTCATTTCCCTATCCATCCCGATCTCGGTCATTACCACCTTCGCCTTGATATTCTCCGGCGGCTTTACCCTCAACTTGATGACCCTGGGCGGTTTGGCTTTGGGGGTGGGCATGATGGTCGACAACTCCATCGTCGTGCTCGAGAACATATTTCGACGACGCAGTGAAATGGGCGAGTCCCCGCAACAAGCGTCGGTGGAAGGTGCCCGGGAGGTCGGTACGGCGATCATTGCCAGTACGATTACCACCCTGGTCATTTTTCTGCCGTTGATTTTTGTGCGCGGCGTCTCCGGGATACTCTTCCAGGAATTGGCCTATGTGATCATATTTTCGCTGATTTGTTCGCTGGTGGTCGCCATGAGCCTCGTTCCCATGCTCGCATCGCGGTTGTTATCTTCGAAGCGGCGTTCTCCCGAAAAATCGGCGGTACGATCAAACCGTTTGGCTGTCGTCGCCGGAAACTTTTTTTCCGGTCTGGAAAAAATGTATCTCGATTTGCTCCGTTGGGCATTGACCCATCGCGCATTCACCGCACTTGCCTCCGCGGCCCTACTCGGCGCGAGTTTCTTTCTGTTACCCCTTATCGGCAGTGAATTCCTACCCCCCAGCGATGAGGGCGAGGTTCGCGTGAGCGGTCAGATGGAGATCGGCACGAGGCTCGATTTGGTCGATCGGCAAACCCGCGTCATGGAACAAATTATTCACCCGGTTGTGCCCGAAGCTGTGGCGTCGGTGGTCAGCATCGGCGCTTCCGGCTGGCGGGCGGATGCAGGCGCGGAAGGTGAAATCAGGATGTCTTTAACCCCTGCCATTGAGCGCGGACGGTCCAATGTTGAAATCGCCCGGGATCTGCGGCATCGTTTGGAGGGAAAGGTACCCGGCATGAAAATCCGCGTGCGGGCGCCTCAGGGTCAGTTTTTACTGGAACGGGTTCTAGGGGGAGAGGAGGGTTTGACCGTTGAGATTCGCGGTTACGATCTTGCAACAATGGACATGCTGGCCGGAAAGGTTGAAGAGCTGATTGAGGATGTGCCGGGAATCACCGACGTACAGACCAGCCTTAAAGCCGGTGTTCCCCAACAGGAAATCCGGGTGAACCGCGATAGAGTCGCTGATCTCGGCTTAAGCCCGCGGGATGTCGCACAACTTTTGCAAACCGCCGTGGCCGGAACCAAAGCCGGCGAGTACCGGACCGGGGGAAACGCCTATCGCATCCTGGTTCAGCTCAAGGATGCCGAGAAACGTTCGCTGGACGAAATTCTCGACCTTACGCTGGCTTCGGCATCCGGTGAAAAAGTGGCGCTGCGCAGCCTGGTGACAACCCATTCGAGTCGCGGTCCGGTTCTCATCGACCGAAAAAACCAGCAGAGAAGGGTGACCGTCCGCGCCAATGTCGCGGGACGTGATCTGGGATCCGTGGCCAAAGATGTAGATTTATTACTGGACCGGATTCCACGACCGGTTGGATATGATCTGATGGTGGCCGGCAATTTCGAAGAGCAGCAAAAGGCATCCCGAGAGTTGATCATCTCGCTCGGACTGGCGTTGCTCCTTGTATACATGGTATTGGCCTGTCAATATGAGTCCTTTCGGGATCCGCTGGTCGTCATGTTCTCCGTCCCCCTGGCAGCGGTGGGCGTTTTGACGACCTTGTTTATTACAAATACGACCCTTAATGTGCAATCCTACATTGGTTGCATCATGCTTGGCGGGATCGTCGTGAACAATGCCATTCTGCTAGTAGATCAAGCCGGACGATTGATCCGGGACAACATGCGCTCCCTCGAAGCCCTGATTGAAGCCGGCCGCCGCCGACTCCGGCCGATCCTTATGACAACCTTGACAACCATCCTGGGCCTGTTGCCGCTGGCTTTGGGTGTCGGCGAAGGCTCCGAGGCCCAGGCGCCGCTGGCGAGAACCGTTATCGGCGGTCTGGCGGGGTCGACATTGATCACATTGGTCCTGATCCCCGTGGTTTATTCGTTGTTTCATCCCGATTCGAGGACCGATAACGAATAAAAATGGATATCTCCATCTTCCGACGGTTTGACCTGCCTGAATAGCGTTATCTCTTCTCATTTTGATAAAATAGATCAATGGATCGTCGTGAACTATTTGCTCAACCCAATGAGTGCCTGTGGAAAATGCGGATAAATTATTTTGACTTTCTAAAGATTCAATACTATTTCGATTCAAACTCATATACCATTTGAATTAATGAGCCATTTTGGCATTGGCCCAAATATAACATCTTTTATCGACCATGACCCGAAGCATCGAAATAAAAATAAAAATTCCATTTCATGATCTAGACCCCATGCATGTCGTCTGGCATGGTAACTATATGAAATATTTCGATATTGCCCGGTTTGAATTGTTTAGCCGCGCGGGTGTTGATTTATATGGTTTTTCAGTTAAACATAAGATCATGTTTCCTGTTACACGGACCAACACCAAACACATCTTCCCCCTAAGGCACCAAGACGAAATAATTTGCAAGGCGACCATTTCGGAAGCCCAATACAAAATCGGCATCGACTTTGATATACGAAGGGTTGAAGACGGGCAGATTTGTACCCGTGGCCGGGGCGAACAGGTGGCTGTTAAGGTACCGGAAATGGAACTATTGTTTGAAATACCGAAGGAAATTCGAACCGCACTGGGATTTTAAAAATGACAGCACAAATGAGTACTGCATTTTCGGCTGGATATGAGCGGCTTTCCGCCTGGGCCGAACTTCTGGATCAAATCAATGTCTATCCGGTGGCCGATGCGGATACGGGCCGCAATCTGATGATCAGCCTGGCACCGTTGCGCGATATGAAGGGTGACGACAAAACGACCCCCCATCGACTACTCATGTCCGCCACCGGCAACTCCGGTAATATCGCCAACTGTTTTTTTTCCGAATTTATTGCCAATAATCCCGCCGAGAACATCCCTCAAGCAGCCAAAGCGGGAAGAGACCGGGCCTGGCAGGCCATTCTCGACCCTCAACCCGGCACCATGCTGACCGTCCTGGATTCCCTGACGGAACAACTTGAGAATACGCTTGTAAAAAACCTTACGGATATTTTTCCGACGCTGATCGAAACCTTACAAGCCAGTGTGCATGCCACGGCACAAGGTCTTCCCGTGCTTCAGGCGGCCGGTGTGGTGGATTCCGGTGCCTTGGGGATCTATATCTTTATGGAGGGATTTTTTGCCCAACTGACCAATCGGCAGGGCGGACTACGCCCCATCACCGAGACATTTGATGGAAAGTTATCCATATCCACCACTTTTCAGGCCAATGCCGAGGCCGGCTTTTGTGTGGATACGGTCATTAAAACCGATGCAGGACAAAATCCGGCCTTGGATGTGTTGTCCCAAGTCGGGGAAAGCATCGTCGTGACCCGTGATGATGCGGCACTTAAAATTCACTTGCACACCCGCAGTCGGGCGGAGGCACGAAAGGCCCTGGAGACATTGGGTGATGTCGTTCAATGGTCGGATGAAATGCTCGAATCCACGCATAGCGCGGAAAAGCATCTATCCACCGAGCCGCTAGTCCGCATCGTGACCGATGCCGCCGGCTCGGTCACGCGCAAACAGGCCCAGGAGCTCGGCATCACCCTGTTGGATAGTTATATCGTTGAAGAGAACCAAAGCCTGCCGGAAACCCTCGTTTCGCCGGAGGCACTATATCGTTCCATGCAAAAGGGCATCCGCATCACGACGGCCCAGGCGTCTGTGTTTGAACGCCAGCAACGCTACCAAAGCATCATCAGTCGATTTCGATATGCCCTCTATCTATGCGTTGGCTCCGTTTACACGGGCAATTACGATGCGGCCATGGCCTGGCGGGAGAAAAACGACCCGGAAAGCCGTTTGGAAGTGATGGATACCGGCGCTGCGTCAGGCCGATTGGGAATTATTGCCCGGGCTGTGGCCGAATATGCCAATCAGGGCCATACAGTAGCCCAGGTTATTAATTTTGCTAAATCGGCTGAAGAACAGAGTGAAGAATACCTCTTTTTGGATCGTTTGAAATATCTGGCCGCCGGTGGCCGCATATCCAAAAGCAAGGGTTTTATGGGCGACCTTTTGCATATGAAGCCGATCATCAGCCCCACCCGGGACGGCGCCGCCAAGGCGGGAACCGTTCGAAACCGGGAACAACAGGTCGATTTTGCCATGGATAAAATCAAGGCCCTCTCCCAGCGGGCGGACTGTTTTTCTATTTTGTTGGAATATTCCGATAACCGGCAGTGGGTTGAAGAGACGGTATTGAAAAAAATAGAGGAGCGCTATCCCGCAGCCCGGATAATGATAACGCCGTTGTCGCTGACTTCCGGGGTGCATATGGGGCCGGGTACCTGGGGCGTGGCCCTGTTGCCTTCGATTCAAACCGAATGACACACATTCCGCCCAATGATGACACATCCGGCCGCTTTGCCGTTATCATTCCAGTCTACAATCACGAATTGACCGTCGCCACCGTGGTCCGAAAAGCACAGGCGCTCGGATTTCCGGTCTGGGTGGTGGATGACGGCTCAACCGATTCAACGTACAATCAAGTGAAAACCATCGAAGGGGTGCGCATTTTGCACCATGACGTTAACCGGGGTAAAGGGGCCGCGCTCGCGACCGGTATGTTGGCCGCATCAAAAACGGCAGACTGGGCCATCACCCTTGATGCCGATGGGCAGCATCGACCCGGTGATGCAAAGAACCTGATTGATGCCATACAAAACGGCCAAAGACCGATAGTCATCGGCTGCCGGCAAGGAATGCAACAGGCCCGAGCCCCCTGGACGAGCCGGTTCGGACGTAAATTTTCAAACTTCTGGGTCATGGCCTCGGGCGGGCCCGACGTTGCCGATTCCCAAAGCGGATTTCGAATCTATCCACTACCCGAAAGTCTTGATCTGAAGGTTAAATCCGGACGGTTTCAGTTTGAGATCGAAATCCTGGTTAAAGCTTTTTGGCGAGGATGGGCGGTGGCGGAAGCACCGGTCAGCGTTTCTTACCATCCGGGGACGCCACGTATTTCCCATTTTCACCCCTGGCTCGACTTTTTTCGAAATTCCGGCCTTTTCACCCGGCTTATATTCTATCGCATCTTTATGCTATGGCATCGCAACAACCCAAAATAACCGGGAATTCATGAAACGCGGTTTTTATTTCTTACTCATACGGATCACACGGTTGTGCGGTGCCTGGGTATTTCATTTGATCGCCGGGGGCGTCGCCGCCGGTTATTTTCTTTTTAGGCCACATCAGACCGCGATAAGCATTCGGTTTTATCGTGCCCTCTACCCTGAAAAAAAAAGCCGCTTCCACATTGGGTGCGCCTGGCGGCAATATCTAAATTTTACAACGGTTTATCTGGATCGGTTCGTTTTAGAAGCACGAGATGATGTCGAAACCACCCATGAAGGCTGGGAACACATCGAAGCCTGTCTGGCCCGCCGAACCGGTGCGATTATCCTCATGTCCCATTTGGGCAACTGGGAATTGGCGGCCCATTTGATGAAACGAAAGGAAAAACGCATTCGACTGCTTTTGTACATGGGGCGACGCGCAAAGGAACAAATCGAATCGATTCAAAAAACAGATTTGAGCACCCGGGGCGTCCGCATTATCGCCGTGGATGAAGACCAGGGCTCCCCTTTTGATATTCTCGAAGGGGTCCGCTTTTTGCAAACTGGTGGTATCGTCTCCATGACGGGGGATCGTTTGTGGCACCCGGACCAGCGGTTTGTTGAGGCGGCATTTTTAAATCATACCATTCGCCTACCGGAAACGCCCCATGTGATGGCCATGTTATCGGGCGCCCCGCTACTGATATTTTTCTCATTTCGTATAGGCAAAAACCGCTATCACTTAAGCTTGAGCGAACCGTTAAAGATCGAACATACGCCGCGTCGACAACGGGCGGCCGTTATTGAGCAAAGCGCTCAGCGTTATGCCGATCTTCTGGAACAAGCCTTGCGAAAAAATCCGCACCAATGGTATCACTTCGAGCCATTTCTTGAAAAATGAGCGACCCTATTCTACCGGTGGTCGTTTTGCTTTGAAATAATAACCCATTTAATGTAAAAGAAATATTTCTGATATTAAAATATCTTCTGATTTTAAACATGAGCGCATGGATTTATGACCAAAGACGAAATTATAATCGCCCTTAACCGTATTTTTTTAGAACGATTTGAAATTGAAAATCCGGGTTTGGATGAAAATTTACGAGAAACTTATGAGTTCGACAGTATTGATGCCATCGAACTGCTGCAAGAGATCGAGGTGCTACTGGACCGCACCCTGGAACGTGACGAGAAAAAAATGGCCATGGAAATCCGCACTCTTGGCCAAGTTGTTGATTACATTTATGATCTATTCGGATCGCAAAGCTCAAACGAATCCCAAGCCACCTGATATTACCCGTTATTTAATATGACACGAAGAGTCGTCATTACCGCCGGCAGCGCCATTACACCCATCGGTCGAACCCGTCGGGAGATCATCGATCACCTGGTCAATGGTAAATCCGGGGTCAAACCGCTGCGCGATGACGGCCTTTTGTCCCAGCGTGTTCACTCCGGTGTGTTCGGAACCGTAGACTATCCTATTGAATACGACTTTAAGCGCAGCCATCGCAAAACCATGGGGCCGGTCAGCTATTATGCCTGCCAGGTGGCCAAGGAAACCCTGGAACAATCGGGATTGGACGAAGCCTTCATCACTTCCGGTCGCCTGGGGGTTGCTTTCGGCTCCACCCATGGCAGCCCCACGGTTCAACGACATATCTTCAAAACCTTTTTCAATCCGGATAAGTCGATCTACAACAGCATCGGCGCGGTGGATTATTTAAAATCCATGGTCCACACCACCGCGGTTAATATTACCCGAATGTTCGGAATCACCGGCCGCATTATTTCGTCGTCCACCGCTTGTACCACAAGCAGCCAGTCCATCGGGTTCGGCTACGAAACGGTTAAATTCGGCATCCAGGATGCCATGCTCTGCGGCGGTGCCGACGAGTACGATACAACCACGGTGGCGGTTTTCGATAACCTGTTGGCCTGCTCTTCGGATTTCAACGATACACCCCATCGAACGCCACGCCCCTTCGACAAACGCCGAGACGGCCTGGTGGTGGGCGAAGGCGCAGGTGCAGTGATGCTGGAAGCCTACGATTTTGCGCGAAAAAGAGGCGCGAATATTATCGGTGAGGTCATTGGATTTTCCTGCAACAACAATGGCGGTGATCTGATTTTACCCAAGCTCGACGGCATCGCCGAGACCATCCGCCTGGCGCTTAAAGACGCCGACATCAGTCCGGACAACGTGGACTTTGTCAGCGCCCATGCTACAGCCACCAAAATGGGCGATGTTATTGAGGCCCAGGCCATCGACCGCGCCTATGGACGCGGACCGGCGGTGACCGGCTTGAAAAGCTACATGGGCCACACCATGGGCTCTTGCGGCGTCATCGAATCTATCATCACCCTATATTTGATGGCTGAAGGTTTCATCCCGGCCACCTTGAATCTGGAAGAGATCGATAAGCGCTGCGCCATGATTCGGCATATGACAGCCTTAGAAGAACATCCACTTAAGATAGGGGTCATTCAAAACTTTGCTTTCGGTGGCGTCAATACCTGCCTGGTTCTGAAAAAATTTTCCTAATGCGCCTCTTTGACAAACCCCTATGAAACCCATGACGAAGAAACCGCCCACCCAACCTTTGCGGGTCGTCTGGGATGTGGTCGTGACCTTGGTCTTATGGACCTATTTTACGTTGGGGTTCATCATTTTTTTTGCCCCTTTTTATGCCATTGCCGCTTTTTTTAAAAACCGGCGGGAATTGGCCTATCAGCGACTCAACCATCTATTTTTCAGAGGTTTCATCTTCCTGGTGCGCACCCTCCTTCCCGGCCACCGCTGGCGTATCGACGAAACAGCCAAAAATATACGCTCCTCGGTCGTCGTGTGCAATCATCGCTCATACCTGGACCCGTTGATCCTCATTTCACTTTACGGCCGACAAAAGACCATCGTTAAAAGCGATTTGTTCGCACTTCCATTGTTTGGTCGATTAATGCAGTGGTCCGGATTTATACCGTCGCGTTCCCGGGGCCCGATGGCCGAGTTGATGCTTGAGCAGATGGAATCACTGGATGACTTTATGGTCGCCGGGGGCAACCTTTTTATTTTTCCCGAAGGCACCCGCAGTCGGGATGGTCGTATCGGCCGACTCAACCCCAGCGCCTTTAAAATTGCCCGACGTTGCGGCGCGCCCATACGGGTGTTATTTATTAATAACACGGAAAAAACGTTTCCCCCTGAACGTTTTTGGTTTAACACCCAAGGCCCAAACACCATATCCGTACAATGGGTGGGCAGTATCGAAGCCAACGAATGGGCGCTAACCGATTCAACGGGAGCCGTCAGTGAACGGGTACAAGAAATGTTGGAAAGGCACAACCGATTGGCTTCGGCCAATCCCGAGTAACCGATTTCTTGATCATCTCTAAAATAATGCCGGGTATTAGCCATGAAAATCGTATTGATGTCCATGCCCGACGTGGCGCCGGTAATCATGCACACCAGTGCCTTTCACATGGCCAACAACGGCCTTGCTAACATCGCCGCCAACCTCGATGGTGAACATGATGTCTATATTATTGACCTGATCCGCAAAAGACGCCGGGTTGTCAACTATGTGACCCAAACGCTGCTTAAATATCGTCCGGATATGGTCGGTTTGTCATCCATGACTTGGCAATACGCCACCTGCACGAAACTGCTCAAGCTGATAAAACGCCTGCTGCCGGATGTCAAAACGGTGATCGGCGGTTATCATGCCACACTGATGTACAAAGAGATCGCAGACTCCAAAGAGGCGGACTGGATCGATTTTATAATTCGCGGCGAAGGAGAAGTGGCCTTTAGCGCCCTGATCAATGCGGTAGGTGGGCATGGCCGATACAAGGGAATTCCCTCACTCTCCTTTAAAGATGACGCCGGGTTTTGCCACAACCCCAAAGGGGAACCACTGGATCTGGCCCAGATCAAGCTTCCCGTCCGGGATAAACGGCGCACGACCAGCGGATACCATGTCATGAACCGCAAGGTCGAGGTGATGGAGACCTCACGAGGTTGCACCCGCTCCTGTCATTTTTGCAGCATGCATCACATGTACGGGCGGATCTATCGAACCTTTCCTATCGACCGGATTCTGGCCGATATCGATACCATCTACCACCAACGCCATACCCGCCGTATATTTATAACCGATGACAACATGGTTCTGGCGCCAAATCGAGTGATCGAGTTGTGTGAGGCCATTATCGCCCGGAAATATCGCCGCCTCCAATTCAGCGTCCAAGCGGATTGCATCACCATCTCCAAAAATGAGACCATGGTGCGCAAAATGGCCCAAGCCGGATTTAAGCTGATATTTTTAGGAATTGAGAACGTCTCTTCCAAAAACTTGAAAACCGCCGGTAAAGGCAATATTGTCAATGCGTCGCGGCAGGCCGTGGCAATATGCCACAAATATGGCATCATGGTCCTGGGGGGGATGATATTCGGATTTCCCGATGATGAAGAGGCGGACATTATTGCCAACTATCGATTCCTTAAGGAGATCGAAGCAGATTCCGCCTACTGCCAGATACTCACACCCTACCCAAAAACCGATTTGCGCCGCACATTGATGGCGGAGGGCCTTGTGACCAACCCAGATAATTTTACAAAGTATAACGGCATGTGGGCCAACATTAAAACCCGTCATTTAGATGCCCAACGGCTCCAATACCTCTTTTGGCTGCATCGGCGGAAAGTGTTGGGATGGTGGGAACCGTCCAAGCAGGTCCGGGAGCAGGGGAGACTTGCGACATCCATCTGGGTTTATGCATTACGACCGCTACTCAAATTTATCGAGGCCCGAACCCAAAAGCGATCAAGCTTGGATGGTCGCTATCAGCAGGACATGCTAAGGTTGGCTGAGATCAACCAATTTAAGGATTTGGAGGCCTAAGGCCAGTCTTGGGAACAGTTTTGGAAACAAGCTTGAAAAACGATATTTCGAAATGGTCATGAAAAAAGTCTATATCGCCAAAACCGCTATCGCCACTGGATTGGGAGACACCCTGGAGGACAATTGGCGCCGGCTGAACCAGGGTCAAAGCGCCATCGACATCATTTTGCATTTCAATACCGACCGGCTGCCCTATCACTATGGGGCGTGCCGGCCGGATCTACGGCAAACGAACGATGTCAATTTTACCTGCGCTTTGATGCAACGTGTCTTGGACCGCATTAAACCGATCTCAACAAACACAGACATTATCTGGACGGGCATCAAAGGCAATGCCCAAGCTATTGAGCATGGAAAGAAAAATGCCCATTACTACCTGCCGACCCACTACCGGCAATGGGTGGCGGACACTATGGGTATAACCGGACAGGGGATGGAGATCAATGCGGCCTGCGCGGCCGCCACGGTCGGCCTGGCCATTGGAGCTCAAAAAATTGCCCTGGGGAACGTGGATCAAGTTCTGGTTTGTGGTGCGGACTTGGTGAGCCGATTTGTCCATACGGGATTTTCTGCATTAAAGGCCCTGACGAAGACCGCTTGTCGGCCATTTGATCGCCAGCGTGACGGGATGTGCCTGGGGGATGGGGCTTTTGCTATACTGCTTACCAGTGAAAAAACCTTCAAAAAAGAGACTCGGGCACCCCACGTGCGATTGGCCGGATGGGGTATCTCCAACGATGCCGTCCATATCACCGGCCCGGCCCGAGACGGTCGTGGATTGACCTCAGCCGTTCGGGCTGCCCTGGACATGGCTGCCACACCTCCCGACGAGGTTGAGGCCTTTTGCGTTCACGGCACCGGAACCGTATTTAATGACGCCATGGAACTGGCGGCGATCAAAACCCTATTCGGCGACCGCCGCTTTCCGGCTTTCTCCATCAAGGGGGCCATCGGACACACTTTGGGCGCGGCGGGTGGAATCGAAACGGCCCTCTGCTGCCAGGCATTAGCAAATCAGTGCGTACCGCCCACAATCGGCTTGAAAGATCCTGAAGAGAGGGCGATGGGTCTCGTAGCAAACACCGCTCAACCGTTTGGGGGCCAAAACATTTTGACCACCAATTCCGGTTTTGGCGGAGTGAACGGTGCTCTTATGCTTCAGATGGACGTTCAAAGGGATAAGCGAGAAATCAAATAACAGGACAACATGTTAATTAATAATATCGGTGGCGGTTGGGTCACAGCAGAAAATTACGGTCAGATGAGAAACGGTACCCGGCCGGTGCTTCATCCCGGTACGCCTAAGCTGCCTCCAGCCCAAGATCTGTTTTCTCCCCTCCCCGCCCGGTTCCGTCGCTTTGACCTTTTTACCCAGCTGGGATTAAGCGCCATCGCCTTGGCGTTAAAGGATGCGGGCATCGCCGAAAGTGAACATTCGCGCTCCATCGGCATTGTGATCTCCAGCGTTTACGAATGCTTCGAAGTCGACCTGGCCTATTACCAGACCACGCTAGACGAAGATGGCCTGTTTGCCAGCCCCAACCTGTTTTCCTACACGTTGCCGGGCATCGTCACCGGTGAGGCTGCGATTTATTTCAAATTAACCGGTCCGACATTTACGATGGGTGATGACACTACCTCCCGAGGGATGCCAGCCCTTTTGGCCGGTGTGGATATGATTCGATCCGGTATGTGTAAAACCGTGATATGCGGTTGGTTGGATAGTCCGGGTGAAATGCTTGAAACCAAGCTCAAAGATGTCGACCCAGTTTGTGGGGCCGTATTTGTCGTCTTGTCCGCCGAATATCAACAGCGTGTGCTGGCACAACTTCGAATCGAGAATTCAGCCCTTCTCACTGCATCCGGAGCCAAACTTGAATCAATCCAGGACCTTTGCTGACCCATCGGCTTATCACTAGTTCAAGGCGGGTCGACCCAGCGCCCTTTGGTCAATCGTATGATTGTGGGGCCTGAATGGTTCGAACCTTATCTCCTTTCGAATCACTTCTTGAAATGGCTTGAACATCTACATATGTAATTGAGAGGATACAATATCAAATGGACACAAAGGATAAGCACTTGCTTTACGGTCTAGCTGCTGTCTTTTTCTATATCATTCATGCTGGGTATCTGATTATAGTTGGAGAACATTATCATTGTATTTGGTCCTGTCATCTGGGGTGCCTATTGGTAGGTGCAGGCCTTGTTTTAAAATCACCACATATTTTTTCGATGGGATTTTTCTGGCTTTTTTTGGGTGTACCTCTCTGGATATTAAATGTGATCACAAGCCGGGAATTCATGGTGACATCCACCCTTAGCCATTTAGGCGGGCTGACCATTGGCCTATGCAGTCTGAGTTTCATGAAGGTGCCGAGATATTTCTGGATCATGGCAACAGCCGGGCTTCTCATCCTCGGTCTGTTCAGCAGGCTGGTCACTCCGGAACATGCTAATGTTAATCTTGCCTTCCGGGTGTGGGCAGGGTGGGAAAATCTGTTCCCTTCCTATTTCTGGTATGTGGTTATGCTTGTTGCTATTTCTGCGAGCGTATTTTTTTTGCTGGAACGCACCATCGAGAAACTGGCCTCACCCACATGATGAATCTCTGGTATTTTTCAAAAGGTCTTTGTTTTCCAAAAAACCTGCGGAATTTTCAATTTAAGTTGTTTGGCAAAGCGAATCAGTAGCAAAAAGACCATCATAATCATGACCAGTTCAGTCGATTCCTCCCACCAGTCAGCCCAGCCCTGATTTTCTCTAAAGGGCAGCATTAGGCTAAATCTGAAAAAGGCATAGCTTGAAAATCCGAGGCCGATAAAAAACGGTAACTCTGCTTTTTGCACGCCTGTTTTGCCTCTCCGAAGCCAAATAAAAGATGCCATAAAAGCAATGGCTCCCAAGATCGGATAAATCCGGAATTCAAAAAAGAGGTTCCAGAAATCCTTATCCCAGAGCACGTTAGATGCGAATACGGGCATAATAATCTTAAATGGCCTTAAGGGCATCGTTACAGGGATCAAGGCAACAAAGGCAAGGGCAGGGACCATGAAAAGCGCCAACCGATGGAGACCGCAATTCCCGGAATTATTTTTCCAACACGTCTTACAGAGTCTTTGGAGCAGGCAAGGGCGATCTTGGTCCCTATAGTGGACAATCCGTTCATCAAAGAAGAGAAACAACCCCCACTCGAGGAGAAAGAACATCAACACCATGCCTAAACCATGGATGAATTCGAGCTCCGGGCTACTATTTGAGGCAATCAGGTAATTAAGGGTGCAGGCATTTTCCCCTATAAAAAAGAAAACCATTGCGTTGCGGATCAAAACAAGATCCCTTTCCTTTCTTCTCCATAAGATGAGGGCGATCACGAAGCTCAAAAGCACATAGATAGGCTTGATCACAAAAGCGGCCGCCGTAACGGCTAACTGGGTAAGTAAGGATATCTCAACAATGGGCGGTTCAAGCGCGTTTGCGATAGAACCACTTCCCGTTGAGGGCGAAGAGGGGTAGCCCAAGCGCTGCCATGCCTGCATCCCTTCTCTGAGATTATAGACATTAGGATATCCATGGGACATGATTGTGGCCGCCGCAATCTGGGATTTCCAGCCCGAATAGCAGACCGTGACGATCTGCCTACCCTTGGCCTGCGGATGTTTCTCAAGAAAGCCATCAATATTGGCTGGATCCAACAAGATAGCCCCGTCAATGCGGCCTTTCTCAAAGGCAGAGTGCTCGCGGATATCCAGAACAAGGGGATTTGATCCACTGGATAACGCATTTTTCAACTGCTCCGACCCAATGGATTGGATCCCTATGAATCGGGCCGACATATCCTGACAGCCGACTAATAAGAGTGTAATGAGTAGGAAAAAGGTCCATTTTATACGAATTGATATATCCATACACGATCAAACCTAAAGTGCGCTTATACCGCTTCACAATTTGGCCCGGTACACCCCTTGATCACCTGCCGTAGGGTGAATGCGATAATGAATGTGAGGTGAAATATATCTCCATAGAACGCCTGCGGCTCCATGAGGTCATGACACTCTCTTTCAGAATTTGCAAACTTTCCGCCACTTGCGCTACGGATAGTTAAACAGTTCCAACATTTACGATAGGTGACGGCATCCGACATTTCCCCGCAATCGGTTCTTGATCTTTTTTAACCGATCCTTAATAAGCCTAGCGGCAGGGGCAAGGCTGGGATGTCGTGGATGGTGGTTTTCCGTTTTGACCGGGTCAAAATCAATCCATTGGCATATTTCTTAATTTGAGATAGTTGTTTGGGCCGAACCTGGTTTGTCCATTTCACTTCTACCGGCCAAAAACGGTTTTTTTGTACATAGGCAATGTCAACTTCACCTTTGGCTTTGATATAGAATGTCGGAAAACGCCTTTGATAGTGCGTTACGGCGCATGCCTCTACCAACGTACCCATCTGTTCCGAATCATGAAACAGCTGTTTGACCTGATCTTTAAAAGGATCTTCACAGGGCCACAACCACGACTTGACGGCATGATAAATGAATGGGTCTGTAAAAAATACTTTTTTAGCCTTCTTCGGTGCTGCGATTAATTTATCCTCAATTAGGGCCGATTGGACAAACACCGCATCCATGGACTCCAGCAATGCCATGTAATCCGCGATGGTTTTGGGGTGATCGATGGATAGATCTTTTGAAAGGGCATTCCAGGTGACCTGGCTTCCGTACCTTTTGATTATGGCCTGTAATATTTCTATAAGAAAGTGTTCCTTTTTATGCCGCTTGAGCACATCTCCCCTGATCCAATCGCTATAAGTCGAAAATGTGCCGGGTAATATTTTCCCATAGGCGGCCATATCGTTGATGGCGGTTAAAAAACCGCCATGTGATAAGTATAAATCAAATTCAGTATAAAGCTGGTCCAAAAGGGAATCGGGAACATGCGCATCGTCATGCATAAGTCGGTTGATGTTATCAGCCGAAATGATCTTGTGAAGGGCTACAAATTCCATGAAGCTGAGTGGAAGTAGATGAAAATCCACCACTCCCGATTTCCCCCGTCTTCCCGGAAACCGCATCCTAGCCTCTTTGATAATTCCCACATCAGAACCGGTTACGACCATGACGGTCTGCTCAAGCATACCGGCGTCTGCAAGATATTTAATTCCTTTGTCCCAATCTCGGATGTAGGTAACTTCGTCGAGTATCAGGTAGTTCGTCGATGAAGTAGGGATCGTTTTTATTATGTCTCCAATGAGCCTGACAAGAGAGTGATGATCATCAATCAATTCACCGGTTAAATAGGTGACGCATCGAGGCTGGGTGCCAAGATCGAGTAACTGGGCCATCCACTGTTTAATAAGGGTCGTTTTTCCAATCTGTCTGCCACCGCTCAAGCTATAAATACCCGGATCGGCAGTTGGCAATCGGTCGAGAGTGGAAGACCGGTGGATCAATGGCTGCCTGGCGAGTAGCCTCAAGTGTGGATCGAGGTCTTCAAAACCTTCACGGCTTTCCAGATGGGTATTGTGAGGCAAGAATCTTGGGTCCATTCTTAAAACCTTCTGTAGTTTTGTATATTAGTCAATGAATAAATTTATTCATTGACTAATATACAAATAAATGTGCCCTGTCAATTCGCTTTATAAAATTCTCTCGCTGCACATATTGCTTGGCGACCGTAACCCCGTGGGTTACATTCAGTTAATCATGATAAAATCCTTTAAACATAAGGACTTGGACAAAAATATTTTTCCACGGAAAGCAAGAAAGGTATAAAAAATGCGAAGAATGATTAGGCGCCCAACACATCCGGGCAATATAATTAAAGAAGACTATCTTTTGCCTCTATCCATTACAATTAAAAATATGGCTGCAACGCCCGGTAACAAGTACGTCACTTAAAAGAACTTGTGAAGCTTCAGCCAACACACTGGTATTGAGTTGAACCGACGTTACTATAGATGGTAAGGTGAAAAGAGAGGATTGTTGGACACAGAGCATTGCCACCAGAACCCTGGCGTTCGTCGAGGCAGTTAGAATGCAGACGCGCAGCTTAGCAATCAGTATTTCAAAATCTTTGAAATTTTGAACGATATTCGGAAGGTAACAGTCTTGTGTTTTTTACGAAAATTTTTCGAAATGACCGCTGTTTTGATAACCAATTGATAGGTTATTTCATCAAAGGACAACATTGTATTTTCGAGTAGGGATTTAGCCTTTTGAACTTTCAGGAAGCTTTAAGCTACGGAACCGATATGATAGGCCCCGGCATTATGATGAAAGCGCTGAAAATGGATTAAAGAAAATCCCACGGATATCAAAGAAGAGGGTGAAATATTCGACAGGAAAAAATAGGGACGTCTATGATTATTTGCCTTTTAAAATACCTCAAATCAATTCAATCTTCTAACGGAAAGCGAAACATTCCCCTTGACCTCGACCACTGGTCCAGCATAGCCCTACAAATAATATCCTACTGGCTTGCCCAAACATCAAACACCGGACCCAATCCATTATGGCCTTATCTCAACAAGTGTACCATTGGGCACTAGCCGTTCAATCTCCTCCATCTCTTCGTCCGTAACGGCAATACACCCTTTGGTCCAATCGGTTTGTGCATGAAAAGAACCCGCCCAGGAAAAGCCATTTTTAATACCATGAATCATGATATCTCCACCTGGGGAAACACCCAGATTTTTGGCTCGCTTTTTGTCTGTCTCGTTGGGATAGGAAATACGAAGCGATAAGTGGTAGGCACTACCCCTGTTTCTCGATTCGATGGTGTAGGTTCCCTCCGGGGTTTTGTTATCGCCCTGCCTTTCTTTCGGGCCAACCGGGTTTCCCCCCAGGGCTATTCTATAGGTTTTAATCACCTCGCCCCTTGAGAACAGCGTCAACTGTCGCGCTTTCTTTTCTATCAGAATTTTATCTGCCGGTCCCGTCCTCAGTTCGAAAAGCTTTTGCTCTATCGTTTCAATCTTTTCTATGAGTGCGATATTCTCATTCTCTTTGTCTTTAACCTCTTGGCGGGAAATCTCGATCTGTGTCCGCTGCGCGGCAATAGTTTTATCTTTGAAGATAACATTTTGGATTTGATGTATCATCACCTGGCTGTCTTGCCTGTATTCGCTAACCGGATAATCCTTTACGATTTTCTGAAAGCACGCCAGCGCTTTCTGATAGTCTTTTTGTTCGTTCCCAGGATGGGCATGAATAATGCCCATCTCAAAAAGAACCCTGTCTGCGGTCTCAGGATCTTTTTGAATGAGTTGCTCGTATTTTCTAAGCGAAGCATCGTATTCTCCCTGGTTGAAAAAATCGTTTGCCTCTTTGGAGATCAACCGGGCCTGATGCCCGTCATCAATGGAACGGCATCCGAATATCAAAATAGTTGTCAGTAGGGTGATGTAAACGAAGAAAAGGCGAAGATTCTTAACCAAACATCCCCGCCTTTTGCCTACATCTGTCTTGGTGCTTGTTGTTGACGTACCTGATGATTGCAAAACCAATCCTCTTACGGCTCTATTCGCAATGCATTCAATACAGAATGGTGAAAATAAAAGGAAGTGGCAGCGCTTTAAGTCCTCCCACTTCCTTTCCGGTTTACTTCTTCATTGATTTCTTGAACACAGCTTCAGCCTGTTTTGCTTTTTCCTCCGCGATTCGCTCCTTTTCAGCGGCAATTTTCTCTCTTTCTTCCGCCCTTTTTTCAGCGGCCTCAGCGCGAACCGTCGCGTCATTTGCTTTCATCAAGGCTTCATCGGCTGCGGCCTTGGCAGCCTGGGCATCCATAGCTGCCTGATCCGCTTTGGCGCTGATTGCCTTTTCACGGGCCTGCATCTGTTCAAGATCGCCTTTAGTTGCACAACCCCCAAGGGCAAAAGCGAGAGCAAGCATCACTGTGATCATCAAAAGACTTTTTTTCATCATGTAAACAACTCCTTTCTCTTCGGTTTGTATTACCATAACAACGGCTTAAGAAGCGCCGCGTTACATCATAAGAAATAACCCCGTTGGCAAACTGTTGGCCGGGCTATTTCTTCTCTACAGGTTCGACCAATATTCCGTCTATTTCCAAGTCTATTTTGAGGCGTTTCACTGCGTCTTCGGCCTCGCTTATATTATTGAAAGGGCCGGCGAGAACGCGGTGTTTGCCGATAGCCGACAACACCCTCGCGGGGATTTGTGGGCCCTGATGGTTAATCATTGCGGTTAGTCTTTGAGCCTCAACCTTGTCTGGAATAACAGCGGCCATAACATACCACGCATCTGTTTTGAGCTCCGGTACTTCCGGTTTGCCGTACAGCTTGTCCGGGTGCCTTAGTCTTATAGGCTCCGCAACACCCGTTGCACCTCCATGGCGGATCTCTGATAGAGGAACCGGGATGCCGCGAACTTCGGACACGATTTTCTTGACCTTATTCCAGTCAAACGTGCTTCCCAACCTCTTTTCGATCTTTTTCAATTTCGCATAGGCCTTCTTCAACTCAGCGTTGCCTGATGCTGCAGGGGGCGTATGCGCTTCCATGTAAACCACCCCATCCCGTTGACCTATGAGATATGGCTGGTTGACAATTCTCACAGGTGTTTTTACCGGGGTGCTTTCGAAAAGCCGCTTAATGTCTTCCGGATAGAGTCTTATGCAGCCGTTGGTTGACCTGAGGCCGACGCTGGCCGGTTTATTTGTACCATGGACCAAATAACTTGGCTTGCTTAAATAGAGAGCGTGTTCTCCCAATGGGTTCAGAGGTCCCGGCAGAATTTTGTCCGGCAGGGGATCTCCCTTTTTCCGGTGATCTTTAGCGATCGAGGCAGGCACATACCAGGTCGGCCGGAACTTCTTGCGCCGTATAGCCATTCGACCCATGGGGGTGGGCCGCTCCGGGGTACCGACACCGATCGGGTAGGTCGATACGGCCAACTGGTTGCTATCTCTTTTAAAAAAGAAGATCCTCATAGCAGCCAAGTTAATCACGATACCTTTTCTGCGGGTGTCCGGCAAAATAAAGCTCAGAGGCAAAAGGACACGTTCTCCGGCTTTGGGCACCCATACATCAACCCCCGGATTGGCTGAACTGACTGTATTGACTCCCAAGCTGTAGTGTCTCGCAATATCCGGCAGCGTATCCCCCTTTTTGAGCCTGACGACCGCCAGCCGGCCAATGACGTCCTCCCCTTTTTCAACAATAAAATCATTTCGTTCGATCTCATTCTCCAGATGGCGTGAGACCCGCAGGTCCACCAGTCCTTCCCTCATAACCGCACAACCAGGGAGAAATAAGATACACATCAATAAAATTGCAGGATGAAGCCTGTTTAATATGGGCGACAACCTAATAATTCGGCGCAGGGTCATGTAAACTATCTCGTTTAATGAAGAAAATTTAAAAACCATCTTACGGCAAAACCGGATTGTATTGACGCGCAAGGATCAATTCCAACGCAAGAACAGTATTACATATCAAGATTCGCCGATATATTCAAAATTAAGCTTTTATAAAGAAAAATAGAGATCACTGTCAATCCGCTTTATATCAAATGATGGGATACCAATGTTGAAAATAACATTGTATGTCCAGAGGAAAGCATAAATCCTAACGTCACATAAATGCTTGGACGCCCCAATTTTTTCTCAATTTTTTCCAACTTATTTGTAGGCCTGTTCGATCGCTTTTTGCGCCGCATTCATGATTACGACACTGCTGTTCGTCGCACCGGACACTACGTCCACCCGAGTTGACTGTTGCGCCTTGATTCTTTGAGGGATGACGGTGTTGGCCCTGGCACCTTTCCAGGACGAAAAATGCCTGACCAGTTCCACATTTTCGATACGACTTTCGACAATGGTGACTTTTACCACAGCGCTGTTGGGCCCATTGCGGTAATGGCCTTTATAAACACCATCTTTTAATGGATGTCCTTCAAAATCGGCGCCAATCATCAACGCTGTCTGGCAGCCGGCCAGCAGCAGAACAATGGCAAGCAAACTAAATCGGATGTATTGCATATTTCTACCTTGATTGGGTTTTGGCATATGGTGTCTGTTTATAACCTTTTGAATTTTCTGAATAGTGCTGATCTGAGATTAGTCGTGAATATTTTTGACTCTCCCCACGAGCCCGTTTTCCAAGCGAACCTTGATCCCGTGTGGATGGGTGGCAGACTTTGTCAGGAGGTCCCGGACAATGCCTTCGGTGAGCTTTCCGGTTCTCTGATCTTTTTTTAACACAATGGAAACTTTCAGGCCGGCAACAATATCGACTCTTTTGGTTCCGTCAGTCATATGGCAATTCCTTTTTTTAAACCCTGATGGCTTCGTAAAAAGCCCAATTACTGCGTTGCGCTTCATCCCGTCGTGATTGCGGCGTACGAAAAGTACGCCTCATCACACGGGATTCGCGACGCCTTGAACTTGGCCTTTTTTCTTTGCCATCCCTTTTGATGACTTTTTACGTTTTCATCAACCCTAGCGATGCGCATTATTTTGTTAATAGTGGGGTGGCTTTTCATTAGTCGGCGCATTGATTTCCGGAATAAATTTCGAGAGCTCTCTCACGCGTTTTACCAAAGCATCACAGGTGGCACCCAGCTTTTGTATCTCCTGCACCTGTTCATACAAAACATCATTAAGGTCCCTGACGGTCTTTTCCTGAAAAGCGATTTTGGTCTCAATTTCCACCAGACGTTTTTCACTCATTTTATTGTCTATCCTCCAGAGCCATGTATCGAGATTAAATAAAGTATATGGCGGTCAAGGTCTTTCCGCAAGCCAGATAATCCGCTTGCCGCCTTTTCCGGATTTGCGCGCACGAACAGTCACGCTTTCCGTCTGGAATCCGCACTGTACAAGGCGACGCGTAAAGGCCTCATCGGCCTCGGATGACCAGACAGCTAAAATCCCTCCGGGGCAAAGGGCGGAAAAGGATGTTCTCAAACCGGATCTGGTGTAGAGGCGGTCGTTATCTTTCCGAGTAAGCCCTTCAGGACCGTTGTCGACATCAAGGAGTATCGCATCCCATATGGATTTGCTTTTCCTGATGGTTTGGCCCACATCTTCTACTATAACAGATACCCGATTGTCATTTAGTGGTTCTCCTGCGAGGTGCCCTAAATGTTCCCGGTTCCATCTAACGACTGCCGGTATCAGCTCGGATACGGTGATGCGTGTATCCGACGCAGAATATTCAAGCGCCGCCGCCAGGGTATAGCCCATGCCAAGCCCGCCTATGAGAATACGACAGCCGGTTTTTCGTTTAATACGATTGCATGTGAGCTCCGCCAGTGCACCTTCGGATCCTTTAAGACCGCTGTTCATCAACTCAACCCCCGAGGTTCGGATCGAAAACGCCTTACCTCGCCTCAGCAGTGTGATTTCTCCTTTCTGGCCGGGTATTTTAGACCGATCTAGTTTTTCCCAGGGGATCACCTTCTTCTCCTCACCTGATATTCAAACAACATATTCTGCATTTTCCCTTTTCATCTTTAATGTATCTTCTGGAGCAATATGACATCATTTGAAATTAAGTATAGCTTAGCATTATACCGCTGGGCGATGTATTCAAACGTGGCCCGACGATAAAAGCACACATGGGTCATATCCCGAATATAATGCCATCGACTGAAAGCGTTTAGGTCAATCACCCGCTTAGTCATAATACCCAGCCAACCGCCCGGTTTTAACATTTTAAATAAGTCTGTGAAATCTTTATAGGGAGTGTGCAAATGCTCTACGACTTCAGTGGCACAGATGAAATCATATTTTTTAAAAAACACAGACGGGTGATCGAAGTAAAAGGGGTCGTAGAGATCCACCTGGTGACCTTGTTTTTCTAATATAATCGAGATGGTTGGGCCTGGGCCGCAACCAAAATCCAACCCCTTTTGTTTTGGCGCCAGCTTATCCAAAAGGGGGTTACTTAATCGAGACAGAAAATGACGATAGCCTTCATCCTCGGGATTATTTCTATGTAAATCATACGTTGCCTTTTCATCCTCGGCACTTAGCCGGAATTGCGTGGGGACAAAGATCAGCATGCAATGAAAACAACGTAAGTAATTCCTTCTTTCATCCATAAAAAATAAACCTACGTCTTCACTTCTACACAAAGGACAATAGGACTTATCGCGTTTGATTTTCACTGATCTTGGGTAATTAATTTTGGTATAGAGGTTATTGTGTTTCCAAATATATGCAGAGATGGTGGAAACCCAGATATTGCCAGCCTTGATATGAGCTTCCGGGATTTTGTGGACCGACTAAGAAATGCGCAAACAGCCATCATGCCTGAGTTTAAGGAAGATAGGGTCTCTAAACAGCATGCCGCGGATATTCTTGTTTTTTTACAAACCCTTAAATAAAAAAGATTTAAAGGCCATCATGTTTGATTCAGGGCGCTGAAGCCGAACGTCCAAACGCTTTTTTCGCCAGTGTCCGGTTTCGGGGCCGGAAGGTATCGTCCGCCATCTCTTTTCGAATCACCTGTTGAAACAACTTGAACATTTTTACTTCCTGGGATTCATCGGTATAGAAAGTATCCCAGGCGTATTGGAGCAATTCTTGTAATTTTTCCGGCGTCATCTGTTTGGGTTGGTAAACGACCTTGTCGGCGGAGTAGTCGTTCCAATCAAAGGAGAAAATCCGATTCGCCTTTTTATAGTCTTCGTATACCCGTGTGTGTGGAAAAGGTGTCAGGACAGTGAACTCGGCCAGATCCAGGTCGATTTCCAATAAAAAATCAATCAAACGACGAATGTCGTCCTCGGTGTGCTCATCCAGGCCCAATAAAATTGTGCCCTCCACGGCGATACCGTGGTCATGGTAACGCTTGATTCGCTCCCGAATATAGTCCGAGGTGTCAAAGACGGCCTGATAAACATACCAGGCCCCTGCCTGGGCCGCCAGATCAAGCACTTCGGGATCATCTTCAATGGGGTGGCTGCACCATTTCTTTTTAAGGGGAATCATCTCCCGAAACAGATCCTTTTCCCATTGGGTATCCTGGGCCAGGGAGTTGTCGACAACAAAGAGACGATTGTTGTCGATGCCGGCCATTTCTGCGACGGCTTTGTCGATGGGGCGCGGTCGAAATTGGCGACCACCCAGATAGGAAACAGCGCACGGGTAACAATTGTACCGGCAGCCCCGGGAGGCGTGAACCAAGTCCACCATCTGGACGCCTCGATAATTGTACAGATCGCGATTGAGAATCTCCCGGCGGGCCGCTCCCACGGTTTCAATGGGAGGGCGGTCTTCCATATAATCGTAAACTTTTTTGAGTTCCCCATTAGCAAAATCGGCCAATATACGACCCATACGCCCTTCGGCCTCTCCCAGAAAAACCGCATCCGCATGGGTCGCCGTCTCTTCGGCATGCAACATGGTGGCAATGCCGCCGAAAATAACCTGGACGCCCTTTTTGCGGTATTTATCGGCAATCTCCCAGCCCCGTTTCACCTGCACGGTCAGCATCATGGAAATCCCAACCAAATCCACGGGATCATCAAAATCGATGGATTCCACGTTTTCATCGATGAAAGTCACCGCCACCTCATCAGGAAGGGCTGCAGCGAATACCACGGGGCCGTGGGGCGGTAAATGAAACTCGGTCTGACGGTCGAGTTTGGGCCATTTGGGATATATAAGTTTAAATTTCATTGTAAATCAGTCGCCTCGTTGTGAAAGATTTAACCGCGAAAATCGAGCGGTTGGCGGGTTTGCCTTGGCTCATTAATACGAATGATAGCCGGCCGGGTCAAGCCATTTAGTCGGTTTACCCGTTGGCCTGAGTCACACCCCGCTTGGCGCGGCAGGAACCGGCAAACCGGCTATCCGGCCAACCAGACCAATCTCAAGCATTGATTTTTTCCAAGAATTCTGATCTATATACTCACTTTTCATTTCGTTGGTACGATACAAAACGCATGCGAAAACTCAAATTAAACGCATCGAAAACATCATGAAAAATATTCTGGTCATTTACTATTCACAATCGGGCCAGCTAAAAGAGATTCTGGACTCGCTTTTGGCCCCGATCATAAAAAATGACGGAATTGAAATCACTTTTGAAGAGATTTTACCCGACCCGCCCTACCCGTTTCCGTGGACCTCCCGAACTTTTTGTGACGCATTTCCGGAATCTTTTCAGGAAATCCCATGTGATATTAAGCCCTTGAAAGCGGATCCGGATAAACCGTACGACCTGGTGATCTTGGCCTACACGGTCTGGTATCTGGCACCGGCCATACCGATCAGCGCTTTTTTGCAATCAGATGATGCCCGCCACCTGATTAAGGATCGACCCGTCGTGACGGTGATTGGATGCCGCAATATGTGGCTTTTGACTCAGGAAAAAATAAAAAAACGGATATTCACCTTGGGCGGGCGATTGGCGGGAAATATCGTTTTTACCGATCGCACCCCCAACCTGATCGGGGTCGCTACCATCGCACACTGGATGTTCAGCGGTCGCAAGGACCGGTTATGGAAAATCATGCCCAAGCCCGGCGTCTCAACCAAAGATATTCGCAATGCCGGCCGGTTCGGCCTGTTTCTTAAAGAGGCGATCGCCAACGTGCCCTTTCAATTGGATCAAACACAGTTGAATCAACTGGGTGCCACGCGCGTCGTCCCTGCTTATATTCTTTTTGAACAACGCATTCAGAAAATTTTTAGCATCTGGTCTAAATTTATTCGTCAGAAAGGTGGCCCCGGCAGCCCGTTGCGGAAAAAACGGGTTCGGGCATTTTACTACTATCTTTGGGTCGCGATATTTGTTCTGGCCCCGCTGGCCACGGTGCTGTCATTTGCCGTTCGGCTGCTAAAAAAAGATAAAATCCAAAGCGCTGTCGATTATTATTCACAAAATAAGCTCAAAGCCTGACCCATGGTGCAAAGGCCCCGGGAAAGAACCAGGAAAAAACCATATAATTCAACTTATTAATCCACTTTTAAACCGCAATGGACAAAATAAATAATGAGTAAAAGCGTTTACATCAACGATTTAGCGGCCTTCCTGCCCAACGCGCCGGTCACCAATGAGACCATTGAAGAGGTGCTGGGAAAGGCCAACGATCTCCCTTCGCGAACCAAAAGGGTCATGCTTCGCAACAATAAAATCAAAACCCGCCACTATGCCATTGACCTGGATACCGGCCGATTAACACACACCAATGCCCAGATGAGCGCCGAGGCCATCCGGGGCCTTTCACCTTACGAATCATTTAAGCTCAATGATATCCAGTGCTTAAGTTGTGGCACCACCACACCGGACCTGTTGATGCCCGGACATGCCCTGATGGTATTGGGTGAGCTGGGCATCCCCGAATGCGAAGCCGTGACGACCTCCGGGATCTGTATATCGGGAATGACGGCCTTTAAATTTGCCTATTTAAATATTGCGGCCGGGTGCTCTCAAAACGCCGTTGCCTGCGGATCGGATTCGGCTTCATCCTATTTACGCGCACGTTTTTTTTCATCAGCACAAACCAAGAGTATCGGTAAGGATATCGATTTGGAAAAAAAACCGATCCGTGCCTTTGATGCCGAATTTTTAAGATGGATGCTATCAGACGGCGCCGGGGCCGCTTTTCTCTCCAGCCAAAAAAACAAAAAAGGCCCATCCCTTCGTATCGACTGGGTCGAGAACACTTCTTATGCCGGACAATTTGAGACCTGCATGTATGCCGGTGGCTTTAAACAACCGGACGGCCGCATGGTGGGATGGCGGGAAGTGGAAGATTACGACCCGGCCAAAGAAGCGTCCAGGTTTCTAATTCGGCAGGATACCAAACTGCTGGAAAAAGAGATTGTTCGCACGGCCATCGATTTCGCCCTGGCTTCGGCCATCAAAAAACATGGACTAACGCCAGATGATTTCGACTGGTATTTACCACATTACTCTTCCAACTTTTTCCGCGATAAATTCTACCAGGCCATGAAGCGAATCGGGTTTGAAATTCCCTATGACAAATGGTTTACCAACTTGCCCGAAAAAGGCAATACCGGAAGCGCCTCCATCTACATTATCATGGAACAATTGTTCAAGTCCGGAGAATTGAAAACAGGCCAAAAGCTTCTCTGCTTTATTCCCGAAAGCGGCCGGTTTTCCCATGTGTTCATGCAGCTGACCGTGGTATAGCCCGACTGAAGTAAGGCTGGCTATGGTCCAGTGATGCGTATCGCCGGCCCGAAGGAATCAATTCCCGCTGGATTCCAAACGACGAAAGAAAAACAGCCAGGAAACAACCAGGCAGGTAGCACAAAAAACCAATAAAAAAAACGCCCAGGGCAGGACGACGCGGGCGCTCCCCTCACGAACAAACAGATCCAAAAATCCATTGAGTCCCCAGGCCAAAGGCGACAAATGACTCAATGCCTGCATAAAGGTCGGCATGGCATAAACCGGCACCATGATGCCACCGATGGCCGCGGCAATAACAATCGTGATTGGCCCCAGCATGGACACCTGCTCATAAGTGCTGCCCAATGTCCCCAATAAAACGCCATAACCGGCCGCGGCCAGAATCGAGCTGAATGCCATCAATAATATGCCGACCGGACTTGCGCCCATGTCCAAAACCGGTGTTCCCAAAATGGGCAGGACAAACCGGCCAATCAAACCAATTAACACCAATTGCGCCAGGCCCACCACCATATAAGCGGTCATTTTCCCCGCCAAAAGCGCCATCGGCGAGACCGGGAATGAAAGCAGGCGCCGATAGGTGCCGTTTTTGCGTTCCTTGATTAATGACCCGGCGATGGGCACGGCAATAAAAAAAATACCGAAAAGCGCCCAGGCCGGAACGTTTTGCTGAACCGAAGTGGGCCGCACGTGCAATCCGGATTCGGCCGGGTTGATTTCCGTGACCTCCAGGAGTCGGGTATCGCTCAATTTGAAATCAAAGGCCGGCAGTTCGTCGATCAATCCCTCGCTTACCATGGCGCCCAATTGCGCCTCGATATGCTTTTCGAGATGATGGGGCAGTTGATCTGAAAGGGCTTTTAGCTGCGCTTTAATTTCGATACCCAAAAGAACGGCGTTTAGCGCATTACCAATGGCCGACCGAACCCCGCCCATGACGGTGGGGTCAAAATAGATCTCAATCGGCGGCGAGGGGTTGGGTTCATTTTGATCAACCCGGTCACTTTCACTTTCCATCAGGCGCTTGATCGACTGGCCGGCCCGCCGTTGGAGGGAATCGGTCAGGCCTGCCGGAATAATGATCCCCACCTGAAAATCGCCCCGAAGAACCAGCGATCGGACGCCGGTTGAATCCACAGGCTGCCCCACTTCGACCGTGGCCAGGGTTAATGCCCCGGTATCACCCAGTTTATTTTTCACCTCTTTACCGACCATTTGCCGATCATGGTCGACATATAAAACAGAGATCTCGCTCTCACCGACCGTTTTTAGGACATTCTCCTGAACCAGCGTGATCACCAGCACCAGGGCCGCGGGCATCACAAACAAAACGAGAAGGCCGGATTTGTCGCGCCAAAGCAGTGTCAATTCATTGATGATAACGGCAATTAATTTAAACATGGGCATCTAGTCACGTAGCTGTTTACCCGTCAGTTTTAGGAACAATCCTTCCAGGTTATCACAGTCTGTGGTTTGCTTTATCAGGTCGGCCGGTGCCCCCACGGCAATAACCCGACCCGCATCGATGATGGCAACCCTGTCACAGATGAGTTCGGCCTCCTCCATATAGTGGGTCGTATAAAGCATGGTCGTCTTTTTTTGCTTTAATACCTGTAACTGCTCCATGATTAAATTGCGCGACTGCGCATCGATTCCCACGGTGGGTTCATCCAGAAAGAGAAGGCGCGGTTGGTGCAATATACCCACGGCCAGATTTAACCGCCTTTTCATGCCACCGGAGAAGGTATGCACCAGTTGCGTCACCTGATCCGATAAGCCTACCATCCGCAATGCCCGATCCATTCTTTTTTGCAGCACCCCTCCCCGCAGTGCATGCAACCGGCCGAAATAGATCAGATTCTCCCGGGCTGTGAGTGGTTCATACAAGGCGATATCCTGGGGAACCAGCCCAATGATTTTTCTTACGCGCCGGGCGGATTCAAATGCATCGATGGAATCAATGACAACGCTCCCGCGGGATGGCGATAGAATCGTGCTCAAAATCGAAATGCACGTTGTTTTCCCGGCGCCGTTGGGGCCCAGCAAACCGAAAATTTCACCTTCATAAATCGTGATGTCGACATCGGTGAGCGCCGCCACGCGGCTATCGGCGTAGGTTTTACACAAACCTTTGGCGATCAGGAGCGGCGTATGGGCCCCAGCATCAAAATTGGCATCAAAATCGGTATCAGAAGATGTCGTTGCGTTGACGATTGGTGGTCCGGAAGACATGAGGCTCCCTTTATTCGGGATGAAGAATCATCCAACCGTAGGCCTTCCCGGCCCCAAGCTTCAAACAGCCGATCGGCACCGGTGCTGCTAATAACGGGCCGGACTCAATTTCAGAATGCGCTTCGGGCCGGATTAAGGATAACCCGTTTATTCGATGCGTATCAATAGCCGCTGAACCAAATATTTTTCCGGTTTTATGACTTAAAGCAGCGATGGCGACTTCAAAACCGATACCAATGGGCACACCGCCAAAGATATGGCTATGAATGGATACCTTTGCATCCGGCGGCAGATAATCGACATACATTGGATCACACTCACTATAGCTGTCCGTGCCGAGAAAGAAAACGGCTTCTGCGGGAAGCGCCACATTCAATGCCGGCCCATGGCCCAATCGAACCGTCTTAAGAACACCGTAGGGGGTCGCCGGTTTTTCCTCGCGACTCAATACAAAAAAGCAAGCCCCTTCGCCAATGACATCGGTTTCCGCGGCGGGTTGATTTTTTTCATTCTGCTGCCGGCAATGCCAATAATAACCGAGGACTTTGCAGTACTCATCCACACCACCCACCAGAACGGTATCCACCCGATCTTCTTCCAACCACTGAACCGCCGTGGCAAAGGCAGAAGGGATCGACATATCGTAATGGCTCAGGGACAGATTGGGGCCCATTTTTTTAAGCGAAATGGAAAGATGCGACGCGGCGGCGTTATGGACCGAATTGGCAAAGACCGTGGGGGAGCCACACGGATCCGAAGCGTTGATTACCGAGTGCTGAAAGTCAAAGGTATTGCAGGTGGCACCATAACCGGTGGCCACGATTATCCCCGTTCTCCCGCTGTCGGACGTCTGAAAACCGGCATCTTCAAGGGCCGCATGGGCTGCCAGAAGGGCCATACGAATATAGTGCCCGGTCCGTCGAAGCTCCCGTTTGGGGACAAAATCTTCCAGATGGGTCGTCTCGGCCAATAGGGCCGGTACTTCGATGGGGCCGTTGGAAGTTTCCAGGGTGATGGCCTGAGGTGTCGGTGGGCAGTGGCACAAGGCGTTTTCCAGATCGGTCAAGCCATAGCCGAATCCCCCCACAACGCCGATACCCTTTATGGATACATTCATCATAGCGATGGACGGGTCCCCAGTATTAAAGCGGCGTTGTTGCCACCGAATGCCAGCGTTTGAGAAATGGCAATATCCCCGCCGATAGCTGTATTTTCAGACACCGGTTGGGCGGGCAACTGGGTGTCAGGGGTATCATAACCGATGCTGGCCGGTAACATCCCTTTTTCCAGGCATCCCAGTGAAAAAGCGGCTTCGATGGCACCCGAAGCCCCCAGAGTGTGCCCGGTAACACCCTTTGTCGATAAAAACGGAACGCCGGGGAGCAGGCTGTTTAAAACCGTGCTTTCGATTAAATCGTTGTCCATGGTACCCGTGCCGTGGGCATTGATAAACGCCACGTTCGTCCGGTCGACGCCGGCAGTTGCCATCGCTTCATCCAATGCGGCTTTCAAACCCAGGCCGTCCGGTCTTGGCTTGGTGAAATGATACGCATCGGCCGCCGAACCGTAACCCAGAATATATCCCCTGGGCGCCTTTTTATGCTGTTTCATCAATGCGTTGGACATCAAAACGAAAATGGCGGCCCCCTCACCGAGGTTGAGTCCCCGCCGATTTGCATCAAAGGGTTTACACGGCGTCGTATCGTAAATCATCAGTGCTTTGAATCCGGCACAGGTCACCTGGTAAAGTTCGTCAGCGCCGCCGCAGATGGCGATATCGCATTCTCCCGAACGAATCCATCCTGCGGCCAGGCCCAATGCATCGCACCCCGCGGAGCAGGCGTTAACCACAGTCTGGCTCGGCCCCGTGGTACCGTATTCCGCCACAATGCCGATCGTCGGGTTGCTGGTTATAAATCGCTGAATGGGCGGTAAGTATGGATCGCAGCCTTCGGTATTGTCCCGATAAAAAGCCTCGTTATTCATGGAGCTGCCCACGTTGGTGCCGATGCAGACGCCTACACGAAGGCGGCTTAGCTGATCGGTTGCAAACTCGGCATCACCCAGGGCCTGATGCGTGGCCGTCAATGCCAGTTGGCAGGTTCGCATGAGATGCTGTCGTTTAAAGGCTCCGGATGGAAAAAAATCATCGGTAATCTCAAACACCGGAAACCCGTAGTGCGCGTCAGCCCCAAACCGCTGCGGTGGTGCCGGGGCGCGCTTTCCTTCATAGAGCGATTGAAGGGAGTGCTCCAGATTCAGGCCGGCAGCGGACAGACAACCTATACCCGCAATGGCCACCGGTGCGACCACTTTCATGGTTTCCGCCGCGCTTCGATAAATGACGCCAGCGTGTTAATCGATTCCAATGCGGGGCGCCCCTCTTTCATATCCTTGATTTTAACGTCGAATTGTTTTTCAAGCTGAAACACCACTTCCACGGCGTCAATGGAATCCAAACCGAACTGGTCTCCAAATAAAAGATCGTCATCACCGATATCCGCCGGCGTCAGATCTTCCAGGTGCAGTTCATCAATGATCATTCGCTTCAATTGTTCTTTTAACACTTTCATCCGCTGCAACCGCCGCTTTCCATCGTTTTATCCAGACGAGCCAGTTTCAAAACGTCCCATTTTGTCCAATCTCTGCGTCAGGCTCAAATTTTAATCCTCGAAATACCCAATGTATTCCTGTGGTTAAAATTTTCGCCTTCCTTGACCTTGAACAAACTGAAACGTTTTGAAATTGGCTCAGGACGAATAGTCAGTGAGCCGCCTTCAACAATTGTTTGTAAATATCTTTTTCACGCCGGGCGCACACACGCAACATGTCGGCCATGGCTTGAAACGTATCGGTGGCCGAGGCTCGATTTTTACAGTTACGCGCGCCGATGACGGCAAATTCCCGCCACTGATCACCGATAGCGGTCATTTCGCTGGACAGTTCCTTCAGACGGGGCCTCTCCAATAGGTCGGCCGCTTCCTGAAGGAAGGCCGCATACATGAAACGAAATCCGCCGCCGCCGGTACCGATCTCTTCCTGCATGCGAACAATTTGGCCCAGATACAGAATCGACCGACGCTTGCCGAGTTTGACCGGCCATTTTTCGATCTGGTTAGCCAGATACCGGATACCACTCACACCGATCAAAGGGCCCGGCGTATGTAACATTCGATGGCAGACCTGCTTGATGCCTTTTTTAATGGCCGGCTTAAAATCAACGGCTTCGGGAATCTGCGTCAGGTAATACATGGTTCCCTTGGGGGCCAAAGCGCCTTTGGAGAAACGTGCCTTGATCAGGTCATTTTTCGGACATCTAACCGTTTCAGGAAAGACCGGGTCACTAATGAGATAATCGTTACCCTCTTTTCCGATGACCACCAGATTGTGCATATTGAAATGAAACCGAAAGGCCGCTGGAAAGTAAGGCAGCCAGTATCCCCCGGTGCGACAGGCGACAGGAACGCCCTCTTTGATTTTATCGTCCAACGCTTGCATGGCGGCATCCGGATGGCGAAATTTTTGCCAGTGATACCCCACGCCCAGTTTACGTGTCGCCTTCTTGAATATACCGCCCAATTCGCTTCGATAGGTGGCCAGGGGCAAATTGTTGACTTTTATGAAAGGAATATATCCAAAAAAAAGGCCCGCCCCAATACCGAAAGCCATGGCTTCGCTGATGTCAATACCGTTATGCTGCAATAGGTTGGCGGAAACACCGCTTTCACAATGCGCCGATTGTCGGTGAACAAAATCAATTTTCATTTAAGTTATCAATCATTTTGGCTTTCCGGTTCATCCGGCATTGATTGTCGCGGAACCCTCCCCACCTGATCAACGGACAGTCCCAGAATATCTGCATACTGTTTGCGTATAGCCGGCTTGAGTTTATTAAATACGGCCGGTTTCAAGTGACGCCGAACCCGCCAGCGACTCATTCCCATATATTTGGCCAGAAGGCCGACGTTCATTTGATTGTTGACCATGTGAAAAGCCAACGGGCTCAACCGGCCTTGATCAATCTTTTTTAAGACATCATGCACTTGCCCATGAATAATTTCCCATGCTTGATCATTGGTTATATTTTTTGGTTCCCAACCGATACTGGGGGTCAGTTGATAGCGGCCTTTTTTATCCACTGCATAACAGACTTCATAAACCTCATCACCCATCATGCCGCGATCCTGGGGAACGTCTTCAACTTTCATGGCTATTCGTCCCTTTTTAACGTTTCCTTAAACCATCGCCCAAAACCCTGAAAACGGCGCACAAGGCCGTTTATTAAAAAGTTCAACACGTTTTTTGGGTAATTATTAAAAATACATGAATCATTTTTAAAAGGCAATAAACGTTATGAACCAAAACAGTCTATCGAATGCGGGTGGCTTTAACCAGGGTCATTTTCAGGCGGTATGCGCGCATTCCGTGGGAAGTCAACTCTAACACAGGCGGCAATGACGCGGCCGACCGCTCGAAAGGCAGGGATCGAACCCGTCGGCTGAGTCGGTGGTGCCGATCATAAAGACGCAGCTCCCACGATCCGGCGGTGTTGATGACCGTATCGATCATTCGGCCGCCCTCATCTTCGTGCCGACAGACCATCGCACCGGTTTGCAACCGACCCACACCGGTCCGTTTGCCCTGAGGCCGGAAAAAAATCAGACGTATGTCGTCCACCAGGCCCCGGGCGAATTCATGCGAATCAAACGGCGAAATACCCCGATGAACCACCAGCTCACGGTCATATTCGGCCTCGAACAAAACCAGTCCTTCCACCGTCATGATGGCAATGTGCACCTTCTTCGATTGAGGAAAGATATCGGTTATGCCCATCAGGACGCTTTTTTTTCCACCGCTAAACTGTGCCTCCACTTTATGGAGTAATTGCCAATTCCCGACTGGAAAGGGTGTCTCGCACGTGGCAGAAGATGCACCTGAAGCATCGACCAAGGGGTGGATAGCCGGCAAGCGGGCGCAGGCCGTCAGGACCCAAAGCGCAATCATTAAAAGCAGAAATCGTTTCATTGGATTTTGTAAAAAACAGACGGGGCGATCAATTCGTTGACGATGGGATCAATGAAAACGAGTTTTGTAAATGAATCACTGTTTTCGTAGATCATCACCGCTTCCATGACACCGGGTTTTGAAGATAGCAGCAATTCCACCCGCTCAATCATTCCGGCGACAGCCGCTTCTTTGGGGCTGAGTACAATCCGACGGCCCGATTCCCCGGAGCCCGGCTCAAGCGTGGCCGCAAAAAGCGGGTGATCATCAAATCGGCCGCCAAACCATTGGATAATCTGCTCCATGACCACCTGCATGCCCTGAAGGTCGGCACCGGCATCCTTGATCCATTCCCCATCGGACTTGACAAAGCGTTGGGTTTTTTCCGCATCCACCATCAATATATTTTCAATGGGGCTGTGGTATTCCCAGCGTAGCGAACCTGGTGCCGCGTAAATCAAGTGCCCGGTAGAAATCAATGGCTGAACAAGCATCTTCATGTGCTTCTCCTGCCTGAAATCCGACTGAATCGATTGAATTTTCGTAGCGGCCGTACGAATACCCTCCCAGGTGTCCCCCCAGCCAAAACAGGGCGGTACCCAAAAAAGAGATAACCACATCATCATCCCTATGACCCATTTTCTCATTTCCAACCAAGGTGTCATTTTAAATGAATTCCAAAAAGTTTAAACACCAAAAAATTTAAACAATGGTTTTGTCAAAATTAAAACATACCGCCGTTTACCGACAACACCTGCCCGGTAATATAAGAGGAGGCATCCGAACAGAAAAAACGCACCGCCTGGGCCACTTCCGCGGGCTGGCCGATACGGGCCATGGGAATCATGGACTTGATATTTTTTAGAGGCAAGTCGCCGATCATGTCGGTGGCGATCAGACCCGGGGCCACCACATTGACACGAACGCCCAAACGGGCCACCTCGGCCGCCAGGCTCCGGCTGGCTGAGATCAGGCCCCCCTTGGCGGCGGAATAGTTGGCTTGGCCCCGGTTGCCCACCAAAGCGGAGGCTGAGGCAATGGAGACGATGGCACCCCTTTTGTTTTTAAGCATTTTTTCCACCACGGGACGCGTGACATTGAAAAACCCGTGCAATCCGGTATCGATTACCGAGTGCCAATCCTCCCGGGGCATCATGACGAAAAGCCCGTCCGCAATTATACCGGCATTGTTCACCAGCACATCGATTTGCGGATATCGGTCCAAAAGGTCGTCCATGGCCGCCTGAACGGCCACGTGATCGGACACGTCAAAACCCGCAATCTCACCATCGCTTCCCTCAGCCCGCACCTGGGTAAGGGTTTCATTCGCGCCGGGTTCATCGGACCGAAAATTTATGATCAGAAAATAGCCGGCACGCGCCAGCTCCAGACAAACAGCCCGGCCAATCCCTTTGCTGGCGCCGGTAACAATGGCCGTTTTTTTAGGGGCTTGGGTCATGGTTTACCTTTTTTACCTTATTTTAAGTGGGTTACCTTTTTAAGAAGATTCAGATCTCAATAGTTGAAGGATGATCTCCGCAATCACCCCCCCGTTCATTTCAACGGTGCCGTGGACTTCGCGAAACCCTTCGAATTCAAAGCGGTTTTTCGAACTTGTGATCAAGCGGGTGCCTAGGGCAACCCCCTGGGTAGGCAGGTCAGCCTGCTTGATGCCGACAATCCACCCTTTTTTGTCCACATCGGGCCCTTCTTCTTTTTCCCGCTTCCATCCATTGTGGATACCGGCGGTCTGGGCCACCAGTTCGATAAGCACAAGGGGGTCGACCCGGTCGCTATGACAGAGCGGCCAGGACTTATCCGCAACAGCGCCCGTAACGGCCTGGTGTTCATCCACACAAACAATGTCGGTCACCAGAAGCATGGGTTCCCGGTGCGGTAACAGGTCTTTAATGTCGTGATCAGCCGGTGTCATCACCTTAATCCGTTTTGCATCATGTGATCGCATGGGCACACCCAGTCAAAGTTCAAGAAAACAATTGAAAAGAAACCCCGAAACAAGTAAACTGGGTAATTTTTTTATCTACAATCATCATGCATTAAACTAAAAATACATAATAACGACCCTGAAGTAAAGATTACGCTGGATATTGCAAATCCACAGCAGCTAACTACCTTACGAGTGGCTACGAATCAAACGGGATAAATATAAATGGAACAACTGGTTGAAAAATTAAGAATAAAAATTGTCGATATTTTAGATTTGGTGGATGTTCGACCGGAAGATATCGATCCTGACGGCCCTTTGGTGGGCGGCGATCTTGAAATTGATTCTATCGATGTCCTGGAATTGGTTATGATGATCGAAAAAGATTACGGAATTCGCATCGATAACCGCGACCTTGGGGCCGAAGTATTTTCCAGCCTGCGATCGCTAGCTGCGTATATCCATAAAAATACAGCGGAAATGCCGGGATGAGTGCCGTACGGGCCATCATATCCGGGACAGGGATCATCAGCGCCCTGGGATCCGGATGGGTTGCCACCCGTAACGCATTGGAAGCACAACGGGTGGCGATTGGGCCGCTGAGCCTTTTCCCCACCCCGCATGACCCGCCCCTTCCGGCCGGGGAAGTACGCAACCGGTTGGAACAAAACGCGCTGCCGCGCACCCACCAGCTGGCCCAAATCGCCGCCGCTCAGGCGTTTACAGGGAGACTCGCTCCAGATGCCATCGTCGTAGGGACCACTACCGGTGGATTGCTGACCACCGAAGCGCTGTTGAAACAAAATGTGGCCGACCCTTCGGCGTATTGTTTTCATTCGCCGGCCACGGTGGCGGAAACCATCGCCAAACAATATGGATGCCGAGGGCCGGTCCTGACCGTATCCACTGCGTGTTCGTCCGGAGCCGTCGCCTTAAAAATCGCCCTTGAACTCATTCGAAACGGCCGCGCCCGCCGGGTTCTGGCCGGAGGTGCCGACAATTTGTGCCGCCTGATCTATCACGGTTTTAACGCCCTCCAACTCATCGATCCCAAAGGTGCCCGTCCCCTGGACCGGGACCGCCGGGGCATGTCCGTGGCCGAAGGTGCCGCTTTTTTGATGCTCGAAGCAGACGATGGGCATCCGAACGCCGTAGCACTCCTTGGCGCAGGGCTTTCATGTGATGCCTTTCATCCAACAGCTCCCCATCCCGACGGCAAAGGCGCTATGGCGGCCATGACAGCCGCTATAGAGGATGCCGGACTCAACCCTGAAACCATCGACTACATCAATCTTCACGGCACCGGCACCTTGGATAACGATCTATCCGAAGCCCGGGCTGTTCGCACCCTTTTTAAAAACAAGACACCGATGCTTTCATCGGTTAAGGGGGCCATGGGCCACTCATTGGGTGCGGCAGGGGCCATGGAAGCGGTCATTGCGACAAACTGTGTGCATGATCAATGGATTCCCGGAAATGTGGGCCTGAGCACACCTGACCCAGCCTTAAACCTGACACCGATCATGCGATCCAAAGCCACACCTGTTCGAACCGTCCTCTCCAATTCCCTCGGGTTCGGGGGCAATAATGCCGCGGTCGTCATCGGGGACTCCCGCATTGGCGACCGTTCACCTGCAATGAACACCGGATCGCGATCCGGGCCGTTGACCATTCTGGGTAGCGCATGCATCACCGGAGCCGGCCATACCGATGAAACCTTAAAGCGTTTCACAAAAGGCCGGACCTGCAACGGCAAACTTGCTTTAGATCTTATGACCCGTTTTTTATCACCCAAACGCGTCAGGCGACTTAAACGCCTTCCCCGGTTGACATTGGCCCTGGCCGAGCAAGCCCATAGCCATGCGGACCAATCCCCCCCCCGTAGAATCGATTTTTATGGGCACCGGCTGGGGCGCCCTGTCCGAAACCTATCGTTTTTTGACCCGACTTTTCGAAACCGATGAACAATTCCCCAGCCCGACCGATTTTATCGGCTCGGTACACAATGCACCCGCCGGCCAGGCGGCCATGATGTTTAACGCCACCGGTGCCAACGTTACCACCACGGGAGGTGACGTATCGTTTGAACAGGCGCTCATGGCAGCGGAACTTGTGTGTGGCGGCGATACGGCCCTGGTAATAGGTGCGGATGAAGCCCATGACAAATTTTCGCCACTGCTGGATCCATCGGTTGGCGAAAACGGCCATTTATCGGATGGCGGCGGGGCACTGCTGGTTAAGCCGGGATCAAAGCCCGGTGGTGTTTCCATCCATCTGGCCCATTATGAACCTGCCGATGACCCGGCTGATGACATTGCTCATGGCCTGGCCGTGACAATCGACGGGGTTATCGATTCACTGGGCTCGGCAGATCGGTTGCATTCGCGTATCGGTTTTATTTTAGCCGGGATTCCCGCAGCGCAAAGAACGCAAGGCGACCGGCAATTGGATCAATTCAGGGAACGCACCCGCTTTACAGGCCCCGTAATCGACTATCGCCCGATTATCGGCGAATTTGCCTCTGCTTCAGCTGTTGCCGCTGTTCTGTCCGCCCGGTTCACAGCTGAAGGGGTGATACCCGGCGGCCTTAGTTCCGATGACCAAACGCTTCCATTAAACGGCAAGGGCGGCTTGGTCCTGGGGCTGGGACGATGGGTCACGGCCATGGAGGTGGTGCTGCAATGAAGGTATTGTTGATCTCTGCCAATCAATACACCCAACCGCATCCGGTTTACCCTCTGGGCCTTGATTATGTGGCCGGCGCCATTGGCCCGGACCATGTGGTTGAAATCCTGGATTTAAACGCCCTCAACCCGTCAGAGGCGCTTTTTGAAGCGATCGACGATTTTTCGCCGGATATCATCGGGCTGTCCATTCGAAATATCGACAACACGGACGTCTCTTCGCCCCAGGGATTCATTGCCGCCTATCGCCATCTTGCCGATACCATTCGAACCCAATCCCGTAAAATTATACCTGATAAAAATAGGCCCGATCAAAACAGACCCGGTCAAAATAAAACTGGTCAAAATGGGGATAAGGTCCCACTGGTTCTGGGAGGGAGCGGCTTCACCCTGTTTCCCCGGGAACTGATGGCAAGCCTTGGCGCCGACTATGGCATTATCGGCGAAGGTGAACGGTTTGGCCTTCTATTGGATTGTTTAACCAAAGGCAAGGACCCGTCGATGCTGCCCGGCATCATTACCGCCAAAAACGGGGGAACAGTGCCCATTCCCTGGCAGGGGCGCATCGCCGATCGTTTTAATCCCAACCGTCCTCACCTTTCCTATTACCTGAAAAACGGGGGAATATTAAACCTTCAAACCAAACGCGGATGTCGATACCGATGTATTTATTGTACCTACCCGTATATCGAAGGCGGCAGCCCCAGGTTGTTTGACCCCGATGATATCGCCGGTACCGCGCGACAACTGCAGACGGCCGGAGCAAAGTATCTGTTTATCACGGATTCAACCTTCAACTCGGAGATGGACCATACCCTGGCCGTGGCAGAGGCGTTTAAACAAGCGGCCGTCACCATTCCCTGGGGGGCCTTTTTTGCACCCATGGTTCCTGCTGGCGATTATTTCAAACAGCTGGCCGATGCCGGGCTCACCCATGTTGAATTTGGAACGGAATCATTAAGTGACCCGGTATTGAAAACCTATCGAAAACCGTTTAAACAACGCCATGTTTTAGAGGCCCACCAAGCGGCTCTGGACGCCGGATTGCATGTGGCCCACTATTTTTTATTGGGCGGTCCGGGTGAAACCCCGGATACGGTGGCAGAAACCCTGGATCGCGCGGATCGGCTGGAAAAATGTGCCCTATTTGTCTTTTGCGGGATGCGCATTTACCCCCATACGGAGTTACACCGGATAGCCACCGCTGAAGGCCGGATTTGTCCCAGTGACAATTTGATGGCGCCGGTATTTTATCAGAATCCGGCGATCTCGGAGCACGCATTGATGCAACGGGTAAATAAATGGGCCGATGGGCATGGCAACCGAATCGTTGGGGCCGGTGGTGAAGAGACGGCCCGGATTATTTCAAGGCTCTACAGCCGCGGATTTTCCGGTCCACTCTGGGAATATTTGATCCGGTGAAAGGCGTTTTTTGGAAAATCGACACGCTTTGGGGTTAATGCTTGAACATCTTTTTGTTTTAATTTATGAGTTTAGGCGCTCATGTGGCACCGAATAGACCAAATAACACGCACACCGTCGGGTGAAATATCGGCCGAATGCCACATCTCGGTGGAATCACAATGGTTTTTGGGACATTTTCCCGGAAAACCAATATTGCCTGCAATCGCCCAGTTGGCGATGGTGCGTGAAACAATCAGCCGTGGAAGCCATCAGGCTGGCGATGTTAACCATGACAATAACCGTGATGGCCACCATGATAGCCGGCCGGCTGATTGCCGGTTCAGTCGCGTAAAATTTAAAAAGATGATCACACCCGGCGAGTGCTTGATAATTCTGGCCTCTCCGAAGAAAACCCCCGGCACTTATACATTCCGTATAACGGTCGAAAAGTCCATTGTATGCAGTGGTAACTTGACAATTAAAACAGACTCTTGAGGAGTTCAAGGGTGTCATTAAATATATTAACTTAAAAAGGGAGTCAATTCTACATATGGCAATTGAAACCGGCATTGAAAAGATCACGTTACGTGTAGCGGAAATGATGATCAGCGAACTCAAGCTCGAAGATATTACCCCTGAGACATTTGATCCGAAAATTGATTTGGTCGACGAGGTGGGTATTGACAGCATGGATCTGGCCACCTTGGCGCTGGTCATTCGAGATGAATACGCGATTCGTATCGATGAGGACGACTACCCCAAATTAACCAATCTTCGATTAATCGCCGAGTATGTCTCTAAAAAACTCGATGAGAAAAAATCGGACGCATAGGGATGATGAAAGAGAAGGCAATTGGCCGTGGTGAGTGAACCCAATCGTAAAACCGAAAGTACCGACAACTCGGAAGAAGCAAAATTTTCCGACATATTAGCCGACCCACAGGTGCGTGCCCGCTGGGAAAAAGTTCGGAAATGGTTTTTCTTGAGGGAGTCGACCTATGACATGACCAACCGCTGCAATATCCGCTGCGAAGGGTGTTATTTCTATGAGGGCGACAAACAATTCGCCCAGCTCAATACGGATCCTCAAGCCTGGCGCCGGTTGATGAAAGCGGAAAAAGAGCGTGGTATCACTTTTGTGGTCCTGGCCGGCGCAGAACCGTCGCTGGTTCCCCAGTTATGCGAAGCCTGCTATGACGAGATACCGCTGGGAGCCATTGCCACCAACGGCATAAATCGGTTCCCGGCATCCATTGAATATAAAATTCACATTTCCGTATGGGGCAATGACGACACCAGTTTGAAAATTCGAGGTGCCAAGAATATGTTGCGGCGACAGATCGACAACTATCGCCATGATCCCCGAGCCGCCTTTGTCTATACCTTCACGCG
Organism: uncultured delta proteobacterium; assembly: GCA_963845145.1. Classification (GTDB taxonomy): domain Bacteria; phylum Desulfobacterota; class Desulfobacteria; order Desulfobacterales; family QNYZ01; genus QNYZ01. The sequence continues at coordinate 455,137 of CAWJQU010000005.1, forward strand.
CGACAATATCGAGCAGGCCTTTGAGGTCGGGGACGTATTGGCCGACAACGATTGCCAAATGACTTTCAATATGTTTTCCGCCCCGGTAGGGTACAGTGGCGATTTGCGGCACACGGCAGCGTCGCTTAAACAAACCCGACAGGCAATGATGGCGCTTTTGAAAACATATCCCCATAATGTGCTTTTCTCCCCTTACAGTACGGTTGCGCACACCCACCACCTGGGTCTGCACGACCTGTATGCGTGTCCGTATCCACGCCGCAATCCGTCCACGGCCATCGGCCTCGGTCGGTCTTTCCGCCAGTATCGGACCGATCTGACCTGGGATCGTCAAGCCGCCTGCTGTGTTCCTGACACGGATTGTGACGACTGCCGCCACTACGCCGCCGGTAGTGCCGTGGTCACAGCGCGCATGTTTCGCCATGCCGTCAAACGGGAAACATTTTGCGCCTGGCTCGATTATGCCGACACCTATCTGGCCGTCTGGGTAAAGGGGTATGAAAAAAGTACCAACTTGTTAAGCACCTTGAGCCCGCCACCGGGCAACAGCATCTTTTAAGGTGAAAGAATCGTGAGGACATTGTATCAATGAAAACCGTCAGCCAGCTACTGGATGACCACTGGTATAAACGCTACCAGCGGATCTCCAAACTCAATATTCGAAGCTCCATTTACGATGTAACCAACCGATGTAACCTGCGTTGCAAGGGATGTTTTTTTTTCTCATCCGACGAGCATAAAGCCGCACCGGAAGAGATGGATCTTAGCAAATGGGAAACCTTTATCGATCGGGAAAAAGCGCGCGGGGTCAATCTGGCCATTCTGATTGGTGGCGAGCCGACCTTGTGCCTGGATCGGGTCGAAGCATTTTATCGGCGTCTGCCAACCTTTTGCGCCACCAATGGGTTGATTAAAATCCCGCGCGAACAGTTTCCACACATGATGTTAGGCATATCCCTCTGGGGCGACAAGGCCGACGAGAATGTGCTGCGGGGTAAAGATACCTTCAGCATTTCCAGTAAAAACTATGCCGGCGACCCGCATGTGTATTATCTTTATACCATCACCCCGCGACAGATCGGACACACCGAAAAGATCATACAAAAAGTCGCCGATGTGGGCCTAAAGGTCCATATGCAGCTGCTGTCCAATGATGAAGGCGTGGATGGTTTTTCATGGACAGCAGAACAATTGAATGCCATCCGGGTGGAAATGGACCAGATGCTGGATACCTATCCGGAAACCGTTATTTCGTGTAAATACTATCATGAAATCATCACCACCGGCCAAATGCTGGGCCGCCGTTTCGGATGGAACGAGTGCCCGTCGGTCACCTTGCCTTTGGATACCCGCGAGCCCCAGCCGAAACGGCTGATCGAGTTTATCCGATGGGCATCGGACTTAAACACTATGCACCGTTGCTGTACGTCCGAAACCCGGGATTGTTCCACTTGTAAAGATGGTGCTGCCCACATGAGCTGGGTTATGGTTAATAAACGCGCCCACATCAAAACGACCCAAGATCTGCAAAACTGGATCGAAGTGTACGAAATGTTTGCCAAGCTCTATCAGTTCATTCCCTGGTAAAAGCGGATGCCTTCAAAAAAAGCCGTCGTTGTCGGATACGATTCGGTCTCACCACTGGGAACGGACACCAACGCCCAGTGGGCACGGGCCGCGAAGGGCGAAAGTGGTCTTGGAGCGCTCACCCGTTTTGAGCTGACGCCTGAGTTTCCTGTTCGAATCGCCGGTGAAGTGGCCCCTATCGATACCGGGCCCTATCCCTTTCTTTCCCCCCGAAAACTAGCCCTCTGGCCGTCACCATTGTTCAAATATGCCCTCTTGGTCGTTCACCGGGCTTTGTTAAAAAGCGGTATTGAGATCACACCGAGTCTGGCCCCCCGCGTGGCGGTTACTTTCAGCTCGGCCGTGGGCGGTCTGGACGCGATTCTCAATGCCGATCGGCGCTTGATTGCTCACGATAAGCTACCCCTTCCATACGCGAACCCCAATGGTTGCATCAATATGGTGGGTGGGAAAGTGTCCATTCTAACCGGCGCCACCGGTCCGATTCTATCCACGGTTACGGCGTGTGCCACCGGCGCCACCTCAGTGGTGATCGGTGCCATGCTGCTTGAATCGGGACAAGCCGATGTGGCCATCTGCGGGGCAGCGGATTTTGCCATAGTCGAACCCATTGTGGCCGGATTTGCCACCATGAACGCCGCCGTTCAGATGAAACCGGGTGAAGCGGAAATTCCGGCTGAAAAAGCCAGCCGCCCCTTTTCCATAGACCGACGCGGGTTCGTTATTTCCGAAGGGGCCGGTGCGATTATTCTGACGACGCGCGAATTTGCCCTTGCGCAAGGCCTCGATTACGCCATCGAGATCGCCGGGTGGGAGATGACATCCGACGCCCATCACTTCGTAGCGCCGCATCTGCCAACAGTCACAAGTTGCATTGCCGGTAGTATTGACAGGGCCGGCGTGTCCATGCATGATATCGCCTCCGTAAACGCCCATGCCACCGCAACCAAGGTTGGCGACCAGGTGGAATACCAGGCCCTGCGGGCCGTGTTCGGGGATCGCCTGCCGCCGGTGACGGCCAATAAATCCCTGATCGGACATGCCATGGGAGCGTCCAGCGCCATTGAGTCGATTATGGCCATGCAAGGCATGCTAAACGATACGATACTTCCGACGGTTAACTACACCCCGGACCCGGCGCTCACTTTTGATCATATCCCGACCACCGCGCGTCGGTTGAACCAGGAATTCGTATTGAAAAACGCTTTTGGTTTCGGCGGCTGCAATACGTGTATTATTTTTCGAAGGATGAGATGAATTAGTCGATGAAAGCACCGCTGAACAGACGCGTCTTCGTTGTCGGTTACGGAGCGGCGACGCCATTGGGCAAAACGTTTGATCTGACCTGGAAACGGGCCGTGAGGGGCGATGCCGGCTTCAGGCGACTGACCCGCTGCCAAACCGAATCACGGGCCAATGTGGTGGGTGAAATCCCCGACTGGGACCCCATGGCCCTAGATTTCATGGATCGCAAAGAGGCCTACAATTGGAATGCGGATTATGTTTTCCTTACCATGGCTGTTTGCAAAGAGGCGCTTAAAAACGCCGGTCTTGAAATGAATGCCGATACCGGTCCGCGCACCGCCTGTTTGATCGGCTCGGCCCTAAACGGGACCGATGCCTACCGGGTGGCCATGGACAATTACACGACCAAGGGCCCGTTAAAAGTCAGCCCGTATCTGCTTCCCAATCTTTGTGCCAACCTGCCATCCGGTAAAGCCGGCATGCTGCTGGGATTTACCGGCCCGATTTTCTCCCCGGAAGGGGCCTGTGCCTCAGGAAACCACGCCATTGGGATCGGTGCCCGCATGATTCGAGACGGCGATTGCGATTTTGTGCTGGCCGGTGGGGTGGATACCTGTCTGATCCCTGAAATCATTCAAGGGTTTGCCAACATGATGGCCACCATTCGGATCGATCCCAATGACCGCGCCTACCGGGATCCGACCCAGGCGTCGCGCCCTTTCAGCGTCGACCGGAAGGGAATTGTCCTCTCCGAAGGCGCCGGCGTTGTGGTGCTGGCCGCCGAGGAGATGGTATCGACCTGGGGATTGACGCCCAAAGCCGAAGTGATGGGTGTCGGCTGGACGTCGGATGCCTACCACTTTACCCTGCCCAATGGCGAGACGATTATTCAGGCCATTAAAGGCGCCATTGACGATGCCGAACTATCGCCGGCGGATATCGGCCATGTGAATGCCCACGGTACGTCCACCCAAAAGGGCGACCGTATCGAAATCGAATGTCTCCGCACCATATTCGGCGACCGGTTGGAACAGATACCCATCTCGGCGAACAAATCGCAGCTGGGGCACTCCCTGGGCGCGTCGGCGGCCATTGAGGCGGCCTTGGGTGTTGAAGCCATGCGACAAGAGCTGGTGCTGCCGACGGTGAACCATGTTCCCGATCCGGAACTGGCCGATGTGGATGTGGTACCCAATGTCAGTCGCCGACATGCCTACGAATTCTTTTTATCCAATGCCTTCGGCTTCGGTGGTACGAACTGTTGCATTGTTTTTGGGGGGGTATCATGAAACCCAAACCGTTTGTTCCCGAGCCACTCAAAGAAAATGATGCCTATGTACGCGACAAGACCGAGGCCTTAATCTGGCACCGATGCACCCAGCGGGTCCTCTATGTCGATACGGACCGGTCCCAGGTGGTGTATCACGCCAACTATCTGCGTTATTTCGAGTTCGGCCGTGCATCGCTCATGCGGGAAGCCGCCTATACTTATAAGCAGATCGAAGAAAGTGGTTATGTCTATCCAATCATTGAGATGGGGGCAAACTATTACAAACCGCTTTATTACGATGACGCCATGGACATTCATACCCGCCCAACCCGTTTGGAACGCGTGCGCCTGAGATTTGATTACGTCATTACCCATCGGGAGAGCCAGGAAATCGCCTGCACAGGTTTCACCCGCCACTGTGCCATTAATTCAAATGGAACGCCGGTGGAGGTGGATAAAAAAACGGCCCAACTATGGAAAAATTTTCCAAGCTAAACGGCCAACCAGGCAGCCGGCTATCCGTGGACATATCGCTGCCCCTTTATCTTCAGGATCACCACTTCATGGGAAAGGCGGTCTATCCCGCCGTGGAGGCCATGCAAACCCTGGCAAATACCGTGAAGCGAATCCATCCCGATATCGATGCCACGCGGTTGAGGGACGTCCGTTTCAACAAGTTCCTTCCGATTCCGCCCGATAAAAGCGCCCTCGCCGTTTTTGTCGACATCACCGCCCATGATGCCGGAACCCTCTCTGCAGCATTAAAAACCCGCAAATACTTAAAGACATCGACGATGACACGGCTACTGACCCACGCCACCGCCTCCTTCTCCTTTGGTTCTAAAAATGATGATGGCCTCAGAGTGCCTCGGGATATGGCAGAGGGCCCGGCAAATGGTGAGCACACGATTTCAGCCGGCCGCATCTATGAGGAGCTGGTTCCTTTCGGGCCGGCCTATCAAAACCTGATCGATAACCTGATCATCTCTCCTGCGGGTGCGGTGGCCCGAATCAAGGCACCCACAATAGCCTCCCAGGGTCTCCTGGGATCGCCCTTCCCTTTGGATGCCGCGTTTCAAGCCGCCTGCGTGTGGGGCCAGCACTATGCCGGTTACGTTCCTTTTCCGGTGGAAATTGGCAATCGCGAGGTCGTGATTCCCACGATTGAGGGAGAAGCGTACATCGCCCGGATCATTCCGGCACAAGTAACCCCAGATCGGCTCACCGTCGATATATGGCTATACGATGGAAAAGGAGATCTTCGTGAGACGGCCACCAGCGTTGAGATGCGAGATGTCAGCAACGGTCAATTGAAGCCGCCGGACTGGATCTGCCAAACTGGATCCGTCAAAAAGGGGTGAAATCAGCACCTTAAAAAAAAGCCGGTCAGGCGGACGCACCGGGTGGCGGGTATTTCTCGATCATGACCCTGGCCGCCCAACGAAAAAAAACTTTCACATAGTCAGCCCCGCCCAGCGCCATACCCAGAATAAACACCAGATACGAAAGCCCGATCGCCAGCGGCCCGCCAATAAAAATGAGCAGCGGTTTTCCCCAAGCCACGGCCAACATGCCCAAGGCGCCTACCATCGGCCAGCAAATGACATAAGAAAAGACGAGTAAAAAAATGCCGAAAATCACTTTTGGTGTTGGTATCTGGCAGAAAGCGCTTAAATCCGCCTTCTCTTCGATGGCCTTGCGGGCAAATTCGGTTCGGGCCAATTTTTTCATGAGAACGGATAAGCGCATCGCTCACAGACTCGTTGATTCTACCCCCCACCGCTTAAATGCCGGTGGGATCATAAATGTTACGATAAACCGCAATCCACTTTCAAGACTTTTACCGCTCTTTTTTTGTTCTTTTGATCCTTATTATGTTATTTATTCGCCATGACTCTATTTCGCAGACGTGACACGCATAAACAATCCATTCATTGGCGCCGATTACTGCTTGTTTTGTTGGTGGTGACCGCTCTGTTCGGGGTCGCCCTTTACCGCACCAAAATCGACACCGATATTTTGAGCGTCATGCCCACAGATGATCCGGTTATCGCCGACAGCGCAGCCATCTTTCGGCATCACCCTATGCAAAACCGTATCGTGATTGATATCTCCGCCAAAGAAAATAACCCGGATAGACTGATAGCCGTGGCCATGCGGGTGAGTGCGCGTCTTTCGGAAAGCGGTTTGTTTGCCACCGTCGGCAACGAAGCGTTCCAAAAGCTCATGCCGACCCTTTTCAAACATGTGCTCGCCCACCTGCCGGTGCTTTTTACAGAAAAGGAACTCAATGCCCACATAAAACCACTGCTGCAACCCGATGAGATAAAACAGCGAATACAAGCCAATTATAACCGCCTCTTAAGCCTTGAAAGCATCGGACAGGCGACAACAATCGTCAAAGACCCCTTAAACTTCAGAGACCTGATCTTATCGAAACTTTCGTCCCTGGTGCCATCCAGCCAGGCACGAATGCATCGCGGGCACATCCTGTCCATCGACGGCCGCCATCTTCTACTCACCGCCCAACCGCTTGGTTCAAGTACAGACACGTCCGTGGCCCGCAAAATTGCGACGCTCATGCAACGGGTCAAGCATGAGATAGCAACCGATGAAACCTATTCGAAGGATGGCATTTCCATCACGCCGATGGGTGCCTATCGGGCGGCTCTGGACAATGAGGAGATAATCCGCAAAGATGTCTTTTTCGCGATCCTCCTGGCTACCATCGGCATCGCCGTTTTGCTGGTATTTGCCTTTCCTCGCCCATGGATCGGACTGTTGGCCCTCTTACCGGCTGCGGCCGGCACCATGCTGGCTCTATTTGTCTACTCTCTTTTTAATTCTGAAATCTCCATTATGGTTTTAGGTTTCGGCGGGGCGATTATCTCCATCACCGTTGATCACGGCATCGCCTACCTGCTCTTTTTGGACAGATCTGAAGAAGTAGATGGGCAAGCGGCCTCCGAAGAAGTCCGCGCCGTCGGCCTGTTGACCGTATTAACCAGCATCGGTGCCTTTACCGTCCTATGTTTCAGCGGGTTTCCGATCTTTGTCCAGCTGGGCCAATTTTCGGCCCTGGGAATCGGCTTCTCTTTTTTATTCGTCCATACAGTTTTCCCGAAAGTTTTTCCCAAAATGCCGCCCGGCAAGAAACGACCTTTTAAATTTCAACAATGGGTCGACACCCTGGCGGGGGCCGGTCCAAAAGGGGCCTGGGCGGCTCTGGCCTTTGTTGGCATCATGTGCTTTTTTGCCGTACCTCGGTTTGATGTCGGCATGCAGTCCATGAACACCGTGTCGGTAGAGACGCAGTCCGCCGAAAAACGGATTACCGAAATCTGGGGAAACCTCTCCGATAAAGTCTACTTAATGACCGAAGGCCGCCAGGTCCAGGACTTGCTGGGCCAGGGAGATGAGATTTTAAAGCGCTTGGACCAGGACATGTCCATCGGTGTGTTATCTTCAGGGTTTGTGCCGTCGCAATTATTTCCCGGCAAGAATCGCCGCCAGGAAAATTTTGCGGCCTGGAAAATATTCTGGGGTGGAAAAAGGATTCAAACAGTCAGCGACCATTTAAAAAATGCCGGTCTGTCGCTGGGATTCGCCGATGATGCGTTCGCACCGTTTTTTGAACTCTTGACGGCGGCCTCTCCGCCCCCCATGGGTAAATACCTTCCCGCTTCGTTTATCGATTTTATGGGAATTTCCCAGGATCCCGATCAGTCGAAATGGTACCAGGTACTGACCCTGACCACGGGCCCTGAATATGATGCCACCCGGTTTCGAAATGACTACACGGCTGTAGGCAGTATCTTCGACCCTGCCTACTTTTCCACGGCACTGGGGAACCTGTTGTTCAATACTTTCACAAAATTGTTGGTACTGGTGGCCCTTAGCGTGATTATCCTTCTGATACTTTTTTTCCTCGATCTCAAACTGACAATTGCGGCCCTGCTACCCGTAGCCTTTGCCTTGATCGCCACGGTGGGCACCCTGAACCTCTTGGGGCGGTCCATCGATATTCCGGGGTTGATGCTGTCGGTGGTGGTTTTGGGTATGGGAATTGATTATTCGCTGTTTTTCGTCCGTTCTCACCAGCGCTACGAAACCGTTGGCCACCCCTCTTTCGGATTGATTCGCATGGCGGTTTTTATGGCCGCGGTATCAACCCTCATCGGCTTCGGTGTCCTGATTTTCGCCCGCCATACCCTGCTAAAAAGCGCCGGCCTCACATCGTTTCTCGGTATAGGGTACGCCCTGCTGGGCGCCTTTCTGATACTACCACCGGTATTGACCTATATTCGGCGAGACCGTTCCGCAACATTGCCTGAAGCCGGTGATATCGCCGGTGATATCCCCGATGATATCGCCGATGATATAAAGACTCGAGTCCTAAACCGATACCGAAAAATGGAAGCGTACCCCCGGCTTTTTGCGCGTTTTAAGATGAAATTCGACCCCATGTTTAACGAAATAGTCGATACGCTCCATCCGGAAACGGACATCCGCTCTATTATCGATGTGGGCAGTGGCTATGGGGTCCCCGGTAGCTGGTTGCTGGAACGGTTTCCCAACGCGTTTTTATACGGCATCGAGCCCATGCGAAACCGGGTTCGCATCGCGGCGCGCGCCGTGGGAGAAAGGGGTGTTATCACTGTCGGTGGTGCACCGAACCTGCCGGAGATACCCCATCCGGTGGATTTGGCGGTGATGCTGGACATGGCTCATTTCTTAGATGATGAGGCGTTGAATCTCGTCTTACACCGTCTGCACACCAAGGTTAAGCGCGAGGGACGCTTGATCGCGCGGGTTTCGGTCAAACCAAAACGAAAATACCCATGGGTATGGTGGCTGGAGAATACCAAACTTCTCCTCGGCCAACTTCGTGCTTACTATCGCACCCAAGCGCAACTCGAAGCCATGATTGGGCAAGCCGGTTTTCGAATTGAGCATGTTCGTTTCTCGGGTAAACATCAGGAACTGATCTGGATCGTTGCCGCCGCCTGAATGGCGAGAATCGTGAATGGCGAGAAATAAGCCATCGGAGCCTTAATCCTGCTTGTTCCCAAAGGCAACGGCTACCCTGTCTCATCAGCCGCGCTTCGTATGAAAACGGGTGGTGGTTAACCCTTGAGGGCTTTTTATGACGGAACGTGCGCCCGCCCCCACCAATTCATCTTGTGTCCCGTACCCCCAAAGGACACCAAACCCATTAACACCGTTTTTTCCGGCCCCCAACATATCATACGAACGATCTCCAACCATGGCCACATCGGATACAGGTATCGACGCTTCTTTGAGGATATGAGCGATCAGATGCTCTTTATCGCTTCGCGTACCGTCCAGTTCGCTCCCATAAACCTGCTTGAAAAAGTGTCGCAATTTAAAATGGTCGATAATCCGCTCGGCATAGATCGTCGGTTTCGATGTGGCGACATAGAGGCAGTGGCCCTTTGTACGCAGAACGGTCAACGCTTCGGGAATACCGTCATAGACCTCATTTTCAAACAACCCGACCGCGCCGAACCGCTCACGATAAAACCCCAATGCCCGGCCGACGAGCGCCTCGTCATCCGACGCAAGCAGCTTGGCAAAGCTCTCTTTGAGAGGAGGACCGATACACCACGACAATCGCTCAGCCCGCGGCAACGGTCGATCTAACTTATCGAGCGCATACAAGATGCAATTGGTAATGCCCGGAAACGGATTTGTCAGCGTGCCGTCCAGATCAAATAGCAGGTTCATGGTTGTTTTACCGAAAGGGTTGATAATATCAAGCCGAGGTTAATTTCATCTGTTTGGGTCGCAGGTGCCCCTTAACCATCAGCCAAACAGCTTTCTTCGGCAACCTGCAACATATCCAGTGCTTTTTCAACAATCGAATCCGGCAGCTCATGCACATCCACAAATGCACCGATGCCGGTGGGCATGGCAAGGGTTAACCGCCCCCCCAGATGTTCTCTGAACTCTTTCAAACCACTCAACAACTGCAACCGCCCGGATGAATCACGCTGGCGCAGCGCGCCATGCCACAACATCAGGCCACATGACCGCATGGTTGCCAGCATATCTTCGGCCACTGCCATGGGAATCATCTCCATTGTCGCCGCACAGTAAATATCCAGGGCCATGCCGATGGCAACCGCTTCGCCATGCCGAATCTCGTTAGCGGTCATGGTTTCCAGCTTATGGGCCGACCAGTGCCCAAAATCCAATGGTCGTGATGTGCCTTTTTCAAACGGATCACCACCACCGATATGCGCCAGGTGCAGCCGGGAGCTTTCCAATACGAGGTGTTCCAGTGCAGGCCAATGGATATTTCGAATGGCCTTTGCATGGTTCTTGATATAGGTGTACAGATCTTTATCTTTAATGAACGCGACCTTCAGCGCTTCGGCCACACCGGCACGGATTTCCCGTTCCTCCAGCGTTCTGAGAAACCGATAGTCGATGACAACGGCATCCGGTGGGTAAAAACAGCCGAACAGATTTTTGGCGCCATTGTAATTGATCCCGTTTTTCACACCGACACCGGAGTCATCCATGGCCAGCAGTGTGGTTGGGACGCGAACCTGCCGTATCCCCCGATGAAAAATAGCCGCGGCAAAGCCCACGGCATCCAGCACCGCACCGCCGCCGATGATCACGACATAAGAGTGCCGGCAAAGCCCCCCTTCCATCATCCGCTGGGTGATGTTGGTGATGTTTTGCCACCCCTTTTTAATGTCTTCTCCGCCGGGTACAATTTCAATCGGAGCCGCCAGATTGAGGGTGTCGGGGTGCTCCCCTGCCCACTGTTCCGCACGACGGGTAAGATCGGGAAAGGCCTCGGCCACTTTATCATCGATAAAGATCATGGCATTGGCTCGATTCTCTCCCAAAAGCCGGGTCAGGGTCGTATTTTCCGCGTCGAACAGGCCGCGGGTGTAAGCCACATTGTAATTAAAGTTTACCGCAAACGATTGATGTACAATCATATATGCCCTTCATTCAGTCCTCGGCTCGACGTAAAACCCGGTGTAAAACTCGAGGTTAAACCCGGTGTTAGAATAGGTCTATTTTCCGTGAATCGATGCTCAATTAACATGTTTCTATTTCCGCTGGCAAGGCCGCTTCGGCGTGCTTTGGCACCATTGGCGAGCCTGGAACCCCAACGCTGAAAAGCCACTCGCCACCCTCTCATTGACATGCGATCACCGCTCTTCTAACCGCATCAGCGACAAATTTAAGCTCTTCACTAACCGATACATTGGTGTCCTGATATCGGTCCGGCAAGACCCCATAGGTGTATGTTTCCGTCTCAATATGGGTCGTGCTTTGCAGCGCCTGTTGAAAAAAATCATCCGTTAACAATGACGCCGTAGAGCCCACTCGGGTGCCGGGGGCCTTGAAATGAAGCGGAACGTGAAAATGAACCCGCCATTGCCCGCCGGATCGGGCCGTCAACGCTTCAGGAAGGTCGGGAAATGGGGAAACCTTTTTATTTTCCGCCAGAATACGTGTTTGGTGTAAATAGACACCATCATTAAAACGGGCCAGATAGTCCAAATCTTTACGGGTTGGATGCACAACCGACAAGGCCGCGCTGACCTGAATTTTCGGCACATGGATACCGGCCTGTTTCAACTTTTGCAAAGATACGACCGGATTTTCAAACTGCATGGCCGAATGGCAAACATCCAAGCAAATACCCAGATAGCGATCCACCAGGGGCCGGTTCAACAAACGTAACTGTTCGAAAAAATCAATACATTCATCCACCCGCTCAAGATAACAATCCGGCTCAGGTTCAAGTGCCAGACGGATCAACCGGCCGGTTTTTGCTTCGATTTCTTCAAAGGCCGATAGCACCGCCACCAAATTGGCAGGTGCCTTTGGTGGACATTGTTTTCCATAGACCACCGGCACGGTGCTAATGGAGCCGTCGATGCCGTCGGGCAACAGATTAGCCAGGATATGGGCCACATCGATGGTGTAGTCCACACGCGCCTTTGAAGACCAGTCGGGCAGATAAACTTTTTCTTTAACCGGCGGGGTGTGAAAATCGCCAAATGGAAACGCATTGACCGTAAACGCATATATTTGTTGGTCGGTCAGCCGTTTTTTTAGTTTTTCGGGTTGTTGTCGAAACGCCTGAGCCGCTTTGGCAGGTAGCCAGAGGCCAATTCCCATATCAGCAGCCGGACAAACCATGGATTTAACCTGTGGGCATTGACGGGTGATATGATCGGCAATGGCATCGGCTGTCTCGCCGGGATAGATATTCAAACAATAGCCGATGTGGGTGTTGGCAATCCGCATGATTTCAATTATACCTGATTTAATTCTACAGAATCTATACATTTACAACAGAGAATCAACTCTTCAACAGGAGCCTGACGAGCCATGTCTAAATATAGCAAGGCAAAAGTGACGCGACTATCAGACTTATCCGCTTTTTGCCCTCCCAAACATACCCGAACCGATTCATTTACCATGGTCGGTGAAGAAACCGGCGCACAAAATTTTGTTTTATTCAACGTTGAAATTCACCCGGGTGGGGAAGCGGAATTGGATACGCACCCTGGACGTGAGCATTGCTACCTTGTTTTGTCCGGCATCGGCAATGCTGTCGTGGATAACGAGAAATTTAAACTCAAACCCGGCGATTGCCTGTGGATACCGCCCGGCGCGGAGCACGGTATCAAACCAGCCGGCGATAAGACCCTGCGCTTTATTGTGGTGACGTCCCCACCACCCTGGGTGGACGTGTAGAACATTAAACCCATTTGCCGGCACTACATCACCGGCTCTAAATCGCCTGCCCTAAATCGATAAATCAACCCAGCGGCCATCCGTGAGCGATTCGATATCATGAGGGTTTAGCTGAAATACGGCAAAAGGCGTGCCCGCCGCAGCCCAAATGACATCATAATTTTTTAATTCCGGATCCAGGACGGTTTTTAACGGCGAAATGTGACCCACAGGCGGCACGCCGCCAATGGCGTACCCCACTTTTTCTTTCACATAGGCCCCATCGGCCTTACCCAGTTTAAAACCAGTGGCCGCCTCGACCTTTTTAACGTCAACCCGATTCGACCCCGAAGCAATCACAAGTATGGGCTCACCGCTTTTTTTCTCTTTGAACACCAACGATTTGGCGATTTGAGACACATCACAGCCAATGCTGTCTGCCGCCTCCTGCGCTGTCCTGGTAGAGCTTTTCAGCTCTTTAACCTCAAAGGCAAACCCTCTTTCATTGAGAAAATCCTGTACGCGTTTGGCGCTCTCTCTTAAGTTTGAGGCCATTGTTTTATTCCCTTGTTTTAATTTCTTGGTATATTGCTTTCGTTGTTCCTTTCAATAACCACGCCGATAATGTCATTGTCAAGCCGACGATTATCGATTATCTTGTCGGGTACATATGAAACGCGAATCAAATCCCGGCACGTGTAATATGATCCGCCATGGTTAGTAACGTTATCGGGTACCACTAATGTCATTGGAATTTTAATATGAAAGAACCCGCAGGTCACAATTTTAAGGCCCTTAAGGAAGTTTGCAATCGGATCGTCATGAAGCACGCCGACGCCATCGGGATGGCCACCATTGAATTGGATTGTGGCTGCATAAACGTCTGTGGCGTATCATTTAAGGGCGAACCGGTGGGCGAAATGATGAGCATCCCTGCCCATCAGAAGCCTGAAAATGACAATCAGCTGGTTTGCTTCAAATGTTTAGAGAAGAAAAGTGAAATGAAAGATAGAATTATCAACCAGGGTTTAATCTGGCCGGGGGATGCCGATGAAATGCCCGCCGAAGAAATCAGGCTTATTATAGGCCAGGAAGTGTTTGGGCCGGACTACTCGGAATAAAGTTTCGTTTTATTCATTGCGGGCGATAGGCCAACGGACCAATGTTAAAGCCATGCCTTGGATACCGTTGCTTCTATTCGGGAATTAGCGCCAAGAGCGTTGATATGTATCGCCTGATATGTCGACTACACCCTGTTGTCGGCTTCAATCGTTCTTCACTCGATCGTTAGTCCCACTGATCCACTCCCAAGCCTGATTGAATTCCGTTTTGTCATAGTAGTCGATCCTGATTTTTGCAAATAGCCCAAAAAGGGCAACCCAGGTCTTTTTCCAGGTTTTATCACAAACGACCGCTGTTTTTTCGATATGGTCGGCGTATACCTTTAAAAACCTCAGATCGTCATATAGTGATTCGGCACTGTTTAGCGATGCGTAATGGTCAACGACGAGGAAAACCCGAATTTTCTCAAATTTTGATATTTGTTCATCAAAAATATGGGTGATTTTTTTATACGCTTTTTCCGTTACTTCGGTCTCTATTTTCAGGGCGATTATATTTTTCGATTTCGTTATCACCATTTGAGTTTACCCCCCTTCTAAGAAAATCAATGATAACCCTGACGTTGCATAAAGTGAAGAATGACACAAAGCCATTGCGTTTAAAACCTCACTTACAACTAAGGTATCCGAAAACAACGCTTTGGCGGAGCTTTTTGTTCAGGGTGTAAACCAGATCGGGGTTACCAGCGTCTAAAAAGATAATTAGAATATTGATGTCATGTGCCTTTTCATATAAAGGCAGGTACGAATAAATACAACCTAAACGGAAGGATCCTCATGAAAAGCATGTATCGGACTTTATTACTGCTTCTATTTACGGCACTCGTTGGATTGCCATCCTTAGCGACAGCAGCCACCTATGGTTCCGCCATGTATGCCTGGGAACGGGGTGATTTTAAGACGGCTTTTCGGGAGTTTACCGATTTGTCACGAGGCAATGACCCCTCTGCCCAATATATGTTAGGAAAAATGTATGCTGACGCCCAAGGCACCCGCCAAGATTACATTATGGCTTATGTGTGGCTGCACCTTTCAGAATCAGCCGGCAACCATCAGGCCGGTCAATTAAAATCAAAAATAAGACAAAGAATGTCTCGCAGCCAACAAGCCAGAGCCATGGATGTGGTTAACAAATGGCAACAACCCACCAACAACACGCCCCAACCGCCTGAATATCTGGAACCCATGATCGTTCGCAGGGTTCAGCAAGCATTGAAGGATTTACGGTATTTTCATGATCGAGTTGATGGCATTCCCGGACGCAAAACACGCGACGCTATTCATTGGTACCAGCAAGATCAGGGAATGGTGGCAGATGGCCGCATCAGTGATCTACTGCTTGATCGTTTGGGCATTGAGCCCCCATCAGATGACATCTCGGAGCTGGCCCGGCTGCAAAAAAAATTACGCAAACTCATACGCAAAGCAAAAAAACGTAATGCGGCCGAACCCTGGCTCATTGAAAAACTTGAAAAGTTGGCCAATGTCAAAAACAATCCCTGGCCCCATCAGGTTTTGCGTGAAGACTTTCTGTCCAAAAGCTATAAAAGAGGTGACGGATGGCAGACCGTTGCCGGTAATGTCTGGCACGAACAGGGAAAAGGATTGATTTGCAAATCGGTAAACAGCTGGAAAAAGTCAACCGTTGAGCGCGAAAGCGCGGGAGCTATCTTGAAGGGAAAAGGGCCGTTAGATATGCAGCGTCTAATTTCCAATGGCCGGTTCGTAAAAATACAAAACAACATCCGTTTCAGCAACGCATTCGCCCTTAAAGTTGAAACAGATACACTAAACGAGACCGATGGCCTTATCCTCACTTCTCACCTAAATGGCAAACCGCATACAGGCTATCGGCTTGTTTTCCAACCAGGCCATCGGGATCTGGTCAAACTGTTCAAAGTGAGTCCTGAAGCGCGTACCGAAATCCAGACCCGTCCAAGTCGTTTGAACCTTGAAAATAGCGGCCCGCATGTATTTGAATGGACACGCTCTTTGGATGGAAGAATGACGGTGTCAGTCGATGGGCAAAGGCTCTTCGAAGTTCACGATAATAGCATTACCGAACCTTTCCAAAACATAGGCATTGCCCATATGGGTGGTCAGGTTATTTTACGAGACATACAGCTTTATGATGACGCCAATTCCGGCCGACGACTTTAAAAAAAGTAACGAGGCAATTGTTATCGCTGCTGTTTGGTTAAGTGTTCTCCAGTTGCGAAATAAATTTGTTGGAGTTTTTAATGGCTTTATCCATTTTTTTGATAAGAACGCTGATATCTTTTTCAAGAGATGAAAACTCAGACTGTAACGAACCGATAGCCTGAGCATTAAGGTTATGTTTTAGGAATAAAACATTATCCCTGAATGTTATCAGAATAGGCGCCATACTTTTTTCAGCGACATGCATAGAGGCGAGCATTTCTTTGTACCGCGATTTCGTTTTGTGCAGTTGTTTTTTACTGGCGTCTCGCAGGCTCTTGTTCGTGTATATTTTCAGTTCTTTTTCCCATTCGTCGAATAGGGCGCCGGATACTTTTTCGACCTTGTCTATTCGGTCAGATACTTCCTCGCTCGCCCTTTCACAATCGGTGTATTCGGCGTTTAACGTCGTATATGCCTTTTTTAGATTTGTATCTTTGAGCGCTACCATTGAGCCAAACTGTTCTAACGCCGATTTGAACTGCTTCTGTGCCTGTGTTTGGGCATCTCTTGCCCCTTCAACCCGGTCGACCAAAATATCCCGTTTATGAATCCCGACTTTTTCCATGGCTGAATAATATGTTTTGGAACAGCCCATCACAAGGAAAACAAAAAGCAACAGAAAAAAGAGTGTGTGAATCGTTTGTTTTGGATACCGCATTATTTTCCTCCACTATGGCGTGTATTTTTTACTTTAAAAAAAAGGATCTATTGGTTAGGCAACGATTGCACTTCATTTCTTGAGAGGATGGTCGAAACAATTCTTCTCCTCGCCGTTTACAATGATCATTTTTTCCATTTCAAAATAGGCTAGAGCAAACCCCGATAATTTCCACCGTCAACCAATAAATTCTGGCCGGTAATATACCGAGCCTGCACACTTGCCAGGAAAGCAGCGGCCGCTCCAAAATCAGAAGGATCGCCGATAGTATGACTGGGGTTCGCCGACATCATCTCCTGGATGATCTCCTCGGGTGGGCTTATTTTCCTGTTCAGCACGATGCTGCGCCAATTGATCAATCCGTGATGTCTTATGGGTACCTGGCAGCAGTGCATTTACCGTGATACCATCTGGCGCCAATTCGGTTGCAATCGTTTTCAAAAAACCTGTCAATCCGGCCCGTGCCATATTGGACAGCAACAGTGTGCCGATAGGTTGTTTAACCGATATTGAGGTGATGGCAATAATTCGGCCCCAACCTTTGGTCTTCATCGCCGGTGTTACGCCATGAATCAGATTCACGGCACTCATTAGGGTGAGATTCAGGGCCTTTTCGTATTCCTCCAAAGCGGTACTGGCGAATGTTCCCGGTGGCGGTCCGCCGGCATTGGTCACCAGAATTTCCGGTTCTCCCAGAGATTGTCTGACTTCTTCAAGCAGGTGGTTAATATCTTCAGCCTTGCTCATATCGGCACCAAATCCCTAAAACTTCCGATTCCGGTTTTTGCTGAAATTTCTTCGGCGGCCTGTTTTGCTTCGGCCCCATCACGGGAGCAGATGGCGACCCGGCACTTTTCAGCGGCGAGCTGTTCTGCGCAACCTCGGCCCAATCCCCGGCTTGCAGCCGTTACCAGGGCAATTTTATATCTCTATTCCAAGATTCATTTTGGCACCCCCTTAGCTATCGAAGATATACATGATTCTGCGGTTTCTAAATAAAAGACTTCTTAAATCACCTTTTTTATTCCTTGGCCATACATGAAATTCTCGTGTACGGTCTTCACACCTTATCATTTTTTTCTTACTTTCATCACCCGTTTGACCAACCAGATCATCGGTTTGGTTAAAAAGCCCTCCATATCCTCTTTCACATCATTCAATAGATCAGGTATGGGAAGGTGTTGGGGACATTTTTCCAGACATTTTTCGCATTGGACACACAGGGATGCAAGGGCCGGCTTATCGGTGGTAATACCGCCATTGAAGAAGTATACATCAATTTTGCCGTTTTGTCCTTGAACGCATGTCTGGAATTGTACCATTCAAAACAGCTTGGGATGTTCACACCGGCCGGGCATGGCATGCAATACTGGCATCCGGTGCACCCCACCCGCATCACCTGTCTAAATTCAGCTGCCGCTTCCTCGACCAGATTCAACTCTTTTTCCGAAAAGGCATTCGGCACCGCTTTTTCAGCAAGCGCCAAATTTTCGTTGATGTGCTCGTCATTGTTCATCCCGGAAAGCACAACAGTGACCTCAGGGTGATTCCAGATCCATCCCAGGGACCAAGCGGCGGGAGTCATTTTATGATCGGCTTTGGCCCAGATATCCTGTACCGACGGTGGTGGTGATTTGGCCAGGTTTCCACCCCGCAGCGGTTCCATGATGATTACGGCCATATTTTTTGATGCCGCATATTGCAAACCAGCCGTCCCGGCCTGATTTTGGGTGTCGAGAAAATTGTATTGAATCTGACAAAACGTCCAGTCATAGTCATCCACAATGGGATTAAAATCTTCGGATAACCCATGAAATGAGAAGCCGGCATTGATGATTTTTCCCTTTTTCAAGGCATCATCAATAAATTCAATGACGCCATGTTGTTTGGCCGTTTCCCACGACTCACCGTTTAGGGTATGGACCAGGTAGTAGTCGATGCGGTCGGTTTTCAGCTTGGATAACTGTTCATCCAGAAGTTTATCCATTTCTTCTTTGGACCGAGCCATCCAATGGGGAAGTTTGGTGGCGATCTTTACACGATCCCGGCAATTGTTTTCTAATAGCACTTTACCAAGAAACGGCTCACTTTTCCTGTTATGATAAGTATAAGCCGTGTCAAAATAGTTGACCCCCTGGTCCACGGCAAACAGGATCTGCTTTTCAGCAAGTTTTTCATTGATGGACTGGCCCCTCCCCGGCAAACGCATGCATCCATAACCCAGGGCCGAAAGTTTGTCCCCATTTTTAGGTACTTCGCGATAAAGCATCGCACGTCTCCTTTACTATTTTCTTATTCAAATATCTGCAGCTCAAGTTAAATGAAACCGGTCTGCAGGTACTGATGTCGTGTTAGATAATTCGGGTCTCACCGACTTTCATTATGCTCGCACGATCATTGCTGATGCCATTTTTTTCCGCAAATTCCCTGTATCTTTCAATGGGTTCCCAGGGCGGTTCGTCCGTTAGGGCAATCGTCCCCCAATGGGAGGGTATAATCAGGTCGGCCTTGACATCATTGGCCACCTGAATCGCCTCTTCAGGATTCGTGTGCACCGGCTTCATGACGTTGGCAGGGTCATAGGCCCCAATAGGAACGATGGCCAGATCGAAGGTGCGGAATAGTTTTCCGATTTGCTTGAAAAGCGTGGGAGAATACGCGGTGTCTCCTGCAAAATAAAGATTGTTATCGTCTGACTGAATAGCCCATGAGCACCACAATGTCTCATTGCGGTCACCCAGACCGCGACCGGAAAAATGAACCGCCGGCAGGGCAGTCAGCCGTATCCCGCCCATCTCAAGGGACTGATGCCAGTCCAGTTCCCGGACATTCCGATAACCTCTCTTGGTAAAGAAGGGCTTTAACCCCAGAGGCACAAACACGGTGATTTTTTCCTTTCCGGGCATGGCTTCAATGGCTTTTGCATCGAGGTGGTCGTAATGATTGTGGGAAATGACCAACCCTTCGATCGGCGGGAGATTTTTCAAGGGTATTCCCGGTGGCACGAAGCGCTCAGGACCGATTGGAAGCGGGCTGGCAAGTTTGCTGAAAAAGGGGTCGAGCAGAAAATGCTTGCGTTCCAGTCTTAAGAGATACGTCGAGTGCCCGATCCAGGTAATGGCTGAAGCGGCGGCGCATTGATCGAGTGCCGATATTGCCAGAGGCTCTTCGATGATGTGGTCCCGGGGAATTTTCGGATTATTGTACAACTCTTTGATTCTTCTCATCAGAAAAGAGAATCCAGGTGTTTTCGGTTCCGGCGCTATCGGATAATTGCGAAACCCTTTTGTAAGGTGATGCATAGGATTGCCATCCACGACTACTTCCTTGGGGGCACAGCCGAGCGCTAACTGAAGCGCTGCGGCCGTGCTCAATTGTATGAATTGTCTGCGAGTACAGTCGTTCATTTTTTTCAACGATTCGCTTTCAGGGTTATCAAGGAGATCTCGTTAGGCGAAGCTGGCTTCAATTCGTTGTTTTGATAATTGCATTGCTTTTTTCATATAGCCTTTCCAAAGGACATTTGTAATGAAATAGAGAACCGGGATAAATAACCGAATGTTCGTTTTAATTGTGGGTAAAATTTTTGCCCATTAAAGTTTGATGGCATCCCATGCCATGGTGAAAGCCAATTCCAATTTTTCTTGATCCATTTCCAATCCGTGGCACAATCGTGGATTGGCAAGCCGGGAAATCGGATTGAACAGAAAGGCGGACAGAATGTTCATATCCACGTTCTTGATAATCTTCTGATCAATTCCCTTGATAAGCACATTGATAAGGGGAAGATATTCCCTTTCCAGAGCTTCCTTGTCCACCAGCGAACTATATGGAGAATTGGCAAACTGTTCGCAATAATCGTAAGATTTCAAGTTACTGGATACAAAGCTAAATACACTGAACCAGGCGCTTTTAATTATATCACGAATCGGCAAGCTGTCGTCAAAATCGGCAAGGAGTGCATCGGCCAGGTTGTGCTTTATTTCCAAGTAGACCGATACCAACAGATCCTCCTTATTTTTAAAGAACACATATATGGTCGAAGGGGAAACATTCGCTTCCTTCGCAATTTTCGATACGGAACTGGAAGCGAATCCTATTTTATTGACGAGTTTGACAGTTGCCTTAAACAAGGCCTCTTTTTTTTGATCATCCTTGATTCTCATAAAATCTTAATAAAACGTTCATTCGTTTATTGTCAATGGGTTTTTTATTCTTGGGGTTTTTTATTCTTGAAAAATAGCTTATATGCTATGATAAAATGAAAATTATTTCCTTTGGTAATGGTATCCCCGATTTATATTCGTCGATGGCATAACCGGAGACCCAACCCTCTCAATGCTGACCAAAAATAAAAAAATCGTTCTAGGCGCGACGTTAATCCTATTTTTGTTTATAGTGATCATCTCTTCGTGGACCATTCCTTTTGCCTTTGAGTCGTCCACCATGTATTACAAGTTCGGTGTTCACAAAGTACTATTGCGTGCCGGTAAAATCTTCGGGCTAACGGCTTTTGTACTGGCATGGCTCCAGATCATTTTGATTTCCCGATTTCGATTACTGGACCGCGTATTTTCTCACAATCAGTTGGTTAATTTTCACGGTATCAACGGGTTAATCCTCCTTGGTTGTGCGATTTCGCACCCCCTTCTGGTTATGGCGGCGGAAAATTTCACCCTCTATCCTTTGGAAAAAAGATATTGGCCCGAATTTCTCGGCATGGGGTTTCTCTCAATAATATTGATGGTCGTCCTTGTCTCATTTTGGCGTCGCAAGTTCTGTTTTTCCTATGAGCAGTGGTTGCGACTGCACCGAATGGGGACGCTTATCATTTTATGCGGCCTTTTTATTCACATTATTTTCGTAAGCGACGCATTCGGTGATGGTCTTCCCCGGTACATTGTGCTGGGCGCCCAGGGTTTATTTTTTTGGCTGCTTGCCCGTCTATGGTTTCGGCGCGTATTAAAACCACACCGGGTATTTGCTGTTTCCAAAATCCATTCCGTGGGACGTAAGTCCCAATGTTTGGAAATCGTGCCGACCGATGGAAGAGTGTTTGACTTCGCCCCGGGTCAATTTGCTTTTATCACACCCATTTCCAAGAACATCTCAAGGCAGGAGCACCCCTTTACCATTGCATCTTCCCCCACCCACTCCGGGAGTCTGCAATTTGTCATTAAAGCGATTGGCGATTGGACACGCCGGATAAATTTGCTGGCCAAGGGTGATCCGGTTTATCTGGACGGACCCTTGGGGCAATTTAGCTATTTATCCCTTTCCGACGACCAACCTGTGATCATGATAGCGGGCGGCATCGGGATTACCCCCATGTTGAGCATGCTGAGATTCATGGCAGATAATGACGATCAACGTGAAATTTTGTTGATCTGGAGCAATCGAACACCGGAGGATATTTTTTTTAAAGACGAATTCGATGAATTGAAACATCGCTTGAACCATCTGGCCATCAAATATATCATCACTTCGAAACAAAGCGACGAACAGATAGGGCATCGCTTGGACAAAGAGATGCTTGAGGAACTTACCAACCATTATCCTAAAACCGCCAATCTTTTTATTTGCGGCCCGCCAGGGATGATGAAACAAATTCGAAAGGATGTCATCCAGGTCGGTTTTTCTTCGACCAGGGTTTACACTGAGAAATTTCGGCTTTAATGTTTGAAAAAGCCTTCGTCCATGAAATCTAAGAGATAAATTTAATGGTGTCTCTCGGACGAATACCTAAGTCGAGCGTTTTTCAATTTGAAGGAGCCCTAAAATGAAAAAAATCATCATTTTAACATTAGCAATTGTGTTGTTCGGGTTGAATCCTGCCTTGGCCAACGAGTGGCAAATCGACCCGGCCCACTCGTCAATTAATTTTGGCGTTAAACATATCTTCTCAACGGTTTTCGGAAACTTCTCCGATTTTTCCGGTCAGGTATTTTTCAACCCCGAACAGCTTGAGAAGTCGAAGTTTGACTTTACCGTCAAAGTTGACAGTATCAATACCGACGTCAGTAAAAGAGACAATCATCTGCGATCCGGCGACTTTTTCGATGCCGGTAAATTTCCCACGATGTCTTTTCAATCCACCGGAATTACCCATACGGGGGGAAATGACTATCTCCTCAAAGGTAAGATGACCATCAAGGATGTGACCAAAGACATTGAGGCAACGTTGACCTATTGGGGTGAAAAACCAAACCCGTTTGATGATAAGCAATTGGTGACGGGGTTCGAAACACGGTTTGCCATCGAAAGGCTGGAATATGGGGTGGGAAACGGTAAATTCCTGGAAATGGGCGTTGTCGGCCCCACGGTTGATATCTTTACCAGTCTGGAATTGACCCGCAAGAAATAACCGCCATCGGCGACAGTGCGGCTTCACTCCGGGTCGCCGCACGTCGCCGGGCGATTGAAGAAATTGGCATTACAATCCGTGCTTAAAATAGTAAAAAAGGGCCATTTCTTTATTCAGAGAGATATCATATAGTGACCGGCATCGCGCTTTTACCTTTCAACCTGTCCACCACCTGGTGGACATCGCCCAGACATCATTTACCCTTCGGATTTTTTGTGGCGCATTGACAATTTCCAAACTTTTTTTCCATTCGGATTTTTTCCAAAATGGTTGACTTGCCGTTTTTCAGATAATCTTGACGAATATCATCTGCGGCGTATCCAAAACAGTGACAAATTAGCTCTTTCATTATATTTGTCCTCACCGTTTACCCAAATATCAATCGCGTTCATGTCAGCTTATCATCTTCATAAGTGGAAAAACAACTTTGATTTATAAGTAAATTAACACCCTGTTCGAATCGTTTACCCATTTTCATTGTTTTCCGGTTTTTATTTTTTCTAAAATTAGGTTAAGCTGATGGCATGGTTGCCAAACGAAAACGACAGGTCCGAAAACGGCCTGTGAAAAAGAAAACGAAAAAGAAAAAAGGGTGGATACGACGGATTGTGGGAGGGCTTATTCGTCTCCTGCTGGTTCTGGCTATTATCAGCTTGCTGATCGTTGGGGGCTTACGCTGGATAAACCCGCCCACCAGTATGATGATGGCCATCGAACAGATAAAAGCGAAGACGGACCAGCGCAATGATTTCCGTATCGACTACCGTTGGGTGGATTATGGGAAAATCGCGACGAATCTGCCCCTGGCCATCATTGCCTCGGAAGATCAGAAATTTCCCATTCATAACGGTTTCGACCTGGAGGCCATCACCGACGCGGTAGAGACACACCTAAACGGTGGGCGCCTGCGGGGGGCCTCCACAATCACCCAACAGGTGGCCAAAAACCTTTTCCTCTGGCCGGGAAAATCTATGGTGCGGAAGGGCATTGAAGCCTATTTTACGACCATTATCGAACTTTTGTGGAACAAAGGCAGGATTTTGGAAATCTATATGAACATCGCCGAATTTGGCGATGGTATTTTCGGCGTCGAGGCGGCCAGCCAACACTATTTCGGGAAACCGGCCGAACACATTCATTTATGGGAGGCGGCACGTATGGCCGCGGTATTGCCTGACCCCAAGTCCATGAACCCTCGACGGCCATCGGCCTATGTCTATAAACGGGCGGGTTGGATTCAACGCCAGGTGGACCGCATGGGGGGCAAGCAGGTGCTGGATCAAATCAAACCGTGACGATTTTCTTTGACATATTATATGAAATAATAGCCGATGGTTCATTTGTCCCTTTATTGATGAAATAAATTCTATACCAAATGAGAATCTTATGTATATCCGATAAGGTCGTATTGTCCGATGGGTTTGATCAAAGCCGCATAGGTGCCGTGGATGCCATCATATCCTGTGGCGATCTGCCGCCGGAGCATCTCACTTCCCTACGCTCAAAACTCGATGTGCCGCTATATTACGTTAAAGGCAATCATGATATCCGCTACGAAGACTCACCGCCGAAAGGATGCATGAACATTCACGGGCGAATCGTTGATATAGGCAATCAGCGCGTGCTGGGGCTGGAGGGATCGCGTTGGTATAACGAGGGCCCGAATCAGCATACCGAAGCCCAAATGCGATGGATCATTCTGGGACTTCGTCTAAAAATCTGGCGGAAACGGGGAATCGATATGGTTGTCACCCATGCCCCGCCACGATTTATCCACGATCAGGAGGATTTATGTCATCGTGGCTTCAAAAGTTTTCGTAAAGTTATCGATCGATATAAGCCGGCGTACTTTTTACACGGCCATATCCATCGCGCTTTCAACCACGACAAGGAGCGCATCACCCTTTTGAATCAAACAAAGATCATCAATTGTTATGGTCATTATATTTTGGATTATCGATGAAAAAGACCCCATTGCATAAACTGAAGAA
This sequence comes from uncultured delta proteobacterium, assembly GCA_963845145.1. GTDB lineage: Bacteria > Desulfobacterota > Desulfobacteria > Desulfobacterales > QNYZ01 > QNYZ01. The sequence goes on from CAWJQU010000005.1 coordinate 480,311, forward strand.
ATTATTGACCCCTCGGCGTGATCCTGACCGCGTGAGGTCATTCAAGGCCGACCAGGAATCCGAATGTGCCTATGACAGCGTGGTTCGCGGTACCTGCCGGGTTTCTGTGGATAAAATCGTGGGAAGTGTGGGCCGGTACCGTGATTTCGATGGCAAATTCCATCCGAAACGGCATTTGCCCACCGATCGGTATCTAAAAATTAAAGCCGCCATGTCTGAAGGAAAAAGCTTACCACCGGTCAAATTATACCAGATAAAAGATGAGTATTATGTGCTTGACGGCAATCATCGTATTGCGGCAGCCAAAGAACTCAGGCACGATGACATCCGTGCGAATATCGTTGAATTCATTCCTTCACGAAATACGCTCACCAATATTTTGTACCGCGAGAAGGCTGATTTTTTAGAAAAGACTGGGTTGCAAAATGATATCAAGCTTACCGAGCTTGGCCAGTACGCCTACCTTTTGCGACAGATCGAGACGCATCAACACTTTTTAACCGAATCCCGGAACAGCCCCATTTCCGTAAAAGATGCCGCGTCGGACTGGTACAAAACTATTTACCGCCCACTGGTGAGCATCATTCGCAAGGGGCGATTGATTGGCCATTTTGAAAACAGAACGCTTGACGACTTGTATGCCTACGTGTCCTATCATCAGTGGGAGCAGGGGCGGAGACGAAAGTACGGCATCGGTATTGACAAATTGATCCCCAAGGATATGGAGGCTTTCAGAGAAAAAATGGCGAAGAAACAGGAATCGGAATATCCAGAAATGCTTCGGGAAATAACGGCCTTTATATTGATGAATGTTCGCGCCAAAGATGAAAACCGCCTTATGAAAAAGCTTTTTTCTCTTTCGGAAGTTCGGGAAATTCACTCCATCCACGGAACCGTGGACTTCTTAATCAAGATCGTACTCACCCGCGACCTGCTCTCATCGGATGCTGAAATTATTTCACAATTCGTGACCGAGAGCATCCGTCATATCCCGGAAGTGGTAAGCACCCAAACCCTGATTCCGGGGCAATCCATGATTAAAGATGATGAAACGACCGCGGGAAACCAGTCATAACTTCTGTTTCAGACATGACAAGTCGTGTTTCTTCTTGCCAACAGCCAGCTTGTCGATAAATCACGCCGCGGCCAGTCTTTTTAACCGACCATAAGCCTCCCAGGAAAACCCTTCCCGACGGCAGGGGAAAATCGCGTTATTGGTAAAAATCGGATCGGACGCTAGATCGTAGGGAGAGACCGCACAGGCTGCCTTCCACATGTCGGTATGGGGTATGGGCGTGTAGTGGGCCAAAACCGGGTTTATACCGGTTTGTTTAACCGTCCTGATCGAAGCCTCCACCGATGCAACGGACTGATCGGGAAGGCCCACCAGGAGATAGGCGCCTATTTGTTGCCGGTTGAATCCCGCTTTTTTCAGACAACCCACGGCTCGATGAAATTCGTCCGGATTCACTTTGTGATCGATCATATTCCGCAAATGAAAATCAGCTGTTTCCAATCCGAGGCGCAGGGTCTTTGTACCGGCGCGACGCATCAAACATGCGACCCGGTCGTCGATTTCCCGAATATGGATACCGTTGGGGGTATGCAGGCGGATATCGAGGCCGGTGTCAATGATGCCTTCGAAGATCGGCACAGCATGCTTCCCGGCATTCAGAAGCAGCGCATCATCATAAAAGACGAAATCGATGACCCCGTGCTGGTGGTGCCAAAATTTTATTTCTTCTACGACATGTCGCGGAGATCGCCGCAGGTATCCCGGATTTAGAAATTTAGAAGCACAATAGGTGCATTGATAGGGACATCCGATGGCCGTAAGTATAGGGATATATGTCGTTCGATGCTGAAGGTCAAAAGCCGGCCGGGGCCAGTTGTCGGGTTCTTGATAGTCCCATTGCCGGGTGGCCGCCCTATCTCCAATATGGTCGGCAACGAGGTTGGTTATCCCCGCAATGCCGGGGCCGGAAAAGATCTGATCGGCGCCGACGGTTTTTTGGGCGTGATCCCGACATAAGGTTGCGTAAATCCCGCCGAGAATGATCTTGGTATCCGGAAACACATTTCTTACAGTGGCAATGGTTTCTTTCACACCAGGGTACCAATAGGTCATCAGCGATGTCACCAGCACCAGGTCCGGCGGATCAAGGGCGGACAAATCATCCGTCAACCATGCCGGTTTAATGCCATATCTTGAAAACCGCCTGGGAATATGCTCAAGGCTCATTGGTTTATCTATCGACGTTTTCAGATAGGGCCCGCGACCGTGCCGTACCTTCGGATTCTGGGGTCTGGCTTTGGGGTGAAACCGGTCCAGGCAGTCGATGTACGACACCTTGTACCCGCTTTGGCGCAGAATAGCGGCTAGGGTTAGCAATCCCATGGGTTTGGCCCAAAAATCATAGGCGGCGAAATCGTGAATCCAGGGGTTGATCAGAAGGATATGCGGGTGATCATGCGTCACGGACAAAGGATCATTCGTCCGGGAAATAGATCATAGAGGTTTTCTTTAACTCCCGGCGACTGAATAGTTGCTGGTACTCTTTTACGTCCGTTTCAGCCGAAAGATCGCCGGCAATTTGGCGGCAGGCTTCCACATCGGTGGCGTGAATCATGGTGTAGAGATTATAGGGCCAATCCGGAGCGGGGTCGCGTCGATAACAATGGGATACCGCCGCATGGGCGGCCATTTTGTGACCGACCTCCTCGATCCGTGCCTCATCTACTTTCCAGGCGGTCATCGCATTGGCGGAAAAACCTGTTTTTTGATGACGCAAGGTGGCGCCAAACCGGCGGATCACCCCACGTCGGCCAAGATCTTTTAGAATATCCAAAAATCGATCTTCGGAAATGTCCAGCTTGTCCGCCATTTCCCGATAAGGCGACTGCGTGATGGGAATATCGCCCTGAATGGATGCGATAACTTTTTTTTCCAGTTTGGTAAGCACGGGGCGATTTAATGGTATCCCTAGTGAAAAGTCAAGTCGCGGCGGACCCGTTAGCGACGATTTTATCCGGAAACAGGCGCTGAATATCGGCCGCGTCAGGTTTACAAACGCCTCGCTCGGTAATCAAACCGGTCACCAATCGGGCCGGTGTGACGTCAAAAGCATAATTGGCTACGGGGCTATCAGCCGGTGGCACGAGGACTTGAACGGTACGACCCTCAAAAAGGCCCTGCACATACCGGATCTCATCCGGATCCCGGGTTTCGATGGGAATCTGGGCCAATCCATCCCTTGAATGCCAGTCAAAAGTGGTCGACGGCAAGGCCACATAAAAGGGGATATGGTTATCACGGGCCGCTAACGCTTTCAGGTAGGTCCCGATTTTATTGGCCACATCGCCGGTATGGGTGGTCCGATCCGTACCCACGATCACCATATCGACCATACCGTGTTGCATCAGGTGCCCCCCGGTATTGTCGGCAATGACGGTGTGCTTGATACCGTGCCGGCCAAGTTCCCACGCTGTCAGGCGCGCACCCTGGTTCAAAGGGCGGGTTTCATCCACCCAAACATGGATGTCGATACCCGCTTCAAAGGCGGCATAAATAGGGGCCGTGGCCGTCCCATACTCAATACAAGCCAGCCATCCGGCGTTACAATGGGTCAGGACATTGACCGTTTTCCCCTTGTTTTTTGTGACCACCGACTCGATCAGCGGCAATCCGTGCTGACCAATCATTTCACAGTTTTTCGTTTCCGCTACAGCCAATTCCTCGGCGGCCTTGCGAGCCACCGCCAATCGTCCTTCGAATGTCGATACGGCCAGCACTTCAGACAAAACTTTATCCACAGCAAATGACAAATTGACGGCCGTGGGCCTAGCGTCACGAATGGTTTTACAAGCAGTGCGAATCACATCATCCGATGTTGCATCACTTGAAGTGGCAACCGCCACATAAACACCAAAAGCTGCAGTAACGCCGATGAGCGGAGCGCCTCTGACCACCATTTCCTTAATGGCCATGACGACTTTATCCACAGTGTCCAAATCGATGATGACCAATCGATGGGGTAACTCGCGTTGGTCGATGGCTTTTACAATCCCCGACGTTTCATCGAGCCAGATGGGTTTGAGTTTTTTTTCTTTTACTACCCTGGTCATGGGTGGTTCCTTTTTTGAGCTTTTTTGAAATGGCCCCTTTTTGAATTTGTATTCGCCCATATCCGGGCCATTTGATCAAGCCTGAATGATCAATAAATGTCAACTGAGGCCTATCCGATCGATCCGGGCCAATTTTCTTTCGGGGGGTTGAAATACCCGTGGAAAATGTCCGGAAATTGCTTTTTCACCGTATTTAAGAGTCGGCGCATACCCACCGGCGGCCTTGATTCTTCCGGCAGAGGCATTGATTGCCAGTAACGCCTGGGATCAAAATTGAGATTGCGCCATTGGATCATGTGTATTGCATGGGTTTGAATAAATTGGGTTAAAGCCTTTAGCTCTTCCATTGAATCGGTGATGCCGGGACTGTTTAGATAATTTAAGGCCACAAACCGACCCCGTGACAGAGCCAGATCGATGCTTTTTTGAACGTCATCAAACCGATACCCGTTGGGGCGAAAATAGGCCTTATATCCATCCGGGCGGACACTGTTCAAGCTGACACGAATACTGTCCAGCCCGGATTTGAACAATTTGTCCAGGACATCTGGTCGGCCGGCATTGGTGTTCATGTGAATCGTACCCTTAGCAGTCTGTTTGCGAATCAGGACAATGGCCGGTTCAATGACCTGTGCCGCCAGCAGCGGGTCTCCTTCACAACCTTGACCGAAACTGACCACCGGCCGAGCCGCGCGGTCGATATGGGCCAGCGCCACTTCAGCGATCTCTTCAGCACTGGGCGTGAACCCAATACGTTCCTGGCTGGCGGCAATCCCGGTATTTTCTTGTAGAGAGAGACAACCCCGGCAGCGTGCATTGCATCTCCGGGATGTGGGTAGCGGCGCCTCATAGCGCCCCAAAAAGAAGTTCTTGGCGGCCGGGCAGCCGTAGTTCAGTGCACATTTTTCCAAGTGTAACCGCAATCGGTTTTGAGGCATTGCACGACGCATATGTTTGATACCGGCCCGCACTTTATCAGACGGCATGCGTCTTAAATCCTGGCGGGGCTCCGTATCGACCAACACCGCAGCACTTTGAAATGTTTCTCCCCGCCAACCAACGGCGCCATAAGAAAACATCGGTAACGGACCAGCCCCGGATCGTTCTTCATAGGCGCAGACATGGCTAATCATATAGCCGGGAGAATTGAAGACCGCGACTGGAAAAATGGGTTCACCCGGAGCATAAGGGTCTTCGGTAAGTGTTTCCACGCGCTGTTTATTGAGGTTATAGACGATGGGCCTTCTTTGGGGTAGGCGCATCAGCTCACTGCCATGGGGCATATCGATCGTATCGAACGCCGAAAGTGGCACGAACTCCCCGGCGGCCATACCCACCGCGGCATATCCGTCCAGCTCATAAATTTCCCCGGATCGGTTGGCGACAACGGCCTGAACATAGGGCGCTGCAGAACGATCGATTTTTGTCAGCCATTTCATTTTCACGGATTACCTGCCAGTTGCTATAATCTTGAATTAAGCATAAAGGTGCATGTTATCGATCACTTGCATCTCTTTCCCATAATTAGGCGGGGCTTGAATTTTTCGCCTACTCATGATTTTACCAGAATACAAATGGTCGAAATCGGAATAAATCAATACCACTGAGGCTGGTAAGATTAACAAAGTTGAGACCTGATGTATATATCGGAATTGTCCGCGCTATAGGGACCCCGATGCTGAGGTTTGGTAATAAATTGCGGAGAACGTATTGCAGTGAAGCGATATTTAAATGTGGCATTTTTTCTTTTCATCTTCTTATGTACGGTGCCGGTGTCCGCCGAGGCGCCATCACCGCCCGGCCGGATAGACTGGTTAAACGGCAAAATCCAGGCCATGGGCGTTGCATATCCCCAAAAGAAAGATACCGACACGCCCCCCAATCCCTCTAAAATGTTGTCCGTTGCTAAAGTCGTTGCTCAGAATAACCTATTGAAAAAAATTAAAAATATTTCTGTGTCATCTACCCAAAGGGTGGATATGATTGTCGGATCGGATCCGCTCTTCATGGCCAAGATTCAAAGTTTGATTAAAAATGCACCGGTCATCAGCCAGGCGTATCTCTCCGACGGCACGTTGGAGGTTGCCATCGAAATGGGGCTGTGGGGGGCTTTCTCACAATTGGTTTTACCTTTGGAGGTGAAGCCGATTGAAGCGATCACGTCCCTTAACCCGCCCGATGCGGAAAGTAAAATCCGATCCAATGTCGGCCGATGGACCGGATTGATCGTCGATGCCAGAGGACTGGATCTGCAACCAGCAATGGTTCCCTCGATCACGGATGATTTGGGTAGTCGTGTTTACGGAGCGGAGTTCATCAATCGTGATTTTGCCGTTCAATGGGGAATGTGCGGATATATCCGCGGTCTGGATGAACGCCTTCGGACCGACCGAGTCGGGTTAAAACCCATAATGGTAAAAGCGATACGTACCAGCGGTCCCCATCGCACGGATATCGTCATCAGCACGGCTGATGCAGGCCGGATTCGAGCATTCGCGGAACATGTCGCTCTATTGCGCGAAGGCAGGATGATTGTGGTTACAGATTAGATTAAAAACCGTTTTGAAATTGTGCCAACGGTGACCGTCAGTCGGTAACACGTTAAAATTAGTTTCAGATGAGGGATGTTATGTTTAAAAAAGGGTCGCTACTTTTCATCGCCGTAATTATGCTGGCCATTCACGGCTGCGCACCAACCGTTTATTCTCCCAAAGCGCCGCTTGATACACCTTCGCGTCATGTGGAAAATGGGATCCGAATGCTCAATGTCGGTAAGATTGACGATGCTTTTCGAGAATTTAACCGGGCCCGACAACTCAATCCCAAATATTCTCCCGCCTATGTCGGAATCGGTTTTTGCCATGGGTTGATGGGGGACTATGAAAAGGGGCTAAAAGCGATGAAAGAAGCCCGGCGTTTGACGAAACCATAAGCGCTTTCCAAAAAACTCGAACAAGAAAACGCGAAATGGTTTTGAATCGTCCGTGTACTTTTTTGGATTACACGAAACGTCAGGCTCTCAGCCGTCCAGTCCTATATAAAATCCGTCCGGTCCTGATATAAAATCTGGTCTAATAGCGGTAATAATCCGCTTTATAGGGTCCATCCAAGGGCACACCCAGGTAGTCGGCCTGTTCTTGCGACAGTCGTGTCAGATTGGCGTCCAGTCGCGCCAGATGCAACCGGGCCACCTCTTCATCCAGTTTTTTCGAAAGGGTATACACTTTATTTTCCAAGGTTTTGGTTGCCAGATCAATCTGCGCCAGGCACTGGTTGGTGAAACTGTTGCTCATCACAAAGCTCGGATGCCCGGTAGCGCACCCCAGATTGACCAGACGGCCCTCGGCCAGAACGAGAACAGCCCGGCCGGACTGAAGTGTCCATTTATCCACCTGAGGCTTGATCGTTTCTTTGCGACATTGAGAGGTACTCTCCAGATAACGCATGTCGATTTCATTATCGAAATGTCCGATATTACAAATGATGGCTTCGTTTTTCATCTGTTCCATATGGGCGCCGGTAATGACATGGTAACAGCCGGTGGCCGTAACGAAGATGTCACCGGTGGCGGCCACATCTTCCATGGTTTTAACTTCATACCCTTCCATGGCCGCCTGAAGGGCGCAAATAGGATCAATTTCAGTTATGATAACACGTGCGCCGTAACCGCGCATGGATTGGGCACAGCCTTTGCCCACATCCCCATAACCGCAGATAACGACGATTTTACCGGCCATCATGATATCCGTGGCCCGTTTGATACCGTCGGCCAGGGACTCCCGGCATCCGTACAGGTTGTCAAATTTTGATTTGGTCACCGAATCGTTGACGTTGATGGCGGGAAACAGCAACTCACCCTGTTTGGCCAGGTGATATAGCCGGTGAACGCCGGTGGTGGTCTCTTCGGATACCCCACGAATGTTTTCCGCAATGTGATGCCAGCGATTGGCATCCTCGGCATAGGTTTTCCTGAGCCGATCGATCAGGCAGTGCATGTCCTGATTTTCATAGGTTTCATCTAACAGGGCCGGTTCGTTTTCAATCTTGACCCCTTGGTGAACGTACAAGGGTCGCATCCCCACCATCATCCACGATCAAATCCGGACCGCTGCCGTCGGGCCAGGTCAACGCCATTTCAGTACACCACCAGAACTCGTCAAGGGTTTCGCCTTTCCAGGCAAATACCGCGGCCGATCCGTTTGCTGCTATGGCGGCGGCCGCATGGTCCTGGGTGGAAAATATGTTACAACTGGCCCAGCGAATATCGGCGCCCAGCTCTTTTAGTGTATCGATGAGCATGGCGGTTTGAATGGTCATGTGCAGACTGCCCGTTATTTTCAGACCATTTAATGGTTTTTGAGAGCCGTATTTTTCCCGGACGGCCATCAGGCCCGGCATCTCATTTTCGGCCAGCTTCATCTCTTTTAGACCCAGTTCGGCCAGCGAGATATCTGCTACTTTATAAGGGAGGGATAGGTCCATCGGAGGCGTTTCCCCCATATTATCATTTAATTCCGGCATTACCATGGTTGTCTCCTTATCGGTACGGGTCAATCGGTCAGCCTGCCAGCGCCTTGATTTCTTCAGCCTTATTGGTTTTTTCCCAGCTGAAATCCGGTTCGTTGCGCCCGAAATGGCCGTAAGCGGCGGTTTTCTTATAGATGGGACGCAGCAGGTCCAGATAGTTAATAATGGCGGAAGGCCGCAGGTCGAATACCTCCCGGACGATCTCTTCGACGCGCTGTTTAGGAACCGTACCGGTCCCCATAAGATCGACCAGCACCGAGATCGGTTCCGCCACGCCGATAGCATAGGCGATTTGAATTTCGCACTTTTTAGAGATGCCGGCCGCCACGATATTTTTGGCGATATGCCGGGCCATATACGATGCACTTCGGTCTACTTTGGACGGGTCCTTACCCGAAAAACACCCCCACCGTGGCTCCCTTGCCCACCGTATGTATCAACGATAATTTTCCGGCCGGTAAGGCCACAATCGCCCATAGGCCCACCCACCACGAAGCGGCCCGTGGCATTAATCAGGTAGCGGGTGTCACCGTCGGTCATTTCCTTAGGAATGACTTTTTTGATTACCTCTTCTATTACGGCTTCTTTGAGCTGGGCATAGCTGACATCCGGGCTGTGCTGGGCAGCAATGACCACCGTATCAACCCGCCGGGGGGTGCCGTTTTCATATTCGATGGTGACCTGGGATTTACCGTCGGGCCTTAAAAAGTCCAGAGCGCCGTTTTTACGAACTTTGGCCAGGCGTTGACAGATTTTATGGGCAAACATCACCGGCATGGGCATCAGTTCTTCGGTTTCATCCGTAGCATAACCGAACATTAACCCCTGGTCACCGGCGCCTTGATCTTCAAACAGGCCCTCACCCACATTGACACCTTGTGCGATATCCGGCGATTGGCGATCAATGCTGGTAAGGACGGAACACGTTTGCCAGTCAAAGCCCATCATGGAAGAGTGGTAACCAATGTCCCGAATCGTCTTGCGGACCACTTGGGGAATATCCACATAACAATCCGTCGTAATCTCGCCGGCAATAAAAGCCATGCCCGTTGTCACCAGGGTCTCGCAGGCTACTCGGCAGGCAGGATCGTTTTTCATAATGGCATCCAGGATGGAATCGGAAATGGCATCGGCAACCTTGTCCGGATGGCCCTCGGTCACCGATTCGGAGGTGAAAAAATACTGTTCATTGCCCATTGACATGTCTCCTTGTATCAAAATATTTTTTATAAACAATCATTTGCGACGGGTGCCTGGTTGTAAGATTTGTTGACTTTTTCAATGCTTAATAAGGGCGAATTCTAGTACGGTTCCACGGGGTTGTCAACCCGCACATCGTTTATAAAAATAAAGGTAACGATGGTTTTTTACCCCTTTTGTCCTGCAGAGTGGTTGCGATGATTGATGACATTTAATGCAACTGCACTGAAAACGATCAACACGCCACCGATATAAAAGCGATGGCCCACGGATTCATTTAAAATCAGAATCCCGAGGATCGAGATAAAAATCACCTCGCTGGACATCAAGAGACCTCCCTCCCAACTTTTACAATAACGCAAGCCCTGGGTCATCAGCAACTGACCGGCTGTTGAAGTAAAAAGAATCCCACAGATCACCAGCCATTCCATTTTACCCTGAGGCCATTGGGGCGCCAGAAAAAAGGGGCCTATGGTGATCAGGGTACCGATCAGACAAAAATAAAAATAGATGATGACCGCACCATGCGTTTTTCTTAGCTTTGAGATGATACTGATCGTGAGGCCGGCCAACATGGCCGCCACAACGGCCATCATTTGACCGGACAGGTTTCCCGCAAATTGATAGTCCAGAATGATCGCAACCCCGGCAAATGCCAAAAGTGTGCATAAAATGTCTGTCATCGTGATACGCTCGCCAAACAGCAACGGAGAAAAAAGCGTTGTAAAGGCCGGAAAACTGTAAAACAGGACCATGGCTGTGGACAACGGCACCAAACGAATGGCGAGAACGACACATAAAAATGCCATCGAACCTGTTACACCACGTATTAAAATCAACTTCGGATTTTTCGGCCTGAGAAGATCGACCATACGGCCGAAAAGGACGATAAGAATCAACCCACCGCCTGCAAATCGATAAAAAGCGATATCCCAGACCCGGTACTCGGGCCCCAGAATCTTAATAAAGAGCCCCAAAACGGCAAACATGACCGCCGAGGCCAATATCAGCAATAACCCCCAGGCCCTGGCGTGTTCACCACCGGAAACGGCAAGCACGCGCTGGGTGATAGCCTTTTTCACGCTATGTGACCTATCCTTCTTAAATGTCAACCAGGCTTAAATGTCAGCCAAGCACGGCAACGCCCCTCTGACAACCGATCGGTACCCTGTAAGCGGAAGCGGTTGTTGCTTGACGAACCGGTTTTCGATGTTAGAATAACGCTTCATAAAGATTGGCAGCCAAAATAGCGTATGTTCGTTTACAAAACAATCATTTACATTTAAGCGGGGAATTAATACCGGTGGCGGTTTCGGCGACTCGCAAAGTTCAGCAATTATACGGTCGGTTTCGCAAGGAGGATTTCGTCCTGATTGTCATCGTCGCCGACCCCGACGCCCTGGGCAGTGCCATGGCGGTAAAGCGTCTCCTCTGGCGAAAAGTGGCCGGGGTCGATATCGCCAGCGTGAACGATGTTGATCGGCCTGATAATCTGGCCATGATTCAACGCCTCGGAATCAAGCTGCTGCGTTTCGATGATCTAAAAATGTCCACCTACTCGAAATTTGTCATTGTTGACTCTCAGCCGAATCACCATTCGGCCTTAACCCGGTTTACCTCCGATGTAATTATTGATCATCACCCCGATACCAATGCCCAGGCGGCGTTCGCCGATATTCGTCCCCAGTATGGCGCTACAGCCTCGATTCTAACCGAATATCTGCGTGCTGCCCGCATCAAACCTTCCACCAGGCTGGCCACGGGCCTGTTGTACGCCATCAAGACCGACACACAAAATTTCGAACGGCAGACACTAATCGAAGATGTGCGGGCTTTTCAGTATCTCTTTCGCTTTGCCAATAAGCAGCTGGTTAATAAGATCGAACGTGAAGAGATTAATATCGCCTATTTAAAATATTATCGTCGGGCGATTGACCGCAAACGAAAACGCAAGGATTGGCTTTTCGTTCATTTGGGTGCGGTTGAAACGCCTGATGTCTGTGTATTGATTGCCGATTTTTTTATGCGCATCCAATCCGTCAGCTGGAGTGTCGTTTCAGGCATTGTTGGACAGACGCTGGTTGTGATCTTTCGTAACGATGGTTTAAGAAAAAACGCCGGGCGTGTGGCCAAGTTAAGTTTCGGGCAGCTGGGGTCAGCTGGCGGGCATAAGAGCATGGCAAGGGCGGAGATAAATCTGTCCGAGCTAAAAATGCAGGTGGCCTGCCGGGATGATGAAAAAATGAGTCAATGGATCATGCGCCAGATTCAAACCCGCGAACGACGACGGTAATAGATAGAGGATAGATAAATGGCCTATTATCCCATCAACCTGGATGTTACCGGACGGCCCTGCCTGGTGGTCGGCGGAGGGCGTGTGGGGACTCGCAAAGTCAACGGCCTTTTGGCCTGTGGTGCCAAGGTCGCCGTGGTCAGTAAAACAACGAGCACCCGCATTAAGGCGCTTGCCAAAGACGATATGATTACCTTTCATCGTCGAGGCTACCAGTCGAATGATTTAAACGATATTTTTCTGGTTATCGGTGCCACCAATGATACCGACCTTAATCGACGCATTTACGAGGGGGCTCAAAAACGGCGGATTCTTTGCAATATTGCCGACCAGCCCGCTTTGTGCAATTTTATCCTGCCTGCCGTGGTTCGACGCGGAGATCTATTGGCCACCATATCCACTTCCGGAAAAAGCCCGGCCCTGGCCAAACGGTTACGCAAGGACCTTGAAAAAATCTATGGCGAGGAATATGCCGAAACGTTATCTTTGATGGGGACGATTCGAAAAAAACTGCTGGCGGAGGCCCATGCCCCTGAGGCTCATAAACCGTTGTTCAATGAATTGATCGAAGGGGGGCTGGTCGAAATGGTTCGCGATGGCCGGCATCGTGAAATGGACCTGCTGCTGACAAGCGTCCTCGGACCTGAATTTCAGCTGAAATTATTAACCTGAAATGCCATACAATTGGACCTTGAGGACTAAAGGATAGCGCGGACCACCCGCGGCAACCCCCATCATTCTATCGTAGGGAAAAACGAATGGAATCATTGGTCGTCATTTCTTGCATCTTGTATTTTCTAAGTGCGGTCGGATACCTGGGTTATCTGATTATTCAAAAAGAATGGCTCCAACAGGCCGGGTTTGGGCTGTTGACACTGGGTTTTGGGCTTCATACGGTTACACTGGCCCTGGCGTGGGTTCATGGGGGGCATATACCCGTGACCAACCTGTACGAGACCCTGCTGATGGCCGGTTGGGCCACGGCGGGAATTTACCTGGCACTTAGCTATCGTTTTAATCTCAAGGTGTTTGGTATTTATGCCGCCCCTTTGATTACGCTGATCATGCTTGTGGCCACTCAGACCCCTCGCGTACCGGCAGAGGCCAAACCAATTTTTGACAACTTTTGGCTGATTATCCATATCATCACGATTTTTTTGGGTGAAGCCGCGCTGGCGCTGGCTTGCGGGGTCGGGATTTTATATCTGCTCCAGGAACGCGCCATCAAGTCCAAACATCACGGCTTTTTCTATAAACGCCTGCCTTCATTGGAAATGTTGGACGGCGTGGGATATACCTGCCTGATTGTAGGCTTTACCCTGATCACGTTTGGACTCATTACCGGGATCATCTACGCTAAATCAGTCTGGGGACGTTTTTGGAGCTGGGACCCCAAAGAGGTATGGGCCGGCATCACCTGGTTACTCTATGCGGTTCTGCTACATGAACGAATGACGGTAGGATGGCGGGGGCGCCGATCGGCCATTTTGGCCATTATCGGATTTGCCGTTGTATTATTTACGTTTTTTGGCGTTAATTTTTTTCTGAAAGGACATCATGGCATATTTACCCGGTTTTAATCCAAATGAACTGATCTTAATATTGGGATTGTTTTCGAACGGTTTAAAAAGCGTCTGATCCGGGTTGCCGACGGCGAGTGTTTGCCGCCACACCATACTTACTTGGCATGCATCATATTATTCTCATAGGCTTAAGCCACAAAACCGCTCCGGTAGAACTGCGCGAATGTATCGCCCTGACTGGTGATGAAACCGAGACAGCCCTGACCGGTTTGCGTGCACATTCCGAAGTAACTGAATCCATGGTGTTTTCCACCTGTAACCGTGTAGAAATTCTGATGGCGGCTGAAAACGTTGATAACGCCGTCCATGCCGCTAAAACCCTTCTATCCGAATCCAAACGAATCCCGATTGAGCAATTTTCAAAAGCCCTTTACATTCACCACGATGACGCCGCCGTTCGTCATATATTTCGCGTGGCTTCAAGTCTGGACTCCATGGTTGTGGGGGAACCGCAAATTTTGGGCCAGATCAAAGACGCCTATCTAACCGCCACCCGTCAAAAAACATCCGGCCCCCTATTGAACCGACTGCTTCATCGGGCGTTCTTTGTTGCCAAGCGGATTCGATCGGAAACCGGAATTGGCGACAGGGCGGTTTCCATCAGCTATGCCGCCATTGAATTGGGGCGCAAGATATTCGGATCAATAAATGGAATAAAGGTGTTGCTGATCGGTGCCGGAGAGATGGCCGAACTGGCGATTGAACACCTCGTGGGCCAGCAGGCGGGTGATATCATTGTGGCCAATCGGACCTTTGAGCGGGGCCTGGCCCTCGCCAAACAGTTTAATGGCCGGGCGATCCATTTTGATGAATGGATAGACCAGCTGAAGTCCGTCGATATCGTGATCAGTTCCACCGGTGCAACCGATTACGTCATCACCCGGAGTCAGGTCAAGAAATGCCTGCGTGGCCGTCGCAATCGCCCCCTGTTTTTTATCGATATCGCCGTTCCGCGTGATATCGATCCCAAAATCCACCGCCTTTCCAATACTTATGTTTACGATATCGATGACCTTAAGGCGGTTGTGGATGAAAACATGAAAGACCGGCGCCAGGAAGCCGCCAAGGGGGAACGGATTGTCGCCGAGGCCGCTGTCCAGTTTAAACAATGGTATGAAAGCCTTCAGGTCGTACCGACAATCGTGGCGTTGCGAAAAAAAATCGAATCAATTATTGACCATGAAATCGACGTCACCCTCTCTTCATTAAATGGCCTTTCAAGCGATGAGAAAAAAGCAATGGCCCGGATGAAGGCCGCTCTCGTCAATAAAGTGCTTCATGATCCCACCATTTTTTTGAAAAAAAACGGTTGTCGTGAAGACCGGGCTCTCTATCTGGACGTTACCCGCAAATTATTCGACCTGGATAGCCAGGGGCGCTAGCCCGGGGAGTTTGTTCTTGAGAGATTTAACTTTTTGTATTTACAATATTTTTTAAAGTTTGCGGATTTAGCATTCATCGATATTTGACAATGAAATACAATCAATATATATTCCATAATTCGATTTTATTCCGATTCAGTATCGAACTTGCCTTTTTTAAAAGAGGTTCACCATGAAAAAGAAAGACGTCGAATTTTTCAAGAAGCTATTAAGTGACCGTTTGGACGAACTGTTAAGCCGTGGGGACGATACCGTTTCCGGTATGACCATACCCAAAGAAAATTTTCCTGACCCCACGGATCGGGCCACCCTGGAAACCGACCGGAACTTTATGTTGCGTATTAGGGACCGTGAGCACAAGCTTATCAAAAAGGTTAAAAAAACCTTGAAGCGGATCGACAACGGGTCCTTTGGTACCTGTGAGAATTGTGGGGAGCCGATCTCTATCAAACGGCTCAAGGCACGACCCGTAACGACCCAATGCATCGATTGTAAAACCCAGGAAGAAGCCAAAGAAAAAGCGCTTGGACTTTAGGAAAAGCCGGTATCGGGGAATAGATCTCCATACGCATTCCACGGCCTCGGACGGCACTTTAACACCGCTCGAAATTATCGCCCTGGCTGCACAATCAAACCTTGCGGCCATTTCAATTACCGATCACGATACCCTGGAAGGGGTCCGGCAAATATCAACTGCCGCCCTACCGGCGGGCTTGCAATTTCTGTCCGGCATTGAAATCAGCACATCCCCGCCGACCTCTTTTCCTATTTCCGGCAGTTTACATATACTTGGCTATGGTATCCGTGTCGACGATCCGGCATTAAATACTATTCTGGGTCAATTGAAAACATCCCGCGATAATCGGACCCCGGGCATCATTGCCAAGTTAAATGGGCTTGGTTTTAACATCAGCTATGCAGAGGTCCACCGCCTTGCGGGAGATGGTCAGGTGGGACGACCCCACGTTGCTGCCTGTATGGTAAAAAAGGGCTACGCCGCAAGTATGGATGACGCCTTCAGCCGGTACCTGGGTCATGGCAAGCCGGCTTATGTGGACCGGTATCGAATTACGGCCACGGAGGCTATTTCCCTGGTTCGCGCTGCCGGTGGCGTCCCGGTGTTAGCTCACCCCATGTTATACGGTTTGCCTGATGTTGAGTCGGTACAGTTATTGGTCGAAGAACTGATTAAAGCTGGGATAATGGGCATCGAAGTGTATTATCCCGATCATTCCGAGGTATTTACTCGCCAACTCAGTGCCCTGGCCCAACAACGAGATTTGCTGATGACCGGCGGAACCGATTTTCACGGGGACTTAAAGCCGGACACGCATCTGGGTATGGGCACCGGCGATTTTTGGGTACCGTTTGGCCTGTTTGAAAAGCTACAGGCTGTGATCTCATAAGGGTTAACCGAACAGTCAAATGAAACAAAGGATCTGGTCTTACGATGTCAGTGGAGAAAAAAATCGCCTGTGACCCGGAACCCACCGGACATTCACCGGAATCTTTACAAGAGAAACTGGGTTATGCCTTTAAAAACCCCCGGTTGTTAAAAGAAGCCCTGACCCATCCGACTTTTGCCCACGAACATCCCGCCCCGGAGTTAAGCGACAATCAACGCCTGGAATTTCTCGGGGATGCAGTCTTGAATCTCGTGGTGGGCCATCTGCTGATGCAACACTATCCCAAGGCCCGGGAGGGCGAGTTGACGCGCATGCGGGCCAATCTGGTAAGTGAGGCCGGTCTGTCCAAGTTGGCCCGCGACCTCGGTCTTGGCCCCCATATTCGGCTGGGCCGAGGCGAACAAGCCAGCCATGGACAAAAAAAGAGATCGATTCTGGCCGATGCCATGGAAGCGCTGATGGCAGCCGTCTATCTGGATAGTGGTGGAGATAGGGCCTTTGGGGTCATAGAAAGACTGTTTTCTCCATTGCTGGGCCATGCACCTACGGATCCGAAAACCGATCTCCAGGAGCTGGCTCAAAAAAAATATGGCGTCGTACCGGATTATGAGGTCGTTGCGGAATCCGGCCCGGACCATGACAAGACCTTTGTGGTCAAGCTAAGCCTTAACGAACTTTCCACTACCGGAGAGGGGAAAAGCAAAAAGGTGGCGGAAAAAAATGCTGCGGTAAATGCGCTCAAAACCCTTTCCGAAAATGCCGGATGAGTGGCGAACGCTCACCGCTGATTGCACCTGTCTTTTTACCCCATGCCGGCTGTCCGCACCAGTGTGTTTTTTGCAACCAGCATTCCGTCACCGGTACCGACCCGGCGGCTTGGGGAAGCGAGACCGTATCAAAAACAATGGAAACGTTTGTCGGCATTCAACCTCTGGGCGAACGCACGGTACAGATCGCCTTTTACGGCGGTAATTTTCTCGGGTTGCCGGAAGAGACGATTCATACATTGCTGACCGCTGCACGCCATTTTGTTAGTGAAGGGCGGGCGCACGGTATTCGCTTTTCAACGCGCCCGGAAACAGTGACCAACGAAAAAATCGCTCTGATCCGCCGGTACCCGGTGGACACCGTGGAAATCGGCGCGCAATCCATGTCGGATCGGGTGCTGGCGCTCTCCCGCAGAGGGCATAAAGCTGCCGATACGATCGGTGCGGCACGATTGCTCCAAAAAAACGGCTATGAGACCGGAATTCAGATGATGGTGGGGCTGCCCGGCGACGATGATCAAACCGCACTGGCCTCGGGTGCGGCCATTGCCGCTTTAGCGCCCGCCTTTGTTCGCATTTACCCGACGGTCGTCCTGGCCGGCAGTCCGCTGGGACAATGGTATACTCAGGAGCGCTACCGGCCGCTGACACTGGATAAGGCGGTAGAAGTAACCAAACGGCTATGGTCCGTTTTTACCCATGCCGGGATTCCGGTGGTGCGTATGGGTTTGCAGGCTTCAAGGGACCTGGACCGTGGCACCGCAGTGATGGCGGGGCCGTATCACCCGGCGTTTGGCCACCTGGTTTTCGAAGCACTGCTTTTTGATGCAGTCCGTGATAGCATTGCGCATCGACCGGATAATGGCCCCATTGATATTCGGGTGCATCCTCGAAATCTGTCGAAATTATACGGATTGAATCGTCAAAACCGGAAGCGAATGATGGATTATTTTCATCCCCGGCCGGTGAATATCAAAACCGATCCGGACATCGCTCCAAATGATATGATTGTAAATCGCCGTCACTGCCATTTATACGGCGAAACGGGCCCCACTATTTTAAATGGAACGTTATCTTAATGCGCCTTCGAACCATCTTGTTGGTTTTATCTCTTTTGGCGTTTTTGTCCGCCTCTGTGGGTGGTTTCCTGTTTTACGCCACCCTGCGGACAGATGCGATCCAAGAGGCAGAGCGCCGAATGGTTTCCCGCCTGGACATGATCCATAAAAATATCGACTCGTTTCTCTCCGAAAACGTCAAGCCGGTTAAAACCTTGGCCGGGCTGCAGGAACTGCGTCAATTGCTGACTGATCCTTCCGATCTGGGAACCCGCCAAAAAGCCAACGCCATTTTGGATCATTTCAAATATTCCCTTCAAACAGGGGTGTGCTATCTCATGGACGCCCAGGGCACGACCATCGCCTCCAGCAACCGTGATGATGCGGATAGCTTTGTGGGTGAAAATTTTGCCTTCCGTCCCTATTTCATCCAAGCTTTTGAGCGCGCACCGGCCCGGTACCTGGCCCTGGGGGTGACGTCGGAAAAACGGGGGGCCTATTTCAGCTTTCCGGTATTTGATGATGACGAGGAGGCTATTATCGGTCTGGCCGTTATCAAGGCACCCATTGAAAATATTGAAAAACAGCTGGAGTTGCTCTCCGATGAGGTCGTACTGGTTACAGATCCCAATGGCGTCATTTTTATTTCTACGCGAACCGATTGGCTCTATCATACCCTGACACCACTCTCATCCACCCAGAAAGCCACCGTTGCCCTTTCGCGCCAATTTGGGCCAGGACCATGGAACTGGGTAGGGCTCGATATCAAAGATGACAATACTGCCGTTGACCAGGACGGCCGGAACTATCTTTTTCACCGCATTAATCTGGAGAGCTATCCGGGATGGAAAATTCTGCACCTGCAAAGTCTTCAGGCCATTGCCGCGAATGTTTCCCGCCCACTGATTCAAATCGCCGGCCCCGTTATACTAACCTTATGCTTTCTGATCGGTTTATCGGTATTTTTTCTGTACCGGAGGGCCAGCAGCGATATTTTGAGGCGTCGATCAGCGGAGATGGCCCTTCGTGAAGGCGAAGAAAGGTACCGATCTTTGTATCATGACACACCCGCTATGCTCCACTCCATCGATGCCCAGGGACACTTGATCAGCGTCAGTGATTACTGGACCGAAGCCATGGGGTATGCACGGGAAGAGGTCATCGGGAACCCATTGACCGGCTATCTCACAGTCCAATCACGGCAATATGCAAAACAGGTTATTTTCCCCGCTTTTTTTAAAACCGGGTTCTGCAAAGATGTGCCGTACCGTTTTGTAAAAAAAGACGGTGGCATCATCGATGTTTTATTGTCGGCCGTGGCGGTTCGGGACAAACAGGATAAAATAATTCGATCACTGGCTGTTTCCGTTGATGTTACCGAACGAAAAAAAGCGGCAGAAGCCCTGCGTCAGGCCAAAGAACAATTAAGCCGCTACTCAAAAGATTTAGAGCGCCAGGTAAAAGAGCGCACCCGGGAAATAACGGGCATCTTAAAATATACGCCCGATGTGGTCTATATTAAGGACCTTCAGGGGCGCTATGTACTGATCAATACCCGCTATGAAGAGATTCTGGGACAAACGACTGCCCAGGTGCATGGTCGTATTGATACGGATATTCTTCCCGCCGGCGCGGCCAACGAACGGACAGCCAATGACCAAAGGGCGCTAACCGAGGGTCGTCCCGTCCAGGTGGAAGAGCATTTTCAACATAAGGATGGCGTTCACGATTACCTATCGGTAAAATTTCCATTGTACGATGATATGGGTCGGGCCAGCGGGGTTTGCAACATCTCTACGGATATCACCGCCGAAAAACGGGCCCGGGATCAGCTGCGTCGATTGTCGGCAGGGGTCATGGCCGCCCACGAAGCCGAGCGTTCCGCCATCGCCCGAGAATTACACGACGAGCTGGGGCAGGTACTCACGGCCCTTCGTATGGATTCGGTCTGGATGGCTGAACGGTTAAAAGAAATTGATGCCGAGGCCGCAAAACGGGCATTGGCCATGCGCGATCTGATCGACCAAAATATCGAGGACGTTCGCGGTTTAGCCATTCGTTTGCGGCCGGGCATTCTGGATGATCTGGGATTGGTGGACGCCCTTGAGTGGCTGACTGCTGATTTTGAGAAGCGGACGGAAATCACCTGTCTGTTTGAGCATCAAACAATTCCTTCTTTATCCAATGCGGTATCAACGGCCATTTACCGCATCACTCAGGAAGCACTGACCAATGTCGGTCGACACGCGCAAGCTGATCATGTGACGGTACGTTTATTTCTCAAAAACGGGGACCTGACTCTGGCCGTTATCGATGACGGCCGCGGATTCCATGTCGACACGCTGGCTCAATCGGAAGGGTTGGGGATTGTCGGTATTCAGGAGCGGGCGATGTTGGTAGGTGGTACCCTTAAGGTAACATCCGCTCCGCGCGAGGGGGCTCGAATCGGTTTGATCGTTCCCTTATCCGGCCATGGTGGAGGAAGCGCATGATACGTGTTTTATTGGCGGATGATCATAGCATTGTTCGTGACGGATTGCGTCGCATCATTGAGGCCAACGGCCAGATGTCCGTGGTGGCAGAAACCGCCGATGGCCATGATGCCGTCACCCAGGCCCGCCAAACAAAACCGGATGTGGCAGTGATCGATATCTCCATGCCGGGGCTGGATGGGCTCGAGGTTACTAGTCGCCTGGCAAACTATTGTCCGGATTTGCCTGTTCTGATTTTAACCATGCACGAAGAGGATCAATACATCATTCGGGCCATAGAAGCCGGCGCCAAAGGATATATCACCAAACGATCCGCACCGGAACAACTGGTGAATGCGATTGAAAGGATTCACCAGGGCGGCCGGTATCTTACGGACGCAGCCACGGAAGTCCTGGCTCTGCGTGTGGCCAAGGGAGGCAGGGATCGTTCGCCGCTGGACACCCTTTCCATGCGTGAGCTGCAAGTGTTGCGCCGACTGGCCAAAGGCCATACCAATCGGGAAATCGCCGAAACTTACGGCATCAGCATCAAGACGGTGGATACCTATCGTGCCCGCCTGCTAAAAAAACTCAGTTTGCGCAACAATGCCGAGTTGTCACGCTTTGCTATTTTAAATAAACTGATTGACGTCTAAAGATTGCGATTACAAAACTCGCGTGTAAGAAAAAATACGACACAACAATCAGAAATACTCCAATTGACGATTCTGAAATTATTTAATAAATTCATAGTTAATTCATTCGTAAGTTCTTCTAATAATCTTAGCTAGATTCGAATACTTCTGGCCGGAAACCTCGTAACTTCAACATTTACGCCACCTCGTTTCTGGAAGGGGCCTGATTAACAAATAAGGATAAAAATAAAAAAAAGGAGGTGTCTGCCACGGTCAGTTCATAACATGAAAGGGAAAATCCCGAAAAGCGGTATTTGTGGAAGAGTATATGTCATCTTCCCCTCATTTTTAATAACGTTGCAGGGGCGGTTTTAACAGGGGCAGCTTTAAAAGGTTCGATTTTGAATTTGTCTCGTTCAAACTATTTTAGGAGGAGTTTAAAATGAAACAAAAGTTTTTTAATGTGATTGTCGGCCTGTGTGCATTTTCAATGATAACTTTTATTTTTTCCGTGAATTCGTTTGCCAAGGAGAGAATCGTTTTCGGCGGCGGTCCCGCTGGCGGAACATTCCAGGTGGTTGCCAACGGCATTCAGGTTTATAAACCGGTTAAAGAGGTAACAGATTTTACCGTAAAGGCGCAATCATCGGCCGGTTCGGTGGAAAATTTAAGGAAAACCAATTCCGGCAAACAGCAAATGAGTGTCGTCTATTCCGGTCATGTGTTCCTGGGTATGAACGGGATGATGAAAAATGATACCAAGAAATATACCGATGTACTCGCGGTGGCCTGGCTTTATGGTGCTCCGGCGCAGCTGGTGACCAAAAAGGGATCCGGCATCAATAGCGTTAAGGATCTTGCCGGAAAAAAAGTGGGTGTCGGCAATGCCGGTTCCGGAGCTTTTGCCAACTGTGAGCTGTTTTTCAGCCACATGGGTGTCTGGGACAAGATCGAGCGAAATGCCATGGGGTACAATGATGCCGCAGCCGCCTTCGGTAACAATCAGCTGGATGCATTCTGGCTTTTTACCGCCTTTCCGAGTGGTGCCGTAATTATGGCCGCCCAGACCAACGACATCGCCCTGCTCGACCTGGACAAGGATGCCGAAGCTTCCGGTTTTTATAAAAAATATCCTTATTTCGGGAAACTGGCAGTGCCTGCCGGAACTTACCGGGGCGTGGACTATGACGCAGGTTCGTTCCAGGATAGCGCGCTGTGGGTGGCCAATTCCAAGGTGTCTGACGATACGATTTACAAGCTCCTTTCACTCATCTATACAGATGAGGGGTTGAAGCATATGGTCGATCAGAAAAAAACCTTCAAGAACATGAGTTTGAAAACCGGCGCCACCAATATCGTGACACCATTCCATCCGGGTGCCGAGAAGTTCTGGAAAGAAAAAGGCATGCTGAAATAAAAGTGGATCTATGCTCCATAATACAAGATGCAAAATACAGGATGGTGTCATGATATCCATTCGCCATGAAAAACCGTCCAAAGCTTCTGGATTCTCACATCCTGTGTTTTGTATCTATTACCTTCGATATCCGGCGTAACACATGGAAAGAGATGGTGAAACATGTATGACAAGTTAAAGAATTTTGAAAAAATCATCTTTGATATTCTGGCTGTTAGCCTCGTGCTGTTTTACTCCTACTCCGCCGTAGTCGCGCCGGCGTCTACCCAGTACCACCGGGGAATCTACGTCATCATTACTTATGTACTGGTTTTTTTGTTATATCAATCCAAATCAAAAAAATGGCCTGGCTTAAACCCTGTTCTCCGGGCAGTCGATTACCTGTTGATCCTGCTTTCAATTGTTACCATCGGATACTGGATACTAAATTTTGAAGTCATCAACTACCGTACCGGCGCTGAAACGCCATTGGACATGGCCCTTGCAATGATCGGGGTTCTCATCGGCGTAGAGCTGGCCCGGCGGGTGGTGGGCAATATTTTTGTTGTTATCGGCACCCTTATGCTCCTCTATGGTGTCTATGGGGCTTACTTTCCAGATATCATTTCCCATGCCGGTGACTCGTTCCCCGAATTGTGCACCAGTATATTTTATAAAAGTGATGGTGTGTTTGGCATCATGGCCAATGTTCTCGCCACTTACGTGATTCTTTTTGTTCTTTTCGGAGCGTTTCTGGAAAAATGTGGTGCCCAGAAATTTTTTATTGACTGGCCCTTGGCGGCCGTGGGTCATCGAATTGGCGGGCCCGCAAAGGTGTCTGTCATCGCCAGCGGCCTTTTCGGTTCCATCTCCGGCAGCGCCATCGCCAATACCGTGTCTACCGGTGCATTTACCATTCCCATGATGAAAAAGGCCGGTTTTAGACCCCACATCGCCGGCGGTATCGAGCCGGCGGCTTCCATCGGCGGGATGTTCATGCCCCCGATCATGGGTGCGGGCGGATTCATCATGGCGGAGCTGACGGGTCTGCCGTATTCCCAAATTATGTTGGTGGCCATCTTCCCTGCCATTATGTATTTTTTCAGTGTATATGTTATGGTCCACTACGAAGCGAAGAAGCATAATATCATCGGTGAAAAATCAGAACAGAGCGCTATGGAGATCCTGAAAAAAGAATGGATCTATATCTTGCCCCTCGTGGTGATAACGATTTTTATGCTCACCGGCTATTCCCCGGGATTTTCAGCTATCTTAGGGCTGGCCACCTGCATCGCCGTCAGTTTTAAGGAAGAAAAAACCCGTATTGATTTAGCTTTCGCGGTCATTATGGTGGTTGTCATTTTGGGCTCCTTTCTGAACATGGCCTCAGACGACATGGTCATTTCAGCAAACAAGCTGGTGATCATCGGTGTAATTGGGTATTTTATTTTCCTCTTTTTCCGAAAAAACCGGCGCGAGCGTGTCGGGTATGAATTGAAACAATTTATGGAAGCGGCCAGGTCCGGGACGGAAAACAGCCTTAAAATCGGTGCCACTGTGGGGGTTATCGGCATTATCATCGGCGTGCTCACCTTCAGCGGTCTGGTACTGACCTTTGCAGATATTGTTATCGAACTTGCGGGGGGCTCACTGGTTTTAACCATACTTTTAATCGCACTGGCTTCCCTGGTTCTCGGCATGGGTGTTCCGGTTACCGCAGCCTATCTCATCACTGCCGTGGTGGCAGTACCTGCCCTGACCCACCTGGGTGTTAATGAAATCGCCGCCCACATGATTGTTTACTGGTTGTCCCAGGACTCCAATATCACGCCACCGGTCTGCATTGCCGCCTTTGCCGGGGCGACCATCGCCAAGGCCAATATGTGGCGAACCGCCTTTGCATCCTTTAAATTTGCCAAGTTCCTGTACCTGGGGCCGTTTTTATTCGGTTATGTCCCGGGCTTTTCTTTGAACGGAAGCCACATGGATATTATCAAAGCTTTCGTGCTGATTATACTCGGAACCTGGGCATATTCATGGATTTTAAGCGGTATTTGGATAAAGCAAATCACCGGCCTGTTTAAGAAAGCACCCGCCTGAAAAATCGAGCCGAGCCGGCCGGCCAACACCAAAAAACGAGGTAAACCACATTGTCTATTCCAACGGTTGAAATAAACAAAATACTCTATGCCACGGACTTATCGGAAAATGCCCACCATGCCCTGGCCTATGCCGTCAGCTTAGCCGAGCAATACCGGGCCAGGCTTTCTTTGATCCACGTCCTCGAAGATACTTCCGATCTCGATGAAAAGGTGATCGGGTATATCTCAAGGGACCACTGGGATGAGATCAAAAAAGGACACGAAACAGAGGCGCGCACCACATTAACCGGGAAATTGAGAGGTCGAGGAGCCTTTGCGGCGGTTCTGGGCCAGATCAACGAGAATGTGCGGGCCGGAATCCCTGAACCCCGTTTTAAAACCGGGGATATCCTCGTAATGCGCGGCAATCCCGTGGAAGAAATTATCGAGCAATCCCAGATGATCGGCGCAGATCTGCTGGTCATGGGGACCCACGGCCAGGGCACTCTTAAAGATGCCATGATGGGCAGTACGGCCCGGCGAATTCTGAGACGGTCGAAAATACCGGTACTGGTTGTCCGGTTGCCCAAATAATATAGTCTGCCGGTGTACCTACCCGCCAAGCAACCAGTGGTACATATTCCGGGTCACTTTATATGACGGTTTGAAGCGCTATTTTGCTTTAACCGGCAAACCGCTCTACATGTCCAGTTTGAAAAACGCCTCCGAACCACTGATGGTGCCCGGCTTCTTGGCGTACTCCGTGGGTGCCGTGCCTTCCTTGAAACATTCGAAAATGGTTTTTTCCGATTCGGGGATAGATAGCAAACCGGTTTTGGCATCGATTTTGGCGAACATTACGCCCTCGGGCACCTGAAAGACACGAATGGGCTTTCCTTCCAGGACACGTTGCATGAAGCCCAGCCAAATCGGACTGGCACTTCGGGCACCGTTTTCTCCCCGGCCCAGCGTCTCTTGATCATCAAAACCAACCCATGTACCGGTGACATAACGGGGCGTATACCCCATAAACCATGCGTCGTAGAGATCGTTGCTAGTGCCGGTCTTTCCGGCGGCGGGACGTTTAAGCGCCTTGATCCGCTGCCCGGTGCCATTTTTAACGACACCTTCCAATAAATTGGTCATGATATAGGCGGTGCTGGGTGACAGCACTTTTTTTCTCGTCAGGGCGGCTTCTTCGATCACGTTGCCATCGCGATCCACAATCTTAGTGACAAATACCGGTGGTACATAAAAGCCGCGATTGGCAAAAACCGAATAGGTCGCGGTCAATTCCAGCAGCGACACCCCCGATGACCCCAGCGCAATCGAGAGATCTCGGCTTAATTCGGACGTGATGCCCATATTATGCGCATAGTCGATGACATAGTCCACGCCGATATCTTTTAGAATCTTGATGGTTACAACATTTATCGATTTAGCCAGCGCCTCACGCAACAAAGTTCGGCCATAAAACTTATTCCCATAATTTTTCGGTTTCCAGGTGAAATCCATGGATGTCTCTTTATAAATCACCGGTGAGTCGATAATTGCCGTTGCAGACGTATACCCCTTATCCAAAGCCGCCGCATAAACAATCGGCTTAAATGCCGAACCGGGTTGACGACGGGATTGGATGGCCCGATTAAACTGGGTTTTAAGAAAATCTCTCCCCCCGATCATGGCTTTAATTTGGCCGGACTCCGTTTCCAGACAGATCATGGCGGCCTGGGCGGTTGGGGCCTGTTCCAGAAGGACGTCCCACTGATCGGCGGCTTTTCGTTTTTTGTCTATCTTGACTTCGATGACATCGCCTTTTTTGAGCGCTTTACTGATTCGTTTCAGCGACGCCTTTTTATACGATACCTTCGAGTTAGGCGGACGGGCCCATTTCATGGTTTTAAGTTGAATATAGCCGCTCTCTTTACCGATCTGAACGGTCGCCACCTTTTTTTTATCGCTGACGGCGATGACGACCGCTTTGACCCGTTTTCCAGGTGCAAGGCCACCCATCTTTTCAATTTCATCGGTCCGGGCCCGGTTAAATGCTTCGATTTCATCAGGTTCAAGACTTTTTAGGGGTCCGCGGAAGCCTCGGCGTTTATCCAGATCCAGAAGCCCTTTCTCGACTTCCTCTCGGGCGATTTTTTGCATTTCGATGTTCACCGACGTAAAGATTGTCAATCCACTGCGGTAGAGTGCGTCCGTACCATGTTTCTTTTCAACATAGCGGCGAACATGTTCGGTATAATAAGGCACCTCATCAAGAAAGAGGTTGCGTCGCGGTTGTATATCGAGTTTTTGATCGATGGCCTCGGTGGCCTGTAAATTGGTGATATACCCTTCGTCAAGCATGCGATTGATGACGTATATGCGTCGCAAATTGGCCTTATCAAGCGCATGAAACGGCGAATAGCGGCTGGGCGCCTGGGGTAATCCGGCCAAAATGGCACATTCGGCCAGGGTTAGCTCCTCAACCGTTTTATTAAAGTAGTTGTCAGCGGCCGCTCCCACACCATAGGCACCATGCCCCAGATAGATCTGGTTCAAATATAAAAACAGTATTTCATCCTTGGTTAAAAATTTCTCAATCCGATAAGCCAAAATGGCTTCTTTTAGCTTACGGTTATAGTTACGCGCTGGGGTCAGAAAAAAAGACTTCGTTACCTGTTGGGTAATAGTACTGCCGCCCTGCACAATAGTACCCGCTTTCAGGTTTTTAATGAATGCCCGCAGAACGCTGTAAAAATCGATCCCCTTATGTTGATAAAAGCGGGAATCTTCGGCGGAAACAAACGCCTTTTTTAACTGGTCGGGCATCTCCGTCAAGGGGACGATAATGCGGCGCTCCTTGAAGAATTCGCCAATCTTGCGCCCGTCGTCAGAATACATGGTTGTAATAATCGGCGGCCGGTAGTCAGCCAGGGAAGTGATTTTCGGCAGATCCTCACTAAAGTAATAGTATCCGCCGAAGGCCAGGGCCGCAGCGACTATCACCATTACCAGGGATAGCAGGAATCCCCATTTTACGAGTCGAAAAATCCAATTTCTTTTAGTCAGGCGGCCCCGCTTTTTGATAATCGCCGACCTTGTCCTGGGGGCTTCCGCCGACATAGTCCACTTTTTAGGGTCCTGGTCGTCCATAACCGGGGTCCATATTTCGGTTTACGGTGATGATAAATAAACTATACAGTCTATTCCGGCTTCATAAAAAGTTCAAGATGCGACCCATTTTATTTTGTTGTCAGACGTCACAGATTTGACCTCAATAGGTGTAAAACAGGGAGCAACACAAATATTTTAGTGGTTAAAAATAATCACATTTTAACCGCGTGAACGTTTTCGTCAATGTAAAAGCGGGTTTAAAGCCGGATAATTAAATTGACTTTTTTTTTCATGCAGATTACACAATTGGGCTTATCTTTTATAGGTTAAGGAGTGTAACGGCCATGGTAGACTTGGCTTTTGACAAAATGAAGGGCCTGTTGCCGGCCATAGCCCAGGATTATCGGTCCGGAGAAGTGCTGATGCTGGGATTTATGGATAAGGCCGCTTGGGAGAAAACCCTGGCCACGGGCAAGGCCACCTATTTCAGCCGTACGCGACAAGCGCTGTGGACCAAAGGAGAAACCTCGGGTCATCATCAGATCGTCAAAGAAATTAGAATTGATTGTGACAATGATACCGTTTTGCTCAAGGTGGAACAATTGGGCGGCGGGGCTTGCCATACGGGCCATCACTCCTGCTTTTATCAAATACTGGCCGACGGTCGGTTAGAGATTGATGGAACGCCGAATTTCGACCCACAGGAGGTGTATAATAAATGAGTTCGAAGTTGAAACTGGGTATTCCCAAGGGAAGCCTTCAAAACGCCACTATCGCCCTATTTAAACGATCCGGGTGGAATATAAATGTCAATGGCCGCAGTTATTTTCCTGAAATTGACGATGATGCGATTTCATGCGCCATCTGCAGGGCTCAGGAAATGCCCCGTTATGTTCAGGATGGTACCCTGGATGTGGGATTAACCGGGAGAGACTGGATTGCCGAGAATGAAAGTGATGTGCAGGTTGTGGCTGATCTGGTGTACTCCAAGGTAAGTGCGCGCCCCGCCCGCTGGGTATTGGCCGTACCCTATGATTCCCCCATTCATACCCTTTCCGATCTGGACGGAAAAACGATCGCCACCGAGCTGACCCACTTTACACGCAAATATTTTGCCGAGAGAGACATTCAGGTGACGGTAGAATTTTCCTGGGGAGCCACCGAAGCCAAAGTCGTTTCCGGTTTGGCGGATGCTATCGTGGAGGTTACGGAAACCGAATCGACCATTAAAGCCCACGGGTTGCGCATCATTCATGAATTAATGCAAACCAACACGCAGGTGATTGCCAATCGTCTTGCCTGGAAAGTCCCTGAAAAAAGAGAAAAAATCGAGCAGATTACCCTTTTGCTCAAAGGTGCCCTGCTTGGGGATCAGCTGGTGGGTTTGAAAATGAATGTCCCCAAGGACAAAATGCAACAGGTGATTGACCTGCTTCCCAGCCTCAATGCGCCCACGGTGGCGAGCTTGTATCAGACCGAATGGTTTTCGGTGGAATCCATGGTGGACCGAAACGTCATGCGTGATCTGATACCGAATTTAATCCGGGCCGGGGCCGAGGGAATTATCGAGTATCCCCTCAACAAAGTCGTGTAGCCACCGGTTATCTATAACCTACTGCATATATAGATTAAATGGCTTCCAAACGCACTACCGAGATGACGTCCTTTATCGTTATGGACGTGTTGGAAAAAGCCTGCGAAATGGAGAAAAGCGGCCAGAACGTCGTGCACCTTGAAGTTGGGGAGCCCGATTTCGATACGCCGGCCTGTGTAAAAGCGGCAATATGCCAGGCGCTGGAGGACGGCCATACCCACTATACCCACAGCCTGGGTATACCGGCTTTAAGAGAAGCCATTTGTGAATATTATACCGAGACTTATGGTGTGTCGATGGATCCTGGTCAGGTGGTTATTACCTCAGGGACCTCACCGGCAATGTTTCTCGTTTTTTCCACGCTCCTTGATCCCCGTGATGAAGTCATCATTTCCGACCCCCATTATGCCTGTTATCCTAATTTTATTCGATTTGCCGACGGGGTTCCCATATCCGTGCCGGTATATGAAGATGACGGATTTCAATACCGGCCGGCGATGATCGAAGAAAAAATATCAACGAAAACACAGGCAATCCTGATCAACTCGCCATCCAACCCAACCGGTAATTTGCTCTCTGCCAAACGGATGGAAGCCTTGGCTCACTTGGGACCGCTGATCGTTTCCGATGAAATTTACCATGGCCTGGTTTATGAGGGGGAACAGCACAGTATTCTTGAATTCACCGAAGACGCCATTGTATTGAACGGATTTTCCAAGCTATACGCAATGACCGGCCTGCGTTTGGGATATTTGATTGCCCCCAAGCGATTCATTCGGCCAATTCAAAAATTGCATCAGAATTTTTTCATTTCTACCAATGCCGCCGTTCAAGTGGCAGGCATTGCAGCCTTGAAAGAGGCCGGTGATGATGTCGCGCATATGAGGCATACCTACGACCAGCGACGACGCTATATGGTGCAGCGACTCAAATCCTTGGGTTTCGGTATCACCGTCGAGCCCACCGGCGCCTTCTACGTTTTTGCCAACGCCGGGCATTTAAGCGACAACTCCTATCAACTGGCTTTCGATATTCTAGAGAAGGCCCATGTGGGCGTGGCCCCCGGTATTGATTTTGGCCCGGGGGGAGAGGGCTATTTGCGGTTTTCCTATGCCAATTCCATGGCCAATATCGAAAAGGGGCTCAATCGTATCGAAACGTATTTATCCCGGCATTTATGCTGACACTTACCTGGTGAGAAACCATGATCATCCATACTGCTAAATTCATCACCAGTGCCACCAAACCATCCCAATATCCTCCCGAGGCATTGCCGGAAATCGCTTTTTCCGGACGATCCAATGTGGGAAAATCGTCATTAATTAATATTTTAGTCAACCGCAAACGTCTGGTTAAAACATCGCGGACACCGGGGCGGACCCAGCTAATCAATTTTTTTTCAGTTAATGACCGCCTCATGATGGTCGATTTACCGGGCTATGGCTATGCCAAAGTTCCGGCCGCGGTGCGTAAAAATTGGCGCCCCATGATCGAGAGCTACCTTATCGGCCGTGGGACCTTGAAAGGCGTTGTTCTGTTATTGGACATACGCCGGTCTCCGGATGAACGGGAACAGCTGTATGTGGATTGGCTGGTGCAAAACCATCTACTGGTCATCCCCGTTCTCACAAAATCGGATAAATTGTCAAAAGCCGCTCAGAAACGCCAATTTCAACAATTCGAGGAAATGATCGGCTTCGGGCGGTTTACCCCCATTCTTTTTTCGGCAAAAACCAGACAAGGGCGAGAAGTGGTATGGAAAGCCATTGAGAAGGCGGTCCAAATGGAAGAATAACGATGTTCAGCTTGACAATAAAGTCGAAAATGGTCATATTTCAGGAAATATGTAATTACAATAACACAAACCGAAAGAGGATATGATGAAAAAACTACTCATTCTATTCGGTATTATCGGCTTGCTTTTACCCAATACGGTCTTGGGCGACACAGATTTTATCGGTGGATTACGAAATGTCCAGGGTATCGCTTTGGTCAAACGGGGTACACAGGAGATTCCGGCCGAAAATGGCTTGCGGATCCATTTAAATGATATCCTCATAACGCAGGAAGACGGTTCCATGGGCGTGGTGTTTAAGGATGATACCCGTATTTCCTTAGGACCGAGCAGCAAAATGACGATAACACAATTTGTCTACTCTCCGGCCCAGCAAAAATTTGGATTTATAACCCAGATGATCAAAGGAACAGCTTCTTATGTGTCTGGTGCGATCGGAAAATCATCTCCGGAAGCCGTCAAATTCCAGACACCGGTGGCGACAATCGGGATTCGAGGAACCACGTTTCTAGCCCGAGTGGATCCAGAGTAGGGTTACCGCTTTTGGCCCGGAGCGACAAAGGGCCCTTTTCATTCGATCATAACCCAAGGAAAAATTTAATGAATTTGACGAAATGGATATCTGTTTCCATCCTGGCCTGCGGGCTGTTTTTCTTCTCTGCTTGTGGCGGCCCGAAAAACCTGTTCGTATTGATGCCGGATGCCGAAGATGGGACCGTTGGAAGCATCACGGTTACCAATGAAGCCGGTAAACAGATAATCACGTCCCCCGATACAGTCGTCAAAGTCAAAGATGCTCAAACCTCACCCACCCCTCCGGAACCTATGGCGGAAGAAGGTATAAATAAAATTTTTAAGAAGGCACTGGCCGCCACGCCACGCCCGCCTGCACAATTTATGCTGCAATTTCAAACCGGCACCTCCTCGCTTACCGAGAAATCCCAAGATCAGTTGAGTCAAATTATTATTGCCGTCATTGATCGGCAGCCCTGCGATGTCTCTATCATCGGGCATACGGATACCCGCGGTACGGCTCAGAAAAATGTCGAACTCGGCCTACAGCGAGCGAATACCGTCAAACAAATTCTTATCGATCAGGGTGTGGATGCACGACAGATTGAAGCGACCTCCCATGGTGAGACAAGCTTAATCATCCAGACAGCGGATGATGTCGATGAACCCCAAAATCGACGCGTAGAGGTTTTGGTCAGATAACCCTGTCTTCTCGTCGTGACGGCCACCACCCAAAAACGGTTGAAGCCTTCACAAAAAAATTTGGTTTCTGCGTGAAGGGACCCATCGAAAACCCGGTTTTTATACGAAAACCGACCAAATATTAGCCTTGACCCCGATTGAGCAATTTCGTTCAATTGGGGTTTGTGGTATATAGTGCCTAAAATGAGTGTTTATTTTCCTATTTGGGCCGATCAATATATGATAAAAGGATCGTTATTGGTGTATAACCCGCGTCGGTTAAATTTTTGTTTTTAAGTTAGCCAAGCATCGTACTTGGTTATTAAGATGAGGATGCGGAGTAAACCGTTTTAAATGATTGGTTTGTCTTGGGAGCCATAAATTTTGAATCTGACATCCCGTAATGACGGGAGTAGGAAAAACCGTTTTTCAATCGGCACCGGTTCCGGCCGCAGGCCGGTTCTCATCTGCGGCTTGATTATCGCCATGCTGCTGAACGTCTATTTCTTCTTTCAGCCCGGTCTTTTGAATTGGGCCAATAGCCGTATTTACGATACCCTGCTGGTATCGATCCCCCACACAGCACCCTCAACGCTCCCGGTGATTGTCGATATCGATGATGAAAGTCTCAAACAATTCGGACAATGGCCTTGGCCGCGCTACAAGGTTGCCCGGCTATTGGAAAAGATCCAGGCTCTCGGCGCACGCAGTATTGCTCTTGACATGACCTTTCCTGAACCGGATCGAACCTCTCTGGAACATCTTCAAAACCAGATCGAAAACGATTTTAACATCCGTTTGGATATGTCGGCTGTTAGCGAAAATTTAAAAGATAATGATACATTATTAGCCGAAACCTTATCCAAGGGACCGTTTATACTTGGATATAAATTTAATTTTGATTCCAAATCGCCACATACGACCGATTGCCGGCTTCATCCCGCGCCGGTTTTTGTTATCCGGCCGGAAGGCGTAACTGATGATCAGACGCCCCTGCATGCGGCCCGGGGCGTCTTGTGTAATATTAATCCCCTTGCCCAAGCGGTCACCCATTCCGGTTTTATCAATGCCACCCCCGACCGGGACGGCACCCTGCGACGGGTACCGCTTTTAATCGTTCACAAGGACAAAATCTACCCAAGTCTCGCCCTCGCTGCGATATTAAAAGCCTTTGGTTCAGAACAAATCCTGCTTCGAGCGAGTATCTATGGTGGCCAATCGATCATTTTTGATAACCATGTCATCCCTTTGGACGAAAAAGGCAACCTGTTGATCCGGTTTCGAGGCCCGGAAAACACCTTTTTGCATATCTCGGCAGCAAAGATATTGGCCGGTCAGCCGTTGAAAAAAGAGATCACCGATCGGATTGTTTTTATCGGCACCTCAGCAACCGGTCTGAGAGATTTTCATGCCACACCATTTGATCCGTTATATCCTGGCGTGGAAGCCCACGCCGCCATCGTGGATAATATTATCCAGGGCGATTTTGTTTCCCGCCCCCAATGGCTGCGTGGGGTTGAACTCATTTTAGGATGTATCGTCGGTATCCTTTCCGCGATGCTGCTGGCTTACGGGCGGGCGGTATGGAGCATCTCGGCGTTTATAATCAGTACCCTTTTACTATGGGGCGGATCCGGCCTGTTGCTAAGCAGTCGGGGCCTATTTATCTCGCCCTTTATTCCGCTATCCATTTTTGCGGTTAATTTTTCCTTTTTATCGGCAGTCAAATTCTGGTGGGCAGAGTGGGTTGGGAAGAAGCGGGCCCAAGAGTTGGCGATGGTACAGGCCGTAACATTAGAAACCCTTGCGATGGTCATCGAAACACGGCACACGGAAACCGGCGGGCATGTCAAGCGCACCCAGTATTACGTGAAACACTTAGCCGAATATTTACAAAATGATAAAAAATACCGCCCTATGCTTGATGACGAGACCATCGAGCTGCTTTTTCGTTCATCGCCGCTACATGATGTCGGCAAGGTCGGTGTCCCCGACACGATTTTAAAAAATCCCGGCAAATTAACCAAAGAAGAATTTGAGGTGATGAAAAACCATACCGTGTACGGCAAGCAGATATTTGATGAGGCCGAAACCAAATTAGGCCAAAACTCTTTTTTATCCATTGCCCGTACCATCGCCTATTCCCATCACGAGAAATGGGATGGATCCGGCTATCCGCGTGGCCTGAAGGGAGAATCGATCCCCTTGTATGGCCGTATTATGGCAATTGCCGATATTTACGATGCCCTGATCAGCGAACGTTTATACAAAGCGGCGATGCCGCACAAAGATGCCGTGGCCTATATCGAGGAAAGGAGTGGCATTGAATTGGATCCGGCGGTTGTCAATGCGTTTATCAACCGGAAAACTGCATTCAGGCAAGTAGCGGCCAGATTCAGTGATGGCGCGGGAGGCGATATGAATTTGATTAACCCTTGACGGTCGGTATTACACCGGATATCCATGTTCCCTTGGTCTCCTTTTTCTGTGAACACCTCATTCAATCAGGAATATGTGGATGAAACAGCTCTCGACGGCACTACCTCTAATTGGATTTTTGATTCTCGCTGCATGTTCAGCCCCACCACGCAACTACTTCGTTTTGATCCCCGATCCCGAAGGAAAAGTAGGGGAAATCAGTATCGAAAATGACGCGGGGAAGCAAATAGTTACGACGGCAGGAGCAGTGGTTGCAGTAAAAAGTAAACAAGCGTTACCTCAGCACCGAAAACCACTGGCGACGAAAGAAATTCAGGCTAATTTTGATGAGGCCATAAAGGCCATCCCCGCTCTGTCCACGCGATATATTCTCTTTTTTAAATTTGGGATAGCCCAGCTTACCGAACAATCAAAACGCTATTTCAACGCGATTGACGATCAAATCGTTCAAGTTGTTAAAGAGCGAACCCCTTGTGATATACGCATTGTCGGCCATACCGACACCCGCGGGTCGGATGCGCTAAATTTGAAGCTCGGTCTGACGCGGGCGCGGAGGGTCTTTCAAAAAATGCGTAAAATAGGGATATCTCCCGATCAAATGGAGGTGGTCTCGCACAGCGAAAAAAACCTTCACGTTCCGACACCCGACAATACGGCTGAGGCCAAAAACCGGCGGGTTGAGATTCTGATTCATTAAAAACATATGTGCAGGACTATAGATAAAAGTCACTCAAGGCGGGGAATGCGTCTCAACCTTACCGGCTTGTAAAAGAAACAATAATTTATATCGTGGCGTTGTTAACTTTTAGAGCGTTTATTTGATGCCGTATTTTTTCATTTTCCGCCAAAGCGTCGATTTATTAATTTTTAGGTACGCTGCGGTTTTCCCGCGATGACCTTGATGCTGGTTCAATCCTGCGGTAATGACATCTTTTTCGGCCCGGTCAAATTGGGGACGAGCAGCACGGTGCTCTCCCACAATATTTGGGGTGACCCCATCTTGAATTTCCCCGGAGAGGTGCTCGGCTTTGATCTCCTCACCATGGCATAGCACAAAGGCAAATTCGATAATATTTTCCAGCTCACGAATATTTCCGGGATAACGATAGTGCATTAGAATATTTAGGGCATGAGCGGATATCCTTTTGATTTCCTTGCCCTTGAGTGCATTGAATTTCTGAATAAAATGTTGAATCAGTATTGGAATGTCCTCACGCCGCTTGGAAAGGGGTGGCAGTTCGATTCTTACGACATTCAGGCGATAGAACAGGTCTTCCCGAAAAGCGCCCCGTGAAACGAGTTCAAACAATTTTCGGTTGGTCGAAGTGATGATGCGAGCATCTGTTTTCAATGTCGCCGTTGCGCCTAAAGGTTCATATTCTTTTTCCTGTAGAACCCTCAGTAGTTTGACTTGGAGAGCCGTCGAGATATCACCTATTTCATCAAGAAACAGCGTTCCGCCCGCTGCACGTGTGAAGCGCCCTGGCTTGTCATTCTTGGCCTCACTAAAGGCTCCTTTTTTGTAGCCGAATAATTCAGACTCTAATAGCGTATCCGGCAGTGCGGCACAGTTAACTGCCACGAAATCGCCCGATTGTCCGCTCATGTTATGGATTGCGCGAGCAAAGAGCTCTTTCCCGGACCCACTCGGCCCCTCGATGAGGATGGTGCTTCCGCTCGCGGCAATGTCGGGTAGGATGTCGAAAATTTTTTGGATTGTATGGTTCTTGCTGATGATGTCTTGAAACTGGTACTGGTTGTTAATCTTTTTGCGCAAGGTCTCCACAGCGGTAAGATCTCTGAAAATCTCCACCCCACCGATAGCATTCCCTTCCCGATCCATCAGCATGGAGGTGCTGATACTAACAGATATATGTTCTCCCTGGCTGTTTAAGATGTTGACGGGGATGTTGATCCCCTGTTCCCCCGTTTGCATGGCTTTGTTAAGCGCACATGTTGTCTGACATATGTTGGCCCGAAAGACGTCAAAGCATTTCTGGCCGATGGCCTGACGTCTAGATACCCCTGTGATTTTTTCGGCAGCACGGTTAAAATACCTGATGTTGAAGTCAAGGTCGACAGTGAAGACACCGTCGGCGATCGAATCCAGGATCGTTTCAAAATGGGTATGGTGTTGTCTGTCACTGTTACTTATGCGTTTTTTTCGGTCCAATCCGTTTTCCCTCCGCGTAGCATTGCCATGAATGCCGGAGCATATTGCATTTATGCAATGCAATGCAACGATAAATTGCAATAATGCACCTACACCCTATTTTACCGTAATACCAAAATATTTCTAACATATTAATATATCTATATATATCGATTTTTTGAGCCATAATTATTAACATGGCACGCGCTATGCTATCCCTATTCATAAAGTCAGCTTTGGATAGAGCGTAATGAATCCGGACAGGCTGCGGGCAAGCAAAATGAAAATCGCTATTCCAGTGTTTCATACTAAAGTTTCTCCCCGTTTTGACGAAACCCAAGGGTTTGTTTTGCTGGAAACGGAAAAGGCCCATGTTATTGCCAAGGAGAAATTGGTGACCAAAGGGTGGTCGGCCATTGCCAAGATGAAACAGCTCGTGGACGTGGGGATCGATACACTGATTTGCGGAGCAATTGATCGCGCTTCACTGCAATTTCTGAGCGCTAACGGCATCAGCATATATTCCTGGGTGACGGGTGAGGTCGATGATGCCGTTGTCTGTTTTTTGGAAAAAAGGATGACGTCCGGTATTATTTTGGGCGAACAGGGACGTATGAAGGGACAATGGCAGTTCTGTAAAGGCCGGAATCATCTGTGCCATCGGTTTCAAAAAGTTTCAAACAGATTTTTATAAAAACAAAAAGGGGGTGAAGACGATGCCCAGAGGTGACGGAACAGGACCAAAAGGACAGGGACCGCGGTCAGGAAAAGCGCGTGACGGGTGCAAGGGAGAAAAAAGGGGCCCGGGCAGCGGCCATGGACAGGGGCAGGGGCAGGGGCAGGGATCCGGCAATAACAAGAATAGCAGCCAAAAAGGACGCCTGCGCGGTGATAAAGCATAGTTTTCTTTTGTGGGAAATATAACATACTGAGCCAGGCCCGATGGGCATTTGGCAACATTTCAGTAGAAGATGGATCACTCGAAATCGACAGGCTCAAAAGAGAGGTCGATGCAATGAAAAATGCCCTTGAGGCGTTAAACCAGCAACTATCAGAATTGGAAAAAAGAGAATGATACACGTTTTGATGGCATGCAGGAACCCGGCATCCATGCTCAATTTCCAAACCGCACTGGATGAAAAGGGTTCCCGGACTACCCGATTTAAACGGGGTAGCCAGGTGCTCTCTATTATATCTGAGGCACCATTCGATCTTCTGGTCGTTGATGAAATACTCGACGATATGAGCGGGCTTAAATTGATTGAGTTGGTCATCAAAAAACAACCCATGCTCAACTGTGCTGCCGTAAGTTCACTTTCATCCGGCGATTTTCACAAAGCAAGTGAGGGCCTGGGGATTTTGATGCAGCTTCCTGCCGAGCCGGACAGGAAAGCGGCGCATCAACTGCTTAAACATCTAAATCAAATTCAGTCTATTACAACACCTTTGGCCCTTAGGGAGACATAAGATTATGATCATCAGTGTTGCCAGCGGTAAAGGCGGGACAGGTAAAACAACCGTAGCGACCAACCTGGCGGTTACCCTGGGGCAGGGGGTCCATTTGCTGGATTGCGATGTTGAAGAGCCGAACGTCCATCTTTTTTTAAAGCCGAAAATTGATCAAAGAGAAACTGTTTTTGCTGCCGTTCCGGAAATCGATAAAGATAAATGCACCCTGTGCCGCAAATGTTCCGACATCTGCCGGTTCAGGGCCATCGCCATTGCCGGTCAGAACATTCTTACTTTTCCGGAGTTGTGCCACAGTTGTGGCGGTTGCATGGTGGTATGCCCTGAAGAGGCTATCACCGAAACCGGTCGCGAACTCGGAGTGATTGAAGCTGGCGCATCTGCAGCCGTCGGCTTTGTCCATGGCCGTCTTCGGATCGGTGAAGCCATGTCTCCGCCGCTGATAAGAAAGGTCAGGTCATTCATAAAGTCTGACAAAATAAATATCATCGATGCGCCTCCCGGCACGTCATGCCCGGTGATCGCAGCCATGAAAGATACGGACTTTGTCTTAATGGTGACGGAGCCAACACCTTTTGGCCTGCATGATCTGAAGTTAGCCGTCGAAGCCGTTAAACTTCTGCATGTTCCCTTTGGTCTTGTCATCAACCGTTCCGACATTGGCAACGATGATGTCAGACAATATGCCGATATGGGAAATATACCAATCCTAATGGAGATCCCTTTTGACCGCAGAATAGCAGAAGCCTATTCGCGGGGAAACCTGATAGTGGAAGCAATGCCCGAGTGGAAGAATCAATTCATCGCGCTGTACAGGAAAATTGAAAACATCGTAACTTAGCCTGCGTATTTGAAACCTTCGATGGGTGCACGAGATTTGCGGGATAGAGAGGTAGGACGTTAATGAAAGAACTGGTTGTTTTAAGCGGTAAGGGCGGAACCGGTAAGACAAGCCTGA
Source organism: uncultured delta proteobacterium (assembly GCA_963845145.1). Taxonomy (GTDB): domain Bacteria; phylum Desulfobacterota; class Desulfobacteria; order Desulfobacterales; family QNYZ01; genus QNYZ01. The sequence goes on from CAWJQU010000005.1 coordinate 519,939, forward strand.
TGGCTGCCCTGGCTGCAATTGCGATAAACGGTGTTCTGTGTGATGCAGATGTGGATGCGGCGGATCTTCATCTGCTCATGGCCCCGAATGTGAAACAACGTACGGACTTTATGGGAGGTAATGTTGCCGTCATTGATTCTGAAAAATGTACCCTGTGCGGTCAATGTGTCGACCTTTGCCGGTTTGATGCCATCAGCGACTCGTTGATCGTCGACGAAATCGCCTGCGAAGGCTGCGGCGTCTGTGTCGATTTATGCCCGGAGCTCGCCATTGATTTTCCGGTAAAAAAATGTGGCGAGTGGTATATTTCCGACACCCGCTTCGGCACTATGGTGCATGCCAGGTTGGGAATTGCAGAAGAAAATTCCGGAAAGCTGGTCACGCTGGTTCGCCAAGAAGCAAGAAAGTTGGCCGAGGCAAACCATCTGGAGCTTATCCTAACGGATGGGCCTCCGGGAGTAGGATGTCCGGTAATCGCTTCGGTCGGCGGTGCCACGGCCGTGATCGTCGTGACCGAACCGACGGTTTCCGGCCTGCATGACATGCAGCGGGTGCTGGAGCTTGTGGAACATTTCAAAGTTCCATGCATGGTGTGTGTAAATAAATTTGATTTAAACCTCGAACAGACAACGGCAATTGAGAGGCTCGCGGAAGTAAGAAAGGTTCCCATCGTTGGAAAAGTACCCTTCGATCCTCATTTTACAAAGGCCATGGTCCAGGGAAAAACGATATTTGAGTATGATCAAGACAGCGACCTTAGCCGGACGATCACGCAATTGTGGGCGTCGATCAGAAAATATTTAGAAACCTAAAAATAGAACCTAAAAGGAGAGTACACGCAATGAAAAATGGTAGAATAGCGATCCCATCGAATGGAGATGGCGGGCTGGATGGTGTTAGAGCAGGTCATTTTGGGCACTGTGACGTTTTTACTTTTATCGATGTGGAGGAGGGAGAAATAAAAGAAGTCAGCGTCCTTAAAAATGAGGCCCACGTACAGGGCGGGTGTATGGTACCGGTAAACCTATTAGCTAACAACAATGTGAACGCCCTGGTGGTGGGTGGTATCGGTATGCGTCCGCTGATGGGGTTCAGGCAGGTGGGTATCGACGTTTATCATGACCCGGAAAGGGCTGAAATAAGGCCGGTGGTGGAAGACCTGATTGCCGGCAGATTGGCGGAGATCCAAAATGACCAAGTCTGTGGTGGGGGCGGGGGGCAAGTGAACCCATAAAAGGAGATTTTTCAAATGAAAGTCGCGGTTACATCCAAGGGAAAGGATCTCGATTCATATGTCGATCCAAGATTCGGGCGTGCGGCATATATTCTGATAGTCGATATGAGCGATGAAACAGTGGCGGTGCTGGACAATTCAGAAAATGTGAACGCGTTCAAGGGGGCCGGCATTCAGGCTGCCGTTACAATAAGCGACGGGGGTGCGGATGTACTCCTGACCGGTTTCTGCGGGCCCAATGCCTTCAAGACCTTGACGACAGCTGGTGTAAAAGTGGTCAATGATGTTTCCGGTTCGGTGAGGGATGCGTTGGCCGCATTTAAAGATGGCAAGGTGTCATATGCCGACGACGCAAACGTTGAGGGGCACTGGTAATAAGCCAGTGGGCTATTTACAGGAAGTATCGATGAACAATACTAATTTTAATTTTTTTCGGGACCATTCCCGGCGCTTTCTAGAAATGGCCCTAAACACAGAGAGACAGGCGTCGATGGCAAATCCGGAGGGATACGGCAAGCGAACCGGGACCTGCGGCGATACCGTGGAAATATTTTTAAAGATAAGTGGGAATATAATACAAACGATATCCTATCATGTCGACGGCTGTATCAATACCAATGCCTGCTGTAACGTCGTAGCCTATTTGACTGAAGGTGCCGATGTCAATGCAGCATGGGGAGTCACGGCCGAAAGGGTGATGGATTACCTGGAGACACTACCTCGGGATCACGCACACTGCGCAGAGCTGGCGGTAGGCGCTTTATACCTGGCACTTTCCAGATATCAGGATCTCAGCCGAAATCCATGGAAAAAAGGATACCAGAGAAACTCGTGATCTTTGCTTCTTATAAATTAACCACGGATAGAAAATAATATTTCTTATCGATGAAAAGTCACAGGATTCAATTAAAGGAGGGATCATGGCAGAAGAAGTAAATGCTGGTTGTGCAAGACCTACAGGTGGCCCGGTAGGAGAAACCGTCCAAGCACAAACACCTGAAAGCGAAAATGTAAAAAAGGAGGGCAAGAGCATGATACAAGTCGGAAAAAAAGCACCTGATTTTACTGCGCCAGGCTACCAGAAGGGTAAATTCATCAATGTAAAGTTGTCAGAGTATCTTGGGAAATGGGTCCTTCTATGCTTCTACCCGGGCGATTTTACATTTGTCTGAGCGACCGAAATTTCAGCAGTTGCTGAAAAATACCCTGAATTTCAAAAACTTGGCGTAGAAATTATATCCATGAGCATTGACAGTATGTTCGTACATAAAATGTGGAATGATCATGAACTGTCCAAAATGGTAGATGGGGGTGTTCCCTTTGCGATGCTATCTGACTCTGGAGGTAGAGTGGGAAAGGTCTATGGTGTTTATGATGAGGATGCGGGGGTTGAGACACGCGGAAGATTTATTATCGATCCAGATGGAATTGTTCAAGGGTACGAAGTGTTAACGCCACCGGTAGGAAGAAATGTTAATGAATCGTTTCGCCAAGTTCAAGCCTTTCAGCTTGTCAGAGAGTCAAAAGGAACGGAAGCCACTCCATCCGGCTGGAGACCGGGTAAGATGACACTTAAGCCTGGGCCAGAACTGGTCGGTAATGTTTGGAAAGAATGGAAAACTGAAATGGCCTTTGAATAAATAAACCATAGCGTTGCATATAATTGAATTCAAAACACGATAGATTAGGTCATTGCGGTGAGATAACGCGAGTAAAACTGTTTAGCCTCAATTTTTATGCAACGCTAGGGTAAAGTTTCCAGAATAAGTTACAAGGCTCTTAAAAATTAGATGGAGACGAGTTTTGCTTCCCGAAAAACACATCCTGACGATCTTATAGCCGCGAAAAGACAATCTTAGATAGAAAATCCGGATAGAAACGGTAAACAGGCCCTGTTTTTAACTGGTTGCTCCATCATCATATCTTAATATCTATAGTCCTCGCAAAGAACCAAACATTAACTATAAAGTATAATCTGACTATCCATGTTAGCCATCCTTAAAAAAATACGCGGCCGACTGGTCTCAAAAATAGTACTAACCGTTGGGATTGTCTTCCTCGTCTCCTTTTCTATCTGGACTTATGTTAACGTACACTACCAGAAGGCAAAGGAAATGCACAACATTGGGGCAGCTGCCGACCGGTTGACGAACACGATTCAATTGGGAACCCATTATGCCATGATGCTCAATTCCAGGGACGATATAAACCAGATAATTCGCAATATTGGGCGCCTTTCAGAAATTGAGAATATCCGCATATACAACAAGGAAGGCAAAATAAAATTTTCGAACCGACCTTCGGAAGTCGACATGGCGACCAATATTAAAGCCGAAGCCTGCGATATTTGTCACCGCACAGAACCACCGCTTGTCGAGCTTGACTTACCTCAGAGGATGCGGATATTCGATAGTCCCAATGGGTACCGGCTTCTGGGCATCATCAGTCCGATTCGCAACGAAACCGGGTGTTCCACCGACAACTGTCATATTCATCCCCAGGGAAAGAAAATTCTCGGAGCCCTGGACCTGGTAATTTCCCTGGAGGAAACAGACAAAAGCTTGTATCTTCTTCAACGAGGCATCATTGGTATGTCCATATCAGTTTTCATTCTTACCTCTATTATTATCTGTTTTTTTGTATTTCGATTTGTCAATTATCCCATCAAAACGCTTATCAACCAAACACGTGCAATCGCCAGGGGCAACTACGACCGGAAGGCCCATCTTTTGCAAAAAGACGAGATGGGCCAGTTAGGACATGCTATTGATAAAATGGGTTCCAAGATTGCAGAGAAGGAAACTGCCCTCAACAAACAGCGGGATGAATATATGCAGCTGTTTGAACAAGTACCATGTATTATAACGGTTCAGAATCGAGATTTTAAATTGCTTCGGTACAACAAGGAGTTTTCGGATCGCTTTGATCCCAAACCTGAAGATTTTTGCTACCATGCCTACAAGGGCCGTTCGGAAAAGTGCGAACGCTGCCCGGTTGAATGGACATTTGCAGACGGAAAACCATACTCCACGGAAGAGACCGGCATCGACAAGGACGGCACTATCAAATACTGGATCGTACGTACGTCACCTATCGTCAATGATAAGGGTGAGGTGGTGGCCGCTATGGAGATTTCCCACGACATCTCCGAGCGCCGACAGCTTGAAGTCGACTTGAAACGGTCAGAAAAGAAATACCACGCCATATTCAACAATATGCCGAATCCCGTTTTTGTTATCGATATCAAGACCCTTGTCATCCTGGACTGCAACAAGAGTGTTGAAACGGTGTACGGGTTTACTGCGGAGGATATCATCGGCAGCTTGTTCTTAGATTTGTTCCGTAAAGAAGATCAAGAGGAATATGCTTATAAGCTTAAAGTAGATTCTGTCATTAACCAGGCAAAACATTTTACCAAAGACCGCAAGAAGCTTTACGTCAATATCCGTATATCCCCTTCCGAATATTCCGGACAGGAGGTTCTTCTGGTCACCACCAGTGATATCACCAAGCGCCTGGAGACGGAGCAGCAATTGATCCAAGCAAGTAAAATGGCCACGCTGGGTGAGATGGCTACGGGTGTTGCCCACGAACTGAATCAGCCGCTATCGGTCATCAAGACGGTTAGCAGTTTTTTCGTCAAGAAGATCCGTCGCAGAGAAACCTTCGAAAAAGAGATTCTGGATACCATGTTGGCAAAAGTGGACAGCAATGTCGATCGGGCAAGCCGGATTATCAATCACATGCGGCAGTTTGCCAGAAAAACGAACTTGACGATATCGAAAATTTCCGTCAACGATGTTATCATTAATGCTTTTGAGATTTTCAGCCAGCAGCTTAAAGTCCGGGGGATTGCTGTCCTGAAGGATATACACCCATCGCTACCCAGGGTTCATGCCGACCCGGATCGCCTTGAACAGGTATTCATCAATCTCCTGCTCAATGCCAGAGACGCCATTGAAGAAAAAAGGGCGCTCACAGGCCGGACCGGTCATGAAGAAAAGATTACACTCCGAACCTATAGGGAGGAAGACAAAGTCACCATCGCAGTTTGTGACACGGGTGTCGGTATCCCCAAACACGCTGTTGACAAGATTTTCGAACCCTTTTTCACCACCAAAGAAGTCGGTAAGGGTACTGGCTTGGGTCTCTCCATCAGCTACCGCATTGTCAAAGACTGTGGGGGGGCTATCAAAGCCTTGCCGAACAAGGACCAGGGTGCCTGTTTCATAGTTTCTTTTCCGATACCCTAGGAATGAAGGGACCGAAGGGGGGCAGGTAAAATGCGGTCAGTCTTAAATTGAACCCATAAGTAGTTAACAGCTTATGGTTTCAGGAGATAAAAAATGAGTGCACCCAAAGACAAGAAAAAAATTCTGCTGGTGGACGATGAAAAGGATATTCGTGAAGTTATAGGCATGACATTGTCAGATATGGGATACCAGGTACTGACGGCGGCAAATGGCAAGACAGCATGGGAAACCTTCCTGTCGGAGAGTCCCCCCATTGTCCTGACCGACATCAAGATGCCTTTGATAGATGGCATTGAACTCCTAAAACGAATTAAACGTGAAAATCCCGAAGCAGAAATCATCATGATAACCGGCCATGGTGACATGGACTTGGCCATAACGAGTTTGAAGCACCGGGCCTCCGATTTCATTACCAAACCCATCAATATTGAGGCTCTTGAGATCTCTCTGAAAAGAGTTGAAGAAAAAATTATCACCAGAAAAAAACTCCAGGAATACACTGAAAACCTTGAACGACTCATCCAGGAAAAAACTGAACTTAAAGACAATCTCTCGAGCTTAGGTCTCATGGTAGGGTCAATTTCACACAGCATCAAGGGCCTCCTGACCGGGCTGGATGGCGGCCTTTATCTTCTTAAATCCGGCCTGAAAACCAACGACCTCAAAAAGATCGAAGAGAGCGGCGATATTCTTAAAATCATGCTGGACCGTATTCGACGAATGGTGAGTGACATTCTATTTTATGCTAAAGAGAGAAACTTACGACGCGATGAGGTCGATATTCGCGCCTTTGCCAATGAAGTTATGCGGGTTGTGGAAGTCAAAGGTAAAGCGATGGGTATCTCTCTGGAAACGAATTTCGATATTACAATCAACAAAATTCAGATCGATTCCGGATTTGTCCATTCCGCTTTGATCAACATTCTTGAAAATGCCTTCGATGCCTGCACCAGGAAAGAACAAAACCAAGACCACAAGATCGTATTTTCGGTGAAGAATGACGAGAAACATATTTACTTCATCGTCGCTGACAACGGTATCGGGATGGATATCGAGACCCGAGAAAAATTGTTTTCTCTTTTTTTCTCTTCAAAAGGCCGTAAGGGAACCGGATTAGGCCTATTTCTATCTAACAAGATAATTGCGCAGCATGGCGGATCGATTAGCGTGGATTCGGTTGAAGGAGAGGGGAGTCGGATTACAATAAAAATTCCTATTGAAAATAAAAAACCATAGTAATGATGTTTTATGGCTTGTCGGCTATTATGCTCTGAGTGCTTTCCGAATGGTCGTACAGCCGATATCGGTTTATGGATTGTCGTGTTCAACAGCCAAGGGGTTTGGGCGACAGATTTAAGTGTGACTAATATAGCGATATCCCACACCGTGGACGGTTGTGATCACCTTCGGTGAACCAGGCTTGGACTCCACCTTTTTTCGCAACCTTGCAATATGTTGGTCCAGGGTTCGTGTGGTTCCGTAGTACTCGATTCCCCAGACGGCGTTCAGCAGTTCATCGCGGCTTAAGACAGCATCGGGATGGGATCGAAAATAGGTGATCAATTTTAGCTCCCGCTCGGAAAGGTCAAACGATCGATCCGCCAGCTGCCCTCGATATTGACGCGCATCGATGGTAGCCGCTCCGAATTGAAAGCGGGCATCTCCGTTTTCAAAAGAGGCCATAGAACGCTTGGATCGTCTCAAAACCGCACCAATTCGCGCCAATAATTCGTGTACGCCAAATGGTTTGGTAATGTAATCATCCGCCCCCAGTTCAAGACCCAGTACCTTGTCAATTTCCTCGCTTTTAGCGGTCAACATAATCACCGGTACCTGCTCGTCTATTTTCCGAATGGTACGGCAGACATCATAACCGCTTAAACCAGGCATCATGATATCTAACAGGATGAGATCGAACTTACCGGTTTCAAATAAATCAACGGCTTCCTTTCCATTTTTGGCAGGCGTACCTCGATAGCCTTCGCTTTCAAGGGTATCCACCAAACCGGTTAAAATATGGGGGTCATCTTCCGCAACAAGAATATGGCCTGCATGGATCCGCGGATCTGTCATGATTGTCAATTGCCTTTCAGTTTTCGGAAATGATAATTTTAAAGCAGCAGCCACCCCCCCGACGGGGTTCGTACCGCAAATCGCCGCCGAGGTCGCGCATCAGTTGGCGGGCAATGGTAAGACCCAGCCCGGAACCCGGGTGTTCGGCGGTCAATGAATCGTCGGCGCGATAATATTTTTCAAAAATGCGGTGGCGATATTTTGAAGATATGCCCGGGCCACGATCAAGAACACAAATTTGCCCACCTGTATCGACCGGATCGAGAGCGATGGTCAGGGTTTTGCCGTCGCCGGCATATTTAACGGCATTGTCCACCAGGTTGAGCAGGACCTGTTCGAGTACGTCCCGGTCGGTGTTGACCTGAAGGTTTTTCGGGGGCAGTTGTACGACAAGTGCCAGGTCCTCATTCTCTATTCGCAACCGATGCGCCCGGTCGAATTCTTTTAAAAAGGCGGTTATATCGAGCGGTTCGATTCGGTAGGTTTTGCGTCCCTGTTCAAGTCGGCTAAAATCGAGCAGGTTATTAACGAGGCGGCCAAGTCGGCGGCTTTCATCCACGATCACTTGCATATAGCTTTTTTGTTTATCAATTGATTTTACCCGACCTTCTTTGATCAACTCCGCATACATACGAATGCTGGTCAAAGGCGTTTTAAGCTCATGGGATACGTTGGCCACGAAAGATGTTTTTCGCTCGGCGTCCCTTCGGTTGCGTTCGGCATCGCGGTAGAGGAGCATTCCGCCGAAAAGTATGGCCGCGATGACGATAACCAGCATCATTCCCGAAATGATCAAATACCCTTGACCGGCGGCGTTACCTCGCTCTCCGCCATTGAAATAAACGCCCACCTGCCAATGGGGTAAAATTGGCGCCAAGGATACGGCCAGACCCGGAGCGGCCTGATCGTCCAATTCGTTACCCCCGGATTGGTGCAGAATTTGGCCGGCGCCGTCGCTTAACACATACGCCACCTGGTTGGTCGACGGTTGCGGAAAATCGAGGATCAAACGCGACAGCAACGTGGCCAACTCCAACTCGACCCCCCAAACCAGGTCATGATTGGGCGGATGCACCCATCCGATCAGGTACAACCGGTTGTCGGTGAACCAGGGCAGCCATCCGCCATCAATGGTGTCTAACGCGGTTTTGGGTGGAATGGTATCCCGGAACACCGAGCTGGACACCGAACTGGATTCCGAAGGCCGGCTGCGGGCCATATCCAGCAGGTTATCGCTTCCCGTAGAAGGGGACGGGGCACGTTGAGCGTCGGGCCGACTTTTCGTCATGGGCGGAAATGAACCGTGAATACTTCCCGAGCCTCCCCCAATTTGTTCCTTTCCGGCAGGCGCCCACGGATGACGGCCATCGAACAACATTGCGTAACGGGTGATGAAGCGACGCTCTTCCTGCGTCGCCGACTGGTCAAGCAGCGGATAACGCAACCCGCTGCTTTTTGACCAGATATATACATTTCGAACGAGAGGGTTTTGACCGACCCATTGGGGAAGGGCACCGACCACAGTCGTCGGCGAAAACCCTTTCAAGGAGGCCAGCATGCTATCCTCAACGGATTGAACCGTCTGTTTGAGCCTATGGGCGACCGCCTGAGCCCGGTCCGAATGCGCCGCCTGGAAAGAGTGTGAGATCCGGTCCTGTTCATAGCGAAGCAACCGAAAGGCTGAGACTGAGATCACCAATGTCGGTAAAAAGAGCAGCAGCCAGTATCGAAGGACCGATCGTTTCATTATTATTCCCGTACCAAGAGCTTTTATTATTTGCTGATTTGTTGTTGTTTCATCTGAAACGACTCGGTCCGAAGCACCTTGCGCGTCCGTTTATCCATACCCTTTGCTTCGATGCTACCGGCCTGTACCTCCATCTCTTCCGCTTTTTTGAGGAGTGCCGGTGCCTTTAGTTTTTTTCCGGTCGCTTTTAGCCGTTGAGCCGATTCTCTCAATTTTCCCACCGCATCTTTGGTGCGGCCTTCATCGGACAGGTTAATGGCCTCCTCCTGGGCCGCGGCATTTAAGTTCAACTCGTAATCCCGCTTGACCTTTACATTAACTGATTTCTCAACCTGATTACGATTGCTGGCGAATCTTGCCAGAAGCCGGTCGGAAGAGACATCTTGTCTGCGTGTAAACGGGTTATGGTAACGGGTTTCAACCTGAGCAATTTCCCGGGACTCACCATCGCGGCCACCGGCGATCTCGACTTCCACCAGGGCATATTTTTCCTGATTGCCGTAAAGCTGGTTCAGGTTGAATTCGACGGTGTTTCCCCGAATCCGGCCATCTCGCCCGATAACACGGAGCGGTCGAACATTGTCGGCTAAATGAATCATGATTTGAATTTCCTGCGCCACGACATTGAGTACATCCCCCAACTCTGCGGCGAAAATGCGCGGAAGGTCCGCGCTGGATTCGACAAAATAGGTATTCCCGTCACTGTTATGGGATAGCCGGGTCATCAGATCTTCGTTATAATCGGTACCCACACCCACCGTTGTCACTGAAATCTGTTCTTTGATCAGTGCAGCGCCGAGCCGACCCAGATCTTCGGGCGTGTTGGGCCCCACGTTGGCCAATCCGTCGGAGAGCAGAATAACACGGTGCACAAAATCGCCGCCCATGTATTTTCGCACTTCGGCCGCCCCCTGACTGACGCCCCCGAACAGAGCCGTGTTGCCACCGGCACGGATATGCCGAATTTGCTCTTCGATGGCCTCCATGTAGTGGGCCGAGCGAGCGGGCACGATGGTTTGGACCAAATGATTATAGGCCACAAGCGAGAAAATATCTTCGTCAGCCAGTTGCCGCAATGCTGTAATGGCGGCTTCCTTAGCTTTGGCCAGCTTGGCACCATTCATGGACCCGGAGCGGTCCAGAACAATGGACAGGTTCGCCGGTGGTCGGTCATAGTGAACCGGTGGCGGTGGTGCATCCAGGGTTACTTTCAGAATGGCGCTACGGGTCATATTGGCAGGCAGGACGCCCCGATCCAACTCGATTCGGCAGGCGACCTTGTTGCCAGCAGAATAAGCGACGGCCGGGGTTGTGAGTGTGGCGCTTGATATGAAACCAATACCCATAAGGGCAACACACCAGTGAATCATTTTCTTTTTCATTCTACGCGGGCGATTCATGTAACACCTCCATTTTAGGCCGGCCGTGACGTCATCATTTTGAGGCTTTTCCACTTTTTTGAATATAACACCGGGGTTTTCCGCCGCGGCCTCAAAGGGAATCCGTCCGGCTGGATTCATCAGGATCAATCGTTTTAGTCGCGAAAAAGTGTCATATCCATTTACCATGATCCTGATTTATCAACACTTCTGTATGATGTTGTCATGGATGCGTAAAACAATTGTAAAAAAAATGTGACATGCCGGGCCCTCGCACTCCCTATGAGTGAAACAGGTAACAAATAAGGTTTATTCGCTGGTCGAAATTTGATGCAGACGATCATATTCGAATTTATATCCTTGAGCAACCGCTGTTGCGCTCGGGGTTTGGTTCTGCAGAGAATAGCGGATAAAATTTTGTTTACGGGAAAATCCAAGTAAACAGTTTTGGCTTACCAAATTTTGCCCTGGCTAATAATAAGGAAAGCACATATTGGCCACCCATAAGGCCGACGCCAACACCAGGCCGAAGATTACTCGTTTATTCTTGATTATTTTTGCATATCTTTCTATTATTTTTGAAACATGAGGCTTTTATGAAATTACGCAGATTCCTTATAATTCCTTTATTGATTATTTTACCCATCTCTTGTTGCCATAATTCCAATCTACCTAAACTGAATTATAACCTTCCTTTAAGTTTTACTCGGTTTACAAATTATTTAAACACTGGCGATATCATCCTTTTTCATGGCGATTCAGACTTTGATAAAGTAACGGATTATCTGGAGTGTAGCCCCTGGGCGCATGTTGGCATGATCGTAAAGAGTAAAGACAATCAAACTTATCTTTGGGAGTCGACCTTAAGATCTAATGTGAAAGATGTCGACTATCATAAAACAAAAGGTGGTCCGCAATTGGTGCGCTTAAAAGATCGGCTTGTCAATGATGTGGAAGTTAAAGATCATTCCGGCTGGGCCATTAGGCGGTTACTTGTTTCCGATACCGTGAGAAATTCTTTTGATGATGTTTTAAACCATATCATTCAGATAGAGCATGAAAAAGATATACCCAATGCCATTGACGTCTTTCTTGAAGCGGCTTTAGGTAGGTTTATGAAGGTTGAAACCAATGAAAAGAAAATCTTCTGCAGCGAATTGATGGTGCTTACCTATATGCACATGGCGTTAGTTTCAAATAAAACCATCGCCAATAGTTACGTACCAAAAGATTTTTCGTCGGATTCTGATAAACTAAGATTTTTACAAAAAAAGACCGCACTCTCCAAAGAGCACTATTTTAAACCTGTGACGGTCAATGGGGTTTTGCATATTCGTACGACTTCTAATTTAGACATTTTATGAGGAGATCAGACAAGGTGGTAAAGATCGCAATGATTTTGATGGTCCTGTGCTGTACTTTTTCTACGAATATAGAAGCAAGGGATTTTGGAAAAATATCGCGTTTGGACCAAAACTGGGAACTGTACTGGCATAAACTTTTAGATCCGGCTGACTTTCAGGATAAAGAAATCATCTTTGACAAAAAGCATACCTTTCCTTTCTTTTGGAAAGATATTGAAATAGATGGTAAAGCCCTACCTTCGAACGGTTTTTTAACGCTCAGGAAAGTGATTCAAGTTCCGGAATCGCTCATTGGCAAACCATTTGCGCTTCGTGTTCCCGAAATGTTTAGTGCTTATAAACTGTTCGTAAACGGCGATATAAAAGCAACCAATGGCGTCGTTAGTGATGACCCCAAAACTTTTCGGCCGGAATGGAACCCGCAAACCATCACCTTCAAGGTCAACGGTAAGAAAATCGAACTTGTTCTTCAAATCGCTAACTTCTCTTATAAATTAGGAGGGAGCTGGCGCAATATTGAGTTTGGTTTAGCTGAAAATATAATCAGCAGAACGCATTTTATCATATTTATGGAAGTCTTTTTATTTGCATCGGTTTTAACCATGGGGCTTTACCATATAGGGCTTTTTTTAAAACGAAGACAATCGCTTTCATCTCTTTATTTTTCATTATTATGTATAACCGTTGCCCTTCGATCAATGGTTTCCGGTGAAATACTTATTTATTATTTTTTCAATCCAGGCTGGGAAGTTTTATTAAAATTGAACTTCATTACCGTCGCCTTGATGTCACCATTGTTTATAAAATTCCAACATTATCTTTTTCCCGGTTGTTCTAATCAGCGAATCGTCAACGGAGCTATCAGTATTGGCTTGTTGTTTACTTTTTTCATCATTATTTTTCCGGCCAAAATACATAGCTTGTTTCTTGATTTGTATCAATTTGCGGGTCTACTTGGCGGGGTCTACATCATCTTTGTTTTTGTGAGGGCCATGATAAGGAAAAAGAGTGGTGCTTTAATCGGTTTTCTTGCATTTTTAGCCCTTTTTCTTGCCGGACTAAATGATATACTTGCCGTGAAAAATGTGATTAATACGGAGCAGATGCTTCCCATGGGCTTAATTGTTTTTTTTGTCGCCCAGTCTTTCATGCTGGCCCAAAAATTCAGCAGCGCTTTGAATAGGGAAGAATTTCTTTCCCATGAACTTGAGGATCTAAATAAAAAGCTGGAAGAAAAAGTTGAAGAGCGAACGATTGAATTAAAACTTGCGATAACTGAAATAAAGCAATTAAACGGCTTATTGCCCATGTGTGCAAAATGTAAAAAAATTCGAGATGACAAGGGGTATTGGAATCAAATTGAGGAGTATCTTTCAGCGCATTCCGATGCGGTTTTTTCCCACAGCATGTGCCCTCACTGTATCAAGGAGTTGTATCCTGAACTTATGGGTAAAATGGAGATTGGATAGATTTATAAATAGGCAGTCCCCACCATTTTTTCTTCTTTTCGGTTCACAGCCATATTGATGGGTCCGGGTGCGATGGCTTCGGTTTGGTTGAAGCGGTGCTTATTGCACGATCTAATTTAGAGCTAAGACGGGGAGATTCTCCCTTGGATTTATGCTGCCGTGTAGAAACCCGGCCCCCTACAAACGACACAAGCTTATCAACCATAGTTTTCATCTGTTTGGCCTGCGCGTTTAGCTTTTTTGCGGCGGACGCAGAATTTTCAGCATTTTCTGCGTTGTTTTGGGTCACTTTATCCATCTCCATGACGGCTTGAGTGACTTGAGTGATTCCCTGGGATTGTTCTTTGGATGACCCAGCAATCTCAGCCACCAGTTCACTCACACGTTTAGCACTTCCTTCTACTTGATTGAATTCGGTATTGGTTTGGGAGACGATCACGGCACCTTTTTTAACGGTGTCCAGGGTACCATTTATCATTTCAGAGGAGTTCCTGGCTGCGTCAGCCGCGCGAATCGCCAGATTACGGACTTCATCGGCCACCACGGCAAACCCGGACCCGGCTTCACCCGCGCGGGCGGCCTCTACGGCAGCGTTTAATGCCAATAGGTTGGTTTGAAATGCAATTTCATCGATCGTTTTGATTATTTTTGAAGTCTCCTCACTTGAACTTGAGATAGCGTCCATGGAAATGGTCATTTCGTTCATGGCATGGTTGGCGCTTTTTATCGAGTGTATGGCGTCTTGCATGAGTTGATCGGCTTGGCCGGCTGCATCCGCATTCTGTTGGGTCATGGCGGCCATCTGTTCCAATGAGGCTGAAGTCTCCTCAATGGAAGCCGCTTGCTCGGAAGTGCCGTCGGCCAGTGATTGGCTGGTGGAAAAAGTCTGCTGAGAAGCCGATGCCACATCTAAGACACTAAGTCCCATCTGGGAGGATACTGATTTTAACATTCGAATAATGCCACGAGAAATGATGATCGATAATGTTAATCCCAGAAATAATGTGATCGCACAAATACCGATAATGCTGATGCGGGTCGTATTGGCTTTATCAAGCAGAACCTGGGCGGTTGTGATATTTTGTTGCGCCTCTTTGCGGATCTGCTTAAACAGTTGTTGTACCTCACTGAGCGCCGGTACGGTTTCGTAAGCGTAAATGGCTTGGGCATCTTCTTGTAATTCGGTTAACCCGTCATGCCAATCTCGAACGGCATCCAAGGCTGAAATCATATTTTGGGCGTGACCTTGGGTGTGGGTTTGAAAATAATCAACGGCCATCGCCTTGGTTTCCGCCTTAAGCTTGTGAATTAACGTATCAACGCTTGCATGAAATGAGCTGTGGGTGGATTTCAAAGTGTTGATTAAGACCGAAAAACCGCTATTTTTCTCACCTATTTTCCCAGTTTCGGGTGAATTGATCCATTTGCCGAATACACACTTTTTAGGATCGCGCTCGAATTTGATATCTGAATTTTCCGTATCGTATAACCCATCTTTAATGCGGTCCATGGCATTTAAATGATGGGACTTTAGCTCACGCAAAAACCAGCCTAAGCGATGGTCTACGGAGTGGTATACAGATCCAATTTCCAATGCTGAGTGGTGCAGCGTGCGATGGGGTGTTTCAATCTTTTTAAACAGTGGCCCCAGTGTGGGAACCAATTGTTCAGCTTTTTGTCGTTGTTCACCATACAACCATTTACCAAAATCGCATTTGTGGTCATCTGTCTGAACATCCAAATCAATAATCTCATCATTCATAATAAATGAGGTCAGCTTCTTGACCCAATTGAGGTGGTCGATCTCTTTTTCAACCAAAGTTTGATCAAGCTGATTTCCTGAAATCACGACCTTAGCGCTGTCCACGATAGATCCAATACCGATAAAGCTCCATATTGCCAAAAGTGAGCATAAAGCAATAATAATTCCAAAGCCCCCGGTTATTTTTTTACCAATGGTCAAACGCTTAATCGTCGTCATCACTTTCCTCTTCATTTTCTTTTTAGGACGAAATCTGATTTCACATCATTGTGTCTTCGGTTTTTCCAAGCAGGAAGGAATTGCCATATAATGATACATTGCCTATATCGGCCAAAAAATACGATTACTTTAGCTTTAGAGACAATCTATATAAAAAAATGGGTCGATGATGTCTTGGTAGGAAAGAATAAGATTGATTCGACTGTCGAAATTTGCCATAGGAACGGGAAACAATATAAAATATTTTTTCAGCGATTCTCTTGCTGCTTGGTAATGGGTTTTATGAACCATGACTGTTAGAGGATACTCTACAGGACAATAAAATGAGTGAATTTTGGCATTGGTGGCAGACGCTGCCACAGCATATCTCTCCGGTATTATTTGAAATCGGCCCACTAAAGATTCAATATTACGGTTTGATGTATCTAGTGGCTTTTACCATCACCTATCTATTGGTCATTTATCGATTGAAAAAGGAAGACAGCCACACGCTCTCTTCAGATCAAGTTCAATCCCTTTTCACCGCCATGATCATCGGTTTATTGGTGGGTGCGCGACTGGGGTATGTTCTTTTTTATAATCTCTCTTATTACTTACGTCACCCCCTGGAGATTATTCTTCCTTTTGATTTTTCCAATGGGGTCACCTTTACCGGCATTGCGGGCATGTCTTTCCATGGGGGCCTGATCGGAACCATCGTGGCTTTCTGGCTTTATGTTCGTAAGGCCAAAAAGGGCTTTTTTCAGACGGCCGACCTGATCGTTCCGGCTATTCCATTGGGCTATACCTTTGGCCGCATCGGCAATTTTATAAACGGGGAGCTCTATGGGCGCGTGACCCAAAAACCCTGGGGAATGTTCTTTCCCACGGCGCCAACCCATGCCCTGCGGCATCCGTCTCAGCTCTATGAGGCGTTTTTTGAAGGCATCTTCCTCTTCGCCGTGCTTTGGACCCTGCGAAAGCGTGTGCATATATCAGGCGCCATGTTGGCCCTGTACCTGATCGGGTATGGGCTGGCCCGTTTTATCATCGAATATTTCCGGCAACCCGATGATCACCTGGGTTTTGTTTTGCTGCAATTTTCCATGGGGCAAATTCTTTGTGCCCTGATGGTCGCCATAGGCTTGATCATGCTGGTTTATTTGAAAGGGCACCAGATATCAGACAGATAGCATTGTATGCGCCAGCCACTATCTTGTGGTTTATCGATAAAAATGGATAGAGTGAACCGATACAGGCGGGGTCACACCGGTTCGAACTACCCGGAGTGACACCGCCGGCCATTTATTTAGATAGGCTCACACCTAAATATCGTAGTAAAGAAAAAACTCATGGGGATGGGGTCTTAGTTTAACAGGGTTGACCTCATTTTCGGTTTTATAATCAACCCACATATCCAATGCATCCCGGGTGAAGACATCCCCTTTTAGCAAGAATTCGTGGTCGTCCTTTAAAGCCTGAAGCGCTTCATCCAATGAACCCGGAGCCGTGGGGATCTCCGCCAGCTCTTCCGGCGGCAACCCGTAGATGTCCTTATCAAGCGGATCACCGGGATCAATCTTTTTTTCGATGCCATCCAACACGGCCATCAGAATCGCCGAAAATGCCAGATAACCATTGCAGGAGGGGTCCGGTGTGCGGAACTCGATCCGTTTGGCCTTGGGAGACATGGAGTACATGGGTATTCGAACAGCGGCGCTACGGTTACGGCTCGAATAGGCCAGGTTCACCGGGGCTTCAAAGCCCGGGACCAGACGCTTATACGAATTGGTCGTCGGATTGCTAAACGCGCACAACGCTCGGCAGTGGGTAAGTATCCCCCCGATGGCCCAGAGCGCCTCCTGGGAAATACCGGCATATTTATCGCCGGCAAACAGGGGCTGCCCCTCCTTCCAGATACTGACATGGGTATGCATGCCGGTTCCGTTATCCTCAAACAGCGGTTTGGGCATAAAGGTAACTGTGTGTCCGTTTTGATAAGCGCAGTTTTTAAGAACATATTTAAACCACATCAACTGATCGGCCATCTCTAACAGGGGTTTAAAGCGCATATCGATCTCGGATTGTCCGGCGGTGGCGACCTCATGATGCTGGGCCTCTATCTCAATACCTAAGTTTTCGAGGGTAATTAGCATCTCGGAGCGCAGATCCTGAAATTTATCCATGGGCGGCACAGGATAATAGCCCCCTTTGTGGCGCGGCTTGTACCCAAGGTTCGGCCCCTCGTCGCGGGCCGTATTCCAGGCGCCTTCGATGGAATCGATCTCGTAAAAGGCGCCCCGTCGGGTCGATTCGAAACGAATATCATCAAAGATAAAAAATTCTGCCTCCGGACCGATGAAGGCCACATCGCCGATACCGGTGGTTTTCAGATAGTTCTCCGCTTTTTTGGCAATATGCCTTGGATCGCGGGAATAGGGCTCACGGGTGATCGGGTCCATGATATCGCCGATAAGAACCAAGGTGGGTGCTTTGAAAAAAGGATCCATCTTGGCAGTGGCCGCATCGGGAACCACCAGCATATCGCTGGCGTGAATTGGTTGCCATCCTCGGATACTCGATGCATCAAAGCCAAAGCCGTCCTCAAAGCTTGCCTCATCCAACTCACCTATGGGGACGCTGAAGTGTTGCCACACGCCCGGAAAATCGATAAATCGAATATCCACCACACGTACATCGTTCTCTTTTGCCAGTTTTAATGCATCTGCCGGTGTCATAGTCGGTATCCCCTTTCATTAAAATTAGTTTTTTATTGATGATCTAAACCAAAACGGTTTTAGCTCATGCCAAAAGTGTTACGGACGCTTAAATGGCGTCCTCGCCACGCTCTCCGGTCCTGACGCGGATGGCCTGTTCGACGGCAAAAACAAAGATCTTACCGTCTCCCAGCTTGCCTGTACGCGCGGCTTCCTGGATCTTCTCAAGCACCATGTCGACAATGTCATCAGGGACAACCACTTCGATCTTAACCTTCGGGATAAAATCAACCACGTATTCAGCCCCACGGTAAATCTCCGTATGGCCTTTCTGCCGACCGTGTCCCTTGACCTCAGAGATGGTCATCCCTTGAATGTTAACCTCGTTTAAGGCCTCCTTAACATCATCTAATTTAAATGGCTTGATGATCGCTTCAATCTTCTTCATGTACTATCTCCTCCTCGGATTAAATGGGTCAAAAGTGGGTTCAATGCATTTTATAATGATTTATGATATTTCAAAAGCCCTTTCACCGTGGATCGCACTATCGAGACCTTCGATCTCGTTTTCAGCCGTCACGCGGATACCCCGGGTAATAGCTTTGGTCGCCGCCAGGACACACAAAGTACCTATGGCGGTGAAGAGCGCCGTGGCGATAATTGAAACGAATTGTATCCAAACCTGCTTCGGATTGCCGTAAAAAAGCCCGGCAGCCCCCTGCGTGATTCTCGGATCGGCGAAAAAGCCGGTAGCCAAAGCGCCCCAGATACCGCAAATGCCATGGACACCGAAAGCATCCAAAGAATCGTCATAACCGGCTTTTTTCTTCAAAAAAGTCACACCATAGAACCCGAGAATACCGGCACCAACGCCAATGATCAACGCCCCCGAAAGATTGACGAATCCCGCTGCTGGGGTTATAGCCACCAGTCCGGCGACAACCCCGGACGCAATTCCCAGGACGGTTGGCTTTTGGCTTGTTCTCCATTCGACCAGCATCCAGGTCAGGGCCCCCACGGCAGCCGATGTATTGGTCACCAGAAAAGCCGAACTTGCGACCCCGTCAGCAGCCAGTTGACTACCCGCGTTAAAGCCGAACCAACCGAACCATAAAAGGGCTGCCCCCAAAGCTGTAAGGGAAATACTCGATGGAAACATGGCCTCCTTACCATATCCGATCCGTTTGCCCAGCGTCAGACAAAGGACCAAACCTGCCACTCCGGCGTTGATATGGACCACGTTCCCGCCGGCGAAGTCGAGGGCGCCCATGTCTCCCATCCAACCGCCCCCCCAGACCCAGTGAGCAATCGGGCAATACACTACGGTGACCCATAAAATCGTGAAGACAATCCAAGCGGAAAATTTCATTCGATCCACAATGGACCCAAGCACCAAGGCCACGGTGATGGCGGCGAAGGTCATCTGAAAGAGCGCGAAAATTAGCGTCGGAATGGTACCGGAAAGGTCATTTACACCAATCCCGGCCATAAACAGATAATCCAGTCCCCCAATGATGCCAGCCTTATCCGTTCCAAAAGCGAGGCTATACCCCCACATTACCCAAATCACACTGGCCAGACAATATGCGGTAAACGTCATCGCGAAAGTATTCAGCAAATTTTTATATCTGGACATACCCCCGTAAAACAATGCCAATCCGGCAGGGGTCATCATCATCACCAATGCGGTGGATACGATCATCCAGGAAGTGTCACCTGAATTCAGGGCGCTCTCTTCGGCAAAAGCCCTTGAAAGGGGCAAGAGAGAAAAGCCAAGCGTTAATGTTTTTGTTTTTAGTCTCATTTTGGTTTAGTCCTCGTCACTTTTAATGGTTATATTGAATCACCGGCGCTAACCAGAGACCTGATCAGCGCTTGCTTAATGGTTGTTTCCGTCTTTGGTGTGTCAATCTTATTGCCGTTAAGATCGCGAACGTAAAAGATATCAACGACCTGATCAACATTGGTAGCGATTTTGGCCACCCAGATATCCAGCCGGCACCGAAAGAGAGCGTCTGTCACCTTGAACAAAAGTCCGGGGAAATCATTGGCAAATATTTCGATGATGGTAAAGTAACTCGAAGTCGAATTATCGATTCTGACACACGGTGCGTTTACGTCTCCGGGAATTCGTTCAGCTTGATATACGGCCAACTTCTTCTTTATAGCCGGGTGTAAATCGAGCTGATCAGCTAAAGCCAACTCAAAATCGCGGCCGGTTTTTTCCCATTGGTCTTTTTCAAAAATAGGATCGGGCGGGGCGGTGACCTCGAAAATATCCAGAGCGATATTGTTGCGCCAGGTGTAAATTTGGGCATTCAAAATGTCGATGCGGTTTAGGGTGAACACCCCGGCGATTTTAGAGAAAAGCCCCGGCCGATCATGGGTACATATAGTTATCGTACGGGTATCTTTGGTTGCCGCCGATGCAATTTCCCAAACATAAGGTTGTCGGCCCAGGGTTTGGTATAAATCGATGTGCGCTAACATGGCCTTCGCTGGTATATAGTGAAGGTATCGTGGAGACATCGCTCCAAATATGGCTTCAATATCGCGATGGTTGGTATCGGCGGACGCGGTAGAAAACACCTTCGCCTTTTTTCTTTCAAGGACCCGCTCCGCCTGCCCTGACGCCAGCTCCCCTTTTTCGAGCATGTTGGCTGTTTTTAAAAACAGGTCTTGCAGCAAAGCCGCCGTCCATCCATTCCAGGCTTTGGGGCCGGTGGCCACCGAGTCAGCGACACTCAATAGATATAGCATCTTGAGACGCGGGAGCGTCTTGATATGACGGGCACAGAAAATGGCCGTTTCTTCATCCTGAATATCGCGTCGTAAGGCGGCGTGGACGAGGAAAAGATGCTCCCGGATGAGAAAAGAGACCGTATTCACACTTTTGGGGGGCATCCCCCTTCGTGTCAACAGATCATGCGCGATGACAGCCCCCTTCTCGGCGTGATGCCCCCCGGCCGGATGGCCCTTGGCCACATCATGGAGCAAGGCTGCCCAGCACAATAGCTTTTTGGCGGTGGTTTCTTTGTAAAGGTTGGCGCATAGCCGACATTCGGCGGTATCCTCAGGGGTCCCGAAACTTTTTAATGCGCGCACCACTCGCAGGGAATGCCGGTCTACCGGGTAAATATGGTAGGCGTTGTAAAGAATGCGATTATGGATATGTTTAAACTCGGGTAAAAATTTGATTAAAATCCCGGTATCCAGCATCTCGTTCAGCACATTGAATCGAACCGACGGCGTAACTAAAATACGCTCGAAGGCCTCAATCACTGCAGGCGAACGCCTGAAGGGTGTATTCACCAAATGTAAAAAATCCATAACGAGTCGTCTGGCCTCAGGGGTCAGGGGGCGACTCGAGCGGGCACTTTCAAGAAAAATCCGAATTAACAGGTGTGGATCGGCCACGATGTCTTTCGCGGAGCGAAAATTGAGCATCTCTTTTTGAACCACGAGCCCCGAATGTTTCGGCTGCTTTCCCGCGCCACTGAGCCGGCTGGCGGACCTATTGTGGTCATGTTCGTATAAGAACATCTCCCCCAAATATTTCAGCCAAGCCATTTTACTGTGAAGTTTGCCTAAAAATCGCTCCACCGGTTGCTGGCCATTCCCTGCAGTAAAGCCAGTGCTATGAGACAGCTTTTCCTGGTATTCGAAATAGAGCTGATCGCACTTTCGGCCTGCCAAAAGGTGCAGGTCGTTGCGCACGCGCCAGATAAATCTCAGCGCGTCTTCGAGCAGCCTGAATTCATTGTGTGATAGGCAACCGAGATACTCCAGATCCCGGCGGGTTTTGACACCCTTGGTAACCCGGGCGATCCATAAAAGAGTATGATAATCTCTTAATCCCCCATGCCCTTCTTTCAAGTTGGGTTGCAAAAGATTGGCAGAGTCACCGAAACGTTTATGGCGGCGGCGGTTGATCGCCACCAGCTCGGAAACGACCCGGTCGGCACGTTTGGCCAAAAGGCGACCCCGTAAGGTTGTTTCCAATTGAGTGAAAAGGGGTGCCATTCCGCAGATAAAGCGGGCATCCAGCATGGCCGTGAGATTTTCCAGGTCCGCTTCGGCCTCATCGATGCAATCATTTAACGAGCGGGTGGCGTGCCCCACATCGATGCCAAGATCCCAAAGGGGGAAAAGGATCTCTTCCACCAAATCGGCAGCGATTTTAGGGACGCGCTTATCAAATAAAAAAAGCAGATCGATATCGGAATGCAGACATTGCTCCTGGCGACCATAACCACCGAGGGCAACAATAGCCCAGGGGTTGCGTGTGGGTTTAATTTTTGGGCCCACAATGCTGCCCGCATATTGCTCCTGAAAATAGTTGTCAAATACCCGCGCATGGGCAAGGATAAAATCGGATGATTGTCCGTCGGATAAGGCCTCAATCAGGGCCTGACGTTTTTCCCGAAGTTTTATATTTACCGTATTCATATTTCGTATGGTGTTCCGGCTCATCTCTTTTTGCTGACCTTTCGGTGAATGACAATAGCTATCTAATAACTATCCAAGATGTGTGCCATTGGGTGTATAATTATTATTTTTCTTTTTAATACAGATAGATAAGTAGAACCAGAGATTTCATTTGGCCTAACCAAAATGAACATTTTTGTATATTTTGCCTTCTTTATATAACAAAATTGTATAGATTGTGATTTTTTTCGCTTCTTACAAATTTGGTAAAAACTTATCCCTTAGAAATCTATAAATAGCCACAAAAATTCAGACTGGACATTAAACGAAAAGCTTTATTCGGGTAAACTGGGCTCGGGTGGAGATAAAAATCGGTGCCACATTTCAATCACGGCCCGTCGTCGATTTTGAAAACGGGTGGTGTCGATTTTAATCGGCTTCTCCTGAAGGGCCAGGCGGTGGGCTGTCAGACGGTAACTGAGATAGGCCTGTTTGAGGAGGTACCCCTGGCGATCGGCAATGATACCGGTTTCGATGAGGGTTTGAATCAAACGGACATTATCCGTCCAATCGACAAGGTCTGAATGGGTCGATGATAAATTGAGGACCAGGTACTGAACGAGAAATTCGATATCCACTATGCCACCGGGATCGAATTTCAGGTCAAAAGTGTCGGCCGCCTCGCTACCGTGTTCCGCCCGCAACTTTTCAGCCATTTTACTGACTTCATCTCTCAAAGTAGCCGGGTCACGTGGCGTCTGCAGAACCGTTTGGCGTATTCTGTTAAACCGTTCGATCAACAGAGAGTCCCCAATGACGGGACGGGCTTTGATTAAAGCCTGGTGCTCCCAGATTCTGGCTGTATTCAGCTGGTAGACGTTGAACTGATCGATGTGGGTTACTAAAATTCCCCCACTGCCGTCGGGTCGAAGGCGCATATCAATGTCATAAAGCATACCGGCGCTGGTGCGTGTCGAGAGCAAATGGATGACGCGCTGGCCTAATCGCGCAAAAAATTGGGGCGAATCGATGGACCGTTTACCGTCGGTAGGTTGACCGCCACAGCCGGCATGTAAAAAGACCAGGTCAAGGTCAGAACTGTAGCTCAACTCCAGGCCCCCAAGTTTGCCATAGGCGATAACGGCAAACCCACGTTTCAGAGGTGCATTCTCCAGAACACAAACCGGGCTTCCATGTCGGGCCAGCAGGTGATCCCAGGCAAGAGCGACAACCCTATTCAATATGACTTCGGCGATATCGGTTAAACGGTCACTGACATTCATCAGGGGAAGATTGCCGGTCACATCGGCGGCGGCAACCCGCAGCGTGTTGACCTGTTTGAACACGCATAAGGTTTCAATTTGAAATTCGAGATCGTCTGCAGGGATGGCTGCCAGTCGATGTTCGATATCTCTTTCCATCTCCAAGCGTTGGGGCGGCCTGTATAGCAGCCGGGGATCCAGCAATTCGTCCAAGAGGACCGGGTGTTTGGCTAAAAGGCTGACAATCATCGGGCTTGCCTCAGCCAGACGCACCAATAAATCGATACCTTCAGGGTTTTCCAACAACATAGCCAGGTAAACCGAGCGGGTTTCAATGGTGGCGATGAGGTCGAGTATGCGACTCAACACCTCTTCAGGTTGTTTGGTCGCGCCGGTTGCTTTTAAAACGGGCGGCATTAAGCGATCGAGACGGTTGCGGCCTTCACGGCTCAGGGCGTGTGTCGCCGAAAGTGCCGTGAGGTGTTTTAGCAGGCGGATAACATGTGAAGGGTCACGAAACCCGCATCCTTTCAGGGCCTGGAGAGACTCATCGTCGGCACTTTCGGCCTCAATATGACGCCACAATTGTTTCAAGGCCTTGGTATTGCAAGCTCCGCTTCGGGCAGGGGTCTGCTTCCGATCCGGCTCGAGTAGCGCTTCAAAGTGCGATTGAACCGTTTCTCGGTGTTGATCCAGAATCTGTCGAAAATGCGTGACATTATCATATCCCATGGAAAGGCTCAGCCGCTGCCATTCAACGTCATCGGTGGGTAGCAAATGGGTTTGTTGGTCGTTGCGTATCTGAAGGCGATTTTCAACCTGACGAAAAAATAGGTAGGCTTTGGAAAGTGCCTGGCCCGCCGAAGCAGGAATGATTTTCTCTACGGCCAGTCCGTTCAACACAGCTAAAATCGGCCGTTTTTGAAGTGTCGGCATGACACCGCCACGTAGTAATTGAAATACCTGACCGAAAAATTCGATTTCCCGAATACCTCCCGGTCCGAGCTTAATGTTGTCCAGAACGCCTTTTCGTTTGACGTCGGCAGCAATGCCGACCTTCATCTCGCGTAGCGATTCATAAACGCCATAGTCCAGATACCGCCGGTAAACAAAAGGTTTTAGCCGTTTCAGCCAGTTGTATCCGGCATCTTTATCTCCTGCTACGGGCCGAGCCTTGATCCAGGCATAGCGCTCCCACTCCCTTCCCTGGCTGACAAAATAATCTTCCATGGCATCAAAATGCATGACCAGTGGCCCGTTACTGCCAAAGGGTCTAAGATCCATATCGACTCGAAACACGCGTCCATCGGATGTCGGTGTGTGAATCACCCGAATCAGCTGCCGGCCAAGCCGAGTGAAGAATTCGTCATTTGTTGTTTTTTCGGAAGCCGCGCCGGCCGCAGGATAGGCAAAGACAAGGTCAACATCGGATGAAAAGTTCAATTCTTCAGCGCCCAGTTTGCCCATTCCGAGGATGACCAGATGCTGCCGCCGATCGCCGGTAGCCCCGGTAGCAATGGGTTGGCCAAAACGGGCCACCTGCCATTTTGAAAGTATCGTCAGCGAAGCGTCCAAAACAACGTCTGCCAATAACGACAGCTCCGCCATCACCTCTGCGGCCGAGGCCCATCCGCACAAATCCCGCCAGGCGATGCGCACCATCTCCCGGGAACGGAATCGACGCAGACGTTCCATCAGGATCGCCTCGTCTTTGACATCGGCCAAGGTGGAATTCAAGTGACCCGCCCAATGATCGGCAGGCCAGGGGTGCTTCAGGTCGCCACTATGAAAAAGTTCTACCAGAAGTTCAGGCCGCCGGGTAGAACTTCGGGCAATAAAATCACTGAACAAGAAGACGCGTTTCACGTCCGTTACAAAGGTCTCGTCGTCGGGTACGGTAGAACCGGCCTTACCCGCTGCTCGACAAAATTCGGACCATTTTCTTTTTTCTTCTTCAGCAAGCCCTTGGGCTAAATCAGGGGGTATTGTCATTTATATATTTAAAACTACTTTTGGCTGCATCTGAGCTCCTGAAGATTTCTCACACCGGCAATCTCTTCATTATGAAACGAAATCCAACGTTTGCCAATATTGATCGATCCGTCAAAACACCATTTAAGGGATCTCACGACCTATCGCAAGATAATTCCTATCTTGACGATATCAAACCAAAATATTTCATTTCAGGGGATATCGCCTATAGGCCGCGAAACAGATATGCACCAAACACGCCCAGATAATTACCGACGGCATAGCCGATTATGCCGGTGGTCAGGCCGGACACAATGATTTCCCGGTTTTTGAGGTTGCCGGCCACCATGGGGACAAAGGGTGGTGAACAGATGGCCGCGACCGAAGTGATCAGAACAGTATCAGCATCGATTTTGAACACTATGGCCAGAAGCATGTGAAGCAACATGGTCCCAAACACCATGATGGTTACCCACATTAAAATGACGGGCGCCGTGTAGATCAGTCGGTTTAAATTGGCCATGGAGGAAACGGCCAGGCAAAAGATCAAAATGAAATATTGTCCCAGTTGAAAGGTCATCGGTATTTGACGGATTCGACGAAACAGCGCCGCGACAATTCCCAGGGTTGTGATGACCAGTATGGCAGCAGCCATGGAAATGGATACCGGTAGCACCAGGGCAAGCCCGCCCCCGATGATAAAAATAGCGGTGGATAAACCAAGCGCCTTTAGCAGACCGATGATGATCGGCCGGCTGAAAATCCCGGCATAATCGTTCAAATCTTGGAGATGATGATTATCAGGGATAGAGGCAGAAGCTGCGAAGGGAGGTAGGAAATATAGGAAGAATTTTCGAGCCACCGTAATAGCAAACAATATGTAGACAGCACTCACAGCAACATCGGCGGTGTGGATCGCCAGATACATGCTCGGGTCCACGGCAAGGGCCGTTTTGATTGCGGCCAGATTGGGCGTGCCGCCCGTGTAAACCCCGATCATCAGTCCTGACACTTTCCAGGCGTCGTCAACGTGTTCACTGAACAGCAAGCTACAAGCTGCCGCCATTAATGTAACGGCAACTATGATTAAGCCGAGTGAGACCATTGTTTTACCCGCCAGGCGAAACCACTGCCGAATGTCGAGTGAAAAAAGGAGAAGCGGCAGAGCGATGGGGATCGTTATGGTTGTCAGAAGGTCAAGGACCTGGGTACTGTTTGGGCCTAAGAGCCCGATGTTGCCGATCAGGATACCGGCAATATAGCAGATAATGACCGCCCCTACTTTTTCAACGGCCGGGTAGCGTCGACACAGGTCGATGGCCAGTACCGGAAACAATAAGTAGAAGGCGACGGTCAGGATGATCATAGCGACTCCTTATACGCGACAAGCCGGACAATTATAAGCTTAACCTACGGATTGGTATCAAAAGCGTAATTTTTGTTTTAACTTAAGATAGGCCCTTGCGGCACGGGTCGCCCAATTGGTTTTTAGCTGGGCTGGACCATCCGTCGATTCGAATTGTCCGTTGCCGGCCAGGTCCGGGATGTGGCCGTCAGGGCCGTACATTTCCAGCATCATTTTCGTGACCTCTTTACGGATCATGCTTCGCAGCGGTACATGAGCGATCATTCCGTACATGGCAGCGGCACCTTGGACCGCCAATTCCGGATTTTGGCGAACATGGTTCACCGCGTCGTCTAGATCGGACAGGTAGTGATTAACGACGTTAGCGTGAAGCGGAGTAACCATGGCATGCAGGCATTCCGGTTTCTGCTGGCGATCCATATGCCAGCCGTTTGCTTCCATGTAGTCACCGACAGCATATATATTAACCCGACGGTCATTGGAGCGAAAAGCGAAAAGGCTCATGGGCGGATTGCCGAGTACTTCCAGGCCGTCAATCTGATTGATTCCGTCCATCAGACGATGCGTGGTTTCCATGATGACCCGGGCGTTTGCCAGATATCCCGATTCACCCAAGGCTTGCATGGCCGCCCAGGCCGCTGCAATGCTTCCCCCCGGGCGGGTTCCGAGGAGTCCGGGTGATCCGAAAATGCCGCCGGGCCAGTTTTCGTAGACAAAGAGCTGGTGTTTCAGATAATCAACATTACGATAAAGAATCGTAGAGGCACCTTTGGCGGCATAACCATACTTGTGGGTGTCAGCCGAGATAGAGGTAACACCCGGTACGCGAAAGTCGAATGGCGGTACGGGAAATCCGAGTTTTTCAACAAATGGCAGAAGATACCCACCCACACAGGCATCCACATGAAGCGGGATATGGTATTTTTGGGCGAGCGTGCCAAGCTCTTCGATGGGATCTATCATACCATGGGGATACTGGGGAGCGGAGCCCAGGATCATAATGGTGCGACGGTTGATCTGTTTTTTAACCGCGCCCAGGTCTACGCGATACGCCTTATCTAGCGGCGCATGGACAACCGTGACGCCGAAGTATTCGGCGCCCTTTTCCCACGCGACATGGGCCGACGCCGGCAGGATCATTTCAGGCTTTCCTGCCAGAGTCTTTTTAGCCTTCGCCAGATCACGGTAAGTTTTAACGGCCAGTAGACAGCTTTCCGTCCCACCGTTGGTCATAGTGCCGCAGACTTTGTCATCGCCGTTCAGTAGCGTCGCCGTCATGCGAACAACCTCAGACTCAAATCGCTTCAAACTTCTGAACGCCATGGGATTTAACCCATTGGCGGAAAAATATAATCCATGGGCTTTTTTTAAAAACCGAGTATATTCTTCTCCAAGATAATATACGAGGCTCCAGGTACGGCCGTTTTTATAATCCGGATCCGACCGGCCGAAGGATCGCATATCCTCTAAAATTTCTTCGTGAGGCCGGCCTTTTTGGGGAATATGTTTTAAAGTATCCGTCACTTTGAAAGATGCTTCCCGAGACTATAGGATCGTTGCTGCAGCGACTAAAAATGGGATCGTGTCGAAAACATCCATTTTATCCAATGCAATGTGAGCGTTCGGATTTTCATTTACAACCGCACAAAGAGCCGTGTGTCAAGTATAAAGTTTTTTCTTTAATCGCCGATAATGGCTATATAATGTGATTTGGACAGGGAAATGATGCAAGTTTTCGTTCTGAACCGAATAAGGTTTTTACTCCACGGAAGAGGCGCTCGGGCTCTCGCTGGATCAAATCATGGTGCCTCGTTCCCGCATGATGGTCCAGTCGGAGATAGATGCCCAGCTGGCACGTGAGGCGGCCGGTATCGACGGCACCGACTAATCCATTACCATGGAATTGGAGCACTTGCGTAAACACCAAACCAAAGTCTGGACGGAGGTGATCATGGGCTTTCGTCGCGACAAAAAAGGGAAACCTGTTGCGCTATTGGGTGTTACGCGCGACATCACTGAAAGACGCCGTGCCGAGACCCTGCGATTAGCCAAAGTGGAGGCTGAAGAAGCCAACCAGGCCAAAAGTGAGTTTTTGGCCAACATGAGCCACGAATTGCGCACCCCACTCAATCATATCATTGGGTTTACCGAGTTGATCGTTAGCAAGAACTTCGGTCCGCTTACCGAAAAACAGGAAGAGTACCTTCGGAGAGATGTGTGACCATGAGTGCCGATGCGGTCATCGATTTTAGCGGCAAGACCGTATGTGAACACCGGCGTGTATAAAAACCGGGGTGCCGTCATTGAATCGGCACCCCGGTTGTCATCAATAAGGGTGAGGTTTTAGAACCGGAACAGAATTCCAGCACCTAAACGACCGGCAAGATCAAGGTCACTCACATCGGTCCACTTGCGGCCTTCAATAAAGAGTGAGACGTTAAAGGCGTCTGGGTCGCCATAGACCATCACACCCGTTTGGGCGATGAGATCGGCATGGCCGCCATCCACTTCGTCTTTGTCGTTACTATCATCATCCATCTCCCAGTACCCGACACCGGCGCCGACAAAGAAGCGGGAAATCCAGTAGTGCAGCAATAAATCGGCCGACATGGCGTTATCTCCATGGCTACCGTCGATATGGTAGTTGAACCCAACCATTCCCAGCAGAGAGAGGTTGTCGGTGAGACGATATTCCAGCCCGCCGCGGATCGGCGCAAAATTGGCTGGGTCCCACATACGCAGAAACCCCAGGGTCGCCACAGGACGTAGACGGCTCTTTTTGGCGGCAACGCCAACCGTACTTTCACAATTGGGACCGGTGGCGGATTTTCCCTTGTCGTCCGTCACGGTTGTTTTGACGGTGTACGTGCCGTCACAGGGAACTTCCAACTCGTAAATAAACGGCGCCTGATCAATCTTATGTTCGGCAACCGTATTACCCTGCGCATCCATCACCGCGACGGTCATGGCCGCTATTTGGCCGTCAGCATCGGTGGAGCCGCTTCCGTCTATCGTAATCGTCTCGCCGCACTTGGCGTTGTCGGAAGAGACTGTTGCGATACACACCGGGGCTTGATTGACCTTGGGTGCCGGAGGCGGTGCAACGGCTTTGGGAATGGGAATGGGCGTAATCGAGCGAACAGCAAAATTGACGCAAATCAAAGGGACAACGATATCATATCGCTTGCCGCCCTGGTCCACATAAAACTGAAACGCATCAAAAGGCTCTTTTCCAGCCCAGGTGACATCCTTGGCTACGCGCACCGGACCTTTCCCGAATTTGCGGAAAAGCATCCAGAGCATCTTTTCACCTTCGTTCACTTTGATTTTTTTGATATCCGCTGTGGGAAACTGCTCGCTAAAGGCTGGGAAGAGACCGGCATACCCGGCCTTTTCAAACCCTTTACGGATTTCGGCCGGATTTTCAGCGACCACTTTTTTAAGATCTGCAACTGTTTTTAACGGTGGTACGGCAAAGGGGCTAACACCCAATTGGTGCAAAACGGTTGCCGCAAACGCAGTTTGGGTGAAGCTGAGAATAAAAAAACAAAGGCCTATGGACCAAATCAAACGATTTTTCACTGTTTTTCTCCTTCTGTTTCAATAAGTTCAGGATTTCTTCTTGATCGATGAGATCACGTTTGGATAATTCCATGTGTAATACAATCAGGATAGTTTACAGAATAGCAATTAGCAGTATAGTCAGGGTAACCACCCAAGTCAAGATATTCCAATTCGTTTTTTAGTGATCGAACCGTCAAGGTTGTGAAAAGCTTATGGGGAAGGGTTTTATTGTTAAAAATATTTTTATGGTGGCTTTAATTTTCAGTTAGCACGATCAGTCAGCCCGAATGGGGATACATTTAAGTGCCATGCGTTTCCTTGCACATGGCATCCCAATCGTCCAATTGTCGCATGTGTTGTGCCAGTTTTAGGTCTTCCGATATCGTATGATTCACTACCCAATCGGTCAAAAAAGGAACAATAGTATCAATACCGGTTCCGAAATAATCATATCGGGCCTTGACGACATTCAATTTCTGAATCAGATCAATATGACTCATCTTATGTAAATAAATATTCTCATACTTGGTTATGAGCATTCGGTTTTCTTCGCTGGTAAAATGGAAAACGGCGTACTGGGCCAGTTCGTTCATCAGGTTTGATATATGTAGTTTATCACAACCTTTGTTAATCAGGGATTCCAATCGCTCAATGAGTAAAAAGAAAAACTGATGCTGAAAATCGATTTCAGGAATACCGACCGAGTATTTTTTCTGCCATTTAATGGGTTCCATAATAGATTCCTATTTATCCGACCTAATTTAAAGCGCTCGAAATATGATTTTAAATCAGTTTTCATGCGCTTCAGTTCATTTTGTGGTATTGCGGAAAAGGAAAGGGCATGTATTATCAGATGAGGAAAGAGAGCAAGCCACGTATCTGTATATTTAGCTCTGAAATGAATCGATTTATACCATTTGTTCTTTGAATAGTAAACAGCGAAGAATGTTTGAAGAATCAAACATGCCCATACTCAGTCGTAGGGGCATGCTTGATTTGTTATAGCAATCGACAGGAACCGTTATGGCCTAAGGGCCTGCGTTAGAACTTAAATCGTTCGGTGTTCCTTTGCGTACAAGCTTGAACGGTGTATCCTCGCCAAGATGTTTTTCGAACACCTCGCCATAATTACCTACCTGCTTAATTATCTGATAGGCCCAGTTTTTTGGGATTTGCAGCTTCTCGGCCATGTCGCCGGCGGCCCCTTTTTCATCCAGGAGCCGTTTAACCGCTTTTGGCTGGCTGGCAAGATCGCTTTAGCCGGGTATCAATATTTTTTGAATTGAGGCCGTGCTGTTCTGCAGTGAGCATGACCTGGAACCCCCAAAATAGGATCGATTCCAGTTCCTGATCAGGTTGGCTTACCAGGGTTAAGGGCTCGTTGGAAATGATGTCGGGTAAAATGGTATAATTTCCCGGATTGGGAGCAAGCTGACGATCAGACAAAAGCGCCGTATAGTCACTTGCCAAAACATCGCATTTGCCAGCGTAGAAAGCCTGAATGCGGGCAGATTTGTCGCCAATGTTCTCGACCTTATAGTCCATCTTTCGATTCCCGAACCAGTCCGCGATATTTAAAATGGACAGTTCCAGGGTATTGAGAAAACCGACCAGCAACACACGACGGTAACTGTCGGTGGCCGCATAGGAGATCAAAGATTCATTGACATCGAACCCCGCCTCTCCGTCTAAAAACCCGAAACCGAGTCGGATCCCAACATCGGCAAGATTCTCGCGAATATTTTGCACGATGATATACGAAACAACCACAAGGATAGCGGCCATTGATAGTTGGATCGCGAATGAACGTTTTTCTTTGGTTGATAGCCAACTCATGCGCAGATAACCATTTAGAACGGTAGAGCCATGCCAAGCCCATCTTATTTGCAGGGTTAGTTGGGTCTGGAAAATTCCACTTACACGTTTCTTACAGGGTCATAAGAAGAGAATGTAGTTGGTCCAAAGTCACATGACCGGACTCAACAGCCTCATAAGGATTTCGGTCCATCTTTTTTACCTCGATCAAAGCTTGTTCTATCTCAAAGTGTCTCCCGAAACGCATCCATGCGGCAAGGATGTGACCGGTTCGGCCGATACCACCCGAGCAATGTACGACGACCGGCATCTCTTTTTTTTCCGAATCCTTAAGAAAAGGGAGTATCTTCTCTTTCAACGTATGGGTGTCGACCAGACTATAGTCCTCAACAGGCGCCCAGCACACGTTGTCGTTTCCAAATGCCTGCTTGTAAGAACCGAGAAGGTCTTCGCTGTAATAGCCCAGCTGGTCCTTCGTGATGAGGCAGCACACACGCTGGATATCCTTATTTTGCATAAATCGAATCCAGTTTTGAATCGCGTCAGGACCGACCGTTTCATTGGGATACCCCGGTCTTTCAGATCCGTGCACTATTTTTTCAGCGACTGATGCCGGATTAAATCGAAATTTATTCATCGGTTCGTCCGTTTGTTCAGGTCTTTTTTCCATATAACGGTTTAATTTTCTAACATGTTGTTGTGATAAGGACCTGGCATCCTCGGCCCGTCCCTGCGTGATGGCCTCAACGATTTGGCAAAGGCCCTGAACGTTATCATCAAAAAAACTTTCATCTTTAAGAAAAAGCCGTTCATACGTTGCGACGATGTTTTCATGGATCATCTGCACGACAGCTGTGAAAAGCGGATTTCCAACAATCTCCGCGATGGCGACATGAAGTTGAACATCCAAACGAATGGCGTCTTTCCAATCAGCGCGGTTCTCGGCCCTTAGACCCCGGAATTCAGATATCAATGCTTGCATCGTTTGACACCCTTCGGGTGTCGCTTTTTCAGCGGCCCGCCCAGCCACAAATCCCTCTACAACTCCTTGAAATTCCATCAAATGATCGATGGTTATTATTTTGGAACGGACCAAGAGATCCAATAGTTCAACCATTTTACCGGTATCAACGGTTTTTATGATCGCACCACCGCTTGAGCCGGTCTTGATTTCGACCAACCCCTTCTGCTCCAAAACCCGTAATGCTTCGCGGATGGTTCCCCGGCTTGTGGAAAACATTTCCGTTAATTTTAGTTCCGACGGTAATATGTCGCCCGGCTTTAAATCGCCGGATATAATGGCATTTTGGATTTGTTCGACGACATCTTGGAAAATACGGTTGGTCTTAACTTTTCGGTGGGGAAATGGCATTGGGTACCTTGAATATTTAAATCGAAATATGAGAACTGTCTAACAGTTTGATGGTTTGACAATTAATCCTATTTTGCTATTTGATTCATTGTCAAGAACATTGTATGAAAATGAAAAATCACCAAAGCCTGCAGCGCTATATTCAATTAAACAATCAGCGACATTTATCTATTAAATCAACAGCCCCGGTTTTTATGGTCGCTACCCACTCGAAAAGGAGATGACATTAATGTTGATTGATACGTTTATGGAAAAAGGTGCGAACTTTTTGAAGTGTCGCTACCCTATCATGTGCGGCGCCATGACCTGGGTAAGTGATCCCAAGCTTGTCACTGCTATTGGAGAAGCGGGAGGGTTTGGTTTACTGGCCGGTGGAAATGCGCCGGTAGAGGTCCTTCAGGAACAGATTCGGGATACGCTTGATCTCTCGGATCATCCTTTCGGCGTTAATTTGATCACCTTGGCGCCGGTGTATCGGGACCAGCTCGACATGGTCTGCCGTTCAGACTGCAAGGTTGCGGTTTTTGCGGGAGGAATTCCGCGCAAAAGAGAAATTCAGCTGGCCAAGGAGGCTGGTATTCGTACAATCTGTTTTGCTCCCACGGCACCGCTGGCCCACAAATTGATCGAGATGGGGGCCGATGCCCTGATCCTGGAAGGCTCCGAAGCCGGAGGGCATATCGGCCCTGTGGCGCTATCCGTTTTGATTCAGCAGATTCTGTTTAATGTGGACGATGTGCCTATTTTTATCGCCGGTGGGATCGCCACCGGACGTATGATGGCCCACTTGATGATGATGGGCGCGGCCGGTATCCAGATGGGAACACGATTTATCATGGCTGAAGAGTGCCAAGTCCACAAAGCCTTCAAGGAAGCTTTCATCAAAGCCCGCGCCCGTGATGCCATGGCCACGCCCCAGTTTGACAGCCGCTTACCGGTTATTCCGGTACGGGCGTTGAAAAACGAGGGGGTCATTGAATTCGGCAAGCTCCAATTGGAATTGCTGCATAAACTTGACCAGGGCGCGATTGATCGCCAGGAGGCTCAATATGCTGTGGAGCGGTTCTGGGTCGGTGCCTTGCGCGACGCGGTAGTCGATGGTGATGTGACCAAAGGGTCTCTCATGGCAGGCCAATCGGTGGGCTTAGCGGACCGTATTCAACCCCTGGATGTTATCATGACCGAGATGATCGGAGATGCGGAGACAGAGTTAAACCGATTGAAGGGTGTATTTGATGACAAAAATTAGCACTTTTTTCGCCGCCGTGCCCAATATTCCATGAGGAGAGACGTTCATATCTTTTAGACCGGTGGACAAAACGCAACGCAAATATGGGCGGCTACGGAACCGTCAATTTTAAATCGTCAAAATAGACGACGCTTCTATTCGGTAAACGGATAGTGAAAAAACGTATATTGCGGATCTCCCGCATGTTCATCAGTCGGCCTTTGGGAGCCTGTTCAATATCTTTAAGGCTAACCGTAAAAGTATGCCATCCTCTGGATATCGAAAAGGTTCGATTAAACCGGTCTTCATACCTTTGATCTTGTTCCGTGTGTTTTTTATCGTGAATACGGCAAGTGAGCGATATGTTTTCGGAGGATGGATTGAACACTGAGAATTGAAAATTACCGAAACCCTCCCAGTTGTTTGGGAAATAGCGTAACCCCACGCCCGAATATTGGTCGGTTGTAAGATGCACGCGCAGGGCAGCCTTGCCCGTCTTTTTAATTTCTCCATCCACACTAAAATCGGCATCTCCGGACCAACGGTTGATTTCGTATGGGGTTTCAAAACTTGAAAGTTCCGGAAATTGTTTGCGGGCGATATATTCATCGACAAAGGAAATAATAACCGGGTAAACCTGAAACCCAACTAAAATAATGACGCCGATTTGGCCTATGCGCAGAATATTTCCTGAGATTGTTTTTCGGAGCGGTAACAAAAAGAATATACCGGCCAGCCCGCCAATCATATTTCTAAATAAATCGCCGGTATCCGGTATTCGTTGCAGCCCGTACTGCAACAGTTCGATGATAGCGCCCAGAATAACCGGTATCGCCAAAGCCAAAAGGCATTGGAGACGGTAGTTGTTTAACATCCGCTTGAAAAAAGTAAAAAGAAGCGGGAGTAGTGAAAAAAAGAGGATATGGCCCAAATTCCAGAAGGATTTGTAAGACCGCTGAGATTGATAGTCCGGCCCACCAATAAAAAACAAGAAAAATAAGGTGAGTAAAATTGAGAAAAAAAGAAACCGTTTTAAACGTGTCATGCTGTAAATAATCAATTCAGGGCATTTGAGGGTTAAAAAGCGTATCGTGCTGCTAATGATACGGTAATGCTGCCAGAAAACGATGATTCCGGCAAACGAAAAATCGGATAATTATTTTTGTTTAATCCATTACTGCTCTACTTTATCCGATACCAGGAACAGGCCCGCCAAGCCGGCGTACACCTGGGGCCCGGTGCGCCCATGGGGGTGGGGATGATACCAATAGGTGCCGGCCCGGTTTTGAACCTCGAATTCGTATAGATAGGATTGCCCCTGGGAAACGACATACCGCGGATGTCCGTCCATGATGGCCGGCACGTGAAGGCCGTGCCAGTGAATAATCGATTCTTCCGGAATGTCATTGATAAACCGAATCCGTACTTTTTACCCTTGATGGACTTTAATTATCGGGCCCAGATAACTTCCGGGAAGATCGACCACGCGGTTTTTGCCGCCCTTGTTAACCGCCGCACGATAACGCCATACCTGGGTTGCATTGCCCGGAAAAAGCGCTAACGAATCCGGTTGTGATCGCATCGTAATATCAAGATCAGGCTCAAACCCCACCTCAGGCCCGCGGGCGTTGTCTGGACCCGATGCGGATCGGGCCGATAACGGCATCACCCCGCCTGCCATGAGGCCCAGGGTGCCATAACCGGCCAGTTTCAAAAACCGTCTTCGATCGAACCGGCCTGAATCACCATGTGGATTGCCATTTGGGTCACTATTTTGGATCTTCATTTTAAAGCACCCATAATAGACGCCTGCCGAGTATGATGTGCTATCCGACAGATATTAACAGAGAATGGGACGACCCTAGAACTGCCGTCCCATCAAGATAACCATCAAAGTGACTTTAGCATTATTCCCAACAATTTCCCCCGCCTCGGCGCCCTTTACCCATCATCGAGCCGCCGCGCATAAACCCACGCCCGGCCTTGGGATTCAGCTTTCTCATCTCGACCATGTGATCGATACGCTTTTGATCGAATTGGGATTGCAGCTCGGATATTTCCTTTTGTAATCCGGAAGCTTTGGCGGCATCCGGCTCACTTTTAGCCAATTCGCCCTGTAAGGCCTGCTCTTTTTCAACCAGACTGGCTCTGATCTCCCGGGTTTCTTTTAAAAAGGCCTCTCTTTTCTCTTCGAACTGCTTGTATTCCTCTTTGCTTACCGAATCGTTGGGACCGGCACCATACCCGCCACGATGATGCCAGCCCGAACCCTGCTGATCCGAGCCACCACCCCAGCCCATTCCACGGTGGGCAAATGCATTGATGCCGATTCCCAACAAAGCAATTGAAATGAGTCCGATAAACACAATTTTTAACGTACGCATGATGAAATACCTCCTTTTTGCAATAAATTTGAATGATATGTGATCTGACCGTCAATCTGAGAAAGGGTAAGAGCAATCCGTATGCCATATCCGCAAACGACAAACTTATAATCGTTATCATATTGATTTTATTAAAATATTTATTAACTACCAGCTTGACTCAAGATATTTTTTCAATAGAGGCCACCTTGGATCGTATAAAATTTACCCGGAAAATTTATAAAATATTTTAAAAGTATAATTATTACCCGGTCATGTGAAGAAACGAAGGTTAAGATCGCCAGGCACCCACAAGGGGCGCCCCTACAGATGGAATCCACGCAAAAAGATTGTTTTTTTGAATGTTGGACGTGAACAATGCACTATAACCCTCACCCCTTTTGTGAAGATTCCCAAATACGGTTACCGTGCGGGACAATCTCGGGACAATCGCAAATAATAACCATGCCTGATGGATTTTTACTTGCGATTGCCCTGTGCGGCCTGTTTGATGCTGTTGATTTTTTTATTTATTAAACATATCTTTATTTTGTCATACATGTGCATCATCGAAGCGTTTAAAAACCCTTTTTAGTCTATATTTGATACAGGATTATTAAAGCGTGATATCTACCTCAAACAGCGACAAAGCGTTGATCGTTATTATTAGTATTTTTATCGGCAGCATGACGATTTCTTCTGTGTTGGCTAATAAAATTATTGGTGTATTCGGTATATTTGTGCCGGCAGGTGTGCTGGCCTATTCCATCACTTTTATTTGTACGGATGTGATCAGTGAGGTGTGGGGAAAAGAAACGGCCCAGCAAACCATCATGGGTGGTTTTATTGCCCTGCTTACCGTCTTGTTTCTGGTTCAGGCGGCGATTGTCTGGCAGCCGGCCCCTTTCTGGAAAGAGGATGCGGCATTCGGATCAATTTTAGGGAGCACCTCCCGGATCATCATCGCCTCGTTTACGGCCTACCTGATCAGCCAGTTTCATGATATTCATACGTTTCACCTGTTTAAACGGTGGACCGGCGGCCGGCATCTCTGGCTGCGCAATACCGTGTCGACAGCCATATCCCAGTTGATCGATTCGGTTCTTTTTATCACCATTGCCTTCTACGGCACGATGCCCGTGGCCCCTCTGATCTTCGGGCAGTGGGTAATCAAGTTTGCCATTGCCGTTTTAGATACGCCCATTATCTACCTGGCCGTCTGGGTGCTTCGCAACAAAGCCGGGTTGCGTTCGAATAAAACGATCGGGGAGGCCGGGGCGCTTTGAAAATGGTGCCGTGGTTTAACCTAAATTGACCGAAGGGAAGTACACCTGCCGATTTGAATGACTATCCCGTCATTGCCTGCCACGATTGCGATTTGATCCATCGGATTCCGATGGTGCAGCCGGGCCATGTGGCGAGATGCTCCCGGTGCCGGGCGATTCTTATTCGACCCAAAAAAAATAGTATCGAACGAACCCTGGCCTTATCTTTTACCGGGCTTATTCTGTTTATTATCGCCAACGCCTTTCCCTTTTTGTCATTTGCACTGGAAGCCGAGGTTCGCCAAACCACGATGCTGTCCGGCGTCATATCCCTTTACGCCCAGAATCAAAGGGTCGTTGCTTTGGTGGTGTTTTTAACGATTTTCCTGATACCATTGGTTCAGTTGTTAGGATTGATTTATATTTTCCTGCCGTTACAATTTAAAAAACCGGCGCGGCACATGCCGCTTATCTTTCGTCTGGTTCGAAAATTTCAGCCATGGAGCATGATGGAGGTGTTTATGCTCGCTATTCTTGTCTCCATCGTCAAACTGGCCGGCATGGCGCAGATTATTCCCGGTCTGTCTCTTTATGCGCTGCTTGCCCTGATCTTCGTATTGGCGGCGATTGCCGCCGGTATCGATCCGCACCTTCTGTGGTTAAAATGGGAACATCACCGATGAGCAATTTTTCGCCGGCGACCCATCCAAGGTCGACCATCAGTTGCTCGAGCTGTCATTTATTATGCCGCCGGCCGACGTTGGACGACCGCCCGCTGGGCCAATGCCCGCGTTGCGGCGCCCGTCTTCACTACCGTAAGCAAAACAGTATTGCACGGACCTGGGCCTTGACCTTGGCGGCCTTAATTTTTTACCTACCCGCCAATCTGCTGCCTATCAGCCACATGTCGCAATTGGGAACGGTTCAATCGGACACGATTGTCAGCGGCGTTATCTACTTTTTTAAAACCGGCATGTGGCCCATTGCCCTGATTATCTTCATTGCCAGCATTTTCATTCCCCTCCTGAAATTGATGATTTTGATCTTTCTATTGATCTCGGTCCAACGACGGTCCCAATGGCGGCCACGGGACCGCACCCGGCTGTACCGGGTTACGGAGGCCGTTGGGCGCTGGTCTATGGTCGATATTTATGTGATCACCATTTTGGTGGCGCTGATCGAGTTGGGGGCTGTCGCGGATATCGACGCCGGTCCGGCGGCCATATTTTTTTCCATTGTTGTCGTGATGACCATGCTGGCGGCGATGAGTTTTGATCCTCGTCTGATCTGGGATGTACAGGAGTCGCATAATGCCTGAAAAGAACGCGAAAGATACGTTACCCGGCGATTTACCCGAGCCGGTAATCCATACGCCAAGAACGAAAATATCGCTGGTATGGGTGATTCCTCTTCTGGCAGCGATAATAGGCGCCTGGCTGGCCTATCGGGGTATCACCGAAAAAGGACCGACCATCACCATCTCCTTTGAAACTGCCGAAGGCTTGGAGGCCGGTAAAACCAAAATTCGATACAAGGATATTGAGCTCGGCAAAGTAGATAAAATTCTTTTGAGTTCCGATCGCAAACATGTTGTCGTTAGGGCTGAACTGGACAAGCAGGCCGAAGAATTGCTATCGGAAAAAACACGCTTTTGGGTGGTTCGCGCACGTGTGGCGGCAACCGAGGTCAAGGGGTTATCGACCCTTTTTTCCGGCGCATTTATCGCCATGGATCCCGGGCCTTCGGGACCACCGGTATATGATTTCATAGGATTACAGACCCCCCCCATTATCACCAGGGGCATGCCCGGCCGCCATTTCACCCTTATGGCTAAACGACGGAGCTCCCTGGACGTGGGGTCGCCGGTTTACTACCGCCAGATTCAGGTCGGCGAAGTGGTTGCCTTCAATTTAGGCCCCAATGGCCGCACCATCCGGTTCAATATTTTTGTACGCGCGCCTTACGATAAGTATGTTTTAAAAAACACACGGTTTTGGAATGTAAGCGGGTTTGATTTATCATTAAGCGTAAAAGGCATCGAATTAAAAACGGAAACCCTCTCGACCCTGCTTATGGGTGGTATCGTCTTCAATCTTCCGGAGAATGCGCCTCCAGATGAACGGGCCGGGGAGAATGCTGTCTTTACGCTATTCGAAGATGCGGAAGCCGGCCGAGTCAAACATTATAACCTTAAAACCCGCTGGCTCATATACTTCAACGGCTCCGTGCGTGGGTTGATCCCCGGTGCGCCGGTGGAGTTTCGAGGAAT
Organism: uncultured delta proteobacterium; assembly: GCA_963845145.1. GTDB lineage: Bacteria > Desulfobacterota > Desulfobacteria > Desulfobacterales > QNYZ01 > QNYZ01. The sequence goes on from CAWJQU010000005.1 coordinate 561,038, forward strand.
TCCCATCGGCAAAGTGATCGATGTAGAGCTGGCTTTTGATGAGGAGGCGGTGACGTTTGATATACCGGTTTTAATTGAAATTGAGCCGGAGCGCGTATTGACGGACCGGTCTTTGGCCGGTATCGACGACCTGAAACCAATCATGAATCAGCTGGTGGCCAAGGGCTTGAGGGCCCAGCTCGAAAGTGGAAATCTCCTTACCGGCCAGAAGTTGGTCGAATTCGACATTCATCCCAATGCTTCACCCGCTTCTATCCTATGGGAGGGGACGTATCCCCGTTTGCCCACCCTGCCGGGCAGCGTCGAGGCCGTCACCAGCCAAATTGCGAGCATTATCGATAAGCTTGAGAAGCTGCCCATCACCGAAATTGCCGATGATCTTAAAGCGACAGTAAAAAATGCAAAAACATTAACCGGATCCCCGGCGATCCCCCGGGCATTGAACCAACTCAACCTCGTGCTGGATGATCTGCTGGTATTTGTTGACAGCCTTCAGGGTAACCTTAGCCCGGATATGTTAAGCACCCTCCAACAGGCGAGGGAAACCTTGAGATCGGCTCAATCAATGCTGGATTCCGACTCCGACCTTCAGTCTACCGTTAAATCCGCCATGGAAGAAGTATCTAAGTCCGCGCGATCTTTGCGTATTTTGACCGAATATCTCGAGACACATCCCGAGGCATTGATATTCGGTAAAGAGAAAAAATGACGATTTCTTCTTTCGCCCAAGGCCGAATGGTTTCAGCTTTTAGCCAGATAGGTGGGGATTGTGCCTTCCGAATTAAGGGTTCGCGCAAAAATAAGTTCACAATTTTAGGCGTTGAGGCGCCCGCCTGGCAAGGCGTGAAAGTGCTGGAATATCGTGATATTCCGAGCTTTCACAACGTCGCCAGACGGGATGCATCGGCGTATAAAATGTGAAATTATTTTTTCGCGAGCCCTGAGCGATGGTCTATCGGGTCATCGATTGTTGACAGCCAATTTTACGCCAAAACCGATGAGTGCTACGCCGGCCAACCGCGTGGCAACCCATTGGGCATATTGCCACCGCGACAGCCGCCTTGCGGCCGCATTGCCAACCAATACCAACCCGGTCTGATATAATAAACTGATGGCCGTAACATGCGCCATTAGCGTCATAAGTGTGATGGGTGTTGACTCGGAACTGAGGAACAGCGGAAAAAAGGCCATAAAAAAGACAATGACTTTAGGGTTGGTAAGGCTCACAGCAAGCGCCTGCCGAAAATAAGCCCAGCTCTCCGGTTCGATGGCGCCATTCTTCGGCTTATCCGCTACGGACGTGCGCAGCAGTTTCCAACCTAACCAGCATAAGTAGCCCGCCCCAATCCATTGTGCACTGGCCAATATGCCGGGATATGCACCGAGAATTGCTGCCAACCCCATTACGGCGGACAGCATATATATAATATCACCGCTAAGGGTTCCCAAAACCGCTTTCATGCCGCTGCCGACCCCCTTCCGGGCGGTTGCATTCAGGATGGTAATCGTCCCCGCACCGGGAATGAGTTGAAAAACGATAATCGTTATGATGAAGCTGCCGTAGTTTTGAATATCGAACATCGATGCCTCACTTTTTTAGTTTTTGGCTTATTGGTCTACTATTTTTTTAGCGGTTTGAATAGATTACCAAATAGACTCAGCCAAGGCAAACCATTCGTTATCCGGCAGATGTGGCCTCTCTTTTTTCAATACGGGCTTCGATAATCACCCGACCCAGCCCGCCGCAATTATAACCCACATCATCACATTGTCCGACATGAAACAGCGGCATTGGCTCAAGTCCTTCCCAGATACGTTCCTGAACAATCCACACCAGGCGGGTCATCGGCGGCATGAGAAACGGGCAGAGTTTTTCGGCACTGTTTCTGGTGTCCATGGCACCGCTGGTGGGGAAGATAAACTTCTCGCCGACTTTATGACCGGCCATGCATCCATGTGCCTTGACAATCTTTAAGACGATGGATGTGCGGGTGCATGTTTCCAAGCGTGATAGCATTTTCAGGTTACGAGGATTTTGAAGAAAGTGTTGAAATTGTTCATCCGAGTACTCCATGACCGCCTGAAGCTGTTTAAGTGCTGCTTGATCAAAAGAAGGGGATTGATCCCCACTTGCAGCGGAATTTGCTGATGATTCGGTAAACCCGGTGGCTATAAGAATACCTGTAGCGGATAACAAACCTGCTGATTCAAGAAACATCCTTCGATTCATTTTCATCTCCTCTCCGGCGGTTGTGGAAAAAGCGACCGATTAGACGATTTTTCCCTTGCGCCCTGTTTTTGTTTAATGACCGGAAACGATCATTTGCTGATGGAAATGTATGCAAAAGGGCCTTGACCTTAAAGGTGGATAACCGCCAAAGAAGAGAGCGGATGCGTCAAATTGGTGTTTTTTATGGTGTTCTGGGATCAGCTGGCAGGTAAAGCAAAGTCAATGGGGGTGCGCCACTTATCTCGATAAGTTCTGGGATTGATGCCGGCTATTTGAGTAAAGATTTTTCGAAAAAAGGAGCGGTCTTCATATCCAACCGAATAGGCAACCTCATCAAAACTTGGGTTCCCGGTTTCTAACATTCGTTTAGCAGCCTCTACGCGCAGCCGTTGGATATAGTGACGAGGGGTATCTCCGGTAGCCGATTTAAACCGGCGTTCAAAGGTTCGTCGGCTCATACCCAATTCTCTGGAAAAATCATCAAGATTAATTGTCTGGGCGTATTGATCCTCAAGCAATTCTTGGGATTGAAGGATTTTTGGGTCTTGATGGGACCGTTGGTATTGAAATGCAATCCACGGTGCCTGGGATATACGATCCAAATCATGCAAGAAGGTTTTGGCAAGTTTTCGGGCAATATCCAGACCGCAGTATTTACGCACCAGGTAAAGCGCGATGTCAAAACAGGCGTTCGATCCACCGGCAGTGAAGATATTTCCGGACTCTGTGATCAGGCGCTCCGGTTTGAGGCGCACTTTTGGATAGCGATGGCGAAAGAGCTCTGCATAGCCCCAGTGTGTTGTCGCGATTTTTCCATCTAAAAGTCCGGTTTCAGCCAGCACAGCGGTGCCCGTACAGATGGCAGCTACATGGGCACCACGATCAACCATTTTCTTTATCCAGGGAACGACCTCCTTTTCCCGGGACAAGGTCTCATCAATATTAACGACGGATGGAATGATGATTAAATCAGTATCACCCACGGATGCAATACCCCGATGGGCCTGAATCACGACATTTCCGACGCACGTGATCGGCTCGCCGTCAACCGACACGATCTCAACATCAAAATAAGGAACCATGGGCTCATCAAAGAGCACATTCCATAATCGGCCGGCATAAAAAAAGATGTCCAGGGGACCGGTTATAATGGTGGAAGATGTGTCCTTCAAGCCCAGAATCGTCACTTGTTTCATGTTGTACTCCGATTATTTATTTTAAAAACGATATATCACAACCGGGCCCGATTGAGCGATTAGGCCCTCAATTTGTCGCAAATGCCACGATAAAAGCCGTATTCGACCATTAGCGTGATATAAAAAGGGGACGAAAGGACGCTAATAACAAATTAAATTTTGTTATGATATGAGTAGACGATTGTATCCACGATTCGTTTTAAAGCGGCAAAAGACCTACTCCTTTGGTAACGTAAAATAGGTGACGTAAAATAGATTGAGCAGGACATTGCATTTAAAGGCGGGATTGTCGGTGGTATTGTCACAATGGGTATCAGTAAATAAGTTCTCATTCTGATTTCCCGGATCTTCTTCCGATTCCGATGAATGTGGTTGTTTCGTAACCTTTCAGCAGATAGCCAAGTTGTGTGTCATATCCGGTCTGTCCCTGTGAGCAAGGATTTCATTAAAAGGTCGTCTTCAAACAGCTTAACCCAATTTAAAAAAATATTGCCTTTATCCGGACCATATTTCCGAAGGGCTTTAAGTACAGCATCAACGGATTTGGGACGATTGTTTTTGTTCTTAGAATAGAATTTGTCGGCGTAGCAGATGATCTTTTCTTCAATGGATATCGGAAGCATGTCGCGCAGGGGCAAGGGGAGGTTTTGATTTTGAATGTCTGTACCGCTCAGTCCCACGCCGACATGGCGTTCGCAAACCAGGCCGTGTCGGGGGTAGCCTTTTTTGTCCAACAGATCGCGCCCCAAGACACCGTGGCGGATATAGGGTGCCTCGCCCTGACACCCTATTTTCTTGGAACGGGTAAAAACAATGCCGATATCGTGCAGCATGGCCGCCTGCTCGATAAAGGGGAAGTCCGGCGACATGTGGGGCACTTTTTCGGCCACACGTAAGGCACGAATGGTGACCGCCTCGGCATGATCCATGTAGATATCGTAAAGCAGCGTGCCAGGGGCGTAATATTCACGAATAATATCTTCAGGCTTCACCGATTTTTTCCCGACAGCAACATGGCCTCAATAAATGCATCCAGATCGCCGTCCAGCACAGCGTTCACATTGCCTTTTTCCGTTTTTGTACGATGGTCTTTGACCATCTGATAGGGATGTAGCACATACGATCGAATCTGACTGCCCCAGGCGATATCGTCCTTGCCGTCATGAAGCTGCTGAAGTTTTTCGTCCTGTTTTTGTTTCTCCTGCTGATGAAGACGGGCTTTTAACACCTTCATGGCCAGATCACGGTTGCGGTGCTGGGATTTTTCCTGCTGACACTGGACCACGATGCCGCTCGGCATATGGGTTATTCGAACGGCGCTGCTGGTTTTGTTGACATGCTGGCCTCCGGCACCACTGGCCCGGAATACATCGACGCGCAGATCTTTCTCGTCCACATCAATAACGATTTCATCGTCCAGCTCGGGATATACAAATACGGAAGCAAAAGACGTATGGCGTTTTCCGGAAGCATTAAACGGCGATATCCGCACCAAGCGATGGACGCCTGATTCCGTTTTCAGATAACCGAAGGCATTCTCGCCGGAGACGGTAAAGGTGGTACTTTTGATACCCGCTTCTTCGCCGGGCTGATGGTCGACTATCTCCGGTTTAAAGCCACGCCGCTCAACCCAGCGCAGGTACATGCGAAACAGCATGTCGGCCCAATCCTGAGCCTCGGTTCCACCGGCACCGGCATTGATGGAGACGATGGCATTATTCGCATCGTCTGTACCGCTCAACATCATTTGAAGCGTTTGATCGTCGATGCGGATTTCCAAATCCTTGAGCTGATCGGAAACCTCCACAAGCGTACCCTCGTCGGATTCCTCCACGGCCATCTCCAGAAACAGCTCGGCTTCTTCGAGGTCGTCACCCAGTTTATTAATGGTTTCTATTCTACCGGCGATTGAAGAACGCTCTTTTAATATCGATTGGTTTGCCTGGGGATTGTCCCAGAACCCGTCTTTGGCAATCTGCTTTTCAAGCGTTTCGAGCCTTTTTGCTTTCCCATCCAGGTCAAAGAAACTCCCTGATCTGGACGAGTTTATTTTTAAGTTCTTCGATCGCTTGCACAAGTTCGGTGGTCATGATTCCTCCTTCAATCAAGTCATGGTTTCGATACAGTATATATTCAAACTTTTAATAAATCCAGTCAAGCCAATTGCCCAACCAATTGCTTGATAAATAGCCACAGACTCACACTGACTGACACAGACCTTTTAAAATATCACAACCAGAGGTGGAAAATTCATCCTTTGCGGTTGTTGTCTGCGCGTGTAGATCGGGAGTGGTATTTTAAGGTCACTTATGGGTAGTGCCGGAATGGAGACGGTTTCTTTTTTTTAACATGAAAGAATAAAGAGTCAATAAAACCGATAGGGCAAGGCAGACCTGGGCAAAAATGTCACCCTTTTGCGTGTAGATGGTTTTAACTTCCATTAAAGGCACCGGTTGATGGATGGCTGCGGTCTCGAAAAGACCGGTGGTTTGCTGGATCCGGCCGACCGGATCGATAAACCCAGAGATACCGGTATTCGCAGCCCGGATCAGGGAGCGCTTGGTTTCCACTGCTCGAAAAACGGCCGTAGAAAAATGCTGGTAGGGGGCGCTGGTTCGGCCATACCAGGCATCATTGGTAAGGTTAATCAATAGCGTCGCCCCATTTTTTACTTGCGTACGGCCCAGTTCGGGAAAAATGAGCTCATAACAGATCAACACGCCCAGTTGTTGACCATCCCATTTCAATGTATTTCCGACAGGCCCGGCGTCAAAATCACCCACCTGGGCCACGATCTTTCCGAGAAACGGCAGGTATTGTTTGAAAGGAACGTACTCGCCGAAAGGTACCAGATGGGCTTTGTCATATTTTGCCAGAGGTTGACCGGATTTATCAATCAAGTAGGCGCTATTGTAATAAAGGGCGGCTTTATCTCGACCGTTGAAGGATGGGCTGCCGATAAGAAAATCCGTATCGGTCGCTTTGATTCCGTCTGTAACTTTACGGGTCAGGATCGGGTGGTTGTATAGGTAAAATGGCGTGGCACTCTCAGGCCAAACGATCAGGTCGGCCTGGGCCGTTTGGACCCTTTTCGACAATTCAATGTACTTTTCCGTTGTGGCCTGCTGGAATTGGGGATCCCATTTGACATCCTGGGGAATATTACCCTGAATAGCGGCGATGGTTCGATGGGGTGCATTTTTTATTACAACATCGATCAATTGGATGCGACGGTCGCCATACATCACCGCTGCAGACGTAACAATAGCGAGCATGATGGTGGCGGAAAGAATAACCCTCACCGGCACCGGGTGATCGAACCAGCGTTTTCGCATCACTCCGATGACCGCCAGGGCCCCGACGGTGTTGGCGGCGGCAATCAGAAAAGAGACCCCGTAAGGACCGGTGATATCGACCATCTGGATCAATGACAGAAAACGGTATTGCGTGTATCCCAGCAATTCCCAGGGAAACCCGGAGAGAAAAAATGAGCGGATGTATTCCAACCCGGCCCAAACCGATGGGATGAGTACCATACTGATCAAGGGTGTCGGCCGCGAAGCCGTAATGATCCAGGCAAGAGCAGCCGGAAAAAGAGACAGATAGGCCGTGAGCAAAAACAGGATCGGTATAGCCAGTATCCATGATAGCCCACCATAGCTGGTCATGGTATGGGCCACCCAGTACATAAGGGTTAAATAGTGCACCAGCCCGGTAATAAACCCCATTCGGAAACCGAAGCCGGGCGATGCGTTGGAAATCGCATAAAAAAACGGCACCAGCGCGAACCAGGCCAGCCAGGACAGATCCAGGTTAGGGAACGCCCCGGTTAGCATGAGGCCGCTTAAGACCGCAGCGGCCATTCTTTTGGTATCATTGTAGTGCATATACCGAAAAGCCCACGCCTCCAGCTATTTATGTCCGAGGAAAAAATGGAATAAAATAATTTAGCCAGTATAAGGTTGATTGAGCCACTCGGCAAGCATTTCTCATCAATGCTGTTCTCACTAATACCTGCGTTAATATGAAAACAATCCTTACAAATGGCCGCTGATTGGATATTTTTGCTAAAGATTTTTTGAAAAATGCGGATTATAAATATATTAGGTCTCATTTAAAAATGGGGTGTGGGTTGGACGATACACCGTGCAATAAATTGTTGGTAAAATACCATCAGACAATAAATATGGCGAACCGATTACAGGAAAAACGGAAAAACCCGGTGGCTATTTTGACGCATATCAATTGATGTTTGAAAGTTTTTTTCATGAAAAACGATACCATTCGTCTTAATGGCTATTTCATTATTCTCGCTGTTTTTTGGACCGCATTAATTCTTCTCCTGTTAACCTACGATCACCATGTGACCCTCAAAAACATTCAGAATCTCGCTCGGATTCAAGCCGTAACAGGCTTGGAAAAGGATATCATCTATCGAAAATGGAATGCTCAAAACGGCGGCGTTTATGGGTCAATTTCAGCGAAGACCCAGCCCAACGATTACCTAAAGGTTCAGGAGCGCGATATCGCCACCCCCTCAGGCAAGCGGAACCTGACGCTGATTAATCCAGCCTACATGACCCGGCAGGTGCATGAACTCGAATTAGAAAAAAGGGGGGTTGTCGGACATATTACCAGTTTAAATCCGATCCGCCCGCAAAACCGGGCGGACAAGTGGGAAACAGCGGCGCTTACGCAGTTTGAAAACGGGACAAAAGAGGTGAGTTCGCTGGAATACATGCACAACCGAAGCTACCTGCGGGTCATGCGCCCATTGTTGGTTATGGAGGCCTGCATGGGTTGCCATGCCGCCCAGGGGTATGAGGTTGGACAGGTAAGGGGTGGGTTGTCAATCTCCGTCCCAATGGAACCCTGGCTGATTTATCGCAACAAAGAACTCAAACAACACCGGATTTTTCTTGTCGCCCTCTGGCTTCTGGTTATGGTTGGCCTGACCGTGGGGTTTATGAATATGAATCGAAAAATGCAGCAGAATCAGAAGATTCAGGCTAATCTAAACAATATGAAATCCGTTCTGGACCGGATAGATGATATTGTTCTGCTCATCCACCCGGACACCCTTCAGCTTATCTATGTTAATCAAGCTGCTATTGCGTACTCAGGATACAGCGAGAAAGAACTTTTACGAATGTATCCATACGAGCTATTCCCCGATGCCGAGCATAGGGCCTATGAAAAGCGCATCACCGCACTGAGAGGTAGTAAAGATAAAAAATTCCAATTTGAGTCCACCGTTGTCCATAAAGAGGGGGGTTTAAGTCCGGTAGACGTTCAGCAGCAATACTTACAAATAGACCATGGCGTTGAGTATATCGTAGCGGTACTGCGCGACAGCAGCATCAGAAAAGAAAATGAGGTCAACCAAAAACAAATGCGCGATAAACTGCAAGCGTCGCAAAAACTGGAATCTGTAGGACAATTGGCGGCAGGCATCGCGCATGAATTAAATACACCGGCCCAATACATTGGGAGCAACCTCGATTTTCTCAGCGAATCGTTTGTTGAGATAAAAGAATTGATTGACCAGTATCACATGATTATCAATACCGAAAACAATTCTGACCCGGTTTTGATCGAAAATATCGGGCATGCCAGGAGAAGCGCCGACTATGATTTTCTGGCCGAAGAAATTCCCCAAGCCATTGCACAATCCCAGGAAGGCATCAAGCAGGTGAGCCAAATCGTTCTGGCCATGAAAGATTTTTCCCATCCGGGCTCGAAAGAGTTGGAACCGGCACATATCAACCGAATCATCAAAACGGCCGTCACCGTATCCCGCAATGAGTGGAAGGATTACGCGGAAATGAGGTTAAATTTGACGGAAAAGAACGACTTGGTTACCTGTCGGCCCAATGAGATCAGCCGGGTTCTTGTTAATCTGATCATCAACGCCGCACATGCCATTGATGACTATCAAAAAGTACAAAACAATAGGTCATTAGGCACTATTACCCTTACGACCCAATCATCGCCGAAAATTTTTGAAATATCCATCAAGGACACAGGCTCCGGTATACCCGAACCAATCCGCCACAAAATATTTGACCCCTTTTTCACAACCAAAGAAGTAGGCAAAGGAACCGGCCAGGGGTTAAATATCGCTTATGATATTATCACCAACAAACACCAGGGAACGCTGAAATTTGAAACAGTGGAAGGCGCTGGTACGACCTTTACCATTCGCCTGCCCAAATCGATTGAAGAATAAATTTTGATCCTGTCGGCGACAAAATAATTTTTTCCGCAAATTCCATCTACAATCCTTTGATTGGTGGTGAAGCTAAAAAAGGGTTTTATGGCTGGACGCGTCTTAAAGCGACATAATTGCTGTCAGATATCCTGACAATTTTGAATAATAAGGCCATGTTCGCCCATTAACACATTCACTTTAATTACTTTGGCAGGATCCTTGCGATGGCCATGACAGTAGGCGTTTGATAATGCTTCACAAATAATACCTTTTTCACCGATAATCTCCTGTCGAAATTCCTTCAACCATGGCTCGAGAAAACGTGCAAGCTTTCGTTCATACCAAAATAACCAGCCGTAACCGTAAAATGGCCGTTCGCGCATGTAATTTCTACCCCGTGGTAAATGCGCCTATTCGTATGTTTTATTATTTATATTTTAAAGTTTTACAGGAGACCACATCTGGTCGTGCTCGGTAATAACAAGGCCATCTAAGAAATGACCAATGGACCTGTTACCATCCCCATGCAAAAAGAGGCATGGATACCATGAACGCTAATGAAGTACTCCGGTTTATGGATATGGAAGAAGTACCGTTCACCAACAATTTGGGTGAAGTAGTTACAATAATATATCATGAGGATAACTCGTTATTATGGACGTTATAGTCAATCGGCATAAATGGAGAAATACTTTATTTTATAGGATACAATGCAACAAAACCTGGCGACTATACCACTAACCGGAGTTGTTTGGAAACGCGAGATTAACCCTATCGTTTCGAGCACCTTGCAGAAATTATTTGCTAAGGCCAAAATTTATAAATATAGGTAAGCTAGTTCGGAGACCCATATTAGAGCGAGTAAAAAATCTGTCAATATAGGTTTATATGTAATTAACGAAACCAAAGGATAAAAAGGACCCTTAAACAATGTCACGACATTTGTACAAGACCGACCCTGAAATGGCAGCCATTATTGAAAATGAGGCGAATAGGCAAGAGAACGGTTTGGAGCTGATTGCCTCAGAAAACATTGTTAGCCATGCGGTAATGGAAGTGCAAGGCAGTGTGCTGACCAATAAATATGCCGAAGGATACCCTTCCAAACGATATTACGGGGGCTGCGCCTTTGCCGATGCCGCCGAGAACCTGGCCATTGAACGGGCCAAAACCCTTTTTAACGCCGAGTATGTCAATGTTCAGCCCCATTCCGGTTCCCAGGCCAACATGGCCGCGCTTATGTCTATCTTAAGTCCCGGAGATACCGTACTGGGGATGGATTTGGCCCACGGTGGCCATTTGACCCATGGCAGCCCAGTAAATTTTTCAGGGAAACTCTATCATTTTATTCACTATGGCGTGTCCCGACAAACCGGAACCATTGATTACGAGCAAGTGGCGGCCCTGGTTGCGGAGCACCGCCCTAAACTCATCATTGCCGGCGCCAGCGCCTATCCGAGGATTATCGATTTTAATCGATTTGCTGAAATCGCCCAGGCATCCAAAGCGCTTTTGCTGGTTGATATGGCCCACATCGCCGGATTGGTCGCCACGGGACGCCACCCTTCCCCTGTCCCTGTAGCGGATATTGTAACCAGCACCACGCATAAAACCCTGAGGGGCCCCAGGGGGGGGCTAATACTTGCCAAGTCGGATTTCGGAAAATCCCTTAACAGCGCTATTTTCCCCGGGATTCAAGGCGGTCCTCTGATGCATGTGATTGCGGCTAAAGCCGTTGCATTTAAGGAGGCGCTCACCGACGCTTTTAACGACTACCAGCAAGATGTCGTAAATAACGCCAACATCATGGCTCAAATACTTGTTGAAAACGGGGTCGATCTCGTTTCCGGGGGTACCGACAACCACATGATGCTCGTCGACCTTACCTCTTTAGACATCACGGGTAAGGCGGCTGAAGAACTTTTGGGCCGGGTAGGCATTACCGTGAATAAAAACGCAGTTCCCTTTGAGACGAAAAGCCCGTTTGTGACCAGTGGAATTCGCATTGGAACCCCGGCCATCACGTCAAGGGGGATGAAAACCGCCCAGGCTGAAGTGATCGCCCGCCTGATCGCAGACCTATTGAAACATCCGGACAACCAACAGAATATGGATCGTGCCAAAGCCACGGTCAGTGAACTTTGCAAGAGCTATCCGATTAACTCGAACGCCCAATGAGGGGTAACGAAGACATTTTGTCGAAACCCTCTCTTACCGGAGAAGAGGTAAGAGCGCTGAATTTTCTTTGTGATTCATCGACCCTTCACTTCAGGAAATACTATCGCCAGGGCCTCAGATCCCACATTTTTGAAGTTCTGGCTGCCGATGATATTTTAAAGGAAACCAAAGGAGAAGTTATTGATGGTATGCGGTGGTTTCCAAGGGCTGTGCCTAAGTATGTTCTCAGGATATTGCGCACCCGGTTTAAAACGGTTGACGCCGTTTTTGATGAAATAAAAAAGTATGCACTATTATTGAATTTTCTGGGACCGGACCTTATTGCCAGGTCAAACGAATTCGTCGTTGAGTATACCGGAAGCGGAAAAAGTGAGATTGTGCTCTGTGGTTTGCAGGAGTTTGTTGAGGGTGCCATTTTAGACCCGTGGTCTTTGTTTGGTCAAGACCCACTAGATACGCTTCGCCAATCGAGGTTTTCCACTCAGGCCCCTGATAAAAACTGGTTACCCGTGGCGCTTGAATCCATCAAGACCTTTGTCAGGCATACCCGGAAAATGATTACCGACACAGGCTATATCCCGGATCTTGCCGGAAACGGCAACTTGATTTTAACGTACAGTGGGAAAATCAAGCTTGTGGATATCAATAATATTCTCAAGCTCCAAAAAACCGATGCCATTTTGCTTGATGACAAAGGCTATCCCGCCTGTGATAAATCAATAGAGGTCCTTTTTCTCCTGGAAAAAGAAATTATTAAGTCCATAGATCTTGCAAAAGATGCCCTTTATGGCCATTTTTTATCAGCGGAGAGAACCCGAAGGGTAAAACAGCTCGAAGCGCAATTTGTTCAAAATCTGCCCTCGATATCTGCCGAATAAAATGTTCCGCGCTGCTGATAATTGTAATGGTGACTGAAATAGATTTAACTAGTTAAAAATGGAAGAAGGTGAGAATGAAATATAGGCTTTTAAGGTGCCCAAGGCGGAGATATGTCGAGTATTTAGTGCCGCCGGCGGTGTTGAGAATGCGCCCCTAAACGCTCGTAAGATTGGCGCCACCGCCTTTGCGTTGTTTACTAAAAACCAGCGACAGTGGAAGGCCAAGCCGCTAACGGAAAAGAGCATAGAGGCGTTCGGCCGAAACTGCGCCGAGGCGGGCTTTACACCCGACCAGATTCTGCCCCATGATAGCTATCTCATCAATTTGGGGCACCCGGAGCAGGCCGGGCTGGAAAAATCCAGGGCGGCTTTTTTGGATGAGTTTGAGCGCTGCCACCAACTGGGATTAAAATTCCTCAATTTTCATCCCGGCAGCCATCTGGGCAAGATCTCGGTATCCGAAAGCCTGGCCCGCATCGCCGCCTCAATCAACTTGGCCCTGGACCACATTTCCGGCGTTACCGCGATTATCGAAAACACCGCTGGGCAGGGAACCAATCTCGGTTATCGTTTCGAGCACCTTGCAGAAATTATTGGGCAGGTGGATGATCAATCCCGGGTGGGGGTCTGCCTGGACACCTGCCATGGCTTTGCCGCCGGGTATGACATCAAAACGGCCCAAGGCTATGCCGACACCATGGCCCGGTTTGATCGGATTGTCGGGCTAAGGTTTCTAAAAGCCATGCATTTAAACGACAGCAAAAAAGGGCTTGGAAGCCACGTGGATCGTCATGCCAGTATCGGTAAAGGGGAGTTGGGTGAGCAGCCGTTTCACTTTATCATGGCGGACTCCAGACTGGATGGTATCCCCTTGGTACTGGAAACCCCGGATACCGCCCTTTGGGCTGAAGAGATCAAGCGCTTGCAGGGGTTGGCTGAGGCAGCAGGCTCCGGCTAAAACCGATTATTCTTTGCTATTTCTTTTTCCGGTTGGGACGAAGCATATGCCGCTTCTGGGCGGATAGCGTTAATTTACGCAAACGGATCGAGAGGGGCGTCACCTCAACGAGCTCGTCTTCGCGAATAAAACTGATGGCCTGCTCCAGGGTCATGGCTTTGATAGGTGAGAGCAACACATTATCGTCTTTGCCAGAGGCCCGCATATTGGTGAGTTTTTTTTCTTTGCAGGGATTGACATTGATATCCTGCCCCCGATTGTGCTCACCCACGATCATTCCCTCGTATACCGGGTCGCCCGGCACCACAAACAAACGGCCCCGGGGTTCTAAGTTGAATAAGGCATAAGCCACAGCACCGCCTTGGCGATCGGCCACGATGGAACCGGAAAACCGGCTGGGGCACTCTCCCCGAAACTCGCCGTATCCGTCGAACAGGGAGTTCATGATACCGGTTCCGCGGGTATCGGTGAGGTATTCATCCCGGTACCCGATCAGGGTGCGGGAAGGGACGGAAAATTCGATCCGGACGCGCCCTTTACCATTATTGACCATATTGGTCATATTTGCCTTGCGAAGGGACAGCTTTTCCGTCACCACCCCCATAAACTGCTCCTCGCAGTCCACCATCAGGCGCTCCAGAGGCTCCAAACGATTGCCATTTTCATAGCGGTAGATCACTTCCGGCCGTCCCACACAGAACTCAAAGTTTTCTCGCCGCATGGTCTCGATTAGAATCGCCAGTTGAAATTCACCCCGGCCTTTGACCAGGACGCTGTCCCGATCCGAGCCCATTTCTACCTGGATGGCCACATTGAGCAGGGTCTCTTTCAGCAGGCGCTCCCGAATCCGACTGGACTGGACGTACTTGCCCTCTTTGCCGCCAAAGGGCGAATTGTTGATGGTAAATTTCATAGAAACCGTGGGTTCGTCCACACGAATTCGCGGCAGGGCCTGCGGGGTTTCCCAATGACAAATGGTATCACCGATCTTGACGTCTTCGATACCGGCCAAAACAGCAATATCTCCGGGCTGAATCTCCTCTACCGGGATCAATTGGTTCCCTTCGTAAACCTGGAGTTTTGAGACCTTGAGCGGAACGCTCTTGTTATCCTCGGGGATACATACCAGATTGTCCCGGGCTTTGGCCGAACCGTTGAATATCTTTCCTATGGCCAGACGCCCCATGTAATCCGAATAGCCCAAATCGGATACCAACATTTGAAAGGGCGCGTCCGGTTGATGGGTGGGACCTGGAATTTGATCAATGATGGTATCCAACAAAATATAGAGGTTTTCCCCTTTATCATCCGGGGCTTGCATGGCAATTCCATCTCGGCCCACCGCATACAATAATGGAAATTCCAGCTGTTCTTCAGAAGCATCCAGGTCGATCATCATATCGTAAATTTCGTCTAGAACATCGTCGGGGCGGGCATCCTGACGGTCGATCTTGTTGATCACCACGATAATCTTGAGCCGGGCCTCCAGAGCCTTATTGAGCACAAAGCGGGTTTGGGGTAAAGGGCCCTCGGCGGCATCCACCAACAAAATCGCCCCGTCGGCCATGGACAGAGCCCGCTCCACCTCCCCCCCAAAATCCGAATGGCCCGGTGTATCGATGATATTGATGCGGGTATCCTTCCACACGATGGAGCAATTTTTGGCCGCAATGGTTATCCCCCGTTCTCGCTCGAGATCCATTGTGTCCATTAGTCGTTCCACGGTTACCTGGTTCTCCCGGAACACACCGCTTTGGCGGAACATGGCATCCACCAGGGTGGTCTTACCGTGATCGACATGGGCGATGATGGCAATATTTCTTAAGCGTTCATTGGTTACAATACTCGACATATATTCTTATCTCCACGATTGGATCATTGCCTGAATAAACTGGAATGGGGTAATATAGACATCCGTGACGGGTTTACAAGATTTTTCCCGTTTGGAGCGGAATGGGGCCGGTATTTTGCCTCGAGGGAATCATTCTTTCAAACTATCCAGTCCGATTAAACCAGGTCGAACCCTTTGACCAGCGAAGCTAGAATGTTGCGGTCTTTGGGTGATATTTCTAAAAACCGGGCACCAATGCCGGTGTAGACGGACTCATCCACAACAATACGACCCGACCAAGCCTTCACACATGTAACAGGCATCTCTTTATTCTCAGGCGATTCGATGGTGATTTGAAAAAGATTGTCCACCTCAGGTTTTTCTAAAAACAGGAGAAGGGCTCCGTCAACACTAATGTTCCCGGTCTTGCCTTTAATAGTACCTTTTGGCGTCAGTAGAACAACCCGTAAAATCAGAGGAACACGGAGACTGCGTCGCCGTTCAATTTGATGGGTCATATGCAGGTACCACCAATTTTAATATGAGGTTCCAGAGATGTCTGCCGCGTATATTGTTGGGTAGTACAACTCTGTGTTTACATGATTTCATCTTTTTATCAAGAAGTAAGTCACCGCGACCTCATACAATGTTCAATCCCAATCCTCTTTTCCTTCAATTTGTAATATTTCACTCTTGCGGTTTGATAATTCTTTTCTAGCAATCACCATTGCGGTATCGGTAAAAAACCATTTTGTATATCGTTTCGACAGATATTGATAAAGCACTCTGGGTGTCAGTACCTGCCTTTCGATCTCACTTCTGAACCCGATTTTCGAAAATCGCCATAACTTGTCAGCATCTTTCACTATTTTTTCTTCTACGCTATGGGCCTGCTTTCCCGAGTCGTGCCGCCCAATGATAACAGCGATTTTTTCCGCCAGATGGGTATCAAATGTAAAGGTTTGCAGGATCTTTTCGGCGATAACGACACCCTTTTGCTCATGGAGCCTGTTGAGCTGTAACGCTTTTTTTCCACCTGCCCTTACACCGAATGCCAACGATATTTGTTGCGGGGTCAGAGAAGACCACCCGACATCATGCAAGATAATCGCCGGCTCGATAATTTTTTTTTCTCCCCCCTCCTTTTCCATAAGAATCCGGGCATATTCATGAGCCACTTTGGCATGCAGAATGTCTCCTCTAACCACCAGATAAGGCTCTGCAATTTTAAAGAGTTGATGAATAGTTTCAGACCATCTCATTTCGAGCCCCTGCCTGTTTGCGATTCAATAACTGCGGCTACCCGTTCTTTCCTTCAAGCACCTGTAAAAACGCCTGGGCGGGCGGCGAAAGATCCACGTTGCGGGGCAGGACAATATCGGTTTGAATAAGTATCGGATCTTCCTCTAGGGGAATCGGTTTAAGAAGGTTCATCTTGGTTTCCAAGTCGACTTCCGGTTTGTAGAGAAACGACAGCCCTTTTCCTTTGATCACATATTCCTTGATAAATTCAACGCTCTCCGCCTCAAGAAGCACCGCGGGCCTGACACCATGGGAACTGAGAAGAGAAAGAATGGCATAGCGTGACCCTGACCCGTCTTCCCGAATAATAATCGGTTCGTCAGCCAGTTCATGGAGGGATACACGTTTTTTACCGGCAAAAACATGATCGGGCGCCGCAACTAGGCAGAAAGGTTCTTGGGTATAGGGTATCACCTTCAGTTTACTCCTGAAAGGCAGGCGGCCGATAATGCCCAGGTCATATTTGAATGCCATCAAATCATCGGCGATCTCCCTGGAGCTTCCCACTTTCAGATACACTTTGACATTCGGGTGCCGCTTTTGGAAAAGGGAGAGTAGCTCCGGCATGAGATATTTGGCAAAGCTTCGGGTCGTCCCTAAAGTAAGCGACCCTTCCTTTAAATCCGCGTGGGCACGGAGCACGTATTCCATCTCCTCCACTATCTCGAAAATCCGTTCGGCATAACCAAACAGAACCCTACCGGCATTGGTTAACTCAAGGGTTCTACCATATTTTTTAAACAACTTGACTTCAAGGGTTTCCTGTAGGGACTTGATCTGCATCGTCACCGCAGGTTGAGTGATAAAAAGCATTTCAGCGGCCTTCGTAACGCTTTTTTCTTTAGCAACGAGAAAAAATGACCGAAATTGATTGAGATTGATTTGCATACCAAGGGCCAATATATAAGTTTTATTTGGGATTCATAAATATTTCTTATGTATTTATAAATTTATTTGCTTTGACATGTCAATAAAAATGGAAGCAAAATGGATTCACAAAGTCCAAGATTTACATGAAAACGCCGTAAGAAGCCATTTGTACACCAACTTCCAAATACCGACCTTCTACGAAATAAATAGGCTTCAATTGACTTTCAGCACTATCTGATATTTTCAAGTTGAGAAGGAGGAACCCATGTCCGATTACGATGGAATCATCATAGGTGCAGGGCCCAACGGTCTGCTTACAGCCGCATATCTGGCCAAGGCGGGTCTGAAGATTCTGTTGTTGGAAAGAAGGTTTGAAATGGGCGGAGGTCTTTGCTCCGAGCACATCACCATTCCGACTTTCATCCACAACACCCATGCCATCTATATGCCCATGGTAGATTATGCTCCTTTTTTTCAGGATTTTAAACATGACATGGAAGAAGTGTATGACCTGGAGTTCATCTTCCCGGACCCTGTCATGTCGCTTTCCTTTCGCGATGGACGCTCGCTGAGCATCTATCAGAATGCGGAACGGACAGCAAAATCCATCGCATCGTTTTCTGAAAAAGATGCTAAAACTTATGTAAACGCTGCCAAAAAATTTAAAGATTACATGGACACGTTCATCGCACCGGCCACTTATGCCGCCCCACATCCCGCGATGGAAGCCATGGTTAAGATGAAATCCCATGAGGTTGGCCGGGATCTCCAGGCAATACAGCCCATGTCGCCCAGGGCCATCGTCGAAGAACTCTTTGAGAACGAACACGTCCGGACATTTTTCCTGTATGCGTCGTGTATGTGGGGCTTGGATTATGATCTGGAAGGATTGGGTTTTCTCGTACCGCTTTATATTAACCGGGCAGCCAACTACCGGCTGGTGAAGGGCGGCACACATCACCTGGCCCATGTCATGAGCAAGGTTATTTATAAAAATGGCGGAATGATCATTGGTCCCAAACCGGTCAATAAAATAGTCGTTGAAAACGGCCGGGCCAAGGGTGTCGAAACAGAGGATGGCTACTACTACGAAGCCAAAAAGTTTATTGTCAGCAGTCTCAATCCCCACCAGACCTTTCTGGATTTAGTGGGGGAAGAGCATCTGGAGAGCGAATTGGTCACCCGCGTAAATGACTGGAAGTGGGAAAAAACCAGCTTCTTCCATGTCCATATGGCTTTAACCGAAGCCCCGCAATTTAACGCGGTTGAAAAAAACCCCGATGTCGCCAATTCCCTGATCCATCTTTATGGCTATGAGTCCTATCAGGAACTCATCGACCATTTTGACGCCATTCGAAATGGGCAGTTGATAGATTCCGGATTTAACAGCTGCTTTCCCACCCTCCATGACCCTATGCAGGCCCCTGCCGGGAAGCACACCGGCTTGATCTCCCATCACGCCCCTTACAATTTGGCCGACGGAGGCGGCGATAAGTGGTATGACATCCGCGATGAGATTGCCGATCAATGCATGGCCAAGCTGAGAAATTATGTGCCCAACATCAATGAAGACACCGTCATGTGGCGCTATATCACCACACCTAAAGATATCCACAATAAATTTGTAGACATGCGCGAGGGGTCCTTTAAACAGGGGGCTTATCTGCCCCTGCAAATGGGGTATTTGAGGCCCAATGAACTGTGCGCTGAATATGCCACATCCATTCAGGATTTATACATTTGCGGTTCCTGCACCTATCCGGGCGGAACCATACTCATGGCCAACGGCTATAACGCAGCCAATCGGATTGCCGAAGATTACGGCATTAAAAAATGGTGGAAAAAGCCGGACAGTATTGTCCGGGCTGAAGAACTCGGCCTGATTTAAACCGAAGAACTCAGCCTCATTTAAGAAGGATAAGAAGTCATGAAAGTCCAATCCACCGGTCTGGGTAAAACGGTCATGCTGGCCCATTTCCAGGACCTTTTCAAAACCCGTTTCGATAACGAGCAGGTCCTGCAGATGAATATGGAATCGACAGAACCGTTGCACTGGACCATTAAAGTCTACATGGAGCCGAGGGATATTCGCAGGGCCGTTTTGATGGGGCTAAAGCCTTCTATTCTATGGAAAGCGTTGCTTGCCATTGTTTTCGGACGTTTTTCATTGTTTGGCAAAACGGCTCCTGCACCGGAAAAATCAGCAGACGAGAAAAAAAACCTGGCTGCCGATTCTTCAGATAAACCTGCGGCTTCCGGCAATGATACAACCGGTCCGCTTTCCGCTCTTAAAAGCAGCCCGAACGACAATAGCGATAGCCCCAATCCACTGGCAAGCCTTAAAGGGTAGGCCCAAAAAGCGACATCCAGCTGGATTTATTTCTGACAATCTTTAGGAAGGAGCGATGATTATGGCCGATATGAGCTTTGATGCCGTTGTAGTTGGCGGGGGTCATCATGCAACTATTATTGCCAATTATCTGCAGAACGCCGGACTTGAAACAGGTGTATTTGAACGACTCCACGAGATGGGGGGCGGCGCATGCGGAGATGAGTTGCCGGCGCCGGCGTTTATTCAGAACCCTTGTGCCCACTTTACACGTATGTTCGGCAATCCGGCCTACCATGATTTTAACCTTCGAGAATTTGGCCTTCACTATATTTTTCCCGAAGGCAATGAGGCCATGGTTTTCCCCGATGAAACCTGTTTTGTAGGTTACAGTGCCTTTCGCGTCATCGATCCGGATACTGGCAAAGAGGAGTTTTCCAACGAAAACTTTCAGAAAACCTATAATGAAATCTCCCGTTTTTCTAAAAAAGATGCCGACATGTACGAATGGATTACCGAGCGCTACGAAAAGAGATGGCGATCCGCCTTCAGAAAGTATCGCTACAGCCCACCGACGCCATGGGGGGAACCAAACCCGTTAGAGGAGTTGTTTACGGATAAAAAATACGGGTTTGACCCAGTCTGGCATTATATGAACGGAATCCAGGTCGCCCGTGATTTGTTTGAGAGTCCTGAGTTGCGGTTGCTTTTCATGCGGGCCATACCGACCTCTTCGGGTTCATTTCCCATAGATGCCATGGGCGTCTACCAGGTGGTTCACATGTTGGGGTTGGTTCTCTCTCTGGAATCGGCCTCCATTGTATCCGGCGGCACCCATGCGATCACCCATGCCCTCCAGCGCTCATTCAGTTCCATGGGAGGACAGTTTTTTGTGGAAAGTGAAGTCGACAAGGTTCTCGTTGAAGGTAACAAGGCCGTGGGCATTAAACTGGTCAACGGTGCCGAAATCGAAGCCCGCAAGATGGTTATCAGCGACCTGGGCGTACCCCAGACCATGATGCGTATGCTCCGGGACACAAAAATGGCCGACCGGCTCCTTCATCGCATTAAAAACATCGATTACGACCGTTCCCAGATCTTCTGGGGAAATGTGGCTCTTCACGAGTTGCCAGACTACAAAGCCAAAAGCTTTAACCCCGATTTGGGAGACCAGCCCAGACTGTATATGGGACCCAAGGATGAAGACTACATGTCCTATGGGTACATGTCCGATATTTTCAAAACCGGCATGCCCGGCCCGGGCAATATGTTCCTATTGGCTGCGGCAGACAGCATATGGGATAAAAACCGTGCGCCGGAAGGCAAACACAACATTTTGATTGAAGAGTTTGCGGCCCCACTACGCTTCTTTACCGAAAAGGAGTGGCTCAAGATGAAACGAGAAATTGTGGATCACGCCCTTAAGGACTGGCAGATCTATGCACCCAACATGACCTGGGACAACGTGATTTCACACAACATCCAGACGCCGTTGGATGTTAGCTACCGTCACCCGGATATGAAAGAAGGCGGTTGGGCTGAAGGTGCGATGATGCTCTCCATGCATGATCGTTTTCGCCCGACACCGGAAATGGCCAATTACCGGGTTCCCAATGTGGAGAACATGTATATCTGCTCTTCCAACCTGCACTCCTGTGGGGGGATCGGGCGAGGCAGTTCCTACAATTGTTTCAAAAAAATCGTCGAAGATTTCAATTTACCAAAAATATGGGAAGAAAAAGGAAGAGAATATTAATGCGTTTAAAAGGTAAAGTCGCACTCATTACCGGAGGCGCCAAAGGGCTGGGCCGGGCCTTTGCCCTAAAAATGGCCAAAGAGGGCGCTAAGGTTATGGTGGCCACGCGAAAAGATTTGGATAATCTGAAAGAGACGGTGAAACAAGTAGAGTCCGCAGGTGGAGAAGCCGCCTGGTTTCAGGCGGATGTGGCCAGAGAAGAAGACGCCCACGCCATGGCCGATGCCACTGTCAAAACCTTTGGCCGAGTTGACATCCTGGTGAACAATGCTGCGGTTTATGACGGCCTTAAACGAAAACCGTTTTATGAAATCGGCCCAGACGAATGGGATCTCGTTATGGCGGTGAACGTAAAAGGTGTGTTTCTGTCTGCCCGGGCTGTTTTCCCATATATGAAAGAGCAAGGATATGGGAAAATCGTCAATTTGGCCTCCGAAGTCTTTTTTACAGGATCACACGGATTTGCCCACTATGTCGCCTCCAAGGGTGGGATTATCGGTCTGACCCGTGCCCTGGCAGTGGAGCTGGGGCCACACAATATCTGCATCAATTGTCTGGCGCCGGGCTACACGGACACTGAAGCCTCCCGGGGGCTATCGGATGTGAGTAAATACGACACGTCTAAAACCCCCCTCAACCGACTTGAAAAGCCGGAAGATTTAACCGGCGCGGCTGTATTTCTTGCCTCCTCGGAAAGTGATTTTATAACCGGCCAGACCCTTCTGGTTGACGGCGGACGTGCCATGCACTGATGGAAACGGAATAGGGACGGGAAAAATGACGGCAAAATTCATACAATTTTTCGACATCCTCTCCGGGAAAGAGGATGAGTTTAACCATTTTGCCTCGAAAAACTACATTCCCGGTATTAATGAGATGGGCCTGACCCATATCGTGGGATCATGGAATGTTGCCGCCGGCGAAGGTCCTTTCTGTGTTCTCGAGAGCACAGCCGATTCGGTAGAAAATATTCACCGTCTCCTTATTCAGGATGAATTTACAAAGCTGAACCATCTCCTCCATTTTTTGGTTACCAACTACAAAACCAAAGTTCTCGCTCCCACCGGCCATATGCCGGAACAATCCCCAAGCAATCTCAACTATCGCTTCAACCACCACTATAACATCAATTACACCAGATATGATGAATATAACCGTTTTATAAAAAAAGAGCATATTCCAATAATGGATACGCTTGGCATTACAATAATTGGCACTTGGTATGTGGCCATCGGCCCCGGACCCAATATTGTTGTGGAAGGTTCGTGCGCCAGTGCCAGACAAATTGTCGAATCTATCGGAACCGTTGAATATCGTAAACTAACATCAAAGTTTTTCGATCTTGTTAGCGATTTTGGAAGCAAAATACTCGTTCCCACTGGACTGCTGAGCCAGTAATTTCAACGACCAGGTGGAAAAAATTATAGTTTATAAGGTAAGTCTCCCATGTCTGCAAAACTAATCCAATACTGGAACATCCGTGCCGGTTGTCAAGGTGACTTTGACGCATTTTTCGCTCAGGATTTTGTCGCCGGGATTAATGCTACCGGCCTGATGCGAATTGTCGAATCCTGGCACACGGCATCCGGGGAGGGCCCCTACTTTCTGGTCGAAGGCGTATCTCCCTCTCTTGAAGAAGCAGAATCAATGATAATGGGAACGGTATTTTCAGAGCTTCGCCAAAAATTATTTCATCTGGTGAGTGAATACACAACCAAACTCCTTATCCCGAGAAATGGGCCGGGATCAGAGGCCGGCGAATCGTTGTCTGGCGGGGTTGAAATGGAAAAAGAGTATAAATTTACCCAGCACTTTAATATCAATGCCGCCGATGTTTATGCCTTTGATTCATTTTTTAAAAAAACATACGCCCGGCAGATAATAAAATGGGGTATCCACCTGGTCGAAGAGTGGAACGTAGCTATTGGCGCCACCCCTTATGTTGTGATTGAAACCCGGGCCGAGGCGCTGGGGTCCATTGGTAAAATGCTACAGAGCCAAGAATACCGTGAACTGACGACGAAACTGCTGAATATGGTTTCTGGCTATGGTTGTAAAATCCTCATGCCCTCCGGACATCTGAACAAGTAGGAGATTTGGGCCATGACCACTTTTTCAGGCAAACTTCTCAGGATAGACTTAAATACCTTAAGCTCTCGGGAAGAGGAGATTCCTGATCAATTTCACTGGGATTATATCTCGGCCCGGGGGTTGGCTGCCAAGTATCTCTATGACGAAGCTAGCCCCAGGGGTAGCACCTCTGTCTCCGGATAATAAACTGATTTTATCCATCGGCGTTTTGGCGGCAACCGGTCTCCAGGGGTTTTCAAAGTGGGCGGTGACGACCAAAAGCCCCCTGACCGGTACGATTATTCGTTCATTTACCGGCGGCAACTTCGGCGTATGGATGAAATTCGCCGGTTACGACATGATCATCCTTGAGGGTCGGGCTTCTAACGCGACCTATGTGTATATTGATGACAAAAAAACCACTTTTCTGGACGCCGGGTATCTTATGGGGCTGGACCCCAGATCGGTGCAGGTTAAACTCAAAGACACGCACGGCAAAAAGACTGAAAGCGCCTGCATTGGCTTGGCCGGAGAAAAATTGGTTCGCTATGCGGTGATCACTTCCGGAGAACGAACCGCATCCCGGGGTGGTGTTGGCACGGTTATGGGTGCCAAGAATTTAAAGGCCATCGCCATTAATGTCCCTGTCTGCCGACCAACACCTTACAACCCGGATCAGCTTGAGAGCCTGGTTAAAGGCCAGGTTGAGATGCTTAGAGAACATCCCCGTAAAAAAGCGATGTCAACCATTGGGACGCCTTACATCACAACGCCTCTGATGAAGAGCGGCATTCTACCGGTTCAGAATTTCAGGAAAGGCCGGGTCGCGGAAATAGAAAATATTAATGGTGATGCTTTTTTGAACCTAAAAAAGGCGAAGGCGGGATGTTACGGATGCATGACACGATGTGGCGGTATGCGAAACGTTTCAAGAGGCCCCCTGAAAGGCACCCGAATCGACGGGCCCGAATATGAAACCATTTTTTCCTTCGGACCGCTTATCGGTATAAATGACAAACAATTTATTATCGATGCCAATGCCGCTTGTGACTACTACGGCATCGACACGATTAGTGCAGGGGTCTGCCTGGCCTTTGCCTGCGAACTTTCTGAAAAGGGAATTCTTTCTTCTTCGGAAAGTGGTCTGGATAGCCTGAGATGGGGAGATAAGGATGCCCTATTTGCCCTACTTAAAAATATTGGCCGTCGGGAGGGACTGGGCAAGATACTGGGGGAAGGCGTCAAACGTGCCGCTGACCATTTCGGTAAAGAGGCTCGCGCCTATGCAATCCATATTAAAGGCCTTGAGCTTCCCGGGTATGAACCCCGCGCAGTAAAAGGATACGCGCTGAGTATGGCCACCTCTAATATTGGCGGCAGCCACATGTACGGTCGACCGAGATCGGAACTATCCGGGCTGATCGATCCGTTCACCGAATCGGGAAAAGGGGCAGCCATTGCCCACGTCCAAAAAGAACAAGCTTTAGAAGACGCCCTGGTCGCCTGCACTTTTGGGAATTCCGGTTTGAAAATAGATGATTATGCTCATTTTCTTACGGCCGCCACAGGCGTAGATGTTTTTTCCCAGCCGGACGACCTGTTAAAAATTGGGGAGAGGATAGTTTGCATAGAGCGATGTTTCAATGTCCGAGAGGGCTTTGGACGAAAAGACGACACTCTCCCAAAGCGGATGCAGTCTGAACAACTGAAAGATGCCGGTCCGGCCACGAATCAAGTCGTCACGGATTTGGGTAGCCTTCTGGATGAGTACTATAATGCGTTAGGATACACAAAAGAAGGCATACCCACCCATGAGAAATTAAAAGATTTGAGGATCAAAACGCCCCTATAGCTCTATTCGACGCAATGATTGAACATGGGTATCAATCACGAAGTAGACGTCAACAACCAAAAAAAAGGAGAAGGAATATGAAAGTTTATGATGTCGTTCCTGGGTTGGAGTTTGATCCTGAAAGAGATTTTGAACAATCACCTGCCTGGTTTCTTGATGCGACCCATTCCGTGCCGCCTTGGACGCCCATGTTTGGCTGGTTCTGGATCAATTTCTGCCGTCATGGCATGCAGTACGGCGCCGAAAAACTGAGCTTGCCAACGGTGAAGGGGTGGGACTGGCGGTTCCACAATGGTGGCGGTTACCTAACCCTTTTGCTGGTTAAAAGTGAAGAAGAAAAGCAACGACGGGAAACCCGTTTCAGAAAGGCCATCCTGCCGTTTATCGAAGATTATGATGGATTGTGGGGGGGTTATATCAATGAAATTATGGGTCGCTACGAAAAACTAAAACAGTTGGACCTGGATGAAGCGACAAACATCGAATTGCTGGATAACTTTGAGGAAACCATCAACACCTGCCGCCGCATGTGGGAGATTCACATGTACATGATGTACGGCACATACACTGCCTACATCCTTTTTGAAAATATGTGCCGGGAACTGGCCGGTATCGACGACACGTCTCCCCTTTTTCATAACTTGGTCTCCGGTTTTGACAATAAGGTGTTCCAGGTAGACCGCCGTCTATGGGAGTTTTCAAAACGGGCCCAGGAAGAAAACCTATCGGATGATTTTATTAACAGCGATCCCGATGAAATCGGCGCTCGACTGGACACTTCTGAAAAAGGTCGAGCGTTTATGAAAGATTTCATGGCATTCATGAACGAAGATGGTTGGCGCATGCAACGGATGAGCGAGATTAACTTGCCTACCTGGGTGGAAGATCCCACACCAGCCCTGGTCAACGTCAAACAATTTTTGCAAAAGGGCGGGGATTTTAATCTCGATGCAGAGCGTCTGAAAATAACAGAACAACGTGAAACCGCTGAAAAAGAGGTACTCGCCAAAATCCCCCAGGAGCAACGCGGTTGGTTCGAGCAATTGATGAAGATGGCCCAAAAAAGCGGTGTCTTCAGCGAAGAGCACGATCACTACCTGGATTTGTATACCCATGCCATGATGCGTCGATCTGCACTGGGTTTAGGCCGGCGCTTTGCAAAAAAAGGTGCTTTCGACGATCCGGAAGACATGTTTTTTCTAATCCCAGACGAAGTTCGTCGCGCCGGTCTTGCGCCGGATCAATTCGATTTACGCTACATTGTCGATCGACGAAAGGCCCAATGGGAAGAATGGAAAAAAACGCCCAACCCCCCCGCCTTCTTGAAAGAAGGCTTTGATCTGGATCAGGCGATGGGTGTGTTGGTTCAGTCTAATGACCCCATTGCGCTTAAGGTGGTTGTGGGCGCCATGCCCCAGGTGCGCCCTGAACTTAAAGCCGATCTTTACGGTACCTGCGGGTCGCCCGGCGTGGCCGAAGGCATTGCCCGGGTCATCCTGACCGAAGATGAGCTGCACCTTGTACAGGAAAACGATATACTGGTGGCCGCCAGCACCTCACCCAGCTGGACCCCCATTTTTTCCATGATCAAAGGCGTCGTGGTGGATCGGGGCGCCAGCCTTTCCCACGCCGCCATTGTAGGCCGGGAATATGGCATCCCCGTTGTCATGAATGTTTTTGAAGGAACCGCTAAAATCAAATCGGGCCAACGGATCAAGGTAGATGCCAACATGGGGACGGTCTACATTCTAGACTGATTGAGATCATTTAGAAGCAAAAAAGGCCTGCAGATAAACTGCAGGCCCTTGGCCCTGTTTATCTGTAAAAGTATCCGGAATACAGCCTTTCGGTAAACTGGCGAGCCTATCTCCAACAGTGCCGATCAACAGACCCAATGCATCTGAGTTAAGATATGAATACTGCTTTAAAAAGGATAAAACAGTCATGACACAAAAATGGATTTACTGGTTCGAGGATTTACGTAGCGAACATAATGATCTTGTTGGAAAAAAATGTGCGAATCTCGGCGAAATGCTTCACCTTGGCCTGCGTGTACCCCCGGGATTTGCCATATCGGTGAATGGATATGAGCAATTCATGCAACGTACCGGCGCTGATGAAGAGATACGGGACTATGTTCGACAAAACGTAGCGGTATTGAAAAATAATGTTGAAAAGCAGATTGAGGCCAGCCGGTTTATCCGTAAGGTGATCGAGTCCAAGCAAATGCCGGAAGATATGAAGAAGGAGCTATGGGAGCACTACGAACAGCTATGTCGCAAAGTGGGGATTGACGATCTGTCGGTTGCCACTCGCTCCAGTGGCGCTATCAGTATGCCGGGGCAGATGGAAACATTTTTAAATGTGTGCGGGAAAAAAGAGCTGGTTGAAAAGATCATTAAAGTCTGGGGAAGTGCCTTTACCACCCGTGCCATTGCTTTTCGCCTTGAAAAAGAGATGCCCATGGAAAAAGCCCCCATCGGGGTGGCGGTATTAAAAATGATCAACGCCAAATGCGCCGGTGTGACACTCACGGTGCTTCCAACGACCGGAGATTTAACCAAAGTAGTCGTAGAGGGAAACTGGGGGCTTGGGGAAAGTGTCGTCAGCGGGGAAATTACACCCGACTGTTTTATCGTAGACAAAGAGAGCGGCGAAACAGAAACAACGATATGCAAAAAAGTTAATATGGTTGTCTATAAAAAATCCGGCACCGGTACGGTCAGCATACCAGCGGATATGCAGGAAAAATCATGTTTGGACAAAAAAGAAATAAACGAGATTGTTCGCATCGCAAAAAAGACGGAGGCCTATTTTAACATGCCCCAAGACATGGAGTGGGTCATTGACGCCGATATATCTTTCCCGGAGAATCTGTTCTGGGTGCAGACAAGACCTGCCAAATACAGCCAAAAAAATGAAAGCGACGATGAATATCTGGCCGAGCTTATGACGCGAATTTTTAAAATGTAGTGGTTACACGGCTATTATAAAGCACATTGATTGGGAGGAAACACATGACGATTCTTTTTAGCCAATCCTGGGATGTCATTACCGATAAATTTGATGGCTATTCGACCTTCGTTTCAAACGAATACAATCCTGGCTTGGAAGCGATTGGCATTAAACTGCTGGGTGGTTACTATGTGGCCGTCGGTTCAGGACCACGAATTATTGCTGTCGCCACAGTTGATAAGGAAGAAAGCCTGCTTAAAGCCCTCGCAAGCCGTGAGCACAGGAGTATATCGAACAAGCTGATGAAACTGGTGAATAACTACCGCAACCGGGTTTGGTTGCCCAGTGGTCGAATCCAAGATGAAACTTACCGTATTCAAACCGGTGCCTGGAAGTTTGTTCAGTACTACAACCTCGTCCCCGGAAAGGAGGAAGAGCACCATCGGTTTGTTAGGGATGAATGCCTGCCGGGGATGACAACCTTAGGCATTCCCGTAACCGGCGGATGGCGCCTGGCCATTGGATCGGGGCCCAGGTTTATGGCCGAATGTACCGGGCGCAGTATTGAAACGATTGCCGGAGCCATTAACACCTCTGAATTCAGACGGCTTGTTCGAACCTTGAAAAAAAAATACGCCGTGGATTACTCCAGCAGAATACTGGCCCCCACCGGTCGAATTGAAATCCCGTTTCTTATGCGGGAAATGATGAAAGGGTTTTAGCCTAAATTACGAACGAAACATCGAGGCTAATTCTGATAAGGCCCCTCTCTGGCGGGATCGATGCAGCCAGGCTTACAGACCGCGCCAAATGCGAGACCATCCTCTTATATAAAAAGAGGTCTATGCGACATAACGATAAAACAGACGCCATGGATATAAACTGCTCCGCGCCTTTTATTTGGCTTTCCAGGCCCTTGCTTGGGCACAACGATCATTAAATTCTTTTGAATCCGGGTCTACGCTTCCAAAACGATCCGGCCTGAAAGGCGCCAGGTCAATAGGGCTTTCGCCATCCAGAACCAATCCGGCCATGGCCGCACCGATGCCCCCTGAAGCGGTCACTCCCAAACCACAACAGCCTGTTGCAACATAGAGGCCTGGTTGGCCCTCAATTTTCCCGAGAATAAAATGACCATCCGGCGAATAGGTGGAAAGACCCGCCATGTACCCCGAAAAACGGACATCATTGAAGGAAGGGAAAAAATCCGAGATACGCTCTTCGGCCTCGGCCAGCACGTCCCATTCCCGGCCGTCTTCAGTTACGGGAAAATCACTTATATCATCTGGTAAAATACGATAATCGAACGTGGGCGAGTAAGCCTCCTGCACGCCCAAAAGCATTCCTCCGGCTTCAGGCCTCGTATATATGCCGGCATCGGCATTTACCGTCATGGGTTGATTGGGTGAAAACATGGGATCCGGCGCTGTCATCCAGAAATGACTGCGCGTCGGAGTCATGGGCAAAGAAATATCCCGAGGCATCGTCAGGTTGTTGGACCAGGCACCGGCGGCAACAACCACTTTTTCACACTGAAACACGCCTTGCGATGTTTCCAGGTCCACAAGGCCATCTTTGCCAAAGTAAATGGATTTGACGGCCACGCCGGTTTCAATTCGGACCCCGGATTGTTTTGCGGCCCGGGCATAGGCCGAGGCCAGGCGATATGGATCGATAAATCCATCATCGGGGAAAAAGACTGAAAGCATATCAGCCTTCGCCCTAAGCCAGGGCAAAAACTTCGTGCGCTGGTTTTCATCAACAATCTCTGCGGCATAACCATACTGCCGGGCTCGGGCGACCATTCTTTCCAAGGCGATCCGGCTCTCATCCGTTTCAGCGAAGCGCATGGTGCCGATGCGATGAAAATCAAGGCTATCCCCCAACTGCTCTTCCAGTTTCTCTATGATACTGAACGTTACACCACTCAGTTGATCAATTGCCGGCTTGGAAGAAACCTGAAACAACAATCCTGCGGCCTGAGAAGATGCCGCTGATGCAAGGCCCATGCGCTCCAGTAGCGTAACGTCACCGGCGCCACGCATGGCGAGATGATACGCCACACTGGCACCCAGCAGGCCACCACCGATTACACCAATGGCTGCGTTACGCATTCGCCTTCTCCCATCACGCTTTTCTTATTTTTTAATAAAAATATATTCAACCGATATCGCGCGTTGACTCATATGCGGATTTTAACGCCTCAGCCAAATCGGCCGCACCCTTGGTGGCCCTTTTCTCCATCCATTTCTGCATATTCAAAAATTGCCCGATAACTTTAATAACTGGCGTCAGTTTTTTTAGATAAATTCCATCAGCGGTTTTACTTAGCGCAGCCGCCTCGACAACCGATTCAGCCGCCAGAAGCCCGCTTTTCAATGCCGATCCGATCCCTTCGAATGTGATCGGAAAAACCAACCCGGCGGCATCCCCAACAAGGAGGACATTCCCCTTTGCCGGTAAAAACGTTTCTGCAATCAGTTCATTGTGAAGTATTGGCATCAGACACCCATCCCGCCACTGGAGTGAACTATTTGAGTCAACACCGTGCTTTTCCAGAATTTCGCGGATCTCTTTTTTAAGTAGTCTTATCCCGCTTCCCTCGATAATAAAAAAGGCGTCGCGATGAAATAGATCAAATCGCGGCCGATAGCGTGACAAAGGAAAAAACCAATGTATGTACTCTTTTTCAATCTCCACCGACCCCTTATAGCATTGGCGCATGGGGGCGGAATACCTTACCTTTAAGTCAGGGAATAACGACTTTCTGGTGACCGAGGCCCCACCATCAGCGGCAATGACAAACATCGCTTTGAATTCATGTACTTCTTCTCTCTTTTTAACGATCACCGTACAATTATCACCGGAATTATTGACACGGATTAACTTGGCCCTTTCTAAAAGTTCAACGCCGCTTGCTACCGCTTGTTGCACCAGCCATAAATCAAGGTCTCTTCGCCAGGCAACAGGTGTTTTCCACTCAATCACCCTTGTAGTGGTTTTGGGGACATGGATCATGTGTCCCGCCAGATAATATGGATCAGCGAGGATTTCTTGCGGGATATCGCCAAATTCCTTCCGAATAATCATATTGGCCCATGGGCCCATGATCATACCGGAACACACCTTGTCGCGGGGCAGTCTTTTTTTCTCCACCAGAAGTGTTTGGAATCCATGATCGGCACATTTTTTGGCGGCCACCGATCCGCCCGGCCCGCCACCGACCACAATCACGTCAAACCTTTTATCGATAATATGAGGCATCATTCGATATTTGTTTACTCATTTGGCTCGTTTTTCACCAGGATATCAATAATACGGGGAATGAAGTCATCCGCCTTACTATCATGAAAGGTGCAAGACCCGGCGCCCGGATGTCCGCCACCCTCGAATTGGCCGAGCATATGCCCCACATTGACGTGACAATTCCGATTGAAAATGCTGTGACCAACGCTAACGATCAAGTGTTGATCGTACTGATCGTCATAACGAATCCGCACACTGACCACCGCTTTTGGGAAGAGCGCATAAACCAGGAACCGGTTGCCGTCCGGGGCTGGTTGAATGGCGCGAAAATCGGTGATCGATACGTGGCCATTGAGTTGGGTATGGGACAGCAACAATTGTCGATATTGGCGGTTATCTTCGATGACACGAAGGCAGCGGCGTTTGACTTCCGTGTCGGCCATGATGTTTTCGATATCGCGCTTGCCCAATAGATCCACCAACCGGTTCCAATAGGGTTCATCTTCAAGGTTGCGCCCGTTAATCGTCATGGACAAGAGGATATACGGATGCTCTTCCGGCTGGTTGACTTCGGCCAGGGTCAGATTGGCGGAATCGATTTTATCGGTCATTTCAACTAGTTCGGAATAATCCCGTGAAAATTGTTTTTCATAATAATGAAATATGATGCCGGCGGCCGAAGGGGCGATACGAAATTCGCCTTTAAAGGCATGCTGGGGCCGATTGGAATAGTGATGATCAAACCACATGGCACAGTTTTCCCGATAGGGAAGATTGGCGATAATATCATTTTTTTCAATTACCACCCGATCCTTTTGCATGTTGCCGGGTTGAACCCAGAAAATGGGTGCAGTAATCGTTTCGGCTTCTTTGAGCAATACGGCACAGACAATGCCGTCGAAGTCCGGTCGCGTGACAATTCGCATCTTTTTATCCCTTTCCACAGTGATTTATCAGCCATCTAGACGCTGAGCGCATCACTTCTCAATAGCCAATACCAAAATTATTCGGAAATATATCATCAGTTGTCATCTGTAACGATTCGATTGGTTTCGTGCGCCCGGCTTAATCGCAGATAACTGTCCACAGCTCCCCGCAGAATCTCCTGAATATCGCCCGACAGCTCACGTTTAACAATGGCCGGAGAACCGGCCACCAATTGGTTGGGCCCCACGGTCTGGCCCTCTCGCACCACGGAACCGGCTGCCACCACTGAACCGCTCTTGATCCGGGAATCATTTAATACGATGGCCCCCATCCCAATCAAACAACCGTTTTCCACGGTGCACCCGTGCACAATCGCGTTATGACCGATAGTGACATCTTCGCCAATTATCGCCGGTTTATCGGTATCGGTATGAACCGTGCAATTATCCTGAATGTTGGTGTTTCGCCCTACCCGCACCGGCGCCTCGTCGCCACGCAGGACAGCATTGAACCAAACACTGGCCCCCTCTTCAATAACCACATCCCCAACAATCACGGCCGTGGGCGCAATATATACGTTCCGGCCGATCTGCGGTACGTTCCCCCGATGCTCGATTATCATTTGGTTTCCTTTAATTTGAAGCGCCAGGAACAAAACCAATCCGCCGGATGCGTATCCGGCGGGCATCCCACGCACTCGGTCACAATGCGGTCATCAATGGTACGAGCAAAATAGGTGTACTCCACCAACCCACCGGATTTACATGGATAGTCATCTAAACCTTTGCGTTTTCGGGCCATCTGCACCCGGCAGGCATTCATTTGAAACACAAATTGATCGCTCTCTTCGTCCACAAAGGATTGTTCGTTGATACGGGCGTAGATCCGATAATTTAGGGCCTGTTTCAGGCCTTCCAACCCGGGCTTTTCCGGCAAACCCAAAAATTGTTTGATGGACCACGCTTCATGGGGTGAAAAATGACCCCAGCAGGTGTCGTTACATCGTTTGGCATCGTTCATACCATGGTTGAATTCCATTGCCTGAAACCATACCCCATCGTTGGCCAGCCAGTTGACAGCAACGGTATCCATCAATTCCAAAAGCTTTTCCGGAGACATATCCCACAATGCGGCCGGTAACCCGTCGCGCACCTCGAATCCGAACAATTTACCGAGGCGGTTCATTTGAATCCCCGCGGATCTTCGTGACGCCGACGCGAACACCGCCATCGCTTTTTCCGGTCCCAATTGATGCCGAACCTCGTTGAACCAGAACGCATGGTGGACCAGGAGTCGATGACACATATCCGCTACCAATTCCGCCATACTTTCCCGGTCGAGCGCGTCGATTGTCATGGGTTTTGTTGTCATATCGGCTCCTTTAGCAACATCATATTTATGAATTAAACAGGATATTCTTTTTAAAAACCGCATCCTTTTGGTATTCCGTTTGTTATTCCGTATCGACAAGAATACCCCACCCGGCAGGACAAGTGCAAGGTGTTTTGATAGACTGCTCTGATGGACGGATGTGCCGTGCGAATGACCGTCATCCATTTACCTCATAGGCCAACCCGTTACCGATTCGGCCCATTTGTCCTTTTACCGATGATGCCCTGGTTGGATACCAAGTAGGTTGGATACCAGGTTGGTTGGATACCAGGATTGTATGCCAGGTCTTGGACACCTGGGTTGGATTGTAAAAAATAACCAAAAAGAGTAAAAGACAATCGCAAAACATTAGACTGCAAGACAACGAACACTAAAATTAAGGGCAAGCCAAGTATGTCGCTGCCTAATCGGCGGTTTCAGGGTTTACAAAAACGCTGGCCAAATAATGGGGGCGGTTCAATGTCCAGGCCAATACCGCATCCTACGGCTGGATTGATACCCGCCTGGCGAAAGAGAAAGAAGCCGCCGGAGCCATTTTCACTTTATTAATTATATATCGATTTGCACGCCGATTGGTGGCGAATATTTTAATAATTCTAATTGTAGGGGTAATGACATGCGGTTAAAACAATGGATTTTGATTGGGTGTATTGGGCTGATCTTTTTCTTGGGTGCTTGTTCCGATAAGGGTAAGGAGGGTGATAAAACGTCCTCAAAAACCGGTGCAGAGGATATTTTTAGTTATGTACCTTCCGAGAGCCCCTACGTATTTGGAAACTTAAAGCCTATGCCCAAAGCCTATTTAAATAAAATGATTGGCATGTGGCAAAAAATGCAACCGAGTTATGCCAAAATGATGGAGATGCAGTCGCAATCGGCTGAAAAGCCGGCCGAAAAAGTCATTATGAAGCTTTCCCAAGCGATTCTGACCGAAATGGCAGCGATTAAAACCATCGATGATATACAGTCCCAATTGGGGCTTTCTTCTGAGACCACCAGCGTCTTCTATGGGCTCGGACTTCTCCCGTCAGGACGGATCCAGATTGCCGACAAAGCAAAGGTAGAGCAGTTGCTCACCCGTCTGGAGGAAAAAAGCGGCCAAAAGATGTCCACGGCTGAATTAAACGGCCAGGCCTATCGGTTCACCGAGATTAAGGATGAGGTTCACTTAAAGGCCATCCTCTCCGTCACGGACGATTATCTTATTTTCGGCGTAGTCCCTGGAAAACAGGCCGATTTTGACCAATTTCTACCCCTTCTTTTGGGCGCAAACAAACCTGAAACGGCGCTTAGCCGCTCGGATTTCAAGGCAAAACTGAGCCAATATCAATACCCCGGTTACGGCGATGGTTATGCCGATATCCAGCAGATTGCCGCCGTGTTGCGCGGTGAGGGGGAAGGGCTCAACCTGGCCTCATTTAAAGCCTTGGCTCCGGAACCCGATTTTAAGCTGCAAATCGGCTGCAATACCGATTTCAACCGCTCATTTTTTTCAAATATACCGCGTCTGATTTTCGGGATGAACACGGTGACGGAAACCACCTTTGATATGGAAATGGTGCTTGAGTTGAGCACCGGCTTGATCGAGACTTTTAAAAAACTCCCCCAATCCATCCCCAACATTACCGAGAAAACAGAGCCTATGTTTGCCTTAGGGATAGGCGCCAACATTCCTGAATTGCGAATGTCGATTCAACGCCTGATTCAGTATATTATCGACAACAATCAGGATTGCCCTGAATTTGATACCGCTAAGCTAAAGGAGATCATGCCCAAATTGAACATGGCCTTAAACCCCATGATCAGCGGATTGCAGTCCATCGTTTTCTCCTTGGATCATTTGGAAACCGATGAAAACGGCCAACCTGCAATGGATACGGTCGGTGCCTGCCTCGCCCTGGAAATGAATGACCCCCAGGGCCTGGTGGCCATGGGCGCCGCGTTTGTTCCCTCTTTGGCCAATCTGAATATCCCGTCCGATGGCACAGCCGTAGCCATCCCGCTGGATGGATTGCCGTTGCCGATTCCAGGCCTCTACGCAGCCATTAAAGATAAGCGCTTGGTTCTCTCCATGGGCAAAGAAGCGGAAACCCGTGCACAGGGCGCGATTGGCGGTGAGGGTATCGCGGATCGCCCCCTTGTCTGGAGCACGTATCAGACCAGTGCCTGGGAACAATTTCTAAAGTCGGGGCTGAACATTACGAAACAGATGGACAAAGCCGACCAAGATACAATCATGGAGATGTTTGAACAATATAAAGAGATGTTCAAAAGTATCGGTGGGGGAATCTATGTCACTGATAAGGGCCTGTCTTTTCGGGAAAAAGTTATTTTTAATTAACCGGATGGTGGGTGCCCAGTACCATTGAGAATTACACTCTTTTAATTGTGGCGAACATGCCGAGAACGGTTTTACAGTTAGGAGTATACGATATGAAAAATGTTGATTCCATGGCAATTGCCGAAAAGGCAATGAAACAAATTAAGAAAGGCGCTTTTTTAACGGTAAAAACAGCCGACCAATTGAACACCATGACCATCGGGTGGGCCACCATTGGCTATTCCTGGCAAAAACCGATCTTTATGGTTGTTGTACGTGATTCTCGCCATACCTTCGGCATCATTGAAAAGGCCTCTGATTTCACCGTTTCGGTGCCGTCTGTCGATATGAAAAAAGAACTCATGTTTTGCGGCACCAAATCCGGAAGGGATGTGGATAAATTTAAGGCCTGCAACTTAACTCTGTCTGAGGGCCACGACGTAATCTCTCCCATTATCGATACGCTGGGTTTGCATTTCGAATGCAAGATCGTTCTCAAAGCACCGATGAATCCCGATTATCTTATCGATGCATATGAAAAACTTTATCCCGAGAAAGATTACCACACCCTTTATTTTGGTGAAATTCTGGCTTGTTATGAACTAGAATAGGCGGTGGGGTTTTGATTATCCATCCACAAATCACGCCTATTTAGAAAGAGGCGTGGTTTGATGGATGATCGCTTAAGGAGCTGATTATACACATCTCGCTACATTTTATAGTACCCGCCATTATCGTCGCCCTGTTCTTTCGAAAAGATTGGAAAGTCGCATATTTCACCATGGCGGCCACCATGCTCGTGGACCTGGATCATCTGCTGGCAAACCCGGTGTACGATCCTGAGCGGTGCAGCATCGGTTTTCACCCGATGCACGGTTTATTGCCCATCGCCCTCTATATCGCCATTTGTTTGGTTCCCAAACTTCGGTATGTCGGGATGGGTTTGGTGATTCATATGGCCTTGGACTGGGTCGATTGCCAAATACCCGGAAACCTCGGCCTGGGCTGATTGTCTTTGGCGCCATTTGGCCTGAATGACGTTGGCCCCTGACGGTAGCCTTATTTGGTCACCCCAACCGAATTCACATCCGTTTATCATTTTCAATCATCACTTCCGTGACAACCACCCCCCTTTGTGTCAGTCCCTCACGAATATGGTTAAAACAGGGCTCACTTTTGCCAAGAAATTCCGGTGGAAGGATACCCTTAGTATATTCCGAAAAAACGAAGTATTAAACCATTATAACCTGGATAAACGCATTTAATTCAAGATCGGGAAAATGAGATTTAAATTTAAAGAATTTAATTCAAGTTATTTAAAAAAATGCCAATAACCTTTCAGAGAGATAGACCCTGATGTGCCGGTTTTTATAATAGAGCAAAAAATATGACTGATAATTATATCCCAGCAAGAAAATCTCACTTACACTATTATCGTGATGTCCCCCTTTTTGCACATAACAAAGAAGGTGAATACGTTCTTTACAAGAAACCCGGCATCAATTTGGCGGATGTCCGAATCAATCAGGAGCTGCATCCGGACATTTTTTATATTGAAAAAAAAGATAAATTAGCCGGGATTCGCGAAGTTCAAACGGCCTTTAATAAACAGCTTGAAGAAAATATAAATCAAAACGCACCCAAAAAAGTTAAGGATACAATCATTGCCATTGTTGAAGAGACTTACCGTGAGCCCAGAACGGGGAGCATTGAGGGTCTGTCGGCAACCGTTGACATACTGGTTAGTGACATCGCCCATGAAAATGACATTATAAGGAATTTGCTTTTTGTTTCCAGTAACGATTACACGTCGGTGTTACATTCGATTAATGTAATGGCCCTTGTTCTTGGGTATGCAACAAAAGAAAACTTCTCTTTGGAGGAGAAGAAAATACTGGGCTTAAGCGCCCTTTTGCATGATGTCGGCAAAGCGAAAATTGATTCCGAGATTCTTACAGCGCCCAGAAAGTTAACCAAGGGTGAGTTTGAAAAAATGAAATCCCACACCACCATCGGCTACCGAATCCTCAACAGCTGTAAATTCACCTATCCTGAAATAAAATTAAGCGCATTTCAACATCATGAAAAAAAAGACGGTTCCGGCTACCCGACCAAACGGTCAGATATATCGAAAACAGCACAAATCGTGGGCATCGTTGATTGCTATGAAGCATTGACCAATGACGACAGGCCCTACCGAAGTGCCATGGAACCTTTCAAAGCATTAACGATTATTAAAGAAGACGTGGAGGCCGGTAAATTCAATAAAGGTGTTTTTGAAAAGTTTTGCCGCAGTCTCCTCTAATCCTGATAGAACCATTACGCTCAATATTTTGATTTATTGCTGGGTTCGTCAATGTCTGACCGTCAGGTGATAAAGTTGGTCCTGCCGTTGAAGGAGGATAATCAGAGATGCTTTATGCCGGTATCGGGCAACAGCTTTGTGGTAGTCTTTGAGCGTATTAACGGTGATTTCGTCGATTCGCCGAATGACATCTCCGGGGCGCACACCGATCTGCGTCAGGTAGGCGCTCCGTTCCATTTCAAGAATGACCACACCCTTATCGGTTTGAAGGCCGTACCGTCGCCGATATTTGGCACTGATGTCAGCGGCGACAATGCCGAAGTTCTTTTGTGCCAGGCGTTCTGCGAGATCGTCGGGAAACAGGGCCGTTTTTACATCAAGGGCAACCTTCTTTGAATCCCTCCAGATGGCTACCGCCAGATTATGACCCGTTGGGGTTTCTTTTAAGACCGCCTGGTAATCGGCCCGCGACTCAATAGGGCGCCGGCCGATGGATAGGATAATATCGCCGCTTTTAATGCCCGCTTTTCGGGCCGGACTGGGAGAGAGCACCTCTTTAACCAGCATACCGCCGTTTTTTCTTCTCAGACGATCCGGAATTTTCAGGTATCCGGCCAATTCCTTATCGATGGGTTGAATAATCAAACCAATCCACGACTGGATGACCTCACCGTATTGAATCAGGTCGGAAATGATTTTTTTAGCCCGGTCGATGGGAATGGCAAACCCGATACCCTGGGCTTTGGCGTAAACCGCTGTATTAATGCCGATAAGCTCCCCGTGGATATTTAACAAAGGTCCGCCGCTGTTACCCGGATTGATGGATGCATCCGTTTGGATAAAATCCCGATAGACCCGATTATCGGTCCGAACGCTGCGATTCAAGGCGCTGATAACGCCGGTAGTAACGGTATGGGAAAAGCCGAAAGGATTGCCGATGGCAATGACGGTTTCGCCGATCATCAGGTCCTGGTCGGTACCCATCTCCACCGCCGGAAGGGGCTTTTTTGACTCGATGCGCAGTACCGCCAGGTCCGAATCGAGATCTGCTCCGACAATCTGGGCGGTAAATTCACGTTCGTCTTTTAAGAACGACCTCGATACTTCCCGTTTTTTCGATGACATGGGCGTTTGTCAGAATATAGCCCTGACGACCGTCGATGATAACCCCCGAACCAAGGCTGGCCCGCTGGTAATGCCGTTCAAATTCCGGGTCGAAAAAATCTTTGAAAAACGAATCGAAAAAGGGATGACCGCCAAAATCGGAGAACGGGTTGGCCCGCTTGTCGAACTTCCTGACGGGAACTGATATTGACCACTGCCGGTCCGATTTTACGAACCGCTTTAACCACCGGACTTTCCCTTGTTATCGGGGTGGCGATGGTTTTAGCCACTGTTTCAGCGTGACCTATTCTCTCTGAACCCGTCCAGGTCGCCAGTATAAGCAATACCCCAATTAATCCTCCGATTCGGAGCGACGGCAATTTAATGGCTATTCCCCGCATATCCTATTCCCCGTTCACCCAGATTCCCGTATCGATGGTAGGTATCACAAATACTCTGGTTGATAAAATAATGGATCAACTCCAGGCGACCATCCATCAAAACCGGCGTCCGGGCTATATAAAACCCTGTTTTCGCAGCCGCCTCAAATACCGACACCGGCACCCGATCTTCGGCGGCATAACGAATGCGTTGGATGCCGCTAAAAGTAGGCGATCACCTCCTCATCTGTTTGCCTCAGGACGGTCGCCCCTTCAAGCAGGGGCTCACCCTGCCTGCCGAACAGAAAAGCTGTCGCCGAATTGTCTAAATCCGGCGGTAAACTGATCAGCGGCTGCGACCGAGCGATGATTGTTGCCGCAATTCTTGCCAGTGTATCAAATACGGTATCATCGGTATGAAGCCTCACCATGATTGTACCGACCGGTAGATAGCGCAGAATGTTATCCTGGCCCCGTAAGTGAAAGTAGTCTTTTTCACGGTTAAATGTATGTTGCGCATGATAAAGATAACTTTCAACAGCACGCACGGCTTTTCTGATATCGTCCCCAATATCGGGAAATCGGCCCCAGTCTACCTGCTGCATCCACATCTGGGCAGTGGCCAGCATCCGGTTTTTTTTATGGATGGCGCCCACCCGCGGCATACCGGTTTCGGTGATGTTCATAAATTGAGTGACATAGTTCGGCCCGCCGGCCTTGATTCCGGGCCCCAGGGCAGACTTGCCGACTCCGCCGAAAGGTTGCCGCAGAACAATGGCGCCGGTCGTTCCCCGGTTTACATACAGATTGCCAGCCTTAATACCGGCTTTCCATGCTTTCTGTTCACGCACATCGAGACTTTCTAAACCGGAGGTCAACCCGTAGCCGGTCTCATTCACATAATCCATGGCCTGGTCCAGATCGTCGGCCCGCATAACCCCCAGAAGGGGGCCGAAAAATTCAGTACGGTGCGTTTTCGACCCAGGTCGTCACATTCCATTTGATGCCAGGTGTCCAGATATGGGGGTTCGCGTTAACTATTTCCGGCTTGAGAGCCCAGGATTCACCGGGTAAAAGTTCGGTCAAGGCTTCTTTCAAGTCCCCCTGGGGAGGACGAATCAGCGGTCCCATGCGGTTGTGAAATTCCCATGCCGAACCCAACCGCCAGACTTTTGCGACATCTATGAGCTGTTGTTTGAAATGAGCGTCTTCGAACACCTCTTTCACAAGAATCAGCAGCGATGTGGCCGAGCATTTCTGGCCGCAATGGCCGAAGGCCGAATAAATGACGTTATTGATCGCCTGGCCCCGATCAGACATGGCGGTGATAATGGTTGCATTTTTTCCGCCGGTTTCCGCCGATAAAAAAGTACTCGGCTTTGCGTTCAATATTCTAAGGCCCGTATCCGTTCCACCCGTTAAGATGACAAAATCGACATCCGGATGGGAGATCAGCTTTTGCCCCGACTGACTGCCCTCACAGGGCACGAATTGCAGTGTGTTTTGGGATATACCGGCCTCCCAGAAGCAGCGGCACAATTCCCAGGCCACCAGTACGGCATGGGAAGACGGTTTGAATATCACGGTATTTCCGGCCGCCAGCGCCGCCACTATGCCGCCGCAGGGAATGGCAATGGGAAAGTTCCAGGGTGAAATCACCACCCCGACCCCTTTTCCCTGAATGTTGAGATGGTCGATATCAAAAAAGGGGGCGGCGGAAAAGGGATAATATTCGGCAAAATCGACGGCTTCGGATACCTCGACATCCGCTTCGCTGAAAATCTTTCCGGTATTGGCAACGGCGGCCCCGACCAGGTTGCCCCGCGCCCGGCGCAAATTATGGGCGACATCGGTTAGAATTCGATGACGTTCGCGATGACCGGTATGGCGCCATCCATCCGGGTCCGCTTTAGCCGTAACCACGGCTTGAATCAAATTGTTTTCATCCGCCAGCGCATACCGGGCCACGCACGCCTGGTCATGGTATTGGGACGGATCCATGGTCGAGCGACTGTGCCGATCTTCGAAGATTTCACGGCCCGCCACCACAACCGGAATTTGCATCGGTGCATCATCCGGTCTTTTTTGCCACTTTTCCCGAATGGCCCGGGCCCAATCACGATTAAATTGAGCGGTCCAGTCCGTATCGGACTCGTTTCGAAACCCATTGTCATAATAAGTGCCGGTTTTGGCCTGGATCGTTTCACGACAGCGATCCTGGCTCCGATGGGGCTCGGTACCGGCGGATGCCATTCGACCGATTGAAGCGATGAAATGGTTTTCCAAAAACGTCCAGGCGGAGGAATCGGTTTTCAGGTTGGGGGCATGACGTAAAAAATTTTCTTCAGAAGTGTTCTCATCCAGGCGCCGGATGAGGTAAGCGATGGCATTGATAAACGCCTCTTTGGTTGCCACGGGTGCGTATAAAAGCACATCCTCGTTTGTTTCCCCCAGAGCCCGCCTGACATGATCGGCCATTCCTTCCAGCATTTCGAAATAAAAAAAATCACTCACTTGGTTTGCTTGGCCCAGTTCATAGGCAAAGGCCAATTCAAAAAGATTGTGGGAGGCGATCCCCAGATTAACCGCCCGGATGTTATCGGGATCCATGCCGAAACGGACCATACGCTTGTAATTGGCGTCCACATCCAGCTTGTTGTCGTAAGGCGCCAGGGGCCAGTTGTGCAACGCGGACTCCACCTGCTCCATTTCCATGTTGGCCCCTTTAACGATACGTATTTTTATGGGGCTACCCCCCGCGGCGACCCGTTCTTTGGCCCACTCGGTCAGC
Organism: uncultured delta proteobacterium; assembly: GCA_963845145.1. Taxonomy (GTDB): domain Bacteria; phylum Desulfobacterota; class Desulfobacteria; order Desulfobacterales; family QNYZ01; genus QNYZ01. The sequence goes on from CAWJQU010000005.1 coordinate 604,119, forward strand.
TTACACTGGATATTAAATGAATCGGGCAGGTACGCCTGCAACACGATTCCCGCCGAGTGACTGGTGAATTCGGGCTGTGAGAGGGTTTGCATGAACGCCGCTGTGGTAATATCAAGATCGCGGTACTCTTCCATATCGAGATTGACAAATTTTGAGACGCGGGTGCCGTCTTGACGGACAAATTCATTTTTGGCCGCCTGGTGATACAACCGTGAGAGCCGCTCCACCAGAATGGCGACGGTGTGGTCAAAGGCCAGTGAATGAATCTGGGAATAAATAGTGGATATCTTCACCGAGATATACTCAACCTCGGGATCTTTCAGATCCTGCAGGTAGGTTTTCAGGCGACGTCGGGCCTCTTCTTCCCCTAAAACCGCCTCGCCCAGATGGTTGATATTCATCCGCACGCCCTGTTTTTTCCTTTTGGCCAAATGGGCATGGAGAGGTCCCGGTTCACCGGATATAATAGCGCGGCTGCTGTTGTTCCGCATTTTATCGACCAGTTTAGATACGGTGAATTCGGGGAAATGGCGGCCAAACCCAAGAAACATCTGTACCAGCAGCTTGTCGACTTTCGGCAGAAAATCGGGTGTGCCATGTTTTTTAAGCAAATGGTTCATCTGATCGGCCACCCGCTTGGCGTCATTCGAGCGAAAACATTGGTCGATCATCTTCGTAAGGACCACTTTGTCCATGGGGTGCGATAACAAACGACGCATCTGTTCCTGGATTCCTTTTTCTTCATGCGTCAAAAGTTCATTGGCCCGATCTTGCCATTGTCGAGCCCGGGCAACCGCTTTTTTAGTTAAATTATCTGCAGGTTGAGTATCCATTTGATGAAAGTCTCCTTTAATACCATTAAGTATCGTTAATGATCCTCTCAATCTTGTCGATTCATACCATTTTTTCAACCAAACCGGAACGCTTGAATCGGACACAACAAATGGCGCTATTTAATCAATCCGGCGCCGACCATAAAAAAGAAAAAGGCCCGGTGGCTACTGAATTGACCAGATTATCCCCGGATCATCCCCTGTTTGACAATGGGGTCTGATGACAGTATTTTATTTTTATCAGAGATAAGCCACTGACTGGACCGCCCCGTCAGAAGGACCCGTGACCGATATCTTGGCCCTCATAATCTTTCACTGCGACGATTGCCCCATATGACCCGTTATACGCAAAAAGAAATTCAAGACATGGATCGCCTTGATCCATTGGCCAAAAAGCGTTCTGAATTCGATATTCCGTCCGACCTGATCTACCTGGACGGTAATTCCCTGGGTGTTTTACCGAAATCGGTACCCGCTCACCTGAATGAAGTGGTGACGCGGCAGTGGGGTAAAAGCCTCATCCGGGGCTGGAACGAACACCACTGGATCGATTTGCCGACGCGGGTGGGAGATAAAATCGCACAGCTCATCGGCGCAGATTCAGGGACAGTGGTCGCCACCGATTCCACCTCGATTAATCTCTTTAAAGTGCTGGCGGCGGCGCTTACCCTGCGGCCCGAGCGCAAGGTCATTCTTTCGGATACGGGAAACTTTCCCACCGACCTTTACATGGCCCAGGGGTTGCGTGATCTGTTGGCACATGGTCACCACTTGAAACTGGTCGCCCCGGAACAAGTGGAATCCGCCATCGACGAATCCGTCGCGGTGTTGATGTTGACCGAAGTCGATTACAAAACGGGCCGCAGACACGCGATGGCACCGTTGACGAAGAACGCCCATAATGTCGGTGCCGTTGCCGTGTGGGATCTGGCACACTCTGCGGGTGCTTTCCCGGTTGACCTCAAGGGTGCAGGGGCAGATTTCGCCGTGGGTTGTGGTTACAAGTATTTAAACGGCGGCCCCGGCGCGCCGGCATTTCTCTACGTGGCACCAAAACATCAAGAGCGGGTAGCGCCACCGCTTTCCGGCTGGATGGGGCATGCAGCGCCTTTTGTATTCGATCTGGACTATCACCCCGCCGCTGGTGTCGATCGTATGCGGGTGGGGACGCCCCCGGTACTTTCACTCGCCGCCCTGGATCGTGCACTCGATGTCTTTGCCGATGTCGATCTGTCGGAATTGAGCAACAAATCCGTCAGCCTTTGTGAACTCTTCATCACCGAGGTCGCAGAGCGTTGCCCCGATTTGGTGTTGGTTAGTCCGCGAGATGCGCGTCATCGCGGCAGTCAGGTGTCGTTTCGCTGCAATTATGGTTACCCCCTGATGCAAGCGTTGATTGCACGCAACGTCATTGGTGATTTCCGTGCACCCGATATCGTACGTTTCGGCTTCACGCCCCTTTACCTATCCCATGGGGATGTGTTCCGGGCAGCCGAAATATTAGAAGACATCACCATCACCCGTGCTTGGGATCGACCTGAATTCAAAATTAGGGCGAAGGTAACATGAACGAAAAAAAAATACCCTTTGATCCTGCCTCCGATGGCGCCCAAATGACATTCGACGGGCGCATGGCATATGGGAATTACCTCGCGTTGGACAAATTGTTAAACGCCCAAAAGCCACTCTCCAAGGCCCACGATGAGATGCTGTTCATCATTCAGCATCAAACAACGGAACTGTGGATGAAACTGGCGATACACGAATTGCACGAGGTCAAAAAGCGAATGGGTACCGACGATCTGGCGCCGGCATTTAAACTGTTGGCCCGTGTCATCCGAATTTTTGATCAGCTCAATCAGGCCTGGCAGGTCTTGCGGACCATGACACCCTCCGACTATACCACGTTTCGCGAAGACCTGGGTCAAGCCTCCGGTTTCCAATCCTATCAATACCGAGCCATCGAGTATTTGGCGGGTAATAAAAACGCCGCCATGCTGCGACCCCATGAACATCTTCCCGAAGTGCATCGCCGGCTTAAAGTGTTGCTAAACGAGACCAGCCTCTATGATGAGGCGATCAAACTGCTGTCTCGCAATGGTTTTGCCATTGACGACGATGTGCTCAATCGGGATTTTAGCGGGCCCTACGTTCCAAACGACTCTGTCCAGAATGCCTGGATTGCTGTTTACCAAGACCCTGAAAAATACTGGTCTTTATATAATCTGGCCGAAAAGCTGATAGATTTTGAAGATTACTTTCGGCGGTGGCGCTTCAACCATGTCACCACGGTGGAACGTATCATCGGATCGAAGCGCGGTACGGGCGGAACCTCCGGGGTCCCGTATCTGCGACGCATGCTGGACGTCGTTCTCTTTCCGGAGCTATGGTCGCTTAGGGGCAGCCTGTGAGGGATCTTCCCATACGGCAAATCATAGATATTTCACCCACCCTAAAGCCCGGTATCGCCGTTTTTCCCGGTGACACGCCGTTTGAGTACAAAGATACGCTAACCATCGGCCCCGATTGCCCGGTCAATGTTACCGCAATCTCCACGACTACCCACTGTGGTGCCCATGCCGATGCACCGCGCCACTATGCAAACGAGGGTGCTTCCGTGGATCAGCTGTCCTTGAATGATTTTATCGGACCGGCGCGGGTCATCGATGCACGCGGTGGGGAATCACTTTGCCAACCGAACGATATCGAACCCTTTCTGGATTCCGTGCCCGCACGGGTTTTATTGCGCCTCGAAGATGAATGGGACCCCATGTCTTGGCGGGATGATTTCCGTTCTTTATCGCCGCAGACCGTCGAGCTTTTTTACAAAAAAGGGGTGCGTCTGATCGGCGTGGATGTCCCCTCCGTGGATCCGGCAAACTCAAAAACACTGCCCGCCCACAAGGTCTTTTTGCGCCGGGATATGCGAAACCTGGAGGGACTGGTATTAAGCCACGTCACACCGGGAGACTATGAGCTGGTCGCATTGCCCCTAAAGCTGGCCGAGCTCGACGCGGCGCCGGTCAGGGCCATATTGAGAACGTTAGAGCCAGTTTAAAAACGTCCCATTTTGTCCAATCTCTGCGTCAGGCTCAAATTTTAATCCTCGAAATACCCAATGTATTTACCCCAAGGGCACTTCCTTCGGGGCGCCTGTGGTTAATCCGCCTGAGGCGGATCGCCTTCCTTGACCTTGAACAAACTGAAACGTTTTAAAATTGGCTCGTTAGAATAAAATGACGCCCGTGAGTTCGGGGAGCAATTATCCGTTCTTACTCGTTTCTTCCACCATTTTGATCCCCAGCGCCGCGATCCCATCCAACACAGGCTCGTAAATCTCCTTTTTAATGGGGATCTGGACGCCGGTGAGCTTGATTTTATCTTCCGCCATGAGTTTTACACCAATTGCCAGGGGCAGACTGACCGTACGGGCCATGGATGAGTCTCCGTGAGGAATGCCGTAGTCGATCAGGGTGGAGGTGATGGTTTCCATGGCGCCATCGGCGTTCTCCACCGCAAACTTATGCCGCAGCAATAGCATGTCTTTTTCCCCCGGAGCGTATTTGAGTTTTTCCAGGAGGCGTTCACTTAAAATATCCAGTTTGCTTTCACAATTCGGGATTGTATCCGACCCAAACAGACCCAGCCATTCAAGGTTTTTGATGACGAAATGATCGGTTGTCAGGTCGACTTTTTCAGCGACTCCGGCGGCAATGTCATTGGCCGTATCGGCGCCAATGGCGTCGGCCATCATCTCCGCATAGGTTGTACCAGCGGCATAGGCGGCTGGCGCCTCATCCACGAGACCTAAATCCACGATTTTTTTGAATGTATCGCACCAACCGATATTTCGATAGGTGCCGCGCATCACCGTTTCGGCATCTTCAAGACCATAGATTTCCTTGTAGGGCAGGGAATCCCGGTTGGGGTATACTTCGAATTCCCCAAGGGGGTCGACCTGCTCGAGGCGTTTGTTTAAAAACAGGTCCGGGCCATCGATATTGACGATGTTACCATTTTCCAAGAACCGGGCCGGATTACGTGAGGCCAGCACCACACCCCGCGGACTCCATGAAAATTTGTACCCAAAGGGGTTGTCATTGTCTTCGGGCGCGGGCAAGCCACCGCAGATGGAATAAAAATGGCGAATTTTACCTCCGCGGGCATGTACATTATCGATAATCTGCATGGCGGACATGTGGTCAACCCCGGGATCGATGCCGATCTCATTTAAAAAAAGCAGGTTCTTGCTTTTGATCTCTGCATCAAGACTGCGCATATCGTCACTGACATAAGAGGTCGTCGCCATGAGTTTATTATATTTCAGGCAGGCTTCAGCCACTTTGAGATGATGAATCCAGGGAAGCAGGCTAACGACGATGTCATTTTCCGAAACCAGCGCCGCCACTTTTTCACGATCCTCAACCAGGATTTGCAGGGCCTTACCTTTCTCAAAACCCTGAACGATTCTTTCCGCCTTCTCAACGGTTCGCGAGGCAACCGTCACTGAATATCCCTGTTCGAGTAAATAGACAACGCCCGGCTTGCTGACCAACCCTGCACCCAACACCAATATCTTTTTCATCACCCCTCCTATAAAAATTTTTGCATATATTTGTATTCATCAGTTAGCTGCCCATTATGTAATATCAATGCCTTTTTAATGGGATAGGGTAGGTCGAGGGCAGCAAAATTTACATTGAAATCTGCTGAAGCGATTTGAGCCACATACTCTTTTAAAACATTGGAGAAAAACAGGGAGGACTCTTTGGGAAACTCGCAGGGCAGGTTATCAACAGCCATGACGGTAATCCCTTCATCGGTGATCTCATCCTCGAAGCGGTTGGCTTCGGGATAATAGGTAAAGCAGGGGGCATCGGGCATGGTGGCTGTTTTGGTGATCTCGATGGCGCCTTCAATGTCGCAGCTGATATCCCCGATGACCGACAGATCAAGGTGGTGTTTATTTTTCATCATTTCGATTAGGAAATCTTTCGTCACTACCCGGGGGTACTTATCCGTCCAGTAAATGCAGTTAACCAGGATATTGATATTCGGGAGATAGTTATCCATGACGGACACATATTTTTCCGGATGGTCATAGTAATCCTGTAATTCAAACGAACCGGAGACCGGTTTAACCATATCCGCTTCTTTAAAGACCACCTTATAGATATGATGAACATCAGAAGACCATTTATCATGGGATTGTAGCAGTTGCTGGGGCGTCAGGGTTTTTACGGGCAACAGATCGATGATCTCCTGGGCGCCTTGGGATACATTGCCATACCCGGTATACCCGACAATCAATGGGCCTAAGTCGGCGGGTAAGCCATTGGTCACAATTTGTCGGCCGATCTCATTGATGTGGTCTTTGGCCGCTTCCAACGATTCATATTCGTACGCCTGCTTTATTTGATCCAGAGGCGACGCTATCCCGCGTAATGTCATTTTTCGGGCATAGGCATTGAGGGTCTCAATCATCCCGGCATAACCGGCATGGACACCGAAGAATATCAATCGCTGATCCTTCTCGTTGACGATTCGTTCGTAGTCGATCAGGTTGCATTCCATCTCCATTAGCCGTTTTAGCATCGCCATGTTATATGTTTGGCCTTTAATTGTATGGGAAAAAAAGATGTAGGTTTTGCCCTGGGTAAGTAGATCGATGGGGATCTCTTTTACAGCAAAGATGGTGTCCGCATCTGCAAGGTTCTCATCTACCCGACCTCCGGCGGCTTTGTAATCAGCATCTGAAAAGATGCGCAGCCCGGACGGCTGGACAATGGTTTCAACCCCGGATTGATCTTTTAATGATCGTACATGGGTAGGAATCAGCGGAACCCGACGCTCCCACCGGTTTTTATCCTCTCTTCGAATTCCGATGATCTTTTTCATCTATTATCTCCTGAGAAATGCTATTTTGGTTAGAATCACCCTTAAAATATCAATTTAGCATGGCAGCAGCGTTTAGCGCCAATCAATAGATAGGTATTCGCTTTGACTTTAAAGGTCCCTTAAATCCATGCACACATCCGGATATCGGTCCGGTTGTTCGATAATTTTAAGTAAGGCTTGCGCGGCAGTATCGGCAGGGACAAGTACGCCGGTCTTCTTCATTTCAACAAAACGATCCTTGCTCGAAAAGTCTCTTTTGGGCGCCGACCGTATTTTTCTCTGCATATCCGTGTCCAACACCCCGGGGGCAATCGAAAAAACCCGGATTGGATTCTTGGGGTTATGGATGGGCTGTTCGCTTTGGAGAACCTCGCTGAACATATCCAGCCCGGCCTTGCCGGCACAATAACCTGCCCAGGAATCGACGGCATGCCTGGCCGCGCCGGAGCTTATATTTATAATCAGCCGTTCGGCCTGCCGGGTTTTGGTTTCCTGAATAAACTGGTTGATTAAAAGCGTTGGACTAATCAGGTTAATCCGATACGCTTTCGTCAGCGCCTGATTATCCAGACGCCCAACGGGTGCCACCGGGCCAATCACGCCGGCATTGTTTACCAAAACCAAACGTCGGGCTCGTGGGGGCGGTTGAAACTTAAATTTTAAAACCGCTTTCTCGTTTCCCAGATCCAGTTTATAATGCTGGTACCTTTCATGGGTAATCGTCTCGGTTCTCGAAACGCCAAAAACCCGGTTTCCGGCTTGCATAAGTAATTTTTCAGCGAGCGCTTTTCCCAATCCCCGGCTTGTTCCCGTAATGTAATATGCATCCATTTAATCGCTCCTCACGTTTCGATACAACCTGGCTACCGCCGCAATTTAAACTTTTCCAAGGTCCTACCTTATAACCGTCCCTTCTGTTCTGCGTCAATAAAGTCATGCGCCATTATGAAAATACAGTTTTCCCAGATTTCAGGATTCAGGGTTCAGGATTCTACCAACCGGTGGCTGTCCTCACAAGTCAGGTCAAGTTCGTAGATTTGTATGAGGTCGGCGATCTTTTTGAGATTTTTTTCATCAAATGGCGTTTTTCCTTCAAAGACATGTAAAACAATCCCTTCAATCAGATCCCCCAGGGACATATCATGGTACTCGGCGAGTCCTTTGAGTACTTTAAGCAGTCGCTTTTCTATTCGAACGCCGGTCTGAACCCGTTCAATTTTTCGCAAAGGGCCAAGCGATTTTTTTCTCATCGATTTTTTTCTCATTGGCTATCTTCCTTGTATAATAAAAAGGAGAACGCACTTAACGGCAATAATACCAGGCCCGACACCATGAGCAACCCTTGGTATGAAAAATATTCCAGCATAAAACCGTAAATAATCATGGCGGCAGGAATGGATGCATTGGCCACCGTTCCGGCGACACCAAACACCCTGCCGGCAAAATTATTGTCGATGCTTTTTTGTAAAAGACTTCTGAAAGCGATCCCGGCACAGATAATACAACCGCCCAATAAAAACAGCATCATCAAAAACAGGCTACGGGCAAAGGTATGTTGCGAATCAATACAGGCCCCAATAATATACGCAATCCCAATACAAAACACCGCGCCAAAAAGCCAGGGCTTTTCTTTTTTCATTCGAACGGCCATGCTCAGAAAAAACGCCATGGCAATAGTGCCAAAACCGAAGGCAGCCTGAAAAAACCCCAGCGTTTGGGCACCATCATTAGATACCGTTGCCGCAATTATCGGCATCATTACCTCAATCGACCCGACGAAAAAATGGATGACCATTACCATGAGCAGCAATACGATAAAATTAGATTTTGAAAAAAGATACACATAGCCCTGTTGCATATCCTGAATAATACGGGTCTGACGATGCAATCGTTTTCGGGTTTCAGGAATATGAATAAAACACTCAAAGCCGGCCGAGAAAATAAAAGAAACGGCGTTCAACACAAAAATAGTCAGATAGCCGAACACGGATACCAAGATACCGCCTAAAAATGCGCCGGCGATGGTAGAGAACCCATTGATAAACTGATGCCTGGAGTTGGCCTTGGTAAGGTCTTTTGCATCGACAATGGTTGGAATAATCGCCGGAATGGCAGGGTCAAAAAATGCGGCGTTTACAGACAGCAGCACCTGCATGGTTAAAATGATCGGTAGATTGATCATATCCAGGTAAAACAAAACGGAAAACACGCCGATAATGACACCTCTGAAGAGGTCGGTGCCCACAATGATCCACTTTCGGTGATACCGGTCGATAAAGACGCCAGAAAACAACCCGATGATTATCGATGGCAGCAATGATGCCGCCAGTACGGCCCCCATTTGGGCGGAAGATCCGGTGGTCTTTAACACCCAGAACGAAATGGCAAGCATGTGGAACTTGTCCCCAATTTGGGAAACAAACTGTCCTGACAATAGGAGCATAAAGTTTTTATTCATCGTCTTCTCCCCTTGGCCTCTCAATGCTATATTGTTACCAATGTACCAGCATATTGTCAAGAAATACATTCACACGTGATAGCGGTTTGAAACCGATTTTTAAAAAATCGGCTCTTTATACTTTCAGAGGCATCGGTAAGGGTGGTATATAAATTGCATAAATTTGAAATAAAGAAAGTGCATGGTTAGATCGGTTTTAACCATCGGGCTCGGGGCGGAATATTGTTTATAAATAGACAGCCGGTCGTCCTCTATAATGCAATAATTGAACATAAATACGATAGCTTAAATGAAATCTAAATTGCTGTTCTGTGTTCTGACACTTGCCGTTGTCTGGGTATATTCGTGCCGGTTGACTTCAGAACATATAAACCCGCCCCAAGCAGTTGCGGGTGTTCTGGACCTTACCGCTTGGAATTTTGAAGAGGACGGTCCGGTGAATTTATCCGGCCAGTATGAATTTTACTGGAACGAACTGCATCCACCGCATAAATTCGATGACGGAAGTCCAAGACCAAAACAGGCTTTCATTCAAGTGCCGGGGCTGTGGAATGGCCTTGAAACGGGAGGTGAAATAATTTCCGGAACCGGCTATGCGACCTACCGCCTAACCGTTTTATTGAAAGGAAAACATCGGTCTCTTGCTTTAAAAGTGTTGGATATGAGCACTACCTGTAGCCTTTTCGTGAATCGGCAACGCATGTATTCGGCCGGTGAAGTGGGGCAAAACCCGCTGTCGTCAAAACCCCAATTCAACCCTGGGGTCATTGATTTTCAAACCGATGAAAACAAGCTCGAACTGATTATTCAAGTATCCAATTTTCACCATCGGAAAGGAGGGATCTGGGAGCCCATTTTTTTGGGTACCGAAAAACAGATTCGAAATAGTCGCGAAACAAAAGTAACCATCGAGCTATTCTTGTTTGGCAGTATATTTATAATGGGCCTCTACCACTTTGGCTTGTTCATCCTGAGGAGAAAAGAGAGATCCACGCTGTTTTTCGGCATTTTCTGCCTGTTAATAGCCCTTCGAATCCTGACCACCGGAGAAAGATATTTCCTGAAGCTATTTCCGGATTTCAGTTGGGAAATATTTGTGAAGCTGGAATATTTGTCCTATTATTTGGCCGTGATAGCATTCGTTCATTTTTTTTATGCGCTCTTTTTCCACCGTTTTTTCAAAACCATTTGCCTCGCGGCAACGATTTTAAGCTCGGTTTTTTCAGCGTTGGTCATCGTTTTACCACTAAAATATTTTTCACAAACGCTTACACCCTACCATCTGTTTACACTGTCACTCTTTATATACGGTATTTATATTCTCCTCATCTATTCATGGAAAAAGGAATATGACGCCATTATTTTTCTGTCCGGCTTTTTAGTTCTGCTCTTAACAGCCACAAACGATATGATGCGTCATGAAAATTTATTGCAGACTGGTAATCTTGTTCCCCTGGGCCTGCTTATTTTTATTTTTTCACAGGCGTTTCTCTTGTCTCTTCGATTTTCAAAAGCATTTGAGACGGTTGACATCCAACGCCGAAAATTAAGCGACACCAACCATTTTATTCGAAAACAAATCAAACAGAGTAAACAAGCCGCAAAGGCCCTTAAGGCGTCCCATGAAAGGTTTCTTACCGTATTAGACAGCATTGATGCAGACATCTATGTTGCCGACATGAGTAACTATGAAATTTTATTCATGAACCAGCATATAAAAGATAGCTTTGGGCATGATTTTACAGGGCAAACCTGTTGGCAGGTCTTTCGAAATGATTCGAAGGCCTGCGGGCATTGTACCAACGATAAATTGTTAAATAGTGATGGTGATCCCTCGGGTGTGCATGTCTGGGAGTGCGGCAATCCGATAACCGGAAGGTGGTACACCAATTATGATCGGGCAATACCGTGGGATGATGTTACGGGCAATACGCGTTTCGTACGTCTACAAATTGCAACGGACATCACTGAAAAAAAACAGGCTGAAACTGCGCTTCAAAATGCCAAAGATGAATTGGAAAAGAGAGTACAGGAACGGACAGATGATATTCTCAGAGCGAATCAAGCATTACGCACGGAAATAAAAGAGCGAATACAGGCTCAGGAAGCCATGACAAAAGCCAAAAGAGCGGAAGAAACCGCCAATCGTGCTAAAAGCGCGTTTTTAGCAAATATGAGTCATGAACTAAGGACGCCGCTCAATCATATCATCGGATTTACCGAGTTAATTTTGGATAAACATTTTGGCGATCTAAACGAAATCCAGGCGGAATACCTCGGTGATGTCCATCAAAGCAGCGAACACCTCCTATCTTTGATCAACGATATCCTCGATATTTCTAAAATTGAATCGGGTAAGCAGAAATTACAACTTGTGGATACCGAAATCAAAGCGTTAATCCAAAACAGCCTCATCATGATCAAAAAAAAGGCGGAGCAAAAGTCGATTAAGTTAGCCGTAGAAATGGATGGCGTCCCCCATATCATCCGGGCCGATGAACGGGGCATCAAACAAATCATGTATAACCTGTTGTCAAATGCCGTCAAATTCACACCCGACAACGGTCAAATCACCATAAAAGCGCAAATCTGTCCATTTGGCGATAAAAATCGACCTGCCCAAGAGTCACCTCGGATTCTTGGCTTGCAAATTAGCGTATTCGACAGCGGTATCGGAATCGAACCGGAAAATTTAGCCCTCATTTTCAAGCCTTTTGAGCAAGTAGAAAACTCCGCAAGTCGTAAATATCAAGGAACCGGACTCGGACTATCTTTGAGTAAAAACCTTGTTGAGCTTCATGGCGGAAAAATGTGGACAGACAGTGATGGTGAGGGTAAAGGATCTGCCTTTCATTTTGTCATACCCATTTGAATCAAATGGATTGATATGGTCACAGTCTTTCGATGCACGCCAGGTTCTATAATCAGGTATTATTCACCGTTGCCCTAAACGGCACAGTGGCACTAAAACCAATGCCCCCTATCTGTTCAGTATCATTTTTTTAAGCGCTACAATATGGCGAGCAGGATAAACAGCAGTGGGACAAACACGGCTACATTGTAAGGCACGATCGCAAAGAAGGGCGCCACGTTCGTTTTTAGCCTGTCTCAGCAACCTCTTTTTGTAGGAGGAATTTTTTCCCATTTCCCGATGCATGGCTGTTAGAGCGGCGGGCCCTATAAATTCAGAATTATCGCGAGATACCGGGCAGGCCGAAACACAACTTCCACATTCTATGCAGTCTTCAAACTGGAAAAAGGGCCGTTCCGTGCCGGCCGGTTTTCCGTTGCGTTTCTTTTGGATAGAGGGGCGCAGATAGGTCCAGTCCTCATCAATATCTTTAAAAAATGGATTCATATTCACCACCAGATCGCCGAGTAGCGGAAACCCTTTTAGGGCCGCCAGGGTCACGGTATCGGTGCCCAGCGCCCACACGTTGGTCGTGCACATCAGCCCTTCGGTATTGTTTATCAGGCAGGCGCAGGTTCCGCAGGAGCTATGGTGGCAGGAGTGCCGGTACATCAGTGTTGGTTCCTGTGTAAGGCGGATTTTTTCAAGTGCCTCCAGAACACTCATGGAATCAGCCACCTCTAAAGTATATACGTAAAATTCCGGTGGGTCGATGACCTCTGCTTTGTACCGTAAAATTCGAAAATTGATTTGTTTTATATCCATTTTTAAAGATCTCACGAATCATGGTTGTAAAAAGTGATCTCATGTAACAGGACCATTTCCAAAATTTGGTCCTTCTTTATACCATCGCCGGTATGGGAATAGCGGCGTGTCCCGGGTCTTGCAGGGGACATGGTGGCCGGTTTTTTCGCATACAAGATCTGCAGCCTGTTCGGCCATGGCCCGCATGGTGGTGGCTTTGCCGCCAATCACGGAGATGAATCCATTCAGGCCGTCACGAGTGGCATGATCGAGGCAGTCAAAGGTCCGCCTGATTTTGGTGGGATCTTCAACCGGATCATGCACGATCAACGGTCGCGATGCGCTCCAGGCGGCATGGATGGGCAATCCATCAATAGCCGGAACCATCTCGGTACACGTTGCAACGATGCGGTCGATGTGGTCCCTGGGCAGATCGATGAGATCAGGATCTTCGGCCAACCAGGTCGATGTTCCCAATATGGACAGCCCCCGCTGCGGTACGACAATATCTCCATCGCCGGCAGGATGCAGGCGGTTGATGACCATATTGGTCAATCGATCCCGAACGCTGACGATTACCCCCGGCGCGGGTCGCACCGGTATCGGAAGATCCAGCATCGCAGCGATTTTCCCGGCCCAAGGCCCGGCGGCATTAATAATGATGTCCCCGGTGAAAAAAGCGTTTTGATGGGTCCGGTGATTCTGTATGGTCACGCCCACAGTCCGGTCCCCTTTTCGATGAAGTGCGACCACTTCCGAGAACGAATGGATATGCGCCCCGTTTTCCCGGGCGGTGGCAAAAAAATGCAGCGGTAGCCGCCAGGCATCCATTGTGGCGTCCGGAATCCGGACCGCCGCCTTCAAATCCGGATTTAAATTCGGTTCGAGCGCCAAGGCCTGCTGAGGCGATAGCTGTTCAACCGGAAGCGTAATCGCACGACAGCCTTCGAGAAATGGTTCCAGGTGCGACAGGTCATCATCGCTTAAAGCGACGAAGAGACCATCGTTTTGCTCTAGTCCCTCGGGAACAATCCGTTTTAAGATCTGATTTTCCTCCCAGCATTCCCGGGCGGTTTCCGGGTCGTGCAGGACATAGCGCCCCCCACTGTGGAGCAAACCATGATGTCGCCCGGATGTGCCCGACAACAATTCACCCATTTCGAAGAGGGTGACCTTGAATCCACGCAGGGTTAAATCATGCGCCAACGCGCCGCCGATGGCGCCGCCCCCAATGATGATTATAGATTCCATCTTCATTCCTACACCCAGTTAAACGTACGTTCAACGGCCTTATTCCAGCCTTCGATGCCCTTTTCCCGCTCTGCTGTTAGCATTTGGGGCTGCCAGGTTTTATCTTCCACCCAATTTTTGCGCAATGCGTTCAGATCAGACCAATATTCCACGGCCAGGCCGGCAGCGTAGGCCGCCCCCAGAGCAGTGGTTTCAGAGATCTTGGGACAAATCACCGGCACGCCGAGAATATCAGCTTGAAATTGCATCAACAATTCATTGGCCACCATGCCGCCATCCACTTTAAGCCTCTTCAGGCCGATTTTTGAATCCTTATCCATGGCGTTTACAATATCAAGGGTCTGATAGGCGCAGGCTTCGAGAACGGCGCGGGCGATATGCCCCTTATTCACAAACCGGGTCAACCCGGCAATCACTCCCCTCGCGTCATCCCGCCAATACGGGGCAAACAGCCCTGAAAATGCCGGGACAATATACGCGCCGCCATTATCCGCGACACTTCGGGCCAAATCTTCGATTTCCGGGGCGGCATTGATCAACCCCAGATTATCCCGCAACCACTGAACCAGCGCGCCGGCCATGGCCACGGATCCTTCCAGGGCGTATACGGGTTTTTCCCCTCGAATCTGATAACCAACGGTAGTGAGCAAACCATGCTGGGAAGCTACCGGTGTTTGTCCGGTGTTGAGTAGTAGAAAACAACCCGTACCGTATGTGTTTTTTGCTTCGCCCGGGTCAAAACAAGCCTGGCCTACCAGTGCGGCCTGCTGATCCCCTAACGCACCACAGACTGGAACGGCTGCCGCCAGGGCACCATTTTCCGACGTAAACCCCCAGGGTTCGGAATCCACCGATGGCACAATGCGCGGCAATATCTGTCGGGGAATACCCAGGGTCCGCAAAATCTCTTCATCCCAGTCGAGCGAATCCAAATTCATCAACATCGTCCGGCTGGCGTTGGTTACATCCGTCACATGGGCACCACCGTCGTGTCCGCCGGTGAGCCACCAGATGATCCAGCTTTCAATGGTCCCGAACAGGGCATTCCCCTTTTCAGCCGCAGCGCTGGCTTCGGGCACATGGTCCAGAATCCACCTGATTTTTGGACCGGAAAAATAAGTGCTGACGGGTAAACCGGTTTTTTTTCTAAATCGGTCTTGGCCGGCTTCATCAATTAATCGGCGGCAAATGTCGTCGGTACGTGTACACTGCCAGACAATGGCATTATAAAAAGGTTGGCCATTCGTTTTATCCCATACAACCGTTGTTTCCCGCTGATTGGTGATACCAATGGCCGCCAGGTTGCTGCCGGTTATCCCCCCTTTTTTTAAGGCCTCCTGCATGACCTCGCCGGCATTTTTCCAAATCTCCATAGGGTTGTGTTCCACCCATCCCGGTTGGGGAAAAATCTGTTCATGCTCTTTTTGAGCCATTGAGATGATTTGTCCGCCATGGTCGAAAATTATAAAACGATTGCTGGTCGTGCCCAGGTCCAGTGCGCCGATAACCATGTCCATCTCTTCTCCTCCTTTTCGTCAAACGGGTGCTTGGCTGTTGGCGGTAAAATCCTTGCTGGATTACAGAATATCCTAAAAAACAATGAGTGCCAAGCCTGCACATATACGGCAATGGATGTTGCCAACCTATCGGTTAAGTATACAATTTGTCATCACAGTATCCATGCCCAAGGACTTGGGCTTTTCACCCATGGCCAAGCCTAGCAGCTGGGTAAAGAGCATGGCGGATGGCACTTCGATCTGTTCCCCCGCTTTTCCGGAATGCCCCATTCCCCCTTCGAATTGAAGCTGACAGTAAGTGCAGGCGGTTGCCATCACCTGCGCCCCGGCCGCGCCGGCATCGGATAGCTTGCGGGCCATCAGGGCTGCGGAAAGCGCCTGGTTTTTATCTTGCAATGGGTGGCCGCAACATTCCAGTCGAAGTGGCCATTCCACCGGTGTTGCCCCCGTAGCGGCAATCAGCGTTTCAAAGATGGTGGGAGCTAGAGGGTTGTCGAATTGGGTAACGTCAGAAGGTCGCAGGGCATGGCATCCATAGTGTGCCGCCACCTTTAACCCTTCAAGGGGTGCGACAATCAATTCGGCAATGGTATGTTGGATATCGGACCTATTTAATATCGATAGCAGGTGGAAGATGGGTACTTGCGGATGCCAGCTGAGTCCTTCGGCGGCAAGTAGGGTTGAAATGTTTTCCGCTATTAGAGGTCTTTTTTGAAGCCAGTAATCAGCATGTTTCAAGTTTCCAAAACAACACTTACAAGGCGTAACAATGGGAAGCCCCCGGGCTTTGGCAATGGCCATAACCCGTGCTGCAGATAATAATGAGGCCGTCACGTCCAGGTGGCGTACCGGATAACCGCAGCAGTTCAGTTCGATATCCACCAAGTCGACGTTCAGCCTTGACATTATCGTACGAATACTGAGGTCGTATTGGGGGAGCGATGGGACCATCCGGCACCCTGGGAAGTAAAGATATCGAAGATTCGCCATGCGTCAATCCTCGCTCCGGTTGACATTTTGGGTTGGGTCCGGATCAGCGGGAGGTGCCATGCTGCGCGGCTTGAAACGCCGATAGGCTTCATTTCGAAGTTCGTACAGCACATCGGCCACCTTGACACCCTGGGGACAGTGCTCTTGACAGCTGTAGCAGGTGACACAATCCCAGACCATTTGACTGCCCAGGGCCAACTCTTTTAATTGCAGTCGCATCAGATTCATGATTTGTTGCGGCGTCCAGTCCAGGTCCCGCTGGGGATCTTCACTGACGGCAACCACCGGACAGACGCTGGTGCAGGTGGTACACTGGATGCAGTCCCAGAACGAATCGGGCTTGTTGGAAAGTTCAAGGGAGTGTGTCGTCTGCTTCCCATCCCCAATGGCAGATGGGTATTTGGCCCACTGATCGGCGCTCTGGTGGCGGATCCATTGGAAAGGAGCAGGGTACCCCCGATGGGTTAGCTCGGAGCGCCCAGCCTGCCAGAGATCCTCTAAATCGATCCCCGCCGGACACCACAAAGTGCAATTTCCACAATCAGTGCAAATCCGACTACCTTCGGAAAGAAGCGCTTGGTGGCGGTCTGTGCCACCCGGCCGAACCATTTGGGCAATCGCACCGATTTTTTCAGAGGGCAGAATGGTTGCGTTGGGAATAATCTGGTAGATCGGTGCCACCCGGCAATGCCGGCTGCATACGCCACAATGGGTGCAGGCGTCCAGACCTACCGCCCGTATAGTGAGTTTGTTTGCGGGCTTCGCTGCGGCCGAATTCCCCGCGGTATTGAGAATTAAATGAGCGGGTGTGGCGAGGATGTGAAACAACTTACCAAATGGCAAGTAGGCCAGGGCAAAAAGAGACAGCAGCACGTGCAGCCACCACACCCAATGATTCACATCAATCTGATTGAGAAATCCACCGATGGGCGCAAGCAATCGCGCAACCGGATACGATAGAAAAGCGCTGCCGGCCGAAGCATGGCAAGCAGCGCAATAATCCGCGTGTAACTCACGGCCTTCGTCCATCAGCTCTTGATCTCCGGGTTCAACCGAAGGCGTAAACACCACACCGAACTCTTTGGCCCATAAGGCTTTCAGGGGTGCGATTTCTTCCGGTATGTCGCTTCCCATATAGTCTGCCACCATCTCGTCAAATAAACGTTCCGAGATCATGGTTGTGCTTTCCAGAGCGATACCCGATAAAATGATCAATAAAAGAATCGCAAGGGTGGCCAAGTCCATGGGCGTAGAGATTCGTTTCAGCGCGGGAACACGCATACGCCGAACAATGGCGATGCCCAGGCCAATCAAAACAAACGCACCCAATCCGTTTCGAATGAACCGATAGGGATTTAAAGTCGGTTCATAGTCGGTTAGCAGAAGGGTGGTGATGGTATCGTCCAGGGCATGAAACAAGATGAGCGTGATAAATCCCCAGAACACCAGAAAATGCATTAACCAGCGCAGGGGTTGCTTACTCAAAAGTGGCAGTTGCAAAAGGACATTGGTCACCACAGACCCCATCCCCCACAGGCCCGTTTTCGTTAAAAATGCCCTTGCAACCGCTGCTATTGCCGCGCCAATGCGTTGGACCGGCGATATGTGATGGTATTCGGGTCCTATTTTAACCGTAAACCATCGAAAAGTTCGATACATTACCCCCAGCCCGCAGATACTAAGGGAAATGACAATACATATGCGGTAGAAGGTCAATTCGCTCACCCTTGCCGAAGTGCGGCCTATAAAACACGAACATTAAGCACAAAAAATTATTTTCCGACCGATTTTGCCAACACCAACAATCGTGCGCCTTCAACGGCTCCCCAGGCAGTCGCAATGGCCAGTCCGGAACCGCATTTTTGTCGTATCCAGTCCTGGTTGGCCAGGATAGATCCGGCGACAAACAAATTGGGGTGAACCGGTTTTCCGCCCTGATCAACCGGGCGGTAATGACGGTCAGTGGGTAACCCGCAGCAGTTGATGGGATGGCCGTCCGAATGGAGCAGATCTTTTTGGTGCCATTGGGATCTGTCCGCAGGCTGTTTGACGGGTAGATTGAAAATGGTTTCACGAATACCGGTACGATCCGCGTGCAGGCCTCTACCCAAAAAACGACCGCTGGCCAGAACGACACATTTCGTACCGATATGGTATCGATGAGCCCCATCGCCGATGGTTAACAACCACCCACCATCCATTCTTTTGCGGGCCTTGGTTACCTTCTGCTGGTAATGAGACGACACACCGAGCAGGGGCAGCCGGCTTTCAAATGCTTCTCTTAATCGTAAACCGGTAACAGCCGGCATCATGGTGGGGATTTCAAATACCTTGACGCCCAACCAACGCCCCAAGTCATCAATGACTTCGGTTGAACGACTGATCCCTAGAACCGCCGGCATCCCGATGACCGTCTCATCTTTTAAATGGGGTTTGATGATGTCAGCCAGTTCCCGGCGATTTTGTTTTGTCTCCAGTGTTCGGGCGATGTGTTCCGTGTACAATTCGCCTTTGGTGCGGGGAATGGCAATGCGTACAGTGCGAAGTTTCGGCCATTTTTGTTTTAACTGCCCGACAATTTGGGCGCCGCTGAATCCTTTTAAGCCATTGAAATCAACAATCAGGCAGGGGGACTTTTGTGCCAGCGCATGGACTCCCGCTTCCATTGTGCATGGAACAGCGAAGGTGGGTTTTGTTGTTCCCAGGGGTGTCATTACCAGTTGATTGGTCTGACCCTCATCGTAATATGGAAGACCGGCCGAAGCCAAAAAGCTAAAAACCCCGGCCAACGCCGATTGGATCTGTTCTTTTGTCAAATGGGTATAGGGGTGTTCCGGGTCGGCTTTTGTCAATGCACTTATCGCTGCCCACGGGTCGGACCAGACCTGTTTTTCGGCGACCGGGTACACGCCCATCAAGTCGATCAGGCCACTGGCGAAATTTATCTGTCCGGCCATACCGATCTGGGCCGTATCGATCCCATGCTCTGCAGCAAAGAGAGCCGCCGCCATTCCGGCCATACCTGTACCAATGACAACCATCTCCTTTTCCACGACAACGTTTGCTTCTTGGCTCATGGTATTGTCCTTAGTCCTGACCCGGTTCTATAAACGGGTCGCTTTCGGGAACCGAATCCAACCCAAAGAACCCGCAGTGCATGGCCTCCATAAGTTCGGCCTGGGCCAACGCCGTATCCCACAACAATGGTTGTTGGCCGCGCCATCTTTCCCTTAAGAATTGGCGTAACTCAGCCGTTCCCCTGGAACCGGTGAGATGCCCATGGTCATACAAATGGGCAACCACCCGCTGGCTACAAAACGTTCCCTGGCAAGGTCCCTTTCCAATGCGGCTACGCAATCCAATGCTGCGGAGATTGGGCTCAGCACCGTGACGCTTCATTGAGGCGATGATCTCCTCTACGACACTTTGAGGGACCATTTCGCACTCGCAAAGTAATTTATCCTCGGCGGCTTTCTTTCGAATCCAATAATTTGGCGCCAGCCCGGGTTCTGTCCAGCGGGCATCTACAGTGTTGGGTAGCGGGACTTCGCGAGTGCGGCAGGAAGCCTCAATGTTAAGGTGCCGGCATACCAAGTTGGCCGCCCTTTCCGCCATGAGGCGAAAGGTGGTCAGTTTTCCACCGGTGATCGTGATAAAATTATTTAACCGTGCACCATTCTCGATATTGGACTCAGCATGGGGTTCGCCATGATCGATGAGTTCAAATCCCCGACTGACACTTCGATCATCACCTGCCGTATCTCTCTTAATCAGAGGTCGCACGCCACAATAGGCACGGATATACCTTGTGGAACCCAGGACGGGAATCATCGCAGCGCCTTCATCGATAATGTGATCCACTTCGTCGACCTCCGGATAGATAACATCTGGTGATTCAACCCGCTCGGAAGTGGTTCCCAGGATAGAGACGGTCCCCCCCGGAACAAGAATGTCGCCATCCGTGGCCTTGCGCATGCGGTTCACAACTTGGTGGGTAATACGATCCTGGGTAACCAGCAATGTCCCCTTGGAGTAAACCATTGGAATCTTTTCGCCCGCCAGGCCGGCAACGTTCCCAGCCCACGCACCGGTGGCATTGACGATCACTTCGGCTTCAACGTGGATGGTTTTGCCTGAGGTATGATCTATCAGATGCGCTCGCCGAATACGCCCATCGGCAACATCGAAACCGGTCAACCGGGTGTAGCGCAACAGCCGTGTGCCAAACTGTTGGGCATGGGCAATATTGTCCAGCGAGAGTTTGAACGGATCAATGGTGGCATCTTCGACGGAAAAAGCGGCAATCAGCTTATCGGACAGCACGGGCTCCATCTCACGTGCATCAACGACATCAAGGGGTTTAGCCGTGATATTGCTATTGCGACACATCGAATCGAAATCGGCAATGTAATGTTCATCGTCGCCTTGAACGGCGACAAACAATCCCCCGGTTGGTTCAATGCAATGGGCGGCCAGTTTCTTCAACAACCGGCCCTCCTGTTGGCACTCGGCCGCAGCGGCCGGATCGGAGGCGATATACCGTGCACCGCTGTGGAGCAGACCATGGTTGCCACCGGATGCACCGGCGTTGATATCACGCTTTTCTACAAGGATGCAGTCTATGCCTCGTAGAGACAAATCTCGAGCCACCCCCGTACCGGTAACACCGCCACCGATTATCAATACCTGAGTATTCATAAAGCCCCCATTCGGCACATCAGGATAGAATAGCCGAGTGCCCAAAAATGATCAGTATATTTCACTTGTGAAATAATATGGGCGATGATACTATTGAATTCGAAAATGAAATTTTAGATTATTAGGTTAAATTTCCGTAAATATAGCCCATTAAAAGAGAAAAGTCACGAACTTAATTTTCGAAAACGAAAATTAAGTTCAAAAACCGACAACACCTGTTGCCCATCCCGCTCGTTACACTTTTAAATTAACCTGGAGACATCGTGTCGACAAAACCATTGATGACAAACGACGATAATAAAGGCGGGGGGAACGATAAGGACGGTGCAGTTGGCCTACGCCACAAGCAGATCCGCCAACTCGTTCAATCCAAAGGATATGCGACCATTGAGCATCTGGCCCGGGAATTCGGAGTGACGCCTCAGACGATCCGGCGGGATATCAATACACTCAGCGACGAAGGCATACTGCGTCGATATCATGGTGGCGCCGGCCTGTCGCCCAGTACTGAGAATCTTGCTTATAACGATCGCAAGGTGTTGTGTTATAATGAAAAACAAAGCATTGCCCAAATGGTGGCGTCTCAAATACCAGATCAAGCGTCTTTGTTTATCAACATTGGCACAACCACCGAAACCATTGCCAAAGCGCTCAATCCCCAAAGCAATCTCAGAGTGATTACCAACAATATCAATGTTGCCTCCATTCTTGCGTCCAACAATAATTTCGAGGTCTTCGTGGCGGGCGGACTGGTCCGCCATCGCGACGGCGGGGTCATCGGTCCTCTGACCATCGATTTCATTCAACAGTTCAGAGTGGATTATGGCATTATCGGAATCAGTGGTATCGATGCGGATGGCGCCCTACTCGATTTTGACTACCGTGAGGTTCGGGCTGCCCGGGCCATCATCGATAACTCTCGCAAGGTTTTTCTGGCAACCGATCATACCAAATTTGGCCGCAATGCCATGGTACACCTGGGAAATATCACCGAAATCGATGCCTTTTTCACCGATCGGGAGCCACCGACCGCCCTCTTGAAGATAATGGAAGCGGCGAATGTCGAGCTGTTCGTCAGCGATAACGAGAGGTAATCATCGCCGTTCCTGGCTCGATCCCATCACGCGAAAGAATCGTTTTCTGAATGTTAGTTTGTGTGTGTAAATGAAAATTTGTTGATTTTTTTCACTTGCGAAAATACCAACGTGCCGGATTATCCAAAATTGGCACAGCTGTGGTGGCAAAATGTCGGTGAAGCGGTCTCCGGTGAAGTGACGGTCAGTACGGCCATGGACAATCTGGCCCGTGAGCAGGATCTTGTCCCCTAACGCATTCAGGCTTGGCGTGAGGGGCGCGTGAAGTAACTATTTGTAACTAAATAATAAAAATTGGCAAAAGGGGTGGCTCGTTAGGGGGCCACCCCTTTGTTGTTCGCACGTCAATTTTTTTTTCGACGATTTTTTTTAATAGTCATGCAGCGATCTCTGGATATATTTAAGCGGATTCGTTATACTCATAGGTTATAACTCTGGTTAAAAAACAGAAACATGCCATATACTGCTTTTGTGGTCTGCCCATATGGTCTGTTCCTGTCCGAAAGAGGCCGAAAGAGCCGAAAGATATAGATGAGCGAACGATTGCGACAACATATTCTACCGCTTGTTAATCAGCCGAGCCAGTATCTGGGCGATGAAATCAACCGGATCAAGAAGGATCTCCACGCGGTGGATCTTCGTGTGGCCTTGGCCTTTCCCGATATGTACGAAATCGGCACATCCCATTTCGGTATGCAAATTTTATACGACCGGCTAAATGCCCGCGACGATATTGCTGCTGAACGGGTGTTTACGCCGGATATTGACATGCAAGCCCTCCTTAAATCCGCTAAATTACCATTGATGTCCCTGGAATCCGAATGGCCCCTGGACCGCTTTGATATCATTGGATTCAGCCTTTTGTACGAACTTAATTATACCAATATTATAGCCATGCTCGATTTGGCCAGCATTCCATTTTTTCATACCGAACGAAGCGACGCCCACCCCATCATCATCGCCGGTGGACCATGTACGGCAAATCCGGAACCGGTGGCCGAATTTTTCGATGCCATGGTTGTGGGTGACGGAGAAGAGACGATGCCGGCTATGGCCGACAGCTGGCTGACATGGAAAAAAAATAGGCATCGGGATAAAAAAGACCTCTTGCGTCGTTGGCAGCAAATCGAAGGTGTGTATATCCCCTCATTTTTTAATGTAACCTATAGCGATGAAAGACTTTCTCTGGTCACCCCGCAGAACCCTGAATTTCCAAATGTCCGGCGTGCGGTGTTGCCCGATTTAAATGATGCGCCATTTCCGGCTTCGCCGGTGGTCCCTTTCGGTCGCCCGGTACATGACCGCTTGCGAATGGAAATCTCACGGGGTTGTACGCGGGGGTGTCGGTTTTGTCAGGCGGGGATGTTCTATCGCCCCGTCCGTGACCGGTCTCCGGAAACGGTTCTCTCTTTGACCGATCTTGGGCTTGAGACAACCGGCTACGATGAGATCTCCCTTTTGTCTTTGTCCACTGGAGATTACGGTTGTATTGCCCCGCTTTTGAAGCAGCTTATGACAAGGCATGCCGACGACCATCGTGCTGTCTCCTTTCCCTCTTTACGCGCCGATACGCTGACAGAAGATCTGGTTCGCCTTATTAAAAAGGTGCGCAAAACCGGTTTTACCATCGCCCCTGAAGCGGGCAGCCAACGGCTGCGGGATATGATTAACAAGGATATCACCCAGGCAGATATCGAAAAAACCGTCCGGATGGTATTTGACCATGGCTGGGAAGTCATTAAACTTTACTTTATGATCGGACTGCCCACGGAAACCGAGGAGGATCTGGTTGCCATCGTCGATCTGGTTAAGCATCTGGGGAAAATTCGTCCTGCCAAAGGGCGCCGCCGTCCCAGGACTTAACGTCAGTGTGACAACCTTTATCCCTAAGGCCCATACGCCCTTTCAATGGTGCCCCCAAATTTCTTTGGCGGAATCCAGGCGGAAAATAGAATGGCTTAGGCAGCAACTTAAGTCTCCCAGGGTCCGTTTCAAATGGCAAAGGCCCGAAGTGAGTCTGGTGGAAGGAATCTTTTCCCGGGGCGACCGCCGCCTATCCCGGCTGCTGGTGGCGGCTTACCATAGACGGTTGCCGGTTTGACGGGTGGAGCGATCATTTCAATTTCGAAAAATGGATGGAAGCGTTAATGGATGTTGGCTTGGATGCCGATTTTTTCACCACCCGAACGCGACCTCTCAATGAACCGTTGCCATGGGATCACATCGATGTCCGGGTTTCGAGGTCTTTTTTAGAAAATGAATGGGAAAAGGCCCTGGAAGGTCGAACCACATCGGATTGCCGAAATGGTGAATGCCATCAATGCGGAACATGCGATTTTGAAACGATTGCGCCGAAGGTTTACACGGCGTTTCGGGAAAAAGAACCCGAACCTGTTGAACGATTAAAAACACCGGATATCCGTTATAAAAAAGTTTCTTTGGACTATGCCAAGACCGATGACGCCCGCTATTTTGGTCACCTGGAGATGGTCAATGTTTTTGCACGGGCCTTTCGCCGAGCCCACATTCCACTTAAGTTCACCCAGGGGTTTCATCCCAAACCGAAGCTGGCATTTGCCGACCCCCTCCCTATCGGTATGGAAAGCCTGAGAGAGTCCCTCGCTATTGAGATTCCCGAAAAAACAAACCTGAAGACGGTAATCGATCAGCTCAATAGGCAACTGCCGGCCGGGCTGGTAATGATTGAGCCTTCGTCCCCGGATAGTGCCAAGCCATCCGCCAGGCCGGATATCATTTGCTACCAGGTTCTTCTGAAAGGGGGCCGTTTTGACGCAGGCAGACAGCAGGCCTTTTTGGAAAAATCAATCTGGATTCATGAAAAAAAGACGGCCAAAGGTAAAGTGGTTCGATTGGATGCCAAGCAGATTGTTGAAAAAATCACGCTGTCCACAGACAAACAGATGACGATCTGTTTGCGCAAAAAAACGGGGCAGTCATTGCGGCCGGCGGAATTGCTAAAAAGTATTTTTTATCTTGATGATGACGATATCAAACAAGCGAGAATCGTAAAACAATAGGACAGCGCATGATTCGAAAATTAATTATCAACGAAACCAACCATGAGACCCGCGTCGCTCTACTCGAAGACGGCACCATTGCCGAAGTGTTTTACGAGCGCCACGATAATAAAGAGATCACGGGAAATATTTACAAGGGCCGGGTTCAACGCGTTCTGCCTGGGATGCAGGCCGCATTTATCGACATCGGTCTGGATCAGGCGGCGTTTATACATGTCAACGATGTGGTTCGAAACAGTGATCCGATTTTTGAAGCCTATTTTTCGGATGAGTTTTCCAAAGTGGCCGCTACCGCCGACGATGGGGGCCAGGATCATATCGATCGCACCGATGAACGGCTGGTCTCCTTGTCAGAACCGGAGACGCGCCCTATTGAAGAACTGCTCGTCGAAGGCCAGGAGTTGATGGTCCAGGTGGCTAAATCGCCTTTGGGGTCCAAGGGGGCGCGGGTCACCACCTACATCTCCCTACCCGGACGTTTTCTGGTCCTGATGCCGTATTCCGATCATATCGGTGTTTCACGCCGCATCGAAAAAGAGGTGGAGCGGGATCGCCTCAAGCAAATCGTTCAATCCCTAAGAAAAAACGGTACCGGATATATTGTACGCACGGCCGGGGAAGGCATCCCCGCCGAGAAATTGGCCGATGAAATGGGTTTTTTGCACAAATTGTGGGAGGCCATTCAAAATAAAAACCACGCCATGTCCGCCACCAACCTAATGCATAAGGAGTTGACCGTCAGCCTTCGAGCCGTTCGGGACCTGTTGACGAACGAAGCGGAAAAAGTGGTGACTGATTCTCATGACGTCTACGAGGATGTCTTGTCGTTTTTAGACACGTACATGCCGGCCTTAAAAGATTCGGTGAGGCTTTACGATGTACCTGAACCCATTTTTGACGCCTACAACCTGGAATGGGATATCTCCCGCGCCCTGAAACGCAAGGTCTGGTTAAAATCCGGAGGGTATATTGTGATCGACCAGACCGAAGCCCTTTGCGCGATCGATGTTAACACCGGTCGATATGTGGGGACCCATAACCAGGATGAGACGATTTTAAAAACCAACCTGGAGGCCGTTAAAGAGATTGCCTACCAGGTCCGCTTGCGAGATATCGGCGGCATCATCATTATCGATTTTATCGACATGATTAAAAAAGCCCATCAGGAAAAAGTGTCCGATGCCTTGCTCGAAGCATTAATGAAAGATCGCAGCCGAACGCACGTGCTGCCCATTTCCGAGTTGGGATTGGTTCAGATGACACGCAAGCGGGTCCGGCAGCCCTTGCACCAGATACTATGTGAACCTTGCTTTTATTGCGACGGCCAGGGAACCTTAATGTCGCGGCGATCGATTTGTTACAATATTTATCGGGAAATGCTCAGGCAATCTCGTGATCTAATGGGTGATCGGCTGACCTTGCGGGTCAATCCTGAAATTGCCGATCTGTTTTACGGTAAAGAGCAGCGATTGGTGGAAAACCTGGAAAAAGAGTTCGGCCGCCAAATCGTCATCTACCCCAACCCTACTTATCACCTGGAACAGTTTGATGTTCTGGAGGTATTAAGCCAATAGATCGATAGGGACACGGGCATCCATTATTCTTTATGTTTTAACCCGTGGGCCTTTTTGAAAGCGTGCCACTCGTCATGATCGACCCCCCCATCCCCGTTGGGGTCCAGCGCTTTAAAAACTTGGGGATCCGCATTCGGAAAAAACGCTTTAAACTCCTCCCAATTTACCAACGCATTGCTGTCCGTATCCATGTCACCAAAATGCGCATTAAACGATTCAGGATCCGGCAGAGCGGATTTGTGAAATTTTTGGCTGGGCGAGCATCCAATACCCAATGTGATCAAGATAATGAAAATCGGTAATAGAGCGATTCGGTTCATGGTTCCCCCGTCTTTTCAGTGTGAGCGCCTCTTGATGCCAGGCGAATGAAATAATAGGTCTATAGTAATTCGACTTAATCTGCAGTCAAGCCTGAGAATGGATGGTCGGTCATGAAACAAGTGGAGAGGAATTGGCTAAAACAACCGACGTTATGCTTTGAGAAATAAAATACATAATCAGCATAAGATTATTACCTTTATTCCACAATCGCTTTCATCTGCAAGAATAAGGCTTGATTAATAAAAAACATAACTATCTGTAAATATTATCTTTAAACGACTATTTTATGAGATTATCGATTGACGACCGGCCTGGCATCCTTCTTGCTTTATTATTGAAACAATAAACAGCTTTGGCTTGGAAACTCTACACTGGACACTGGATCAAGAAGGAGCAAAAAAATGAAACAATTGGGTCTATTAATCGCATTAGTCGCCACTTTAGCCACCGGATATGCATTGGCATCTCCCGTACCCGAATCGCTTGCAACGCTTGTCTTTGGCGTCGGCCTGGTCAGTTTGGCCACGGTTGGCCGGAGAACCATCAGAAAGACGGAGACAAGGTAGTCGCTTATATCCATAATTGACATTTGCAGCCACTTTGAGGTCGATCCGTATCGGATCGGCCTCTTTTCTTTATTACCTTTATTTCTCTCACACACTATTCACCTAAATATACTGTTAAATCCCGATTTTTAAAAAGGGACCGGGCCTTATCCCACCATATATGGGAAACCCCTATCACAGTTAACCTTAACCGATTTTTTCGTTAACCGCATTTCTCCTAGCGTAGAACGGATACATCTCTCAGGCATTTAACGTAAGTATTCGACCGGTTGTTCGACGGATAAAGAAAACCTTTTTCATCATCAAGGTCTCAAACTTAGCGAAAGTTCCACACTAGTCGTCTGCGGGGGAAAACCGATGCACGCAAACAGATGGGTATTAATAGGCATTGTTTTGGCATTGATAAGTGGTACAGTGATAACCAAGGGGCTGGCTTATAATACTTTAAATCGTGATATTTATTCAGAATTATTGAAAAAATTCGTTGACAACGGAAAAGTTGATTACAAGGGATTAAAAAAGGAAGAGGCCGATTTGGATACCTACCTCAACCACCTGGCCCAAATCAACCCTAAGATGTTGTCAGTCGATGCGCAATTTGCGTTTTATGCCAATGCGTATAATGCCTGGACCATCAAGTTGATTTTAAGCGGCTATCCCGGCATAAAGTCCATCAAGGATCTGGGAAGCCTGCTGAAAAGCCCGTGGAAGAAAAAGATCGCTCGGATTGATGGTGGGCTTATGACGCTGGATCAAATTGAGCATGATATCCTGCGGCCTCGATTTAAAGATCCCCGAGTTCATTTTGCCATCAATTGTGCCGCCAGGAGTTGTCCGCCGCTGTCGGATCGAACCGTTCAGTGGCTGAAAAATTGAATCAGCAGTTGGATCAATTGACGCGGGCATTTCGTCAATGATCCGCACAAACAACTATCTCAAAGGCAACATGTTCCACGTGAGTTCGATATTTAAATGGTTTAAAAGCGATTTCAAGGATGGTATCGTTAATTTTTTCCTCAAATATGCCGAAGGTGACTTGAAAACCGACTTAAGGCCGACTCAATGACAAGGTTAAAGTCAAGTATCTTGATTATGACTGGTCCTTAAACGGGCAAAAATAAAATCCCAAGCGTATATAAAAGCGGGCGTATTATGAAAGGAGGGGTTCAAAAATGAAACTGGCGATGATCGGATTGGGACGGATGGGAATGAATATGGCCAGAAGGTCTGATGCAGGGCGGGCACCAGGTGGTGGCTTATAACCGGACGCCACAAAAAACCGATGAATTGGCCCAAGAAGGGGCCATCGCGACTTATTCCTTGTCCGATGTTGTTGAAAAACTTGCCCGCCTCGGGTCATCTGGCTCATGCTTCCGGCCGGCGAAGATTGTGGATGATCATATCGATCAATTAAAAGCCCTTCTGTCCCCGGAAGATATCGTTATCGACGGCGGCAATACCTATTACAAGGATGATCTCCGCCGGGCCAAGGTCTTGGCCGATGCCGATATAAAGTATATTGATGCCGGAGTGAGCGGTGGCATTTGGGGGCTGAAGGTCGGCTACTGCACGATGGTGGGCGGAGATAAAACCGACCTTTGAATTTCTCGAGCCGATATTTAAAACCCTGGCGCCACCGAATGGCTATCTTTATTGTGGCCCCACCGGTGCCGGCCATTTCGTCAAAATGGTTCATAACGGCATCGAATACGCCATGATGCAGGCCTATGGAGAGGGATTCGAAATTCTGGAGGCTTCCGATTATGCGAAGGATTTCGATTATGCCAGGATCTCCAACCTGTGGAACCAGGGCAGTGTCATCCGTTCCTGGTTGCTGGAACTGATGGCCGATGCCTTTGCAGAAAGACCCCCGCCTTTCTGATATCACGGGTTATGTGGAAGATTCCGGTGAAGGGCGTTGGACGGTTCAGCAGGCCATGGACACCAACGTGCCGGCCCAGGTGATTACCCTGTCGCTGTTGCAACGCTTTCGGTCTCGTCAGGAAAATACGTTTACCGACCGGGTTCTGGCCGCATTGCGCCGGGAGTTCGGCGGGCATGCGGTGGAATCTTCAGACAAATAGATTTATCAAGTGGAGATAGCCAGGTTACGAATCTTTGACGACCCATGAATTTCTTATACGTGCCGGGGAGCAAAAGATGGAAAAAACAGCGGGTGATGAACGAAACATCTCTGCGGTTGCTCCTGAAACCCAGGAACCCTTTACGATGAGTGCTCGCTTACCGAACCCCTTGACCCGTGCACTATCGTCATTTTTGGCGCCACGGGCGATTTGACGGCGCGCAAGCTGATTCCGGCCTTATTTAATTTATACTGCCACCACGGATTGCCCAAACGTTTTGTCATTGTCGGATGCGGCCGAACCCAACTGACCGACCAGGAGTTTCGCAATAAACTGGAAAAGTCGCTGTCACCTTCTGATCCAGCTGCCGGCAGAGACGTGGCGAGATTTTGCCGGGCATCTATTTTATCGCGCCATCAATTATGACGATCGATCTTCGTACAAACAATTGGCGGAAAACACTGCAAATTCTGGACGAACAAAATCAAACTGGTGGAAACCGGATTTTTTATCTGGCCCTGCCCCCATCGCTTTATCAGCCGGTGACACGTCAAATCGGTCAGGCCGGTCTTGCCAAGAAAATGCCGATGGCGGCGGTTGGGCGCGCCTGGTGGTTGAAAAGCCGTTTGGCCGGGATCTCGAAACCGCCGTTGAATTGAACCACAGGATGTCACACGCATATTTAAAGAACATCAGATCTTTCGAATCGACCATTACCTGGCCAAGGAAACCGTTCAGAATGTGTTGATGTTTCGATTTGCCAATGCGATCTTTGAGCCGATCTGGAACCGGCAGCTATATCGAATAGGTCAGTATCAGCGCCCTGGAAACCCTGGGCGTGGAACATCGCGCCGGCTATTATGAACAGGCCGGGGTGTTGAGAGACATGTTCCAAAACCACATGATGCAGCTTTTGGCCCTCATCGCCATGGAGCCGCCCTCACGATTCATGGCCGAACAGGTGCAGGGATGAACGAATAAAGGTGTTTCGATCCCTGCGCCCGTTTTCAACCGGATAGTGGCCGATCACCTGGTTCTGGGCCAGTACAAAGCGGGAGCATAAATCCGGAAAAAAGTTCGAGCCTATCGCAAAGAAACCGGTGTGGATCTGCATCGCTGACCCCTACCTTTGCCCGGATGAAGGTTTTTTTGGATAACTGGCGCTGGCAGGGCGTGCCCTTTTACCTGACCTCAGGAAAGCGGCTGGCTAAAAAAATCACCGAAATTTCCATTCAATTTAAAGATGTCCCCCATTCCATGTTCAGACGGGTTCTCGGTGAAACCATAGGGGCCAATCGGATCACCCTCGGCATCTATCCGGATGAAAAGATCACTTTGACGTTTCAGACCAAGCAGCCGGGGCCAAGGTGTGCTTGCGGCCCGTGACAATGAATTTCGACTACCAGCAGAACGACGCCGGGCCGGTTTTGGAAGCATATGAAAAAGTTCTGCTGGACTGCATCCTTGGTGATCATATGCTGTTTTGGCGGCAGGATGGCATTGAGCGGTGCTGGTGGTTTCTAACACCGATTTTGGCGGCTTGTGAGCGATGCGAGGACCGGGGCCGACAATTTCATTTTTATCCCGCCGGCGGATTGGGACCGAGGGAAGCTGCAAAAATAGGACCCAGGGAGAATCATGATGTCATCCAAGCAAGATAATTCGGCGAACAAGCCCCGACAGGCCACCGCTAAAGCTGTTATATTGCTCTTGTTTATCATAGCGGTCATCTGCTTGGTTCGGTTTACACCTGTGAAAAATTATTTGACCGCCGAATCTTTGGGTCGCTTTCTGGATACGGTCGGATTCTGGGCGCCCTTTCTCTTTATGCTGATTTATGCGGTTGGGGTCTGTCTCTTTTTACCGGGAACCCTGCTCACTGGCCTAGGGGCGGCCATTTTTGGCCCGTATTGGGGTTTTTTATATGTCTGGATCGGCGCCATGGCGGGCGCCAGCGCCGCGTTTGTCATCGGTCGCACCCTGGGAAGAGCGTTCGCTGCTTCGCTCATCGGTGATAAGCTAAAAAAGTATGACGATGCCATCGAGCGCAACGGCTTTGCCACGGTTTTATATTTACGGCTGGTCTATTTTCCGTTTACGCCCATGAATTTCGGTATGGGCCTAACCAAAGTTCGTTTTTGGGATTATTTCACCGGAACGGCGCTTGGTATTATCGTGGGAACATTTATTTTCACCTTTTTTATTGGAACCATAAAAGAGGTGTGGGCGTCCGGCAACTGGGGAGAGCTGATCTCCTTTAAAGTTTTCTTTTCCATCGGCCTGTTTATTTTTTCATTTTTTATCCCTAAAATTATTAAAAAATTCAAACGCGACGATAAATAGATAAGGAGTGTAAGATCATGGGTTCCGATCATTTGGACTTACGACCGGTTAAGGCGGACCTGGACAAGTTACAACCCAAGTTACAAACATTGGTGCTTGATGCCCTGTCCCGAATGGCTGAGAAAAAGATCATTCAGCGGATAAGAAACCATGACCATACCGTTTGGAAACCGGACCCGACCGATATTGCGAACCGGCTGGGATGGCTGACCATTCCTCAAAAAATGATGGGCTCCGTCGAAGAGATCAGCGCCCTGGTCGACGAAGTAAGGCATGAAGGTTTCACCCATGCGCTGCTCATGGGCATGGGGGGTTCGAGCCTGGCACCCGAGGTGTTTCGGATGACGTTCGGTGTAAAAAAAGGATACCTGGATCTAGCCGTTCTGGATAGTACCGACCCCCGCGCCGTGGGTGCCGCCGCTCAGCACCTCAATCCATCCAAAACATTGCACATTGTCTCCACCAAATCCGGTGGGACAGTGGAAACCCTGTCGTTTTTGAAATACTTTTACAATAAAACCGTTGCCGCGGTCGGTGCCGAAAAGGCCGGTGCACAGTTTATCGCCATCACCGACCCGGGCAGCCGGCTGGAGGCCCTGGGACGGGACCTTGCTTTTCGAAAGATTTTTCTTAACGATCCTGAAATCGGGGGGCGCTACTCGGCCTTATCCTATTTTGGGTTGGTGCCCGCCGCGCTTGTCGGGGTCAACCTTAAGACCTTGCTCGACCGTGCCGTTTCCATGGCTACCTCAGACGGGGAGGCCGGACTTCACCTGGGCGCGTTGATGGGTGAACTGGCTATAGCCGGAAAGGACAAACTGACCTTGATCCTGTCCTCTGGAATAACCTCTCTGGGCTCCTGGATCGAACAACTGGTTGCGGAAAGCACGGGCAAGGAGGGTAAGGGCATTCTGCCCGTGGATGGTGAAGCATTGCTTTCTCCAGACGCCTATGGCAAAGACCGGCTCTTTGTTTATTTGCGCCTCAAAGGCGATACGCTGCATGATGTGCATGTTGACAACCTGAAAATGGCCGGCCATCCCGTGGTGACGATTGAGCTGAATGATGAATTTGATCTAGGCGGAGAGTTTTATCGTTGGGAAATGGCCACGGCCGTGGCCGGACATCGAATGGGGATCAATCCTTTTGATCAGCCCAACGTGGAGTCGGCCAAGGTCTCGGCACGAAAAATGCTCGCAACGTACCAGGAAACAGGACAATTACCCAAACTGGATTTCGATCGGAGCGAGGATGGCCTGGCAGTGGTTACGAGTATCGTCGCCGATACCATTGAAGCGATATTTCACCAGTTTCTCGGCCGGGCCCGAAAAATTTCCGACCATAGCCTGCTGCCCTATGTCGCCATTCAGGCCTATCTACCGCCTTCAGCCGACACCGACAAGGCGCTTTTTAAGCTTAGGTCTCAAATACAGTCCCAGCTAGCTTGTGCCACAACAGTGGGGTATGGTCCCCGGTTTTTGCATTCCACCGGCCAGCTTCACAAAGGGGACGGCGGACGAGGTTTGTTTATTCAATTGACCGACGAATTGCCCACCGCGTCAACCGGTCGCTCAAGGACGGATTCATTGATGGATATCGCGATTCCGGACGCACCGGGTGAAAACACATCCGTCATTACTTTCGGCACGTTGTTGGCCGCCCAGGCCCTGGGGGATCGTCAAGCGCTGCTGGATGCCGGGCGTCGGGTTATCCGTGTTCATTTGGGTCAAGATGTGCGAACCGGTCTGGATCGCCTGACGCGTATGGTGGCGGCAATGAACACCTGATCGCCTAAAACGGCCGGTAACCAGGCTTGGCAAATCTTCAATTTAATGCCAATTTGTGATAATAACCATTGTGATAATAATTATAGGGATAGATTGATCGAATTCATCAGATAAACCGCATACAGGAGAAACATGATGGCGGAAGAAATAAAATACGAATGCCTTAAGTGTGGCATCATTAAAACAGTTGCGGACGACTCCCTGCCGGTCCCCCAATGTTGCGGCCGTCCGATGTGCAAAGAGGAAGCCCTCGATGTTTGTGAGGCCAGCTTTAGTGCCGAGGATTCTCGAATGGATAATATTGGCGAACCTTGCGATGATGGACGCTCAGGGAAAATATAGCCCAACGTGGATCGCGATCGAACCAAGTGGAATGACAAGTATCTTAAGCACGAACCCATCACAACACCTTCGCGAATTGTTGAGAACCATATCGGCTTGAGTCCCGTGGGACGGGCCCTCGATATTGCCGCCGGAACGGGCCGAAATGCGATCTTTCTGGCCGAACATGGTTTTTCAGTGGAAGCCGTTGATATTTCAGAGGTAGGGCTGCGACAATTGGCGGGTCGTCACCCAAACGTTTCACCCATATGTGCCGATCTCGATACTTACGAAATCCATCCCAACCGCTACAATCTTATCCTGAATATCCGCTTTTGTCATCGGCGTCTTTTTCCTCTCATCATTGAGGGACTCGCTCCAGCCGGAGTGCTGATTTTTGAAGGTTACCTGGTACAGTCCGAAAAAAAAGGGAACGGCCCGACCTGCCGGGATTATCTCTTAAGAGAAAACGAATTGCTGCACGCGTTTTTGGACTTGAACATTATCTACTATCGTGAAAGTACCGTTCCCGGCCGCAAAAACCACAACCGGGCGGCCTCACTGGTCGCGCTTAAAAAGGGCTGAAACCCGACCGGATTATCCAAACCGGATTAACCGGACCAATTTAGATGTTGGGCATTTTCAATTTTTAAATCGACGCCGAATCGTATCAACTTCCTGGGGTGAGAGTTCATTCTGACGTTCGAGTTTTTGGCGAATTTGCTCACGTTCGGCCGGAGATAGCTTTTTCCACTGTTCATGCCATTTTTCGTAGCGTTTACGCTCCTTGGGCGACATCTTTTGCAACTTCCGGTAGCGCTGCTGATAGCGCTGTTGTTCCTCTGGAGACATCTCGTTCCATTCGCGAGCATGCGATTTTGCTTCCGGGGGCATATTCCCAAACCCTTTTTTCTTGGCCAAAAGCCTAATGGGATTTTCCCTAAGCGGTTCCTGGTCATCCAATAACCCCAACCCGTTCAGCTTCGCGTAAACATCTGAAGATACATGAGCATTTGCCACAGGGCCGAACAGGCAAACAATTCCAACCATTACCAGGCAAGCCACAACCCGCTGCCATAGCCTGTTTTTACGCAACCGTTTTTTGACGATCATGGCGTATTTTCCCCTGAGTGTTTTCCCAATGATTGAAGTTAGGTTGCATATATTCCGTCCGATCAACCACACGGATCAACTGTTGAAGTGTCTCCATATCTTTTAAAAGGTCTAGATTATTTAGCATGTCGGCATCGGCAGTAACGATCTGGTTGGATATTTCAACGGTGTGGGATACCGTTTGGCTGACCGAAGGCAGTAACGTCCGATAGTTTAAAACGCCGGCCACAAAAAGAACCATACCGAATGTGGCCAGGGCCGGAACCAACTTCAGACGATTGTCGAACAGAGATTTTCGCCACCAGCGCAAGGAAAATAGGGATGTCTGCTCCGGCTCGCTCAGCCGAATCAGGTTTTCAGGTGACAAAACGGCGGTTGGTGGTGGTTGCATGTTTTCCCGCAGGGCCACAACCGTTTGCACCATTCGCTTTTTTTCCTCCCGACAGCCGTCACAGATGCCCAGATGTATTTCCCACTCTTCACGGATAGTATCCGCCAGTTCGTTATAGACATCAAGCCAAAGTGTTTCTTGATATTGGGGGCATGCTGACATTTGGTCACCTCCTACTAAGCTATGGCCCAATGGCCCAGCGCTTTGCGCATGTGCCGAGTGGCTCTGAAAAGATGGCTTTTTACCGTCCCTTGGGCGGTGTTCATGATCTTGGCGATCTCCTGAATGCTGAATCCTTCAAAAACTTTTAAGGTAAAAACCATCCGTTGGTGATCGCTTAGTTGCGCCAGGGCCGATTTAATTTCCTGCTTCAATTCTTTACCCGACAGGGTTGCCATGGGGTCGTTGCCGGGGTTGGAATCGCTATGGGCTTCCAAATCCCTGTCCGGCGATGCCTCCCGGGATGGGAGTGCGCTGCCGAATTTAAAAATTTTTCGCCAACGTTGTTCTTTCCGCCTCGCATCCAGGCAGGTATTGACCACAATACGATAAAACCAGGTGTAGAAACTCGAATTTCCTTTAAACTTTTTGATGGAGCGCAGCACTTTAACAAACGCTTCCTGGGTCAAATCCCGGGCTTTTTCTTCATCCCCCGCCGTCATGCGATACGCAATGGCAAAGGCCTTGGATTGGTAGCGATGAATCAGCGTATCCAATGCCCAGCGTTCTTTACGCTTGGCCCCCTCAACCAGAACCGCGTCGTCGATCTCCGGGTTATCAACCGGTTGATGTCCGCTTGACCATTCATCGGTTGGCTCCCTTCGTTTTGCTAAATTGACAACCCGGTTCGACATTTTTGCGGTCCTTTTGGCCCCTTTCGGCCAATGTGGGTTCGAGTTGGAAAGGGGCCTTAGGTGGTTTTTCAGGGCTCATCGCTGATCTCATACTATAGCACTGTCATTCCCGGTATGAAAAGGGTTTACCACCGATCGTGCCATCCGAAAGAAAAAAACAATCCCGGATCCACAAAAATACCGCCGAAATGAGATCGGTCGCAATAACGGTCCCCATGGTAGTGATGACGACGATCATGACGACGATCATGGCGCCGGTAATCGTTTCCACTATAATAGTCCCGTCGGTCACGATGTCGTCGATCGTGTCTACGGTCCCGGTGGCGATCACGGTAACGGTCGCGGCGGTCATAGTTATGCCGATCCCGGTGATACCTTGATCGATCGCGGTTCCGGTAATTATAATGATCCGTCTGCCCCTGTACGCTGCTTTTCCCCCGTTCGATGGTGTTGAGTTGTTTTTTAGAGCGGGACGTCTGCTTCTCGCCGGCCCAGCTGATACCCGTGGTCATGAACGTCAAGGCGACTAAAACTAAAGTGAATTTAATAATCATGCGTCTCATGGGTAAACCTCCTTATTATCTTTGTGTGTCCGTCTGTTGCTTTAGACGTTACAACCAGCCAAAGGTTTACACGCCGCGTAAAGCATCCATCCAAATCCAAAATCCCGGGGATCGTAACGAACCATAATATCAACGATTTTTAAAAAAAATTAAACAATTAGCTTGCTTTCTCTCCAAAGCGTGTTATTATACCACCATTCAACAAGGCCCTGTCTTAAGTGTGATTGGGCGGTTTTTTTCTGCAGGAACGGCTAGAATGTGGCATCCTCCAGTTTAAGATTTTGAAAATTTTACTGAAAGGAGGATGTAATCATGACCAATGGAACTGTTAAGTGGTTTAGCGACCGAAAAGGGTTTGGCTTTATCGAACAAGAAGACGGACCCGATGTTTTTGTACATCATTCAGCAATTAATGCAGAAGGTTTTAAATCCCTCAATGAAGGCGATCAAGTAACCTTTGACATTGAGCAAGGACAAAAAGGCCCTGCTGCTGTAAATGTCACTGTAAGCTAAATCCCAAATTGTGTAAAAAAAGGGCATTTCTCCAATTTCAGGAGATGCCCTTTTCTGCTTTTAAGCTGAATTGATCTTTCCGGGAAGACGGCCGCCAAAACGCTCTCGCCTTTATATTAATAGCGGTTCGAAAACATCGCTCTTTTCCCGACGCCTATTTTTGTTTT
Organism: uncultured delta proteobacterium; assembly: GCA_963845145.1. GTDB lineage: Bacteria > Desulfobacterota > Desulfobacteria > Desulfobacterales > QNYZ01 > QNYZ01. The sequence goes on from CAWJQU010000005.1 coordinate 642,148, forward strand.
TAAAACAACCATCCACCCCTGTGATGATGGGTACGCTTGCTTTTCCGGCGAATAATGAGCGAAGCAACAGTATGGAAGGGTATAACGCATGAATATCTACATCGGAAACCTATCGTTTAATACCACGGAAGATATCTTGAAATCCTTGTTTACAGAGTTCGGTGATGTTGAAAGCGTTAAAGTGATCAAAGATCGGGGGTCCGGCACGCCAAAGGGGTTCGGATTCATTGAAATGCCCAGTAATTCCGAGGCAGATCAGGCCATTAAGGCGTTGAACGGAAACCGCATAGACGGCAAAAACATTAAAGTAAAACCGGCGGATTCAGGTGGTAAGCGGCAAAAAAAACGAAATTCCCGTAAACGTCGTTTCTAATTTGTCAATAATACAGACTGTTATGGTCTTTATATTATTAAATGATCGTACAAATACCTGGGGGCGCTCAAGCCCACGGTTTTAAGGAAGTCGTCAAAGTTAAACCTTAAATTTACCAGAACGATAACCATTTAAATAGTTCTCTGATGACCGTCAGACCATAGGTGTTAAAAAACCCGTTTTTGGTTTTGATTGAGAAGCCGAAGGAGTTTTTCCTCCGGGTTGGAAAACTTCGCAAGGAAAATCATGGCGGCAATAATATAGGGTTTAAAGCCGGCTTCTTTATAGAGTGGATCCCGGTAACGGTCGAACACAGAGGCCGCGACCTCACCCTGGGTGCAGCTGACACCCGTGATATCCGCAGGTAAGCAGTGCATGTATAAGGCCCGTTCGTTTTTGGTACGGGCCATGAGCGCTTCGGTGCATTCCCATTCCTTGAAATGGGCATTCTGGCCCAACAGCTCCTTCTCCAGGGCGGTAATGCCTTCCATATCGTTGTTCGCATAAAGTTCCGTCCGTTTTTCCATGGCCTTGAAAGGCGCCCAGCTCTTAGGATAGACGATGTCGGCATTCTCAAAGGCTTTTGCCATGGAACCGGTTTTTGAAAATGAACCGCCACTGGCCTCGGCATTGGTTTTTGCAATGGCCTCTACCTCGGGCATGATGCCGTAGCCTTCAGGATGTGCCAGGACGACCTCCATGCCGAATCGGGTCATGAGCCCTACAATGCCCTGGGGGACGGACAAAGGTTTTCCATAGGAGGGCGAATATGCCCAGGACATGGCGATTTTTTTGCCCTTGAGGTTTTCAATACCACCAAAATGATCAATCAGGTGGAGAGCATCGGCCATGGATTGGGTGGGATGGTCAATATCGCACTGGAGGTTGACCAGGGTGGGGCGTTGCGCCAAAATACCGGCCTCATGCCCTTGCCGGACCGCTTCGGCCACTTCCCGCATGTAAGCATTGCCCTTGCCGATGTACATATCGTCGCGAATACCGATGACGTCGGCCATGAATGAGACCATATTGGCCGTCTCACGCACTGTTTCGCCGTGCGCCATCTGGGATTTCCCTTCGTCCAGATCCTGGACGGTGAGGCCCAATAAATTGGATGCACTGGCAAAGCTGAACCGGGTCCGGGTGGAGTTGTCCCTGAATAGCGAAATAGCCAGCCCGCTGTCGAAAGTTCGGGGGGATATGTTATTTTGGCGCATGTTTCGAAGGATTTCAGCTGTCTTGAAAACCGCGATGATCTCTTCATCACTGCGGTCCCAGGTCAGCAGAAAATCATCTTCGTACATGCCAAGGGCGCTTAAATAAGCAAGTTCTTTTATCTGTGTTTCAATCTGTACTGAGTCCATCAGACAACTCCATCCTGAAAGTAACGTTAGGGTTAATCTTCAGAGCCATAACTTACCGCTCAAACGCGGCACTGTCAGGCTACAGCAGGCCTGTTCTCTGGTTAAAATCGGCGATCAGTTCATCGATGGCATCCACTTGATCGAAAATGGAATACCAGTAGTTGTCGTGATCATACCACTGGTCGTTAAGCTCTTGAACGTCGCGCCCCTGCTGTTCGATCCAGGTGTAGTACTTGAGGTTGTGGATCGCTTTTTTGTCGTAGTAGGACAACTCCTTGGTGTGATCCATGGTGATAGCGTCGATACATTCAAGGTCCCTCTGAGCCTGGGCTTCGGTATAAACGCCCCGTTCCTGTTCCAGCTCAGCCAGGCGTGATTCATAAAGCTGCATCGAGTCTGTGGCGATGGAGACGACCACGTCACGCTCGGTCAGTTCACTGTATTTGGCAAATTTAATGGCGGCCACCATGTTGCCAATCCCGGAAATGCCCAGCAGGTCAAGGCGCTCCACAAGGTTTTTGTCCACCCCCTCCGCCACCAAGGCCTGTCGCCCCAGTGGTTCGTTTAACAGGCGCAGAACCCGCATGGGGACTTCGTCGTCCACGGCCACGATAAAATCGGTATCTTTGCAGTCATGCACCCAGGGCACATGTTTGTCACCGATGCCTTCGATCCGGTGGGCGCCAAATCCGTTATTGAGCAGGGTGGGGCACTGAAGTGCTTCGGCCGCAACTATCTTGGACCGGGGAAATTTTTGTTTCAAATAGTAACCGGCCCCCAAGGTCCCGCCGGAGCCCGAAGATGAGACATATCCGGCAAATCGTGATCCCTTTTCAAGGTACGGTTGCAGCATGTCTTCAACGGCGTTACCGGTGACGGTGTAATGCCACAAGGGATTACCCATTTCGTCAAACTGGTTGAAAATCCTCAGATCCTCTCCGGAATCCTTTAATTCCCAGCATTTGTCGAAAATTTCCTTGACGTTTGACTCGCATCCCGGCGTGGCAATGACCTGACCGGCAATGGACTTAAGCCACTCAAACCTCTCCCGGGACATCTCTTCAGGCAGAATCGCAATGGCCTTACAAGCCAAAAGGGCGGATATATAAGCGCCGCCCCGGCAATAATTGCCAGTGGATGGCCAGACCGCCTTGGTCTTGCGGGGATCGAACTGACCGGTGACCAGGGCCGGGGCAAGGCACCCGAAAGTGGCGCCCACCTTATGCGCACCGGTGGGAAACCAGCGGCCGGCCAGCATGATGATCGTGGCACGACAACCGGTGAGCGTCGGCGGCAGAACGATGTGATTCACGTCGCCGAAAAGACCTCCTGAATCTTTCGGTTCGTTGTTCCAGGTAATTCGGAAAAGATTGGCGGAGTGCAGGTCCCACAGCCCGATGGTTTTCAGTTGGTCTTTAATGGCTTCCGGAACGACTTTTGGGATTTTTCATCATTGCAAACGTGGGTAGGGTAATGCCCCGCTCCCGGCAATAAGCAATGTTGCTTTCAAGGGTATCGGCATGGATGGTTAAATCGATCACGGGTTTTTCCTTTTCTTTTCTTTTCTACTTACAATATCTCTTCAACAGACGTTATCAGCGTCTCAGGAACATGGATGCCAAGGGTTGCCGCCGCGCTATCCTTCAGGCCGTTGCCAGTGGACAGGATCACGATGGTACGCTCCGGGTCCAGTCTCGCAGCTGCCTTGAGAAAACCGGCGAAAGCCGCTGCACCGGCAGGTTCCGCAAATAGCCCGGTGGATCTGGAGAGGGCTGCCTGGGCTTTGATAATCTCAGCATCGGACACGGTCATCATTTCCCCGCCAAACTGTTTGAGCTGGGCCAGGGCATGGATTCCGTTTCTGGGAACATCCACGCAGATGGAGTCCGCCACCGTGGATGTCGGCTGGTTGTCGAATTTACCGGTGGTAAAAGCCCGAAAAAGGGCGTTCGATGTTTGGGCCTGAACGCCGATAATTTTTGGGATAGATGGGATCAGGCCCAGCTGTTTGAGATCCCTGAAGCCTTTGTAGACACCCGAGAGGATGCACCCGTCGCCAACGGCGACAAACAGGATGTCCGGTGCGCTACCCCAGCTGCTGAAATAGTTCCAGGGAAACCGTCTTTTTGCCTTCGATGGTCAGGGGATTATACGCCGTGTTGCGGTTTATGCCCCCTTTTTGTTTTGAAAATTCCAGCGACAGGTCATAGGCCATATCGTAATTTCCGTGGACCCGGTATACCCTGGCTCCGTATTGAAGGGCTTGCACCAGTTTTGCCGCTGGGGCGCTTTCCGGTAGAAACAGGGTAATACTTTGGCCTGCAGCAGCACCGATGCCGGCCATGGACGAGCCGGCATTACCGGTGGAGGCCAGGGTAATGTCCGGAATATTGAATTTATTTGCCGCCGCGGAAACCAGAAACGACGCCCGGTCTTTGAAGGACGCCGTAGGATTGGCGCCGTCATCCTTTATGAAAAGACGCTTGAATCCCGTGGAGCGCCTGAGGTTTCCGGGTTCCCACAAGGGGGTGTTGCCAACAGGTATGGGCGGGAAATAGGCTGCTTCCACCGGGAGCAGATCCCAAACGGTCAGTGGGCCATCTAAATTACCGCTAAGTGCCACCTCCAGAACACCGGTCAGAGGCTGATCCTTTTGCTGATGCCGGGAACAGTCAGGACAGAGGTCAGGTCCGGGGTTATGTCATAGGATGCGTTGCAGACGCTGCAGCGGTAGTTGAACTCCATGGCGCAAATTCTCCGTGGTCACGTTTTATCTCTCAGTTCCGGCTGCAGTGCTGCAAGAACCGGGCACCGCAGCCAGGACGGATTGAGAGACGAAGGACTATTTCACGGCTTCAAGGAATGCATTGAGCAGTTCTTCTCCTTCAGCGCCAAATTTCTCGACGATCAGTTTTTTCACGGCCGGAACGGCGGCTGTTTTAAAGGCTTCTTTTTCAGCCGGTGTCAGGGTATTGACCTCCATGTTTTTGGATAGTGCGTCAAGGCCCCTGTCGGAAGCTTCGATAACCCGCCCCATCCCCCGCCCTGCAACGATGGCGGATTGAGCGGCATAGGCGATCACGCCTTTTTCACTGTCCGTCAGGCTGTTCCAGAAATCGGCATTCATGGTCCAGACATAAGGTGCAAAAATATGACCGCTTAGGGTCAGATACTTTCTGCACTTCCTGGAACTTGGCAAAAGCAATGATGGGAATCGGGTTCATCTGGCCGTCAGCAACGCCGGTCTGAAGGGCCGTATAGACTTCGGACCAGGAGATGGCCGCGGGCTGTCCGCCCATGGCCGTGATGATGGCTTTGTGCGTGTCCAGACCCATGGTCCTGATCTTCACCCCGGCCATGTCGGCGGGAGAGTGGATGGGGCGTTTGGAATTGGTCAGGTGGAAAAAACCGCCTGAGTCGCCAAACCCCAGAACGTGAAGGCCGGTTTTCTTTTCGATGTCCGCGGCCAGTTTTTTCCCGAAGGGGCCGTCGAACACCTCGTAGGTTTTACTGATGTTGGCAAATGCAAAGGGAATGTCCAGAATCCCGATGAGGGGATACGCCGATGCAAACCCACCCACAGAATGGATACCGGCCTGAATGACACCGGCCTTGACCTGCTGCAGGGCATCTTTGTCCTTACCCAGTTGTCCGCTGGGAAAGGTTTGAACCATGACCGCGCCATTGGTGCCGGCTTCGACCAGGCTTTTAAATACGGTGGCCATGGCGCCGGTGGGATTGTCAAAGGGGTCATCCTTGTTCAAATGGTGCAGTTTGATGGTTTTTGCCGCAACGGCTGTTCCCGTAACGCACACAATGGCAAAAAGGGTCGCCAAAAGAACTACGGACAATCGTTTAAATGTTTTCATGTTAACCTCCTCTGGAATGGCAACTGGGTTGCCGTTGGTTGATACCACTCATTCACCGGTATGGATCGGGATTCCGTATCCCACAACTCACTTACCGATATATAAACGATCAAAATCACGGTGGCGCGAATCCCGTGTGATGAGGCGTACTTATCGTGCACCGCCATCACATGAGTATTCTCGGGATAAACAGCGTCAAATCATCCCAAAACGCCACTAAAAAAAGAATGCCGACCTCCACGATTAAAAAGGGGATCAGCGACACACTGATCTTTTCGATGCGCTCCCCGGTAACCGACGACATCACAAACAGACAGGCGCCCACCGGTGGCGTCATCAGAGAAATATTCAATGCCAGGACGATCATGATACCGGCATGGACCGGATCCATGCCGATGGTTGTGGTCAGCGGGCCAAGCACCGGTGCCAGGATGATCAAAGCGGCATTGATATCCATGAACATACCCACAACCAGGAGCAGGCAGAGAATCAGAGCGATAATGACATTGGGATTGCTGGACAGGAATAGGAAAAATGCAGCAATTTTCTGGGGAATCTGCATGAACGTCATCCACCAGCTCAAAATGGACGCACTGGCAATGATCAGAAAAACAATGCCGGTAATCCTGGCCGTACGGATGAGCATCTCCACAATGTCTTTAAATGTCAGCGCCCGGTAGATCACAACACTGATGAAAAGCGCGTAAAACACCGCAATGGCAGCCGCTTCTGTGGGCGTGACGATGCCGAAGAGAATACCGCCTAAAATGATTCCGGGCATCAGAATGGCCAGAAAACTTGATTTGAACGCCCAAAAAATACGTATCAGGCTGAAGCGTTCTTTGCTTTTGGGAAGATTCAGCCGTTTGCCCAAAAGCCCGATCACGCCCATGCAAAGCACACAGATGAGCAGTCCCGGTAAAATGCCTGCGGCAAATAGCCCGGCAATGGAAACGCCCATGAGGGAACCGTAGATGACCATCAGGTTGGATGGGGGAATCGTGGGGCCGATGATGGATCCGGCAACGGTGACGGCGCAGGAAAAAGGGCGCGAGTAGCCTTCCTTGACCATGGCCGGTACCAGGGTGTTGCCAAAGGCGGCGGTATCGGCCACGGCCGCGCCGGTCATGCCGGCAAACAGAACCGAAGCAATCATGTTGGAGTGGGCCAGCCCGCCCCGCAGGTAGCCCACCAGGGCATCGGCAAAAGCGGCCAGCTTCTCCGTGATACCCGAGCGGTTCATGATTTCTCCGGCCAGGATAAAAAACGGCATGGCCATAAAAGTAAACAGGTCCAAGCCTTCGAAGTAGCGCTTGGGCGCCATGGTCAGAAAATTCTCTCCCCCGATCTGGACAAGCCCCGCAATGCCGGCAACCCCAAGTGTCACACCAATGGGAAGCCCCATGAGAATAAAGAAAAAGAAGATCAATAGAACGATAATCATTGTCATCTCCCTAGCGCGTCTGCGCCATACCGGCGACCGGCGGTTCCGGATCCCGAAACATGGCGGCAAAGATCTGGAACGCGGTCAGGGCCGAAGAGACCGGAACCGCGGCAAAGGGCACCACCATGGTGATGCCGAAGATGGTGGCGTACTGCCCCAGCCCCTCTCTGGTCATGCCGATGCCGTACCAGGCAAGAAAGAGAAAAAAGGCCAGGCTGATAAGATCAAGGCTGATCATCAGGATGCGGCCGCCCCGCTTGGGACAGGAAGCGTTTGACGATGTCCAGGCCAATGTGTTCCCGGTAATATGCACCGCAGGAAACGGCCAGAAGGGCCGCCCAGATCATGACATACCTGGATAATTCTTCGGTCCAGGTAAATCCCAGGTGCAGAAAGTAGCGCTCGACCACCCCAAACCAGATAACCACCACCATGATGCCCACCAGGAGCGCGCAGATGCGCTCAACCAGCCAGTTCAGCCAGTGCGCAATTTTGAAGAGCAGGGATTGTGAGTTTCTCTCCATTTACGATCCCTCCCCTAAAGGATGTATGCATTCCCGGTTTGGTAAATTTTCGGCGGTGACGACAATCGCTCACTATGCGTATTTTTGAACATACATGGACGGGATCACCGCATACATGGCCGCTGCTTTGACCAGCTCGTCTTTCCAGGTCACTTCGTTGGGTGCATGGGCCTGGTCTTCGTGCCCGGGGCCAAAGCCGATGCAGGGAATACCGTAGCGCCCCATGATGGAAACGCCGTTGGTGGAAAAGGTCCATTTATCCACTACCGGTTGCCGGTTAAACAGGCGAGGTAAAGGATTCCACCAGGGTCTTGCAGGCCTCATGATCCTCATCCAACACCCAGCTGGGAAAATAGCATTCCGTGGGATAAACCAACCCCGTGTAAGCAGGCCGATTGTAGTTGTACATGCTGACGTTGCCCCTGGCTTTTTTCACCGCCGGCAGCGCCCGGATCTCTTCCAGGGCGCTTTCCCACGTCTCCCCGCGGGTCAGACGCCGATCCACAGAGATGGTGCAGCCATCAGCTACCGCGCACCGGGAGGGTGACGTATAAAAAATCTCGGATACGGTTAATGAGCCTTTGCCCAGAAAAGGGTCGTCTTTCAGGCGCAAGGTGCAGGTCTTGCAGTTCCATGAGGATAGGCGCCATTTTAAAGATGGCGTTGTCCCCGCGTTCGGGGGCCGACCCGTGGGCGCTGACGCCGCCCACGGAGACCCGGATCTCCATGCGTCCCCGCTGCCCACGATAGATGCCCAATGATGTGGGTTCGGTCGAAACAACGAATTCGGGGCGGATCTTGCTCTCCTCGATAATGTACTGCCAGCAAAGCCCGTCACAATCTTCTTCTTGAACGGTGCCGGTGACCAGTAGGGTGTAGTCATCCTCAAGCTTTAGATCTTTGATAATTTTACCGGCATAAACCATGGCAGCCATGCCGCCTTCCTGATCGCTGGTTCCCCGGCCGAAAATAATCTCGCTATCTTCATACCCAGTGTAGGGGTCATGCTTCCAATTGTCCAAATTACCGACCCCCACGGTGTCGATATGGGCATCCATGGCGATCAGATGTTTCCCGGTACCGATATAGCCCAGGACATTGCCCATGGGATCGATATCGACCCGGTCGAACCCTACGGTGTGCATCTCCTGTTGAATGCGTTGGACGACTTTTTCCTCCTGGCAGCTTTCACTGGGGATGGCGACCATCTCCCTTAAAAACGCTGATATCCGTGGCCGATATTCTTCGGCTTTCTCATTTACGCGTGTAAAATCAATGCTCATTGGGTTTTCTCCGCAGATTGATCGGTCTCATAAATGCCGGCCCGGCACCCGACATCTTTAAGCCGGCTGAGGCTGTTCTGCCAGTTGGCCTGAATCGTGGCTTGGGCCCGTGCCGTATCACCCGATTCTAATTCGGCTAAAATGCGCTCGTGTTCATCCAGGGAATATTTTGAACAGGCCGACCCCTCAAAATAGGTTACCTCCACCCGCCGGCACTTAATTTTCAGATCCCGAAGAATGTCGATGATGTGGGGGTTACAAGCCCGCTCAATGAATACGTCATGAAACTGGATATCAGCCCTGGCCGCTTTCACCGGATCGCCTTCGCCGAGCGCCTTTTCCAAGGCCAGGTTGGCCTGCTTCATTGCCGTAAAATCGCTTTGGGCCATATGGGCAATCGCTTCTGAAACAGCCAGTTGTTCCAGGTTCCAGATGATGGGATAGATCATTTCCGGCTCTTTTACCGAAATTTCCGAAACCCGAGTCCACCGATTGGCCGACGATACCACCAGCCCCTTGTCTTCCAGGCGACGTAGCGCTTCCCGCACCGGCGTACGGCTCACGCCCATATTATCCGCCAGCTCCTTATCTAATAGTTTTTCGCCCGGACGCAGCTTACCCTTCATGATCCAGGAAAGAAGGGTATTGTACACCTCTTCCCGCATGAAGGACCGGTTAAACGGTTTGGTATTGGCAGGGATAGGCATGTTGGGGTTTCACACCTCTTATTATACGTTACAGACCTGTTGCCGGCGCCAAACGCCCGACACCCAGGTCCCCTCAAAACTCAACGAACTCAATGAACTCAATGAACTCAATGAACTCAATGAACTCAATGAACCCTTAATATATTGGATGTGATATATTACCTAAGGGTGTATGTCAATCTAAAGATCAGCCGCCCTCTAATGGAGGGAACACTGTCAGTTGGTCGCCATTTTTTAGTTCTTGATCGTTCGTGGCGGCCCGGCCATTAACCAGGATGACCTTGGCTGTAGATGTTGAAATGGAAAGACGCTCAAGGGCTTGGGCCACTGTCGTACCCGGAGAAAGCGCCAACCCGAAAGGCTTTTCGCCGTCGGGAGCCTTCTCCTTGAAGGTCAACAATAGCCTTATTTCAACTCGCATATTGGATTTCTATAATTTAGTCCAAGCCCAGTTCTTTAAGTTTTTCCAACGTTGGTATTCCGTTTTCATCCCAACCCCGGAGAAGATAATATTCGGTAAGCATTTCCTCCAGATGGCAAACCATACCCTTGGCGGGCCCTTCCGGTGCAGCTTCGGAAACGATACGCGGCGGTAGGGAATCTTGATCCCGGCTGAAGCCTGCCCTGTTCAAGAATATCCGTTCCGCATTGGCAATACGCTCTCCAGCCAAGCACAGCTCGTCGAGGGAATAGTCAAGCCCCGTGGCCGCGTTTAATAAGTCTTTTATGCCTTCCGGTTTGATACTTTCATCCGGTTGTACGTAATTACGCACGGAGAAAAACACGCAAACCCCGGCTGAATCGATGACACAGAAACAATCTTGCCAGTCTTTGATGATCGCCGGCTTGTCGTGGTAGGTCAAGGGGTCAATCGATTTGGGAACCCCCAATAGTTCAATATAAGCAGGATCGCCCCGCATGTGAGAAGCCCCTATGGGACTGGTGGCATAGGCCAGCCCCATGCCCTGTTCGCCACGAGGGTCGTATCCGGCGAATTCCTGCCCCTTGGACACCATGGCCAGTTCCGGATGCCCGTAGTGCGTTGCTAGTCGCAGGGAGCCCTGAGAAAGAAGCTGTCCGAAGCCCTCTTTTCTTCCCGTCCGCCAGGTCAATTCCACCAGAGCCTCAGCATCGCCAAATGCCAAATCCCTTCCCAATCCGACGTCCATAGTGGGGATAATCCCCTTCTCGCACATCTCCATGGCGCAGGCAATCGTGGCGCCCATCGTGATGGTATCCAACCCGAGCTCGTTACACAGATAATTGGCTTTAGTGATTGCGGCCAGATTGTCGACGCCACAATTACTACCAAAGGCATAGATGGTTTCATACTCAGGCCCTTCACCTTCCCCGGCAAAAGGGCCGTCTGGCACTTTGGTTCCACGCCCACAGGCAATCGGGCAGGCATGACAGGCTTTGGCCTTTGTGAGGAATTTTTCTGTCAATGCCCGACCGTCAATCTTCTCCCAGCCCTCGAACTGGCCGGTTTGAAAGTTGCGCGTGGGAAACACCCCGAAGTTCTGGGTCCCCACTGCGGTAATGGCGGTGCCCCACTCCCGCAGTGGCACCGGACCGCCTTCAAAGGATTTTTTAAAGCCGTTGATGAAACCGGTCACAAGGGTTTTGAAACATTCCGGGTCAGCCAACGCCACCTCGCCCGTTCCCCTTACAGCTACTGCTTTCAGATTTTTTGCGCCCATCACCGCGCCCACGCCTGATCGCCCCGCCGCCCGATGCCTGTCGTTCATTATCGAGGCGAAAAGCACTCCGGCTTCTCCTGCCGGGCCGATCACCGCTGTTCTGGCCGCCGGGTCCGTTTCTGCTCGAATGGCTTCGTCCGTCTCCTGTACTTTTTTGCCCCATAAGTGCTCGGCGCTTCTCAGCTCGGCCATGCCGTTTTCCGCCCACAGGTAAACCGGCCGGACCGCTTTGCCCTTGAAAACAATGGCATCCCAACCGGCCTTTTTGAGCGCCGCCGGGAAATGCCCCCCGGAGTTTGAACAGGTAACAGCACCGGTTAGCGGTGACTTGGTCATCACCATGTAGCGGGCGCCAGTCGGGGCAGCTGTACCGGTCAGAGGGCCAGTGGCCATAATCATGTGGTTATCCGGACTCAAGGGATCTACGTTGGGGTCCACATTGTCAAGCAAAAGACGGATGCCCAGGCCCCGACCACCGATGTAGTTGCGGGCCACATGGGGATCTAAGGGGCGTTCTTCAATTTTTTCAGTGGTCAGATCCACCCACAAAATCTTGCCACACCATCCAAACATTTGCTGACAACTCCTTTCTTTTTACGAGCCCATTGCTGTCGATTATGGAATAATCATTGACAACATAGGTTTTATAGGCAAGTATTAAACGCTTACGGTGCCTGCACTAAGGATGCCGCAAGATCCTTATAGAACACTGGTTGTTCCTATCCATGGAGGGGATATGGGCTCAGGTTACATACTGGAAACGCAAAACCTGACCAAAGACTTCAAGGGCTTTGTTGCGGTCGACGGTGTGGACCTTAAGGTGCGAGAGGGAACCATCCACGCCCTTATCGGCCCCAACGGAGCCGGCAAAACCACGGTTTTCAATCTTCTCACCAAGTTTCTCCAACCATCAAACGGCAAAATCTATTTTAAGGGCGAGGATATAACGGCTGCCAAGCCTGCCGCATTGGCAGTACGTGGACTCGTCCGTTCGTTTCAGATCTCAGCTGTTTTCCCTCATCTGACCGTGCTCGAAAACGTTCGCGTCGCCCTCCAGCGAAAAGTCGGGACCTCATTCCATTTCTGGAAATCAGATTCTACCCTCGACTGCTTAAATGGCAGGGTCATTGAGATACTTGATGATGTGGACCTTGTCGATTTCGCGGACCATATCGCTGTGGAGCTTCCATACGGGAGAAAGCGGGCACTTGAACTGGCTACTACCTTTGCCCTTGAGCCTGAGGTCATGCTGCTTGATGAACCTACCTCCGGCATGGGCCACGAGGACGTCGGGATGGTCGTATCCCTCATACGCAGGCTCGCTGCAGAGCGCACGGTGCTGATGGTGGAACATAATCTCAAGGTTGTCGAAGACCTCTCGGACACGATCACAGTGCTCCAACGAGGGCAGATTCTTGCGGAAGGTTCCTACGATGAGGTTTCAAACAACCCCCATGTTCTTGAAGCTTACGTGGGGGGGACCCATGTCTAGCAACCGCCCAGAGTTCCTTAGGGTTACTGATTTACATGCCTTTTATGGAGAGTCTCATATTCTCCACGGTGTTGATTTCGATGTAGAACAGGGTGAGCTAGTTACCCTGCTGGGTCGCAACGGCTCGGGCCGTACCACAACACTAAAGGCCATCCTCGGCCTTGTGGGTAAGCGCTCGGGTTCCATTATGGTGAACGGCCATGAGGCGATCAACCTTGCGCCGCACAAGATCGCACGGCTGGGGATCGGTTTTTGCCCGGAAGATCGGGGTATTTTTTCAAGCCTCTCCGCTGAAGAAAACCTGATGCTTCCGCCTGTTTTTCATAGCGGCGGATTAAGTACTGAAGAGATTTACGAGATGTTTCCGAACCTATACGAGCGCCGCCGTACCCCAGGCGCGCGGCTTTCCGGAGGCGAGCAGCAAATGCTTGCCCTTTCGCGCATCCTTCGCACCGGAGCACGTCTGCTGCTGCTTGATGAAATAACCGAGGGGCTCGCCCCGGTTATCGTCAAGGCCATGGGAGAGGCACTCAGATCCCTGAAGGAAAGAGGCTTTACCATCATACTCGTTGAATTGAATCTTCCAATTCGCCGCGCATTTGGCAAGTCGGCACTATGTGCTGGAGCACGGCCGGGTGGTTGAGATGATCCATGAAGAGGAGCTTGAAACAAAAATGGGTAAGCTCCGTGAACATTTAGGAGTCTAACCTGCAACCGCTAAGGAAAAAGGAGGTTTGGTATGGCAAAGCAACGATTATTGACTGTGGCATGTGGTATTCTCATCTCAGTTATGCTTGGCGCGTCCGCCGTCTCAGCACAGATTTCGGATGGGATCGTGAAGATTGGGGTTTTGAACGACATGTCCGGTACTTACTCCGATCTCGCGGGGCCGGGATCAGTGATTGCCGCCAAGATGGCGGCTGAGGATTTTGGCGGCAAGGTGATGGGCATGCCGATAGAAGTCATCTCGGCCGACCATCAGAACAAAGCTGACATAGCCGCCAACAAAGCACGCGAGTGGTTCGACACTCAAAAGGTGGATGTAATCGTCGATCTGCCGACGTCTTCGTGCGCTCTGGCCGTCATGGAGGTTGCCAACCAGAAAAACAAGGTGACTCTGGTTTCCACCGGCGCCTCCACCAGAATGACAAACAAAAACTGCAATGCGACGAACGTGCATTGGACCTATGACACCTACGCTCTTGCGGTCGGCACCGGCAGGGCGGTCGTCGCCAACGGAGGTGATAGCTGGTTTTTTCTAACCGCCGACTATGCCTTTGGCCACTCCCTTGAAGAGGATACGGCCGATGTAATAACCGCGAGCGGCGGAAAGGTGCTCGGCAAGGTTCGCCACCCCTTCCCCAACGCCGATTTCTCATCGTTCCTGTTGCAAGCCCAAAGCTCAGGGGCCAAAATTATTGGCCTGGCCAACGCGGGTGCAGACACTACCAACGCCATCAAACAGGCCAAAGAGTTCGGAATCACTCCGAACCAAACCTTGGCCGGCTTGCTGGTTTTCGTGACCGACATCCGCAGCCTCGGTCTGGAAACCGCAGGGGGCATGATGCTCACGACAGGCTTTTACTGGGATCGTAACGACGACACCCGTGCCTGGTCTGAGCGTTTCAAAAAACGCCATGGCAACTTCCCCACCATGGGTCAGGCCGGGGTTTACGCCTCTTTGATGCACTACTTCAAGGCGATCGAGAAGGCTAAAACCGATGAGGCATTGGCCACTGTAAACATGATGAAAGAGCTGCCGGTAAATGTTCCGATGTTTGCCACCAACGGCAAAGTCCGCGCCGATGGCCGCATGGTTCACGACATGTACCTGGCGCAGGTGAAAACTCCGGATGAGTCCAAGGGCGAGTGGGATTACTACAAGATCATCCGCACTATCCCGGGCGACGAGGCTTACATCCCCCTTGAAAAGAGCACCTGCTCGTTGGTTAAGAAATAGAATGATTCAAACGACGACGAGGGGAAATAAGCCATGACGATGGTTTTCGGAATCCCGATCCAGGCGTTTTTGGGCCAGCTGTTATTAGGGCTCATAAACGGCGCGTTTTACGCCATACTGAGTTTAGGGTTGGCTATAATTTTCGGCCTTTTGAATATCATCAATTTCACACACGGCGCTCAGTACATGCTGGGGGCGTTCGCGGCCTGGATGGGCCTGAACTACCTCGGCGTAAACTATTGGGTCGCGCTCTTTTTGGCCCCCCTTGTCGTCGGCGCTTTTGGAATATTGCTCGAAAGAGCCTTCATCAGGCGTCTCTATGGCCTTGACCATCTATACGGGTTGTTGCTGACTTTCGGCCTGGCACTGATGCTCGAAGGTGCGTTCAGGCAGATGTATGGTATTTCGGGGCTTTCCTATCCCGTCCCCGAAAATACTCCAAGGCGGAACCAACCTGGGCTTTATGTTCTTGCCCTATTACCGCGCCTGGGTTGTCGTGGCCTCGCTCACCGTCTGCTTCGCGACTTGGTACGTGATAGAACGCACCAAGCTTGGAGCCTACCTGCGCGCGGCCACCGAGAAGCCCGAACTGCTTCAGGCCTTCGGCGTCAATGTTCCGCTCCTGATCACATTGACATACGGCTATGGAGTTGCTCTGGCCGCATTCGCAGGGGTCCTTGCGGCACCAATCTACCAGGTGGCCCCTAACATAGGGGCCAACCTTATCATTGTCGTCTTCGCCGTGGTTGTCATCGGGGGGTTGGGATCGATTCTCGGATCGATTCTGACCGGCTTAGGCCTTGGGCTAGTCGAGGGGCTGACCAAGGTTTTCTATCCCGAGGCGTCGTCCATTGTGGTCTTTATCATAATGGCTATCGTGCTGCTTACTCGGCCCGCCGGGCTTTTCGGACGTGAACAATGAGGGGCATTGAAACTGAGAAAAGCAAACTTTTGGGTGTGATCGCCTTTGTTGTGGTGACCCTGTTAGCCCCTTACGTCCTATACCCTGTATTCCTGATGAAAGTGATGTGCTTTGGGTTGTTCGCTTGCGCTTTCAATCTGCTGCTTGGCTACTTGGGCCTTCTTTCCTTTGGCCATGCCGCGTTTCTGGGCTCGGCGAGCTATATAACCGCCTATTCAGTTCAAACACTGGGGCTTACACCGGGATTGGGGATTTTGGCCGGCACTGCCTCGGCTGCCTTTCTGGGACTGGTGATCGGCTGGCTTGCTATCAGGCGGTCGGGTATCTATTTCGCCATGATCACCCTAGGGCTCGCCCAGGTGGTCTACTTTTTAAGCCTCCAGCTCAATTTCACCGGAGGTGAGGATGGCATACAGGGCGTCCCTCGAGGGATGCTCTTTGGGGTCGTGGATCTGACCTCGACCATGAACATGTATTATTTCGTGCTGGCAATCTTCCTCTTCGGATTGTGGGTACTCAATCGGGCTATAAATTCCCCATTCGGCCAGATACTCAAATCCATTCGAGAGAATGAACCCCGGGCAATCTCGTTGGGCTATAATGTCAACCGATACAAACTGTTGGCTTTCGTGATCTCGGCCGCCTTGAGTGGCTTGGCAGGATCGACCAAGTCCCTGGTCTTTCAACTTGCCTCGCTTACCGATGTCCACTGGCATATGTCTGGTGAAGTGGTCCTGATGACACTGCTGGGGGGGATGGGAACGGTATTCGGGCCGGTGGTCGGTGCGCTGCTGGTGATTACCCTAAACAATTATCTGGCAGGATTCGGTTCATGGGTGACCGTCATCACCGGCGGCATCTTTGTCGTCTGCGTTTTATCATTTCGCAGGGGGATCGTCGGGGAAATTCTTGCACTCAAGCGATTTCCGAATCGACAACACAACGTAATAAGCTTCTCAGCATCGTCATTACCTGTATATTTCCTCACCGAATGGGCAAGACCCGTTCCAGTTCTCGACTAGAGCGTTAGGCCAATACTCTTCTCAAACCGCTCTATTCCCATACTCGGAAAATAAGATCGCGGGATATTCGGTACAAGGTATCTCAAAAAAAATCTAAGCGCCCCTGGCGGCGTTGCAAAACGGCTCAAAATGCTCACATACTATGTGTATGCTCCGCTTTTTCACCGTTTCGCGCCTTGCCAAGAACACTAACATTTATTTTGAGATACCTTGTAGATCCATCGCTTTATTTCTCCGCCCTGCGTGTAACCTTTCTCTGCTCGTATCTGTCTTAAGTGTGTAATTGACAAAAAAAAGACGGGAGCTGATAGGTTTTTTTACCAGAATGGAAAACAAGATTGGAGCAAAGATCGTGAGTGAAAACAGAATCGAAAAATCTGAATTAAAGGCTATTCTTGAGTGCCATCAGAAGTGGCTGGATACTGAGGGAAGACAGGGGGCAAGGGCCGATTTGAGCGGCCGCAATCTTTGCCAACACAATCTTCAACAGGCCAACCTCGAAAGAGCGAATCTCGAAGGAACAAATTTGAAAAAGACGAACCTTCGAACGGCGAATTTTAAAGAGGCGAACCTCCGGTCAGCAAAAATTGGGAATTCGGACCTGCAATGGGCCATTTTTCGGGGTGCAGACCTTAGGGGTGCCTGCCTCGAAGGGTCCGGGCTGCAATATGCGGATTTTTCCAGATCAGACCTCAGCCACGCAAAGATGACCCATTCCTTTCTCCACAATGCGTATTTTTTTAAAACGCTGTTAAAGGCGGCCGATCTTCAAAGCGCCAGCTTTAGATTTACGGAGATGAATGATGCCGGGCTAAGTGGCGCGAATCTGTCCAAGGCGGTCATCGCTAAAACAGAGATGATTGGGGCTGATTTATCTGAAGCTGATCTTTCAAATACCCAAATCACCATGTCGGATTTTGAGAGAGCGATATTACGCAACACCCGCTTCAATCACGCAACCTTACTGAACACCAGTTTTCATATGGCAGACCTAAGGGGATCGGACTTTAGCAACTCAAAAGCGGAATCGGTCGAATTTAATGGGGCAAAATTATCCAATGAGAATCGAAGCGCTGCAAGGAATGGAGGATGTTTAAATGGATAAACATACAGAAATTTTTATTGCCCTTGGGGCTGCTGCAGCTGCGAACTGCGGCCCTTGTTTTGAACACTATTTCTCTAAAGCCGAAAAATTAGGAATCGACAAAGAGGATGTCCGAAAAACGGTTAATATTGCCGTCAAGGTTCGCGGCGGCGCACATATGGTAATGAAAGACGCAATCCAGAAAATTTTAAAAAGTAACTCGCCACAGAATGAATCCTGTTGCAACGGTTCTTCGTCATGTTGTGACTAACCATCGTATGTTGCGCACAATATTGCGATGGCACAATATTGCAATGGTTCGATGGGTTCATTCGATTTGATATTGTCCCGTTTGATATCGTACTGTGGATAGGTTAGAGAGTGATTAGCCTATGGATCATCGGACGCGTCGCACCTTATCCTCAAGGCAAGGAGACAAAAAAGCAGAAATGGAACTGCTGAAGATACATGACCTCTATTACGATCGTGTAAAGATATTTATCACACGACTCGTCAAAGACGAATGCTTAGCCGAGGACCTGATCCAGGACACCTTCATCCGCATCCAGAAAAACATCGATTCAGTGAGGGAGCCGTCAAAGGTTTCATCCTGGATATTTCGGATTGCCTATAATTTGTGTCAGGACCATTTCAAATCCCGGAAAAACAACAATCATGATTTTGTTAGACCGGAAAATACGCCAAGTCCATTTATTGAAATATCACCCCAGAAAAAACTCGAACAGTTTCAGATGGGCGCCTGCGTCCAGGAGCAGATAGATCTTCTCCCCGAAAAACAAAGAATTGTTCTCATCCTTTATGACCTTTTTGATTTCAAGCACACCGATATTGCCGATATTTTAGGTATCACACGGGAGAATGCCAAAGTCAGGCTTCACCGGGCGAGAAAAAGTCTCAAATCGATTCTTAAAGAGAGGTGTACCTTCGAACGAGATGATAGAAATGTATTGGTATGTGAGCCTGTAGAATCAAATGGGGTCAAAAACCGATTGCATGTGCGATCATCGTTATGAAATCGTTGCGATAGGTTGGTCCGATAAGAAACAAATGGACTATATGAACCTGATAACCGCCCTTTTCGTGCCGGCAGGCTTTGTTATTTACTGTTCTGCAAGTTTTCCGGCAATCCTATCCCAGGAAAAATTTTTCACGGATAAACGCCTCAGCCGCCGAGAAATCAGCTTCCGATGAGTATGATCAAAATAGCCGTCAGGATAAAGAAAGTTGAGCGCGGAGTGGATTTTCCCGGGAAGCTGTGTGACAAATTCGGCACGATCCAAACGCATCAAATCAGCAATTTCAGGTAAATTCGCCCCCACTATATCGATAACATCCCGCAACCCTGTATGATCGTTGCAAAGCGGCAGCACACCTGCTGCCATTGCCTCCACAGCAACCATGCCGAAAGCCTCAGGCCGCTTACTCGGGACAATAGCAAGGCTCACCAGGGGCAACAGGGCACCCAGGGTGTCATGGTCAAGAACCCCGGTTACCGTTATTCGACCACTTTCCAGAGATGTAAGTAGACGGAACCAGTCGTCCAATTGCTGGTCCTCAATAAAATCACCGGACCGTGCGCAGGCTTTAAACGTCTCGTAGTCTCCTTCAGACAGACCCCGAATCATCCCTTCTAAGTGTTCCCGGTAAGCGCCAAAACCGACAAAAATAAAGCGCGCCTGGGGCAATTTGGACAATACGGTTGGTACGGTAAGCAGCAATTCACCAGCACCCTTGGCAGGTAAGAATTTTCCGAAATACAGTATGATGGGCTCATGGGGTTCAATCTGGGGCCATCTTGCCGGCAGGTCCGCATCAATGGCCCGTTGGTCGTATCGCTCTCCTGCTCGAAGAAGCAGGGCATGACAAGCGTGAATATCCCCTTTATTTGGCAAGTTGGTTTGAAATGACTGGCGTCCGTTTCCATTTTTCTGGATCATATGGTCTACTTTTTTAAGGAAACGATCCACGTCTGGGGTAAATGCTTCCGAAAGCTTGAAAATCTTCGGATCCATTCCCGGGGAAACAATATGCAGTTTGCCATCTAAAGCCATTTGACTTCGATATGATGAAAATACCTTCAAAACCCGCTGCTTCACGTATGGCGTTCCGACATAAATACGCCGAGCCTCCTGAAGACCTTCAATGGCGTACGGCATCCATTCAGGATGAGGAACAAGCGTGTACTCCAAGGCACTGCCATGAATTTTGACATCATAAGGGGTATCCATACCGGCCAGCGCACGTCTGGCAATCACCGGGCCAAATAGTGCATGATTGGCCAGTACATGTGCAGCGCCTTGGGCTGCAACTTGACGCAGAGCCATAGCAGTCATCTCTATGTGGGTCTTACACTCGTCATCGGTCAATTCCGGTATCGTTTTCACCTGGTAGCCTTCATAATGGTCGAAGACATATACTGGGAGCAACCCCTTGATATCGGGGACAACGACCCGAGTTCGGCCGGGCTCCGGCGGTTGAAGGGGAATCTTCTCTCCAGGGCCAATATATTGATCAACAAAAGCGATCGTTTTGGATTCAGGGTCCTGGCAGACAACTGTCACCGCATGGCCCTGGTTTTTCCAGGCTTTGGCGATATTGGCCACATAAATATTGGATCCGGTTCCCTGAAGCAGGTAGCCGTGCAACAGAATCAAGTGCATGCTTGAACTCTCCTCTATTTTATAACCAGCCAGGTCCCCAACAAAATCAATCCAATGCCAAAAATGCGGTTGAGATCCAGCGGCCGAAGATCTGCACCCAAAACGCCAAAATGATCTATCACAGCGCCGGTAATAAATTGTGCCGCGACGACGATTGTCAGTGCCATCACCAATCCCATCCGCGCCGTTCCGTATCCAATGCTACCAACAATCACCAAACCCAAAACGCCGGTGGACAGCGCATACCAGGGCACGCCTTGCACGCCTGCCAGGTTACCCCCCCGCCCAAGAAGCATAATCAGGCCGATCAGCAACCCCCCACCACCATAGGTAATAAACACACTTTCCAGTGTGCCGATCTGCTTATCCATTAACCCCATGAATTGGGCCTGGAGGGTTACCGCTATGCCGCCGATGGCAGCGATTAGGATCAGAGGGATCATTGTATTCAATTTAGTTTTCCTTTCCGATTTTATCACTACCGATAAAAGGTAATTGAAAGATTTTGGGTGACCATTTGACAAGGGATGTGGCGTCTCTTGTGCTTGGCCGAACCACCCCTTTTTTTGCTTTAACCGTTTGAAAATGAGGGGCCTGTCATCTTTTACCACAAAAAACATTATTTTATGATCGGAATTTGCTCATTTCAATATAGATTATGCGGTGCACGGATCAATTCAGCCCAAAACATTGAGGAGACCCAAATGAATGTAACTGATGCGCTGAAACGAATTGACGCGGGTTGGGCTAAAAAGCCAAACTGATTTTGTTCCTGGTGAAGAATAGATGTTTTTGGATTCCGACGTGGTCGCATGGAGCTTGGCCTGGAAGCTTTCCATGGCAGGAAGGCCCGGTAATTCCGAAAAAAAGGAGATTGGTGTCGTCAATATCTATGTTGTGGATGACTCCGGCAAACCAAATTATATAGAACACAACGAATCGGACGGAGGTTTTCAATCAAATGGTCTCCGTATAGAAATACCTTGAATAACACTAACAAACGCGCAGTCACATCAAAGTGCTTCGCCCGTATCAATAAGATCCACACCGCCTGCACGAGCCCTTTGGCAAGCAATATCGTTTTCCCGGCGGCCACATGAACGACAATCCATTCTCGCCGACTTAGCCACCGAAACCGAGTAATAGTACAAAACTTCTGATTCCAAGCCGTTCAAAAAGTCACCTTCCAGCCCAATCCAACTTAAGCGACAGGTTTGGCTGTCTTGCGCCCCTCCACGCTTATTTCCATTACGACGCGACCCCAGCCTCCACACTCCAACCCCACATCAAAGCACGTAGCTCGTTTGAATCTCATTTCATTAGGATCAACCCCTGCATGCCATAGTTCGTTTGCCGCGAATATCTGAGGTGTTATCGCATTCAAAGCATAAACACATATCCTTTTAGGGCACAGTTTAGTTAAAAGGTTCCCCGCTCCATCAAAATACAACTTGTCGCCAACTCCGTGTTGACTATTACAACCATGTGAATCAACTACCTCCACGATGATTGTCTTTTTAAGTAATTCTGGAGCCTTTGATAGGATATCCTCATTTCTTGGGTTTTCTTTGAATTTTTTTATTTCTTTATCGGTATAACCTAATCGCTTTTTCATGAACTTCCATTTGACCGTGTTCCACGCTATATCCCGCATACCCATTTACTTTTCCTCCATTTTGGGAAAACCGAACGGTTCAATCAGTCGGTCATGAATATCACGATAGATGGCTTTTTACGGGTCCATCACGATATCATTGCCACCAAAAAAGACGGTTCCAGAAACGTGACCGCCCCATTTTTTGGGGTTTGTGGGATTCCTCGCGAGTCTCGATCTCAATAAACGCATTACGAAGACCGGGGCACTCGAGAAAGAGATTGAGCCGTCTTTCGCTATCGGCGGTTCGGTAAACTTCAACGATGGGGGATTGACTTCTCATGGTGACGACCTCCTTTTTCAATGATTGCCAGTGGCATCTGCGTATCAACCATCTCACTATCGACCATCTCCGAATCGACCATTTGGCTATCAGAGGGGTTTGTCTCAGGGTGCCTGGCTTGATCGTGTTCCTTGAGATACGCCAGCGTCATGCGCACCACCTTCTCATCCAATAAAATCCGTTTGTGCCCCAACCCTGTCGTGGTGTGAAACCGAATAGAGGTGTTGTTTTCGGCAGCCATTCTCGAGTCACCATAGGGAATCACCTCATCGCCTGGATCATGAATGACAAGCATGGGGCCGGTGAGAGTGGGAAGCAGCCGAACGGGATTGTCACGATCCAGATTATACCCGTATATGCGCTCATATTTGGCAATGATATTCCGGCATAGTTTTTCCGGAATACCGTAACCATCGAATGTATTGTAAAGCACCTCTTTTAGCTTCAACGCGGGGGCAATCAGCACTGCGGGCATCGGCAACCGCTCTTTCGACAACGCGTTGACGGTTGCCGCGCCACCAAAGGAGTGCCCGATGACCCCGATAAAGTTTAACCCGCACTCCAGTTTAATAAAGGCCCGCACAACATCGGTGAACTCAAAATAACTGGTGGTGGTGCCATCGGACTCCCCGTGGCCCGGAGCATCGAAGGCGATCACCGTGTAACCTGCTTCAACCAACGGCTCAATGAACCGAAAAAGAGAAATCCCTCTGCCGTTCCAGCCATGGGCCAGCAAGACAGCGGGGCCTTGACCCCAGCGCCAATATCGAATGGCTTTATCGTTTAACCGCCATTCATACTCTTTTCCTTGTGACAGGATCTTTCTCTGTCGACCGGTCAATGGGGGACGTACCGGCGAGAAAAAGACCTTCTTAACCCGTTGTTCGGTAAAGCCGGGAGCACATCGCCACATGGCGTTTATAATGATGCGTGTTACATGCAGCCCGGCACTTCTTATACGAACGTTCGTACTATTAAATGGTCGGTTTTTTAATTTCTTCGTCATCGTTCATCCTGTCTGATTATCCGTTATCTGAAGAAGGTACCCGATAGGTGTTTAAAAGGTCGGCAAGCGCTTTTTCATGACGCTTAACGGTATTATTATCCCGCAGCAGCTGATGATAATAGTGAAATCCCAGGAGCATTGAATACAAGTCAAAGGCGAATTGATCGCAGTCGGCATCTTTTTTAAAATCGCCGCTTTGGATGGCAGCGTGAGCGAAACGACGCAGGCAGTCAATCCATTCCTCTTGTTGGGCCAGAATATAATCGTGCACATTACCCGGGCGATCGGCGAATTCGGCACTGGCGGAAACAAAAATGCATCCGCCCGGCATCCTGGCGCTCCAATTTCTCCAGTTGGCTACCAGGGCTTTAATACGGGGGATTCCGGCGGGTTCCATCAATGCCGGAACAACCACGCTTTCGGCAAAAATATCCCCGGCATGTTTCAGAATGGCGAGCTGCAGATTTTCTTTGGACTGAAAATGCGCAAACAGTCCGCTTTTGGAGATCTGGTTCGCTTTCGCCAGGTTTCCAATGGTGACGCTCTCCAGGCTCAATTGGGTCGCCATTTTGAGCCCGGCGTCTAAAATCGCCCGTCTGGTGTCTTCGCCTTTTGTCATAATTTTTAAAATAGTACGAACGTTCGTATTTGTCAAGGCTTTTTCAATATTGTTGTCGAACCCCGAAAATAATCGGGGCAATATATCATTTATTTTTTTAATAATAGCGGCGCCCCCTTGGCATAAAATGAATGTTAGGGTAATGGTTTAGTATCTCAGCGTCGAGTCGATCTAATTCATATATGGAGCATCTTCAAAAATTGACTTTCACACCAGACACCCCCGTTCTGCCCCAACGCGTACCGGTTTTTGCCAGAAACATGGTTGCCACTTCCCAACCTCTGGCCGCACAAGCCGGATTGGAAATGTTGCGAAATGGCGGGAATGCTGTGGATGCCGCCCTGTCGGCGGCCATTACCCTCACAGTTGTAGAACCCACCGGCTGTGGATTGGGAAGTGATGCATTCGCCATCATCTGGGACGGACACAGGCTCCATGGCCTTAACGGCTCCGGGAAATCGCCAGCCGGATGGTCACCGGCGCATTTCGCGGAATATAAAACCATGCCGGAATTGGGCTGGGATACCGTCACCGTTCCCGGGGCCGTACATGCCTGGGCAACCTTGTCGCAACGCTTCGGAAAACTTCCTTTTGAACGGCTGTTCAAACCGGCGCTTCATTATGCTGAGAATGGATTTATCGTAACCCCGAACATCGCCGCGCTTTGGGCGGAAGCCCCGGATCGTTATAAAGCCTACCCTGAATTTGCCCAACTGTTTTTACCGGCTGGAACCGCGCCCGGAGCCGGCGAACTTTTTATCCCGCCATACCAGGCATCAACGCTTAATAAAATTGCCCAGACCGGTGGCGATACTTTTTATAAGGGAGACCTCGCGGAAAAAATCGCCGCCCATGCCGCCGCTACCGGCGGAAAACTGACCCAGGCCGACCTTGAGAGCCATCGCTCCGAGTGGGTAGCGCCCATATCCCAGGCGTATCACGGCATCGAACTGCATGAGATTCCCCCCAATGGCCAAGGTCTGATAGCCTTGATTGCATTGGGGTTGCTGCGCCACCACAATATTCAGGACACCGCGCCGGATTCCGCCGACAGCATTCACTTGCAGGTCGAGGCCATGAAAATCGCCTTTGCCGAAGCGCACCGTCATGTCGCCGATCCGGCAGCCATGAATATTGATCCCCACCTGCTGCTTAAAGATTCTTTTCTAAAAAAACGCGCTAAAGAGATCAACCTGAAGAAGGCCATGCATCCGGTGGCCACAATACCGCCGGAAAAGGGAACGGTTTATCTGGCCGCCGCCGATGAAAACGGCATGATGGTATCGTTTATTCAGTCCAACTATTTTGGTTTTGGGTCGGGTATCGTCATTCCGGGGACAGGTATCAGTCTTCAAAATCGCGGCTATGGTTTCTCACTTGAAGCGGGGCATCCCAATCGGGCCGATGGTGGCAAGAAGCCCTGCCACACCATTATTCCGGCGTTTGTTACCCGAAACGGTCAGCCGGTATTGAGTTTTGGCGTAATGGGCGCCCATATGCAACCCCAGGGACACGTTCAAATGATTACCCGCATCTTCGATTATGGATTCAACCCCAAGCAAGCCTCCGATGCCCCCCGGTGGTGCGTGACCGAAGACTTTGAGTTGGCCCTGGAGCAGGGAATCGACGATCATGTTGTCATGGACCTGTCCCAACGGGGACACAAAATAGTGCCAAATCCGCCGGGTAAAATTTTTGGCGGGGCCCAGTTGATTGAAAAAATAGGTGATGGCTACTGCGCGGCCTCCGACCATCGCAAGGATGGCCAGGCCGTGGGGTTTTAAAAATAAATGACATGCCGAAATAAAAAACCAACCGGACCTGATAGCTGAATACCGTCACTTCAACCATTCGTTATCAGACAACCAAAACCCAATGCAGACCAAGGTTGAAGACACCGCCATTTTTCACCCTAACTCGCCAATATTAAAACATTTTTCATTTAGCCACCGGCTTGACTATCCCATCGCCTTCCGGTATTTAAATGATCACACGTTGTCACCGAGGGCGATTGCGTTATACCTTATAAAAAAGAGAAGGAGGTGATAGCCGTACCGCGAAAACGCTGGAAAAGAGCCCATCACTCGTCATTTAATAATTAAGGAGGTTGTCCCATGAAACAAAAAAAATGGTTTGTCTATACACTCGTATTGGTTCTGACACTGGCCTTTGTACTACCCCTTAACTCAGTCCAGGCTGCCAAAAGGCGTTATGTGTCCATTGCCGCCGGTTGGGTAACCGGGGCCTATTTCCCCATGGCAGGGGCCATATCCCGCATCGCCTGGAAGCACTTAAAAGAGCAGGGTATCAAAGTGACCGCAGAATCCTCCGGAGCGTCGGTGGCCAATGCCAAACTCATCGGACAGGGGGATACCGATTTTGCTATTTTGCAAAATGACATCGCTTCTTATGCCCACAACGGCAAAAAAGGCATGTTCGATGAAGCGGTTAGTAATCTTTTGGGCGTCTGCACCCTTTTTCCCGAACACGTCCAGGTGGTATCGCGCAGGGATAGCAATATTAAATCGATAGCTGATTTGAAAGGCAAGAAAGTGGCCATCGGCCCAGTGGGCTCCGGAACAGCCGAAAATGCCAAACAGATTCTGGAAGCCTGGGGACTCACGGTAGAAGATTTAGCCAAGGCCGAGCAGCTCACCGCCTCCCAGTCGGCGGACTATATCAAGGACGGTCGTCTGGACGCCGCCTTTTTCACCGTCGCAGTGGGTGCAGCAGTCATTATGGATACCTCGCTCATCGTGGATACGGCCATTGTACCCATCGAGGGGCCCAAGGCAGACGAACTGATTGCCAAGTATCCTTTCTACGCCAAACAGGTCGTTACGGGGGGGCTTTACAAGGGCAACGATAAGGACGTCAATACCGTTTCGGTAATGGCCATGCTGTCAGCCCGGGCCGACTTAGAGGAAGACATTGTCTACGCCATCGTCAATGCCATGTACTCAGATCTAGAGCAGTTGCGCAAAGCCCATGACAAGTTCAAGAATATTAAGATGGAAGATGGCCTGGTGGGGATGGGGATTCCGCTACACCCCGGGGCCGAGAAATTTTTCAAGGAAAAAGGAATTCTTAAATAGCACCTGCGTTTAAAATCAAACACCAATGATGGGTATAGGGCCGGAACTGCGCCATTGGCTGTTCCGGCTCTACCATTGATAAATGAGGGTGGAGGCAACCAAGTGCCAGATTATCAATCGGGTGATCAATCGGATGATCAATTAGGTGATCCATTAGCGGATGCGGACAAAGGCAAAAAAATCGCCAGGGAGTCGGAAACCGGCGGACGACTATTATCCGGCAGGGCGGTGACGGTGGTATCCGTCATCGCCATTGCCATGTCCCTGTTTCAGATGTACACCGGTTTTTTCGGGGAGTTGCCCGGTTCCAAGCAGCTCTCCATCCATCTCACTTTTGCCATCATTTTATGTTTCATCTATTTTCCGATCACCCGCAAGGCCCGCCGGGATCGGTTGCCACATTATGATCTCATCCTGGCTGTTATCGGCGGTGCATCAGCCCTTTATCTTTTTATCAATTACGACCATATCGTCACTTCGGTAGGGGCGGCTGAAAATTACGACCTGATCATCGGCGGGATCTTGATTGTCCTGGTTCTGGAGGCAACCCGGCGCAGTATTTCTCCCATCTTGCCGATCATCACGATTTTATTTTTGCTTTATGCTTATTTTGGCCCTTATCTGCCCGGTGAGTTGGGACATCGCGGGTTCCGGGTAAAGCGTATTGTTGATCATATCTTTATGACCGGCCAGGGACTGTGGGGCGTTCCGCTTCGGGTGTCGGCCACCTTTGTTTTTCTGTTCGTTCTTTTCGGGGCCTTTCTGGAAAGAATCGGCGCCGGAAAGTATCTCATTGATCTCTCTTTTGCCTTAATGGGCCGGTTTCGGGGCGGCCCGGCCAAGGCTGCGGTAGTGGCTTCCTGCGCCATGGGTTCCATTTCGGGATCATCCATCGCCAACACCGTCACCACCGGCGCCATGACGATTCCATTGATGAAGAAGGTCGGTTTCAAATCCTCTACCGCTGGTGCAGTAGAGGTGGCCGCCTCCACCAATGGCCAGTTAATGCCGCCCATCATGGGAGCGGCGGCCTTTATCATGGCCGAAATTATCGGTGTCCCCTATATCTCAATCGTCAAAGCCGCTTTTATTCCGGCCGTGCTCTCCTATGCGGCAATTTTTTCGATTGTCCATCTGGAGGCCGTCAAGGAAAATATTCGGGGACTGACCAAAGAGGAAATGCCTCCCATGCTGAAGACCATCCTTTCCGGGATGCACTACCTGATACCGCTGGCGTTATTGATCTATCTGCTGCTGGTCATCATGTGGACGCCTACCACGGCGGGGGCCTGGTCCATCGTGGCCTGTGCGCTGGTGGCCCTGGGGAATAATCTTTACCGGGAGCGGATAAAATTCCCCAATGCCCCGAATGACGAGACCGTCCATCTGGATGCGGCCTACGACGACTATATGGCGCGTCCCTCCGGTTTTTTCATGCGTCGGACATCCAGTGAGCTTCTGGGTGCATTGGAAAACGGTGCCCGCAATATGGCCGGTATCGCCGCGGCCTGCGCCTGCTGCGGCATCATTATCGGTGTGGTGACCTTAACCGGCCTGGGGTTGAAAATGGCCATTCTGATTACCGAGGCCGCCGGTGGCAGCCTGTTGCTGACGCTGATATTTTCCGTTTTTGCCTGCATTATTTTGGGTATGGGGTTACCCACCACGGCCACCTACATCATCATGGCGTCCATGACCGCACCAGCCATCATGACCATCAGTGCCGATCTCAATTTGGGGCTGCCCATCGTGGCCGTGCATCTGTTTGTGTTCTATTACGGGATCGTGGCCGATGATACCCCACCGGTGGGTCTTTGCGCCTATGCGGCGGCCGGTATTTCGGGGGCAGACCCCGTTAAAACCGGCTTCAAAAGCTTTCAGCTTGATTTGGCGGCCTTCACCTTGCCTTTTATGTTTATCTATAACACCAAGCTGTTGATGATCGGCACCACCTGGCAGGAGCTCTTATACATTGTGCCGATCTGTATTATCGGTATGTTCTGCTGGTCGGTCTTCATCCAGGGATATTGGAAAACCCGCACCTACCTCTGGGAACGCTTTGTGTTCCTGGGGTTGGCCTTTTTATTGGTCAATCCCGGCCATATCACCATTCGCGGTATCCACTTGAATCAGCATTTGGTGAATCTGACGGCCATTGTCATTTTGGTTATCATCTATTTCTGGCAAAAATCGAGATCGCAATCAGCTAAGACCGCTACAACCGCCGCCTGACATGCTACTAACTGAATTTGGAACCGGTGCCATGAAAGTAAAAGCCATCCGCCTCAGCGTGCTTATCGTGGGGTTGCTACTGGCCTTGCTTTTCACTGTGCCGGTTTCCGTGCTGACAGTGAGACTACCGCGAGAGGATTTTCGCCTGGTTGAGGCTTTTCGTGTATCAAAGGGAGATCCGCTGGAGCTGGGATACCTTCATTCGGTGGAACGCACGAAAGTGGTGGGGCACTTCGCCATCGATGACAACCAAAAGCTTTTAGCCACTGAAACATGGATGATGTCTGTCGGCACCGGGATGCCGAATACAGCGCCGGAACGAACCCGGCGCGAGGGTGAATGGATCGTTGTGGACGAAAAAAACCATGTCCTTCCCGATATCCGCTTTTACTATGTATCGATCAATAAAACGGTTTTAAAAGTCGCCGGCCAGCCCCTGCCCCTTGATGCGGTGCGGTCCGGAAATCTTTTACGGATTGGGGTGGAAACCCCGCTTTTGGTCCGGTGGGTCCGGTGGTTGGTTACCGGCCGTGGGTGGCGATACGCTTAAGAAAAATATTCACCACTGAGCACGCGGAGTGCGCGGAGAAAAGATTACTACGAATAGCAATGATACTCTCTCTGCGATTTTTGCGATTAAGTAGGCACGAGACAGGAGCAAACTGATTATGAGTAGTGACTCAGGCAATGTGTTTCCCCGGCGGCTGGACGCGCCCCTGCCCAAAGCCGCCAGGGCCGAGGGCGTATGGATCGAAGATGATCAGGGAAAGCGCTATATCGATGCCAGCGGAGGTGCCGTCGTTGTCAATTTGGGACATGGCCGCGAAGAGATCGCCCAGGCGGTATACGACCAGATCATCTCCCACCACTATGTCCATCCCACCATGTTTACCACGCCGGCGGTTGAGGCGTTGGCCGCTCGTCTGGCTGAAATAGCGCCGGGAGAAATTGACCGTTTCTACTTTATGTCCAGTGGGTCGGAAGCTGTGGAAACGGCCGTCAAATTGGCCCGCCAGGTTCACCTGGCCAATGGACAACCGGAACGGTTCAAAGTTCTTTCCCGCTGGAAATCTTACCACGGGTTAACCCTGGGAGCGCTCTCCGTCACCGGCCGCACGGTTTTTCGGGCCCCTTTTGCCCCCATGCTGGACACCTTCACCCATCATATTCCGCCGCCTTACTGCCTGCGCTGTTCCTATGGGCTAATCCATCCAGGCTGTAATTTGAAATGTGCCCGGGCCCTGGAAGAGACGCTTCTTAATCTGGGTCCCCAAACGGTCTCGGCCTTTGTGGGCGAAACGGTCAGCGGCGGCACCCTGGCGGCCTATCCGCCGCCGGAAGGGTATTGGCGTACCATTCGTGACATCTGTAACCGCTATGGGATCTTGCTGATTTTAGATGAAGTCTTGTGTGGCATGGGACGCACCGGTCGCTGGTTTGCCTGTCAGCATGACGCGGTGGTGCCGGATATAATTACCCTGGGCAAGGGGTTGACCGGGGGCGTTGTGCCCATGTCGGCGGTGGGGATTACCGGGCCCCATTTCGATGCGATCCGGCAAAGCCCTGGTGGTTTTGCCCATGGCGGGACCTATTCTCACCACCCGGTGGGGGCGGCCGCTGCAATAAAAGTGATGGATATTATCGAAAGCGAAGACCTGATCCGGCGGGTTGAGAAATATGGCTTGTTTTTAGGCGCAACCTTAAAGGATCGCCTCCATGATCTTCCCTGGGTGGGCGATATTCGGGGTATCGGATTTTTATGGGGGGTGGAGCTGGTGGCCGATCAAAAAACGCTGGCGCCCTTTCCACGCAAGGATCGAATCACCGAAAAAATCTGGGATGCACTGTTCGCGAAGGGCATTATCGTTTATAAATCCACGGGGCTGGCCGGCGTCGACGGCGACGCCCTGATTGTGGCCCCGCCGTTTATCATGGAAAAAGAGGACATCGTCCGGGTAGCCGACACAATGCGGCAAACCATCAAGGAAGTGATTTAGACAACTTTTTACGACGCCATCATATTTTGGGAGAATGTAAAACCATGTCCAAACTGATCATTACCGTGGCCCCCACCGGCTCGCTACCAACAAAAAAGATGAATCCCCATGTCCCCATCACGCCGGAAGAGATCATCGAGACCGGTGTTCGTTGCGAAAAGCTGGGCGCTTCCATCATCCATGTCCATGCCCGCAATCCAGCGGACGAATCGCCGTCCACCGATTATGCCATTTTCGAGGAAATATATAACGGTCTTAAATCACGCACCCGACTGATCATTCAGATATCTACCGGCGGGCGGGCGGGGACGTCTTACGCGGAACGCAACGAGCGGTTAAAGCTATCCCCCGAAATGGCCAGTCTCACGACCGGCTCGGTCAATTTTCCCAATTCGGTATATGCCAACAGCCCGGATCTTATCGAATCCCTGGCAGCGGATATGCAGCGCCTCAAGATTAAGCCGGAGATGGAGATTTTCGATACCGGCATGGTCAATAACGCCTTGAATCTGGTAAAAAAAGAGTTGGCTACACCGCCGCTTCATTTCGATTTTGTATTGGGCTTGAAAGGCGCTCTGCCGGCTACCATCGAGAATCTGGTACACTTAAAAAATTCGATTCCCAAAAACGCGACCTGGACAGTCGCAGGTATCGGGCCCGCACAATTGCCCATGGCCACCCACGCCATCCTGATGGGCGGGCACGTAAGGGTGGGATTGGAAGACAACATTTTTTATGAAAAAGGCGACCTGGCCAGCAATGAGCGACTCGTGGAACGAATGGTCGACCTGTCGAATATTTTGGGCCGGCCGGTGGCCACACCCGATGAAGCACGAAATCTGCTCAAATTGTAAAGGAGGAGTACCGCATGGGAGAAATACGTATGACAACGGAAGTTCGAACGGACTATGACTGCGAAACAACCGGTCTGCCGGCCGAGCGTTGGGGGGAAGCGGTGTTTAAAATCGGTGATGAAGAAATTGTCATGGAAGTGAGTGTCGAAAAAGATATCATGGTATCCATGATGGTAGATGAAAAAACAACCTGGCGAGGGACACTAAAAGGTTTGAAACAGTTAATCCAGAGTACCTTATAGGATGATTATGCAACATTTACAGCGTCACGAAGTTTCTGTCGGAAATTACTACGTGAGTAACTCGAAACCTTTGATTTTAGAGGCTTCATTGGGTACCTGCGTTGGGGTGGCCCTCTATGATCAGAAAAACGGAATCGGTGGGCTGAGCCATTTGATGCTCGAAAAGCCACCCGTTTTTCCAGGCGACTTCAAGCCGGAGAAATATGCCTCAACGGGGTTGCCGATTTTTTTTGATGCGCTGTTGGATGCGGGTGCTTCACCCGAGAATCTCATTGCCGCGATCGCCGGTGGTTCCCTTATCGGTCCTTTGAAGGAATATGATTTGGATTTTGACATCGGCGGGAGAACCGTTGAGTGCGTGATGGAATTTCTCGCCAAAAAACGGATACCCCTCAACATATCAGAAACCGGCGGTTTTTTCGCCTGCTTTTTAAATCTCAATCTGCAAACCTGGGCATGCACCATAAAACCGGCCGGACATGTAAAACTAGCCGCACCTGGGCGCAGCCAGATACCGACGGCAAAAGAAATCAACCGTTCAATACGGAACTTGCAACCCATTCCTCAGGTCGCCCTGAAAATGTTGCGGCTCATTAATGAAGACAACTACGATACCCATAAGCTAACCACCGAAATTCGGAAGGACCAGGTCATCGCAGCGCGTACAATTAACCTTTGCAACTCCGTTTTTTATGGAAGCCCCAATGAAATCGAAACCGTGGATCATGCCCTGGTCTATCTGGGTCAAAACAGGTTGATCAAGTTTGTCATATCCGCATCCTTAAAAACGTTCTTCAGTCAAGCCGGTATGGGGTACTCCCTCTGTAAAGGCGGCATTTATAATCATGCCCTCGGCACGGCCATCATCGCCGAAAAACTCGCCCAGGCAACGGAAAAAGTGAGCCCGACATTGGCCTACACCGGCGGGTTGTTGCATGACATCGGAAAGGTCGTCTTGGACCAATTTATCCAAGCCGTTTTCCCGCTTTTTTATCGAAACGTATACGAAGAAAAAAAAGATTCCTTAGACGTTGAAAAAGCCACGTTTGGTACCGACCACACCCGTGCGGGCGACGCCCTTGCCGAACAATATTCACTTCCCGATTCGCTGCGGGAAACCATAAACCACCACCATAAGCCGGAAGATGCCGCTTATAATAAAGATCTGGTACACCATGTGTACCTGGCCGACCTGCTGATGTCCCGATTCCACACCGGTCTAGAGGTCGAGCGCATAAATACTGATGCGTTGTCCGAAAGACTCGAGACCATTGGGTTTTCAATAAAATTATTTTCGGAGATTGTCGATATGATTCCCATCAAAGTATTGCAATCATCCCCGGAGATGGCTTTGATGGGCGATTAATGTTTGCGGAGGATTCAATCAAGCCATTGTCGGGAATGATGTTATGGTATGAATTGGTGAGAAAACATACCTGCGAGGGACGCGAAAGGGTCTGAAGTAATGGATCAGGAGATGATCCAATTTGAAATATTGGTGATTATACGGTTTCTGTTTATTTTGAATATGCGTTGGATAACAAGGTAGGTTTTCTTAAAGTTATACTTATTTATTATCGAGAGCTCAAAAATATGACGTCTAACACCGTTCCGCTCAACTCCACTCGGACTCGCTTAAACGCGCCGGTTATCTTTACATTATAATTAGGAAATAAAATACAAATATGCCATTTACACCATTTCATTTTGGGCTAAGCGCTTGTCTGGCATTACCTTTGAATAGATATATTGATTTACCTGTCTTTGTATTAGCCAATGTAGCTATCGACATAGAGCCTTTAGTTGTAATGCTATTTGACTTTTCCTACCCACTTCATGGATATGCACATACACTCCTTGGAGCAACAATTATTGGTATCGCGAGTGGGGTTATAGCTAATTATGCAAAGAATCCTCTTACTTTTGTAATAAAAACGATGTTGAGGTTGCCATATAGTAATTCATTAAAGAAATATGTTTTTTCTGGTGTTTTAGGAACATGGCTTCATATTTTATTGGATTCTACATTGTATACAGACATCAAGCCATTTTATCCCTTTAGTGGTAACTCGCTTTTCGGGATTGTTCAAAGTAGCACAATGTATAAATACTGTGCTATAGCTTTTATTCCAGCAATAGTACTATATTTTTTACTCGTAACTATAGAAAATAAAAGAAAAACATTATAATAAGTCTTGTTGGGTTGAGATACGAAACCCAACGCAAATATGGCATCACGTGTGATTGTTGGGTTTCGTTGCGTTCTATCCAACCTACGCAGCTTGTTAGCCGCAAAGGTATGACAGCATCGTTAATGCAAAGCATTTCACAAATTGAGAGGTGTCATGATAAATACAGTAGAAACATCCACTCCAGCTAATACACCCGACCCCATAGGACCTTACAATCACATCGCAAAGGTCGGTCCGTTTATCAGCATCGGCGGAACCGCTGGGGTAAACCCGGCTACCGGTCAACTGGCTGGAGCGAATGTATATTCGCAAACAAAGCAGATTATAGCGTCATTTGAAACGATGCTGCACTCAGTTGGTTCAGACTTGAATCAAGTAATCCACGTAAACATATTCTTAGATAGCATGAAAGATTTCGACGAAATCAACCGGGCCTATATCGAGATGATGGGTGACCACCGTCCCGCACGAACAGTAATTGGAGTGAGTGAGCTCCCGAAACCCGGAGTGTTGCTCACAATGAATCTGACCGCCGTTACGACCGAATGATTATTGAAAAGCGTAAAAAACGCGCCCGTCTCAACTCAATCGTTACCAGATAAATATGCATGCAATTCATTGGACTCGTCCATCTAATCATTAGGGGGTACATCAATCATATGATTCATCCATACGACAATTCAACGCAGACACGCTGGGACCGCGGCGAGTTCAAGGTTCAACTCAATCAGCAAAATAATTCTCGTCCCATTGGGTTTTGTGACGGAAGCCCCGAGGACGTCACTGAGCTCCTCTCAATCGCCGAAGCCGAGGGCGGTTATGACGTAAAGATCCATAAGAAGATCCTCAAGACCGGGCGCGAGATATGGACCTTGGGTGGCCAAGGGAACCCCGGCGTTTAATAATTCCTTTTCTGTGATGCAAGCGGAAAACAGAAGAACTGTACAGTCTTGTAGGTTGGGTTGAGATACGAAACCCAACGCAAATACGGCTTCAAAGCTTTTAAACCGCCCCTCCTCTCCTTAGCCGTTATGCAAATGATGTTTTTACCCAGGAGCTAAAACTCATGAACGGGAAAAAAAGAATCATTACCGCTCTTGAAATAAAGGAGCCGGATTACGTCCCCCTTTATATCCATGGCATTAATGAGGGTCCCATTATCGGGATTGGAAAACACCTCACTGACAGCCTTCCTGAACCTCAGGATTTCAGGCTCATGAATGATAATGATAAACTAAAACTTGTTGATACGCTTTTCATGATCCATGAGGCATTTGATATTGATGGTATTACCACATTTGAAATCGGCCATGAAACAAGGGTAGATGATCTCCATGTGAAAGATGGATTCGGTGTGATTTATAAACTGTCGAAACATGGCATCCCTGTGCCGGTTGGTCACCCTGTAAAAACCGCTGATGATTTAAAAAAATTCAAGCCCCCAAGGCCACGAAAGGAGGATCTCGGACTTCTTGAATCTGGCCATTGACCGATTTAAAGGTCAAAAGGCCAGCTT
Source organism: uncultured delta proteobacterium (assembly GCA_963845145.1). Lineage (GTDB taxonomy): Bacteria > Desulfobacterota > Desulfobacteria > Desulfobacterales > QNYZ01 > QNYZ01. The sequence continues at coordinate 678,263 of CAWJQU010000005.1, forward strand.
TTGGCTCATGCGGGGTTCTTTTGTTCGTTCCTGGCGCTTAATAGGCATGACAAATTTCATGATGAATATTTACAGCAACCCTGAATTTATCCACCGGGTCTCACAGATGATGTTGGAATTTAATCTTGCGCAGCTTGATCTGCTGGTAAAAGCCGGACTTGATGTGCTGGTAATTGAAGATGATATCGCCTCAACCAACTGCCCTATGATATCTCCGGATCATTTTAAAACTTTTGTAAATCACTATAACAGGCAAATCGTTGACAAGGCCCATGAAAAGGGACTTAAGGTAGTCAGGCATTCTGATGGCAACCTATGGCCCCTTATGGATATCCTGCTTGAAACCGGTTACGATGGCATCAATCCTCTGGAACCCCAGGCAGGCATGGAGATGAAAAAACTAAAAGAGTACTGTGGTGACAGAATATGCCTTCTGGGTAATATTGACTGCGTAGATCTCTTGCCTTCCGGTACCCCAGACCAGGTTGAACAGGCTGTCATACAAACCATTAAAGACGGGGCAAAGGGTGGCGGCCTGATTATCTGCTCTTCAAATTCCCTGCATCCGGGTGTTGATCCTGAAAACTGTATCGCCATGTTTAAAGCCGCGCGCAGGCATGGAAATTATAAAAAAGATTCCATAAATGGCTGACAAAAAATCCTGGACTATTTTCTGGTTGCTGTTTGGGCTCTACATGTTTGATTACATGGATCGCATGGTTATTGTCTCCCTTTTTCCCTATTTAAAACAGGAGATGGGGATGACCGATGCCCAATGCGGTCTAATGGTTTCTTCCGTTTATTGGTCGATTCTGATATTCTCTTTTCCCGTCTCGATTCTTGTTGACCGATGGAGTCGAACAAAAAGTATTTCCATCATGGCTGCGCTTTGGAGCATGGCCACGCTATCCTGTGCATTTGCGAAAAATTTTCCACAGCTTCTTATCGCCAGGGCCGCCATTGGTATTGGCGAGGCAGGATATGCCCCCGGCGGAACAGCCATGCTTTCTGCCAGTTTCCCAAAAGAAAAAAGAGCGAGAATTCTTGGATTCTGGAATGCTTCGATTCCGCTTGGAAGTGCTCTTGGCATTGGGATCGGTGGATTTGTCGCTCATCATTTTGGCTGGCGGCATGCATTCGGACTTGTCGCCTTTCCCGGCCTTCTCCTGGCCGTATTTTTTTATTTTGTCAAAGATTATAAAACCATCGCGCTGACTAAAAAGGAAAAAACCGGCCAAGAAATAAAAATGCCGTTTACTGATATGATAAGGCAATTTACCCATAATCCGACCCTGCTCTGCAACAACCTCTCTTTTGCCTTGAATGTCTTTATAACCACATCCCTTTTGACCTGGTTGCCGACATATTTTCATCGATTTGACAATCTTGCCATGGATAAGTCGAGTATGAAGGCCAGTTCCATCATGGTTCTTGCAATTATTGGCGCTCCTTTGGGAGGCCTCCTGTCAGATCTGTGGATGAGAAAAAGAGAAAATGCCCGCCTTTTGTTCCCGGCAATATCATCCATCCTTACTGGCATTCTACTTTTTTTCGCTTTTTCCTTTTTTCACGGGAAAATTCAATATCTTGTTCTGCTTCTCACCGGAATAACAGCTGTGGCCTTTGTGCCATCCTGCGTGGCTGTGACTCAGGATGTGGTGCACCCCGGGCTTCGGGCAGTTTCGTTAAGTTTGAATATCATCATCCAGCATCTACTGGGTTCAAGCCTTGCCCCTATTGTAATTGGAAAATTATCGGACGGGTATGGCCTTGATAGGGCGCTTACAATTCTTCCCGTATTTGCCTTGCTTGCCGGGATCTTACTTTTTATTGGCTCCTTTTTTTATAAGAAAGATCTTTATGACGAACATTCTGCAGCTTTTGATAAAAATGATCCTGAATAGCAAATGGGGCGGTGGAGTGGGGCCGAACCGAGGTAACATACCGTAACAAATTGGAATGCGCTAAAAAATACCCCTAAATATTGGACTATATCGTCCTTAAAGATTGTTGCCAATAAAGTAAAATTGATCATCCCTTCGATACTGAAAAGAAAAAATCTTAAAGATAATTATTTTAAAGCTCATATGAATGAGGTGGGAGACAGATGGTTCGTTTCATATATAGAATAACCATTAGTGAACAAAAATTGAAACCTCAACAAGTAACATGCACCGGATTTCACCGGTGAGGTTTAAAGTGCTACTCTATGATAAAAATGAAACTTTTTTAAACCTTGATTTTTGAATTTAATTCAGACATATTGTCATCACATATAATTAACTGGGGACAATATGTCTTGAGCGCTAATGAAAAAAGATCCCAAAAAAATATTCCGTGAAAATGGTGGGCAGCTTCGTATGAACGAGGCGATCAAGCGTGGTATTTCCAGATATATGCTTTATAAGCTAAAAGATAAAGGTATTATAGAGCAGATAAGCAGGGGGGTTTATCGCCTTAAAGATCTACCTCCGATTAGCAACCCTGATCTGGTAACTGTCAGTCTTAGATTCCCGAATTCTGTGATTTGCCTTATCTCGGCACTGGCGTTTCATGGAATCACGACCCAGATTCCACATTCAGTTTCAGTGGCAATACCAAGAGGATCAAGGCCTCCTTCTCTTGACTACCCTCCTGTGCAACCACATCAATTTTCAGGAAATGCTTATAGTACAGGCATTGAAACGCTTTTGATTGATGAGGTTCCTATAAAAATTTACAGTATGGAAAAAACACTGGCCGACTGTTTTAAATTTCGAAATAAAATTGGTATGGATATTGTTCTGGAAGCTTTCAAACTCTATCGAGAAAGAAAAAAAACGGATCTGACCAAGCTGATCAAATATGGAAAAATCTGTAGGGTTAATAGAGTGATGATGCCATATTTAGAGGCACTTGCATGAAGCTTGTCAAAAATGTTCCTGCATCTGTCAGGCAGCGGCTTCTTGATCGTGCCAGGACAGGTCACCGCCCATTCAACGAGTTGCTCCAGTACTATGCAATTGAACGATTTCTTTACAGGTTTTCCCTATCTGCCCATTTAAAACGGTTCGTTCTCAAGGGAGCATTGATGTTGAGGGTTTGGGATTCGCCGGAAATCCGTCCAACCTTAGACATTGATATGCTTGGAATGGCAAGCAACAAAGAATCAGAAATCATCAAACAGGTTCGTGATATTCTCGCTGTTGAAGTGGAACCGGACGGATTGTTTTTTGATACTGATTCCATCAAAAGTGAGAGAATTACCGAAGACGCAAATTATGATGGGATAAGAATCCGGTTCCACGGAAGTTTGGAAAAAGCGATAATCCATATGCAGATTGACATAGGGTTCGGGGATGCGGTTCACCCTGGACCTGAAATGCACGAACTCCCGACTCTGCTTGATTTTCCTGCACCTCGACTGAGCTGCTATAGCCGGGAAAGTTCAATAGCAGAAAAGCTTGAAGCAATGGTTAAACTCGGAGTTTTAAATAGCCGGATGAAAGACTTTTACGACATCTGGCTGTTGGCCAGATTATTTGATTTTGACGGTGCCATTCTTACCGAAGCGATTCGCCAAACTTTTGAACATCGAGGGACACAAATCCCCTCGAAAATAGAAGCGTTTTCTGATTCGTTCATTGATTCCAAACAAGGTCAATGGGCCGCCTTCTGGAAAAGACTCAATCAGGAGCATGTCCCCAAAATATTTCAAGATATTGTGATAGTTGTAAAAGGATTCTTATTTCCTGTTATTTCATCTTACTCCTCTAAAAAATCAAACCCTGGAAAATGGAAGGCACCTGGACCATGGAAATGATAATGAATATCCCAACCACAGAATGCTACGGATAGACCGCATCTGAAGATTTGTCGAATTAACACTTCAGATCGAACCGGTAATATTTCTATCATAGACTTTCAATATCTAATTGGTACCTCAGAAAGGGTTTTGCACCTTACAGAGAATCACCAGCTGGCACTACATACGACTGAAGAAATGCTTAGTTTTTTCAAACGAGCCAATTTACCTGTACAACAAGATCCAAAAGGAATATTTGGCCGTGGACTATACACAGGTGCTTAATATTATCCGCATAATATATATCTTGACAATCTAACGGTTAGGTATATATTATATAATATATATTATATTTTTAGTGAGGTTACTCATGGATACAGCAAAAATTTTTATCAATGGACGAAGCCAAGCTGTTCGCCTTCCAAAATCTTATCGCTTTGAAGGAAAAGAAGTCTACGTCAAAAAAGTACCTGAAGGTGTCCTTCTCTTACCAAAAGACAACAGTATTTGGGACGTTTGGGAAAAAAACTTAAAAAAATATGACACACCATTCATGACTCGACGTAATCAACCCAAAAATCAGCAAAAAAGAACAAGCCTCGATGAAATTTTTGATTGATACAAATATTTGCATTTACATCATGAACAATCATCCACGAGAGGTTGTTCAGAAATTTAGACATGTAGGTGTTGGGAATATTGGTATATCATCTATAACAGTGTCAGAGCTTCAATATGGTGTCCATAAAAGCAAACATATCAAGGAAAACACAAGAAGGCTTCAAGAGTTCCTCAGTCCATTTGAAATTCTTTATTATGGAGAGAATGAATCAAAATATTATGGAAAAATCCGGAACCAACTTGAGAAACAAGGCAATATTATAGGCCCACTCGACTTATTAATAGCGGCTCATGCATTGAGTAATAAATTAACATTAATCACAAATAACGAAATAGAATTCAACCGAATAAAATCATTGAAAGTCCAAAACTGGGTCAGTAAAAAAAACACAGGACCAGCCGCTTAATTCTGACCGCAACACCTTCCGGCAATTTTCAAACGTATTGCCGTCCCAAAATGCAGAAGCAACTTGATCATCCTGTTATAAATGTTGCGGCAGGTTAGCGCCATGTTTACGACAAAGAAAATGATTGATCTAACCCAAAAATCTGCAAAACGATTCCGCATAAATTGGAAAGATCTCGAAGAGCGTTCGGGAGACTTCTGGAAGGTAGACACGTTGATGGTCGGACGTGTCCCGATGTTGTTCATCGTTCACGAATATACTTTGTTTACTTTGGTTAGAAAAAAATCTCAATTCCGTGATCCCTTGGCTATTGCAAATGACATTATCCACTCTTGCCCATGGTATCGCAGCCCGGGGACTATTTCTCTTGGGAAAAATGGAAATCGAAAAATCACGGGTAGCATAAATGAGATGAAACGGATGACAATCGGCTTGTATTCATCAGAGCAAATCAACGCTATGGAAATGGCAATCAATCAGGGTTTATTTTCGTACCTGTCCGAAGATCAGAATGATTATTTGAATCCATTTGATGCGGTTGATAGCTACATTAAAGGGCATACTCCCTGGCTATAACCAACTTTTCAAACGGGATATACTCGCTGGTTTCTATGTCCGGTGATGTACACGATATATGGCTTGGAAAAACATCATGCGATAGCAAAATTGCATGAACAGAAAAATTCCAAAAATTTTATTTTTCACTATTAAAATTTATAAAAACGTAAAAAGTCATCAAAAGGGATGGCAAAGTAATCCGCCAAGGCGGACAAGTTCAAGGCGTCGCGAATCCCGTGTGATGAGGCGTACTTATCGTACGCCGCAACCACGACGGGATGAAGCGCAACGCAGTAATTGGGCTTTTTACGAAGCCATCAAAATTGGTAACCAGGCAAAAGGCTTTGATTATGGCAATTGAAAAACAGATAATTGAAACGGCTATCGAAAACGGGGCTACTGTTGCGGGTATTGCAAGCACACAAGCCCTAAAATTGTCCTCCTCGCACCTGATATATACGAAAATGGGTAATTATGACGGAGTCGGCACCGTTAAAGATGATGATACCCTTTCGAAAAAACATTTATTCAAATGGCCGGATGCAGCAAGATCTGTACTCGTTATCGGCCTTTCACACCCTGAAGGTCAGCCGGAGCTTGACTGGTGGGACGGCAGGGGAACCCCCGGGAATCGACAGTTGATTGAAATTATTAAGCTGACCCAACAGCAGATTGAAAACAACCTGAAAGTGAATACCCGAAAACTTCATTATTATGTTGAAAAGGGCGGTATTTTTCTCAAGGATGCGGCGGTACTGGCCGGATTGGGTTGTATCGGGAAAAACAATATGCTGGTGACTAAGTCATACGGCCCGAGAATCCGATTGAGAGCGTTGTTTCTCGATGCCGATTTAGAACCAACGGGTCCTGTTGGCTTTGACCCCTGCGCAGGCTGCAAAGAATATTGTAGAAGGGTTTGTCCTGAAAATGCCATGAATAAGAGAGTGCCATTATTTGAATCAATCAATAATTCTTTAGATCTGCCCGCTAGAGATGGCGCTTATAATAGAGAAATATGCAATATACGAATGGAAAAGGATGTTTCCGAAAGCGGCAAACGAAGTGCCGGTGAACAATCTCCCATAAAATACTGTAGAAAGTGCGAGTTTGTTTGCCCGACAGGGAAAAAGAGAGGGATGAAAAAAACCATATAACCTCGATATGATCTTCAGTTGCCATGACCGATTGGATTTGCCAAAAAGCGTGATATTTAGCCTAAAAACAGTATCACACTGACAAATAGCTAGAGCGCATAGATACCGATGATGAAAACGTAAGAAGTCATCAAAAGGGATGGCAAAGTAATCCGCCTAAGGCGGACAAGTTCAAGGCGTCGCGAATCCCGTGTGATGAGGCGTACTTATCGTACGCCGCAATCACGACGGGATGAAGCGCAACGCAGTAATTGGGCTTTTTACGAAGCCATCACCGATAAGTTGTCCGAAAGACTGGAGACCCAGGGGTTTTCAATAAAATCATGTTCGGAGATTGTCGATATGATTCCCATCAAAGTATTGCAACCATCATCGGAGATGGCTTTGATGGCGGGTAATGTCTGGTGATATTACACCTGGAGAGGAACGCGAAGGTGATTTAGGTGAGCTCTTAAAGTCTCTTATCGGTTACTTTTTCAATAAATTCCATCAAAAAAGACAAAAAGTCCCTGAGCGAGAACTTTTCATTGCATTTTGGCTGCACAGTTGCTAAAAGTGTCCGATCGGAAACTTTTATATGGATGATAAATTGAAATCTTCAACAAAAATTAACAACCCTAAAGAATTCGGGCGGCATCTTCTTAAAGAGCGTAAAAGCCTAAAGCTAACGCAAAAAGAGATCTCTGAGTTTACTGATGTTGGTAGAAAATTTATTATAGAGCTTGAAAAAGGCAAAGCAACCGCTCAACTTGGAAAAGTTTTTGAATTGTTGAACAGCCTTGGTCTTGAACTCCATCTCATTAAACGTGGAGATCGCTGATTTTGGAAACCTTGAATGTTTTTTTTGGGCAAATCAGCGTCGGTTCTCTAAGTATTGATGACAGGAGATTATTTTCATTTCAATATTCTACGAAATGGTTGACTTCACCTGATGCTTTTCAAATATCTATTTCTTTGCCAATACAAGAAAATATTTTTTCACATGATAAAGTAAAATCATTTTTTTCCAACCTGTTACCTGAATCTACCGTTAGAGAATTAATCGCGAAACGACTCGGGATTTCAGATAAAAATGATTTTATGCTTCTCAAACGTATTGGAGGAGAGTGTGCAGGGGCAATATCAATTCTACCTGAGTCAGAAATACCTGAGACTCCTGATCAATACACGTATCGTTCTTTATCAGACAAACAATTAGTAGATCTAATAAAGCATATCCCCAGGCGTCCCTTACTTGCAGGCCAAGAAGGAATCCGAATATCGCTGGCAGGGGCACAAGAAAAACTGGCACTTTTCTACAAAGAGCCTACTTTTTATATCCCTACAAATGGTGCTCCAAGCAACTTTATTTTAAAACCAGGCATGGCTCATTTCCACTCTTCCATTGAAAATGAATATTTTTGTATGATGCTTGCCAAGGCTGTTGGTTTGAATGTTCCGCCTGTTATAATTACCAAAAAAGCGACCCAAAAGGTTCTATTGATCAAAAGGTATGACAGAATTTTGGATAATGATGTTCTCATACGTCTTCATCAGGAAGATTTTTGTCAGGCTATGGGGCTTTCCCATGAACTGAAGTACCAGGCTGATGGTGGCCCTGGGCTGAAAGCATGCTTTGATCTCATCCGGGCATATTCTGCAAATCCGATTAAAGATTTTCAACAGTTGATGCAATGGGTGTTTTTTAATTACTTAATCGGGAATATGGATGGGCATGCAAAAAATTTGTCTTTTATATATCAAGCAAAGCGGATCCGATTAGCACCTTTTTATGACATGATGTGTACAGATATATATGAAGACCTGTCACAAAAGCTTGCTATGCAAATAGGAGGAGAAAACAGACCCGAGTGGATTATGGAAAGACACTGGAAAAGATTTGCAGAAGACTTGAAAATAAACAATGCGGTTCTCCGGGAACGATTATCGGATTTTTGTCTTAAAGTAACCAATAAAATTGACAGTACCTATACCGACTTCATCAACAGATATCAACGAAACAGCCTATTAGAGGGTATCATATCTGCTATAAAAAAAAGATCGGATAGAACGCTTAAACGATTTGATTAAATTTATAACAAAAAAAATGAACCGGATGTGACCGGTTATTTTCATATTATCTTCGCCCATGTCAAAGGGCCTTACCTCGAAAAAATTTGGGCGATCGTTGGAGGCCTGGATAACACCATTCAAAGTATCGTTCTAAGCTGGGTAATACCAACATTATAAATGTTTTTATCTTTTATGTTGGTTAATACCAACCTTACAGCATCATATTCTTCTTGTTTTTTTTAACATGTTTTGATATCAGTTGGTAAATACCAACATAAAACAAGGTAATTCGAGAATAATGATAGAAAAAACCAGCACAGATTGGGTTGCAATGTCAGATAAAGCGATCATAGGCGCCATCGGTGCCTATATTAGACATCAGCGGCTGGAACAGAACAAAACACAGGCGCAAGTCGCCAGAAGAGGCTGGAATAAACCGCTGGACACTTGAGTCAGATAGAAAATGGCGAGTCTATAACGCTTGCGACCCTCATCCAGATATTGAGGGTTCTTGACCTGATTCATTTGTTGAGCATATTCACCATCGAGGAAACAATCAGCCCGATAGAGTATGCCAGATTAAAAGAAAAGAAAAAAAAGAGAGCAAGGCCTAAAACTAAAACAAATGATTCAAATGGAGATTTGGGGTGGTAGATTATGCATATGTACATATCTGGGGTACGTTTGCAGGTGTTGTCAGGTGGGATGCTGCACGGCAATTAGCAAGTTTCCAGTTTGATAAAAGCTTCCTGGATGAAAAACTGGGATATTTCCCCGATAAAAATGCCTGTCAGCAATGGTAGCCGGATATACAACTTTCCGGATCTGCTGCCGTCAAAAGATATGACAGGAGATGCATTTAAAGGGTTACCCGGTTTACTTGCAGATTCTCTGCCTGATAAATATGGCAATCAGCTGATTGAAACATGGCTGGCCCAAAATGGCCGTCCTCCCAACAGCATGAATCCGGTTGAAAAACTATGTTTTATCGGCAGCAGGGGGATGGGTGCCCTGGAGTTTGAACCTGCCCAGTTGAAAGCAGGCAAAAACACATTTTCTATTGAAATAGCAAGTCTTGTTGATATTGCTAAAAAAATACTCTCGGAAAGAAAGAATTTTGAAATAAATGTCAGTGCCGATGATGAGCAGGCCATGAAAGAACTCTTAAAAATCGGAACTTCTGCAGGCGGGGCAAGACCCAAGGCTGTCATCGCGTTCAATAAAAAAACAAAAGAAGTCAGATCCGGTCAGACTAGAGCGCCCAAGGGATTTGAACATTGGCTTATAAAGCTTGACGGTGTAAGCGGCGCGCAGTTCGGAGACAGTCATGGTTGGGGACGTGTTGAATACGCATATTATCTAATGGCAAAGGAATGTGATATTGAAATGACAGAATGCGAATTGTTAGAAGAAGACGACCGAGCCCACTTTATGACGAAACGATTCGATCGGCAGGGAAATAATATCAGGCACCATATCCAGACGCTTTGTGCAATCCAGCATTTTGACTATAATAATATTTATGGATACAGTTATGAGCAGGTATTTCAAACCATGCGCCTATTGCGCCTGAAATATCCGGAAGCAGAACAAATGTTCCGCAGAATGGTATTTAATGTTCTGGCAACCAATTGTGATGATCACACTAAAAATTTTTCATTTCAGTTGAAACAGGATGGCGAATGGAGACTTTCACCGGCATACGATGTCTGTTATTCGTATGATCCTAAAAATGTGTGGGTAAACCAGCAAACGTTAAGCATAAATGGAAAACACAGAAATATAAGTAAAGAAGATTTAATGACGATTGCCAAAGCAAACAACATAAAAAAAGGCGAAAAAATAATTGAGGAAATCAACACAGTGGTAAAGAGCTGGAAAGATTTTGCAAACCGGGCAAAAGTAAGAAAAGAATTACTGCAGACCATTCAAGACAATCTGCATACTTTGAAATAAAACAGGGGTACGCTCTGAAAAAAATATAATCCCTGAATGATCGCTTGGTTTGATCCCAATTCACAATAAATTATGGCGTCTCTTCATCTTAATGGCATTTTCCGGGCACATCGGAACACAAACCCCGCACCCATAGCAGCACTCCGGATCAAAGACAAGACCACTGTCTGTCAAATCCCTGGCCTTAAACGGGCAATTTTCTGTACAAAGGCCACAGTCTATGCACAGGGTTTCATTGGTGCTTGCAATGAATTCTGAATGCACCACTAACTCGGTCCGTTTGTATTTAATCAGCAACTGCAAATCATGACAGCAGCAAGAGCAGCAGTTGCATAACGCAAACACTTCCTGACCCGGTTGATATAAGCTCAAATGAACAAGGCCGGCTTCGCCGGCATGCTTCAGAACCTGGATGGCTTCTTTTTCATCAACTTTTCGGGCCTCATTTTTTTCAATTGCTTTATCGGCAACGTCGTTTAACAGGAAACAAACTTCTTTAGGTTTATCACATTGATAATGAGTCCGGCACGAACATGCCGTTAAAGCAAATGAGTTTGCCTGGGTGAGTATGGAGATGGCCTGTTGTGTCGGCATTACCCATTGCCTGGCGTCAAGGGATTTTTTAACGGGTATCACCTTGGACGTATACGCCACTTTATCTTCACACAGCCATCTATCGTATCGGTTGGCATATTTTGTCAGGTATGAATCCATTTACTACCCCTTGTTTGAAAAATAGATATTTCTTGCTTGCGTAATCTTATCCACATAAAATCAACCCCATAAAATCACCCGTGGGTTTTAGCCAATTTATTAAACATATTGGCAAGGCCGGTGGACAGGGTATAAATGTTTTCTATGGGCAGGTTTTTATCGGCCGTACTGTCAAAAAACAGATTCAGGTCCGATTCCAGGCCGTCTTCGGGATGATTGTAGCAAATCAACATGGGCAGCAGCGGCAGTGGATTGATGATCAGGGAAATATCTGCATCATAATGATTTTGAACAGGCTTGCCGTTAAACAACTCAATGATGTCTTTGAAAAAAGAGGGATTTGTATCTGCCACCTGTTTAAAAAGCTTACACATTGATGCTCAAAAAACCGGGCCCAGTCTTTGGATGTTTCAAGTTCCCTGAAAGGCACCCATGATCCGGTCAACGGTATCCCTTTGCTGCTCAATACATAATTTAACACCGGCGGGAGCAATCCAGGGATTGACATGAATATCGGTTGAGATCTCACCATTTTCATCAATGCCAAAGTCTTTGCCAAAAATTTTTAAAGTGAACCTGCCATTTGAGAATTTCCCACCAAGCTTTTCAGCTCTGGACTCAAGATCGATCTGATTTATCCGGTCTTTTAACTGACCCATCACCTTGATATAGTCCTGCTCAGATGCGGATTCATATTCTAATTTTTGCGAACCGTATTTTTTAAGAGTGTCTTCATCAATAAACGGGCATTCGCTTAAAGGGATCTGGCCTTGAAATACAGCTGCTGCAAACGCCAGGCAGGTTGGTTTATTGCATTTTCGGCAATTGGTTTTTTCCAATAATTTAAAGACATCCATGGTGTTTTTAAATTCAGCCATTGGATTAACCTCTTTTGTTTTCATCAGCCTGAATTAGCTTTCTTGCCAAAAGGCCGCTGGTCATGGCCAGAGATTCCGGGTCCAGATAATATTCGGCCTGCCTTTGAAACAAAACCTTGCAGTTAGCAGGAAAGTCTTCATCTGCATCGTTCATCAACAGCAGCAGGGATAATCGGGGCAGCGCCACAAATGAAACGGACAAATCATAGTTCAGGTCCAATTGCTGCGCGGTCCCATTCACCTTTCCACATGCGGTTTCCAGGTCAGCCAGACGTCCTGAAAAATGCGTTTTAATCCGCCCGGTGGTCCCTGTATTAAAAAAATTGGCATTGGTAAAATGGGATTCCTTTTTAAAATCCCGAAATGTGCACCAATCTCCATCTAAGGTTATTTGATCCGGACAAAGCAGGATATATTTGGCTAAAATGACACTCGTCACGTAGTCTGCCTTTTCATTGTCCATTTTAAAAATACCATGGCCGGATACCTGATAAGGTTGATTAAAGAAGGGAATCTGGGCAATGTTATTTTCAATTTGAATATCAAGCAGGTCTTTGATGGATGCAAAATCCACGGATGCAATTTGCCTGCAATAGTCCTTGTAATGTTCTTCAAAGATTTTTGAACGCTGTTCCATGAAAAACGCTCCTCTATTTTTTATACAGGTTACACCACAAATGTTGTATTTAATTAACCCTTGTTCCAATTAAATACATCCCCCATTTGGGCGATTTTTGAGATATTTATGGATCAAAATCAGGTATAGTTGGTTATTTATCGGCTTTACGGGGATATTGACGTCCTGCGGGAGGTACCCTATGGTTGAACAAAACGAATTGAGCAGACAATCATGATGCCACGCCATTCAAATATCGGATTTCACAGTCTGCGGGTATGCTCCATGGGCCGGGACCCGCCACCCAGCCGGCCGATAAATTAAAGGCCTGCATGATGGCGGATTTTGATTTTTCCATGGATATCGAATTCTTATTTCCCTATGTCAATGCTGTGGTAAAAAAAGCACAATTGTATGATAACCCACCCTATATCCGATTCGGTTTTGATCATACCTTGTGTGTACTTTATCCGGACAGAGGTATTGCCTCTCCGTTTGATGATAATGAGGATGCAAGGGATTTTATGGTTCGGCTCATGACCTTTTTAAATGATATTTATGATCGGAAAGATCAGATCACCCCCCGGCATAAATTATTCAGCCAGACTGCCATCACCCAAATATTAAAACTGCTGCCCCAGACCAATTGCAATGACTGCGGCTTTAACACATGCATGGCTTTTGCCGCCATGCTTGGCAGACAGCAGACCATTCCGGGGCGCTGCCCACACATCAGCCGACCGGTGCAGGAAAAAGCCATTTTCCCGGTCCTTGATAACAACGGAAACCTATTGTCCACCATTACCCTGGATATCGATAACAACCAGAATGTATCTGCCTTGGATTCAGCAAAGCAATATATTGAAAATCTGGAAATAAAAATTCAACAATTATCCGACATGAAAGGCGATCTGAGGGAAAAGGCCAACCGCCAATTGCCGACGCCCTTGAGCCAGAGGGAAATCGAAGTACTTCAAATGCTTGCCTGCGGCACCACAAATGTGGAAATCGCGCAATCGTTAAATATCAGCCCCCATACGGTGAAAAGCCATATTAACCATATTTTTAATAAACTGGGGGTGAACACCCGAACCCAGGCATCGGTTTGGGCCACCCAGCATCATTTTGTTTAGCGGCAAACATTCGATGCGATCATTGACAGTTTGTGGCGGGGTCGTTCATTGGTCAAAAATTAGAGGTTACTACGTGTTGTGCCTGTCAAATTAGCTGGTCATATTTGATGCACTCGTAAAAAGTAGCACGGATGGCTAAGTTAAAAGGCTCATATACAAGGCGTTGTGGTTTTGCAGGATCGAAACTATACATGTAGTATGTTGAGAGTCTGGAAAACAACAACAACGCCGTAGATTAGACTTTTTACGACGCCATCATATTTGACAGACACAATAATTCAGTGTGGCAGCTTTAGTCGATTAATCAAGCAATTACCTACCTGTCTCTGCGGTGCAGCCTTTCAATGGATATTCGAATACTGTTCTGCATTCTGACAATGGCATCAGCCAGAGCTCCGACTTCGTCATTTGATTTAACGGCTATCTCTGCGTCTAATTCCCCAACGCTTATCCTGTCCGCCACTTCTGTGAGGTTCCTGATCTTGCCGGATACGTTATTACCGTAAATAAAAAGAGATGGTTGCAATCAATAATGTTGTTGCAACGAGAATAATAATAACAATTCGCATGGTGTTTTCAGTTATGGAATTAGCACGGGCCTGAAGGTCTTTAACAGGCTGTGAAAATTCATCTATATAAGTGGTACTGGGCAAAAACAGATCGGTACCCTCAATCGGTACAATGACCATATACTTATCACGATCATCAAGAAAACGGTAATATCCACCGCCTTCCGTTTGGGTTTTAAATACCTTTTTGTGAATGTCTATAAAGCCTTTTGATCCTTCTTCGCCGAACTTTTTTCTCATGGCTTTATAAACGTCGGCTCCTACAAGCTTGTCGTTTGGATGGGACCAGATTCGACACGGTTCCGTATCGGTTGGTAAATTTATAATAACCGTGTATCCCGATTTGCCAACATTCTGTACAGCAATTTTTTTAAATTCCGGGTCTTTACTGAAATCCTCCCTTTTCATTCCGGGATGAGTCTCCAGATAAAGCTTCACTTCCCTTGCAACCGCCCTACCTTTCTCAGTTATGATCTGTTCGGCCATCTTAGTGACTATTTTGGAGCTATCTCCGGTGATAAGGTTAGACAGCGACCTCATACGATCAAGGTAAAATAGACTTGCGCCTACAATCAAAAGTACAGGAATTATGATAAACAGAACCATCATCTTGCCCCGTATGCCAATTCCTTTGATTTCTGATGCCGGTTTGGCTGCAATTTTGCTCATAGTTGCCGGGCTTAGTTTGAGGCCCCGGAGGCGTCGCAGGCTGGTCACCCCCCCCTTGAGCTAGCGCTCTTCCCGGTGAGGGTCGATGGGCACTGATGACATCCCCGCAGGACTTACACTTAAATTTAACCGTGTCCTTTGTTATCTGATCAAAATCGACGTCATACTTCTTACCGCATTGCTCACATACCTTGATCATTTTCATAGCCCTTTCGTTATAAATGTTGATAGCGATGCCATTCGTTCGGCGCCATCCGATGATTAAAATCCCTCATCAATGCGCCAAATACCATTTGATATGAATCAGTCATCACAGAAACGGGACGGTAAATCTTTTTTTATTCCCCTCTGGTATGTCCCTATAACTTTGTAATTGTGTAATTACAGAATCACTTTTCTTTGGCATTTGTTGAATCCATAAACGTATTCGTAAAAGCGAGCCAACCACCTGAATCCCGTTGAAAGTGGTTCCCCAAAATATGGCTACCTCCCGATATCGTTGCCGCTGATATCAGCCATTCGATAAGTAACAACGAAACGTTCGAAATCCGGAGGATCGATTTTGAGCAAAAAACCCTCGGATGTCATTGCTGTGTAAAATGATAGATTAAATTACATAAGCAGAGAATAGGCAATATAGGAAAGCAAATAATATGCCACAGATGGCGGGGAAGATATTTTCGGGGGCCGTTTGGGGTCGGCCCAATATCGTCTTTTTTGAGGGTAAAATGAAAATTTTAGGGATTGGGTGAGTCAGGAGCTATTTTTCTATATCTCACTTTTTGGAATAAAAAAAGCGTTATCGGGCCGGAAAGCCAGTCGCTACAAAGGGAATTCGGAGATATTGAAACCAACTGGGCCGCTACTAAAATTTTGGCCATGATCATTTAGGACATTTCATTCAGCAGGAGTCGGCATGGTTGTAATTATACTAGATGCCATAGGAAGATCGACTGCAATCATTTCGGGAAAAGTACGCTGCGGACCCTAAACGGATTGAAATGGTCAATTCTGTCCGGATGGAGATTGAGCTATAGTCCGGACATTCCGCCTATTGCGGCTATGTGTTCTATTTAATGCAGCAGATTTAAATTCGTGTAAAACTGAAATTGCATTTTGATGCACCTCTTGATAAATTTTCCGGGCGATCAAATTTAAATCCTAATTGTGTCCCCGCGCCAGGAAATGTCGCTTCATCAATATAGCACCATGGAAAACAAAACGCCGAATTCCCGCACTCTTTGGAAATTTCATTAGCAGCGCAATAGGTCATATTATAGGCTAACATATCCTCTGTATCGCTTACGGTTTCAAATTTATGAAGTCCTTCTTCTTCAAAGATGTTTTGAGCTACTTTTATGAAAGTCTTGAAGCTAATAAAAGGATCATCGCAGGCCTTAAGCGCCTCAATCTGAATTCCAAAAGAATTAAATGCCAATTTTTTAAATACAAATTCTTCCTCAGTTTTGTCCAATACCTTGGATACAATTTCTTGTGCTCGTTCTATCCCTGCCACGTCCGCCAGAACTTTCATCAGAAGAATCGGGTATAAAAGAATCTGGATGCCACTTATGGGAAACCCATGCTTTTCAATGGCAGACCAGTTATGATGTTTCATCTTTTTCTTTTCCCTATAAAAATTCCAACCCAGCTTCATCATGCGGATAAGGCCGAATTCTTTCCAAAGTACTTTCCCAATCATTTTTGTTTGAATTTTACCAATGACTTTGGATTCCGGACTTGATAGTGAATCAACAAATCCCTTGCCATAACCAGTTATGTTTTCAACCTTCATGTTTTTTTAACTCCTTCGTAATATAATTTTTATTGATTGCACCTGAAAAAGTCTGGCTCACAAGCGGTTTTAACATTTCAAGGGCAGATACCGCACTTATTGTCGGGGCATTTACTATTAAAATCAGTACAAATATATAGTTGGACCATAAAGCTGTAGCCAATGTATAATTGTCCACCTCTTTTTTGATTTCATTCCTGTTTTTACCCTCCTGAATTAATTCAATAACTTTTACACCTAAACGCATTATCTGATTTTCTAATTCTTTAGCCCACTTGCCCCCATGAAAGAGACTGTGTTCTACAAGCATTTTTGATAAAATAGGTCTGACTTCATAATATTTAAAAAAACTTTCTGCTATATAAAGAAATTGCTTTTCCACGGTTGTTTTTTCAGGGATGGTTTTTATTGCTTTTCTCTGAGTAATTTCAATATCATCATATAACTTGGCAGCCAGAAGAGCGGATTTGTTTTCAAAATGTTTAAAAATTGCCCCTGGACTTATCCCTGCTTTTGCAGCAACTTTTCTCATGGTTGTTTTTTCATATCCCAAAGATTCAAACATATCTCCAGCTACGTTGAGAATGAGAGCATATGTTTCAGCCTTTTGCTTTTTTCTGAGATTTCCAGTTGGATTATCTTGTTTGTTTTTCACTATTATCCACCTCTTATTTCAGTAAACATGGTCACTTTGTTATCATGTTTACTGAAAAAATCAAGTAATATTTTTGAATTTGGAAAAAAATGAGCGCTGTTTGAGAAATCTATGATATTGAAATTTATAATTTTTAATTGTCACCGCTGGTGACATATCGGACAAAAAATTTTACCTTCTGAAAATTCCTTTTAATAACAGATCAATACCTCTGTTTATTCTGTTCCATCCCTTCTCAGATTCAAGATCAATACCGCCGATAGAAGTGGTTATTCTTGATTTTACTAATAGATGGTTAACGGCCCCTCCCATCAGCACCACAATTGCTGACAAATTTTCATCATCTGGAATTTTATCAAGGTACTCAAAATATTCGAGAATTGTTCTTATACGAATATCTTCGAGTTGTTTTGTAAGTTCATTTCGTTCCAAAAGCTCCCATGCAAGGATATCCAGAGTAAGAGGCCTTTTCCTTAATGCGGAAAGAAAAGATTTGAAAAATTCAGCGACTTGTTCATCCGGAGGCATTTTCTTGACTCGATCAGGATCCGCACCTATTAATTCTTCAACTGTGGGCCAGAAATCAACGGTTCTGCTATATTCCCCTATTAACTCCGCAAGCCCTCCGAAATACCGATAAACGAGAACCTTGTCTACGCCGGCCATTTTTGCTACTTTGTTTACGCCAAGGCCCTTAAACCCATCTTCCCCTAACACCTTTCCTACAGCTTTAATAAGTTTTTCTTTTGTTTGTTCCTTACGATCAATTTGAATTAATTTCATTTTCATTTCCACTCGAAAATTATTACCAATGGCCGCTCGTGAATTCATACAACGCCATAATAACATTGAGCTTCTTACAGAACCTAGAGAAGTTGATTAAATTAGTGCGCGTCATTAACCCGGATAACTAATTTTCCAAAATTCTGGCCGTCTAACATACCGATAAAAGCTTTTGGCGCACTTTCTAACCCGTCAACCAGATGTTCACGGTATTTTATCTGTCCTGCGCTTAGCCATTGAGACATATCCTTTGCAAATTCGTCATAGCGGTGGCCATAATCATCAAAAATAATGAATCCCTGAACCTTTAAGCGTTTGACTAAAATGGTGCCCATAAGGCGAGAGAGGCGGTCCGGCTTATCGGGAAGCTTTGTCGCATTGTATTGGGAAATGAGCCCACACACAGGAATTCTGGCTTTTGTATTGAGTAGTGGCAAGACGGCATCAAAGACTTTGCCCCCTACGCTCTCGAAATAGATGTCAATTCCCTTGGGGCAAACGTGACTGAGTTGGTCGGCAAAATCCGAAGATTTGTGATCCAGGCACTCATCAAAACCAAGGACCTCTTTTGCGTATTTACATTTTTCGCTACCGCCGGCTACACCGACAACACGACAGCCTTTCAGCTTCCCTATTTGTCCCACCGTGGCGCCAACCGGACCTGTGGCCGCAGCGACGACCAGGGTCTCGCCCTCTTTGGGTTGGCCAATATCTAACAAACCCATGTAAGCAGTAAAACCCGGCATGCCCATTATTCCCAATGCATAAGAGGGATTTGGGGGGTTTTCCCCTAATCGGGTCAGGCCTGAACCATCAGAAAGCGCATAATCCTGCCAGCCACTAAAAGCAAGCACCCACTCTCCCTGTTTGTAGTCAGGATGCCGTGACACTTCAACCTGACAAACCGTTCCACCCACCATCACCCCATTGACCTGCACAGGGTCTGCATAGGATGGCGCATCGCTCATCCTGCCCCGCATATAAGGGTCAAGGGAGAGATACTCGGTGCGTAACAGCACCTGGCCTTCAGCCGGTTCAGGTATCGGCGTGTTCTCCAGGCGAAAGTTCTCTGAAACCGGCTTACCGTGGGGGCGCCCAGCCAATACGATACAGCGATTGTGTTCTTTAGTTTGAGACATGGTCTCCTTTTTTATTTTATTTCCGATAAATGAGTTTGGATCTGTTCTCAGTGTTTTGGTTTCTTTTATTATATCAATACAATCTGACCGGTCGTCTTATTTGTCAAGAATGATGGCTTAGTAATCCACCTGTGGCGGATTGCGTTGCGCCTCACGACACCGGATTCGCGACGCCTTGATCTTGTCCGCCTTGGCGGATTACTTTGCCATCCCTATTGATGTCTTTTTACGATTTCATCAAGTGTGATATAGAGATTAAAATTATGGCTTGTGTTCATATAAAATCTATCTGTTAGCTTGGCCCGGCCTAAAAACAGCCTCTAACAGGCTGCTGGAAGAGGATTATTTCTAACTAGTGTCCATCGAAAGCTATAACTATCTGAAACTCATAAAAAAAGCGCATTTTGCGGTAGCAATTCTTTTCGTTTTGTGGTATATTAAAAGTCACTAAACACTCAATAATACTACAAAAACAGAAAAGGAGCTGGTCGCAAAATGCGCGAAAAATGGCCCAAACAAATGCCCCTGATGGCTCACATTCTCGATCATCCCCAAAGCAAGGAACTGGAAGTGATCAGTGGGATTGTCGATGCAAAACCTACCATCTGTGAGTATATTCTGCAAGATTTAAACAGAGGCAAGTCCAAGACCCAGCGCGCCGGCGCCAAAGGTATGAGCGCCGAACAAGTGCTACGCTTTATCATCGTCAAAGTCCTTTTCGGTTTCACTTATGAAGAATTGGCCTTCCACATCGTCGACTCGCAAAGCCTGCGCTGGTTTTGCCGCATCGGCATGGCCGAAGAAGGGTTTAAAAAATCTGCCTTGAACCGCAATATCAAAGCCATCAGTGATCAGACCTGGGAGATGGTCAACCGCGATATTCTGGAATATGCCAAAAAAGAGGGCATCGAAAAGGGCCGCAAAGTGCGCACGGACTGTACCTGCGTTGAGTCCAACATTCACCAGCCATGGGATTCGACCCTGTTGGGCGACTGTGTACGTGTATTGACGCGGCTTATTGTGCGCAGCCGGGATGAGTTCGGGCTCAAGGTGCCGCAATTTAGCAACCATAACCGACGGGCCAAACGTCGGATGCTGGCGGTTATGAATGCCAAGGGTAAAAAGCCACGCAAGGTGGCCTATGTCGACTTGCTCAAAATTACCGGCAAGGTGCGCGGTTATGCCCACGCGGCGGCACAGATGATCAAAAAGAGTGCGCTCGCACCCAGCGCGATTGCTCTTTTTGCCCAAATCAATCACTATGCCGAGCTTACCGAAAAGGTCATCGACCAGACCCATCGCAGGGTTGTTCTGGGCCAGAGCGTTGCTGCCGCTGACAAAGTGGTATCGATCTTCGAACCTCACACCGACGTTATTGTCAAGGATCGCCGGGATGTGATTTTCGGCCACAAGATCTGCCTGACCGGCGGAGCCTCCAATTTGATCCTGGATTGCCTGATTGTCGAAGGCAATCCAGCCGATGTAGATTTGGCCATCCCGATGTTAGACCGGCAAAAAGAAATCTATGGCCGATACCCGCTCAAAGTCTGCTTTGACGGCGGCTTTGCATCTAAAGACAATCTGAAACAGGCCAAGGCGGCCTCGCGCAAGATAAAGGATGTCTGCTTTGCCAAAAAGCGCGGTCTGAAAGAAACAGATATGTGCCGCAGTGAATATGTGTATCATAGGCTTCGCCGGTTCAGGGCCGGGATTGAGTCGGGCATTTCCTGGCTCAAACGTTCCATGGGGCTGGCACGATGTATGTGGAAAGGCTGGTACGGCTTTAAGTCATATGTCTGGTCATCGATTGTCGCGGCCAATTTATTGACCATTGCAAGGACCAAGCTGGCGTCAACTTAAAAATTGCGGCCTTTATCCATTGTTGGTTCTCGCGCAGCAGCAGAGGTGCGCTCAAAATACGAAGAAAACGAAAAATATCTATGCTATCCAAATATTTGCAGCAGATTATCATAGAACAAACCTTTTGGAACCATCGCTGTAGTATTTGGACTGCTTAAAACTACCGATTATTGGATGGACACTAACTATGCGCAAATTAGCTTTTGGATACTCAACCAGATGCAATATCAAATGCGAGCACTGTGTGGCTGTGGAAGATATTCCTGATAGCAAGAAAATGGATCATAATAAGGCAAAAGAAATCATTGTCGAAATGGCCCAGGCAGGTGTTGGCGGAATAAGTTTTTCCGCGGGTGAACCGTTTCTGTATGTCAATGAAATTGCAGAACTGGTGAAACTGTGCAAACAAATCGGAATATATACGAGAATGGTGACTAATAGTTATTGGGCGAAGACAGCAGAGGCTTCCGAAAGCCTGGTGTCAGCATTGAAAGAAAACGGGCTTTGCCAATTGAGATTGAGTTACTCAAGGTGGCACCAGAAGAATATAGATCGGAACAATGTGTTGAATGCGGCACGCAGCTGCCAAAAGGTCGGGTTAAATTATTTTATTTCATTCGTTACCGATTTTTCCATAGAGGACGACCCCTATGAACAGTTTTTACGGGATCATGGTCTTATATTTTTTCCCGAACCCGTCATATATGCAGGTCGCGCCACATCTTTCAAACGCAGGGAAATCATGACTGATTATCAGGCCAATTGTTGCGACATGAACCCCTATCTTACGCCGGATCTTGACATGTACGCCTGCTGCGATGCAGGGACCCATTTCCCGGAAACAAACTTTTTCCACCTTGGGAACCTAAACGACAATACAATGGAACAGCTTTTTACTAAAACTGAAACAGACCGCCTGTACGGCCTCATCAGAACCATGGGGTTGACCAATATTGCATCCTTTACCGGTATGAAAGCCCGCGAGATCATCACCTATAGTAAATGCGAGCTGTGTCGAAAACTGTTCAACACCCCTGGGACCTTAACGCGGCTGCGGGCCGAAGTGTCGCAACTGGCGGCCTGGAGCAGATAGGGCGCAATGGGTGGGGAATCGGGCTCGGGGCCAAAGGGTTTATCAAACGACATACATTTTACATGCATGCCGTTTGACGTCACACTTAATCAATTCCCTAAAGTTGCTTCGTTATGCGTGTTAATTCCGGAAAGCGTCCCAATCATAAGCGCTTCCGGTTTTGGAAGATCAAGATCCAATGTCTCTTTAATCAGGTCCTCAACCGTATGAATCGTTACAAATATCAATTGTTCTTTTACATCTTCAGGGATATCAATAAGGTCTTTCTCATTCTCTTCCGGTAAAAGAATTTTTTCGATCCCAGCCCGGTGGGCGGCCAAAACCTTTTCTTTGATACCCCCGATGGGTAAAATGTGACCCCTTAAGGTGATTTCTCCTGTCATCGCCAGCTTTGGATCAATTTTTCGGCCCATTATAAGCGAGGCTATCGAAGTAAACATGACAACGCCCGCCGAAGGACCGTCTTTAGGCAATGCACCGGCAGGTACATGGATATGCAGATCCTTTTTCTCGAAGTCAAAATCGGGTAATGAAAAGGCCAACCTGGATCTGAACAAGCTCAGAGATATTGTAGCAGATTCTTTCATCACATCTCCCAACTGACCGGTTAAAGTCAGCTTGCCATTTCCAGGCATATGGGTTGCCTCAATGAAAAGGATCTCGCCGCCCATCGGTGTCCAGGCAAGTCCGGTAACAACCCCCGGCGGGTTATCCATTTGGGCCACATCGTGTCTGATTACCGGATGACCCAAAATGTCATCAAGTGAATCCGGGGTAACTTTGTAGGGAAGCTCGGTGGTGCCTGAAACAATTTTTTCTGAGACAACCCGGGCCACCTTGGCCAGTTGATTACGAAGACCCCGAACACCCGCTTCAACCGTATATTTATCTATGATTGCTTTTAACGCCTCATCATCAATTTTAAGCTGAGACTTCTCTATGCCATGTTCCTCAAGAACAAGCTTTACAAGGTAATCTTTTCCAATATGAAATTTTTCATTTCCGGTATAACCCGAAAGTTCAATCACTTCCATCCGGTCTAAAAGTGGTGCGGGGATTCCTCTCCTACTGTTAGCCGTTGCAACAAAAAAGACATCGGACAGGTCATAGGGGACCTCAAGGTAATGATCGGAAAATGTATGATTCTGTTCCGGATCTAGTAACCTCTAATAATGCACTTGATGGATCTCCATGGAATGCGGAAACCAGTTTATCCACTTCATCCAGGACGAAAACAGGATTTTTCTCACCTGCTTTTTTCATTCCCTGGATAATTCTACCCGGAAGGGCACCAATATATGTTCTTCTATGCCCTCTTATTTCAGCTTCATCCCTGATGCCACCCAGGCTGATCCGGACATATTTTCTTTTTAAGGCCTCGGCAATACTCTTTCCAAGGCTGGTTTTTCCTGTGCCGGGAGGACCCACGAGAAGCAGAATGGACCCTTGTTTTTCTTTTTTCAGCTTCATCACAGACAGGTGCTGAATGATACGTTCTTTTACTTTCTTCTGCCCATAGTGATGTTCATCCAGCAGCATAGACGCATTTTTAATATCGATATCTTTTTCTGCTGTAATGCGCCATGGAAGCGCCACAAGAAGATCAAGGTAGTTTTTTATGATGCCCGTCTCGTGGCTCCCCTGTCCTTGATCATTTAATTTTGAGAGCTCATCCAATGCAACCTGCTCTATATCTTCGGGCATACCTGCGTCTTTAATAAGTCCGGCATAATCTTTTTTACCCCCTGGTTTCGAGGATTTGGGAGAATCCTCATTAAGTTCCTCACGGATATTTTTTAACTGTTCCTTTAGAAACGCTTTTCTGTAATTTTTATTGGCCTGGTCTGAGAACTTTTGGGCCATCTCGATCTGAAGTTTTATGGATTCTTTATGTTGAATAAGAATGTCCATAAAGGCAATGCCTCTCTCCTTTAATGAGTCAATTTCTAGAAGATGCTGTTTTTCCTCGATTGGAATTGTCACAAACGGTAGAAGGTATCCCATTAATTTCGGGATTGAATCTATCTGTTTGATCGTTTTGACATAGGATTCCGATCCCTTAAAAAAAGTGCTCAATTCATAGGTTATTTTCTTGATATATTCGAGCATCTGGTCCCGGCCTTTTGAATCTATATCGATATGCTCAGGCGCCGGAAGGTGTATCGCCAGAACTTTACCCGGTGTCGTTCGAATGGATTCAATGGCGATTCTGGTGTGCGCCGTTACATGGAAAATATCATGATCGCGCTGTGATGTGTGGGATTTGAGTTGGACCAATGTTCCCATAGAAAAAAATAATTCCGTATCCACATGATCCGGATTTGTATAATCCCGATCTGTATGAATCGGGTCTGTTCGATTTGGGTCCGTATGATTTGGGTTAAACCTTTCTTTAGTCGTAAGCGCGACCGCCCAGTCATTTCCCTGGGCTATTTGATTTTTTAAAATTTTAGCCAGGTGACTGCTGACCCGAATTTTTGCGTCTGATTCCGGAAATACGACGGTTTGTGTTAACGGTATGACAACAAGCTCTGTGTTCACATGGGTTGACGCCATTTTATACTCCCTTTTATATCTGTTCACATCCAGTACTTTAGGAATATGATAGGCATGATTTAATTTAGTTCAACACAAACTAACATAAAATTGTTTTAAAGGGGAAATTTAACCACTGGCCAAATGGGTTAAAAAAATTGTAAAGCATTGAAATACAGTACTTTATCTTGACAAAATTATTTAAGTAAATTAGTAAGTAATGAACAAACTAATATAAATGAGAGTGGGTTTATTTTGAAAAGAGAATTAATCTACGAAGCTGTTAGAAAGTTCAACAGTTTAGGGCATGAATGCAATCTTGAAATCTCTGACAAACTTGGAATGTCCAAACTTCAATTAAATCAACTGCACTATCTTAAGGTTATTGACAGAACCGTTGATATAACGTTCGGAAAATTTGCGGAGATTTTAAAGATCACAAAACCATCCGTTACTGAAATCGTTAATAAACTGATTAAACTGGACTGTGTTGAAAAAAAACGCTGCCACACGGACAAACGTATATTTTATATCAAACTGACGGATAAAGGTCGCAATATCGCCCGGTTGCAATACCTTGCGGAACAAAGAGTTGTCGATATCATTTTCACTGTTTTTGACAATGAAGAAATCGACACGTTTATTAAATTAATAAAGAAATTATAACGAATTGAAGCAATATGAGCATGATATTTGGAAAAAAGAAAAAAATTTCAACCCTGGACGACGTGCTCAATTCGAGTTGGCGGATTCTGCATACCGGTGCCCGAAACTTCAGGCATCCGTTTCACCGACCAACCCTTGCCACCATGGATGGCAGCAAACCCGAAGTGCGGACGGTCATCCTGAGGGGGTTTTCGGAAAAAGACCGGACATTGATTTGCTATTGTGATGCCCGAACACCCAAGGTTTCACAGATCCGGGGTAATCCCAATGTGAGCTGGTTGTTTTATCATCCAAAAAAGTGGCTACAGCTACGTCTTTCAGGAACGGCTTCGGTGCATACCAACGATAAAAGGGCTGAATCCCAATGGAAAAAGGTGCGTCCGGTTCGTCGAATCGACTACTGCTCCGAAACCCCGCCGGGTTCACCCACTGAAAAACCGTCTCAGGATCCGTCGCATTTTCTTCGTAATAAAGCACCCAAACTGTTTGACCATCCGGGGGCCCGGAAAAATTTTGCCGTCATTGTCTGCCGATTCGATCAAATGGACTGGCTGCTGTTGAAATTGACGGGTCACATTCGAGCCCAATTTCATTGGGAAGATAATCGGATGGACGCATCCTGGGTAACCCCCTAATCTATAATCTTGAATCAAGGATCAATCGCACGCACGACGATTCATCTGTCAGACATTTCATTCAATGATGATTCTGAAACATACTCTCTAAGATATTTTATCCTTTAGGATCAATCGCTTGACGGCGTTACTGATCCACTTGCCGGGCCAGGATGAAATAGCATACCCGATAGCGGCGCACATGATGTAGAGCATGACCACGGCCCCGGTTCCCATATCCGGCTTTGAGATGGCCGGTACAAGAAAATAGGCAGCCGCGACGCCAATGATAATCTGCCAGGTGTCCGGCAGGAACAGGATGTAGAAAAAAATGTATGTGGGGGTCAGCTTTCTTTTTGCCACAACAGCGCCTCGCTTGTTAAAAATCGTCTTGTCCAACGATTACACCATATAGATCATTAAGTCAGAGACCCTTTCCGACCCTGTCTGATCTGATAATGAACCAATTGGTAAAAACGGTTAATCAGAATACCCATGTGTATTTAAACCATATCAAAAAAGTAACCTCAGATACATAGAGTGCTTTAAACAACCCTTGAATTACCGTGGTCAGGCCCTACTTTGTGGGAACTTTTCCCGCTTAAAAACCGGGATCTCCGACTTACCTATCACGAATCATTGATCCTAGCTTATGAAGTTAACGAAGGAAATTTATAATGCCGAACCAAAAAGAATCACCCTATGTCGCCCATGTTTTTGTTTGTACAAATGATCGTGGGGGGAAAAGGAAATCCTGCGCAGACGATAACAGCCCGCTTATTAAATCTAAATTGAAGGAGACCATCAACGAGAAAGGCTGGAAAGGAAAGGTCCGGATTAGCACATCGGGGTGTATGGGGCTTTGCGCCCAGGGGCCCAATGTGATGATTTACCCCCAGAAGATATGGTTTTCCGAAGTTTTTCCTGACAATATGGATGAAATCGTGTCCACTCTTGAGCATATCATGGCAGATGCTTGAATCTAATTTATTTGGTTATCTCTTATCCTCCCATTTCTTTAGATATTGAATAATATCCCTCATACGGAGAGTGAAAGTAACTGATGAACCTGCAGGCGTTCGAGCTTCTTTTTGATAATTATGTTCTTCGAGGAGATGCCTATGAGGAGGGCTGTAATACAATAGTGCTGCATGGCGCCGGCAAGTCATCACGAGCACGGTTCACAAAAATACGGGGGAGGTTAAATGCTTACGGCATTCCTTCTGTCAGCTTCGATTTCATCGGACACGGCGAGACCGGAGGTGATATTTTGGACACAAGTCTACATGGAAGGACCAGGCAAGCTGCGGTTGTCATTCGACACACTTGTATAGAACCGCTTACACTAATAGCTGCCAGCATGAGTGCATATACCGCTGTAAAGCTCACTGAAATATTTTCGGTTAATAACCTGGTTTTGCTGGTACCAGCTGCCTATACGCCTAAAGCATACCACCTTACTTTTGGTGCTGAGTTCTCGGAGACCATTCGCGTTCCCAACAGCTGGGAAGATTCGGACGCTTTTAGTATCTTAGAAAATTTCAAGGGAAACCTTTTAATCATCGCAGCTGAGAATGACACTGTCATTCCAGCAGAAGTGGTAAAAAGAATTCGGCAATCAGCAAAGCAAGCCAAAACAAATCTTCTTCATATTGTACCGAATTCAGAGCATACATCTCTTTTCCCTAAATCCCAGGATTTCCAGATGGCGCTGGATATGATTATTGAGGTGTGTCGTGGTATACGGAATACCAAGCCAATTCAGCCGATTAAAAACCGCGCGACCGGCTAACTGCGCTGAAACTATTGAGACCCGGTTAGGCCAAGACAATGGAAAACGCATGTTGAATCAATTCCATATTATATCTTACCCACCGTTTTTTCGCTTTGCCGCCGAAGCAGAAGATTCAATACCGGCGGCACCATTAGGGTACTGATAACCACCATCACGATCATGGCCGCAAACAGGGCATCGGATAGCACGCCCAGCGCCTTACCCGTGGCCGCAAAAATCAAGGTAACCTCACCTCGGGGAACAAGGCCCCATCCTACGACCATCTTGTTGACCTTTCCGGCAGATAACCCGGCGATCAATTTTCCGCCAAAACCGGCCAGGGAGAGCCCCAGGGCCAGCAATAGGATTCGGGGATCGAGAAAAACCTTCAGGTTCACTTCCATCCCCGTCATCACAAAAAAGAGTGGCACCAGGAAGAATCCCAGGGGTTTGACCAGGGTCTCCACATGGGATTCGGCGTAGGTCTCCAGCACACCGACGACTCGCGTGTGAACGTGGGGGCGGGAATCTTCGATGGCCGCCTCAACATCGTCCACAATGGCCGGATCGTCAAAATGGGTGAATGTCACCGGCTTTAACACCAGTCCGGCGGCAAAAGCACCCACAATCGGGGCCAGACCCGCCCAGTCTGCCAAAAACGCAAATACCAGACAGAAACAGATGGCCAGAATAAATTTCATTCCCACGCCGGGGTGGATATGTGACAACAAACGGCCGAGGCGCACGGCCAGCAATTGACCCAACACGATGGCCCCTGCGAGAAACATCACGGCCTTGAGCGCAATCCAACCCACAGCGGGGATACCGATATTTCCAGACTCCACCATGGCTTTAAGAATGGCCAATAAGCTAAGGCAGAGTACATCGTCGATAACGGCCGCCCCCAATACAATGCTGGCCTCCCGGCTCTGAAGCTGATCCCGGTCCTTGAAAACCCGGGCGGTGATGCCTACGGAGGTGGCGCTTAACATGGCACCCAGAAAAAGCCGTCCATTGCTGGTCATATCCGGGAGAAGGATCGGTGGGATCACCGCATAACCGAGAAAAAAGGGTAGCGCCACCCCAATGATGGCCACCACTACCACCCGTGGCCCCACACGCTGAATTTCATCGATATTCGATTCCAGGCCCACCTGGAAAAGCAGAATGACGACCCCGAGTTGCGCTAAAAAATGGATCACCGGTTCATGCTTTAGCGGTTCGGCGGTATGCCAACCCATCAGCACCAGGTTACCCAGTACGATGCCCACAAATAGCTCTCCCAGCACCGCCGGTTGACCGAACCGTTCGATTAAGCTGGAAATCCTGGACAACAGCAGGATCACGGCAATCCAGAAAAAATGGTCCGCGATAGTCATGCTTTCAACCATTTAAACTCCCGAGTCAGTTAAAAGAAATTGAATGCAATTTCACTAAAAGTGAGGACATTTTATAGTGAAACGGTCTGGGTGGCAACCCGGGGGACACACCCGGTGGATACATCTGGTCAGAATGAATGACTAAAACGCGTATAGAGTTTTTATTCTTTGGCTATGAATATCTTGACAACCCATACTTTTTGCAACAATATCAAATGGTCTGGAACCATTATCGGCAGCACATCCCACTACATGTTCTTGTAAAATAATTTGCATCAGGTGTAAGAATAATCAATCGGCACCTTTTACCAAAGGAGAAAGAAAGCAAAAAGTGAAACCCACCAATTACTACCACCTATTGGAAATACCCAGAGACGCCACCGCGAATGATATCAAAAAGGCCTATCGAAACCTTGCCCGTGAATTTCATCCGGATGTAAATACCAAAGAGGATGCGGCGGAAAAATTTAAAGCCATTGGCGAAGCCTACGCCGTATTGAGTGACGACTTCAAGCGACAGGTCTATGACCAAACGGGAAGAACCGATTTTTCC
Organism: uncultured delta proteobacterium; assembly: GCA_963845145.1. GTDB lineage: Bacteria > Desulfobacterota > Desulfobacteria > Desulfobacterales > QNYZ01 > QNYZ01. The sequence goes on from CAWJQU010000005.1 coordinate 708,220, forward strand.
GAAGGCCAAACCACCGCCAAGCCCTTTTATCCGGGTCGGAGCATGGGGGGATGTGTCGGCAAATGCAGCGGGATTGAAGCCATTTTTCGAAGGGGTGAAGCGTATAAACGAAGGAAAGCCGCCGCCAGGCAACAGCCAGAGATATGTTCAGAAAATGAACGCTCTTAAAAGAAATTCAAAGCTTTTCCGCCCATCGATTTGCTGCCGGACTTATATAGACTCGCATTAGAAAAACATACGGAAGAAGACCCGCGTGATGCGTTTTGAGTCAATAATGGGGCCAAATACGCTTAACCTGAAGGGGAGTTGTACCGTGAAATTAAGTACCCGCCTGGTGGGCACGCCACTTAAAAAATATCAAACCGAGATCAGCTTGCGGCAAACCACCAATTATGCCGCATCCGTCCAGGACAACAATCCAAAATATTTTGATGACACACAGGAGCAGGGCGTGTTGTCGCATCCCATGTTCCCGGTATCCGTTACCTGGCCTATTTTAAGTCGGCTGGGAACGTTCATCGCGTCCGATGACTTTCCCGAAGAAGTATTGATGACCCAGGTACACTACACGGAACACCTCATTTTGCATCGATTGATACGGCCAGGTGATAGCCTGTCCATTGCTGGAGATTTAAAGGCTTTTTTACCCCATCGTGCGGGAACCCATGCCATTATCTGTCTTGAAGCAAAAGATAACAACAACCACCCGGTCTTTACAGAATACATTGGTGCGATGTTACGAGGGGTGGCCTCTGGAGAAGGGAAAACAGCTGGGGTGCTTCCAATGGTCCCGGAAAATCACACCGATAAGGAAGTTGTCTGGACGTCCGATATCTATATTGATCCTGAGCGCCCCTATATTTATGATGGATGCAGCAACATTGAATTTCCGATCCACACATCACCTCAGTTTGCCAGGGCAGTGGGCCTGCCTGGAATTATTTTGCAGGGAACCGCTACCCTGGCATACGCTGTCCGCGAAATGGTTGACAAAGAAGCCGCAAAAAATTCGGCCAGGATTTCCGAGATTGCATGCCGGTTTACGGGCATGGTCCGGCCTGGAACCAACATAAAGGTATGTTGTACAGGAAAGAAAACACATAAGACGTTTACCGATGTTTTTTTTGAAGTCCGAAATTGTGAAAATAAAAAGGCTGTTCGCGGCGGATATATAAAAATTTTAAAGGGGTCTTAGAATGAACACGAACGAAAGATTGCCGCTGGTTAATTCCTATATTGATAAATGGGCAAAAAAGCAGCCGGATTCTATCGCTATGGTTCAACATGAAGACGGACGGGAAATCAGCTACAAAAAATTCAGGTCGCTCATTGATTTTTTTGCGCTCAAATTACTTGATATGGGTATTCAAAAAGGCGACCGGTTGGCAACCCAGCTGGTATTACTCCCGGAGCATATGGCGCTTATGTATGCTTGTTTTAAAATCGGGGCGATTATTGCGCCTCTGGATGTCCGCTTAAGTGAAAATGAAGTTGTGCGGGATATAAATAAAATTGAGGCCAAAGCCTTTTTCTTTTTAGGCGAAACCCCTGTTCGGGATTTTAGAATGGTTGGGGAAGCGGTTAAAAAGGGGTGCCCCTGTGTCAAACAGCTGGTGCAGTTCAGTGCCAATCCAAAACCGGGAGATATCATTGAAGGGGCGGTAAGTATCTCAGAACTAATGAATAAAAAACGCCTGGTGTGGCTCAAGCTGAAAGACAGTTTCACCGGAAAACTTGGCAAGACGTATCAACAAGTGGGCAAGCGATCCCCGGCTCTCATCATTTATACAACCGGAACCACCGGGGAACCCAAACCGGCGGTGTTATGCCATGAAAACATCATTGTTCAAAACCAGATATTGGAAAGGGGCATTGATTATAAGGGCGATAATAAAGATTTTTCGATTCTTGTAAATCTTCCGCCAAGCCATGTCGGATGCGTTACGGAAACATTTATGACGACCATGTACATGGGGGGGAAAGCGGTTCTATTAAGAATATTTGATACCAAAACCACCCTGGAGGCCATTGAACGTCACAAAATCAAAGTGATTGGACAAATACCCACCATGTTCCGCATGCTGTGGAATTTTCCCGAATATGATTCTTATGATCTTTCAAGCTTGGAATTTGTCGCCTATGCCGGGGCCGCGGTTGATACGACTTTTCTTAAAAAGCTTTCCACCATGGCACCTAAATTCGGAACCGGGATCGGAATGACGGAAAATGCCGGTTTTGCAACTTTTACCCCGGCCGGCATAACCCTTGAAGAGATGGCCGGACAGGTGGGTCAAGCCTTCCCGGACCTGGCCGGGGTGTCCGTTCGAAAGCCGATGAAATCAGATGGATCAGCCGGAGACGAATTGGCTGATGAAGAGATTGGCGAAATTTGCTATCACCCGCCCATTGTCTTTTTAGGTTATTACAACCAATCGGAAGAGACAGAAAAAACGGTCTCTAAAGAAGGGATACTTTATACTGGGGATTTGGGATATTTTAAACAAATGGACGGTTATAAAGCCTTGTATCTTTCCGGCCGTAAAAAGTTCCTCATAAAACAAAAAGGATACAATGTCTTCCCAGGCGAGGTGGAAGAACATATCTCACAGATGGAAGGCGTGGATGTTGTAGAAGTTATCGGCATGAAACATGCGCTTTTTGATGAAGGAATTTTTGCTTTTGTTCGTCCTTATGCCGACAGCACTCTGGATGGAGAAGGGGTCATGGCACACTGCAAATTCATTGCTTCCTATAAAAGACCCCAACATGTTGAAATATGGCCTTCTGATCAGGAACTACCTTTGACCCGCAGCACAAAAGTTGACAAGCTCAAATTAGTTGAAATGGCCGGTCCCATTGTTGAGAATTTAAAAAACAATGGTCAATGGGATGCAAAACAGGAGGGGTAATTTGGTGAAATGAAGCGACACCTGTACCGCCCCAGTGAATTCTTATCAACCGCGCCTAAGCCGACACTAATTTCCAGAAACCATCCCGATGCCAGATAAGGGCCGGTTTATCCAGATCGCCGGCGTCGACCACCCGCCCGGTAAATACGTGGTAGCCCTTAATCGTATAGCTGCTCTCCACGTCACACGCCAGCCAGACGGAAGCCTCTTTGGGCACCAATCCGTGACCGGTATCCTGGGGCAGGGTATCAATGGCGAAACGGGAATATTTATCCACCTTCTCCCCTTTAGCACTTCCCAATTGTATGGCCTGCTTGCTTTGGCCGGGTGCCGCCAGCGCCAGGACAAATTTACCCGAAGCACTGATGAGTTTTTCGGTCAGGTGTCCCGTGGAGACACTAATCGTTAAAATGGGCTCTTTTTCCGAAACAAACATGGCGGTGCCGGTCATGATGTCCCGTTGATCTTCGTGCGCCGTACAAATGTACACCACCGGGCAGGGGAGCCATTGAAAAACCGATATGTCTATTGCCATTTTATTATCCCTTTAATTGAATATTTATTGAATCATTCGATCCATTGCATCGCCAATCAGCTGTGCAAATGCTTTATCATTAATATGGTAATCGACATGCATCACGTCAATTTGTGGGTCCAAATGAGCGACCAGCTTTTTCATCAACATCTCGCTGATATCGGGATCATACAACGGCGATCCGAGCCCATCCGCCGTCGACCAGCCCTTGGTTGGATTAATGACTTTCACCCTGTCCGGGGCCTGGTTTAGCCGGTCCGCCAGTTGCTCAGCCAAAAGGATGGATTCCGCACGATTAAGACGAATTGCCGACCGAAAGTCATAAAAAAAGATCTTTCGGTCTTTATAGACCGGGGGTATATTATCACGTGTAAACTCCAGAACGGCACAATCAAGCCCACCGGGCACAACCAGACGGGGAACTTTTCGGTTCGATGGGGTGATAAATCGGGTCGGCCCGATATTACCGCAGTATCCATCCTTTAGATGATCGGCCAGCTCATGGGTGGCCAGATCGAGAATGCCGTCAAAATAGCCCTCATCGGCCAACTCCTCCAGCGCCATACCGCCGGTTCCGTTGGCATGAAAGGCGATCACCTCGTACCCTAGATCTTCAAGATGGGCTTTGACCTGTTCTGCCGCCGGCGTGATAAACCCAAAGAAAGAGAGGGCGATTCGCTTGCCCTGTTTTTCGGGCCGCCACTGGCTGCGCGCCATGGCACCCACCGCAACAGCGGCTTTATGCAAAATAGCACCGGAAATCCGATTGACGCCTAAAAGGTCCACCACGCTGTGCATCATGGTGATATCCTTCGTGCCGACGACCGTGCTCATGTCCCGCGAAGCCACAGTGGACACCATCACTTTCGGTACCCCCAGGGGCAAAACCCGCATGATACCGGTACACAAATGCGTCCCCGAGCCGCCACCGGCGGAAATCACCGCCTGAATACGTCCGGCTTCATGCAGATCCCGCATCCGTTTTTGGCCACGGGCCAGCATGGACCCAATGGCTTCATCGCGGCCATCATATTCGGTTTGTTCCGCAAACAGATCGATATCCGCCGGAAATGAGGACGGCTTTTTCGTTCCGACGTGAATGGACAATACGGTGAGGCCATCGGATTCAATGGCATTTTTTAAAAAAAGGTGTTCCTCACCTTTGGTGTCGAAGGTGCCCAATACGGCAATGGTTGGGACGATTGGCACGCAAACACATCAACAAACGGTTAGATTGCCGGAATCATCGCCGGCGTTCGGCTCACCCCAGCGTTGGAACAGATTGTGTTCAACCCCGACATAATCCAGAATCTTGCCGATGGTCTGATTGATAATGTCATCTAAGGTTTTGGGGAAATGGTAAAACGATGGCACCGGCGGCAAGATATGGGCACCCATGTCGGCGGCCTGCATCATCAATCGCAGGTGTCCCTTGTGAAGCGGGGTCTCACGAACCACCAAAACCAGTTTGCGTTTTTCTTTTAGCGTGCAATCAGCAGCACGCACAATAAGGTTTTCATTATAGGAGTTGGCGATACCAGACAGGGTTTTGATGGTGCACGGCACCACCACCATGGCCTCGGTTAGAAAAGAGCCCGATGCCAGGGCCGCGGCGACGTCTTTGTGGGCATAAGTATAGTCCGCCATGGCGGCCACTTCTTCCGGGGAATAGTCGGTCTCGATTTTGATATTGAGGTTACCGGCATCGGAGATAATCAGGTGGGTTTCATAATCGTCAATATCCTTCAACACCTCCAGCATGCGGACACCATAGGTCACACCACTGGCTCCGGCAATCGCGATGACGAGTCGTTTTGGCATGGGGTTTTTCTCCTTAGCGAGTTTCTTGGGTCATTGATTTTGCCTCATCCAAAACATTCGCAACCAACTGCCGACAGTTGCTCACAATTTGGTTAATCCCTGTTTCGGATAAGTTGTCCCAGTGTATACCGGCCGTCACGACGACCCTGGTATTTAGAGCGGCAGCCAATGTCTCGGCGGCCTGTTTGGCCAGATCGTCCTCTTTGTGCGCCGTATAGCAAATGACTGACGCGGTGGCGCTCATTTCCGCCGGATCTTTCAAACTGGGCCGTGGATGGGCGGCAGCAACCGCGCCGATGTGCGGTACTTCGCCGCCATAAATACTAACTAAAAAGTCATCACCGATCCGCCGAATATCCGCCTCGATGTCATAGGATCCACTGTCGGTTTTAAGATGGGCCATGGTGCCGCTCCGAATGAAAGTTTCGATTTCGACCAAGCATTGTTCTCGGTAGGGAATCAGGCCCGCGAGTTTTCCCGGGTTGTAAAACCGGCTTTTAGAGGGGGTTGAAAAGCCCCATTTCAACAGCCATCTCCTGAGAAAGGGCCTTTCCGGTTTTGGTGGTAAACCACTCCTTGAGACCTTCCCGCCGCATGGCCAGCCCTTGGATCCAGGCGTCCTTCTTAAAATAATCGGGACCGAACATATCCTGATACCGTTGAACACTGCTCAACCCATAACGATCCAGTCGATCCGCCTCCATCACCAAAGTCGCCGAGATATCATTTAAAGCGAAAATACTATCCGGATCGTCATGAACAGAAATAATAGCGACGATACGTGCTTGATCATCCGGAGGAAATAGTAGATCGTTTAAAATGCCGGTCGCGATTTTGGCGCTCTGTTCCATGTGGAGCTGGAGGCTGCGGGTCTCTTTCTTTTTGGCTGGCGCGGCATCGATAAAGTCTTGATAATCGATGGCACTCCAACCGGTATCGTGCAAATAAAGCGCTGGAATAACAATATCCGTATCACCATCTTCACGGCTTAGCAAACGACGCGCATATCCAACGGTCCGTAAGGTATGGTCCCAATCGCCTTGACGGCCGGTTTCCAGGATCGGCCGGGCTTTGGCGGCGATCGCTTTTTCCATATCCGGGGTCACGGCATGATCTCTTTAGCCGCTGCAATGACAGCCTCAGCGACTTTATCTTCCTCCATGTTGGCATCAATTTCCCTGACCTCAATGCCCGGGGATAGCTTCTTTTTCAATCGGTCAATAAAAACAGCATCTTCTTTGGGATCGTAGGTGGGGTTACCGGGAATGTCGACACCCGACCACCCCTTAAGCGGTACGATGACGATGACGGGACCTGTGGCGGCATTGAGTTTTTGAGCGAATGCATCGGCCACCTGCGCCAATTCATCCGGCGCCAAACGAATCCAGGTCCTGAATTTATCCAGATCGTATTTTCGACGGCTATTAAAATCCGGTTTGTATTTGGATTTGGCCGGGGTCATGTGGTTAACGCTACACAAAGATATGATCTGAGGAATGCCGGCTTTACCAGCGGCCTCCATTCTCGTCGGACCCGCATCGCGCATGTACCCGAAAAGGTGTTCGCCCACGCCTCCGGGGGCCAAGTCGATCACCCCTTTAAAAAAACCGTTGGCGATCATCTCCTCCATGGCCCGATCCGAAATACCTGCCGCCGAAAATCCGGTCACCTGATAACCGCTCTTTTCCAACCCGCTGCGGACCGTGTGGGCACATTGCTCGCACGGTCCCAGCATGGTCATGGCAAAAGCGCGGTCACTATCGGCCGCAGGTGAAGCCACATCATTATTAACCATTCCCATCATGGCGCCAACAGCACGATCAATCACATTTTTTAGCAAGTTCGAAACACCCGATATCTCGATCACGGAGTGAAACAGCATAATGTCACCGGTACCAATATAGCGGGTCGATAGTCCCGGCAATGCGGCTGTTGAGGAGATAATCACCTTGGGAACCCCAAAAGGCAGCGCCCGCATCACCTCACTGGCCATAAGTGATCCGGTGGAACCGCCCAGGGCGATCACACCGTCAACCTTGCCTCCGTCATGGCTTTGGATCGCCAGGCTAATGGCCCCGGCGATAGTGACCGCTGTAATTTTCGACCGTTCCCGGGAAGCACTCAACGCCTCAAGGCTGCTGCCTCCGGCCTCGGCCACCATGGCCGGTGTAATTTCAGCCGGAGAGTTCTCGCCCCCACGCATAGAGAGATCCATCATCAGGGTATTGAGCCCAGAGGACGCTATTTTGTCCTTCAGATAGAAGGTCTCTTCGCCTTTGGTGTCCAGGGTTGCGATAATGAGAATGGTTTTCGTCATAATATCTACTACCCTTCGCTCGCCACTTTTTCGGCAATCATCTTTTTCAGGGTCTCTTTATTAACTTTTCCCGAATCGCCCACCGCCGGAAATTCGGAAACCACTTCCAGTCGTTCGGGCAGCTTGAACATGGCGATCTGTTTGCCCTTCAAATATTCCACCATCTCCTCGAAGGTAAAGTCCTGGCCCGCCTTGGGAATGACGTAGGCGCAAGCTTTTTCACCCATCTCGCGGTTCGGGTAACCCACAATCGCCACGGATGCTACCTTGGGATTGTCGTTGAGCAATCCTTCGATCTCCGCCGGGTAGATATTCTGCCCGCCACGAATAATCATATCTTTGGCGCGGCCCAGGATCCACAAGCACTCCTGGTCGAACTTGACGATATCACTGGTCGTGGTCCATCCTTCTTCGTCAAAAACCGTCGCGGTCAGTTCTTCGTCCCGGTAATAACCGGCCGGGGCATGGGGTCCACGGAACCACAACACGCCCGGCTCGCCATCGGTAACTTCCTCGCCGGTATCTTTGTCCAGCAGTTTCACTTTATTACCCGGCAGCATGCGCCCAACGGTTCGGCGGCGCAGATCCTTGGAATCTTCGACGCGGCATCCCGACACCGACCCCATGTCCTGGGTTCCGAGATCGCTGGTGATGGAGGCGCCAAATGCCTGTTCCGCCTCTTCAGCCACCTGGGGTGCCAGATACCCACCCGCCGAACGGATAAACCGCAACGAACTCAAGTCGTATTTCGTGGCGTCAGCTTCCAGCATGCGAATCAAATGGGTGGGCACAACACCAATGGCGGTCGCCTTCTCCTTTTCAATTAAGGAGAGGGCTGCATCGGGTGAAAACTCCTCCAGCATGACTGTTTTGGCACCGGCAATAGGTGCGGCAAAATAGGTCAGCGTACCCGCAGCACCACCGGCATGGGGCGCAATAGCCATGGTGATGTCGTCTTTGGTCAGATTCCAAATATCCACCCGTCCCTTGGATGTGCAGATTCGGGGCGCAGGCGGCCATTCCACTAACTTGGGAATACCGGTAGTGCCGGAAGTCGTCGTCAGAAGCGCAATATCACCGGTTGCACTCAGGCGACGCTCTTCCAACACGGCACTATCAATCGGCTTTTCAGCACGCGCTTTGGTCATTTGCGGTAAAGAAAAGGTGCCTTCGGGCGCACTGTCCGGCACGGTGTCTTCAAAGAGAAAAAAGTGCTGCAGGTGAGGGAACTGCTTCTGGAGACCTTTGTACATTTCGAGATAGTCGAACTTATTGTAAACGTGGCAGATGACAACCGCTTTCGCTTCGGTGCGCTCCACCATGTATTCCAGCTCACGTTGGCGCAGGTAAGGATAAACCGTCAAGCTGATCAACCCGGCCCTTTCACAGGCAATTCTGGCTAAAAAACCATAGACGCTGTTGGGTGACTGAATGATGACACGGGAAGATTTGGGAATCCCCATCTCCACCCAGGAGATCGCCATGGCATCTACCAGTTTTTTAGCCTCCGCCCAGGTCAAACGATATTTGGAGTCCACCAGGGCTTCCTGGTCACCAAATTCACGGGCGTTTCGATCCCAGAAATCGTAAAACAACTCCTGGGTCCAGTAGCCGTCATTTAAAAATTCATTGATCATACTTTCTTTATATCGAATCGGTTTCAAAACAGACCTCCATATTGTTGAAATTAGGGGCTACGCCCAAATTTGAGAAGGTAAAATGGCCCAATTTCTATGCCATCTTGACAACCGTCTCTTTTGTATCAACGGGCATGCCACTTCAATTAAGATTATGCTGCTACAACCAGCTGGAGATTTTGTGAGCAGTTATTTGTTGGATTTTTTTGATTTTAGACTGGCTTTGAATTGATCCCAGAAATCCCGTTCCTTATCTTTCCAGGTTGCCCCCCATCTTTTTTCAAAATAGGAGGTCGGCAATCTATCCTGCCAGGCGCTCCAGGGGTTTTCTCCTTTTTCCCTGGCAACCAGTGCATCGACCAAGTAGCTGGCAATATCGCTAATCTCTTCTTTGGGAATATAAGAGTAGGCGCCTTCCTTGATGGTTCTCACCAGGTTTGTCGAATTAAAAGCGTGGGCAGTCAACATAATGGCCGGGATGTCTCTCTTATTGGCAATATTGAGCAAACCGTACCCGTCAACCCCCATGATATCCAGAATGGCAAGATTAAATTCCTGGGATTCCAACAGCAATTTGGCCTGATCGAAGGTGGTTGCCGTGGTCACTTCGCACATGTCGAGTAACTCTTCCAGCACTTCCAGTATATCCGGTTCGTCATCGACCGCCAGAATTTTTTTGCCGTTTAACAAGCTTGTGTCGGACATACGGCTGTCTCCTTTGTCAAGATTGTGGTGAATTCGGGATGCCCCGAATTCACCATATCATTGGATGTTATAATCCAAGTTCCGACCAACGACCTTTGACCCTTTCGACCATATCCGGATCCAGTTCGATGGGAATCGGTTTCTGTTTCCAGTCATAAGGAATCGTCGCATCCAGCAAGAGTCGCCCAGTGATTTCCCTGGCTTCGATGGGCAGCGACGGATCCAGTGGTGTGGACCGACCCCGTTTAATCACCTGGCTTCGGTTAGGCTGGAACCTGAAGCTTAATGCATACATGACCCTGGGGATGTCCCAAGGATCGATATCTTCGTCTACCACGATGACCGTTTTCAGTCCATAGGCACCCATTTCAGTGGAAATCGCTGCAGTTAGAACCTGGTCGGCATGGCCCGGATACATCTGCTTTATGGAGATGATGGCCAGAAAACGTCCGGAGCCTTCCGGCGGGCAGTAGACCGCTTTCAAGCCTGGAATTTTCATGTCCAGCAGTTGTGACCACAAGGTGGCGCCATAGGAGAGGGCCATGGTCATGTGGGTATCGGTGACGGCGCGTCCGACGGTAGTGCCCCAAAGAATCGGGTTGTTCCGGTGGGTAACGCACTTGACGTCCATAAAGTTACGAGGATCGGTGCCAACACCGGAGTAGTACCCAGTATACTCGCCAAAGGGGCCCTCTTCCATGAACTTGTCGGCATCAACTTCACCTTCAAGAATAATTTCCGCATGGGCCGGGACAATCAGATCTGAGGTTTCACATTTGACGACCTCTACCGCTTCCCCTCGAATGGCACCACCCACATCGTATTCACTGACAGAGGCCGAAACACGCGCCGCCCCCAGGATAAACAGCAGGGGATCACATCCGATGACGGATGCGCAAGGCATCGGTTTTCCCATGGCCTGGTACTTCTTCAGCATGATGTCGGCATGCTTACCCTTGATAAACTGGGTCCCAATCTTGTCTTTGCCCAGAAGCTGAGCCCGGTAAGTGCCTAAATTAACCCAGCCGGTTTCCGGATCCTTGGTAACGAAATAATGGGCGGTGCCGATGTAACGGCCGCCGTCCAAGGGGTACCACTGGGGAACTGGAAACTTGTACAGGTCGATGTCGTCGCCGGTGAGGATGTTCTCTTTACAAGGGGCTGCTGATTTCTCAACTTCCTTGGGAGGAATAAGATTTTCGCCAAGTTTCGCCCACGCCGCATAAAGGTCTGTCAGGCTCGCATCCTTCGGCTGCCCCATGATGAATGCACAGCGCTCAACTGTGGTACATACACTGGTTGCAACCGGTGTATCGTAATCTTTTACATTCTCAAAAAGCAGTGCAGGTCCACTGGCCTCTTCATTGAGTTTAGCAACGTGGGACAGCTCCAGATTCCAGTCGACTTCCGCTGTAATCCGTTTGCATAATCCCGCTTTCTCACCCTGTTCAAAAAAATCTCGCATGCTTTTCATTGCTTCTTTTTCCTTTCTACTTTAGGTTGTGAATTAATAATGTTCGGGCATTCGATAACCGCTCGGGACGGGCAAATACCGTCGATAGGCATAGATTCCCGGACACTACTGCCATTATTGGGTTTTTATTTTGGTATTTTAATTCGCTTCATGGCCTGCTCCATGAGGAGCTGATAGCCGCTTTTCTTCCCCAGAATTGACTTTTTTGCGCGCTGGCTCCACACGGTTTCCGGGCGGGCCTGGACGATGAACAGATTGTCCGGAAATCCCAGGTCCTTGTCTATGGCCCACTCGATGTCCATGGGGCGCCCATAATGCTCTTCGATGTTTTTGGCCATTTTGACCAGGCCCTTGACCTCTTTGTCTTCCATGCAGCATACATTCTGCATATCTTCGGCCACATCGGCGTCCACCGTTTCCCCTTTTTCCGGATCAAAGATACATTCGATGTGCTTGTTCGAAATGGTCTTATCCGTGGTTTCCATCACGATCTTATCCACGACGAACTTATCCGGATTCACCGAGCCCGAGACGACGGTTTCCCCCAAACCCCAACTTCCCTCGATAACGACTTTGGATATATCCCCGTCGGTGGGATTTAGCGTAAACATCACCCCGGCCGCTTTTGAGTTGACCATTTTCTGTACGCCCACGCTGATTAGGACCTTTTCATGGGGAAAATCGTTTTTGATCCGGTAATCAATGGCCCGTGCTGTCCAGAGACTGGCCCAGCAGCGCCGAACTTTATCTACCACCAGATCCACCTCTTTAATCCATAGATAGGTATCCTGCTGCCCCGCAAAACTGGCCGTGGGCAGGTCTTCGGCCGTGGCACTGGAACGAACGGCTACGGGCAGCGCTTCCACTCCGCATAAGGTGCAAAGCGCGTTATAGCCGTCATCAATGGCTGTTCGAATCTTATCCGGCATTTCCTTGGTAATGATGAGTTGCTGAATTTTCTCGCTCGTGGCGTTCAGCGATTCCATGTCTCCTGTTTTTAACTCTGAAACGATCCGTAAAATCTCATCCTGAATACCCGTTTCCTTGATGAAGCTAAGATAACTATCGGTCGTCACGGCGAATCCGGGCGGGACCCGAATACCGGCGTTGATCAACTCGCCCAGACTGGCATTTTTTCCACCGACTTCCGGCAGGGAGTTTTTATTAAGATCTTTAAAATTGAGGATATACGCCATATGACTTCTCCCTTGGGACAAACGATCCCTGTTCCCTTCCCTGTGAATTTTCGCGAAGGGATAAATTGGCTCGCAAATTGTTTCTCAAATTGTACTGGATCACCCGAACGAGATAGCGTTCGAGTTCCGGTGTTCGCATCCACCCGAAAGCGGGTGGATGCGTCTATTCGAGTCAGGCCGGGTCCGCTTGGCTGCGTTAATTCAGCAACCTTTACTTAAAGGCGGGACTATTTAGGTCCGGTGGCCGACCTGTCCGTTGCCAGGTGGTTAACCTGCTTTTTCTACGATGATCACCTCTCCGGTATCTCCATCCACCTTGACGATGTCTCCCGTTTTGATGATCTGGGTCGCAAGGCCCGTACCGGTAACCGATGGAATACCATACTCCCGGCACACGATAGCGGCATGGGAGGTAAGCCCGCCGATATCGGTAACGGCCGCCTTGATGTTGGTAAACACAGGCGCCCAGGAGGGGTTGGTTGTCGGACACACGAGGACTTCGCCCGGCTGAAGCTTGACGATATCCTTGAGTGACTTGAGGACACGTGCCGGACCCTCCGCTACCCCAGCGGAAGAGGCAAAGCCCTTAATCTCGGACACGTCACCCGCCGCCGAGGCATCAACCCCCTTTAACCACTCTTTTACCCGATCCGTAGTGACACCCCACAGCATAATGGTAAATGGTTCGGCTATCTCTTCGGGTGGTACCCCTAGAGCAGGTGTGGGATTCCAATCTGCAGCGGCTTCAAGGATTTTTTTACGCTTGGCAGCTTTGCCCTTGTACAAGGAGCTCCGCAACGGAATATCCACCCCTAAGGCCCATCCGGTAGATACCTCAGTGAGAAGTTCGGGAACCTCGTAACGGTTGAACATGAAAATGTCATCTACTTCGTCGAGCATACCCGCATCAACACACACCTGGCCGATCTGCCTGATTTTGCTAAACCAGATGGTGTGGAACCAATGCTCAACCCAAAACAGATGATCTTCGGCATAGCGGTAAATAGTCCGAATGGTATTGAAAGCCCCGTCAAAGGCCTCCCTATCCTCGTCCGTCTGGATCAATCCCCGGTATTTGGCGATGATTTCATCGCGTTCTTTTTCGATCGCGTCCAAGGATCGCTCAATGGTCTCCCCATTTCCCAATCGTTCCAGATAGCTTTTGAGATAACCGTAGGGGATTTCCGGCACGGTTATCCAGCTGCCCTCATGATGAAACCAGCCGCTACCGTTTGAGACATAAAACCAAGGGTCTGAGGCTTTTTCATACTCCGCCAGCCAATTTTGCCCTTCCGCTGTTTTTTCCAGCTCGGCCTTCTTTTCCGACACGGATAAATTACCCTTGAGAACAGCCGCCACCGCGGGTGTTTCGTGGGCCAGCCGGCTTAGACGGCAAAGCTCTTCTTCAGGTTTGAACATGGAGACATAGGCACCGGCCACCATTTTTCCGATGGCGCTTTCGCTGATGCCCGGGAAAAGCTTTCGGGCAACATCGGCAAACATCAGATAGGCAAGGTAGGTGAGATTGAGCATTTCAAAATGGTACTGCCACCCCTTGATCATTCGATTGGCCAGCTTGTCGAAACATGACATAAGGTTAAAAGAATCATAAAATCCGATGGGCGCCGGCAACACTTCATCGTCAGGCACGTATTTGGGCAGTTCCTTAGGCACCTCAATGGCTTTCATCTCCTCGCCAAGGGCCTTGAATTTGGTCAACCACTTTTCCCACAGTTCATCGTAATGTTCGAAAACGTAAAACACCCGTTTTTCAAAATGGGCTGCTTTTTCACCAATGATCTCATCCGGTGGCGGCGCGATGGCACAGATATACATATAGGGCCCAACCATCCGCTGGGCGATTCCCTGGGCGGGCGGTATGCAGAAAACGCGGGTAGTATATTGTGATAATGAGATCTGCCACGCCTCTTGAAAGATCTGGTCCAGGGGGGGCATGGGTTCCGGCGCATGGATCTTGTCCAGGTACCAGAATTGGTTCTTTTCCCATTCACTTCTATCCTTGGAAAACAGATAATGGGACGGATACATCTCCTCCCACCCTTCCAGCTCGGGTGGAACCTCATACTCGTGTGGATCCGGGAACCTTCCTGTGGTGCCATCAGCCATGTTCAACCTCCTACGATTGCGGGTTAAAAGATATGGTTACATGTGCTTAACCGGCATTTGATATATCGGTATATGAAAGCACACACTGAAGATGCGTCCCAGATCACTCATTTAGACGATCGAATAAATGAGCTGTTGGCACAAAGGTCGATGTCATTCATAAAGATGATGTCAACCAATGATCATTTGATTCAAATTATCAGCTCTAGTTTCTACACGACCTGGCAAGACAGCAATTGGGTTTGATCGATCAAGACGCCACAGGATCTTTTTTCCAGAGGGTGTAGAATGCATTTATGAATGAAAATATAGGACCTGTCAAAACAATTAAATTTATGTTATCCATAAAAAAAACTTATGTAAGAAATAATACCATAAAAAAAACATATTGCTTTGAATTAAACGATTACCATAGTGAAACCTGGAAATCTGAATAGATAACGAGGATAGGCAGCATGTTAAATCTTAATCAATTTCGAATATTCTATTACGCCGCCAAAAATTTAAATTTTACCCGTGCCGCTGAGGAGCTGTTCATTTCTCAACCGGCGGTCACCATTCAAATCAAGGCGTTTGAAGACTACTGCGGCTTGAAGTTATTTAAAAAACGTGGTCGCCTGACGCGGCTCACCGATGAGGGTCAAACGCTTTATTCATTTGCCAAAACTGTTTTTACCATTGAAAAAGAGATCGAAAGTACACTTGAGGACATGCGTAAACTGAAGCGCGGTATTCTTAAGATCGGCACCACCAAGGCCTATGCCCGCTATTTTATGCCGTTGATGCTCACCTCTTTTCATGCCAAATACCCTGATATCAAGATTGAACTCAATGAGGGCAGCTCTTTGGACATGACCCGGAGTCTGCTGGAATTGAAAAACGAAGTGGGCATTATCGCCAAAGCGGAAGATATCCCCGGGATTTCCCTGATGCCTTTCAGCCAGGAAGAGATGGCCCTGGTCATGTCACCCGATCATCCCTGGAATCAGCGACAAGCGCCGGTTTCATTGAAAGAACTGGCCACCGAACCGTTTATCATGAAAGAGGTCGGCTCGGGCACCCGGCGCCTGGTGGACCAGCTTTTTGATAAACAACCCTATTTACCAAATATTCTGATGGAAACCAGCAATACCGAATTTATCAAGCAGTTGGTGCAACGTGGGGAGGGCGTGTCTTTGCTGGTAAAGGCTGCCGTTGCCAATGAGCTGAAAGAGAATCTACTGGCGACGACTGCGCTTGAAGGCCCGGTTCCATATTTGGACGTCAGCATCG
The DNA here is from genome assembly GCA_963845145.1 of uncultured delta proteobacterium. Taxonomy (GTDB): domain Bacteria; phylum Desulfobacterota; class Desulfobacteria; order Desulfobacterales; family QNYZ01; genus QNYZ01. Next base: position 724,213 of record CAWJQU010000005.1, read on the forward strand.
CCCATTTAAAAGACCAGCCCCTATCGCTGCCCGCCAAAGGATTTGTCGAAATATTAAAAACCATCAAATCGGAATCGGATCTGTCATCCCCCGAGGGGATCGGCATGATACTGGCCCGAATGCTGGTCAATCGCCAACAGAAGAGTCAATCCAAGGCCCCATTGTCTTTGACGCCCGGCGCAACAACCGCACAAAAAAGATAACCCGTTTATACTAATACCGTAACGTTGCATAAAAATTGAGTTCAAAACGGGAATGGGTCGGATCGAATTGAAATGAGTTGTAAACTTTATTTATCGTATCAGTCCGCTTCAATCAGCATGGTTTCACCGTAAGGCGCCTGGTCGTGCACCAAAAACCGGAACTCGCATTTGGCAAAATGGATGATGTCGCCACTTTTTAGTTTGATTTTGGTGTTTTGATCAATCACCGTGTTGTTCAGCCGGGTACCATTGGTACTGCGGTTATCCTCAAGGTAATATTGGCCGTTTCGGTAGGTGATGGTGGCGTGCAGACTGGAAACGACTTTTTCGGGAATGACGATGTCGTTGTGGGAATCACGGCCTATACTCACTGATGATTTATCAATAGCTAAGGAAATGGAATCCTGGGGGATGATATGTTCCACATCAATCAGTTCCGCCTGGACATCCGGGCGAGGTTCAGTCGACAGTTCCCGTTTGCCGCCTACCGGTATGGGTCCGCCTGTCTTGCCCCGGTTGTTTTTGAACATAAACAGCAACAGGAAGAGTACGACTAAAATAACGGCAACTAAAAAAAAGATCAGCAACGTGTCGATCAGGCTCTTGCCTGAAGCAATCCCGGGCGCGGTGACGGGCTGGCTTGGTGAAGATGGCTCTGTTCGTAAAGTGGGCATTTTTGGCAGGGGTTGATAGGTGTCGGTGCCGGATAACGGTTGATTGTGGGTTTTACCGGGGGGGGTGGGGCCATCCGCCGCCGTTTGGCCGGACCGGGACGCGGTTTGGGCAGCCGCTTTCGCCGAAGATAGCTTGGCAAGCCGGTCATTAATCGAATCAAAAACACTTTGGATCTCTTCCGGCCGGTAAACCCGGAAATACTCCCCATCCGTTTTCGATGCCAGCATCTGCATCAGGCGAAAGTCCGCCTTATCCGTAAAGGCAATGCCGAATATCTTTATGCCCAATTGCCGGCATTGCGACGTAAGGTCCTCTTTCAGCCACCGCTCACTTTCAGCATCGCGTTTGATATCTCCGGTATCGATGATGCCGTCCGTGAGAAGAATAATCATTTTATCGGCGTCTGTATCACCCCTGGCTTTCAACTCATAAATGGCTCTTTCAATTCCCGTGGGTGTATTGGTCAGTTGCCCCCGGTAGTCCAGGCGCTTTAAGGTGCCGATAAATTCGTCATCAACGCCTTCACCGGAAATCTCCGTTAACGGCTTGAGGACCTTGGCGTCCGTATCGAAAATCACCATTCCCAGACGTGATCCCGGGGTCAGGTTCTTAATGAATCCGGCAACAACTTCTTTGGTAATTCGATCGGGATCATTTTTTTTCATACTTCCGGAATTATCGAGTACAAATACAATTTCCCTGTCAACAATGGGCGACGCAGCGGCTTTCTTTTCTTTCTGGGGTTCATCCTGGGGATCGGGCTCAGGCGCCGTGGAAGGCAGTGGGTTGATTTTATAAGTTTTGGCGGTATCTTTTGTGTCGATGCCGTAACAAATGGCCGCAATGAAAAATATAAAACAACAGATGGCTAATTGCGGAATCCAGGTTCCCCTTTTTATCTGTCGCATTGGATGGTTCCTGCTCAGGTTTGAATTTTGGTTAAAAACGATCAGAATTGATTTTTTGTATCTAAAAGCATATAAAACCCAAAGGCTTCACTTCAGTGAACGCCTTGAATTTACAAAATAATACTATATATCCATAAAGCAATGATGGCAGCCACAACATAATGTGGTTATATTCGACTGTTCGAGCACTACATTAGGCTTCGATTAATAGTGAATTTAAAGTTCTAGAGCAGAGCAATATCAACAAAATGTATCTGTCACATTATCATTTAAATGTAAAGCCCTTTCAAATTACACCGGATCCTCAGTTTCTATGGATGGGAGAATCCCATCGGGAAGCTTTGTCAATTTTTAAAGAGGGCATCAACGTCAACAAGGGCCTCATTCTCTTAACGGGAGATGTGGGCACCGGAAAAACGACGCTGATCAACAAGCTGATTGAAAGCCTGCATGACAATGCACTGGTGGCTTCTGTTCAATACCCGGGATTTGATATACTTGATTTTTATAATTTTCTGGCCGCCAATTTCAAAATGGGGAAAAAGTACTCCAATAAAGGTGACTTTCTCATTCAATTTATCCATTTCCTGCACGAGGAAAATGCCCAAAATAAAAAAGTAGTGCTGATCATTGACGAAGCCCAGGGGCTTTCGGATGAGATTCTGGACGAAATTCGATTACTATCTAATTTGGAAAGAGCGAAAGTCAAACTGTTAAACATCCTTTTGGTCGGGCAGGATGAAATGGATAAGATCCTGGAGGCACCCAACAACAAAGCCCTGACGGAGAGTATCGCCGCAAAATATTACCTGGGGCCGTTAAAGAAAAGGGAGGTCAAGGAATATATTCATTTTCGGTTAAAAATTGCCGGTGCCGATTATCGGATTTTCAATAAAGGCGCCATAGAGGAAGTCGTGCGGAGTTCCCAATGCTACCCCCGCTTGATCAATGTTATCTGCGACCATGCGCTCTTAACCGGATATGTCCAGGGAAAGAATAAAATTGATGCCGCCATTATTAAAGAATGCGCCAAAGAGCATCAGTTACAAATTTTCGATGACATCGAATCGGACAAGATTGATACGGACATGATGCCGGCACCGGTAGAAGTCCCCTCAAAGACCCGCGGAAACTATCACTGGGCGCTGCCGACGATCCTTCTATTGGTACTTAGCCTTCTTGTTGTCGCCGGATACTTCTCATATCTGAAAACCATCGGAGACGATTCCAGTTCCGGAGTCGTGGAAGCGACAAAGAAGCCGGCAGCTGAAGTAACGACCAACACCCCTTCGAAAGATAAAGGCCCACCTGTCGATAATACGGGGGTATCCAAAACGCAAGCGGCACCTCTTGATAAGGGGGCCTTGCCGATCATAGAAGAGGATTTGGATGATGAATCATCGTATAAAACTCCCGCATCTAAACCCCTGATAGATGGAAAAGTTGAAGGGAATACCGGGGTTGCCGTTGGCGATGCTGGGGAGATACAATCACAGGCCGAATTGACAAAAGCCAATGAAACGGCCGATGTTACGTCGAATGATACCAGCCCTGTCTCAGCAGACGAAAAATTGGTGCTGACATTTCCGGCCTACGCGGAAGAACTCCCCAAAGACGCCTATGCCCAATTGGACACCTTTTTCATCAACGCTTCACAATACCCGGAGGCACGGATTCTGATAAAAGGATACACGGATTCATCCGGGAATGCCCGTCATAATCGAAAACTGTCACAAACACGCGCCGATACCGTCAAAGCCTATTTCATTGCCCAGGGCTATGATCAAAATAAAATCGAGGCCGTGGGGCTGGGTGAGAAAGACCCGGTCGCATCCAATGAGACCCCTGCCGGACGAAAGGTCAATCGCCGAATTGAAATTGAGCTGGTTCGCCCCTCGGCAACGAATGCAAGCCTGAATCGGAATTCGTCTTCGAACATCCCGTTTTGATTAATATCGAAAAAATGAATGTCATATTTTCTAATAAACAACTTTTTTGGAGGAGCACATGATCAAAAAGCGGAAGCTTGATTTAAATGACTTGCGGTGTATCTGCGACCCGAAAACATTTTCTTTTAAAACCACGGCGGAGATCGAGCCTTTAGATGCCGTTATCGGTCAGAAACGCGCTGTTCAAGCCATTGATTTCGGGCTTAACATGAAAAGCCCCGGATACAATATTTTCGTCACCGGCATTGATGGAACAGGTAAGTCAACCATCATTCAGGACATCGTGGCAGGCCATGCCGAAAAAAGCGAGGCGCCGGTTGACTGGTGCATGGTAAATAATTTCCAGGATCAATTTTGTCCCAAAGCGATCGATGTCCCCCACGGTAAGGCGATAGTGCTCAAAAAGCAGATGGAAAAGCTGGTGGAGGGGCTGAAGAACGAACTCCTGGCCGCCTTTGAAAGTAAATCCTATCTGGCCAAAATGGACGCGATCCAAAAAAAGCACGGGGAAAAACAAAAACAGATCTTTGAGGCATTGGATCAGGAAGCCATACAATTGGGTCTGGCGATCAACCGAACCCAATCCGGCTTTCAAACATTTCCCGTGGTCGAAGGCAAACCAATGGAGCGAGAGGCATTTGATGCACTCCCTAAGGAAGAAAAAAAACGAATCGAAGAGAATATCCATACGCTTCAGGGCCGCATTGAGACATCCATGCGTGAGGCTGCCAAAATAAAAGACGCCATGCAACAGGATGTGGAACAGGTCATGTCCGATATCGCTTTGTTCGTCACCAAAACGCGGATCGATGTGCTCGTGGCTCAGTACGAGAGCTGCACGCGAATTGTTGACTATTTAAATGAAGTCCAGGCAAACATTGTTGAAAATGTCGGCGACTTTCTTCCCCGCAAGGAACAAAACTTGCCGATTCCCGGTATGGGCGATGATTCCGGCGCTTCCAGGCTCCAGGGGTATGAAGTCAATGTACTGGTGGATCGTAAAACCATCAAGGGCGCCCCGGTAATCTTCGAGACCAACCCCACGTATCAGAATGTCTTTGGCCGAATCGAGAAACGGGCCTATATGGGCACCCTGACCACCGACTTTACCCTGGTTCAGGCAGGTTCCTTGCTGAGGGCCAACGGCGGGTATCTGATCATGGAGATCGAATCCTTGCTGACCAACCCCTATGTGTATGATGCGCTCAAACGGGCACTACAAAATAAAATGCTCCTCATTGAAGATCTGCCCACCAGCCTGGGATTTGGAGCGATGTCGCTTCGGCCCGAACCGATTCCTTTGGATGTGAAAGTGATCCTTTTGGGAAGTTACCAGCTGTTTCATATGCTTCAGAACAGCGATTCCAAATTCAACAAAATTTTCAAGGTACGCGCTGACTTTGACCACGAAACCGACCGCAATGAAGAGACGACGGCCCAATACGCCCAGTTCGTGGCCCGGGTGTGCCGGGAAGAAAAACTTTTACCCCTGACGCCCGCCGGTGTGGCCGCCATTATTGAATTCGGCGAAAAACAGGTGGCTGACAAAAACAAATTATCCATCCGCTTCGGTCCGATTCATGGGGTTTTAAAAGAAGCCGACTATTGGGCGCGAAAATCCGGGGCTACAGCCATATCCGATAAAAATGTGGTTAAAGCCCTCAAGGAACACCACTTCCGGTATAACCTTTACGAAGAAAAAACCCATGAATCCTATGCCCAAAATACAATCCTGCTCGATGTTGAAGGCAAGGTCATCGGTCAGGTCAATGCTCTGGCGGTATATCAACTCGGCGATATCTCCTTTGGCCGCCCATCGAGAATAACCGCTGAGACCTACATGGGCAAATCAGGGGTCGTCAATATCGAGCGGGAATCCAAACTTAGCGGAAAAACCCATGATAAAGGCGTGCTGATCCTGTCCGGCTACCTTGGCCGCACATTTGCCCAAAAGTATCCCATGAACCTCTCTATCAGCATCACTTTCGAGCAAAGCTACGGCGGCATCGACGGCGACAGCGCCTCATCCACAGAGCTTTACGCCATCTTATCGAGTCTGGCGGAACTGGGTATCGATCAGGGCATTGCCGTTACCGGATCGGTCAACCAAAAAGGCGAGGTTCAGGCCATCGGCGGCGTCAACCAGAAAGTAGAGGGGTTTTTTGAGGTCTGCAAAACCAAAGGCCTCACCGGGCAGCAGGGCGTGATGATTCCCCAGGCCAATGTCCAAAACCTCATGCTTGGCCGGGATGTGTTAAAGGCGGTAAAAAAGGGCCGTTTTCACATCTGGTCCGTGGATAGTATTGCGCAGGGTATCGAGATCCTGACCGGCGTTCCTGCGGGAAAACCGAATAAAATCGGAAACTATCCCAAAAGCAGTGTATTCGGCAAAGTTCAAAAAAAGCTGAGGTTTTACCTTGAACGGCAATTCCAGCTAAAAAAGGAGTTCAGCGGAGAAGAAAACGGATAATCAACCGGGATAATCAACCGGTATCATCAACCGGGATCAACAACCGATTCTTCCATGAACGACCTTTAAAAGGAGACCCAGATGGCGGATTGTATTTTTTGCAAAATTGTCGAGGGTGAGATCCCCAGTATCAAAGTGTATGAAGATGAGCGCGTACTGGCCTTTATGGATATCAACCCGATCAGCACGGGCCACACCCTTATTATTCCCAAGGCCCATGCCGAGAATCTTTTCGAGATGAAATCCGAAGACTTGAATGCCGTCATTCTAGCGTCAAAAAAGGTTGCCCAGGGGATGCGCACAGCGCTCTCGCCCGAAGGCATTGCCGTGCTTCAATTAAACGGCAGGGGGGTTAACCAGGTCGTCATGCACTACCACATGCACCTGGTTCCAAGAACGGAGCGTGACACTGATCTGCCCATCACCGGGTGGGAAATAAAACCGGGCGATATGAATACGATTCAGGCGACCGGCCAGAAGATAGCCGCCGCGGTTAAATAAAGAGCCATTTTTACCGAATACCAGTTGCAGCGGAAAATTCATCACCATTTGGATCCATCGCATTCCCTTCCGCATCTTTACCCTTAAATTGAAATACCAAATGCGATGGATCGATGGTACCGCTGATCGAATCAGGTAATTGTGTAATCCGGAAGGTGACCGTTGCCTGATGCGTGTCGGCATCGTATTCGACCCTTTCGGGAAACCTGGCCAGCGAGACTTCGGTGTCGGCAATGGGCAAGCCATTATTGTATCGCTCTGCAGGGCCCGAAAAGTCGGACCGTCGGATATCCCAATTATATCGGTTTCTTACCGAATCAGCATCCATTTCTTTGCCGAACACAAATTTCATATTGAACGTTTTTGAGTTTCCCGCTGTCTGGAGGTACGAATCAAGGGCCGCCACGGATGTCTTCGGCCGCAATGGATACGCAAAGGTGCTCGCCGACATGGCGAATTCTATCCTGGGCGGCTTTTCACTATAGATGTGCCCGGCCAGTGTCGCGGCATAGGACGGGGCTGTTTTCATCAAACTGCTTTTTATTTCCTCCGCTTTTTCTATTTCACCCATATCGGTATAGGTGTATCCCAACTCGACCTGTGCATCAAAAAAATCTCTTTTGCTCCCAATCGCTTTTTCTAGAGCAGAGACGGCTTCATCGTAACGCCCCGCTTTGCTTAACGCCTGGCCCAACCCGTAATACCCCTGTGCCGCTCCTCCTGAAAAACGAATGACTTCTTGAAATTGAGCCTGCGCTTCTGAAAATTTGCCGTTGGCCATCTGCGCGTTGCCCAGAGAGAAGAGATTCACCTCACTTTTATTCAACCGCACGGCATCGGCATATTGATCCTCGGCTTCCTGATAGCGCCCCTGAGAATATAATAGATTACCCAATTTGACTTTAACATCATCTCGGGTCGGGTGGAAGGTTACGGCATTCTCATAGGCTTTGACAGCCTGGTCGCTTTTCCCGAGTTTTTGATAAGTGATTGACAAGTATTCCGTTGCAGCTATCGAATTTTCCCCATGGGGCGCCATACCGATGGCACGATGAAATCCTTTGGCAGCCGCTTCGTATTCCCCGCCCATATATTTATCGATGGCACCGGTCAGCGCCGAAGCAGCCATTGAGCTGGTTTGGTTTTGCTGCCCCACGGCCGATGACATAGTGTCAAAAATATTGGTGGTTTGACCGATACTGTCTAAAAGCGATACCATTCGGATCTCCGCATAAAAAACCTGTTTAATTAGATTGTCGGCACTTTTAAAAAAAACTTGAGGCAAAAAAATAATCAAAGCCACTTGCGCTCTAAATCGATCAGCCGCTTCTTGGTCGCCAAGCCACCACCGAAGCCCGTAAGGGAGCCATCGCTGCCGATAACGCGGTGGCAGGGAATGATGATGGGGATGGGATTTTTGCCGTTGGCCCCGCCCACGGCCCGAACCGCTTGGGGATTGCCGACGACTTCAGCGATATTTTTATAGCTGACCAAGTCACCGTAAGGAACCCCCCGCAGAGCCCGCCAGACCTTGAGTTGAAAATCCGTCCCCACCGGGGCTAGAGGCACATCGAATTGTTTTAGTTTACCATTGAAATAGTCCCGGAGCTGTGCCTTAACCGAGCTAAAAAAGCCGTGCTTTTTCTGCCAGTTACTTTGAATAACGAGGGGATTTTTCTCTTTTTCAAAATCGATATGTCGCAATCCGGATTCATCACCCGCAAGTGTCAGGGTACCAATCAGTCCGGTTTCAAAAAAATCATAATACATGATGGATTCTCCCTTATGAATGCCAAAGGTAAATAGCGGCATAAGCCCGCCAGGGGCGCCAATTTTCCGCCCTTGCGAGGACTTGCTTTTCAGTTGGCCGGCGATCGCCCCGGCAAAGCGCTTTGATGATGCCAAGGTCAGACGCCGGAAAAGCGTCGGGTTCTCCCAAGGCACGCATGGCAATATAATTCGCGGTCCATCGACCGATTCCGGGGAGGTCCGTCAACCGTTTAATGAATTCATCCTGGGATCTGCCCACGGATAAAGACAAGTCTCCTTGCATAACAGCTTGCGACAGTGTCTTGAGGGTCTTTAACCGGGCGCCGGGCATACCGCCACGACCCAATTCACACGCCCAAAGCTCCCGGGCAGTAGGGAAAAGATGGGTAAGACCCGATGGACTACCGGCTTGATTCCCCGAACGATCCGCACGATCGAAGGCGGGCCCGGCCTTGGCCACGATTCGTCCAATGACGGTGCGGGCGCCTTTAACCGAAACCTGTTGGCCCACGATTGCCCGAACGGCAACCTCAAACGGATCCCAGGCCCCCGGCAGCCTCAGGCCGGGCTTACGGTGAATGATGGTCTCGAGTAAAGGATCGGCAGCAAGCACATCATGGATGGCCGCCATATTGGCATCCAGATCGAACATACTGCGCACGCGCTGGACCACACACATCAGGTCACGGCTGTCAGGAAGAGAGACCGTCAGCCGCAGGGCCCGGTTTTTTTTTGCATGCGCCACGGCAATACGACCGACCGCATTATTGATTCGAATCGTGCGATGATAGCTGCCGTCGGCAACCACTTCAACGCCCGGAATTCCACGTGCTTCAAAAAACCGCAACAACCGTTCCCAATCAAACGGTGGCCGATAGGTCAGGTTTAATGTACACTGAAACTGCGGTGCTCGATTATGACCGGGTGTTAAAGTTGGACGGCGAAAAGCGGAGGGTGTTTGTCCACAGCACTTTTTAAAAGCGGCATTGAACCGTCGCACGCTGCCAAATCCGGATGCGAATGCGATTTGTGTAATCGATAGTGTGGTCTCATTGAGAAGTTGCTTCGCAAATAACACTTTTTCCGTCGTGGCCAAGGCTTTGGGCGACGCGCCAAGGTGGGCTTGGAACAACCGCCGCAAGTGACGACTGCCGACACCAAGCTTTCGGGCCAGCCCTTCAAGGTTCCCTTCATTTAAAGCACCTTGTCGAATCAAAAGCATTGCCCGTGACACAGTAGCCGATGTCCCGTTCCAGGCCGGACTGCCCGGGGACACTTCCGGCCGACACCGCAAGCAAGGTCGCAACCCCGCTTGCGCCGCCGCTGCCGCTGTTGGAAAGTAAACGATGTTTTCAGGTTTGGCCGCAGGCGCCGGGCAAATGGGACGGCAATAAATACCGGTGCTCAGGACGCCGATAAAAAACAATCCGTCAAACCGCGGGTCTCTGGCCTGTCTCGCCCTTTCGCAAATACGCTGGTCGCAAATACGCTGATCATGGATCATTTTCACGCCCTTTTAAGACATAGGGTTTCATAGCAGACGCTATTATCGACAATCGTCGGAATATTTATCCCTCTGATCTAAAACCAGAACCGTATATTGATGTGTAGAAAGGATTTAGGCAAGACGTTTTCGGACATGGTTGAAGTTTATAAAGAAAATAGCGACAGCCTTCGGCGGAGGGGTTGATTGAAGGAAAATCGGAAATGATGTTTTGGTTAGTTTAAAATCGCTAGATTTCCATTAGCAACTTTGTTTTTTGTTCATCATATTGTTCTGATGTGATGATATTTTCATGCAATATCTTTTTAAGAAATTGAAATTGTTCTTCCACGGAAGTTATTCCCGCCATTAAATCTTCGATGCTACCCTGTTCCAACAGCATCGTTTTAGTCGTTTTTCCTTCTTCTTTAGTGATCAGTTTTTTTACCAGCAATTCAGATAAAAAATTGAATTGATCCAACAGCTTTTCATTCTTGTTTTTTGCCGTGGATTCACAGAGGCTGTTTAAAATATTGGCTTTATTTTCCACATAATCTTGCTCGGCAATCAATTTTTGATTTAAAAGGGTTTTTAACTTTTCAAACTTTTTCATTAAATTGGTAAGATTGTGCTTCATCCCCTCGGGTGTTGCCGTAGCCTTGGATTGTTCAATTTTTCCTATAAAATCTCCGATTTGCTTATCCTCTTCCAAAATATGATTAACCAGCCAGTCGGTAAGAAATGTGATCAATTTTTGCGGTTCAAGCGCCTGGCCTTTTTTTAATCCGATAAGCACGCCCGTCACTTCCTTAATAAGTGTTTTATGAAGTTTTTTGTGTTGCGCAAGGCCGGGAAACCCGGAACTCACCATCAGATCTTCTTCTGCTGCGAAATGTTTTTTGGTGTAGTCAACCAGAAACTTCAGCATATTTCCAAGCTCTTTGCCCTCCTGGTCTGTGGCAAGAGATGTTTCCAGGCGGGTAACCATATCGGCAAGCTGTCGGTGTTGCGAATCGACTTCATCCACACCTATATTATAGGCATCTTTCCATTCCATGATTAGCTTCCTAGATTTAATTTTAATCAAAACCCCGGTAAAAAATCTTTTTTAAAATAGTAGCTTACCCAATTATCCGTATACTGTCAAATTTACAAAGTCTATAAAATGGTGCCGCACAAAATATAACGAGCGCCAAGGACAGCGTGGTTGACAATGATGAGATTTTTTTGATAAACGCGTTTAACAAAAAAACATGTTTAGCGGAGATTGAAATGAATCGACGTCAAGTCGTTAAAGCTGAAACGCGGAAACTAATATTGGATGCCGCCAAAAAAATATTGGTGAAAAATAGTGCGTTCACCATGCGAGAAGTGGCTGCCGAGGCGGGTGTGTCGCCGGCATCGGTTGTGGTCCATTTTAATAGCAAAACCAGGTTACTCGAAGCCGCGCTTTATGAAGATATCGAGCATACCATTCTTAAAACCATCGCCTCTATGCCCGAAGATCGCCCCCTGCTTGATCGATTGATGCACATATGGGGCAGTATGTTTCGTTTTTACGACACCAATCGAAATTTATATCGGGAATTGCTTCGCCGCACGACTTTTGAGCTGGATAGTGAAAGCCCCCATATGAAAGAACAGATGGACCGATTTTTAGGGTTCTTGGACCTAGTGATACGGGATGAACAGGCAAAAGGAAGCATTGAAACAGCGCTCGAATCGATGATGGTGGCGGAGTCCCTGGGGGCATTTTATTTCGGCATGCTCATTCGGTTTTTTAAAAATCCTCAAATGACGCCTCAGGCGGCCATAGAATATCTGACAAAAATAACGCATCAATATCTTGGCGGGATTCAACCGCGCCCCAAAAGGGAGGATAAAAGTGTCTCCGATCTACAGGAAAATTGAAATTTATTTCGAAAAGCTTACCGCCGGGGTCTACCAGTGGAAGTGGGCCGCCATGGCGGTCATGGTATCAATCACGGTCGCGCTTGCCGTCCAAATTCCCAATATTCGTATTGATACGCGTGATGAAAGTTTTTTCCATGATGACGATCCCGCCTTGATCGCCTACAACGATTTTCGAGACAGGTTCGGCCAGGACGATTTGTTTATTATCGCATTGAAACCGGAAAAGGGTATGACCCCCAGATTTTTCGCCACCCTGCACGAATTGTTTTATGACCTAAAAGCGTCTGTCCCGTATCTCGATGACATAAATGCGCTTGTAAACGGCCGGATTGTCCGCGCGGATGGGGATACCCTGCGGGTTGAAGCGTTAATGGAAACACCACCACAATCGGAGATAGAGATTAAACAGCTGATGTCTCTGATGAATCGCTATCCCATGTTTGAAAATTTACTTATTTCCAAAGACCGTTCCCTAACGTCTATTTTGATTCGCGCTCAGGCGACCTTGGAAACAGGGGAGGCCGATATTCTAGCGGGATTTGAAGAGACAACGGAACCCGCCACCCATTCGTATCAAAAATATCTGAGCAATGCTCAGAATGTGGAAATTGCCGATGCCATATATAAGGTAACTGAAAAATATGGGGATCGCGGTATTGCGTTTTACTATAGCGGTACCCCCGTATTCGTTGCTGAGTTTCAAAAGGCCCTGGAGAAGGACCTGGGCAGGATGATCCCGCTCTCTTTTCTCATCATTATTTTGTTTCTTGCGATTCTTTTTCGAAGGATATCAGGGGTTGTCTATCCGGTGATTGTCGTGATTTTGTCGCTTCTCTCCTGCCTGGGAATCATGGCCATGGCGGATATTGCCATTACCAACGTTATTCAAATCTTACCCATCTTTCTAGTTGTCGTGGGGATTGGGGATAGTGTTCATATTTTAACGCTGTTTTATCGCAACCTCAATAAAGGAGAAGCTAAAAAAGAAGCGATTATTCAGGCGGTTGGCACCGCCGGGTTACCGGTCTTGATGACCAGTGTGACAACCGCTCTGGGGCTTCTCTCTTTTGCTTGGGCGGATATCGCCGCCATTGCGCAACTGGGATATATCGCCCCGGTGGGGGTCATGCTGGCATTTCTTTATACCATTATTTTGCTACCGTCTTTAATTGCCATTTTTCCCAACAAACTGAAGGCCAGCGCCAACGGGAAAAAACAACCGATCACGGACCGTCTTTTCAATGCCATCACCCTGTTGAGCACAGGCCGCCCCGTATCGGTTGCGATAGTCTCCACCATCATCCTGTTGCTCGCAGGGTATGGCGCCATGTCCATTCGTATATCGCACAATGCCATGACCTGGTTTCCCGAAAAAGCACCTTTCCGGTCAGCTACGGAAATGCTTAACCGTGTAAATGGTGGAACGATTATGCTGGAAGTTCTTGTGGATACGGGAAAGGAGAACGGACTGCAAAATCCGGATTTTTTAAAACGTCTGGACGAGGCTGTGGGTTTTATACCTTCGATCAGGGAAAATGGTATTTCAGCGGGCAAAGCATGGGCCATTACCGATATACTTAAGGAGACCAACCGCGCGTTGAATGAGGACAAGGATACTGCGTATACCCTGCCGGATTCACGACGTCTCGTCGCCCAGGAGATGCTGTTGTTTGAGTCTTCCGGAAGCGATGATTTAAACGATGTCACGGATAGCAACTATCAGACCGGTCGGCTGTCGATTCTCGCCCCTTTTGCCGATTCGATGCTATACGTAGACTATGTGGCCAGAGTAAAAACCTATCTCAACCAATTATTTCCCAATGAGAAGATAAAGCTCACCGGCCACATGTCTCTGTTTGTGAAGATAACGAAGAATTTCATTTTGAGTTTGGTGAAAAGCTACACCTTTGCCCTCATTGTGATCACAGTGCTCATGGTCATCATGATTGGAAGGTTGAGGATCGGCCTCATGAGCATGATCGCCAATGTGGGGCCCATCGTTTGTATCTTTGGCATCATGGGGGCACTGGATATTCCTCTGGACATGGCCACGATTTTAATCGGATCAATCGTGCTGGGGCTGGTGGTGGACGATACCATCCACTTTCTCCACCATTTCAGGACCGCATTCGAAAAGACGGGGTGTGTGGAATCCGCCGTGAGGGAAACCCTCCACACCACCGGCAGGGCATTGCTGATCACCAGCCTGGTGCTATGTGGCGGTTTTTTTATCTATACCACTTCTTATCTCGTCAACAATGCTCGGTTTGGACTGCTGGTGGGATGCGCGGTCATCCTTGCCTTAATCGCTGATTTTCTACTGATACCCGCCCTGTTGAGTTTGGCTTACGGCAAACAGCAACAGCCGGCGACCCAATCAGCGTAAAAAACAAAGAGCTTATTTTAACCCATTATTGGCAAACGGCAGCGAAAGCCACACCGCCATGATCACCGGAATTATCAAGTCCAAAATTATTAAATTTGAATCCTGTTTGGATTCTGATAGAAACCGGTGATCGGCAACCATGCTCAAAACCATACAAAACAGAAATCAGCCCCCTGCCGCCGTAGACCCCTCGCCGACTAAGGGCTTAAACATCTTTTTGGTGGCACCACAGATCGGGCATTTCCAATCATCGGGCAATTCTTCAAACTTGGTACCCTTGGGAATTTTACCCTTTCGGTCACCCTTGTCGGGGTTGTACATATAGCCGCAATTGGTGGATTGACACTGCCAAATATCTTCCGGATTAGCCATTCACTGCTCCTTCATTTAGGTAATATTGATAAAAAACAAACGGGCCATTTAAAAACGTCCATTGGAAACCCTTATCCGTTAATACACAATAAACGGGGTCGGCAACTATTGTTTACAATCTCCAAGACGTGTCCCACTCAGCTTCTGGGTCATCGCCATCCCCTGCACGCTCATCTCAAGGGTGCCGTTAAAGGTGTCTCCTGAGTAGACAATCTCACCCACGGCCTCGGCTTTGCCTTGCTCGGTATTACACTCCATTCGCCAGGTCGCCGTATCACCGGTAAACTTTTGATCCACCATTTTGCAATCCTGGTTCGGCTGTGAACTGTCAGGCACGGCGTTTTCTTTGGTAATGCACTGGGTATTGGTTATGGCCGGCATTTGCATGGGCATCCCCGCCATTTCAATTTTGACAGTGACCTCCCACAATCCATATTTGATATTTGGTTCCGAGCCGGCAAACGCCATTGAAAAAGCCACCGCCAGGATCATGCTAATAACACCCCAGCCCACTATCAATGAGTTCATTTTAATCCGCATGATTATTCTCCCCATGTTTGTCATCCCTATTTATTCTAACGGGTTATTCTAACGGGTTACCCTCACTGGCTTGGCTGGAGTATTTCAAGCGATCCCATCGCTGTCAAGTCTGGAGAATAATCAAATGAAGATCAGCCATGGTCTTTGATACCAATATAGACGGCAGCCGTATCTGTACCGATATACGCTTCAAAATCACATATATATGATCTCTCAGGGGCATCATCATCTTGAAAATATTGCCAGATATCCTGCCACATCCGTTGTACGGTTTCAGGAAGCGGGCCGCTTTTTTCAAATCGAAGATAGGTGCCTGAGGGAACCGTTATTTCTGTTTTTTCTTCGGCGTTAAATTCGCCCTTAACACCGGCGGTGACATCGAATGCCCCATGCCAATCAGAAGCAAAATTAGAATATACACCATACCCCTGACCCGGGACAATACCGACTTGTTCGCATTTTGTAAAAAATTCCTGCCACAAATGACCGATTTTGGCCTTTTCCGGAATCATCTCGTCAGCATTGGTTGTTCTAACGGATATACCCTGGACTGAGAAACTTTCAACATTTACCCTTTTCATGATGGTCACTCCTTCGTGTTTACGTGATGATGAGGACTCATTCCCCAACGATCACAACACTCTAAACCAGGCCTGTGACACCATTATGTCAGGTTGCTATATATTTTTTTTATTTCTTTACTTTTTTTATAAATTGCCTTGCGCCATCTTAGGGGAGAAACCACCTCCACCTCGCTACCAAAACTTAACAAAAACGAGAGTACCCATTTATCCTCGGGAATTGAAATCGTGGCGATCATCGTACCATCAGGCTTCGTTTGTAACTGATCTTCGTTAAAAATCTCTTCAACCCGTATTTTTACTTTTTTCTTAAATTTCAGCACCAGATCCACGGAAGGCCGATGCTCTTGTTTGCCCACAAGAGCAATCGGGTCGACCTTGCGCCGTAAAAATCGCTCTGATTCATCGCGATAGTTGCGAATTCTCGAGAGGCGAAATAACCTAAAATCATCACGAAGCCTGCAAAAAGCGAGCAAGTACCAATTAAACCCCTTGTAAATGAGGGTGTGCGGCTCAACCGTCCGCCGGCTTTCTTCACCATCCGCGCTGGTGTAATCAAACACAATAAGAACTGAGCGGCTCACGGCAGCATGGATAAACTGCATGGTCTGCACATGCCTGCCGCCCATACTCCAGCCCGAGATATCAATAATAAATGAGTCGGAATGTTTTCGGTATAAGGCCTCTTTGTCATCAGGGATGAGTGCAACAATTTTTTCTATCACCCGATCGATGTCATCGTTATTAAGGGTCCTGTTCACCCCTTTCAATGTCGTGAGGATTGAAACCATATCATCGAAAGTCAATAATTGCCGGCTTAGTTTATAATTATCAGGGATACACAAACCACCTTCGTACCCTTGATAGGATATAACAGGGATGCCGGCGCCGTTGAGCGCCTGAATATCACGATAAATCGTCCTCACCGACACCTCAAACTTTTCAGCAAGTTCCCTTGCCGCGACACGCCTTCGGTTTAAAAGTAATACGGTTATGGCAAGCAACCTCTCTATTTTCATATCCATACCCTTTGAGTCATGATTCGCATAAACGACTTGTTATCCGCGCAACATATCCTCGAAAACCTTTAACCCGCAAAGCCAAGGCATGGCAGCTATGGTGGGATAGGTACAACCAATGCACACCACACACGGCACATCACCACACTTTGGATCATCGGATTAGTAAAAGACGTTGCTTGATAATGGATGAAAGGGGCGACAGAGCAATCTTGCAAGGAATGAAAAAACAGGCCGCCTGGCATCAAATTAAGCGGCCTGTTTAGTGTTATCTACAGGTGAAAATGGTTACAACGCATCCAAAGCGCTGTAAATACTGTCCCGAATTTCGTCGACCTTGCCGACGCCCTCAATTTTTATATACTTCGGTGCCCCGGCAGCGGCGGATTCTTCCCAGCTTTTGTAATAACCAATCAATGGTTCGGTTTGATCATGATAGACTTCCAGACGTTTTTTTACGGTCTCTTCTTTATCATCATCTCGCTGGACCAGAGGTTCTCCGGTCACATCATCCTTGCCCTCTTCCTTGGGGGGATTGAAAACAACATGATAGGTCCGGCCACTGGCCAGGTGCGCCCGGCGCCCGGCCATGCGTTTGATGATTTCATCGTCGGGGACATCGATATCCACCACGGCATCAATTTGAACGCCTGCTGCTTTCATGGCATCGGCCTGGGGAATGGTTCGGGGAAATCCGTCAAAGAGAAACCCTTTCTCGCAATCGGCCTCTGTGATCCGCTCCTTGACCAATCCGATAATAACCTCATCGGTGACCAACTGGCCGGCATCCATAAATTTTTTGGCTTCTTTGCCCATCTCGGTGCCCGCTTTAACCGCCGCCCGGAGCATGTCGCCGGTGGAGATTTGGGGAATTTGGAACTTATCTTTAATATTATTGGCCTGTGTTCCCTTACCGGCCCCCGGGCCGCCCAACAAAATCAAACGCATAGCATACCTCCTCTACTTATAAAGTTATTGATATCGCTAAAATATGGTTAAAATTTGGCTTCTTCTATTTTTTATCATTCGACATGATTTTTTGGATCTCTGCCATCCTTGATTTAATGGCTGTATTGAGATCCGAAAGGGTTTTATTCTCGTTTTCCAGGGTTTCCACTTTCCGGGCGAGCTCGGCGGCCTCGCCCAATTTCGCACGCAATTCGGCTATCTCCTTTTCGAGGGCCGCTTTCTGCCCGGTCAGGTTATCGTTGGCCGTTTCCATCGCCTTAACACTCTCTGCCAATCCTTCGTTGGTTTTGATTTTTTTCCTCAGTTTGGCAATTTCTTCTTCATAAACGGCCTTTTTTTCGAATAAAGACTTATTCTTCGCTTCCAACCCGGCCATTTTTTTTGTCACCGTCAGCGCTTCTTTGGATTTAAGCGCGGCGATTTCAGCCACCAGCGCTTCTTTTTCTTGCACCAAAGTCTCATTCTCAGCCGTTAACAGATCAACGGACCCATCGCTGGTTTCAACCGGTGTGTCGTCGCCCGCTACCTCAACCTTACTCGTCAGGTCTTTTAGCTTGGCAGTCAGTTTGGCGTTTTTTTGCTCCATGTCGCCAACGTATCGGCTGGCTTCTTTTAGAAGCGATTTATAATCCGGCGGATCATCCCCGTCACCGCCGCAACCCGACAGGCCGGCCCCCATAAATAATGCAATCAACAATACAACCCCAACTGATATAAATCTGGCTGATATAAATTTGGCCGATATAAATCCGACCGACAGAAATCCAATTGGGTTTCGGTCATATCGTTTTTGTGGATCTATCATCATTTTGCGCCCCCCTTTTTCACCCGAAATTTTTATGTTAACTCGCCTGTAATCATATCGCCCGCATTCTTTTTCAGCCACGCTATACCACTACCAAACGATCAGGAAGGTCGTGGACTAAACACCGCGATTAGACATAGAATTGTTGTTTTCGAGTCACCGTTGATTTAACAGCGTTTAAGGTTTCGGTCAAGGCGGCAATCACGTGCTCACGAATATCACCGGCCACCACCAGGTACATCACCTCGTCACCCACGGATAAATCCCGGTCCTCGTCAATTTCCACTAAAATCTCCACGATTCCGGGCAGTTGCTTATTCTTGGAAACCACCGCCTCCAATTTTTCATGATCCACGGAAATCCGTATTCCGGAAACGCCGCGACCATCCCGGTCGGTGCCGCGAACAATGCCGCAATGACAAAGGATCATCCCCATTTGGTCGGCGTCGGGGCGTTGCTTAATTTGTTGAATCATTTTTTCAAGGTTCATATTACCCTCATTTATTCAAGATTATGGTTGATGAAATCGTAAAAAACATCAAAAGGGATGGCAAAGTATAAAGGTCAAGTTCAAGGCGTCGCGAATCCCGTGTGATGAGGCGTACTTATCGTACGCCGCAATCACGACGGGATGAAGCGCAACGCAGTCCGCCACAGGCGGATTACGAAGCCATCATGGTTGCGATCATCTGTTTGGCCGTATCCATATCGGCCGGACAATTGATATTGAAAAAGGAGATCAGATCGGGGTCCACCCGGCGAAGCCGCTTTTCGGACACGGGGTGAATCCGCTTCTTGCCGAAAACCCGCTGGATTTTCATTTGATCACGCTTGACATGACTTTCCACCAGGGGCAGGTATTTTTTTGCATAGACGGCACACATCGGCTCCAACCCGGCCGAGGTGGCCGGCATGGTTGCTCCGGCCGATGGCAAATGAGCGTCAACAACGGTTTCAATCAATTTTGATTTCAAAAAAGGGGTATCACAGGCACATACGAAGATGTTATCGTGCCGTGCGTAAAACAGGCCCGTATGAATTCCCGTCAAGGATGCTCGAATGGAAAACAGGTCAGCGGCAATCAGGCAATCGAAATCGGCAAACAAAACCGGCTCGTTGGCGACAATCATCACCTCTTCGAACAAATCGGAAAACATTTGGTAGAGCCGGTCGATAATGGTCAGGCCCGCCAATCGTATGAACGCCTTGTTTTGGCCGGGAAGGCGCGTATTTAATCCGCCGGCCAGAATAACCCCGGTGAGCGCTTTTTTCATCTATTCCTGATCGATATCCGCTTGATTAAGAGATATTTAATGCCATTCGAGCCTGATGGGTCAATCGCCCCACGACTACACGTTGAACCTGAAATTGATAATATCGCCGTCTTGAACCAGATAGGTTTTTCCTTCCAGACGAACCAGCCCCTGTTTTCGGGCTTCCTTATGGGCGCCGGTTTGCTTCAAATCATCATACGCCAGCACCTCCGCCCGAATAAAACCTTTTTGTATATCTGAATGAATGGCACCCGCCGCCTCAACCGCTGGTGTTTCTTTTTTGATCGTCCAGGCTTTTACCTCGTCTTCGCCAACGGTGAAAAAGGAGATTAACCCCACAATGGCGTACGACTGCTGGATGACCCGATCGGCGGCGGTTTCTTCAATCTGGAATTCTTTGAAAAACAGATCGGCTTCATCTTCATCCATTTGGGAAAGTTCCCGTTCCAATTGGCCTCGAATCGCCAGGCACTTCTCTTTGGTCATCGCTTCCGGAAGATCGGGAAGTCCCGGGTCTTCATCGGAATTGTTGAACAAGACCAGTACCGGTTTGGCCGTTAAAAAGGCAAATCCTTTTAGCGATGGCGCAGACACAAGCTCCGGTTCTTCGCGCAGGGGAATTTCCTGCTCCAGGCTGGACTGACATCGCGACAACAGTTCGATTTCTTCGGGATTGGGTTTTTTCCCTCTTTTTTGGTCCTTTTTCAACCTTTCCAGGCGCTTTTCCACCACCATCAGGTCGGCGAGAATCATCTCTTCATCCAGGGCGTTTAAATCTCGATTCGGTACTGGCGCGTCCATGCCGTAAAGGGTGAAGTTTCGCAAAACGTGGATCAAGGCATCGCAATTCCGAATGCTTGTCCAGCTCCCCGAGACATCGTCCTCTTTTCGCCCGCTCTCTTCCTGGGTTCCCATGCCGGGCAGAAAATATTCCACCCTCGCATAAGCGGTTTTGCGCGGATTGTACAATTCACTCAGGTGATCGACGCGCTCGTCCGGGACACGAATGGTTCCCACATGATCCTGATTTCTCTCTCCTGAAGGTACTTCGATACCGGTTAATGCTTCAAAAACAGCCTGTCTCCCGGCACCGGTCCGCCCGATAATTCCAAGTCGCATATTTAATCCTATTTTTAATACGGCCGTACTGTTTTAATGCGGCCGGACTGCGTGGTTAAAACTTGAGTATAGTGTCATCGGCACGAAATTTAAAGGATGCGACCCGGATTTGCAAGCCACATTCGAAAAGGAATAAGGGATGCGACAGGAAAAGGGATCGTCCTTCCTTGGAAAAACGATCCCTTTATGGGAGGGGCTTGATAGGTTAGGGGGCGATACCTTTATATCGGTTCTATTGCGCTGCCACCCAAACGCGCTTTTCATCCCAGTATCCCGGACGATCGACCATTTCAATATAGCGACCCGGTATCCAGCGATTGCGTTGATTGTAGTGGCCTGGATTCCAGACTTGTCTATACGTGGGGGGTACCCATACTTGGCGAACTTCCCAGTGTCCGTGATAAGCCGGTGGTGGCGGTTCGTAACGATGATACGGCAACCGCGCTTCCAACGGTGGCCGGCGGGCATGATCGTGCAGGGCTTTGCCGATCATTAAAGCCCCAATTCCGATGGCCGCCCCTTGCAACATATGGCGATTGCGGCGATGCCTTGATCCGGCGTTGGCGGAAGGAGCGATGAGGGCCAATCCAAGGATGGCGATGATTCCCATGGCTATGATTCGTGTTTTTTTCATCTCAACCCCCTTTATTTTAATAAAATCTTGCTGCAAATAATTGTTTATGGGTGCCTTTTCGTTGTTTGTTTTTATTTGTTTAGACGCCCAAATGACCAATCGGTTTACATTTTGAGGAAAAAATATCACGCTTGCAAAAAAAACCATCCCCATTTATCTTAAGAAAACAAGAATTTACTACGGATAACCCATTAGTGAAAAAGATTACCGTATACCGCCTATAAACTTCTAAGCCCGGTTATCGTAAAAAAGTTGGAATACCTGGTGGGTGACCATAATTATGCCTTAATTCATGGATGGTTACAGGTTTGGAAAAATGAAAAAGCAGTCTGCATCTTTCGCCAAGGTGACGCTACCCAGCCTCACCCGGATTTACCACCGAACCAGGCTTTTTAAACGAATCGATCAATCTTGCCGAAAACCACTTATCTGGGTCACCGGTCCCGGTGGTTGTGGAAAAACGACGCTGGTAAGCAGTTATGTCCAAAGCCGGGCGCTTTCTTGCCTCTGGTATCAGGTGGATCCCGGTGATGCTGACCCGGCCACTTTTTTTTACTATTTGGGGCTCGCCGCGAAAAAGGTCGCTCCCCGATACAAAAAATCTTTGCCGCTGCTGACGCCGGAATACCTCCCCGGCCTGGATGTATTTACCTTGCGGTTTTTTGAAAAGCTTTACCAACGGGTGAAAAGTCCCGGTCTGGTTGTTTTGGATAATCTCCAGGAACTACCTGACGATTCAGCGCCATTAAAGCTGCTGGTGAGTAGCCTGTCGCTTTTGCCGGAGAGGACCAACGTCATTTTGATCAGCCGCAATCATCCCCCGCCGCTTTTGGCTCGATTGCAGGCCAATCGCCAAATGCGGATTGTGGATTACCGAGATCTGCGATTAACCCTCGGCGAAACCGAAAATATTGCCCGACTGCATCTGGGCAAAAAGCTGCCCCAAAAGACGGCCAAAATCCTGCACCAACGTTCTGAAGGCTGGGCCGCCGGTCTGATGTTGATGATGGAAACCGGCCATTTACGCCGATCAACGATATCGGCCAAAGACCTGGAAACGCCTGAGGTGGTGTTTGATTACTTTGCCACGGAAGTTTTAGATCAACTACCCAAAAATATTCAGGATTTTCTCCTTATAACCGCTTTGGGCCCCACCGTCAGCAGCCACCTGGCCAAAGCGCTCACCGGCGTTGCCGGTGCCCCGGGGATTTTATCTCGCCTGAGCAGGGAAAATTATTTTATTACCCGGCATAGCGGCAAGGCTGCGACCTATCAATATCACCCGCTGTTCAAAGAATTTTTAAATAAGAAGGCTGAAGCAACGCTGCCACGGAAAAACTTCATCAATCTGCAGCGTAAAACCGCCGCCCTGCTGGAAAAAGAGGGCGCCATCGAAGCCGCCGCCGAGCTGTCCATCCGTACCGCGGACTGGGAAAGGCTCGCTGTTTTAACAATGAATCACGCCCCCCTGATACTCTCCCAGGGCCGTTTTAGCCTTTTAAACATCTGGTTGGGGCACTTCCCCGAAAAATGGATTCAACGCACGCCCTGGCTGTTGTATTGGCAGGGGGTCGCCAATCTTTTTATGGATCCGGCTGCAAGCCGCCAATCTCTTGAAGCGGCGTATCATCTTTTCAAATCCGGCAATGATCCGGTTGGTATGTTAGTGGCATGGGCGGGAATCATCGATGCCATTGAGTTTCAGGTGGAAGATCTGAGTGCCATGGATGAATGGCTCTCCGAGTTTGACCATTTAACGGATTCGTATCAAAAACTGGACGAACCTGAAATTCAGACCCAGGTGGCCTGTTCAATGTTAAGGGCGCTTACCTTCCGACAGCCGCAACACCCTGATTTTGATACGTGGCTCAAGCGAGCTCTCCAGCCGCCCCGTGATGCGCTTACCGCCAATAAAACGGCCCACATGCTCTGTATGCTCCTGCTCCACTATTTCATGGGTACCGCCGAAATCGCAAAAGCGGAAAAAACAAGGATCGAGGCTGAAAAACTGCTCGAACTCCCCTTTGTTACCCCCTATGTCCGGCTCGCGGTCAAAGTAATCGAGGCTATCTTTTATGTGTTGACGGGGGATCATGATCGATGCCGTCAGGCCGTGACAGAAGGGCTTAAACTGGGACGTGAAACCGGTATTCTGCTATATGAAGTTGGCCTGACAATGTATTACATCGCCGATTTACTGAATACCAACGAAATTGAATTGGTCCAAAAGCACCTCCACGATCTGGGTGGATTTATTGAGTCTTCCAATTCATATGATAAAACCTTCTACTATTTTATGAAAGCACGAACGGCACTGGCTGTGGGCGAATTGAATAAGGCGCGCATCCATGCTGAGACAGCCCTCGGTATGGCCCGGAAATTAGGGATACCGGTGATCGCATGTGATGCTCATATTCTTTACGGTTTCATATTACACGCATCCGGCCACCCCCAAAAGACGGAGGCTCAATTGGAAAAGGCCGATGAATTGATCCGTCGGCATCATGTATCTATCTCCCGGCTCTATTACTTACTTGCAAAAGCCTATTTCACCTTGGAACAAGGGCAAACCGATCAGGGTTTAAAAGGACTTCAAAAAGGGTTTGCCTACGGTCAAAAGATCGGCTTGTTGCCCCTTTTCCTGGACCATCCGGCCGCAACCGCAAAACTATGTGTGACGGCCCTGGAAAATAACATCGAAGTTGATTACGCTCGTAAAATTATCCAAACTCGGCATCTGACCTGCGATCCGCCACCCTTGCACCTGGACAACTGGCCCTGGCCCATACAGATTCAAGCCTTCGGTCGTTTCAATCTGGTTGTCGATGACCAACCGGTTCGGTTTTCCCGCAAAGCCCAGCAAAAACCGTTGGATCTGTTGAAAATGATTGTCGCGTTGGGTGGCCAAAATGTTAACGAAGCGCGGATTACCGATGAACTTTGGCCCCATGCCGATGGCGATAAAGCCCATCAGGCCTTTGCCACCACCCTGCATCGTTTGCGTAAACTGATCCAATATCCCCAGGCGATCCTCTTCACGGGTGGCCGGGTTTCGCTGGACAGTCAGTATATTCGGATCGATACCCACGCCTTTGATCAGATGGTTAACCAACTGGACGCAATCGGACCAAGCCTGCCAAAAAGTGCTGAAACCCAAAAACGCATCCGCCTTGCCCGGCAGGCCATAGCAATATACCAGGGCCCCTTTTTAAGCGATGAATCCTGGGCCGCTTGCTTTATTTCCCAAAGAGAGCGATTTAGCCACCGTTTCCAGAATTTGATAACGCAACTGGGCGACGACTGGGCGGCCGATGGTCAATGGGAACACGCCATCGCCTGTTATCGGCAGGGGCTTGATAAAGAGCCCCTAACCGAGACGTTTTACCAGCGTCTGATGGTTTGTCATGCCAACCAGGGACAACATTCAGAAGCGCTGAAGGTCTACGATCGCTGCAAAAAAATGCTCTCCCAGGTATCAGACCGGGCGCCATCCCAGTCGACCCAAACCGTTTACAAAACGCTGCTAAACTGAGAACAACACATCATTTTTCCTATCCGTAATCTATCTGTAACCCATTTCCTGATATAATAAATTTTTTTGGAGAAGCCATCGATTCGCGGATGAATCTGATGGCATGATGTTTATGGTGGCATGGCGTTTATGGTGGTCGACTCGCCCAAAACCAACGTTGCCATCTCAAGGATTCAACATATCATCAGAGCAGATGCGAATAAAAAGGAGAAAATAAAGATGAAAGAGTACGATCCGTGCCAGAAAACCACCAAGATAGTGGATATCAAAAAAGGCCGCCGGGCGGCGTTAAAGAAAATCGCCCTGGGAACCGGTCTTGCCGTCGGAGTGGCTGGATTGCCGCGGAAATGGACCCAACCGGTCATTGATATGGTAATTCTTCCCGCCCACGCACAGACTAGCACGACACCACCAACCTGCGAGTGTCAAATCGCGGATCTTGAGGTCAATTCGGTTGCAAACACCTTTTCCGCCACGTATTCGTGGTCGAATTGCCCGAATATTGATCAAACCCATTTGGTTATTGCCGGGCCGGGTGTGGAAAATATTTTGGGTTATATTCAACCTTTTGCAAATCCCAGTGGCTCTCGAACAGACTTGATTGACACCCCGCCATACAACGCCACTATATTTCAGCAAGGTGAAACCTATGTCTTTACCTTAACATTGGAGGACGAAAATGACGTCGTGTTCCACACCTGCATTGAAACAATTGTGGCGATATAGCTTTGATGGACGGGGTAATCATTTTTCTTATGTGAAAAACAAAAGATACCTTTCTCATAAAAAAAAATCGCCAAGAAACCTTTTGGTGTAGATCCTAATATCATCTTTATCGAAAGGCGATTATGAAAAAGACTACTACGTTCATTGCTATTTTCGCTCTTTTTATCTTTTCACCGTTGACCCATGCTGCAGATTTCCATGTCAACGGTTCCTCCGGGACAGATAGTGGCAGTTGCGGCGCTCTTTTGGCTCCTTGTAAAACAGTAGAGCAAGGGGTTACTAATGCCGGGCCCGGAACCAACGTGGTTAAAATTACCGTTGGCAACTATACCGAGAGGATTGAAATTGACTATTCAGTAGCGGGGCTTACGCTGCAAGGCGGCTGGAACGACGACTTTTCCGCTCAAGATTGCAATGCAAATCTAACGGTATTACGACCTAACAGCAATAGCTCTATAATTGGAACAAGTGCCGCTTCCACAGTGAACATATATTGCCTAACCTTCAAAGGCGTGGATGATACGCATCGGAACGGGATAGCTCTTAAAGCATTAGGGGGTACACTCATATTCAGTATGAATCGATCTATCATCGATGGATTTGCTGGAAGTGGAATAAGCCTTTACAGTGATACCGCTGGGGCCATTGATGTGACAATTCAGAACTCTGTCTTTAAGAATGCGTATCAACCGGCAGTATCACTCTGGCCCGGTGGTGGAATAGATGCAACTGCATCGGGTGGATCGGGGCAAACAATCGTTTTGGAAAATTGTTTGTTGTTTAATAATGAGGCAACAAAAGGGGCAGCGCTAAACTTGCTTGCCATCAACAATTCGTCGCTCAATCTGTCATTGACAAACGTTACCCTTGCGGGCAATCGTTCTATCGGCCTTGACCTAGGCGGCGGCATAAATGCTGTATCATCAAGCTCAGGACAAACTACGGTGGATATTACCAATTCCATTGTATGGGGGAATACCTGTCAGGGCACACCAAGAGATGTAGATATTTTTCAGGGCTCGCCCGGGAGTACCACGGTGAACGCCCGTTATTCGATTATTGGAGAGATTTACAACTCGCAAAACTATTCTGGGACTTATAACGACAACGGCCACAATATCAATATCGACCCCCGGTTAAATAGCACTTATCATTTGAATGCCGACTCACCGGCCATTGATACAGCCTTGTGTGGATTCTATTCGACGCCGTACTACCTACGTGTAGCTCCGTATGACGACATCGACGGCGACCAAAGGCCCGGTATTCCTAAGGTGTCAGGCTGTGATATCGGTGCCGATGAATATGTTGGATGAAACGCTATGTTTTCCGGTGAAATCAAAAAATGGCAACGTTGCCATCATCTGTATGTGAGCGAGGCGCTATCTTTTTATGGGTGCGAAAGGGGCTTTTGTTTCGCGACGAACCCTGTAGGAGCACGGCATGTCATGCCCCTACAAACCAACCGGGCGTTACTGCGAGGAGAAACGATAAATCACGTCATAGCGAAAAGGAACGACGAAGCAATCTCCCGGTAGAAACCAATTAAACAGGAGTCAATAATAATGGCAGATCGAAAGAATTTGACGGTACTCTTTCTGGCGGTTTTAATTTTTATGACAACAGGCTGTAGCAGTGAAACAAACTCCAACGCCGCCGATCAAAAAAAACCCGCCCAAAAGAGCAGCAACAAACTAATTGAGCCCTGCGAGCTGATCACCCAAGCGGAAGCCGAAGAGATCATGGGGGTGGTATTCAAAGAGGGCAAATATAGCGATCAGGAAATGGTTGGCCAGAAGATATGCTTTTATGAAACGGTGGATGAGAACTCCTTTGTCTTTTTTCAGATTAGTCTGACCCAGAACGCGTTCATTTCGCCCAAAATTTTCGCTTCCGGGCAAAGCACCCAAACGATGTTCAGCGCGATCAAGAAGGCTTTTCCAGATGGAGAAATAATTAATGGAACGGGTGATGATGCATTTATTGCCCCTCCCGGAATTCATATTTTATATGGCGATTATTACATGACCCTTGGGGCCGGAAACATCAATAAAAACAGAGACAAACTGAACATTGCGAGTGCAAAGGCAATGGCCAATCTTGAAGCGGCGTTGAAGTAAACGGCGTGGGGTTTTCTTAGCTTGCATTGTATTACCCTGTTTTATCGCACACATTCGGAGGTAAAAATGAACCATCATCGTCGATATTTTTTAGAGTCAAAATGGATTTGGATAGTGATACTTGTTGCCGGCTTCCTTAGCATGACATCAATCTCCGGGGTTGCAAAAGAGGTGACCCGCGATGTCGATAACAGCCAGGACAACCCATTAATCAGCCGCTATGAAGGCTCTTTTATCATCGGCTATGCGCACAAAAAGTACAGTGATTTTCTGCTGCCGCTATCGGCTCCCAAAACCTGGGAGCCGGAGTTGGAAAAGAAAATGAAGGTTGAAGGGGAACATACCCGTATCATCTATGTGGCGCCCGATAAGAGATCGACCCTGGAGGTATTTCGAAACTATCAGAACGAATTAAAGAGGGACAACGTTGAGATCCTCTTTTCCTGCGAGCAAAGCGAGTGCGGCAAAAAAGAGGGGCAGGTGCTGGTTCAGAAAATTCTCTATTCACCGCAAGCAAATTTGAAAAATATTAGCAAAGTGACGGAACGTGCGTTTACCTTTCCCGTTGAAATGAGATATTTATCCGCTAAAATCACGGGAGAGAAAGAGGCCTACATCTCTATTTTTGTGGCCCAAGAGACATTCGATCATTTTGAAGAGACCGCTTCCCGCACCCTTGTTCTGCTGGATGTGATTGAAATGGAAGCGATGGAAAAAAAGATGGTGGTGGTCCCGGCGGAAAAGATGGCCGCAGAGTTAAACGCAAAAGGCTCTTTTTCTCTATACGGGATCTATTTTGATACGGGCAGCAGTGTGATAAAGCCGGAATCAAAAGAAGCATTGGTGGAGATCGAGAAGCTGTTTCAGCAAAATCCCACGCTAAAGTTATACGTTGTCGGCCATACCGATAATGTCGGCGGATTTGAATACAATATCAATCTCTCTCAAAAACGAGGCAAGGCGGTGGTGGACGCCCTGGTGAAAGACCATGGCGTGGATCCCAAGGTGCTAAAAGCCCATGGGGTGGGCGATGTTGGCGCCCAAGGCACCCAATGATACCGATGAGGGCCGTCAGCTCAATCGCCGGGTGGAGTTGGTTAAGCAGTAGGCACAAACGGTATCAGGACTTGAGGGATGCCATCTCTTGTCCCGCTGGAGTCTTCTCAAAGATGGAAGACGCATTATTATGCAAGCATCTTTTAACAGTAACGGTTCTGCTGACGATTGGTTATGGCGGGTTTATTCTGCTGTTGAAAAAATACAATAAATAGTTATTTGTCAGTTGATTCTTTAAGGATGGATAAAAAGGATTAGCCAACATGATCATTAAGGAAGACTTTTGGGGCCAAGGGCTGGGGAAATGGTTGGTCCAATGCATTTTTGAACATCCAGTGGTTGCACCTTAAGGAATAAACAATTTAGCGCATAACCTCTGCGACCTGCCATGGTGAAATGACATTTACACCATTTTTATAGGGGTACATCGCCTCAACCGGTGCTATGATCCATGCTTCGGTGATATCCAGATCCTTCAATGAGGTCCAGAAGTTTCGGTTGACTTCGGGAGCGGTTGACGCCTTGATTTCAAAAGCAACCCGTCGCAAGCCCTTTTCCATTATTAAATCGATTTCGGCACCGGAGGCGCTACGATAGAAATGGGGTGTCCATTGCGGATGGGTTGCAATGATATTCTCCATGACAAACCCTTCCCATGAAGATCCGTAAACCGGATGTCCCAAAAGATCGTTGTGGGTTTCAATTCCCAATAATGTATGCAAGAGACCTGTATCCCTGAGCATGACTTTAGGCGATTTTACGAGCCGTTTTTTCAAATTGGCATGATAGGGTGGCAACACACGTAAAAGGTAAGTTTGTTCCAATATTCCTAAATATGAATTGATCGTATGGTGGCTGACGCCAAGAGAACTTCCCAAAGCGGAACGATTCAGCAGTTGACCATGAATGTGAGCGCACATCTGCCAGAACCGTTCAAGTTGCGGTGCAGGTAAATTAAATCCCAATTGCGGGATATCTCGTTCTAGAAAGGTGCGGATGAAATCCTCGCGCCATTCAAAGCTTAAGCGATCATTTTTGGCCAGAAAACTGCGGGGAAAACCACCTCTTAACCATAAATTTCGCATTTTCTCAGCGTCGTAAACCTTGGCGATTTCCAGCTGCGAAAAGGGCGCCAGTTCAATAAAAGAGATTCTACCCGCCAAAGATTCGGAAGTTTGTTTGATCAGATGCGGCGACGCGGAACCCAGAACCAGAAACTGACCGTTTTTACCGACCCTGTCTATTTGTGAACGCATTTCAGCAAACAGCTCGGGCACTCTTTGGATCTCATCAAGGCAAATCAATTTATCCGAGTTAAGGCTAAAAAAAGCGTCGGGATCTCTGAGCTTGTTTAGATCCGCCCGTCGTTCAAGATCCAGGTAGATCGCATGATCCATTTCCCTGATAATGGCTTGGGCGAGCGTCGTTTTGCCACACTGCCGGGGGCCAAGGATGGCGACGGCGGGCATAGTGGTGAGCTTGTGCCTTATTTTTTTAGTGTCACTTCTATGTATGTAATCAATCATGATTGGATCGTAACTACCGATCTACAGAAAATCAAGCTAATTCTGCAAATTGGAAGCTCGTCCTCCAATTTGCAGAATTAATCCGGCCCCCTTTTGACTCGATTAAAATGGTATCTCAACCAAGCCCCACACAAAGCCATCTCCACCAATGCGGTCATTATTTTTATCCACCAAACCGAATCATATCCCCAACCAAAATAAATCGGCAGGGTAAAAATAATGGCAGCAAAAAGGAGATTATCTGCCAGGGCACAGATCAGAATCGGGTAGGTCTTGCCCAGGCCCTGGAATACAGCCGAAACCGTTAAAATCGTGCCGACCACCCAATTGGAGAGAGACATGATCCTAAGATAGATGACGCCGTAATGGTTGACTTCATGGTTTTGGCTGAAAATTTGAATTAAATAAGATGGAAACAACCAGCAGATGATGGTGCCGGCGACCATGATCAATGCGCTGATGCGCCATCCCGTCCAGAATGTACTGACGACCCGCCCATAATTGTTGGCACCAAAGTTTTGCCCCACCATGGCCGCCATGGCCTCGGAAATGGCGACCGTTGGCAGATAGATAGCCTGGATGATCCGAAAACCAATCCCTAAAGCGGCCAAGGCTTGAGTGCCGTAAGGGCTGACGACGCGGTAGGTGATCATCAGGTTGGCAGTCATAAGGAAGTAGGCCAGGCCGGAGGGTATCCCGATCTTCAGGCTCTGTTTGATGACGTTCAGATTCAAACGCCAGGGGCCTTTTAAATGGATATGCTGTCTCTTGATGAAAACAAGGTAAATATAAATCAGGACACCATAGATTTGAGAGATTAGTGATGCCAGGGCTGCCCCCTTAACGCCTAATGCCGGAAACCCAGCCAGGCCGAATATCAGCACCGGATCCAGAACAATATTGATTAGCAGCGATTGGAGCATAATGAACATGGATGTTTTGGTATCGCCCATGCCGCGATAGCAGGCACTAAACACGTGGAGTAGCAGTAAAAAAAGGAGGGACACCGAGTATATTCTAAAATATTCGGCGCCCCAAATAAGCGTCATGCCCTTTCCGCCGAAAAAACGGATATAGGGTTCGGCGATAACCCAGCCCGTAACGGCTGCTACCATGCCTGTAATCAGGGATAGAAGCAGGCTTTGCTCAAATATATTCGCCGCTCGGGAATGTTTTCCGGCACCAAATGCCTGGGCGATCAAGGCCATGGCGCCGGTTCCGATAATAAATGACAGCCCTAAATGAACAAAGAATATATTGCTGGAAATAGAGAGTGCGGCAACGGCATCCGGCCCGAGCCTTCCAACAAACCAAAGGTCGGTTAACAGATAGAGCGTAAACGCCAGCATCCCCAGCATAATGGGGCTGGATAGTCTCAGCAATTGTTTTGAGATACGACCCGTTGTCAATGTTACGCTATCGGCCATCTTTTCCTTCGTTCGCTTCGACCATATCCGCCATCTGGGCGAGCGTTTCGATTGACCATTTCAAATGAGCCTCATTTATCAACGCCCCAAACCGTACCGCCATTAGCCAGTATGACAAGTGAGGACTGTCACGGTTATCGGTTTTCATCTGGGCTCTTATGGCTTTGAGGTCTTTTAATTCATTTTCATGAATCGTTTTATAATGCTCCACCTGTTGAATAACAACCTATTTTGATACGGGCAGCAGTGTGATAAAGCCGGAATCAAAAGAAGCATTGGTGGAGATCGAGAAGCTGTTTCAGCAAAATCCCACGCTAAAGTTATACGTTGTCGGCCATACCGATAATGTCGGCGGATTTGAATACAATATCAATCTCTCTCAAAAACGGGGCAAGGCGGTTGAAGCTCCTCCCTTCGCCCGAAATTACATCAAAGGAGACCAGGTCATGGGAATAAGATCATTGTATCGTTATTTGTTTTTACTGGGCGCTGTTATTTTTCTGGTTGCATTAGGTAGCCTCGAAGCATCAACTGCACAAAAGAAGTCCGATGAACCACCCTTGGGGCCCTACGGGCCGGCACTTGGCTCCCAGGCCCATGTGGTGCGCTCGGTGATCGTGAAAACGACCGGTGACGTGTCCGGTGAATTTTCCGGTACCAAAGGCGAGAAAGGTACTTATCTATCGGGATTATGCAACCCAAAGACTATGGCCAATTTCATGATCGCCCTGACGGGAGGCGACCAATGGGACGAAATTTGGGTCACCAACTACAGCAAGGGCCGCATTGCCGCCGCTAAAACCGGAACCTTCAAACTCAGTTGGGTCGAAGTTCAGTTTCGAAAGTACGCCGAAGGCAAATTTACCATTCGTAAATTCAAAGGGCCGGGAACGATGACACTTACCACCCACGATGCCGACCCCGATAATCGCCGCATGATCGGCACTATGGAAGGCAGCAGCCTGGAAGAATTGACGCTCATGGGTAAAAACACGGGTAAACAGGTCGATCTCCAGGTTAGTTTCGACATGGATTCTTCGTGCGGCATAAAAGAGTAGGGCAGTACCCCATTAAATCAAATATCTGATTCAGAAGGTCACGATCCAAAAGAATTTTTGTCATATGCAAAGCTCCTTCGCATACGAACTAATTTTTTCCATGTTTGTTGTCTCTGAAATTTTGTAAGTTCAACATATTTTTCGTAATTGTTTAACTCAAATCTTTATCGTATAAACTGGGATTCAAATATTCTGGATCTGAAGCCGGATACAAAAAATTCAATCAATGTTACAAGGTCAAAAACCGGCACCTTTAAAGTATTCTGAAGATCGATTCTGAAAGGAATAAGATTTGTGCATTCCAAAACGATGGCTCCCAGGTCTTTATTTGAAAGGCTTGTGGCTGCATTCACCAATTCTTGACGCATCTTATCAATATTAAGATCAAGATTCTTTTCAATCACCACCTTTTTAAATTCGGAGCTGTTATCCATCCCCGCAATCAGAACGGTCTCAGGATCAATATCGGATGCTTCAAGGTGCTCCTGTTTTAAAATTCGCGTATCACCCGTAATAATCCCTACTTTCCGGTTAAATGGCAGAAACCGCTGAAGTAGGGGTACAATATCAAGCGCAGACCCGACAAACGGGATTTTTAGATGCTTTTTTAAATCTGCATGAAAAGGACCAAAGAGGCCGCAATCTACCGCGATCAGGCTGACACCTTTTTCTTGAAGCCTTTTTGCCTGGTCAATGAGGATGTCAATGTTGTCTTTTTTGATATTGATGAGATCCTCAAAAGGCAACCCCTTAAGCACTTCATAGATCACTGGGAAAGGGAATGTTTCAGCGTGGCCGGGATCACCGGGGATTCTCGGAACGATTGAGTCATTCATCAAAATCCCGACAATATGGCCATAAGTTGTCTGCCCTCCGAGTACGTTGTGTATCATTGTTTTTTGGGTACGCCGTCCTCGTCCCACCCCTTAATTGCATAATATTCTTTTACCATGTCATCAACCGGCACAACCTGATTCTTAGAGGCGCCTTCTAACAGGGGTTCTTGAGTGAATCTGTGAGGAAGCGTATCGTCTTTTGCAGTTATCCCGAAATCAATATTCATTAATCTGTCCTTGGTTATGGTTCCTCTTAAAGCTTTGTTGACAGCAGCCTCTGTGAATTTTAGACCGGTTCCGGATGTTAAAAGTTCTGCCGCAAGTTCAAAATCCATTACATCCATGCTGAGGCCCACATTTTTACACATGGTCATACAATCTGTTAAAAGTGCCTGTCGTTCCGAGTATTCAACCAACGCCGCTTTCCCGTTATTTGAAAGGCGGTTGGCAGCATCTCTGGTGCCAAATCTTTTTTCGGCTTCGTCAAACCTGTTGGTCAATTCAAAAAACGGTTCCGCTCTCAAATGATCTGCACCTCTGGATGCAATGGCATAAGTAAGGCCAAAGGCTTTAATCCCTCGTGGGTCACCGCAGATAATATCAAGTCCTTTTACATGGAGGGCATATTTTTCAGACCCTCGACCCATTTTTTGGGACAGGTATCTTGTACCCTTGGCAAAGTCTGCCCCCACTCCTTTCTGGTTAATGATCAAATCAAGGATTTTTTCAACGGTATCTGTATTGCCCCAGGTAAAATCAAGGCCATCAAAATCGTTTTTATTAAAGATCCCTTTTTCAACACATTCCATGGCCCACCCAATGGTTTCTCCTGTGCTTAAAGAATCAAGTCCCATCCTGTTTAAATACTGGCCCATTTTAAGCGCAAACGCTAAATCCCGGTTACCCAGACGGGAAGAAAAGCTGCAGAGGGTTTCATATTCAGGGCCTTCGCTTTCAACTTCTTTAGTCACATAGTATCTGGAGCAGTTTATATTGCAGTTAAAGCAGCCCTTATTTTTCACTTTATAGTTTTTGGCAAGCATCTGTCCGCTGATCTCATCCACATAGGGGGCAATGCCTTTTTGAAAATGATTTACGGGCAGAATACCAAGGCCGTTCAAGGCTTTCATTAACAGGGTTGAGCCCAGATCATGGCGATCCTGGAACTCTGGATGTTCTATAATTCGCTTGTCAATGACCTTACAATTATCCATGAACTTTAAGGGATTCGCAAGTGACACCATACCGGTGCCCTTTACAACGACTGCTTTTAAATTTTTTGAACCAAACAGGCAGCCCATCCCGGTTCTACCGCATACCCTGGAATTATTGCAGGCCACGGTTGAAAATCTCACAAGATTTTCTCCAGCAGGGCCAATAGCTGCTATCTGAAGCCCGTTATCATTGAGCTCTTTTCTTATGATAGCCGTGGTCTGAAAAATATCTATACCTTTTAAATGAATAGCATCCCTGATTTCAACATGATCATCACAGATATAAACGTAGCTTAAGCTTTCAGATTTGCCTGTAAAAATCAGCTGGTCATATCCGGCATATCTTAATTTCAGGTCCTAAAAACCCGCCGGCTGCTGAATCCCCTAGAATTCCTGTTAATGGGGATTTACCGGAAATCGTGATATAGGCGGATGTGGAAAACAATGACCCGGTCAGAGGCCCCACACCGATCAACAGCATGTTTTCTTCATGATAGCGGTTCAATATCACGCTTCGAGTTCATCATAAAGCCTGTCTCGAATTAAGACCCACGCCCACCGATCACTTCAAGCATGTAGTCCGGATCTGTTTTCTCACGCAGAATTCTTCCACTGCTTAAGTCTACTCTTAATATGTGTCCCGCCATAGCCATGAAGCATATTATTTACCTCCTGATTTTTAACCAGTCTTCTCTTAATTTTACACTCCCCTGTTTTGCATATTCATATCGTTTAAGAGAAGGTGACATTTTTTTTGTTTTCGTTTTAAACCAAGCAAGCGATATGGATTGCCGTATTTCCGGGTCATAGTGTTATGGCACCCATTTCACAGGCCTCAACACACCGCGGACTTCCTCCGCAAAGGTCACAGACATAGGGATCTCGTTATAAATTTCGATGGCGCCGATGGGACAAAGTTTTTCACATGCCCCACAAAGATCGCAAATGGTTGGGGATACTTCAATACTGCCTCTTTCAGTAATGGATATTGCGCTCTTGGGGCATTTTGTACAATAATGCTCTTTGCATTGATGGCAGACAACCGGAAAATCAAGCCCAAGAATCTCAATTTTCTCAACTTTAATCCTGAGCCCCCATGTGTCCGGTTTTCCCTGAATGGAAAAAGGAACAATGGGTTTCACACCGTCGGCACCCCGAACATTTATTAAGATCAATTACCAGCATCAGTCTCTTATCCTTTCAATTCTGTAATGGACTTTTCCTTTTGGATCCGGACAGACAAAAAGCTGGCCTGATTCCGCTGCAGTCCAGTCTCCCTTTTTACCATTATCGCGCTGCATCAACGGTAAGATCGGCATAATGCTCTGCAAGGCCCACATACAGATATGTTTGCCTTCAGGAATTGATATTTTTCCACCATCCACTATAAAATAGTCGCCCACCAGCATCGGCTGGTTACAATACCCATCAATTTTTTCAACACTCACCTTTAATTTAGCCATGTTCCTTCCTTAGAGTTCGCCCCCCAGATATGCTTTCTGCATACCCGGATTATTTAAAAGGTTTTGAGCGGAGTCATCCAATACAATTTCACCGGTTTGAAGTACATAGCCGCGGTCTGCAATAGAAAGCGCCATGTTTGCGTTTTGTTCAACCATGAGAATGGTTGTCCCTTTTTTATTAATGTCCTCTATAATTTCAAATTGCTGGTCCACAAGGGCAGGCGAAAGTCCCATGGAAGGCTCATCCATCAAAAGGATTTCAGGCTTTGACAAAAGCGCTCTTGCCATGGCAAGCATCTGCTGCTCGCCGCCGGAAAGGAACATACCCAGACGTGTTGAGTCTCTGCCTCAACCGGGGGAAAAGTTCAAGCATGGTTTCAATATCCCGTTTTACTTTCCCCTTATCCTTTCTGTGCATAGCACCGATTTCGAGATTTTCCAGTACTGTCATTCTGGGGAAGATCCTTCGATTTTCCGGAACAATGGATACCCCGTTTCTTATAATATAATTTGTGGGCTTTTTATTGATATTTTCACCTTTTAAAAAAACAGCGCCATCTTTTGGTCTGACAATCCCTAAAATGGTTTTCAATGTCGTGGATTTTCCCGAAGCATTCCCTCCTAAAAGACAGATAAGCTCACCTTTGTGAATGGTCATATTAATATTATAGAGCACCTGTATTTTACCATAACAGGCATTGACACTTCTTAGTTCAAGTACCGGCTTGGTTTCCACTTTTTCCCTTCTTTCCCAGATAAGCCTCTACCACCATTGGGTTTTTGGATACATCGCCATAGGAACCTTCGCAGATTTTTTTCCCGTGATCGATAACAATTACCCTGTCTGAAACTGATTTAACCAGATTTAATTTATGTTCAATCAGAAGGATAGTATATCCGAATCGGTCTCGTAATTCCTTTATAAACTCCGTGATTTCCAGAGTCTCCTGAGGATTCATGCCGGCAGACGGCTCATCTAAAAGCAGGATTTCAGGATCCGTTGCCATTGCTCGTGCAATTTCAACGCGTCTTCTATTGGCATAGGAAAGCTGGGATACTTTCTGATTGTATCTGTATCCTGTTAATCTTTTCCCGAACATACTTAATATTTTTTTTGCTTTTCTATCGGTCTCTTTTTCTTCTCTTCTATTCAATCTTAAATTAAGAATCGCTGAAAGAAAAAATGATTTTGTCCGGCAGAACCTACTTGTTTTAATATTCTCAATCACAGACAACCCATTAAAGAGTCTTAAATTCTGAAACGTTCTTGCAATCCCTTCTTTGGCAACTTTATAAGGTTTAAAAGAAGAGATATCCTTTTCTTTATAAATCACCTTCCCTTGATCAGCGATATAAATCCCTGAGATAACGTTAAAAAGTGTACTTTTCCCTGCCCCGTTCGGGCCGATAATACTTAAAATTTCATTTTTGTGCAGACAAAAATCAAGATCGTCAATGGCTTTTAACCCCCCGAAATTCAAGGTCAGATTCTGGATTTTTAACAACGGCGTGTCTTGTTTTTTATAGATTTTCGCATCCGGATTATAACTATTTTCAGAATAATAAAGTTCAGTTGATGCTCTTAATTTTCCTGTCTCATCTTTATCCGGCCGCCGTATCAGTTTTGTAAAACCGGGAACCGCGGAAAACAGGCCCTGGGGCCTTATGGCCATGATACCGACCAGTACAGCACCATAAATCATCATCCTTAGCCCGCCGTACTCCCGCAGGATTTCCGGCAGGATACTTAGGACGACGGCACCCGCGATAACACCGTAAACATTTCCCAAGCCGCCTATGATCACCATGCAATAAACAATGATCAGCTGCTGGAAATCAAAATTGTTCGGAAAGACAGAATCCTGAAAAGAAGCAAAAACAGCACCAGCAAAACCGGCCAGCATGGCACCGGTTGCAAAGGAATACAATTTCATGGATGTGGTGTTGATGCCGATGGTGTTGGCGGCCAGCTCATCTTCCCGTATGGCATTCCACCCTCTTCCTATTCTCGACGCCTTAAGCCTAAAGGAAATCACAAAGACGACCAAAGCACAGATCCAGATGAGTGTTGAATAACTTTTAGGAGATAAAATCTCGATGGAAAAAATCCGGATCATATCAAACGAATAAATGCCGTTAACCCCCCCGGTAATATTAACCGGCGCGTCAAGATTAAATAGAAGTAGTTTGAAAATCTGGGCAAACGCCAGGGTAACAATGGCAAGATAGTCCCCTTTAAGCCGTATACTGGTAAGCCCCAGTATGAGTCCGCACACCATGGCCGAAAAAGCACAAATTGGAACTGCCGCCAGAAAAGGGAGATGAATACCAAAATGATTTGAACAAAGAAAGGCAAAGGTATAGCCACCTATCCCGAAAAACGCAATATAAGACAGATCAAGAAGACCCGTAAACCCCGCCACAATGTTAAGGCCCAACGCCAGCATAACAAAGATACCGGTTGTTGAAAAAACACTCTGCCAGTAACTATTAGGTAGGATACCCGGAATAACCGTTAGGGAAAAAATAAAAAATAAAATGGCACCAGTATCAGGCCCCTTTAAAATTTGAAGGTTAAACTTTTTCACGTATTTTTTCACCCATTAAACCCTGAGGCCTGAAGATAAGCACCGTAATCAGAATCATAAAAGCGACAACATCTTTATATGCAGATGGAAAAAATGTGACGGCCATGGCCTCGCAGATTCCAAGCAAAAGGCCACCGGCCATAGCACCTGGAATGCTTCCGATACCTCCCAGGACAGCGGCGGTAAACCCTTTTAATCCTGCTTGAAACCCAACATAATAATCGACCTGGGTAAATAGCAGGCTGACAAGGATACCAGCTGCGCCGCCTAAAGCAGAACCGATCAAAAATACAATGACAATAATTTTGTTCGTATCAATTCCCATAAAAGCAGCAGCTTCGATATCCTGGGCAGTGGCTCGGATGGATTTTCCGATATTGGTTTTTTTAATAACCAGAGTAAGCAAAATCATTAAAACAAAGCAGATCAAGATGACGAAAATCCGCATAAAGGAGATAACAACGCCACCGAAATGAAATATCCTCATACTTTCGGGTATCAATTGGGAGACATGGAACACTTTTACCTTGGCACCCTGAAAGTAGAGGATAAAATTCTGAATAAAGATTGAAACACCCAGAGAACTGAGCAAGAGATTCATCCTTGGCGCATTCCGAAGCGGTCTGTAGGCGATTCTTTCAATAACAAGACCGAGAAGGGCCGATATCCCCATGGAGAGGATAATCATCAGGGAAATTAACAATGCCGCATTCATCACCGGAACATGGTTGACTGAGAATATCTGTAGCACCCACCAGCCGGTAAAGCCGCCGATCATATAGAGTTCACCATGGGCAAAATTGAGCATGGAAAGAACACCGTAAACCATGGTGTACCCAATGGCAATCAGCGCATAAACACCGCCGATGGTAATACCGTTTATTGCCTGCTGGGAAAGCTGACCAAAAATATCTTCCATTCATTTAAAAACCGAAACAGGTGCTCCTGTCAAAAAAACCTGGGACCTGTTTCGGTTCTATCCTTTTTAAACGAGTGAATAATTATTTACCGGTCAGTACGGTAACCTGTTCAAATTCATGTACCGTTAACCTTGAAAATAATATGTGGCACCACCAAGAAGATCCCCTTTTTCATCAAAGCTAATGGGGAATCCAAGATATCCCTTTATAGTCTTTTAATAGCAGAAAGTTTTGCAGATGACTTCCTGACGGGAAATATCTCCGTCTTTGGCCGCCATATCAATCGCACTTAAAAGAATATTCATCGCCTCATAGGCAGGAGGACCGAAGCCGCTCAAGGAACCGTATTTATGTTTCAAAGTTTTTCACATATTCCCCTGCTTCTTTAACGGAAAATATATCCGGGCTGAAATGATAAACATATGCTCCTTGCGCTGCACCTTCGGACGCTTCAATAAAGTCTTTTTTATCCCTTGCCCCTTCGGTGCCAAAGAAAATCGCATCTATCCCAAGTTCTTTGGCCTGCCTGACCCCGATGGCCTGATCTGGAGCTGCTGTTGCAATAAAAAACAGGACATCCGGTTTGATAAGCCTTAATTTTGTCAGCACGGCGGAAAAATCCTTTGCGCCGGCTACAATGGTATCATTCCATGATATCGGTAATACCAAGTTTTTTAAGCCCTTTAATGGTTTGCTGGGCCATATTTTCACAATAGGCAACTTTCTCATTCAGTATAGCCACTTTTTTGGCCTTAAGCGTATTTTTAATAAAAAGGGCGGCATTCCAGCCATGGGCATCATTTCTAGGCATTTACCCTGAAAAAATGCTTATATCCGGACTCAGTGAGTTCTGGTTTTGAAGCAGCCGTCGTAATACAGGCAAGGTCATTCTGACCGTAGATTTTCAATGATGCCTGGGCAATGTGACTGACCGGAGGCCCTACAACGCCATACATCGATCTATCAGAAGTGAATTTTCGGGCAACTTTAATTCCCTGTGCCGGATCAAGGGCATCATCACCCATAACATGTTTAATTTGAACCCCCTGAATCCCACCTCGGGCATTCCATTCATCAACGGCAATCTGGGAAGAATTAAAAATTTCCATACAGGGTGCGGCAGCATCGCCGGTAAAAGATCCCGCATTTCCGACACTGATTCCCTTTGCAACATCAGTGGCCGACACTGTCTGTCCGATAATTAAAGAAAATACTGCCATTAACAGAATGATAATTTTTTTCATCATCTCCCCCTCCTGATTAATAGAAAATAGAAAATGACCCGCTTGCCCCTTTGCTAAACCTCGTCTCTGAAAAATGAATCTGACCGTACTTTTTTCAAAATATCCAACAATTGAGATTTTACCTGCTCTGCATGAAGTGCCACTGCACTGGCAGCCTTGTCATTATCTTTAGCGAGGAGCGCCTCATAAATCATCGTATGATTTTCGATGGCTTCAACCCACACAGCCGGCATCACATTCAACCCATGCCGGTATTTCAGTGTCAGCTCACCTAAATTCTTACATATTCTGTAGAATGTCTTACTTCTGGCCGCCTTATGAATAATGGAATGGAATTCAAGGTCCAGATCCGTTATCTTCCTCAGGTCATTAGACTTAATGAAGCACTTTGACTTTACAATATTTTCTTCCATCATTTTAAGCTCGGCAGGTGTAATATATTGAACGGCTTTTCTTACCACCAGCACTTCAATTTCAAAGCGGGCAGAGAAAAGATCATGAATGTCATCAATTGACATATCTTCAATAATATATCCTGCCCTTGGCAGGGCGGTGATCAATTTTTCCTGAGTAAGCCTTTGTAAGGCCTCCCTGACGGGTGTCCTGCTGACATTAAGCCGGCTGGCAATACTCGATTCTGTTATGTGCGATCCACCGGGTATTTTTCCGGTTAAAATATCGTATCGAAGGGTTTTATAAACTTTTTCTTTTAACGGGATACTTTTCATTATATCTCTCTGAAACGCACAATGAAATCATCTTGTATACAAGTTAGCTTGCATATTGAATTCCTTCTGTCAAGTCTCTTTTTAATCGGATAAGTGATATCTGAGAAATCATCATTCCCTGATCAAGCGGCACTATGATTTTCAAAAACAATTGGGGTCAGTCGTCAATTTCTTCTATGAACTTGTATTTCATTCCTGCATAATACCCGTTATTAAAAAATCAAAGGATGCAAAAAGATGAAGTACCTCATTCTTCTATCCGCCGTGCTGATGCAGATGTGCCTTGGCGCCACCTATTCTTGGAGTATCTATGTTCAGCCCCTTAGAGATTTGACGGGATTGCTGCAAGGCCCCGTACAAACTCCGTTTACAGTGTTTTACTTTACATTTCCACTTTCCATGCTGGTGGCTGGAAGCTTTTTGCCTAAGATCGGAACCAGAAGAAGCGCAATGATCGGCGGCATTCTTTTTGGCAGCGGATGGCTCGTTGCCGGCCTTGGATCAATCCATTTTATATTTACGGTATTAGGGATAGGGCTATTAAGCGGCATCGGCGCGGGAATGGCCTATATTGTGCCAATTGCTGTATGTATTCGCTGGTTTCCTAAAAATAAAGGGATGGTTACCGGTATCGCTGTGGCGGGTTTTGGTGGTGGTGCGGCTCTGGTAAGCCAGGTCGGGGGTTGGTGCATGAGCGACCTTGGCTTCTCACCCTATCAAATCTTTTTTCTTTTTGGGATCATCTTCATGGTCACCGTTTTTCTTGCAGGTTCCACGATGAGCGTTCCCGCGGCACAAAAGGATGGGCCAAGGCCGGGAAGGATTAAATTAAAGGAAATTTTGGGCCACCCCTCGTTCCGGATTCTCTATCTGGCCATGTTTGCCGGGCTAGCCGCCGGTTTTGCAATAAATGCCAATCTAAAAGAATTATATGGAGGGACGGGAGACGCTGTTAAGATTGGTATTACCGCTGTTTCTCTTTTTGCCCTCGCCAACGCCACCGGGAGGGTTATCTGGGGATCAATTTTTGATAGGGTTCTTTCCAGTACGGCAATCCAGTTAAACCTGTTTTTTCAAGCGGGCGTTTTGTTCTGTGCGCCGTTTTTATTAGACTCAGTGATAGGTTTCTGGGCAGTGGCCCTGCTTGCCGGTTTTAATTATGGCGGCGTGCTGGTTATCTATGTCTCTTCGGCATCCCGCCTTTGGGGTGCGGAAAATGTAGGTCAGGTCTATGGGTGGCTTTTTTCAAGTAATATCCCTGCCGCTTTATCTCCCATGGTTGCCGGATTGTTTTTTGACCACTTTCATAATTTCAATCTGGCTCTCTATATTTCGGCAGGATTGCTGATTTGTGGTGTCTGGCTGGCAAGGGTGCGAAGAAGAGATGTAAATAACTTTTCTTAATCAGTGCCATGTGGAAAAGATTTTTTCTTGGAATGCGAGCGTTCAGGTAATGCCATATCTATCAATTTTCTCGTAAAGCGTTTTTCTCGAAATTCCCAGCTGTTGTGCGGCACGACTTTTATTGCCCGAGCAATGGGTCAATGCCGCCTGGATCAGATCTTTTTCCATATCCTGAAGATTGAAATTCTCTTTCCCAAGCGAATGGTTTTTCTTTGAGTCATGAGTGTCCGTAGAAAGGCGGGTGTTGGTCGAACGGATATCGGGTAGATCAATCGTGCTTAACTTGTCCATTTTTGAAAGGATGACACCCCGGGCAATGTAGTTTTTCAATTCCCGGATATTTCCCGGCCAATGATATTCAGCCAGGGCCTTCATGGCTTCCGGCTCAACGCCTTGCACCTTTTTTTCATATTTTGCCGCATAATGCCGGATAAAATGATGGACAAGTAAATAAATATCTTCTTTCCGTTCTCGAAGGGGCGGGAGTTTGATGTTGATCACATCGATCCGATAGAGCAGATCGCGCAGGAACTTACCGTTTTGAATCTCTTCGGTTAGATCGAGGTTTGTGGCCGCAATGATCCGCACGTCAACCCGTCGCGACGTGGTACCCCCCACCGGCTCAAATGTCATTTCCTGTAAAAACCGCAACAACTTGGATTGCATACGCAGGCTCATCTGGCCGATCTCGTCTAAAAACAAGGTACTTCGGTTGGCCATTTCCAGCCGGCCTTTGCGGTCGGCCGCAGCGCCTGTAAATGCGCCTTTGAGGTAG
Organism: uncultured delta proteobacterium; assembly: GCA_963845145.1. Classification (GTDB taxonomy): domain Bacteria; phylum Desulfobacterota; class Desulfobacteria; order Desulfobacterales; family QNYZ01; genus QNYZ01. Next base: position 768,402 of record CAWJQU010000005.1, read on the forward strand.
CCAAACAGCTCGGCTTCGAGCAGATTTTCGGAAAGTGCGGCAGAATTGATGCAGATCATCTCTTTATTTCGCCTTCGACTCTCCAGGTGCAGGGCTCGGGCCAGAAGCTCCTTGCCGGTACCGGTTTCACCGCAGATCAAAACCGATGCATCCGTGGGTCCCACGGTACGCACCATCTCGAAAATATCCAACAACTGTCGGGTGCCGCTAATAATACCGTGAAAAGCCTTCTCATTCTGGACCTGCTTTTTGAGAGAGTCCAGCTCCAGGGATGTTTCCCTCTCCTGGATGGCCTTGGCAATAACAAGGGATAACTCTTCGTAGTCCACCGGTTTAATAAGGTAGTGCGTGACACCTTCTCTTAACGCCTGAACCGCCGATTTAACCGTACCGTAAGCCGACATGATGATGAATGGGGGCGCTTTACGTTGGGCATTCATCTCCTTGAACAAGGTCAGCCCATCCATTTTGGGCATTTTGAAATCAGACAGGACCGCATCAATTTGGAGACTGTTCGCGTAAATATCCAAAGCGTCTCGTGCGCTGGTAGCCTGAATCACATTGTACCCTTCGTCCGTGAGTATGGCGGCCAGCACTTTCAGGCTGTTTTTGCGGTCATCAACGGCCAGTATGGTTTTCATCAGCGGTGTCTTTCTTTTTTTCAAAAAGTTCGTATCGTTCCGGCAATTCAATCGTCACGGATGTACCCAGCCCTTCCTGGCTGGAAATTCGAATGTGGCCGCCATGATTTTCCACGATGCCGAGACTAAGCGGCAGTCCCAAACCTGTTCCGGCATCTTTGGTACTGAAAAATGGATCGAAGATGTTCTTCATCTGATCGGGGAGAATACCGATCCCGTTGTCTTCAAAGGTGAATCTCACCATTCGAATATTTATCTCCCCCTCCTGCTCACTTAACACGCGGGAAGAAAACGTAATATCCCCGCCGTCGGGCATGGCGTCCATGGCGTTGATCAGCACATTCACCACCACCTGTTCAATCTGGTAGGGATCGATCTGCAAGACCGGGACATCCTGGCGCAACCGATTGTGAAATCGGATGCCTTCCGTTTTGGCCTTTTCTACGAAAAGCTGCTGGGTTGAGACGATCAACGCGTTGACATCCGTGGGAACCGGTTTGGGTTTCATTTGCCTGGCAAAATGGAGAAACTCCGAGACGAACTGATTCAGGCGATCAATCTCTTCCGACACCAGTTGGGTATATTCCTCAACGAGCAAATCACCGGACCGTCGCCTTTGCAAATGGACGATGGCGCCTTTCATCGCGTTTAGCGGGTTTCGGATCTCATGGGCAACACCGGCCGATAACCGACCCAGGGAAATCAGTTTTTCCGAACGGACCAGTTCCTCCTGTATCTGTGTCAGATTTTTCACCATCCGGTTGAAGGATCGCGTGAGATCCCCCAATTCATCCCGCGACTGGATCGGAATTTCATGGCCGGGGTCACCGCCGGCAATGCGATCCGTGGCCCGAACCAGATAATGGACCGGCTTTAACAAAAAATAGGTCAAAACCGTTACCCCGGCAATAGCAAAAACAAGGGTGATAACCACCGCCTTGATCACCCGGGAACGAATGGCTATTGCTTCTCTTCGGTATTCATCCGTGGGAATAGTGACCGCCAGGGCCCATTCCATGCTCGGAATGGGGGCAAATGCAGCCACCTTTTCCTGATTTTCAAAGTGATAGGGTTTCCAACCGCTGGCACCGGTCATCATTTCCACGACCAGCTCTTTTAAGCTCACGTCTGTAAAGTTGCCTAAGTGCATCATAAAGGGTTCAAAGCGGGGATGGGCGATGACGCTTCCCTCATCGTCTACAAGAAAAGCGTATCCGCTTTTACCGATACGAAGATCCTTCACCATCCCAATGATCTTGTCGTAATCCAGGTCGATCACCACGACCCCGGCAAACTCGCGCAGACCACTCAAGATCGACTTGGCCCAGTGGATCACCCTCCCGTTGTCGGAACCGGCCTGTATGATTTTGGACACATGGATGCCCTGTTGGCCTGTTTTACGAATGCTTTGGAAAACAATACCCTGGCCCTGGTCCACCAAGTGCGCAACGACGCCGTCGCGATTCACTTTGATTAACTCGCGACCGGAATGATCCAGGTACCGGATCTGGGCATAATAGGTCGTCCGGCCGATAAAATCATTAAACAGTCGAATGATATTGTCACGATTGAATTCCGCTTCCGCATTCAGCCGGAAAGCACGCGCGTTGTGATAGTCCTCCAGCACCGGCAGGCTCGCAATGGTTTCCAGATCCAGGCGACAATAATAGAAAATATCGTTGAGCCCCCGAGCGGTCGCCCTGACCTTGATCATCTGTTCATCGCGCACCAGACGGTTGACCTGGTCCACGGATGCCTGAAAAGAAAAATATCCCACAATGGCAATGGGTAGGCAGACCAGTGGTAAAATCAGCACCAGTAACTTGAGGGTAATGGAAAACCTGATTTTCATGCTATCCATTATGGAAGCAACGGCTGCCATGTCAACTCCAAAAATCCTGTTTCTTTTATTCCTCAACCTTAATGAAATCGTAAAAAGACATCAAAAGGGATGGCAAAGTAACCGCAAAGGCGCAAGTTCAAGGCGTCGCGAATCCCGTGTGATGAGGCGTACTTATCGTACGCCGCAATCACGACGGGATGAAGCGCAACGCAGTAATTGGGCTTTTTACGAAGCCATCAACCTTGCGATACGATCCCGAGGCTGATAACCCGAGGGTGAGAATTAGTTGCCAAATGAAGAGGATCGTTATGGAAAACCTGCCGATTGCTTGCGGAATGAATAAGCCACTTGCCCGCACGAAAAAAGGCCTCACTGCAAAGAATGGCTTTTATTTTTGGGTTCTGACGTTTTGCGCGTGGGTTGGTTTTCTGCTTGTTTCCGCCAATGCGACAGCCAGAGAGGAGATCGTTCTGGGAGCGGCTACGTCCCTTGGTTTTTTGGAGGGTCGTGAAAGCTTGAACGCCGTCACGCTCGCCGTGCATGAGATCAACGCCCGTGGAGGCGTTCGGGTTGGGTCAAAAAACCTACCGCTCCGGGTGGAATCTGTCGATCTTCAGGGAGCCCTGCCTGGCGTGCCCGTGTCAAAGGCCGTTGCCGCACTTGAAATGCTAATTGTGGATAAAAAAGTAGATGCTCTGGTGATCGGCCCTTTTCGTTCCGAGGTACTTTTAGGTGCCATGGATATTATTGCAGCGCACAAGGTTCCGCTACTGGGATCGATTGCCATGTCCACCGCATCAGATGCCAAAATATTGAAGGACCCACGGTATAAATATATTTTCAGGGTGTGCCTTAATACCAAATATCTGGTGGATTATCTGATAAACACCATGAAGTTTTTACGCCGGCAGCATGGATTCAACCGGGTCTACATTCTAAGCCAGGATGTGGCCTGGACCCGAACCACCGCTTCTTTGATGACCCGGCTCTATTTTGACCGGACCGACTGGCAGATCCTGGGCGTCGACCACTACCCTTCGGGAGCATCCGATTTTTCAGAGACTCTATCCCGAGCCGAAGCCGATGGTGCCCAGGTCATTCTGCCACTGTTCGATATGCCCTCCAGTGCCGATCTGGTCAAGCAGTGGCATGCAATGGGCGGGCAGGCACTGCTGTGCGGGTTTATCTCTCCCATGGTGGGGCCCGGAGCCTGGGAGGCGTTTGACGGTAAAATTGCCGGTGCCTTAAATGTCATTTTTGAACTGGGCAACATCCCTTCGGCCCGGTGGGAACCGGCGATTGCCTTCAACCAAGCTTACGAAAAGACATATTCCAGAAAAATTGAGTCCGGCCACGGCCCTGCCCCGGCTTATGAATCCGTGTTTATTCTTGCTAAAGCCATCGAACGGGCTGGATCGCTAAATCCCGATGACATCGTGGCCGCATTAGAAAAAACCGATCGGATCGGCGTGATGGGCCGCATTCGTTTTCACCGGGGGCACCAGGCCTTTTTCGGGGACGATCCGGGCACCGATGCATTGGCCGCTATTTTCCAGTGGCAAAAAGACGGCAGCAGGAGAATCGTGTTCCCCCTTTCAATCGCCGATGGGGAGATTGAGCTACCGATACCCGATCGGTGAACGCTCTTTTCATTATGGATATTTGTACGCTTTCACTGATAGAGATCTTCACATTTTTAAAACGTGCCACCTTTCTACACACTTCGTATAACTTACTGTATATATAATATATTTTATTGTTAATTCTCCAGTATTATGGAAACAGTCTGCAAAAATGTTACGAAAAGAAACATTCCTCGTTGCGCTTTCAATTAACAAAAGAAACTATTAATTTTTTAATTTCAATGGGTTATGCGACTATCATTTCGACGGCATGTTATTTGCTCATCTATATCTGAATCCGACCCATTTTCTGTTCGCTCGTAATATTATAGGGTGACGCTTCGCGATCCAATCGGTCGGGGTTTGTTAACCGACAGCGACCCTTTCGCTGGCAATCTAAAAAGGAGGAGAAACATGACGAAAAAACTGTGGGTGCTGGGTTTAATTGTGGCTATGGCCTGCATGGGGTTCCTTCCGGCTCAAAACGCGAATGCCGCCGAACCGGTGGTTATCGGCGTTCCTACGTCAACCGGGTTTTTGGAAGGTAAAGAAGCCTTAAACGCCGTCAACTTGGCGGTCGAAGAGATTAACGCTAAAGGCGGTGTGAAAGTGGGCACGGAGAAGAGACCGCTTAAAGTAGAATCCATCGACATTCGTGATGCGGCCCCCGGCGTGCCGGTTCCCGAGGCATTGTTAGGGCTGGAGAAGATCATCCTGGAAAAAAAACCAGCCGCCCTGGTGGTGGGGCCGTTTCGTTCTGAAGCCCTGATGGCGGGCATGGATATCATCGCTAAGTACAAGGTGCCGTTACTGGGCACCCTGGCCATGTCGCCGGCTTCGGAAGCCAAGGTCAAGAAAGAACCTGAAAAGTATAAATATATCTTCCGGACCTGTCTCAATGCTGTCCACCTGGTCAAGTACTTGGCCGGCACCATGTCCTATATAAATAAGGAATTCGGCTTCAACAAGGTCTATATCATGAACCAGGATGTGGCCTGGGCGCGAAAGACGGCTGAAATTACCACGAAAATATACTTTGAAAAAGCGGGCTGGGAAGTGGTTGGACACGAGGCGTACCCGACGGGAACGTCTGATTTCTCCTCGGCACTGATGAAAGTGCGCGCCAAAGGCGCCCAGGTAATTTTACCGATATTCGACATGCCCCAGAGTGGTACCCTGGTCAAGCAGTGGAAATCCATGAAAGTTCCCGCCCTGTTGGCCGGATTTATATCACCTTTGGCCGGCCCCGGCGCCTGGAAAACGTTTGACCAGAAGATCAGCGGCGCCATCAATTGTAATTTTGAAATGGGAAGTGCCATTTCATCGGCCAAGGTACCTGAATCCCAGGTTTTCAACCAGGCCTACGAGAAAAAATACGGGGTTCCCATCGAAGCCGGTCATGCGATCAGTCCCTCTTATGAGTCGGTTTATCTGTTGGCCGAAGCCATTGAGCGAGCCGGTAGCGTGGATGCAGACGCCATTGTGGCCGAATTGAAAAAAACCGATCGGGTCGGTGTCATGGGCCGCATTAAATTCGATGAGGGAAACCAGGTCATCTATGACATGGATCCGAAAACCGCCGCAGTGGCAGCCGTCACCCAATGGAAAGATGACGGATCGCGGTCCATTGTTTTCCCCACCTCCGTGGCAGATGGCAAAATCGAACTTCCTGCCGGCCTGGAGCCGGTCAAATAGTTACGCGTATATCGCCATATCGTTGCCCATATCGTTGATTGGTACGCCGGTTGACAACCGGGAAACGAACAAGAAGAACCCAACGGCCGGCCAATCAACGATGTTAATTTTTTTTAAACCGGAGATAACCGATCCATGTTAACCGGCACGACCATTTATGCCCTGATTAATACGGCCATATTGGCACTGATGGCCCTTGGCTTTAATCTGACCTTCGGGATTAGCGGCGTGGCCAATTTCGCCTACGGCGCTTTTTATGTTCTGGCGGCCTACGGCATCTGGGGAATTATTAACCTGCTGCATTTACCCTACCTGGTCGCTATCATTATCGCCGTTGTGGCCAACATGATTTTCGGGGCGATGATCTACCGCTTTGTACTGCTTCGGGTGAGGGGACAAGCCCTTTCCGAGGTGATCGCAACCTTTGGTATCGGGTTGGCCATCCTGGAATTGTTCAGCTATTTCGGTTGGGTGGGTTTCGAATACACCCTGCCGGTGTTTGTGGATCGCAGTTTTATTATTGCCGGAACCTATGTCGATTTTCAGCGCCTCGCCATCCTGGGATTCAGTGTGATTCTGGTTTTCGGCTTATGGTGGTTCACCCATCACACCGCCACGGGTTTGGCCTTCAGGGGTATTGCCCAGGATGAACGTACCGCACTGACCTTTGGGATCGATTCCGACTGGATTGCCACCTTAAGCGTCTCGTTCGGTGCCGGCTTGGCGGCCGTGGCCGCCCTGTTTATTATTCCTCTGGGCAGTATCTCGCCTGGCGAAGGCTATGATGTCCTGATCAAAGCCCTGGCCGTCTGTATCATCGGGGGGCTGGGAAGTACCGGCGGCGTCATTGCTGCGGCCTTTATTGTGGGGTTTGCTGAAAGATTTACCGACACCTACATCGGCTCTCACTGGACGATGATCGTCAGCCTGGCGGCCATCCTGATAGTATTAACGATCAAACCTTCCGGGTTGTTCGGAAAACAAAAAGAACTGGAAGAAAGGATATAAGGGCCGGTGAAGAAACGAAAAGAACGGATTGATCGCGGCATCAAGGTGCGGTCTTCAGATATTTTCGCGCTGTTATCCTGGCGTGAGATGCTTTACCTGGGGGCGCCCCGGCTTTTGCCGATTATTGCTTGTCTGGTGCTCCCCCTGGTGCTGGGTCCCTATTGGCAAAAGGTGCTCTTGTCGGTGGCTGTGGTTGCCCTGCTGGCAATTAGTTGGGATATACTGGCTCAAACCGGCATGGTCTCTTTGGGGCAGGCCCTGTTTTTTGGCGTGGGGGCCTATTGTTCCGGGGCGATGAACCACTATTGGGAGTTAAGCCCTTTTATAACCCTTCCCATCGCAACCATCCTGGGCGCGGTGATCTGCACCCTATTACTGCTTCCGGTGCTGCGACTGCGGGGGATCTATTTTTCCATGGTGACGTTGATTATTCCGCTGATTCTTGTCCGGGTTATTGAAGCTACTAAAATTTTTGGCGGTACCGAGGGACTGAGTGGCATGACGCCCCTGCCATCGAAATGGATCGAGCTGTACCTGATCATGGCGCTGTTACTCTGCGTTCTTTTTGGATTTAGAAGAATGATGAATTCGGACTATGGCTTGGTGCTAAAAGGCATCAACGATAATGACCGCTCGGTTATCAATGCCGGCATCAACATCTATTGGTTCAAAGCCCAGTCACTTTTTATCGCCGGCGCCATCGGGTCATTCTGCGGGGCTTTTATGACCCATGTGTATATGTTCGTGGGCATGCCGGTGTTTGCCCTGGATTATTCCATTTTGCCCATTGCCGCAGCCGTCGTTGGGGGGCCGGGAACACTTGCCGGTGCCACCCTGGGCGCTTTTATCCTGGTACCATTGTCCGAGGCGCTGCGGGGGTTCGGCGGGTTGCGAATTGTTTTTTATGGCGTTTTTCTGGTGGTTTTTATCGTGGCCCTGCCTGAAGGAATTTTTCATTATGTCCAAAGGAAATACCACCAGATCGAACGATGGGTGGGGGTGGAGAAATGACCGCTGTACCGATCCTTCAAACCAATGGGTTGAGTAAAAATTTCGGCGGCGTGCGCGCCCTGAACAACGTTAGTTTCGACCTGATGCCGGGTGAACTTTTAGGGGTTATCGGACCCAATGGTTCGGGTAAAACCACGTTGGTGAACCTGATCACCCGCTTTGTTAAGCCCTCATCCGGAACGGTCGCGTTTAAGGGAAAAAAAATCAGCCACCTGCCACCGTATAAAATCGTCCGGCTGGGTATCGCCCGAACCTTCCAGATGGTCAAACCCTTTTACCACCTGCCTGCTTATAAGAATATGATCATTCCCCTCTATTCACCACGCATGAAACAACTGGCCGGTGCCAAGTATGGGGACCGGGATGCCGTGGCGCTGGACCTGTTGGAGGAGGTTGGATTTGAGCGGGATGCCTACGTTGCCTATAAAGCCGCCGGTGCCTTGCCCCAGGGTTATTTAAAACGCCTGGAGCTGGCCAAGGCCATTGCACTGCAACCGGATCTGTTTATTCTGGATGAACTTTTTTCCGGATTGAGCTTGGCCGAAGTGGCCAGTATTGTACCCATCATAGAAAAGCTTCGCTTGGCGGGTAAAACGATCATCATGATCGAGCACAGGCTCAAAGAGCTCTTTCGCATCGCAGACCGCATCATCGTGATGAACTATGGTGAAAAAATCGCCGATGGCTCAGCGGCCGAGGTTATGGAAAATGATGCCGTTAAAAACGCCTACTTAGGGGCGGAAGAGGACGACCATGCTGGAAGTTAACGACTTAATGGTTTTTTTTGAAAATGCCCTGGCATTAAACGGCCTGAGCCTAAAAGTGGACGAAGGTGAAATCGTCGGGCTGATCGGCTCCAACAGTGCTGGAAAAACCACATTTATAAACACGGTTTCCGGATTGATCATCGACATGCGTATCAAAGAGAAACGCAGAGGTGGAGAGCGCATCAGTGTTTACGGCACGGTCCATTATCAAGGCGAAGATATTACCGACATGCCCCCCAGTGCGCGCGTATCCAAAGGAATCGTTGTTTCCCGTGAACGACATCCGGTTTTCCCGGAGAGCACTGTGGTGGAAAACTTCAAAATCGCCGGATACCTGCGTACCAAGGCCGAAACCAGAGAGACCATGGATTTCGTTTTTACGTTATTTCCCCCTCTTTCCAAACTGAAAACCCGCAAGGCCGGTTTTTTAAGCGGAGGCGAGCAACAAATGTTGGCCATTGGGATGGCCCTGGTGGTCCGACCGAAGCTGCTGCTTCTGGACGAACCCTTGTTGGGGCTAAGCCCGATGATGCAAAAAGCCGTTATGGATGCCATCGTTTCACTTAATAAGGAATCGGGCATTACCGTATTGTTGAGCGAACAGTTCGCCCGACCGGTGTTACCCGTAGTGGACCGGGCCTATGTCGTGGAAAATGGCATGCTCAGCCTTTCCGGTACCGGAGCCGCCCTGATGAATAATCCTGAGATCAAAGCTGCATATTTTGGTGTATAACTCATGACTATAGATCGTACCATACCCGCGTCTTTCGCATCGGCTGCCGACAGGCGGCCCGACCATACCGCTGCCGTCTATCTGGGCACCCGGTACAGCTATCAAAAAGTCAGGAAGATGGCCGAAAGCTTGGCCGCCGCTCTTTTGGATAAAGGAATTTCACCGGGACAACGCGTCATTATCTACGTACCCAACAGTATCCAGTGGGTGGTTGCCTGGCTGGGAATTCAGCGGGCCGGGTGTGTGTGTGTGCCCATCACGCCCATCTACACACCTAGTGATCTTGAGTATATCGCCAATGACAGTGAAGCCAGCGCCATTATTTGCGCGGACACCAATTTCGGATACGTAAAAAAAGTACTGCCCCAAACAAAGATCAAACAGGTAGTGATCACCAAAATGGCAGAGCTGCTTCCCGCCTGGAAGCGGCTTTTCGGTTATCTTTTTGATGTGATTCCGAAAGGAAAAACCGTTTTGGATGAGAACACCTATCCCATGGGAAAGCTACTGGCCACCTATGCCAACCGTACGGACACGTTGCCGGAAATAACCGCAAAAGGCAGCGATATAGCTGAGATTCTGTACACTGGCGGCACCACCAAATATCCCAAAGGGGTCCCCATCACCCACGATCTGTTCCTGGTTTCCGCTAAAGAACAGATCCGAATCAGTGAACCGCTGCTTCCGCCGGAAGATAACGTCATTATGGCCAATGCGCCCCTGTTCCATGTCCTTGGCCAAACCTGTAGTTTAGCGACGCTGCTGGTGGGTGGCACACTGCTGCTTCAGCCCAAGGTCAACCTGGACGCCACCTTTGAATCGATCCATCGCTTTAAAGCCCGTACCATGATCGGCGTTCCCATGCTTTACCGGATGATTTTAGAGCATGACCGCCTGGATCAGTACAATTTGGAATCGGTGGACTACTGGTTTAGTGGCGGTGACGTGCTCCCCGTAGAAGTTAGAAATCGGTGGCGGGAACGATTCGGTAAAACCATTTATCAGGGTTATGGCGCCACCGAAACCTGCGGGGGTGTCGCCATGTGTTCGACGGATATGGACAATCCGGCCAAAAGTGTCGGGCAAGTGGTTGCCAGCAAATCCATAAAAATAGTTGATCCTGCCACTTTAGAACCCGTGGCGATGGGGAAACCCGGCGAGTTGATTGTTTCGTCCGAATCCATGGTTCTTACCTATTTAAATAAACCCGAGGAAACAGCTGCTTCATTTGTCGAGCTGGATGGAAAAAAATGGTACCGTACGGCCGATGTATTTTCCATGGATGAAAATGGCCATCTATACTTTGTCGATCGAACCGTGGATACCATCAAGCATAAGGGCTACCGTGTCTCCGCTTCTGAGATCGAGGCCGTGCTCCAGGAGCACCCCGCCGTGGTCGCTTCCTGCGTCATCGGCGTCCCTGATGAGAAAACAGGCGAGCGCATTAAAGCCTATGTGGTTTTAAAAGATGACATCAAGGGAATAACCGGCTACGAACTCACCAAGTGGTGTCGCAAATCCCTGGTGGCATATAAAATACCCCAGCATATCGAATTCAGAGACATGCTGCCGAAATCAAAGGTGGGAAAACTGCTGCGTCGGGAAATTCGCGACGAGGAAAAACGGATGCAGGAACAATAGAAATTGTCTCGGAACGATTGAAGCAACACCATTTTATAGCAACAGGTGATAGAAGATTGATGGAGGAATTTAATGGATTTTAATTTAACCAAGGAACAGCTGGATATCGTTAAAGCCGCCCGTAAATTTGCAAAGGGCGAGTTCCCCGACCGTGCCGTTGAATTTGACCGTGAAGAGACTTTCGATCTGGCCATTTGGAAAAAAGCCTGTGACCTAGGGTTCGTTGGCGTTTTTATCAGCGAGGAATACGAGGGTGCGGGATACGGGTTTTTTGAGCATTGCCTGATAAACGAAGAATTTTGGGCCGTGGAACCGGGTATGGCCGCGGCTGTCCTGTCGGCCACCTTTGGCGCCGAACTGATTCAACTATATGGTTCCGAAATGCAAAAGAAAACCTGGCTGCCCCGCTTGGTTACCGGCGAAGCCATCATGGGAACAGCCATCTCCGAGCCGGATGCGGGTTGCGATGTGACTCAGGCAGTCACCACCGCGGTAAAAGAGGGTGATAATTATGTGATCAACGGGTCTAAAATGTTTATCACCAATGGCAATGTGGCCAAGTTCCTGCTGGTTTTTTGCCAAACGGATCCGGATAATCCGTCACGACACAAGCGGTATAGCTTTCTCATCGTCCCCACCGATACGCCCGGCTATCAAGCCACTAAAATACAGGGAAAAATGGGAATTCGGGCGTCAAACACGTCAGAGGTGGTATTAAAGGATGTCCGCGTTCCCCAAACGAGCCTTGTGGGCGTTGAAGGGGAGGGGTTCTATGAATTAATGGCCTTCTTCAATCGCACCCGACTTCATATTGCGGCCCAGGCCGTAGGACTTGCCCGGGCGGCACTGGAAGAATCGATTCAATACGTCAAAGGGCGTAAACAATTCAATACACCCCTGGCATCCTTTCAGGTCACCCAATTTAAAATTGCCGAAATGGCCACCAAGATTCGCGCCGCACGAAATCTCTATTACGAAGCTGCCTGGAAAGCCGACCAAGGCGATATCGACCATGCTCTAGTGGCAATGGCCAAATGGTATTCCGCCAAGATCGCCGTGGAATGCGCCGACGAAGCCGTTCAAATGCATGGCGGCTACGGCTATATCGATGAATATAAAGTTCAACGTCTTTACCGGGATGCCAAAATCCTTGAGATTTATGAGGGAACCAAGGAGATTGAAAAGACCATCATTGCAGGGGCATTGCTGGGTAAAAAATAGTGGGCACCTGTTCGATCAGTAGTGGTATCGCAACTGGGCGATATGAATAGAATCTTCAAAAACTTTATAGATAAAACGGTGTTCATCATTGATACGGCGTGACCAATAACCAGAAAGAGCATGTTTAAGGGGCTCAGGTTTACCAATACCCTCAAAGGGATTTCGTTTCGTATCTTTAATCAGGGTGTTTATGCGACGGAGTGTTTTTTTATCGGTTTTTTGCCAAAAAAGATAGTCGCCCCAAGCGTGGTCAGAGAAGAACAGCTTCAATCGATGAGTTCCTTTTCTATCCCTTTTTCGTTTTCAAGTTGGGCGATAGATTCTATCAAACGCCTGGTATTTTTTGGGGACCTTAAAAGGTAAGCCGTTTCTTCAAGAGCTTCGTAATCCTCGAGAGACATGATAACCACAGAGTTAGACCTTTTGCGTGTTACAATAACCGGCGCATGATCCGAACATACTTTTTCCATCGTTTTTGCAAGGTTTTGCCTTGCTGCTGTATATGTCATTGCTTCCATTTAGCACCTCCTGTACAACATACTGTACATATGAAATAATATTTGTCAAGCGTATCGTTCAGGCCCCAACAAAAAAATGCACGGATGCAAAAGGCCGCGGCTTTTTTTGGTTAAGGAGAAGCGATCGTGTTGTACTCTCAGTACTCTCAATTGAAGACCACCTTTTATACTTCCGATATATAGATGAAAATGATTTTGACCGTACCGTCAAATATCTGAAACCGAAAAATTACATCATCACGGAATCTCTTGCACCTGATTGACATCCACACCCATATCTGTTGAAAATAAAGAACCAATATGCCGAAAGGAATATTGCAATGGCTGCAGAAAAATCCATGCCCATGCATGGCCACCCGATGCTATCCGGTCTATCAACGGAACGGGCTCAAAAGGGAAAAATCGTTACCGCAGAAGAAGCCGTCCGTGTGATTCGTGATAACGATACGGTGGCCACGGGCGGATTCGTGGGAACCGGGTTTCCCGAAGAGATTGCCATTGCGCTGGAGCAATACTTTTTAAAAACGCACCGTCCTCGAAATCTGACTCTCGTGTATGCCGCCGGGCAGGGGGACGGTGGTGAGCGCGGATTGAACCATCTGGGCCACGAAGGGCTGGTCCGTCGCGTCATAGGCGGCCACTGGGGCCTGGTCCCCAAACTTCAAAAACTGGCCCTGGACAATAAAATCGAAGCCTATAACCTGCCCCAGGGTGTGATTTCACATATGTATCGGGATATCGCAGCCCACAAGCCGCGAACCATCACAACCGTGGGATTGGGCACCTTTGTCGATCCCCGTAATGGCGGCGGAAAAATCAACACGATAACCAAGAAAGATATGGTGGAGTTGATTACTTTCGACGGCAACGAGTATCTGGCCTATAAGACCTTGCCCATTCAAGTGGCCATGTTGCGGGGCACCACGGCTGACACCGACGGTAATATCACCATGGAAAAAGAAGCCCTGACCCTGGAATCTTTGGCCATTGCCATGGCAGCCAAAAATTCCGGTGGGTTCGTTATCGTTCAGGTGGAAAGAATCGCCGAGCACGGAACGCTAAACGCCCGGCAGGTGAAAATACCGGGCATCATGGTGGACTGTGTCGTTGTCTCCCGTCCGGAAAATCATTGGCAGACCTTTGCCGAGGCGTACAATCCGGCCTTCAGCAGCGAAATTAAAGTCCCCATACAGTCCATCGAGCCCATGGCCATGAGCGCCCGCAAGATCATCGCCCGCCGGGCTTCCTTTGAGCTGAAACCGAACAGTGTGGTCAACTTAGGCATCGGCATGCCGGAGGGCATCGCTGCTATCGCCAATGAGGAGCAGATCAACGATTATCTCACCCTCACCGCCGAACCGGGCGTGATCGGCGGATTACCGGCCGGGGGGTTAAATTTCGGCGCGGCCATCAACACCGAGGCTGTCATCGACCAGCCTTCCCAATTCGATTTCTACGACGGTGGCGGTCTGGATATCGCCTTTTTAGGGTTGGCCCAGGCCGACCAGGAAGGCAACTTAAACGTAAGTAAATTCGGCCCCCGCCTGGCTGGTGCCGGGGGTTTTATCAATATCAGCCAGAACGCCAAGAAAGTTGTTTTTGTGGGTACGTTTACCGCCGGTGGATTAAAGATCGCCATTGATGACGGCCGCCTGCGTATCATCCGGGAAGGAACCGTCCAAAAATTTGTCCCCCTGGTAGAACATGTCACCTTCAGTGGCCAATATGCCCGAAAGAACAGGCAACCGGTTTGCTACATCACCGAGCGCTGCGTTTTTACTTTAACTGAAAAAGGCCTGGTGCTAACCGAAATCGCGCCGGGTATCGATCTTAAGCGGGATATATTAAGCCAAATGGCTTTTAAGCCGGTTATTAACGAGCCTCTTCGGGAAATGGATAATCGAATTTTTAAATCCGAACCGATGGGATTAAAAGAAGATTTACTGATGTTGGCGTTGGAAGACCGCTTGATTTACGACCCCCGTGAAAACCTTTTCTTTGTTAATTTCGAAGGCTATACGGTTAAAACGATCGGGGATGTGCAAGAAGTTGAAAAAGCCGTGGCAGCCATCCTGGCCCCACTGACTCAAAAAGTCTACACCATCGTAAATTACGACCATTTCACAATCGCCCCTGAGGTAATCGAGGCGTATACCGACATGGTGAAGGGATTGGTGGATCGATTTTACTCAGGCGTCACCCGATACACAACCAGTACCTTTTTACGCATGAAAATCGGCGAAGCACTTGAAAAACGTAAGGTGGCAACCCATATTTACGAAAGCCAAAAAGAGGCCCAAGAGGCTTTGAAACGATTAAAGTAAAGTAATTACAGCGCTGATAGCGGCAAACGGTACTTCTTTATTTTTTTGTATAAAAGGGTGCGGTGAATACCCAATACTTCGGCCGCCCGTACTTTGTGATAGTCGGTCTGCTCCAGGGCTTTCAAAATAACCGCTTTCTCGGCCGCCGCCTGGGCCTTTTTCAGGGTGGATACCTCTGACAGCATCGACTTCCCTCTATCTTTAAGCAGGTAAAAGGGCAGATCGTTCGGCCGGACCGAGTCACCCTCAAGGCTAGACAGGGTTCTTTCCAGCACGTTAAGTAATTCTCTCCCGTTTCCCGGCCAATCATAATATTTTAAAACCGCCTCAGCCGCCGGTTCGATGCTTACTGGTGATAAGGTGGCCTCCTCGGTGAGCCGATACAACAAATGCCGCGCGATGGGAATGATATCTTCCCGGCGTTCGCGCAAGGGCGGTATGTGCAAAGGAATGACATTCAATCGATAAAAAAGATCCTTGCGAAATCGACCGTCTGCCATCATATCGTTCAAGCTTTGATTCGTGGCCGCAATCAGGCGAAAATCCGATCGAATGACCGTCGTGCCCCCCACGCGCTCGAACTCCTTATCTTCCAGCACCCGTAATAGCTTGGGCTGCATGGTGATGGGCAAATCGCCAATCTCATCCAGAAACAAAGTCCCGCGATGGGCCAGTTCCAGCTTGCCCGGTTTACCGCCGGCCCGCGCATCGGTGAACGCGCCCTCTTCATAACCGAATAACTCCGACTCAAGCAAATCTTTGGGGATCGCCGCACAATTTATGCGCACAAACGGGTGCATGCGGCGACCACTGGCGTGATGAATCGCCTGGGCGAAAAGTTCTTTGCCCGTTCCGCTCTCTCCGGATATTAGGACGGGGAATTGATTGGCTGTGGCTTTGAGTCCTTCGTCTTTCGCCTCGTTTAAAGACCGGCTGATACCGATGATGCTATCAAATGTATACCGTGTCCCGCGTAAATTGATCAGCTCTTCCTCATAAATCTTCACCTTGGTTTCCAACAACGATAGCTTGTTGGCCAGTTTACGGACATCCTTGACATCTTTGAACATGACTTGGCCAAAAACGGCAATCACCTGACCGTCTTTTTTAATGGGAATCCGCTGAACGATCATATTCTGTCCTTTGATCGAGTGGGGTTGGTTAATCTCGGGAACCCCGGTTTTAGCCACAATATGCATTCGGCTGTTCTCAACGGAATCGGTACAGTGCCGACCGATCTCTTTTTCAGGATCAAGACCTAAAAACCGCCCATAGGGTTTGTTGAAATGGGTAATATACCCCTTGCCGTCTGTCACCAGAACACCATTGTAAATGCTGTCAAAGATCAGCTCGTACATTTCCAGTCGGTCTTCTAAATCTTTGTAGGATGCCAGGCTTGACTTTGTCATCGGTGATTCTCCGTCGGTTATGTCCCCGCTGTGGCCAGATCAATCAGTATCAAAGTTTTGCAGTAGCAAAATCTCAACATGTATAATATTTGATACAAAATATCATGTCCCCAACCGATTGTCGAGGGTCTTTAATTGGATGGCGATTTACTTCCTTACAAATTATTTTGAACAATTATAATAGCTTTACGGTTAATAAAATTTATTTTCGGCCAACCTGGAAATTTGGTCCTAAAATTGCGGATGTAAAAGATGTAAAAAATGTAAAAGCATAAGATACATAATGGTCACGATAAGGCCTTGACCGAATTCCAACCCCAGCACAATAGAACGATAAACTATCCACTTATTTAATTGAGGAAAGCCATGAATATAAACAAAATGGATATCAACGAACCGGAAATTAAAAAAGATGAGATTCTGATCCTCGACGATAACCATTTCAATCCCGACAATGTATGCATTGTCACCGGTGCCGGCACCGGTATCGGTCGTGCCGTCGCCATCGCTGCGGCCGTCAACGGCTTAATGGTTATCGGGTTGGATATCAACGAGGAAGAAGGAGAAGCGACTCAAAAGCAGGCGCGAAAAATGGGCGGCCAGATGATCTTTATACAATCCGATCTCACCCGGGACGAAGATATTGAACATGCGATATCCGAAGCCGCCAAATTGGGGTCCATTAAATACCTGGCCAATATTGCCGGCATCCAGCACATCGATTCCATCGAGAACTTTCCAATGGAAAAATATGACTATATGCATCGCCTGATGCTGAGAGCGCCCCTTTATCTTTCCAAACTGACCATTCCTCACATAAAAAAAAGTGAGGATGGAACCGGGGCCATCGGCAATATGGCATCGGTCCATGCCCACATTTGTACTGTTAACAAACCGGCTTACAATATCACCAAATTTGGCCTACGGGCTCTGACCCAATCCATCGCCGCTGAGGGGATGGGCAAAATCCGTTCATTTAGCATTAGTACCGGCTTTGTTAAAACCCCCCTGGCGCTGAATCAGATCCCCGCCCAGGCCGAACAGCGCGGGATTACGCCCCAGCAAGTCGTCACCGATGTCATGATGGGCAGTTCCAGGGTGAAAGAGATGATGTCTCCGATTGAAGTAGGAAATCTTTTTATTTTCGGCTATTCCCGGTTCGCAAAATACCTGACCGGCGGCGATCTGCTGTTTGACGGAGGAATGCTGAAGACTTATGCAGAAACAAAATCGGCGAAAACAGCTGAATAATTGAGCCTTTTTATTGAAATTATTTCATCTAATTCAAAAGCCTAATGGCTGTTGTTATCATGATCGATTCTATCTCACACCCAAAACAAAGGAGGTGGTAATAAGTTTGTCGGATATATGTCGTATTATAACGATACCCAAACACATGGATTGAGGAGGTAATCAGTGAAAAAAAGTATGTTTTCCAGAATATTGATCGTTTTGCTTGCCGTCATGTTTGTCGTCTCTGTCAATACCGGTCAAGCCGCTGAAAAGGAAAAGAAAATCCTTTTAAAAGTTCCCATGGCTTACCCTTCAGCACTTCCCGGATTGGGAACCACCATTATATGGATGGCTGATAAAATCGAGCTTCTCAGCGGAGGCTCCCTGAAAATTAAGATTTTTGAGCCGGGCAAATTGATCCCGGCTTTTGAAATGCTGGATGCGGTCCACGGCGGCAAAGTGAATGCGTGCTATGGCGTTTCCGGCTACTGGCAGGGTAAATTTCCAGCGGCCTCCTTTTTCACCGCCGTACCCTTTGGCCCGGAAGCCACGGAATACCTGGCCTGGATCTATTATGGAAACGGAATGAAATTGTGGCAAGAGATGTATGATAATGGCGGAATGAACGTTAAAGCGTTGTTAGCAGGGGTTTTACCGCCCGAAACCGCCGGTTGGTTTGTAAAGGAGATAAAGAGCGTAGAGGATTTTAAAGGATTGCCCATTCGCTTTTTCGGATTAGGGGGCATGGCCCTGCAGAAACTGGGTGCATCGGTTACCCAAATCCCGGGAGGTGAAATTTTTGCTGCGCTCGAGAAAAAAGCGATTGAAGCTTCCGAATTTTCAATGCCCGCCATTGATACCAAACTGGGGTTTTATAAAGTTGCCAAATACAACTACTTTCCCGGTTGGCATCAACAGGCAACCCTGTTCGAGCTGTTAATCAACAAAGATGTCTGGAACTCCATGAGCGATCGGCAGCGGCTGCTTATCGAAACCCTGTGTCAGGCTAGTACGTTAAATACGATGGCCTGGACCGAATCGATCCAATACAAGGTAATGAAGGAAAACGAAGAGAAACATGGCGTCAAGAATATGTACTGGTCCGATGAAATGCTGGGACACTTCAAAAAGGCTTGGGAAGACGTAGCCGAAGAAGCGTCGGGCAAGGATGCCTTCTTTAAAAAAGTGTGGGACGATATTCAGTCCTTTAGGGCGGATTACAAGATTTGGAAGGATTACGGCTTTCTGCCCAGGCCGAAACCCGCCAAATAGCAAACGGTTGACCCCGATCCTGTTGGGGGGTGACGCCCCCCAACAGTTTCATCAGCAGCGGTTCACTAATTGAACCAATCGTGTTCAAATCGATAGCGGCGTCTTTTTGGCACCCCTTTCGCAACCCTACCCTTTATGGGGGCATCGCCATGAACAAAGAAGTACCGGAAACACCAAACATATTCAGTGATACCATCGATGGCCTAATCCGACGCGTCGGCCATGTTTTAATGTGGTCCAATTGCATTGTTATATTTGTCATCATTCTTCAGGTTATTTTACGCTACGGGTTTGGCCGTGGCCTGGTCATTCTGGAGGAACTCCAGTGGCATTTTTATGCGGTCGGTTTCATGTTTGGCCTATCCTATGCGGTCATGACGGACTCGCACGTGGGCATGGACCTGGTGTATGGTAGATTGAGCCCTAAATGGCAATGTCGATGGGATATTTTCGGCATTGTATTTCTGTTTTTGCCGTTTGCGGGTCTCCTTTGTTATCAGAGCATCGATTTCGTCCATGAAGCCTGGCGGCTTAACGAACGCTCAGTGGCCCCCCAAGGACTACCCTGGCGGTGGGCCATCAAATCCGTCTTGCCCATATCATTTGCCCTGGTCGTGTTGGCATCTCTGTCGCGTCTGATTCGTACCTTCGCAACTTTAAGGAGACTGTAGGTTATGGAGATCAGTGATTATTTAGTCGTCGCTATGTTCATGAGCTTTATCGCTCTTCTCTTTACCGGGTTTCCCATCGCCTGGGTGTTAGGGGGTACGGCGGTGATCTTCACCGGCGTTGGTATGTTGGCCGATCTGTATCTGGATGCCTTTACCGGAATTGATTACACCGTCTACAGCATGAACGTGAACCGCGTCTACAGGCTTATGTACAACTGGGTACTGGTGGCCCTTCCCATGTTCATCTTCATGGGCATCATGCTGGATCGATCGGGTATTGCCGAAAAGATGATGAAGTCCATCCAGAACCTGTTTGGAAAAGTGCACGGAGGTCTGGCTGTAACGGTCTGTCTGATCGGCGTCATTCTTGCGGCTTCCACCGGAATTGTGGGTGCTTCCGTTGTTTTGTTGGGCTTGTTAACCATTCCGGCCATGATGAAACAGGGCTATTCCAAAACGTTTGCCGTTGGCACCGTCGCCGGATCGGGTACCCTCGGCATTTTAATCCCACCTAGTATTATGCTGGTTATCATGGCCGATCAGCTGGCCCTTTCCGTCGGTGATCTTTTTATGGGAGCTGTTTTCCCGGGCCTTATTCTGGGCGGCCTCTACGTTTCATACATTATTCTCTTCGGGCTGTTCAGGCCCAATGCCGTCCCACTGGACCCGGATCGCAAACCCATTAACGTACGCATGATCTGGGATGCTCTCAAAGATATCCTGCCGGCGGGGATGTTGATTCTTGCCGTTCTCGGCTCGATATTTGCGGGTATCACAACACCTACCGAAGCCAGTGGGGTAGGGGCTCTGGGTGCAATCGTTCTGACGATCTTCAACAAAAAATTTTCATGGACCGTTTTAAAAGAAGTAACGTCCTCCTGCTTCAATACCACCGCTTATATCTATGGCATCCTCATCGGTGCCACGGCCTTTGCATTGGTGCTTCGTAGTTTAGGGGGCGATGAATTTATAGAAGGCATACTGCTATCGTTACCTTTTGGGCCATACGGGATTTTGGTTTTTATCCTATTTTGCGTATTTCTTCTGGGCTTTTTCCTGGATTGGATAGAAATTACTTTGATTATCCTGCCTTTGGTTGCACCGGTCATTGAAAACCTGGGGCTACCGATTAACGGCTATGGGGTTGTGGATAACCCTGCTTTGGTTTGGTTTACGATTCTGATCGCTGTAACGCTTCAAACATCGTTTCTGTCGCCTCCGGTCGGATTTGCCTTGTTCTATCTAAAAGGCATCTGTCCGCCTGAAGTGACGCTCGGTGATATTTACAAGGGGGTTATCCCATTTATCATTCTCCAATTGATCGGTTTACTCATTATCGCCTATTGGCCTCAACTCGTCACCTGGCTGCCCGCCGTCGCTTATCGCTGATGTATTTGGAAAATTACCCTATCCGGTTCTCTTGAACCGGATAGCCATTAGGCTTCAAGAAAGGCCGATATCTCGTTGTCCCTGACAATATTTGGCTGAAATAAAATCGAGTAGTGGTTCGTCCCTTTTATATCGACACATCGTGCGTTGGGGATGTCTTCCAGCATTTTATCAACTGCGTGATCAGGCAGCAGGATATCATCAGGGGATAGAATCCCTTCCGTTGCACGGAGGATCAGCACCGGGCAACTGAGTTTGGAATAAAATTGAGCGGTACCGGTCTCCCGTTTATTGGATACTTCTTCACGAATGTGGCGGGGCTGGATTCTTGAGCGCACACCACCCTGATCTTCTATCACATCATAGCGAAAATAGGTTTCGATTTCATCGGACCAAGGCTGAAGAAAAGGCGCCAGCTTCATGAGATCCAGATAAGCATCAACAGAAGGAAAGGTCCGCTCCAGCCGATCAATGGCGGGTTTGATGGCCTCGGTCACCTTGTCCCAATGCGCCGGGGACAAATCTCCCCCGGCATCAATCAGAATCAGCCCGGCCACCCGCTCCGGGTATCGTGCCGCGAAACCCATGGATATGTACCCACCCAGTGAATGCCCCATCAGGATGGCATTGTCCAACTCAAGATTATCCATCACGCATTTTAAGTCCCCCAGGTGATGTTCTTCCGAATAGCCGGTTTCGGGTTTATCCGACAACCCTCTTCCCCGCAGATCCACCGCCAAAAGCCGGTGTTTGGACGCAACGGCAGGCGCAATGACATCCCAGCAACGGCAGTTTGCCGTGAGTCCGTGGACACTGATTACATTTTTCCCATGGCCGGCCCAGTCTGCCAGCTGGATGTTAACGCCGTCTCCTTTGGCGGTCATCATTGATGGTTCCGTCATAACGATGCTCCGTTTCATTGTTAAAAATTGAATCGCTTAAGCGACCGGTATCAGCCTTTTTCCGGCCTAACGCGCCCGAATCCATTTTACGATTTGGGGACAGATGGTCTTATATGACCGACTACCCACAAAGATGCCCACATGGCCGGTATCGACCGCTATCGTTTTGGTGTCTTTGGAACCCACTTTTTCGGCCAGAGGTTTTGAGGAAGCCGGCGGGGCAAGATAATCGTTTTTTCCGTATACATTAAGAAGCGGGCATCGAATGTTTCCAAGATCTACCTTTTCACCGTTGATCCTAAGTTTATTTTTTATAAGAAGATTTTTCTGGAATAGCTTTCCGATATATTCCCTGAAAACCTCCCCGGACATATCCGGACTGTCAAATATCCATTTTTCCATGCGAAGAAATGTGCTCACAAGTTTTGGGTTCTCGATATCGTCTAAAAACCGGACATATTTATTGACCGCGTCCACCGGCGTGACAAGAAGGTACAGAAAATTGGCCAGATCACCTGGAATATTGCCGAGAACATTGGCTATTTTATCGACATCAAATTTTTTAGCCCATAAAAAAAGAAGGGCGTCGTCCACATCGAAATCAGTCGGTGTCGCCAGCGTGATCAGATTTTTTACTTTTTCCGGATGAAGCGCGGTATAGATAACATTGAAAGTCCCCCCCATACATATGCCCATGAGGTTGATTTTTTCTACATTTCCATCCGATCTAATTTGGTCGATCGCCTTGTCTAAATAATAATTTAAATAATCGTCCAGCGTCAGATACCGGTCTGCACCTGTCGGATAGCCCCAATCGATTATATAAACATCCAGGCCTTTGTTCAAAAGATTTTGTACAAAACTTCTGCCCGGTTCCAGGTCGAGCATGATATGGCGATTGATCAGGGCATACACAATCAATACCGGGGTTCGATGGATCGTTTTGGTTTTTTCAGTCGGGTAGTAATGCAGGAGTTTCATTTTATCTTCTGCAAATACGACTTCTGCCGGGGTCTGCCCAACGTCATAATCCACATCCCCGGTGAGGACCTCCGATGCCTTGATCAGTTTCTGCGGAAAGGCCTTCAAATCCTTTTCTACACTTTCAATGAATTCCTGGTATGGCATTAAGACTTTTTCACCTTATCTGACTTTTTTTCCGCCTGGTTTTTTTTGGATGTGGGGACTGGTGATGTTTTCCGCTTACCCGATGGGGCCGTTAATCCCGCCTCAATTGACTTAATTTTATCGTTTAACCGATTTATGCATATTTGTTGGTCCGCAATCTGTTTATCCTGCTTTCGAACTTGTTTTTTTAACTGATACATATTCCTATAGACGTCCTCCATCTCTTTTGTCGTGGGTATGGAGAATGATTTTAGCCAAACATCCTTGGCCCCATCCGATTTTTCCCGGTAGGTCACATAACTTTGAATGACTTCGGCGACATCCTGAACGCCCTCCGGTGATTTAAGATAATCGTCATAATCCTTCTCGAGAATGCCGATTGTTAAGTCATAAAACGCTTGTGGGCTTTTAAAGCCATTTTCTGAGACCTCTTTGGATTTCAGTACCTGATCCAAATTATTAAACGATTTTTCCATCGGCCGGCTGAATTTTACTAAAAAATCACTTAACGCGGCTGTAAATTGCTGGTGCCCGTCCGTTGCATCCATCAGTTGATGCAAGACCTCTCTATAAACACCCAACTGGGGACCTTTTAGGAATTTGCCCGCAACTTCTTTATAAAACAGAAGATAGTTTTCAGGCAGCCCCCGAACCATTTTCTCCCAACGCTCATCACGGTTTTCTGTTCCCGAATTAAATACTGTTTTTAATAATTCACAGTATAGTGATCCACTGTGAAGCATTTTTTCGAATATTTTGTTTTGGGTATCGGTATCCATAAAAACTTTCCGTAAAAACTTTCCGTTATTCATTATCCGCTTGGCCATGCTTTTCTTTGAGCAGAAATTTCTGGATCTTACCGGACGCTGCCGTTCGGGGCAGCGCCTTCATCACGGTCATATATTTAGGAATTTTAAATTTTCCCAGCCGGTCTTTAAGAAAATCCTGAAGTTCCATCAGTGTCACCGACGCTTCCTCTTTTAACTCCACCAACGCTTTTCCCACCTCGCCCCATTTGTCGTCGGCAACACCGATCACGGCAGCAGCAGCGATCTTCGGATGCATCTCGATCACCCGTTCAATCTCCGCCGGATAAATATTGATCCCCCCTGAGATCAGCATATCTTTTTTACGACCGACAATGGCAAGGTGGCCGTCTTCATCCACACTTGCCAGATCTCCGGTGGAAAACCAGCCATTCTCCATGGCCGCCTCGGTTTCCTTCGGCTTGTTCCAGTACCCGGCGCACAGGTGGTCGCCGCGGATCAGGAGTTCCCCTTCGCCGCCTTGCGGCACTTCATTTCCCTTGGGGTCTGTGATCTTGATATCCACATGGAACATGGGATGGCCGACACGACCCAGTTTTCCATTGGCTAAAAAATTATTCGGTCCCGCTTCGGTCAGGCCATAACCTTCCCAGAGGTGAATTTTTTTTCGTTTTTGGAAAACATCGGCAATCGTTTTTGGCAATGGCGCCCCCCCGGATACCATAAAGCGGATGGAGGAAAGATCGGCCTGGGCAAAACGAGGGGAGTCGATCAGCATTTGAAACATGGTCGGCACACCAAAAAACAGTGTCAGGCGTTCATTTTCGATAAGATCTAAAACCAGATCGGCCTCAAAGGTTCGAATCAATACATTGGTCCCCCGGCAGTGAAAAAGCGGCAGGGTAAAGATATTCCAGCCTGCCGTGTAAAACAGGGCCGCGTGGAGCACCGTACGATCATCGGAACGAAGATCCCATCCGATATTGGTGTTAAAAGAGTTCCAAGTCGTCATCTGGTGGGTCAGGATGACCCCTTTGGGCAAACCAGTCGTGCCGGAGGTATAAATGATCACCTGGGGGTCGCCGGCCTCAATGTGAACCGGCGGGGGCGGTTTACTGGAAAGATCGTCCCAAACTTCTGCCAGGCTTTTACCGCTGGTGGTGTCGGAATCAAAACAGACGGCATACTTCACGCCCACTCTTTGTTTCAAACCTTCTACAATTGACTGATGATGCACATCGAAAAAAAAGGCCGCCGGCTCCGCATCTTCCAGAAAATAGATATACTCCTCACGGGCCAGTCGAAAATTTAACGGAACCAGGATCGCCCCCAATCGACTGGTTGCAAAAAATAAAATGATATACTCGGTACGATTCAATGCTAAAACGGCCACTCGATCGCCTTTGACGATGCCAAGTTCCATGCGTAGAAAATTGGCCATGCGGTGAACCGCATCGGCCAGATCGCCATAGGTGTAGCGCTTATTTGTGATGGCATCATATAACGCTTCCTTTTCTGGAAAACTGGTTCCCCACCGCCCAATCCAGTCACCGTAAAGCATCTGTTCAGCCCTCCTCTATCCGCTGGCCTAAATTCAATGATGCCAACCTCGCAAATAAGCCATGATCAAATGTCCCCATTTTAGTCGGAAGACGTCGCCTTTCGTTGTAGTAGGAAATCCTGAATCGTACCAATGATGCCCTTGGGAAAGAAAAAGACCACCAAAATGAACAATACACCGAAAATCAGCAGCCATCTTTCCATGACAGAATGAAGCAGGTGCGCATTGGGTAGCAGGCTTTGGGTCAAATTCTGAAGATCAGGCAAAAACGTATATGCGATCATCAAAAATGCGGCACCGGCCAGGCCGCCGTAAAGCGTCCCCATGCCGCCGATGATCACCATCAAAAGGACATCGAGCATGATAGGGATACCCAAAACAGACTCCGGGTTGGCATAAGCGACCCACATAACATACAACCCGCCGAGAATGGTGGCGACCAGGCATCCAAAGCAGATGGAGATCGCCTTAAATACAAACGTTTTGTAGCCGATGGCTTCCGCGCGGGGTTCATTGTCACGAATGGCTTGCAATACGCGGCCCAGGGGCGAGTCGATGAACCGCACCATCAATAGAAATAGGCTCAAAGCGACAACGAAGACAAAATAGTAGGTTATAATTCTTCCTTTAATTTCGAGACCTAAAAACGTCCCCATTTGATACGACGTTTTAAATATACCCGGCATGCTGATGAGAATGCCATCTTCCCCGCCGGTAAACCCACTAAGTTTGGTAGCAATAATGATTGCAAATTCGGCGATCGCCAGCGTGACCATGGCAAAAAAGATCGCTTTCACCCGCAGCGACAGAAAACTGATCAGCATCGCCAAAATAAGTGTAATACCCATGGCGATGATGAAACCGATCAACAAATTGATATAACTGGGGCTTCCATATTTTCCCACGAGCATGGCGACACTGTAGGAGCCGATTCCGAAAAACATCACATGCCCAAAACTCAAGATTCCCGTATAACCAAGCAGGATATCGAAGCTGGTCACTAGAACAGCAAATATCATAATTTTTAGGGCCAGATCGATCACCTTGAAAGATGGAAATACAAACGGCACCATAAAAAATATGACCACCAGCGCTATCTTAAGATAGAATGTACCGGTCTTAAAATATTTGTCTTTCTCTTCCCGCCGAAAGATCTGAACGGGTGTCAACTCAGCCATCGTGCTACCTCTTTATTTGCCTGCTGCGAAAAGCCCTGTGGGTTTAATGAGTAAAATGACCACCATGATGAGTATGTTTACCCCCATGGCGAGCGGCGGAAACAGGTAGGCCACGTAATTGTAAGATAATCCTACAATAAGTGCGCCCACCAACGAACCGGTAATGCTTCCCAGCCCCCCGATGATCACAACGATGAAAGCAAAAATGAGGTAGGCACCCCCCATTTCCGAATAAACCTGCTGGGTGAACATGGACATGGTTACGCCGCCTACGGCGGCAAGTCCCGCGCCAACGGCAAATACCGCCGTGAACAGCAGATAAACATTATGCCCCATCGCCTGAACCATATCGGGATCTTCCACGCCTGCGCGCACGATTTTGCCCACCTTCGTATTTTTTAATACAAATTGAATGATGCCATAAACCATCAAGCCGATAACAATAGCGATAATCGGATATTTTAAAACAATCACATCGAAGATATCCCAATTGCCCTTGAAGGTTGCCGGGACCGGCATGACCTCGTCATTGGGACCCCAGACAATTTTAATCAGTTCGGTCAACACCACCATTCCGCCAAACGTGATGAGAATCTGAAACAAATGCGACCCATATACGCGTCGGACCAGTACACGCTCCACCACAATTCCCACTCCGGCGACGACGATCATGGCCGCGACTATGGCCATGAAAAATACAAGAAGGTTTTTGAGGACCGAAGGGGCGACCACCAAAGATTCGAAATATTTAAACACGGTAAAAGCGACATAAGCTCCCCAGGCGAAGCATACCCCGTGGGCAAAATTGATCACATCCATCAAGCCGAAAATCAGGCTGAGACCTGAAGCGATCAAAAATAACATCATTCCCACGGCGACCCCGGCAATGGTCAGGGTTAGGTAGGTTTTAAAATCCATTCCCAAAAGAGGTAGCAAAAATAGAGTCATGGCTCCCAGGATGAAAAATTCCCGACCCCGACGCTGTAAAATGGTTTCCGCCATGAGAGGTTATCCCTTTTTTATGCCTAAATTAATCCTATATCCCCGAGATACCGAGGTACTTGCTTTGCAGTTCTTTGTCGACGACCAGATCCGCCATCATCCCGCTGTGCACGACTTTTCCGTCATCTAGAATATGAAAGGTGTCGCCGACACTGCTGGCCATGTAAAAATTCTGTTCCACCAGCACAACCACGCTATGTTGCTTGATCTGGTTGATGGCATTGATCAGGGCGTCGATAACGATGGGTGCCAAACCTTTGGTCGGTTCATCGATAAGCAGCAGGGTGATGTCGTTGACGATGGCCCGGGCAATGGCCAGCATCTGTTTCTGCCCGCCGCTAAGGTTTCCCGCCTTTGACTTCCAAAATTTTTTTAGGGCGGTAAACATTTCCAATATATGTTCCAGCCGCTGTTTCGATTCTGCGTCTTCACGAAGCATGGCGACCTGCATATTTTCTTCAACCGTCAAGTCAGTGAAGATCCCCATGTGTTCAGGCACAAAACCAATTCCCAACCTGGCGATGTCATACGGTTTTTTATTTTGAATCTCATCGCCTTTGAAGAGAATTTTTCCTTGGGACGCCGGCAGAAGCCCCATGATGGTTTTTAAGGTCGAGCTTTTACCCGCGCCGTTTCGACCGATCAGAACAGTGACGCCATCGGCCTGGGCTTCAAAGGTTATGCCTTGCAGGATGTGGTGTTCACCGATATGGGTGTGAACGGCTTCGGCTGTTAAGATCGTCTCACTCACGCTTGGTACCTCCGCCCAAATAGGCCTGTTGGACCGCCTCACTGCGATAGATCTCCTCCGGTTCGCCGTCGGCAATGAGTTTCCCCTCTTGGAGGACCATGATGGTATCCGAAAGCGACATGATCATATCCATTTTATGCTCCACCAGGAGCATCGTTCTGTTTCGGCCGTCCTTTATTTTTTGGAGCAGTTCCAAAATCGTCGGTACTTCCTCCTGGCTCATCCCTGCGGTCGGTTCATCCAAAAAGAGAATCTCGGATTCAAGCGCCAGCAAAATGGCAATTTCCAGTTTTCGTTTTTCGCCATGGGTCAAGGCCGCAGAGTTGGCATTCCATTTATCAGCGAGGAGTACATCTTCAAGAATACCATACGCCTCATCTTCCGCATCAGAAAAGTGCAGGTAGCTTCGCCAAAAATTCAATCCAAACCCTTGGCGCGACTGGACCGCTACCCTGACGTTTTCCAAAACGGTTAAGAGGGGAAAAATATTGGTCAATTGAAAGGATCGCCCCATGCCCAGTTTGGTCCGCTCCGAAGGGCTCAATTTGGAAATATCCCTCCCTTTTAACAATACATGTCCCTCGGACTGTTTGTACTGCCCGGTCAGCATATTGAAAAAGGTGGTTTTTCCCGCGCCATTGGGGCCGATGATCGCCTTAAGGGTAAAAGGTGCCATTTGAAAATTCACATGATCCACTGCCACATGGCCGCCAAAGCGTATCGTCAGATCCCTCGTTTCCAAGATGGGTTTTGTCTTTTCATCTACCATATTGCGGTCTGTGGGAGTTCCCCAAAGCCTCCTTCAAATGCCATTTCCTGCCCACCCGGCTGTCAGGCAGATCCCATCTTCGACAGCACGGGTGTGCAGGTAGTGCGGTCCACTATTTTTTATTCATGATCGGCGGTGCGGTCTCTTCGGGGCTCAACTCCCGCGTAAGAACCGGGATCGCCCACGCCACATCCGGCTTCACATCCAGTTTAAATGCAAACATGGATTGAAGGGCTTGATGGTCTTCCTTTCGAAAGGTCATCTCCCCTTTGGGTGTCATGAAACTGATCCCTTCCATGGCGTCAATTAGCTTTTCCGTATCCGTTGAACCGGCTTTGGTGATGGCCGCAACGACGGCGCTGGCAGCCGCGAAGCCACCACAGGTAAAGAAATCGGGCGGTTCATTAAACCGTTTCATATGCTCGGTCACAAACCAGTCGTTGACCTTATTTTTTGGATTTTCATAGTAGTAGTAAATGGAACCTTCCATTCCCTTGAGCGCTTTCATCCCTTTCAGGGCGGCGAGCACGTTGCCGCCACTGGCGATCTGGATCCCATACTTATCAAGCCCACTATCGATGAGCTGGTTCATCGGACCGCCCTTGCCGGCCCATATAAAAAAGACATATTTGGGTTCCGGCATATCCTTGAGGGCCCCAATGACTTTTTGGATGGTTGCGGTAAAATCGGTCGCTTTGGGATCGGCATATTCCTCATGCACAACCTTGGCACCAAGATTTTCGGCCGCCTTTTTATACGCTGCCACACCGTCACGTCCAAAGGCATAGTCCTGGGCAATAGTGGCAATGCTGACGCCCGGCTTCGCTACTGCCACCGCATTGGAGATGGCGTCCTGGCTTGAATTTCGACCGGTTCGAAAGATATAGCGATTCCAGTTAGCGCCGGTAATCGAATCGGCTACCGCCGGCTCAACGATCAGGATCTTTTTAAATTCTTCGGCGGTCGAAAGACACGCCAACGCCACACCGCTGCTCGTTGGTCCAACGGCGATGTCCACCTTGTCATCGCTATAAAACTTAGTCAGGAGCATTTTAGCCCTGGCCGGTTTGAGTTGGGTGTCTTCGACAATGAGTTCGACATCCCTATCCATAATCTTATTGGTCCCTTTGGTGAAATATTCCAAGCCCATTTTAAAACCGGTCACTTCAGCCTTGCCGTAAATCTCATAAGGACCACTTAGCCCTTGCATAATCCCAATTTTAATCGGGTCGGCGGCCATTGCCTGAGGTAATACTAAAGCGATTGTCAAAAAAATGGTTATTAAACCGTACATAGATGTTTTTCTGTTCATCTTTCCCCTCCTTTTGGTTGGTATGACTTTGAAAAAAAGTAAACCGAAATTTCGGTGGCAGTTTACCGGCTTACGTCTGATATTGATTTCGAAGATCGTTTTTTAGCACCTTACCGGCGGCATTGCGGGGAAGCGCCTCTACAAATATAACGCGCTTGGGTACCTTGAATCTCGCCAGGCGGGTTTTTAAAAATTCAATGATCTCTTTTTCGCTCAACGCCTCACCGCGTTTCAATGTTATTAACGCACATCCGACTTCACCCCACTTCTCATCTTTTAGACCGATAACTGCCGTTTCCGCCACTTTTTCCAACTCGTAGATGGCGTTTTCCACCTCTGCCGGATAGACATTTTCACCCCCGGAAATGAACATATCTTTTTTACGGTCGACGATATAAAGATCCCCATCGGTATCCATTCGAGCCAGGTCGCCGGTGTGAAACCATCCATCACTGAATGCTTTTTGAGTCGCTTCCGGTCGGTTCCAATATTCCTGAAGGAGGTTCGGGCCCCGGATCACCAACTCACCGACAGTTTCCGGTGGTAAGGTATTCAATGCTTCGTCCACCACGCGTGCATCGGTATGAAAAAGCGGCCGACCGATGGACCCGGCTTTTTTCAACGCCAGATCACGGGAAAGCGTAGCGATGCTCGGTGCGGCTTCACTCATTCCGAAGCCCTGTTGAAGGACGATGCCTGCTTGATGGTACTGGCGTACCAGGCTTTCGGGCAGCGGTGCTCCGCCGCTCATGACAACGCGGGTGTTTTTAAACGCGCCTGGATCGAATTCCGGATGTTGAATTAAGAAGAGAAAAATGGCCGCCACGCCGAAAAAAAGCGTAATGTTTTCATTTTTCAACAAATCGAGCGTCACCGCCGGGTCAAATGTGCGTTGAACGACCACGGTACCCCCGGCATAAATGATGGGTAGGGTGAACAAGCCGATTCCACCAATATGAAACATCGGCAGAACGGAGAGATTTCTATCGTGGGAACTAAAATTCATGTCCAGCATCAGATTTAGGGCATTATAAAAGCTGGCCCCCTGGCTGAGAACCGCGCCTTTAGGGCGGCCCGTGGTGCCCGCGGTATACATGATGATATGAGGTGTTTCCAGGTTCACAGGTGCTGTCGGTTCAGGTGGTTCTTCCGGTTGCCGGACCAGCAGATCTTCATAAGCGTCCGCCCCTTCAACGGATTCATTGCCGATGATGATACAATGGTTTATCGGTGATTGTTTTCTTAGATCGGGTATAATCTTTTCGAACTCGGATTCGAAAATGAGGTGGGTCGTGCCGCTGTCATTAAGATTAAAGGCAAGCTCTGCTGGAGAGAGGCGCCAGTTCAAAGGAACGAGGATGAGGCCCAGTTTTGCGGCGGCAAAAATCAGTTCGATATACTCGGCACAATTGTACGCCAGAATTGCGCAGCGATCTCCATATTTTAATTCGCTGGCCGCCAACGCATTGGCGAGCCGGTTGACCCGTCGATTGAGTTGACGGTAGGTCAATCGGCGGTTGCCGTCGATGATGGCGTCTTCATTAGGATTAAGCACTTCTCTTTTAGAGAGCCAAAATCCAATTCCTTGCGACTGCATCATATATTTCCCCTGTACCTATTTCCCTGCGACTTTCAAAGACCCTCAAACAAAGAGCTTTTTCATCAAATTCGCCAGATTGTGAGAGAAGTTGGTGACGGTTTGCAACCCCTCTTCATCTTCTTCGGCATCCCGCGCACCGCCGGCACCGGCCATCCCCACATTCCAATAGGTAGAACCAGGGACCGTGATGCCATTAAAGAAAAACCAAAGAAGCAATTGGGAAAAGGCCACATTGTGTCCGGCTCTGCGCGCGACGGTGATTGGCCCGCCCACTTTGTCTTGGAAAAACTTGTCGCTCCAATACGAAATAAATGTCGCCCGGGCCAGAAGGGCCATCATTTGAGGGACAACGGAACTAAGGTAAACCGGGGATCCAAGAATGATGCCTTCGGCCCCCCGCATTTTGGTTAAAATATCCTCAAAGTCATCTCCCTTGATCGTACAACGCCCCCGATCTTTATTGACACAATCATAACAACCATTGCAGGGGTCGATCTTTTTTCCCCGCAGGGAAACCAACTCGGTCTGTATCTTTTCTGATTCCAACACGTCCAGGGCCGTTTTTACATAATGAAGCGTATTGCTTCCGGCACGCAAGCTTCCCGCAATCCCTACCACTTTCATGGTCATGACGTCACCCTCAACCTTTTTCCAAATCTTTCACCAATACCAGAGACTCGGCCTGGCAAACGAGTTGACCGGATGAATTGGTGCAAGTATCCAACAAATTGACCAGCTCTTTTTCCGGCCTTAAGCGAACGATCTTAACCGATGCAAATATATCATCATCAACATAAGCCGGAGCCGGAAAATAGACGGTCTGTTTCAACCAATTGGTGCCCCTTCCCGGCAGACGCGTGCCTAATAGATCGGAAAACATGCCGCTTAAAAGGGCGCCGGGAATAATACAACGGTCAAGCCCCGCATGTTGCGCGAATTTTTCATCGGTAAATAGCGGATTGCTGTCGCCGGTTAAGTCCGAGTACTCCGCCAGATCCACAGCCGTAAACGTCCTATGGGTTGTTGCCTTTTGGCCAATCTTCAGATGCTTTAAGGTATCTGCGCCAGTGGTTTCCGAAACCTGACTACTCGCTATAAAGGATGGATCGTTTCCAGGAAATCCTGACGTTCCTCCCGGTAAACAAACCAATGTTTTGCCAATACAGGCGTCATTTCCATCAGGTAGGCGTATCTTTGTATCGATCTCTGCCGTCATGTTTTGGGGGTGGACATCCATTACTTCCAGTCGGACGGTGACTTCCGTCTGGGTATATGTCGGGTTCTTAAACACCATTGCTTGCTTAATTTGCATGGTGCCGGGTCCCGGAAAGCGGCCACCTAGTACGCTGCAAATCGTGCTGTAAAGCATCATTCCATGGGCAACCGTATGGCCGAAACGGGTCCGGGTAGAAAAAACGGGATCAACGTGGATGGGGTTGGTATCGCGGCTGAGTTCGGCAAAGCGATCGAAATCCTGCTGCGAAAAGGTTCGTTTAAACGTTTCGACATGACCCGTCTTGATTTTCATACGTATCGCTTTCAATTAATACGGATAAACGGCGTCGTTTCGGCGGTTGAAATCATTGGGAATCCGGCCCGTTGGGTTCTGATTTGGTAAGAAAAACAATAAAAAATGAAATATGAATCAACTGTTAGTATTTTATAATATTCTGCCGCTCTGTCAAGAAAAAAAGTGGGTGCGTGGTGACTATTTTTGTTTTGGCTTCAGGCCGAAAAGCAAAAACTCAACGATATCAGCTCGCAGTTGATCAGGGATATCGGGTTGGGGGCTGGGATTCCAGATAATCCATTTTAGTATGATAAAATGCACCATCCCCATAAGGGTGCGGGCCAAAAACGTCTCCGGAAAGTCTCGAATTTCATTCCGCTGGATCCCTTGCTTTAGGCCCTTGAAATATCCGCGTGCAATTTTACTGTAATACCACAAGGAAACATCCCGGCCGATAACCTCGCATTCGGGAATGATCCGGT
This sequence comes from uncultured delta proteobacterium, assembly GCA_963845145.1. GTDB lineage: Bacteria > Desulfobacterota > Desulfobacteria > Desulfobacterales > QNYZ01 > QNYZ01. The sequence continues at coordinate 802,362 of CAWJQU010000005.1, forward strand.
ATATTTTCCGGTGTTGACGTGTAAAATCAATAAAAGCGAGAATGCCCACGCGTTCAGCATCCCGCCGATCTTTGGTCTTTGCCACGACCCGCTGCACGTTCTGCCGCATCATACTGTTGAAGTACGTTACAAATCCTTCAATGAGATCAAATTTACTTTCGAAATGAACGTAGAACGTTCCTTGTGCAACTTTAGCTACGCGCGTAATTTCACTGATGCTGGCTCGGTTAAAACCGTACTCGCCAATGACCTCTTCGGCTGCCTTGAAGATCGCCTGGCGGGTCTGTTGCCCTTTGGTAAGCGGCTCTTGATCCACTTGATGTCGGGCCACGGGATCGGGAATCGAAAGAAGATCCCAATTGGGCCCCTTTTTCCAGGGGGCATCTCCGCTGATGCCATTTATTACGAAATCAGTAATGCAGTCCAGAAGCGCTGGTTGGGCTAAATCGCTATCGGGCGTTTTCCAGTCCAATGAATGAAAATTGCATATTCCGATCAATCCATACGCCACAATATTCGGATCCAGGGGGCGGATATTTCCCAATTGAATTTCATGCCGGAGAAATTGTCGAAAAAATCGTGCAATCGCCTCATAATAGGCATTTGTCACCTGATCAATCAGTTCCGATTCGCCAAGAATACTGTGGAATGATAGGTTGTTACGGGTGTGATTGTAAAGAAGTTCAATATGACGGTTTAGCCGTTTTTTAAAGGGAAGCCCTTCCATGGATATGGATTTGGCATGTTCCGTAAAGCGGGAGATGATCAGGTCGTTCAATTCTTGAAAGGCTTGCTCCTTACTCTTGAAATACTGGTAAAAGGTTGCCGCGGAAACCCCGCAATGCCGGGCAATTTCAGAAACGGAGGAACCAAAGAAACCCTTCGTTTTGAAGACCTCATGGGCGGCATCCAGTATCGCTGCCCGGGTAGCCCTGCCTTTTGCTGTTAAGGCGCCCCTGGCACGAGCGGCTTTTATGTTTTTATTATCCATAACCGTCACAAATGAAACCAAACCCCATAAATGAATCAGGTGTCATGTTTTAATCTATCTTAAAAGAGCCCGATGATATGGATACAACGCGTTATTTAATTCTTCGAAGCGTTGTCGTACAATTGGTAACCGCCGAACCTCCGACGTTGAAAACCACCCCGATTTCCGGCTGCCCTTTTTTCGGCGACATCCCAATTGGGTCGCCCACCAACTGCTTATACGCCAGGGCGTGCATGGATGCACCGGTGGCGCCCACCGGGTGGCCCTTGGCTTTCAAGCCGCCGGAAAGGTTGATGGGGCAATCGTCATCGGCTGTGTAGCGGCCTTCAACAAAATCCCATCCGCCCCGGCCACCATCGGAAAGGCCCAGGGCTTCAGCGCTTAAGATCTGATTGATGGTGAAGCAATCGTGAACTTCGGCAAAGTCCACGTCTTTTATCGTAATACCGGCTTCGTCAAAAGACTTTTTAATCGACAGTTTGCCCGCTATGAGTTCATGCATGTTGGGACGGACATTTTCCGCCAGTCTTTCGGTGGTGAGGCCGATGCCGGCGATCTCAACCACGCTGTCGCTGATGGATTTGGCCTCATCCGTGGTCGTGATAACCAGGGCTGCCGCGCCGTCGGTAACCAAAGAACAATCGTGCAGTCGTAGTGGTGGGGCAATCATCGGGTTGCTGCCTTTGCCCTGATCAGGAAGATTTAAAATGGCCTCGGCGGCGGTCAGCCCCATTCGATCCGGAGGGCTACCCTTTCCAAAGTGGGCCAATGGGTTCTCAATCCCGTTGCGATAGCACAGGGCCGATACGGCGGCCAGCATTTGGCGCAATTCATCATCGCTGAAATCGTAATGCTTTTTATACCCCTTGGCATATTCGGCAAAAAGACCTGGAAAAGTCATTCCCTTGGCCCCTTCTGTGGGCCAATGAGATGAGCAGGCCAGTACGTGTGTCATATCCTTGGTGGAGAGCAGGTTCATCTTCTCGACCCCGATCACCAGCACCCGTTTAAATCTTCCCGATTCGATGCCGTACAACGCATTGTAAAGCGCCACCGAAGATGAGGCGCAAGCACCTTCGGTACGCGTGGTAGGAATAAACCGCATCGCTTCAGGGGCCACTTCCAGGCCCAGGGGCCCCACATGCTCCTGATTGATAAACAGGGAGGGTGAACAGGAACCGATCCAGATCCCATCAATCTCTTCGGGACCGATTCCGGCATCTTTCAGGGCGCCCTGTCCGGCCTCAATTAATAAATCATAATACGATTGGGTGTCCTTAATTTCTCTGGTTTCTCTATTTTTCTCAACAAATGCGCCGAATTTCGTATTGTAGGCACCAATGATACTGACGTTACTCATGACTCCTCCTTCATTCGTTATCCTGATCATCGCCCGGAGAAATCGGGCTGATGGTTTTCAAACTTTTATGGCTGCAAATCGCGAACATGGCAAACCAGACTAAAGGGAAATTATTTTCCATATTCTTCCCGCAGTTCTTTTTTAAGCACTTTTCCTAAAGCGTTACGGGGAAAATCATCCCTATAAACAAGATCGGAAACCCGCTGGTATTTGGCCACTTTACCGTTTAACCATGTTTTTAATGCATCCTGCTCAATAGTGGCGTTTTTGCCCAAAATGACCAAAGCCAAAGGGGTTTCGCCCCACTTATCATGGGGAATACCGATAACCGTGCAATCCTTCACATCGGGATGTTTGGCCAAAGCTTCTTCGATATCGGCGGCAAAAATATTGATACCCCCGGAGATAATCATATCCTTTTTGCGATCGAGGATATAAAGAAAGCCGTCTTCATCCAGTTTACCCATATCACCGGTTTTAAGATAGGTTTTTCCGTATTCGTCCCGCCAGATCGCCTCCTTGGTCTTGTCGGGCAAATTATAATACTCGGGCATGAGAAACGAGGAAAAACCGATGATTTCCCCGATTTGTCCCCTGGGGAGAAGGTTACCGTCATCATCGATGATACCGATATCCCAACCCACCGGCGGAATGCCGATGGAGGCCGTTTTCGTTCGCATGTCTTCCGGTTTTAAGGTTGTCGCAACGCCTTCGGTGAGACCCCACAGTTCCACAAGGTCACCGGGAAGCCTTTCCAGTACGGCCTCCTTATCCTGTTTTAAAAGCGGAGAACCGGCCGATAACCAGATTTTCATCGAACTTAGGTCATACCGGTCAAACTCGGGGTGATCAAGGAGCATTTTAAATTGAGTGGGAACCATGAAGGTATGGGTACATTTTTCCGCCTCTACCTGGGCCAAAAAGGCGGAAGTATCATACTCAGGCATGATGACCAGGGTACCACCCACAAACATCGTTGGCAAAAAGGTGAGCCAGGTGCCGTTGGCATATAGAGAGGTTGGTACGATGGTCCGCGCACCGGAGTCGATTCTAAAATCGATGGCAAACATGGCGGCAAACTGAAACCGGTTGTGATGCGTATGCAAAATTCCCTTGGGCACCCCCGTGGTCCCTGAGGTGTACATGATGTTAAACGGATGCTCGTAAATCATCCTGATTCGCGGCTCGTAATCCTCGCTGGCTACCATAAATTGATCATATGTATTCCATCCATCCACCGCTGGGCCCACAACGAAGGTTCGGTCCCGGTTTATTTTTGTTAGCGCCGGCCGATAGGGATCGATCACGCCGCACAAATGTTCGGCGGCAAATAAAAAGCGCGAACGCGAATCACTGATCATCCTGGCTAAAGAGTCACCAGGGACCAAAGACGACAGAGGTACAATGACGCCCCCAGCCTTGATTGTACCGAATAGAATTTCGACCATTTCGATGCTATTGGTCATCAACATGCTGACCCGATCGCCCTTCTTCAGGCCCAGTTCGATCAGACCATTGGCGACCCGGTTGATTTGACGGTTTAACTGACGCCAGGTCACACGCCGATCCCCGCACACGAGGGCCGGTTTCTCTGATCGCCATTTCGCGTGATTCGCCATCACATCCGTCAAAATAACATCCGGGCTATCGAATCGTAACATCATTTCTCTCCTAATTTGTTCTCATTATCGCGATGCTGTCATTTGACCGGGTCAAAGAGGTCAGCATGTACCAATACCCCAGCGAATCTTAGCAAAAGGCGTACCAGAAAAATGTTGTTCGATAATTGTCTGAAAAACCAACGGATAACGCAAAAAAGAACAAGTAGGGTTGATAATATTCAAATAATAGGCCATAAAAAACTGTATTATTTTTGCTATATGTTGAATTTATGATACATTATATTCAAATAAGATATGGATAATCAGTCTCACAATAATCAGGCACACAATAATCAGGGCACCATAATCGATAGACCCGATTTTTTTAAATCCCTCATCGACCATATGCAGATCGGCGTCATCGTTGCCGATGCAAATGGATGCATCATCTACATCAATGCAACCTATGCACGATTTTTCAATATCGACGCCCGGGAGCAAATCGGCAAACACGTTACCGATGTTGTGGCCAACACCCGTTTACATATCGTTGCCAAAAACGGTATGGCCGAAATCAACCATCCCCATAAATTTAACAATATCGGCTATTTGGTCCACCGAATACCCATTCGGGAAAATGATCGTATCATCGCCGTGCTCGGCCTGGTGTTATTCGAGGATGCCCGTACCGCCAGCCACCTCGCCGACAAGCTTTCCACGCTTGAGTCGAAGGTAAAGCTGTACGAAAACGAACTGGCCTCCTTACGGGCGACGCGTTATACTTTTGACAACATCGTCAGTATCAGCGCTGCCATGAAAGCGGCCAAAAAGACCGCCATACAGGCCACCAGCAATAAATTTCCGGTTCTGATCACCGGAGAATCCGGGACCGGCAAGGAACTGTTTGCCCAGGCCGTGCATCATGCTGGTCCCCGCAGAGAATTCCCCTTTATCAGGGTTAACTGTGCCGCCATCCCGAAGGATCTGTTTGAGTCCGAATTTTTCGGATATGAAGGGGGCGCTTTCACGGATGCTCACCCCCGTGGTAAGCCGGGAAAGTTTGAGTTGGCCCACATGGGAACCATTTTTCTTGATGAAATCGGTGATCTGCCCCTTCAATTACAACCAAAATTATTACGCGTACTGGAAGAAAAGGCGTTCGAACGCTTGGGGGGCAACAGCGTCATTTACTCAGATTTCAGATTAATTGCCGCCACCAACCATAATATTCAACGCTTAATGGAAAAAAGTTTATTCCGCAAGGACCTTTATTATCGCCTAAACGTGATTCCGCTGAATATTCCGCCCTTAAGAGAGCGGTGCGATGACATCATACCCATGGTAAAACATTTTTTGGCTCAACACCGCGCTGCAAAAAACAAACCCTTTCATATCGACGCCAAAGCCGCCACATGCCTTCAAGCCCATCACTGGCCGGGAAATGCCCGCGAACTGCAAAATGTGGTCGAACAGATTCTTGTATCAATAGAGGGGAAACGAATCGGGTTTCACCACCTCCCGCTATATATCCGCAGCCGCAACCCTACTATCATTCGGGGAAAACAAGTCCTTCTGAAAAACCATCTGCATGAAGCCGAAAAAATCTACATTTCCCAGGTTCTCGAAGCCGCCGATCAAAATAAGAGTGAGGCTGCGCGTCGACTGGGCATTCATCGCACGCTATTGTACCGTAAGATGAAAAAGCTGGGCTTGGACGAGTGATATATGGTTATCCATCCCCAAGAGGTTCTTTTCAGCCCTCACGGATCTTACCCATTTCGGCTTTCCTTTTCACGCAACGCCTTCCTGATAACTTTTCCGGTAGCGGTCATGGGCAAGTCCAGCACAAATTCAATCTCACGCGGGTACTCATGGGCAGCCAAATTGTGACGGACGAAATGCTTGATCTCATTTTCGATGGCACCATCACCCGCCATATTTTCCTTTAGGACGATAAAGGCCTTGATAATTTCCGTACGCACAGGATCTGGTTTTCCAACGACCGCGGCCAGCGCTACCGCAGGGTGTCGAATGAGGCAATCTTCGATCTCGCCCGGGCCGATACGGTACCCGGCGCTGGTGATCAGATCATCGTCCCGGCCGACAAACCAGAGATATCCGTCATTATCTTTGGTTCCGACATCGCCGGTCAGGCACCAGTCACCGATAAACTTGTCTTTTGTGGCTTTTGGGTTTTGCCAGTATTCGAGAAACATGACCGGGTTGGGTCTGAGAGCGGCAATGTTTCCCGGTGTATCGGGAGGAACCACAACGCCTTCATCGTCGACGATTTCCACACGAAACCCGGGAACGGGACGCCCCATCGATCCGGGACGAACAGCCATAACCTCAGCACAATTGGCGACCATCAGATTAAATTCCGTTTGCCCATAGAATTCGTTGATCGCGACCTTCAGGGCAGATTGCCCCCAAGCAAACAATTCGGCGCCCAAGGTCTCGCCGGCACTGGCAATGCTTCGCAATGAAAATGAATACTTAGAACGCGTAGCATCCGAGACCTGACGCATGAGCTTCAAGGCTGTGGGCGGTAAAAAGGTGTTACGGATTTGGTGCTTGGCCATGAGATGAAACGCGAATTCAGGATCAAATTTCCTGGCCCGATAGGCCACCACCGGTATGCCGTGGTGCCAGCTGGGAAAGAGCACGTCGATGAGCCCCCCGATCCAGGCCCAATCCGCCGGCGTCCAGAAAACATCCCCCTTTTGAGGAAAAAAATTTTGGGGAAATTCCACCCCCGGCAGATGGCCCAGCAGGGTTCGATGGGCATGTAAGGCACCCTTGGGTGGACCCGTAGTACCGGAAGTATAGATAATCAAAGCCGGATCGTCGGCCCGGGTTTTAACCGGGGTAAAATCGGAAGCCCCTTTGGCCAGCGCATCCCAAAAATCGACGGTACCGCTTTCGGTAGGACCGTCGATAACGAAAATTGTTGCCAGGTGGGGTAATTCTCCGACGATCTCAGTTATTTTAGGAAGACTTTTTGTGTCGGTCACGAGGCATCGTGTGCCACTGTTTTCCAGCCGATATTTCAGGGCGTCAGGACCAAATAAGGTAAACAACGGTATGGCGATACCGCCGATTTTATAGGTGGCGATGTGGGCAATGGCGGTTTCAGGGCTTTGGGGGAGCAAAATACTGACCCGGTCTCCCCGCTCTATACCGGAGGCGATCAAAACATTCGCGAATTGATTGGACCATTTTATGAAATCACCAAAGGTGTAAGTCTTTACCTCACCATCTTCTGTTTCGTAAATCAACGCCGTGCGATTTTTTACGGCGGCATGTTTGTCGCAAATATCCACGCCAATATTGTAGTACTCGGGGATATGCCAGGCGAAAGACTCACAGACCGCCCGGTAAGAATTGGCTTTGGTTAGCATTGGTAGCTCCTGTTTCGGTTAGCCGGTTTGCCGGTTACGCGAACGGGCGAACCATAGTGCACCGATACACCAGATACATAATGTTTTAAACATCTACCGTGATGACGGGATTTGTACAGCATCAATCTTCCCTGATAATGACCACAAGTTCTTTGGGGCCATGGACGCCGAAAACCAATGTAAACTCAATGTCCGCTGTCTTGGAGGGACCCGAAATGAGAAGTGCATTGGTGGGCATACCCTGGGACCAATTCTGTTCTTCAATGGTATCGGTAAGCGAGCTGTAAATGGTTTCGGCATCCAAAACAGCGATGTGAATGGGCGGTACCAGGGAGAGAAGACGCGGCTCCTGGGGCGTGGGCCATAGAACCAATGCACCGCGATCGGCAATGCCCCCCAGGGTCGTGGTAATACCGGCGTCAAATTCGAACAGCTCCTTTTTGAGCGATTCAACGTTTCCCCCATAAGGTTTCAAGTGAACGTCTTCAGATAAGCCCTCTTGGTAGCTTTCTTCCAACTCAGCCGCCATCGCTGTCCCGGGACCGTATAACAGCGTACCGATCTTTTTGGTCTTAATAATTTCCGTCAGCTTCGATAGCCAGGCATCCCGTTTAACCCGGTAAACTTCGGTACGCACAGCAGCCATCAGCTCGGCCAGATGAGTGACCCTTTCTTCCGGATTCAACACCGTCGGGGTTCCCGGCTGGACCCTTTCTGCAGATGGGGCATCGCTGAGCGCCGTCCGCAATCGGTTGTAAATTCGCGTTCGGGCGGCGTCACTCATCTTTTACGCCTTCCTGCCGAACCAGTTCGTGAAGGGTTTTCCGGGCATATTTTGGCGCTGTCCGAATGCGGGTCCAATGTTTCAATGGCCCGACCTTTGGCATCCGCGTTCCCATGATACCACCGGCACGTGCAACCAGTGCATTGGCCCTGGGCACGGTGTTCATCAATTTCCAGCCCTTCCATACGAACCGTTCGGTAATGTGTTTTAGGCTTTTCGGCCCTTTTCTAAATAGAGTATCGCTTTTTTTAACATGGTCATTGCGCAGCCGTCTGAGCAATTTCGGAATTGGTATCTTTACCGGGCAAACCGCTTCACAAGCATTGCACAAGCTTGAAGCGGTGGCCAACACGCCGGCTTTTTCGAGCCCTTCCATTTGCGGAGTCAGAATTTTACCGATGGGCCCCGGATAGACAAAACCGTAAGCGTGTCCCCCCAGGCGGGTATATACCGGGCAATGGTTCAGGCAGGTGCCGCAACGGATGCACAACAACGTTTCACGAAGCTCGGGATCGGCCAGGATATTGGAGCGCCCATTATCCAGCAGGATCAAGTGAATCTCATGGGGCCCGTCCTTTTCTTCGGGCTTGCGCGGTCCGGAAATCAGGTTCACATAGGTGGTGATGATCTGGCCGGTGGCAGACCCTGTCAACAGCCTTAAAAGCGGTGGCAAATCGGCCAGTTTTTCCACCACTTTTTCCAAACCCATCACGGCGATGTGCACGGGTGGCACCGTCGTGCACATACGACCGTTGCCCTCATTTTCCACCAGGCAGAGGGTTCCCGTTTCAGCCACGGCAAAGTTCACCCCGCTTAACCCCACTTGCGCCTCGAAAAATTTACGTCGCAACGTCCGTCGGGCGATGGCGGTTAGCGCTTCCACATCTTCGGTATAAGGTGAACCCGGAATTTTTTCATGAAATGTCCGTGCAATCTGGTCTTTGTTCTTGTGAATCGCCGGTACGATAATGTGAGAAGGCGGCTCGTTATCCAACTGAATGATAAATTCGCCAAGATCGCTTTCCAACGATTCGATTCCCTTTTCCTCTAAAAACTGGTTTAAGTGCATCTCTTCCGAGACCATGGATTTGCCCTTCACCAAACGTGTGGCCTGGTGGGAACGCATAATATCCAAGACGGTCTGGTTCGCATCATCCGTTGTTTCAGCCCAATGCACGTGAATGCCGTTTTTAATCAGATTGCGTTCCAGTTTTTCCAGTAGATTCGGGAGTTGGTAGAGCGCCCGGCGTTTGATCGCCGCGCCCTCTTCCCTGAGTTTTTCGATGTCTTCCGGATCCGGAAATACCGCCTTGCGCTTATCGATTAGGGTATCCATCGCTTTTTGCAGGTTTTGCCTGAGCTGCGAGTTAGAAAGCGCCCTGGATACATTACGCTTAAAATCAAAGGTGGCTTGATTTGCCGTTGCTTGATTAGCCGTATCTTGATTAGCCAAGGGCTGTGCCATTGATTCGCTCCCATAAAAATTGGGCCAGATGAATACCGGGGAGATTCAACCCGCGTTTATCCATGGCACCATTGATATTCATCAGACAGCCGCAATCCCCGCTGATAACCGCTTCGGCGCCGGTTTGGAGAATATCATCGACCTTATCGGTCACCATGGCGGCGGAAATCTCCGGCTGTTTGACTGAAAAAGTTCCGCCAAAGCCACAACATTCGTTTTCCCGATTAAGCGACACAATGGTGACGTTTTCAAGCTGTGCCAATAACGCTTTGGCATCTTCGACCACGTCCATTTCCCGCAGCGCGTGACAAGAAGAGTGCCAGGTAACCGTCATCGGTGGGCCCGTATCGTTCAGTTGAATATCAAGTTCCCGATGGAGAAATTCACCCATCTCAACGATTCTGTCGGAAAACGCTGCGATGGCCGGCGCTTCAGCCCTACCGGCAAACAACGCCGGGTAGTGGTATTTCATCATTCCGGCACATGATCCCGACGGAACGATAATCGGCAGCGGCTTGGGAAACAACCGGATCTGCTTTCGTGCCACCGCCCGAGATTCATCGGGAAAACCGGCGTTGTAGGCCGGTTGTCCACAACAGGATTGGGCCGGTGGAAAAATGACCTCTACACCGTACTTTCGGAGCAAGCGGATGGCGGCAATGCCGGCCTGGGGAAAAATCGTATCAATCAGGCAAGTGCCGAAAAAGTAAGCCGTTTGAGGGGTTGATAATTTGGCAGGCATGGAACCCTCCGGGTATCAGATCAACGGAAGTGGATGACCGGATTAACTCAATAATGGCTTCTTCAATGAAAACCGGCTTCGCAAGTATACTTAAATGTTTGAAATCGTCAAAGATATTTTTTTAAGCGGTTATATGCCTGTCACATCACATTGCTTGCTGATAACCCATTTGGGTCCCATCCATTCTCGTTTGACACCGCACACTCTCTGTTTTTTCCATTACCCGTTTCACTTTTCAATGTTCATTTGAAAACGAATGAAAAGCGATCATGATACTAACACCGTCAAACCGGCCATAAATTAATTGACTACGGCCTGTTTAAAGTGATATAATTCGGCATTATGTTCATATGAATATTTAATCCCCTTACGATGGAGACCACCGGAATGTTGATGGGGCTCAGCGAACGACAGTCTCAAATCGCAAGGATGGTCCATGAAAATGCGTTCTTAACGGTGGAACGCCTTGCCGCCCAATTCGAAGTGACCACCCAGACCATTCGTCGCGACATCAACTATTTGTGTGATCGCGGCATTGCCCGACGACGCCATGGCGGTGTCGAACGTCCCGTTAGAACGGGAAACGATGCCTACGCCTGGCGACAAATTGTTAATGCCGATTCAAAACAGACCATCGCCTGCGAGGTGGCCCGCCATGTACCCAACGGCGTTTCCCTGGCATTTAGTATCGGTACCACTCCAGAAATCGTGGCGGAGGCCCTACTGGCCCATGACCACCTGCGCATACTGACAAACAACCTCAATGTCGCCATGCTTGCCTGCACAAACCCCACATTTGAAATCACGGTCGCCGGAGGTCGGTTGCGAAACGAAGACCGGGATACCCTGGGACCCGGCATGGAAACGCTGTTCACTGCCCACAAGGTGGATATCGGCATTTACGGTGTGGCCGGCGTGGATGAAGACGGCACGCTTCTCGATTTTTATGAAGAAGAAGTTCGGGCGCGGCAAATCATCCGTGAAAACAGCCGTGAATCCTATCTCGTCCTTGACAGTACCAAATTTGGCCGCGCCGCCCATGTCCGCGGGGGGCAGATCGGCGAAGCCACCAAAATTTTTTGCGAACGCAAACCACCTGAAGAAATTATTACCCGGCTGGCGCTATCCGGGGCCGAACTGATTATCTGCGGAAGGACCATTTAGTATGAGTACCATCGAAGTCCACCACCTGATCAAAACCTGGGGAGATGTGCAAGCTGTTGCCGATGTGTCATTTACGGTTCCCCAAGGCAGCCTGACGGTTTTATTGGGCCCATCGGGGTGCGGGAAATCGACAATCCTTCGTCTAATTGCCGGTCTTGAGGAAGTATCGTCAGGGCAAATCTCAATCGCCGGGCAAGATATCACCTTTAAAGAGGCAAACAAGCGCGGCGTTTCCATGGTTTTTCAATCTTACGCGCTCTTTCCGCATTTAAATGTACGCGAGAATATCCTCTTTGGCCTAAAGGTACGTCGCGTACCCCCGGAGACGCAACGAAGACGGTTGGCCAACGTCGCTGAATTGGTGGGATTGGACAACCTGCTTGACCGAAAACCGGCTAAGCTGTCCGGTGGCCAGCGCCAGAGGGTGGCTTTGGCCCGGGCCATTGTTTCGGAACAACCAGTATGCCTCATGGACGAGCCCTTATCCAATCTGGACGCCAAACTCCGCGCCGAGATGCGTACCGAAATTCGCAGCCTTGCAACAGAGATTAAAGCTGACCATGGTTTACGTGACCCACGACCAGACCGAAGCCATGACCATGGCCGACCAGGTGGTATTGTTGAAAAGCGGTCGAATAGATCAAACCGGCCCGCCCCACGAGCTTTACGAGTATCCTGCAACCACCTTCGCAGCCCGTTTCATCGGTTCGCCGCCGATGAATCTCATCGACATCAATCTGTTGGAGGAGATTCCCACTTTCAACAAGAAATCCGCTAACACCAATAAAACCCAAGGTGGATACATTGGGGTCAGACCCGAGCATATCGCGTTAAGCCAAAATGGTCTGCCGGTTGAGGTCGATACGGTTGACTACCTGGGTTCGGAAACGGTGATGCGTCTTTACCATGGTGAGCAGCCCTTTTTTATAAAATTAAATGGTAAAACCCGATTTAAAAAAGGCGACCGGTTGAACATCGGCTGGCCGGAAGAAGCAGTGCTCACATTCAATGCTAAGGGATTTAGAGAGTAATAGGGCGATTCGCCCTGACACCGGTTGAATTGAACATGACCGGATAATCAATCAAAATCCGAGGAGAGGGAGGAGAAACATGTTAAACCGAACAAACACGAGATGGTTGGTGGTGATAGCGGCCATCATTTGCCTGATGATGGGTACGACGGCAATGGCCAAAACGGAATTAACCATGTACTACCCGGTGGCCGTTGGTGGGCCCCTCACAAACATCGTCGACGGCATGATCGCCGACTTCATGCAACAAAACACGGACATTAAAGTAAACGCCATTTATGCCGGAAATTACAACGATGCCCGTATCAAAGCCCTGGCCGCTTTAAAATCGGGCAAACCGGCCCAGCTATCGGTGATGTTTTCCATCGACATTTACGAGCTGATCGAACAGGATGCTATCGTCGCATTTGATGATGTCGCTGAAACCGATGAAGAGAAGGCGTGGCTCAATTCATTTTACCCCACCCTGATGGAAAACGGCCGCACCGCTCGGTAAAACCTGGGGAATTCCGTTCCAACGCTCCACCATCGTCATGTACTATAACAAGGATGCCTTTAAGGCTGCCGGTCTGGACCCTGAAAAGCCACCGGCAACCTGGGATGAATTGGCCGCCGCTGGGAAGAAATTAACCAAAGCAGACGGTTCCCAATGGGGGGCCATGATCCCTTCCACCGGTTATCCCTATTGGATGTTTGGGGCGCTGACTATGCAAAATGGGCAGGTGCTCATGAATGAGGCCGGCAACAAAACCTATTTTGATAGCCCGGCTGTCATCGAGGCATTGCAGTTTTGGCAGGATCTCGGAACAAAACACAAAATCATGCCCGAGGGCACCATTGAATGGGGAACCCTCCGCAAGAATTTTCTGGAAGGTAAAACCGCCATCATGTGGCATTCAACCGGCAATCTGACCAAAGTAAAGAAAGAGGCGACCTTCGATTTCGGCGTCGCCATGCTGCCGGCCAGCAAGCGTCGGGGGACGCCTACCGGTGGGGGTAACTTCTACATCTTTAAGAAAACGACCCCCGAAGAACGCAAGGCCGCCATGACGCTGATTAAATTCATGACCAGCCCCGAACGTTCCGCGGAATGGTCCATGAAAACAGGCTACATGGGTATCAGCCAGGCCGCCTATGACACGGAAAAACTCAAAGCGTATGTCAAAGATTTTCCGTATGCCGCGGTTGCCCGGGATCAGCTTGAATTTGCCACCGCCGAGCTGTCTACCTACCAGACCGGTCGAGTGCGCAAAGCCCTGGATGATGCCATCCAGGCCGCACTGACGGGTGCCAAAACACCCGAAGCCGCGCTCAATGATGCCCAGGCCGAGGCCGTAAGGTTATTGAAACAATACCAATAGAGCCCCTGATGCAAGCCGGGCGGGGAGTCATGCTCCTCGCCTGGTATCAGTTGTTTGTACCGGAAATCGCGGAATTTATTCACGGGCATGAGATTGTCCCCGATTATTGAATTGATACACGCATCGTCGCCCTAGGATCGAAGAGATGTCGAATAACCAAATGAAGCACATCTACGGCTGGCTTCTACTGACGCCGGCAGCCATCCTTTTGATCGCGTTTACCCACTATCCTACCGTCGTAACCGTTTTCGACAGTCTTTTTTCCAAAGGGACGGCGATTCGGCCGTCGCGCTTCGTGGGCTTGGCCAACTACGAGATGTTGATCGAAGATCCCATATTTTGGAAAGTCCTGGTCAATAACGCCTGGTTCGCCCTTGGGACCATTCCCACATCCATTATCCTGGCCATCCTCATGGCCCTTTTTGTCAACCGTGCGATCCCCGGACGCGCGTTTGTACGCATGGCCTATTTTACGCCGACCATCCTGCCCATGATTGCCGTTGCCAATATCTGGCTATTCTTTTACACGCCAGACATCGGTCTGATCGATCAGATAGGTAGCTGGTTCGGATTTGGCGGCCACAACTGGCTGGGGGATCCGGCAACGGTCCTGCCGGCCATTATGATCATGACGATCTGGAAGGAGGCCGGGTTTTTCATGATCTTCTACCTGGCTGCCTTGCAAAACGTGTCTCCGGAGTTAGAAGAAGCGGCACGCCTGGAGGGATCCACACGCTGGCACTATTTTCGCCGGGTCCTGTTTCCACTCCTCATGCCCACCACCCTTTTTGTGTTGATCAATGCCGTGTTAAACTCTTTCAAACTGGTCGACCACCTCTTTGTACTAACCAAGGGGGGCCCCAATAACGCCAGCAACCTGCTGCTATACTATATCTTTGAAAGTGCCTTTTCCTACTTCGATACGAATTACGCGGCAACCCTTACGGTCATCCTGCTGGGCCTTTTAGGCATAATGGCCCTGATGCAATTCTACGTTCTTGACAAACGGGTCCACTATCGATGAAACCTTCCCGATCTTACCGCTTTCATATTCAATCCGTGCTTGAGACCGGTGCCGCCTGGCTGCTGGCCGTTGTGTGGATTGCGCCGCTGGCCTATGCTTTTTGGGCTGCTTTTCATCCCAGCGAATATGCGATCCACTTTGACCTGTTCGCACCCCTCACGCTGGACCATTTCCGTGAAGCCCTATCCCAGGCGCCTTTTGTCCGCTATGCCTTCAATACCTTCATTTTGGTGACAACGATATTAACGGCCCAGTTGATCCTTTGCACCCTTGCAGCCTATGCCTTTGCCCGCTATACGTTTTACGGAAGCGACATCGCCTTTGCGCTGGTTCTGGTCCAATTGATGATCACACCGGAAATTCTAATTGTAGAAAATTACGGCACCCTGGCCAACTTTAACCTCATCGACACCATTTTGGGCATCGGCCTGCCCTATATGGCAAGTGCATTCGGCATTTTTCTTTTACGCCAGGCGTTCAAATCAACGCCCAAAGAACTCGAAGACGCCGCCAGGCTTGAAGGGTGCGGCATGTTCGGTGTGCTGTGGCGGGTCTACATCCCCTTGGCCCGCCCGACATATCTGGCCTATGGGCTGGTATCCATCAGCCACCACTGGAACAATTTCTTGTGGCCCCTGGTAGTGACCAACTCCGTGGAGACACGCCCTTTAACGGTGGGTCTCGGGATCTTCGGCGCCCCCGAATCGGGTATCGACTGGTCCATCATCTCCGCCGCTACGCTGATGTCCGTCGCACCGCTACTTATTGCATTTCTATTGTTCCAGCGCCAATTTGTCCAATCGTTTATGCATGCCGGGATTAAATAATTTCTGCCGCTTGGAAAATATGGGGAACAGGTGGACGAAAATGGGCGCCTTATCAGCGAAGATGGAAAGTAGAGCGTTTTTTCAATCCAAAGCTATATTTTAAATGAGCCTTATCTATGGGCATTAAAAGTCGTTAAAATAGGTGATAGGGTCAACAATATTGATGTGATTATGGGTATATGGATATTTGAGCTTTGCCACAATTTGAGTGGCTTTAGGTGGATTTAATTTTTTCGCGTAATATTTCAAATGATTTGAGACGGTATCGTCAGCGAACTTCACCTCAATCAGCTCTTCAATCCGCCCCTCTTTTAAGATAACAAAATCGATCTCACGCCCCTCCTTATCCCGAATATATCTCAACTCAAAACGATATCCGTCCCGATCTTCCAAAAAATGAAGCTTTTTTAGCAGATGAGATGCCACCAAGTTTTCAAAAATGGCCCCCTCATCGCCGATGATATCGCCATTATCAAAAAAAAACACTTTTGGTGGCTTTTTCACCGCTCGGGGTAAATTTCGGGTATATGGTCGGACGGCAAATAACAGATACATCCGTTCCAATATATCAAGCCAACTTGATACGGTTTTGGGAGACACACCAATATCATTAGCGATATTGGATGCCACCACCAAATTTCCCACCCGGTGCCGCAGTTGATCCAATAAAAGGCTGAGTCGTGAAATTTCACGGACCGATTCAAGATCCCGGACATCCTCACGCAAAACCCGGTCAAATCGTTCCCGGCGCCACCTTCGGGCCTCTCGTTCGTCACCATCCAAAAACGGTTCCGGAAAACCACCCACCGTCATCAATCGTTTAAAGGCCTCTTGGGCGGACATTTCCTTAGGGTATTCATCCAGCCCAAAAGGGTGCAGCCGCCAATAGTGATACCTGCCCAGCAGTGAATCGCCACCCCTGCGGTAGACATCCAACCGCGCCGATCCGGTTACAAGAAAGCGCGTATCGGTTTCGCTGGTATCGTACACCCCCTTAATCCAGTTTTTCCAGTCGGGGTATTTGTGTATTTCATCAAAAATAATCAGGCTGGCGTCTTCGGTCCATTTCTTGCCCAATATACTTTGCCGGTCTTCATCAAGATCCCAGTTAAAATATCTACCGGATGGACCATTTAGGCTTAGCAGTGATTTAGCCAGCGTTGTTTTTCCAACCTGCCTTGGGCCACCGATAAAAACCATTTTACGCGTCAGGTCTCTGCGTATCTGTTCATCAATATATCTCATGCGGCTATTTTACACTCTATTCCAATTTAGTCAAGGCCATTTTGGATTAGAGGTTAAAACGGCCAGGCGGGTATTAGTCCCGAAATGGCGTTGAGGCTGTCAAAGGTTTTCGGTCGTTCGCCCGAAGGATGGCTAAAACTCCAAATACAGTACGATCTTTGGGTGAAAAGTCAAAGTGTTGATCTGGAGGGTTTGAAGCGCTATAAAGCCGCGTAGCAATTTTTATAGCAGAGATCGGGATAATGTTAAGTAAATAGACAATTATAGATGGTAACTCAATCAACACCAACCTGTCCCAAGTGTGGGTACCAAGCGACATCATCCGACGATCCTTTGGTAAAAGGGCCGATGGAGCGGCGTGAATGCCCGGCTTGTGGTATCTATTTAGCTAAATATCTCAAACTGAAACAGAGCCG
The DNA here is from genome assembly GCA_963845145.1 of uncultured delta proteobacterium. Lineage (GTDB taxonomy): Bacteria > Desulfobacterota > Desulfobacteria > Desulfobacterales > QNYZ01 > QNYZ01. Next base: position 819,774 of record CAWJQU010000005.1, read on the forward strand.
TGCGGTCCATCCAGACAATGTGTGGGACCCCGGTCAGGTTTCCCACGCGTTACCGTCCACTGCTTCAAGCGCTAAAATCAGGGTCGGCAAGGCGATGGGAATGCTTGCCGCCGTTTTACTGTTGATCTATGGCGGCATTCAATGGAACAAATGGTCGCTTAGTCAGCTTGGGGATGCCACGGGTTTTAAACCTGTGCCATGGATCGTTGGGGCTAGTAGCGGTGAGGTGCTGATCATCGGCCCCACTTGAAATCGCGCCCCAGGTCAAAAAACTTGGCAGTTGGTCGAGAGCGTCACAATGAAGGGTATTCCCAGTCGGGCCACATCTTCATGGCAATTGGATATTCAAAAATTAAAATCCGATCCTGATGAACGAGATAAAATAAACGGCTGGAAACACGTTTCCGCCGGTGGTTCCCCGATCGTGTTTATAAATGGCCGGGCCAAAGCTCAGCCAACTGTGGAAGAAATCGTCACCGCCTATCAGCACACCGCCAAGCACCAATAGCGGTTTTGAAATAGATACCCATAGCGCCTGTGCCTGCAGTTGAATGATATGGTGTGCAGCCCGAAAGAAGCCGACGCTTTCAAAGAACTTCTACAACCGCTTCACCGGCCCTGCCGCTAATAGATAGAGTAAGGCGGAATCTTGATTCAGACCAAGCAGCTTTTGGGCGTCACCATCGTAGAGCGCGCCGATGCCGCAGCATCCCAACCCCAGCGCTGTGGCGCCCAGGTAAATCAGTTGCCCCAGACGACCGGCATTGAGCATGGCGTAACGGTAGCCACGAGGGCCGTAGTGGCCGTCAATCGCTTTCAGATTGGCCATCAATAGAAAATGGACCGTGGCATGGGACAGCCACTTCTGATCCAGGCAAACCGATGTCATCGGTTCGATAAAGCGACCGGCCAAGACCTGTCCGAAACGTCTATTCTCAGGATCGAGAAGGTAAAATCCGGGGTCAACCCCTTGGATATTCTCAGTTAAAAACCCCAAACGAAGGCAGGCAAATCGATTTTCAGGGCCATCCTGCCCATGGGACCGGCACAAAAGATTGAGCAATGACAGGAATGTTTCTTTCGCCAGGGGCTCTTTCACGTAGTTTCGTTTCGATCGACGATTCATAACCGACCAGGCAAAAGGGTGTTCATCTCGATCTTCGTCTGTGGATTCGATGGGTTGCCATGATGTCGAAGCAACGCCGATGTCGTTGGTGACCAATGGTTGATCTTTGGGAGACGATGTTCCCCTAAAGCCACCTCGATAGGCACCCAGAATCTCATCATAGGTGACCTCGGCATTGGACACCTGCCCGGCGGAGATGATTTCGGATGGTAACGACTCCGGCTTCGATGACGTGATTGAAGCAAGACTGAGGCTTGCCCCAGCATTCACACAAACCAATCCCGCTTCCCGGTTTTCATCCAACCCGATCAGCTCACCCAGGGCTTCATCGTTGAAATCGTAGTGACAGGTAAATGGCACATTTTCTAACGCCAGCGCCAAAACCAGGTTTTCAAGAACATGCCCGGTATCCAGCAGTACGTACCGAAACGCGCGCGCCCGATATTTCCAGGCGCTCTTAAAGAAAATACCGGAAAGGTAAAGCGATATGGCCGGCAATCGCTCCGGATCGGTCGTCAAGCCCAGATCGGTTGGATAGTGTATGATCCCACCCTGTCGGAGCGGGGTGAGGCCAAAATGGTCTGCACCGAAATGGTAAATGCCCGGTTTTAAATCGGGTTTTAAACCGTCGTTCTTAAAAACGCCTGTGTAGATTTCCGTTGGATAGAGGGCGCCGGCTGATGCCTGGGCGCGGAAATAGAAATCCTGTCCCCCTTGTCGACTCCTGGCGGTAATACCGCCGGCCAGATACAACACCCGTGCCAGCCCATCCTTGCCGAGCATGGTAGGTTCCGACGTCGCGCCCGGTTGTGACACCAGCGACCACAACGATTTTTCGGGAAATGAGGCAACGGGCTCGAACGTCTCGACGGCCATTTGTCGATATTGCTTAAACGGTATCGGCTGGTTGGCCCAATCCATATAGTGACCACTCATGCGATGACGGTCATAGGCGGTTTTCCAATGGTAGTCGGCACCGCCCTGGGTCAACGGGGTCAATCGGTTAGTATCCATCTCGCCCTCCTCGCCGAATATATTATCGCCAGGTGACCTTTGGATCGTTTCTAAGCGGCAACCGGCGGTAACTGTATTTAGAATAACCCACCATCATGGCGCCATAGGAGATATGGCCTTCGGGAAGTGAAAGCGCCGCCTGCAAAGGGGGCCATAAATTGGCAGCCGTGTTGAAGTATCCCGCCCAACAAGCCCCGAGACCCAAGGGCACAGCGGCCAGTTCGAAATAGGCCAGGGCGATGGTACACGCCACGGGAGCGGTGCGATCATCTTTGGGGGCGTGGGCAACCACCAGATGGGGCGCATCCCGACAAATTCGATCCTTTCCACCATCCCAGGCGGAAACAAGCAGGTCCAAATGCATAGCGGCGGCCAATGGGGATTTTTCTTTAATCAAATGGCGCATCCAGTCAACCACAAGCCCGGATAATTTTTGCACATCATCACGATTGTAAATAACGTGCCAATGGACCGGTTGTAGATTACGTGCCGATGGTGCATAACGGGCGATATCGATGAGCCGCGTTATTTTCGCTTTTTCAACCGCACGATCTTTATAGACCCGAATGGATCGGCGATAGCGCAAAAATTGTTCCATCTGCTCGGGGCTTAGCAGAAGTTCTTTTTGAACGGATGGACAATCGGCGGCGGCCATTTTTTGGTGAGACATGGCGCCTTTTGGGCAAACCGCCACACAGTGGCCGCAGCGGATACAGGCCAACTCTCCATTTTCAACCAGCGATGGAAACGCTCCTTCCCCTTTTATTTCAATAACCTTTGCTGGGCAAACGTCGACACAGATCCCGTCGCGGTTGCATTGATCCTGATCTACAGTGATAAGTGCCATATTCGATACTCTCCTATTAAAGAAATTTGTTGTTTTCCATCGCCAACCCCTTGCCGGGCAGACTCATCAAGGTTGACGTACCGTGGGCAATGAGGTGCCCATGCTCATTTTTCACATGGGCTTCTGCGTAGCTGATCTTTTTTCCCGAACGAATCGACCGGCCTTGGGCGACCAATCGCCCGCGATCGACTGGTTTGAGATAGTTCAGCTTCAAATCGATATTGACCAATCCGTCCGCTTCCGGGATGCGCATAAATACCGCCCAGAAAGTGGCCGTATCGATCAACGTGGCCACCACGCCGCCGTGGATAATACCGTATGGCTGCATGTGACGCCGGCCGATATCCAGCTCGATGGCGGCTTGATCCAGATCGATCTCCTTGAGTCGCATTCTCATATGGGTAGGATAGGGGCTGGTATTTACAACCTGATATAACTCACGGATAAAAGCAGGATTGGGTGTCATCAGCGTTCATGTCTCCGGCATCGGTTGGGTTAACAGAGAAGTGAAATGATAACACATCGATAAGATATTGGTAAACGATCTTGACCGAGACTATTCGGTATTCGTTCAAAAAAGAATGGTCACACCCAGAGGCTTAAGTATCATACCTGGCCTTCCCGTTTGGTGTTCGAGATTCGCAAATAGCGAATAAATAGTACCCATTGATTTGAACTCTGCCATGAAATTAAAATATGCTGATACTGCTCGAGCTGTATCAGAACCCGTTAATAAATGGCAGCATCCATGATTCAATTATTAAAAATATGAGAAAACAATATGGATGTAATAATACCCTTAAATAAAGCGATTTTTTGTTGCAGGTTTTGGCAGGTGCTTGATCAATAGTCTTGCATGGAAGCGGGTTCGACCCCCGCCGCCCATACCATTAATTCTAAATATTTCGAATATTTACAACATCACGGCCCATTCGGTAAAAATTTAGCGAACCTCTCTTGAGATTTGCTTTTTTATTTTGGCCTATTTCTCATGGGGGAATGCGCTTTCCTGAGATAATCTCTGTTGGTGCGACAGATTTCGTTGGTTGTTATTGGTTTGGTTGAGAGGCCTTATTGCTATAAAAGGTTTATCCGTGGCGATCAGAACCGATCTATTAACTGACGTTGAATTCATAGGTTTTTACGGAAGGCATGGGAACAAAAATCCTGCGCAATGTTATAAAATTCTTGGTGCCGTCATTTCTAACCAAAAATTATTTCACTCTAAAACTCTGGTTTCACCGATTTTAAAGATCCATAAACGCTTTGGACCAAACTCTTTTTCTAATGCCATTTTATTAAATAATTCCGCTGGTTCACAAAGTGGCTCCTCTGATAAATCTATTGTTCCCCAATGGATAGCTATCATGGTTTGGGCCTTTAAATCCAACCCTGCTTGAAATGATTCCATTGGATTCATGTGATTGTTAAATCCATATTTTCGATTTCCATATGTTCCAATAGGTAGTAACGCGTAATCAAATCCGCCAATTTCAACTCCAATTTCCTTAAAGATAGTTGGTGAGAAGGCCGTATCCCCGGCAAAAAAAAGTTTCTTATTGGAAGAGAGAATTGACCATGAACACCAAAGCGTCTCGTTTTTATCAAAAAAACCGCGGCTGGAATAATGAACCATTGGATGTGAAGTAAACTTAAAGTCCTTTACCGTTAAGGCATGGTGCCAATCGAGCTCATGAATCTTAACATAACCTTTGTCCCTGAAAAACTCTCCAATTCCCAGGGGTACACAGACTTCAACATCCTGCTTATTCGGAAGAGATTCAATAAAATCAGCATCCAGGTGATCATAATGATTATGAGATATTACGATAATGTCCACTGCAGGTAAGCTTTTTGCAGTAATTCCTGGCGGGACAGATCTGCGCGGTCCGAAAATCCCAGGACCGGCACGTTTAGAAAAAAAAGGATCCGTCAAGATCACTTTCCCATCAATCTTAAGCAAAGCGGTACTTTGTCCTATCCAGGTAATGGTATCTTCTTTCCCTAGTTTTTTGAGTTGATCAATGGCCCTTTTCTCGTCAATTAAATGGTTGGATGGAATTTTATCTGATTTTGATGATGAAAATATTCTATTCCAGATAAATTTAAAACCTTGCGTATGAGCTGGTTCGATAAACGGAAAATTTCTAAAACCGTTCTCAGCATGATGTTTTGGTTTATCCCCTGCCCACAAATCATAATGAAAGGATGATGAACACCCGATTAAAAAAGATACAAAAATAATAATACATAGTTTGCGGTTGAAAATAGTCATTGATTCTATGCTCGTTTTTTCATTGCGCCAAGTTTAGGGACCGGGCGATTTTAACCTGATGTTTTTAGAAAACAAATTGCTTTTGTTAAACCGCATAATTTCGAAAAGCCGCGATGTAAACCAGGTCCCCCTCGAACGACTGGTTACGCACGAATTGGCTTATCAAATCATGTTCTTGAATCTCTTAACATATATCGATTTTTGACCATGAATATTTCGGATTCACGAACAACTATAAATCCGAATTTCTCGTAAAAGCGTACATTTTTATCCCCCTCTGTTTCCAGGTAAGCTTTTGCAGAGCAAGCATCCACTTCCCTGCAGAAACGCTCCATAAGCATGGAACCAACACCTGATCCCTGATGACTCGGCAGCACACCTATCGGTCCAAGATGCCAATGTTGCTCCAGTGGATCGTGACAGCCCCACTCCGCATGCCATACAGACTTGCGCCAGCCAATATCACTTTCATCGATTGCGCCTTTGGGGACATCCGCGACTTTACGTCCCTGGCAGGACTTCATCCTCATCACCCCGATAGTGTTATGGTTTTGTTTTGCCAGGAATACGATGCCAGGCAATTCCATCAAAAGTCCACGAAACATTTTTTTAATTTCCATGCGCTGTTTTTCACCCTTCCCCCGAAAGACAGCTACATGGAGAGGATTGTCGACCATGGCGACACTGAGAACGTTTGCCGATTCCTTGATATCACTATTTTCCATAAATGAAATCTGAACAGTGCCCATATGTCTTCCTTTTTGGGGATAGATATACTAAGCCATTTCCTCAATAATTTACAAACGAATGTTCAAATTCAGATGGTGATGGTGATGAGTTATGAGTGTCGCAAGATCGTCTCTAAGCAGTGCCAGGGTCTCGTGTTTCTCTTTCCTCATGCTCAAAGAAGTGAAACCGCTATCGCCATACCCACTCCAAAGAACGCGTGATTAGCCAGGCTCGTTAAAGAACTTTTAACCCCTTCGGGAGATCGCAAGCCGAATATGCCAAAGCCCATCGAGGGGTATACAAGAAATAGAGAGGCCACCGTTGTCGTGACACCATAGACAAATGTCCATATAGGGGACACGGGCCCGCCAACAAGGAAATCCCATCCGAGCACGAATGGGATCGCGAGTCCCACACCGATGGCGTAATGCGTTAAGTAACCATAAACCATCTCGTTGGGGACGGGTTCTATTTCGTCCGGATGGGTATACCGAAAGCGGCCGTTTGCCCATCCTACGGCCATCCTGCCAATAATCCTCACATCGATCTTGGAGATCACCCTATATCGGGCGAAGAGATGATTCAACGAATCCATTATCAACGTTCCCAACACGCCTGCAATAAATCCCGTTAGGATAAGATCCATTCCCCCCCCGATGCCCGCGCACGAGATAGTAGATTTCCTGCAATCAAACTGAACACATCAGTAATATAAAAAGATTTTGTAATAAACGTTGGTTAGCAACTAATTCTTATTAGCTACTTAATTGTATACGATTTCTTGTGCTTCCTTTGTAACAGTACGCAGGTCTTTGCCTTCTATTTCCAATTCGATGCCAAACTTACGCTCGACCATCTTCTTAATTCTTCGGGGACCTAATTTGTATATGCCAAAGTCAAGTCCGTTCTCAATACAGTATTTCATTTGACCGGCATACCTTGCCTTGTTGAACCCGCAACCCAAAAATCGTACTTTTTCGCGTATCATGTTCCACCCTTTAAGACTCATTTTCTTTTGAATGCATTCTGCAATGTATTTAAAAATCTTATGGCGTTGCGCTGTTCGTTTTCTGATAAAACAGATATAAGCTCTGAGCTTGATTCCTTAAAGGCATGCATGCATTTTTCCCAGGCAGCAAAACCTTCAGGAGTTTCGGAAAGCAGCGTCAAGCGACGATCATGAGAGGCAACCGTAACTCTAATCCATTTCTTCTCGAATAAAATTTTCACTATTTTCGAGACGTTTGATTTTTCAAACAGTAGTGTCTCGCCAAGCTCTTTTTGAGAGAGTGGTCCTTGCCAGACAATTTCGTTCAAAACGCTAAACTGTTGCTGTTTCAGACCAAATCGTTGACAAACGTGGTTCATTTCCCTTTGAAGAAAATGGCCACATTTTAATAACCTTTGAACGATTGTTGTCACATTTTCAGCCGGTGACGAACTTTTTACATTCCTCTGGACTGACTTTTGATACCTTTTCTTCACCTTTGGGCACACCTTAAATGGGATATTTAGTTTCCATTTCAACCAATATGTCAAAATGGTTTCTATGTCAACTAAATATTTCTCATTGTCATAAATTTAGAAGCGGATTCATTTGATTGGAATCAACCACCTGACTTGCCCATAAACCGACCCAGGTTTCTATAAAAGATATGATAAGCCCGGTTAAGGAGGGCTGGATGGGATAGTCTGAACTGAGGAATGTTGCCAATATTCAACGGTTAGTGCAAATTGAAATATGCGTTAGAATGCTTTCGATATTGTCTGTTATAACCATGACGTCAAATCAGGCCAAATTCTAAATATAGTTTTTGGGCTGGTGGTGTGTGATGCACTGAAAAAAGGATATTCGGTAAACCGCTGCAAACCCTTGTGGCTGTATGGGCCAACGTAGGCTCGACTCCCGCCGCCTATGATCCTATGCTTGACTAAATATTAATACTTGACAAATTTGTCAAGACAATCTATTTAGTCAAATAATGATAACTTTATTCGAAAAACAAGCCATTACAAAAGTCCCTGAGATTCTGGCGAAATTGCTTGAGTTGCCGGGCAAAGACGTGTTTGTTGTTTCCCAAGAGAGCAAAGCCGGTCTGGATTTTCTTGTGAGAGCAGCAGATTACCATTTCCAGCTGGAATGTAAAAGCTCATCCTCCAGAGCGCCACTGCTTATGGCATTACGTCAAATTATGGAGTTCAGGAATTCCTTTAATAAGGAAGACATTCCTTTGATTGTCGTGCCCTATATGGGAAGGTCCGGCATGGATTTCTGTAAAGAACATCGTTTGTCTTGGATTGATCTATCAGGAAACGCTCATATCAAAGCACCAAGGCTTTTGATTCATATCGAGGGCCGACCAAATAAATTTAAAAAAGCCGGCCGGCCGGCCAACGTGTTTGCACCAAAAGGTGCCCGAATCGTACGGCAGTTGCTTATTGATCCGAAACAAGGCCACAACCAGCGAGAGCTCTCGCAAATCACAGGTTTGGATGAGGGATATACCAGCCGGATTGTCCGAAGACTGGAAGCGCTCAATCTGATTGATAGAGATGATAAGGGGGCTTTGAAGCCATCAAATCCGGATGAGCTTCTTGACGCCTGGCTTGAGGCTTACGATTTTTCAAAACATCAGATCATCAAAGGACACGTTGCCGCTCGATCAGGAGAGGAATTGCTCAGAAGGATGACCCGGATCCTTTCTGATCAAAAAATCGATTACGCGGCAACGGGACTGGCCGGCACTTGGCAATATACCCACTTCACCAAATTCCGCATGGTCACTCTATTTTTAGCAGATTTGCCTGGAAGTAACCTTTTCGACCAGCTCCATTTTAGAGAGGATGATCGTGGCGCCAACACCTGGCTGGTAGTTCCCAACGATAAAGGCGTTTTCCATGGTTCGTCGGATCAGGAGGGTATTGTCTGCGTGCATCCTGTTCAAGTATATCTTGATCTCAAGGGGCACCCTGAACGGGCGAAAGAGGCCGCTTCGATGGTCCGAAAGGAGAAACTAAATTGGAGGCGGGATGCCTGAAAAACCTTTATTTGCGTACGATTACACTAAAGAAAGTGTAGAGTTAGTTCGCCAAACCTGCCTTTACGTTTCCACAAAACTCGGAGATTTGTTAGATGATATAGTGGTCGTTGGTGGCCTGGTGCCCTCGCTTTTGATTCCGGATGATTCCCTTCCTGCAGGTGAAGATGTCCATATCGGCACCATGGATTTGGATCTTGGCCTTTCTTTGGCGATCCTTGATAGGAAACGATATGAGGATCTTACCCAAAGGCTTCACAGATCGGGTTTTGAGCCGGATGAAAACGCGGAGGGTAATCCAACATTACAACGATGGAAGGTTCGCACATCCTCTGGCTTGAAAGTGACTGTGGATTTTCTGATTCCACCAAGCCTTGATACTGACAAGGGAGGGGATTTACGCCACATTGAAAAGGATTTTGCGGCCGTCATAACGCCAGGCCTTCGTTTGGCTTTTCAGGATAAAAAGAAAGTCCCATTAAAAGGCGTCACTTTGATGGGTGAAAAGGCTGAACGTGAAATATGGGTATGTGGTCCTGGCGCATTTATAGTGCTGAAAGCCCTGGCCTTTCATCAAAGAGGTGAAAATAAAGACGCGTATGATCTTTTTTTTGTGATCCGAAACTATGGCAGTGGTATTGATGAGGTCTGCGAATGCCTAAGCCCTATATTGAAGGATACAGAAACAAAAAAGGCGTTTGAAATCTTGACCCGTGACTTTGTTGATCCGGATAGTCTTGGGCCGAGTCGTGTGGCGCAGTTTCAATATAATGAGCTGAATCCTGATCTCCAGGCGGATGTCGCTGGATATATCCGTGAGCTGTTGGATAAATGCTCGAAAGCTGGATCGTAGAATGGCGAATATTCGGTAAACTACCGTAAACCCTTGTGGCTGTATAGACCAACGTAGGTTCGACTCCCGCCGCCTACACCAATTAATAAAGATAATATCAAATAGTTATAAATAAATTGCTCGTTTGGTAAAGTATTCGAAAAAACCCAAATTGACGACTATATCAATTTGGATTTTTATTTTAAGAAATAGATTGTCGAATGCTTTCATTCGGCACCTCCTAAATCAATAAATTATGGTTTAGACCCACTGGTTCCATAGCATTCTTGCTATGGATGACTGCCGAATGGAACTTTCAGAAGCTGCTGGATTAAATCGTGTGAGTGACCTACCTTGTTTTCACGCGCCTTATTTTAGAAAAAAGGGCCAAGCTAAAATAATCGAGGTGGCTATTTTAGTCAACTCGCTTGACTCCTACCCTGTTTTTTGTTATTTTAGCTTTCGGCGTTATATTAAAATAACGAGAATTATTATTTTAGGACAGTTTCAATCAATGAAACGAAAGCTCCAGGGACAATACGTTACGATTTCAACCGTGGGAGAGAAGGCTCGGGCCTTTATCCCTGCCCCGCTGCCGCCGAATCCTTCCATCGAGTGGACGCCGGCGTTGCACAGCAAGTTTGACCATGCACTACTTGCGCTCGGTAGGCTGGACAGCATCTCGACCTTTTTACCAGACATTTCCCTATTTCTTTACATGTATGTTCGTAAAGAGGCCGTTCTTTCCTCCATGATCGAGGGAACGCAGTCGACGCTTTCCGATCTCTTGCTTTTTGAACTGGATATGGAACCCGGTGTGCCGCTGAACGATGTACGTGAGGTCAGCAATTATGTGGCTGCCCTGGATTTCGGACTAAAGCGACTGGTCGAAGGATTTCCTTTGTCCCTCCGTCTGATCAAAGAAATGCATGCTGTGTTGCTTTCCAAAGGGCGGGGCTCCAACCAGACACCTGGTCAATTTCGCAGAACCCAGAATTGGATCGGAGGTACCCGACCCGGCAATGCTGCCTTTGTTCCACCGCCGGCTGAACAGGTGTTGGATTGTTTGGGTAAATTGGAGTTGTTTCTGCATGACCAGCCGGAACCCACCCCTGCCTTGCTCAAGGCCGCTTTGGCCCATGTGCAGTTTGAAACAATCCATCCGTTTTTAGATGGCAACGGTCGTTTAGGCCGCCTGTTAATCACACTGTTATTGTGCGAACAAAAAATGCTTCGGGAGCCAATGCTTTATCTTAGCCTATATTTCAAAACACACCGGCAATATTACTACGAGCTGCTCAATGAAATTCGTTTAAACGGAAACTGGGAAGCCTGGCTCGATTTCTTCGCCGAAGCGGTCATCGTCACCGCTACCCAGGCGGTGGACACCGCCAGGCAGCTCGTAAATCTTGCCAATGAAGACCGAGACAGAATCAGTGGACTTGGCCGGGCGGCAGCGTCATCCCTGCGGGTGCATCAAACCCTGATGGGGCGTCCAATCACGGCTTCCAATTGGGTGGTGAAAAAAACAGGTATCACGCCGGCCACGGTCAACAAATCCCTGGAACATCTGCAACGGTTGGGGATTGTCAGTGAACTGACCTCCCGCAAGCGCAATCGGATTTTTAGTTACACAGGATATCTGGAAATCATGAATCAAGGGACGGAGTTGCCCGACTGACAGGACAATAAGTGCCAGTCCTCCTTATTTTGAAAGATTACAGATGGCAATCTTTGAAAGAATACTCTAAAGTGGTTAAGAACACCTTATATACGTATCGGGTGACCAAAGAATCATGACAATGGCATATCCAATGCAAAGGAAATGACGATGACCCCAAATCAGAATCCGGATCTGAATCGGGAACCGGACTTTTTTTCACAAGCTATGGCCTACGGGATTGATACTTTTCAACGTTCGGTCCTTTTTTGGGATACGCTGAGGGAGAGGGGGAATAACTACCTGACCCACAACAAGGCCGGAAAACCTTCGGTCCTGGCATTTGACCAGGAGGTTATCGCCGATGGTCGTGATTTGGAGCGGCCCGTCAATTACACCCTGGTGGCCGTCACCGCTCCCGGTGGAAAACCACCCTCGCCGAAGAAACGACCCATTATCGTGATCGATCCCCGGGCCGGCCACGGGCCGGGGATCGGGGGATTCAAAAGTGAGTCCGAAATTGGCTTTGCTCTGAAAAACGGACACCCTGTCTATTTCATCACCTTCTTTCCGGACCCTGTTCGGGGACAGACCATCACCGATATTCAACAGGCCGAAGTGCAATTTATACAGCAGGTCACCGAACGCCACCCTGACCTGCAGGACCCGGTGGTCATCGGTAATTGTCAGGCAGGTTGGGCCCTGGCCCTGATCGGTGCCGACCGCCCGGATATTACCGGCCCCATGGTTCTGGTGGGGTCGCCGCTTTCTTACTGGGCCGGCGCCGAAAATAAAAACCCCATGCGCTATCGCGGCGGGTTGTCCGGCGGTACCTGGACGGTATCTTTTTTAAGCGACCTGGGAAACGGCAAATTTGACGGGGCCAACCTGGTGTCGGGCTTCGAGGATTTGAATCCGGCCAACACCTTCTGGAAAAAGTATTACCAGCTGTACAGTGGCATTGATAACTCAAGAGATCGATTTCTGGATTTCGAGCGTTGGTGGAACGGCTATTTTTACATGACCGGCGAAGAGATCCATTTCATCGTGAAAAATCTCTTTGTAGATAATTCGCTCGAAACCGGCAATTTGGTCATGGAAAACGGCCGCAAGATCGATTTGAAGAAGATGGAGGACCCCATTGTGATCCTGGCGTCCCAGGGCGACAATATCACGCCGCCTCAACAGGCGCTAAACTGGATTGCCAAGGCCTACGGATCCGTTGAAGAAATCAAGCGTAACGGACAGGTTATCGTTTACCGGGTGCATGAGGACATCGGTCATTTAGGGATTTTTGTCTCCGGCCGGGTTGCGCGTAAAGAACATCGTAAAATCATTGAAACCATTGACCTGACGGAATTGCTTTCGCCGGGCCTTTACGAGTTGGTGCTTGAAGAAAAACAAACCCCGGCCGGGATTCAGGATTACAACGTTCGTTTCGAAGAAAGGACCGTCGATGAGATCTTATCGCTGGACGACGGACAGGCGGACGAGGCCGCTTTTCAAGCTGTGGCGACCCTATCGGACATCAATGATGTCGCCTATCAACTGTTATTTCAGCCGACGGTTCGAGCCATGAGTTCCGAAAGATCGGCCCGGTTGTTTCGGTTGATGCACCCGTTGCGTATGTCCCGCTATATGGTGTCCGACAGCAATCCGCTTCTGGGGCCGATCAAAGCGGTTGCTCCGCTGGTGAAAGAGAGCCGGAAACCGGTGGGTGATGATAACCCCTTTAAATTTATAGAAGCCTGCGCTGCCGACGTCACGGCTGGGACTCTCGATCTATACCGCGATCTTCGTGACAGTGCCTCCGAGCTGACCTTCCGGCTGATCTACAATCATCCAATGATGCGACCGTTTTTTAAAGCGAGGCCTGCGCCTCAAAATCCGGCCGGCGATGCGGATTCGAAGCCCATCCGGCCGGCCTCAGAAAATAATCGGCCTCAGTTCGCGGCCATGACCGCAGGTGGGTTTGCCAATGCCGTTATTCGCATGATGGTCCTGATTGCCGGAGCCGACCGGGTATTCCACCAAGCGGAATTGGATGCCTATCTAAAAGTGTTAAAAACCAACCGGCGGCTGCGCTGGATCAATCCGGACCGTTTAAGAGAAATGATTTTAAAACAGAGTGGGCTGATTGACATGGATACCGACCGTGCGATTCAAACACTATCCCATTTATTGCCCGACGACAAAGATCGCAAAGATGCCATTCGCATCGCTGAGAAAATTACAGGTGCCGATCATTCGATCAGCCATGAAGAGAAGCTGAGGCTGCAAAAGATAAAATCCTCACTGGTGTAATCGGATATCCCAACGGACGATATCTCAACGGGCAATGGTGAACGACATTATTTTTCGTCGATTTGCCGGCTTTTATCTGTCGACACGATAAACTGCATGACTTCCCGCCACCACGATTCTTCCGGATTCGTGGGCCAATTGTTGTGACCCGCATGTTCAAATCGCCACAAACGTTTGGGTGATTTTACCTGGTCGTACAAGCGAAGGGAGCGTTGGTTGGGAATAATCTCATCCAGGGCCGCGATGACAACGGCAATCGGTTTGTGAAATGATTGCAGGTTCTTGATATTGTCGAACCGATCTTTGAGAAATAGGCGAACCGGTAAATACCAGTAAATCGATTGTGCCAGATCCGGCAAGGAGTCCCAGGGGGTGATCAATATAATCCCTTCCATCGGCACCGGAGGATCAGCGGCGACGGCTGCCGCAACGCCGCACCCCAGGGATTCACCCAACAGGTAAATGGGGCCGCCAAAAGCCTCATGGGCCAGCCGGATCGATTGATGGGCATCCTTGATAAAAAGCGCTTCCGAGGGCTTTCCGGTTCGACCACCATAACCGGGATACTCAGCCAAAACCACACGGTATCCCAGGGGCGTCAAGGCCGCCACATAGTAATTGCGATGCCAGGCAGCACCTGCGTTCCCGTGAAAGACAATGATTGTCCCTTTGGATATGCCCGGCGATATATTTGGTGGGACAGCGCCAACAAATCCGCGATAGCCGTCACCCGAATTGGGCCAGTGTTTGAGGCCCATATCAAGGACCTCGTCGACGGTTGGTTTTCCCTGATCCGGAAAATAGATCATCTTCCGCTGCAGGATAAAAACGAGCACCATAAAAATCGCATAACCAAGGGCAATGAAAAAACCGATTCGTAGATATCATCTGCTTATTTAATCCGGTATCAGGGGAATCTTTGCCCTGTAAAAATTGGGCATCGTTCTTAATTGGCCTTTTTGAGCCGATTTAGCGTGGCTTGCCGGGCCTTTTCGACATCTTTATTCAAGACAGACGCTTTGCGTGTGGTCCAGTAAAGGGCTTCTTCTTCATCCTTGGTAAAAACCCCGCACCACATCAAACCGGACATTGCGCCGGGAGAAACCGGGTTGGCCTGGAGCGCCCGCAGAAAGGCCGCTTTGGCACGGGCATAGTCATTGTTGCGATAATAAGCCCATCCCATAAGATTTTGGGCCATAAAAGATTGGGGTGAAGACTTCACGGCAGCTTCAAACAGGGAAAGGTCTATCGGGCCACTTTCAGAATGACCGTAGGCCGAATAGATGTAGAATTGTTCCAGGGCACGGCCCAATGTATCGGCACTGGTGGGTGTCAACTTTTCAGGCCAGAGTGCCGACCTTCGGCTTACTTGAGCATACGGCAGCCCGCAATCGTCGAGCCATTGAATAAACGTATTCCTAAATCCGATGAGGTCATCGTCAAAGGAAAAAGAGAGGGTCGTCGATACGGCGGGTTTGCTTTCTTTGCCATCGTACAAAAAGAGGGTCGTCTCCTTTTCGTGTACTTGACCATACAAACAGAAACGAATGTCCTGTTCCTCGCTCAACCGTAGAAAATTGAGATATTTATTTTGTCCGCGGTTATACTTTTTGAAATTGGTATCTTCGGCGAACAGCTTTTTTACGCGCCAACCGAACCAGAACTCCTTTAAATAGGTATTGACCACAATGGTATTGCCTAAAAGAAAATGTAGCGACAAGCCTACGCCATTAAAATCATTGTGGGATCGGGGTTGAAAAGGCAGGACGATAAAACGGTCTTTACCTGTCGTGTTTTCTAATTTGTTCATCGATGGCTTCCTTTTATCAAGTGTTTCTATCCCTTGAGGAAGAAAGAGTAATATTCAAGCCAGCATGTCGTCCACTTCTGTATCGAGATTGCGAATCTCGGCCACCAACGTATCCGCGCCTTTCTTCCGGGATTTGCGCAATTTTTCTCCCCAATGTTGAAGCGTCGGTGTATCGATACGGCGCACACTGCGATCTTTGGCCCACTCTTTTCCGATTTTTTCGCCAAGCCCGTCGAGCAGCGCGTCGACTTTTTTCTTTTGCGGGGTGGGTACCGTTTCAAGTATCTCTTTTTTTCTTGACTGCCACCCACGGATGAGAAACGTTCCCTCCTGAAATTTTCGATACCATTCCTTTTCGTGTCTTGTCGCCATGGCGCTTACCCCCTTGATTCGAATACTATTTAGCCATCATATGCCCCACCGCTTTTTCCAAACCATCGATAGATAGTTCGAACATGGGAAAAATTTGCCTGATGGTTCCGATGGAATGGGTATAATCCCACATTCTTTCAGGGACCGGGTTTAACCAGGCACAGTGGGGAAAGGTATCGGCTATGAACTGTAGGCGCTCTATACTGGGCAGGCCGGAGCGCTCTTCCAGATGAATCGAGCCGTCGGTCGCCATCAATTCATAGGGCGCCATACTGGCGTCGCCCACGATGAACATGCGTGTTTCGGGATCGTTGCGGCTAAAATCAGCCACTTTTTTGGGTTTTTTAAACCGGGCCGTGTCTTCCCAGAGCGCATCGTAGATCGTGTTGTGGAAAAAATAGGTTTTAATCTCCTTGAACTGGGCGCGGGCATAATCGAAAAGGGTTTGGACAATCTGAATATAGGGTTCCATGGACCAGCCGCCGTTATCGATGGCCAAAATAATATTCAAGCGGTCCTTCAGGCTACGGTCAAAAACAATCTCGATCTCCCCGGCATTTTTCATGGTTTGATAAATGGTTTCATCAATGTTGACCTGATCCTTGGGGCCGGAAGGAATCATGTTGCGAAGACGTTTGAGCGCTTCCCCCACCATGGGCCGGGTAAGCGGGCCGGAAAGGGAGTAGTCTTTGTAGCGCCGATCCATCGCTACCTTTACAGCTGACTTGTTGCCCGATACGCCGCCCACACGCATACCACCGGGGTGAAACCCGGAATGGCCCACAGGTGAGGTGCCGCCGGTACCGATCCATTTACGACCGCCGTGATGTTCGCCGGTCTGCTCTTTGAGTCGTTCTTTGAAATACTCGATCAACTCATCAGGCGATAGCTTGTTGAGTTCCGATTCGTCGATGCCGAGGGCATCGGCCAGCATTTTCGGATTTTTAAGCCATGATTCCAGCATGGCCCGAGCCATTTCGTCCAGTGCCATTCCGTCCAAATCGGGCATCTCGGCCCCTTCAAAATAGTGGGCGAAGACCTGATCGAAAAGGTCGAAATAGCGCTCGCTTTTGATCAGTATCGATCGGGAGGCGGTATAAAAATCATTCAAGGAAACAATCAAGCCCTGTTTTAAAGCCTTATGCAGGGTGAGAAAGGCGGTAGGGGAAACGGGAATCCCGACTTCCTTGAGCTTGTAGAAAAAATCGATAAACATAATGTGCCCAATTTATATAATGCGTCTTCGATTTAGGGCTGCGGCAATTTTTTGGTAATCGTTGCTCTTTTTAAAAAGAACCCCCAGGTAGGGCACATCGCCCTTGGCCAGCTGTTTCGGTTTAAATTCCGGATCCAGGGTCAACGCACGAATCCAGTTGATCAGCTCCCTTGTGGCGGGACGTTTTTCAACCGCGTCCTGCTCCCTTAACCGGTAAAATGCACCCACCGCATTTTCCATCAACGCCGAGTCTATGTCCGGAAAATGCACTTTAATGATCCGACGCATCATTTTGGGGTCCGGAAAGGCGATATGATGAAAGTTGCACCGGCCCAAAAAGGGATCGGAAAGATCTTTCTTGGCATTGGAAGTGATGATAATCACCGGCCGATGACGGGTTTGAATCGTTTTATCGGTCTCAATGATATCAAACGCCATCTGATCGAGGACATCCAGCATGTCGTCCTGAAAATCGGTATCCGCCTTGTCGATTTCATCAATCAAAAGCACGGTTCGCTTATCGGCCGTAAAGGCCTGGCCGATTTTGCCCATTTTAATATATGCTTCAATATCGCTGACATCCCTTTGGGAATCACCGAAACGGCTATCATTTAACCGGGTCAATGTATCGTACTGGTAGAGCGCCTCCACGAGTTTCATGCTTGATTTAACATTGAGTACGATCAGCGGCATCTCCAAA
Organism: uncultured delta proteobacterium; assembly: GCA_963845145.1. Classification (GTDB taxonomy): domain Bacteria; phylum Desulfobacterota; class Desulfobacteria; order Desulfobacterales; family QNYZ01; genus QNYZ01. Next base: position 837,697 of record CAWJQU010000005.1, read on the forward strand.
GCTGTGGCAATGGCATGGGCCAGCATGGTCTTGCCGGTACCGGGTTCGCCTTTGAGCAATAGGGGCATCTCAAGCGCCATGGAAATATTGACGATGGCGGCCAGTTCTTGGTCCAAAACATATTTATGGTCACCGGTAAACGGTATTATTTTATTGGATTCCGTCATAAATTGTCCTGTCTTATTTATTAGATAAAGATTAGATAAAAATGATTAGATAAAATGGGTTCCTTTTGGTGCTTTTGTTTTAAATCGGTTCACTGCGCAATCGGGCTGATAAATTCTTCGTCATTCTAAGCACTTTTTCCGCGTGTTCAACGGAAAGGGACCCAATCCCGCAACTGGGGGTAATCATGGATTGATCAATCAGAATGTTTCTTTCAATTCCCAGTGCCATCATTTGCCGGGCATATATGCGCCAGCGATTTGACAAAGCTTCAGAGGTCTCCTTCTCGATGTAAGCCGGGTCTCCTGTTGGGACAATCCCCCAGGCCAAGACACCACCGCCATCGATAAAAGATTTGATCTCATCAGGAAAGAGAATGAACCGATCAAAATACAGGTAGGCGTCGAAATTGACGATATCCACGCCTGAAGCCAGCACCAGCGACCAATCGGTATTGGCGCAGACATGTATCCCCGCCAGTCCACCGGCGGCATGGATGGCCGTAACCACCTCCGCCAGGCTGGCAATGGTTTCCTCCCTTGAAATACTGATCAACTCCGACGAGCCGAATCCGGCCAGGGCCGGTTCATCGATAAAGATGATCACCGGCCATGCCCCCCCGGCGAGTTTATGGACCTGCCAGTGGGCCTTTACAGCCAGTAACTTATTGGCAGCATCACGGGTCTGCTCATCGTAGAAGATCGGGCGCCCGTTTTCATCTTTAACGCCGGTGCCGAAAGTAATCGGTCCGGTGACCTGCCCTTTTACGGCTATCGGGGTTGTTGATGGCGATTTAAGATAATCAACCAGGGCGAAAAAACCACCGGCAATATCCGGTGTCAGAGATAGACCGAATTCCGCTGCATCGCCGTTGCCTTCCGTAATCGCCAGGTAAGCTTCATAAAATGATAACAGCTCCGCATCAAAAGACGGATCATTACGAGCGATGAACATGCGATCTTTTTCAATGCGTAGTCCGGGCATACCGGGCAGAAACTGAGGGATCATCTGTTCGTTGGGATTCGTGGGAAGTTGCGCCCATATGGGTATGTCGGGCGTATGGGCAATGACCTGCGCCAGGGCTTCCGCATGATCCTTATACGGCAGGCTCCCGATCAACGAGGGTCGTAATTCCGGTTTGAATGGAGATACCATTGTATTTTTAACCGTTGTTGTTTCTTCAGATAACGTCGAATCAGCCATGAACAATCGGTATTATATATCACGAATTCGATGTATCCTCAAACGACCAAAAAACAAAGTCTTTCCTGAAAAATGATCAATTTACACCCATTTGCGACAAACAACGGTTAAGTTACAGGTCATCGAAAACCTATCAAACGATGGAACCGTGAGAGGCTTTGCGCTCGATTATCGGCCGATCGATAGAAAAAATAGCCGGCGATAAACAGTATCATGGCATTGGGAACCCACATGACAATTGCAGCGGGGTAATCCCCCGTCTCGCAGTACACCTTTCCTGCAGACATGAGCACATAGTAAATAATGAGAAACAGGAGCCCCAGACCAATCCCGATGGACCCTTTGAGGCTTCGGGAAAAACTCCCCAATGGAACGGCTAATAAACCCAGGGCAATACATGAAAAAGCGATGGCCCATTTATTATGATATTTTGTAAGCAAAGAGTAGTAGTATGCGTTTTTAAGTTTCGCATGGTGAAAATAATTTTGGTAATCGGACAAGGTCATTTCGGTATGGTCTTTTTTCCCATCTATTTTTACCGAATCGAGGGGAGGCAACTCCAGTTTGAGATCATAAGAACCGAAACTAATGTCGTTCACGGATCGTTCTTTTAAATTTACCTGATTGATGGTGCCGTCAAGCAGTCGTAAAGAGTAAGTGGCATTTTCCGGTTTGGTAATCAAAAAGCCTCGCGGAGCAACAACGGTTATTATTAGATTATGGGTTCGGCGATCCTCAATAAACACATCCTCAAGCTCTTTTGTGTTTTTGTCTATTCGGGCCACATAGAGGGTGACATTCTTGAAATCGGTGTTAAAAATACGTTCCTTTAGGCCGATGCTCAGGCTGGATGACACGGCTCGGTATGTAAGTGCTTTCAAAGCCAATCTCCCCCAGGGCGTGCCATAGAAAGCCATCGCAAAGGTCAGGCCGGTTGTTATTAGACTAAAGCAGATAACGGGCACCAGTAGTGAATAAATAGCAACCCCACCGGCCCTTAAGGCGAGCACTTCATTATCGACGGACATGCGCAGGAAGGTAATCAGAATAGCCAGCATTGTGGAAATTGGGATAACAAAAACAAGAAAATAGGGGATTGTGTATAAAATGATACGTAAGACGTCCCCGACGCCGACATTGTAGTTGATGACCATGTCGGCAATTTTTAATATCTTCGCCATCAGGAATACAAAAACTAGAAATAAAATATTGAGAATAAAGGGAGAAAAAAATTCCTTGAAGATATAGCGATTAAGGATGGCGTTTATTTTCATGTAGATTTAAGCGTTGCATAAAAATTGAGTTCAAAACACGATAGGGTATGTCATTACGGTGAGATTGATCTATTCTTTAAGCTTGGCTTTGTTGCCCACACGCTGGGGGAGGGAAACCGTAAAGGTACTACCCTTTCCCAACTGACTGATCACCCGGATCGTACCGCCGGAAGCTTCGACAATGGCTTTGACAAGACTTAACCCTAATCCAATGCCTTCTTCCGATCGACTTTCATCGCATCGGTAAAATCGATCGAATATTTTGGGCAGATCTTTTTCCGGGATACCAATACCGGTATCTTTAAATTGTATATCTATTATATCCCCACGAAATCCAGCCGAAATATCAATTGTACCGCCCGCCGGGGTGTATTTAATCGCATTTTCAAGTAAATTGGTCAGCACGCGTTGTAGTTTGTGCTTGTCTGTTTTTATGTCACAATTGTTCGGTATATCGGTAGTGATGGTAATTTTTTTTTCCGTAGCGATCTGATCAAATAATTGAACGGCTTCACTAATTAAACCGTTTAGCTCGATATTGTCGGGATTAAATTCGCTCAGTCCAACTTCGGATTCCGTTATATCCATCATGGTATTTACAATATTGATTAAACTGTCGCACTCTTCTAAAATACTGCCCGCTAGATCGTTGAGCTCCTGGGTGGATTGTTTGTTCATTATGATCATTTCCGCGACACCCCTGATTCGAGCCAGGGGACTTCGGAAATCATGGGCAATATTATTGTTCATTTCCTTCATACTTCTCAACATGGCCTGGAGCCGATCAACCATTTCATTGAAAACCCTTGCCAGGTTATCGATTTCCGTCGAACGATTTTTTACCCGAACCCGTTTGTCGAATGATCCACCAGATATATCAATAGCTGTTTGAGTGACTTCCGCAACGCCCTGTAACGCTTTTTTTGCCAGAAACCATCCCACGCAACCGGAAAGGAAACATAACGGAATGATTAAAAGCACAATGAGACGCTGAAATAGGGAAAGGTATTCTTCATTTTCTTCTAAAGACTGACCAATTTGGAGAATTGTAGACGGGAAGACCACCGCGAATATGGACCTGAACTTGTGTTCTTGGTTTGCACTTTTAAGGGTGCGGAATATTGGCGCACCTTCCTTCTTTAGGCTTTTAAGAATGTTGTTTTGAAACTCTGATATATCAAAAGACCCCGCATTCCATGCGCCGAGAATTTCCCCTTCAAATGATATGAGTCGGAAAAAAATATCTTCTTCATCCTCGGATTCTACTTCCTCGGTAATTTCGGCGATAATTGCCTTAAGATCTTTTTCCGCCGATAATTCATCTATTTCCTCTAAAAGTTCCATATCCGTGCGTTCCATCGTAATCGTCGAAACCCGCAAGTAAAAGATGGATAACACCGCTATTGAAGAAGCAATAAAAAGTAGCGTATACATAAAAGTCAGCTTGAATGTCAGCCGATTTTTAAGAACACTAATTTTTTTTGAGAACATATCCGACTCCGCGAATGGTATGAATAAGCTTTTTATCAAAGCCTTTGTCCATTTTCTCCCTGAGATAGCAGATTTTTGATTCAACCACATTGGTCTGAGGACTAAAATTGTAATCCCACACATGCTCCATAATCATTGTTTTGGTTACCACCTGGCCGGCATTGCGCATCAAATACTCAAGCAACGAAAATTCAAGGGGCTGTATGTCGATTTCAATATCCGCCCGGGTTACTTTTCTGGTTTGTAAATTCATTTTCAGGTCCGCGATAACAAGGCTTGATGGATTGGCGATATGGCTGGATCTACGTATTAACGCCTGAACCCGTGCCAGGAGTTCAGAAAAAGCAAAGGGTTTTACCAGGTAATCGTCGCCCCCAGCCTGTAACCCCTTTACTCTATCACCGACAGCCCTTTTGGCACTTAAAATAATGACGGGTAAATCGATCTCCTTTTTCCGTATTTCATCGATGATCGCCAGCCCATTTAATTTGGGAAGCATAATATCCATGATGGCCGCGTCATAAGGCTCCGTAAGGGCCAGATGCAGACCGTCTTCTCCGGTTTCAGCATGATCGACGGCAAATCCGTTTTCTTTGAAACCGCTTATGATGAAAAGCGCAATCTTTCGATCATCTTCAACTAATAATAATCGCATCTTGTTTCCAGTCACCCATTGGACATTATTGAGAATATGGAATTATTTCCTAACATACCAATATTTTTTATAAGACGGGTAGCAACTGATATTTATCCGAATTTTAAATCAATACCATTAAAAGCTTATCTAAAGATTATCACAACATTATGTTTTTATAATCTTCACACACAGTAATAAAAATGATAATCAGCTTTTAAACCAATCTTAGCTACCTCAATGAAAGAGAAAGATCCTATGGCGCTAAAGATATCCTATTCAATCATTGGAATCGTTGTCCTGTCAATCATGACAACAATCCTTTATGGAAAAGAGGAGGAAATTGATGGTCTTGAAAAACTCGCCGAAGCGATTGAAATTAGTGGCGCTGTAGAGATAGAAGCCGTTTTGGAACGGATAGAGCCCAAAGTAGGCGAAAAAGAGAAACAGAGCGACCTCACCTATTCGGTTGAATTGGGCGTTGCGGCTAAAGTCACTGATTGCTTGAAAGGTTATGTTGAATTTGCGCATGACGAAGGTGAACGTGTTGATGTTGATGAAGCCATTATTCATTATCAAGCGGAAGATGTTTTTAAGCCGGATCTTTCCTGTCAGTCTCCCTGGTATGCAAGTTTGGGTAAGATGGGCGTACCTTTCGGATACTTCGAAAACCATTTTTTAGCCGACCCAACGACACAACAATTAGGTGAGTTAAAGGAAACCGCTATCGTTTTTGGTATTCACAACGAATGGGTCAATCTGGCTACGGGTGGTTTTAATGGGGATATGGATAAGACCGGAGCGGACGATCATGTCGATAGTTTTTTGGGCTCTCTTATGTTTACCTTACCGGAAGAGAGAATTCCTTCGGTGGCGCTGATGGGTGGCCTATCGTATATATCCAATTTGGCAGACAGCGATGAGCTCACCGATTTTATAAAAGAAGAATTGGAATTAAACTCGATCGGGAAGTACATAAACGGTATGAGTGCATTTTTGTCCATCTCATTTAATGAACGCTATTTTATTGAAGCAGAATATGTCGGAGCATTGCGTGCGCTCAAAGAGGATAATGAATTCAAACCGGAAGCATGGAATTTTGAATTTGCCGTTAAACCGATAGACGCCCTTGAATTAGCCGTGCGTTATGGCGGAAGTAGCCATTCGCAGAGTTTTGCCCCAAAGGCTCAATTTGGCATCGGTGGTGTATATGAAATTTTTAACAACACCTTTTTTGCTTTGGAATACCTGCATGAAACATTTGAAAGTGGTGACGAAATAGAAACCATATCAAGTCAATTTTCGATTGAGTTTTAGATTATATTTACCCGGAAAACCTCGCCAAATACATTGTCCAATAATCACCCTGGCTTTCAACGATCGTGATACCTTGCTCGTTAAGCTTATTATATAAATCTTGGGAATATTTAGGCCGCGAAATAAAAATATAGGGTTGGGAACGATTTCGTTTGGAGATGTCTTTTAAGAATGCTTCAAGGGTATTGTCGTACCCCATCTTTTTTCTGTTCGATAGACGGGTGAGATTTCCATCCAGGTAAAACTGTAAGCCAAAGAGTTTATTTTCCCGATAGGTGACAAATTGCGCTTTATTTTCAACTAGATCATTACTCAGAGAATATAAATGCCGCATATTATTTTTATGGCTGTACTGGGCTGCATACCCTTTCACGCCGATTATTACCATTCCTGAAATGAAGGCGATCTGAGCTACTTTTCTTAATGGGATAACATTTTTGGAGCCAATCCCGCGCCCAATGACCAACACCACGGGGGCATAAAGCGGCAAAACATATAGCGGTAACCGGCTTTGTGTGATGAAAAATACCAATAACGGAATCGATATCCATAGAAATAAAAAAGCCCCGTTCCCACCACCACGCAGGTAGTCTCCAATCGTTTTCGGGGAAAATAACTGTTTTTCGATAGCCGTTTTAACCAAGTAATACAGCCATGGCCCCGCACCCAAAGTTAGAAACGGGATATACATGGTAAACGGTTTGTACCATTCTGAATTCCGGTGAAAAGTATCGGTTGTGACCCTAGCCACCAGTTCCTGTCCTAAAAAATAGTGCCACAGTCCCGGATGACGAAAGCTGACCAAAACATACCACCCAAAGCCAATGGTCAGAAATGCACTTGTTCCTAGCAGTGTTAAAATTTTCAACCTGTTTTTAGTGATCAGATGCCATGTGATAATTACCGATAACGGTAATAGGGCAGGTGGGCCTTTTGTTAAGAAGCCGAGCCCGAAAGATATCCACATGGCGGCCACCCATTTTCCGGATTTGGCTCGATCTGTCGTTTCGGTTGCCCTGAGATAACAAAAAACCGCAGCGGTTTCCCATAAAGTCAGCACGGTATCGGTGTTGACGGTCGTCATGCTGATAATCGTTGAAATAGAGGTCGAATAGATAAACCCCGCCACAATACCGGTCCGTTTATCCCAAAGAATCGTTCCAATATGGGTCACCAGTAGAACGGTTAAAATGAACGCAACGGCATTATAAAAACGGACGCCCCATTCATTTTGGCCGAATACCTTCATCCCCCCGGCGATGGCCCAGTATACCAAAGGGGGTTTGGTCCAGTGGGGCTGATAATCTAATGACGGCTCAAGATAATTACCGCTTTCAACCATTTCCCGGGCAACCTCAGCGTAGCGCCCCTCTGTCGTTTCGTACAACCCCCGTGAGCCCTGGAAAGCCAAAGCGATAATGATCGTCATGGCCAGCATGAGCCAATAAAATCGATTGACGGCTGGATCTTCCATCTGATTATTTCTCATGGTAGGGAAACCAAAGATTGCTGAGGTATAAAATTATTCCAAAAACCGTAACGAGCATGAATCCCAAAATTACCATTGGAGTATTAAAGGTTTCAGCTACCCATTGGTTCAAGGGATCCCCCGGTTTTTTCCCGATTTATAAGATATAGATTTCGGCAGTAGATAATTATTCCGGTGGATTGGCCCAGTATAAAAACCGGGTCTTTGCGGTGAATGGCATAAAGCAAAAGCAGGGCGGACCCAACAATACTTAGATACCAGAATGCGACCGGCATCACACTTTTTCTTGCTTTTTCGCTTGCCAGCCATTGAACAAAAAAACGGGCTGAAAACAATGTCTGCGCAAAAAAACCCACAACCAGCCATAACGTATTCATCGTTAATTTCCTTGTGATTTGTTATCGTTGAAAATGAAATTCCATGATTATGTTATTTGTGGGCATTTATAGATGAAAACAGATATTCAAAAGCAACTATAAAGACGTTAAAAAATACTGATGCCCACGTCCGACGTGTTTTTTGTAATGCACCTTGATTTTATTACGAACTTCCGAGGGGCAAGTCATAAACTCTGTGTCGCGGATGATGACCCAACCCGTTGTATGATTTTTCCAAAAATCAACCATATCGTCACAGGATACCAGCTCGACGAGAGGAAAATCCCCATAGAAACGATACGCGGAACGATATCTAACCATCCCAACCACAGGCTCTCCGATTTGCTTATGGATTATTTCATTGGTCCGCGCCATAAAGTTTTTTGCACTGCGAAAAGGGCTAATCCAAGGCATGATGAATGAATACATCAAGATATTGATCAACAGCATTGCAATGATAGCGCCGCCAAAAGCGTAACGTGCATTGTGGTTGAAACCAAAATAAACGATAGCTGTCGACAGTGGTATCAATAAGATACCGAAACAGGCTATCATGGCGCTTGGAATGGGTGTTTCGATCCAGTTAAAAGGTAATTTTATTAATCCGCTCGCAACAATAACGCACGACAATCCCAAGGCAAAAACAATAAGCCCCAAGGCACCCCAGGCTGACTTTTCTTTCAAGTTGAATTTCGGTTTTACCAATAATGAGTTTATTTTCAGTGCGACCAAATAGGCTGCAAACGGAAAAAGGGGCAGCAAATAGAGATTTCTTTTCCCTCTGGATAGGCTGAAAAACAGGATTGTAAATACGATAATCACCCATGAATATTTTTGCCGACTGTCTAAGGCCGACCATTTTTTGCGAGTGAACGGGATAGCAAGCAACAGGATAGGCGTCCATGGCAAAAAATCGTACTGGAAAGTCACCAGAAAATAGTAAAACGGCCTTAAATGCACCCAGGAATTAAAATAACGCACAACGGTTTGTTTAAAAAGCAAATTATCAAGATAGAGCCATTGGTTGTAACTATTGACGGCCACCAACAGGAAAACCAGCCACATCAAAATCGGAATGAATCCCCATAAAACGCCTTTGACCGGTATATTCCGCCAAGCCCCGCGGCCTTCGAGAAGGGCAAAAGTGCAAGCACTGCCAATGGGGATAAACAGTCCCACCGGTCCTTTTGTGAGCATTCCGGCACCCAGGCACATGCCGAGCCAAAAGGGGCTATAAGATTTACCCTGAATGGCATAAAAAACGATAATAAGGGCAGCCGTAGTAAAAACGGTGAGTACCATATCGATTTGCGCCATACGGGCTTGGAAAAAAAATTTTGCACAACTCATTAAAACCAGTATGGTGAGAATCGACACATGTGTCGATTTGTCATCCCACCTGCTCCAACGCCACATGAAAATAAGGACAAGCGTTGCCGCGATAGCCGAGGGGAGTCTCGCCGTCCAAGCGTTTACCAACCCTCCAGCCGCATGCGCCAAAATGCCGATCGTCCAAAAGAATAATGGCGGCTTTTCCGAATACGGGGTTTGGTTTTGGTGCAGTATTATCCAATGGTTGCCCGTCAACATCTCCCTGGCAACCAATGCATACCGTGGCTCATCCGGTGCTGACAAATCATACCCGCCGAGGTTTAAAAAAAAGAACACCAGGACTAAAAAACCCAGACCTAATCGTGTCTGCATGGAACCATTCAGATGTTTTGGTTTATAATCCGGTATTTGATTTGTCTTCGTTTGATCCATAGAAAAGCCATTGTGTCGATAAATGGTCCGATCAACCTGTTTCGTAAGTGATATTTAGCTGTTCCGGCAACCCTTGGAAAATGTCGTACCGGGGCTTGCTTGACCCTTCCGCCCTCAAGTTGCACCAAAGCAGGAATAAACCGGTGCATCCCAATGAAGAATGGTATCTTACGAGCGAATTCTGTTTTTATTACTTTCAGGGGACAACAAGTATCCTCGATATTGTCCCGAATCATTATTTTGCGAAATTTATTGGCAAATCGTGACGATATCTTCTTTACAATCCCATCCTTCCGCTTGACACGAATTCCATTCACCAGATCATATTCAGGGAAAAACTTGAGCAGATGTAAAAAATCGAGGGGTAAGGTCTGGATATCGGCGTCAATATAACCGACCAGAGAAGTTTCGCAGACATCTATACCAGCCTTGATTGCCGTGCTCAGCCCTGAATTGGCATCTAATACAATGAATTTATATCTGCTATTGAGCGTACAAATATGCTCAATTATCGCCTGGCTGTTGTCTGTTGAGCCATCGTTGACGAAGAGAACGATCGTATTTTTAGACGCTTGAGATAAGAACTTATCCATTTCGCCCTGGAAGTACTTCAGACACGGCGCTTCATTATATACCGGTACAATGATCGTTAACTGGTCGTTCAATCCGTCATAACCTTCTGGATGTTATTATCTGTCATACGCGTGATACGATCCGCAGGCATGTCTAGAAGTGAACCCCAAGTCCAACATAACCCCCATACTGCATATAGTTATCTATGCTGCTTGTACGTCCCGAAACGCTATCCTTTACTTCCCAGTCGGCTAAATGATATTCAGCCTTTGCCCCTAAACCCAAAGACAAATTGCGCCAAACCATCCAACGCACACCAGCATTCAGATACGGGATAAATTCTGTTCCCGGATCGGCTGAGATGTTGTATGTACCCCCCCCTTCAACCTGACTTGTGATATCGTCAGCGTCCAATAGTCCGATACCGAGTCCACCTCCTACATAGGGTCTAAAACGCTGGTTGGGCATGAATTCGCGCTCAACACCTGCTCCGAAAATAATTCCTGACACCAGAGAGTCGGTTTCATCCACGGAATTAATTCCTAATACTTTGTAAGGTCTTTCAAAATCATATTCCGCGTAATCCAGGGCCAGGGCGAGATGCCACCCTTCAAACAGGCGATAACGGCCAATTAGCCCTACTCTGGGCATGTCATGCGCGGGCTCCCCGTCTCCAGTGGTCATCGTAATACGAGGTTCTACGAGAAACTTGTTATCTGTTTTGGCCGTAGTAGTGTTGCTCTGTGCAAACACAATCGTAGAACTGGTTAAAATCGCAATGCTGATGATGATGGAAATCTTTGCCATTAGATTGATTCGGAACATAATAAATTTCTCCATTTCCTGACTAAAGGTTGATAAACGGTTTTGTGTACCATCAGAAATAGGTTTATACTTTGATAGTTTTTAATCAAATTGATATTCTATAAAATATCACTCACCCACGCCCTCATTAATGAATGCAATATGGATTATCATATAAAGATTATATAAAGATTATTTGGAAATTATAATTTGATAATGTTAGGGGTATAAAGACGCGAGAATGTCGTAGTAGTGAGAAAAACGGCTATTTTTAGTAGATCGGGGATGAACGCCTCGATTATGGAATTGAATCGGTTGCGTGTTGATATAATATTTAAAAAACAAACATAGTGAAATGCAAAACTTCTCTTTGGTATCCACTTCTGGAGAAAAAGAATTTATTACCAATCGATTAGATTGTTGACTTTGTCCATTTTTATGATGCGAGAAGCGATCCATCCACCGATAAAAAGAGACAGCACGGTAACAATGGTAATGATTATAGCTTTAAGTAGAAAGGACATGAACGTCTCATTATTAAGCTGAATTGATAGGATATGGATAAATGATTCACTAATCGTGAACGATACCATTTTTGAGGCGATATCAGCCGTTTTCTCGACAAGGTCGACACTGCCGAGAATTTTTATGGGTAAGTTGAAAAGCATTTTTTACTTCCCCCCTGATTAGCAATGTGATCTCTTTGTCCAAGAAAGGGCTCTATTCGTCTCTAAAATCGGTCTGATATTTGACACGAGTAGAGCCCTGCAATGGTTGTTAGCGTTTATGCTTCAATTTCTTCCCAAGCAACTTTCCTTTTCTACTGACAAAACCATAGTCGACCAGTTTAAGCTCTTGATCCTGTACAATTCCAATTCTGGGCAGTATATTTTGGCATCCCCATCTCCACACGCATCCACGGCCGTGGGAGTGGGATTGGTGTCGTTTATCTGGACACAGTTCTTCCAGCTACCGATATCCCCAATAAATTCTATCCCCATTTTCACATGTTCTCCACGATCCACTGCAGCCGGTGGCGCTACTTCCTGGAAGTACTTCGCGCCCAGCAGAAAGGTTCCCGGCATTATAATGCCGGGTCTTGCGATAAACCCAGTTGGATCATCTCCTGGTGGTTTTCCCGCTTCCCATGACCCTTCATTGCTCTCATCACCTTCGCATTCGTCATTTTCATCAAAGCCATCTTCGCAGTCACGAGACCATTCCCCGAAGTAGTAAACGTCGTTGGTCTTGTCGCATATGGCAAACCAGTTCAGGGAGATCTCGACGGTCTTCCAATCCCCTTCTTCGCCTCCTTCGCCTTCTTCCCATTCAAGAGCCCGCTCCTCGACCACCCTGGTGTTGATCTTACGACCGTCGAGGTTGATCTTTTTTGTTTTACGAAGAACTGTTACCACCTCACGTTCTTCCCCGTCTTCGTCTTCAAGAACAAATTGAAAACCCGGTAAAAGAATAAAGTAAGGATTATATCCCCTGGCTTTAAATTGACAGTTATCGATTAGAAAGTCTTGGGTAAACTCGTCATTGTTTCCACAATTGTTGGGAAATTCACCCTCCTGCGCTAGCGCAACATCGCTTGAGAGATCGATAAAAATAAAAACAGCAAAAATGATTCCCATAAATAAAATGGCCGCTATAAGGCTTCTTTTCAAAAACATCACTACCTCCTTTTTAAAAATTCCCCTAAGGATTACTATCTATCGTTTGAAAGAGGGCCTTTTTTATGCAAGTGATCACCCTAGGGGGTGGTTGTTCAACAAAAAAAGGCCTCAACCTGGAGATTGAGAGCCCATTGACATACCACCCGTGTATCGCTATTATATTAAACGCTTGGGTGTGCCGTCAGGCCCTCAGGTTTTCTAAGCCAAGCACCGGGACCCGCCAAAGTCGCGTGCTTGGCTTATTTTCATTGGACCGATATTTCAACGGGTCGCAATGAAATTTGTTTCGTAACGGATTTAGGATTCGGTTCCTATTTCACCCCCTTTCCGGACGATTGTGCATTTCTATCGTATTTACGTCTAAATTCTAAATCTGATTAATCTATTCGGTTTCAAAGGAGACCTTATCAGCTACGACAACGCCCTCACGCAGCCTGCCCTTGATTTCTAAAAGTATCCCTAAAACAATATCCTGGGGTTCGATATCTTCAAATACCGTTTCCGGAGTGGTAATGACCTGTTGGTCGTCAATGGAAAATTGTGAGTCCGAGGCGACATCAGTAACAATCCCTTCTATTTCAATTTGATCTGGCTCCCAGAATTCAATCTCGTGGGCATATAAAATGCCACCCACTAGCGTCCCCTCTGCGCTTAGTTTTATGCCCGGGCCAATATCCGCCTGCTCCCCGTCGACAATTTCGGCACCATTTTCAATAATGACCGCTTGGGTGCCGACCATAAATTCGGATATGGATACAAATTGGGTGACAAAACCGGTTACTTCAATTTCATCGGCATCCTCTGCCCTTAAATCAGCCTCCAAGTCGATCTTCGTTGCAGACAGTTTTGTACCTTCGGGATCCAGCGTTCCTTCCGCCTCTACCCGAAGGCCTTCGGTTGGCACACCGTCCGGTAAATCACCCGTGTCGGCCAAGGAGTAGTCCACCGTGAGTTCGTTTATTCGGAATGTTTGTTCAACACTATCGAGATTCGTTACCACGCCGTTGACCTCAAAAGTGGTGCCTGAATCGAACGTTCCCGTTTTTTGAATAAAAGTGGCCCAAATGGTCTCCTTGTCATCGAAAAACCCACTAACCGCCACGGCATCATTTAGGGTGATATTATTGAAAGTAAGATTTTTGAATTGGGTAAGCGTGTTGATGATAACCGTTTGTCCCATCACCGTAATTTCTTTGGTTTCGCGTCCAATGGCACGGATCGTTTCAACCGGGCCTTCAACATTGTTGCGATAGATTACCTGGCGGGCCACAGCCTTGCCATCCACCTCGTTCTCCGGCCCCTCAATGGTGACCACTCTGCCGATATCAAGGTTGGCGCGAATCACCGCATCACCTGTTCCGATCGTTTCACCATTGATGATAAGTGTAGCCTTACCGGTGTCGAAAGTGGTTCCGTTGACCACAATACTCCCAAAACCATCAACCGTACCCTTACTGATGATACCGCTGCCCCCGATGCCGCCTCCGGCACTCATTCCATTGCCGCCCCCGCCGCCACAGGCGTTCAAGCAAAAAGCAATTGAAAACAGTAGCACAATGCGCATTAAGTGGACGGGTTTCATTTTAGATATCCTTTTCGACGTAAGGTTCTTCAAAATAATATATACCGAGCCCAGCCCGGTTTCGGCCGGAACCTTTAACCGAAGGCGTCACATCGCGATCGTGCCGGGCCAGTGTTTCATCAAGGCTTTCCAGTAATTCCTGTGCTTTTTCCGCGGACAGGTTTCGAAACTTTGGTAACATCTCGTCGGGCAGGTTGTCATACGCCACCTTACGTTGGAAAAAAGGGGCGGTTTGATCGGGATTTAAATTATGGTCGATGGTAGCGATGAGGTGGGCCACATCCGAGCCTAAAATATGGAGCTTTCCAGCCTCGCTACGCTGGGGAATATATGCCTGTGCCTGTAGAGAAATAGTGCCGTCAATATGTTGTTTGACCGCACCGATGTGAATGAGTTCGTCCAAAATAGCCCGAACCGGAATATCACCGCTGTATCTTTTGACCAGTTCGCTGAAATTGACGTCCGTACCCGTGACCGGCAACCGAACCGGTTCTCCCGTGGCATCCAAAAAGCCACTTTCACGACGCCAACCGGCGATTACCCTGGCGGCACGATTATACTTTTCGGCGCTGGCGCGGTCATCCGGTCGCGGTAGGTTGCACACGCGTGTGACTTCCTTTCGAGACAGGCCGGTGACCACCGAAACCCGTGACGTTGACTGTTTGCGGCCCGCAATACCGAATTCCTGAGTGGCGACATCCACATAAACCCATTTAGCAAGATCCGAAAAGGTTTTATAGGAAACACCGTTTCGCAACAGAATCCGAACCAATGGTCGAAGGAGCCGAATGATAGCTGCGGATAATCGTTTGAGGTGTTTGTCGCTCATGGGATGTCAATTTCTTATGGGGATACGGTTTTAAATAACCCTAATTTGGGAATTTATTCCCAAATAAATTGTTTGTCAAGAAAATTTTCTGGCTCGATGTATTTTAATTATGTCCGGAATGATTTATTCGCGGATATTTTTAAGGGAGAATCGGTTACGCTGGGAATAGCAACATCAAATTGACATTTCGTGAGTGATTGGAATCACCTATGTAATGATCATATGAGGTCCACCTTTGAGCTCACCCACCCGTCCGATAATCGTCGCTTTATCGATACCGTGGGCATGCAATTTTGTCAGTAACGCCGCCCCCTCTCTTTCGGGGACTGAAGCCAGCAACCCCCCGCTGGTTTGAGGATCAAAAAGAATTTCCTGTTTCCAGCCGGGTATCTCTTTGTCAAACCGCAGACGGTTACCTACCATGCGGCGGTTGAAATCATTGGATCCGGTGCGCATACCCTTACGATACATGTCGAAGCTTTCATCCATCACCGGCAGGCTATCAAAATCAAGTGTTATCTCAACCCCGGACGCAACGGCTATTTCAAAACCGTGCCCAGCCAAGCCGAATCCGGTTACATCGGTGACGGCGTGAATGGTAGCGTCTTTGAGTATTTCGGCGGCATCGCGGTTCAAAGTGGTTACGTAGCTAAGACAGGCATCCATGGCCGGTTTGGAAACCCAATTTTTAAGGTTGGCGTTGAAAAGGACCCCGCTTCCGATGGGCTTGGTGAGGATCAGGACATCACCAGGTCGCGCATCTGCATTGGTCCAGTATTTTTCCGGATGGACCAAGCCGGTGACAGCCAGGCCGAATTTAGGCTCGTCGTCTTCGATGGAATGCCCGCCGGCCAAAACGGCCCCGGCTTCGGTGATTTTATCCAGTGCACCGGCGATGATTTGATTTAAAATTTCCGGCGCCAGTTTTTTTGAGGGAAAACTCACCAGATTAAGGCAGGTGATAGGCCGCCCCCCCATGGCATAAACATCGCTAAGGGCATTAGCGGCGGCCACTTGGCCAAATATGAAACCGTCATCTACCGGCGGGGTGATATAATCGGCGGTTGTTATAATCGCCAATTCGTCAGTGAGTTTGTATACCCCGGCATCATCGGCCGTATCAAACCCTACCAGGAGATTGGGGTCTTTCTTTTTGGGAAGCGTTTTAAGTAAATTATCGAGTCCGACCGGATCGAGTTTTGCCGCTCACCCGCAGGTTTTGGACAGACTGAGCAGCGTCGGTTTTTTAAATGGGTTGAGTTTGGCCATTTGAACAGTATCCTAATTCTTTTAGATCGTTCAGGTTAAATAATTATCGTAAGAGCCATTTTATAGACAAATTAATAGTCGATTGCATTGAAAATGTAAAATAATAAGGCTTTGATGATTCGTCGTAAATAGGAAAAAAAATACCCAGAATTATTGAAATTATTCCATAATCGGTGAGATGGATGAGAAGATTCAATTGCTACACTTGGTCATTATACTGCTGAAATAACAGATAATTGAGCCCACATATGGGGCCCTATGGTTTCGGTCCGAATTTTGCATTCCCTCGATATAGTTTCAAAATTGTTCACAAAAAGTTGATGGTAATTATAACATGATTGATGAGATGATGAATGAATCTGTTTTAAACCCGGACCGGATTTCTCCCACAGGGGGAAGAAGGTCTGGCATTGAACGGCGGGAATTTTCCTTTACGGCCCATGTTCCGGAACGCCGAAAGGGTGAAGACCGTAGAAACTGGGAAGATCGTCGGCAAAAACCTCGGATTCTGAAGTATTGGCAACGATTAAAAGACAAACTATCCGAGAGGGATTAACCTAAACCCGGTCCATAATCATTCATAGATTTATTTTAACCCAGCCCGCCCTAGAACACGACCCAGCCGGTTGAATACGGCCGGATCTTTATACGGCAATTTCGCTTTACTGGCTTCCAAAGAGAAATTGGGGACAACCCTCAACACCTCCGTCGCCTCCGCCCGGGCTTTCTCATCCTCTTTTCGTTCACCATAGATAGCTGTCAAATAAATGTGTGCCGGCCAAAAATTCGGGTTACGGTTGAGAACCCTTTTAAAGGATATAATCGCTTCGTCATATTGACCTGACATAAAATAGGCCGAACCCAATCCGTGATAATACCAAACCGGGGGGATTGGATTTAAGCGAATCGCCTTTTTAAACAAGACCACCGCCTCATCCGGTTTTCCCGCAAATTGTAACGCCTCCCCCAGCCCCGCGATGCCGTCGGCATCATTGGGGTTTAATGCGATGTTTTTTTTGAGCTCGGCAATAGCCCGGTCGTGCTGTTTTTGCCAAAGATAGATTTTTCCGACTAGGGTAAGGCCTTTCGGCATGGATTCGTCCAGCGTCAGGGCCTGGTGAGCCAGCTTAAGGGCCCGATCTAAAGATTGAGGATCCATACTCCATTCGAAGGCCCATGCCATCCAGTAGGTCCAGCCCAACCCGGAATAGGCCTCGGCATACTTGGGATCCAGATCAATCGCTTGTTTGAACATCTGTCGCGCTTGGGTATTATCCGCTTTAGTAAAGCGCGTGAAAAGGTCGGCCCCTCGCAATGCAAGGTCATACGCTTCAACGCTATCTGTTCCTCTGCGAACCAGGCGCTTTTCCTCATCCTTGGATAGTTTGACCACCAAGGCCGCCACAATTTTTCTGGTGACCTCATCCTGAAGCATAAAGATGTCTTTAAGGTCCCTATCGTAACGCTCGGCCCAGATATGTCCACCCGTATGGGCATCGATCAACTGCGCGGTAATACGGACGCGGTCCCCCGCCTTGCGTACACTGCCCTCCAAAACATAGCGCACTCCCAATTCCCGGCCGATTTGATCGACTTTTACAGATTTACCCTTGTAGCTAAAAACCGAGTTGCGTGCGATGACAAACAGATGTGAAATTTTGGATAGATCGGTAATGAGATCCTCGGTCATTCCATCACTAAAATATTCCTGGGAAGGGTCGTTACTCATGTTGACAAACGGCAAAACGGCGATGGAGGGCTTTTCCGGAATCTTCAGGCGTGACGTTTCGGGAAGCCCGGCCTGGCGAAGGTTAACCAGAATCCGCTCGAGATGTTCTGGATTTTTATAATGGTATGCCTGGCGGAAATCCTCTAACGAGAAATTCGGAATCGCCTTTATTAATTCTGCGGCATACGTCCGGGCTTTTTCCTCCCGACCCAACTGTACGGAAACATCAACCAGGCCGACCAATCCAAAAAACAGGTTACCATTATTTGTTTTTGAACGTTCCAGGGTTTTTTTGTAAGTGGCATATGCTTCTTCGTATTGACCCGCTTGGCGGTAAGCCTGTGCGAGAAACGATAGCTCCCAATCCGCACAATAAGGCGCTAGTCGAATGGCTCTCTCGGCCAGGGAAACGGCTTTGTCAAAATTTCCTGATAAAAGCATGACATTGGACAAAAGAACATGGCTTAAAGCATTGTTGGGGCCTAAGGCAACGGCCTCCTCGCCCTCGGTGATGGCTGCGTCATACTGCTTTTTCATCAAATGGATCGAACTCAGCAAAGAATGGATATCGGATTGATCTTCATTTAACGCCGCGGATTTATTTGCCAGTTCAGTGGCACGTTGAATGGATTCAGCCGGCGATTCGCTGAACCCTAACCACGTGTCGATGACATGGGTCCAGGCTAGCATGGTCCAGGCCAGGGCATAATTTGGATCCAGATCAGCGGCCAGTTCAAAAAGATCCCGGGCCTTGCGGTTATCTTCCCTGGAAAATCGTTCGAAAAGCGTGGTTCCTTTAACGGTTAGACCCCAAGCCTCGAAGTTGTTTGTGACCGGCCGTTTGCGGGATTGCTTGCCTTCCGTTAGTTCGATTTGCAACGCCGTTAAAATTTTCAATGTGATCTCATCTTGCAAATCAAATAGATCCGTCAGATCCCGGTCGTAGCGTTCGCCCCATAAGTGATGTCCGGTAGTGCCATCAATCAATTGGGCCGTGACGCGGATGCGATCGGCTGATTTTTGTACGCTGCCTTCGAGTATGTATTTTACACCAAGATCTTCGCTGACCTGCTGGACCTTCACCGGTTGGCCCTTGTAAACAAAGGTCGAATTTCGGGCGATAACAAACAATTCGGGAATGATGGAGAGAGCGGTGATGATGTTTTCACTAATACCGTCGGCCAGATACTCTTGGTCGGAATTACCGCTCAGGTTGTCAAAAGGGAGCACCGCGATGGATGGCTTTTCGGGCAGCGGAAAGGCCAACGTGAGCAGAGAATCGGCCTGCATTAGCGAGGTTGCAGGTTGGGTGAGGGTATGCCGCATGAACAGTGTCCCGGCGATGAAACCAACCACCCCAATAAGGACCAAACCCGCCCACAACCATCGGCGCGGCCGCCGTCTATTTTTTCGCCTTCGCTTTCGATCGCCCATTTCCGGATCGGCCAGGATTCGATAGACTTTGACCGGTTTTTTGATATTTTTTACGGCCTGCTCGCCTTGAAATTTATACGTCAGATCAAGCTTCCCGACAATTTGGCCGTAAACCGTTTCAGAAACGGAAATCCCACCACCGTCGGCCAGGCTCTCAATGCGAGCCGCAATATTTACCCCATCACCGTAAATTTGATCGCCCTCGGCAATAACATCGCCCAGATTGATGCCGATACGAAATTCCATTCGGCGATTTTCCGGCAGGGCGTCGTTTTTTTCCTTGAGCGTCTTTTGGACTTCGACGGCACAGCGAACGGCATCCACCACACTGGAAAACTCGGCCAAAACAGCGTCGCCCTCCGCACCGACCACACGCCCTTGATGCTGTTGAATCAGTTCGACCATCGTTTCAAGGTGAGACGTCAGCGTGCGAAGCGTTGCCTCTTCGTCCTCACCCATCAAGCGGCTGTAGCCCTTGACATCGGCGTGGAAAATGGCGGCCAGCTTACGTTTAAAGTCCGGTTTTTCCATGGTTTAAAATAACTTCGAATTTACATAAAAGGAACGAAAGAAACGGTGTTTTTTAGCGAACATATTATGGACCACATGCATACAGGTTCCAATTTTAATTTTAAAAATTAGCTATTTGCGATCTTTATGTCAATAAAATAACAGGATACCGCCCAATATGCTTTTCCTGCCCGTAACAAATTGTAACAACATGTAACGTGTCAATGGCTTGCCGAAAAACAGTCGCCCAGCAATAAAGATCCGGCAACAAAGTTCTTGACAAAGGGAATGTTCATGAATAATATTCTGATAAATTATGCTTAGAGAGAATTATGGACGATATTAGCTTTAAAATTCTGAAGATATTGCAGGAAAAAGCGCGAATTCCCAATGTTGAGGTCTCACGGCAAGTCGGTCTGGCCCCTTCGGCGGTACTCGAGCGAATTCGAAAACTGGAAAAGCAGGGGATCATTGAAGGTTACGAGGTTCGCCTCAATCCCAATTATTTTACGAAAAGCCTGGTGGGTTTCGTGACCGTATATACGGCAGCCGGCAAGAAGGGCGACCGGGTAGGCAAAGCCCTGGCCAAGATCGATCTGGTTCAGGAGGTACATCTTGTTGCCGGGGAAGACGCCTTTCTGGTCAAGCTGCGGGCGGCGGACCCCGGTGAGTTGGGGCGCATCATTCGGCACCGGATTGCCGGTATCGAGGGCGTCCGCTCCACGCGCACCTTAATAGTAATGGATACGGTCAAAGAGACCGCGCGCATACCAATTGGTGAAAAACAAAAGCGAAATTGAGGAAAATCCATGATCCGTATCAATGAAAACTATCTGAAGCTCGAGGCGTCTTACCTTTTTTCGGACATTTCCAAACGCGTGACGACTTTTCAGGAGGCCAACCCGGACCGGGAGATCATCAAGCTCGGCATTGGCGATGTAACCCGGGCTTTGCCCGCAGCCTGCCTGGACGCTTTTCACAAAGCGGTAGACGATATGGGGGACGACGCCACCTTTCGCGGTTACGGTCCCGAGCAGGGATACCCTTTCTTGCGTGAAAAAATCGCCGCTAACGACTTTCAGGCCCGGGGGGCCGAAATTGAAGCGGATGAAATTTTCGTCAGCGACGGCGCCAAATGCGATACCGGCAACTTTCAGGAATTGTTCGCCACGGATATCACCATCGCCATTCCCGATCCGGTTTATCCCGTTTACCTGGATACCAATGTCATGTCCGGACGCACCGGTAGATATGAAGATGGTCGCTACCAGGGCGTTATGTATATGGAAGGTAGCTGGGAAAACGGATTCGTGCCGGCGTTGCCCAACCAACCGGTGGATCTGATCTATTTGTGCTTTCCCAACAACCCCACCGGCGCCACCATCGGCAAAGACCAGCTGCAAGCCTGGGTTGATTATGCCCGGGAGAACCGTGCCGTGATATTGTTTGACGCGGCCTACGAAGCATTTATCCGCGATGATAATCTGCCCCACTCCATTTACGAAGTACCGGGGGCCCGGGAAGTCGCCATCGAGTTTCGCAGCTTTTCCAAAACCGCCGGTTTTACCGGTACCCGGTGCGCCTATACGGTCGTTCCAAAAACATGCCGGGCCTGGGCGGCTGATGGCACGGCCCATTTACTAAACTCCTTGTGGAACCGCCGCCACGCCACCAAGTTCAACAGTGTTTCCTATCCGGTTCAACGAGCCGCCGAGGCTGTCTATAGCCCGGAAGGCCGTGAACAGACCCGTGCCTTGATCGATTATTATCTGCGCAATGCCGAACTGATCAGAAATGAGATCGGCGCCCTCGGTTTTGATTGTATCGGTGGCCGAAACGCGCCCTATATCTGGGTGAAAGGCGACGAAGATTCCTGGCGGTTTTTCGATCTGCTTTTAAATAAGGCCGGTGTGGTTTGTACGCCGGGGGCCGGTTTCGGCCGTTGCGGCGAAGGCTATGTTCGCTTTAGCGCTTTTAATCATTTTGAAAAAGTCCAAACCGCCATGGCACGCATGCGCGACATTTTGAAAAAGTAGAAAGGGATTGTACCAATGCCCATGCCCCCCGATTTCGAAGATCGTCTCAATCCGATTTTAAAAGACGTGGTCGCCCATTTCGGCACGCCGTTTCATATCTATGATGAAACCGGGCTTCGGAAAACCGGCCGTAACCTGATTGATGCGTTTGCAAATATCACCGGTTTTAAAGAATATTTTGCCGTGAAAGCCTTGCCCAATCCCCATATTCTGAAAATCATGCGGGAAATCGGATTCGGTTTTGATTGCAGCTCCATTGCGGAGCTTGTTTTAAGTCGCCGAATTGGTGCCGCGGGTGAGGAGATCATGTTCACGTCCAACAACACCAGTCGCGAGGAATTTGTCGCGGCGGCTGAAGGCGGGGGCAGCATTCTCAACCTCGATGACCTGTCACTGGTGGAAAAAGTTCCCCATATGCCTGAATTGATCTGTTTTCGATACAACCCGGGTGCGTCCCGTACGGGCAATCACATTATCGGCAATCCCGTGGAATCTAAATATGGGCTGACCCGGGAACAGTTGCCGCTGGCCTTCGAACAGGCCCGAGATCGCGGGGCGGTTCGCTTTGGCTTGCATACCATGCTGGCTTCAAATGAGTTGGACCATCTCTATATCGTTGAAACCGCCGAGATGCTCCTCGAGATGGTGGCCAGGCTGGGTGATGATTTAGGTATCCGGTTCGAGTTTATCAATATCGGTGGTGGGCTGGGGATCCCCTATCAACCGGACCAAGAACCCCTTGATATTGCCACGATGGCGGTAGAGATTACAAAGCACCTGCATGCCTTTGAAAAAGAGTACGGCTCTGTTCCCAGGCTATACATGGAAAGCGGGCGATACATAATGGGCCACCATGGTGTCCTGGTGACTGAGGCCATCAGTCGCAAAGAGATCTACCGCACCTACGTCGGCGTTGATGCCTGTATGTCGGCCCTGATGCGCCCGGCTATGTACGGCGCATATCATCACATTTCCGTTCACGGTAAATCCTCCGGCACCCGGAAGGAAAAGGTAGATGTGGTCGGGTCTCTGTGCGAAAACAATGATAAGTTTGCCATCAATCGTAGACTGCCGAAAATAGATGACGGCGACCTGCTGATCATCCACGATACCGGTGCCCATGGCCACTCTATGGGTTTTAACTACAATGGCCGTTTGCGGCCACAAGAGCTTTTACTGCGCCTCGACGGCTCCGTGGAATTGATCCGTCGTGCTGAAACCCTGGACGATCATTTTGCGACCCTTGAATTTGATGCGGATAATGTGATGGCGAAAATATAATTGATGCTCAGGGTTCGTGTAAAAATAAGTTCACAGTTTTAGGTGTTGAGGCGCTCAGCAATCGTAGCAGTACAATCTGACTTGAAGTGTAAGTTGTCGTCGATAGGGAGTACAAGGAATCTCAAAAAAAAATCTAAGCGCCCCTGGCGGCGTTGCAAAACGGTTCAAAATGCTCACATACTATGTGTATGCTCCGCTTTTTCACCGTTTCGCGCCTTGCCAAGAACACTTACATTTATTTTGAGATACCTTGTAGTAAAGAGGCGCCCTATACCCATTCAATCGGATTCACTTTGTAGTAGCCTTGAAGTTCTTCGTACAATTCCGGGTGTTTTTTTTGAAACTGTTTCGGCTTTTCGAAAAACGATTCGGTGACAACGGCAAAAAACTCAGCCGGATTGGTGGCGCCGTATTTGTTGAACACACTGCGCTTTCTCTTTTTCTTCTTTTTTTGGAGCAGAATAAATTCCTGGGATAATACTTCCGCCCATGATCGATAAGCAGAACGGTCTCCAAGAATCGGCGCACCGTCGGCAGCGCCGTCCTCCTGGTCCAATTGATGCGCAAACTCATGCATGGCAACATTGTGGCCGTCTTTAAAGTTGATCGCGCCCTGCTTAACACTATCCCAGGCAAGAACCACGACCCCGTGGCTCCAGGATTCACCCAACCGTACAGACCGGTTTGATTTGTCGACAAAAAGCCCGTTGCCACCGGCGACATAAGTACTTGGATACACCAGGATGGAACGCAACTTTGGGTAACAATCCGTTTTCCGGTTTAGAAGAAGCATGCATGCTTGGGCTGCAATGGTCACCCGAATCTCATCTGTAATGACCAGGCCACCACACCCCTCGAATGATTTTTCCGCTAAAAATATTTTGATATAGTCATGCAGTTCCCGACGGAACGTGTCTGATAATTTCGTGTACGGTGGCAGGTTTTTTTTAAGGCCGGCAATCCATTCATCTAAAAATGGCGCCTGCAACGCCAAGCGCCGCCTGGCGTTCCGGCGCAACCGGCCAATCAAGACATAAGCTGTAAGTATAACGCCGACAATGATAAAAACGAGGAGCAACCGCAAGTGAAATCTCCATTTTTTGGTTAATTATGCCTGAATATGGATAAATTATTTACAATGGCCCATCAATACATCAATTATTATCAATTCGTCAATGAATCTCAACAGTTGAATACCACAAAGTGATATAAATATTTTTTCCAAATAGACCCAACTGTCTTTAATTCTAAAGAAATTGACTTAAGTCAATGATCTGATATCGTCTGTTTAATATTAATCCTTCCTAAATCACCAGAAGATTCTTTTGCTCATCGTGGTGTCCAAGCGCACCCCCATTTTGGACAACCATTTCGTCTTACATGCCGACACTATACTGATATGTCGATATGGCAAATAGATAGTATCACTAATTGGGTTTACGGTCGATTGAGAGTTAACAGCGCGCCTCAACAAAACAGAATAACCGTTCCCAGTTCACGGAAAGTATCAGCGCCTTTGTATGAATGAACAATTGGAGTTGGAATGCCTGTCTTCAGCTACCTGGCCTACCCCAAAAAAGGGGCTAAAAATGAATTATTCGATGCGCTGACAACACTTGATCACTGTGAAGCGAGGGCCGCTGATAATGAAAATATTCTGATTTTGGTCACCGATACCCCCGACGAAGAAAGTGAGAAGGTGTTACAAAAAAAATTGAAGGCTTTAGCCTCACTCGAGTCTCTTAATATGACATTCGGCCATGCGGACGAATAAACATTTTGACACATAAAAGGAGTGGCAGATGGACATTAGCAGGAGGTTATTCATAAAATCAGCCGCGGCGCAAAGTGCGCTTGCTGCCGCTGCGGTGTTGTTCCCGGGAATCAGTTTTGGTGCTTGGAAGAATTTGGATTCATCTGCCGGGATGATGGAATGGAAAAAAACCCCTTGTCGGTTTTGCGGAACCGGGTGCGGCCTTTTGGTGGGTGTATCCGGAGATCGCGCCGTGGCGGTGAAGGGAGATCCCAACTGTTCCGTCAATAAAGGATTGTGTTGTGTCAAGGGTTACCACACAGTTCAGATTCTTTATGGCAAAGACCGATTCAAAAAAGCGTATGTTCGCAAAGATGGAAAACTGACCGAGGTGCCGATAACTGAGGCCCTGGACCTCGTGGCCGGGAAATTAAAGGACACCATTGATGGGCATGGGAAGGATTCCGTGGCGATGTACGGCTCGGGACAATGGTCCATTGCGGACGGCTATGCCGCCTCCAAACTGTTCAAAGGATGCATCGGCACCAATAACCTTGAGGCCAACGCCCGGCTTTGCATGGCATCGGCGGTGACGGGATTTATGACAAGTTTCGGCCTGGATGAACCCATGGGGTGTTATGACGATATCGATCATGCCGATGTCTTTGTCACCTGGGGCAATAATATGGCCGAGATGCACCCGGTACTTTTCTCGAGGATGTTGGCCAACCGCCAGAGCAAAGAGCATGTCAAAATTATCGATTTTGCCACCCGCACCACCCGCAGCAGCCAGGCTTCCGACAAATCCATCTTATTTCGACCCCAAACCGATTTGGCAGTGGCCAATGCCATCTGCTATGAAATCATCAAAAACAAATGGGTGGACTGGGATTTTGTCACGAAGCATACTTCCTTTCATAAAGGTAAAACCAATATTGGATACGGTACCGAGGACCATTTCAAATTCAAAGACAAGGAAGAACCCGTTGATTTTGAGGCCTACAAAACATTTCTGGAAGATTACACGCCCGAAAAAGTAGAAAAAATATCCGGGGTGTCCGCTCAGGATATCAAATACCTGGCCGCGCTTTATGGCAACCCGGATATAAAGGTGACCTCTTTCTGGTGCATGGGCATGAACCAGCACACCCGGGGCACCTGGATCAACAATCTGGTCTATAACATCCATCTCTTGGTGGGTAAAATTTCAACACCGGGAAACAGCCCCTTTTCCCTGACCGGCCAGCCCAGCGCATGTGGCACGGTACGGGAAGTGGGAACGCTGACCCATAAGTTGCCCCACGGCGTCGTCATGAAAGAACCGCATCGTAAGATGGCGGCTGAAATTTGGGGTGTACCAGTGGAAAATATTGACCCCAAACCAACCTATCACACGGTTGAGATGTTTAGGGCGCTTGATCGCGGTGATATTCGGTTTATGTGGATTCAGGTGACCAATCCCATGGTCACCATGCCCAATTTGAGCCGTTACCGGGAGGGCGCTTTAAAGGATGACCGTTTTGTGGTGGTGTCCGAAATTTATCCGACCCCGACCTCCGATGTGGCTGATGTCGTGCTGCCTTCGGCACTGTGGGTTGAAAGAGAAGGATTTTTTGGCAATTCGGAACGACGTACCCAGCATAACGAACAAGCCGTCCCTACCCCCGGAGAGGCCATGTGTAACACCTGGCAAATCATCGAGGTGGCCCGACGGCTGGGATATGAAAAACAGTTTCCGTGGAGCCGGGATACCTACATCGAGGATATTTGGAATGAGTATATTCGTTTCCATGATAGCCCCAAGCACCGAATGGCACCCTACAATGAATTGAAAGCACGGTCGGGTATTCAATGGCCGTTTGTGGATGGGATGGAGACCAAGTGGCGCTATAACGCCAAATATGATCCGGCGGCCAAAGGGGATGATTTCGATTTTTACGGTAAACCGGACCGAAAGGCCTGGATATGGCTAAGACCGTATGAGCCGGCAGCCGAGTCCCCCGATAGCGAGTACCCTTTCTGGCTCAATACCGGCCGGGTACTTGAGCATTGGCATACCGGTTCCATGACCCGGCGCGTCCCGATATTACACAAGGCGGTTCCGGCTTCCTATGTGGAGGTCAATCCGGATGATGCGTCTGCTATGGGTATCACCAACGGGGCCAAGGTCAAGGTTTCATCGCGCCGGGGTTCCGTCGTAATGAAGGCCAGTATTAACGGCCGGGGACGCCCACCCAGAGGAATGGTTTTTGTGCCGTTTTTCGACGAAAGCCACCTAATCAATGAGGTTACCCTGGATGCCTTCTGCCCGATTTCCAAGCAGCCGGATTATAAAAAATGCGCTGTAAAGCTGGAGAGAGCCTGATGGAAAAACCAACGCACGAGCCCCGGAATGATCCCAAGCATGCGTCACAAGATAAAAGGGATCAAAAGGTAGGAAAGGTGTTTCTCATTTTCGCCGGACTTTGCATCCTGGCCTTACCCTTGGTTGTGTTCTCCGCGCTCTCCAGTGAGCCCAAGGAGATGGCGGCGGCGGCCATTGATGCCGGTAGCGGCAGTTTTGACGAAAAGGGGGACGCCATTTTCATTAATTATGACAGCCTTTCCAAGGAATATCTGGAAGGTATTTCCACGGAACGCACCCTTGATGAATATTACACCCGCAGGCAATATCCCGGCTCGCCGCCCTTGATTCCGCATAAGGTTGAAGCTGCGGATAAAGCACTGGTCGATTGTCTGGCCTGCCACGCCAAGGGCGGCTGGTCTGCGGAACTCAAAAGAAATACCCCCCTGACGCCTCACCCGGAACAAGTCGCCTGTCGGCAATGTCATGTGCCTGTGACCGAAGCAAAGCTGTTTGTCGAGCACGACTGGGTAAGCGTTGCCCCGCCCCGGCTGGGCCGGGCGCATCTGCCCGGAGCACCGCCGCCAGTGCCGCATGAACTGCAAACTCGGGGCAACTGTATCTCCTGTCATGTGGGGCCCGGTGCGGTAGCGACTATTCGTGTAGAGCATCCTTCCCGGGGCAATTGCCGACAATGCCATGTGCCGGATCTCAATTCAGGGTTTTTTGTAAGAAAATCAGAATAATCGTTCATCGGGGAAATTATGAAATCACCCACATCAAAAGGCCTTCTTTATTGGGTATTGCCGCTTCTGATGGTCGTGTTCTCGGGATGGTATGTTTACTCGGAAGAAGGCGGCGTCACCCAGACCTACAAACATGCCACAGCCCCGTTTGATAATAAACGCGTCGAAGCCCTGTCCGCGTTACCGGAAAGTACTGTCCGGGTCCATTCAAATGATCAAAGACGTATTTTCCGGACACAGACACGCAAAGACAAAATGGCGCGCTTTCGTTGCACCCAGTGTCATAACGATCAAATTGTCAAGGTAACCATGGCCGCAGAAATTGCCCACGGTGATATTGTCCTGGATCACGGTGGTCGAGAGAAGCCGTTGTCCTGTTTCACCTGTCACAAAGAAGATGAACGGGATTTTCTGGAAACCGAAACGGGTATCAAAATCGATATGGATCACAGCTATAACCTTTGCGGCCAATGCCATTTCAGGCAGAAAATAGATTGGATAGGCGGTGCCCACGGTAAGCGTATCTCCAACTGGACGGGAGAGCGGGTCGTCCAGAATTGCGTGTCGTGCCATGATCCCCATTCACCTCTCTTTAAAAAACGGTGGCCTGTCACCTACTCACAACCGTTAAAAAAATAGGGAAATCGAAATGGCCCTTATGAAGCATAGTGGATGTTCGAAAAAACGACCGAAAAATGATTTTCAGACCCAATCGTGCGGGCGAAGAGAATTTCTTAAAGGCGCTGCAGCAGCGGCAACGCTGGGAAGCGCCGCAATGTTGACCGGTTGCGGCACCGAGGTGCTGGGTTCGACCGGAGAACTTTCTTTGCGGTGGAAGGAGTATTTCAAAAAACATTATCGCCTCATGTCCCAGGAAGAAAAAGACGAGACCATCCGACGCCTCGAACAATTGGCCAAAACAAATCACGGTGTGAACATTCAGATGAGTTCCAAACCGCCCACCGAGGGGGTTTTATTCGGATATGCTTTTAATGTGACCCGCTGCGAGGGGTACATGGAATGCGTGGCCGCTTGCGTCAAGGAGAACAACCTCGACCGGAAATCAAATATCCAATATATTCGTATCTTTGAGATGGAAAATGGGAAAATGTCGCCGGAATCCGGAGATGGAAAGTATTTTCATGAGGTGCCGGTGGAAGATCATTTCTATATGGGGGTTCAATGCTTCCATTGTCAAAATGCCCCCTGTGTCAAGGCCTGCCCCACGAAGGCGACCTGGCAGGAGCCGGACGGGATTGTGGTGGTGGACTATGACTGGTGTATCGGCTGTCGGTATTGTATCGCCGCCTGCCCTTATTACGGTCGCCGCTTCAACTGGAATGAACCGCAGGTGCCACCGGATAAAATGACGAAAAAACAACACTACCTCGGCAACCGGATGCGATCCAGAGGACAGATGGAAAAGTGTACATTTTGTATCCAGCGCAGTCGGGAGGGACGCCTTCCCGCGTGTGCCGAGGCCTGTCCGACGGGTGCCAGAGTGTTCGGCAACCTTCTGGACCCCGATAGTGAAATCCGGTTTGTTTTGAAAAATAAAAAGGTTTTCCGTTTTAAAGAGGATCTGGGGACAGATCCGAAATTCTGGTATTTTATCGATTAACCATACTAAAAACCACGTATATCGGTTTTATCATTATAAGCTGACCAAGGGGCCCAATCGATGGTTCAGGAACAAGAAATATCGAAGAAGTCAATCGTCAAAGAATTGATATCGTTTGTTAAAGACATCATTTTTTGGAATTTATCCGGCGGGTTGCGATATCAGCTATTCTTGTGTTTGCTGGCTGCCATCATGCTGTTGGGTGTGTATTCCTATTTTGTACAGTTTAAAATAGGTCTGGCGGCCACCAACATGTCTGACATCGTCAGTTGGGGATTCTACATATCGAACTTTACGTTTCTGGTCGGCGTGGCGGCCGCAGCGGTCATGATTATATTGCCGTCTTATCTTTTCAAGGATAAAGACCTGCATAAAGTCGTTATTATCGGTGAAGTGGTGGCCATCGGTGCCCTGGTCATGTGTCTGATGTTCGTTTTTGTCGATCTGGGCGCCCCGCTAAAAGCGTGGCACATGATGCCTGTGATCGGGCTCTTTAATTGGCCGACATCACTTTTAACCTGGGATGTCCTCGTTTTAAACGTCTATTTGGTCTTAAACCTGATGGTTCCGGCCTATATCCTTTTTTGCCATTACAATGACCGGAACCCCCATTCGATGTATCGCTTTTTCGTGTTTATCTCCATATTCTGGGCGTTTGGCATCCACCTGGTTACGGCTTTTTTATACCAGGGGCTCCCGGCACGCCCGTTTTGGAACAACCCCTTGATGGGCCCCCGGTTTTTGGCTTCGGCTTTTGCGGCCGGCCCGGCGCTTATCTCCGTCGTCTTGATTATTATTCACTCACTTACCGATTTCAAAATTGACACCCAGATTTTCAATAAGCTGCGGCGTATCATTGTGATAGCAGCCATCATCAACTTGATTATGCTCTTTTCGGAGATTTTCAAGGAGTTCTACCTGCCCACCCACCACAGCTTGCCGGCCATCTATCTCTACTTTGGCCTCAAGGGGCACCACGCATTGGTCCCCTGGATCTGGTCCGCCATCAGCATGAATCTCATCGGCACACTGGTGTTGGCCTTTAATCCGGGCAAAAACCACCCTTGGGTACTTTTCCCGGCATGCATTTTACTTTTTATAGGGATCTGGATTGAAAAAGGTATCGGCTTAATCGTGCCGGGCCTGGTGCCCTCACCTTTAGGAGAAGTGGTTGATTATGCCCCCTCTTGGGTGGAAGTGGGCGTGACGCTCGGCATCCTGGCTTTGGGCATTTTTGTTGTTACCGTGCTACTCAAACCTGCGCTGATCATTGAACGACGGTTTGAGGGGGAGCTCTAAATCCCTCGCCCAAAATTACTTCACATCATTAGGCACCGACCATACCGCCCGGCTATTCTTTTACAAAATTTGAATATCGACGACCTGGTGAAATTGCGCCACGGAGGCAATGATGGCGTCAGGGGAGGTGGCTTTTAAAGTATCGAACCCATCAAACCCGGTGAGGACGGCGATGGTTTTCATCCCGGCGTTTTTACCAGCCTCAATATCCGTTCGCATGTCACCGACGTAAACACAACCTTCGGCTGGAATGTTTAGCTTTTGAGCACAAAGATATAATGGATCCGGGGCTGGTTTTTTTCTTTCGGTATCATCGATGGTGATGATGATGTCAAGCAAGCGGTCCAAATCATATTTTTTCAAAACCGCTTCTTTATTCGCCATATTGGCCTTGAGCGTTGAGGTGACGACGCCGATGGGGGTGCCGGTTTGGGCGATTTTCATCAAGGTTTCACGGGTTCCGGGGATGGGTGTTACATGTTTATGGAAAATATCCGGATACAATGCATTAATGCGTTTCAATACTTTTTCAAGAAGATCCGGTTTTGAAACCATGGCTCCGCGCGGTAAAACCAAAGCCCAGTTAAATTCATCGTATCGGGCGGCTTCCAGTATTTTTGATCGGGGTACGTTGGGGAGTCCCAGGCTTTCGAAAGCGGCTTCGATGATCGAATAGTATACATTCGTTGAATCGATGAGCGTGCCGTCCAAATCAAAGATGGCCGCCTGGGCAACAATCGTCGGACGTAACGCTTCGCGGTCATTTACGATTACGGTGACCAAAGCCCCCTCTTTCAGGGAAAAGGTGTCGCGTAATCCGATAGGAGCGATAATTTCCACAATGTTTTTTCCATGCACGCGGGCCTTATCTTCCGGAATGATGATGGCGACTTGAATGCCCTGGATGGTGGCCGCAAGCGCCTCGCCGGTACAAAAAGACGGATCGACGGGAACCAGTTCCACCCTCTTGAGGGTGGACTTTTCAATTTTTCGCCACAGATCGCCGGATGCAACCTGAAGGTTAAGGGTTCCGGGGTAGGGGATAAAGCCAAGTTTGTCCCTACACTGATCCTTTACCCAATCCAACTGGGTGAAAAAAACCGCCTCACCCTTGCCGCTGACGACTTTCCCGGTAAATGACCATTGACCCTTTCTAGGTGTGCTTTCGGTCATTTCTGAAACCATTTTTGTTTCTGGAAGTCGTCCGGTGTTTGGGTGGATCGGACTTTTACCATGGACCCAAGTCTTTTTATGAACGCATGGCCTTCAGGGAAAATTATTTCGAGGGATAAAATTGCCCGTCCGAGGGTTTGGTCACACGCCGATTGGAAGATCTCCCGATCCGAAGGAGTAAAAAGATCATAGGCCTGCTTCAAATTGTTAATCCAATGGGAAAGGGCCTTCAGATCAAGGGCTTCTTGTGATTGTTTCTGGTAAACATAACCTTCGAGGGCTCCTGCAGATGCAGCAAATTCGTAAATTTGGGTGTAAAGATGCATGGGAGTGGGTATCCTTTTTTATAGTAGTGGTGCACCGGCCAGGTGTCGGTCTTTTGGTGGAACCGAATAGATGAATTTATCCCCGCCATTCCGTATCGTCCACTGTGGTTTTAAAATCCGGTTCGACAACCGTGGGCAGTTCTTCCTCGGCAACGGCAAGGATGTCTTTGTCAGAGGGTATGCCAACAAAGACGAGCCGGTTGCGAGGGCATTTCTCGGCGGCCTTCATTCCCGTCTTTAGATTCTCCAGGGTGTAGTTGTCATAATTGATGGTGGACAAGTTATTGTGGATGGTAAACATGTCTGATGCCCGTTCACAAGCCCGACATCCCAGACAGCCCACCTTACAGACGGCCTTTACATCCTTGCCCATATCGTGATTGGAGCACTCCACCACCAGCATACGATCGGTCTTGAAGGGTGCCATGGTAATGATGTTCCGAGGGCAGACCTTGGCGCACGCACCACACCCAATGCATTTTGCATAATCAACACGCGCCAGACCATTTTCAACCTGGATGGCATCATATTCACAGGCACGGGTACAATCACCAAACCCGAGACAACCATAGGTGCATCCCTGCACGTCCGTCACCAGGTTGGCCAGTCGGCAGCGTTGTTCACCCTTGTAGGGGTGTCGGCCGAAGCGGTCGCTATAGCGGCTACCACAATGAACCACGGGTCGCCAGGGATAGCTGGCAGTTGCTTCCACACCTAACAGATCCGCCAGGGATTCCGTACAACTTTTGCCACCAACGGTGCAAAGATTAACCGGGGTATCTTCCAACACCACCGCCTCTGCGTATTCGGCACATCCCACATAGCCACAACCACCACAGTTGGCGCCGGGCAGTATTTCAATGGCCGCATCCACACGCGGGTCCATCTCAACGTGAAAGGCACGATTCGCCCACCCCAATACGAATGAAAACACCATGGCCATGACAAGCATGGTGGCAGCGGCCAATGCAATGATTATCCAGGCCATGGCACCTCCCAATGGGTTTGCCCATGGCCTATTATCATTTTATTGGATGGTTGCCTGTTTTTCGTATTTGAGCGTTGCTTCATGCTGGGTGGCACGGACGCCGGGGTCACCGCCGGTTCGGTTTTTTCCACTGCGGCCGGTATCGGCGACAAAGCGTTCCGCAAGCCTGAATCCACGCCGGTGAAGCCCATAAAGGCCATGGCCAGAATGCCACCGACTACCAGGGTGATGGCAGCTCCCTTAAAAGGCTTGGGCACATCGCACAAGTCCAGCTCTTCCCGAATGCCGGCCATGATGACAATGGCAAGGGTAAATCCTGCCCCACCGAAAAAGGCCAAAGTCAGAGCCCGTCCCAAGTCCCACCGTTCCGCCGGATTTTCAGCACCGACCACGTGACTCATGATTACCAGGCAGGCGAACAGGATCGCGCAGTTGGTGGTGATCAAGGGTAAAAACACACCGAACGCCTTGTAAAGCAATGGAAAAAAACGGCGCACATACATCTCCACAAACTGAACCGAGGCGCTGATGGCGAAGATGTAAACAATGTAGCTTAAGATCGTCAGATCGACACGGGCGGCGGCTTCAGCCGGCAGGAAAAAGCTCGCCACCAGCCGGGTGAGCGGTGCGCCGGGCATCAGTACAAAGGTGGTGACGGTCCAGGAAATGAAAGCGGCAATGGTAATAACGAACGTAACCGCACAGCCCATGCCCACGGCCATGCCCACATGTCGGGACACGCCGATAAACGGACAGATACCCACAAAATAGTACAGGACGAAATTGTTGATCAGGGCAGCGCTCAGGGCGATGAGCAATATGTCGGTTAGATATTCCATGTCGTCGTTCCGGTTCCTATTTTTAGCGTTGACCGCCTGGACGGTTGCGTCGGGCAGAAACCCAATTAACAGCTGCCAGCAGCAGGCCGAAGGTAAAAAAAGCGCCGGGAGGAAGCACCATGATCACCCAATCCGGCCAACCCGGCGGCATGACCCGTACCCCAAACAGAGCACCGACCCCCAAGATCTCACGAATCGCGGCGATGCTTAACAGCGCCAGGGCAAATCCCAAACTCTGACCCACCGCATCGGCACCAGCAACGAAAACCGATTGTTTGGAGGCACAAACCTCGCAGCGGCTGATAATGATGCAATTGACGATAATCAGGGGGATATAAGGCCCCAGGGTTTTACTCATCTGGTAAAGGTAGGCGGCTAAAAACCGGTCGGCAATGGTGACGAAGGTGGCGATGGTTAGCGTAAAGACGACAATTCGCAGATGCGGCTTTAGCAGGTTGCGAATCAAGCTGGTAATAACATTGGCGCATAGCAAAACAAATCCGACGGCACCGGCCATGGTAAGGGCTGTTTTGAGACTGTTGGTAACCGCCAATGTCGGGCACAAGCCAAGCAACTGGCGGTAGACCGGGTTTTCAGGAAGTATGCCATTGATAAACCGTTCGGTGGCGGTGGGCAATTCAGCCATTGGATTTCTCCTCTTTCCCAACGGTAGACGGGGTGGCAGAAAGGGGTTGGCGTAAATCGCGGATGGCAGCATTTACCAAGCCGGTAACGCTTTTGGATGAGATCGTCGCCCCAGTGATGGCATCGATCTCTTCTGCCGTATCAGCGCCGGTTTTGACGACCCTGAGCGACGACACCGTCGCTTTTTGGATAAATTGCTTTCGCCAGGATTCCGTGACGATCTTATTGCCCAACCCCGGTGTCTCTTTTTGGTCCAGGATGTACAGACCGGTGATAGCGTCAAAATCGGGCGAAAGTCCCAACAATAATTCGATACTGTCCGCATAGCCCCGGCCTTTGGTTTTTACCACCCACCCGCGCAGGTGGCCCTGATAGCGTGTCTCGTAGATGCGGTAATATTTTGTTTTCCCTGTTGATTCCACGGCGACCTGACGGGGTTCAATCGTAAGGGTTTGATTTTCAGCCGCCATCTTACTCGCCAAAGATTTTCCCAGAACCAAAAGCGGTATTCTCTCCCGGGTCTCGTTGATTTTATTGCTCTCGATTTTGGGCCCCAAGGTCAACTGCACGCCGGCGAGAGATACGCCGAAACCGACGGCCAGCAACAGTACCAGCCAGGCCTGGATGAGACTGCTTTTTTTCAAGCTTCCGATATGGTTATTTTCTGTTTTTGCGGTCATTGTCTTTAGTGGTTTATTTTCCACCGAACGGTGTGGGGATCGTCCAGCGATTAATGAGTGGTGTCACGGCATTCATAAAAAGGACGGCAAACATCACGCCCTCCGGATAGCCGGAAAAAAGACGCAGTACCATTGTTAAGACGCCGACACCCAACCCGAATATAAATTTGCCCTTTGATGTCAACGGACTGGTAACCGGATCCGTGGCAATAAAAAATGCACCGAAAAGCAGTGAGCCGCCCAGAATATGGTGAAGTACCGTCCAGTCTTTGGAAACATCGGCAAGGTCGGCAACGCCCCCTAAGAAAAGAACAGCAATCAGCATGCCGGCTGGGATCTCCCATGAGGCGGTCCGGCGAATCACCAGGTAAAGCCCCCCCAGCAGGCAGGCCAGGGCACTGGTTTCACCTAAACTGCCGTTGGTGGTTCCCCAAAAGAGGGCCGCAAGCGGTGTGACCACCCCGTTCATCTGATGGGCGTTCATGGGTGTGGCTTGCGAGATGGCATCGACCGTTCCGTTGACTTCCTCAAATCCCGAGGCCGCCATGGCACCGGCAAACGAGATCATCACAAAGGCACGACCCACCATGGCGGGATTGAATAAATTCATCCCCATGCCCCCAAAAACGATTTTACCGATACCGATGGCAACAAAGGAAGCCACCACGCCGACATACCATGGCGCGGTGCCGGGCAAAGAGAGCGCCAGAATGACCCCGGTAACAATGGCCGAGCAGTCCATCAAGGTGGATGATCGGCGTCGCATTTTTACAAAGAGTTGTTCCGCCACGATGCAGGACCCCAGGCAAACCACCAATTGGAACAAGGCGTACTCACGGAAGAAAAAAAGAGACATGGCCGTCACGGGGGCGAGCCCGATCAGGACATCGACCATCATCCGTTGGGTACTGGTCGCCGTTTGAACCAGGTGAGGGGAAGGCGACACATGGATCACCGGTTTATTGGGTTCCAAATTATCCGGTAAGGTGGTTTGTATTTCCGTCATTTTCACTAGGGTCTCAATATTGGGCCGTTCATAATCTAATCCGCCGCCATCACACTGACTTTACCTGCCCGAATCAACTGCACCAGCGGAATATGCGCCGGGCAAGTGTACGCACAAGAACCGCATTCAAAACAGGCCATGATGTTGTATCGTCGGGCCAGGGCAATGTCCTGATTTCTAGAAGCCAGGGCAATGCGTGTGGGAACCAGATTCATGGGGCACACATCGACACATTTTCCGCACCGGACACAAGCAGTTTCGGCAGCCGCTTTGACTTCATCTCTATTCAACACGGTAAGGCCACCGGTACCCTTGGTGACCGGGGTCTTCAGATTGGCAAAGGCAAACCCCATCATGGGGCCACCGGCAATCATACGGGCCGCATCCGGTTTCAGTCCCCCGCTAAATTCAATGAGTTCACCGAACGACACGCCGATGGGGGCCAATATGTTTGACGGATTGACAATACCACCACCGGTGACACTGATAACCCGGTGTGTGAGCGGCTTTTGATGGATCACAGCTCGGGCGACGGCTGCCATGGTCCCCACATTGCTCATGGCCACACCCACATCCGAGGGTAACCCGCCCAACGGAACCTGGCGCTTGATCACGGCATGAATCAGGTGTTTCTCGCTTCCCTGGGGATATTTGGTTTTTACTACAGCCACCTGGACAGCAGTGCCTTCAGCTGCTTTACGCAGAGCTTCCACCGCCGGCATTTTGTTATCTTCTATGCCAATAACGATCCGTTCGACACCCATACTACGCCCGGCCAACAAGGCGCCAGTAATGATGGGCGCCGGTGCCTCCATCATGAGCCGGTAATCGGCAGTTAGATAAGGCTCACACTCGCAGCCGTTGACAATCAGGGTATGGATCGGTTTTTTATCGTTGGGCGCAATTTTTACATGCGTGGGAAAAGCCGCGCCTCCCAACCCCACAAGCCCGCCTTCGTTGATATCTTTGTTGATTTGGGCCGGGTCATAGCCGTCTAGATCCGTGACCGGCCACTGGCCGCCATATATCTCTTCCCACAAATCACGACCGGCCGGGATTTCTCCTTCGGTTTTTATGGGCAAGGCGTCCATATGTCGGCCATTGGCCAAGGTCACCCGCATCGGGCGCTGGATTATTCCGGGAACCGATGCATGCAAGGTGGTAGAAACAAAAGTGGACCCTTTACCTATCAACTCCCCCCATCGGACGATTTGGCGCGCTTTGACCAGCGCATCACAGGCTGCTCCGACATTTTGATGAAGGCTCAGGAGTACCTTTTCCGGGGTAGGCATCACCTGAATGGAGGCATCTTTGGATAATTGTTTTTTATCCGGTGGGTGAATCCCTCGGGCAAATGTCCCCCGCCCCTTGTAACCTTTGAGTTTTAGCCCCACAATATCACCGTGAACGTGCTATTTTTTATCACCTTCATTTCGTAGTCCCAAAAAAACAAAAAGATTTCCTCACGGGAAATCTTTTAAACGCGCTATTTTTAAAGGCTGTAATCATCATTTTCGTCTTTTCCACACGATTTGTCAACCGGTGCCCCTGGCCCCAGCCATCCGGGATTGAGATCCAGGATTGCGATCGGGTTTGTGATCCAGTTTGTGATCCAACCCAATTCGGGCCCTATGGGAAAAAGAAGAGGGTTCTTTGTATGGCAATTTGTGATCGTTTTCTTTGACCTTAGTCAATTTTTTCCGGTGCAATTGCTGATACTAAGGCTAATATTATCCCAATGCTATGTTGACGGATGATAATCCAAGCGATACGCTGATCCTTACTTATGGATAGATGTCTTGTTATTCCTATTATTATAAAAGGTTAAAACAGGAGATTCACACTTGCAGGATAACCTTCCCCTCCAAAAAATTCTTGTCGCTGTTGATGGAAGCGAACAATCGCTGCGGGCCATTCGTTACGCCGCCAATGTTTTTCCAGCGGATCGCACCGAAATTGTTCTTTACTATGTACGTGTTGAGTTGTTCGACCTTTTTTCAGATTTGGGGACCTACCCGCATTACCAGCGCCGTGTGACTGGGCTGAAGCGATGGGCTACTGAACAAAAAGCGGATGTGGTTCAAGCCATGGATAGTGCGGTGGTCTATTTCAAACAGAAAGGGTTTCCGGAGGCGGCCATTACCGTTAAAACCCCGGCTAAAAGGCTGGGGGTCGCAAAAGATATCATTAAAGAGTCCTATGATGGGTACCATGCCATCGTCGTGGGCCGCACCGGTTGGAGCCGGTTTAAGGACTGGTTGATAAAAAGTACGGCTATGAAACTGGTGGCCAAAATCAAACATATCCCACTGGTGGTTGTGGGTGGCAAGCCGGATGCAAAAAATGTGTTGGTAGCGTTTGACGGCACCCACGGAGCAATGAAAGGGGTCGCGTGTATTGCAGGGCTTGTGGGATCTTCGGGACACCATTTGCAGATTTACAGCATGATTCGCAAGGACGAAAAATTTTGGGACGGGGACGCAAGTGCCTTTTTGGTTGAAAAGTCTGAAAACTGTCATGAAATCGTCAAACACAAGCTAAGCCCGTTACTGAAAGAGGCCTTCAACCGCCTGCTGGCGGAGGGTATGACACCCAATCGAATTTCAATTAAAATTGATACGGTCGATCAAGATCGCGCATCTCATATCGTTCGCGAAGCGATGGAAAACCATTTCGGGGGCGTTGTTCTGGGTCGCCGGGGGTTGATCACATTTATCGATGAATATTTTATCGGAAGGGTCAGTGACCAGGTCCTCAAACAGGCCGATCAGCTGGCCGTGTGGATTATTTGAAAAAAAATGAATTACTGTATGTGAGATGGCAACGCCGACGGACACGTAGGCAGAGGAACCCGGACGATTACCGGTTAACCGCTTTCCTCCTTGCCGGTGTTCATCCGGGAGATAATTCAAATCCCAATGTGATGGCCGAACTGGGATCTATCGAGGAAAGATTTTTACGTATCAGGATCAGCAAAACAAGGGCCTTTCATCAGGGGCTTTTCTGGGTTAAAGTTGATCGGGTGTTTGACAAGCTAGGTTTGGAAAAGAGCATCCGGCAAATATTAGAAGATGAAATAGTGGAGAAAGTTCCCCGGCCCGCGGACGATTGGGCCCTGTGGGGCGTCACGTGCATTCCGCACATCGATTGTTAATCTAAAAGGACCTACCATGGATAAAACGCTCGGTATTTATGTCACTTCCGACCGCAACTTGGACCCATTAATCAAGTTGTGCCAAGCCGCCAAGAAAAAAGGTGTCAACCTCAAGGTGTTTTTTACACATATCGGTACACGGCTGAGCACCGATCCGCGTCTCGATGAATTAAAAGAAATCGCCGACATTGCGCTTTGCAAAGTGGGGTTTGAGGACAATCAATTAGACCCCAAAGATACCAAGGTGAGCGAAAAGGGGTTTTCCAGTCAATCGTGGCATGCAGAAATGATATATGAATGCGATCGATATATTACATTCTAAAAGAAACCAAAAAAAGAGAGATAAAAGATGGAAAATATTAAGCATTGTGCGGTGATTGTTCGTCGACCCGATGATATCTGGGAAGGGACCCGAACGGCCCTGGGCTTGGCGGCTCACAACTACTGGGCCTATCTCTTTGTCATTGATGTCACGGTTGAGATGAATGATAAGCTCGAGGAAAATCTGGAATGGCTGGAGGAGATGGAGTGCCCGTTTATTTCAAATGTTGAGCAAAACAGCCAACACGGGTTTGAATATCTGCCCATTGATAAGCTTGCCCGGGAATTGAAAAAAATGGATCTTGTCATTCCCTTTGGAAATCGCAACTAACGCCATCCATACGAATCCGACATAGGTAAGGATAATAAAATGCCGAAACGTAAAAAAATGCTGCACATCCTCAAATCTCAACCTGATGATATGCAGCGAACCTTCATGTATTCCCTCTCACTGGGGTATAGCTGTCTGCAATTTCCTCTGTTTGATTTTGATGAAGATCCACCCGATTATGATGAGCTGATCGATCTGATCTTCGAGTTTGATGAAGTGGTTACTTGGTGGTGATCCGCAATAGCGGGAATATTCACGGAAAATTGAAATTTCCAACCGCACCGAATCTATCATCGCCAACCGCTGCGGATCAGCCGCGTATTTTTCCTGGAATGAATTCACTCGGTATTCCAATGGCTAGTAGTAGGACTCCAACCAGGCCGATTCCGGCAATGTGAAATCCCCGATAATCGTATAGCCACTGTTTTCGATCATTCCCCGGTTGGCTTCAACATCTACCATGGCCGGATATTCATTGGCAAAAAAGTCTCGGCAGTCGTTCGGCGGATCGGGTTCGAGCCAGGTCAGCTCTCTAACGGCCATAAACCCACCGGGTTTTAAAAGAGAATGGCACATGGTCAGCTAGTACCGATCATGTACCATATAGTTCCTGGCAAAAATACGATGTGAATACTCGATGATCTTGACTTTTGATTTGCATGAATAACATAATTCCTGTCCTCTTCACGGACGCCCAGTTTTTATCCGGTTTTTAGAAGCCACTATCCTTGACAGAAAACAGATTCTTGAGATATCCATATTCGAAACATAATAAAAATGATACAACCATTTTTATATTAATTTAAAATGTTTATCATCGACCATATATTTTCAACACCCACTCTTTACTTTTTATATGGATTGGCTTTTCTTTTTTTAGGCGCTTCCATTGCTCTAAAAGATATGAAAGCCAGCCAGCTGAAAATATCAAGCAATCTATGGCTTCTCTCCCTTTTTGGATTTGCGCACGGGTTCCACGAGTGGATTGCACTGTTTCTTCTCATCGACGGCACTCAATATTCTGATGATATCATATACACAATCAAAACCTTAGCCCTTATTATCAATGGGCTTTCATTTTTATTTTTTGTTATTTGGAATATCACTGCTCCATTCAATTACTAAAAACAAATATATCAAATGGTTAAAGCCTTGCGTGATAATTTTGTTTGCAATATTGATGTTTTATTTTTTCAAAGTTGATTCAGATTACCAGCATATTAGTTTTTTTAAGTTCGCAAATAATGTTTTAAGAAAAACATTTGGATTTATTGGAAGCCTTGCAACAAGCTTAGCTTTAATCTATTACTCTAGAAAGGTTAAGAAGATAAGCCTCCCTATTTCCAAACATTTTTTCTACTCAGGGATTGGCTTTTTTTTCTACAGCATATTTGCTGGTCTTATACAATCCCACGTTCAAATTCCTCTAATTTTAGTTCCCGTTGAATTTTTTCGTGGTTTATGCGCGGTTTTAATTACAGCGTTTCTATTCAAGGCGCTTAACATCTTTGATATCCATACGAGAAAAAAACTAGAGCAACAGCTTAAAAATCAGGCTCAATCTGAAAAGATGGTGTCCCTCGGTCTACTCTCTGCCGGGGTCGCTCATGAAATCAATTCTCCCCTGACCAATGCGTCTTTGAATATGCAAATGCTAAGAAGTCAACTTGGGAATGCCCTCGACAATGAAAAAATAAAAAGAAAAATCGATGCTATCGGTAGAAATATTGAAAGAGCGTCCAATATAGCCAAAGAGTTGCTTCAATTCTCACAAACACAAGAAACAATACTATCCCCCATGGACGTTAATCAGGTTGTAGAAAGTGCCTTGGCTCAATTGAACGAACGGTTCGGTAACCTTAAGGTCTCGGTTAAACAAAACCACCTTCCGGCAGTTCAACTGAATGCACCCAAATTAGAACAGGTGCTTCTAAATGTGATCAATAATTCTATCGAAGCCATGGAGAACAAGGGAGAATTAATTCTTGAAACAAAACAGGTGAACAATGAAATCAAAATAACCATTTCAGACGATGGCACGGGTATTTCACAAAGTCATTTATCGAAGGTATTTGATCCTTTTTTCACCACAAAAGAAATGAATAAAGGAACCGGATTAGGCCTTTCAATCTGCCATGGAATTATTGAACAACATGGGGGCTCTATAATTCTTGAGAATAATAAGAGGGGTGGCGTGGATACAACTATTACCTTAGCTATCCCATAATTTTTATTCTAAATATTAGAGCCAATTTCAAAACGGCTCATTAGAAAAGAGTATTGCCTTGAATAATATTTTGATTGTCGATGATGACATGGAATACAGGGAAAATTTAAAAGAAATACTCGACGATGCCGGGTATCCAAATGATACGGCAGGATCGGTCAAGGAGGCTTTGAAAAAACTTGACGCTCAACAATTTGATGTAATTTTGCTCGACTTCATGATGCCGGATATCGATGGCATTAATGCCATCGAAAAATTTAAAAAAATCAATCCAAACTCCAAAATCATCATGATTACAGCTTTTGCATCCATTGAGAATGCGGTGAGGGCGATTAAAAAAGGCGCCAGTGAATACATTCCCAAACCCTTTAAAATTGAAGCACTCCTCTCAATGATCAAGCAGGTAATAGAAGAGCTTCGTTTTGAACATGATATAAAAAAATTGAAGCTTGAGGGAACGCTAAGTTCTTTGTCTAACGCTATTCGCAGGGAAATAATCCGTATGTTTCATACAAATAAAAATATACGATTGATGGAAACGGCCCGGAAACTGAATATCGAAGATCATACGAAATTAATTTTCCATTTAAAAAGTTTGAAAGATGCTCGGATTTTAAAACAAGATGAAAAACGGACGTACCTGCTTACAAAAGAGGGCAAAAAAGTTCTTGAATGCCTTAATATTCTGGATAATTTCCTGTCCGAAAAATAGATTCGAATAAATTCATTTCTCCTGCCGTTAAG
This sequence comes from uncultured delta proteobacterium, assembly GCA_963845145.1. Classification (GTDB taxonomy): domain Bacteria; phylum Desulfobacterota; class Desulfobacteria; order Desulfobacterales; family QNYZ01; genus QNYZ01. Next base: position 881,334 of record CAWJQU010000005.1, read on the forward strand.
TGCTCTAACGTGAACTATTCTTCACATAATTAAGACACTATGTGAACACAATTTCACTATACCAGTACCACGTTGTGTGATAGCCATAAATATCATTACAGCTATTAATGTAATCCTCTGGGGTTAAATGCTGTTATTCTTTATTAATTAGAAATAGGGGGAATTTATGAAAACCATCGGAAGTTATTTTTGGAAAATGGGACTGATAATAACAGGCGTGCTATTGATAGCAAGCCCGTCGCTGGCCCAAGAAAAGGCTCAAATGAAACTTGTCAGTGTAAAAACGGATACGGCTATCACGCTCGACGCTATGGCTGAAAAAGCGTGGGACAAAGCGGCTGCCTTAGAAGTAAAACTGGATCAATTACCGTATGAACCGAACAACGGATACGCAGGCATAAAGGAAACTACCGTCAAAATAAAATCCCTGTATGATGATAAATATGTCTATTTTCATCTTCAATACGATGATCCAACTCAGAGTTTTGAAAGATTTCCCTGGGTAAAACAGGACGACGGTAGCTGGAAGCAATTGATGAATAAAGACAACACCGGCCATGACAACACCTATTATGAAGACAAAGTGGGCGTTTACTGGGAAATAAATGCAAGGGGCTTTAAAAAGAAGGGTTGCGCTGTCTCCTGTCATGTGACCGAAAACGGAAAGAATAACGGTTTTGATGACAAGTCCGCAGGCAGAAAATACACCAATGAACCCGGCGAAACCATTGATATGTGGCACTGGAAAAGCGTTAGGACAGGCCCTCTGGGAATGTTTGATGATCAATTTGTTGATTCAACGGCAGATCCGAAGTTAAATAAAAATTGGGGCCGAAAAGGTGATGTAAAAACGGGCGGTGGCTACAAAAATAATATTAATGAAGCAAAAACCGGACCGGCTTTTATGAATTCTCCATATAGTGAGAAAGATAAATACTGGGTGATGCCTGAAAGCAAAAAGGAATTTGTTGATACGTTTAAACCTGGCGACATCATTCCGGGAATCGTACTTTCACCTTTCGTTGGACCCCGCGCTGACATTAAAGCGGCGAGCAACTGGAAAGATGGGGTTTGGACTTTAGAGGTTAAACGCGCCTTGGTCACCACCGGTGAAAAAGCAGAAATTCAGGATGTGCAGTTCAGTGATCTTAAGAATGCCTATTACTTTGGAATTTCTGTTTTTGACAACTCCCAAATTAACCATATTTACCATGAAGGTTCCATCGAGATGACCTTCCAATAGATCAAAACAAAACGAGCGAACGAACTGTTAAAAATCTGTTTGCCTTGAGATCAAGGCAAACAGATTTTTACATGTACCTCCTTTAAGTTTGAATTTTCACCGATGAGTACCCATGTCAATTCGCACCACCATCTGCCTCAACATTTCCACGAAGGATTTCTGTGGGAGTCGTGGTGTTTGTGGCAAACGATATGGCGATATTATCTGTCAGGGCGGCGTTGGCGGTACTGTGCTTTAAAAAGCGGTGAAACTTCAGCTTTAAACATGGGGCAGTGTTTTTGAAATGATTAAATTCAACATACTGGCAAGAAGCGCATTTCCGCGCCGGGTGGCTGTGTTTGCTGCCTTGATGGGTGTTTTTCTGGCAGCGGGTATTTTCTTTCAGCCTATTTCCATCGCTGCCATAGGCGCGGAAGGCACTGACATTAAAAAAGAGATTCCCGTAAGCACCGAACCCCGTATTGTTGCTGCAATGAAGACCAGTATGTATGATCAGGTTGCCGATGATGAAGATATCGACATCATGGCAAAATGGATTGGCGACGGCGCAAAAAACGACGAGTTTTTCAATAAGAAAGTTTACAAAATCTTAAAAAACGATTGCGTCAATTGTCATAGCACAGCGTCTACCATGACGAGAAAGGCACCCCATATACCTTTTGCTTCATATGAGGATGTTAAAAAGTTCACCAAAGTAGGACCGACGGATGCCAGCTGCCTTGAGTGCCATGGAAATCCAGTATTACAAAAACCACCTGATGAAAAATTAAAAGCGCTATTTATTGACCAGACAAAATTCGAAATGACGGTTCATCAAAAGCTACCCTGTATCAGATGTCACGTGGTCCTGCACCCGGAAACCGAAAAAGTTTACCAGGACACAAAAACGTTTGAAGCCTACGTGTTAAGGGGAGAAAGAGCCGCTGAGCCCGATAGCTCACAGATTTTCAAACCCAATTGCGCAAACTGCCATCCCAAAGAGGGCCAAAAACTTGCAGAAAGTTCCCATTCAGCTAAAAAATTAGAACTGAAATTAGCTCAATCTGACCAAAGTGCCCAGATGGTTGGAAAAAACCAGAAAGAACTAAAAGCGCCACAATGTAACAGTTGCCATGGATCCGAGCAGCATTATATCACGGACACAAAACTGAACCAGACAAAATTCGACGTCGTTAATCGATGCGGAGAATGTCATGCGAAGTTGACCAAGACCTATTTTGCAAGTTATCATGGAAAGGCTGCAAAATTAGGGGGCGAAAAAGTTGCCAAGTGCGTAAATTGTCATGGCTCCCATGACCTTTTATCACCCTCGATCCCGGCATCAATGCTGTCTGATAAAAATATCCTAAAAACATGTCAGGAATGTCACCCAAAGGCCAATAAGAGTTTTACCGGGTTTTTACCCCATGCCGACAACCAGGATAGAGAAAATAATCCACTTTTATTTTATTCATTCTGGATTATGACCCTTCTCATCGTTATGACATTTGCGCTGTTCGGCACACATTCGTTTTTATGGTTGAACCGATCAATGATCGAAAGATTCAGCGCCCGGAAAAACAGAGAAAAAATGGGTGTACCAGATGACACCTCAAATCGTCACATCAGAAGATTCAGTCCCTCCCATTCGATATTGCATCTGATGATTATGGTCTCTTTTTTAACCCTGGCGTTAAGGGAATGGCACTGAAATTTGCTGACAACCCCATGTTTTCATTTGTCAACCAAATGGTCGGCGGGCCGGCTGTAATGGGGAAAATACATATGGTAGGTGCCCTTATTGCATTGCTGTATATCAGCATACATCTATTTCAGGTTGCCGTCCTTTTTATAAAACGAAAGATCAGCTTTAAAGGTTTATTCAAAAAAGAATACTCCTTAATATTGTTACCTCGCGATTTTAAAGAGTTGAAATCAAATCTCTTATATTTTGTGGGCAAAGGTCCAAAGCCCGAGTTCGGTCGTTGGACCTATTGGGAGAAATTCGATTATCTGGCTGAACTCTGGGGCACAATTATTGTGGGTGTCACAGGTTTGATGCTCGCCTTTCCTGAATTCACCACCCAGTTCCTACCAGGCGTGGCGTTAAACATTGCCACTATCATCCATAGCTTTGAGGCGCTTTTGGCAACAGCATTTATTTTTTCCATCCATTTTTTCAACTCTCATATGCGCCCAGAGATTTACCCGATGGACACCGTTATTTTTACTCAGCGGCTTCCCCTTTCCCGATTCAAGGAAGAAAGACCGAGAGAATATCAGGAGATGGTCAATAAGGGAGACCTGGAGAAATATTTAGCCGACCCGCCAAGCAAATGGTATTCCATAGTAGTCCATATCGTGGGTGGGCTCTTTTTGGCCATCGGGATCGTCTCGCTCGTAGCCATCGTATATTCTTTGTTAAGGCTTGTTTTCTAAATGATGGGGCTACAAAGGACCACTACACCTTAGATAAATTAAACCCCCGGTTGAGCCGTTCGGTGGATTATGGGTGGTTTCCCCTGTATCACAGTTACGCCTATTACATGAACGAATGAAAAAGGGCTTTTCCCGAGTCCCAGGGTAATTCTTACGTGTTTTTGTGCAACAAGAACAATCAGATCACGGGGACCCAGACCGTACACATGAGTCAGATCTCAATTTGCGACTCAAACTATTTTGCCTCCAAGCCATAATTTTTCAACTTATTATGCAGGGTCTTGCGGGTGATTCCCAGACGCCGGGAGGCTTCCGCTTTGTTTCCTTTACTGGCTTTTAACGCAGCCTATATAGCTTCCTTCTCAATATCGTCCAGCGAGTGCTTGCCGTCCATGATCGGGGTCGTAATGAGGGGCGTAGTGGCCATATCGGGATATTTTTCGGTGATATTTAAGGGCAACTGATTTTCGGAAATATGCTCGCCAGTCAACAGAATTACCGCTCGCTCGATCGCATTTTCCAATTCCCGGACATTCCCGGGCCAATCATAATTGACCAGCATGTCCATGGCCAAAGGAACGAACCCTTTAACTGTCTTGCGATTTTTTTCCGCAAATTTTTCCAGGAAATGCTGAGCCAACAAGGGGATATCCTCCCGTCGCTCCCGTAACGGGGGCACATGCAGCGGCATCACATTGAGCCGATAAAAGAGATCTTCACGAAAATGCCCCTCGGCCACATCTTTTTCCAGATCACGATTGGTCGCGGCAATGATACGCACATCCACCTGTATGGTATCATCCCCGCCAACGCGCTGGATTTCCCTTTCCTGAAGCACCCGCAACAATTTGGCCTGCATGGTGGAAGACGTTTCACCCACTTCGTCGAGAAAGATGGTGCCCTGATCGGCCTGCAAGAAACGGCCCTCCCGGCGTTTGTCGGCGCCGGTGAAAGCCCCCTTTTCATGTCCGAAAAGCTCTGATTCAAGTAGTGTTTCGGTAATGGCCGCGCAATTGACGACCACCAGGGGCATCTTTTTGCGGTGGCTGTTATAGTGCAGTGACCGGGCAATCAACTCTTTACCAGTACCGCTTTCGCCGGTGATCAAGACGGTCGCCTCAGACGGTGCGACCATCGCAATCATATCAAGCAGCGCCTGCATCGGCGGGCTTCTGCCGATGATGTGGTCCACCGTATCAATTACCTGCAAGTGCTCTTTTAAAACCCTGTTTTCCTCTTTGAGTCCGGCGTGCTCGCAGGCCCGTTCAATCGACAGTTTTAAGACTTCAAAATCCAGCGGCTTGATCAGATAATCGTATGCGCCTGATTTTAACGCTTCCACCGCTGTTCCCACGGATGAATAGGCGGTCATGATGATGACGGGGATCGTCGGATTGTAGGCCTTGATCTTTTTGAGCGCTTCGATACCGCTCATGTTGGCCATGCGAACATCCATCAAGATGAGATCCAGCGGCCCGGATTTCACCCTATCAACTGCAATATCGCCATCGGCGGCGGTTTCAACGGCATAGCCCCAACTCCGAACGATGGTTTTCAACGAGACCAAATGGCCGGCATCGTCATCCACGATCAGGATTTTAGCCGTATTCGCCGCATTCAGTAAGTTCATCGCTTTTCCTTTTTATCTTGGGCCTGCTGGCAGGGAAGGACTAACTTAAATCGAGTACCCTGGCCCTGTGTACTGGTTACCTCGACGAGCCCGTGATGCGCCCCGATAATTTTGTGGACAATCGCCAGACCCAACCCCGTGCCCTTATTCTTAGTGGTAAAGTAGGGGTCGAAAATCTTATCCAGCTGATCAGAGGCAATACCCGTCCCGGTGTCACCCACCATAATCACGACATCCCCGGCTTCGCCGACAGCACTTGTTATGGTCAGAATCCCCCCATCCTCCATGGCCTGAATGGCATTCAAATACAGATTGAGCAGGCACTGAGTCAGGCGGTCGGGATCGATCCAGACCGGACAAATACTATCGTCTGTAGTGACCTTGATCTCCACGTTTTGATTGGCTGCGTCTTGCTGGATCAACTGAACCGACCGAGATATCAAAAGCCCGATATCACCGGTTTTCCGTTTTAAATCTGTGGGTCGCGAGAATTCCAGCAATTCGGTGATGACCCGGTTGAGTCGATCCACCTCTTGTACCATGACCTTGGCCGCCTCATTAGATTCGCTGCCGTCGTCAAATTGCCCTGCAAAGTAAGTGGCCAGCGCCTTAATGGAGCTTAACGGGTTACGGACTTCGTGGGCGACACCGGCCGCTAACCCTCCCATGGCGGCCAGTTTTTCCTGCCTGCGGACTTCGCTCTGCAAGCGTCGAATCTCACTTAAATCCCTCAAAATCAGGATCTGCCCAACAAACGCCCCGTCTTCATTGGTAATGCGGGTGGCACTGATGCTGACCGGAATCTGTTTAATGCCATCGAAGGTACATTCCATTTCCCTCTCGTTAATTGTTTCCCCTTGTTCGAGTTTTTTTTGTATCCCGCACAAATCAGCCGGTAATCGTTCATCCGGGTTTTTATTTAATATGCGATGCGTCTCCACACCGGTGATTTTCTCAGCCGAGGCATTGAAAAAAGTGACCCGGCCGGAGCGATCGGTGGCGATCAACCCCACGGGCAGATGGCTCACCACCTCATCGGCAAAGGCGCTGGTATCCTGCAGGGATCGTTTGGTACTGCGATAGCTGTACATCCAAAATAGCGAGACGAATCCACCGAAACCGAGAAGCAGCATCACCACGGACAGCAAGATCGTGGTGCGAATATCGCTTCGAATCGCCTCTTCAAAGGGCGTCACGTCCAGGCCGATAATGATCAACAGTTTTTGACGCTTCTCCATTGAAAACCAGTCGTCGGGTGACGGCGATCGCATTTGATGCCGCCGCCTCATCATTTGCATATGGCTGGAATTCTTCCTCCCACCGAATGTCAGCGGGCGAAAATGGCGATGAACCTCAAATATCCGTTGCCCATATTAATGGTGACCAATTCCCAGTTTTCCTGTTCACCCGGCCCGAGATGTATGATTTTTCGTTCCCGATCAAACGGAACGCCGATTTTGGTTGGGTCACTGTGAGCGACAGATCTGCCGGCCTCGTCGAGCACGGCCATGTATCGAACATCCTGAAGTCGCGCTGTTTCCTCGATGAGCCGCTGGATCTGCTGTCCCCCCCACATCATCCCCATCATTCCGGTTCGGGCACCCGCTTCCACAGCCCGAATCAACGCCGCGCCTTTGGCACTCAACAGGTCCGACATATAACGCCGTTCCCGGTTGGTGTTTTGAAATGCCAGTACCAAGACAACAATCAGCAAAATAGCCGTTGACCCCAGAATGATCCACGGCGATGTTTGCAAACCAGTGCGCAGGGCGGTTTTGGATTTAGACGCCATAAATCTCCTTCTCTTACCAATGAAGCCATCACTTCATGGGTAACTCGGTATCGGTATTCCACACAGTGGTGTATAAAATATAACCACGTCTTAATGCAAAACCAACGATAGCGGGTAAAAATTATACATATTAAGCGTGATCACCCATTAATATGCCAATTTAATGCCAATACTGAGTATAGCTGGATAGAGGTTAACTGAATAAGTTAGCCACATTTTTAACATCCGCTGGAACAACGACAATATTACAGCCGGATATCGGGAGGGAGCTTAGATGAAAAAAGGTATAATGCTGGTGTCATTTGATGGGGGTTATTTAAGCTACCCATTACCATAAACCGATCGGTAGGACGTTTTGAAACAGGCTCGAGAGATTTGGCCTTTTGCCCCACCGCTTCCAACGCGCAGGCGGTGGGACACACAAACAGGCCTTAAAAGAGACCCAGCGTACTGGGTATAAATGGATCGGTTAGGCTCAGATTATCCGCCCATCGCACCTGACATCAATTCGCCCACCTGCTGGGAAAAGCGGGAAGGATTGTCGATTTTGCCACCTTCGCCGATGATGGCCAGATCGAGCAGCAACTCGCTGTATTCCTTGAGCTTGGGGTCTTTACGATCGGCTTCAAAGCGGGCTTTGATTTGGGCCATCACAGGATGTTCGATGTTTAGCTCCAGCACACGCTTGGCCTCGGGAGGGGTTTGTCCTGAAGCCTTTAAAATCTTTTCCATATAAGCGCTCATATCGTGGTCTTCCCCGGATAGACAGGCAATGGAACTTTTCAGGCGGGAAGAGGGTTTCACCTCCTTGACCTTGTCGTTCAGCTGGGATTTGATAAACCCAAAGAGCACATTGTACTCATCTGTTTTCTTTTCATCGGGTTCATCCAAACCCAGATCGCCTTTCTCGGCGCTTTTTAAGGATTTGCCATCATATTCGGTCAGCGACTGGATCACCCACTCATCCACCGGGTCCGCCATGAGCAGGACTTCGTAGTCTTTCTCCTTTAATTTTTCCAGATGCGGGCTGTTGATCAAAGCGGTGAGGTTTTCACCGGTAATATAAAAAATCTCTTTTTGGTCGGCCTGCATACGGTCGGTGTATTCCTTGAGAGAAATCGCTTTGTCTTCGGACTTCGTGGTTTTGTATCGCACCAGTTCGGCAATTTTTTTGCGATTATCGGTATCGATATGAACACCCCATTTCAAGGCCGAACCGAACTCCCCGTAAAATTTTTCATAATCTTCGGCCTTCATGTCCGCCAAAAGCTCAAGCAGCTTTTTCACCAGATTACGACGAATATTATTTACCAGTCGATCATGCTGAAGCAATTCGCGACTGATATTCAAGTTCAAATCCGGGGCATCCACGATCCCTTTAATGAAGCTCAAATATTCAGGCAGCAACGCTTCACAATTATCCATGATAAAAACCCGCTTGCAGTAAAGGTGCACGCCGTGCTTGCGGTCCGGCTGAAACATGTCAAAGGGCGCCTTGGAAGGAAGGTAGAGCAGGGCACTATATTCAGTGGTGCCTTCGAATTTCATGTGCAGCCGATCCAAGGGCGGATTCCAGTCATGGCTTAAGTGTTTGTAAAATTCTTCATATTCTTCATCGGTGACATCTTTTTTGTCCCGCGCCCAGATAGCCTTCATGGAGTTCAAGGTTTCTTCCTGAATGACCTTGCGGGTGGTTTCGCCAATGGGCTTGTCGTCTTTATCTTTGAGCTGCTGCTCCTCGGGAATCGGTTCGTCGTTTTCCACATCCATGACAATTGGATAGCCGACAAAATCAGAGTGCTTTTTGATGATTCCCCGAATTACCCACTGGTCGGTATAGTCGGACTCCTCTTTGGCCGGTTTTTTCAACGTTAGGATAATGTCGGTTCCCCGGCTCTCCTTGGTGGTTTCTTCAATGGTATAAGACCCGTCCCCCAATGATTCCCAGAGAACGGCTTTATCGCTTTGGGCAGACCGGGTCACCAGGGAGATTTTTTCCGCCACCATAAAAGCACTGTAAAAACCAACACCGAATTGCCCAATCAGCTCCGGCGTCAGGGTTTCCATCTGCTTGGATTGTTCCAATGCGTCTATAAACGCCGCCGTCCCGCTTTTGGCGATAGTGCCGATATTTTCCAGCACCTCATCGTAGGTCATCCCAATGCCATTGTCGGAAATCGTCAACGTTTGCTTGATCCCATCCGGGATGATTTTGATTTTAAATTCGCTATCATCGCCTAGAATATCCGGCTCGGTTTGGGACTTGAACCGAAGCTTGTCAATGGCGTCGGACGCATTGGAAATCAGCTCCCTTAGAAAAATATCCTTGTGAGTGTAAAGCGAATTGACGATCAGATTCAGTAGCTGCTGAATTTCGGTTTCAAACTGACGGGTCTCTTTTTTAGCTGCCATTGGTACTCCTAAAATTTTACGTCCATTGATCAAATGTTTGCCGAATGGATACCCACACCCATTGTCCGGCTATTCTTCCCATTGAGTTGGAAAAATATAATTAGCGCCCATGGAAGTGTCAAGGTGGGCAGAGTATCGGACGCTCACACAATAACCCCCCGAAACATATTTATATTCATGTTAATGATCAACGAGGCGAACGATGCGGCAAAAAACCCCACCACAATGTGGCACATAAGGTTCCGGATTAATAAAAAAATGCTAAAGCAATCCTGTTTGTGGTCGATATACAAGTAAGAAGACAGGATGCGAACGGTTTTGCATCTAACACAAATTTTTAAACGTAGTTACCAACTTTGGAGGCTTAAGATGAAAAAATGGGCAGTGGCAATCAGTATCATTATGTTTTTATTCAGCGTCAATACCTGGGCAGCAGACACTTATAAAATCGGCGTCCTTGCCAAGCGCGGCCCGGTTAAAGCACTAAAACAGTGGAAAGCAACCGGCGATTATCTGTCAGCCAAAATATCGGGAAAAACGTTTGAGATCGTGCCCCTCGATTTTGATGCGGTCAATCCGGCCATTGAAAAAGGCGAGGTGGACTTTTTCCTGGTTAATTCATCCATGTTTGTAACCGCTCAGGTTAAATATGGTGCAGCCGCCATTGCCACCATGGTCAACTCCCGTCAGGGACAGCCTTTAAAATCTTTTGGTGGTGTTGTTCTGACGTTAGCGGAAAACGAAGACATCAATACCATCGCCGATTTGAAGGGACGAACGTTTATGGCGGTAAAAGCGTCTTCTTTTGGCGGATGGCAAATGGCCTATAAGGAAATTCTGGATGCGGGAGTGAATCCAAAATCAGATTTCGCCAGCCTCGAATTTGGCGGCAAACACGATAATGTCGTGCTTGCCATCCAGAATGGCGCTGTTGACGCCGGAACCGTGCGCACCGATACGCTTGAGCGAATGGCGGCGGAAGGCAGCATTGATATGGAAGAATTCAAAATTATCGGGCTACAAAAACATACCGGTTTTCCATTTGTTTGCAGTACGGCGCTTTACCCCGAATGGCCCCTGGGTAAAGTCAGTGCGACGCCTGATGATGTCGCCAAAGCCGTTGTCGATGCCCTCAAAGCGATGACACCCGAAGATTCTGCGGCCAAAAACGCCAAGGTCGTCGGCTGGACCGATGCCCTCGACTATGGACCCGTGCAAGTTCTCCAACAATCGCTTAGTGTTGGGGCTTACGCGTCCTTATAGCCAATTTAAACCGATTCCCCCAGCCTTGCGCCGATAGGATGTGTAAGGCAGGGGAAATCACCCGAATCAACCCAAAGATGAAAAAGAATATCCGGTATTATTTTTTCCACCGGGGCAAGAATATAGGCACATAATTTAAAAAAGCGTTTACAAGATTGGATTTTACCTCGAAAGGGTTTCTCAAATGAAACGTAAATTTCGCGCAAGTCTTCGTCAAAGGCTATTGGTTCCCATCATTTTAATAATGGTTGTCTGCGTCTCCGGGTTATTCCTGACCATTGTATCCGTACAAAACGGCCAGTTGAATAAGTTAAGTGACTCCGTACGATCCGCCCTTGATACCACCAACCGAATCGCCAATGAAAATTATGCCCAGCTGGAACAAGATGTGACGGTTTATTTGGAGAAAATGAATGGAACCCTGAATACATCCATTGCAGAAACGACACGCGGGTCTTTGGAAGAGGAAAAATCCAAGCTGGAAACAGAATTTAATGCCGCTTTGCAACAAAATGCCGAGTCTTTGGCCGGTTTATTGGTGCAAGTCGCTCCAGCGGCTATTTTGGCCAATAATTTTATAGATTTAATTGGTTACGCCAAGTCAGCGACCCAGAATGCAGACATCGTTTACGCCATCTACATAAAACCCGACGGAAAACCGCTTACGCGTTATCTGGATCGCCAATCAAAACTTATCCAGAAATACCTTAAAACCGGTAAGGAGAAAAACAAGGCCTTGCGGGTTATCGCCGCATCAAAAGGCGACGACAACGTGTTATTAGTGGAAAAACCGATATTATTTGAAGGTAAAGACCTTGGTAAAGTATTTGTTTGTGTGGACAAAGCTTCGGCCCGGGAAAAAATCGCAGCTCTGTCCGAACGCTTTGGTTGGTTGATCAATGCCAATGCGGACAAAGGTAAAACAATCATACAAGAGGAATCCGCCAAATTAAGCCAACGCATCGATGAAAAGTTAAATAATGTGAGTAGCCAGAGCTTGGCTTCAATAAACGACATTACAAAAACCTTGCAAACGGCCTCAAACAGCGTGCGCTCAAAAACTCAGGGAATTGCCCTTCTGGCTGCCCTTATATCGGGTATCGTCGTGGCAGTGCTCCTTTTTATCATTTTGTCACGGATTGCCAAATCCATTGGTCGGATTACGACGGATCTGGACCAAAGGTCCGACAATATTACCGCCGCTTCAGAGCAAGTGGCCTCGGCCAGCCGCCAATTGGCGGAAGGGGCATCCGAGCAGGCGGCTTCCATTGAGGAAACCTCGTCATCGTTGGAAGAGATGGATTCCATGACCCGCCAGAATGCAGACAATGCCGGCCAGGCGAATCACGTGATGCAGGAAACAACCCAGGTGGTCTCCGAAGCCAACCGCTCTATGGAGGAACTGACCACATCCATGGCCGAGATCTCTGAAGCCAGTACCGAGACATCTAAAATAATTAAAACCATTGACGAGATTGCTTTCCAGACCAATTTATTGGCGCTAAACGCCGCCGTAGAAGCTGCCCGGGCCGGTGAAGCCGGAGCGGGTTTTGCCGTTGTGGCGGACGAAGTCAGGAACTTAGCGATTCGCGCTGCCGATGCGGCCAAAAACACCGCCGAATTAATCGACGTCACCGTTTCGAAAGTAGATACCGGGAAAGGGCTTGTCTCGCAATGTAACGCGTCTTTTGGCCAGGTCGCCCAAAGTGCATCCAAAGTCAGCGAACTCGTCGCAGAGATTGCGGCGGCCTCAAAAGAACAGGCCCAGGGAATCGGCCAAGTCAACGCCGCGGTTACTGAAATGGACAAAGTGGTTCAACAGAACGCCTCCGGTGCCGAGGAAACCTCTTCGGCCTCCGAAGAGATGCGTATGCAGGCAGATGAGATGAAAGCCATGCTGGATGAGTTGGTCATCACGATAAATGGGAGTAAACATCGCCCCTTAATAGAAGAGACGCTCAAAGATGCTGATGAAGAAATCCGTCTTAATCAATCAGCATCCCAAAATCTATGGAAGCCACAACCCGAGCGGCAACCTGGGGAATGGTCACAACCACCGGCGAAAGAGGCTAGCCCGGTTCAGGTTATTCCCTTAGATGACGATGACCTTAACGAGTTGAATCTCCACTAGAGACACGTGGGGGGATTTTTTCTACCGACAGGCCAACAGATAAGTGATGAACACTATTTAATCCTTATCTGCATAAAGCGTATTAAATAAAAGCGCCGCCATATCCACAATCCGCGGCCCCGTCCGGCAGGTCAGGGCGCAATCAAATTGGTATACCCGCTCGGACTGCACCGCTTTTAAAGTGTGCCACTTATTATCGCTGCAAAACCGGGCAACAAAACCGCGATCGGTACCACAGAAAAAAATCAGTTCCGGATCCCATCGGCAAAACTGGCCAAGGGTAACCTTGGGATAAGCTTCGCCCACCTCGCAGGTCACATTCAGGCCGCCTGCGCGAGCGATCACATCATATTGAAACGACCGCGGGCCGGCCACAATAAGATGGTTCCCTTCAATATCGAGTACCCGGCAGACACGGGTGCGACTGTCGCCGGGAATCTGGCCGACTTTGGCATCCAGCCGGGATAGGCGCCGTTGCAGGGTCTCGACCAAAGCCCGGGCTGACGAGGCCACTTGTAATTTGTCTCCCAGCAGCAGCATTACTTCCAGCGATTCGTCCACCGTGGCCGGATTGACGAGGATTGTCGGAATACCCTCACGCTCCAGGGCGGATTTAACGTCAGCGTGGGCGGTGTCCAAACCGAGAACCAGATCGGGGGTCAAAGCCAACAATTTATCCATATCAGGCTCAAACCAGCATGATACATCGGGCTTTTCCAAGGCCTCATCCGGAAAATCACACGTATCGGTGACCCCCACCACACGACTGCCCGCACCGATGGCAAACAGTGTTTCAGTTAACGCGGCCGTGAGGGATACAATTCGCTTAAATTCGACGCTGGGAAGCGACATTGATATTTCTCCAATCTTATTTGCCTGGCCGGGCCTGGTTGGGCCAAGTTGGACCAGGTTGGGTTGAGTCAAGTACGGTCGGCCGATAGGCCAGACCGATTATTTGATTTCCTCAAAAGGTTTATTTTCGCTTTTCTCGTCAACATATTTCACCCGGCCCGTGGTCGTATCAACAATCATCGCCCCCACAAATTGCCCCCGGGTCCAGGATGATATCTGATACCGACCGTGTTGAGGGCCACTGGTCGCACCGGTTAATAATAAGGCAGCAAGAATAAAAAGAATGCCCAATAGAAAGTAAAGGCTTCGCTCGCCCCAAGGTTTTGTATCCATCATTTTTCTCCTTTTCTGCTTTGATACGATTATTCACCCGCTGAACCAAATGGCGACAATCTCTGAACGGGGTATCAATTCAGCCAATTGTTTTTTAATAATTGTAAGGTGTTAATACGCGATTTCAACCATTTGAACCGAAAAACAAAGGCCACACAGCGATTGGCCGCTATCGCCTTTATCAATTGTTGATTATCGATCAGATAGGGGATTAAGTGAATGAACGCGTAAAGAAACTTTTACCGTTTTTTAAGAAGTAGGGATGGGCAGGCGAATGGTAAAGGTCGTACCACTGCCCGGCTCGCTTTCCACATGAATTGTACCATGATGCTTGTCTACGATAACAGAATAAGCAATCGCCAGTCCTTGACCGGTTCCCTTACCAACTTCCTTGGTTGTAAAAAAGGGATCAAAAATCTGCGATTTGATTTCATCCGGTATTCCCGGACCGGTATCTTTAATCGTAATCTTAATGCTGTCGTTTTCTTTTCGAGTACAAAGGGTAATCGTTCCCAAATCAGTTCTGGTTTTGTCCAATTTTTCCGAAATTGCATGAGCGGCGTTTACAATGATATTGAGGATCGCCTGGTTCAATTCGCCGGGAAGACAATGAACCGGAGGAAGGCTGGGGTCAAAATCAACCTCAATATTGGCATAGTGTTTCCATTCACTGGTCGCAACCTCAATGGTACTCTGGATGGCACGATTGATATCGATGTCTGTTTTCTCCTTGGTTCCGGGATGGGAGAACTCTTTCATGGCCAGCACAATTTCGGAAATACGGTCAATGCCCACTTGAGATTGGCTGATCGCTGCAGGAATCTCTTCTGCCAGATATTCCCAATCAACTTCATCAACTTTTTGCTTCAAAGCCTCAACGAGGTCGTCGGTAACATGGTCGCTTTCGACGGCTATCAACAATTTTGAATGAAGATTGAAAAGCTGTACGAGGTCATCGAAAGCTTCCTCCAGAAAATGGGTATTATCACTGACGTATTGGGCCGGCGTGTTGATTTCGTGGGCGATGCCCGCCGCCAACTGACCGATGGCGGCCATCTTCTCGGATTGAACCAGTTGTTCACGCGTTCGATTTAAATCATTGATCAGTTGTTCTTGTTTGCGGTTTACTTCCTCCAACTGGTTGGCCCATTGTTGTCGGTCGGTTATGTCGTTGAATAACACCGTGTGGCCTGAAAATTTACGACTGACATCCAACATCCGTTCTACCTTCACATCATAAGTCTTCTCGCCTTCCGGTGTGGAAAGGGTCTTTTCCACTACCATTAAATTTTCATCCTGGGACATCAGATTCTCGATTTCATCCTGAAATACCGGTTGATCCATACTCGTGTGTTTTTCCGCATAATAGTGGGCACCGGATGTGCTATTACCCAGCAATAGTCTTCCGGCGGCATTGTTATAATTGTCTAATATTCTGTCCTCATCGTACAAAAGGACGGGTGAGGCCAGGCTTTCAAAAATGGTCAGGTATTTATTCTTTTCGTTCGTCAAACTCAGATTGGCGCTACTCAGCTCCTTAATTTGCGCTTCCGGCGCACTTCCAGCCCACTCGGTGCAATAGGCCACTTCGGTTCGATCAAAAAATCGTCTTATAAAAAGAGACACGACTACCGGGTTATTAAACGCGGTCGATTGTTCTATTAAATCGAGATAAGCTTGACGATAATATTTCATCAAACCCAAAAACATGGCCAGATTTACGCCTCTTGCTCTGTGCCGCTTCGCTTCCAGAACGCCGAACTGCGCGCCTGGATAATCAATAAAATTTGTGTCCGGTGTTATCTCGGGCACGCGATCAGATTCTTTCAATGTCGTACTCATCGCCGTACTCAGCCCTTCAATGGACATTCGCCAGGCCTCTTTTAAGGTCGATGTGTATTGGGTGTATTTCTGCCTTTCAGCATAGAAAAGAATGCGTTCCATCAACCACTCTTCGCTCAACGGTAACAGCGTTAGAATCCTATCCCGGTCATGTGAGTCTATTTTCATGATACTCTCTTCTCTCTATGCTTTTAGGAGGGCGCTTAATAATCTATTTTGGTAAAGTGTCTGACGAAAAAAAATCGTCTTAGGAACCTGATTGGGTTCGGTTAATTATATTTTCGGTATTTTTCCCATAAACTTTAATCCGCTTAATCAGGAAAAAGTTAAATATTGACTTGAAAACAACCAATGTAATAAAGAGCATATATAGAATCGTATTCTGCATACAGAATAATTTTTTCATTTTTTTACTGTGAGAAAATCCTCATGGTCACACAAGTCAAACGATCCAAATATAGTCCCGTCGTACCCGCTGTGGATCAGGCTTCCAGGGTCTTGATATGCCTGGGAAATAACCCCCAACACAAAATGTCACTCACGGAAATCTGCAATAGCGTGGGGATCCACAAAAGCAAAGGGTACTCGATTCTCCATACATTGATGAACTATGGCTTTATCGAAAAGGACCTGAAGTCAAAAACCTATTGCCTTGGGGTGGGCCTCTTGTTTTTATCGCGGAATGTTCTCGACAATCTGAACCTGCGGGAGATCAGCGAACCCTTTCTGGAAGCGTTGGCTCTGGCCACCGAAAATACGGCCCTGTTCTGCCTCATCAGCGCCGATCAGGTATTCACAGTGGCAAAGCGCGAAAGCAATCAGAGTTTTGGTGTCACCATCCGGTTAGGACACCGCTTTCACATTACCTGGGGTGCTCACGGCAAAGCCATTGTAGCCCATCTACCGAAACGAGATCGGGAAGCGCTTCTTAAAAGGGACCGACTCTATTTTTATGGCGAAAGCCACCCCTTAGACTTAAAAAAATTATCCGCTGAATTAGATGAAAGTCGAAAAAATGGCTATGCCGTTGATATCGGACAACTCAGCCCAGGCATCAATGCCTTAAGTTCACCGGTATTCGGACCAGATCAACGGTTAATCGGCTGTATTGTCTTAGTGGGAACCTTCGGCGAGCGGCGGGTGGAGCATTATGGCGCCCTCATTGCCGAGACAGCCATTGAAATGTCTGCAAAACTCGGTGCAAACGCCCAGATGCTTTACCCATGCCTAAGGGAATAAAATCCATGCCTAATTTTGTCCATTCCAATATCGAAAAAGAGGTGTCGGTCTACAACTACGATGCCGTCGTGAAGAGCCATTGCCGCATGTGCCATGGCGGTTGCGGCGTCTTGATCTATCTGAAAGATGAAAAGGTGGCCAAAATCGCCGGGGATCCAGACTGCCCCATCAATCACGGCAGTTTATGCAGTAAGGGGCTCGCTTCGGCCCAAATGGCCTACCATCCGGACCGGCTCACCTATCCGGTAAAACGTGTCGGCGCCAAAGGAAGTGGGAAGTGGGCGCGCATCTCCTGGGATGAGGCGCTGGACACCATTGCTGGCCGCATCCTGGATTATAAATCGCGGTTCGGTGCGGAGTCCATTGTCATGGGGTACGGCACCGGGCGGGAAAATGAGGCGGCCATCTACCGCTTTGCCAACTTACTTGGTTCACCCAATGTGCTGACGGCGGGTCACTTCTGTTATGGCCCCCGTATCGCCACGAGCATTATCACCTGCGGCACCAACCCCATTGTAGATTACGAAAATAACCCCAAATGCATCATGGTTTGGGGCAATAATGTGGTCATCAGCAATCCCGACTGCTACAAGGGTGAACCGTTTTCCAACAGCCTGAAAAAGGGCGCCAAGTTGATTACGATAGACCCGCGACTCACCCGTATTGCCGCCCGCTCTGACATCTGGCTCCCTTTAAGGCCCGGAACCGATGCCGCTCTGGCGTTCGGCATGCTGCATGTGATCATCGAAGAAAAACTTTATGACCATGAATTTGTAAAAAACCATGTGTTTGGGTGGGAGCCTTTTGTCGAACGGGTTCGCCAATTTCCTCCAGACAAGGTGGAAGCGATCACCTGGGTGCCCAAAGAAAAAATCGCTGCGGCCGCACGGTTGTTTGCCACCACCAAGCCCGCCGCCATTCAGTGGGGCGTGGCCATTGAACAACAAAATACGTGTGCGGATAACGACCGCCTGCTCATGGCACTGATGGGATTGACCGGGAACATTGACGTGCCGGGCGGCCAGGTTTTTTTTCAGCAGCCCAAAATACGCAATGTGGGACAATTTGGCGCCCACCGCCAACTGCCCGATGTGCAACGGGATAAACGCTTGGGTGGAGACCGGTTCCGTTTGGCGGACAACTTTGCCATTATCAACCCAAAATGTGTCTGGGATGCCATCATCGATGAAAAACCATACCCGGTTAAAATGCTCTTTTTTATCAGTTCCAATCCGGTTATCACCCGGGCCAATGCCAAGGAGGTCTACCGGGCCTTGGAGAAAGTGCCTTTCATGGCCGTTTCGGATTTTTTCATGACACCAACGGCAGAGCTCGCCGATATCGTCCTGCCGGCAGCCACCTGGCTAGAGATGGACTATATCGGGGATTACTGGAAACGACACGGCTACCTCCTGCCCCGCCGCAAAGCCATCCAGGTAGGTGAGTGCCGCAGCGATCATCAGATGCTCAACGATCTGGGCCGCCGCGTGGGCCAGGAAGAACATTGGTGGGAAGATTTCGAACAGGCCCTGGATTGGATTTTAGAACCATCCGGCATCACCTGGCAGGAATTTAAACAGATGGATTATCTTCGCGGCAAAGTCGTCGCCTTAAAGTACAAAGAGCGGGGCTTTTCGACCCGGTCTCGTAAATTTGAGCTATACTCGAGCTCCCTGGAAGCCTGGAATTACGACCCGTTGCCCCAATACCGCGAACCACCCGAAAGCCCCATCAGTACGCCGGAATTATTTGAAACGTATCCCTACATATTAATTACCGGGAGAAGGCAACCCGGCTTTTTCCACTCGGAAAACCGCCAGGTTCCCTGGCTACGTGAATTGCACCGGGATCCGGTGGTGGAGATCCATCCCGATGCCGCCGAAAAAGAGGGTATCAAAGAGGGGCGATGGGTCTATATTGAATCACCCCGGGGCCGCATTCGACAGCGGGCCAAATTCTTTGAAGGCATGGATCCGAGGATTGTCAGCGCGGAACATGGATGGTGGTTTCCGGAAAAAGAATCGCCCGGTCACGGTTGGGCTGAATCCAATATCAATATCCTCACCGACAACCGCTATGAATCCTGCGACCCCGCCATGGGGGCCACCCCGGTGCGCACCTTGTTGTGTCGCATTACCCCGGTACCGGAAGAAGAGGTGTCCCGTGACGAATAAAGCACAAAAGAAGAAAAGACTGACCATTGATCACTTCGAATGCTGGGGATGTAAGGCCTGTGAGGTGGCCTGTAAGCAGGAACACCATGCACCCAGCGATGTCAAACTGATAGAAGTGACCGAAGATGGACCGCGAATGGTCGCAGGCCGCCCCTATTTCGAATACCGTGTCCGTGTTTGCCGACATTGCGACGATCCACCCTGTGCCGCGGAATGCCCGGTGGAAGCCATTGTTCAGCGACCGGACCATATGGTCATCTTAGATACGGCCGAATGTATCGGATGCGAGGCCTGTATCGACGCCTGCCCTTACGATGCCATCCGATTTGACCCGGAGGAGGGCGTCGCCCGAAAATGCAATCTATGCCACGACCGGGTTGATCAGGGTCTGGTACCGGCCTGTGCAGACAATATCTGCCTGGCCAAATGCATTCAATTTTCATCGAGCGCGGAACCCGTTAACCGTCATGGATAAATAAGGAGATCGGTATGTATTGGGATGAAAGTATCGAAACCATGTCCAGCGAGGAGATGCGCGCGCGCCAGAGTACCGAACTAAAAAAAGCGGTTTCTTATGCTTACAATCAGGTGGCCTTTTATAAGGAGCGGTTCGACGAAGCCGGTATAAAACCCGACGATATTAATAGTCTAGATGATATCATTCGATTGCCTTTCACAGTTAAAGCGGATTTAAGGGATCAGTATCCCTATGGATTGTGCGCGGTGCCCACCAGCGAGATCCAGCGCCTGCATGCATCTTCCGGCACTACCGGTAAGCCCACGCCCGTCTTTAATACACGCACCGATCTGAAGAATTGGTCCCGTTGTATGGCCCGCAATCTGACCATGGCCGGTGTCCGCAAAGAGGACATCTGCCAGATCGCCTTTAAATATACCCTTTTTACCGGTGCTTTCGGTCACCACCTCGGGGCAGAGACCATCGGGGCCATGATTATTCCCACCAGTTCCGGCCAAACCGAACGTCAAGTCATGATGATGCGGGATTTTAAAGCGACGGTTTTGCATTGCACACCGTCCTATGCCATCACCATTACGGAAAAAATGGTCCAAATGGGGATCAGCCGGAAAGACCTCAACTTACGTATCGGTATCCATGGTGCCGAACCCATGTCTGAATCGCTGCGCGGCGAGATAGAAGAGAAACTCGGATCCACAGCCTTAGGTGATTATGGTCTGACCGAACTCGGCGGGCCGGGTGTCTCCATTGAGTGCCCAAGTAAAACCGGCTACCATATTAATGAAGACTTCTTTTACCCGGAAATTATCAGCCCGGAAACACTAAAGCCGATACCGGACGGCGAAATCGGCGAACTGGTGTTGACCCCGCTTAAAAAAGAGGGCATGCCCATCCTTCGATACCGAACCCGAGACATCACCCGGCTTCATCGCGGCACTTGCGCCTGTGGCCGGACGCTTGTACGCCACGATCCTATCCTGGGTCGAACGGATGATATGCTCAATATCAGTGGGGTGAATGTGTTCCCATCCCAGCTGGAAAGCCTGCTCCTGCAGTTTGAAGAAGTCAGCTCCCACTATCTTATTCGATTGACGGCTGAAAACCGGCGCGATCGCATCACGGTGGAAATTGAGCCCTCTTCGAAACGACCCTTTTCCGATAAACCGGATCAAAACGCAGGTATAGAGAATAAAATGGCCGCCCGCGTCAAGGACCTGATCGGCATTTCCATTGGCGTAAAACTGGTGGCACCGAACACGATACCTCGCTCGGAAGGCAAAGCTGTCCGGGTGGTCGACCAACGCTGATTCGCTTCATTTTTCTGAACCCTATGATATTTAACCTTACAGTCATCATCCCCGCTCTCAACGAACAGGGGCCGCTCCCTCTCTTACTTGCGGATCTGCGCGCTCAAAAAAACGTAAACCTTGAAATCATCATCGCCGATGGTGGTTCCACGGATGATACCCTGAATCGGGCTCACCCGTTTAACCCTATCATTGTAAAATCGCCCCGCGGAAGGGCAAGACAATTAAATGCGGGGTTCGGGAAGGCAACCGGCAACAACCTTCTTTTCTTGCATGCGGACACGCGAATCAAAAACCCCGATCTATTAATAAATGCCCTCGAGCACTGGCGGATCGCCCTTGTCAAAGCCGGGCATGATCGGGTTGCCGGACACTTCCCACTAAGATTCATGCGCACCACACCAGGTAACAACAAGTCTTTTAAGTACGCTGAATGCAAAACACATTTTAACCGGATAAATACCACTAACGGTGACCAAGGCTTTTTATTGAGGCGTTCTTTTTTTGAAGATCTAGGGAAATTCGATGAGCGCCAACATTTTTTGGAAGATCAGAGATTGGCCGAAAAGATAAGGGGCCGGGGGACGTGGATCACTCTACCCGGACATATATACACTTCCAGCCGCCGTTTCGAAGCCGAAGGGTTTCATCGCCGGTACATTCTGATGGGTATGCTCATGGCGCTATACAGCACCGGACGTCCGGAATTTTTTAAACGTGCAAAGGCGATTTACGCCAACCAGGACGAAACAGGTCATCTACAGCTAAAACCCTATTTTGGAGCGGCCATCAAGATGTTTGTTTATGATCTGGGATTTTCAAAAAGCATTCGCGCCTGGTTATACATCGGTCGCTATATCCGCCAAAACTCATGGCAGATGTTTTATTTCTTCGATATTTTGTTTGGGACTGATGAGAAAAACAGAGACTACCCGTTTCTTGAATTTCACGACAAATATTTTTGGCCCCTAACCAACAACACCGTCTGTGACGCACTCAATACATTGATTTCGTTCTTCTGGTTTATACTCGTTCTGGCACCCTATTTTTTGGTTGTCGACACCCTCCGGCCAAATGGTTGAATAAGAGCCTGCTCGTCGGTTAATAGACATTTTTTTAAACCCGCCTGTCCCTAGCGATTAAATCAAGATCCAACATGGATAAATTCTGACAAATAGGCTAATGGGTTGTTAGAAAAGAACTGAAATGATTCAATGGTCGATCGGGTTGCGCCGTAAGATAAGCCTTTAGGATTGCGCCAATCGGCCGATAATAGATATCCGAGCTAATTTCAAAACGTTTCGGGTTATTCAAGACAATTTAATGGTCGGGGACTCCGCCTAAGGACGCACAAATGGCACTAAAAACAAAAATCATCGCCACAATCGGGCCTTCTTCGAAAGATCGGCATATTTTAGAAAAAATGGTATCAGCCGGTGTTAATATCGCTCGTCTAAATTTTTCCCACGGTAGTTACGAAGACCATGCGGAAGTTATTCGCACCCTACGCTCGATCTCGCGCAGTATGAATCAACCCATCGGTATTCTCATTGATTTGCAGGGACCAAAAATAAGGATCGGCAAGCTAATGAACGGGGGCCCCCTTCGGTTGAAAGATGGGGCCGATTTTAGCATAACGACCGACAATATTGTGGGCGATGTAACCTGTGTCTCGACCACTTACACGCATTTACCCCAAGACGTATCTGTCAATGATACCATCCTTGTAGATGACGGCCTTATCCGGCTTAAAGTCATATCCGTCACCAACAACAAGGTTAAATGCGCTGTGGTCAACGGTGGCACCCTCATGCAAAATAAAGGTATCAATCTGCCCGGCGTATCTGTCTCAGCACCTTCCTTAACAGATAAAGATAAACGCGATGTCTCATTTGGTATTAAGAACAACGTAGACTATTTTGCGCTCTCTTTTGTACGACGGGCTGAAGATCTTATGGATATCAAAGCGATACTTAAGCGCCAGGGAAGCCATATTCCTGTTATAGCCAAGATCGAAAAACCCGAAGCCGTCGATAACCTCGAGGGCATCTTGGAGCATACGGATGCCGTCATGGTAGCCCGCGGGGATCTGGGTGTGGAGATGAAACCCGAGTTTGTCCCTACCATTCAAAAAGATATCATTGGTCGGTGTCGAAAAAATAACATACCAGTTATAACCGCCACGCAGATGCTTGAAACGATGAGCGTCAATCCGATTCCCACCCGCGCGGAATCATCAGATGTAGCCAATGCCATTTTCGACGGGACCGACGCCGTCATGCTTTCAGGGGAAACCGCTTCGGGAAAATATCCTGTAGAGGCGGTAAAAATGATGGCCAAGATCGCCCGAAATGGTGAAAATTCCCCCTTTATGACGTATAACATTCAATACGAATCCGACCTAAAAGATCCCATCACTCATGCCATCGCTCAATCCGCCGTTAATATTTTGCATGAAATTAATGCCAAATGTATTGTCGCGTTCTCCGTATCGGGCAGTACTTCAAAACAGATCTCTAAGCAACGACCATCAAGGCCTGTCTATGCCTTTACATCGAAAGCAGCCACGTACAACCAGTTAGCCTTGCTCTGGGGAATTACCCCGATGTACATCCCCAAAATCAACGGTGCTGAGCGTTTGATATCCGGTAGCGAACACCTTTTGATGTCCAAGAATTACATAAAAAAAGGAGACCTTATCGTTATTGTGATCGGCATGGGGTTAAAAGAGGGCAGTACTAATATGGTTAAAATACATCGGGTAGGGCACATGGATTGAAAAAGATTCACTGAAGCCAGCCTAGTCAATAGGCCAACAGGCCAACAATATGCATTATCAACCAAAACAACCAGGGCTGTTAAAAATACCGCTTACCCTAAGGCAATACCTCTACAAGGTGATTCGCTTCCCATTAAATCCAAAATTCCGGATAGCGCCGTTTTTTAGAAATATTGTTTATCAGAAGGGCGACCACAAGCATTATAAGCGCGCCAAGGCCTGCGGGCATAATGACGTACAGATATCCCAGACTGTGTATTTTTTCGCTCCCGATAACCGCAATGAGCGCCGTGGCGCCACCTGGTGGGTGCAGGGTTTTGGTCGCATGCATTACAGCAATGGCCGTGGCGACTGCAATCGATGATGCCAGCCACATGTGACCGGGAAATAATTTGTAAGAACTGACACCGATGATGGCTGAAAGTATGTGCCCGCCTATGAGATTTCGCGGTTGCGCCAGGGGACTTTTAATGGCGCCGTAGACGAGTACCGCGGAAGCCCCGAATGACCCGATTATCATCACCAGATCGGTATCCGCCAAAAAATTATCGTGTGTATATGCGACAGCGAAGATTCCCACAAACGCGCCTATCCAAGACCAGATAATTTCGGAAAGATTTACCGCCGGAGGACTCTTGGTCGTCCCTCTCATCTTATTAAAAAAATCCACGCCTTTATCGTATTGCCTCCCTTATCCACGATTATCTGTCTTGACGATTGGTACGCAAGATGATTGTACGATATCCGCCCTGGCGATAATCCCGATCAGTTTTCCATCCTTGTCAGTCACAGGTACTCGGTTGATTCCGTTCTCTGTCAGGATGCCGGAAATGGTTGAAACCGATGCATCTTTGTGCACGGTGATGGCGGGTGTTGTCATGATGTGGTCGGCATTTTTTCCACGGATGGAAACAGCGACGCATCCATCACTGCTCAAGCAGTGAGCCACAACTTCCATAAATGAGGTTTTATTTTGGCCACCCATGTGGAGAAGAAAATCCTTTTCAGAAATAATGCCAATCACCCTCTTTTTAGGATCAACCACTGGAACGCCCGAGATGCCATGGCTGGCCATGATCCGTGCGACCTTTAATACGGGTGTGTCCGCCTGGACACAAATGACCTCTCCGGTCATTACATGACGAGCCGTCACCGTTTGTGACAACCTCTTGATGGCATGTAAATAGGCGGTTTGATACAATGCCTTAAAATCACCAGGGGTAATATCCAAATATCCCTGTATGCTCTTCATGGCGTCCAGGATGTCGGTATCTGAAATGTCGGGTGGGTTTAACGAACAAAGATCTTTATCTTGAGAGATGTCATCCATTTCAAACTAACCCAGGAAGTGGCCCCAAGGCCTCTTTAAACAATTGGGTTGCATTTAGTAGCCGCGTGTACATCATTGCCAGGCCGATGATCTCGGCCAGCGTCATCAAGGAATCGATGTCCTGGTCGGAAATATCCCAGGTTTGGTGGTGATACAATCGCAAAGCGCCCAAGGTGTCTCCATAAAAAAGCACGGGCATGGAAACAATCGCACCGATGCCTTCTTCTGCTGCTTCTTCCGGATATTGCAGCAGATCGGTATCATTAACATCTCTGATGACTATGGAGTCTTCGGTCTGAACGCAGCCAATACTCTTGTCAAACACGACGGGTCCTTTGTTCAAGTACCGAATACTCATTCCGAAAGTCGCCAAAATTTCCAGCTCTTTGGTGTCGTGGTTAAGGGCAAACAGGGTGCAACCTTTCACTTCCAAAGCCCCAACCAGCAACTGCGTAAGACGATTGGCCATGATCCCCAGATCATCTGATTCGGCGATGGCCTTGGTTACCACTTTGAAAATATTGATGTCGATTTTGTTTTCGGAAGCCATGTGTTACCTCCTTGTAAAGCGAAAATTGAGGGCATTACCCGTCAATAAGAAAATTGTCCAAATTTTGGTTGATTAAATCATTCATGCATTTTTAGATGGTTCTGTTTTCAAGTGACCACACAAACGGTGATATTCGTCAGGCCCGTCACAACTTTACTAAAAACGCGGCCGGTAAAAAAGTGCGTCGCTTTTTTGGTTTTATGGTTCATAACGATCACTGAAAAGTGCTCCGCTTTTGCAAGCCAGATTATCTCGGCCGCGACATCCTTTTTCCGCGGCAAGAACACCGCCTGAACCTGGTGTTGCGAAAAACCCCCCTGAACCAGACTATCGGCTGCCTCTTGCAATGCCTTCTCCTGTTCCGATTTTAGCTGGGCGAGATAATTCAAGTTGCTTTTTAAGTTGGCCATGATCGTGGCCTCTTGGGGTTTGAGTTCCGGCAAAGGCGTGTACGCGGAAAAGAGCGTAATCTCAGCATCCGCATTGTGGGCGAAGGTATCAATCACAAATTCAAGGGACTTTTGGTCATAGGTTGTAAAATTGTAAGGCACTAAAATTTTAACATTTTTCATATCAACCTCCTTTGCTGATGATGGTCACATGCGCGACGGCAGCTACAGATTTGGAAACCATTTACGGTCCGATCATGCCGTCAAATTAAAGTGAATCTTACGCCTGAGGTTAAGTGAAACGCCGTCTTGAGAGATACTACGGCCACCAGACAAAGTAATACCGACTTCAGCAAAAGTGTCGGTGAACGATCAACTTTGCGTTAGATGGCGTTTGGGATTTTTTATGAGAGAGATTCAATCGTTACCAATTATCGCCCAAATTAACATGAACAACAATTGACTGATTTCAATAGTTTCTTTTCAAAAGATAATACTACAATGTGGTAAATGTCAAGAAATATTTCCGTCGCCGAAAGGGGCTGGCCCGGGAAGAAAAAAGATCTGGTGCCGTTTTTATGGTAATGCTTAAAACTTTTTCTTCATCTTTTCTATCCAGAATTTTTTCTCTTCCTCCCTCCAATTTGTACCGTGAAAACGCCTGTCATAGAACGCGCCCAGTCTGTCAAAAAACTTTTCCCATGTACTTTTTTGCATCTCAAGCGCCATAAGGACATCTGTGACGAAAACATCAATATCGACCATCTTGTCCTTAGGTGCAAAATAGGCCGCCCCTTCTCTGGCAGATTTTTTAAGGCTCTCTTTCGATAACGAATTCGCCGTAAGCATGATTGCAGGGATCTTGTTCTCATTGGCTATTTTAAGCAGATCAAACCCCTTTACGCCCATGATATCTAGAATGGCAATATCGTAGAATTGGTTTTCCAGCAGCCGCTTCCCCTCTTCATAAGAAGAGGCCGTATCTATTTTACACATATGCAAGAGCTCAATTAATGATTCTATTACATCGGGCTCATCATCTACGATTAAAATGGCTTTACCCTTTAATATTTTATCCTTGCTCACTATTTTTATTCCCTTTGATACGGATTCGAAGGCTCTACAATAACAGGTATCGATAAAATAAAAAATATTCAGATTTTGGTTGGGTTTACTTGACGGTTGCCCTCTTGTCCAGACACATTATTTTTTTCTTCAGAACGGATGGCAAATTTAATTTGAAGGTAGGGCCTGTCAACACTGCGATGGATTATTGGACAATGTAAAAGACCTTTGGGAATAAATATCGCAGAGGTTTTTGAAAGCATATGCTTCTCATCCCCTAACTGCACTTCAAGTTCCGCGCCAAGCCGGGAAGGATGCTTCGGATCTGAGCCCACAAAGCACAAAGCCATATCAAAGTTATGAGAATGTTGCCTATCAACAGGATCAGGATCAGGGATGGCAAAGTACCACCCGATATCGATGAGAATGGGGCAGCCCTTTACTAGGCTTGAGTTCATAAAGATTTCACTTGGGAAAGTAATACCCTTTATCCCCTCCGCGTGGGAATAACCGGTATCAACGACGATCGGATTGCTAATAATGTACTTTCCATATTTACTATCAGCCAAATCTCAACGCTCCCTTTTTCATCATATTAATTTCAAATGACGGCCACTCCGACATTATTTAAAATGATCGTAACGGGATTCACTTGGTTTTGATGCCTGTTTTGATTCCCTGCTCGCAGGCGTACATTGTATATTTTTCGACGCCTGCGACCCGAATAGAACCTACCAATAAACCTTATTAAACGTTGATATCGCTTAAGACTTCAAGCAGAATGTCGGAAGCCTTATTCAGATATTTCTTCGGAATGGTGAGGGGCGGCATAAACCTGAGTACATTTCCATTACGTCCACAGGGCACCATGATAACCCCCCTTCCCATCATTCCCATAATAACTTGCCCCATAAGATCAGCATCAAAAGGTTCCTTGGTTTTGGGGTCCTTGACGAGTTCAACGCCAATCATAAATCCCCGTCCACGAACATCACCAACACAGTCAATGTTCTTTGCGCCCTTTCGAATCCTGCGAATGGTTTGTTCACCCAGTTTTGCAACCCTGTTTACCAGTTCAAAATTATTTTCGGAAATAATATCGATGTTGGTCATACATACTGCTGCGGAAACGCCATTGGCGGCAAAGGTGTTTGGCTGTGATCCATCGACAATCTTTTGGGCCAGGTCTTTTCGAATGGAAAGCCCCGCCATGGGTACATCCCCGCCCAATCCTTTTCCAAAGGTCAGCATATCAGGCGCTACATCACTATGTTCAATCGCCCACATCTTTCCGGAACGTCCGGCTCCGGCTTGAACTTCATCAATAATTAAAAGCGCTCCGTGTTTTTCGCACGATGCTTTTAAGCTTTGGAAAAATTCAGGATTGGGAGCAAGATATCCGCCTTCACCTTGCTGAGCCTCGATAATAACAGCTCCCACATCGTCAGCGGCCGTGTAGGGAGTATTCAATAGATAGTCTACATAATCAGCACACATCTCTTCACACTTTTTCTGACTCTTCGTACCAAAGCAGCATCGATACGCGTAAGGGTAGGGCGCATGAATCACGCCTGGAATGAAAGGGCCATAATCTTTCCGGTATTGATCTCCGGTGGTTAAAGAGCCACTACCGCAGTGAACGCCATGATAGGCACCGTGAAAGGCAAGGATTTGAGACCTTTTGGTGATCTTGCGTACAAATTTGATGGCAGTTTCAACCGCACTGGATCCCGATTGGGTAAAATAAGTGATGCAGTTATTCCGCAAGCCCTTCGGCATGACACTCGATACTTTTTTGGCCAGCTCAAGGCGTAGTGAGCTACTGCAATCACTGGCGTGCATTAGTTTTTGGGACTGCTTATGAATGGCCTCAACGACCCTGGGATGTCTTCTTCCGACGGAGTTTACCGCAACGCCTGCGGTGATATCGATATAGAGATTTCCATCCGGATCTTTAACCGTTGATCCAAAACCGTCATCAAATACCATCGGAAACCGACCCGCCCCCCTGGCCATGGATTCAAATTTTGGGGCCTGCTTAAGTTGTTTTAAACTTTTAGGTCCGGGAACGGATTTCGTTATGATGCTTGGCGCATCCGGGAAGGACAATTTTTCTAAATCAGACTCTTTAATCATAAGAATTCTCCATTAAACACGATTTAATGATAATTATAAGTTACATCATTCTATCCGGCAGCCATAAAGCCAGTTGTGGAAAAAATAAAACGAGGATGAGGACGATTAACTGCATGATCACAAAAGGAGGAACCGACCGCCAGATGTTCCGGGTCGAAATTTCTGCCGGAGCAACGCCTTTCATCATGATCAATGCCCATCCAAAAGGTGGTGTCAGATAAGCCACCTGCATATTGAGGATAAAAATAATGGAAAACCAAATAGGGTCAAAACCAAGTACAATGGCAATGGGAACAAATATTGGGGCACAGACCGTCACAACGGCGTAATCATCCATAAACATGCCCAGGACGAGGAGAATCAGCTGCATGGCCACTAAAACAATCCATCGGTTTATCTCTAGGCCGCTGATTAAATCGGTTACAAGTGATTGGGCGCCCTGACTTGTATAAAAAACACTAAACAATGTTGCCCCAATAAGAATCCAAAATACCATCCCACTAATGGACATGGTTTGACGGCATGATTCCCACATCACTTTCCAGGACATTTTTTTTAAACCGATACAGATAAAAAAAGCGCCTGTGGCGCCGACTCCGGCTGCCTCAGTGGGTGTGGCGATGCCGAAAAAGATAGAACCCAGCACCAGGACAATCAGCAATGCGGGAAGTAAAATATCTTTCAAAGATGAGATTCGATGCTTCCAGGTGATCTCTTCTTTTAAGTGCGGCGCAAATCCAGGCTGTACATGGCACCTGATCAAAATATACATCATATATGAAAATGCCGTGATCAAACCGGGAATAACGCCGGCCAGAAAGAGTTTTCCGATTGATATTCGCGCAATATAAGCAAAAATTATCATGATGATGCTGGGGGGTATGATTTCTCCCAAAACACCGCCTGCCATCACAGAACCTAGAGCCAGGGATTTATTATAGGATTGTTTCAACATGGCAGGTACCGCAATGAGCCCCATGGTTAAAATCCCGGGCCCAAACCCACCACACATGGCCAGCGCCACGCAAACCCCAATTGAAACGATGGCCAACCCGCCCCTGATCCCTGACAACCAATACCCGAGGGCTCTGAACATCCGATCAGAGATACCTGAATGAAGCAGAAAATTACCCATAAGCAAGAACAAAGGGATTGTAATAAGGTTCGGGTCTGTTATCTGCTTGTAAGTGGTGGTGGCAACGATAAATAAAGTGGTTGAACCCTCCAGAAGATATGTCAAAAGAACAGTAATCCCACCCAGCGCAAATGCTACGGGAACGCCAAGGATCAAGAGGACCATCAGCCCACCAAACAACAACAGGGTGACTATTTCAATACTCATAGGATATTATCTGCTAAAAGGGTGGGATTTAAGTATATATGGGCTATTCGTCTTTATCCTTTGAAAGGATATAAACGCCCTCCAGAAAAAACAAAACCGCTGCTACGGGAATCAATAATTTTAACGGATACAAAGGAATCCTGAATGCACCATGAGCTGTCTCTTTTGCCAGCCACGAATTTTGTCCCATCCAGGCTCCCTGCCAGATCAATACCCCCATAAAACAAATAAATGATAGGATTCCGACCATACTCGCGATTTGCTTTACCTTTTTTGAAAACAAGTTATGAAAAACCTCTATACGAATATGGGCATCTTTTGACATGGCATAAATCCCCGCACAAAGGATATACACACCAAAAATTTGTCTACTTAACGGCCAAACCCAGATGGTCGGCCGATTAAATACATACCTTAATACGACTTCAATGGTCGTGAAGAACATAATAACAACAATCAGAATACTTACGCCATCTCCAATCCTACCACTTATCCTGTCAATAAGATTAAAAAATGACTTTATCCTTTTAATCATCAGCGGAGTCCTTTTATAAAGGCTTGCAACCCAAGGCGGGTATTGTACTGGGTGCAAGCCTTATTATGACCATAGGACAAGGGTGCTATTTAACACCTCTCCATTCTTTTATCATCTTGATTGCTTTTGCCGAGGCCTCGTCTCTTTTTGCAACTTCATCCCAAATTTCATGGGCGATCTTTTTATGCTTTTCGACGGCAGCCGCATCTACAACGCTCTCTTTTAGCGTACCGGCCTTTACCATTTTTTCTGCATTTACAAATTCTTCCCCATAGCCTTTTACAGTAGCAGACCAGTAGTTCTTGGCAGCCTTTTCAAGGGCTTTTTGCAAACTATCAGGAAGTTCTTTCCAGGACTTGTCGTTGATGAGCATGTGCCCGATGACATGATCATTATCTCCCGCTTTAACCCAGTAGGGCGCCACTTCATGCCATTTAAGACCCGATATGGCACTGATATCCCATTGACTGGCGTCAAGCGTACCTAATTTTAAAGCCATATAGGCTTCGCCACCAGATACATATGTCCCTCGTGCACCTATGTTGTTATGGAATTGCGTATATATACCTTCATCCCTGATCTTTACCCCTTTCCAGTCATCATAGGTAACGAGCGGCTTTGTGGAAAGGACGAACGGCCCACCATAGGTGTGCATATCCAACCAATGAAGACCATGTTTTCCATATTCTCCCCTTAACAGGTCGACAAATCCTTTTTCATAGTAGAAATTACGGATGATCTCTGCCTTGGCCTCAAAAGTATCCGCTTCATTTATGGTATATGCAAAGGGAATTCCAAATTCAATCTCTCCAACAGGAACAACCCCCCCCCAAAAAGCGCCCATACAATGCAGGATGTCAAGCAAACCTTTTTGCGTTGATTCAAATAATTGTTCCAGCGGCACAATTTCGGCATCTGCAAAAACAGTTATTAGAAGTTTTCCATCGCTGAATTTTTTAACATCTGCAGCAAATCCCTTTAACAATTCAAAGGAGAGGTCGCCATGGGGGTAACCAGATTGAAGCTTCCACCTATAGACTTTGTCGGAAGCAAATGAAGAACCAATCGTCAGGATACTACAAAAAAAGAACGCCACCAAAATTATTGATAGGGTGTTAATCATTCTACTTTTTTTCATTTTATCCTCCTCGTAAAAGTTTACAAAACAAAAAAGAATATCAAACACTTTTCACATTTTGAATAGGACACTTACCTATTCACCCCCCATAAACCGGGGAAAAAAAACTGATAACCATTCCATCTGCAAGACAGGTATCAGATGATATAGCCTGGCAATCCTGGCTGATAAGGCCGATTTGAGAAAGCGGCAGTCGTAATTGTTTCAATATATCCACCGGTGTCGCACCATCAGCCGCATCCACAACGATTCCCTTTTTATGGTTGTAATCAGGCACTTTTAAGCTTAACGTACCAAAAAGCCGGATGGTCAATCGTATGGTCATTACCTAAGCCATGGTCCAGTTAAGACTATATCTTGCCATATCAATGGTTTCCAAAACATCTGAAATAATCTCAATCCCTTTGTCAACAAGGGCTTTGGATATTACAAGTGGCGGTATCACCCTTAAGATATTGTCATAGCGCCCGCATGGTAGCACATAAACGCCATTGTCTCTGAGCAACCATACTGCACGAACAACCTCGGCCATGGATAAAGGCTTTTTTGTTTTTTTATCGCTAACCAGCTCCAGGGCTATTCCCCAGCCTAATCCGCGGACATCACCGATGACTTCGCGCTGCCCGGCTAGATCTTTAAATCTGCCCATGGCATAGCCACCCATTTCCCGCGTGCGTTCAAGTAACCCATTTTGAATTAACTCGATGTTTTTACAGGCCACGGCACAGGACATGGAGTTTCCAGCCGCTGTAAGAACATGGCTGAACGGTTCAAGGTCCCGGACCAAATCTGACCGACATAACACGGCACTAAACGGCAGATCACCACCCAGTGCCTTTCCCATGGTAATGATGTCCGGCTCCACCTCGTATTGTTCCACTGAAAACATGGTTCCCGTACGCCCCATTCCCATTTGCACTTCATCATCGATCACAAGAATTCCCAGGCGTTTGCACAAATTGTAAATATATTCCATCCACCCTGGCGGTGGCGGTACATACCCCCCCTCACCCTGCATGGGCTCAAGAATGAGAGCGGCCACATTATTCACATCGATGCCGCCATAAGGATCCGTCAGCTGAAATTCTACATATTTTGCACACTGCAGGTCACACTCCGGGTGGGTTAAATCGTAGGGACAGCGGTAGCAATAGGGATAAGGCCCCAATCGTTCGACAAATGGCATAAAGGGCCGGTACTTGCTGCGGAAAGTTGGCGAAGTAGTTAAAGAAAGAGTGGTTCCAATCGAACCGTGATAAGCGCCTTGAAATGCAAGAATGATGGATTTGCCGGTTGATGCCCGGGCGTATTTTATGGCAATTTCATTGGCAGAGCTCCCGCTCAATCCATATGCCATTTTTACATTTCCTTTGAGGTTGCCCGGTGCCATTTCGGATAACATTTCACCAAGCCTTTGGCGATTTTTGCACGTACCGTCGGGAGTATGCATAAGGCGGCCACATTCGTTCTTGATCACCTCAACAATCTCAGGATGAGAATGGCCGACGTTATTAACAGCCACACCAGATGACAGATCAATAAACACATTGCCGTCCGGATCTTTAAAGGTTGCGCCAAAGGCTTCTTCCCATGCCAAAGGGATACCAATAGGAGCGATCCTGGTTGGCGACTCATTGGCCAGTTCTTTTTGCAGAAGCGCCCCTGTCTTAGGCCCGGGAATCTGTGCTGTCACAATTTTAGGGGCATCTGGATACGACAATTTTTCATAATATTCTTCAGAAGCCATACTTCTCCTCCTTCTATCATTTATGGATAAATTTAAAACGCATTCACTTTATCAAGGTCTTCATCCGTTACATCAAAAACATTGCCCGAAGGTAGTAATGGCTCTTCTTTAAAAAATTGCGGCAGACGGTCATCTTCTTTTGTAAATCCCGCCCCTGTATTGAATTCCTTCTCTGCTTTTAGGGCAGTGAGGCCCAATTGCATCAAATAATCCTTCTCAAGGGCTTCGCCAAACAACGCCGATACACTCTGAACCATATGACCTTGAAGATCTGCAAAATCAAGCGCAGGCAATGAGGCAAAAAGGCAAAGGCCTAAACTGTCGATGGCCGCATGATAAATTTGCAGAAAAGACGACATTTGCCATTGCCCATCAGGGGATGACGGGTCATATTGCGACAAGGGGTTGGGAATGGCATTTCCAACGGTATGATCCGCACCCATGGCCGATGTGGCATATGAGGTGCCTGTACCTTTCAACCCTCTGGGATCATAGGCTGCCAGCCCCTGGCCTTTCACATGGGGGATTCGTGCAGACCCTAAAGTATCTCCGGTGACCTTACAGCCATTGCCTATCATCAGGCCGTTGTCGGAGCCTTCCCTGATTTCATTTATTAGTGCCAAGGCGCCGTTTCCATCCCCCATCTTCAGGATATTTGCCTCCATGGCCAGGGCAAGGGCGGCACCGACATCCATGGTATCAAGCCCAATGTCGTTGCAGGCCCAATTAATTTTCGCAATCACATCAATATCAGCAATCATGCAATTGGATCCGATGAGAACAATGGTTTCATATTCTAGCCCCGAAACGAGGACTTCACCTTTGTCATCGGTGAATACATTTGAACAACCGATTACGCAGCCGGTCATGCATTTGTGGTCTGCTACGGCATTGGGTCGTTTGGCCATTAGTTCGGCGATATGCTCACCGGAAATCTCATGGGCTTTGTCAAATTGGCCAACGGAAAAATTACGCGTTGGGAGGCATCCCATGCCATTAATCATATTGACCAGGACCGGTGTTCCGAAAACATTCAACGCCTCAATCATTGGATAGGCCAGAACGCCTTTGGCAAACTTAGAAGCAGCCGATTTAAATGCGGGCTTGTCCTTTATCTCAACCCTATTGGCACCATTGCTGTCAATGACCAGTGCTTTCACATTTTTAGACCCCATCACGGCTCCGAGCCCCCCCCTTGCAGCCATCCTGGGGTGAAAGTCAGGCGAGGTGACGGATACTGAGGCCGCTTTTAATTGGCGTTCCCCTGCAGGCCCAATGGAGATAATCGATACCTTGTCTCCATATTGTTTTTTCAAATCGGCAATGACCTGATAATTACCCAATCCTTTGATCGGGCCGGCATCAACAAAGGATACACCGCTATCATTTATTTCCACCGTGGTCAGCGAGCTGGCAGCCCCCTCAAGAATAACCGCTTGAATCCCAAGTTTCGCCAGCTTGGAAGCCGCATTGCCGCCAGCGTTCGCTTCTTTAATACCACCGGTCAAAGGACTCTTGGCACCCACCGACAATCGACTACTGTTCGGAAAATTGGTTCCGGCCAGAATTCCGGCTGCAAATATCAGCTTATTTTGGGGATCCAGCGCATCCACTTTGGGTGCAACTTCCAGGTTGATAATTTGCGAACTTAACGATCGGCCTCCCAGGTTTGCATACTCAGAGGCTAATTCCTCGAAAATATAGCCCTGCTTTTCCAAATCAATCCTCAATAATTTTAACATGTTACCTCCCCTGTAATTACGATAAAATGACCATAAACGATACTGAACACCGGCTTCTTCTCAAATTGCAAATGGATTGCGCCTTCAATGGGATAATAAGGTGTCGTGGAGTGTAAACCTAAAAGCAATAATCATACCGTGTGAGGGAAATCTAAAAAGACTATTCTTTTCAGGTGGTTAAAAATTTTCGGGGTGGCGTGTGATGATTCTCACCGGGGGCATTACGGGTCATAAGTGACCCGTAAAAATCAGACATCTCCCCTCAAGGCCCCGCAGGGTGGCCCCGGGAAGCGATGGGTCAGATAAGACCCATTATGGGACTACAACAGTCCATGTTTTTTCATTTTTCTGTAAAGTGTTTTCCTGGAAAGACCTAAATATGCCGCGCTTCTTCCCTTGCGCCACTGATTTTGAATCAGGATGTTCTGGATGTGGCTTTTCTCGAATTCTGCAACCGCTTTTTGCAAAAGAATCGCTTTATCGTTTGTATTTTTATTATGTGCGTTTGTTTTGGTTGTTGAATTCGTCACAGTTGATACCATTAAAAAATCAAGATTTTTAAGTGTGCTATACCTGCGGAGAACATTTTGCAGCTCGCGAACATTTCCCGGCCAGTGATAATTTTTCAGCGTTATGAGATCTTGCGGAGCTAACGTTACAACCTCATTGGCTTTGCTGTAGGTTTTTAAAAAATCATCAATGATTAGAAAGATATCATCTCCCCGGTCCCTTAGCGGGGGCAGATGAATGGGCAAAACATGAATCCTGAAAAAAAAGTCGTCCCTTATACGACCCTTTTCTACAAGCCCGACCAAATCTTTATTTGAAGCTGCGAGAATCCGTAAATCAGGCTTTTTCACCTCCATGCTGCCAATCGGGGAGTATCCCCCCCCTTCAATTGCACGAAGTAGTTTTACCTGGAGCGACAAACTGACTTCACCCAATTCATCAAGGAAAAGGGTACCACCATCTGCCGCATCAAGATAACCTTCTTTATCAACGTGCGAGCCGGTAAACGCGCCCTTTTTTGAACCAAAAAATTCATTTTCTATGAGATTTTCGGGAATAGCGCCGCAATTCACAACGACAAACTTACCACCACTTCGGTCCGAAGCATTGTGGATAGCCCGAGCGACCAATTCTTTCCCTGTTCCCGATTCCCCGTAAATAAAAACGCTGTCATTGGTTCCGGCAGCTTTTAAAATGAGCTCATAGACATCTTGCATCGCCTGGCAGCTACCGATGATATTGTCAAATTTGTATCGATCCTTAATCGTTGATCGAAGATATAAATTTTCGTCCCTAAGCTTCTGCTCCATCTGCTTAAAAGCCGTAAAATCGGTAATAAATCCCTCTATGGCAACAAGCCGGTCATCATCGAAAAGGACCCCTTCCGCCCGGTCAAAAACCCATTTCATCTCACCACGGGAATCAAGAATACGATATTCCGTTTGGGAGGGTTCTTTTACCTTTGTAATGGCGTCAAATATTTCGGTGGGAACCCTGTCCCTGTCATCCGGATGAATCAATTGTGTAAACTCTTTGAGGCGCTTTCCAATAAAAAAGGAAGGGTCATGTCCGGTGACCAGGCGGCTTCCATTACTGACAAATTCCATAACCCAGTTTTTATTTTTTACCAGCCGATAGGCCATACCGGGCAGATTATTCATTAAGGTGGACAGCTTGCGCTCGCTTTCAATGACTCTTTTTTCAACGTTTTTGATATGTGTGACATCTCGAATGGACTCGATTGCACCAACAGGTGCGCCATCCCCATTTAGTATGGGGGTAGCCGTGATCCATGCATATCCACCTTTTCCGGAATTCATTGACGGGATAAATCTTTCCGAAAAAAGCAAATTTCCCTGCTTGGCAATCTTAAAATTTCTAAATATCGAATTGTTGGGTTCCACGGTTATAAGATCGATAAGCAAGGGCTCGCCGTCATTATAGAAGGGCCGGATAAATTCATAGAATTGTTGCCCCATTGCCTTTTTTTTGGGAACTCCCAGTATTTTTTCAAGGGCATTATTCCACGCAATGATGATTTTGTCATTATCAACGACATATGTCGGGTCCGGCAGAAAATCGATGATTTCCTGCAAACGCTGCTGGGAATTTTTCAGTTCAATGGTTCTTTGTTCAACCAACTCTTCCAAATGCTCTCGATACTTTTCTAACTTTTCCTCCAGCTTGCGCTTTTCGGTGATATCTCTTGCCATTCCTTCTACAAATGCCACCTGGTGATTCTCATTAAAAATTGGGGCTTCAATAACCACCAGTCGCCGCGAAGAGCCATCTTTATGAAAAACATCGACCTCATAGGGTGGTTGTCGAATTCCCTCAATACTCAACTCCGTATGTCTTCGGGCTTCGACATTGACAGGGTGATCAGTCCACAGGTCATCAATATTTTTTTTATATTCATCGGGCGTATACCCCAAAACATTTATTACGGAAGGGCTTAGGATTGTAAACGTCTTGTTGGTATCATGCGCAAAAAAGATAAACTCATCTTTAAGGTTCTCGAGCATCCGATTATATCTACCTTCGCTCTGAGCCAATAATTTGTTGGCCGTATCGGGTGCCGAGGAAGGATTTTCATGTTTTTTTGGTGGGTTGGCCAATATTTTAGGTGATTTTTGTGCCATCTGCTTTACTCCATGCCCATTCTGATATCTATCGATTTCACCATAACTTCATAGATCCTTAAAAGCAAATAATCCCAAACCATTATAGATAATTACCCTACCCTTAATAGTCTTTTTCGACTCAAATCAATCATAATTTCACCCACCCACACGACTACAGGCGGATTCGGTGGGGGATGTCGTGACCCAAATCACGGCCCGAGGAAAGCGCCCGGCGGCCTTTATCTGCGAAAGCATGCTGGGGTGCGGCGGACAGGTCATCTTACCGGAAAACTATATGGCGGCGGCTTTTAAAAAGGTGCGCGATGCGGGTGGCCTGTGTATCGCCGACGAAGTCCAGGTGGGGTTCGGCCGGGTTGGGTCCCATTTTTGGGCGTTATAAACCCAGGGCGTCGTACCGGACATCGTTACCTTAGGTAAACCCATCGGCAACGGTCATCCCTTGGCCGTCGTTGTAACCACGCCGGAAATTGCCACCGCATTCAATAAAGGGATGGAATACTTCAACACGTTCGGTGGCAACCCGGTCTCATGCGCCATCGGCATGGCGGTACTGGATGTCATTGAGCAGGAACATCTTCAGGAAAATGCACTTGCCACAGGGAATTATCTATTGAAAAAACTAAAACCGTTAGCAGAAAAATATCCGCTGGTGGGTGATGTTCGCGGGCTGGGTCTCTATGCTGGCGTGGAGTTGGTGACGGACCGAAACACCCTTGAACCTGCCGCCGGCCAAGCGGATTATATCATCAACCGCATGAGGGACTACGGTATTCTGCCAATGCCGGTTAGGTGGCGTCCAGCCATAAAGACCATCTGGTGTACCCATCAAATAGCCAATTGATGGTTCCTCACATCTTTGCCCACTCGATTTAAATGATTCGACGTTGATGCCTCCCGGGATGCATTCGAATGTGATGCCGGCTCTTTGGTTTCGGGAAAACCCATTTTAGGCTCCATGGTAATGCCCACGAGATGGGCCAAATCCTGAATCATTGTGTTCAGCAAGCGGGACTGCTCGGACAGTTCCACGCTGGCCGAGGCGGCTTCTTCACTGCTGGCGGCGTTAGATTGGGTGACCTGATCCACTTGATTGATGGCCTCGTTGATTTCCGCGATTCCCTGAGCCTGTTCATTGCCGGCCTGTGATACTTCGGAAACCAATTGCGTCACACGCTGGGCGATATCAGCATTTTCATTCATGGCCGTGGAGACACGGGTGAACAATTCCTTGCTTTCATGCGCTTTTTGGGTCGAATTACGGATCAGCTCCTGGGTGTCCTGGGCGGCAACGGCGCTACGTTGGGCCAGGTTGCGCACTTCTTCCGCCACCACCGCGAACCCTTTTCCCTCCTCACCGGCCCGAGCGGCTTCCACGGCTGCATTCAGGGCCAGCAAATTTGTCTGAAAGGCGATTTCGTCAATGGTCTTTATAATTTTAGCGGTTTTTTCAGAGGCCTCGACGGTTTCCTCAATGTTTTTCTGCATCACCTGCATACCTTCTTGAATCTTCTGGAAATTGGTGCCGGCCTCTTGGGTCATCAGGGTTTCTACGGCACGGGTGGCATCTGCATTTTGGTTTGTCATGGCCGCTATCTGCTCCAACGAAGCGGAAACTTCCTCTACACTGGCTGCCTGTTCCGAAGCGCCGCTGGCCATATCATTACTCGATTGGGCCACGTGGCTGGAAACCGTATCCACTTCTTCCGCCGCTTGGGAGAGATTTTGAGTGATCCCGCCAAGAGAGCTGGAGAGGGAACGGGCAAATTTTAAGCCGATCAGCATACCCACTATGGATACGACAAGAATGCCGATCACCAGATTACGAAAGTTGTTGCGCACCCCGGTAAACACATTCGCCGTGCCGGCACTCGTCGTTTCAATAATACCGGCCAAAATCGTGTCAAAACGTTTATAAACTTGGGTCTGTATGGCCAGGGACGTCTCCGTATTGGCGATAAACGCCTCTGTCAACACTTTGATACGCGAATTGGCCTCCATGGCTTTAACCGGCAATTGGGCAAATGGGGTGCTTTTCAAACGCTCTACATCATTGGCGACATTGGCGAGAATAGTCTCCAGGAATTGTAACATTTCCGCTTTGACCGACAGATCTTGCTTCAAATTGCCGAAACGAACGAGTATCTCATAATTTGCGCTGGTGTTGATGTTGGCGCCGATGATGACCAGACGTTCCAACGTTGAAACCTGCTGGCGGCTGTTATCGTCGGCCAACTTTTCACTGACCGTTTTGATATAACCGTTGGAGGTTTCAATGGACGTCTGAGCTAATGTATTGATTTCCATTTCGATGGCGAGATTGTGTTTTCGTGCCATATCAATCTGCTGCAATTCTTTTAAAAGCTCTCCCACTGGGGCTTTAAATCCGAAATCTTCCGTTTGGCCGGCAAAATCTGTGAGTGTTTGTTTCAACGCTTCAACGGGCATTGTGTTCATAAAAAAATCGCGAATACCGCTGGAAAGTTCGCTAGCTTGGGCAGACAGTTGATTGAGTCGGACTTGATTTTGATCCAGGTCGCGAATCATATGCGTCGATCTCCAATACAAGCCAATTCCTGCAATAATCAAAACAACATAGGTAAGATTGACCAACAATAATTTGTGTTGCAGCTTCATTTTTGTTCTTTTGCGGACCGGTGTCGACATGTTCAAACCTTTCTTTGAGATACGATTTGTATAGAATTAAAAAATTGAATGGCAGGCTCCCGGCATTTGAGGTAAGCGTTACACCGCTAATAAAAAGGCACCGCCGTAACCATTATCGGCTCAGACCCGACCAAACCAAACAAGATTACATTAAACGTAGTATCGGTATTTAAGCGGTAAACTTTAGTTTTTTCGGTATCACACGCGGAAGGAGGGCGATGATAACAACCCGGCAACAGGTGGCATTTGAGTTATTCGGACCTGATGATATCGACAATCTCAAGAATTTCTTCTTTAAATGAAGATGGTGCAAATAATTCGCCCCACCCCTTTTGCATCTGAAAGAGACCATCGTAGGCCGTATCATGAAATGATCTGATTCGATACGGCATCTCTTTCTCATTTAAAATAGACTCGATGAGCTGGGCTTCGATTGAATTCTCCAATACCGTTATCTTGATATACGAATCCATTTTTGTATCCTAATTTTTGAGATAAGGCGCCAAGAAACGCACCGAGAAAAGCATCGGTTTCGTTTATAGCACAGTTCAGGATATGATATCTAATCGATACCGCTCCCTCTCCGTGGTGTTTTCTAAAACCGTGGTCCGGCCAATCAACAGGGTTAATTCAAGCTAATTTTAAAGCCCGGCCATCCCGACCCCATTTAAATTTTCATTTCAACCTAAAGTCTTATCACGGTTGACCGATAAACAACTGTAGGTATTTTAAAATTCGATTCAGGAGAAAACCTATGGCCACCGAACACAGTATATTATTAGAAAGCGGTACGAATGAGATGGAGCTTTTGAGCGTCTCTCTAAATGGGCAGATTTTTGGTCTAAATGTCGCTAAGGTACAAGCGATCATACAGTACAGCGCCGATCAGGTGACCACTCTGCCGCAAACACCGCCGAGCATGTTGGGGATGTTGATATATCGAAGCAGCTCTATTCCATTGATCGATTTGGGGCATTTCCTGGGCATACCTGCCCTTCAGGAAAAT
This sequence comes from uncultured delta proteobacterium, assembly GCA_963845145.1. Taxonomy (GTDB): domain Bacteria; phylum Desulfobacterota; class Desulfobacteria; order Desulfobacterales; family QNYZ01; genus QNYZ01. The sequence goes on from CAWJQU010000005.1 coordinate 923,525, forward strand.
GAGCGTGCCATCGTAATCGTAACCGAGTTTAATAACAAGGTAACCGGGTTCAAAGTTGACGAAGTCCGCCAAATACATCGTCTGAGTTGGAATGAGTATGCACCCGCCGACCCGGTTTTTAACACCTATGATGTCAACATAACCGGTTCGGTTGAAATTGATGGTGAGGATGTTCTCGTTTTGGACATGGAAAAAATCTTAACCCTATTTTTTCCTCATCTCTCGTTTGAAGAAGTCCAAAAATCCTATCAAAATGCCGAAGATACCGAAAAACGGCAGGAGATACAGATCTTTTTTGCGGAAGATTCATCCCCAATCCGCAAACACGTGGTCAACGCCTTGAACAAAGTTGGTCTCAATAAATTGGAAACGTTCACTAACGGCAATGAGGCTCTGGAGCGAATGGAATCCATTTTGGCCGGTAAATCGGAAGGGCGCCTGCCGGATTTAGTTATCACTGATATCGAAATGCCCAAAATGGACGGCCTGACCCTGTGCAAGAAGCTGAAAGCCTCACCGGATTTTTCCCACATTCGGGTCATTGTTTTCTCAAGTCTGATCAATAAACAGATGATCGCTAAATGTGAAGATGTGGGTGCCGATGGGTATGTCGCCAAACCCCAGCTAAATAAACTCATCGAACTCATTGATAACAGGGAATAGAGAAGCTTTAGCCATTGAGGTCGCATTTCCGGGTCGATCGCCGGCCATGTTTGCCCCTTTCAACTTGAACAAAAACGATTTCGCTTTTGTGCGCGCAGTGGCATCGATGCTAAAGGGAGATGCTATGGGGATAGGATACATTCTTTCCTCAGACGGCCGATGGGACGGGTTGACTTTCAGATTCCGGGCTACATCTTTATAGTACAACGCAAAACAATCATCAGGTCCATTGACCTGAGTAGCAGAAAGGAGCGATAACATGGCCCATACATGTCAAAACTGTGGTGCCGTCGCTGAGGCGCCCGGCCACCTTTGCAACCCATGTGATGATACCGAAAAATGTAGTTTCTGCGGCACAACCGACGTTAACCCCAAACATATGTGTAAAGACAAAATGGCAGAGATGAAGTTTGTCTGCGATGGCTGCGGCCGGGTAGCCACGGAAGAGCAGCATCTCTGCAGCCCATCGGCTATTAAATAGTCCTGCACATTCACAGGATAAAACACCCAGCTTGCCCACCGATGAGTTGTGATCGGTGGGCATTTTTAAAACCATAAAAAGTAACTACATTATAAATATCAAGGAATACCCATCACTCGTAAACAAAAATAGCCTCTGAATTAAATATGGGCGGTAAAGCTATATTATATATCATCCAAATTTTTATCATTGCCGCACTGCCTGCTTGGCTACTCGGAGGATGCGTAACAGCCTCGGAATCCTCCATAGAGATGCAATCACGAACCAACAATGCAGGAATAGCAACACACCGGGCCATCAAATTAATTCTGGATAAGGGTGGATCGACAATGGACTACGACACTTTGATGCGGGTCCATCAGATGATCAACCAATCCGTGCATCCCATTCCTAAAATGGATCAATTACTCTACCAATTGATCCACAAGAGGAATACTAACCCGCGAATCGACCAAATGATTCTGATCTTTTCTGCAAAAACCATAGCAGAAAGCAAATTTAGTATTCCCTATATCCAAGAAATAATTAAAACGATACTAGATCAGGACGACCGAATTAATGAATGGGTCATTGCCTTTGTGGCAGAGGCCATAAGTAATTATCCATATGACCTGCCCCAAGGCGACAGGCTAGTGGATAACATGGAAAACAGACTATCCCAGATTAGATCCATTGATCGATCACAGGAAGAGTATTTCGGTTATCATTTCCTGCCGCCACCGAAGCGCGTCTTTATCCGTGCCTATATTGACGGAATAGGGAAACAACCCATCCGCCAGATGGAGCGTGGTTTATATTATGCGATGATTCAAAATGGATTGACGGAAGTCAAAATCGAGTCCGGATTGAAATATTTACAAACCCATGGCGCCCCTGACAGCGGTGAAAAATGTCCCCATCTGATGGCCTGTCTGGTACGTTACCTAAATCAGCCGCCTTTTGACCGTTTTGAGTGAAAAAAGAAGTCTCCTTTGAATTGAAAACACCGGTTGTCAGCACCCCTCCAATATCCATTTCTTTACCAAAACTTTACACGAGCTTTAACCAATCTTTAAATCCATATCCTACTCTTAATTACATCGGGTCTTAATTACATCTGGCAGACACTCATAATTAAGGGAAGGGAGGATTCAACAATGAAAAACAAGGCTATACTGTTAGCAACTATTTTATCGGTAGTATTATTGTTGGTAGGATGTGGTGATGACGATGATGATAATGGTCTCACCCGAACATTTACGATTCTGATCGAAAACATTTCTGATTCGTCCCCATTACCGACACCCCTTGCACCAGGGCCTTTTGCGGTCCACACAACACCTTATGTGCTATTCCAATCGGGACAAAACGATTTCGGTGAGGGACTGGAGGCGATTGCCGAAGATGGCGACCCTTCGATGTTAGATGGAAATTTGGCCAATCATGCCAATGTATCCGAACATGGTGTATTTAATACCCCCACAAACGCCGGCGGCCCAGGGCCCTTGCTTCCGGGATCCGGCGAAATGTACGAATTTTCTTTTACAGCTTCGCAGGGTGACCGCGTTTCATTTGCGACCATGTTGGTTCAATCCAACGATCTGTTTTTTGCGCCTTCGGATAGAGGGTTGGCATTGTTTAATGACAATACGCCTCTCAATGGGGATATTACCGCGCAAATCATGCTTTGGGATGCCGGTACGGAAGTTAACGAAGAACCGGGGGTAGGCCCCAATCAAGCACCCCGCCAAAGCGGACCCAACACCGGTCCGGATGAAAACGGGCCTGTTCGACTGGTCAGTCAGGTCAATGACGGTTATGTCTATCCACCCGTCACATCCCTTATCCGTGTGATGATTTCATCACAATAGGGTTTATCCGAATGGGTATTTTTGCGGTGACCTGCAAAAATACCCTAATCGTTTTATGAGCGTAGCCCAATTCCACGATATCCATCGACCTTGATACGTAAAAATCAATGTCAAGACGTCGTGGATTTGTCGTATTGAGGCGTGATGATCAACTTCCCCTGGTCGGTCTCTTTGATTCGAATGCCGTACCCTGTCAGGGTTATGGTAAGGGGGCGGCCGAACAGGAAATCGCATATAGCCGGGTCGATCTTGGCTTTTTCCGCCAAAAGCGAACGGATGTTGCGGTCGTAATGGATGATTTCAGAGAGGTCCTTTAGCACTTCTTTGTGATGAGATGTTTCCAGTCGGCTGATCAAATCCTTTAACCGTTTATAGTCACACCGCTCTTGGTGATCCCGGACCAGCTCCCAAAGCTCAGGTTGCTGCTGCAAAACGGTTTTGCGATCTAAACGATTCTCTGCGTAAAGCATTTCAATAGCGCGGGTGTCCCAGCATTCCAAGACGCGGCATTCGGCAGGTCGGTGCTGATAAATGCCGCAGGAATTTTGCCCATCATCCAGATAAATGCATGCCCAGGAGCCGACTTTTCCCTTTATTTTAATAACATCAGCCGGTACAGGTACCAACCCACCACGCACATTGTCACGGGCCAATTCACCGGCACGAATCGTGTAAAGATGGGCCAACGGGATCAGGCCCTTTTCCACCAGAGGCAAGTCCTCAATGTGCAACCCAGGACTATTTTTCCGGCAGCAGGTGCCGCATTGGGCACAGGTTTGATGTTTTGCGGTGCTCTCCATAGAGATGCGTTTATCAAACTCAAAGCCGAGGGGCAATCTAAAAGGATCATCACGGACAAATTTGGCCTCACGCTCGACGATGCCCTGAGAGTTGAAACGCTGAACACCTATTCCAACATTGAAGGCCTCAAGGAAAACATCATTTTTTTCCAAAAACGGTTCTGGCTTTTTTAAATCGATTACGTTATTTTAACCCATACTAATGGGTCTCCTTCTATTCGATGCTTATAATTCCGGGACATCAGGAAAATCCTTCGTTGTAAGATGTGAAAAATCTTATTTCCGGGCACGATGAGATTTATAAAGTAAAAAAAATATTAGGGAGAATTGTGGCTCAAAATCCTTTTCCTATAGATCCTGTTTTGGTTATTGACGATAATATGGCGATTATCACGAGTGTTCACGATATTCTGCGCTCGGCCGGACTAAACCATGTGATCTCATGCCGGGACGCCAGAGATGTCATGACGTTGCTTTCCAAGCAAAAGGTAACGGTTATCCTGCTGGACCTATCCATGCCTCATATTTCAGGAGATGAGCTGCTTCCCAAAATTCAGGCGGAATATCCCCAGATACCGGTTATAATCGTTACCGGCAACAATGTTTTGGAAAATGCGGTTCGTTGTATGACCAAGGGTGCCTTCGATTATATGGTGAAGCCGGTTGAAAGGCGCCGGTTAATTTCCGGCGTGATGCGCGCGATTCAAATCAGAGAACTTGGCAATGAAAACAAGAAAATGAAAGAGCGATTTCTGACAGGTAAGTTAGAGCATCCTGGCGTCTTTTCTGACATCGTTACCGGCAATGATCGCATGTGGTCACTATTTCAATATACTGAAGCCATCGCTAAAAGTTCTCAGCCTATTTTGATAACGGGTGAGAGTGGCGTGGGAAAAGAACTGATAGCCAAGGCGCTCCACGCGTTGAGCGGTTGCAGCGGAGATTTTGTGCCGGTGAATGTGGCCGGAATCGATGATCAGGCTTTTTCGGATACACTTTTCGGACACCGCAAGGGGGCTTTTACAGGGGCGGATGCCAATCGCCGTGGGTTAATTGAAAGGGCGGCCGGGGGCGCTCTTTTTCTGGATGAAATTGGTGAGTTGGCCGCCGAAGCGCAAGTGAAACTGCTTCGACTGATTCAGGAGCGGGAATACTATCCTCTGGGCGTTGATCAACCGGAGTCGACCGATGCCCAGATTATCGTTGCCACAAATATTGATCTTCAACAGGCTTTGAAAAACGGCCTGTTTCGGAAAGACCTTTATTTTAGGCTAACATCTCACCAGATCGATATTCCACCACTGCGGGAAAGATTAGATGATCTTCCCCTTCTTTTAGAACATTTTTTTAAAGAAGCTGCCATGAATTTCAGAAAAAAGAAACCGACCTACCCAATTGAGCTGATAACGCTTCTGAAAAATTATCACTACCCCGGAAATATACGGGAGCTAAAGGGCATGGTATATGATGCCGTTGCGGCCCATCAGTCAAAAAAAATTTCAATGGAACGCTTTAAAGTGCACATCGACAATGAGATTTCAAACAGCGGGATTGTTCCGCTACCACAAAGTACGGATGAATCATTTTGGCGCCAGGACCAAACCCCTTTGCCCACGCTTGCCCATGCCGGCCGGATGCTGATCAAAGAAGCCTTAAAACGTTCTGACGACAATCGGACCATGGCAGCCCGTATGTTAGGTATCTCCCGGCAACGGCTCCTTCGACAAATTAAAGCGATGGAAACCGTGTAACGGATTTTTTCCGACACCGGTTTAGGCAATTGTTGCGGGTATCGCCGCCGAATCCCTTTCCAAAAGGGTGTGATAAATCGTAACAGTATTGCATTTTGTAACACTGCCTGAAAACTTAAAATATTAGATAGTTATCACCTATCCTACCTTTCAAAACATGTAAACTGCAACACCGTTCACCATTCTTTTCACATACGCCAAATCACGGTGAAATCAGATATAGCCCTATTTAGATGACTGAATAACAAAGTGGCATGCTATTCGCTAAGGTAATAGTCCGTATCGCAACGAAAGCCGATCATTAAAAAATAAATTTCTTTAGTTTTTTAAGAAAAAGACGATAACTGATGCCAGTAGGTACAATCTAAAAGGTAAACAATAATATAACACTATCTGTGAAAAGGATACCCAATGATTAAAAAAATGACGGTAGGGAAAAAAATAAGCTTAGGATTTTCATCGGTTCTTATTTTATTGGCAGTGGTGGGGGGTATTGCCTTCTATGCCTTGACTGGAGCATCCAAAGGTTTTTCACAATATCGCGAGATGGCGCGTGACTCCAATCTTGCCGGACACCTCCATGCCGACATGCTCATGGTGCGTATGAACGTCAAGGACTTCCTCATTACGGGAAGCGACAAAGACCTCGGTGAATACGGGGATTACTACAAAAAGATGTTGGGCTTTCTGGAAGAGGCGCAAAAGGAAATTCAAAATGTTGAACGGGCTGAAAAAATAGATAAAGTGGATGCTGAAGTTGATGAGTATAATGCAGGTTTTGAAAAGGTCGTCGAGTTTAAAAAGCAACGTAACCAAATTGTAAACCAGGTACTCAATGTCAATGGCCCACTCATGGAAAAAACCTTAACGGAAGTTATGACTTCAGCGGATGCCGACAATGATATGACGGCCGCCTTCCACTCGGGTCTGGCAATGAAGCACCTGCTACTAGGCCGTCTATACATGGCCAAGTTCCTCGATACAAATGATAAAAAATCAGCGGACCGGGTAAATCAAGAATTCGGAAAAATGCAGGAACAGCTTAATATTTTAGATAGAGAGTTGGAAAATATTCAACGCCGAAAAATGCTTTTGGTCGTGGCCGAAGCAAAAAATACCTACTCAAAAAACTTTAACACTTTAGTAAAGGTTATTTTCGACCGGAACGAAATCATCGCAGGCACCCTGGATCACATCGGGCCGGCCATTGCAAAAAATGTTGAGGACGTAAAGCTTTCCATAAAAGCCGTTCAGGATGATTTGGGGCCAAAATTAGTGGCATCCAATAATCGCAGCAATATGCTTGTCATTGCCATAAGTATAGCGGCAATTATTTTTGGAGCCATCCTCTCGTTTTTCATAACGCGTAGCATAATCAAACCCCTGGGTCGTGCCATTGGAGGCTTGAAAGATGGCGCCGATCAGGTTGCATCCGCCTCTAGTGAGATATCCGTTTCCAGCCAGCAATTAGCTGAAGGATCATCAGAGCAGGCTGCCTCCATCGAAGAATCCTCCTCCTCATTGGAGGAAATGTCCTCAATGACCAAACAAAATTCAGAGAATGCCAGTGAGGCTGACAGCCTCATGAGAGAATCAAACCAGGTAGTGGCTCAGGCGAACAACTCCATGAGAGAACTGATTGAGTCGATGTCGGATATCTCAAAAGCCAGCGAAAAAACCTCCAAGATCATTAAGACAATTGATGAGATTGCCTTTCAGACCAACCTACTGGCACTGAACGCTGCGGTTGAGGCTGCACGGGCAGGTGAGGCCGGCGCCGGATTTGCGGTAGTGGCTGATGAGGTCAGAAACCTTGCCATGCGGGCTGCTGAGGCTGCCAAAGATACAGCCGGGCTGATAGACGGTACTGTAAAGAAGGTAAAAGATGGATCGGAGATTGTGAGTAGGACCAATGATGCTTTCACCAAGGTAGCCCAAAGCTCAACAAAAGTCGGTGAACTGGTTTCGGAGATAGCAGCTGCATCCAGCGAACAAGCCCAAGGCATTGAGCAGATCAATACTTCCGTAATTGAAATGGACAAAGTGGTCCAGCAAAATGCTTCTAACGCCGAAGAAAACGCTAGTGCCTCAGAGGAAATGAATGCTCAGTCGGAACAGATTATGGCATTTGTGAACAACCTTGCCGATATGATTGGCGGTAACGGCAATGGCAGAAGGCAAAATTCTTCAACGATGATTAAGTCTCGACCCACCGCAAACCATATAAAATTGGCAGGCCTGGCCGGAAAGATAAGAAAAGTACCGGCTCATCAATCAAAAGAAGCATCAGTCGAACAAATCCTGCCGTTGGACGATGACGTTTTTAAGGATTTCTAGGCCCTCCCAGGCGGATCTTTTATGAAAACGGATCCCGCTTGTTCAAAGCATTTTCAGCGAAAGCCTGATAATTCAGGCTTTCACTGAAAATGTAGACCCGTAATACTTTTAACTCGGGCTGCCCGGCAAAGTGCTACAATGGCTAAAGACAGGGAATGGTTCACCTCGAATCCGGAAAGCTTTTGAAGATTATGGAGTATAAAAAATGACGGAACAAAAAGAAACGAAAAAAGATACTGCTAAAGTCAGGGCGAATTTTGAAGGCAAGTATTTAACTTTTTCTTTGGCTGGTGAAGAATATGGAATCGGTATTTTAATGATCAGAGAGATTATTGGTATGATGTCGATCACCGTGGTTCCCAAGACGCCTGAACACGTAAAGGGTGTCATCAATCTGCGTGGCAAGGTGATCCCGGTAGTGGACCTGCGGATGCGTTTCGGCATAGAGGAAGCTGGTTATACGGATCGAACGTGTATTATTGTCATTGAAACACGGACCACACACCAAACCACACTTACAATGGGTATAGTCGTTGATGCGGTATCAGAGGTTTTAAATATCAAAGATAATGAAATTGAAAACACCCCCACATTTGGCGCTAACCTCAACATGGATTACATCCTGGGAATAGCCAAAATAGAAAAAGCAGTGAAAATACTTCTGGATATCGACCGGGTGCTTAGTGTCGAAGATATTACTTGTCTGGATAAGGCGGCATAAAATTTTTAGCTCATACCTAAAAAGACATCTCCAAGCGGCACGACTGTAACCCCACCTTTTATCGGAAAGGACTCTTTTACCGATGCTACCACGCAAGCGGCAGCCGGTGAAATGTCATCAAGGGTGTGCCAAAACCCCGTTGACACCTTGGGAGCGGTAGAAGATTTCAGCTCAAGGACCAGAGTTCGTTGGCCTTTTCTCAAAACCACCGCTATCGGAAGCGCTAGTATTGACATTGTACCCACAATGTCCTATTGTCGAGCTGGATCATTTTCCAGGCAGAGGACCAGGAATTGTTATGAAAATATTCAGATGGAACAAGGAAAAAAATGAAATCCTTGCCCGGGAAAGAGACATAACCTTTGAAGAAATAGTTCAAAGAATTAAATCCGGGCACAAAGGTGATTGAGACGGATCATCCTAACAAGAAAAAATATCCGAACCAAAAAATTCATGATCGTCGATGTCGAAGGATATGCCTACCTGGTTCCATTTGTTATAGATAAAGAAGGGTATCTCCTTAAAACAATTATACCAAGCAGAAAGGCAACTAAGAAATATCTTGGAGGAAAAAATGGTTGAAAAACAAAAAAAAATAATCCTCGATGAATACGAAAAGGAAATTTTAGAACTATACGAAAATGGAAGGTTAAAACCATCTAAATTACAAACCGATTACCAAATAATCGCCAAGAATACACTTAAAAAGAACCGCAAAATCAATATCAGAATTTCAGAGAACGATCTTTCCGCCTTACAAAGTAGAGCCGCACGAGAGGGCATTCCTTACCAAACATTAATTGGAAGCGTACTTCATAAATATGCCAGCGGGTTTTTAAAAGAAGCGGGTTAAATTGGTCCGGTAAATCAAACAATCGGTTTGTTTTTTGTGTAACAAATAATGGTTAACGTGTCCAAGAATCCCTTCAGTTCAGCAATACAAAACATCTTACGTTTCTGATAACCAGTTGAATTCCATCGGATATCTTCCTGTTAAGCTGAGCCAGCACTTCGCGTTCTCCCCGACTGACCCGTTCACCGCCAAAACCAAGAAACCCGCCTTCCTTGGCTGCTTTGGCAACCCTTTCCCCAATGCTGGTCAAGAAAGATAGATATACTTTAAGATCTTCATCAAACCCCTTTTGGTTGAGCAATCCAACGGCAGCTTTAGTTTTATCTATGGCCGATTTCTTCAGTTGATCACGAAGGGTCTCAATGTCGCGCATCTCGATGCCACTGCGCAGGGATTTCTGGGCAGCTTTCATTTCCTCACGCGCGCAGATATCGTGTAAAAGTGTATTATCCCCTTTCAACGCATCCACAATGGCACCAGCCGAGGCCATCGCTTCCTTCAAGCTACCAAAAATTCCGCTTGCTCCCGCCAACACCACGGCAATAGCGATTGCATGGGGCGCATCGCGCAATACCTGCCATTGCTCATCAGAAAAATGGGCTTTCGCTACCATAGCATACCTCCTTTGCTGATATGTGACGAATTTCTTGTGACATGATCCTTAATTATTGGAGCGGGTTGAAAAACCTATTCTATTAATTTATATGGAATGCAGGCAATTAAGCCGGCCCCGAATTAAACTGATAATTACGTATCGTATCTATGATACTGGCCAAAATTTTGTGAAATTTTTATATTGGAGGAAATTATGATCAAACAAATGATATTCGGGACACTCGTAGTAGCACTTCTACTGTTTAGCGGATGTGGAGATGGTGATATAGAAACAGCAACAGAGGAGCCTATTGACAATAGTGCCATCGGCACGGTTCGTCAGTTCCCGAATGTTGTAAAAGAAGAGCATCTACATTCTCACTATTATGGGGAACCCGGCGGTGAGGAAGAAGGGAAACATATTTTGATGCTTCAAAAGGGTGCCTATGACCCTCAAGTTGGACAAGCCATAGTATTTGGTCGAACTGATCAGTTTCCAAATGGATTGATGCGTAAGATTGAAGCGATATATGAGCATGATGATAAAACAAAGATTGTCTCGTCACAGGCAGCATTAGATGACATATTTGAAGATCTTGAAATTACTCATTCAATGAAATTAAAACCGCTCCCTATTTTAGACAAAACCGAAAAGAACGTAGACGGCAGTGATGTGATCCGTATATTATACGAAAAAGATGGTGTATCACTTTCACAAAAAAGTGATATTATGATTAATTCAAATGAGCTTGCCGCTAATTCTGAAGGGCTCGATTTTCATGTGAACTTTAACGAAGTTGTTCTTAAAGAGGGTGTCACTCTAAATGGACACCTCGATATGTCCCTTGAGTTTCATTTTAAATTGAGTTTTAATAAGATATGTATACGTCATGTTTTGGGCCAATGTGTCGCTCATAAAACCGTTCTGGGACATACTTATTTTTATATAGAACCGAGGGAAAGTGGCCAGGTTTCACTTTCCGCTACGAAATCCGGTCAAATCAACAAAGAAGTTACTTTAGCTGAGTATTCCTTCTCTCCTATAGATATCCAAGTGGGTATAATACCAGTGATTATAGTACCAAAGCTTAGTTTTATAGTAGGCGGTTATGGTGAAGTAACCGCTGGAATAAGTATGGGATGTACTGAAGATCTTTCATCGAAGATAGGCCTCACTTACAAGAAAAAGCAGGGTTACTCTAATCATCATTGGTATTCTATAAAAGATATCGTCCCTGTCGTAGATTGGATCCCGCCAAATTTTGATGCTACTGGTGAAGTTAAAATTTCTACAGGACCTTTTTTGGAACTTTTAATTTATGATATTACCGGCCCAACTGCAAATTTAGACACCTATATTGAAGCAGATGTTGACCTAAAGGCGGACCCTTGGTGGACTCTCTATTATGGGGTAGAAGCAAATGCTGGTTTTATATTGGATGTTTTAGGTCACGATTTTGCAGAAGTGACGTTTGATATATATAACTATCAAAATATAATTGCTCATTCCGATGGGGCATTTGAGTGGTAATATGCAAATGTATCAGTAAATTATTTGCCTTTTCATACAAAAACCGACGATATCTACGGAATCGTTCCTTTGAGTCCATCACATTGAACTCTTTATCAATCAAGGGAGACAGGGGAGACGCTAAAACTATTTGAAAAAGCAATGTTCATCAATCTTTTAAATCCCCCATCATCCGTTGAACTGCCACTCCAACCCAATTTGAGGGAATTTCCGAAGCTTCAAGTGCTCGATATCGGCCTGCTGAATTATTTTGGTTGATTTCAAAAAAATCTGTTTGATGCAAAAGATATTGTTTCTGTTTACCAGGGTAAAATCGCAGAGCATATCGTGGACCAGGAACTTTTGGCCTATAATCCATCGACGCTGCATCGGCTTCATTTCTGGAGTAGGAAAAAAACCTTATATTGCCTATCCATAAACGGTGGATTAAATTTCGTAACAAGGCCATAATAAGTTTAATAACTTGTCTGAATGTTATCAAAAAAGAGATCTATCGTCTGGAGATACTAACAACACGGAGATGAAATATGACACAGGATAACGACGCAACCATGCAAGGTATGAAATCCGAACTCGGTGAATATAAAAAAACCATTTTGCCTGTAAATAAGGGGCGATTGAAACTCGAAAAAGATCTTTATTTTTTAGGAACGACCCAGCGGGGCTATGAGGTGGAGTATGATGTGGCCTATGAAATGGGTTGCACCCCCACGGAGACGTTGCTGATGAGTGTAGTGGGGTGCCTCTCCATTGACGTGGTGCACATGCTCCGTAAAATGCGATGTACGATCACATCGTATGAAGCCGAGTTTGACGGGGAAAGAATGCCTGACCCGCCCCAATATTATAAATCAATGGATATCACGATTCATGTGAGTGGAGAGGGGATCTCGCCAAAAAAAATTGAGCGGGCCATTTCGCTCTCCCAAGAAAAGTATTGCTCAGTCTATCACACGCTTCGAAAAGACCTAAAATTATCGGTCACCTATAAAATAGAAGATTAAATTTGGGGATCCGGTAATTGCTTTTTTCCGATATTAAATTAACCCAAGACAGCTTCGAGCTGGTCCAGACAACCGCCGTAGAAATGATCGGCTGATTTGACAATTTCAAAGCGGGTGGACGGGTTCCAAGCTTTGAGTCCTTTTTCGATTTCAGCCGGCGGCGCGATATCATCCCTGCCGCCGGTGACCACCAAGGCCAGGCTGTCTATGGGGCCGATATCATCGAACGCAATCATGGAGACAGGCGGAGAAACCATCACCATCTGCTCAACATTCAACCCGGCGGATACCGCCCGGACGTTAACCCAGGCGCCAAAGGAATACCCTGCCAAATGAATCTCTTGGATGCCGTCATTGCGAAGGGTCTCTACCGCGGCGATAACGTCGGCCTGTTCGCCCCGGCCTTCATCGTAGCGCCCTTCACTATTACCGGTACCGCGAAAATTAAACCGCAGGGTAGCAAATCCCTTTTGCCGGTACACCTTGCGAATGGTATCTACCACGGGGTTGTGCATGTCGCCGCCATAGAGCGGGTGGGGGTGGGTGATCACAATCCCTTTTTGAGATGAAGATGACTGGGTCTCCACCAGAGCGTCGATGCGTAAACCATCCGAATTAAATTGGCAGGACTGCTCCATATTAAGCCACCCCTTTTCTCGTTTAACTATTTTATGGGCAAAACAATTCGCCGCTTATCCTCGTCCGGGTGTGGTCGATAGAGGATCGCCGTGTGGCCGATCGTACCGGCAATTTCACATTGGGTTGCGGACGTTATTTCGTTGATGATATTTTCTTTTTGCTCCCGCTCTTTGGATTCGATGAAACGAACCTTGATCAACTCATGGGCGGTAAGTGCCTCTTCAACGGTTTTTGTCAGCGCAGGGGTTATCCCCTTTTGGCCCACCATCACCACCGGTTTTAAAGCGTGAGCCAGCCCGCGCAAGTATTTTTTCTGATACCCGGCCAAAGGTTTCGATTTTTTTTCGTCCATTATTCATCCTTAATTGTTTATACTTATTGTTTATCTGGGGTTGCTGCTTGCCGGATTACCTCTCGACGAATTCCCGTTCAACACGCTCAGCAACGCATCACCCAATGCGTTTACCTGCCAGGTGCGGATGCCGTCTATGGCTGTCAATTGCGCCGTGTCCGATGGGTTTGAGGCCGCGATGGCGCCGATCAGGGCGTTATTGAAAAGCAATCCGGGGGGCAGGGCAAACTTCTCGGCAAGGGTTTCCCGACAGGCCTTCAGCGCCTTCATTCGTTTCGCCTGCTTGGTGCTTAACCTGGGACGATTGTGTCGCGGATAGGCCGGAAGTGCCGTCGCTGACAAGCGCATACCGTCATCAATCGCCTTCAGCACCTCGTCGGCATACATGGCTATTTGCCTGTCACTCATGACCCGCATCTGTTTCAACGCTAGAGGGGATGCCGGTTTTTTCAAGGCCAATTGAAGCAACGTATGGTTGCCCATGATCTTAAATGCCGGCCGATCCTTTTTTTGGGCCATTTCATCACGGACGACCAAAAGCGCCTCCAACACCGCCAAGCTTCGCCGGTCAAGTTTTCCGGCACCGGAAAACTTTAAAAAAAACGGCTGCAGTTCCCGATCCGCCGGCCGCACGCCACTCAACAGCCGGCACTCCTCTTTAACCCATTCGTATCGCCGGGCGGTCTTAAGCTCTTTTTTCAGCATGCCGGCCAATTCAACAAGATGCGCCACATCGCCCATGGCATATTCGAGCATCTCATCGGGCAGGGGGCGTTTGGACCAGTCCTTTCTCTGGAATTTTTTATCCACTTGAACCTGAAACCGCTCGGACAATACATGACCCAAGCCAGATTGCGCCATTCCAAGAAATCGGCAAGCCAGCTCGGTATCGAACAGGTTGTTTATTCTGATCTTAAAATCCCGATACAACGAGCGGACATCATAATCGGCCCCATGAAAAATTTTTTCAACAGATTCATCGGCGAATAGGGGTGCCAGCGGTGACAAATCTTTAACCATCAGCGGGTCAATCGCCCAACGATGATCATTTTGAGCCATCTGAATCAGACACACCTTTTCTTGGTAATGGAACATGGAATCGGCTTCCAGGTCCACCGCCACCGCCTGGGAACCGTCCAGAAGTCGGACAACTTCCTCTAAATCCTTTTTACTAGATATGTATTTATATTTTGTCATAACACTCGCATCGTTTCCATCGGTCACCCAAGCCTTTTTCCTTGACCGCAAACTATAAATGCTTTAATTTCTAACCTTTATTAGAAGTTTTCGATCAACCTTTATCATAATTAATACTATAACTGGCGAAAAACATGATCTCCTTAACATTTCCAGACGGAAGCGTAAAACAGTTTGACCTGCCCGTATCGGGCCACGAAATTGCAAAAAGTATCTCTGAGGGCCTGGCACGAAATGCCCTGGCGGTGGCCGTAAACGGTACGATCGTCGATATGGATTATCCTATCGATCACGACACCACCGTTCGGTTGATCACCACCCGGGACCCCGAAGGCCTTGAAATTATGCGCCACAGTGCCGCGCATGTCATGGCCCAGGCCATTTTAAATCTCTATAAAGATGCCAAGCTCACCATTGGGCCAGTGGTGGAAGACGGATTTTACTACGACATCGACATGCCGCCGGTTTCAAAAGACGATTTTGCTAAAATCGAAGCCGAGATGAAAAAAATCGTCAAGGCCAAACTTCCCATCGTCCGCAAAGAGGTCGCCAAAGATCAAGCTTTGACGTTCTATAAAGAGGAACCCTACAAGATCGAAATGATCTCCGGTCTTGAAGATGGCACCATCTCTTTTTACGAGCAGGGCGACTTTACCGATCTTTGTCGGGGCCCCCATGTACCCCATACCGGTTTTATTCGAGCCTTTAAACTCATGAAGGTTTCCGGGGCCTATTGGCGGGCCGACCAGAGTCGGGAACAGCTGCAGCGTATTTACGGAACCGCCTTCTTTGACAAAAAAGAGCTTAAAAAACATCTGAAGTTCATCGAAGAGGCTAAAAAACGCAACCACCGGAAAATCGGCAACACGCTGAACCTGTTCAGTTTTCACGATGCCGCACCTGGGATGCCATTTTTTCACGCCAAAGGCATGGCTGTTTGGAATACGCTGATCGACTATTGGCGCGAGGAGCATATTGCGGCAGGTTATGTTGAGACCAAAACGCCCATCATTTTAAAACGCAATCTGTGGGAACAGAGCGGACATTGGGAAAATTACCGCGAAAACATGTACTTTTCCGAAATCGATGAAGACGATTACGCCATAAAACCGATGAACTGCCCGGGCGGAATGCTGATATTTAAAACCCAGCCGCACTCCTATCGGGACCTGCCCATTCGGGCCGCCGAAATCGGCCTGGTGCATCGCCATGAGTTAAGCGGGGTCCTGTCCGGTCTGTTTCGGGTGCGCGCCTTTCATCAGGACGACGCCCATATCTTCATGACACCGGACCTGATTAAAGGGGAAATCGTCGGGGCCCTTGAGCTGGTCAACCGGATTTACAGCACTTTTGGCTTGGGCTTTCACCTGGAGTTGTCTACCCGCCCGGAAAAGTCTATCGGCTCTGACGCCCAATGGGAAATCGCCACCGAAGGGCTGCGCGCGGCCCTGGACGCCTACGGACAGGCGTACCAGCTAAACGAGGGTGATGGGGCTTTTTACGGGCCGAAAATCGATGTTCACATTAAAGACGCCCTTGGCCGAACCTGGCAATGCGGTACGATTCAACTGGACATGTCCCTGCCGGAAAGGTTCGATCTGGCCTATATCGGGGCGGATAATGAGAAACATCGTCCCATCATGATCCATCGCACGATTTACGGATCAATCGAACGCTTTTTCGGGATATTGATCGAACATTTTGCCGGTAAATTTCCCCTCTGGCTGGCTCCGGTACAGGTGATCTTGTTGCCGATCAACGATGATTTGGCCCCCTGGGCCAGAGACGTGGCCGCCTCGCTTCAAGGGTCCGGACTGCGCGTCGAAGTTGATGATCGCTCCGAGAGCCTCAACCGAAAAGTGCGCGATGCTCAGCTTCAATACATCCCACTGATCCTGACCCTTGGTCCCAAGGAGAAAGAATCGGGTACCTTCTCTGTACGAACATTGGCCGGCAAGGTTCATCACGGCATTGCACGGGATGTTTTTGTGAAACGCACCCTGCAACACATTCAAAGCCGTTCCTTGGAGCCGGAAATATTTCCGGAAATATTTGAGAGTTCGGAGGTTTCCGGCGATTAAGCGTTTTATTTCTCACTGGTTACCGGTCGTCGGCCTTTGCCTGCTGATATTCATTGAATCATCCGGGCCGCTTCCAGACCTGGCGCCGGAAGTGCCCATGCTGGATAAGGTTCTCCATTTTCTCGCCTGGGCCGTACTGGGTTTTCTCTTCTTTCGGGCTTATGCCGGGTCCCCTTCTTTGGCCCCCTACAGAAAGATACGGACCTGGAAAAACGGGCTGATATGGATCAGTTTTATTTCCGCCGCCCTTTACGGGGTCAGCGATGAGGTCCACCAGTATTTCGTTCCCTTTCGATCCGCAGATATCATGGATGTACTGGCCGATATCATCGGCAGCCTCTGTGGCGCATTTGGCGGGGCGCAGTGGTATCGTATTTTTCGTAAATCAGCCTCGGGGTCGGGGCATCCCTCGAAGCAGGCTTCAGTGGACCAAATTCATTGACAAAACGGCCTGTTCCCGCTAAAGAAAATTGTTTGGCTCAGACGTTTGTATTGATAGCCGTCGAAGACCCTATTTGACAGCAATATTGTCTATAAGTTATAAAACACGTATTTGAAGGAGCGACCACTGTTATGGAATCCCAACATGCGATAACCATCAATGGTAATCCACTGACGTTTTCGACCGGAGAAACCATTCTGGAAGTGGCCCGGCGAAACAGTATCGACATTCCGACCCTTTGCCACCTGAAAGCGGCATCCCCTACCGGGGTTTGCCGTGTGTGTGTGGTGGAAGTGAATGGCGCCCGAAATCTCATGTCGGCCTGTACAACGCCGGCCGTCGAAAATATGGTGGTTAAAACCGAATCGGAAAAAGTTGTGGCCGCCCGTCGTCTGGTTATTCAACTAATGCTCTCTTCCGGCAACCACAATTGTGCCATTCGGGGTTCGGATACCACCGACTGGGCTCAGTTTCAAATGGCCGTACATAAAGACGATGAGCATGCCGAACTTTGTCCGGTCTGGGGTGATTGCCGCCTTCAGGATCTGGCCTACCGGTATCAGGTTTCCGGAGACGGATTGGAAAGAGTAAAATCCCCATACCCCATGGAAACGGTGAATCCTTTTATCGTACGGGATTTTGCCCGTTGCGTGCAGTGCGGTCGCTGTGTACAGGCGTGCAACGAGGTCCAGGTGAACAATGCGATTGATTTCGGCTATCAAAGCGCCCGAACCAAGATTATTACCACTGGTGATCGCCCCCTGAAGGATTCCGATTGTGTTTTTTGCGGTGAATGCGTTCAAGTTTGCCCTGTGGGCGCCCTGGTGGAAAAAGATTCCCGTTATGCCGTGCGTCAATGGGCGGTCGAAAAAGTACGCACCACCTGCAGTTATTGCGGCGTGGGCTGTCAGCTGGACCTGCATGTCCAAAACAACCGGGTCGTGAAGGTCACCGGTGCCGAAGGAACCGAGCCTAATAACGGCAGCCTTTGCGTTAAAGGACGATTCGGATACGACTTTATTCATTCAGCCGAGCGGCTGACCCAACCGATGATACGAAAAGACGGCGAGTTGGTACCTGCCGGTTGGGACGAAGCCCTCGACTTGGTCGCCCAACGTTTCTCCACGATCAAGGACCAGACCG
Source organism: uncultured delta proteobacterium (assembly GCA_963845145.1). Classification (GTDB taxonomy): domain Bacteria; phylum Desulfobacterota; class Desulfobacteria; order Desulfobacterales; family QNYZ01; genus QNYZ01. The sequence goes on from CAWJQU010000005.1 coordinate 941,964, forward strand.
GGCCGGACAGCATCGGCCTGTTAACCAGCGCGCGTATTTCCAACGAGGAGAACTATCTGGCCCAAAAGTGGGCCCGGGCGGTGGTAAAAACCAACAATGTGGATCATTGCGCCCGGCTCTGACATAGCTCCACCGTGGCCGGTCTGGCCGCAAGTTTCGGTAGTGGTGCCATGACGAATACCATCGCCTGTATCGAGAAGGCGGATGTGATTTTGATCACCGGCTCCAATACGTCCGAAAACCATCCGGTGCTTTCCAGTTTTGTAAAAAGGGCGGTCCATTTTAAGGACGCCCGCCTAATCGTGGTAGATCCCCGTCGAATTAAAATCGCCGGGTTCGCCCACCAATATTTGCGCCCCAACTTGGGAACCGATGTGGCCTGGATTAACGGCCTCATGCACGTCATTATTCGCGACGACCTTTACAATCATGATTTTGTCGAGTCCCGCACAGAGGGGTTTGAAGTACTCAAAGAAACCGTAGAGAAATACACACCGGAATATGTCGAGGAAATTACCGGCATTCCAGCCACCCAAATTGAAGACGCGGCCCGTATGTACGCTCAGGCTAAAGTGGGCAGCATTCTCTATTGCATGGGCATCACCCAACACACCTCCGGCACCGACAATGTGAAGTCTTTGGCCAATCTGGCCATGTTGTGCGGCTTTTTAGGTGTCGAGGGCGGCGGCGTCAACCCGTTGCGGGGTCAAAACAACGTCCAGGGTGCCTGTGATATGGGCGGACTACCGGATGTCTATACGGCTTACCAGAAAGTCGATAACCCGGAACTTCGGGCCAAGATGGAAGTGGCCTGGGCGGTGACCGGCCTACCCGAAAAAGCGGGCATGAAAGTGACCGAGATGGTTCCTGCCGCCCATGATGGTAAAATGAAAGCGATGTATATCATCGGCGAAAACCCGCTGGTGTCGGACCCTGATTTAAACCATGCTGAAAAGAGCTTCGGTAATCTCGATTTTCTCGTGGTTCAGGATATTTTCATGACCGAAACCGCAAAAGTTGCCGATGTGGTGTTGCCTTCCTGCTGTTTCGCCGAAAAAGACGGGACCTTTTCCAACACCGAACGCCGGGTTCAACGCATTCGCAAGGCGGTCAACCCGCCGGGTGAGGCTCGGGACGATTGGCGGATTATCGCGGATATCTCCGCGCGTATGGGTTACGATATGGCCGTTTCAAGTGCTGAGGATATTTTTGAGGAAATTCGAAAAGTGACGCCTTCGTATGCCGGCATTAATTATTCCCGTATTGAAACCACGGGAATTCATTGGCCCTGCCCAACGGAGATACATCCCGGAACGCCTATTCTTCACACCGGACAGTTTACCCGGGGCAAGGGTCTTTTTCATGGCATCGAATGGCTTCCGCCGGCCGAGAAGGTGGATGACGACTATCCCCTCTATCTGACAACCGGTCGCGTTCTATATCACTATCATACCGGTACCATGACCATGAAAACAGAGGGGTTAAACGAGTGCGCCCCGAATTGTTTTGTGGAAATATCCGCTTCGGATGCCGACAAATTTGGCGTGGAGGACGGGGCCCAGGCCGAGATTGCATCGCGACGTGGTACGATCACCGCGCGCGTCGCCATTTCCGATAAAGCCGCCTCGGGAACTGTTTTCATCCCGTTCCACTTTGCCCAGGCAGCCGCCAACAGGCTGACCAATGCCGAACTCGATCCAATTTCGGGCATTCCGGAATTTAAGGTGTGTGCGGTGAGCCTCTCCCGAGCGGCTTAATGAAATACACTCCCAGGCGCCTGACAACCAATGTCAATGTCACGCCCACCTCTCCGCTGAAAGAGCTGGCGGTCCTGGTGGGCGGGCTGCTGGCCATTGTCCTGGGACTTTATATCCTTCTCGGGTTTGCCGTCGACCTGATCGCCCCCCGCATGTCGGTTGAACTCGAGAAGAAACTGGCCGCACCCTTTATCCGCCATTATGAAAACGGCACGCCGACTACCGAAGATGAAAAACGCCTGCAAGCCCTCGTAGACGATCTTCAATCCCGATGTACCAACCTTCCTTATGACTTTAAGGTCCACCTTGTGGATTCCGAAGCCGTTAATGCCGCCGCCCTTCCAGGGGGACACATTCTTGTATTTCAGGGACTTCTGGATCAGGTCTCTTCACTCAATTCGTTAACCTTTATACTGGCGCACGAGTTGGGCCACTATGCCAACCGGGATCATTTAAGGGGAATGGGTCGGGCGCTGGTTTTACTGACCGTGTCCGTAGCGCTTCTGGGATCTGATAATGCGGTGGGCGACCTGCTTTCAAAAGGGTTGAATGTTACCGAGATGGGTTTTTCGCGCAAACAGGAAACCCAGGCCGATGATTTCGGACTGAATGCCTTACATTGTGCATTTAGTCACGTGGCCGGGGCCACCGATTTTTTCGCAAAGATGTCCGAAGATCAGGATCCGGGCCGGTTCGGACATTATTTCGCTTCACACCCGGAAAACCGTCGCAGAATCGCCCATATTGAAAAGCGTATCAAGGATCTCGACTACCCGGCGGGAACGTTAACGCCGATGCCTGAATAATTTCACCAATTGGGTAAAAACTTTCAAAGCGTTCCGTTAGGATTATACCGCGACCGTGGCCACCCGATAACAGCGTAAACAGCGTCGGGCTTCGGCAATGGCATCGGTATTGGGAAACCCCTGCTCGACCTCATCAAAAGTAAATTTGCGGCTCTCAGGGGGGAGCATCTTCAAATGTTTGCGCGCCTGACCGCCGCCGAGCATGGGCATTTGCTCATCGCCATCAAAGACCGGCACCTTTTTAAATAACATATCAAAGTGCTCATTACGGATGGGCGCGATCGGTTTTTCGTTAATCAGGCAATCAATGCTTTCCGCGGCCCTTTTTCCACCGGCACATGCGGTAATCAATGCGCCAGGGCCAGTCTCACAGTCACCGGCGGAAAAAATCTTTTCCACCGACGTCTGCTTGGTCACCTCGTCGACAACGATGGTCCCCCAGGCGGTGGTTTCGATTCCGTCAACCCCCTCCAGAAGGGACATATCGGTTCGTTGGCCGATGGCCGGGACCACGGTATCACAATCGAAAACAAACTCCGACCCCTCCATCGGCACCGGTCTCCGGCGGCCACTCGCGTCCGGTTCACCCAATTCCAAACGAATGCATTCCAGACCTGTAACAACCCCGTTTTCCTGAAGAATACGAATCGGCGTGGTCAGATAATGAAAAATGACCTTCTCCTCTTCGGCATCCACGATTTCCACTTCATCGGCCGGCATTTCGTTGCGGGTTCGGCGGTAAACCAGATTGACATCTTCCTTGCCGATGCGAAATGAGCTTCGCACACAATCGATGGCCACGTTTCCGCCACCGATCACCACAACCCGCTTTCCCTCCGGATAGGGGTCGCGACCTTCGTTGATGTCCCTTAAATATTGTACTCCGGGAATAAAACCCTTATAGCCTTTTTCTTCACCTTTAACCCGCATGGAACTACTTCCCTGGGCACCAACACCGATAAAAACGGCATCGCAATCGTTCACCAGGTCGGCCAGTTTGATATCTTTCCCGATTTTCACGTTATATTGAATCTCGACGCCCATTTTTTGAACTTGCTCCACTTCACCACGCAGGATGGGGCGGGGCAGTCGATAGTCGGGAATGCCCATGGCCGACATACCGCCCGGCTCCCCCAAACGCTCATAAACGGTGACCTTATGACCACGGCTGGCCAAATGATAGGCACAAGTCACCCCGGCCGGACCCGCCCCTATGATGGCAACTTTCCCGGTTTTCTTGGATGGTTTTATCGTATATTCCGGATATCGCTGCTGGGACAATTCATGATCGGCCACAAAGCGCTTTAAGTATTTTATCGAAATAGGTGCGTCCAGATGCGCCCGACGGCAATGTTCCTCGCACGGACGGACACACACCCGGCCGACAAGACCCGGCAGGGGGAGTTTTTCCCGAATCACATTCAAGGCTTCATCGAACTTTCCTTCTCGAATATGTTCCACGTAGGTGGGTATGTCCAGATGAATAGGGCAGGCATCCATACACGGTGCCGTTTTTATCGATAAATATTTGCCCGAATCAATGGTTTCATTGGAAGAAAGAGCCTGTTCGAATTCAGCTTTAAAGTGATCCAAGGCATGTAAAATTGCCAGTGGTCCCGATTGGCCGATATCACATTTGGCCGTGGCGCTCACGGTTTCCCCCACAGTTTTAAGGGTAGCCAGATCGGCTTTTTTACCTTGGCCCTTGCATATTCGGTCTAGCGTTTGGGCCATAATCCCGGTACCGCGGCGGCAGGGAACACATTTCCCACAGGAGTGCTGATGTACGGCCGTCATATAGGCCCGGCACAGGTCAAGGACATTGACCTGGTCGTCTCGTACCACGAGGCCGTACCATCCGATCAGGGCACGAATTTTCTCATCGGCCTGAAATTGTTCCGGCAGGTTTAAATGGCTGGCTCCCTCAAACTTCTCGGGGTTCTTACCCCGATTATCGACAACCTTACCTTCCCACGAACTGAACAGAATCTTCTCCATAACCTTTTACCCTTAACTTGGTTTTGACGACGATTTTTTATCCGAGAACTTTTCATTCTCGGATTTGCGCCACAGCTTACATTACTCTGGATTAATCCGGCCCTGTCTGTATCATCGATTGTCCAATTTTTCAATCGCTGGCAGGGGCTTTTTCAGGGCAATTGCAAGTAAAATCAATTTTGAATGATTTTGATTGAATAATTATTATTCCAAGCAGCCTTAAGCTGTTTAGACTGAATGCCGCTATTGAAGCGTTTTTATTTTTAAACAGATGGAATATACGCCAAAAAAAGATTGTTTTTTTTAATGTTGGACGTGAACACTGCATAATAATCCTCACCCCTTTTGTGAAGAATCCCAATTTCGGTTATCTTGCGGGACAATGCCAGGGCTATCGCAAATATCAATTATATTTTCTAAAATTTACTTGCGATTTCCCTAGAGGGCTTTTTTGGGTGAGATGATTTTCGTGATAAATGTTATGAGACAGAAACCAATGGGTTTTGTTGACACCCGGCAATGGCCTGGTGACACTTGAGGTAATAAGACATCGTCAAAAAAGGACTTTATAAATACAACAAGAACGTATTCCAAAGGGGTATTCAGTCGGAGCATGCCATCCGCGTACGATTCATCCTTGCCCGCTCCTGATGCCAGCTGCGTAAGTCAGGTCCTGTTGGTGTTAAGCATAGCGAAAGCCAGCAATCGGAACGGATTACATTAAACCATCTTATTTGACACATATCAAAAAAATGGTCATAAATAATTAATATTAATCAACACCGATAATTAATACAAGGGTTCTTATGAAAGCCTACATCGACATCGTTAAAAAGGTACTTGAGGAAGGCACCGAAAAGAAAAATAGAACCGGTATCGATACCATTTCAATACCCGGCACCATGTTTGAACATGAGATGTCGAACGGCTTTCCTTTGTTGACGACCAAGCTTGTCCCTTTTCGTTTGGTGGCGAGTGAATTGGAATTTTTTATTAAAGGCATTACCGATAAAAAGTGGCTACAAAAAAGAGACAATCATATTTGGGATGAATGGTGTTCGCCTGACACGGTTCCTTATGGTCATGATGATGAAACCCAGAGAAAAATGTTGGAAGAGCGAGACTTGGGGCCTATCTATGGGTTTCAATGGCGACATTTCGGGGCGCAATATACGGCCTATAATTCGCCTCCGGCGACACCCGGCATCGACCAATTTAAAAAGCTGGTTCACTCGTTAAAGACCCATCCTGAAGACCGAAGAATGATTGTTTCGGCCTGGAACCCCATGCATTTGCACCAAATGGCCCTTCCGCCTTGTCATTACAGCTTTCAGATTATTGTAACCGCTGAAAAACTAAACCTGTTATGGAATCAACGATCAGTAGACATTGCCTTGGGGCTGCCTTTTAATATCGCCAGTTATGGGTTGCTACTTTGTTTACTGGCCCAGGAATCGGGGTTGGAAACGGGTCGGTTGGTGGGGTTCCTTGGTGATTCTCATATTTACGAGAATCATATTGAGGGCCTCAAAAAACAGATTAAAAAAGAGCCTTTTGCGCTTCCACAACTAACATTTCATCGCTTTAAATCTATTTTTGATTGGAAATATGACGATTCGGAAATTATTAATTATAAACACCACCCCCCGATCAAGTTCGATATCGCCGTCTAACATTGGAATTATTAAACCCGCATGGTTTAAACTGAAATAGTTTATGACTGAATTTGCCTAAATATCCAGCGTGCTGACTTCCAAGGCGTTACTCTGAATAAATTCCCGGCGGGGTTCAACCTCTTCTCCCATGAGTACGGTGAAAATTTCATCCGTGTCTACGGCGTCTTTCACTCTCACTTTAAGAAGGGTTCTTTTTTCCGGATTCATGGTGGTTTTCCACAATTGATGAGGATTCATCTCACCCAGACCTTTGTATCGTTGGACAGAAACACCATGTTTACCCTCAGCGATAAGATAGATTTAGAAGTTTTTCCATATTTCCGACTTCAATTAAATCATCTTCTTTTTCTGGATTGAAAACGGAAAATGGAGGCGAATTATACTCGGAATATTTTTTTGGAAATCATCAAACAGCCCTTGGTAATCGCCTGAATAGATCAACGATTTACCTATGGTTACCGGTTGTTCGGGCATAATGGCATCCTGGTTTAGAAGGGCTTTTTCTTTCACCGCCTGAGAGGGCCTTACCACCATTTCATATACCTGACGTTCCTCACTATAGACCGGCGCATTCACTTCATATCCCTTTTTTTCCAGGGTGCCGGCCAGACTTTGCATTTTATTATGGTCTTCGAGAAATTTTTTGTTTTCCACGCCGTCTAAAAGCAGGTTTTCCACGAGGTCTTTAGATATTGAACGATTGCGCATACGATTGATAGCGCTCATGTAATCGGACAAATCGCCGATAAACAGATACAGTTGATGATTGCTTAACACGGTGCCGTTATCACCGATTCTCAAATGTTTTTTTTCGCAGATTCGTTTGAGCAGGTAATCCCTATAATCGCCTTCTCCTTTTAAATACATCTCTTTTTTTCCTTTACCCACCTTGAAAAGAGGGGGTTGGGCGATATAGAGGAAACCCTTTTCGATAATTTCAGGCATCTGGCGAAAAAAGAAGGTCAAAAGCAACGTCCGAATATGAGATCCATCAACGTCCGCATCCGTCATGATAATGACTTTTTGATACCGGATTTTTTCGATATCATATTCATCGGTCCCGGCACCGGTACCCAAAGCGGTGATGATATTCTTAATTTCCTCGCTCTTTAAGATTTTATCAAACCGCGCTTTTTCAACGTTTAAAATTTTCCCCCTTAAGGGCAGAATGGCCTGATATTTACGGTCTCGTCCCTGTTTGGCGCTTCCTCCGGCGGAATCTCCCTCCACGAGATAGAGTTCTCGCATGGCCGGATCCGACTCCTGGCATTCGGCCAGTTTGCCCGGCAAGGTGGAATCAATCAGGGCGCCCTTGCTTCGGGCAATATCCCGGGCACGCTTAGCCGCGTCCCGAGCCCGGGCCGCGTCTACGGATTTGGAGATGATTTTTTTGGCCACGGCTGGGTTTTCTTCCAGATAGGCACTTAATTTTTCGTTTATCAGGGACTCCACCAGCCCTTTGACTTCACTGTTCCCCAATTTGGTCTTGGTTTGCCCCTCGAATTGGGGATCCATAATGCGCACGCTGATAATCGCCGTTAGACCTTCACGGACATCATCACCGGTAATTTTTTCCTTCATGTTTTTAGGCAGATTTCCATTGGCGGCATAACTATTTAAGGTTCTCGTGAGTCCTGCCTTAAACCCGATGAGATGCGCGCCCCCCTCCACTGTGTTGATATTGTTGGCAAATGAAAACAATTTCTCTTTGAAGGTATCGTTGTACTGGAGGGCCACTTCGATCTGTACGTCGTTTTTATCCCCCTCTATAAAAATCGGTTTATGCAGTTCGATGTAGCGACGGTTTAAATATCTGACAAACTCAACAACGCCGCCTTTATACAAAAAACTGTCCTTTTGGTCGGTCCTTTCATCCGTTAGATCGATACGTATACCTTTGTTTAAAAAAGCCAATTCCCGTAGCCGGCGCAACAGGGTTTCATATTTATACAGGGTGGTAATAAAAATATCGGGATCGGGCATAAAGTGAATACGCGTTCCTTTTTTCTTGGTTTTACCCTTCTTTTTTAACTCAGTTTTTTTGACACCCCTTTCATAGGTCTGTTGATAGACATACCCGCCGATATAGACTTCAACATCAAGCCAGGCCGATAGTGCATTTACCACTGAGACACCGACGCCATGCAGCCCACCGGATACTTTGTAAGACTCATTATCGAATTTACCGCCGGCGTGTAGCTTGGTTAAGACCACTTCGAGGGCCGGAATCTTTTCTGTTTTATGAATATCAACAGGAATACCCCGCCCATTGTCCACCACGCTGATGCTGTTGTCGGCGTGAATCATCACATCTATCTGATCGCAATGTCCTGCCATGGCCTCGTCAATACTATTGTCCACCACCTCATAAACCAGGTGATGAAGCCCCTCCACATCCACATTTCCAATATACATGGCCGGTCTTAAACGAACCGGTTCCAACCCTTCCAATACATCAATACTACTAGGCATCGTATTTGTCGTTCATATTTTTATTAGCTTCTTTCTTTGAATTATCTTTTAAATATTCATGGCCATAATTGCGGAAATATAATTTTTATCTTCCACTTCTTCAATCAGGCAGGGAAATTTCTCCCCGCGAATATTAACAACCACCTTGTCGCCTTTAATCACATTAAGCGTTTCAATCAGATATCTCGGGTTATAGGCCATTTCCACCGGATCGCGATGATACGCCACCGGCATATCTTCCTTGGAATCGCCCAGCTCATTGCTGCTCGAACGGATGTTCAAGTTCCCGTCGCTAAAGGCGAACATCACCGCCGGGTACTTATCCATGGTCATAATGGACATACGCTTTAGGGTCTGCAAAAAGGATTGTTTTTCCAATACCAAATCATATTGGGGATCTTTCATAATAGCCTGATCGTATTTGGGAAAATCGCCTTCCAAGAGTCGAATAAAAAAAGATTCATTTTCATTTTGAAGAATCAAATGGTTGTTTCCAATCCCAAACTTTACGATTCCTTCCGGTTTCAGGAATTTGGCAACTTCGATCAATCCCTTTTTGGGGATGAGAATACCGTCATTAACGGGTAACTCTACGCTTTTACCATAGGTATAATCCACTTTTGCCAGGCGACCAATGTCGGTTGAAACCATACGCAGCAAGCGACGATCGTCCTCGGTGACGGTATGCAGGTAGACCCCGATGACATGCGGCCGTTTATCATCCACCGGTCCAATAATCCCCGCCGTTTTTTCGACCATATTCTTAAATTGACCGGAATCGATGTTTACCATTTCCACATCTTTAAAAACGGGGTTTTTAGGAAAGGATTCCGGATCCATACCGGCTAAATGGTATTGGACGGTGTCATCACCGATTTCAACCCAGCGGTTTTCCTTCAATTTAAATTGAAGGTTTTCACTGGGAAAGTCCCTTACAATTTCAAAAAGTTTGCGTGCATTCAGGGCACAAACCCCTTCTGACTCAACCTGGGCTTTATAGAACCCTTCAAATCCAGTTTCCAAATCCGTGGCGGAAATATGAATCTGATTCGACGTCACCTTCATTAGCACCGTGGCCGTAATGGCCAGAGAACTTTTTCGTCCGGTCAAACCCTGAATGTTGGACATGACATCTAAAAGATCTTTACGGGAAATGATAAACTTCATTTGATACCTCTTTAATATGGTATTAAATAGTTTATATAAATATTACTCATGGTTCATACGGTTAATATCGTTTAAATTGTTGATAATTAAGGATATTTTTTCAATACGATTGCGCATGACGATGATGATTGCTTGTTAAAAAAAACACCCTTTTAAACAACAAATTTCCGATTGTTCAAAAACGGCCGTTTTTGAACATGCTGACCTAAACGTTTTTATCATCACTGTTAATCCAGCTAATTATTTCAGACCGTGTTCGATTGTTCCAGGCGTCACTAATTCTATCTTTAATGAATTTATTGTAAAATAAGTTGGTTACATCAAAAACAATTTCGTATAAAAGAATTTTTTCTAATACGGCCCCGGCTATATCATCGTCAGTGTCAGGTTTACCGGTAGTTGGTGTTTTCAAATTGCTTAAGCCTAAATTTTCCCCCTTAAGGGTAAACCGCCAGGATTGACCGTCGCTTTGATAATCCACGGCCAATTCCGTAACCAGCGCACCTTTGGACATTGCAACCAAGCCCTCTTTTAGATCCGCCTGATCACCTTTAATCGTAATGGTTTCGACATCCTTAGCATGTCTGTTTTCCAGAACCATGCGGTCTCCGATAGAGAAAATGGTATCGGTTTTGGGATCAAACAGATCGGTGTATTTTTCGGTTGCGATCACATACCATAGCCAGGTTAAAAATTCCTGACCGAGAAATCGAAAACGGTTGTAGGCCACACTGACATCAAGCATAACTATTTAATATTCCGATTTTATTTAAAATATTTCAGATTTACCTGTTTTTGATTTTCCTGGCCTTGATTTACCCGGTCTTCATTTATTGGGAAGCGGCGAAATGAGTCGGTGAAAGGTTACCTAACTGATCCAAATCACGATCGGTTAAGTCGCTCATATCGTGGGCTTGCGTATAGGGTATGAGTCGAATGAGGGAGACGGAAAATGATTTTAGAAAAAGGGTTTCCAATTCCTCATTGGCCGATTTTAAAGTTGAAAAAAACCACAAATTTGCCTTTTCGGGAAGCCAGACCACATCATAAATGTTGGGTGTGGCCGGAATACGCATACCTAAAGATGAAACGATCTGGTCTTTGATTTCTTGTTTTTCATGACGGGAAATAAACTGCTGCCCGTTTTTAGCCAGCCGGTGAGAGACCTCGGCCATATAGCGTTTTTGAATCACCTTTGACGGAATGGATTTTTTATCCATCCGCAAACAAAAGACGATATAGGGATCATAAACGAAAGAAGAGCCTGAAAAATCAGTCGAATAGGGATTTTTAAAGGAAGCCCACCCACAGGTTTTGCTTTCAGGGTTATTATCGATATCGGCAATGCGATGTTTGTACAACCCTTGAGAGATGGTTTCCAATAAAGGCTGTTTTAATTCACCTTTTACCCGGTATCTCACAACCGATGTCGATGAAGAAAGAATACCCATTAGCGGCCTGTTTTTATAATTGGATTAAATATCAATATATTGTATTTATTAATTATATAGTTGTATACATGTAGCGTATTTGCTTTAAAAACTCAAGTTGTTTTTTTAAGAAGAAGGGCGCTCTTTTCGCGTAAAATGAATCATTTAATAAAGGCGAAACAATGAAGTATATTGCCGATCTTCACGTGCATTCCAAATATTCCATCGCCACGGCAAAAAATTTAGATCTCGAAAATGTGTATATATCGGCCCAGAAAAAAGGGGTTTCGGTTGTGGGAACCGGAGACTTTACCCACCCGGCATGGATCGCCGAATTAAAGGAAAAATTGATACCAGCCGAGTCGGGCCTCTATCGATTGAAAAAATCGATTGAAGACCGTTGTGATAGAGAGGTGCCGCGGTCTTGTAGAAAATCGATTCGATTCATTTTAACCACCGAAATAAGTAACATATACAAAAAACACGAAAAAACACGAAAAAACCACAACCTGGTACTGGCACCCGATTTTAATGTGGCGGAAGGGATAAATGCCACCCTGGATAAAATAGGCAATATTAAATCAGACGGCAGGCCCATTTTAGGGCTGGATGCACGCAATCTTCTGGAAATCGTGCTGGAAGCTTCTGAAAAAGCCATCTTGATTCCGGCTCATATATGGACACCCTGGTTTTCCCTTTTAGGGTCCAAGTCCGGATTTGACAGCGTCAAGGCCTGTTTTGAGGATCTCACACCCCATATTTTTGCGGTGGAAACCGGGCTCTCTTCGGATCCGGGTATGAATTGGCGCGTTTCCGATCTGGATAATATGACCCTCATATCCAACTCAGACGCTCATTCACCCATGAAGCTCGGGAGAGAAGCCAATCGGTTCAACACGGATATGTCCTATGAGGCGATTCGAGAAGCCTTGATGAAGGGTGATCTTGACGCTTTTGAGGGAACACTGGAGTTTTTTCCCGAGGAGGGAAAATATCATCTGGATGGGCATAAAAAATGCGGGGTGCGGTTCACGCCGATCCAAACCATTGAAAAAAAAGGAATCTGCCCGGTTTGCAACAAGCCCCTGACAGTGGGGGTTTTATATCGGGTAGAAGCCCTGGCCGATAAACCGGTTGGTCGAAAATCACCCAAAGCGCGACCCTATCAACATGTGGTGGCGTTGGTGGATATTCTCTCTCAAGTCCTTAATGTTGGCCCCCAGTCAAAAAAGGTTCAAGCAGCTTATGAGGAGACGATAGCAATCCTGGGAGACGAATTTTCGATTCTTTTGGACCATTCCAGCGAGAACATCGAGAAAAAAAGCAAAATACCCTTGCTGGGAGAGGCCATACGAAGAACAAGAGCGGGCCGCATCGAGCTAAACGGGGGGTACGACGGTGAATTCGGAACCATTCGGTTGTTCAGGGAAGACGAAAAGAGACAACTGATGGGTCAGCAATCTCTTTTTAACCAAGCGGATTCTGAAAAAATTGAGAAAAAGAAAGAGGCGGTATCCGTTCCGCCACCCACCCGAGCGGTACCCTTTAGAAAAAAGACAAAACCGGTGAGTGATCGTGACAATGAAAAAGATCTCTTGTCTCGCCTTAACCCCGCGCAACAGCGGTCTGTATACCATGACGATACGCCATTGATCATCGCCGCCGGACCCGGCACCGGAAAAACGCTGACCATTACCGGTCGAATGGTTCATCTGATAAAGGATAAAAAGGTGCCGCCGCATCAGATCCTGGCCGTCACGTTCACCCATAAAGCGGCTGAAGAGATGAAAAGGCGTCTGGAAAGATACCTGCCGCAATCAAAGACCCTATCGGAAAAAATAGCCTGGCCCCAGGTGGCCACGTTTCATGCTTTTTGCATGGATTTTTTGCGAAAAAAACGGCCGGAAAATCCACCGATGGTCCTCGATGAAAGCGATCAGGAGAAGGTGATGGGTGATGCGATTGCCGTGGTGAAAAAAGTGGTCAAAAAAGAGGACCCATCCTTTTCTCTGCCGTCCGCCACCATCGGCCGGATGATCATGTCGGCCAAACAGAAGCTTCAAACCCCCGAAACCATGCCCATCGGACAGATCTCCGGAAAGGGGCCCCAAATCGATGAAAAAATTAAGAAGATCGCGGTCGCGTATCAAAACTTGTTACAACTGCTCGGTGTTTGTGATTATGAAGACCTGATCATTGAAACCGTAGCCCTGTTGAAAGAAGAAGCCGAGAAAAACGCATTGGCCGATCCCCGATTTCGGTATGTTTTTGTCGATGAGTATCAGGATATTAATGAGGGCCAGTACCACTTGCTGCGCGCCATTGTTTCTCCCAATGGTACCGGGTTGTGTGTGATCGGCGATCCGAATCAGGCCATTTACGGTTTTAGGGGATCGAACGTTCGTTTTTTTCAACGCTTTTCAGCGGATTTTAAGGCGGCCAAGCGTATCGATCTGACGCAAAATTATCGCTCAACCCAAACCATCGTTAATGCCTCGGTTCAGATGATAGGCCGAGGGCAATCGGAAAAATTGATCCCAAAAGAAACCCTGTTTTCGAAAACAAAAAGGGGTAAGGCCATTGGCCTGATTAAATGTCGCTCCGAGCAGGCAGAAGCGGCCGCCATTGGCCGACGGATTGTCGCACTCATCGGTGGTCGCGGATATCATGATATCGACTTAAGACGCGCTGAAGCGGAACCCGACGGCCTTGCCCTGGGATTTGATGACATTGCCGTTGTTTACCGGACAGGGAGACAGGGGGAAAAGATCGCAGACGTGTTTCAAAAAATGGGGATTCCCAGCCAGATGGTTGTGCGCCGACGCCAAAGCCATCACCAAAAAATACGTCAACTCATCTCCCTGCTGACGGTTTTAGAGGGAAAACCCGTGTATCAAGATATTGAGGCCATTCGGGATTTGTTTAAGGCGTGTCCGACGAAAAAAACCATGACAGCGTTTAAACACTGGGGGCTTCACAGGCAATTTAATCCGTCTGTCGCGTTGGAAAAAGTCCGGCTGACATCTGTCCACACCATAACCCGCCCCCAGCAACTACGCCTGGAGGGGATGGTGCGGCAGCTTCGAGAACGTCAAAAAGAATTAAGACCTTTGTCCGTGGTCGACAAGGTAAGGGCCTTGGTTGAGGATCTCGATATAGTCTCTTCTTATAAAAAAGAGCCGGGCATTGAAGCGGTGGTTAATCAGATACTCGAGCGGGCCGGCCGGTTTGACGGACGGGCCGACCAGTGGCTTTCCACCTTAGCCCTCCAGGCAGATACGGATACATTTCAACCGCAGTCACAAAAGGTGGGGCTGATGACCATGCACGCCGCCAAGGGGCTTGAGTTTCCCGTTGTCTTTATTGCGGGGTGCGAAGACGAATTGATCCCTTTCAGGCACAAGGGTGAAAAGACTGGCAATACCGATGAAGAAAGGCGGCTGTTCTACGTGGCCATGACCCGGGCCAAAGGGCAGCTTTACATGACCTGGGCCGACCAAAGGCGGATATATGGAAAGCGTGTCAGCCGCACCATATCACCCTATATCGGCGCTATCGACAACGGGCTTCTTGAAGAGCAACAAACCACGAAACGAACAACCAAACCAAAGCCTATCCAACAATCACTTTTTGATTTATAAAAATAAGACGGGAAGAAAGCCCAACCGAAACCCGCCACCGGCCCTGCCGCCGACCGGGCGCATCGGCCTACGGGCCAACCAAAAAACGACATCTAAAGCCGATAAACGATCGGTTTATCATCGGCTTCTATATCTATCCCTACCGTATCCCCGGTCCTAAACCCGAGGGAGCGGAATTTTTTTAACACTTCTTTTTCCCGCGCGTCGTGCCAATAGACCGACCACAAGGGGTTACGCACGGTATCGATCCCGTAAGCATCGTGCCCGCAGAGGCTTAAATGAAGGTGGTCTTTAGTGATCAAGGTGTCGGCCTCGGCCAGAAAATAGTCGAGGGCATAGAGGTTCTGGTGTAACAGGCCGGAAAGTTGTTGTTGAAGGGAGGGATTGTCATCCAGATAATGATTGGCGACCTGGTAGAGAAACTCAGGCGGTTTCATGCACAATCCAATGACCCCGAAGCGATGGTGCATCAGAGCGAAGTTTTCGAGTTCCTCTTCAAAGGATTTGACGATTTGATTAATATCCTCAATTCGGCAAACAGGCCCTTCTTTCCCCAGAACAATCTCCTCACAACAATCGATTATCCGCATATAGACATCCTGCATATCCAGCAAATAAACGGGTCGTTCGCGATAGCTGCGTCGTATGCGGACCCGGCGGACACCGTCCAGCTTGATGGCCCGCTCTGTCTCCTTTTCTTCCAACAGTTCGATACCGGAAATATCCTTGGCTTGTACCACATAGATCTGGTTGTCATTGGAAAGAATGTATTCAATTTCACAACGAAAACCGAGGCTTTTTTGAATGTCGGCGGAGATATCGATGAGGTGGCGGTTGTGGGGCGTCGAGGTTATATAAGGTTCGCTTTGAAATCGGCTGGTCCGGTTGCGGCAGTAACCGAATTCCCAGTGGTTGCGGATCTTTTTAGCCATCACGGAACTTCCTTCAATAAAAGGCATAACGATGACGCCCATCTGATCCGGATCGATATTGGGAGCCTTGGCAAAACGTTGTTGCCGAATAATTGACAGCCGGCAGGAAGCATCAAGGGCCTTGATCATCTTTTTGCGCGCAAAAGTCACCCCGCCGATGTCGGCGTAGGTTTCAAGCGAGGTAAACGTTCCCCCCTTATAAAACTCCTCGGCGGGGTGGGCGCTTCGGGCAATAACCTTGAAACTTTCGCGATGTTTTTCAAGAAACGCTTTTAAAGCGTCAAAGCGTTCTTTTTTAAAGTCTTCCGGAGGCACATAAATAAAATCAGGCACGTTAAAGCGCCCTTTTGTCAAGCGCTCCAGCAGCCGCGCTTTTTCCGGTTTATTCTCCATAATTATCCGCTCGTTATTGATTGACTTATTACCCCATAGCACATAGAAACGAATTGCCTTGCAAGAGGGACCATTAAAAACATGGTTTTTCAAGTGCTACCCGTTTAACATAATGCAACACTCCCTATTTGTTCAAGATAAAACAGCGGTTTTAAATGCTGACGAAATTCTTTCCCTTTATCGACGGGTTTAAAAACTACTCGTCACGACACCTGAAGATGGATGCCACCGCCGGGATCACCGTCGCCCTAGTGCTGATCCCCCAGTCTATGGCGTACGCTCAGTTGGCCGGGCTTCCCGCTTATTACGGCCTGTACGCGTCCCTATTGCCGCCCGTGATTGCCGCCCTTTTTGGTTCCAGTCGGCAATTGGCCACCGGCCCGGTGGCGATGGTTTCTTTAATGACCGCGGCTGGCCTGGAGTCGTTGGCTACTGCGGGAAGTCCGGGCTATCTTGCCTATGCGCTTCTTCTGGCCCTATTTGTGGGCATTATCCAGTTTGTCATCGGAACCCTGCGGCTGGGCGTTGTCATCAATTTCCTCTCCCATCCGGTGGTCAACGGGTTTACCAATGCCGCCGCTATCATTATTGCCACATCCCAACTGCCCAAGTTGTTTGGGGTTGCCATCGACAAAGCCGATCATCATTATCAAACCGTTGTCTGGACCCTTCAGGCCGCTGGTCAATATACGCATTGGCCGACCTTTCTCATGGGCGTGATCGCTTTCACTTTAATGATTGTGCTAAAGCGACTTCATAGCCGCATACCGGGCGTCCTGGCGGCAGTCGTGGTGACAACGGTCTTGTCCTGGGCTTTTCATTTCGAACAACGCATGGCCATTCACCATGATGCGATTAAAGATGCCAATGTCAAGGCGCTGCTGAGCCAATTTAACGACACCCAAAAGAAGCTTCCAAAGCTAGAGGAAAAACGCAATAAAACCGCCATAGATCAAACCCGGTTCAAGAACCAAGATAAAACCATTGCCATGTTGGACGCCAAGCGGGATGTGGCCGTATTAAATATAAAAATCGATTTGCTCAAATACCAGGCGGCCCAGGTTCGGAAAGATATTCGACGGCAGCTCTTTTACCGAAGGATCTCTTCTAACGGGACGGTTTCCTTTGTCAACCGAAAAGAGGGGACGCGCTCCGGTAACGGCCGCGAGCGAATCTGGCGCATTGATATGAGCAACAGCCTTATGGATCTTAACCGAATCCCTTTTTCCGGGGGAGGGCAGGTGGTTGGCCATGTCCCTAGCGGGCTGCCCCCGGTTACGCGTCCGATAATCGACGTCGATGTCGTGGGACCCCTATTTTTTTATGCCGCGATTATCGCCTTGCTCGGATTTATGGAGGCCATCTCGGTGGCCAAAGCGATGGCGGCGAAAACCGGACAGCGGTTGGATCCCAACCAGGAGCTGATCGGCCAGGGCCTTTCCAATATTGTGGGGGCGTTTACCAGCGGTTATCCTGTCTCAGGTTCTTTTTCGCGATCGGCAGTGAATCTGCAGGCTGGGGCGATGACCGGTATGGCCAGCCTGTTCACGGGCTTTTTTGTGTTGATTGCGCTGATCTTTCTCACCCCCCTTTTATACCATTTGCCCCAGGCGGCTCTGGCGGCGGTAATAATGATGGCGGTGGTGGGGTTGGTCAATGTGCAGGGGTTTATTCATGCCTGGCGAGCCCAGCCGCATGATGGGGTTATCTCTGTGATCACGTTTATCGCGACCCTCGCCTTTGCACCGCATTTGGACCGGGGAATTTTGATCGGTATCGCGTTGTCGCTGTTGGTTTTTCTATACAAAAGCATGCGCCCCCGGGTGATTTCGTTGTCGCTCAGTCCGGATAAAAGACTTCACGACGCGCTGACCTATGGATTGAAGGAATGCCGCTTTATCGATGTGGTTCGTTTCGAGGGGCCGCTTTTCTTCGCCAACTCGAGCTATCTGGAAACCCAGATCGCCATGCATCGCCAAAACAAACCCGGGTTAAAACACATTCTTCTGGTAGCTGATGGCATTTACGATATGGATGCGTCCGGGCAGGAAATGCTCTCTTTGGTCGTGGACCGGGTGCGCAGCGCCGACATCGACATATCTTTGAGCGGCGTGCATCTACCGGTGATGGATGTAATGAAACGGACCTACTTGCTTGAAAAAATAGGCGTGGACAATATATACCCCAATATCGATACAGCCTTGTTAGCGATTCACACCAAAACCCATCAAGGGGAAGATGAACCCAGGTGCCCTTTGACAAAGGTGGTGTATAGAGAAACAAAAAAACCGAGACCATAAAAAGCAGGGTAAAAAGGATCAAGGGGCAATATAAACGCATCATTCTCAAACCCTATGCATGGAGGCCTAAAACATGGCGACCATTGTATTAAATAGCGGCACGTTCTGCCGGGAAAACGATGTCCTCGAAGAATTGCTGGCGACGACTGAGCTCAGCGTTGTCGGCCCGGACGAGGTTGTGGCGGCCGCAGCGCAGCTGGCCGGAATGACCGAAAACAAAATTAAAAAAGCGTTTTCGGCCAAAACATCGCTTTTCAACAAATTTTCCATGGAAAAAGAGAGGGCCATTGCCTTCTTGAAACTGGCCCTTTCAGAAATGCTTGCCGAAAGGCCCTTGTTGGTAAAAGGTTCCGTCGGTTTGCTGATACCAAGGGCGGTGGTCCACGTGTTACGGGTTTGTCTGATCGCCGAGCTGCCCTACCGTACGCAAATTGCCGCCAATCAGGGCCTCCCGGAAAAAGAAGCGGCCAAACAGATTCGACGCGATGATAATGATAGTGCCGCCTGGACCGATAACCTGTTTGAAATTACCGATCCGTGGGACGCGTCCTTGTTTGATGTGGTGATTCCCATGGATAAACGTACCCCTGCCGAAGCGGCGGACATGATTATTCAAAATGCCGCCAACCCCGTTCTTCAACCCACGCCGGAATCAGAACAGGCCCTGGGTGATTTTCACCTGGCGGCCCGGGTAGAAACGACGATGTTTGCCGAAGGTCATCACGTGGCCGTATCGGCTGAAAAGGGCACCGTCACCCTGGTGATTAACCGCCACGTCCTGATGCTCAAACGATTGGAAGAAGAATTAAAGACCATTGCCGAAAAAATAGATGGTGTCCAAAAGGTGGTCACAGAGGTGGGAACGGGCTTTCATAAGTCACATATTTATCGTAAACATGACTTTAAAGCACCCTCGAAGGTATTGCTGGTGGATGATGAGCGCGAATTTGCCGAAACCCTGTCCGAGCGGTTGATGATTCGGGATGTGGGAACGGCAGTGGTTCACGATGGCCAGGCAGCTCTCTCCGTGGTGGAGAACGATGATCCCGAGGTGATCATCATAGACCTAAAAATGCCGGACATCGACGGGATGGACATTTTAAAAAAAGTGAAACAGTCGCGGCCTGAAATTGAAGTGATTGTGTTGACCGGGCACGGATCCGATGCGGACAGAGATATTTGCCTTGGGTTGGGCGCTTTTGCCTATATGCAAAAGCCAGTGGAAATTGAGACCTTAAATAAAATAATTCTGGAAGCCAACGAAAAGGTTCGGGATAAAAAAAAGGAATAGCGGTACCGTTCTATTAACCAACTTAAAAAATTGGCGGGAAATAAAAAAAGCAACACCGACATGTCCATGATTGACAAACTCAGGCCCACTTTCTGGAACTATGAGGATGTGGCTGCCGGTTCCCATTCGGATCTTTACAGTTTTCGGCGCAAGTGGTGGCGCATGGTTATATTAACGGCCATCGTCGCATTGACGCCGCTAATCCTGTTAAGCGTGTTTGAATATCGTATGACTAAAAAGGATATGAAGGCCGAGGCCGTTTCTCACGCCAATCAAATGGTTACCAGTATGTGGCACTCGGTCTCGTTTTTTTTAAGCGAGCATCGATCCGCGATGGCGTTTGTTCTTAACGATAATACCCAACAGGCGCTGCTCGATTCCGATCGGCTTGACGCGATTTTAAACAACCTGAATGTCGGTCTCGGTGGTTTCGTAGACTTGTCTGTGGTTTCCTCCCAAGGCCGTCTGTTACGCCACGCCGGACCGCAGTCGCCCGAGCGAGAGGACTTTTGCGAAGACATCTGTTTTAAAAAAGTGGTTGAGCGGGGATTTTATATCAGCGACCTCGTGTCGAATCGCCTGCCGGAGCAGTATTTGGCCATGGCCATTCGAAAAGACATGTCGAGTGGGGATTTTTTTGTTTTGCGAGCCACATTGGACATCAAGCCGATAGCCGACCTGATGGCCAAACCGGTCCAGGGGCCGAAGGGGGATGCCTTTATTGTAAATGCCGCCGGAGCGCTTCAAACCCCTTCTATGTTTTACGGTGCACCGTATAAAAAGATACCGTTGGCCATTTCCGACACATTAACCCAACCCCGTGTGTTCGAAACCACCGACCATGAAGGTGCGCGACTGTTCGTAGGGGTTGCCCCCATTGCCGACACCTCCCTGATTGTGGTGGTGGTCCACAATGAGCATGCACTTATGGGGCGGTGGCGCCAATCAAGAATTAACCTATTTATATTTTTAGGGGTCAGCGTGGCCGCCATTTTATTAATGGTTTTGGGGATGGCGACCTATCTCGTTAATCGGATTCATGCGGCCGACCAGAAACGGATCACGGAACTGCACAAGGTAGAATATGCAAACAAAATGGTCTCCCTTGGCCGACTTTCCGCCGGTGTGGGGCATGAAATAAACAACCCCATTGCCATTGTTAACGAAAAGATCGGGCTCATTAAGGATCTGCTGCTTCAAATCGAAGCCAATCCATTTGAACAAAAAATGGTTACCCTGGCCGATGATATTATCCAATCGATTCGCCGGTGTGGAGATATTACCAACCGGCTGATTAATTTCGGTCGGTACCAGGAACTACGACTCGAACCCCTGGACCTCAAAAACATCCTCCATGATTTACTGGCTTTCATGGAAAAAGAGGCAGAATCCCAGTGTATTGTTGTCTCGATTGATGTGCCGGAAAACCTGCCCATGGTTAAAAGCGATAAAAACTGTCTCCAGCAGATTTTTTTAAACATCATCAATAATGCCTTTGCCGCTATGGAGGAGGGGGGGCGGCTGGATATTAAGGTTACGATCGAACCAGACCAGCGATTGGTGATCTCTTTTGTTGATACCGGCCGGGGAATTTCTCCTGAGGATTTAAAAAAGGTTTTTGAGCCGTTTTTCTCCTCCAAAAGCAGTGCTACAGGGACCGGACTCGGGCTTTCGGTAACCTATGGGTTGGTAGCCCAAATTGGTGGTACGATTCGTGTTGAAAGCGAGACCGATAAAGGTGCGCGTTTCATTGTGGCGTTACCGGTTAACGCCACGGTTGAGGCATCCAATGACGATTGTCGTTACTACCCGCCCGATGAATCCACCTTAGGTGAATCGCCACCAAATGAATCGTCAAGGGTTTCTATAAAAGAACAAGGGAGCGCTTAGATGGGTCGCACGGGTCCGGATAATCAAAAAGAAGGCATTCATTTTTTAGGTGAATTGACAGCTTTGCTGTCCCACGACCTAAAAAATGTCCTGGCGATTATCAACGAAAATGCCGGGCTGCTGGAAGACCTGGTTTTTATGGCCGCCGATCAACATCCCGTTGATCCGGAAAGAGTGGCCGTGGTGGCCGGTAAAATTCGGCAACAAGTGCGACGGGCGGACGTCATGATCAAACGCTTAAATCAGGTGGGACATAGTGTTGATCGGCCCTTGGCCTCGGTAAATCTGGCGGATATCGTGGAAAACATGTGTGCGCTGGCCGACCGCAAAGCGGCCATGAAGGCGGTGACCATAAAAGTCTTGCACCCACCGGATCCGATAACCGTGAAAACCGACCCGTTTTCCCTTCAGCAGTTCTTCTGGCAATGCCTGGATGAGGCCATCGGTAGGGCAAAGACTTCGAAAAAACTGGAAGTAAATGTGTCGGCTTCGCCCGCGGGCGCAGACATTGTTTTTGGCCCCATGCAGGACATTCAAGATATGGTGAAAATAGGCGGGGTCGCCGGGTCCGCCCATTTTATAGGGAAGTTGAGAGCCGAGCTTATTCCGGACCGTGATAAGGGCCTTCTGACGGTTCGATTACCCTTCGACGTGGCGGCGTGATTGCCGAAAAAAGAGAACACGATGTCGAAAAACATACTCATAGTGGACGATGACGAAGATCTGGTTGAAATTATGACCGAGCGGTTAAAAATGCGCGGCATGACGGTAACACCCGCCAGCACCGCCGCCGAGGCATTGGTGCTGATCGAAGAGGAAACCTTCGATGTTATGATTATTGACTTTATGTTGCCGGGAACCGATGGGTTGCAGGCCATTAAACTGATCCGGGACAAGCAACCCCGTCTTAGGATTATACTTCAAACCGCATATGCCACGGTTGAAAAGGAAAAAGAAGCGCTGGCCATAGGGGCCTGGGGCGTTATTGAAAAGCCGGCGGATCTTGACCGGTTAACCCGTCTAATTAATGCAAAAAATGATCATTCCAATTGATGGCCTGCAATGCCATAACGCCCCAATAAATATAAGACCTCACCGAAATGGGGCTTAACGCGTTTTTGTTACCCCGACTTGAGGACACATATGATCCACCGGGCACCGGCTGCACCAGGGCGATATCGGCCGGCAAAGTACCTGGCCGAAGGCGACCAACAGTTCATTGTATATAACCCAATGCTTCCGGGGTAGTTTTTTGCGCAGGGCAAATTCGGTCTGTTCCGGGGTTTTGGTCTTAACATATCCGATGCGGTTGCTGATGCGGTGGACATGGGTGTCCACGCAAATTGCTTCCTGGCCGAACCCTTCCACAAGAACCAGGTTGGCGGTTTTACGACCGACGCCGGGAAGTTCGAGCAGCGCCTCAATGGTATCAGGAACCCGGCCGTTATACTTATCTAAGAGAATTCGGCTGATACGCCGCAATTGTTTGGCTTTAGTCGGGTAGAAACCCACTGGATAGATGAGCTTTTCAATGGTTTTCTCATCCAACACCAGAAGATCGGCCGGAGTGTTCGCTTTGGATAAAATTCGCTTGGCGGCCACCGCAGTAACCTCATCTTTGGTACGCAAAGAGAGGATGGTCGCTACGAGAACTTCGAATGGGCTGCCGCCGTGGCTGGCGATCAACGTAATCACCGGCGCATCCCAGTCGCGATACTGTTTTTTCAGCGTACCCACGAAGCGGTCGATATTAAAGGGTGCCGGCTTGGGGTTCGGGGTTGTTTTTGACATGGTGTCTTTCCGGAAGTAGCCGCTGGTGGTTTTCGCCAAAGAGTGCCACCGTGATATTAGAACAGGGTATTAGAACAAGGTGTCGTTGAAGTCAATCTTACACAATTCATCCAAGGTGCCACACTGATAAGCCAATGAAAAACCCTGCCAATTCCAACACCGATTTATCGGAATCCTTGTCCCTCAAACTGGCTCAAGCCGAACTATCGTATCAGCGGCAAAGTGAGCATCTATCCGCACTCCACCAAACCGCGGTGGCATTGATCGACCGTCTGGATCGAAAAGAGCTGTTGCAAACCATACTGGAGCGGGTCACCACGCTGGTCGGTACGGATCATGGGTATGTTTTTTTAGTCAGTGCTGATCGGGAATTTATGGAAATTCGTGTGGGAAAGGGATTTTTTACCAGTCAACTCGGTTTAAGGGTCGTCCGGGGCGAAGGATTGGGCGGTATGGTCTGGGTTTCCCGCAAGCCGGTGCTGCTGGATGATTACCGTTCCTGGCCCCATCGGTTGCCGGAAAAAGCGTTGGACGGATTGCGCAGTACCATCGGTATTCCGCTGATCTCCGACGAGGGGGTTCAGGGGGTTATTGGTGTGGCCCATACCGATGCCCGCAAACGCTTTGAGACAGACGATGTTGCCATGCTTGAACGGTTTGCGGCCCTGGCCCTCATCGCTTTGGAAAAGGCGCGCTTGTACGCCACGGTTCGCGCCGAACTGGCTGAACGGATGCGGGCCGAAGAGCGCATTCGAAGAAGTGAACAGCGCTATCGCGGGTTGTTGGAAGCATCGCCGGATCCGGTGGTTGTCTATGATATGCATGGCAATGCGACTTATGTGAACCCGGCTTTTGAGCAGGTTTTCGGTTTTTCAAGAGAAGAAAGTATCGGTAAAAAAATCGATTTTGTCCCCGAAGAAAATTGGCCCGAGACGCAGGTCGCGATTAAAGAAATGCTCAGCGGTCAAAAGATCAACCTTTTTGAAACCCGGCGCCGAACACGAAATAATCGGCTGCTGGACGTGCAGTTAAGCTCCACGTTGTACCTCGACCACAACGGCAACCCGGCCGGCAACATTGTGATATTGCGGGATATTACCGACCAAAAGCGGGCCGAAAAAGAGTTGAAGAAATATCGGGATCAGCTGGAAGACCGGGTTCATGAGAGAACGGTTGAGTTGGAGGTGACCAATCTCCACATCGGCAAAGAGATCGAAGTGCGCAAGCGAACGGAAGTGGCCCTGCGAAAGCGTGAAAAAGAACTAAAGGCGCAGTCGGATCACCTGGAAAATGTGAATATTGCCCTAAAAGTTCTTTTGAAACAACGTGAAGCGGACAAACATGAGATGGAAGAAAAAGTGGTGTCCAACATCAAGGAGCTGGTGAATCCGTATATGGAGCAGCTTAAATCCGGCCGGCTCTCTGCGCGCCAGAAAACCCTGGTGGATGTGCTGGAAACCAATTTAAATAACATTACGTCACCGTTTTATGCCACGCTTTCGGCGCAATTTAAGCGGTTTACACCTACAGAGGTGCGTATCGCCAATCTGGTCCGGGAGGGAAAAACCAACAAAGAGATGGCGGCCTTGCTCTCCATATCCAAAAATACGGTGATGTTTCATCGGTACAATATTCGACGCAAGCTGGGGATAAAAAACAAGGGCGTCAATTTGCGGACTTACTTGTCGGCTATTGGAAAGTAGTGGTTTTTGACCACTATTATGCCGCTATTTTATCTAATTGACATTTTGTCGGTGGTGTGGGAAAAACCGTGGATCGGAAGTAATCATCCCTTTTACCGTCAGAACCTCAGATAAGTAACCCTATGAGCGATCTACGTATTTCTAATGTGACCCTATCCTTCGGAGGATTAAAGGCCCTTTCCCAAGTCAACATGCTGGTCAAATCGGGGTTGATTACCTCGGTCATTGGGCCCAATGGCGCCGGAAAAACCAGCCTGCTCAACTGTATATCGGGATTTTACCACCCCTCTTCCGGAGATATCCATTTTGGTGACCATAACCTAAACAAAGCCTCCCCCCATCAGATATCCAGTCTGGGAATTGCCCGGGCGTTTCAAAATATCGAGTTGTTTTCAGGGATGACGGTGTTGGACAACCTGTTGTTGGCTCGCCATCAGAATTTAAATTACAATTTTTTTCAGGCCGTCATCTATTTTGGTAAAACATCCAAAGTGGAGGCCGAAAACCGGGCCTATGTGGAAGATGTTATCGACTTTATGGAGCTTGAGCCGTATCGAAAAAGTATGGTGGGCAGCCTGGCTTACGGCATTCAAAAACGGGTTGAAGTCGCCCGCGCTTTGACCCTGGGTCCGGAGCTGTTGCTTCTGGATGAGCCCATGGCGGGAATGAATGTCGAGGAAAAAGAGGATATGGTGCGATTTATCATGGATATTTTAAAAGAACGCCATATTACCGTCATCCTGGTGGAACACGATCTGGGCGTGGTCATGGATATTTCCGATCAGGTTTTTGTGTTCGACTTTGGAGAGCTGATCGGGTCGGGTACGCCGGGAGAAGTCGCCACGAACCCCAAGGTTGTAGAGGCATACATCGGAGAAGACTAACCATTGGAGAATAAAGACCATTTAATCGACCTGACCATCCCTCAATTATTGCGTTGGCGGGTAAAAGCGTCACCGAATAAGGTCGCCCTGCGAGAAAAGGATTTCGGGTGTTGGAACAACATCACTTGGCAGGAGTATTATGATCTTGTTGCCAAAACGGCGCTGGGGCTGGAGAAAATCGGTCTAAAAAAGGAAGACAAACTTGCCCTGATTTGTGACAACATTCCCGAGATGTTGATTGTTTCAATAGGCACCCACGCGATCGGGGCCCTTTCCCTAGGTATATATCAATCCACCCTGCCGGACGAAATTTCCCAGATACTTAATTCATTGGATGTCAGTGCCGTTTTTTGCGACGATCAGGAGCAGGTGGACAAACTGGTTGAAGTTCGCGACCGGGTGCCCGGGGTTAAAAAAGTAATATATGAAGACCCCCGGGGGATGCGCGGTTATCGCGACGATGACTGGTTTATGTTTATTGACGATCTGTATGCCCTTGGCGCGGCTGAATTAGAAAAAACCCCGGAGCGTTTTGAGGATATGGTAGATGCCGGCCAGCCGGATGATGCCTGCCACCTCTGCCTCACTTCCGGGACCACAGGGCTGCCCAAGGGAACCATTTTAAGCCATCGAAATTATGTTAATATGGGAATTCAACTCACCAAAGTCGATCCCCTTGAAGAGAGCGACGAGTATGTCTCTTTTCTCCCGTTTGCCTGGATCGGTGAACAGATGAATTCTTTCGGCGTTGCCATGGCCACCGGGATTACGATCAATTTTCCCGAATCTGTGGAAACCGCCATGTCGGATTTGAAAGAGATCGGGCCCCATTTCATGTTTGGGGCACCCCGAATATATGAGACCATTCGCTCCAACATCTGGCTTAAAATCGATGAATCGTATTGGCTGAACCGTCGTTTTTATGAATATTTCATCACGGTCGGCGAAAAAGCAGCCAAATATCGTATGGCCGGCCGAAAAATGCCCGTATGGCTGCGGTTTCAAGCCTGGCTGGGAAGTACGGTTGTTTTTTCCCCCTTGATTAATCAGATGGGGTTGTTGCGCTTGCGACGCGCTTATACCGGTGGTGCCGCCCTGGGGCCGGATTTGTTTACCTTTTACCAAGCCTTGGGGGTGAACCTAAAACAGATTTATGGACAGACCGAAATTGTGGGCATCGCCTATATGCATCGGGATGGCGACGTGCGCCCGGACACGGTGGGTAAGCCCCTTCCGGAAACCGAGTGCAAGATCTCCGAGGAGGGTGAAATTCTGTCCCGCTCGCCTTCCGTGACACGAGGATATTACCAACAGCCCGAAAAAACGGCGGAATTACTGGAAGGGGGATGGCTGCACTCCGGTGATGCCGGTTATATCGATGAAAACGGCCATCTGGTGGTAATCGACCGTTTGGCGGACGTGATGCACAGCCGTAAGGGCGAGATGTTTAGTCCCCAGTTCCTTGAAAACAAACTGAAATTTAGCCCGTACATCAAAGAGGTGGTGATATTCGGTAACCAGCAGGATTATATCGGCGCGCTGGTCAATATCGATCCGGTGGTGGTGGGAAAATGGGCCGAAGACAAAGGGGTTTCCTACACCACATTTATGGATCTGTCCCAAAAGGCTGAAGTGGCCGAACTGGTTCACCAGCAGGTCACCAAGTACAATAAAAATGTAGAAATGGACCATTTTAGAATTCATCGGTTTGCCATTTTGTATAAAATGCTTGATGTGGATGACGGGGAATTAACCAAAACCGGTAAGCTGCGGCGGAAATTTTTATTGGAAAAATATCAACCGTTGTATGACGGGCTTTACGATGAAAGCGTGAGCGAAAAAGAAGTCGAGGCCTTTTTTCAATACCAGGACGGTCAAACCACTACCATGAAAACCAATTTGATGTTTTATACCATGGAAGAAGTGACATGAGTTATTTTTTACAGCTGGTCGTAAGTGGAATCGTAGTCGGATCGATTTATGCCCTGTCGGCGTTGGGGTTCGTATTGATCTATAAATCCAGCCGCGTGCTCAATATTGCCCATGGACAGATCATTGCCTCCGGGGCGTTTATTACTTACGCACTGACGGTATTGGCGGGGATTCCCATTTACATTTCATTTGTATTGAGCCTGATCATCACTTTTTTCCTCGCCATGGGGGTTGAACGGGTCTTTTTACGCCGGTTAATCGGGGAACCGATTATATCGGTCATTATGGTTACTATCGGGTTGATGTCTATTCTCGACGGGCTGGTCTACCTGACGCCGTTCGGAACCGAGAACTTTTCTTTTCCTGAATTTTTACCACAGCAGCCACTTACATTTTACGGGGTTTCCATCTCGATGACCCAATTGGTGGGCGTGATCATCACCGCTATCCTGATCGGGGGCTTTTCCTGGTTTTTTACCAAATCGACACTGGGAATCTCCATGCGGGCCGTATCCGACGACCAGCTGGCGTCCATGTCGGTGGGGATCTCGATTCCCAGAGTATTCGGGCTGGCCTGGGCCATGGCCGGCTTCAGCGCCGCTGCGGCAGGATCGATTATCGGCAATATTACCGGGTTGAATTTCGATACCCTGCATGCTTTTGGGATTGCCGTGTTCCCCGTGGTGATATTGGGCGGACTTGATTCCATTGTGGGGGCTGTGGTGGCCGGAATTATCATGGGGTTGATTCAGCAATTCGCCGGCGGGTACCTCGATGGTAATTGGGGGCTGAACGGCACCGCCAACGTTTTGCCCTATATCATTTTATTAGTCATATTATTGTTTAAGCCGCACGGGTTGTTCGGCACACATGAAATTGAGCGAGTGTAATCCATGGCGACGAATCGATGGATGGCGACCGGAAATTATTTTACGTCATATAAAGATGAGCAACGCATTTTTTTAACGCATTTTGATAGGGTCATGTTTTGCGTTCTGTTGGTACTTGTGTTCGCGTGGCCCCTTCTTTTCCCCACGTCCGACCGAAACATGCTGGTGATTGACAATATCCTCATCGCCATTGTGGCCATTCTCGGTTTGAATCTGCTGACCGGGTTTGCCGGTTTGATTTCCATCGGCCATGCCGCCTTTGTCGGTGTGGGGGCCTACACCCTGGCCTCTTTTTCACAAGTGTTGGGAGACAGCCATGTACTGATAACCCATGGTTGGCCGGTGATGATATTGATTTCCGGCTGCATGGGTGCCGCTTTCGGCGGTTTTGTCGGCTTGCCGGCCTTTCGGCTAAAACATTTATATCTGGCCATTGCCACCTTATCCTTTCAGATGATCTTTGAGTGGACGATCAATTTTATGACTTTTTTTAACCAGGGCCAAACCATTTTTGTGGGGCGGGTGTTCTGGTTTACCGGTAAAGTTGCTCGCAAAGAGCACTATCTGTTCTGGTATTATGTGATTCTGGTCGTTGTGGTCCTTGCAGGGCTGGCCGTGCGGAATATCCTTCGTACCCGATATGGGCGATGCCTGGTAGCGGTCCGGGATAATGATCGGGCCGCAGATGCCATGGGTATGTCCCCAGGATTGACCAAAGTATACGCCTTTGCCCTGGCCGGATTTTTTGCCGGTGTGGCCGGTGCACTGCACGCGTATCTATACCGGGGCGTTGGCTTTGAATCATTTACGTTGCACCATTCCATTTCCTATCTGGCCATGGCCATTGTGGGAGGTTTGGGAACGCTGACGGGATCATTTTTCGGTCCTATTGCCATTAACCTGCTTGAACTGCAGGTGGAAAACCTGTCGGAATACATTGGACATCTATTGCCGGCGGTAATGAACCTGACTACGGCGCTACGTCCATTGACATTTGGTCTGGTCATTGTATTATTCCTGATGTTCGAACCACGCGGCATCGCCAACTGGTGGCGGATTTCGCGAACCTATTTCAAACTTTGGCCGTTTCGTTATTAAACCCGGCGCTTGGAAAGCAACCCCATTTGGAGTAAAAACAAGCTGCCGATCCTTTCGGGCCTCGGAAAACCGTTTTTTCGGGCATCTTTGTCAACACCGTTATTTAAATGAGGAGGAATTAAATGAAAGCGAAAAAAGCGTATGTTATCCATTTTGGCCTGGCATTATTGCTGATCCTGGCCTTTGGGGCCCAGGTACAGGCAGGTGAAACTTACAAGCTGGGATTGTCGCTGGCCATCACCGGCCCGACATCTGATGCGGGGAACCCTTATTCCAAGGGCGTTGAGGATTATGTTAAGTATGTGAACGAAGAGAAAATGTTGGGTGATGACATGGTGGAATGTTTTATCCGGGACGACCAGTACAAAACGGATATCACCAAAAGAAATTTTGAAGATTTCATCGATGAAGGAATCGTACTGTACTTAAATTATTCAACAGGCAGCACCCTCGGGTTGAAGCGGGATTTCGAAGAAGAACAGATCGCCGTGATTCCGGCCTCTTTTCACGCTGGAAATCTGGACGAATCCAATTACATTTTTCTGCCCATTGCCTCCTATTCGAACCAGGTCGTTACTTTGTCTGAATATGTGGTTGCCAACCACAAAGGGGATACCCCCAAAGTCGCCATGTTTATCCATCCTTCCGCATTCGGTCGTGGACCGGTTGAAGATACCCAAAAAGCGGTGGCCGCTGGATTGAAAATGGAGATCGTTGAAGTGGTGGAACACGGCAAGGATCTGGATAATACCGCAACACTGAAGCGCTTGTTGGATAAAAATGTTCAATACGTCATTTGTCACACGGTTCAATCTCCGGTTGCCACCTTGATCAAAGATGCTCAGCGGTTGGGTATGGTCGCCAAGACATTCGGCGAAGCCGGCAAAATAACCTTTCTCGGCGCCCACTACACCGGGGGAAATGACTTGACCGCGCTGGCTGGATCGGCCGCGGAAAATTTCTTTTGGACGACTTCCTACACCCTGACCTCTGTTAAGGGTGCTGGAACTGATTTTCAGCTGGCCCTGGCCAAGCGTTACGGCCGCGATGAAAAGGCTGCCAACTCCCATAATTACACCAATGGCATCATGGTTGCCCAGGTAGCTGTCGAGACCCTTATAAGGGCCAAAGCGAATGGTAAAAAGATTGATCGCAAAGCCCTTTATGAAGAATTGTTGGCCATGAACGGTGATAAGGCATATGACCCCATGACCACGGTCGCTCCGGTGACTTACTCTAAAACCGATAAGGAAGGCGTGGATAAACTTCAGATTTATCGGGTGACGGGAGGGGCCTGGGAGGCTGTTGGTGAACCGATTAGTTCGGAATTTATGAAAAAGATCAAATAATTGATATAAAGCGAAAACTAATAAGCCGGCATGGGTGGCGATAGTCGCCCATGCCCACATAGAAGATATATCATGGTAAATGCATCCACCAACGGCACGTTACTCGAAGTCAATAACATCGAAGTGGTTTATAACGATATCATTCAAGTGCTTCGAGGTGTCAGCCTGGACGTTCCCGAAGGGGGTATCGTTGCGCTTTTGGGGACCAACGGGGCTGGAAAAACCACGACGCTGCGGGCGATCAGCGGGTTGTTGAAGCCTGAAAACGGGTTTATCAAAGACGGTTACATCAAATTCGCCAATCATGATATCACCAACCAGCTTGGTACGGCGGTGGTCAAAAGGGGGGCTGTGATGGTTCCCGAAGGTCGGCGGGTGTTCAAGCATCTCAGCGTCAACGAAAACATTCGGGCCGGTTCCATCACCCGGAAGGATGGGGGCAAAAAAATTCGTCGGGACTTGGATTTGATGTACGAACATTTTCCCCGCCTGTCACGGGTTACCAACCGGTTGGCCGGATATTGTTCCGGCGGGGAACAGCAGATGATTGCCATCGCCCGGGCCTTGATGGCCGCACCCAAGATGCTCATGCTTGATGAGCCCTCTTTGGGACTGGCACCGCTTTTGGTTAAAGAAATATTTGAAAATGTCGAACGAATCAATAAAGAGATGCAAACGACGATTCTGGTGGTCGAACAAAACGCCAAGATCGCCCTGGGATTGTCGGATTATGCCTATATCATGGAGTCCGGCAAAATTGTTCTGGAAGGCCCGTCCAAAGATTTGAAAAAAAATCCGGATGTTAAAGAATTCTACATGGGCATCACCCAGGGCGGGGGGCGCAAATCCTTTAAAGAGGTCAAATCGTATAAACGGCGAAAACGTTGGATGTAGCACATCTTTCGTCGGCATCGGCCTTTAATCGGGAGAGAGTCGAATGAATTTTTTAGTGGGATACAATGGGTCAAAAGCCGCCAAATCTGCGTTAACCATGGCCAAGGATTTTGCAAAGGTCTTCGATGCCAAGGTTTATGTTCTGGTTTCCATGGAGGGAGGCACCTCAGAGAAAATCGAGGAGATAGAAAAGGCTCGTTCGGATCTTGAATATGCCGGAAGTTTTTTAAAAGAGGCCGCTGTGGATTGTGAGGTCAGGGAGATGGTCCGGGGTTTGTCCCCGGCTGAAGACCTGGTCCGATTCGCCACGGATAATGCGATTGATCACCTATTCGTCGGCATCGAGAAAAAAACCCGTACGCGTAAGATACTGCTCGGCTCAACCGCCCAATATGTCATTCTAAAAGCGCCCTGCCCGGTGACATCGGTCAAATAAAACGAAATTTTCAAGAATTGCTTGACATTACAGAAATAACCGTTAAAATTGCGATAGTTGCTTGGGGCCGGTTGCGGCCTATCGATCGTTTCTTGCCGAAGGTAGATCCATTCATTAGCAATGGCGACCTGAAGTTTGGAACACAAGCGTTTTGTAAAGTTTAATTAGGAGGGTGTCACAATGACGAACGGCGTGGTTAAGTGGTTTAGTGAGAAAAAGGGTTATGGGTTTATCGAACAAGAAGACGGCCCGGATGTATTTGTACATTTTTCAGGGATCAACTCGGATGGCTTTAAAACACTAAATGAAGGCGACCGGGTTACGTTTGACATCGAGCAGGGGCAAAAAGGCCCATCGGCTGTGAATGTGACGGCTGCTTAGCGTAAACTCGGTTCGCTAAAAAAAGAAATAGAAAGGGCGCTTGCAGGAAACTGATCGGGCGCCCTTTTTTTGCTTAGGCCATCTGTATATGCGACTTCAATCCAGCGGTGAAGGCTTGATGGAAAGATGGCGCGCCCGAATTTTTTGAATATCTTTTTGTCTTATCTTTTTTGGTTTTTGGGCCAGTATCCGGCAGGTATCATAAAATTGCTTAAGATCCCCCTTGGTCTCTTGGATCAATATTTCAAATGCTGGAACCAGCTGATAATAGGTCGTTACGGTATTGATTTTGGCATTGTTGATCGGCGCCTCAAACCACGCATCATACCCGGAATACCCGTGCCATTGTTGTTTTAATTTTTGATATTGTGCTCTAAAAGCGTTTATTGTTTCTTCTTTTTGGGATCGTTTCTCCGCGAGAGGTATCTCTTCCAGATATATTTTTTTCAGTTGATTCCGGTAGGTCATAACATGTGTGGCAAAGGCGGTCTCTCGTTTACGCGAAACCAAATATTCCTCATAGGCCTGCGGATTATTTGTAGCCAGCGCCCAGCGGCGAATTCCCTCCTGTTCCACAGCCGTGGCAAAACTTTCATTGAACATGGTATCATCCTCGACATAGAGGACCTGATGGGCCAGTTCATGAAAAAGGATTCGCGCCAATCCGGCTTGGGAACGGTTAATCACCGTGCTTAAAACCGGATCGTTAAACCAACCCAGCGTAGAATAGGCCGCCACATGGCCGATATGAACATCCCAGCCTTTATTTTTTAAATTATCGGCATAGCGGCGGGCATTTTTTTCCGAAAAATAGCCGCGATATGCGGTGTGCCCGACAATGGGAAAACGCCACGTCTTGGGGGAGAAAGAAAATTCAGGGGCTGCGAAAATCGTCCAAACCACATAAGGCCGATCCAGGGCTACATAGGTGAGGTAATGATCTTTAACCGGCAGCCTAAGTGTTTTGGCGGCAAACTCCCTCAGGTCGAGGACCTGTTGGAGTTTGATTTTGAGTTTCTCCGGTGTCTCCGGTTCGGCTAGTATTCGGGCGATGGGTCGGCGTTTGGTGATAATAGCGGTTTGGCCCTGGATGGCCTGGCCATAGTAATGGATTGACTCGCAACCGGCTAAAGCCAATATCAATAATAGAAATAGTGAAATTTGAATATGATGAAGCGTTGCACGCATATCAATTGAGCGACAATAAATGCCTTACCATTCGGTTGCGCACCTCATCCCACACCTTCGGGCCTAAAGAGTCTTCGTCAATGATGAGATGGTGCAGTCCCGTTTTGACACCCACGGGTCCTTTTTGCAACCGGTGTAGTTTCCAACGGGTCAACCTTTCCGCTTGAATCATGCGTTTTAAGCCTCGAAGGGATATCAACTCGTCTTTGGGATCTATAAAAATAATGGTGGGTACATTGAGTTGGGGGCCTAAATGCGTTTTAAAGTGCGTGATGGTGCTGAAGAGCGTATTATACGCGGCCATTGGGGTTCCTGCGTTGGCGCGATAAGATGTGGAAGAATAGCTGGGGATAACCAGACGCGGAAAAGGGGAGAGCCACTTTAATCCGTAACCCATGGTTATCGTAAACGCCGGCGCAAAGAGTGCCATTTTGTCAAAGCGGACATTCGGTCGAGAGGCAAAAAGGTCACTTCCCAGCAAGGCGCCATAGGAAAATGCCACTAAAAAAAGAGGGACATTTTGTTCGTTGCTTCTTTGTTTGGCATAGAGATAGGCGTGATGGGCCTCCTGGAACCAAACGGAATGCGATACGGTTTTAAATGCTTTCATACGCGCCTGACTGGAACTCAAGCGACTATCTACCTCGTGGTTTTTTCCATGACCCCGCAAAGACAGATTAAGAACCGCCACCCCGGAAGTGGTGAGGGTGGAAATCAATGCCACCATTTTATCCGGTCGCAAATTTAATCCGTGAATCACCAATGCCACACCGTTGATGTGACCAGGGTTTGCCGCGTCAAACCATTTAACCGAACGATCCAGAGCATTGGCGTTTTGGGAGAGATCTTGGGCAAGTGTCTTGGGATTCGACCCGTCATGGGATCGGGCGGCACAACCGCAAACGATGGCCACCGCCAGGAAAACGATAAAAAAACGACGGTGAAGAGGCTTTAATATCGGCATCAGCCTGGCCTATTTTTTAATTGTCTTGCCAATATTCATAAGCTCGGAAAGCGGTTCCGGTTGCGGGCTCATCTGCTTGACCTGCTCATGCCGGAAACAATCGGTCGTATGGTCATTGACCATCCCGACGGCCTGCATGAAGGCGTAGCAGATAGTCGGCCCGACAAATTTAAACCCACTCGATTTGAGTTCCTTACTCATGGTCTTCGACAGCGGAGTGGCCGCAGGTACCTGGGCCTGATTTTTCCAATGGTTCTGAATGGGGGTACCCTCAACAAAGCGCCAGATGAAGGAACTAAAAGAACCGAACTGGGCTTGAATATTTAAAAAAGCCCGCGCGTTTGAGATAGTAGCCGTTATCTTGAGCCGGTTTCGAATGATCGCCGGATTGGACAACAGCGCGGTTGTTTTCTCCGTGGAATATTGCGCGATGGTTTCGGGGTCGAAATGATCAAAGGCCTGCCGGTAGCCCTCTCTTTTATTCAAAATGGTCGACCAACTCAGTCCCGCCTGGGCGCCTTCCAAAATGAGAAACTCGAATAAGCGGCGATCGACATGCAATGGGACCCCCCACTCATGATCATGATACGTTTGTTCTAATGGTGTCCTTAAAGCCCATTGGCAGCGATTCATATTATTTCCTTAACAGTGGTCGGTTTGGGCCGTGTCGGGGCGCAAGGATTCGATCAGGACTTCCAATGCTTCTTGTGCTTCCGACAAGGCCTTGCTGGGATCAGGGCAATCGGTGATCCAGGCCGCCGATTCGTCCATTGCGCCGGATAGTAAATGGGCCAGGCGGCGACATACACTTTGTATGTATAGCAGGGTGGAATCCATATCAAGCCGGGGTTGTCAATTTAGCCATTAGTTTGATACATAGAGCCAAATGACCGCTAACAATATTTTAAATGAAAGGTGGGAGTAAATTATGTCCGATTCTGCAGCCCTGACAATATTAAAAAGAGCCATCCTTTTGGAGACGCGCGGCAAAGCCTTTTACAAAAAAGCTGCCGATGATGCTGAAGATAAAGCGATTAAAGAGTTTTTCCAGATGATGGCGTCTGAAGAGGTAAGCCATATTAAAATTTTATCGGAACAATACAAATCTTACCAGGCCAACGGCAAATTCGTTCCACGTTCAGCCGATGAGGCTTCCGCGACTGCCGCGGATCAGATTATTACCGATCAAATAAAAAACAATATTGCAGCGGCCGGATTCGAATCGGCCGCTATCTCTGCGGCTATGGGAATGGAAGAGCGCGCCATCAAACTATACTCCCAGCGGGCCGGCGAAGCGACCGATCCAGTAGAGAAGGCGCTTTACCAATGGCTGGCCGAGTGGGAATCCCAACACCTGGAGATGTTGGCCAAAATCGATCGTGAAGTAACGGAAACCATTTGGCATGACAACAACTTCTGGCCCATGTGATACGCATACCATACAAATTAGCTAAAGGTTTTTTTATAAATTGCGATACTATAATTAGGTATCTTAAGGTTAAGGGGGTGCCTTGGCGTCTAATATTTTGTAGCGCTTCATAGCCGTGGTGTTTAAAAAGTAAAGGAGTTCTGGATGTCAATCCGGATGTCAATAATGATTCGGATCCAATGGATATTTCCGCTTTTTTTATGGTTTATTGTGGTTGGTCCATGTTACGCAGATCAAACCATTGAGGCAAAGAGGGTTGATCTGCCACCGGTTATTGACGGCAAGGCCGATGATCCTGCCTGGCAAAAAGCCAATTTCATCGTTACCCATGATAAAATTGCCGATATATCCATAAAAATAAAATCCGTTTACACGCCAACGACTATTTTCTTCCTTGTTCAGTTCCCAGACAGCGACGAGTCCCGCCTGCATAAACCCTGGATTTGGAATAAAGCCAAAAAGTTGTATGAAGTCGGTCCCGATCGCGAGGATAGTTTCCTTTTTAAATGGGCCATGAGCGATGGTGTTACCGATTTGGGGGTCTATGCAAATGAACCGTATACTGCGGATATCTGGTTTTGGAAAGCCCACCGTACCGATCCATCCGGCCATGCCGATGATAAATTTCAAATATTATCTAAAAACCCATTACCAAGAGCAAAACCAATAGAATCCGTCAGTGGCCAAAAAATGTATCTTAAAAGAAGCGGTGATGCTGGAAAATCAGCGTATACATCTTCGATCCATATTGAATATGAAGGTGATAAGCTGCCTCAGTTTATTAGCCGCGATCCGTCCGGCAGTCGTGCCGATATCAGGGCCAAAGGGGTCTGGCATAATCATCAATGGTATATCGAGTTTTCTCGTGGGTTAGAAACACAGCACAGCGATGATATTCAGTTTGACTTATCCAAGGGCCATTTTTTCGGTGTATCACGATACGAAATCGCGGCCAGAAAATCCGATCCGAACCTCTCCCAACCCTTGTATGGATCCGGTGATGTTAATGAAAAATTGACCCTCATATTAAAACCTTGAGCAATTCCCATTGATGTCCTTTAAAAAAATAAGAAACCTGGGCTTCATCACCATGCTGTTGCTGTTTTTTCTCATGGGCAGCTTGCCAACCGCTCTTGTTTTTTATGTTTCCAGACAAAACGACACCTTTGTTAATCAAATACAATTGTTGAATCAATCCATCGATTTGGATTCAGCTTTTAGGAAAGTCGCCACATCCTTCACCAAAACGGTTACCCAATCAACGGGTGACTTTACCACGATTCTAAAGCACCTTGCCGGTATTGATGCTGAATTAAAAAAATTAGACGCATGTATGTCCGAGAAGTGTCTTTTGCTGACTCCGAAATATATTGAAGCTGTCGGACAGTTATTAAAGAATGTTCGGAAATTTAAAATCGCGGTTAACCTCTATCAAAACGAATTCGAATCGGATCCCACTACTGATCAAACATTTCAATTGGAGGAGTTGGCCAATAAAGCGTTCGAGGAGACGCATGAGATTTTTGCCGAATTTTCACGGATGACGACCGAAGATGTTGAAAAAACCTATGGGACGGTCAACCGGTTGATTAATCGGTCGCAGATCATCGCATTGATTGGGTTCTTGATCGGTTTTCTGGTGGCTGTTTTGATCATGATTAAATTGGACCACGCCGTGAATCGACCCATAAAAACCCTGGTTAAAGGTGCCCAGGCTATCGAACGCGGTGAACTGGGGTACCGCATCGAATTATCTACCGATGATGAATTCGGACATCTGGCCATGGCCTTTAATTCAATGAGCCAAAGTTTAAAGGAGGGTTTCGAAAAACAACAAGATCTTTCCACGCAGGCATTACAAGCGGCGGAATCGGAAAAAGAAAAATCCAGCCAATTGGCGGATGCCCTTGAAAAGGCCAATATCGCCAATCGTGCCAAAAGTGAATTTTTAGCCAACATGAGTCATGAACTACGTACCCCCCTGAATCATGTCATCGGGTTTTCCGAGTTGGTGGTGGATGAAAGTGTGGGTGCCTTAAACGATGTCCAGAAAGAGTATCTCTCCGATGTGATCTCCAGCGGGAATCATCTACTCTCCCTGATTAACGATCTGCTTGATCTGTCCAAAGTCGAAGCAGGGAAGATGGAATTTTCACCCGCTCGTATCTCACTGCAGTTGTTACTGGAAAATAGCCTGCTGGTGGTTAAAGAAAAAGCGATGAAAAATAATGTGACCCTTGAATACCGGATGAACGACGCCCCGGAAACACTCATGGCCGATGAGCGCAAAATTAGGCAGGTCATTTACAATCTCCTAGCCAATGCCATCAAATTTACTCCCGCCGACGGCACGGTCTTGTTATCTGCCACGGGTACCAATGAAACACCCAATATTGATGCTACCAACGAACAAGTCGTTACTATTTCAGTTCAGGACACAGGGATCGGTATCGCCCCGGAACATCTTGACGCCATTTTTAATCCCTTTGAACAGGTAGAAAACACCCTGAGCCGGAAATACCAGGGAACGGGTTTGGGGTTGTCGCTCTCCAAACAATTCGTTGAGATGCACGGTGGCCGCATTTGGGTGGAAAGCGATGGGTTTGAGCGGGGGGCCACCTTTTCATTTACTATTCCTGACCAGCATATCACAACGTAGTCTTACACCACACCCATACTATCAGAGATAAGGTTTTTAGCCCCATGATTTGGATAAACGTGGACTCCCTTTTTATACCGATATTCCGATACGATATCCATCCGCGATGGCTTCTTTAATGGTGCCTGGAGACGCACCATCTCCGATGAGATAAATCTCCGGTATCTTTTTGGACAGATCTTTTTTAATCATGCTATCCAATTGTAACGGTTTAGCCAGAGCAATGGTATCATAAGTGATTGATTCACGAACCTTGCCATGTCGAAAGTGGACAACCTTTTTACCAACACGTTCAATGGTCACACGCGTTCGTGTCTTCACACCAAAGCGCTCCATTTTCGCCAGAAAAATGGCTTTGGCGGTGGGCCCCAAATCTGACAACAGCGCATCCCCGGCTCCCAGAACCGTCACGTCGCGGCCAGCGCAGGCAAGGGCTATGCTCAGTTCTCCCCCAGCAAAACCGCTGCCGATAATAATCAGTTTCCTTCCCACAGGAAAAGGGACGCGCAATAAAAACCTGAGCAATTTTGGATGATAATACCGTGAAACAATGACGCCGGCGGCTTTCCAGAGCAACGATGCCACAACGCCCTTGCCGGGAGGTATCTGTCCGTTTAATAGTTTTAGAATATCATGGGCGCTGATGATTTTTTGACCGGCCTTAGCGATGTTTTTGGGAACATTGGCAGGTCTTCCGCCGCTGGCTGCTACGGCTACATCAAAGGTTTCTTCAGCCAAAACCTTGAGGGCATCTTTACCCAGTTTCAAAAGAATGTTGGGGTGTTGCATTTTTCGTTCGAAATACCCGATTAACCCTTCCAACTCGGGGTTAAGGACGCTTCCCAGCAGTATCGCGCCGCCCAATCGTCGATTTTTCTCACAAAGGGTGACATGGTGGCCCCGCATGGCGGCCGTATGGGCGGCGGTCATACCCGCCGGTCCGCCACCTACAATCAATATTTTTTTAGGAGATAAGGCCATGCCCGGTTCAGGAGAGGTTTCGTGGCCAGCCCTGGGGTTAACCGTGCATTCGATGATCTTTTCCACACGGACATTGTCAATACATCTTAAGCATACCACACAAGGGGTGATACGGTGCGGTTGACCTTGTTTAACCTTGTTGGGGATTTCCGGGTCGGCGATCAGGGCTTTACCCATCGCTACCAGATCGGCGGTTCCGGAATCGATAAGGTCCAACGCGTTTTGAGCCGAAATTCGGCCCACGGCAATGACCGGGATGTCAACCGCCGTTTTTATTTTTCCGGCCAGTTCCACCAAACCCGACTCGGCAATGGGGCGTTCGTGAATGGGTGCCGGAGCGCCATCATAGTCCACATAAACATGAACGGCATGAATGCCGGTAGCGGCAACGATAGCGGCAACTTTTCGGCTCTCTGAAGGTGTGATGCCGTTTTCAATCCGTGGATCTTCGCGGCTGTTGAAACGACATAAAATCGCCATTTTTTCACCAACGGCGGCAACGACGGCCGAAAGCACTTCCGTTAGCAACCGGGTTCGATTTTCCATACTGCCGCCGTACGCGTCATCGCGGATATTGTAGGCGCGCGAAATAAATTGACCGAGAATACCACCGGTCGTAGCACTGATTTCAACACCGTCAAAACCGGCTTTAGATGCTAATTGGGCGGCGGATACATATGCCGAGGTTAACGCTTTCAGGGTATTCGGTTGTGCGGGTATGGGCATGTCCAGGCCTGGGGTGGGGATCGATGAGGGTGCGATAGGCGGTCCGCCGGTTAGTTGCGTCGAAGCGTTTTTACCGCCATGGTGCAGCTGAATGAAAGCGGCGGCGCCATGCTCGTGGATCGCATCGGCCAAATTTTGAAGCCCGGGTAAATATTGTTCCCCACAGATCGCCAATTGATGCAGATCGAAGCGTCCGCTTATGTCCACATAAGCAGGTTCAACAATAATCATACCGACCCCGCCCCTGGACCTCACCGAATGAAAGGCCAGATGACCGTCGGTCACAGACCCGTCTTTTGTGCCGAAATTAGTCAGCATGGCCGGCATCACGATGCGGTTTCGCAGGGTAATCGGGCCCAGCGTATAAGGTTGGAACAAAAGACGGTTTGAAAGTGTTGCCATGCGGTTTTTAGTCATCGGTTCAGTCTCGCATTTCATGGTAACTCGTTTACAGGCATCCCAATTCGACAATGGGTTTGTTTTCTAGCAGACGTGCGGGGCTGAAAATGGACAAATCAAGGGTAGGTGTCAACGCTAAAATTAGTTCCGATATATATCGGCCAACGGCCGGGGATTGCTGCAATCCGTGTCCTGAAAACCCATTGGCCAGATAGAAACCTTTCAACCGGGGCCATTCGCCCAACAGGGCATTCCAGTCAAACGTGTTGATAGCATAAAGTCCGGCCCATCCTCTTAACAGTTTAAGGGTATCAAAAGCCGGCACTACTTCTGCCAGTTGCGGCCAGAGAATATCCATGAACTTTTTTTCATCCCAGGAGAGATCATAACCAATCGGATCACCCTGGGGGGAGTCTCCGGCCAGGATCAGTGAATCTCCGGTTTCGGTTCTGAAAATGATGCCGTTGGGCCAGACGGTGAGGGGTAGGGGGTGCTCCGGTTTTGTCTTTGTGTCCAAACAGTATACCTGTTTTTGGGTGGGCTCAATGGGCAGATCGACGCCTGCTGTGGCGGCGATATCGGCGGCCCAGGCCCCGGCGCAATTGACGATAATACTCGCCGCTAGGGTTTCACCCGTCGCTAGGGAGACACTCTGGACCCGTCCATTGGCGGTAAGTATTGCCTTAACCTCTCCGGTAATATAGCGCACCCCCATGGACTTGGATTTGGCCTTGTACCCGTTTAAAAATGAATACCCATCTAGATGACCGTCATCGCGACCGAAGGTTCCTGCAACAATACCATCGACATTGTAAAGGGGGTACCGGTTTTTAATTTCGGCCGGCGACAACCACTCCACGGCGCAATCCAATCGTTTTTGAAGGTTGTAAGAACCTTCGGCTGTCTGAACATCTTGGGCGTCGTAGAGAAATAGATTACCCTCCTTGCGCCAGGATATGAAGGGCTTTTCATCATCAACACGCATGTCCTCTTCAAATGTTTTCAGGACGTTCACGGTGTGCTTCGATATCCGAACATTCTCCTCGAGTGAAAAATTCGTTCGGACATTGGCCATGGACAAAGTGGAAGACGCCTTTGAGTAAGTCGGGTCCTTTTCTACCACGGCAAGTCGCAGGGATTTATCTTGAGCCATCAAGTGGTAAGCTGTGGAACATCCCATCAAACCGCCACCGATAATGATAACATCATAGGCCGGCTGTATCATTTTTACTCCTTAAAAATAGATAACCCTTTTCCGCTCAATATTAGTTCCTTATGACAATGAGAAAATCGAGCTGAGCAGGCTAACGGATATATTGGCCCAAAGACAAAATAAGGGAATCAATTGGTTGACGAATGGGGTGGTTGACTCATTGGAAAGAGATCGGCCCAATCGCTAAATCTTTATTGCGGCGGGAAATGATTTTCCCGCCGCATCCGATGCTTATTTTCCTTTTGCGCGAGGGGAGGTTTCATCCACCCAAACACTATCGAGATGTTGATACATCATTTCCACGCCCACCGGTTCCATGCCGTGAACCCATGGCTGATAGGCAATGGCCGCTTTATTATAATTATAGAACCAGAAAATGGCCTCTTCCGTAAGGATATCGTTGGCAATCCGAATCAGTTCTATTTTGGTTTCTTTATCATCGACTTTATAGGCCAGATCGACGGTACGATCAAAGCTGTCAATCTTTAAACCGGTTTCCCCCCGCTTTTTGAAACGTGGGTTTTCGGAATGGAAGCGATGCATCGACGACAGGGCTTCCGGGCCGGAGTTGTGACTCATAATTCCCATATCGAACTTTCCGTCCATGTAGCGTTCAATAGCTACGGCATTCTCTACACGTTCAATTTTCACATCAATATTAATCTTTTTCAAAAACGGCGTCATGGCCTCTATGACTCCTGCGCCATAGTCGCTTGAGCTGCCGCCCATTCCAACGACGGAAAATCCTTTTTCATATCCGGCCGCCTTCATCAGACCCATCGCCTTCTCAGGGTTATACTCGTATTGCCGTCCATTGACATCATATCCCGGAGTGGTCGGGCATAGAAAACCGGTGGCGGGATAGGCTTTGTTTTTGGCATATTTTTCGACAATTAGTTTCCGGTCGATGGCATAGTTGATGGCCTGTCGAACGCGCTTATCGCCAAAAGGTTTGCGACCATCCGGCAAAGTATAGTTGGGGTTGAATCGAACAGCACGGGTAAACATTTCCGCAACCTCCAATATATTTTTGGAAAGGTCGGGATTTTTTGAATAGTGAGCATATT
The DNA here is from genome assembly GCA_963845145.1 of uncultured delta proteobacterium. Classification (GTDB taxonomy): domain Bacteria; phylum Desulfobacterota; class Desulfobacteria; order Desulfobacterales; family QNYZ01; genus QNYZ01. Next base: position 985,701 of record CAWJQU010000005.1, read on the forward strand.
GATCTGAATTTAATAAATTCGCATCTAACTCCTGGTTTTGAAACGCCATATCGCGTGCGGACGAATCCGCACCGATTTTGAATACAACTTCATCCAGATAAGGTTTGCCCGACACATAAAAGTCCGGGTTTTTTTCTAAAATGATTTCACTGCCCTTAACCCAGCTCTTAAATTTGAACGGGCCACAACCCACAGGAACGGACCCAAAATCTTCTTTTTCCGCCGCCTCTTTGGGAACAATGGCAACACCCGGACGCCACAGTTCCATACCGGGATCGATGACCTCCTTAAACGTAAGTTGTACGGTCATCTCATCGATCTTTTTTACACCGGAAACAGATTGTGTTTGGCCGTCTATTCTTTCCTTGGCCCCTTCGACCATCATAATCAGATGCGAACAAGCTAGTTTTTTATCGGGGTCTGCCAATCGGTTGTACGAATATACCACGTCATCCGCGGTTACCTTGCGGCCATTATGAAATTTTGCATTCTTTAAGGTGTAGGTATAGGTCTTTTTATCTTCCGAAATCTTCACACTATCGGCCAACTCTAGTTTATACGTGCTGTTGGCTGAATCCCACCCATATAGTCCGCGATGGATATTCAAAAATACGAGAATATTTTTATCGTCATTGGTATTGTGGGGGTCCAGTGTATCCACGGATATCCCATAGGGGGCGATCCAGACAAATGTCCCACCGGGTCTTTGAGCCAGCGCACCGGTGCTCATAAAACTTAAACAAATGGCCAATAATAAAAAACCAATCCCGAACTTACGCATAATCTCTCCTTTTCCATGGGTTGGGTAAGTGATTTTCGAAACCATTTGAAAGTCCGCGGTTATTTCGAGCCGAGGCCGTTAAGTTATCGATACAACCAGCAGTTTCGGGTGGTTTCAGATGGGCGACAACACTTACGTCAAGAATGAATATTCATATAAAGAATAAATTAGTTTATGTAAACAAAAAAATATTCCATACGATGGAGAGAAGAGGCTAGGGATGGATTGATGCCGCCCGGATGGGGCGGCACCATCGTGGCCTTACGGGTGCAAAGATTGCGATTCGTATCGTTGGGCCGGATTGAAAAAGGCGGCTCTGCGCCTAAGGAGTACCGTAACTGAGATTAACCGGCCATTCGTTCTACTTTAAAAATGACCGGACGAAGCCCATCCGTGCAGCAAGTCACCATAGTGTTCGGTGCCTTCATCCATTCCCGATCAAATCCGCCGCCCTGGGCGAGGGTGAAAAGGACCTTATGAATATCATTCCAGGCCCAGCTGCAAAATCCTTCGGGTTGTTGGCCCATTTGGCAGGTGATTTCTTCGCCATCGGCGAATTTGGAACATGGGCCAGGATCGACCTGACAGTATGTGTCTACCAATTCGGGGTAATAGGTTCGCTTTAGAACCGTGATTTTAAAATCTCCGGCTGCCATTATCTTCCTCCTTTATGTGAGTGCAAATACAATATTCTTTAAATGAATATTATTTGATGGGGTTTGGCAAGAAATATTTTTCGAGACTAAAGCGGCAGCTATTATGATTCGGACAACGCTTGCACCAAATCCCATGTCTTGGCGGGGATGTGACCGCTTTGGACCATTTGGGTGATTGCTCTTCGCGATGCATCGCGCCACGGTATTGGGTTGGTTTGAAGGTAGACTGCCTCGTAGGTGGTCATGTTGGCCGTTTCGTTTTCAACTTCCATGCGTGGCGCCAGCTCACTGAAATAATCGCCGGTTTCGTCACAGGCATCGCGAAGGGCCTTCTGAATTGTGGGGGGTATGGAGAGATATTTGATTTCGTTGACTCCCACGGCAAGAACGGGGGGAACATCTCCCAGGCGGGTCACGTAGCGTCCATGCTTGCAAAATCCCATTGGATAGAGATGGGATTTATGACTGGGCAAAATGTCGAAGTCATGATTATCCCAAGCAGCCTTAACGTTTGGCCAGTGTATGATGACCGGTTCGGCTCCCATCAATTCCCAGAATTTGGCCACAAGTGGGATATCGAAGGTCCGAACCCGAAGACCCTTGATGTCATCGGGGTGAAGAATGGGTTTGGTGGACACCAATACCCGTTCGATTCCCCGATGCCAATTCCATTGGCGGTTCAGGATTCGAATACCTTGGGATTGAATGGCCGAAACGCCTTCATTTTCAAAGTATTTCGATCTCAAGTAAGCGTATAAGTGCGCGGTTGAATTGAAAACGAATGGCAGTCCTGTCAGACTGACGGCGCTGGTGAATGTTTGATAGAAAATCAACTCTTCGATGAATATATCGATCACACCCTCTCGAAGCAGTTTCACCTGGTCTTGGCTGGAATCGGTACCCGTAGCCCGAAGGGAATGAATGGACATTTTACCATCGGTCAGTTGTTGAACGCGAGCGGCAAACCATTCCAGCGCCCTGTTTTCAGGTCCGGCCACCGCATCATTGGTTCCCAATACCCGTGGAATTTCCTCTTCCCGTTGCAGAAAATAAGCGGCAGGTCGATCCAGAACGCGGCATAGCTTGATCAAGGTGTTTACGGAGATCGCCGTTTTTCCATTTTCAATCTTGGACAGTTGGCTCTGCGAGATACCGATATTCGCACTCAAATCAACCGATCGAAGGTTTATGGCTTTGCGAAGCTCCTTGATTCGGTTGCCGATATCACGTTGGAGTTCCAGCTTTTCAGGATCTAATCGTTTCATATTCAAAGCGGTTATCCATAATATTCGCCCGTGGGCCGACCATGTTTATCTAAAACCGGTCGGTGGTCCCAAATAACCCTAAATGCCTCGGTCAGAATCGGCATGGGCCCGGGGGAAGTATCAACTTGTTTTTTAAGGTGTCAATGAAACAAATTACGGCGAACGATAAAGATAAACACCGTTTCGGTTTTTTTGCAACAAGCGTTATAGCGGCTTTTTGATTCCGAAACGGAATCGATACTGAGCGGCGGACAGAGTGCTCTGACAACATCATATTCGATCCTCATTTAATCATCATGGGTCGTTCTCATTTTTTAAATGGGCGGGAACCGGTTAAGTTTTTTATAAAACAGCCGATAGGTTAAAGGGTGGTAATTTTAATGGAGGCTTTTCAAAAGGGGCGAAAAAGATGACCGTTTTAAACCCGATCGATGTCACGGGTCTACGGTGCTTGAATATCGCGTTTGTATAAGGTAATAATTGCGTGTGAAGGCCGTCAAAGATTCCTATTAAAGTTCTAAATTGAGCCACGCCTCATAAACCAGGGGGGGAAACTGCAATAATGCCGGGAAGGAACAGATACAAATTTGCCATCATCATTGCCATCATTTTTCCCATCGTCGCCCGTCTTAATTTTCATGGCGCCGGGGTCGAATACAACTATTTCCGACTTATTATGCCGACCCTTGTCGGCGCAGCAGCCGGGTTCATGGTTGGCCTTATGAAAGACAGATGGCTCGGCCTGCAAAACAATCTTCAATCCATCATCGTTGAAAAAACAGCGGCACTTAAACAAGAAATCAATATGAAACAGGTTGCTGAGGCAGAACTTCGAAAAAGCCATGATACCCTGGAGCAGGGCGTGGCAGAGCGAACGGCTGAACTGTTTAAGACAACCGAAGAACTGAAGCATGAGATAGAAGAACGACGGAAGATCGAGTTTGAGCTTCGCGAAAGTAAAAATCGTTTGAAAAAAATCTTGAACAGCATCAAGGCCGGGATCATCATTATTGATCCCGATAAACACCAAATCATTGACGCGAATTTAACCGCCCTAGAAATTATTGGTGCTTCCCGGAAAGAGGTCGTGGGTCGAAAGTGCCAACAGTTTATCTGTCCCCAAAAAACAGGGCAATGTCCGATTACCGACCTGGGGTATGATGTGGATAACTCCGAGTGCACACTTATTAACGTTAACGCTACGCATGTACCCATTCTAAAGACGGTTGTCAAAATCAAACAAAACGGGCAAACGTTTCTGCTTGAAAGTTTCATCGATATCTCTCCGCTTAAAAAAGCGCAAATAGAATTGCAGGCGGCTAAGGAGGTGGCAGAGGCTGCAAACCATGCCAAGAGCGAATTTTTAGCCAATATGAGCCATGAATTCAGAACCCCATTGAACCATATCATTGGGTTTACCGAATTGGTGGTGGATAAGAATTTCGGCGATTTGAATCCGACCCAGGAGGAGTATTTGGGTGATGCCCTTGCCAGTAGTCAGCACCTCCTTTCCCTGGTTAACGATATTCTCGATCTGGCAAAGGTCGAGGCCGGTGGTCATGAACTCGCACTTTCTAAAATAAAATTGAAAACGCTGATGGAAAACAGTTTGGTCATTGTTAAGGAAAAGGCGATGAATCAGGAGGTTCGGTTATCTACCCAAATCGGCAGTGTTCCGGAAACCATCCATGCTGATGAACGCAAACTCAAACAAATCATCTATAATTTGTTGGCCAATGCGATTAAGTTTACCCCTAAGGGGGGCGCCGTCACCTTGGTGGCCGATGTCGTCGAGAAAAATGACGCTGATATGGGATTCGATCCAAGCGATACGGATCAAAGTGATACTGACCGTCGGATCGTTAAAATATCGATCAATGATACGGGGGTCGGGGTCGCTTCTGAGCACTTTGAATCCATCTTCGACCCGTTTGAGCAAGTGGAAAATACTAAAAGTAAGCGATACCAGGGGACCGGGTTGGGCTTGGCGTTATCCAAGCAGTTTGTCGAGATGCATGGCGGCCGCATTTGGGTGGAAAGTGCCGGCCTCGATAAGGGGGCGACCTTTTCTTTCACCATACCCTGCCATCCGCCGATTGATCTGTCCGGGTCCAACAGCGCCGATATTTAGGGTCGGCCCCACACAACCCTCGGCCTTTGGCATTGATATCGGTCTCGACTCACGACGAATCCGATCCACGATGAATAGGTCTCCTATATTGCCGGGAGTCGTGACAGTAAGAGACGCCGCTTTGCCGTTATTTTTTTGAACTTTGAGTCGTTCGGACAATTATTACAAAACGGTCTCACCCGCGCCTTGCGGGGTGAGACCGTTTTTAGTGTGCGACACATCGTTTCAGTGCATTGTTTACTTCAGGGGCTATCTCCTCATGGCTAGTTTCAGGCTGAGCACCAGACGGTTAAACGATTCGGTAAGGACACCGATCTCGTCTTTTCGATCTTCGTCGAGTACTTCTAGGTCCAACTCACCTTGGCTGATTGCATTGGCCCTGGCGGTTAGCTCATTAATAGGCTTCGTAATGTTGCTCCCTATCAGAAGGCCGATCAAAATTGACAGAAAAAGAACCGCGACAAAGACGGCTAAGATCAGGTTTTGAATTTTAATTGCGGGTTTGATGACCTCATCTTTGGATGCCACGATCCCCATACTGGCGCCAATCGCTTTTAGGGGTGCATAGGTCGTGTATTTCATTTCATCGCCGGCATCATAGGTGTCGATACCCGTATCTCCGGCGATCATCTTTTGAACGATGTAATTAAATTCAAGGTTGTCGGTTTTTAATAGATTTTCGGTTTTATAGGTTGAATCCCAGCGTGTATCCTCGGTTTTCATACCCGGACGCACCAAAACGCTTCCCTTGCTATTTACCAAAAAGCCATAACTGTCATACCCAATATCCATGGTCAGAATGTCCTCCTGGATCGTATCCAAAAGAACATCAAAACCGACGATTCCGTTCATAGTACCGTTCTGATTAAGTACCGGCACAGCACAGGTGACCACAAGTTTTTTCGTGTTGGCATCCACATAGGGTTCCGTCCAGATCACATCTTTCTCTTCCTTGGCAGATTTATACCAGGGCCGTTGGGTCACATCAAAAGCCTCTAGTTTTTCAATGACACCGACCACCGCTTCATCATTAAAGACCGTCATCTTCGTTTCGGTTCCGAAATAACCGAGACTCAGATAGGGATTGTTGGTGACGATGCTTTTAAGCATCATTCCTATACGCTGGAGAACCAGCGTTTCTTTTCTAAGCGGCTCGTTCATTGTGGGATTGCCATACCGGGTGCCGTCCCATGGCATCAAAATTTTAATCCCTATATCCGTATTGATATCGTTTCGTTGGTAGGATTTGCTAGCAAAATCGGCGACACCGAAGACTTCCTGTTTGATTCTTTCAAAGGTAAGTGCATATTCGTTTGATTTTAAACGGGCGTTTTTGACGAGATGCTCCTCGGCTTGCCTGGAAAGCGCCTCCCGGCTTTGATAGCCGGCGATGGCTCCTGCAACCCCAAGGGAAACGACCACCAGCGCCACAATGATCATGGTTATCTTGGTTCGAATGGACATCCCTTTAATTTTTATTTTTTCTGATAAGGGACTACTTTCGGATTGTTCCAAGGAATCCAGCCCGGGGAAGTCCAACTCGGGTTCCGATAATAAAGGCTCCGGCTCCGGCGTTACCGGCGATGGTCGATGGGCATTGATGATTTCTCCGCAGGACTTACATTTAAATTTAACCGCGTTTTTTGCCAGCTGATCAAAATCGAGCTTATACTTCTTACCGCATTGCTCACAGGTCGTGATCATTTTCACAGTCCTTTCATAATAAATGTGGGTAGAGGGGCTATTTGACCAACGCTCTCACGATGAATAACGCCTCTCATCAATACACCAAGCACTACCAGATATTGCTGATTCATCACATAAGCGGGAAAGCAAATCATTCTTTAACCCGCGGGATGTGTTTCGATCTATTTTAACTATGTAATTACAGAGTCATTTTCTATGGTAAAAATGCGCTCCCAGTGTTTTCGTAAGCGTGAACCAACCGCTATGCCCGACAAGGAATTCCCCAAATATGGCCGCTGTCGTAAAAAATATTAATGATATCAAAAACTTGAAGAATGGCAGCGGCGATATCAAAATCTATGAAATCGTTTTTAGAGCGATATCTTATTTATTCATAACCTGTCTAAAATTTCCGTGAATTACTCAAATCAAATAACGAAGGTTAGTATTAGCAATAAAGGTGCCAATGGTTTCTAGGAAAGGTGGCCGCGATAGAAATTTCTTGAATTAAAGATACTTTGGAGATTATTCTTTATTGCGGAATGGGTGACGATATTACTTTAACCAAAACCGACGAGGGGTTTTTATGGGAAAATTCCTTGATTTCGTAATCCGGAAAAGGTCATGGCGCACTGAAGATTAAATGTCACTGTTCCTTTTTTCTTATTAAGGTGACACTCTCACCCCCAATACCCCAATTATCTGTGTCCACCTCGTCGATAACAACGACGGTAGTGGCGGGGTTTTTCCCCAGAACACTTACCAATAAACCCGTAACCCCTTTTATCAGTTCGGCTTTTTGTTCCGGCGAGGCCCCTTCTTTGGTAATTTTAATGTTTACATAGGGCATATTGTCTCCTCTATTAACCTTGCGCGGGAAGCACCAGACAGTCGGCCACCAGCTCCCAGAGATACTTTACTTCCAGATCAGCCTGATTATGATCTTGCTTAACGGCGTTTAGTTGACCATGGCAGCTATGGCAGGGCACCACAATCGTATCAGCCCCGGTGGTCCGTATCTGATCGAATTTACGCCGGGCGTAGAAAGTGCGCTCTTCGTTATAGCCTGTTACCAACGCGCCGCCGCCGCCACCACAGCAGACTTGATTTAGCTGGTGGGGGTAAAGATCGATCCAGTTTTCCAGGCACTGGTCAAGAATCCAGCGCGGCTCGTCAAAATAGCCATGGCCGAATCGTTTTTGCGCCTGCCGGCCATAATTACAAGGATCATGGTAGGTAGCCGTACCGCTTATGCGCGATCGATCCAGTTGAATGCGGCCTGTTTTTATATAGTCGATGAGCAGGTCAAAAACGGTTACAAAAGTATATTTATCAAATGCTTCGGGGAAATATTTTTCGAAACCCGACCGGGTCGCCAAATAGGCGTGGCCTCATTCCGGCCAGAGTAAGGTGCTGACCTCCAACCGTTCCATCTGTTCGTAGATTCTGCCGGCCATGATTTTCATGGCGTCGTCGTCACCGGTAAAATACCCCCAGCTGGTCCCTTCCCAATTCTCGGACGGAACTGTCCAGCTTTCACCGGCCACGTGAAAAATTTTCCACCAATGTTTCAGGTCGTCGGTATGGGTGTTGACCAGTTTATTATGAATCGTACAGAGAATTTTAGCGCCCTTTTTATCGATGGGGGCCTTAAATCCCTCAAAACCGGGTTCTTCCGCGACCTCTTCCGCCACGTCTTCAATGATAAATTCGTAATCTTCTTTGGGTAGTCGAAGATTATTTCCGGTCTCCAGCGCTGCCGTCAAACCTTGATGGAGGTGACCGGGAACCGTCTCCCGATCGCGTTGGGCGCGGGTGTGGCGGACTAAAGCCGGAATATTGATTTCCATGGGGCACACATTTTCGCATTTTCCGCACATGGTGCAGATCCACGGCCAACGGGATTCAACGGCATGATTTTCCAATCCTAAAGAAATCAGTCGAATGAGTTTGCGGGGGTCGAAATTGTCCACACCGGATACGGGGCATGCACTGGCACACAGGCCGCAGGTGATACAAAAATCCTGCGAAAAGGGTAGCGGTCGGGAAAGGCGGTGATTAATGTTACCCATATCAATCGGTTCAGGGTCAATCGGTTTCGGATCAATCGTTCCGGTGTTCTTATGGGACGCTTCAGTCATCTTATTTGCCTTTTTTAACCATTATCCGGTTGGCCCAGCCGGTTGGCCGGAATCATCGGGCCGGTCGGGTTTACCATCATCTGTTTGGACCCAGAGCGTTAATCTTATTCGCAAAACGGTGGGTTAGTTCAGCGAATTCAGTTCCCATATTAGAAGCGAGCGTATTAATTTCTACTCGATCGGTTTCATAACCGATAGTAGCCAAACGGTCTTTGAAGTGTAAAACCCGCTTTTTGGCATGGTTATTCCCTTGGCTTGAATGGCAGTTCCCCTCGTGGCAGGTCAGTACGAGGACACCATCGGCCCCCAGTCGAAAGCCTGAAAAAATATGCTCAACAGATAGGCCGCCGGCACAGGGAACCTCTACAAGCTTTAACCCCGGAGGGAGATTGATTCCCATCAAGGAGGCCTGGTTGGCCGCCTGGCTTGCTGAACGACTACAGCAAAACGCCACGATATTGGAGAACGTTTTACCAGAAAGGATTTTGGCCGGTGATTCGATCCGAGCGGCTATCTCCTTTTGGTTTAACCCCGGAATCGTAATGGCGTGCTGGGGGCACTCTGCCGCACAGATACCGCACCGTTCGCAGTCCTGCGGGATAACCGTTGGGTAGGCATCAAGGAAAATTGCCCTGTACGGACAAAGCCTGTGACAGGTTAGACAACGTACACAAGCCCCTGTATCGATTGTCGCTTTATTTTCGAATTGGTGTGGATCGGGTATTCCCTTGGCGGTGATGTCCAGCGCGGCATTGATTGCATCGCCGAGTTGATCATCCGATCCCAAAATTTTTCGGGACGGTCCGATAACCAAAATACGATGACGATTGGTTCGCACCGTCTGCCGATGAACATTATCGGCCTGGACAAACCCGCCGGCATCCATCTCCAGACACAGGGCAGCGGCCATGCCGTTCGCTATTTTTCCGGACGGCAGAATGGTTTCATCAACAACGGTGATCGTCGGCGTCAGCGTAAAAGGCAGTCCAGTGATTTCGTCAGTGAACGCGATGACGACGGCGTTGTCAATTTGACGAACGTCGGGGATGGTGTCGGTAAATTTAATATACACTGTTCCGGCCTGTTTACTTTCCCGGTACAATGCCTCCAGGCCGTCGCCGGCAACCTTCAGGTTTTTTGTCAGAACATAGGTTTGAACAGCTTTTTTATTTTGTGGGGTATCGGTCTGGAGATGAAGGGCGGTGTTCATCACCTCCGCGGCAATAACGGGATTGCTCTCGGCGAACAGGCCGGTTAAAAAGACGATGGTCGTGGTACCGTTCGGATTTTTTATTTCTTGGAAAACCCCATCTGCCTGGCCGGCCATTCGGGAGAGCGGTACGACGTGATTTGCCGGCCTCAGGTGATTCAGGGCGTAATTGGCTTCTCTTTGTTCCGGTTCAGCCACGACAATATTGGCAACAGATCGGGATAAGGTTTTGCCGCCGTTAGTGAGATCAATGCGGAAGTGTTCATTCTCCTGACGGCAGGCACGAATATGGGTATTGGTCAGCACTTCTACCAGGGAGCTGCTACCCCTCCCTGATCCGATTTCGACGGGGAAGGAATCGGCGTCTGTCACGATAAGTAATCGGGTATCGCCGGCGGCAGCCAATTCGGTGACCACCCGCTCAGCGCAAACACCGGTGCCGATAATCAGGGTTGTTTCCATCGGGGTGTTCACATTTCCTCCTGTTTATCGCTTCCGATATATTTCAGGGTCTGCCAGGCGACGCGACCGGCATCGGCAATGCTTTCGGCAATACCCATGGGTCCTTTGGCCGATCCGGCGATGAAGACCCCCGCATCGGAAGAGGGCGGCTCAACGGCTGTTTTTTTGAAAAAGCCTGTATCGGCCAAGGTCAGATCCAACCGGTCAGCCAGTGTGTCCGCATCCTCACAGGGGGTCATACCGACCGAGAGAACGACCAGGTCGAATGTCTCATCGGTGCTTTGGTGGGTGCTGCTGTCCGCAAAAATGACTTTCAATCGATCTTTATCGGTGGCATAAATATCACCGGGAATCGATCGAACCATTTGAATATCGTTTTGGATGAGGGGGTAGAATCTGTTGAAGTCTTTACCGAAAGTTTGCACATCAATATAGAAAAAGGCAATGGCCGTATCGGCTTTTTTAGATTTAACCAAACGGGCCATTCGCAATGCGGAGCCGCAGCAAACCCGGGAGCACCACAGGTGACCCAATTTCGCATCCCGGCTACCGACACATTGTATAAATGCAATGCGTTGTGGCTCGGTCCCATCCGATGGTCTTTTCACCCGGCCCGAACGTCTTAGCATCCGTTCCAACTCTAGACTGGTCACCACGTTGGGAAAGGTTTTGTATCCATAGGGTTTGCTGATGGGATCAAACGGTGTAAAGCCGGTAGCCACAATCACGGCATCGGAATCAATTTCAATGAGGGTTGATTTTTTATCAAGATCGATGGCTTCTTCAGGACAGACATCCTGACAGACCGTGCAACTTCCATCCTGGATATAGCGACAATTGTTTTCATTCAAGGCAAAAAAGGGGTGTTGGTGGCCGGAAAAGCCGCTGATGACCGCTCCCTCGGCAGGGCATTTGTCCCGGCAGAGGCCACACCCGGTGCATTTTTGCGGGTCTATATAAGCCGCCTTTTGGTCGATGATCGCCTTGAATCGATCCTCTTTCACTATCTCGTGAAGTCGACCGCCGGTGGAAAGGGTGATGTTGGGGTTCGCCACTGCTTGAGAAAGTTTTTCTTCCACCATGCAAGCGCCGCATTTAACACACTGGTCGGTTGCTTTACAGGTGTATTGGATGGCATGGCCGCCGGGAAAGTCAGATTTTTCCACAATTTCAACCTCAATGCCCAATGCGGCCAATTCAGACGCTACCGTAAGCCCGGCGACACCGCTGCCGATAACAAGAACCTTATTCGCCATCTTGTGCCTACCTTGGTGTGATGTATTCGTTATGATAAAAGGGAATTATTATTTCTGTTTCGCTTCAAATCTTTCAACGATTTCCTTTATTTCACTCTCGATAAAATTCGCATATTCTTGGGCCGATTCCGCTGTCATTGAACCGATATCATCAATCAAATCCTCAATCTCTTTTTCATCAATACCGGTTGTTTTGTTGATCATAAAGGTGTCAACCTCTCCGCCTTTCGGCAGCCGGCCGCACCCTCCCGCTGTTCCGACGAATTCGTCTTTAACAAAAATAGGGACAACGATTTTCAGTATCCCGGCATCGCACGCTTCAACAACCGGTTTGCTGGATTTTTTTGCTTGGGAGGCCATGTTCATATGCGCGACGGCACAGATATAAGGCCCGCCCTTTTCATTTGATTTGATGGCTGGGCAGATGCGGTTCGACCATTTCACATAATCGGTTATTCGGGTGCCTTCCATATCAAAGGTTACCGATTGCACTTGGCACTTTTCGATTATCTTTTTTTCCAGTTCAACCCACTTTTCCAGGGGCTGAATGTCTGTCAATTTCATAGTATCTCCTTGTGAATGTTCCGAAAGAATTTTTTTTATTTTATCGACGACGGATCGATCGCGTCGTAACGTATTTTTAATCGGGGCGGGAAGGCCCCCCTCTTTTAAAGAGCGGAAGCAAATTTTTCCATTTCACCCTTATATCAATGAGTATTGTTTCGCAATGGTCATGGATCGTATAACCTAGATTGTGGCAAAATTGGATTGTACGTTAAAATGGAATTTACCTCGATAGTTTTTCTTCCCACCTCTGCGTGTCTTCTGGTATCCACGAAAGTACTTACCTCAATGGTGCTAGGGTCAAGTTCGCTCAATATAGCCTCCTTTTCGAATGATTGGGTTATGGTCCTCTACCTGTAGTCTAAATTTTAAGGTTCAATGATATTTTTCTTTAGTAGAATTCGACACAATTTTCTCTGATCATTGAGACTAACCCTGTGATATTGGCCATTGGCATCCAACACTTGGAAAAGATACTTTCGTGTATCTTGATCGGTCGTTAAAATTTCCAGATGTTCGCCGGGTTTCATTCCACGAAGCGCTTGGGTTACTTTTAAAAGAGTAAACGGGGCGATTATATCCCGAAGATCCAATGTATAGTCTATTTCATTCTTCAACGACCCACCTAAAATGGTATGTATTTAGATAAATATGAGCGCTGATAGGCCCAACCTGCTACTATTGTGGTGGGACCAAATGAAATTCGGTATTTATACAGAGCAAAGTTGATGCCAAATCAAAAATCGATTTTCCTACCGAAATATGTGTGGACCCTTTTTGGGGCTGGCCCATTATTTAGGTGAAATCTATCGTGCGGTGTATGAATGAATTGAGGTGATCGTCTCGTCACACACTTGTTAAAAAAGTGTTCAAGTGTTAAGAAATTGATTTAACAAATGTTAAAAATTAAACAGGAAGAATAGATGTTAGCCAATGAACTAAACACCTTTTGGAAAACCGTCGTGGACACCATCCAGGATGGGATTATGATTGTGGATATTGATGGTACCATTGTTTCCATTAACAAGGCGTTTGAAAAAATAACCGGTTATAATCAGACTGAAATTATAGGTAAATCATGTGTCAAACTGAACTGCACCACCTGTGAAATTGCCCGTGAAAGGGGAAATGAGCACTGGTGTGCTCTATTTCGGTCTGAGAAGATAAATATGCGCGAATGCCTGATTAAAAGGCAAGATGGTCGTCATGTCCAAGTGCTCAAAAATGCCTCTTTGCTGAAAGATGCTCGAGGGCAGACAATCGGGGCGGTGGAAACCCTAACTGATATATCCGAACTGATCTTCAAGGACACCCAGATTGAAGCTTTTCGTCGGGAACTGCGCGAGGAAAATCGTTTTTCCGGTATTATCGGCGCCTCCAGCCAGATGCAGCAAGTATTTGATTTAATAATTAATGCTGCGCGTTCCGACGCGCCCGTCATCATTTTTGGGGAAAGTGGTGCCGGAAAAGAGCTTGTTGCGCGAGCTATCCATGAAAATGGAGAAAGAAAGCGCAAACCATATATCAAGGTGAATTGCGCCGCATTGAATGAAAACTTGCTCGAAAGTGAGCTGTTCGGGCACGTCAAGGGTGCCTTTACAAGTGCCTACCAGGATAGAAAAGGTCGATTTGAAGCTGCTCGGGGTGGGGATATTTTTCTCGATGAAATCGGTGAGTTACCCTTGACGACCCAGGTGAAGTTACTGCGTGTTCTGGAAGAAAAAGTGGTTGAACGGGTGGGCGCCAACCAGCCCATCCCCATCAATGTACGGATTATTACCGCCACCAACCGAAATCTTGAGCCGATGATTAAATCGGGTGCTTTCAGGGATGATCTATTTTACCGCATTAATGTTATTCCCATTAGCATTCCGCCGTTAAGGGAGCGTAAAGGCGATATTCCGCTTCTTGCTGAATCATTTTTTAGGCGGATTCAGCTAAAAAGCACTAAAAGTATTCAAAGAATAAGCAATGAGGCCATGGAGACCCTTGTAAAATATTCCTGGCCGGGGAATGTCCGGGAGCTAAAGAGCGCATTTGAGTACGCCTTTGTTACCTGCCGGGAAGAGATGATCCGATCCAGAGATCTACCACCCAGCATTGTAAGTGAAACCATAGAAAATCAAGGTGTTATGGGATTGATTTCTGTGAATAGGGCAGAAACAAAAAAAAATCAGTTACTACATGCCTTAAAGCAGACCGGTGGAAATCAATCCCAGGCGGCTCAAGTCCTCGGTGTTTCGAGAGTGACCGTTTGGAACCGTATGAAACGCTATGGGATCAAAATCAATTATACGACTTGATTCGGGTCCTGAACTATCGCTGAATAAAAGCGATGGTTAATCGTAGTCCGGCATGGTTATTGCTTAATTCGTTACCGAATGGCTCATTGTATTACCTCCATTCGAGCTGTTTTACCTCAACCTCAGATGGGTCGCCCCATGGGATTTTTTTCTCATGGGGTCGATCTATTTGTTCTTCCCGCCGGCCTGATATTTATAAATGTGCATCATTTATAGCGGTTTTAAAAACGTCTTTTTGCGTCACATCTTATCAGACACCCAATTTATTTTTGAAGGGTCAAACCCATGCTCAATGGTCGGTTTAACGATGCTGAAATATGGCGAAACATCAAAATCACGCGGTGTAAAAAGAGTGTGGTGGCGAATGTGGAGGGTTTGTTTGTGGCAATTTCGACACGCAATGTCCCCGGTTTTTTTGGCAATCACCTGGGGCAGGATCGGGTAGCGTACGGTTTGAAATGCCTGTGCGATCAGTGAAGAACAAATGGCCCGGGTCGGATCGCCGCTACCGAGCGCCAGCAAGCGCCGGCGCCAGTGTGTGGGAACAGGCGGGGTTTGAATAAGATATCGAGCCAGGTCAAAAATATTTTTAAGATCATACCGATGTCCTAGACGCGAGAGGGTATATTGAATCACCGCATCGATCTCTTCGGGCTTCAAGCCAACCGGACGACAAATACGTGTGTGCAAAGCGCCATAGGCGTTCAAGGGTACCGCCCGGACCCCTTCGTTGACATCCGCTTCCACCAATACCTTTGGCTCTTCAGATGGCGAAGGGCCAAGTGCATTGCCGATAAAAAGGGTCGCGTGGGACCAGCTGGACTGGGTAAGATATTTGATGGCCATGCTGAAACCGCTGTTTCCATCAACCAGCAGCACGTCACCGGGTCGAAGGGCAGCTCGTAAATCATCCAGGGTACAGGTCGCAACCTGGGCGGTGCTTGTCCTGGGACGTGACAAGTGCCGGGCTAACCGTCGTCCGATGTTCCGGAAAACCGAGATCATATCATTTGGACGCGGTGTGTGTGATTTAAGATTGAGGACGGACGGTATGGTGCCATTTTTTCGCTTAAAGTTCTATCTTTTAGTTGAGACGGAAAAAGTTCTCCATTTTTATAAATAGCCCGCTTGCTAATGGTATTTTTCCGCAGTTTTTAGAAAAGCCTCAATATCACTATTAAGAAGCAGGGGAAGTGTTTTTTCGATCTGGTCATCCGGCCACTGCCACCATTTGGTGTTCAACAAACGCTGGATTGTATGATCGTCGAATCGTTTTTTAACGATCCGGGCCGGATTGCCAACGGCTACACCGTAAGGTAAAATGTCCTCGGCGACCACCGCCCGGGCACCGATGACGGCGCCGTCGCCGATCGTTACTCCGGATAAAATGACCGCATCGTTTCCAATCCAGACATCATTGCCGATTGTTACGTCTCCCCTGGTTTTCGGGTGCCCCTCAATTTTTTGACCGGCGGTCCAAAAAACACTGAACGGGTAGGTGGTCACCCAGTCCGTACGATGGTCACCCCCGAGAATAATTTTAACCCCAGCGGCAATAGAGCAAAAGGCCCCGATCATCAAAGTGGCGCCATCTTTTTGTCTGAGTATTTCCAGGTCGGGCCCGTACGTACCCCGACCGATCCGGTATTGGGGGAATCGCTTGTGGAGGTTTTTTGCTTTTCGATGCAGCAGTTGTCTCAGAAAAGGTCTAATCATGAAATACCGGTGCCTACCGCTACGATCATCATTTTGGAGATGGTCTTGTTTGGGTTATTGAATTTAGTATTATCAATAATTTCCATTTATTTCAAGATATTATTGTACGATCTATTTTATCTGAGATCACCTGTCCGACCCTGAGAGGGCATTTTAAAGAAATGGGTGATACAAGCGGGGACCTCGTCCGCTCGATGGGTGACGAATATGATGCGGGTATCCGTGGTCCGGCCGATATGATTAACCAGATTAAGTACGTGCCGGCGGTTGGTCCGATCAAGCCCCTGGCAAGGTTCGTCTAGAATCAGGACCTCGGGTGATTTGACCATGGCCCGGGTGATCAGAACCATTTTCCTTTCTCCGAAAGACAACTGGTCGTACCGGTGGTGCATTAAAGCTGTCAGATTTAGGCGTTGAATCCATTCATTGGCACAATTTTGCTGGGTTTTCGTGCATGAACGGTACAACCCGATACTATCGAAAAACCCGGAGCGCACCACATCGATGGCGGGAATTCTTTTACGGTATTGGCGCTGTAATTCGGCGGATACGATGCCAAACCTTTTTTTGATTTCCCAAATACTCTCACCGGATCCCCGCTGTCGGCCGAAGAGGTGAATATCATTGGCGTAGGCCTGCAAGTGATCGCCGGTAATCAGCTGTAATAACGTTGTTTTCCCGGATCCGTTGGGGCCGAGGACAGCCCAGTTTTCCCCCTTGTTCACCTTCCATGACAGGTGTTCGAATACGGTTATGGTACCGTAGCGAACCGAGGCGTTGCGAATGTCTATGATCGTTTGGTCCGTTTCACCGGTTGGAGGGTTGATTTTAAAGTCCGGTTGCGTCAGCCTGGCGGACGCGTCGTACAGCGCGTCGATTAAATGGGGCGCCAGCATTTCTTTGCGTTTTCCCTGGGCAACCACTCGGCCCCCTTTTATCGCGATGATATACTCAATTTTGTTGGGAATGTCGTCGAAGCGGTGTGAAACTAAAATGACCTGAACGCCGTGGCCCATCATTGTATCCAGCATCATGCTCAGGTTTCGGCGATGATCGACATCCAGGCCGGCAAAAGGCTCATCTAGAATCAGCAAGCCTTTGGATTTTATGAGGGCGCGGGCTATAAAGGACCGGCGCAGTTCGCCGGATGATAACCGACGCACTTCCCGTTTCAATAGATGGACAAGGTCAAGACGGTCAAGGACAGTATCGATTTTACCCATCGGCGTATCGACGCCTGAGCGATTGTAATCGATGAGATCCTCGACTAAAAGCAGATCGTTGGCCCTGCCTGAAAAGTAGCGCGCCTCGTCGCGGGCCCGTTCCCGATCAATCAGACGCTGTTCCGCCTCGAAAGAGACGTACCCTACAGCTTCGGGAGCAGCCATCGCATGATGACGCGCTAACGACCCGGCGACCACCGGCACCTGACCGGTGATAGATCGCATGAGGGACGTTTTGCCTGCTCCATTGGGACCGATAACGGCCCAGTTCTCTCCAGAGCGAACTTCCCAGTTTGTGTCGGCTAAAATTCGAGAATCCCGTACCCGCAGGGTTACCGCGGACATGGAAAAAATTTTATCATAGGCCTGTCCGATTTTTACACGGGAAATCACGGTGTGATTTGGATCTGGTGAATGATCGGTTACCTGCCCCATAAGATATCGTTTTTATACACAGTTGATTATATCCAATTTATTCCGGCCGAAAGGGACGGCCGAGGGATGCCGGTGCGTTCCCGGTGAATACACGCAAAAACCGATGCAGCCATCCGTGCCCACCGTAGCGTGCGTTGCGTGAAGTTGATGGGTCGGGCAACCCCTTGTCGGAAATTTTCTGGGCGTAAGAGATCGCCAGAAGCGTAAAGATCATCAATGGAAACGGTGCCACCTGGAAAACCTGGGTGGGAATCGACGGCAGCCATCCCTGGAGGTAAATGCCGATGACCTGTAAAAAGGCAAAAAGATATGCGCCAAAAGCAACCCGCAGTGGGTGCCACCCCCCAAAAATGACCAGGGCCAAAGCGATCCAGCCGGACCCTTCCGCCCCCTGGGGTCGGCCCCAACCGGGTTTGATGGCCAATGAAAAAGCCGCCCCGGCCAGTCCTACGAGCAGGCCACCGCAAACCGTGTATAAAAACTGTAGTTTACTCGGATTGATGCCCCGGGCATAAGCGGCGGCCGGATGCTCACCGACACTGCGAAGGGATAACCCCATGGGGGTTCGAAAAAGATACCACCAGCAGAAAAAGATACCTATTAGACTGGTATAGACTGGTATAGAGTGGGAAAAAAAAACCGGGCCGAAAAAGGGCAAATCCTGCAAAATGGGTACAGGCATGGGCAGTGCCTGGGGGCCGGGTAAACGCGCATACGGGTTGCCCAGGAAATAAGCCAAATCACGGGTCATCAGCGTAAGTACGAATCCCACGGCTACCTGGGATTGGCCGAGATAGATACTAAAAAACGCCACCAGTGCAGCCACGAGACCGCCCACCGCTGCGGCCGTCACAAATCCCAAGACCACGCTTTTTGTATGATAAGCCACGACAAAGGCGGTCATGGCGCTCAGCAAAATGGTTCCATCCAGGGAAAGGTTGACGATGCCGGCCCGTTCGGTAATGGTTTCGCCCAGCGCTGCCAGTAGAACGGGTGTGGCCCCGGCCAACACACTGGCCAACAGGATAGTGATATTGATCTCAAGCATCGGGTATCATCTCTTTTGACGCGGACTTTAACCGTTGCTGTTTGCGCCAGCCATAGAATCTGTGGGCCGCTAAAACAGTCAGAACCAGCGACCCCTGAATGACGCCGGATAACGATGAATCCACCTGTAATACGATGGGCAATTGAATACTGCCCACGTTCAGCCCGGCAAAAAAGAGGGCGACAATGGGTACCAGCCAGATGTTATAATTGGCCAGCATCACCACAAGTAAACTCAAATAGCCGTAATTGCTGGAAATAGCCGGAATGAGGCGATGATAAACGCCGGTGACCTGAAAAGCGCCGGCCAGACCGGCGAACCCACCGGCGAAAACCATGGCCAAAAGCATGTAGCGACCCGGTTTCAGGCCGAAAAGGACCGTTGCACGGGCATTGGCGCCGATGGCCTTCAGGTTAAGGCCGATGCGGCTATAGCGCAACATGATAGCGGTGGCCAAAAGGGCCAAAAGGGCCAAGGCCAATCCAACCGGAGAAAGACGCCACCCGGGTATATAGGATAACCACAGCGTATCGGGTAACAGCTCCGTTCCGCTCATGGAGGCCACCCCCGGTCGCTTCCAGGGACCAAAAATCAGCCATAAAATGATTCCCTGGGCGACAAAATTCATTCCCAAACCGGCAAATATTTCGTGGACATTGCCTCTGGTTTTCAGCCATCCGGCAATGGCGGCCCAGATCGCTCCGCCGACAATGGCGGCCGGAAAGGTAAGGATAAACGAAATCGCAGGTGAACCGCTCCCAATACCTGTTTGTAATAATGCGGTTGCAAATACAGCCCCCATCATCACCTGGCCCTCGATACCGATGTTCCATAATCCGATTCGAAAGGTAAACAGCAATCCACAGGAGCAGAGCATCAGGGGAATCCACGCTTTAAGCACATGGGAAAATTTAATCCAACTGCCCAATGATCCGAGGAAGATATGATAATACGCGGCCAGCGGTGGCGCTCCGGCCGAATAGATGACGAGTGTCGTAAAGATGAATACGGCGATAAGGGAGACAAATGTGCGGCCTAGGAGACCAAACAGGTTTCCGGTATTTCTATCGGAGCCATGGGTAATCGTGGTCATTGGCGCGTCTCTCCGCCAGCCACTGCGCGTCCCAAGATCTCGGCATCGGCTTTATGGGCAGAAATATCCGCGACGACATTTCCGTTATAAAAAACAATGGCGCGATCTGCGACCATCAGAATCTCGTCTAGTTCAGCTGAAGCGAAAACAATGGCCGCCCCGGCGGCAGCATAGGCTTGAAGATGATGCCATACCCAATGGGCAGATCCCACATCCAAACCGCGGGTGGGGTTTTCCAGAAGGAGAATCGTGGGGTCTGAGGGCAATAAGGAAAGAAGTAATCGTTGCTGGTTCCCACCGGACAGTGCGTCGGCGTTCGTGTTGGGTTGGCCTTTTATATTGAATTGGGCAATGCTTTTTTCGGCCTGTATTTCGGCGGCTTTCCGGTCTGAAAAAAATCCACCCCGATTAACATTCAGACAAAAATGCTCGGTAATGGATAATCCTGGAATCAGCCCCTCTTCAATGCGTGACGCGGGTATAAAGGCGCCACCTTTTTTTTTGAAGTCGTGATATCCGGAACCGTTTAATTTTTCACCGCCGATGATGGCCTGGCCTTCGAAGGGTTGCGCGAGCCCGGCGGCGATTCGTAAAAATATTCCCTGGCCGCTGCCTTCCAGGCCGGCAAGTCCTACGATTTCACCGGCATGAATGGTCGCGCTGCAATTATTTAACCCGGCGCGCCCACCCCGGGCGGAAACATTTTTAAGCGCCAACACCGGCTTGCCGGGTTGGGCAGGTTGATGGACCGGTGGGGCGGGCAGGGCACCAAACATCATGGTTAATAGCCGGTCGGTCTGAAAGGGAGCCGTCATGCGACCGGATACCTTTCCCTGGCGCATCACCGTCACCTCATTGCACAAAGCGATCACATCTTCCAGTTTGTGGGAAACGAGAATCACGCTTTTCCCATTAGCCACCATGGTTTTTAAACCCGAGAAAAGGATCTCTTTTTGGGTCCGGGATATGCCGGTTGTAGGCTCGTCTAGGATGAGGACCTGGATGTTCAGTGCCAACAGCCGTAGGATCTCCAGCTGTTGCCGTTCACCCACAGTCAAGCGATTGAGTTGGGCGCTCGGTTCCAGTTGAAAGCCGAGCTGTGAGGCTTGTTTCGACAATTCGGCACGAGACGTTTCTTTGCGTTCAATCAGTCCGAATGTTTGTCCGATCATGAAATTGTCTAAAACAGTGAGTTGGGGAAAATCAAGCGGCTCCTGATGAAGCATACCGATTTTATAGTGAGCCGCTAATGCAGGGGTATCGATATCCACCGTTTGGCCGTCGATTCGCGTCGTACCGTGGGTTTTTCGGGCAAAGCCGGTAAGGATTTTCATCAACGTGCTTTTACCGGCCCCATTTTCTCCTAAAATACCATGGATCGAACCGGACTGAATGGTTAGAGATACCCCATCATTGGCCCGTATATCGCCGTAATGCTTGTGGATATTTTTTAGCTCAATCTGCATATGTCAATCTAAATGGCCTGGGAGCCCATGTACAAATAGAAAGAATGAGATGTCATTGGATGTGCGGCCTTACAGGGCGTAGAAATCCATTCGGAAAAAATTTTAATAACTACTGGATGAAACGAAACAAAAAGCGCGGGGGCTTTCGGACACACCCCCGCACCAGGACTTAACTTTGCCAAATATTCGACCAAATGATCAAACGGCTTATTTGGCGCTGCTTTGCCCATCCATACCTTGTAGAAGCTGTTTGAGATACCAGACCTGTTGGTCGGTGGCTTTTTCACCGTCTTTTAAAAAGACCGATCCATCTTGATATTGAAGCGGTCCTGTGAACAGGTCGATTTTACTGCTCCCCAGGTCGGCGATGAATTGGTCCAGGGCTTTTTTCGCATCAGCAGAGAGGGCCGGACCGGGCTTAAACCCGATCGAGCTCGTATCCGGATTGTTGAGATCGGCCCAGTCCGGTCCCAACCATTCCCATTTGGAGGCCCATTTTCCATTTTTTGCCGCTTTGATCATTTCGAGATATCCAGGGCCCCAATTAAAATAGGGTACGCCGAGACAAATCTCGGCGCCGCCTTCACAGGCACCGATGTAGTCATAAGGAACGGCATAAACGTTTTTACCTGCCTGGCGTTTTTGCTGGGCCACCACCACTGCCTCCGTCGTATCGATGCCGGAAATGACAACATCATAGTCTGTATCGAAAAAGCTTTGGGCCACTTGGGTGGGGTCGGCAGTGACGCCGGGAATGTTAAACCAGAAACCGATCCAGGTGATTTTAAATTTGAGTTCGTCGGGATTTTTTTTGAGTACTTTTTCCCAGGCATAGCGGGCGCCCAAATAGCAAGACGAGGCTAAACGCCGGGTTTCTTCATTGATCAGCGGTCCCAGATAGCCGATTTTACCGGTCTGGGTCGTCATGGCGGCGACAAATCCGGCCATCATTTTGCCGTATTCCATCCGCCCCATGAGGTTGGCCATGTTTTTAGGCGCTTTTCCAGTGAGGACATCATCACCCGAAATATGGATAAATTGAATGTCGGGGTGCATCTTGGCTGCTTCACGAGCGCCGTCTTTCATATCATCGGAATTGGCGATGATCAATTTGGCGCCCTTTTCCACCATGTCATCGACAAGCTGAGGAATGGTGACACCGGGTCGATCGGCCGGATTGACCTTGTCAATATAGATCATCTTGGTGCCGGGAATTTTTTCCTCGATGTATTTCCCACCATCGAAATGGGCCTGGCTCCATCCGTGATCGTTATATGGGCCCACCAATAGCAGGCCGAAAGTGAATGGATTCTCAGTGGCGCTCACTGTGGGCTGGAACAAGAATCCTGATGAAATGGCCAAAATGGCCAACCACAACAGAAAAGACCGTTTTTTCTTCATTAACTACCTCCTGACCGTAAATGGGTTGGTAAATAAATCGGGCTCACTTTAGAGAAAGGACTATAAGTGTAAAGAACGAATCAGGTCAAGTGTTAAGCTTATCGGTTCCTGATAAAAAAGGATTCTTTTGCCCATTTTCTTTTGTTGACATGTAACCTTATTTTGTGTTTTAAGGAAGATTTGGTTAAAAAGAGCGGTTCAATACCAATGGGCTCATTCGTGATTGGATTGCCCGTATTTAAATAACAGTAAATTGGGAGGTGCATTTTGTATGGTTTTGAAGCCATCTCGGCCCATAATGGTTGGGCCATGGCCCTGGCCGGTGCACTGATTGTTTTTTCCGGATTGGTCATTCTTTCTACAGTGATTTCGCAACTACACAAGGTGCTCGGTTTTTTTGAAGGCGGAATCAAGCGCACTAAAAACAATAGTGCGACGCCTGCGGATCAGGTGGCATCAGACCCGCCTACGCAGGACAAGGAATATCGTTTTCTCGACAATGTAATACAGGTAATCGATGATTATAAAGTTGCCTCCGAAACGCTGGGCGAACCTTTCGCATTGACGGAACTTTACCGGCTTGCCGGGGAGATGGACGCTCCCCACCCCCACCTTACGATTTCCTATTTGAGACAACATCAATATCTAGTACCGACGGGAGACGGGTTGTTCTCCTGGCGTTAAAACACGCTCGTATACGAATTAAAAGAGGTAGGGTTTAAATGGAGATGCTTTTTCAATTTTTATCGACCACCGGATATTATCTTGCCGATTATCGCCACATCGTTATGTTGATTGTGGGGTGTATTTTTGTCTATCTGGGTACGGCCAAGAGCTATGAACCGCTTTTGTTGATTCCCATCGGTTTCGGTGTTATCGTCGGCAACGTCCCGTTTTTTAAAGGGTTTGGCCTGGGTGTTTATGAGCCGGGAAGTGTATTGAACTACCTCTACTTCGGTGTTCGCACCGGGTTATATCCATCGATTGTCTTTTTGGGTTTGGGCGCCATGACCGATTTTTCGTCCTTGTTGGCAAAGCCCAAACTGATGCTGCTTGGCGCTGCTGCCCAGATGGGCATCTATTTTACCCTGCTTAGCGCACTGTTTTTGGGGTTTTTGCCCAAAGAAGCTTCATCTATTGCCATTATCGGTGGTGCCGATGGCCCCACATCAATCTTTTTGACAGCCAAACTGGCCCCGCATCTGATCGGCCCTGTGGCCATAGCGGCCTATTCATACATGGCCCTGATTCCTGTGATTCAGCCCCCCATCATGCGCTTGTTGACAACGAAGGCCGAACGCCGGATTCGAATGACCGAGCCGACCCGGGAAGTCACCCGCAAAGAGCGCGTGGTTTTTCCAATTGCCGGAGTCATACTTTGCTGTTTTTTGGCACCGGCATCGATTCCATTGTTGGGGCCCTTTTTCTTTGGTAATTTTCTCAAGGAATGCGGGGTGACCAATCGACTGGCTCAGACTGCTCGGACGTCAATCATTGATACCGCCACGATTTTTCTCGGTTTTGAGGTGGGTGCCAGCACCCAGGGGGATGTTTTTCTTACCGCCAAATCGGTGGGAATCTTTTTTCTGGGAGCCGTCGCTTTTTCCATTGCCACAGGGTCAGGGGTGCTTTTCGCAAAAATCATGAACCTTTTTTCAAAAGAAAAAATCAATCCTTTGTTGGGAGCCTCAGGCGTTTCAGCTGTTCCCGGTTCAGCCCGTGAAGTTCATCTGATGGGCCTTAAAGCCGATCCGAGCAACTACCTTCTGATGCATGCAATGGCTTGCAACTCATCTGGTGTCATCGGTTCGGCCATTTGTGCCGGCATTCTTTGGAGTTTTAACGCCGGATAAAATGGGGCCAAAGTTGTACTAAGGGTTCGTGTAAAAATAAGTTAACAGTTTTAGGTGTTGAGGCGCGCGCCTGACAAGGCGTGAAAGTGCAGGAATATCGAGATATTTCTAGCTTTCGCAACGTCGCCAGGCGGGATGCATCACGATGCATCGGCGCTTAAAATGTGAAATGTTTTTACGGGAGCCCTGAGGTCCGGGTCCGGCTAAAGAAATTACCTTCAACCCATTGGGTGATCATCCACACCAATCCATCAGGACCAACAACATTAGAATCAAGTTGTCCATATACTAGGATTCGACAGGCGACAGAGATGGTTGCGTGCTATCGATAATCCCTGGTCACCGCCGAACCATCCCACCACAAATATTCGATTTGGCTAAATTGTTTTAACCTGCATCGCACAGTGATTCCTTGATAAACGAAATTCGGTAGTAGCTTGTGTTAAATACACCAGCCTAAAACAACGATCCTACAAACCAGTGATATTCAGTAAGAAATACATGTTGGGGAAAGATCTCTCCCCGCAGGTGCCCGCGCATACACTATACAGGATTGCTTTTCCACAGGACGGGGCCAACGAATGGATTTTGAAAAATAAATGGCAAAAAAGGGATGCGTTTTAAAATGGGGAAGCGAATAAACCAAAAACAGGCGCCGGATCTACCGGCACCTGTTTGATTGATTGATTTGAAAATAAATCGTGCTAATTACATAACACGTTCGATTTTTTTGGCATCGCCTTCACCCAACTGGACGGCCTTCTTTTGGGATAGCTTAAAGACCATATTGGCGGTTTGATCGCCCACCCAGATAATACCATCGACCCACTCAAGAGATCCGGGCCGGGTTAATTGTTTGGGAAGGTCCAGTTTTTCGTTAGTCATACCTGCGTCAAGATTCATTTTTACCAACTGCGGATTGACCGAATGGGTTTGGGAGCGTCGGACAGCCTCCATTCCGACAACCCATAATCCTCCCTGTCCGTCCCATGCCAAACCTGATGGGTATCGAATCGGGGATCGGTATGTTTCCAGAATGGTTCCATCCGTTGTGGTTATTTTGTAGATCGCGCCTTCCTTTTCATCGGCAACCCAAAGATTCTCTCCATCGTAGGTCATACCGCTGGGCGTCGGGCCGGGAGACGGAAATGAGTTCAGTTCCGTGTGATTGTAGTCCACCTTTATGATGGCCTGATTGGCCTGGTCGGCTATCCACAGATACCCATATTCACAGCAATCCCCCTCCCAGGCCATTCCGCAAACCGAGATCTCCGCCATCGATTGATTCGGATACTGGCCGTGCAGGTAGTAATTGGGGGCATCCATCTTATCATTGGCGATAGCGATCCACTGGGTTTTGATGTTTCGAGCGGTAACAACTTGATTCAATGCGCCGAGAACAAGATCACGGCCATCCCAGGCGAGCGCACGAGGGCCGACACTGGATTCATTCTCAAAAGGTTTGAACAGCGTTGTTTTGAATTGTTGCGGGCTACAGGCGGTGAGAGCGATGACACTGATCAGTAGTGATAATAAAAGGACCGTTTTCCCTTTCATGGATACCTCCAAAACATGGTCGATTAGATTTCGATGTCACAATTAGAATAATTCTTTTGATTTGTCAAATCAGTTGTTTCCATGTCGACGATTTAAGATAAAGTGATTTTACACAAAACTAAACTGATATCTCAAATTAACTTTAGATAAAATATTTTTCTTCTGTAATTTGGTGTAATCTCAATGAAAGGCTTTTTTACAATGCAAGTAAAATATTAAGCCGATATGCAATAGCCACTGCTTGAGCTTTTTAGATACCGTTTAATTTTATTTTCCCGGCTCTTGCTTTAACTAAAAAATATGAAGCAAATAAAGTACCAAAAATTACAATTGGTGCACCTTTCTTGTGTTAACGAATGATGTTTTATGCGTCTAATGAAATTTAAATACCATATGATGTAGTAATTAAACAAAGAACAACAATATAATGTGTGAAAAAATATACCATTATTGATAAGTAAATTTATTGAAATTGACAATGATTCGTATAATATTTTTTAATATTATGGCCAGAGCGAAGTTTCTCCTTCATATAGTAACGTTCGTTACAAAAAAATTTCCCGTAATTACAAATTTGTTATTGAATTACTAAAAAGTGATCTCACCCCGGTGAATTGGTCTTATGGAATTTCGCGGGGTAAATATCCAATCTGATACAGAATCAGAGAGTCAGGTGGGCGATATTACTTTGAATTAAATGGCGCAACCTTTCATATGGCCTGCCATATTTGGTTGGAGACCATCGCCAGATCAGGACAATTTTAATGATAACTTGATTTTGTTGGATAATTGCCTAAGACAAATCATCGTGTCCCTCTTTCTTCAGCAGCTCTTGATACCAGCATGAAAAATCGTACATACCCTTGAAATAGGCCTCATCATTTACAATGCCCAGTGCCAATTCTAGCGCACCACGACCATAAGCATTTTCGTAATCATCCCCGGATCGGGAGGCGAGAAACTCACGGATAAGCATCTGCGTGGTACGACGGGTTTTATCTCGGCGGATATCAATGGGATCCTTGGGGGCTTCAAAGGGATCCCATTTTTCGTACCCCTTTTTTAAAATGCGTTTTTGATAGCGGGGTGCCATGGCATCGAAAACCCCTTTTTTTCGCCTTTCAGCCTCTTCCCGTGTGATGGGATTCATCTCGCCCCCGGTTTTTTTCTTCGCGGCAACGGCTCCGGCTCTTTTTCGGGCCCGATACCCAGATAGGTCTCATCATAATCGGTTAAGATGGCCATGGAAACGGGAACCAGGAGCTCACCCATACGCTGATGGCGGGATTGTAACTCCCTCACCAGGCGCGTAGAGAGGCCGTACATGGCATGGGTTAGCTTGTCCAGGTTGACGGTTGGATACGAGACGCCGGGTTCAAAATCGGAAACACCGCAGGTGCGACCTTTTCCACCGATGGCCAGGGGGATTCCGTATAGCCTGCAGACAATTGGGCGGGCTTCATACAAATCGCATCGTTTGGCGTCGTTTAGGAGGGGGCATCGAATACGTAGGCGGCCCATACTCTCAATGATCGTTTCTTCGTTTTCGCCCGCTTCTGCCTGCTTTGCGGCTTTTCGCTTAATGCGGTAAAGCTGGCGATCTGTTTGGTTAGCCTTTTCGATGATTACGGCCTTCTGTTCGTCGCGAATTTGTTGGTGGAACTGATGGTTCAGGTAGAGTGCCTCTATAAAGGTCAAGTCGAAGACGGCATAGCAGCAACCATCGCAACCCGAACGGCATTTTACCTCTTTGGGGTATTCCCCGCTTACCTTTTTAAAAACGGCGTCGGTTGTGGCCCGCAACGCCTCATATTCTTTGAAAAACGGTGTAAAATCAAAATCCATTTTGAACATCTCCTTATATTGGGTCGTGTTTCACGTGAAACATCGGAAGTGATCGAGTTTAAGGCCGGGGCGGGTTGGATGGCGCTGCAATATAACCAAAAGACACGGTGAGCTGTTAAAAAAGTGACCCGTTCTCGGTCGAATTGATAAAATCGGTATTAGATTTGCCGGATCCGCTCGGGCCCCCTGCTTAATGTTTCAATGGTTCATATCCGTGTTTCACGTGAAACATCTTATCATGGCACACGTCAATTGTCGATCTACTTTCCGATACAAAATCGGCTGAAAATCTGGTCGATCACTGTGTTTGCGATCGTTTCGCCGGTTATAAGTCCGAGGGCATCGATGGCCTCACTGGCATCAATGGCTGATATTTCCAAAGGTACGCCGCCCTCGAGTCCCTTGATTAATTTTAAAGAGGCGGTTTTTGCACGTTCGATAGCCCCCTTCTGCCGCAGGTTTGGTACTATCGGGTTTTCATTAAGTACGTCATCTACCTGACTAACAGATCGGAGAATAGCTTTCTCCAAAGCATCAATGCCGATCTGTTTTAGCGCCGACACTTCGATAACGGGCCTTGCCTCCCATTCATGTGGGAGCGATATGACCTTTTTGCCGGCCAGAAGGTCAATTTTGTTTTTAACAATCAAGACATTTTTATTTTTGATTTGGTTGAAAATACGCAAATCATTGCCTTGCGGACCTTTCGTTGCATCGAGCATAAATAAAATAAGGTCCGCCTCTTCAATACAATCTCGCGTTTTCCTGATTCCGATTTTTTCAATCGAATCGCCGTTCTCTCTCAAACCCGCCGTATCCACCACCAAGATAGGGATCCCTTTAATCGTTACGGATTCCTCGATAAGATCGCGTGTGGTTCCTGGAATGTCGGTGACGATGGCACGGTCTTTTTTAATCAGCCAGTTTAGCAGGCTGGATTTGCCTACATTGGGCTTTCCCACTACCGCCATTTTCAGCCCATCGCGAAATAGATGTGCGCGCCTGTACTGGTCTATCAATGTGTCCAAGGGCTTTACAACCGTTTGGTGCAGGTGCGAGGGAAGGGTGTCGTTGACAATATCCCCATCCAAATCCTCGATAAAGTCGATGGCCGTTTCAATTTGCGCGAGGCATTGGGTCAATACCCTGCGAATAGAGCGAACCTGTTGCTGCATGCGGCCGGTCATTTGAGCCATCGCTATTTGAAGCCCCTGCCGGGATTGCGCAGCAATGGTATCCATAACCCCTTCAGCCTGGCTCAAATCGATACGCCCGTTTAAAAAGGCACGTTTGGTGAATTCTCCGGGTTCGGCGTGCCGGACATTTTGAGAGAGGACCATTGATAGAATACGTCGGAGAACGGCTATACCTGAATGGGCTTGAATTTCGACGATATCTTCACAGGTATAAGAATGCGGCGCCTGCATAAATGTCAACAGTACCTCGTCGATCTGGTCATTACTTTGTGGATCGACAATGCAACCATGATACAGGTGGTGAGACAACAGCTTTAAATCTGCTCCGGGAAGACCGGGTCGACTGGGCCGGAATAAAGCGTGTGCCACAGCAAGGGCACGCGGGCCGGATATTTTGATAATGCCGATGCCCCCGTGTCCAATGGGTGTGGCAATGGCGGCGATGGTTAGGCGATCCATGATTTTTCGCAAAGCTTGGTTGAGCAATCTCGGGTTTGGGTTGGTCGCGGGGCTGACATCAAGCCAGCAACCCCGTGAATGAAACATTTTAGATAATTATCAATGTAATTGCGACGATCGCAATTATTGATTGTTTTTTCTGGAATCGGCCTGACGCTTACGGGGAGTCCGTTTGTTTCGTTTTTTAGGGTAGATCGTAAGTTTGCGGACAACGCCCTGCCCGTTGCTCTGGGTTCGGACGAGTGTATTCGATTTTAAGGTCATATGAACCACACGTCGGTCTTGGGGGCTTAAGGGGCCGATGGTAACCGGCCGACCGTTGTGAGTGGCCTTGTCTGCCATCCGTTTGGCCTGGTCAATCAGCGCTTCTTTCCGTTTGGCCTGATATTTGGCCACATCCACTTCAACCAGAAAGCGCTGATCCCTTGTACGATTCAATGCCCTCTCGGTTAAAAATTGTAACGCCTCAAGCGTCTGGCCATGTTTTCCGATGAGAAGCGCGGAATTTCCACCGGCGACATCATAGGCAATCTTTCTGTTTTTCGCCGTGCTGGTAATCGTTGTATCCGATGTGATGACGTCCACAAGGTGCTGCAGAAATGTCCGACCGAATTCGACCGTTTCGTCGATATCGTTTGGTTCATCGTTTTCCAAAGGGGGTGAACCATCAGGCTTTGTTTCCGAATCAAAGACGGGCTTTGGGTCAATCGGCGTTTGGGGCTCCGTCAGTCTTCTGAGTCACGTCTTCCGGTGTCATTTCTACCGGGTCCAATGTCTCCGAACCGTTTGCGCCGTTATCAGTGGCTGGCAGGGTGACCAGAATTTTCGCTTTACGGGAGCCAACCAGGCCAAAAATACCCGACGATCCATGCGAAATAATTTTATAATTCTAAATTGGCGGTTTTCAGCTTTAATTCGCGGCATGCTTTCGCGACCGCTTTTTTTACACTTTTTTCTTCGAATTCGCGTTTCGGCACGATGGTTCTCCCTGCTATAATATCACGCTATTTCTTCTTACCTTGGATAACATATTGTTGCGCAATGGAAAAAACATTATTTACCAGCCAGTAGAGGACGAGACCGGAAGAGAAATTGATAAAGATAAAGGTAAAAAAGATCGGCATTAGCATCATCAACTTTGCCTGGGTGGGATCGCCCATGGCCGGTTGTAATTTTTGTTGTAAAAACATGGATGCGCCCATGACGAGTGTCAATACCGGAATTCCATAAGGCGGCTGCATGAACGGAATTGAGAAGCCCAAGTCGAAGAGTCGATCCGGAGCGGAAAGATCATTGATCCATCCGAAAAATGGGGCGTGTCGAAGCTCAATCGCCTCATAAAGCATGCGATACAAAGCAAAGAAGACGGGGATTTGAACCACCATTGGCAAGCATCCCCCCATTGGATTAACTTTGTATGCTCGATAGAGCGCCATAACCTCTTCGTTCATTTTTTTCTTGTCGTTTTTGTATTTTTCCCGGATTTCGGTCATGAGTGGCTGAATTTTTTTCATTTCCGCCATGGATTTATAGCTTTTTTGACCCAGGGGCCAAAGAATGATTTTGGTGAGAAGCGTTAAGAGAATGATGGCAATACCGTAATTGGCAATCAGGTTGTCGTGGATGAAATTCATGACCCACAAGCATGGTTTGGCCAAAATATCAAAAAACCCGAAATAAACGGCTTTGTGAAGGTCATTGCCGTATTGTCGAAGAAGTTTAAGGCTTTTGGGCCCAAAAAAGAGCTGATATTCATATGATTGCATTGCCCCCGGATTAATTGTGGTGGCCGGTGCAACGAGTTGATTGCGTATCAGCCCGGGATCTTCCGTCGCCAAGCGCATGGTATAATTTTCCTGAACTTTCGGCATTATTCCGGCGAGAAAATAGCGATCCTGTACGCCAACCCACTTGATGGTCCCTGGAAACGTATTCTCATCGGCGATCTTTTTCTTTTTAACCTGTTTAAGGCTGTCATTTATGTACCCGCTGGGCCCAGTAAAACCATAACCTGCATTATCATCGGCGTCGTATTTTACTAAAGAGACCGCCGGTTGCTGCGATAGCGGGAGTGCGCTCTGATTGCTGAGGGTAACCCTGAAATCGACCAGATAGGTGTCCGGAGAAAAGGAATAAATTTTTTGAATGAGGATGCCGGCGACCGTTTTTTGTGTAAAGGTGAGGGATCTTGCACCTTGATTGACCGTCATATTATCGGTTGCGGCATCGCTTTGATACTTACCCGTCTCCGCCATGGGGTCACGGGCTTCGGTCAAGTTAAGTCGAATCGTGCCAAAGGTATTCTCTTTGGACATAAGCTGTTTGAAGGGCGCATCCGCCGCGACAGCTTCCCGATAGTTTTTTAAGGTAAAGCCGATAATATTACCACCTTGCTCGGAGAGCTCGGCAATATAAAGGGGGGTTTCCACCGTAATCTTTCGGGCGGGTGTCGTGTTGTCCTGGATTTGTTGGCCCGGCTGGGCAATCGGCTGGTTTTGAGCCGTTTCGACTGGAAGAGGTGCCTGTGCCGGCGTGGGTGAAATGGGTTTGTCGATTGATCCTTGTTCGATTGCTTGCTGTTGCTGGGTCTGTTGTTGAATTGCATCACGATCAACAAAGAAAAAGTCCCACGCAAGAAATACGATCAATGATAGAGTGATGGCCAAGAACACGCGCCCCTGTTCCATATCAAACTCCTGGCATTAAAAACCGAAAAATGAATGTTTAAGCCCCTTGCAACGGGCTGCCGACTAATGAGGGCGCCGATTGCAAGGGGCTTAAAAGCCCTAATAAGTATTGAATCCTTCGTGTATCATGTTTTTTTCATGTCGGAACGAATGCTGATTTGCGGTAATTTCCGCTTCGGGTCAATGAATAAAACATCTGGTGGGATTGAATGTTCCCGGAATGAAAGGCCCTGGCAATTTTTGTGGAATTGCACATTGATACCATTAGGGAACCGGGTCTACGCCACCGGGATGAAACGGATGACATTTTAAAATTCGCCCGATCGCTAGGCAAGCGCCTTTGATTAAACCGTATTGCCTAAGGGCCTGATATGCATATTCCGAACAGCTGGGAGAAAATCGGCAGGTGGCCCCAAGCAACGGTGATATCAGGTATTGATAAAATCGAATCGCCGCCAGAAACGGCATAGAAATAATATGCCTCATCATTAGCATAATCGGGTCGCCCTATCGGAGAGCTGGTCAAATAACGCCCCAAGCAACGTGAAAGCCTGTTTCGGATTTAGCCCGGTAGCCGGTTTTTTGGCAATGACAACAATGTCCAAAGGGATGTCCAGGCGATGCCGCCGGTGTCGAAAAAACTCTCTCACCATTCGTTTTAACCGGTTACGCATCACCGCGTTGCCTACTTTTTTAGTGACGATAATCCCGAGCCTTGGTCTTTCTACGTCGTTTAAAACATAGCGGATGATAAAATGTCCATCATGAATCTGTTTTCCGTCTCGCGATACTCGAAGAAACTCCTTTCGCTTAAGCAGTCTGTTGGCCTTTTTAAATGGATATCCGCTCAACAAAATGATTATTTTTTATCAACTGTTTGACGTACAATAGTTTAGGCCGTTATAGCGCCAGGCGTTTGCGCCCTTTGGCTCGACGGCGATTAATGACCCTACGGCCGTTTTTAGTCGACATGCGTTTTAAAAACCCGTGTTTGCGCGTCCTTTTGCGACGGCTAGGTTGATACGTCCTCTTCATTGTGATTTCCCCTATATCGAATTTTTTTTATCAATATTCCAAACGGATACTAATAAACATAAGAGGGTATAGATGTCAAGATTCTATTGGGTTCATTTTTCGATATGTTTGTCTTATTATCGCCATAGACCGGGAGCTATAGATCGGGAACTTGACAAACAAGGCGTTACGACAGTATGAGTGTAACAATGTTTCGGGGTAAGCCCTTTTCAAACCCTATTCACTATTAATTCACCATAGTAAGCTTTGCAGAACGACGAATCGGGAGCGATGATCGAAAACTTGAATCCGCTAATACTTGAACGACTTGAAACGCCGGTAATGGATATTTTTTCCAATTCGGATTTCCATAAAGCCACCATGCGGGACGTTGCCAAAAGGGCCGGGCTCAGCTTCAGTACCATTTACGAATACTTTGGGAGCAAGGAGAAGCTGCTTTTTACATTTGTCGATATCTCCCTTGGCAAACTTACCAGCCGGATTATCGATCACCTTCAGGACATCGAGGGGCTTAAAGCGAAGATTCAAAAAGCGATCTGGTTGCAACTTGACTATTACGAACGCCATCCTGAATTGGGACGCATCCTTTTTATGACCGTACCCATGAAAACCTGGATGGCGGATGAAACCTTTGCCCAGCACAAAATGATCGGGTTGTTTATGGATACCCTGCGTCAGGGGCAGAGAGAGCAGATACTCAATTCAGAGCTACCGGCCGGGGTTCTCCTAGATTTGATGATGGGGTTTGTCCAGCGATCATTTTTTATGTGGGTGGCGCGGGGGCAGACTTACAGTCTGGCAGCGGGGGCCGATGCCATGTTTAAAATGGTTTGGCGGGGTATTTCAAACCCCGAGGCAAATATAGAATGATTTTAAATAGTACTGCTGACAAGCACCCAACCTTAAAACCATCATTATAGGAGCATGCAATGGAAATACTCAAAATCGATCATCTCGGTATTGCGGTAAACAGCATTGAAGAGGGCAAACGGTTTTGGTCCGATGTGCTGGGGTTGGCTTTTGAGGGGACAGAGACCGTGGCCGCTCAGAAAGTGACGACAGCTTTTTTCCCTGTCAGCGAAAGTGAGGTGGAGTTACTCGAATCCACTTCACCCGACGGACCGGTAGCCAAATATATCGAGAAACGAGGTCAGGGCATCCAGCATGTGGCCTTGCGGGTAAAGGATATTGAAGCGGCACTGGATGAGCTTAAGGAGAAAGGGATCCAGTTAATCGATGAAAAACCACGCAAAGGAGCGGGTGGTGCGCGGATTGCTTTTTTACACCCCAAGGCCACGGGCGGCGTGTTGGTGGAACTTTGCGAAAGATAATCCAGCGATGATATTGATGGCGAGGAGAAGAAAATGTCAAACGCAAATGAAAAAGAAACGATAAAAAAGGAACGCGAGGCTTGGGAACAAGGTACGTTAGGAAAGGCGCTTTCCCGGTTCGGTGAACGACAGCAGACTTTCACATCGATCTCCGGTACGCCGATTAAACGGCTTTATACACCCGAAGACCTACCCGATGGTGAATACGCCACCGATCTGGGATTTCCGGGCGATTACCCCTATACACGCGGCGTTCAACCCACCATGTACCGGGGTCGATTCTGGACCATGCGGCAATATGCCGGTTTCGGCAGCGCCGCTGAGACCAATGCCCGCTATCGTTATCTGCTGGAAAAGGGGCAAACCGGTTTAAGTGTGGCCTTTGATCTGCCCACCCAGGCGGGGTACGATAGCGATCATGCCCTGTCCATGGGTGAAGTGGGGAAGGTGGGGGTGGCCATCGATTCCATCGATGACATGCGCGCCTTATTCGACCAGATCCCTTTAGATAAGGTAACCACGTCGATGACGATCAATGCACCGGCAACTGTTTTGTTGGGGATGTACCTGGCCCTGGCTGAAGAACAGGGGGTTGGGTGGGACAAGGTTGGTGGCACCGTTCAAAACGATGTACTCAAGGAAATCATCTGCCGCGGGCAGTATATCTACCCACCAAAGCCAACCATGCGCCTGACCGTTGATTTGATCCAATTTTGCCAGCAACAGGTTCCTAAGTGGAATACGATCAGTATCAGCGGCTATCATATTCGTGAAGCCGGTTCCACGGCCACCCAGGAAATGGCCTTTACCCTGGCCGACGGAATCGCTTACGCTCAGGCTTGCGTGGACCGTGGAATGGATGTGGATCAATTTGCCGGGCGGCTGTCGTTTTTCTTCAACTCTTTTACCAATGTATTGGAAGAAGCCGCCAAGTTCCGAGCGGGTCGCCGTTACTGGGCCAAGGTGATGAAAGAGCGCTTTGGCGCCAAGAATCCCCGATCGATGATGCTGCGGTACCATGTCCAGACGGGTGGGGTTACCCTGACGGCCCAACAACCGCTGAACAATATCGTTCGCGTCGGTCTGCAGGCCTATGCCGCCGCCCTGGGTGGATGCCAATCACTGCACACGAATTCCTATGATGAGGCCCTCTGCCTTCCGACTGAAGAGGCTGTTACCGTGGCGCTTCGAACGCAACAGGTCGTGGCCGAAGAAAGCGGCGCTGCGGATACCATCGATCCTTTGGCCGGGTCATACTACGTTGAATCCCTGACCGACCAAATCGAATCGGAAATCGACGATTATATTCAAAAAATAGATGCCAAGGGGGGTACCCTAAGGGCCATTGAAAACGGGTATATTCAAAGGGAAATCCAAGACAGCGCCTACCGCTTTCAAAAAGAGATCGAGTCCGGAGAGCGGACATATGTCGGGATCAACAAATACCAAATGGAGGAACCCCCACCGAAAAATCTCCTGAGAATCGATATGTCCGTAGGGGAAAAAGAAACCGCCAAGCTTAAAAAATTGCGCGCCGAACGGGAAAAAGAGCCCTGGCAAAACGCGCTGGAGCATTTGCGGAACATAACCGAGGCTGGTGATAATGTGATGCCGGCCGTGATTGCCGCGGTCAAGGCCAAGGCCACGGTAGGCGAAATTTGTGATGTGTGGCGCGACATTTTTGGCGAGTATCGACCCAAGGAATTTGTGTGATCTGAAGCCGGCAGGCCTGCCAACCGGTCGGCCGGTGTACGAGATGAGCCTTCCGGCGATTGGCAACTCGTTTTTATTTACAAAATGGCGATGGGATGAACAGCCTATCGTTAATCAAAAAAAAAATAAATCATACGGCCAACACACCAACCAGCCCTCGGGCTGACCGGCTCACGGGCCAACTGGCCGACGGAACCAGGGGGGTATTATCATGACCAAGAAGAAGATCAAAATCATCGTGGCCAAACCAGGATTGGATGGGCATGACCGGGGGGCAAAATTGCTCTGCCGAATTTTTGCCGAGGCAGGGATGGAAGTGGTTTATACCGGTTTACGCCAAACCCCGGAGATGATCGTTGAGGCAGCATTGCAGGAAGACGCCGACGTGGTGGGAATGAGCAGCTTGTCAGGTGTTCACAATTATTTTTTTCCCCGGGTGGTCAAACTGTTACATGAAAAAGAGCTTGAAGATGTGCTTATTCTGGGCGGGGGGATCATTCCGGATGAAGACATTCCCGAATTGAAGCAGTCCGGTGTGGCGGAAATTTTCGGGCCCGGTACGCGTACGGATCATATTGTGAAGTATATTCAAGAGAACATCCTCGCGTAAAATACGTTTGTTAAGAAAAAACGAATTTCTCGATCGTGATAAGGGGTACTGATTTTAAATGAAAACCGTCGACGAGTGTATTGAACAACTACTGGCCGGTTCGGTCCGCGCTCTGGCACGGGTCATTACCTGGTTGGAAAATGATGATCCGAACGCTGTTTTGTGTTTGGAAAAACTCTACCCGCATGCGGGGAATGCCCTCGTATTGGGTCTGACAGGTTCGCCCGGCACAGGGAAAAGCTCGCTGACCGATCAGATTGCGCGCTACTATCGCAAGCGGGAAAAAACGGTGGGTATTGTGGCTATCGATCCATCCAGCCCTTTTACCGGGGGCGCCTTACTGGGCGATCGGGTACGGATGAATCAATTGGCCGGTGATCCGGGTGTATTTATTCGCAGCATGGCCACGCGCGGGTTTTTGGGCGGGCTGGCCCAGGCGACAGACAATGTGATCACAGCTATGGATGCGGCGGGAAAAGATGTTATTATCGTTGAAACCGTAGGCGTCGGCCAGGACGAAATCGACATCATGCGTATCGCCGACACTATCTGCCTGGTATTGGCTCCGGGTCTGGGGGATATTATTCAGAGCATGAAGGCCGGGGTTATGGAAATCGCCGATGTCTATGTGATCAATAAAGCCGACCACGAAGGTGCCGACCAGCTGTATTCTGAAATCAACAGCCGTATTATGCAGGACGCCAATATCAAATCGGACTATTGGATGCCTCCGGTGGTCAAGACCATTGCGACGGAAAGAAAGGGAATCGAAGAGCTGGTAGTGGCGATTGAGTCCCACCAACGGCAACTGAAAGATAGCGGTGATTTTTTAAAAATAAAACGTGAACGGATTCGGGAACAAACCTTTCAGATGATTCACCTTGCCCTTTTTCAGTTGTTAAAAGAACAAATGATTAAAAATGGCCGTATGGAAACCCTTGTGGATGCGATCATTGAAAAAAAAGAAAACCCGTATCGGGCTATGCAGGGAATCGTGAATGAGTTTATCCATATCCCCACCCGGTAGGCGGTACTTTTTGGATTTTACTTGACAAAGTCAAGACGGTTTATAAAAGTGATTTTTTCGACCCTCGGTAGTTCTGGGGTGCACATGCTTGCCATCCGTCAACAACGATCAATCCGATCAAGATGAATGATATGACTGAAAGGAAATAAAAATGGGTGTGATGGAGGAGAAGATCAACGATCTTAAGAAGCGCGAGGCAAAAATCCGGCAAATGGGTGGGGAGAAAGCCGTTGCCAAACAAGAGAAAACGGGAAAGCTAACCGCCCGGCAGCGGATCGGAAAGCTTTTTGACAAAGGAACCTTTCGGGAACTGGACATGTTTGTCACCCATCGCTGCGTCAATTTTGGTATGGATGCGGTGGACATTCCCGCTGATGGCGTCGTGACCGGCCATGGCCTGGTGGATGGCCGTCCGGTTTTTGCCTTTGCCCAAGATTTTACCGCCCGGGCCGGCAGTTTGGGTGAGATGCATGCCAAGAAGATCTGCAAGGTCATGGATATGGCCCAAAAATCCGGTGTGCCCTTCGTTGGATTAAACGATTCGGGTGGCGCCCGTATTCAGGAAGGCGTGGATGCGTTGTCCGGATATGGCGAGATTTTTTTCCGCAACTCCTGTGCTTCGGGCGTGATTCCTCAGATTTCCGCCATCATGGGACCAACAGCGGGCGGTGCCGTTTACTCCCCGGCCATGACCGATTTTGTGTTCATGGTTAAAAACAGCGGGTACATGTTCATTACCGGCCCCAATGTGATTAAGGCGGTCACCGGTGAAGAGATCACCTTCGAGGCTCTGGGCGGCGCGATGACGCATAATGAAAAGAGCGGCGTGGCCCATTTTGCCTGCGATAGTGACGAAGACGCGTTGAATCAAATTCGGGAATTGCTCTCCTACCTGCCATCCAATAATATGGAAGACCCACCGATTATTGATACCGGTGATAATCCCCGGCGCTCCGATCCGGCCTTGAATAGCATTATTCCCGATAACCCGAGCCAGTCTTATGACATGATGGCGGTGGTTCGATCCATTGTTGATAATGGCCAGGTTTTCGAGCCACATCAGTATTATGCGAAAAATATTCTCGTTTGCTTTGCCCGCCTGAACGGCCGTACCATCGGTATTATCGCCAATCAACCCAAGGTGCTGGCCGGATGCCTAGACATCGACGCTTCGGACAAAGCGACCCGGTTTATTCGGTTTTGCGATGCGTTTAATATCCCTCTACTGACCATCGCCGATGTTCCCGGCTATCTGCCGGGCAGCCAGCAGGAGTGGGGCGGTATCATTCGACACGGGGCCAAATTATTGTGGTGCTATTCCGAAGCGACGGTGCCCAAATTATTGTTGATCACCCGTAAAAATTATGGGGGTTCTTATATCGCCATGTGTTCCAAACATCTTGGCGCCGATTATGCCCTGGCGTGGCCGGGAGCCGAAATCGCCGTGATGGGTGCTGCAGGGCGCGGCCAATATCATACATCGCCGGGAAATCGAACAGGCCGAGGATCCCAAGGCCAAGCGCACAGAGAAAATCGAGGAATATGAAGACCTGTTTTCCAACCCTTATTGTGCTGCTGCCCGGGGTTATGTGGATGCGGTGATCGAACCGGCCGAAACCCGGCCGCGACTCATCGACGCGCTTGAGGTCTTGTGTAGCAAGCGGGAGCTCCGGCCGCCTAAAAAGCACGGTAATATCCCCATGTAGCTACCCCTTTAAAAGCCAAATAAATCTAAAAAGGTGTCATTTATGGATGCAAATGAAAAAAGATTGGCCGCCGCCCTGGCTGCGGTTACGACTTATATCCAGAGCGAGGAGGAAGTGTTGGTCATGCCACCGCCCAAGCGCCCGGAGCCTCGCCGCTTCGACCAGGGCAACCAGTGGGCCCTTGCCGGACGGCAGGGCATGATGCAGATGCGCAATCTCATGCAGATGAAAACCTTCAACCGCCTGAGATAGAACAATACGAGCCATTATACATCCAATTTTTAAGAGGAGACCCATACAATGAGTGATCACGATCAAGTGAAAATGACCGACATGAACTATGATGTAAACCGGCCCAAGGCGGAAAACCCCTTGAAGGTTATGGATTTGAGCCTGCGTGATGGCCACCAGAGTCTGTTTGCCACCCGCGGACGTACCGAAGACATGATCCCGGTAGCAGAACTAATGGACCAGGTGGGCTTCTGGGCCGTGGAGACCTGGGGCGGTGCCACCTTTGACACCATGCACCGCTTTCTCAACGAAGACCCGTGGGAGCGGATTCGCACACTGAAACGCTACTTCAAGAAAACCCCATTCTCCATGCTGTTGCGGGCCCAGAATCTGGTTGGATACCGTAACTACGCCGATGACGTGGCCAACGCGTTCATGGACCGCGCCTGCGAAAACGGCATGGATATTTTTCGGACCTTCGATGCCCTCAACGACTACCGTAATTTCCAAACGGTGGTCCCCAAGATCAAGGAGTACGGAAAGCATTTCCAGGGCTGCATCTGCTATACCATGACCGAACCACGTCTGGGCGGCGATGTGTACAACCTGGATTACTACGTCAACAAAGCCAAGGATCTGGAGGCCATGGGTGCCGACAGTATCTGCATTAAGGACATGGCCGGCCTCATCGCCCCCTACGACGCTTACCAAATCATCAAAGCGCTAAAAGATGAGGTTAAAGCGCCCATCCACCTGCATAGCCACTTTACCTCCGGTATGTCTCCCATGAGCCATCTCAAGGCCATCGAAGCGGGCGTAGATATTATCGACACCTGCATGTCTCCTTACGCCTACCGCACATCGCATGCCGCCATCGAACCGTTGGTGATGGCCCTGCTGGGAACCAATCGTGACACTGGCTTTGACATCAAGTTGATGGCCCGAATCAATGAAATATTCGAAAAAAAGGTCATGCCCAAGTACAAACACTTGCTGGACGACTCCAAGATGTCCATCATCGACATCAATGTACTTCTACACCAGACTCCGGGCGGCATGCTCTCTAATCTGGTCAACCAGCTACGCGATATGGATGCTCTGGACAAGATCGACGAAGTCTACAAGGAGCTGCCCAAAGTTCGTAAAGATTTAGGCCAGATTCCCCTGGTGACTCCCACAAGCCAGATCGTGGGAATCCAGACGGTCAACAACGTGCTTTTCGACACCCCGGAAGAGCGCTACAAGATGATCACCGGGCAGGTAAAGGATCTATGCTACGGTCTCTATGGCAAGACCGCCGTACCGATAAACGAAGAGGTTCAGAAGAAAGCCCTCACGGGCTACGATCGCGGTGAGGAGCCCATCACCTGCCGGCCTGCTGAGGTACTGGAACCCGAAATGGAAAAAGCCAAGAAAGAGATCGGCGACCTGGCCGTGGACCTGGATGACTTGGTGCTCTACGCTATCTACCCCGTCACTGGTAAGAAATTCCTAAAGTGGAAGTACGGCAAGGAAGAGCCGCCCGCAGAAGTCAGACCCATCACCATGGATGAAGTGAAAAAAAAGGACGAACTGATCAAAAAAGCCAAGGCCGGAGAGCTAGTAGAGAAAAAGCTGGATGCGCCGGCTAAAAGCGACAATGCTCGCACCTTTAACGTTTTTGTGGACAATGAGTACTTTAAAGTGGGCGTTGACGAAGTCGGCGGCAGCCCTATCTTGCAGTACGCCCAACAGGTCCAGCTTTCCGGCGGAATGCCGGCCGCCACACCTGCGATGCCGGCGGCACTGGCCGCGCCTGTACAGACGGCTCCGACAGCTGCTCCGGCCGCCGC
Source organism: uncultured delta proteobacterium (assembly GCA_963845145.1). GTDB lineage: Bacteria > Desulfobacterota > Desulfobacteria > Desulfobacterales > QNYZ01 > QNYZ01. The sequence continues at coordinate 1,027,620 of CAWJQU010000005.1, forward strand.
ACCCGAGAAAAAAGCGGCACCCGCGCCGACTGCTGAACCAGCAGCTGCCGAAGGCACACCCATGACCGCACCTATGCCCGGTATGATCGTCAACTATGAAAAAAAGGTAGGGGATGCGGTGACCGAGGGCGAAACCGTCGTGATTCTGGAAGCCATGAAAATGGAGAATGCCCTGCCGGCACCCTGCTCAGGAACCATCAAGGCCATCAATTATAATAGTGGTGACTCGGTGGCGAAGAGTGATGTGCTCTGCGTGATCGGGTAGCTTGCCGATGTATCGCCGGCCGTAAAAAAATAGAACGGCGAAAGCGCAGAGAAGTTTTATCAAAACTTCTTTGCGCTTTTGGTTTGAATGACGAGATTATAGGGTGTGGGCGAAAAAATTCCCGGCCATTCATCTTATGATCCGTCGTCTTTGATTAAAGGAGGCTCAATGAAAATCCATGAATATCAAGCCAAGGAGCTGTTTCGCCAATACAATATCCCCATACCTGACGGAGAAGTGGCATTTTCCGCTCTTGATGCGATTGGCGTGGCGGATAAACTGGACGGTTACCCGGTCGTCGTAAAAGCACAAATTCATGCCGGAGGGCGGGGTAAGGGGGGCGGGGTCAAGCTGGCCGACAGTGAAGATGCCGTGTCCACGATTGCCAGCGAAATTATCGGCATGACATTGGTCACACCCCAGACCGGTGCCAAGGGACAGTTGGTCAAAAAGGTGTTGGTGGAGCAGGGGCTGGATATTGAAAAAGAGCTATATCTTAGCCTGATTCCCGACCGAACCACGGCCAAAATCGTCATTATGGCGAGTATGGCCGGGGGAATGGATATCGAAGAGGTTGCTGCCAAATCGCCTGAAAAGATCATTCGTACGGCCATTAATCCCCAGGGTGGGATTCAGCCGTATCATTGTCGGGAGGTCGGCTTTGGGCTTAAACTGTCTCCAATGCTAATAAAGCAGTTGACGCCTGTGCTTGGCGGCCTTTACCGACTTTTCGTGGACTATGACTGTTCGCTGCTTGAGATCAACCCGCTGGTGATTACGTCCGATCAAAAACTTACTAGCTCTGGATGCCAAGATCAATTTTGACGATAATGCGCTATATCGGCATAAGGATATCCTTAACTATCGTGATCTGGACGAGGAAGATCCCCAGGAAATCGAGGCCGCAAAATATAACCTCAACTACATTAAGCTTGATGGAAATATCGGTAACATGGTCAACGGTGCCGGGTTGGCCATGGCAACGATGGATATTATCCAACTGGCCGGAGCCGAGCCGGCCAATTTTTTGGATGTTGGGGGCGGTGCGAGTGCCGAGATGGTTGAAAACGGGTTTAAGATCATTCTGGCCGACGAAAATGTCAAAGGCATTCTTATCAATATTTTTGGCGGTATTTTACGCTGCGACGTTCTGGCGGAAGGTGTGGTGGAAGCAGCTAAAAACACCGAAATCAAGGTACCCGTCGTGGTGCGTATGGAAGGGACCAATGTAGAGAAGGGGCGGAAAATCCTGGAAGATTCCGGGTTGAACTTGACGACGGCCGTGGACTTGAAAGATGCCGCACAAAAGGTGGCCGATCTGGTCCGATAGTCGTAAGGCGCCATATTTTGAGGAAACAGAGAAAAGGAACGGTTATGAGTATATTTGTCGATAAGACCACACGCGTTCTCGTTCAGGGGATTACCGGTCGGGAGGGGCAATTTCACACCCGGCAATGTATCGCGTACGGTACCCAAATTGTGGGTGGCGTAACGCCTGGTAAGGGGGGACAAAAAATGGACGATGTGCCGGTGTTCAATACGGTTAAGGAGGCCGTAGAATTTACCGGCGCCGATTGCAGCCTGATATTCGTTCCGCCCCCGTTTGCCGCCGATGCTATCATGGAGGCCGCCGATGCTGACGTCGATTTGATTGTGGCCATTACGGAAGGCATTCCCGTCCTGGACATGATGCGGGTGAAAAATTATCTGGCCACCCGTTCCAGTCGGTTAATTGGCCCGAATTGTCCCGGAATCATCACCCCCGGTGAATGCAAGGTGGGCATTATGCCGGGCCCGACACATAAACCCGGGGGACCCATCGGGGTCGTGTCTCGCTCCGGAACCCTCACTTACGAGGTTGTTCATCAACTGACGAGCCAAGGTATCGGCCAGACCACGTGTATTGGGATTGGCGGAGATCCGGTTAATGGGACGAACTTCATCGACTGCCTGGAGGCATTTCAGGCGGACCCCAACACGACCGGCATCGTTATGGTCGGCGAAATCGGCGGATCCGCCGAAGAAGAGGCCGCCGACTTTATTACCCAACAGGTCACCAAGCCGGTTGTTGGCTTTATCGCCGGACTCACCGCGCCTCCGGGACGCCGGATGGGCCACGCCGGTGCCATCGTCAGTGGCGGCAGTGGCACAGCCCAGGGTAAAATCGATGCCATGAAATCAGCCGGGATTCATGTGTGCGAGAATTTAGGGCGGTTAGGTGAATTGTGCGCAGAGGTGTTTTAATCGGTTATCCCGTTTGCCGGTTTGTCCGTTTACCCGTTTACTTTTAAGTTGAACGGGTTACCCGGCTAACCGGCCAACGGGCCAACGGGCCAACGGAAAAAAACCATGCATGAAATGGGAATTGCCCTGGAGGTCATAAAGATTGCGGAGGCCTCCATCCCCGCGGATATGGTCGGTGCGCGTGTGGCGCGGGTGAACCTGATGGTCGGAAAATTAGCGGCGGTCGTACCGGATAGCTTGCGATTCTGCTTTGATGTGGCCGGCAAAGATACGGCGTTGGCCGGGGCTGAATTGTGTATTGAGGAAATCCCGGTCCGCGTTCGCTGTGAAACGTGTCGCGAAGAGTGGGTGGTGGAAAACCCAGTGTTTCGATGCAAAAAATGCGATAGTGGCGCCGTTAAAATAGTCACCGGGCGGGAGCTCGATATCCGCTCCATAGAAGTTGAGGAAAACAACAGCCAATGAATGACTTGCCGGGTTATACAATGTTAACCTGCCGCCACCGGGGGCATGGAACCCATGATCATCCCCATCATGGGGGTGGGTTAAATGAAAAGGCGAACGAGCGACATGAGATCGAAGTCGGCCGTCGGGTACTGGATGCGAACGAGCAGGTGGCCGCAACCAACCGGGAACTCTTCTCCGAACATGGTGTATTGGTTTTAAACGTGATGAGTTCACCGGGGTCGGGAAAAACCACGACCTTGGTCAAGACGATTGAACACTTGCAGGCGCAGCGTATCTCCAGCGCCGTTGTTGTGGGTGACATCTGTACCCACAACGATGCCGATCGTCTGGCCGCCACCGGGGTTCCCTCGATTCAGATCAATACGGAACCATTCGGGGGGGATTGCCATTTAACGGCCCAAGGCGTGTTGAAGGCTATCGATAGTATCGATCTGGCAACCATCGATTTATTGATTGTCGAAAATGTGGGCAACCTGGTTTGTCCGGCGGAATTCGATATTGGCGAACATGCCCGGGTCGTGATCTTGAGTGTTACCGAAGGAGAGGACAAACCCCTTAAATACCCGTTGATGTTTCGTCAGTGCGATGTGGCCCTTTTGAACAAGATCGATCTATTGCCCTATCTCAATTTCGATGCCGCGCTTGCCACGGCCAATATTCACCAGATCCATCCGGAAATGCCGGTGTTGCCTCTATCGGCCCAATCCGGCGACGGTTTTGAGCCATGGATTGAGTGGATTCGGGGTATGGTTCAAAAATAGTGCGCGGCATGTTCTTCAAAAAAAAGACAAAAGCCCGATGCTTGAGCATCGGGCTTTTGCTGTTTGTGGCGGAGAGAGAGGGATTCGAACCCTCGGTGGAACTTTCGCCCCACACTCGCTTAGCAGGCGAGCGCCTTCAGCCAGCTCGGCCATCTCTCCGTATTGAGAACACAATTTTTGGTTTTAGTTTGTGGCGGAGGGAGTAGGATTCGAACCCACGTCCCGTTTCCGGGAAACGGTTTTCAAGACCGCCGCTTTCGACCGCTCAGCCATCCCTCCATAGCGTGAAAAAAATAGCATCTGAAAGGGTATTGGTCAATACTTAAAGAATGCATGTTTTATGGATGACGGCAATTTTAAGTGATTTATGAAACGTTTGAAATAAGTCACTTTAAAACCGATTTGTGCTTGACTTGATAGCAATAAATTGTATTTTACACAAAGAAGACGGCCATAAAATTGACGGGGAGACGGCAGATGAAACAAAAGTTTACAATCATTAAGAATGAAGAACAAAAAAACCTGGTAATCCATGAGTTTGCAGAGTTAGATAAAGACATCCTTTCGCTGCTATGTGAAGAGACCTACGATGCCGAGAGGATCATTGACGCGATTTCCATTGACAAGGAGGCCCTTATCAAGGTTCTGCGCACCAAGAATATGTATCCGCCCAGTGCCTATATGAATCAGATCGTGGAGGCGGTAATATCCCTTTACGAAGCGTCCGGAAGCGCGTCGAAAGATTTGATGCTAAATGATATGGATCTCTTGCGGCCTGCCGAAGCACAACCGATTCCTGTGATCGAGGAAGCGTTGGAAGACGATGGCGATATTGATGATCTTCTGGACGATGACGAGGTTGACGATGAGCTGGATGGAAAACTGGAATTAACGAAACTGAAATCATCGTTGAAAATCGCCGATGATGAGCCCGAAGTGGATGACGACGATTGATCCCCAGACGATGGTAAGGAGCCCAAAATGTTAGAAAAGAAAATTGAACTGGCGCTAAACGAACAGATCAACGCCGAATTCTACTCCTCTTATTTATACCTGGCCATGGCCTTGTATTGCGACGCCGCGGATCTACCCGGGTGTGCCCAATGGCTTGTAGCCCAAAGCAAGGAAGAGTACGGACATGCTGAACGATTAATCAAGTTTGTTCAGGATCGCGATGGCGAAGTAGCCTTGGGAAAGATTGATCAACCCCAGGGTACATTTAAATCCGTGCAAGATGTGTTTGCCACGGTCCTCGCGCATGAACAGGCGGTATCGAAACGGATTCACAAGATTTATGCGCTGGCCGTCAAAGAAAAGGACTATGCCAGTCAGGTGGAAATGCAATGGTATGTTAAGGAACAAGTGGAAGAAGAAAAAACGGCTCAGGATATCGTTAAACAGTTAAAACGTGTTGGTTCCGAGGGAACCGCGCTTTTTATGCTTGATCAGCAAATGGGCCAACGTCAGGCCGAGGCTGCCATTTCCATATAGACTCCCATGGCATACATATCCGGAGAGCAGTGCAGACTCTCCGGATTCATTCAACTATCAGGGGTCGTTTATCCTTTCCCATGAATCCAACTTACATCCTGCCCAGGCCAACGCAATTCTTTAAATACCGAAAATGGCAAGGGCACCATGTTCCCCAAGAATTCGAAAACCGATGAGAAAAAGAACGACGGCCCCGGCCATCTCGGCGTATTTTTTTACCCATGCGATGCGCACTGCCCTGGCACCGATCATCATGCCGGCGGCCGTGAATATAGCTGCGGTGCCTCCCACTATCAGGGCCGGCAGCCAGATGGATATGTTGATAAGGGACAGGCTTAAACCCACTGCCAACGCATCCAGACTTGTCGCCAACGATAGCATAACCATAAGTGACCCCCGCGTGGGATCTCTTCGCAGGCATTCATCATCATTGGCTTTCAGGGTATTGCGAATCATGCTGCAACCCACAAAAGCCAACAATCCAAATGCTATCCAATGATCGTATTGTTCAATGGTTTCGCGTATGGTTAGACCGACACCCCACCCGATAATCAACATCATGGCCTGAAACAGGCCGAAATGCCACCATAGGCGGAACATTTGACGGCGGGTCAGCGTTTCCAGGCAAATGCCGGCAGCAATGGATACGGCGAAAGCATCCATGGCCAAGGCTATGGCGATTCCGGTGGTACTGACTATATTCATTGGTTATGTGGCGGGTATCACTCTTTTAAACGGCATTCCGCATCCCACTCGGGACAGGCTTCTTCCATCGGCGTTTCGTATTGCATCATGCACTCCCCGCACTCCATCTCTACATTGGGGACATCGCCAAATTTTTCCTTGATTTCCTCAGGGGAGAGGTGGTTTACGGCACTACAGCCGCATTGGGGGCAAGAGGTATTGATTTGAAATCTTTTTTTTCGTTCTGTTGCCATGTTTGGCTCCTTTTCAATGGGTTTGCAGTTTATATCATCCAATCGATTTATCCGAATAATTTCTCGATCAATTCCCGGGGTAGAATTTTCTTTTCAAGGGCGGTTTCACGCACGGTGCGTCCGGTTGCAAATGCCTGCTTAGCGATTTCTGCCGCCCGATCATAACCGATATGGGGAACCAGCGCCGTTGCCATCGCCAGGCTTTGGTCGATGTTGTTTCGACAGCGTTCACGATTGGGCGAAACTCCCGATACACATTTATTGCCCAGTATTTTAGCAGCACCGGCAAGCAAGTCAACGGATTGTAGCAAATTATAGGCAATTAAAGGCATGGCCACATTCAATTCAAATCGACCCGATTGCGCGCCCAACATAATGGCCGTATCGTTGCCCATCACCTGGTAGGCGATTTGGATCACCGCTTCAGGAATCACCGGATTGACTTTTCCGGGCATAATAGAAGACCCGGGTTGCAGAGCAGGCAGATTCAATTCACCGAGGCCGCAACGCGGACCCGAGCCGAGCCAGCGAATATCCCCTGCAATTTTCACCAACCCGGCGGCAATTGTTTTTAATATACCGCTGATTTCCATGGCGGCATCCCTGGCGGCCTGGGCTTCAAAGTGATTTTTCGCTTCGGTTAAGGGAAGGCCCGTTTGGTCGGCGAGATGTAAGATCACCCGCGACGCAAAAGATGGGTGCGTGTTGATTCCGGTTCCGACGGCCGTTCCACCAAGGGCCAGTTCGTATAATCGTGGCAAACTTTGTTCGATTCGTTTAATACCGAGTTCGATCTGACGGGCATAGGCGGAAAATTCATCTCCCAGGGTGATGGGTACTGCATCTTGCAAATGGGTTCGACCGATTTTTTTAATTGTAGCAAATTCACTGGATTTAGCTTGAAGTTTTATCAGCAGCTGGTTCATGGCGGGTATTAGCCTGCCGGTAATTTCACCAGCGGCGGCCAGGTGAAGAACCGTGGGAACGACATCGTTGCTGGACTGGCCGAGATTAACGTGATCGTTTGGATGAATAGGCGACCGACCAGCTCGTCGCCCTGTCAGGATTTCATTAGCCCGGGAAGCCAGCACTTCGTTCATGTTCATATTGGTTGACGTACCGGACCCGGTCTGAAAAAGATCCACAACAAATTGGTCGTCGAGTTGCCCTGCTATCACTTCATCGGCAGCCTGGACAATCGCGTTAGCACTATCACCATCCAGCAAACCAAGGTCGGCATTGACCCGGGCCGCCCATTTTTTCACCATCGCCAACTGATGAATAAAAACCGGTGGCAATTTTAACCCACTATTCGTAAAATTATCAACAGCCCGTTGGGTTTGAGCGCCGTAATAGGCATCCACGGGTACGTTGATGGTTCCCATGCTGTCTTTTTCTTCGCGAAAGGTCATCATTTTTGTTTTTTAGTGGAATATGTCTTATATGCAATAATAATCATTAAATCAGTGTGTCAAAATACCAGATAGAGCCGAGCCCGATGGTCGAAAAAGTTGAACACGTAAAAAGCGTTAACCCTCTTTTAAAAATTCCAGCACCGAATCATTAAATCTATCCGCCTGTTCGATATTTGACAGATGGGCGGCGGATGGTAAAATAACCAGCTTGGAATTTCGAATTTCGCGATGGATGGCCTCGGCTGCATCAACCGGCGTGCCGGGGTCGTCTTCACCTACGATAATCAGCGTATCGTGTTGGATTTCTGACAGGCGGTGAAGGTAATCGAGTCCCAGAATGGCATGGCTGCATCCGATATAACCTGCCACGGGAGTCGCCAGAATTTGCTCGCGGATCGGTTTTACCACGGATTGATTTTTGCTCAGAAACGGGGCAGTAAACCAGCGGGCCATTGTTTCGTCGGCCAGAGATCCCATGCCCTTGTCACGAGCGATGTTCATGCGCTCACGGAATAAGGGCTTGGCCTCTTCCGACACGATGGGGGCAGTATCGCAAAGGACGAGTCGTGCAAACCGATTCGGATAATCCAACGCCAGCCCCTGACCGATCATGCCCCCGATAGAGAGGCCGACGAAATGGGCGCGTTGAATATCCAGGACGTCCATTAAACCGATGATATCCTTTCCGAGGTGTTCAAGCGTGTAAGCCCCTTCGGTTGCATCGCTGTCGCCATGCCCCCGCATATCGTAGCGCAGTACTCTGAAATGGGGTTCCAACACACGCAATTGCGGTTCCCACATAACCATACTTGAAGCCAAGGAGTGACCGAGGACAACTACCGGTCGGTTTGATTGACCTGAAATTTCAAAATTGATTTTGATTCCGTTAGCTTCGATTTGCATGCACGCTCTCCTTCTTATGGTAACAAATCATTTTTGTCATGTTTCAAGCTTTTATAGGATAGTATTTATACGGCATCATTCCGGGCTTCGGAAGAACGCAGCATCAAATATACGGCTATCGATCGTGATGATGATCTATGATATCATTCAATACTTATGGTCACAACATTTACAAAAAATTTGGTGAAATGCATGGTAGTTGCGAAAAGGACCTCTTAATGATCCATTTTTTGACCATTGGAATCATTTTGGGCGTTTCCGCGGGTTTTGCGCCGGGTCCCCTTTTGGCCCTCGTCATTTCAGAAACGCTCCAGCATGATATTAAAGCCGGTGTGAAAGTAGCGCTTGCGCCAATTGTCACCGATATCCCGATAATTATTTTAACGATCTTCATCCTGGCCAAATTATCAAATTTCCAAAACATATTGGGCATTATTTCATTGATTGGCGGGGTCGTTATTTTATTTATGGGTTATGAAAGTATACGGACACGAGGCGTTGATATCAATTTCCAGGGGGGAGCGCCAAAGTCCCTTATAAAAGGGATTTTGGCCAATGCACTCAGCCCCCATCCTTATTTATTCTGGTTGAGTGTGGGCGCGCCGATTATAACGAAGGCGATGAACCACAGCGTGTTTGCACCGGTGGCTTTTATTGGTAGTTTTCTGACACTATTGGTGGGGGCAAAAATCCTGCTTGCGATTGTGGTCGGCAAATCAAAAACATTTTTACGCGGGAAGGTTTACATCTATACCATGCGTTTCCTTGGCTTGGTATTATGCGTTTTGGCGCTGACTCTTTTTTATGACGGTTTCAAGCTTCTGGAAATAGTAAAGGCCTGATAATTAGTAGACCTTATTGAATATAATTGGAAATCATGGCCGTTAATTCAGTATGTCCCCGTTGGATGGCAAGGTCGGCACCGGTTTGATTGTTGTTATTTTTCAAAGAGAGATCGGCGCCCGTTAAAAGAATGTGTTTGCCGATTTCGGTATGGCCTTCAAAAGCGGCAAACATAAGCGGTGTCCAGCCGTCTCGGTCTTTCCGGTTCGGATCGGCGCCAGCGGATAAAAGCCTGCGAACAATATTTGTATGACCGTTCCAGGCTGCCGCCATCAGCGGGGTGCGGCCATCCCTGTCAGCAAGATTCCATCTGGCCCCACGTCTCAATAACCTATCAACAATTTCATTATGTCCCCTAATTGCGGCATAAAACAGGGCGGTCCGTCCTTCCTGGTTTTGGATATTTACCCTGGCATTGCGACTAAGCAGCCATTCTGTTGTCGCAACATCTCCTTTCCAGGCCGCTTTTATAAGGGCCGTCTCGCCGGAAGGCGTGGGCTGATTAATCGTGGCGCCCCCGTCCACAAGAAGTTGAACAATTTTAAGGAACCCTTTTTCGACCGCAGCGATCAGGGCGGATTGATCTTTAGAAAAAATGGTATTTGGGTCGGCGCCATCGGATAAGGCTTGCCGCACTAAGTTGATATGGCCATTACGAATTGCACTGACCAGGCTTATGGTTGACGGGTTCAGCTTTTTGATTGTTATCGTTTTTATGGGGGTTGCCGGTTTAATGTTTTTAACCGTAACATGCTTATTCCCAGCAGGTTTGGTGGCCTTTTTCAGATCCGGAGGAGGCACGTTATTTTCAATGTGCATGGTTTCTTGTTTGAGAATCGGAAGGGTACCTGTCTGAAAAAGGGGTTTATTTTTGCCGGGATTGGCCCTCTTGCTTGTTGTGGCAAGGAGTTCTTCGTTTTGCGCAGGTTTTTCGGAATGGGCTGTTTCGTTTGAAGCCGATATATCAGGGGCGGTAAATATTTGGTCGATTTGGATTGGTTCTTCTGCTTTTTCAAGAATAGCGCCTGATATCTTTACTACTTTTTTAGCCCAGCGAGAGCGATTTTGAATAGTTGATGCCGGCAAGCCTAATGTGACTTGCGAACTTGGTATAACTTCCGAACCTGATATGATTTCTAAACCTGGTTTGGCTTCCGAGCCCGGTATGACTTCCGAACCGGGTTTGACATCCAAACCGGGTTTGACTTCCAAATCGGGTTTAAATTCCGCAATGATTGTGTCGGGCCCAATTTCCAAATTTTTTGTCAAAGCCTGGCCGGTGGGAAGAGGGGCGACGGATGTGGGCGTGAAAGTATGTGGCCGCGAAGGTAGCCAAACATAACCGAACGCGGCGGCGATCAAAAGGTAGGCCACTGCCCATCCCCAAGGCCGGAAGCGCGGCCTTGGGAGAACAGGCCGGTGATTCAAAAAGCCGATAAAGTCTTTTTTCCGCCGCCGGAATGCCATCTGCCATAGGGTTAGGTATTTTCGGAAAAATGGCGATTTGGATTTCCGAGGAACAGTCACCATGCCTTGGTAGCGGTGGGACTGCTGCACCGGTACTTTCTTTATAGATGATGGGTCAAAGCCCTCATTCTCAGGTCTCTTCCTTAAATTTGATTTGAGAATAGTCGATTCCGTTTTCAGAGCTCGTTTCGTTTCGGGCTCATCCCCCACTGTACGAAGGATATATGCGGATATATCGTGAATATCTATAGGTGTTACCGATTGTCCGACATGCGCGACAGTTGTGAACATTGCCAGGTCGCATATCGTTACCACGCGACGGGGGATTCCGCCGGATAAAGAAAAAATCGTACGTAGCGTCTGATCGCTAAAAAGTGCCGGCCCGAAATACGCCGCTTTTTTCAGACGATGCGCAATCATCTTGCGACACTCATCAAAGCTCATTCGCGTCAAGCGGCAATGACGGAAGGGGTCGGCAACATTATGCAATGATTCTGCTTTAATAAGGCGCTGGTTTAATTCAGCTTGACCAGATAAAATAATCGTGACGCCAATTCCCTGGGTTTTCAGAACATCGCGCCACGAGAAGAGTTCATTTAAAGTCTTACTACCCAGGCATTGGGCTTCATCGATAATCAGTACGGGTAGCATTTTATTTTCGACACAGCTTTTTAAGTCTGCGGTAATACGACGATTAAGATCCTTGGCAAGGGAATTGACTCCGGGAGTTCTCAGGGTTTGTGCAATGGCGAGTTGCAGTTCCGGCCAATTCTCCAGGGTCTGGCTGATGAGAGACCAATGCGCTTTTTGGTGCGTTGAATGGATATTCTCGGACATCAGGTAGTGAATCAGCGTGGTTTTACCCGTACCCGCCTCACCGCTCAGGACAACACAGGGCGCTTGTTGTTCAATGCCCTGATTGATGCAATCCGCTGCCTTTCGAGCGGTATCCGTCATGTAATAAAAAACCGGGTCCGTTGTGTTGCTGAAAGGTTTTGCAGATAGTTTTAAGTCTTTAAAAAACATAGCAGGCTATTTATTATTTTGGTTTTCCTAATTTTCTATGAAAAGTTCCACGCGTCGGTTGCGTGCCCTTCCCTCAGGGTTGTCCGATCCGTCAGGATTTGTGTTAGGCACAAGCGGCCGACTTTCGCCGAAATTCCGAACAACGATGCGCTCTTTTTGCACGCCGCTAAAAATCAGCTCCCGGGCAACACTGTTTGCCCGTCGCTGTGAAAGGTCGAGGTTGTATTGTTGAGAACCCATTGCGTCGGTATGGCCTTCCACAGCAATATCGCGCTGATTGTATTGGGGTGCATTAACAACGGTGGCGATTTGGTGCATTTTTGCCCGCGCACCCGGTTTCATGCGATCATTGTCATAATCAAACAGCAATATCTCCGGAAAATAAATCGCGACGCCCCTCGTTGTTTCCTCTACTTTAAGGTCAAGATTTTCGAACGCGGCGACCATTTGGCGGTTTTGCTCGGCTACCTTCTCATTTAAATGCTTGCCTTGGGTGGCACAACCCGTGGCGACAATAAGTGTAATGGCGATGCAGATAAGGCTCGTTCTCATTAATACCTCTTTCTCCTCAAAATCAAAATAAGGTGGACTGAATCATTTAACATGACGAAAACCATCGGGTAGGCAACCATAGATCATATATGCGATGTCCCCCGGGTGGCTGATCTCTCTAATTCGTTTTAAAGCAATAAGGATACCATACAGCGAGAATTTAAACGGTTACATTGAAATGTAAGGCAATAAAATAAAATTTCAACAGCTTATCCATTGTGCGGCAACCGATGTAACGCAATAATCGGATGATCAATTTTGTAGTGACCCGGTACTATCAATCCGGTGCTGTCGATGCGAAACTGTCAATATGGTTGACAGATGACGCCTGGAATGTAAACTTGTTTCATGGTCGACATTCTGCTTATCCAGCCACCCATCAGGGATTTTTACCTTACGGCTAAACGAACACAGCCCTATGGCTTGGCTTGTATAGCCGGAGCCTTAATCCGGAAAGGCTTTACGACTGAAATCTTTGATGCCCTGGCAACTCGCAAATCCAAGACGTTGAATTGGCCTTATGAGATGGCGTATCTGGACAAGTTTTACGGTCGTGCGGATCATTCCCCCTTCGCCCTCTTTCATCGTTATCGGCATTTCGGATACAGTTTTGAGCACATCGGAAAAATTGCCCTGGATTCAGGGGCGTTTCTCGTTGGGATTTCTTCACTTTTCACAGCGTATCAAAATGAGGCTATAAAAACAGCTGAGATTGTCAAAAAATGGCATCCAAGCGCTAAAATTGTACTGGGCGGGCACCATCCCACCGTTTTCCCCAAAGAAGTGATGGAATCAAGGGCAGTCGATTTTATTATAGGCGGAGAAGGCGAAGGCGCTCTGCCGCACTTGGCCCAGGCGTTAAAAACGGGCCAAGGCCTTAAGGGGATTCCAGGGCTTGTTTTCCGCGATGAAAACGACCATGTTTCAATAAGCACAGCAACCGGTGAGGCCGATCTGGACCAGGCTCCCTTGCCGGCATTGCATTTGGTCAAGCAGGCCTTTTACCAAAGGGGGGGGCATGGCAGCGCCGTCATTGTTGCCAGCCGGGGGTGTCCTTTGCAGTGCAGCTACTGCAGCCTGGGAGCGGGCTCACCCGTTAAATATCGACGGCGTAGCGTGGCGTCCGTGATTGCGGAGATAGAGTATGCGGTGTCCCATCATGACGCCCGGTTCATCGACTTTGAGGATGAAAACCTCTCCCTGGACAAGCAGTGGTTTTTACATCTTCTATCTGAAATCAGTCGGCGATATGTCTGTAAAGGACTGGAACTTCGGGCGATGAACGGTTTGCTGCCCATCTCCCTGGACGATGAGATGATTGTCGCCATGAAGGCGGCAGGCTTTAAAACTTTGAACCTTTCCCTGGGTTCAACATCCGGTAAACAACTGAAAAAATTCAACCGTCCGGACGTCCGGACGGGATTTGAAACGGCGCTTGAACTGGCTGAAACCCACTCGCTGGGCGCTGTCGGCTATGTGATCGCCGGGGCACCGGGTCAAAGCGCCGAGGGGTCCCTTAACGATCTTTTGTATCTGGCCTCCCGCCGGGTACTGGCCGGATTGTCCATTTTTTACCCGGCACCAGGCAGTACGGATTATAAATGGTGCAAACAGCTGGGAATTCTTCCCGATCATTTTTCACTGTTGCGGTCCAGTTGTCTGCCCGTTTCCCATGAAACCCGTCGAACCGAGTCCGTTACCCTGCTTCGGATCGCACGCATACTCAATTTTATGAAAGCACTGCGTGATCGCGGGGTGCCTCTTCCCATGCCGGAGTCATTTGCCGATCAAATAACCTTAAACCCCAGTGATCGAGAGGAAGCGGGCCTGAAGCTTTTAAGCTGGTTTTTAAAAGATGGGTCCATTCGCGGGGTCACGCCGAAGGGCGACATTTATACGCATCAGATAGACCGCCGGCTTACTGACATGTTTCTTGACGGAATCAGCCGAATCACTGTAAGGGGTAGTATTCGATGAAAACTGGGCGATAAAGACACCCTTAATTGCCTACTATAATCCGGGAGGTCACAATGCGCACAAAATCAATTTTAAAAGACAGGCTGGACAAAGATGCCTTGATTTGTGCCGAAGGTTATTTGTTCGAATTGGAGCGCAGGGGGTACCTGCAGGCCGGTGCGTTTGTGCCCGAGGTCGTTTTGGATCACCCTGAAGTTGTCTTGCAGCTTCATCGGGAGTTTTTGCGTGCCGGCACGGATATCGTGGTAGCCTTTACCTATTATGCCCACCGGGAAAAGCTGCGCATTATTAATAAAGAACACCTTTTGGAAGATATGCAGAAATCCGCCCTGCGTATGGCCCGTGAAGCACGTGATGAATTCCAGGAGGAACCCATTTTGGTGGCTGGAAATATCTGCAATACCAACATTTATGATGAAAAAGATACCGCCACACATCGTGAGGTTAAAAAGATGTTTGATGAACAGGTGGCCTGGGCTTTAGATGCTGACGTTGATTTCATCATCGCCGAAACCCTTGCCCATCACGGTGAAGCCAAACTGGCTTTAGCATCCATTCGGGAATCCGGGCTTGAAGCCGTGGTGAATCTGGTGGGGCATAGAGAAGGACGGCTACGGGATGGTATTGAGCTAACGGAAAGCTGCCGGGAACTCGAACAGATGGGTGCTGCAGTGGTGGGATTAAACTGCAATCGGGGACCGGCCACTATGTTACCCTTGGTCAAGGAGATTCGACAGGCGGTTTCCTGCCATGTGGCTGCCGTGCCAGTGCCTTATCGTACAACCGATGCGCATCCCACTTTTCAATCTCTTGAAGATCCGAGTTGTGGTTGTATCCCTGACGATCGGCCTTTTCCGGTGGCCTTGGACCCGTTTACCTGTAACCGGTATGAGATGGCCGATTTCGCCAAAAAGGCGATTGAGGCGGATATCCGATTTATCGGCGTCTGCTGTGGTGCCGGCCCTCACCATATCCGGGCCATTGCAGAGGCTTTGGGGCGGTCCCCGGAAGCGGGTAAATATTCACCCGACATGTCTAAACATTATGCTCTGGGGTCGGGAGGACGCACCAAAAAGGATAACCTGGATTTTGCAAAAGGGCAAAAGCTGTAATGCTGTGGGAATGGGTCAATGCCTAATAGCCGGCTTGTTTATTCGACCGATAGTGGGCGCATTTGTGCCAGGTGCGGCAATGCCATGTCGGCCTGTACGTGCAAGAAGAAAAACGCAAATAAGAATACCGAGTCGACAGGCCATATCAAAAACGACGGGATTATTCGCATCCAACGCGAAACCAAAGGCCGCAAGGGCAAGACCGTAACGGCTATCTATGGTTTTGAGACTGATGATACGAAACTGAAAAAAATCGCTGCACGCTTAAAAAGTTGCTGCGGGACGGGTGGGTCGGTGAAATCCGGCGTTATTATCATTCAGGGCGATCATCGAAAAACGGTGCAGGCGGAATTGGTTAAACAAGGTTACTCAGTAAAGCTGGCTGGGGGGTAAACGTTTCGAACGCCTTTTTCGGCATTGCAGGTGAAAAATGACCTATAATTTCGACCCCGATCAATGGTATGAAAATGAACTTTACATTATCCGGACCAAGGTCAAAGCCGGTAAAATGTCCCATCAGGCACACGATGAGGCCATTGAGGCGCTGGAGCAAAAGGTTAAAGCGATGTGGGATCGGCTGAATGGATCATACCAAATGCCGAAATAAGCATCCTTTCGATCCGAATTACGTCTTCACTAAAAGCATTATACATCCGCATTAATAAGGAGATACCCATGATTCAACTACGCAACAAGGAAACAGGAGCAACCATTGGCGAAATCAGTGATGAGCAGTTGCAGTTTTTAATCGACCATTTGGAAGAGGAGTTTGAGGAAGATACCGACTATTACCTCAATCGGACAACACTGGACATGTTAAAAGAGAAGGGATTGGATGGCACGCTTTTGACCCTTCTTGAAAATGCGTTTGGGGATCATGACGAGATAGAGGTCGAATGGTCGCGAAGTTAGACCATTTTAAGCAGTGGGGGGGTGCTAAAAAGAAACAAAATGGCCGGCTGCCCGATGGGAGAACGTGGAGTGAGTATCCCAGGGTGGCCTGAACGCATTGGTTGTACCTCTTTGGGCTCGCGCAAAAATAATTTCACATTTTAAGCGCCGATGCATCCTGATGCATCCCGCCTGGCGATGTTGCGAAAGCTCGGAATATCTCGATATTCCTGCACTTTCACGCCTTGCCAGGCGGGCGCCTCAACACCTAAAACTGTCAACTAATTTTTACACGAACCCTTTATTTTGTGTAGAATTCTTCCAGGCGTTTTTTAGTCTCGCTGAAATCACCCAAGTTAGAATAGGCATTAATCGTCTCGATGCGAAGGGCGTCCTCCAGCGTGCGTCCGGTAATATCTAAGATTGTCTCCTTGGCAGATCGAATGGCCGATTGGCTATTTTTCATAATCATGGAAGCGTATTGTTCGGCCGTCTCCATGAGTTGGTCATGGGGAACGACCTGGTTGACCAATCGAAGCCGATATGCCTCTTCGGCCGATATCTCCCGGCCGGTGAGCGATAGATCCAAAGCGGTACCGATTCCGGCGATTGCAATCAGCCTGACGATTCCGCCATCCCCCTGATGGATTCCATAGCGAACTTCGAACACCCCAAATTTGGCATTATCGGAAGCGATTCGGATGTCACACGCCAGGGCAAGTTCGAAACCACCGCCTATCGCATACCCATTTATGGCCGCGATGATGGGCTTGGTGATGCGATGCTGTCCCCGTGTGATGCCGCCCCCGATTCCGGTGGAAACATTATCGCGAACATCGCGCATGTTCGCGCCTTCCCATTTTGGAATAAACGTCTTTAAATCGGCCCCGGCACAAAAAGCTTTACCGGCACCTGTCACAATGGCCACATCCAGGGCGTCGTCCTGGGAGAAATCTTCCCAGACGGACCATAGTTCATCGTTGATCTGGCCATCTAAAGCATTGAGATCACCCGGGCGGTTTAGGGTAATGTAGCCAATCCTGTTACGCTTTTCATACAGCACGTTTTCCATTTTTATCTCCTTTCCTACAGGGTTTCGGGTGCCAGTATAAGGGTTGCACGATCATCTTGTAAGTGGCATATACGACAATAAATATGGCGATAACGCCAAACAGGTTTCTGGGTACTGATTTCATGTCTGATGATTGTTACAGATCGTCTTTGAAATCGGCACCCCCCAGTGGAGGGGTTCATGAAAAAAGTAACGATCCTGGCTTTTCAAAATGCCATGGCCACCACAATCATCGGCCCGATGGATATCCTGAACCAGGCCGGCCGGCTTTGGCAAAGTATCCATGATGAAAGCCCAACCCCCTTTTTCGAGGTGACCCTTGCCACTGCGGACGGACTGCCGGTAAAATGTGATAATAACATTTTTATACAACCCCACTGTGCCATCAACACCATTGAAAAAACCGATTTGATCCTGATCGCAGCCGTCGCCAATATCGGGAAAACCGTTAAATATTGCCCGGAAGTGATCCCCTGGATAAGAGGGCAATTTGAATGCGGGACGCATGTCGCCAGTATTTGCACCGGGGCCTTTTTGTTGGCGAAAACGGGTTTGCTAGACGGCAAATCAGCGACACTTCATTGGGGTTTTGCCAAATCGTTTCGGCGTATGTTCCCAACCATCGATTTGAAGTTGGAACGCATCCTTATCGACCATGGTAAAATCTACTGTTCGGCCGGGACAAATGCCGGTTTAGACCTAGCTTTGTATCTAGTGGAAAAATTCTGCGGCCGACAGGTGGCCGTCCAGTGCGCCAAGGCCATGGTCTTTAATATGGGGCGCAATTTACAAACGCCCTATGCCGATTTTCTTTTTTCTAAAGACCATGGTGACGAGGATATTCTGGCCATACAAAAATGGTTGGAGGAAAACCACGCGCATCCCATGGAATATGATCGTCTGGCCCGGAATAACGGAATGAGCCGGCGATCTTTGGAGCGTCGTTTCAAACGGGCCACGGGTGTTACGCCTTTGGCGTATCTCCAACAATTACGGATAGAGTCAGCCAAACGTCTCATCGAATCCGGTACCTATTCTTTAAACGAGGTCGCTTATGCCGTGGGGTATGAAGATTTATCCTTTTTTAGAAAACTGTTTGTACGATTAGCAGGCATTCCGCCCAAAGAATATTGGCAACGGTTTATAGGGTATCCTATTAACCGGATTGACCAGATTGGCCGGATTGATCGGATCGATCGGAAAAATATGAAGACGGACGCACTTGAACGGCCAGCCTAAGCCGGCTTATAACCTTGACGTTCAGCATCCCGGAACACGGTGCAAATCCGTATCGGTCCCGCCGCCTGCCTTTACCTGGGATATGTCTCTCACTTTTACAAGGAGCCGGAATTAGCAATGGTCGGCTGGCTTCCGATGTTGGACCTAAATGATTTGATTTAGCATGACCAATGGAATAATCGGGATGGAGCTTAGCTATAGAAAGTGATAGACGGTGAAAAACGGATAATACCGTGATCATAAACAGCGGATTTTTTTAAGGACCATGATTTTAAGGACCAGGAGATGACGATTATAAAGGCGTCAACGCGTTGGTATATCAATGTTGTTTCGTTTGTCCTTTTTATTGTGTTAAGCGTAACGGGTTCTCTCAATTGGCTCGTGTTGCCTCGCGGTTTTGAAGCCCGGAATCATTTTTTGGTTTCGGTGAGACATTTTTTAATAGCGATACATGAATGGACAGGGCTTTTATTTATCGGTATGATCATTCTGCATCTTTTTTTGCACTGGGGATATATTAAGTCCCAATTTAGAATGAAATAATTGGGAGTCATCTGCCGTTGACGAAAATAAAATCAATAGGAAATGCTAAGTCGATCACCGTCGTCGGGTTGTTCGTCAACATCCTTCTGGTCGCTGTGAAGTATACGGCCGGCGTGATCGGCCATAGCCAAGCATTAATCGCTGATGCCGTGCATTCGGTGTCCGATCTGTTTAGCGATGTGGTGGTACTGATCGGGCTTCGGGGGGGGCGCAAGCCGCCGGATGATCAGCATCCTTTCGGGCACGGGCGTATTGAAACCTTGTCCGCGGCCACCGTGGGCCTGATTCTCATCGCCACGGCCTTGTATCTGGGGATAGAGGCGGCTCGCAACATCTATTATCAAAACGAGTACCACCCGACGATGTTGGCATTGGCCGGCGCCGGGTTGTCCATAGCCTTAAAAGAGACGCTTTACCATTATACTTTGCGGGCCGGGCGGCGTATTAACAGCCAGCTTATCGTGGCCAATGCCTGGCATCACCGGTCGGACGCCCTCTCTTCCGTGGCTGTTTTCGTAGGGGTGGCGTGTGCCCGCATTAAGCCGGAATGGCATATGATGGACGCGTTTGCGGCCCTGTTGGTGTCGTTTTTTATCGTTAAAGTCGGCCTGGAAATTCTAAGCAAAACCTTTCAAGAACTGACCGACGCCGCCCCTAAGCCTAAAATATTAAACCAAATAAAACGGTGTGCGTTGGGCGTGGACGGGACGCTGGATGTGCATGATCTCAGGGTGCGAACATCAGGGGGGCGGTATCAAATTGAAATTCATGTGGTCGTCGATGCCCTGTGGACAGTGGCCGAGGGGCATCGTGTGGCCAAAGAAGTCGAAACATGCCTCCTTGGCGATATTGACGATTTAGACAAGGTGATTGTCCATATTGATCCTGAGGAAGATCAAAAAGAAATAACGTGATGTAAATATGAGAGTATTATTTTGGTATTGTGACCAATTTGGATGGAATCCGTCTATGAAAACTTTGGCGGATGCACCCGATGCTGTTGCAGATTCTCATGGAAATGCCGTGGTGGCATTTATTCACGTGGAACCTGAAGATGCAGAAGAGGCCAGCTCGGCCGAAACCAAATTGGTTAAAAATGCCAAATGGCTGGCCCGAAAGTGGGTGACTAAAGATATTGTTCTGCACTCATTTACCCATCTGGGCGAACACAAAGCCGACCCCGAAATTGCAAAAGCTTTGTTCGACAGGGCCCAAAACCGGCTGGAAGCAGCCGGTTATCGAGCTGTCCAAACCCCGTACGGTTACTTCAACGATCTGACCATTCAAGCCCAGGGCCATCCCCTGGCTCGAATTTATAAAGCTTTTTAATTTTCATTCGGTTTAACCGCTTCATAGTGTTGCAGTATTAAAAAAGTAATCAGCACCCAATTGGGATAGGGTTCGAGTCAAAGGGTTAAGTGATGGTTTTGAACCCATGATACCACATCAAGTGTCGAAAGATGAGGGTCGCTTAACATTTTCGCCTTCCAAGATAAACTTAGCTTAAGAATTCAGGGGAAAAGCCATGGTACGTAATGTTCATTTGATTCTCACCATTTTTATTTGTTTGGCTATACTTTTTTTTACAACATTTTCCTACGCTGAAGAAGAAATCGAAGATTTAATTGATATTGTAGAATCTGAAAACAAAATTATCGCGATTATCAAAGGGATTAAGAAAAATTCCTTTGACCTTCGGGCTAATGAGAAGGTGCTTTGGAGTGGCTCACGAGGTTATTTAGGTGCATTTTTAACGAATCTAAATTTTTTCGTTATATCCACAACATCAAATTCTTGGCGAGCCTTGCCTTTGAAGAAAAGTGAATTTGAACAGCGAGCTGCTTCAATATCGTCGTATATTGCTTTATTGGTAACCAACGATCGGATTATCAGTTTTAATGCCAAGTCCAATCGATTTATTGAAACTCGGCTTCCAATTCATGATGAGTTACTCGAAGCGGAGGCGGGAAAATATGTTGCTGTGGTGATAACATCCAGCCGGGTATTTGGATTGACATTAGGAACGTCAACATTTAATGAAATACGCCTCCGCAATAAAGAAACCTTTGAATCGATAAATATAACTGAAAGTAAGGCAGTTGTTCGCACTTCGGATCGTTTACTGACTTTTGAAGCCAAGGGTTCTACCTGGAGAGAACACAGACTTTAATAGTTTTTTAGCAGGTACAATTAATAAGCACTCGCATATTGGAATTCTGTTTTAACTAATAGATCACCATCTGAAACGCAATGGTTCAAGACCCTGATAACTCCAGCAATCATGTAAATATCAAGGTCATGAAAAACCACCGATGTGCGAAAATAATATATCTGTGTTTCGGTACACCGAACGCTCTGACTTAAGTTCGGATATTATAGGAATAATATGAAGGCCAGGCAAAAACTCAGAAAAGGAATTATACTATTTTCATTTTTTCTATTTTCTGCAACTTTCTATTATCTGTCACCGGTAGTAATCATTCAATCTACTATAGCTGGTATTATAAATGGTAGCTTTATTATTTTCTTGCTTATGTTTGTAAGCTCTCTTGTTCTTGGCAGGGCATACTGTGGATGGGTTTGTCCTGGTGCAGGATGTCAGGAGGCAATCTTTTCAGCAAGAAATAATAAAGTAACAAAGGGCGATTATGTTAAATGGATAATTTGGGTTCCGTGGATCTGTGCTATTGTTCTTTATATAAGCAGAAGGAGATAAAAATGGAAGTTAAACAGGTAAAACTAATCTATTTTTCAGCTACGGGAACCACTCAAAAAGTATTGGAAGGTATTGCTAGAGGCATCTCTGTTAAAGATGTCGAGCATATCAATTTGACACTTCCGGAAGGAGCTCAACAAACAGTTTCACCCTTTTCAGGTGAACTTGTAATTATCGGCGCACCTGTTTACGGTGGTCGTCTGCCGGTTGATGCAATCAATCGATTCAAACAGCTAAAAGCAAACAAAACCTTAGCGATTCTTATCGTTGTATATGGGAACCGGGAGTTTGAAGATGCATTGTTAGAATTTAAAAACCTTGCAATTGAGTTAGGCTTTAATCCGATTGCCGGTGGTGCATTCATCGGAGAACACTCTTTTGCGACAAAGGATGTGCCCATCGCAAATGGACGTCCGGATAGTTTGGATATTCAAAAAGCAATGGATTTTGGGACAAAAATTAAAGATAAAGTCACAGCCTTACAATCACCTGATGTCCAAATGGATTTGAAAATTCCCGGTAGATTTCCATATGAAGCCGGCGGGGCGCGATCTATGGCTGTTTCCCCAGTGACCAAAGAAGAAATATGCACAGTTTGTGGTACGTGTGCCGGTGTATGTCCAACTGCAGCCATTTCAATTAATGGGAGCGTGGCAACTAAAATTAAGCTATGCATTCGCTGTTGTGCTTGTATTAAAAACTGTCCCGAAGGTGCAAGGGTTATGGAAAATAGCGGCTGGAAAAAGATTGCACTCTGGTTAAATGAAAATTGCAGTACTCGGAAAGAACCTCAAATTTTTGGGATAGACATGTAGAGTTCAATTATGTTGAAAATTTATACTCGAAGTGGAGACCAGGGAAAAACAAGCCGACTTGATAATATTAATGTTCTGTGTAATCCGATAAGGAGAGAGAATGTTCGAAACGTTAGAGAGGATTAACGAACGGCCTGAACCGTTCCAATTTTACACCGCCAGCGATTTATGGACGGATGAGCATACGTCCGCCCAGATGCTTTCGTGTCACCTCAATGATGACATAGATCTTTCGTCTCGAAATACGCGGTTTATCAATCAATCTGTGGAATGGATCGCTTCCCGCTTCAACGTCGGGGCGGGAACGAAGATTGCCGACTTCGGTTGCGGACCAGGGTTGTATGCCACAAGGCTGGCTAAAAGGAAAGCAGATGTAACCGGGATAGACTTCTCAAAAAGATCGATTCAGTACGCACAGGAAGTCGCAATAAGAGATGGGCTGTCTATCCACTATGTAAGTAAGAATTACCTGGATTTTGAAACGGATGACCGCTTCCATCTCATCCTGATGATCATGTGCGACTTCTGCGCCCTCAGTCCCCTCCAGAGAAAACAGATGCTGAGCAAGTTTTACACAATCCTGGAGCCGGGCGGTTCGGTTCTGCTCGATGTATACTCACTGACTGCCTTCGACCAGCGTGAAGAGGCAGCAACTTATGAAACAAATCTTCTTAATGGTTTCTGGTCGCCGAAAAAATATTATGGTTTTTTGAATACGATCAAATATGAGGAAGAAAAGGTAGTCCTTGACAAATATACGCTCATCGAAGCATCACGCACACGAACCGTCTATAACTGGCTACAATATTACAGTCCCGAAGCACTTGAGAGAGAGTTTGTGGAGGTCGGGTTTGACATTGATAAGTTTTATTCGGATGTGACGGGCTCACAGTTCGGCCCGGATACCACAGAATTAGCCCTTGTCGCCAAGAAGCTATAAAACAGTCAAAAATAACGTGGTTTGAGCGGCACCGCTCAAACGTTTACCGCTCCGGTGGTCTATGGAAAAATAAAAAAGGAGTCCCCCTATGCAGTTGTTGAGCGAGTATTTGCGTCTCTCTCCCCAATCCATAGAAAAGCTTATTCTGTCCATCATCATTGCCGTGGTTCTTTCATTGGTCAAACTCCTGTTCAATTTCATCATCAAAAACCGTATCTCAAATGTTAAGCGCGCATACTTCTGGCGCCGTGCTGTTTTGTATACCTATACCTTGCTGCTCATTTGTTTGCTCGGGCGGATATGGATGGAAGGCATCGAGTCGCTGGCAACGTTGTTCGGTCTCGCGAGCGCCGGCATTGCCATTGCCATGCATGACACCATTGCCAATATCGCCGGATGGTTGTTTATCGTGTCCAGAAAACCGTTTAAGGTGGGCGACCGCATTCAAATCGGTGATACCGCCGGAGACGTCGTTGACTTGAGAGTTTTCCAGTTCAGCATGGTGGAGATTGGCAACTGGGTCGATGCTGACCAGAGCACGGGTAGAATTGTCCATGTGCCCAACTCGAAGGTGCTCAGAGAGCCTTTAGCAAACTACCATATCGGGTTCGAATACATCTGGACCGAAATTCCGGTGTTGATCACCTTTGAAAGCAATTGGCGAGAGGCGAAACGGCTGCTGCATCGTATTGCCAAAGACAAAGCAGAACATTTGGTGGAAGAAGCGAAGGAGCAAATCAGGAACGCGGCGGACAAATATTATATCTTCTATAACAAGTTAACGCCCATTGTCTATACCACGGTCAAAGACAGCGGTGTCCTGCTGACCATCCGATACCTTGTCAATCCGCGGAAAAGAAGGGTCATTGAAGAGCAAATATGGGAAGCAACCCTCGATGCATTTAATCGGCAAAACGATATCGAGTTGGCCTATCCCACAACGCGCTTCTACAACTTGGATCATCCGGCAGATACCCTGCCCGCACCTTAATGTGGCGTTATCGACTGGTAGAGCTCAAACGTATCGGTAAAAATTCCGATTAATTTGGTAACAGGTTTTATCTCAATTTATCTCAACCCATAACAAATATGAACAAAAATCCAATCATACAACTTGCAGAACCCTACGACGCCTATGCTCTATCTAAACTGGCTGAAAAAACCTTTAGGGGTGCCTTCGCCAAACTGAATGATAGAGAGAATTTTGAAAAGTATATTGCTCGTTCATTTACGGAAAATCAGATTCGATCAGAAATTCTTGATAGTGCTTCCACTTTTTTCATAGCCAGTTTGAATGATGAATGGGTGGGGTACGCTAAACTAAACCAGGGCATTCCACCAGATTGCGTAAACCAAATCCCATCTATTGAACTTGCCCGACTCTATTCCATGCAAGAATATTTAGGTTGCGGTATAGGTCCAGCTTTGATGAAGGCTTGTATAAATTATGCCCGTGAAAAAGATTTTAAATCGATCTGGTTAAGCAGCTGGAAGAAAAACAGCAGAGGAAATGCATTTTACACCAAAATGCGGTTTCAAATTATCGGTAACGCAACTTTTGCTTTGGGATCCGATATCCAAGACGATTATATTTTTTCTAAATCGTTAATTTAATATAAAGAATCCGGTCAATGGGTAGAAAGATAGCCGAAATACCAAAAAAAATACATTTAAAATATCAGCTATAATATTAGAGCGAGACCTCAGAAAAAAGGGTAGAAGTGAAAGCGTTAAAAAGAGTATTTAATGTGTTCGTAGCCGGTGCACTCGGCGGCCTTACGAACAGTATTCTGGTGTGGTCGTTGGGCGTATTGGGGCTGACGCTAGCTTTGGGCTTTCGCATGGCACCGGAACTGTCCTTTGAGTGGTTGTTCAGGCGAGTTTTCGCCAGTGCGTTATGGGGGATCATTTTTCTAATCCCTATATATAAAAACGCCCCTGTAAAAAAAGGTGCGGCTCTCAGCATATTGCCATGGCTGTCAAGCGCCCTCTTAGTTTTTCCTATGCGAATGGACGTCGGCTTATTTGGTTTGGGGTTCGGTATCGGTACACCCATATGGACTCTTTTCTTCGCGACCGTTTGGGGCATTACCGGAACCCTGTTTTTATCCAGGTACGCTCCAGGGTCTGTGCCGAACAATGCCCGACTCAATAAAGCGCATCCAAAGTTAAACCAGGCCAGACACAATAAAAGTGATAGAAATCAGGAAACAAATTGATCAAGCATGCGTTTGGATAGATTCTAATTGCAGATATGTTCAAAATACGCAGTTATTTGGACAAGGTGATATTTGCAGGATCTCAATCAATATACCTCAATCCGAAATAATTATGCGACATATTCATCGGATGCTGTGAAATCACCATCTATTTGAAATTACACCCGACCACAATATATAGTGGTGCATAGGCTTAGCTTTCGATTCAGAGACTGGAGAGCTATTGTAGGTTGCGTTCCCCCCCCAATTTCTTCACGCTCAGGCAAACATTTGTAATTTTCCCAAATTGCAGTTTCCATTCACTAATCCCCACTTTTTCATGCACCTTAAAAAATTCGAAGCAGGCACGAAGTCCGAATAAAATCAGCAGCTAAATATATGATCAAGCAGATAAAGATTAGGCGTCCAGCCCTGTGCTTTACCATGATTCTTCCCGGACGATTTATTGTGCGCAAATGTGACAACGACGTTCTATCTTGATAAATTAAAAAAATGGCCTTGACAGACCTTTGTTTTAATTATATTTGTAACTACAAATTTAATTATATTTAAGGGCGGCATGACCAAAAGCTCAAAACAACCAATTGATGACCCTACCCAAAAGGCCTATATGGGTATTCGTGGGATGCTCTTCCACAATGAAATAGTACCCGGGCAGAAAATCGCATACCGTGAATTAGCGGTACGATTTGGAATGAGCATAACCCCGGTATCCCACGCCTTAAAATGGCTTGAATTACAAGGATTGGTGCGTCGTGAACCCAACAAGGGTTATTATGCCGAACCTATCTCCTTGAAGCAGGTGGAAGAAATCTACGATCTGCGTTCGCTCCTCGAAACCTCTCTGCTGCCGGCGACCATTCGGCAGCTCACCAAAGACAGCGTCGTGCGGATCAAAAAGGCAACCGAGGCCTCCCTGTCCTCATTGAAGGGTGACTCCCTTTCTGAAAAATTGATTAAGGACATGGAGTTTCACTTGACCCTGGCAGCCCTGTCTCAGTGTGAAACCCAGCATAAGGTTCTGAGCCAACTTTATGACTTGTTGTACCTAAAATATCGCAGCAGCCTATCGTTTGGTATTTCCATGCAATCCGTGGTCGAAGCCGATCATAAGCGCATCCTGGACTGCGTGGTGGCCAAGGACCTGGGCGGTGCCAAAAAAGTCCTCTCTCGGCATATCAACAATGCCAAAAAACATGCCATCCAGGGACTGGAGCAGGCCCTTTCGGACAAGAACCATCTGCCCGCCATAAATTATGGATCAGGGAAATTTTAATGAATATCAGCCAGGTTTTAATTAATTCACTACTCGCCGGCTCTCAACTGAGTATGCTGGCCCTGGGCTTAACTAGTGTCCATCCAATAATCGGTAGTTTTAAGCAGTCCATTTACTACAGCGATGGTTCCAAAAGGTTTGTTCTATGATAATCTGCTGCAAATATTTGGATAGCATAGATATTTTTCGTTTTCTTCGTATTTTGAGCGCACCTCTGCTGCTGCGCGAGAACCAACAATGGATAAAGGCCGCAATTTTTAAGTTGACGCCAGCTTGGTCCTTGCAATGGTCAATAAATTGGCCGCGACAATCGATGACCAGACATATGACTTAAAGCCGTACCAGCCTTTCCACATACATCGTGCCAGCCCCATGGAACGTTTGAGCCAGGAAATGCCCGACTCAATCCCGGCCCTGAACCGGCGAAGCCTATGATACACATATTCACTGCGGCACATATCTGTTTCTTTCAGACCGCGCTTTTTGGCAAAGCAGACATCCTTTATCTTGCGCGAGGCCGCCTTGGCCTGTTTCAGATTGTCTTTAGATGCAAAGCCGCCGTCAAAGCAGACTTTGAGCGGGTATCGGCCATAGATTTCTTTTTGCCGGTCTAACATCGGGATGGCCAAATCTACATCGGCTGGATTGCCTTCGACAATCAGGCAATCCAGGATCAAATTGGAGGCTCCGCCGGTCAGGCAGATCTTGTGACCGAAAATCACATCCCGGCGATCCTTGACAATAACGTCGGTGTGAGGTTCGAAGATCGATACCACCTTGTCAGCGGCAGCAACGCTCTGGCCCAGAACAACCCTGCGATGGGTCTGGTCGATGACCTTTTCGGTAAGCTCGGCATAGTGATTGATTTGGGCAAAAAGAGCAATCGCGCTGGGTGCAAGCACACTTTTTTTGATCATCTGTGCCGCCGTGTGGGCATACCCGCGCACCTTGCCGGTAATTTTGAGCAAGTCGACATAGGCCGCCTTGCGTGGCTTTTTACCCTTGGCATTCATAACCGCCAGCATCCGACGTTTGGCCCGTCGGTTATGGTTGCTAAATTGCGGCACCTTGAGTCCGAACTCATCCCGGCTGCGCACAATAAGCCGCGTCAATACCCGTACACAGTCGCCCAACAGGGTCGAATCCCATGGCTGGTGAATGTTGGACTCAACGCAGGTACAGTCCGTACGCACTTTACGGCCCTTTTCGATGCCCTCTTTTTTGGCATATCCCAGAATATCGCGGTTGATCATCTCCCAGGTCTGATCACTGATGGCTTTGATATTGCGGTTCAAGGCAGATTTTTTAAACCCTTCTTCGGCCATGCCGATGCGGCAAAACCAGCGCAGGCTTTGCGAGTCAACGATGTGGAAGGCCAATTCTTCATAAGTGAAACCGAAAAGGACTTTGACGATGATAAAGCGTAGCACTTGTTCGGCGCTCATACCTTTGGCGCCGGCGCGCTGGGTCTTGGACT
Organism: uncultured delta proteobacterium; assembly: GCA_963845145.1. Taxonomy (GTDB): domain Bacteria; phylum Desulfobacterota; class Desulfobacteria; order Desulfobacterales; family QNYZ01; genus QNYZ01. Next base: position 1,056,270 of record CAWJQU010000005.1, read on the forward strand.
TGCCTCTGTTTAGATCTTGCAGGATATACTCACAGATGGTAGGTTTTGCATCGATAATCCCACTGATCACTTCCAGTTCCTTGCTTTGGGGATGATCGAGGATGTGAGCCATCAGGGGCATTTGTTTGGGCCATTTTTCGCGCATTTTGCGACCAGCTCCTTTTCTGTTTTTGTAGTATTATTGAGTGTTTAGTAACTTTTAATATACCACAAAGCGAAAAGAATTGCTACCGCAAAATGCGCTTTTTTTATGAGTTTCAGATAGTTATAGCTTTGGATGGACACTAACTATGACCTATTCCATTTTGGGATTCGCCAACTTTGCTCATGGGGAATTATCGATGGTGGGCGCCTATGTGGCCTATTTTTTTTGTGTGTCACTCAAGTTGGACTTGTTCACATCGGCAATCATAGCCATTCTGTTTTCCGGTGCTCTGGCCATTGGTTGCGATCGCCTCGTTTTTAAAAAAATGAGAGAAACCCCGGTCCTGGCATTGATCATCGCCTCCCTGGGTCTCTCCCTCAGCCTGCGCTATATCATCAGTGCCATATGGGGTCCCGACCCCTTAGCCTATAATCAGGTTCTGGCCAGACCCTACCGGTTCATGGGCGCCTATATTACCTCCACCCAGATCACCGTTTTAGGCGTCACCGTCACAGCCATGTTCTGCTTCCATTTTCTGTTGCATAAAACAAAACTGGGAAAATCCATGCGGGCCCTGTCAGATGACATGTCCCTGGCCCAGGATCGCGGTATCAATGTGGAACGCACCATTTCCTGGGTCTGGTTTATCTGCGGCTGTTTCGCCGGGTTGGGTGGCGTGCTGATGGCCTGGGAGACGGCCCTGTGGCCCGAACTGGGTTTCAATATTATATTATACCCGTATTCTGTGCGGCCATATTAGGGGGCATCGGTAATGTTTACGGTGCCGTTATCGGAGCCCTCTTGATCGGTTTCGTGGAAAATGTTGGCCTGGCCATTGATTGGTCAAAGATCCTGGCCTTGCTGGGCTTATCTGCCGCGGACAGTCCCCTGTATATACCCACCGAATATAAACCAGCCATTTCTTTTACGGTCCTGGTCATCGTGCTGATCTTTCTCCCCTCTGGCCTGTTGGGCGCCCGCAAGGTGCATTAATATGGAACTCTTTGACATCATCATATATTTCGGCACCATGATCGGCATCTATTCTATTTTGTCTCTGAGCCTGAACCTGCAGTACGGCTTCGGTGGACTGGTCAATTTCGGACTCGTAGCCTTTTTCGCCGCGGGGGCTTATACCGGAGCGTTGCTGGCCATTCATGGGGTCTCCTTTTTCTGGGGGATGATCGGGGCCGGCATGGTCAGCGCACTATTGGGCTTCCTTGTGGCCCTGCCCACCTCCAAACTCTCGGTCAGTTATTGGGCCATCATCACCCTGGGTATCGGGGAAGTCGTACGTCTGTTTCTGCTCAACGAGGAGTGGCTCACCAAGGGCAGTTTCGGTATCGGGGGCATACAGCGTCCTTTGGAGGCCTTTATAAGCGAAGCCTTTTATCCCCTATTCTTTTTATTCTTTGTCTGGTTGTTCGTGGGACTAGCTTACGCGCTGATAAGGCGCTTGAGCAACTCCCCTTTCGGCCGAATCATGAAAGCCATCCGGGAGGAGGACGATCTGGCCCTTGCCATGGGCAAGCCGGTATTTAGAACCAAACTCAAAGTCATGGCCATGGGAGCCGCCCTGAGTGGCATCGCCGGCGCCCTGTATGCCTACTACATTACCTATATCTCGCCTTCTGATTTCATGCCCATTGTGACGTTCATCGTCTGGGCCATGGTCATCATCGGTGGTCGCGGCAACATCGTGGGATCCATCGCCGGTGCGGCGATCATTGTTGCCTTCTATAACTCCACCCGATACCTTAAAGATATCTGGGACATTCCTGCTGAAACGCTGGCCAGTCTGCGAATGGTGGCCATCGGCATACTGATCATTCTAACCGTCCTTTATAAACCAGATGGTATTGTAAAGGAAAAAAAGAAAAGCTATCCCCATGAGTGAAACCATGCTGCAAGCCCGTGACATCTACAAAAATTTCGGCGGCATTAAAGCCCTGAATGGTTTCTCATTCCAAGTGGAACCAGGAACGATTGTGGGGCTTATCGGTCCCAACGGGTCCGGCAAATCCACCTTGTTCGATATCATCTCCGGGTTCCTGAAGGCTGATTCCGGTAAGGTGCTGTTCAATAACCACGATATCACCGGTCGACCGCCCTATAAGATCGCTCAGTCAGGCCTGGTTCGCAGTTTTCAGATCAGCAAGGCCCCTGAGAAAATGACGGTCCTTGAAAACATGCTCCTGGCCTGCAACCATCAGCTCGGTGAAAATATTTTGCAAAGTATTTTTAGGTTAAAACACATCAAGGCACAGGAGCAACAAAATCTTAGAGAGGCCCTTTATTACCTTGACTTTGTTGGAATCGAACACCTTGCCAATGAGTACGCCGCCAACCTGTCCGGGGGACAACGTAAGCTTCTCTCCCTGGCCCGTATCCTGATCCGAAACCCGGAGATGGTTCTGCTGGATGAACCGACGGCCGGTGTCAACCCAACCCTGACAAATAAATTCATGTCCTTTTTAAAAGAGCTTCGCGATAAACAGGGAAAAACCTTTCTGATTGTGGAACACGATATGAACTTCATCAGCGCGGTCTGTGATCAGGTATATGTTTTAGATGCTGGCGAATTGCTTGCCCAAGGTTTGCCGAAACAGATTCAGAAGGATGAAAAAGTGTTAGCTGCCTATCTGGGCCGACGGGCTCGACAGCAGAAGACCAGGTGATCATGAATTTACTCGATATCAATCAGGTTCATTCCGGATACGACCGCACGGAGATTCTGCACAGTGTATCCCTAAACGTGGAAGTGGGTGAGGTGGTGACCATTATCGGCCCCAACGGCTGTGGAAAATCCACACTTTTAAAGACTATCATGGGCCATCTGCGCCCGACTCAGGGATCCATCTCATTCAGAGGCGAGGACATTTCCGGATTGCGCCCGGACCAAAAGCTGAAAAAGGGGATCAGTTATGTACCCCAGCTCCAAAACATTTTTCCCAACCTAACCGTCCTAGAAAACCTGGAAATGGGTGGTTTTCTACTGGGCAGAACCGATCAAGACCAGGCCTTGCAGCGGATTTTTGATATATTTCCAAAGATTCAGGAAAGAAAGAGTCAGACCGCCGGTACTCTCAGCGGCGGCGAGAGACAGATGGTCGCCATGGGCAGTGCGCTCATGACCAATCCTTCCCTTATGCTGCTTGACGAGCCCTCAGCCGGACTCTCACCGGCCATGACCATCAGCATGTTCGAAAAGATACGTCGACTCAATCAACTGGGTACCTCCCTTTTGATTGTTGAGCAAAATGCCTACGAATCTCTGGAAATATCAAACCGGGGATACGTGCTGGCCCTGGGTGAAAACGAATTCAGCGGTGATGCACAAGAAATCCTGCAAAACGAACGCATCAGAAAGGCATACCTGGGCGGCTGATTATCGGCCGTCTTTTATGGAAAAAGCCGAAAGGCGTTCCGTATAATAGGCAGCATACTGTCTAAACCCAAGATTAATTAAAAAGGAGAGGAACAATGAAAAAACACGTTTTGACTTGGACCATCCAATTAATCGCCATCATCTTTTTCATGAGCGCTGTCATGCCGGCAACCGTCGCGGCAGCCTCGAGCAGTGATCCTGTAAAGATCGGGGTTCTCCTGCCCCTTACCGGTGGTGCCGCTGCCGGCGGTAAAAAAGAGCTTATTGGAATGGAATTGGCCGTAGAGGAAATAAACCAGATGGGTGGCGTATTGAACGGCCGCCTTTCTCAAGCTGATTGTGGAAGACACCGAATCGCGGCCGGAGGCCGGCATGGATGGTGTCCATAAGCTTGTTGACGTGGAAAAAGTATCCGTCATTATTGGGGCCCATAGTAGTGCCGTGTCCATACCCACAGCCACCTATTCCAATAAAAAAGGAGTGGTGCAGATAGCCCTCAGTTCAACAGCACCAAGCCTGAGGACTATTGGCCCTTATCTGTTTACCTGCATGTCTACTGACGAAGTGATGGCAACAGATTTGGTGAGCTTTGCCAGCCAAGACAGCGGGCAAAAAGATTTTGCAATCCTAACAATGAACGATTCTTTCGGGGTGGGCATGGCCAATGAAATGAAAAAGGCCATTGAGGCCGGTGGTGGTAAAGTGTTGACTGAAGTACGTTACGAAAAGGGGAAATCAGACTATCGGGCTGAATTACAGCGATTGTTTGCACCTAAACCAAAGGCAATCCTTTCCGTAGCCTGGTTTCAGACATCCCGTATCATCCAGAAACAGGCCTATGAATTAGGCTTTTACCAGACGGTCAACGATGCTTGGTATTCTCCTTATATTAACATCGCAGTAGCCTCCTGTATTCCCGAAACCATTAAGGGCCGCAAGGGAACCCGCACTGTCATTGGCACCGGCCCTCGAGTCGACAGTTTTCACAAAAATTATCAACAAAAAATAGGTGATTCAGAGAAAATGGCGGAAATGTACACCTGCCTGGGTTACGATTCTGTATGGGTTTCCACCTTGGCCATTAAGCTAGCCGAAAGCATAGAGGCTGATAAAGTACGTGACGTATTGCCCACGGCGTTTGGGCTCTATCGCGGCATGTCAGGAGAAGATCTCTCCGTTGATAGCGACGGCATCCGCATGAATATGAAATATGCTCGTCAAGTTTACAATGACGGGAAACTGGTTAATTACGAGAAATAATATCGAGTTTCTATGCATGGGGGCGTAGCGTCAGGAAGTAAATTCAGACCCTACGTCTCTTTGCAAGGCATAATTTGGTTTAAAGGAATTAGTTTGATGAGCAAAATTTATGATGTGGTGATTATTGGCGGTGGAGTGATGGGCTGCTCCACAGCCTATAATCTAATCAACAGAGATAACCGCCTAAAAGTGCTAATTGTGGAGATGGATCCTACTTATGCTCGGGCTTCTTCTACCCTTTCTTTTTCCAATGTTCGCATCAATTTTTCCCTCAGGGAAAATATACAAATATCTCAACACACCTTCCAGGTGCTTGATAGATTTGAAGAAGAAATGGCTGTGAATGGCAACAAGCCTTATATTTCATGGAGACCGGAAGGAAACCTCTTTCTTTTTGATGAGAAAAAGTCTGAGATCGCCCAGGAAGCTTTGAGTCTGCAGCAGGATTTAGGTTGCGCAGTGGAGTGGCTATCTCCTGATCAAATCAAGGATAAATACCCCCTGTATAACCTTTCAGAAGTGGTGGGCGGCACACTTGGTAAAAACGATGGCTATCTGGACGGTTATGCCATGCTTATGGGCTATCGGAATAAGGCCAAATCATTGGGGGTTACAATAGTAAATTCAGAAGTTGCTGCTATTTCGTCTTTATCCGGACACATCCAAGGGGTCAAACTTATGTCTGGAGAACAACTAAAAGCCGGCCTTGTGATCAACTGTGCTGGGGCCTGGGCGGCGAAGATTTCCCAAAGCATCGGGGTTTCTTTGCCGGTTGCCCCAACCAAGCGACAGGTTTTCGTATTTGATCCGGCTGTCAAGCTTACCGATCGCCTCCCCCTTACAGTCTGGCCCTCAGGTATTTGTTTTCGTACTGAAACTGGGGGTCTGGTCTTGGTTGGCAAAGGTCTGCCAGAAGATCCAGTAGGTTTCGATTTCAGTTGGGATGAAAATAGATTTACTGATATTTTATGGCCCGAACTGGCCGAAGTTGTTCCTGCCTTTGATACTCTGAAATTACTGCGAGGTTGGGCTGGACTTTACGCTATCAACACTTTGGACAGCAATGCCATATTGGGTGAGTGGCCTGAAATAAAGGGTTTATTTCTAGCCAATGGCTTTTCAGGTCACGGGCTCCAACAAGCCCCAGCGGTAGGCCGCTATCTCTCTGAGTTGATTATAGGTCTTCCGGTAAGCCTGGACCTCTCCATTTTCAACCCACAAAGAATTCTGGAAAACCATCCCATTCAAGAGTTGGGTATTGTATAGAGGTTTGTGTACACTCTGGATTTTGAGATTAAAATTTGAACGAGGCGCAATCTATTTTCATCCCGGAACAATGTATATCTACTTTTTCGATATACGGACTAATGTAAAACTCGGTCAATTAAAGAAAGGAGATACAAGCTATCATGTTAGATCAAATGGTTAAACAGAGAAGACTCAAAATTAGACTTCCTGTAAGACGAATGATCAAAGAAAATCATCTAAGCCGGGACCATCTTGTTTATCCCATGTCAGTAGACGCCAATATCTCAACATCGGTTCCAGTGGATTTTATGCCGGGTATTATGCGATACTCAATACAGGGTGCAGTTGAAAAAGCCAGAGAGCTTTGCGACTTAGGAATTGGTGCAGTTTATCTAATCGGTATTCCCCTTTCTCGAGACGAACATGCCAGCGATGCCTATGCCGAAAATGGCGTTATACCGAAAGTAACCAGGGAGATAAAAAGGGCCACCGGCGACAAGCTCATGGTCATTGGTGACTCCTATCTGGGATATTTTACCAACCACCAAATTGGTGGTGTACTCGATGATAAAGACAGGATACAAGATGGACCCACCTGGAACTTATCAGGAAAATCGCAGTCAAGTGGGCTGAATCAGGAATGGACATTTTTTGCAACTCTACGGCAGTGGACGGACGCGTACTGGCCGCGCGGGAGGCCCTGTCCGATTCCGGTTTCGATGAAACCCTCATTATGAGCTCCATCAAATTCAATTCCGCCTTTTATATGTCCGGCGTCGGGCTAACCGGTACCGGAAAAAGTTATGCTTACGACAAAGGCGTTTACTACATGGATCCGGCCAATTCGGAAGATCCCCTTAAAATGGCCTTACTGGATGTTGAGCAGGGCACGGACATCTTGAATATCAAACCGGCCACACCCTATATGGACATTATCCAGAAATTGAAAAACGAATGCGGAAAACCCGTTTCCGCTTACAGCATTGCCGGTGACTATGCCATGATATCCTATGGCAGCCAGCATGGAAATCTGAATGAAAAGGATTGTGTACTGGAGCTGATGATGAGTCTACGGCGTTCTGGGGCCAATATTCTGATTACCTACTGGGCCGACCGGCTGTCGCAATGGCTGGCTTAATGAAAATCGTTGCACGATTTCAGGGAACGCGACTGTGTCACTCCATCGCCAAAAGCTTGGTTGCCATCCGCTTGGTGGGTTTATCCGTCGTTGGTGTGGCGGACTAAAATTCTTATAAAAAAATAAAAATGTCATTAGCGCTATGCCATCTTTTCATAAACTTTTTCAACCCATCGTTATCAATCATCTGGACATAAAAAATCGTCTGGTTATGCCCGCGATGCTGACAAATTTCAGCGATCGTCGGGGATTTGTAAACGAAAGGCATCTGGCCTATTATCGGCGTCGTGCCCAGGGTGGTGCGGGATTGATCATCGTGGAGCCCTCCTTTGTTCACCCGCGTGGCCGTATCCGTACTGAACAGTTGTCTCTTTGTGACGAGGTTGCACTTCCCGGGCTACGGCTTCTGGCGAAAGTCATACAGAATCACGGGTCTCTGGCCGCCATTCAACTACACCATGGCGGACGCAATGCTCGCTCAGTGGTTACCGCCAGCCAACCCCTGGGAGCCTCGCCGATACCCACGCCCGGACTGGAAAAACCACGTGAAATTACCCCGCAGGAGCTCAATGAGGTGATTGAAGCCTTTGCCCGAGCAGCCGATCTGGCCAAGCAGGCCGGTTTTGATGCCTTGGAGATCAGCGCCACCACCGGCGGTATCCTGGGACAATTTTTGTCACCGGCAGCCAATACACGAGGGGATGGATACGGGGGGTCGTATGAAAAACGGTTCTGTCCACTTTTGTCCGTTATAATAGCGATCCAGGCCGAGGTGGGCAGTCGGTTTCCCCTTATCTGTCGGATCAACAGCCGGGAAGACCCCAGTATTGAGAACGGGCTGACTCTTGAGGATGGCAAGTTAATCGCTGTCAGCCTTGAGCGGGCCGGCATTCATGCAATTCACGTCTATGTCGATTACGACGGCGCACCTCAACCACTCGATCAGCGACCTTTGAAAAATGCCGCACTGTTGCACTTGACCCATGAAATAAAAAAGGTAGTTCACATACCGGTCATCGCTGTAGGCCGAATTGACCCCCTGTCCGCGGAAAAGGCGTTAAGCGATAAAAAGGCGGATATGGTCGCCATGGGCAAGGCCTTGATCGCCGACCCTGACCTACCCAACAAAATCTTGGCAAGACATCCTTCAGCGGTTCGCCCGTGTATTGTATGCCTGCGATGCATCGACAACGTCCGCACGGATAAAATACTGGAGTGCACCGTTAATGCACGTGCTGGACACGAAGTTGAACCCGCTGTCATTGACGCGACGGATACAAAAAGCGTGCTGGTCATTGGGGGCGGACCGGCCGGTATGGAGACGGCCCGCGTTGCCGCCCGTCGGGGTCATCGGGTAACCCTCTGTGAAAAATCATCCCGTTTGGGCGGCCTGATGCTGTTGGGTGCCATCCTGAACCCTGATCTGATAGAATTAAAAGACCACCTGATTCGGGAGTTACGAAACAGTCCGGCACGAGTAGAGCTCAATAGGGAGGTCGATTCCGATTTCATCAAAAAGCAAAATCCTGACGTCGTCGTTGTGGCCACAGGCGGCATCCCGGTCGAACATGCCTATTCAGAAAACGCCGGCGAGATTATGATGAATCTAAAAGACTTTCTTGGCATGATAAACGGGAAGACGCCTTCCGGCGTATCTCAGGCAAAAAGGATTTTATGGTACTTGGCCGCATGGATGTTTCGATATGCTTATCTTCCCCGCCTGTTAAGATGCTTGATGGCCGTAAATTTTCCGGTGGGAAAAAGGCTGGTGATTATTGGTGGACAATTTGCCGGCGGTGAACTTGGCATAGCCTATGCCCAAAAAGGCAAAGTGGTCGTCATCATGGAAGAAACAGATGAACTCCTGAGCGACCTGGGCCCTACCATGAAAGCCATCTATCTGGCGAAATTAAAAAAACACCAAGTAGCCCTGCTGAAAGAAATTCGCATATTGAATATATCAAAAGAGGGTGTGCACATCAATCTGGCGGGTTCCAAAAAGCTGATCGGTGCTGACAGCGTCGTGCTGGCCGGTGGCCTTAAAAAGAACCCGACAGTGATCCCTTATCTGCAAAATTACACCGGTCAGGTGCATCTGATAGGAGATTGCAGCCAACCGGCCCGGATTAAAGAGGCCATTGCCGCCGGCTACCGGGTGGGGTCTGGGCTATAAAAACGAATTATTTGCCAAACCAACTGAAAATAACTGCGCAGAGGTAGCTATGAGCATTGAGGAAAAACTGGTCCATCTGGGACATCAATTAGAAGAACCCGTCACCCCCCTGGCCAACTATGTTCCAGCCCTGGTGGTACCGCCCTTTGTTTTCACCTCCGGGGCTACCTGCATGCTGGCTGGCAAACCCAAGTACTTCGGCAAGGTGGGGCAAGAATTAAGTATTGAACAAGGATATGAAGCTGCCCAAATAACCGTTTTGAACCTGCTTGCCAAGATAAAAGCGGTCATCATGGATCTGGATAGGATAGACAGGCTGGTACGGTTGACCGGTTATATCAATTGCAATCCCGATTTTACAAAGCAGTCCCAGGTGATGGACGGCGCTTCGGATCTGCTTGTAGAACTGTTCGGTGAATCAGGCCGCCATGTGCGAACCGCCTTGGGGGTCTGCAGCCTGCCCCTGAACCTGCCCCTGGAGATCGAAATGGTTGCCCAAATCACGATCTAAAATTATTTTCAATACATCAGATACGACCTTCTCAGGCTAGAAATAACAATAATGACACATGATCGTATGGGGCCAATAAACAAGGATGTCTTTGCCGGGGCAGGAAGCGGGTATAATCCGCTCAAAGGATTCCTTTACGCTCTCGGTGGCGCTCTTCTTCTGAGCACCAATTATATAACCGTCAAATTCGGCCTCAAAGGATTCAACCCGGAAACCTTGAGCTTTATTTGGACCGCGGCCGCTGCGATTTATTCATTGATTATATCTCTTTTGTCTTCATCCAGCAGAAAACAGATCCGAGCGACTCCCGATTTTGGGCTAATGATTCTACTGGGAGTGACAACCGCGGTGGCTGTCATTTTTGGATGGCATGGACTCAAACGTTTAGATCCTTCATTTTCATCCTTTCTTTGGCGGTTCCTGCCAGCCATCACTATTGTGTCGGGACTTTTATTTTTCAAAGAAAGGCTGACCAGGTCCGAATTACTGGCGTTAGTCATCATGTTTACCGGCGGCTTCTGGAGTACCGCTGGCAGATGGAATACAATCGGGCATGGGGTTATCTTCACCGTCTGTTCGGTGAGCGCCGTGGCCATGCAGTTGATTATCGTTAAAACCAGAGTGCACCACATCCATCCCAATGTGATGGTCGTTTATCGAACGACGGTCGGTGCGGTGCTGATTGGCTTATGGTTGTGGGTAAGTGGTACGGCAAATTTTGAGGTTGATCTGGGTTATTGGATTATTGTGCCTACTCGGCGCCTTTTTGGGTCCATGTGCAGGATACCTGATGACCTTTTACTCCTACCGGTACTGGTCACTCTCGCAATCCAGTATCGTCCTAACGATACAGCCCTTTGGGTGCTCCCGATGGCGTATGGTTTTCTGGGCAGTCTGCCCTTGAAAAGTGAAATCATCGGTCGCACAATCATCCTCTCCGGTGCCTTGTTGTTCGCTTATTCCGAGGTATCCAAGTCGAAAAGGCATTCAAATATAAACATTGTGACATAAGGGGGTGTTATAAGTCCCTTGTTGGCCAATATCTTTCTTCACCATGCGTTTGATGAATGGATGAGGGTAAATCATCCTGGTGTTTTATTTGCCAGATATGCGGATGACATTATTGTCCACTGTCGTACGGAAGCTCAAGCACAGTGTATGCTGAGAGTCATAGAAAGACGGCTGGCGCGATGCAAGCTAAAACTGCATCCTGAGAAGACGAAGATTGTCTATTGCAAAGACTAAAACGCCCCGGAAATTACAAGCACGAGAGCTTTGATTTTCTTGGATATTGCTTTCGGCCGCGTGGTTGTAAAGGGCGTAGCCATTTCTGGGGCTTTACACCAGCGGTAAGCAAATCAGCGATCAAAGCGATGAGTGCCACCATAAGGGGCTGGAAATTGCATTTGTGGAGTTCGTCCTCAATAGAGGATATAGCCAAGCGGATCAACTCCGTGATTAGGGGTTGGTTGAATTATTATGGCAGATATTACAAATCAGCGCTGCATCCCATACTATGTCAGCTTCAAAATGCCTTGGTTCGTTGGGCAATGCGGAAATACAAAAGGCTGAAAGGTCAGTGGCTAAAGGCGACCCACTGGTTAGGTCGCATAGCACGCCGCGAACCAAGATTGTTCTCGTCTTTGGGAATTTGGCTTTCGGCCGTCGGCTGGACAGTAGGAGCCGTATGACGGGAGACTGTCACGTACGGTTGTGTGTCCAGCTAAGGCTGGTATGTTCAGCAGGAGTCAGTCCTGCCAGGGTAAGAATCAGAAGCCCTGTAGCTTGGATGGCAGGTAGGAGGGAAACCGAATATCTGAAGCCCATCGACAAAGCAATCCTTAAGGGATGTGAGCGAGTCACCGGGCCGTAACGAAAGTGAACGCACAGGTGGCCCCGAAAGTGAGAATCCCCGGAGGCCGAGCCCGCATCCGTAGGGCGAAGGCAGCATGATTAGCCGAAAACTGATTGATACGGCTAATTCACTCCGGCGGGGTGGTAGCGACAGCACGGTGGCAAGGACATACCGAGCAACTGGAGAAGCCCTCCTCGTCCCAGGGAGAAATCTCTGGAGCAAGGTAGATTCTATAACCGTGAACAGCGGGAAGTGAATCGAAAGGCGAGAGGGTGGCGGATGGGTCCGTATTAGCGATGAACCGGGGTAACGCCCGGGGAGCAAAGGGACCCTGCTGTTAACAATCTTCCGACAACACTGGGAGGCAGGGACGAGATGATAAAGGCGTCCATTAGTCTGCAGGACCTGAGAAGGAAGATATACCTGAAGGCGAAGTCTGATAAGACATGGCGGTTTTGGGGACTGTATGTTCATGTCTGTAAGATGGAAACACTTCAATGGGCCTATCGCGATGCCAAGAAAAATAACGGAGCACCGGGAATAGATGGTGTAACGTTTGATGACATCGAAAAGGCAGGAGTGGAAGCTTTTCTTGAGCAGATACAAAATGAACTGGTCTCCGGGACATATCGACCCATGCGAAATCGAATCAAAGAGATTCCCAAGGACAATGACAAGGTCAGAGTCTTAGGAATTCCTGCGATACGAGATCGCGTGGTTCAAGGGGCACTCAAGCTCATCTTAGAGCCGATATTTGAAGCCGACTTTCAAGAAGGATCATATGGATATCGCCCCAAGCGAACCGCTCATGCTGCGGTAGATCGTGTGGCTGAGGCAGTCGTGAAGAACAAGACCCGTGTCATTGATTTAGACCTTAAGGCCTATTTTGACAACGTTCGGCATGACATTCTGTTGAAGAAAGTGGCCGAACGAGTCAACGATGACGAGGTGATGCGATTGCTGAAGCTGATTTTGAAAGCCGGTGGCAAGCGAGGCGTTCCTCAAGGTGGGGTGATTTCACCGTTGCTCAGTAATATCTATCTCAATGAGGTGGATAAAATGCTGGAGCGGGCAAAGGAGGTTACCCGCCACGGCAGATACACCTATATTGAATATGCCCGATTTGCGGATGATCTGGTGGTCCTGGTAGATGGCTTTCGGAAAATGGGAGTGGCTTTTAAAGGCGGCTTATAAACGGCTTGTTGAAGAGTTTGAGAAGCTTGATGTTCAGATGAATCAGGAGAAGACCCGAATAGTGGATCTTACCCGGGATGAGACCTTCAGCTTTCTGGGATTTGACTATCGGCGGGTTAAAACACGCCGTGGTGTATGGGGAGTAAGAGTCACACCGCGGATGAAGGCACGGACAGCCTTGCTGCGAGAAACTCAAGGACGTGTTCCGTCGTCATCAATCCCAACCCGTGGATCGGGTTATATATCTGATCAACCCGATTCTCAGGGGATGGGTCAACTATTTTCGGGTTGGCAACTCCAGCGAGTGCTTTGGTTATATCAAAGACTGGGTGGAGAAAAAGATCAGACGACATCTGATGCATGCAAGAAAACGCCGTGGCTTCGGCTGGAACAGGTGGAGTAGGGCCTGGTTTTACGAAACTCTGGGATTGTTTAATGATTACGGAGTTCGATATTACAGGGCCTGAAAGCGCTGCCAGTTTGATAGGTCTCATAAACCTTTAGATGAAGTTAACAGAGAAAGCGTAGTGCGGGAAATCCGCACGCTGCGTTTGACGAGGCGGGGGCTGGAAACGGGCTTTTGAGTACCGCGCCAGTCTTCGACCCTACCTTTGAGAGCCTGGGGGTGAGATTCCCCTGCGCTACTTACTCAGTGTTGTAAATATCAAGGCCCTTAAAAAGATCCAATGCGCGAAAATAATCACAACGAGCCAAATCTTGCAGGAAGGATAGATTTCGTGGCAGGATAAGGATATCCAGAACGTATCGGTAAAAATTCCAATTAATTTGGTAACAGGTTTTATCTCAATACATCACCATCTGCAGAAGTCCTCAATTTTGTTTGATAAAATTCGTTTTTTTAGAATATAAACGAATTATTCCTATTCTGAACCTCCCCATCTTAACCTCAACAGGGGTGTCGTTATGGCCGAGAACAGCGTGAAGCGGAAGCTCAGAGCCATCCTGGCTGCCGACGTAAAGGGTTACAGCCGCATGATGGGCAAGGACGAAGTCGGCACCTATCAAACACTCACCTCCAATCTGGAGTTAATCCGTTCCATTATATCAGAACACGATGGCCGGGTGTTTTCATCCCCTGGTGATGCTGTCATGGCTGAGTTTTCCAGCGTGGTAGATGCAGTTCAATGCGCTGTTGAATTACAGGATAAAGTTGAAGCGATAAACGCTGATATGCCAGAAGATCGCAAGATGCAGTTTCGCATCGGTGTGAACCTGGGTGACGTTATTCAAGATGGCGAACAGGTATACGGAGACGGGGTCAATATCGCCGCACGTATTGAAACCTTGGCTCAACCGGGCAAGGTTGCGATTTCAAAGAATGTTTACAGATGAACATTCGTAACAAGCTCAAATTCGGCTATGAATATCAAGGTGAACATCAGGTCAAGAATATAACGGAACCTGTCAGGGTATACAAGGTTCTGACGACACCGGAACTTACCGGTCAGTTGATTGGAGAACCAAAAGCACCAAAGCGCCTATCGAAACAGTCTTACATTTCACTCCTTATTCGTTTTGAGTTCTGGCTGTAGCAGCTGCCTTATGGCAGTTTTACCTCCGTGCCCCTGAGATAGAGGCAGCCTTGGTAGAAAATATGGCCTATCCTCTTCCCAATAAGCCGTCTGTTGCTGTGTTACCTTTCGTGAACCTCAATAAAAATCCCACGCAGGACTTCATAGCTGACGGGATTACAGAGAACATAACTTCCGCCCTATCTCAAAATTCAGAAATGTTCATCATCTCAAGTAGTTCGATGTTTATTTACAAGGGAACCAATGCAAAGTTGAGGGAAGTAAGTGAAGATTTGGGGGTTAGGTACATACTTAAAGGCAGTATTCAACGATCTAAAGAACGAATCCGGGTGAATGCTCAGTTGATCGATGCCATCAAAGGGTATCATCTTTGGTCTGAAAGTTATGATCGAAGCATGATCGATTACTTCGCTGTCCAGGACGAAATTACACAACAAATTGCCTTAGCACTACAGGTGGAGTTGACTCACGGGGAAAGAACTCGAAGCTATATGCGCACTCATAGCTTGGAGGCCTGGGAGAAGCTTATCAAAGGAAATAAATTTTTCGTCCGCTATACAAAGGAAGGTAATACACGAGCCAGGAAGCTATTTAAGCAAGCTACGGATCTTGATCCACATTATGCATTTGCGTGGTCATTACTCGCGTGGACTCATATTATTGATGCCTTGTTTAACTTCGGGAATTCTCAAACCGATTCTCTTAATAAGGCTTTAAAATTTACATATAAAGCCTCATCTATAGATGATACAATACCCGGCCCTCATTCTTCCTTTGGTTTTATTAACCTCATGCAGAGAAATTACGAAAAAGGTATATCTGAAGTAAATAAAGCTCTTTCATTAGCGCCGAATGACGCAACAAATCATATGATAGCGGCACTAATAATTTGCTATTCAGGAGAGTTTAAACAGGCACTTTCCTATGCGAAAAAAGCAATGCGACTCAGCCCCCACATCCCCTCATGGTATTTTGCCATTTTGGGTCTAACATATTACATGGCAGAGCAATATGAAGATTCACTTTCAGCATATAAACAGCTTCTTAAACAGAGTCAATTCGGTGAGATTGCGCCTATTTGGGCTCATATAGGTTTGGCCAGCGTATACATACAGCTTAACCGGAAAAAAGAAGCACGTGTTCATGCGATCGCATTATTTAATTTAGACCCCACTTTTTCGCTAAACTGGGTACGAAACTTCATGCTTTTTAAAAATCCCTCTGATTTGGACCTAATTCTTAACGCTTTAAGAAAGGCGGGAGTAAATCGAGGGTAGGAAATTTATGAGATGAACATATGCTGATCAAAATGTGTAAGCTGATCATAAAAATTTTCTTTCGAGATATTACAGTCAAGGAAATCGATAATTTGCCGGAATCTGGGCCTGTAATATTTACACCTAACCATCCGAATGCTCTGCTCGATCCGATGTTGCTTTTCTTTTTTCCACCTGAGCATAAAATTTGCTTTGTGGCAAAAGCCCCCCTGTTTAAAATCCCCCTGCTTGGCTGGATAATGAAAAAAATGCAAGCTATTCCAGTTGTACGCCGATTCGAAGCTAATGGTGATGTTGATTATAAGGCTTTTTTTGCTTCATGCATAGATTCTCTGGCTGCAGGTAACTCAATTGCCATATTTCCGGAAGGTGTCTCCCTTCCTCAACCTCATATGGCCGCTTTGAAGACGGGAGCTGCAAGATTATTCTTTATGGCCAGGGATAAAAATATCGATGTAAGCATTGTACCCGTTGGGCTGAACTATGAGCATGGATCAATATTTAGAACATCTGTGGTAATATGGGTGTCGCCTCCATTGGATACTACAGATCTGATAGAAAAATACAAAGTATCACCCCAAAACGCTGTGTTCGAATTGACCAAAAAAATAAAAGACAATCTTGACGACCATGTTTTACAATCAGAAAATTTCCGGGATCGGGAACTGATGCTTCTTTTAGAGAGAATTTATACTGAAGAAAAAAACAATGACTCCTGGCTGGTGAAGTTCGAACGGCTAAAACAATTCGAAGCAGGCCTAAATGTCATCAAAGATTCGCATCCTTTTGAAATCGAAAGGTTGCGTCAAATGTTGTCTAAATATAAAAAATTATCATATTCATTAGAGGGGATGTATAATTCTTCTATGGGAAATACCGAAAGCTCAATAATAATAAATCTTCTGTCCATTATTGGCTTCCCTTTTTTGTTTTTGGGTTGGTTGCTCAACCTTATACCCTACCAATTATGCAATTTCATTGTAAAGCACGTAAAAAAATATGACGAATCTGAAGCAGCTACTTATAAAGTAGTATATTCGCTGTTGCTGTTTCCATCCACTTACCTATTGGAGGCTGTGCTCATCCACTTTTGGCTGGGATGGACCGTTACGATCACATTTGTAATTTTGATCATTCCCCTAAGTTACTTTACACTAATTTCTATTGAAAGACTTCATAGTAACGTTTTAGGAATACCAAAAATCAAAGCTATTTTATCGGATCGTATGTCCAAGCAAGTCGAATCACTTCATTCAAGTATTAGAGAATTGGTAGATTATTTGGCGAAGCAGGATGATAAGCAACCAGAAGTATCCAATCAAATATAACAGTGGTGCTCTTAATGCATGAAAAAAACAATCGCAGGACAATATTCGGATGGTGCATGTACGACTGGGCAAATTCTGCTTTTGCGACGACTGTTCTCGCTGCTTTACTTCCAGCCTACTTTGCTGGTGAGGTTGTTGGCCCTGAGGGTGTGATGATTGGTGGTACACTCTACAGCGCGACTACCCTTTGGGGATTTGTGGTCGCTTTTGCAGCCTTTCTTATCTTTATGATTGCCCCGGTTCTGGGGGCTATAGCTGATTATTCCGGAACAAAAAAAAAGTTTTTACTTTCATTTGCATACGGTGGTTCACTTTTCACGATATTACTCTTTTTCTGTGGGTCTGGAGATGTGATCAAAACCCTGTTGATTTTCCTTGTTGCCCAGATTGGTTTTATCGCCGGTAATGTCTTCTATGACGCTTTTTTGCCACAAATTGCTACTGAGGATAAAATAGACTGGGTATCCGGTAAGGGCTTTTCATTCGGTTACCTCGGAGGTGGGCTTCAGTTCGCAATTGCTTTGGGGATTGTTGCAGGACATAAACAGTTAGGTATTTCGCAACCGATGGCAGCCCGCATAGGTTTAGCGTTGGCAGGAATGTGGTGGGCGGGTTTTACCTTATTCACGGTCAAATACCTCCGTGAAGTACCGCAAACCGAAACCTTGCCTAAAGATTCCAATGGAAAGCACTCGTTTTTTGCATATGCATCCGTCGGATTTTCCAGGCTGTTTAAGACAGCTCGGCGAGTGAGCCATTTTCGGCACTTATTGATTTTCCTGATTGCCTTCATGCTTTACAACGATGGAATTCAAACCGTCATCAACATGGCCACCATCTATGGGAAAGAAGAATTGAACCTTACGACAACAACGCTCATGTTTACCCTTTTGATCATTCAAACGATCGCTATTTTCGGAGCTCTTGCCTTTAGCCGTCTTGCTGGTCTGATCGGAGCAAAGCGTGCGGTGATGATAACTCTTGTTCTATGGTCCGGAATCGTTATTTACGCTTACTTTATTAATTCAGCTAAAGAATATTTTATTCTGGGGGCTGTCGTGGGGATCGTTTTGGGTGGATCTCAGGCGCTCAGTCGATCTCTGTATGGCTCGATGGTTCCCGAAGATGCGAGTGCTGAATTTTATGGCTTTTACAGTGTTTTTAGTAAATTTTCTGCCATCTGGGGTCCCATGGCTTTTGCCATCATACGCCATTTTTCCGGATCATCAAGGCTTTCGATCGTCTCATTGATCATTTTCTTCATCGCTGGTTTGATTTTGCTTTCTTTTGTTAATATAGAAAAAGCTCGTGAAGCGAAAGAAGCCGGAGCATTCTAACTTGAAAAGTACCAAAAAGTTTAAATGCAGCTAATTTCAAAATGAAAGCCATATTATTATAATTATAACCGATTGTAATAAAAAATTTTGCGGTATCCATAAAGTTCAAGTGCGAAGAATCCTGAAATTGTGTCGAGATCCCACTTGATTTCATCACATTTTATTTTAGCCGATTGAATCGAAACGCATATTCATCGAGATAGTTTTGAAGATATTTGGATTCAAAACGCCCCTGAAAGGTTCCTCGAATCAATCTTTTAACCAACGAAGCAATGAGAGGGACGCCTTATAGTCCATCATGATTATTGTTTGATTGGGATTGATTGACCGGATCATGACTTTGATCTTTGAGAATGGGTGGATAACTTGGCCCCGCGTCGGTAACGATTGTTTTGGCTTCGGCGCCTCGCCCGCACTTACCGGATTTCTCACCGCCGATGACAAATTCATCTACCTCGACCCATCCGGACAATTTCTCGCGACCCTGAGGTATTGTGCAGAGGCACCTTAACCACACAATGGAACCGACGCAGTAAACTGCGCGGGGTATCGTGAACGTTAGCCATCTTCCTTGCCACATAGAAATGTTTGCTGTTGCCATTGCCGTAAAGTGCTGAACTGTCCGTGGAATTGCGTAACATCATCAAAAAAGAGGGGCCCGCGATGAAACTTGTGTTTGTCAATATTATGCATGATCTGTATCAGCTCGACTCGACGGCGACGATCTCCCAGCCGCCGGTGCCGCTGGCCGTGCTGAACGCCGTGACCTCAAAGGCCTTTGAAACGGCCCTGGTAGACGAGCAGACGGACGCGGTCCGATTCGATGGTGATGTCTTTGCGTTCAGCCTGGCGACCCAGTTCGCTGGAAAGGTGTACCGCTATGCTGACGAGTTGCGCGCGGCCGGGAAGACGGTTATTCTGGGCGGCATCCATGTTACCGTCTGTCCAGAGGAGGCAATGCGCCACGCGGACGCCATTGTGACGGGTGAAGCCGAATCCCTCTGGCCGACAATCTGCGAGGATCTGCTGGCCGGAACGCTGCAAACGCGATACGTCGGTTCGCCGACTTCCCCTTCGCGGATGGTGCCGATTGACTACCGCTTCTTCGCCAATCGGCCGTACCAGACGCCCGCCTCGCTGTTTGCCACACGCGGCTGTCAGTATCGCTGCTCGTTCTGCGTGAGTTCACGCTACATGGGCCCGTTCCGCACCAAACCGATAGACGTGCTTGAACAGGAGATCAACCAACTGCATTCGCTCTACCCCCACGCCTTTCTACAATTCACGGACGACAATCTCCTGGCGGATCGAGACTACGGCGCCGAGGTGCTCGCACTGCTGCGCCGGAAAAAACGACGCTTCGTCACCATGATTACGCTGGAACAACTCTGTGACGGCGCGCTCATGCAAGCGATGGCGTCCTCCGGCTGCCTTGGTGTTGCAGTCGGGGTTGAGTCTGTCGACGACGACAACTGCGTGTCCGTGGGCAAGCGCCACAACGTGGGCCAGCCGTTTTCGGAGGCCGTGCGTCAGGCTAACGACCTGGGCATTCAGGTGTGCGCCCTGCTGATGGTGGGGCTTCCGCATGATACTCCGGACAGACTAGCGCGCACGCTGCATGTTCTGAAACAGGTGCCGTGTTCAGTGTTCGACCTCCGCATTCTCCGAATCTATCCTGGCTCCAAACTCTACGACAAGATGCGCATCCAGGGCTCGGTCACCGACACCTGGTGGTTGGGACCGGAACCGGTGGCCACCAATCATTTCTTGCCCGGCCATTTGCGTGTTCACTTCACACATGACCACTTCAACCCGATGCAGTTGCAGTCGGTCACACTGTCCCTCACGCGCGAATTGAACCGAATGAACTCCAAGGCTGGGTTTCACATATTGCGCGTTGGCCGTCGAGGGCGTGCGCTGAAGTTCGCCGGACGGATTATGTACGCCCGTAGCCGTTTCGTGAAGCAGGCGCGAACGCTGGGCGCGCTCGTGGATCAGGCCATGACGGAGGAACATGGGGCATGTTCTTAAACCACGTTCAGCCCATGGAATCCTGTTCAGCCGTGTTCTATCTTGGCTCACTCTGCAGAAGCAGGAATAATTGATAATATGTTATTAATAAAGGGTTTATGGCTAGCGTTGCAAAAGACCCCAACCGCGCTCGGCAGTATTGACATATTTCTGTCGCATAACGGTTCGGTGGTTCTTCGAGGTTCGTTGCCCGTTGTCACATCGCGGTTTGGGCTTCTGGACGCAGGCGTTACTGATTTCTCCGACCATGTCGGCAATAATTCCAATGTGTTTGATAACCCAAGAAACTCTCAATTATCAGCAGCATATATAATTTTCCGATAATTACAGAAGGGATCAGATATTTTTAATGAAACAGCAGTCATTTAGATCACGACTATAGTCGATGGAGGTCAGATTTTTTCAAACCGATTAAAACAGGAATCATTCCACTTTAAATCTTAATGTGGTTCAACTGTGCGATCTTGACAATTGTGTCTTATTAAGTTCAGTGTGGATTTTGAATGACCTATAGCAAGTATCCAGCGGGCAGATCGATCGCATTAGGGTCAAATTTAATTCAAGTGACATAATAAAGATCTCCTGTGATGATATTCGTAAATGATATCATCTACGCAGTATTCCTTTTTACGGATGGAGGAAAAGTGAGCATAGAAACGGAGGCTATCACCACGAGTTCAGGTTGCAGTGGTATCGAAACCGTTAAGATTTACGTGCGGCACAGCTGGTGGCCCAAACAATTCCGGAAAGATAAAAAAGTCGCTTTGTCGAAGATTTACGTCAAACGGATTAAGAAGCTGATTGGCGAGATTTTCGGGAAACAAACTGGCCGTGCTGCGCTGGAGGAGGTCGTTCGGTTTAAAAAAACTGTGTTTATAATTCCCCGAGTCATTGGAACCACTGTAAAATCAACTACAAAGCAAGGCTTTTTTAATGCTTCAGCTCGCGCACACGATAAATTTGGGGCTGAGTCCTTAGGACGAGGCAGCCATGTAACGGTGCCATTTCTTCCACAGGCCTGGGGACTTGGAGGGTTGCCCGTCGCTTTTACTCCCGATACCGTGTTGCTTCACGAATTGATACACGCACTCCGTATGACCGTTGGGACATTAACTTTACCAGATCCCGTTTTGGACCCCGTAGTTGATTGGCGGCACGTTCCTAAAATGGGTTGGAAGAGCCGTGAGTTGTCACCCGATTTCAAAAATAAATGGAAAAACATTGAAGAGTTTATTGCTGTCCTCGTAGTAAACATTTACCGCTCGGAAAAGGGGCAGGGGCTGCGGGCGAGATACTCCGGGGCCAACAAACATGGCGTTATGACGGTATCTGAACAGCGAAAATTCGCTTCAGACTACGGCCAAATTATAGATGCATTGATTAGAGACCATGCTGATTTCGCAAGAAAGCTCAGAGATGTTCGCGCCCCATTCAACCCTGTACGCGATCGTCTAGTAGCCCGAGGCCTAAAGCGAAAGTAAGACCCACAATCGTTGTTTCGTGAAAGTAATAAAAGTAATAGCAAGATCACTCTGTGGTCAGGCTATTGGCAGAAAAAATCAAATCGATTGTCAATCTACCTCCGAACATCGACGATTAAGGAGGCTTCTGAATAGCTGGGATAATATACTGTCAAGCGATGTCCTGATTAGACTGTCGGTCTTATCAATTTCTGGACCCCTCGGCCCCTTGCTTGGGTCCATCAACCGTCGGCTGAGCCCTTTTTAAGATCGTTCACTTGGAAAAAAAGAAGGTTTATCGGCCTACCCTATTTGAAAATGGTTGGCCCATTTTCGCGGGCCAAAGTGCATACATGCCTGTGCTGCGATTTTGGCCGATTTTTCTAAAAGGTGGGCAAAATGGTCAGTGGGTGAATCGGCGTAGAAATAGGCGTAGGCTCCATGGAAAATATCTCCTGCGGCCAGTGTGTCCCGGACAGCAGATGGCGGCGGGGGAATGGCCTCAAACCGGTTGCCGTTTTCCAGGGCCAGAATGGATTGTTCGCCCCGGGTTATGGCGGCTCTTGCCACATTTTGGTCGCTGAGCCAATTTAAGGTGTCATCGCTCGAGCGGATCGCCGGGGGTTTGAATGCGGACGAGCATATGGCTGAATCCGTATACTGAAGCAAATCCTCCGTACCCGGCTTCCAGCTACCTCCATCCAAAATCGTGTGAATGCCGGCTTTTTGGCAAGCTTTCGCCAATGGGATGGCCAGCGCCATGTATTGGCCGTCGAAAAGTGCCGTCTTGTACCCGGATAAGTCCAGATCCCCCACATGAAAATCCTTCGATGGCATATGTTTGGCGTTGATCGAGACCACGGAACGGTCGCCATTGTTTTTTGAAATGTAAATGGATGACATGGTGGGCACTGATTGATAGGTGGGGCAAAGATCAATATGTTTTATTTTGTAATTTTTTAGCTCGTTGTGGACGATAGATGTTAAGGGGTGCGATCCCAATCCGCTCACCAGGGAAGCCTTGCCGCCGAGGGTGCTGAAGGTGATGGCCGCATTAGAGCTGGGGCCACCGGTGCACAACAACTGTTGGTGCGCAGTTATTTTCTCGTTTCGTTGGGGGGGATTATCGACGAGATAAATGCTGTCGATAGTGGATATGCCGAAGAACAACCCTTTTTTATCCGGCCCGGGTATATCCGATCCAGGTATATCCGATCCAGGTATATCCGAATTGGCCTTATCCAATCTGGTCATCATCCGATAGGTCAGCCATCCATTGACGTTTTATACGAGCCCCGCTTCACTCAGCGGTCGCTTCGCAAGAATCCGTTCTGGTGTGAAAATGGACAAATCCAAAGATACCGGTACACCTAATATCAATTCAGACAGGTAGCGACCCACGGCGGGTGCTTGTTGCAGTCCGTGACCTGAGAAACCATTGGCAAGGTAAAACCCCTTGATCTCCGGCCATTCTCCCAAAATAGCGTTGCCATCCAGGGTGTTGACGGCATAGAGGCCCGCCCAACCACGCACCAATTTGAGCCGGTCAAAGGCAGGAACAAATTCGGCCAACTCGGGCCAGAGGATTTCCATAAACCGTTTGTCATCCCAGGTAAATGAAAACCCGGTGGGATCCTCATCCATGGATTTTCCCAGCAATAAAAGGCCGCCTGTTTCTGATCTAAAATACATGCCCGAGGGTAAAACGGTCAACGGTAGTGGCCCTTCCGGCTTGACGGCAGTATCTAGTACAAATATCTGCCGTTTGACCGGTTTGATCGGAAGGGTCACGCCGATGGTCGCAGCGATAGTGGTCGCCCAGGCACCGGCACAATTAATAACGCAAGGCGCAATCAGGTGCCCCTCTTGGGCCAGTTCGACACCGGTTATCTGCCCCTTGTCCATGGTGATGGCCGTAACTTCATCGACCATATATTCGGCATTGAGAGATCGGGCTTTGGCTTTGTATGCCATCAGGGCCGCATAGGCGTCAAAATGGCCGTCTTGGGGCCCAAAGGTGCCGCCCGCCAAACCATCGGTATTGTAAAGAGGGTACTGCGCTTTGATTTCCTCGGAAGTCCACCAATTCACTTCACATCCCAAGCGCTGTTGCATCTTGAGCGCGTCTTTGGCGGCATCGTATCCGGTTTCATCGACCAAAAAGAGGTTGCCTTCCTGGCGAAAATAAATCTTCGGCGTCATATCATCGACAGCCATGGTCTCTTCAAAATGTTTGAGAACCTCAAAGGTGTATTGAGAGATCTTCACATTCTCGGGCAGGCTGAATTGAATCCGAACATTGGTGGCCGACAATGTTGTCGAAGCTTGTGCATAGGTTGGATCCCGCTCGATCACCACTACGTTGAGCTGCGGGTCCGCCTGCATCAGATAAAAAGCGGCGGCACTACCCATAATGCCGCCGCCGATGATAATAATGTCGTATGATTTAGCGGTCATAAAACACTCCACCCTTGCTTCAAAGGACTTTACGATGCAAACTCAGCAAGGATCTTTTCGTAGAGGGCACTAATTTCGGCCATCAGCGTATCGAATTTTTCTTTAGCCGCCACCCAGGCATCGCCTGTGGCGCTTTTTAGTGTCTCGAGCTGGCCGGCCGCCTCTTTTTTCTTGGAAGTCAATTGGTCCATTTGCTCCTTAAATTTCCCTTTGGCCGCATCACCCAGGCTCGCTGCTTTGGCGCCGAGCGCTTCGAACTTGGTATCAAAATCACCCAGCTCGTTTTTAACTTTGTCCATGTACGTGTCAATTTTATCCTTGGTCCATTCCGTTGCAGAGGCGACGGTCTCTTTGACCTCGGCCGTCGCTTCTTTTGCGACTTCGGTGGCCTTCTCAGCCGTTTCTTTAACTTTTTCAGTCATTTCCTTGGTGGCTGATGCTGCTTTATCCGCGGTGGATTCCGGTTTGTCGCTGCAGGCACTAAAAAAAACGCAAGCAATACCCAGAATAATCCATTTACCCCATCCTCTTGGTCTAATCTTTTTTGGTTTCATCTTTTCTCCTCTTTCTGTGATCAGGTGAATAATTTGAAGACAACACAACACGTTTACAATAAACCAAATATCAAACAGGTCTTTTAAATGATTGCGATGCAAACATCAATAACCATCCGCTTGATGACGTTAAGATAAGCAGATGCGATCAGAGTGCAATCAATAGCGGGGATAAAGGTCCAAACGATAAGGAATTTTCACTGGAAAATGGAGAATCTCACCACAATGGCCTTGAAATAGCGCGAGGAAATCGGTTTTGGGCCAATTTTTATGTTACGTTAGACGGGTAAACTAACCAAATTTTTTTAATCGGGGGCTTTGGGAAGGTTTAGGTATTTCCGTTTCCATTATCGTCTTAAGGTCTTCCATAATGAATTTGGTAGTCGTATCGGTCAAATGGCGATAAAAAGCCATTTTTGCCTCTTTTTTTACACGGGTGGCAAAATCGCCGATCCAGGCGCCGATGTGGTCATATAAAAATGACCTTTGAGACCTTAGAAGCCGGATAACCGTTTCGGCTTCTCCGGATTGAATCGCTTCGATTTCGTTGAAGATCTCAACGTACATGAATTCCAGCTCGGCTGCGATGTGGTCCGGCGCATCTTTGAATGATTTCGCAAGGGAAAGGCCGCTTTCGAGATATCGCCGGCGGACGTCAGCGGTGGACTTCCCCATAATTTCTCGTTTTCCATCAAGATAGATGGAGCCGTAGGGAGGTGCAGGCAGTTGGAAGGGGCCGACAAACAGTCGGGCAAACTCGCATTTTAACGCATCCAAATTATTTTTGCGCTGCAGGTCACGCTGCATGAGCCGTGCGGGAGCCAGGGCTTTAGAACCGATAAAGGTCAATTGTTTTTCAATTTTTCCAAGCTGGGCTACCAAATGGTTTCCGGGAATATAGTAGCAGGCCGACAGCCCCTGGTAGATATCCATTCGAGCCGTTTCCAACGAAATTAAGTCATTGATGTCCATTTAGATCTCTCCAAACATTATATAGACAGGGGTCTTTTAATCATTTTTCATTTATAATGGCGCTCCCTTCCGGGGAGAATATCGACACATATTAACCCCGAAAAGGAAAGCGCCAAACCGAGAAAAAGCAGTCGGTTCACCGATTGCTCGTTTACCGTATCGGTTCTACCTCCAGCTTGAAAAAGCGTTCTCCCAGTGTGTAAAGCAGGAGCATGACGCTCACGGCCAATGCGAATACCAGCCACTCCCAGATACTCGGAAAGTAGCTGATAAAATCCGGATACTGTTCCGCCTTGGGGCCCACCGGCCGGCTCTGGCCGGCCAGCAAAATCTCCATATGCATTGTCAAAGTTCCCATCAAAACCAGGGCCGAGGCAAGGAGCCGGCTGCCACTACTTTGACGAAGGGCGGGGATGGCCATCATGGCGAAGGGTAGAAAAAGTCCAAGGATACTTTCAATATGAAAAGGTCCTACCGCACCAAAGGCATGTTTGAATTTACCGTAACTTAAGAATTCCGGGATCGTCGTGGCCGACTCAAAGGCGTATTTAACCAGGGTGAATACAACGACCGTGCCAAGAGACCAGGTGAAGATTCTGGTAAAGTCGGTAGCAATCATTCGCCTGGATTCAGATATATTGCTACCCGAAAGCCAAGCCAGCACCTGATCGTAGAGCAGATATAAGGCCGTGCCGCTCAAAATGCCCATTAACAGACAATAAATGGACATCACCGGACCAAAGTAGGTAACCCGGGATTCGGTTAAACCGAACACAGAGCCGATCATCAACGGCGCCACCAGGGCGCACAAAAAAGATATGATCCCCAAAGCCTTGCTGAAACTACTGTGCCAATCGCCCATGTGCAGCCGCCAGAATTTTAGAATCAGGATCACCAGCTCGACGCTGTAGATGAAGCCCATCCACCAGATCGGAGAACTTAAGTTCGGCGACAGCAAAATGTAGATCATATGAAAAATGTTGCCCAACTCCAGGCCGATGGAGACAAACCCACCGATCAAGGTGGCAATGGCCAAAAACACCAGGCGTTTGGCTACCGGCTCATATTTTTTTACATCGAAAACCAGGGGCATCGCCGCCAGGATGGTGAGCCCCGAACTGGTTAGTGCTAGAAAAATATAAACCCCCAGCGGCAGGGTCCATAGCAGCACGTCGTTGGCGTTGAATAGAGAATGGCCTTCGGTGAGCAGCTTGTAGGCCGCCACCAATCCGGCCAGAATAACAGTGCCGAGCAATAGCAGCCAAGCACTGTACAGTCCTTTGGAAGTGGTTGCGTCACTCATTTAAATACCTCCTTTGCTTGACTGGTAATGGGCCGGATTGAAGTCTCGAATATAAAAAATGTGTGGATTGGTCCCCAACTGCTCCCGCAAGCGGAAGGGACGAAACTTTCCCAATAGCTGACTCACTTTGCTGCCAGGGTCGCTGATATCGCCGAAAATTCGAGCGTCCCCCGGGCAGGCCTCAACGCACCGGGGAAGGTCTCCATTTTTCAACCGGTGGTCGCAGAAAGTACATTTTTCAACGACGCCCTTAGGGCGATTGTTAGCCAGTGTTGCCCCACGTTCGGGATTATAATAGGGGGTTCCTTTGCCCCCTGTTTTGGACACCATATCCGCCGGTGAAGAGGTAACATCTTTGATGACGGCGGTTTTTTCTCTCCAGAATGCGTGCGGCTTTTTCCAATTGAAATAAATGACACCGTAGGGACAATTGAACTCACAGTATTTGCAGCCGATGCATTTGTCGGGATCATGCATGGTGATGCCATTGTCTAACTTGTGCATCGCCTTGGTCGGGCACCCTCGGACACATGGCGCATTATCACAGTGGTTGCACAGGGTCGGAAGATAGTGGAAACGCACATTTGGAAACGTACCCGAGGTTTCCGTGATCTTGTTGGACCAGTAGATCCCATCCGGTACATTATTTTCATTCCTGCAGGCGATGCTACAAGCCCCGCAGCCGACACATCGTTGCAGATCGATGACCATGGCATATCTTGGCATTGTTATATCCTCCTATATTTTTTCGATTTTGACCCGCGTGCCGGCATGCCGGACGGTACTGCCGCTCATGCGCTCGTAGACGGCGGGGATCAGGTCGTTGTTGTTACCGCCTCGAGGCGTCTTGCCGAATTCTTTGGCCGCGAGACGGCCATAGGCCCAGTGCCCCTGGCCGTAGCATTTAGCCACCGTTCCCGGCCGAACGCCTTCCCAGAGTTTAGCAGTACACTCAATCTCTCCGGTGGGTGAGGTTAATCGGATCATGTCCCCGCTATTGACGCCAAGCGTTTTGCCGTCGATCGGATTGATTTTGGCCACATCGTCCCAGATCTCGTCTCCAGGATCGAGATCTTTGAACTCGTAATACCAACTACAGTTGGCCGAACGGCCTTCACGATTGAGCCTGGATTTGTGATCCACAAAGACAAATGGGTAATCCTTTGGATCCCCTGCAATGTAAGGTTCTTCATAATGGGGAATAAAAGCCTGTTCTCCCCGGGCCTCATAGAATATGGCCTCCATCACCTGGTCCACCGTGGCCTCGTGTTTTTCGGCGTGTTTTTGGAGGGCCTCCTTCAACGTTTCACTGTAAAACTCAAACATGCCGGTCTTGGTCTTCATCTTGCCCCAGCGTTTGCGATAGGGATACGGATCGGAGTTCCACACACCTACTTTTGCAAATTCCTCCCATCCGCTGAACTTGTCTCCGCCTTTGTATTTTGCCGGGTCCCAGAGATTCTGGGTCGCGAACTTTAGGGCATATAAGGCAAATTCTTTTTCGTTTTCGGGCTGTTTGCCGGTCTCCGGGTCGATGTAGGTTTTATAATGACGCAGCAGGTTATCGAAACCTCGCTCCGCCAGCTTTTCGGCAAGGAGCCAGGGAACTTCAGTTTCATCGATCTTGTAGTCCCATACCAGGTCCACAATGGGTTGCATGATGGTCACATGCCGATGGCCATTCCCGTGAGATTTGACATACCCCCACTTTTCAAACATATGGTGCGTGTTCGGCAGCACGATGTCAGAAAACCAGGTGAACTCCGATGCATTCGTCGTAATGTGGGTCACAAACGGAATTTTGGAGAGGGCCCGCTCCCAACGTTCCGGTTGCCCGCAGGAAAAAGTGAAGTTGTTCATGTAGCAGATCGCTACTTTGATCTCGTTTGGATCCTCATTGAGGATGCCATCGGCCGCATTGTTGGTGATAACCCCTCCGCCGGATTTGCCCTTGCTAATGCATGGAAATTCAAGTCTACCGCGCTGGTCAATTTTTTTGTGTTTCTTTCCTTTTTTGGCAATGTCGTCCATATATTCGTCTGGTTTGGGGAACTTGGTGGTGTACTCCTTGTTGGCTTTAAGGGTTCCGCCGACATTGTCCACACCACCGGTCAGTCCGTTTAAAGCATGGCAGATCATGCTGGCGTAGCCCCCGCGCACCTGCATGACCGGACCACCTCCCACCCAGGATATGGCATTAGGCGCCGCTTTACCGAAAGCGACGGCCACCTCACGAATCTGATCGGCCGGGATCCCGCTGCGCTCGGCGGCCCATTCGGGGGTTTTGTCCTTCAGCTCCAGGTTCCACCATTTCACCAGGCCGTAAGTATATTTTTCTTCGAAATCCTCCTCATTGACATATTGATTGAGTGAGAAATGATTCTCCCCATCGATAAAGTCACCCACGAAGGCCTTGTGCCACAGCCCCTCGGTCAGGATGACATGGGCTATGGCGGCCGCAATGGCGCCGTCATGTCCTGGCTTGACGGGCATCCAGATGTCGGCCTTGGCGCCGGTGGCGGAAAGTCTCGGCTCGACGACGACGATCTGGGCCCGGTCGATGGTCGATCCCCAGGCTTGGGAGTAATAGGAAACCTGCCGGTTGGCCGCCAGTGGGTCCGCACCCCAAATGATCATGAAGCGCGTATTTTCCACGTCGTACTGACGGTAATCCCATAAACCTTCCGTATAGTAGGCACCGAATTTTTCGGCCTCGGCGCAAATGGCGCTGTGGGATATGTTGTTAGGCGACCCGATAATTTTGGTCATGCGGTCGTAAAGAACGTCGCGCATGTAGGTGTAGCGTCCGCGCATAAGCATGTATTTGTAGGTTTCATCGTTGTTGCGCAGTTCCATGATTTTGTCAGCAATAGTATTCAACGCCTCGTCCCAAGTGATCGGTACGAACTGGGGATCTTCATGGCGCCCTTTTTTAGGATTGGTCCGCTTCATGGGGGTTTTGATCCGGTCTGGATCGTAGGCTTGCTGTATCCCCAGATGGGATCTCGGACAACCGGCGCCATTATTGACTTTGGAATGGGGATTGCCTCTGACTTTAACGGCTCTGCCGTCCACCACATAAACTTGTTTTGAGCACCAGGAAGTACATCCCTGGCACGTGGCCGGAAGCCACTGACCGGCACCGTTTTTCGATGCGGCGGTTGCCTCGGTCAGCGCATGGAGCTCAGGCTTAAGCCCCGCCCCGACAGCCACGGCGGCACCGGTTGTCGCCGTGGCTTTCATAAATGACCGCCTTGACAGCTTGAAGTCACGTAGGAAGTCAGCCATAACCGTTTTTTGTTCGGAAGTCACTTTTTCCATCACGCCTCCTGTAGAGTTAAATAACAAATCAGTTTCTCCTGATTGCTTGCTTCTCGCCCTGCACAAATGCCGTAGCGTTTCTTCACGAATTAAACGGCGAAGCGTTGTTCTCAAGTGCGCCGTTCAATAAAAAAATCAACTCTTCCGGATCAACCGGTTTGGATACACAGGCAAAAATATGGGATCGCATGGATTCCTGAAGTTCCGGATGAAAAGGCTCGCCTGAAATGGCAAGTAGGGCCACCTTCGGGTTTGCTTTTTTGAATTTTCGAATATCTGCATTCGATAATATGACATTGTCCAGATCGATTAAGACCGCTGCCACGGACATGCTCTCCAAATGCGTTTCGACGATTTGAAGTGTTTTAGATGTCTGGGCTATGAAGTGATGCGTTTCAAGCTCCCGGCCTAATTTATCGGTCTGGTTTTGATCTGCGCCCACGAAAATAATCGTTCGTTCCATTGATTTTCACCTGATAATACAAGCTGTTAAATCGATTGGGACGCGCTGGGACTATTTGCCTAATTCTACCATTTCCTAACCATCTCAATACATCGCAATATAAGTGCCATATCGCTAACCAAAATGGTCACCTCGGCCCGCAATGGCAGTTTTAATCGAAATTGTATTTCTTAACCATCTGAATATATTAGTTTTATTTAAATCGGGCCGGATTTGCCTCTGGAAGATTCATTCCAAGAAAGAGCCGCATGTCGGCTGGCGAACAGTTATAGTGGTGTGCGGAATTTGGACACTCTCATGCCAATATTCAAATATCACCTTAAATATCAGTGATTAATAGTGTGTTTGATTTAGTCAGATGCGTCTGAGACATCGTTTTCGAGGCTTTGAAAAGTTGATGAAATCGTAAAAAGTCATCAAGGTTGCCATTATGGGAAAGGGATGGGTGTCGATGGAAAAAGGGTAAATACTGATTTTTTGTTTAAGGGCGCTTGGGCGTTGCGATTTGATATTTTTTCAATTTGGAGTAAAGCGTACTCCGGCCGATGCCCAATCGTTTGGCCGCTTCCATTTTATTCCACCTGCTGGCCTCAAGCGCTTCCAGTAAAAGGTTTTTCTCCGTCCCCTGGAGGGTTCGACCGGGGTCAACTTTAGGGGCTTCGTCCGGCGTATTGACGATATTGGCCGGCAGATCGGTTGTCTGAATTTCGCCGCGGTTACTTAACACAACCGCATGTTCGATACTGTTTTCAAGCTCACGTACGTTTCCGGGCCATCGGTAATTCAATAAAATGCGCATGGTTCCGGAACTGATGGTGTGAATGGTTTTGCCCTGCAACCGGGCAAAGCGCTTAAGAAAATATTGAGCTAATATTGGAATATCATTAAATCGTTTGCGCAAAGGCGGCATCTGAATGGGGATAACATTCAGTCTATAGTAAAGGTCTTCCCGGAAACGCCCATTGATCACCTCTTCCAACAAATCCTGGTTCGTCGCTGCAATGACCCGGACATCAACGGATATCGGTTTTTGGCCCCCAATACGTTCCACCTTGAATGTCTGCAAGACCCGCAATAACTTGACCTGAGCCGTTAGGGGGATCTCGCCGATTTCGTCCAGGAAAACCGTCCCACCGATCGCTTTTTCAAATCGACCTTTATTTTGCCTAAATGCACCCGTAAAGCTGCCTTTTTCGTGCCCAAAAAGTTCGCTTTCCAAAAGAGTGCTGGGGTAGGCGGAACAATTGATGACGACGAAGGGGCCGCTGCTGCGTCGGCTTTTTACATGGATGGCGCGGGCGACCAGCTCCTTACCGGTCCCGCTTTCACCTTGAATCAATACCGTGGCATCCGATGGCGCCACGTTTTCGATCATCTTATAAATGATCTGCATTTCGGGCGCTTTGCCGATCAATCCCGCATAGCCCGAAGTCTGTTCGATCTTGCTGCGTAGTTGGCGAATCTCTTCTTCGTTGGCGCTGGCGCGTCGAATGGCGGCGGCGGTTTGGCTTAAAATGAGCTCAATGATCGTTAAATCATTGGTGACGCATTTACAACTGCCAGGGCAACCCACACACACCACGCCAAGCGACAAATCCTGATAAACCAGAGGAAAAGCGGCAATCGTCTGAGCAGCTTCCAGCTCAGCAATGTTGATCGGAATTCGGTCCGGGGCAAGAAATTGCATTTCCCCGAGCTTGGCGGCGTTTTCAATAACCTTTGTAGACGTAGGGGGGCCAAATACATTTATGGCGCCTTCGGTAAAGACGAAAAGATTATCTCCACGATCGCTAAAAATGATAATCGTCAATTTCCGGCACTCGACGATTTGTTCAATTCTATTCACAAGATATTCGCAAATATCCTGCAAATTGGCCATTGCTCCAACAGCCTTGGCAATCTCAAAAGAGATGCGTGTTTGTTCGTGGGAATGGTTCAGTTCGCTATTTTTTTCCTCAAGTTCTTGGCGGCTATGTTCGAGTCGCCGGGTATATTCGCGAATGCGATCAAGCATACTCTGAAATGCCGTGCGAAGAAGGTTGACCTCCATGTCGCCTTTGGGACCCTGTTTTAACGATAGATGCGTTTCATCAATTTGGCCGACGGCTTCGGTCAATTTTAAAAGCGGTGTCATAATTTTGCGCACTAGTATCAGGCTTGTAGACAAGGCCGCTGTCAGGATACCGATGGTGATAAAACCGATCTGGGTCCATATCCGCAATAGTTGGGTTCGGTAAGGTTTTTCGGAATACCCTACGCGCAAAACGCCGGCTTTACCGCCGAATATAGGCCAGGCCACGTCGATAAAGTAGTCTTTTTGATGTGACACTATTTTTTCAATGTGGCCGGTTTCATTTTTCAGCGGGGCATTGGCGTTGATAAGGCCCTGGGGAACGCCATTTTCAAATGTATGGGTTAGTATATTCTCTTTTTGTTGAATAAAAAGATAAGCGATTGCAGGGTCACGGTGAACCTGATCATCAAGAAGCTGCTGCAACGACACCAAGTCGTTGATCAGGATTTTATCGGCCGCGCTAAGGGCCACTTCATGGGCCAGTTTTTCTGCTTGGGCCCGGGCCCCATTGAAAAGGCTGATGCGATACCAATGTACAACCACCAGCGAAATAACCAAGCCACTCGTCACAACCACACCGGTTATCGCCAGAATGATTCTGTGTTTAAGACTTTGGGGGGTGAATCGCCGGAGTTTCATCGCCATATACCCTCTGTTTGATTACTCGGACCGACTCATACCAGGCCTCTTCAGCGGGGGCGAAATGGTCTATAAGAAGTTCGTCTAAAATTTTCCGCCCGGCCGTTTCATTGTGAAGGTTTAATAAAATATCGCGGACTTTTGCCTTTAGTTCATCCGGTAAATTTGAGGCAGCGACAAACGGCGGGCTGCCAAAGGGCATGGATTTTTTAATGACCCGGGTTTTGGATGTATAAACAGGGTTCAGCCGGCTATAAAACTCCCAAATATGGCTGTCGACCGTTGCACCATCAACAAGGGATTTGGCAACGGCCAGAATGGAATTATCATGACTGTAGGTGAAATGAACGCTTTTAAAATAGGACTCCGGGGTCTCTCCGATCTCCTTGAGCCAGTAAGTGGGAATTAAGGCACCCGTATTCGATTGGGGGTCTGTAAACGCAAATTTATGCCCCCTCAGGTCTTCAAAACGATTAATAGAGCTATCCCTGTTGACGATCAAATATGACTGATAGTAAGGCTCTCCGCGAACAATGGGTGTTGCCAAAGCTTCGAAGCCGTAGCGTTCCCTGCCGGAAGCGTAGGGCCCGGTGCAGATGAAGGCAAGATCGACTTGGCCCTTGCGAATCAGTTCATTGATTTCACCATATGTTTTACGTTGGATAAACTTTACATCCTGTTCAAGTTTTTGACCGATATAATTGAGAAGTTTTTGATAATGAACAAGGGTTTCTTTGGGTGAAATCATTGCCGCGATAGCCACCCGAAAGCTTTTTTGATCGGAAGGATTTGGTTCCGGCCTTGCAACGGATATGGTTTGTCTGAAGTCGACCGACTTATAATCTTTTTGATCGCTGCAACCGAGGGAGATTGTGCCCACGGTCAGGATGGCGAGCAGGAATATCATAGACGACGCACTTTTTTTTTCTAAAGAACGAACGCTTATAATTGGTTCTGTGTGGCTGTCGCCCGAGACGACATCAAGGTTGGTTTTCATGCGGCCCCCGTATTTTAATTTTTTGGGGCGAATTTGTATATCTTATCCGTATTGAACTTAGATATCAATTAAAATATATTTACACCCGTTCGATTCTGTTTTAGCCTTATTCGGTATGAATTATCGTTGCAAGCGGTTATCGTTATCGGACAATAAGGTCTTTTTTGATTTTTAATCCATGTGTATCGACTGTTTTTTAAACTATTTAAACAGCGTTCATGACAAAATGGGTATTTGATTATGGCACGTATCGTATACGGCGTATCTGGTGAGGGATCGGGGCACTCGTCCCGCGCCCGGGTGGTGTTGGAACATTTGGTCCGGGCCGGACACGAGATTAAAGTGGTGACCTACGGGCGCGGGGTGCAACATCTGGGAGGGGATTTTGATGTTTTTGAAACCGAGGGGCTCCATATTGCCAGCGTGGATAACCGGGTGGCACCATTAAAAACCCTTGCGACCAATCTTAAAAGCCTTCCCCATGGCCATAAAAAACTTAAGCATTTACGCAAGGATGTTTTCAAAACGTTCAAGCCCCACGTGGTGATCACCGACTTTGAACCCATGTGTGCGTATCTGGCCCATCATTATGAGCTGCCGCTAATCACCATCGATAACCAGCATCGGCTGAGGTATATGCGCTATGACTATCCTTCTCATTTGCGCCACGAACGCAAGCTGGCTGTCAATATCATCCGGGGCATGGTACCGAAACCCGATGTCTCTCTGGTAACCACCTTCTACGCCGGCGAATTAAAGAACCTGCGAACGTTCCTTTTCCCACCGTTGATCAGGTCTCGGGTTCAACATTTGACAGGGAAAAAAATGAACCATATTCTGGTATATCTGACCAGTGGTTTTGAATCGTTTCTGGATCTGCTCAACCAGTTTCCCCGCGAGCAATTTATTGTTTACGGCCAGGGCAGCGAGGGGCAAAAGGGTCACCTGACTTTCAAAGCTCCCAGCATCGATGGCTTTCTTGACGATCTGGCAACCTGCAAAGGGGTCATGGCCACTGCCGGGTTCACCCTTATGACCGAAGCATTGTATCTTAAAAAACCTTACCTGGCCCTCCCCATGGCCGGTCAGTTCGAGCAGGCCATCAACGGTATTTTTCTGGAGAAGTTAGGGTGTGGCATCAACCTGCAAAGAATTAACCCGGATGGTATCGGCCATTTTTTGTACCGTTTGTCGGATTTTGAAGATGCCCTGGCCGAGCAACCCCCGTTTGACAATCAACCCCTGTTGGATAAACTCGATACCCTTCTGGCCGATAACGGCGAAGTGGCAAACCGCTTTCGAAAAAAGCGAAAACGATTCAGCCGCCGTCCGGAAAAAGGCGAAGTCATCGGTTAATGTGGTTCAATATCTCCATGCTTCTTGAAATTTGCTACCCGGGGCTTACTTTGTTTTAGGGACTTAACCGAAACCATCAATGTGATGATTTTCGGTGATTGATTATATCATTATCTCAACCCAACGATTAATTACCCAAAGGCGCATTTAAATGGGGGGCACTAAATGGAACCTAACCCAATACCCACGGTCGCATTCTCGCTGACGGTAAAAGATGCAAACAGAGCTTTGGCCTTTTACACTGACGCCTTAGGCGCCAAGGAAGTCTTTCGCATGCCGACGCCTGAAGGTGGCGTGGCCCATGCTGAGTTTACAATCGGTAATTCCCACATCTATATTTCGGACGAATCCGAAGAGTGGCACGCCTTTGCCATGGCTGACGGCACTACTGCTTCCTGTCTTTTTTCAGTAGCGACTGACAATTGTGACTCGGCCTACAAACAAGCCATTGACGCCGGAGGCGAATCGCTGAGTGAGCCGACGGATCAGTTTTGGGGTAGCCGATCGGCGATTGTCAAAGACCCATTCGGATACCGGTGGTCTCTCAACCAGCAAATCGAAGAGGTATCGCCTGAAGAGTTGATGAAAAGGGCTCAGGCGCTCTTTTCCGAAAATAAGTAGCTTTGGCTCTCGCCCTTTCAGTTAATTTTTGAGATGGATATGTTATGACTCTAAAGACTGGCACATTGAGGGCCACACGTCTTTCACGTCGCCGTTTCCTGACGCTTTCCGCTCAAGCAGGCATGTTGCTGTTTGCCGGTTCGTTACCCGGTTGCAAACAGCGTCAATCCTCGATATCTCTACCGGGCCTACCCTACGCTGAAGATGCCCTTGAACCGGTCATCTCTGCAAAAACGGTGCATTACCACTACGGCAAGCATCACAAAGGGTACATGGACACGCTCAACCAATTGGTGACCAACACGCCCCTGGCCGGGCAATCACTCAAGGATATTATCAGATCCACTGTCGGGCGGCCTGAAAGCCGAAAAATCTTTCATAACGCCGCTCAGGCATGGAACCATCGCTTCTACTGGCGAAGCCTTACGCCACACGGCGGCGGCAAGCCGTCCGGGGCGTTGAAAGCCAGGATTGATGGCACTTTCGGTAGCGTTTCGGATTTTAAAAAAGGGATGGTTCACGCCGCTGCTACACAGTTCGGCAGCGGTTGGGTCTGGTTAGTGTCGACAAACGATAAGCTCAAAATCGTAACCACCGGGAATGCAGACCTACCGCTTGCCGAGGGCATGAAACCACTTTTGGCCATCGATGTATGGGAGCATGCCTATTATCTGGATTATCAGCACCGCCGGGCCGACTACGTCGAGGCCGTGATCGACAAGTTGATCAGCTGGCCGTTTGCCCAAGAAAACCTGGGCGTAAATTAAATCCAGAACCTCCGATAATTTTCACCGGAGAGGGTTGTACATACATATAAACGCCAATCTTTCATTCCTTTCTTCTTAAATTTGTTCACCGGTGTCTTGGTGATCGTTAAATTTAGATCAACATTAAGAATTGCCTTTATCTGATCAATCCCGCCCATCCGAACTTTGACAAGCTTGTTGTCCATCCGCCACAAAATGCCCTTGGCCCTAATCAAAACTGAAACCGGATAAATAATCGCCAAGTTTTTGCCTATTCTCGTGTGCCATCGGTGGGCAGGCATCCTGATCGCGGATACCTTCTGC
Organism: uncultured delta proteobacterium; assembly: GCA_963845145.1. GTDB lineage: Bacteria > Desulfobacterota > Desulfobacteria > Desulfobacterales > QNYZ01 > QNYZ01. The sequence continues at coordinate 1,093,995 of CAWJQU010000005.1, forward strand.
GACCCGCGTGGCAAATACCAGACAGGTCGGCTCACCACATTCCCGACAGTTGGTTTTCGGCAATAGTTTTAAAATATCGAGAATACCGGGTTTGGATGCCCCTTGGTAGCTTGGCGTGATCTCTTCACGACGATTCCAGATATCATTGATCTCATTCCGCAGCCAGGCAAGGATTTTATCCGTTTCGGCCTCATCCTTTAATGCATTGATGGCAATTTTTCGAGGATGGACGCTGATTAACTTGCCCTGCAGCTTAAAGGTGACCGCCGGCGGATCCAGCGTATAGGTGTCTCCACCCAACTCCGCATTGAGGTAAGGCAATACTCCTGAAATATCTTCAGAAAGATGGGCATGGCAGTGAAATGACTGGGCCCCCGGCATACATTTTGATCGAAAAATCTCTTTGGAATAGGCCTTTAACAACATGACATCATACCCAACGTGGTTGATTTTCGCAGAATCCTACAAGATGTTATCCGGGTTTTTTGTGCAGCTTTTCCTTTAAGACGGAAGCGGGCATGAAAAGGTTACACTTTGGACAATGGCGATAAGGCGCCACCCAATTGCTTTTTGAATCCTCTGTACGGTTCAAATTCGTAACCAAGTGATTGATAGAACCGATGCGCTTCCTTTCGTTCCGTTTCGGTGACAAATATGATTTGGCAACAATAATTTTATATTTCAAGTGATCGCAAACAATAGGTCGGGCGCATAGATTCTGTGAGAACGGTTTCCGGCATCTTGGTTATCACACCCGTTCCAACCCAAGCGGCATCAAGCCCAAAGGCCCGTGCTCCTTTAATATCTGTCGTCAATTGGTCGCCGATCATTACCATTTTTCGCGTGCCACTGCGTGAAAGGGCTTCCTCAAAAATCGATTTGTGGGGTTTTCCTAATCGAATAAACGTTAGATCGTTACGATGCGGATATCTAGCCCGTAGCGCCGCTTCAAACATGGCGGCAATACTCCCTGAAGTGAATCCCAGCCCATGGTCGGATTTGGGGTAAATAAGATCCGGGTTGGGTAAAATCAAATGCACGACCTTCCCATTATCAAGCGAGCGGCATAGAGAAGTAAACACCTTGTCCACCGTTTCAAAAAAAGGAAACCCTGCTTCATCAGCAATGACCAACACGTCAAAAGATTGGCCGGGAGAAACCACAATACCACCGGCTTGTTCTACATATCGAACACTATCGGCAGGCCCCAGAACGATACAATTCGCCCCCTTCAGATGATGTGTGGCGAAATAAGCTTTTAGCAGGCTTCCAGAAGAAATGATGCGATCGACGCTCAGATCCAACCCGTATTCCTTATAGCGCATTGCAGCGGTTTCGGGCAGTTTTGAGGCATCGTTGGTCAAAATGTAATACGGCTTCCCGATTTGATTCAAATATTCAAACAACTCGATTGCGCCGGGCAATGCTCCCGTGCTATGGACCAATACACCATAGGCGTCGAAAAGCAGGACTTCATACTGTTCAATCAATTGTTCAATCGTAATTTCAGGGATATCACCCATTAAGTGTTCCCCCTTTCGGGTTTGCTATCCAAAATAATCTTTTTAGTCGGCACCGGGAGGTGGGTTGAAGATATCGAGCCAAGACCAGAACCATCTGCATTAAAATAATTTAGAATTGGAAATGGGCAGTGACGAAAAATTGAACATCCAGAAGAAGCCAAGGATCCCAAGTAGTAGAGCTATCAAAAATGGTGTCGAGTAACGCTGTTCAGTCCATTGACTCACTTTTCTGATCACGCGTTTACTCCTTTTATTTTAAGTAAGCTTCTGACTATACGCCCTTTATCATAAATATACACCCCTTTATCTTTGACATCCCCGAGGGATATGGCTGAACTGCAAATCCCATACTTTCGTACAACCGCTTGGCAGGGATATTGTCCTCAAAAACGAATAGTGAAAAACGTACGCCATCCGTACTCGTAGAATTAAGAAGTGCCGTCATCAATTTTTCACCCAGTTTCCGGCCACGTATTTTGGGGGATAATACGATTCGCCCTAAATGCCTGCAGCCATACTTAAAAAATGCCTGGCCAAAACCAAGCAAATTTCTGCTTTCATCAACCAAGGAATAAGAATCAGCAGTATCCCAGGCAATATCAATTTTAAGTTGTTCAAGGCCCAGCGGAAAATGGACAGCGGGTCCTCCCCAGTTCTTAACATCAGACTCGGTCTCAAACCAACCAGACAGTTCTGCCAGATCTTGTTCGGTTGCAGATCTTATCCTCACTGTAAATCCATCCATATATCCGACTTGGTATTCTTTTCAATTAACCTTCTTCAAAAATAATGCTTTTAATGATTCAGTTCGTTTTTTATTCGCCCCCAAATCACTATGCCCGACTCTAGACGCTGAGCGAATATGGATGACATTCTGCGTGGAATCGACCCTGGCTTCAAAATCATCTGTAAAGCCAAAGACAGGCGAGGTAAAAATGGCGGAAAGATATGTATCGGTTTCAATTTGAATGACACCGCCAGATTCCTGGATAGCCTCCTTGAGAATGTTCAGGGTGTCCGCGATATTTTCCCGGGAAAGGATGATCGGATCAATATAATGATCTGTATCCTCTTTTTGCTCACTGCACACACAATTTGGCTTGTCAGGGCATTTCAACAGTGTCCCGTTGACCACCCCCTCCGCTTTCCCTGACTTGGAAATCCGGCCTAAAATTACCAGGAGGATCGGAATCGCAATGATGATTAAAATAAGTATAATGAGTGCTTTTTTCATATGATTTCCTTATTGCCCGCAGCACTTTTTATGCTTCTTACCGCTCCCACAAGGACAGGGTTCATTGCGCCCCACTTTCTTTTCGGCTACCCTGGTTTTCGGTGGAGTCAACAATATTTCCAAGGCTGTAATATCCTCGGGGTTATCCGGTTCCAAATTTATTGTATATTTCCAACCGTTTTTTTCAAATACGGATTCCAACTCTTTCACTCTTTTTTCTGATTGTACATTTACAACGGCGGGGTTCTTTTCGGTCCCTAATTTAGAGGCCTTTTTACCATCGAATATTTTTTTCATCTTTTAACCTTTCGCTTGCGCATCTCAAAGTGTGTAACGAAAATCACAAACGGATGCACCATCCATGATTGTCTGAGTACGGGTCAGTTTGACCTTCGGGTTAAACCCATGGATAAAACCAAAGTCCCGGCAGCAGGAAAGCGCCGTGCCCATATCCTTTATCCCCAATTTTTCGTACGCCTCGGCAAACCGGCAGCGGGTGACATTAAAGCAAAAGCTTTCTTCGGTCTGTTCCAATATTTCTACCTCCAACGAATCACCAGCGCCCCACTTATTAATTTCGTTCGCCAGATCGGCCAGGGTCACCGAACCTGTTTGACGAGCCAGTTCCCGACCGTATTTTTCCGATGCCTTGAGGTTGATATTCGTCACAAGGTCCTTCACCTTTCTCAAACCCAGTTCCTCGATAAAGGCCTGAAGAATAGGTGTCAATGCCTCGGCTTCGATGATTCGCTTTTCCAGCAGTGTCATATCCATTTGATAAATTCCTGTTTTTCACGGTTACGATTCATCAAAATGATTTTAGGGCTCCTCAGAATATCAAGTCGATTCGCCCCCAACAGTCGGAAGACAAAAAGGCCCGTCTATCTTATTTGAGGATTTTAAGAAGCCGGGTAACGGTGTCATCGGTCCCTGGACGGGTTTCCGAAGCCACTTTTTGGAAATAATACCGCCTGGGCGGCAATGATATCTTTCCCGTTGAAGGTAACGGAAGGCGAACCGTAAAGCTCATACCCCTCTTCAATGAACTTTGATATGCGTTCACAGAAACTGGCGTCGTCTTTTCCGGTGATCAGGCGATAAATTAGTTTTTTATCCATGGTTATAGTCCTCATTCATTTTGGGGGTGGTGGGAGGTCGACACTACAAGGTACCTCAAAAAAAATCTAAGCGCCCTTGGCGGCGTTGCAAAACGATTCAAAATGCTCACATACTATGTGTATGCTCCACTTTTTCACCGTTTCGCGCCTTGCCAAGAACACTAACATTTATTTTGAGATACCTTGCCGTTTTAGTAAGCCTAACGCTCTATTTTTTACCCGTACTCTCGTTAAAGTATGCACGAATAGGCGCTGTGTCGTATATGATTTTTAGCTTGGTAAATTTTTTTCTGTCTTTGGCGAATTCAAAAACATCGACGCACTCGAATTCAACAATTTTTCCGCTCTTAAGCGTCCATTTGTATTGAAAATACAAGGCCACCGAGGCATTATCACCCATGGCTTCGAACATATTTAAAAGTGTCGTTTCTGAACGGCTCGTATCCGCGAAAAGGTCTCTATAAAAATCGGCAGCCGGGATCTCTCCATACAATGGCGAAACGACAATGGCATTAGCATCGAAGAGAGACAATACCTTTTCCAAACTACCTTCATTCAGGGCATCAAGGTATTTCCTAAAAAATTTAGCGACCAAACGTTGCCTCCAATCCGAAAATCGGTAAATAATATCCTATCGCATCCTCCGATGTCCAACGTATCACGTTTGTAAAATCCATGTGAAGCACGCAGTTTGAATAGTTTATATTTGATATCGCATATATTGAACATTAAACGGTAAATGCTCAAATTTTTGGATATCGCCCGCGATGAAACCGATATCCAGATACCAATTTTTAAGGACGTCATGCTCTGCTATGATTCCGATACTAACCGCTTTGATATTTTTTGTTTTTGAATAATCGAGGATATACCTGACCAATTCAGCACCAATACCCCTGTGTCGATACTCTGGTAATACAGAGAGCCGGTTTAAATAGGCCGTATCAGGATCCGGTTGTTCAAAAGCAACACACCCCTTGGCAACGCCCGCTTCCTTAAAAAGAAAATATTCTTCACCTCTTCTGAAGTCGGATTGTACCCAGTCCGTCGTGTAAAAAGAGGGGTGCTTGGGGGCATTTTCGATATTAAGGTTGAATAACCCGGCCACGTCTTTATTGCCTTCTTTTATGATAAAAGCAATATCTTGGGCGTCTTCTATGGTCGTTGTGACGATATTCATTTTTACTAATTGTTTGCTGTTTGTTCCTGCAACAGATCCACATAGGCCTTCTTGATCAGATCCCTTTTTCGAATTCCAAGTCGTTTCATGAGATCTTCGGCTATCCTGACACCGTCTGCGACCTTTTGCCCGTGAATCAATACAACTTCGAGCTCAACGAAGTGTCCCAGCCCATCGACATCATCAAGATGAATACGCGTTTGGCCGATGGTAAATAGATGCCGGACCTTGCTTACCACACCATCCGTCCCCAACGCCGCGGCAAGGGTCATGTGAATCCCTTTGGGATCGTCTGTCTTTGATATGTGATACCGTGATTTTTTCGGACCTAACTTATCAGGCCGTTCGTAATATATTAATTCCCCTCGGTCAGACGATAACTCGCGCAGTTTCAACCGTCCTCTAATCGTCGGGAAAAACGTATCCTTTTGTCGAAATATTTGTTTCTCCTCAGCGATGGCCATGACAAGGCTCAAGGTTAAGGCAGGATCGTTGATTTTAGCTTTTATCTCAATATTTGATGGCATATGATAAATCCATTTATTGTAAAGGAAAAGGTTAAGCTATCCGACATAGGCGAATTGCGATGCCATCAATCAAAAAACGTATTTTGGCTCGGATGGGGTTAAGAGTGCCGTCTCGGTCTTGGCCTTACAATATTGCTCAAGCATGCTCGCCACACGATCACGAATGGCAATGGCCCGCTTCTCACTATCTTCTCCGAGACCGTCGATATTCATGACAATGGTTTGGGTCTCTTCGGTGATTCGGGTTTGGAACCCGTTGCGCCAGTTCCAACGCCGGCACATCACCTGATTGGTTTCGGACACCCGGTAGATAACCTCCCCGGCATTGGGCCGTTCGGGTTTGTCGGGATTACTAATAGAGGTAAATGTTTCATCACCTTTGGCGAAACAAAGCGCCAACGTATCTCCCGCCCGGTCCAAATCATCCCCACCCACAGGCAGTGCGCCCCGGATCGAATTTTCATTCATAATCGCCACGGTCTTGCTGATAAAAGGGATGGAGACGCCGGCTTTTTGAACCCGCTTTAAAAGCGCCAGGTGGGCGGGGGGAAATTTTTTCGGATTGACGCCCAGCTCCCGATAGGTCTCAACCCAGGCCACGGCCTTGGGGTCGCTTGCCAGGTCAATCGGATTCAAGGCCGCATTGACCACCGCTGCATTCAACAGAGACTCTAACTGGGTATCTGTTCCCGTATTATCCATTTGACGGGCAACAACAATGCCGCGACGAAAGCTTGGGAATTTAATAAAAATGTCTTCGTGTACATATGTTTCAGACATGGTTTTTTGCTCCTTGGGTTTTATTCGCGAATGGGTGAGATATACGATATAAAATGTTATTTTTCGATTAAAATATTCGCATTAATCGTATAACATTTCGAATAGACTATATTTGTTTATAAAAATAGCTCGTCGCATGACACTCCCCATTCGGAGATAAAGCAAAATCCGGAATCTCACCCACTTTTTGCCAACCCAGTTTGATATACAATTTTTCGGCTGAAGACCCCGTTTGAGTATCGAGAACCAACAACTGAATCCCATTTGCAATGGACACCTTTTCAACTTCCGCCATTAACCTTGTTGCTAAGCTACGGCCTCTATAATTCGGGTTGACGAATAATTTTTGTACTTCCGCTCTATGCTTTCCGTTTTCCTTGGGGCACCTTTCGACCTGCACGCACCCAACGATTTGGCCTTGATCCCTGGCAACGATAAGATCTAAGAGGCCACCCAAGTGTGATTGTCGCCCCTTCCAGTATTTCATGGCGATCTTTACACTTATATCGAGAAGAAAGCCAATAGAAGCGCCACTTTTAACGGCCGCCATTAAACCGTGGCTTAACGCTTTTAAGTCATTTTCGGACAAACGATTTGCGTTTTGGATTTCCATACCGCGAGACATCCCATCAATCCTGTGAGCAGACCTTATCTTTCAGCGCCCTTACCCTCCGTCGACGATGAATAACGTGCATTCGGCATTCTTTAATCGCATCGGTTTTACCGGAGCATATTCATCTGAGTCTACAAACGCTTGTGCGCTTTTAACATCAGGAAATTCGATAATGACAATCCTGGTGGGTGTCCAAAGCTCAGTTTGCCTTATATCCATCGCCCCACCCCTAACGCGATAAACACCCCCGTATTTTTCTGCGATTGGTTTCGCGAGCTTTTTATACTCTTCGTATATCTCTGGATTTTTGATTTTGGTGTCAACCACAAGATATGCACTCATATGGAACCCTCCTTAATTTCATAATTTAGTTTTTTTCTCCAATTTTTTGTCCCGGAATTCCCGCCCATATCTCGCCTGGCCCCACAGTGGAGCCCTTCTTAAGGACAGTGTTAGCCGCTAGAGTCGCATCATCGCCAATTCGGCACCCAGGCAAAACCACGGACATAAGCCCCACAGATACACGGCTGCCGATATGAATTCTTTCCACAACAAGAATTTCACCCTCTACCACATGAGGCGTGAGAGTGACATCGCCTCCTATGACAGTATCATCACCAATTGTAATTAAATTCGAATCGCCGATAATGGGTGTATTGATCTGTACTCGTTTACCTATTTTCATACCCATGAGCCTGAAAAAAAGATTGATAAAAGGTGTTACCTTAATGAAATTCATACAAGTAAAGCGCACCATAAGAATAAGCGCATTATAGCTTGCCCATTTAATTGCCTTTGATGAATATACAGGATAACGTCCTTCAGGAGATCCTGGTGAAAAAAGGCGCATAAGAGGAACAATAATAATCACACATATGATATAAGAAAAATAAGCCATTACACTCAAGGAACATATTGAAAATATCCGGACGATTTCAGGAACATTAAGCGTAAGGACCCATTTATATATTTTCATAGCAGCAAAGACACCAGGAGTAGCGGCCAGACCGGCTATAATACTGATTTGAATAAATAGCCCAAAAGTCATTATAATCTGAATAGGTGTAGCGAAACGTTTTAAGAAATTCAAAAAATACCTCATAAAATTTCAACGATTACTATAAAAGTGATCCGGGGTGTCTATTCTATAAGTCTCTTCCATAAAAATAGTTCGTAGCATGACACTCACCATTGGGAGATAGTGCAAAATCTGGGATGACGGGAGTGTTCAATATTCTGTGTCAGATGACGAATAATTTTTGTACATCCGCTCTATGCCTTCCGTTTTCCTTGGGGCACCTTTCGACCTGCATGCACCCAAAATTTGGCCTTAATCCCTGACAACGATAAGACCTACGTGGCCATCCAGCATGGTTGACGCCCCTTCCAGTAATTCAAGGCGGTCTCTATATTTATATCGAGAAAAAAGCCAATAGAGGCGCCACTTTTAAAGGCCGCCATTAAACCTTGGCTTATCGCCTTTAAGTTATTTTCAGACAAACAATTTGCGTTTTGGATTTCCATACCGAGCGACATCCCATCAATCCCGTGAGCGGATCTAATTTTTAGCGCCACCATCTTGCCAGATGAGCGCATTCGCACGATTCTGGGCATCATACGCCATCGCGGGCACTTCGCCAACGCTCTCAATGGTGATCATGAGTGGGTCTGAAGCGTCGTTCAACACCGTGTCTTGAAGCCGGGGATCTTTGCCAACCAAATCACGAGCCATCGTTTCGGCCTGCTTTGGATTCACTGCCTCCACGAGCCTGGTTGCCGAAAACCGCTTCTTTATCGGCCCTTCATCACTATCCATCAAGAAATTTTGACCGGTCAGGCGAACCAGGTAGGTGGTCAATTTTATCTCCTTCTTGAACAATACAAGTTTCGGCGCAGCCCTGGAAAGGGCTCTCTAGTTTAAGCCAGATGTAAATAGAGTAATACCTAAAACATACGATGCGGATATCCAAAAAACCCATAGACCGATGATCGACGTCTTTTTAAATGATAATCTGGTTTCCCGTGCTATCCATATGCTTAAAAAATATGGGATGGAGAAGTAACAAGTCAAAAGCAAAGCGGTGATTACATTATTTATATAGTGCGCTAAACCGCCGTGATTGGTCCAAAAATTGGGGCCCCATTTTACCCCCTTATCTACAAATAGATGTACCCCCTTTTTCATGACCACCCTTCCTAAGAGCAAAAGAGGTATGGATATCACTGAACTTAGAAATAAAAAGGCCCCCGTCTTTTTTGGTTTTAGAAAATACCATAGACAACCAAGGATAGTTACCGCTGGAATTATAGAAATGCCGACAAATATTAGCATCCTCAGGTGATCTTTATGATTGGTTTTTGTGATGCATAAAAGCGAGAAAAGCGTCAACAAAACAACGGGATATATGACAGTTGTTAAGGAGAAGCTCTGTCGCTCTTGATCAAACTTTTTTACAGTAATAGTCAGTTTCTTGGTCATATTTATATTCACTTAACCGGTATTGGGTACGGCGGCTAGTCGTAATTCCTTCGGCCAAAGAATCATCTGGGTACAACGAAATAGGGCGATCGTCCTGCCTGTTTCATCAACACCCACTTCTGCATCCCAAACCTGTGTTGTCCGGCCTTTGTGCAACAATTTTGCCACACAACTCACATCACCTTCAAGTGCGGTACCAATAAAATTGGTTTTTAGTTCAATTTCAATCCTTAAAGTATTCAGGCTTCATCTCTACTGTCAAATTATCTGTATCCATTAACCGAATTGCCAGGCTATCAGCCTTTGGCAGTTCATACCTGAAAAAATAATTCATGGTAAAAACCTTGCCTTTATAAAACCATCTGTCTTTTTTTGAACAACTTCCGGCTAACGCTTTTTTAGATGCAATGCCCTGGATCAGCCACTGCCATGAAATGACGATCCGGCTATAAAATTCAAGAAAAAGTGTTGCATCGGAAAGATAGACATCCACACCTTTTTTGCCATATGCAGTAGTTAGGAACCCCGCTACTTTCTCAAGCGCCTTCATCGTGTTAGCAAGTTGATTTGCAAAAAATTCAAGTTCCGGTACTTCCAATGCCGTATCGATGGTCTTTTTAACCTCGTCCACAAACAAAAAGGCGGCCTTTCCATTTTCCATCACCATTTTTCTTCCCAGAAGATCCAGGGCCTGTATACCGGTTGTCCCCTCATGAATCGCATGGATACGAACATCCCTCATATATTGCTCAACCGGGAAATCCTCACAATATCCATAACCACCAAAACATTGTATGGCTGTACTTGTAGAAATAATGCCTTGTTCTGAAGGAAATGCTTTTGCAACCGGTGTTAAAAGATCAAGCAACAGCCCATATTTCTCTTTTTCCTCCCCTTTTGTCACCTTTATTAAATCTGCATACATGCAGCATTGAAGGATTAATGATAAGGATCCCTCCACAATAGATCGTTGAAAAAGGAGCATTCGTTTAACATCTGTATGCTCAATGATAGGAATCTGATCAATGAATGGATCTTTTTGAGCAATCGGTCTTCCCTGGCGTCTGTTTTCAGTATAATCAAGGGCGGCATAATACGCAGCGGATGCAATGGCACAAGATGCCAGACCCACTAGAATTCTGGCCTCATTCATCATCTGGAACATGTGTGACAGGCCTTTATTCTCTATGCCGACAAGCCATCCGCGGCAGTCATCCTTTTCCCCCATAGATAACTCAGTTGCAGGCGCTCCCCGATAACCCAGTTTGTGGTAAATAGAGGCCACTGTGATATCATTGGGAACAAGAGAATCATCTGAGCCCACCCTCATTTTAGGAACCACAAATAAAGAAATCCCTTTTGCACCGGAAGGCGCACCTTCAATTCTTGCCAGCATCAGGTGAATCACATTTTCAACACCATCATGATCTCCCGCAGAAATAAAGGTCTTCACGCCTTTGATCTTAAAATACCCGTTATCTGTTCGGAAAGCTGTGGTGATAATATCAGACAAAGAACTGCCCGCCTGTGGCTCGGTTAATGCCATGGTGCCCTGCCAATTGCCTTTAAGCATTTTCGGTACATAGGTATCAATCAGCGCATGACTGCCAAAAGAGGTAATCAGTTCTGCGGCACCAGTGGTCAGTTCGGGATATGCACTTGCTGAATAATTCGCAGCAGCAAAAATAAAACTGGTTGCTCCTTTTATAACAAATGGGAGTTGGTCACCCCCATGAATTTTAGAGAAACCCGATCCAATCCAGCCGCCTTTGCCGAATTCCTTCATGATTTTTTTTACAGCCGCATGCACCTTTACTTCGCCATCAACAAGTTTCGGCGGATTCTTGTCCATTTCATCAAGACACGGATACATGAGTTTAACAGCAAGTTTCAGGGCTTCATCAATCACCATATCAAACATTTTTTCATTATGTTCGCTGTAGTATTCATGCGTTGCCAATATTTTGGTTACAAAAACTTCTTTTATCAAAAACTGTAGATTTCTTTTGCTGATAAATTTTGTCATTTATTCTCTCCCCCAAAAAAGCCCACCTATTCAATCGTGTAGTAGGATTCATCAAACTCAGGTTTGTTCTTAAACCGCTCCATCATAAAGGTACCTGCCATATCGAAATTGGTAAAAAATGAAGGATCAACATCAATACCGATACCTTTCAAGGCCAGTGCCGTTGATTTAGGATCAGGCGGACACCCCTTTATTTTAACAATTTCCTGGGGTCCTTCATGTTTTTTATTGTGCGCACACATACATTGCCCCACCAAAATACTTTTTTTACAGTCCTGTGAGGGCCTTAACCGCTTACCTGTTAAAAACTCCACATCATCGAAAGGTTCCTTGTAAGACATGGCAATGATGGTCAACAGCATGCCGATCAAAGGTGAGCAATAGGTACATAAAGTGGTATCATATTTATGAAATTTAATTCCTTTGATCCCCATTTTTTTCATATTCAAAGGCAGGGTGTTATTTTCATTATACGGGAATGTATAATGATGGAAGCTTGCCGCCTCATCAATTCTCTCCCCTTTTACTTCAATCCCGCTGAGATCAGTGGCAACCCCCATATCTGATGCAGCCCGGGCAAGATATGGGATGTCTTTCGGATCATGGCCCAGTAGGCGAGCACCCACCATATCCGCGCCAAGAAAATTTGATGAGGCAACCACAAGATCACTTTTCTTTGGTTTACCGTCAAAGGACGGCCCCCGTTCCAGTGTATAGATGCCATCAATGATGGTGGCTGAAGCAGGCAACAGACTTGGAAGTTTTGAAACCATGTAATCCAGATCTTTATCTTCATCTGAATTGTGGCATTTTTTCCGGGAGCTCACATTTAAAAACCCTTTTAAATTTTTAATCCCAAGGCTTACTTTTACCTGGGCATGGGTTTTTAACACCGGCAGATTAACCAGAAAATCTGATGCCAGAAGGTCTGCATTCACTTTGAGATCAAGCCCATCCTCGATCTCTACTTTTTCAAAGGGTCGTTCCCATACATCCAGAAGCTTGACGCGATATCGATCCCTTAATTTCGTATATCCAAGCCCCTCAAAAGATTTTTGCCCGAGCTGTTTTGCTCCGGGAACCATCTGAAGGCTGCCCTCAACAATAGAAATATCTGTGACCCCGTACTCCTTTAACAGGATGACGGTTTCTTCCATAATCGTGGAGGATGTTACCACCCCCCATTTGGGATATGGTGAATCCAGCCAGACAACAATGTTGGGTTTTATCACTACTTTTGCATTTCGGGGAAGGTGTTCAAAAGCATCCACACTTTGCACGGCCCTTTTCACTGTTTCCCTGTTTTTTTCAAACCTGACAATCGCAACATTGATATCGTTCATTGATATTTTCCTTGTTAAACATTTTTTTTCAAAAGTGACTTCACTTGGATTGCAAATATCTGGAGAATAATCAAGGGTTGAACCTGGGCCTGGACCCGTATGTTCCGTTTTAGGGATTTGGATCCAATCGATTGTTTGAAAAGGGATATTTTTATTTGACCTCGTAGAGGTTTACGCCTAACAGGGGGAGGTTGAGCAACAAGCCTGACTGACTCGAACCGCATTGATAGGCTGCGCTTCGCGAGCCTCGGTCTGCTCAACCGCGCCCCGATAGGACTGGAGCGAAGAGACAGTTCTATCAAGTTTTCAGTATATTAAACATATTTCAAAATAACTGGCAAGATTTGGACAAATTATACCCAAAAACCTAACTTGTGCCCATCCAATAATTGCTATTTTTAAGCAGCCCATTTACTACAGCGATGGTTTCAAAAGATTTGTTCTATGATAATCTGCTACAAATATTTTGATAGCATAGATTTTTTCGTTTAGCGACTCTATAAATCAATCGCCAGGGTGGGATAACCAGCTCTTTGTATTGAAAAAGTCCCTGCGCTTGTAACTCGGTTACGACCCGACCCTTTTCAGGGAGGGTATAGCGGTTTGACGCGTCTTTCTTATTTCATGCCCAGTGGTTGGATCAAGATTGACAAGATAGACTTGAAACCTTTTTATTTCCATTCCCACTCACGCTCGTCCCATTCCGTTGTGATAGATGTTTCTGAATCCAACATTTTATCATCACCATCGGCAGCCATTCTTTTAAAAGCATCATCCCAGTTTTTACGAGAAGATTTGAGTGATTTTACAATGAGGGCATTGTTTTGAATGGATATCTCTACCTCGTCTTCAAAACCACATTGGGTAATAATGGGTTTTGGGATACGAATGCCATTTTATGTCACCGATGTCTTGGCACTCATCACATAGTATTTCATAATCGTAACAATTCAACATTCATGTAATTAAATTTACTAGAGGGTCAAGAGAAACTATAGTATTTCCTCAAACGACCTTTCGACGATTTCGTATCTTTCCTTCTCAACAAAAAACAAAAAGGCAAATTTATTAGCAGGAACCCCCTTGGTTGCAAGAAATCTGACAATGTCACTTGGCATTAGAACCATTCGGTTAACAATTTTATGAGATATTTCAAGATCAATCCCTATTATGTCAAAGGCGAAGAATAATAGCTCAGAACAATATATCGCGTCGGAATTATAGGTCAGCAAATCGTAATCATACTCTTTGCTGACCTGATCAAAGGCGCTTTTTATAAACAATTCCTTTTGCTTGTATGATATTTTAGGCCTGAATGCTGTAACGGACTGTAAGTATGAGGCTTGGCTCAAATTGGATAACTCGCTAAAGTCCCTGACCTGGACTCCGATTCCGAGAGGACTACTGTCAATAATTAAATCTTCATCGCCCCGGACAAAATATCTTTCCATGCTGCTATATAGATGACTATCCTCACCAAATGTAGCGGCCAACTTTTCTCGGGTACCTAAATAAATTGCTGAATGTTTCCATTTTCCCCGAACGATCATACTGCCAACATACCGTCTGGTGCTTGTGAAAAAGACATCGCCTGGTTCTAAAAAATTACGGTAAGAAGTTGTTTCTTTAAGCGATATATCCGTTGGGCCTTCTACTGGATTATTACGATCATCTACATATTCTTTTCCAATCGTGCTATAGCATACTCCTTTTATGATGGCTGACTCGAAAAGCAATCTTGCCTGGTCAACAGCTAATAACCGTTTTGGGAAAAACAATGAATAACCAACGACTATTATTGCAATAGATAAAAACGAGAAAAACACAAAGCGAAGATTTTTAACAATCCGTTCCATATGTTATAAGGTCTTATAATATTAAAATAATATTTGAGGGTGATGTGATTTTTTTCAAGCCATTTTTCAATTTTATTGCAGATATGCCATACTGTTTGGCAAAATAAATACAAACATCCAAAGCCAGGCAAGCAGTATGACTCGTGCTGGCCAGATCAATCGTTGAAATCTGTAGCCGACGGCATAACCAATCAGCACCAGCAATGGGTCACTAACCAAACGATTCAGCCAGTGTTCCTGCCCCTGGAACCAATAAGAGACAGATGGCCCGGCATAACCCGATTCCAAAGCCAACTCAAAAAACTCCCAGGCATAGGCCAAAATCAGTATAGCTATCAATGAGAACAAGACATTTTTATGTCCGGGACAGTTACTTGGGTCTTTCACCCTGTCATCAAACACCCTGGTGGTTAGGTTGCCGATTGCTATTCCAGTGAAGAAGTGGCAAAAAGACCAGAGGTCAAGTAAAGCTTGGGTTTTGTGTCCAATTATTTCCATGATCAAAAAAGGATTATTCGATAGCAGGATGCAACAAGGGCAAAAACAACACAGTTAAATCCAATGATGGTAAAGGTCGATATTTCGTGCAGAATTTTTCTTTTGAAGGCAGGCAAAAAAACAACGTAATACACTAGATGAGCAATCGCCATTCCACCCGCAATATCAATTAAATAGTGATTTTTTACAAAAAGCACCGAGAGTGTTATCAGGATAAAGATAAACAAAAACAACCAGCGTTGCCTGGTCGGGGCAAAATGTTTCGAAAGCAACCAGAAAAGATAAGCAGTGGCAATATGGGCTGATGGGAAAACATTCCACGGCGTTGCCCGTTCGTAAACATACGCTGTCATCGAACCGAGCACCCCATGATCAGCCAGTACCTCAACTGGAACCCGTATCATGATACTGGCTGGAAAGTTAAACCAGATGAGACATTCCAGGCCGGTCATTGCCAGGATACTAAGATAGAAATACCGAAATGCCTGGTGATTGTATGTGCCGCAAACAACACAGTAGATCAGGATGAACAGAGGGTAAACCCAGGCAAACAAATATGGCAGGATAAATACAGGGATGTAAGGAATGCTGAAATCCCAGGCACAGGTAAGGCTCTTCCAATAATTATTTTCTTTTCCTGATAATAAAGCACCTATAAGATTATAAGAGAGTCGGTGAACAAGGATGAGAGGGGGGATGCAAATTATTTCCAGGTATGGGTGCTGCGCCTTTGTGTAGATTTGTACCTGAGATTCAACCTGACCAATCATTACAACTCCTCAATATATCTATTTCTTCGTAAAGGACTCCCCTTCATGAATAATTTTTCGGCCAATAGCTTTGCTTTTTAGGTTTTCTGTT
Organism: uncultured delta proteobacterium; assembly: GCA_963845145.1. Taxonomy (GTDB): domain Bacteria; phylum Desulfobacterota; class Desulfobacteria; order Desulfobacterales; family QNYZ01; genus QNYZ01. The sequence continues at coordinate 1,110,033 of CAWJQU010000005.1, forward strand.
TCGTGCGTTCATTTTCATTCGTCATTTGGCTCCTGTGAACTGTATGACGGACTTGAATTAGCAATTCCTATGCCAATTAGCGGTGCTGCCGGGTACTATTTGGATTTAGAGATCAGGTGTTCGGATTTATAATGATTTGAAACAGGAAGGTGGCCCGGTCAATCACAAGACCGATAATTGAGGACGGAAAAAATGATGTGAAACCATGCACCTGGTCCATATGAACCACTTCTGGTGGTGTAAGTGGTTCATATGAACCAGGCATGGCGTCTGAGGTTACCTTATAATAAAAGCAACGGTGTCCAAAAATCAAAATAAGAAGTCCCAAATTTTTAAAACGTCACAAGCCGCTTTTTATCAATGGTTCGGATTTTATTAAGGACCACCTGGATGCATCTTGAACCACAGGATCATTGGGAAATAGGTTGTCGAGATTTTTTTTGAAGACAGTAAGGATAGGAGCAGATTTAAAACAAAGAAGGTGGGAAAGGCATTCACAATCCGAAGACCCGAAACCGGGCACCGGAATCGATGCGCCTTTGGTTTTCAATAAAATGTCAGCCCAATCGTGTTCGCGACGAACGGGTAACACCATATACCAGACCGCCGTCAGCCGACACCGTCGACGCAGGTAATCAATATGCCAATGGCAGGTTTTACCGACTTTGCGATGCCGCCCCACGCGACTGCCCAACCCGCCGGGACCGAAGGCACTGCCAACGTAAACATAATGTCCAGGGTTAAAGGTAAAAATGCCTAGCTTCCCGATTCGAATCCTGGCTAGTTCTTCCAACCGGAGGATAAGAACGTAGGTCCCTTTTCCCTTTTCTGCCAGGGCAATCATGAGGATTCAAAGTTGAAAATCGTGTGAAAGGTCAATTGCGGGCGGTTTCGAAAAATGGCCAAGATCAAGGCTCGGTTTATTTCGTTTTGTGAGATAAATTAAAATCGCAACACACACTGATGGTGCCCCGAAGGAAATGCCCTTGGGGTTTTCTACGACGCCATCAGAATTTATCATCGCCGGGAAATCGGATGAGCTTCCCGCCATAAAACCCGGCCAACGCTGCCGCACCGAGGGCAACGGCGAACAGGCCTAAAAATATAAACCGCCCGGAAGACCATTGTTCGACTACATGGGGGTTGATCCAGCGCCATAACACCAGGATCAAAGACAATGCCGTAACGATTGCGCCGCAAATCATCTTGGTTTTGATCACTTTGGTCATGGCGCCACCCAGGCGTATCTGCCAGTCGTTGTAACCGGAAAAGAGCACCAGGGGCATGGAAATCAACACAAAGACCAGATTATAATGGGAGACTTGTAACAAGGTATCGCTACCGAATAGAATGCCCATAAGAAAAAACAAAAAGGCGACCGGCAAAACCCCGTTGGGGATATGGACGGTGATGGGATGCCCGTGCAATTTGGACATCTGAGTGGTGATGGTCGTATAGATGCCTGATATCTGCGAAGGTTCCGACGTGAGCCCTGCATCAACGGGAGCCGGGCCACCCGCAGGCGGGATATCATCTGGCGTTGTCTTTCCCACAACCGGGCCAGCGGGTTTTTTTTCAGCCGGCGATTCATCCGGTTCCTGGAGGATAAAAAGGCTACGGTCAGCCCCACAGACCGGGCATTTATCCGGAGGCTCCGGGCCGGTATGAATATATCCGCAAACCGTGCATTTCCATTTTTTTTCGACAGCGTCGGACTCAGGCGTATCACCACTCGGTTCGGCGTCGCGCTTTTGAGCGGGTGTGGATGAAGCCGTGATATCCCGAAAACTATCGGCAGCGACCCCGCATACCGGGCAGGCGTCCTTCGGGTCGCCATCTCGCCGGATGTAACCGCATACGGAACATTTTTGCTGTTTGTTTTTTTCTAATGCCGCCCCGGTAGGGTCTTCCGATTCGGGGTCGCCTTCTTCTTCATCGCTTTCTAACAATTTAAAAGAATCTCGATACACACCGCATACGGGGCAGCTTTCGGGAAGCTGATCTCCGGTATGAGTATAATTACATACCGTGCATTGCCATTTTTTCATGATTTGTTTCCCAACCTTTTAAGCCAGCATCTCTATTTCAACATTTCGACGATTGATCGTATTTTTTCACACCTGTTGTTACCAGGAATTGTTTCCCAGCGTCAATGGGTTGAGTGCTCATTATATTTGAAAATAGGATTTGTGTGAGAGAGGTGTTGTTTTGAAAAACGGCCGGGGAACGAATCTGCTAAAATATTAGGTAAGAATCAGCCGATATAACGACCCACATCAGACTTCGTCCGACATCGGAAAACACAAAATAACCTGGGTCCCATGGCCCACTTGGCTATGAATATCAATCGTCGCCCCATGAGCAGTCATAATAGTCCGGCAAAGGCTCAGTCCCAGCCCATAACCACCGGTTTTACGGGTACGGGAATCATCCGCCCGGTAAAAGGGCTCAAATACAAAGGGCAAGTCGTCGGCGGCAATGCCGATCCCCTTATCTTCGATGGTGATCGTTAAATCATCTGCTTGGACTTCCATAGAAATGGCCACAGGGTCACCATCGGGGGCGGAATATTTTAGCGCATTATCCAATAGGTTTCGTATCACCGTCTCAATTTTACTGGCATCCAGTGTCAATTCGGTTTCCAGAGGGTGGCTAAAAACAACACCCGGCCGACGATCGGTAAAATCGGGCAGGACATCGCGAATCAGATCGGCGGGTTTTACCGGGACAAGATTTAACGCCGCGGCGGATTTACGAATTCGGGCCGCTTCCAGAATTTCGGTGATCATCTTTTCCATTTCACCGACATCTTCGGCAAGGGTTGTCCGGGTTTCGTCGTCGGGTAGAAATTCAAGCGCCACTTTCAAGCGGGTCAGCGGAGATCGAAGCTCATGGCTGACATCCAAAAGGAGCTGCTCCTTGGTTTTTAACAATGCGTCCAGCCGTTTCGCCATCCGGTTAAAGGCTGCCGCCAGGTCGTGAAATTCATCATTACGTCCTAAGGGAACCCGATGGCTGAGGTCGCCGGCACCCACTTTTTCAACCCCATTTTTTAATTGGCGAATCGGTTTTAATACGCGACGAAGATAAAAATATGCGGCAGTTAAAATAGCCACAAAAATAGCTGCCATGGTAACAAATAACTGCCCCATTGCTTTGTGGCCATTGCCTCCCCAAGGGAGAATAAAGGTCAACCGGTTCCTTTCTTTTGTAATGCTTACGATATGGTGCCCACGGTAAAAGCCGATCTCCCTACCCGGTTCTTGCGAAACCATGCGCACCTTTTCCAAGTGAAGGTTTCTGGGGATGGCAGCGGTCTCCCAATGATGATTATTACTCTTGAACAAGATGATCATGCCCGTTCGCCTGGCAATTTTTTCAGCCTTGTCGAGGCGAGGGGGGTTTCCCATCTCACCGATCAGGTAATCGGAATATACGGCCAAGTTACGATCAAGGGATACCAGCGAGTGTCTTTTTAATGCCATAAACCCGCCGATCACACCAAAAGTGATCGCCATCCCGACGATCAGGATGGCTAGCAGCAGTCGTGTAAAAACGGAATGGAAGAGTTTTTTGATAGGTTTTTTATGCATGGTGATTATCGGTTTGCCCGTTTAGTCCGGTCGGTTGCCCGTTAGTTGGTCTGCCCGTGGGTTCCCACGTACAAGTGAGTAGGTCGAATATTGTAAGTCGTTTTTTATGGTAAGTACGATCAACAATTTCGTCGTCGTAAATTTGTCTATATCGTATTTTCCCTGTGTTGAAAACCGGCAAACCGGCCAACCGGCCAACCGGAAAACGGACTAACCAATAAACACATACCCCGCGCCCCAAACCGTCTTAATAAACTGTGGATCTTTGGGGTCGTCCTGGAGTTTCTGCCGCAGACGGCTCATGGTGATATCCACCGAGCGATTAAAGGCATCACTGTCCATGCCGCGCAGGGTTTGAAGAATTTCATCCCGGTCCATCACCCGGCCGGCGTTATTGATTAATAGGGCCAGGGCTGTGAATTCATTGGTGGTAAGAATCACCGGCTCACCGTCCAGTTGGATGTTGCGGGCGGCAAAATCCACTGTTAACCGTCCGAATGTCTGGGTTTGACTGGGGTCGATGGTCCGAGCGCGTCGAAGTACCGATTGGATTCGCGCCACCAACTCGCGGGGTTCAAACGGCTTGGGCAGATAATCGTCGGCGCCCAACTCCAGGCCCACAACTTTGTCCATCAAGTCACCCCGCGCGGTAAGCATCACAATGGGCACCGAGCTGAACTGGCGAATCTTTTTGCAGACTTCAAACCCGTTCATGTCGGGCAGCATCACATCCAGAATGATCAGATCCGGCGAATAGCGCCGGATCTTTTTCAAACCATCATTGGGATGAATCGCAGCGTGTACGGTGAAACCAAAATCCGCCATGTATTTTTTTAACAGACGATTTAGTTTTTCGTCATCATCGATGATCAGCAGTGTCTCTGCCATTCTGAAACTCTATTTAATTGTAGGTTAGCCGCAGTATCCCAATGTATCGCTTCGGCCGCCTAAACACCATTAACTATTTTTTCCAGGTGTTTGTCAAATAACCCGATGGCTGTCACAGGCGATGAAGGGTTGATTGTAACGCCCTGATCGGGAATACATTGGCCTGGCGTGCATCGGCCGGCGTCGGGTAAAACCCATAATCCCAGCCGTCAATCGCAACAGAACCATCAGCCCGAGCGCCTGCCAGAAGGTAATGGCTGTGAGGTCAAAAAGCCCCGGGACAACAACATTCCAGGTTAGCTGCAGTACCAGGGTCAGAATAAGCAGGCCTGCCACGCCCATGAATAGATATCTGAAGTGAAACTTCTTTGGGAAAAAACGGTTGAAACGCTTTCGTATCTTTCGTTCAGGATGATCTATCATTTTTGACTCCTCTTAAAATAATGCCGTGGATGACGTTGGTGCCAAAACCCTCAATTGAGATCGTTATCGGGTAGAAATTCACCATTGAGGTTTTGGCACCTTCGGGAAACCGCCACTGTAGGCGTTACCATTTTTTAAACCGGCAATGTCGCCGGTCACCGGGTCGATGATTTTCAATTTCCTTGGCCAGCTTTTCCCGCTGGACGGGGGTCAAAAGGGCGTGAAATTCGATAACGCGGTCACCGGCAAAAGCGATCATCTCATCCATCTGCTGACGGTGCGTTTCAACCACCCGGTTGATATCGTCCTGACCGATTTTCTCCCGGCGAACCAACGCGAGCATATCCTGGCGTACGGATTGGTGCCAATCGCGACTTTCCCCGCGTTTTTCGTGCAGCTCGGTCAGTAGTCCTTCCACTTTTGACTTTTGGTCGGTGGTCAAGTCGAGCCGGTCGGCGATCTTGCCGCTGAACCATTCCAGCCGCTTTGTAGATTCTTCCGGTGTCGAATGATAACCGCGGCGCCCGCATCCCACGAAGACAACAGCTAAGATGGCCAATACCGCTATTGCCGTCAAACCGGTGAAAAGGGACCCTTTGATGATACGTTTTGTTTTCATGTCTACCTCCTAATTGGATTCAGGTTAAAAGAAAGAATTTTTCTTTCTCTGAACCGAATAATAGGGCAGAACTTTTATCGATGCTTTTCCCCGGCGTAACAAGTTGTAACAAGTTGTAACAACCAAGAATCAAGAAACCCGTTGCCGAAGGTATTAATGAAATCGGAAAAGTGGCAAAACGCCTATCATTTTGTACGTGGATTCCATCTGTAGGGGCGCCCCTTGTGGGTGCTCATGCCCTTTGTGGGTTCTTGGCGATTATACCACCGGGCAACCACAAGGGATTGCCCCTACATGAATTCATCCATTTAAAAATGAAAAACATTTCAAAGGCGGCATTCAGTCTAAACGGTTAAAGGCTGTTTGGAATCAGAATTATTTATTCAAAATTTTTCTAAATTGATTATTACCTGCAATCGTCCCGGACAGGGTCTATACCCTGTTTGACACGACTAATTTATAACTGTATATTTATAAGTTACGGTTAATATATCCATCTAATACCGAATGTTATCATGCCCAATAACTTCAAAACCATGCTACTGGGATCAGTAACGCTTCTAATCGTATTTCTGTTCTTCTTGTCACCGGCGGGACAATACATTGAAGAAAACCTGGGCTTGAGCCTGCTCTTTTATTTACGGGGGCCGCAGACACCACCATCGGAGGTGGCCGTCATCGGCATCGATCAGCGAATCTGCCCGCCGACTCAAGTTGCCACTCAAGCCGGACCAATGGCCGCGGTCGATCCATACCGAATTGTTGCGTCAGCTCGCCAAAGCAGGCCCAAAGGTCGTCGCGATGGATATGGTTTTCAGGGAAGCGCGCGATGAAGACCAGGACCGCGCCCTGGCCCTAGCGATTAAAGCGGCGGGAAATGTGGTTCTGGCAGAATTCCTCCAGAACGAAAAACTCTACGATGCCGAGGGCGCCACACAACCCTCACAACCGTTTGAGATTCGAAAAATTGTTCAACCCATTGATATCGTCCGGGAGGCCTCCGTCGCTACGGCCCCGTTGCCGGTTCCCAAAGTCCCGGTCAGGGTCAGTCGGTATTGGGCGTTTGTTCCGGATGCGGGCAATGCCCCCTCGCTACCCGTCGTTTCATTTCAGATGTACGCCTTGGAAGCGTATCCATCCTTGGTCAACCTGCTTCAAAAAAGGGCTCCGCCCATCGTCGGTTTGCCGCCGACAAATCTACAATTGTCTGCCATGGGGCGGGCTGAACGTGTCGTCCTGATGGTTCGTGATTGCTTTAAGGCGAATCCTGCCTTGGCGGACGCCATAATAGATGGCCATTCGGATGATGATCGTGCGACAAACGGCTCACCACAGCTTCTGGATCGACTGATCCAAATGTATGCGGCTGATGACAGTCGCTTCCTCAACTTTTACGGCCCGCCGGGAACGATTGAAACAACCGCCTATCACCAGATAATCTCCCGCAACGACAATCAACATAACACGAATCAACATAACGAGAACCAATGGGTCGTTGCCGATCTTTCGGCTTTTAAAAACAAAGCGGTATTCATCGGTTTGTCCGAGAGGGAAGTGCCGCTGAAAACCGATGGTTTTTATACGGTCTATTCGCGCGCCGACGGTGTGGATCTAAACGGGGTTGAGATTGCCGCAACCGCTTTTGCCAACATTTTGGAGAACCGGCCGCTTCGTACCTTATCTTTGGTTATGCAAGCCGGGATATTTATTCTTTGCGGTTGTCTTCTTTTAGCAGTCTGCAACTTTTCGTCGAATATCGTTTCCGCCGGTGGTGCGATCCTTTTTGGATTATGCTACCTTAGCGTGTCCCTGTTTTATTTCAAATCAAAGGGCATCTGGCTTCCAATCGTTACGATTGTCGCCATTCAAACGCCTCTGGTCTATTTTCTCGGTGTATTCAGACGCTATCGTCATGTAGATGAAGAACGAAAAGCCATTCGTCACGCGTTTACCTTTTACCTGCCCACCCCCCTTGTCGACCGCATTGCGACCGAAAAGAAGGCCGTTACTGCCGATGGCCACTCGGCCCATGGCGCGTTGATATGTACGGATTTGTCAAAATATACGTCGTTTTCGGAAACCATCGACCCTCTGTCGCTCAATCAACTGATGCATGACTATTTTGAGGTCCTTTTCAGGCCGGTTCAGGAAAACGGCGGGATCATCTCGGACCTGGCGGGAGATTCCATGATGGCCCTGTGGGCCACCAAGGAGCCGGATCTTGCATCACGGAAATACGCCTGCGATTCCGCCGTGCAGATGGTTACCGCATTATCCGAATTCTGGAAAAACTGTCCGCTGCCGGTCAATCTTGCCACACGCATCGGCATTCATTACGGCCATATCCATATTGGAAATGTGGGCGCCGGCAACCATTATGAATATAAAGCGACCGGCGATACGGTGAATACGACGGCACGGATCGAGAATCTCAACAAACACCTGAAGACCCACACCCTCATTTCCGCCGATGCCCTCGCGCAGGTGAACGGATTCTTAACCCGCAGGGTGGGCACGTTTCTACTCAGCGGGAAGTCACGGCCGGTGGAGGTATTTGAATTGATTACACGCATGGAAAATGCTACCGATCAACAGGTCGCGTTAACCCACATGTTTTCGGATGGTTTGAAAGCATACATGGCGTTATCATGGGAGATGGCGCTTGGCATTTTTAACACCATTTTAAGCCGGTACCCCCATGATGGGCCATCGATCTTTTATGAACGCTTATGCCGTCAATTTCGTCAAAACCCGCCGGCGTCCAATTGGAGTAGTGTTATCGTGACGGGGAAAAAATAGGAATAGGATATAAAAAGTAGCCACAAAGGGAAGGTGTCTGGTGTGCCACAAATATTGGAATTCTAAAACCTGTGTTTTAATCTGTTTGCTGGTTGTCCTCTTCGACCCGGCAATTGCTGCCGCAGAAGACTGCGAACCCTGGGCCGCCCGGGTTGTATCCATTCAAGGGCCGGTGGAAGTAAAACCCGCCGGCGGTTCGACATGGTCACAAGTTCGGCCCGAACAGCACTTTTGCACGGGAGACATGGTGCGCATCCTGGCAAAAGGTCGTGCGGCCCTGGTTCTTCAGAATGGATCGGTGATACGCCTGGATGAGAAAACAACTATCCGCGTGAAAGCCAAAGATGAATCGAAAGCCATACTGATCCGACTCCTCGAAGGCGCGGCCCACTTTTTCAGCCGGGTACCCCGAAGTCTCGACGTGGCGACGCCTTTTGTCAACTGTGCGGTCGAATCAACCGAGTTTTTTGTTCGCGTGGAAAAAGAGCAAACGTTTTTCAGCGTCTTTCGGGGCAAGGTAAAAACGTTTAACGGTACCGGCGAACTACTGCTTACCGACGGGCAAACCGCCGTTGCGAAAAAAGACCAGGCGCCGGCGATGGTCGCTGTTGCGCGTCCCAGGGATGCCGTCCAATGGTCTTTATACTATCCGCCCATTGGTACGGGTGGTGGTACGGGTGGCACGGACGGCACGGGGAAAGGCGCCGAGGCCCGGCAGGCGGTATATTCGGCCAGTGAACTGCTCCACATCGGTCGCGTGTCGGAGGCCCGCAAAATTCTTGCCCAGGTATTAAAAGATGATCCGACCCATGCCGATGCCCTGGCGCTTGAAGCGATTATCGCCCTGACGCTAAACCAAAAAGAGAGGGCTCGTACACTGGCCGAAAAAGCCTTGGCGAATAACCCCGCCTCATCAGCGGTGAAAATGGCCAAAGGATATGTGCAGCAGGCCTTCTTTGATATTGACGGGGCCCGCGCCACCATGGAATCCGCCGTGGCCGAGCACCCCCAAGATGCCCTGGCCTGGGCCAGGCTATCCGAACTGTGGCTGGCCGGCGGGTATCAAAAAAACGCCCTGACCGCTGCCTAGAAACGCAGCGGCCCTATCTCCGGACATCAGCCGCACCCAAACGGTTTTGGGGTTTGCCCATATATCCCGGATTAAAATCAAGGAGGCCAGGGCGGCTTTCCAAAAAGCCATTGATTTGGATCAGGCCGACCCGTTGCCGAGGCTTGGACTGGGCCTGGCCCTCATCCGAAACGGCAATCTGACCGACGGCCGGGAGCAAATCGAAATCGCCGCTGGCCTGGACTCCGGGAACGCATTGGTCCGCAGCTACCTTGGCAAGGCCTTTTATGAAGAAAAAAACAGTCACATGGCCGGGCGGCAATACGGTGTAGCCAAAGAACTCGACCCCAACGATCCCACACCCTATTTTTATGATGCCATTCGCAAACAGACCGAAAACCGGCCGGTGGCGGCCTTTTTTGATCTCCAGGAGTCCATTGAAAAAAATGACAACCGGGCCGTCTATCGATCCAAACTGCTGCTCGACGAAGACCTTGCCGCCCGCAGCGCCTCGTTGGGGCGTATTTACGGCGATCTGGGGTTTGAGCAGTTGGCTCTGGTGGAAGGGTGGAAATCGGTCAACACCGACGCGGCCAACCATTCGGCCCATCGGCTGCTGGCCGATGTTTATGCCAAGTTGCCCCGACATGAGGAGGCCCGTCTCAGCGAACTGTTTCAATCCCAGCTCCTCCAGCCGGTTCAAATCAACCCGTTACATCCCCAATTAAACCAAAGCAATCTATCCGTACTGGAAGGAACGGGTGCGTCGAGCACCACTTTCAATGAATTCAATCCGCTGTTTAATCGCAATCGGCTGAGCCTTCAAGCCAGTGGAATAACGGGCTCTAATAATACCCGGGGCGATGAAATTACCCAGTCCGGCGTTTGGGGACGATGGTCTTACAGCCTCGGACAATACCACTACGAGACCGAAGGGTTCCGCGAAAACAACGATCAGGAGCAGGATTTTTACAATGCCTTTGCCAAGATCGGTTTGACACCCGACACCTCCCTTCAGGCCGAATACCGCCATACGGATAATGAACGTGGTGACTTGGAACTCACCTTTACCGATGACTTCGATCCCAATCAGCGGCAAACCGATGAAATCGACACGCTTCGACTGGGTCTTCACCACCGCTTTAGACCGGGTTCCGAGCTGATCGCCGCTTTTACGTCGCAGAATATCGAAAGCGATACGTCCATCCCCGGTCGGTTCGATGTCGGTCTCGATCAGGATATCGCTTTAGGAGAAATTCGCCACCTGTTTCGCTCCAAACGGTTTCAGCTCGATACCGGCGGTGGGTACCGCCGCGTCGATGAAAGTATCACGAGTACATTTTCTCCCCCAACTGATGAAAATTTTCACGTTTCCAATGCTTATGTTTATGCCCGTTTCGATCCTTTTAAACAGCTGAATGTGACGCTCGGGGCAAGTGCCGTTGAACTCGAAGGGGCGTACGATAGCTTTGGTACCAAAGACTTCGAACAATTCAATCCGAAATTCGGACTGATCTGGACGCCATTTTCCGGAACCACGCTACGCGGCGCCGCATTTCGGACAATCACCAAGGTCGTGGGATCCAGAAAGGACATCAATCCCACTCTCGAACCCACCCAGGTAGCCGGTTTCAACCAATTTTTTTCCGGACCCATCGGGGAGGATACATGGCGCTATGGGCTGGCCGCGGATCAGCAAATATTCACCCACCTTTTCGCGGGCGTAGAGTGGACCGCCCGGAACTTGAATGTGCCATTGGTTCAGGCTGATCCCTCGGGCTTTAGCGTACAAATTGAAGACTTTGAAGAGAAGCAGGGCCGCGGTTATCTTTATTGGACGCCGTCTGATCGCTTGGTCTTGAACGGCGAATATCTTTACGAACGCTTTGATCGTGAAGATGAAACCGGGAGGTTAACCGGTCCGCAGCAATTTACGAAATTACGCACCCATCGTATTCCTTTAAGTATCCGTTATTTTCATCCCCTCGGAATGAGCGCCACCTTTACCGCCACCCATATCAAGCAGGATGGCCGGTTTGTCACTTTCGGCCCCACGGGGCCGGCGGTTGAGCCCGGTGATGATCGCTTTTGGGTACTGGACACATCGTTTTCCTACCGGCTGCCCAAGCGCTACGGTATCATCACTCTGGAAGCCAAAAATCTCCTGGACAAATCCTTCAGCTTTCAGGACACCGATCCGGAAAACCCACGGGTACTCCCGGATCGTCAGGTGATATTGAAACTTACCTGTGCGTTCTAATTTCAAAGTAGGGAGGTGGTTCCCATGGATTAAGAGAAGCGTGCTAGGCCGGTAAATCCCGATACAGAGACTTAGACAGCTAAATGAACTGACTTAAAACGGAGGCTGAATGGGTACGAGTCACTACATCAATATCAGAATTGAGAAAACCACGGGTGAATGGGATGTTTCTTTTACCGACATAAACGGACAACCGGTAACAAACCCACCGCAAATTCAAAATATTACGGCGGACGAGGCCAGTAAAGCCCTTCTAATCGACAAAAAAATAATACACCTTGATCGTGCGCTTTGGTTTACCCATTTACCCGATGGCGCTACGTCGTTACAGGGCTGAGTATGGATTGACAGCAGGTGGATCTGAGATTAGCCTGTGAAGGCAGTTGGCCTTCGATAGTGAAATTACCGTCACCAAGCAGAACCAGGGGGATGCGCCTTGCTTCTTCGGTATAATAGTAAATAAATCAGCGCAAAACGGCGCGTCCTTAAATGAGACCTTTGAAATCTAACGCCGACATCGGGGCTTTCAAAGGTCTCTTACTTATTTTATGTAAGGGGCGGGTAAATGGCTCGTTTTTTTTATGAGTGAGATCGGACAGATACTTCACGTCAACCTGACAACACGAACATCTATTCAAAAATCACTCCCCGTTGAAACCCTCGACCGGTGTGTGGGCGGTCGGGGGCTTAATGTGTGGTACCTGTTCAACCATCTACCCGCCGGCACCGATCCCATGTCTGAAGACAATATCCTGTTGCTATCCTGCGGGTTGTTGACCGGCACTGCCGCGCCGACTGCGTCCCGGTTGCACATCAACGCCCTGTCGCCGTTGACCGGCATTTTGGGGAGCTCCAATGTGGGCGGATATGTCGGGGCCTGGCTGCGATCCTGCGGCTTTATAAGTATTGTCATTCGCGCCAAAGCATCTCGTCCCGTCTACCTGTATCTTTCCGATAATATATGCGAAATACGCGACGCCGGGTTTTTATGGGGCCTGGATGCCTTTGAAACGCAGACATGCATTCGAGCGACCCTAAACGATGATCGTCTTAAAATCCTGACCATCGGTCCCGGCGGCGAAAACGGGGCCCGCTTCGCCTGTATTATCAGCGGTAAAGATCATGCGGCCGGCCGAACCGGTCTGGGTGCCGTGATGGGTGCCAAAAATTTAAAGGCGATTGTTATTGCGAAAGGGCGCCAAAAACCGTTTGCCGCCTCATCCACTGCAGCCGCAAATGCCGTTAAACAATATGCGTTAAAAGTAAAACAATCCGGTGATTATAAAATTTTTTCAAAATACGGTAGCGCCGGATACGTCAAATGGGCCCACGATATGGGCATTATGGGGACGAAAAACTATCGCGGCACTCATTTTGACCCCATAGACAAGGTGGATGGGAACCTGCTGGGGGAAAACATTGTTCGTTCCAGCGGATGCTTTCGCTGTCCGGTGCAATGTAAAGCCGACCTCGAGTTTAAAAAGGGTACACCTGATGCGTGGCAAGCCACGCGCCCCGAATTTGAACCGATGATTAATTTAGGCGCCAAGTGCGGCTTGAGCGATCTGGAAACCATTGTGCACTTGGATAACCTTTGTTCCCGCCTGGGTCTTGATTCCACGTCCACCGCTTCGACCATCGCTTTTGCCATGGATCTGTTCGAGCAAGGCATTTTATACCGCCGGGAGATCGGCGGATTGGACCTGTCCTGGGGTAACGGCCGGGCCATGGAGACACTGATCCGCCAAATCGCCGCGTGTGAGGGATTTGGGAATGTCCTTGCCCAAGGGGTTCGCCAAGCGGCAACGATAATCGGCAAAGGCGCCGAACAATATGCGGCCCATGCCAAAGGACTGGAATTGACCGCGTATCATCCCAGTGCCATCCTCGGGACGGCTCTGGGATATGCCATATCGAGCCGGGGCGGGGATTACAATAACATCTATGCCTGTATCGAATACGGATGGTCACCGGACAAAGCGATGCAAACGTTCGGCTCACCCGATGCGGTGGATATCAAAAAATCGGGTGGCAAGGGGCATCTGGTAAAGCGGTCGGTATTGGTCAACATTATCATCGACAGTCTGGGGCTTTGCAAAGTCCCGGCCCTCTCCCTGCTCGGGGCTTTCGACTTGATAGAAGAGGCCCGGCTTGCAACCGCCGTAACCGGGCGATCGTTTGGTGCCCAGGATCTCTTTACCGCCGGTGAGCGTATTGCGGCCTTAGAGCGTCTGTTTAACTTGCGGCACGCCCCCGGGAAATGCACGGACGAACTCCCCGCGATGTTTTTTGACAACAAAGACATGCCACTCACAAGGGAACATTTGGGTCAAATGATCGCTGAATTTTACGTGTCAATGGGGTGGGATGAAACCGGGCGGCCGACGCGGGCCAAAATGCGGTCGTTGGGGATTGATGGGGCCGCATTGAACACCTGATTTGGGTCCTTTGGTTGTCTATTGACGTGGGTAGTTATTGACGATCCGCTATTTTCAATACATCGGCAAGCATTTGTTCGGCACGGGCAATAAGGGCGTCGGCTTCATGGCGAAGTTCAAGACAAAACGCCTCGTCATGGATGCCATCAAGGTTGATCAGCACGTTTTTATAAGCGCCCCATATACCACTTTCGAGCATTTTCGCGCCGACCTGAATATCGGATTTTGAGGCAGGATTCCCGAATTGGGCGGCATCGCACATCGCATCCCAGGCCTGGTCGCCCAATCGCATTGTTTTCAAAGGTACCTGAGCGGCCTGTTTCAACCCTTCCTGCATCTTTTCCCGCCGGCTTTCTTTTTGCTCGGGCGTATTCTTCGGCATCCGCAGCCCTTCCATGAAGGTTTCAAATGCCGACGTATCCGCATCGATCATGGGGATCAATTGTTGGGTGACGGTATTTAACACCGGAATGATCCGGCGCATTTGGGCATCGCGGTCTTCAAATCGGCGGACCCCATAAGTAAGATTGGCCACCATCGCACCCAGTCCGGCCCCCATCGCTGCCGCCGTAGCTGAAACCGATCCCCCTCCGGGAGCCGCAGTCCGGGCGGCGACCGACTCAATGAAACCTCGCAACGGCAGGCTGGCAAGGGGCTCATCGGGTGGTTCGGCGATCTTGTATTCGATAATTTTTTCGTTAGGATCGAACACCGCCACGGAATTGAGTCCCAGGCGTTCGATAACGAGGCGCACCTTCTGATCTTCATCAATGATCAACAAATTTTCTTTTTCTATGTAGTAGTCGGCCGCCATTAAAATGGAAGCCAACGGCACCACACCCACAATTTCCGACCCAGCCAAACCAACGCTTAACGCCGCCGCCTCTTTTTTTACCTCTTCGAAGACAACATGTAAGGGTGTGACGGTATAATCATTGATGTTTACCGTCACCTGGGCCAGGTTGTACTCATCCACGAACCAACCCATCCCCTTTACCATCTTGAGACGACCGGGTTGTTCCGGCCCGCGCCCGGCTTCACGCAGGTTTAACGCTATTCGATGGGCCTGGTTGGACGTCCCCAGGAGATTGACGTTATAAGCAATCAAAAACATGCGAGCCCCGGTAGCGGTGGCTCCCCAGGACGGCACGAAATCGGCAGGACCGAAATCGGGTTTCCATTGGGGATCCTTCAAACGCTTGGCCAATCCCTCGTATTCTCCCCGGCGGACGTCGGGCAATTTGCGACGATAATCCGCCTTGGCGGCATGCTCGTATAAAAAGACCGGAACGCCCAGCTCTTCTCCCAAACGACGACCAAAGGTTTCGGCGATGGCCACACATTCGGCCATCGTCACATTGGCAACGGGAATAAAGGGGCAGACATCCATGGCCCCCATGCGCGGATGCTCGCCGGTATGATGGCCCATATCGATGGTTTCATGGGCAACCCTGGCCCCGTTTAGCGCCCCTTCCACCACGGCCTCCGGATCCCCCACAAAGGTGTAAACGGTTCGGTTGGTGGATTTTCCCGGATCGACATCAAGCAATTGACATCCGGGTGTTCCGGCGATGGCATCCGCAATTTGCCGGATTACTTCCTTGTTTCTGCCGTCTGAAAAATTGGGAACGCATTCAACAATTTTTTTCATGGTAAAAATTCCAGATTTTATAATTCCAAATTTATAATTTCAGGTTTTCTAATTGACCGAATATTAAAGTACAGTTATGTTGATATATCACAATTTGTTGGCTTCTTGTATAGCCGGGCGTTAAAAATAACCACGTCCTGGTCGCCACGATATCATCGCGAAAGTAAAGGATCCGATTATTATATGGATAAAAAACAGACCGTTTACGAATCAATTAAATTTAAAATCATTCATAATGATCTACGACCGAGTGAGGTGCTAAATGAAAAAGAGCTCATGGCGCAATATAAAATCGGTCGAACGCCGTTAAGGGAAATCCTTTTAGAGTTAAAACACGATAAGCTGGTTACCATGATCCCTCGCGTGGGCACTTTAGTGACCACCATGGACATATCGGATTTGAGGGAGATTATTGAAATTCGAAAGAACCTTGAAGCCCTGGTTGCCCAGCTGGCCATCCGGTATATCGATGCCGACCAAATCGAACGGATCAAGAAACTGGTGATAAACGTTCGTGAACTGAAAAAAAATCGTCCGCCCGATACAGCGGAAAAATTAACCCAATACGACCTCGAATTTCACCACATCCTTTACGATGCCGCCGGCAATCAGCGGCTGAAGGAACTCCTTTTGGAACAGCAACACCTAATGGCCCGCTTTTGGTTCCAATTGGAGATTCAGGAGGAAGATTTTTTCAGCCAGATGATCAAATTAGATGATGTTATCCGCAGCCTCGAAGAACGAGATGTCACCAAATTACGGCAAGCGCTCGACGATCACATTCACCTATATATATCCAAGGTCAGGGAAGAAATACTTTAACCCCCTGCCGGCCGGCACCACCAACCTCACTACCCGGGCAGGCTCATATTGCAGCGATTTTACACGTCTGGATTTGATTTGAATGCCAAGCGCCCGGCGCGAAAAGCTTCGATGAAATTCGTGCAATACGCATCACGCCCGGCCAATGCCTCGGCAGCATAAATATTGGCCATCATGCGTTTGTCCAGGGGGTTAACGATAGCCCCGTCCAGTCCTTTGGCGATCGCCATGGCCATGAATCGCGACCTTGATGGCCTTGCGACTTGCGTTGATCAGTTCACCAATGATGATCATTATTTGTTTTCCCCGTGGTTCTTTTTGGCTATTCAGTCAATTTTTTTATCAGCTGTACCGCACCCGGTGCGTCCGTACCGTAGCCTTGCGCGCCGATTTTTTCAGCAAATGCCTGGGTCACCGGGGCCCCCCCGATGATGGTTTTCGCCGAAAGACCGGCCGCTTTGACAGCTTCGACCGTTTCCGCCATGGCGGGCATGGTGGTGGTCAAAAGCGCTGACAGGGCGATGACATGGGCGTTTTTCTCACCAGCGGCCTTCACGAATGCATCGCTACTCACATCCACCCCAAGATCTACGACCTCGTAGCCGGCCCCTTCGACCATCATGGTCACCAGGTTTTTACCAATGTCGTGCAAATCGCCTTTAACCGTGCCAATCACAACGGTGCCTTTGTTTTGGTTTTGACTGTCGGAAAGGTGGGGTTTTAAGATTTTCAGACCTGCCTTCATCGTCTGGGCAGCTTTCAACATTTCGGGGATGAAGAGATCACCGGCGCTGAATTTATCACCTACCTCATCCATCGGTGCAATGAGACCGTCATTTAAAATTTCAGTCACCGGTGTCCCTGCGGACAGCTCGCTTTCGACCAGACCCACAACTTTATCCGATTTGAACCCGATCACCGCTTCATAAATATCCTTTACCGCCATCATCGACCTCCTTAATTTGACCTCGTATACATTAGAAATGACATTCAGGGTGGTAATGATCTGATAACTTGAAGATAGATATATTAATAATTATTGACATTGGTATTCTTCTAATATATCAAAATTTTCCGATGTCAAGTGCTTTTTTCCCCGGATAGGTTTGGGAAATATCATGACCGTCCTATCACCGATTAAAGGTCCACATCCTTTGCCGATCAAAAGCGAATTTTTCAATATTTTCAGGAGAAAACCAAACGATGACCAAAAAATATGATGCCATCATTATTGGCGCCGGAATTATCGGGAATTGTATTTCCTACGAATTGTCCCAAAAAGGGTATGCGTGTTTGAGCATCGATAAACTGGGCGGTTCGGGATTCGGTTCCACCGCAGGCAGTTGTGCCATTATTCGTTTGTACTATTCCTCTCCGGAAGGCGTGGCCCTGGCTCGAGAAGGGTATTACTATTGGCTGGACTGGCAGCGATACCTTCGAGCCATCGACCCCACGGGCATGGCCTACTATAAAAATACCGGCGCCATGGTATTCAAAACGTCCATTAACAAAGGATTGGAAAAAGTTAAAAATTCTTTGAATGAACTGGGCGTGGGATACCTGGAACTCGACACCGAGGAGATAAAAAAATATCTTCCCAACCCCGATTTGCGGGCCTACTACCCCCAGAAAACCATGCATGACGATGCCTTCGGAAAACCCACCGGCGGGCACGTGCTGGGAGCGCTATTTGTACCGGAATCGGGCTATGTCAGTGACCCCAAACAGTCCACCCATAATGTCGAAGTCGCCGCACGCGCCGTGGGTGCCGACTTTTTGTTCAATACGGAAGTCGCCGATATTCTGACCAAAGACGGGAGAACTGCCGGTGTGGCGCTGGCCGACGGAACCGAGATTGAGGCGCCGGTAGTGGTGAATGTGGCCGGCCCTCACTCCTATATCATTAACGAAATGGCCGGGGTTGCAGACGCCATGAATATCAAAACCCGAGCGTTACGCGTAGAAGTGGCCCATGTGCCCAGCCCCGAGGGTCTGGACTGGGAACATACCGGCGTCATTACATCTGATGGCGATACCGGCGTGTATACGCGCCCGGAGGTCGGCAACCACTGGCTTATCGGCAGCGAAGAGCCCGAATGTGATCCATTGGATTATGTGGACCCGGACAATTACAACCAGGACTTTACCGACCAGGTTAAGGTGCAGGCGTTACGAGAAGCCATGCGTGTGCCTGACCTGCCGATTCCCAACAGGGGCCAGGGTGTGGTGGATCTATATGATGTCAGCGATGACTGGTACCCGATCTATGATAAATCCGATTTACCGGGGTTTTATCTGGCCATTGGTACCAGCGGCAACCAGTATAAAAACGCGCCGGTGGTTGGATCGTTTATGTCCCAATTGATTGAATATTGTGAAAATGGAAATGATCATGACGTCGATCCTTTGCAATACGCAATGAAATATCTGAAAAGAACGTTGGACATCGGTTTTTTTAGTCGTAACAGGGAAATCAATCCAGATTCAAGCTTTTCGGTAATCGGGTAAAATGAACCGAAGGGATTATTTTCATTAAGGATGATGCCATCGCCACGAACTTAATCAGTTTAAAAAAAGGTGATATAACGTTTTTCAAAGTGGGGCATCTTGAATGACTCTAGCGGGCAAGGCATTGAATAACATATATCCGCATTTTCAGCTCATTAGCGACATCATTCAGGCACCGGCTTTTATCCGGCCTTGGCTGGACCGCTTTTATGATTTGTCTGAAATCCGATTGTTAGAAGACATGGGGACCGGCTCGCTCGACATCACATCTTTTCAGACAACCTATGGATTTAGTAAAGATATGACAGATAGGTTGTTGAAAAGAAAAATCTTTATAAAAAATCAAAATGGCGATCTGACGCCGGCCGATTTCCATGCTCGCTATGACATCTGGGCCCTTTTTGAAGGTTTCAAGGATCTCCCAAAAGAGATTCGGGAGAGGCTAAACCAGTGGGAACTGGATCATTACATTCATACCCATGCGAAATATGTCAACCAGATAAAGACGACCGGCAAGCTGGACCCGGGGATTGTCACCCCTCGCTATCTACTCCTTGACGAAGCGTATGATGTTTTAAATCAGGTTGAAAATGTTTACCTGTGGCCCTGCAATTGCCGTTCAATGCTTCAGGCGTGTACCAAACCGGTTTATACCTGCTTACGGTTTGAAAATAGTCAGGGACAAGGGTATGAAATCAGCCGGGAGAAGGCAAAGGAGATTGTCGGCCAAGCTAATAAAAAAGGGTTGATGCAATCGGGTGAACTGGCTCGCGATGCCGCCGGCAAGCTACTGGGTGCCATCTGCAATTGTTGCGAGGACTGTTGTTTTCCTCATCGCTTGGCCGATGAACTGAATGCCCAGAAATTTTGGCCCATCAGTTTTTATATTGCGGCCTGGGATGAATCGTTATGCAACCGCTGCGGTATCTGTGCGAAACGGTGCCCGTTCAAGGCATTTATCCATACGAAGCCAAAAGACAAAAAAGCACATATTGCCTTTAACGAAAGCCTTTGCAGGGGTTGTGGACTTTGCAGTGTCACCTGCCCGACAAACGCAATCGAAATGAGGAAAATCACTTAACCGGTCAAACCAGGTACGACAGGGCTGACGATGCCGTAACAGGAATGACAAATGCGACGGGTCCTTTACTCGTGGCATTAATACATGGCTGGGTTGAAGATTAAATTTAACCAATAGTGAAGAGGCTAAAAATGATTCAAAGTGCATCGACCCAAAAACGGTCCGTTAGTATGCGGATTTTAACGGATGACCAAATCTGGGAAATCAAACAGGCGGCTTTTGAAATCATTGAAAAAATTGGTTTTAAATGCATGCACGCCGAAGCCCGCAAAATGCTGGCAACGGCCGGCGCTATCGTCAAAGAGGATATCGTCAGAATCCCCCGCTATATTGTGGAAGGCTGTTTGCTGACAACCCCCCAGGGGTGGACGATTTATGACCGTGAAGGCCTAAGGGCCATGGAAGTCGAAGGCCGAAAAAGCCACTACGGCACCTCCACGGCCAGCCCCAGCACCAAAGACGCGTTGACCGGCGAGTATCATGAGACCCGGGTGGAGGATATCGCCATCGGGGCCAAAGTGGCCGATGCACTCGAGCATATTGATTTTGTTATGCCCATGGGGTCTGCTCAAGATGTACCGGCCTATGCGGCGGATGTCCATGAATTTATAGCGGTCGCATCCAATACCACCAAGCCAATGGTTTTTATCGGATATACCTCCCTGGGTTTTGAATATGTTTATGAAATGGCTGCGGTGGTTGCCGGTAGTATGGAACGATTGCAACAGTATCCATTTCTCATTGCCTATCCGGAGGCAATCGCCCCTTTGGTATATCCGGCAGAGGTAATTGAACGGATTTTCGCTGCAGCCGATCTGCGAATGCCGCAACTGCCTGGTGCCACAGTGCAAGCCGGCGCCACCGGCCCTGTAACACTTGCCGGCGTTATCGCTCAAATGACAGCAGAAGCACTGGTTCACATTACCTTGGCCCAATTGAGACAACCCGGTTGTCCGGTGGGAATGAGCGGTAATGTCGGTATTCTCGACATGTCCAGTGCCTTGATGACACTCGGTGCGCCGGAAAACAGCCTCGGGACCTGTGCCCAGGCGGAGGTGGCACAGTCTTTCGGCCTCCCCACGTGGGGGCTGGCCGGTGCCTCGGACGCCAAATCGCTTGACGCCCAGGCGGGGCTTGAAAGCTCGTTTAGCATTCTCAGCCAAGGCCTGGCTGGATTGAATCTCATCCATGATGTTGGCTATCTTGGTAGTGGTATGGCCTGTTCATGCGAGCAACTAGTCATGGGCAACGAAATTGTCGGTATGACCAAACGTTTTGTGGAGGGAATTACAGTCAATGCCGAGACCATTGCCCGGGATGTCATCGCCGCGGTGGGGCCGGGAAAACACTTTATGGATCATGACCATACCTTTCGTCATTTCCGCAAGGAAACCTGGTTGTCCAAAATGCTTGACCGCCAACCCATTCAATCCTGGAAAGACAATGGTGAGCCTACCATGGAAGATCGCGTTCAGGGAAAAGTGCGCGAAATTATTGAAACCCACCAGCCCAAACCTTTAGATGATGGCATTGTCTCCGAACTCGACAGGCTTAAAAAGGAGGGAGAAAAAGAAATATTGGCCAAATATGAACGGAATTGAATGACCTGTTTATCTATAAAAATACAAATAATTTTTAGATCGGTTTTTTTCTTTTAAAGATAAACGAAGACCCTGTACTCAACTTTTCCGACGGCTACGAACTGTTTGATTTGTCGGAAACAATGGGTCCGGTGGCTAATATTGGGGCCGCATGAATCCTTTCGGCCGACATCATGCCAACAACCCTCTCGAAGGCGCTGAGTATCATCAGCTGCTCCCAATCGGCTAAATTGGAAAACCGTTCGATGAATGTCTCCTGAAGGGGGGGTGGGGCCTGTTTTAGAACCTCAGCGCCTGTCTCGGAGAGCGAGATCCAGACCTGGCGTTTATCGCGATCACTCTTTTTTTTTATCAAATAGCCCTTCTTCACCAGCCGATTGATGATATCGGTAACAGTCGCCTGACTTAGAAAGATCGCTTTCGCCAATCCCGTAACCGAAATTCGTTTGTGATTGGAAACCTCTTCCAAAACGATAAGTTGAGGTCCGGTCAAACCGAAATGTTTGTTCAGGCTGCGAGAATGTAAATCCGTGGCTTGAATAATTTTACGCAATGAGATGAGAATTTCTCGATAACGCCAAGCGCTGGGGTTCGCCAAAGCAACTCCTTTACAAAATATGGCCCAATAAATACTTTGTTTTACACGTCAATACAACCTTTTTCGACAAAAAACCCTACTATTTATATTGGATCGAAGCTTTTTATTTTTCACTTATACTCACATTATTTATTTGTATTCTAATAATTATTTTATACAATTAGCCGCCAATACTATCGACAATCCTTATTTTACGGGGGATAAACGGCTTGACATTTACATAGAACACTATAGTATTATATGAAATCGCAAGAGGTATAGGGCGACATTTTACTTCGTGGCCGACGTTTCGAAGGCACAGTTTGTGCTTGATCGGCAAAAAAAAATTCCCGTATGGATTAAAGAAGATGAATAATAAAAAATTTAAAGTGCGAATACCGGATACAGACGCAAATGTTTCTCAAGGTGCAGAGCGATTTATTGTCGAATACAAGGGTGACAAAACACATATTCGCGCACATGACTACGATAAGATTTATTCGGTTCCCGGTCTGTATGAATATTTGTTCTATGATAAATATAAGTGCAATTCTCCCAAGATCGTTTGCCGACTGTTGGAAGATGAGTTAAAAAAGGCATCCGCGTCCGTGTCGGATCTGAAGGTATTGGATGTCGGTGCTGGTAACGGTATGGTTGGCGAACAGCTAAATTCCAGGGGGGCGGGTGAGATTGTGGGGCTTGATATAATAGAGGAGGCTGCCGAAGCGACCGAAAGGGACCGGCCGGGGGTTTATAGTGAGTATTTTACAGAAGATTTGACCCGGTTGTCCGAACCGGTAAAAGAAAAATTGACAGACCTTTCACCCAATTGTCTTACTGTTGTTGCCGCCTTGGGATTTGATGATATTCCACCTCAAGCTTTCAGCGTAGCCTACAATCTGATCGCCGAGTCGGGCTGGGTCGCCTTCAACATCAAAGATATGTTTTATAGCCCCAAAGATAAAACCGGATTCTCTCACCTCATTGACGGAATGCTCAACGACGGTATTTTTGAGATGCACGCCAAAAAACGTTACCGGCACCGTTTCTGCCAAGATGGCGCACCGCTGCACTATTATGCCGTTGTCGGTCAAAAGAGAAAAGATATCCCTATCGACCAGATTTATTCATAAAGAACGCGGCTGTTACGTCTGCTCAACTCGCTTGGTGACCATATCAAAAAGGTATAGGCCCTATACCGGAGTAAAAGCGTTGGTGAAAAAACCTATCGGGTATCTATCCAATCGGGTATCTATCTGGCGGTCATTTGGCCTTTCATGCAAGTGGCCAGCTCCATGCCGATCAGATTCATAACCGCCGGTAAGTGCATCGGTGGAATGGGTGCGCCGGCAATGCGAGGAAGGATAATAGTACCGCTAACCGGATAACGGTACAAAAAAGCCTGGCCCTGTTCTTCTAAAAATGCCTGCTGGGTGACCAAAATCATCCGGGAAAAACGGCAGCCAAAAGTAGAAATCTCATCCAAGGCCTGGTCGAAATATCGCGGATGGCTGGCATCAATCAGAATCAGGTTGTCCTTGGCGGTGTTATAATCGGGTAATAACTCCGGGATATACCATTGTCCATTGACAAAGAAGGGCATGTCTTTTTCCGATGGCAAAATATCGGCCGGTGCGGCAAGAAAAACATCGACTTTGACACCCCTAAGATAATCATTTTCCCACCTTGCCACCCGCTTCTCACCAAAGTCAGATACCATCTCCTTTCGCCACCTGAGCATAACAAACTTATTTTCAACCTGTGAATCAACCGTCACCAAGGGCCCGTGGCCGCTTTCACCATAAAGATGCGGCGTGAGAAGAATACCATCGATACGATCAAAAAGATCCGACCATGACGCACCGATTCCAACCGGTGGCCCGATGTAAAACATGGTTTTATATTTGTGGTTGGCGGCCGAACAGTTGGCGATCTCAGATTTAAGTGCCCTGTCGCCCAACACAACCTGCATGGTTTGGGCAAGCGATTTAAATTGCGTGGCAAGAACGGCCGCTTTTTTCGGTAAATATCGATCCCAGGCACCTATCATGATACGATGAAGCAAGGCGCTCAGATAGTCGCTTAGGGCATAACGAAACCGATTCTTATATAAGAAATATACAGTGCCAGCCGAATCAAATCGTTGACAATTATCGTCCATGCCCGGCCAAAAAGAAACCGACGTGCACGCGGTTGATTCCAAATGTTTGGTCAGCCGCTTTTTATTTAAAGATGAAGTTACCGCTGAAATCAGTAGCGTGCTTTCTTCAAGTGCGGCCAGATGGGCTTCTGGCGTTACAATGCGTATCGAAAGGTCCAACAAGTGCCCCCAAATATCGGCAACAGCGCTCATCGCCGCTTTGGAACGGTTATCCATGGGTAAAAAAACAATCTCTTCAATTGCAGAATCCTCACTAAAAAGTAAATCGGCCAGCGTTGTCATGTTGTGATCGTCATTCGGACAACAATCGCGAATACTATCAGAAAGGATGAGCTGCTGAATGAGCGCTCTTATATCCCGATAATAAAGAATCGAGCGTTCGCTGCGTGCATTTTTCTCCCATACCGTTGCCTCATCAAATGCACTTGGTTCCGGCGGTTGCTCGTTTTTCTGTTCCTGGAGGGTGCGCATTTCCATTAACACTCTGGCCACCGGGTCTTTTTTTATGGCATACCGGCTTCTCGAGACGGTTAAAGATTTGGCCAGATTTCGCGGTATCACACCCACACCAATGCCGCAGGCATGACCACAATGAAACGTGAGCTTATAATACAAAAGAAGCGAGATAAAAGATTGAAATGCCGTTTTTTTTATTTTCGGTATAAAAAGGCTCTGTCCCTGACTGAGCGCTTGAATTCGTTTCTGTGCGATCCCGACAATCCCGATGGCGATAAACGCGATCTTATTCCTGGTAAAAAAGTCCATTACGTCGAGGGCCTCATCCACACGATTCGGACAGGTTGCATCGACGATCAGAAAAGCTTTTCCGAAATGGGTCGGCAATCCGGTATTGAGCACCTCCTGATAGTCCAGGGCCTTTCCCACCATCGACCAGGTATTTTCTTCGATTTTTAAAGCGGCCTCCGCACCGGTACCATCCGTATACAAAGCACTGACAATAATACCCGCCAATGCATCGGCATGTTCCTGAGCCATTTGCTCTAAAATGGGGGTTAAGGCGTCATCGGATAGAAGATTCGCCAGTTGGAAAGGAAGGCGATGCATTGCTTCCAGGTAGACCAGTGCCTCTTCCCTCCGTCCGATTTTCGACCCGATCCATAGGATAAACAGGTCGAGACAAAACAGCATGCACACGGTGCTTTTTACACCGACGACGGTGACTTCTTCCTCGCTTAGCACAGGAATGATACCACCGCTTTTAGCGACGGCAAGCGCCATATCGCCAAACACTTTCTCGGTTAGGCCTACCATTGTGACCTTCTGTTTTAACAAGGCGTGCGCTAGAACGACCATATGGGCGGTGGTGGCTGACCAGCTCATCATGACAACCAGGTCCGTTTTGGCCGCAAAAAACCTTTCCACATGACCGGCATCTCCGGGGCGAATGGTGATGACATCTATTTCAGGCATGACGGCGTGTGCCAATCCCTCGGCCATTTTACCCATATGATAAGCGCTACCCGTGCCCACCAGTACCAATCGCTTGAGATCCCGATAACCGGGACCGAATGCTCTCTTCAGTCGTTTTCTACGGACTGGAAATAGCGGTATCTGGTCTTCCCTGGGGGCATATCGTCTCAGTATGAATTTTAATCTATCAGGAATTTCGTTCAAATGCGTCTCGTAAAAAGAACGGCCCAGATGCTGTTTGACTTGGGCCGGATGCAAAACAGTGGTAAAGGGCTCGATTTCCGGAAGCGCGTTTCCATCAAAGTCGGTAATTTCCAAATGACGGATCGTCTGGCCCCTTTCGATGGTTGTTTCAAGCCTGGCAAACAATTCTTCACCTTCAAGTGGGTGTATTTCTACCGCGAAGGCCTTTAAAATCGATTGTTTTTTCTGCTCATAGGCCGGGTCGGGCGGATGTATCTCGCTGGACTCAAAGCCTGTTGCCATACCCGTATAATCGCCTTTCAAATTTTGAAGCGCCTGGCGTTTTTCGATAATCATCTTTTGTGGAAACAACCCCATGGCAGCGTTAATGTCGGAAACAACCATATAGTCGCTTGTCTCTAATCGTCGTACAATGAAGATGGGACGATTATGGCTGACAACATAAAGCTTGCCCATTGAATGGATGCTGATACCACAAGCTGCCACCTGTCCCTCTTTTTGGGCGATCTGTTTTGCCGTTTGGATAAACGCCATTTCGTCTAATGCCTGGGTCGTCTTATCCTTGACGGAACGATGGATTGCAAAATCGATTGTCTGGCTTCCTATTCCGTGGGCTTCCAGGCCATAATCGACCTGGGCCGCGACGTCTCGATATCGTTCCTTGGCCTTGACAAGTTGATCGAAATAGTACGCCCATAAAAGCGGAAAATATTCTGAAGAGTTATCGCTTTTGAATGAATACCGGGCCACTTTGCTGAGAAATTGCTTTAATCGGCCCTCGACATTAGGATCGAATTGACCGTTTAGCACCACGCATCTCTCTTGCTTTTGATCGGTAAACGGATGTGCATTTTTTGAAGTAACGGCAGACTGCAAAGCCCAACGTCCGTGGCCGATTACCGGTTGAGCATAATACCGAAGGCTGACTGGATCGGTTTGATCCGGTACAATGGCCGGCTCTCGCATCATTTCCTGCTTGGAAAGATCTGCCAATATGGCCGTTAAAAATTCGTCCCGTTTTAGCCAGGTTAAAGCCGCTGCTGCCGCACGTCCGTAAAGATTGACCCCTTTTTCAGCGCGATACAAATTCAGCCAGGAAACCGTTTTTGATCGTTCATGCAACGGCCACGAAGTCTCCATGATTTTCTCAATCGATTCAATAACCTCCGGTCCAAAAGAGGGGCGTGTAAAAAGGGCTGCGTCAATGACTCGAAACAAACAACGGACACCGTCTCTAACATAGTCGGAGGGAGATGGAATTAGTGTTTCAGCCAGACATCGCCATAAGGTTTTAAGCGCAATCGGTTTGACGAGTAACCGTTCGCGCCGCCGGACCGAATAATCTTTTTTAACGGGAACATCACCCAAAACTTTTTGGTAAACCAAATCGAAGGCAGCCAGGATATCCTCGTTTCCAAGTAGCGTTTCTCCCCGCTCTTTTTTTTGGTTGATTTTCTCTATCAGTGGTTTACGAATGATGATACGAATCACTTCAGGCGGAAGATCATATTCTGTAATCAACAATAGAACCAATCGCCGGAAATCGCTTTTAGAACGAATGCGGAAAAAAAAATTTAAATCATGTCTGCCGGGTTGCCCTGGAGATAAGAATATCAGCTCATTCGGTGCCAGCGCGACCATGTCGTCATAACTTGGATACGCGGCGTGCCCTTCGGCGATCCGATCAAAAGCCGCCAAGGGCAATCCTTCAAAAACGATCAACCGCTTTTGATTTTTCTGGGTGGATTTGTTTTCGGTACCTTCGGACCAAAGGGCGATCAATTCAGCGGTATCATTTTGATACGCAGGGCTGTCCAGCAATATTTCAACGAGCTTATCAACGGAACCAACGGCTTTTTTTATCCAGATCGGCCGGCTGTCGTTGCCAAACATGCCCACGCCAGTGCTATCCGGCGCCCGGTATATAATGGCCGACATGCCAGTCATCACGCGTGTAATATTGTTTCCAGCACTACCAAAATAGGCGACAACACCACACATCACGATAATCCTTTATTTTAGAGAGGAAGCTACTTTGAATAAAATGATGGATTTATTAATGTCAATACATTATTTAAAAGACGATTGACATCCCACCACAGGAGTTTCCCATGACACCTGACCTTCAGCAAATCCATGATACATCCATGGCCATACTCGCAAAAACCGGTATGGTTTTCAACCACCCCGCTGTTTGTGACATTATCGCTCGAAATGGGGTTAAGGTCTCTAATAAACGTGTCTTTTTTACCGAACAAAAAATTTTAGATTTGATTGCCAAGGCGCCCACCGAGTTTCGAATGAAAGCCCCCAATCCGGATCATGATATCACCATCGGGGGGGATCATGTCGAATTTGCACCTGGATATGGTGCCCCCAAAGTCGTTACGGCCGAGGGATTGGTTCGAAATGGGACCATCGCAGATTATCTCACATTCCTCAAGTTGACCCATGTTTGCGACCATTTTCATCTTAACGGCGGCCCGCTGGTGCACCCTGACGATATTCCCGTTTCAGCCAGTTTTCCGACCATGGTCTACCTGTCCCACTGTTACTCAGATAAATGTTTGATTGTCCCCAACGGAGAGAAAAAAGAGATCAAACTGCTGATGGAGATGCTAAACCTCATCTACGGCGACACCTTTCAGCAGGGGACACCTGTGACGATTACCATCATCAACCCGATCAGCCCGCTTCAAATCGACGAAAACGCGCTGGATATCCTGCTACTTTTCTCCCAGAATCACCAGCCGATCATTGTTACTGCTGCCCTCATGGCGGGTACAACCGGGCCGATGACTTTAGCGGGATGTATAGCGCTTGGGAATGCAGAAGTATTGGCGACCATCGCAGCCCACCAGATGATCAATCCCGGATCGCCAGTTGTCTACGGTTCTCTGGCATCTGTAGCCGATATGCGAACCGGCAGCATCGCCATCGGGACCCCGGAGCGCGCGTTGGCTGTTAATTATGGGAGTCGCTTGGCCAAAGCTTATGGCCTGCCTTGTCGGGGTGGAGGCGCTGAAAATGATGCTGCTGTTGTCAACGCCCAAAGCGGTTACGAAAGTATGATGAATTTAATCACTGCCGTCACGGAAAAAATGAACATCGTAGTACATAGCGCTGGAACCCTCGGTGGTTTCGGGGCCATGAGTGTTGAAAAATTTATAATCGATATCGAAATGATCGGCATGGTGAAACGAATCATGGGCGGGGAGGAGATATCTTCGAAAAGCTTGGCACTCGAAGTCATTGAAGCGGTCGGGCCGACGGGCAATTTTTTAATGCACGAACATACCCTGGCCAACTGCCGAACCGCAGCAAGACTCCCCCTCATCGGCAGCCGTGGCGTTTTAGGCAATCAAACCGGTCCGGCCGATTTTGATAAGACCATCGAAAAAGCGAAAATGAATCTACTAGAACACTATGTTCAGCCGGAGACCAACCAAGACTCTGCCCGGGCACTTAAAAATTTGTTGGAGGATAGAGGATACCCGGCAATTAACTTGACGCCAACTAAAACTGAATCTAAGTTGCATTCAAACTGTCATGGGGCGTTGGATCCTCTATGTCGCCCACTGGGTTGATTGTCTGGGTTCACTTTGGTTAATTATCAAAAAACATGCCGCAACATAGTGCACCGATTGAGTATTTACCTAAACATTTTGAAATTGGCACAAGGGAGTATCAATCAATGAGTATTGATTCGTTTTCCATGAATTATTTTTCTTTAAAGGAAAAAACGGCTATCGTAACCGGGGGAAACAGCGGACTGGGGTTGGCCTTTTCAGTTGCTCTGGCAAAAGCCGGTGCCAATATTTTCATTCCAAGTATTGTTATGGATGATGGGCAGACAGGGCGGTTAATTGAAAAACAAGGGGTGGCTGTTGATTTTATGGCGGTGGATATCACCGAAACTGGTGCTCCGAAACATATCATCGAAAGCTGTGTAAAAAAATTTGGAACCGTTGATATTTTAGTCAATAACGCCGGGATTTGTAAGTTAAATTCGGTATTGGAATTTGGTCGGGAAGACTGGGATCCCATGATCGCCGTCAATCTCACCGCTGCATTTGAATTAAGCTATGAAGTCGCCAAGGTAATGATCCCCCAGAAAAGTGGCAAAATGATCAATATCTGTTCTCTCTTTTCCTATTTAGGAGGACAAGGGTCATCGGCCTATGCCGCAACCAAACATGGCATCGCCGGACTGACCAAAGCCTATTGCGATGAACTGGCACAATATAATATCCAGGTAAATGGCATTGCACCCGGATACTATGCCACCGAACTGACAACCAACACCAGAAACAATCCCGAAACCAACCGCAAGGTCCTGGAACATATTCCCGCCAATCGCTGGGGTGAACTGCAGGATTTGATGGGGGCCACTGTATTTTTAGCCAGTCGCGCCTCTGACTATGTAAATGGCCACCTGCTGGTTGTCGACGGGGGTTACCGGGTGCGGTAGGCCTGCGACTGCCAATATTTTGATCCGAACCATCCAGAGAAAGGATATTTTTTCATCATGACCTTAACCAGGGAAGCGATTGTCGACCATCTCAAAAATATAGTAGGTCCGCAACGAGTGATTACCGAAGAGCAGGTGTTGAAGGAATACAGCCACGACCGGTATAAAAAATTTGAGACAATTTTCGGTGTTTATACCACCCCGATCCCTGCAGCTGTGGTGAAACTCGCAGACACACAGCAGGTCTCCGATGTATTAAAATTCCTAAACGAAAATAAGATCAATTGCGTTGCCCGTACCGGCGGAACCGCCACAGAGGGGGGGCTGGAAACCATTGTTGAAAATTCAGTGGTTCTGGATGGTTCGCCAATGAATCAAATCATAACGATTGATCCCACCAATATGCTGGCAACCGCCCAGTGCGGCGTGAATCTGGGCGAATTGGAAGACCGTCTGCGCGATCAGGGGTATACCACCGGACACTCCCCCCAATCCAAGCCTTTGGCCCATATGGGAGGACTGGTGGCAACCCGCAGCATTGGTCAGTTCTCCACCCTTTATGGCGCCATTGAAGATATGGTAGTCGGTCTGGAAGCCGTGTTCCCCAATGGTGAGATCACCCGGATAAAAAATGTTCCCCGTCGAGCATGCGGCCCGGACATCCGTCATGTGATTATCGGCAACGAAGGCGCTTTGTGCTATATCACCGAAGTGACGGTCAAAATTTTTAGATATTACCCGGAAAACAATCAGTTTCTTGCCTGGGCAGTGGACCACATGAAAACCGGGTTCGAGATCCTGCGGGAAGTCATGGTGGCCGGGTATCGACCTTCCGTTGCGCGTCTCTATGATGCGGAAGATGGCGTTCAGCACAGTTTCGACCAGTTTGCTGCGGAAAAATGCGTCCTGA
The DNA here is from genome assembly GCA_963845145.1 of uncultured delta proteobacterium. GTDB lineage: Bacteria > Desulfobacterota > Desulfobacteria > Desulfobacterales > QNYZ01 > QNYZ01. The sequence goes on from CAWJQU010000005.1 coordinate 1,141,539, forward strand.
TGTTCATGGCGGAAGGTAATCAACGCATGGCCAGGGCCACAGCCGAAGGTATTGACGAGATTGTTGGTAAATATAACGAGTGCCGGAAAATCGACAGTAAAATTATTGAAAACTGGTTTAATCATCTAAACTGGGGACCGGAAAAAATTGCTGAGGAGCGTGAACTCATCCGCAGAAATCATCATATCGGCTTTACCACCGAAGTTTCCGGTAACTGGGATTGTATCAACACCATCTACGAAAATGCCCTCAAACGGATACGCACGGAATATCCCCATTTCGACGATTTGACCATGTTAGGTGGTCACTCCTCCCACAGTTATCAGACCGGAACTAATCTATACTTTGTGTACGACTACGATGTGGTCGACTGCAAACCGGAGGAAGAGATCAATAAGTATCATATTCCACTCAACACCTTGATTGTGGAGGAAACCCTCAAAGCCGGAGGTTCGATGGTGCACCATCACGGTATCGGTAAATACCGAACCCTTTGGACAAAGACAGAACATGGTTCGGCGTATTACATTTTGAAAGGTTTAAAAGCGCAGTTTGATCCCAATGGGATCATGAACACTGGAACCATCTACCCGCTAGAAAAATGAAAATTGCGGTCTGTTTTAAAATCATGGCCGATTACAGCCGGCTAAGTGAGAGGGATTGGACATGGAACGAGGGTCACTTTGTCGACACCCGTTTTGTCCGATGCATTTTCAATTGTTTTGATGAAAGTGCCTTGGAAATGGCACTAACGCTCTTCCAAACATGGGAAAATACATCTGCGCCGCCGGAACTCACCGCGTTAACCGTGGACGATGCCCGAGGCGATCTTTTTCTCAGGCACCTGACGGCCGTCGGGTACCACCATGCTGTTCGAATTCGGTGCAGCAACCCAATTGACCTGAGATTTAATCCGTTGGCCATTTCCCGTTTAATTTCAACCTACATCAAGCGGGAGGGCCATCAACTGGTGATTCTGGGCATGCAGGGGGCAGATGGTGATAATGGCCAGACCGGATTTATGCTTGCTGAACGGCTGGGATGGCCCTGCATTAGAGAGGTAACCGAGATAGGGAAAGACGGACCTTCCGACTGCCTTAAAGTTACCAGTCGCACCCAGGGGGCAACGGTGATCCAAACCGTTAGACTCCCCATGGTACTAACCATGGGCCACTCCCCGTTTTCTCCCTATCTGCGCGTCCCTACCTTGAAACAAAAATTAAATGCCAAAAAAAAACCATTGACCCTTGTGTCAGACACCCAGCTGGGCCTTAATATGGATGCCTTGATGGACAAAGGTAAAGAAATTGTCCATCTGCAGCGGCCCCAGTCAAAACGGTCTTGTGTTTTTCTAGATGGTAAAACGCCCCGGGAACAGGCCCAACGCCTTTTTGAACGATACCTTAAAGAGCGGTTACCGATATGAAAGCGGCACTAGTGCTGGCGGCCGACGGTTTCTCGTTACTACAGCAGGCGGGTGAAATTAACGCCATGCTGAGCACCATGCAGATGAGCTTTTCCCAGTTGGAACTGTGGTTGTTTTACCAAGGCCGCCCTCCCGACAGTTTCCCTGAAATGGACCCCGCATTGTCCGCCATCAAACGGATAGCGATGGCAACCGACAACCATCTGCCCGAGGCTTATCTGCAATTATTGATGCAGTTATGGGAAAAGTCTCCGATGGATCTGCTGGTGTTTGCAAGTGATGGATTAGGGGCGGAACTGGCAACCCGTCTGGGATATCGACTCCATGGCACTTCCTGCCTAAAGGTCGAAGCGTGCCGTTTTACTTCAGGTCTGCTTGAAGTCATAAAACCGGTATATGGAAACAACCTGACGGCCCGGTTTTCTTTGTCATCGCCCCCCTATTTCTTGTCGGTGGCGAAAAGATCCTGCCCTCCGGCAGCGGTGACCCGCTATGATCAAGTGGAAATGGAAACCGTCACCTTGATTCAGCCCCAATACAACTGGGTGATAAAGACGCTGGCCCTTCCGAATCCCCCGGATACCGGACTGGCTCATGCGGATCGGGTCCTCGTGGTGGGCCAGGGGGTCAACAATAAAGAAACCATGGATGCTTTACGGGACGTCGCAACCACCATGGGCGCCGAAATGGGTGCCAGTCGTCCGGTGGTGATGAATGCCTTGGCCGATATGAACCGATTGATTGGTGCATCAGGGTTGATCATTTCGCCCAAGCTCTGTATTGCGGCGGGGGTTACCGGTACAGCCGTTTTCAGTGTGGGGATTAAAAACAGTGAATTTATCGTGGCGATCAACACTGACCGACAAGCGCCGATTTTTCATGTGGCCCATGTGGGTCTTGTGGGAGATCTGGAGGGGATCCTCTCTGAACTGGCCAAGGTGATCACAGCGGAAAAAGCAAAAAAAATGCAAGCCGATGTATCTGCGCCGACACTAGAAAAATCATGAAACCGAAGACGCCAGGCAGTTTAATACAGCCATTGGAAGACCGGCACCGCGACTATTTAAAAGATGAGTCCCGAACCTCGGGAAAGGCAAGGAGTATCTCTTTTCCGCAAAATGAAGCCGATGTTCAGGCCATCGTCAAAATCCTGCTGGCGAATAAAACCGCCATCACGGTTCAAGGTAGTCGAACCGGAATGACCGGTGGCGCCATTCCCACCGGGGGTCACATTCTGAATCTGTCAAAAATGAACCGGGTAATCGGCCTGGTACAGGATCCAAATGGCAATTTCTCCGTACGGGTTCAACCGGGGGTCAGTCTAGCGGAACTTGATCGACAGCTTTTGAGTGGTCTTTTTGTCAGTGATCGCTGGGATAAAAGCGCCCTAATCGCACTTGGAGCCTTAAACCAAACAGATAGACAGTTTTGGCCGCCGGACCCATCCGAATGGTCGGCATCCATCGGTGGTATTGCCGCCAACAACAGCCGGGGCATTTGTGCCCACCACTATGGGTCAACACGTGACCATATCAAACGTATTCGCGTGGTTGATACGCATGGCCAAATTCATTCAATATCACGCGGTCGATTTGTTTTTTCTCAAGGTGTCTGTCCAATGCCGGGAGGCGACACCATTCGGATGGACCCGGCAACCCTTCGGGCTGATTCACCAAAAGACCTAATGGATTTGTACGTTGGCAGCGAAGGCATGTTCGGCGTAATAACCGAGCTGACATTGGGCCTGCAACCACTTCCCTGTGAGCGATGGGGTATCGTCTTTTTTTTCGAAGCCCAGCACCAGGCCGTAGATTTTATTCAAGCGATTGATCGAAGACCAAAAAAAGAAACGGGTCCCGACATCGTGGCCATTGTGTTTATGGATCAAACCACACTTGTGTGTATCCAGAAATCTAAACAATGGAACAGCCGGTTGAGGAGATTACCAAATTTAGATACACGGTTCGCATCGGGAGTGTATGTGGAAATCCACGGTAACAGCACTGAAGCCGTTGAGGCACTATCCGAGTGGCTATTGGAAACAGCCGAGTGTGGCGATGACACGGACGCCACCTGGGCCTTTTGCGGCGATATCGAACTTGAGCGGCTGCGCCTCTTTCACTCCGCCGCACCGGAAGCAGTCAATCAATTAATCGACAAGGCAAGGCGGGTAGATTCTCGAATCACCAAACTTGGGATGGACCTTCGGTTTCAAGACGGTTGCCTGTCCGAAGTACTCGATATGGTCCGCCAGGATCTAAACGCCGATGGACTCAAAGCCGCTGTTTTCGGTCATGCCGCTGACGGGCATCTTCAAGTCAATATACTGCCACAAAATTATCAACAATTTGAGAACGGAAGATCACGTATAGAAAATTGGGCCGTAAGAATTAATACCCATGGTGGTAGTGTCGTTACTGAACATGGGGTTGGGAAAATCAATAAAGATCTATTTCGATCCATTCCTCTGCCCGCGCGCTTGAAAGTGATTTGCAGCCTAAAACAACAACTCGATCCGGATGGGTTATGGAATCCCGGCAATATACTGGATTCGTATGGACCATAAACAAACCATAACTAACCATGGACACCAAGCATGAGAGAAAAATATCTAATGGGGGTGGATGTCGGTACCCAAAGCGCCAAAGTGATCATAACAGACTTAAATGGCCATATCGTTTGTGAGGGTAGGCAGCGATTACGTAAAATGGATATTCCGGCACCGCAACTGGCAGAACATCCCGATGACGACCTGTGGGATGCGCTTAAAATGTCCTTTCGTCGCCTGATAACAAGATTTAATGATGATATAGGTGGAAATGTACATGATATTCTAGCCATGGGGATTTGTATCATTCGTTGCTGTCGCGTACTGCTTAAAGGCAACGGCGAACCAGCCTATCCGGTGATTGGCTGGATGGATAAACGTCTCAATATGCCCTACGCGTATCAAGAAGCCTATGGCGATGTGAGATATGTAACAACAACCTCCGGCTACATTACGCATCGCTTGACAGGCGAGTTTAAAGATACCTGTGCCAACTATATCGGCTGGTGGCCGATGGATGACGACACCTTGGATTGGAGCCTCAACGAGGAACGCATCAAACAGTGCAACGTGCCTCGAGATATGCTTTTTGATGTGGTTAAACCGGGTGAAATTTTGGGTTATTTGACCGATGCAGCGGCCAAGACCATCGGTCTGCCGGCAGGGATGCCGGTGGTTGCCACGGCTCATGACAAGGCGGTGGAAGCATTAGGTGCCGGCACCCTAACGTCAGGTACCGGCCTTATTTCTTTGGGGACGTATATCGGCGCTTTGGTGCCTGGCCGTGAAAACATGAAAGATCCAAAAAACTTCTGGTCATTTCAAGCATCTGTTCCGGGGCGTTACTTGTATGAATGCATGGGCGTTCGCCGTGGTATGTGGACCGTCAGCTGGTTTTGCGACCAGTTTGGTGAAAGCATCATCGATGAAGCCAAAAACCAGGCCGTAACGATTGAAGAATTGTTCAACCGGGAAGCAGAAAAAGTTCCGCCCGGTTGCGAAGGACTAATAACGGTTCATGACTGGGCCCCCCCTCCTGCAGCGGTATATCGAAAAGGCGTGATGTTTGGTTTTGACGGGCGCCATACCCGGGCTCATCTATATCGATCCATTTTGGAAGGCATCGCGTTTACGGTGAAAAACCATATGGATAAAATGAATCAAGAGCTGGGCACACCTTTGAATTACTTAATCATTTCAGGTGGCGGGGCCCATAGCGATGTATTCATGCAGATCTTTGCCGACATATTTGGTGTTTCTACCCGCCGAAATAAAATCAGAGGTTCGGCAGCCATCGGTTGTATCATCAATGCGGGCATGGCTGTCGGCGCTTTCACTTCCTATGAAGAAGCGGTGGCAAAAATGGTTCGAATAGATGACGAATTTCACCCCAACCTGGAAAACACCCGGTTTTATAAACGGCTCAATGACAAAGTGTACCGCCATGTCAACCGACACTTCGACCCGATTTTGAAGACCCTTAGTGCATTGGTAGACTGATAATTCCGAGGTTGCCGTAAGAGACGATAAGGTTTAAGCACATGACTGGCTTGACCGAAAAAGCGCTGAATTAAATATATAGGTGCGCTTCAATGGAAGTTTTAAGGGATGTGGATGTTGTCGAAGCGGTCGGACCGGCCGGCAGGTAATTTCTTGATGCATGAGCATATCCTGGCCAACTGCCGCACCGCAGCAAGGCTTCCCCTCATCGGCAGCCGGGGCGTTTTAGGCAATCAAACAGGAAGATTAACTATCAGTTACTAATCGACAAAGATCTTTCCGATATTGGCCGTCGTCAGGGGATCGTCCATATACATCCCCAGGCCGATGCGCTGAATGGATTCCATGCTGCGCTCATCATAGGTTGGCATCTTGATATCAGGCGCGTCATCCGAAGTGACCGATTCCGCTATCTTGATGGCTGCTTCAAGCTTAAAAAAAGAAAAATCAACCAGATGTCGCAGGAACCCAAACGGGTGGCGCATCATATGAAAGCCATATTTTAAGGCCATGGCCTGTCCGATGCGGGCATCATCCATGGCGCGCTGGGAGGGGTGTTCCTCGTTGGTAGTAGCAATACTCTGAAAGGTGGGAATATCGAGAATTAAATTTAAATGGGTCTGAAGGATGTTTAGCAAAAAATGGCTTCTTAAACCGTAATTGGGATTGTAGTCAAAGCGTGGATCGGCAATGGTCGGAAAGCCGGCATGGATGACGGGTGTGCCTGGATTGAGTAATTGGGCAGCACAAATACCGAACAAAGCCTCGGCATGGGTCATGGTGAGGGCCCCATTGTAACAGTACGGCGCACTGATCCCCGCCATGGGCATGGCGGATATAAAAACGGGCAACCCGCAGTTTACGACCTTTACGAAATCATTCGAGAAATTTTCGTTCACCTGCAGAATCGGCCGTGTCAGGCAAAACAAAATGATGATATTTCCACGCTCGGCGTGAAGTTGTTTGGCGCGGGCCAACGCGGCATCGGAAGTAACCGGGAAGTATAACGGTTTGGAACAGTTGGCGGCTATGAGGTTCATCTGTTCGATGTCGTCCTTTATCTTAACCCCTCGCCCCATACCGGTAACCGCCGTCGATGCTTCCGCAATTTGCGCAATGCGGACGATATGATCAGGCGTGGGCAGGATGCCGCCTCGGCCTATATTTTCATCATAAACATAAGGTGCCGTGCCGCCGATAAAAAAACTATTTAAAGGAACAAAAAATTCGCCTACACCGGGTACTGTCGCCAGGCACTCCCTGACCAGTTCGGAGGTTAAATAGATCCGGTTTTCAAAAACGATGGCCTTTCCATCGGCCTCGTGATTTCGAAATGCCGCTTGCATATCAGGCTGTTGACAGCCAACCCCCAGGTTCTCCAGGACCCACAAGCTATCATCGTGAACCTGCAAAAGCAGATCGACGGTATCTCTTCCCAACAGGGCGGTTGAAGTCTGTAATTGGGGAGTTTTGACGTTCATGTGTTTTGCCATAGCCTTTGCCGTAATCGGTTAGGTTCAAGAACTGGTTTGATTCAAATGCAGGCCCAAAGGTGGAGAGAAGTCTTAGCGGGTTCCATCATGTGCCCTCGAACCCCTTGGCCCCATAACCCCTTGTAATACTCGCAACCCTTGTGCCTAATGTTCCCTAGCATGGAGACGTTCCGCTTCATCCGGTACATGGATCACTGGCGCGATCTTTTTTAAGTAGTCTAAGGGGATATGGCATTTGATAACATGTCGATCGGCCACTTCCTGATCGGGGGGCATTTCGTTGTCACAAATTTCGCCGATCCTGCGGTGGCAGCGGGTGCAAAAGGGGCAACCCTTGGGTGGTTTCATGGCGCTGGGCAGGTTGCCCTCCAGCACGATTTCACGCTTGGTCACTTCGGGATCGGCGATGGGCACGGCGGATAACAGGGCCTCGGTATAGGGATGATAAGGCGGTGCAAAAACCTCATCCGTGGTTCCCCTCTCAAGAATATGCCCGAGATACATGACGACAATGCGATCCGATAGATAGCGTACCACACTTAGGTCATGACTGATGAAAAGCAACGTGGTTTTATGCTTACGCTGAATTTCCATTAGCAACTCCGTCACCGCCGCCGCGACAGAGACGTCCAGTGCGGAAACCGGTTCATCGGCAATGACCATGCTCGGGTTTCCGGCAAACGCCCGGGCAATACCGACACGTTGCTTCTGCCCTCCCGACAGTTGCCTGGGTTTTCTAAAATAAAAATCTCTTGGTAGTTTGACCGTATCCAGCAGTTTCATTACCCGATCGAATATTTTTTTCTTATCCGTTTCCACGCCAAATTTCTTGATCACTCTAGATATCTGGCCACCGATGCTATGGCTCGGATTCAACGTGTCAAACGGATTTTGAAAGACCATCTGGAGCGAGCTGATCTGTTTGGCACTTCGATCCCTGACTGCTATGTCTGAAATGTCATTGCCTTTGTGACGGACTTCACCCTCGGTGCCTTGCTCCAAGCCCATCAGTACTTTCGCAAAGGTTGATTTACCACAACCGGATTCACCCACAATCGCTACCGTTTCACCCTCTTTAGCCGTAAAGTTCAACTCCTCATTCGCTTTTACATAACGCGTTCGTTTCCCGCTGAACAACGCCTTGAGGGAGGTATCACGAACTTCATAGTACTTCTTCATACCATCGACATTGAGAACCCGTTTGCCGAGTTCAAGGGGCTCTTTGATTTCAATATCCAGCGTTTCAATGCTAGGATCAATTTCTTTATAACGTAAGCAGCGTACGCGATGGTCGGGCGCGCTATTTTCAACATGCGCCATTTTGAAATGGTCAACATCACACAGTCCGGGTTTGAAATGGTCACAACGGGGATGGTAGTAACACCCCTTGGGTCTATCAAACGGCAACGGCAGCTGACCCCGGATCGGTTTCAGCGGCGCGGCGTTTTTATCTGCCGTCGGCAACGGGATACAGGCAAATAAACCGTGGGTGTAGGGGTGCTTCGGCCAGGTAAACAGCGAGTCAATCGTGCCTTCTTCAACCACTTCACCGGAATACATGACGAAAACCCGGTCACAGGTTTCTAAAATCAGTCCAAGATTATGGGAGATATAGATCTGGGAGGTACCATATTTTTTGCTGATATCGGCTACCAGTTTGACGATGCCAGCCTCCACGGTGACATCAAGGGCGGTGGTTGGCTCATCCAGTAATAGAAGAGACGGATTCGACAATAGCCCCATGGCAATAACCACCCGTTGCTGTTGGCCTCCTGATAACTGGTGAGGGTATGAATCCATCATTCGTTTAGGATCAGGCAATTTCACATCCGCCAACAACTGCTCTGCTCTTTGCCGTGCCTCTTCCTGGGATATATTTTCATGCGCCAGCGGCACTTCCATCAATTGCGTGCTGATTTTCAGGCTCGGGTTGAGCGAGGCAAACGGTTCCTGATAGATCATGGCAATTTCCGAGCCTCTTATCTGGCGCAGTTCGGCGTCTGACAATTTGGTTAAATCACGACCTTTGAATGTAATACTGCCGCTTTTGATACCCCCGTTGGCTCCCATGTATTGCATGATCGCCATTGCGACAGTAGACTTACCGCAGCCAGACTCACCGACAATGCCAATGGTCTCACCGGGTTTTACCGTCAGTGAAAAATCTACCACCGCCGGTATTTCCCCCGCCCGGGTATAGTAGGAGATACAGAGGTCCTTGCAGACAAGAACAGGTTCTTGATTGTCATTCATAGAATTGGTTCCCTTCCTAGTCACGTAGCGATATTTCGCGTAGACCGTCTGCAAGCAGATTGAACCCAAGGATCAACGACGAAATGGCGATGCACGGATAGAGCGTCATGTGCGGAAAAGCCATGGCCATCTGCCGAGTCTCGTTGACCATGCCGCCCCAATCAGGGTCCGGTGGCGGCAGGCCCAGACCGAGAAAACCGAGCACACCGATGGTGATAATCACATAACCTAGACGCAGGCAGGCATCCACAATCAGGGGCCCACGCGCATTGGGCAAGATCTCAACCAGCATCACGCGCCAGTCTGATTCGCCTCTTGTCTGTGCCGCAGCGACATAATCGCGATTACGAAGATCCAGTACCAGACCACGGACAATCCGCATAATACCCGGCGAGGAGGCAAAAGTGATGGCGATGATGATGTTCATTCCTGATGCGCCGATGGTGGCGATGATGATGATATACAAAACCAGTACCGGAAAGGATAGAATGATATCCGCCAAACGGGACAGGACATCATCCACCCAGCCGCCGCGATACCCGGCCGCAAGTCCCATCAGAATACCTAACGTGTAGGCGCAAAGGGTTGCCAGGGGCGCATAGATTAATACTGTACGGGAACCCCAAATAATGCGGGAGAGGATATCCCGCCCGATATGATCGGTGCCGAGCCAGAAGGTTCCACCGCCCTTGATCGCCGCCATACCGGGTTTGGCAAACGGCTGGATAGACGAGTTGGGATCAAACGGTGCGATCAGTGGCGCCAGGATCGCGATCAGCACCCAGAATATCACGAGAAAAGCCCCCACCATACCGACCCAGCTCTCCCGCAGCAAAGCAAACGATTTAAAACCTCGCAGGAATGCTGCACCATATCCGGCTTTGGGCATTTCTGTCGTTGATGTCGTCATGAGAATCAAGTCTCCTTAGCTGAAACGGATGCGAGGGTTGAGAAAGGTGTATCCGATATCGGCGATAGTTTGCGTGGTAACGGCCACACAAACGGCCACCATCGCACAGGCCTCCAAAAGGGCGATATCGTTATTCAGCGAAGCCTCCAAGATGAGCGCCCCAAATCCTTTATAGGCAAAGAAAAACTCAACGACGATAACCCCGGACAGCAGCCAGTTGATTTGCAGCATGATGACCGTGAACGGTGCGATGAGCGCATTACGTAACGCATGCTTTACGATCACCGATTTGTAAGGCAGGCCCTTTAGCACCGCTGTCCTGATATACTGAGAGGTCATCACCTCGGCCATGGATGCCCGGGTCATGCGGGCCACATAGCCAAAATCATACACGACCAGGACCATCGCCGGTAGAATTAATTGTTTGAACTCAAATCCACCCGCCATACTGCTGGTGCCCGGCAGCCACTTGAGGCCGAATACAAAGAGGGCCGAGAAAATGACCGCACTGGCAAATTCCGGCACGGAAGTCGTCAAAATGCCAAACACCGATATGGCACGATCGAGCTTTGAGCCCTCTTTCATCCCGGACAGAACGCCTAACGTCAATGATAACGGAATCATGATGGCGAACGTCCAGAATCCCAGGATGGCGGTATTCCACAACCGCGGCAGGAGCACATCAGCAACCGGGCCCTTAAAGCGAATGGACTCGCCCAGGTTGCCGGTCGCAAAATTTCCCAGCCATTTCACATAACGCAACATGACCGGTTGATTATATCCGTGCTGCTCACGCCATAGCTCCCGCTGTTCTTCGTTTGAAAATTGGCCCAGGACCCGGGCGGCCGGATCACCCGTGAGATCGGTTTCCAATAGAAAAAAGAGAATTAGCGAAACGACAATCATGGTAAAAACCATAAACCCGAATCGCTTGACCACCAAGGTGACCATTATGATGCCTCCTGAGGTGTGGATTTATCCAAGATGAAATTAACGCGCGGAGCGCCGTGGCCGGCACCCCGCACCTAAACGCAGGCCGTTTACAGCTAGGCCAGGGAAACCTTGTGAAAACGGTAGTAGCGGGTAGGATGATTTTCAAAACCGACGACATTTTCACGCACAGCGGTGAATACGGAACGAAAGAAGGGCTGCACCATGACGGCGTCATCCTGAAGAAGCTTCTCCACCTTCTCCATCTTGACTTGGCGGCTCTCGATATCCAGGGTCGATTCCGCCTCGGTTAAGGCGGTATCAAACTCAGGGTTGGCATAGCTGGATTCATTCCACGGCACACCAGTACGGTAGGCTAGACCTAACACCATAACACCAAGCGGCCGGTGGGTCCAGGACGTGAGGCTCAAGGGGGCCTTGGTCCAGACATCCCAATATTGGGCCATGGGCATAACGTTCATTTTGATGTTAATCCCGGCTTTAGCCGCATCTTCTTTGAGTACGGCCACGGAGTCCTGCTCCCAAACACCGTCCGTATTTCCCACATTGCAGCTCAATTCGATACCATCCGGATAACCGGCCTCAGCCAACAGTTTCTTGGCACCTTCGATATCTCGCTTGACTGGCGGCAGGGCAAAGTATTCGGGGTGGATAGTGGCGACATGGTGGTGCTCTGCAACGATGCCTAATCCCTGGTGAGCAATATCGAGCTGTCTCTGGGCATCACAAGTTTTCTGTACCGCCTTGCGCACGCGGATATCGTCAAACGGCTTTTCAGTGACTTTCATACGAATAACACCGGTCTGGGTCGACGGAATTTCGACAACTTTGATACCCGGAATATTTTTGGCCGCTTCCAGCGTTGTCAGGTCGATATTGTAGATGAGATCCACCTGCTTTGAAGCGATGGCGGCCAGATAAGCGCCAGCATCTTCCCCCAAATCAATAATACGAATCTCATCCAGAAAGACTTCACCGCCCCAGTAGGGTGCATCGCGCTTTTTCAACACAGCCAGTTCACCAACCTTGAATTCGGTAAGGGTGTACGGACCGGTTCCCACCGGGTTTTTGGTTAGATCGCCGCCATCCTTTTCAAAATTACGATGAACGATTCCCGTGGGATAGTTGTAAAGGTTCTCAGGAATCGACAGCACGGGCGAATTCAAATTGAGCTTGACCGTATGATCGTCCACTTTCATCACCGCATTTTTACTCATACGCTTTATCGCGTTACCTTTGTCATCCTTTTTACCGGTTTCTTCCAACATGGCATCGAACAGGCCCAGATTGGATGAACCGGTTTTGGGATCAAGCCAGCGGGTGAAATTGAAAACAACATCATCGGCATTGAAATCATCACCGTTGGACCATTTGACGTCCTTGCGCAGGTGAAAGGTCCAGGATTTCAGATCGTCGGAGGCTTCCCATTTTTCCGCCAGACTGGGTCGGGTGATATTATCGGGACCGGTTTCCACCAGGTACTCGACAATGTGACGGGAAACGATGGATTTCTGGGTCCATGAATAGGTTGCCGGATCGGCCATTTCCTGCACCTGCATGGCGTATTTTAATACGCCGCCTTTTTTCTGAGCGGCATGCGCTGTGGACACCATATTTGGAAGTAGATTCTTGCCAAGTATCGTTCCCGCCATGCCATAAGCGGCGGTCGCGGACAGGCCCAGAAGCGTGGTGGTACGTAAAAATTCACGTCGTGAGCATTTGCCGTCGGCAAGCGATTTTTTCATTTTTTCAACACCGGGATGAATTCTTTCACTGGATTGTTTCTTGTGGGTCATGGGATTACCTCCTTAAATAAATATCGTGTCGGTTGTCGGATGACGACCGACTCGTCTATGGGTAAAGAGCAAGAGTGATGCGCCTGCCGATGAATACTGAGGATCGATTTAATTCCGGTGAAAAATTAAGAGAACCAGGTCATTAGCTCAAGCGTCTGATTGTATCACGCTTCAAATGCGCAGAAGGCTTTGCTTATGCCCGCCACCTGGTCACAACGGAAAAAACAATCGATCCTAAATGATCAAAATAAATGATGCAGCTTATGGTAAATCAATGTCCGGCGTTCATGCCGGTGAGCGGGGGAGCGACTCCATTTGGCCTGCATCGATCACCAAGAGTTAAGGTGAAATTATAATGAAGTATCTTTACTACTCTATAGAAAACATAGGGCAGATTGTCAAGTCTCCATTTTTAAAGTATCGTTTTATTTACATGTTTTTTCACTTTAGCCGGGCTGATTATTTGGTAAAGTATCTTGCTATCTTTTGGGTGAAAAAGTAAAGTGATGAACACCTTCATCAGCAAATTTCAATATTTGGATCATCAAACCACGCGGTAAAAACGGGGGTATCATGGATCAGCATCGAGACTTAGGAATCAATCATATCAAAGCCCGAAAGAACCATTGCTGTTATGGCATGGGGCTGGGGATCATTATTTTAGATGACGTCTACCCCGGTTTTCCCGGGGATGTGAGAAACGCCAGTACGTATCCCTATCCGGTTCAATATGAAATCGTGGAGGGCGTTGATATCGAAGCCCTGGTGGTTGCAGAAGACAAGTCTCCCTGCCTGGAGCCTATCAAAATAGCGGCGGCAAAACTTCAGCGGATGGGTTGTCGGGCCCTGTCGGCCGAGTGCGGCTATTTTGCTTATTTTCAAAAAGAGATTACCGCCGCCGTGGATGTGCCGGTCTTTATGTCCAGCCTGTTGCAAGTTCCCCTGGCGCAACAGGTCATCGGCCCCGATAAGTTGGTGGGGATTTATGTCGGCACTAAAAGCGCCGTGCGAGATGAACATTTAACATCCGTGGGAATCCGGCTGGGCAGCAACTATGTGATCGAAGGTGCCTGTGATAATAATGTGTGCCGTGAGTTTGTTAATCTCTGGATCGAAGGCAAGCGCCCGGAGCAACCCGAGGCTTACTATGATAAGGCAGGCGATGAATTCGTCGGACACGGCATCGACTTCTTCAAGCAGAATCCCGATATGGGCGCCATGGTTTTGGAATGCACGGGCTTTCCACCATTTGCCCGTCGATTACAGCAAGAAATCGACATTCCCGTTTTCAGCTACAGTACCCTGCACGATTTTGCTTACTCTGTAGTCGTGCACAGGGATTTCTATGGACATGTTTGATAGGCTCGTAAAAAGGCATCACTTTTAAAAGATCCAAAGAACAACATCGGAAACCTAAAGATACGATTTAGAATTGGGCGTTAGACCACCGACAAGGCCTGCTCCAGGTCTTCGATCAATCGGTCGACATCTTCCGTTCCTACGGAAAGGCGCACCAGATTTTCTTTAATCCCCGCCTCGGCCAGGGCCTGGGGCGAAAGGGCCACATGGGTGTTGGTGGCCGGCTGGTTAGCCAATGTGGTGACCCCGCCAAGGCTGGTTGCAAGTTTAATCAGTTTCAGCTGGTCCATCACATGCTTGGTGCCTTCAAAATCGCTTTTAACAACAAAGCTCATCATCCCGCCAAACCCGCGCATTTGCTTTTTGGCAATAGAATGATCCGGATGCGAAGGCAGGCCGGGATAGTAGACGGCCTCTATTTTTTTGTGATCATGCAGATGTTGCGCAATGGTCATGGCGTTTTGGTTATGCCGCTCTACACGCAGGTCCAGGGTGCTCATTCCCCGCAATGCCAGAAACGCCGACATGGGATCCATCACACCACCCAATACCTTCCGTAAATTCCATAAAGCATGAAAGTGGCTCTCATTACAGCAAGCAAATCCGGCCGTGATATCATGATGGCCGCCGATATATTTGGTGGCGCTGTGAATGGTCACATCAACACCCCAATCCAGGGGTCGTTGATTGACGGGGGAGGCAAAGGTCGAATCGAGGATCACCGTTGCCCCCTTTTTGTGGGCGTGTTCGGCCAAGTCAGCCACGTCAACCACACGAAGCAGCGGATTGGTGGGGGTTTCCAGGTAGACGAGATCCACGCCTTTTTCAATTTGAGCGTGAATGCCAGCTATTTCATCGCATCCGACCGCCATCACATCGATACCCAGGGTGGGTAAAAAAGTGAACAAGAATTCATGGGTGCCGCCATACACTTCCCGCATACCGATGATTCGGCTCTCTTTTTGTGTGAATGCCAGAATGGAATTGGTGATGGCGGCCATGCCCGAGCCAAATCCCACGGCATGATCGTAGCCTTCCAAGGCAGCCAGTTTCTTTTCCGCTTCCACGACCGTGGGGTTGTCCCAACGGGAATAGATAAATCCTGATCGATTTTGAACCACATCGATAAGATCGTCTGAAGTATCGAATTTGTAAGTGGCCGTCATATAAATGGGGTGAACAACCGGTTTGCTTTTCATAACGCCCTTTCGCTATTGGATGCGTCCTTATTGGACCTGCTTCGATTTGACAACTACTCCTTTATGTACAACCTGTCGGCAAGGATTAAACCCGAGGCCATAGGCCAGTTCGGCAGGGTCATCGATATCCCAGATCACAAAATCAGCCTCTTTTCCCGGTGTAAGCGTTCCGACTTTTTCGTGAATTCCCAGCGCCCGGGCCCCATGGCGGGTCACGCCGGCCAAGGCTTCTTCAGGGGTCAATTGAAACAGAACACAGGCCATATTGACCATGGCCAACAGCGACCCCACCGGGCTGGATCCCGGATTGCAATCCGAGGCAATGGCCATGGGCACCCGGTACCGGCGAAGCAGATCGATGGGTGGCCGCCGGGTTTCCCGTAAGTAGTAAAAGGCGCCGGGAAGAAGTACAGCCACAGTCCCGGCTTCGGCCATGGCGCGAACCCCCGCTTCGGAAAGGTACTCGAGGTGATCAGCCGATAGCGCCCCATATTTCGCCCCCAGCGCCGCCCCGCCCAT
This sequence comes from uncultured delta proteobacterium, assembly GCA_963845145.1. Taxonomy (GTDB): domain Bacteria; phylum Desulfobacterota; class Desulfobacteria; order Desulfobacterales; family QNYZ01; genus QNYZ01. Next base: position 1,157,493 of record CAWJQU010000005.1, read on the forward strand.
GTCGGATAGCTGTTCAGCATGAATTTTGACCGGTAAACCGTGTTGCCGGGCAGCTTTAAATACTTTTTCGGTTTGGTTGCGGGTAAACCCAATCGTTTCGCAAAATGCGTCCACCGCAACCGCCAGGCCTTCGGCCACGACTTGGGGTAGGACCTCGCCACAGACAAAATCGATATAGTCCTTGGGACGGTTATGAAATTCGGGCGGCAGGGCGTGGGCCCCCAGATAGGTCGGCATTATCGTAACGGGAAGCATGTCACCCAGTGCTTTAGCCACACGCAACATCCGCAGTTCGGTAGCCAGGTCGAGACCGTACCCGGATTTGATTTCAATCGTCGTCACTCCCGTTTGCATCAGAGACTTTAGTCGTGGCAGGCTTTGCCGGACCAACCCCGCTTCATCGCTTTGACGCGTGGCCGCCACGGTGGATTGAATTCCCCCACCGGCACGAGCGATCTCTTCGTAGGAGACACCCTGCAGCCTTTTCTCGAACTCTCCGGCGCGATTGCCGCCGTAGACCAGATGGGTATGGCAATCGATGAGCCCCGGCGTGATCCACCGCCCCTTTACGTCATTTATTTGTATCGCATTTTCTTTTAATTCCGCCGGTAGTAGCTGGGTCTCTCCTACCCAGGCAATGATACCATCCGCCACGACCAGCGCACCATTGTTGATTCGACCATAGGGTCGATCGTCGTTCATGGTGGCCATGTTGGCGTTAATCCATAAGGCCACTTTTTTTTGTCTAAGGTCCATTTCACCCCTGATGGTTTTTGCCAAAATCGGTCACCGCCTTCTTTAGCATAAACAGATTATATGGCGGCACATTGGGCGGAATACCGCAGCCGGGCATAAGGATATAACCCTGAGGGGCCTCGCTTCCTTGGGCCAGCGCAGCGCGGCACAAATGATACACCGTATCAGGCTCACCCAGATGAATAACCCCCGGCTCGATGTTTCCGGCAACAATACAACTCCGGCCGAAATGCGCAATCGCCGTGGTGATATCCACCTCATGACCAAAACTGACGATTCCCGGATCGCCCATGGGCACCTGCTGCCAAAGGGGTAAATTTTTATTCTGCTCACCGCAGATATGACAATAGATATGGTAGACACCCGCAGCCAGCGCCTTTTCGTGCAATTCAATCTGGTAAGGCAGGACAAATTTTTCAAACAGGTGCGGCGATATCATTTGGTTGGAAGCCGTGGGTGCGGCTACATAGATCAGCATATCCGCTTTGGGGAAGGTTTTAACAAACAACCGCACCACAGCCACACTATAATCCGTTGCCAGGCGCAATAGATGGTGCACAAGTTCGGGGCGCTTTATCATCCAGCGCATCAGAAGTTCCGGGCCGCAGAGGCTGCGGGCGCCTTCGATGGGAGACGTGATAAAGGGAAAAACCGGAAACCCATGTGCATGCTGCAGCCGGGCAAAAGCAAGATACATCGGCAACGGACCGGCCTTGGCGATATCATTCGGTAAGGTGAGGGCCGCCGCTTCCGCTTCTGTATTTGCAGGATGACGGGTGGCCGTGGGCGCCATGTCGAATTCGCCGGTGGGCCATTTGAGGTCACCCCCGAAAGCCCAGGTCACATCCGATGCCCCTCCCACGGCCATGCGGGGAATCCCATCCTCGCCGTACATGGCAATGGTTTTCATCTGTGCATCAAAGCTTTTGCGGGGATCGTTATAGGCGGTGACGGCGGGTAGCCCGACATTTTGAACGGCGAAAGACGGCACCGCCCCCCATAACCAGACTAAAGGGAGATGGGTGTCTTTCCCGGACAACAACCGCCTGAACCGTTTTCCGATTTCTCCGGTTTCCATGGCGTGTTGCGTCATGCGGGTCCTTATGTTTCAGGATAGGGTGAAAAATTTTCCATAAACCAAGCCCTCGCCTCGAAAGCCTGGAGAAGGTGTTCCGCCGGAACACCGTAAGGGATATCTCAGCCGGGGGCAAATGTATAACCACGGGTTCCGCCTGCGGCCAGGCTGATCAGGGCATCTTCTTTAGGTGAGATCATACCCAACATCAGGCTGGTGGTCAATTTCAGATTGCCCCCAAACCCCTTACCGTATTTGTAGGCCAAGTCCCGAACATATCCCAGATTCATCTGTTCGTCGATGGCAAAACCGTGGGTCGGCACCTTGCACACCTCTTCCAACACCTTGTTACAGTTGCCACAGATGAAAAAGGAAGATGTGCGGTCAGCACTATGGATGGCATCAATGGCCGGCTGACAGTTAGGGGTGACGAATTCGGCAAACGTCTGGGGCCGAATCTGGGACGCCACCGGGTCGACGATGGCGATGATATCGCATCCCATTTCTGCGTAATACCGGGCCGCCTGGCCGCCCACCTCGCCGGCGAATTTCAAAATTTCGTGGGCAAACGCTTTTTTTCGCAACAGGGCTGTAAAAATCTGGGGCCCGGCCAAATGGGCCGCCAGTGTCAATGGACCGCAGAGCAGTCCCAGCATGGCGCAATCCAATTCTTCCAGCTGTGGTTTGGCCAATTTGGCGGCTTCAAATAATATCGGCCACCGGCCATGATCAGCCGAGGGGAGTACCAGGCTCGCTTCTACCGGCGTCTTATTTTCACAAGGGTGAGTCGTGACTGACGGTACGTTGTCTTCCCAGTAGGTCACCTCGCAACCCATGCTCTCCGCCTCAAGGGAAAGGTCAAACAGAAGGGGAATGCCGTCGGCATGATAATGGCGGGCGGCATAAACCACGCCCTTGGCCAGCAGGGCGGAATCTTTCAAAAAGGCGTCCGCCGGCTGTTTGATGAGGGAAGCACAATGGACCCCGGCGTAGGGCAACCAGGGCGCCACCTTCGTTGTTTTACCACGGGTGGCATCAATGAGCATCTGTTTGGCCATAATCGACTCTTTTCTTAAAAAGGAAATTCCACGCCCATCGCGGCAATTTCGTCCTTCACACGGCGATACATGTCGAAATGTTCCTGGGTAGGCAGGGCCTTTTGAACGTCGTAACACTGGTGGTATTCACTGCCCATGGAAGCGGTGGCGGCCTCATCTTCATATTTGGCCAGCAACTTGAGGGCGATCTCGTTGGCTTGTTCGCGTTTCATACCCATGTTGGCCACGGCATGGCCCACTTCCACACCCAGACGGGCCTCCATGGGTGTGGCTCGATTGCGGTATTTATTTCGCGTGGAGGCCATCTCCCACAAATGCCAACCACATACGGTGCTCACTAAAGCGTGACAGGCTGTTTCACGGAAGAGCATCTCGGTCATGGGGCCCGCATTGGCGAACCCATTTGACGTGTAGAGCAGCTTGCTGTTGCGTGCCAAGGCTTGGCCCGACATGGCGATGGGCCAAAGCAGTTCCCGGGTGGTGTTGGAGCCGTAATTGAGGTGGAAGGGAAAATGCTGGTTAAAAATGGCCCCGTGAATCAATAGGCCTTTGAGACTGTAAGCCACCAGGGTCACGGCGACGCCTTCCGATCCGCCGCACCAGCCCCCGTAAATGGGCCCGGTGAGATTGCCGGTATAACAACCGTACTGTGCGTAATGCGCCGAGCGGTTGAGAAGGGTATCGGCGGTTTTAAATTCGGTCAACGATCCCACCAGACGGGCGTCCGTGGTGCGTACCCCCCACTCGTTATTGGAAACGGCGATCTGGCCGGCATCGTGTTCCGCTGTGCCCACAGCAACAAAAAAGGTGCCGGGGCGTCCCAGCTGCCGGGCTGTGGCGCGCATATTATAAATATGCTGGATGCAGCCATTGATCTCGGTGGGTCCTCCGGATTCGATCAGCTGTCCAACGGCATTTTCCAAAATCGGCGCACAAAATCCGTCCAATAAGGGCTCTTTAAGGTAGGCTGCGCACATGGAGTGATGCAGGTGCTCATCCACCGTGATATCCGGGCTGTAGATACAAAATGGGGGCTCGGTATCTTCCACCTGGCGGTGTTTCCACAGTTTGGCATCTTTGCCTTCACCGACCCAGTACTGATCTTTGGACATGTACAGGGCTTCTTTGATCTCCTCGTCAGTGACCTGGATGATGCGATGGGAATCGGTGTTGTAGACACCCACTTCCCTGAAAAGATCCCAGCCCGCCTGCCAGATCCGGTCCGCCATGGCATCGTCGGTCGGCACGGGTGTACCGGGATCGTATTTGATCTCGTATTTTTTGATCAGTTTTTTTAGTGTCGGGGTAAACAGTTTGGGTAAAAAATCATCTTCATCAACATGGGGGCCGGTCTTGGACCGTTCCATTATTTCCCATATACGATAAGCTGTAGTCATGCGATTCCTCCTGCCGGAAAGTTCGAATATGTAGTTAATTCGATAGCATCTATGTTATCATTGCTGCCATTTTAGAGGCAGCACAGTTGGCATCTTCGCAGTAAAGATCGGCCCCGATCAGGTCCGCCCACATCTGGGAGGACGGTGCGCCACCGATCACCACCTTGTACTTGTCGCGAATCCCCTTGTCTTTCAAAAACTCGATGATCTCCTGCTGGCGCGGCATGGTCGTGGTCATCAATGAGGATGCCCCGATAAAATCGGCCCCCATCTCCTCGGCGGCCTTAATAAAATCCAGGGAGTCCACATCGTAGCCGAGATCCTTGACTTCAAAGCCACTGGTCTCAAGCATCAGCTTGACGATGTTTTTCCCGATTTCATGCAGATCGCCCTTTACCACCCCGATCACCACTTTGCCCCTGGCAACCACCCGGTCGGACTCCTTCAACTCTGGTTTTACGATATCCACCACCGCCGTTAGGGCCTCTCCGGCCAGCATCACTTCAGGCAGGAATATATCGAGATTGGCAAACAGGTTGCCCACGCGTTCCATGGTCTGGGTCAGCTTGGCCAAAATCTCAAGCGGATCGGTACCGTCGGCGAGCAATTTCCGGGCCATGGCCTCACATTCATCTTTATCACCGTCTTCCACGAGCTTGCTTAATTGTTCCAACGACATGGCATCCTCCAAAAATCAAATAATAACGATCAATTACATGTGTTTTCCTGGCAAAAACCACAACCGGGTTTTGATCCCCTAACGAAGTTGCGTTGCCCTGATAGTGCCTATAAAATATTATAAATATATTTGTCAATAAATCTTTGATATTTTCTGTTGACTTTCTGTAATATTCGGGTAACCATTGTGCTATTCTGCACAAAACAGGATTGGGTGTTCCAAAATCGGGTCAATTGACAATGAAAAAAGCGGATGCATATGAGACGATGCGCATGCGTATCGTTACCAATGACGTTGCACCGGGTGAGATTTTCAACGAAAAAGATTTGATGGCCCAGCTGGGTATCGGCCGGTCGCCATTGCGTGAAGTTCTCTTCCGGTTGCAGGAAGAAAGCTTAATCAAACCGTTACCTCGCCTGGGGTATATGGTAACCACCCTGGACATTTCAGATGTCAGGGAGCTGGTGGAACTGCGCCGGGAGCTGGAGGGTTTTGCCGGCTATCTTGCCGCCCAGCGTATCACCTCCGAGCAATTGGAAGCGTTGGGTGCCATCATTGGTGAAGCTGAAATAAACGCTCCGGAAAAACAAGAATTCACCAGCATCGCCGAATATTATGACACCCGTTTCCACGACCTGCTCTATCAGGCCGCTGGAAACCAGAACCTCACCAAAGTGCTTCAGGATTTACACATCAAAATGCTCCGAATCTGGTTTCACGTCGGCTTGGATGCCATCGGGTTTTCCCGGGAAGCTCAAAACTTTTACACTGTTTTGGAAGCCCTGGAGAAAGGGGATCCCAAAGGTGCGCGCCAGGCCATGGAGACCCATGTGGATTTGCACTCCGCCAAAATCAAAGACAAATTTTTATAGCAAGTTGTAACGAGAAGATTCGTGAAACCAGCCAACATATACCAATATGGTTATCGCGCTGGTGCCCCAACGGCAGGAGAAGCAACGCATGCGTAAGGTGATCTGGGGTGCGCCCTCTTTCTGGATCGAACGGTTTCCCCTTTACTGGGGAATCGATCAGGGGTTTTTTACAACCCAGGGAATCGACCTTGAAATCTGGTACTCGTACGGCGGGCCGGAACTGGCCCAAGCAGCCACAGAGGGCAAAATTCTTATCGGCGAAATGGGATTGCCTCCCTTCTTGACAGCTTATCAGCAGGGTTTACAGGCCAGAATCATTGGCAGCAGTGTTATTCAACAGCTGGATCACTATCTGGCCGCCCGCCCGGATTTGGAAACGATCACCGCATTGAAAGGGTGTCGCATCGGGATGTTGTCCGCCGGCAGTTGCGACGATTACTTCATTCGTAAGATGCTTTCGGCCAACGGCCTTAATCCGGAGAAGGATGTTAATCTGGTGCCGCTGGGTGACAGCTATGGCAAGCTATCTTTGTTTTCAAAAGGACAAATAGAGGCTGCCTTTGTGGTGGAGCCCCAGCTTTCCCGAGGGGAGAATGAAGGCTTGCTCAAAGTGATCGGGCGGGTGGGCGATTACTATCCCCGTTACCAATGGGGTATCATTTTTGCCAGTACGATATGGTTGCAACAAGAAAACGACCTGCTCATGCGATTGATGCATGCTTTTCGGAAAGCGTGCCGTTCCATTCGGGATAATCCCGATGCAACCCTTTCTTTAGGTAGTAACGTTTATGGAATGACACCCGATATTTTCAAACGCGCCCTGTTACGGGACTTGCCTCGTTGGGAGGTCGATATCCGCCTTGATTGGGTCGGGCTTCAAAATGCCCTTGACGTGCAGAAAACCCTGGGAGTGCCGACATCGACCCTTTCACTAAATGAGATGGTTCAACAATTAGAATTTTGAGTTAGCCTGGGTTTTGAGTAGCCTGGATTTTGATTTAACCTGAATTTTATTTAATCTGGATTATGAGCCTGGATCAAGAGTGCCTTGCTTCACCGTGAGCAGAGTCTCCAAAAACGATCCGCCCGGCCTGTACAACCATCCGTACCTTGGACAGAGCGGAAATATCTTGGGTAGGGTCTCCGTCAACGATAACCAGGTCTGCCTGTTTTCCTGTTTGTATCGAACCCATATCCTTATCCTTACCAGCAGCCCGGGCGGCGACAATCGTGGCCGCGGCGAGGGCCTGCCAGCAGGTCATGCCACCGGCTACCATGGCGTCCAGTTCTTGCCAGAAACATCCGAATTCCGTGTATGGTAACCCGGCATCATTGCCCGCCACCACAGGTACACCCGCCGCTAGGCAAGCCTCGCAGGGTCTCAAATTTCACATCGATGATGCCGGGCAGGCGCGCCAGATGGGCTTGCTCGGACGCATCCAATGTCGCATGTGCCCGTTTTTTCTTTAGGTGAGCCAATGCGTCCCGGTACAATTGAATGGTGGGGGTTACAAATATACCGGCCCGGGCCAGGGAATCGGCCAGTTTGGTATCAAAATTAAGGGTGCCGTCGGGCTGTTCGAAACAGGCGTGTTCGATGTGATCCACGCCAGCCACCAGGGCATTTATAATGCCCGGCGTACCGCGACAATGAACAGCGACCGATCGGTCCGCTGCGTGAGCGACGTCAACCGCGGTTTTCAGCTGGTCAACGCTGTAGGAGGCACGGTCCGGGTGGGTGTTCGGTGTGCCCCCACCGGTACCGATAAGCTTGATGAAATCGGCACCGGCATCGATATGCCGGCCGACCATTCGGACGATTTCGTCCGGACTTTCCGCCACGCCGCCGAGAAAATGGGCATGACCATTGGTTATGGTCAGGGGGGGACCGCATAAAATCAAGCGGGAGCCGTCCAGAATACCCCGCTCCATGGCCTCTCGCAATGAAAACAAAACACCGTTTTGATCGCCACAGTCCCGGATCGTGGTCACACCGCTTTGTTGTTCTCTGGCCACATTTCGAACGGCGGTGAGAAGGGCCATCTCGTCAGACTGCTCAAAGTAGAACGGTTGGCCACCCGAGGGTACACACAGGTGGGCATGGCTGTTGATCAATCCCGGCAAGAGGGTTTGTTGCGGGAATGAAAAAACATCGGTATCCGGCGGAAGGGGCGGCAGATCCGCCGGGGTGCCCCAGGATCGAATCTTTTCCCCGGAGACCAGCACACACCCGTCACGAAGAACCCGGCCTTTTTCCACATCCAAAAGCGCGGCGGCCTTAAAGAGCATCGGCTTCTCCCTATTTGTCCAGATTTTTTGCAGTCGGATTTTATGCTGTCAGGATTTATTTTGTCAGGCCTCGCTCCGTGCCAGGCGGCGTTCCAGCCACTGTACACAAAAGGAGAGCGTCAGGCACATAACCAGATACATGGCCGTAATGGTGAGCCACACTTCGATAGTGACATGGGTGGCGGACATGATCTGCATGCCCTGAAAGGTCAGTTCCTGAATTGAAATTATGGATACGATGGCCGAGTATTTAATCGTATTGATGAATTCGTTGGCTAAAGGTGGCAGCACCCGTTTGAGGGCCTGAGGCATGATAATATCCCGCATCTGCTGTCCCCAGGAAAGCCCCAGGGCATAGGATGCTTCGGTCTGGCCTTTTTCAATGGATTGAATTCCGGCGCGAACGATCTCGGTGATATAGGCCCCTTGAAAGACCGCCACCGTGACCACGCCCGAAATAAAGGCCGTAAACAGATCCGGCGTGGAGAAGAAAAAGGCAAGGACTTTTTGAGTGGTGGGCCCCCGGCTGCGGATAAATTCTTCTACGCCCAAAATGGGCATAATTTGGGCGCTGACAAAGAAATAAAAGATAAAAATCAGTACCAGGGGCGGGACGTTTCGGATCAACTCCACATAAGTGCGCCCGACCAGGCGGTTGAACAAACGCGGTGTGGTGCGAAGGATGCCCGTAATGACCCCAAAAATTGCAGCCAGCAGCGTCGCCCAAATGCTCAGGCGGATCGTGGTTAACAACCCCTGTATCAATATGTTGGCCTTCCAGCGTCCCTCGGCATCATCAAAATACCATAGGTACTGGGGAACAATCGCCCAATTCCATTTGTAGTTCAACTTAATGGTCAGCCGGTAAACGATGAAGGCCGCCAGAACCAGAAGCAGTGCGGTAATCACTACATCCAGTTTGGTGATACGTGTTTTTCGCTGGTACAAAAACGGTCCCCTATCTTATCTCAATATAGCCAATCTCAATAAAGAGTATCCCAATAAGGTTATCCCAAATTTGGGCGGCTATGATTTCAAGTCGGCAGCCACCCCGAAAAGCAGCTACCGACCGGATACGGTTATCTTGCTATGACAGGGTTATTCTACCAGATCGGCCCAGTCGCGGGTGCCGAACCAATATTGATGTTTATCCTGGAGCCAACCCTGGTCACGTTTGGTCTGAATCCATCCGTTAAAAAATACCAGTGTGTCAAAGTCGCCTTTACGCAGGGCAAACCCGATGGGTTCCTTGGTAAAGTTCTCCTTAATAGGCAAAAAAAGCGTCTCTTTATATTTAATCGCTTCATACGCCGGCCGGGGAGCCGATCCTACTACAGCGTGGACCTTGCCGTTACGCAGTTCCTGGTAAGTCTGGGATTGGTCCTCAAAAAGGCGCAGTTTGGCTTTGGGCATGAATTTTTTTGCCGCCATCACCCCGGTTGTACCCAGCCTGACGGCCAATTCAACTTCCGGTTTATTGAAATCGTCAAGGGAGTCGAACCCTGCCGCTTTTTCTTTATTGGCGACAATGGACATGCCCGAGTAGTCATAGGGAATGGTAAAATTAACCTTCATGGCCCTTTTTGTACGGATTCCCATACCACCGATAATCACATCGAACTTGCCGGTTAAAAGCGCCGGAATGATACCGGCCCACTTGGTGGGAACGAATTCGACTTTGACCCCCATGTCTTCGGCCAGTTGCTTGGCCACATCGATCTCAAACCCAACCAGTTCGCCGGTTTTACTTTTCATGGCCCAGGGTACGAAGGTATCCATGCCCACTTTTAATACACCCCGTTTCATGATCTGTTCCAACGTGCTTTCCTGGGTCAGCTTCATTTGAAGCTCACCGGCAGCGGCGATCCCCGTCAGGCAAATTCCTAACACCAAAAACAATGCGATAATTTTTCGTTTCATTTTCTCCTCCATGGTCATACGTTGCGGTTAACAATTAAGGATGCTCAAGAGTACCATGCCCACTACCGCCATTCAAGGCGTGACGTCACAGGCAATAATGGGTATACACGCCGGTAACCGGTCCTGGCCGGCGCCGCCAACGCTTGAATCCGGCTATAGAATCTGGCTCAGGAACAGCCGCGTACGATCTTTCTCGGGTGCGGTAAAAAAATGTTCGGCGGTACCCACTTCCACGATTTTTCCGTCTTCCATGAAGATTACCCGATCGCTGACCTCACGGGCAAATCCCATTTCGTGGGTGACACAAACCATGGTCATCCCTTCGCGGGCCAGATCCTTCATTACATCCAGAACCTCCCCGATCATTTCCGGGTCCAGGGCACTCGTGGCCTCGTCAAAGAGCATCACCTTGGGCATCATGGCCAGGGCCCGGGCAATGGCCACCCGTTGCTGTTGCCCCCCGGACAGTTGATTTGGGTAGTTATTTACTTTTTCATCAATACCCACCTTTTTCAGCAGGTCCATGGACATGGCGCGGGCGTCTTCTTTCGATTTTTTCCTTACCCGTCGCTGGGCTAAATTGACATTTTCCAGGACCGTCAAGTGTGGGAAAAGGTTGAACTGCTGGAAGACCATTCCCACTTCTTTCCGGATTTCGAGCCTGTTTTTTTTGTTTTCGTCCAAAGGTATTCCGTCGATGATAATCGATCCGCTGTCGATCTCCTCCAGCCCGTTTAAGCAACGCAGGAAAGTGGATTTGCCGGACCCCGAGGGACCGATCACAACAACCACTTCGCCCCGGTGGATTCGGGTATTGAAATCAACCAAGGCCTTAACGTCCCTAACAAAGGTTTTATTTATGTGTTCGGCAACAATGATGTAATCCCCCACATCCTTTATGGGCATCCGGAATCTCCTTTATTTCCGACTCAACGAACCACCTTAAAACGGTGTTCCATGTAGCTAACAATGATAGAAAGGGTGACGGTAACCACAAGGTACATTCCGGCCACGGTAAACCACAATTCAAATGTGAGAAAGGTTTCGGCAATGACGGCCTGGGCTTGCATGGTCAGATCGTAAATAGCAATGGTGCTAACCAACGCTGAATCTTTGACCAACGAGATTGCCTGGCTGGTCAACGGCGGCAATATCCTTCGAAGGGCCTGGGGCAGAATAATGGAATAGTAGGTATCAAAAGAATTTAGGCCCAAACTATACGCCGCTTCCCACTGCCCCCGGCGAATGGACACAATTCCCGCCCTGAAAATTTCCGAAGCATAGGCCCCTTCAAACAGGCTCAAAGCCATAATGGCCGACGCCATACGACTGATACCCAGAACCGGGCCCAGGACAAAATAGATGAAAAACAGCTGTATCAACAACGGCGTATTGCGGACGCTCTCCAGGTAGACCCTGGCGATGATTTGAGCCACGAAGGAGTTGGAAAGCCGAAAAAGGGCCGTGGCCAATCCAATTATAAAGGCCAGAATGAGACTAATCCCCGAGATGCGAAAGGTCACCATTAACCCGTCCCACAAGGGGCCGGCAGTAAACCCGGCGTCATCATGGGTGAAGATATACTTAGGAATCTGATACCATTGCCAGTTGTACCCCAGTTTTTCGGTACCCGTGGAAAAAAACCAGAGGATGCCGATGATGAGAATGGCGAACTGGGCAATATCGAAAAGGGCGGACCGGTGAATTTTTTGCCATAGCGTTTTTCTTTGGATTTGTGAAACAGCGTTCATATATTGCCTGTCGAAATGAGCGGGAGAATCGGAATCGTTGTATATGATCAACCGAAATGAGGGTTACGGTTCCTGCCGGAACACAACCCAACGTTAGGGCATATACAAGAAGGTTTTAATTACGCGACCGAATTGCAAACTGTCAAGTTTTTAATGGTCGTCCGCCAGGACAATGCATATATCAATTTCGAGACGGCAAGCAACCCGACGATGGATGTCTTGGGCAGGGGATATCCCTTGTGGTTGCCCGGTGCTTTGATCGCTCAGGCACCTGATAGAGGCGTGGGCACCCACAAGGGGTGCCCCTACGAGTGGATTTTACCCTAAAAATTTCTTGTCAGTAGGCCAGCATATCGCTGCTTTGCTGTCCCTGTTGCGGGTAAAAACTGTCCTCAAAAGCCAGATCACCACGGATGAGATATTCAACCCAGGTCACGGCCTTCTCAAAGGTGTAAGTCGCCCGTTGAATACGAAAGGCCGGGTATCCCTCGTCGACATCGAAAAGCGAGGCGACCTCCTCGTTTAAACAGACTGCCTCCATCCGCTGCCAGACCTTTGTCAGCGGCAGGTTGTACTTGGAAACCAGAATCTCGTGGATGGAATCTACCTCCAGGTTTTCCCAAAGAATGCCGCCACAGAGATCGCTGCGTAGATAGCGGACCTCGTAGCGAACCGGTTTGTCGTCAAAATAATGCATGCGGCGGGCGAGAATGACTTGCTCCGGATGACCCAGTTTTTCCGCCACCTTCGCCGGTGGCGGCACCGCTCGGAGTTCCAGGACCTCGGAGCGATGCTCCATATCCAGTTCCCGAGCGTGTTTGCGCGATGGGCGGATCCGGAAATACCCCTGGGAGAATAAACGGTCTTTTACGAAAGTACCTTTGCCGGGCACACGCTTGGCGAATCCCTCTTTTTCAACCTCTTCCAGGGCTCTGCGGGCGGTCATGCGACTGACATTAAATTTTTGGGCCAGCTGATTTTCCGAAGGGAGTTTGTCGGTAAATCGACCGGACATGATTCCCTGCATCAGATGCTTTTTTATATGGATATATTTGGGTGTACGGCGAGTCATCATACGCATGCATACCAAATCCGGATCGACTTGTCTATACCGGTAGAACCAGCCGCTTTGCATCGGTTGGTTCGCCTTTCAGCCCGGAGGCGTATCATTAGCGTATGTGCTTGTATCTTAGTATTTAGGAGATGATCAGGACCTATTTTTTACTTGACAATAACGATTGGGCTGAACTAATTGTGTGACAAGTTGTATATACATGTGGTGACGCTTTCCAAGCGGTCACATTGTAGCGGTTTTCCGGTTGCCACAGAATATGCCGAGCAATCCAAATCGAGGTATTTGCCATGCTTTCCAACGACTCAATTTCCGGTGCGATGCGCATCCGACTGGATGAATCGATGCCTAAGATGCCGGCCTTCGTCGAGGGAATCCGCCGGGCTCCGGACCGGGGATTTCGGCTGTCGAAATCACAGACAATCACCGCCCTTCAAAATGCATTGAGATATGTACCCGAAGCGCTGCATACCCAACTGGCCCCTGAATTTATGAATGAACTGACAACGCGGGGGAGGATCTATGGCTATCGCTTCAGGCCCCCGGGGCAGATCAAGGCGGGGAGGATCGACGAATATACCGGCCTTTGCACGGCCGGCAAAGCCTTTCAGGTGATGATCGATAATAATCTGGATTTCGACGTCGCCTTGTATCCCTACGAGCTGGTAACCTATGGTGAAACGGGCAGCGTCTGCCAAAACTGGATGCAGTACCGGTTGATAAAAAAGTACCTTGAGATCCTGACGGAAAAACAGACCCTGGTGGTCTCTTCGGGACACCCGCTGGGGCTGTTTCCGTCCCATCCGGACAACCCCAGGGTTATCATCACCAACGGCCCCATGGTGGGAATGTATGACAACCCCGATGACTGGGAGATCGGCGTGCAAATGGGCGTGACCAGCTACGGCCAGATGACGGCGGGGGGGTGGATGTATATCGGTCCCCAGGGAATTGTCCACGGCACATACAATACGCTGCTGAATGCCGGTCGGATTCAATACAATCTGGCTGAAGATGCCGATATTCGCGGTCTGCTGTTCGTCTCTTCGGGATTGGGGGGGATGAGTGGTGCTCAGCCCAAGGCGGCCGACATCGCCGGAGCCGTATCCATTACGGCCGAAGTGGATGATTCACGCATTAAAACACGTCACGATCAGGGCTGGGTCAACCGGTTTTCCGAGGACCTGGAAACCGTTTTTAATTGGGCCAAAGAAGCGGTCGAAACGAAGACGCCCCGTTCCATCGCTTTTCACGGCAATATCGTTACCCTTCTGGAGTACGCCATCAAGCACAATGTTAAGATCGATCTTTTGTCCGATCAAACATCCTGCCATGTGGCCTATGATGGCGGGTATTGTCCCCAGGGCTTGACATTTAAAGAGAGAACCCAACTGCTTTCGACGGATCGGGCGACTTTTCGAAAGTTGGTTGATGAGAGCCTTCAACGCCATTTTCAAGCAATCAACACACTGGTCCGGCGCGGTACCTATTTTTTCGACTACGGTAATGCGTTCATGAAGGCGGTATTGGATGCCGGCGTTAAAGAGATTGCCAAAAACGGACGGGATGAACTCGATGGATTTATTTTCCCCTCTTATGTGGAAGATATCATGGGGCCTCATATTTTTGATTACGGATACGGCCCCTTCCGATGGATCTGTTTAAGCGGCAGCGCCGATGACCTGGCCAAAACCGACAAAGCCGCCATGGCCTGCATCGATCCCGAACGCCGACCCCAGGACAGGGACAACTGGATTTGGATTAGAGATGCCCACAAGCATGATCTCGTTGTCGGTACCCAGACGCGTATTCTTTATCAGGATGCCATCGGCCGGACGAATATTGCTTTAAAATTCAACCAGATGGTTCGAGATCGTGAGGTAGGACCCATTATGCTGGGCCGGGACCACCACGATACCGGCGGTACCGACTCCCCATTACGGGAAACAGCCAACATTAAAGACGGCAGCAACATAACGGCGGATATGGCCCTACAATGCTTTGCCGGTAATGCGGCCCGGGGGATGTCCCTGGTGGCCCTTCACAATGGCGGTGGTGTGGGAATCGGTAAAGCCGTGAATGGCGGCTTTGGACTGGTTCTTGACGGCAGCGAAAGGGTGGACCGAATTATTCGATCGGCCATCACTTGGGATGTTATGGGCGGGGTGGCCCGCCGCAATTGGGCCCGCAACGCCAATGCCATGGACGTCGCCGCCGATTTTAACGGGAATAATCCCGACGGGGGGCATATTACCCTTCCTTTTATCGCCAACGTCGAAATGATAGAAAATTTGGTGGAAAGCATACAATGGAAAAAATATTCATAGACAAGCCGGATCTGACCATCGAAGACGTGGTACGAATCGCCCGTCAGCGGGTCATGGTTGATATTACACCGGAAACGGGTTTACGAATCCAACGCTCACGCGCCCTTGTGGAAAAATGGGTTGCCGAGGACAAGATTATCTATGGCATAACCACCGGCTTCGGTGCGCTCAGCCATACGCGAATTTCCGGAGACCAGACCCGCGTCCTTCAACGCAATATTCTGATGAGTCATGCTGCGGGTGTGGGGGCGCCTTTGGCGGAAGAGGTCGTGAGGGCGATAATGGCCGTTCGGTTGCATGACCTGTCTCTGGGGCATTCGGGGGTACGCATCGAAACCTACCAACAGTTGATGACAATGCTCAACCAAGGGGTCTATCCGGTTGTGCCGGAAAAAGGATCGGTAGGTGCCAGCGGTGATCTGGCCCCCACCTCCCACTTGTGCCTGGTCATGATCGGTGAGGGCGAGGCTTTTTACGAGGGCTGCCGCGTGACAGGTGGCGAGGCCCTGGAAAAGGCGGGAATGAAACCGATCGCCCTTGAAGCCGGTGAGGGGCTGGCGCTGGTCAATGGAACCCAGGTGATGGCGGGACTTCAGACCTTGGTGGTTCACGACGCTCACCGGCTCGCCAAAACTGCGGATATCGCCTGCGCCATGACGCTGGAAGTCCTCATGGGCAGCGATGCCGAGTTCGATCCCAAAATCCATCAGGTGCGCCCGCACCCGGGCCAGATCGATGCCGCCGACAATATGCGGCGACTGACCCACAACAGCCCTATTATTCAATCCCACAAGGGCTGCTCACGGGTCCAGGACGCCTATACGCTAAGGTGTTCGCCTCAGGTCCATGGCGCCACGCGCGACGCCATTCGGCATGTAGCGCAGGTGGTGGGAATCGAAATAAACAGCACCACCACCAACCCGCTTATCTTCCCGGATGACGAAGATTTCAGGCTGGGCGGAAATTTTCATGGGCAGCCATTGGCATTAACGGCCGATTATCTTTCCATCGGATTGGCTGAATTAGCCAATATTTCCGAACGCCGGGTGGAACGGCTGGTCAATCCCCAACTCAGCGAGCTGCCGGCCTTCCTGGTGGCCAAGGAGGGGCTTAATTCGGGATTTATGATTGCACAGTATACGGCAGCCGCACTGGTTTCAGAGAACAAAGTGCTGGCCCACCCCGCCAGTGTCGACTCCATCCCGACCTCGGCCAACAAAGAGGATCATGTGAGCATGGGCACCATTGCCGCACGCCAATGCCGGGATATTATGTTCAACACAGAACACGTTATCGCTGTGGAGCTGCTCTGCGCCGCCCAGGCCGTGGACTTGTTGAAGCTTCAAAAGGGGCTTTCGCCCAGTGGCGGGACCCTGGCGGCCTGGCAGGTGATTCGGGAAAGCGTTCCCTATCTTGAAAACGATCGGCAGATTTCAAAAGATATTGAAACCATGACTGCGCTTGTGCGTAGCGGCGAGATCGTTTCCAGGGTGGAATCGGTGGTCGGGGAATTGAAATAACCGACCTCAGGGATAAGCGTTGCCATTTAACCCCCCGTATTCTTTTTACCGAGTCCATCATTGTTTTTCGTATAATCATTATGGTAAACCCTGAATCCTTTGTAAGGCATTTCTATTGCGTCACTGATAAAAAGGTAGGGGTCGCATGAAAGTGATATTTGTGGACCAAGAGCGTTGCCTGGCCTGCCGCAACTGTGAGCGGGTCTGCTCCTTTCAGGACTCAGGCGGGTTCAAAAGGAAAAACAGCAATATCTGGGTTCATATTGACCTGGATGACAGAACCATATTCACTTTAACCTGCCCACAGTGTGAAACGGCCGCCTGCCTGGAGGTTTGCCCCACTGCCGCGATTCGACGGGACCCGGATACGCTTGCTGTGGTGGTCAATGAAACCGCGTGCGTGGGATGTAAGATGTGCATCAACGCCTGTCCTTTCGGGTGCATTCATTTCGAAAACCTGCGTCGGGTTGCGGCCAAATGCAACCTGTGCAACGGCGACCCCAAATGTGTTCAAAACTGTATGGCGGATGCATTGCATTTCGGCGATATCAATGAGCTGGCAGATAGAAAAAGGCGGAAAACCGATAAGACGATTGTCAAAATGACGCGGTTTCTAAAAGGAGAACACCCGCGATGAGGGTAAAAACGATTGTCTCATCCGGCGTGGTCCCGACACTCTGCCGTATGTGCGATACCCGTTGTGCCATTAATGTTCATATCAAAGATGGTGTTCTAACGGATATCACGCCGCTTGACGGTCACCCGATCAATCAGGGCCGAATCTGTCCCCGGGGGGGTGCCGCCATTGATCTGTTCTACCATCGTAACCGCATCCTCAAACCTTTAAAACGCCAAGACGACGGCTCGTTCTCCGAAATTTCCTATGACCAGGCTTTAGATGAGATCAGCACGAAATTATTGGCCCTTAAAGCCGAACACGGCGCTCACACGGTGGGTGCCTGGAAAGGCGAAGGGCTCGGATTTTACCAGCAGGAAGGGTACGTCCGTCGATTCATTCGGGCCTTTGGCTCTCCCAATTACTTTTCCAACGATTCTGCTTGCTTTAACGGCCGTTATCTCGGATACCATCTGGTGTGTGGATTCTGGAATGTATTTCCTGAATTCGACAAGGCGAAACTGATTCTGCTTCTCGGCACAAACCCGCCGATGTGCCATCCGCCGTTTATGCGTGAATTTGCCGACGCCCGCCAAAACGGTGCCAAGCTGGTGGTTATCGACCCGCGTCTGAATCCCATGGCCTGTTACGCCGATATTTTTGCCCAACCCTATCCGGGAACTGACGGCGCCTTGGGGTGGGGATTAATCAATTATTTAATCCAATCGAAAAATTACGATAGTGAAATGGTTGAGCGATTCGTCATCGGGTTCGATAAGATCGCCGCCTATGCTGCCCAATTCACTCCCCAACGGGTTGAAAAAGAGAGTGGTATTTATCCCAAGGTCTTGGAGGAAATCGCCCAACTGATCATAAAAAACCGTCCTGACATCAGTATTTTTCCCGGGGCCGGGTTGGAGCATCATGAAAACGGGGTCAACAGTGTACGCACACTGGCCATTCTTTCCTGCCTCTGTGGCGCCCTGGGGCGTCCATGCGGTTTGTTTCGCCCTGAATCATTGAACATCCACCGGTTGGCCTTCGAGGATGAACCACTGTCTCCCGGATCCGAACTGTCCGATCCGATTGGGGCCGACAAATTTCCAGTGTTGTATGACATTCGTAAAGAGTGCCACACCATGACCGCCATGGATTATATGTTGGGTAAGGGGGAATATCCGCTGAAGGGGTTGCTTATCGCTGCTGCCAATCCGGCCGTCACCAACCCCAATACGGCCAAGGTGGAAAAAGCGCTGAAACAACTCGAACTTCTTGTCGTTAGCGACTTTTTTATTACCAAAACCGCTCGCCTGGCCCACTATATCTTACCGGCCGCCACTTTTCTGGAACGCGAAGAGCTCCATCTTTTTCATAAGTACCAGGTGGTCAACCTTACCCAATGCGTGGCGACGGTTGACGGCGTGTTGGACGAATACCGGATATGGCGCGAACTTGCGCTACGTATGGGCTTTGGGGAACAATACTTTCCCTGGAAAAACGAATCCGAAGTCAATCAATGGCTACTGGAGCCTATAGGAATTACCCCTGATTTTCTTAAAGAGCATCCCCGCGGCTTTGTCTATAAACCGATCAACTATCAAAAACATTTAACCGAAAATTTCCCCACACCGTCGGGTATGTTGGAATTTGCCTCTCCGTATTTAAAAGCACTGGGGCTTGATGAAATTCCAGAATTTACCCCACCGTACCACCGCCGGGATCGTAATAATCGCTTTCCCTTTGTGCTAACCACCGGCGCGCGGAAATCCCTGTTTTACCATTCGCGGCATCAAAACATCCCTCGATTCCGCAATATTCATCCCGAAGCCGAGATGGAGATCCACCCTCAGGATGCATTGGCACTCCAAATTGCAGATGGAGAGGAAGTCCGCGTGGTATCTGAAATGGGGGAGTTGGTCATCCGCGCTTCAATCAAACACCATTCGGAATTGCGTCGGGGTGTTGTGGAGATTTACCACGGTTGGGAAGAGTGGCGGGTCAATTTTTTAACCTATGATGAAATCAACGACCCCATCAGCGGGTTTCCGCTGCTAAAAGCCGTACCCGTTCGCATTGAAAAAATAACAAATTAGACATCGCCCTCGGTTTTTGGGGAAACTCGATCCGGGTCCATCCTGATTTTGATCAACCCTGATTTGGATCAATCCTGGTTTTGATCAATACCGGTCTGGGTCAATGCGGGTTTGAATCAATTTGGTACAGCCGGCAGGTATTTTGATAGATCTTGTCGGCTAGGGTCTCCGGGTCTTCTTGCCGGACTTGGGCCAATTTCAGCAGGACACTTTTCACAAAGGCCGGCTCGTTACGCCGGGTTTTGTTCTTTTGGGGTGCCGGTGTCAGATAGGGGGCGTCCGTCTCGATGAGGATTCGATCTTGGGGGATATGCGTGACCATTTGACGCAATGGTTTTCCGCGCTTTAAAATCGTCAGGATACCGGTGATCCCGATATGAAACCCCAGAGAGAGGTACTGCTCCATCTCGTCTGGCGTGCCGCTGAAACAATGGATAACCCCGGTCCGACACGCATTCGGGTGGGCTCGAAGCAATTCCAGCAAACGGCCATCGCTGTCACGTTCGTGAATAATGATCGGTAACGACAGCGCGTCGGCCATCTCAAGTTGTTTTAAAAACCATTTTTCCTGATCCTGAACAGGGGAAAACATGCGGTTGAAATCAAGGCCAATCTCTCCCCAGGCTCTGACCTTGGTGTCGGAAGCTAAATGGCTGAGAATGTTTAAATCGGCATCCGAACACTTTTTAGCATCGTGCGGGTGGACGCCAACGGCCGCATAAATGACTGAATAGCGATGGCTTAATTCCACCGCTTTTTCAACGCTGGAAGGGTTAACGCCGGCAATCATCATGGCGGCCACATCGTTTTCGCGAGCACGCGCCATAACGGCATCAAAATCGTCATCATAAACCGGATCATCGAGGTGGCAATGGCTGTCAAATAATTTCATCTTGTCTCGTTTAAATTAAGCGCGTATGATAAAATGTTTTTTGAATGCAAATAGCATCCAAACCGGACCGATGCAACCTGCCGAAAAGGCAACTCTGGGATGAATTTTCCCAGAGTCGGTATGGATTAAAGGTTAATCCTTCCATGGTTCTTATCGGCCGATAAAAATAGCTGGGGAGGCCCATATGTTTAAAATTGTCAGACGGGAAGAGATGGCCGGAGGCACGGTGATCTTAAATGAGATTGAGGCGCCCAAAATTGCCGGCAAAGAGAAACCCGGCCAGTTTGTGTTGTTGAAAGCCAATGAAGAGGGCGAGCGTATTCCCTTGACCATGGCGGAAACAGACGCTGAAAAGGGAACCATCACTATTATCTATATGGTGATCGGTAAGACGACAGCCCTTTTTAAAACGCTTCAGGTGGGCGATGCTTTTCAGGATGTCATCGGCCCCTTGGGCAAGGCGACTCACATTGAAAATTTAGGTAAAATTGTTTGTGTCGGCGGCGGAACAGGGACCGCGGTTTTACACCCCATCACCCGGGCCATGAAAAACGCCGGCAACCATGTCATTACGATTTTAGGTGCTCGAAATAAGGACCTGTTAATCCTTGAGGATATGATGCGGAATGTGTCGGATGATTTTTTTATTACCACCGACGATGGTTCCTATGGCCGGCACGGGCTGGTGACCGATCAGTTAAAGGATATCCTGGAAAAGGAAAAGATCAATCAGGTGGTGGCCATTGGCCCGGTCCCCATGATGAAGTTTGTTTCGCTCCTCACCAAAAAATATGATGTCCCCACGCTTGTAAGCTTAAACCCCATCATGGTGGACGGGACGGGGATGTGCGGATGTTGTCGTGTGACGGTAAACGACGAAACGAAGTTTGCCTGCGTGGATGGTCCGGAATTCGACGGCCACAAAGTCGACTACGACGAGTTGATGCTTCGCTTACAGGCTTATGCCGAAGACGAAAAAAAGTGTTACGAAAATTTCTGCAAATTACAGGGATAGATCCGGTTTTTATATTCAAAATTTGGCTTAATCATTCATAGACGCTAACCGGCCATTTTAGCCCTGTTGAAAGTAAAACTGGAAAAGATGGATTTTAGGAGGAGTAGATGACAAAAAAGAAGGAAGCAACACCACGACAGGTTATGCCGGAGCAGGCAGCCGATGTCCGCCGCAGGAATTTTGATGAGGTTCCCTTGGGTTTCGATGTGGAATTGGCTCAAGCGGAAGCATCCCGATGCCTTCAATGCCGTAAACCCGGATGTGTAGCAGGGTGCCCGGTGCAGGTCGACATTCCCGGCTTTATCGACCTGATCACGGAAGGCGATTTTACCGGAGCCATTCGAAACTTGTGGGGTAAAAACGCCTTACCGGCAGTTTGCGGTCGTGTCTGTCCCCAGGAAATCCAGTGCGAAGGTAAATGTATTGTCGGTAAAAAAGGCGATCCCGTGGCCATCGGCCATCTAGAACGATTCTGTGCTGATTACGAGCGCGAATACGGTACCGGCGAGTTACCCCCAACCGCTGATTCCACCGGAAAAAAGGTGGCGGTGGTGGGGTCCGGGCCATCGGGGCTGACCGTGGCAGGTGATCTGATCATTAAAGGACACGCTGTAACGGTATTTGAAGCATTTCATAAACCGGGCGGTGTTTTGGTTTACGGCATTCCCGAATTCAGGCTTCCCAAAGATATCGTCGCCCAGGAAGTCCATTTTCTTGAACGCCTCGGTGTGACTGTTGAATGCAACGCCGTGGTGGGACGATCGGTGACCCTGGAGGAACTGTTTGAAGAGGGCTATGACGCCATCTATGTCGGTGTCGGGGCGGGATTGCCGCGCTTTATGAATCTCCCCGGTGAAAACCTGATCGGTATATTGTCAGCCAATGAATATCTAACCCGGGCCAACCTGATGAAAGCTTACAAGTATCCCGAAGTCGATACGCCGATTCCCATTGGAAAAAATGTCGTGGTGTTAGGGGCCGGGAATGTCGCCATGGATTCGGCTCGCACGGCCATGCGTTTGGGTGCGGACAGTGTCCGTATTGTCTACCGGCGATCCCGGGAAGAGATGCCGGCACGGGCGGAGGAGATCCACCATGCCGAAGAAGAGGGAATCAAATTTGAACTGCTCACCAACCCCATCAAATACTTCGGAAATGACAAAGGCCGTTTAACCGGTATGACCTGTTTGCGGATGGAATTGGGCGAACCGGACGATTCGGGCCGGCGACGCCCGGTACCCATCGAAGGGTCCGAGTTTGATGTCGAAACCGACTTATGCATCGTGGCCGTAGGATCAGGTGCCAACCCGATTTTGACCGAGTCTGAACCGGGGTTGAAGCTGAATCAATGGGGTTACATCGAGGCCGATCCTGAAACCGGCAAAACCACAAAAAAAGGCGTGTGGGCCGGCGGCGACATCGTCACCGGTGCCGCCACCGTGATTCTGGCCATGGGTGCCGGACGAAAGGCAGCCGATTCCATAGATGATTATCTGACCTGGGGGTGGTAGGGCGGCACTGCTCGCTCGAAAGTATAAAAATATAGGGCCCTGAAAGATTCTTATGTGAAAACCAAATGAATCTTTCAGGGCCCTTTTTGTTTAGCAATTCCCGCCAACTTTACATCGCTTTTTCACTTACGAACAGAATCCAACAATTTAATAGGGTCACACATAAACAAACCGTCCTACCGAAGAAAAAATGTCACTCCTTACAACCGTTGGATCAAGTAAATATATGTCGGTATAGGACTCGAGGATTTTAACTTAAAAAATAATTGTAACAAATCATCCTGTCTTTGATTATCCACGACCGGCCGCCCTTTTTGACGATCCATGAAAGGCGATAGGTAGATGGCCCCCTTTTTTGCCAAGGAATCAGGCACGCTTTCGAGTAATTCGGTTAGAGATTGATTGTGATCAGGCGAAAGTTGCTCTCCCAGAAGAAAATTACCGGTAATTTCGATGCTGTCGAAATTTTGATTGACTTCGAGCATTTTCTGGAAAGCATTGCGAATTTTAGAGGTATCAAGGGGCTTACGAAGACTCTCCAGAGTGGGGCCGTCAACAGATTCGAAGCCAACATTGATGTAGGTATAAAAAGGCAAATGGTTTAGTTCTTCAAACAATTTGTTGTCGGCTTCAAGCATGGAATCCACACTGCCAAATATGAAAAGGATCGGTTTCTTAGACCGTTTGTCCTCAAAACCGAAGGCCGCGACTGCTTCGGTGGCGCTCATGATTAGTTTATCACCTGCCCCAAGAGCATCGTGGTTACCCAAAAACAGGGCTTTATAGTTCCCCAAATCGCGCCCATAAAAAGTTTTTAATCGTTGAATCTGCTGAAGGATATGATCGTTGGATCTGGGTTTAAAGTGTTGGGGGGATTTCACACAACAAAACTTGCAATGATACCGACATCCGTCGGCAATGATTAGGGGAATGACCTCATAGTCCACATGGCGCGTATCCGGTGGAAGTACTGAAATTCGCCCGCCGGTGATTTCCCGCAACATTTCCGCATGTGTGTGCAGTACGTTTTCATTGTTATCGACAATAGTGCTTAAAAAATCTTTAATACCAGAGGGCGCATCGCCACGCTGCAACTCGTAAAGGCTTGCATATAACTGCGACCATGCCCCAAAAGCCTGCATTAAATTGGAATCCGTGTAGGGATTGAACTCCCAAAGCGAATTGCTGGGATAGGGAAAACATGGAAGGTAATATTCACCCAGCCAGTCAATGATGCGGCTGATCCCGCTAGTTGAGCCTACCGAATAGAAGACCCAGTCATTCCCATCGGTCCGTTTTAAAAAGGCATAGGGATGAGGCCAGCTTGCGTTGAGGCCACGAATGGATTTGATCTGACCTCTTAAATTAAAGTGAAAGGCGTAATCGGGTGTCTTAATCTCAGAATATTTTCCAAATGGTTGTGGAGAACGTGCCTTTGCATAGTTTTTATTGCCTTCTTTTTCACTGGTGATCATTAGGTTTTTAAGACGGTAAGATGCCATTTAATTCTTTCATTGTTTGAAGCGTGATACCTCCCGGACCACCCAGGGGATATTTGGTTAGAGCGTTCGATGTTCACGTGTCATTGTTTATCCATTATATCCATGGTATTTATTATGGTATTCGATTAAAATATTTTGTTTTAAACTGTATTATTTATAGATAGTTGTGAAGTGGTATGTTTGTCCAACGAATTATTTAGATTTAGATTATCGAAAATAACGATTAAGAACGGTAACAATGAATCTGCAACAATTAAAAACCTTTCGAACCGCGGCCACTCTGTTGAATTTCAACCGAACCGCAAAAGTCCTTAACTATGCTCAATCCACGGTGTCGGCCCAGATAAAAGCTTTGGAGGAGGAGGTCGGTGTCCCTCTTTTCGAACGAATCGGTAAAAAGGTCAGCCTGACAGAGGCCGGTGGCAAGATGTTACTCTACACCCAAAAATTTCTTGCCATTGAAGCAGAGGCACTATCGGAGGTTACCGGGCGCCGTAATTCAGGGGGTATATTGACGATAAGGATGCCCCAGACTGTGGCCACTTATCACTTTCCGCAGATATTGGCCGAATTTCAATCACAATCACCAGAGATCAGATTGGATATCAGCAGTTGTGCCCTATATAGCCTGGCGCATGAACTTCAAATTGGAACGGTTGATCTGGCATTTTTATTGGCCGAATCGGTCCAGTCCGATCATTTAAAAACAGCCGTCCTGGGTATCGAAGAACTGGTAATTGTGGCCGGCCGGCATAGCCCTTTGGCATCCAAAAAACGGGTTCATCTCCAAGATCTCAGGGATTATCCTCTTTTTCTACCTAAAGCCGATTGTGGCTATCGTATGACTTTCGAACAGACCTTGGTCGCCGAAAAGGTCGAGCCTCTGGCGATTCTAGAGCTTAATAGCATTGAAGCAATTAAAAAATGTGTCATCGCCGGATTGGGGGTAACGGTTATCCCCAAGATCGCGGTTCAAGAAGAGCTCGATCAAAAAAAATGGTTCAGTTGGCCTGGAATGAGGATTTGGAAGTGGCTTTGATAATGATCTGGCACAAAGAGCGATGGATTTCGCCCACCCTGCAATTTTTTATGGATACGGTAAGGAAAGTGACGCGTCGTAATTATGGGACACCATTTGAATAAAAGGGAAAATATGAACAAAATTATTGACACCGAATCATTGTCAAAAGAAGCCATAGAACAAATTTGGCGCTTGGTTACATCAACCGAATCTCTGGAAAATATCGATCCGGTTGCGATCTCGTTTCAGGGATCGGGAACCCGAACCCGGACTACTTTTATTCAAGCCCTATCGCACCTGGGGTTACAATACATCGAGCTTCCGCTGTTTTTGGAAACAAAAGAAAGAGCACAAGACCTGGCTGGATACTTAGATCCGTTTTATTCCCTTTATGTCGTTCGCCACAATGACCATGAGCGGATGAAAGCCTTTTCGAATGCATCGCGGCGGCCGGTGATTAATGCCATGTCATCTTTAGAGCACCCTTGTGAAGCGCTATCGGATGCGTATTGGTTTCATACCGTTGTAAAACCACTTGATAAAGCAAATATTGTCCTATGGGGTCCCTCGACCAATGTCTTAAGAAGCTGGGCCAATCTCGCGAGTACGTGGGGTTCAAGCGTTACCCTGATAGATAGATCCTTAGATGACCTTCCAAAAAATATTGACCTTATCGTTACCGATGGGTGGCCGCAGACATATGAAGAACGAAACTTGCATCTCACCCAAAGCCATCTAAAGCAGATGGGGTTGCCCTTTCTTCTACCCACACCACCTTTTGCCATCGGCCAAGAGCTGGATTTTGATCCCCTTCTTTATGACAACTTCGCCGGTTACAACCAGAAACGATATTTGCTGAAGGTGCAAAAAGCGATCATCCGATATGTCATTGATGAATATACCACCTCATAATATTGATTCAAAAAGGAGTCGAATAAATCGTTTTAAAACATGGGTAAAGACCCAATCAACTTTGTAAGTCGCTGGGTTAGGCGATTATATTCCACACGCATGATGTTGGCCCTGCTACTAGCTGTCTTCGGTTTTTTCTGGCTATTCAGTGTCTCACATTTTCCCCTTTCCAACCCGGAACTGTTAAAACTCAGCCGTCGTGAGGGATTGCTCGATCTGATGCCATTCTATACCGCCCAGGAGGCGTTCATGGCTCTATCCCATTACGGTCAGGCGGGCAGAGAGCTATATCTGAGATTTCTTGCGGCGGATTTTATTTTTATTCCAACATATTGTTTCGGTCTCGCTTTTCTAATCACATGGATCTCGCAAGCAGTTGGCTGTGAGCGTGCGCTTTGGTTAAAGCTTAACGTGCTGCCCTTTGGCGTTGGCCTATTCGATTGTGTGGAAAATTTCTCTATTCTTGGCATGCTTGGGGTGTATCCGGATGCCAGTTTTGTGCTAGGCACATTGGCGGGCATTTCTACATTATGCAAGCATCTTTTAACAGTAATGGTTCTGCTGACGATTGGTTATGGCGGGTTTATTCTGCTAATGAAAACATTCGGTAGACAGTCAAGTGACAGTTGATTTATTAAAGATGGTCAGAAAGGATTAGCCAACATGATCTGGACACAAAACGATTTTTCGGTTTCTTCAGAAAAAAAACAGGTGGATATTGATACCCTTCACAACAAGTTTAAACAATCAATTTTTGCGTGAATTCCATCTGTAGGGGCACCCCTTGTGGGTGCCCGGTGATCATGCTACAGGGCAACCACAAGGGATTGCCCCTACATAAGCACATCCATTCCGGGGCTTCGGGCGGTCTTGAAAAAGATAAAAAAACGATGACGCAGGCATCTTACCACCATTAATCCGGCCCCCTTTTGACTCGATTAAAATGGTATCTCAACCAAGCCCCACACAAAGCCATCTCCACCAATGCAGTCATTATTTTTACCCACCAAACCGAATCATATCCCCAACCAAAATAAAGGGTAAAAATAATGGCAGCAAAAAGGAGATTATCTGCAATGGCACAGATCAGAATCGGGTAGGTCTTGCCCAGGCCCTGGAATACGGCCGATACGGTTAAAATCGTGCCGACCACCCAATTGGAGAGAGACATGATCCTAAGATAGATGACGCCGTAATGGTTGACTTCATGGTTTTGGCTGAAAATTTGAATTAAATAAGATGGAAACAACCAGCAGATGATGGTGCCGGCGACCATGATCAATGCGCTGATGCGCCATCCCGTCCAGAATGTACTGACGACCCGCCCATAATTGTTGGCACCAAAGTTTTGCCCCACCATGGCTGCCATGGCCTCGGAAATGGCGACCGTTGGCAGATAGATCGCCTGGATGATCCGAAAACCAATCCCTAAAGCGGCCAGGGCTTGAGTGCCGTATGATCACGCCAGATACCCCTGGGCTTTGAGCAGTTCCGCCGTAAGGATCGCGCCACCCGCCGCACCCCGAATGGTATTGTGATGCAAGCCCACAAAACGGATATCAAAAACGTTACATTCTCGCAGACGGCCCACGGAAACAGCCATGCCTTTCTCGCGATCGCGATCCTTGCGAGGCTGGGGCCGATCATTTTCTTTACAGTATTTAATAGGATGTTTAGGTGCCAAAGGCAGATCGAGTTCCTGGGGAAGGCCCGTGAATTTACGCCATTGGCGTTTAATATCTTCTATATCCGGTTTTACCCCCTCAAAGGCCAAGCTAACACAAGCGGTATGGCCATCGGTCACCGCTACCCGATTACAGTGGGCGGCAATTTTTGGCCCATAGGCATTGACAATGACCCCATCAAGGATTTTCCCCAGCAATTTCAGAGGCTCCACCTCCGACTTTTCCTCCTCTGCGTTTATATAAGGTACGATATTATCGATGAGATCCAGGGCAGATGGGCCTGGGTAGCCGGCACCCGATACTGCCTGCAACGTGGAAACGATCATGTGTGAAATCGGGAACCCTGCTTGGATCAAGGCATATATCGGGGTCATATAGCTCTGGACGCTGCAATTGGACTTTACGACTACAAGCCCCTTTTCCCAGCCACGTTTGTGACGTTGATGAGGAATTACGGCCAAATGGTGAGCGTTAACCTCCGGAATGATCATGGGAACGTCGGGCGTAGCGCGATGGGCCGAATTATTCGACACGACCGCTAAGCCGTGATCAGCGTAGTCCAGCTCAAGGCGTACCACGGCCGATTTTTCCAGACTGACTGCCGAGAATACGAGTCGACAGCGGTTTTTAGCTTCAGCACTCTCGTTCGCGTTATGTACGGTAAGCGTCCGAACACTTTTAGGAATCGGGGTCGGCATCAACCATCGACCTGCTACCGCTTCTTCATAAGTTTTTCCGGCCGAACCCGGGGATGCGGCCACATAAGTCACCTCAAACCATGGATGCCCGTCTAACAACCGTATGTAATTTTGCCCAACCATTCCCGTCGCACCAATCACTCCTACCGCAATCTTAGCCATGATGGTCTCCTTTTTATGGGGATTAAAATAAAAAAGCCCAGGCACGTAAAGCGCACCTGGGCTTGGATTCATTCACTATTGGCTATCTATCAGATCATATCAAACATCCTTTTAGCAAATAGCGAGACCAAGCCCATGGGCACTTAGTGCCCGTGGTAGTTATGGTCAGGCTATTTCTCATTCGGATTAATCGAGACATTATCTACTTTATTTGATAGCTTATAAAATATTAGCATGTAGCTAAACCAAAACTGCGGGGCATGTCAACATTTTTCACTCAGCCGCACAGGTGTATGTGTGTTTTTATTAACAAACCTCGTGAAACTAAGGGGTTGAATTGTAACCTTGTAAATTATATTGAGCATGAATGATTACCATTTTTAAGAACGAATCGAATAAAAATATTTGAAAATCATCCTGAAGGGGGGGCAAATGAGTTCAACCGTTGAGAACCGTCGCCATCCACGTATTCCATTAAACTGGCCGGTTGTTATGATAACCCCCCAAGGAACCGTCAAGGGAGAAACCGGCAACCTTAGTGTTGGCGGAGCCCTCATTTTATGCTCCGAAATACCCGAATTGGGGGATGAGTTTCAAATCACCCTCAAATCCTCCAGCGACCATGAAATGTTCGTCACCTGTGAGAAGGCTTGGGCCTCTACATTCAACACGAATGGATCCACCTTATGTGGAATGGGCGTCCGCTTTACAAAACTATCAGCCACTGACCACGAATTTATCTCCGCACTGGTCCAGGAATACATTATTTAAGGGTTTGTGTGAAATTATTATTGCGCGGGCCCTAAGCGCTGGATGAACTGACACATAGCATCTAAAACCGTATTTTCACGATCGCGGTGCGGCGCATGCCCACAACCGGATAGCATCAATGTTTCAGCCCCTGCCCCGGCTTGTTGGACGATCGCATCAACTTGCGCCGGGGTGCCGTAGTTGTCGTTTTCACCTTGAATCGCCAATACCGGAACACGAATTCGCGGCAGAAATTCTTCGATATTCCAGTGGATAAAATCGGGGTGCAACCACGCATCATTCCAGCCCCAAAATGCGGTGTCGATATTGGGGCCATGGTATTTTTTGAGTTTTTTGCGCAGATCGTTTTTAATATAGTTTTCTTTGGCCTGTTTAATGGCCTCTATGTTAAATGGTTCACAAGAGACATGGGCGGCTTCGGTAATGACGCCTCGTAAACCTTTAGACGCTGACCCGCCGGCATGAATCAAGGCGATGGAGCCGCCGTCGGAATGACCGATGATGATATAATCGTCTATGGATGCTTGTTTTATTATCTGAGGGAAAACCGATAGACCCTCATCATGCATAAAGCTCACCGGGCGCGGTAAGGGGCACGGATCCGAGCCGCCATATCCGAAGCGACTGAAAACAAAGGCTTCGCAACCGGTTAAGGCTGCCAGCTTGGCCGGAAATTCCCGCCATAGCGCTATACATCCGAGCCCTTCGTGTAAAAAAACAAGGGTACTCTGGTTATCTGACATGGCGGATATACGCGCAAATTCGACGCGCCTACCGGCAATGGTTAAAACCCCTTTTGTAATGAACGCTGTCATTTGGTTGCTCTATGGGTGTAAAAGGTTGCGGTGATTTGAAGTAGCACGAGATAGAGGGTGGCGCCACTAAACGCCAAAACCGTGCCGGAAAATATGCCCCATGTCGGATAGGCCAACGAGACGATAAAAGCGTAAACAATGATTGAACCCAATCCCCAGGGAAAATTTTTAATGATAGTGGTCACATGTTCAATGTCGTAGGTCAAATGGACGATGATTAGTAGCGGAAAAAGGGTTGATGGAAATGCGGAGAGCACACCCGCCCATTGGGGACCGACCACCTTGCCCATGCCCGTAATCACGACGACAATGATGGCGGCCAATCCAGCGCGCAATCCAAATACGCGGCTGCTGAAGGCCACAGGCTGACGAATCTGCTCGTTTTTGATTCTTTTAAAAAGCCATATGAAAAAAAAGATGGAAACAATGGGGGCCAGCAGAGCTGCACCCATGTTCGGGCGAAACAGTTGGATGATACCGCCCACAGCCAAAAATCCCACAATGGCGATCACGCTGCTATAGAGAATCGTAAATCTGCCTGAAAACCTGGAGGCACGATAATAAAAATAGACAAACGCCTGGGTGCTGATCAATCCCGGCATGGTATAAACGGCACTTTCGGCGGCAAATTCCGGGCTGACTTCCCATCCGTAAAAAAAGAGCACAATGGCGACGCCCAACGGATACCCGGACAAAACCCCGGCCACCGAAGTGCTCACTCGCTCGGCCACCAACGAGAGGGTGATGACAACACTGATTGTCACCATGATCTTGATTAAAATAAGCGTATTGAAGATAATCATACGTTTCCTGAGGGCTGTGCCGGTTGTAGTAGTTGCGTTTGTTGCTCCGGAACCTTATAATTTGAAAATTACGAACCGTCAGCAGGCTGCGAAGGCATATCAAAATACGATGGCGGCCGCAATGGTGCATCTCGTCGGGCATGGTAAATACTATATCGATGAAAACCAAATTAAAATCAGACGTATTCTTATTAAGTGTGGGCTTTATCTTTTTGATCACTTGTGCCTGCTCAGAAAACCCGATCGCCCAATACCATATGATAAATGTTAATAATAAAACCCAGGGAGATGCCCATTATATTAAAATAGACGATAAAAATATTCTAATTGATACGGGCTCTTTGAGCGAGTCCAAGGCATCATTAGTACCTTACTTGAAGGAAAAAGGGGTCGGTCGAATCGATATTCTTTATATTTCTCATCTGCATAAGGATCACTATTCGGGGGTGAAATCGCTTCTGAAGGCTGGGATTAGTATTTCGTTGGCATATGTTAATATTCATGCCAAAGAAGTTTGTGAGAAGGATTGCTGCTGTGACTGGGCCCATGCGATGGCTTATATCCAATACCTTAAATCTCATGGAACCAAAATAATTGATGTACAAGCGGGCGACCGCAAGAAGATAAACAACGGTTCTGAGTTTCTAGTATTACATGCACAGAAAAACGGGAAGTACGATATAAATGATACATCCATAATTTTACTGTGGAAAATAGGAACTTACAGAGTACTGTTTGCCGGGGACCTAAACCGAAAGTTAAGTAAGAAGCTAAAAAATCATCCTGAAATTCATGCAGACATTTTAAAGGTGCCGCATCATGGTACTGAAAGCCTATCCACCAATACTTTTATAGAAAATGTTGGCGCAAAAGTGATGACAGTCCCCAGCCCCAAAAAATTATGGGAGTCCGACCGGTCAAAACGGGTAAGAACCTTCAAATATAAAAATGGCGAAGACCCGATTAAACTTGTTAATGGCGTGGATGGTCATATTCGAATAGACTTTTACCTTGGAAAAATATCAATTGCCACGGAAAAAGGGAAGAGCTTCACCTTAACCAAAGCCGCCTTCGGCAGATAAGGTCCTGTTTGTCACGAAAACCAACCCACGTTCTTGAAACATGCCCACCAAGGCGTTTTTGATCTCTTTGTGCTCCGGCCGAACGGCGCCCCGTAATTATTTTTCAGTGGATCGGCATATATCGCAAGTGTGAAGCAAAATCGATTACCAAAGAAATGAAGCAGGCGACCACCGGGGTCAACACCCAGGCTACCACGATATTGAGTAATGTTTTGCGGCTGACCGTATTCACGCCCTTGACGATTCCCACGCCGAGTATCCCGCCGATCACTGCCTGAGAGGTGGATACCGGTACGCCTACCAACGTGTAGAAATGGACTGTCACAGCCAGGGACAGAATCACGATAAAGGCCGAAAAAGGATCTAAGCGCACGAGTTTTTTGCCTACTGTTTCCATCACCGGCCGGCTATAGGTCAGTATTCCCAAGGCGATGCTCAACCCTCCGATCAAAGCCGCTTGCAGCACTGTGATGAGGCCCGCGCCTACAAACACAGCGGTTACATTGGCCACGTTGTTGGCACCCAGGGAATAGGCACCGTATGAGCCGGCTAAGATCAGGCACATGCGCAGAATCATATCGGATTGAAAGAGATTAAAGCCTAGGCGATTATAGATCATGCGTAAGGTATGGTACAGCAGCACTGCAATAAGCGCCGCACCGATGGGGGTCCCTATCCAGCAGAGCACCACCTTTCCCAACCCACCAAGGTTCAACTGTCGGTTGAGAATACCGATGCCGAGGATGGCGCCCACCACGGCCTGGGAGGTAGACACCGGCAAACCCAGCAGGGTCATGATGGTGACCGTCACTGCGGCCGCCACAGATGATATCACAGCCTGTTCCAGATTGATTGTGGTTAGTCCGCTAAGCGTCTCAATGCCGGCTCGGCCGGAAACCAATGCGCCCAGGATGACGAAGATTGATGCCAAGACGGCCGCGGTCCAAAATTTGAGCATTTTGGAAGAAACCGCCGTACCGAAAACGTTGGAGGCGTCGTTGGCCCCCAATGACCATCCTAGAAAAACACCGCCAAGTAGAGAGACCACTATACCCGCCTTTTCATACTAATGATATTTATCCGTCGCGATACCCGGTCGGCTTCGTCCGAAATGTCTCCCATCTGAACAATCAGATCTTTGAGTTGCAGCTTGCAAAATGGGTCCAATTCCGAATCGAAAACTTTGACGATAATTCGCCGTTCAATGTGGTCGCAGTGACTTTCGTTAGCGTCGATAGTGTTCATCAGTGAGCGGATTCCGTTGGTTTTAGATAACAGGGCCCGAACCTGCTTATCCATTAAATCGCAGCATTCTAAACTGATACGAATCAGTTCCTTGATATCCAGGACTAAAAAGCCGGGGATTTCTAATTTCTGGGTCTGAATGATATAGAGAATCCGCTCGAAGCGATGGGGGATGATGTCGATGGATTCGAGCAATCCCATAATGTCACCCCGTGAGTCAGGCACCAGGGCCTTGCCATACATCAGGGATTTTATCTCCTCGCGGATATCGTCGGCTTTGGATTCATACTTGTGGGTGCGATCAATGAAAAAATCGGCTTCTGTGCGACATCCCCCCTCGAGACAACTGTCAAGGGCTTTGGTGAAGTTGTCCTGGGCCAGTTTCAAGGTGTCCAGATAGTTGAAAATAAGGACTTGCACCTGTTTTTCTTTTTTAAATAAAAAATTAAACATCATCGCCTCTAATCTTAACTAAATTTGATCCCGGGGATCGCGCCCCGTCGCTTAAGCGCATAACCAACAGAATTAATCAATTATGGCTTTTACTTATATCGAAAGCTTTTTAAAAGTAATGGAAATCTGGTGTTGATGTCGCGTTGAATCCTTTTTTCGGTGTTTCAAAAATAGGCCCTGTTGCCAAGACATACACTATAGATTCCTTTCGATCAATTACCCTCCTTGACAAACTCGGTATAATTAATTAGAGGTTCAGGAAAATCAGTTTTCGGGGGCTCGGATAAACCGGGCTGAGACCGATCCTTGCTTTTTGATTGGAATTAAGACTCACCAACAAGCTGTGGATCTAACCGTTGAACCTGATCCGGATAATGCCGGCGCAGGGAAGCCGCTCAATAAAGCCGTTCCATTGCCGGGACGGCTTTTTTCGTTTGGTCGGGTTCGATGGTACTTACGTAATCCTTTTTTTAAGGAGGCAAGATGACCTTACCGACAGACATGGCGGCCCAAAATCTTATAGCCGTTCGGCAAAAAAAGCCGTTGATTCATAACATCACCAACTACGTGGTGATGAACACCACCGCCAATGCCCTCCTCGCCATGGGGGCTTCTCCGGTCATGGC
Source organism: uncultured delta proteobacterium (assembly GCA_963845145.1). Lineage (GTDB taxonomy): Bacteria > Desulfobacterota > Desulfobacteria > Desulfobacterales > QNYZ01 > QNYZ01. The sequence continues at coordinate 1,192,111 of CAWJQU010000005.1, forward strand.
GCATGCCGCTAATGAAGTGGCGGAGATGGTGGCGTTTGCAGGGGCGCTGGTGCTTAATATCGGTACGTTGAGTGACCCCTGGGTGGCCGCCATGATGGCCGCCGGCAAGCGTGCATCGGAACTTAATACGCCCATCGTATTAGATCCGGTGGGTGCCGGTGCAACAGCATTGCGGACGCGCACGGCCAAAGAGATTGTGAAGAAAGTGGATGTCACGGTTATCCGCGGAAATGCGTCGGAAATATTGGCCCTGCGTCACGCCGATTCCAAAACCAAAGGTGTGGATGCCGTTCATACGGTTGATGAGGCCGCCACCACCGCCAAGTTGTTGGCCAAGGAGCTAGGCGTTACACTGGCCATAACCGGGGCAACCGATTTGGTAACGGACGGGGAGCGCGTATTTAGAATTGAAAACGGGCACCCGCTCATGGCCTGTGTGACCGGGACGGGTTGCACAGCCACGGCAATTGTGGGGGCGTTCCTGGCTGTTGACGATGATCCGGTGAGCGCCACCGCGACAGCCTTGTCCTATTTTGGCCTGGCGGGCGAGGTTGCCGCCGAACAGGCCCAGGCACCGGGGAGTTTTATGGTCGCCCTGCTCGATGCCCTTTATACCATTACGCCGGAGAGCCTCTCGATCCGGGCTAAAATAACATTGGAGACCGGATGATGGACTATTCGGTTTATCTGGTGACCGATCGGGGATTGGCCCGGGGAAGGAGGACCCTCGATATATTGCAGGCGGCGATTCAGGGCGGGGTATCCTGTGTTCAGTTGCGGGAAAAAGCGTGCAGCACCCGGGAATTTATTGAAGAGGCTTTGGCGATTCGTGCGCTATTGGCCGAACATAAAGTTCCCTTAATAATTAATGATCGCATTGATGTGGCCCTGGTGGTTGGCGCCGATGGCGTTCATTTGGGTCAGCAAGACATGCCCTGCCATATGGCCCGGGAACTACTGCCGGAAAATATGATTCTCGGTATTTCCGCGGAGTCGTTAAACGATGCGATCGTTGCCGAAAAAGAGGGGGCCGATTATCTGGGGATCAGCCCGATCTATGCAACCCCCACCAAGACCGACACCGCAACGCCCTTGGGGTTAGAGGGCTTGCGGGCGATTCGAGCCGAAGTGAACATTCCTTTGGTGGGCATTGGGGGATTAAATGCCCACAATGCGGCGGGGGTGATTCATAACGGGGCGGACGGTGTGGCTGTGGTCTCGGCCATTGTGGCGGCGGAGGACGCAGCGACCGCCACCCGCAATTTGAGAGATATCGTGAGGCAGGCAAAAATAAAATGAAAATTAAAGAGATCGGCGAGTTCGGTTTTATCGACAGAATCCGCAACGGGTGCCTCATTCGTCCCGACGGCGTAGTCCAGGCCATCGGGGACGATGCGGCCGCCTTTCAAATGCCGGTGGACAAACTCACCTTGGTAACCACCGACCTTCTGGTGGAAAGGGTGCACTTCCTACGGGACGCCACGACCGGATTTAATTTGGGTTACAAGGCCCTGGCCGTCAATTTAAGTGACATCGCTGCCATGGGGGGCGAGGCCCGGGAAGCGTTCATCAGTATTGCCGTACCCGGCGATTGTGATTTGGCTTTCCTGGAGGATATGTATCGGGGAATACGTCATCTCGCCAAACAACATCAGGTCAATTTGCTCGGCGGCGATACCACCCGATCAACAACCGACCTGGTCATCAACATCGGGGTTGTGGGGAGTGTGCCCGCGAAACAGATGCTAACCCGCGATGCAGCCAAACCGGGCGATCGTATTTTTACAACCGGTTATTTGGGGGATAGTCGGGCCGGACTGCACATACTTCTCAATGGTATCGATGCTGAAAACCCATCTTATCAAGCCCTTCTGGAAGCTCACCTGCGGCCATACCCTTATCTGGAAGAGGGGCGGTTTTTAGCGGCTCATCCCGGCGTGCATGCCGCCATCGATGTGAGCGACGGCACCCTGTCCGATTTGGGGCATATCCTTGGGGCCAGTCGCGTTGGAGGCCGGTTGTGGTCTACACAGATTCCCTTCTCCTCACCGTTGGAACAATTCGCCGCCGATTTCGGTTTTGATGCCGTGGACTATGCCCTTGTCGGTGGCGAAGATTACACCCTGGTGGTGACCGTTGCGGCCGATCAGGCCCAAAACATCCAACAGATGTATGCAAAACAATTTGATAAGCCTCTTTTTGAAATCGGCGAGATAACCGACAGCACCGGTTTGGCGCTGGTGGACGCGGTCGGTGGGGTCAAATCGGTAAAGTCTGAAGGGTGGGACCATTTTAAATAGGAAAAAACCAATGAACGCCAAATCATCAGCATTAAAAAGGAAAGAGTCCAGCTTAAAGAGGAAAAAGCCCAGGAAAACCTATCGTCGGGTATTAACCATCGCCGGATCCGATAGTGGTGGCGGGGCCGGAATTCAAGCGGATTTGAAAACCTTTGCAGCCAATTCGTGTTACGGCTTTTCGGTGCTCACCGCGCTGACGGCTCAAAATACGCAAGGCGTAACGGCGATCCATGCGGTGCCGGTTGAATTCGTCGATGCCCAACTGGATGCCGTTTTGACCGATATCGGTACGGACGCCATTAAGATAGGGATGCTCTTTTCAGCGCCCTTGATTGAAACAGTGGCCCGCCAACTGAGGAAGAAAACGGCATATAATATTGTCCTGGACCCCGTTATGGTGGCCCAAAGCGGGGATAAACTGCTACAAGACGACGCCATTGAGGCCATCAAAAAACACCTGATCCCCATGGCCGACGTGATTACCCCCAATCTGCCCGAAGCGGAAGTTTTGTGGGGAAAGAAGATCGATAGCCCCGCGCATATGGCCGAGGCCGCCCGTGACCTGGCGCGTCTTGGATGCCGGGCGGTGCTGGTCAAGGGGGGACATCTGACAGACAATGTCAGCACCGATTATCTTTACCTCAAATCCAGCGACAGGGTTATTGAACTGTCCGGTGAACCGGTGGTAACGACCAACAACCACGGCACTGGTTGCACCCTCTCCTCTGCCATTGCCGCCCAATTGGCCCATGGACATGACATTCAAACTGCTGTTGAAAAAGCCAAACAATACATTACCGGTGCCATAAAAAACGGTGCCGATTACGTTTTGGGAAAAGGCCATGGCCCCGTGCATCACTTTTATCGTTACTGGGCCTGATCGGTTATGGTGATTCCCCTCGACCAAAGGGCCGACACATCCAAAATATCCTCATCTTTAGAGCGGATAACCTCTTTAGATCAACCAACGGCAGCCACCGCACCGGAAATTTGCCTGAAGAAGGTCGGCTTTGAATACGCTGGCAAGCCATTGTTCAAGGACTTTAACTTCACCGTTACCGCCGGACAATGGACATGTTTGTTAGGCCCCAGCGGATGCGGAAAATCAACTCTGCTGGACCTGATATCAGGCGGTTTGAAGCATAAGATCGCGGGGCAGGTTCAATTTGGCGGACACACTCGCCCCCAGGGCCAAATTGCCTGGATGGCGCAAAAGGATTTGCTGCTCCCCTGGCTGACAGTTATGGATAACGTCTTGTTGGGGGCGCGCTTGCGCCATACTTTGGATCGCAAACAACGGCAACAGGCCTTAGGTCTATTGCAAAAGGTAGGTCTTGGCGATAACGGCGAAGACTACCCGGATTCACTATCCGGCGGCATGCGTCAGCGGGTGGCCTTGCTGCGTACGTTTATGGAGGGGCGTCAGATTATTTTAATGGATGAGCCTTTTTCCGCTCTGGATGCGCTGACCCGCCTTAAACTCCAGCGTCTGGCCGCTCAATTACTTCAGGGGGCGACGGTGCTGCTGGTGACCCATGATCCCTGGGAAGCGCTACGACTGGGGCACCGCATTTTTATTATGCAAGGATGTCCGGTTCGCTTGAGCCGTGCTTTTGTGCCTCCAGGCGACCCACCCCGCCCACCCGGCCAGGAAAAAAGTGCCTCCATGTACCAGGCGTTGCTGGCCCAATTGGAAGATAAGGAGATTTAATGCCCGCTGTGCGAATCAGCCTCATCGGGATGGGCTTGATTGTTTTTTGGCAGGTCATTGTTTGGGTGACGGCTGTGCCCCCTTACATTCTGCCGCCGCCCCTGTCTGTCGCAAAGGCGGTGGTGGGAAATGGGCCGGAATTGTTACGACATGCCGGTGTCACCCTGATTGAGATATTGGCGGGACTGGTAATTGGGACCATGCTTGGCGCCATTAGTGCACTGCTATTGTTAATCTCCCGCAACATTAAGCAGTGGCTGATGCCCGTGTTGGTTATCAGCCAGGCCATTCCGGTTTTCGCATTGGCCCCACTGTTGGTTTTGTGGTTGGGCTATGGGTTGGGTTCCAAAATTGCGATGGCCGTTTTGATTATATTTTTTCCCATAACCGCAACCTTTTATGATGGGTTGCGCCGCACCGAGCGTCAATGGCTGGCGTTGGCCCGGGTGATGGATGCTCCGTCACGGGCGGTCTTGTTTCAAATTCAAATCCCCGCGGCGCTGCCGACCCTGGCTTCCGGATTACGGGTGGCCACAGCGGTGGCACCCATTGGTGCGGTGGTGGGTGAATGGGTCGGCTCCAGTGCCGGCCTGGGTTACTACATGTTGCATGCCAATGCCCGGATGCAGATCGATACGATGTTCGCCGCTTTGGTGGTTTTGGCGGCTTTGGCGTTGGTCCTCTATTTTGTGGTGGATGTTGGTTTGCAGAGACTGATCTTCTGGCCATCAAATTAAAAAGGAGATATTATGAAAAAAGCCATAACCGTTTTATTCGTCTGTTTCACCCTGTTTTGGGTTGCCGCTCCGGCCTCGGCCGCCAAGCTTACCGAACTAAATGTCATGTTGGATTGGTTCGTCAATCCGGATCATGGTCCCCTATTCGTCGCCCTGGAAAAGGGGTTTTTTGAAGATCGTGGCCTGAAAGTCAAATTCACTGCCCCTGCCAATCCTAATGACCCGCCTAAATTGGTGGCGGCCGGAAAATTTGATCTGGCGGTTTCCTACCAGCACCAGCACCACCTGCAAGTGGATCAGGGATTGCCCCTGGTGCGCGTGGCCACGCTGATCGCAACGCCTCTGAATGCCTTGGTGGTTTTGGATGACGGTCCGATACAATCCCTTTCTGACTTGAAGGGGAAAACCATCGGCTATTCCATCGGCGGTTTTGAGACTGTATTGTTGAAGGTGATGCTGGCCAAACAGGGGTTGACGTTAAAAGACGTAAAGCTGGTAAACGTCAATTTTTCGTTATCGCCGTCACTGTTTACGGGCCAGGTCCACGCCGTGATTGGGGCCTTTCGCAATTTCGAATTGAACCAGATGGAAATCGCCAAAAAGCCCGGTCGTGCGTTTTTCGTTGAAGAACACGGCATTCCGCCTTACGATGAGTTGATCCTGGTTGCCCATCGCAACCGGATTAAGGATAGCGCTATAAAACATTTTGTGGACGCGCTTGAAGCCGGGGTCCAATTTATGGTCAACCATCCCGATAAAGCATGGCAACTGTTTATCCGGGGACGAAAAGATCTTGATGACGAGCTCAATCGCCGGGCCTGGAAGGATACATTGTCTCGTTTTGCCCTGCGGCCGGGCGCGTTGGACCACAATCGCTACTTGCGCTTTTCCCACTTCTTGAAAGACAATGGGATGATTGATCGGGTTTTACCTGTGGCAAGCTTGGCCGTCGAGTTAGTGGAATAGTGGATATAGCCGGAGTATTTAGATGGGTACCAAAACGATCGTTATTGGGGTTGGCCTTGTCGTGGCCGCAATCATGGCTTTTTTCTTGTTTTCTTCAAGTGAAGAGGATCGAATAAAAGTACCGTTCAAACGAATCGCGGAGACCATCAGCAAAAAACCAGACGAAAACCAGATTAGCGCCATGGCCAAGATCAGACGATTAAAGGATGTATTTGCCCCGAGGTGCCGGGTGGATGCGCCGGTTTATGGATTAGACCAAGAGATGGCCTTCGACGAGATTGCCGCATTTATGTTTCGAGAGCGTTCTCAGTATAGGCAAATCACGCTGAAGTTTCATCGTTTTACCATTAAATTTCCGAATGAGAATCAAGCCGTGGTAAATGTCACGGTCGGTTTTGCGGGCGAATCGACGGCTGGAGTTATGACCGAGGATTACCATGTGTTGATGTGTAATCTGATTAAACCGAACGATACCTGGCAATTAAAACAAATCAACGTTGTGGAAGTGCTCGAAACTTCAGGCAATTAATTTCATAGCAAATTGATTCATGACGATTGACACATCGGGGGCCTGGTGATATCTTTTCATTCAGCGTTCATTACGGACGGATACCGTTTGGAGAAAAAGATGGCCGATGTCATCCCCATAGATAATCGGCTGCAGTTGGCCGAAAATAAAAAAAAGGAAATCATTCGAAAGCGCAAGGTGTTGGCTGTTCGGAAGATTTTCCAGTGTTCGCGATGTGCCTTCAAGTGCGATAAATGCGGCACCCAGATGAGTGACGCCCAGCTAAAAAAGGCTGACCAACACCCGACCCCCGACGTTCCCTATCGTTTTTGCGAAAGCTGTGTGGAAGAATATAACGATTACATGGAGCGGCAAAACGGCGGCGGTGATGTCGCGTATTACTGGCATAACGACGCTTGGTCAGATGAGTGGCGCCTTTGGATTGACCACCAGAAAGCGGTAGATCGGTATTTAAAATCCAGGGAGTTTAACCAACTCCTCGATGAAATTAGACAAATCCATCCGGAAGGGTAGGAGGATCCATGTTTGGACTTGGACCAACGGAATTAATCATTATCCTTGTAATTATTCTGATCATTTTTGGTGCCGGTAAACTGCCTGAAATCGGCGGTGGTATGGGCAAAGCGATCCGAAATTTTAAAAAAGGCGTGTCGGATCCCGATAAAAAACCCACCGATCCGGAACAAATTGATAAACAGGATAGTGCCTAACCGAAGTTTGATACGTTGCCGGGTCGCATGGTTAACGCTTGGGGTGGCTTCGGGGGATGGTCTTGCCGACCTGGATCACCCGGTCCGGAGCACCCGATCTGGATCAACCGACCTAGATTACCCGACTTAGATCACCCAATCTGGTTCAACAGGGGATGTTAAATTCAGCCTTCAGATACGTTTCTAAATTACCGAGTACCTTTATCTGATTTTCGTTCAATTCTCTTTCTTCCCTTATAGCATCGATCTCTTTCAGTGCACCCAATGGTGTCAGGCGTTTTTGGCCCCGATAATCGACCGGCGCATTTTCCGCTTGCTTTGGATGAATACGGTTTAAATATTGATTAAACCGGCTGTGCCATTTTCCTGAAACCCCTTTGGGAAAATTTCGGGCCATTATACGACCGGCCAATTCCCGATGGGTGGGGGTGGTCAACTTTTCGGCCAGACGTCCCTTTGCCTTAATGTCGGCAGCATGAAATTGTCGGCAGATCTCTTCATCCTTTTTCGACATAAAGCCGATCTCGTATAGCGCGGCATCGGCATCGACATCCGGTACCACGGGATAACGATATTCCCGATGGTAACGAATGATATCGATCATCGTGTCTTCATGGGCCAGAAGCCATTCTTTATTTTCCTCAACCAGCGACCGGCGGGTATCGTCAAGTCTGTGCCAATACCGCTCAAGGGGTGGCAGAACCAGTCCCGGTTCTCCCAGTTTTTTACGGACCACCCAGGTGGTTTCGTCATAGGCGCCGGCTTGGGTTTCCCGAAGTTCGGGCCGGTCAAGCCGCAGCCAGAGAGTTTGATTGGCATAAGGGGTTGACTGGCCGATGGAGATAACCGGTGCGAAAAACAGTGCCCCGGAACCGAATTCGCCAGCTACCATCAAGCCCAGCCGATGGGGTCCGGCCGAAGTTTGAAACGCGACCGGCAAGGCATCGATCCGTTCTTGATCCACGGATTTATCAAAGTATCCGGTGACGTAGTGCCACATCTCTTCCTCTTTGGCCAACTGTTGCGCGAGGGACAGACTGGCCATGGTGTCCACCATGGCATCGTGGGCCGGACCCTTGGGATAAATCATTGAGCGCACTTAAATCTTCCAGCTTGAGAGATGGCTTATCATTTTTTTTCGGCCATCTGAGCACATCGGGTTTAAACAGATAATAGAGGATGGTGGCAGGAAATAGATCCATGCGGACGACATCCCTGATGAAATTGATGGGTGTAGGGCGGCAACAGGTTACGGTAAAAGGAAAACCGCAAAAATTCATCATCGAATCCAAGCGTGTTGTATCCAAGGCTGATGGTTCCCGGACGATTGAGCAAACGATGGATTTCGGTGATGGCTTCCAGTTCCGGTAGGCCGCCATCGACTGCGGTAAAATCAATGCCATGGACAATCATGGCCTCGGGGGATGGAATCACATCTCGTCGCAGGGAAACATTGATGGAATGACGTTCCAGTTCATTAAACGCCAAATCCGTGCGGATAGAGGAAAACTGAAGCACCTGGTCAAAGGCGCGATTTAAGCCTGTGGTTTCGAGATCGTAGAATAGGTAGGTGTTCATATCCGTTTGCCGGTTAGCCCGTTAGTTGGTTAGCCTGTCTGCCGGTGATGCCGCGGATGGGTTTCCGAGCAGACGCGTTTAATTAAGATGCATTCAACCTTCATGATTTTTACTTTATGGGACCTGGAGGACGAAGTCAAAAGGCTTTAGCCGGTTGGTCTCTTTGCGGTTTCCTTGCTAAAGATCAGTAAACCGGCCAACCGGCTGACCGACTCGCTAGCCCGCTGGGTCGTCGGCCATCAGACTGTTTTGAATGATAAAAATCAATCTCAGGGCCGCGAGATCGGTATAGTCGACGTCGCCGGATAGTGCATCAAAGACAGGTTTCAGACGTTGAATGCCCTGGTTTTCAAAAAGAGCAAGGATGGTTTCGGTTTGTTTTTTGGATAGGGTGTGACGAATCCCATCGGGATTTGATTCCAGGGCGTTGTCCTCGCACCAATATCGAAATAGATGGTCGAGAACCGTTTTTCGTTTAACGGCGAACATTTCCATCAGCTCAACGACGGAACGGCCGGAATTAAAGGTCTCCCCGACGACCTGATGGCGCTTCTTCTTATTCGAATCAGGTGGTTTTCTAACCGGTGTTACCGTTGGTTTGGTTGCCTCGGGAATCGTTCGTTTTTGACAATAGGCCGCAATGGTGTCGATAAACGCCGGGCCATAGGTGGATAGCTTGGCTGCGCCAACACCGTGGATCTGAATCAATCCGGCCTTGGTTTGGGGATAATAGGCAGCCATTTCCATCAGCGTTTTATCGGCAAAAACGACATAGGGCGGAACGTTTTCGTTATCGGCGATTTCTTTTCGTTTCACTTTAAGGCGTTCAAACAGATCCCGATCATAGTCGGATATCGTGCTTTTTTGGACACGGGTGGTATTCGACGTATCGATCTTTTCCTGATTGTCATTTTCCAGCCAGCCCCATACCTTCTTTTTTCCCTTCAACACATCCCAGGCGTCGGGGCTCAGTTGAAATCCGCCGAACTCCATGTCTTCAACCAGCAAGCCCAGATGGAGAAACTGCCGGGAGAGTGTCAGCCATTGGTTTTTAGATATATCGCGGCCGATGTTATAGGTGGATAGCTGGTCGTGTTGAAACTGAAGAACCCTTTGGTTTTTAGAGCCTCGCAACACATTGATGAGATGGGCGGCCCCAAAGCGTTCACCGGTGCGGTAAACACATGAGAGAAACTTCTGGGCCAAGACCGTAATGTCCATCTGATCCTTAGCGTCACCCACACAATTATCGCAATAGCCGCATGTTTCGAAATCAGGCGTTTCACCGAAATATTGCAACAGTGGAACCCGCCGACAACCGCGCCATTCAGCGAACCGTAAAAAGGCGTTTAAATGGATATTGGCAGCGCGACGCTCGTCGGGCGCTTTTTGCCCAATGAAATGTTTGATCTTGTAAACATCGGCATAACTGAAAAGCAGCAGGCAGTCGGCCGGCAGGCCGTCACGTCCGGCTCGTCCGATTTCCTGATAGTAACTTTCGATATTTTTAGGCATATCAAAATGGATGACGAAACGAACATCGGGTTTGTCGATGCCCATACCAAAAGCGATGGTAGCCACAATGATGTGGACATCGTCACGAATGAAACGCTCCTGATTGGTTTTGCGGGTGATGTCCGACAAACCGGCATGGTAAGGCAGGGCTTTGACCCCATCGGCTTGAAGGGCGGAGGCCAAATCATCGACCTGTTGCCGGGTGGCGCAGTAAATAATGCCGGTCTGGTTGGGAAACTTTCTGATCTTTCGCCGAATGCCGGCCATGGTGTCATTTTTGGGAACAATTTGTAAAAAAAGATTTTTCCGATCGAAGCTTCCAATAAATGTATCCGTCTGCCTGAATTTCAGGGTGGCCTGAATGTCTGCGCGCACATGCGGCGTCGCTGTGGCGGTGAAGGCCGCACATACTGCCCGTGGAAATTGCTTTCGAATCCGGGCCAATTGGCGGTATTCGGGTCGAAAATCATGCCCCCACTCCGAAATGCAATGGGCCTCATCGATGGCGATGCAATCCAGCGGGGTGCCGGCCAACAGATCCATGGTCCTTTTCATCAGCAGGGTTTCCGGCGCCACGTATAACAACCGCACGGAACCGGACTTGATTTGGGCCACGTTGTGGCGATAGATGTTCGGCTCGAGGGCGCTGTTTAGCATCACCGCCGGGACGCCTGCACGCTTCATCTGCTCCACCTGATCTTTCATCAGCGCGATCAAGGGCGAGATCACGACGGTGAGGCCGGAAAAGAGCAAGGCCGGTATTTGATAACAAAGGGATTTCCCGCCGCCGGTGGGCAGGATGACGAGGGTATCCTTTTTGCCAAGAATATTGCCGATGACTTCAGCCTGGAGCGGTCGAAAATCATCGAATCCAAAAACGTTTTTAAGGATGGTGCGGGCCGGGTCAACCATGTCTGGTGTCAGTGTCCTATGAAGATCTGAGATATTAAGAGCTTATAAAGGTATTGGGTGATTTCATGCAAATAGTCGCTACCATTACCCGGTTTTATCCGGTTTTTGTAAAAAATGTCTCAAATGTGTTGATAACTTTTTGAACATCCGCGGCACTAATGTCTATATGTGTAACCAGCCGGAATTGACCGCGACCGCTGATGAGAATACCCTGGGTTTTGCAATGGTCCGTCAATGCGTCAGATCGCTGAGGGTCAAGGGAGAAAAAGAGCATATTGGTTTGAACTTCAGCCGGGTTGATAGCCATTTCGGGAAATTTGGCCAGGCCCTTGGCGAGAGCGCTTGCATTTTCGTGGTCATCGGCCAGCCGGTCCACATGATTTTCCAGGGCATGGATGCCGGCCGCGGCCAGGATGCCGACCTGGCGCATGCCGCCACCCAAAACTTTGCGCCAGCGGCGGGCGCGGCGGATAAAATCTTTATTTCCGCATAAAACCGATCCCACCGGCGCACCCAGACCCTTTGAGAGACAAAACGAGATCGAATCAAACGGGCGGGTGATAACGGCCACAGGCAGGTTAAGCTTGACAGCCGCGTTGAAAATGCGCGCGCCATCCAGGTGCAGGGACAAATCGTGCTGGTCGGCAAAGGGGCGTACTTTTTCTAAATAATCAAGCGGCAAGACCTTGCCGTTGTGGGTGTTTTCCAGACATAACAAACGCGTACGGGCAAAATGGTCATCGATGGGTTTGACCATCGCGGCGACTTTTTTGAGGTCCAATCGGCCATCTGTTTCAAAATGGATGGGTTGGGGCTGAATACTCGCAAGAATGGCGCCGCCGCCGCCCTCGAATTTATAGGTATGGGCCTCCTGCCCCACGATATATTCGTCGCCCCGCCGGCAATGACTGAATAGGGCCAACAGGTTGCTCTGGGTTCCCGAAGAGACAAACAGGGCCGCTTCGGTTCCGATGATTTCAGCAGCCAGTTGTTCCAGGCGATTGACGGTTGGATCTTCACCGTAAACATCGTCGCCCACTTTAGCCTCAGCCATCACTGCACGCATTGCCGGTGTGGGACAAGTCACCGTATCGCTTCTAAGATCGATAAATGTCATGAGAAGATGATTCCTATCAATGTTTAACCGTTGACGTAAACAGACCTATTTTAACCAGCATTGATCGAAAATGCTCAAAGTGGGTATTAACAAAAGGGCTGATCGGGTGCAAGCCGGCAATGAATTGTCTTTTTTGGGTAACATTTAAGCCTATCCCATTTAAATCTGGATAGTTTCAGCGGATTCGTTTAAGAATAATGGTGAAAATCATATTGAATTCGCCAAAAGTCATCTGAAGTGATGGCACGGGAGGTTCGCATGACAGACATCTATAAAGAGCTGGCCAAGCATCTGGATCATCTTCCGGCAGGTTTTCCGGCTACGGAGAGTGGGGTGGAGTTGCGTATTCTTAAGCGATTATTTTCGCAGGAAGAAGCGACAATCGCCATGGCGCTCACGATGATGGCCGAAACGCCTGCGCAGGTCGCTGCCAAACTGAATCGGGATGCGGCTGGGTTTGCACCCATTCTTGAAGAGATGGCGAAAAAAGGACTTATCTTTCGTTCTGCCAAAGGCGGCGAAACCAAATATAGTGCCGCCCAGTTCGTGGTTGGTATCTGGGAGTACCATGTCAATGACCTGTCTGAAGAGCTGGTTCGGGACATGAATGAGTATATTCCCCATCTGATGAAAAAATCGTGGGTGAAACACGATACCAAACAATTGCGGGTAGTACCTGTATCCAAAAGTGTCTCCGCTGAAATGAAAACGATGCCCTACGAGCAGGCCGAAGAGATTATCAACAGTCAATCCAAGATTGTGGTGGCACCCTGTATCTGTCGCAAAGAACATGAATTAATCGGAGAAGGGTGCGGCAAACCCATGGAAGCCTGCCTGGTTTTCGGGGCCGGTGCCTATTATTACGAGGAAAATGAGCTGGGACGCACCATCTCACAGGATGAAGCCCGGGCAATTTTAACCCAGGGGCTGGAAGCGGGACTGGTTTTACAGCCGGGCAATTCCCGGAAGCCATCCAATATTTGCCTCTGTTGCGGTTGTTGCTGTCAGATCTTAAAAAACCTCAGGACCCTGGATGCGCCGGCCAAAGTCGTGTCTACGAATTGGGTCGCCGGCGTGGATGAAGCGCTTTGCACCGCTTGTGAAGTCTGTGTGGACCGGTGCCAGATGGATGCCATTACCATTGACGATTTTGCCCATGTAGACCCGGACCGCTGCATCGGATGTGGGTTGTGTGTACCCTCCTGCGATTTTGACGCCATGACCCTGTTCGAAAAAGAACATGACGAACGCTATGTGCCGCCGCGTAATACGGTGGCCACCTACCTGAATTTAGCCAAAGAGCGGGGCTTGATGTAGGGCGGAGGCAAGAATCGTTAATTTGCAATTATGAATTACGGCCCTATGTTTCGCCGATATTGACATTAACCGCTATGCGCTGATGGCTGAATGCGCCTATTTGCGCATACCTTCTGGGGGCGACCCCTTTATTCGCGCCAACCAAATTGAAAGAATTTAAAGATGACAGGTAAGGAACTGGTCGTTAAAGCGCTTAAAGACAAAGGCGTTCGATACGTCTTTGGTTATACCGGTGGTGCCATCATGCCGGTGTTAGACGAAATAGAAAAGCAAAAGGTCTTCACTTTTATCATGTCGCGACACGAACAGGGCGCCGCTTTTATGGCCCAGGGCGTATCGCGGGCATCGATTTCCACAGCCCGGCCCCAAGTCGGGGTGTGCATGGCCACCTCGGGACCGGGCGCAATGAATCTTGTGACCGGGATTGCGGATGCTATCATGGACTCCGTGCCGGTGGTCGCCATCACCGGCCAGGTTGCCTCCGGGGTAATTGCCACCGATGCCTTTCAGGAGAGTGATGTGGTGGGTGTCATGATGCCGTTGACCAAACAGGCCTACATGCCGCTATCGGCGGAAAAGATCGAAAAGACCATTCATGAGGCATTTTACCTGGCCGCCACGGGCCGGGGGGGACCGGTGGTCATCGATATCCCCAAAGATGTTCAGTCTCAAGCGACGGATGATACGTATTCGTTTGCCGCGGATACGTATGAGCCGGACCTGCCCGGTTTTTATTACTCACCAAATCCGGATCGTGACAAAATAAGAAAAGCGGTAAGTTTGATCAATAAAAGCGAACGGCCGATGATTCTCTGCGGCCATGGTGTGATTACCGGTAATGCCGGTGCTGATCTTCAACAATTTGCCGAAAAAACAAATATTCCCATTGCATTCACCCTTCATGGGCTATCTGCCGTACCGGCCGATCACCCCTTAAGCCTTGGGATGGCGGGGATGCACGGGACAGTGGAGGCGAACCGATGCTTGGTCGGCGCGGATTTGATTATTGCCTTGGGGATGCGTTTTGATGACCGGGTAACGGGGAATTTAGACGAATTCGGTCGGCAGGCCGATATTATTCACATCGAAATCGATGCATCCGAAATCGACAAAAACGTTGCCACGAGTGTGGCCATCAATGCCGGTACATCGGAATCCTTGAAAGTTCTGATTAAAGATCCCGAACTGATACCCAACCCACATGCCTACTGGTTCGACCAGATTGCGCAGTATCGCCGTGAGATCGCGGCAGATATCCAGAAAGAGATGGATGGCGGCCTGGGTAAAGCGTCTCAATTGTTAATGAAGTCAATTGTCGGATCTCTCTCAAAAGTCACCGGAGGCAAGGATATTATCGTTTCCGATGTCGGTCAGCACCAGATGATTCTGGCCCGGTTTTACAATTTTCAGACGCCCAACAGCTGGTTTACCTCCGGCGGGGCCGGTACCATGGGGTGCGCGCTTCCCATGGCCATCGGCGTTAAGCTGGTCCGTCCCGGCGAACGGGTATGGTCGATCAGTGGCGACGGGGGATTTCAAATGAATATTCAGGAGCTTGGCGCCATCATGGAACATGAGGTTGATATCAAAATCCTCCTGTTTAACAACGGTTATCTGGGGATGGTGCGGCAATGGCAAACCCTGTTTTTCGACGGGCGCTATGCCGGTACCCCTATGAAAAATCCAAATTTCGGTGCCATTGCCGGTGCGTATGGAATTCCCTTTCAAAAGGTGGAAACGTTGGATGCTGTCGAGGGTGCCCTTCGGACGGCGGCAGAACACGATGGTGCCTATATGGTCGAATTTATATGCGATCCGAGTGAAATTGTTCTGCCGATGGTTCCGGCGGGTGCCGGGGTCGGCGAGATGATCCTGTCGGTCGACGATCCGGATTGATTTTCGGTATCAGCGGGGTCGATACGGCACTGTAAGTTGGCGCCTTGGATTCACATCAACAATAAAATCCTTTACCAAATAGCGGGGCGATTATTTCCCGCTTAGGGCAATACAACGGAGCGATGAATGTCGGCGTTGAAGAAAACGAAAAGGCGGGCCATCCTGGTGTTCGTTCAGAATCGCCAGGGCGTCCTCAATAAAATTTCGATGTTAATCCGTCGCAAGATGTACAATGTTGAAACCATCACGGCCTGTAAAACCCATCTGCGGCCGAAAATCAGCCGCCTCACGATCACCCTGAGGGAGGATCGGGATGATAAGATGAAGCAGGTCATCAAGCAGATCGAAAAGGTGACAGAGGTGATTTCGGCCAAAGAGCTCGATATCGATCAGAGTTTCTGGCGGGAAGTGGCCATGGTAAAGACCGAAGCGGATGTTTCCCATATTGAACGACTGGGAGATAAATTTAATTTTGACGTTCTCCACAGGCAGAACCACGGCCGTTTTATTGTTCAGATTGCCGGGACCTCCAAAGAGATCGACGACTTTCTGCACGAACTCGGCCGGGAAAAGATCGTTGAAGTGGCCCGATCCGGTTTTACCGCAATAGAAAAGTAATCACCCTAAACGACCTTAATTTATTTGCGATTGAATTTCAGCGACATCAATCTCATACTTTTTTATCTTGTAATGAATTGATCTTCGACTGATTCCCAAAAGGTCTGCGGCCTTTTTTTGAACCCCTCGGGTTTCCTTGAGGGCGCGCACGATCGTGTTTCGTTCAATGGCATCCAAAGATAATGGTTCCTGATCGGGCAACACCTCCTGGGACAGTTCCGGGAGACCGGCGAGATGCAGGTCTTCGATTTTTAAGACATTATTTTGGCATATAACGGCGCCTGCTTCTAAGGCGTTTTTAAGTTCGCGAATATTTCCCGGCCAGGGGTAATCGCAAAGCCATCGAATGGTTTCAGGTGGAATCTTAATCGAAGGCATTTTGTTTTTTTCTAAAAATTTCGTTATGAAAAACCACGCCAAGTCGGGAATATCTTCCTTGCGCTCCCGAAGCGACGGCATTTTTAAGGTGACCACACGCAGACGATAGTACAGATCCTCTCGGAACTTGCCTGATTTAATGTCATCGCTAAGGTTCGAATTTGTGGCGGAAATAATTCGGCAATCCACGGTCGTTTTGGTCAACTCTCCAATGCGTCTAATTTTGTAATCTTCAAGAAACCGAAGCAGGCGTGTCTGCATTTCGGGGGAAATGTTTCCGATTTCATCCAAAAACAGCGTACCTTGATCCGCCGCTTCAATCAGTCCTCTTTTATCATTGACGGCAGAGGTAAAGGATCCCTTCACATGGCCGAACAGCTCGCTTTCTAGTAGCCCGGTGGGGGTTGAACCACAGTCAACGACAGCAAAGGGAAATTGTTTGCGTGAACTGATTTGATGAATGCCGCGAGCAACGTATTCTTTTCCTGTGCCGCTTTCTCCAAGTATGAGCAGATTAACGTCGCTGGAGGCGACTTTCTTAATGAGACTATACAAATCCTTCATGGCAGCGCTTTTGGTGACCATCGAAAAGGCGTTTCCGGTCAAAGGCGCTTCACCTTTTTCGGCAGGTGTTGTTTTTTTCGCAATAATATCGTTTAATTTTTTGACAAGTTCGCGGCCGTCAAAGGGTTTCACCAGATAATCGACGGCGCCGGCTTTGACGGCCCGGACCGCATCGGGAATCGTGCCATAAGCTGTTAGGAAAAGTACCGGGAGGCTTGGATCAATGGTTTGCAATTCAGCGAAAAGATCCATCCCCCCCATATTCGGCATTTTCATATCCGATATGACCACAGCCACACGATGCGTTTTGATATAATCAAGCGCTTTTTGGGCGTTATTCGCTTTGATAACGTTGAATCCGGCCGAAGAAAGACGTGCATTTAATACTTCTAGAACATTTCGGTCATCATCGACAACCAGTATTCTTTGTTTTGAACTCAAAATAATTTCCTGTGTTGGGTGGGGTTCTTTTTTTCCTGAATTTTTTGATCAATTTCCTCAATGGATTTTATTTTATTTTTTAACGTTTTTGCCTCGGCCTTGATTGCTTTGATTTTCTGATTTAACCGATCAATTTCTTCGTCCCTGAGGTTTATACTTTCCCGATATTGATAGGCACATTTCACATCTATTTCCGCTTTCGATTTATCTTCTTCCTGGTCCTGTGGTCCGATATGTTTTAGCAAAACCGACAAAACTTTAAACTCGCTAGTTCCAAGTTGTACAGGTTCGGATTCTGCCAGCGCCTCTAAACGCTTCACAGCCGCTCTAAACTCTTTTGAGGTATCGGTCAAAATCAATTGTGTACAATTAAAAGCAAACTGCGCTTTTTTCGAAAGATCTGAATCGTCGCTTTGCAGACTCAACTTGAAAAGATTAGAAGCTTGTTTAAAATCTTCGCGGAAAAAAGCCTTGTAGCCATTTTCAAGTGATTGTTTTTTGGTCACATCCGAAACGCTGATATTTTTTTGAACATCAACAACTTTTAGGGGGCCACAACCTGAAATAACAATGATAGCAATAAGAAGCGTGAACCATTTTAACCGATAGAATTTTAGATTGAGATGTTGTATTTTTTTCATGATATTTTTATCTATTACTCCGCTTGAGAGAGCGTGAAGAAAAAAGTACTTCCTTTTCCGGGCACGCTCGTCACCCATATTTTACCGCCGTGGGACGCTATAATCTGTTTGGATATGTTTAAACCGAGACCGACTCCGTCCAGATGATCCCTTATTTCCTTGGCCCGATAATATTTGTTGAATATCAATTCCTGTTCCGACTTGGAAATGCCGCGTCCATTGTCTGAAATTTGGTAGAGAACTTGTCTATTGGTTGCGTTATTTTTGATGCTTACTTGAATTTTACAGCCTTGTTTAGAAAACTTAATGGCATTTCCCAATAGATTAATCATGACTTGTTTGAGTTGCTTAAAATCGCCCAAAATTTTTGGTATTCCGGGCGGAATAATTAGATCTATATGAATCCCTTTGGATTTTGCCACCGGATTGAACTGATCGATACTCCGAATAACAAAGTTCAACGGGTCCAACGGAGAGGGCGCGGCTTTTACTGGCATTTCTCCTAACCGTGACACATGCATCAAGTGATTTAATAATTCACAGATGCGGCCAATCTCCACACTTGCAATTTTAAGAAATTTGGTTTGCCTGGGATTGGTTGGTCCCATAACCTTTTCGGCAATTAAATTGACGGATTCACGGATGGAAGTCAGGGGCGTTCTGATTTCATGGCTCAAGGTCGTAATAAAGTCAGACCGCATGAGTTCTTCTTCTCTTAACTGCTTGGCCATTTCATTAAAAGCGGTTGCCAGTTCACCAAATTCATCCTTGGAAAGGATATCTATCGAAGGGCTATAGCGATCTGTGGTAATTGATCGAATGCCCTTACGGAGTTCTTGAAGGGGTCGAATCATCGATCGTGCAATAAATAGAATCCAAATTAAACCGACTAAAATAGAGATGACCAGTCCGGTTAAGCCGTATCGAAGCGCTCGTCGCCCCCATTCATTCAGCTCGATGTTTGCTAAAATAATATTCTGTTCGTTTTCTAAGCGGGCCGCGTTGAGGGTTTCAATCCATTGGTTAATCACACCTTCGGATATCCATAAGGTGTGTGCTGATTCATATTCAGACGGAGATCCAAGCGATTCCGCAACTTCAGAATAACTTTTATAAAACGCCCGCCACGTATCGGATACCGTAAACTCGGGCGATTCAAGCCGTATAATATCATCGAGGTCTGATTCGAAGGCTTTTTGAGCCGTAATAAAAAATTCCAGATAGTCCTTTTTCTTTAATAAGAAATATTTTTTTTCATTTTCCTCCATATTAAAAAGGCTTTCGATCATCTTTTTGGAAGCGGATGAGATCTTATGGTGCTTGTTAATAATATCGTCGGATAAACGCAACATTTGGCGTACATCCAGATAGAGAATAAAAAGGGTGCCATAAAATATTAAGATAAAAATGGCATATGATAAAAACAGTTTTCCGACAACGCCTAAGCCTGGTTTCATTCCGGTCTCTACGCTATAAATTCAAACCATTAATTTTCTGACACTTTTTAAAGCATGGGATTTCATACCTATCCTAATCTATGCCCGACCAGCCCAGGCGATGTCAAGGATCAAGTCGCCAACCCTATGAAAGTAGGTTTTTTAATCTGCGCAATTATCGTAACCGCCTGGGAAGATCTGGTAACGATAACGACTTTTGCGCCAAACTCTAAAAATACGGATTCTATTGATATTTCTATCAGATATCTAAATGGCACAGGTTTTGCTTAGGCCAAGCCAAGATCTAAGCAATATCAAAACAATGTCACGGCAATGGTAAGGCGGTAGCAAGACAATAACAAGACAATAACATCCGGTCCCTTTATCCGTATGTGTTTACAAAAGAGCGTAGTTTTGGCTTCAAAAGCCGGAAATGGGGTTTAGCCAAATAGGGCAATCGTGGTCAGGGAATTCCAAAAAAAGTGATGAGCCGTTAAATGTATAAGTTGGCATACGGGTATTTTTAAAGTGCCGGAATGCCGTGAGCGGACCTTGGAAAGGGTTTTAAAAACAACTATGGCGAAAGGGGGTGAATAAAACATCAGAAACCGGATAGGAAAAAATCAAGCAGGATAGTACTATGCAGAATAGGAACAAATAGGATAGTAGAAAAGTTAACCAAATCATAATAAAAAGGAAACCGAGAAATGAAACTGAGAAAACACTTATCTAAACTTGTCTTTGTAACCTTGATCCTTTCACTCATTGCGGGAACCGCCATAGCCGGCAAAGATATGACAACCATCAAAGGGGTCGTTGAGAAAACAGAAGCCGGGTTCGTCATTACAACCGACAAAGGTGAATATACCGCCGAGGGTGCGGATTTAGCGCCGATGGTGGGAAAGACCGTTGAGGCCACGGGCAAAGTCGCTGAAAGTGATTCAGGGATGGTCATTAAAGTGCTGGCGGTTAAAGAAGTAAAGATGTAAGCAGCGCCGCACTATTGATTTTATCAAAACGGTTTTTCTAAAAAACCGTCGCCCTGCCGGCGATAAGACAAGGATTGTCGAACGTAAAAGCTGGCAGGGCCAGATAAAATCTGAAGTGGTTTTAAACCTTGTCTCAATGTGGTCAATAGGGTCTAAATGTAGTCAATCAGTTTGCCGGCCGATATATCAACCAATTATGTGCCAATCAAAAGTGGTGCTGCCTGCCTTCTGAAACCGTTATTCATTTTCGATCAGCATTGACATACCCATACCGCCACCCACACAAAGCGTAGCAAGCCCTAATGATAGGGCACGCGCTTTCATCTCGTTTAAAAGCGTAATAACGATGCGGGTACCGGTACATCCCACCGGATGTCCAAGCCCGATACCGGAACCGTTCACATTGGTAATATCCCGATTTAAATCCAGCTCTTTTTCACAGGCAATGTATTGGGCGGCAAACGCTTCGTTGACCTCAATCAGCTCGATGTCGGACATTTTGATATCGGTTTTTTTGAACAGTTTACGGGTAGCCGGCACCGGCCCGATACCCATTAAACGAGGGTCACAACCTGATACCGCATGGGCTTTGATTTTTGCCAGTACGGGCAACCCCAGTTCATTCGCTTTACGTCTGCCGGCGATAAGACAGATTGCCGCACCATCGTTAAGCCCGGATGCATTTCCAACGGTTACACTCCCTTTTTTATCAAACGCCGGTGCCAGGCGAGAAAGATCTTCCATGGTTAACCCTGGACGGACGTGTTCATCGGTATCGAATAGAAGCGGATCGCCTTTGGGCATAGGGATAGAAACGGGAATGATTTCATTTTTAAACTTGCCCTGGTTCATCGCGGCCTCGGCATTGTGATGACTTCGCAAGGCAACAACATCCTGCTCTTCCCGCGATATCCGGTATTTTTGGGCCAGGTTTTCTGCGGTTTGCCCCATGATATAACCGGGCGGATCCAGAACGGTTGACCCTGAGTGCAGCATTTCCCACATTGAATCCATCATCACACCATGCTTTAGCCGGGTTCCCCAGCGAGCGGTGGGCAAGCAATAAAAAGCATTGGACATACTCTCAACACCGCCGGCAATAATTAAATCCGCATCTCCAAGACGAATACGGTCGCTGGCCTGGGCCAAGGCCTCCATGGCGCTGGCGCATTGGCGCTGGATCGTAACGGCGGGCACATGCTCGGGTATGCCGGCTGCCAGGGCCGTGGTCCGGGCGGTAGTCGCTTCATCAGGACACTGCATGCAATCTCCTAAGATCACGTCGTCCAGCAGGCCAGGGTCCAGATCAGGGACTCCGGACAAGACACCTTGAATGATCTGGGCGCCCAGTTGGTGAGCCCGTAAATGTTTCAACCCTCCCCCAAAATCACCGATAGCACTACGGCCCATGGCAACGATGACAGCATCACTACTTGATTTCATTTTTCAATCTCCTAACCCGGTTCGTATCATTATCGAATAATTTTAAACTGGTAGCCGTGCGGTTAGCGGTAAATCTCCTCGATCTCTTTGTTAAATTTTTTGTAAATATTGGTGCGTCTTACTTTCATTGTAGCTGTAAGTTCATCATCGTCATGATCAAGCTCCTTGGTGAGGAGTTTGAAACGGCGTACATTTTCAACGCGGGCGAACTGGTCGTTTACCCGATTAACTTCATCTTGAATCAATGCCAGAGTGTCCGGGTTCGAGGAGAGGCTTTTAAAATTTGTATATGCAAGACGGTTATCAATGGCCCACTTGCCAACATTTTCAAAATCAATCTGAATCAAAGCGGCAAGGTATTTTCGTTGCTCACCCACCACGATGGCCTCTTTGATATATGGGCTAACCTTGAGAGCGTTTTCAATCTCCGACGGGGCGATGTTTTTACCTCCGGAAGTGATAATAATATCTTTTTTACGATCAACGATTAAAAGATGCCCGTCTTCATCCTCCTCGGCGATGTCCCCTGTAAGCAGCCAATCATCAACAACGGCCTGGCGTGTCGCTTTTTCATTTTTATAATATCCGACAAATATGGGCACACCCTTTTTCATCAATTCTCCATCGGGTGCGATCTTGTATTCAATCCCCTTGATAGGCTTTCCAACCGTACCAAGTCTGATATCTTCACCCATGTGGATAAATGACAGACCGGTGGACTCGGTCATTCCGTAACCTTCCTTTACGCGGATACCGATACCGTGAAAAAACCGTAATACTTCCGGGCTGACTTTGGCGGCCGCCGAAAAACAAAAACGCGCCTTACGCAGCCCGACATAATTCTGCAGGGATCGCAGCACCAAACCATAGGCCAGCCATCCGGTTATGCGTTCTCTGAGACCCGCATTGTTGCCTGACAGGCGCTTTTCCGCGATTCGGTTTCCGGATGTCAGGCAGAGATTAAAAAGCCATTGCTTAAAACGGGACGAGTCCTTAATTTTGATCAAGATAGCGGATTGCAGCTTCTCCCAAATACGTGGGACGCCCAGAAAAACCGTGGGACCAATTTCCCTTAAGTCCGCCTGAATGGTTGCAATGCTTTCGGCAAAGCTAACCGGGTATCCCACAAACATCGGAAGAAACAAGCTGAAAATTTTTTCAGCCACGTGGCAGAGCGGTAAGTAGGATACAACCGAGTCATCGTCGCGGGCTTCAATCGCATCAATGGTGCCGATGGTCATGGCCTCCACGTTGAGATGACTAATCATTGCCCCTTTGGGCTTTCCCGTAGTACCCGACGTATAGACAATGGTGCAGACATCAGCCGCTTTTCCCAGGGCGATTTCCATTTTGAACAACTTGGGAGATTCCCGATCAAGGGTACGGCCATACGCCTCGACTTGTTCAAAGGAGAGGATGTGATCCTTGGGGTAACGTCTCAAGCCTTTCATATCCGTGACAATTATTTTTTCCACCAAAGGTAGGTCATCCCATACTTCCAAGATCTTATCGGTTTGCTCTTGATCCTCGCAGACGACAAACCGACTATCCGAATGTTTGACCACATAGTGGACTTCCTGGTAGGGACTGGTAGGATACACACCCACCGAGACCCCGCCCAGGCAGATGACCGCCAAATCGGAGTAAAGCCATTCCAGGCAATTTTCGCTAAGGATCGATAAGTGGTCACCCCGTTTGAAGCCGAGTGATACCAACCCCAGTGCAAAGTGCTTGACGTGTTCAAAGTACTGTTGCCAGGTTACGCGCTGCCAGACGCCGAAGTTCTTTTCCCGAAGGGCGACGGCGTCGTTTTTTTGAGCGACCCGTTCTAAAAAATATTGCCCCAAAGTTTTTCCCGCCTGTGTCATATCCTTTTGGTATCCTACTAAATTTTGGCGCCTTTCTAATTTAAACAACTCTGGCTTAACCAACGCTAACTTAACCAACGTTTTCGACGCTTATAGTGCTTAACGTCGCGATAACGCTTACTTCGGCCATGTTTTCCCAGACCTAAGTAAAACTCCTGGACATCCTGATCGTCAAGCAGGTTTTCAACCGGCCCATCCAGAACCATACGTCCATTTTCCATGATATAACCATAGTCGCTAACCGAAAGGGCCATGCGGGCATTTTGCTCTACGAGTAAAATAGTGGTTTTCTCTTTCCGGTTTATTTCCTGAATAATGGAAAATATTTCTTCCACCAATAAGGGCGCCAGGCCCAATGAAGGTTCATCCAGCATCATCAAGCGAGGATTGGTCAGCAGAGCCCGGGTAATGGCCAGCATTTGTTGTTCGCCACCGGATAAATACCCGGCCAATTGTTTGATACGTGCCTTGAGAACCGGGAAATAGGTGAAGTATTTATCCATGTGGCGCTTCACACGATTTCGATCCTTTCGGGTATAAGCCCCGCAGCTAAGGTTTTCCTCTACGGTTAGATCTTCGAAAATACGACGTCCTTCCATGACCTGGACGATCCCTTTGCGAACGATCTGGTGGGGGGCAAGGCCGGATAGAGGATTGTTTTGAAATTCAATCACGCCGTTGGCAATCTCACCGTCTTCTAAAGGCAATAAACCGCTAATCGCTTTTAAAGTGGTGCTTTTGCCAGCACCATTGCTGCCCAGCAAAGCCACAATGCTGCCTTTTTCTACTTGTAAAGAAAGGCCTTTCAGGACCAGCACGACGTGGTGATATACAACCTCGAGGTTGTTCACCTTTAAAAGCGGATGGACTATATGCGGTTCAATCATGAAAAGGGTGACTCACCATTAATGCACGCAAGCGATAAATCCATAAAAACCCGAAGAGGCCGGCGGCCAGGGTCTCCTCGGGCAATGAGGTTACTCGTCTAAATAAATCCAATCCGAAGCAGGGGTAAATTCTCCCCCCTTGGCAACATACACCTTGCCCACAGCTGTCGCGTTGGAGCTTTTAAATCCAATTGTCCCGGCAAAGCCTTGGGTATCCCAATCCTTGACTTTGGGGATCATGTTCTTAAGATTCTCACCCGTGAACGCAAGCCCCTCGGCGTGACATAGCTCGGCAAGTTTAGCGAAAATCATCCCGGTAAACCAACCTTGCATGTACGAATTGGGGCGGTATTGAACGTCCGAATGATGGCGTTTGTTAAAATCCCGAATTTTTTGAATCATGGGGACATCGGTGTGATACCAGTATGCGTAGGGATTGACGCCCATAAACCCTTCACCATCAGCTGCCAGTGCGTCTAAAAGCATTTTGGACATGGTCCAGAAAGAGCCCATAAAAGTGGTTGTCATTCCAAAATCCTTAGCTCCGCGAATGATCGCCGGGATCGGCGGCACCACGTATCCCTGGAAAATACAAAAGTCCGGATTGTTTCGTTTCAGATCTAGTAGCTGGCTGGTAGTGTCCACTGCACCCACCGCTGTGACTTCCTCGGCGACAACCTCAATTCCCAACTTTTTGGCCATCTCGCGGGCATACGGAATGGGGTCGCGTCCAAACTCGGTGTCACTGTAAAAGAAAGCCACCGTCGGCTTTTTTCCTTTTTGCTTAGGATTGGCGGCGATATACTTCAACAAAATCCCAAACTGCTGGGCATAGGTCGGGCCTGAAACAAACATGTAGGGATTTTTTTCGCGGTCAGCCAATTCCTGGGAAAACGAAGTGGAACCGTAAAGAACATGATAGCGGCTGTTGATTTCCGGTGCCAGCGCTTTGCCCTCGCCTGTGGATTCGCCATAGTTCATGGCCGGCGTGTGTTTGGCCATCTGCTTTTTGAATGTGGCCACAGCCCGGTTGAGATCGTAACCGGTGTCTTCATAGATGTATTCAAACTTTTTTCCGGCCACGCCACCATTTTCATTGGCAAAGGCCATTGCATCCGCCAGTCCCTGATGGATGTGTTTACCGGCAAAAGCAAAGCGACCGGTTAAGGGTTGCTGGGCGGTAATTTTAATCGTGTCCTGGGCAAAAACATTTCCGACGGCCATCATTATTAATAAAGCCACCACCAGAGAAATCGTCCTTTTGTTTGTTTCCATTTTCTCCTCCCGTTTTCAAATAAAAATTTGATTTGAACGTTCGGTCAACCGCTATGATCCGTGAATTTTATGGATGGCATAGGGCCCCCCTCCTTTTTGCCCTATGTCAATAAAGGTGATTCATTTTCTAGTAATCAAACGGCCAGATCCGAAAAAAATTTTTAATCCGACGCCAGATTTCAGCCAGTCCATGGGGTTCAAAGACTAGAAAGATGACGATTAAAAAGCCGAAAACAACGGTTTGTAAAGGATATAGGTAGCTCATGACAGTTGGATTGAAACCCTGCAATAGCCCCAGTAAATTCTGTAACAACTCAGGAATCATCGTCATGAAAATGGCTCCGAAAATGGACCCCAAGACGGAGCCCAGGCCGCCAACAATAATCATGGCCAGGTATCGGATACTTTCATGCAAAGGGAAGTGTTCGGGGGTAACGATTCTGAGCATATAGGCGCTTAAGCAACCGGCTACCCCGGCATAAAAGGAGCTCGCGGCGAACGCATAGAGTTTGTATTTAAACAGGTTAATGCCCATCAGTTCGGCCGATATGTCACGGTCACGAATAGCGATAAAGGCGCGTCCCACACGGGTGCGGAAAAGATTCCGGGCGGCAGTCACCATCAGGATGACGATCGGGGCGGTAATAAAATACAGCTTAAACTCCGTATCCAAAGTGACACCAAACATTTGTGCGGCGGGGATGTTAATGCCCCTGATTCCACCTGTCATCGATTCCCAGTGAACGAAGACAAATTCGAAGATTACCTGGGCGGCCAGGGTAGCGATGCACAAGTATAAGCCTTTCATTCGCATGGAAGGCGCACCGACCAACACACCGAAGAAGGCGGATGACAGCCCCGCGAGGGGCAGGCAAAGCAAAAAGGGCAAGTCCAAACGGGTGGTCAGAATACCGGCCGTGTAGGCTCCGATACCGATGAAAGCCGCATGGCCCAGTGATATCTGGCCGGCGGCACCGGTGAGGATATTGAGCCCCACGGCAGCGATAATGGCGACCCCGGTTATATTGGCGAGATAGACCAGGTAAGGTCCGGCGACAAACGGAAAGATGGTCAGGGCCGCAAAAAGGACGATTAGCCAGAACTTAACGGTACCGGAACGAAAGACCGCTTCGTCCGCTGCATAGGTTTCCTTAAAATCGCCGATGCGCATTTATCTTGCCTTATTTGGCCAATTCGTATGCCGACTAAAGCCGTTCTATCTCTTTTTTCCCAAATAACCCATAGGGTTTTACCATCAGGATAATGACGAGCACGACAAATGGCGCCACATCCTTAACACCGCCACCCACATAGGGGTCCAGATAGCCGCCGGCCAAGTTTTCGACTAACCCCACAATGAACCCACCTATCACTGCACCGGCAATGGAATCCAAACCGCCGAGTATAACCACGGGAAATATCTTGAGCCCGATATGGCCCAAGGTGGGCTGGATACCGCCCATGTTACCGATAATCACACCACCCAGGGAGGCTGCCATCGCACCAAAGGCCCAGGCCAGGGTGAACATGGAGCGGACGTTGATACCCATGGAAAAAGAAGCCATCTGGTCGGCAGCGGTGGCGCGCATGGCGATACCTATCTTGGCGTACTTGAATAAAACGGCAAAAAAAGTGATTGCCACCATGGCGATACAAAACCCCCAGAACAGGTTGGCGCGTATAATAATCCCGCCCATAACAATGGGAGCGCGTGGAAACAGGGGCGGAAAGCTTTTAAAATCAGAGGACCAGATCATCTCGGCCAGACCCATGAGGATCGAAGAGAGACCGATGGTCACCATAATAATGCTGATGACCGGTTGGCCCAGCATATGTTTTAAGATGGTTCGTTCAACCAAAAAACCCAGCCCGGCCGCACAGAACATGACCAGGATAAAGGAAAGAATCGTAGGCAGACCCGCCATTACCATGAAGGTATAGAAGAAATAAGCCCCGATCATCATAAATTCACCCGTGGCGAAGTTGATGATACTGGTTGCCTTGTAGATTAGAACGAAGCCCAGAGCGATAAGGGCATAAACGCCTCCCACCGCTATCCCGCTGACAATGAGTTGTATCAGGATGTCCATATCATTCCTTTTTTTCGCCCAGATAGGCTTTTACCACTTCAGGATGATGCTGCACTTCCCGGGGTGTTCCCTCGGCAATTTTTTGCCCAAAATTGACCACAAGGACCCGGTCACTGATATCCATGATAACGCTCATGTCGTGTTCGATCAGCACAATGGTCAACTCGCGCTCCTCCTTGATGTCCAAAATGAAGCGGGCCATATCCTCCGTCTCTTCGGCATTCATGCCTGCCACCGGTTCGTCCATCAGAAGGACTTTCGGTTTCATCGCCAGTGCCCGGGCAAGTTCAACCCGTTTCTGCTGGCCATATGACAAGGAGGCTACCGGTAGTTTGCGGATGTTTTCAATCTCAAGAAAGTCGATGATCTCTTCTTCGACGCTGCGTCGTAAAGCCATCTCCTCGCGGTGGGCGGCGCCCCAGTATAAAAAAGCAGACAAAAGGCCGGTCTTGAGGTGGGCATGTGCACCGAGTTTGATATTGTCCAGGACGGTCATGCCACGGTACAGGGCGATATTTTGAAAGGTTCGGGCCAGGCCGATTTTGGCCCGACGATCGGGCGACATCTTGTTTATCTCTGTTTTTTCAAACAGGATGCGACCTTCGTTGGGTTGATAAAACCCACCGATACAATTTAATATGGACGTTTTTCCGGCACCATTGGGACCAATAATGCTATAGATTTCACCCGAGTCAACAGAGAAACTGATGTCATTTAATACTCGGAGGCCGCCAAAAGAAAGGCTTAAGCCCTCAACCGATAGGACCGTCATCGAATTTTTTACCAAATTTGGTAATCTCCAATCCAGATTCTAATCCAATTTCGATCTTTACCCCATTCCGGTTTCGACCTCTAACCCACTTCAGCTCTTGCGTTGGATTTTACACCCTTATGGTTTCCCCTACCCTGGGAACAAAAGCGGAAAATCCTTCCTTGCCCAGCAAACCGGCAAAGGCTTGGGATTGTTTCTCCTCACCGTGAACCACGGCAATTCGTTTAATTTTTAGATTTGATTTTTTTAAAAAACGAAGCAACTCCGACTGGTCGCCGTGGGCGCTGAATCCGCCGAGCTTGATGACTTCCGCCTTGAGCGGATATTCCTTGCCGAGTATTTTAACCAAGGGGGCATCGCCTTTTTGATCGCCTTTGGCCCATTGGGTTCCCTGCTCCAGAATTCGGCGTCCGAGGGTATGGGCGGCCATGAACCCCACAATCAGTATTGTATGTTTTTTATTGTGAATTTTATGGCGAAGATGGTGCAGGATTCTTCCGCCTTCGATCATTCCCGAAGCAGAGATGACAATATGGGGTTTTTGTTCACGGTTAAGGGCCATGGAGGCTTCCACCGTTTTTACGAAATCAATTTGTTTAAATGAAAAAGGGTTGTTGCCTTCGGACAGAAACTTTTGCATGGTTTCGTTATCATATACTTCCGGATGTTCACCGTAGACCCGGGTTAGCCGGGTGGCAAGGGGGCTGTCCACATGGACTGGAATTGGCGGTACTTCTTTGGCATCATAAAGTTCATGGAGGCGATAGATTAACTCTTGCGTACGTCCAAAGGCAAAGGCCGGGATGATGACGGTGCCCCCCCGGTCATAGGTATCGGTGATCACCTTTTTGAGCATGGGCCCCATATCTATTATCGGTTCGTGCAACCGATCGCCGTAAGTACTCTCCATGATCAACAGGTCAAGATTACGGTCTTCTTCATTAAAGTCGGTGGTGGGGTCTCTTAGGATGGCCGTGCCGAAACGACCCAGATCACCGGTGTATCCAATGGTGAAGGTTTTTCCGGCTTTTTTAACTTTTACAATGGAGATGGCCGATCCCATGATGTGGCCGGCGTCATAAAAAGTGCAGGTCATATCCTTACCGATGGTGACCGGGTCACGGTAGGGGTAACCCTTAAAATAGGTGAGGGCCTGTTCCGCGTCCTCCGTTGTATATAATGGTTTGACGCCATCCAGGCGGTATTCACCAATGAGCCCGTCGATGGCTTCGGTATTGATCCGACGGCCTTTCTTCAGCCTGGCCCGGATCTCCTTTTGATCCTTGTCGCTCAATTTTTTTCCCGTTACCGAGGATTTCATTTTGGAAATCGCATTGCGAACGGTTTTATAATTCAAATACGAGGCATCGGACTCCTGAATACGGGCCGAATCGTGGAGTAAATATTCGCAGGCATCAGCCGTGGGTCGCGTACAATAAATGTGGCCGTGAAAATCTTTGTTGGCGATCATGGGAATTCGACCGGAATGGTCGATGTGGGCGTGGGATAATACAATATTGGTAATCATTTTCGGATCAACGGGCATCACGCGATTTTTTTCCGCGCTCTCTTTTCGACGCCCCTGAAACATGCCGCAGTCAAAGATGATTCGATCCTCTCCTGTGTCCAACAAATGCATTGAGCCGGTCACTTCCCGGGTCGCCCCATAACAAGTCACGTTCATTTGCAGATTCTCCATTTATCCATAATTTTATGCTCACCCCAAATGGCAAATTGTTGATTGGCCTAAGGCCGCGGCGTTTTTTGAAAGTGCATGCCGTGCGAGCTGCCCTGATATTGATTTTTAAAACGAAACAAACCAAGTGTGGAATCCAAGATGTCGTACTTGGATGGCTTCAAGTACGGATACCATAACGTTTTCCGGGCATATCCGTCAAGGTTTCTACTTGAGATTGTCCTGGTAAAGTCCCTTTAAGTCCTTGATATTTGCACCGGGCGAGATTAATTTAAATTTAGCCGTTAAAGAAAACGGCAACCTCGGAATCAGGATAGTGAAAAGAAAAGTGGGAGGTGGACGCTCTGAATTTAAAACAAGAGCGAATTATGATCGATGTTGAAAAATTCACGACTACCATTGTGAAAAACGCGACTGTCGGCAGATCATGAAAATTGCGCTGATTGCCAATCCGCGTTCAGGCGGAAAAAACAGTGAAAAGCGGATTTATCCCATCATACGAACGTTAAAATCTGCCGGATTTGGAATCGAGTTGTTTGTCTCTCGCCACCACGGCCACGTGATGGAGATTATGCGTGATATCGATCCGGCCTGCTTCGACGCCATCATTGCCATGGGTGGAGATGGCACCAATTACCAGGTGCTCAACGGGCTTTTGAAATACCATCCGTATGAATCTGTGCCGCCACTGGGCATCATCCCATTGGGCCGGGGAAACTCATTTGCCCGGGACTTGCCGATTCGAAGCGTCCGGGAAAGTATAAAGGCCGTGATTCGAAAATCCACACGCCCGGTCGATGTCTGCACATTTACCCAAAAAGATGAAATCTATTACTTTGTCAATTTACTGGGAATCGGCTTTGTCACCGATGTCGCCCGTACGGCGGCGCGATATCCCCTGGCCGGCGATTTGAGTTATGTGATCGGTGTTTTTCACCGGGTGATCCGATTGCCATTTCACCGCATGCATCTCGAAATCGACGGCGAAACGATCGTTCAAAGAAATTGTTTTGTCGAAATCTGTAACTCCCGGTATACGGGCGGCGCCATGCTCATGGCCCCGGATGCACGCATCGATGACGGCTGGTTTGATGTCGTGATCCTCGGTCCATTAACCCGGTGGAGCCTGCTGAAGACGTTTCCCAAAATTTTTAAAGGCACCCATGGTGAAAATCCGGCCGTGCGGTTTGTGCGTGGAAAGCACGCGAAAATTATTACGACTCCGGAAAAAAATATGCTGCCGGATGGCGAATGTTTTGGCACCACCGAAACCACTATTGGTATTTTGCCGGGGCATGTGAGGTATTTTTGTTAAAATTCATTCAATCGATCCTGCTTTGGGGTGTGGGTGGCCTGCATTTTCTCATGATTTTTATGGTCATTGCCACCGGTCTATTTTTTTTTAAAGCCAAAACCATTTTCCCTATGGTTCGAATGCTGGCACGAAGCCAATTGCGCATCGTGGGACTTCGCCTAAAGGTGGTAGGGCTCGAAAATTTTGAAAACGGCCGCACCTATCTCATGCTGGGTAACCATGAAAGCCTGTTTGATGCGTTTGCCGTACCGGCGTCCATTCCGCATCATGCCGTGGGAATTGAGGCCGCAGGTCATTTTAAATGGCCGCTGTGGGGCTATTTGACCCGAAAGTGGGGCAATATCCCCGTTATCAGAACCAATTTACCCAAAGCCATTGAAAGCCTGCAAAAAGCGGCGGGTGTGATTGCCTCGGGCACACCGGTAATCGTACTGCCCGAAGGCCACCGAACCCTCACGGGTCACTTCAGTGAATTCAAAAAAGGTCCTTTTCATTTGGCCAAAGCCGCCAAAGCGGATATTCTCCCGTTTATTTTGAGCGGGTTGTATGAATTTAACAATAAAAACAGCTGGCATCTAAATCCGGGAACGGCCCGTGTTGTTTTCGGGGCTCCCATCCCCTATAAATCGGTTGACATCTTTCCGTAGAAGAGCTCAGGTCCCGGGTAAGAAACCGTATGATCGAATTAAAGAAAGCCGCTGATCTTATCTGATCTATTTCACTTATTAAAAAATCAATATCATGTGACTTTCGGCTATAATTTTCGAAATATTTACTGAATGCATCAGTTATAATAATAATTATTGACAGATACATCATATTTATCTAATAGGCTTTAAGATGCTACTGAAGGAAACGGAATTATGAAAATTGATGATCTGAATATCGACATCATTCGCCATCTTCGTGATGGTCGGAAATCTTTTAAAATCATCGCTGAGGAGCTGGGTGTCGCCGAAAACACCATACGGACGCGAGTCGCCAAGCTTGAAGATGAGGGGGTCCTGGAGGTTACCGGGCTGGTGGATCCCGAAGCCGTTCCCCACCACCGGGTCGTTATGGTGGGTGTGAAATTGGCGACCATGAATCTGGTTACTAAAGGTGAAGAGTTCAGCAAGTGCCGCGGGGTTGTCTCGGTTAGCGTGGTCACCGGCCGCTTTGACCTGATTCTCGTTGTTTTGCTGAAAGAGGGTTTCGATCTGCTGGAGTTTTATACCGAAGAAGTGTCCAAAGTGGAGGGGGTCCAAAACGTAGAAACCTTCGTCATATATAAAAGTTACAACTTAAAGGTTCCCTATATTTTTACAGATTAGACCTATTATGGAGAAGCATCACCGCATGACAACACCCGTGAAAATAACGCCCCTTAATGCCTGGCACCGCGAAAAAGGGGGCAACATGGCTGATTTCGGTGGCTACGATATGCCGCTGTGGTATTCATCGGTCAAAGAGGAGCATCTGGCCGTGCTGACCGGTGCCGGTGTTTTCGATACGAGCCACATGGCTGCCATCAGCATCACCGGTCCCGGGGCCGCCGCTCTGATTCAGCACTGCTTTACCAATAATTTGGAGGCTTGTGTGGGGCGCAGCGGGAAACCACTTTCCCCTGGCCGATGCGTGTATGGCGCCTTTTTGGACGAAAACGGGCACACCCTCGACGATGCCATCGTTTTTTTTATGCGGAAGGATACCTATCTGGTGGTGGTTAACGCCGGTATGGGTCGCACGATTTGTGATCATCTTAACCGACATATTGATGGGCGGGATGCCACCGTGGCCGATCTCACCGATCGGCTGGGAAAAATAGACATCCAGGGGCCGATGGCGGCCAAGATCCTCGGGGAGGTCCTGGCAGATCCGGAAGTTGTATTTGCCGCGCTGCCCTACTTCTCCTTTAAAGGGCATTTTGATGACGCCTCGCCTTTAGCCGATACGGTTCGTCTGGACGACGGCACCCCTATTCTTCTGTCGCGCACCGGCTACACCGGCGAGTTCGGTTTCGAGATTTTCCTGGCGCCGGATAAAATCCGGTATTTATGGGAACGCATCCTTACAGTCGGAGAATCCCACGGTATTAAACCCTGCGGATTAGCCGCCCGGGACAGCCTGCGGGCCGGCGCCGTGTTACCTCTATCCCATCAGGATATCAATGGCTGGCCCTTTATCAACCACCCCTGGCCTTTCGCCCTTCCGTTTACCGATGATCAGGGCGGGTTTACCAAAGACTTCATCGGCCGGGCCGCCTTGGAAAACCCAACGGACGTTGCTTTTACCCAGACCTTTGTGGGTAAGGACCCGCGCAAGGTTTCAGCCGGGGACGAGTCCCGGGTAATCGATACCGGCGGTCGTGACATTGGGCGGGTGCTCACCTGCGTTACAGACATGGGCATCGGTTGCCATGGGGGGCGTATTTTCAGCATTGCCGGCCCAGACCGGCCGGAAGGCTTTAAAGCCAAGGGGGTGTGCTGCGGATTCGTAAAAGTCGATAGACCGCTGTCTCTCGGCGAGGAAGTGAATATCGCCGGCCGCCGGCGGACCATTACGGTCACGATCACGGACGATGTGCGTCCCCACCGCACCGCCCGTAAACCCATGGCCGATATGATCTGACCCCGTGAGAATCATATATGGCTATCTGTATGGATAACTGCAAGGTTAGCGGCATGGCTTAGCCGGGAACCCGTCGCCGTGTTCCCATAAAAAAAACTGCAGGGAGGAATAACATGAAAGAGATCAGCGATCTGATTTTACCGGAAGATGTAACCTACACCGATGATCACGAATGGGCCAAAGTTGATGGTGATGTGGTGCGTATGGGGGTATCCGATTATGCCCAGGATCAGCTGGGGGATATCGTTTTCGTGGAGTTGCCCGAAGTGGGCAGCACGTTTGAAAAGGGCGAGGAATTTGGCACAGTGGAATCGGTGAAGGCCGTATCTGAGCTTTACATGCCCATCAGTGGCGAGATAACGGCCATCAACGAAGCCCTGGCCGATGAACCCGAACAGGTCAATAGCGACCCATACAACGGCGGATGGATGATCGAAGTCAAAGCTGATGATCCCGCCCAAATGGACGCACTTTTATCCAAGGCCGACTACCTTGAGATGCTGAAAGGATAAATCATCATGAGATATCTGCCCCATACCCAGAAAGACATCGATCAGATGCTCCAGGTAGTGGGCGCGGCGGATCTGGACGCGCTTTTTGCCGGTATTCCCGACAAGTGTCGCCGGAAGGAAGCGATGAATCTGCCCGAGCCTTTGACGGAATGGGAACTCAACGGACACATGGATAACCTGGCGGGTCAGATGGGTGCCTCACCGGCCTATAAGGTGTTCATGGGTGCCGGCTCCTACAACCATTACATTCCGGAAATCAGCCGCCAGCTGCTGCTGAGGGGCGAAATCTTTACCGCCTATACGCCCTATCAGCCGGAGATCAGTCAGGGAACCCTCCAGACCATTTATGAATATCAGACCCTGGTGACGCGACTGCTGGGCATGGATGTGGCCAACGCCTCCATGTACGACGGCGCTTCAGGGTTGGCCGAAGCCCTGCTTATGACGATCCGGGTATCCCGCCGTAAGAAGGTGGCCGTGTCCCGGGCCGTTCATCCCGCGTATCGTAAAGTCGTAGAGACCTATTTTGCCCCAACCGAATATGAAGTGGTTGAGCTTCCCGTGGGTGCCGACGGCCGCACGGATCTTTCAGGGTTGACGGATTTGGGCGAACTGGCCGGCGTGGCTTTGCAGAGTCCAAACTTTTTTGGTTGTATCGAGGACTTAGACACTGCCGGCAAGGCCATCCATGCCGATGCGAAGACCCTGTTCGTGGCGGCCTTCAGCGAGCCCCTGGCCTATGGTCTGCTCAAAAATCCGGGTGCTTGCGGGGCGGATATCGCCTGTGGCGAGGGCCAGAGTTTTGGTATCCCCCAGAGTTTCGGCGGGCCCGGCCTGGGCATGTTTGCCGCCAAGCAAAAGTATGTGCGCACCATGCCCGGCCGGCTGATCGGCAAAACGACCGACCGTGACGGCAAAACCGGTTTTGTTTTGACCCTGGCCACCCGCGAGCAGCACATTCGCCGTGAAAAAGCGACCTCCAACATCTGTTCCAACCAGGGATTGTGCGCCACGGCCGCCACAATGTACATGGCCGCTTTGGGCGGTACCGGTATTCGTGAGCTCTCCCGACTAAACCGCGACCGGGCAGAATATCTCAAGGCCAGGTTGGCCGAAGCCGGGTACCCGGGTGTTTTTAGTGCGCCGACCTTCAACGAATTCGTGGTTCGCTTTCCCGACGGGTTTATCGATACCTGGCAGGCGCTATTGGAAAAAAAGATAGTCGCTGGATTGCACCTGGCGCCTTACTACCCGGAATTATCCGATTGCTGGTTGATGTGCGTGACGGAGACACTATCCAAGGACGATATTGATGGGTTGATAAAGGAGGTCGCCAAATGAACGACAAAATGGGAACCACCGGCCTGATTTTTAACGAACCCCTTTTATGGGAAAAAGGCTCCTCCGGGCGCAAGGGTATGTCCGTGCCCCGCCGCGACGTGGCCGAAACCGCGCTGGATGCATCACTGGTAGGCGAGGGGCCGGATTTTCCGGATCTCTCCGAATTGGACGTGGTGCGCCATTTTACCAAACTCTCCCAGTGGAACTTCGGGGTAGACAGCGGTATGTACCCACTGGGGTCCTGTACCATGAAGTACAATCCCAAGACCAACGAGCGCCAAGCGTCCATTCCCGGTTTTGCCGGCGCTCACCCCTTACTGCCGGAAAGCCTGTCCCAGGGCGCCCTGGCACTGTTGTATGATCTACAATGCCACCTGGGTGAAATTACCGGATTGCCTGCCGTCTCATTACAACCGGCCGCCGGTTCCCAGGGTGAACTGACCGGTATGCTGATTTTTGCCGCCTATCACAAAGACAAAGGCAAGCCGCGTACCAAAGTGCTTATTCCCGACACGGCTCACGGAACCAATCCGGCCAGTGCGGCACTGTGCGGCTTTAAACCCGTAGCGGTCAAATCCGGTCCGGACGGGGTTCTTTTACCCGAAGCGGTGGCCGAACTCATGGACGAAGAAACCGCCGGCATCATGATTACCAACCCCAATACCCTGGGATTGTTTGAGGATAACATTCACCGGGTGGCCGATATCGTGCACCAAAAGGGCGGTCTGGTGTATGGTGATGGTGCCAACATGAATGCCGTTATGGGAATTGTTAATATCGGTTGCACGGGAGTGGATGTGCTTCATTTGAATCTGCACAAGACCTTTTCTACACCTCATGGCGGCGGCGGACCCGGTGCCGGTCCGGTGTGTGTCACCCCGGAATTGGAACCCTTTCTGCCCGTGCCCAGAATCGTCAAAGATGGTGATACCTACCGTCTGAAAGAAGACTGTCTGCGTTCCGTGGGTAAGGTGCATGCCTTTTTCGGCAACTTCGGGGTTCTAATTCGGGCCTACAGCTATATTCTGAGTGTGGGCAGACATCTCAAGGAAGTAAGCCAATACGCCGTACTTAACGCCAACTACATTAAAGAAAGCCTGAAAGAGCACTACCACTTGCCCTATGATCGGGCTTGCATGCATGAGTGTGTTTTTACCGACAAGCACCAGCAGGTACATCACGTGGCCACCCTGGACATCGCCAAGCGACTTATGGATCATGGGTTTCATCCGCCGACCATCTACTTCCCCCTGGTAGTCAGCGGCGCCATCATGATCGAGCCCACTGAATCCGAGTCCAAAGAGACCCTGGACCAGTTCATCGACGCCATGAAGCAGATCGCCCAGGAGGCCGTAGATTGCCCGGACTGCTTACACGAGTCCCCCCAATTTCCCAAGGTACGGCGCTTGGACGAAACGGCGGCGGCAAGAAATCCCTGCCTAAAAGGGTAGGGTAAGGATAACCAGAAAATGGGGAGGCGGGAGGCCTCCCCTTTAATTTTTTGGGTTCATCCGATTAATGCGTGCTTTTTACATCTTCAAGAGACCTACCAATTCTTTTGATTGATAGGCCTAAGGATTCAAGGAGCCTTTTGAGCCAGAAGATTGATAGCACAAAATTGAATGAAAAGCTTTCAACAACCCATCCCGAAATGAATCGTTTTCATGCCTGATGTATCCTGACTTATACTTTAGTTGGCGAACCTGACAGTCAAGTCAGGACTTCGCTTGACAGTTTGTTATCATAGCCATTCAGAAGCCTGGTTATCTAAGAAATCATCAGAGAAAACGTCGATTGTTTCCCTCTCATCTTTTGTTTGATTCCTTTTTTGAATGTTAAAATTCTGTATCTTATGCCTGTTTGCAAGCATAGCCGCAATCGAACAAAAATTAATTGTATTCACTATTACAATATGTTGTGGTGTTCGAAATCCAAGAATTCTTGAAATAATTATAGATATAGTTACAAAACCGTTCTCTGATAGGGGGCGTAGAGGATGATAATATCTTGAATTATCGGCTAAAGTCTATTTGGAGAGACTTGTTTTGTTGGTTTAACCTGGGGTGCAGCGTTTATTGATTAGTGTTGATCATCAATGTTAACAAAAAAATAATCATATATTAACACAATCCTAACATTGCTTTTCTATTCAACTAAAATCACTTTCTCTTAAAAGGCTGATTTGAATATATAATGCATAAAAGGAGAGTATATGACCAGACATTTCCAGAAAGAGCTGATAAAAATAAAGAAAATGATCCTCTCGTTAGGTGCAATTGTGGAAGAACGAGTACAGATGGCCAAATCTGCTATAGACGATCGGGATGCCGAGTTGGCCAGGCGAATCATCAAACAGGATATTGAAATCGACGAAATGGAGGTGGAGGTAGAAGAGGAGTGCCTCAAGGTTCTGGCCCTTCATCAGCCGGTAGCTGTGGATCTCCGATTTTTGATCGCTGTCATCAAAATCAATAATGACCTCGAACGCATTGGAGACCAGGCCGTCAATATTGCCGAACGCATGGTGTTCATCTCCAAGCAGGATCCCACCGATTCTGTTTTTGACTATACGACCATGGCTGAGAAAGCCCAGGTTATGCTAAAGATGAGCTTAGACGCACTGGTCAACCTGGATGTGGACCTGGCTTTGAAGGTCTGTATATTAGATGATGAAGTTGATGCCATCAAGGTAATTGCCTACAATAAAATTAAGGAAACCATGGCCAAAGATCCGGCCAATCTAGGGTATTATATCAACCTTCTCTTGATCTCCAGGCATCTAGAACGATTGGCAGATCACACAACCAACATCGCCGAAGAGGTGATTTACATGATCGAAGGCGAGATCGTGCGACACGGTATCACCGGATAGGATTAAATATGTCTAAAGCAAAAATTCTGGTTGTAGATGATGAGGAAGACATTCTCGAACTCGTAAAATATAATCTCGAAAGAGAAGGCTTCCAAATCAGCTGCTCTGAATCAGGTGAAAAGGCCATGCGAAACATCCATCGGGACTTGCCGGATCTGGTGATCCTGGATCTAATGCTGCCAGGAATCGACGGTTTGGAGGTTGCCCGCCGGTTGAAGCAGGATAAGAAGACAGCGGGAATTCCCATTATCATGTTGACAGCCAAAGGCGAAGAAGCTGATATCGTTACGGGACTCGAGCTGGGAGCCGACGACTACATGACAAAGCCCTTTAGCCCAAGAATCCTTATCGCCAGAGTCAAAGTGGTTTTACGAAGGAAGTCCAAGGAGGTTGAGGATCCGGACCATATTCTGCAAATTGGCGGACTCACCATTGACCCCCGCCGGCGTTCTGTCACAGTGGATAACCAGCCTGTAGATCTGACTTATAGCGAGTTTCAGATACTGCAATTTCTGGTAAGAAGACCTGGCTGGGTATTCACACGGTCGCAGATTGTGGACGCCGTGCGTGGCGATAACTACCCGGTTACCGATAGAAGCGTGGACGTACAGATTGCCGGTCTGCGAAAAAACCTGGGGCAATACAGCAACTATATTGAAACCGTTCGGGGTGTTGGATATCGCTTCAAGGAAGACGTATGAAAACGACGCGAAAACTGATCTGGCACATTTATCCGTGGTTTCTACTGATTTCGCTGCTACCGCTTTTCGCCATCATTTGGTACACTTCCGACACCGGCCGCGAACTTTTTATGAAAGGAACGCGGGCAGATCTGTTGAACCAAGCGCATATCATGCAGAACAGTGTCACCCATTTCCTTCAGCAGGACCGTCCGGATGAAGTCGATCGCTTGTGTAAAGAGACCGGGGCGGTTTCCTCCACCCGGTTTACCGTCATTCTGCCGGACGGCAGGGTCATTGGTGATTCTCAAAAAAATCCGGTCAACATGGATTACCACGGTAATCGTCCTGAAATCTTGAAAGCGCTTAAGACTGGTACTGGGTCGTCCGAACGTTACTCGGCCACCCTGAACCACCAGATGATGTATGTGGCCCTGCGCTTGTCGAACCAGGAGGGGCAAAATCTCGGTGTTTTGAGGACGGCCATTCCGGTCACCGCCATCGACAGCGCACTGCATGCCATTGAGATCAAGACTGCTGTGGGAGGGCTCGTAATCGCCTTGCTGGCAGCTATGATCAGTCTTTATGTCACGCGCAGAATCAGCAGACCCATAGAAGAAATGAAGTACGGAGCGGAGCTGTTTGCCGGGGGGGACCTCACCCACCGGCTGGCGGCACCCCCGTCAGCAGAACTGGCCGGACTTGCCGATGCCATGAATACCATGGCCTTGCAGCTCGAAGACCGCATTCAAACGGTTATCAGACAAAGCAACGAATACGAAGCCGTACTGTCGAGCATGGTCGAAGGCGTTATCGCCATTGATCGGGATGAGACTATTCTCAGCATAAACCAGGCCGCCCTTGATATGCTCAAAGTCAGATCATCGAAAGCCAGGGGTCGCACCATTCATGAAATTGTTCGTAATCGGCAATTCCTGGCGTTCGTTATTGATTCCCTGGCCGGTAAAACCCTTGAAGAAAAGGACGTTGAGATCCAGAGGCCTGAAAAACGCATCATCAATATCAGGAGCATGGCCCTGCGCAATGCCGCGAGTGAACATATAGGATCGCTTGTTGTTCTCAACGACGTCACCAAGATCCGGCACCTTGAAAACATCCGCAAAGATTTCGTGGCCAACGTTTCCCATGAGATCAAAACACCTCTGACAGCGATCAAGGGATTTGTTGAAACCCTGCAGCATGGGATGGATAATGATCATAAGGATACCCAGAAATTCTTAGGGATCATCGATAAACACGTCAACCGGCTGAATTCCATTGTCGAAGATCTGCTTGCCCTGGCAAGGATCGAACAGATCAATGAAAAAGCCACTGTGGCTCTGGAGAAAAGAAGGCTCAAGAGCCTTATCGAGAATGCGGTAAACGTGATTCAACACAGGGCGGATGTGAAAAATATATCTTTAGAGGTCCAAATAAAGAAAGATCCTTACATTATGGTGGATTCCACTCTGTTTGAGCAGGCCCTGGTGAATCTGTTGGACAATGCCGTGGCCTACAGTCCGGAAAACGAAAAGGTCATCATTTCCGCGGAACAGGAGAAAAAAGAGTTTGTCATCAACATAAGCGACCAGGGGATCGGCATTGCCCAGCAGCATCTGCCCAGGCTTTTTGAACGGTTTTACCGGGTGGACAAGGCCAGGAGCCGCAAACACGGCGGCACAGGCTTAGGACTCGCTATTGTTAAACACATTTCCCAGGCCCACGGTGGAACAGTCACCGTGGAAAGCCAACCCGGCCGAGGCAGTATCTTCAGCATCCGCATTCCCGCAGATCTTATTGAACAGGAATAGGCCTCGAAGCTGCAAAATTCTGGGAGTTCCGGCGCTATCAAGAGGATAAATATAAATCTAGCTCAATCTTAACATTTCCCTAACAATCCCGCCTTATTATTCTCTCCAAATGAATATTTCACCGACACTCATCATTGCCATGTTGCTGGTACTCTCCAGTGCAGCTTACATCCTGGGCCGCAAAAGGGCTGTACGGGTTGCTGGCGGTAAATCAGGCATTAAAAAACTGCATTCCCTGCCGACCCATTACGGAGCCCTTACAGCACTGTGGTGCGGTCTTCCGGCCCTTCTGATTTTCGGTAGCTGGCTGGCCTTCCAGGACACCCTCATAATGAGTTTGGTGGTGAACGACCTACCGGAACGAATCCGCACTCTTCCCCAGGACCGCCTCAACCTGGTAATCAATGATATCAAAAACCTTGTTTCCGGCAACATCATTTCCGGTGATGTGGATATGGCCATGATCAAGGCCGCTGAACACTACCGTGATCTGTTGTCAACCAGCAGGGCTGCCCTGGGCGTGGTGGTTATAGTGGTGGCCATCGCTGGGATCCTGATGATAATAAAGCTGATCAAGCCGGAAACACGAGCTCGCAACCAGGTGGAGCGGTTTATCAAGATTCTGCTGGTTGCCTGTTCCACCATCGCCATTTTCACCACCATCGGCATCGTTCTGGCGGTCCTATATGAAGCCATCCGTTTTTTTAAAGCAATCCCCATCACTGAATTTTTGTTCGGGTTGGAGTGGCGCCCACAGATAGCCATTCGTGAGGACCAGGTAGGCTCTTCCGGCGCCTTTGGTTCCATTCCGGTATTTGCCGGAACCCTGATGATTTCAGCCATTGCCATGTTTATTGCCGTACCCATCGGTCTTATGGCGGCCATATACCTTTCCGAGTATGCCGGAAAAAAGGTGCGGGCCACGGTAAAGCCACTAATGGAGATACTGGCGGGTATTCCCACCGTGGTTTATGGATTTTTTGCGGCCCTAACCATCGCGCCCTTTATCCGTAACTCGGGCTCATTGATCGGGCTGGATGTGTCATCGGAAAGCGCGCTGGCAGCCGGGTTAGTCATGGGCATAATGATCATTCCTTTCGTCTCTTCTCTGTCCGACGATGTGATCAATGCGGTCCCGCAAACCCTGCGGGACGGTGCT
The DNA here is from genome assembly GCA_963845145.1 of uncultured delta proteobacterium. Lineage (GTDB taxonomy): Bacteria > Desulfobacterota > Desulfobacteria > Desulfobacterales > QNYZ01 > QNYZ01. The sequence goes on from CAWJQU010000005.1 coordinate 1,234,797, forward strand.
TACAGCCTTGGGGCAACCCAATCGGAAACCATCCGGCAGATAATTCTCCCTGCGGCTTTGCCGGGCATTGTGGGCAGCATCCTCCTGGCCGTATCCCGAGCCATCGGCGAAACCATGATCGTGGTTATGGCGGCCGGTTTGTCGGCCAACCTGACGGCCAATCCCTTGAAGGCTGTCACAACCGTAACCGTGCAGATTGTGACCCTGCTGGTGGGCGACCAGGAATTTGACAGCCCCAAGACCCTGGCCGCATTTGCTCTGGGGTTGCTGTTGTTTATCATCACCCTGCTGTTAAATGTGGTTGCTTTGCAGGTGGTGCGCAAATACCGGGAACAGTATGAATAAAGAAAGCAAAAACTGAACAGGGCCTTCAAAAGCCGGCTGTGCGTACCATGGACATCGTGAACCAGGGGTTGCAGAAACGCTATGCCTCTGAAAAACGGTTCAGGATGCTGGGGATGGCCGCCATCATGGCCAGCATGCTGTTTCTGGCGCTGCTTTTTATCACCATCATCGGCAATGGCTATACGGCTTTTTGGCAGACTTTTGTAAAACTGGAAGTGTATTTCGACCCGGAAATACTGCCGCAGGACGCCCTGGAGACGGCTGACTACCCCGGATTGGTAAAAAAGTCTCTGCGCAACCATGTTCGCGGATGCCAGAGGTCGCAGAGACAAACGCATGCTCTACAAGCTGGTCAGCACAGGCGCTTCCTTCCAGCTGCGCGATATGGTGCTGAAGAATCCCGCACTTGTCGGCAAGCCGAGCCGAGTGTGGGTGCCGGCGGATGACGATGTGGACATGCTGGTCAAAGGATATTTTGACCGAAATCTGCCCGAGGGAGAGCGTCGCCTCAATGATAAACAACTGTCCTGGCTTGACCGCCTGACCCAAAAAGGCAGCATTGAAAAGAAGTTCAACACAGACCTTTTTCACGGCAGGGGATTCAAGGGAGCCCGAGCTGGCCGGGATCAGGGGTGCTGTGGTGGGCTCTTTTTACACTCTGGTCATCACGTTGATTCTGTCCTTTCCCATCGGTGTGGCCGCAGCGGTTTATCTCGAAGAGTTTGCACCCCGCAATCGTTGGACCGACTTGATCGAAGTCAACATCAACAACCTGGCCGCGGTTCCCTCTATCGTGTTCGGCCTTCTGGGCCTGGCGATGTTCCTCAACTTTTTCGGGCTGCCCAGATCGGCCCCACTGGTCGGCGGCCTGGTACTGACTCTAATGACCCTTCCGACCATTATTATTGCCAGTCGTGCGGCGTTGTTATCGGTACCGCCCTCGATCCGCGAAGCCGCCCTTGGTGTGGGGGCGTCCAAGATGCAGGTGGTGGCTCACCATGTCCTGCCCCTGGCCCTACCCGGCATGCTGACCGGCACTATCATCGGCATGGCCCGTGCCCTGGGTGAGTCAGCACCCCTGCTCATGATTGGCATGGTGGCCTTTATCGTGGATGTACCCGGCGGTTTTACCGATCCTTCTACCGTACTGCCGGTACAGATTTACCTCTGGGTGGACAGCCCGGAACGGGCCTTTGTAGAACGTACGTCTGCTGCAGTCATGATCCTATTAGGGTTCTTGATCGTCATGAATGCGACAGCCGTCATTTTGAGAAAAAAGTTTGAAAGACGATGGTAATCATTTTGAGTTATAACCAGAAAGCATTTACAAAGGAGAAAAAGAGAAATGCAGAAAAAGACAGTCACTATTGTTACCGTCCTGATTTTCGGGGCCATGGCCCTTTTTGCCGGCAATACTCTGGCTGCCGGCCGTGACTACATCAGCATTGTGGGTTCCTCCACGGTGTATCCCTTTGCGACGGTGGTGGCCGAACAGTTCGGCAAGACCACCAGCTTTAAAACGCCTAAAATCGAATCCACCGGTTCCGGCGGCGGGTTGAAGCTGTTCTGTGCCGGCGTGGGTGTGGAGCATCCAGACATCACCAATGCTTCCCGGGCCATCAAGAAGTCCGAGTATGACAAGTGTGCCAGACTAACGGCGTTACTGGCATTATCGAAGTCAAGATCGGCTATGACGGCATCGTGCTGGCCAACTCCAAAAAGACTGCTCCGTTAAAGTTGACCCGCAAAGATATCTTTCTGGCCCTGGCCAAAGATGTGCCGGATCCCAAGGGCGGCGAGAAACTGGTTTCCAACCCCTACAAGACTTGGAAAGACGTCAATCCTTCCCTGCCGGCTAAAAAAATTGAGGTGCTGGGTCCGCCGCCCACCTCGGGCACCCGGGATGCATTCGTTGAACTGGCCATGGAGGGTGGTGCCAAGAAATTTGAGTGGATCATGGCCATGAAAAAGAAGGACAAAAAGAAATACAAAGATGTCTGCCACACCGTGCGAGAGGACGGGGCCTATGTCGAGGCCGGTGAGAATGACAACCTGATCGTGCAGAAACTGGATGCCAACCCGGATGCCATCGGTATTTTCGGTTTCAGCTTCCTGGACCAGAACACCGACAAGATTCAGGGCTCTTTTGTGGACGGTGTTCAGCCGACCTTCGAGGCGATTGCCGACGGCCAGTATCCGGTTTCACGTCCACTGTATTTTTATGTGAAAAAAGCCCACGTGGATGTCATTCCGGGAATGACCGAATACCTGGATGAATTTACCAGCGAAAAAGCCTGGGGTGAGGAAGGATATCTGAGTGAAAAGGGCATGATTCCCATGCCTGATGCGGAACGCAAGGAATACCGCAGCAATGTAAAAAAACTGAAAACACTGCAAAAAGTAATTCTATACCAGAGTGCAAAGTTCCGGGCCGGCTGTCACTTATCGGGCCCGGAACAAGCCAAGGACGGAATAGATCGCATGCAAACAGATACTGCTGAAAATAATGGTGGATGCACAAGCAATTGACCCAAGGGTCGGAAAATGGAAACACAGCCTCCAAAAAATCTGGTCAGCCGTGACAAACGTCAGACCGTGGGGGAGATCCATGTGGACGCCCCCCGCATGACCTGCCGGAATGTTAATGTCCATTACGCTGATGAGCACGCTATAATCGACGTCTCCCTGGATATCGGCAGGAATGAGGTGATCGCCATGATCGGCCCTCAGGATGCGGTAAATCGACCTTCCTGCGTTGCTTGAATCGCATGAATGACACCATCGACATCTGCCGGGTCACCGGGGAAATCAAACTGGACGGTCAGGACATCTACGATAAGAACATCGATGTGGTTCCTCTGCGGGTCCAGGTGGGCATGGTGTTTCAGAAACCCAACCCCTTTCCCAAATCCATTTACGATAACATTGCCTATGGCCCGCGAATTCACGGCCTGGCGCAAAATAAGGCGGAATGGACCAAATCGTGGAGAGTTCCCTGAAAAGAACCGGACTGTGGGAAGAAGTCCACGACCGCCTGAATCAGCCTGGTACTGGGCTTTCGGGCGGCCAACAGCAGAGATCTCTGCATCGCACGAACAATCGCCGTCAACCCGGAAGTAATACTCATGGACGAGCCATGTTCCGCGCTGGACCCCATTGCCACGGCCGTCATTGAAGACCTCATTCGCGAACTCCGCGAAACAGTACACCATCGTCATTGTCACTCACTCAATGACCCAGGCTGCTCGAGTTTCCCAACGCACCGCCTACTTCCATCTCGGAGATCTTATCGAAGTCGGTGCAACTGAAAAGATTTTTACCCGCCCGCGACACCAACTAACAGAGGATTATATTACTGGTCGTTTTGGTTGATTTACATCTCAATAATAGCAACTATCACCAGATAACTTATTAAAGCCCATTTGTCATGGATAAATGATTACTGAAGAAATTGATAATCGGACGACTGCTGGCAATATCCTTGACTTCATGTATAAGCTCACTGAAGGTCGTAACCTCATCAAGCTTTTCATACTGGAATGACTTCATATAGGTTGAGTGATTCTGCTTTTCCTTTTAGGCAAAGGTGATCTGAATGATATAGGGAAAAACCTTGTAATCATGATGTTAGAAAGTGCGGGCTTTCAAATCATCGACCTCGGAATTGATGTGCCTCCGGAAAAGTTTGTGGACGCGATAAAGGAAAATAATCCTGAAATATTGGCACTGTCAGCATTGTTGACCACCACAATGCCAATGATCCAAAACACGATTCAAACCATTGCCGACAGCGGATTAAGGGACCATCTCAAGATTTTAGTGGGGGGAGCGCCCGTAACGCAAGAATTTGCAGATAAAGTCGGTGCCGATGGATATGCTCCGGATGCCGGCTCCGCCAGCAAGCTATCGAAATCTTTATGACAATGAGTTGCTATAATTATTAAAACGTTCTGTTTCTTCATTTAAATATTCGAGCAAGACGCTCAACACCTGTGACCAAATCTTTTTTTGCGTAAAAGGCAAAGCAGAACCGCAGGTAATTACGCATGCCTCTGGCGCTGGAAAACTTGATGCCGGGCTGAAACCCGACTTGGTGCTTGTTTGCATCGATAAGCAAGGTTTCGGTATCTGTTCCCTCGGGCAAACAGGACCAGATGAAATAACCCCCATGTGGGTTCGTAAATTTTAGAGCTGGTATATGGCGGCGTAAAGCGTTACTCAGGGTGAGCATGCGGTCGTGGAAAGTTTTTCGCAAGAAATTCAAGTAATCTTTTTGAAGGCCCAGCTCCAACACGCTGTTCACAATGCTGGATACGAAAGGATTTAAACCACCACCACTATCAAGATAGCCGCACGCGATAAACGGATCCAGCGCTGAAGGTTTGGCCTGCACCCACCCCAACCGGAGTCCCGGAGCAAGGATTTTAGAGAAGGAGCCTAATGAAAAAACCCGATCCGAAGTATCATAATATGTCATGGGTTTTGGAGGGTTAGATCTATACGCCAGCATTTGATAGACTTCATCGGCTACAATATAAAAGCCATATTTTTCACTTAAACTGATGAGTTGTTTACGCCGGCTGGCAGATAAAGTTACGCCTGTTGGATTATGAAAAGTCGGTATCGTATAAATGAAAATAGGCTTGTCTTTTTCCAATTCTTTTTCCAAAGCTTCTATAATTAAACCATTTTCATCTATCGGTATTCCAATGATTTTGAGCTCATAGTCGGCAAAGATGCGCAAAGCGAGAAAATAGGAAGGCTCTTCGACAAAAATCGTGTTGCCCGGCCTGGTGTATAGCGAGCAAATTAGATCCAAGGCTTGGGAAATTCCGGCGGTGATAAAAAGATGATTCGGATCGACAGCTGCCCCATATTGCACACTAAGAAATTGGGCCAGAGACAATCTGAAGTTATCGTTGCCCTGCTGAAAACCATATTGCAATATGTTTCGGTCTCCCTGTTCAAACCGATGAACTGCCGCCTCTGCCAACTGTTCTAAAGGAAGAATGTCAACTTGAGGCTGACCGATACCAAAATCAATCCAACCTTCGGGAATGCTGATTTGAGAGATTTGAACCTTGACTGTTGCACCTCAAAATAGGGGATACCTTACGCAAATAAGCTGGAGAATATGCGAATATAGGCGTCGTGTCAAATGCCAATAATATCCCTTGCAAAGGACTATATTTACACAATGAGCTTAAAAGGAAATATTGAAATATATACTATCTGTCAGACAATGACCGCAAATCAGGGTGTGCCCCATTTCTGCTTCGGTGGACAAAGCGAACGCAGATCCAGGCAAGGACAAGGTACAGGAGCGTTAGACCCCACATCCAGATCCATTCTTCCCGGACTTGATTGAAGGAGGCTCCCATCTGGGTAAGCCGCAATCCCCCGGTAATTCCCCAGGTGCTTGGCAGGAGCATGGAAACTGCCCTTATCCAGTGAGGCATGCTTTCCACAGGCCATGCAAATCCTGATATCAGAACCGCAATCATTGAGCTCCATACAATCATTACGATCGACGTTTCCCTGGTTTTAAAAATTTCTGCCAGGACCTGGCCTAACAGAATGACCGATAGCAAAAAATTGAATGAAAAGCTTTCAACAACCCATCCCGAAATGAATCGTTTTCATATCTGATGTATCCTGACTTATACTTTAGTAGGCAAGCCTGACGGTCAAGTCAGTACTTCGTTTGACAGTATGTTATCATAGCCATTCAGAAGCCTGTTTGGCCGTTGATGAGTTGGAGCATGTCAGATTCCGAGGGGCATCATAATACAAAGATACCCATGTTACATCACCACCGCGGCACAACCTTGCCCAATGATGATATCACCACCTTCAACCAGCTTCAGTTTTTTACTCTATTGGGATTGTGGGCTGATGGAGATGAGTTGGAGCAATCAACGGTTTCGAGAAGCATCATTTCTAAAAGAATATCATTATGTGTCGCCAGTTCACTCTAATTCTTCCACCTGATGTTATCTCAAGGTCACCTGCCCTTTGTTTAATTCGATTTTCAATAATTGGCAAGTTGGTCTAAAATTGGGGCAATATGATAACTTATTTAGATACTTAATGTAGAAATTTTTTCGCTTTTTTCCCAATTCCTATAACAGTATCTTTTTCATCATAAGCTTTTACGGTGATTTCATAATTGTGGATCATACCCTTCATAGGAGATGGACCATTATAGTTTCCCTGTATGGTACCACGGGCAATGATACCTGAATTATCATTGTCTACTAAACCATCTCCATGATCGTATGATTTAAGATCAAGATCAATCAGACTCACGTGAAAGCGTTTAGTACCCTCGGGTACATCCGTTAGCAGAATCTCTGGATTTTTAGAAGAACCGTGATCAATTGGTAACCACTGAAATTCAACACCCATCACAGCAGTGTTCGTGGAGTCATTTTTGCAGGAAATAATGATGAGAACTGCTAATACTATAACTGACAAAAAGATCACTTTTTTCATACGTTCCTCCTGCTGCATTTTTATGCTTCGAATTTAAAAATAATACCAATAGTGCCTGTACCAGCAATCTTTGTAAGTTGTTTAGATATCAAATTCGCTTTTTCGTTTTCGATCACCTTCCCGACCTCATTTCCGGCGGGATTATCCGCTCAACCCTTAATTCTGTGACGTTGTGATTATTGAGAATAACACAAATTCACCCATATTTCAGATACTTCAATTTGGCAATTATAAACCCCAACAGGATCAACGATCAAAACCCTAAAAGGAGCTCTATTCTATATGGAGGTAAGATTATAAGAATTTGGATTCTTTCGAATGTAAAAATTTTGAAATCTTAAAATCATTTAAATTTATACTGGACCACCTGCTGATTCTAACCCAACCTTCGCGTCTTTCTTCTTGTGTCCTTTGGTCAGATAGAGCCTTTCTTCTTTCAGGCCCTTTGTAAAAGAAGCGATGCAGACTAAATATTCTGCGTCTGTCTTTTCCAGTGCGTCTTTCGGGAATAGTGCGCAGAGACTGCGGCATTTTTGGCCTCCTGTTTACTTGCAAAGAGACAGAATATCGAAACACGGTTACATTATTTGACCAACTGACAGCATCAGGATTATTTAAGATTTAAGCCCAACCACATCTTATTCCAAAATAAACAAGAAAGCACCTTTGCCCCATTGAGCACAAAAATTATTTTTATCTTGAGTCGCGACTGGCGTGCTTCCTTAACCCAAGCCTTAAAACAATATGTTTTTTGTTAAGAATTTTAGGTGTTAAGAGCTTAGATATATTGAGGCTACCGTAACAATCTGTTTTAACGGTATTATTGCCGATACGATCTGATTATCTCCAGCATACCACGAAAACGCTCAATCCTGCAAGATTTGGCCTGTTTTGATTATTTTCGAACATCGGTGGTTTTTCGGGTACTTGATATCTGCAACATTGTTGGAGCGCCGGAAATTTGATTCGAATTTCACCCTTTATTTCTAAAAGACATCTCAGGTTTCAATCTCAACTCAACGACCACATTATCTTGTGGTGCCATTGATGCTTACGTCAAATAATGTTCAGTCTTATGAAATTTGAACTACTGTAGGGCCATAACAGTAGACTTGAAAAGCTATAGGGCCCTATACCAAAATGACAATTTTTCTTTTAATTGGATTTATGCAAAAACCCTTACTTCTGATTTTTTTAGCATTGGTAAATAAACTACCCTTTCATTCGGGATCATTTCAATATTATTTTGGCGGCACTGAAAAGCACACTGACCGCAGCCAATACATTTGTCGTTGTTGAAATATACTTTTTCATCAAATAGTTTCATTGCAGTCGTTGGACAGTATTTTTCGCAGTTGCCACATCCCTTGCAATTAGAATTATCCTTTATTCTAGCAATAAAAGAAGAATTGTACTTCAGTGATATGGCACCCATATTGTACGGTTTTAAAATGCCACAGCAATCCCAGCAACAATTACATATAGCAACTACAGGCAGGTTTATATCATCTTTTTCATGGATCACCGAATGGACTGCCCCTTTGTTACGTACTTCCTTGAGAATATCCATGGCTTCAGATTTAGTAACGTTTCGGCCATACCCCCAACCAGCCCAAGCTTTTGCTCCATCACCGAAAGCTATGCATGATTCTTTTGGCATATCATGATCGCATGGTGAGCCTATTAGGCTGTTGCCATGTCTGCAGACACAAGGGAAGGCATATATAGCGTCTTTTTCACCAAATTCCTTTATATATTCATCAACATGAAAGGTCGGATAAATTTTTGTGTCCGAAGATGATAGCGGTATATTGATGGGTATTGTCTTTCTTTTTTTCATACCTTCTATATCCGGATTCATCAAGGCTGCATCTTGGTTGGGTACTGACATATTGCGCATAAGTAAATTTTGTACATTTCGCAAAGGGAAAAAATTAAACTTCTTAAAGTATTCAAAAAACTCATTCCATTTTTCAAAAAATTCCCTTTCCTCGGGTTTCCCAACATTGTAATGCATCATGACTTCATACCACCCAACGGCGATAGCATTTAAACGATACACCTCTGTCCTGTTTTCACCTAATTCGAAATGAATGAGCCCTTTTCTTTTCATTCTGTCAAAGAAGGATTGGAATTGGTCATCTGGCAAGTTACTGACCTTAGCGGCTTCTTCATATGAGTACGATTTTGTGCCTAACTGTAACAGATATTCAATTTCATCATCAGTAATAACAAGGTCCATCATTTCCACCAGTGGCCGCACAATTGGAAAAAGCCGCTGAGTTTGCTTATTCATCATTGATAAAATGGTTTTAATTTTTTTCTTTCTTGCAGGAGACATTTTGGATTGTTTCATTTTTAACCTCCTTGAATTGCTTTAGTTAGAGCAATGGCAGTTATCACGTATAGGAACTATGCTACGTTAAACCGATTGATTTTACTTTTAAGATACTCTTTCGATAAGTTTTCAACAAACAATGAGTAAGAATGTCATTGTAAAGTCTAAAATAAGTTCTCAGGTAAGTCGGTGGGGGAATTAAGATCAGGGCAAATGCATGCCTGATTCAAAACACATAACGATTATTATCAGGAAACTAATGAAATCACAAGGTATAGATATTTGAGTTATTTGAAAAGGTTGTGATGTACTCTAATTGACAATCTAAAAACCAACTATCAGGGCTTTGGTGATGTATTGAGAACATACCTACCTTGTAAACATCTAAAAACGTAACAAAATTTTAATAACCCGGCAAGAAATAAATCTGTGATATTTTCAATTTGGACTGAAATTTAAGACCGGTGATACTAATGCCCAATCTTGGTTTAGGCCTTTACTGAGATTGATTGAGAGATGTATTAGTTATCAAACTTAACGAGATTATTGCCGATATGCTTTGGGCATATTAGAATTATTTTGGCATTGGGCCATTGTCAAAGATTTTAGTAAAAGGAGGTACGTCGATGAAAGTATCCAAAGCGGGAAAAATCAGGCTCGATTATCATCAAATCCACTCGAAAAAAATACAGTTAGATCGCACTCGTTTGTCAAAGATAAATTTTGTAGCCAGCTCGGTGCTTATGACCTCAACGATCTGTCTGCTGGCAATATCCTTGACTTCATGGATCAGCTCACCGAAGATCGTAAACCCCATCAAGCATTTTATACTGGAATGACTTCATATAGGTTGAGTGATTCTGCTTTTCCTTTTAGGCTAACGGCTCCGATTTTTAAAATATCAAAGAGATGTAGATTCTCTAATCTTGTTTTTATTGATTCCGATATTAAAATTCTTTTTTTGAATTCATTACATTTTGCTTGAATTCGTGCTGCCGTATTCAAAACATCACCATGATATTCAAGTTCTTTTTTGATTACACCAACCTCAGCAATTGTAGCACTACCCAAATGAAGACCGGCTTTGAATTCAGGAACGATTCCGTATTTATTTTGATAATATTTTCTTTTGCTTTTTATAAGCGCATCATATGCAAAAAATGTGTTTATGCAATTTCCTTTTTCAATTCCTTCGTCAATGTTCCATGATAGAATCACTTCATCGCCCACATATTTATAAATTTTCGCATCAAATTTGGTAACGATATCTGTTATATCGAAAAAACAGTCCTGAATGAACTGACTGTATTTAATATGCCCAAGATTTTCAGCATAGGTCGTCGAAGATTTCAAATCCATAAACATAAAAATACGTTTTTCCTCTTTGGGTTGATGGTACTTTCCAAGCAAAAAGCTTATCAGAACTCCCTGACCGAATTTATCATTGACTTGGAGAATAAATAGAGCCGAAATACAAGCAAGACTCCAAAAAATGAACTTCGTGACCGCTTTGACGCTAAATAAAAAATCAACGTACAACTTAAAAACATCTCCGCTCAGCAACGGTTTATTAATTTCGGAGCTGAATATATGAAGCATACACAGAGAGATAAAACAGTACATAGACAATAGGTAGATGGCCGTCTTAATCGATAACGTAATACCAAAAGGTTTTCTGTATAATAATTTATTTAAGTACAATACCTCTAATGATCCAAGTAAGGTCCCGCCGATAATACAAGATATAATGATATAAATTAGATTACGTAAAAAACTATAATGCCCCTCAATTTCAGATTTAAACCCTAAAAGAGATGCATCGTAAAAGGTGATGAAAATGCCACATAAAACCCAAAAACAAATAAGGAATAGAATTTTATAGAATTGAATTTTTCTCATTCAAATCTCCTGTATTGAATAAAACTTTTGAAAGAGCCACGATTTTGTGAGAAAACCTGCAATACATAACGGTTTGATAAAATGCCGGATGTTTGACGGAGCAGGCCCGGTTCAAAAGCAAGTATTTAAACCTGTCGTCCGCGTGGAAAGTCGGCCCCCTGAGGGATATATCAATGCGTCAGGGTCAATACGCCCGGCAGGACTTCAAATGAGAACGACTGCCGCGTTCGTCCCAATTCCCCATCCATTTGCAGCGTCAGCGGGCGCTCGGAATGAACCTGCAACGTTTTCCCCGCCCGATAGGTACCGGCACGGTTTCCGATGGTAAATGACGTCGCGACGCCGATCATCGGTTGGTGCCATTTGGCTGACATCCAGAGCGCATGAAGGTGGCCGTCGTCCCAGCGGGCACGAGGAACCACTTTCATCCCCATTCCGAAGTACGGTTGTTTTACCACCACCAGGCTCAGCAGTTTTTTAACAGTGATATGGGTATCGTCAAGGTTTAAATCAACCCGTCCGGGCCGGTAGACGCTAAGGTAAGCCTTAAGTGATGCCAAAAAGTAAGCTTTGGGGCCGGACACCCCTTGTTTACGATAGGCGGTCCAGAGTTTGACGGCGGTGCCGTCGAGGCCGACGGAGGCCATGAAGGCCAGACGGTTGCCATCACAGCGGATCAAATCGCAGGTGTGCTGTTGTCCGTTGCGAATCCGTTGGGCCATATCGGTCAGGTCGCCTCGATATGTCAGGGCACTTCGAATTGCATTGCCTGTGCCCAGAGGGAGAAATGCCAGGGATAGCCGAGAGGGGTAGATGGCATTGATAATATCGGAAAAGGTGCCGTCGCCGCCGGCCACCACAAGAACATCGCACCGGTCTCCCACTTCTACGGCACGGCGGGTAAACGCCTCGGCGGAAGTGGTGTTCAGGCCGTAAACCTTCGCGTTGAGAACCTGTGAAACCTCTTTCAGCTGCGATCGTTTCTGATCTATATTTAGGCGGCCTGCTTTCGGATTGGCGATGATCGCATATTTCATGGTCATTCCAGCATTTTGTCTCTTTTTGGGCGTACCTTCGCAGACATGATCAAGCTTTCAATCGAACAATTATTTTACACCGAACAGGCATTTTACACTATCCAATCCGGAGATAACACCCTCAATATGTTTTTCTGCGGGAAAACCCCGATCCCAGCACGCTGAAGGTGTTTTCGGTAATAAAAAATGCGTTCGTATCCATACTGAATACCAGGGCTTCCAGACGTTTTAACTGATAATTGTTGACCACGGTCATCACGATCTTTTTGTCTTTTCCGGAATAGGCCCCCTGACCATTTAGCAACGTTGCGCCGCGCCCCAATTTTTTCAAGATGGCGTCGGCAATCGTGGTCGACACTTCCGAGATAATCAATACCAGTTTGCGTTGATTAAAGCACGCTGAGAAAATAATCCGTAACCTGGGAAACAATAAATGTCAGTACCAGGGAGTAGAGGATCAAATCAATGTCAAGGATATGAAAACTCAGGCTGAACAGGACCAGATTGGAAAAGAAAAAGAAGCGTCCGATGGGGACATTCAATTTCTGGTTTAAAATGATGGCGATAATATCGCTACCACCGGCTGAGCCCAGCGAGTGGAGGTAAATTCCCGCCCCGGCGCCGATGAACGCACCGGCCGCAAGGGCGGATAACAACGGGTCCTGAATCGGGATCTCAAACGAGATCCAGTCGAGGCCCAGGGTGACAACCAGCATGCCGAACAGGCTGTAAAATACAAATCGCCGACTCAGCCAAATCCAACCGATAATAAACAACGGTATATTAAGTACCAGATACCACAATCCCGGCGTTAGCCCGCCGAACATATAATAGATCAAAAGGCTTAAACCTGAAAAGCCGCCTGTGATAAATCCATGGGGGATGGCGATGGATTTGATCCCGATCGCCAGCAAGAAACCCCCACCGGCGATAAGGACCAGGTTTAAAAGGATGCCATGAAGCTTTTTGTTTTGGAAAATTTTCACCGTAAGTCACCAATTATAAATGGAATATGATCGCGCTCGTACCCGTATTCGCGGGTGGCCTGGGAATAGTAATTGCTTATATGCGGGATACAACCCCATTTCAATTAAAACCGACAATAAAAGCGAGGCAACGCAGGAAAAGTGAGAAATAACAGGTTGAAGAAATCCATTGTCATGACGCTGATTGACATGTTTGGGCCTGCGAATTATGATAGCCTCCTTTAGGAGCGCATTGTGTCAGCCACTACCCATCGGACGAAAAAATCGGAAACCTATCTCAGTTTGGCGATTCTTGGCTTTTTGGTCGCACTTGGCTTTGTTTTTTTTTCGGTGCAAAACCGATTCAATCCTGCCGTATTAAACTTCGCACCGGAAACCGATCATGTGCAGACAGCACCGACGGACGTACCGACGGATAACGTCTCAATTCCCCTGCCCGCTGGTATCAAGGAGATGTCCCCGGCGGAAAGTTTTGATCCTGCCACCTTATCCAATAAAATTAACGGCAAAGCCGAGCTTTACCTGTCGGCGGGGTTTGTGCGCCTTAATACCCAACGTTTCAAACCTGCTGACGATTCGAGTACCTGGTTTGAGGTTTTTATCTACGATATGGGTAAGCCGTCCAACGCCTTTGCCGTTTACAGCAGTCAGCGTCGACAGGATGTCGAAAAACTGTCCCTGACCCAGCATGCTTATGGAACAGCCAACGCTCTTTTCTTCGCAACGGGTCGGCACTATGTGGAAATAATCGCCGCGACATCCGGTGAGGCGGTTACATCGATGCTGACGGTGTTTGCCGAAAATTTTTTGGATAGCGTCGAAGGGGAGGCCGAGGGTCAAGGGGAAGCGGCGGGTCCGGAGCAGGTTTTTCCCACCGAAGATTTGGTGGCCGACAGCATTACCCTTATCGCCAAGGACGCTTTCGGTTTCGATCGTCTCGATCAGGTGTATACCGCCAAGTATTCGGGCATGAAAACGGAAACGACCCTGTTTGTTTCGTTGCGGTCATCTCCCAAGGCGGCTGAGATCTTAGCCACGGCGTATCGGGATTTTCTAATTGAATTCGGAGGATCTGAAATGGCGAAACCGGAAGGGTTTGCCCGAGAGGGATTTTTCGCCATTGACATCATGGATGCTTATGAAGTGGTCTTTTCCCACGGGCCTTATCTGGCCGGCGTCCATATGGCCGAAGATAAGGATTCGGCCAATCGATTGGCCACCCTGCTGGATCGTCAAATCGAGCGGGTTTTGGATCCCCGGTTGGATCCCGAGTTAGATCCTCGGCGGGATCCTGGGCAGGATAAAAAGGAAGTAGAGAAATGAGTTTATCCGATGCCAACACCCATCGACGGGATTTTCTCACCCGGTTGGTGAAGGCCGGTCTATTGACTGCCGTTACGGGAGTTGCGGGATGGAAACTCTACGACGGTAAAGGGCCCTCTGCGCCCTCGGCCAATAAAGCGACAACGACCCTGCCTGCTTATACCATCGATGGGTTGTCATCCCGGCTGGTGATCGCGCATGGGAACGATCGAAAAAAAACCGTCAACCTAGGGCTGAAAGCCCTGGGTGGCATCGAAGCCTTTGTCAAAAAAGGCGAGCGGGTATTACTCAAGGTCAACGCTGCTTTTGCCTCGCCGCCGGTGCTTTCGGCCACCTCCCATCCGGATCTGGTGGCGGAACTGACGCGTCTTTGTTTGCAAGCCGGCGCTGCGGAAGTTCGTGTGGCCGACAACCCCATTAACGATCCGGGCACCTGTTTTGAATTGTCCGGCATTGGCCCGGCGGCCCGGTCGGCCGGGGCCCGGGTGGTTCTGCCCCGACAATCATCTTTTCAATCGGTATCGGTGCGTGAGGGGAGGCTGATTCAGAATTGGCCGGTTTTTGTCGATGCGTTGACCGGAATTGACAAGGTCATCGGCGTGGCGCCGGTCAAAGATCATCACCGCAGTGGGGCCTCCTTAACCATGAAAAACTGGTATGGCCTACTGGGCGGCCGTCGCAATATTTTCCATCAGGAAATCCATGATATTATTTACGAACTGGCGTTAATGATCCGGCCGTCGCTGGTTATATTGGATGGCACGACCACCATGTTAAAAAACGGCCCCACCGGTGGCGCGCTGGACGACCTGAAGCAGACCGATACCATGATCCTGGGCACCGACCCGGTGGCCGTCGATACGGTGGGCGCTGGGTTACTGGAGAAATCGTTAACGGCCCTGCCGCATATCGCCAAAGCCGAGGCTGCCGGCCTGGGCACCACGGACCTGGACACGCTTAATCCGATTATCCTGTCGCAAGGTTAAAGGAGCAACGTTTGCGCATTATTACCACCCGACGGATCAGCCAGATATTTTTTGTATGCCTGTTTTTTTGGTTTTGCGGCGTTTCTTCTCTTGGCCGTCAGTGGTGGCAGCTGCGGGGATGGCCGATCAACTTTTTTCTGGAATTGGACCCGCTGGCCGGGCTGGGTATGGCCCTCACCACGGGCACCTTATATAAGGGCATGGTCTGGGGGTTGGTTACCCTGGTCGTTACCTTTTTTCTGGGGCGGGTGTTTTGTGGCTGGGTGTGTCCCTTCGGGGCGATTCATCAGTTTTTAGGCTATATCGCCCGGATTAAACAAAAGGCGCCGGAAAAGGTGCGGCAAAACCGCTATCATTCAGGCCAAAGGGTCAAATACTGGATTCTGATGGTGATGCTGGGAGCCATTGTATACGATCTGGTTCTACGGCTGCTGGGCATCTCTTCGCATCGCATGCTTTCAACCTTGACCATCGGCCTGTTGGACCCCATGCCGCTGTTGTACCGTTCGATCAATCTCATTATTTTACCCCTGATTGACGGTGGTGGGCGTTGGTTTTCGTCGTCCCTGCGGTGGTACGAAGGGGGTTTTTCCATCGGCCTGGTGTTTTTTCCGGCCCTGTTGCTGAATATAAAAAGGCCCCGGTTTTTCTGTCGCTATGTCTGTCCGTTGGGGGCTCTCTTGGGAATTTTTAGCCGCTGGCCGTTGTTTCGTATCTATAAATCCGATGCCGCCTGTAAAACCTGTCCGTCCTGCGAGCGTCATTGCGAGGGTGCCTGTCAGCCCTCAGAGAATTTAAGGCTCAGCGAATGCGTGGTGTGCCTCAATTGTCGTGAGGATTGCCGGGGAGAATCGATTCATTACGGCCTGCAACCATCGGCCACCGGTGAGATCACGGTGCCTGACATTCGGCGCCGCGAAGTGGTTTTGTCCATGGTTTCCGGCGTGGCTGGAATGGCGGCGTTTGGCATGGAAGGCCGGCAAGGGTTTAACTGGCCGGCCCACCTGGTTCGTCCACCCGGAGCGGTGGCCGAAACCGATTTTCTAGCGCGGTGTATTCGTTGCGGCCAATGCATGCGAATCTGTCCCACCAATGTGATCCAACCGGCGATAGGCCAAGCCGGGTGGGAGGCCCTCTGGACGCCGATCCTCAATTTTCGAATTGGCACCAGTGGTTGCCAGCACTCCTGCATCGCCTGCGGCCACGTCTGTCCCACCGCGGCCATTCGACCCTTAAGCCGTGACGAACGCATGGGACTAGACGACTTTGCATCACCAGGACCCATCCGTATCGGGACAGCTTTTGTCGACCGGGGTCGCTGTCTGCCCTGGGCCATGGATACCCCCTGCATCGTCTGCCAGGAAAACTGTCCGGTGAGCCCCAAGGCCATCTTCACCCGGGAAGTATTGAATCCGATACGAATGGATCGACCCCTGACGGTTATGTCGGCCGAGGCGGAACAGGTAAAGCTAAGTGGCGCGGTGTTACCGCCGGGACGTTATGCGACCGGTGATTATTATTGTCGAATTGTCGGAGATCCGCCGGCGGTGTGGCGGGATGGACAAAAGCCCAAACGAATCATCCGGCAAAACGAACAGTCTATCTTTATCCCGGCAGACGACCCCTTTGACCCAGCCCCCCGGACGGGAGACCGCGTTGAGATCTTGATTCGGCTACAGCAACCCTTCGTCAGTCCTGAGCACTGCATCGGCTGCGGTATATGCGAGCACGAATGCCCTGTTTCCGGTAAAAGAGCGATTCGGATCACGGCGGACAATGAGTCTCGGAATGCGGAGCATAGCTTTTTGTTGTCATAGACCTTATAGTTTGGTGAAATGAAACTGTTTGCGACGGATATTTCCTCACCCGCAGAGAGGATAATTTGCAATGATGGAAACGGCTAAAAAAACGGGGAGGGTGAATTGATGGAGATCGATGTTTATTGCGACGAAGCCTTTCCTGATTTGTTCTCTTCAAAAAAGGCATCGGCTAAATATCTGATAATTGGCGGGCTTTGGCTCGACCGTCAAAACCGCAGCCAATTCAAATCGGATATTCATGAACTTCGGAACCGGTATAAAATCGGCGGGGAATTTAAATGGAACAAAGTATCCCGGTCTAAAATTAAATTTTATAAAGCGCTTCTCTCCTGGTTTCATGAGAAAGGAAATGCGCTTCGTTTTCGCTGTATTGCCGTGGATAAAAGCCAGGTCAATTTATTTCGTTTTCATTCCAACGATCAGGAATTGGGTTTTTACAAATTTTATTACCAAATGTTGCATCACTGGATTCATGATTTTAATGAATATCGAATTTTTTGTGATTTTAAATGCAATCGCCGGATAGATCGATTGCATACATTGAAACAGTGTCTAACCAATGCCAACCTCTCTTCAGCAATTGTTACGGTTCAGTCGATTCGATCCGAAGAAGCCGTGTTGATTCAACTCGCCGATGTTTTAGTCGGATTCGGTTCCGCACGTATGAATAAATCTTTAAAACCAGGCGGTGCGAAAATTGAACTTGTCGAACATTATGAAGCCCTTCTTGGGCGCCGGGTGCAACCGACGTCTTTAGCAGAAAAAAAATTCAACCTTTTTAAGATCAATCTCACCGGAGGATTGTAGATGGCGTATCCTCCGTTGGTTATTTACCAAGACAGGGATAAATATCGAAAACATTTTGAGACGATTTATTGCCAAGGCGCTATAAAAACCTTCGATGGCTTTAAAATTCGGTTTAAAAAGCGTGACTTCGATCATGCTTTTTATGAATCGATCAATTCGAAAGACGACTGGTTTTCAATCAAGCGTGCGCAACGAATTGATTGGATAAAGTTCGCTCTAAAAGATTCTAAAAGCGAGCGCTATTTTGGGTGGAATAAAAAGCGTCGAAAAATTGACCGGACGAGGCGGGTGGCTATCGTCATGCAAGACTATGTTGTCGTCATCGGGTTGAACAGAGAGCGTCTAACAGGATGGTTTATTACCTCGTTTGTTGCAGACTCCGGTAGAACATTAAAAATGATTCGGGAAAATCCGAAATGGAAATAAAAAACCGCTGATTCGCCAGGCCGGCTCAGCGGAAGCCTTTGTAGGTTCCACTACCACTGGTAGAGAACAATTAGAAAATAAACCATTCATTTATGGTTTGTCAAGAAAATCCCTAAGAATAATGAGAGTTTGAGCGAAATATTTGAGGGTGATCGAATGGCGAAGGCCTTTACCGAACACGAGAAGATGGGCAAAGCGGAAGCCTTTGTAGACTCTGCAATTAATTCAGAACATGCGAGGGCAGTCATTTTTGCCCATCGCAAATTCAGGGAAATGGATAGAAGACCGTAATAGAGTATGTTCCCCCACGCGTGTCTTCGCTATGTTCAACAGATTTTATGACGAACGACTCCCTACGGAAACGTTTTAAAATTGACGCTAAAAATAGCGTTACAGTTTCAAGAATCATCAAAGATACGATTTCCGCCGGCCTGATTCGGTGCCATGACGATATTAAAAATTTTGATGTGGATTTAATCTGGAAAGAGGGTACGACAAGGTCGGCACTCTGGTATCCAGAAAATATCGAAGGTATTGCGTCTGGAAAAAACAAAAATACGAAATCATAACGCAATTCATTCCTGATAATGGTATATAAATCAAATGGGTAACTTTTGATTTACCAAAATGAAGATAAAAAATTTATAGGAGACAACAAAATGAACCCTAAAAACATATCCCGTCGAAACTTTCTTAAGACCGCAGGTGCGGGCGGTATTGGCGCTGTTCTTGGGCCGAAAATGGCCAAGGGCGCACAAAGCGATACGGATAAGCATGATAAAATGCCCACTCGCCCTTTTGGGCGATCCGGCATCGAGGTCCCCATATTGAGCATGGGCGGAATGTTCGACATACCCAACAACCAACTGATGCTCAAACAGGCCATTCGCTTAGGTGTGACCTATTGGGATACGGCGAATAGTTACGGACATGGTGTCAGCGAGACGGGTATTGGTCAATACTTCACAAAATACCCTGAGGAACGAAAAAAAATCTTTCTGGTAACCAAATCCGGCAATCATGATCCCGACGGAATGACCGAGCATTTGAATCTTTCCCTGAAGCGAATGAACACGGACACTATCGATCTGTTTTTCATGCATTCTTTACGCAATACAAAACCACTGAAAGACAAGGTCCGAGCCTGGGCCGAAAAACAAAAAGCGGCGGGTAAAATCCGTCTGTTTGGGTTCAGCACTCATAGCAACATGGAAAAGTGTCTATCGAGTGCGGCCGGTTTTGATTGGATTGATGGTATTATGATGACTTATAATTTTCGACTCATGCATACACAAAAAATGAAGGATGCCGTCAACGCTTGTGTGGATGCTGGAATCGGTTTAACCGCTATGAAAACCCAAGGCGGCGGACAGCTTCAGGCGTCTTCTGAAAAGGAGTTATTGCTGGGTGGGCGTTTTCTTGAACAAGGATTTACGCAACATCAGGCCAAGTTAAAAGCGGTGTGGGAAAATAATCAAATTTCCGCGATATGTTCTATGATGGAGAACATGACTTATCTAATGACAAATACCGCAGCAGCCTTAGACAAGACCCGCTTATCTGCGGCGGATTTAGAACGTTTGGCGCTCTATGCCGATTCCACGGCTTGCTCTTATTGTACAGGGTGCGGAGATATCTGTGAAAAAGCGGTTGGCGAAGATATTCCCATCGCCGACGTGATGCGCTATTTAATGTATGCTGAAAGTTATGGTGATTGGGATCGGGGCGCCGCCGGGTTTCAGCGCTTGCCGGAGGAAACCCGCCGTCGTCTGGCCCATATCGATTATGGCAAGGCCGAGCGTCGATGTCCCCAACAAATGGCGATTGGGGAACTGATGCGCCGGGCACAGAAGCAATTGGCATAAGGGGGAGCCAATCTAAAAACGTCCCAGTTTGCCCAATCTCTGCGTCTGGCTCAAATTTTAATCCTCGAAATACCCAATGTATTCCTCAGGTTAAAATTTTAGCCATCCTTGACCTTGGACAAACTGAAACGTTTTTAAAATGGCTCGGGGTATTGCCAATAGGGAGCGGTCATGCAGATCAACCTGATTTATATCACCACCGAAAATAGTGCCGAAGCTGAACGGATTGGGCAAATCCTGGTGGAAGAGCGTCTGGCGGCCTGCGTCAACATTCTCGACGGGATGCGTTCGATTTATCATTGGGAAGGAAAGCTGGTAAAAGATACCGAAACGGTTCTCATCGCCAAGACGACTGAAAACAAGGTTCCAGCTCTGACAACGCGGGTTAAGGCGCTCCACAAATATGATTGTCCTTGCATTGTGTCCCTGCCCATTACAGGGGGAAACGATGCTTTTCTTCGCTGGGTGGGCGAGGAGGTTCAATGAAAGACGCCGCCAATCCATTTGCTGAAAAAATGGACCAAATTGCCGCCAAAATGGGGTCGGGTCGAAATGTCGCCTTTACCGGCGCGGGAATTTCCACGGAGAGCGGTATTCCCGATTATCGCAGCCAGGGGGGTATCTGGGACAAGTTTAAGCCGGTCTACTTTGACGATTTTATGCGGAGCAAAGATGCCCGTATCGAATACTGGCAACAAAAGGCGGCGATGTATGACGACCTGCAAAAAGCCAGGCCCAATGCCGCCCACCTGGCTTTGGCCGATTTGTACCACAAAGGTCGTTTGGCAGCAGTGATCACCCAGAATATCGACGGATTGCATCAGGAATCGGGTATTTCCCCCGATGATGTCATTGAACTCCATGGGAACACACGCCGCGTGCGTTGCATGTCCTGCGATGACATCTCTACAGACCATGATGCTTTTAAACGGATCGCGTCTGGGGATCTTGCCCCGGAATGTTCCTGCGGCGGTTATTTGAAGCCGGACACGATCTCCTTTGGACAGGCCATGCCGGAAGTTGAAGTAAAAAAAGCCACAGCTTTAGCCCGGCAATGTGATTTTTTTCTGGTGGTGGGGTCGACGCTTCTGGTTCAACCGGCGGCCCTGCTCCCCGACATGGCCCGCCGCAGCGGCGCTTTTTTGGCCATTGTGAATTTGTCCGAAACACCATATGATGCGGTTTGTGATATCCTTATCAAGGGAAAAGCCGGAGAGGTATTACCGCAAATCACCAATCGGGTTCTCGATTTATCCTGAGTTTCCAACAAAAAATTATCCTATATCTCATACTACGCTAACAGCCCTGATTGACAATCAGGTGCTCACTCTTGAGGAGAATACATGCTCACAGCATTTCGTAAAACCAAGATCGTCTGTACCATCGGGCCGGCCACGGCGTCTCTTTCAGCACTTAAACAGCTGATTCGGGCGGGCATGAATGTGGCTCGGCTCAATTTTTCCCATGGCGATCTCAAGGGGCATCGGGAAACCATAAAAAAAATCCGGCAGGCGGCCAGGGAAGAGAGGCGTGTCGTCGGCATCTTACAAGATCTGGCAGGCCCCAAGATCAGGCTGGGCCGCATTGACGAACGAAAACTTACCGGTGGTGAAGAAGTGGTCTTGGTCAGTGGCAGCGAGGCAGTGGGTGATGCGTTGCCGGTGAATTACCCCTTTCTTTGCGAGGATCTCAGCGAAGGTGAGTCTATTTTGATGGCCGATGGGCGGGTGGAACTTCAGGTCGTTGAGGTGAATACGGATCATATTCGTGCCAAAGTCGTCAATGGGGGCATCCTTACGGCCAACAAGGGCGTCAATTTACCGAGCAGTGATTTGAGAATTGCCGCATTTACCGAGAAGGATCGGGACGATCTTGAGTTCGGTCTGGCGGAGGGCGTGGATTTTGTGGCGATGTCTTTTATTCGTCATGAGAAAGATATCCAGCCTGTTCGGGAGCGCATATCGGCCAACAGTGATGGACCGCTGGTGATTGCCAAGATTGAAAAACCCCAGGCCGTTGATCGGCTGGATCCTATCATTGCTGCTGTGGACGGTGTGATGGTGGCACGTGGTGATCTGGGGGTTGAGATGCCCCTTGAAGGCGTTCCCTTGATTCAAAAAGAGATCATTCATAAAACCCGCACCGCCGGTAAGGTTGTGATCACGGCCACCCAGATGTTAAGTTCCATGGTGGAAAACCCCAGGCCCAGTCGTGCAGAGGTCACCGATGTGGCCCACGCGATTTTAGACGGTACGGATGCCGTCATGCTCAGCGAAGAGACTGCCGTGGGGAAGTACCCGATTGAAGCGGTAGCGGTTTTGGATCGGATAGCCTTCAAAACCGAATCGAGCTTGGATCCGAAACGCTTTTTAAAAGACGACATCTCCAAAAATCTGCCCCTGTCCAATGGGGCGGTCAGCCGTGCGGCGGCCTGGCTGGCCAATGATATCAATGCCGATTTGATTGTGGCCGCAACGACAAGTGGTTCAACTGCACGCGTGATGTCCCGCCTGAGGCCACCGATGCCCATTATCGGTTTAACGGCCAACCCGAAAACCCATCGGCAATTGTGCCTGTCTTGCGGTGTAATTCCGGCACTGGTACCGGCTTTTGATGATTTGGATGAGATGCTATGGCAGGTGAATCGCTATCTGAAAGAAGAAGCCCTGGCTGAGCCGGGGAGCCGGGTTATCCTGACTGCCGGAGCGCCGTTAAACGTTCCCGGAACGACCAACCTGATCAAGGTCCTTGAGATCGAATAGCGAAGAGGCAATTCGGTTGTCGCTTCCGCATTAAAAATATCTCCCGCAGAAACGCCAGACGCAGAGGGGAATCTTTTATCTTTTAGACCATTGACCATCACAGCGCGCTCTGTGTTCTCCGCGGTAATATTTTTTGTGCTTTCAAGCTTTGTGGCCTCATAGCTTTCAACTTTTTTGCCGTGGACCCACACAGACGGACACGGACAAATTTAAACAGCCATTATTTCACCGCCGAGATCGCGGAGACCGCAGAGGATTATAAATACAAAACAGATCTTTTCTTGGCGGGGCAAAATCCCTTCGCCCTTTTTACGATACCGACCCCGATTTGGATTTGGGCTAGGATTATTGCAACAGTCTCAATCAGGAGCTGATCCACGCTGGAGTTGACGCCTTTTTACCATGTGGCTATAATCTAAAATCAAATCTTACTATAAAAGGAGCCGCCTCATGGGATTGCAGGATTTCACCTTTTACGACCTGATCTGTCAAAATGCCGAGACATATGGCAACCGGGATGCCTGGTATGAAGTTGCCAATGAGCGTTCGGTTTCTTTCGCTGATTTTAAGAAACAAGTCGACCGCCTCGCCCTGGGACTGCAGCAATCCGGGATTCAAAAAGGCGATCGCATCGGCGTGTTGGGAAAAAACAGCCTTGCCTATTTTACCATTTATGGTGCTGCCGCAGCCTTGGGAGCCATTGTTTTGCCCATTAACTGGCGGTTGTCGGCCGAAGAAATGGTTTATAATTTAAATGACTGCACAACAACGGCCCTCTTTATCGATACTGAATTTCAGGGTTTGATTGAAGAAAACGTTACGCGATTATCCTCCGTCGATCACTACTTTGGCCTCACTGCGGATGGATCCAGGTATCCGGTCTCCAAGTATCCGGCCATTGATTCTTTAATGGACAATGGCGGGGATTTTGAACCGGTGACAGTGGAGAGCGACGATGGCTTCGTTATCATCCACACCGCCGCAGTGGCCGGAAGGCCGCGAGGGGCGTTACTTAGTCACGCCAATGTGTTGTGTGCCAATATGCATCTTATTCATCTGTTTGGTTTGAGCTGTGATGATGCACATCTGAATCTATTGCCCCTGTTTCATGTGGCCGGGTTGTTCATGGCTGCCGGCAGCTTTCATGCCGGGGCAATCAATGTCAATATGGCTAAATTCGACGCCGGCCAAGCCGTCGATTTGATCGCTGCTAAGAAGATTTCAGTGATGTTTGATTTTTCACCCATTTTGGCATCGATTCTGGAAGAACAGGAAAAATCGGGCATCGATATTCAGTCGCTTCGCGCTGTGCTCGGCATCGAAACACCTGAAACCATTAATGCTTATCAAGATCGTACCGGCGGCTGTTTTTATTGCTTGTACGGACAGACGGAAACCAGCGCCTTGGCGACACTGGGTCGGTATAACGATCGGCCCGGTTCAGCAGGGCGTCCCATCGCTCTTTCCCGGGTTGCCCTCTTCAACGACGATGACGCGCCGGTAAAGACAGGCGACACCGGCGAAATTGTCATGCAGGGCCCCATGGTGTTTAAAGGCTACTGGGGCTTGGACGCGGAGAACGAGCACACCTTTCGCAAGGGTTGGCATCATACCGGCGATCTCGGTCGTTTCGATGAGGATGGATTTCTCTGGTTCGAAGGCCGCAAACCGGACAAGGAATTGATCAAACCCGGCGGAGAGAATGTCTACCCTGCTGAGGTGGAGAACGTGATCTGTGAACATCCGGCCGTAGAAGCTGCCGTGGTGTTCGGGGTTCCTGACCCGAAATGGAAAGAAGCTATCTGTGCGGTCTGTTCTCTTAAAACCGGAGAGACGATGGCCGAAGAGGCGCTTATTTCATTTGTGGGTGAACGGATCGCCCGATATAAAAAACCCAAATACGTTATTTTTACCCACGCGATGCCGCTCCAAAAAGATGGAGCGCCGGATCGAGACAAAATTAAAGAACAGTACAAAGGGCAATTCGACGCTTTCGCGTAAACAAAGCTGTGTAATATCCAGTCGGTATGTTCAGGAACAAGCCATTGATTTGATTTCATTTGAAATGGCTGCGTTCCATTTTTTGGTTTAGTCCTTTTTGATCCCCGCGCTTTTTTGAGAGATATTTGCTGTTTTGTATAAAAGAAGGCATTTTCGAAACAATATTTCCTGCGCTTGACCCTCGATGGGTGGGATAATTTGCTGGCAGCCAATATAAATAGTGTGCAGCATTTCCGCCATAATGACACCCTCTTTTTCATCGTCCAACAGAGCAATGCAGATGGACCTTAGGTAAGCCATCCGTTGCTTGTCTATGCGGTACTGATAAGATCGTACCGATTCATCCTGCAAAGACCAAGACCGTATAGCCACCTCGGCGGGAGGGGGATAGCTGAGTGCAGCCTCAGCCAAGTTGTATAGCTTTTCTTCGGGTGTTTTTCCCATTTCGGATAACTTGATTATTTCCCTTGTCCCTTGCTTTTCAAAAAAGGTCAGCAAACGATTTTTATATTCTTCAAAGTTTTTAAAATGATGATAAAAGGAGCCTTTGGTAACGCGCAGCTTTGTTGCAATCAACTCTATTTTCAGAGCATTTACGCCGCTTTCCGATAATATTTTCAACCCTTCGGATAGCCAATCTCGTTTGCTTTTACCTGCCACCACCGACCTCCCTGATGACCCACTGGTTGTCTTTTTTAATAAGTACTACCGGCCTCAAACCGAATGGTTCTGGGACAATGTTACGATGGAAATTCATCAGTTCGATTCGGTAAGATTTGATACATATGAGCACGTAATCATCGCTTTTGGGGCCATCAGGGAAAAAAAGCCGCCACGCACCTTTCCAATATTGATGTTTCAGGTCACTCTCTGTTCGGATGTTTGCCTCTCCGTGAAGTATCAAGTTAGCGTCTTTTCTCATGTCTCCAAACGCAAGTGTGACGTTTGGATTTGCCTTAATTTCCCGAATTTTTCTAAGTTTGGGATGTGTACCAATCCAAACAACAAAATCATCAGGCGATGGTATTGGTTGAACGAGTCTGGCATTTGGGCATCCTGCCTCGCTATTGGTTATCAGAAAGCAGTATTTTGAGTGGTTCAGCATATTTCGAGCTGTTTCTAAGCAGTGTCCTATCGATGTGTTTAGTGCTTGTTGTTTGTGTGCTTTATAAATATCTAAAAATTTTCTAAGTATTGTTTTTTTTATTTTTTTCAACATGATCTCTCCGGTGATCCTCTCAACTAAGGGGGGTATTTATTTCAACCATACCATACGGTATGGTATGGATCAAGAAAAAGATTGTCGTGCAATAGGTTTAAAAGCCGATCGTTTTTTTAAATGCTTACCGGTATGAGTGGTTTATTATGTGATTACAGCCATGATTCATACTCTTAAAGGTTGGACCATTGTCATCTTGCCGATTAGTGTGATAATTATTTCACATAAAAAAAACGTGTATTGCTATCGAAATTCCTTCTAATACCCTATGAAAATACACCCGAATCGAATTATTCATTTCAAAGGCACTTGCAATTTTCGAGATCTGGGCGGCTATCTCACGCAATGCGGTAGGCAGGTCAAATGGGGTACGGTCTACCGATCCGATCATTTAGGGTCTTTAACGCGTGCGGATTTAAAACGATTTGAACAGTTGGGTATCCAATTGATTCTGGATACCCGCACGCCTTTAGAGCGCCAATCCCGACCCAACCGACTTCCCAAGAACAATGCCCCCCGAACCATCCATTTCCCCATCGAGGTTGGCAACCGAAGCATCGATGAACTCAAACGGAAGGTTTTTTTCGGAAAAACAGATGATTTGGATCTGCATGACGAATTGATTCAAAACTATAAATTGGGCGTGTCGACCCATGGTAAAGAGATCATGGCCATGATTGATTTGCTCTGTAACACGGACAATCTGCCCGTTTTGATCCATTGCAATTCGGGCAAGGATCGAACCGGCATTGCCTGCGCCTTGCTGCTTAGCGCTTTAGGCGTGCCCCGGGAAACGATTTTTGAAGATTATCTACTATCTGCCGCCTGCATGGAAAAAATGGTCAATCGGCTTGTTGTGAAAGTAAAGTTAATCAGCCTTTTACGCGCCGATACATTACAATTGCGCAACATGTTATCAACCAGACCGGTTTTTTTACAGGCTGCTTTTGACGAAATGAAGCGGCTTAATGGTTCGCCTGGGGCTTACCTTCAGGCCCTTGGGCTTACCGAATCGATGCGTGAAAAGCTGGTGAACAATTTATGTGCGTAAAGCGGACCCGTATTTTTTTATCTTTCCTTAGAGCCAATTTCAAAACGTCCCAGTTTGCCCAATTTCGGTGTCAGGCTCAAATTTTAATCCTCGAAATACTCAATGTATTCCTCCGGTTAAAATTTTCGCCTTCCTTGACCTTGAACAAACTGGAACATTTTGAAAATGGCTCCTTAAAATAATAAACGGTAAAGGGCGAATGATATATCCTTTCAGGTGCAATGTTTGGCTTTCCTGCTTGTTCATTTTAATACTTTGTACGCCCGCGTCTTGGACGTCGGGATCGGACGTAAAATCAGGCCTCACATGGGGAGTGGTGTCTCACAACAACAATCTGGGGATCGATCGTGTTGGTTGCTATGGGCGACCTCGTATTGATGGCTCTCAGGATGGCCCTGCATGTGACCCATATCAGGGTGATACACCATGTTCTCAGTATCTGCCGATCCTATGTGTTAAGACAGAAGGGCTGCCACGACCGAATTATGCCCTAATGGGTAAAGGGCACGCCATGCCCGTGGAATATTATAATGGCTGGGCAGGGGGGCACCTCGGCCTGACAGAGGTGATACGTGGAAGTGCTCTGACAAGCATTCAGGTCGCGAATGTCTTTTGTGTAGCGGCCCTGGGCGATGGATATCGAATGGCGGAGCATCACGATGGTAAATATGTGGCCGGTATGAATGCGAACAACTTTTATGGTGAAACATGGCCATCACCGGATCAATTATCCTCTGGGGGCTGGCATTGGTTCGCATATGGGAATTTGCCCGGTGACAGCCGGTTTTGGGTTCATATCAACGATCAGCCGCGGGGTAATTGCTGGGAGGCTATTGAAGACGTCGCCACTAGTAGGGATGATGACGCAACGCCGGCTATTCCAAAAATGACTGAAACAGTGATGCCGGATAAACTGATAGATAATGTGAATCAAAAAAAGAGGGCTGATTAGGCGTGGCTTCAACAACAACATAACCAACAAAGCAATTCCCGATTTGAGGAACTAGTTTGATTCGATATTTAGAGCTTCTATCCCAGCTTTTTACCCAATTCGTGTTTATAGTTATCGCAACGCCGCTTTCGAGAAAATATGCTCGGGAATGTCGGCGTTAAATTCGATGGTTTCGATGATAAACTCGGTCCCTTTGCCTTTTTTGAGCATGTCTTTGAAGACCATTTTTTTAGGAAACCAGCGCGCCTCCATTTGAACGACATCCGATAGTTCAAGTTTTTTCAACAAACGGCCGCTTTTTGCGAACAGTTCTTCTTTTAAGGGAATGTTTCTTTCCTGGTCGACCCATAGTTTTCGGGTCTGATAGGCCACCGTTTTTTTAGTAGCGGTCAATTTCAACACCCAGCAAGGGCGGTCGTCAATGGTCTCGGTGTCGATGACATCGGCCTGGTAATAATTGGCGAGGTTGGCGTCTTCCATCATATCTTCATAGGAGAGATCGGAACCCATGACAGACTGCCGAAGCATGTGGCCGGAGATCTGAATGGTGCGATCGGTGGCCGGGGAAAACAGCCACAGCCGGTCTTCGAGCTTCAACATTTTGGTTCCCCGTTCCCTGGCGGGCGAAGTGTATTCGGTAAAAGCCTTTTCTTCGCCTTGCAGCCACGATTTGGATTCAATCGTCCGGCTGGCACGTCGGCCGTGAATGACCATTTTTGAGGTCAATACGCGATTATCGGACGACATATTTTGATCGATGCTTTCTAAAATCGCCTTACCGCTGGGATATTCCGATGCCATCACGGGCAGGCTGAAAAGAAGGACAAGGATACAAGTAGCGGTCTTCATGTTTCAAGCTCCTTGAACAGTTGAGAGGTTTGTCTTCTGTAGATGCCGATACCCGCAAACAAGGCCCCCAGGACAGAAGCGAAAAGGCCGGGCACAAACCCGATGACATAACTGGTGGGGGTCACCCTCGCCCTGATTATGTTTGAAAACGTGATCGTTGAATTCTGCATCATGGTACTGATGTCAAATCCCACATATTGAAGCCAATAAGAAAACGCCAACCCAATGGCCGTTCCCAGTATGGAACCCGCCGCACCCACGCACGCCGATTCGATAATCAAGGATCTATACAGTGTCCCTTTGGACTCGCCAATGGCCAGCCGTACACCAATTTCTCCGTAACGACGAATGCCGTTCATTAAACCGGCATTCCATAAGACGATCGACATGGCAAATACAAATATCCCGACGATCAAAGCGCCGATATACCGGGCCATCCCCAGAATGACCGCCAGGGTTCCCTGTTCGCCCAGGGCCGTCATAACCGGGGAAAATTCGTCTGCCGGTTTCGAGAATTCCTGTTTAAACCATTGGGCGGTTTCGATACTTAAACGATCATCGTAGACGAGATCGTTGGAAAAACCGACAATTTCTCCGGCTGCATCATCCATATCCAGTGCCGAGCGGATGTCTTCAATATCGACGACAATTGTCTGTTTATCGATGGCGACCATACCGAAATGGAGGGTGCCACTGATTTTCCAGTTGGTGACAGACATGCTACCGTGCATGGTTGCGGAAATAAGCGTAACGGTGTCGCCGATATCGATATTCAGTTTTTGGGCAAAAGAATTACTGATCAGGATGTCTCCGGGTTTGACTGGCATGTTTCCCCGGACGATGGATTTTTTCAATTTGAGTATTTTGTCCTCAACGGCCTCTTTTCCGCGTAGATCAACACCTAAGCCAAACACGGGCCCCTGGGCGCGGGTTTGCCCTTTTTCATCGGGAATGTCCATCAATCCACCAAATTTAATTCGTGGCGTCCAGATCCAGCCGGGGCGGTCTTTTTTTAGCAGGGTCAACCATTCGGTGGTGTTAAGCAGGGCCAGATCGTTGGGCAACTGATCAGACACTTTAGCGTAGGCCTGTGTCACGATTTTGGTATGGCCGGTATCAAATCGGGCCCCGGTGTCTACCATGTCGCTGATCGCACCATTCATATAACTGTAGAGAAAAACGGTAAGAAAAACACCGGTGCTCACCATGAGGACAGGAAAGAGGCTGCGGGACCGGTCTCGCATTAGCCCTTTGAACAAAAAGGTGATCATGACAACTTTCCCCTTATGGCATCGGTGGGTTTCATCCCGGCGATTTTGCGGCTGGGTAAAAAACTGACAACGGTTACCGTCAACAAGACGATCAGGATGGTACCCCCCACCAACCATGCCGAGTAATAAGGAAACATACGGGAGGTGAGGGCAAATCCATATTCTTCAGCCGTGCCGGGCATGGGTATCCCTTTGAGCGACGTGATAATAAGCAAGGGAATTCCATATATGGCCGCAACAACGACGGCCATCAATCCGTGCATGGCCCCTTCGAGCGTAAAGAGGGCAATAACCCGGGATCGAACCATGCCAAGTGCCATCAAGGTCCCGATCTCTTTTCGACGTTTAAAAATCGACAACACCTGGGTATCGAAAATGGCCAGCATGGCCAGAAACAGCAGGATCACATACATGATGGCCCCGCCGACACGCTTGGTTTTTACCATGTCGGTCAGATCTTTCAGGAGATAGCCCTGGTTTCGGAATGTCCAGCCCGGTAAATCAAGACCGGGTAAATCTGAATAGGTTCCACCACCCGATTCAACGACGATAACGGTTGCCTCATTGGGTAGAGCGGACATTTGTCGTAATCTTTCCAAGGGTACCCATATCTGGCCCTGATCGATGGTGGGCACGTTGGTGTTCATGATGTCAACAATCTCTCCGTCAATTGCATCAAAAGTCCCGTTGGCATCGCGCCACTGGATTGTTAGAATATCCGCTACTTTGAGATCGTTTTTCCGCGCCATGATTTTTCCAATCATTACCGGCAGGATATTGAGGGGCGCACCAAGCGTGGTAGTGGGGATTTCGAGAATTTTCTGACTCGGATCAACCCCTCTGATCAAAACGGATTGCCCTCTCCCCCCGGGATAAATGGTGGCGGGTCGAAACAGTATCGGTACGGCCCGGCCGGTTCGAACGAGGTCATTTATTAGTTCGGGAACCGGTCCGTGGCTGTCTTCCCAAGATAACGGGTCATAGGGGTCGTAATTTTTATGCCAATATTGTCCCCCGGCAACCTCATCTTTGATCATGTCCCGGGAGGCCTGTCGTTGCATCCCGGTAAATAGCCCCTGATGCCAGATAATCAAGACGTAAATAAACGACAGAATGCCCACATTCAACCAGGTCCGTAAGCCCGCTCCCATAATATTGCGATATGCCAATTTAAGCGTAATCATGGGTCAAGCCTTCTCATCTATTGCCTGATCTATTATCAGGTCATTGACCACTTTTCCATCCTCTAAGGAAATGATGCGGTTTAGGTAACTCACCACTTTCTCGTCATGGGTTGCAAAAATAAAAGTGGTTTTTAGATTTTTGTTTAATGACTTCATTGTTTGCAGGATGTGGTGTGAATTTTTAGCATCGAGGTTCGCCGTGGGTTCATCGGCTAAAACGATTTTCGGTTTTTTTACCATGGCCCTGGCAATAGCCACCCGCTGACACTCTCCCCCGGATAGCTGGGCCGGGCGCGAGTTGACCTTGTCCGAAAGCCCTACCCAATTAAGTGCATCGAGGACGGCTTTTTGTCGGGTGGCCGCTGGAAGCTTGAGGAGGAGGAGGGGAAATTCGATATTCTCGAATACCGAGTACACCGGCAATAAATTATAGGTTTGGAAAATAAATCCGAGGTGCTGGTTACGCAGCCAAGCGGCCTTTTTTTGGGATAATTCGGCGATAGAATGTCCCAAAACATTGGCGACCCCTTCAGTGGGGGCATCCAGTGATCCGATAATATTTAAAAGGGTGGTTTTGCCGGACCCGCTGGGGCCGACAATTCCAGTGAACTCACCTTTTTCAAAAGTTAGATCGACCTTGTTAAGGGCAGTAAACATGCCATCGCCCATGGGAAACTTTTTTATAAGCCCTTTGATGGAAATTATTGTACCATTGTTCATGTTATCACCATTTACATGTAGACAGACGATTTTGTGTCTATCCAGAGATGCCATTTATAAGTGGACACTTTTCAGTGGTTATACACAACCATAATCCTCACCCCATTACCGTTGATCTCCGGGCGTTCATTATTTTCTCCAAAAAGTTGAACTTCAGACGGGTTCAAGAAACCCATCAAATAAAAATTCCAGTTGTCATAGGTTCGTTGCCAGGCCGCATACCGAAACCAGCGATGCGTTTCCCAGTCAAAATTCAAAATGGTGGAAATACGATCGATCAACCCGAGCGGGTAACTGATCGACAGGGCTGAAATGGTCGATTTTTTACCGGTGCCAAGGGGTTTTTCTGTGGCAGCCGCCACAAGGTGTTCGACAATCACATTCACACCATTGCCCCAATCGAAAGTATAGTCCACACCGATATTGAGAAACCGGCGATAGGGTGCGTTAAGTGTGTCGGAATCCTGGTGTATCAATACGCCTTCGAACCAGAACCCCACACCCATGTCCCATTTTCCATCAATACCGACCCTGTTTTCAGGAACCGATGTGGAAGAGGGGCGTGGGCTCCCATCCTGGTCACCCTCGACCAGGGCCTTGCGGTGATGAAAGGAAAAGGCGAGTTCGCCGGTGGATAGAGGCGTT
Organism: uncultured delta proteobacterium; assembly: GCA_963845145.1. Classification (GTDB taxonomy): domain Bacteria; phylum Desulfobacterota; class Desulfobacteria; order Desulfobacterales; family QNYZ01; genus QNYZ01. The sequence goes on from CAWJQU010000005.1 coordinate 1,267,778, forward strand.
TGAATTCGTCCGCCGAATTCGGGATGATCGTCATCCGTAATATCGGTTTCCCAGCCTTTGGTTTCATCATTGCCGTACAGGCCCCACAACCATATATTGGCGTTGTTTAGAAAGTAGTATCGTCCCAAAACGCTGTAAACACCATCGGTAAGTTGCAGCGGGTCCCTGGGGTCGATGCGGTCAAACCACATCAGGGGTCGCAGCAGCGTGGCAGATCCAAAATTGATTTTCTGTAAACCGGCTCTTAGTTCGAGTTGAGCGGTGGCACTTCGCAGCCAGGCCCGATAAGGTTTCAATTTTCCATGGTATTCCCCGGATTCCGGGGTATCAAACCGGCCGGTTTCATAAGCATTGATCGACATTTCCGAATCTATACGTATCGCTTCCGTCAACTGTTGTTCAAAGGTCAACGCGGGAATGTATCGAAGGCCCACGGATATTTCATCGTCTCTGTCGGGTTCGAAGGTTACCCAGCCTGCGAGTTCACCGTGAAATTCATAGGTGAATCCAAAGGCGCCATTGGGACAGGCTCCGACCAATATAATAGCGATCGGGACAATGGCGAACAGGCAGCACGCGAAATTCTGAAGCGGTTGCTTTTTAATCCTTTTCATCTCTCGGTAATACCCCGTAAAAGAAAAATCGAGTCAGCTCCATGATGAGTGCCTGGGGGGAGCCATAGAGGTTAGAAAGCGATTCGTCGTTAACCATCTCCCGCATGTGATTGAGAAAATAGAGGATAAATTCCGGCTTGATGTCTTGCCGAATGTCGCCATGTTTCTGGGCTTTAATATAATCTAAAAGAATGAGTTGAGCGGTTTCCTTTATTTTTTGATCGATGTGGGTTTTTAATTCGGGCGCGGCATTCTTGTTAATGTCCAGGTAAAATTCTTGACTTAGCGCGTTCGTCTGCTCCATTTTCATCTGGATGCTTTGATTCACTTTTTCTGGGAAAGACACATCTTGGGCCATGATTGAATGATATTGGGCCATGCGTTTCTCGGTCATCACATCGATAATATGCTTGACCAGGTCAATCTTGTTTTTAAAATTTTTATAAAAGGTCATTTTACTGACCCGCGCTTCCCGGCAGATTTCTTCGACGGATACGCGCCGTATGCCGAACTTCCAAAACAATGAGAGTCCGGTTTCAATAATCTGCAGGCGTTTCATGTTTTTCATTAGGGCTCCACAATGACGTGAAAATATACGGTTTATGCGATTTTTTACTTTAAACGTATAATACACATATAATCGTAAATTTCAAGATAAATGTAAATTTAAGTTGATTGTACCCTAAATACTATCTAACGTTTAAATGATTCTATATGGGCCAACAGAGGGAAACGATATATGGGAAACCATCAGATTTTCACAACGGATATTCATCTTCGCTTTCGTGACCTTGATGCTATGGGACACGTCAACAATGCGGTCTATTTCTCTTTTTTCGAACACGGCCGATTAAAATTTCTCTATTCGGAAGACCAAAAGGATAAGTTTCCCAACATGACCTTTATTCTGGCGCATGCCAGTTGCGACTATCTGGTTCCGATTACCCTTGAATGTGATCCGGTGCTGCACTTGTGGGTGAAAAAAATTGGCGGTAAAAGCTTTACCTTCAAATACCGGCTGGTTGAAAGAGACAACAAAGATCGCATATATGCGACCGGAGAATCTGTGCAGGTTTACTTTGACTATCAGGAAAATAGATCAATTCCCACACCGGATGCTATTTGTAAGCAGCTTGAAGTATTCCTGGAGTAGGTTTATGGTATTGTTTTTACCAATGAATTCTTGACCTGAAACGTCCTTAAAAAACAGATATTGGTTTCTTAAGAAAAATGTGCACACCTAATCCTATAATGTATCGGAGGTAGAAATGAAAAAAACCCATTTAATTTTAGTGGCTATATTCGGTCTTTGTGTGCTTTCTGCAGCAGCTCTGGCTAATCAGGGCCCAGAACTGTTAAACGGCGTCTGGCTGACCGAAGAGAAGACGGCGGCCATTGAAATCAGTCATTCCAATAACATTTGGAATGGTCAGATCGTCTGGCTGAAAGAGCCGATTGAAAAAGATGAGAGTTCGCCTGCCTACGGTAGTGAGAAAGTTGATTTCAAAAACCCGGATGAATCCAAACAATCAAGAAAATTAATGGGTCTCAAGATGTTAGAAAATTTCCAATGGAATGGGACGCGGTTTGAAAACGGTACGATATATGATCCGAAATCTGGAAAAACGTATAAGTGTAAGATTACCTTCAAAGGGAATGATACCATTAAGGTGCGCGGGTATGTCGGGGTTTCGCTATTGGGTAAAACCCAGATCTGGACGAGGAAGTAATCGTATTTAGAGCAATCTTTTGCGCGGATGGTTGAATAAACTTAAAGGTCTACAAATGGAAGTAATCAGGGGCACAAGCAATCAAATTCTGGAAGTCGACTTAAGCCTTGGAAGATTTTACTGACACGCCTCATGCATGCACATGGCGAGCAAGTCATTAGAGGTTTTAAACGATTATTGCGATAGTGTCTGATACGTTCTATCCGGGGAACTATGATTTGGCTTTTTGTGAAAAATCCCAGGAGATGCGTTTAAATGGTCAAGGTATTGATTCTTAATTTTATAAATTTGTAGTGGTTTGCTGATCCCCTTAACGCTAACCGGCGCCAGAGGTTTCATTTCGATATGCCGGTTAAGCCCTTCTCTTGTTACATCACTGATCAGGATATCTGTTTTGTAATCCTTGTTGAGGCCTTCGATTCGGGAAGTGATGTTCATTGTTTTTCCTATCATGGTGTAAGAAAACCGTTGGGGGCTGCCGATATTGGCGGCGACCACCTTGCCGGTATGGAGTCCGATGCCGTGGTGGAGTGCCGGGTATCCCTGGTTGATAAGATCCAAATTCACCCGGGACAATCGCGCTCTCATTTCCAGGGCAGCATCCATAGCGCATTGTTGATGGTTTTCAAGTGCCACCGGGGCGCCGAACACGGCCTGAATTTCGTCACCGACAAACTGAAGAATCAGGCCATGGTGGGATGTAATGGCCTCGGACATTGACTTGAAATAGGTGTTGATGACTGTGACGATCTCTTGCGGAGATATAGTTTCAGCCAGTTTGGTAAAATCCCTGAGGTCTGAAAACAGCACGGTCACCTCTTTGAGTTCCCCTTTGAGGGTCACGCGTCCGCTAAGGATTTCGTCGCGAACCTCCCTGGAAACATATTGCCCGAAGGTATCATTTAAAAAATCACGCTCCTTCTGTTGGCGGCGCTGGCGATCCACCATCCATCCGGTAAGCACCGCCATGAGGTTGAACCCGGCCACTTGAAGCCCCACGAGCAGGAGCGATGTGGTTTGGACATCGGCATTGTGGGTGAAAAAATGGGCATATACGATGCTTGCGGTAACAGAAACGAAAAGAGCAGCTTTAAGGCCGAACCACAGGCCGGCCAGTACGATGGGAAAGAAAAAGAGTTCCCGGTGAAAAATATGGGTCCCCATAAACCCGGCGATAGGCAGATGGTGGATCACCGCCACACCCGTCAACAGAGTGATGACGATGCTCATTTTTATGAGGTTCAGGTTCATAGGGGTGGGCATCTTCATGGATGGCCCTTTCCGAGTGTTGTGATATCCGCAAGACCCGCCCGGGAATTGGTGCACCTGGCGGGTCATGAAATGGTCGGCGTTCATTGGCATGTGAATATTTGTTATTTACGTTCAAACTGAGGTGGCGCCCATCGATTTCAGGCAAAAAGCCGTCGGTGGATACTATTACATATGATGATACCAGAACTTAAACGTCTGCTTCTTATCCAGGTTTTTCAGCAGGCATATGACGCCATACTTTCCTGGCTCCTTGAAGGTGAAGTTGGCGGCCAAGACCCCGCTATAATTTTTCAGGGAACTGACCTGTTCCGCCTTGTCCGGGGCGATTACTTTAATTTTACCTACTGCCTCCTTGATGGGCATACCCCCATCGGTTGCCTTGAGATTGACCATGATGTGGTGAGTTTCTCCCTTATCCGAAGTCATGTTCATACTGTCCAGGCTCATCACCTGGAATTCCGCATCGATGCCCCCTTCTGAGGCTGTGTGTTTAAAGGTGCCGCCCATACCGGTGTGGTCCATCTTCTTGTCGGACTTCATGTCGTGTCCGCTGCCGGAACTGTGATCGCCGTGCTTCTGTGCGGCAATAGCCTGAAAGGCAACCAGGGTGAAAATAACTGCAGCAATGAGAAGTGTCCATTTTTTCATGATAATTCCTCCAGTGTTGAATTGATACCGCCAGTTTGGTGGCGGTTAAAAAAAACAATTTATATGGATTTTCCTGCGATAAAATCGCGTTAAACTTACTTACGTATCTTACGGTGATAAAAAAGCCATTAAACGCCTCCTTGCGGCGGGAATCCGTTCCCGCATAAGAGTTTAACAGTGTGTCCTCATTTTATTCGTCATTTCCATCCGGCAACCGCCACCCCTTCCAGATCCCATAAATAACGGGCACGACGATCAAGGTAAGGATCGTTGCGCTGACCATACCGCCGATCATGGGGGCGGCGATGCGCTTCATCACCTGGGAACCGGAGCCATGGCTCCACATGATCGGCGCCAGACCTGCCATGATGGCCACCACAGTCATCATCTTGGGCCGCACCCGCAGGGCTGCGCCCTCTTCGATGGCTGTGTTGAGATGGCGCCGGTTGAACCGGTTTCCATGTTTTTCCTTGAACTTGCGGTAAGAAATATCGAGATAGATCAGCATGACTACCCCGGTTTCAGCGGCCACTCCGGCCAGGGCGATAAATCCCACGCCCACAGCCACGCTCATGTTGTATCCCAGCAGGTACATCAGCCAGAAGCCGCCGGTCAGGGAAAAGGGCACACTTAGCATCACCAGCAGGCTTTCGGTTATATTCTTGAAGTTGAAATAGAGCAGCAGGAAGATGAGCAGCAGGGTCATCGGCACCACGATCATCAGGCGCTTCTGGGCCCGGATCATGTATTCGTATTGTCCGCTCCACACCAGGCTGTAGCCGGGCGGCAGATCGATTTTTTCCTCGACGGTTTTCTGTGCAGCCTTGACATACGTTCCCACGTCGATACCTGTGATGTCTACGTACACATAGGCGCTGTTGCGGGCGTTCTCACTCTTGACCACCGGCGGTCCCTTGACAATGCGGATATCGGCCAGTTGGGCGATGGGCACATGGGCACCGGTGGGCGTGGGCACCAGGATCCGGCGCAGTTTTTCCGGCGTGTCCCGCAGTTCACTGCCGTAGCGCAAGTTCACCGGGTAGCGCTCCAGGCCTTCCACGGTCTGGGTGATGTTCATACCACCCACGGCGGTCATGATGATGTCCTGGATATCCCCCACGGTGAGCCCGTAACGGGCGGCTTGGTCCCGCCGGATTTCGTAGTCCAGAAAATTACCGCCGGTTACCCTTTCTGCATAGACGCTCAGTGTTCCAGGTACGTTGCGGATGACAACTTCCACCTTTTCACCGATATCGGAAAGCACCTGGAGATCTTCGCCCATAATCTTGATCCCTACCGGGGTCTTGATACCGGTGGAGAGCATATCGATGCGGGTTTTGATGGGCATGGTCCAGGCATTGGTCAGGCCCGGATACTGGATGGCCTTATCCAGCTCATCCACCAGCTTTTCCATGGTCATGCCCTCTCGCCATTCCGATTCCGGTTTAAGCATAATGGTGGTCTCAATCATGCTCAATGGGGCCGGATCTGTGGCGGACTCCGCCCGTCCGATTTTACCGAAGGTGTGGTGTACTTCCGGAAATGAAGCGATTATACGATCGGTTTGTTGGAGCAGCTCCTTGGCCTTAGTGATGGAGATACCCGGCAAGGTCGTAGGCATGTACAGCAGATCGCCCTCATTCAAAGGAGGCATAAATTCCGACCCCATGCGTTTGATCGGGATCCACGTCAGGGCCAGGATCACCACCGCGAAAATCAGCACCACGGCTTTTTTCTTGAGCACTATCTTGATGATGGGGTGGTAAATCCAGATTAGAAAACGATTGACTGGGTTTTCTTTTTCGGGTTTTATTTTTCCCCGGATCAGGTAGCCCATGAGAATGGGAACAATGGTAATGGCCAAAAGGGCCGACCCCATCATGGCATAGGTCTTGGTGTAGGCCAGCGGCTTGAACAACCGTCCTTCCTGGGCTTCCAGGGTGAAGACCGGCAGAAAACTAACGGCGATGATCAATAGCGAGAAGAACAGCGCCGGTCCTACTTCCTTAGCGGCATCGGAAATCAGCTCCCAGTGGGGCTTTTTTCCGCCGTCGTGTTCAATGTGCTTGTGGGCGTTTTCGATCATGACGATGGCACCGTCTACCATGGCGCCGATGGCGATGGCGATGCCGCCCAGACTCATGATATTGGCGTTGATCCCCTGTCGCTCCATGATAATAAAGCTGATGAACACGCCTACGGGAAGGGTAAAGATACCTACCAGAGCACTGCGGAAGTGAAAGAGAAAAACAATGCACACGATGGCCACGATAATGCTTTCCTCGATCAGTGTGCGTTTGAGGTTATCAACGGCACGCAGGATGAGCCCGGACCGGTCATAGACCGTTTTGATACGGACCCCTTCGGGCAGGCCGGACCGGAGTTCCTTCAACCGCTTTTTAACATTGTCGATCACCTGCAGGGCGTTCTCGCCAAAGCGCATAACGACGATACCACCCACGACTTCACCCAGACCATTGTAGTCGGCGATGCCCCGTCTCAACTCGGGCCCTATGCTAACCGTGGCCACATTGCGCAGCAGGATGGGAACCCCCCGGTCATCCACCTTCAGCGGCACATTGTACAGGTCTTCGATGCTTTTGATATAGCCCAGCCCCCGTACCATGAACTCGGTTTCGCCCATTTCCACCAGTCGGCCGCCCACGTCACTGTTGCTACGCTTGATGGCCATACGAATTTTCTGGATAGGGATGTTGTAAGCTCGCAACTTGTTGGGGTCCACGACCACCTGGTACTGTTTGACATATCCGCCAACGGACGCCACCTCGGAGACTCCCGGTACGCTGGCCAGCTCGTAACGCAGAAACCAGTCCTGAATAGAACGCAGTTGGGCCAGGTCGTGTCGATCGCTCTCAAGGGTGTACTCGTAAACCCACCCCACACCGGTGGCGTCTGGCCCCAGGGAAGGAGAAACCCCCTGGGGCAGGCGGCTGGCCACAAAGTTGAGGTACTCCAGTACCCTGCTGCGGGCCCAGTACAGATCGGTACCGTCCTCGAAGATAATGTAGACAAAAGAGATGCCGAAAAAGGAGTAACCCCGCACCACTTTAGCAAAAGGCACCGACAACATGGCGGTGGTCAGCGGGTAGGTAACCTGGTCCTCCACGACTTGAGGTGCTTGTCCCGGGTACTCGGTGAGGATGATCACCTGGACGTCGGATAAATCGGGGATGGCATCCAAGGGGGTGCGGAGGATGGCGTATATGCCGGCGGCGATAACGAACAGTGTCGCCAAAATCACCAAAAACTTATTTTTAATAGACAGATCGATGATTTTTTCGATCATGGTTTGGTTTCCTTCTCAGAAGCTTGCGTTTCCGCCGAACCATTTGAATCCATGGCCATGTCGCTCATGTCTAAATCGTCTTCCTCCATGGTCATATCATCCATGTCCAGATCGTCCATATCCAGATCAGGGGTGTCCCCCTGGCTGCGCACCTCGAGCATCTTGGCGATGGCTTCTTTCAAGCGGCTTTCCGAATCCAGCATGAATTGTCCGGAGAGGACGATTTCCTCCCCTTGGGTCAGGCCGTCGATTACCTCGAACTCATAATCGTTGCCCTCGACGCCCAGGGTAACCTCTCGTGGCTCAAATTTTCCTTTGCCTCGAGAGACAAACACGCGTTTTCTTACGCCGCTGTCAATGACTGCTTCCTGGGGCACCACCAGCCGATCCCCCGGCAAGGTATTCTGCAGGTATATGTTGGCATACATGCCCGGTTTGAGTTGGTTTCCGGGGTTAGAAAAGGAGAGCCGCAGGCGGGCTGTCCGTGTTTTGGGATCCAGGTAGGGGTAGATAAAAAGAACTTCTCCCAAGTACCGCTTGCCGGGGATATAGGCCAGTTCCATCTCGGCGGGCATACCTTTGTGGACCCAGGGCAGCTCGTATTCATAAACATCCACATCAACCCACACGGTGGACAGGTCGGCGATCTCATACTGGTGTTCGCCGGCCTTGACGTAGTGCCCCTTAAAGGCATTTTTCTTGATGACCACACCGGCAGCCGGGGAGAAGATCGTGATCGTTTTCTGAATCTTGCCGGCCGTCTCCAACTGAGCGATCTGTTCATCGGTGAAATCCCAATAGGCCAGGCGGGTACGCGAGGCGTCCAGCAGCCGATCGGTGCCCCTGCGGGAGTCTCTGCCCCTTTTGCCGTTTAGCCCTTTCTGCTGCTGAATGGCGATGAGGTACTCCTGCTGGGCGGTAAGCAGATCGGGGCTGTAAATATCGAATAGCCGTTGTCCCTTATCCACCTGTTCCCCGAGAAAATCCACATAGAGCTTTTCGATCCAGCCGTTGAATTTAATGTTGACCGAGTAGAGACCGGTTTCATCGTAGGTGATGGTGCCGAAAGTGCGGATCGATTTGGTAAGGGGTTTCTTCTCCACGCGCCCCAGTCTTACCCCCATGTTCTGCTGAGTGACGGGATCGATACGGATCGTGGAGCTGGGCTCCTTTGCCTCTCCGGCTTCCTCATATACGGGTACCAGGTCCATACCCATGGGTGATTTCCCCGGTTCGTTACGGATGTAGGTAGGGTCCATGGGCGCTGCCCAGTATTTTATCTTCTTGCCGGTTTTGGGGTCCACCATCCCCGCCTTGAGCGCTTCTTGGGCCTGAACGGTCGCTGGCGCCAGAAACCTGGAAAGAGAGGTCCGGTCCGGGATCATCGCTGCAGGCGTGTTCAGGATCATACTGATAACCGCTGCCGCTATGACGAAGATGATTGATTTAGAAAACATGGGTCGTGGTCCTTTCTGGTTTATCTCTTATATCTATCCTAATAGTCAGGCCTTAGGTCAGGGCAAAAGAACGCCCACGCGGCGTTCCAGCTCCGCCCGGGCGATGCCGACATCACTGTTTCGCCGCTCGCCCGCCAGGTTCACATCCAGCCAACCGTTGTAAGAGGTGATCACATCGGCAAAAGAGACTTTTCCCGATTCATATCCCTTGGTAGATACGTCCAGTGACGTCCGGGAAAGATCCAGCAGCCGGTCCTTGTACAGGGAACGCTCCCGCCGGGCCCGGTCCAGATCGAACCAGCCCCTTCTTACCATTAGCCGTGTACCTGCTTCGGCGTTCAGGAGATCGGCCCTCAGGGCTTCGACCTTGCGTTTCGTCTCTCGAAGGTAGGCGTCCCGGGTGCCAAACCACGCATTCCTGGGCAGTCCCTTACCCCTAGCCGGCGATACCTGCGTGCCAAAGCTCGGCTTTTTGCCGGTGCTGCCCGCCTGGAGAATCGCTTCGTCCGTAAATAGCGAATAGTTTTGGGTAAAGGCCGGTTGGATCATGGTCTCGGCCATCTCCACCATCCGCTCCATCTTTCCCAGCATGGCCCGCATCCGCTTCAGCTCCTGGCGGTTTGCCATTGCCAGAGGATAGAGGGTATCCAATATGGGCAACGATATGTTCGGGGTGAAGGTGCCTGGCCAACCGATAGAATTACCAGGCGGCATGTCCATCAACGCCAGCAGTTCGGTCTCCAGGTTGACCCGCTGTTCCTTCAAGGTGGTTAGCTGTTCATCCAATCGTTCACGACCGATGCGGATCTTGACCACATCCTGGTAGCTGGTTTTTCCGGCACCGTACCGGGTCGTGGCGACTGACTCCAGGTGGTTCAACCGATCGAGAGTGTCCCGGGTGATCCGTTGCGCCCGGTGGGTGTATAGCAGGTTCCAATAGGCCTTACGGCCCTGGGCTAGAATGTCGCGACGGACGAGATCCAGTACTTGTTTTTGTGCTTCCACATTCTTTTGAGCCACCTGACCTTTAAGGGCCGTCACGCCGGGGAAGGGGAATTTCATCCGAATGTTGTCCATACCCACCATAGGACCCACCCCGGGCATCACACTTTCCGTATAGGCCGAATACTGACGGAGTATTTCGTCCAGCTGGGTTACCTGGTCGAACCCTTCTATGGCGGCTCGCACCCGATCGGTTTCGGCTTTTACAGATGGGTTGCGCACAAGGATCAGGGCCTGAACAACCTGCAGGGAAAAGCGAGGCCGCAGAAGCTCAAGCGTTCGGGCATCATCAGCGGCGGCCTTGATGATGGTGGGGTGGATATCGGCTTCTTCAGTTGCCGTAGCCGTTTGAACCACCTTTGCCCAGTGATCCCGTAATCTTTCGATGGTCGCCTTCTCAGCCTCAAACGCATCCGGTTGACTGGCGACCGGCAGGACTGGGGTCTGCGGTTGCCGGAGCAGAGCAGGTGGAGCATAAGCGTCCATGTCCCGTTTCAAATCCCGGTAACCAGCCTGTGCCGGTCCGGCTACCCAGATCATCACTATTCCGGTGATAATAAGCAAAATTTTCATTGCTGTTCCTTTCCGGCTGGGGACATTGGTATTTGCACGTCGCCCGTTAAACGCCTTCCCGCCATCCGTTCGAGATGCGCCAGGTTGATGCCGTAGTCTGCCTTGGCACGGGCCAGGGCCAGTTGGAAATTGTACCAGACCGACTGGGTCTCGATGAAATCGGTGAAAGACGACTCCCCCTCCCGGTACCAGACCTCGGCCATTTCCATGGCACGGGCCGCCTGGGGAACCAGGTCCATCTTGTACAGCGCAACAATTCGCTGGGCGTTACGCGTTTTGAAATAAAGTGTACGGATTTTGGTTTGAACAGCATTAATACGCATTTGTTTTTCCGCCAGGGCTCTGGACTTTTCCGCCCTGGCCTTGTTGACCCGGCTGTTGTTCTTGCCTAACCACAAAGGGATGGAAATGCCTGCCTGAAGGCCGATGGCGTCCCGTCCGGCATCCTGGGGTAAAACAGCCACATCAGGTTTGCCGATGCTGGCGTAGAAAAGCCCCACTTTGAAGTCCGGCAGGTTCTGAAAGCGTGCCAAGGATACCTGGGTGTCACTTTTGTCAACACCCACCTGGGCCATGAGGATCTCTTCCTGATTGGCTTCGGCCAATTGATAGATGGTTCCCACGTCAGCGGCGAGCGGCGCTAATACCGGCGTGTTCAGAGCCCCCAATACCGAATCGGGGGGACGGTTCAGCAACCCGTTGAGGCGGGTGATCTCCGTCTGCTCCAGTTCCTCAAGCAGCAGGGCGTCATACTGCAGCTGCCCGGTCTGGGATTGGGCTTTAACCACGTCGGTAAGCGTGGCCCGGTTGTCGGCATGGGCGGTTTCGCTGATTTTTCGAATGTGGTCGAGCAGACGGGCGTTGTGTTCGGTGACCGTTTGGGCCTGCCGGATGTACCACAGCTCGTAAAAGGACTTTCTGATAGCCAGAACCGTCTCATTAACCGCCATGTCCAACCTGAGACGGGCCATCCGCGTGTCTGCGGCCACCAGTTCACCGGCCTTGGAAAGCTTGCCGGGAAAGGGGATCATCTGGGAAATCTGGGCGTTCCAATCCTGGGGACCCAGACGGGTCTCGATGGGCTCGGGAAACCAGGTGACCATCAACTGGGGGTCTGGATAACCGGTGGTGACCCGGTAGTTTTCCACCATTGCTCGCCACGCCTCCCGGGCCTGTTGAATGAATGGGTTGTGGGCATAGGCATGGTCGATGAGGTCGGCAAGTCGAACCGTTTTTGTTAAATTCTGTCCCTCTCCTAAGAGCGACGAATCATGATTCTTTGCATTCGTGACTGGACCCGTAAAAAGAATAACGACCGGGATCAGAGCCAAGGCGAGTCTCCATGACAGCCAGGGTATCGGCTTCCATACTGACCTGACGCGTTTTTGGAAATTTAGGTGTTTCATTCCGATCTCCTGCCGTTAATGAAGACGTGACGTCACTTAATGGATCTTTCATGGTTTTTATATCTGGTTATATTCAATTGCCGTGCCAACAGGATAACAGTCAGATATCGTTGCAAATATAGCCTTCCGGGTGTGAGTACAGATAAACAGGTGCGCAGATATCGATCAAATTTGTTTAAAAATGATGGCAAGTGCGTAAATATTTCGCGGGGTGCGAAAATTGATAATTTGTCAATCGTCGTCCGCAGGTCCTATACACATGCTTTGCCATAGCGCCCCCACGGGATATCAAGGGCAGTTGATTCTACGAAGATATCCGGTTGGCACGAATTTTGAACTTAAATTTGAATGGAAAATAGGGAAGAAATGAAAAATTGATGGAGGTTATCATGAAGCTATCTAGCAGGATAATTCGACCGTGGCGGTTGATAGTCGCCGGTTTGATATTTGCCGGCTTGATCATTTCCAATCCGGGGGTTGCTCGCAGCCATGGTGGAAAAACCCATGGGGATGAACCGTTTTCCGCGTTTCAGGCTGTCCAGAAGGCAGTCCAGCTTTACGATCGCCTGATCTCTGCTGGTAAACTGTCGGAAGAGTGGGAAACCGACCTGACATCCATCCATGTGAATGCGCGTGGCTCTGAATCCGATCGCGAATATGTGGTGCAGTTCAAACGGACTGGTGGCGATACGGACAGTGTTTACTTTTACTTCGATCGCCAGGGGGAATATTCGGGATCGAATTTCACGGGTAAATAAGGAGATGCCTATATGGCCCCAACTCTCACCAATTACCGGTCTCCCAGCAGAATGACGCTGGAACGGATGCCCACCCCCGCCAAGGCCCTGGCTACCTGTATCATCGTTGTTCTGGCCATCGGTATGCTGGGCGCAATGGGGCAGATCGTTGTGCATGACATTGTTCCCACTTTTTTTTCTCAATCCGGAAAAGAGGAAATGACCCCGCCGTCAGGCGAAAGCCATGCCGGCATGGGGCACAGCTCTCCGGCTACGCCTGGAACCGGGCGGGGAGATCTGTTTTCCGACCTGTCAACCGTCGTAAAGAAATCAGCCAAACCGTTTTACCAACAGGAACAATTTGTCTGGATCCTGAAGTGGACTCACATCCACCTGTTCGGCATAAGCATGATTTTCATCTTCGTGGGGGCCATCACCATATGTCTGGATATCGGTTCCGCCCTGCGTACATGGCTGGTCGTGCTGCCTTTTTTCGGGGTGCTGATCGATATCCTGGCCATGTGGCTGAAAGCCTTTGTATCACCGGCATTTTTCTGGCTGCACGTACCTGGTGGAGGCCTGTTTGCCGTGATATTCGGATATGTATCACTGCGGGCATTGTGGGAAATGTGGCTTAGGCCCGTGCCGGAAACACGCCGCGATAATCCTGAAGACCATTAAATTGTCAGTGACGATTTTTTTCCATCATAGTTCCTCTTGCCGGTGAGGTGTGAAAAATATTTGCACTTGGGGCTTTGTCTCCTTATTTATTACTAAATAACTGATTTTATCTATTCGGTTTAGCTATCCGGTCCCATTAACGAAGGAAATACAGCAGCCATGACGATCGTACCCCGCCGACAACTTTATATGACGGCCTGGACGATCCTTTTTATCGTGCTGCTGTTGCTGGCCTTTATCAGTGTTTCCACCTACCGGAACCTGGGTCGGGAAAGAAAAGCTGCCGTGGAAACGATCCACCGTCAAGCCCTGGCCCTAATCACGGCCCTGGAAGCCGGCGCCCGGGTCGGCATGATGATGCAAATGGCCGGAAAGGATGCCATTGGGAATCTGGTTCACGAAATCAGTCGATCCGATGATATTAATTACCTGTATTTGGTAAATGCCGAGGGGGAAGTGGTGCATCACTCGATCCCTTCCCTTGTAGGCACCCGGGCTGCGTGGCGTCCGGAGTTTGAACAGGCGGGAGAAGTCCGTTACCGCAAACGTCGTCTCAGCGACGGAACCCATGTTTATGAAGTGGCAAAGCCGTTTACCCCTATGGAGACCCAATCGGGTGACATCCAGCCATCAACCCAAGATCCGGCATCCGAAAACCAAGTACATTTTCATGCCCGAGCCATTGTCTACTTAGGAATGACGATGGCGGCCTATGAAGACGCTCGTAAATCAGACCTGCAACATGCCATGATTATGGCATGTATTGTTCTGGCATTGGGCGGTGGCGTCATCTATTTTTTTATCGTAATCCGAAGCTACCACCTGCTCAGCCAAACCCTTAAAAAAAACCGCGATTATACCCGGCAGGTGATAGAAAACATGGCCCACGGCTTGTTAAGTATCGATCCCGGCGGAAAGATAATATCCTACAACCAACAGGCACTGTCATTGCTGGACTTGTCGGCAACGGACATCGACCATTTCGAATTGCAGACGATTTTCGATTTTCAACAAACCGGAATTGCTCAGACACTCAACCAGGGTGTGCCGGTGCTTACCAGAGAAATCCGCTATCACAGGGAAAAGGGTGACCCGCTTCCACTGCTGTTGACCGTGACACCCATTAAGGATGAAACGGGTATTCGTAGCGGCGCGGTTGTGGTGTTGAGAGATTTGAGCGAGATTAAACGGTTGGAAGCAGAGGTACGACGTGCTGAAAAATTGGCGGTGGTCGGGCGATTGGCTGCAGGGGTTGCTCACGAAATTCGGAACCCGCTCAGCTCAATTCGTGGATTTGCCTATTTGCTAGGGCGGGGTCATGAAAAGGAGACCGTCGAGCGGGAATACGCCGATGTCATGGTGCGTGAGATCGATCGTATTAACCGTGTTGTGACAGACTTGCTCAATTTTTCCCGACCCATGACGCTGGAACCGAAAATGGCAATTCTTCCGGATCTCATTGATCATGTCGTATCCCTAGTTTCCGGCGATGCTCAAACCCACGACATAAGTATCCACGTTCATTGCCCGGCAGATCTTGAGCCCTTGTCATTGGACCCGAACCAGATCACCCAAGCGCTGCTCAATCTGATGCTTAATGCTATTCATGCGATTGAAAATGGGGGCGCAATTGAAATTCGGGCTTCCCGTTCAAAGGTTAAGGGGGTCAAGATTTATGTGGAGGACACCGGTGCTGGAATTGGAGCGGAGGTTAAGGAAAAGATTTTTGAGCCCTTTTACACCACCAAGGAGCGGGGTACCGGTCTGGGGTTGGCGATGGTTCGCAAAATTGCTGAAAATCATGGGGGTACGCGTTGATGTGGAAAGTCCGCCGCCGGGAAAAAGTACCGGCACCCGGTTTGTCCTGATTCTTCAAAATATAGAGGGAGACAGATCCCTTGCGGAATCGTAACACACGCTGACAATGACGATTGGAAGCCGAAAATCTATCCATCCAGACAACAACAAGAATTTGGATGCCGGGTCAAGCCAACGGTTTATAAAAATACGAATCTTTTTGACATTCTCTTGATGTGGAGATGGAAGGGCGATGATGACAAAGATACTCGTGGTAGACGACGATCCATCCCATCGTACCATGCTGAAAGCCGTTTTGTCGGCCGAGGGCTACCAGGTGCAAGAAGCCGATGACGGCGACACAGCGTGCGGGATGGTAGAGACAACCCTTTTCGATTTGGTGCTTATGGACCTTCGCATGAAGCGCATGAATGGGGATGAAGCCCAGAAAAAGATCGTCGATATAAGCCCCGATACACCGGTTATTATCATGACCGCTTACGGCTCGGTTAGATCGGCTGTTGAGGCCCTTAAAGCCGGCGCCCAAAACTACCTCACCAAGCCCGTCGACATTGATGAACTAAAATTTCTGATTACGAAAACGCTGCATCACCGCCAGCTTGAAGAAGAGAACCTCAACCTTAAAGAAAGATTGGATGCCCGATTTGATTTTGGTGGAATCATAGGCCGCAGTCCCTCCATGCGGGAACTTTTTGAAACCCTGGCGCTAGTCGCGCCATCGGAGGCTACCGTATTGATCCAAGGGGAAAGCGGTACTGGAAAAGAATTGGTTGCCAACGCTATTCACCACAACAGTCTTCGCAAGGATCGCCCCTTCGTCAAGGTCAATTGCGCGGCCCTGCCCGAAACATTGCTGGAGAACGAGCTTTTCGGACATGAAAAGGGCGCTTTTACGGGTGCCACCGGACCCAAGAAAGGACGGTTTCAGTTGGCGGATAAGGGCACCCTTTTTCTGGATGAGATTGCAGAAATGGCGCCGTCGACCCAGGCTAAGATCCTGCGCGTCCTTCAGGAAAGGGAATTCGAGCCGGTGGGAGGAACCCGGACCATTCATGTGGATACCCGGATTATCTCGGCCACCAACCAGGATCTGGAAGCGGAAATCACTAAAGGCCGGTTTCGGGAAGATCTTTACTATCGGCTCAATGTGGTCATGGTTAAGGTGCCTCCCCTGAGAAATCGCCTGGCCGATACGCCCCTTCTTGCCAAATATTTTCTGGATCGATATGGTAAAAAAAATCATCGTAATCTAAAAGGGTTCGATCCCCTCGCCATGGATCTCCTGGTACAACATCCCTGGCCCGGTAATGTCCGTGAGCTTGAAAACGTTATCGAGCGAGCAGTGATCATGGCCAGGGGCGACATAATCGGCCCAGAACATTTCCCTGACAACCTTAGAAATCAAAGTGCCAATCAGCCTGCCGCAGAGACAACGCTGACATCCGGCCGTGCATTGAAAGAGGTCGAAAAAGAGATGATTCTGAAGACCTTGAAGGAGATGGGCGGCAACCGGACACATACGGCAGAGATATTGGGTATCAGCCGCCGAACCCTCCAGCTAAAATTAAAGGACTACAGAGAAAAAAACCTTCGGGTTGACAAGTAAGAGCGGTGATTACGTCGCTGATAATAACCGGTGGCAAAAAGCAAAACGAGAGTGAACGTCGTTCTTTGCCGTTCAAGTTGGCTTGTCCGGTTGCAGAATCTTTTAATAACATGCTAAAATCATATAATTTATTTTATTGACATCGCTTTTTCCAGGCTATATTCTATATCGCAACAGATGCTTGAAAGGCCGTTATTTTTAATCGGCTTTAAAGTTAGGTTTGATCTGGCTACAATCGTTCTCAGGGGGTAACGATCTTGACCTGTTCGCGTCAATCAGCGTTAAAAAAAGGTCGCGGATATCTACTATTGGTATTACTGCCGTTAGTTAGTATTTATCTCTTTTTTTCGGTATCCCCTTTTTATAGTTCCGAGCACCTTCATTCCAAAGCGAATTCGAAGAGCGTGATTTTTCAGATAGTTGAAAAAGAAGATGTGTCGGAAGGTGACAAATATTTTTTACTTCTTCCTCATTCAACATCCATTCTCTATTTGAATGGGCTTAAAAATAAAAAAACGGGTGATTTTTTCCATCCGCCTCAGCCCAAATTGATATTCATCACACCTCGTTCCCCTCCGTCTCAAACTTAAACGCGCGGTGCACGTTTCCTTCGCAGGCTATGATATTTTACAACAAGTGGATTGGGTTTGCCTGTCTTTAATGCTTTTAATATCGATTAGCGTTTATTTTTAATTTAACGGGCTATTGTTAAAAAGAGGTTTTAGATCTTTTAATAATGCAAAAAGTACGCATTATTTAGATAAACCGTGCCGGCTCGTTCAATTGTCCCTGAAATAATCATTCAAATGACTGCATTAGGAGGCATGCCATGAAAACGACAATCGTAAAAGAGATCATGATTCCAATTTCGGAATATGCCACTGTTTTGGAGGAAGGTACCCTGCTCGATGCTGTTTCTGCTTTAAAAGAGACACAAGAAGAACATTGTCGGACGCGTGATAAGCATCGGGCGGTCATCGTATTTGATAAAGGCGGAAAGGTTGTGGGTAAGCTGAGCCAGCATGATGTCATTGAAGCTTTGGAGCCTAATTATAAAAAATTAAAAAAGACCGGCAGTGATGCGCTACACCGCTTTGGCCTCAGTGATGTCTATATAGACTCTGCTATGAAAGAATATGGTCTTTGGAGCAAACCTTTTTCGAACCTTTGTGAAAAGGCAATAAATCAGCGGGTTAAGAATGTTATGTATACTCTCAGCGAAGGAGAGTTTATTGAAGAAAATGATACCATGGATAAAGCCATTCACCAGTTAATCGTTGGGCGACACCACTCTTTGCTCGTCACTGTCGCTGGAAGTCGAGAAATAGCCGGTGTGCTGAGGCTCACGGATGTGTTTGAGCTTGTATCCGATGCGCTTACGGAGTGTAATCCGGAATAACCCATTATATCCATACAATAATCGCAAATGACCAACGAAATAGATAATACTCAGCCCGAGGGCCTCACCAGCCATAAAAAGGGCGGCATGGGGCAACTTCCGGCAACGGCTATCTGTGGTAACGATATTACCTCCTCGTGTTTGTACGTATCATCGCTGGCGATTATTTATGCAGGTAAATGGGCGCCCCTGGCGCTTTTAATGGTATCCGGGGTTCTGTATATTTTTCGGTCAATCTATGCCGAGGTCGTCGGTGCGCTGCCGCTAAACGGCGGTGCCTACAATGCGCTGTTGAACACGACAAGCAAATTCAGGGCTTCCATCGCGGCATGCCTGACCATCCTGTCCTATATGGCCACTGCCGTGATATCGGCCAGCGAAGCCATGCATTATGTACATACCATGTGGCCTGGACTGCCGGTGATTACCGCCACTATTGGTGTGCTGGTCTTTTTTACGGTGCTTACCATCACGGGTATTGCCGAGTCCGCCGGTGTGGCCATTGTCATATTTTTCTTTCATCTGATCACGCTAACACTTCTCCTGGCGGCAGGCGGTTTTTATATATATTCTAATGGATTGGGCACGCTTCATTTAAACTTTTCCACACCCACTAAAGACGGCCTCCTATTTGCTCTGTTTTTTGGCTTTTCAGCCTCCCTTCTCGGAATATCGGGATTTGAAAGTTCAGCCAATTTTGTGGAAGAGCAAGCCCAAGGGGTGTTTCCTTTAACGCTTAGAAACATGTGGTTCGCCGTCACCCTGTTTAATCCCGCAATCGCGTTGCTGGCGCTGGCGCTGGTTCCCATCCCGGAGGTGGGAGGGCACCAGGAGGCTCTACTGGCCCACATCGGCGGCATATCCGGCGGGTCATGGCTGGCGAATTTGGTATCTGTGGACGCCGCCCTTGTCCTCAGCGGGGCGGTGCTGACAAGCTTTATCGGCGTAAACGGTCTGGTACGGCGAATGACACTTGACCGCTGTTTACCTCAGTTTCTCCTGAAAACAAACCGGCGGGGTACCACGCACCGCATCATCATCTCTTTTTTCATTTTAGCAGTTTCCGTTCTCCTCATTACCGAGGGAGAACTGAAAGCCCTGGCCGGTGTTTACACGATCTCTTTTTTGGCCGTCATGGCGCTCTTTGGATTGGGGAATATTTTTTTAAAAATAAAGCGCGCCGGTCTGCCTCGGCCCACGGTTACGCCCCTGCCTTGGGTGCTTATTGCCATCGCTGCAGTCACATCCGGGCTGATTGGCAATGCGATCATGAATCCAACCTACCTGGCCGTGTTTTTGGAATATTTCATTCCTACAATGTTGGTCGTTGCTATTATGCTGGGCCGAATTACCATTTTGCAGGCCTGCCTGTTTGTTGTTCGTTCGATATTGAAGATATTTATTCGAAAAATGACTTCCATATCGCAATTGATACGCAACAAAATCGATCAGATCAATGCGCAGCAAGTGGTCTTTTTTACCCGTGGCGACAACCTGGCGAATCTCAACAAAGCGATGCTGTACGTCCAGCAAAATGAGCATACGGACAGAATCAAAGTGGTGACGGTTGTTCGGTCCGAAAGCGACGTTTCACCCAATCTCAGCGGTGATATTAAATTTCTCAATCAGGCCTATCCGAATATAAAGATCGAATTTGTGGTCATAACCGGCCTGTTTGGCCCTGAGCTAATTCATAAATTGTCTGAAGAATGGAAA
This sequence comes from uncultured delta proteobacterium, assembly GCA_963845145.1. Lineage (GTDB taxonomy): Bacteria > Desulfobacterota > Desulfobacteria > Desulfobacterales > QNYZ01 > QNYZ01. The sequence continues at coordinate 1,287,744 of CAWJQU010000005.1, forward strand.
ATCCCCTACAACTTAATGTTTATCGGATCTCCCGGCACCCATTTTATTTATGGTATATCGGATCTGGGTGGCGTTCGGCTGATTATATGACTTGAACCCACAGCCGGGTCCGGGTTCATTGAAAACCGGAACCTGGCCAGCTGCCTGTTCTATAGCCGTTCCTATCGCGCCTCAGAGTAAGTAGAAAAATATCTTGACAAACAGATGATCTTATCTTAATTAAAATTTATATAACCAATCCCAACAGAAACGACTTTATTCATTATCTTTTGTTGCGCAGCAGGAACGAAATATTCAATGTTAAATCAAACTGCCATTTATGCAACTCTGGCAATGGGGTTCTTGGCCAAGCAAGATTCGAAAGACCCTATTTTGTCATCAACGATCGCATCTGAAATGGATATTCCGCACAATTTTCTGTCCAAAATCCTTAATCGGCTGGCCCAGGCGGGCTTAATCCTTGCCACGCGCGGAAGAGGTGGCGGGGTGGTATTGGCCCGGCCAAGTTCGGAGATCTTTCTCCATGAGGTCGTGAATATATTCATGAAGGTAGACGACTACAAACGGTGTTTATTGGGGCGGAAGCATTGTGACGGCAATTGTGGGCTCCATCTGCGCTGGCGAATTATTTCAGAGCAGTTCGAAAAGATGTTAAACGAAACCACCATCGCCCAGGTATTGTAACCGGTGGCCATTATCGCTTAAAAAATCAGGCGGTAATGGGGGCGAATTTTTTTTGGGTATAACTTGATAAAAAGATGAACAAATCAACAAAAAGACAAACCAAAGGAGGTTTCCGATGTCATTAAAAACCCTAAAATGGGCGGCGATTCTCTGTTTTTTGGTGGCCATGGCAATTTTATTGGGTGGCGGGGTTTACATGAAAAAAGATCTTCCGCCATATCCAGGTAAAATCGTGGGCCCCGGCGGCGACATTCTTTTCGAGAAAGCGAACATTATGGCCGGTCAAGATGTTTACCAAATGTACGGGCTAATGGATCATGGCGCGGTCTGGGGGCATGGATCTCAACGGGGACCTGAGTTTTCAGCCCATACTTTGAATATCATGGCTGATGCAATCGGTGATTTTTATTCCCAAAAAGACCATGGTAAACCCTATGGCGATTTGACCGGTCTCGAAAAGGGGATCATCGATGTTAAAATTAAACATGAAACCAAAACAAATCGTTATGATGCAGCCAAAGATACCCTCGTGCTAACCGAAGCTCAGGTTGAGGGCGTAACAAGGGTTCAACAACACTGGGATAAAATGTTTAAAGAGGGTGAACAGCGATATGGCTTTCTCCCCAACACGATCGGTGATGAAACCCAGCGACTTGAGATTTCAAGATTTTTCTTCTGGACTTCCTGGGTAGCGTCTACCTTACGCCCGGGAACGGACTACTCTTACACAAATAATTGGCCCCCGGATAGAAGGGTTGGCAATACAGCCAGCACTGAAACATACTTTTATTCGATCGCCGGTATCGTTGCTTTGCTTGTGGTTCTGGGGTTGTTTGTCTTCTGGATTCATCGTTACGGGTTATGGTACGGCGCGCCCAAGGGCGTTGCTCTGTCTGAAAAGCTGATCGACATGCCCTTGACCTCCAGTCAGCTCTACGCCGCGAAATTTTTTGTGGTGGTTATTCTGCTGTTTTTGGTGCAAACATGTTTTGGCGGCTTGCTAGCCCATTACACGATTCATCCGGGGACGTTCTTTCTTCCTTTTGTGGCCGAGCTCATTCCGTACAGTTGGGCAAAGAGCTGGCATTTACAATTAATGGTTTTCTGGGTGGCGACTACCTGGCTGGCCTCGGCCATCTACCTGGCACCCATTATTGGCGGAAGGGAGCCGGCCAAACAGGGATGGCTGGTCCAGATTCTTTTTGGTGCCGTTTTGCTGGTTGCCGTGGGTAGTCTCACCGGGGAAGTCCTCGGTATCAAAGGCATGCTGGGCGACTTGTGGTTCTGGTTCGGTCATCAAGGCTGGGAATTCCTGGAATTGGGGCGGGTCTGGCAGATCCTGCTTTTTGGCGGCCTAATTTTTTGGCTTCTGATCGTGTATCGAGCGGTGGGTAGCCACCTGAGAAGCCACAAAGATGAGTTCAGCGCGTTGATCTGGTTTTACGTGTTCAGCGCTGTTCTGGTCGTGGCTTTTTTTGGCTTCGGTCTTTTTTACGGCAAGGGATCACACCTGACGATGGCGGACTACTGGCGCTGGTTTGTGGTCCACCTTTGGGTTGAAAGTATTTTTGAGTTTTTCGGCATTGCCGTCATTGCTTTACTGATGGTGACGATGGGACTGGCTACGGCCAAGTCTGCTTTACGAGTGGCTTATTTTACCGCAGCCATCACCTTCATCAGCGGCATCGTCGGAACTGCGCATCATTACTATTGGTACGGTGGGGCCGCCTTTTGGGTTGGGTGGGGAGCAATCTTTTCTTCTATGGAACCCGTGCCGCTAATGACTTTGGTGGTTAGAGGATTAATGGAGTACCGCGATATCCGTAAAGAAGGCCAGGCGTTTAGTTATAAGTGGCCCATGTATTTTCTTGTGGCTGCATCTTTCTGGAATTTTCTAGGCGCCGGAATTTTCGGATTTGTGATCAATCTACCGATTATCAACTTTTATGAGCACGGGACCTATTTAACAATGCACCACGGCCATACCGCAATGTTCGGTACTTACGGCATGCTGTCCGTTGCTTTACTGTTGTTTTCCTGGCGGGGCCTGGTCGACAAGGCCCACTGGAATGATGGTATATTGAAGGTGTCTTTCTGGGGGCTAAACGGTGGATTGTTTCTGATGGCTTTTGCCACCTTGCTGCCGGTTGGGGCTATCCAGGCATGGGTTTCGTTTAAAGAGGGGCTTTGGGTGGCGAGAAGTGCGGATTTCTTCGAGAAGGGAATTGTCGTTTTTCTTGGAAATTTCCGTGCGATTCCCGATACGATCATTATTGTCTTGGGCGTATTACCGTTAGCCTATTTTCTTATCACCACTTACCCCCACCTGAAAGCCGTGGAGATCAAAGATGGCGAATCCGTGTGGGATAGGCTGGGAATCGAGCTATAGTTCCCTGCCGGTGAACATAAGGCAGGACCCAGGCGGCCCTGCCTTTATCCAAATTGTTGTTTTCGGTGGTGCGTTCTGTAATTTTCGTTTAAAATGGCAGTAACCACTGGTTTCCATTCAGAAGGGTTCCCACCCTGGGCTCCCATTCGGATAAACCGGGCGGTTAAAAGGGGTTGGCACTTTCTAATCGGGCGTCGTTCGCGTCCTTACTTAAACAAAGGCCCAGTGAAGGGATGAACCGGTTTGGGTGATCGCCGCGATGTGGTCTTCGGTAAACCAGGTGTGACAGACGTCCCATTTTTGATCTTCATAGGCCGAGACAAGGTGGCTGTCATCGATAATTTCCACGATGTGGCATTTGGACAACCCGGTAAATCCCACACCCATGGCTTTTAAAACCGCTTCCTTGGCCGTCCAGAAACGCAAAAAGTTAATCGTCGTACGCTCCCCGATGAGCGCCCATTCCGCCTGTTCCGCAATTTTATCCATTAAGCCCGCATTAACAGGTCGCTTTTTTTCGATATCGATTCCAACCGGCTTTGTAGCGACTACGCCGCCCACATACTCGGACTTATGGGATATAGACCAATAGATACCATCGGTGGGGATCGGGGCGCCATCTTGATCTTTACGAAATTCGGTTAAATCTAAACCACTTTTATGAGCACTGATGTGTGCCGCCTGGCGGGCCAGCCGGCTCAAAGATCGGACCCGCTCCTTGCCCCGCGGAAACCGCGCGATTTCAGGGACTTTCATGATCACCGGCCGTAGTATTCCGGTGCTATTCATCATTTGATTGCATCCTTAACGCCTCTTTGTACACCTGATTGCGAGATGTGCCCAATTGATCGGCCACAAGTCTGGCAATGGCAGACAAAGGAAGATCCTGGCTCTCAAATGCGTTTGCGAGCGCCGCTTGGATAACCGTTTTAGATACCGGGGATTTGTCGGTGTTTCCTGCCACCAGCAGCGTGCATTCCCCCTTGATCGTTTTTCTTTCGGACAATTGGTCGGCAATGTCCTCCAGAGATCCTCGAATAAATTCTTCATGCAACTTGGTTATCTCCCGTGCCAGTACTGCCGGGCGATTACCAAGGACAGCTTTTAGGTCTTGAACCAATCCAAGGAGCCTTTTTGGAGATTCATAAAAGATTAAGGTAATCGTTTCATTTTCCAGGGATTGAAGTTGCTTGGCGCGTTGGGCTTTCTTGGTTGGCAAAAATCCAATAAAGGTAAATCTGTCCGTGGGCAACCCGGCGACACTTAGGGCTGCCACCAGGGCCGATGGGCCCGGTATGGGGACCACGGAAATTTTCTCAGCCGCGGCAGCGGTAACCAGGCGATACCCGGGGTCTGACACCCCAGGCGTCCCGGCATCGGAAACCAAGGCTAAATCGTCACCGGCTTTCAACCGCTCAATGAGGTTAGCCGTTTGTCGGGCCTCATTATGGTCATGATAGGCGATCAGTGGGGTTTTAATTTTGTAGTGAGCCAAAAGTCGGCCGGTGTGTCGTGTATCCTCGGCCGCTACAATTTTGACCTCGGTCAACACCCGAATGGCCCGCAAGGTAATGTCTTCCCGGTGCCCGATGGGTGTGGCCACTACGTACAGGGTGCCCTTGTACGGGTCGGCACCGGTTTTACAGGAACCTGGTTTATAGGTACCGGGATTATTAGCTGGATTATCCGAAGGCAAGGTTAAAGGCATTTTGGATATGTTCGACTATGGGCATTTCATCGGCATACCGAATGGTAACCACGTCAAATCGGGCGCGCCGGCCGGTATAACCGGGTTTTTTTAAATAGGCCATTGCCGCAGCGGAAAGGTGGCGCTGTTTGGTGGGGGTAACGGCGAATTTCGGATGGCCGTACCGATCGGATCGCCGGGCTTTCACCTCTACAAAAACGATGATATCGCCGTCTGCAGCAATAATATCGACTTCACCCCTGGGTGTGCGGAAATTTTTTTCGATAATACGGAATCCGCGACGCTTGAGAAAGCCGATGGCCAGCTCTTCATTTTTTTTTCCAAAGCGTTGGGAGCGGGCGGTCATAGGCTCACCCGGTCGGTTATCGCATTGGGAATAACACCCTTGAAGGTTTTTCGATGAATCGGACAGTACCCGTAAATTTTAAGGGCCTCTTTATGCGCCTGAGTCGGGTAGCCTTTGTGTCGGGCGAAACCGTAATGCGGGTATTCGTCATGATAGCGGGCCATCAGACGGTCCCGTGTCTCCTTGGCGACGATAGATGCCGCGGCAATGGAGATACTCTTTGAATCCCCTTTTATTACGGCGTTCTGTTTAATCATGGTGCCCCAGAGGCGATCAAACGGAATTCGATGCGGGCCATCAATGAGCAAATAATCAGGAGATGGGGTTAAGTTGGCAACAGCAAAGGCCATTGATAAAAGTGAGGCGTTGAGAATGTTGTGGCGATCAATGAATATAGGGTCGACAATCCCGATTCCCACCGTCATAGCCTGCCGATAGATCTCATTATAAAAATGGTTGCGTCTGCCGGAAGAGACTTTTTTTGAATCGGTCAGCCCGGGTGCATGGAAACCTTGTGGCAATACAACCGCCGCGCTGACAACAGGGCCGGCCAGGGGCCCTCGTCCGGCCTCATCGGTTCCCGCAATGCATCGATAACCTCTTGATGCAGCATCCCGTTCAAGATGCCATTTTGCTTCTTCCATTAGACCCTGGCGGTATTGCCGATAAAGATAAAAATGGACCGGTCCTAATTCTCACGGCGTTCGCGAATTCTGGCCGCCTTACCCCGTAATTTTCTTAAATAGTAAATTTTTGATCGGCGCACTCGCCCGCGGGTAATCACTTCAATTTGATCGATGTTGGGTGAGTGCAGCGGAAAAATTCGCTCTACACCGACACCGTAAGAAACCTTGCGTACGGTAAAAGTGGCGTTGGTGGTACCGTTGTGCTTTTTAATGACAACGCCTTGAAATGCCTGAGTCCGCTTTTTGTCGCCTTCGCTGATACGGACATGCACTTTGATCGTATCTCCGGGATCAAATGCAGGGAAATCAAGCCGCATGTTTTCTTTTTCGATTAGTTCTAATTTTCCCATGGTTCCTCCAATAATATCAGTATGTACTATATTTTATTATTTTAAACCAAAAATAGCCAAACAACCATCTAATATCCCATCAAGCGATCCAGCACCGCGGTGGCGGCCGATCTAACCGACAGGTGGTTATAATCCGTTTTACCTCTGATCGGATGTAGACGAACATCTGCCTGGTCAATGACTTCGGGTGCCAGCCCCCAAGCCGTACCAAAAACCAGCAGATGGGGCATACCATCGTTGAGTCGTTGCCGCAAGGTTTTAAAAGAAACACTCTGCGGTTTCTTTTTCGCACTGGTTACCACGATTTTCGGTGTGCCCGTGTCACGGATCGCGATTCTTTTGGTGACCGATTCAAGGGTGTCCGCCAGCCGGATGATCTCCAGCGCCTCGCGACGCTTCGGATTATATTCAGCGCCATAGCCTGTAACCCAGTGGTCTTTGATTCGCCGAACAAGTTTTTGCTGATCTTTCAGCGGGGTCACGACGTAAAATCGCTTCACGCCAAATGTTCGTGCGGCTCGAGCAATGTCGTGCAAATCGATAGATGTGACCGCCGATGTAATGGTCTCACCAGATTTGCCCAAGACCGGATAATGAAGCAGCGCCACATAAATATTCTTATTTTTCCGGGCATCATGTCCTGAAGCGTTGGTCACGATCGATTTGTCTCACTTTTCCCCAGAATTTTTCCGAACCGGGTGTACCACTTTTTGAGAATTCGAAGTTCCTCCTCATTCAATGATTGCCGACTTAAAAGATCCGGCCGTTTTAAACAGGTGCGAATTAATGCGGATTCCGCACGCCATTGATCAATGCGCTTATGATTGCCGGATAAAAGAACTTCCGGTACGGTCCGGCCTTCATACTCCCGCGGCCGTGTATACTGAGCATGGGCCAACCGTTGTGCGGCGAAAGAGTCCGTATCGGCGGAGTGCTCGCCGCCCAATGCCCCCGGCAACAAACGGGTTACGGCATCAATGACCACCATGGCGGGAATTTCGCCGCCGGTCAAGACATAATCACCAATGGATAATTCCCGATCCACCATGGTTTCGCAAATTCGTTCATCCACACCTTCATATCGCCCGCAAATCAATACGGCATGATCGATATTCGAAATCTCCTGGGCGATATTCTGATTAAACCCGACCCCCTGAGGCGTCAGATAAATCGTTTCCACTTTTCCCTTTTCGTTGGTCACCGCCCGAATAGCCGCTGCCAGCGGTTCGGGCTTCATCACCATACCGTCGCCCCCGCCAAATGGACGGTCATCGGTGACACGGTGGCGTCCGGTGGCGTGATCACGGAGGTTGATGATTCCCGTTTCAATCAGGCCCTGGTCAATGGCTCGTCTAACGATTCCATGCTCAAGAAAACCGGTAAACATTTCCGGAAAAATCGTCAGGATCGAAAATTTCATAGGTTACAATCATTTTGGAACCCGATAAAAAAACCGGCCTTGAAGGCCGGCATCGAGATCATAAAAAATGCGCTTTAAGCGCTATGGAAATGGCCTTTATCCCAAAATCCGAATCGTTAAACCTAAGTCAGAACCAATAACCGGTTGCATGGGTTCCGTTGCGGTGCCAGTGTTTATCAAATTACATTGATTCCAAGCATTTAACCCGCATGCGCTGTGTTTTTACATCCACCTCATCGATCACTGCGGCGATCGCTGGAATCAGGATCTCTTTGGCCCCGTCTATAACCACATAAACGTCGTTGGCGCCGGTATCGATGATTCGTTCAATGACGCCCATATAGACTCCCTTGGCATCATTGACGGTCATTCCGATCAGGTCGTACCAATAATACGTACCGTCCGTCAGTTCGGGCAATCGGTCACGATCAATTAAAATGTCAAACGCTTTTAAAGCACTGGCCGTATCCCTGTGGTTCACGCCCACAAGAGATAAAAGCAGATGGCGGTGATGCGGTTTTACCCACTTAACGATCCGTTTTTGAATATCACCCCGGGGCGATTTTAGATAGATCGTTGCATCGCAGCCAAATATCTCCAACGACTCGGCATAGGAGAACACCTTGACCGCTCCGGTTCGTCCATGGGCACCTACAATCTTTCCCATGGGGACCAAATGCTCATCGTTCATCGTTTTTCCGAACTATTCAACAATCTCCAACACCGTGCGCTTATTCAATTTTGCCGAGGCGGCACTTAGAATGGTGCGCATGGCTCTGGCGGTTCGGCCTTGCTTCCCAATGACCTTGCCCAAGTCTTCTTTGGCCACGGTAAGCTCCAGCACCGAGGTTTGGGCGCCTTCGATTTCATTGACGTCAACTTGCTCGGGATTATCCACCAGGGCTTTGGCGATAAATGTAACCAGGTCTTTCATAACTCCTCCTCTTTCGCCTTTTAATAAATGGGGTAGCGAGCTCTCTATTCGGCCCTGGAAAAAGCCTCTTCCTTTTTCAGAATGCTTTTGACGGTGTCTGACGGGAGGGCTCCTTGTTCGATCCAATATTGAACCCGCTCCGCTTCCAGATTCACCGCCACCGGATCTTTCAGGGGATCGTAGGTCCCCAGTATTTCCAAAAATTTTCCATCCCGGGGACTTTCAATGTCCGCCGCAACGATACGGTAAAATGGTCTTTTTTTGGCGCCATATCTGGCCAGCCTAATTTTTACGGACATTCTCTCTCCTATCCTATCCCACTAAAGATTAAAACGGGAAACCACCGCGGCCCAAAGCGCGCATTCCCCCTTTGTTCATTTTTTTCATCATTTTCATCACTTGGGCATAATTTTTCAACAATTTGTTTACTTCTTGTACACTGGTTCCGCTCCCTTTAGCAATCCTTTTTCGACGACTGCCATTGATGATGGCATGCTTTTGGCGCTCAATGGGTGTCATGGAGTTAATCATGGCCTCTACCCTGATCAATTCACGGTCATCCACCTTCAAATGCTTTAACTGTTTGCGCCCGATGCCGGGGATCATTTTGATCAGGTCGGTGATTGATCCCATCTTGCGAATTTGCACCATCTGGTCTTTGAAATCCTCCAACGTGAACTGGCTTTTGCGTAGTTTTTTCTCCAGTTCAACGGCTTTTTTCTCATCAACAACCGACTGGGCCTTCTCGATGATGGTGAGCACATCGCCCATGCCCAGAATTCGCGAGGCCATGCGTTCCGGGTGAAAGGCTTCCAAGTCCTCAGATTTTTCACCCACGCCGACAAACTTGATCGGCTTGCCCGTAACCGATTTGATGGAGATCGCCGCCCCGCCACGGGCATCGCCATCCATCTTGCTCAGTACGACTCCGCCGACATCAAGCGCATCGTTAAAGGCCTTGGCGCTGTTCACGGCATCCTGGCCGGTCATGGCGTCGGCCACGAAAAGAATGTCCGTTGGATTGACGGCTGCCTTGATCCGACGAAGTTCATCCATCAACGCTTCATCGACATGGAGCCGACCGGCGGTGTCCAAAATGACCACATCGCAACCCTGATGGTGGGCCGCTGTGCGTGCCGCCTGGCAAATACCCACCGGATCCATGTCCGTTTGGGAACCAAAGACAGGGACATTGAGCTGGCTGCCCAGTTTGGTGAGCTGGTCGATGGCCGCCGGGCGGTAGACATCGGCAGGCACCAAATAGGGCCTTTTACCCTTATTGCGTAAATAGACGCTCAACTTACCGGCCGTGGTCGTTTTACCGGAACCTTGTAATCCGACCAACATAACCGCAACGGGATGGGGTCCGCTGAGCCTCAGGTCCTCATGGTGCTCACCCATCAGGCGGGTCAGTTCTTCATTGACAATCTTGACGACTTGTTGACCCGGTGTTAGGCTGCCCATCACCTCCTGGCCCATGGCACGGGTTTTAATGTCGGCAATAAACCGCTTGACGACGCGATAATGCACGTCAGCTTCAAGCAGGGCCATGCGAACCTGTTTGAGGCCTACCTCAACATTTTTTTCAGACAGCTTGCCCTGCCCCTTGAGCTGTTTGAAAACGTCGTTTAGTTTATCTGTAAGGGCATCAAACATTGAGTTTCGATTGTCCTACAATCATCCCCAAAATGTGAACCAATATTTTCATTGCGAAAACCTTTACAATAATCTATTTTAGCATCAATGTCAAGAATTTATCCTACACAAGATCGTTGCGATCATAAAAAATCGGATATTAAAGAGCTGACCTTGGCGGCCCTTAAAACATGGCTGGAGAATGAGGGGGCCAAGCCATATCATGCCGGACAAATTTTCAAATGGATATACGCCCGACAGGCCGATAGTTTCGACGAAATGACCGATGTCGGCAAGCCGTTGCGCGCCCAATTGGCAGACGATTTCACCATCGCCCGTCTTGACCAGGTAAAGGTGGAAACCGCTACCGACGGCACACGTAAATATCTGTTCAAACTCGGCGATGGCAATCTCATTGAAAGCGTGCTCATACCGGAACGCAACCATGATACCTTATGCATTTCCAGCCAGGTGGGGTGCGCGCAAGGATGTCGGTTTTGTCTGACGGGTCAAGGCGGCTTTGTGCGCGATCTGACCCGGGGTGAAATTGTTGCCCAGATTCGGGATATCCGCAAGGAACGGGGCGATTCAGCTCGTCTGACAAACCTGGTCTTCATGGGAATGGGGGAGCCATTAGCCAACTACGACCATGTTGTCTCGGCGTTGGCGACTATTCGGGATGCTCGTTTTGGCCTGGCTTTTACCTCGCGACGGGTTACCCTGTCCACCGCGGGGCTGGTGCCCAATATGGCTCGTCTGGGTCAGGATTCCGATGTGAGCCTGGCCGTTAGTTTAAACGCCGCCGATAACCACACGCGCAGTCGACTCATGCCGATTAATCGGCACTATCCCATCGAAACACTCATTGAGGCCTGCCGCCTATACCCCCTAAAAAAATATCGAAAAATTACTTTTGAGTATATTTTGATCAAAGATGTTAATGATTCACCCCAAGACGCCGAGCGTCTGGGAAGAATGCTGAGTCCGGCCTGGGCCAAAATTAATCTGATTCCGTTCAATCCGTTTGAGGGGAGCGTTTTCTCGCGGCCTGAAAATGCGACCATTGATCGTTTCATCGCGATACTGCATCGCCGGCAGTTTGTCGCCATTGTTCGGCACAGCAAGGGACCGGATATCTCCGCTGCCTGCGGACAGCTTCGTGTCCGGGCTGCGTTAGAGAATCAATAGATCATGATTGTCTATTGGGGCACTGGGTAAGACGCGAACCAAGCGGTGTTTCCCTTTCTTTGTCACAAGAACTTCCACTGACTGATTTAGGGGGGCTTTGGTATAACCTGCGCAAATGGCAGCGGCTTGCTTCAGGGTCTGTTCGTCGATATCTCCGCCGGGGATAAGGGTCGTGGGGCCGGGGAGTCTCATTGTCTTCAAAACCATATCCCGTTCGGCATCCATGGTTTGCATAATGGATTCGTTCTCTTTTTGGGTTCGGCCCACGATGATCTTGGTTTGAGGGCTCAATCGTAAATGGCGGCCATATTTGAGCAGGTGCATTTCGGATTCGGTGGTGTCGCTTTGATGACTAAAAAGGTCCTTTAACCGGTTGGTGTACCCCTTGTCGGTGAGCAAACAGCCGCCAGCGGGAGCTGGATACGTTGTCAGTCCATATTCGGCGGCGAGTCGGATTTGCGGTTTTCGGGATCGGCCGGTCAGATCCAGCAGGCGCTCCCGATCAACCAACCTTTTTTGTTCCGGTATACTTTCTGGCAGACGTTTTGCGCTTAGTGGACGAAGAATGTATCCATCCATTCCGGAGCGTTTGGCCACATAGCGCAGGGATGGAAAAGTCTGGGACATGGGGCGCTGGCCCAACACCTCCCCGGAAAATAAAAAATCAAAGCCCTCGGCTTGCATTATTTCACCCGCTAACTTGAACATCAGGGCATGGCAATCCATACAAGGGTTCATGTATTGTCCATATCCGGCAGGCGGGTCTTTCAACATGTCCATGTAAATGGAAAATATCGGTCGGACAATGAGGGGTATGCCGGTGATTTCTGATGCCTTGCGGGCTTTCGCCGCTGAAAAAAAAGGCGTTTCAAACGAAACCCAGGTCACATCAATACCCTGATCTTTTAGCACCAGACCCGAAAGCATGCTGTCTAACCCACCCGAACAAAGCCCCAGGCCGCGAACCCGTTTTGACTGTTTGTTCTCCCTCATACCCCGCCTTTTTATGTAAAAATCTTCGGATGATTGCAAATCAGCCCAAAAACGTAATCGTCGTCATTATCGGTGTCAAGCCGATTAGGCTTAAACCGGTTAGGCTTAAATCGGATGTGCCAGCGATGTGAATACCTGGTAAAAGGCCAAAAAAGATGATAGTGCCGATGATAATGACCAACAGGTACCCGGCTGCAGGCTTTACGCAGATGACCTGTTTGCACCCATCACTCTGAGGCTTCTCAAGTTGGATGAACATTCGATTCAAAATCAAAATCTCGATCCCGGCGCCGCAATTTTCTGCGGTTTTTTATGCGTTTTGTTTGGGGCGAATGCGGTGGCGATTAAAATCACCCTGATGGGAATGGGGCCGTTTACCATCGCAGGAATACGATTTTCATTGGCCGCTCTTATTATTTTTGTTTGGGTGCTGAGTTCAGGGCGACATGTCGGTTTTTCCAGGTCCCAGTTTAAGCCGATTTTAATTTTATCTTTAATCTTTGCCGGCCAAATGTCCCTTTTTTATCTTGGTCTTAGCCGAACCAATGCCTCCCGAGGTACCTTGCTGGGCAACCTTCAACCGTTTTTCACTCTTTTTCTGGCACACTATTTCATCCCCGGCGATCAGATCACCCGCCGTAAATTTTTCGGTATTCTTTTGGGTTTTAGCGGCGTGGCTTTCGTATTTCTGGAAACAAAAGGCGGTAATGCCGGAGAGTTGCGTTCGGGTGATTTCATTATCATGTTGGCGACGATCTTGTGGGCCATCAACGCCGTTTACATCAAACGGATTATCAGCCGGGTTGAGCCCTACCAGATCGTGATGTATCAAATGATTTTTGGTGGGTTCATCTTCTTTTTGGAAGCCTGGTTGTGGGATCCGCCGATGATATCTCCACCGGACATGAAAGTGCTCGGGGCACTTTTCTATCAAACCGTGATTACGGCAGCCTTTGGATTCCTGGCGTGGACCTATTTATTGCAACGATATGGTACCGTGGCTCTGCACTCATTTATTTTCATTATGCCCATCGCCGGGGTTTTGCTGGGTGGCCTGATCCTCGATGAACCAATCACAGGTAAAATTCTGGTGGCCTTACTGCTCATTGTCACGGGCATTTTGATAGTCCACTTCAAGCCGGAAAAACGGCCGGTCCCCATTCGTTTTTACAAGGGTTAGAATCTCAACCCCCATAAACAAAAAAAATCAACTTGCTCCCGCCAAAGTTATTCGTTAAGAGCCAATATTCGCAAACGAATACTTTTCAACAGGTACCGGGAAAATCGGATGTAATGGAAAATCGCGCTTTAAAATCAAATAGTCTTCTTTTGCTTACCGCCGCCATCTGGGGGTTTGCCTTTGTGGCCCAGCGTGCGGGCATGGATTATTTGGGTCCATTCACGTTTAACGGTGTAAGGTTTGCTCTGGGAAGTTTGACCCTGCTTCCTTTTTTGGTGGCAACCGAGAAAAAGCAACCATCTGTTTTAAAAATCTCACGCAAGTCAATCTATTTGGGATGTGGCATCACCGGATGTGTTCTTTTTATGGGGGCCTCTCTGCAGCAGGTAGGGATTACGTCAACGACTGCCGGAAAGGCTGGTTTTATTACCGGGCTTTATGTGGTGATCGTTCCGATATTCGGCCTGTTTCTAAAACAGCATACCGACGGCGGTACATGGATAGGGGCGGGGTTGGCTGCCGTGGGGTTGTATTTCCTCAGCATGACCGAGCAATTCACCATTCAATACGGTGACTTTTTGGTATTTCTGAGTGCCTTTTTCTGGAGCATTCATGTTTTGATCATTGCCTGGCTTTCACCTCGTGTCAATCCAGTCAAGATCGCCTTCATTCAGTTTGTTATCTGTTCAGTATTGAGTTTTATCGTGGCCCTAATTATCGAAACGATTAATATCTCAGGGATTTTACAAGCAGCAATACCCATCATTTACAGCGGCGTCTTATCCGTGGGAATTGCCTATACGCTGCAGGTGGTGGCCCAAAAAAACGCTCACCCCGCCCACGCCGCCATCATTTTAAGCCTGGAAACGGTCTTTGCGGCAATCGGTGGTTGGTTTTTATTAAACGAAGTGCTTTCGTCGCGTGAAATATTCGGCTGTTCGCTAATGCTGGCCGGTATGATTATCTCGCAACTTTGGAATTATTTATTACAGGTTCGTCATAATCGGCGCATCGCCGAACGCCTTACATGAAAACAACCACCCATTCCACCGCTGTCGGTTAAGGCCTTGTAGGGTTGCCATACCAGTGCGGTAGGTTCGAAAACATTAAAAGTAGCTGGAACAGTCCCAGCAGTGCGTACAAAGCTTTTCTTTAGGCATTCCAATGGCGGTAACCAGATTTTCCAATTTCTGGTATTTAAGCGATGTCAATTTTAAATCCTTCCCGATGCCTTCCACCATGCGCCGGTTTTCGTCGCTGTCCGATTTTGCATAGGGGCTGATATCCGTTTCTTGACCATTTTCCAGTTGATTGATTACTTTTCGTCCGGCCAGGTCGAGGGTTGAGCGGGAAGTGGAGAAGTTTATGAATTCACACGGGTAGACCAGGGTCGGACATGCCGGGCGCATGTGAACTTCTTTGGCCCCCACGTCGAAAAGAATTTGAATATTTTCCCTTAGCTGGGTACCACGAACGATCGAGTCTTCACAAAAGAGGATTTTTTGGCCTTCGATCAACTTGCGAATGGGGATCAGTTTCATTCGTGCCACCAGATCTCTCAATTCCTGATTTTGGGGCATAAAACTTCTCGGCCATGTGGGGGTGTATTTTACAAAAGGCCGCACGTAAGGAATTTTTTTGCTGTTGGCGTATCCGAGGGCATGGCCGATGCCCGAATCGGGGATGCCGGCCACACAATCGATATCGATATCATCGTCTATGGCCAGCGCTTCACCGCATCGGTTGCGGGTATACTCTACGTTGATTCCTTCGTATTCTGAGGCAGGGTACCCATAGTACACCCATAAAAAAGCGCAGACTTGCATGGCCTTGCCGGGCGCTTGGCGCTGTTCACAGCCATCCGGCGTCAAGAGGACGATCTCTCCGGGACCTAAAAACCGATCGATCTCATAGTCCAGGTTGGGAAAGGCGCTGCTTTCTGACGCTGCGGCATAACCTTCTTCCTTTTTTCCAATCACAATAGGCGTTCGGCCCAGCCGGTCCCGGGCGGCATAGATGCCCTTATTTGTGAGCAGCAGAATGGAACATGAGCCCTGGATTCGCTCCTGGGCCTTGATCAGGCCACTTTCAAAAGAGTCCTCTTCGCTGATGAGCATGGACACCATTTCCGTGGGATTGGTTTCACCCTTGCCGGTGGTTTCCGAAAAGTGTTGCCGATTGCCGTGGGCTCTTTTAAGCAATGCATCCATATTATTAATTTTACCCACGGTAACAATTCCGAAGTTGCCCAGATGCGAGCTGACAAGGAGCGGCTGGGGTTCCGTATCACTGATGGCGCCGATGCCTTGGTTGCCGTGAAAACTGGAAATGTCGTCTTCAAATTTGGACCGGAAATAATTGTTTTCGATATTGTGGATGGATCGCTTGAATCCGTCGGCATTTTTTACCGCCAGTCCTCCGCGGCGTGTTCCGAGATGGGAGTGGTAGTCCGTCCCATAAAAAAGGTCGCTCACACAATCTTTTGTTAATGTGGCACCGAAAAGTCCGCCCATGGTCGTGCTTCTCCTGTTTATGTATGCAGGTAAATATATAAGGGTTGATAAGCATGCTTACTTAACCCAATTTGTTATGCTTGGCAAATACAACCATTAAATACCACAATGTCGGATGATTTCCGGGCTAGTATTAAAACATTCGGTGGCATTTTTTGCTCCAATAGTATAAATACCGGCTTTAAACCACAGCCCATGGTGGTCAAAGCCTCATAGCCGCGCCAAATATTGACATCTTGTTTATTTTTATCGATTATATCGATCTTTTGTCTCACTTTTTCATTGTAACGAAACGCAGTCTCAATGAGGCTTTTGGAAGGATCGCTGAAACTTTTCATAACGAGGGAGGTAATGAATGAATTTGCAACGCGCCAACGCCAACGAGGCCCTTCAAACCAAAAACCGATCACGGGATGTGGCCCCCCAGTCCGGCATTTGCAGCCGCTGCCTGGATGGCTGCAAGGGAAATTGTGATCTCTTTAAGGCCACTTTCAGGGGGCGGGAATTGCTCTACCCGGGTCCCTTCGGGAGTGTCACCGCCGGAGCGGATAAAGATTACCCGGTGGATTATTCCCACTTAAATATCATGGGGTACGCTTTGGGGGCCAAAGGCGTGGCGGCGGATCCGGATGCAGCGACCTTTCCCACCGTTAATACCGAGACCGAATATGGCGTCACCAACAAAGTGAAGATGAAAGTGCCGATTTTTACCGGCGCTTTGGGCAGCACGGAAATCGCCCGCCGCAACTGGGAACATTTTGCCATAGGGGCCGCTATCAGCGGTATTAGCCTGGTTTGCGGAGAAAATGTATGCGGTATCGACCCCGAACTTGAACTGGGCAGCCACGGTAGAGTGGTGAAGTCGCCTGAAATGGATCGTCGCGTCAAAACATACCGGCGTTATCATGAGGGGTATGGCGATATTCTGGTACAGATGAACGTGGAAGATACGCGCAACGGTGTGGCCGAATACGTGCTTGAAAACCTGGGCGTTGAAACGATTGAACTCAAATGGGGCCAGGGTGCCAAATGTATCGGCGGGGAAATTAAGGTTAATTCTCTGAGTCGCGCACTGGAGCTGAAGAAAAGGGGATATATCGTCACCCCCGATCCGGAAGATCCCGCGCATCAGGCGGCATTTAAAGCCGGCCCATTAAAACAGTTCGAACGCCATTCCCGTCTGGGCTTTATTGACCAGGAAGGGTTTATGAAAGAGGTGGAGCGGCTCCGCGCTCTGGGCGCCAAACGGATCACCCTGAAAACCGGTGCGTATCCCATGCGGGAGCTGGCCATGGCGATTCGTTGGTCCAGTGATGCGGGTATCGATTTGCTGACCATTGATGGCGCGCCCGGTGGCACGGGGATGAGCCCGTGGCGTATGATGACCGAATGGGGCATTCCGGCCATTTACCTGCACTCCATGGCCTATGAGATGTGTGCGCGCCTGGCCCAAAAAGGCAAACCAGTGCCGGATATCGCCTTTGCCGGAGGCTTTTCTTCCGAAGACCATGTCTTTAAGGCTTTGGCCCTGGGCGCACCCTATTGTAAGGCGGTCTGCATGGGACGGGCATTGATGATTCCGGGGATGGTAGGGAAAAACGCCGAAAAATGGCTGATGGGAAAAGACGGCGGCCTGCCCGCCACCGTGTCTAAATTCGGTTTCTCCAAAGAGGAAATTTTCATGAATTACGAAGTCCTAAAGGAAAAATACGGCTCCGAGGTGGATAACTTTCCGCTGGGCGCCATCGGTATCTACAATGTTTCCGATAAAATCAAGGTGGGTTTGCAGCAGTTGATGGCCGGATCGCGCAGCTGGGGGGTGGAGCATATCAGCCGCAACGATCTGTTTTCTTTGACCAAAGATTGCGCTGAGATCACCGGCATCCCGTATGTCATGGACGCCTATCGCGAAGAAGCGCTTAAAATTATTGACGCGTAAACACCTGACATTTTAATGAATACGGGAGGTGTGCCATGACCGACGTACTGAATATGTTAAAGCGTAATAATCCGGAAGAGACGGAATTTCATCTGGCTGTTGACAAAATGCTGGTTTCGATTGAGCCCGTGATCGAAAATAATCCCCAGATTGAGATGCAGGGTATCATCGAACGACTAACAGAGCCCGAGCGAACCATTATCTTTCAGGTGCCGTGGATGGATGACCATGGCCAGGTCCACGTTAACAGAGGGTATCGGGTTGAAATGAACAGTGCCATCGGGCCTTATAAGGGTGGTATCCGTTTTCACCCATCCGTGAGCCTCAGCATCTTTAAATCTTTGGCGTTTGAGCAGGTATTCAAAAATGCTTTGACCATGCTTCCTATCGGTGGTGGCCGGGGTGGGTCCGATTTTGAGCCCAAGGGTAAATCCGATAATGAAGTCATGCGTTTTTGCCGAAGTTTCATGTCGGAGCTGGCCCATCATATCGGCCCGGATGTCGATGTGCCGGACGGCGGACTCGGCGTGGGTACTCGGGAAATTGGGTATCTGTTCGGGGCGTATAAAAGGCAGTGCAAAGAGTTTTCCGGGGTATTAACCGGAAAAGGTTTGGGTTGGGGGGGAGCCCGGTGCGTATGGAGGCTGCCGGTTACGGAGTAGTCTATTTTGCTGCGGAAATGCTGGCGGCTCGTGATCAATCCCTGGAAGGGAAACTCTGCCTGGTTTCCGGTTCGGGTAATGTGGCCCAGCATACGGTTGAAAAAATTATCGAACTGGGTGGCAAGGTGGTGACCCTTTCCGATTCTTCCGGGTACATCTTTGATGAAGAAGGCATTGATGCCGGGAAACTGAGCGTTTGTCAAACGCCTGAAAAATATGACCCGGGGCCGAATCAGTGAATATGTGGATAAGTATTCCGAAGCGGCTTTCACGCCGGTGGACTTCAGTGCGGATGCCAATCCGATCTGGAACCATCCGGCCGATTGCGCCTTTCCCTGTGCCATGGAAAATGAGATCAATGCCAAGGATGCAGAGCATTTGATTCAAAACGGCATTCAATTGGTGTGCGAGGGGGCTGATATGCCGACGGTTTCCGAGGCTGCGGATATTTTTAAGGATAATAATATCCTTTGCGCACCCAGCAAGGCCGCCAACGCAGGTGGTGTTGCCGTCTCTTGTATCGAAATGGCTCAAAACCGCATGCTGCTTAGCTGGTCACCCAAAGAGGTGGACGCACGCCTCAAGGTTATCATGAAAAACATCCACCAACAGTGTCTGGATACAGCCACGGAGTTTGGCGAACCCGATAACTATGCAATGGGGGCCAATATTGCCGGGTTTCGGCGTGTGGTCGATGCCATGGTGGATCAGGGGGTTGGATAAACGCTCAAGTCGGGCGGGTGGTGGATGTACCCGTCATTTGATATAGGTTTAAAATAATTAAGGGGGAAAACGGTGGCTTCATGACCATGGACACGGTCATCCCCCTTATTTCGTGATGGAGGTCTGTATGCTGCCCGAAAAATTGGAAAAAAAGTATACTGATTTTTATGCGGCCACTGCTGAAAACGGTACCATTGATGCCAGAACAACGGTGATGATTCAACTGGCGGCAGCCTTTGCCGTCGGATGCTATCCGTGAATGGAGCATTTCTTTGGCGTGGCCAAAGAACTGGGGTTGTCCGATACGGAAATCGGAACCGTGCAAGCGATCGCTATGGGGGTTTCAGCGGGACGAATACGTGCTCAGTTTCGAGAAGTAAGAGAGCGGATGGGATATGAATAGATTTCTCTTATTCATTTTCACTCGGACCCTTGTTGGCCGAAAGCCATTTAAACTATCCCAGCAGCTTGACCCAGCAGCTTGACATTGTTTAGCTAAATATTGATAAAAGGGCCGTACCGGCAAGAATCAACCCATTTATGAAAGGGCCCTTGTTGACCGCTGAGATTGCCATACTGGTACTGCTGGCCGCATTCCTTCATGCCGGATGGAATGCCCTGGTAAAGACAGCTTCAGACCGATTGTTTGTTATATCGGCAGTGGCCTTCACCCAATGTCTGGCCGGGTTGCTGGTGATTCCATTTGTAACGGCACCCGACGCTGCAAGCTGGCCGGCCATTGCCTGGTCGACCCTGTTTCACTATCTATATTACACCTTTCTATACCAGGCCTATCGATTTGGTGACTTAAGTCAGGTCTATCCTCTGGCCCGGGGATTTGCGCCGGTTCTGGTGGCGATGGGTGCGGCGATATTCAGTGGTGAGGTTCTCTCCCTTCCCGCGATTATCGGCGTAGTGGTGACCTCCATCGGTATTGCCAGTATCGCCATCTTCCAAAAATCATCGCTCAAACAAAACCCCGCGGCGCTTTTTTATGCCATGGGCACCGGTGTGATTATCGCCGGGTATACCGTGTCCGATGGTGTTGGTGTGCGGTTGTCGGGCAGCCCTTTCGGCTACATCGCCTGGTTGTTTTTTTTGGAGTTCCCGGTGGTGCTCTTTGTGCTGTATCGTCGTCGGGGGGGAATGGTCGTTTTGTTTCAACAGGAGTGGAAACTATTTACCGGAACCGGGCTTTGCTCGGTGATCGCTTACGGTATCGTCATTTTTGCGGTCAATTTCGCCCCCATGGCCGCGGTATCAGCTTTGCGGGAATCGAGCGTTATTATGGCGGCTTTGATCGGGACCTTATTTCTGGGCGAACGGCCCTGGCTGCAACGTGTGGCTGCGGCCATCGTTGTGGCAGGTGGGGTGGCGATGATTACTGGAGGTGGATGAAATGTTAATCCAACCCGATTGCGTTGACTGCATCTTTCGGATGGCTCTTGGGGCGATTCGGAAACTCGATTTGGAAAAGGCGCAGGAGGAAGAACTGTTTGGGCAGATTTTGGATCTCGACTTATTCAACCAACACACCCGGGATCGCACAAGCCCCGAAACCATTGAGCAGATCATGATAGTCATATCGTCTTACGTCAACAACCCGGACCCGTTTTACCAAGAAAAAAGACAATTAAACGAGACCGTAATGGGTCTTTATGCTCCTTTCGAAAAACGTATTGACCAGGCTCCGGATCCGCTTTACATGGCCGTCAAGCTGGCGATCATCGGTAACACCATCGACTTTATGTTGCCTAAAGGCACCGAAGATATCGAAAACGATATCAATGAGCGATTAAAAGTAGAAGTGTCTGAAAAAGCGTACGCCAATTTACGTCAAGCGCTTCTTAGTGCGCAACGGATTGTCTACTTTACCGACAATGCCGGTGAAATTGTTTTGGATAAACTATTGGTGAATACCTTACGGCAGTTTTGCGATCCGGATATCGTTTTCGTCGTAAGAAATATGCCGACCTTAAACGATGCCACCCTGAATGAGGCCAAACAAGTCGGGTTGGAAAGTGCGGCGCCGGTATTGGCAAACGGCATTGACGGCCCGCTGCCGGGCACCATTTTAGAGCGCTGCTCATCCAAGGTGAGGGATCTGGTGGAAACGGCCGACCTTATTATCTCCAAGGGCGGCGGAAACTTTGACTGTTTGAGTGAAGAAGTACCGCATCTGAACACGGATATCAGTTTTCTTTTGCTTTCCAAATGCCATCCATACAATACTTATTTTAAAGCAGATTTATACCAACCCATTGTTGCCCACTTCAAGGCTGACATGAACAGTATGCGATATAGAGGGAAATCATGAAAATAACCGTCGAACCCATTGGCATCATTCACACGCCCTTTAGTCAAAAAGAGGAGTGCCCCATTCAAGGGGTATATGCCAATAACACGCCCGGTACCATCGAAGTCTTCAACCAACATGCCGCAGGGCTAAAGGATATTGAAGGGTTTTCCCACATTTATCTTTTTTATCATTTTGACCGCGCCGGCGAGATCAAATACGTGCGACCCACTTTTTTGGACGAAACGCCCCACGGTATTTATGCGTCGCGGCATCCGTGCCGCCCTAACGGGATCGGCATGTCCATCGTTAAGCTGATCAAAAGAGATGACAATCGGCTCGAGGTCGAAGGGATCGATGTATTGAACCAAACCCCGCTGTTGGATATCAAGCCGTACATTCCCAAATTTGATGTTTTTGACTCGGCTACGGAAGGATGGGCAGCTGATAAAGCGTTCCGTTCTAAACCGGCAGGGCGGGAATAGTTGAGAGCCTTCATCTTGTATGTGGCTCATCTTCCGAGTGTCTCAAAAATTGAGTCATTTATTAACGGAAAGGGAAAACTTGGATATTGACTATCGAATCGGAAAAAAAGGGGACTGCTCACGTATCGCAGCGTTAATCAACATCGCCTCCGGGGGGGTCATCGAATACCTTTTTTACGGATTGGTACCCGCTCAATCGCCGGTTGAAATAATCGCCTACAATCTCGAAAGCGATGATGAACCCTATTCCTACAATAACGTCATTGTGGCCGAAGAGAACGGTCAAGTCGTGGGAATGGCCCTGTCATTCCCATCAGAATATCATCATATTACCGAAGAGATGGCGCAGTTTTTCCCGCCGGATAGGTTATCTCACCTACAGCCTTTTTACACAGCGAATATCGAACAAAGCCTTTTTCTGGATGCCCTTTGTGTAGACGAAGCTTACCAAAAAAAAGGGGTCGGCAGCCAGCTCATCGAACGAACCAAGCAAAAGGCCCATGAAGGCGGATACCGGTTTTTAAGCCTCATTGTTTTCACCGACAACGTAAAGGCGCAAAGAGTCTATCAGAAAAATGGTTTTGAAGTCGCGGAGGAAATATCTCTGGACTCACATGAACTGATTCCGCATGAGGGGGGATGTTTGTTGATGAAGTGTGATGTGAGTAAAACGTGATCATTTTTTAAGAAAACTCAATCCACCTGTGGTGGATACGTTATAGGCGGGTATCATTATAAATGGCATTATATCGAGGTCTGGATATTAACTGGTTATATAGGATAGAATGATCTTATGAAATATAGGATGTACATAGATGAAGTCGGAAATTCAGATTTAAAAAGTTCTGAAAATCCACTTCATCGGTTTTTAAGCCTAACCGGCGTGGTAATCGACTTAGGTTACATTTCTGAAGTTCTATTTCCAGATATTGAAAATTTGAAAGTCAAATATTTTAAATCTCATCCAGACGATCCTATAATTCTTCATCGAAAAGAATTGGTTAATGCCAAATACCCATTTAAGGCCTTGAAAGATGAGAAGGTTAAACGACAGTTTGATAAAGAGCTTCTGGGATTGTTAACAAAATGGGAATATTCCGTTGTAACTGTCTGTCTCGATAAAAAGGCACATAAAGACACTTATATGGTCTGGCGATATGATCCTTATCATTATTGTCTCGCCTTGCTACTTGAGCGATACACGTTCTTTCTGGAGCAGAAACAAAAGCAAGGTGACGTAATGGCTGAATCAAGGGGCGGAAAGGAGGATAAACGCCTTAAAGCATCATTCTTGAAATTATGGCAAGAAGGTACGCAGTTTATACCCCAGGAAAGATTCCACGAAGTGTTCACCAGTAAACAGTTGAAAGTAAAGCCGAAGTCAAATAATATATCCGGTCTTCAGTTGGCTGATCTGATAGCACATCCAAGCAGAAATGAAATTCTTTCTGAAAACAAATTGCTTGATAAACCGTTAGCCCCCTTTGCGAAAAAGATCATTGGGATTTTGCAGTCAAAATATTATCAACATCATGAGAAAATATTTGGGAAGAAGTTTATTTAGGTATAAAAAAAGGGCCTTTCGGCCCCGATGGTAAGATACCATCCACCTCCATGAATATGGATTGGTGAGAACTATATGTTATATGATTGTAAATGTCAATAGTTTATTTCTATCATAGAAAACCACCCCCTTGGGGGGTGGTCAGAGTTCAACGGCTCTGCCGGTTGAACAGAGTCGGCTCATAAGTTACTTCATCTTATAGTTGTCCCCACAACTAATAGGAAAGGAGTAAAAAATGAGCCGATTCAGAAAGTTATCACATACAATTTGGCATTGCCAGTATCATATGGTTTGGACGCCCAAATATCGTTTGAGAATTCTCGAAGGTGCTGTCGCTACAGAAGTTACAAACGGTATAAGGATGTTTAGCGAACAGAAAAGATTGCGAAATCGTTGAGTTAAATGTCCAGATTGACCATGTCCACTTAGTGGTTATGCATGCTGCCTAAGTTTTCGATATCTGACTATATGGGCATCGTCAAGGGACGTACGGCAATACGTGTATTCAATCAGATTTCGCAATTTAAAGATAAAAGCCCTATTGGGGTAATCATTTTTGGGCCAGAGGTTACTGTGTTGATACAGTTGGCCTTGATGCCGATAGAATACGGAAATATGTTAAGTACCAAGAAGCACAAGAGAAAAAGATAGAAAAATAACCATCGCCAAAATTGGGGACAATTAATCTCGCCTCCTCAGGGGGCAAGAGACAGGCTTACCCCCTTATAGGGGTAAACTTAATACCACCCCCTCTGTTGGGTGGATTTTTATTTGTGATGTTAAATCAATTAGATAAAGTCCTTCATGCGCTTGACCACAAAAGCCTTGCGGCTTTTACGGCATGTGATGAGCCCGTTAGCCTCCAAAGCGAATACCCAATCAGATATTGAGGCGAACCTGCTGGGAAAAGTGGCGACGGCCAAAGCAATAATGTTGCATATGAATGACAAGCCGTGTGGATTTGCGGTCTATTACGACACAATTTCTACCACAACAGGTAAGCGAGGCCTACATCTCGATGACCTATATGTTGAACCAGCTTATCAGGGAAAGGGCCTTGGTAGAAAAGCGCTCGTTTATCTGGCAAAAGTAGCAAAAGAAAAAAAATGCGCTCGTTTGAGTGGTGAGCATTCAAAACAAATGAGCCAATCCCAAAACGTCCCAGTTTGCCCAATCTCTGCGTCAGGCTCAAATTGAAGATTTGATAAAAGATAACCAAAGCACGCGACAAACAAGTGATGAAACGCAATCTCTATAAACCATAGAAAGGATGATATCATGATGGGAAAAGGTGAGAGCCAGTCGATCAATTTCCTCCGAGGTGTTCCTTCCGAAGAAGCCCTGGCACACCTCATTCCCATGGCATCGGAAGGATACGAAAAGGTGATTCGGTTTTATGGAACGGATGTGCTTCAATATGGCCATTTTTCCGGATTTAAACCCCTGCGTGAATTGATCGGGAAGATGCACGACGTCAGCCCGGACCGGGTTATTGTCGGAAATGGCGGCTTGGAGGTCATTTCCCTGTTTTTTAAATCTCTGCCTTTGCATAGCAACATCATTGTTGAGGAAGCGACTTACGATAGGGTCCTGTTTGATGCCAAGCGCTATGGACACAATTTGGTGGGCGTGAAATTAACACCGAATGGGATTGATTTGACCCAATTGGAAGATGTGGTGAAAAAGATGGAATGTGCTGTTTTTTACGGCATTCCTTTTCATCAGAACCCCACGGGTATCAATTATACAGCCGATAACCGCCAGGCTGTTGAACAACTATGCAAGGAAAATAAAATTTTGTGTGTATGGGATGTTTGTTATCAGGATCTTCGATATGATGGAAAATCGAATGAACCTATCGCTGTTTCTGAATGGGGGCCCATATTAACCAGTTCTTTTACAAAAACGATTTCACCGGGAACCAAATGCGGTTACATGATTGTCCCCGATCATTATGTGGCGCATCTGACAAATATTATCGCTAATACGCGCATTAATCCCAATCTTCCCACCCAAGCGTTTGTGGCTGATTTTATAGAATCCGGAAAGTATGGCGATTTTCTTAAATTTTTGTGCCAACTATATAAACCGAAAATGGATATGTTGAACAAAGCCATGATGACCCACTTTCCCGGCATATTGCCTGCTGAAATCAGCGGTGGTTTTTTTGCGCCCCTTACACTGGGAAATATTTCAGGTGATAAAGAATCGGCCTTTATTGACTCGGCCAAAAAAGTGGGCGTTGGCATCGCTCCGGCATGGGGTGCTGTCGCCCCCAACGTCAGAGAAGAAATGCGCAAAAAAGGGCTCTTTATCAGACTGACTTTTCCCGCTTTTAAGGCAAGTGACATCGAATGGGGCATTTCCAAAACTTAAGGAAACGGTTGAGATGGTTGGTTGATGTAAGGTTTGAATGTATCCTTCGGTAAATATGAATTAAGCGTCTGGCTATAATGAACCAAACTTCAGAATAGTCTTGACTTTTATGAAGTTTGGCTCATAATGGTCATATGGAACGATATTTAGAAGAACATATCCGTAAAGATCTCGGAGATAAGATCATCCTCCTTTCCGGTCCACGGCAGGTTGGCAAAACCACACTGTCGGTGCAACTGGCGCCGTCACACGTTTATTTGAATTATGATGCGACTTCCGATCGGCAAGTCATCCATGCCGAAGAATGGCACAGGGAAACCAATCTGGTCATTTTTGACGAACTCCACAAAATGAAAAACTGGAAGTCTTGGATTAAAGGGATTTACGATACCGAGGGTATCTCCCCTCCGATACTGGTTACCGGGTCGGCTCGATTGGATACCTATAAGAAAGGGGGGGAATCTCTGGCCGGCCGTTTTTTTTCTTATCGTCTCCACCCGTTGACGGTTAAGGAGATCTGTCAGAATTCAGAGGAAAGTGCCGATAAAGCCTTGGATAATCTGATTAAACTAGGCGGTTTTCCTGAGCCGTATCTCAAAAAGAGTGAAGCCTTTGCCAAGCGTTTTCGACGCATCCACACCGACACGATTGTCAGGGAAGATCTTTTAGACTTAGAGCGTGTGCGGGATATCAAATCCATTGAGATCTTGATCGATCTGATAAAAACCCGCGTCGGGTCAACGACCTCCTATGCATCGCTGGCCAATGATCTTCAGGTGTCCATTCATACCGTCAAGCACTGGCTGCAGATCCTGGAAAACCTATACATTATTTTTGCGGTGCGCCCCTATCATAAAAATATTGCCCGCAGCTTATTAAAAGAACCAAAATACTATTTGTACGATACCGGCGCCGTGGAAGGGGGGCTTGGGGCTAAACTCGAAAACACGGTGGCCTGTGCACTGTTACGGGAGTTACACTTTCTTGAAGATACCACCGGCAGCCGGGTGGCCCTTCATTACCTCCGAGACAAAGAAAAACATGAAGTCGACTTTTTGGTGGTTGTGGACAACCAACCCAAATTGATGATCGAAGTCAAGGTAAAAGACGACCGCTTTTCTCCGTCACTTTTCCGGTTTCACCGGTATTTAAAAGATGTGAGCCTTTACCAGGTGGTTTACAAATTGAAACATAAAAAGACAAAAGATGCCGCCACTATGGTTCCGGCGAGTGAATTTTTAAGGGACTTGGAGATTAGAAACGGTGGATAACATTAAATATGTAAGGCTATCCCGTTCCGAATAATCACATTGATGCTTTGAGGTATGGGTAGGTATGGAATCTAAAACGTCTTGGTTTGGTATAAAATGTCTATTTGTGCATTACAATCTCGCAAGAGAAGAGAATAAAACCATATTTGAAGAGCGTATCATTGTTGTCCAGGCCAAAAATTCAGATTGGGCAATAAAGAAGGCCGAAAAAGATGCACATGATTACGCTGGGGATGAGAATGATTGCGAATATATAAATTTTATTGATTGCTTCAATATTGAGGGCGATGAAATTTCTGATCGGACTGAAGTTTACTCAATAATGCACAAAAGTGATCTTGATCCTTCTACTTTTATCAGTAGATATTATGACAATGGCGAACAATGTTCAACAGAACACTCGGAATATGACCATGGTATTGACGCTTGGGTGACGGCATTCGGGCCCTTTTCACCCGAGATAGCAAATTTTCTTGAACAAGATGAAAATTATTACAGAAACACCCAAGAGGGGAAAAATGTAATTGTAGATTCAATATTCTATAGCAATGGTAAAAAGAAAAGCCTAAAGTTGGCTGAATGCTTTGGTATTGATTTTCTAGATTTTAATCAACATGAACTTAACACCGAATTAGTCAACATTTTCATGCTTAGAAAAGAATTTGGGGAAGATGATACAAAAAAATATATCAAATTGCGTGACGCTGGCTTTACTTTTTTTTTCAACCCTTACATTGAAAAACCAAAGATTCTTGAAAAACAATAAGCAGGGCTAACCCAGGTTCTCAAGTGAGTTGGCGAAAGCAGTGCATTTTCCTTGGTGTCATTTGACATAAATTTCGGGCTGTGAATCGGCTTCGAATCACTTTTTACGTCCCTGTTTAGTGCTTTGTTAGTCCGCAGTTTGCGGTGACTCTCTCCAAGACGGTGTAGAATTAATGAAAACTATCATTCTCCCAGGCATGGGGGCGGACGCCACCATGTACCCGAGAAGCGCTTACGAAAATTTATCGGGGGTTACTTTTGCCGATTGGCCACCATATAATGGAGAAAGCAGCCTTGAAGATGTCGCCGAGAGCGTCATAGAATACTACCAGATTACAGAGAATACGGTGGTGGGCGGGTCTTCATTGGGCGGGATGATAGCTGTTCAAATTGCGAAAGTTCTAAATATCAAAAAAGTCATTTTAATCGGTAGCGCCACTGATCCAAAGTACATGAATCCTGTCTTCAAATTATTAAGGAATAAAACTGAAAAGGCACCCATCGAATTTTTCCAGCTTTGTTGTCGGCAAAATGAACATTGGTGATAATAACCTTCTTGCTATGTTCGAAAGGGCCGATAGCCGTTTTATGAAGGCGATGTGCAAAGCCATCTTCAAGTGGGAAGGGATTGGAAACTACCATTGCAATATCTGTCATATCCACGGTGCGGCGGACAAGGTCATCTTTCCACCTAAAGAGGATGTGGAAATTATAAAAGGGGCCGGCCATTTAGTTGCCATGACCCACGGTGAACGAGTGTCAAAATTTATCAGGGATCATGCACAATTCTAAAGCGTTGAATCAACGAAAGGAAATGACATGTTTACAAAAGAAAATACCACACTGCTGATTGTTGATGTACAGGGCAATTTAGCCCAACAGATGCATGACAAGGAGGCTCTATTTACGAGCATGCGGAAACTGATCAAGGGCATTCAGGTTTTAGGAATCCCAACGCTTTGGGTCGAACAGAATCCGCAAGGGCTGGGGCCGACCATCCCCGAAATCGCCGATATCCTGTCCGATTCTCAACCGATCAGTAAGATGAGCTTTAGTTGTTGCGGTAGTGACGGGTTCATTCGGGCCCTGAAAGCCTTGGATCGAAAGCAGGTTTTGATTACCGGCATTGAGGCTCACATCTGCGTCTATCAAACCGCCATGGATCTGGTGAACCTGGGGTATGATGTTCAAGTTGTGGCTGACGCCGTCTCTTCAAGAACGGTGGAAAATAAAAAAATCGCTCTAAAGAAAATGAGGGATGCGGGCGTCGGTTTGACAAGTGTTGAAATCACAATGTTTGAATTGCTTAAAGTGGCAGAGGGAGAACTGTTTAAGGAGATTCTCAAGATTGTGAAGTAGCTGACTTGATCAACCAAGTGCCGGGACGCTTGTTTTCGTTGGCCGTGTAAGAGCAACCTTAAATGTTATCTAAATGATGTTGATATCTTATAACCGTTGTTGTATGAATCAGTAATCATGTCCTAAACTTTCACCCTTTCACCTTTCACCCTTTACCCTTTTACCACTCCCATTGATCTGCGCAAACCCCTGAATCCTGCTTCTACCAAACCTTAATAACCCCCGAACAATTCAAATAAAATATTGCTTTTTAACGTTGATTCCATCTGTAGGGGCACCCCTTGTGGGTGCCCATGCCCCTTGTGTTGTGGATATCTGGGCGGACAAACCACCGGGCGACTATGCGGTCATTTAAAAAATAAATGCGATTGCCCTGGGTAGATTGCATGATTGTGTTGAAACCCATAACGAACATACACCAAAATCGGAGGATAAAATGAAACCTGATGAATTACCCCCACCTGTACAGCTGATGAATTATATTGTCGGAAAATGGATAAGCAAACCCATTTACGTAGCGGCAGAATTGGGTATCGCAGATTTGCTGGCCGAAGGTTCCAAAAGTATTGAAGAGCTCGCCCAAGCAAGCCAGTCGCATGCACCCTTTCTTTACAGGATGATGAGGGCCCTGGCGAGTGTCGGTATTTTTTTCGAAACAAAGAATCAGCGATTTGAACTAACGCCCATGGCCGAATATTTGAAAGAGGGGGCGATGAAATCCTTCGCATTACTGTTTAATTCAGACTGGAGTGATAAAGCTTGGGGATATTTTCTGGACAGTGTGAAGACCGGAAGTACCGCCTTTGAAATGGCGCATGGCATGCCGGTTTCCGACTGGCTTGAAAAAAACTCGGGTGCAGCCGATGTGTTTAATGAAGCCAATGCCATAAAAGCCGCCGGCTCTCACCGTGTCATTGTGGATGCTTATGATTTTTCCGGCATCCAGACTCTGACGGATGTTGGTGGTGGGCTGGGGGTATTGATGGCAGAGATCTTAATGGCCAATCCATTAATGCAAGGGGTGGTTGCGGATACGCCCGCTGTAATCCAGAAGGCCAAGAAAATAATTCAGTCTCGAAGCCTTACCGACCGCTGTGAAGCGGTAGCGTGTGATTTTTTTAAAGAGATCCCGGCCGGCAGTGATGGCTATCTGATGTCCAATATCCTCCATGATTGGTCGGATGAGCAATGTCATTTAATCTTGAGAAATTGCCACAAAGCGATGACTCTGGAATCTAAGCTTATCATTGTTGAGATGGTTGTCCCTCCCGGGAATCAGCCATCAATCGCTAAGCTTTTGGACCTTGAAATGATGGTTACTACGGGTGGCCGCGAACGGACTAAAACTGAATTCAAATCATTACTCGAATCATGCGGGTTCAAATTTGCCCGGATTATCTCCACAAAGGAGAATATTTGCGTCATCGAAGGGATTCGATTATAGTCTAAAAGTTAAATGACCCGTTGGGATTATGATATATTTCAAAGGAGAAACCCATCATGCCGACCGTATTCAATACAGCCAACGTAAAGTTCAAATCCAAAGATGCCCCCATCCCAGAGTTTTCCTGGAAAACAAGTCCGCGATTGGCTAAAATAGTCGGCGCGAACCATTTTGAATTCGATATCCGTTCTCTGGAGCCGGGCCAATTTTCTTTTCCATACCATTTTCATCGAAACGCTGAGGAGTTGTTTGTGATCCAGTCCGGCAAAGCGATGCTGCGGTCACCGGATGGTTTTAATGAGGTGAATCAAAATGATGTCATCTTTTTCGAAAAAGGGCCTTCCGGTGCCCATCAGATGTATAACCACGGTGATGTTCCGTGTATCTATATGGATCTGAGGACAACTGTGGGGATTGATATTTGTGAATATCCGGATTCAAATAAAATCAACATTCTTCCCTATTTGGAAGTGTATGAATCCGAATCGAAAGTGAGTTACTACCAAGGCGAAGAAAACGTGCGGGCCAAGTGGCCGGAGGAAATGGTTAAAGAAAAACAAACATGAATAAAGGTTCCCGAGAACAGCCTTGAATCACATCGATACAATAAATCAGATTCTTGAGTATATTGAAGCACATATTGATACAAACCTCGATCTGTCTTTGCTTGCAGGCAAAAGTGCCCTATCCAAATATCATTTCCATCGAATATTTAAGGCGCTTTTGGGAGAACAACCCCTGAAATATGTCAAGAGGCGGCGACTCATGCACGCTGCTCATGATTTGTTGAACACAGACAGGCGTATTATTGACATTGCCTTTGATTTTGGATTTGGTTCGCACGAAGCTTTCATTAGGACTTTTAAAAAAAGGTTTTCATTAACGCCATCCCAATTTCGTAAGATTAAACCAGCGTTCTTTTTTGAAGGCATATGCAAAATGGGCCCTTTGGACTTAAGACTTTCAAATGGAAAAGCGATCCCGAATCCTACTGTCATTAGCAGATCGGCATTTTCAATAACCGGTCTGAAATATTCAGGAGATGATACTGGTGCTATTGGTCAATTATGGAAAGCGTTTTGGGAAATGAATGGATCAAAAAATATCAATATGGAAAATCATCAATATTTAGGCGCCTGTTTTCACGATATTGACATGAGAAATAATGAGGTTTTTGACTACTATGCAGGTTTTGAAATCGGAGGGTCGATTAATATTCCAAAACGATTCGAAACGATTAATATTCCTAAGAGCGATTTCGCCGTGTTTAAACACCGAGGGTGCATTGATAATATTGAAATGACCTATGATCATATCTATGGTAATTGGCTTCCTCGTTCAGAATATACGCCAACAATGGATTTGGATATCATTGTTGTGGATAGTCGATTTTCAGGGCGGGAGGAGAAAAGTGAGGTGGATATTTTAATTCCGGTTTCCCGCTAAAAAAAGCAAAAAGTGTCAAGAAATAACATTCCAATATTTGTAAGCTCTGTCTGTTTTATTAACCCGTAGCAGATAGGAGCTAAAAATGAAGACGTTAAAAGGAAAAATCGCACTTGTAACTGGGGCCAGTAGAGGAATCGGAAAAGGTATCGCTCTTGGTTTGGGAGAAAATGGCGCAACCGTTTATGTAACAGGTAGGACGAAGGAGGGAACGACTGGTGTACAAGGTCTTGAAGGGTCAATTCAAGAAACAGCCAATGAAATAAATGAGGGGAACGGTATTGGGGTTGCTCTTCACTGCGACCACACAGACGATAATAGAGTTAAAGAGGTATTCGATGATATTCTAGAAAAAGAACAGCGGATTGATATACTGGTAAATAATGTATGGGGGGGATATGAGTGTATGTTTGATGATCGGGGTGAGTATATATGGGAAAAGTCCTTTTGGGAGCAGCCTATAGAGCAATGGGATTTGATGTTTGCAGCGGGGGTCAGAGCACATTATGTTTCGAGCCGCTATGCCGCAAAAATAATGGTCAAACAAAAACATGGACTGATTGTTAATTTATCGCACTGGGCCGCTCGGAAATTTAACGGAAATGTCTGTTACGGCATTTCAAAAGCCGCGACAGACAAGCTTACTTCGGATACAGCACATGATTTGCTCTCAGATAATATCGCGGTTATTTCACTCTATCCGGGGCTTGTTAGAACAGAAAGAGTGATGCGAGCAGCAGAATTTTTAGATTTATCAAATTCAGAATCACCACAATATCTAGGACGTGTTATTGCTGCCATGTATAAAGACCCTTCATTGTTGAAGAAATCGGGCAATCCGTTTATTGCTGCTCAATTAGGTTTGGCGTATGGAATTTCAGACATTGATGGAAAAATGCCAAAACCATTATCAATTGAGGATGTATGATCTGAAGTACTATCCTCTATTTCAGCGGATCGCAATGAAGACCGCGACTGCTGGTCTCGCGATCCGCCGTTTTAACCCAAGAAAATGGCCGAAATAGAACTGTAATTTATTGAAAATGACTATAATCACAGAATCACCACGCCTTGTTCTATCCAAGATCGATATAAATGATACTGATCGTTTATTCCAGCTAACCGGCGACAAGCGGGTTATGAAATATTTTCCTAAAATATTTAGTTATTCCGAGACTGTTGAAATGATCGAGGAAGTATCAAAACAGTATAAAAAGTATGGGTACTGTTTTTGGAAGGTGGTACGAAAGGAGAAAGAAGCGTTTATCGGTATCGCCGGTTTGCTTCACCAAGAAATTGACGGCTACGAGGAAATGGAAATATCCTATCGAATAAAACCAGAGTATTGGAATCGCGGGTATGCCGAAGAGGCTGCTCGAGCGTGTAAAAAATATGCTGAAAACGAATTAAACCCAAAGAGGCTGATATCGATCATCCATCCTCAAAATCTAGCGTCAAAACGCGTGGCTGAAAAGTTGGGCGCAAAAAAAACTATGATGTCGGATTTTTTGGGAAAAGCGCACGAAATTTATGTTTATGAATTTTCTTGCGATTCTTCGTCATTTCCATGAAAACAAAACAGGGGTGGGTCCGATGGCAGCAGAGATAATAAAACTAAAAGCCTTTGGAAAATATATTGATATCGAGCGGATCAACGGGCAGTGGGTTGCGTTCTTTCATGAGGGCGAGGGGAAGCGGCGTGAAGCAAGGGACATCGTGATTCCGGCTGATCTTGAACCCCAAAAAATAAAAGTATATATGGATGATCTGTTGCATGAATGGGCGACGGAGAAGAATCCTAAAGTTGAAATGTTAACGGAGCCATTGTAACCGATGAACTTCAAAATAACACCATTTGATAATGTCAAACACAGAGAACGGGTCATTTCATTATGGGAAGAGGTGTTTGGTTACGAAGCAGACCACAACTTGCCGAGTTTGGTCATTGATAAAAAACAAGATGTTGAGGACGGGCTGTTTTTCGTTGCCGAGACTGACCAGGGCGTCGTCGGCACGGTCATGGCAGGTTATGACGGCCACCGGGGTTGGATTTACTCGGTGGCGGTTTCACCCAAATACCGTAAACAGGGTTTGGGGTCACAATTGCTCTCTTTTGCCGAAGAAAAGCTCTCGGAAAAAGGGTGTATCAAAGTCAACCTTCAAATCATGGACGGCAATGAGCCGGTTCAACAATTTTACCTTTCAAATGGGTACCAAACCGAAAAAAGAATCAGCATGGGAAAACGGCTGGTTGCAACCAATTAACCAAGGTGTCAGAACAATATCATTTTTGCATGGAATACAATAAAGGGTTGAAATAAACAATCCAGGGAAGGCTTAGACCTTGGTGGCCAATACCTATCTTCGCTTGCAGATCATTGTTTTTTCGCTGGTAGCCGCGTCGTTTACCAACATCTACATCACCCAACCCGTACTGCCCATTTTGCAAAAGACGTTTTCAGTGGATATGGTGTTCGCCTCGTTTAGTGTATCCGCTGTAATTTTAGGGATCGCCCTGTCTAATCTTCCCTTTGGCTATTTAGCGGATCGCTTCCCGATTCATCCAATCATTCTGATGGGGGGATTACTGGTTGCGCTTGCCGGGCTGCTTTGTGCGGTAACAACGAATATTTGGATCCTGATCGCCGCCCGCTTTATACAGGGACTATTTATCCCATCGCTAACCACCTGCCTGGCGGCCTACCTTGCTAAAACCCTGCCTGTGGACAGGCTCAATGTGGTCATGGGTTCCTATGTGGCGGCTACCGTTCTGGGCGGGTTATGCGGACGTTTGCTCGGGGGATGGATCCATCCCCCGTCGCAGTGGCGTTACGCGTTTGTTTCGGCCGCAATATTGACCTTACTGGCCACCTTTATTGCCGTGCGCGGACTACCGAAGCCGAAAAAACAGAACCGCCGCCAAGAAGATTCAACCGGCATTCTTTCGCTATTGAAACGATGGGACATACTCCGCATTTACCTTTGTGCCATGGGTAGTTTTGCTATTTTCTCATCGGTTTTTAATTATCTCCCCTACCGATTGACCGCGCCACCCTTTAACTTTTCCACCCAGATGGCCACCCTGTTATATTTGGCCTATGTCGTCGGCATTTTTATGGGGCCGGCGGCGGGGAAAATGAGTAATCGCTTTGGAAGTGGCAATACCCTGCTTTTTGGAAGTGCTGTTCTGGCCGTGGCTTTATGGTTGTTGATAGTGCCTTCCGTCATGGCTGTTATTGTGGGACTGATGGCTATTTGCGCCGGCTTTTTTTCTATTCATGCAGCGGCGGTGGGGGCACTCAATAGAAGGCTTTCAAGCGGCCAGGGACAGGCCAATGCGCTTTATGTGATGTTGTACTACTTGGGTGGCTGGCTTGGCATTACCGGTACGGGTATGGTTTACAAGCTTGGTGGGTGGAATGCTTTTATCTATATTTCCCTGATGCTTTTGGTAATTCCCATCGGTGTTGGTATCACTGAATACTTAGATCGGTGAACGCAAAGATCGGGTTTAGGTAACGATTTGTAATAGTCTATTTTTATCGTGTCGCTTGGCTAACGGCTTGTAAAGTGATTTTAAGATATTAAAATATAAATGAGTACATATTGGTTTGATTGTCTTTATAAAAAAGGAGAACTTCATGCGCTGGTTTTCGATATTATTGGTAACGATATTTTACGTTTCGCCTGTTTTGGCCGAAGATAATGGCCTGGTGACGGTTAAAAGTGTTCACAGTGTACAGCAGACGGGCGATCGATTAGAGTCTGCTTTAAAAGGCAAGGGCATGACGGTTTTTGCCCGGATTGATCACGCCCAAGGGGCTAAAAAGGTGGATAAGGAATTGCGTCCCACTCAGCTGGTGATTTTCGGAAACCCCAAAGCAGGCACGCCCTTGATGCAGTGCGCCCAAAGTGTTGCCATCGATCTTCCCCAAAAAGCCCTTATCTGGGAGGATAAAAATGGAGGTGTCTGGCTGTCATATAATGACCCACAGTATTTGGTAAAGCGTCACGAGATATCGGGTTGTGACAAAGTCATCGCCAATATTACCAAAGCACTGGGCAATTTTGCGAAACAGGCAACGACTCCCTAAGCGTTCAATAGATCCGGATCAGTCTATGCCCGGATCAGTATAGACCCGGATCAGCCGAAAGGGCGTTGATACCGATCTTTAAATTCAGCCATTGTGAAAGTGTGGACCTGGGTGCCCGCTTTTTCGACAGTATCGCCGGAACCATCGGTAATAAGTGCTACAAGATACCGGGAGAGCCCGGCACATCTCCTCAACACTGCATTGAGTGGGGGGCGCTCGTCTACGAATCCGAATACCTGTTCGGATCTTCCGAGAAGATTGCCACGGCTTTTTTAAAATACACCGCTCCCGGCGAAGACGCTCGGTTTCCCATGGTGGTATTCCTCCCACAGCCTCATAGAACTTATCTGTTTGGTGTGTCCACTATTTTGAGACGAGCCAGGTATTTAAAATATGGTGGCAGGAGCCGATATTTCCAAATTTTCCGTATCAACTTACAACACTAATTATATCGTGGTTAAACACCATCAGATTTCAAAGGCATTGTCGACATTAAAGAAAAGCGGATATGAGCTTAAATAACTTCTTATGTTACCCCCGATTTAAAAGGTGAATGAGGATATGGCTTTGATATATTGAATTTTAAGCCCATCCGCAGAATCCTACCAGCCACTTTGGCCGGTAAGCTTGACAGGTAAGGCGATTTTCAATATGGTTTCCGCTCAGATTAGGTTCAAATATCTCGGCGGAGTCTTTATGCGGCAGTTTTTTATAACCCTTTTTACGCCGCTGGCTCGGCGGTTTGGGTGGGTTCATCCCAACACACTTACGATTCTCTCTCTCATTACGGGCGTATTAGCGGGAATTGCTTTATTGGCAACTCATCTTCACCCTGCCTTCTTTATTATGGCAGCCGCTATGATTGGTCTTTCGGGCACCTGTGACAGCCTGGATGGAATTATTGCCCGAATGAATCATCAAACGACCCAAATGGGTGATTTCCTCGATCATTTTTTTGATCGTATCGTAGAAATCTTTATCTTTGTGGGTTTATCCTTGTCACCCGGGGCAAATACCATTTTCGGACTTCTCGTGATCGTTCTGATTTTGTTAAACGGATATCTGGGGACACAGATCGAAGCCTCATTCGGTCAACGGTATTATGGTGGTGGCGGCAAGGCGGAACTCTTTGTCGCTTTGGTACTGGGTTGTTTCATGCTCGGTTTTTGGCCAGGGATCTCATTAAAACTCGGTCAATTGAAAATTACGGTAGAGAACCTCTTTTTTGCGGGCCTTTGTTTGGCTACAGTGATCAGTCTCGTCAAACGCTTACTCTATGTCCGCCACCATTTTGTTGGCGAAATCGCAGGGCGAAAATAAAATGGAGGTCTCTCAGATTGCGGTTCGCACGGTGGTGTTATGGTCACTTTTTCCAGTTCTCGCCATACCGATCGGATTGCTTTTTCGGCACAAAGGATCCAACTGGTTTTCGTCTCGTGTTTATATATGGTTTTTTATCATTCCTGTTTTTCTTTGCTCAGCCTATGTGGACGCATTTTATTTTTTAGCACTAATGGTCATGAGCGGTATGGTCGCTATTTTCGAACTGACAACCCTGGAGCGTCGCGGGACCTTTTTACCCGTAATCTATCTATTGACGCTTGTGCTGGCAGTACCTTGGCTCTTTTGGGCACAGTTTGACCTAACTTATCCATGGGTGCTGGGAAGCAGTTTTGTCCTTCTCTCAGGGCTGCTGGTTCTAATTTCCATTGGCTATAACACCCCTTTACAGCTTCCCGCCC
Source organism: uncultured delta proteobacterium (assembly GCA_963845145.1). Classification (GTDB taxonomy): domain Bacteria; phylum Desulfobacterota; class Desulfobacteria; order Desulfobacterales; family QNYZ01; genus QNYZ01. The sequence goes on from CAWJQU010000005.1 coordinate 1,325,936, forward strand.
TTGCGATCCTCCTGGGCGCCTCTCTCTCATTTTGGATTTTGCTTCGAACCCTGCCAAACGGTTTCCGGTTTGTCCTCTTCGCTTTTTCAGTCGTGGTACTCAACGACATGATGGCATCTTTAGGCGGCAAATTATTGGGGCGCCGGCATCCTTTTCCCAGGCTAAGTCCTCATAAAACCATGGCTGGATTTATTTTCGGGACAATCGGCGGGGTACTGGCGGCGTATTTATTCTGGTTTGCACTATATGAATTCACTTTTTTTGAGATCACCATTGCCGGTATCCTGCTCTCGATAACCGCACCTGCCGGGGACCTGTTTGCATCCTTTATTAAACGATATTATGGCGTCAAGGATTTTGGCACCCTGTTCGGCCGGATGGGCGGTATGCTTGATCGTATGGATTCACTGCTACTTTCCGGATGGGTGTTTTTTATGTATTTGCAAATCTCTACCTAATTGACACTCGAATGGCTCGCTTGAGCGCCCTGATAAAGACCGGCTTAATCCATTTTGGGTTCTTACGATTATTACGGTTACGATGGTCTTTTGGCGTCCATAGAATTTTATTTTTGGGAGCGGCTTGCCTGCTTCGACTAAACCAACCTGAATAATTCAGTCGTTTCAAACAACCCCACTTTTTTCAAAAACGATAGGATACATTTAAAAACAGTCGGTCATTGCTACCGATGTTTTCCATCAGGTAGTTATTCCCACCTTGATATATGATAACCCCTGTGCCGATGGATAAACGGTCGGTGAGTGCGTAGGTAGTGGCAAAACGGTACAGGGCACCATTTGAAAAGTCGAGGCCAAGATTATAAGTATAAAAAGATAGCTTCAGTAAATCATGAAAAAAATGACGAGATAGACTTAACGCCCAGACCAAGCCATGTTCTTCCGGCAACCCATCCGTTTCAGATGTTGGCAAATCCAGGTTGTATAGATACCGGTAGAGAAGCTCAAAGGTGATAAAGGTGTGCCTAAATCCTGTGTACTCGACGCCAAACAAGGTATCTATTTGAGATACTTTCTGATTGGGTAGGGCATAAAATTGTCGATTGTCACTATAAGCTGTTTCCGCTTTGAGTAGCCAACTTTCAAAGACGCGATCCAATGATATCCCTACGAGGTGGTGACGGTTTACACGCCGTAATGAAATATCCTCAGTTAATCCGATCAAAGGCTGTTCATCGAGAAATGAGGCTAGGGCCAGGTTGATACCCAGGCCGTTGATCAAGCCACCGGCAAATAACCCGTAGCTTTGATGGTCTAACCCTGTTTCAATGTTTTCCACCGGGGGTAGATTGAAGGTAAATGGATAAAAATCACTACCGTAAGGAGGGTATTTATCAGTTCGAAATTCGTGGGTTGCTATTCCAGTAAAACGCCAGTGGTTATGAGAAAAATCAACACGGCTCATGCCTACGGGTAGGAGATAATAGTCAATATCGACCAGCCCCGGCTTTCGCAAATCCACAGGATTGAGGTGATCAATTACGGGAAGCAGGCTCGCCTTTCCAAGCGACACAATTTGTCGGCCGATTTTTAAGTCTAACTTTGACGTCAGGTGGCCGGTCAAATATGCTTCGTCAATTGATAGCTCATCCCCATACGCATCCCGAATTTCCGAGTTGTATTTCTCTATACCGTTAAAGCGAAAAGCAAAATCATAATATCCATGACCACGGATCAAACCACTCAGTCGATTCCGATAGCGGGCTTCTATGCCCAGATCCAGGATGGGTTTGAAACTGGTAATCCCGTGGAAGTCTGTGTTATTGGAAAAAGAAGAATGCGCACGGAGGGCATAGATGCTTTCAAATCGCAGTGATCCAAAAACATGACTGGAAAAAGGTGTGGCAGTTTTGGTTTCAGATGGGCTATCCGTAGGTTCCGATGGTCTAAGCGTTGGGAGCGCGGGTCCGGGGAGATCAAATCCCTCTAAAACCGCATCGGTGTCGACCTGGTTTTCAGCCGCGATACCAACCACAGAGGAAATGGTAAGAATAAAGCAATAAAAAAAAATAAAAAACGCGCGAGTCACGTTACAGCCCCGGATATAATCATTATGATAGAACGCTTGGCAAGATCAGAAGCTGCCTCCTACTTTAAAACAAAATAGTAGTGATTCCTTCAAATCACAACCCTTGTTCAAGCCGTTGAATGGTAAAGAGTTGTTTGGGAAAGGGCTGGTTAAAAGCGATGGAATTAATGCGTAAAACAGTTTGATGTAAAATTTTCTTCTTTTTTACCGTTTTTGCGTGTATTTCCATGGGAACCCAAATGTGGTCAATCAAGTCGAGCTGTTTGACCTCGATATATTTTAAGGTGTCCTTCCCAGATAACCAATGGACGGCACGAATGGTCACATAATTATCCTTACGGATCAAAAACAATGATTTTGAATATCCGTAATCCCGCATTATTTCACCATCTTTGGGTGTTGCCTCGATAATCCAAACCGGATGGGTTCCGATCTGCGAATCTTTAATAAACCGATAAGTAAAATTAGTTGGCACCTGGGTCGTCAAATCAGCATGGGAGAAATCAGAACCCATGAAAGAACCACCATTGCTTTCCGAAGCAATACGTTTGGTTTTGTGGTAGGAAGGCAGGAAAATCCACTGAGCATCTTTTTGATCCTGATCTTTATAGTCATCTATTAAAAAAGCAGTGTTTCGGACATCCGCAGGCTCTATAAAGAAAAGAAGTCGCTGCCTTTTCTCGTGATCCTCTCTGGTAAGGCTTTTGATTTTACGGATGCGTGAACTCCCGCTATTGCCGATAAGTATCATTTCGACAATGCTATCGATATTATTACCTTTAGGGCGTAAATATACCTGGTCCATAATCTTAATAATATCTGGCGCGGGGGGCTCCCCAATCTTCGGGTCAGAAAGTGCTTGGCAGGGTGCCAAGATTTGAAAAGATACAAGCCCGACCAGAACAAGCGCTATTAGCATGGATGGCTTCACTTGGCTTTTTCTCCTCCATAGGCGCACGCCATGATCGCCGGAGCCAGCAGGAAATCTGAAAGCAATGCTAGTATAATTGTTATGCCGGTTATCAGGCCAAAGTTTTGAAGGCTTGTGATTGTTGAAAATAGGAACACGGAGGCGCCAACCGTAAGGACCATGCTAGTCGTCAGCATTGCGTGACCAGCGGTCTGCATGGTCATGGAAACCGCCTGGGACACATCATTTGTGATAGAATGATAACGGTGAAAATGATACATAAAATGGACTGTATCGTCAACCGCTATTCCCAGCGCAATACTACCGACCAACATAGTGTACATATCCATGGGCATCCCTATCCACCCAATAATTCCGATGGCGATAAAAATGGGAAGCAGATTCGGAAGCATGCTCAAACATCCAATTTTAAATTTTCCGATAAGCAGAATCATCATCAATGTGATGGCCACTCCAGCCAGCACATAACTTTTGATCATGCTTTGCATGGTGGCATGTAATGTTCTGGCCAAGAGGGGAATGTTACCGGTGATGGTAATTTTTGCCAGGCCGGAAAAGATTTTCTGGCACCGATTTTCGATTTTTTCAATAAAGCGGCCATAGGAAACTGCATCGACCCAGGGCGCATAGAGTGTCATGCGCCCGATGCGATAACTGGTGTCTACCCATTCATTGGGAAAATTGGGGGATCCGGTTTCAAGCAGCAACAACTCCTGGGCGAGCATTTTTGGGTCGTCCGGAATCCGATACGCTTGGTCCTTGTTGTTATTTAAGGACCAATGGGCGTGTTTTATCATATCGGCTATAGATGCGGTATTTCCGACTGTAACTTCCTGGGTTGAAAGGGCATCCAAATTACCCTTTAATTGGTCAAGGCGCTGAAGGATTTCAAGTGATTTAAATCCATCATCACGCTCAGTATCCACCATTATTTCAACATTGATCAGCCCCTTTAAATGTTTATCAATGATCTCAGTGGAACGGCGGATGGGCGTGTTTTCCGGCATCCAATGTAGCGGATTATGGCTTAACTTGAGTTTTGCAATACCGACAAAAGCGATGGAGAGTATAAGCACACTACCGAAAATGATAGACTTGGTGTGGGAAACCGAGAACCTAGCGAACCAATCAATAATAATACGCATACCGTTTTGGATTCGCCTTCGGCCGCTTACATGGCTGATCTTGATAGGGATTATGGATAGAAGGGCTGGCAAAAAGATTATTGCATATAAATAAGATAGTAGTACCCCCAACCCCGCAAAAAGACCGAGATCTGCAACCGGAGCAACGTCAGCCATTGAAAAAGAAAAAAGCCCGGCGGCCGTGGTTAAACTGGTAATGGTAATTGCAAAACCGGAGTGGCTCAGTGTGGATGCAATGGCCTCCTGGCGGGAGGCACTTTTTTTTGGTAGATATAAAAAAGAGTCATCACATGAACGCAGGCCCCGATCCCTACCGCCATCAAAAAGGAAGGTAGTATGGTTGTTGGCGTTTTCATGGGACGGTTAAAAAGGGCCATCAACCCCATCGTGGACGCAATTGAGCTAAAAACGACAATAAATGGCAAGATAACCCCCGAAAGCCGGCGCAACAATAGGAAAAGAACAAGCGCGATGGCAATCGTGGAAAAACTGATAAAACGAAGGGTATCGTGTTTTATCGTCTGTCGTACAAATTGATTATAAATAGGCAGACCCGTGGGATAAATTTGGAAGTTCTTGTCCTGATGTTCGTTGACAATTGTATGAACGGCATTGACGACCTCATCAATTTTTTCTTTTCCAAGGGTAATGGGTTCGGTAGCGAGGTTTTGATTTGAATTCGACTCGATAAGATCGGTGTCAAACACCGATAGAATATCTTCTTCTAATCCCTTGCTGACGGGGTCAGCCTGACTGTCGATGGATAATGTGAGGATGGCAAAGAGTTCATCATGGGTATAAAATCGGTTCCTGTATAGAGGGGCGGTGCGAATAAAGTTGAGGGTGTAGTTGAATGCTTCGGGGGTTTCGGGCCACGAATCTAGGAGTGTGTTCACAATAATACTATCTTTGTCACTTTTGAAAATAGGCGCTGACAAAATGCTACTTACATTTTGAGTGTAGGGGACTCCTGATGCGAGGGAGTTGTGCAGGGCGCGAAGTTTTTCCAAAAAGGGTGCTGAAAAAATGTTTGGAGAACGGATACCTAAAACAATTCGTTCGTCTGAGCCGAACAGGTTTTTAAATTTTTTATAAGCAATTAGGGATGGATCGTTATCTTTGAGATAATACTCAATCGAGGAATCGACACGGATCTTCATCAAGGGTAAGCAAAGCAGAATGACCAATGCGGTCATGCCGCTGATGACCAGAACATCATGTTTGGTTACTATTTTGGCCAGTTGACCAAAAAAATGCTCGAAAAACGTACGCATGAGGAAATCAGGGGCCTCTTTTATCCAAAGTGAGCACGATATCGGGCGTTGAACTGGCCCAAAGAAAAAGAATGGGCTTGGGTCCCCTGTTTTTCCACGGCATAACTCGCGCAAACCGTTCCCATGCGGGCGGCATCAGCCAATGGTTTTTTCTCGATAAGTCCTTTGATGAGGCCAGCGCGAAACGCGTCCCCGGCGCCAGTGGGATCGACTGCATCAGAAACGGGAACCGATTCGATAGGGATTTCGGATTGGGTGGTTCGAATCACTGATCCATCGGCACCGAGTGTCGTGATAACCGCTTCGCATTGATTGAGAAAATCGTCATTACTCATACCGGTCGCATTCTTGATCAATTCCAACTCATATTCATTTGAAATTAAATAATGGCATCCCTTGATCATGGTCTTAAGGGCCTCACCTGTCAACGCAGGTATCGCCTGGCCGGGATCGAAAATATAGTCAACACCGTTTTCTTTATAATACCGACTGTAAATTTGCATGTCATCGAGATTTCCGGGGGCTACAATGGCCATGACGTCACCGGGATCGATGAAGTTAAATTTATAACGCGAAGGATGTTGCATGGCACCGGGATTAAACGCAGTAATCTGATTGTCTGATTGATCCGTGATGATGTAGGCACCCGGCGTGAGGGTCTCTTTCATGCGACGGATTCCTGCGGTAGATAGGCGGCATCGGTCCAGCCAGCTTTCATAGCGGTCGAAATCGCTACCGGCTGATGCGAGAATAACCGGTTTTTCCTCTAAGAGAGAGAGGGAATAAGCAATATTGCCAGCCGTTCCGCCGTATTTTTCAACCAATCCGTTCACCATGAAGGCGACATTTAAATTGTGAAGTTGATTGGGTAGAATATGATCTTCAAATTTTCCCGGGAAATCCATGATACGATCATAAGCCACGGATCCGGATATGTAAATTTGCACGCGTTTTTCCTTCCAGGCGATGATATTCAGAAAACATCACCCATGTTGGGATTCAATGCTTTTAAAAGCGGTACCATCAATTGCCGGTGTTCGGGTGGAATCATCAAGACAGTCAGGGGACGGTTGGTAATAAGGCCGTCGGTAATGTTTGTGTGCTTTGCTAATTGATAATCATCGCGGTTATTTTCATTCGACAAATAGGTAAGCACATCAGTTAAATTACCGGTCAAGCCGTCCTGGTCGATATGCTCAGTAAATTGCATCAAAACATTATTCATCGAAAGCTTAAACGGATCCATACTGGCATAGCCGGTCTCACGGCAATCAACGGTGGAAACCATGGTTCGACAGGCCAACGGGCGAACGGCGTATACTGCACAGATGTTGTCCCTTAAGAAAGGGCATACACCCGGAGCAGGATCTGATTCCTCTTCTGAAGGCTCGATATTATTAATGCAATGTTGGGCTAATGCGTTAATGGTGAGTTTTGGTCGAAATAGAGATTGTTTTTTTAAGGCAGGTACTTGGTCCAGCAAATTTGCCTGTTTCGTTTGGATCAAATGGGAAATGAGTTGATATCCCTCCAGTGTCGTCATCGTTACATTTAAGGTGCAACAGGTGGCACATCCTTGATGGCAAAACAGGTTGCGGCCATCCAACTTGCGGCCATCAAGGGCATCTCGTAAGACACGATAAATTTGGGCTAAGGCGGCAAGCTTTACTTTCGTAGACATTCAAAATCACCGGACATTATTGCTCAACCATTTTACTTCGGTTTTGAATATACGCACTACGAAACATCAAATAAGGATCAAGAGAGGCCTCCTTGAGGGCTTCCAGGTCGCCAATCCGGAAGGATAAACGGTTTGTAATATCTAAAGCGCGTTTGCTTATGGGGACATACCAGGGTTGCAGATAAGACGCCGGGTCAAATAAAAAATCGCCCACCAAGCCCACTGAATCCCGTAGGGTCGATGGGCCTAAGACCGGTAGCACTATGTAAATACCGTTGCCGATCCCATAGTGACCCAGGGTTTGCCCCATGTCCTCTTGACTGGGATTTAAAGCGGGAAAATTGGCAGCGGGATTTCCGAGCCCCAATAAACCGACCGTTGAGTTGACAAAGAACCGGCCGAATTCTCCTCCGGCGGCGCGGACCTTGCCCTGAAACAGACAATTGGCCATCCGTCCGATACCGGCGATGTTGTAAAGCATATTTCCGACACCGAGTCGAACCGGCTCAGGTACGACCGCTCGATACCCTTTAGCGATCGGTTTCAGACACCAGAAGTACAGTTTATCATTAAAGTTAAAAATTATCCGATTGACCGGGGCAAGAGGATCGGAAACTTGGGCGGTATCGGACAAAAATTCATTTTCAAAAAAATTGTCGTCATCCTCGAAAGCCTCATCCGCGGATGTTACCTCTTCGGAAGTCTTATCCCCGGATCCCTCATCTTCGGAAACAGGCAGTGACACTTTTTCTTGGGGCGCGGGAGACGTTTCGGTGGAGCCCCGCTGAATCTGTCTATTTTGAGCGCATCCCGACATCACCATAGCTAAAATAATACCGAGGGCGAAAAAGATCGCCATTTGCCGGGTTGGGTAAATCGTTTTTCTCATCGGTTCACCTCTTCAGTGGGCACTTAACTCTTTTTCAGGGCCGAACGGTTTAAACACGACAATGAGTCTGGGTAATAGCGTGAGGGCACCGGCCAGGGCGATCAACATGGCCAGCCCTGTCAGCAGACCGAACAGAATGCTGGGGATAAAATTGGATAATACCAAAATCGAAAATCCCACAATGATGGTAATCGAAGTGTAAAACATCGCATAACCGATGCTGCCATGGCAATAGTGCATGGTTGCCAGGTAATTGCCGCTGGAACCGAATTGGTTGATGAAACGGTATATATAGTGGATTGTGTTGTCCACGGCAATACCGATGCTGATGGCGGCAATGGTAATCGTCATCATGTCCAGCGGGATTTTCGCCCAACCCATAAAGCCCAATACAAACCCAATCGCCAATATATTGGGTAAAATGGCGATGAGTGCGATTTTAAATGATCTAAACAGGGCCAGAAACATAACCATCAGGGCTAATAGGGCCACACCCAAGGTGGCAATCTGGGAACTGAAGAGGCTTTGAAGGACATTATTGTACAATACCATGAGCCCGGTTAACCTGAATTGTTCAGGGTCGAGCCCATGATCTTTAATTAAATCTGCTCTGATTTGCTTTAACAAGGCATCGCGGCGAAGCGATTCCGCCGAATCCCGAATGAAGATAGAAAAGCGAACTTCATCGTCAGGAATGGAGATATACGGATCCAGCACCATTTTCTTAAATTGATCGGGTAGCTCCGTGTATAGGAGCGCCATCTCAAAGCTGTTAAGCTCTTTGCCCTTGTTTATCTTCTCGGCAACTTTAATCATGGTGCCGAGAGAAAGGACTTTACCCGTTTCGTCCAGATTGTCTAAATAATCATGAACTTGAACTATCCGGGTGATTTTATCGGGTGTAAACCAATAACGTTCATCTTTTGAGGGACCATCAAACTCATCGAATTCGTCGAAGGAGGAATCCGTTGAATCTTCAGAGACATCAGGGGTAGTCGGTGGCGATGTCCCTGTTGGCTTAAATTTTACAATGACATCCAACGGGGTGGTGCCAAACAGATGTTGATCGATGGTTTTCATCCCCTGATAGATTTCAGTGGATTTTTTAAAATAATCGATAAAGCTGTTTTCAACCATAAGGCGGGTGATGCCGATGAGGCTGCCTGCAAAAATAATCGCGGCACCGACCAGAATCAGGCGGCCATGGGCTTCGGTAAACCGGGCCAGAAGCGGTGTCAAAGAAAAACGCATTTTCGGCAAGGTGGCGCGGTCGCCTTTACCGATGGCTAATAGTGCTGTGGGGAAAAACAAAAACGTGATCAAAAGCGAGACCGTGATACCGGCGCTCATCATCCAGCCAAAGTTGATGACCGGTTTGATACCACTTAAAAGCAGCGAACCAAACCCGGCAATGGTCGTTAAAACGGCATAGAGGCAGGGAAGAAACATGGAGACGATGGTTTCAAGAACAAGCTGACGATGACTGGTTCCAGGGGCATCGAGACGCAAGCCCCGGTACCGAACCGTTAAATGGATGCTGATCGCCATGGTGATGATTAATTGCAAAGAGATGAAATTAGACGATACGACCGTCACTTCCCATCCAAACAGGCCCAACAAGCCGATCATGGCTATGGCCGAAAGGATACAACATGCCATGGGTAGCAAAATCCAGCGCAGCTGTTTGAAAATGATTTTTAGCGTAACCACCAGAAAAAACAGGATGCCCAACCCGAAGACCTTGAGATCGTTTTTAATAAACCCAATCAGATCATTGGAAATCATGGCCACACCACCCAGAAACAGATCGGCATCCTGGCGATAGCCATCCATAATGGCCCGAATGGCGGCGATATCCTGTTTGTTTTGCGCGCGCATTTGATCACGGTGGGATTTCAGCTGCGCGGCTATCTGATCACGCTTGTTTTGTTGGGTGGCGGTTAGGCTGTTATTCTGGTGCATCACCCGAATTTGTTCCCGTTGGGATAACAGATCCTGAAGGATGGTATCCTTTTTTAAATTCACTATCAACGCGGTGATTTTTAGATCGGCGCTGACCAGAAAATTGCTGTAAATCGGACTTTCGGTTAATTCGATTTTGGCCAGCTCCCTGTCCACTGATGGGGATTTTAAAGTCGGTATTTGACCGGCCAGCTCTTTTATGGGAATAGGCGGGCTCTGGAGCAAAGGGGCATTTATAATGGAAAAAACGCTCTCCACCCGTGGCAAGTTTTCAAGCTCATCCTTTAATTTTGTAATCCGCTCCAAAACAACATCAGAAAAAAGATCCTGTTGGGGTGCGTAGGTAACGATGACAAAATCTTGGGATCCATAGCGCTTGGTGACTTGTCGCAAATAGATAAGATCCTGGTCGCCTTCCAGCAGGAGGGTTTCCGTGGACGCATCAAGGGTGAAGTCTTTGGCATGATACCCTAAAAAGGCGACCGTCAGCAGAAGGGCTAAAATCACCCATTTTGGCCACTTTAGAATGACATGGTCGTAAAATTGGTAGATCAATGAGAGGATGTCTTTCGACCGATCGGTCATTTCAGGGATTGTTTAAGCTTGGCCAGGAGATCATCGATGGAGCCATTGTTTAAAATGGCAGAATATTCGGCCTGATGGGAGACAATAACACTCGTGCCGCTGATTTCGGCGTCATAAATTTTCCAACCTTGTTTTGATTGATAAAACTTATAGGTGATGGGGACGACTTTACCTTTGGAAATCAGCTCCGTGGGGACGTAGATTTTGTTATCCTTTTGGACGGCTGGTTTGAAATCGATTTTATCATTGGTATAGAGTTCCACTTTGCCGATATAGGCTTTTTCCAAGTGGGCGGAAAAAAGCGACGTAAACTCCTGCTGTTTGTTATTGGAAAGTGCTGACCAGTGCTTTCTGCCCAGCGCCAGCTTGGCCATCAACGGTAGGTCAAACAGGGGTTTGACCGATTTTACAATCTGGGATCGTTTCTGGCCTTGGTCGATAGCATTGTCGTTTAGAATAAGGGTTATTTCAGTTAATGTATCTTTGACAATTTTTTCCGGCCCCTCACTGGCAAACGCCATGAACGATCCGGCAGTAATAACCAAACCGATGATCGTAATCCATATGATTTGTCGTATTTTCATTGTCGTTTCCTTTCCGAATTAATACACGGCGTCGTTATTCAAAATTGCATCCGAAACCATAATATAGGGTCTTAGTTTGTCAAAGATAGGGCGACCCAACCGCGTTTGTCAAGCATTGCAGTGCCAATCCGGCTAATCGGGCATTGGTTAAATGGATAGTAAGTAGGTCCGCAAATTTGTTTTTTGGTGGGTAAGTCCAAACTTGGCGCGAATATTTCTTCGATGAGCTTCAATGGTTCTGCGTGAAAGATGCATTAATTCAGCAATTTGCGTTGTCGTTCGCCCCTGTCGAACCATATTCGCTACTTGCATTTCCGTGGGCGTTAGATTGTGGGGGCGGGTAGACAGGGTCCAGGCAAACGGCGAAACAATCTCGCTTAAATTGGTTGTTAAAATTTCCAGATGCATTCTCTGTCGGGAATTGAGCTCGCTATCGGCCAGTTTTTCAAGGTAGGGGCTAATCAATTGCTCAACATTCGACAAAACGCGGGTCTCGATTTCATATTTATCGGTTTCGCGCTTTTCCATTAAGACTTTAAGCGCGGTATTCATTTCCTGCAGACGCCGGTTTTTATCCTTAAGCGCTTGGGTCCGTTTCTCTACGCGGCGTTCAAGGTCCTGTTGGGCTTTTAATGATGTTGGCTTGGCTTTTTTTGGCATTGTGATTCATCGCCTCCCTAAAGTCCAAAAAAGCGAACGTTGCATGGTATCTTTTCTCAGACAATCTGACCATGTAGCTGTTTGCTTGATAAAAATCGATACAAAAAATGGTTAAAGACCGATGGGGTCGCCTCCCTGCGATTGAGACGCCACCGAAAGAACAATATTTTTACTTGAAATCACAGGCTCGACAGCCTCACGGGCTTTTTCCGGCGTATTGTTAATTTCACTTAAATGTGCCAGCACCACCCGTTGCAAGCGATCATGAATGAGCTCAGACAGCAATTTTCCGGTATCTTGATTGGACAGGTGGCCCGAGCGACTCATTACTCGCTGCTTCAACGGCCAGGCGTAGGGACCGTTTTTAAGCATATCGGGATCATGATTGGCCTCCAAAACAAGCACGCTGCATTGCGCCAGATGCGACTTGACCACATGGGTCGCGACGCCAAGATCGGTGGCCACGCCGACCTTATGCCCGTTTAGCTGAAAGGTAAAACCGGCCGGGTCCACGGCATCATGAGAGATGGAAAAGGGATGAATCGTCAGACTGTTGATCGTAAATGGCGTGCCGCAATTAAAATGGTTGATTTTGAATAGACGCCCCAATCGTTTGGCCGATATCTCAGCCGTTTTCGGCGTAATATAGACCGGTAAATGGTAACGGCGGGATAGGACACCGGCACCATGGATGTGGTCGCTGTGTTCGTGGGAGATGATGATGGCATCCAGGTCTTCCGCTCGCAAGCCCTGTCGGTTTAAGCGGCGTTCAATCTGAATGCCGGATAAGCCGGAGTCCAATAAAATGCGGGTATGCCCGTCAGACAGGAACGTGACATTTCCCTTGCTGCCACTGGCCAGAACACAAACGACCGGCCGGTTGTCGCCTGGAGGTGAAATATCCTTGGATTGCGGATGGTTATTGCCGGAAATCATAGGTGTCTTTTGTCTGCCTATCCATATATTGGGGAGCCGGTTTTTCAGTGTACCGGTCTAATGCGCCAAGTTGATTTTCGGCCGAGGTGTCTTTACCGGCCGGTATGCCCGAAACCACCGTCGCCACGAGGTGTCTTTTGCAATGAATCCACCTCTTCAAGCTGAGCACGGAAGGCGCGCGCGATAATCATCTGGGCGATCCGGTCTCCGCGATTAATGGGGTACGGCCGGGGGCCGTGATTGATCAGGGCCACCTTCACCTCTCCACGGTAATCGGCATCAATCGTACCGGGCGAATTAATCAACCCGATGCCATGGCGAACCGCCAGACCGCTGCGCGGTCGAATCTGGGCCTCAAAGCCTTCGGGCAGGGCCATAGCGAAACCCGTGGGGATCAATTCGATGGTGCCAGGGTGTATGGTAACCGTTTGGGTGACCGCCGCACAAACATCCATTCCGGCTGATTGAGGTGTCATGTAACGGGGCAGGGGAATATCGGTATCATTTTTCGGGTCAAGGCGAACAATCTGAATGTGTGGTTGAAGGCGTGGTTGTGGCGGCATGATTTAAGGCTGTATCAATCCGGCAAATAACGTTTCGTCCTTAATCGGCCCCAGGGTTGTCAAGGCAACCCGATCCTCACCATACAGGCGCTTGGCAAGCGTCTGTATGTTTTCGGCCGATACATCATCAATTTTAGCCAGAATCTCCTTTAGAGGTAAATGCCGGCCAAAGTGGATCTCTTGTTGTGCCAGGCGAATCATTTGATTATCATTGCTTTCGGCGGCCAGCAGCAACGACCCCTTGGTATAATCCTTGGCGCTTTGCAATTCGTCGGGACTAACCAGGTCTTGCCCCATTTTTCTTATCGCCGCCATAATCCGTTCGACCGTTTCCACGGCCTGATCCGGGGCGACGGCGGCGTAAACACCCAACATGCCCGTGTCTTCATAGGCGCTGACAAAGGAGTAGATCGAATAGGCCAAACCGTATTTTTCCCGGATTTCCTGGAACAGGCGGGAGCTCATGTTGCCACCCAGAATAGTATTGAGCAATGAACTCGTATACCGGTCGGGATCGGAAATGGCCAGGCCCTCAACGCCGAGACAGAGGTGCACCTGCTCCTGATCACGGTCATGGACGCGGGTAAAGAAGTGATAATCCGGCTTTTCCCGCTGCGGCAATCGGTGTGCCGGAGTCAAATCATCGAAGACCGGTTGAATCAGATCCACAAATTCCGAATGGTCGATCTTGCCGGCGGCAGAAATGACAATACGATCAGGCTGATAGAGTTTGTTAAAAAAGCGCTTCAAATCGGTGGAATCGAAGCGCATCAGTTTTTCCCGAGTTCCGATGATGGGGCGTCCCAACGGATGATCGCCCCAAAAGCTCTGGCCGGCCAAATGATGAACCAGTTCATCGGGGCTATCTTCCAACATGCTGATTTCTTGAAAAATAACCGGTCGTTCGCGTTCCACTTCTCGTTGATCAAAGACCGAATGAAGGAAAATATCCGCCAGAATATCGACCATGGTAGGCAGGTGCCCATTCATGACTTTGGCGTAATAGCAGGTGTTTTCCATTGAGGTAAAGGCATTGGTGGCGCCACCGATCGCATCGAATTCCTTGGCGATTTGATAGGACGATCTTCGGTTTGTTCCCTTGAAAATCATATGCTCGATAAAATGAGAAAGGCCTTGTTCATCGACGGCCTCATCCCGGGCACCGGCATCGACCCAGATACCCATGGACACCGAATGCAGATGGGCCATGGGCATCGTGAGGACACGAATCCCGTTGGGAAGGGTGCTTTTGTGAATAGATGTATCCAAATCGTTAATCCTGACCGTTAGTCCTGATCATTAATCTTGGTCGCTGACCTCTTTGTGGCTCAAGCGGATCTTGCCGTCGCGCCCAATTTCCAGGACCTTCACTTTAATGATGTCGCCCTCTTTGACCACATCGGTGACTTTTTTTACCCGATGGTTAGCCAGTTGGGAAATATGCACCAGGCCATCCGTACCGGGTAAGATTTGTACAAACGCTCCGAAATCCATTATTTTGACGACCTTGCCCTCATAAATGGCGTTGACTTCCGGAACGGCCGTGATCTCCTTAATTCGGCCCATGGCCATATCGGCCTCTTCTTTACTGGTGGCGGCGATTTTGACAAGGCCGGAATCGTCCACTTCAATGCGTGTATTGGTGTCCGCCTGAATAGCGCGAATCATCTTGCCACCCGGGCCGATAATATCTCGAATTTTATCCGGATTAATTTCTACCGTTTCGATCACCGGTGCGTAGCGGGATATGGCTTCTCGCGGGGCACCCAGGGCACCATCCATGTTATCCAGAATATGAAGCCGTCCCATGCGTGCCTGGGCCAACGCTTTTTCCATCACGTCCCGGGATAATTCAAGAATTTTGATGTCCATTTGAAGGGAAGTAATCCCCTCACGGGTCCCGGCGACTTTAAAATCCATATCGCCGGTATGGTCCTCATCCCCAAGAATATCCGATAGAATCTCCACCTGATCCCCTTCGCTGACGAGTCCCATGGCGACGCCTGCCACCGGCGCTTTGATGGGGACACCGCCATCCATCATCGCCAGCGTGGCGGCGCACACCGTGCCCATGGAGGAAGAGCCATTGGATTCAAGCACTTCGGAAACGATTCGAATGGTATAGTCGAAATCTTCCTTATCGGGAAGTACCCGCTCAATAGCGCGCGTTGACAACCCGCCATGACCGATGTCCCGGCGGCTGGGGCCTCCTAAGCGGCGGGTTTCGCCTACCGAGTAGGGAGGAAAATTGTAATGCAGCATAAAGGGGCGGAACTCTTCGCCGCCCAAAGTCTCGACGCGCTGCTGATCCGGACCGGAGCCTAGGGTTAAGACGCCAAGTACCTGGGTTTCACCACGGGTGAAAAGAGCACTACCGTGGGGCCTGGGTAAGATGCCGGGCTGGCAGGTGATGGGACGGATTTCATCAAATCGGCGGCCGTCGATGCGCCGGCCTTCTTTTAATACCAGATCGCGGCTGATCTTTTTCTTGAGATCTGAGAATATGTCGCCTACCTCGCCTTCACGATCGGGATGGGACTCCTTAATTTTTTCAACAACATCCGCCTTCACCTGGCGAATCGCAACCTGGCGCTCTACTTTCGTCGGTGTCAGAATGGCCTCACGGAGTTTTTCCGAAGCTTCAGCTGTCACTGTCGCAACGAGATCCGGATCTGGTTTAGGGGGCTCAAAGGCGCGTTTGGGTTTACCGCATTTGGCCTTAAGATCCTCTTGAACCTTAATCAATGGTTGCAGGGCTTCATGTCCAAAATAGATGGCCTCAATGGCCTCGGCCTCATCGATGATATCGGCACCGCCTTCCACCATGATTACACCGGTTTTTGATCCGGCCACAATGATGTTAAAATCGGACTGTTCCCACTGGGAAATCGGCGGGTTGGCGATCAGTTTGCCATCAATGCGTCCCACGCGAACACTGGCGATAGGACCGGCAAAGGGGATGTCTGAAATTTCAAGGGCGGCGGAAGCTCCAAGCATCGCCAGGCAATCGGGGTCGTTCTCATGGTCCATGGAGAGGACCGTGGCGATTACCTGGATCTCACATTGATACCCCTTGGGGAACAGGGGCCGAATCGGGCGGTCAATTAACCGGGCCGTAAGGGTCTCTTTTTCACTGGGACGTCCGATCTCCCGCCTAAAATAGTTCCCGGGAATTCGCCCGGCAGCGTAAATCTTTTCCATGTACTCAACGGTCAGCGGAAGAAATCCCATATTCCGTTCTTCCAATGAACCCACCACGGATACCAAGACGACGGTTTCTCCGCACTGCACAACCACCGCACCCGACGCCTGTTTGGCAAGCTTACCGGTCTGGATGGTTAAAGGTTGGTCCCCAAGGGTCGTATTAAGTTCTAATTCCATCTGTTTCTCCTGTGCGAATCGTCGCTATCAATATAAGGCAACCCGTAGCAATAGGAACCTGGCCATCTTAGCGATTATCTCTGGTTTGTTTTTCGTGTCCAATACGATGCTGAGGTGTTCAGCTATCGGCGCAGACCGAGGGTTTTGACAATATCACGATACCGCTTTACATCCTTATTTTTAACATAGTTGAGCAGGCGTCGCCTCTGACCAACCAGCATCAAAAGTCCCCGACGTGTATGGTGGTCTTTTTTGTGGGCTTTAAGATGTTCGGTTAAATAGGAAATTCGATGGGTTAACAATCCCACCTGGACTTCCGGCGACCCGGTATCCGATTCGTGAAGTTTGTACTTGTCAATTAAATTTCTTTTCTCGTTGGATGTCAGTACCAATGTCGTTCCTCCTGAATTTTGTTCATTATTACTTTCATTTCAAACAGATTGAATTCCGGTTTGGGCTTCTGAGCAATACTAAATCCCATCCGGAAAAACGCAACAATACCTATAATTACGATCGATAACCGCCAGTAGCTTTCGATCGGTGTCGATGATTTTCATTTTTTCCCCGGTAACCCGAATGCCATCAGTGAGATCCAGGGGGCGCCCATATCTGATTTTTTCACACAACACCTTACTCGCCTGATGGGTCGGCATATCCGGCAACGCATCCACCGGTAAAACCAAGTGGGTGCCCCAGACACCCTCGGCGACCAAAGTTTCAAGCTCCTTTGGTTTGAGGGCGCATCCTACCGAAAAACCACAACTGGCGGTACGACGCAAAGCGGCTAAATGGCCCCCACATCCCAAGGTTTCGCCTAAATCCGCACATATAGTGCGAATGTATGTGCCGGCAGAGCAGGTAACGCTAAAATGGACATCCGGCAGATCTATTTTTTTTATCCTTAGCGCTGATATTACCACAGTTCGGGGTGGTTTGGCTACCGGCTCACCCTTTCGGGCATAATGGTACAACGGCTTCCCCTGGTGCTTTACGGCAGAGTATATCGGTGGTCGCTGCTGAATGCTTCCGATAAATTTACGAACCCCGGTTTCGATGTCGGTTTTAGAGATATGCAAAAAATCCTTACGGTCCAAAATTTGCCCCGTGGCATCCTGAGTGTCGGTGGTAATCCCTAAGCGAAGGGTCGCCTGATACGTTTTTTCTCCGGTCAATAAGAACTGGGCCAATTTGGTCGCTTGGTTCAGGCAGCAAACCAACAGACCCGTTGCCAGCGGATCCAATGTCCCGGTGTGGCCCGCTTTTTTTGAGCCGGTCAGCCTTTTGATTATGGCTACGACTTTGGCCGATGTCATTTTGTCCGGTTTGTCAATGAGCAATATGCCGGTTTTGTCAGGCCCATGCTGGCCCATCTAAAGGCTATCCGCCAATGTCCATATTTTGGCTTTCAACTGAGGCAGGGTGGCTTTCACTAAAAACCCGGCTGCCTTGGCATGCCCGCCCCCTCCGAAAGTAGTTGCGATGGCCGCCACATCCACGGCGCCATTTGACCTAAGGCTTACCTGAAAAGGCCGTTGGCTACCGGGTACGCCATTTCCGTTTCTTTTTTCCCTAATCAGGACCGCCACGTCAATATCCTCAATGCGACGGGCATAATTAATCATTCCGACCACATCGTCCGGAACAGTGCCGCTTTCCATGAGCATGCGCCGTGTCACCGCCATGAGAGATAGTTTGCCATTATGGGAAATCTCGATTGAATTGAGCGCCATGTTTAAAAGCTTCAAGCGGCCGATAGAGTATTGTCCGTATAGGTGTTTGGCGACTTCAGCGGGTTCGGCCCCGGCAGCAACCAGTGCTTCACAGATTGAAAATGTTTTCTGGCTGGTATTGGTAAACCGAAACGACCCTGTATCGGTTAAAATGCCCGTGTACAATGCCGTAGCGATGGGCGCCGTGATCGGGATACCCAGCGCGAGGATGACCTGGTAAATAAGTTCGGCACTGGCACATGCATTGGGGTCAATCAGGGAAAGATGGCCAAAACCCATATTGGTTGCATGATGATCAATATTGATCAAACGGGGAAATCCTTCCATTGTATCAGCCATTTGTCCTAGGCGCTGAAGATCCCCGCAATCAATGATGACAGCCACATCACATTCGTTAAGGGGTGGTGCGGCACAGGTCACCCGGTCAACACCGGATAAAAAACGATAGGGTCCGGGAATCGGGCTTTCATTGTACATGACAACGCGTTTGCCGGCCGCTTCAAGCGCCAGGCCCATGGCTACCAGGGAACCGATGGCATCACCATCAGGGTCGATGTGTGTAGCCAGTAAAACATTTTTGTACGTGTTCAGCGTTTCAATAATCTCTCTCATCTTCTTCCTGAACTGATTTGAGCAAGCGATCGATGTGGTCTCCATATTCAAAGGAATCGTCATGGTAAAATTCAAGTGTAGGTATATAACGCAGACTTAATTGTCTCGCCAGCGATCGTTTAAAGTATCCACCAGCGCTTCTCAGACCGGTCGCGCTGTCTTTTGGATCAACCTCACGGCCGGTAGAGGTATAGTATACCCGTGCCAATTTCAGGTCCGCAGTCAATTTTACACCGGTAATCAACACCATTTTCAGGCGCGGATCCTTGATTTTTCGTAGGAGCAGGTCCGAAAGGACTTTCTGAATCTCGCCTGCCACCCTATCGGCCCGGGCAAACGGCCTCATAAGTGAATGATCTCCATTTCACTATCGATTATTTCAGCCAACGTCAGGTCATAAGCCATATTAAGGAGTTTATCCATTTTGCCATTGACAAAGCGTCCCGAATTTCCAACCATGGCAAAGCCAATCTCAGCCCGTTGATGAACATCATTGGCACCGACTTCGCCTGCGGAAACATTGAATTGATTTCGTATCCGTCCAACCAGCGATTTGACCACCTTGCGCTTTGCCTTAAGACTTCGACAGTCGGGAATACGCAGGGTTAATTTTACCAATCCGACAACCATGGGTCACTAAAGAGTTAGAGTAGGCATTTAACGATAGGTGGAGTCATATTCCGCCGCAGACGCGACCAACGTGATATCAATACTTGTCTATTTTTTGCAGTTACCCTTCGGCCTTGATTCCTATAGGTTCCGTTTCCAAATTAGGTCAACTCAGGTGCAATCGCTTCCATTTCATAGCATTCAAGGACGTCTTCGACCTTAATGTCATTGAACTTGTCGACACCGATACCGCACTCGTACCCGCTTTGAACCTCTTTAACATCATCTTTAAATCGTCTCACCGAGGCTATCTTACCTTCGTATACCACAACCCCATCCCGAACGACGCGAACCGGTTTGTCTCGGGCAACGCGGCCGTCTGTGATATAACTTCCCGCCACGGTACCGATTTTGGGGATATGGAAAACTTCCCTGACCTTGGCTCTTCCCAGAACGCGTTCTTTATACACGGTATCCATCATGCCTAAGATGGCATCTTTAACATCTTTGATCACATCGTAGATGACATTATAAAACCGCATATCCACATGTTCTTCGTTGGCCAGCGCCTGGACTTTAGGCGTGGGGCGCACATTGAAACCGATAATGATGGCTTCGGATACGGTTGCCAAAGAGATATCCGTTTCGGTTATGGTTCCTGTGGCAGCCTGTGCAACATGAATATTGATCTCTTCGTTGGATAATTTTACCAACGCGTCCCGTAAGGCCTCCACGGATCCGTGTACATCGGCTTTAACAATGATATTGAGTGTTTTGGCCTCACCCTCCTGCATTTTTTCAAACAGATTTTCCAAAGAGAGACGGTTCGATTTGGCCAGCTCCTTGGACCGTTGCTGCTGCCCCCGGTGTTGGCCTACCTGTTTGGCGTCTTTTTCGTCGGCAAGCGCGACCAATTCGTCACCGGCCATGGGAACACCCGAAAGCCCCAAAATTTCCACGGGAATGGCCGGACCGGCGGTTTTTACCATTTCCCCTCGATCGTTCAACAGGGAGCGAATTTTTCCGTATTGGACGCCACACACCACCGGATCTCCTGCTTTTAATGTCCCCTCGCGCACGAGGATCGTAGCTACCGGCCCCCGGCCCGTGTCCAGCTTAGCCTCGATGACATGCCCGCTGGCCAGCTTGTCGGGGTTGGCGCGAAGTTCCAACATATCCGCTTGAAGTTGAATCATTTCGAGAAGCTCATCGACACCCTGATTCATTTTGGCGGATACGCGAAGATAAATTGTGTCCCCTCCCCAATCTTCCGGGGTCAGTCCGGCTTCCGCCAGTTCCCGTTGGACGCGTTCCGGATCGGCATTGGCCTTGTCGATTTTGTTGATGGCGACAATAATCGGCACCTCGGCCGCACGGGCATGGTTGATTGCTTCAACGGTTTGAGGCATGACACCATCGTCAGCCGCCACCACTAGAATCACCAGGTCGGTGACACTGGCACCTCGAGAGCGCATAGCTGTAAACGCCTCGTGGCCGGGCGTATCAAGAAAAACAATTTCACTATTACCGGTGGATACACAATAGGCTCCGATATGCTGGGTGATACCACCCGCCTCACTATCGGTAACATGGGTCTTTCGAATGACATCGAGCAAGGAGGTCTTGCCATGATCCACGTGGCCCATAATGGTCACAACCGGCGGACGCGGCTTAAGGTTGGCCGGATCATCCGATGAGGCCCTTATCACCTTTTCTTCCTCAAACACCGCTTTTTCGACTTCATATTCAAATTCGGCTGCCAGTAGAACTGCAGTATCAAAATCAATACTTTGATTAACGGTGGCCATGACACCCATTTTCATGAGTTGCATGATTAATTCGCTAACCTTTATGCCCATCCGTTTGGCCAAATCTGAGATGATGATGTTTTCATCGATCTTGATTCTGCGTTTGATCGCTTTGGCCGTGGTAATCTGGGTTTTTAGACCGCTGGCCGCCGGTTTTTTCTTAGCCCACTTACCCCCTGCACGTCGTTGTTTTTTGCGGCTGTATAGATCGGCGCCTTCGACGACCGATCGGCGCTTGAAAGAGATTTTGCGTTTGAGAAAGCGGCGATCAGGTTCATCGGCCCCCTCTTTTTTTCCTTTTTTTCCTTTTTTACGGGCCTGATCATCGGCCGGAGGCGCCGGCTCTCCCGGTTGAGCAGAAGACTTTTTGGCCGAAGGCTTGGGTTTCGGCTGGACCGTACCCATCTGGATAATTTTGGCGGGCATATCCTTTTTGCGCTTCTTTTTCTTTTTTACCGGTTTAGCTTGAGCGTCTTCAACATCCGGCTTGTCAGGAACTTTTTTCGAAGCGGCATCTTTATCGGCCACCTCCGCGCCCACGTCTTTTTTGGATGGGGCCTCGGCATCGGGTGTCTCAAACTCAACGGCAGTGGCCTCTTTTGCAGATGATGTTTCCGATAAGGATGCCTCCTCGGACTCGGGTTGTTTTCTCAGATCAGGCTCGGTTGTTGCCGGTTCTTCAACAGCGATGCTAATTATTTTTGCAGGCGGTTCTTCCGGTGCAACCGTTTTATCGGGTTTCTTCGATACAGGTGATTCCGCTGGGGACTCCTCAAGCGAAGCATCGGATACCGGTGGCGATTCTTCAAGCAATTCCTCGGTGTCGGTTTCAGAAAGTTCTGAAGGCGGAGCAGCAGTATCTGTTTTCTTTTTCCGAACTACTTTGCGGCGCCTGCGAATAACGGTGGCCTGTACCCGGGTTTCCTCATATTCGACTTCTTTGGGCTTGGTGCCGAATACTTCCGCTTTAATAGAATCAATCACATCCGCTTCCAGGGTGCTCATATGGTTTTTGACCGGCAGGTCCATTGCCTGCAGTTTTTCCACCAGCACCTTGTTGGTCATATTCAGGTCTCTGGCAAGCTCATATACTCTGATCTTGACCATAGTCGTCCTCTAATTGGGGTCGTTATTCTTCAATGTTGGGTTGGTCATCCGCCTGATTACCCGCATTATCATCGGAACCGGCATCCTTGACAGCCTTCGACTCTGATGACGAGGAAACAACGGATTCTTCATCAGGGGAATCGGAGGCTGCTTCAATTTCCTCATCGTTTTCTACAACGCCGGCTTTTTCGGAGTGCCCGTTCGAATCGGATGACGGCGTAACGGCGCTTGCCGAATCACCGCTTTTTTCATCTCCATCCCCATCTTCGTCATCGGAAGAAGCGGCTTCTAACGCTTGAGCTTCTTCAACTTCGACTTCGGCTTGGGCCGCGGTAAGCATCTCTTTCCAGGTGACAGCCGCTTTTTCAATTAAACTTTCGGCCACCGTTTCATCGATCTCTCGAATTTGAACCAGATCTGCTACTGACGCCCGGCTTAGTTCTTCAGCGGAATAAAACCCATTTTCAAAAAGAGCATCCACAAGTCCCAGGCTGATGTCGGGTATGGCCACCAAGGAGTCATAACCGTTTTTCATATCGGCGTTATAGCTGCTTTCACTCTTGACATCAAGGCGCCAGCCGGTCAGCTTGGCAGCCAGGCGAACATTTTGCCCGCGTTTGCCGATGGCGATGGACAGCGCGTCATCCGGGACGATGATTTCCATTGCCTGGTTTTCTTCGTCGATGATGACGCGGGAAACTTCGGCCGGAGCCAGGGCGTTGCAGATATACTTGGGCTGGTCGATATGGTAAGGGATGATATCGATTTTTTCGCCCCTTAGCTCTTGAACGACATTTTGAACCCGGCTGCCTCGCATCCCCACACAGGCACCTACCGGATCAATATCCGAGTCGTTGGATGAAACCGCGATTTTAGCCCGTACTCCAGGATCGCGAACCGCTCCCATAATAGAGACGATCCCCTCGCTGATCTCAGGAACTTCCGTTTTGAACAGCTGAATTAAAAAATTCGGATGTGTTCGCGACAGGACAATTTGCGGTCCTCTGGCCTCCTGCAGAATATCTAAAAGATAAGCGCGAATACGGTCTCCGCGGCGGTAAGATTCACGCGGCACCTGCTCCCTAAATGGAACAATTCCTTCGGTCTGGCCGATGTTGACGATAATGTTGCCTCTTTCAAAACGCTGAACGATGCCATTGATCAATTCGCCGCGGCGATCAATATAGTTGGCATAAACAGCATCCCGTTCGGCATCTTTCATTTTCTGAATAATCACCTGTTTGGCTGACTGAGCGGCAATACGACCGAAATTGGACGTATCCATTTTGGTGCCAAGGCTGTCGCCAACTTCACATTCGGGATCAAGACCGCGGCCGATGTCCAGCGTCACCTGGGTTTCGGGGTCGGTAACCGTTTCAACGACATCCATAAATTGGAAAGCCTCGATTTCTCCCGATTTATCGTCATACTGGGTTTCAATGTCGATTCCGTTGCCAAATTTTTTACGAGCGGCGGATTGAATTGCCTCTTCCACGGCTCTGATCAATACATCCCGATCAATCCCTTTATCCCGACTGATCTGATCTATCACATGTTTAATTTCGGCGATAAACATCAGTTTTCTCCCTGATATTCGATAAGTCGGGCATCCTTAATTTGTGAAAGCGGGATATTCATGGATTCGCCTTCCATTCGCAGCGTGACGATTTCATCATTCATGCCCGCTAGCTCTCCTGTAAATTTTTTTTGTTCGTTTATGGGCGTCAACGTCCGGATGCAGGCCGTTTGGCCGGCAAAACGGTTAAAATCGTCCGGCTTGCCCAAGGGGCGGTTCACCCCCGGTGATGACACCTCCAGTAGATAAGCGGTATCGTCATCCGTATGAACATCCAGCAGATCGCCGATCTGGCGACTGATATTCTGACAATCATCGAGTTTGACGCCACCGGGCTTATCGATATACAGCCGCAACACCCGGCCCGGGGGTTCTATGCGGCATTGGACATGAATCAGTTCCATGCCCTCACCTTCGCATAACGGTTCGCCCAGTTGTAATGTAAGGGCGGTTAAAGAACGGTTCTGTTCCCGAGATCCGCCGGGTTTTTTTAATTTGGCGGCTTTTGCCGTCGATGTTTTTGTCCGTTTTCTTCTGGCCATTTTAATATTTGATAAAATTATAAAAAACAAAAAAACGGGCTGTTCGCCCGTTTTGATCGTTTTCGTATATTCCGTCGCGTCTGGAACGGAAATTTCGTTCTGCATCTGCCCCTAAGGACAAGAAACTTTGCCCCCGGTTACAGCAAAACCCGAAGGAGCCGAACTCAGGCCCCGTTCATTCCTCTGGTAATCACTGAATGATCGGGCGAATGTTTGGAGCGGGCAACGAGATTCGAACTCGCGACACCAAGCTTGGGAAGCTTGTACTCTACCAGCTGAGCTATGCCCGCCCAATGCCTAACCTATACAAATAGGTCATATGTTTGTAATTGTCAATACTTTTCAGCGGATAGTTAATCTGGGGACAGTTGGTTCAAATGATCAGGAAACCAGATCCCGAAGATTTTCGAGTTCGTGGCGAATATCGGCGAGTACATCCGCCGGGGATTTTGAAGCATCCAATAGCCTCGTCCAGACGCAGATGCTTGATCGCCCCACGGATGGTGAATTTTTTATCATGTAATAAATGTTTGATTTTTAGGATGAGTTCCACATCTTTGCGGCGATACAGGCGCTGGCCCGAGGGGCTTCGCTTGGGTTTAATACGACCAAATTCGGTTTCCCAGAACCTAAGCACATGGGTGGGTAAGTCGGCGAGTTTGCTGACCTCGCCGATTTTAAAATAGAGTTTGTCGGGAATGGATACCAACGGCAACCGACTTTCTTGAGTGGCCCCTTAGCAATGCACTTTATGCGCATCGATATATTTTTTGGAATAACCGGGATTTATTCTTTTAATATCATGTTGGCAGGTCGGCGTCAAAGTCTTTCACAAGACGATGGGTGATTCGTTGATGTATCTCGTTGATCATATCGTCCACAAGCGTTTCGCTTTGGGACCGATAGGTAACCCGAAACGATAAACTTTTCTTGTCGGCCGGGATTGGGCGCCCTTCGAAAACGTCTACCAGCTCAATGGACTCGATTAGCGGTTCATTGAGCTTTACGAGATGGTATTCTAAAATCAATCCTTCAATTTTCCGATCGACAATAACTGTCATGTCCCTTGTGATGGCAGGATAGCGGGGCAGTGAGCGGGCCAGCCGGGATGTGGGCATTCGTTCAAGTAGCTTGGCTGCATCCAATTCGAACATGAAAACCGGTTGTGAAATGTCGAAAGCGTTGAGAACGGAAGACGATATCTCTCCAATCATGCCGATAAGTGTGTCGCCACAATTGATTCCGGCGACATGTCCTGATTTATAATATGGCAACCGATCAGATGAGAATTGGCCGGACTGAGATCGGGTGAATTTAATCTCCTTAATGTGCAGTGTGGTCAACAGGCTTTCGGCCACACCCTTTAAATCGTAGAAATCACAGTCAACGGGGCGTGCGTGCCAGGTGGTTTTATTTCGGCCACCGGTCCAGAGGGCGGAAATAACTTCTTTTTCCTTCGGGAGTCTGTTTTTTTCGAATTGCATAAACGTTCGGCCGATTTCAAACATCTTGAGATGGCGTATTTGCCGACTGATATTATGCTGAACCGTGCCGAGCAATCCAGGCGCCAAGGAAGAGCGCATGATCGATTGGGATTCGGTCAAAGGGTTCAGAAGCGATACGAACCGACGTTTGGGATCATCGTCGGCCAGGCCGAGATAATCATAGGTTTTTTCATCGCCGAAGCTATATGTAATCACCTCTACAAATCCGAAGCCGGTCATCAATGTTTTGACCCGTTGCCGAAAAGTTAGCTCCGCAGATGAGAAGGCGTCGCTATCCTTGATGGCGGGAAAAGTGGTCGGGATTTGATTATAGCCGTGGAGTCGGGCCACCTCCTCCATCAGGTCTTCCGGTCGGGAGATATCCACACGAAAGGAGGGGGGCAAGACCGTTAGGCTAGATTCAGTTAGGTTAGGTTCAGTATCTGCCGATTGCACATCAAATTCAATGGATTGAAGCAGCTTTTCAATTTGCGCGGCATGAAGATCCGTTCCCAGGATGCGGTTGGTACGGTCGATGGAGAGCTCGATGGCTTGGCGCTTCAGCGGGCCGGGGTGAGCATCGATGATTCCTTCGATCAATTTCCCCCCGCAGAGCTGCACCATTAGATGAGCGGCACGTTCCATGGCCCGGATGGTGCCTTCAGGATCAACCCCCCGTTCAAATCGATAGGAGGCGTCACTGCTTAAATTAAACCGTTTAGCTGTTCGTCGAATGCTGGCCGGATTAAAACACGCACTTTCAATGAGAACACGGGTCGTCGTCTCTTCGATTTCCGAGTTGAGTCCGCCCATGACACCGGCTACGGCTACTGGCTTTTGGCCGTCACAGATCATCAAGGTGTCATCTTCAAGGCGTCGGGATTGGCCGTCTAAGGTTGTGAATTGATCCCCTTTATTGGCAGTACGAACGATGATACGATTTTCGTATAGATGGTCAAAGTCGAAAGCATGCAACGGCTGGCCCGTTTCCAGCATGACGAAGTTGGTAATATCGACAACATTGTTGATGGGTCGTAATCCTACTGAACGCAGCCGGTCCTGGAGCCAGAACGGTGATGATGCCACCTTGATGTCGGTAACAATCCGGGCCGAATAGCGCGGGCATAGCGCCGGCGTCTCAATAAGCACCGATGTCATTTGATCGACAACCCCGCCGAGGGCGGGCGTTGGAACGTCCGGATAACGGACCTTCGATTGATAAATGGCGGCAACTTCACGGCAGATTCCCAGAATACTGAGGCAATCCGCCCGATTAGGGGTCAGATCAATTTCGAGGACGGGGTCGTGAAGCTCGAGGGCTTGATTCAAAGGTTGGCCGAGCGATAAGGTTGCATCCAAAACCATCAAGCCGCTTGCATCACTTCCAAGCGCCAACTCGGCTTCACTGCATAGCATTCCTTCGGAAGGTTCCCCACGAATAACGGTTTTTTGAAGGCTGACGCCATTGGGAAAGACGGTTCCGGGCAATGCGACCGGTGCCATCATGCCTTCGGCTGTGTTTGGCGCTCCGCAGACAATACGGAGGGAGGCTTCACCCGTATCAACCTGGCAACATTTCAAATGATCGGCATTGGGGTGGGGGGCTACGGTTTTAATGCAGCCTACGAGAACCGTGTCTAAATAGCTGTAGCGGTTGGTAACGGCGTCGACTTCGAGCCCGGCCATGGTCAGGCCGTCGGCCAGGCGCAGTGACATCGTATTCTCCCGGCAAATATTCCTGTAGCCAGCTGAGGCTTATTTTCATCGTTTTTGGTCCATGGCGGAAATGATCATAAGTGGCAGGCCGGTCAACCAACTAGTCAATTCACCGGTCATACTGTTTATTCGAATTGGCTTAAAAACCGCAGGTCGTTATCAAAAAATTTGCGGATGTCGTCTATGCCGTATTTGAGCATGGCAATTCGCTCCACACCCATGCCAAAGGCAAAACCGGTAAAGCGATTTGTGTCGTAACCCACATTTTCCAAAACCGCCGGGTGAACCATGCCGGACCCGAGGACTTCTAACCAGCCGGTGTGAGAGCAGACCCGGCATCCGTTGCCCCGACACATCACACAAAGGATGTCGACTTCGGCGCTTGGCTCGGTAAATGGAAAAAAACTGGGCCGAAAGCGCAAAGACGTTTGTTCATCAAACATCTGATGGACAAACACGGTTAAAATTCCCTTCAGATCGCCAAAGGAGATGTTCTCTGCGACCATCAAGCCCTCAACCTGATGAAACATCGGGGTATGGGTCAGGTCCGAATCGCATCGGAAAACTTTTCCCGGCGCCACAATGCGCACCGGTGGTGATTGCTTTTCCATCACGCGAACCTGCAGAGGGGAGGTATGGGTTCTCAGCACGATATCATCTGAAACAAAAAAGGTATCCTGCATGTCCCGCGCCGGGTGTTCCTTGGGGAAATTAAGGGCTTCAAAATTATAATAATCGGTTTCAATTTCAGGCCCTTCGGCGATTGAAAACCCCAATCTTTCAAAAATGTTGCAGATGCGATTCATGACCAGCGTTACAGGGTGCAAGGCACCCCGCGCCACAGGCCGGCCGGGCAAGGATACATCTATTGAACCGTCGGCGTCGCCCTCGTTTTGATTAATTCGCTCGGTTGCCTCGGAAAATGCCACTTGAAGGCTTTTTTTAACTTCGTTGGCCCTTTTTCCAGCCAGGGGACGCTCTTCCGCCGGAAGGCCGGCTATATCGCGCAGAAAACGGGTTATCGCACCCTTGCGCCCCAGATAGCGAATGGTCAGCGCTTCAATATCCGCAGCCGTATGGGCCGCGACGACGGCTGTCAAAGCCTCTTCGCGTATTTGTTCGATTGTGGGATTGGCTGGTTTGTCCATGAACGGTTACTGGTCGTTTGGCCTTGGAAAGTCAGTCGATCGGCAGACTATACGTGTTGCGCGGCTAATTCAGCAATCTGGGCAAATCCCTTGGGGTCGGATACCGCCAGTTCGGCCAGCACCTTGCGATCAAGCTCGACCCGAGCCTTTTTCAAACCGCTTATCAATTTGCTGTAGGACAGGTTGTTTAATCGCGCCCCGGCATTGATGCGTGCAATCCATAGCCGCCGAAAGTCTCTTTTTCGTGTTCGGCGATCACGGTAGGCATACATATTCGCTTTATCAACGGCATTCTGGGCGGTACGAAACAGTTTACTCCTCGCCCCCCGGAACCCTTTGGCCATTTTTAATACTTTTTTTCGCCGTTGTCTGGCCTTGAAACCACGTTTAATTCGCATGGTAAACTCCGTTAGTCCATGTTTAAAGATTTGGCAGCATTGCCTTTATCGCCTTAATATTGGTCTGGTCAACCAAGTGGCTTTTTCTCAATGATCGTTTTCGCTTGCGGCTCTTGTGCGTGAGGATATGGTTGCCATGGGACTTTGAATAGACGATCTTGCCGGACCCTGTCTTTTTAAATCGTTTGGCCGCGCCTCGATTGGTTTTAATTTTTGGCATTTTTCTTAAACTCCCTATATACGATATTTTTTTAGTATCCTGCTTTATTTAATATTGTGCTTTTAATTCCGAAGGTCTTTTACAAAAAATTGATGGCGTGAGCAGCTGGTGTGTTTCGCTCACGCCATTACCGGTATCGTTATTTATGTAAATCGTCGGTTCAGGTTTTCGTTTTATTTCGGAGCCAGCACCATCATAATTGTACGGCCTTCAAATTTGGGAGCTTGCTCAATGACCGCCGTTTCCGACATTTCCGTAGCGATTCTTGCCAGCATCTCCCGGCCTTGTCCCGCCAGTGTAATTTCGCGTCCTCGGAATCGCACGGTTACCTTGACCTTATCGCGTCGATCAATGAATTTGCGTATATGGCCTAGTTTGGTTTGAAGGTCGTGATCACCGGTTTTGGGCCGAACTTTAATCTCTTTAAGCTGAAAGTGGGCCTGTTTCTTTTTCGCTTCCTGCTTTTTTTTGGTCTGCTCGTATTTATATCGGCCGTAATCCATGATTTTACAGACCGGCGGCTTAGAGTTGGGTGACACCTCCACCAGATCCTGACCGAATTCTTCGGCCATTTTCAAGGCCTCGTCCGTCGGTACGATGCCGACCTGGGTACCTTCCGGGTCGATGACGCGTACTTTTGGGGCTGTTATCTGTTGATTGATTCGGGTTTGATCGGTCTGCTGCGGCCGGATAGGCCCTCGTGGTATAGCTATACTTCCACCTCCTGGTTGAATTATTTGTTCTAATAGTGATTATACAATTAATTGTTGACCTAAAAATGATTCACGAGCCAATGCCCGATTTCTTTTGCCCGATTTTCATAACGCCGGATTTCAGCACCAACGGTCGGATCATACGTCTCCCAATATCGAAACATTTTTCAAATTGCAAGCAAAATATGTTTAAACCAAGTGTTTTAAAGGCAGGTTTGTACTAACCCTTAGCCTCCAATAGCCATCCGCCAAATCGGCGAAAGCCGACCAAAGTCTGTCTATATAGACCCTATTGTTGCAAAAGTCGGAGGGCTCCAGAGCCAAGGCGTCGAGGGTGAAGTCGTAGTAAATCTACTGCGAACCCTTGACAACGCAGGGTCTGGAGTCCTCCGGCTTTCCCGTAGGGTCAAAAAGATGGCATTAAACAGATACGATCCTCTATTTCACCTCTGGTTTATTGCTCGAAAGGCTCCCTAACACTCAGTTTATTCAAGGCTCATAAAGGTCTATAAATCTTTAGCCATCTTTTTTATGCAACATTAGGGTAGACACTGATCGGATGAAATCAAGGCAAATTATTTCTGGGATAAAGTGTACCTGGATAGATAACTGTCTTTCCAGTAGGTATTATGTTCATTATTAAAAAAGGTCTTGAATAATGACAAACTTTCAAGGCGGCGAATATGCGGAATTATGGTGATGCGGTTTTTCCGATACAGTGGCGCCAGGTGCTGCAGGTTCAATTGGGTGCCCCCGCCCATGGCATCTTCGTAGGCGTAAATAACGGTTCCAATTCCGGATAGCAAAATGGCGGCGAAACACATCAGGCAGGGTTCCATGGTACAATAGATATAGACTTTCCCCGGATTAATCGGATCTGGTTTAATCGGACCCGTTTTAACCGAATCCGTTTCAATCAAACCTGTTTTAATCGAATCCATTTCAATCAAACCTGTGATTCGGTAAAAGTGCCGCAATGCGACCATTTCGGCATGGTCGATTTCGTTTTGCGGTCTAAGGGTTGGCCCGCTCGTCCCGGTGCGCGTTCCGGTTGCAATGATTTGCCCCTGGTAAACCAAAACGCATCCGACTGGGAATTCGCCATTTTCCAGAGCAGATTGTGCCAGTGCCAGGGCTTTGCCCATGTATTTGGAATGGTCCATAAAAATTAGTCAGCCCGTTTGTCGGTTAGCCCGTTTGCCGGATAGCCAACGATCTTGGGGTTTTTATTTGATGGAAACATCTTGGTTACTCCCCATTTTGCGGGTCGGTGTTTTCCAGGCGGCACACGGTTGTGTCACAGGGGCAAGCACCGTCGATTTCGTAGCAATATACAATTCGAGCGGCCATTTCCTGTTTTTTGGGTGGCACCGGTGCAAATGAAAAGGTGTTGATGGTGCGGACCAATTCCGGTCGGCCTGGAATTTGATTGAGCCCTTTTGCCATGACCTTTTCCGAGGCCGTATCGAGAACCTCGGCATCCTCGCCATTGGTGACAACCACAATCGGCACCCGGTAATCTGCAATCAGATGGGCAATAGCTACTGTCGGTGTATGTCGGGTCGTCAGGGATCCGGGACCATATTTAATAAGCATGCCGACCTTATGGTCAATTGTGATGATAAAATCAACAGGGACGGAGGCTTTTTGATGCCCGGCCGAAATAACCAGCTGTCGGCGAGGGGTAATCTCAGATTTTGTGTATTCCAGGGAATCGATCAACAAGCGGGCAATCTTTTGGCGGTAACGCTCATCATGGGTATCCTCGATAATATTGCCGGTAAGATAGTCGATGGTTTTACCGAGTATGAGATGATGTCCGTCCATGGTTGCCTTCACCGCCGATCATGGGTATGGTACGGTCTTGATCATAATGAGATCCTGATCATAATGAGATCTGGATCATAGTGAGATCCCGATCATAGTTAAGATCCGGGTCATAATGGGATCCGGACGCATAGCCTTTAAATAACCACTAAATCATTGCTAATTTAAGACCGACAACCCTTTATGTAAAGACTTATAAAAACGAGGTTTAGTCAGCGCCTATCATGTCGATTCGAGAAAATTTTCAAAAAAGAGAAAAAGGATTCATGTCGCCTTTTGGTTGTCTCTCTTCCCAATCGAAAGGGCGGGTTCGGTCTGAGCCTGAATGCCCGGTACGAACGGTTTTTCAACGGGATCGTGATCGAATTCTTTATTCCAATGCATTCAGACGGCTCAAGCACAAAACCCAGGTTTTTTTATCACCCCTGGGGGATCAATATCGTACCCGGTTGACGCATACCCTGGAAGTCGCTCAGATTGCGCGCACCATTGCCCGTGCCATGCGTCTGAACGAAGACCTGGCCGAAGCGATTGCGCTGGGGCACGACCTGGGGCACACGCCGTTTGGACACGGTGGTGAGACGGCTTTAAAGGAGATCCATAAGCCCGGCTTTACCCATACGGAACAGAGCCTGCGGGTGGTCAACGTGTTGGAAAAAAATGGACAGGGTTTGAATTTAACCAAAGAGGTTCAAGACGGTATCCGCAAACATTCCAAAGGGTACGGCAAGATAATCCCTGAAAATGCAGATGAGCTGGCCGAGACTTATGAGGGCCGGATTGTGCGGATTGCCGATATTATGGCCTATTTGAATCATGACCTGGATGATGCCATTCGAAGCAGGGTCATTTCCGAGGAACAAATTCCCGAAAAATGTATTCATCAACTGGGCCGCCGTCATGCCGAACGTGCCACAACCATGGTTCATGATCTCATTTTTACCAGTTCAGAGAAAAACGGTGAACTCATTTTGAGCATGTCCGATGAGGTCTACAATGCCATGACGGATCTGCGACAGTTTTTATATGACCATGTCTATCGATCGCCACAGGTTCACCGGGAGTTTGTTAAGGCCAAGAAAATTTTAAGCGAACTTTACACCTATTATTTAAATAATGGCGATAGCCTGGCGCGGGAAATGGGAAAAATGGACATGGATGTCCTTCATTCCCAAACGCACGACCGCGAACAGACGGTTTGCGACTTTATTGCCAGCCTTACCGATCGACACGCATTAGAGCTGTATGCACACCTTTTCTTTCCCACACCAATGGTCTGATCATGGTTTTATTGCCATTTAGCCCCGACCAAAGGGCCTATAAGCCGTATTTGATAGCGTTGGAAAATCTCTTTGCCGATATGGATAGCGCCTATGAAGCGGCGGCAACCCAATATGGTTTTCGTTGCAGGGGCTGTGATGATAATTGCTGTCGATCCAGCTTTCACCACCATACCCTTTTAGAATATCTCTATCTCTCCAAGGGCTTGGCACTGCTTCCGAGTGGGTTAAAAGGCCGGATTTTGGCACAAGCGCGCCTTATTACGGAATCAGAGCAACAACCAAAGACGATGTGTCCGGCAAATGAGGATGGGGGCTGTCTGGTATACGCGTTTCGGCCTATGATTTGCCGCTTGCACGGTATTCCTCATATATTTACAGGGGCCAATCGTTTGATTCAAAAAGGTTCCGGTTGCCACGTTTTTGAACGTGACCATGGAAACCTGACGAATGACGGCCTCGATCGAACCGCCATTTACCGGCGCATGGCATTTTTGGAAAAAGAGCTGCGCCAGCAGGTCTCGTTTGAGGGGCGCATTCACCTGACGGTGGCGCAAATCGTTATACACAGCCTAAGTGAGGCGGGGCTCTCCGATATCGGGGGCTCACCCGCCCCGGCCTCGGGATAGAATAAATCAGATGAAAATAATTGCTCCCGAAGATATGGATACGCTTGACGGACGTCGGTTGGACCCTGATGACCGTTTTTGCTTTCAATGCCATTCCAAATTACCCTGTTTCAACCGGTGCTGCCGCAATCTCAAGCTGATTCTATACCCTTACGATGTTCTTCGATTAAAAAACCATCTGGAGATTTCATCGGAACGGTTTATCGACGATTATGTGGATGTTGTTTTACGTAAAGGTGAATATTTTCCTGAAGTTTTGCTCCGCATGGCGGGCGACGAGGAACAAAGCTGCCCCTTTCTCTCCGGCGAGGGGTGTACGGTGTATTCTGATAGACCGGATACGTGTCGTACATTTCCTGTTGAGCAAGGGGCTTTTTTTGACGGCAACGCCGGCCAGGCAACCCCGGTTTTTTATTTACGCCCCCCCCATTTTTGTCTGGGACCGAACGAGCCCACATCATGGACCGCCGCTGCCTGGGCAAAGGACCAGGAAACGGAGCCGTATCAGCGCATGACCCGTCGCTGGTCTGAGATTCGACGGCGGTTGGCGTCCGATCCGTGGGGCCAAAAAGGCCCCCAAAGTACGCCTGCTAAAATGACCTTTATGGCTGTCTATAATACTGAACGTTTTCGGGAATTTATCTTTAAGAGTAGTTTTTTAAAACGATACAAGGTGAAGTCGGTGTTGCTAAAGAAACTACGGCACAATGATGACGCCTTGCTATCTTTTGGTTTCGATTGGGTCAATCTTAATTTATGGCGGATTCCCACAAAAAAGATTCGCCTTAAGAAATAAAAAAACAGGGCGGACTATCAGATCGCCGCTGACACCATCTCAAGCAGACTTTTTTTCCCCTTCATCCAATGTGGTTCGAATCGTGTCCAGCATCAATTGGATTTCATAGGGTTTGTCGATAAACGCATTGATGCCTTCGTCTTTAATCTCTTTTGCCGATACGGCATAGCCACTCGACATAATAACGCGTATTTCCGGGTTAATCTCTTTAAGCTTTTTAAAGCATTTGCGGCCATCCATTTCCGGCATAATTAAATCCAGAATCACGAGATCAATGTCATCTTGTTTCGCCTGGTAAAGGGCCAGGGCTTCGATGCCGTTGGCGGCGGTTATCACCGAATATCCGTATTGTGCAAGAAGGGTGACACCTAACGTGCGTATCCGTTCTTCGTCATCCACCAGTAAAATGGTTTCGGAACCCATCGACTTTTCTTCGTTCTTTTCGTCATTTTGATCTGTTGTTGATGCTTGTGAGGGGATGATACCGGGAGGATAATCTATGGAGGAGGCCATACTTGTGGCCTGCTTGGCCGCAGGAAAATATATTCTAAATGTCGTGCCAACGCCAATTTCGCTATAGCAGGTGATATAACCACCCGCATCCTGAACGATACCGTAAACAATTGACATCCCCAACCCGGTCCCCTTGCCGGTGGATTTTGTTGTGAAAAAAGGTTCGAAGATGTGTTTGATGGTATCCTCATCCATACCAAAACCGGTGTCTGTAACGCTCAGGCGAACATAATCACCCGGCTTAGCCTCAAGATATTTTTTGCTGGAAAGTTCATCTAAGAATACGTTTTTGGTTTCGATGACAAGCTTGCCCCCTTCAGGCATGGCATCCCGGGCGTTAACGCCTAAATTTAAAATCACCTGTTGAATTCGGCCCGGGTCTGCATTAATCATTTTAAGGTCATCGGCCAGGTAAAGGGTCGTTTTAATGGAGTTGGGAATGGTCCGCGTCAGCAGCCGGTAGCCCTGCTCAACTTCACCCGTTAAATCCATGGGCAACGTCGTACTTTCTGTTTTTCGGCTGAAGGTGAGGAGCTGATCGGTAAGATCCGATGCTCTTTGGGATGCGTTCTTGATTTCGCGGAGTTGTTTCAAATCAGGGTCGTTTTCACTTTTCAAACTTAAAAGCAGTTCCGTGTAGCCATGAATCACTTGCAGAAGATTATTGAAGTCATGGGCAACCCCTCCGGCAAGCGTGCCGATGGCCTCCATTTTTTGGGCGTGCAGGAGTTGGGCCTCAAGCTGTTTTTTTTCGCTCTCTGCCCTTAATTGATCAGTAATATCAAGGAGCTGAACCACCGCTTTTTGGTTTCCGTGTGGGTCTGTGATGGTGGTAAAACGAATGCTGCCGTGTCTATCTTCGCCATCTTTTCGGGTAAACCCAAAACTTTCCTGATTCTTATGGTTGATTTTAGGTTCCGGGTTGGATCTAAACAGCGAAATGGTTTCAGGAAGAAATTCACTGAACGGGTTGCCCTCGATTTCATCTCGAGAATACCCCAATATTCGACACAATTGGGTATTGACATAAACAATGAGGCGTTGTTCGTCGATAATCATAATTCCGTCATGGGAGCTTTCGACCACGGATCGATAGCGCTGTTCACTTTCACGTAAGGCCTGTTCGGCCTCTTTGCGACTGCGAATATCGCGGGCAACATTGAGGATAACGTTTTGCCCCCTGTACGTGATGGCCCTGGCTTTTATTTCAACCGAAATCGGGGTGCCATCCCTGCCGATATGATCCGTTTCGATCGTTGCCTGGCGCTGGGTTTGGGCTGGGTCGGCATTCAAAAGGTTGCGAAGGGTGCTGACATCTTTTTTCGGCAAGATGGCGTCATGCGGAATGTTCAGGGGGGTCTCAACCGAATAGCCGAGTTGAACGCGGGTGGCTTCATTCGATTGAATGATGTTTCCCCTGTCATCGACGAGATAAACGGCATCGTCCACATTTTCCATTAACTCGGTATACCGTGTTTTTTCCTCCATATCTTTTAATTTGACCAACATATCATTGAATACCTGGGCCAGGCGTTGAAATTCAATGTAATCGCCATTGGTGTTGTTAAATGTGATTCCCTTGGCACCCCTGGAAATATGGTAGGCTCTATTTGCCATCTCGCTTAAGGGGCCGGCCAGGCGTTTGCCCAGAATAATGGAAAAAAAGACAGAAACGGTTAACACCGCTAGGGCGAACAGGCCAATAAATAAGGCAATGTTTCTCTTCTCGACGATCAGGCCTTTTCGAGAAGAAGAAAAATAAATATTCGGAAAACCTTCCAATGAAATAAGCACTAAATCAGAATCAAACTGAATGAACTCCGAGTGCTTGGAATAGGCCTTTGATAAAGGTGCGCTTAAGGGAACAACCGTTTCACTAAAAAGCCCGATTAGTTTATCGGGCTGTGACACAAAAATATCGTTGGTAACGGCTTGTTCGAAGGTATGTGCCAACCCGATATCTTGCATCATATCGTATAGTGCGAACGCCGCGCCCATGCGTCCCTCATTGTGCATGATCGGTGCTTCAAGCCACCAAAGGAGTCTTTTTTTACCTTCTTCTTCAACAAATTTACTTGTAAATGGCTCTATTGGCGCTCGTTTGAGAATTTGAGGCAATATGGTGTGGCGTTTTTCGGGATACAGATAGTCGAACCCCCTTTTTTTAATGTAATACGATACCCCTGATATTTCCGAGTGAAGCGAATCCGCCATTTCCTCTAATTGGGCGGTATCATCCATCATTATTGTCACCCGAAGAGAGTTGTCGGTGGCCAGCGTGGCGACCTGTTGCCTGATATCCTCGATTCGGGTGCCCAAAATAGTTTCGGCCTGGCCCTTTTGGGCCAATATTTTTTTCCTGAATTCAGCATCCAGCCGCTGTCCGAGATAGATGAACAATACAACGGAAATCAATATCACCGAACCGGTCACAAGAATGACCACCGAGGTCATCAAGTGAGTTGAAAATAAAACCCGTTTTTTACGCATCGAAGTACCCTGCTGTCTATAAAAATGTTATATATCTATACGTTAGTTGTTTTGGGGTATG
The DNA here is from genome assembly GCA_963845145.1 of uncultured delta proteobacterium. Taxonomy (GTDB): domain Bacteria; phylum Desulfobacterota; class Desulfobacteria; order Desulfobacterales; family QNYZ01; genus QNYZ01. The sequence goes on from CAWJQU010000005.1 coordinate 1,363,832, forward strand.
GGTGCATTTTGAGGCGGCTGTCTGTTTAGTTCGTATAATAGAGGACCAGTTCAATCCTTCGGTTTTGAAGACGCCCCGATTCCGTTTCATTGGTGGCAACGGGCCGGTTGGCGCCGTATGCAACCGCCGAAAGTTTTGAAGGATCTAATCCAATTGATTCAAGAAATCGAATCACCACAATTGCTCGTGCCGCGGACAGTTCCCAATTGCTGGAGTGGTCATTTTTATGGGGGTGATTATCGGTATGACCTTCAACCCGAATATGCTGATCTTGATTCTCTTTTACCGAGGCTGCGATTTTGCGTAGAACCTTTTCTCCACGGGCGTTGATCATCATACTGCCCGGATCAAAAAGAATGGTGTCCTGAATGACCATTCTTAAGCGATTTTTAGTGGTCTCAATTTCAAATAGTTTTTTGGCGATCTGCTCCTTCAGACTTGTTTCAATGGTTTTTTTTGTATCGTCCAGGACGCGAATAACATCTTCCTGTATCTCGATAATTGAATCTCTTTTTTTGATTTCAATCTTTAAGTTATTTATTTTATTGGATAAATTGGCATTTATTTTTTCCAGCTCTTTATGGCGGGCTTTGAGGTTTTGAGCCTCCTTTTGGCTTGGGGGCAAATCCTGTCCTTCGGTACATGTCCGATTATCCAATTTTAATTTGCGGATTTGTTGAAGGTGTTGTTTTTGGTCACGCGTTAATTGGGCTATATTGCGGGCGGAATTTTCAAGTTCTTTTTCACATTGGACCAGTTTAGCCACGGTTGCTTCAAGGTCGGCATTTTGAGAAAAGTGGCCTTTTTTGAATATACAGGCGGATGGCAAAAGGAACATAAAACACATGCTTATTAAGAGGTGTTTGCGGAACATACCAGGCGCTCCTTCAGGCCATTTAAGAATTGTTGTAAGGCGGTGAGATATTTAGATCTTTTATCTTGTATAGCAGGGTTTTATAGCTGATGCCCAGAATTTTTGCCGCCTTGCTTTTATTGCCACCGGTTTGTTCAATAACCGAGAAAATCACCTCTTTTTCCACGATATTGAGAGCCTTTTTACGGACCTTTTTTAAAGGTAGCGTGCGGTTATTCTTTAAATAGCGTGTTTCAAAGTCTAAAATTTTATTAATAAACGATGAATTAAAAATGCGTTCGGTATCGAGTTCCACATTTTCCCGAGGTAAATTGGGATTATTGAGCTGCGCGATCACTTTCTCGCTTTCTCCCAGAACCAGAATCCGCTTCAGTACATTCTGCAACTCCCGAACATTGCCGGGCCAGGAGTGGGCGCAAAGCGCTTTGATCGTCTCTTCATCCAGCGTTTCTTCACTTACGTATCTTGAGGCATAACGCTTGGTATAATAGCCAATGAGCTCGGGAACGTCCTCGGGACGCTCCCGAAGCGGGGGAATGTAAATACTGATTGTATTCAGGCGATAGTATAAATCCTCTCGAAACCGTTGTTCTGCGATTTGGCGCTCAAGTTCCTGGTTGGTGGTCGCAATGACCCAGGTGTCGATGGTTACTTCCCTTTCGGATCCCAATGGGATAATTTCGCCGCTTTGCAAGGCCCTCAACAGCTTGGCCTGTAACGAAAAGGGCATGTCCCCGATCTCGTCCAACAGCAAGGTCCCGTTGTGGGCTAATTCGAATTTTCCCCGCTTCCGTTTCACCGCCCCGGTAAAGGCGCCCCGGTCGTGACCGAACAGTTCACTCTCCAAAAGTGTTTCCGGCAGGGCCGCACAATTGATTTTAACAAACGGTTTACCGGCTCGTGGGGATTGTTGATAGAGTTGATGGGCCACCACCTCCTTGCCCACCCCGCTCTCTCCGGTGATGACCACATTCAGCCCGGTGTGCGCTACCCGCGAAATAAGCTCCTTGATCTTTAATATCTCTTTGCTGACTCCGATTAGTGGGACCGGCATCCGTAACTCCTTAACAAAAGATGGGGCGTTTGGCGCATGGGTCTAAACTGGTAGCAAGCTGATTATCATTTTATCAAGGTCTGTCAGCTCAAACGGTTTTTGCAATATGGCATCGGCCTTGGCTTCCAGGGACAATTTTTCGGGCTCTTGGCCCTTACCGGTGATCGCAATAATCGGGATTTGGGGGTGCTCCTTTTTTAGGATAGAAATCAATCCAATACCGCTTATTTCAGGCATAACCAGATCGGTAATGATCAGGTCGAAATCGTTTTCCGTGGATTCAATCCGTTTTAAGCCATCTAGACTGTTGGTCACACAAACCACATGATAATTATTGTTCGACAGAAAATTTTCCAACAGATTCAGAATGCTTTGGTCATCATCGATAATCAGAAGTCGGTGTGACGATTTCATCGGTCTTTCCTCCGATTGCTATATTAAAAAATATTAACAAAATTTTATACCATATTTAGACCATTGGCGACAATGAAATTATTGTTACAGTTTTGCTGTAATAAAATCTATATAATGGGAAATTAACTTCCTTTTTTTCGTAAGGATCGATTGGCTATCGGCCGCAGTGGGGTGTTTTTTCTGTGACCGTCATAAAAAATTTTTGAATATTATCAATAAACGTTGTTGGTTATCTAATATTTTGCGCTCTCTATATACCCTTTGCCTCAAATGCCAACAATATGGAATAGGTCTTGCATCATCCATCAGTCATTTACTATAGTTGGGTAGAATTCTCTAATATATGGGAAATGTTTTTCTCACATAGGGTTGAATAGAGGGTTCGCAAACCTCGGGAACAGGGCCAATACCATGCAGCTGCCCGGTAAGAGTCTGTAAAATATGGATAATCTAATTAATAAAAGAATTGTTATCCTCGAAGAAGATCATTACCGTATAGATCGTTTAAAAACGGCTGTTGAAGAAATGGGCCACCTGGCCTTTGTTTTTGATAAGGAAGCCACTTTTTTTAACAATTTTCGTCCCATAGATGCGGATCTGATCATTTTTCAATCGGCATCGATTGAGAGAGTATCAAGAATATTGAACACGATCATATTCCTGGACTACCTCAAGCCCATTATAATATTTTCCAACAATTCCGACGCCCAATAATTCCGACCCAAATAAATCCGAAATAGACACATTGATTGCATCCACATTGGGTATTCAAGCCCATGTTCTGAGCCCGGATTACCAGGCCTCGGAAATTAAATCGAAAATTACCGCCCTTTTACATGAACCGGTTGCGCCAATACCCGAAGGTTCCTTCCCGATTATTGTCGGAAACACGCCGGAGATCATTGGTTTGCGAAAAACGATAGCCGGACTGGCCTTAAATAATGATTCGGTTCTGATCCAAGGGGAAAAAGGAACCGGCAAAGAATTGTTGGCAAAAGGTATCCATTTTGCCTCAACCAAAAGCGACCATTCTTTCGTAAAAACCAATCTATCCCAGCAGCTATTTGAGTCCAATCAAGATGATTCGAAAAAGTTTCCCATTGAAATAAAAAAAATAATTCCAAGCTTGGGGAGTGCAATCGAAACAAGTAAGGGTGGCGCCACAATATTTTTTGAAGACATCGACACCATTCCCATATCTTTTCAAGGGGTGCTGTTACAATGTTTTGAGGGTGATCTGCCGGCGAATGTCCGGGTAATCGCTTCGAGTAATTCTAAGATCGACCCACTTGTAACCAAGGGAACCTTCAGAAAGGACCTCTATTTTCGCTTGAATGTGATTAAAATGGATATCCCCCCGCTTCGAGAAAGAAAAATGGATATTCCGCTATTAACCGACTTTTTCATCAATAAGTATTGTATCGAATCCGGCATTTGCCATCTTCAAATTTCACCCAGGGTCAAAAAGGCGCTAACCGAATATCACTGGCCCACTAATGTAGAAGAGTTGGAAACGTTCATCGCTTCAAAAAACCTCATCAATAGTGAAGAGCTGATATTAAATCAAATCTATGCACTGGCTGCGGAAAACAGGACCCGTATTCATGATATACAGGGTGTCGGTTCTTTTACGACAGGCATGAATAAGGGAAAGGACAGGGTTTCATTAAAAGAGATTTCCAAACGATTTTCCAGTCGCATTGAAACGGAAATTTTAAAACTGGTGCTCGAGAAAACCAATTGGAATCGGAAACAGGCGGCGGAAACGCTTGCGATCAGTTATAAGTCGCTGTTGAATAAGATCAAAGCCTATAATTTGAATTAAAAACAAGTGTTTATGTATAAAGATGCTAAAAATAAGGACAACGGAAGGCTCCATTTTTTTTAATCAGGCTCTGCTATTTAAGCAAGTCTGATCTATAAGTAAGTTTAACCAGATGGTTCGATGATACATCATTCATCGCTCAATATGCACAAAAAACTTGAATTGATTCATAGCTGGAGCATGTAATCCACAGAGCGGAGCTATATCTAAAACCCGAGGCACCATGTACTTATCCTTTTATGAGTTAGATAAAAAACCATTTGAGATCACAACGGATCCTGAGTTCCTGTGGCTTAGTGAGAAACACAAAGAGTCCCTGGCCATTTTGCAATACGGCATCATGGAAAACAAAGGGTGCCTTTTATTGACCGGCGATGTGGGTACCGGGAAGACGACCCTGATCCATGCCCTGGGAAAGATATTAGGGGACGATGTGGTCATGGCCACGATATATGACCCCTGCATGGAGATCGTCGATTTTTTCAACCATTTGGCCGAAGCCTTCAAGATGAATATGCGGTTTGATTCTAAAGGCTCGTTTATAAAGCATTTTAACAACTTTTTGAACACCAACTTTGTCCAAAACAAAAAGACCCTCCTGGTGATTGATGAAGCCCAACGAGCGACACCGGAGATCTTGGAAGAGTTGCGCCATCTTTCTAACATGGAGAAGCATTATACCAAATTGCTTAACATTTTCTTCGTCGGACAAAACGAATTTATCGGCATGATAAAGGGGACGGAATTTCGAGCCCTACGTCAAAGAATTATCCTCAATTATCACATGGGGGCCTTTACGCTTAAAGAAACCGGCGAATATATCCGAGCATCGTCTTCAAGTGGCCGGTGCTAAAAAGGTTCTTTTTAACGACGAGGCGGTTACCTCTATCCATAAATTTTCTAGTGGATATCCCCGGCTCATCAATATCGTTTGCGATCTGGCCCTGGTTAATGGTTTTGTTGACGAGGCCAAAATCATCAAACCAAAAATAATTAATGATTGTGCGGAAAATCTGAAGATTCACAATAATTTTAACCCTGACAATAGAGCCGAAAATCAACAAATCGAACAAAGCGTTAGCAGCATTAAGAAAAGCCCCGTTGAACAGGATACACGCCATGACAAAAGGTCAGGCAAATGGGTCTTCGCTTTTTTTGGTGCAACGGTGCTCTTGTTAGCTGCGACCGGATATATCTATTACTGGGGATAAGGCCATGAAAAATTAGAGTTCAAAGTGCCGCAAATCTCTCATGATGAGAAAGTACATATTGTACACCGCAATCAAAACAAAGAAATACGATGACGTAAAAAACTCACCGCTGAGCACGCAGAGTGCGCAAAGAAATGATAACGTTAAAGGTTCATGCCCCCTGCGATCTCCGCGAACTCCGCGGTTTAATATTTAAGCACTAAGGTTAATATCATGCCAAACAAACCTATAAATCTAACCCCTGATTATATAATCGATATCGCCCTTCGAAGACGCTGGTACCTTATAATTCCCTTTTGTCTTTGTATGATGGCGGGAATTTTTTATGCATTTTCGGCACCGAAAATTTATGAAGCATCTACATTGATTTTAATCGAGCCACAAAGGGTCCCGGAAAATTATGTTCAATCGATTGTTACACTCGATCCGAGCGCGAAGGATCAGCACGATCTCAGAACAGGTAAACAGCCGAACCAATATTGAACGAATAATTCAATGAATTTCAATCTGTTATCAGGTGCTGAATACGAGAAAATGTTTATGGAAGATAAAATAGAGACAATTAAGAAAGCAAATTTCTGTTAAATGTAACCGAGCACGGGCAGAAGAGGGAAAGTGATAGCTCATTTTCAATATCTTTTCGCGGAAAAGACCCCCAAAAAACAATGAAAATTGCAAACACGCTTGGCATCATATTCTCATCGATGAAAATTTAAAAACCAGAGAATCTCAGGCAGTTGGGACCAGCGAATTTTTAAATGATGAGCTCAATTCAATGCGAGCCCGCTTAGTCGAGGTTGAGGGAACCCTTGAAACCTTTCGCAAACAATACATGGGGGAATTACCTGAGCAGCTTGGATTCCAATCTTGCCATATTAGAACGGCTTCAAACCGCAACTTAGCGATCGATTGCAAAGCGTTAGGGAAGAAAGAAACCGATTGTCAGTTGTCGATCAAGTGATCGCTACGCCGGCGCCGGTTACTCAGACAACCGTGCAGGGGCAACCTTCGGTGGGAGAGTCATCAGACATAGATGTTTTAAAAGAACAGCTATCACTACTCTCAAGCAAGTATACGGAAAAACATCCCGATGTTGTTAAAGTAAAAAAACTGATTGCAGCGCTTGAAAGAAAACAGGCTTCTGTAGCAGAAGCAAGAAATAATATGACTTCATCGCGAGGAATCAGAGATTCCATCACGGTCGAACGTGAGAAACGAAAATTACCGTCAGCGACATGAAGCGCGATTGGCCATCAATCGTTTGGAAACGGAAATTGGTGAATTGCGGAGCCAAATATCATATTACCAGAATCGCGTCGAGGCTACGCCTAAAAGGGAGCAGGAGCTGGCATCTTTGCAGCGTGATTACGAGAATATTCAAACCGCTTATAACTCTTTGCTGGAAAGAAAGTTAGAGGCCGATATAGCGGTCAATATGGAAAGAAAACAAAAGGGCGAACAATTCCAGATTCTTGACTCAGCGGCACTCCCCCAACGGCCGGTGGAGCCGGATATGCAAAAGCTTTTTCTGATGTTTTTAGCCGCTGGCCTCGGAATCGGTGGTGGGATTGTCTTTCTTCTTGAGTATCTAGATACCTCTTTTCGAAGACCCGAAGATATAGAATCTTTAGGGGTGAGTATGCTTGCGACGATTCCCGTTATAACCGGTCGTAAAGAGATTTTTTTGCAAAGGTCTAATCTCATATTAAGCGCGTTTTCGGTTTTTATCTCATTTATTCTATTAGCGGGTTTTACTTTGTTAACGTTCAAAGGCGAAGATACCGTTATCAAATTAGTCAGTAAATTTATTCAAATATAGACAAATACCTGAAAAGGGGGAAACCCATTGGGTAAAATATCCGACGCGATTGAAAAAGCACAGCAATCGCCCATAGATAGACTATATGATCCTAACCAGGCTCAGTTAAAATCAGTGGAAGACCCTTCCGCTAAGACGGCGGCCAACCCTTTTCCAATGTCGTTAAATTCCTTGAATGGTCATCTTGATCATAATCTTATTGCCTATTTTAAGCCAGAATCGATTGAGGCGGAACAATTTCGAAAACTAGCCGCGAATGTTCTTTTTCATAGTACTGAGAATGCCACCCGATGCTTGTTGGTTACCAGTGCTAATGAGGGCGAAGGCAAGTCATTTCTTACGGCCAATCTGGCCGTTAGCCTGGCAAAAAGCCTTGAGGAACCGGTTTTATTAGTGGACTGCGATTTGCGAAGACCCCGACAGCACACGATGTTTGGGTTTGGAACGGTTTCGGGATTGAGCGACCATTTTATTAAAGATATGGATATTTCCGCTCTAATTCAAAAAACATCCATTGAGAATTTAAGCCTTCTTGCCGGCTGGAAGCAAATCGTTTCATTCTGCTGAGCTGCTGTCCTCCAAGCGGATGGCTCAGTTTTTGAAAACGCTAAAAGATAATCATAAAAACCAGATTATCTTAATTGATTCACCGCCACCCTTGTCAACCGCTGAGCCGGCAGCCATTGCCAGACAGGTGGATGGTGTCATTTTGGTTGTAAAATGTGAAAAAACGCCTCGGTCCATGGTAGAAAATTTAATTAAAACCATTGGGAAGGAAAAAATTATGGGCGTTGTTCTTAACCGCTTCAACAAACGTTTTCAAAAGTATTATCGATATGGCGTCTATCAATAGGTAATTCAATGATGTTAAGAATATTACAGCAATACTACCCTATTCGAAATGTCGTTTTTTTGCTGGGTGAAGGATTGACCATTTACTTCTCGGTTATCATTGCCACCTGGTTGGTTACCGGCAATGTCATGTCAACGCAGATTATCTTTAACCGTAAGGCTGTTTTAATCACACTGATCTGCCTGATCTGTCTCTACTACAATGACCTTTATGATTTGCAGATTACCAACAATCTATCTGAACTCATGATTCGTCTGCTCCAGTCATTGGGGGTCTCCTCAATTTTTCTTGCAGGTATTTTTTACGTTTATCCGGGAACGATCGTTAGTCCGCGAGCTTATATTTTCAGTATTGTTTTCGTCGTTTTATTTGTGTTTGCCTGGCGAATAACGTACCATTTTATTTTAGAAAACGGGATCTTCAGCCAAAAAATCGCATTGATGGGTTCCGGCGATTTGGCAAAAACAATATACCAGGAAATAAGCCAAAAAAAAGATTGCGGGTATGATCTCAAGTTACACATATTAGAGCCTGGCCCGGAACAAGATATCGGTGAAATTAAAGGAATTGAAAATATCCATTTGCACGATGGGCAAAACCTAAATGCAAATATTGCAAAATTAAATATAAAAAAAGTAATCGTTGCCCTAAAGGAAAAGAGGAATAATTTTCCCTTAAAAGATTTGTTGGATTGCCGAGTTTCCGGTGTCGATGTCATCGATGGTAATAGTTTTTATGAAACATTGACCGGTAAGCTTTCCGTTGAGCAGATTAATCCAGGCTGGTTGATTTATTCTGATGGATTTAAGCATTCATTCGCAAAACGGGTGTTAAAGCGGCTATTAGATATCGCCGTTTCTTTAGTCATGCTAATATTGTTGATGCCGCTCATCGTTTTACTTATGATCATTATAAAAATTGATTCCAGGGGGGCCACGATTTTTTCCCAGGAGCGCGTCGGTGGGAAACGAAGGCCCTACAAAATCTATAAATTTCGATCAATGATTGACAATGCCGAAAAGCAAAGCGGGCCAAAATGGGCGGAAGATAGTGATCCGCGCGTGACGCGTGTGGGGACATTTATTCGTAAATGGCGATTGGATGAACTCCCCCAACTCTGGAATGTGCTGAAGGGGGATATGAGTTTTGTCGGTCCCAGACCTGAGCGCGCGTTTTTTATTAACGAGTTGGAAAAAAAAATACCCTATTATGGAAAGCGTTTCACCGTAAAACCGGGCTTAACCGGCTGGGCGCAGGTGAGCTATGGATATGGTTCTTCTGTGGAAGATGCCATCGAAAAGTTAAACTACGAACTTTTTTATATCAAAAATATGTCCATTTTGTTGGATCTTATAATCATATTGCGAACCGTGAAGACGGTGTTATTTGGCAGGGGTGCCCGGTAAGACCTTTTCTTGAATTGCCTGCCCCAAATTTTGAACCAAGTCATAAAAATTAAATGCGCCGTGGAGGAAGAATCATGAAAGGAAAACATTTTTTAATTCTTTTCAGCCTATCATTAATCATTTCTTTGATCATCCCCCAAATATCTGTAAGCCAGGAAAAAATAGCGAGAACGCCATATAAAATCGGTCCCGGAAATGTGTTAGAGATTCTCACTTGGAAAGAACCGGATTTCTCAAGAGAAGAAGTTTTGGTTCGAAATGATGGGATGCTCACCTTTCCCTTATTAAACGATATTGAGGCTGCCGGTCGTACGACGATGGACTTGAAAATAGAAATCGAAGAAAAATTGAAAGATTATGTTAGCAATCCTGTTGTTACGGTGACGGTTCGCACGCTAACCGTTAAAAAATTTTATATTCTTGGTGAGGTGGTCAATACCGGCGAATATGATCTAAACAAAGAACTGACCGTTTTACAGGCGTTTGCATTGGCTGGAGGATTTACCGAATGGGCCTCAAAAAAGGAGATTATCCTTTTGCGTAAAGAAAAAGGCGAAGAAAAAATTATTCGGGTAAATTATAAAAATATTGTTAAAGGTAGAGACTTCAGTGAAAATATTAAGCTAATAGCCGATGATACTGTCATCGTTCCGTAGTTTGTTGGGTTTGTTGAGTTTATTGGATTTATTGGGTTCGTTGGGTTTTGTTGGGTTGTTCGTCCTGCCGGACGGGCGCCTGAACGCTTAAGATGGTGAATTTATTTTTCCACGAACCCCAAAGCGGGAGGAAAAATGAAAATGAAAATCAGTTGTGCAACAGCATTTTGTATGTTCTTTTTTGTTTCCACCCTCGCCTATGGTTACCAGATCTCTTTTACACCTGGCATAACCATTTCTGAAGAGTATAACGATAATATATTTCTAACGCCTGATAATGAGGAAGAAGATTATATTACACTTGTGGCGCCGACATTTGATTTTGAAATAAACCAGCGGGGAAATGGGTTGTCGTTGGTCTATAGCCCAGGCTACAGCCTATATGCCAACAACTCGGAATTTAACTCCTGGCGACATGATGCCCTCTTAAGTGCCTGGTTTGAGGTCACGAGAAATACGAGAGTTGAATTTGAAAATGCGTATCTGTTTACCGAAGATCCGTTATCGGCTGAGGATGTCTTAAGTCCAATAACGGATGACCCCCTGATTCAAGATGACCCAACCATTCGCCGGGGGCGTGAACCCTATTACACCAATACTGCCACAGCCAGAATGATCCACCAGTTTGGGGCGTCTGATTCCTTTTTTATTGGATACAGTTACAATGTTTTGAGGAACGATGACCCGGAGGTGGATGATGTGACCAGACATATCCCGTCCATGGGCATCACCTATTGGTTTCTGCCAAGATGGGGAGTTGAGCTGGAGGGTTCTTTCACAGATACGGAGCTGGAAGATTCCGATGATTTTGATGAATGGCATGGCAGCATCATCCAAAGATATCGTTTCAGCCGGCATTTAGACTTTTTCGTTCAATATGAGCATACTTCGGTGGAATATAGTGAAAATTTAGAAGAAGACAGCATAGACTACCAGGTCTATGAGCCTTCATTGGGACTGGACTATACTTTACCGGAGAATTTCCTTTTTTCTCTAAGGGTGGGATACTTCAAAGAGGATCGTGATACCGGTGAAGATGGCTCAGGTCCTTCCGGCGATATTACTCTGACGAAAACCTTAAGAAATGGATCGATATCTGTTGCCGGGAGCGCCGGTCAGGAAAATACCGTTCTTAGCGCGGAGAACCTTGGCTTTACCGAATTTTACGAAATTGGCGGCAGTGCAGAATATAATTTACTAAGAAATGTTGTTGGCGATATTTCAGCGAGTTTTAGAAATGCTGTCTCTGAAGAAGTGGAAACGGATCGAGAAGATGATATCATCACCGCTGGTATAGGTTTGACTTATGAAGCAACCAACTGGCTCGCAACCCGTCTCGAATATCGATATCGCTCACTTGAATCGACACTTCCAGAAGATGAATACACGGAAAACCGTGTTCTTTTTAATGTTACGTTTACCAAGCCAAGACCTTATCAGTGGAGCAAAGTAAGGGTTATGGGGTATCATTGGGTTTGTTGAGTTTATGGAGTTTATTGAGTTCATTGAGTTTTTGGGTTGATAGGAGACTCCTGAATTAGTATGAAGATTCGGCGTTTTGAAGAAATAGAGGCTTGGAAGGAAGCCCGGACGTTGGTAAAGTTTGTGTATGATTCAATAAACGCCAACAATGAGTTCAAAAAAGATTTTCGCTTAGCGAATCAAATACAAGGTGCCGCTGTTTCAGTTATGTCCAACATTGCTGAAGGATTTACTCGAAGAAGCAATAAAGAGTTTGCCCAGTTTCTATTCATATCAAAAAGCTCTGCTGCGGAAGTACAAAGCCAATTATATGTTGCACTCGACCAAAAGTATATCTCAAAAATTGATTTTGATAGAATTTATGATCAAGCCGAGAAAGTAGCCAAAATGACATCAGGATTCATAAAGTACCTTCGCTCCCAACCCAACAAACCCAAGTAACTCAAGCAAGAATCACCCAACAAACTCAATAAACTCAATAAACCGGCAACCCAACTAACCCAACAAACCCAATAAACCCCATGTGCGGCATCGCCGGAATAATAAACTTTAATAAGCCCGAAGACATGCAAGCAACACTCACGCGCATGATCGGATTGTTGCGTCACCGGGGCCCTGATGCGTCGGGGATTTATTTGGGAAGACAGGTTGGACTGGCACACGCGAGGCTGAGCATTATCGATTTAGCGGGCGGTGATCAGCCCATTCATAATGAAGATCAATCAATTTGGATCGTGTTTCAACGGCGAGATTTTCAATTATCCCGAATTGCGCAGTGATTTGATAGATCGTGGGCACCAATTTTACACCCAGACCGATACGGAAGTGCTGGTTCATCTTTATGAGGATCTTGGCACGGCTCTTTTTGAAAAGTTAAACGGTCAGTTCGCTTTTGCGATATGGGATCAGAATAAACAAACCCTTTTACTTGGTCGAGATCGAATGGGCATTCGTCCATTGTTTTACTATCAAAACAGAAAACGGTTTGTTTTTGGGTCGGAAATAAAAGCCCTTTTTGGCGATAAAAGTATTCCCAGGAAATTGGATTCGCAAACACTTTCAGATATTTTTACCGGTTGGGCTCCAATGGGTTCGAAGACTCCTTTTGAAGATGTCTACCAGATTCCGCCGGGTCACTATGCAAAATTTTCAGAGAAAAAGGGTTTGGAGGTTCATCCATACTGGGAATTGTCTTTTCAACCCGATAAAGAGCGTATTGGACTTTCAAACTATTCCCTGTCCGAGTGGACTGAAGAAATAAGGTGCCTATTAAAAGATGCCACTCGGATTCGTCTTCGAGCGGATGTCCCGGTTGGTGCATACTTAAGCGGTGGGATTGATAGTACTTTTACAAGCGCATTGGTCAAAAGGAACTTTAATAATAAACTTCGTACTTTTTCTGTTGGGTTTACAGATAGGCGATTCGATGAATCGGGTTTTCAACGAATTGCCGTAAAGGCCCTTGGTACAGATCATAGTGCTGTTCAGTGCTCTGAAGAAGATATCGGTAAAGTTTTTCCAGATGTGATATGGCATACAGAAACACCAATATTGAGAACCGCGCCGGCACCCCTTTTTAAACTATCAGAGCTTGTTCGTAATCATAATTTTAAAGTGGTGCTTACAGGCGAAGGGGCGGATGAAATATTTGCCGGTTATAATATCTTCAGAGAAGACAAGGTCCGCAGGTTTTGGGCTAAAAATCGCGGATTCCTCTATGCGCCCGCGGTTACTTGAAAAACTATATCCGTATATATTTACCCATGGAAATAGAAAAGCCAAAATTTTTCATGAAAAATTTTTCAAGAGAGATCTGCTGAAAATTAATTCTCCAGAATATTCTCACCTACTAAGGTGGAAAAACACATCGCAACTTCAATCCTTCTTTTCAGAGGATTTGAGGAATCAACATGGAAGATTGGATCTGTTTATAGAACGGTTTAAAATGGCGCTTCCTCCGGATTTTCTTTCCTGGGAGCCCCTTTCCAGGGCCCAGTATACAGAAAGTAAAATCTTTCTTTCCAATTATCTGCTCTCCTCTCAGGGAGATCGCATGGCCATGGCGAATTCCGTAGAGGGCAGATATCCCTTTTTGGACCATCGCGTCGTCGAATTGGCCACTCAAATACCCTCGCGGTTTCGAATGAACGGGCTCAATGAAAAATATATTTTAAAAAAAGTAGCCAGGGATGTCATACCTGATGAACTCATTGACCGTCCCAAGCAGCCCTATCGGGCGCCGATCAGCCGATGTTTTTTTGGTAAGGGGGCACCTGATTATGTAAACGACCTGCTTTCTGATAGTAGCCTCAAAAATGCGGGTTATTTTGATAATACAAAAGTTCAAAGATTATTCTCCAAATGCCGCAAACAAGATGGTAAGTTATTGAGCGAACGAGAGAATATGGCGATTGTGGGAATCATTTCAACCCAGTTGGTAGATCATCAATTTATCCAGAATTTTCCCAAGAATATAGTTGAACCTGAAGATACCCTTATCTTCAGGGAAAATGGAATGGAAAAACTAAAAAACTAATCGTAGTTTAAAATAGCCACGGACCCACACGGACACACACCGACAATTCATTAGCTGGGAAGCTTTGGATGCTATAAAGCTTGAAAGCATGAAAAATATTACCGCGGAGAACGCAGAGCACGCAGCGAAGGAAAGATTTGTTATATGTTTTGAACCCCCTGAGGTCCCCGCGATCTCGGCGGTGAAAATAAGACTGTTTTAAATTCGTCTGTGTGTGTCTGTGTGAGTCTGTGGCAAAATAATAAAGAAAATGGAAAGACTGAAAAGCTAATAGTAGTTTAAATTAGCCACGGACCCACACGGACACACACAGACAATTCATTAGCTGGAAAGCTATGGTGCTATCAGGCTTGAATGCACGAAAAATATTACCGCGGAGAACGCAGAGCACGCAGAGAAGGAAAGATTTGTTATATGTTTTGAACCCCCTGCGGTCTCCGCGATCTCGGCGGTGAAATAATGGCTTTTTTAAATACGTCTGTGTCTGTCTGTGTGAGTCTGTGGCAAAAATGGTTGAAAGCTATAAGGTTAGAAAGCTTGAAAGCACAAAAAATATTACCGCGGAGAACGCAGAGCTCGCAGAGAAGGTTTATGGTTTAAAAGATAATAGATCCCCTCTGTGCCTTGGCGTCTTGGCGGGAAAATAATGGTTAGTCCTTCGGGGATTAAGGAAAGATTATCTCCCGCGGAGGCGCAAAGACGCAAAGAAAAGATTTGTTATATGTTTTTAACCCTCAGCGGTCCCCGCGATCTCAGCGGTGAAAATAAGACTGCATAAATTCGTCCGTGTACGTCCGTGTGGGTCTGTGGCTAATTAAATGAAATCACTGACAACATCAGAAAAGAAAAAGATATTATCAAGACTCTTCTGGGACACCGAAACCAGACACATCGATTTTGATAAATTGATTGAGGAAAAACTTCGAACAATTGAAAGTATTGAATCGCAACAATTTTTCTGTCGGCTTTTGTTATCATGTGATTGGTATACCATTTTGAAATTGATGACACCCACCAAAGTTAATTCAATTTTGACTACGACTATATTAAACAGACTTTTCCCTAAAGATTTAAAAGACAGATATTTATATGCACAAAAAGTACTATCTCGAAAAACTCTACCCTTTTCAGGACGAGATACTTAAAATTATAGGTAATCTGGGGCTGGATTTTTATTTGACAGGGGGAACTGCGCTAAGTAGGTGCTATTTAAAGCATCGTTACTCAGATGATCTTGACTTTTTCGTAAACAATCGCAAAGATTTTAAAAAGCAATGTGGCACAACAATTGAAGTTTTGAAGAGACATTGGGTATACGATGTCACTGCGACATCTGATACTTTCATGCGGATTTTTCTTCAGTCGGATAAGACAACTTTAAAAATCGATTTTGTTAACGACGTGCCTTTTCATTTCGGTGAGATTCTGGCGATGCCTATTTTCCATCGAGTTGACAATTGGCGAAATATTCTGTCCAACAAGCTTTGTGCATTGAGCCGGATGGAAGCTAAAGATATTGTGGATATTATCTTTATTGCTAGAAATTATGCATTCCAATGGGAACCGATCATTAACGAATCGAAAGAGAAAGATCTATGGGTTGATCCCATTAAAATATGTCGGATTATAGATCAATGTCCCATACATTTGTTGGAGACAATCAAATGGGTCGATAAGGTAGATATTGAAGAAATGAAAAGTCATATTAAAATTCTCCACGATGATATATTTATGGGTACCGCAAACTCATTGGTTGCCATACAAAACAACGCCGTTTAATTTAACACGCATATGTTTTACTTCTTTGTCCGTGTACGTCCGTGTGTGTCTGTGGCAAAAAAAGCTAAAAGCTTAAAAGCTATAAGGCTTGAAAGCACGAAAATATTACCGCGGAGGACACAGAGCTCGCAGTGATGGTTTAAATGATAATAGATCCCCTCTGCGGTCCCCGCGATCTCGGCGGTGAAATAATGGCTTTTTTAAATACGTCTGTGTCTGTCTGTGTGAGTCTGTGGCAAAATAATAAAGAAAATGGAAAAATTGAAAAGCTAATCGTAGTTTAAATTAGCCACGGACCCACATGGACCCACACCGACTGGTTAGAAAAAAATATAAAAAGTAGTTCTTTTTTGTCTGTGTGCGTCTGTGTGAGTCTGTGGCTAAATAATAAAGGAATTGGAATGTCAAAACAACGATTTTCAAAAGATATTTTAAAAATTGACGCCGAAAAAGAGACAGAAAAAATATGTAAAAAAATGCGGGGATTTCTGTCAAAATCACTGAAACGACGTGGCTATGTTGTCGGATTATCCGGCGGTATTGATAGTAGCGTGACAGCCGCCCTTGCGGCAAAAAGTATCGGCTCAAAGAAAGTACTGGCGCTCCTGATGCCCGAACGCCATTCATCGGAAGATACATTGGATTTAAGCTCAAGTGTTGCCGACCATTTTGGAATACCAAAAGTCCATGAAGATATCACCGAAATATTAAATGCGGTTGGGTTTTATCGACGTTATAACGAGGCTGTGAGCGATATCATTCCTGAATATGATAAGGAATGGAAGTCAAAAATTGTGATTCCCAATGTTCTTGATAAAAAAGGGTTCAACCTGTTTTCCATTGTTGCCCAAAGTCCGGATGGGAACACGGTCACTGAAAGGCTGCCATTAAAAACCTATCTGGCAATTGTTGCCGCGACCAATTTTAAGCAACGCATTCGAAAAATGTTGGAGTATTATCATGCCGATCGAATGAATTTTGCTGTTTTGGGGACGCCCAACCGGTTGGAATATGACCAGGGTTTTTTTGTCAAACTGGGTGATGGTGCCGCCGACGTCAAACCCATCGCCCATCTTTATAAAACCCAAGTTTACCAAATGGCCGCTTATTTAGGTGTTCCGGAAGATATTTGCAGCCGTCCGCCAACAACGGATACTTATTCACTGGCACAAGGCCAGGATGAATTTTATTTTTCTCTCCCATACGATAAGATGGACCTTTGCCTGTACGGGAAAAACAATGGTATTTCAGTTGAGACCGTAGCCGACACACTGGACCTAAAACCCGAACAAGTGCAGCGGGTGTATGATGATATTGATACCAAACGCACCACTACCCGATATCTCCACCGATCGCCGCTGCTGATAGAAAAAGTTCCCCAAATAAATTATTAGCCACAGACTCACACAGACAGACACAGACGGTGTTGTATTTAAAATTCGAGATATTTTAATATATAGCCACGGAAGAACACGGACTTACACAGACTTTCAACATTCGGCTATATTAGCCAAATAGAAAAATATGAATTTGCTAAATCTAAAATCGATTAATTGTTTTAAAAACCAGTGGTGTTTTGTAAGTGAATTAAAACCTGTAGCATGCAACCATCTATTATTTCTTGCATATTGATAAACTTGACGTAAAGATGTTAAATCAGGGATTAAAGATTCGTTTTAAATTATAAAGAATAATCGTCAATATCGATGTTAACGTCGAGTGCGCAGTGTAGCTAAAATAATAATTTAGAAGTTACTTAAAAAGTCTGTGTGTCCGTGTGAGTCCGTGGCTTAAATATTTATATTGGAGAGGCTTAAATGAAGATATATAAAGAAAAGATTAGAGCGTTTATTGTTGAAAATTTCCTTTTTGGCGATGACAATGGCTTAAAAGATGACACGTCGTTTTTAGAGGAAGGCATCATCGACTCTACTGGTGTCCTTGAATTGGTAACTTATCTCGAAGAGGAATTTGAAATAGAGGTCGAAGATGAAGAGTTGATTCCGGAAAACCTGGACTCCATCAACAATCTCGCTGTCTATTTGGAAGGAAAATCAGTAACCCTGTGATTGGCCACAGACTCACACGGACAGACACAGACGTTTTAATCGGCTCGACCAGCCGATCAAAAAAATTATCGCTTCGAGAAAAGGCAAATCAAAGATTGATACATTGCTTGGATGCAGCGTATTGTCCCGAAAAAGTCTGTGTGTGTCCGTGTGTGTCGGTGGCTAATTTAAAGAGAATATGCCAGAAGCCACTCTAATACATCATTTCTTAGAAAACAGCGCCCAGCGATTTCCCGACAAAGTTGCGTTGAGGAAGAATTCGAAATAGAGGTTGAAGATAAAGAGTTGATTCCGGAAAATCTCGATTCCATCGATAATCTCGCTGTCTATTTGGAAGGAAAATCAGTAACCCTGTGATTGGCCACAGACCCACACGGACAAACACGGACGGTTATATTTTCAAATTGCAAAAAACCACCCACCATACAAAAACATCATGCTTACCGAACTCCAACACCATAATCTCTGCCGGTTCGGCAGAGATAAAAGTCTGTGTGTGTCTGTGTGCGTCCGTGGCTAATTTAAAGAGAATATGCCAGAAGCCACTCTAATCCATCATTTCTTAGAAAATAGCGCCAAGCGGTTTCCCGACAAAGTTGCTTTAGTGCATGAAAAGACCCGTGCAACCTACCAGCAAATCAATGCGGATGCTAATCGTATTGCCACTTTTCTTTTAGAAAGAGGCATTTCGCGTGGTGATAGGGTCATTATCCTATTTGAGAATGGATATGAATACGTCATAAGCTACTATGGTGTTTTAAAGACAGGCGCCGTTGTTGTGCCCCTAAGCACCGGCCTAAAACCACCGATGCTTAATCATTTTTTAAAAGAGCTTGAACCATCCGCCATTCTTTCTTCAAGACGCTTTGAAAGAGTCCTGATGGCATCGGATCTGAATCAAACAAACGTAAATTCTATCATTATTCATCAACCCCAAAAAAATTGGGAAGAATATGGGAAGAAAATAGTTTCCCTTGATGAGATATTGAGTCAGAATCCTGATGCCACCCCAATCGATATCAACGCTGATGATCTGGCATGTATCATTTATACATCCGGTTCAACAGGTACACCCAAAGGGGTTATGTTAACCCACACGAATATCATCGCCAATACACACTCCATTTGCCAGTACCTTAAGCTGACCCATCAAGATATTCAGATGATCGTGTTGCCACTGTTTTATGTGATGGGGAAATCGCTACTCAATACCCATTTTGCTGTGGGCGGTAGGGTTGTGATTAACAATAAATTCGCATTCCCGGCCGCAGTTTTGAATCAAATGATTGAAGAAAAAGTAACGGGGTTTTCCGGAGTACCATCGACATTCGCTTTTTTACTGCATCGGTCACCCCTCGCATCTTATAAGAATAAACTGATAACCCTTCGGTATTGCTCTCAGGCAGGTGGTCACATGGCCCTTGCACATAAAGAGGCCCTCAGAAAAGTGTTACCAGATCATACGGACATCGTCATCATGTATGGTGCTACCGAAGCATCTGCCAGGTTAACTTATTTGGATCCATCACGATTTGAGGATAAAATGGCGTCAATCGGAAAGCCGATACCGAACGTGACGCTAAATGTGGTGGATGAAAACGGTAGGATGGTCCCTCAAGGTGAAAACGGTGAACTGGTGGCTAAAGGCGCCAATATCATGAAAGGCTACTGGCAAAATCCTGAAGCCACAGGAAATGTTTTGGACCACCTCGGGTATCATACGGGTGATTATGGTTATAAAGACGAAGAAGGTTTTTTCTTCACGACCGGCCGCAGTGATGATTTGCTAAAAATCGGCGGTCACCGTGTCAATCCCCGAGAAATTGAAGATGCACTGATAGAATCCGAGCTTGTTGTAGAGGCGGCAGTGGTAGGCCTTCCCGATGACTTATTGGGGACAAAATTAGTGGCCCTGGTATCGCCCTCAAATGGTGATTGTACAATAGACAAAATTTTGGCCAAGTGCTCAAAAGTACTACCCAAATATAAATTACCAAGCGAGATTAAAAATGGTTAAATTCTTACCCAAAACCACCAGTGGAAAAATTGATTCCCAAAAATGTCTAAAATTGGCAAAAGAGCTGTAAAAAGTTGTCTGTGTACGTCTGTGTGGGTCTGTGGCAAAATATCAAAGAAATTAGAAAGACTGAAAAGCTAATCGTAGTTTAAATTAGCCACGGACCCACATGGACCCACGCCGACTGGTTTAGAGATAAAAAATAGTAATAGTCAGTTTCTTGTCTGTGTACGTCTGTGTGTGTCTGTGGCAATAAAATGCTTGAAAGCTATAAGGCTTGAAAGCACGAAAAATATTACCGCAGAGAACGCAGAGCCCGCAGTGAAGGATTATGGTTTAAATATTAATAAGTCCCCCTCTGCGCCTTGGCGTCTTGGCGGGGAAAATGAGGTTAGCATTTTCGGGGATTAAGGAAAAATTGTCTCCCGCAGAGGCGCTAAGACGCAAAGGAAAGATTTTTAATGTTTTTTTCTCCGCGGTCTCCGCGATCTCGGCGGTTAATAAGTAGCTGCTTTTAAATTCGTCCGTGTACGTCTGTGTGGGTCTGTGGCAAAAAATGGTTGAAAGCTATAAGGTTAGAAAGCTTGAAAGCACAAAAAATATTACCGCGGAGAACACAGAGCTCGCAGTGAAGGTTTATGGTTTAAAAGATAATAGATCCCCCTCTGCGGTCCCCGCGATCTCGGCGGTGAAAATAAGGCTCCCAATAAGCATAGTGTCATGATTCATAAAAATTGTTGACAAATGTCTCGTACGCAGCAATATTAATTTTATGCATACAAAATGGAGATTGTCGTCATGGAAACGATAACGGTGACTGTATCCAATAGGGGGTATATTGTATTGCCTGCGACCCTTCGCAAGGAACTGGAAATTAAACCTGGAGCGAAGATGCTTCTACGTCGAGAAAAAGACAGAATTATTTTAAAAACAGTGAATTCATTTACTGATAAATTGGCCGGACTAACACAGCGGGTGATCGCCGAGACGCCGGAAGATGTGGACGATTACATCAATACAGAGCGAACAAATCGATCATAATGATTTCTCAATCGATATTAAAAAGCGCTATTGCGGGTCACAAAATATTAATAGACAGCAATATCATTATTTACCTAACCGATTTGATTAACCCATATGCGTCCTTAGCTAAAATATTGTTTGAAACGATTGAGGCGGGTGGCGCTGAAGGTGTCATCTCTATTCTGTCGATTGGTGAGGTGATGCAGGGCCCAATTAAAAAAAATAATAACCCAATGGCAATGGAAGTGAAGGATTATCTCATCAACTTTCCGAATTGTCACTGCCAGGAAATAACCATGAATGTTTTAGAGATAGTCGGAAATGATGGGCGAATTGATTGGAGTGGACTCCGAACAGTTGACGGTCTGATTATCGCCTCGGGCTTAGTCAATGGTGTTGATCTTTTCATATCAAATGACCGCCACTTTAAAAAGTCACTACCCCGGGAGATGATACTGTCTTTTGATTAACTTTTTGAAGATACTGGGCTGAAAAAAAATATTCCCCCTCTGCGGTCCCCGCGGTCTCGGCGGTGAAAATAATACCTTTTTAGAAATTCGTCCGTGTACGTCTGTGTGTGTCGGTGGCAATAAAATGCTTGAAAGCTATAAGGCTTGAAAGCACGAAAAATATTACCGCGGAGGACGCAGAGCTCGCGGTGATGCGATAATTGGAAATACCTGAGTAACCCTCTGCGGTCCCCGCGATCTCGGCGGTGAAATAATACCTTTTTAAAAATTCGTCTGTGTACGTCTGTGTTTGTCTGTGGCAAAATAATAAAGAAAATGGAAGAATTGAAAAACTAATTGTAGTTTAAATTAGCCACGGACCCACACGGACACACACCGACGGGTTTAATGAAAAAATCTAATAGTAGTCAGTTTCCTGTCTGTGTAGGTCTGTGTGAGTCTGTGGCAATAAAATGCTTGAAAGCTATAAGGCTTGAAAGCACGAAAAATATTACCGCGGAGGACGCAGAGCTCGCAGTGATGGTTTATAATGTTAATAAATCCCCTCTGCGATCCCCCTAAGCGATCTCAGCGGTTAATAAGTAGCTGCTTTTAAATTCGTCTGTGTGCGTCTGTGTGTGTCCGTGGCCATGAATTTTTGGCAATAGAACAATGAATCTTCTGTGCGATTCGGGAGTAAATTGGGCATTTATTATAAGTTGACATTTCGACAATGTGATATATGCTACTATATATCACCAATGTGACGTTTTATTTTAAAAATAGCCAAAAGGATCTGAAAGATAGGAGAATATTGTGGCGAGTACAAGGACAATAATCACATTGCCGGAAGAGGATAAACATTGGTTGGAAGCTTACAGCAAGATTCATAAGATATCCATTGCCGAGGCAATCCGTCAGGGAATCCAAACATTAAAGAATTCTGAAACAGAGCAAACATATCGTCAGCTGGTAATGAAAACGGTGGGCCTTTGGCAAAAAGGTGATGGCCTTGAATATCAAGAAAAAATTCGTTCAGAATGGCATTCGTAATGATGGAACGGCTAATTGATTCGGTGATATTAATCGACCATCTGAACGGAATAGAGCAGGCCACCCATTTCATTCTCGGCCTTAATCATAAAGAAACGGCGATTTCGGTCATTACGAGAGCAGAGGTACTCGTTGGTATTGATGATGAAAAAAAAGAAATTACAAAAGCATTTTTAGATCAATTCGAGACCCTGATCATTGACAAGTATATTGCAGATTATTCTGCAAAACTTCGAAGTCGGTATAGATGGAAACTCCCGGACGCATTTCAAGCGGCCATAAGTATAAAAAATAAAATTAAACTGACAACTCGGAATACAAAAGATTTCGATCCTGAAAAACATGATTTCGTGGAGATTCCATATCGCATTTAGTGAAGTTCCTTGGAACTCAGTCTGTGGTAGTTTGCGTACGTCAGCGGTTAAATAGAAATTTTGTATGTTAATTGGCCGCAGACCGACGCTGACAAACGCAGACTATTGGGCCGGATATTCAACACATTCTCTTTGGTCAAGTAACCCAATTCATCAGCATCCAATGATGGTCCGTTTCAGTGCTTGAACGTCATCGGTTAACCTACCAGTTAAAAAAAGATTAATATGGAATTAAACGAACTAACATATTCAATAAATGGCGCTGTTTTTGAAGTCAATCGTCTCCTAGGGTCGGGTTTTCTTGAAAAAGTTTATGAGAATGCCTTGTTGTTGGAATTAAAAAATAGAGGGCTAAGTGCTGTCAGCCAATATCCTATAAAAGTAAAATATAAAGACAAAATCGTTGGTGAATATTTTGCAGACATATTCGTTGAAAATCAGGTTATTATCGAACTCAAGACCGTTGAGAAAATAGAAAAAATTCACGAAGCGCAATTGCTGAACTATTTGAAAGCAACCGGGATTAATATCGGCTTACTTGTCAATTTCAAGAATACTAAGGCCGAAATAAAGCGGTTAGTGTTTAATTTTCCAGAATAGAAATGATCTAACCGCTGACAGATGATGACAAATTTAGATTTTTCCACGATAAGCTCGCTGTTGGTGGATGATTGATTATATGGTCAGCGTCAGTCCGCGTGAGTCTGC
>CAWJQU010000006.1:0-103385 GCA_963845145.1 uncultured delta proteobacterium
ACAAAGACCGCATGCATCGGGCGACCATGGAAGGGTTCTTAAACGCCACGGATCTGGCCGATTACTGGTGACAAGGGGGTGCCGTTTCGAAAGGCGCATGCCCTGGCGGGCGGGGCTGTGGCGGAGGCCCTTTCCAAGGGGAAGGAATTGCACGACTTGACCTTGGAAGCGTTGCAGGCGATTTCGCCCTTGATCCAAAGCGATGTCTACCCTTTTTTGGAAGTGGAAAGTATGGTCAACCGCCGCAAGTCTCTGGGCGGGACGGCCCTTGAAAATGTAAAAAGCGCCCTGGCGTTGGCCAAAGCGTCGCTAAAAAAAACAGGTACAACTCATGAAAGCTAATGGAAAGCTATTGGTTGCGGTCGTTTTTGTGACTGGATTCATCCTGGGCGCGGTCACCATGGGTTGCGGCGTCAAGACATCACCGGTACCGCCGAAATCCATTGCACCCGCAGCGATTACCGACCTGGGCTTCACCCTGGACCAGGGCCAGGCAACCCTTAGCTGGTCGATTCCGAGGGGCAGTGATGCCGGTACAGCCGGCCTGGGCGGTTTTATGGTCTACAAGGCCGAGACACCGGCCTCTGAGCCGGTGTGTGATGGATGTCCGGTATTGTATCGCCCAATTGCCAATATGGATGCCGAAACCCTGCTGGTGGGTGCCCCAGACCGTAAAAATGTCACCCTCGTTCAGCCCATTGATCCAGGCTATCACTACATATTCAAAGTCGTCGCATATTCCAAAGATGGTCAGCGGGGACAGGATTCGAACCTCGTCGTAATAAAATAGCTAATAAGCTAATAAGCTAATAAGCTCATCAGCTTATCAGCTCGGCTTACCGGCTAACTAAAGGGGAACACGTGGAAGATATTGAATTCTATAAGATGAGCGGCAGCGGCAATGATTTCATTTTAATCGACAGCCGTGCGGGGCAACTGCCGGTGGCCGGGCGTTCTGAATTTGCCCGACTGGTTTGTCGGCGCAGGCTTTCCGTGGGTGCCGATGGATTGATTATCATCGAGCCGTCCGATGTGGCCGATTTCAAATGGCATTTTTTGAATGCGGATGGCAGTGAAGCTGAAATGTGCGGTAACGGCGCCCGGTGCGCTGCCAGGTTCGTTCGCTTAATTGGCGGAGGTGGCGCACACGTGTGTTTCGAAACGCTGGCCGGATTGATTGAAGCCGATGTGGAAGATGATGCGGTAAGAATTAAAATGACCGATCCTACCGGGGTTAATTTGGCCGGTCTCAGCACGGCTGAAAATGTCGAGGTCGATGACCATACGGTATCGCTTCACCGGATCGATACAGGCGTTCCTCATGTGGTGATGGTAGTCGATGATTTAGAAAATATCGACGTCGACACCGTCGGGCGGGGAATTCGCTATCATCGGCAGTTTGAACCCCAGGGGACCAATGTCAATTTTATAAAAGCCAACGCAAATGGTACCGTGGGTATCCGCACCTATGAGCGCGGGGTCGAAGCCGAGACTCTTGCGTGCGGTACCGGGTCCGTGGCGGGTGCGATTATCGCCTCTACGCTGTTTGATTTAAAACCACCCATTCAGATGATTGTCAGAAGTGGCCTTCCCCTCGAGATTGATTTTACGAACACCGGTGAAGGCTATCGGGACGTATATCTCAAAGGGGAGGCTCGCGTTGTCTACCGCGGGCGTATGGGAAAAGACACGTTGGGCTAAGGCTAATACCCGTTGGGCTAATAATAGGGTTCGGATTTCTACCATACGTCAAGGGGCATCCGGGTGTCAGAATTGGAAAAATCAATAGCCTATATCTCGGTGGGCTCCAATCTGGGGAAAAAACGAGAAAATTGTCACCAGGGGACTATTGCCCTGACCGATTGCAGCGATACCGTCCTGTTGGCCCGCTCGCCTTTTTATCAAACCCAACCGGTCGACTATATGGATCAGGACTGGTTTATCAATGCGGTGTTTTCCATTGAGACGACTTTGTCTCCCGAGGCGCTCCTGAAACGTATTCAAGTTGTCCAGCGTAATGCGGGGAGAAAAAAAACAGCCATCCGTTTCGGACCACGGACCCTTGACCTGGATATTCTTCTGTTCGGTGATCGGGTTGTGTCAACACCTAAGCTCGTTATTCCACATCCCCGCATGCATAAAAGACGCTTTGTATTACAGCCGCTTTGTGATATAAATTCCAACTTGGTGCATCCGGTATTGCGTCGGACAATGGGCACGTTGTTGTCCCGCCTGGAGGATGATGAACAGCAGGTTATTTTAAGCGATGATTAGATTTCTCATCATGTTGGCGATCGGATATGGGGTATATCGGTCCCTTAAAACATTGGTCGCGCCCCCAAACCGTGAAAAAATGGATGGTCGCGATCTGGGACGGATTGATGATGTAATGGTAAAAGATCCTGTCTGCCAGGTTTATTTACCCCAAAGAGAGGGGATACTCTGGACCCATGACGGCCGGGATTATTTTTTTTGTAGTCAGACGTGCTTGGAAAAGTTCAAGCAAAATTCCACTTAAAACAGGCTGCAGATGATATGATTTTTCCAGGGAAACTCTTTAAAAGAAAGACTCAGCCACCCCAACAGTTTAACGATGTATCGGGTGCTGGCAGCCCCCGTATTGGTGGTTTTGTTGCTGTTCCCCAATCGGTTCTGTACGGCTATCGCGGCCCTTTTGTTCAGCGCGGCGGCCATTACCGATTATCTCGATGGGTTGTTTGCCCGTCGCATGGGGCTGGTATCCAATTTCGGTAAAATTATGGATCCCCTGGCGGATAAAATTCTGATTTCATCCGCGTTTATCATGCTGGCGACCCTCAATTGGGCCCCGGGCTGGCTTGTCTGTATCATCATCGGGCGCGAACTTGCCGTGACCGGGCTTCGCAATTTCATCGCTGAAAATAAGATGGATATTTCCGCATCGAACCTGGGAAAATATAAGACCGGTTTTCAAATTGCCGCCATTATCCCCTTATTATTTCATTTCCCCTATTTAGGGATCAATATGCATGCTATCGGCACGTTTTTTCTGTATGGCGCGCTTATATTTACCCTTTGGTCGGGAATTGATTATTTTGTTCGGTTTCGGAAACTTTTAGGATAGATTTACCGCTATGCCCAGCTTTAGAACAGGTTTAGACCAGGTTATCAGTTTAGATTAGGTTTAGACCAGTTTAATTTTAATTGACAAACAGTACCGAGTGCGTTAGATCACCGGTCGAGCGGGAATAACTCAGTGGTAGAGTGCGACCTTGCCAAGGTCGAAGTCGCGGGTTCAAATCCCGTTTCCCGCTCCATTTTTTTTTGTACGGCGGCATAGCCAAGTGGTAAGGCAGCGGTCTGCAAAACCGCTATTCATCAGTTCGAATCTGATTGCCGCCTCCATAATCAAACACAAGGGTTTGCAAGAATTGACAGTAACTTGCAAGCCCTTTTTATTTTCCTGCCAAAAGTCACAGAATGTCACTGAAAGTACAGAAATCCACGACATATCCCGACAAACCTCCGACATATTCCACGACATCGAAAAATTGTTCATTTTTTTATTGACTTCTTTTGAAAACCGGTTATACTTATAACCACTATGAAGTTTACTCTCAAAGAAATAGAAAACGTCCTTCCCTTTTTCGACAGAAATGTTCTCAAGCAGTGGACCCACCGAAAGCTGATAACCTTTAAAGACAAACCCGCACGAGGGAAAGCTGGCCAACACGATTGGTACGAGGCCGTCACGATAGCCGCCATGTGGAATTTACATTCCGCGGGCTATGGTCCCACAGCGGGTATTCAAATAGCCAATATCATCGCTGAGAGAGCCTCTGAGTATCCTATCCAGGACTGGTTAACACAAAGCCTGGAACAGGAGCTCAACCAGTGCGTTCTCTTTTTTAGGATGCGGCGTGACAAGCTGGAAGAATATAAATTTATAAAGCGGCGGGATATTACCCACGAAAGCTTGGGGATGACCGGTTCATATTACGATTGCGATTATCTTCTTATGCGGTTTGCCGAGGAACTTTTATTCAATAAACGCAATGGATAACAACTTCTCAATACTGAATACAAAAGAATGTGCGGATATGCTTCATCGGTCTGAAGGTGCCGTCCGTAATTTGGTATTGAGACGGAAAATTCCGTTTAGGAAGCCAGGTGGTCGGTTGGTCTTTATCCGAGAAGAAATACGACAAT
The DNA here is from genome assembly GCA_963845145.1 of uncultured delta proteobacterium. Taxonomy (GTDB): domain Bacteria; phylum Desulfobacterota; class Desulfobacteria; order Desulfobacterales; family QNYZ01; genus QNYZ01. The sequence continues at coordinate 4,189 of CAWJQU010000006.1, forward strand.
GGATATACAATTCTGAAGGGGTGCGGCCCGAAGATGTCAGGAAATAAAAACAAGGGCTGGGGGTTCGGTAAGTGGACCCGTATCGAGATGGAGATGATCAAGTCACCTGCATTTGTGAACCTGAGTGGGTCGGCCCAATACCTGATGCTTTTATTTTTGATGAAACGGAGCCTCACGTTCCCCAAGGACCGTAAAAATGGCAAGGGCGCGATGGTGGTGGAAAATATAGACGATATCACGTTGACGTACAAAGAGCTTTTGGCCCCACCATTCAACTGGACGGTGCCGAGATTCACCAGGGCGAGGGACCAGCTAATGGCCCACGGATTTATAAGAATTGTACACCGTGGCGGCGCCTATAAAAAAGATAAAAATGTGTATGGGCTGTCTGACCATTGGAAGACCTGGACCCCAAAACACGATCCCATTTTTAAACGGAAGAGGGACGTACGCAGGGGGTTCCAAAAAGAGGCAACCCCGTATTGAATTTTTTCAACATACGCCAGCGTTACCCATACGGCTTAGACACACATACGTTTGCGTTACCCATACGAGTTTTGACGAAATGACGGACAAGGCAAATAAAAACAAACGTTTAACCCATTTTCCCGAAATACCGCTTAGGGTAACGTTTGCGTATGCGTATCATGTAATACCATGTAGGGGGTCGTGACCGACCCGATGGGGTTTAGGGTTTTCGAGGGTTTAAAGGGGCTTTGGGGTGTCGGCGGCAATTTTGGCCAAATCAACAACAAATAGGAGATAAAAGATGGACAACAAGGTATGTAAAAATTGTGACTATTGGACGGCTGGTGCTATTAATAAACCTACCTCGCAAGGACGGTGTCGCAGATACGCCCCCCCGGTAAATTTTGACAAACAACCGTATCCACAGTGGGCGATAACTAAACAAAACGACTGGTGCGGTGACTTCAGGCATACAGAAAAACCAAAAGCCGGAGAGATACCTGCGCCGATATTCATTTGAGGGCTTTAATGGCATCTTTTAGGCAATTTATATTCACATAATATGTAGAAAAACCTTGACATTACCGCTCAAAAGTGCAAGTTAAACATTAACAAATAATAATTGAACCCAAATGGCCCAAAAAGCTAAAAAATTCTGTAAAAAATATCCATGTGGAACGCTCGTTCCGGCTGGTCAAACCTATTGCGAAAGCCATAAGCCTGAAACCGATTACAGGTCTGACCGGTTCTATCATTCGCACCTATGGACGAAATTTTCCCGATGGTTCAGGGCTGACCATCCATTATGCCAAGTGTGTTTGGATCATGGAGTCATTAAAGGCGCCGACATGGTGGACCATATCACCCCCTTAAGGGACGGTGGTGCCAAATTGGATCTTCGGAACTTACAGAGCTTATGCAATTCATGCCACGGTAAAAAATCTATTGCTGAGCGCGGTCGGCGTGGCAAGCGGCCGGTTGTTTACAGTTATTGACAAAAAAATCATCGGAAACCTTCGACTCGAGACCGAGTGGGAATGCAGACATATAGTTAGATTGCAAATATGGGCAAAAGAGGACCAAAAACAGGCGCTGTAAAGGCCGCTGAGAGAACATCTAAACCAGCATGGAAGGGTGTGCCTCCTTGGGAAAAGCCGGGTCTTACCCGTGCTGAAAAGGTTGTCGCCTTTTGTGAAGTCCTGCCCATTACATCCGGGAAACTTGCCGGTCAAAGATTGAAACTGAGGCCGTGGCAAAGAGAAATCATTGAGGGCATTTACAAAGAGGTGGATGGCAAGCGAATTGTCAGGACGGCGCTTTTAACGATGCCCCGAAAAATGGGTAAATCGGCCCTTGCCGCGGCGCTTGCCTTAGCACATTTGGTCGGCCCGGAATCTGAGCAACGGGGTCAGGTTTATTCGGCCGCTGCGGATCGTGAACAGGCTTCAATTATTTTCAGAGAACTGGAAGCTATAATTCTAAGCGTCCCCGAATTTGATGAACGGTGTAACATTAGGTTTTTCTATAAAGAGATTGTAGATTCAGTTACAGGTTCGATTTATAGGGCCATGTCAGCCGATGCCCGGAAAGCGCATGGGTTGAGTCCAAGTTTTATGGTGTACGATGAATTGGCCCAAGCCAGGGACCGCGAATTATACGATAATTTAACGACTGGAACCGGTGCCAGGGAAGAGCCGTTGATGGTCGTTATCAGTACCCAAAGCCCGAACCCCCATCATATCATGTCTGAATTGGTCGATTATGGCGAGGGAATCAATTCAGGCGTGTTACCCCCCGACCCATCTTTTTTCGCCTCTATTTTTGCCGCCCCTGATGACGCTGACCCCTGGGATGAACAAACGTGGCATGATTGCAATCCGGCCCTGGGTGATTTCAGGTCATTGGAAGAGATGCGACAATTCGCGGGACAGGCACAGCGGATACCGATTAGGGAAAATGTGTTTCGGAACCTATATTTGAATCAAAGGGTGGATGCTACAAGCTGTTTTATCAATTCATCTGATTTTGATGCCTGTATCGGGGATATACCCGACCTTGCCGGCCGGGCTTGTTATGGTGGTCTTGACCTGTCAAGTACCACGGACCTGAGCGCATTCGTTCTTTGCTTTCCCCCTGAAAATGATGAACCATATTACATCTTACCCTTTTGCTGGGTGCCTGGGGACAGTATCAGGGACCGTAGCAAGACGGATAAGGTGCCATATGAGCAATGGGCGAAACAGGGATTCATTGAACCGATAGCGGGTTCCTGTATCGAGTACGGGCCGATATTACAAAAAATTGATGAACTGGCCCAGCTATATGACATCCTGGGAATCTGTTTTGACCGCTGGGGCGCTCATTTAATCCGTCAAAATTTGGAAGATTCGGGAATGTCGGTCATTCAATTTGGGCAGGGATTCAAGGATATGTCGCCGCCCACAAAAGAATTATTAAAACTGATCCTGGAAAAAAAGATTGTTTTTCCTGATAACCCGGTTTTGAAATGGTGTGTTGGCAATGTTGTCGTTGAAGAGGATGCCGCCGGGAACATTAAACCAAGTAAAAAGAAATCCGCTGAAAAAATCGACCCATTTGTGGCCTGTATCATGGGGCTTGATGGTGCGATTCGAAACACTATGGAGAAAGTTCAACCACAGATAATGTGGATGTAAAAAATTTAACTTTTCCCGAATAGCTATCGGGGGAACCAGGACAGAAGGGGCCAATGCGGTGGCCGCATCCACTGCATTTGGCCCTTTTTGTTTGTAAAGGAGCAAAAATGGAAACACGAAAATTTAAAATTGATGTTGGCAGTATTCGGGCCGATGCCCGGACGGTTGAAGCGACCTTATCCACAGAATATCCAGTAAAAAGGTTTGATGGGGAAGAAATCCTTTCCCATGAGCCCGATGCCGTTGATTTGAGTCGGTCGCCGCTGCCCTTAATCACTGCCCATGATGGGAGCAAACTCCCTGTGGGGATTGTCGAAAATCTTAGAATTATCGGCGGTAAATTGAAGGGTATCTTGCGGATTTCGGAGAACCAAACGGAAATCTGGCGGGATATTAAGGACGGGATTTTGAAAAACCTGTCCATTGGCTATCAAATTACGAAACGAGAGAAAACAAAAACCGGATATCTGGCGACACGCTGGATGCCATACGAATGCTCGCTGGTAGCTGCCGGGGCTGATCCCTTGGCCGGTATCGGGCGATCATACAGAAAGGAAACAAATATCATGGATTATAATGACATTTTAAAAGCAAAAAAAAGAGCGATTGACGAAATGCAGGAACTTTCGATGACTGAAAATCTGTCTGACGATGAGTTTCAGAAATTTAATGACCTTAAAGGACAAGTCCTGAAATATGACCGGCGAATCGAAATGATGGATGCGGTTCGGGATGGCAAGAAAAAGGAAACCCGCTTCGAGCCTGAGATTGACGATAAAAAGAACCGGGAAATGGACTTTGAGGGTGGTCCGGCGACTGACAGAAGTTATGCCGGGATGTTCGGAAAAACGGATCTTGTTGTCGATGAAGATTGCCTTCGGGAATTTAGGGTCCAATTGGAAGGCGTTTCGAGTTCTGGGGGCTTTGCCGTTCCAGAGCCATTAGCCGCTAAATGGCTGAATGACTCCCTACAATCTGAAATTGTGAGGCCCAGAGCGACTGTCTGGCCCATGACTTCATTGACTCGTACCGTAGCCGGTTGGGATGGTTCCGACCAGAGCGCCGGGGAGTTTTTCGGCGGTTTTGCGATGGAGTTCAAAGGGGAGAATGGCACGTTTTCCAAACAGACCGGGAAACTTCGTTCGATTACCTTATCCGCAAACAAAGCGGGAATTTTCGTTGATGCTTCCAATGAAGTTATTGACGATGGTCAAGGGTTGGATGCTCAGTTAAACATGGCAATTAAGAAGTCTATTCCCCTGGGGATGGATTACTATTTCCTGAATGGAACCGGTGCCGGGCAACCTGCCGGGATTTGTGGGGCGTCCTCTGCGGTTCAGGTGAGCAAAGAGGCTGGACAGGCCGCTGATACCATCGTTTATGAGAACATCGTAAAAATGTTCGCCCGGATGTACCCAGCTGGTCGGTCAAAAGCAATATTCATTTGCAACGAAACCTGCCTCCCGCAACTTCTGACGATGTCCTTGGCGATTGGTACAGCGGGATCGCATTTTCCGGTCCTGAACGATAACAACGGCAACCTCACCATGTTGGGAAGGCCGGTTGTCCTATCAAGTAATATGCCAGCCGTGGGCGATGAAAACGACATCATGTTCGTTGATTTCTCCCAATATGCAATCGGGATTCGGAAGGATGTCAGGCTTGAAAAATCAAACATCCCCGGATGGACAGAAGACCTCATGAGTTATCGGGCTATTGTTAGATTTGACGGAATGCCGCAGTGGTCCGACGTTTGTACTCCCCGAAATGGCGATACGCTGTCGTGGGCGGTTGGTCTTAACGAGCGAGCATAACCGGACCCCCTTCCGGCGAAATCCGGGCGCCCTGAATTAGTGCATGATTTGGGGTGTCCGGTGCTTAAACCCGAAATCCAAGGATTTAAAATGAAACTTCGAAATTTATTTAGACGCAAAAGAAATTGGGCGAATCTTGACGCCTTTCATAGTGCCGAAACAAGTTCAGGGGTCAAACTGACAGACCAGGTAATAATGGGCATACCGGCTGTATTTGCTTGTGTAAGGGTACTTTCCGAATCGATTGCATCCTTACCGTTAATAACCTATGAACGCCTGTCCGACGGCAATAAACGGCGCTCACGGGACTTTTCTTTATATGGCATACTACATGATTCGCCTAATCCGTTGATGACGGCGTTTGAGCTTCGTGAGATGCTTGTCGGCCATCTGGCCTTGAGGGGCAATGCCTATGCCTATATTGAACGCGACCAGGGCGAGGTGGTGGCCCTATGGCCCCTTAATCCCGATAATGTGACCGTGGAAGTAAAGGGCCAGGACTTAATATATACCCATGTTAGCAATGGCAACGAAAAGAAGTATCGTTCCGTTGATATTCTCCATATCCGTGGTTTGAGTTCAGACGGTATTATCGGCTTCAGCCCGTTGTCTGTTTTCCGTGATACTTTCGGCGCTGCCAAGGCGGTTGGGGATTACGCCGCGAACTATTTCAAAAACGATGCAAGCCCAGGCGGCATCTTGTCAACAGATGGTTCACTTGGGGATAACTTGGAGCAACTCCACAAGTCATGGAACGCCGGCTTTAAAGGTCAGGGCAATAAGCATCGGGTTGCGATTTTGGATAATGGCTTGAAGTGGGAGGCCATCGGGCTTAGTCCTGAAGATAGCCAGATGGTGGACAGTCAAAAGTTTTCAGTGGTTCAGAGAAAGTTGGGGTCGGACCAAGATAACCGCATGAAAATAAATAAGAAGATGTTATAAAACAGCCTCATTACGTGGCAATAACCTCGTTTTTGATACGAAAATGGAGGATATACGAAACTTAAGTGGCAAGGGCTAATCGTCATTTTATTCCAGGGCATGTCTGGCATATTACGCATCGGTGCCATAAAAGGGAGTTTCTGCTTAAATTCGTTAAAGATCGCCTTCGATGGATGCAATGGCTGTACGAGACAAAGAAGCGTTACGGCTTGGTGATTTTGAATTACGTAGTGACCGCCAATCATGTTCATTTGATTGTTTATGGCAAGGATGGCAGAGAAACGATTCCCAAATCAATTCAGCTTTTAGCGGGTAGGACAGCTCAGGAATATAATCAGAGGAAAAAGAGAAAAGGTGCTTTTTGGGAAGATCGGTATCATGCCACGGCAATCGAAACCGGGGAGCATCTTCTGCGCTGTATTGTATATGTGGACCTGAACATGGTTCGAGCCGGTGTTGTAGATCATCCAGAGAAATGGCCTCACGGTGGATACAACGAAATCCAGCGTCCACGGCGAAAGAACATTTTGATTGATTACGAAACACTTGCTCATCTTTCAGGTTTCAGCAATCTTGAAGACTTCCAATCAGCCCACCGACGTTGGGTTCAATCGGAGCTTTCTGATGGTGGGTCGAAAAGAGATGATAGTTGGGCACAGAGCATTGCTACTGGGAGCCAGTCGTTTATCAAGACTGTCAAAAGGCAAATGCACAGCTTTGCAATTGGTCGCCGTGTTCGTAAGAAGGCAGAAGGCTTTGAACTACGGGAGTCACAGTCACCCTATAAAGCTCCTTTCTATACCGAAAAGAGCGATATGGAAGGCAAAAACCTATGGTTCTGGAAATAAAGCTTTGGAATATCAAAAAGTTAGCTTGGTCCGACCCCAATTGCAGTTTCAATTGCAGTTTCAAAATCAGCTCATTTTCAAAATTTTTCTGGAAATGCCAATATCGTTTTTGTCAGATTTTTAAATTTTAATTTTTTTTCTTGCCTGATCATCCGCCAACCTGATACAGATACAACATGTTGTATCTGTATCAGGTTGGCGGTAATATTTCGAATTTTGTAGGGTTTTTATGGTTTGGTTAACAAAAAGCAAGTTCTTATCCCTTAACAAATAGCAAGTTCTTATCCCTTTTCAGGCGGCCCAAAAAATTGTGGGTGAAGAGCAGGTAGCCTATATCGAACCGATTTTGGGCTCCGACGATTTCGCCTATTTTACGATTGAAAGACCTGCTTCGATCATTCGTTTAGGTTGCAGTAATCCCACACTCGGTATTACCGGCCGCTTACACGCTCCTGACTTTGATATTGACGAAGCTGTTTTAGAGATTGGGACGAATATCTTTTATGAGGCGGTTCGTTCCGAGTTAATTTCCAGCGAAGAGGAAAGTTAAACTTAATATCGGTTGATACATACCACTAACAATTGCAACATAAGGAGGTCCCCCAATGAAAAAGCATCCTCAATATTTACTGGTAGGGGTGTTGCTTACCCTTTTTCTTTTACTCACCGCCTTGCAGCCGGTTTGGGCAGCAAAATCAGATAATACGCTGAATATCGCCTGGACCAAAGAGTTGGAAAATTTGGACCGTTACTACAACACTGCCCGGGAAGGTATGATCGTCAGTCGTCACATCTACGATGATCTGGTCTATCGTGATCCTGAGTCCTGGGAATACAAACCCCTTCTGGCCAAGTCCTGGAAGTGGGTCAACGATACGACTCTGGAGTTTGAACTGCGCGAGGATGTCGTCTTTCACAATGGTGAAAAGTTTGATGCCGATGATGTGGTCTACACCTTCAATTTTGTCTCCAATCCCGACAACAAGGTGTTGGTTCTACGCAATGTGAGCTGGATTAAAAACGCTGAAAAACTGGGTCCTTACAAGGTCCAAGTAAACCTCAAGGAGCCCTTTCCCGCAGCTCTGGAATATCTTGCCGGCAATCTGCCCATCTACCCTAATGAATACTATGCCAAAGTGGGTCCCGAAGAATTTGGACTCAAACCGGTGGGCACCGGGCCTTACAAAATCACCGAGGTGGAGCAGGGTAAACGTATCGTTTTCGAGAAAAACGAAAATTACTACAGCGGCAGCCCCAAGGGGATGCCGGCCATCGACAAGATCGTGCAACGCACCATTCCCGAAATTACCACCTTGGTAGCCGAATTGATGACCGGCGGGCTGGATTGGATCTATCTTGTACCCACGGATCAGGCCGAGCAACTGGAAAAGGTCCCCAATCTCCAGGTGGTCCGGGCCGAAACCATGCGCATTGGTTTTTTACAGATGGATGCTGTCGGCCGCACAGGGGATACGCCTTTTAAAAATTTACAAGTACGCCAGGCCGTGTCCCATGCCATCGACCGTGAAGCTATTGCCAAAAATCTAGTGGGCGGGCAGTCGCGCGTGGTACATGCCGCCTGCTACCCCTCCCAATTTGGGTGTATCGATGATGTGGCCAAATATGAATTCGATCCGGCCAAGGCCAAAAAGCTGCTGGCTGAAGCAGGCTATCCCGATGGCTTCGAGGTCGATTTTTACGGCTACCGCGACCGCCCCTACGGCGAAGCCATTACCGGGTTTTTAAGGGATGTGGGCATCAAGGCCAATATGAAATGGCTTAAATATTCGGCCCTGCGCGACGCGACCAAGGCCGACCAAGTGGCATTGGTTATGAACACCTGGGGATCTTACGGTGTGAATGACATCTCCAATATCACAGGGCAACACTTTAGAATGGAGTATAACGACTTTGCCCGTGATCAAGAGGTCACCGATTGGCTAAACAAGGGCGACGTCTCCATCGATACCGAATTACGCAAGGATGTCTATGCCAAAGCCCTGAAAAAGATCGCTGACCAGGCGTATTGGGTGCCGCTTTTCACTTGGGTTTCCAATTACGTATTTTCCGAGGATTTGGATTTTACGCCCCATCCAGATGCTGTGCCTCGGTTTTTCCTGAGTAAGTGGAAATAGCAACATCCATGAGGCACCCGGTGACGTACCCGGGTGCCTTGGCATTCCCTCCTGACCCAGGGAACATATGATTACCTATACTATCAAACGCTTGCTGTTGGCCCTATTGGTGGCGATCACCGTATCGTTCATCACCTTCATGTTGCTGCGTTCTTCCGGGGATCCCGCGGTGGCCATGGCCGGTCCGGATGCCACCACTGAGGAGGTCGAATTCATCCGGGTACAGTATGGGTTTGATCGGCCTCTCATCGCTCAATACTTCGAATGGGGAGGGCGGGCCCTGCGGGGCGATTTCGGTAAATCGGCCTATTTTAAACGTCCCGTGGAGGAGATCATCGGCGGTCGGTTGCGAATTACCATGACCCTGGGGGCCTGTGCGCTCACTTTTGCGATTCTCCTGGCGGTACCCTTGGGAGTCTTGGCTGCTATTCGACCCAATACCTGGATCGATCGCCTGGCGTTGAGCATTTCAGTCATTGGTCAGGCCATGCCTTCTTTTTTCTTCGGGTTGATCCTGATGATCGTATTCGGAATCATGCTGCGCTGGCTACCCATTTCAGGTAGTAGCACTTGGAAACATTTCATTCTGCCAGCGATCGCTTTGGGATATTATGCCACCCCCGCCATCATGCGTCTGACCCGCTCGGGCATGTTGGATGTACTGGGGTCCGACTACATTCGCACTGCCCGGGCTAAAGGCCTGCGGGCCGGAAGCGTACTGTTCAAGCACGCCCTTCGAAATGCCATTATTCCCGTCGTCTCGCTTCTGGCCGTGCAGTTTGGCTTCATGTTGGGTGGCTCTTTAGTTATCGAAACCATTTTCGCCATCAACGGGGTGGGGTTTTTGGGATATGAATCAATCTCCCGCGCCGATCTGCCCATGGTCCAGGCCATCGTTTTAATGGTCTCCATGTTTTATGTGGTATTGACTTTTTTCTCTGATCTGCTCAACGCATTTCTGGATCCCCGCATCCGGGTAAAGTAAAGGGATAGCCGTCGTGACCGTAACTGCTGCCAATACACTTCCTGAAATCAACTACCCTACGCCAGGGCAGATGATGCGCCGACGGACCCTAAAGCACAAAGGATTTATGATTGGTGCCGGTATCCTGGTGTTGATCGTGGCCGTGGCGCTTCTTGCGCCGATTCTGGCACCCCATGATCCGTATCAGCAGGACCTGGCCAACCGTTTGGTCAATCCCATCTGGCACGCCGACGGTACCTGGGAACACCCTTTGGGTACCGACAACCTGGGACGCGATTATTTGAGCCGGCTCATGTATGGTGCCCGGATTTCACTTTTGATTGGGATTGCGGCCATGCTGATTTCCGGTTTGATAGGCACCGTTCTGGGCGTGGCCGCCGGGTATTTCGGCGGCCGGGTGGATATGATTATCAGCTTCGTGATTACCACACGGCTCTCCATGCCCGTAGTACTAGTCGCCCTGGCGGTGGTGGCCCTGGTGGGCGGCTCCCTCAACGTGATCATCTGGGTATTAGGTTGATCTCATCTGGGACCGTTTCGCCGTGGTAATGCGCTCTTCGACCCAGCAGCTTCGCAATATCGAGTATATCAGCTCCGCCAAGGCCGTTGGCTGCTCAACGGCACGTATTTTGACAACGGAGCTGTTGCCCAATATTTTAAACAACCTGATTGTGGTGGCTACCCTGGAGATTGCCCATGCGATTTTGTTAGAGGCTGCGCTCTCCTTTCTGGGTATGGGAGTTCAGCCTCCGTTGCCTTCCTGGGGGCTGATGATTTCCGAGGGTAAGGAATTCATGCTCTTTCTGCCCTGGATCATCGCCATTCCTGGGGTGGTGCTTTCATTGCTGGTATTAGCGATTAACCTGATGGGTGATGGCATTCGGGATATTACCGCCCCGGAGGGTCGTGCATGAGTGCCCTGCTAACCATCGAGTCGCTTTTTATTGATATCCCACTGGCTGCGGGAGTGTTGCACGCAGTTCGGGATGTCAGTTTTTCGGTTCATCGAGGTGAAACCGTAAGCTTGGTGGGCGAGTCGGGTTGCGGCAAATCCCTTACCTCTTTGGCTGTCATGGATCTGTTACCCAAACAGGCCACCTACCGGGCCAAGCAATTGGTGTTCGACGATCAAGATCTCACCCGTATCTCGGCGCACCAGATGACCGATATTCGTGGTCGGGACATGGCCATGATTTTCCAAGAACCCATGACCTCACTGAATCCCTGCTACACCATCGGCAATCAGCTCATGGAGACGTTGCGGCGCCATACGCGCCAGTCCAAGAACGAGGCCCGGGAGCGGGCGGTGTATCTATTGGAAAAAGTGGGTATCACGGCCGCTGCCAGCCGGTTGAAACAATACCCCCACCAGTTGTCGGGAGGGTTGCGCCAACGGATCATGATCGCCATGGCGCTCATGTGTGGGCCGTCATTGGTGATTGCCGATGAGCCCACCACGGCCCTGGATGTGACCATCCAGGCCCAGATTCTGGCGCTATTGGCTGATCTGCAAAAAGAGTTCAATACCGGCATGATTTTAATCACCCACGACCTGGGGGTCGTGTCCAGGGTGGCTGATCGGGTGGAAGTGATGTATTGCGGTGAGGTAGTGGAAGAGGGGAGTGTCACCGAAATTTTCGAGCGGCCGCTGCACCCTTACACACAGGGATTGATGGCTTGTATTCCCGTTCCCGGCAAAACTCGTCCCGGAGATCATCTGGGGTCAATCCCGGGGATTGTTCCCACGCCCATCGGGGATTTGAAAGGCTGCATGTTTCGCAATCGATGTCCCCATGTCATGCCAGACTGCGCGGCGACCGATGATATTACACTCACCCAGATCGCTCCCAACCGAGGCTATCGCTGTCTGCTCAGTCCCGAAGAGAGTAGCCGCCGGTATCAACCGGGGGGTGCTGCATGACGACCGCATTGTTGGAAACCAGAGATCTGACCAAGATCTATACCGTCAGTCGGGGGCTCTTTAAAGGCAAGCAAAGTTTAATCGCTGTGAACGGTATCAATCTGTCGGTCCCTCAAGGGTCCGTGTTGGGTCTGGTGGGTGAGTCCGGATGCGGTAAAAGCACCGTAGCCAAACTGATCTTACGGCTGGAAGCCCCCACCAGCGGACAGATCCACTTTGACGGTGAAGACGTTACCGATATTCAGCGTAAAGAGATGGCGCGTCGCGTCCAGCCGGTTTTTCAGGATCCCTACGCTTCGCTGAACCCCAGGAAGTCCATCGACGCCATTGTTTCGCTGCCTTTGCGGGTGCACCAGATAGGCGATCGCCAGAAACGGGAATCAAAACTCGATGAGATTATGGAGATTGTGGGTCTACCGCCCCGTCTGCGTCAAAGCTACCCCAATCAGCTCTCCGGGGGCCAGCGGCAGCGCGTGGCCGTAGCAAGAGCGCTGATCATGCACCCCGAAATGGTCATTTGCGACGAACCCACCTCAGCCCTGGATGTATCGGTACAGTCCCAGATCCTTAACCTGCTGATGGATCTGCAGCGCCAATTCGGTCTAACCTATCTATTCATCAGCCACGACCTGGCCGTGGTGGAGCATATCGCCTCCCAGGTGGCCGTCATGTACCTGGGCCGTATTGTGGAGCAGGCCAAAACCGAGGATCTTTTCAAACAGCCGCGACACCCGTATACCCAGGCCCTGTTAACATCGGTATTGACGCCCGATCCCCACCGGGGCCTGCCCCAAACCCATCTGGGCACCGCCTACCCTAATCCCATCGATCCGCCGTCAGGGTGTACTTTTCACCCACGCTGCCCCCACGTTCAACCGCATTGCAAAGTCGAGGCACCACCGTTAATCACCGAAAACGGCCGTGATGTAGCGTGTTACTACCCTCTGGGATAAGCCTCTGCGATTTTAATACGTTGTTGGATTGCTTAGGTGAATCACAATGTTGAGCATAACCTGAAATATCCGAATCTTTATTATTCTTCTTGACATGTGCAAGTGTGTGCACTAATGAACAGGAATGAAGTTAGCGCTAACGAAAAAAATACCGAAAGAACTTGATGGCCTGGTTAAGGCGCTTGATTCTAAAATATTTAAAGCGCTAACCGATCCTACAAGAACCCAAATCCTCAAATTCTTAATGCTTCATGGACGAGCCGATATTAGTACAATTGCCAACCACTTCCCCCAAGATAGGTCGGTAATCTCACGGCACCTGCATATGATGTATGAGGTTGGGTTATTGGTTGCAGAAAAGGAAACGCGACATCGTTTTTACAGTATCAACAGTAAAAAATTTTTGCGTGAGTTTGAAACCATTGTTACAAATTTAAAGACCTGTATCCATGAATACTGTCCAACAAAATAAAAGGAGGGGGTAATGGGTTTATCATTTTGATGCTACGGAACAAATATTGGCGATTGATATAAATTCTGTAAAGCGCATGCCATGGGCAGACAATGGATAAGTTGAAAATTAAACAGGGAGTTATAGAATGCGGACAGCTCTATTAGTTACATCATTATTAATCTTGGTGTTTTTTGTTAATGTGACAAACGGCCTTGCAGACGATGATATTTTAGATTTTCTTCCTGCAATTCTGGCCGGGGCTAAACAGGAACAGCCACCACCTAACAGCAGTAAGTCGGTAAGGGTCTCAGGGAATAAACTGCTATCACCGAACGGCAATCCGTTATTTCTCAAAATAGCTACATGGGAAAACCCGTTTAATGGTTCCGTGAGCGGTCAAACGATTATCCGCTTTATGGACTACATGAAAGCCACCAATCTAAATTGTATCCTGCTTAAAGCGAATATGTGGTTGATTGACGATTACCGACAAAGAATAGACACCAGAGTCAATGCGTTGCGGTGGTTAATTCAAGAGGCTGAATTGCGGGGCATTTATGTCATAATTAATTTATTTGACGTGTGGTCGCGAGGTATCGGCAGCAACAGTTACAACCTGGATAGCAACACCCATCCTATAAATGTATGGAATTGGGATCATCGCCACCATGCCGCCGATTATATAAAATGGGTTACAAGGGAATTTGTAAAACATCCGCTGGTGCTGTTTGAACTTGGCAACGAGATGGAACGTAACGACGAAGCTGTCTTTATTCGAATCGCCACAATACATCTGTTGCCTCATTTTTATAATATCGCCGGAAAAGATCGACCCATCGGGGTGTCACAGCATCCTTTATGGTCGCTACCTGTCAATATAATTTTCAATCATGCCCCAAATTCTATGCCAAAGGTAGAGCTAAACAACCGACCTGTCATTACTAATGAACTGGCGTATGACACCGATCTTTGGAAAGATTCCGTCATAAGAAATCCGAGCCGGTCGCAGGAATACATAAATGCTTTCAATCTGGCAGAAGCGCAAAACCATAGTGGTGTTGCAGCGGCAACGATCTTGAATATCAACAACAGTTTAAACGATGCGGCTAAGTATGTGCTTGAAGAGCTTGGAAAGTTATAGGGCGGCCACATGAAGCAGGTAAACGAGTTCTTCATTGATTAGTGGAATCCTAAGCACCGTCGGCCTACTGATAGATCAAGATTAGAAGGGGCATGAGAGCATAATCGGCGTTGTGCCAAAAACCCCCTATAGTCAAATCATTTTTAATCTTCCGGGTCAATATCTATTTACCATTTTGAGTGGTCTTCTACCCCGGCCAACAAGGACACAACATGTTGCGTCCCTGTTGGCCGGGGGGATATTTCAGAGCTATAGAATGTTCTCATTAATTTTTTAACAAAAAGCATTTACTTATGCCTATTCAAAAAGGTACTCAAACACATTCCATAACACCTTCTGTTAAATCCTTTCATAGGGTTTTTCCCAGAAAAGTTTGGGTTCGTGTCCTGTTGTGTTCCACACATATTTTTCCAGTTTGGGGCGTAATGACGAGTCGATTCCACGGGGGGTCGGATATATTAAGCCGTTCAGGACGCGTTCTAAAATGGACATACTAGCCTTAACATTTCCTTCCAATCCCCGATTGGTCACGCCCTCGGGGGTGTCCAGTGAGGTGTGGTACGCATGAATGCCTTGCCCACCTGACCGTACCAGATTAATGGACGGAATCTCATAAACGGCAAAAGGCATACAATCGCTGCTGTAGATGTCCATGCTGGTTATATGGCAGATACCGTCTTCTCTGGTAATGCCGTCAATGTATCCCAATAATTCCCGGCATCCAAGGATCACAGCCTTGTCCACGCCCAAGTCATCTCCGGAAAAATCGATATTGATCATCAAGCGGGCCTGTTGCCTTACCTCGGTTTGGTGCTGATCAATATAGGCATGACTACCGATGAGTCCCAACTCCTCGGCAGCAAAGAAAATGACCTTCAAATCCCGTTGAAATGTTTTGCCTTGGAGTTGATCCAGAATTTTTAATAGACAGGCGACTCCCCCTCCGTTATCCAATGCACCGGGAGATCGGGCCACTGAGTCATAGTGAGCGGTTAAATAAGTGACGGTGCGGTCTGATGAATTTCCTGGAATATGGACAACAATGTTATCGCTTTGCCGATCCGTGACCGTCTGTTCGATTTCGATTCGACAGTCCCGGCCGGACAGCTTTGAAAGCGTGGCACCATCTTCATATGACACCACCACGGAATTAATAATCTGATCCGGATACAACAGCTGTTTGTGGCTGTGGGACATATAATCCCTGGGATTCGTGCTGATGGCAATATATCCCTTGATTTTGTTGCGTTGGAGTGCAGATGTCAGATTCCTTTCATACCCCAGCGAGATGATGATATGATCCTCATACCGGCCATTCTCTATGTGGAGCTGCTGATGATTTGTAAGATAGGTAAGCTCGCCTTCAATCCTGCAGGAATCATTCAAGCCAAAGGGTATGGCCTCAAAAACAGTTTCTCCCACAGTCACCCGGGCAGTTCCTGTGTCAAAGCCTTTGAAATTAACTGGTTCAAGCGTTGCTTCCCATCCCATTTTTTCAATGGACTCGATGATGATATCCCTGGCCTTCCGGTCGCCAGCAGTCCCTGCCAGCCGGACAAAAGCCAAATCTTGAATTATTTTTTTGCCGTCAATCATGGTGTTTTTTGCAATCCTTATTTTTAGGAACCAATTTCAAAACGGATAAAACGGTATCAATTAATTGGGTTTGAATCAACCAGGTAATAAAATAACATATAGAAAAAAATGTATAAAGTGCTATTTAGCCTCCAAATACAACTTGCGATTGAAAAAAAAGGAGGCAACTAAATGAGCACTCTCTTCGGTATTTAATATAGCATACAAGACCCCCCGTTTCACCAATTTGATGCATTATAAAACGGTTGATCTTCTCAGGGATAGTTTCAACGCGCTGAAGCGCGAATCGTAACAAGCCATATCTTGCACTGATCACATTTATTGTGGTACTTTGAGAATGACCCAAGCATACGGGCAAAAATTTCAATAATTCCGATTGTTAATATGTTCTCAAAGTATCCACACTTTCTAAGTTTGTTTTCTAACCCGTTTAATTTCAAATTTGGAATATGAAGACGAAATATCCAACAGGTAGAGCTGACGAGATACGCCGGGAGACTATCTCAAGACGCCAATTTCTAAGATTAACAGGGATAACTGCTGCTGGTTTTCTGGCCGGTCATTGTACTTCAAAGGAAACATCGTTTAAACCTGGAACTCCACTTGCGCTTGTAAATGGTACTCTGATTGATGGGACGGGAGCCAATGCAATGCCAGATGCGGCAATCATCGTCCGTGATGATCGAATCACTGCGGTTGGACCACGCCCGGAAATAAAGATCCCTGATAAATCATATGTTGTAAACGTTCATGGAAAAACAATTCTACCGGGCTTTATCAATTCTCATGTCCACATGGCCTATAGCAGAAAAAACCTAAGTAAATGGGCTCGTGATGGTGTGACCACAGTTCGCGACCTTGGGACTTCTACACCATATCCGGAAACGCTATTCAAAACCCGTAATTCGTTAAACGCAAATCCTAAATGTGCACGCCTAAATGCTGTCGGTCTTTTCATTAACGTTGAAGGTGGTTATCCAGTAGCCCGTTGGGGCGGGTATATGGCGGCCGTCACCTCGCCTGAAGAGGCGAGACAATCTGTGAATAAACTTGTCGATGCTGGTGCTGACGTTATAAAGACAGCAATGGAATCGGGCTATGCATTTGGCCAGTCTGGCTGGCCGCTACTCGCGGTGGAAGAGGCCAAAGCACTTGTAGATACCGCGCACGAGCGAGGTAAGCCTGTCACCGCACACGTGACCAGTGCACATGATCTGAATAGGGCTCTGGACGCCGGTGTGGACGAAATCGCCCATATGGTGGTGGACGAGCTCCCAGATGAACTTGTGCAGCGCATGGTGGAAACGGGTACTCGCTGGGTACCAACGCTTGAATTGTGGCAACTTGCGAGCCGTAAATATCCTGTCAATTATGGAGAAGTCTCCATTAAAAACCTTGCACGCTTCGTTGAGGCCGGAGGAGAAGTCGCACTGGGTACGGATTATGCTGGAGCTCCTCAAATGGCTTTCGAGTTAGGCATGCCTATTGGTGAGATTGAATGGATGAAGGAAGCGGGGATGACACCTATGCAGATCATTGTTTCTGCGACTAAGAACGCCGCTCGTGCATGCAACATGGAAGGTCAACTCGGCACACTTGAGGTAGGTAAACTGGCCGATGTTTTTGTCGTGGATGGAGATCCATTGACCGATATTCATGCATTGACTAAAGCACACTTGGTACTTCGCGAAGGGAAATTAGTATAGCCTCAACGCATCGGAAAAATCGAAGGGGTGCTTTTTGGGTAGATCGCTATCGTGCAACCACGATTGAGTCAGGCACGCATCTGTTACGTTTTGTCCCAATATTTCACCACCTACCAAAGTCTTCAATGTTGTTTGAAAAAATACGTTTAATAGACTATAAACAATTCATCCCTATTCTGAGCCACCCTATCTAAACCTCAAAAGAGGGTGTCAGCATGACTGAAGACAATGTCAAACGCAAAACCACCGCTAAACTCTCCACGGATGCAAAATTGAAACCCAAATTATCAGAAAAAAACAGGCTGTCGCGAAGAACATTTTTAAAATGCACGGGTACCATTGTTTTTGCAATGGGAAGCAGTTGCTATCTACTGAGTGGATGCAGGATCAAAGAAGACGTATCAGGAATAGCCGTCTCAGATGGATACCTTGTGGTTGATGTTAGAAAATGCCAGGGTTGCATCAGCTGCATGCTGGCCTGTTCCCTGGTTCATGAAGGCGCACATAACCCTTCTCTTTCCAGGATACAGATCTTACAGGATTCATTTGGAAAATTTCCAGATGATCTGGCCATTGAGCAATGCCGGCAATGCAAAGAACCTGCCTGTGTGGAAAGCTGCCCTGAAGATGCTCTTAAAGCCAATCCTGAATTTGGATACGTGCGTATGGTGGATAAAGAAAAATGCACTGGTTGCGGCAGTTGTTTTGAAGCCTGCCCATACACCCCGACAAGGCTTTCGGTTATGGTAGATGAAAACTTTAACCGAGAATTGAAAAGCCGGAAGTGCGATCTATGTGCCAATGCTCCCCATCACTGGGATGAAAAAGGCGGCGGGCCGGAGGGCAAACAGGCTTGCGTGGAAATCTGCCCTGTGGGCGCCATTGCCTTTACTAAAAAGCTCCCGATGCCAAAAAGGAAGCTCAGGGTATAAAGTCAATCTCAGGGACAAAAACTGGGCAAAACTGGGCTATCTCAAACGCTTAAACTGAACCATGGATTCGGTTAATGCGGCCGAACGCCGGAGGTTTTTTATGAACGGATATGCAGGCAACCTTTTAAGTATTAACCTGAGTACCCGAAACGTTATCACTATCCCCACTAAAAAATACGAGCAATGGGTAGGCGGGCATGGGATGGGCTCAGCCATATTTTTTGATCTTGTAAAAGATAAAACCATCGACGGATTTGACCCTGAAAATCTCATCACCCTAATGAGCTCTCCATTATGTGGTACCCTGGTACCCTCGGGTGCTGCCAGAACTGAAATTCAAGGGATTGGTGTCCAGTCCCTTCCCATTGGATGGTTTACCCGCAGTAATTTTGGGGGACGGTTCTCAGCCATGCTCAAATATGCCGGCTGGGACGGCATCATCATCCAGGGACAGGCAGACAGCCGGGTATGGATTGATATAAGGAATCAGGATGTAAAAATAAGGGAATGCGATGATTTGGGCTTATGGGGGACCGATACCTGGGAATGCCAGAAGACCATATGGAAGGAGGTGGCCGGAGACGGGGTTTACGGCGACTGGATTAAGGTCAATGAAAAAGGCGATATGACCACTCAACGACCTGCTGTCCTTGCCATTGGCCCTGCAGGTGAAAACTTAAGCCGGATGGCCTGCCTGATCCATGATGCCGGTAATGGCGCCGGCCAGGGCGGCTTTGGTGCAGTGTTCGGGAAAAAAGGCCTCAAGGCTATCAGCGTCATAGGTACCGGCAGCATTCGGGTGAATGATCCAAAAGCCTTGATGAAGTCCCGGCTATGGCTGAAAAAGGCGTATTCATTTGATTTAAAAAACTTGAAATTTGATACATTTGTCATGGGGTTCCAGAGCCCACCCGTACCCATGGCCCTGTACAGGTTTGGAAAGCCCAGGGTCGGCCAAAGGCCCCAGGCATGTGTGGGATGTACTGCCGGCTGCAGGGGCCGCTATGAAGACGGCATCGGAAACGAGGCAATCTGCTACGCCTCCCTATTTTACTACCTGGGGAAAAACCTTTTAATCCAGCGCCAGGCTTCTGATCTCATCAACCGCTATGGTTTAAACGCGGCAGAGATGTTTATAGGAGAGCTTTACTTAAGAAAGCTCAGGGACATGGGCGTTATCGGAAAAGGAAAAGAGATTGACTGCCCCCTTGATTTTAAACAATACGGGGAACTGGCATTTGCTGAGCAGCTGGTCAAAGCCATTTCCTATCGGAATGATGGAAACGGAAATCCCCATCCTTTC
Source organism: uncultured delta proteobacterium (assembly GCA_963845145.1). Lineage (GTDB taxonomy): Bacteria > Desulfobacterota > Desulfobacteria > Desulfobacterales > QNYZ01 > QNYZ01. The sequence goes on from CAWJQU010000006.1 coordinate 24,062, forward strand.
GGTGATATTCTTGCCGAAGGTTTCGTTAGGGCTGCAAAGAAATGGGGCCGACTGGAAGGGGAAGAATCTGATCTGAAAACCGGCCTCCTAAAGTTCCCCCATTGGGGACTGCCCAAGCACAAGCTGGAGAGGTCCCAGCTAGACTGGGCCTACGGAACCATTTTAGGGGACCGCGATATAAATGAACACTGCTTTGATCTACTAAGAGAATTTCCAACGTATTTTAAACGAACTGGCAAAAAACTACCTCCTTCCGAAGGCGTAGTCAAAACCATTACAGCCAAAATGGAACCCTTCCAGGGGGACTTAAAAATGCTCGATTTCAGCACGGAAAATATGTACTCGGAACATATGATCAAGCTGGTCAGCTGGCACCGGTATTATACCCGGTTCTGGAAGCAGTCTGCACAATTATGCGATTTCCGCTGGCCTGATTTTCTCAACCTTTATGGACCGAGCAATGTCGGTGTTACGGGCATTGGCGAACAAAGATTCTTTAATGACGTAACCGGTCTAGACTTCACCTTTCTGGATGGTATCAACCTCGGCAAAAGGATTTGGAATCTGGACAATGCCATCTGGACTCTCCAGGGAAGGCACAGGGATATGGTCCGGTTCGCAGACTACGTCTACACTAATCCTGGCACGACTCCCAGCGGATACTCTGAATATATGCCAGGGATGCGGAACGGGAAATGGGATTATGTGATTACTTCGGGAAGGCATTTTGACACGGTTAAGTTTGAAGATTTCAAAACCCGCTTCTATCAGTACCAGGGATGGGATGAAAAGACCGGTTATCCAAAAAGGAAGACACTGGAATCCCTTGACCTTAAAAATGTTGCAGATGAACTTGAAGAGAAAGGGAAACTAGGAAGGGCAATGGCATAAAACACAAAGACTTATATTTTACCTTGCCTAAATATTTAAAATTGACATTTGTTGCTGCATAATGCATGAATATTTTTATTATTTAATGGTGACAAAATTACGACTGAAGGTGTAAAATCTGTGCAAACTGTCCCAAACCCGCATTCGACGTGCAATGTTTTCGGTTCGAATCCGGATGCCGCCTCCAACTCAGGGAACGCCTTCTCAACCAACTTTCAACATGTTACCTGCCATTTCATCATCAACCTTTTGACACAAAGGAGCCCACGTGAGCTATCGATTCCTTATCCCAATGGTTCTGTTCGGTCTTATTTTTTTAATAACAGGCTGTGTCTGCCCCAATCGAGACGGTCGTTCGGCCCCGGATGGGGACAGGCTGCCCTTATCCGATAAACAGCCGTTAGCGACAACACCTCCTGCGCCTGGCTCGGTGGGCCAGAAATACATGCGCGGAGAAGTTATCGTTAAGCTGAAAACCGGTGTCGGCGCCAGGAGTCTGGACGGTCTTTCCAGAGAACTGGGGCTTGAATTGATGCAGCCGATGCCAATGGCGGATACATATTTGATGCGTATAACCGGTGGGGATACGGTTGAACGTATGGTTAAAATGCTTAATTCTTATAAAATGGTGGATTATGCTGAACCCAATTTTAATACCGAGACGAATTAGGGAGGAGTAAGCAGATGAAAAAATTTCTGATTCTTATTGCCGCTTGTTTAATCCTTATGCCCGCCTTTGTGGGAGCCATCGAACTCACACCCAAAGGGGAAGGTGCCGGTGCGAATGCGGCTCAAATTGAAGAGGCCCAGGTGTATGTCCCCGGTGAAATTTTGGTTAAGCATAAAGACGCCGCAAGCACTGCTGCTGAAGAAGATGTACCGTTTTTGCAGGGGTGGGTGACCAAGACCAAACTTCCCACATTGAATACAATGGTCTATAAATTGCCTGAAGGAATGGATGTCGAAACGGCCATTGCCGAGCTCAAAAACGATCCACGTGTGGAATATGCCGAACCTAATTATTACGCCAGACCCACGGCGTTTCCCAACGACCCCGCTTTTTCCGCCCAATGGGGTTTGTACAACACCGGCCAGTCTGTCCGTGGCGTTGCGGGGAGACCGGGGGCGGACATCAATGCACCGCCCGCCTGGGATCGTTCTATCGGCAATGGCAATATTATTGTCGCCATCATCGATACCGGGGTTGATATTCTTCACCCCGATATTCGCCCTAATTTATGGGTCAATCAGAGTGAGTTGGCCGGATACGGATCGCTTGCAGCCTGGCAACCCAATGGCGTTGATGATGATGGTAACGGATATGTAGACGATGTGGTTGGTTGGGACTTTTTCTTTAACGTAAACAATCCCAATGATGAAGTCGATGGCCATGGCACCCATGTGGCCGGTATTGCCGCTGCGCGTGGTAATAATGGTGGCGGTGTCACCGGTGTTGCCTGGCAGGCCCGCATTATGGCACTGGCTGCTCAGAACTATGCCAGCCGCAGCCTACCCATTGACGCGCTTGCCCGGGCATTGATCTATGCGGAGTCCATGGGCGCCCATGTAATCAATATGAGTCTGGGCCTGTATCAAAATTCTCAAACGTTGCGGAACGCCGTAAATTCCGTTCGCCGTGCGGTGATCGTTTGTGCGGCCGGAAATGATGGGTCGAATAACGATGTTCGACCGCACTATCCGTCCAGTTATCCCAATCCCAATATCGTTTCGGTCGCTGCAACCAATTCCTTTGATCAGCGCGCATCGTTCTCTAACTTCGGTCGGAATTCTGTGGATGTTGCCGCACCCGGCACCAATATTTATAGTACCTTTAGCCGTTTTGTCGATGCGGGTGGTTATCGGTTTTTAAGCGGTACGTCCATGGCCTCGCCCATGGTGGCCGGATTGGCGGTCCTGATCCGTGCTGCCAACCGCGACCTCTCCTCGACACAGGTCGCAGCCATTATTGATGACAGCGTGGATAGGCTGGCCGCACTGGCCAGTCTTATGGCTGCGGGCGGGCGAATCAATGCCGCAGAGGCCCTGCGATTGGCCGGGGCAACCGGTGGAGATGACGGTGGTGGTGGTGACAGCGGCTGCTTCATTCAGACGCTTGGCAATACACCTTTGAAATGATTGATATCGCAAAATCTTTAAACGATGAAAGTTGAAATCCTGGCCACCGGAGATGAGATACGCTCCGGTGCCTTAATTGACAGTAATTCGGCCTATATTGCCACACGGCTCGAACAAGAGGGCTTGGAAGTCACCCGTCATCACTGCCTTGGCGATGATATTGATGTGCTTGCAACATCTTTTCGAGAGGTTGCAAGCAGAGCGGATGTGGCTTTGGTTACCGGTGGCCTGGGACCCACCGAAGACGACTTGACAACGGCCGCCATGGCCCAGGCTGCGGGCGTTGAGTTAGCGGTCGATGAAGATGCCCTGATCGCTATCGAAGCCTACTTTGCTCGTCTCAAGCGTTTTATGCCCCGGTCAAATTGTAAGCAGGCCGAATTCCCCCTCGGTAGCGAGGTGATCGCCAACCCCATCGGTACGGCCCCCGGATTCAGTATCAAATGGCAGGGCTGTACTTTCTTTTGTCTTCCCGGGGTTCCAAGGGAGATGCGGAAAATGTTGACCGATGAGGTTCTCCCGCGTGTGAGAATCCTTGTGGGAAACCATCGGCAATTTTCGATCATTCGGACGTTGTCCACATTTGGATCTACAGAATCGATGATCGGAGAGAAATTGACCGATATAACCGCCGGTTTCCCAGATATCAAGCTCGGACTCAGGGCCAAATTTCCTGAGATTCAGGTGCGGTTGTATGGGCGTGGTGACGATGAGGCCCGACTGACGGATCATATGGCCACAGTTGCGGGAAGGGTGGGGGAGCGGCTGGGAAACATCGTTTTTTCCCAGGCAGGAAGCCCCATGGCGGTCGTTGTAGGTGACCTGTTGATTAAAAACGATGCGACGATAGCCCTGGCCGAAAGCTGCACCGGCGGGTTAATCGCCCATTTATTGACGAACGTTCCCGGCAGTTCCGCATTCTTTCTGTTTTCAGGCGTAACCTATGCCAATGAAGCTAAAATGAATGTTCTGGGCGTACCTGAAGAAACCATCATCGGCTATGGCGCCGTCTCCACCCAGACGGTAAAACACATGGCCACCGGTGCACGTAAAATTGTCAACGCCACCTATGGTTTGGCAACCAGTGGCATTGCGGGGCCGGATGGCGGCAGTGATGAGAAGCCTGTGGGGACGGTGTGCATCGGCTTGACGGATGCGCATGAACCCACGGCACGGCGATTCTATTTTCCCTTTGGCGGTCGTACGGCGAAGAAGAAACTCTTCGCGATGGCCGCGTTGGATACCCTTAGGCGTCACATTTTAGGCATCGAAGCGCTTGACTTGTCGCCAAAGAGACCTTAATTCTTATTAATTGGGCAAAAGGCCTTTTTGGCCATTTGTGTTTCAGGAAGCTCGTTTCAGGAACCTGTGGTTATGCATCGCCGACTTATCCGTAAAAATTTTTGTTTGGCACTAACGCTGGTGTTGTTGGTCGGTTTTACCAGCCCAGTGATGGCGGCTGATTGCGACTGTATGTGCTGTGGTTCTGTCACCAAAGGGATCACCCAGGGGCACGAACAAAACGTGTCATTTAAAATGAATTCAGGGCAGGCTATGCCTCCTGAAGGCCCCCATGGATCCGGTTGTAACCATTGTACGTTCAACCCTATGGACAGTCCTGTGGACAGTCCTGAGGCGGTCCTATCGCCACCATCGTTTTTTTCCAAACACTCCCAAACGCCGGGCCGGTTGATAGCGGCTAAGGCCTCATCCTTTTTACCGCATTTTAATAAGATCGAAAACAACTCAGACCCCCTATTGTTGTACAGTTCAGCACCCATTTATCTGAAAACGCTCGCCATACGCATTTAAAAATCCTCATTTTTTCTTAAAGAAATCAGTCACAATCCGTCTATCTGAATAATCGATACGTTGTACAATCGACACGTTGTATAGTCGATACGGTTTACCATTGGCGATTAGATGTTTTTACCCGATTCCTTCGTCAATGACACGATTTACATCTTTGTGGCGGTACCTTAAAAAATGACCAACATAATGAAATAATGGAGATATTTAAAATGACTAAAAAGAATATAAAGAATACGGATAAAAGAAATAACATGTCAGCAAAAAGAGCCGCTAAAAAAGCCGCTGTTCTCGATAGTCGAAACAAGCGCTGGTCGGCGACGACGATCACTCTTTTCCTTTGCGGCGTCTTGCTAATCGGCGGCGCCACCTTCTTTGTGGGGCCATGGGGAAAATCTCAATCCCCGGTAACCCCGCTATCTGCATCATCCGGCCAAATGGACGTCTCCACGGTCACCTATCCGTTGGCGCAATTTAACGATGGTAAGGCCCAGCATTTTCATTACAAAGCTGACGGCATTGAGGTTCGCTATTTTATTCTAAAAAGTTCCGACGGGGTTTTGCGGGCCGCCTTTGACGCCTGCGATGTCTGTTGGCCGGCGGGAAAGGGATACTATCAGGAGGGGGATGACATGGTCTGTCGTAATTGTGGCCGGCGGTTCGCTTCGGTGCGAATAAATGAAGTTAAAGGAGGGTGCAACCCGGCGCCGCTTAACAGAAGCGTCAAGGGGGAACATCTGGTTCTGGCCGTGGATGATATCCTGGAAGGTAAACAATACTTTGATTTTTCCAAGAGGTCTTCATCATGACGCTGACCGGCATTGCTTGCAAAAACCTGCTACGCCGCAAAGCCAAGGCCGCTTTCATTTTGGCCGGCCTGGTCATCGGTATCGCAACGGTTGTGGCGGTGATCACCTATGTGGAAACCATGGCTGCCGATATTAACCATAAATTGGAAAAATATGGGGCCAATATCCTCATTACGCCGAAAACCGACCGGTTGACCTTGTCCTACGGTGGTTTATCCCTGGGGGCGGTGGCCTTTGAAATGCAAGAGCTCGATCAGAAGGATCTGGCCAACCTGGACACCATTAAAAATGCACGCAACATCGCCGCCGTGGGCCCTCAGGTATTGGGGTCCATCAAGATCAAAGAACAGCCGGTCTTATTGGCCGGTATTGATTTTGAAACCATCAAGATATTGAAACCATGGTGGAAGTTTAAAGAAGAACAAAAGGACATCAATGGTAAATCACGTTCTATGGATGGCCTCGTTTTGGGCGATACGGCCGCCAAGATTCTTGGCTTGAAGATCGGGGATTCTCTGACGATTAATGGGTGGGTGGTGGCGGTAACCGGTCGCCTGCGCCCCATGGGGTCGCAAGATGACCAATTGGTTTTCACGCGGTTGGATTTGGCCCAGGAGATGGTCAACAAGCCCGGCCAGGTTTCGCTGGTTGAAGTGGCCGCCCTTTGTGAAGCCTGCCCCATTGACGAAATGGTCAGTCAGATTTCCAATGCCCTTCCCGGCGCCAAAGTGATGGCGATTCAACAGGTTGTTAAGGGTCGGATGGAAACGTTGGCCCAGTTCAAATCCTTCTCCTATGGTATCAGTGCCGTGGTTGTTTTAATCGGCAGCCTGGTCGTGCTGATTACAATGATGGGCAGTGTTCGCGAACGTACCGAAGAGATCGGAATTTTCCGGGCGGTCGGTTTCAAGCGGCGGCACATCATGCGCATTGTTTTTACCGAAGCCGCCCTGATTTCCATTCTGGCCGGCATCGTGGGGTATTTGATCGGATATGGTGGACTTCGGTTGGGATTTTTATTCTTCGGCCCCGCTCGAAAGATAGCCATTCCCATGCATCCGGATCTAGCGGCCGGTGCGTTGATTCTGGCGGTGCTGGTAGGGCTGATTTCCAGTGCCTATCCGGCGGTCATGGCCTCCCGGATGGACCCGTCACAGGCGTTGCGAACTTTATAGGAGGTACCGATGAGTTTGATTACAGGTAAACACCTGATCAAAACCTATGGTCATGATGGCGCGGCGGTTGCAGCCGTCTCAGATGTCAGTTTTTCCATCGAATCCGGTGAATTCGTCGCGCTTATGGGTGAATCCGGTGCGGGTAAATCGACCCTTTTAACCATTATGGGGGCGATGAACGCACCCTCCTCGGGGGAGTATCTCGTGGATGATATCCCTGTTTACGATCTGAATCCGGAACAACGGGCCGATTTTAGACGGGAGTATCTGGGATTCGTTTTTCAAAGTTTCCACCTGATCCCTTACCTCAACGTGGTTGAAAATGTCATGTTGCCCATTACGGTAACCGCTACCGGCCGTCATGATAAACGGGAAATGGCCTTGGAGGCCTTGGATCGGGTGGGTCTCGAAGGTAAAGCCAAGCGTCTTCCCGGTCAAATTTCAGGGGGTGAAAAGGAACGGGTAGCCATTGCCCGCGCCATCGTAAATGAGCCGCCGTTTTTATTGGCCGATGAACCCACCGGCAATCTGGATTCAAAAACGACATCAGAGGTGATGGGCTTGCTTCAGGCGTTGAACGAAGAGGGGGCGACCATCGTCATGGTGACCCATAGCCGGCAATGTGCCGAATATGCCACCCGGTTGTTAACGTTATCGGATGGTTGTTTGCTTAATTGAAAAAAACCGCTGTTGTCACTTGTTCAACAGCAGGTAGCCGTCTCCTTTTCTTTGAACCAGGTCTGGATGATATAGCTGGCACACCCCACGCCGGGTTTGACCATAATTGCATCCACCGGACAATTGTTGGCGCAGGCACCGCACTCCATGCATCCATCTTTATCAATGATGCTTGCTTTGCGGTCTTCAACGGCAAACACATTGTGCGGACAAACGGCGGTGCACTGTTTACAGCCAATACAACGATCAACGTTTAATTGAAGGGTAGATACATTGGGTAGATAACGTAACGCTTGCATATGAGACCTTTTTTTCGAATCTTTTGATTTAACCTATTAGGTTTAAGTATATTTAGGATTAAGTAAACGGTGTTGCGACCCAGGCGATGGCTGCTACCAAAACGGCGGCGGCCTGCAGGGGGATTGCTATGCGCATCTCCTTTTCAACGCCGGTGGGCGAGGTAAACGGTGTTGAGCCGGTAAAATTCATGGCCAGATAGGAGCTGATCGCCGTGGTAAAAAGCATCAGTGCAGCGGCTTCCAATCCGGACCAGGAACCCAACATTGCGACCAATAGGAGTAGGGCGGCCACCGCTCCGGCAATGGCCCCTTTAATAGCAAAAGCCCTGCCGGGTAGCCACGGCAACAGGGCCGGTGCGGCCACCGCCCCGGCCATCACACCAGTTAGAAAAGCACCGAGGGCCATCAATCCCCGGGACCACGACATGGAAAACGAAAAGATACTCGAGCCGATACCGGACAATATAAAAATTCCCAAAAGAACCCACAGGGTCGGTTTGGGCAACTGGGAAAGCTCAACCGGAATGAGTACCACCCGTTCGGGTAGTGTAAAAGTCACCTGGCGCACTTCTTTGGTCGCCTCATGGCCGTTTTTAAGAAAAGGCAGCAGGTCCCGGGCTTGAACCGGCCCCCAGATAACCTTGAAGCCGGAGGCTTTCTTGACTTTGATAGCCGATACACCCGTGGCGCCCAGCTGCGGAACAATCAACTCCCGGTGGCTGACGACCTTGGACAGTTGGGTGGCTGCGATACGAGAGACGAGTTCATCCGTGGCGAAAGTACCCTTCCCGGCAGCGCACCAGACATTAATTCCGTGCGTATCCAACACCAAAACCCAGGCCGTGATGCCCGCCAGTGATTTTCGGAGTGCATCAAAGGACAATTTATAGTTGGCCGTCACGAGCACCGGATCGTCGGTTTCGGGTCTTCCCACCGCATATAATCCAGGGGCGACTTTATAGTCATCACGCCGAAATCCCACACGCGCCATGATTGTTCCTAAATGATCCTGCCAGCAAGCATGGGTCCGAACGTTGGGCACTGGTCCGACGGGTGTATCGTGAAAGTCCTCGACAAAATGCCGGACAAGGTAGCCCGGCCGTTCAAAGGGGCTGCTGGCCGGATAAGAGGGTCTTCCGCAACAGGCGATTTCCGTATCTTTACAGCCTATATCCGTGCAACAAGTATCCTCATCATGGGCTGGTAGGGCCGGAATCGTCTGCACCGTTTGATCGGCGCAGCATTCATTGGATTGGGCGCCGCTTATACGGGCCGAATTCTTTTCAGGTCCTGATTCAGATTTAGGTCCAGATTCAAATCGGGGGTTGGTTGTAAGCTTCGGTTTCAATAGTTACCTCATAAAGTATGAACCATTTTTTTATACCAGGAGATCACCTCCCGATTCAGACAATAGCAAGTGCGTGGCCCTTCAACTTCCCCTTGAACCAGCCCGGCTTCCTTTAATATTTTCAGGTGCTGGCTGACCGTGGATTGGGACAACGGTAAAATATCAACAATTTCCTGGCACACACAGCGATTGATTTTTTTCAAATACAAAACGATTTCAATACGGGTGGCGTGGCCTAGCGCCTTGCAGATATGCGAAAACCTTTCGGCGTCAAGGCGATGTCTTGAATCCATATCTTTTTTCAAGTTCGGGGGCATGGGCTACCTGTATTTGATATTAATCGTTCATCGACGATAAGCGATTAAGGCGGCACTGTCAAGATTTTTTCGATCCAGGCGTATAGGGAGTTCGTGGGAATGACCTTTACAAACCGAATCATTTTTGTTAAAACAGCCCCATGTTTTCAATACCACGATGTGGTAATAGCATTCAGCGCCAGGCAGCAGGTGCCTAAACCCACGTCTTCACCGATTAGCATGACATTGTTTTTTCTGTTTTTATAACAGATACAATAAGATAGTGGATAGAATAAGATACCGGACATAATAAGATACTGGATACAACATGAAAATCGAATCCATTGCCATCAGTAAGAAAAAAGGAACCCAAAAAGTAACCATTGAACAAGTCGAGGTCTTGGAAAACCACGGTATCGTGGGGGATGCCCATGCCGGGGACTGGCATCGTCAAGTCAGTTTCCTATCCACGGAAAGCATCGAAAATGAAAAAGCACGGGGCGTGGACGTCACCTTTGGCAGCTATGCGGAGAATATCGCCACATCTGGAATCGATTGGCCAGGCGTGCCCGTTGGTACCCGATTGACTTTGGGTGAAACCGTCACCGTGGAAATTACCCAGATCGGCAAGGAGTGTCATCATAAATGCGCCATCTATTACCAGGCGGGCGATTGTATCATGCCCAAAGAAGGGGTTTTCGGCCGCGTGCTCAGCGGTGGGACGATCCGTATTGGCGATACGATTCACTTTCTTTCTTCGAAAAAGGAAGCCGATAGAGACGGAGAAGCACATTAAACCCGAAGCTACTGATAAAAGACGCCGTTTAATCGGAGACCGGGGCGATCACTTTTTAAGCCGTATTCAGGGCGAAACCGGCGAAAATCTCTCCGCCTGCTACCAATGCGAACGGTGTACCAACGGCTGCCCGGTTAGCCACTACATGGACATCAAGCCCCACCAGGTGATCCGATACGTGCAACTCGGTTGGCGTGAAGAATTGTTTCGCTCCAGTACGATCTGGATATGCCTTTCCTGCGAAACCTGCACCACTTATTGCCCCAATGAAGTCGGCGTGGCGGAAACCATCAACCATTTGCGTACCATGGCAGCCCACTCAACAGTTGAACCCAAAGAAAAGAATCTGGCGACTTTTCATCGCACTTTTATGGAGCAGTTGGAACGGTTCGGCCGGGTGAATGAATTTTGGTTGATGAATGCCTATACGCTGAAACCGGGCGTACTGATGGAAAAAATCAAATCAGGGTTGATGAAAGAAGAGTTTTTCCTGGGTCTGGACCTTCTCAAAAAAGGGCGACTGCAGGTACTTCCCAAGCGTTCCAGAGAAATTGCCAAGATCAGGGCGCTCTATCGAAATAAAAAGGGGCGATAATCCGATGAAGCTCTCCTTTTATCCGGGCTGTTCGCTGGAAGGGATGGCCAACGACTATGGCCAATCCATCGAGGCGGTATTCAAGCGCCTGGAGATCGAATTGATCGAATTGGATGACTGGTCGTGCTGCGGGTCCACCGCCGCTCACAGTCTGGATGAAATGATGTCCGTGGCCCTGCCGGCCAGGAATCTTGCGGCTGCCGAAAAAATCGGACTGGATCTCGTTTCGCCCTGCGCCCAGTGCTTCAACCGGCTGCGCCATTCTCAACAGATGATAAAGAAAAAACTTTTCGATGTCCCCTGGGAGGTGAAAGGAGATATCGAAGTGTACGACATGACCCGCTTTCTGGCGACACCGGATATGCTCAAGGCGGTCAAAAAGACGGGTGACCCGGCCACTAAAGGACTGAATGTGGTCTGTTACTATGGCTGCCAAATGGTGCGATCCCCACGAATTAGCGGTTATACGGATTATGAGAACCCGCAAACCCTGGACCAACTGGTTTCCGCCATCGGCGCCAATCCCATAGACTGGTCCTATAAAGCCACCTGCTGTGGTGCCGGTATCGGTATTGCCCGCAAAGATATTCAGGGATCGTTGACGCGCCGAATCTACCGGGAAGCGGTCCGCTCGGGGGCCGACGCCGTTGCGGTTTCATGCCCATTGTGCCAGATGAACCTGGATGTCATTCAGCGTAACTCAAAGGAGAAAATAGTTCCCGTATTTTATTTCACGGAATTGATGCGTATGGCCTTTGAAGGGTACGGATCACAGAACTGGTTTAAAATGCATATTGCCGACCCCACGGCACTGCTAAGAAAAAAGGGGCTGCTCAATGGGTAGCGGGCTCAGCGGCAAAGTAATCGTGATCGGGGGCGGCATCGGCGGGATTCAATGTGCCCTGGATTTGGCCGATACGGGATATTACGTTTATCTCCTGGATAAATCGCCCACCCTGGGCGGTACCATGGCCCGGCTCGACAAAACCTTCCCTACCAATGACTGCTCCACATGCATGTTTTCGCCTAAATTGGTCCAGGCGGCCGGGCACGCCAATATCGAAATTTTAACCAATACCCAATTCAACACCTAGACGGAGAACCGGGTCATTTTACTGCCCGAATTAAAACAAATCCCCGCTATATCGATGCTGAAAAATGTATTTCCTGCGGCCAATGCGCTGAAAAATGCCCCAAGAAAGTGCCGGATGCCTTTAATGGGGGCCTTTCCAACCGAAAAGCCGCTTTTTTAACCTTTCCCCAGGCGGTGCCGCTCAAATATGCCATTGATCGCGACCATTGTATCTATTTGAACCGGAAAAAATGCGGGATATGTAAAAAAATCTGCCCTACCAAAGCGGTAGATTATGAACAGCAGCCTGAAATCACGGATCTGACCGCCGGCGCCGTGGTGATTTCCACCGGTTTTGAACTGGCGCTAACGGCCAAGCAGGGGGAATTCGGTTTCGGCCGATATGAAAATGTGGTCTCTTCCCTCCAATACGAGCGGATGCTGTCGGCCACCGGTCCTTTTGACGGGCATGTCAAGCGACCTTCAGATCATAAAGTGCCTGGGAGTGTCGCCTGGATTCAGTGTGTCCTCTCCCGGGATGCCGCTCGGAATCGACCTTTTTGCTCGTCCGTCTGTTGCATGCATGCGGCCAAACAGGCGGTTATGACCAAGGATCACGAGCCCGACACCCGAGGCCACCATCTACTTTATGGATGTGCGTGCCCATGGCAAGGGGTTTGACAGTTATATCGATCGCGCCCGTTATCAGCATGGGGTGGAATACCAGCGATCCATGATTTCCCAGGTTTATTTGAACCCGGAAAACGATAATTTAATCATTGAGACTTTTGATCACGAGCTGGGCCGTAAAAAACAGGTGGAATACGATTTGGTCGTCCTCTCATCCGGTTTTAAACCCACGGATGGATTTAATGAACTAGCCCGGCAATTGGGGCTTGTGTCCAACCCCTATGGGTTTCTCACCACGGAATTCGATTCACCGGTGGCCACCAACCGGCCGGGGGTTTTTCTCTGTGGCGGGGTGGAGGCCCCCAAAGATATCCCCGAAACCGTCATTCAGGCCGGTGCGGCTGCGGCCGAAGCGTCGGTATTGATCGCATCAGCCAGGAATTCGGAAGTCATTCTGGAAGAACTGCCGCCGGAACAACCTATCGATGATACGCCCCGGGTAGGGGTTTTTATCTGCCATTGTGGTACCAATATCGCCGGAGTGGTGGATATCTCCCAGGTCGTGGCCGAAGCCAAAATCTTGCCCCATGTGGTCCACGCCGACGATTTCATGTTTAGCTGTTCCACGGAAACCCAGCAAAAACTGGTCACAATCATTCAGGAAGAGCGTCTCAATCGTGTGGTGGTGGCTGCTTGCTCCCCCAAAACCCATGAACCGTTGTTCCAGGATAGCTTACGCCAAGCGGGATTGAATCCGTACCTCTTCGAGTTGGCCAGTATTCGTGAACAATCCTCGTGGATTCATAAAAACAATCCGGAGATGGCCACACGTAAGGCCAAGGAGATGGTCCGAGCTGGGGTGGCCCGGGCGGTTCAACTGGCGCCCTTGAACGAACAATCCTACGATGTCGTCAATGAGGGGGTGGTAATTGGTGGCGGGGTGGCCGGGATGAGTGCGGCCCTCAATATGGCCGATCAGGGCTTTAAGGTGCATTTGGTGGAACAAGATAAAGCACTGGGCGGTTTTGCGCGCAATCTCTCTTTTACCCTCGAAGGCAACTCTCCTTCCCGATTGGCTCGACATTTGAGTGAACGCGTGCATGGGCATGGCGACATTAAGGTCCATTTAGAGAGCCGGGTGGTCGCCCATGGCGGACAGGTGGGCGCCTTTGAGGGAAAGATTGCCAATGGGGCTAAAGAGACTACAATCCGCTACGGGGCCATGGTGGTGGCTACCGGAGGCCAACCTTATGAGCCCAACGAGTATCTTTACGGTGATGATGATCGTGTGGCTACCCAGGTGGATTTTGCCAAAAAGATGATGGCCGATCCGGCCTGGGCAGAAAAAGTCCAGCGAGTGGTGATGATTCAATGTGTGGGCTCTCGAAACGATGATTTTCCCTTTTGCAGCCGGGTATGTTGTTCAGCGGCCGTTAAAAACAGTATCAAGTTAAAAGAGATCAACCCCAAGGTTCAAATTGTTATTTTATACCGGGATATGCGAACTTTTGGGTTCAAGGAACTTTACTATGCAAAAGCCCGCAAAAAGGGCATTCTCTTTTTCCGCTATATTCCGGAAGACAAACCTGTAATTTTAAGTGACAATGGACAACTGCACGTTGATTTTACGGACCGGAGTACCCATCAGGATTTCCGGATAAATCCGGATTTGGTTGTTTTTAGTACCGGGATTCGACCAGCCGATGGTGCCGACCAAATCGCAGGTATTCTCAAGCTGCCCCGGACGGAAGAGGGCTTTTTTCTCGAGGCCCACGTCAAATTGCGACCGGTTGATTTCAACTCCCCCGGTATCTTTTTGGCGGGCCTGGCACACAGTCCCCGATTTGTCGAAGAGACCATCACCATGGCCAAGGGAGCGGCTCAACAGGCCATAAAGGTATTGGCCAAAGAGAAGCTGACCACTTCGGCGGAAGTCGCCTGGGTCGACTCGGACAAATGTACGGCCTGTCTGGTATGTGTGCGGGAATGTCCCTTTAACGCTCCCTTTATCAATGCCGACGGGGTTTCCGAAATTCCACCCGCCGCCTGTCGGGGATGCGGCATCTGTGCGGCTGAATGCCCGGCCCGGGCTATAGAACTTAAGCATAATACCGATGATCAGATCGCCGCAAAAATAGATGCTTTGCTGGCCATGGGGGAGGGTTGACAATTGACGATTGACGATTGACGATTTAAGGTGCTTTTTTTGAGAAAAATGATTGATTATAGCAATTTAGAAATTCATCTATCAGCAATTGTTAGTTTTAATTGAATGAATAAACAAAAAACAAAAATAGGGGTGCTATTTAATGAACAATAAACAAAAATTCGAAACCCTTTGCATTCACGCGGGGCAAGTACCGGATGCAGAGACACTCTCCCGCGGGGCACCGGTTTACCGAACGTCATCTTATGTTTTCAAGGATACGGCCCATGCCGCCAACCTGTTCGCTTTAAAAGAGCTGGGAAATATCTATACTCGCCTGATGAACCCCACCCAGGACGCGTTGGAACAGCGAATGGCGGCGGTAGAAGGTGGTGCGGCCGCTCTGGCGCTTTCTTCGGGCACATCGGCGATTTTTTACGCCATCACCAATATCTGCAGCCAAGGCGACGAAATCGTTTCCGCCGCCAATCTTTACGGCGGAACCTATACGATGTTCGACTGTATTTTACCCCAGTTCGGGATTCATACCCGATTTGTGGACCCACGCGAGCCTGAGAATTTCGATGCGGCCGTGACGGATAAGACACGGGCTATTTTTATCGAGACCATTGGTAATCCAGTATTGGAATTTACCGATATCGAAGCGGTTGCCGCCATTGCCCGCAAACACCATTTACCCTTGATTGTTGATGCCACTTTTACGACCCCTTACCTGCTGAAAACCATTGAACACGGGGCCGATATCGTGGTGAATTCAGTCACCAAATGGATCGGTGGGCATGGCACTGGTATTGGGGGCGTTGTCATCGATGCGGGCACCTTTGACTGGACCGACCCGAAATTCAAATTGTTCAATGAGCCGGATCCGAGCTATCATGACATCCGCTATGCCCATGATTTGGGAGACCTTAATCCTGTAGCGTATATCATGCGAATGCGGCTGGTGCCTTTACGGAATTTGGGCGCCTGTATTTCACCGGATAACGCCTGGATGTTTCTGCAGGGCCTTGAGACCCTTCCTCTGAGAATGGCTCGTCACTGCGAAAACGCTATGGCTGTGGCTGAGTTCTTAAACAATCATCCTCATGTGGCCTGGGTCCGATATCCCGGTCTCGTGGACGACCCAACCCATTCGGTGGCCAAAAGATACTTACCCAATGGTTATGGCGGTATGGTGGTGTTCGGTATTAAAGGGAGGGATGGAAGCGGCCACAAAATTTATCGAAGCCTTGAACCTTTTCTCTCATTTGGCTAACGTGGGTGATGCCAAGAGTTTGGCACTGCATCCGTCCAGTACTTCTCATTCACAATTAAACGAGGAGCAGCAGAAGGCCGGCGGGCTGACGCCGGACCTGATTCGGCTCTCCATCGGGATTGAACATATCGATGATATTATCCTCGATCTGGATCAAGCCCTTGCGATAGAGTGAGGTGTCCAATGATGAATCCTGCGCAGAGTTTACCAATTTGCGCGGCAAACTGCATAAAACTCAGAAAGAGCTATCCCAGTTGCTGGGTACATCCATCAAGGCAGTTCACAGCTACGAACAGGGCTGGCGGGCAATTCCGGGCCATGTGGAGCGACAGATGTTTTTTCTCGCCTCTCGTCGTCTGTTAGACCCCAAGGCGAAAAAATCGTGCTGGCAGATAACCCGCTGTCCACGGGACCGTCGCGCCCAATGCCCTGCTAAGGAGTTCAAGGATTACAAACTGTGCTGGTTTATCTGCGGTACGCAATGCCATGGTGTAGTTCACGACACCTGGAAAGAGAAGATGGCGTTTTGTCGGACTTGCCCTGTTTTTCAACCGGTTTTGGACCTTGCTGTAACCAATGAGTGAGTATATCGAGCATGACCAAAACGGCGTAACGGTCGGCCTGGTTAAAAAGCGGACCTTCACCTTTGCCGAACCACCGGACAAGATGATCCTTGAGTGCGGGGAGGCTTTCGGCCCGATAACCCTTGCCTATGAAACTTATGGCGCTTTAAACGCCGATAAAAGCAATGCCGTTTTGATTTGCCATGCCCTAACCGGTGATGCCCATGTAGCGGGGTATCACGACGCAGATGATCCCAAACCCGGATGGTGGGACATCATGGTAGGGCCCGGAAAGGGTATCGATACGGACCGCTATTTTGTGATCTGTTCCAATATTTTGGGCAGTTGTGTTGGGTCTACCGGGCCGTGTTCCTACAACCCGGACACCGTTGAGCCCTTTGCACTGGATTTTCCGGTAGTGACTATCGGTGATATGGTTCGGGCGCAAAGGGCGCTTGTTGATCATCTGGGCATAGAGATTCTCCATTGTGTGATCGGCGGGTCCATCGGGGGTATGCAGGTGTTGGAGTGGTGTGCACGCTATCCGGGCAGGGTGAAGTCGGCCATACCGCTTGCCAGCACGACCCGACACTCCGCTCTGGCCATTGCCTTTAATGAGGTGGCCCGACAGGCCATCATGGCGGATCCCAACTGGAACAGGGGTAAGTACTACAATGGTCCCAAGCCGGACCTCGGATTGGCGGTAGCCCGCATGATCGGTCATATCACCTATCTGTCCGATGATGCCATGCGCATGAAATTCGGCAGACGGCTTCAGGATAAAAATGATTTTTCATTTAATTTTGATGCTGACTTCCAAGTGGAAAGTTACCTGCGTCATCAGGGTAAAAAATTTGTCGAGCGCTTTGATGCCAATTCGTTTTTATATATCACCAAAGCGGCCGATTATTTCGATTTGGGCCGAGAGCATGGCGACGGCTCCGATGTTAAAGCATTTTCAAAAGCCAAGGCCAAGTTTTTGGTAATCTCCTTTACTTCCGACTGGCTCTACCCTACATACCAATCCCGCCATATTGTCAAAGCCATGAATAAAAACGGGCTGGATGTTAGTTTTTGCGAGATCGAAGCACAATGGGGACACGATGCCTTTCTATTACCCAGCGTGCGCATGAACGCTTTGATCAAGGGGTTTCTCAATCATGCCGCCGACTAAAACCAGCCCCATTGGGCTTCGATATGATCTTCAAACGGTGGCATCCTGGATACCGGACGGCGCCAAAGTACTTGGGTTGGGGTGTGGGGAAGGGGATCTGCTCTACTATTTAAAACATGAAAAGCAAGTCATCGGTTCCGGGATCGAGAAAAATGAGGCGCGGGTAGCCGCTTGCATAGAAAAAGGGCTGACCGTCCTGCAAGGGGATATCAATGAAGAGATTCAGGACTATCCGGACAAGGCCTTTGATTTCGTCATCTGCACCCTCACCCTGCAACAGGTCTACGATCCGGCCAGCCTGATCCAGGACATGTTACGTATTGGTAATCGGGGCATTGTCAGTTTTCCCAATTTTAGCCATTGGCGTATCCGGCTGCAACTCCTTCTCACAGGAAACGCCCCCAAAACCAAGCAGCTACCCTATGAATGGTACAATACCCCCAATATTCGGGTGATCACCCTAAAGGATTTTCGAAATTTTGCGCGGGATGTAAACATTCGAATCGTCCGGGAAGCCGCCATTAATACCATCGGGCAGGATCGCCAGGGAAAAGTGACCCACCGGTTGCCGGACTGGCGGGCCAAGTATGGTATATTCATGGTCGAAAATTCTTTATCATAAAATGATTCCAAATTACTGATGCATTTTACACCATTTTCTTGACATATTTTCATCGGTATGCATACACTTTTTTAAAAAAAGAACCTGACTTTTCTATCATTTTCGGATGATAACCGCATCTTCTCTCTATTAACAAAAAGCCGTTCTAATCAACGAGTAACCGGTTTGGTTCGGCGCCCTCGGAAGCCGAACATCGAAGATTTTTCAAAACGAACAACCATATTGCTGCAGCCATAGGTGCCTCTGTATTTTTCAGGGGTGCCGGTAGGGAACTTGAGGTGACCGATTATGGATAGCCCATCGACTCAGGAGTACTTGCTGCTTAGGGTTGCCGTGGTAGCCAGAGGATATCGCGCCCTATCCGTGATGCGGATGCTGGGTGATATCAAACCCGGAAGATTGAGGCTTAAGTTGGTTGCCATGGCTACCGTCGGTAAATCCGTTGCCTGTACAAAATATGCCGGAGAAGTAGACGTTACCGTGTACGAGAACCCAAGGGATCTTTTAGAAGTGGAACCCCTTGATTTGATTCTCGAAATGACAGGTGATGCACAAACACTGGTTGATCTGGTCAGAAATAAACCGGCCTCAATCGGTATTTTAGACCGACAGGCCTCCATGCTTATTTTCGATATCGCCGGTCTGTACCATCAGGCATCAGAGCCCGATTCCGAAATAAGCCTGGCGTCTTCCTTCGCTTCTGCCTTGTTGGAGGCGTCGCCAGACGGTGTAATGGTCCTCGATCGTGATTTCCGGATCGTCAATTGCAATGATTCTCCCATCGTCACCGGTGGGAAGGGGCGTAAGTACGCCCTGGGAAGACCGTGTTATCATCTCATCCATAACTCTCAAAAGGAGTGCAGTGTCCATGAATTAAGATGCCCCATGGAGGAAGTGTTCAAAACCGGCCGGCCCGCCAGAACCGTTCACGAGACCAAACCGGGTAGCCCCGATACCAGAGTCCATCAATCGACGGCCTACCCCCTGACCAATCCGCTGGGTGAGATTGTTCAAGTCGTTGTCGTTATCAGAGACATTACCCAAGAGGTGACGGATCGGGTTGAACAACGAACACAGGTGATTAAAAATGACCTGGAACGATTTGTACGTGAAGACCGCCTGGCGTCTTTAGGCCGGCTGGTCGCTTCCGTCTGTCATGAAATTAACAACCCTATCTCCAGTATTCTGACATTCAACAAACTTATCCTAAGATGCATTCAGGAAGATGATCTGCCTGAGGGAGGATTGGATACCTTCAGCCACTATCTGGATATTAGCGTCCGGGAAGCCATGCGTTGCGGCCAGATCGTAAAAAGTCTGCTTACCTTTGCTCGGCAGAAAAAGATTGAAGTGATTCAGATCGATCTCAAAGAGATGATCGATACCATTATGGTTCTCACGAATCATCAGCTGGAAATGAACAACATCGCACACGAGTTGAGCCTACCCGAAGGCTCATTTACCGCAAAAGGAGATTACACTCAAATTCAACAATGTTTGATGAACCTTATTTTCAATGCCATTGAATCCATGCCCGAAGGCGGAACACTAACCCTCTCGGGGGGGGGCAACGATGATGCAAAAACGGTTTGGCTGAATGTTGCTGACACGGGCAGCGGTATTGATCCTGAAGACCTGCCACGTATTTTCGAACCCTTTTATACCAGTAAAAAGGAAGGTAAAGGGGTAGGGCTGGGACTGTCAATGGTACACGGGGTCATCAGTGAACACAAAGGGACCATTGAAGTCGAAAGCGAGCCGGGCATGGGGTCGACATTTAACCTGACCTTACCGGCCGGAGTCGATAAAACTTCGAAAACAGGAGGAGAAACCTCATGATACAATCCATGCGGATACTGATCGTCGACGATGAGGAGCCTATTCGCGAAGCCTTGAGCGCTTGGCTGATAAAGGATGGGTATCAGGTCAGTACCGCCGATTCTGGGATGACGGCTATGGGTTTTATCGAAAAGGATCTGTTCGATTTGTATCTTGTGGACATAAAAATGCCGGGAATGAGCGGAATTGACCTTTTGGGGAGAATCAAAGAGGTTCAACCGGATGCCAACGTCATAATGATTACCGCTCATGGGTCCATTCAAACCGCGGTGGAGGCGATGAAACGCGGCGCTTGCGATTATATTTGTAAACCCTTCGATCCGGACGAATTGTCTTTGATGACAGAGAGAGTGTCGGCTACACAGGCCCTGAAAAATGAAAACCGATCGCTACGTGAACAGTTGATGGAGCAGCAGGAAACTTCTTTTGAAGGACTGGTTGTGGAATCGGAAGCATTGAGGGAGGTTTTTAAGAGCCTGCAGGACGTGGCGCCTACTTCGGCCCCGGTTCTTATTACCGGTGAAACAGGCGCAGGAAAGGAGATTGTGGCAAGGGCCATCCACTTACAGAGTGAACAGGCCCATGGACCCTTCGTTACGATCAACTGTGGCGCTCAATCGGAAACACTTTTGGAAAGCGAACTCTTTGGTCACGAACGCGGCGCTTTTACGGGCGCCGTGAAAGCCCGTCGGGGAAGGCTCGAAATGGCCAACAACGGAACGCTTTTCCTGGATGAAATTGGAGAAATTTCAACCAAAATGCAGGTCAGCCTCCTACGCGTCTTGGAGGAGAAGCAGGTTCAGCGGGTTGGCGGCAACCAAAGCGTCGATACGAACTTTCGCTTGATATGCGCGACGCATCGCGATCTTCCACAATTGATCAGGGAAGATCATTTTCGAGAAGATTTTTACTATCGGATCAATGTGATAACCATCAATATTCCCCCACTTCGCGAGCGTCTAGCAGATGTCCCGTTGCTTGCCGATCATTTTCTCGAACGGTATGTCCAGGAAACCGGTAAACGTGTGGAAGGGTTGACCCAGCGGGCCATAGGTCTATTGATGGCCTATCATTGGCCCGGGAATGTCCGCGAGCTGCGCAACGTGGTCGAGCGGGCAGTGGTTCTGGCGAGGGGCAGAATGATAGGTGCCGAGGAACTCTCCTTTCTTCAACCCGACGCTGATGAATGCCGGTTCGGGACGATGACCCTAAAACAAGTTGAACTCAGCCATCTCAAAGCCGCTCTTGAATCCACTGGCTGGAATATATCCCAGACCGCACGACAATTGGATATCGATCGCGGGACTTTGGCACGGAAAATCAAACGTTATCAACTGATTCGAGATTAAACAAAAGATCCATCCCCAGTATATTGAATCATCAGTATAATGAATAATAAGCAAAGCAACCAACCGACTACCGAATCCAGAGGTTTAATCGATATCATTCCGCTTGGACGCGTCGATCCCTTCTCGGTTTCCATTGTGGCCGCCAACCTTCAAGCCATCATCGGACTTAATGCCAACGTTTTAGAACCTAGGCCGTCCCCCGAATATGCGTTTTCATCCCAAAGGCAGCAGTTCGACGCGTTGAAAATCATTAAACAGTTCTCCAAAGAAGAACAAGGGGCGGTCTTCAAAATGGGCGTGACTGAATTCGACATTTGCACGCCGATCCTTACCTTTGTCTACGGCGAATCGCAACTGGGAGGGAGAATCGCCCTTATTTCAATGAATCGTCTTCATGGGGATGGGGCGGAGTCCACATATGAGAGAGCGGCAAAGATCGCCGTTCATGAGGTCGGACACATTTTAGGATTGGAGCATTGCTGGGAAGTCAGGTGTCTTATGCATTTCAGCCGCAATCTTGATCAGTTAGATTCCCTGCCTTTGAAATTTTGCTCGGCCTGTGAATTCGAAACCGCCCGCCGTATCAGAAATTTAACGGCCGGGTAGGAAAATAAAAATGGCCAGGCAGGAAAATAAAAACGGGTGTATAGGAAAATAAAAGAGGTTCTCCCCGCCGCTGGGAGAAACCTCTTTTAACTTTCGTAAAGGGTTAATCGTTTGTACTTCAATATGTTACTTGATGCCGTAACGCGAAATATTGAATGTCGTACCTTTGGACTTTATTTTTACCTATTGAAGGAAAGCGTCCACTAGACGATCCCAACCGATTTCGGGTACTGCTCCGTAAATATCCTTAACAGCCTCACCACCGGTGGCTGCCATCCGGTAGCCACCCTCCTCATCAAGCAATGTTGTCAGCCGTCCGGCGTCATCATCAGTCCAAGCCAAACTCTCAACACCATACAATAGGTTTTTCAGGTTCTTGCGCAGGTTTTTCGGCTCGATGACCATCAGCCAGCCTTCGGCATAAGGTGATGTGTTGGCACGTTCGGCATTGCCGGCTATCTTCGGGTTGACTGCGATCACCGTACCATCAAGGGGGCTTTTGGTTTCCGCTTCGTTTGTTCCCCGTACCAGGGTGGCTTGAGGTCGGTTTTGTTCCACGGCGGTCCCTAGTCGGGGAAGTTTGATTTCATCTTGCGGGCCCAGCAGTCTCATCGCAAAATCATCGATACCCACCCGCACTCGGCCACCGTATTCCACACGAGCCCATGTATGCCCAAAATGATAATAGTGATCTCTTGCTACGGAGAATCCGGATGCATGATCGCAAAGCGGCGGTGTCAGGGTCGGCATCATGGCTCCGTCTTCTATCATCTGGTCGTAGGGACATTTTACACAGTTGTAGTTATGGGCGCACATTTTGTAAGACACTCGGCCACTCAGCATGTGTCGGCATTTACCTTGGCTCTCCAGTAAACTCATTCTGGGATTCCGGTAGGCCCCCCACACTTTCTTAGTATCCATATCCCTGGTCTGAAAATCTGCCTGAACCTTCTGGTCGAAGGCACAGCCAAGACAGTCAAAAGCATTGATGCACTTCATGGCCTTGACCACCCCTGCGCGGGCCCATACACATTGCTCGTTTGACAAACCGAAAACACTTGGACGTCCGGATCTTTTTCTTTTTTTCTCACCCATGACTGCCTCCTTTTGATTTGCCGTCAACTTAAATTTTTATTTGCGGGTTTTTGTGTTTCGTTTGTTTATCTTATAGAGCATAAACCGGGCCAATTCATGAATGATACAGTATGAAATATCTAACTTATTTAAATCATAGATAAAAAAATATGACGGGGAGCCCCGCGAAGTAAACTGAAAATAAATTTATGGGGCTAAATACAGCACCTATATATTTCTATAAATAAAATGCTTTACATTACAATAAGTTAGGGGAGTGTTGTAAAATGCTAGAGTATGATGTAATTTGCATCAGCTGTAAAATGAACCACTATTTGTCTAACCGCCGGCGAGGGTGTGGTCGGGGGTGGAATGAAACCTTTTGGGGAAAGTTTTGGGAGAGTACTGATTTCAGATCGTGTGCAACCAATCGTGTCTTCAGGTCGTGTCTTCAGGTCGTTGTCTTCAGGTCGCGTGTTCAGGATAATAGTTGCGAAAGACGGCGAACACCTTCGTCAATCAGCGCTTCTGAGGCATAGGAGAAATTGAGACGCAATTCGTTGGTTTTTATCGTGCCTGTTGGGTAAAACTTGCTGCCCGGAATAAAGGCCACCTTATTGTCAATTGCCCGGTCAAATAGCCGGTCGGTATCGACATCCGTGTCAAAGCTAACCCAAATGAACATCCCGCCTTCCGGCTTGGTCCACCGGACGCCATCGGGCATATAGTCCTCCAGGGCTTTGAGCATGGCGTCCCGACGCGGGCGGTACAGGTCGATAATTTTTTCGATATGGCCCTTCATATACCCCTCATCGATAAAGTGGGCGGTGACGCGTTGGGTGGCGCAATCGGGGCTGACAGTGGATTTTTGGGCCCATTTGACCATTGGCTCGATAATCTCCGGCGGCCCGGCTGCAAATCCCAAACGCAATCCCGGCCCCAGTATTTTCGAAAATGATTTGGCAATGGTGACCCGTTTGGGATCGTTAAATTCAGTGCGGGCCATTTCCCAGAGTGTGATGATTCGTTTCCCACTATACCGTAACTCACGATAAGGCTGATCTTCTAAGATCGGAAGATCGAACGCTTCGGCCAACTCGATAATGGCCCTTCGGCGCGCAAGATCCATGGTTCGGCCGCTGGGATTTTGGAACTCCGGAATCAAATATAAAAATTTGACGGTTTTATTTTCTCGCGCGAGCCGGCTAAGGGTATCCCGCAACAGGTCGGGAATGATACCGTATTCATCCATGTCAACGCCGATAACACGGGCACCGCACGCTTCCATGGCTGCCAGAGAGCCTGGGAAGCCCGGGGCTTCACATACAATGATATCGCCCGGGTCAATTAAGGTTCGCGTGAAATAGTAAATACCGTTGGTGGAGCCCACCGTAACCATGAGCTCATCATCGGAGAGATCGGGAACCGCTTCGAACGCTTTGATCGATTGTTTAAAAACCTTGTCCCCACCGCTTTCACCATATTGGAGAACCTCGTCTCCCTCTTCACGAATGACCCGGGAAAAGAGGTCGGCAAGATATGCTTTAGGGAAGGATTCCGGGCTGGGCAGGCCTCCGGCAAATGAAATCATACCGGGTACGCCCTTTGTCACTTTAAGAATTTCTCGAATAAAGGAGTGTTTCATGGACGCGGTTGTTCGCGCGTATCGCTGCGTGATCGATCCAATCATGCCAGCCTCCATTTCTGTTGATAGGCCTGCCCCAATGTTTTCGCCCCGAAAAAGGTGAACTTTCCCACGGGATGGTTACTTGTGGAGGTTCCAGGCGCAAACAACGCCGATTCCAGCTTTGGTCAGGGCATCCGCCGTGAGGTTCACCGAATTGTGTTTTTCCAGGTAATTGCGCTCCATCGCATCCATTAAGCCTTGGTCCAAAACATCTTTCTTGGCCATGAAGTAATCGAGAATATCGGATGGATGCTCTAAGTCGTTTTCGATCTCCGGTTCACCACCTTCGTGTTTGGCCGCAATGTTAGCAACTTCTTGGGCGACTTCCACCAATTCATCTCTACGGTTATATGGCTGGCGGACTATCGATTTATAAGTCTCCGTAATGTGATGCTCAATACGAACCTCATCTTCAAGTCCGAAGTCCCGGCGGATCTTAGCGGTTTGGCTGATGGTTGCGTTATTGACAGAGTTGGATAGGTTAAATCCAATTAAGGAGGTACTTCCGTCATCTCGTGAGAACAGGCGGGCCGTTAATAGCGTCCACAGTGCAGAAAAGGGGTTGTCATTGCCCATAAAGACGGAAATCTTAAACTGGTTATCGATGCCCAACTTATGAAGTAGATACCCTAACAGAACTGTTCCCGGGTTGATGTTAAGAACCTGCCTGATACCGTAGTGGGTATAGTAGTATAGATATTCGTCGAGCCATTTAACAGGGTAGTCATTCGGTTGGCCCACGCCGCCGAAATAGCCTGTAATTGTTTCCGGTCCACCCAAATGGACATTTGAGCCATCGGTCCCCTTGGTGTCCAGAGTTTCTACGTAAGAGGCGCCGACAATCTGCATTCCGGCTGCAACAGCTAAAATATCGCCGTTGTCTTCCTTCTGTTCCACCATATTGCGAACGCGAATGTAACGGCCCGGCATCAGCTCACGCTTCTCAATTGCCTGTTTGGCCTGACTTATCAGCCAGGGGAAGTATTGAAGGGCGCTGATCTCCAAGGTAACCTTGTTTTTCTGGTCGATCGTGTTAATGGCATCCGGATTTTTCAAGACCCTTTCGTAGTATTCCGGCATGGAAACAAAGGCATTTTGTTCCCTTTGCTCTATAAGCCATTCGATGTCGCGGTGATAGTCGGAGTTGATTTCGCGAAGACGTGTTGTCAGGTTATCCAGGGCGCCGGCTTCTTTGGCTTTTCGATTAATCTCCTCAGGTCCGCCATGGCGTTCGACCATTTCCAATAGTTGGTTTATCAGTTCGTTGTCGGGGTTGGTAAAAAACGCGTTGATCTCGTCCAGGCGTTCTGAGGATATTTTTAAACGATCTCTAAGGTTACTCATGCACCACCCTCCTATTAATTTTTTATAAAACGGTAGAACCGGTTTAATGCCAACCGGGTTAATACCAATCGGCCTTTTACGTGCGCGTTATTGCTTTATCTGGTCAAAAAACTTTTCGGCTTCACCTTCGATCATACCGTAGCAGTGCTCCTGGGAAGGAAAACTTTCCGAACGAATATCCTCACAATAGTCTGTCATCGCCTTGGTGATGATGTCGGCCACATTGCAGTATTTTTTTACGAATTTGGGGGTAAAGGCCTGGAACTGGCCAATCAAGTCGGAAACGATTAATAACTGGCCATCCGCATCCGGTCCTGCACCGATAGAGAGCACCGGAATATCGAGCTGTCTGGCGATAAAACCGCAAACTTCAGGCGGCACTGCTTCCACCAGAAGCATCTGGGCTCCGGCATCCCTGACGGCGACGGCATCTTCATAAACCAATTTGGCGGTTTCGGCAGTTCTTCCCTGGGCCTTGTGTCCGCCAAGTTGTCCCGAGCTTTGGGGCGTCAGTCCGATATGGCCCATCACAACAATCCCCGCATCCACGATGGCCTTGATTTGAGAGACAATGCGAACCCCACCCTCCAGTTTAATAGCGTCACACCCGGCCTCTTTAAGAAAGCGCCCGGCGTTTTCTACCGCCTTTGTCCTGCTGCTTTGGTAGGACATGAAAGGCATGTCGCCAATCACAAACGTATGCGGGGCACCACGTCGAACCGCCTCGGCATGGTAGATCATCTGGTCCATGACTACCGGAACCGTTCCGCTGTACCCATAGACGCACATTCCGAGGCTGTCACCAACTAGAAGCATATCCAGACCGGCAGTTTCTGCGAACTGGGCAGTTGGATAATCATAAGCAGTTAAAAAGGTGATTTTTTCGCTGTTTTTCTTCATCTCATAGAATTCATGAATCATCTTTTTCTTAGCCATCTCTCTTCTTCCTTTTTATGGGTGGGTTTTCGGACGCCTTTCCCTTTGTAACGGATATAGGTGCTGTTTTTATCGGCCATTCATGTTCGGTGTTGATTTCCGAATATATTAAAAAAGTTTCGCAGCGGCCGAAGTCGGGCAGGGCGGTGATTCCGGTTTTTACCAGGTCGCCGAGATGGGCCAGGTCTTTGACGACCACATGCAGCAGATAATCGAACCGCCCGCTGGTGTGATAACAGGCCCGTATCTGAGGTAATCGGTCGATTCCTTTTTCGAATTCGCGAATCGACCGCGATTCATGGCGATGCAGGGAGATGCCCACCATGGCTTGGACGGTGAACCCGATCTTTTCAGGATCGATAATTGCCCGATACCCTTTGATAACACCGCTTTCTTCCAGCCTGCGGAGTCTTTCCTGAAGGGTCGTGGGGGGTATTTTTAATTCCCGTGCAAGAACGCTGTTCTTTAGGCGCCCATTTTTTTGCAGGGATTCGAGAATCTTGGTGTCGATGGTATCCATAATAGCGCTTAGGGGTGCTTTCTCTGCGTTTACAAAAGAAAAGTGTTATAAATACAATAAATATACCTATAAAACGTAAATATAACGGTTGTCAATTAAAAAAATAGTAAAAAATACAAATTATGGGCAAAATATTTGAACTATTGCCATGGTTTTTACAATAACCGCCATGGATGTAAGGCGTTTTAAGTTTTTTCATCCAACAGATGAAAAAGGTAACAAAAAGGGTTTTTGTGAATTCTTGATTTTTAATTGGGAATAACGAATTGAAAATCGCATGTTATGCAACGTTAGGGTTTAGCGAGCCGCATGGTCAGGAACGTGGACTACAGTGATAAATACAACGTCCCTGTATTCCTACCCTTGTCGTGCCGCTTCAATAAAAGCCGCGATGTTCTCAGGTTTTGCAGGAGGGTAGATATCCGTAGGTGGTAGTGGAAATACCCGGGCTGTGGTTTTGCATCGGTAAACGACTTCCCGAACAACCTCGGGCGTTGCTTTGGCCATCATGTCGTAGGTTCCGCAAACGCAGAAAAGCGGCATATCCTCGGGCAATTTCTCCACTACAACAGCGAGATCGCATGCCTGATCCACCCCCAAGGCGTCAGGTTTGCAGGAGATCAAAAGATCGATGAACAGGTCCGATCGGCCTGCAAAGGATAACGCGTGGGGGACTTTTTTGTCCGACAATAGCGCCGCTATCCTTGGGGTGAGAAGCTTTTCAAAGGATTGGGGTGAAATCGTCGTGGCCCCGCCTTCCTCAACGGTAACAAATTCAGCCCCGGCTGAAACATAAGCATCACGTACACGGGATAGTAGATCGGTCAGCCGTTCGAGAATCGCTGAAAAAGCGTCAGGCTCTTTGAGCACCATCACGAACATCTTGTCCGGATCCAGCACCTGCCCGGCAAGGGTGAAGGGGCCGGGAATGAATGCACCAACCGCCGCCCGATATTTAAGGTCTTTCTTTACTTTTCGGATCGCCTGGAGGATTGCCGGCATTCGGCCCGCCTCAGATACGTTAACCGGGATTATAATGTCTTCGGCTTTTTGGATCGTGCGTACACCCATGGTCGGGTAGACGGGGTGGCCTTCTACCTCTTCGTGATATAGAATCTCCCCACCCAGTATTTCTGCTTCCACATTCATATCGAATGGCAATGTCGTGGAATCGAACCCTTCTTCTACAGCAAGCATGGCGGCGGCAGCCATCTTTTTTTTAGTTTTCAGGATGTCGTTAAAGATGAACCCCTTTTTACGCATACGGACCAGAGGGATGAAAGGATGGGGTACGATCACAGCTCGGCTGTCTTTTCGGTAGGACGCCATGAGTCGATAAAAATGATTCATGGGCGCGCTTTTAGCTATTTCGGTAAGGCGCAAAATCTTCGGGAAGATTTTTTAATTTTTTTTCTAAGGAATCAATAATCGTTTTCACATCATCAGGACTACCTGGCGCTTTATCGTTAAACATTCTGATATCGGCTCGCAGGGTAATTTCAAAGTCACCTAAAAGCTGATAGACATCCTTCCAATCATCCTCTGACAGCTTGGTTTCTGATTTCCCAGGGGAATCTGATTCATTTTGATTATCGAGTTTTTTCGAAAGATATCTAAAGTATGACCTTGACATATCACTAAAATGTGCCGTTGCGCTCGAAAAAAATAGGGAGTTTTTGGTATTCCATTTATCCAGCATTTCGATAAATACAGAGAAATTTTTTTCATCATTATTTTTGTACGTTATTATT
Source organism: uncultured delta proteobacterium (assembly GCA_963845145.1). Taxonomy (GTDB): domain Bacteria; phylum Desulfobacterota; class Desulfobacteria; order Desulfobacterales; family QNYZ01; genus QNYZ01. Next base: position 53,483 of record CAWJQU010000006.1, read on the forward strand.
TTTTGATAGCCACACAAAATTGCGTTCAAACTTGGATAAATTTCAACTCTTTTATCGAACAAAGATCTGGAATATTTTTGTTCTACTTCAAACTTTATCTTTTCTAACTTTTTACGATTTAGTTTTCCCGTGATGTAAATTGACGCTAATACGGTAACAATTATGGTAAGTATATTTGATACGCCGGCATATTTTACGATTATATCGTCGATGATATTCAATAATTCAATCATAGTATCATCCTCAGTATTGAATTAAATTGAAAAGGCTTTTTGAATTCAGATCCGGAGAGACGGAGAGTCGTATACGCAACTTAGGTTAAAGACAGTACCCGAATTCTAATGTTCCAGCAAGGTCAAAGTGTTATAATACCATTAAGCTATGCGATGGATAAACACTTATTTTTCCATATATCGTATATTACCACATAATCTACCAAAAAGCCCACGTGATTTGTAAAGAATCCATTTTAACTGCGTCATTGATGGTACATTTACAAGAAACCGGTAAATCAAACCATCGAATATGGTGACGATTTTGATTGATCGGCATGCAAATTGCTGATATCTATCTCCGGCTCTTACCCGAATACGAAGATTCTCAATGAGAATTTTTAGGGTGCAATGGTCAGCCGGTTTGGAAATTTACTCATTGTTATCGCTGCAGTTGGCAATATTATCGACCGGGAGGGTGTCATGAAAAGTGAAGAATTGGCCATCTTACGCCGTATGCTTGAGGATCAGTTACGTGAGCTGGGTTTCAGGGCGGAAACCACCATCAGCGACATGTTGAACACAATAACCGATTTCGAACCGGATCCCCTTGATCGCGCCACATCGGAACAAAACCGTACGCATAATTTGCGCCTTCGTGATCGGGAAAGTCGATTGATTAACAAAATCAGAAATTGCCTCCAGGCCATGGAGGATGGGGAGTATGGTATCTGTCAAAAGTGCGGGGAACCCATCGCTTTTGCCCGCTTGAAGGCACGCCCCGTGACCCATCATTGTATTGATTGTAAAAATAAACTTGAAGATTTCGAAAAAGCCGCCGGGTACTGACGTATTAGTAAATGATTACCATAAATGAAGAGACCTTTAAAAAGAACCTGGAATGAAGTTTATTGGCAGGGCGCCAAACCGAGGTAAAATTTTAAAGGTCTCTGTTAGGATATACCGCTAAACCGTTACTGGATGTTTATTCGGCCATTTCGAAACCTATCACTGTAATGGTTTTAGCCCCGTCAGCCTCAGCTACGGTGCCTTTTACGGTTACTTTTTCTCCTACTTTATCGGCTAGCTCTTCGCCCTTCTCAGTTTCGGCAATCTCGAAAACGGCATCATTTTCATCTACTAATTGACCGTCCTCATTAACGACCCCCATAATGCTGACTTCCGATGCGGTGGCAACGACGCCAGAAAGAAAAATAGCCAGAGAGATAATAAATAGGGTGCAAATAATCTGTTTCATGTTTTTATGCATTTTAAGCTCCTTTTATATATAGCTTATGGAAGAACATTCCCGTTTGGATATATTGGGTCGCTGATTCTAATAAACGTTTATTTGACAATATGTGATTTTTCCTCCACCTCCTTTTTTTTTATCCTCAATTGACCACCAGAAGAAGCTATAAACCATTATTCGACAAGTGTCGTAAAAGCGCTGACTCGGATTGTTTTTATCCCCTCTTCTTCGGTGATAATACCCAACACCTCAATCTTTTTGCCAACACGATCCTGCAATTCAATTCCCATCTCCGTATCCATCACTTTAATTCGCTTTTGATCGTTTAGTTCCAAATAGCCGTCTTCTGTTACGACGCCGACAACGGTTATCTCGGCATCACTTGCCAAACCGAACGGAATGAACATGGCGCCCAGGATTGTAATGACCAGAACGTTGATTCTTATCATTCGCTTTATGATCATGATTAAAACCGCTTTCGTTTCGAAAATCTTTGTTGGGAATTACGATCTTTTGATTACACTGTGTGCATAATTAATGCCAAAGCAAAACAATCTGAAATCGTTATGTTTTTGGAAATTTTAAGCAAAAGGCAGGAATAGAGATACGCTTTATATTTGATTGATTGGATACGCCTCTCTTCGATAAACATACTGAAAAAACAACAGAAACGCTTTATGGAATCACGGGTTCCGGTTTAGCCGTTATAGGAACCATGAATTCCGAAAAATGCTTTTCGAAAACAGCGATTGGGTTTGAGAGGTCTTTATTCTTAATCGTCCGAATTGGTGATGTTTTTACCAATATGATCGACATACTCTCTATTTTAAATAGAGCTAACATCAAAGCATACCTCAAATAACTTACCGTAACACAAAAACAAAGGCACATGCCCAACTATTTAAAATAATCGCTGCCGTCCGGTTAAATAGGTGATAAAGATTGGCACAGATTTTCTTCTGTGATATTCAAAATAGCATCCAACCATTAAAGAAAAGGCATGACATCGGATCAAACAACCCATTTTAGCCGTGTGATAACGACATTTTATGAAAAGAGTATTTCCAATGCAATTTGGTTGTAATACCTATCCATGTTTTTAACGAACCTAAGCAAATTCGGCGTTGCTTTGGGACACGCCCTTCTTGGGGCATCCCGTGATTTGGCACCTATCATCACAGTCATCGCTCTGTTTCAGGTTCTGGTCTTAAAGCAACCCTTTCCGGAGCTTTCATCCACTCTTGGGGGACTGGTTTTGGTCATTGTTGGCTTAGCCTTTTTTGTCGTCGGCTTGGACATCGGCCTATTTCCTCTGGGCGAAACCATGGCAGAAGAATTTGCGCGTAAAGGAAGCCTCTTTTGGCTCCTGCTCTTCGCGTTTGCATTAGGGGCGGGGACAACCGTTGCCGAACCCGCCCTTATAGCCGTAACGCGCGAGGGAGCAAAAGCCGCAGCTGAAGCGGGACTTATTGAAAATATCTCTGCCGCGAAAGACCGTTATGCTCTTGGTGTCCGCTTGACCGTGGCATTGTCCGTTGGTGCTGCAATAGTTCTTGGGGTATTGCGAATCCTACGCGGTTGGTCTCTGCCGGTTTTAATCGTTGGCGGCTACATGCTGGTTATGCTCATGACCTTGTTCGCACCGAAGGAGATCGTAGGGTTGGCTTATGATTTGGGAGGAGTTACCACTTCGACAGTCACCGTGCCACTCGTAACGGCTTTGGGTGTAGGGCTTGCACGCACGATACGCGGCAGAGATCCCTTGACGGATGGTTTTGGCCTCATCGCTTTGGCCTCTCTTACCCCCATGATTTTTGTGATGCTTTACGGATTGATCGTACACTAGGTGAAAAATGGAAATTCTGTTTGATCCCATAATGCTGCTGATAGCCACAGCCAAAGATGTGTTGCCGGTTCTCGGTTTGCTGGTATTATTCCAAACCTTTGTGCTTAAAAGACCAATCCCTCGGCCAGGCAGAATTATTTTTGGTTTCGGTTTAGTCCTGGTAGGTATGGCCTGCTTTCTTGGTGGGTTGGATTTGGCCCTTTTTCCAGTTGGTCGAACCATGGCACTTCAACTGGCCGAGGGGGCCCATAGCGGTGGGAAGGTGTCTTGGACAGCCTACGGGTGGGTCTATCTTTTTTCTTTTTTGGTGGGTTTTTCCACCACCATAGCCGAGCCTTCCCTCATCGCTGTGGCACACAAGGCGCATGAAGCCTCGCACAAAGCGGTTTCATCGTGGGGGCTGCGTATCGCGGTTGCTTTCGGCGTTGCCATTGGTATAACCCTTGGTACTTTTCGAATCGTCACAGGGACACCGCTTTATTATTATATTTTGGCTGGATATATAGTGGTGGCCATTCAAACCGCATTCGCGCCTCGGATGATTATTCCATTGGCTTATGATTCCGGAGGCGTGACGACATCTACGGTCACCGTACCCTTGGTTGCAGCCCTCGGTTTGGGGCTGGCATCCAACGTTCCGGACCGAAGTCCGGTTTTCGATGGATTTGGGCTCATCGCGTTTGCCAGTTTGTTCCCTATCATCAGCGTTTTGGGCTACGCCCAATTTGTTCAATGGATAGTACAACGGCGAAACCAAAAAAATTAAAAAAAGCATAGCTCGGCCAATAGAGCAAATCTACAATATGGAAGAAATCGGGCAAAAAGTGGGGTGCGAAATGGCGTATAAATCTATAATTGCAATGGTAAAGCCGGACTTGACCGACAGGGTTGTCAATTCAGCAAAACAGGTAGGCGCTACTGGAGCGACAATCGTATCTGCTTCGGGTACAGGTGCTCATGAAGCGAAAACATTTTTCGGCCTTAGCCTGGATATTCGCACGGATGTGGTTATTTTTCTGGTGGATAATGAAATCGTTGAGCCGGTCATGACCGCCATTAAAGATGCAGGACGGTTTAACGAACCAGGCACAGGTATCGCTTTTGTGCTTGCCGTAGAGCAGACATCTGGTTTTGAAAGTCAGCTGTCAAAACAATAACTGTTACAAAAAAACATCTGTGTATTTCTCCGCAGCCATGTCGGGTTAAAGATCAACGCTTTCTGATGCCAATAACAGCCGGGAAGCGGGTATTCCGGTTTTGAAAAAGCACGCAAGCCAAAGCCCTGGGATTAAACAAAAAACAAGGAAAAAGATTAATTGTAAACACGTGTTATGAATTTCAATAACGTTCACATCACCAGACCGTATTGCCAGCGGTTTCCAATAGATGGCTGGCGCAAATATTTTATTGCAAAAATATGTTGAAGAAGAAAAATACGCAAAGGAGTTAATAATGATGGAAACACCTTTTCCGAAATCTACATCCTTTGCTAAAAAATATAATCGCCTTCTGGAAACGGTGAACCCTTCAGATACCCTGGGTATTCTGATCAATGCGGATCCCGACAGCATGGCCAGCGCCATGGCGTTGAAACGAATTTTTTGGAAGAAAGCCCGACGTATTTTGATTTATCGGATCAACACTATTAAGAGGGCGGATAATCTTGCTTTTGTTAAATTCCAGTCCGTTGACCAGAAACACATCCGCTACAAGAACCGCACGGTTATAAAAAAATGGGCCTTGGTTGATTCCCAGCCCCACCACCATAAGTTATTAATGGACCACCCATATAGTATCATCATCGATCATCTTTTATGGCCGATGCAGGTAAAACAGCTCGTAAGATTTTTTGACACTTGAACGGCTCTGCCGGGGGGCACCGAAGTGCGGCCAGGGCTGAAATCCCATTGGCAAACATATTGAATGATCCTGAAGACGTATCCGACCTTGGTGCCTTAGTAAAAAATATTTTAAAGGACTTGAAGTAAATAATAAAGATTTCATGATATGCCTTGATTCAATAGTGCTCGTATCAGATTTTGAAGAAAGGAGACGGTTATGAAAATTATCGCACCCACCGCTGGCTTTATACCTCGTAAGAGGACCGTAGGCTATGTTATCAATATTGCCAAAAGACTGAATGCACAGTTGGTTGTTTTGCGAGTCCTCACCGAGAACGAGACAGAGGCGGCGGGAGAAAAAAGCTTGAGTCTGTTTATTGAAACCGGCAAGAAGGAGCAAGTGGCGGTAAGTGGTATTGTAAAGCGAGGGGATATTGCCTCGGCTGTTATTGAGGTGGCCGAAGAAAAGACTGTTGACCTGATTGTTCTGGGTCTCAGCCATGGAGAAATCATAGCTGAATGGATGAATGCAAAAGCGATGGAAAAAACGGATATTCCTGTTCTTTTAATCCCCAAATGGGTGCCGGCTGCAGACAGATTATCGCTGAATGGTTGCGTGTGATTGGGAGCTGAAGCTGGAGGAGACGATAACCATCTATTGCAAGGTTGATCGGTGAAGGAATGACCAGCCGGATATGACATTGTTTGCTGAGATAAATTATACTTGAGGTGAAAAAGCCGGTAGTGCGATTGATTTTCAATTGTGAGTTAGCGAAAGGACCGAAGACGATGAACAGCGTCAAGAATAATCCAAAACTCCCGCGATCAGATAAAGAATTGGCCCGGTTGGTTGTCAACGTCGCGAAGGCAGCACGCGTTGATGGTATCATTTGTGTCACTCAAACCGGGGTGTTGGCTCAACATCTTTATCAGCTCTCAGGCGACTTCCCGGTCATCGCCGCGACAACGAATAGAAAAACGTATGATGCCCTGATAAAGGCAGGCTTAGAGGTATTGCACCTTCCGCTGCACACTGTTAGCAAATACAATCAGATCCGTCACGCCATCTCCATCGTGCTTCAGTCATCCATTATTCCAATCGGAGATCTCGTTGTCTGCGCAATCGGTCGTGATGTTTACCAGGAAGAGGGGAGTCTTGTTGTTCTGACCGAGATGGAATCGAATATTGAAAAGCTTGCTGTCTCCGATCTTATTAAACTCACTGATGGCATTCAGCCTACTGTTCTCGAGGTTGCTGTCACGGTTGCTTGTAAAATTAGCCGTGTTGCGAGGCGCGGGAATCGTGTCGGCGCCATATTTATGCTTGGCGATTCTATAAGCGTCCTTAAAGGAAGCAAACAACTTGTTCCAAATCCTTTTCATGGCCACGGCAAGGCCGATCGTATGCTGACAGATCCCAACATCCACGACGCCTTGGTTGAATTATCAAAACTCGATGGCGCCTTTGTTCTTCGTGGCGATGGTTTTATCCAAGCCGCCGGAGTTTTTTTAACTTCTCCTTCGATTGAAACAAAACTGGTTTCCGGGCTCGGGGCAAGACATGCTGCTGCTGCCGCAACCACGATGCGCACCAATGCGACAGCGGTCGTTGTCTCAGCCACTGATGGTCAGGTACGATTGTTTTCAGGAGGCAGCTTGGTTCTCCAAATAGATCCCGAGATTGCACACAGGCACATCAGTATGAATGAATAAGGTTGTATATGATTAAATCACTGTGACAAAGCTCCGGCACTCCTGTAGCAAATGGCTGGTCTCCTTTCTTAACGCAGCCGTGGCCGCATCCGTAACTTCCGTAGGTGTCTGATTGATATAGACGGTAAGAATAGTTCTGTAGTCTGGATAAATTCTTGTGAGCAATCGCGACAGAAGCCCGAGGAAAGGGAAAAAAATGACTACACCCAGAATGTTAAAAAGTGTATGAAAAAGGGCCAGCCCCATCAAACTGTCGGTACGTATATCCACTGGTGGCAATGATTCATGCCGTCAGGGGCGTACCGATATTGGACCCCATGATAACACCGTTGGCGTTTTGCACGCTCATCACTCCGGCGTCGACAAACGCCAGCACCATGAGCGAGAGTGCCGATTTTAGATAATTTCATCGAGTTCTGTCCCGGCTGAAAAATCGCTCAGTTCCAACTCTTCCAGTCTTTTCTGCATGGTGCCAGACTCTTCCACGGACGCAATGTTGAATAACGCTTCCCCCCGATGCACCAACGGTAAATTTGATTGACCAATCACAATGCCGGCTACTGGTGAAATAATCTTTTCCTGAGTTTCTCCAAAAGGATCACCGATGAACCCCATCACCTGGTCTTCCGAGACTTTGGTACCGAGCGAGATAACCGAATGGTGGATTCCACTGGTTGGAGCACGAACCCACCTAGTCGTTTGTACAACGAATGGCTTAATCGGAATTTTTTTTTGCGTCCTACCGTGAAGAATCCCTATCTCCCGCATTACTGCAATGATTCCTCTGAGGCCTACTGTAATAGCCGTTTCGCTAAAACGTAACGCTTCACCACCTTCATAAAGAAGCATGGGGATTCCCATTTCCGCAACGGCACCTCGCATGGAACCATCGCGAACACGGGCATCGATCACTACCGGTGCACCGAAAGATTCGGCCATTCGCATATTTTCAGGGTTGCTTAAATCAGCCCGGATTTGGGGCAGGTTAGCACGGTGATTTGAACCAGTATGAAAATCAATACCGTGTGTGCAGTTCTTCACAATTTCGACCATATAGAGGTTCGCCAGCCTGGAGGCCAGGGAACCCTTTTCAGAGCCGGGAAAACATCGATTGAGGTCACGACGATCGGGCAGGTACCGTGATAGGTTTATGAATCCGTACACATTTACCGTCGGAATCGCGATCAGGGTACCTCTTAGGTTCTGTAAAAGCTTCAATTTCAGAAGGCGGCGGATAATTTCAATGCCGTTGATCTCATCTCCGTGGACGGCGGCGCTCACGAAAATACACGGCCCGGGTTTTCTTCCATGAATGACGTGTACGGGCATCGTCATTTCGGTTCGTGTGTAGAGGCGTGCAATGGGCAGATCAATGGTGAGCCGCTGGCCCGGTTTGATCTCCGTTTCACCAATCCAAATAGATTCTCGCATTTGCTTTATCCCTCGCCACGGGTCCTAATCTTTCGGGAACTGGCGTTCTTTTGAGTGAATTCTATGATCATACCTGCAACGTCTTTTCCTGTAGCGCGTTCTATTCCCTGTAATCCCGGCGATGAGTTAACTTCCATAACCTGGGGACCTTCATTAGAGCGGATCAAATCCACCCCGGAGACGTTCAACCCAACAACTTTTGCGGCCTTGACTGCAATCGCACGCTCCTCTTTTGTTATTTTTACTTCGACCGCGTTCCCGCCCCGGTGGATATTGGAACGGAATTCACCCTCTTTCGCAGTCCGCATCATTGCCGCTACAACCTTATTACCAATAACAAAGCACCTGATATCACTTCCCGCTGCTTCAGCGACAAAATCCTGAACCAGGAAGAGAGCCTTTAGCCCTCTGAAAGCTTCGATCGTGCTTTCAGCAGCCTTGTTCGTCTCCGCCAGAATAACTCCCCTGCCATGTGTACCTTCGAGAAGTTTAATTACGAGCGGAGCGCCGCCAACGAGATGAATAAGGTCACTCGTAAACTTTGTTGAATGGGCAAATCCGGTAATCGGCAACCCAACGCCCTTGCGGGCAAGCAGCTGTAAACTTCGAAGTTTATCGCGTGAGCGACTGATGGCTACCGATTCATTGAGGCTGTAGACCCCCATCATTTCAAATTGCCGTACCACGGCAGTTCCATAAAACGTGATCGAAACGCCAATACGTGGGATAACGGCATCAAAGCCCTGTAGTGATTTTCCCATGAAATGGACACTGGGATGTGAGGAGGTGATGTTCATGTAACAACGCGCATGATCTATCACCTGCACTTCGTGACCCCTTTCCTTGGCCGCTTCAACCAAGCGCCGCGTAGAATACAATGTTTCTTTTCTGGATAAAATTCCGATTTTCATCACATCTTCCTTTTTTTTATATCCTTTAGAAATGTACGTAATATTGAACGGCCGGTGAGGTAAGAGGCTTCGGGATCAACGGTAATACGGCTTTTCATGGCGGTACGTCCCAGCAACATACGAAACCGCATGTAAGCTCTATTAGTAAGCGAGATCTCAATGTCCCACTCATGAGAGCCAAGCTTTAATGGAACCGAAATGAAATAGCGCAGTTCTCGATTGCCCCCGGTATCCGTTACGTATCGCTGGTCTATTACACTTGCCGTGCAAAATATCTCAATGTCGTCACGTTTTTGGAGGGGATGTATGCCGAAACGGACTTTGGGTTTTTCTCCCGACTCGAATGGTTCAATTCCAAAAGCATGAAGTGACGAACTTCGGGCACCAGTGTCAAGTTTGGCCTTGATTGCTGATATGCCAAGCGTCGGAAGAGAGACCCATTCACGCCACCCAGCATTGATTTTACTTTTTGGTTCTTTGAGCAACCCTGGTCACCGCTTTTCATGGATGTTATTTGATACAAAGAATTGCGACATTTAATAATGAATAGAAATTGTATATATCTTCATTTTATTTATCTTACAAGCTGATCTATGGGGCAACTCGAATGCCGCCTGGCCGCTACACTATTTATCATCTCCATTTTATCTGGCTACTTTTTCCAAAATTGACCAGCCCCTATTCAGGTATCCGTATTTAAAGTTAGAGTCATGAAAAAAATCAGGATAAAGAAATGATGGCGCATCAAATAAGGCCACCAGCCATTTTACCAGCGAATAGTCAGTTCATATTCGTCGCACGCTTCGGACTTATTTACAATGAATCCCAATTTCTTGCCAAGGCTGACCATACCCCGGTTTTCCTGAAGCACAAACCCCTTGATCGTTTTAAACCCACTGGACTTGGCGATATCAAGACATTTTTTTAGGAGAAGGGCCCCAATGCCTTTCCCGTGCCAAGGATCTCCAACGAGAACGGCAAATTCCCCGGATTTTCCGTCCGCATCACCCATAATCCGGGCCACACCGAACATTCTCTCTTTTTGTTCATCGGCACCGAGGGCCACAAGGGCGATATCGCGATCATAGTCAATTTGGGTAAACCGGGCCAGCATGGTTGGGCTGAGTCGTTTCATGGGGCTGAAAAAACGGTAGTAGATACTGGTGGGGGAGAGGTTATCAAACAGCTCGCGAAACAAGGGGGCATCTTCCGGCCTGACAGGTCGAATGAAAATGGGAAGGCCCTCTTTGACGGTTGTTTTGGATTCATATTCAACCGGGTAGGGGCTGATGACAAGATGGTGGGAGGACGAGGTGTCTGACCGGTTTATTCGAATTTCGGCACTAAGTACGATTATCCGTTCATTCGCTATCCCCAGAGGATTAATGTCCACTGCAGCAAGATCGGGAAAATCGATCATCAATTGTGAGAGCGAAATGATGGAAGCCTCTAGCTGTTCTAGCGTGGTTGGTGAATCGTGGTTGTCTCTATCCAAAAGAGGTATTACTTTTGCTTCTTCTATCATCCGGAGAGCCAATAAGCGGTTCATGGGAAGCAATCCGACACCCAATAATTTTATAACCGGCGTGTAGGCGCCTCCTATACCGAGGTAAATGATCGGCCCGAAAAGCGTGTCACACGTCGCCCCCAAATGAAGTGTGACATCCGGTTGAAACCGAGACGCATCATCAATATCGTCGACTGATGCACCTTTTACACAAAACCCGTAGGCTTCCAGAACCGCTGTTGATGCAGAATCGGTTAGCCGGCCGCCATCCAGCCCATCCGGCGCCCGGGATATCCATTTCCCCGCCTTATCGTGATCGACCGTTACTTCCCGGGACAGTTTCGGCGGCACTTGACGCAAGGTTTCGAGGTTGCGGGTGTAGACTGCCATATGTGAGTAGGCCCTGACGGCTCGCTCCGGGGTCTCGTAGGTCGGCAGACCGGCTTGATTTAACTGCTCCATGGCAGCAGCCACTCTGTTTCCCCCCATCAGACAGGCGATAATCGGTTTTTTATGTGATTTTGCCGTTGCGATCAGCTTCTCGGCATAAGCACAGTGGTTGATTTCGGTAAAAGGCGCCAGGATTGCTAAAACAGCGTCGGTTTCTCCGGCATTCAGCAGGATTTCCAATATCTCCTGAAATTGATTGGGGGAAGTATTGTGGCCGATATTGAGATAAGATTTTATATATTCGCCCTCGCATCCCATATCTCGAAGCCTTGCCAGCGTATCAGGTATTAACGCGGCCGGTGTACCTTCGCGATTTTGGAGGGCATCGGCAGCGATAAGCCCTGGCCCTTTACCCGTGCATGCTATGGCGAGTCGTGATCCGGTTAAACGTGGCCGTTTAGCGGCTAGTTCCGCGCAATCAAACAGTGCTTCTATTGTTTCCACACGAATGATGCCGGCCCGTTTAAATGCGGCTGTGTATATGGCGTCTTCGCCAATGGGTAGGTCACATTTGTCAGCCGCGTCATCACGCTGTATATTTCCATATCTGCCGGTTTTCAGTACAAGAATGGGTTTAATTCGGGATACCGCTCGGGCGGCGCTCATGAATTTGCGAACATGGGTCACATTTTCCATGTATAAGAGGATACTTTTCGTATGGTAGTCATTGCCCAGGTAGTCCAGCATATCTCCGAAGTCGATATCCAGCATACTACCGATATCGATAAAATGGCTAAATCCGAAAGACTCGCGTAAGGCCAGGTCCAAAACAGCCATAGAAACCGCGCCGCTTTGGGAAACAAAGGCCATATCCCCTTTGCCTGGCATATCCGGACCCAAACCGGCATTTAAATGGTAATCCGGCCGAATGAATCCAAAACAGGCGGGGCCAAGAAGCCTCAAACCACCATCGTATGCCAACTGTTGAATCGTTTCCTTTAGTTGTTCGTATCTTTCTTTTTTTATATTGCCCTTGTCGGATACTATGATGGCGCTACCGGTGTTGCGTTCAACACAGGCGGAAATGATTTCAGGGGTGGTCTCAATCGGCGCGGCGATGATAGCAAGGTCGATATCGGTTTCAAGATCGTAAACCGACTTGAACGCCTTTTTACCTAATACCGCAGGAAGACTCGGGTGAAGCGGATATACTTCACCCTCAAACCGGGATTTGATTAAATTGACCAAAATCGTATGACCAGGGGTGCCTGGAGATTCATCAGCACCAACCAAAATAATATTCTTCGGTTTAAAAAGTCGGTCTAAATTGTATTGTCCCACATTTACTCCTGGGTAGATTTCATTCTACTGTAATTATCAAGGGTCGAAATTATGGCCGAAAAGGGCTTTTTAGTCCAACCTCCACCGGGGAAAGGGTGATCAAACGTAATTATACCGGATACTCTTATCTCTATGATTTTTCTTTGCGAATACTCAACAGGGGGATCGGGCAACGTCGAAACATCTTTTGTGCGCATGATCCAATGATGGCTCCCACCAAATTTGACCGCCCCTTTGTCCCCATCACCAGTAGATCCGGTTTTTTCTCGGCTATTTCCTGTAAAAGGCCCTCATAGGGAACCTCGATGCGGACGCTTGTTTCTATGTCAAGTTTTTGCGTGTTGATCTTTGCGGCAATCGCTTCCAGACTCTCTTCACGTTCCTCAATATTTTCTTTCACATATTTTTCAACGGTAAATTCGCCGACCCGTGTCGCGACGACATTCATCATGTCAATATCTCTTTGATTGAAGATATTGGTCAGCAATAACGTCGCCGATACATCATCTGCCAGTTTGGCCGCATATTGAGCTGCGGCTACCGAATCGTCTGAAAAATCAATCCCCACCATGATTTTGTTAATCGTTTTCATCGTATTCTCCTTTTTTAGCCAAAGTTTAGGTTTCAGCGCCATTTTGCTCTTTGAAATGCTGAATAACTTTAATAAACGCCATTACACGAACAAAATTAGGAAAGAGATATAACCGGTATAAAATAACAGAAATAAAATTCCTTCCCATCGATCCAGAGAGCGTTTTTTACCGGTAAACATAAAGAAAAACAGCATAAAACTGGCCAGCAAAACCGTTCCGATGTCGACATTATTTTGGGTTTGAAACGGCAGCGGTTTGATGGTGGCACTTATTCCAAGCACAAAAAAAATGTTGAAGATGTTTGACCCCACAACATTCCCTATGGCTATTTCCACATTTTTTTTATAGGCCGCAACCGCCGAGGTGGCCAATTCTGGCAATGATGTTCCCACAGCCACGATGGTTAACCCAACCAAAGATTCGCTCATCCCCAATTTTGTCGCGAGGGCAATGGCCCCGTCAACAACCCATTTACCGCCGATCATTAACCCGGCCAACCCTGCTATAACAAACAGCAATGATCGCACCCAGTAGTGCTGCTTGACAGGCAGATGCGCCTCGACACCTTCAACCCGTGCTGCGATGGAATATGTATAATAAACAAAAATCACAAAAAAGCTGAGAAAAATGAGTCCGTCAATTCTTGCCAATTGAGATACACCAGCATTATCTATGATCTGATCGTTGGCCATAAACAGCAGTACAATGGCGGCCAGTAAACTAAACGGGATTTCCTTCCAGACGGTGCCTTTTGTAACCGCAAGCGGATAAATAACCGAGGAAACACCAAGGATGAGGAAAATGTTAGCAATGTTGCTTCCCAACACATTGCCGATGGCAATGTCGGTTTTGCCGTTAAGACTGGCAACGATATTTACAAATAATTCAGGGGTCGATGTCCCAAAAGCAACCACTGTTAGCCCAATAACCAGGTCGGATATATTCAGACTTCTGGCAATGGACGCAGCACCTTCAACCAGCAATTGCGCGCCTTTAATTAAAAGGATGAAACCAATGGCAAAGAATACATAAGTTAGCATGGCAAATTAGACCAAAAAAAGGGGGTTGGTTTAAGAACAATCTTCCGTCTAGTCCGGCAGTGGTTCCGAAAGCGTCAATCGAATGCGAATGGCTCGGGAGCCCTTCACTTCCAATACTTCGGCGATGGCACCGGGCAGTTCAACCCGATCACCTGGGGCAAGCATTTTGTCGGTACGTTCCATCATGAATCCGGCGATCGTATCCACGTCATGAGCCTCCAGCTTGAGCTCGAAACGTTGTTTAATCAAATCAATAGTTGTGTTGCCCGAAATGATATATTCCTTTGGTCCCTCCTTTACAATTTCAGGTTGCTCATCGTCAAATTCATCTTCCACTGGCCCAATGATGGCCTCCAAAATATTTTCAAGGGTAACGATTCCCGGAACTGTTCCATACTCGTCAACCAGAAATGCCAGATGTTGGCGGGTCGACTGAAACTGAAGTAGTAAACGACGCACCGGCATCGTTTCAGGGACATACTGGGGAGGACGAATGACAGAATTCAGGTCAAAATCGGTATCGGCAGCGATTCCGATAAGATCCTTAAAATGTACAACACCCAAAATTTTATCCAGCGAGCCATCACAGACCGGATATCGTGTGTGTTTCGTTTCATGAAAGACATCAATTACTTTTGAAATAGAGTCGTTGATATCCAGGTAAACCACATCCGCCCGCGGCAGCATGACGAGTCGGCAAATCAGTTCATCAAATTCGAAGACGGCATTGAGTAATCGGTGTTCCGACCGACTCAGCTCTCCGGCAAAGTGGGCTTGCATCAGCAAGGCGCGAATTTCTTCTTCGCTGTGCGGTATTTCGTGTTCCGAAGCGCCTTCGATGCCGACTTTCTTGAGTAAAAAGGCGGTGGTCGCGTTCAGTGCAGCCATGAAAGGATAGGATAGATAATAAAATATTTTCAGTGGCAGAGCGCACCACAATACAGCCGTTTCCGGCCGTCTAAGAGCCGCAATTTTAGGCGCTTGCTCTCCTAAAACGAGGTGAAAGGCAGTAATTGTTGTAAAGGCGATGGTAAAAGCAATCCCGTGTATCAGCATCTCAGACGTTATCCCAACCGACAAGATAATGGGCCTCAGCAAATGGGCCACCGCCGGTTCTGCGATCCAGCCTAAACCCAGCGATGCCATGGTGATTCCCAATTGGCAGGCCGAAAGGGATGCGTCCAGGCGTTCAACCAGCCAACTGGCTGTCATGGCAAATGGGCGTCTCTCTTTGACCATTTCGTCTATCCGGCCTTCTCGAATTTTCACCAAAGCAAATTCAGCGGCGACAAAAAATCCATTTATCAGCACCAGCAACCCTGCGAAAAAAATCATTAAGATGTCATACAGTTGGGGTGTCATTTGAAGCCATCCTCAGTTTGAATGCAATGCATTACATAATTATCGTCTTCAAAAAAAAATGATATAATTTGATAATTTATAAAATAATACAGTGTTGTTGCGGGCCTTTACGTCATTTACCCACCTTGATCGACATCTTGACATCCGGCCACCGCTTATTTGCCGGCTGGACCCCCGGGGGTGCAATGATTTTACAATGGAGGCTGGTGTCATTGGAAATGCTCTGCAGATAAATCGGTGTGGTAATGACATCGATAACTTTATTTTCTCCGTCGCTTTCTGGAGACAGAACCATAACTTTTTGAGGACTTAAGCTTATTTCAACAATCTTCAGGCCGGCGGGAAGTTGGCCGACCAGTTGAGGTTTAATGTAGACCTCCTGTTCCACCATTTTCGAAAGGGTAAGCTCCATGTTGGAAGGAATCATACCCAGTAACCTTACATTTTTTGGTAATCGCAACCCTTCCTCACTGATTAGAAAAATTTGTGTTCCGGGTACGGCCTTGGATAAGTCTATTTTTACGTTCAACTCACTCGGATTAATTTTGTCAAGATCTGCTCTAGAGCCCAATAAATGAAGCCGGACTTCGTTTTGCTTATCCCCGACCAAGATAAGATTTGGTGGCGAAGCGGCATAATCCACCGGCACAGTTATCATTTTTTCCAGCATTTCGCCTTGAGTGATGATGAGCGCCGACCATAAAACGGTCGCCAAGACCAGACTGGCAAACATTTGTGAAAAGGCCAGCCGTCGTTTTTTTCTTCCATGTAACTGGAAGGGATACGATGATATATTCTTCCAGTGTGAAACGATGGTTCCCGCTAGTTTTTCTGAGTCATCCTCCTGGCGAAAATTCCCCCTATCAAATATCGTAATTTTTCCCCGTTCTTCGGAAACCACAATTGCAAGCGCATCTGACTTTTCAGACAATCCCATAGCGGCATGATGGCGGGTACCGAATCTATCGGGAAGTTTTGAGCTCTGTGAGAGGGGTAACCGCACACCAAATTGGGTAAATTTTCCATTTTGAATGATCAGGGCGCCATCGTGCCCCGCTGAGTTTGGATCGAAAATACTCATGATCAATGGGAGACTGGGCGTGGCATCAAGTTTAAAACCACCCGAGAGCCACTGCTGAATTGGCTCTTTACCGGGAAGGATTATAATAGCACCGCAACGTTGCTCAGCTAGTCTGTACAGGGCATCTACGATCACATGGCACAGTTTAGCCCCTGAATCATGGAATTCTGAGCGCCGGACAGATGCCGCCCGCTCGAAAATTTTTCTTATCTCCGGTTGAAAAATCACAACCAGCGCGATGGCCGCCACCTGGCTGAAGGTGCCGAAAATCCATACCAGACCTTTAAGGTTCAATAAATTGACGATCAGAAAAAAGAACGCGGCCAGCATGATACCGGCAACGATTCTCCAGGTGCCTAATCGAAGCAGTGTGTGATATAAGAAAAACAATCCGGCAGCTATCAAGACAATGTCCAGCACAGCCTTCCAACCGACTATTCCTTGAATCAGTGCCGTAGGTGCTGAAATATCCATATCCCTATCCCGTCAATTTAGGAAGAAGTATCGACGCAAAGCTTAAGACGAAGAAAAATCCGCACATGTCCGTTACGGTCGTCAAAAGCGGTCCGGATGCCAGCGCCGGATCGGATCGCATGCCCCTTAAAATCAAAGGAATCAATCCGCCGAGGCTGACGGCCACCAGCGTGTTGGCCGCCAAAGAAACGCCCACCACCAATCCGAGCCAGGGATTTCCTTTCCAGAGGATGGCCGCACCACCAAGTAGAATTCCCAGCACAATGCCGTTGATGAGGCCGATGGCGGATTCTTTGGTCAGAACGCGCAGTAATTCGCGCGGGCGCACCAGACCCATGGTCAACTCACGGATACTCACGGCAACGGCCTGATTGCCGGAGCAACCGCTCATATCCGATATTATGGGCAGGAAAACGGCCAGAACAATCGCCCTTTCCAACGTGTCCTGGTATAACGCAATCACGCTGGCGGCAATTATATTAAGCACAATATTGATACTGAGCCAGGACAAGCGACGGGACGATCGCTTGAACAACGACATGCTCCTTAACTCTTCGCCGCCGATGATACCGGCAAATTTTAAAAACAGCTGGTTGTTCTGCCGATTGGCTGCTTCTTTGACAGATGAACTTCGAATAACACCCACCATTTTGCCTTCATCGTCTGTTACCGGTGCGCCTAAGAAGGTATACTGGTTGAAAAAATCTTTCAAAGCCCGCAGGGTATCATTGATGTTGACATGCAGGGGTGTTTTGATCATGGTTTCACTCAATACCCGGTTTCTGGGTGCCATGAGGAGATCCCGCAACCGCAACACACCACGTAAAATTCCTGTTTCAGAAACCACATAGGCATACTGAATATCAAAGTCCGAGTAAATTTCGCCACGCTCGCGCAAATCATCCAGAACTTCCTTGACCAGCATATTTTCAGGGTAAGAGAGGTATTCGGTGATCATCAATCCGCCGGCCGTATTCTCCGGATAACGCATGAGTCTTTCGAGTTTCTTAACTTTGTGGGGTCCGATGCCCTGTAGCACCTCGCTCGCTCTATTTTTCGTCATGCGCCTGAGAAAGTCGACCTGCATCTGCTGCGGCAGTTCATTGACGATTGGTCCCGCCTGTTCTGAAGTCAGATTTGCAACCATATTTGCCGCGCCCAGACCGGATATTTTTGAAACGATGCCAGCGGCTTTCTCCGGGCCCAATATTTCCAGGAGATGTATGTGGTCGGCTCTGTCAAGGTCTGCGATCATGCGGGCCATCTCTGTTGGTTGCAATTTTTCCAACACAGCCTCGATTTGCGGCAAATCGTTTAATTGAATCATTTTTACCAAAGATATCGGTTGCGGTTGTTCTGTTTTTTTATTTTCCGGCATATTTAACCCCACATCGAACGACAAATAGAATGGCTTGAGCAACGACTAAAACGCCATTAATCCAAGTAATTAATAAAGATAGAAATGGCCCCCGCTTTCGGGATTAACCGTTGAGATTGGTGCTACAATTCTTTCTGGGGCTATTTGAACCAATCGACAATTGCCTCCCATTTTCCAAAAAACAGATCGGTCGGCTTACGAATTTTCATCTCAAGTTCTTGGAGGCCTTCTTTGGAAACGCCCACTTTTTTAATGTATTGGTTTAAAAACTCTAATTGGTTTCGGCTCGTAGGAGCCGATGGCGTATGTTTCATTTTTTTTAAAGCGGACTTTAGATTGTCACCGCTTCTTATGAGATGAGCAATGACAAAGGTTCCCGTTCTTCCGATACCGAACCTGCAGTGTACTAAGACTTTTTTACCCATAGATAATTGACTATCCAACCAATTGAGCGCTTCTTCAAGGCTCTCTGCATCCGGTGATTCTTGATCTGGGATGGGAACAAATTTAACATCAAACCCTTTATTTGCCTCGATTTCATTAAGATCGTAGCACTCTGCACATAGGTTGACAATTGCGCTGATACCATGGTCACTGATCGTTTCAAGGTCGGCATGGGAGCTGGGCGCATATCCAACTGCCAATTGGTTCGTAATCCATTTAACAGGATAATTTTTCATTTTTGATATATCTCAACTGGTGTAATGATACTCATCCATTATGTAAAAAATTCCGTGTCTTACCCGTTTGAAATCATTCTGCTATATAAACTATTCCTCCCCTCTTGATAAATCAATGATACGACGGACGGATGAGTCATCCAAATGAACATCTCTTTGCGGAAATGGAATTTCGATGCCATTTTCTTTAAGCGTATCCCACACTTTTAACAAAACCGCACTAGTAACATTTGCCACGCCATCTTGCGGATCATCTATCCAAAACCTTAGTTCCAAATCGACGGAACTCTCCCCAAACCCCACAAGCAGACAGGTTGGTGGTGGATCGTTAAGTATTCGATTTATCCCGCCAATTGTGTCTACAATCAGGCGAATGGCTTCATGCGGGTCTGCTTGGTAAGAGATGCCAATGGGTACGCGGATACGTATTTTTTTGGAGGAATAGGACCAGTTGATGACTTGCTGGGTAATCAGATCTTCATTGGGTATGAGGTATTCTTTTTCGTCTCTTGTTACAACCGAAACATAACGGCCGCCCATGTTTTTTACCCATCCATAAACATCTGCGAGTTGAACAACATCACCCGGCTTTATAGATTTATCTGAAAGCAAAATCAGCCCGCTAACAAAATTTCCAACAATTTTTTGCAAACCAAAACCGATCCCGACGCCAATTGCGCCACTAAATAAAGTCAGGGCGGTCAAATTGATGCCGACGCTGTGCAGTGAGATCAGGCCAACCAAAAACAGCAGGGTAATATTTACGCTTTTAGTGATCATTAAGCGCGTTGAGGGCATAATCTCAGGAATAATAAGAAGTTTTTTCTCGAGATATGCACTGAACCAATTGACACTCTTTATCAGTGCAATCAGAATCCCTGTGGCTTTTATAACGGAAAGCAGTGTCAGCTGAACTTCACCGAATTGAAATCCGATACTTTCCAGAATAGAAATTGTTTCATCCAAAATGCCGAGGATATTCAGGGCCGCTATCGACCAGGCTAGCGTTGCGATAAGGCGGGACCAGAATCGATCGAAAATAATGGATGTTGCAGACCGAATAACCACCCAAGCCATAGACAAATTCAACACGATACTCATCAGAAAGGTGTGGTATCCGATCTGATTGACCACCTGTATTAAAATACCCAAAATAAAAATACTGAAAATGAGGGGTGATAAATAGAGCAAGCGGGTTGAAAAGTTGGCTAAATACTGAGGCTTTATTTTTCTGTCCTGAAATTTATTTTTTATAAATCGACGAAACCACCGGCCGATGACAGTCCCAATCAATCTTACGGCCAATAAGAGCAGTATCTGTATAGCAATTTGAATAAGATTGTCCCAGATAAGGATATTCAGATATACCCAATCCTTTAGCTCATTTAGTTTCTGAAATAGATATTTAAAATTCAATAGGGATTCCATCTAAAGCCTCAAAATTTTTCATTAATATTAGCGATTTATCGGTAGCCGGCGCGTAGCTAAAGATAGGGCGAGAACAACCAGGTAAAAGAATCACGCAGCCGGACTGGAAGCGATCGGCCGTCGACTGCTTCTAAGGTAACCTGTCGAGATTGCTTGATGGTGTTGCGAATATGACCCGCAATTTTGTGGGCAAATGCGCTGTCCATGACTTCGACCACCAGCTCGAAATTCAACCGCAGACTTCTTGGGTCGAGATTGGCGGATCCAATATGCGAATAGCAATCATCAACGACAAATAGCTTAGAGTGGTTAAAAGGCGGTGGCTGGTACCAGACCTTAATCTGGTACTGGATCAGCTCCCACAACATATTTTGAGTCGCCCAATGGATAAAGGGAAGGTTATTCTTTCCGGGTAAGACGACATTGACCTCAACTCCCCGCAAAGCGGCGGCCTGCATGGCGCCGATCATCTCCCTGGATGGCAAAAAATACGGGGTCATAATCAGTACCGAGTGCTGTGCGGCGGACATGGCCCCGGTAAGGATCGTTGCCAGCTTTTCGAAATCCTCGTCGGGGCCGTTCACTATGGCCCGGCAAATGGCCGGATCGCCTTTACCTGTCAAAGGATTAGAAGACGCCGGCGGGACCTCCCCGGTAATGAATCCCCAGTTTTCGAGAAATATTTGTTGCAATTGCGCGACGATATATCCTTCCATGCAAAAATGCACATCTGCCACCCGGGATTGCGGGTCTGTTGCGGATACCATGTGGCGCCCACCGATGTTCATACCACCTGTAAACCCAATCAAGGCATCGGTAACCAGGATTTTACGATGATTGCGCAAATTGAGGTGAATTTGCGGGGGCCACAGTCGTGGTGGCAGGAAGCGGGCGGTACGCACCCCTGCTCGGGTCAGCAGCGCGCCGGCCCACGGTAAAGAGTATTTTTCCCCCATGCCGTCAATGATGACCCTAACATCCACACCCCGTTTGGCAGCAGCGGCCAGAGCGTCTATAAACTGGCGGCCAACGGCATTGGTTTCGAATATATAGGTGGACAAATAGACCGTATGCCGCGATTCCTTGATGGCCGCCAGCATGGCCGGGTAAGCCTGTTCGCCGTTGTGCAGAATGTTCAACTGATTGTCGTAGGTGACCGGGCGGTGGGCCACCATATCGGAGATGCGTGCAAAACACCTGTATTCGGCGGGGACATCGGAAATGGAACCTAGCTCGGAAATGCTCTCTTCGGTGCGCTCCCATTCAATCCAGAATCTAAAGCGAGGCCGGCCATGTAGCTTACGTGCTCGGGTTCGGACCCTGTTAATGCCGAAAAGAAAATAGAGAAATGGGCCAAATAGTGGAAAAACAACACATACGGCGATCCAACCAAAAGCCGCCCGCGAGTCCCGTTTATAGATCAACGCATGGCCGACGGCAGCCGGGGCGAGGATAAAATGGATGAAAATAAAAATCCATTCAATCCAGTTCATGAGGGGTGTTCTCTTCCTGATGCAATGGTTAAATAGCCTGAATCTCTTTTGTTCTCACTCGCTTTTGACCCATCATCCTGTTTCATCTGGTTTATCCCGAAAAAAGTCCGTTATCAGCATATCAAGGGAATATACCCTAACGTTGCATAAAAATTGAGATCAAAACGCGATAGGTTAGGTCATTGCGGTGAGATTCTCCATTTTCAAGGTTGAAACCGTATTTGCAAATGATTGGTTCATCAATAAATGGCAAAACGGGTGTCTCGGCACCTACAGGTACCTCGGATCAAAAATCCGGAAATTTTTGAAATACTTGTTTGATGCCGTATTTTGCCACTTCTTCAACGGATACCCATCGGAGCCCCATTTTTATAGGCTTTAATCCGCTAACACCATCTTGTGTTTGAGCCTTCTGGCTTCCTTCAAAAGTTTGCCTCCAAAGTCGGTTTCCGTTTGAAACATCAATCAAATAGAGATTAAAAGCAACGGATGCCGGACTGAAGGATGCGTCCACATCGGCCCCTTTTTCTTGAAAGCGCCATAGGGTTCCTATTAAAACGCGGTTTACTCCCAGTTCTGTTCCAAATTTCAACGCCAGTTTCCTTGGCGTATCGAGCGTTTGATCGGCTTTAATTTTTTCAAAAACGGCTCTCGATGCTTGGATCGGAAACACCCGATCGGAAAAACGGTTTTTCAACTCGCCGTGAACGAAAGTAGTCATTGCAAAATCGCCCCCCTCTTTCACACTCTGTATGCCCCGGAGCAATTGGGACAGAGGCTGGCTTAATGGTTTATCAATCGAGTTGTGCGGAGACTCAAGTTTACCGATTAAAAACGGCATCAAGGCGATTTGATTTGATTGAGGATGGGTAGAATCCTCATCGGTTGAATGTGCAGCACCAAAGCTTAACAAAACAAAAATAATTCCAAAAATGGAACAAATGAATACGTTGCGATCAAATAATTTGATTCTTTTCATGTGTTACCCCAACTAATGTGATCTGTGTTTTCCTAACGCCGGGAGGGTTATAAGGGAACCATTGAATTTATACTAATGAAATCCTGAGCGATTATCAAGGTCAGCATGTTTATTTATTCGACTTTGTAAGTTACAGCAATCATCCAGGCCGCATAATCCGGATAGGACTTTTTGAGTAACTGGACCACTCTTTCTTTGAATGTCTCTTCGATAATTTTTATTTGCCCCGGCCAAAGCTTGAATTTAATTCTCAGATATCGCCATTGAGCATCTTTGACTTCTTTGATCCCGAAGATTTCCGGTACGGCCAGAATGATGGATTTGTGTTGGCTGTGCATGCCCTTGGCAATTGCCTGAATCGGTCGCAACATCGACTTTTCATCAATCTCCTGCGGTAATTGAATGTCGACGTAAGCGCGGATGCAGCCGTCGCGAAATTGGCTAATGGTAGCAATATTTCTGTTGGGTATAATAATGCGCTGACCGTGCAAGTTAATCAGCATAGTGAACCTGAGACCAATGCTATCGACTTTACCAATTTCATCGCCCAGCTTGACCATTTCCCCGATCGTTAGCGCATCCGAAAAAATCAGCGTGAGGCCGATCACCAGATCCTGCACAAATCCTTGCAGCCCAAAACCGACGGCTAATCCGATGACTGTTGCGCTGGCAAAATAAGTTGTCAGTGAAATTTTAAATTCGCGCAGAATCATACCCACAGCCACAAAATAGATGGTAAACGTGACCGCACTAACGAAGATGGTAATAATGGTGGCAAGCTTGGGGTATCTTCGCGTCAGGATCTCTTCTGATGTTTCGTTACTGTCCACCTTCATCGTCAACAGATATTGGCTCAACCGGCGGATGGTCTTGACGGTAAAAATTGCAACCACAACCATGCTGATAACGAGGGAAATTCTCAAAATTGGATTGATATCGGCTAAAATTTCTAACAACTTCATGATAGTTACCAATCTGATCGATTAACGTATAAAGAAAAACAAGTCGCCAATTATACTGGGTGTCATGAATATGTTCCGATTATAAATGCGTGTGATAGGTGGTGATAATAATCGCCACCAACAACGCCGGTATGATTTTCTGAAGCGAAATAATAGACAGGTATCTCTCTCCCACCATGGATAATCATAGAACAGGCTGTGTAATAATGAGCACGAGGCTGCTATGGCTTATATCCTAACCCTGGCCCTTGTGAAGGGTAGAGATACCCATTTTTTAAAACAACACAACCCCGAGTCGGGTCATTGAGCAAATCCAAATGGCCGTCTAAGTCAGCATAGATAACGTTGGGCCTGGCAAGGGCAAAGTGAAGCCCGGCCGCAATGCTTAATGCGGCCTCGTCCATACAGCCCACCATGACCTCCACCCCGGCGGAACGGGCGACGGCATTGATTTGTAAGGCTTCATTAATTCCCCCGGCTTTCATTAATTTAACATTGATCATATCCACCAGATCGTCGCGAACAAGACGAAAAGCATCGCGCAAGCTAATGAGGCTCTCATCGGCCATAATCGCCATATCGGCTTTTCTTGATAGTTTGCCGAGTAGCGCACGTTCATTGCGGTGGGTGGGTTGTTCCAGAACCGATATCTTGGCCCGGTTCAATCATTCGGATGAAGGTCATGGCGTCGGTTTCGGTGTATCCCTGATTGGCATCAAAACGAAGTTCGATGCCATCCCCCACTTGTTCTCTTAGCCGAATGATTTTCTCGGCATCTTCATTAACATTCCGACCGCCTTTTAGTTTCAGAGCTTTGAAACCCTGTTTCACAAAATCGTTTGCTTTTTCAAGTGTATCCCTTAAGGACATAATGCCGATAGTAATGCTGGTTTTTATGCGGGTTCGATAACCGCCCAACAGCCGGAACAAGGGAGAGTCCGGCCCGCTTGCCGAGGATGTCGTACAGGGCCATATCGACCATGGCCAGAGTTGCCGGGCTTGCCGACAGGCTTTTTTTCAATTTTTCAAGGACGGCTACCGGCCTCAACGGGTCCATATTTAACAAAATAGGTGCGATGACGCTTTCCGCCGCCTCTATAACATATTCCGGTGTTTCCCCCGTTACGGTAGCTTCGGGTGCAGCCACGCCAAAACCGACGGGTCCCGTATCCGTATGGATCTCCAAAAAAATATTGATCGCGTGGTCAAACGTTTTTTGAGCAATTGTATAGGGCTCGGCCAGAGGCATATCCAAACGATACACATCGATTTTTTTGATCTTCATTGACGCCATCCATTGCGATGATAAACAGGTGCGATCTTGTTAATCGAAGTTTTTTTATTGTTTTGATCTGATCACCACCGGGAATCAATATCGCTTTTGATGAATTTCATCCAGGCGTCAGCCGTTTCAAGTCCTCTACAAAAGCCACCATATGGGCGATCATGGTTTCCCAGATGCGTTCTGCCTTTTTCAACACTTGCTTGCGTCGGGTCGCCCATGACGCCCGTTGCGGATATTTTGCGGGTATAGGCGTACCATGAGACACCCCTTTTAGAAGTAAAATCGAGATAATGGCTCGAAAACCGCGGGTATGGATTTTTCTGGCGAGCCGCCATGTCCACCAGATGGGGCCGGATCGCCAGGGTCGTGCTGGTTTCGATTTCACCGGCATGGACGTCGTTACGGGTTTTGATCATGCCGTCAACATCCACATCGCTGGTTTCCCCGGTATCGACGCAGACGAAAATGCGGGCGTCCCGGTTGATTTTCTGGGCGGCATAGTTGAGTGCCGGCCCATTGCCCCCATGGCCATTGATGATGACCAGTTTACGGATACCGTTGGCCGCAATGCTCATGCCGATATCATATACCAGGCGCGAAAGGGCTATCGTTGCTGATGCTCACGGTGCCGCTGAAATCATCGTGGTGATAGGAAACACCGAAAGGGATCAGCGGCAGTACATAGGGTTTCGGATCGCTGCATGCCTGGGCGCGTATGAACCGCTAGGTATTGTGCGTCAAAAGCATCCGTATCCAGCGGCAGGTGCGGTCCATGCTGCTCGATGGCCCCGACCGGGAAAAGGGCGATATCCACTTTTTTAAGTCGCTGTTTGGCCTGTGGCCAGTTCAGTTCGCCCCACATCACGGAGGCCGGATGGGTTTGGATAATGCCGGCTCGTTTTCCTTGCGTTCCGTAATCCAGTTCAAAAGGATAGGGCTCAGCAAAAAGCGGATCCGTGAAACAGATTGACCGGCATCCACCGGTTGTCCTTTCGCTGTAGAGCACCGTCGGCATGTTGCAAAAATATTTTGAAAAGCGGGCTGGCGCAATTCACGGGACACTGCGTGGAGAGGCGAGCATTCCGGATCGATACGAAGGCTGAGAACTTCCGGGATGCGGGGCTGCAGTGGTATCGGCCAAATGGTCCATTGAGATCGCTCCACGTTTGCTGTCAACATATAATCAGCTGGCGTTGACCTTCAGCCTCCTGGTGGATGCCTTTTTCAGCGAACTGGCTGCAAGCAGTGGGCTGACCTGGTGTCCGAATACCCGCAGGCTTGAGGTGATTGACCCAGGGCGGTGAGCATCCCGACAATGCGGCGGCATTTTTCGCATCGTCCGCACGGCTTTACCCGGTCCTCTTCTTTGTGAGCGGCGTGACAGGACATCTGCAGTTTCAGCAGTTCGGGATAGCGTTGGGAGAGCGTTTTTTCAATGAGCAATTCCGAAAGCGGCCTTAAAACGGAAAACTGGCTGACCATCCACCCTTTCTGCATAAAATAGCGGCTCATGGCGTCGTCAAAATAGCGACTCTGGTCATACAGCCCATCATAATGGGCAATCCCGTTGAATGAGCTTTCACGGTGGTATCGAATTCATCTCCGATCACAAGCCGTCCGATCCCCTGTTTTTTAAGCAGTGGGAGGACGCCGAATAAGAAGACCGCCACGGTCCAAAGGCGGATAGGGTATTCGTCGCTGCGGACGTCTGGCAAAATCTTTTCGTATAAACGGCATATGCCGCAGAAACCAGGCAAATACCCGATCGCTGTTCAGCCAAACCCGGGCGGTATTGGGAACATGATCCCGGAAATGGCGATAGGCATTCAGCGCGGTTAACCAGTGGCGCCCCGACTCATTGCAGAAAATCGGGTGGATTTCCCGACAGCTGGCCCAGGCGTCTGTTTTTGCAGAGATTTCACTGAGTAGGCCGAAACTGAGCAGGCTGTCTTTGCCGCCGCTGGAAAGCACGCAGATATTGCGTTTGTCCACGGGCCATACCCGCCAAAAGTCAGGATCGGTTTCCCTGGTCGGCATCTGGAAATTCGATCTCGGCCCGAGTATAGGTTTTCCGATTATCTGGGGGGTAAATCTTTAACTCCCGCTGACAGAAAGGGGTTGGGTTCTAGAAATTTTTTAACAAAAATCTCACGGGAGGTGTTCTCCATCATCATGCGGATCAATTGCTGATCAATATTGTCCAGAGGGCCGTGAAATAGGATGCGTCGGCAAAAAAGGCCGTAGTTCAATGCCACCTGTATCGCCGATCATAGTGGCAAGGTTCACCGAATCGGGTTGATCCGGCTCGAACACCCGCTCTTCATATCTATAGATGAGTTCCGTTTCGGTTTTCGTTTCACCATAAAAAAGCCGATAAGGCATGATCAGACGATGGGGCTCCAACCGGACCGGTCCTACCTCCAGACGGTCGAAGACCACCAGGATGGAGAGGGGATCTGCCGATGGAATTCAAAGGTCCAGGGTTCGTTTGCGTTTGGGGAAAGGTCATTTTTACTTTTTTCTATGAATTATTTTTAAGGTATTTGGCCAGCAATTCCACCAACCGGTCGGCTCCCTCTTCGAGGACGTCTATGGCCGGCAGTCCGATGACCATTTCAATGCTATTGCAAATCGCCGGGATCTGATCTTGTGGACAGATTTTCATGATTGACCGTGATGGCCACTACCGGTTTACCGCTGATCATTTCGATGGCTTGTATCTGCTGACCCAGAGGATGAAGGGGATATCCTGGGAATCCGTCATACTCTTTTCGGGCCGGTGCGTGCTGCAGAACGATCACATCCGGGCGGCCGGCGGCCATGATCTCGAAACCGCCAGGGTAGGCGGGGTTCATCAGGCTGCCTTGTCCCTCGATGACAATGACGTCAGGACGTTGTTCATTCCAGGCACGGCAGACAGCATGCTCGATCTCCCCGGCTACGAAATCGTTGATCAGGGAATCAAGCACGATACTGTATCGGGCCCCTTGCATCCAGGCGGTCTGCCCGGTGCCGATGAGTTCGGCCGAGTGGCCCTGTGGCTTCAAAACCCTGCACGATACGCCAGGCTGTCGTCCGTTTTCCCACGGCTGAATCCGTTCCCAGAACGGCCACTTTCAGTGCCTTGACCTGCTCGATGTTTCCGCTGAAAAAATGGAGTTCTGGAACGCGGCGGCGGTTTGCGAATATCCCTGATAACAGCGCCGCTCTCCGCTGCGAATTGCATCATTTCAGGGTCTTCGGAAATGAATTCATGCAGCCCGCTGTCTACATTCAGGCCGGCTTGCAATGCCTTAGCTGCGGCCTGCACGGGCTGCGAATGTCAACTTTCCGCCGTCGGTGGCCAGGCCGATCACCAGATGGGTGGCCGCTTCACCACGGTCGGAGCAATAGTGCCATGGCATCCGTCAGTGAGGCATGAATGGGAATGCCGTTTGCTTTTCCATCCAGAACCATGCCGGCTTCGCGGCCCGCGCAGTGTGGAATCCACCACGGACATCACCCGGTATCGACGGGTAAATCGCACCAGGCCATGGGCGGTTTTGCCGTAGGTGTTCTCAAAGGCACCTTCGC
The DNA here is from genome assembly GCA_963845145.1 of uncultured delta proteobacterium. Classification (GTDB taxonomy): domain Bacteria; phylum Desulfobacterota; class Desulfobacteria; order Desulfobacterales; family QNYZ01; genus QNYZ01. The sequence continues at coordinate 82,255 of CAWJQU010000006.1, forward strand.
AATATACGATGGCGTTGCCGTCAAGGTTGGAAGTTGAAGTCATCGTATTCATGCTTTTCTTCCTGTGAGTACTGCAACATACCGTTCCGGAGGCAGAGGGTGGCGTTTATGGTGTTCTAACAATGCGATCAGACCGGCGGTACTGGCCGGCAATACCTGGAGTCCCTCTTTTTCCCGGATCAGCCGTGGAGATCGTCATCATTCGCTTGTCCGAAGCGTTGGCGGCCCATCCATCGGAGTGCATTGATCGCCCCCAGGGCATGATCCCCATCAATGGCGTGCCAATTGATCAACGGTTCGTTAATGGCCGTTTCCTGAATTTTATCACGGCGCAGATCCTCGCAGGCGGACAAGCGCTTGATAAAGGAAGTGACAATCGGGTTTTTACCGTGCGAGGAGCCGGCAACGAAATGTGGTATTTTCGATGTTTTTCCCCGGCGATACAGGCTAAGAAACCTTTATAAATACCGGCCAGGGTGGTTCCATTGGAGACCGGTGCAGCAATCGACTTTGGGGGCATCCCTTAACTCATCAAAGATTTCCCTGGCAATTTCCCCATAGGCGGAAAGCTGTAAGATGGTATTGGTGCCGCCGGGATTGGCATCGTAGTATTCTTTTTCGGCTGCTTTTTTTGAGGAGAGTGTCGACGGCCTTTTCATAATCACCGGAAACTCTTAGGATTTCCGCTCCCAGGCTTTTCATCTCTTCGATTCGACGGGTTTGGTACCCCTGGGGAATGAATACTAGACAATGAATACCGGCCATGGATGCGGCCATGGCCATGGCCACCCCGTAATTACCGCAACTGGCCAGGGTGATGACATCGAAGCCACGTCGCAAGGCATCATGGCTTGCGTAAACGCGATCCGGTCTTTCTGGGTTCCCGTGGGATTGCCGCCCTCAAATTTCAGATAGAGTTGCCGGAACCCATACTCCCGTTCGATATTTCGGGCGCGCACCATGGTGGTATCGCCCACTTCGGAATCGATGATATCTTCGTAGGAAGCGAGCCGGTCTTCCAGCGGACAGGTGCTATCGGCAGCGATGCGGCGCTGTTCATCCACCTCCCTGTAGACTGCTTCCACTTCACCGGTGGCACCGTCGAGAAGGTTGAAGTTTCTGGCACCATTGATCATTTCGATTTTATCTGCATAACCGTTCATAATAAAAATATCCTAATAACCTGAATGAGACTTAACGAAAAGAATAATACCGTCTTTGGGATTTCCAAGCGAATTTATAATTCCTAATTTGATGGGCGCTAGGAATTTGTAGAACTTAAATCAGATCTGGAACCGATACACTGAAAATACGATATATTTTGCCAGCTTATTTTTACGTTTGTCAACCGGTAAATATCCTGCAAATATACGGAGGTCTTGAAAGTTTTTGTTTTCGCACGATCTCACAATAAATTGAGAATCCAAATCACGACCATCTTCTTTTAAAAATAGTGTCTATTGAAACCAGGAACAGATTTGTTATAATAAAAAGCCTTAAATGACACAGTTTTTGTTTATCATGGAAAAATAGACATGAAACCGACAGCAGACGATTTCGAACAGAAAATTAAACTGGCCGAGCTGGATTATCTCAGAGGCCAATTCTGGAAGGTCTCCACAAAAGATGTGATAAAAACCCGTTCCCCCTTAATGATGACGGTGTTAACAAAGATTCGAAGTGTCGCTCCCACCAAAGCCATTGTCATTTTTAGCGGTGAGACCGGCACGGGAAAGGGGGTTATGGCTCGGTTGCTGCACCAACATAGCAATCGTGCCGAGGAGAGCTTTATCGATGTTCACTGCGGTGCCATTCCCGATACATTGCTGGAGAGCGAGTTGTTCGGCCACGAAAAAGGGGCATTTACCGGTGCCACGCGTAAAAAACTCGGCAAATTTGAAATCGCCGTCAAGGGGACGATCTTCCTGGATGAAGTGGGTACGATTACGCCCCTTGCTCAGATCAAATTGCTTCAGGTCTTGCAGGATGGCACATTCAGTCGGGTGGGCGGTGAGAAAACCCTTGTCACCGACGCAAGAATTATCGCTGCCACCAATTCGGATCTAAAGAGCATGTCGGAGGACGGCCGGTTTCGAAAGGACCTATACTACCGTTTGAATGTATTCCCCATTGAGATACCCCCCCTGAGGGATCGCAGAGATGACATTCCTCTCCTGGCTCATATATTTGTAGAACGGTTTAATCAGAAGTACCAGGGTGGGATCTCGTCCATTCATCCTGTCGTATTGGAAGGCATGCGCCGATATGATTGGCCAGGTAATGTTCGGGAATTGGAAAACCTGATCGAGCGGGCTTATATCCTGGCGACGGACGATATTCTCATGCCGCATTGTTTTCCGACTGAGATTTTTGGGGAAACCGAACAGATAGAATTTCCGACGTTAGTCAAAGCGGCGACCCTGTCTGAATCCCGGCGAGTGGTGGTCGAAGTGTTTGAGGCCCAATATATCAAGGATGTTCTTGCCAGACACAAGGGGCGGGTCAATCAGTCCGCCGAAGACGCCGGCGTAGGCGTGCGACAATTTCACAAACTCATGCAAAAATATCACATCCGCAAAGAGCGGTTTTTTGATAAATAATACCCTTTGGCCACACCCTGTATCCCTTTTATTCGAAACCATCCTCAAGCTGCATGAGTCATCCACAGGTCGACACCGGAATTCCGAGTACCTTTTTTTTGCACCTTTTAAAAATTGATGTATTATTTAAAATAGTTAAGAAATGGCGTTAAAATTGCTTAGACTTATTGAACAAAGAGCTGGGCGGCTGGGTCGCTTCGTCAAGCGATCACAATTCGCTTTTTGGCCTATATCGTCAACTGATATGATCAATAGAATAATGTATCGAAAAAAGGGCAAGGATGTGACCCGGGATCCCCCCCAAAAAAAAACGGATCGGCCCTCATAGAAGGGATCATCGTTCCGACTTCGTGGGATGAGAGCGGGTATCCTATTGATTTCTCATTACTTACATATGATGAGAGAGAATACAGGATTGATCCTTTGTTTGTAAAAAACCACGATATCGCTGCTTTCACCCGAAAAAAAATCCGGATTGTCTATCATCAGGGTAAAAGAGATGATCTCACGGATATCATTTTCCCTGAAGAGATCAACGAAGTAAACAAACCGGATGCTTGATAACCCGGATGAATGATAACCGAGGAAAATAGAGGGACCTGAATTCAACCCACCCGCCTGCAGTACTTGAAAATAATCATCAAATAGTGAAGTATGAGCCTATTTAATATCATGGGGTGGATATGCTTAAGTTTACGAAGAGGGTCTCCAAAAAATCAGGCGCTGCTCCTGGGACATTGGTGCACATCGGCGAGCATAAAACCGACCGGGTCCGTATTAGCGTCGTCAACTATTCCGCCGAGCACCTCCGCGAGCAGGAATGTGAAAATTTAGATGAGGCATTTTCGTTTAAAAAATCGAACACGACGACATGGGTCAATGTTGACGGTATTCACGACATTGATTTGATCGAAAAAATCGGGCGACAATTGAGCATCCATCCGTTGACTCTGGAAGATATCCTTAATACCGGGCAGCGGCCCAAATTCGAAGAGTACGAAGAATATCTCTATTTTGTTCTGAAGATGTTTTACGTGGACGAAGCGTCCAATGACATTCGGTCAGAACAGGTCAGCCTCATACTCGGAAGCGACTATCTCCTCTCCTTCCAGGAAGTGCGTGGGGATGTGTTTGAGGTTGTCAGGGAAAGGCTTCGAAAAGGAAAAGGTCGAATGCGAGGCGGTGGGGCCGACTATCTGGCTTATGCGCTTATTGACGCGGTGGTCGATCATTATTTCGCGATACTGGAAAAAATAGGGGTTCTGATAGAGGATATCGAAGAAGAACTGCTGGCTGACGCCACGGCGAATACCGTGCAGAATATCCATGCCATGAAGCGCGAGCTGATCTACTTGCGCAAACAGGTTTGGCCGCTTCGCGAAGTGATCAACACTGTGACGAAACAAGAATTGACTTTAATCGACCAAAAAACGATTTTGTTCTTTAGGGATGTCTATGACCATACGATTCAAATTATCGACACCATCGAATCGTACCGGGATATCTTATCGGGAATGCTGGACTTGTATCTTTCCACCGTCAGCAATCGAATGAACGAGGTCATGAAGGTCCTGACCATTATTGCCACCATTTTTATTCCCATCACTTTTGTGGCAGGGATTTACGGCATGAATTTCAAATTCATGCCGGAACTTGAATGGCGATGGGGATATTTGGCCGTGTGGGGCCTTGTCGGTTTTATTGTGCTGCTCATGCTCGTTTTTTTCAGACGCAAAAAATGGATTTAAAAAAAGGAAAATTCCATATGTTGTGTGCTATCAAAACTGCGCGGTGGCTGCTACCCCTGACAGCCGTCGCCTTTTTTATAATTGTTTTTAGTTTTCCGGCCAACGCCGCGGAAAATGGTGAGAGGCTCGTTGATTTTACGGAAAGCACCGGCAGGGCCCTTCAGGAAACCCTACAACGCACTATCGACGCAGAAAGTGACCTGTTGGAAAAGCTTTCCCAGCGGCGTAAACAGCTGCAAGGTCTTCAGAAATCTGTATCCATTGCGATCGACGCTTATAATATCCAAAATATCGTCCATAATAATCTTCTCCTGCAACCCGAAACCCCCATCATTTCTTTGGAAAGAGCGCAAAATGGCAGTCGGTCGGTACTTGAACCGATTGCAGAAAGTATAAAAGAACTTACCAGACAACGTGATGCAGACGTTGTATTACTCAATCGAACCAAAAACCAGATTAGTTTAAGTCGTAAGCAGGCTGCTGAAATCGATAATACAGGCTGGCCCAAGGTAGAAAAAGATGAAATCATCACCGCCATCCGGGAACTCGGGCGCATTCTCGAACGCAAGCTGGATGTCCTTGAAAATTTAATCGATGGTTTTAATGAGGTTGTCAGGCAATATGATACGGTTCGGTCTTCAACTGCCGATCTGAGTGAAAAACTGGATGCTCAAATAAATAGTCGCCAATCCAAAGCACTTTTTGAAAGAAAATCGGTTCTTTCCAAAGCCTTTAAAAAAGATGGGTTGAATAAAGAGCTGGAAATCTTGGCAGACAATCTTCGGCATCCGTTTAAGAGAGATTTGTTAACAGGAGCCCACCGACTTCAATCACCCGGCCCGGTCGTGGTGCTACTTATAATTTTTCTTGGTTTTGGTGACGGTGTTTATCGTCTCCCGCCTGCGACAGTCTTATCGGGCTTACGAGAAAAAGAACACGGTCGTAGAGACCCATCGTTGGCGACTTCTTGCCGTTAACCTGCTCAGGCGCTCTTTGTGGGTCATCGGCGCACTGTTTCTGCTTTTTTGTTGGGAAGCGTTCAACCTGTGGCATGAGCGATTTTTGTATTTTCAAACCGTTTTTAATTTATTGCTCATCTATTTGCTTTTACGCTGGTTGCGGGACTATTTGACCTTTAGAAAACCGGGGGCCGCCCTTTTTATCCCGGATAAGGCTGCTTTCAAATTAAAACGGATGGCCCTCTGGGTCAGCCTGTTCGCTGCTATTTATGTCGTTCTTAAGACCGCCACAGTTGAAGAAAGCACGATTCTGGCCTGGGGAAGATTATTCATCGAAATATACCTTCTGATTTGTTGTTTCGGTTTTTGGCGGGCCATTGAAAATGCCAATCGAGATTCTAATCCCGATCCATTATTAAATAGAACGGCTTCTTATAAGCCCGTCATGTTCCTGACCTATGTCATTACCTTGGGCGCTTTGGCCATTGAGTTGATCGGGCTTCCGGTTTTTGCCTTATACTGGCTATTGTCCTGGGCACGCACCCTGGCGGTACTATTATGGGCGGTCATTCTATTTAGGGCCATAGTGGAATGGCGTGCGGAATGTCAGCCTGAATCAGATGGTGATGATGAACCGGCTGTCGCGATATACCCACTTGAACGGGTCCTTTTATCTCTGGCCTGGCTGGGTTGGTTTAGCGGATGTATCGGCATGCTGGCGCTGGCATGGAATACAAGACCCAATGCCGTAACCGGGATTCATACTATTTTTAATCAATCTTTTTCCGTTGGCAAGATAACTCTCAACTCGTTGGACCTGCTGGTGGCCGTCCTCGTTCTTTTTCTAACCCTTATCATGACGCGGTTGGGTCGGTTTCTCATCACCCAAAAGATCTTTCGGGAAAGCGATTTGGCACCCGGTCTGCAGGCATCCATTACCACCATTGCATCCTATCTGATATGGGGGGTCGGGGTGATCCTGGCTCTTAAGCATTGTCGGCTTCAACACCACATCGCTAACCGTCGCGTTCGGGGCGTTGGGAATCGGGCTTGGGTTTGGTCTTCAAGCTATTTTTAATAATTTTTTCAGTGGGATCATTCTACTGTTCGAGAGACCCATTCAGGTTGGCGATGACGTTGAAATCAATGGTACCTGGGCCACGGTTAAAAAAATAAACGTTCGGGCGACGATTGTGCAAACCTATGATAACGCGTCTTTAATAATCCCCAATTCTGAATTTATCAGTAGCGTTGTTAAAAACTGGAGTTTCGGTGATAAGCGTCTGCGGCGCGATATTGACGTCGGCGTGGCTTATGGGTCGGACGTGGACTTAGTTCGCAGTACATTGTTGGATATTGCATCCCAAATTCCCAGGGTTTTTAAAAAGCCCAAACCGGAAGTCGTGTTTGCTGATTTCGGTGACAGTGCGCTTATTTTTCGATTGCGGATCTGGACGGATATTGACCATATGATCAAAGTGCCTACGGAAATTCGATTTGATATTGATCGGCGATTTCGTGAATACGGCATTGAGATCGCTTTTCCCCAAAGGGATATTCATATTCGATCCGCCGGGAAAGCACCTGGCAGTCTGACCGATGGTGACCCCGAAAAAAGTACTCCGACCCAATGATAGGTATTCTCTTTATTTTTTTGGCTGTTGTTGCTTCAAGCGGTCTTGCCATGACGGTTAAGACCGCCAACGCAAAAGGGCTGCCCTTCGGAAAGGTTTTGGCTACCAACTACCTGGTGGCCACTTTGACCCCCTTGATTACTTCAGGCGGTACAATCAGCGGTTTTGATTCGATCCTGATACCGGGCCTGGGTGTATTGATCGGTAGTTTATATGTGCTGTCTTTAAGGCTGTTTGACAAGGCTATCGTCGTTATGGGCCTTGCCCTACCTTCAGCCCTTATGCGCATGTCTGCCATTTTACCCACGCTGGGGTCACTTGTCTTTTTCCATGAGCAGTTAAACCTCTATCAGATGTTGGGTATTGTGCTGGCATTTTCTTCGTTGCCGCTTGCCGGTAATGACCCTATTCGGTTCGACCGGGCAGTTATGTTCGGTTTCAAGGGGCTGAAATGGGGGCTCCTTCTTTTTATCGTTTACGGATTTGCCAGTTTCATTTTCAAACTGCACGCTGAATGGACGGTAAACGATGATCCCCGGGGGTTTATCACCGTCATTTTCGGTACGGCTTTGGTGATTACCAGCCCCCACTTTTTTAAAAAATCCGATCAAACCAAACCTGCATTGGTGTGTGGGGGGATTTTAGGAATAACCAATATTCTGGCAACCTATTTCCTGGTACGCGCACTGGCTTGCCTGCCTGGATTTATTGTGTATCCGAGTATTGGCGTCGGTGTGATCGCTTTGACTACTTTGGCCGGTTTGTATATCTGGAGAGAGAAATTGCGGCCAGCCAACTACGTCTTTTTGTGCATGGCGGGCCTGGCGGTTCTTATGATCAACCTGGGATAATGATAGGGGCTTTTGATTATTGGAGGTTAAATTCTCTATGGCTACCAATATGTAATTTGGATTACAAGTGCTGATAGGGTTTTGATTATTCAATGTTGAGCAAGTTCTGCTTGAGCCATGTTAAATGGCTTGAATTCTAATTGAGTCTTAAAACACGATAGCCTGATTGATACAATTTATTTCAACTCATAGAATTTACAGTTAAAATCACACGAACACTTTAATTATATTTTTCATTTACACAACCATGATAAACTTCGTCATTTTATCGGTTATTTGGCGAACTATTTGCATGTTATTTTGGATGTGTTTCATTAGATAATCGCTATTTTCGATATAAGAGGACCTGTTAGAGTAGAATTAATGGTTGAAGATCCTTTCTTTCTGGCTGATATTGTGGACATGGGATGAAAATGGCCGTTAAAAGCGGGACTGATACACATAGCCGGTTGTTCGATAAACTGGAGCACTTGTTAAGCCCGATTGGTGTGGAGATAGAAGAAAAAGCCAAGCGTATTTTATCCGGTTTTATGATTATTTTTACCGCGCCGGTGCTGCTTACTTTTTCGGGGATTCACCTCGTTAGAGCCGACTACCCCTTGGGTTTTTTTCTCTTGATTACAGGGGGATCGCTTGCAGTTACCATTCCCTTGATAAGAAAAATTGAACGTATCGTTGTTTTATCTAGAATTCATATTGGGTTTGTGGGGGTCCTTTTTTTATATTTGCTGGCCGAAAGCGGTCCGTACGGGTATATGGCGCATTGGCTTTATGTATATCCGCTCGTCACTTTCTTCATGTTGGGGCGAAGGGAAGGCCTTTTTTATAATGCGATCTTTTTTCTTTTTGCACTCATCTTTTTGATATTTCAGGAGCATCTGTCTTGGACGACAGTCCATCAAGCTGGGTTTAAATCCAGGTTTCTTGTTTCACTCTTTTTAGTAAATGTTTTGGCCTACACATTTGAATTGGTTCGTTACAAATTTGAGGAGCGATTGCGCCAAAATCAAGTAAAGCTCGAAGAAGAGAAGGTAAAATTGGCCGATGCCAAAAAGGAGGCGGACAGAGCAAATGCCGCTAAAAGTGAATTTCTGGCCAATATGAGCCATGAGTTGAGAACCCCCTTAAACCATATCATCGGATTTACCGAGGTCGTTGTAGATGGACATTTCGGAGATCTGAATCCTCAGCAGAAAGAATATCTGGGCGATTCCCTGGCCGGCAGCCGGCATCTGCTATCCTTAATTAACGATATTTTAGATCTTTCCAAGGTTGAAGCGGGTAAGCTTGAACTGGAGCTTACCGATGTCAATTTAAGAGTGCTTTTAGAAAACAGTCTGGTTATGGTCAAGGAAAAGGCCCTGAAACATAACATCACGTTGTCGAGCGATTTAGATGGTATTCCTGAGTCGATCCAGGCGGACGAGCGTAAAATCAAGCAGATCCAATATAACCTTTTAAGCAATGCCGTCAAATTCACCCCAAGTGGCGGTCGTGTAAGACTGAATGCGGGCATTGCGGACTTAAAAGATCCTGCGTTTAATTTTCAGGAGCTCAAAAACCAACAACCTCAGTGGATTCACATCTGCGTTACCGACTCTGGGATCGGCCTATCAAAAGAGGACCTGGATCGAATATTTCTCCCTTTTGAACAGGTAGAGAACACAAAGAGCCGCAAATACCAGGGAACAGGCTTGGGATTGTCCTTGACCAAAAAACTCGTTGAGCTCCATGGCGGGAAGATTTGGGCCGAGAGTGAAGGCGATGGGAAGGGGGCTATATTGCACTATACTCTACCGCTTGAAGTATCCTAATAATTATTACTTGCACTTATAGATAGGCACTTTAAATCAAACCCCCTACCAGATAAGGCGTTGATTAAAAAAAGGCCAAAAAACGCCATGATCCCATTTGAGCATTTTTACAAAATTGGATATAACAAAAGCCAATCCATATAAAAAACCCAACCTGATAAAAAAACCAACGTGGGTTTAGGAGGTATGGCATGGACGGTATGAAAAAAAGTTTGTCTCGGCGTGGGTTTATCAAAACAGCTGGTGCTGCAGGGTTGGGATCGGCGCTGATGAACTTGAGCTCGTTTTCTTCAGCCGGGGTCAAAGCAGCTGAAAAGATGCCTGGAAGGGCGATAGTGCCCAAGCGACCATTTGGAAAAACAGGTGTCGAAGTCTCGATTCTTGCTTTAGGAGGGGTTTTAAGAAGCTCCGATCAGCTTTTATTTCGGCAGGCCTTTAAAATGGGCGTCACTTATTGGGATACGGCCGACTCTTATGGATGGGGGAAGAACGAAAAGGCCATTGGCGAATACTTTAAGAAGTTTCCCAATGATCGCAAGGAGGTGTTTCTGGTCACTAAGGCCGCCACTTCAGACCCCCGGAAATTATCCGCTAAACTGGACCTATCACTTCGAAGGATGAACACGTCCTATGTGGACATGTTTTTTGTCCACTATGTTAAAGACGTAGAAGAAGAACTGACCGAAGAAGTCAAGATTTGGGCGGAAACAAACAAAGCAAAAGGTAAAATCCGTCTTTTCGGATTCAGTACCCACAAAAACATGGAAAACACGCTGCTGGCGGCAGCCAGGCTGGGATGGATCGATGGCATCATGATGAGCTATAATTACCGCTTGATGGGGAAAGAGAAGATGAAACAGGCCGTGGCGGCCTGTACAAAAGCGGGAATTGGGCTAACAGCCATGAAAACCCAGGCCGCCTTTTCGGCCAATTTCTACGCTTCCATCGGTTCTGAAACCGATGATGCCTTGAAGATGACCGAAAATTTCCTGAGAAAAGGGTACACGGCCGAACAGGCCAAACTTAAAGTGGTGTGGGAGAACCCGCACATCGCCAGTATCTGTTCGGCCATGCCGAACATGACCATTCTGCGAGCCAACGTTGACGCCGCATTGAATAAAAAACAGTTGTCAAAAGGTGATAAAAAGCGCCTGGAGACATTCGCCCATCGGACGGCTTCGGGTTATTGTGCCGGATGCAGCCAAATCTGCGAATCGCTGGTTTCCGGCAATATACCCATCAGTGATATTTTGCGTTACGCCATGTATCACAATGGATACGGGGACAGGGATACAGCCTCTCAACGCTTTAACCAATTGCCTTCAGCCGTCAAGGCCAACTTGATCAAAACCGACTATTATCCTGCGGAGAGCGCCTGCCCTCATAATATACAAATCGGAAAAATCATTAAAGCGGCTTGTGCAGACTTAGAACTCCCAATTGTAGAAAAAAATTCCGTCTAAGATGAAACAATATAAACGATTCGCTTAATGAGGAGAATGCAATGAACACCTTGGTTGCCGTACCTTCAGAAAATCCTGGAGGGCTGAAAGCCCAAGTGGGCGCCCATTTTGGGCATTGTGAGATGTTCACCCTTATCCAGGTTAAAGATGAACAAATTCTTGATGTGAAGACCATCCCCAATGTTCCCCACGAGCAGGGGGGATGCTTGGCCCCGGTCAACCACCTATCAGAACAGGGAATCCATGCCATAATCGCCGGCGCCATGGGAATGCGTCCTTTGATGGGATTCAAGCAGATGGGGATTAAAGTTTACTACAGTGACGAGAATCAAACCGTGGGTGATGCTATCAATGCGTTTCTTGCGGGAAGTCTCTCTCAGTTCAGTGAGCTGAATACCTGTGGTGGTGGTAAAATTTAAAACTGAAAACCTTAAAAAGTAGAGGGCAGAATCTGCCGATTTTTAAAATGGTTTGTAAAGATTGTGTTAAAAACAAATGAAGTGTTGGTGATTGGTGCGGAATCTGTGCCGGCCTGTTCGGCTTGCGACAGCCACCCCGGAACGGGCTCTGTGCCGGGCCGAGTTCTGATGCGGGAAAGGGCGATCTTTCCAACTGGAAGTTGTGAGACGGATATCAACTTTGGAGACAATTGATGATAAGGGTGTCTGTCATTGCGACATCGTGCAAAGATAACGTCGGCGAGTTTGCCTATGCGTTATAAAAAGCCGAAACGGAAATATCTCTTCAATGTATGCGCTCAAGAGAAGATGCCCTAACGATGGAATAAAAAAATGCCGTTTGATTTATTGGTCGTTAATGCCATGATCAATCCAATTTTAGATAGCTATCTTTCTCTTCGTAATTTCATGAAACAATGGAAGGTTTAGGGTTTATAAAAACCCGCTAATTAATATCGCGAGATCAGATCCTGTGGCTGGTTTAAACCGTCTGGCAGGGATCATTGGCCTTAAAATGGTATAAAAAGATGAACATCGCTTTAGATCTCTTCCTTGCAGGATGTATTTGACCTGACAGTTCAGAATGATGTTATCTGTAAATATAGCAAGTTGGGCATATTCTCAATTACATCACCACCTACAGAAGTCTTCAATTTTGTTTGAAAAAATACGTTGAATAGAATATAGACGAATTATTCCTATTCTGAACCTCCCCATCTAAACCTCAACAGGGGTGTCGTAATGGCCGAGAAAAGCGTGAAACGCAAGCTCAGAGCCATCCTGGCTGCCGACGTAAAGGGTTACAGCCGCATGATGGGCAAGGACGAAGTCGGCACCTTCCAAACCCTGACGATCCATTTAAAATCGATCCAATCTATCATTACAACCCATAACGGACGTGTCTTTTCATCCCCCGGTGATGCTGTCATGGCCGAATTTTCCAGTGTGGTGGATGCGGTTCAATGCGCCGTTAAATTACAGGAGGATCTTAAGGAGGCAAATGCCGATTTACCCGAAGACCGCAAGATGCAGTTTCGCATCGGTGTGAACCTGGGTGATGTTATTCAAGATGGCGAACAGGTATACGGAGACGGGGTCAACATAGCCGCTCGTATTGAAACTCTGGCCGAACCAGGGGAAGTATCCATTTCAAAAAATGTTTACAAAACGTTCGCAACAAACTCAAATTTGGGTATGAATATCAAGGCGAACATCAAGTAAAGAACATTGCCGAGCCTGTGAGGGTATACAAGGTTTTAACGGCACCCGAACATGCAGGTCAATTGATGGGGGAACCGAAACTACCAAAGCTTCCATCGAAAAAGTCATCCATTGCAATATTTACGGTTCTGGCTCTGATTGTTGCAGCAGCCATCTGGCAGTTTTATCCTCGCCATCCTGAAATAGAACCCGCATCAGTGGAAAAAATGGCGTATCCGTTACCTGAGAAGCCCTCGATCGCCGTGCTGGCCTTTTGACAACATGAGCGAGGATCCCAAGCAGGAATTTTTCAGTGATGGCATTAAGCGAAGAGATCATCACCGCCCTTTCGAAGACAGATAGACTTTTTGTCATTGCCCGAAATTCAACGTTTACCTACAAAGGTAAACCAGTCAATGTAAAGCAAGTTGCTGAGGAACTGGGTGTCCGCTATGTACTCGAAGGAAGTGTCCGTAAATCTGAGGATCGAGTGAGAATAACAGCGCAATTGATCGATGCCATTGCGGGTGAGCACCTCTGGGCAGAACGCTAGGACCGTGAACTAAAAGATATTTTCGCATTACAAGATGAGATTACCATGAAGATCGTGAATGCCTTGCAAATTAAACTGACCGAGGGAGAACAAGCTCGTATTATAAGCAAACAATATCTTAGCCTTGACATTTATTTAAAACATATGGAGGCACTATCGCTTTTTCGGCAAGGCACAAAAGAAAGTACTATTCGGCTTGGCCAGGTGGCACAGGAAATCGTCGATATGGCTCCTGAATCGCCATTGGGTTACAATTGGTTGGCGTGGTACAATTGGTCTTTGCGCAAATAGGTAAATCATTTCAAGAAAGTATGACAAAGGCATTTAAGCTGGCTCAAAAGTCTCTTTCTTTGGATGAATTTTACGCCATCACCCACACTTTATTAGGCAATATCTATAATATATGAGGCAATATGAAAAAGCAATTGTTGAAGGAGAGCGATCTGTTGAACTTGAACCCAATAGCGCTGATATCAATGGGGCTTTTAGCATAGTTTATGCTGTGTTGGAAGAATAGATGAGGCATAGACCGGTTTAAACAAGCGATTCGCCTAAACCCTTTTCCTGTATCTGGTATTTTATTCAATTAGGCGTGTGTTATAGAATGAATGGATTATATGAGGGCGCATTAACTGAATTTAACAAAGCACTTGCACGGAACCCAAACGCCCTACATAGCTATATGGGCTTAACCGTTGTTCACATTTTGTTAGATCGACAAGAGGAGGCTCGTAATGCAGCCAAAGAAATCTTAAAGATAGACCCTAAATTTTACTGTGAAGGTTATTTCAAAAGTTATTCCGTATAAAAATCGAGCCGAAGTTAAACTCGTTATGAGCCATCTGAATAAAGGCGGGGTTGAAATAGGGTCTCGAATCAACGGCACGGGCCATATATCTCCAACAACAATGTAGATATCAGGGGCCCGAAAATCACCGATGTTCGAAAATAATCGTAACAGGTCAGATAGTGTAAATTTATCGGTTCCAGTGGCACGGTGGGGATGTCCAAAGCGTATCGGTAATAATCCCGATGATTTTGAAAACAAACATTATCTCAATATGTCATAATAACGAGATTTTTAGCCAGATTGTGTTATTTAAGAGACGAATATAATCAATTAGAAAATATTTGACAAAATGCCTTTAGCAATTAAACTTTCTGATAGTAATATTGTATAACCCATAAGGAGTATTAAGGAGACTTAATCTTCATGAACAGGAGGCTATTATGAGCAAAGATGAAATGCCACATGAGGGACATGAAAAACATCTATGTTACCAGCACGGCGAAGGACTTTTAGAAAATAATATTGAGGAATGGAAAAAATTGGTATCGAATGGGCAATATGTTTGTGGTGGTTGTGGTCGTGTTGCAAACAGCTCTGAAAATCTTTGTGATCCACAAAAGCTCTAATATCAATCTATGAGGAAGACCTCGCTTTTCTCAGCGTGGTTGTGCGATTGAAACCGCCTACTATTTGGTTGCGTTAACTCGATATGTAACGAGTAAAATTAGCGTGTACAACAGGCTTCAAAGTAATTATGAAGCCTGTTGTATCTCCAACAACCATGCAAATATCAGTTTGAAAAATATTAACGATGTTCAAATAAAATCACGGGTAAAGGGGGTGGATCCAGCACGCCGAACCCACCCTGTTTTGGTTTAGCTGTAAATCGTTTCAATCCATTTCAGAGCTTCTGAATCGCTGATCCTTCCCAGATAAATTTGGGTGGTCGACAAATTTGAATGTCGAAGGATGATTTTGCTCACAATTTCAAGAGGTACCCCTGAGCGGGATGCAAAAGTGGCCGCATGTCGCCGGAGATCATGAGGCCTCAGATAAATACCGACCAATTTACCGGCCTTCAATACAACCGTCCGGGCAGCTTCATAACAAATCGGAAATATCCGCTCATTCAACCCGATATTTCGGGTTTTGATATAATCCTTAAGACGATCAGCCACTTTCTGGGGGATGAATATCATTTCTCGTTCACGTCCGCTTTTAGGTTCTCTCAACAGGATTTTCCTTTCGGAAATATCCCTTGGAACAATTTTCAGTACTTCTCCAATTCGCATCCCTGACCGAGCCATAAGTTCGAGCATCAAACGATCCCTGGGTTTAGTCGTCCGAAAAATAATCTCATCGACGGTTTCCTTTTCGAGTACGTCAAAATGAGTCTTTATCTTTGGCCGAAACAGCTTGCGTAACATTGGTGAATCGCATGGATTCGTGAAACCAGGATTGAGGTTGTTTGTGGCGAAGTTAAAAAATGCCAACAGGCTGGTAAATCGAACACGCTTTGTTTGAGGTTTACGACCTTCGGTGAGCTGATTCATGAAGTCAAGGATATTGTCAACAGACAGATCGTTGAGGTCGTAATCACCGAATTGGCTACAAAATTTATCCTTGACGAACGAGTGCGATCTTACGGTATTTTTTTTTCGAGTGGATTTGATGATAATCGAGCCAGATTTTTCCCGCTTTGGACACTTTCATGGCGTACCTCCTTTGGATAAAATATTTGACAATGGCCCAATGCCAAGTTAATTCTAATATGTCCAAAGCATATCGGCAATAATTTCATTGTGTTTGATAACTGACATTGTCTCAATCTATCTGCAATTAAATGATTTTGCTTTCTGTTCTAATAATTTGCCAATAATTATATTAATTGATGGAATTTTTCTATTTTAATCGCAAATAGGGCTGATTACAAGAAATCTAATTAAGATTCCAGTATGGATCAAAAAATCAGACATCTAAACAATATCAAGATTTAGAAAATAAAAAAAACCCATAATGATAAAAGAAATACAAAAAAAGGCCGACTCAAGCGCGCTGTCGCAGATGGCGTTGAGAGTTTTCAAGGAAGCCCTTGACAATGCCACGGATGCCATCGGCATGTCGACGCCGCAAGGCCGTCATTACTATCAAAACAAATCGTTCACAGATTTGTTCGGTATCATCGGGGAGAACCCTCCTGCGACCTTGTATTGTGATGAGAAAGTGGGCAAAGAAGTCTTCCGGACTATCATGGACGGCGGAACGTGGACCGGCGAAGTGGCAATGTATGCCAGGGACCGGCGCATTCTGAGTATTCTGTTGAGAGCCTACGCAATTAAGGACGAACAGGGGAGCTTCATTGGTCTCGTTGGTATTCATACCGATATCTCTGAGCGCAGATGTGCGGAGGACGCTTTAAAATTTTCGGAGGCAACTTATCGCGAGATATTCAACACAGTTAACGACACCATCTGGATCCACGATGTTGATACCTTTAAGTTCATCGACGTTAACAGTAAGGTTACGGAGATGTTTGGCTACTCGGTCAGGGAAGCGCTGGGTTTGAGTGTGGAAGATATTAGCTCGGGTGTTCCTCCCTTTACACCTGAAACAGCGGTTACGCTTCTAAGAAAGGCGGCGGCGGGCGAACCCCAGCTTTTCGAGTGGCACACCCGCCACAAGGATGGTCATCTTTTCTGGACCGAAGTCAGCCTCAAACGGGGAACTGTCGCCGGTAGAGCCTGCCTTCTCGCCATTGAACGTGACATCACGAAACGTAAAAGGGCTGAGGAGGCGCTGGCTGAAAAATCGAATTTTCAACGGGTGCTCGGTGAAATCTCAAATGAGTTTATTAATACTCCTTCTTCGGGAATTGACGAAGGAATAAATCGAACTTTAAAGATGGCCGGACTATTCGCGGAAGCAGACCGAAGTTATGTCATCATGTTTGATTTTATAGCAAGGAAGATTAGAAATACCCATGAATGGTGCAGGGAAAACATTGAACCCCAAATCGATAACTTGCAAAACGTTCCAATTGAGATGTTTAGCTGGGTTATCGACCAACTGGATGGCCTAAAAGTTGTACATATTCCACAAGTGGCTAATTTACCGCGCGAAGCCAAAAAAGCCAAAGAAGAGCTCGAAGCAGAAGACATTCAATCTTTACTTTTAGTACCATTAGTTTCAGAATCAAAATGTGTTGGAACCGTTGGTTTTGATTTCGTTAGTCAAGCGAAACATTGCAGTGTCAATGAAATCAGACTTTTAAAAATGGCAGGAACCACAATATCCAATGCCTTAGACCGCAGACAAGCCGAAAAAGCACTACTGGAAAGTGAGGAGCGCTATCGCTCTCTAGTTGAAAATACCTTGGATGGATATTTTATCGCCGAAATTCCTTCAGGCCAGTTCAGCTTTCTTAACCGGAGGATCTGTGATCTTTTTGGTTATTCCATTCAGGAAGGGTTGAGTCTAACACTTTGGGATATCACCGATCTGAACGAACACAAGATTATCAAGGAACGTATCCAGGCGCGTTTAGAGGATCAAAAGCCGGACAATACCTCCAATATTTATAACACTGTCCGAAAAGATGGCTCTACATTCAGGGCAGAAGTGTCTTACTCACTTGTTACTTATCATGGCATTCCGGCAGTGCAAGGCACTTTGAGAGATGTCACCGAAAAGGAAAAGCTTCTGCATCAGTTATATCAGGCCCAGAAAATGGAGTCCGTGGGACGTTTGGCCGGAGGAGTAGCCCACGATTTCAACAACATGTTGAGTGTAATTATCGGTCATGCGGAACTGGTCATGGAGGATACCGATCCATCTTCACCAATGTATGATGATCTTAATGAGATCTACAAGGCGTCTCACCGTTCATCAGAACTTACGCGCCAACTATTGGCCTTTGCGCGTAAGCAAATGGCGGTTCCAAAGGTTATTAATGTAAACGATAGCGTTACTGGGATGCTCAAGATGCTACAAAGGCTTATTGGAGAAGATATCAACTTGTTATGGATCCCAGGTGACAGTCCTTGGCTGGTCAAGATTGACCCTGCCCAAATTGACCAGATTCTTGCAAATCTGTGTGTAAATGCCCGAGACGCCATTAGTGGAGTGGGTAAAGTCACCATCGAGACTAAGAACATAGTTCTGGATCAAGCCTTTTGTTCTGAGCATACTGGTTCGATGCCAGGTAATTATGTCTTAATTAAGGTCGTTGACGATGGCTGCGGTATGGACAACTCAACATTGGAAAACCTGTTTGAACCGTTTTTTACTACAAAGCAAATTGGAGAGGGAACCGGGCTAGGCTTGTCCACGGTCTACGGGATTATAAAACAAAACGACGGGTACATTGCCGTTAACAGTCAACCTGGCAAGGGAACAACATTTAAAGTCTACCTTCCACAGACACGCAACAGCTTGGAGATAAAAGGTAAACTGGAATATGGTACTATACAAAAGGGCTCCGAGACAGTTTTATTGGTGGAAGATGAAGCGTCTGTTTTACGTTTAGCAAAATCTGTGCTTGAGCGAATTGGATACACAGTACTCGAAGCGCGTACACCTGCAGAAGCAATTTCTATCACCGAAAAGTACGAAGGATCGATTCATCTTTTAATCACGGATGTGATTATGCCAGAGATGAACGGGAAAGAGTTGAAGACGAAAGTAGAGAAACTTAAACCCAATCTAAAGGCCATATTTATGTCCGGCTACACGGCCAATGTAATCATGCATCGGGGCATCCTCGAAGATGATGTTCATTTTATACCGAAACCATTTTCTGTTAAAGGCTTTTCTGTTAAGGTGAGAGAGGTATTAGATGAGTAGTAAATTCCGCTTAACATCTAAAGATTCTTTATGCTCACCAAACCAGTATACCAAATTGAATAAAAAACACGGGAATAGTTACATTGTGATACCAAATTAGAGTTTTATCGATCGTCCCGCAACAGGACTATGGGCGGGTATCGGTTTTTCTGTTTAATTGCGAGAGGCATTTAAGAGAAATTTTAACGGTCGGGATGATTGATAAAACAATGATGTACGAAGGCCGCCGTGAGGAAGTATTGGCATGCTATTTTTATATGGGTATTGTAATCGCGATGCTTTTGATTATTCGGTTGCGAGTTGGCGCTTTGAGGGCTGGATAAAAGGCCGATTGGGTTATTATTCATGTGATTATACGTCATAAAGCGATCATTTCGAGTTTATTTTTCGCCACTTTAAAGCACTTCAGTTGAGTCCGGACGCAATTCACCTGCGGTTTTCTACCAGAAGATTCAAATACCCAGTAATCCGGTTAAGCAGCCGCTAAAGCGATGGGATTGGGCGGTCGTGCCAAAGGTATTTCCAGATACAGTTGCATCCGGCCTTTATGGCAGCAGGGACAGACGGTAATATCGATGCCTGTGAGCGCTCGCATCATCTCTTCAACTGACGTGGTTTGTTTCTCGGGCAACTCGGATAAGCCCATCCGTTGGCGGATGTTATTCAGGTTTGCCGATCGGTTGCGATTAGCTAAGAACCCGTAATGCCGGATTCTGACAAAACCTCTGGGCAGGCTGTGAAGTAAAAACCGGCGGATGAACTCGACGGCGGTGATCGTTATCTGTTCGGTCCGATTGTCCTTTCGGTTTTTAATCCTGAAGGTCACATTTCGGTCTTTAAACGCTGTGATACGGCTGTTGGCAATTGCCACCCGGTGGGTATAGCGTGCCAGATATTCCAGGACATGTTCCGGTTTTTTAACGGGATCACGCACATCGACAATCCATTTTTTTTCGTACAGCCTGGCCTTCAACGGTTTGTATTGATAACTGGCAAACTTTAGATTCCCGCCTTGGCAGGCCCGGCTCATACGGTCCATAAACTTGCCCCGAAAAACTTTAGCCAACGCCTGCTGGTTAAAAAGATAATTACCCTTGCAGGGCGTCCAGCAGGTACCGTCTTTGGATATAGCTCCACCGGCCACCAGACAATGGAGATGAAAGTGCGCGTTGAGCTTTTGATCCCAGGTGTGCAAAGTGGCCACAAAACCCAATTTACCGCCCAGTGTATTTTCACCGAAGGCCAACAATGTTTGAGCGGCGGCCTTAAAAAGGGCATTAAGCATCACACATTTATTAGATAAGATTAAGTAGTTGAGCTCATGCGGCACGGTAAAGACGACATGGAAGTAACTCGTGGGCAAGATCTCGTCTTTACGTTTTTCAAGCCATCTTTCCCGCGGCATGTGCTGACATCTGGGGCAATGGCGATTGCGACAGGAGTGATAGGTGATGCGCATCATGCCGCAGCGGTCGCAGCGATCAATATGACCACCCATACGAGCGGTGCGGCAGTTTAGCAGGTCAGTTACGATTTTACGATGCTCCGGCCACAATGGATAATGATTTTGGTAATCGCCAATATGTTTCTTAAGAATATCGGCGACCTCCCGTCGGTTTTTTTCAGGTGCTGTGATTTTGTCCATCGATACCGTCCTTTCTATTAGCCGGTTGCATGTCAATAAGATCCAAGGGACTGGGGATTTTTGACAGCGTTTCACGGCTGACATGCAAGTAGATCATGGTGGTGGTCAATCTCGAATGGCCCATCAGCACTTGTATTTTTCTGATATCGTATCCAGCCTCCAGAAGATGAGTGGCCCTCCAAAGGCGGGTAAACTACGCTGTGACGTAACGTGTGAAGCCCTTTGCCGTTTTTAATTCCGGCTTTTTTGCGGGCCTTATCGTAGGTTCCACGCACCGTTTCGTATGCTAACGGTTTGATTTTTTTGTGCCTGGATGGGAACAGGTAGGTTTTCGGGCGACATTTTTTATCATAGAAGCGCAACTCATCGAGAAGCTTTGCTGACAGCATGGTATAGCGATCCTTGCGGCCTTTACCGTCGACTACTTTGATCAACATCCGATTGCTGTCGATATGTTCGTGCTTTAACCTGATTACCTCGCCGGCTCTTAGGCCTGCGGCATAGGTGGTCATCAGGATCATTCGGTGTTTCAGATTTGACGGCGCACAGATGATTTTCTCCGCCGGAGGCGGAC
>CAWJQU010000007.1:0-48986 GCA_963845145.1 uncultured delta proteobacterium
ATCCAAGCCCGGTTCCTTATCATGAGGGAGCCATACGTTATTACAAGGAAGCAGGTGTGTGGACATCTGAGATGGATAAATGGCAGGCAGAGCAGGTAAAAAGTTTCGAGAAGCGTCAAGCGGCCTTTAAAGCAAAATAATTTGTCTATTATCGATGGGGGTTGGAAAACATTTTATCCAGCCCCCATCAAATTAATTGTTTTGATTCATTTTTGCTATATGGTGTGTCTTTATCAGCAAAACAGAAGGACTCTAATTTATGACCAAAAAGCTCGAAGGTGCATCACAATTGAAACCTACCGCCAGATACCGAGAATTGAAGGGAATTCCGAGACTCTATTTTCGAGGTTTTACAGCTGTTTGTATAATTCTCTCATTTTTTTTTGTTTTTAAGATTGTCATTTTCAACTATGTGATGCCGGAGATGTCCTATTTTTCAATTTTGGTTGCAGCATTTTTGTCTTTTACGTTCTTGATTTTCCCCACTTTTCAAAGACCCCTGCCGACGAGTCCCATTAAAATATTTTTTGGCCATAGCTAACTTTTAGCCCAAATCTTCCTCATAACTTACAATCTGGAAATAATTCCGAAAAAGATTGTCGGAGGTAAGCCTTTTTGCTCGGAAAAGTCCTGGCTTTAATCATTTGGGCCCTAACAATTGAAGCTGTTCGCAGGGCGGGAGGAACCCTATTGGCCATCGTGGTGCTAATAATTTCTTCATACCCACTGTTTGCACACATTTGCCCTGGCATACTCATGGCAAAACAGTATAGCCTATCGCGCATCCTGGGATTTCATTTTTTAGGTGTGCAGAGTATTTACGCCTTGGAATACAAGGTTTTCGACTCGATTGCTTATGGGATATATGATCTTTGCCGTGGCACTTCAAACAACCGGTTATTCAAAGCTTCTTTATCAAATTCTCCCTATCTCTTGATCATATCACAGCCAGCCAAGAATCCAATCTCAAGTCCTATTTGCTCCATCCCAGCCATGCGCCACTGCCAATGTCGTTACCACGGGCGCGATCACCATTCCGACCATGAAGCGTATGGGGTATCCATCTTATTATGCTGGGGCTTTGGAGGCCTACCTCTGAAGGAAAATGTTATGCCTCAGGTGATGGGGGTTCTTGCGTCTCATGGCTCATTTCCTTATGATATCTTGTGCAGAAGTTGCTGTCGCTTCAGCACTACCGGTTCTTCTTTATTGGATCTCCCTTTTCACTCAAACCGATTTTTATGCCGCCAAAGCTGGTCTCCGGGGACTCCCAAAAGAAGACCTGCCGCCTTTGTTAGGGACGTTAAAAGAGGGTTGGTTTTATCTTCCAGCATAGCCGTCTTAATTTATTTCATTTTTTTTCTCAGGCTTGAGGCCATGGCGCCGTACTACGCAACCGTGGTTCTTCTTCTTTTGGCGAAATTCCGAAAGCAGACGCGGCTAAACTTAAAATCAATTTTAAATCTAACGGATGGCACCGGGAAAATATTGACGGAGTTGATGGGCATTATGATCGGGGTGGGCATGATCATCGGGGCCCTTCGCTGACTGGACCACACGGATTTTCCGGTTATTCACTAGAATCGGTGGAGATCACCTTATTTTATTGCTGGCCCTGGGCGCAGTCACAAGCTTCTTATTGGGTATCGGCCTTACAATATCAGCATGTTATATCTTTTTGGCTATGTTCCTAGCCCAACTTTGGTTAATCTTGGTATAAATGAGATGTCAGCACATCTATTTCTGGTTTATTGGGGTTCGGTTTCATATATTACACCACCGGTGGCATTGGCCGCCTACGCAGCAGCGAGCATTGCCCAAGCGAATCCACTTAAAACAGGGTTTCAGGCTGTAAAATTAGGTTTTGTTTCTTGCTCGTTCCCTTTTTCTTTGTTTACAATCCGAGCCTGGTAGGTCAGGGAACGATTGTAGAGATCTTTACGGCTATGTCGACGGCAGCTTTAGGAATTGTTTTATTATGTGCAGGATTTGAAGGCTATTGTTTTTTCCTTAAAAGAATTTCTTGGCCTATTCGTGGCGTTTTTATGTTTGGCGGATTTCTTATATTTCACCCCAAGGCCATAACCGACCTAATCGGAGTAGGCGTAATAATCGTTGCAATCATCATGCACTATGGACTCAAGCGCAAATTTTCATAATCCATCCCTTTCGGGATACTTGGCCGCCTGTTACAATTGCTCGTTACTATAATGATTTCCGAAATTTACAAAAACATCTTTTGCCTAAAAATTCCTTTGCCAAACAGTGCATTAAAGGTAGTAAATGTCTATGTTATCCACGCTCAACCACGTTCGCTGATCATCGATACCGGGTTAAACCGGAAGGTTTGCGAAAGCGCATTTTATTTCTGTTTATCCCGTCTCAATTTGGATTTGAAAAAGATTGACTTTTTCATAACACATTTTCATGCTGATCATTCTGGGCTTCTATCCAGATTAAATATCACTGATTCAGTCGTTTATATGAGTAAACCAGATGCCGATAATTACAGTAACACACAATATTGGTCATCTGTATTTACTGCCGCGCTGTTGAATGGCTTTCCGGAAGATAAAATTTATAAAGCTATCACAGACCATCCTGGAAACAGGTATCGCAAACCTTCAAATCTTGATTATACCGCCGTATCCGAAGGAACCCATCTGAGTGCTGGTGAGTTTGAATTTTTCTGTATTGAAACTCCCGGACATACAAGCGGCCATTTATGCCTCTATGAGCCAAAGCGGGAAATACTGCTGTCCGGTGATCTTATCTTGGATAAGATCACACCTACCATTCAAACATGGTGCAAAGATGACAATCCATTACATGATTATCGATCAAGTTTGGAAAAGATTCTGAATTATTCCATTCAACTGCTTCTGCCCGGGCATGGTCTTGCGATCCAAAATGTTAAGAAGCGCATCAGAGATATCAATTCACACCATGATGATAGATGCCAGGAGATTGTGACTCTTTTGGCTGGCTGTGAATTAAGCGCTTACTGTATAGCTTCAAAACTGCGCTGGAATGCAGCTTGGCCTGAATGGGATCGGTTCCCATATTGGCATCAGCTCCTTGCCACCGGCGAAACCTTGGCTCACTTGAATTATTTATGCCACCGAAAGGTCGTGAATCAGTGTGAAAAGGATGGGTATTCTTATTTTCAACTAAATTAATTCACCTAACTATCCTAAAACTAAAAATATCATCCACATCTGACCCACTGATAAGTTGGAGAAACCGGGAAATTCAAGATTCCAGGTGCCAAGCCCATTTTCAACATAAATATACTCGATCACCGCATGCTAATTATCCTTTATCACTTTCACCGGCTTTGCGTGCCATATATCTCGGTTGTATTCGGCAATGGTTCTATCCGATGAAAATCGACCCATGCGGGCCACATTGATAATTGACTTGCGTGTCCACGCTTCCATATTACGATAGTCGTTGTCGATTTGCATTTGGGCGTCATGATAGGCCGCGAAGTCGTTCAAAATCCGATAACGATCCGCATTCAGCAGGTCATCGATGAGTCCGCCGAAAAGATCGGGGGCGCCGGTATTAAAGAAGCCGCGGCGGATAAGATCGACGGCTTCTCTTAACACGGGGTCTTTGGTGTAGAATTCGCGAGGATGGTAAGGGGTGCCTGCGGAAACCTCTTCGGCGGTCAACCCGAAGATATAGATGTTTTCCGCGCCCACGGCTTCTTTGATCTCGACATTGGCGCCGTCCAGAGTGCCGACAGTCAGTGCGCCGTTTAAGGCGAATTTCATATTGGAGGTGCCGGAAGCCTCGAAGCCGGCCGTGGAAATCTGCTCGGAGACATCAGCCGCCGGGAAAATGCGCTCAGCCAGGGAGACCCGGTAGTTGGGCAGGAAAACGACCTTGATGCGATCGTTGGTCATACGGTCAAGGTTGATGGTGGATGAGACATGGCAGATAAGTGAAATGATCGTTTTTGCGGTGAAATATCCAGGCGCAGCTTTGCCGCCGAAGAAGAAGGTCCGTGGGGCCATATCGAATGCCGAATCGTTTTTTAGCTTCAGCCAGCAGTAGACCACATGGAGAATGTTCATCAGTTGGCGTTTGTACTCATGAATCCGCTTGACCTGAATGTCGAAGATGGAATCGGGATCGAGCTTAATACCGGTCAGATCCTGAGTGATCGTCGCCAGGGTGGCCTTGTTGGCGGATTTGATTGTTTGCCATTTTTTTCTGAACGCGGCATCCTCGGCCAAGGGTTCGATCTTTTTGAGTTGATCCAGGTCAAGTGCCCATTTGTCGGTGATGTGCTTGCTGATAAGTGTCGCCAGGTCGGGATTGCAAGCTAACAGCCAACGCCTTGGGGTGACACCGTTGGTTTTGTTATTGAAACGGCCGGGGAAAAATTCAACAAAATCTTTAAAGACGTTTTTTTGTAGAAGCTGGCTGTGCAGCTCGGCTACACCGTTGACCGAGTATGACCCCACGATGGCCAGATGCGCCATGCGGATCTTTTTATCCGCGCCTTCTTCGATCATTGACATTCGGTTAAGCAGCTCACCATCGCCCACATACCGAATGGATACATCTCGCAGAAAACGCCGGTTGATTTCGTATATAATCATCAGATGGCGGGGGAGAAGTTTTTCGAACATGGCCACCGGCCATTTTTCAAGAGCCTCGCTCAAAAGCGTATGGTTGGTGTAGGCACAGGTATGTCGGGTAATATCCCAGGCCTTTTCCCAGCCCAGACCATGCTCATCCATCAGAATACGCATTAATTCGGCTATCGCCAGAGAAGGGTGGGTATCGTTTAATTGAATGGCCGCTTTGTCGGGCAGTTTATCAAAGCTCTTGTGTGCGGTGAGGTACCGTCTGAGAATATCCTGGATTGAACAGGATACAAAAAAGTATTGCTGTTTAAGGCGTAGTTCCCGACCAGCATAGATCGAGTCATTGGGATAAAGTACTTTGGAAATATTTTCAGAAATATTTTTTTCTTCAACGGCCTTTAGATAATCTCCGTCCTGAAAATAGTTTAGATCAAATTCGTTTGAGGCACGGGCCGACCAAAGGCGTAGGGTGTTGACCGTATTATTTCCATAACCATCTACAGGTACGTCATAGGCAATTCCGATGACATCGCGCGTATCCACCCATTTTGTTTCAAGGGTTTGATCGATACGTCGTTTTTGACTGACCCGGCCGTAAAATTTTACGGGGTAGCTGTATTCTGGGCGCGCGACTTCCCACGGGTTGCCATACTTCAGCCATAGCTCCGGCTTTTCGATCTGTTTTTTTTCATGAATAATCTGATCGAATATGCCGAACTCGTACCGAATGCCATAGCCGTGGGCGGGTATTTCCAGGGCCGCCATCGAGTCTAAGAAGCAGGCCGCCAAACGACCCAGCCCACCATTTCCCAGCCCCATGTCGGGTTCCATCTCCGCCAAGTCGGACAGGTCGATATTCAAAGCGGCCATGGCCTTCTTGGTTTCGTCGTACATACCCAAGTTGATCAACGTGTTGATCAATGCCCTGCCCATCAGGTACTCCGCTGAAAGGTAGTAAACCCTTTTTACATCCAGATCGTGGTACATCTGCTGGGTGCGAATCCACCGTTCGATCATTCGGTCGCGGGCGGCAAGGGCCAGGGAATGATACAAGTCTCGGAATGTGGCGGTATACTGGTCTTTGGAAAGCGAATATTCAAGGTGATTGGCAAATGACAGTTGAATGCTGTCAGGGTCCATTCCCTTTTTGAATGTTCCCCAGTTTTTAAACAAGATGCTGTTTTTCATGACAGGTACACTCCGTTTAGTTGATATACATGTGACAATCTCTTATCCTTTAACTTTGGGCGAATCGGTATGGGTTAAATCGGCCAAGACCTTGCGGTCTTTGGGATCAACAAAGGTGATGCGAAAGGTGTGAATGATGCCCTGGGTCGCTTTTTGAACGGAAGTGACTTTGGCATAGATATCGTTAAAACAGTGGACGTCGGTACAGAATTCGAATGTCATTTTTATATCAGTTAACGGGGGCAATTCTTTTTCTACAGTTGCGGTAATATGTGTCTCATTGATGGAGAGGGTCTCTCCGTTTACGAAATCCGGCAGGACGACCTTGTCCTTGACGGTCCAACATTTAAATGAAATCCGAATGAGGGTCTGGTCCTGCGGACGGTATATGTCGGCGATGGATAGATTAAATGGCGCACCGATCTGAGTTACCGGGTAGCCGATAAGGGGTTTGCGAATGCCTTTCATCATGATGCTAAAAGGTGGATCGGTGTCGACCAGATGCTTAACCAGACGGTAGGTTGATTCGCCGATGACGACCTGTCCCCCTGTCGTCTGGGATTCCAGGCGTGAGGCGATGTTCACCGTCGTTCCAATAACACTGTACTTCATACGTGTTTCGGATCCGATGTTGCCCATAATCACCTCGCCGGTTTCGATTCCGACGCCCATCTCAAAGGGTGGAATACCTTCTTCGGCATTTTCCCGGTTGAATTCATACAGGGCTTTTTGCATAGCCAGCGCACAGGCCACAGCGCGAGCGGGGTCGTCATCGTGTTTTTCCGGTGCCCCGAAAATCGCCAGGATAGCATCGCCGATGAAATCATCGATCGTGCCTTCATGGGTATGAATAACTTCAGACATTCGGTCAAGGTACAGGTTGAGCAGGCGAACAAGGTCTTCAGGTTTGTGGGTTTCGGAAAGGCCGGTAAAGCCCCTTAAATCGGACATAAGGACCGTGGTTGTTTCTCGCCGCCCGCCGATTTTACGGCCCTGGGGGGATTCCAGAATTTCATCCACCACTTTCTTGGGCATGTATCGCCCGAAGGTATCCCGGATAAAATTGGCCAGCTGTAACCGTTCCCCGGAGACCTTTAAAATCGAATCAAGCATTTTTGATCGGGTAGAGGCGATTTCCCTGATTTCTCTCGGGGTGTCGTCGGTCAACGATATGGTACTGACTTGGGATTCGTCTTCCATGAAACGGCGATTCTCCAAGGCGATGGTCTCCAAGGGCGTGATGATTTTTTTATCCAGAAACCGACGCAGGGTGATCATCATAAAGGCCAAAATAATGGAGATTAGGATAATGATTCGCACGGCAAACCAGAAAAGCATGGCCAGGTTGTGGCCTTCGGTAAAATAGCGTGCGCCTAAGGACCAGACCAATAATATGGCTTCAATGAGCAAGATCCGCCAGAAAACACCGGAAAGCAAAATTCGACGGACGCTGTTTTGTTCCGAAGCGGGTGCGGAGGCGTTTATTTTTTTTTGGCGATTAATTTTCATGATAGTTATCAGATGAGGTTTGGCTAACTGAATTTGCTTTCTAACATAACACCATTAACCTGCATTAAAACATGCCACACTGTGTGTTGCGCTCAGCGCGGTCATGGATGGGCTGTGGGTACCGCATGAATTCTCATCGGCCCGGCGGCAACGCGGGAAAAAAACACAATAATGATCATTGCCGGGTAGCTTTCGGGGCGTCGCTAAGAGTGTGTTGTGGAAAGTACAGGCCGAGTCCTTGCAGTAGATCGGTAAAGCATCGAGCAAGGCCATGGTGTATGGGTGTGTCGGGTGTTTAATAATCTGTTCCGCTGAGCCTATCTCCACTAAGTTACCGCGGTAAATCACGGCGATGCGATCGCACAAAAAATTGGCTGCAGCCAGACTGTGGGTGATAAATAAAAAAGTCACCCGAGCTTGCTCTCTTAAAGCCAG
The DNA here is from genome assembly GCA_963845145.1 of uncultured delta proteobacterium. Lineage (GTDB taxonomy): Bacteria > Desulfobacterota > Desulfobacteria > Desulfobacterales > QNYZ01 > QNYZ01. The sequence continues at coordinate 7,734 of CAWJQU010000007.1, forward strand.
GATAATGCGAAAAATTTCATAGGATGTTGTGGCATCGAGCATGGAGGTCGGTTCATCGGCCACAATGAATTCAGGATCAAGGACCATTGCCCGCGAAATAGCGACACGCTGGCGTTGTCCCCCACTTAATTCATGGGCATACCGTGGAAAAAAGTCCTCCGCAGGGGTCAACCGAACCGAGGTTAACGCTTGCGCCACGCGCTCACTACGGTCATGATGATTGCCTCGGCGATGAACGATCAAAGGTTCGGCCACGGTGTCGTAAATCGAAAGTTGCGGGTTGAGTGATTGGTAGGGGTCCTGGAATATCATCTGGACTTTGGCATGAAAAGCTTTGACCCTCTTTTTTCGAATACGGGTCATATCTTCGCCATCCAATAAAACTTTTCCCTGACTGGGTGCCTCGAGTTTCACCATTAACCGCCCGGCGGTGGTTTTACCACTGCCGCTTTCGCCTACGAGGCCAAATATCTCTCCCTGGCTGATCTGAAAGGAGACATTGTTTAAAGCCACGATTTTTTCTGTCGGCTTTGTTCCAAACATCGACCGCTTCGGTCGGTAGATCTTACTGATGCGATCCAACTGGATCACCGGTTGGTTCACGGGTTGGATTACTGGTTGGCTCACTGGGCGGTTCACGGGTTGAGAGGGTTCATTCATTCCTATGTCTTAGCTTTCTTTAGCGTTTTTGCAAAATACACGGTGTGAAGACGACCGTTCTACCGATTGATGCCACTGGGTTGTGCGGCAGAGGTCATCGCGGCTCGGGCAACGAGGAAAAAAAGGGCATTGATCCGATACGTGTTTCCCATCCGTGGTGTGCGGAGGGATGTTGAGGGTTCGATCCGGATCAACAGTCAGGGTCAGATTTGATGCGAGCAGCAGTTGGGTATATGGATGCGCCGGTGATTCAAGGATCTCCTTGCAGCTGCCGCTTTCAACCATCCAACCGTCGTACATCACGACGATATCGTGGCAGACATCCGCAACAACGGAGATATCGTGGGAGATGAAAACCATGGCAATATCCATGCGCTCCTGAATGCGCCGAATCTCTTTTAATATCTGATCCTGGACGATGACATCCAAAGCGGTGGTCGGTTCATCGGCAATGAGCAAAATAGGCTCACAAGCCAGCGCCATGGCGATGATCGCCCGTTGCTTCATTCCCCCGCTATATTGATGGGGATAATCCCTAAGGCGGGCCTTGGGGATCCCCACCAGGTCAAACAGTTCGGCAACTTTTTCAAAGGCCGTCTGTTTGTCCATCTCAGGGCTGTGGGTCAAAAGGGCCTCGGCGATTTGCTTGTCGACACGTTGAACAGGATTGAGTGCATTCATGGCGGCCTGGAAAATCATGGCAATTTTTTTCCAGCGAATCCTCCGCAACGCCTCGGAAGAAAGCGTTAAAAGATCCTGCCCTTCAAAGAGAATTTTACCGGACAGGATCGACGCATTTTTAGGTAGCAACCCTAGAAGGGCCATGCCGATGGTCGTTTTACCACAGCCGGATTCGCCGACAAAGCCAAGCGTTTTTCCCCGATCTAAGGAAAACGATACCGAATCAACCGCGGTATCCATGCCGTTTTGGTCCTGGTAACCGACCGACAATCGATCTACTTCGAGCAAAGCCACTTTATTCAACACCTCTTTCTTTCCGTAACCGGGGATCCAGTACATCATCCATGGCACGCCCCAGCATATAAAATGCCAGCGTAATCAAAGAGATGCAAATCCCAGGCGGTAGCAGCCAATAGGGCGCTTTAAACATATGCCCTGTTTTCCAAACCCATTGAAGCATCATGCCCCAGCTTACAGTACCCGGGTCTCCAAATCCCAAAAAGGCCAGGGCCGCTTCGACAATGATCGCATAGGTCACCATAAACGTCATATAGAGAAAAGAGAGGGGCAGCACATTGGGCATTATGTGTCTGAAAATAATTCTCAGGTGAGACGCACCCACAACCCTGGCGGCATCGATAAACGGCCGCTCTTTTAATGACAGGGTTTGCGCGCGAATCACCCGGGCGACGCCGGGCCATTTAAAAAGAGAGATAATTAATACAATGATCCAGATATTAAGCTGTCCGAACAAGGACGCTAAAATAAGGATTACCAAAAGTACGGGCAACACCATAAATATGTCTGCAATCCGCATGAGAAGTGTGTCCGTGAATTTTCCCATATAACCGGAGACCATGCCGATAATCGTACCGATAAATATACTCATAAAGGCTGCGGATACACCCACCATGAAGGCGATTCTAGCCCCCGCCAGGAGCTGGCTGAATATATCCCGGCCCATGAAATCCGTCCCCAGCCAATGGCTGATGCTGGGCCCGGTTGAATCGTAGATATCGGGATCAACGCCGGTCATGGGGTGATACATGGGATCGATATGGGGGGGAAAAAAGAACCGATGGCCATCAGCGTAAAAACAATAAGAAGGAACAGGCCTATTTTGCCCAGGGGGTTCTCTTTAAATACCATCCAACCATCGAGAAACCGCTGGGTCCGCGTATGTCTTTTTATGATCTTTTTATCTACCAATTGTTGTCGGATTGCCATGGTTAGTACCGAATTCTTGGGTCAAGATAAGCATAAATAATATCAACTACCAAATTGGCGAGGAGTACTACCAGGGTGATAAGCAAAAAACAGGCCTGGGCCAGGGGGTAGTCATTATTGCTGACCGAAAAGACCAGCTCACGGCCGATTCCCGGCCAGGTAAAGACGGTTTCCGTAAGTGCCCCACCGTTAATGGAAAAAGCCAGATTGAGACCAATCGTCGTCACAACGGGTAGGGCGGCGTTGGGCGCGGCGTGGTGGTTGCGAACCACTTTTTCGGTAAGTCCCTTGGCCCGTGCCGTCAGGATATAATCCTCCTTTAACGTTTCCAGCATGCTGGTACGCATGATCAACAGATAACTCCCGAAATGAATCAGAAAAAGTGTCGTCAAAGGGAGGATCATGTGATAGATTACATCCACTGTTTTGGCCATTATCCCGGAATCCGGATCCAGCCAGACTTCTTCCGAAATCATACCCGTGATGGGAAACCAGCCCAGTTTATAGGCAAAAACCCAAATAAGGATCAGTGCCAGCCAGGGAACAAAGACGGTGTGGGATGCCAATGCGCCGATGGTCATCCAGACATCTTTTTTCGAGCCCTTGTCCCAGGATGCGATTTTGCCTAAAAATACGCCCACCAGAGCGGCAAGAATCACCGAAGTGGTAAAGAGTATGATGGTATTGGGGAGCCGGTCGAGGATAATCGATACCACCGGCTCACCATAGTTAAATGAATGACCAAAATTGCCGGTAAAAAAGTTTTTAACAAAATAGACATATTGAACGCTTAAGGGGCGGTCCAATCCGAGTTCGGAAATGAGCAGCTCGGCATCCTCCGGGGTCATATCGGGGTCGACCATTCGGGAAACCGGGTCTCCGGGAGCCAGGCGGAAAAGCAGAAAGAGGACGGTTAGAATGATAAAAAAGATCACCGCAACTTGAACCAACCGCCGAAGAATATATCGTCGTAATGCCATTTATTTAAATTCGCTTATCTGATTATATCGGTTTTAACTGACAAAAAGACCAAATGTTCCCGATACCATTTAAGGTTTCCACCCACCCCTCAAACCGATCGGTGCGCACGGCCTCGACCATACTGGGGTTGTACAAAGGGACAATGGGAACATCAGCCAGCACCAGTTTCTGCATTTGCCATATCAGGTCCCGCCGCTGTTGCGGGTCCATGGCTCCGGCCGATTCATCGGCGATTTTATCGAATTGTGGATTGTTATAACCGGTTTTGTTGAATCCGCGGACCTTGTCGTTGGCCGAATGGTAAAAACTTCTGATATAATCGGGATCAAAAGAGAGGCTTCCATAACCGAGCACGAATGCATCAAAGTCGCGACTGACCTTGACTTTTTCAAGTAAAGCGGGAAACGACATGGGCCTGGAAGAGACCGGCATGCCCACGGCCTTTAACCACTCTTGAATAACGAGACCCGCCATGGCCCGGTGCGGATCGTAATCCGCCGGTGGCGTGAGAATGGTAAATTTTTTCATGGGCTCGCCGTTGGGCATTATCAGCCCCTTCCCATTGACGACCTTTCCCTTCTTATCAATCGGCGGTGTTTCCCAGCGATACCCTGCCTGATCTAAAATGGCGTATGCCTGCCGAATCATCTCCTCCTTGGCGAGCCCCTGATTGTATAAGGGAACGTCGGGGCAAAACCAGGTTTTGTTTCCGGGCGGAACAACGGAGACCATTTTAATCCCCTGATTCTGCAATACTCTTTGGACAATAAAATCCTTATCGATCAACATGGCCGTCGCACGTCTCAAATGTACGTCGTCGAACGGCGGTTTGCGGCAGTTGAAGCCCATATAGTAAAGCGAACTGGTCTCATTGGAGAATAAGCGAATGTTTTTTCCCTTATTCAGATCGTCCATGTAACCGGCTTGAATTTTCCACCAGAAGTAGTCGATCGTGCTTTTACGTAATGCCAGGATGGCCGCATCGGACGTTCCGAATACTTTTAAAATGATGCCTTTAATGTGGGGCCCCAGCTGCCGGCCGGCGATTTCCTGGTCTTTGCCAAAAAAAGTCTCGTTGGCTTGTAAAAATAGATAAGCCCCTTTGCGCCACTCTTTTAAGGTGAAAGGGCCGTTACCAACCGGATGGGTTACTTCGTGATTTAGCAGCGTTGCCAGGGGCTTTTCCGTTTTACGGGCTTTTTCGAGAACCTCTTCCCACTCCTTTTTTTGGACAATGGGTGTGGTCAGGGTTCGGCTTAAAAAAATAGCTTTGGGTTCCGATAGGTAAAACCGGACGGTTTTGTCGTCCGGCGTCTCTATTTTATCGATAAAATTCCACTTGGACGAAAACCGCGGCACCTTGAATTCCTTGATCAACCGGCCCGTAAAGGCGATATCCCCGGAGGTTACCGGCGATCCATCGGTCCATTTGGCATCTCGTAGAGTGACTGTATAAGATTGGGTTTGGCTATCGTATACGGGGTCTTCTTTGGCCAGCCAGGGAATGAGTTCCAGGGTTTCGGGATCACGAAAATAGAGGGTTTGATACATGAGCCGCAAGACCTTGTTTGACCAGGCATCGCTGGCAAGCCAGATATTTAATGTTTTCGGTTCCTGCAAGAGGCCGATTTTCAACATCTCGCTACCCATGGCCGGGGGAGATACTGCTGACGCCAGCACAACCAATGCAACCAATGTCAGGGTGATATTCGTAAAACGATACGCACGTCTTTTTATCATGGCCACTCCGTTTATTATGTTAGATAACCGTCTGCTTGGTTTTTTGTCGGCCGATCATCTCTTTTACCTTCGTCTCGACAAAATCAATGACTGTAGTCTCGAGTTTTACGTTGTTTAACTGATTGATACGAGGAATTCCCCCAGGGCTGACACAATTGATTTCCACCAGCTTATCCCCGATGACATCAATCCCGACAAAATAGAGACCGTCTTTTATAAGGCGAGCCTGAATTGTTCGGCAAATGTTTTGCTCAGCGGGTGTGATTTCATGGGCATAGACGGTACCCCCGACGTGGACATTGGCCCTGAATTCACCCTCGGGCGGTTTGCGCTGCATGGCGCCGAGGATCTCCCCGTTTAACAACAATATCCGAACATCGCCTTCACTGCGGACCTCATCGAGAAATTCCTGTACCATTATGGGTTCGCGATCGTGATACGGTTTATTGGCTTTAACGTAATAATTAATAAGGGAAAGTAAATTTTCCTGGTCTTTGGTGCTGACCTTGATGATCCCTTCACCGCCGTATCGTTGAAGTGGTTTGACTACCATGGCGCCACCGAAATCATCAATTATTTTTTTCAGTCGGACTGGATCTCGGGATACGTGGGTTTCGGGTATGATTTCGGGAAAGTTGAGGGCGTACAATTTTCCATGCGCCTTTAATTGGCCTATGGTGGCGTTGATCATAAACACCTGGTCACTGAAGGGGGCCAAAAAATCCATTGCCTGATACTGGAGGGGCGGATTTTTCCTTAAAAACAGGGCATGCAATTCAGAGATCGACTCGAAAATACGTTCTTCTTTTTGAACGCACCGAATCGTTTCGCGCCAATAGTCGCGCATACCCAGATCCGGATCAACGGTGACATCGTACATTCGGGCCATGACCATATTCTTACGGATGTAAATATCATGGGGCTCGAGAAAATAGACCGTATGTCCCCGCTGATTGGATTCGTACATTAAATGGCTGGTGGTTTCCCAGACCGGATCGATATCCTCAAGCCGATCCATTAAAAACGCTATTCGCATGGAATATCCTTTTTAAACATTATGCCCAATTTGGCTTCATTATTCCAATCCCCGGGGGGCACATTCCAAAGCACTTGCTTTCTCATCCAATATCCGCAGACGACGGGTCAGCACGCGACAAAAATTCAATGCAATTCGAGGGTATTCGTTGATAATTTCCACCAATTCCTGTTTCTGCAAACTCAAAAACCGTGATGATTTTTCCGTTCGAATTGTTGCGCTACGGGGGCGACCGTCCTCCAGGAGCGCCATTTCTCCAAAGTAGTCATTGGTTTTTATTCGGGCCAGCTCGATCTCCCGGTCGGTTCCGAGGTTTTTGATCACCGAAGTTTCGCCCTCGATAACCAGGTAAAGGATCTGGCTCATTTCGCCCTCTTTAATGACTATTTCATCGGCCGAAAAGACCTCTTCTTCGGCGATGGCGGCGATGGCGGCCAGTTCGCTGACATCGAGATCTTTTAATATTTCAACTTTTCTTAACTGAATGATCTTATCCGGAATGGTCATTATCTCAGCCATCTTCATCCCCTCTTTACCTGTATCTTTTGTAGCGGATATAGAAATTTCCTTGGTTGTCGCGTCTCGATTTAAGTTTAAGTGTGAGGGCAGAGACTTTGTGTCGATCTGTTCCGGTGTCAGGCCGTTGATGATTGTGTGAACGAGGGTTGAAGCAACCCAATCTTTCTGGGCGGCCAGATGCCGGATAAATTTAACCGGATCTTTGCCGAATGACGGCAGATCAAACTGTTTTCGTCCCGCCTCCAGTTTACGTGCGGGTTCCAAATCTTCGACCAAAGGGATCAGGATTTTCGCCAGGGGCTTTTCAAGCAAATTTTCAAGCGCCTCCACACTATTGCCCCTTTGATGGGAGTCTTCCGAATTGAGTCCCCGATGGATCATTTTTATTTCATCGCCCGTATCCAGAATGGCAAGAACGCGCAGGGTGTTGGTCAGGGGCAGCCGGTGTTTTTCCATTAAATGGCGGTGAAGCAGTTTTTGGACATCACTAGGCGGCAACAGATCGACAGCTTCGGCTTCGGCCAGGTGATAATAACTTTTTTCAAGCTGTCGGCGGGTAAACTGGACCGTATCGAAATCTTTTATTTCCATCCTTTCGATTAGATGGAACACGCCCTCGCGGACCCTTCGCTTGGGCAAGGTTAGCGATTCCAGCAGCAGCTGATCATTTTGGTAATCGGCGAGAATGATCTTGTCTTTGGTATTGTTGACGATTTCCTCGGATGTATCGGCCAATAGATAGAGAATATGTTGCAGGGAGTCATCGTCAGTGATTTCGTAAGCTTCCAGCGCGGCCAATCGGGCAGAGGGACTTTCATGCGCAAGAAATGGCCTTACAATCTCATTCAGGCCGGACGGTTTGAGCCTGCGCAGCCCCATTAAGACTTCGTTGATGATTTTAAGGTCGGACTCTTTGACGAGTATCGTTTTTAACCAATCGGTGTAAGCATCCCGCCCTGTTCGCCCGGCGGCAATAACGCCGGCGAGTCGTTCGGGTGGGTTATTTGATTCGAGCCAGTCTTGAATAATTTTATGGTATCTGCCCGGGTTTTTCTCGTAAAGGGCTGCGGCGGCATATCCTCTGGTTTCGGGGCAGCGGCTGGTTTCAAACTGGCTTGAGATGAAAGCGTTCAGATCAACGGGCGCGATACGCCCGGCTGTGCGGACCAGGGCGATGGTCAATTCCGGTGAGGCCGAGGGCGCCAAACGATCAAATGCTTCCCCAACATCGGCGTTCACAGGGGAAGAGAGCAGGTCGAGCAGTGCGATTCGTGTCGTGGTATCCGTTACCTTTTCGACTTTTTGTAAAATATGTTGGTTTAGATTTGGAAACTGTAGCGACTGCATCATCCGACCAAACCACAAGGAATCCTCTTTGTTGGAATTCATAAAGGTTTCGATTAGCTGTTTGCTAATGGATTTGTCGCTGAACAGCTGTTGAACCTCCTTGGGGTCAAAAGATTTCATATCGAACATATTGTGCGAAATGAGATCGAGAAGAATGCGTGCATATCTCCTTTTTAGTATAAAAGGTGTCACCACCCATGCGATCACGAAAGGCAGCGCGACCAGCGAAAGGTAGCGGGGGTGAAACAGGTTGGTGGAAAGCAAAATCAATCCGGAGCCTAAAAATAGGGCCACGCGAACCACCGTCCCCCGTAAGAACGGTCGGACCAAATTGCGATACGATTCAGGAAAAAGCCCTGTGACCACAGCCATGGCCGGAATGTTAATGGTGGACCGAATCACATTGGAGGACATTCGGGCGTAGATAGCCGTGAATGCGTCAAAACGGAACAGAAAGGCCAAAAACACCAGCATGTAATTAAAAGGATGAAACATCAACGCCACGGGAAGCCCCCAGCGCCCGTAAATGCGGCCCACGAACAGAAGAATAATCAGGCTGACAATATTGAGTACGCCGCGAAAATAACTGAAAAACTGAATAAGTTCCTGCTCGGAACCGAACTGGTCATTTACCGCAAAATTGAACTGGTAATTCATAATCGGAATAACCACATTCGGTAAAAAAGTGAGCAGTATCATCAACATAATCAAAGGCGACGATTTCAGCATGGGAATGATTTTCTTGAATTCCCCGATCATGGTCTCTTTAGATTTCTTTTTGGATACACCTTGGGGCGACGATTTTTGGGATGAAAGCAGGGCAGGGAAACGTCCGCCCATGTGTTTGACGACCACGGCACCCAAAAGGGTAATGATCAGGTAAACGTACAATAGGTTATCAATGGAAAAAGATTTGACCATGATCGGCGTGGAGAAGCTGGCGAGAATTTGCCCGACGATGCCACCGGCAGTGATCAGGGGAAACAACCTTTTTGATTGGCGCGTATTGAACAGATCGTTGGCCAGGTTCCAGAACAACAGCGCCAGCAATACTTCATACTGAGATTTCAGCATAAAGAGCAAGGGATAGACAAGGTCGTAACCCAGCGGAATGATGAGGCGAAGCGCGGCCACAGATATGCCGCAGAACACAAAAAGGCGCGAGAGTAACCGGACACCGGGGAGTCGTGCGATAATGCCGGTTAAAGCGCCCATGATCAAAAACGTCGCCACGGCATTGACCATATTCACGATGGGCAGGTACTCGACACCATAGCGTTTCAAAAAGGCCGTTTCGGCATAGTTATTCAGATAAATACCGCAGGTGCGAACCAGAAAAAGAAGGATGGTGGTCCAGACAAACAGGGATATTTCGTTTTTATAGACGTTGAAGAAACGGCCGAAATATTTTGTCATTAAATTTCTCGTTGCTTAGCCGTATGGTTGCATTTTTGCGGTTTCAAATCCATGGAGAAAAATATTCGCCGAAAAGGTAAGTTTACCCAACATTGCGTACCAGGCGAAAACCGGTGGTTTTATACCGGATGCCTGGATGGCTGTAGGTTCGGTTGGCCGACCGGCAGGAAGTTCCCCGCCCAAACCAGCTGCCGCCCCGACGTATGCGGTTTTCGCCCGTATCATTGACCACCGGATCGGTTAACTGGTCTTGTTGGTAAAGACCGTGCCAATGCCGGTCCGGATCAAACCGATCCTGGCACCACTCCCACACATTGCCGTGCATATCGAACAGGCCCCAAGCGTTGGGGGAATAGCTTTTGACCGGCGCCGGCTGATCCGATTTAAATCCCATGGATCGCACGTGGTCGCCACACTCGTTGCTTCGTCGGCGGTTGTTGGCGTACATGGCGCGTGAGCAGTCGATCTCCTTACCCCAGCTGAAAGGGGTTCTACTTCCTGCGCGGGCGGCATATTCCCACTCGGCATCGGTGGGAAGCCGGTACGTTCCTTCGCCAAGCGCGTTAAGACGTTTGATAAATTTCCTGGCATCATGCCAGGATACCTGCACCGCCGGCATGTCACCGGATCCTTTTTGGCCACCGAAAAACCGTCGCCCCATGATGTGTTGCCATTGCTGGACGGTGACCTCGGTGGATTGCATATAAAAAGGGCGGCTGATGGTCACCGTATGACGCGTTTCAGATGATCCCCGGCCAGGCTCTTCCTTGGGACTCCCCATGGTAAAATTACCCGCAGGCACCAGGACAAATGCCATTCCCAGCGAATTGGTTACTTTGGCGTCATTGGCCTGCCCGATACTAAAATGAGTTGGATCGGCGAGTACCAATGGTAAAACCATCAACATGATCGCTACCAATCTGGTAAGTATTTTTTTCATGGTGTTCCTGCCTTGGTCGGTGATGCAATCAACATTTTTCGGCATTACCTTTTATATCAGCCCCATTGCTATAACCAGGTGCTATAATCGGTTGCTATTAATGGGGGCTATTCGCATTTGAGGGTATAAGTATATAAGCATACCACACTTTTACCTGACATTCACTATAAACGATATCGGGTCGCTACCGTACTTAAGGTCGTACAGATGGTTGAAACCTTACATCGTCTTGAACCGTATAAAATTACTCGGCGCTTTGGGTAAGGTTTTCACAGTCCAATTGACTTATTTGGCAGATCCGCATAATTTTACTATTTTTGGAAGACAATATCGATGGCCGAAAACAAAAACCCCATGTTTCACGCTCACTTGGTCCACCCAATATTGGTGCACCCTTCGGTCTTACCGCCGCCGCCCATGATGATGCTGACGCATTCGCCGGGAGTCATTCATTCCGCCATTAAAGAATCGCCGAAAGCGCTGGTCGGCGCGATCAGGCGAGAAGCCCGGGCGTATGATGCTAAAGGGGTTTGCCTCGCCGATCCGCTTGGACCCGATCAATTATCGGCGCTGGGGGCTGAATTGGCCGTAACTTCCCACGCTCTCAGCCTGGCGGTTACAATACGGCAGCCTATGATGGATGACGACCAGCTTCTCCCCGCCCCACCGATAAAATCGGGCATCAAGCGCGTTAATTGGGTCGACGTTCAAGGGGAATTGGGCCCATTGAGCAACCGTTTGAAGGCTTTTTCAAAAGCCGGCATCTGGAATCATGTTGTCCTGGCGGATTCGGGCGGACACGATTTCGTGGAAGCGGTGGCCCGTTTTGTTGTCGCCAATCCGAATATTGCCCACTCCTGGCAAATTCCAGCATCGCCGGGTGCAACGCGTGGCGATATCCTGAAGGCGATGGATGCCTTTCATTCGACCTATTCAAACTATGCACCATTACCGGGCCGGCCGTTTTGGCAAACGCTTTTGGATGACAAGGATATGCTGCCTTATCTGGACCAATATGGTATTTCAAGACTTAGCCAATGGCGGATTTCAATGGATAGCCAAACCCTGACGCGAATCGGTGAAAAACTGAAATATCATTTTGCCAAACCCCAAGCGCTCTCTTCCGATCGTCTTGATGAAATTTGTCAGCTAGTGGCCGCCGGTGGTTCGGTTGACACCCAATGGGTAAAATTTAATTTGAAACGGGCCTTTTTAATTGCCTACGTTACCGAGATGGATCGGGTTGTGGCCGATTCCAGCCTTAAACATCCGCGGCCGGAATATATTGCCACTTTAAACGAAAAAGCCGGTATAAATCTTTCCGACTATCTTGAGCGCGGTTATACATCCGTGCGTCCCGAATACCGGGGGATGGGAATCGGTACGGCCCTTCTGGAAGGGCTGACCTCGCGGGCGCAAGGACGAAAAATTTTTTCGTTGATCGCGGAGGACAATGCGGCCACCCAAAAAATTGCTCTGAGGAATCGCACCCGTAAAATCACAACATTTTTCAGCCATCGGGCGGGTAAGGAGATGGGCGTCTGGATGCCTGAAGCGATGTTAAAATAGTTAAAGGACCCTTTTGAATGCACACGAACATCGGCATCATTACGGTAAGGGATAAGCATTACCATCCCAACCGACGTTTGGCCCAGGCCGCTGCGGCCAAGGGCCATGAGGTTGTGCGTGTGCACCCCTACCGATTCTGGCCGGCGCACTTGGAACCGGGAAAAGCGACGCTGATTCAGGGTGATGTCACCAGGCTTCCACAGGTTGTGTTACCCCGCCAAGGGGCCGATGTCGGGCCATCTTGTCTCCCCCTGATTCGTCATTTCGAACGGATGGGGATTCCGGTTATTAACGGTTTCGACGCGGTGCGGATCAGCCGGCATCAGTTCTACACGCTTCAGGCCCTTCAAGCCGCGGGGGTTCCTTTTCCTGAATCCATATTTGTGAATTCGGCGGATGGTTTTTATCATGGTATCGACGCTTTGGGTGGCTTTCCGGTGGTCGTAAAACAAGTCAGCCTGCGCCAGGGGGTCGGTGTTATAAAAGTGACATCCGCTACCCAGGCACGCGAAGTTGTAACTTGCCATTTCGAGACACCCCAAAAAGCGCGGTTGGGATTGTTGGTTCAACGCTATTTGCCCGCCACCGGCCGACAGGATATTCGGGTATTGGTACTGGGGCAACGGGTGGCTGGCGCCCAGGTTTTGACCCCGGTTGCAGGCGATTTCAGGTCCAACGCCCATCTAGGCGGCCAAGGCCGTGCATTCGCCATATCTGACAGCATTCGAAATTTGGCGCTGAAAGCAACCTCGGCGGTGGGGCTGGAAATAGCCGGGGTTGATATAATGATATCACAGGGGGAACCACCTCTGGTCGGAGAGGTTAATTATGCGCCGGGGTTTAAAGCCCTGGAAGTGTCCACCGGGCGGGATATTGCCGGGGAGATCATCGATTACGTGGTAAAAAGGGTATAATCTTTTAAAGAAAAGCTTGGAAGAAAAGAGGAAGACAGACCATGCAGATATCAACGCCAACCATCACCGAAGCGGGTAGCCGGGTTCGTCTGTCGAGCCGGATATTATGGGAGGATTGCAACCAACCCGACCAAGATGTCTATATCGAGGCGGAGAAGCCCTTTGGGGACGACCTATCGGTTAATCCACATACGTTTTTGGTCGGCAGTTTGATTCCGGCCATGCACTTCGGAGAAAAACGGATCGTATTAGCGGATGCGATCTGTCCTTACTTAAAAGAAGGTCTTGAAACGGTGATGGCGATTATGCGGATGTGGTCCCAGGGACGGTTGAAGCCGCTTCGAATCGAAGCCCCGCTAAAAGAGAGCGTTGACGTCGAAAACGCCCCCCATAGGCCAGGTCATAGATCAGGTCATAGATCAGGCATGGTATTGTCGGGGGGCATCGATTCTCTGGCCACCCTCCGACTAAATCGGGGAGATTATCCCCTAAGCCATCCAGGGGCGATCAAGGACGGGATCATCATCCACGGATTTGATATTGGCGGCGTTGTGGAACGGGGGGCAAAATATTCCGTTTTCGAACGGGCCAAAGAGACGGTTGTACCGGTTGCGGAAGATGCCGGATTGAGCCTGATCCCGGTATATACCAATATTCGGCATTTGTGCGATGACCGTGTGCTGTGGCTCGATTACTTTTTTGGTGCGGTTTTGGCGATGGTTGGTCATGCGTTCTCCACGCGCATTAATCTTTTATATCTGGCATCTTCATTCGATCTGCCTAATTTAACGCCTTGCGGATCACATCCGTTGCTGGACCATGAATACAGCAGCTACGATTTTCGTATTCGTCATTCACATGCCGGTCTTTCCCGTCTGGAAAAAATCGATATCGTCTCCAAATGGGATGCCGCTTTTCACCATTTTCGCGTCTGTCTGGCCAATCTGCCCGATCGGCTTAACTGCGGCCGATGTGAAAAATGTGTTCGAACCATGTTGGGGTTAGAGGCGTTGGGGGTGCTATCCAAAACCCGCGCATTTGTGGAAGATCGTGTCACGTCCGACATGCTGGCGCCGTTCAAAATCACCATCCGACACCGCCCTCCCTTTTATAGGGAGTTGCTGGAATCATTGGCGGCCCGGGGAAGAAACGACCTGGTCGCGATTATCAACCAAAAATTGGCCAATAACGATTAATCTCGTGTCCTTTCCAAGGGTATCTATCTTCGGGGTATTCATCTCATCCCACCGCTCATTTTACCGTCTTTTTAAATTGTGAACTAATTTACACAATTATTAAATAACAGATTATGATTGGGAGCTAATTTACATGATTTCTGTTGTTTTATTTGAACATGAAATAATTAACTTATTGTTATTAAAGAATTAAAATGTTTTGCAATCATTGGCATAGTGTTTGCTAAGTATTTGATATGGAGAGGGATATATAACGAAATGGAATTTGGAGAAGAGAATGGTCATCAAAGTTAACGGATACGAGCTCAACATCACGAAAGATCATGATGTGTATGTGGGTGGCACCAATTGTGGCCAGATGTTTATCAACTGGGCCGATCTGGATGCAGATGAAAAGGCGATGTTGGAAAAAATTGAAAAAAAGGCCTTGCGTTTAATCTTGCAATCAGAGCAGGCCCTTACGCCTACAAAGCAATGTGCCGCATAAAAGACCCGGTTTGACATGGCAAGGATTTGGACCCATCCTTTGATTGTCGCACCGTTTAGCCAGTTCAGCCTACTTTTTATCGGATCGTTTGAGAAGGGGGTGGATGATGGACAGGGCCAAACCCGGCAACGTGGGAATCAAAAAACTGATTAAAAACGGGAAACGAAAATTTAGAATCGCGGAAAATGTATCCTATTATTCTGAAAATGATTACAAAAAAGCCGAAAAAAAATTTATCAAATCGTGCGTTTTAGGTGGGCGCTGTTAACACTATCGTAATATAATAGAATAGAGAGGCGTTAAGGTTTCTATTCAATTTATGGCCTGGTCCCCGAGTTTGCGGTGCCGGGCCATTTCTATTTTGGTGTGGCTGCGCTTTATCTTTGACTTGAAGGGAGGTGCACAATCTGTTATGCGTCCATCCTCTTTGGCGGGTGCCGTTTATTTGCGATGACGGCTACTTCACCCATATTTTGTCTATCAGGTCAAAGGTGGGTTGCGTGAAAAAAATCATTGTTTTTATTGTTGCCGGTATCATCATTGGTGGCCTGGCGGCATATGGGATCATTCGACATATAGCCATTCAGCGGGCTGGGACGGAAATTGCCCAGCTGGTTTTGGATACACCCTCACTGGAGGAGGTTCGTTACGGCAAAATTTCCATTGGCCTGATTCAGTCCACATTTGGCATGCAGGATATCCAATTGAAATTGACCGGTTTTGATGAACCGATCCGGATTGACCGTATCCTTCTGGATGCTGCCGAAGCCGGCCAGGGCATTCCACATCGGGCCAGGGCCGAAATCAAAGGTATCCAGGTGAGCACCCGGCATGGTCTGCTCGGTCCGGTTCGTACCGAACTCGAAGCCATGGGATATCGCAACATTGCCGGGTTGATTTCGCTGGCCTACACCTATGATAACGCGGATAAGATACTGAATCTGAATGACGTAACCATTCGGGCCAACCAGATGGGAAGTGTCCGATTCGATCTATCACTGACCAATCTGGATTTAGACAAACTAGTCAGCCAAGACAACCGACCCGATGTTGCCACGATGCTCATGGCGATGCCCATGGCCGGCCTTGCCCAAGGGAGGTTGACCTACGCGGATGATTCTTTCCTTAAGCGCGCGCTTCAGCGTACCGATACTCAAGATGGCGGCCAACCCGAAACCTATCATTTTCGCGCCAAAGAAAAGCTCGGCCAACTTCTTAAAACGGAATCAAATGATCGTGTCCGCCAAATGTTAGCCGTTCTGGTGGATTTTATCGATCACCCCGAATCCATCACCATATCGCTGAAGCCCACCAAACCGGTACCCTTTCTTCGGTTGTTGTGGGTGAAGAAGATACCTGATATTTTAGATTTGCTTAATGCAACGATATCTAAATAGTATAGAAATTACTGGATGTTATTGTAATAAGTGAAATGAATGGATGAGGTTTTGTCAGGCCCGCCGGCCTCGGATTGCCAAGCTCAAAGCCCCCATGTCTTTAGAACTTCGGCCACCCCCGCCACGCCCGATACAAGTTGTGAATTAAACCCAATGGATTTAGCGGCGTCCGTATTGATTCGATTGTCGTCGAAAAAGAGAATCCGTTCAGCCAAGTGGCCAGTCACCGCGACAACGTTAGAAAATGCATCGATATCCGGCTTTAAACGGCCGGTCCAATGGGAGGGCAGGACCCAATCGAAATACGGAATGAGTCCCATCTCGACCTCGATCCGTTGCCAGTGAAGTTCGTTCGTGTTGGAAAGAACACCCAGGGTATATTGTTTGCCCAGATTGGCCAGCAATTTTTTCGCACCGGCAAAAGGTTGTTTCGGCCATTGTTTGAATTCAGCCAAAAAGCGCGCGGCCGATACCGGCAGTTTGAATTCCCCAATCATGGCCGCCGCGAATTGTTGCGGTGTGGTTTGACCGGCTTCGAACGCTCGAACCGTTTGGGATGAAAGCCATCGCTCCCACATTTCGGTGACCGTTAAACGGCCTTCCAGCCAGGAGAGTAATTGCTGAATACCCCCCAGTTCGACCAGTACACCTCCGAGATCGAAAAGAATCAGATCGAAAGGTCGTTTATTCATACCGTGTCGGGAGTATACTGCTTTAAAGGAAGGTTTTCGGGTAGCTGTTGAATCGTTGTATCAATGGTTTCAAGGGTGCCGGCCAGTTTTTGGGTTGAGGCATCCTCGATAAGCGGTGTCTGATCATCGCCAAAGGTTTCCAATGATTGTATCACGCGATGGAGGGTCAGGCGATCCGTATCGATACCCGGTTGGAATGAGGGTTCTCCGGATGGGGGGGCTTCCAGCTGAGACAATATGCCGGACTCAACGAATTCGGTGACGATTTGTCGGCCCAGGCGAACGGGAATATGGAGATTCCCGGCAATCTCGGATACGGTCAGCGGTCGCCGGCCCGATTGAAAACGATCGACCACCATGTGCACGATGCGCAATGCGACGAGCTGTTTATGGCGATGGCTGATTTTTTGCCGATGGGGCTCGAATTCATAGGTATTGACATTTTGGTAAGCATAAGCCAGTTCCGCGCCGAAAAGGACAATCAACCAACTGGTCTGAAGCCAGATGAGAAACAGGGGCAAGGCCGCAAAACTACCGTAGATGGCATTGTTTTTAGCAATGCCTATCTGGAAAGCGATATAGCCCCATTGGACCAGATGAAAGATCGTACCGGCGACAATGCCACCGAATAGGCCCGCACTAAACTGAACACGGGTATTGGGCATCAGCATATAGACCAGCGAAAATAGGATCCAGACCAACACATAGGGGAGAAATTTTAACAGGAAAAAAATGACCGGGGCCACCGCCCCAAGCAGGGTGACCTGCTGGGTGATTTGGGTGATCTGGGTGGTTATAAAAACCGTGGTACTGGCCGAAAGAAAAAAGAGGACTGGCGTGAGCAGAATAAATGCCAGGTAATCGGCGAATTTACGCCCAAAAGAACGGTTTTTTTTGATTTCCCAGATATCGTTGAAAGACCGTTCGATGTTGCCCATTAACCGGATGACCGTCCAGAATAATACCACGATGCCGATTCCGGCAATCATACCGCCCTTGGTGTTATCCAGCATGGCCTGGGCAAAACTGATGACATTGGTCACCACCTCTTGTTGACCGGAAAAACGCTCTAACAATTGGGTTTTAAGGTTTTTTTCAAAACCGAACCCTTTGGCGATACCAAAGATCATGGCCGCCACCGGGACGATGGATAACAGGGAGTAGAAGGTGAGGGCCGAAGCGTTCAACTGGCACCGGTCCTTGTGAAAGCCCCGCAATGACAAAAGAATAATTCGACCCAGTCGAATCAAGGATGCCTTGTGGCGAGGTAAATCGGCCAGGCGAATTCGCCAAATTCCTTCACGGAAAAAATGAAAAATATGGTGAAGCATGGCTTTGCTGAATAGGGAAGGGGGGGTCGTCGGTTCCACGTGCGCCTCGGGTGTTATGGGTTGGTTGCCGTTTTTTCTCCGCAGACTGTTTTTATCTTTGCCACTGATCTTGATAATATTCGACTAAAATGTCAATGGGTTCGCTTTTTCGACCCAGGGCAATCGCAAATATCAACCATGGTTTTTAAATTTTATTTGCGATTATCCTATTTTTCGACCCTCCCGATGATTATCCGGATGAATATCAAGATGACCATTTTCACTAATAAGGATAATTTGGCCTTGAAAAGTCTTCGGCAATCTCCTATCTTTTTGATTCAGGGAAAGTAAAAACCTGTTTCACATGGAAAATGGTCGGTCATTTTGGATCGACTTCGCAACATTGACATCGTTTCTTTTCAAACCGGTAGGTAAAACCCAAAATTGTCCCCTAAAATCTAAAATGAGTAAAAGGAGGTCGTGACATGCCGACAAACACACCGGGTTATCCTGATGGGTATGATGAAGCCGATCGAGTGGGGCGGCCACCCAACGTCGTCCGCCTGTTTCCCAATTCCAAGGCGTTAATCGTCAGCGGAAAATATATTGACCGGGCCATGCGTAAAAAGGGCGGCGCCATCGCCATGGCAGCCAATGGCCGAAACCAATTTGTTATTCGCGGGGCCCTGCGGGGCGCCCAGCGGGCCAATGCGGCCTTGATTATCGAAATTGCCCGATCCGAGGGCGGTGCCAGCGCTTATTGCGCGGTAAATTACTGGAATATCGCGCGTCAAGTCGACGCCATTTGTAATGAGTTGAACATTACCATTCCGGTGGCGATCCATGCGGACCACTACGGCATCAAAACGCCCGACGATGTGGCGCCGGCCAAAATCGAGATTCCCACCCTTTTCGAAGCGGGAATGACCTCCATTGCCATCGATCCGTCCCATATGCCCGATGACCAGAATCTGCTGGCCAGTATCGAACTCATCCCGCAGGTGCCCGATTGGGCTGGTTTTGAAACCGAGATTGGTGAGATCAAGGGAAAGACCGGCCTGTCTACCGTGGACGAGGCGCTTTTTCTGATTCAGGGGCTGAATGCCCACGGTATCTTTCCGGACTGGATTGCCCTGAACAACGGCACCACCCATGGCATTGAAGCCAGCGGCCAGGGAATTCAGGTAGATCTGACCCAAAAGATTCATGAGGCCCTCGAACCCTATCAGGTGTCCGGGGCTCAGCATGGCACTTCGGGAAACAATTCGGATCGTTTGCGTGACATTGCCCAAAAGACCCGCACCACCAAGGCCAATGTGGCCACAGCACTGCAGATGATCTCCTGGGGCCTTGAGGTCAATGATTACGGTAACGCGATCTTGGATGACGACGGTCAATTCATCAAGGTTCGAGATCAGGGGATGACTGAGGAGATGTGGGCGGCTATGGTTGCTCATGCCAAAGAGAACGGGCTTTCAGGTGGCAATTATAAAAAACTCAATCTTCCGTTTGAGAACCGACTGCTCGGCCAGCCGGCCGATATTCGTGAGCGGATGGTGAAGCGGGTAGAGGATTTCGTCTACAATATGCTGGTCAATGTTCTAAATAGTGGCGATACTGCCCCGCTGGTCATTGCGGATATTCTGGCAACCGGTTCACACAATCCGGGCCCCAAAGCGGAGCGGATCGAAAACCCGGCCGACTGGACGCCCGAAAAAATCCAGGCTAAAGCAAAGGATATCTGTTCCGACAAGGGCGAAGAGGGAGACTTCGACGACTAAGGGCCGATCATAATTGACAAGAAAGAGGCCAGACGATAGCATTTGATGACAATCCGAAACACACTTAACCCATAATTTTTATTTTTGAGGAGGTTGACCCCATGAACTATTTTCGGCGGCAAAACCGGTCTTGACTTTGTTATGCATCCTGTTTTGCTTTTTCTTTTTGGCCACTGGATGTACGCCCTATTTTCAAAAGAAAAAAAGCGGAACGTCCGCCCGACCCACCGGGCCCATGCCGGTCTATTATGATTTTGGCGACGTGCTGGTCCCAAAAGAGTTAAAGGTCGTTAAAAAAGAGTCGTTTTTGTTTAAATCCGGTGATCTGTCCGCCGGTGTGCTTGTACTCAAAGGGCGGTGTGGACAGTGACTCGCTCATTGCGTTTTTTGAAAACAATATGCTCAAAGACGGCTGGTCTCAACTCGGATCCGTCAAAACACCCAATTCCATGTTGTTGTTTCAAAAACAGGCCCGCTGGGGCATGATTGAGATGATGTCGCATACACTGTTTACGAAAGTGAAAATCTGGGTAACCACCCAGGAAACATCAAAATCGGGCTTGCTGAAAGAGTAGCGGTGTTACCGTCGACAAATCGTAGGATCGGACATTGATAGCAAATAAGCATATCATTCTCGGTGTGAGTGGGGGGATTGCGGCTTATAAAAGTGTTGAAATGCTGCGTCTGTTACAGGACGCCGGTGGGCACACGCGTGTGGTGATGACCGCCAATGCCGAACATTTTGTCGGTCCGGTCACTTTTGAAGCGTTAAGCGGTCAACCCGTGCTTCGGAATTTGTTTGAAAATAGCGCCCGGCGCTTCCATTCATCACATTGAATGGGCCCAAATTGCCGAGGTTGTCGTCATTGCGCCGGCCACGGCCAATGTGATCGGCAAACTGGCCGCCGGGATCGCCGACGATGCCCTGACCACCCTGATGATGGCGGTTACGGCACCGGTCCTGATTTGCCCGGCCATGAACACCCATATGTATCAAAGTCCGGCGGTCCAGCGAAATCTGGACCGGTTGCGGCGGGATGGGTACAACATTATGGACCCGGCCTCGGGCGAGCTGGCCTGTGGCACGGTTGGTCCGGGCCGATTGCCCGCCCCGGCCGACATTGTTGAAAAGCTCAAATCGGTTTTGGCGCCCAACGATTTTCAAGGGAAACGGGTGCTGGTTACCGCCGGCCCCACAAGGGAGCCAATTGATCCGGTACGATTCATCTCGAACCCGTCATCGGGCAAAATGGGATTTGCCGTCGCCCGCGCTGCAAGACAGCGCGGCGCGGCGGTCACGCTGGTCACCGGTCCCACCGGATTGCCCGACCCGATTGATGTAACCGTCATCCGTATCAGTACCGCCCGGGAAATGGCGGCGGCCGTCATGGACCATTTTGAAGATATGGATGTGGTTGTGAAAACAGCGGCCGTATCCGATTACCGGCCGGAAACAGAAGCCCGCCGTAAAATTAAAAAGACCCAGGATGAAATGACCCTGCGGTTGGTCAAAAATGAGGATATTTTAAAATCCCTTGGTTTAATCAAAAAACAGGGTTTAATCAAAAAACAGGGTGACAATAAAAAACAACAAATACTGGTTGGTTTTGCTGCTGAAACCAATGATTTAAAAGAGAATGCCGAGAAAAAACTTAAAGAAAAAAATCTCGATATGATCGTGGGCAATCTCATCGGCGCCAAAGATGCCGGGTTTGAGTCGGACAATAATACGGTCAATCTATTTTTCCCCGACGGCACCATTGAATCCTTGCCGGCCATGTCCAAGGATGATGTCGCCCATACCCTCCTGGATCATGTCCTTCGAATAGTGGGTGAAACCGATGACGGCCACACAACTGATAGAAACAATTGATGAGCTAACCCGTTCGTTTCGGTTTTTAAAACAAACGGGATGTTCCGGATTTACCTGTAGTGACGAGAATCTCGCGCGTCTAGACGCCTGGTCGAAACCTAAATTACCGCCGGGTTCACAACCGGCCCAATCCAACCTTGCCGGTATTCGTAAAGAACTGGGCAATTGCCAGCGATGCGGGTTGGCCTAAATCGCGGAAACAGATCGTTTTCGGCAGCGGAAACCCCAGGGCCAGGCTCGTATTTGTGGGGGAAGCCCCCGGTTATGAAGAGGACGTTAAGGGTGAGCCCTTCGTCGGTCCGGCCGGCCAGCTGCTCACAAAAATAATTCACGCCATTGAAATGACCCGGGAGACGGTATATATTCTAAACGTCTTAAAATGTCGGCCGCCCAAAAACCGGAACCCGCTTCCCGATGAAGTAGAGACAGCTGTTCGCCGTTTATGCTCCAGCAGATCCAATCCATTCAACCGGATTTCATCTGTGCTTTAGGCAAATTTGCCGCCCAAACCCTGCTTCAGACCGACCGGCCCATCTCTCGCTTGAGAGGACAATTTTTTCGACTATCAGGGGATCCCGTTGATGCCGACTTTTCATCCGTCCTATCTGCTGCACAACCCGGAGAAGAAGCGCGAGGTATGGGAGGATATGCAGAAATTGATGGCGGCCATGAAACAGGCGGATAAATAAAATCGTTGGACGATTCTCCCGACCCGTTTGAGGCGCCGGCGATCTGTTATAAACTTTGACCAACCAGGTCTTCAGGCACATCCGGCATTCCGGGCTTGGCAGTTATGATTTCGCTTACCTTATCATGGCAATTAGGACCATGAGTGCACGCATGCAAAAGAAACCGTTCGCCATACAACAAAAGTTTTTATTGGCACTGGCGGCTGTCCTATTCTTGGCCTTTTCGGGTTTGGCATTTCCGGCTATGGCTGAAGAAGGGGACTGATACCAGCGGTGACATCTATGTATTGACCGTATCATCGGCCATTAGCCCGGCCATAGCGGAATTCATTAGTGATGGCATCGCCACGGCCCAGGCGTCCCAAGCCGCCTGCATCATTATTCGCTGGATACGCCCGGTGGGCTGGCCGAATCCATGCGTCAGATTGTCATGGACATTCTTTCCAGCAAGATCCCCGTGGTTGTTTATGTGTCACCCCCCGGTGCCCGGGCTGCATCGGCCGGGGTGATGATTACCATGGCGGCGGACATTGCCGCCATGGCGCCCGGAACCAATATCGGTGCGGCCCATCCGGTGGGTATCGGCAGGGAAAGAAGCCAATGAAACCATGACCCGGAAGATCACCAACGACATGGTGGCCCATGCCAGAAGCGTTGCTGAAAAAAAGGGCCGTAATGCCGATTGGGTTGAGAAGGCCGTGCGGGAAAGTGTCGCGGTAACGGAAACCGAAGCACTTGAAAACAATATCATCGACATTGATCGCCCGGGACCTGGATGATCTCATCGACCAGATCAATGGGCGCGAGATTAAAGGGAAAGGGGAGTTGAAGCTCGATGGCGCCCAACGAATAACCATCCATGAGGGATTGCGCACCCGAATTCTTAAAACTATCAGCGATCCGAATATTGCCTATATCCTGATGATGATCGGTCTGGCGGGGCTTTATTTTGAGTTGTCCCATCCGGGGGCGATTTTTCCTGGTGTTATCGGCGGAATTTCACTGGTGATGGCCTTTTTTCGCGATGCAGACCCTGCCGGTAAATTATGCCGGCGTGTTGCTGATTATCCTGGCCATGATTTTCTTCATCATGGAGATGAAGCTGACCAGTTACGGGTTGTTGAGTGTTGCGGGAATTATTTCTTTGCTCATGGGTTCGCTGATGCTTTTCGATACCCTGGGGCGGCCATGCGGGTTTCCTGGCAGGTCCTTTTTCCCACCCTGGCCTTATTTCGATGTTTTTCGTTGTGGCTGCCGCTTTGGTTTTCCGCGCCCAGAAACCCCGACGCGGACCGGCGCGGAAGGTTTGATCGGCGAGATCGGTGTGGTATGCCCAAACGATTGATCCGCCGATCGACCACTGGGAAGGTATTCGTCCATGGGGAATTATGGCGGGCACGGGCCGATGTCACTGTGAATGAGGGCGAAAAAGTGACGTATTACGGGTATTCGCAACTTGGTAGTTGCCGTTGAACCATTATCGGGTAGGAGAACGTCGCAAGGTCACACTAAAGTGGCAACAAACCATAAGGAGCGTTAAAATGTATACCTTCATTATTCGTTGCCGCGCTCGTGGTGATGTTTCTGTGGTCGGCGGTCAAGATCCTCAAAGAGTATGAGCGGGGCGTTATTTTTCGTCTCGGCCGGCTGATTCAACGCCAAGGGGCCGGGTCTGATCATTCTGATTCCGATTATCGATAAGATGGTGAAGGTAAGCATGCGCCTGTTGGCGTTCGACGTTGATCCCCAGGATGTCATCACCCGGGATAATGTGTCTGTCAAGGTCAATGCCGTGATCTATTATCGGGTCATCGATCCCAATAAAGCCATTGTAGAGGTGGAAAATTATCATTATGCCATGAGCCAATTGGCCCAGACGACTCTAAGAAGCGTCTGCGGCCAGGCTGAATTGGATGAACTTTTGTCGGCCCGCGAAAAAATTAACAATGAATTGCAGGAAATTCTCGACACCCATACGGACCCATGGGGGATTAAAGTGGCCACGGTGGAGCTAAAACACATCGACCTGCCCCAGGAAATGCAGCGGGCCATGGCCAAACAGGCCGAGGCAGAGCGTGAGCGGCGGGCCAAAGTTATTAACGCGGAAGGCGAATTTCAGGCGGCCAACAAGTTGGCCGAGGCCTCCCAAATCATGAAGTTCCATCCCATGGCCCTGCAATTACGGTATCTGCAGACCATGCGAGAGCTGGGGGCCGAAAACAATACAACAACCATTTTTCCGGTGCCCATCGACCTTTTTAAACCGTTTATCCAACTGGCGGAACAACTGGAAAAGAAAAATGATGCTCCCGGGATGATCTCTATTGACAGGACCATGGGTAATTATTAAATAAAATCGTTTATGGGTACTGTTTATTAATCAGCACCCAGTGGTTGTAAAACGAATGGTTGTAAAACGAAAAATGTAATTCAAGACCTGGTTACACATCACCATCATTTGCAGACGGGGGCGTAAGGCCTCCGCTTGTCATTTTAGCCCTAACAAAAGGGACCCAAACGGAGCAGATCAATGGCCAAGGATAAAAAAGCAGATCAGGAAAAACCCCTGGAGAAGATGACCGCAACCGAATTGCGCGATGCCGCCAAACAGATTTCGGAAATAACCGGAGCGCATGGTATGAATAAACCCGAGTTGATTTCAGCGATCAAAAAGGCCCGGGGAATCGAGGAGGATCAGGTACGAAAGTCCCGCGGCTCGGTCCGTGAAATCAAGCGCAAACTTCGTAAATTACGCGCCCTGGAAGCGGCGGCCGTTGATAAAAAAGATAAAAAAATGGCGGTTGTTTTTCGTAAGCGGGCGTCGCGTTTAAAGAAAAAAACACGACGTGCGGCAGCCTGATAAGCCGGACTCGGCCGGTAAAGAGACAACGGTTCGCCGTATGATTGACCCACAATCCGTTGCGTTCGATTTTGACGGCGTTGTGGCGGACACCATGAACCTGTTTCTTAAGATTGCCCGGGATGTCCATCGCATCAACCACCTGACCTACGAAGATTTTACCTGTTATAATCTGTCGGAATGTATCGATATGGATGAAGATACCATCGTCGATATTGTCGACCGGCTTCAGGACGGGTGCTATACCGATCCGTTAGAACCCATCTTGGGTGCTCCGAATGTTTTACGGCGCCTGGGTAAACGGTATGGGCCATTGGTCTTCATTACGGCCCGGCCCCATGTGGGACCAGTGGCTGACTGGCTTCAGCAGACGCTGGCTTTGAATGCGGACAGATTAGAGATTATTCCCACCGGTTCCTACGATGTCAAAACAGAGGTGCTCACCCAGCGGGGTATCTCCTATTTTGTCGAGGATCGGCTCGAAACCTGTTTTGATATTCATTTGGCCGGGGTCGTGCCGGTGGTATTCAGACAACCCTGGAATCGGAAGGCTCACCCCTTTATGGAAGTCGGTAACTGGGATGAGTTGGAAGCGATGATGGGTTTAGCGTAGCACCGGCGTGAAGTCGGGAGGTCGGATACTGTTTCTAAGGTGGGGGCGTATGCAAAGGGCAGACAGCCATTGAAATCTGTTGCGTCATACAGGCTGATCGAGCAGTTTATAGAATCCCTTGTTTCCGAGAAGGGCTATTCTTTGCATACCTGCCGGGCATATCAAAAAGATTTGTCGGCCTTGGCCGACTTTGTGGCGACGGCCGATGGGGCTAACTCAAATGGGTCGGCCCAATCCCTTGACGAAATTGATGCCTGGACGATTCGAAAATATCTGGTGCATCTGCATCGCCATCACCAAAAAAGCAGCATCGCTCGAAAACTGTCCGCCATTCGCTCCTTTTTTCGATTTTTGGAAAAGCACAGAATCACCCACGGCCATCCGACCGACGGCATTCTGACACCTAAGCAGGGGCATGCGATTCCCGTCTATTTGATTGTGGACGATATGTTTCGCCTGCTGGATTCCATCGATACTGGTACCCTGCTGGGATGCCGCAACCGGGCCATGTTTGAAACGATGTATTCCGGGGGGTTGCGTGTATCCGAACTGGCCGGGTTGAATATGATGGACATCGATGCAGAAAAAGGCACGGTGCGGGTGCTCGGCAAGGGGCGTAAAGAACGGATCGTACCCTTAGGCCGTACGGCCATCGAAGCGGTGCGAACGTATCGTGAACGGTTGGCGGAAAAGGCCGGGATGGGTGTGGCTACCGACGGACCTGTGTTTCTGAATCATCGGTACGCGCGCTTAACGGCCCGTTCCATGGATCGTATTTTAAAGAAGATAGCGGCTGATTGTGGACTGACCACACCGATATCACCCCATGCGTTGCGCCATACTTTCGCCACGCACATGCTGGATGCCGGTGCCGATTTAAGAGTCGTCCAGGAACTGCTGGGACATAAATGCCTATCCAGCACCCAGCGGTACACCCATGTCAGCATTGATCGGTTAATGGCCACATATGACAAGGCCCACCCCAGAAAATAGATAGCGTTTAAGGAAAATGACATGGCACGCACGCCGTTAAGTCAAAGCGAAAATAATGGAAAACCCCGATTCCGCGGTACCACGATTTTAGCCGTACGCGATGCGGATGAAGTGGTTGTTGCCGGGGACGGTCAAGTGACATTGGGAGACCATGTTATTAAGCATCGTGCTAAGAAGGTCCGACGGATCTACAATGATCGGATTATTGTGGGGTTTGCCGGTGCGACCGCCGACGCGCTCAATTTGTCGGAGCGGCTTGAAGCCAAGCTTGAGCGATATAATGGAAATTTGACCCGGTCGGCGGTGGAGCTGGCCCGGGATTGGCGGACCGATAAATATCTGCGTCGTCTCGAGGCCTTGATGATTGCCGTTGACGGTGAGCGGATGTTTTTGATCTCAGGAACCGGCGATGTGATCGAGCCCGACGAAGGGGTGATCGCTATCGGCTCAGGCGGCGTTGCCGCCCAGGCCGCCGCCATGGCCTTGATTGCCAGTACCGAATTAACGGCCGAAACCATCGTGGTTGAGGCCATGCGTATTGCCGGCCAGATCTGTATTTATACCAACGACACCATCACCATCAAAAAACTACCTACGAAGACGTGAATAAACCATGCAAGACTTAACCCCTCAAAATATTGTTAAAGAACTCGATAAGTATATCATCGGTCAGGACAAGGCCAAGCGCTCCGTCGCCATTGCCCTGCGAAATCGCTGGCGGCGACAGCAGGTGCCGCCCCCGTTGCGGGATGAAATCGCACCCAAAAATATTATTATGATCGGCCCCACGGGGGTGGGCAAAACGGAAATTGCCCGGCGCCTGTCCGCGCTTACAGATTCGCCCTTTTCAAAGGTTGAAGCCTCAAAGTTTACCGAAGTGGGGTATGTGGGCCGCGATGTGGAATCGATGATCCGCGATCTTCTTGAATTGAGTGTTAATCAGGGCAAAGTTCGCGCCCAGGAGGCCGTCAAAGACAAAGCCTTTCGTATTGCCGAAGAACGGATGCTTGATTTGCTTTTACCAAAATCCGGCAGCCGCGACCCGGAAAAAAACGGGGAGCCCAAAGAGTCCCCTATCGAGCTGGTAATCGCCACCGATGATGCCGGGTCTTCCACGCGCGAGAAATTACGATCCATGCTGCGGGCGGGAAAAATGGACAATCGCTATGTCGACCTAGATGTCTCCGATCGGGCGTCTCCCATGGTCGAAGTGTTTTCCAATGTCGGCATGGAGGAGATGGGAATCAACTTCAAGGATATGCTCGGCGGCCTGATGCCTAAAAATGTCAAGCGCCGCAAGGTCAAGGTCCCTGAAGCGATGAGTATCATGGCCCAGGAAGAAGCCCAAAACCTGGTGGACCTGGAAAAAATAGTCAAGGAAGCCATTTCGCGGGTGGAGCAAACCGGTATAATCTTTCTGGATGAGATTGATAAAATCACCGGGAACAGCGGCGGTAGCGGGCCGAATATCTCCCGGGAAGGCGTTCAGCGTGACCTGTTGCCCATTGTGGAGGGCTCAACGGTGACGACTAAGTACGGACCCGTCAAAACGGATCATATTCTTTTCATCGCCTCCGGCGCGTTTCACACGGTGAAACCCAGCGATCTGATTCCCGAATTGCAGGGCCGTTTTCCCATTCGCGTGGAACTGGATTCATTGGGCAAAGAAGAGTTTGCCCGCATTCTGGTGGAGCCGGAAAATGCATTGATTTTGCAATACCGGGAACTTCTGAAAACCGAGGAACTTGCGGTGACGTTTACAGACGATGCCGTGAATCTGATTGCCGCCATGGCTGAAGAAGTCAATGACATGACGGAAAATATCGGTGCCCGGCGGTTGCACACCCTGATGGAGCACCTACTTGAAGATATTTTATTCGATTCACCGGATATGCCCAAAACCGACATCATCATCGATGCGACGGTGGTGAATGAAAAATTAAAAGATATCAAGGATGATGAGGACTTGAGCCGGTACATTCTTTAAGGAGCATTCGTAACGACATGACCCAATCAACCACTATCACCACTGCCGAAAAGGTGCTGGCCACGACTTACAAACGTTTTCCCGTCGTTTTTACAAGGGGAGACGGCTGTTGCCTGTATGATGAATCCGGTAAAAAGTATGTCGATTTTATTGCCGGAATTGCCGTGTGTGGTCTGGGCCACGCCCATCCGGCCGTGGCTAAAGCGGTGGCCGAGCAAGCGGCTACCCTGGTGCACACATCCAATCTTTACTATACCGAACCTCAGGTGAAACTGGCGGAATGGTTAACCGGGCACAGCTTTGCCGATCGCGTGTTTTTCGCCAACAGCGGCGCCGAGGCCAACGAAGCGGCGATAAAGACTAGCACGAAAATATTTCAAGGATCGGGATCAGCCGGACCGATATCGCATCATTGCCATGGAACGGTCTTTCCACGGCCGAACCCTGGGAACCCTTTCGGCCACCGGCCAGGAAAAGATTCGTAAGGGTTTTGCGCCGGTTTTAGAAGGGTTCGATTTTGTTCCCTTCAATAATATCGATGCCCTTCAAAAAAAGATCGGTTCCGACACGGCGGCGGTTTTTTTGGAGCCGATTCAGGGTGAGGGGGGCTTCGTGTTCCTGATGAAAACTATCTGGCTGCGGTCCGTCGGCTTTGCGATGAAACGGGCACCCTCATGATTTTAGACGAAATTCAGACGGGAATGGGTCGAACCGGCCGGTTGTTTGCCTACGAACATTTCGGCCTCACACCGGATATCATGACCCTGGCCAAGGCCTTGGAAACGGCTTGCCCATCGGTGCCATGCTGGCGACCGAAACGGTGGCCGCTTCTTTCACGGCAGGAAGCCATGGCTCCACTTTCGGGGTACGCCTCTTGTAACCGCCGCAGCGCTGGCGGTTGTTCGGACAATTGAAAAAGAGAAAATTATAAATAAATCCAAAGAGATCGGGAATTATTTTAAGAAAAAACTTGAAGAATTGAACGCCCGGCATGATTCCATTGTGGATATCCGCGGCATGGGATTGCTGCTCGGGATGAAATTGAACCAAGAGGCCGGGCCCGTGGTACAGGCTTGCCTTGAAAAGGGGTTTTTGATCAACGGGGTTCAGGAAAAAATTTTCGGTTTGCGCCGCCTTTGATTGTCGGCCGAAAAGAGATTGATGCCCTGGTCGACTGTCTGGATGAGAGTACTTGGCGGATAGTCCGCCTGCGCCGGATCGGCCAGTGGATGGGAAGCCAGTGAGTCGGATAGACCGGTAAACCGGTAAACCGGTAAGCCCGGAGACATAGAGAAAGGACGATATACATCGGTTTGAGTAAGAATTATGGGAAGGGCGGTTCAGCGAGCAACCGATAAGCGGTGGAAGCGTTCACATCTTCCATCGAAACGGATCGGCGGCTTTACCCTGGGATATTGAGGGAAGTATCGCCCATTGCCGGATGTTGGCCAAAACCGGAGTGATTCAAAAAGAAGAAGCGAAGCAAATGGCCGAAGGACTGAACCAAATCCGTGAAGAGATCCAAACGGGAGCATTTGAATACACCGATCGCCTGGAAGATATTCACATGCATATTGAGTCGCGGTTGAAGGCGTTGATCGGCGATACCGCTCTGAAATTGCATACCGGCAGAAGCCGAAACGACCAGATCGCACTGGATATTCGAATGTACCTGCGTGATGCCGTTTCAGGGGATCATGGCCAATTGCATCAGTTGGGCACGGTTCTGGTTGACCTGGCCGAAGCGCATTTGAATGTCGTCATGCCGGGATATACGCATACGCAAAGGGCCCAGCCGGTTCTTTTTGCCCACCATCTGATGGCTTATTATGAAATGTTCACCCGGGACACGCGAGCGATTTAACGACTGTTTTAAACGGATCAATGTCATGCCGTCTGGGTGCGGCGGCTTTGGCCGGCACCACCTATCCCATCGATCCGGAGTATGTGGCGACCCTCCTTGATTTTCCCAAAGTGACTAAAAACAGCATCGATGCCGTTTCCGATCGGGATTTCATCATCGAGTTTCTGGCCGGGGCGGTCATGTGCATGACGCATTTGAGCCGGTTGTCCGAGGAGCTTATTCTGTGGTCCACTATCGGAGTTCGGATTTATCGAAATTTCCGATGCCTTTACGACGGGCAGCAGCATCATGCCCCAGAAAAAAAATCCGGATGTTCCTGAGCTGGTGCGGGGTAAAACAGGCAGCGTTTTCGGTGATCTGATGCAATGTTGTTTTGATGAAAGGCCTGCCCCTGTCGTATAACCGGGACATGCAGGAAGACAAGGGCCACTATTTCACAGTGTTGATACACTTATCCGCATGTCTTGATATCTATATGCGCTTGCTTCCGAAAATACGAGATAAATGAAGATCGAATGCATGCGGCCGCGACCAGGAAGGTTTTTTAAACGCCACCGATCTGGCGGATTATCTGGTGTCCAAAGGGGTGCCGTTTCGAAAGGCCCACGCGGTAGCGGGCCGGGCTGTGGCCGATGCGATTAAAAAGGGGAAAGAACTTCACGATCTGACTCTGGAAGAGTTGCAGGTCATTTCGCCGCTGATCCGAATCGATATTTACCCTTTCCTGAAAGTGGAAAATATGGTCAATCGCCGGATATCTCCGGCGGTACGGCCGTTGAAAATGTAAAAACCGCCTTGGCGGCGGCCAAAGCATCGCTAAAAAAAACAGGTATAACCATGAAACCTAATGGATGGACAATGAATTGGTCTTTATTGATGCTGGGATTCGGCCTGGGCGCTGTCACCATGGCCGGTTGCGGTGTGAAGGGATCGCCGGTGCCTCCCAGATCCATCCCGCCGGGGCCGTCACCGACCTTGCATTCATCCTGGATCAGGACCAGGTGACCCTAAACTGGTCCATCCCTACGGGTAAAGCCACCGGTACCGCCGGGCTGGGCGGTTTTATTGTTTACGGGCAGCACCTCCTCTGGCCGATCCGGTTTGTGATGGATGCCCGGCTATTATTTCGCCGGATCGCCGAGGTGGACTTCGAAGAACTGATGGCGGGTAACCCCGATCGCAAAACAGCGACCTTCTCAGCAAACCATCGAAAAAGGTTACCAATACATTTTTAAAGTGATGGCTTTTTCAAAAGACGGTCAACGGGGGCCGGATTCCAACCGGGTCGTGGTCAGGATAAATTAGCCAGATAAGCCCTCAAATAGACCGGACAGCTTAGGTAACCGGTAAACGGACAAACGGACCACATGAAAGACATCGAATTTTATAAAATGAGCGGTAGCGGCAATGATTTCATTCTGATTGACAACCGGGGGGCAACGGCCGGTGGTCGGACGATTCTCCGAGTTTGCAAAAATGGTTTGCCGGCGAGGCTTTCGTGGGCGCGGATGGGTTGATCATCATTGAAGATTCCGATATTGCCGATTTCAGATGGCAATTTTTCAATGCAGATGGAAGTGAAGCCGACATGTGTGGCAACGGTGCCCGTTGTGCGGCCCGATTCGCCCGCTTAAGCCGGAGTGGCGCACACGTATGTTTCGAAACGCGGGCCGGGCTGATTCAGGCCGAAGTGGAAGAAGATGTGGTAAGAGTCAAAATGACCGATCCAGCAAGACCTTCATTTGGCTGAAAAAGTCCAGGTTGATGGTCGAACGGAATCGATCCATCGAATCAATACGGGCGTTCCCCATGCCGTGCTTGCAGTGGAAGACCTGGAAAATATCCAGTTGAATCCATCGGCCCGCTGATCCGCTATCACCGGCAGTATGCCCCCGAAGGGACGAACGTTAATTTTATCCAGCGCAAATGGAACCATTGCCATCCGTACCTATGAACGGGGGGTCGAGGCCGAGACCCTGGCTTGTGGTACCGGGTCCGTGGCCGGTGCCATCATTGCTTCGCGACTGTTTGGGCTGGATGCCCCATTCGTATGATTGTCCGCAGTGGCCTGCCCCTCGAAGTGTATTTTACGAAAAACGGCAATGAATATCAAAATGTATATCTCAAAGGGGATGCTCGCGTTATCTACCGGGGTGTTTTGGAAAAGACACGTTGGGCTAAGGCTAATACCCGTTGGGCGAATAATAGGGTTCGGATTTCTACCATACGTCAAGGGGCATCCGGGTGTCAGAATTGAAAAATCAATAGCTTATATCTCGGTGGGCTCAAACCTGGGCCGGAAACTGGAAAATTGCCGGCAGGGGATTATTGCGCTTACCAGTTGCGGTGATACCGCCCTGGTAGCCCGATCGCCTTTTTACCGAACCGAGCCGGTGGACTACACGGATCAGGATTGGTTCATCAATGCGGTTTTTTCCATCAAGACACCCTTATCACCGCGATGAGTTACTCAAAAGGCTTCAGGTTATCCAGCGGGGCGCCGGAAGGGAAGAATCTCCGATGCGATTCGGTCCCCGGGTACTCGATCTGGATATTCTTTTATTCGGTGATTTGATTATCTCGACCCCCAATCTCGTTAGTGCCCCATCCACGAATGCATAAAAGGCGCTTTGTATTACAACCACTTTGTGATATAAATCCATATTTGATACATCCGGTATTAAACCAAAAAATGGGCATGATCTGCTGTTTCGTCTTGAGGATGGTGAGCAGCGGGTCGTATTAATCGATGATTAGATTTCTTATATTGTTGGCGGTCGGTTACGGGCTATACCGGTCGCTTAAATCATGGGCCGCGCCCCATCCGCAGAAAAAATGGATGGCCGCGAGCAAAGCCGCATTGACGACGTCATGGTCAAGGATCCGTTCTGTCAGGTCTACTTTACCCCAGAGAGAGGGTATCCGCTGGTCCCATGGCGGCAGCGATTATTTCTTCTGCAGCCAGGCGTGTCTGGAAAAATACAAACTGGAACAGTCCCGAAACGGTAAGTGATTTTGAAATGATCTTTGAAGGGAAAAATTTAAAAGCCAGGCTGAGTCACCCCAATAGTTTAACCATGTATCGGATTCTGGCCACGCCGCTATTGGTGATTTTGCTGATGTTTCCAAACCGGTTCTGTACTTTTGTAGCTGCGCTATTATTCAGTGCGGCTGCCATTACCGATTATCTGGATGGACTTTTTGCCCGACGCATGGGCCTGGTGTCCAATTTTGGTAAAATCATGGATCCCCTGGCGGACAAGATTCTGGTCTCATCAGCCTTTATTATGTTAACCTCCCTCGGCTGGGCGTCAGGCTGGATTGTTTGCATCATTATCGGGAGGGAACTTGCCATAACGGGTCTTCGAAATTTCATTGCTGAAAACCAGATGGATTTATCCGCATCTAAACTGGGAAAATATAAAACCGGCTTTCAAATCGCCGCCATTATCCCCCTGGTTTTTCATTATCCCTATTTCGGGATAAATATGCACGCCATCGGCACATTTTTTTTGTATGGTGCCCTGATATTTACCCTTTGGTCGGGAATCGATTATTTTGTCCGGTTTCGTAAGCTAGCAGGTACCGCTTCCTGGTGTAAACAGGGTACCGGTTAGTAAGTTTAAAGATATTTTATTTGACAAAAAACGTCTGATGGGTTAGACGACCATTCGAGCGGGAATAACTCAGTGGTAGAGTGCGACCTTGCCAAGGTCGAAGTCGCGGGTTCAAATCCCGTTTCCCGCTCCATTTTTTTTTATGGCGGCATAGCCAAGTGGTAAGGCAGCGGTCTGCAAAACCGCTATTCTCCGGTTCGAATCCGGATGCCGCCTCCATATCAAACACAAGGGTTTGCAAGAATTTACAGTAACTTGCAAGCCCTTTTTAGTTTCCTGCCAAAAGTCACAGAATGTCACTGAAAGTACAGAAATCCACGACATATCCCGACAAACCTCCGACATATTCCACGACATCGAAAAATTGTTCATTTTTTTATTTACTTCTTTTGAAAACCGGTTATACTTATAACCACTAGGAAGTTCACTCTCAAAGAAATAGAAAACGTCCTTCCCTTTTTCGACAGAAATGTTCTCAAGCAGTGGACCCACCGAAAGCTGATAACCTTTAAAGACAAACCCGCACGAGGGAAAGCTGGCCAACACGATTGGTACGAGGCCGTCACGATAGCCGCCATGTGGAATTTACATTCCGCGGGCTATGGTCCCACAGCGGGTATTCAAATAGCCAATATCATCGCTGAGAGAGCCTCTGAGTATCCTATCCAGGACTGGTTAACACAAAGCCTGGAACAGGAGCTCAACCAGTGCGTTCTCTTTTTTAGGATGCGGCGTGACAAGCTGGAAGAATATAAATTTATAAAGCGGCGGGATATTACCCACGAAAGCTTGGGGATGACCGGTTCATATTACGATTGCGATTATCTTCTTATGCGGTTTGCCGAGGAACTTTTATTCAATAAACGCAATGGATAACAACTTCTCAATACTGAATACAAAAGAATGTGCGGATACGCTTCATCGGTCTGAAGGTGCCGTCCGTAATTTGGTATTGAGACGGAAAATTCCGTTTAGGAAGCCAGGTGGTCGGTTGGTCTTTATCCGAGAAGAAATACGACAATGGATATACAATTCTGAAGGGGTGCGGCCCGAAGATGTCAGGAAATAAAAACAAGGGCTGGGGGTTCGGTAAGTGGACCCGTATCGAGATGGAGATGATCAAGTCACCTGCATTTGTGAACCTGAGTGGGTCGGCCCAATACCTGATGCTTTTATTTTTGATGAAACGGAGCCTCACGTTCCCCAAGGACCGTAAAAATGGCAAGGGCGCGATGGTGGTGGAAAATATAGACGATATCACGTTGACGTACAAAGAGCTTTTGGCCCCACCATTCAACTGGACGGTGCCGAGATTCACCAGGGCGAGGGACCAGCTAATGGCCCACGGATTTATAAGAATTGTACACCGTGGCGGCGCCTATAAAAAAGATAAAAATGTGTATGGGCTGTCTGACCATTGGAAGACCTGGACCCCAAAACACGATCCCATTTTTAAACGGAAGAGGGACTTACGCAGGGGGTTCCAAAAGAGGCAACCCCGTATTGAATTTTTTCAACATACGCCAGCGTTACCCATACGGCTTAGACACACATACGTTTGCGTTACCCATACGAGTTTTGACGAAATGACGGACAAGGCAAATAAAAACAAACGTTTAACCCATTTTCCCGAAATACCGCTTAGGGTAACGTTTGCGTATGCGTATCATGTAATACCATGTAGGGGGTCGTGACCGACCCGATGGGGTTTAGGGTTTTCGAGGGTTTAAAGGGGCTTTGGGGTGTCGGCGGCAATTTTGGCCAAATCAACAACAAATAGGAGATAAAAGATGGACAACAAGGTATGTAAAAATTGTGACTATTGGACGGCTGGTGCTATTAATAAACCTACCTCGCAAGGACGGTGTCGCAGATACGCCCCCCCGGTAAATTTTGACAAACAACCGTATCCACAGTGGGCGATAACTAAACAAAACGACTGGTGCGGTGACTTCAGGCATACAAAAACCAAAAGCCGGAGAGATACCTGCGCCGATATTCATTTGAGGGCTTTAATGGCATCTTTTAGGCAATTTATATTCACATAATATGTAGAAAAACCTTTACATTACCGCTCAAAAGTGCAAGTTAAACATTAACAAATAATAATTGAACCCAAATGGCCCAAAAAGCTAAAAAATTCTGTAAAAAATATCCATGTGGAACGCTCGTTCCGGCTGGTCAAACCTATTGCGAAAGCCATAAGCCTGAAACCGATTACAGGTCTGACCGGTTCTATCATTCGCACCTATGGACGAAATTTTCCCGATGGTTCAGGGCTGACCATCCATTATGCCAAGTGTGTTTGGATCATGGAGTCATTAAAGGCGCCGACATGGTGGACCATATCACCCCCTTAAGGGACGGTGGTGCCAAATTGGATCTTGGGGACTTACAGAGCTTATGCAATTCATGCCACGGTAAAAAATCTATTGCTGAGCGCGGTCGGCGTGGCAAGCGGCCGGTTGTTTACAGTTATTGACAAAAAAATCATCGGAAACCTTCGACTCGAGACCGAGTGGAAATGCAGACATATAGTTAGATTGCAAATATGGGCAAAAGAGGACCAAAAACAGGCGCTGTAAAGGCCGCTGAGAGAACATCTAAACCAGCATGGAAGGGTGTGCCTCCTTGGGAAAAGCCGGGTCTTACCCGTGCTGAAAAGGTTGTCGCCTTTTGTGAAGTCCTGCCCATTACATCCGGGAAACTTGCCGGTCAAAGATTGAAACTGAGGCCGTGGCAAAGAGAAATCATTGAGGGCATTTACAAAGAGGTGGATGGCAAGCGAATTGTCAGGACGGCGCTTTTAACGATGCCCCGAAAAATGGGTAAATCGGCCCTTGCCGCGGCGCTTGCCTTAGCACATTTGGTCGGCCCGGAATCTGAGCAACGGGGTCAGGTTTATTCGGCCGCTGCGGATCGTGAACAGGCTTCAATTATTTTCAGAGAACTGGAAGCTATAATTCTAAGCGTCCCCGAATTTGATGAACGGTGTAACATTAGGTTTTTCTATAAAGAGATTGTAGATTCAGTTACAGGTTCGATTTATAGGGCGATGTCAGCCGATGCCCGGAAAGCGCATGGGTTGAGTCCAAGTTTTATGGTGTACGATGAATTGGCCCAAGCCAGGGACCGCGAATTATACGATAATTTAACGACTGGAACCGGTGCCAGGGAAGAGCCGTTGATGGTCGTTATCAGTACCCAAAGCCCGAACCCCCATCATATCATGTCTGAATTGGTCGATTATGGCGAGGGAATCAATTAAGGTGTGTTACCCCCCCACCCATCTTTTTTCGCCTCTATTTTTGCCGCCCCTGATGACGCTGACCCCTGGGATGAACAAACGTGGCATGATTGGCAATCCGGCCCTGGGTGATTTCAGGTCATTGGAAGAGATGCGACAATTCGCGGGACAGGCACAGCGGATACCGATTAGGGAAAATGTGTTTCGGAACTGATATTTGAATCAAAGGGTGGATGCTACAAGCTGTTTTATCAATTCATCTGATTTTGATGCCTGTATCGGGGATATACCCGACCTTGCCGGCCGGGCTTTTATGGTGGTCTTGACCTGTCAAGTACCACGGACCTGAGCGCATTCGTTCTTTGCTTTCCCCCTGAAAATGATGAACCATATTACATCTTACCCTTTTGCTGGGTGCCTGGGGACAGTATCAGGTACCGTAGCAAGACGGATAAGGTGCCATATGAGCAATGGGCGAAACAGGGATTCATTGAACCGATAGCGGGTTCCTGTATCGAGTACGGGCCGATATTACAAAAAATTGATGAACTGGCCCAGCTATATGACATCCTGGGAATCTGTTTTGACCGCTGGGGCGCTCATTTAATCCGTCAAAATTTGGAAGATTCGGGAATGTCGGTCATTCAATTTGGGCAGGGATTCAAGGATATGTCGCCGCCCACAAAAGAATTATTAAAACTGATCCTGGAAAAAAAGATTGTTTTTCCTGATAACCCGGTTTTGAAATGGTGTGTTGGCAATGTTGTCGTTGAAGAGGATGCCGCCGGGAACATTAAACCAAGTAAAAAGAAATCCGCTGAAAAAATCGACCCATTTGTGGCCTGTATCATGGGGCTTGATGGTGCGATTCGAAACACTATGGAGAAAGTTCAACCACAGATAATGTGGATGTAAAAAATTTAACTTTTCCCGAATAGCTATCGGGGGAACCAGGACAGAAGGGGCCAATGCGGTGGCCGCATCCACTGCATTTGGCCCTTTTTGTTTGTAAAGGAGCAAAAATGGAAACACGAAAATTTAAAATTGATGTTGGCAGTATTCGGGCCGATGCCCGGACGGTTGAAGCGACCTTATCCACAGAATATCCAGTAAAAAGGTTTGATGGGGAAGAAATCCTTTCCCATGAGCCCGATGCCGTTGATTTGAGTCGGTCGCCGCTGCCCTTAATCACTGCCCATGATGGGAGCAAACTCCCTGTGGGGATTGTCGAAAATCTTAGAATTATCGGCGGTAAATTGAAGGGTATCTTGCGGATTTCGGAGACCAAATGGAAATCTGGCGGGATATTAAGGACGGGATTTTGAAAAACCTGTCCATTGGCTATCAAATTACGAAACGAGAGAAAACAAAAACCGGATATCTGGCGACACGCTGGATGCCATACGAATGCTCGCTGGTAGCTGCCGGGGCTGATCCCTTGGCCGGTATCGGGCGATCATACAGAAAGGAAACAAATATGGATTATAATGACATTTTAAAAGCAAAAAAAAGAGCGATTGACGAAATGCAGGAACTTTCGATGACTGAAAATCTGTCTGACGATGAGTTTCAGAAATTTAATGACCTTAAAGGACAAGTCCTGAAATATGACCGGCGAATCGAAATGATGGATGCGGTTCGGGATGGCAAGAAAAAGGAAACCCGCTTCGAGCCTGAGATTGACGATAAAAAGAACCGGGAAATGGACTTTGAGGGTGGTCCGGCGACTGACAGAAGTTATGCCGGGATGTTCGGAAAAACGGATCTTGTTGTCGATGAAGATTGCCTTCGGGAATTTAGGGTCCAAGGAAGGCGTTTCGAGTTCTGGGGGCTTTGCCGTTCCAGAGCCATTAGCCGCTAAATGGCTGAATGACTCCCTACAATCTGAAATTGTGAGGCCCAGAGCGACTGTCTGGCCCATGACTTCATTGACTCGTACCGTAGCCGGTTGGGATGGTTCCGACCAGAGCGCCGGGGAGTTTTTCGGCGGTTTTGCGATGGAGTTCAAAGGGGAGAATGGCACGTTTTCCAAACAGACCGGGAAACTTCGTTCGATTACCTTATCCGCAAACAAAGCGGGAATTTTCGTTGATGCTTCCAATGAAGTTATTGACGATGGTCAAGGGTTGGATGCTCAGTTAAACATGGCAATTAAGAAGTCTATTCCCCTGGGGGTATGGATTACTATTTCCTGAATGGAACCGGTGCCGGGCAACCTGCCGGGATTTGTGGGGCGTCCTCTGCGGTTCAGGTGAGCAAAGAGGCTGGACAGGCCGCTGATACCATCGTTTATGAGAACATCGTAAAAATGTTCGCCCGGATGTACCCAGCTGGTCGGTCAAAAGCAATATTCATTTGCAACGAAACCTGCCTCCCGCAACTTCTGACGATGTCCTTGGCGATTGGTACAGCGGGATCGCATTTTCCGGTCCTGAACGATAACAACGGCAACCTCACCATGTTGGGAAGGCCGGTTGTCCTATCAAGTAATATGCCAGCCGTGGGCGATGAAAACGACATCATGTTCGTTGATTTCTCCCAATATGCAATCGGGATTCGGAAGGATGTCAGGCTTGAAAAATCAAACATCCCCGGATGGACAGAAGACCTCATGAGTTATCGGGCTATTGTTAGATTTGACGGAATGCCGCAGTGGTCCGACGTTTGTACTCCCCGAAATGGCGATACGCTGTCGTGGGCGGTTGGTCTTAACGAGCGAGCATAACCGGACCCCCTTCCGGCGAAATCCGGGCGCCCTGAATTAGTGCATGATTTGGGGTGTCCGGTGCTTAAACCCGAAATCCAAGGATTTAAAATGAAACTTCGAAATTTATTTAGAAGACGCAAAAGAAATTGGGCGAATCTTGACGCCTTTCATAGTGCCGAAACAAGTTCAGGGGTCAAACTGACAGACCAGGTAATAATGGGCATACCGGCTGTATTTGCTTGTGTAAGGGTACTTTCCGAATCGATTGCATCCTTACCGTTAATAACCTATGAACGCCTGTCCGACGGCAATAAACGGCGCTCACGGGACTTTTCTTTATATGGCATACTACATGATTCGCCTAATCCGTTGATGACGGCGTTTGAGCTTCGTGAGATGCTTGTCGGCCATCTGGCCTTGAGGGGCAATGCCTATGCCTATATTGAACGCGACCAGGGCGAGGTGGTGGCCCTATGGCCCCTTAATCCCGATAATGTGACCGTGGAAAGTCAGGGCTAAGGTGATGAATATATACCCATGTTAGCAATGGCAACGAAAAGAAGTATCGTTCCGTTGATATTCTCCATATCCGTGGTTTGAATTGGGAGGGTATTATCGGCTTCAGCCCGTTGTCTGTTTTCCGTGATACTTTCGGCGCTGCCAAGGCGGTTGGGGATTACGCCGCGAACTATTTCAAAAACGATGCAAGCCCAGGCGGCATCTTGTCAACAGATGGTTCACTTGGGGATAACTTGGAGCAACTCCACAAGTCATTAGTTGTTGCAGCTTTAAAGGTCAGGGCAATAAGCATCGGGTTGCGATTTTGGATAATGGCTTGAAGTGGGAGGCCATCGGGCTTAGTCCTGAAGATAGCCAGATGGTGGACAGTCAAAAGTTTTCAGTGGTTCAG
>CAWJQU010000008.1:0-602456 GCA_963845145.1 uncultured delta proteobacterium
GTGCGAATCATTATCCTAATCTCCATTATTTTGGCCTTTATGATGATCACCCTGCGTCGGTTTCTGGATAAAAAAATCATCACGCCCTTGGAGACCATCGCCTTGGAGAATCGCCGTTTCATGGAAGACGAATTGCCAAGTCAGTACCATATCGTTGACCGACGACACCCGAGGAGAAACGAGGGAAATCGCCTCTACCCGATCAAAAATGCTTGATTCGATTTTAAAGGTCTCCGGGGAACGGTTCGCGCCGGGGTAACTTTATCCGGGATACCTTCGGGCGTTACATGCCCAAGAAAGTGGTGGATGAAATTCTGGAATCCCCCCGGGCCGCAAAATCGGCGGGCGGCGAGAAACAACCACGGTCCTTATGTCCGATTTAAGGGGCTTTACCGGCCTTTCC
The DNA here is from genome assembly GCA_963845145.1 of uncultured delta proteobacterium. Classification (GTDB taxonomy): domain Bacteria; phylum Desulfobacterota; class Desulfobacteria; order Desulfobacterales; family QNYZ01; genus QNYZ01. Next base: position 404 of record CAWJQU010000008.1, read on the forward strand.
GAAACCCACAAACCTGAAGACCTTGTTCGCCTGCTCAACCTGTACCTTGACCGAATGTCTGAAGTTATTCATACCCATGAAGGCACGATCGATGATTTCATCGGCGATGCTATCCTGGCGATTTTCGGGGCACCGGAAAAACACGATGACGACCCCGCTCGCGCTGTGGCCTGTGCGCTGGCTATGCAAAAAGCCCTGTATGAATTCAACCGGGAAAATGCCGAAGAAGGTATTCCACCCTTTGAGATGGGCGTCGGAATCGAAACCGGCGAGGTGATTATGGGCAACATCGGATCCGAAACACGTATGAAGTACAGTGTTATTGGAACGACGGTGAACATCGCCTCACGCCTGGAATCCCAGACGACAGGGGGACAGGTCGTCATCGGCGAATCAACCTACCGTCTGGTTAAGCATCTGGTCGACACCGATCCACCTTTTAGCATCATGATGAAAGGCATTCGCAAACCCCTTATCGGCTACCCGGTAACTCAGATCGGTGCGCCATTTAATCTATCCATCGCCGACATATACCGTCCGCAGGACCAGACCCTCATTCGGATTTCATTTAAATGTTGGACCGTCAAGGACAAGGTCGTCCTGCCGGATTTCGTAAACAGAAGACCCTCTCCATCAATGAGACACATATTACCGCAACTGTAGAAAAAGAATTGCCCCCGTTAACTGATATAAAAATGACATTCGAATTCTGTACCGACGTCCACTGTTTTAACGATATCTATGCCAAAGTCACTTCCGTTCAAAAAGCGACCCAGGGCATCATTCACACCTTTCGCATCACCTTTGTTGATCCCAAAGACCGCAAGGTCTTGGCCGATTTAACCCATACCGATTCGCCCAAAGTTAAAGGATCAGATTGTCACATGTATATCAACTAAACGGAGTTTACCTGTCATGAAGAATAGCATCTTATTTAAAAATTGGGGAACTTTTAAAAAGGGTATGGATCCCGATAGTATTCAGCTGTCATTCGCCAATCACCTGGAATATTCTCTATCCAAAGACCAATATACCGCCACTTATCGGGACTTGTATCAATCCCTGGCTCTGGCCGCCAGAGACCGGATGATCGAGCGATGGATACGTACCCAGCAAATGTACCATGATCTGGATGTGAAAAGGGTTTACTACCTTTCGGCCGAATACCTGATGGGGCGGGCTTGATCAACACCTTGATCAATCTTGACATGTACGAACAGACCAAAACGGCCATGGCGGCGCTGAATATCGATCTGTCCGATTTGGCTGAAATGGAGCCGGACATGGGTCTCGGCAATGGCGGGCTGGGCAGCTGGCGGCCTGTTTCCTGGATTCCATGGCCGCCCTTGAAATTCCTGCCCACGGTTACGGCATCCGTTATGAATTCGGGATATTCGATCAGGTGATTCACGATAAAGGGCAGGTCGAACAACCTGAAGTTTGGTTGAAATACGGTAATCCATGGGAAATTGCCCGCCCGGAATACAGTTACAATGTTCAGTTTTACGGCCGGGTCAAGCAAAAACAACTGCCGGATGGAGATATCAAAACCAAATGGACGGATACCCAGAGCGTTATTGGCATTGCCTACGATATACCTATCGATGGATATCGATAATAATACGGTCAACACCTTAAGACTTTGGTCGGCCCGGGCTTCCAAGGAGTTTGATCTGAATTATTTCCAGCACGGAGATTATTTAAAGGCAGTGGAAGAAAAAAATGTCTCGGAAAATATCTCCAAGGTTTTGTATCCCAATGATGCGATCTATGAAGGCAGGGAATTGCGGCTAAAACAGCAATACTTTTTTGTATCCTGCTCGATCCAGGATATTCTCCGCCGATATCTCAAGGCGCACAAGACTTTTGATGAACTTCCGGATAAGGCGGCCATTCAGTTGAACGATACACACCCCTCCCTGGCGGTGGTTGAATTGATGCGTATCCTGATCGATAAGCACGGTCTGAGCTGGGATAAAGCCTGGGATATCACCACCCGTACCTGTGCGTATACCAATCACACCTTACTGAGTGAGGCGCTTGAAAAATGGCCGGTCGCAATGTTTGAAAAACTTCTTACCGCGTCATTTGATGATTATTTATGAAATCAACCGGCGCTTTATACGAGATGTGTCTATCCGCTATGTGGACAATAACGATCTGCAGAGACGAATGTCACTGATCGAAGAAGGGGACGGATAAAAAGATCCGCATGGCCCATCTGGCCATCGTCGGGTCCCATTCGGTTAACGGTGTAGCCAAGCTGCACAGCCGCCTGCTGCGAGAAAAAGTATTCCGTGATTTTGTTGAATTTTTCCCGGATCGCTTCAACAACAAAACCAACGGGATAACACCTCGGCGCTGGCTTTTGGCCTGCAATCCGGATTTAGCGGCCTGATCAGCAAACATATATCCGGAAAATGGGCGAGCGATCTTACCCAGTTAAAGAAAATCGAACCCTGGCGGATAAGCTGATTTCAGGAAAGCCTGGCAAGCGGTTAAGATCCGCAGAATAAAGCCACGCTGGCCGGTATCGCTCTAGACCTGACCGACATCAAGGTAGATCCGGATATCTATCTTCGACATCCAGGTCAAGCGTATTCATGAATATAAACGTCAGTTCATGAACATCCTCCATGTTGCCTACTGCTGGTTGAAGCTTAAAAACGATCCCGAATTTGATATGGTGCCACGAACTTATTTCTTTGGTGGCAAGGCGGCGCCCGGGTTATTTCACAGCCAAGACAATTATTCAGCTCATTTGCCATGTCGCCTCGGCGATCAACCTCGATTCCTCCACCAACGATCGGATCAAGGTGGTGTTTCCTGCCGAACTACCGGGTGTCACTGGCCGAAAGAATTTTCCCGGCGGCAGATGTGTCCGAACAGATCTCCACCGCCGGTTACGAGGCTTCAGGCACCTCCAACATGAAATTCGCTTTAAACGGCGCATTGACCATCGGCACGCTGGACGGTGCCAATATTGAAATTATGGAGGCGGTGGGCGCTGAAAATATATATATTTTCGGGTTGACGGCCGAAGAGGTCTCCGCTGACAACCCTTATGATCCTCGTGAATTCTACGCCAAAGACCCTCTTCTAAAAGAAACGGTGGATCTTATCCGCCGCGGTTTCTTCAATCCCGCCGCGCCCGACCTTTTCCACCCGCTGATCGATGACTTGCTGAATGTGGACCGTTTCCGTAACCTGAATGATTTTGAAGCCTACCATCAGGCCCAAATGCAGATCGACAGACCTATCGCTCAATATGAAGCATGGACCCGCAAATCGATATCAATGTGGCCCGCATGGGCCGGTTTTCATCCGATCGAACGATTGCCGAATACAACCGTGATATCTGGCATGCAGAGCCTGTGAAAGTGATAAAGGATAATTAGCATGCGGTGATCGAGTATATTTATGTTGAAAATGGGCTTGGCACCTGGAATCTTGAATTTCCCGGTTTCTCCAACTTATCAGTGGGTCAGATGTGGATGATATTTTTAGTTTTAGGATAGTTAGGTGAATTAATTTAGTTGAAAATAAGAATACCCATCCTTTTCACACTGATTCACGACCTTTCGGTGGCATAAATAATTCAAGTGAGCCAAGGTTTCGCCGGTGGCAAGGAGCTGATGCCAATATGGGAACCGATCCCATTCAGGCCAAGCTGCATTCCAGCGCAGTTTTGAAGCTATACAGTAAGCGCTTAATTCACAGCCAGCCAAAAGAGTCACAATCTCCTGGCATCTATCATCATGGTGTGAATTGATATCTCTGATGCGCTTCTTAACATTTTGGATCGCAAGACCATGCCCGGGCAGAAGCAGTTGAATGGAATAATTCAGAATCTTTTCCAAACTTGATCGATAATCATGTAATGGATTGTCATCTTTGCACCATGTTTGAATGGTAGGTGTGATCTTATCCAAGATAAGATCACCGGACAGCAGTATTTCCCGCTTTGGCTCATAGAGGCATAAATGGCCGCTTGTATGTCCGGGAGTTTCAATACAGAAAAATTCAAACTCACCAGCACTCAGATGGGTTCCTTCGGATACGGCGGTATAATCAAGATTTGAAGGTTTGCGATACCTGTTTCCAGGATGGTCTGTGATAGCTTTATAAATTTTATCTTCCGGAAAGCCATTCAACAGCGCGGCAGTAGATACAGATGACCAATATTGTGTGTTACTGTAATTATCGGCATCTGGTTTACTCATATAAACGACTGAATCAGTGATATTTAATCTGGATAGAAGCCCAGAATGATCAGCATGAAAATGTGTTATGAAAAAGTCAATCTTTTTCAAATCCAAATTGAGACGGGATAAACAGAAATAAAATGCGCTTTCGCAAACCTTCCGGTTTAACCCGGTATCGATGATCAGCGAACGTGGTTGAGCGTGGATAACATAGACATTTACTACCTTTAATGCACTGTTTGGCAAAGGAATTTTTAGGCAAAAGATGTTTTTGTAAATTTCGGAAATCATTATAGTAACGAGCAATTGTAACAGGCGGCCAAGTATCCCGAAAGGGATGGATTATGAAAATTTGCGCTTGAGTCCATAGTGCATGATGATTGCAACGATTATTACGCCTACTCCGATTAGGTCGGTTATGGCCTTGGGGTGAAATATAAGAAATCCGCCAAACATAAAAACGCCACGAATAGGCCAAGAAATTCTTTTAAGGAAAAAACAATAGCCTTCAAATCCTGCACATAATAAAACAATTCCTAAAGCTGCCGTCGACATAGCCGTAAAGATCTCTACAATCGTTCCCTGACCTACCAGGCTCGGATTGTAAACAAAGAAAAAGGGAACGAGCAGAGAAACAAAACCTAATTTTACAGCCTGAAACCCTGTTTTAAGTGGATTCGCTTGGGCAATGCTCGCTGCTGCGTAGGCGGCCAATGCCACCGGTGGTGTAATATATGAAACCGAACCCCAATAAACCAGAAATAGATGTGCTGACATCTCATTTATACCAAGATTAACCAAAGTTGGGGCTAGTAACATAGCCAAAAAGATATAACATGCTGATATTGTAAGGCCGATACCCAATAAGAAGCTTGTGACTGCGCCCGGGCCAGCAATAAAATAAGGTGATCTCCACCGATTCTAGTCAGATAACCGGAAAATCCGTGCGCGGTCCCAGTCAGCGAAAGGGCCCCGATGATCATGCCCACCCCCATCATAATGCCCATCAACTCCGTCAATATTTTCCCGGTGCCATCCGTTAGATTTAAAATTGATTTTAAGTTTAGCCGCGTCTGCTTTCGGAAATTCGCCAAAAGAAGAAGAACCACGGTTGCGTAGTACGGCGCCATGGCCTCAAGCCTGAGAAAAAAAATGAAATAAATTAAGACGGCTAGCGCTGCAAGATAAAACCAACCCTCTTTTAACGTCCCCAACAAAGGCGGCAGGTCTTCTTTTTGGGAGCCCCCGGAGACCAGCTTTGGCGGCATAAAAATCGGTTTGAGTGAAAAGGGAGATCCAATAAAGAAGAACCGGTAGTGCTGCAGCGATACAAACTTCTGCATAAGATATCATAAGGAAATCAGCCATGATAAATGCAGTAACCCCCATCACCGGAGGCGTAAGAACGCCTCCTTTAGAGGCGCAGGCCTCGATAGCTGCAGCATAATAAGATGGATACCCCATACGCTTCATGGTCGGAATGGTGATCGCGCCCGTGGTAACGACATTGGCAATGGCGCTGCCCGACATGGTAGCAAAAAAGGCACTTGACAGAATGGATACCTTTGCGGGCCCGCCGCGAAAACCACCCAAAATAGATAGGCAGAATTTGATAAAGAAGTTTGCAGCACCGGTTGTTTGAAGTGCCACGGCAAAGATCATATATCCCATAAGCAATCGACTGAAAACCTGTATTGGAAGGCCAAAAATACTCTGCACACCTAAAAAATGAAATCCCAGGATGCGCGATAGGCTATACTGTTTTGCCATGAGTATGCCAGGGCAAATGTGTGCAAACAGTGGGTATGAAGAAATTATTAGCACCACGATGGCCAATAGGGTTCCTCCCGCCCTGCGAACAGCTTCAATTGTTAGGGCCCAAATGATTAAAGCCAGGACTTTTCCGAGCAAAGGAGGCGCTACTTCCCACCCTTTTTGAAGGATCTCCATATTGTAAGTTATGACGAAGATTGGGCCTAAAAGTGAAACGATGGCCAGAAAAATATCGTATAATGGGATCTTGTCCTTAGGGGCTTTTGAAGAGGCGGGGAAAATCAAGAACGTAAAAGACAAAAATGCTGCAACCAAAATTGAAAAATAGGACATCTCCGGCATCACATAGTTGAAAATGACAATCTTAAAAACAAAAAAAAATGAGAGAATTATACAAACAGCTGTAAAACCTCGAAAATAGAGTCTCGGAATTCCCTTCAATTCTCGGTATCTGGCGGTAGGTTTCAATTGTGATGCACCTTCGAGCTTTTTGGTCATAAATTAGAGTCCTTCTGTTTTGCTGATAAAGACACACCATATAGCAAAAATGAATCAAAACAATTAATTTGATGGGGGCTGGATAAAATGTTTTCCAACCCCCATCGATAATAGACAAATTATTTTGCTTTAAAGGCCGCTTGACGCTTCTCGAAACTTTTTACCTGCTCTGCCTGCCATTTATCCATCTCAGATGTCCACACACCTGCTTCCTTGTAATAACGTATGGCTCCCTCATGATAAGGAACCGGGCTTGGATCGGCCACTGCCTGATCAATATTCCACTTTGGCATAGCTTTATGCATGTCTTTATAGACATCAAAGCCTTGATGCATAGACTTAACAACAGCATAAATTACATCCGCGCTCACGTTATCATACGCCCATATGGAATACGGATACTGGTCTATCTCCATGGTCTCACCCTCAGCTAGGCCCGGCGCTTTACTGCAGACAGCTGGAGTGAGCCAGGGGGCAATTGACTGCATCCTTGCCCAGGCTGCCTTGTCATCATGGGGCAGATGGATCCACGCAGCCTTGTGGGGGCCGGCATTCAACTCTTTAACCGCGGAGGTGATGGTTGCAGCAATAGCGATATCGACCTTTCCTTCCATAACGCCCTTGATGCAATCAACATATCCTGACATTGGCACTTTAACGACATCATCCCAGGTCATGTTACCAAACGCCAAATAGGATTCCATAATCGTATTGCCTGAAGCCCAGCCCGGAACCCAGGGAACTTTTTTGCCTTTAAGGTCCTGCATATATTTTAGTCCCGAGTTTCCTCTGACTACCGAGCTGCAAAATAATGTCATTCCTCGCCAGACGGTTCTTATTGGCTGGGGGCCCCATTCCTTACCTGAAAAGTCGACCAAGCCATAGCTGGCACATGTTCCTGTTGCACCTGTAACGAGAGTCAGCTCGCTTTCACCCATCTTGAGCGGTAAAATTCGTGCGACATCAGTACCATATGGCTCAACGCGAACTTTCATGGGTGTAAGCTGTTCAATTGCTTCTCTAAATCCACTAGTGGCCGTATAGCCAAAGGATCCTGCTTTGTAGGAAGTAAAGGTTATCAAATTGGGTAGATCGGCGGCACCTGCAGGGAGTGCTGGCTGGAATAATAAAACCACGGCGAAAATAAGTAGTAAGATGGTGCAAGGGTGTTTCTTCATATCAAGCCTCCTTTGTTATTGGAACGGTTTAGATCAAAATTATTGTAACATCCGAATGCTCACCACCTCCTTTTATCTTTTTAAACACGAACATTTCCATGTTCCACCAGTAGTTTTGGCAGTACAGGAAAACTATTTTTACCCTACTGCCCCTCCGCCATCGACGGGCAGCGAAATGCCGGTAATCCAAGAAGCTTGAGGAGAAACCAGGAACAGTGCCGCTTGGGCCATTTCTTCAGGCGTTCCAAATCTTTTTATTGCGCGACGATCCATGTAGTGCTGTGTGATCTTCTCCGGGTCATCAGAGGGATTTCGTGATAGAAACGAAGGCCATAAAGGGGTTTTAACGATCCCTGGACAGACGCAGTTTACCCGTATGTTGTCTTTGCCCAGATAATACGCCATACACCGGGTCAGCATGATCAGTCCGGCCTTGGAAACTGAGTATCCGGGGGAGATGGGGGATGGTCTGAAGCCTGCTCCGGAACCGGTATAAAGGATGTTACCTTGACCGGTTTTTCGTATTTCCTTGATGGCGTATTTGGTTCCAAAATAGGCGGCTTTAAGATTAATCGCCATGAGCATATCGTATTCGTCTTCTTCAGTGTTATCAACGAGGCCAGGTCCCGCAATTCCCGCATTGTGAAAAAATATGTCAAGTCTTCCACAAAGCTGAACGGTCATGTGAACCATCGATTCAATGTTCTTAACCTTACTGATGTCGGCATGAATATAATGGGCCTTGCCGCCTGCGTCTTGAATCTGCTGAACGGTTTCATTTGCCTCTTCATCCTTGATATCTGCGATGACAACGCTTGCTCCTTCTTGTGCAAATAACTTGGCCGAGGCAGCCCCAATCCCTGTGGCGGCACCGGTAATCAATGCAACTTGTCCTGCCAACATCATATTTCCGCTCCTTTTTTCATTTTATCCCGATCATTGCAGATCGTGTTCATTCCGGAATTCCGGGTCTCAGGACATCTTTGAATCCCAGGGTTTTTCAGATGCAGCGTTTTGTCCCGTGATGCGACCAAAGGCAACACAATCCGCCAAGTTACCGGAGGCCGGGTACAGGAAACCCCATACGGATCCTAATTCTCCCGCAGCATACAATCTCGGAATCGGCTTTCCAAATGGGTCCATCACCTGGCCCTTGCTGTTGCGCCGTGGACCGCCCTGGGTGCTAATTCCCCCCGGATAAACTTTGATGGCATAGTAAGGCGGGGTATCTATAGGTTGCAACGTATCTGGCGGCCTTCCAAAAACGTCATCTTTTCCCGTACCGCAAAAGTTGTTGTATCGCAAGATGGTCGACTCAAGATTATTAGGATCGATTTCTAAATTCGTTGCAAGATCACTGATGGTGTTTCCTTGAACGATCCATCCCAATTCAATTTCTTTGGCGTTATCGGCACTCCATTTGATTTGTTCAACGACAACCGCCCATGTGCTCTTGATATTGATCGAAAGTTCGCCAGATTTGATTTTTCGAACAGAGGGAACCAGCGGCCCCACCTTTCGAGTGGCCTCGTCGAATACTACCATCCACGGTATACGGGGGAACTCAGTATGAATAGGGTCGTAGACTGTTAACTCAGGCCAATTTCTACCGAAAATCGGGTCCTTTTTCTCATCCATGAATCTGCGACCGTACTTATCGACAAAGATAAACCCATCGCCCGGCATGGAAATAGAGGCACGGATGTCCCTACCTGGCACTTTAAATGCGGGCGCTAACGGCCCCAGTACACTTGACATGTGCCAAAGATCCGCACCTGCCTTTTGAGCCATGCGAATACCGTCCCCGGTATTTGCAGGTGAACCAAACCCTGAAATCGGCCAAGCGCTAAGGAAATCTTTCTGTATTTGGCTGTCAAATAAAAACCCGCCACATGTCAGTACCACTGCTCGATTAGCCTTGATATTAATGGGATTCCCGGGTTGGCCGGCGACTACGCCTATAATTTCACCCTCGTTCCCTTGTATGAGTTGGTTGCCTGGTGTTTCATAGAGAACGTCTATCCGTCTGTTGACAATATGTTTAGATAGAAGGGAAAAAAGTCCCTGCCCGTTCCCATGGGTATAATAGGATGTCGCACACCGGTTTGAGCCCGAAAGATGTGGAAAAGTTCCCAGACCACGCTTTCGTTTGTGTTCCGGTTGAGCCCCGAGGGATACGAGGTAGTCGGCGTTTTCGGACATGGTGACGGCCATGGTTTCTATCATATCATCATTCAGCTCGCCCTGCGCCAACGCCCGAATATAGCTTTTTGCAGCCGAAACATCCTCCGGCGAGAATACGATTCCGGCACTGGCCCTTGTATTCCCCCCCGCAAAACCGGGTTTCATCTTCTCGAGAATAATAGTTTCCGCCCCTGCATCGTGGCAGGTTATTCCGCAAACAGCACCAGCACCGCCGTAACCGACGACGACGACATCAGCCACTTTTTCCCAAGCGATATTTTTTCCTGATACCGAATGTCGGGTTTGGGTCATGAAATATCCATGCGCATAACAATTGTACCTATGCCAAAACTGTTGCCTGCCATGCTTATTCCGGCGTGAAATAATACGAAGCCGAATTCTTCGTTTTTATAAGAATGTATCTGGTGTTTGAAAAACAGCAATATCTATGCCGAGGTTAATTATTGCTTTTATTTTAAATAGATAAAATGTTTCGGTCATTTGATATCCATAGAAAACATCTGATTGTTTACTAATTAAACACATCCTGATTCGATCTTACCTTTTTAGGGTGCAAGGCGGATCTCGCCTATGGGCCGATTATATCAGCTTTTCTAAGGGTTTGGGCCTATCCAGTCCCTATAGAATCGTTCCTTTCTAATTATAATAAGTTAAAAAAGAGGAAGATGGTGATCATATGGCTTGACTTAAAAGGATGGGCCATTTACAAAATATGTATACTTTATCCACAAGATTGCCACTTAAAATTTGAAGGATTGAAAATGAAATTCCTTAACGATCAGTGTAAAACAATTTTTGATCGTATTTCAGATAGTATTTTCATGTTTGATCACATTGGTAATATTATATATGAAAACAGGGCGTTTCAGATATTGATGGAAAATTTGGGATCGGCAATTCAACGCACGGAGGCCTTGAATGAGCTACGCACACATTGCCTTGAAACAAAAAAACCGAATACAAAAGATCGGGCCGGGAATATAGATCTCGGTAACCAGGGCAAATTTAAAGTAAATGTTTATTTAATATATAATGATAAAAAAATACTTACTCACCATTTATGCCTTATTCGCCCAAAGGCTCGACGTTCTAAGACACCTCCCCCTCCTACAAATAAAACGGCATCACCAACCATCGAGGCCCCAGTTAACCTGGATCCCCACTTCAAGCTGTTGCTTGGCGAAGACGGTCGTTTTAAAAAAGCCCTTCTCATGGCTCAAAAAGCGGCACCAACAGATTTTCCGCTTCTTATAATCGGCGAGAGTGGAACAGGAAAGGAACTTCTGGCGCGAACGATTCACCAGGTAAGCCTCAGACGAAAAGGGCCTTTTGTAGATATCAACTGTGCGGCGATCCCGGATACCCTGGTGGAAAGCGAACTATTTGGTTATGAACGTGGCGCTTTCACTGGCGCCCAAAAATCCGGCCGCCCCGGTCTGTTTGAAGAGGCGCATCTTGGCACCCTGTTCATGGATGAGGTCGGCGATGCCTCATTGCCGACCCAATCCAAGGTACTGCGGGTATTGCAAGAAGGCCTGTTTAAAAGGGTGGGCGGCCGAAAAAATATCAGCGTCGATGTAAGGGTGATTTCTGCAACAAACCGAGATCTTTCTGAACTGATAATTGAAAAAAATTTCCGTGAAGATCTATTATATCGCCTCAATACCATCACCATTCACCTTCCTGCCCTACGCGAACGACGTTCGGACATTTCGCTCTTCACGAATTTTTTCCTGCAAAACCATGGTTCCCGTAAGAATCCACGGATGAATTTTTCAACTGAATGTATGGATATTCTCTTGTCGTACGATTGGCCCGGCAATGTTCGCGAGCTAAAAAGTGTTGTTGAATATGCCCTTATTATGTCGGACCGCCAAATCATAACTCCGGATTTCCTGCCCAGTTTTTTACTCCCCGCTCGAAGGAAAAATCCCCTCGAGAAGGCTGAAATGAAAACGACCTATGGGGCTGTGAATGAAAGCCTTGACCTAAATCAGGCCATTTTCGCACTGGAAAAAAAAATGTTCATAAAAGCCCTGCAAAGCACTTCGAACAAAAGCGAAGCGATTAAAAAACTGGGAATCAGCCGGCGGACCTTTTATAAAAAATTAAAAGTTCATGGACTAAATTGATTTTCTTTTTGTTTACTAATTATACACAGCCGGAGCATCCAAACACCAATAAATCGAAATATAATTAATAATCAGATAGTTAAAATCGTTGGCACGTTTGATGCTAGAAATATGGGCAGTTTCTTTATTTATTGCACCAGATAAGTGAATCAACCAATCGAATGGATACGATGCCTTATCAAAAAAAGTCGTTGAGCAGTATTCAATCTAAAAATCAACCGCCGGATGTGATTATCGTCGATTGTGGACCGAGGGATGGTCTCGCCTCCGTCCCGGGCGCCATCCCTACTGAGGAAAAATTACGTTTGATTACTGCATTGGCGGACTCCGGTTTAAAAAAAATTGACAGTGTTGCCTTTACGCATCCAAGAGTTATCCCAAAGGATTCTGATGCTGAAGATGTGATGCGGTTGCTCCCCAAAAAAACCGGAGTGACATATATCGGTCTGGCACCAAGCGAGATCGGATGCCGTCGTGCCGTGGATACCCCGATAGATGAGGTGCTCACTCTGGTTGCAGCCAGCCCCGCATTCAGCAAAGCTGCGCTGGGCCAAACCACCAAGGAAGTTATCAATAAAACGCTTCCAACCTTAATTGATGTCGCATCCCAGGGGGGGAAGCAGGTCAGAGCATACGTTCTGACAGCGTTCGGTTGTCCATATGCCGGTTCGGTCGAATCGGAAACTGTGGTGGAGATTGTATCGCGACTCGACCATATGGGGACATGTGAAATTTCACTGGTAGACAACACAGGAATGGCCAATCCATTTCAGGTAAAGCAATTGGCCGGGCGTCTTTTAGATATGAACCTTGGCTCCCGGCTGGCAGTGCATTTTCATGATACCAGGGGCATGGCCATGGCCAATACCATTGCCGCCTATGAAGCGGGTATCAGAACTTTTGATACAGCCGTCGGAGGGTTAAGCGGCACACCCTTTGGTGCACCTAAAATGGAATTAGGCCGCTGGAACGTTGCGACGGAAGATCTGGTCCATGTCCTGGAATGCATGGGGGTTCATACGGGTATCAATCTGGAAAAATTGCTGGCCTGTGTACGTATAGCTGAAAAATTGGCGGGGCGAACCTTACCAGGCCATATTATGCGATCCGGTCTTAACACAACATTGTCCCCAATTCCGGGACATCTACAGATGCGTTAGCGGATTTACGGGTAAGTAGATCGAAGTTTTAGAACACAAGGTGGTATACGCTTATGAACATGGGGCTACATTTGACGCGTGCAGCGCAATCTTTTGCTGAACGAACCGCTATCATTGATGAAAAAAAACGATTTACCTTTCGAACTTTCAATGAGAATGTGAATCGGTTGGCCCATGGCATGATGGCGTTAGGTCTAAAAAAGGGAGATCGAGCGGCCATGCTGACATTAAACTGCCATCAATTGCTTGAAGCATTTTACGCCTGTTTTAAAATCGGTGTGGTGGCCGTTCCATTTAACAACCGCGTTTCCATGGAAGAAATCATTCGAATGTTGGATCACGCCGAGGCTTTGGCTTTGTTCATCGGCCCGGAATTTGTCGATCGCATTGATTCCTTAATTTCAAAGATTAAATCCGTGCGACATTATATTGCATTCTTATCCCCTCCCCCATCCATGCTTGCGTATGAGGAACTATTAAACTATTCAAAAGCTGAGCCAGGGATTGATATCGGCTTAGAGGATTTAGCCGAACTGCGATATACCTCTGGCACAACTGGCGTCATGAAGGCAGCCATGCTTCCCCACCGCTCTTTGCTGGCCAAAGCCCGGAAACATATGCTCGTCCCTGGCATCGAAATTGAGATCGATAGCACCATTTGCCACATCGCCCCAGTAACCCACGCCAGCGGCGGGTGGGTCTTACCGTTTATTTCGCGTGGGGGGTGCAACGCATTACTTCCCCATTTCGACGCTCGAACGTTATTGGAGACCATCGAATCTGAACGGGTGACACACTTGTTCGTTGTACCGACCATGTTGAAAATCATGATGGACTACCCGAAATTATCCGACTTTGACCTTAGCAGTATTCGAACAATTGTATACGGGGCGTCTCCTATGCCGTCCGGTCAGATAAAGCGAGCCATCGAAATGTTCGGCCCAGTATTTGTTCAAGGATATGGCCAGAGCGAAACGGGATCGGGATTTATCTTCCTTCACAAGGAAGACCATGACTGCGAAGAAGACCCTGTTAAATTGAAGCGGTTAACATCGGTGGGTTTGCCGAGTTTCGAGTGCGATGTAAAACTCGTAGACATTCGGGGCAAGGAGGTACAATACGGTGAGGTGGGTGAAATCGTTCAACAGGGTCCGGGCAATATGACCGGTTATTGGAAAGACCCGGAGCTTACCGCAGAAATAATGAAAGACAATTGGATCCACACCGGTGACATGGCGTATGCTGATGAAAATGGATACATTTATATAGTGGATCGCAAGTCGGATATGATCATCAGCGGCGGGTTTAACATCTACCCGGCTGAAGTGGAAAAAACGCTCAACCAACATGAAGCCGTCACCGAAAGCGCTGTCATCGGAATACCTGATGATAAATGGGGTGAGGCTATCCAGGCATTTATCGTCCTCAAGCCGGGATCATCTGCAGATGAGCAGGAAATACTGGAATTTTCTAAAGCCCGCATAACCGGATTTAAAAAACCGAGACACATCACTTTTGTCAAGGATTTACCCAAAGACAATCATGGAAAAATTCAAAGACGTTCGTTAAAAGAAAAATATTGGGCCGGTCAAGATCGAATGGTTCACTAACTTTTCGGAGAAACCCATGGCCTCTGATATAATATACGTGAAAAGAGACAACAAAACTGCCACTATTACCCTGAATCGGCCAGAAAGGCTGAACGCCTTAAATATACAGTTAAAAAAAGACTTGGCCCGAATTTTTTCGAATCTGGAAGAGGATGACAGCGTATGGGTAGTAATATTAACTGGTGGATCGAAAGCCTTTTGCGCCGGTGCAGACATCAAGGAACGTTCTGAAGTTTCTCTATCAAAAAATGAGTTTTATAATGAAAGAATGAAGAACCATGAGTTTTTCAAAAAGATCGAAAATTTTAGTAAACCGGTAATCGCCGCTATCAGCGGTGTGGCAGTAGGGGGTGGCATCGAATTGGCTTTAGTTTGTGATGTTAGAATCGCTTCGGAAACTGCCCGCTTCGGATTAACGGAAGCAAAAATCGGTGCCCTTCCCAGTGGTGGAGGGACACAGAGGCTCCCGCGTCTTGTTGGCATCGCCAAAGCTAAAGAGTTGATTTTCACCGCGGATATTTTTACTGCTGAGCAAGCCGAATCAGCAGGACTGGTATCGGCAGTAGTGCCAGTGGATAAGCTTATGGCCTCAGCAATGGCATTGGCTGAAAAAATATCACGTAATGCGCCACTGGCTGTCAGAATGGCTAAAAGAGCGGTAAATTTGGGAATGGAAATGGATCTAAATACGGCACTGGATTATGAGGCCCAATGTGCTGCCAGGCTCTCCGATTCAAAGGATCGAGAAGAGGGATTCAAGGCTTTTTTAGAAAAACGTAAGCCGGAATATAAAGGGCTCTAATGGTTGTCGGGTGAACACTATGGAAATGGAATTAATCGGAAAAGTTGCATTGATAACAGGAGCAGGCCAGGGCATCGGCAGAGGGATAGCGCACATTCTTGCTCAAGAAGGTGTGAGGGTGGCCGTCAACGATTTCTTTGAAGATCGTGCTAAACATGTAGTTAAGGAAATCAGAGAAGATGGCGGTACGGCAATGGCAGTAGTTGCCGATATCACAAACCTGGATATAGTTGGGAGGATGATACATCAAATTGAAGAAACATTAGGCCCTGTAGATATTCTGGTCAACAACGCTGGTGTTCCGGTAGAGGTCAGGGCCGGAAAAATTCAGCGGACGACCTTTGCAGACAGCACACCAGACTACTGGCGCAAACAGATAAATCTGAATTTGTATGGTTGTATGAACTGCACCCACCGCGTCCTGAAAAAAATGATTGAAAAAAAGAATGGGAAAATCATCAATATTATTTCCGAAGCAGGCCGCATCGGTCAGGCTGATCTTTGCCTGTATGGTACTGCAAAAGCGGGTGTATTGGGATTTACCAAATCGTTGGCCAAAGAAGTCGGGATACATTGCATCAATGTTAATTGCATTTCCGTGGGTGCGGTGGCCCATGAAGGGACAAAACCCCTTTTAGATCCGGATGCCACGCCTGAGACCGATAAGACGCTTTATAAATTCCTTAAAGCCTATCCTATTGGTAAGGGCCTTGGGCGATTAGGCCGTACCCAGGATATTGCCAATGCCGTGACCTTTCTGGCATCTCCTAAATCATGCTATATTACCGGGCAGTGCCTGAGCGTCAGTGGCGGTTTTACTATGATCGGTTAACAATTATAAATTTCATGAAATGTTTTCAGAACAATTAAGTATTGTCTGGTTCAACAAAAGATGGGTAATCAGATCATGAGCGATACAAGAAGGCAAACCCCCGTAAAACAAAATTTGTGGGTTCATCCAGTGGATGGTTCCGATATACCGAGACTAACAGCCTGCAAATGTACCAACTGCCATGAGCTCTTTTTTCCAAAAAAGAAAACGGCACCTGTACGTACTGTCAGGGAAATCGTTTAGAGGATATCCTTCTCGGCAATGTCGGCATAATTTACTCGTTCACTGTTGTCATGCAGCGGCCGCCGACCTTTTATCAAGGTGAGGTGCCCTATGCCATCGGTTTCGTCGAATTGCCGGAAGGCATTCGTGTGGAAACGCTGTTCACAGGTTGTGATTATGAGCAATTAGCAGTCGGTATGACCGTGCAAATGGTCGTGGAACGGTTGCATCTGGAAGAAAATGAAAATGAAGTATTGACCTATAAATTCCGTCCGATTTCCACCTGAATTTCAATTCAAAAACGACTTCAACAAAACATTACCTAATAGATTTCGAGTAAACATTCGCGGTAATTGAATAAATAATCTACTCCACCAAGAGAGAAAGGAAAGATCCATCATGACAAGCCTGAGGGAAGTTGTCATTGCCGGCGTCGGGCTGACCCGGTTCGATCGTTACGATGGGAAAAAAGGAAGGCAATCAAAAGAATATTATGATCTGGGTAGCGAGGCCATTCAATCCGCGATGGCGGATTCCGATATCGCCTGGAAAGATATTCAAGCCGCGTTCTGCGGCAGTGTCTATTGTGGCACTGCTTCAGGTCATCAAACCATCAATAAGATCGGCATGACGGCCATTCCTATCATTAATGTAGAAAATGCATGCTCAAGCGGTTCCTCAGCTTTCCGTCTAGCCTACCAAGCCATTGCCTTCGGCCAGTATGATATCGTACTGGCCGCCGGTTTTGAGCAGATGCCGACGGGATTCATCCGCAGCACATCATGGCCGCTATGGCAGCGGTTGATGGGGTTCAATGTTCAACCAGCCAGTTACGCGCTTAAAGCTATGAAATATATGGAACGAACAGGTGCAACGCCGGAAGATTTTGCCACAGTTACTGTTAAAAACAGACACAATGGTGCTTTAAATCCAAATGCCCGGTTTCAAAAACCCGTAACCAAAGAGGAAGTCCTTGAATCTAGAATGATTGCGTCGCCATTACGTATGTTTCATGCTTGCCCACTAGCAGATGGGGGGCGGCAATAATTCTGTGCAGCAAAGAAAAACTTAAAAAAAGAGACAAGGTTATCCATATCGCTGCTTCAGTGCATACCACCGGCACATATGGACATGAAAAAGGCGGTGGCAGCGTAAAAATTCATACGCCCAACAATGTTAAATTGTCTGCCGAACAAGCATGGGTGGCCGCCGGTATTGGACCCAATGATATAGATGTCGTCCAGGCTTACGATACCATGGCTCCAGCGGAGCTTTGGGATATAGAAGAACTTGGATTATGTCCCGACGGAGAAGCGCCAAGACTTTTAAGAGAGGGGTGGTTTAATATTCAAGGTGGGCTGCCGGTGAATACAGACGGAGGCCTTATGTCTCGCGGCCATCCTTTGGGTGCCACTGGATTGGCCCAAATAATTGAACTGTTTTACCAGCTAAAAGGGAAGGCTGGATTACGGCAGGTTAAAAAGGCTAAGACCGGTTTGGCCCATTGTCGTGGCGCCATATCCAACAGCATCATTACCATCTTGAAACGCTGATAAACGATATTTTTGATTGGGGACATCTGTTATGAAAGGTTATAATGGCGCTGTACTCCGTGTGGATCTTTCACAGGGAACAACCCATATAGAGCGCCCAACTGCAGATCATTACCATAAATATATAGGTGGACGTGGATTTATTGTCTACACACTTGTAAAAGAAATTCCTCCTAATACAGACCCACTCGGTCCCCACAATCGGCTTATTTTTGCAGTGGGCCCCCTCACCGGATATTTACCGGGCGGCGGCCGCAATTCCGTTGGCGCCATGTCTCCTTTGACAAACCGCTATGGTGAATCAGAAGCTGGAGGGTTTTGGGGGAGTGAACTTAAACGTGCCGGCTTTGATGCGATCATTATTCAAGGTAAATCCCGTTTTCCGGTCTATCTTCACATTCAAAACGGGCATGTCGAGATTCGGGATGCTTCCTCTTTATGGGGTTTGGATATCGCAGAAACCCACCTTGCTCTTCAATCGGAATTGGCCACTAAAAAATTCCGAGTTGCCAGCATCGGCACCGCAGGTGAAATCGGCGTACGCTATGCCACCATCGCCAACGATATCCGTCACGTTTACGGCCGCACTGGTATGGGTGCCGTTATGGGATCAAAACTTCTGAAATCAGTCGTCGTAAGTGGAAAAAAATTTCCACCAGTTGCACATAAGGACTGGTTGATAGACCTCTCCCGATACATGGGCAAAAACTATAAGCTATCGCCATTTTGGTTGTGCGGCACAGGCGCCGCCATGGAGCGCTATGAGGAAACCGGTAACCTTCCGGTCCGTAATTTTTCAACTCGCCGGTTTCCAGGGGTGAAAAAGATCATGGCGCAAACCATTTGCGATAACGGTTTTTTAATAGACATGCATTCCTGCTTTGCCTGCCCCATGAGATGCAAGAAATATGTGGAAGCGGAGAAACCGTACCATGTCGATCCGATATATGGGGGGCCGGAATACGAAACACTGGCGGCGTTCGGTTCCAATTGTGGCATCGATGAATTGGGCGCCGTCCTGAAGGCACATGAATTGTGCAACCGTTTCGGCATCGATACTATTTCCACCGGCGCCAGTATTGCATTTGCAATGGAATGTTATGAAAAAGGTATCATTACAAAAGTAGATACTAATGGCGTAGACCTGAAATTTGGGAATGCTGTAGCCATGCTGGACATGGTTGAACAAATCGCTCATCGTCAAGGTTTTGGGGATTTACTAGCCCAAGGAACCTGCGCTGCTGCACTAAAATTAGGGAATAGAGCTTGGGAGCTAGCCATGCAGGTGGGTGGCCTTGAATTATCCATGCATGACCCCCGACACAACCCGGGTATGGCGTTACATTACAGCATGCACGTTACCGGCGGCGATCATTGCGCCGGCATTTTTGATGATGTGGACACCACCAAGTTGAATAGATGGAATCTGAAAGGGGCCCCTCCTCTTGAACCCATCGACGCCAAGGAAATGAGCCCGGACAAAGCATATTTTCTCTACCGTGCCGGGTTTTACAGGCAGGCATGTAACCAATTAGGTCTATGCCAGTTTTTGCCGTGGACATTTGCGCAGGTATTGGATGCAGTCGAAGCGGCTACAGGTCAACGTTATTCCTACAAAGAATTCATGGATGCCGTCAGACGATGCATAACCCTCGCACGTGTATTTAATTTGCGGCAAAACGAAACCCTCATTGAGGATAAATTACCGGAACGATTTCTCATTCCATCAGAAGACGCTCCCCAGGGTCGTGACCCCATTGATAAAGCTCAACTCAAATCTTCTCAACGCGCTTACTATAAAAAGATGTACTGGGATTCCAATGGTGTGCCCACCCACAACGGATTAAACAAGTTGGGAATTGGATGGGCTTACGATCAGCTTAAATCGGTACTGACGACTCAATCAGTTTAAGAATAAGTACCTGCCCTAATTCGAATTGTGCTTAGAGGAACCCATGTGAGCGCGTTTCAATCCAATCGGATTTCAACCTCAGGCGTTCGAAACAACAAATCTGGTTTCTACTATGGTTGGGTTATTGTTTCCCTGGCATTCTTTAACTTGGTGATAGCCTTCGGCATCTGGTATTCATTTGCCGTTTTCTTTATCGCTGTAATGAATGATTTGGGTGGCACTCGAGCGGCTTCAGCCGCTATTTTTTCAATATTTATGATGGTTCATGCACTGGCGTCATGGCCGGTGGGTTTTTTTATCGACCGATATGGTGGCCGCAAGGTCATTCCTGTTTCCGCTGTATTTGTGGCCGCAGGTCTTTGGGCCACAAGTACCGCTACACAATTGTGGCACCTATATTTCTTCTATGGTACTGCCACGGCAGCCGGGATTTGCGGCATTGGGCATTTTGCACATTCCGTGATACTCCCGAACTGGTTCATGCGTCGCCGCGGATTGGCTATCGGGATTGCAATGGCCGGCTCCGGCGTCGGCATGCAAATCATTGTTCCACTGGTTCAATATATCATTTCCAATCATGGTTGGCGTTCAGGCTACCAGGCCTTAGCTGTTTTGGTCTTGTTCAGTGTGGTTCCCTTAAATGCGTTTCTTCAACGTATCGCGCCGAAGGACCAGTCAATAAAAACCTCTGAATTTTCCCAACCTGAAAAAAACACCCCAGGATTACCTAAAAAAGCGAATGTCGAGGGCAACGATCAAAAACCTCATTTTGAGTATTCCAGCATGACTCTGTACAAAAATCGCCTTTTCTGGTGTTTATTCATTTCCCGATTTACCGCAGTTTTTGCCACACAGGCCGTATTGGTTCACATGGTGGCGCACATGGTGGATCGTGGATTTACTGCCGCCGCAGGTGCTTTTGTTCTAGGCATAACGGGTATGGTCGGATCTGGGGCAAAAATTCTTTTTGGGCACCTGTCAGATAGAGTTGGTCGTGATATCACCTACACCTTCGGGTTAGCCTTTACAGGCGCGGGTGTGTTGAGTTTGTTTATGATCCATCCGGATCAATTGATTTCAGTCATACTGTTTGCGACATTCTTCGGTATCGGCCTGGGAGCGGTTGTCCCAATATTCCCAGCCAGAGCTGCGGATATTTTTCAGGGCTCACATTATGGGCGGATTTATGGAATCCTTTCCCTTGCCGGCGGTTCCGGTGCTGCCTTTGGGAGCTGGATCAGCGGAAGGATATTCGATCTTACACAATCATATGAAATTTTCTTTTTTTTATCGATAGCCCTGATGGTTTGCAGCGCCTTACTATTCCGTTGTACAAATCCGAAGAAAGTTTAGATGACTTTGCCAGAACAATCCGTCGCTTATGAATAAAGAATCCACTCCCCGAGGGGCTGGTATTAAGTTTACCCCTATAAATAGTATAAAAATTCAATGGCAGGCTGGGTGAGCTACATGAAAAAACCAGGCGATAAGCCAATACTAGTAGAAGGTAAAATGTGCATTGGTTGTCATGAAGCTTCAAACGATCAACATCCCTATTTTGACAAAAATATCTAAGTGATATTTAGAGATTATCTATTTATAAAAACAGCAAAATAGTTGATACTGAAAGAGGTCCGTTTCATGAAAGTGTAAAAGAAAACTTGCGTGACATTATCGAAAAGCACCAACCGGAACCCTTGAATAACCGAATAACGACCGAGGTCGAACGACTCTGCCAGGAGGGAGAAAAGAGAGATTAGCAAAATATGTAAAAGATCAATACGTCCCTTTTACTTTCAGAAAAGCTTATTGATGATTATTTGAAATGAACCGTCTTATTCATAGGATGTGTATATTCGTACCCTCGTCATTGGGCAAATTTCTCTTCATCGATCGGCCCCGATACCAAAATCGGCGTGGCATCAATCTTCTCAGCCGACATCATTCTGACAACATTTTTCGACATGCTGAAATTTTGCTGGTTTGACAATACGTAACCCAAAAATGGAGTTAACAGACCTTAAACACATATCTGGATTTTAGTGGCTTCTCTCGTAAGTAAAATTCACAATAACTCTACATAACCTTTTGATATTGCATTGTATTTTTAATTCTTCTTGACATTTATACAATTATATTAAATAATAGACAATCAACAGTGACCTGAATTTCAGTTAGTGTTACTAATATTTATAGATGAATTCTAAGATTCATACTCACCTTTTATCCTATTAAATGATTTTTAATTTCCTTTCTTCATTAAATTTGAATCCGGTTACGCACGAGTTCAAACCGCAATATTCGGGAAAAGTGAAATGGAGATACCACTCAAATTGTGCCTACCTTTCTCCTGATAGGATCGTTCTGTCAGGAGTCAAATTTTTTGCTTCAATATGACCCTACCAATTGTTTAAAGTGTAGACTCACTCTCACTAAAAAAATGAGGTTGCTATGGTAGCCAAAGTTTTAATCAAGAGAAGCATAAAGGAAGGCAAGACCCGGGAAGTATTCGCCCTGCTGAATAAATTCCGCTCGGATGCCATGAACCAGAGGGGATACATCTCCGGTGAAACGCTGATTAATCACGACAATCCGCAGGAGATCCTGGTCATCGCCATGTGGCAAGGGATAGAGAACTGGCATAAATGGAAGGAAAACCCCGAACGAATAGCCAATGAAGCCAAAATGGCCCTGTGGTTGGAGGAGCCCACGAGCTATGATACATACATATTCGGCACATATTTCACTCAGTTCAAAAAGTAACTTTGGGGTAACAACAAAAGTCAGCCATCTGTATTCCCTATTAGAAAAATGGTGGGTACACTCCTGCCCGGCACCCACCTGAACGAACACGAAGCATATGACATAATGATGAAGAAAGTAAGGGATAAGGCAGACATCCCTTTGCCGTTACACGATCCGGAATTAGCATCTAAAGATACAGTTCACTAATCAAAAAAAGGAAGGAGTTTAAAATGGCGGTTGAAATTTTGATCCGAAGGAAGTTTATATCAAAGAAAGCGAACGAGGTTGCCCCGCTTATGGTAAAATTGCGGTCCCTTGCTTTGACGCAAACCGGTTATATCTCGGGTGAATCATTGAGATGCATTGATCCGCCCGGTGAAAATGAATATTTGGTTAGAAGCACATGGCGATCCGTCGAGGACTGGAAAAACTGGCTAAATAGCGAGGTTCGGACAGGCATCCAGAAACAGATCGATGTCATCACCGGGGAAAAAACCGAATACAAAATTTATGAACCATTGGTGGGTGGCATCGCTCCTAAATATAACGTATAACAGCTATCTGTTAAGGTGGTTCTAAATACATCTGTATATAGCATAAAGTTGAAATATGGTTCTGAGTGTAACAACATCGCGCCCAAATAAGGAGTTGCTATGCAATTTGAGTCCATTAAGAAAGAGACCGTCATACTGGATCCGCAAAAGGGGATGGCCCGGCAAAGCATCCCCAGTGAAATTCGCGTCGATCCCCTCACTGGACGAACCGCACGTATATGCCATTTCATGGAGCTTAAGTGGGAGAAACCGGACTTCGACGCCATGGTTTCGGGAACCGAGACTTGGTGCCCATTCTGCGAGGAAAAAGTGCTTACGGTAACGCCTTGCTTCCCCGCTGAACAGATCCCCGAAGGCCGTCTGCAGAAGGGCGACATGGTGATTTTCCCCAACATCGCGCCATACGACAGCATCGGAGCTGTAGCCACCTTCGGTTCCCGGCACTACGTTCCCATGACGGACTTCACCGTGGACCTTATGGCTGCCGCTTTCGGTTTCACCAATGACTTCTTCCGCCGCATTGCCGCCACCGGCCATCCCGAATCGGTCTACCACATCGTAAACTGGAACTACATGCCACCGGCGGGCAGTTCGTTGATCCACCCCCATCTTCAGGTCTTTTCCACCTCCACGGCTCCCAACCTTATGCGCCGAGAGATCGACGCTTCTCGTAATTACCGGGAACGCCACGGATCGACCTATTGGGAAGACCTTGTGGCTGCGGAAAGGGCCACTGGCGATCGCTACCTGGGCCAGATCGGTCGCACCCACTGGATGACTGCATTCGCCCCTATGGGCGTTGCCGGCGATGTCCTGGCCGTAGTCGAAGGGGCCCGCTGCACCTTGGATCTTACCCAAAAGGACCTGTCCGACCTATCGGGTGGCCTGGCCAGGTTGATGGCCGAATACGACAAGATGGGAATATACAGCTTCAATATGAACTTTTTCACCGCCGTAAAGGGGGACGACCATTTCTGTTTCCATCTGCTCTTCTCGCCGCGCACCTTCTTCAACCAGCAGCTGGGAACACCAGATATCGGCGCCCTGCGCAATCTGTTCAACGAAACCCTGTGCATGGCTTACCCGGAAGAGATTAATGAGTTGCTAAAGAAGGGGTTTGTGTTAGAGGCGTGATTGGATATCACTTATTGACAAGGTGCCTAAAATTGTATCCGTATTGATTTTTATCATATTCTCTTATGAAAGGTCTGAATTTTTCTGCGATATAAATATGTACTCTTCGGTATGGAGCCCCTGATTTTTAGGTTGAAAATCGAAATACACAATCATTAAAAATGAAATAAAAAAGTTTGATAATTTAGAATTTCTCAATATATCGTAACCTATATGATGAAATCAACTAAACCCTCGCACCGTTTTAGCCTGACCGTAAAGCAGAGAGATTATTATGTATCGTAGCAGTATAATGAAGGTCTTGCTTATCGTCTTTGTTATTGTACAAATCGCTTGGTTAAAGGCTAATGCGAATGAATTGTATTTCATAGATGCACACAGCCAAGTAGATCACAATGTGGTCCCGATAAATAAAGTCATCTCTCTAATGGATAGTGCAGGGGTCCGTCACACTATATTGTCAGCACGTGGCAATATAAAAGGGAAAATCTTGCTAAGATTATCCAAAGAAAATCCCGGGCGAATCACGCCCGCAGTAAGGACAAAGGGCAAGCCCTACAACACAGGGTCAAGGAAATATTATGAAATTCTCACAAAACAAATCTCGACGAAACAATATTACGCAATAGCTGAGGTCTTAATTTATCACGCTAAAAAGGGCAATAAGGCCTCAGAGGTAATGATATTCCCAAATGATAACAGGGTACAAGGTGCACTCAATTATGCGATTGAGAATGGCTGGCCTTTTATAGTCCATATCGAATTTGCTTCGTTGTATGGAGAAATGCGAAAGAATTTCATGAGGGCATTTAAGCAGATGCTCGACCAACATCCAGAACAACCATTCGTTCTAACACACATGGGACAACTGAGTAAAAACAGATGTCTCCGGTTGATAAAAAACCATAACAATTTGTATTTCCACACTGGATGGACCAACCCTGCAGCCGTTGAAAGCTCAAACCAACCTTGGACGAATATATTCGAGGGAAATAGCCTTGCACCTAAATGGAAAGACCTATTTATCCAATATCCTGATAGGTTCATTTTTGCATTGGATAATGTATTTGCTGAGCATTGGAGCGATTTTTACCTCGAGCAAATGAAATATTGGAAAAGGGAATTTGCGAAACTCCCAGCAGATGTTTCACATATGATTGCGCACGGAAACGCGGAGCGTCTTTGGCGCATTGCCCCAAGAAAATGAAAATACCACCAACCCATCAAGTACCGACGATGTTCAATTATAATCACAATGGGTCAAGTCGGCATACATTCATAATTTTTTTCCTTGTTTTACAAAAATATAATTATACCTTTTAGGCAAATAACAGGTTGTATTTCGTTTACGAACCTTAGATTAACCTATTCAATGAAAGGATCTCATCATGTTGGTTAAGGTTTTTATCAAAAGAAATATCAAAGAGGGAAAAGAGAAAGAAGTCTTTGCGCTGATTAAAAAACTCCGTTTCAAAGCCATGGATCAGGAGGGGTATATTTCCGGTGAGAACTTGGTGAGCACTGACAATCCTCAAGAATTAATGGTAGTCAGTACATGGCAAGGCTTAGAAAATTGGAATAAATGGAAAAAGAGCGATGGAAGAAAAAATATCGAAGTTCAACTAGAGGAATTTCAATCGGCGCCTGCTACGTGTGAATCATTTGTATTTAATAAGCATAGGATTTCTGTTCAGACGGGCTTCTCAGATTTTGCCGGGTAAAAGCATTGTAATGACCACTATGAAGTCGATCTCTTTCTGGGGGCTTTACATTGATTAGACCACCCATGGATGCCGTGGAGCGTGGCAATCTCGACGAGATTCATTGGGTTGCCGAAAACGTATACCAAGGCATTGCGAGGGTGTTGCTCGAACATGGGGCGAGCAGGATCATTCTGGATAGCCACCGACTCACTCCTGCCGATAGGGCCAGACTACAAGGCCAAAAGGATCTTATTACACTTCTCGAAACTGTAAACGGAAACAGGAAAGCGGTAATGCTCGGCTCCACGCGATCTTCAGAAAACCACACAACGGATATGGCGTGCGTTTTCCCAAAACAGATGCACAGCAAAAGCCGCCAGGTACTGGCGGATTATATCGAGAACCAAACATCGACTGCAGCGTTTCTTCGCCTATTCTCTTTGGTCAATTCCAGTTATCTCGAGCTCGGCAAATGTCTTGTCAAACTTCGCTGAACGTTTACATATAATGTTTGATGCTTCTGTTCGGATCAGCTGCAATGCTGCCAAAGAAACAGCACTCATGCAAGCGCTCGCGATAAAGGGGATGCGATAGTCAAGCATCCAGAGAAAACCGCCTACGGCTGGCAGAACAACCGCTGCAATGCGTTTGATGCTGAACCCACAGCCATGCTCGGTGCGATATCCAGGGGGTCGATTATTTTCTTAAAATAGGTTTTGATGACAATGGCAAAGCTAAAAATAATATGGTCAGGGATTTAAAGAAACGCCACAAGTAATACGGAGTCAGTAAATGCATAGGCCATAAAATGAGAACCAAGCTGGCATATTATAAAGATGGCACGTTATGCTCACCAAAGCGAACGATATTTTTGCTGATCATGAGACTAAAATATTATTAGATGCGGCGATTGTGGACAGCATAGGTATGAATGTGCCATATCATTATTGATTTTATTTAAATATAGGAGAACACGACCCATGCAAAATGAGATATCCCGGTTCCAGCTATTAGGTGAAACCTTGACGCAGCATGGCACAGAGATCGTGATAGCGCTCACGATAATGATCAGCGGCCTCATGCTCGCCAGGTGGGTTCACAACAGCTTAAGGGAAAAAACGCGAAAGCTGAGGCCTGATAGCAAATTTGCACCCCTTATGTGCAATATTATTTACGTCATTATTGTCGCTATCACGATAATGGGTACAGCGGTGGAATTCGGTGCCAAGCCCGTCAATTTGTTTCGCCTGGTAGCCATCATTGTATTGATCGTTGTTGGTGTCATGATTTTTCTGCGGCCTTTGATCCCTACTTTACCCTTCAAGGTTGGAAATAACGTCAAGGCGGGTGATCTGCTGGGTAAAGTTGAAGCCATATCTTTTCTCAATACCCGCTTAAAGACGTTTGATGGGAAGACCTTTTTTGTACCCAACCGGCAAATTCTCGACGACATCGTCATCAACTATCATTTTACCAAGACTCGCCGCATAAAGGTGAATGTCAGCATTCGGTACGACCAGGATTTGCTGAAAGCAAAACGAATACTGGAGATGATTATGATCGAAGATCCCCGAGTGAAGCAAAAACCAAGCCCTGTTGTCTATGTTATGAATCTGGGTGCCAATGGTGTGGATCTGGGGGCTCGCTGCTGGGTCAACAACAAGGATTTTTGGGTCACCCGTTGCGACTTGCTGGAAAAAACCAAGTTACGCTTTGATAATGAAGGTATCCAATTCGCTTACCCGCAGCTGGATCTGCACATAGACCCAAAGGAATTACAAATGAGTGAATTCAACCAGTAGACCGAAAACACACAACCGATATTCAAAGACCACAGTATTGACGATGAATAGCACATTACAAGGAGAACAATAGTGAAAATCACAGAAGGATTGAAAATTATCGAAGATGGGTGGGTCCGGAAACCCAAAGGATTTCGCGTAAAATATCGAAAACAGACAGAAACCGGCATGGAGAACGGTTATTCCCCTCCGATAGAAGCGGAACCTATGGGCTCCGATGTGACCGCCTGGCGATACGCTTGGAAGCTATGGCAGGCTACCCAAAAAGAAGCCGAAACATCTGCGCCCGGGGTACTTTACAATATCACGGTCGTTGATGACCAGGACCAGCCCATCCGTTTCTATGGCACCGGTGACTATGAAATTTACAATTCTACACGCATTTCTGAATAAGGCCAATCGATATAGAAGACTTCTAAAAGTCCCGATAATCATGAGGTTCTATTATGCTTGAGATAGGGCTGGGAGACCTTGTTGAATGTTTTCAAATCAACGATATCTCCAATAAAGTGTTATTCAATTAATTGTTTTTATATGATACATAGAAAGAACCTGCTGAATTCATTGTTAACAACCGACATTCACACAAAGGCTAAAAGATATGGCTGCAACAAAAAAAGAAACTGTTCTGGACTTCCTTAACAATGCTTATAATGAATATCATATTGATTATCGCGAAAACTCAATAACATTATCATACGACTTTGTAATTGAAACAGGGACATCCAAAATATTCTTAAAAATCGGGCAGAAACGTTGGGATGATTCTGATAGCACTTCCATTTTGAATTATTTACAATCGAAAGAACAACAGATTCGTAAAGCTGTTTTGGACAATCAGGACGCAATTCTTCGAATGTAATAGCCCGTATCAGATCCAAATATGATTTATTTAACAGATACCCGATACAATAGACTATAAAGCGCCGGAATGAAGAACAACGTAATTATCGTTGAAAAAAACAGTCCTGCCATGATGGCCACGGCCAATGGTTCCCACATCAAGCCTCCGCCCAAATAAAGGGGTATCAATCCCAAAGAAGTGGTGAAGGTGGTGAGCAAGATCGGACGAAATCGCTGGCGGCAGGCTTCAATGATAGCTTTGCCGGGGTTATGGCCCGATTCGATTAGTTCCATATCGATACGATCGATGAGCACAATGGCATTATTAATAACAATTCCGGCCAAGGCAATGGCCCCTAAAAATCCAAAAAATCCGAAATAACTCTTGAAAATAATCAAGCCGACGACGACTCCGATAATCCCTAAAGGGATGGTGCTGATCACCATAAATGTTTTTCTAAATGAATTAAACTGAATGATGAGCAACATCAAAATGACAAATCCCGATAAGGGTAACCAGGTCGTCACAGCACCCATATTCTCCGCCGTTTGCTCGGCGTCGCCGCCAAGTTCATAGGTGTACCCTTCCGGCCAGGTCACCGAAGATTTGTCGAGCCAGACGCTGATCTGATCAATGACTTCCTGGGCCGTTACCTGTGCGGTGATATAAGATTCAATCTTAATGGCGCGTTTCAAGTCCAACCGCATAATCTTGGCATAATCCCATCTGGGAAAGATCCTGGCAACCTGGGAGAGCGGCACCATGCGGCCGGAAGATTGGGCATGGATTTGGGTGTTTTCAATGGATTGAAGATTCTGGCCCAGAGAGTTCTCCGCACGCATCACAATGGCAAGGCTGTCGGCATCTTCACGGAAATCGCCCGCTCGGACCCCACTCAATACGGTTTTCAGACTGGTGGCGATGTCGTCATTTGTCACTCCAGCCATCTGGGCCTTTACCTGGTCGATATCGACGACAAACTTCATCAGCTTTGGACCCCAGTCATCGCTGACATTCTTGGTTCCTGGAATTTGGGTCAGCTTCGCTTTGACCAAGGCTGCCAATCGATAGAGTTCTTCTGGCGATTCGCCCAAAATGCTGATCTCCACCGGCGTACCGCCTCCGCCCTGGCCCAAGGGGTTCACACGGATATCGGCATCCGGAAAGGTGCCCAGGCAAAAGGTATTCAGGGCCTCGATCACCATTTGATTCTCGTCACTGCCGGTAGTGTTAACCAGCATGTGAGCATAACTGGAATTGGCTTCATCCGCCTTATACCCCAGATCATAGGATTGGGGGCCCTGCCCAATGTAAGACGACCAGTCCTTAACGCCCCGAGAACGTTCAGGTCCGGCCAATAAGTTCTCGACAATATACCGATCGATCTCCTCGACAACGGACAAGGTCGTTTCAATACGGGTGCCCAAAGACAAATTAATATCCACCGTGACGAGGTTGCGATCACTGTCCGGAGAAAAAATGAAGGGAACCAAACCAAACCCTTTTAAAGACAAGAAAAAGAGGGCCACCATCCCGACTATAAAGAGAAGCTTTACTTTTAATACCCACGGCAACAACTTTACGTATAGGCCCCCCAACCAGTCAAACACGGAACGTCGCGACTGGGTTTGGGGCTTAATTCGCATGAAATAGTAGCCCAGAAGCGGGATAAAGGTCATTGCCAGCAACCATGAGGACAAAAGCGCCAGGCTGATCACCACGAATAGCGGTCCCACAATATCCCCCATGGTGGATTCGGCAAGGTAAAACGAAAGAAATGCCGCCGACGAGGTCAATGTCGAAATAAGAAGGGGTACACTTAACTCCTGACTGGTGGAGATCGCCGCAGCCAAGCGATCTTGTCCGGCCTCCAGCTTAACAAGCATAGATTCGGAAACCACAATACCATTGTCCACCATCATACCCAGGGCCATGATCAAGGCCGCCAGCGTTACCTGGTTTAGCCCCAAATCGATCAGCCCCATCAGCATCAGGGTCATCACCGTCACTGTGGGGATAAGCGAAGCCACCACCAGGCCTGTGCGTAAACCTAAAAAAAACAGCATGACCACCAACACAATGGCGATGCTCTGAAGCAGATTGCTGATAAAATCGTCGATGCTTTTTTGGACATAAAGATCCATGGAGGCCAGCCGGACCACATCCATTCCCAAAGGCAGGGTGCGGTTATAATGGTGAATCCGATCGTCTACCATTTTACCCAGAGAAACGATATTAGCGCCCTCTTTCAATGAGATGGAAAGCGCGATGGCCCTTTTACCGTTTACCCTAACCAAGTTTACAGTGGGAAATTTCACCCCTTTGCGGATGGTGGCAATATCGCTTAAATAAAGCGCCCGCCCTTTTTCGCCCACGGGAATCAACAATTGGGCCAAATCATCGAGGCTTTCGAAATTACCGGTCGGCTCTAATATCAAACGTTTATCCGCCACGGTGATTTCACCCCCGGAGTCAAGGATGTTTGTGGCTTGAATCTGTTGCTGCAACAACCCCACAGTGAGACCGTATTCCCCCAGGCGAGCTGGGTCAAACTCGACAAAAATCTGTTGTTCCTGAACCCCGTTTAACACCACTTTGGCGGCATCTGGCAGCTTTATCAGGTCGTCTCGAAGGCGCTTGGCCGTTTTTTCGAGTTCGTCCTCAGAAAATTCTACGGTTAACAACCCTACCATAATCCCATAGACAACACCGACATCATCATCTTTTAATTTAGGAGAAACACCGTTGGGCAGAGAGGTCATATCTTCCAGCTTGCGTCGCAGGGAATCCCAGACACCTTGCGAATCCTCAGGCGACACCTGGTCCTTTAGCGAGACCGTGACGATGGACAACCCGGTACGGGATTGACTGGTGATCTCCTTGACCTCGGGTAACTCCTGAACCGTCTCTTCAATATTTTTCGAAACAAGAAGTTCCATTCGTTCGGGACTGGCACCGGGAAAAGACGTCACGATGGTTGCCACCCGGACGGTATACGGCGGCATGCTGTCTCGGGAAAGGTTTGGGTAAAGAGCCATGCCCATCAACGCGATAATGGCTATGACAGCAAATGATACCCGGTTTTTTTTTATGGCGATATCGGTAATATTCATCGAAGTCGGATTTCCTATAGTTTGACAGCCATGTTTTCTAAAAGCACCTGCAAACCTGAGGTGGCCACCCGTTCGCCGATTTTCACGCCATCCTTGATTTCGAAACCTTTACTCGTCAATGGCCCCACGGTCACGGAACGGCGATGAACAACGCCCTGGCCATTTTCCTTTCCCTCGATAACAAACACAAAATTTCCGTCTGCATCTTCACCAATAGCTTCGGTAGGAAGAATGATGTTCTCCGTAATCGTCGAGCTGCTGTCCCCAAAAAGGAAGGTGACATCGGCGGCCATGCCCGGGCGTATCAATGTTGACGGTTCGTCTAGTAGGACGGTGATGGGATAGGTAACGTCATCGCCGGAGGCATAAGAAATTTCTTTGACTTTTCCGGTAAACACCCTGCTGGGTATCGTCGGAAAAACAACTTCAGCGGCCATCTCTTTTTTCATTTGCGCAATATACCGATCGGATAAGCCTACTTTGATTTCGGATTGACCGACATCACTTAGACTCAAAATAGTCACACCGCTGCCAACGACTTCGTTTTCCTCGATGAACAGACGGTTGATTATCCCGTCAAACGGTGCGGTGATCAGTGCATAGCCCAGTTGGTTTTTGGCGGCCTGCAATTGTGAACGCGCGGTATCTATTTGTGCACCGGCGGCCTGCAAGCTGGGCCTTGGCAGTCTCATAATTACCTTTAGCCTGTTCAAATTCATTCAAGGCCACACTACCGCTTTCATAAAGCTTTTCCACGCGCAAGTAGGACGAGCGGGTTGTGTTGACATTGGTTGCCGTGCTCTTGGCATTGGCTTCTGTATTTTTTAAATCGGCTACTGCTGAGCTGTAGCTCACTTTCAAGTCGGTATCGTCAAGTCGTACCAACGGCTGCCCCTGAGTAACTTGTTGTCCCACATTCACCAAAATAGCCTGGACCGTTCCAGCGACCTTAAAGCTTAACAAAGACTCCTTGCCGGATGCGGCCACACCACTAAACGTGGTCTGCTGGGCGGATTCAAAGGCAGTCACGATGATGCTCCGGACCGGTCGAATGGGTGCGGGTTCAATGGGGGGCGGTTCTTGCTGACAACCGGCATTGAATATCAGAAACGCTGTCAGCATCAGGCAGATCGTTTTAGGTTTCATTCATCATACTCCGTGATCGGTTATTTTGTGAACGCCGTCTGGAAACGACGGGAAAAGGCCTCTTTTTCACCCTGTGTGCGTAAAAAATGGAATCCCCCCACCGAACGTTCCAGGTTGAAAATGTCGAGAAGCATCTGGTATTTGGCGATAACTGCGCCCTGCTCTGCCTGAACCATGGCGTTCTGGGCATCAACCAAATCGGTGACGCCAAGGCTGCCCTGGGTATAGGCATCCTGGACAATGTTAAAGTTTTTTCGAGCAGCCGCCTGTGCATCCTGTGATAATTGCACTTCACGATGCGATACGGACAGCGTTTCAATATTTGAGCGCACCCTGAGATAGAGTCGGTTTTTTAAATTTCTTTCATCAATATGGTATTGATCCAGTTGTAGTTTTTCACGCGCCAATTCATGCTTTCGCCGCCCCCCACTCCATAAAGGCAGGCTTGCCGTCAGGCCCACTGACCAGGGATGGTCCAAATCCCCTGGCGTCTTGAAATTTGTGTTCCACTCCTCGAGAGTCTTATCCACTTGCGCGTTTAATTGAAAATCGGGAAGATAAAAATCCCTTTGAAGATTGAGTAGTTGTCGATTTTGGGCTTTGATGGTCGCTGAGATCTGTTTAAGCTCGGGCAATTGACGGTCGGCTTCTTCCACCAAAAAGTGACTGAGCAATTCCATTTGTTTAAAATTGCGGATAGTGGCTTTTACCCGGGGATCCGCCATAAAAAAATGATCGGGGTCACCAATCTCCATACCCATCACCTGGATAGGTTGATTAAGGGGCCGATCGATGAGTCTGTTTAGGGCCATTTCGGCTATGCGCACGTCACGGTGGGTATCGTTAAAGCTGATTTTGTCACGGGCCAGCTCGCTCTCCCACCGGTAGACATCACTCGCCCCAACATATCCCACCGATTGTTTGATTTTGGCAATGTCGAGATTTTTTCTCGTTACATTGAGGTTGTTGTTAAAAATATGGTAATTGCTTTGGGCCAACAACAGGTTTATGTATCCTTCGACAACATCCGTCACCGTATCCAATGTATCTGTTTTTTCTTGATAAAGAGATGATTCCGCCAACAGTGTCTGGATGCCGATACCGGCATTAACATCATCCGAGAACACTGTCTGGGAGAGCTGCCCGGTGGCCGTCCATGCACCTGGTGCCGGTTCGCCCGGATTCCCGCCTGCGCGCTCTTTATCCAAAACCCTCGCTGTGCTGGTAAAAACGGCCTGGGGCAACCGATTCGATCTGGCTGAATCCACCTCTTTTTTCTGAATTCGGGTATTGTACCGGCTGGAAATCAGGTCAAGATTTTTTTCAAGACCCAACGCGATCACATCTAACAAGCCAACGGCATCGGTACCAGGGGCTTGATCCGGGATGATGATCCGGGCACGGTTGATTATTTCCCAGTCCGGATAGATGCCCACGTTTTTCATAGTGGCCATGTTCAGCACAAAATTATCCCCATAGGTGTCGATGACCACGTTCAAATCGGCCGGATCGGTGCCTTCGGCGATTTTCATGATATCCAAGGCGATCCGGCGGCTGATGGCGATCATATTGGCGTTGGGTGCGATGGCGGCCATAGCCCCGGCTTGTACATCACTTTCACCCAGAAGTGAAAAGGTGGGAATTTTTTTATTATTTAACTGTTGAATAAATGCTTTTCGCAAGGATTCATCCATGCCCGCCAGGGCCGGTGTCAGATAAACGGCATCCACTGGTGGCTCAATGGACTCAGCGAAAAACAGCGGATCTTTGGGATCGATCTCAATGAGTGAAAACGTGGCCTCCGGATGCACAATGGATAGCTGCTTACCCAAATAACCATAAAGATCGGGAAACATCAGCATGTCATCGCGATTGATCAGCACGCCCAAGTGTTTAAATTCGAATATCGCTTTAAACGTCTTTAGATCTTTTTGGATATCAAAAGGCGACTCGATATAGGTAAAATGATGGACGCCGCTGGTGTGCCGGTCGGTTTTGATAATGCCCTGCAAACGGCGATCAAGGACCGCAGCTGCAATGGCAGGTTTAGCGTAGGATTTTAATTGGGCAAGAGCGCTACTGGCCGCAGGCGAAAGGGCCACCACGATATCCACATCGGTTGATGCCATCTGTTGTTCAACCACTGTCTTGACAGCCGCCATGTCACCGGAGGTGTCGATCGGGACGATATCCAGCGAATAGCGATGCCCCAGCAGTCCTTCGATTTCGGTTACGGCTTGATTAAAAAACATCTGGTTGGATGAATGGTGAAAAGCGATGATGTGAAGCGTTTTTTGGGCTGTGGCAGGTATTACCACCATAAATGTTATCAATAGAAAAATACCAGGAAGTATCCCTTTTCTACATGAATTCATATAAGACAGACCTATTAGATGATTGGTTAATTTGTTATATGGTGTAAATCTAAAAAATCACAATGATAAGCGGTATCCTAATAATATTACAGATTTTTTTTAAAACAAGATCAATATTCCTATCCATCCACAAAACAGCACCCAGGGTTTACAACTCACCATAATTGCGATGTAAATCTCTTTATAATTAAGCCGCCCTACAATCAAACGGGTCCCGACATGATCTAATGAGCAAATCTTTTTTACTTTTTTATCCTATCCCCTAAAGATATCCGTAAACCGGTCGATAATATATTCTAACAGTATGAATTATAAGGTTGAGGCAGATTCTAATATTCGCGCCTTGGCCTGATAAGTTAGCCTGTATCATGAAATGTATTCTTGTAGGCAAGCAACTTCAAGCCGAAAAACAAATCAAAATGGAGCATGAATCATGAGAAGAACCCTCGTTTCCGTAGTAATCGTAGCACTGATGATGTCGTGTCTGGCAGTAGGCAATGTTAACGCAGCGGACAAGCCCATACTGAAAATCGGCTATAGTGACTGGCCGGGTTGGGTTGCCTGGGAAATAGGTGTTAAGAAGGGTTGGTTTAAAGAAGCCGGGGTTGATGCCCGTTTTTTCTGGTATGATTATGTTGCCTCCATGGACGAATTTGCGGCAAATAAGCTGGATGCTGTTTGCATGACCAATATTGATGCCCTTTTTACCGGCGCAACAGGACGCCACGGTAAGGCTGTCGTCATAAACGATTACTCCAACGGTTCCGACATGATCGTTGCCCAGGCGGGCATTGCCAGTGTTAGCGACTTAAAAGGTAAAAAGGTGGCCTTGGAAGTGGGGCTATTGGAACAACTGCTCCTTCGAAAAGCACTTGAAAGCAACGGCCTTTCCGAAACGGATGTCACCGTGATCAATCTTCCCACAGACAAGTTGCCGCTGGCCCTTAAGGTTAAAAAAGCCGATGCTGTTGTCGCCTGGCAACCCAGCTCCGGCGAAGCACTGACGGCGGCTGCCGGATCCAAGGCAATTTTTAGCAGCGCTGACGTTCCAGGATTGATCTACGACGCCCTCTTCGTCGGCGATGAAAGTTTAAAAGCCCATCCTGATGAGTGGAAAAAGGTCGCCGATGTATGGTTTCGTATTGTTGACTTTATTAAAGACCCAGCGAACAAAACTGAAGTCCTCGCCATCATGAGTCACCGTGCAGGCGTACCTGCAGCCGAATACGGGCCCATGCTAAATGGCGCATTTTTATTGGACCGGCCGGGGAACCAAAAAGCGTTTGCAGTCGGTGACGGATTGGATTCGATTTACGGCTCCACTAAAGTTGCAGACCAATTTAATATGGACATGAAAAATTACACAGCCAAACAAGATGTGGACAGCTATATCTATCCTGACTTTGCTAAGTAAATTAATTAGCTTAAAGGCCAACGGGGCGTTGGTCAATACGCCCCCAAGACGATTGCATAACCCCATAAGGACAGTGGCCAAATCTAATTATCAAAGGACAAATAGAAATGAAACGTAAAAGCATCCAAATGAAAATTGCCGCTTGGTCGGGATTGTGCCTGCTGGTTACAGCTACGGCCATTGTCAGTTTTGCTGCAGTGAATATGAAAAATGCCGCCCATGCCCAGAGAGAAGAGGCCATCCAGACGGCAAAGAAAATTGCCTCAACGACGGCTGAGGAAAAGGCCGGGCAAATCAAAGCCGAACTGGAAAAAGCGATGGATGTGGCCCGAACTCTTGCCGAAACATTTTCGGGAATAAAAGATGATCGGGCCAACTTAAAACTGGATCGTGATGCCATCAATAACATCCTGAAAATCATCCTCGAACGAAATCCGCTTTTTACAGGCGTCTACACAGCCTGGGAGCCCAACGCACTGGATGATCTTGATGACCTTTACAAGGACACCGACGGAAACGATGCCACTGGCCGCTACGTGCCCTATTGGAGTCGCAACAAGCAGGGTGAGATCGCCATGAAACCCCTGATCGATTACGCTGTTGAGGGGCCTGGTGATTACTACCAACGACCCCAAAAGACAAAAACGGAATGCCTCATTGATCCCAGGATTTACCCTGTTCATGGCCAGCCCACATTGATGACCTCCCTGGTCGTGCCCGTTATGGTCGGTACCACTTTTTACGGGATCGCCGGGATCGACCTTCAGCTTGATTTTTTACAAGCAATTTCGGATGATGTAGAGGGTTTGTACGATGGCGCCGCGAAAATCGTAATCATCAGCCACAATGGCACTCTCGTTGGGGTAACCCAACAGCCTGATTTACAAGGTCAGCCCCTAAAAACGATTTCCGAGAATGTTTCCGAGGATCTGGCGTTGATTCAATCCGGTGAAACGAAAGTCGTTACCAACGAGAAGGGCGAACTGGAAGTACTGGTGCCGATATCCTTAGGTAAAGCCCAAACGCCCTGGAGTGTCAAAATCCTCATCCCCGAAGAAAAGGTGACCCTAGCGGCAGACACCCAGATGCAAGCTGCAATCCAGAACGTATGGAAGATGACCGGAATCGGTGTAGCCTGCGCGATAAGCGCATTGGTACTACTCTGGTTTGTGGCCCTCAGTATCGCGAAACCTATTCGACGGGCGACAAATAGCCTGACAGAAAAGTCCGAAAATGTAACCCTGACGGCAGCACAAATCACTGATTCCAGCCAGGAGTTGGCTGCAGGCGCATCTCAACAGGCCGCCTCTATTGAGGAGACCTCCTCTTCCCTCGAGGAGATGTCTGCAATGACCAAGCAAAACGCTGACAATGCGTCTGAGGCCAAACAATTGATGACAGCAACGGAACAGATTGTTGCTCAGGCAAACCAGTCCATGGATCAGCTAACACAATCGATGGATGAAATTAACCGGTCCAGTGAAGAGACATCCAAAATCATCAAAACGATTGATGAAATTGCCTTTCAGACCAATCTTCTGGCTCTAAATGCAGCTGTAGAGGCAGCACGAGCTGGTGAGGCTGGTGCCGGATTTGCTGTTGTCGCAGATGAAGTTAGAAATCTGGCGATGCGGGCAGCCGAGGCTGCCACAAGCACGACGGCTCTGATTGATGATACAACCAAGAAAGTTGCCGAAGGGTCCACTTTGCTAAACAGCACCAATACTGATTTTGACAAGGTCACCGAAAGTGCCGCCAAGGTCGGTGATTTGATTCGAGAAATCGCTGCCGCATCGAAAGAACAAGCCCAAGGTATTGAGCAGGTTAACAGAGCCGTTTCCGAAATGGATAAAGTTGTTCAGCAGACCGCTTCCGGTGCTGAAAAATCAGCATCAGCAAGTGAGGGAATGAAGATCAGTTCTACAGAGATGAAAGCACTTGTCGATCAGATTGCCAACCTGCTGGAGGGAACACTCGAATCAACTCGTCCGGCGGGCACCTCTTTAGAAAAGAAGATAAAGCCTATTTTCTCTGCTTCACGTAAAAAATCCAAACCAAAGGCTAAATTTGATGCAGAACAATTTGTGTCAGTGAAAAACGAAGCTATAGATGCGTTTTGATATTATCCTTTATCCTGAATATATAAGGGTGGTATTTTAGTTAGTATCACCCTTATATTGTTCAAGCGACCTCTTTTGATTTAACGGTCGAACTTTCACCCTAACGCTGCATAAAAATTGAGCTCAAAATGCGATAGATGATGTCATTGCGGTATAAAAAGTTTCGTCGCATGTGGGCTCTATCCAAGGAATTGCGGACGCGCTGTTGCATAGGATGCTACAACCAATCATAAAGCAGGACGCCGGCCCCGATCCTATTTACATTTTGATCGTAATCAATCAGGCTTTCACCATATCCGGAGAAGTACTGGATATAACCTTTGATGTATTTATAATTGCCAAATGGAAAACTCCAGCCAAGTTCGACGGCTCCGTTTTCGAAGTTGGATTCGATAAGATTCCGAACCATCATACTGAGGGTATGCCCACCTCGATGATAGATGGCGCGAAGTTCGCCATGCCCCAGATAATCTGTGATATCCGGGTTATCATCATTTTCAGATTTCTCCTGAATCCTGATCCAGGGTTTGATACTGAGGGCCAGATTCCGCTTTTCGAATATGAAGTCGGCATAGATTCGGTTCCAACTTCTTGACAATACGCCTCCTTGCCCATTGGACTGGTGGACGACCCCTAGTATATTTAATGCATTGCTGATTCCGGCAAAATCAAACCCCGAGCGGACCTGCAACCATACTTCGGGTTCATGATTGGTTTCTCTAAACGGTGAAGATAACTCCTTGTCGTAAACCTGCCAGAAGGAACGATTCGTATAGGCGGCATAGATATCCACTGGACGATTGAACAACGCCACTGCCAAGGGTGTTTTGAAGCTGATCTGGAACTGGGCTTCGATATCTTTGACGTCCAGGGAATCATTGTCATACTGTTCTGCGTACGCGGCGGGATTGTAACCATTAAAATTGTAAGCGCCCAATAGGATATAATTCGGTTTATGGGCCATGATTGAAAATCGCTTGTGGAGAATCGCTTTATCAGCCGCCAATCTCTTTTGAACCGCTTGTTCCGGCTGAGTTTCCGCTGCCATTTGTTTTTGACAGGTGGCTCTGATCTCTCCAATGGTTGTCTTGTCTTCTGCGGACTGAATAAGCTCAAGAATACAGTTATTCAAGCGGTCGTCTGCTTCTGTTTGACTTATTGACGGCGGTGACCAGCCAAAAGTTATCAGGAAAAAGGTTATGCTTACGATACAGTACGATTTGAAAGCTTTACCCAATATCTTCATGCAATCTCCAAAATAAAAATACGATTTGCCCGACAGGTATATAAAGCCATATCATTTTTTTGCTCAATTTAATATCTAAACCGCCGCGGAAGCCAGGTCCCAAACAACCATCGAAACCGCAAACGGTAATGCTAAAACAGCCATAACCGTTGGAATTGCCGCGCTCATTTTGGGTTTATGCCTGGCCTTTTTTATCATGCGAAGCATCACCAAACCCATCAATCTTATTATCAACGACCTCAACGATGGGTCGGATCAGGTGGCCTCCGCTTCAGGACAGATATCTTCCGCCAGCCAACAGTTGGCCGAGGGTTCTTCAGAGCAAGCCGCGTCCATCGAAGAGACATCCTCTTCATTGGAGGAGATGTCCTCAATGACCAAACAGAACGCCGATAATGCATCCCAGGCGGACAACCTCATGAAAGACGCAAACCAGATCGTCGCGCAGGCCAACCAATCCATGGATGAATTGACAGGCTCTATGGCGGAAATTTCGAAAGCCAGCGAGGAGACTTCCAAAATCATCAAAACCATCGATGAGATCGCCTTTCAAACAAACTTACTGGCGTTGAATGCCGCCGTTGAAGCGGCCAGGGCCGG
This sequence comes from uncultured delta proteobacterium, assembly GCA_963845145.1. GTDB lineage: Bacteria > Desulfobacterota > Desulfobacteria > Desulfobacterales > QNYZ01 > QNYZ01. The sequence continues at coordinate 41,282 of CAWJQU010000008.1, forward strand.
GGAGGCCGGGGCCGGATTTGCAGTGGTGGCTGATGAGGTGAGAAACCTGGCCATGCGCGCAGCCGAAGCGGCCAAGAGCACATCCGATTTGATAGAAGGCACGGTCAAGAAAATAAATGATGGCTCCGCGCTGGTTACGCGTACCAATGATGCTTTTACTCAGGTGGCCGGAAGCGCTGCTAAGGTCGGCGGACTTGTAAGCGAGATTGCGGCCGCTTCCAACGAACAAGCCCAGGGGATTGAGCAGGTAAACACGGCCGTTACTGAAATGGATCAGGTAACCCAAGCCACTGCCGGCAATGCCGAAGAGACGGCCGGCGCCTCGGAGGAGCTCAGTGCTCAGGCCGAACAGATGAAATCCGTTGTTGCAAGGTTGGTCGCTTTGGTAGGTAGTCAGGGAAAAGGCACCAAGCGTAAATCCGTTTTAGCGGCCGGAGTTTCAAATTTAAAAACATATATGCCACTAAGCAATAATACCTCACAGGGAATGGCAAAACGCCATCGCCCCCTTCCCCGCGGACAGGAAGTGTCTCCGGAACAAGTTATTCCAATGGATGATGAGGTTTTTAAAGATTTTTAGATCCCGCTTTTAGTCCATAGTGGACCACCTTACCGATAGAGAAACCTTCACGGGAGCCTGCCGACAGGTGGGCGCCTCCATCAATGGCTGACGGATCGGTGCTTAAAATTATGAAGTTATTTTTTTAAGCGACCCCTTATGGCTGGCTTCCAATCAACCCATCCGATCTTCGATTTTAGTCCACTTCCCCTGCCGCGTCGGTTTTTTCAATGACGCGTTCAACTGGTCCAGAAAACGGCTCCTCGGCATCTCCATAGCCCCCATACGTAACAAATGGTCGGTAGCGACCTGGCAGTCGATCATATCAAAATCCCACTGCGCCAAAAGCCCTGCCAGGGATACCAGTGCCACGTTGGAGGCATTGCTGACCCGGTGAAACATGGATTCACCGAAAAAACTGCCGCCCAAAGAGATACCGTATAGTCCACCGACGATTTGCCCGTTTTGCCAGGTTTCTACGGAATGGGCGAATCCGGACGCGTGTAGGTCAATATAGGCTGTCATCATCTCATCGGTAATCCAGGTGCCATCCTGAAAATTCCTGGAAACGGAAGCGCAGGCGTGAATCACCTGCTCAAAAGCCCGATCAAGAGTCACCTGGAATCGATTTTGTCTTAAGATACGCCTTAGCCTGCGGGATACCTTCAATTGGGTAGGGTTTAAAACCAGGCGGGGGTCGGGTGACCACCAGAGAATCGGCTCGTCCTGGGAGTACCAGGGGAAAATACCCCGGCCATAGGCCAGCAACAGTCGCTCGATACTTAAATCCCCGCCCACAGCCAAAAGCCCCTCCTCAATAGCCAGATGAGGGGGTGGGAATACCAGTTCGGAGGAAAGGCGATAAACAGGCATGCCCGTAGCTGTCACTTTAGCCATCAAAAACAACTTACTTATACTCAAAAACCGGTTTACCATCCTTCATATCGACAAATACCACGCCGCCTTTTTGAAGCTCACCAAAAAGAATCTGGTCTGAAAGGGGTTCCTTGAGTTCCGTCTGAATGACCCGGCTGAGGGGCCGCGCACCGTAAGCTGGGTCATGGCCTTTTTCCGCCAGCCACTGCCGTGCCGCCGGCGATAAAATAAGAGATGTTTTCTTTAAAGCCAGTTGATCATTGAGTTCGCCCATGAACTTATCCACAATACGTTCCATGATGTCTACATTCAAAGACCTGAACGTAATAATGTCATCGAGTCGATTGCGAAATTCCGGACTGAAAAATTTTTTAACGGCAGCCTGGCTTTTATCGGCAGCCCCCTTGCGCTGGTCCCCGAATCCAATAGTGTGGGCACTCATTTCCCGTGAACCGGCATTAGAGGTCATAATAATGATGACATTTCTAAAATCCGCTTTGCGGCCATTGTTGTCCGTAAGCGTCGCGTGATCGAGAACCTGTAAAAGAATATTGAACAGATCGGGATGCGCCTTTTCGATCTCATCCAGCAAAAGGACACTGTGTGGCTGCTTACGAATGCCGTCAGTCAACAGGCCCCCCTGGTCAAATCCGATATACCCGGGCGGGTGCGCCGATTAGCCGCGCCACAGCATGCTTTTCCATGTATTCACTCATATCGAATCGCAGGAATTGAACATCCAGCAACTGGGCGATCTGGCGCGCGACTTCCGTTTTGCCCACCCCCGTAGGGCCGGTGAATAGAAACGACCCCACCGGATGACCTGCCGTACGCAAGCCGGCCCTGGAACGCTTGATGGCTGTCACTAGGGCATTCAGAGCCACATCTTGGCCGAAAATCACCGATTTTAAGCGGTCTTCCAGGGTTTGGAGTTTCTCCCTGTCGCTCGTGGTCACGCTTACCGCCGGAATACGCGCCATTTTGGCCACAATTTTTTCGATATCGGCCGGATGGATTTTCCTGCCGGCGAGAGCCGCCGGAAATTCGTATATAGGCCCCCGCCTCATCGATCACATCGATGGCCTTATCCGGCAGATAACGATCATTTAAGTATTTGCTGGAAAGGGATACAGCCGACTTCAAGGCCGGCTCGGTATAGGTGATATCGTGGTGCGCCTCATACCTTGACCTCAATCCCTTCAATATCCGATATGATTCAGATTCAGTCGGTTCAGAAATTTCAATTTTCTCAAACCGCCGGGACAGGGCCCGGTCTTTTTCAAAATGATTTTTGTATTCTTCGTAGGTGGTCGATCCGATCACCCGCAGATCACCCGAAGAAAGCGCCGGTTTTAATATATTGGAGGCATCCATTGTACCACCGCTGGTAGCCCCGGCACCGACGATGGTGTGGATCTCGTCGATAAAAAGAACGGCATCTTCCTTTTTCATTAATGCTGAGATCACGCCTTTTAAACGCTGCTCAAAATCACCGCGAAACTTGGTGCCCGCCAACAGACCGCCCAGATCAAGGGCGTAAATCTTAAAATTTTTAAAAAGTTCGGGGACATCGCCCTCATGAATTTTTAACGCAAACCCTTCGGCCATGGCGGTTTTCCCAACGCCCGGGATCACCCACGAATACGGGATTATTTTTTCGCCGGCGACATAGCACCTGAACCGTTCGTTCCAACTCCGCGTGGCGCCCGATTAACGGATCGAGTTTTCCCTCGGCCGCCAATTGGACCAGATCCGCCGTGTATTCGGCCAGGGGATCGTTTTTTTTCTTGCGACTGCCCGAAGCTTTATCGGGCGCATCCGGTTTTGAACTCTCGCCGGGTGCGGCGGAAACCTCATGGGTAATATAATTGACCACATCGAGTCGCGAGATACCCTGGGAATTTAAAATAAACCGGGCATGGGACTCTTTTTCCAGAAAAATGGACGCAATAATGTCACCCACCGATACTTCGTCTTTTTCAGCCGAGCGGGCATGGTCCACAGCCCGCTGAATAACCCGCTGAAAGCCCATGGTCTGTTGCAAAACATATTCACGCTCTTTGGGAATATAGGTAATCTGCTCTTCGAAAAAGGATTCCAACGCCATTTTTAAGCGATTGATATCGCCGCCGCAGTTTTCGAGGATATCGGCGCCTGTATTATTAAAACAAATTGCAAAAAGGACATGTTCGACGCTGACATATTCGTGACGCCGTTTTTTGGCCTCTCTGACCGCCATGCCGAGTGTTTCGCCCAGTTCTTTACTGATCATGATTCATCTTTCTCCATGATGCATTTGAGTGGAAAGCCATTTTCTCGCGCCAAGTGATGAACCGTATCGACTTTGGTCTCCGCAATTTCATAAGTGTATATTCCGCATAACCCCGCCCCTTCGCGATGTACTTTCAACATAATCCGTTCCGCCTCATTCTGCGATTTGCCAAACACCAGGGCCAGAATTTCCACCACAAACGCCATGGTAGTATAATCGTCATTAAGCAAATATACCCGGTACATGGGTGGATGCTGAACTTCATCCTCCGACTCAGTGAGTACATCTCCTTCAATTTCAGGGTGATAAGGGGGTTTACTCATAAAACACTTAAACAGTCAATAAAGGCTTTTCTCCAGTCGATGAATACGGTTTGCTGTACGCTTCCGGTTGTTTATCTCCCCTATTTAATAATCACTCTCACCCCGGCCTTGTAAAGGGGGCGGCCATGGTGTTTACTGTCCACAGCACTTTTTATACTTTTTCCCGCTACCGCAAGGACATGGGGCGTTTCGCCCCACTTTCTCATCTTTACGCTTGATTGGCTTACGTTTGGCTTGTTCGGCGTCGCCACCTCCGGAAAATACGAGGTTTTGCTCCTTGGGTTTGTGAATCTCTTCAATTTCATTCGGATTGGCAATGGCGATACGATACAAAATGCCGAGGGTCTCCTCGTTGATGCGATCCATCATATCGGCAAACATCTCGTATCCCTCTTTCTTGTAAACAATCAGGGGGTTTTGTTGCGCATACCCCCGAAGGCCGATTCCCTCCTTAAGATGATCCATGGAGAGCAGATGGTCTTTCCACATGTTATCAATATTCTGCAGCAATACGTAATGTTCCAGACTTCTGAAATCCGCCTCACCGATCTCTTTTTCTTTCTCCCTGTAGGCGGCCAGGGCCGCTTCCTGGATCATTTCCGTCAGGCCGTCCGCGTCCAGGCTTTCCAAGGTCTCGTCATCAGGACGCTTGAAATGAAGATTAAATTGTTTGTAAACCGCCGTGTCGAGTGCCTCAAAATCCCATTCTTCAGGCGGCACTTTATCCTCGACAATCTGGCTGGACAGTATCTCGCCCCTTTCAAAAATCATCTCCTCTATGTCCGTTTTCAGGCTTTTTCCCATCAGGATCTCGCGCCGCCGGCGATAGATGACCTCGCGCTGCTGGTTCATCACATCGTCATATTCAAGGAGTTGTTTTCGAATTTCGAAATTCTGGCCTTCCACCTTGCTCTGGGCATTTTCAATGGCCCGGCTGAGAAGGTTATGTTCGATGGGCTCGCCTTCGCCCATACCCAGTTTTTCCATCATGCCGGTCATGCGTTCGCCACCGAAAATTCGCAGCAAGTCATCATCCAGGGCCAGATAAAATCGCGAAGAACCCGGATCTCCCTGACGTCCGGCACGACCTCTAAGCTGGTTATCGATACGCCGGCTTTCATGCCGTTCGGTACCGAGAATCCGTAAGCCCCCCTTCTCAACCACACCCTCGCCAAGTACAATATCCGTACCCCGACCAGCCATGTTGGTAGATATGGTGACGGCCCCCGGCTGACCCGCCTGGGAGATGATTTCCGCCTCTTTTCCATGGTTTTTGGCGTTTAGCACATTATGCGGTACACCTCTTTTCTTTAATTTACGGCTGATATCCTCGGACACATCAATGGAGATGGTTCCCACCAGCACCGGCTGCCCCATTTTATTGAGCTCGATGATTTCATCCATGGCGGCTTCGTATTTCTCGCGCTTGGTTTTATAAATGCATCGGGATCATCGGCCCGAATCATCGGTTTATTGGTGGGGATAACAACCACATCGAGATTGTAGATCTTTTTAAACTCGGCCGCTTCGGTATCGGCTGTACCGGTCATGCCGGCCAGTTTGTCATACATTCGAAAATAGTTCTGAAAGGTGATGGTTGCCAGGGTTTGGTTTTCGTTTTCGATTTTGCACGCCTTCCTTGGCTTCCAGGGCCTGATGCAACCCATCACTGTATCGGCGTCCCGGCATCAGCCGGCCCGTAAATTCATCGACAATGATCACCTCGCCGTTCTTGACGATATAGTCTACATCGCGTTTGAATAAAGCGTGCGCTTTTAAGCCCTGGTTGATATGATGGAGAAGATCGATATATTTGGGGTCATATAAATTATCGACTTTGATCAATTTCTCCGCCCGGGCAACCCCTTCCTCGTAAGCGTCACATTGCGCGCCTTTTCATCGATGGCATAATCTTCATCACGTTTCAGCCGGGGAATGATGCCGTCCACCTGGTAATATAGATGTGTCGCTTTTTCAGCCGGTCCGGAAATAATCAGAGGAGTCCGGGACTCATCGATCAGAATACTGTCCACTTCGTCCACAATGGCAAAATTGAGCTCACGCTGGACCAGCGTCTCCCGATCAAATTTCATATTGTCCCGCAGATAATCAAAACCGAATTCGTTATTGGTTCCGTAGGTGATATCGGCCGCATAGGCTGTTTTACGCTCATCTTCGTTCATACCGTGAATAATGGTGCCGACACTAAGTCCCAGAAAACGGTAGATCTGCCCCATCCATTCCATATCCCGGGTTGCCAGATAATCATTAACGGTGATGATATGAACCCCTTTTCCGGACAGGGCATTCAGATAAGCGGCCAGCGTGGCCACCAGTGTTTTACCTTCACCGGTTTTCATTTCGGCAATTCTCCCCTCATGCAGCACAATACCGCCGATGAGCTGAACATCAAAATGCCGCATTTCCAAGCGTTCGCCAAGACGCTTCTCTGACCGTGGCAAATGCTTCCGGCAAAAGGGCTTCCAAAGATTCACCTTTGGCAAACCGTTCTTTTAAAACAGAGGTCTGGCCTCTTAAAGCAGTATCATCCAAGGCACGAATGGTATCTTCAAGCGCGTTGATCTGATCAACCGCAGCGCTCATTTTTTTTAATTCCCGTTCATTTTTACTGCCGAATACCTTGGTTAGAAAATTTCCGATCATGTATGGCCCGCTCCTTTAATAAAGGTTTAACTTATAGATCAACGGATTGTCCGAAAACCCATCTACCGGCGATCTTATATATCATGGGTAAAAAACCGGCGAGAATCAACCGAAAATTATATAACAGCACTGATTGGCGAGTGTGAATAAAGGATACGCTCGGCATGGATTTTCGAAGGGTAAGCCCTGCGGGTGTTGAAAAACGAACGCCACGTTTAAGGCTACAAACTCAAAACGCAAAAGAAAACCCCCATAAATTCAACACGATGTGGTCATTTAAGGGGGATCTTCAGCACCGGCGGCACGCGTTATTAGCCGCCGATCAACTGTTAGTTAAGAAAAAACTTTTTAGGATTGACCGGCACACCTTTTTTAAGACTTCATAATGGACATGGGAGCCGGTGCTGCGGCCGGTGCTTCCGACCAGTGCGATGGCCTCACCTCTTTTCACCCGGTCTCCCTTTTTTTTCAAGAGTTTCGAAATATGGGCGTATCGCGTCGTATAGCCGTAGCCATGATCGATCAACGATCATTTTACCAAAAGACCCCTCCGTCCGGCAAATTTAATAACACCATCAGCAGTGGCTACAATAGGGTCCCTCTGGGCGCCCCGATGTCATAACCCTTTATGGAATTCCCGTTTATTGGTAAATTCAGAATGACGGTATCCAAATTTCGATGTTGTCCTGCCCCCTTAACCGGACGGATCGAAGGTGTGCAGGCCACCCGTTTTTGTTTTTCCAGCAGTCCGGTTAAGAAGGTCTCTGATCTCCTCGCCCTGCCGGATCGATGTCAGTTTCAACTGGTCCGCCTGCTGATGCATCTCATCTATCAGTTGACCGTGCTTTTTCTTCAGATCAATGTCCGTATGGATATCTTCCGGCAAGGGCCCCCCACACCAAGGTTCTTATCCTCACCCTGGTTTTTCCAATTTCGTCCGTATTTCTTGATAGCCGGGTCGCGCTTGATGTCGGCAATTTTCTCACCCGTTTTTCATATCCTTTTCAGCGCACTCAGATTTTCGTTTCAACCATATTATTTTTTCAGCGAAACGCTTGGATTTCCTCCCGCTGATCGATTATTTCTTCCTGTTGGGAAGTGATGACAATGCCTCCATCACCTTCATTTCGGCCATGGTCTTATTAAGTGTCGGTAATCGTAAGACATATAAACTGCGGAGACCAGACCCACAATAAGAAAGCCGATAACGGTCAACGATATATTTTAATCATTTTTTTGGAGGTGACATACTGACGGGAGGCCGATCCCTGGTGGTTAAAATAAGAAAGGATATTTTATCATGCATTGTTATCCTTTTTTCCTCCGCAATTCGGTTACATGAAATCGACTGATTCAAATTAGTGATCTGTCCGATTATTGATCTAACCAGGAAGTGATCTACGCATGATAGTTAGCGGCCGCTCGGACAAATTCTTGCTTTCCAAGGCGGCCGGGTCGAATCATGCTGGAATCACCGATTAGCCTTTAGGCAATTCCCTGACTGAATTTAAGCGATTTTAGGGTATTTTTCATCAACATGGTGATGGTCATGGGGCCGACACCACCGGGTACGGGTGTAATCGAGCCGGCGATCTCCTTGGCGGCATCAAAATCGACATCCCCGCTGAGAATTGCGATTTTTTTGCCGGTTTTCTCGCTGATCTTTTCGCCTATCCGGTTAACGCCCACATCAATGACACAGGCACCCGGTTTGATCCATTCCGGTTTGACCAAGCCCGGATACGCCGGCGGCCACGATAAGAATGTCGGCCCGCTTGCAATGGGCGGCCAGATCCTGGGTGCGCGTATGAACCACCGTCACGGTTGAATTGGCCCCGGCCCTTTCTGAACCATCATATTGGCAATGGGTTTACCAACAATATTAGATCGCCCCACCACCACGACTTCCGCACCGCTGGTCTCAACCCCGGCCCGAATGATCATCTCCTGAATACCCGCCGGTGTACAGGGCGGATATTTAACCTCGTCGCCCCCAATCATCAACGGCCGACATTGACCGGATGAAATCCGTCCACATCTTTATCCGGGTCAATGGCATTTAAAACCTTCTTATCGTCAATATGTTTCGGCAAGGGAGCTGGACGAGAATCCCGTGAATAGCTGTCATCGTTATTGTATTTATCGATCAGGGCAAGCAGGTCCTCTTCGGAGATCGTTTCCGGCTGATTTTCCTGGATCTCCTTGAATCCGAGCCGGTTCGCCGTTTTAATTTTCAAGGTAACATAGGAGATCGAAGCCGGACTCTCTCCCACCAGAATCGTCACCAGGCCAGGCACGACACCGTGTTTTTCCTTGATTTCTTTTACTTCAGCGGCAATTTCTTCTAAAATTTCCTCCCGGATCTCGGTCCCCTTGATCAATTTTGCGGTCATCTCCTCGCTCCTTTCCAAAACTGTTAACGGTTATATTAATATCAAAAATTATTCCATCTCAGATGTTTCATACCGCCACTTACCTATGCGATGATCCGGCCGATGTCAAGCCCCCTAACCGAATTAATTTATACAACAAATCGATATTAACTTAAACATTTCATAAGAGGCCGGGGTACCCCATCCAGGCCGGCCGTTTCTTCAAGCCCACACATCAGATTCATGTTCTGGACAGCCTGGCCGGCAGCGCCTTTGCCCAAATTATCAATGGCGGAAATCAAAATCAGCCGGTTGCAGCGCCGATCGATTTTAAACCCGATCTCGCAGAAATTGGTACCCTTGCACATGAAGGGTATCCGGCAATTGGTCATCGTCAACCAATCTGATAAAAGGCTCGTTTTCATATGCGCTCATAAGCATTTTTAATGCCGGCTTGTGAAATACCGGCATTTAAACCGGCATAGATCGTCGTTAGCATCCCGCGGGTCATGGGAACCAGGTGGGGTGTAAAGGTGACCTGAAGCGATTGACCGGCAACATCACTCAGGATCGCCTCAATTTCCGGGTTATGCCGATGCGAGGCAACTTTGTATGCTTTAAAGGATTCATTCACCTGGCAATAGTGGGAACCCAGAGAGAGGCTTCGCCCGGCACCACTCACGCCCGACTTTGCGTCGATGATAATTCTATCGGCATCAACCAGGTGATTCTTTAATAGCGGAACCAGCGGCAAAAGCGCACTGGTGGGATAGCAGCCCGGATTGCCCACCAACGCTAGCTGACGGGATATTGTCACGATACAGTTCACAAAGACCATAAACTGCCTGATCAAGCAAATGTGCCGGCTTCATGCGGCTGATAATGCGCTTCATAGACGGCCTGGTCTTTAAACCGAAAGTCGGCGGATAGATCGACAACCTTTTTACCATTAGCGATCAATTCCGGTACAATGGACATGGGGATTTTATGCGGTAATGCCGTAAAAATCACGTCCGCCTTCTCGCACAATGCTTCCATGGAGAGCGGTTTCACACACCAGATCGATGCAACCCGCAAGTGATGGATACACCCGGTCAAATGGCGTTCCTGCATATTGCCGTGAAGTAATCATGGTCAATGTCACACCGGGATGACCGGCCAGCAGCCTGACCAGCTCCGCACCCGCATAACCCGTTGCCCCCAAAACTGCTGCTCGAATCATTTTGTCACCTAATTTTATGACTTTTACCATGAAAAAGTATGGCTCTGTTTAGCAAACCCAGCTCCGATTATCAAGTATGCGCCTCATGCTCCGAAGCCGATTCTCAACATAAAGTAAATCACCTCAATGTTTGGGAAAGTTATCCTTTTTATTCGATCTTTTCGGGAATTCTGGGTTTCAAAAAATGACATAGAAAAGACACAAGGAAACGGTTCCATGAAAATATTAATCGGCGGCAAAGGAGGCAGCGGCAAAAGTACCCTTTCGATTCTTCTGGCCAAAGCCTTGAAATCCGCCGGACATCCGGTTTTATTGGTCGATGCGGACGAATCGAATCTCAGCCTTCATCGTCTTTTGGGCGCACCCGCCCCGGAAAACCTGATGAAGGAAATGGGGGGCCGCAAAGGCGTCCGTGAAAAATTGCCGAGATCTAAAGCGTCGTCGTCTGATGATCGCCTATTCGCCAAAGACGGTGACCCTGGAAGATCTCCCGGATGGCTGCCTGACCGAGGTTGATGGAATAAAACTGCTGGTAATGGGCAAAATCGAACAATTTGGTGAAGGCTGCGCCTGCCTGATCGGATCCTTATCCCGAACACTGTTGTCGAAACTTCAGGGGACAGATCATATGATGTGATCATCGACGCCGAAGCCGGAGTGGAACACTTTGGGCGACGTGTGGATGCCGCCTGTGATCTGATTATCGGCGTGGTGGACCCGACGCATGAATCCTTTCCAAATGGCCAGCCCGCATGTCCCAGATGGCCGCCGCGGCCGGTGACCGATATCCGCTACATCCTGAATAAAGTGGATCACCGGGTGGCACAGATAATGGCCGAAAACGTGGATACCACAAAGGTCATCGCCCGTATTCCCAACATGGATTCCATCTTCACGGCCAGCCTTGAAGGCCGCTCCTTGGGGATTGATTCGCCCGAGATTGCCGAAGTGGTGACTTTTCTTGACTCTTATCAAAAGGAAACCCATCTCAATGTTATTTAGTGTCCATCCAGAAATGGCATCTTTTAGCCCCAGCCGGCGTTCTCAGGATTTCGCCATCCTCGACGTAGCGCTGCTACGACTGCGGTTACAAAATCCCTGCGGCCTTGGCTGAAACCAAAATCTACCAATTCTGGACGGACAGTCGTTAGCTTATACCCCTTATAAAACCAGGAACCGGGAATGGATAATAAAAAAACAACCGATGTTTCCCAGGGTACAATCGCTGAATGGTTCGAAAAAGGCGTTCGGTCTTTTAAAAAGCCTGATGGCGTTGCGGCGGTCAAGGCATTTAGGAAGGTCATCGCATTGGACCCGGCCTACCGGCATAGCGATGGTGATAACGCTTTTTTCTATCTGGGCAAGATCATGGAAGTGGAAGGCGATCTTAACGAAGCCGTGACCATGTACACCCGCGCCCTTTCCATCGATTGCTGGGACGAAGAGAGTCTCATCGGCCGGGGAAGCTGCTATTCGGTCCTAAACCAGCCGAACAACGCCATCGCCGATTTTAAAAAAATACTCTCCATCAGCTCCCACCACCGCCGCGTAACCCTCGACCAGGTCTACTATGTCATCGGCGAAAATTACCGCAAGCAAGGCCAATGGCCCCAAGCCTGGAAATGGGGCAAAAAGGCCCAGGCCGAAGAGCCTCAAAGCGATCGCATCAATCAGTTGGTGGATGAGGCTACGGCGTGGTTGGAGAAATGACAGGCGATCCGTTGTGGTGCCAAATGGTGTTAGCGTTTGCGAATGAGTTCGATCTCGTGCTAAAAGACAAATAACATTCTCCGTTTCATTTCACTTAAGTGAAGAGGTACCGCCAAACAACCAATTTTGCAGCTTGTCCTAAATGCGACGCAATAAACATGATCCCATTCGACAGCCCAATGACTCAAAAATATTTATCTTAGCGCGCTGATCTTTAATAACATTTCAATTGATTTGACCTGAACTCGACCAGGTAACATTCTGACAGGAGACGTATCATGCTCGATCATGTTGAATTCGCCCACGTGCTCTATGGAAGTGACATTCAGCCCGAAGAGCAAGCCGGTTTAGAATTGATGGAATCAGCCATCATTAAAACCCTTTTAGACCATTCAATAACACCAAACCTTATCTGGATGCAGGGCGTTAGCCCTGGCTCACGCTCTCTGCAACTTTTTGCCATCGTAAAAGGGGACGCCCGGCCTCTCGTGGAGATCCTGGCGGATCAAATCGATACCCTTTTCGAAGAGGAACTGGTCTGCCTGATTAACGAAAATATTTTAAATCACTGGTAAATGTTGATCACACTCAAAAGCCCAACTGCTCAATAGCTTCTCATCTTAACATACCGTTCTTTTACAATATTAGATTTGATCTCGACCTGGCAACGTTTTGACAGGAGGTGCACCATGTCCGCTCATCACAAAATTACCCAAATTATTTACAGCAGAGAAATTCGGCCCGAAGAAGAAACCAGATTAAAGTCGATGGAACATGCTATTATCAAAACCCTTTCGGATCATTCAATTCCACCGCGACCTATGTGGACCACAAATAGTAGGTCCGGCCCACGTTCCCTACAGCTCTATGCCTTTATAAAAGGAGCTCCACAGGCCCTCGTTGAGATCCCGGCAGACCAAATCGACTCACTTTCAGAAGAGAAATTAATCTCCCAAATCAAGGTATATATTTCAAAAATCTGGTAAATACGAATATGGTTTCCACTCGACAATAAATCCCAAAGGGGACTGAGCAGTGGTGTAAATGAATCACGGAAACAAGAATTCATTGCTTTTGGTGGTATAAGAATAAATAAGCAATCAAGTAGCTAAAACTAATTCGCCGACGCAAAAACCGCGCAGCTGATTAGCCGCGTTAAGTGTAAAAACTTCAGTTTGAAAATGAAAATAATAAAAGCATCAGATCAGAGATACAAGATATAATCAAATTAAGCTCATTTTTCAAAGAATTCATAGTGATACTCCCTCTGACATTTTTAAACCAATTGGTAACGATTCAGAGTTGGAGCGTTTTTTAGAAAGATCTTGAAACAAGAATCAAATCATTCATACGTAGCATATCAAAATGATATAGTGGTAGGCTACGCGTGGTTGCAGCAATCAGACACTATACCATGGTTATTGCTTTCAAAATACGAGTAGACGGCAAATATACTCCATCAAATCGCCGTTCATGAAAAGTATATAAAACAAAATGTTGGGAATAGCATTATTCACTGCCGAGGTCTTCATGTGAATCAGCAATGCTAACCAATTGATCACTTAGAATAAGATTCGTGGGCATCTCAATAGAGATGCTCATAAATTTCCCAAAAATGGGTCTATCCAAACACGACAATGCTGGAGTAAACCGTTTTAATCGCATAACAGGTGTGACACAGGTGGGAAGTCTACAAAATAATCTGCTCAATTGTAGCCTTAACCCACAAAATAGAATAGATAAATTAGCAAGAAAACAATCATGTTCAATACATCACTATTATGCCTTTAATTGCTTTGGTTAAATAATGACTTTGATTATTCAAATAAGAACAGGGAAACCAAAGGCGATATTCTAGCATATGACCTTTGACAATTTAAGTGCCAAAGACAGAGACTCGACCATCCCACCAAATGACTATCAGAAACTATATATCATAAATTTTTTAGTTTTTCCTGAAGGAAAAAACACGTGACAGTTATCACTCGTGATAATTTATATCAAATGACTAGAGCTCGTAAAAAGCTAAGGAGCCATTTTCAGCTGATTTGGTAATTTTAGTTGAGCTTTTACTATAATCGCGAAGAACTTCTTCACTCGTTGTTCAATTTGCTCTTTGACAAGGCCGAGAAGTGCCAAAAGGGTGTGATGCAAAGCACCTGGTGGTTCGGATGGGCCTTTTTTCTGGTTTCTGAACCTACTTGCCCGTAGAATATTAAGACCGATGGCTTTCATCATGACAGCGAAGCGGACCGCTTTCATTCCACGAACGCGAAGATGCTTCACGCCGGTTCTCCGATCAAATTCGGACATTGCCGCTTCAACGCCGGCCCGAAAACGATACACATCTTTAAAGGCGGCGGTGTTCTCATATTGCCTTCTTTTGGCAAGGCGAACATCTTTATCTTTGTAACGGTAATAATAGGCCTTCTTGCCCTTGTTCACCGGGCACTGCTCGAATTGGGGACAATCGTGACAAATGGCTACAGGAAACGAAGCACTATAGGTCTTCTTGTGACGCCTGACTTTATCCGGTGATATCCCCTGAGGACATGACACGATCCGGCCTTGGTTGTTGATGGTAAAATCGATCAGGCTCATCTTTTTCCGGTTACCCGGCATGACCGGTGAAATAACTTCAATGCCATGATCCTTGCGGGCTTTTTCGCAGTTGGTATCACTACCGTATAGAGAATCCGCCAGCATCTCTTCAGGTGCCATATTTTTTGTCTTTAAGTCGTCAAGCGCCGGTAAAAGGGCATTGGCATCATGTTCGGCAGCGGATTCAACCTCAACATGGGTAAACAAAGAAAGCTGTTTGTCATCACTTTCGGTATAATTTTCCACCACCTGCACCTGGTACCCCTGCCCCTTATGGCTGCTGTAACCGGCATCAGGGTCCGAAGGGTTCTGAAGCGAATCCGACCGAATCTCTTTGTTCGGCCTGGCAAACGCCTTCTCTTCAGATGAACCCTCGCTTTTTGAAACCACACATTGTTCATTGAAAAGCCGGGTCAATAGCTTAAAACTGGTCATATCGTTAACCCGTGAAACAGACCCAAGGCGCCGAACGAGATAGAAAACATCCTGCGCCAATTGATCGAATGTGCGGGCCGACTCCGTCGGCTTGACCATGGCAAAAACGGCGGCTTCTTTCTTGATCAGATAACGACCGGTCAGGGCACTGTCGAGTCGGTCAAAAAGGCCCCTGTGATGCCGCTTCAGGTTGCGCAAAAACTTTTGGATGGTTTTGACAAACAGCCCGATTGGCCCAAGGTGGCGCATGTTGGATTGAATATGAACCGAATCGATCCGCTGCTTCTCCAACTGTACCTTAAAAAGAATTTCCAGCGTTTGGAAGGTTGTATCGAAAATCTCGTGATAGGACTTTTTCGTGGATAAGATGTCTCGCATACTCCAAAGGGTTTTTGAGCTGACGTATGCGGCTGTATCCGACGGATTGGTAATGTTCAAAGCAAAATGCCACTTGATATTGAAACAAAATTGTTCGACTGCCTGCTCGTCGGTTAAATCATGCATTTGTTGAAGAATCATCAAGCCAATCATGGAATAGAGCTCTTTGGTTGGACGACCGTTCCAATCATGATAGTATTTGCGTAATGACTCGACGGGTAACTTCAGTAGGATTTCTTCTCTGAGAAGTCCCGCCCATGAAACTTGAAGCATTTTTCGCCTTTTGGGACCCAGGTAGTCCCACGGATCGAAAATGTCTTGCTGTTTGTGATTTTTTACATGAAACATTGCCGCGCCTCGTATCTTGTTGTAATTACAAGGCTATGCTAACATAATTATGAATAACCGGCAAGAACTACTTTTGGTTATTTATCATAATTTTAGTTGGTTAGCTTTAACTGCTTTTTGCGATTCCATCAATAATAAAAGTGGTGCTATTTGGGCGATCAAATTTTATTAGACACGCTACTTGATCTTAATGGCGAAACCTTTGCCATGGAAAACGGCTATTGGGTCAAGTTTAATGCTCACCTTTGCCGCAGAGCCGCCAGATGCCCCATGGTATCCGCTACTCATTGACATTACATGATCGATACAATCAACGGATCATTGGCTTTGACAATGCCCATGCCATCAAGACCCGGTCTCGTAAACGATATCATGCAAGAAAGATTGCTTGGGATCACCACCATGAATTGAAAAGGGTGGAAAATTATCATTTTCAAACGCCTGGGCAATTGTTGGAAGATTTTTGGAAAGCCGTTCATGCGTTTTTAAAATCAAAATAAAACCGAGGTTGTCATGGTAAAACGAAAAATTAAAATAGGTATCATGTCCCGCGAAAATTACCAAAAACGAACTATTGCCATCGCCAAAGGTGAACTGAAACCCAATCCTAATGATCCGCAAATTTGGTTTGAATCGTTGGAGTCCATGGCTCAAGTACTGAGCGGGAAAAACCGGCAATTGTTAGAACAGATCCGACAGCACAAGCCAAAATCCCTCACACAGCTTGAGGCTATTTCCGGCCGAAAAAAAAGTAATCTAAGCCGCACATTAAAAACCATGTCCAGGTATGGCCTGGTTGAATTGAAACAAGCTAAAGGGATGATTCAGCCGGTGGTAAAGGGTTCAGATTTTCGAGTTGAATTCAGCATTGGCGCTTAAAAAACTATGCTCCGGTTGTTTCCATTCCATACTCCTTAATCAACGATTTTTGGTTTTTCATTGGCTGATAATTTTTCTTAATCCAATCCGGTCAACATAGTCGAGTTTCAGCATAGCCCTTTCTAACGCCCAAAAAGCAGAAAACCTGCCAATGATATCAGCAGGTTATCTGCAAAATGGTGCCGAAGGGGAGACTCGAACTCCCACCGGGAAACCCCGACTAGACCCTGAACCTAGCGCGTCTACCAGTTCCGCCACTTCGGCACGAAATATATTGATTTCGTGTTGACGATGTCTTAATGATATCTATTTTAGATGTCAAGGTAAATTTTGGATAATCTTGCGCCAAAAATACGCTTGTAAAATGATATTCCAAGTTTTCACTATAAACATTAATTAAATTAACTTAACTATCTGATATTTTATTTATTATTAATTTATGATACGCATCAATTCACTGGATGATCTGTTCAGGCCATATAATAACGCCGTCATAACCATCGGCAATTTCGATGGGGTTCATATCGGGCACCAGGCGCTGTTTCATGAGGTTATTGAACAAGCCGATGCCATCGGTGGCACTGCTGTCGCAATGACCTTTGAACCCCATCCGAGTCGGGTTCTGAAGCACAACAACCATCCGCCGCTCATCACCTTAATCGAACAAAAAATGGAGTTGATCGAAAGAGCCGGAATCGAAGTGCTGATCTGCGTGCCGTTTACCAAAGCCTTTGCCGACATCTCCGCCAAGGCCTTTGTTGAAGACCTGCTGGTTAAACAGATCGGCATGAAAGCCATTGTGGTCGGCCAGGATTACTCTTTTGGACAAAACCGCGAAGGCGACATCGATTTTCTGAGACGACATGCGCCCGCTTTTGGGTATGAGGTCATCGTGGCCGACTGGATTCAGGACGCCAAGACCCATGCGTTGCGTGTCAGTAGTACACGGATCCGTGAGCTGGTCATCGCCGGTAAAATGAAAGAGGCCCGGCAATTATTGGGGCGGTCCTACCAGATTCGCGGAGTCGTCGTTACCGGCCGAAACCGGGGCGGGAAACTCCTTGATTGTCCCACTGCCAACATCAACCTTCAGGACGAATTATCCCCCGCTAACGGGGTTTATGTGGTCACCGTTGAATTCAATGATAACCAATACGTGGGGGTTGCCAATATCGGCTATAGCCCCACCTTCGACGACCATGTTTTTACTGTTGAAGTTCATATTCTCGATTTTAGTGATGAATTGGTGGGAGAAAAATTACGCGTCAATTTTATCGATCGTATTCGGGACGAGATGAAATTCTCCGGTCTCGACGAACTATCGGAACAGATTCGAAAGGATATTGAAGTCGCCCGCGACATGCGATTGTTGTAATTTTATTTTTTTTAAACCTCAACCTTCGATCACAACGCTATCTATCTAAAATGTCATTGATATCGACAATATACCCCATACTGACTTATCCGGATAAATTTCTTCAACAGCCGGTGGCCGATGTTAAAGAAATCGATGGAGAGCTCCAGGATATCATCAACCGCATGGCGACCACTATGTACGATGCGCCAGGGGTTGGCCTTGCCGCGATTCAGGTCGGAATCGATCAAAAGCTGCTTGTTTATGATGTCGCTCCCCGAGATGAAAATCGGGAGCTTCACGCTTTGATCAACCCCACCATTATCGAATCCGAGGGCACGACGGTATCCCCAGAGGAGGGGTGTCTTTCCGTCCCTGATTTGCGGGCCGATGTCAATCGCGCCGCCCGCATTCATGTAACCGGGTACGATCGTGACGGAAAGCCTTTGGATATGGATGTCGAAGGTTTTTTGGCCATCGTGCTCCAACATGAAATCGACCATTTAAACGGCAAATTATTCATTGAACGGCTCAGCGCCCTGAAACGAAACCTCTATAAACGCAAAATCCAAAAGCAATTGAAACAGAAATGACCGACAAATCCCTCTCCCTGGTTTATATGGGTACGCCCGACTTTGCCGTTTTGCCGCTTTTGGCCATCCACGAAAGCCGCCACCGCATTCTGAGGGTTATCACCCAACCCGATCGTCCCAAGGGGAGGGGCCGCCGGGTTACAGAACCGCCGGTTAAAAAAGCCGCCCGGCAGCATGGATATGATGTGGTTCAGCCAACCTCGGCCAAAGGCGATGATTTTTTCAAGCTCTGCTTTGAGCCGAATCCCGACCTACTGGTTGTTGCCGCCTACGGGAATATTCTTCCCCAAGCCATCCTTTCCCAGGCCCCATTGGGTGCCGTCAATATTCACGCGTCCCTTCTGCCCCGTTATCGGGGTGCCGCCCCGATCCAATGGGCCATCATCAACGGTGAAGACGAAACCGGCATCACCACCATGCAGATGGATGCGGGCATGGATACCGGTGACATTCTATTGAGCGCCCGAACACCGATCGGACCGGCTGATACTGCCGAGGTATTGCATGACCGCCTGGCAACCATGGGAGCCGACCTGGTTGTTGAGACACTGGATCTGTTGGCTGCCGGCAAGCTGCAAGCGATCCCCCAGGATGACAGCCAGGCCACGGTAGCGCCATTATTAAAAAAAGGGGATGGCCAAATCGATTGGCATCAATCAGCGATTGCCATTGAGCGTCTAATCCGCGGCGTTACCCCATGGCCCGGTGCTTATATGTTTTTAAATGATCGGCGTCTTAAAATCTTTCGTGCCCAGGTTGTTGGCTCGAAGGGTACTGTCGATTCAACGGATGATACCCCTCCGGGAACCGTGGTTAAGGGCTTTGCCGACGAACTGCGTGTGGCCACCGGCGACGGAATTTTATCGTTGCTGGAACTTCAGGGTGCATCGGGAAAACGTTTGTCGGCCGCAGACTACTTGCGCGGACACGCCCTTCGTCCCGGCACGGTATTCAAATAAGCGACATGCCAGATCCCATTCGCCACCAGGCCCTGACCCTATTAAATCAACTTGAAAACAGCCGACACACTTTGGACGGGTTGCTGGATGCTGCTTTAGAAGCCTCCCCCGTACCCTCACGGCGTGATCGTAACTTTATCTATGCGCTAACCCACGGCACCCTTCGTTGGCAGGGACGGCTCGATTGGGTCCTTGATCAATTCTCCAAGCGGCCGATCAAAAAAACAGACCCGGTTGTCCGCAATATTCTACGCCTGGGGCTGTTTCAGATTCTCTTTATGGATCGCGTCCCTGACTCGGCCGCAGTCAACACTTCCGTAGATCTGGCGAAAACAGAGGCCGGTGCCAAGGTAACCGGATTTGTCAACGCCGTCCTGCGAAACGCGATTCGCGGGCACCAATCGATTGAGCTTCCGGATGCCGCCGTCAATCCCGTTGCGGCCTTAGCCGTTCAAACGTCTTTTTCACCCTGGATGATCAAACGCTGGATAGAGCGCATGGGGTACGATGAAACGGCGGATATGGCCAACGCCCTCAACACTATCGCGCCCCTGATACTGCGAACGAATACCTTGAAAACCAAACGCCGGGCACTGTTGGCCGCCATGGAAGCCGCAGAAGAAAAACCAATACCGACCCCCGGCTCGCCTTTGGGGTTGACCTTCGCCGGCATCAATCGGGCTGTAATAGATCTTCCCGGCTTTGACACGGGAGCGTTCCAGGTTCAGGATGAAGCCGCCCAACTGGTGACCTACCTCGTAGACGCCCGACCCGGCGACCGCGTCCTCGATGCCTGCGCAGGCCTGGGCGGAAAAACCGGCCATATCGCCCAACAGATGAAAAATACCGGTCACATCAGAGCCGTGGATATGCATCCGGACAAGCTAAAACGCCTTGGCCGGGAAATGCAGCGCCTGGGTATCGTCAATGTCTCGACCCAGGTGGTTGACTTAGACGATGCCGCCGCCACGCGCCGCCTGGGAACATTTGACCGGGTTCTTTTGGATGCGCCTTGCTCGGGGCTGGGTGTTTTGCGCCGTCATCCGGATGGTAAGTGGCGGCATGGACACCATAGCCTATTGGAAATGGCCCAACGGCAGAAAAAATTTCTCGACCATCTGGCCCCAGCGGTGAAGCCCGGCGGCGTCCTCCTCTATGTGGTCTGCTCTAATGAACCTGAAGAAAATGAGGATGTTATTAATCATTTCTTAAACAATCACACAGATTTTAAAATCTCTCCCGCCCTCCCCTATCTGCCTGACACAGCCCAACATCTGGCCACGCCCAAAGGGTATTTTCGCTCCCTGGTCCATCGTCACAACATGGATGGTTTTTTCGCCGTTCGATTTAAAAAACGGCAGGCTGGCCAGAATTTAAAAAACAGAAGAACAAAACCCGTTCAAACGGTTTCGTAAAAAGCCTAAAATCAAGGCGCTCTTTGTTTCGTTTAGTGAGGTGTGCCTTTGTACGCCGCGGCAAACACGAAATAAAGTGCACCGCAGATAACGTGTCCGCCTCGGGTGGATTGTTTTTTTTACGGAACCGTCAGTGTTGACACGCCAAATCGGCTTCCCTATAACCGGACCACGCAAGGTAACCTGCAATCAACAATACTGAATAATGACATGGCCACAACATTTAATTTTGACAAACCGATCAAGCGCCGAAATACATCCTCTTTGAAATGGGACCGCTATCAGGACCCGAACATCCTGCCCATGTGGGTGGCGGATATGGATTTCGAATCGCCGCCCCAGGTGATAGAAGCGCTGCATCGCCGGGTGGATCATGGCGTTTTCGGCTACTCCCGGCCACCGGAGGCGTTAAAGGAAAGTACGCTGGCCATGTTGAAAACCCGGTACAACTGGACAGTAAAACCTCACTGGCTGGTCTGGCTTCCCGGACTGGTCACCGGCATCAATGTCACGTGCCGGGCCATTGGGGAAAATGGCGATAACGTCATGACCACAATACCGGCGTATCCCCCATTTCTAGAAACACCGGAACTTCATAAACGCACCTTGACCGCCGTGCCCCTGGCAGAAAACCCAAACGAGTGGGCTATCGATTTCGACAGACTAGAACAGATGGTTACCCCTCAAACGCGCCTGTTTATTCTGTGCAGTCCCTACAATCCCGTCGGCCGCGTGCTTAACCGCCAGGAGTTGGCAAGGCTCGTCACCTTTTGCGAAAAACACGATCTGATCCTCTGTTCCGATGAGATTCACTGCGATCTGATCCTCGATACGTCTAAAACCCATCTGCCCACAGCCCTTTTGAGCCCTGAAGCCGCCGACCGAACGATCACCCTGATGGCGCCCAGCAAGACCTATAATATCGCCGGCCTGGGATGCTCGTTTGCCGTTATTTCCAATGCCACTTTGCGCAAACGCTTCAAGCGGGCTATGGCGGGTATTGTCCCGGATGTCAATATCCTTGCCTTTTGGGCAGCCGACGCCGCCTACCGCCACGGTGAATCCTGGCGACGGGCCCTGATTGCGTATCTTCGCGAAAACCGCGACAGGGTTATCCGTGAGGTTAAAAAAATGCCGGGGCTTGATATCAAGCCGATCGAAGCCACCCACCTGGCCTGGATCGATACCCGGCGGGCAAATATTGAGGCCCCTGCCGCATTTTTTGAAAATGCAGGGGTCGGCTTAAATGACGGTTGGGATTTCGGGACGCCGGGGTTTGTCCGGCTCAACTTCGGTTGTCCCCGTGCCACCCTTGATATCGGGCTGGCCCGTATGGCTGCGGCCATGGCTACCCTATAAGGTAGAAAACATAAGGTCGGATAAAAAACGAGGTCCCTATGACAAATAGCCATTCGACATATGCGGAACTTGACAGGCCCGATGTATCGACACGCCTTTTTCATCCCCGCAAGGATCCGCCTCATTCGCCCCTGGGACCGGGCCGGGATGTCACCATCCCCGTATCGGGAGATGCCCAAATAAACGGTCGCTTTCATTGGGTTCAGGCCGATGGGCCGACCTTCCTCTATTTCCACGGCAACGGAGAGATCGTTTCGGATTATGATGACCTGGGCCCGATTTATAATGCCCTGGGCATCAACTTATTCGTTGTGGATTATCGGGGCTACGGCCGATCCAGCGGCAACCCCTCCGTCTCGTCCATGATGCAGGATTGCCACACGATCTTTGGTTATACCCTGGAATGGCTGCAGGCGAATCAACATACCGGTCCCATTATGCTGATGGGCCGCTCCCTGGGAAGCGCATCGGTGCTGGAACTGGCCGGCACTCACCAGGATCAAATAGACGGTCTGATCATCGAGAGCGGCTTTGCGTATGCAGAACCGTTGTTGCGCCTGCTGGGGATCGATCCCGAAGCCATCGGCTTCAAAGAGAGCGAGGGGTTTCGCAACATCGATAAGATCAGGTCCATCACTCGGCCGACACTGATTATTCATGCCGAGCATGACCACATCATTCCCTTTTCCGACGGCCAGGTGCTTTTCGAGGCCTCCTCCGCGGAGGACAAACGATTGGTTAAAATTCCCGAAGCCAACCACAACGATATCTTTTACCGTGGCCATGATATTTATCTTGCAGCCATTCGGGATTTTACCTCACGCGTGAGCAATAAAAACCGGCCCACGGGCTAAACCGGCCAACTTAAGGATTTATATGACCGAACTTTTCGAACTCAATGCCCAACAGGAGCTGGCCGCCAAATACGACCAGGGCCACGTGCTCGTTCTGGCCGGTGCCGGCACCGGTAAAACACGCACCATCATTGCGCGTGCAGCCTATCTGATCCAAAAGGGCATTGAACCCAATCGCATATTGCTGCTGACATTTACCCGCCGGGCCGCCCGTGAGATGACCGAACGTCTCGTAAAATTGGTGGGCAAAAATAAAGTCAGTTTAATGGCGGGTACCTTTCACCATTTCTGCCTGTATACCATGCGGCGTATGCCGGCCCGTTTCGGCCTGCAGGGAACCACCGTGATCGACCGTGACGATCAAAACCAGCTGATGAAATTAATTCGGGCCGAGTATCGTCATAAAGGAGAGCAGTTTCCACGGGCGGCGGAGCTTGTTCGACTCAATTCATATGCTCGCAACACGACCCAGCCCATAGCGGAATATTTGTCGGCCTATACCGACTACGAGCCGGAGATAGCCGATCGTATCTGTGAAATCGCCCTGGCTTTTGACCGTCGTAAACGGGACAATGGGTATCTCGATTACGATGATATTCTATATCTGTTCGCCAAGCGGCTCCATGAAGATCCGCTTGCCCGGAATGAGGTTCGGGCCCGGTATGACCATGTTTTGGTGGATGAGATGCAGGATACCAACCCCCTTCAATGGCTGATTTTAGATGGCCTGCGCGACCCGGCCCGCCTCTTTTGTGTAGGTGACGACGCCCAGAGCATTTATGCTTTTCGGGGGGCGGATTTTCGCAATGTGCATTCGTTCTCAGATCGCATCCCGGAGGCGGTCACCTTGCGCCTGGAAAAAAATTACCGCTCCACCCAAGGAATTCTCGATCTTTCTAACTGGTTGCTGCAGGAATCCCCCATCGGCTATAATAAACATCTAAGTGCCCATCGCCGTACGGTGAACAAACCCCGTTTGATGACCTTTGACAGCGATTTCGATGAAGCCCGCTGGATCGCTGACGACCTTATCGAACGGCATGAAACCGGTGCCCTCTGGAAGGACCACATGATTATCACCCGCACCGGGTTCGGTGCCCGGGCTGTGGAATCTTTTATGGTGGAAAAAAAGATCCCTTACCGCTTCGTCGGCGGGGTCAGCCTGCTTCATGCGGCCCACGTCAAGGATCTGCTTTGCCTGATCCGGGCCTCAGCCAGTCAGCACGATGAACTGGCCTGGGCCCGATACCTGACCATGTGGCCCCGTATCGGCGACGCCACCGCCGCAAAGCTGATAAAAAGCATGCGCGCCCATTCCCATGTGGACGATGCCGTCGCCGCCTTGAAAAAAGGGTTGAAAGGAAGAGAAAATATTATTCAGGGAATCTATCTTATTCAGGAATACTGGGACAATCCCGCCGAAACCGTTGATCAGGCCGGCCGGTTTTTGGAACAACTTTTAGAAAAAAAATACGATAACTGGAAAATACGTAAAAAAGATTTCGATCTGCTTTCGCGCCTGGCCGGCAGGCATCGCAGTTTGATGGCTTTTATCGAGACATATACCTTAGACCCCATTTCAACCAGCGAGTCCGAACGGCTGGAACAAGACGATGTGGTCACCCTGACCACCGCCCATAGCGCCAAGGGTACCGAAGCGCAGGTTTGTTATCTGATTCGGGTTGAACCCGGCATGTACCCCCACATTCGCAGCCTGGGCGTACAGGATCAGGAAGAGGAGGAACGACGCACCCTGTATGTAGCCATGACCCGGGCCAAAGACGAATTGATCATCACCCGGACCTTCCGACCTTACGGTCCGGTACACATGCCCTATTCCGCTACCGGTGCCCATAGTGCCGGCGAAACCGTCTATTTTTTACAATCCCTCCCGGAAGAACTGGTCGATACAGACTTCATCGACCCGGATCCGGTCGCCTTCGACGACTATGACAACATCACCCCTTGGCGACGCAAGGGTGACGGCATTGATTTTTAGATAGGGGACGGATGACGGATCAAACGCCCCTTTTAACACCCCCTCGACGGATCAAGCGCATCCACCCGACCCTTCCCGTGTTTGCATTGCCCATCGACCATCGGACAGCACTTTACACGCCCGGACACGTATTAGCGGCCCCGTCAGATTGGTTGGCCCAACTGGATGCCGCCTGGAATAAAAACAGGCCCATAGCGATTCCTGAAATAGCGGCACTATCATTGAAGCTGGAACACCATGCCAGACTGGCCGTTTCGCAATGGGAAAGCAAAAGAACGGCCCCGTTTGAACCCGAATGTTTGATTGTTTATATAAGCAACCGGTGTAATTGCCGGTGTACGTATTGTTTCACAAAAGAACAGATTGCGGTTTCTGATGGGGATTCAAACCCCGCAGAATTAATCACTGACGAAAAAGCGATATCGAGTGCAACCGATCTGGTACTGACCCATTGCTGCAAAACCGGCCGACCTTTCCGTCTGGTGATTCATGGTGGCGGCGAGCCCACCGTGCATATGGACAGGGTTCGCAGGATTTGCGCCTTAACCCGGCGCAAAGCATCTGAAAGCGGTGTATCATGGTGGGGTTATGTGGCTACCAATGGGGTCATGACCGCCCGGCAGGCCCAATGGTTGGGGGCGAATATTGATATGGTTGGGCTTTCCTGCGATGGCCCGCCGGAAATTCATAATGCCCAACGGCCGTTGGCAAACGGCGAGAAATCCTTCCCGAAGGTCATGTCAACCGCTAAAATACTACATGCTGCGGGGACCCCGTTTACCATTCGATCGACGATTACAAAAGAAACGATCAACCGGCAAAAAGAAATTGCCACCTTTCTTATAGAGCAATTATACGCCCAGGAGATTCGATTTGAGCCGGTTTACGATGTTAACCCCGCCGGTGCCGCGTGTTTTTCCAGAGAGGATGCCTTTCGGTTTGCAAATGGATTTTTAGAAGCCGATGCAGAAGTCAGAAAACGGGGAGGCCGGTTGATTTATGCCGGATTGCGTCCCGATGAGCTTCACGGGCCTTATTGCAACCTGTTGCGGGCCGCTTTACATGTGATCCCTCCGGCGCATATATCGGCTTGCTTTTTCACCACATCGGCCAACACCCCCACGTGCCGACATGGCGTGGTCGGCGGTTGGCATGCACGTAGCAACCGGATTACCATAGACCACGAGGAATTGATGCGACACAAGGAAAGGGCGCAGGAATTACCACCCCAATGTCTGGATTGCGCTAATATTTACCATTGCAGTCGGGGATGTCCTCAAGTATGTCGGGTCCTAGAAAAAAATCGTCGTCACGTGTCGGATTTCCATTGTCATGTAGCCCTGAGGCTTATAACCTCCAGAATATACCGCCAGGCAACGAATCAGCCGCATGGGCCGGATTCCATGCAGGCGGGATCATAAAAATGGTCATATCAACCCAATATAAAACCACCGCGCACGCCGGAAGCTGGCATTCCCTTGTCTTGATTCTGGTTGAATCATGGCAAGCCCCGCCCATCTGGAAGAAACATTTAGAAAAAATTTCCGTACCGGAACTCATCGATCGCATTGAAAAAGAAGCGGCCCTTTTTCCGGGACTTATGGCACCCCAAAGCCTTATTGGGCTATTAGTCCGTTTACGAACGATTTTGAGTATTCGCTGGCGGCGTAATCGATGCCTCTTGAGGGGATTACTTCTAATGCATTTTTTTTCGAGGGCAGGCAGGCGGGCGACGTTCCATTTGAGCTGCCACATCAATGCAATCGGCAATGTGGGGGGCCACTGCTGGGTATCGCTACCCGGGACAAAGAGAGATAAGCGGGCCAAACTCAAAAATGGATGGGTTGAAATTTATACCCATACCCTCACGCAACCCCACACTCACAGATAATATGATTCCAGGCACCAGCACCCACACATACCACAAGCTTCCCGATGAAAAATTGCCTGCCGGGGCTTTTTTTCGTAAAATTAAACGGCTGCTTCACTTGCTCTACCCACAGGTCCGTCCGTACCGGCGGCTGATCATTGCGAGTTGGCTGGTAATGGCCACGCTCTCGGCCGCCTCGGCGGCACCGGTCCTTTTGGCCCGCAAAATTGTCGAAGATTTCCAGGATCATGCCGATCACCTGTTGCGATCTTTATCTTTATTGGCGGCGATCATTGTTTTGATCAGCATTTTTCGTTTTCTATGTACCCTTGCGTTAGGCGCCATCAACTATCGGGTTCAGCATGCCTTGGAGATTCAATACGCGACCAAAATCGTAGCGACGCCCCTTTCCTATTACGATACCAATACATCCGGTGCCATCTCTATCGCCCCCTTTCTGCAGCTGCCCTTGCTAACCCGCCTGGTGGAGCTACTTTTGGGACATTTTGTGCAGGCCGCACTAACCATCATCGCCATACTCGGCGTACTGTTTTACTTGAGCCCTTCAATCGGCGCCATTTGCACCGGGTTACTTCCACTGTTTTTTCTGGGATCAATTTATGCCGGTAAGGAAATTGAGCGCAATGTAAAACGCACGTTTGCCCATATCGCAAGCATGCACAGCCACATGCTCGAATCGCTGATTTCCATAAAATCCATTCGAACGCTGGGCATATCGGGAAAACGAATTTCCGAACTCGGATCGATCGCAAAGGACACCCTGGATGCGGAGATCAAAACCCTGATTGCCGCCGGAATCACGCGGCTAGGCGTGGAAGTTGTCTTTGCAGCAGGGATTGTTGCGGTAATCCTGATCTTGCGGTTCTACTATGCCGAGGGGTCGATTACACTTGGGCTTTGTGCCGCCGTGCTGACCGGATTCGGCATGCTCGTGCGTGAAATTCGAAAACTCAATCGAGGGGTCGTGGAATTAAGACGGATTGCGGGAGCCACGCCCCGGGTGGTTAATATTCTTTCCCAATCGAGCCAACCACAAACCTCGGCAATGAAACCGGGGCCGGTACAGGTGAATTCTGTCCGGATAGAACGGCTATGTTTTTCCTACAAAGAGGGAACAGCTGTCTTAAACGAATTGAACATGGTGTTTTTCAGAGGTTGCATAACCGCCATTATCGGGGAAAGTGGCGCCGGAAAATCAACCATTGCCGATCTCCTTTTGCGGCTTAGGCGCCCCCATCAGGGGCGGATTGTTTTAAATACGAACACCCCTTTGGCCGAACTGGATGAGAGCTGGCTCAGAGAAGCGGTCGCCTTTGTAGACCAGGAGCCCTTTCTTTTCAATCTGACGATCCGCGAAAATCTTCTGCTATCCGAACCCAACCTAAGCGATACCGATTTATACGAATCGTTGGCGGCAGCAGGTGCCGACACGTTTGTGAGATCATTACCAGCGGGTTTGGATACCCGTGTCGGCGAAGGGGGCGGGCTTGTTTCCGTCGGCGAAAAACAGCGTATCGCGTTGGCCAGAGCCCTTACCAAAAACCCTTCCGTCCTGGTGTTGGATGAGGTCACCAGTGCGCTCGATATAAAAAACGAAGCCACTATTTTGCAGACATTAAAGCAATTGGCGCCAAACATGGTCATCGTCCTGATTACGCATAAAGAGAGTGTGGCAGACCAGTGTGATCGGGTTTATTACATAAAAAATACCGCCGCAGAATTAATCAAAAAGGTAGCCAGTCTCGATGCCCCCAACACCCTCTAAAAATATCAAGGCTGTTGACGATCAGTTAAAAGAGATCTTGAAATGGGTACCGGCAAACGTGGGAGAAGAGATAACCCAGCAGTGGCGCGCGATTGCCAGGACCTTCAGCTTAAAACACCGAGGCCTTCCCAACCCAGCCTGGGCTGCGGGATTCAAAGAAGATGGCCCCACGGCCTGGGAACGGATCGGCGGCCGCAAAGAATGCCGCTTTTCCAAAAACATATCGGTCTACCTGCATGTGCCCTTTTGCAATCGGCGCTGCGGATTTTGCGATTGTATTTCCATAAGCCTTAAAGACGGAGGCACCGCGGCCGTTCGTCGGTTCACCGAAAAAATCGTGGCCGAAATTCGTACCTGGGCTTCTGTTCTCGGTTCCGAAAAACATCCGGTGACCACCGTTCATTTCGGCGGCGGCACGCCTACTATTTTAGGCCCCAACCGATTAAATGAAATCGTCGAGGCGTTGCGCGTTTATCCGGGTGCGGATGACACAACGGAGTGGGCGCTTGAAACCACGTCACGAACCTTGCGAGGGTTCGGACTGGACCGGATAAAGGAGATGGGGTTTTCACGTCTTCATATCGGTGTCCAAACCCTGGATGATGCCTGCCGCACAAAACTTGGCAGACGGGACAGTTCAAGAATCGTCCTTGAAACGATTACGGCGGCGATGGATATGGGCTTTGTGGTATCGGTCGACCTGATTTATGGCCTGCCCGGCCAACGGTTTGATCTTTTTTTTAGCGACCTGAAAAAATTGGTGGCTATCGGGATTCACGGTGTATCGCTATACGAACTCCAGGTATCCCAACGCAACCATTCTTTTTTGCAGGGCCTGGGCATGGGCGACAAAAATTCGGAAAACAGGTATCTTTATTTTCAGGCTGGCGAAAGCTATTTGAAAGATAACGGGTTTAAGAAAAACCATTTCGTCCACTTTGCCCGGCCTTCAGATCGACAGCGCTACTACCGCCACGCCATACGGAGCGAAGACTTACTATCCTTCGGACCAACGGCCGATGGTCGTTTCGGACATTATCTGTATCGTCACCACGACTATCATGAGTACATGTCCGCCGCGCCCCCCGGACTTGCCGGTGGCATGTTTGAATCGGATGTAGAACGGTTTATCCATCGCGCCAAATCGGATCTGATGGCCGGTGCCATCACCCGGAAAAGGATCAAAGAGGTTGCGGCCGGCTCACTGTTGGCGTTATGGGTGGCCCACGATTTTCTGGCCACGGCCCCCGGCGAAGACCGCTTTGATTTAACCGCCAATGGGTCATGGTTTTTAGCGCTGATGTTGACACAACTTCATCAGCAGGCGTCGAAACAGATAACCAACCAATCGTTGGAGCGCTAACCAAATAATGCCGATTAATAGTAATCCATTCAAAAAAGAAGGCCCTGGGGATGTGTTTGCCCTTTCGGTCGGTGAGCACTGGCTTCTTTATGCCCCCGGGCATGATGTCCTGGCCCTGGTGACGGAAAAGATATTAGCGGGCTTTACTGGTCATCGAGTCTTACCGAAACCACGGATGCTAACCCAATTGGCGGACAAGCTCGCCGCTGTCCCAAAAAGGGTTCCCGATATTCCTACGGGCGCTTTTGATCCCCGTTTTCTGGGGATTGTGCCCACGCGGACCTGTAATTTTGCATGTCGCTATTGCGCTTTTGACGCTGAGGCAGCCCGGGAAGATATTGTGGATACCGAGTTCTTTCTGACGGCCGTCGATTGGATGGCCGAACAGGTCGTTCAAAACGGCGGTAAAACCCTGCGCATTGATTTTTTTGGGGGAGAACCCTTGATGGTCCCTAAGACGCTGGAAACGATTATCCATTACGCCCATAAGGTCGGCCGGAAAAACGGACTTGTCCCCCAAAGTGAAATTGCCACAAACGGCTTTTGTAGTGAACGCCGGGCACATCTTATCGCCGATCATATTGACTATATTGTTCTTTCTTTAGACGGCCCGTCTGATATTCAAGACTATCACCGCCCCCTGGCATCAGGCGTCGGCAGCTTCGCTACGGTTGCAAAAAACGCTGAGATTATGGCTGCCGGCCATTGTCGCCTGGCTATCCGGGTTTGTGTAACCAGCGCCACCGTAAGCCGGGTCCCCGAAATCTGCCGGTGGCTTTGCCGCTGGCTAAAACCGGATTTTATCAATTTTGAATCCCTTAAACCCACGCCGGAAAGCGAAGCCGCCGGTATAATACCGCCCGATCCCTGGGAATTTGGCCGCCAATTGCGGTCTGCAACCAGAATTGCAGCCACTCATGCGGTGCATATTGTTCAGGCCGCTGCAGATATAAATGAACTCCAGGGCTCTTTTTGCCCAGTGGGAAAAGACGTGCCGATTTTTTGTCCGGATGGAGAAATCAATGCCTGTTACCTTCCCCGGGACGCCTGGAAAAAAAGTGGCCTCGATTTTAGGATGGGCAACTACACCACCAACGGACAGATCCATATTGATACGGCCGCCATTCAGCGTATTCGTGAATATACGACTCACCGCAACCGTTGTAAAAAGTGCTTTTGTCGGTGGCATTGTGCCGGTGGTTGCCACGTGGCCTGGCACAATTTAGACGATCATACGACCTTACCACCGTTTTGCATTCAAACCCGGATGACGACTATCGGCCGGCTTTTGGATGCTTTAGGACTGGATGCAATGGCGGATGCGCTTATGGACAACGAAAAGGCGCTCAAAACGTTGATATTAAAAAATTCAGATGCCCTGCAGGACTGGAATGAAGAACATGCCGAAATCGATTAATAAGCTCCCTGAAAAGTTACAGGAGATACGATCGAGTGTCAGAAAATATCGATTAGAAAAAACCTTATTTGAACTGGAACATCATAGCCGGATTGAATCTTTTTTAAATCGCAAAAATGAACATCTGCCATCGTCAATCATGGAAAACGATGGTGAAGCACATTTCCTGGGCGCCTTGTCACCCGGCTGCCAGGCCTGTAAACTGGGACGGTGGGAATGCATTTTCGTTACCATGGAATGCAATACGGATTGTGATTTCTGCTGGCGCCCCACACACGCGACCCCGGCTCATCTTGGCTCGGTTTTCGGCGACACCCCTGAAAAAGTGGCCGCCCACCTGGAAAAAAAACCACCGGCGGGCATCAGCTTTTCGGGGGGAGAGCCCTTTCTTTTTCCCGACAACCTGCTTGCATGGATAAAAGGGATTGTCCCACGGTTTGAAGAGACTTATTTTTGGATTTACACCAATGGCCTCGTGGCCGGAAAAGAGATTCTAAAAGCCGTTGCCGCCGAAGGCGTTCATGAGGTCCGTTTCAATCTGGCCGCCACCGGATACAATCATCCCGACGTCATGAAAAACCTCACAGAGGCCGTACGCCTCCTCCCGAAGGTGACAGTTGAAATACCGGCCATTCCCGAGCATCGCGAATCCGTTTTAAAACATATTTATACCTGGGCCGAATTGGGCGTTCGCCATGTAAACCTGCATGAACTGATCTACGAACCCGGAACCAATTCAGCGGTTATGCAAGGTTGCCGCAAACCACTTCAAAACCCGGATGGTCATGTTTGTCATTTTAACCCTGAAAGCCGCGACCTGACCCTGGCCGTTATGGCGGAGGTATCGGCCCATGGGATTCCCATCCACGTCAATGATTGTTCCATATCCAGCAAGCTACGGCAGATACGAGGCCGACGTCTTTTTCTATCCGAACACATGCGAAAACCGTATGAAGAAGTGGTTAATGGTGAGTTGTCTGCCGGATGTGCCTATAATAATGAGGCCCTGTTTTTTTTCAGGCCATCCGAAATAAAAACCATGAAAGAAAAACACGAAGCATTCACTTTTATCCAGGTAAGCCGTTTAATTCCTTTGTCCGCCCAGGCATCGGATCAGTGGGTTCGATTTGAACCCATGTAATAAAGTTCATTCGATTAATGCGTTTTTTTGTTAAGAGATCTACCAAATTAAATGATATTGCTTTCAGCAACCAATCCCTCCGGGCCTCATCTTGAGGTAGACGCAAGCCCTTCCAAATATCTGTAGCTGGCAACCTCCCACGGCGTCATTACGGCACAAACCAAGTTGTCCCGACGATACGCCTTAAGTGCGTTTGAATTCAGACCAAACGCCCCTTTCAGCGAATCCGGGAATAAGGGCGAAAAAATATCCCGGGCCAGCGATATCAATACGGCGATCATACCCTTGTTCGGCAGCAAGCGAAGCTGCCTTGAAAGCTCGGAATTGGAAAGGGTTGGTGAGGATAAAGATTGAATAATCCCTGCCACATCTTGGATCTGGGTAAGAGTGTGCCATGTCGGCCACTCAACAGAGACCAATAAAGATAGTAGGGCCTGATCAGCAGCGGAAGGTGCCGGAAAGGACCCCGCCGGTGTCTCGATCGTCGTGAGATTGGCCAGCAACCCATCCACATTCAGTGCATCAACCGGGTCAAAGCAACACAAAGAATCTAATCGATCATGAACAACCACCTGCCACGGGGCATATGAATCGATCCGGGGGCGTTCGGAACCGGCATACCGGACAGACATTGTTTGAGAAATAAACTGACGGGAAGGCAAGCGTTCATTTTCCAGCCGCTCTATGACGGCTTGCATCTGACCGGAAGATGTTAAAATATGCGCTTGATGAAAAGGTCTCGTTTCCGGATTTCGGCAAAACCGCTCGGCAATTGATGGACCATAAACCACACACCATTTTCCCTTTAAATCATTCAATACAAGGGCCACCCGGCAGAAAAACGTCATGTATGCCTGCCGAGACTTTTGGGCTGCTTCTAAACTCATTTCAAGCGAATTCACTAAATAGGGCGGTAAATTTGGTCTTTTTTTTTCACTATATAAAAGTGTTTTTGCGATTTGTGGCAGTGACCCGTGATGATCGGCAAGTTTTAATAAGGTCCACCATTGAGAGGGCGACAATTGGCCGGACGCCGGCTTTCGGGGTGAAAATGAAAGAATGGAGATAAAATTTTCGAAGATCCTGTTCTTTGTATCCCCTGGGAAATGGACGGACCGCTGCTGTCTATGGCGTTGGGGTGCCAGGCAAGCCCGGTTTGGGGCCGCTAAAACCGATTTCAGCTGGTCGTTTAATTTACTGAAATGCAGCCGATAAGGAACCGAAAAAGCGGGGTAATCGGAAGCCAATTTAAGCATCGTTTCAAAATGGCTGCCGACGATCCTGGTTGGGCCGGTATAATAGCCTGATTCAAGAATTTGTTTGGAAGCCGCCATTTGATCCATCGGCGTTAACGCCTCCGGTGTTATTGCATCCGGTGTTATCAAATCAGGGTCCGTTGCCTCCAAAGAAAGCATGAGGGAAGCCATTACCGGACAAGCCTGCTCGCTGATATTAATAAACACATCATGGCAATTATAGGCATCTTTTCCCTTCACCTGTTCAAGGGAATCTGAAAGGGGAACCCCCGATTCGAGCAACAATTGACGACTTTGAGCTGATAACATTAAAAAGTCGGACACGCCCGAAACCATCAAGCCGCTGTCGGTTTCGAATAGAAGACAGCGATCCTCCGCCATGAAACGTCCTATCCCGAGGCTTGTCAAGCCGGTGGCCATGGTCGACTTTCCGGACCCCGACGGGCCTAAAATCAATAACGCCCGGCCATTTATTTCAATCGCTCCGGCATGAACCATATATCTTTTTTCATATCTCAATATCTCCGTGTAGGCCAGACGTCCCAATCGCTCCGCAGCCGGTAAACCGTTTTTCAAAAAGGATAGCGAAGCGGTTCGGTTTATATAATCAAGGGTTAAGCTTGCCCCGGGAATCGACGCCCGATAAAGACCGCCCGGATCTTCTTCCGCCCAATGGATCTCAATGCCCGGCCACATAAACAGCGTACGTGCAGTTGATGGTTTTAAAAAGCCTATTTGCGATTGTGACCCAATTGATTGAACATCCAGATACCAGACTTTACCACCGGCTTCGCCTCTTGGCATTGCGTCTAATGAAGGAAAAATACGTTTTAAGGGTATATCCTCATGACAAGTAACTTCAATTGAAACATCAAAAATTCCAAACACAACACGATCCATCAACGGTTTTCCTTTCGACACATCATCGGGCCTGAACGTCACAGTCAATCAGGGCTGAGCCACTCTAAAGATAGTTTAAATTCCCATTTTTATTTAAAAAAGTCCGACTAGTACAGTCCCGCTCTATAAAAAATTACTTGACATAATTGAATATTCAGATAGTACTTGCAATAACTTCAAAGTACATAGCATAAGGTGTGATTAATACCATAGGCTGGGAAGAAAAACGAGTTGATCACGATTTTGAATGATAACCACCCTATTTAATTTTTTACAGGAGGCAAAATGACCGAAAAGAAAAAAAAAGTACAGATTGGTGAGCATGTGACCTGGAAAGCAATGGGAGATGACAAAAGCATTATCCTCGATCTAGATTCCGGGAGCTATTACACATTGAACGAGACCGCCACAACCGCCTGGAAAATAATCGACCAGGGTGGTGATATCGATCAAGTGGTCCGCACCCTGAGTGGAAATTTTACAGCAGATAATGCTTCAATCAGCGATGATGTCATGACCTTCACCAAAGCTTTGTCGCATAAGGGCCTGGCAACACTGATCGACAAAGAATCTTCGGAAGAAACGGCCATCACACCGGAAATTTTGGGCAACCCGCTCGAATATACCAAACCCGCTATCGAACAACATGAGGCCATGCAACAGGTAACGGCCGGCACGGGCAGCAGTTCCAGCTCATCCGGGGGGGGACACTACTGGTATCCGAATTAATCCTTAAGCGAAAACAACCCGGCACTTCTTTTAAGAACAGCACCTGAAATGAACGAATCATAGTGCCCGTCATGCCTGAAATACCGCAAAATTGGCGTGCAATTTTACGGTATTTCAGGCTTGACGAGGCACTTTTTTAATGACATGCGACTTTTGAGTGCTGTTTAACCCTTTTCCGAGACTAAATCATTCAATACCTCTTAAAATTGGTTTTTGTGTCACAATTTTCCATCAAATAAGATGGCCGTTGCCGTGAGTCACTCTGCCCCCTCAGCCCCCATGGATCATACAGAACCTAAATGGACTATTTATTTTAGCGACCAGCCCTACAGGTATCATTTTGGGTAACTTATACATCACAACTCTGTGCAATCGACATTGCAGCTACTGCTTCGCAAATCTACCCGCACCAAAAACCAATACTCCGCGGGATCATGCGGGACTTCTGGAATTCATGCCCCCTGATTTTGTGGAAAAATCCATTCGGTTTTTACAAAGATCAGGCATGCAGACCGTTGGTGTTTTGGGCGGAGAACCGACGCTGCATCCAGGCTTTACCGATATCATAAATCAGATTATTGATTCTAAAATGAACGTAAGGCTTTTCACGGGTGGGATTATTTCTTCGGGCATGATTAATTATTTAAAATCTTTGCCTTACGATCGCATTCGCATAATCATCAATCTTCCTAGCGGTGAGGCGTGCCATACTAAAAAGTATGAACGAATTATTGCATCCTTGAAAAATTTATCAGACCGCGCCATGATCAGCTATACCATAACACAACCGGACGAGGATCTGGTCCATCTAAGTGATCTGGCCGGTTCCTTGGATACCCTGCCTTTTATTCGATTGGGCATCATGTTGCCACGCGTCGAACAAAATAAGCATGGATTAAAACCTTCAAAATATGGTGACTTGGCCGCCCCCATCTTGAGATTGTCCCGGGCATGCCACCGTCGCAACATATCGCTTGAATTCGATTGTGGCTTTACCCGATGTATGTTTACGCCTGAAGAGATATCACAACTAACACACTCGAACTGTCGCCCTCGGTTTGTTTGCAGCCCGATTATTGATATCGGATGTGACCTGCAGACATGGTCCTGTTTTCCACTTCAGCAATTAACCCAATTTAAACTGGATGATTTTTCAACGCGAGAGGAGCTGGTTGATCAATTTTCTCAAACCCAATCACCCTATCGAACCTTTGGGGTATACGACACGTGTCATCAATGTGCCTATAAACAAAAAGGGCAATGTGCCGGGGGGTGCCTGGCTCATACGATTCGCAGCTTTAACAAAAACAAGCCGACATGGCAAAAGGAAGACGCACATTGAATCAGGATTCAGCGTTTAATCGAATTGTTAAGAATCTCATCACCCTTCTATCCGGTGAGCGCAATTCGATCGATCAAGCCATTTTAAGCGATGATCGCTCTATGCGCCAATTCGCCCGAATCTGCCATACTCATGGAATTCACCATCTTGTGGCGTTTCTCTTAAACGAAAGAGCCGATAACAAGGCTGAAATTTTACCGTTAACATCGGCTCTTTGTACGGATACAGCAGCACGTATGGCCTTTTTAATGGGGGCCCAATTCCAGGCCAAACAACTGGCCGGGCAATTCAAAAAACAACAGATACCGGTGATATTCTTCAAAGGTATCGTCTTGGCGAATACCGTTTACGCGGACCACCCCCTGAATCGCTTATTCGGCGATATCGACATCCTCATCCCATTTAAATTTTTCGATACAGCCATTGAAACAATGGTCGACCTGGGATATACGCTGGCTTCACATAAACAGGATATTGCAAGCCTGCGAAAGTATAACCGTAAATTGTGTTTTCGGCCGCCTCCCGGCCGGACATGCAGCATCGATGTCCATTTCCAGTTATTCGGTAAAAAATTGTACACCCAGACGGCATGTTTATCTGAGGCGTTTTTTTTTAAACATGCCCGTCAAATAGTCGTCGGTAACGAGACCTATTGGGTGCCACGCGAAGAACTCCACTTTTTATATCTACTGATCCACTTTTCATTGCAACATCACCTCGCTTCCCTGGGATGGATGTACGATATCAAACATCTACTCGCCCGCAGCCAGGATTGGGATTGGGATTTTTTAGGCGACACGGTGGCGGTTTTTAAAGTTAAGCGAAGTGTGTGGCTATCTCTGGCTGCGACTAAAAAACACCTAAAAGCAACGCCCCCCCCGCGGTTTTGTCAAAGGATTCAACCATCACCCCTTGGTCCTTTGGAACGGGCCTGGTTTGGCGCCCAATTGAATGGATTTAACATCGCCTGCTTGGCGCATCACTACCATCAGCAAACGCTTTTAGGAAAGGCATCGCGGATGTTTTCCGAGGTTCTTTTAATCGACCGCAAAGCCGATCGCGTAAGGGCCATTTTAAAATGGGCATTTCCGGACCCCGCCCTTTTGCGCACCTCTTACCGCCTGACAAAGGCATGGCAAATAGTACTTGCTTATATGGCCCACCCCTTTGTATTGCTATTTTTCCTGATTAGCATTGGTGTGCTCTCAAATCGATATCGCAACGAGCCCACCCGCCAACCAACAACTAAATCTCGTTACCCATAATCGGGGCTCGTATAAGGGTCTGTATGAAAATAACTTCACAAGCTAATTTTTAAAATGTTTCAGTTTGTTAAAGGCCTATAAGAGCGATTCACCTTAAGGGGACTAACCACAGAAATACAATAGGTATTTCGAGGAGTAGAATTTGAGTCAGACTTAGAGATTGAGTAAACGGGGACGTTTTAAAATCGGTTTCACATTTTAAGCATCAATCGGATGCACGGTGACAGCCTCAAGCCTCCCCTCCTCCTCAAGTTTTCGCATGCCCTGTTCGTAATATGTTCGGCATAACGAGCACGTGTGGCACTCCTGGTCGCAATTTAGGGTCTTCTTATAGAACGCTTCAGTCACATCAATCGGTTGCAGCACGGATGCCGGCCCGCCCCCCAAAACGTTGGGTGTGAGCGGCTGGTGATTAATGTAGGAATCCAGCACGTGAATGTACTTGGCGGGCTTCCGAAGCGTCACACGCCCGCCCAGCTTAAGTTCATCATATACGCCCTCGAACAGATGCAAATGCTGGGGAAGTACCCACCCACCGGTGAGTCTAAGCCAGGGATCGCGCGATAGCATTTCCCAGCACAATGACCTAGGCGCCGCAAAGTCGCACCCCATCTCGTGAAAGTGCTGAATCCGGAAGATACAACCGGGAAGGCAAGATTCGTTGACCAGAAAGCGAATCTTGCCGGGAAAGGCAGCCTTCAGAGACCGCAAAGCGGGCAAATCCCT
Organism: uncultured delta proteobacterium; assembly: GCA_963845145.1. GTDB lineage: Bacteria > Desulfobacterota > Desulfobacteria > Desulfobacterales > QNYZ01 > QNYZ01. The sequence continues at coordinate 80,249 of CAWJQU010000008.1, forward strand.
CACGATTCGGGCACCCGGAACAAGCGTGTCGAAAACATCCCCTAACATGGCGACTTGGTTGGGTTTCGTAATCATCATCAGGCACGAGCCGGTCAGCTCCAGGTCGGGTAGTTTTTCGCGAACACGACGCGCAAGCGTGAGGTTGGTCACGGTTGCGCCCTTGAGACCGCATTCGTCACGCAACCGTCTCAACTCGTCGATCACACGCGGCGTAATTTCCTCGACAGGTCGTTTGAGTGTGATTGGATTCAATAGCGCCGTGCAAGCGAACGGACAGTCACGGAGGAACGCCTCGCGGTGTTGTGAAGATTGCGTGGGCTCACCCGAAGAGATAATATCTTCAAGCAGCGGGAAGTAAACTTCACCGATGTGGTCATTGAAAAGTTCGTCGAAATGCTGCCAGACTTCAATTGGGAAATCGATATACGGAATTGCCCACTTCGTGGGACCACTTGATTTTTTCATCTCATGCCTATTCCAAAATTCTCCGATCGGCCGCCAGTGGCGGTCATATCGTCTATTACGCTCTCTGTCATCCGAAAAGAGATAGTGATAAAAAGGAGTTGCCTTATTTCACCGTCATCACCGGACAAGCGGCTTTTAAAATGATCTGCTGGGCCGTAGACCCCATCAGCAGCTTACCCACTTTGGAACGGCGCCTGACCCCGATAAAGATTTCATCCACATTGTTTTCGGCGGCATAGGAGATTAAATCGTGCCCCGGCGTATTCCCCCGAATCAGAAGATGCGTTTCGCATGTCAACCCGTCATCCGTCACCAATTTTTTCACCGATTCCAGCGCATTATTGGCGGCCTCAATGTCGGACACTTCATTTTCAGTACCGTGCTGCATGGACGTGATGATACAGATAACGGCTTTGAATTGTTTGGCGTGCTTGCAGGCCAGATTTAATGCTGCCTGGGCCGAATTCGAGCCATCATAACCAACGAGAATTTTCATATTTTTTCCTTTCTATTTGTTGAAGGGGAAATCGAATAGGATTAAAACGGAAGAAAATGATTGTTTCATGGGAGTGATCGCACTTGGTTGTTATAGTTGCGGCCTGGCTGTAATAGTTGAGGCCTATCTGTAATAGTTGAGATTAGTTCGTTATGCTTCGATTCGTAAAATAATACCCGCCCCCTTCGGCATACCAAAGGGGGCGTATTCAAATTTACGCTTTTTTCATCAGCTGTCAACGATAAATGTCACCTTTGCGTTTACACGATAACGGGCAATGTTGTTATCGTCGACGATGGCCTGAATACCTTCTGCATATACATTTTTAATGTTCTTTACAGTCTTGCTGGCTTCACTGACAGCCGCCTCAAACGCACCTTCCACACTGCTACCTTCAGAAATCAGTTCGATGACTTTTGCAATTGCCATTCTTAGCTCCTTTCAAATGAGGGTTGAATAGAAAAGGATGTTAAAACCCAGGCTCATACCGATGGCGATGCTGCCGGCCTCAAGGGTAAGTCAAGGTTTTATAGCCAATTCTATCACTATTGATAAAACCGCCGCAGATTTCCCGCCGACGGGTTGAACACATTGGCCCCTTCTCAATCCACACCAGTATCCTGGCCTAGTGTGCTATTTTAATCTGGCCGGCATCTGTTTTCGACTCAAGCTCAATGCCCACCCGAAAAGATTGAAGCCCCTGCACGCCGGGCAGGTCTTCCACATCCAACCTTTCCAAGTCCTGGGTCAGATAACCTTCCGCCTGCAAATAATGGATATGATGTTTGATCTCTCTGGCTTCATCGGTACTGGAATAGATGACGGCAATCTTTCCGGGTTGGGTCAGGCGTTCACCGGTATTTCTGACGACGGCCTTATCGACGCGGGATTTAATAATGGCGTGGCGAATATCATAGGCGCCATCCACACTGAATCGCTTTTCATCAAATCGGAATCGGATGGAAAGAGGAACATTCTGCACCAGGATCAGCTGCCCGATATCCAGAGGTATCTTAAGAGAGGCTTTGAGCGCTTCGACCCGTTTGGCCATGCCGCAGGCCACTTTGAGCTGCCAGAGGCGCAAGTTTTTTAGGTAAAGCGCATGAAACTCGCCATTTTCCATCATGGAGGCGCCCATATACATCATATAATCGACGCCATCGGTTTCGTGTCTCTCAAAATAATGGGGAAAGACCGCCTGCGCCTCAGCCTCTTTGCGGTCCAGGTAATTGGCCAGTTTTTGGCTAAGGGCTGAAAAACTCTCCTCAAAATCCTGACGAAGCTGGTACACCGTTCCCATTTGCCCGTCAACGGTCAACTGGTAGGTGTCAACCGCCCGCGAAACTTTCAAACCCATGCCGTTTAACCGAGGAAAAAGAGACTCCACCTCTTCGCGCAAAAACCGAACCACAGACAGCTCATCACCCGTGTCCAGACTCGCTTTCACTTTTTCGATATAGGCACCAATCCGCCCCAACAACTCCTGTAAAATGGGGAGTGGCTGGGCCTGGTTTGCATACCGGATCACATCAAAGCCCAATTGCAGGTGCTTGGTCAAATCGGACTGAATGGCCAGATTGCGCTCATTGCTTGATCCGCGAATATCGGCGGAAGCGTAAAGAGGGTAGACACTTTTGAAGGCAATGGGCTCAATTTCAGCATTCGGGTCCAACCGTAATTTCTCCAGAAACCCTATGGCTGCCTGGCGAAACCGCCATTCCACCGAGGGGTGGATGGCGGTGCAGTTCTCCTTGATCACTTTCTGCACCTGATAATTGAGCTCGTCCAAAGCCTTTTCGAGGGCCACCGAGAACATCGGCAGGATCTGTTCCATCAATAGGGCATCCATCGGTCCGAAATCCCGGGGACGGGGTGAGCCAAGGTCCAATGTGCCAATACATTCATCTTTGTTGCTTAAGGGGGCGATCAGGCAGGAACGAATGCCGTTATTGACGATTTCCTGCTCGAGATTCCCCTCGGAGACGACATCGGCCATATCCGGCACCCGGACAATTTCATTGCGATCGACGGCTTGTTCGAAGACACTCCCCTTGAACTCTTTAAGCGGCACATGCCTTGTGTCGGCGAAAATACAATTATGGACCATGTCCGTACCCGAATTGAGCAGCAGGACCTGGTCATCTTGAAGGGCCGCCAGGGAAGCCACTATGTCGGGCCGCTTAAAAAGCGTTCGGATGTTCTGTTGAATACTTAAAAACCCCTCTTTGGATACAATCGACTCCTGATCGATCAGGTCCCGTTGAAGGGCGGAAACCATCTCGGTTTCAGTGATATCAACGGCCCTTAAAAGGACAAATCCCCTCAGTTCGAAATCCTCGGGGGACAAGATTTCCCGCAACACTTCCGGCTCGGTGACATGCTCCCTGAGACGATGGCGTTCTTCTTCCGTCAGCTCTCTCGGGGTTTTAAGCGCATGAATCTCCACAAATCGAAAATCCATTTCAATCTTGAAATGACGATCCAGCCCGGTATCCGGATCCTGAACAATTCGAATGACAGGATAATCAATGCGCTGTTTAATCCCGTAAAATTGTTCCAGAATGAAAAGGTAGGCCCGAATCACCCGCCCGCGATCAAATTGTTTTCTACCGACATTAATCTTCCCTTTTAAACGGCCATTTTCATCAATAAAAAACTGCTTAAACCGCGGCGAGATAAAAAAGGGTTCAATGGAGAATGGTATCACCGCCCCAATGATATCGGTCTCCCATGACAAGGGCGAAATGACGGTCCCCATCAGCCGCTTCACCAGGTCACGATGCTTTTCTAAGACGGCCGCGTCCCGAATCGGGCCCCGCAGTTTTTCAGCCCCATTCAGCAGATCATTAAGGCCCTCGCGGTTAAAGCCCAGGGAGTGATCAAAATCCGCCTTTTTTTCCTGGATGTAGCCCAGAAGCGGGTCGAAACTCAACACGGATTGAAAGGCATACTCGTCAATGTTATCTGTCATAACGCGATCCTCACTATAGCGCGTTTAAAATCATCCGTTGACAGGCCGCTAAAAACCGCTTAAGCGAGCTCATGTCCCTGACTTCCAACGGTTGGGTCCAATACAATCGTCTGATCATTTCAAGTCAAAAATAACCCCTTTAGTGATCATAAGCATCAATTAATTATATGCCAACAATAGATGTCAATGATTCTGATCGCCGATTATTTTTGCGGTAAAATGGATGAAATGCCATCAATTAGGGCGCACACCGCCTGGGCGGCTCTATCAAAAGCCAGGGGCAGGGTCCAGGACGCTTTGTCTCGGTCGCCCACCTGGTTGCTGGCCGACCGAATTTCTAAAAAGGGGATATCGTAATGAATGCACACATGCGCCGCGGCGACACCCTCCATATTCTCCATGAGGCAACCATATGCGTCGGTTAACTTTTGGGCCCGTTGGTCTGTGGCGGTCACCGTCACGACCGTCAGAAAAGGACCTAAGGCGACCTTAACGGTGCTATCGGCCATGGTCTGTTGTAACCGCTTGTAAGCGCTGCGGGCCATATCCTGATCAAACGGATACCGGTTTTGGATACGGATCGATCCTTTTTCTAGAAGGGGAAACGGCAGCGGAGCAACCGGCAGATCGTCTGCGAAGACTTCGACCCCCAGTTGGGCGTCGATTTCCTGGGTAGCAATGCCGATATCACCGTTGGTCAGCCCCGATTTTTCGAATACGCCGGCACAACCGGTCTGGATAACCAGCATGGGCGGTTCGGCCGATATCGCCGCCGTCAATGCCCGGGTTGTATTGATAAGACCCGGCCCGGTCTCCAGCAAGTGAACATCTTGACCGGCTAGGCGGCCGGAGAGATCCAGCCTACCGTCTTTCAGGGATTGAGGCGGTGCCTCCAATTGCCGAACAAACCCTTGGAGTTCATCGGAAACCGCCGCGATGACGAGTATGGGGGCCATCTTACCAGACTTTCCCCCCCAGCAAATGCAGATGCAGGTGAAAGATCCGCTGCCCACCGCCATATTCCACATTAAAGAGCAACTTATAGCCCTCATCGGCGGTTTTTTGCTGTCGGGCCATGGCTTTACCGGTCATCAGCAATTCGGCCACAATATCACGATCGGCGTCGGTGAGATCGTTAATGCTGCGAATATGCCGCTTGGGAACAATGAGCAAATGAATGGGGGCATGGGGGTTGATATCCTTGAAAACCACGACATCGTCGGTTTCGTGCAGAAATTCAGTATCGGTCTTGCCACCGGCAATTTTGCAAAACAGGCATTCCGTATCCATTGAAATATTTCCCATAGATTGTTTTATTCGTCCTAAACTGCCACCTAAACTCCGAGTTGGTTTGATGTAATAACCTGTAATTTAATCTTAATCGAAATTGATCAGGTTGGCAATATCGGTTTTAAGGCCCCTTTTGACGCTTACCCGCAGGCCGACAATCTGATACCAGACAGATAGCCCTCCCCCGCATGCTAACCTAATTTGAGCGATTTTTTGAGAAGGTATGTGCCAATATATTGAGGTTAAAGCAATGAGGATCTCCATGCTACCGAATTATTTTGATCTTTTAGATTGAACATTTCTTTTCAACCGGGTATGTTGAATAGTTAAATTTTTTTCACGCTTTTTTGGAGGGTTAAAACACATGTCGCTTCCAAATCTAAAATTCGGCGATCTCGTAGCCCGGCTGCCCATTATTCAGGGTGGCATGGGGGTCGGTATTTCCCTTTCCGGTCTAGCCTTCCGCCGTTGCCAATGAAGGCGGCATCGGTGTCATTGCCACAGCCATGATCGGCATGAAGGACCCTCATCGAAGCACGGACCCATTGGGTGCCGATAACCGGATTTTATCCGATGAAATCCGCAAAGCCCATGAAAAAATGACCGACGGCCTACTGGGTGTCAATATCATGTGCGCCCTGACCAACTTCAAGGAGTTGGTGGTGACCTCACTGAAGGAAAAAGTGGATGTCATTTTCTCCGGTGCCGGTCTGCCGCTTGATCTGCCCAAATATCTGGGAGAGGTTTCCGACGAGTTAAAGGAGAAGGTCAAAACCAAGCTTGTACCCATTGTCTCCTCGGGGCGCGCGGCCAACGTCCTGTGTCGCAAATGGCTGTCGAAATTCGACTACCTGCCCGATGGCTTTGTGGTCGAAGGGCCCAAGGCGGGCGGGCATCTCGGTTTTAAGCCCGACCAGATCGACGATCCCAATTTCTCACTGGAAACCATTGTGGCGGATGTTATTAATGCCGTCAAACCTTATGCCGAAAAAGCCAAACGGCACATTCCGGTTATTGCCGCCGGCGGTATATATTCCGGCATGGACATCGCCAAATTTTTACGTATGGGTGCTTCCGGGGTCCAGATGGGCACCCGCTTTGTTGCAACCCATGAGTGCGATGCCGATATCGCCTTCAAACAGGCCTATATCGACGCCCGTCAAGAAGATATGACCATTATCAAAAGCCCCGTCGGCTTGCCCGGACGAGCGGTTAGAAACAGTTTTCTGGATGATGTCGCCGAAGGCAAACGAACGCCGAATAGATGTATTTTCAAGTGTCTGCACAGCTGCGATGAAAAAAAAGCACCCTATTGTATCGCCCAAGCCCTGGTCAACGCTTACAGGGGAAAACTCAAACACGGGTTTGTTTTCGCCGGAGCCAATGCGTATCTTGTGGATCAAATCGTTTCGGTCAAGGAACTCTTAACCTCCCTTAAAGATGAATTTGAGACTTTCTGGAACAAGGAAGAACCCGTCTGATCCGCCGAACAACGTTTTAAACCGGGTAAAGTGTATAGTTTAGGTACACGGGTCCGCAACACCCCGCCGCCTCAACCCAAAAGAATATCAATGGCCTCACAACGCCCTCAACTCAACCAAAATCCGAGTGGTCATTTCTTTGTCGACGACCGTTGCATCGGTTGTACCCTATGTACTCTCCTGGCCCCGTCTTTTTTCAGCGAAGACCTCTCCCAGGACACCGCCGTCGATACCGCCTATATTCGGCGCCAACCCATCACCACTGCCGAAACGGCACTGTGTCGTGAAGCCGTACTGAACTGTCCGACAAATGCCATTGGGGAAAAGGGACCAGGAAAATAGCCGATTAAAAACAAGGCGTCCCGCAGTGAAACAGATTATTGCGATCAGCCAGGGCCAATCAGCCCTCTATCTATGCAAAATATCAAAAACAGGTAGGGCCTTCGGTGAATGGCCTTTCCAGAAAGTGGTAAAGCGGTCCCCCACCGGTAGGTGGTCATAAGCATGTTTTTAGTTCGATGGCATACTTCCCGTTATGGCCGCAGAATATCCTGGACGTGACGCATCGTCATCAGGGAGCACCCGTTCATCAGGACAAGCAAAACGGCCAGAGCGATAACGACGATCATGGCCGTTTTTTCCTTACCGTCCAGGCTGACCACCACGCCACAGAGGAGCAAATAAAGACCGTATAATGAAACCACAAGGGATATCAGGATGCCGAGGCTTATGCTGATTCCGAACAGAAAGGAGAGCGCGGCGTTGACCGGGTAAAGGACCATCAGTGCTGCAGAGACCCGCACACTGGCCTCATAACCGGGATTGCCGTTGCAGGCGGCTGAAATAAGCAGCACGATACCCCCGCTCACGAAAAGTCCGATGACGGCAAATATTATGGATTTGATCGGGGCCAGGATCCAGCTACCACCGCCGACCCCTCCCAAACCGATCAAACCCCAGATCAGGCCAAAAACCCCGGCGACTGCACCATAAAGGAGTGCCTTGATCAGAGGCTCGACGTAGCCGCCTTCTATTGGCATGGTGTTAAAATAGGACTTAGGATCTAAAATGACCGCCTTTGAATCATCGATGAGTTTCTGAATATCAACCCCTTGTACCACCATAATCGCCTCCCCATAGAGATACAGTAAATAGAACCACTTACCCATTCCATTAAATCAAGTATAGGTCAAGGCACCCTAAACGACGTTATCAGACCTTAGGCAGGATTTTGCAACCACTACTAATTGATTGCTTCACCTTTTCCTTAAAAAAAAAGCAATCATAAAGGGCAATTCCAGAATAAACTCCAGCAAAAACCCGAAAAGGTATAATCCCAGCACAAAGGGAGCCTGCAAAAGTGCATCCACCTTTACTCTTTTGCCGGATTTGATTTTTCCCGGGCTACTCGCCAATCGTTTTTTTCTCCAAGCGGTCGATCTGTTTGTTGAGCGCAGCCACCCGACGGGCAAGTACCTTCACCTCAAGCTTGGCAGCCGGATTCATCTTCAGCCATGGTCATGGCGCTCTGCCAGATGGAGATATACTTTTCGGCATAATCCGTCAATGTATCGCCCCCCTTGCGCAACAATTGCACCAGGACACCGTGATATCATCACCGCTGAGAACGCGGAGTACGCAGAGAAATGATAACGTTTCGTATTATTCATGACCTCTGCGATCTCGGCGAACCCTGAGGTAAATTATCAAAGCCCGGCAAATATAACAGCCTTTGGAACTTATTTTTTCAACCGGTCTTGTAACTTTTCCACCCCGGCATTCAATTTTTCAACCGCATCAGCCAGCTGTTTTAAATCGCTCTGGGCGGATCGCTTAAACGGTTTGGGCAGCCATTGGAAGATTTTCTCGACGCCATCTTCGACCTTATCCATTCCGGGAAGGGCTTCGATGTATTTTTTTCCGGTCTCGAATAAGTCGTTGATCCGGTCACTCGGATCGGCCTGGAAGTTTCCCTTCAATGTCCGGACATCTTTGACGAGTTTTTCGGATAGCGCAACCACCTCTCCCAGGGCCCCCTTGGCCAAACTTTGGCCCTCTTTCAGGTAATCGCCGAGAACCCGGCCGGGGTCATCGGTCAATTCTTTGATAAGATCCCGCCCCTCTTCTCTCAAACCGGTAATTTTATGCTCGACCTCGTCACGGGCATCTTCCAGTATTTTCAGGCCATCATCTTTAATCTTATTCACCCCCTTTTTTGGATCCTTTTTCAACAGATCCAATGTTTCCCGGGTGGCCGCAATGGATGGCGACACCAGTTTAGAATTATATTCGGTGGCGAATTCAGTTAACTGTTGGGACAACTGGGTCAACCGGTTAATGACAAAGTAATCCGATTCCGATTTGGATGATTGCGTTTTTGATGTTTTTTTTGATGCGGTCTTGGCCATTTTTTGTCTCCTTTAATAAGTATATTGTTAATCTATCCACTGTGTAAGCGGTACGACAACGATTTAAGCTCTATTAGAATTGATAACGCGTTGCGTTATTCCTGTCAATATGATGCATCGCGTCATGATTGTCAAGCTTTGGGCAATATTTTTATTCTTGACCCTTAAATGGGGAACCGTTAGCATGCACTTTTAATAATTATTTACTCGTAACAGTCTTAAATCGCATACAATAGCTGTATATACTTACCGAAATAGACTGCCAAAAGGAAACATTATCCCATGAAACCACGCCGCTCAATCCTATCCGTTCCCGGCCATATCGCCAAAATGCATGCCAAAGCATGCCAAGGCAATGCCGATGTCATTATGCTGGATCTGGAAGATAGTGTACCGGCCGATGCCAAGCCAGGTGCCCCTGAGATCGTCATTGAATCGATTCGATCCCTTGACTGGGGCAACAAAACCGTATCCGTTCGTATCAACGGGCTGGATACCCCTTTCGGTTATCAGGATCTACTGGCCGTCGGCGAAAACGTGGGCCAACAGATCGATACAATTGTACTCCCCAAGACCGACGACGCCGGGGATGTCCACTTCGTCAGCCGCATGCTGGATGGGATCGAAATGCATAAAGGGTTCTCTAATCACATCGGCATCGAAGCCATCATCGAGTCGGCTCGTGGTCTGGCCCAGGTCAACCCTATTGCCCAAGCCAGCAAACGTCTCAAAACTCTTGTCTTCGGTATTGCCGACTATTCGGCTTCCATCGGGGCCAAATTGGTATCCATCTCAGGCCATGGCGAAGAAGAAGATGTCTATCCGGGTCATCGCTGGCACTTTGAAATGAGCCGTTTGGTTATGGTGGCTAAAGCACATGGCCTTATGGCCATCGATGCGCCTTATGGAAACTTTAAAGACACATCCGGCCTTGAACGAGCCTGTGCCATGGCCTGCGCCCTGGGATTTAATGGGAAATGGGCCATCCATCCCGGCCAGACTCGACACAATCAATCGTGTTTTTTCACCCTCGCAAGAAGATGTAAACCGGGCTCTGAAAGTACTTAAGGCCTACGAAGCAGCCCAAGCCAAAGGGCGCGGGGCCGCCGCCATCGATGGCCGAATGATCGACGGCGCTACGGTTCGTTTGGCCCGCCAATTGAGAACGCAGGCGGAGTATCTTGGTTTGATAAAAAAAGAAGGGGGTGCGCTTGTAAAAGAGGAGGGTAATCACAAGTAAAATTTAAAAAGCATGGTTGATATTTGCGATTGCCCCTACATAAGCACATCCATTATGGGATTTCGGGCGGTCTCGAAATGGATAAAAAATCAATGACGATTCAAAAAAGATCATACCCTAAGGAAACTGACCGTACTCAAATATATTGCGCTTAACCTTGATAATCAATAAACGTCTTGTTAACACAGTAATCATCAAAGGAGACTTGTATTGTCGTGGGAACCGTCTACGCAATGCAGAAATTAGAAAATCCGGGAAGAGAGAAACTCAGGGCTCGTGCAAAATTAACTCGTATTGAAATATGGAATCCTTCAAGCGGAATAACGGGTTCTTTATAGCAGGATTTCCCTATTCAACCTTGAATTTTGAATATCTATGTCTGGTCGTCTATCTCTGCGTTTTGGACGTTTTTTTTGATAGACTCGATGGTTTTTATTACACTCTGTCGCTGTTTATACCCTTCTCCCGAAAATACGTTCCGACCGTTGGGGGCTTTAAACAGAAATCGGTATTCACCTTTTTTGTCTTTGTAAATTTCAAACTTGTACGCCATAGTGTCCTCCTTTTTGACCTGATAAAATTTACCTAAATGTTGGGGCTGTACTTTTTTGAAAACATTTATTCATTCGTTATCACTATAATATGTTAAAAATGTCAAGAAACATTCTAATTTCTTAGGTTATTAAAGATATTCCATACAACGCACTATATCCAGCCAGGTAAAGTGTGGGTGTATCCCAAGTGTGTGGTGAAAAAGCTTCGACAACGGTCATGAGCAAGGGGATGGCAACCAGTGCAATGATGAATTGTAATTGCGTAAATGATGAACGAAAAATAATAGCCACTATCACGCTTGCAAGAAAAACACATGCACTTCCTTCCAGGGTACGAACATATTTCTTTTTTGAAAAAAAGGCATACGTTGTATATTTATGCCTTCCGAACCGAATACCAATGGGCTCTGCAAGGCCATCTCCAAAGGCTACTATTAGCAGAGGGATCCAAATTATTCCGGCCAAACCGTTTACTACAAAAAACATTACAGCCGGCACAAGTATCAAATAACCGGCAAGAATTTGGGTAAATAGCCACCAAAGCGTATTCGGTCGGTCTTCCGGGCGATCGAATGATAAAAACATAGTGGCAACAATCGGCAGCCTCTCCCGAATAGGCTTGATATAAATAAACAAAACAAAAGTACCGATGATACACCCAATGATAAACCGTAAAAAAGTTTGTTCATGTGGAAAAATGGATCTTAAAAACACAGGAACAAAAAAAAGAGCGAAGTGGTTTATCTTACGTGTATAGTTTACCTTAACTCCCAATTGTCTCACTAAAAGACCGGTGGTAAATTGAATGGTAAGCAAGCTTGTTAAGATAGACAACTGGAATAATATAAAAATCCACCCCCAGAGGGGGTGGTATTAAGTTTACCCCTATAAGGGGGTAAGCCTGTCTCTTGCCCCCTGAGGAGGCGAGATTAATTGTCCCCAATTTTGGCGATGCTTATTTTTCTATCTTTTTCTCTTGTGCTTCTTGGTACTTAACATATTTCCGTATTCTATCGGCATCAAGGCCAACTGTATCAACACAGTAACCTCTGGCCCAAAAATGATTACCCCAATAGGGCTTTTTCTTTAAATTGCGAAATCGATTGAATACACGTATTGCCGTACGTCCCTTGACGATGCCCATATAGTCAGATATCGAAACTTTCGGCGGTACCATTACCACTAAGTGGACATGGTCAATCTGGACATTTAACTCAACGATTTCGCAATCTTTTTGTTCGCTAAACATCCTTATACCGTTTGTAACTTCTGTAGCGACAGCACCTTCGAGAATTCTCAAACGATATTTGGGCGTCCAAACCATATGATACTGGCAATGCCAAATTGTATGTGATAACTTTCTGAATCGGCTCATTTTTTACTCCTTTCCTATTAGTTATGGGGACAACTATAAGATGAAGTAACTTATGAGCCGACTCTGTTCAACCGGCAGAGCCGTTGAACTCTGACCACCCCCCAAGGGGGTGGTTTTCTATGATAGAAATAAAATAAGTCACTTATTTTTAGCTCCATTTCAAAAATTTTGAACATCGTTGATATTTCAAATCTGATATTTGAAGGATCGTCGAAGTAATCTGCAATCATAGCGCTGGAAATTTTTTATTATAACAGTACACCGGAATTTCATTAGGTACAGCTGCCAGACATCGATTGCAGGAAACGCAAGAAACCTTATCCATTTTGCCTTTTTTGATCTTATTCGCAAGAAAAGGCTCTCTTATAAATGGCCTCGACATGGATATAAAATCTGTATCGTTTTCTTCGACCACGCTTTCCATATGAGACACCGTGCGCATACCCCCAACCAATAACAACGGGGTATCACCCAAAACCGGCTTAATTATTTTAGCAGCCTCAAGATTGTAGCCTTCTTCGAGCCCATATTTACCTTCCAATTTGCGTATCATAAGGTGTCCGACGGGTTTTTCCCACCAGGCAAGGCTTTTGACTATCTCAGCTGTTGGCACATCACCCCGGCACATATTCATATACGAATAGTTCGACGTTCCGCAGCTCACTTCCACACCGCCAATTCCCATTTCTGCTAACCATCCAGCATATTTTGCCGTCAAAGATGGCGTAATGCCCTCTTTTGGCGTATAGTCATTGGCGTTTAGCTTCACAAGAACTGGATAACCATCCGGTACCACCTTTTTTACCTCATGATATATTTCCTTTAAAAACCGAAATCGCCCTTCATCGCTACCCCCCCATGAATCGGTTCTAATATTAAAAAAAGGTGATAAAAATTCGCTGATCAAATATCCATGAGCACCATGAAGTTGAATGCCATCTGCCCCGACGTCTACTGCCCGTTTAGCGGCAGCTCCAAAGGCAGAAATTATTTCCATGATTTGGTCTTCTGTCATTTCTTTAGGTTTTACGAAGTTCAGTGGGTCCCGGCCCCGGCTTGATGGTGCAAGAGGGATTTGCCCAACTATATCCTTTGTGGTTTGCCTCCCACAATGGGCCAATTGAAAGGCGATCTTGCCATCTGCTTTATGCACAGCACTTACTAATTTATTTAAGCCATCCATCATAGTGTCTTGATCAATTCCGGTTTGATATTTATAACCTCGGCCAGACGGATGAACGGACATCAGCCCTGTAATGCTCAACCCTACACCGCCCTTGGCCAGTCTCTCGTATCTTTTGATGAGTTCATCACTGACTTCACCGGTTTTTTTGGACATGACTTCATAGGTAGCTGAACATACAAACCGATTGGGAATTTCAACATTTCCAATTTTCATTGGTGAGAAAAGTATCGACATTAGTGAGTTCCTTAATATCTATTCTGTAGAAATATTTTGGCACTAAAAGTCATGTTTGGATATATTGAGATAAAGATGTTAAATCCCCTGATAAGTTCGCGCTGTTTGGACTCGTAACGTCCAAATGAGTTGCGAAATCGTCCCGTCAGGGTTGGCGTAATTCTTACGTATGCAAGAACTTATGCCAAAGATTTTGTCAACTCCATTTGTTTGTTATAAGTGCCGTTTAATTAAGGTCAACATATTCAATTAACCAATCAATTCAAGGTTCTGGTGATGTAATGACCAAGTTAAATAGTCCATTCGGCATACCGATTGATGAACCCTCTGCCTTTTTTAGATAGGTTTCTTCAATTTCATCCTTATTCAGATGACGGATTATTTTGTGCCCGCACACGTTTAAAAAATCCGCAATATCTTTCTCTTTCAATGAAAATGTAAATGGTTCATTTTTAAATTCATTTTTCATGGTTTTTAACATCTCTTTTGCACCATGGTATTTATGGATATCTTTGTCAGAAAAAGAAACAGCATAATCAAATGCCAAAAGACTATCGGACGGTGAACATTGTTGAATAAATGTCAGTGTGTCTTTAACCGATTGCGCTTCGAGATACATGCTGACACCTTCCCATATAAAAAGGCTTCGTTTATCCTTTTGATAACCGGCTGAAGTTAACGCGTTTTCCAATGACTGATTATTGAAATCGATAGTAGAAAACGTTAAATATTCAGGAATTATGATCTTGGTTTTTTCAGATATTTAATTTTTCGACTTTGAGTAGCGGCCATGTCCAATTCAATAATTCGACTGTGAATATTGAGACCTTCAAATCTGATTCCTCTTGAGTCGTAACCGGCACCCAGAAAGATAATCTGAGGGATGGATTCTTTTAAGGCCTGAGAAAATACTTCATCAAAAAATAGTGTTCTGGCAATTATATACTCATAAACGCCTGGGGTTGATTCGTTCGCTTTTGTTTTACCTATTTCTCTGGCTTTTTCGCTTTTGATTAACAATCGAATAGGTAAGGGGAAAAAGTATTCAGCCAAATAATCCGGTCCCCATATTTGATTTTGAAAATCTTTATGGGCCCATGCACGTAACCAGGCGGTTCTAAATGCAGTTTTTGAAGGTTTTTCCCTTGAAAACAGTTTAAACATCATGTCCTCTTTAATTTGAGATTGAGCTACTTATACCAGTATAATTAGATGGATTAGTCATAGTGCGAAATTAATCGAACTTCGGTGGTAATTAACCTGATTTTTCACAAGACCGTTGGAATTATCTGGGGTTAGATTTGAAATATTTTTGCACCCACTTTTCGGCACTTTTACGGTCTCGGAAAATTTCTACCCTGAACCCGTTGTCACCGATATAGGACTGATACATCCTGGACATACCATATTGGAGGTCTGAAGTTGAAATAAGCGCAACGATAAAATTTGGGTTGATCTCTGCGGCGGCTAAGTCCTGGCCTGCAATTATTCTAATTTCTTCAGCACTCACTCGAAATTCTTTGCATTTCGTTCTGTCAATTATCTGGTATCTTTGATTTGAAAAATTTTTATTACTATAAACCTCCTTATTTGCTTCAATGATGTCTGTCCCAGTTACGATACCTTGGCTAACAAACTCAACGCCAATACCATTGTCAACAAATTTCAACTGAATAGGCATTTGTAAGTCCTCCAGCAGATATCATGCTTGGTTGACAAATATATTCTGACGAAACCTACAACCCTTAATCCCCCCTCACCTGCTCAAAATCATCTTCCCACACCCACGTGTGATATGGCGGGGGGAAGTCTTGCCAAGCGTCCTTGCCTTTTTCGGCCAGGTCCCTGAGATTGATGAAACTCCGTAGATAGCATTAAGGATCATTTGGACCCGAGAGCGGTCTCAGCTAAGTTAATTGTGTTGGAATAACATTTAACTTAAGGAGTCCAAGTAATGACGCATGCCCAAATGATCCTTCATAGTATCTACGCTGCTTCAATTTAATCTCCAAGAATGATTAGCGAGCCAAGCACCACAAACAGTCTTAATAGTTGTAAAATTTTCTATGATATCGGACTATATATATGGAAAAATAATCAGCCTATGCAGATATTTTTTGCATAAAATGCAAAGTCACCAGAACAAACGAACATCACCTATTATGGCGTTCCCATGATTCCAACATAGATTCTTTTATTTATAATTAATTTTTCGAACCAACAGGAAAAGGGGGTGTTTGAATAGTGGGCTGTGATGTCACTATTCAAAAATGGGTTGTGGTGTGTAGGTATCAGGACGGTGCCGGCCAAGGTGAGCAGCAGGCCTGTCGTCACTTTTTGCATTCAAACACCCCCAAATAGGATTATTAATTCGTTCCAGTAACCTCTTGATTTGTCATTGGTATTTCATATCGTTGGATTTCAAGGATCGAATTAAATTTTTTACAGCGGGCTTTCTGGCCAAGGAGGGCGGCATTAATTTTGTAGGTTTGGTGGCAAGCATCGGCTGGGCATTGCGCGCGCATCGTTTCATTCTTCTTTTTTTAAAACATTTCTGTGGTTATCTTTTTTCAGAATAGGAACTAATGGGCATTTTTCCCAGGTAAACGTAGAACGACTATTATTTTTTTTATATACACCACAAAAAAGAACGCCTGAACAATCTAGGAGGCTTTTAAAGTAAAATTGATCGTTTCCCGGATTCGTCGATTCACTATGCGAACTTTGCGTTGCAATATTCGCCACGTGAGCAGACACTGTACTTTTAATTACCGGGCAGTCATACCTTTCGGTATGGATATTTAATTTTGTCTTTTCCATTTTTGACGTTACCCCAACTGTACCGATTGCATCTTGATATTTTACCTCGTTCATACTGCCGGCATTGTCGATGGATTTTGTTTCTAAATAATTCATTGATTCCGATGACCTGATCACTTTTGGGCATATTATTGACGATAGAATCTTCGTGACAGGAAAAACAAAAACTGTCAAACGGTTTTTTTACGTATAAAGTTGGTATATTATTCTACGTATTAATTTTGTAGATAATTGATATTGTAGGTTATTCAGCATCACAAATTCTGGTTTTATTCGCGCGATAAGGGATAATTTTTGGTTTTTTTAGCTGTGATTCATAAAGTTGGCGACATTTTTGGGCATCGCTTTGGATTTTTTTAGGAGGCAATCGTCTTTTTCGGATATGGCTTCGGGTGTTTGACCGGTTACGTGCGGTTTGGATAGCTGGTTGTTCTTTTCCTGTAGTTTTTCAATATTGTCCCATTTGGTTTTGAAGAACGATTATATAGGCTGACTGCGCTAAAAAATTTCATGACAGCATGACTTGGTGACATTTTAGACTTATAATGGACTTCAGCCTGGTGAACGGGTTGCCATAGGTTGGGATCATATTGATCTATACAATAGCAACGATGGCCCGGCTTTTTAAAAAAATCATGGTAAACGAAGAGCCAAAGCGTGACAATCGTGTTACATGGCAAAAATTTTGATACCTTAAATCATTAAAAACAACGGGTAATAACTATGAGTAATCAGATACTTGAGGTGTTTTCAGACTATATCTGACCCTGGTGCTACTTCATTACCGGGCGTATTGAACAGTTGAAAAAAGAGTACAGGATCGGTGTGCATTGGCGGGCGTTTCCGCTTCACCCTGAAACACCGGAAGACGGCCGGCTCCTCGCCGACCTTTTTGCCAACCAGCCGATGGATATCGGGCAGGTGATGGCCCAGCTCAAACAAAAAGCGACCGAATTGGGCCTGCCCTTCGGTGACCGTAAAAACACCTATAACAGCCGCCTGGCCCAGGAGCTGGGGCTTTGGGCGGAATCCAAAGCGCAAGGCGATACCTTTCACATGGCGGCGTTCAAGGCATATTTTGTCGATGGGAAAAATATCGCCAAAGTACCGGTGCTTCTCGATCTGGTTGATTCGGTGGGGCTTCCTCGCGATGAGGCGAAGCAAGTGCTTTCCGCCAGGACATTTAAAACCGCTGTCGATGCGGACTGGGACCTGTCGAGAGAAAAAAGGATTACGGCGGTTCCCACTTTCGTCGTCAATCAGGATCGGTTGGTTGGCGCCCAGCCCTATGAAGCGATTGAAAAGATGGTGATCGCCAACGGGGTTGAAAAAAGAATGTGAATACTAAGGGTTCGAGAATTCGAGGATTCAAGTGAAATGCTAAATGCATTGTTAAAAACATTAGAGATTCAACACTTGCCCCAGGCCCCTTGAATCCCAACCTAACGGCTTAAGCCCCATATCGCTCATTTCGGCGGCAACATCTTCACAATGGCTTTCGCCCGGTCAAGCCACTCATGCAGCGCTGCATCCGTTTTAAACCCTGTTTTCTCAACCATGCCCCACCCTTTCATGGGGCGTCCCGTGATATCGAAAGGCCCTACCGCTTTTTTCCTGATCGCCTTTTCGGCTTCATCCACACCCAGCCGGAGTATTAGTCAGTGTTGTCATGACTTGAAGTTTGACCCCACCTTGATTATAAACAGCCGTACCTTTTAAATGCAAACCACATACATCTGCGAATTCTCGATTTTAAAATCGTCAATCAAAAGCCATTGTCGATACTACCAGGGATTGCCACATGTGAGACTTTTATGGAAAAACTAAAAGGTAAAGGCCGCCAGTTAGCTGTTCTGGCTCTGGGCGTGCTGTTGATCAAATCGCTTTGGTTTTCAGCTTCCGCGGTCATACCGCAACTTGCTCAAGCCTGGCTGTTGAGTGGCAACCAGCGCGCCTGGTTGACCATGAGCGTCCAATTGGGCTTTGTGGCCGGCGCCATGATCAGTGCGGCACTTAATCTGGCCGACCGGTATGACCTGACGCGCTTGTTTCTGGTAAGTGCCTTAATTGCAACATCGGCCAATGCCGTAATTGCATTGTTTCCGGTAGATTACGGCACCACCCTGACCATGCGGTTTTTTACCGGGTTGGGCATTGCCGGCGTTTATCCACCTGGGATGAAACTCGTGGCAACCTGGTGCCAAAGGGATCGTGGCTTTGGGATCGGCCTTTTGGTTGCAGCCCTCACTGTTGGTTCTTCTATGCCCCATTTGCTAAATGCCCTGCCCCAAGCCGGCGGAATGCCTCCCTGGCAGGACGTACTCCAAGGTGCCAGTATCATGGCGCTGGTTGGCGCCCTGATCGTGGCCATTTTATTTAAACCCGGCCCCTATCTAGCCGGATCGGCGCCGTCAAACTGGCAGTATGCGGCCGAAGGATTACGACAACGCCCCCTCCGCCTGGCCAATTTTGGGTATCTGGGCCATATGTGGGAATTGTATGCCATGTGGGCCTGGGTTCCGATTTTCTTAATCAGCAGTTATACGCAAGCCGGCTGGTCTACCTCCGCTGCCCGACTGGCGGGTTTTGGAACGATTGCCGCAGGAGCCCTGGGTGCCTTATTGGCGGGAATATTTGCCGATCGGGTGGGTCGAACGCTTATCACAAGCCTGAGCCTGGCGATCTCGGGGTTTTGTTGCATACTGGCCGGGTTTTTATATGCCCACCCGCTACCATTAACCATACTCTGTCTGATTTGGGGCTTCGCCGTCGTAGCAGATTCGGCCCAATTCAGCGCGGCCATCAGCGAGTTGTCCGATCCACGGTATGTAGGGACAGCACTCACCGTTCAAACCAGCCTGGGGTTTATGCTTTCCATTGTCACCATATGGCTCATTCCGATCCTGTTTGAAACGCTTGGATGGCGTTATGTTTTTCTTGTATTAATGCCGGGACCGGCATTCGGGCTCTGGTCCATGCTTCAATTGAGGCGCTTACCGGAAGCCAAAAAGATGGCCTCCGGCCGGCGATAGGTTTGCACCCAATATTCAATGTGTCGCAGGTCCACCACCATATACGTTAAATTTCAGCATGATAGGGGCTGTTAAACATGATCCAATCAAAATCTCCTTCATTTATCGCAACCTTTTTAAAGATGGAGTCGGCCGGCGGAATCCTTTTAATGATCTCTGCGACTATGGCCGTCGTTTGTGCCAACACCTTTTTGGCGGATTATTATCAGATGCTATTTTCAACACCTGTTGAGATACGTGTCGGCGCCTTAGAGATTGCCAAACCATTATTACTTTGGATTAATGACGGGCTGATGGTTGTCTTTTTCTTTTTGGTAGGGTTGGAATTGAAGCGGGAACTTATTGAGGGTGAATTATCGGACAAGCGCAATATCATTTTACCGGTTGTCGGTGCGGTCGGAGGCATGTTGTGCCCAGCGATCATTTACTTATATTTTAACAGTTCGGATCCTGTTGCAGCTAAAGGTTGGGCGATACCTGCTGCAACGGACATCGCATTTGCCTTAGGTGTTTTAGCATTGCTTGGCTCTCGCGTACCGACTTCAATTAAAATATTCCTCACATCTTTGGCAATCTTCGATGATATCGGTGCGATTTTAATCATTGCCATTTTTTATACGGCCAAAGTATCGCTGCTATCGTTGTTCGTGGTGGCTTGTTGCATTCCGGTTCTTGTCATATTGAATTATCGAAATGTCATCTCCAAAAGCCCCTATCTCTTGGTGGGGATTATAATGTGGATTGCAACCCTCAAATCCGGTGTCCACGCTACCATTGCCGGCGTTATTCTGGCAATGTTCATTCCCATTCGGTCGAAGCATAATCCTGACATTTCACCCTTGAAAATGCTGGAGCACGATTTGCACTCGGTTGTTGCGTTCTTCGTGCTACCCGTTTTTGCATTTGCAAATGCGGGCATCAATCTGCGTGGGGTTGGATTGGAGCAAGTATTCCACAATGTCCCAATGGGTATTGCACTGGCTCTTATTTGCGGGAAACAACTTGGCATTTTCGGGCTCTGTGCGCTGGCGATAAAGCTCAAAATCGCAGCTTTACCGAAAA
The DNA here is from genome assembly GCA_963845145.1 of uncultured delta proteobacterium. Lineage (GTDB taxonomy): Bacteria > Desulfobacterota > Desulfobacteria > Desulfobacterales > QNYZ01 > QNYZ01. The sequence goes on from CAWJQU010000008.1 coordinate 100,863, forward strand.
AAATGAGCTGGTTGAGCCTTTATGGGACCGCAGCGCTTTGCGGCATCGGATTTACCATGAGCCTTTTTATCGGTTCATTGGCATTTGGAGGAACAGGGGTGGATCTATTATTTGACGAACGGCTCGGAATTATCATTGGCTCAATAGTATCCGGCCTCTGTGGAGTTGTGATTTTGCGCGCCTCTCTGGGGCGTAGCGCTACGGGTCCTAAATAATAATACATATGGGAGCGATCAATATGGAAACAAGCAAAGTGGCCGTTGAAGAAAAAGATCACGTGTTAATCATCAAACTAAACCGCCCGGATAAACTAAATGCTTTTGACATAGAGATGTACCGTGATTTAAGTATGGCTTATGGCGAGTTACACCATAATCCGAATTTAAGGTGCGGACTTCTGATCGCTGAAGGCGGCCACTTTACGGCCGGCCTGGACCTTAATGAGTGGATCCCTTTTCTAAAGGAAGGTCGGTTTCCGGAACTGCCGGAAAAAGGCATCGATCCGTTGGGATTGAATGAAGAGAATAAATTGTGTAAACCGATGGTTATGGCCGTCCAGGGATTATGCTTAACCATTGGCCTTGAATTGCTTCTGGGAACAGACATTCGCGTGGCTGCGAATAATACAAGATTTGGCCAATTTGAAATTAAAAGAGGGATTTATCCTGTGGGCGGAGCGACTGTACGTCTCATGCAGGAGGTTGGCTGGGGAAATGCCATGCGCTATCTATTGACGGCAGATGAATTAAATGCCGAGGAGGCTTTTCGAATCGGATTGGTGCAAGAATTGGCGGAACCCGGGGCTCATATCGATAAAGCGCTCGCGATCGCCACGACCATATCCAGTCAGGCTCCCCTTGGCGTTAAGGCGACACTTATCTCTGCCGGAATTGCACGAACGAATGGAGAGCGAGCCGCTATTGCAAGATTGCTCCCAGATCTCGTTCCGATTATGGCCAGTGAAGACTTCGGTGAAGGCATTCAATCTTTTATTGAGCGCAGGGATGCCAATTTTAAGGGCCGCTAACAAGGGTAAAATTTTCATCGGATTTTTTTAGCGGAATGTGACAACAAGGTTTTTCGAGGCGTTGTGAAATGCAATCAATGTAAGGTTGTGTTGGATCTGGACTAATACCGGGTCCAAAAATAGCGTCTTTTCATAGCCGGGCTTGAAAAAATATCCGTTGCAAAGGCAACCCGTCTATTCAACCGATCTCTCCACCCTATCTATCCAGTCAACAGCAAAGGACCAGGCGACAGCAAAAGGAATGAGGAAATGACAACCCAATCATGGCTGATGTATCTGACGCTGGTATTGGCGGCAACCTCCATACCGGGTCCGGCAGTGCTTTTTATTGTGACCAATGCAACCTTTCATGGATGGAGAAAGTCAACCTTTGCCGCGCTCGGAAACATTGTTGGGCTCTTCTGCCTGGGCTTAATGTCCGTTGCCGGTTTGGGAACGATCCTCAAAACATCAGAGATGTTTTTCAACATTATCAAATATGCCGGAGCCGCCTATTTGATTTATTTGGGTGTAAAGCTCATCATTCAAAAAAATCCGGACCTTTCGCAAGTAACGAAAAAAATGTTTAAAAAGAGAATGTCCGGGAAACATATTTTTTTTCAAGCCCTCGGGGTGGCCTTAAGCAACCCCAAAGCCATTATTTTCCTTACCGCCCTTTTCCCACAATTTATCGATGTAAAAAATGCGTTATTGCCTCAATTTTCATTGCTTATCGCCATATTAATGATCTTCTCATTCTTATTTTTAATGGGCTACGCTTTGCTTGCCCACAAAGCCACGACCTGGCTGGTCAACCCGGGTAGAATCAGGTTGTTTAATCGAACCAGTGGCTCCATTTTCATCGGTTTTGGATTTTTACTGGCAACATCATCGAACAAATAAATCATAGCCTTTCAGAACCTGAGCCGTCATCATAAAAAACGACTACGGATTAGTGGGCATGGAACATCCCAGAGAAACAATATATAAGGTTTTGCTTCGATTACGTACACATTTTGACGAAAATCGGGCCACACGAATCCAAATAGGCCTACTCGCCTTGGTCTTCGCGTCTTTATGGTGGGCCATTGGTATCCTGGCAGGTAGTGTTCTGGCTTTTTTCGTGTTTTTCTTTACACCTGACAGCCCCACTCGTGCCTGGCCTTCATTTTTCGCCTTTGTCGGCACCGTTTTGACGTGTGGCCTTTTCGGTATTTATATTGCGTTTAAAACCTACTCACGTAAAACCGCTGAGATGAAGCATAAGAACAGGTAATAGGCTTGACTATATCTTTCCCTAAAGTTTGACAAACGCATGTCGCCAGCACTATTTTTATATGAATTCCGTCAACGTAAACATCAATGTAAGCATTCTATATGGGAGGCAGGACCATGGCCAAAGTAAAAACATTCACGAATGAACTGAAAGCGTTGCATACCATGAAGGCTTTAAAAAACTTAGATGACCAGGTAAACCGCTTTTTAAAAAAGAAGAAGGTCAAAAAGGTTATTTCCGTTTCCGATAGCTGTACGACCAATAGTGGAGATACCATCGGCATCATTAGGGTGTTGACCTATGAAGCGTCCTAATTTTTTTACAACTTACATTTTATTCATCAGGATGATGAGGTGAAAACTTTCGACAGAATTTGTTCTACAAAAGGTGGGCGACACTGTGTGGCATTCCTATTTTTAAGCACATAAGATGGAAGAAGAGAAAACCAGCCGGCTAAAAAGCCCACCTTATCCGCCCAGATAGGCTTTCTTCACCTCCGGATCGGCAAGCAAGTCTTCGGATTTACCTGAAAGAACAAGGTTCCCGTTTTCTAGAACATACCCACGCTTTGCAAACTTCAGCGCCAACCGGGCGTTTTGCTCTACCAGCAAAATCGCGGTACCCTCAGACTCGTTGATTTCTTTTAGGGAGGAAAACACACGCTTCATCAATAAAGGCGACAGCCCCATAGACGGTTCGTCCAGAAGCATCAATCGTCGACCTGATATAAACGCCCGCCCTACCGCAAGCATTTGCTGCTCACCGCCGGACATGGTGCCCGATTTTTGCTCCTTGCGCTCGTCGAGCCTGTCGAAAATGGCAAAAACACGTTCGATATCTTTCTCGACAGCCTCTTTGTCGTTTCGTGCGAAAGCCGCCAGTTTCAGGTTTTCAAGGACGGTCAAATTGCCGAACAGCCGCCGGCCTTCGGGAACATGGGAAATGCCTAACTCGCTGACAACTTTCTCCGGAGGGTACGTCAGTAGATCCTTACCGGCAAACGTCATCTTGGTATCGGCACCTGAGGGAACCAGGCGAGATACCGCCCTCAGTGTTGAGCTTTTACCGGCCCCATTGGCACCGATGATGGTAATGATCTCACCATCTTCTATCGTAAAATCCACGCCGTGCAGCGCCCGGATTTTGCCATATGCCACTTTGAGATTTTTTACGTCTAACAGCATTAGAAGTCGATCTCCTGATCGCCGATATAGGCTTCGATTACTTTGGGGTCATTCTGAACGGCGTCGGGCGTTCCTTCAACCAGCACCTGGCCAAACACCAGCGCCTGAACATGCTGGCAGAGCTCCCGCACCACACGCAGCCGATGCTCAATGAGAAATATCGCCAGCTTGAACCGCTCATACGCTTTGCGCACAACCGAGATCATGTCCCTTAGTTCCTCCGGTGTCATGCCGACGGTTGGTTCATCAAGCAGGAGCACTTTGGGCTCCATGGCCAGGGCACGGGCCATTTCAACTCGGCGTTGCGCGCCGTAAGGCAGATTGACCACCAACTGATCGGCAAATTCATGGACGTGAAACAATTCCATGTAATCCATGGCTCTCTCGGTAGCCGCCTTTTCTTCCTGCCGCCGCTTGGGGCTATCCAGAAAAGCGCCGAGCAGGCCGTACGAGAGCTTGGAATATTGCGCCATTTTAACATGTTCCAGAACGGTCATATGGCGCCATAAACGCATCTCCTGAAAAGTGCGGCCGATGCCCAGCGCCGCAATCTGATTGGTCCGTTTGCCGACCATGTCGGTGCCTTCCAGCAAAACTTGACCTTCAACCGGCTGATAGATGCCGGTAATCAGGTTGAAAATCGTCGTTTTTCCTGCGCCATTGGGGCCGATCAAACCGGTAATTTGACCCGGATCCAATTTTAGGTTGTAGTTGGAAACGGCCTGCAGGCCACCAAAATTATGGCTCATATCAACGACTTCTAACAGCGCCATCTTAAGCCACCTCCTTAGGGCCAAAAGCCTTGCGTACATTGAACTCTTTGAATGCAACCAGGCCTGTAGGTCTGTAAATCATTACTAGAATCAGCAACAGGGGGATGACAATCCATTTGAAAATTTCAAACGGCCGTAACACTTCGCCCAGTAAGCTGATTGATACAGCGCCAACGATAGATCCGTATACCGAGTTGAGGCCTCCGAAATAGACCATGGCCAGGACTTCCGCCAATTTTTGAATGCCAAACATGGCCGGGTTGATAAACCTTAGAACGTGGGCCAAAAGGCCTCCCGCCAAGCCGGCCCAGAAAGCCCCGACTAAAAAGGCGGTCATTTTGGTCTTACGGGTGTCCACGGTCATGGCATCTGCGGCCATTTCGTCATCCCGCACGGCGTTCAGGGCTTTACCCAGGGTGGATGTCACAAAATTATTGATGAACCACACACCCAATACAACCACAATGAATATCACCGGCAAAGTCGCCCAGTTGGGTTGGCCCATAATTCCCCTGGCGCCTCCCAGGTTCTGCATGTTCTCGAAGAAGCTTTTAACGATGAATAAAAAGGCAAGGCTGATAATGGCCAGATAATCGCCCCGGGTCCTGAATGAGGGAATGGCGACAATCAAAGCGCACGCAGCAGCGCAAAGTCCACCGAATATCAACGCCAAGGGAAAAGAGAGATAAGCCATCGTAGGCCCAATTAAGGCTTCTCCCAGCACCTTGTCGTTGACGAAAAGACCCACGGTAAAGACGGACGACATATATGCGCCGATCCCCATAAACCCGGGATGGGAGCATGAAAATTCACCCATATAGCCGTTGATGATATTTAAGCTGAGTGTCAGTAGGACGGCAATCAGGGTCAATTTGAGGGTAATCAAGCGATAGTCACTAAGCTCCGTCCAAAAATGAAAGATGGCATAAATAAGCGCCAGATGTACGACTGCCGTGAATATCAATGGAAATTGTTCCAGCGACCGTGCGATGGCATTGGCCGGTTGGGTTGTCAGGCGAATCACAACGGCCAACGGGACGGCGTAAATGGCAACAAAATAGATCACCGCTGCCGGGATATGAATCAAAGTAGTCGCATCAAAGGGCGTTCCTTTGATGAGCAGCCAGATCAAACCGGCCAGCACTTTGGCGATGGTGACAAGACCGAACATAATGGGCATTTGGGGTAACCCAAGAATCGATGCCAGGGGCGCACCGGCTATCGTTTCCCAAAGTGAGCAGACTAAAAACCCCAAAAGGATTGCCAGCAGCGGTGCCCGGCCATAGAATCGTTTAATAAAACCCCGGATGCTCGGGGGTTGTTTCTGAATAGATGAAACGGCCATTGATAATTTCCTTTTATATCCTATAAACGAAGCTTCGCACTGTAGGTTTCCCCGAACAGTCCGTGAGGTCGGAATATAAGAATCAACAGAACCACGGAATAGGCTATGAGGTCACGCAGATTCGACCCGAGATTCAACGCAAACAGTCGATTCATAATTTGAATGGCCGGCACAGTCATGATCTCAATAAATCCCAACATAAAACCGGCAATACAAGCGCCCATGATTGAGCCGCGTCCACCAAGAATGGCCGCGACAAACGCCTTCCAACCAAAACTAACGCCCATCAGAGGATCCAAAACCGGGTAAGCCAGAGCAAAAAGTATACCGGCCGCCGCCGCCAGGGCCGAACCGATGGCGAATGTCATGGTCGCCACACGGTTGATTGAGATCCCCATCAGTGGAATAACCAGATAATCATATGCCATGGCACGCATGGCCATACCGTACTTGGTTCGGGTGATAAACTGATGCAACACAAGCATCAAGCCCAATGAAACGAGTACGATCATGATTTTTATGTTGGTAACATAGACCCCACCGATATTGTAGGTGACGGATTGGATGAGCGAGGGAAACTTCAACCGCGATCCACCCAAAAACAGGATGTTGGCGGTTTCCAGAATGATGCCGATCATCAGGCCTGTGATAGCGGCGGAGGCGCGCGGGGCATTCCTTAAGGGACGATATCCAACGCGTTCAACGATAATACCGACAAAAGCGGTTAAAAACATCGAAATTAAAATCGTCAGGGCCAGAATCATCCAACCGGGCATGATGGCGGCGCCACTTGTGCCGACCAGCGCAAGCAGCCCGGTGGCAACACCTAAACCGATATAGGCGCCCACCATGAAAATGTCTCCATGGGCGAAATTAAATAACATCAGTATACTGTAAACCATGGAGTACCCCAGTGCGATAAGGGCGTAAAAGCTGCCCCACTGAAGGGCGTTGATCAGGTTCTGCATGAAGAAAGTGAAAGTCATGCGGTGCTCTCCTGAATGATATTGCTCACACAGCTTCGGGCACAATGATCCCAACAAATCATTGGCCAACTGGTCAAATGGGCAGCGGTTGCTTCAATCCGAGGCATCCGGTTGGCAGCGTACTTAAGTGAGCAAATAATAGATGCGCCCACCGTACGCTTGTACGGTGGGCGTTTGTTTTTAATGACCCGCTAACAGATAAAACGGGGTATGAATTTATTTCGGACAAACGGATTTATGAAACTCGAATTCACCGTCTTGATTGATCTGCACGATCACGGCGCATTTCTTGGGGTCACCCTCCGGCGTAAAGGTCATACCACCTGTTATCCCCGGAAAATCCGCGACTTTTGCCAGGGCATCTTTGACTTTGGTCCGATCAGCCTTGATGTCGCCTGAGAGTCCACCGGTGTCCTTGATGGCCTGGACCATCAATCCAATGCTATCCCAGGTCAGAGCGGCCACATCATCCGGGGTTTTGCCATAGGCGGCATTATACTCATCGATAAATGCTTTCGTGGCGCCCTTGGCCCCTTTGGCGGCATAGTGGCTGGAGAAGTAGTAGCCTTTGCAGTCATCACCGCAAAGACCCATCAGGTCGCCACCGCCCCAGGCGTCGGCACCCAGAATTTGTTTCTGCCAGCCCATTTCCTTGGCGCCACGGATGATCAGCGGTACTTCTGAGTAATACTGGGGAACAAAAAGCACGTCTGCTCCGGATGCGACGATATTGGTCATCTGGGCCGAAAAATCCTTGTCACCAGTGGTAAAGGATTCAAACGCCACTATTGCACCAGGGCCATGAATCTTCTCAAAAGCATCCTTGAAGTTTTCAGCCAAGCCCTTGGGATAATCGGCTGCAATATCATAGATAACGGCTGCCTTTTTGGCGCCAAGCTCATCCGTTGCGAAATTGGCAGCTACCGGGCCCTGAAAAGGATCGAGGAAACAACCACGAAACACATAGGGACGATCCAGGGTGGTGTTGGGATTGGTGGACCAGGGGCTGATCATGGGGGTGCCCCCATTGTTGGCCACTTCACCGGCCGGAACTGCCTGGCTTGACGATTGCGGCCCAATAATGCCCAGGACGCCATCTTCGGTGATGAGCTTGGTATTGATTTTAACGGCTGATTCAGGCTTGTACTCATTGTCCTCATAAATCAAGGCAAGTTTATATTGTTTTCCACCTACTTCAACTTCAGCGTTTTTCTTAAGAAACATTTCGGCAGCGTTCTTGGATGATGCGCCAACGTCTGGGTTATCACCCGTCAGCGGAATATTAAACCCGATTTTAATCATATGACTATCTCCAAAGGCAGAGGGAGATAATATCAAACCAAAGACCACACATAAAGCAACGAGCATTAATCGATTGCGCATGACTTCCTCCTTTTGGTTTCGATTATTTTAAAAAACAATGGGTTTTTAAAAATAATCAATTTACAATAAACGTACGATTTCCTATCATGGGTAACCATATTCTATCAATCTTTTTTTATCATTTAAAAGTCAGATGTCCATTTTTCACTGGGCTACGGACGGATATCCACTTTACCTTCCAAAAAGTGTTTTACTTCTCCGATAGGCACTTCCCGACGATGAAAGATACCAGCGGCCAGGGCCGCCTCCGCATCTGTGTGCGTAAATACCTCTAAAAAATGAGCGGCACTACCGGCGCCGCTCGAAGCGATAACGGGAATGGTTACCGCCTTTTTAACGGCATTAATCAGTTCCAAATCAAACCCGCTATTGGTGCCATCCCGATCAATACAATTAAGCAATATTTCCCCGGCCCCCAGGGTTTCGCAAACCTTTGCCAGGCTAACGGCATCCATGGGCCGGCCTTCCCGCCCACCCTTGATGGTGCACTGATACCAGCAGTATTTCTCGCCCTTGGGGCCCGGAATATCGGTCTCGATCACATGGTAATCGACCGCATCAGGAGAGGTGACGTATACCCGTCGCGGGTCTATGGAAATAACCACGGCCTGGCTGCCGTACACTTCGGAAATCCGTTCAATAGCACTTTCGCCGGTTGCTTGACCGGTGCTTAGATACGCTTCGGCAATCAAGACCGCATCGCTACCAATGGACACCTTGTCCGCCCCGGCACGAAAATAGGCCGCTGCCACCTCCAAGGCGGAATAGGTCCGGCCGTTTTTATCGATAAAGTCCCGAATCCCGCCCCCAATGGTCAGGGGAACCGCGACGTTGCGCGATGTTTTTCGCAATACGTCCAGCATGGGCATGTCCTTTAAAGGGAAATCGCGAAACCCGGTAATATTTAAAAACGTTATTTCATCGGCGCCTTCCTGATAATATCTCTGGGCCAGGCCCACCGGCAACCCCATGTTGCGAATACGGCCATTTTCCCGCACATCATATTGGTCGCCCTTGGTGACAACGAGGTCTCCTTTGTCATCGGATCGAACATCGAGGCAGGCGATAATTCTTTTTGCTAACACGGTTTTTTTTGCACCCGTCAGGGGATGATTAATTTCCTGATCTGCATTTAAAAAGTTTTTTAGAATCGCTTGTCCTGCCGACCCACTTTTTTCCGGGTGAAATTGTGTCCCAACAATATTTCCCTGCTGGATGCTGCTGACGAATTCGTACCCATAATCCGTAGTGGTCAATATGACCTTCTGGTCTTCCGGGGCCACATGGTACGCATGCACGAAGTAAAGCTTCTCATCGCGCTGAAAACCGTTAAAAATGTTTGAAAATTGTTTGATACGGATCCCATTCCAACCGATGTGAGGCACCGCCAAATTGATGTCGAATTTTTTAACGGTCCCTGAAATAAAACCCAAGCCTTCCAATTCCGGCGCTTCCTCGCTGCGATCAAACAGTGCTTGCAGGCCCAGGCAGATACCCAGAAATGGCCGGTTATCCTGAAGGTAAGCTTTCAGTGGTTCGGAGTAGCCCTTATCATTAAGGATTCGGATCATATTCCCGAATGCACCCACGCCCGGAAAAACCAATCGTTCAGCAGACAAAATGTCATCTGGGCCGGCAACCATCTTTACCTTTTCGCCCAACCGCTCGATGGCATTGATCACACTTCTGACATTTCCCGCACCATAGTCAAGTAAGGTTATCATTTCTTTATCTTCTTATTTTAGCCGCTAACCACTTGATCAATTTAGGATGTCAGCGGGTTCAAAGCCTATTAATCTTCAAAACATCGGGGGGTTAACTTTGCACCTTCGGCTAGGTATAAATCAGGTTCAGCGGTAGTGGTGGATATCTCAATGTGCCCGGCACGGGAAGCAAGTACTGCCCACTCACCCTTAGCCAGTTCAAATCCGGTTTGATCTCTCTTAATTTACCGTCCAAAGGTGGTTTACCGTGTTCCGTATAGGAATAGACGACCTGAAACAGACAGACGCCCGATCGCCCTTCACGCGCGACCACATACTTCTTGTTAAAAGTAGAGACGCTGAGGCTATTGGCGGCGGCAATCTGGCTGAGCTCATTTTTCGATATTTTCATCAACACCGTTTTAACAATTCCCCGCTCAGACAATCGCATCATTGCCCGCGATTCACTGCTGCCGACAAAAACGGTTGAGAGACAGGGCGTATTGCGCAGGTACTCAAAAGCAATCACCGCCGCTGTCCGTCTGCCGCCGGCCATAACAGGTAAACCATAGTACTCAAAAAATTTTTTCTGAATATCCTCGGCATACTTATCGCCACCCTCGTAAAGCTCTTTGGAAATATAGCGAAGCCGGCAGGCCATTGCTTCGGCAGCCTCGGCAATGGACCAGTCTATACGGACGTGGAAATGGGTCAACCCATAGCGATTTCGGGCACGTGCCGTGGGTTCTCGTTGAATTAAGAGGGCATAATCCACCGGCAACAACATATTTAAAAAATCCAGAAAGTGGGCCGACTCCAAATATTTCTGATACCGATCGAAGCTCCCTTCTAAGGGTAATGTCTTCGATTGAAGCAGATTGGCTTTGGTCGTTTTATTAACATTTAGAAAGTGTATATATTTTTTATGACTGGCGGGTAGTGAATCTTCCAGAAAAAGGACTAAAAAAGTTTTATGATAGCCGTATTCCAAGTCCGGAATGCGCGCCCGCGGCTTTAACTCGCGTTTTTCGACAAATGGATAGGGTTTCTTCTTATTCTCAAAATTCTTATATGAGTCGATCAACGCGTAGCGGATCAGGTTTTGATCGAGTTCGTCACGCAGCAATTCATAATACGATCGCCTCAAGCGGTTTGTGAGGCTTAGCTGCTCCCGGTATCCCCAATATGACATAAAAACCCCCCTTTTGGCGTTGCAACGTGATTTTCGACCCAGATCGCGACCTGGCTCCCAGCCAGGCTTCAACTCAGACAATTCGTATAACCAGACCAATCAATAAAGGGTATGGATAATTCTCTCATCACACGCCGCGATTGCGGGCGCCTCGACTGCGGGAATCAATACGATACCAAATGATTCTTCCCAGTTATTATACCAATTATTATATCAGGTTATTATATCATGGCTTACGCATTACAACAACGACTTCTTTAAGATAAAAGGGGGTATTTATGATTTTACTTACTATTGTTTCTTTGACCCGTTTACATTCTCAACTTTCCGATATACGCGCTCGCGATACCGAATGACAATAATGGCGACGACCAGGCAGACACCGACCAAAATACCAAAGGTGAGGTAGTTGCCTTCGTAAAGCGAGGCGCCTTGAAGACTGAGCATGAATGTGCCGGGCATGCGGCCGAATGCGGAAATAAGAAAGAACACTTTCAGAGGTAGCGCCGTCAAACCCAGAAAGAGACAGAGGTAATCTTTGGGAAAGCCGGGAAAAACGAATAGAATCAGAAGGACCAACACCCCCTGGCGTTTGATGAATGTGTCAAAACGTTGGAGCTTGTCTTCCGGAATTAATTTGCGAACATATCGGCGCCCTAGAAAACGACCAATCAAGAAATTCACCATCGACCCCGCGGCCAAAGCGATACTTGATAAGGTGAACCCTTTAATCGCACCAAAAAGATACCCGCCGATAAATCCCGTCGCTTCACCGGGGATGGGGGCCAGAATCACCTGAATAAATTGAAGCAGAATAAAGACAAAGGGACCGAGAACACCAAAGCGGCTTACAAATGCCTGTATTTTATCGCGGTTAGATAGTGCTTGTCCAAGGGTGACTAAGCCCTGCCAAAGCGGTTCACGATAGACAAAGGCCACCAAAACCAGCGCTAGGGTTGCCCCAAGAATACCCCACCAAAAGATGGGTTTTAGTGGTTTTTTGTGCTCAATAGATTGAGGCGTGCGCTCGGTTGGCTGATCCACGGGAAACTTTCGCCTAGTGAAGCGCGGCGACCGCCGGCAGGACTTTACCCTCCAGGAGCGTTAAAAAAGCCCCGCCCCCGGTGGAAATGTAGGTGATATCGTCTGCCCGACCGGAATTCTGAACGGCCAGGCCCGTATCGCCGCCGCCGATAATCGTCATAGCGTCAATATCGGCAATGCCTTGGACCAGAGTTTGGGTCCCCTCGGCAAAGGGTTGGATTTCAAAAGCACCCATGGGGCCGTTCCAGACAATCGTTTTCGCAGTTTTAAGAACCTCGATATACCGCGCGGTCGTCTCCGGCCCGATATCCAGAGCCATTTGATCGGCAGGCACCTTATTTACAGGTACCACTTCAAAGGCGGCATCGGCGCTAAGGGCACGCGCCACGACCACATCTACAGGCAATAAGAAACGAATATCCTGATCCTTGGCTGTCCTGATGATCGTTGCCGCTTCTTCAAACAGATCATCCTCCACCCGCGATATTCCCATATCGATGCCGGATGCTTTCAAAAACGTATTTGCCATGGCGCCACCGATCAGAATCACATCCACCCGGCGCATCATGTTCTTCAAGGCTTCCAATTTACTGGAAACCTTGGCACCACCGACCACGGCGGCCAGCGGCCGCTCTGGATGGGTCATGGCCTTTTCAAAAAAATCGAGCTCCTTCTGCAGTAAAAATCCAGCCCCGCAATCCGAAACATGGTGGGTGATGGCCACCACCGAAGCATTGGCGCGATGGGACACGGCAAAGGCATCGTTGATATAAACATCGCACAAAGCAGCCAAATTTTGGGCAAAAAGGTCATCGTTTTTTTGCTCCCCGGCATGAAACCGTAAATTTTCCAGCATTACGACATCGCCGGGGGCCATACCATCAACGATTTTCTGTGTATCGGGGCCGATGCAATCATCCGTTAAAACCACCTTTTTTCCTAACAACTCTTCCAGGCATTTTGCCGCCGGACTCAGGCTGAAGGCCGGCACCACAGATCCTTTGGGTCGCCCCAGGTGTGATGCCACCACTAATTTTGCCCCCTGTTCCAATAGGTACAAAAGCGTGGGGATCGAGCGCCTGATGCGAGCATCATCGGTAATCCGACCTTTTGAATCCAAAGGCACATTATAATCCACACGCACAAATACTTTTTTTTCGGCTAACGCGATATCCTTAACGCTTTTCATTTCCGCGCTCCTTTTTTTTCAACCCGCATGCGTTGGGTGAGTGTCTTACGGCTGGACCATCGCTTCAGCCTACCCATCCATCCGGCATTATACGCCCGGTCTACCATTTCTACCCTTACCTTCAATCCATCCGCACTCGACATGGCTTGCCGAAGACATGCGGTTTTGTAAATGCAGGGAAAACAACTTTCGGGGCTTTCCCTGAAACCGCTATCTCCCATGGGAAAAACAATGTCCAGCTTGCCAAAACAATAAGGCCGCTCGCCGGACCCGTTATTTCTTTCCTTCTCATCCATGTTTCTCGTTACCGTCACTGTTTCTAAAATGATGGCGTCATCGGCCTAATATAAGTAGCTCATGGCGTCAAGCAATCCAGTTCTCTGTTCAGTCTGGCGATGTGCCCCTCATCAGCAAAACTAAAATAACGTTTGTCCCCGACGACCAGGTGATCATGTAAAACGATGTCCATCACTCGGCAGGCAAAAATCAGCCGACGCGTGATCGCCATATCATCATCCGATGGCTGGGGATCTCCCGAAGGATGATTGTGCGCCAAAATCAATGCGGCCGCATGATAACCTAAAGCCGCCCGTACCACTTCTCGGGGATAAATCGAACTGGCCGTTAAAGTCCCTTTAAATATTATTCTGCTGGCTATTGCCCGGTTCTTCGCGTCCAGAAATACGGCCATGACACATTCGACAGGTTGCCCACCAAGAGATGCGTCCAGGTAATCGTATAGCACCCTTGAATTGCTTAAGGGCTCCGCCCCGATGACCTTTTCCTCCAGGTACCGATCCAAAACAGCCTTTATGAGGCGCAAGCCGAGAATATTCCGTGGGCCGAGGCCCTTTATTTCCACTAACTCACCGGGCGCCGCCTCCATCACCCCGCGAAAAGTTTTGAACCGGTCAAGCGCTGCCTTCGCGGCATCTTTGCAATCTCTGCGCGGCGTGGCAAGTGTGAGCAGCAACTCGATCACTTCATAGTCGTGAAAACCATCGAGCCCACTCTTTAAAAATCGCTCTCGCAATCGCCGGCGGTGTCCTTCGCCTTTGGGCTGGTCTGGGCTTTGTCTTTCAGACGGCATCAAGTTCATATTTTAAATCACGCGTCATTAGCGCAAAGAGGCCTTCACGGGGAGGCATTTCTTCATATAACACCCGGTAGACGGCATGGCAGATGGGCATCTCCACACCTAATTTGAGTGAAAGATTGTACACCGATTTAGCCGTTTTCACCCCTTCGGCGACCATTTGCATATCCGCTAAAATATCCGCCAATCGTTCACCCTGCCCGATGCGTTTACCGACGGTATGGTTCCGGCTTGTGTCGCCGGTGCACGTCAGCACCAGATCGCCGATACCGGCCAGACCCGTGAAGGTTCTCGGCTGTGCGCCCATGTGAAGCCCCAAACGTCGAATTTCGGTTTGCCCGCGAGTGATCAGGGCTGCTCGTGTATTTAGCCCCAGCCCGAGGCCATCAATGGCCCCCGCCGCAATGGCGATGACATTTTTAACCGCTCCACCCAGTTCCACGCCCACCATGTCATCAATCGTATAAACCCGGAAAAAAGAGGTGGCCAACGCTTGTTGCACAAAATCGGCCGTGGGTTTGTGTATGGATGCTACGGTGATGGCCGTGGGGATTTTTCGAGCGACTTCATTGGCGAAACTCGGTCCGGATAAAACCCCGATTCGGTCCGGCAACACGGTAAGCAGGGTTTCCCCCATGATCCCGGTCATGGTTAAATGCGTTTCGTTTTCGATTCCCTTGGAAGCTGAAACGACAATCGTATGGGGCGAAAGATGTTCGCTCAATTGTTTTGTGACTTGCCGCATCACATGTGAGGGCACGACCACCAGGACCAGGTCTTTACCCTTTACGGCCGTGACGATATCGTTGGTGGCGGTAAGGTTGTTGGATAACGTCACTCCCGGTAGAAAGGTCCGGTTTTCCTGGAGGGTTTCAATCTGTGATTTGACTTCAGGTTCAAATACCCAAAGATCCACAGCATGCCCTTTACCGCCGGCCAGATGGGCCAGGGCCGTTCCCCAACTGCCGCCTCCGATAACACCGACCTTTAATCGATTATTGATAGTATGCGCCATGGGTTCCTTTGTGCTATTTCTCTTTTTCAGCCAAACAAACCGCACTGACCACGTGCTCATCGGATGCCATTCCCATGAGCTTTACCCCTTGCGTGTTTCGACTGATCACATTGACACCCTTGATGGGCATACGGATAATCTTGCCACTATCGGTCATCAGCATCAGGTCATCGTCTTCGCCGACCAGCACGATGGCGACGACGTTGCCGTTGCGGTCGCTGGTTTTTATGGTAATCACACCCTTGCCACCGCGTTTTTGCACGGGGTATTCATCGATGGAGGTCCGTTTACCGAACCCGTTTTCCGTAACCGTGAACAGCGTCTGCCCATAGCTTAGGACTTCCATGGCCACCATACGATCCCCTTTGCTCAACCGCATGCCACGCACTCCCTGGGAAACGCGCCCCTGGGACCGGACATCCGACTCATGAAACCGGATCGATTTGCCATTGGCGGCACCTAGAAATACATTGTATGTACCGTCGGTAAGCCTGGCCGCAATAAGTTCATCATCTGCGGTTAATTTCAAGGCGATGATACCACCCGCCCGGGGTCGACTGTACTCCATCAGTTCGGTTTTTTTCACCTGGCCGTTTTTAGTCGCCATGAGGATATGGTGCCCCGGCGTAAATTCTTTGACGGCCAAAACCGTCGTGAGCCGCTCATCATTATCAAAATTGAGTAAGTTCACCACCGCCTTGCCCCGGCTCATTCTGCCGGCCTGGGGGATTTCGTAAACTTTGCACCAGTATACCATCCCCTTATTGGTAAAAAAGAGAAACGTATGATGGGTGGATGCAACAAAGAGGCGTTCTACAAAATCGGCTTCTTTGGTACCCATGCCGGTCTTGCCTTTACCGCCTCGCTGCTGACTGCGGTACAGTGTGATGGGAGCCCGTTTGATATATCCGCTCTTGGAGATCGTCACGACCATGTCCTCTTCCACGATCATGTCTTCTAATGTTATCTCCTTGGTTTCTTCGACGATTTGGGTCATCCGGCTATCGCCGTAATTTTCCAGGATTTCTCCGAGTTCCTCTTTAATGATATTGAGCACCAAGCGTTCATTGGCCAAAATCTCTCTGTAACGAGCAATATCCTTTAAAATCTGCACATATTCTTCCACAATTTTTTCACGCTCCAGGCCGGTCAGGCGCTGGAGGCGCATGTCCAAAATGGCCTGGGCTTGGATAGCTGACAGGGAGAAGGTGGCTATCAGGCTTTTTTTGGCCTCTTGGGGGTTTGGTGATCTGCGAATCAGGGCCACAACCTCGTCCAGATTGTCCAGGGCAATTTTAAGCCCTTCCAGAATATGGGCCCGCTCTTCGGCCCTACGCAGATCGTAGCGCGTACGGCGCAGAATAATCTCTTTTCTATGCGCAATGAAATGAGAGAGGATCTCTTTTAGATTCATCAATTCCGGACGATTCTTGACAACGGCCAGAAAAATAATCCCGAAACTGATTGCCATCCGTGTATGCTTATACAATTGATTGACGATGACCTGGGCAAATTGATCCTTTTTCAACCCGATGGCCATGCGCATCCCGTCACGATCCGACTCGTCCCGGACATAGCGGACCCCTTCGATTTGCTTGTGCCGGACCAGCTCCGCAATTTTAGCTACCAGGGTGGCTTTGTTGACCATGTAGGGCAACTCGGTAACCACAATCGTTTCCCGATTGGTACGTTTGTCTTTTTCCACCATTACCCGGGCCCTCAAACGGATGACGCCCTTACCGGTATTGTAGGCGTCGTGAATTCCCTGGGCCCCGTAAATAATACCTCCGGAGGGAAAATCCGGGCCGGGGATCAACTGTGTCAATTCCTGAATAGTGATTTCCGGCCGATCAATCAGGGCGATAAGGGCACTGACAACTTCGGTCAAGTTGTGGGGAGGGATATTGGTAGCCATTCCCACGGCAATCCCGGAGGATCCGTTAATCAACAAAGCAGGAACTTTGGCCGGCATGACGACCGGTTCCATTAAAGACTCATCGTAATTGGGGGCTAAATCGACGGTTTCTTTGTCCAGGTCTTCAAGCATTTCATGGGCCAGGCGGGTCATGCGGACCTCGGTGTACCGCATGGCGGCGGCCGAATCACCGTCGATGGATCCAAAGTTCCCTTGACCATCTACAAAGGGATATCGCAAAGAAAAATCTTGAGACATGCGTACGATGGTGTCGTAAACCGCGCTATCCCCATGGGGATGGTACTTACCAATGACATCACCGACGACACGAGCTGATTTTTTATACGCTTTGTTCCAATCGTTTTTAAGCTCACGCATGGCGAAAAGAATCCGGCGATGGACCGGCTTGAGGCCATCGCGAACATCCGGTAAGGCCCGCCCGATGATCACACTCATGGCGTAATCAAGGTACGAGCGTTTCATTTCGCTTTCGATACTGACTTCCGGGGTGTGCTCCTTCTCCATATTAACAAAACCTTCCCTTAGATCTGATCCTGATAACTAACCCGATAGATGTCGGCCAGGGTCAAAAAAGCGGTTACAATCAGGGGTCCGTAAATGATTCCTAAAATACCGAATAATTTCAATCCCCCCATGATGGACAGAAATACCATCACCGTATGCATGCGGACCTGACGTCCGACAAGTTTGGGCTTAAGTATATATTCAACCCCGCCCGAAACCACGATATAAAAAAAGATAAAAAAAATACCGGCGGCAATACGTCCCTTTAAAAGCAAATAAACCACCGCCGGTATAAATACCATGCCAATGCCCAAAATCGGTAAAAAGGCCAAAAGGGCCATGATGACGCCCCACATCAATGGTGATTTTAGACCGAAAAAATAGAACAAAAAACCGCCCAAAAATCCTTGGGTCATTCCGGCCAGCCCGTTTCCTACCAGAATTGCACCCGCCATGTCCTTAAACTTGCCGATTAAAATTTCTTCCTGTTCCTGGGGAAGCGGGGACAGATCGATCAAAAAAGAGACCAACTTATGGCCATCGATCAACAAAAAATAAGTCACCATCAACATGAAAAAAAAGTACGCCAAAAAACTTAAGACATTTGATGCGATGGTGCTCGCCTGTTGATAAACAAACAGCCCTATTTGCTTTCCCAATTCCGACAAGGCGCGATTTATTTCCATTCCGGACAATTCGATATTCACATGCGCAAGCAGTGGATTGATCCTATCGAGAAGATGGCTGGCCTTAAGCAGCGATTTTACCTGATCACTGATCACGGTATCCCGCCCCATCTGGTAGAGGCCGTAGGCCTCGGTCGATAATATCCCCACCAAAAGCACAATGGGGATGAAGAGAATGATAAATATGATCGCACAGGTTAAAACGGAGGCCGCCGAACGTCGCATTCGGCGGCTTAACCATCGATATAGGGGCCGAAATATACCGGTTACCACCATGGCCATAATGATTACCGACATAAATGGCCAAAGCAGCCAGCCCAGCACAACAACAGACCCCAGGAAGAGAATCAGGAAAAACCAGAAGATGGCATCATGATGGACGGGCCGTTCCATATTTTTTCCTTTGTAAAACCCACACCACCCAATTCAAGGCGAATCGATATCCCAAAGGCCTTCCGGTACAAATATAACATCGCTTTGCGCGGTTCTATTTGGCAACAACAGCACCTGCAATGAGCAGCAAAACAATTTCATAAATGAACATAACGGCTGTGCTGTCAAAAAGGGCATAGATGATGCCACCACCGATGATGGCCGGCACGCCAAAAAAAACCAGGGTCCCCAGTTTCCTGGAAATATCCATTGATTCGTCTCCTTGCAAAAAGCGTGATTATCTTTCGTGATTATCTTTAAAAAAGGCGTGACCATTTACAACCCGCCTCAGGGTCAAAAGCCACGCTTACGTTTCCGGGAATCTCGCCTCCGGAGAACAAGACCGGAACCGATTTAATCCTATATTATTAGCACACGCGGCCTTAATACGTCAATGTGTTTACCGGATAGAAATCAAGACTTTTCTTGTTTTCACAATCGGATCTTCATATGATATCATTATAATATTTATCGCGACCCAATACGAGCCGGATTGGTTAAACCGGATGGGCCAAAATGGATTTTCCGGCGTGCAAAAAATGATAGAATATGCCGTCTTAACGACAATCCACATGATTCGATATTGGATATGATGGTTTCATTAACTTTAGAAAAAGGAGCGCTCAAATGACACACCAGCACGAAAACGATCATCACCACCATCACCATTCCGGCCAGGCAGAGCAATCTTTGGGATTTACGGAAAAAATGGATAAGTTGCTGGCCCACTGGATCCATCATAATGAAGACCATGCGTCAAACTATAAAGAGTGGGCCCAACGTGCGACCGATGAAAATCAAGGTGAAATAGCTGCGAAACTTGAAGAGGCAGCCCGCCTCACCGATCAAATCACCCAGGTATTTAAAACGGCGCAAAAAATATTATAACACCGAGCCAATTTCAAAAAGTCCCAGTTTACCGCAGGACCAATCAATTAATGTCCCACCTTTAAGATGATCCGAAGATCATCTTAAAGGACGGGCAGACGGTCACGGGGAGTATCGGCTAAGGTAGCGAAATGTGCATCTTTATCTGAGATAATCGGTGCGGTCACCGGCCAGTCGATGTCGATGGCGGGATCGGACCATAAAATGCCACCTTCGTCGGCGGGGGAATAGTAATCGGAGCACTTATACAAAAAATGGGCTGTTTCGCTCAACACACAGAAGCCATGGGCAAATCCGGCCGGAACAAAAAGTTGGTGCTTGTTTTCGCCGGATAAATGCACGCCGAGCCACTGGCCGAAAGTGGGCGATCCAGGTCGAATATCCACAGCCACATCATAAATCTCACCGGTAATAACTTGAACCAACTTGGCCTGGGGCCGGGAAACCTGGTAATGTAACCCACGCAAGGTATTTCGCACCGAAAACGAGAGATTATCCTGAACGAAATCGCATGCAATTCCGGCCTCGCGGTAGCGTTCGCCTTGGTAAGTTTCCATGAAAAAGCCCCGATGATCGCCGAATACATCCGGTTTAACAATCACCACATTGTCCAACTTGGCGGGTACGACTTCCATATACACTCCTCATTTTGTATGGGTTGGTTCTTATTTTTTCGCCCTATAACATTTTATATCCCGACCCGGCAATAATGTTTGACATCCAAACGACCCTTATTATAGTTAGCCATGCAAATGGATTTTGATCAAATCAATCGCGTGGGTACCGCTGCCATCTATGCGGCCGGGAAGGTCCTTAAAAAATACTTCGACGGTCGCAATCGGGTTGATAAAAAAGGCAAGATCGACCTGGTAACCGAAGCGGATGTGGCGGCAGAAAGTAAAATTATCGCAACCATTCGTGGTTTTTTTCCCGACCACTCGATTGTAGCTGAGGAGAGCGGTGCTTCTGACGGACAAGAAGCGTATCAATGGATCATCGACCCTCTGGACGGGACCACAAATTTTGCCCACCGGCTGCCCCATTATGCCGTTTCCATCGCATTTGCCGAAAAGGGTGAAACCGCCATGGGTATGGTTCTGAATCCGGTCAATGGCGAATTGTTTACGGCCAACCGTGGCCAGGGAGCGTACTTGAACCATCAAAAGATCCGGGTTTCGGAAACCGAACCACTCATTGATGCCCTGCTGGCCACCGGGTTCCCTTATGACACCCGGCCGATTTTCAACCCGATGATGGATCGTTTTGCTGCTTGTTTGAAGGCCACCCAGGGCATTCGGCGACTGGGTTCGGCGGCCCTCGATTTATGCTATGTGGCCTGTGGCCGGTATGATGGTTTCTGGGAGCAGAATTTGAGCCCCTGGGATACGGCCGGCGGCGCTTTGATCGTTTCCGAGGCCGGTGGAAAAGTGACTGATTTTAAAGGGAGGCACATCTTCCGGAAAAAAAACAAATCCTGGCCACAAATGCGAAGATTCACAAAGGAATGCTAAACCTACTAAATATGCGGAGATCCGATGAAACATAAAGATATTTTTGAACGTGGTATTGATTTCGACCGGGAATGTTTGGGACAATTTGACATGGATAACCCGGTTTGCACGACCCAATGCGTACTTCGTCTGCGGTGTGCCGTGGCGAAGGAAAGGATGGCGCGCATAGCACTAATCGAAGAGTTGACGGCCGATATGAATTCGCCACTTACCATTCAGTAATTGACGCGGCCAGGATAAACCAATCAGGATAACCCGAGCAAGATAACCCGTGTCAAACGTCATTGGTAGAGAAAACCCCCTATCGCCAGCCTGAAAACATCCCTTTGGGCCCATATAAAAACGCCGTCGAGGCAATGCCTTCGACGGCGTTTGTTTTATCCTGAGTTAGAACGTTCTGAGCCCAATCGGTTTTTAAAACATTCCCGACTCAATTTTTTTGGTTAAAATTGCCACTTGTTTTTTAATATCATACTCATGGCGCATCGCTTTTTCGATGGTCCCCACGGCGTGAATTACCGTGGCATGATACCGGTTAAAACTGCGGCCGATGGTCTGTAACGGAGAATCGGTATGAGTCCGGGCCAGGTACATGGCTATTTGGCGCGGTTTTACCACCCGTTGTTTCCGCGATTTGGAAACCAGTTCCCTTAAGGTCACCTGGTACTCTTTGGATACCAGCTTTTTTATCGCATCTACCGTTACCTGTTTGCGCTGGCGGGCGATGATATCGACCACGTTTTCGGCCAGGTTGAGCGTCACCGGTTCGCTCATCAATGAAGATCGGGTAAAAACCCCCATCAATCCGCTTTCCAGCTGACGAACATCCTCGGTCAGCTCGCTGGCAAGATATTGTAGGATCTCTTTGGATATTCGTAACTTTCGTGTGGTTGCCTTCTTTTTTAAAATTCTCACGCGGGTATTAAAGTCAGGTGGATCGATCCCGGAAATCAGACCGCTTTGCAACCTGGAGCGAAGCTCGGAATTTAATTTGGGAATGTCACCGGGCGCATAGCAACTGGAGCAGATGACCGTTTTACCCATATCGTTTAACATATCCAGCATATGCGCCAACTCGATTTGGGTGCGTTCTTTTCCGCTTAAGTATTGGATGTCCTCTAAGATAAGAACATCGCAACCGTTTCGATATTTACTTTTGAACCGTTCCAACCCCCCATGCCGAAAGGCGCTGACCAATTCGTTGGTAAAATCTTCGGCCGTTATATAGTAAACTTTTTCGTTGGGAAATTCCGAGAGAACATGATGGCCGATCGCATGGGAAAGATGGCTTTTGCCCATGCCTGTTTTAGACATGAGCAGCAAAGTACTTTGCGGCTTGCTTTTGCCTAGATGCAAAGGCAAGGGACGCCGAAAAAGCAAAATCGCTGTTACCACCCACCACGAATTGGTCAAAGGTAAAATCCCGTCTTAAATAGCGACCGCTGTGAACACGCACGTTCATGTTGGGAATACCGACCTGGATCGGTCTTTTATTCTCTTTGACCGCCAGCGTAGAACTTGAGGGGACGCTGGGTGATACTTCCCACAAAAGTTCACAGGGTTCTTCTGTGAAACGGTTGAATTCCGTGCGAATCAAATCATGATAGTTTTCCTGAATGCGTTTTTTGGAAAATGAATTCACGCAGGTTAAAACCATCCGCCCGTTTTTATCGCCGTTACATCTTACCGGTTCGATCCAAAGGTGGTAGGCCTGAGGGGCCATGCGTTCCTTTAAATTAGCCTTTACCTGTTCCCAAACTGCTTCCATAGACAACCCAATCTCATTCCAAATAGCAAGTCGGCAAAGGAGCGACTTAACAGAAATTTTTGATAAAAACTAGCGAAATTTTACGGTTTGGTTTGAATCCAATTGAAAAAATCCGATGTTTTTGAGGTGGACCGGTTTTAAGGGATTCTCTTTTTGAAGTCAACCTTGATAAAAGGCGTTTTTTTTACATCGTCCAAACAAGATATGAACAATTCATAACTTTTTGAATTATAAAGGTTAAACGTATTACAAATTATCAACTTCTTAATAATACACCATTTTTTTCGTGGATCATTTTGTCAGCTATTATAAAGATTTCCGTTTATTGCGATCAGTTTTAAACAATATTTGCTATCTCTTATTTTCTTCGTTTTTCTCTCAATTGCTCAGATTTTCAAAAACTTTTTTCCTTTTTGGGATTGTCTTTAAAAACTAAACCCGGTTTACAAAAAGCATGCCGATCGGTAAGATATTCCAATGGATACCGAAACGATTATTATACGGGGCGCCCGGCAGCATAACCTGAAAAACATCGACGTCGACTTGCCGCGCAACCGACTGGTCGTCTTGAGCGGGCTTTCCGGATCCGGTAAATCGACGCTGGCTTTTGACACCCTCTACGCTGAAGGTCAACGCCGATATGTCGAATCGCTTTCCACCTATGCGCGTCAATTTTTGGAGCGACTGGACAAGCCGGATGTCGACTTGATCGAAGGATTATCGCCGGCCATCGCCATTGAACAGAAGGCGGCTGGCCATAACCCCCGGTCCACCGTGGGTACGGTAACGGAAGTCTACGATTATCTGCGTTTGTTATACGCCCGGATCGGCCTGCGCCATTGTCCCCAATGCGCCCTTCCCGTTTTTTCGCAAAGTCTCGATCAAATGCTTGAACGGATCAATGCCCTGCAAGACGGGACGCGAATCATTATCCTGGCACCAGTGGTTGCCGGAGAAAAAGGAGATCACCAGGATTGGCTAAAGCGGATTCGCAAGCAGGGGTTTGCGCGGGTCCGTATTGATGGACACCACCATGAAATTGATGACGTACCGCGCCTTAAAAAAAATCAGCGCCACAACATCGATGTGGTTATCGACCGTTTGATCGTTAAACCAAACATGACCAATCGCCTCGCCGATTCTTTGGAATTGGCGCTGGCCCAGGGACATGGCCAAGCGATCGTGGACGTGGCCCAGGAAGACCCGCTCATCTTTAGCGAAAAAGCCATCTGCCACTCCTGCGGAATGGCCCTTTCCGATTTGAGCCCGGCCAGTTTCTCCTTTAATTCGCCCCAGGGGGCATGCGCCGCCTGTGATGGTATCGGAGCCACTACGGAATTCGATCCGCATCTGATTGTTCCCAATCCCACCCTTTCACTTCGCGACGGGGCGGTGGTAATCTGGGCCAATCGGCATTCGGTTTATTTCACCGAATTTCTGGAAACCCTGACGACCTATTACCAGGAAGACATCTATACCCCTTACCAGGAGTTGTCCGACCGCTTCAAACAAGTTCTCCTTTATGGATCAGGTGATCAAAAAGTTCCCTTTTATACCATGCAAAGCGGCCGCCGCCACCTGGCTCCCAAACCCTTTGAAGGTATCATTCCCAATTTAAAGCGACGTTACCACCAAAACCAATCAACCCAGGCCCGCAAAGAGGCCAAGCAATACATGACGTTTGCATCCTGTCCCGTCTGCGAAGGTACGCGCCTTAACCCGCTTAGCCGCGCCGTGACAGTCGGCAAGGCCCCCATTCAAAAAATCACCGCCATGCCGATCAGTAAAGTCCAGTCCTTTTTACAGACGCTAAGTCTCGGCGACAAGCAAATGACCATCGCCGACCGTATTTTAAACGCCATTTATCATCGCCTCGCGTTTTTGAATAATGTCGGCTTGGGCTACCTGACCCTGGACCGACCGGCCGACACCCTCTCCGGCGGAGAAAACCAGCGGATACGGTTAGCCACCCAGATCGGCGCCAAATTGACCGGTGTACTCTACGTACTGGATGAGCCGAGTATCGGCCTCCACCAACGCGACAATCAACGCCTGCTCGATACCCTTGGCCATCTGCGCGATATGGGAAATACCGTTTTGGTCGTGGAACACGATGAGGAAACCATCCGCAATGCCGATTATGTCGTGGACATGGGGCCCGGGGCCGGGATCAATGGCGGCCGGGTCGTTTTCAGCGGTTCGCCCGAAGCATTGGAAAAGAGCGATCAATCCTTGACCGGTCAATATCTTTCTGGCCGCAAACGAATCGCGGTACCATCCGCACGCAGGACGAACGCGAACCATCGCATTGTTGTTCACGGTGCCTGTGAAAACAACCTCAAACATATTGATGTCACCCTTCCCCTGGGATTACTCGTCTGCATAACCGGTGTATCCGGGGCGGGAAAATCGACGCTTTTGGTCACCACCCTTTACCGAGCCCTTCTTCAGCATTTGCACCAGGTACGGACCCCCGCCGGAAAACATGACCGCATCAGCGGCCTTGAAAATATCGATAAAGTTGTCAACATTGATCAAAGCCCCATTGGACGCACACCGCGCTCCAACCCAGTGACCTACACCGGTGCATTTACGTTTATTCGAGAACTATTCGCGCGAACACCTGACGCACGGGCAAGGGGATACAAGGCTGGGCGGTTCAGTTTTAATGTGAAGGGCGGCCGCTGTGAAACCTGCCGTGGCGACGGTATCGTCAAGGTTGAAATGCACTTTCTACCCAACGTCTACGTGACCTGTGATGTCTGCCAGGGCAAGCGCTACAATCGGGAAACCCTTGAAATTCTCTACAAGGGACGTGATATTGCTCAGGTGTTGGATTTGACAGTCAACCAGTGCTTGGCCTTTATCGAAAGAATTCCGTCGCTCCGCCCAAAACTGCAGACACTGGTCGATGTCGGCTTGGGATATATGAAAATCGGCCAATCGGGGACAACCCTTTCCGGGGGCGAAGCGCAACGGATCAAACTCGCCCGCGAACTGGCAAAAAAAGAGACCGGACGAACGGTTTATATTATGGACGAGCCCACCACCGGTCTCCACCCTCACGATATTCGACGCTTATTGAAGGTCTTAAATCGTCTGGTGGATGCCGGCAACACCGTGCTCATCATCGAACACAACCTTGATGTCATCAAAACCGCGGATCATATTATTGATCTTGGTCCGGAAGGGGGAGATGGCGGCGGGAATGTCATCACGTGCGGCCCACCGGAAAAGATCGCCGCCAATCCGGCTTCATACACAGGGCGGTATTTAAGCAAAGTGCTCTAAATAGGACAAGGTTCGGGGACTATCATTGCCAAATGTTAATGATAGCAGGGGTAAGTAACAAAAAGAACGATCCATAAAAAAAGGCCGTACCGGAACGATCCGATACGGCCTTTTTCATTTTTCCAGCCGATTAGTGGGCAAACAACCCGGCAATGGCCGCTGCCTGGGGATGCGCATAGATCAAGATCAGCGCGATAACCAGGGCATAAATACACAACGATTCGATCATGGCCAGACCGATCAGCAGTGTCACGGTCACTTTACCGGATGATTCCGGATTCCTGGCGATTCCCTCAACAGCAGACCGCAGGCCAAGACCTTGTCCGATACCACAACCAAAGGCCGCGATGGCGATGCCGAATCCGGCGGCAGTTACACAGGCAATAAAAAATTTTAACGCTTCAGCTTCCATGTGATTCTGTCCCTCCTTTGTAAATAATTATAATATGGCTTCTTCCATTAGCCCCTGCCTCCCGACAAGGGCAGGCTTCAATAAGTTAAAACGCTAAACGATTCGATTAATCTAATGGGCGTGCTCCATCGAACCGGTAAAATACATAATTGACAACAAAAAGAACACAAAGGCTTGAACCAGGGCGACGAAAATCCCCAGCGCCATTATGGGCAAGGGGGCAAAAAACGCACCGGCCAGACCAAAAAGAATGCCTAATACCAACTCATGCCCCATCATGTTTCCGAACAAACGGAAGGACAAGGAGAGAATACGAGCCACATGGCCGATGATTTCAATGGGTAAAATGATGGGAATCATCCACCAGACGGGACCGAGAAAATGTTTAATATAACCGGCGCCATGGTATTTGATCCCGATTATGTGGGTAAAAACCACCACGATCAACGCACAGGCCAGAGTCGTATTCAGGCTCGCCGTGGGCGGGAAAAACCCAGGTACCAGGCCGATTAAATTGGAAGAAAAAATAAAAATAAAAATCGTGGCGGCCAGAGGCAACAGCCAACGCCCTTCTTCTCCGGTAATTTCGACCATGAATTCCTCAATACCGGAAACAATGATCTCGAAGAAATTTTGCCCCTTTTGGGGAATCATCGAAAGACCCTTGACAGCCAGAAAGCCGCAAATGATCAAAATCGCCATCACGACCCACGTGTAAATCACGTGCGGATATGCATGGGCAAAATGACTCGGACCGGGACCTAAAAATTCAAACAATTTGACGAAAAAAAGATAGGGATGTTCCACCTTAGACGGCCTCCTTGACCTTTAGTTTTGTCATTTCCAATACGGCCGCCGACATCATACTCAAAACAACAATGGATAGACCGACAACCAGCCCCAGCGGGTTCACCACCTGCTGGGTGATCAGAAGAAATATAATAATCCCGCTGACGATAAAGCGGATATAATACTTGGCGATAATGACATTGGGCGACGCCAGATGGGGTGGCTTGAGTGATCGTTTCAATGTCCGCGCCAACAAATGAAAATTGACGGTAACGATCAAACCACCGAAAAGGATTCCTTTAGCAAAAGCCGGGCTTGCGAGCGCAAAACCGAGCATGCCGGCTAAAGCGAGCAGCACCCAGTTTGTAAGGGTGATATAGCGAACAAGGCGTCTTTCAATCTGCAATGACAGACCTCTGTTATAATGAAAAACAGGTGTATCCGATACTACAACTTACGGCTTTTCCTAATGGCCAGGCCGATGTTGCGGTACCCGGCGGCAATGCCCATTCCCAAACCAATCAACGTCCACCAGGGCGTTGTATCGAAACGCCGATCCAGGTAGACCCCGATGGCCAGACCTATAAAAATGGATAAAGCAACCGCCAAGCCAAGACTGCTGAAGTAGGCCAACTCCTTTAAAGAACGTAGGGTTCCTTTTTTCATGGCATTCTACTGCCCGGCAGCCGACAAAAACCGGTTCGTTTCAGTCGCGGCGCATGTAACATGGGGTCGTTGGAAAGTCAACGGAAAACCGCATGAATTTGTCCCAAACCAGCAACACCGCCCACAGGTTTCATCATGGCCCGCCACTATTTTTTTCCTGGCCGATAAAATCATTTGCACCCTCTTAAAGCACCCGGTTTTTCCGCCCTGCTCAAACCACCCTGCTCAAACCACCCTTCTCAAAATTGTATCCGGCGCGCATCCATTACAGGTCCTTCAGTGCAGGCATGTCGAAAAGGTGTTGATGAATTACGCGCAGGTACCACGCAGCTCAAACAGACGCCCATGCCGCACCCCATCATGGTTTCAAGGGCCACCTGACAGGGTATGCTGTTTTTTTCCGCAATATCCGCCATGGCCGCAAGCATGGGCCAGGGACCACAGGTATAGATCATGTCGGGTCGTCGCAAGGCGATGATCTGTACCACCCTGTCGGTGACCAACCCTTTCTTACCGGTGCTGCCGTCTTCGGTGACAGTGTGAACCGTTAGGTTTAATTCTCTCAACCGATCGACCCCGACAATGTCAGAGGATGTCCGCCCGCCGACAAACGCTTCACATCGATTGGTAGAAATCCCCTTCTCCATCATGACCCGGGATAGAAAGACCAGTGGGACCACGCCGATGCCGCCGGCCACAAAAAAATGACGTGTCGCCTTATTTGAATCAACGGGAATGTCAAACCCGTTGCCCAATGGACCTAAAAGCGCTGCTTGATCACCCTCTTTTAATTCAGACAACCGCCGTGTTCCTTCGCCGACCACCTTGATCAGCAGTTCTACCCCGATAACGTTGCCGTTGGCTTCAATGGGTGAATAAATGGAAAACGGGCGCCCCAGCAATGGCGACAGTTGATCCATTGGACGGATCATGACGAATTGTCCCGGAAAGGCATGGGCATAACCAGACCCGATAAAAAGACCGAGACTAAATACCTCTGGCGCAACCCATCGGTTCCACATTACCTTGGCAATTTGCCGGTTCACGGGGTTCCTGCTTGCTTTTTATTTCCCAAGTTCAATCCGATCACAGCGGCAAAGCGACCCGTTTGCTTCTCAGCGCGATATGAAAAAAAGCGGTCGGTAGCGCACCGGGTACAGATTCGACTGACCTCAATATTTTCCGGCCGCAGTCCAGCCGCACACAATTGGTCCTTAGTGATCGTCCAAAAATCGAAATGATTTCGGTCATCCTTATACAACCAGAAGGTGTTCGGGATTTCCGTACGATAGTTATAAAATTCGGCACAGCAAGGCCCCAGTGAAGGGCCGATACCGGCTAAAATATCCGCTGGGCGACATCTGAAACCGGTAGCCATGGCGGCCACTGTTCGGCCCGCAATATCGGCTAAACTGCCCCGCCATCCGGCATGCACATTGGCAATAACTTGCCGGTTGGGATCATACAGAAGTATCGGTTGGCAATCGGCCACCTGGATGGTTAACACCAGGCCGGGTTTGGATGTAATAAAGGCATCGGCCTCGGGCGGATCACCGTCCTTGGCATTAACTTGTTGCCTGTTTTTGGCGACAATCACCCGATCCCCGTGCACCTGCCGCAGGAAGGCCATACCATCGCCACCAACGGTTTGCAAGATACGACGGCGATTATAACGGACAATACCCGGCTCATCTCCCAAGCCATCGGCCACGTTCAGGCTGTCAAACGGTTTAGCGCTGGCGCCTCCGTGTCGGGTAAATACGGCATGCCCCAGCCCCTCACAATCGGCGAGGTGATCGAATCGATAAAAATGTAATCCGTTTTCTTTTACAGACAGCATACATTTACCCTCTGCTTAAATAGCCCGGGCTAAAGTAACCACATCCACCCGCTTGGCCCCCCCGTCAATGAGAACCCGGGTACATTCCGTTACCGTAGCCCCCGTGGTATAGACATCATCGACCAGTAGTACGGAGCGATTCTGCACACGCTCGGGGCTGATGAGCCGGAACGCGCCCTTGATATTATGTCGCCGCTCCCGCTGCCCCAAACCGGTTTGGGGTGCCGTCCATCGGATGCGTTGAAGAATATCATCTCCAATATGCGTAGCGCCACCCTTTTGATGGGAAAAATACCCATCCCAGGCCTTGAGAAGAAGATGGGCCTGATTAAAGCCACGCTTTCTAAGTTTCCTGGCATGCAAGGGAACCGGTACGACCCAGTCGACAGTTTCCTTTTTCCAGTGACACATGTAAACATGACAGAGCAGCGCTCCCAGCGGACGCGCCAGCTCTACTCGCCCACGATACTTGTACTGGTGAATCAGCGACAGGAGGCTCCCCTCATAAACACCCGCAAATCGGGCCTTCCTGAACTTTTTGGGCTGTTTAAGGCACTCGCCGCAAATATGATCTTCACCCTGACGACCGATAAACAGCTTACCACATTGTGGACAGAGGGGTGATTGGGCGGCACGAAAATCATCGATACATGCCGCACATAAAAAAGGCCCAATTAAAGTTCCAAAGACAGGACTTAGATTCAACCCTTTCGTTAGCCCTGCATCCGGAAATCGCCGGGAAGGTAAACCCCCACCCTTTTTTTTTATAAATGTCCGACAGACACGGCATTGGGGCGGAAACAGGGCATCGGTAACCGATTGCAGAATGGCTATGATCAACGAACGCATGCGGTCAAAATCACGAATTGTTGGGATCAAAGGCGGATTGTCGCTGACGAAAAGCCTCATACAGGGCGACGGCACCGGCCACGGAAACATTGAGAGAGTCAATATCGCCTTTCTGGGGAATCGATACCAAAAAATCACAGCTCTTCCGGACCAGCGGACGGATTCCCTTCTGCTCGCTTCCCACCACCAAAGCCAGCGGCACGTTTAAGTCGGCCTCATAGAGGGAACCCTCAGCTGTCGGGTCGAGACCAGCTACCCAAATGCCTTTTGATTTTAGCTGCATCAAGATGCGATTGATATTGGTTACCCGCGCCAAACGAATGTGCTCCACGGCGCCGGCAGAGGCCAACACAACAGACGGTGTGATTGACACAGACCGATCCTTGGGGAGGAAGATACCTGTCACACCAACACAGGCGGCCGTTCGGATCAGGGCTCCGGCATTACGGGGATCCTGGATACCATCCATTACCAGTATCAATGCCCGCCCGCTGGTAGCCATAATATGCTCCGCATCGGCATATGGATAGCCCTCTGTTTGAGCGCCAATCCCCTGATGGTTCTCGCTTTTTACCATGCCATCCAAACGTTTGGCCGAAATACTTTCCACGGGGATCGCATGTGAGCGGGCCAGTTGGGTGATCCCGGCAATTCGCGGGGACCGGTCATTAACAACATAGAGCCGATGTATTTTTCGTCGACCGGCCAACAGCGCTTCCCGGATTGGATGAATCCCATATAGGATCGAAGGCGACGCGGTCATGTCAACGGGACCGTTGACATCGGTATGTCATCAGGATTCCGATGAGGGTTTCAATGGTATCCTCGAGTCGATCATTGATGATGACATGGCGGTAGTGGTCTTTGCAGCGCATCTCGCGCTTGGCTTCGGCCAAACGCTTGCGAATGGTATCCGGTGAATCTGTTCCGCGTTTTTCAAGTCGGGATTTAAGCGCATCCATTGATGGGGCTAAGATGAAGATGGTCACGCTGTCAGGATAGCGTTTTAGAATCTGGGCGGCACCTTGCACATCGATATCGAGCAGCACATCGTTACCTGCCTCTAACGATTTTTCAATGTCATCCGCTGAGGTACCGTAGTAATTGCCATGCACCTTGGCCCATTCGACCCACCGATCCGCGGCGATCCGCTTTTCAAATTCGGCCTTGCCGATAAAGTGGTAGTCTCTCCCCCGGTGCTCACCTTCACGCGGTTTCCGTGTGGTGTATGAAACGGAGTAATGAAGATCGCCGAAATGAGCCCGTATGGCGCGGCAAAGGGTTGTTTTTCCAGCCCCCGAAGGGGCCGATAAAATAAAAAGGCGTCCTTGGCAAGCGCCCTTGGCGTCTATGGTGCGGTCGGTCATTGCCACTTACCCTTGATCTTTCAAAGCACTGAACCGTTGGGAAATTGTATCGACATTGACGGCTGACAAAATAACATGCCGGCTGTCCATGACTATCACCGAACGGGTTCGTCGGCCCTGAGTGGCATCCACCAGGAGCCCCTCCGTCTTGGCTTCATCCTTCAACCGTTTAACCGGTGCGGAGTGGGGCGCAATGATCGAAATGATCCGCTGGGCAGCAATTCGGTTTCCAAACCCGATATTAATCAGTTGATGCGGCATGCGTTATTTTTATTCCTTTATTCGAAAAAAAAGGTTTTTTATATTTCAGCACCCGGCTAAAATAGTTTTATTCTACGTTCTGGACCTGTTCGCGAATTTTTTCGACTTCAGCCTTGATGTCCACGATGATATGCGCAATCTCCGCTTTATCGGCCTTTACCCCCATGGTATTAAACTCCCGATGCAATTCCTGAAGCAGAAAATTAAGCTTTCGACCTGCCGCTTCATTGGCCGCCATCAACGACCTGAAATGGGTTAAATGACTCTGGGCGCGCACAATCTCTTCGGAAATATCACTGCGATCAGCCAGAAGGGCCGCCTCCCGCGCCACCCGGTCGGGATCGATTCCGGCATGATCTTCGGTCAGAACACGAAGCTTTTCCATCAGGCGTTCGTGGTAAAGCGGCAAAAGATTATTAGATTTTTTTTTGACTTCAGACAATTCCTTTTCGATAAACGTAAGCCGTGTGTCGATATCCGCAGCCAACATGTCGCCCTCATGTTGACGCATACTTATTAGATCCGACAACCCCTGGGACAAACAGGTACGAAT
This sequence comes from uncultured delta proteobacterium, assembly GCA_963845145.1. Classification (GTDB taxonomy): domain Bacteria; phylum Desulfobacterota; class Desulfobacteria; order Desulfobacterales; family QNYZ01; genus QNYZ01. Next base: position 133,808 of record CAWJQU010000008.1, read on the forward strand.
GATATCCTCACAATCCTCGCTGTTCCCTTTGATCTCCGATGTCTGGATAATATCCCGCATCTCCATCATCTGGCCCAGGGTCACCGCTTCCTTGATGCCTAAATGGTTTTTCAACGTCTCCAAGGCCTGATAATAAGCCGTGGCCAGCGGTTCATTGACGGTAAAATTGGGAATGGCGGAATTTTCTTCCTCGACTTGCAGTCTAATTTCCACACGACCGCGCACCAGCTTATCATTCACCATCGTTTGAAGTTTTTTCTCCAGGTCCATAAAATGATGTGGCAGGTGAAAAACGATATCGAGATGGCGGCTATTAAAAGATCGTATTTCTACCCGAACCGTGTAAGGCGTGTCCATAATCTCTGCACGGGCGTAGGCTGTCATACTTTGAATCATTGATAACGACTCCGATTTATGAGGATCGATAGCGTACATCATGCATGTACTTCGATCGCATTTGAATTAAAAATCGCTGCATCTCCGGTTGGCGATACCCCGGGTAAGTCCATGGCAGAGCCTTGTATTGGCCCCTTTGGTAGATTAGGGTTAAATCCGCGTAAATGCCACTGCCCAGATAAATCCGGTGACTAAAATTTTTACCCGTGGCCAGCACCAGCCGTTCAGCCAGCAAGTAGCCCGGATCGAGATTGATTTGCCGCTTACCGTTTTGCGTCCACTTTTTTTCCAGTTTGTTGGTGGCAAGTTTAACATCAACCAACGCTGGCTGTTCGATTAAAGAGGTGAAAGCGAAAATCCGTCGGTACAGATGCGCCCCCATCTCCGCTTCATAATAGGTGGTAAAATCAAAAGGAAACCAGGGACTGACCAGGTCCATGGTGCCAAAGGCATCGGTAAGCGCCTCGGCAATCACCGGCACCGTATCTTTATCCTTAATGATCAGGCCGACAAACAATTTTGCAGGCGCCGGTGGCTGAGGCTCACTCATAGATAAGCGTAACGGCGATCTTCAGGTTGATAAAGGTTTGGCTTCGTCGATCAACATGATCGGGATATCATCCTTGATCTCATAAATTAATCGGCACTGATCGCAAATCAAACCGTCCTTGGATTTATTTAAATAGATGTCTCCTTTGCATTGGGGGCATGCCAGTATATCGAGCAAATCTTGGCTGATGGCCATGGTGATCTCCCTATTGTTGGTTCAACTTGTTAATGGCACGGATTAGGCGATCGTAGGTTTACCATACGGTCGCCTCCCTTTTCAAGCGGATCCGACGCCGTTTTCCCGGTTTTGATTGAGTCTTTTCAGCGATGCGGATAGAAATTTATCAAAATCAGTATCAAAATCAGTAAGGATAAAATGGATGGCCACGTTTACCACGACTAGATCCAGCGGGAATTTAATCCGACGCTCAATTCGTACAAAATCCTTGGCTGTGGTCACCAGACAATCCGCCCCCGCTTGTAACGCTTCTTGACCAATGGCAAGAAGGTCCTGATGGGTATATTGGTAATGATCGGAAAAACCACTTTGGCCGACGACCTCGCCATGCAATCTTTCTACGGATTGAAAAAAATCGTTATTCCTGGCAATCGCCGAAAAGGCAAATACCCGCCGCCCAACGATCTCACACGCGTCTGCCAACGGATTGGCCCCGGTACCCGGCTGATGCCCTACCGGCAGCATGCCCTCGATAACCGGTTGGTGGGAAGCTTGAAAAACCGGCTTAGCATCGACGTAAGGTTGCACAACACTAGAAAGCGGTTGGCCTTTCTCAGCCCGGGTAAACACCACCACATCCGCTCGTTTTATGGCCGCCAACGGTTCTCTTAGAATCCCCCGGGGAAGTAGATAACCATTTCCCATGGGCCGGTGGTTGTCCAACAATAAAATATTGAGATCGCGTGCCAGACGAATATGTTGAAACCCGTCGTCTAAAAGAATCAGGTCCGGCTGAAATTGTTTGATAGCCAGGCATCCGGAGCGGTAACGATCCTGTCCGACAATAACCGGGATACCCGTTAATGATGACGCCAGCATGAAAGGTTCATCCCCCGCCATTTCGGGCGTCATGAGAACCGTTGTGCCATCGCTGACCACCCCACCCTTTCGCTCAGCGCGCCCTTTGTAACCACGGCTGAGTATCACCGGGTGATATCCCAGATGTTGGGCGTGTCGAGCAATAAATTGGGTCATGGGTGTCTTACCGGTTCCGCCGGCCACCAGGTTGCCGATCGAAACCACGGGGCAAGAGAGACGGTGTGTCCGCCGCCATCCTCGTTGATAGGCCACACATCTAAGCCAATGCGCTCCGCCATACAATAGCGACAGGAAGGATAGAAAACGCAGCCATAGCCCGTTGGCATTCTCAGGATGGGTGTTATTTAAATGATCCGAGCCTATCAACCGGCGGAGAGATCCCATGTTCAGGCCGCCGTGGCCGTTAGGTAAATGCCAAAGAACAAAAAAACAGCATTGGCCGTCCAGGCAGCCACCACCGGCGGCAGCACTTCGCCATAGCCCAAAGATATGAAAAGGCCGTATCCGGTCCAGTATAAAAAGGCGATACCGATCGCCACGGCAATGACGATGGGCAGGCTCTCCTTGGATCTTATTTTTGCGGCGATGCCGGTTCCGATAAGGCTCATCAAAAGACAAACAAAAGGAAACGCGGCTTTAGCATGCAGATCCACCCAGTAAGGAGTGGCATCATAGCCTTCATCTTCCACTTGATCAATATAACTTAAAAGTTCGACAAACCCCATCTCCTCGGAACCCCTAACCACCCGGGTGAGGTCTTCAGGTTGCAAGCCAAGGGATTCTATGGCTTCTTCATAAAGGGCAACATCGTAGATTTGCGTGGCCGCATTGTACTTTTGCTCCATCACATCATTCAAAATCCAGGCACCCGCTTTAAATACGCCCTTTTTCGCATCCACCCGCCGGACCAGGTTGAAAGCCGGATCGAATTCATACATCACCACGCCAAAGGTGGTATTTTTGGCGGGATTGTAGTGGTCGATATGGATAATCTTCCCTTTTTCCTTGATCCAGATATTTCGTTCGCGGGACGTATTGACACTCTTTTTCTTTACCTCTTCCAACCAGATGCGGTTGGCCTTGCTGATCATAACGGGTACCGCTGATTCGGAAATAAAAAAGAGTAGCAACCCCATAGCAATGCCGACTGCCAGTACCGGCTTGAGCAGAGGGATAACACCCACACCACTGCTTCTAAAAGCGATTAGCTCATTATGCCGATTCATCAAGCCAAAGGTAATAATGACGGATAACAGCAAACAGATGGGAACCATCTGAGCGACGACAAAGGGAAGCTTATAGGCAAAATAGGCCAGAATTCTTGATACGGAAATGCCAGCCTCGATAAAGTTATCTATTTTCTCAAAAAAATCGACGATATAAAAAAGAAATATTAATGCCACCATAAGGATTGCAAAGTGCCGGGCCACTTCTTTTATCAGATAGCGATTGATAATGGACATAGCGGCTACGCACCAGATGGGGGTAAAGGCGGGGTCGGATTGTTCGAGTGTTCCCGACCGGGCCGGAAAAAATGGATAAATTGAAATGTGCGATTATGGGCGGACCGGTAAAAAAAATAGAGCGCAATCATCAAAATCGCGAAATTGGGCGTCCACATTCCGATAATCGGCGGGTACAGACCGGTTTCGCCAAATACCTTGCCGGCAGACATCAGGGCATAATAGATAAAAAGGAACCCCAGGCCCAACCCCAACCCGTAGGTTTTGCGCAACCCGCTCGATAAAATCCCCAGAGGCACGGCCAAAACCCCCAAAAACAAACACGACATCGGAATGGCAAATTTATTGTGAAAGGTGATCAACCGCGAATAATAGCGGCTGTCTTTTTCCTTGGCACTTCGTATGTAGTCAGCCAGCTCAGCCAGACTCATCTCCTTGCGGTGCTTGTGTTCACCTTGGGGAGCGGCAGCGGTTACCGCAGGTTTTAAGTCCATTTTTAATTCATAGGTACCGAATTTTATTGAATTGACCGTTTGGTGTTTTAAATTGGCTTGATTATAGGTACCGTCAAACAGCCGTGCACGGGAGACAAGCCTATCCGGACCCTTTAACAGGACCATACGTGGGGCCACGATAGTGCTCACCATGTTTTTGATGCGCCGGTCTTCAATAAACACATCCCGCAACTCCTTGGTCCACGGATCAATCTCATTGACATAGATCGTGACACCATCAAAATTATCGCTGAAAGTTCGCTCTTTTAGCCCGATCTCCAGATTTGCCACTGCCACCTGATAGGTCAACTCTCTTAAAGCCAGACGGCCCCAGGGCAACCCGTAAACCGACACCCAGAATGTCAACGCCACGCCGATCAGGCTAAAACCAATAACGGGTGGTAAAAGTCTTGCGATTCCCACGCCGCCTGCCCTTAAGGCAATGATTTCGTTATCACCGGACATGCGCAGAAAGGTTAGAAGGACACTGGTCATAACCGCAATGGGAATCACGTAAACGAGAAAATAAGGTATAAAGTAAACGATCATTCGAAAAACCGTGCCCAGCCCAACATTGTAGTTGATAACCATATGCGTGATATCCAGGATTTTGGTCATCAAAAACACGAAAGTAAAGAAAACCAGGTTGAGGGTAAAGGGCAAAAAAAGTTCTTTGAAAATATATCTGTCGATGATCGTATTTAATTTCATGGGTCGAATTGGCCCCGGGAATTATGCCACTGTAAGGATCAACACCCTTGGCTTAATCCTGATGGTTCGAGGCCAAGAATGAAAAATATTATACGCTTGCCTGCCCGCCTGCGACAATAAATCAAGCGGATATCACCATATCTCGGGACGACTGAATGTTGCACAGCTTGTAATAGGGCCCTTGCGCGTCGAATAACGTTTGATGGGTTCCTTCCTCGACGATGCGCCCGGCTTCGACAACGATAATGCGATCGGCATACCGAATCGTGGATAGCCGGTGAGCGATGACAAAAGTGGTTCGTCCCTGCATGAGATTTTCAAGTGCTTTTTGAACCAACTGCTCGGATTTGGAATCCAGGGAGGAGGTTGCCTCGTCTAAAATTAAAATCGGGGCATCCTTCAAAAGGGCCCTGGCAATACACAAACGCTGTTTTTCACCGCCGGACAGACGGTCGCCAAGTTCTCCTACCAGGGTATCGTAGCCCTTGGGAAATCCAACGATAAAATCATGGGCATAGGCGGCCCTGGCGGCCGCCTCCACTTCCTTTTGCGAAGCATTCTGACGGCCATAAGCGATATTGTTGCGGACCGAATCATTAAATAATATCGGTTCCTGAGTGACGATGGCGATCTGACGGCGCAACGATTCGATCGATGCAAGACGAAGATCCTGACCGTTGATTAATATCTTCCCCTGGGTCACATCGAAAAAGCGCAGAATCAGGTTCACCAGCGTTGTCTTCCCGCCGCCGCTGGGACCGACCAAAGCCAAAATCTCACCGGGACGGACGTCCAGGTTGATGTCTGTGATCACCATTTCATCATCGCCATATCCGAAGCAAACATCCTTAAAAATCACACGGTGAGGCCCGCTGGGTATGACGATCGGCGCGTCAACCTCTTTAATATCGGACGAATGTTCGATAATATCGAACACCCGGTCGGCAGCGGCCATCCCCTGCTGAATGGTATTATTAAACTTGCTCAACCGTCGGACCGGATCGTAAAGAAGCAAAACCGCGGCAATAAAAGAGGTAAAAGTGCCCACGGTCTGCGTACCGGCGATGACCCTGTGGCCCCCAAACCAGATGATAAAGGCGATTCCAATCCCACCCAGAAAGTCCATCACCGGTGACGAAAGCGCCCGGACAATAACCTGTTTCATCTGAAGCCTGAACAGATCGGAAGACTTTTTATCAAACCGCTCCTTTTCGTGGGCTTCCATGCCAAAAGCCTTAACGATTTTGTTTCCGGTGAACGTCTCAAATAAAAAAACGCTCAGATCGGCCATGGATGCCTGATATCCTGTGCTATACCGACGAATACGCCGCCCGAACGCGGTAATGGGGTAAAAGGCGATGGGAAGCACCAGGGTCGCCGCCAGGGCCAGTTGCCAATCCTGCGAGTAAATATACGCCACAAAACCCAGAATCATCACGGCGTCTTTTACAATACCGGTCATGGCGTCTGATATCATCTCACGAACAATACTGACATCGTGGGTTATCCGCGCCATGAGTGAGCCCGTTTTTTCTTGCTGAAAAAATGAAAGGGGAAGGTCCTGAATGCGGCTGTACAGCCGATTCCGAAGCCGCATAACAATCTTCTCACCCACATATTTCATCAGGTAGGCCTGGTAATACATGGCGGTTCCACGAACCAAAAAAAGACCAAGAATACCCAAGGGGATCAGATTCAGCATTTGGGTGTCTTTGTTGACGAAGATATCGTCTAATACGTGCTTTAACACGAAGGGGATCGCCACCTGAGTAGCCGCCACCATCACCATGGCGAAAAGGGCCAGAAACAGTCGTCCCCGGTGATCTTTAACCATCCGTAGCAGATCGCCTATGCGCCCTTTAAACAGTTTGGAAAAGTATATCGGCATATGGTTCTTATCGTTTCATGGGGGCCGTTGAATTATCCCGTTCCAATATTATTTAATCAACTTAAACGCAAGTTCGGCCACACTGTCAGCGGCACCGCCGGTACCGAGTTTTTTGCGAACCATTGCCAGTTTTCGGCGGATGGTATCCGTACGGTTTTTCATGTTCAAAATCGTTCCCACCTCACCGGCAATATTTTCCGGCGTTGCCTGATTCTGAATCAACTCGGGAACAACTCCCTCTTGGGCAATAAGATTGACCAGGCTGATGTGGTTGACCCGGATCAAGAGCCGTCCCAAAAGATAACTCAGGGGCGATACCTTATAAATGACCACCATTGGTACACCGGCGATGGCGGCCTCAAGAGTGACGGTACCCGATGCCGCCACGACCAGGTGGCATCGCGGAAACAGCCCCCTTGCACCACCATCGACTATTTCACACGTTGGCGACGTTGGGGCGAGGTCCCGAATCATCGTCTGAATCAAGGGATATTGAGCCCGGTCCGCCGGGGCCAACAAAAACCGCGCCGACGCGAACGTTCGACTGATCAGTGGCAGACTCGCCAACATGGTCGGTAGATGACGCTCGATTTCCTGTCTTCGCGAGCCGGGCAGAAGCCCGATGACCGGAAAGGGGCTGGGTGCCGGTTCGACCGGATCGGACCACTTGTGGTCAAGCAAAGGGTGCCCTACATACGTCGCCGGCACAGCATTGGCATGAAAAAAGTCGGTCTCAAAGGGAAAAATCACCGCCATGTGGTCCACCCGCTGTCGAATGACGCGGACGCGGCCTGTCCGCCAGGCCCAAATCTGGGGGCTGATGTAGTAAAGAACCCGAATGCCCAGGGCTTTTGCGGTTTTGGCGACAATAAGGTTAAAATCGGGAAAATCAATCAGGATCAGCAAGGAGGGACGAATCCGCCTCAGGGCCTGTTTGACAATCCGAAGCCCCCTCAGAATTGATCCGGCATGCACCAACACCTCAGTGATACCGACGACGCTCAATGACGCGGCATCCACCAGAATGTTCACACCGGAAGCAGCCATGGCCGCCCCCCCCATGCCGACAAACGCTATGTCCGGACGTTTTTGGCGCATGGTCCGCACCAGCTGAGCCCCATGGAGATCACCCGATGCTTCACCGGCGATAATCATTACCTGCTTTTTTTCTGCTGCGCCCATCGTTTGGCCCCTCACGTTGGGGGCTACCCGGTTAGCCGCTGGGTGTTCGCTTCGATCTGATCGACGATATTCAACGCCACGGCCAGCGCATTGCGTCCTGCTTCACCCGGAATCTTCGACTCTTTACGTGTGCGAACCGATTGAATAAATGAATGTAATTCCGTGCTCAAAGCATCGGCTTCTTCAAATTGACGACTATGGATTTGCATTCCCGGAATCAGCCCCGGCTCTTTCCCGTTTCCTCTTTTTACAGAAACAATTTCACGCTTCGCAAAATCCACCGCGATATAAGCATTTTTCTGAAACAATCGAATTTTGCGTTGGTTCTTCATGGAAACCCGACTGGTCGTGACGTTGGCCACACAACCATTATCAAACTCTAAACGGGCATTGGCGATATCAACCCGATCCGTAATCACCGCCACGCCGGAAGCGTGAATCCCCTTTATTTTTGATCCGACAAAATTAAGGAGGATATCGATATCGTGAATCATCAAATCCAATACAACGCTGACATCCGTTGCCCGCTCCTTGAAAACACTCAAACGATGCGATTCGATAAACATGGGACCGTCAATCACATCCGCCAGGGCCATGACCGCCGGATTGAACCGTTCCAGATGCCCGACCTGAATGATCAGGCTTTTGTCCCTGGCTAACGCGATCAGCTGATCCGCTTCCTTCAGGGTCGTTGTCATCGGTTTTTCAATCAGCACGTCCACACCGTTTTCAAGAAAATCATGGCTAATGGCAAAATGCGACGGTGTCGGCGTCACAATGCTGACCGCGTCGACTTTCCCATAAATCTCCGTGTGGCGCATATATGCCCGAGTATCAAGCCGGTCCGCCGCTTCACGGGCGCTAGCCTCATCCACATCCACAACCCCAACGAGGTCAACATCCTTCATTTGAGCATATTTTTCGGCATGAAATTTACCCAGATACCCCACACCGATAACACCTACGCGTAATTTTCGATTTTGCCGGTCCATCGCTCTCCGCCAACCGTTATGGTTATACGGTTATAATTTTGAGAAATTTAAACTAAGCTGCAGTCATCAGCGGGTAACCCCGCGATTCGAGCTTTGAATGAATTTGACCAGGTTCATTACTTCGGGCACCTTTTCCAGCTCAGCACTGATCCGCTCAATGGCTTCGTTTAAAGTCAGGCCGATTCGAAAAAGGATTCTATAGGCGCGTTTGAGGGCTAAAAGGGTCTCTTTGCTGAACCCGTGCCGCTTCAGGCCGACGTTGTTAAGGCCGTGCAACCGGGCCCGATCACCGGCGGCGATGACATACGGCGGGATGTCTTTAACGACCGCCGATTTTCCACCGACGTAAGCATAAGCACCAATTCTCACGAACTGGTGGATGGCCACGAGCCCCCCAATGGTAGCATGGTCTTCACAAATAATGTGCCCCGCCAGGGTGGCATTATTGGCCATGATGACCCCTTTTCCGGTCTTGCAATCGTGAGCCACATGGGTATAGGCCATCAGAAAATTGTTCTCGCCCACTTCCGTGACCCCGCCGCCAAAGGCGGTACCCCGGTTAAGCGTGGCGAACTCGCGAATAACCGTTCCCCGTCCTATTCTTAAATAGGTTTCTTCGCCCTGGTACTTTAATGCCTGGGGGGCCGCCCCCACTGAAACGTGATCAAAAATGTGGCAATCGGCGCCGATTTCTGTAAACCGGTCGATGGTGACATGACTGCCGATTTTCACCCCTGGCCCAATGGTGACGTTGTCCTTGATAATGGTGTAAGGCCCGACGGAAACCGTCGTATCCAGATCCGCTTTTTTACCGATAATTGCTGTTGTATGTATCATGAGCTCCGTCCAAAAGATGCCATCATTTCCGCTTCCGCTGCCAGTTTTCCGTCCACTTTCGCCGTTCCACTCATTTTGGCGGCCGTAGATCGGGCTCTTAACAATTCAACGTCTAATACCAATTGATCCCCAGGAACCACCGGTTTTCGAAAACGCACCCGGTCCATGGCGGTAAAATAAAATATCAACTGGTCATCGTCCTTTTTATCCGCCGTTTCCCACGCCAGGAGCCCTCCCGCCTGGGCCATAGCCTCGACGATCAACACGCCAGGCATGATCGGTTCGGACGGAAAGTGCCCGGCGAAAAAGGGCTCATTGATGGTCACGTTTTTAATCGCCGTTATGCGTTTACCGGGAACCAGTTCTATAATCCGATCGATCATCAGAAACGGATATCGATGCGGTAACCGTTTCATGATGGAAAGAATATCGTATGATTTTTCCATTAAAGCTCCTTCGTATGCCACAACCCCACGGCACTGCACCTTCTGGGATCGAAAAACATCTGTCGTTATTTTTGATTCTTCCCTACTCGCTTCTCCAGGCGTGCAAGCCGCTTTACTATTTCGGGAAGTCTGGGAATAATTAGGCTGACTTTAAGCCACAGGCGATGGGGCATTTCCGGCGCGCCGGATACTATCTGTCCATCACCAATGGATTTGGCCACCCCGGCCCGGGGACCGATCGTCACGTTATCCCCAATGCGTAAATGACCGGCCACGGCCGCCTGTCCGGCGATAATCGCATGTCTCCCCAAAGTCGTGCTGCCGGCGATGCCAACCTGGGCCACCAGCACCGAATGCTCCCCCACGATCACATTATGGGCAATATGAACGAGGTTATCCGTTTTGACGCCCTTTTTGAGCCAGGTTTTCCCGAAAGTGGCCCTGTCGATCGTATTGTTGGCACCGATTTCCACATCGTCATCAATCTGAACGATACCTGTTTGCGGTATTTTGACATACGCTTCGCCGTCCGGAACAAATCCATAGCCATCACTACCAACAACAGTGCCGGCATGAATAATCACGCGACTTCCGATACGGCACCGCTCCCCGATGGTGACATTGGAATGAATAATGACATCGTCGCCCAAGGTCACCTCGGGTCCGATGGTCGCCCCGGCGTGGATTTGGACCCGGTGACCGCAGCGGACATTCTTTGCGATCACCGCACAGGGGCCGACATAAACAGACGCTCCACTTGAAAAATCCGGCGCGACGCTGGCTTTGGCATCAATGCCGGTACCCGGATCCCGAGGCGGTAAAAACCTGCCAACGATATCGGCAAAAGCCAAGCGCGGATTATCCACCTGAATCAGGTTCCGGTTTGGCGTCCCAAAAGAGCGGGGAACAATCACCGCCCCCGCCCGGGTATCATCGATCTGTTTTAAAAAGGCCGGTCGATCCGCAAAAGTGATGTCCTCAGCCGTTGCCTGCTCAAATGGGCTGACGCCGGAAATCAATCGATCGGGGTCCCCGCTCACCTCACCCCCCACCAGATTCGCTATCTCCTGTAGTGATCGCCTCATTCGTGTTTATTCCGTACCTTTTTTCGTTTCGGCGGCCACTTTTTTATCGTATTGCTCAATCACCAACGGGGTGATGTCCAGGGTCTCTTTGGAATAAATAACGCCCCCGGCTCGCTTTTCCAGTACCATCAGGTAATCTTTATCTTTAGCAATCCGATCAACCAGGCTGAAAACGTCATCCTGAATTTTACTGATCACTTTGGTTTCCAGTTTTTTAATGTTCGATTGATACTTGGCCTCTAAGCTTTTAAAATCATTGAACTTGATCCGTATTTCCCGCTGTTTTTCTTCCCGCGCTTCTTTATTCAACACCATTCGTTCAAGCTCCAGTTTTTTCTCCAACGCCTTAATCTCATCACGCTTTTCCTTTAAATCAGCCTTCATTTTTTCCGCTTCGATATTGATCTTTGCCTGGGCGGCCTTTCCGGCACTGGAGGTCTCCAAAATCTGTTGAAAATCGATGAGGGCCATCGAACCCTTTTCCGCACTCAAAGCTTGAGTGGTCAAAAAACCCGCTAAAATGACGGAGATCAACATAATTCTGACTATCTTTGACATCATAGACTCCCTTTTACAGGTCAATATTTAAAAAATTTCCATATATTAGCGGATGGTAAATAGCCGCCATAATCCTATAACCGAGCAGACCGATTACAATTTGGGTTAAAATGGGGTTAAAAAGCGGCCTCCATGGCAAATTCCCACTTGCCGCCGCTGTCTTCGTCCCCTTCAGGATCGAGAATATGGCCTCTTTCCAGACGAATGGGCCCCACCGGAGAATTCCAGCGTATGCCATAGCCCGCGGTTCGGCGCAAATTACCCATGTCGATGCTTTCGTCTTCACCGAAGACGTTTCCGGTATCGTAGAAGAGAACCCCTAAAATTCCCTGCTCTTCGAGCAAGGGAATATGGATTTCGGCATTGAGTTGAACATATTTATTTCCGCCGATTTCGTCCCCGGCCTCATCCGTAGCACTTATATCCCGCCAGCCAAACCCTCGCAGGGAATGAATTCCGCCCAGGTAGAATTTCTGGTAATCAGGCAACAAGCCGTTGCTGTGTTCCGTGACATACCCACCCTCGGTGTGCAAAAAACCGACCAACCCTTTAAATAGGGGAAAATAGACACCCAATTCACCCGTGTATTTTATAAATTTGATGTCTCCCCCGATACCGGCATATTCGATGGCTACCCGGTGATCCTGGCCACTCGTCGTATAAAAGTAGCGATTCCGGGAGTCATAATGGAGGGTACTGACGACGGCGCTGGTGACATTCTTTCCTTCCAGTTCCTTGATTGATTGGGCGGCGTCCTCATCGATGTTATCCACATCGGCGATATCATAGTAATATTTTAAGAATAACCGCGTATCGGTAAAAACCGGGTACCCCGCCTTCACGCTGCCCCCCGTACTCTCCTTTTCATAGGTATCGTAATCAAAATCCCATTTGTATAATCCAACGCCGGCGGATAAAGGGATATCAAACAGCCAAGGTTCGACCAGATCGAGGTTGAAACGTTTGGATTTGCTACCGATATTCACCTTTAAATCAAGTGTCGCGCCGTACCCTAAAAGGTTGCGTTCCTGAATAGAACCGGACGCGAAAAATTTCTCAACGCTGCTGTAACCCCCGCCCATGGAAAGCATCCCGGTTGATCTTTCCTTGACTTCGACATCGAGGACCATCCGGTCATCCGCGCTACCCTTGCGGGTATTGGCCTGGACATCATCAAAATAGCCCATTCGGTGAAGATTTCGCATCCCGCGTTTTAATTTTTTCCCTGAAAACAGTTCGCCTTCACTGACTTCTAGCTGGCGACGAATCACCTTATCGCGGGTACGGGTATTACCACTGATCGATATACGCTCAAAATAGACCGGTGCCCCCTTTTTAATCCTGATATCGATATTAACAACCTTATTTTCCACATCCTGATCGAGCTTAGGGATCATATTTGCGTAGGCATAACCATCATCGGAATACAAATCGTTAAGCGTCACAATATCATTGCGTAGAATCTCGCGATTAAAAAAAGATTCCTTTGCAATGCCCAATTTTTCCTTCAACTGCGCTTCGGATAAAATTAAATCTCCCGTTAAACCGACCGTTCCCACCTTAAACCGGGGTCCTTCATAAACTTTGAGTTTTATGTAAATCCACGCTTCTTTAAATGTCACCTGCGGCTCGCCGATACGTGCTTGAATGTAACCGTTGTTCTGATAAAAAGCGGTCAATTTGGCCACGTCTTGTTCCAGATCCTCTTTATTCAGATCTCCTGAAGAGGTCAGCCACGAAAAAAACCCTTTCTCCGACGTTTTCATCTCATCTTGCAAATCGTCATCGGAATAGGCAGCATTACCTTCAAACGCGATGCTCTTGATCCTGACTTTTTCCCCTTCGCTAATAACAAAGGTCAGATCCCCTCGGTTTTGCTCGGCATTGTCAACCTCGTACACAATTTTAACATTTTGATAGTTCTTCTCTTTGTATTGATCTTCCAGGCGGCTAATGTTCCTTTGAATGCTAAAAATGTTTAATACCGCACCGGTTTTGATATCCAGTGTGGTCATCAATTCCTCATCATCAAAAATGCGGTTTCCCTTAAATTTGATATTACGGACAATGGGTTTCTCCTTAACCTTAACAACGACGGTTTTCCCCGCCCCCCCTCTTCGGATTCAATGCGGACATCTTCAAAATATCCCATGGCGTAGATCCGCTTTAAATCCTCGGATAGGCTTTTGGTAAGAAACACATCCCCGGGGCGGGTTTGGATGTTTTTCAGAATAGCATCCGCTTCGATACGCTGGTTGCCGGTAATTTTTACCTCAACCACTTTTTCCTGCTTAAAAATCGTATAGCCCAAATCCCGTGATAGCGCAGCAACCGTTGCCGGAATCGTTTCAACCCCCTTATCGGCCGCGAAGACTGAGCGGGGGGAATCTTCAGTGATTGTTTGGATCACGTTGGCATCAATACTGTATTGTTCGCCAATCCAGGTTAAGCTACCCCATAATACAAAATCGGCACCTGCTTGGCGGCCGGCCAGACGAATCATTTCGGGATCCATCTTTTCTTTGTCGCCCCATCCTGGGGGAAACGACTCGGAAGAAACGATGGTGGCCCCATCTGTTTTCAGCTTCGCTTCCAACGCCTTTTTAATTTCACCGCCCAAGTAAGCCATGTCGTCTGTGGCGTATACTTGAAAAGGCAGCACCCATACCTTTTCACTGGGCCGTGATTGTGCCATCACCGAATGTGAAAGCAACAAGAGCCCAATGATTGTAAGAAGATAACGCTGTATAATCTGATCAATCCGCATTTACCAACCGCCCCTCGCTAATCGTCACCCGGCGGGACATCAACGCTGCCAAAGCCGGGTTGTGCGTGACCACCACCAGCGTCATACCAAACTCCTGGTTTAAAGACATGAGCAAATCATGCACCTGGTCCGCATTTTTCTCATCCAGATTCCCCGTAGGTTCATCGGCCAGCAATACCAACGGATTTAGCACCAGCGCCCGGGCCAAAGCCACCCTTTGCTGTTCGCCACCGGAGAGTTTCGTCACCGGATGATGCAGGCGGTCTTGCATCCCCACACGCACCAGAATCCTTTCGGCCATCTGGTTGGCCTTGGGACGGGGGATGCCCTGGATATAGGCCGGCATCATCGCGTTTTCAATCGCACTGAACTCGGCCAACAGGTGATGAAACTGAAAAACAAACCCGATCGAAGCGTTTCGAAAAGCCGCCATTGAAGCCGGTTCGAGGGCGAAAATATCTTGTCCATTAAACCGTACGCGCCCGGTATCGGGTCGATCAAGGGCGCCCAAAATATGAAGCAGGGTCGATTTGCCGATGCCCGACGGACCAATAATGGCAACGGTTTCACCGGCCGCCAATTCAAAATCGACATCTTTCAAAATTTCGATTTCAGCCAGGCTGTTTTGAAAGGTTCGCCCCATCGCTTCAATATGGATGAGGGGCTCGGCTTTAGTGTGGGGTCGAGGGTCACCCATAGCGAATGGCATCCACAGGATCAAGCTTAGCCGCCTGGTTCGCAGGATACAAAGTCGCCAAAAAACAGATAACCATTGCCGCCACGGCTATCATCACCACATCCAGCGCCTCAAGTCGCACCGGTAGGGTCGTAATATAATAGACATCTCCGGGTAACTCTATAAATTTGTATTTTTCAAGCAGCCAGCAAAGCACAAAACCGAAAACCACACCCAGAAAGGTTCCAATGGCACCGATAACCAGGCCTTTGAAAACGAATATTTTGCGCACACTGCCGTTCGTGGCCCCCATAGCCTTTAAAATCGCGACATCTTTCGTCTTCTCCATTACCATCATGATCAGGCTGCTGGCAATGTTAAAGGCGGCCACCAGTACAATCAAGGCCAGAATGATGAACATGACGGTCTTTTCCAGTTTCAAGGCCGAAAACAAATTTTTATTCATCTGCATCCAGGTCCGGGTCCAGAATGGAAAACCAAGTGTCTCACCGATTCGAGCGGCAATATTTTCGGCCTGGTAAATATCGTGCAGGCGGACTTCTATTCCGCTGACCGCATTGGACATGCGCATCAATTTTTGGGCTTCGGCCAAATGGATATAGGCCAGTGACCCGTCGAACTCGTACATCCCGGATTCAAAAAAACCGACCACTTTAAACCGCCGCATGGCCGGTAGATGCCCGGTAGGACCCAACATGCCTCTGGGCGAAATCATAAAGATGACATCCTCGCGTACAACACCCAGTTGACTCCCAAGCTGCTTGCCCAGGATGATGCCCGGCGGTGTAAAACCGGTGCCCTTTTCCTGATGAGATTTATCCAGATCGTTGAGTAAATCCGGTGTTAGAACACTGATAACCCCACCGGCGGTTTCGGTGTCGATTCCACGTACAACGGCTCCGGAAACACCGGCCGCCGATCGTAGCATGATCTGGTCATGGACAATGGGTGTCACCGCTGCCACCCCATCCAATGACGCGATTTGCGTTTGGATTTTCCGATACGCCTGGATCCCCTCACCGTGGCGACGGACGACCAGATGGGATTCGATACCGAGAATGCGGGTCTTCAGATCGGATTCAAAGCCGGCCATAACCGCAATGACGACAATCAACGCCATCACGCCGACCATAACACCGGCAATGGAAAGAATGGTGATTAACGAAATAAAGGATTGTGCTTGTTTGGCCCTTAAATAGCGGGCACCGATGAAATATTCAAAAGCCATGGGTCATCTGTTTTATTGCACCAATCCTCTTTGCTCAGCCAGTAAATCAATCGCATGATTCGACCGCGTGATCAGCCGGCATCTGGCCGCATATGCGGAAAAAGAATCACTTCCCGAATGGAAGCGGAATCGGTAAAAAGCATTGCCATCCGGTCGATGCCGACCCCCTCACCGGCCGTCGGTGGCATCCCGTATTCCAAGGCCTCGATATAGTCTTCATCCATCTGGTGGGCCTCTGCATCACCGGCCTGACGATCGGCCACCTGTTGCATAAACCGGCCTTTCTGATCATCCGGATCATTAAGTTCCGAAAATCCGTTGGCAATTTCGTTACCGGCGATAAAAAGCTCGAACCGGTCGGTCAGTTCCGGAAACGCGTCGGATCTTCTTGAAAGGGGTGACACTTCCACCGGATAGCCGGTAATAAAGGTGGGCTGAACGAGTTTCGGTTCAACCAGGACATCAAAAAGTTTGGTGACGATTTTACCCAATCGTCCGGTCTTGTTCATTTGGATCTCTTTTTGGGCCGCAAGATTAAGCAAAGCCTCCTTATCGTTCAAAAGGGATCGGTCCACCCCGCCAATGGATTCAAGCGCATCGGCCAAAGTCATTTGTTGCCAGGGTGATTTAAAATCGATGGTTTGCCCCTGGTAGGAGATTTCGAGCGATCCGGTAACGGCATTGGCGACACTTTGAAACATCTGTTCCGTCAACGCTATCAAATCCTGATAGTTGGCATACGCCTGGTAAAATTCCAACATGGTAAACTCAGGATTGTGACGGGTCGAGATACCTTCATTGCGGAAATTACGATTAATCTCAAACACCCTTTCAAAACCACCCACCACCAATCGTTTCAAATAAAGTTCCGGCGCAATCCGCAGGTAAAGATCCATCCCCAAGGCCTGGTGATGGGTGACAAAGGGCGTCGCCTCCGCTCCGCCGGCAACGGGTTGCATCATCGGCGTTTCCACTTCCAGAAATTCACGTTCAAGCAAGAACTGCCGAATCGTCTGGACAATGCGCGCCCGTTTAATAAAAATATCCCTCGCCGACGGGTTCATGATCAGATCCAGATAGCGCCGTCGATAACGTTTTTCCGGGTCCCGAATCCCGTGAAACTTTTCCGGTAAAGGGCGTATCGCTTTGCACACCAGTTGCAGCTGTTCGGCCAAAAGTGTCCATTCGCCGGTACGGGTCTGAAACAATTTACCGGTAAAACCGATAAAATCCCCCACATCAAACTGTCCGAACAATAGAAATGCGTCTTCCCCGACCTGATCCTTACGGACATAGGCCTGAAGCTGACCGGTGCGATCCCTGAACCGGATAAATGCCGATTTGCCGAAGCTGTTGATGGCCATAATTCTGCCCGTCAACGCATAACGAGATTCACTTTCGGCCAGCTTGTCGCTTTCGCTGTCGATAAGTGCTTCGATATCCCTTATCGTATGCGTAATATTTATCTGGTTGGGATAAGGGTTGGTCCCTTGTGCTCTCAGAGCGGCCGCCTTTTCCCTACGAACCTTTATTTCGTTATTCGATTTTTCCATTTGGATTTATTTCATTTTTTTATTTAGTGCACATAATCAGAAAACGTAAAAGCGATTGCATTCGTTTATTATCTATCTATAATGATTAAAAAATCAATTCTCTGCTGGTCCGCCGATTTGATCGAACTGGATTGATCAAATCGGCTTGTTTTAAATAGATAATCCTTGAGATTATATTTTTCAAACATGAGTGTCAAGCAGCAAAATGAGCGCTGTGACAGTCTTCAGTGATGTGCCGCTTTGCCCCTGCCGCTACAATCACTGGTGTTAATGCTCCAATCGCTATTTTCCGAAGAATCGTTTGCCGTTATTCCGCCTACTGCTTCAGGTTTTTCAAGTCATGCGTTGACAAATGGAAACGGCTGATCTAATCATAAATGTGATCAGAAATATTACTTGTTTCATGCATGATGGGAGCTACCATTGGGGAAAAAAACGCCCAAAAGAGGGGCCGCTGGCGGGGTCGTCGTCCAGACGAAAAAGGCGTATGAAGGCATCCGCAAGCTACTGTTCCATAATGAGATTGTTCCAGGCCAGAAGATCTCTTACCGTGATCTTTCCGAACGATTAGGCATGAGCCAGACACCGGTTATTCAGGCTCTCAAATGGCTTGAATTCCAGCAACTGGTGCGCCATGAACCGCATCGCGGCTACTACACGGCATCCATCAATCTGCAGGAAGTCGGAGAGATTTACGATCTGCGCCAATTAATCGAACTGGATCTGCTGAAAACATCCTTTAAGCAGCTCGACACCGTAAAAATGAAGCGCCTGAAACAGGCCCTTGATGCGCATTTAAAGGCCTCTAAGGATGAGTATCTCTACGATCGCCTGCTTAAAGACACGGAATACCATTTGACCCTGGCCTCGCTTTCGGGTTGCATGGTCCAGCATCAAACCCTGAAAAATCTTTTTGATTTGTTATATCTCAAGTATGGCGGTAAGTTCCTTTTCTCCCTGTCCATGGAAAATGCGGATACCGATCATTTGAACTTGTTTGAACACATTGAAAAAAAAGATTTAAAGGGCGCCACCGAGGTGCTTTCCAATCATATCCTAAACGTCAAAAAACATGTACTTCGTAGTGTTGAGCAGATGTTGGACGCAACCCGTGTATAGGGCCTGCCGCAGAAGTCGAGTCCGTTTTCGATTTGACAGGGTTGGCCCATTGCTCTGTGGCCGCAAACGCCCAAAATTCATGTTTAAAACGATAGTTATACATATTTTAACTTGACTTAATTGTAATGGCAATATAGCTGTATTGTAGCTTATACTGCCAAATAAAATGAACGCACTGAACCTGTTATTACAATCTCAACGCCCGGTTGCATCCAGACCGGGTTGAACCCAGGCCCGGTTGCATTCAGGTAAAACGGTTATTCGAATAAATTACGAATAGGCGATTAACGCTATATCAAAAGCACATGAAAGGAGTGTCGATGGATTTTTCAATGTCTAAAGAACTGGAAATGCTTAGAAAAGAAGTGCGTCGGTTTGCCGACAAAAAAATTGCCCCCAATGCCGACCAATGGGATGCGGATCACTATTTTCCCTATAAGGAGGCGATTAAGCCCATGGGCGAGTTGGGCTTTTACGGTACAGTCATTCCCGAGGAATACGATGGCGACGATATGGGATGGATAGCCGCCATGATCGTTACCGAAGAAATAGCCCGGGCTTCCAGTTCTCTGCGCGTGATGGTCAACATGCAAACGCTTGGATGTGGATTCACCATATATAAGTATGGCGATGAGGCGTTACGGAAAAAATATGTTCCCAAACTGACTACCGCCGATTACGTGGGCGGATTCGGGATTACCGAGCCGGATGCAGGTTCGGATATTATGGCCATGGATTCGACGGCCGAGGACAAGGGCGACCACTGGCTGCTCAACGGCTCCAAGACATGGATTTCCAATGCGCCTTACGCCGACGTACTCATTTATTACGCTTATACGGACAAAGAAAAAGGATCAAAGGGGCTTTCGGCCTTTGTATTGGAACCCAAAAATTTCAATGGCGTTAAAACATCCGTTCTGGAAAAAACAGGATCGCACTCCTCTCCAACCGGCGAGGTTTTTCTAACCAATACCCGTATCCCCAAAGAAAACATTCTGGGCAAGCCGGGCGACGGCGCCAAGATCGTATTTGGTTCCCTAAATCAGACCCGTCTTTCGGCTGCCGCCGGAGCCGTCGGGGTTGCCCAGGCCTGCCTGGAACATACCCTAAAATATTGCAACGATCGAAAACAGTTCGGTAAAGCGATCGGTATGTACCAAATGAACCAGGATCTGATTGCCCAGATGGCAACTGAAATTGAAGCCGCGCGACTTCTAGTATATAAGGCTGCCTGGAACAAGGATCAGGGTAAATTAGACAACGGGCTGGATGTGGCCATGGCTAAATTATTCGCCGGGGAAATGGTTGCCAAATGCGTCAACTACGCCATGCGTATTTTCGGCGCCTATGGGTATTCCACCGAGTATCCCATCGCGCGAATGTATCGGGATGCACCGACCTATTATATTGTTGAGGGGTCTACCAATATTTGCAAATGGATCATTGCCCTTGACCAACTGGGCTATCGCAAAGCAAATCGTTAGTCCCTGAAAATTGAAGATGTGGATATCGACCAAGTAGAAAGGATCTTATCATGGATGTGGTTGTACTGGTAAAGCAGGTACCGGATACCGAATCTCTGATTCAGATAGAAGAGGACGGGGTCTCCTATAAAACCGAAGACGTTAAATGGGTCATGAACCCTTACGACGAACTGGGTGTAGAGGCGGCCCTTAGGATCAGAGAAGCAAAAGGGGGTACAGTAACCATTCTCTCTCTCGGTCCGGAAAAAGCAGTCGAAACCATTCGGACGGCTCTGGCCATGGGGGCTGATAAAGGGGTCCATATCTTCGACCCGAAGGCACAGGGCAGCGATGCCCTTGCCGTCGGCAAACTTCTGGCCGCTGCTATAAAGACCCTTCCTTTTGATTTGGTCATTGCCGGTATGCGCGCTGTGGATGAAGATAACTACCAGGTGGGGGCATCCGTCGCCGAATTTTTAGACATTCCTCAAATAACACAAGTAACCGATGTGGTCGTGGAAGATCAAACAATCACATGCCACCGGGTCGTTGACGGCGGCACCCTGGTGGTCGAAACCTCCCTTCCGGCGTTATTTACCACCCAGCGGGGTTTGAACGAACCCCGCTACGCTTCCCTGCCCGGTATTATGAAGGCCAAGAAAAAACCGATCGACACCCTTACTTTGGCCGATTTGGGAATTACCCCTGATACCGTGGGTTCCGCCGGTCGGAAAGTAAAGGTGGCCGCCTTAAATTTACCACCCGCCAGGCAAGCGGTAAAAATGATCGATGGCGAAGGCCCTTCAGAAAAAGCTGCCGCCCTGGTCAAGGTTTTGCAAGAAGAAGTGAAAGTACTTTAATCAATATGAATAGGTGAATTAGACGCTACCTTAGACATATAGGAGATGAAGATGGCACAGGGCGTGTTAGTCATTTGTGAACAGCAAGATGGTGCCTTTCGTAAAATATCCACCGAGGCGGTCAGCGAGGGCCGACGACTGGCCGACAGCTTAAACACGGACTTAACCGCATTGGTCATCGGTGAAGGCGTGGCTGAAATGGCCGGCGATATTGCCAAATATGGCCCGGACACCATTCTGGTGGCGGATGATTCGGCCCTGGCGGATTACATCACCGAATCCTACGTTTCGGTTTGCGCCCAGGCGATAGAGCCCCGGAACCCCATGGTGATCCTCATCGGTGCATCTACCCAAGGCAAAGACCTCTCGGCGCGCCTGGCCGCCAGGCTCGACGCCGGCCTGGTCATGGATTGTATATCCCTGCGGATGGACGGCGACCAAATAATCTATACGCGGCCGATGTTCGGGGGTAAAATTCTGACTGATGTTGAAATCATCGGGTCGCCCCATATCATAGCGATTCGATCGAATGTAATGGCCATTGACGAGTCCCCCCGGTCGGGGACGATTGATCGAATCGAAATCACGGTTGATGACCCGAAAACCAAGGTCATTGAGAAAAAGATGGAGTCCGGTGATAAAGTCGACTTGACCGAAGCGGATGTGATTGTTTCCGGAGGACGGGGGACGGGCGGTAATTATGGCGCTATTGAAGAATTGGCCGCTCTGATGGGAGGTGCCGTAGGTGCCTCACGATCGGCAGTGGATGAAGGCTGGCGGCCCCATTCCGATCAAGTCGGACAAACGGGAAAAGTTGTATCGCCCAATTTATACATTGCTTGCGGAATATCAGGGGCCATACAGCATTTGGCCGGCATGTCGACGTCCAAAAATATTGTGGCCATCAACAAAGATGCCGAAGCACCCATTTTCTCAAAAGCCGACCTTGGCGTTGTCGGCGACCTGGCTGAAATCGTTCCGGAAATAATAAGCGAAATCAAAAAAATTAAAACGTAAGAGCCAATTTAAAAACGTTTCAGTTTGTTCAAGGTCAAGGAAGGCGATCCGCCTCAGGCGGATTAACCACAGGCGCCCCGAAGGAAGTGCCCTTGAGGTAAATACATTGGGTATTTCGAGGATTAAAATTTGAGTCTGACGCAGAGATTGGACAAAATGGGACGTTTTGAAACTGGCTCGTAAGCTATTTATAAGGAACATTTACCGTGGACAACACGCGAGAGGAATTGCCTTTTGATGTCCTTTTTATAGGCGGCGGACCGGCCAATCTGGCCGGGGCAATCCACTTGACCCGTCTGGCAGAGAAAAAGGGCCTCGAAATCGAAGTGGGGTTGATCGAAAAAGGCGATGAAATCGGTGCCCATTCCTTAAGCGGTGCCATTCTCGATCCAGCTGCCCTTATAGAATTGATACCCGACTACAAGGACAAAGGTTGTCCTATCGAGTCGTCCGAATGCAGGGATGAATTCTACTTTCTAACGGCCCACCGGCGTCATAAGGTTCCGTTTGTTCCCAAATATCTGCACAATAAAGGGTGCCACATTATCAGCCTGTCAAAGCTTACGCGCTGGCTGGCAGACATCGCCGAATCAGCAGGCGTCAATATTTTCCCCGGCTTTGCGGGCACCGATGTAATTTTCGATTCGAACGGCCATTCGATTTTAGGCGTGGGAACCGGAGATAAAGGGATTGATGTTGAAGGTAAGAAAAAATCGAACTATGAGCCGGGGGTCGATCTAACGGCTCGTGTGACGGTTTTCGGTGAGGGTTCCAAAGGAAGCCTGATTCGCGAAATCGACCGTAAACTTGACATTTTCCCCAAACACATGCCCCAGGTCTTTGAAACCGCCGTGAAGGAAGTCATTGAACTGCCCGAAACCAGCCCTTTTCTCCATTCCGATTCCTCGGTTGTCCACACCTTTGGCTATCCCCTGGGACTCGATACCAAAGGCGGCGCTTTTTTATACAAAATGGCCAATAACCGGATCTCACTGGGGTTGGTGGTGGGGCTTGATTATGCATCGGCCATGCTCGAGCCATACAAGTCCTTCATGCGACTAAAAAAGCACCCCTATGTTGCCGAACTCATCGCCGGAGGCAAAGTACTGCAACAAGGGGCCAAGACCCTCTCCGCCGGTGGATACTACACCATGCCCAGGTTAGCGGTAAATGGCGCCCTCTTTGTGGGAGATAGCGCCTCCATGTTGAATTCCCAGCGGCTAAAAGGGATTCATACCGCCATGAAATCGGGGATGCTGGCAGCGGAAACCATCATCGAAGCCTTTGAAAAAGATGATTTTTCCCGCCAAACCCTCAGCCTCTATGAAAACAAAGTCAAACGGAGCTGGATTCACACTGAGCAGTACGCAGCCCGCAATTTTTGCCAGGCTCTATCGAAAAAGGGCCCTGCCAAATTGATTCATTTAAGTGCCCAGTACATAACCGACGGACGGGGAATTAAAGACCCGATGGCCATCGAAGCCGACCACGCTGCCATGAGACCTATCGAAAAATCGGTCGGAAAATCGGTTGCTACGGATAACCCGGGCGGTGACACATATGACGGCGAACTTTATGTGGACAAGCTCACCGGCGTCTACCTGTCGGGCACAAAGCACATTGAGGACCAGCCCTGCCATCTGGTCGTGGGTGACTTCGACCTCTGTACCAACCAGTGCTATGAAGTGTATCGAAACCCGTGCACCCGATTTTGCCCTGCCCAGGTTTACGAAATGGTCGAAGAGACGCGCGGCGACAGACATCTTAAGTTGAACCCTTCCAACTGTCTGCACTGCAAGACATGTGAAATCAAGGACCCTTATCAAAATATCACCTGGACCTGCCCGGAAGGCGGCGGCGGGCCGAAATACTCAATCACATAAGCCAATTGGATTTATGATAAACCGTTAACTCATTTAACCCGTTCAGGAGGTAGCAATGCGTGAAGTAGTCATTTTAGGTGCTGGCCGCACGGCCGGTGGAAAATTCGGTGGTTCACTAAAAACATTGACCGCACCGGATTTCGGTGCAGCAGTCGTCAAAGAGACCATTCAGCGCGCCGGTATCTCACCGGATGCAATCGACCAAACAATTTTCGGCAATGCCTGGCAGGCAGGCGTCGGTCCTAACCCGGCCCGTCTGACCGCCGTTAAAGGCGGGGTGCCCCATGACGCACCGGCGGTATCCGTGAATGTGCGTTGCGGCTCCAGCGTTCAAGCCTTTATGATGGGAGCCCAGGCCATCAAGGCCGAAGATGTCGACACCGTGCTGGTTGGCGGCACCGAGAGTGCCAACAATGTTCCTTACGCTTTACCCAAGGCCAGATTTGGATATCGCATGGGCAAAGGGGCTTTGGTGGATTTAATGCATCATGACGGCTTCTTGTGTCCCCTGGGTGGCGGCCTGATGGGCGAACTGACCGATACGTATGCCAAAGATTTGGGAATCACCCGCGAAGAACAGGATGAATTTGCGGCTGATTGTCATAATAAAACGGAAGCAGCGGTCAAAGCCGGAAAATTTGAGGCCGAGATCGTCCCTGTCGAAATACCGGGAAGAAAGGGTCAAGTTACGGTATTCAAAGATGAGGAAATCTACCGTGAAGGCGTCACCGCCGATTCGCTGGGCAAATTGAGACCGGTGTTTAATCGTGACGGCACGGTCACGGCTGGTAACGCCTGTGCCCTGTGCGATGCTGCGGCGGCCCAGGTGATCATGGATCGCGAAAAAGCCAAATCATTAGGATTAGAGCCCATGGCCCTGGTTCGAGGATATGCTTTTGTCGGATATGATCCCGAACGTTTTGGCCTGTCTCCAATTAAGGCCATCCCGGCCGCATTGGATCAAGCCGGGCTCTCTTTGGCCGACATTGATCTGATCGAGTTAAATGAAGCTTTCGCGGCCCAATACATTGCCTGCGAACGCGGGCTCGATATTGATCGCAGCAAGGTTAATGTGAACGGCGGGGCCATTGCGCTGGGTCATCCCGTGGCGGCCACCGGCTCTAAAATATTAACGACACTTTTGTACGCCATGAAAGATCGCGATGTGCAGTTCGGCCTGGTAAGTGCCTGCGTCGGCGGTGGTAACGGTGTTGCACTGGTCGTTGAAAGACTCAACTAAAAAATATAGATGGAGGTATCCACATGACGATAAAAAATGTTCTCGTAATCGGCGCCGGCACCATGGGCGGCGGCATTGCCCAATTATGCGCCCAGCAGGGAATGAACGCCACAATCAGTGATATTGACCTCGCTTTGTCCGACGCGGCTAAAGCGCGCATCGAAAAGGGGCTGGCCAAACGCGTGGCCAAAGGTAAGGTAACCGAAGACGAAAAAAACAGTATCCTTTCTAAAATTTCCACCGCCGGCGATTTATCACCGGCCAAATCGGCCGATGTCATCATTGAAAGTGTGGTCGAAAACATGGAAATCAAAAAAAAGGTATTTGCTGAGATCGATCGTTTGGCGCCGGCGGAGACCTTTTTCGCCACCAACACCACATCCCTTTCCATTTCAGATATGGCGGCCGCCACCAATCGGCCCGAAAAAGTCATCCAGATGCACTTTTTCAATCCACCCACGATCATGAAGCTGGTTGAGATTATGCCCGGTAAAAAAACGTCACCGGAGACTGTGGCCATGGCAGAGGCCTTTGCACACCAGATGGGAAAAGACCCGGTTGTCTGTAAAAACGAAGCACCGGCCGGTATCGTCAGCCGAATCCTGGGCCAACTACTCAACGAGGCCACCTGGCTGGTCGCGTCCGGTGTCGCTGAGGCCGCCGACATAGACAAAGCGATGAAGCTCGGCGCCAATCATCCCATGGGGCCCTTACAGCTTATCGACCTCATCGGTATCGATATTCATCGTGCCAAAATGGAGACCTTGCGAACCAAACTGGACGATCCTCGCTATCAGCACCCACCGCTCATTGATGAGATGATTGAAAAAGGCGAACTGGGAAGAAAATCCGGCAAAGGGTTTCACGATTACGGAGAGTAGCCATGTTTGAAAACATACTTTATGAAACCAACGGGCCGATCGCCACAATGACCATTAACCGGCCCGATAAGATGAATGCGGTCAATAACCAGACCGTCGATGAGATCGATCAAGCCCTCGCCCTGGCTGAAAAGGATGATACCCTGAAGGTCTTCATTTTAACCGGTGCCGGCGAAAAAGCTTTCGTGGCCGGAGCGGATATCAACGAGCTAAAACTTCGCGACGCCGTTAGCGGTCGAATGGAAACCCGCCGTCGGCAGGAAGTCTATTCCCGAATTGAAGCTCTTGAAATTCCGTCCATCGCCGCGATCAACGGCTGGGCCCTGGGCACCGGACTTGAGTTGGCCATGGCCTGCACCCTACGGGTGGCGGCGACCAATGCACGTCTGGGCCAACCGGAGATCAAGTTGGGCGTCATACCGGGTGCCGGCGGCACCCAGCGGTTACCCCGGTTGGTGGGTATGGGACGGGCTATGGAAATGGTGTTGACCGGTGACCCGATCAAACCCGATCAGGCGCTGGCCATGGGTCTGGTCAATCGTGTGGTTGAACCGGATCAACTCATGGCGGAAGTTGACGCATTGGCCCAAACCTTGGTATCAAGGCCGAAGTTGGCCCTTTCCTATGCCAAGGAGGCTGTGCTAAGGTATGCTGAAGGCAGTATGGCCGAGGGGCTGGCCCACGAATCGTACCTGCACACCCTGGCGTGCGGTACCGAAGACAAAGCGGAAGGGATTGCATCCTTTCTGGAAAAACGAAAGCCCAATTTCAAGGGGCGCTAATTGACAATCACCCAACCGGCTTGATTTCGCGTGGATAGAACTCGAGCGATTCTACCCGGCGGTTATCGATAACTGAAAACAAAAAAGGCGGAGCGGATATATGCGACCTTATTTCGAATCGATGCCTCATTTTGGACGAGAGTTGAGCGAGGGCCAGAAAAAGAGCACGGAAGATAATATTCAAAAGATTAAAGACGTCGAAGCTCTGATCCTGGACGCAACCGAAAAGGTGAAATCAGCCGGTTTCCCGGAAGAAAAAATCAATGCCCGGGGGATGCTGACTGTCTGGCAGCGACTTGAATACCTGCTTGACCCGGACAGCTGGTGTCCCCTCAATACCCTTTATAATCCTGCCGGCAACGAAGAGGGACATACCAATGTCTTCAACGGGCTGGGTAAGATATCGGGCAAATGGGCGGTTATCATTGGATTTGACAACAAAAATCTTGCCGGTGCCTGGATCCCCGGTCAATCCGATAATATTTTAAGAGCGACCAACCTCTCCAAGCGCCTCAATATTCCCCTCATTTGGCTGGTCAACTGCAGCGGTGTCAAACTCACCGACCAGGAAAAATTTTATGCCGATCGCCGGGGTGGTGGGGCCGCCTTTTTTCGGCACGCCGAACTTGAGCTATTGGGCATTCCGATTCTTGCCGCCATTTACGGCACCAATCCGGCCGGTGGCGGTTATCATGGTATCAGCCCCACGGTTCTCTTTGCCCACAAAAATTGTAATATTGCCGTGGGCGGCGGCGGGATTCTGAGCGGTATGTCGCCCAAGGGCTATTTCGACCAGGAAGGCAGCGAGGCCCTCATCAATTCGGCCAAACAGTTCAAGGTCAAACCACCGGGATCAGTGGACATCCACTATGACGAAACCGGTTTTTTCCGGTATGTGTATGAAGAAGAGACCCAGGTGCTGGACGGATTAAAAGATTACATGAAAGACATGCCCGGCTACCACCCTAAATTTTTTCGCGTCGCCGAGCCCAAGCCACCTCGGCTTCCTGCCGATGATCTCTACCGTTTGATCCCGTTTAACCAGAAACAGATGTACAATTTCGATGAAGTGCTCTCCCGAATTGTCGACGGCAGTGAGCATATGGAATTTCGACCCGATTATGGGCCCGAAATCTATACCGGACTGTGCAAATTCGATGGATTTTTGATGGGCGTGATCGGCAATCGCCAGGGCTTTCTTGGTGAGAGCTATCCTGAATATGCCGACTATCCCGGAATCGGCGGTAAGCTATACCGACAAGGTCTGATCAAAATGAACGAATTCGTCACTCAATGCGGCCGCGACCAGGTGCCTATCATCTGGTTTCAGGATACATCCGGCATTGACGTGGGCGATATCGCCGAAAAAGCCGAGTTGTTAGGCCTCGGCCAAAGCCTGATCTACTCCATCCAGCAGACGGATGTGCCTCAACTGCTGATTTTGCTGCGAAAAGGCACAGCCGCCGCACATTACGTCATGGGCGGCCCCGTGGCCAATCGCCACAACGCCTTCACTTTGGGCGTGGCAACATCCGAAATTTATGTGATGCATGGCGAAACCGCTGCGGCCGCCACCTATTCCCGCCGTCTGGTTAAGGAGAAAGATGCCGGCCGGGATCTGGGCCCCGTCATTGATAAAATGAATCAAATGGCCCAGGAATATCACGACTATTCACGTCCCCTGTATTGCGCCCAACATGGCTTGGTGGATGAGGTCGTCACCATGCCGGCCCTGCGCAAATACCTGACGGCGTTTGCCGGTGCCGCTTATCAGAATCCACGCGCCATCTGCCCTCACCATCAGATGATGCTGCCACGAATAATTAAGGGGTAACCGGCAAAACAGATTCCCTGCTGCATCGAATGATTGATATCCTCACAGACGATCAGGGCCCTTTCAGTCCGGAAACAGGCTCTGCCAACTTGAGAGGTTTCTTGTGATAAAGCAAACCACTAAAATGCCTGATACTCTTTTCTGGCGATAATCTCCTCTTGCAGGGCTTCCGACAGATCGCAAAAATAATCGCTATATCCGGCAACGCGAACAATCAGATCCCGATATTCGTCGGGTGCCTGTTGGGCTTTTCGGAGCGTTTCGGTATCGATAACGTTAAACTGGATATGGTGACAATCCAGGCTGAAATGGGTACGGATGAGATGGACCAGGTTGTCCAGGCCGGTTTCGGTATCCAGTAGCTGCGGTGAATATCTTTGATTTAGAAGTGTCCCACCGGTACGCATATGATCCATCTTTGAAATCGATTTGATCACAGCGGTAGGTCCATGGCGGTCGGCACCCTGAACGGGCGAGATCCCTTCCGACAATGGGCGCCCGGCTTTGCGGCCATCGGGCAGCGCGCCGATGACCGATCCGAAATAAACATGGCATGTCGTCGGCAGTAAGTTGATGCAATAGCGCCCCCCACGCGTATTTGGGCGCCCATCAATGGCATTAAAATAGGCATCAAAAATCCGTTTCATGATATCATCGGCATAATCATCGTCGTTCCCGAATTTTGGGGTTTTATTCAGGAAGCGCTGTCGCAACCGCTCATCGTTTTCGAAATCTGTATCCAGCGTCTCGATCATGTCCGTCAGAGGGAGATTTCCCTCATCGAAAACGTGATATTTGATTGATGATAACGCGTCGGTAATGGTACCAAGGCCGACACCCTGAATATAACTCGTGTCATAACGGGCGCCGCCATCATGGTAATCCCTGCCTTTTTTTATACAATCGTCAACGAAAAGCGATAAAAACGGGGCCGGCATGTATGCCGCATACAACCGCTCGATGACGTTGTTTCCCCGAATTTTGATATCGATAAAATGCCGCATCTGCTTTTCAAACGCGGAGAACAGGTTGTCGAAGGTTTTGAATTTATTCGGCGACCCTGTTTTCGGTCCCAACTGCCGGCCGCTGCGCGGATCGATACCGTTGTGAAGGGTTAATTCAAGAATTTTTGGAATATTGAAATAACCGGTCAGGTTGTAATTCTCTTTGCCAAAAGCACCGGTTTCGACACAACCGCTGGTCCCGCCGTTGCGGGCGTCCGTGATTGTTTTACCGACGCGCAACATTTCCTGAACCACGAGGTCATGATTAAAAACAGAGGGCTGGCCAAAACCGGTAGAAATGATTTTAGCGGCCCGCTTGATGAATTGAATCGGATTTTTTTTACTCACCTGAATGGACGAGCTCGGTTGAAGCAGGCGCATCTCCTCAATGACATCGAGAATCAGGTAGGTCACTTCATTGACGCCATCTGAGCCATCGGCTTTGACCCCACCTGTGTTAATTTGGGCAAAATCCGTATAGGTACCGCTTTCCGCCGCAGTCACCCCAACCTTGGGCGGGGCCGGTTGATTATTGAATTTAACCCATAAACATTGCAGCAGATCACGGGCTGTTTCTTGTGTCAGAGAGCCATCGGCCAATCCATTCTTATAAAAAGGTAGGAGGTGTTGGTCAAACCGACCCGGGTTAAAAGCGTCCCACGGGTTTAATTCCGTGGTCACGCCCAGATGAACGAACCAGTAGTATTGAACTGCTTCCCAAAAATTGCGCGGCGCTTTGGCCGGAATATGCGAACAGACGTCTGCAATGGCCTCGAGCTCTTGTTTGCGCTTTAGTTCCGTTTCAATCTCGGCCAACTCACGGGCCTTCACGGCGTGGCGATCGGCAAAAATTATCAGCGCATCGGCACAAATGGCCATGGCCTTCAAGGACTCCTGCTTGGAATAGGCGGCAGGGTCACCATAAAAATCCAGGGTTTTAAGGCTGGTATCAATATCTTGTTTAAAATCCAATATCCCCTTTTTATAAATCTTGTCATCCAGCGTTGTGTGCCCTGGAGAGCGCTGCTCCATAAACTCGGTGAAAACGCCCGCCCCATAGGCATCATGCCATGCGGGGGACATTTCACTTAACAATCGCTCGCGCATGGTCTTGCTTTTCCAATAAGGGATTGCCTTCTTAGCGTAAAAAGCCTTTACCTCATCGGATACGGTAAAGGCTATTTTTTCACGGGTGTGCAGTACATCAAGATCGTCCAACGAATGACAGCACAATTCCGGATAGGTCGGCGAAGCTTTGGGGCAAGGCCCTTTTTCACCGACAATCAGTTCGCCGGCACCGATATAGATGCTTTTATGCATCATAATATATTGAAAGGCCTGCGCACGCCGTACCGGCACCGACATGGTGGGATCGGCATGGTTTTTATAAAATTCTGTGAGCAGTTCCGCCCGCTCCGATGACAATGAGGGGACGGCTGCCAGGCTTTGCTGGCGTAACTTATAAACACGATCCGACAACATTCTATCCTCCGATCGACACTTGCATATTGGCTTTACGCATCATGGATTTAACCGCCATCATTTCCTTCCGGTTGGGAGGATGGCAATGGCCGAGGGAATAATTCTTTTGTAACCGCCCATATTTCTCTATAGCGATATCGTGATAAGGTAATATATCAATTTGAATAATATTGGGCAACGCCTTTGCCAAAGCCGCAATAGCTTCAATGTTTTCTCTTTTATCGGTAATGCCGGGAATGATGGGAAAGCGGATAATAATACGATGCCCCGCATGGGCCAACTTGCCCAGATTGTCTAATATCAACCGATTGGAAACGCCTGCATAATCTCGATGTTGTCGATCATCCATTATTTTGAGGTCAAACAAAAAGAGATCCACAAAGGAACGCAGACCGTCTATGGTAGCCCATTCGGCATAACCGCAAGTATCAAGGGCCGTGTGGATACCCCGTTTTTTGCATTCCGCAAGAACGGCTCCGGCAAAGTGGGCTTGCACCAAAGGCTCCCCCCCGGATAGGGTAACCCCGCCCTTTGATTCCTCATAAAATGATCGATCTTTTTCGATGACCTGCATCACGTCCGCGCAGGTTTGCCTTTGCCCTACAATTTCCCTGGCCTCCGTAAAACAATAGGCGAGGCAGGTGCCGCAACGGGTGCAGGCATCTAAATCCGTTGTTGCCCCGTCCCCCATGGTGATGGCGTGCGCCGGACAATTTTCCGCACAGGCCCCACAACTCATACAACGATGACGACGATAGGTGATTTCAGGACGCCGATGCTGGCTTTCGGGATTGTGACACCAGGCACATGCAAGTGGACACCCCTTAAAGAAAACCGTTGTGCGAATACCGGGGCCATCGTTAACGGAAAACCGTTGAATGTTGAAAATAGATCCTGTCGCGGGTGATTCTTTCATCATATGGATCGTTATGGCTCGAATGAATATACTTTTAAGACGGCGATGGTTATGAACGGTAAAATACGACCGTTGTTAAATTTTGTCAATTTACTATGGGCCAAACGGATGGCAAAGAGACTTGCTTTATCAAGCGGAGCAATAAGACAAAACGATTCGCACCATAAGCCGTTGAAACGTATTTATGGAAGGCTGGATAAAGAATAAGGGTGCGCGCCTTCTCATTTAATGCAACGCGATTGCATTGGTTGAGGATATAACGTTTATCTACCGCTACAATACAGCTAAAAAATAGCTTGACCCTGGCTGGGCACAATGGTATTCGGTTTGTAACCAACCTGCTTTATTTGTTATTCATTTAACGGTAATGAAAATGGTAGGCATTCCACTCACATGTCGTCGTATTCAGCAATAAACCGGACAGCCCTGATTTGAGTGGTACTAATTGATAAAGAGGTTTTTCTATGCCGGATGAGAAAAAAACAACGAATGATAATATGATGTCGGATTCTGCCCAAACCAAAGTAAAATTTGAAATTTGGGGTGAGGAGATGATTGAAAAAAAGGTAAAACTAAGCGGTAATAGTGGCAGGGTTTATCTACCGCCCAACTGGGTTGGACACAATGTCAAAATTATACGGATAGACTAGCCCTAAACAATAGTTGGCAATAACGGCATAAAATGGTATCGAAGAATAATCCCAATATTTAAACAAAAGGAACGATCGTGGATAAGATTCAAGTCAGGAAGTTGATGACCAAAGACGCGGCCCACATCCGCAATATTTATGCCGATATCGTTCAAAAACCGGTTGATGAGGATTTCGACCGTATTATCGAAACACATGCCAAACGCAATGACGATATTTGTGTGGTCGCCGAACTGGACGGCAATGCCGTAGGATTCATGATCAGCTATATTCTGACCATGGGATTTGGTATTTCAAAAAGCGCCTGGATTGCCACAATGGGAGTCGCCCCCAAGTACATGGGTCAAGGAATCGGCGAACTGATGGCTAAAGAGATATTTAGCCATTACAAGGCACTAGGCATTGAAAATGTTTATACAGCCGTCCGTTGGGACTCCACTGACCTTTTATCCTTCTGTAAAACCCTTGGTTTTGACCGAAGTAATTTCATCAACCTTCGCAAAGTGCTTTAACGATTCGTCGATAGTCGACGCCATCTTAATCAAATAAGAATTTTCCCGGGAATCAAATAATGGCCTTATCCCAACAAAGGTACGAAAACTCTCATAGATTATAATCAATCAAAAACCACCTTTGTCGTAAATGGACTTATATTTTTTATGTTGAAATTTCCCAATGGCTTCCCCATTCATCATTAACAGAACAACGCATCCTCATATCGTCTTTCATCAATGCAGCACCACATTCACCACACTCGATGCATTCTCGAATTTCCCCTACCCTATTTTCAACTGTTTTAGAGATTAACTCTGGATCGGCGATAATAGCCCTACAGATGGCAACAAGATCTGCCACACCGTCATTTAATATTTGTTCAGCCTGGCTTAAAGTCAGAATCTTACCCACGGCGATTACCGGTATTTTAACAGCCTCTTTAATTCCCTTGGCAAGTGACAGAAATTTACCTTGTTCCATAAACTCGTCCCTGTGAGGTCTGGATTCGGCTACCCCGCCGGACACATGAATGATATCTGTCCCGTTTTTTTCTATCAAAAGTGCAATATCTATAGCATCATCAAGTCCCAATCCACCTTTTACGAACTCATCTGCACTAACTCGGCAGATGAGGGGGAATTCTTCACCGACCCGCTCTCTTGTTTTCGTGAGTATATTTATTAAGAACCTTGCCCTGTTTTCCAAGATTCCACCATAGATGTCGTTTCTGTGGTTTGAGTAAGGGGATAAAAATCCGTTTATAAGATATCCGTGTGCGGCATGGATCTCCACCGTTTCCGCACCAGCGATTTTGGATCGAAGCGCTGCCTCGGCAAACTGATCCTCTATTATTTCTATTTCTTCTATATCCAACTTCCGTGGTGATTCTTGCCAGATAGGGCATGGTATGGCTGATGGGGCAACTGGTTGCAAACCCGTCGTCTTCGAGGATGTCTGTCGCCCAGCATGGACTATTTGAATTGCCGGTAAAGAACCGGCCTGCTTTATAACTTTGAATAATTTGGAAAGCCCCTCTATGTATTTATCGCTGTCTATTCGGGTACAATATTTGAAAGGGTTACCATCCTGCGAAATAGCAGTACCACCTACAATTGTTAAACCGACTCCACTTTTAGCTATCTTGGTGTAATATTCTATAAGCGGTTCGCTCACTGTCCCATCTTCATGGGTATAATTGGTAACCGTAGGTGGAAAAACGATTCTGTTTGATAGAAGTGTCTCCCCTATCCGCAAAGGGCTCAATAATCATTCAAAGGACGGCATGATAGATCCTCTTATCAAAAACCTATTTTTTGTTTGGGCTTCTCCTCGATGGCCAATAGCTTATCAAGGGCTTCAAATACGATTTGAAACCGTTCATCAGTCTGCTTCCTCATCTCATCCAGTTCTTTTTTCAATTCTGCATTCGCCGTGATCATATGCCGAAGCTTGGTAAAAGTCCGCATGATTTGAATATTGACCTGGACGGCTCTTTTGCTATTAAGAATCCCGGATAACATAGCCACACCTTGTTCAGTAAAGGCAAATGGCAAATATTTTGAATGGGCCCCTCTTTTTAAGGTGCCAAATTGGCTCCTTAAAGATTGATCTTCATCCTTAGACAATTCAAACATAAAATCGTCTGGAAATCTGTCGATATGTCGCCGGACATTTCTTTTCAAAACCTTGGTTTCGACCTCGTACAGTGCGGCAAGGTCCCGATCCAGCATAACCTTGACGCCTCGGATGAAATAAATTTTATTCGCGATTTGTTCAACGGGTACAATGTCAGTCATGTGTTATTTGGTCCTTTTCTTTCAACAATGGCCCCAATTGATCCGTGATTTGGCCTTGATCTATAAAATATCTCTTTAAATACGCCCTCTGAGGGGGCCGATCTTTCTTGTATAATTCACTTTTATATCTTTATGCTGGACAAGAAGACCGGAGAGATATTGAACAGCAAAGAAAGATATTAATTTGAGTAATGAACTTATGTAAATGACAGACAATTGTAATCTTTCAGAAATGGTTTAATTTAATGAAATATTTTGATTAAAGACTTATATGTAAGTGCGTCGCGGTAGGGATACCGGTTACCCGGCACCCCCCGCACAGATCCCGGAGTGCAGTTTTCCCGCACCGGGCTCCTCAGTGATACTCGCTTCCGTGATCCTTATCACTAGGGGTAACCCCAACATTTGTACAACCAGCCTCTTTTCCCGACACCTACCATTCCATCGTGTTATTTGCTCACCCCAAGATTCAGTTTGCAAGCGATCTGGCCCTTGTCCACATCTGCTGATTTTGCCGGTTCGGTAATCCGGGTCCGCTCCAACGGCAATCCGTTTGTTCGGGTCAGCTCATCAATGATCATCTGAGATCGTTCAACCGACAGAGCTACTAAGGTCTCGTCATTCAGGGTTTCACTATTTACCAGTTCTTCGAACAATTTTGAATAAAAACCATCCGGATCTACAGAAGGCTGTTTTGCTTCTATTTTCGGCTTCCCCGGCTTGGGCGCTGATTTTTTTGATTCGGCCGACATGCCGAAGGTTCTCTTTAGGGCGTCTGTTTTTTCGGAGGGGAAGCGCTCCCCGGCCAAGGCCAGCACGGTTTTCTGAACGCCAACATCGGAAAGATTAATGGGACCGGGAACCTGATCAGGCCCCATTTTTATTCCCATACGCAGAGCCAATTCTCGCTTGAGTGCGATTTCCTTCATGATTGTGCCATCGGCTTCAGCGTCATAACATCCCTGAATCTCGAGGGTAAGTTGGGGCCTTTTTCCCAGAGCACCGGCCAGCCGGGCAAGTTTTTCCATCTCAGGCGGTGGCAATTCCGCGTAGCCGGCATCAAAGGCGACGGTGTCCAGTGTCTCCTCATCGGAACCGATCAAAGCCCCCAGAGCCTTAAACGGCGCGGCGACTACTTTGGTCACCAGATTAACAATGGCCTTCCATATGAGATGACCATACCCGAACTTGGGATCATCCAGATCCCCGGAGATCGGTAAGCCGATATCGATTCGATCATCAGAATCTTTCATCAGGGCCACCGCCAGATCAAGCGGCAGATTGGTCGCCTTGGCGTTTTCAACAGGGTCCCCCAGTACAAAATAGTCAAGGATAAGATCATTTTCGGCCTCGAGTTGGCTATCGTTAATGCGGTAGTTGAGATCCAGAAAAAGTTTTCCCGACGATATCTTGCGCCCGGCAAATTCAGCCGTATAGGGCGTTAATTCGGTCATCTCCAGGTTTTTAAAAGCCATCTTCACATCAAAGAATTGACGAATGTCAAAAGGTTGCAGGTTCCCCTTGATCGTGACTGTCCCATATTGTTGCACCCGCCCTTTCAAGTCCACAGATGCGCGGCTTTTCGATTTCGATGACAGGCCTGCCATAGCCCCGGACAGCCCGTGAATATCCACGTGAAAAGGAAATAAAAGGCTGAGATCGGCAAAATCGAGTTTACCCCCCTCAATCTGCACCTGTTTGATATCAACCGGAAAAGGTTTGGTCTTGGCCGGCTTCTTTGTACTTTCACCACGCTTGACAATGACATCGCTAAAGTTAACGCTTTTATCCTTGCGTATAACCAGTTTTCCGGTGGGGTTGGACAATTTCATTTCATTGATCACCAAGCCGGGTGGAAAGGTCGAATACTTGATGCCGCGCGTGTCGAATTGTTTCCAAGACACCAATGTCTCTTTGGTTTTCGGCAGTGTCACCTGCAATTTTTCCATACCCGCCTGACCGGTAAAGCCCAATGCCCCGGGTTGGAAGATGCCATACTTAAAGTCCCCCTTAATGGATAAATTCCCCGAGTCCAGAGCCACTTTAGCGACCGATTGCAGATATGCTTCCAGTGGTGATAAATCCAAAGAAGCCAAATCGATATTCGCCGCGATAGTGGGCTTGAACGGATTGACCTGGCCCTTTCCCGAAAAGCGACCGCCCTGTTTCACATCAAAAGAAAAGTCGAAATTGAAATCTTTATCCGGATCGGTTTTAAACTCATTCAAGCCGAGGGAAAGGTTGGTGAGATTGTATACGGGACTCGGTGCAATTTTTCGATCGGTAAAAGATAGGGCGAACTTGTCTAACTTTGCACTTGACAGTTCGAAAGACCATGGCGTTTGTTCCCCAGCCTCATTGGTACCCTCGCTTGGTTCTGTCTTTGTAGCCTTTTTGTCCTGGGCATCGGCTTCAGTAGTATCCTGATTATCACCCTGATTATTATCCTGATTATCAGAAAGGTCATCGTTTGAGCGACCTTTAAACCGGCTAAAATTCAAAACGCCGTCTTTATCTGTCCATAACGCCACCTGCCCTTGGTCCAAGGTCATTTCGCGGATCAGGGCCTTTTTCCCGACAAAGTCCACCAAACCGCCGCCAATATTTACTTTCGGCAAATCAACCAACGCCGCGTCTTCCCCCGTCTGGTGTAACGTCGCCTTCTCCAGTGCCAGGGTGATATCTTCAAGCAATGTTTTTTGTTGCATCTCCGGCGGGGTTTTACCCGTCTGGAATGAACCCGTTTGGAATGAAAAGGAAAGATCAACGCGGCCGATATCCAAATCCATCGGGGTTTGCCGGCTTTCGTCCTTATACTTTAGCGCCACATTATTGAGATCAATCTTATCCATTATCAGGTTAAACCCACCGTCATTGGGTTTTTCAACAGGCTCAGGCACATCTTCTTTCGCTTTTTTGCTCTCAGCCACAATCCGTGGCCAGTTAAATTGTCCAACTTTATCCACGTTGAGCAAAACTTCGCCGTCGGTGATATTCAAGCGCCCGATCTTGTATTTTTTTGATGCCAGGTCGAAACGACCGTCACTCATATGGATTCGATCGAGTGCCAAGAGCTGGGATTCCCCCTCCCCTTTCAACATCAACTGCAACCCGGAAATCAGGGCCGTCACTTTATCCAGCACAAATTGGAACGTTCCATCCCGGTTGCTGATAAAATAAGACATGTTAAGATCGGTTGTACCGGCGGGCTGAACCAGGTTCAACTCATCTTGTAGAAATAACCAAATGATACTTTCCTTAAAATTGTTCAGCGCCAAGGTGCCCTTGGATTCAAAAGGCGCCAATGATGTGGTACCCTCCCACTTGAGCGTCCCACCCTTTGGCAGAGCGACCGCTATGGTGTGCGCCCCTTCCTTTTCCGGTATCGTGCTTAAATCGCTAATTTCAAGATCAATGGGATCCATCTGAATTTCGGCAGGGGTCGCATCCGACTGATCGGCAAACAAAAGATGCCCATCACTAATATAAATACGATCGAAGGATAACCGCGGTAGCCCCTTCTCTTCGACATCATTGTTGGCGGGTGTCGTCTCGGCTTCGTCCTTTTTTGAAGCATCGGAAATCAGGCGCCCCAGATTCATCCCGCCATCAGGTTCGAGGCGAATGGATAATTCAGGCCGAGTCAGCCCAATCTCGCCAAATGTCCAGGCCCGCCGCAGCAAACTCTTTAGTTCAAAGTTCGCCAAAAAACGGTTAAATGAAAACAGGTGGGTCCCATCCGCCTCGAGAAGCGCCACGTCTTTGAGCTCTAGACTCAGCGCAAAAGGATTGACGTGCACCTTTTTAATAGTCAATTGGCGGCCGAGATTACGTTTGACGTAACCTTCCAGCTGGCCTTTAACGAGATAGGGAGCTAAAAAAAACCCGGCCAGCGTATAAACCAACAGCACGGCAACACCAATGATAAATGGCTTTCCCGAAATAATTTGCCTAAATATCGATGTCGGCTGGTTATTTTTTGAAACGGTATTCATTTGACTCCTTTATCAATCTGAAATGCCATTTTCTGTCTGTCAAACCAGATGCACCATCCGGCCGGTACAAGAGGTTTTAACAAGTCGGAATAATCTCTACCGGGTTCTCCGCTTCAAATCAAGCGCCAAAATGTTCGGTTAAAATGGCTCCGCCCTTATGGCAAACGACAGCGCCTAAAGACACCGCAAAGGATCATGCTTCGGTGGTTCGCATCAGATGGTATTTTTAGTGACACTTTCGGGCGCCTCGGCTTGTTCCATTTTCATCTTGACACGACCAACGGACGAGAGTACAAGTTGTCCTATTTGTGACAACCGTAGTCATGAGAATCACAAAACCCTTTAAACGGAAACTTAAAACCGAGGTATCCGAAGTTAGCGACCATCATTGGGTTTCAGACAATGTGCCATCATTATCGTTCAAATAGAGAGGAGACGAAAATATGTTTATCGTGGGAGAGTTGATCAATGCCAGCCGAAAAAAAATTGGCGAGGCTATATCCAATGGAGATTCTGAAAGTATCAAAAAAATCGCATTGGATCAAAAGGAAGCGGGTGCTGATTTTATAGATGTTAATGCCGGCATTTTTGTCGAGGAAGAGCCGGAATATATCAAATGGCTTGTCGACAATGTCCAACAAGTCGTCGATTTGCCTTGCAGCATTGACAGCCCAAGTCCGACCGCTATTGAGTCTGCTTTATCGGCACACAAGGGAACCCCCATGATTAATTCCATCTCCTTGGAAAAAGAGCGCTATGATGCCTTGATGCCCATTGTCGCCGGTACGGATTTCAAGGTGGTCGCCCTATGTATGAGTGATAAAGGCATGCCCGAAACCGTTGACGACCGATTGGTAATTGCCGATAAATTGGTCAACAGTCTTCTTCAAAACAATGTAGATATCGACAATATTTTTGTCGATCCGCTGGTCCAGCCCATCGCCACAAACACGGATTTCGGCATCGGTTTTTTAAACGCCATCGAAGCGATTATCAACAACTTCCCCGGCATCCATACCATGTGCGGCCTGTCCAACATCTCCTTTGGCCTGCCCAACCGGTTGTTACTGAATCAGCTATTTGCCGTGATGGCTATCGCCAAAGGATTGGATGGCCTGATCATTAATCCGCTGGATAAAAAGATGATGGCCAATATCATTGCCGCGGAAGCACTCGCCGGAAAGGATGAGTATTGTACCCAATTCATCGAAGCCTACCGGGACGGAAAATTTCAGGAGTAACCCCTATTCCACATCCACCAGCCATGAAAATAAAACCAACCGATATCCGTAAGATGCCCCCACCTTGGTTTACGGTTATGACGGTTATGGATGATCCGTGCCCGCTTGGCATGGGAGGCACTTGGACAAAAAGAGGGCCAGAAAAAACGCGTCCCCGCTTCGATGGGTAGGAAGCGGGCCTTATTCGATGCTAACATCGATGATGGAGGATGAGGTATGACAGTCTGTTTTTCCAGTACACAGAAAAGGCGGCTAAAAGAGCTGGGGGTCGGTCAATCCCAGTGTGATAGGTTGTTTGAAACAGCCGAAGAACGTGATGGGGGGTTTCAACAGATCGAAAAGTCGGCGATCAACGTTCAACGCCGCCTTTTGGCGCGGTTTCGTCAGGAGGATCGGCGCCCGCGTTTGTGCCGGCTTGAGAATGCGCTGGCAGAAATGCTGGCCGGTGAAGGCTTTGTACAACTGACGACACCCATCATGATGTCCAGGTCTTCTTTGGAAAAAATGGGCATTGACAAGGCCCACCCCCTCAATTCGCAGGTTTTTTGGTTAGACGAAAAAAAATGTTTACGCCCCATGCTGGCACCGCATCTTTATGCCGTTGCCCGGGATCTATTGCGCATATGGGATGAACCGGTACGCATTTTTGAAATCGGCCCTTGCTTTCGTAAAGAATCCCAGGGAGCACGACATACCAATGAATTTACGATGTTGAACCTGGCCGAGTTTGGTGTTACCGGTTCTTCGCGTCGAGACCGAATTAAAGCGTTGGCAAGTCGGGTACTGGCCTGCGCCGGCATCTCGGACTACAAGCTGACTTTCGAACACTCCGAAGTGTATGGCGATACCCTCGACATTGTCGGCATGACGGACGATTTGGAGCTCGGATCAAGTGCGATGGGCCCCCACCCTTTGGATCATCACTGGCGCATTATTACCAATTGGGTGGGAATCGGATTTGGTCTTGAACGGCTGTTAATGGCGGGTGACCCGGACACAAATATGAGCCGGGTGTCCAGAAGCTTGGCATATTTGGATGGTACACGTCTGACAATTTAATAATCAGAGATGACATATTAATAAAACATCCAACCCTTTTCCACGAGCTGAAAGATCCGAAAATCATCACCGGCCAATGAGGTAGAAAGGAAATCGATATGCATGTTGCCATAATCGGTGGGAAGCTTCAAGGTATCGAGGCGTCCTACCTGGCGGCCAAAGCCGGGTGGCGCACCTTGCTTATCGATGCCACCCCAAATGCACCGGCTTCAGGTATTTGCGACCGCACGGTTGTAACAAAAATTCAGGAAACAGCGGCATTTCGAGGACTCTTCAACGATATCGACCTGATCATCCCAGCTCTGGAAGATCAGGCTGCACTCAACGCTTTACATCACATCGCGAAAGCCGCCGGTATCCCCCTGGTCCATGATCGGTCGGCTTACGCCATCTCTTCTTCTAAACGACTGTCAAATCAAATATTTGAAGCCATGGGGCTAACTTACCCGGAACCGTTTCCCATGTGCGACTTTCCGGCTTTAATCAAGCCTGATGATAAAAGCGGTAGCCAGGGAATTGAAATTATCACCGATGCACGCATGGGCATAACACGCTTCATGGGGGTGCCGCCATCATCCGGCATTGTTGCCCAGGCATTTATTCCGGGACCGATGTATTCACTGGAAGTGATCGGTAGGCCGGGACGATATGCGACACCGCAAGTCACCAAGCTCCATCTGGATGAACAGTATGATTGCAAGGGCGTTACAACCCCTTCCGGTTTGCCGGACACCGTCGTCACCGAAT
This sequence comes from uncultured delta proteobacterium, assembly GCA_963845145.1. Classification (GTDB taxonomy): domain Bacteria; phylum Desulfobacterota; class Desulfobacteria; order Desulfobacterales; family QNYZ01; genus QNYZ01. The sequence goes on from CAWJQU010000008.1 coordinate 176,175, forward strand.
TCGAACAAACCACCATCAAAATCGCCGAAGCTTTAGAACTGACCGGCATCATGGATATCGAGGTGATCTATGATCGTCATCGCCTCTGGATTATTGAAATTGATGCCCGCCTTCCCAGCCAGACACCCACGGCTGTTTTTTGGTCAACCGGTACGAATATGTTAAGCTTACTCGAAGAGATATTTGTCAACGAAGCGTGGGCAACACGACGCCTCAATCACCGATGCCGCCCTGTCAGTTACGAACATGTTAGTGTATCAAAAAGTATCATGACACTATGCGGAGAGCACATAATGGCCCAGGCGGGACCTGTTCAAATTCAGTCCGATTTTTTTGGCGCCGACGAGGCAATCTCCAACTACAGGCCAGGTAAGGCTAGCTGGGTGGCGACATTGATTCACACGGCAGACACGCCGGCCGAACTAAACGATAAACGGGCAGATACCTTTGATAGACTACGATCCGACCTGGGATTGGCCGAAATATTGAATTCAACGCCCAAAAAGATGTCACTTCCAACCGATGGAAACAACCCATGACTCGGCTACACAAAGAAGATATTGAAACGATCTCTCAAGGCCTCTGGGCCTATGATAATCGCTTACGCCTGGTAACGGGGCTATCCCTTAGAGACCTGGCTGGTCAGGCCGCCGGACTCAATGAAGATGACGCCGCAGCCCGGATAACGGGCTGCCGGGTGTGCGCCGTTCCAATGACCTGCGGTCAGGGGGTTATAGGTTCATTTGCGGAAACGGTGGGTGCTATCGCATCCCATTTGGGTTTCGATGCCTTTGTAGCCGATCACCCCGATATGGCCGGTATCGCCGAGGCGTATGACCGTCGTACTGATATCATCATATCGGCCGATGATCATCGCTTTGTGGCGATTCATTTAGGCAACCGGCGGGTGGTTGATAACAACCGGTCCACCGGAAAGGGGTTTGCTACGGGGTTATCCTGTATGGTTGGCGGATTGAAAGCGAAACCCGTGCTGGTTATCGGTTGCGGCCCAGTAGGCCGGAGTGCCGCACGACACGCCGCCCGTCTGGGAGCGACGGTCACTATTTATGACACGGTTACTGAACAGTGTCGCCATTTTATTAAAAAATCGCGCCCTCCTTTTAGCATAATTGTATCAAAAAATCTGTCGGACACCATGGGTAGCCATGACTTCATTATTGAGGCAACACCAGCATCTAACACCATCAATAGCGAAGCGGTACGGTCAACAACGATGATCGCCGCCCCAGGTGTTCCCTGTGGTGTTAGTACCAAAGCCCGGGAACTATTGGCAGAAAGACTACTATGGGATCCACTTCAAATCGGTGTCGCCACCATGTTGATGGAATCCGTTTTATGATGATTCCTCTTGACATGGGTCGGATCCCTTGTTAACTATTTGTCCGGTATGTGGCAACAAAGGAGGCCAATTGGCGCCAAAGCGATACAATATAGATGTAGGCCTATCGGACTACGCCATTTCTGCTTATATTTCCTTGCTTAAGCACCACCCTGTCAATGGATCACAATTGAGCCGATATTCCGGTATCCCCAGGGCCCGCATCTATGACGTTTTACGCACCCTGCAGGACAAGAGTTTTGTTACCGAAACCAGTGCAGGGGTTTTTATCCCTCTTCCTCCGGATGAATTTATCAAGCTATTGCGAAACAATCACGAGGTGAATCTCGCCAAACTGGAAAATTTGATCAAAGATATTGAAACACCCGATGATCACGATTTTATCTGGACGATTAAAGGATATCAAAGTGTTCTTAAAAAAGCCGAGGAGGTGATAACAGGCGCCCGTTCTGAAATCTACGTCCGGCTTTATCCCCAGGAAGCCCAAACCCTTTTACCGACTTTAAAGCAGGCTGAAAAAGATGGGGTACCGGTAAAATGCATATTCATGGAACCCTTTCCTAAGACCTTTCGCGTCCAGGTAGAACACCCGCAACATAAAGAGGTCGAACAGAAACTAGGGGGGCGATCATTTGATCTGATAGTGGATAAAAAAGAATTTCTCGGTGGTATGTTTATAGCGGGAAAAGAGGATCAGTGTCGCATTAGTTGGGGCCGTAACCGCTGGTTTGTCATAGCGGGCAGAGATAGCCTGCGGCACGATTTTTTTCACTATTTCCTATACAAAACGAGTACTTTGAAACAGGAGTTGAATACGTCGGAAAAACGGCTATACAAACAAATCCTTGATGACATGTGATGGTGCAACGTTAGGGTTAACATAAACCGATCTGAAGCATGCGCCTTTTAGAGTTCCTATTCGCATTAGGCAGTAGGAAGCCTTACAACCCAAAAGAGAAGGAGTACTGGATGAAAAAGACATTGCGGTGTTTGATTATGGTAGTAGGTATGTTAAGTTTTATTGTAGGAAACGGGTTGGCAGCGGATAACGTACTTGATGGAATCATGGCTGCAGGTGTCATCAAAGTATCAACGGATGCCAATTATGCGCCCCAGAGCTTTTTGAATGACAAGGGTGAGTTGGAAGGGTTCGATATCAGCGTCGCAAAAGAGGTCGCGAAAAGACTGGGTGTAAAAGTGGAATTCATCACGCCGGACTGGGACCTGATCACCGCTGGAAAATGGGGAAAGCGCTGGGATCTCTCCATTGGCTCCATGACCCCCACCGCCGAGCGCAAACAAGCGTTGCTTTTTACCATGCCCTACTACAGCTCACCGGCGCAATTCGCTATTCACAAAAAAAATACCACCATCAAATCCCTGGCAGATCTGGCTGGAAAAAAAATCGGCATTGCCGGCGAGACAACCAATGATCGCTACTTGAACCAGGACCTGCAGATCGAAGACACCAAGATCACTTACCAAACCTGGAAGCCTGGTGAGCTCAAAACCTACCCGACCGATGCCAACCACATCGAAGACCTTTCCCTCGGTGACGGTGCGCGCTTAGATGCCATTTTTACATCGCGGCAGACGATCGCAGCAGCCATTAAATCAGGTTGCGGCAAAGGCTGTCCTATCAAAATGCTGGGCGAGCCGCCCTACTATGAACCGCTTTGTTTTGCTTTGGATAAAAGCCGTTCCAACAGTGATCCCCTGGTAGCAAAATTGAATGAAATCATTCAATCCATGTATGACGACGGCACCCTAGTTAAACTCTCCATGCAATTTTTCGACACGAATTTAATTCCGAAATTATAACCAGCTGTTTATCCGACCGGTTTTCTGCCCTTTAAGCAAACATATAGAAAACCGGTCGATAGCAATGGCACATGTTAAGAACAGGCTACAAGCGCTAACGGTTGGATCCAACACCTTTTTAACCACACCTTCTCATTTTGATTTGTCACCATGACTGGGGGCCTTCTCACGCCCGGGCGCAACCGCCTACACAGGGTCCGACCTCGATACCCGAACTTTTTCTATTCCCAAATCCTCAATGGTAGGGACTGCTTTATTTCCAATGCGTTTTGCAGACACCGCTTATTATAGAATGGATAGACTATTCAGCCACATTTTTAACAATTGCAATATCCCTTTTCCCGGAGATTATATATGAATGACAACATATCACCCCCCCTGCAAGGCGCCCCGTCGCCTGCGGACCGGCAACAGGCGCTTCCTTCCGAAGCCCGGGCTGTTTTAGATCAGATCAAGTCCCTTAACAAAAAGAGATTATACACCAAAATCATCGGGCTTACCGTCATTATTGGGTTAATGTTCTGCCTGCTACTGGTGATCAAGGTTGATTTTAAGTTTATGTTTAAATGGCTGCCCTTTATCCTGACCGGAATGGGGTACACCCTTATAGTCTCTTTCCTGGCCATCACCCTGGCCTGTATTCTGGCAGTACTCGGTGCGCTGGGCCGTCTTTCCCGAAACCCCATTGCCAACAGCATCGCAGCAGTCTATGTATCGTTGATTCGCGGAACGCCCTTATTGGTGCAGGTATACATGTGGTATCTGGCCCTGCCCCAGGTTGGACAAGCCCTTGAAAATTTAGGTATACCGGGTATGCAGAGCATTTTCACCCTGCCGGCTATCCCTGCCGGTATTTGTGCCTTGGGGGTTTGCTATGGGGCCTACATGACAGAGACTGTGCGGGCGGGTATCCAATCGATTGGACTGGGCCAAACCGAAGCGGCCAAAGCGTTAGGCATGACCCAAAGGCAGACGTTGCGCCGGATCATCTTTCCGCAAGCCTTGCGCGTGATCATCCCGCCGGTTTCCAATGAGTTCATCGCCATGATCAAAGACTCTTCACTTGTTTCGCTGATGGGCGTGTGGGAGTTGAGCTATCGGGCCATAAAAATAGGACGCCGCCATTTTCAATCGCTGGAGATGCTCATTACGGCTGCGATGATCTATTGGGTCATGTGTATTATTTTACAATACGTGCAAGAGCGTATCGAAGCCTATATGGCTCGCGGGGATAGGAGGGGTGCTAATGGATAGGGAACAACCCATCATTATGATTGAAAACCTGCACAAGGTGTTCGGCTCAGACCTGCATGTCCTTCAAGGAATAAATCTTGAGGTAAAGACCGGTGAAGTCGTGGTTATTCTGGGCCCTTCCGGGTCCGGGAAAAGCACCCTGCTGCGATGCGTCAATTGTCTCGAGGAGCCGACAGCAGGAAGCATTGAATTGGATGGTATGCGTATTAAAGCCGGCGATCAATCCGCAAACGCCCAGAAGTTGAAGTTGGAGATTCGAAAAAGGGCCGGGATGTGTTTCCAATCCTTTAATTTATTTCCGCATATGTCGGTTCTGGAAAACATCATAGAGGGCCCCGTGACGGTGTTAAGGCAAAGTAAAAAAGAGGCTATCCCCTATGCCGAGGAATTATTGGATTGGGTGGGGCTAAATGACAAGCGCGATGAATATCCATCACGCCTTTCAGGGGGCCAGCAACAACGCGTAGCCATCGCCCGAAGTCTGGCAATGAAACCCAAGGTCATGCTTTTTGATGAACCCACCTCCGCCCTGGATCCAGAATTGGTGGGCGAAGTTGTCGATGTCATGGAACGCCTTGCAGCCGAGGGCATGACCATCATGGCAGTCACCCATGAGATGCATTTCGCCAGGGATGTGGCCCATCGGGTGTTAATAATGGACAGCGGGAACTGGATTGAGGAGGGACCACCCGAAGAGATATTTACCAACCCGCAACATGAACGTAGTCGGCAATTCCTTAGCCATATTCTAGGATAGGGGATTCGCCCCCAATAACCTCTACATCTTAAAATGGGGCCTAAGACGGTTTGCTGAGGGTCGACCCGTGATGACGGCGAAAGAGGGTGGCGGCATACTTTTCAAGTTTCCAATCAGGCACATTGCAAACCGGGCAAGCACCGTGGAACCATTTGTTGCGTAACCATCGGGCTGCGCGGGAGTTTCGGGAATCATTGATAACAAAAGTTTTATTGCAATGGGTGCTCACACGCGCCTGTGATCCCAGGATCTCAATGGTTCTGATCCCATGCAGCAATCCCCTTCGAGACGGCCAGAGTTTTATCTTGTTAATCAGTAAAAAAAGTTCGACTCGTTTTCTATAGTATCGCCGGGTGGCCGGTTTTTTCTGCTTGGCAGTCATAAGACGATCCGAATATTTAATAGATTTCCGGCGCTTCCTCGCCAACGAATGGTATTCCCAGAGGGCCGAGATGTTGCGGAATCAAAATCCATCAGCTCTTTAGCCTTTTACGACGCTTGATGACCCACTGTCGGTATTGTTCCGGGGAGGCAGGGGACAACCCACAGTTTTTCAAAATCGCCGCGATACCGTCAACACTGCGATGGCCCTCGGCAATGTCAAGCTCACTTTGGGCCACGCCGGCAAGACCTGCGTCCCCCGGCATCAGGGACGTTACCACATTTGCCCCTGCATCGAGTCGTTGTTTGAGCCCTGCCACCCCCTCGACATCCAACGATGCCGGAATCAGTCGGTCGGGCATCAACAGGCGCATGAGGGCAATGATTTTCAATTCGAGCATTGGGTCAGGATCTGGGATATCAGCCATGGGCGTACCCTGCTGGGGGACGAAAGACATCACCCGGACCTGATCCGCCCCAAATGTCTGCATGGTGACCAACGAGTTGACAATATCGTCGTGGGTCTCTCCCGCACCGGTCAGAATGCCCTCTTCCACCAGCATTCCCTTCCGGTGAGCCATGGTCTTGCTTTTAAACCGGTTATTATAACTCTGCCCCTGTCGTAGTCGATTAAAAAGAGGTAGAGAATGGGTCTCCTGGTAACAAGCATACCAGCTGACACCCAACCCGGCCAATTGATCGAGGACGGGTTCGCGAAGCACACCGGCGGAAACCATTACCGGTAGTTTTACGGATTGTAATACCTCCCTTATCATTTCAATAAGTTCGGTGAACCCCTCTCGGCCGTTTTGATAAAACTGCGGATCTTCGCCCATGGTCAGATCGATCAGATGAACCCCTGATTGGGCTAACTTTTGAGCCAGACAGATAATTTCGTCCAGGGTTTTGCGGTATCGGGCCGCCTTTACATTGCCATGACGATAAAGACAAAAGGTGCAATGATTACGACAATATGTGCTGACATATAAAAATCCGTATAGAAAAACCATTTGGCCAAAATATCGGTGGCGTAACGTCTGTGCGGTTTTAAAAAGCAACGCCGTCTGCTTGGGTGACCGGATCGAAAGCAAATACGTCAGATCCTCGTGTGCCAAAGCCTCGCCCGCCAGTGCCTTGCTCAGGATCTTCTTTGTTTGGATGAGTGATGGTTTCGTTGGACTATTCACCGATAACTTTGCCTAACATGGCTCTGTTGGACCAACTACAGATACCGAAAAATGGATTTTAAAAGCAGGAAACGTCGATGTGGGAGAAAATGGCGGGGGGTCCCGGTGTCGCACCGAGCTACGTGGATTTAGAGTCCACGCGATCTCATATCGATCCACCCCCCATAAGGCCTATTGTTCCCTCCGGCCATCTTATCTTCCCTTTTACCCGACCTGTTTTTTAAATGCCTCTTATATTATTTTCTTGACAGGTGCAAGCGACCTTGGTAAATGTCGCCCTATTTGAGACAACATATTTAACAACGCGTTCAAGGTACCATAGAAATCGAGTTGGATTAATGCGGGCGCCTTCCGACAAAAATAGGAGGTTACAATCATGATCGTACGCCCTTCAATGACGGTTTTGGATAAAGAACAGCAAGAGCAGGTCCACGCCTATTCGATGGATATATTATCAACTACCGGTATTCAGGTGGATTCCAAATCTGCCCGGGATCTATTCAAATCGAATGGATGCCCCCTCAAGGACGATAACCGGGTTCTACTACCGCCTGAAATGGTGAACTGGGCGATTGCCGCCGCTCCGACACAGATCGACATATTCAAACGTGACGGGCAAAAAGCGTTTACGCTTGGATCGACCGGCAATAACAAAACCCGCTTCGGTATTGGGGTGACCAATTTGTATTATCAGCATCCCGACAATGACCAGGTCATCCCCTTTACGCTCAACCATTTAAAATCAGCGGTTCAGCTGGGAAGCTGTCTTCCCGGTTTTGATCTGATTTCCACCCCCGGTATTGCCCAGGACCTTGACCCCCAAACGGCGGATCTTTTCGCAACCCTCACCATGATTGCCAATACAATCAAACCGCTGGTGCTATTAATCTCTGAACAAAAGATGTTTTTACCTGCGCTCGATCTTTTGGAAAAACTGCATGGAGATCTTTCGATAAAACCGTTTGTGATTCCCTATTTCAATCCGATTACACCCCTGGTCTTAAACGAAGAAACCGTCTCAAAAATGGTGGCCACCATCGAACGAGGGTTGCCGTTTATCTATAACAATTATGGCATGTCCGGCGCTACAGCGCCAATTACCCCCGGGTCGACACTGGCCCTTTTAAATGCCGAACTATTGGCTGGCCTGTTGTTTTCGCAGCTGGTCAAAAAAGGAACCCCCATCATTTTGGGCTCTCTGCCGGCGGGCTTTGATATGAGATCGATGATGAGCCAATACACACCGCACACCTATTTGCTCAACCTGGCCTGTGCCGAAATGATGGCATTTTATGAGATCCCCCACTCGGGGACATCGGGGAGCGGCCCCGGCTGGGGACCAGATCTTTTAGCCGCCGAAGGGTTGTGGATGAATCATTTGACCGCATGTATGGGCAAAGTTGGGCTAGCGCCATTCGTCGGGGGCAATTTCGACTCCTTGGCTTTCTCTCCGGCGATGGTTGTACTGGCCGATGAAATCATTCGCCTGGTGGGGCGGTTTAGCGAAGGATTTTCCTTAGACCCCGAACAGGTTGCGCTATCGGAGATCGAAGCGACCGGCCCTGCAGGCAACTTTTTGACAACGGATATGACCTTACAATTATTTCGCCGTCTACCTTTTGCGAGTCCGATCTGGCCGGTTATGGCTCTCGATCAATGGGAAACACAAAACCGGCCGACAGCCGAGGCCCGCTTACGTCAACATACCATTGAAATTTTAGAACAGCTAAAGCCGCCTTTAGATCATACCGACCTGATGGAGCGCGGCAAGCTTCACCTTGACGATTCGGTTTAATCTAATGTTCTTTTGAGATAAAGAGGAAGGAAATAAAATGCTCAAAAAAATCCTTATTTTAGGAGCCGGCCTGGTGGCCGGTCCGACCGTTAGATATCTGATCCAAAATCCCGAGTTGGAGGTTCGGATAGCCGATCAGCAGGTGGAAAACGCTCAACGGCTTATATCCGGTCAGCCCCGTGGCGAGGCGATTGAAATGGACGTTGAGAACCATTCTCAATTAAGTGGGGAGATTGCCAAAGCGGACATCGTTATCAGCCTGTTACCCTGGGTGCTGCACCCAAAAATTGCCGCCCTTTGCCTAGAATACAAGAAACACTTGGTTACGGCATCTTACCGGTCCGAAGCGTTGTCTGCCATGGACCGGGAAGCCCGCGAAAACGGGTTGCTCTTTTTAAATGAAATCGGTGTAGATCCCGGGCTGGACCACATGTCAGCCATGCAGGTTATCGATTCCGTTCACCAAAACGGCGGCACCATCGATAGTTTTTTTTCTTATTGTGGTGGATTGCCGGCGCTGGAAAGCAACAACAATCCACTGGGCTACAAGTTCTCCTGGAGTCCTGAAGGTGCGATGTTGGCCGCCTCCAACGATGGGCATTACCTTGAAAACGGACAGGTCGTCGAAGTCTCGGGCAGCGACCTTTTTAAACACTACTGGCTAAAAAGTATCCCCGGCGCCGGTGTTTTCGAGGCCTATGTCAACCGGGACGCACTGCCGTACAAAGAGATATACGGTTTAGAACATGCTTCCGGTATGTATCGCGGCACGTTGCGCAATGTCGGCTATTGTGAGACCTGGGATTTTTTTAAACACCTCGGTCTGTTGAACCGAAAAATGAAATTTGATTTTTCCGAGGTAACGCCCCGGGAAGTGTTGGCCAACATCGTGAACTGCCAGGATGGTGATGTGCGTAAGGCCATTGCCGAGCATCTGAATATTCCGCTCTATTCTCTGACGCTAAAAAAATTGGAGTGGCTGGGGTTGCTAGCTCAACGGAAATTGGATCTTGGGACAGCTTCGGTCTTTGAGATGTTCGCGTATACCTTAAAACAACGCCTGCTATATGATGAAGGCGAAAAGGATCTATTAGTGATGCACCATGAGTTCGAGGCGATATATCCGGGTATGCCTAAGCAGCGCATCCAATCCACTTTAATCGACCGCGGCATACCCGGGGGAGACAGCTCCATGTCCCGCACCGTAGGATACCCGGTAGCAATTGCCGCTGATTTAATCGCCGCCGGAAAAATCCGACTAAAGGGTGTAGAAATCCCGGTTCATGAAGAGATATATCGACCGGTTCTTGCCGCATGTGAAGAATTGGATATCCGTTTTATTGAAACCAGGTCCGATCTTGATGAAGATGAACGCAGTTATTGGGGGGATTAATCATGACAAATTTACTTATTCGGGCTGAAGACAAAAACAAATGGGAACGCCGGACACCATTGGTACCGGATGATGTGGCCAAATTTATCAGCGAAACCAATGCAAAAGTACTGATCCAAAAATCAGAAAAACGTGTTTATGGCCAAAGCCGTTACGAAAAAATAGGCGCTAAAACATGTGAAGAGATGGACCAGGGCGATCTGATTCTGGGAATTAAAGAGATTCCCGCCGAAAAAATCTTGGCCAACAAAACGTATGTTTTTTTCTCTCATACGATCAAGGGCCAAAAGGAGAATATGCCCCTGTTGAAAAAAATCATGGATAGCGAATCGACGCTTATCGACTATGAGAAGATAACCGACGATCAGCGGCGACGCTTAATTTTTTTCGGTCCTTTCGCCGGTCAGGCCGGTGCCATCGATATACTTTCACTCATGGGCGAACATTGGGCCGACAAAGGTCTGACCACGCCCTTCTCCGAAGTTAGGCGCGCCCACCAGTACGAATCCCTGGAAGAGGCGCTGGTGCATCTGGCCAGCATTGGCAAACGAATAGAAAGAGAAGGCCTTCCATCAGAACTATGCCCATTGACTGTGGGGATTCTGGGTTATGGAAATGTCTCCAGAGGTGCCCAGCAAATTTTCAACTGTTTACCCACACAACCCGTTGCCCCAGAAGATATTAATGCTTTTGTCGAAGAAAAGAGTGGAGATAATCGCACGGTTTATACAACCATCTTTCATGAAGAGCATCTGGTTAAACCGAAAGCAAAAGAGGCCCAATTCGATCTCAATGAGTATTTCGGATTCCCGGAACGGTATGAGAGCCGCTTTGAGCGTTTTCTTCCAAGCTTCACCCTGCTGGTCAATGCCGTTTATTGGGAAAAACGCTATCCTAGATTTGTCACTAACCAAGGTCTCAAGTCCTTGGCCCAAAAGAGTGCCCGGTTCAAGTTGAACGGTATTGCCGACATTACATGCGACACCTTTGGTTCGGTGGAATGCAATGTTAAATCGACAGATAGCGACATGCCCGGTTACCGAGTGGACCCCATAACAGGTGGGACGGTGGACGGCCATTTGGGAGAAGGCATTGTTCTTTTGGCCGTTGACAACCTGCCCTGCGAACTTCCCGCGGACAGCTCCACCTATTTCAGCAATCAATTGCGGCCGTTTATCCCCAATCTGATGACGGCTGATTACCAGGCAATGCTTTCGACATCCGGCCTCCGTCCCGAGCTACAAAGGGCGACCATTGTATACAAAGGACAATTGACCGATGATTACCTCTATTTGCAGGCCCATTTATAATGGAATTCCACTGTCTTTTTATAACCGTATCCTCCGTAAATTTTTTACTTTAAGGAAATTTAACCATGAGACGAAACAATCATGCAGGTAAACATCGCAACGGTGGCCTGAGCCTCGACATTCTCACTGACGATGAGTTAGATGAGATCCACCTGGCCACATTGGAAGTACTGCAACAAACCGGAATTTTTGTAGAAGAAGCGTCCGCCCTAACCTGCTTTAAAGAGAATGGCGCGGATGTGGACGAAGTGGAAAAAATCGTTCGGTTACCAGCCTATATGGTTGAGGAAGCCATCCGCAGTGCACCTTCTAAGGTGATTCTCGCAGGGCGGGACCCAAAAAACGATATCGTCCTTGAAAGCAATCGCGTGCATTTCACTAACTTTAGTGAAGGGGTGAAAATCAACGATCTGAACACCGGGGAAAGTCGAGAACCGGTCAAACAGGATCTCATCGATTCAGCCAGGGTCATTGATTATCTGGATGAAATAGATTTTTGTGAGAAGGCCCTCGGTGCCCATGACGTTGATCAAACGTGCGTCCCTTTACACAACGCTGAAGCCTACCTTACAAATACAACCAAACATTGTGCATTTGGACCCGGTAACGGTGACATGCTGGAAAAAATACTCGATATGGCCGGTGTCATCGTCGGTGGACGGGACAACTTAAAGCAACGGCCCATCGTCAGCTTCACGACCTGCCCGGTAAGTCCACTGAAACTTATCACCGACTGCTGCGAAATTATAATGACTTCCGCCCGTAACAATGTGGTTTGCAACATTCTATCCATGGCCATGTCCGGGGGTACGGCCCCGGTAACCTTGGCGGGCACGCTTGTCACCCACAATGCCGAAATCCTTTCCGGCATAACCTTAGCGCAGCTCACGCGAAAAGGCGCGCCAGTGATTTACGGCAGCTCCACAACAGCAATGGATTTGAAGATGGCGGCTGCCACGGTGGGAACGCCCGAATGCGCTTTAATTAGCGGAGCGGTAGCACGACTGGCGCGCTACTATGCACTCCCCAGCTATGTGGCCGGCGGGTAGGGCGACGCCAAGATTTCCGACACGCAGGCAGGCCACGAAAAAACCCTAACCGCGATGATCCCCGCATTGGCAGGTGCCAATATGATCTATGGTTTGGGAATGTTGGAAAGTGGCATTACCTTCGATTACGGTCAACTGCTGTTGGATTGCGAAGTCGCCCGAATGATCAAATTTACGTTGGGTGGCATCCTCGTCAATGACCACACCCTGGCTACCGATGTGATCAAAGAGATCGGTCCTGGTCGAGATTACCTCATGCACGACCACACGTTTGATGGCATGCGGGATCAGTCCAAACCGGAACTGATCGACCGCAAAATGAGACAAGCTTGGGAAGATGATGGTGCCACCACTGCTTATGAACGTGCAGTAATTAAGGCGCGCTGGATTCTGGAAAACCATAAACCTGATCCGCTTGACGATGAGGTCCTCAATCAGATCAGATCCATTGTGAGGAAAACGGAAAAAGACTTAGGGCTTACCTGAGAAGATCGCAAAGGAGAAATGATCCATGCATAATGATGTGTTAACAAGAATGGGAGACGGCGAACGGCTGTGGATGCCGGCCGAAGAGGTCAAAGAAGACATTCAGGCCGGAACGGAGGATGCGGCCCGGCGGGGTGAAATTCCGGCTTTATCACCAGAAGAGCAGGCCGCTTTGTTCGATATCATTGCCGAGCCAGGCCGAATCGTCAGCGTCAATCCCGGTGAAGAGGTCATCGTCACGGATGATGGTTGCACCATGAGTTTCTATTCGGGCCAGGATGGGGGTGGTGTGGGAACGCCCATGAGTCGTTTACAAGCGGTCTTGACATATGAACGGGCCTGCGGTGCGGATACAACTTCCATGGGGCACAGCGATTACAGCTATAAACCGGTCAAACCCATTATCAACTTTGAAGCCAACGATTACTACAATATTTGCCAGTCAACCACGGCTCCCTTCTGGTATGGTGCGCAACCCAATATGGGCCTCTATTTTCAACCGGACGGCCCCTGCCCCAATGCTGCCGAATTAATGCCTGAAGGAAAAATCGACGAAGCCCGCGAAGCTCAGGAGCAAGCAGCGGAGATGCTGACCAACGATCTTGTTTTCGTGGGTAAGCGCCTGGCGGATGTGGGGCTGGAGGGGCTCAATTTTGATACCAGCGGCAGTGCCGGAGATGCCGATTTTCTGGCAGCATTGCAGGCGGTTGAAAAGTTGAAAGCGATGTTTCCCGACCTACCGATTCTAATGGGGGCCTCTGGAGAATTTATTATCGGGATGCACGGCGAGATTGAATACAAAGGTCAACGCCTTGCCGGTATGTATCCCCAAGATCAGGTCCGGATTATCGAACAGGCCGGAGCGGATATTTACGGGATGGCGATCAATACCAGCACAACAGCGTCCGTCCCCTGGAACCTCTCCAGAGCGGTGACCTTTCTAAAATCCGCCTCAGGGGCGTCAACCATACCGGTGCACGCAAATGTCGGAATGGGTGTCTGTGGTATTCCCATGATGGAGCAGCCGCCCATTGATTGTGTCACCCGGGTATCAAAGGCCCTGGTGCAAATTGGCAAAGCGGACGGGTTGTAGATAGGCGTCGGAGATCCCATGGGGATGGGTATCGCCCACATCATGGCTTCTTGCATGGGAGGAATTCGGACGGCTGGAGATCTGGTCGCCTGGATGCAAATGACCCGTCGCATGAAAATTGCGGAAGCCAAAACATATGTGGCCGATAAATTGGGGATTGATGTCTTCGACTTGACCAATGAAGAAATCATGCGTGAACTCAGGGAGGACCTGGGAATCGGCACGGTGACTTCCATTGCGGGAAAACCAAAAGGCATGACCGCCAAATTTAAAATCGCAGACTTGTTAGAAATCCCTATTCGATCAGTAGCACTTTTCAAAAAGCAGTTAGGAATATGAGGTTTCCTGGAAGGCTGTATCAGCAGTGGACAGGTACCCAAAAATAATTCATAAAATCAAATAAATTTAAGAGAGGAGTAACGTATGTCGGCTGAAATCTATGAGGCGGCTATGGCGGCAATCCTGAAAGGCGATCCTGATGCCGCCACAGCGGTGGCGGAAAAAGGCCTGAATGAGGGAATCGATCCGGTAGTGCTGATCAATAGTGGATTTATACCCGCCATCAGTGAAGTGGGCGAGCAATTCGGCAGCGGACGGCTTTTTTTGCCGGAACTGATGAAAGCCGCGAAGGCGATGCAGGCCGCCACCGATGTCATTAATAAGGCGCTGCCCGAGAATGAAGCCTCAACCAGCGGACGCATCATCATCGGCACCGTGGAGGGCGATGTGCATGATATTGGGAAAACCATCGTCATTTCCTTGCTCAAAGCCCACGGGTTTGATGTCAAAGACCTGGGTCGGGATGCGACGGTGGACCATATTATTGATGAGGCTGAAAAATTCAATGCCCAAATTATCGGAACCAGCGCCCTCTTGACGACCACAATGCCGCGTCAAAAGGAACTTGAAGAGGCCTTGAAATCTCGAGGATTGAAAGAGAAGTTTAAAACCATCGTCGGCGGGGCACCGGTTACCACGCGATGGGCCAAGCGAATCGGGGCGGATGGGTATGCCGAGAATGCGACCGATGCGGTTAAACTGGCCAAAACACTATTAGAGGCATAAATACCGTCGACATGGTCCCATGAACGTACTTGAAAATGTGAGAATATCGCCGGACGTCAAAGAGATTCTCAGGCGCCTCCATATGGCCGGGGACGCGCCTTGTGCACTTGTCGTCGATTGTATCGATCAGGTATGGTCGCTGATCGATCCTAAAATCGCGTTCCGGCGATGTTCGATCACCATGATACAAGACGGTTGCGTATATATCGATGAGACCTGTCTGAAAAGCCGCATTTTGAGTCGCAAAATGGATCGCTCCAGGCCGATCTTTCCCTATGTGGTTACCCTGGGGAATCGGCTGGAAGAGAAGATCAGGGCAACCGATGATATATTGGAACAGTACTACCTCGATACCATCGCCAATGTCGCTTTAAACACCCTTTTGCAGACGCTCGAAACCCATCTACAGGTGACCTACAATCTCAACTGCCTCTCCAGCATGGCGCCGGGCTCCCTGGAAGAGTGGCCGGTTGAGGAGCAAGCCCCCTTATTCACCATAATTGGCGATGTTGAAACGGCCATCGGTGTCCAACTGACAGAGGTATTCCTCATGCTTCCCGCCAAATCGGAATCGGGTGTTTTTTTTCCAACCACCGAAAAATTTATAAGTTGCCGTATTTGCCCACGATCAGATTGTGATCTACGAAAAGCCGGATATGAGGGCCAATCCGGTAATGATTGAAAAAAATTTTCGAAACAATCAAATTTCTCTTTCCAAATTGATGGTTTTAGACGGACCAAAATCATTCGCGCTGAAAAAGCTAATCAGCTTAGAGTCATCCAGATCGACCAGGGTACTGACCTTTTTCACGCCAAGACTTCTCAGGTGATCCATGAATTCAACGATCAACTGTTCGCCGACGCCTCTATTCTGGCCATCCGGGTCGACGCCGATGGTATCCAAGGTAGCTTTTTCTTGAAAGATGCCATATTCCCCCATATAGAGTTCCCCCATGACAAAGCCGACCACCGTGCCGTTTTCGTCTTCCGCCACCAGTGATGTGGGTAAATACTCTTTGGATGTGAAAAGCTTATCAAACTTTAGTTCATAGTATTCCGGACGGGCGGTTTTCAGCACTTTCTCGTCGATTCCGACGATAGCGTCAAAGTCATCCGCTCTCATGAGCCTGATTTTAATATTGCTTACCTTCATGGCGCCCCCTTTTTTATGCAATGTTAGGGTCTAAGTCTGGCTCAAACTTTAATCAATTGGTAATGTCGGCTGCCGATTCCCATTTCCTGGGCATAGTCCAGCTGCATTTCATATTCCGCATGGTGCGGATAAATGCCCCTGATTTTGTCCTCACCCGGCGACATATTCGTCTTAATGGCTGTATTAGGCAACCCCTGTTCCTGGTTGACCAAGTCGATAGAGGCTTGATCTATGGCCACGGGGTCTTTTGAAGCCACAATCCCGATATCCCTCACAACTGGGGCATCGTTGTGCTGAAAACAGTCGCAATCAGGAGAAACCTGATTGATCAGGTTAATAAAAAAGGCCCGCCCCTTCTTGTTTGCCAAGGCCCCCAATGCGTGTTCCATTTTAGTTTCGTGATAAAAGCGAGGATCTTTTTTCGACGGAATCCACGCGACTTCAAAAGCATGATTCGGACAGATACCAAAACAGACCGCACACATACGACATTTTTCGTCATCTCGATGAACGACGCCGTCATGCAATGCTAACGCATCCGCCGGACAATGGCTGATACATCGACCAACACCCCGGCATTTTTCCGCCAATATTTGAGGGGGGACAGTGGAATGTTGTCTTAGCTTCGCCCCCCGGGTGGAACATCCGATAGCGATATTCTTTAATGCTCCGCCAAACCCGGCCCCTTCGTGCAGCTTGAAATGAGCCACGGATATCAGCGCTTCCGCATTGTAAATATCAGCGGCGATCGAGACTTTTTCAAACCGCTTTTGGTTAATGGTAACAACTACCTCGTTAAGGCCCCTGAGGCCGTCAGCAATGACAATCGGCGCGTCCACAACCGAATAGGCATACCCGTTTTCGATGGCAATTTGAATGTGATTGGCCGTGTCACCGCGGCCCGGCGGCGATATTCCCGATAACACGTTGGTATCGGTGAGAAACGGAAGGCCGCCCTTTTCCTTTACAGCCTGAACGATTTTCCGAATATACATGGGCCTGACCGTAGACGTGTTTCCCGGCGCCCCAAAATGAACTTTAACCGCCACCAAGTCTTTGGCTCCAAAGATATTCCCCATGTCGGCGACGCTGAGCATCCTGCCCAATTTCTGAATCAGGCTCTCCCCTTCTTTCGCCCTGAAGTCCATAAAATAGACATTGTTATCCATACAATCCACCCTCCGTTTAAATTGGACATATTTGAATTAGCTGCCGGTCGATACCACCGCTGATCGATATTTTGCGCAACATAATGCAACCACCACTATTGGAAAAATCGACGCAGTAGCCGGTAAGGTCAAACCGGTAAGGTTAAATTTGAATGAAGTTTATCGATTTACCGGTTCCAAATCAAGCCTGGAATGCGATATTTCGGAGTTCGCCGTTGAGATCCTTTATAATGGTAAATAGGCCATTTTTGTTAGCATTGTATGAGGAGTCAAATAAATTCGTTTAAGAACACGGAAAACGGCGTCATAAATTTAGTCTGGGTCATTACAAAAAAAGATCGAAAAATCAACATCACTTTACATTTCTACTCTGCAAGATATACTTGACTTAACAGTTCAGAGTGATGTTATTTGTAATTATGAATAGTTTGGGATAATCCTGAAAATATCACTATATATTTTTAATCGGACAAAAGGGTGTAAGAAGGGGGAATTTGCATTATGCCGGGTTTAATAATTATTTCCATAATATGTATTGCTTCCGCATGGCTACTTTGGGGTATTGCCAACAAAAGAGGGGCAAATACACTGTTTTGGACTGTTATGGGCGCCGTTTTTGGTCCATTTGCCATTCCATTTGTGTTTCTGACAAAAAATAATTCTGCCAAACCTACGCAATTAAACAAATCGATAGAATGATGTTAACAGTATTCGTCGATAAATGAAATCATTGAGGAAATAAAATGGTTTTAATTTCGGAAACAGACGCGTGGAAAAATGCGCACTCTGGGGCAGTGATAGGGTTGTTGGAAATTTCAGGGGTAGAAAATAATCATGAATCAGTTTTGCTAGAAAATCGAAAACGAAAAATAGAAGCAGAATTGGTAGAACGGTACCGCGAGCTTTCCCGACAGGAATTGGTGGTGCTTCCGGTAATGTCTGCTTATAAAAAATATTACAAACGTTTTAAAAAGACGTATCATGTACAACTTCAAGTTGAATCAATCGCGCAAAAGGGAAAAAAACTGCCAAATGTTTCACCTTTGGTTGATGCAAATTTCATGGCAGAAGTGGAGACTTTTGTTTTGACCGCAGGGCACGATGTTACAAAGCTGCAAGAACCAATTTTGATAGATGTATCGCGTGAAGGAGACCATATCACACAAATGAATGGCGCCAACAAATCTATCCGTGTAGGAGATATGGTTATGAGAGATGCGGATGGTGTAAACTGTTCTATATTGTATGGACAAGATAATCGATCTCCGATTATGCCGGAGACAGATCATGTTCTTTATGTTGCTTATGCACCGAAGGGTATTGGCGGTGGTGTGGTAGAATCTCAATTGCATAAGATCGAAGAAAATGTCCGTCTGTTCTCTCCAAAAGCATTCGTGGAACTGAACCGATTGATTTTGGCTTAGGGTTCGTGTAAAAATAAGTTCACCGTTTTAAGTGTTGAGGCGCCCGCCTGGCAAGGCGTGAAAGCGCAGGAATATCGAGATATTCCGAGCTTTCGCAACGTCGCCAGACGGGATGCATCGGCGCTTAAAATATGAAATTATTTTTTGCGCGAGCCCTGAGCAGAGATAGCCCCCCATACGAGCAGCTGAATGGCAAGGTAATTTTAGATAGCTCAACTCAAGGCTGCGAATACAAAAACAATAAACAGGAGGTACGCGACATTATGACAACCGCCATTCTCAGTATATTAACTGGAATAGGCGGTATGTTCGGATGGGGAATATACGACTTTTTAGGGGGTGTTTATGCCAAACAAATACGTCCGGTAAAATCTTTCTTTTGGTCACAACTGGCCGGTTTAATCTCTGTCTCCCTGCTTTTATTCGTCCTTACCATAAATACCAACTTCCCTGTCTTGGTACTCATTTTACTCCCTATCGCAGTGATTGCATATTCCGCTGGGTACCTTTTTTTCTTCAAAGGGTTTGAAGTAGGCAATGTATCCATTGTTGCCGCAACCATGAATCTTTGGGCTGTATTTACAATGCTGTTTGCTTTTATCTTTATGGGTCAACGGCTTTCCACAATACAGTCTGCCGGCGTCTTCATGATCATTTCCGGCGTTGTCATAACATCCTTAAATTGGGTCGATATTAGAAATCATAGGTTTCAAGTTTCTTCAGGTGTAAAAGAAGCGGTTATAGGGGCCTTTTTCTTTGGTGTCTTTTGGAACATCAGCGAGGTTATATCTCAAGAACTTGGATGGTTATTAACAACCCTATTCATAAAATTTGGCATTGTTATATTCCTATTGATACTCTCTCTTCTAACAAAACGAAAACTTGACCTGTCGAAAGCCCCCACAAAAACAAAAATAGTGATTGTATTAATGGGGATTATTGAAACGGGTGCAACCGCAATCGTAAATTATGGATTGACCATTGGAGATGCCATATTAATCACGCCCATTGCTTCTGCCCTATCGATTGTAACCATAATGCTGGCCATTATTTTTTTAAAAGACAAAATCGAAAAACTTCAGGCGCTTGGTATCCTAATCGCTATTTCCGGTATAATTACGACGGCATTTTGATTTTCATCTGATCTTTTATATTGGCGGGTTCCGACTAAAAACCGTCGATATTTCCAACGCATTAAACCAGGCCTCTAATAATAAAATATGAGATGAAACCGTAGCAGGTGATGGGGAATCACCTCATCAGCGCGGCCCGCTGGCGAGCGGCTCCCGAATGATGGGTGCCACTTCGATAATCCGCATCTGCTTCCATTTGCCATGTCGGTAGCGCAGATAAAAGGCGGTGCCGAGGGTTGCGATGTAAAAAGTGACCATTATCCAGACGGTATAGATGCCGGCTTTGAAAACCTCGACAGCCAAATAGACGGGGATGATCATCACCCCCCAAGAGAGCGCGGCAATCATCCACATGATAAATTGCGTGTCACCAGCGCCTTTTAGCGCACCGGAAAAGACAAGGTTCACGGCATCAAAAAGACAAAAAACGGCCACAAAACGAAGCAGTATGATTCCCATATCCATTATCTGGCCGGTTAGGACCGGGTCAACGCTGTTATTTCGAAAAAGATCGAGCAATGGTTCAGGGAAAAAAACAAATATGGTCATCATGACCGACATATACATGCAAGCGATATGCAATGAACTGGTGGTGGCATAAACGCCATCTTCGGGTTGCCCGCGCCCAACGGCCTGGCCCACTAAAATCGAAGTACCGATATGGAATCCGAAGACGGGTAAAAAAGAAATTGATTCTATCGATAATACGATGTTTGTAGCGGCAAGCTCGAGATTCCCCAATCGTCCGAGCATCTGAATAAAGAATGCAAATCCAAATATTTCCAAAAAGAACTGCCCCCCGCTGGGAAGACCGTAACGCATCAGGCGACCGAAAAGATCGCGGTCGAAAGGTCGACTTTTCCAGGTTCCGAAAGTTTTGCGGTTATGCCGACTGAAAATGAGCAAAATGAAAATCAGGTTGATGAGGGCGGAAGCCGAAACAGTGGCAATGGCGGCACCCACGATGCCAAGGGCGGGAAAGGGGCCAACGCCGTTGATCAGGCAGTAGTCAAGGGGTATGTTCAGTGCCGCTCCGGCTAGATGAACCCACATAACGGTCCAGGTCAATCCCCGGCCGGTGTAAAAACAGGAGAGGGCTGAGCTGAGAACCACCAGCCCGGCGCCCAGGGTGAGAATGTTGAAATACTTAATCTCCAGCGTGCGGACATCGGCTGAATGGCCAATCAGATTAAATAGCTGATGGGAGAGAAAATAAAATAGCGCCAGAAAGCAAGCTGCGAAAAGGGAGAAATAGATACCCTGCCATACCGCTGCACCGACACGATCCAAAGCCTGCGCACCCGTATACTGCGCCACAAAAGAATTCGTGTAACCGGCGACCCCCATGAAAAAAGAGATTAACGTAAAAGATAAAATACCCGCCGGCAACGCAGCCGAGATCGCCTCAACCGAGTAATTGGCCAGAAATACACGATCGGTAAACTGCATCAGGGTGATGGTACCCATGGAAGCGACCAGTGGCAGGCTGATAGTAAAGACATGACGATAGCCATTGGGCCGAGCCCAGCGTTTTTGTAGGCGATTTAAGATATTCAAGTGGTCTGTCGTATTATTTTATTAGCTCAAATAGTGGTCAGTAGCGTCTACCAGGCACGGTGCCGGATTATTTGGGGCATCGTATTATATAACTACTTAATCTCAGCAATCGGATTCCGCGGAAGAATAATAGTAAATCGGGCGCCTTTTCCGGGTTCGGTCTTTACAGTGATGCTCCCCCCGTGTTTATGAATGACTTTACGGGTGATAAATAGCCCGATACCGGTTCCTTTATTCCCTTTGGAAGAATAAAAAAGCCTGAAAATATTGGGGACCTGATCCTTTTCGATCCCAGGCCCATTATCTGAAATGTCAAAAACAACCTGGGAGTCTTCCCCCCGAACATTAAATGTAATGATTTGGTTTTTATTACGTGTATCTTCGATACAAGCATCCATCGCGTTTTCAAGGATATTAATAAGTGCGGGGCGTATAACTTCCGTGTCGATATTCATTTTCCCCAGGCTGGTGGGAAAGTTACACCTAAATTCGACATTGGCCGCCCGAATACGCGTCTCTATGCTGGTTGAAACGTCTTCGGCAAATTCCCAGACATCGATGTTCGACAACTGTAAATCCCGCTCTTTGGCATAGTATAAAATGTCCAATACAAGCTTTCGGATTCGGTCAACCATGAGTTTGGTGACATCCAACCCCTCCTCGATGCGCGCGTGTTTATTGCGGTAAAACCCGGTTTCAATCAAATAGAGGCTAGCATCCAAACCAGTTAGGCACCCTTTCAAGCTATGGGAGACCGTGCCAATCATTAGGCCTAAAGTTGAAAGGTTGAGTTGCATTTGGTGCAACCGCGTAACGTCCATAAAATATCCGAGGGTCGCCCGCCTACCACCGTAATAGATAGGCGTCACTGTCTCCATGATCCATCGAATATCGCCGCCTTTGTTGTGAATACAAAATTCATACGGCGTTGTACTCTTTCGCTTCAACATGGCGACGGCCTGCTGGCGAACGTGCTCCCGGTAATCCTCATGTATATAGGTGAAAGGGTTGGAATCTAAGACCTCATCTTTGGTGTATCCGATAATACGAATAAATTCGGTGTTAACATATTTGAATTTGTCATCCTGGACAATAAAAGTACCAATCGGTGCGTTCTGCTTGCTGTCAAGAAACGCCTGGACAGCCAGTTTCTCCTCGGTTATATCCCGAATAAACCCTTCGATGCCAATCGCCCCATTTTTACGACAAACAATCCAGCGATCATTGAGCCACCTTACTTTACCGTCAGGGTGGATCAAACGATAGTTTGTCTCGCCCTCATCAATGCCGTTACCCAAAGCATCGTTGATGTCATTCAACAAACCATCCCGATCTTCCGGGTGAATTTTTTGGAATACCTGTTCTGCGTCGGGTGTCCGCGACCCGGCACACTCAATATCAAATATTTCCACAAAGCGTCGATTAATAAAATGGTAACGCTTCTCGCTGACCGCATAGTGATAAATCCCATCCGAAGACCGGTCGGCCAGGCTTTGGAAATCCTGAAATAGCTCGTGTTTGATCGGAGCAGTATTGTGGGCGGGTGTTCCGTTTATATCTGTCATGGCGTCATTATCATTTTGTTATATTTTCAACCATCGGTGACAAATGTTTTAATGAATAAGAAGGAATGGCCGATTTTTTCAATCGTACTCCTAATCGATTTATTAAGAAAAGGCAATTGACACCCGGAAACAGACAACCCCCGGATCTATGTCTAATAAAAGGACACAATTCGAGGGTTGTTTAAAAGTGGGCGGTGTGGGTTGAATGCTTTACGCCATATTTTCCGCCACCAGTTCGGCGATATCCCGGGTCTTGATTTCCTCCTCTTTCTCCAGTTCTTTCATACCGTCTTCAACCATCGTCAGGCAAAAGGGGCACCCGACAGCCACATTGGTTACGTTTTTTCTGACGATCTCTTCGGTACGTTCAATGTTGATCCGCTTGCCGATGGTCTCTTCCATCCACATTCGGCCACCCCCGGCGCCACAACAAAAGCTTTCCCGGCCATGTCGATCCAACTCCTTCAGCCCCCAGTTCGATATGGATTTCAACAATGTTCGGGGTTGGTCGTAAATGGAATTATAGCGTCCCAGGTAACAGGGATCATGGTAGGTTAGCGGACCTTCCAGTGTCTGGGTTAACTTAACCTTACCCTCTTTGACGAGCTCGTCAATGAACGCGGAGTGATGGATCACCTCGTAATGTCCACCCATCTGCGGGTATTCATGTTTCAAGGTGTTGAGGCAATGAGGGCAGGCCGTAATAATCTTTTTGACCTTGTAATTGTTGAGGGTCTCTATATTTTCTTCGGCCATCATCTGGTAGAGCATCTCATTGCCCACCCGGCGGGCAAAGTCTCCGGTGCATTTCTCTTCCGTCCCCAAAATAGCAAAGCTGACGCCGGCTTTTTGAAGAATCTTCACCAGGCTGACCGACACTTTTTTGGTGCGGTCGTCAAAGGATCCGGCACACCCAACCCAAAGAAGATAGTCGACATCGGCATCTTCCGCCATTGTTTTAACACCCAGATCTTCCGCCCAGTCGGCCCTTTTATCGTAGCCAATGCCCCATGGGTTTCCATTACGTTCAAGCCCTTTTAAAGCAGGGTTCAACTCTTTCGGGTAGGCTTCGCCCATCAATGTTTGGCCTTGTCGCATGGCGACAATGCGAGGCACATGCTCGATGGTCACCGGGCAGACTTCCTCACAAGCCCGGCAGGTTGTGCAGGCCCAGAGCATATCGGGTTCAATGATGTCGCCTACCAGTTGTTTCTCACTGTTCAGGGCCGCCATCTTCTCCTTGGTCTTTTCATTTTGCTCAGGATTACTATCCGGTTGAATGGTTTCGGCCAATCGCGACCGTTTAATAATATTGTAAGCATGATCGTACAGTTCGTTTTTCAATCGATCGTTGAAGTCGTGGAGGTTTAACGGTTTGTCCGTGGTGTAGGTCGGGCAGACCTCTTTGCAGCGGCCACACTCGGTGCAGGTGTAAAGGTCCAGTCCCTGTTTCCAGGTCAGCTGGTGAATGTGATTTAAGCCCAGTGTTTCGTCTTCCCAGGCCGCTTCATCCTCAAGATCCAACACTTTGGTCTTTTCATGCGGGTATCCCAGTTTTTTGAAAAAAACGTTTGGCAGCGCAGTAATGACATGAAAATGTTTCCCATGGGGCAAGAAGTTGAGAAAAGTCAACTGGGTGATAATATGCAACCAAAACATGATCACCATGATCACCCCTATGGAATCCGCACTGAGTGGTTTCAACAATGCCGCGAACGCCACGGTAACCGGCGTCCAAAGAAACTCGCTGCCATAGGTAGGATTATTGAAAAAATGAAGGTGGTCGGGATTCCCAAAGGCCGTAATTAACTGATACCGGGCGCCGTCGTAGAGCAGGTCTGAAATCATCAGCACGCCGATCATCCCCAACACAAAAAATGCTTCCCAGGTATTGTGCAGCCGTTTGGGTTTGGTGACCAACCGACGAAAAACGGCATAGATCACCATCGCCAATACGACCCCTTCCATAAGGTCTTTGATAGCAATATAAAGATATCCAAGGATAAACTCATCGCCTAAAAACGGCAGCTGAAACCCTTTCACAAAGCCTTCGCCATACAGGGTAATACTACGAATCAAGAGAACGCAGAACCCCCAAAAGATCAGTGCGTGCATCACGCCTGAAGCCCGTTCTTTTTTCCGGCCCACCAGGCGTTTTTGCCCGATGGCCAGAGTCATCAGGTTTTTCAGGCGTTCAATGATACGATTGACTCGATCTGCCGGCTCAAGCGCCATTAACAATTGTATTTTATGAAACATGGTACTGCCAAAAATTGCCAATGCAATCAAAAGCAGTAGAATCATTAAAAATGGATTCATAGATATCTCGCCATAGTAGTATATTTCGGTTAGGCTCTTACTTTTTTAATCTCTTCCCGCAGGATCGGCACTACTTCAAACAGGTCACCCACGATACCATAATCTGCTACGTTGAAAATGGGCGCCTCGGGGTCTTTATTAACCGCCAGAATCACCTTGGAGCCGTTCATTCCCGCCAGGTGCTGAATGGCGCCGGAAATACCAAAGGCCATGTAGAGGGAGGGGGCGACAATCTTACCGGTTTGCCCCACTTGTTTATTGTGGCCCATAAAGCCACCATCAACCATTGCCCGGGAGGAGCCAAATCCGGCGCTAAGATCGTCGGCCAACCCTTTAACCAGATCGATTCCGGCCTGGTCCTTGGCGCCCCGCCCGACGGATACCACAATATCGGCCTCGGCCAGATCGATTTCACCGCTAGCGTCCGAGACCAGTTCCTTAATGACGGCTTTTAAATCCGGTTCCGGGGTGGACAGCTTCACCATATTTTCTGCCCCGGTTAGGCCTTCGGTCGCTTCAAACGCGCCGGCACGCACGACAGCCACAAGTTTACCTGCGGTGATTTTAACCCGTTGCATCACTTTATTGGTGATGGCGGGTCGAATTATTTCGATTTGATCGCCTTCCAACATCACATCGGTGATTTCGTTGGCGCAAGCGGCTTCAAGTTGAGCGGCAACTCTAGGGGCAACCGCTTTGCTGCTTTCTGAAAAACCAAACCAGACCTGATCGGCGTCGAATTGTTTGGCGGCATCGACAATACAGGCGGCATAGGGCCCGGCGGAGAAAATCTCCAGGCTTGGATCATCCGCGATGTATTGGGTATCAGAGCCCGCATTGGCCAATTCAGCGGCAAGGGACTCTATATTGCTGCCAATTGCGGCCACGGCGGTATCCGCACCGATGGCCTTGGCCTTAGACAGAAGTTCGGCCGTACTGCCTTTTACGACACCTTGTTTTATCTCTGCAATCACGAGTATTTTAGCCATAATATTGTTTTCCTCTTATCGTTCCGTTTCGAAGTAGATGATGATAGCAAATAATGGTTGACCGTGTTAAATAACCTTGGCCTCATTGGCTAAAAGCCC
Organism: uncultured delta proteobacterium; assembly: GCA_963845145.1. GTDB lineage: Bacteria > Desulfobacterota > Desulfobacteria > Desulfobacterales > QNYZ01 > QNYZ01. Next base: position 202,534 of record CAWJQU010000008.1, read on the forward strand.
AACGACCTCGGCTGTAATTTCGGCCGCTTCGCCTTCAAATTTCCGTCCGCCCTGGCGGGCTTGGGAGGCCATAAACTCAACCACTTCCGATTTCGGCCCGGCACTGCTGATTTCATCCACTGAAAGCCCCAGGGTCGCCAGATCCATGACATTGATTTTCTTTTTCTTTGCCATCATAACACCACGCATGGCGGGCAGTCGCGGTTCGTTAATGCTGACATCCACCGTAATGACTGCCGGCAGCGCCACTTCAACGATTTCGGTACCGCTGTCTCCGGCGCGGGATACCTTAATATGCTGCTCATCGACAACCTCGATGGCAACCACATTGCTTACACACGGTAATCCTAGATATTCGGCCAGGGTGATACCGGTCTGGCCGCTATCCGTATCCTGAGCTTGTTTACCTGTGATGATTAAATCATAATCTCCCGTCTCATAAACCTTTTGCAACACTTTGGCATAAACGGCCGAATCGGCTTTTTCCAGGGCCGGATCTTCGATATGAATGCCGTTATCAATCCCCATGGCATAGCATCGTCGAATCACATCTGTATTGTCACCGCCACCGACACTTACCAGTGTCGTCTCCGCACCACTGTTTTCCTTGAGTTGCACGGAGGTTTCGACCGCATTTTCATCCCAGGCGTTGGTTACATATTGCAGCCCATCTTCAACAATAGCGCCATTTTCAACGCGGATGGTCAATTCAACATCAACGACCTTTTTCACAGTTGTAAGAATTTTCAAATTGTCCTCCTATGTATTGGGTCCTCTTAAGCCTAAACCATCATATCCCATCAAGACTTATTTCACTAAAATGCGTTTATTCCCACAAACGACCATCAATTCGGATTCATCGGCGGGAAAGGCGAGAGTCATATTGAGGGTTTGACCCATTTGCACGGCAAGCGATGTGGGTCTCGAATTACTGATCATCACCGGCAGATGTGCTCGCGCCGCTTTTTGAACCAATTCGTAACTGATCCGTGAAGATAAAACCAGCACGCCGGCATTAGACAGTTTCCGGTCCATAAACGCCTTGCCGATGGCTTTATCCAGCGCATTATGCCTGCCGACATCTTCCGCAAAAGAAATCAGTCCCAGTTGTTTATCAAAAATAATGGCGGCGTGCGAACCCCTTGTATGCTGGTAATAGTTCTGATTTTCGGATAGTTTCCGGATGCAATCAAAGACTTCATCGAGTGTTACTGTAAAGCCGTCTTTTGCCGGCGTTAAAACCTGATAGAGATCTTTAATCATTTCTTTACCGCAAATTCCGCAACTGGTCTGGCTGATAAAGCCCTTTCTCGCGAGTAGCTCAGGTATTTTTTTGCGTCTTTCGTCTGTTAGCCGAATATCAATAACGTTGGAGTCCAAATCGTCACAATACCCGATGGCGCCAAAATCATCCGGAGAATCGGCGATCCCCTCCCCCAGGCAAAACCCTGCAGCGTGAAACAATTCGTCTCCGGGTGTTCTCATCACTACCGAATATGGTTTACCGTCGATCCGAATAACTAGGGGTTCTTCTCCGATAAAAAAGAGCGACTGGGTCCGGCAGGTGCCCTCTTTACACCGAAGGACCTCATATGAATCCGTATCATGGCCTGCATTCAATGGGAGCTGATCCTTGAAAAAATAGTGAGGCCGCCTTTTGATACCATGATATCGGGCCACATCGGAGAATAAGACTTCATTTCAAACACTATCCACAATTTGGTTATATTTTAACCCATTGTTTTTTATTTATCTCCCGCGCGCTCTTTGGGGGAGTGAGAAAATGCGAGCGATTCGGTTAACACAAATGCTGCTTGGAGATACGATGTGGGGCAGAGTGGAAAGCACGCTTTACAATCATTGCACTCTTTTGCGGCAATCTCGGGAATAAAACTGATCTCTTTGTTTATGCCCCGGTCGACAAATCCGAGGGCATTCTTTTTGGCCACCTCGGCACAATATCTGACGCATAGGCCGCAATGAATACAAAAAGATGGGTCTTTTTCAAACCGGTCCCTTACCGCCCCATACTCCTTTGCCATTTCCGTTAGCTGTGGCGAATCAGGGGCATGGGCCATCAGAAGTTCAATGATGGTCTTGCGAATTCGATCCACCTTTTCAGACCGAGTTCTGACCTTAATGTTATTTTGCGCCGGAAACACGCATGAAACAACGAGCTTTGTCCAACCTCGATCTTCCACTTCAACAATACAAATCCGACATCCACCGAAAGGTTCCAGTTTTTCATGGTGACACAGGGTTGGTATGAATATTCCTTCACCCTGGGCAACCTCTAGGATGGTCATGCCTTCAGTCGCCTGGACTTCTGTTCCATCAATTTCAAATTGAATTTCGCTCATTATTTTTTACTCTTTTTCGTTATCGTTCTTTCAGCTTCGGAAACAGGATCCGGAACCTGCTCCCCGGAAAGTTTTACGACCGCTTTAAACCGCGGGGGACAAACTTCCAAACACGTTCCGCAATTGGTACATTTCTCCGAATCGATAATATGAATTTTTTTCTTACCCCCGTCAATGGCATCAGCCGGACAGTTTCTAGCACAGATCATGCAAGCCTGACACTTGGCCGGATCAATATAATAAGCAATCAATTCTTTACACGATAAAGAAGGACACCGCTTTTCCTTGATATGGGCCTCGTACTCATCCCTGAAATAACGTAACGTACTTAAAAACGGGTTGGGTGCACTCTTGCCTAACGCACAAAGGGAGGCTTCCACGGCCGTCTCAGACAACTCTTCCAACAGTTCAATGTCGCCTTCTTTTCCCTCACCATGGGTGATGTTGGTTAAAATACGGTGCATCTGCCTTAAGCCCTCTCGGCAGGGGACACATTTGCCACAGGATTCATCGGTAAGAAATTCGATAAAATACCTGGCGACATCCACCATACAGGTATCCTCGTCCATGACGATCATCCCGCCCGAGCCCATCATTGAGCCGGCCTTGGTCAGTTCGTCAAAGCCTACTTGCAGATCCAGCTGATCTTCCGGGATACATCCCCCAGACGGCCCACCGGTCTGTACTGCTTTAAACTTTTTACCATCCGGAATACCGCCGCCGATTTTATAAATAATATCTCTTAAGGTCATACCCATGGGTACTTCCACAAGACCGGTATTGGTGATCTTGCCGACCAAAGAAAAAATTTTGGTTCCTTTACTGCTTTCCGTCCCCACAGAAGTAAACCAGTCCGCCCCGTTGTTGACAATAAGCGGTACATTCGCCCAAGTCTCAACATTGTTTAAAACACTGGGACGATTCCATAAACCCTTTGATATTAGAGCGAGTGTATTTGGGTCGGGGCTCCCCGACCTTACCTTCCAGGGATGTCATCAAAGCCGTTGACTCACCACAAACAAAAGCCCCGGCTCCCTGATGCACGAATACGTTAAAATCAAAACCCGACCCCAGGATATTTTTTCCCAGCAGGCCATATTCCTCCGCCTGTTTGATGGCCAAGTTAATATTCTTAACCGCCAAGGGATATTCCTGTCTGACATAAAAATAGCCCTCGTGGGCACGGATGGCGTATCCACCGATGATCAATCCCTCCAGAATTGAGTGGGGATTCCCTTCAAGCAATGCTCTGTCCATAAATGCACCGGGGTCGCCTTCATCCGCGTTGACAATCACATATTTTATCGGTTCAGAAGCATTTCGGGACCCCTCCCACTTACGGCCTGCGGGAAAACCGGCCCCTCCCCGACCTCTTAGGTTGGACTTTTTAACCTCTTCCAACACATCCATATCGGTCATTTCACTGAGCGCTTTGGCCAATGCGGAGTAACCGCCAATGGCCAAATAGTCATCAATACTTTTGGAGTCAATTTTGATGTTATTGCACAGAACGGTTCGTTGCTGGCTTTTATAAAAGGAAATATCCGATTCTTTGACCGCTTTTTCACCCGTCGTGGGATCTTCGTACAACAAACGGTCGATAACTTTCTTTCCCTTTATTGTCTCTGAAACGATTTCGGGGACGTCTTCAGGTTTTACTTGAAGGTAGCATATCTCTTCCGGATATATCACCACCACCGGTCCCCGTTCACAAAAACCCGGGCATCCAGTGCCTTTGGTTTCAACCGTTGCTGTTAAATTTTCTTTTTCAATCTCTTTGTTAAACATATCAATGACTTCATCCGCACCTGAGGCCACACACCCAGCACCGGCACATATGGAAATGCACGGGTTCTCCGGATCTCTGCGTGATAATAATTCTTTCTCTGAAATTCTGTAACGCTTCAGGCGAATTTAACTGCGCCATAATGATCCCCTACTCATAAGTTTTTAACGCTTCCGATGTCTTGACCGGTGACATTTTACCGTGGACCTTACCATCGACTTCCATCACGGGGCCTAAGGCACAGCAACCGAGACAGTTGACGGTTTCCAAACTGAAATTCAGGTCCAGGTCGGTTTCACCGGGTTTTATGCCTATAGCCTCTTCCACTGTATCCAGAATGCGGGTGGCCCCTCGAACATGGCAGGCCGTTCCCAAACAAATGTGAACTTTATGGCGCCCTTTGGGAACCAAACTGAAGGCTTTATAGAAAGTCGCAATGTGCTGTATCCGGGTTAAAGGGACATCTAATTTCTCGCTGACCCGACCCAGTGCATCCTTGGAAAGCCAACTGTTTTCACTTTGAATATCAAGCAAGATCTGAAGCAAAGAACTGGCTTTGCCTTGATGTTTATCAATAATCCGGTCGATTTTTTCCATTTCCATAGACGTTGTCCTAACTTTTACTTTGTTCTTGATCGATTCGCCTATACGCTATTCATGTAGAAAACTGTGCGTAGAAGTCAGTTCGTAGAAGCAAGTGCGTAACACTTGCTGGCCGTGTCATATTTAACCATTCCGTATCTTGATGAACTGATCATGTGCCGGGATATTTCTGAAGGGTTCAGTCCCAGCCGCTCAGAGATATCACTCGTTGAAAGAGGTTTTTCATCCAACAGCAACAATATTTGACTGATTGCCAATTTTTCTGAAAATATTTTATCAAATAAGGCGTTAACTTCACGACTCGCAAAAAACTCAGTGTAAGCCTGCTTTGATTTTTCCGGGACGCGGAACCGTTCCCTTTCAAGCAGCCTCAGATAGGGGACGAGCTTTCTGGCTGCCTCCAGTTTGAATCGCACCATATTCGCATCCAGCCCTTCGCTTTTCCCAAGGGGCCCCATCTCCTTTATCTGATTGCTGAAATCATTCGTATATTCGGCCAACAGATTGCCGTCTGCGCCGGACATAAACTCAGTCCTCATCCTTTTCGGGTTCAAACCGATGTGTTCCAGTATTTTTTTACATATATGGGTAATAGCAAATGCATCATAATTACCATGGGTCACGTAATTGCACTCATCTAACTTGCAGCCACCGATAAATACACCGTCTTGCCCTTTTAAAAAGGCCCTTAGAATAAATTCCAGGTCGACTCTACCGGAACACATGACACGAATAAGTCGCATGTCATTGGAATATTGCAGTCTGGAAACTCCAGCCAGGTCAGCGGCACCGTATGCTCACCAATGGCAGACAAAGCCTAAAATTTTCGGCTTGAATTCAAGACCTGTACTCATCCCTTGCATCCTCCTATATTAATCGACCGTTATTTTTTCAATTGATGTAATCATGTTTTCTTTTATTGGCTCTGCCCAACCATCAACGATTATGCATCCTCAAGCGCAGCGTCCATTTGTTCGATGATATCCGCATCCGTCACAGCTGCTTCGATCTGGCTAAAAAGGGCATCATTGGTAAAATGTTTGAGAATAATTGCATTCGTCGGACATTTTGCATTACACAGGCCATCACCTTTACAGAGGATAGGATTCACAATCGCCTTTATCCCTCTGGGGGTATCACGAAACTGAATGGCATCGTAGGTACAAGCGGTAATGCAGGCGCCGCAGGCCACACAATCGTACTCATTGACCTTGGCTACAGAACCGGAAGCGACAACCGTCTCTTTTGACAGCAGCGTCAATACCCTTCCGGCAGCACCGTAGGCCTGGTTGATGGTTTCCTGAATATGTTTGGGATAGTGGGCGGTTCCGCAAAGGAAAACGCCATCGGATGCAAACTCAACCGGCTTTAATTTAACATGTGCTTCTTTAAAGAATTCATCCGGGCTCAATGTTACCTTAAATTGACCGGCGACTTCCGGAGTGGTTTCCGACGGGATAACCGCTGAGGCCAAAGAGAGGATATCCGCATCCAATTCTAACCGTTGGCCTAAAATTTCATCAAAGGCGGTAACCCTGATAACATCTTTGCCCCCCTCTTTGACAACTTCAACCTGAGGAGCATCTTCCGGCTCATAGCGAATGAACCGTACACCACTTTCAGAGGCTTCCCGGTAAAAATCCTCTTTATATCCATAGGTTCGCATATCCCTAAAAAGGATATAGATCCGCATATCCGGGTTTATTTTTTTCAGTTTCAAAGCATTTTTTACCGCATGGCTACAACACACGCGGCTGCAGTAATTTCTTTCTTCATTTCGACTACCCACGCATTGAATCATCACCAGGTTCTCGGCCTTCGTAACCGCCTCATTACCCTTGACGATCTCTTCTCCCAACTCAAGATGGGTGAATACCTGCTCATTTTCGCCATACAGGTACTCTTTGGGTTTATATTCCTCGGCGCCGATGGCAAGTACCGTAGCACCATGCTTGATGTTCTTGATTCTCCCCTCGGTTTCAATCGTGGTGGTAAAATTACCCAGGTATCCGGCAACATCCTTGATGGTTGCTTCATGCGACACATGAATCAATGGGTTTTTATACACCTGTCTGATGACGTCACCCAGATGCGCTTGAACATCCATGCCTTCTATTGTGGTGTGAAGCCGGCGTGCCACACCGCCCAACTCTTTTTCCTTTTCAACCAACTGCACCTCGTGCCCCTGCCCGGCAATGGACAAAGCACAGGTCATGCCGGCGATCCCCCCGCCGACCACTAAGGCCGTCTTATTGACCGGCAGGTCAAACTCTTTCAGGGGTTCCAGGTAGGCAGCCCGTGCCACAGACATGCGAATGATGTCCTGCGCCTTTTCGGTGGCCTCGTCTTTTTGCTTGGCATGAACCCACGAACAGTGCTCGCGTATATTGGCCATATCCAGGTAATACTGATTTAGCCCAGCTTCCCGCAGGGTATCCCGAAATAGGGGTTCAAGTGTTCTGGGTGAGCAAGCGCCGATCACCACGCGATTTAAGCCCTTCTCCTTGGCAAGATCGGTGATTTCCCGCGCGGAGTTGGTCGCGCATGAAAAGATTTGCTCCGTGGCATAAACCACATTGGGTAAGGTCAGGGCATACTCAACCGTGTTGGGAACATTGACGATGGCAGATATATTCGCCCCGCAATGACACACAAAGACACCGATTCGAGGCTCTTCGTTGGAAACATCGCGCTCTTCAGGGTATACTCTTTCCCTCGCTAACTTACCGCGCCGGTAGTCAAGCATCTCTCCTGTTTGAGATCCGGCACCGCTTGCTGAAAAAACCGATTCAGGGATATCCGTGGGCCCCTGAAATGCGCCGCTGACAAAAATTCCTGGCTGGCTGGTCAACATGGGATTGGAATCAATAGTTTTATTAAAGCCATGCGAATTAAGCTCTATTCCGAATTTTTCAGACAGTTCTTTAAAATCCGCTGGTGGACTCAATCCAATAGACAAAACCACCATGTCAAATTCTTCTTCTTTAACACCATCATCCGGCGTCGCATACCTGACGATGACGTCCTTGTTTTCAGGGTTTTCGCCGGCGATGGATGCATAACTCCTGATAAACCGGGTATCTTCAAGCTGTTCAGCCCTTTGGTAGTATCGTTCGAAATCCTTTCCAAATGAACGGATATCGTTGTGAAATATCGTGCATTTGGCGTCGCCATGATGTTCTTTGGTCAAAATGACCTGTTTTTGGGTATAGGTACAGCAAACCCCGGAACAATAGCTGTTATCACCCTCTGTTACCCTGCGGGATCCGATGCATTGCAGCCAGGCTATATTTTTAGGATGCTTTTTGTCTGAAGCACGCAGCACCTCACCGCCGTAGGGACCGGTGGATGACAACAGGCGTTCATAGTCCATACTGGTGACAACGTTTTGGGTTGTCGTGTAGGCATATTCATCCCTCACAGATGGATCAAACGGGGTTATCCCCGAAGAGAGAATAATCGCCCCCACATTCACATCCGCTTTTTTTTCCGTCTGTTTAAAATCGATGGCTCCCGCCTGGCATACACGCCGACAGATGTCACATTTTTTCTCTTTTAGGAACAGACAGCTTTCATCAATATAGGAGACCAGGGGAATGGCCTGGGAGAAATACACATGGACCGCTTTATTGTCCGATATTCCCTGATTAAATTTATCGGGATATGAAACCGGGCAGTATTCCACACAGGTCGTACAACCTGTACATTTCTCTTCAATGATGTATCGCGGTTTGGTTTTTAAGCTTACCTTAAAATCACCTGCTTCACCTTCCACGCGCTCAACTTCAGTAAATGTGAGAACCTCTATGTTTGGATGCCGGCCGACCTCGACCAGTTTGGGTGAGAGAATTCACATCGAGCAGTCATTGGTGGGAAAAGTTTTGTCAAGCTGGGCCATGTGCCCACCGATGCTCGGTCCTTTCTCAACGAGGTAAACCTTAAATCCGGCCGTGGCAAGGTCTAAGGACGCCTGAATACCACTGACCCCACCACCAACCACCAAAACGTCTCCGAATTGACTCTTACCGAGATCCCCGGAAATTTGTTGGACGATCTCTTTTGGTAGTACGTCGTTTCCCACTGTCTATCTCCTCATTAAATAAGGTGGTTCCATTTATTTTGGTTTTAATATTTTTGAACCACTTAAATGTTCGTCTTTTTTATCAAATTGACCTATAGCATCTCATTAATAATTTCTGTAATGTCTTTTACTTCCAGGACTTCCTCATACTCAAGGTTCAAGCGGCTTTCTTCAAAATTGGTGATGCAATAGGGACAGGAAGTTGCTAAAATCTGGGCACCAGTCGCTTTGGCCTGTTTTAATCGAATGTCGGAAAAACGTTCCTCCTGAGGCGTGTCCATCCAAATTCGTCCACCGCCACCGCCGCAACAGAGACTGTTTTTGCCAAAGGCTTCCATCTCAACCAGATTCACTCCGGGTACCTTTTTCAGCAAGTTACGGGGTTCGTTATAAATCCCGTTGTGCCGTCCAAGGTAACAAGGGTCGTGATACGTGATTGTCTTTTCGAGTTCCCCTTTTAATTCAAGCCGGCCTTCATTAATCAGTTCCAGGATATATTGATTCATATGTAGAACTTCGAAATGGACCATGAATTCAGGATATTCGTTTTTAAACGTATGATAGCAATGCGGGGATGATACGATGATCTTCTTAACCCCGTTATCGATAAACGTCTTGATATTTTGTTTGGCGAGCGTCTTAAATACGTTCTCACTGCCCGTTTTTCGGATGCTCTCGCCACAACAGCTTTCCTTTTCACCCAGAATCCCGAATTGCACGCCGGCCTGGTTAAGGATATTGGCTGTCGCGATGGCCACTTTCTTCATGCGAGGATCATAGGCAAAGTAACACCCGACAAAATAGAGGGCCTCCATCCCTTCTTCATAGGGTTTTACCGGGAGCCCTTTGGCCCATTCGGCACGTTTTCCACGCTCTCCTTGAAGGGGATTGCCTTCGGAGATGAGGCTTGCCCTGGCCGTTCGGGCCGACTTAACCGAGGCGGGGAACATTTCATAAGCCGAGGCAAGTTTGCGCAAGGCGACACTGATGTCTATCTGCTTGACACCCCTGGGGCATTGAGCCGGGCAAGTTCCGCAGGTCGTACAGCGCCAGATATCTTCACCTTCCACTTCACTTAACCCAAAGGCGGCCTCACGAATAAGTTTTCGCATGCTAAAGTTTCTAACTTTATTCCACGGGCAAACGACATCACACAGCCCGCACTGAAAGCATAGCTTAAAGATTTCACCACCGGCCTCTTTGATCTCATCGATAACTTCTATAAAGGGGGCTACCGTTTCCACCGTCTTTGTTCATCCTATTTTTGGGAAAATAAGTTATTCCTTCTCGGAAAGTCGCGCCAGGGCGTCCCGTATCTTATCCATGCCGAATCTATCTGCCAGGGATTCCAGGCCGACTTCCAACTCTTCCTGCTCCTCTTGCTCTTCGACTTCCTCTTCCCTCTCTTCAACCACGAGTGCGTCAACCGTACACCACTTCACACACAAGGGTTCATCTTCGCCTTCACACATATCGCATTTCAATGGAAGGCCGGAATCGGGTTCTTTAAACTCTTCTCTGGAAGGACAGGAAGCCCGGCAAAAGGCACACTCATCATACTCTTTTCCCGCAATCGAGTACTTATCTCGGCCGGCACATTCAGCAACCGTATACTCCCCCGCGTAGGTAGGAATATAGAGGTCTCTCAATGGATCACGAATCACACGAATACGGGACCTGGCCGGATTATTGCTGCTATATTTGGGATTGGCATGAAAGGCGGAACAGATCATCTCGCAGGCCCGGCACCCATGACATTTTTCAAGATCTATTTTGATTGTTTTTATGATTTTTTTCTTTACTTCGCTCAAGGTTCGTATCCTCCCCTCTAATTTGTCGCTTCAGCCACAGACGGTTCATCATTTTCTGCATCTTCGCCGTCCGTCAAGATCCCCCTTTTGATAAGATCCTCAGCGACGTAATCCAGGTCCAATTCATGTAAAGATTCCTTGGTCGGAATACCTTCACTATTCCATCCCTTGTAGGTGTAGTACGTATCCAACAACTCTTTTTCGAGTTCGGGAAACCTTTTTTTCCAATGATCTTCGGGTGGCTTCTCATCTTTTCGGCGCAGGCCCCGGTTTATATTGAAGGCCCGGAGCAATGTACGGTATCGTTTAGCCGCTAGTGAAAGTTTATCCTCATCCATTTCGAATCCAGCGCCGGCTGATAGAAATTTCGGAATATTGTGAATATGATACGGCGGTTTTAAATGAAATGATGATAAACCGGCACACATGCCCAAAGCATCGTCGATGTAATGCATCCTCTCCTGCCAGTCGACGATGTCACATGTCATCTCAACGGTAGGATAATAGGGAATTGAGTTATCACCGCGAATTTCCCAGTCCACAAAATATTGTTTAAATTTTTCATCCGGGACCTGAAACCAATCTTTAACAAATTTTTCCCGATGCTCTCGCTTGGGAAAAGGTGCCTGGGGAAACTGCCCCTCAATTTGCGTGATGTTCATTTTCTCACCGGTACAATACATCAGAAAATAGATGGGATTCAGCATGGACAGCTTGAGGGGCAACTGCTCGTGTTTCTTAATGTTATTATGTGCATATTGATCCGCACCGTTGCCAATCTCCTCAGCGGCCCAATAGGTACCATTAGCCAGGATATCCCCGATCCCTTCCCGATTGACGATCTTATCTAACAGGTAGTAAAATCGACCCTCACTATCCTCCGGCATTTCCGGGAAATCTTTATCCGTCAAAATACCGTTTTCCAAAAGCTCGAGGGCAAAGGCCATCACTTGCGGCGTCGAATAACCGTCCACGCCATATTCGGTCGCCCGTTGCGCAATTCTTAAACCAAAATCAAGATTCGACATGGCCGCCATGGTATAGGTCAGCTTTGTGAAGCATTTCATCATGTAAGCGGGGATACCCGGCATGGAAATGGTTGCGCCACACGCCACGGGACAGTTATAACAACTGATCAGTCGCGAACGCGCTACGTTCATGGTTTCCAACCATTCATCTGAGACTTCTTCGGTCCAAAACCCTTTTCGTCGAAGGCGGGCATTTCCCCAGGAAAAATTCTCCGTGTGCCACTTCTCATCGTGGACGGCCATCTCCTGCGGTGATCCGAGAATGGCCAAAATCGGCATAACGCCGGGAATAGGATTGTCTTGTCGCCATTCGATATATTCCAACACGTCATAGCAAAGTTTCATGAACGCTTCCGGGTCGGCGATATTGATGTCCTGGGTTCCGCGCACAACAATCGCTTTAACCCCTTTGTCGCCCATGACGGCACCGATTCCTCCCCGACTGGCACTGGATCGGCCCTGCTCGACGGAAGCATAATAGACCCTGTTTTCTCCGGCCAGACCAATGGCGGACACCTGAGCTTTCGGCTGTTTCAACTCTTTTTTAATAAGTTCAGCGGTCTCAATGGCGCCTTTGCCCTTTAAATGGGATGCATCCCGTATTTCCACCTTGTCGTTATGTATCCACAAATAGACCAAATCCGGTGATTTCCCGCGTAAGATCACTTTGTCATAACCGGCGTACTTTAATTCCGGGGCCCAGTATCCCCCCATCATTGAAAAAGCCATCAACTTGGTCTGCGGCGAAACAGTGGATACAATAGTTCGGTTACAACCGGTAGCAGGCGTCCCGCATAAAAGTCCTGTACCGAATATCAAAAGGTTATCAGGTGAAAAGGCGTCAGTCTCGGGCGGAACCCTGTCCCACATGATCTTGGTATTGGTACCCAACCCCCCCATATAAAGCTCTGTATCTTTTGGATCCGACGGGACCTTTTCAATGTTACCCCGGGTTAGATCAATCTCTAAGTTAAACCCTGTCTCTGCATACCTCATTTTTTTACCCCTTCTAAATTACCTAAAACCTGCAGGCCGCTGATTTTTTGCAATTAATGTCCACAATTTATGGGTTTGCCGATCCCGTGTTCTCTTAATAAAATGTAACCAACTTAATTTAAAATAGATATAACCGTTTTTTCTATCCCCAACCTGGGATATCGACAAAAATCACCCAATTCTAAAGGTTTACGATGTAATCACTATTTAGCTACATCGTAACTACATGTCAAGAAAAAAGTGGCTGTTTGGAGATGGTTTGCGGAGTGGTCGAGCACCGTCTGGTAGCCAGCCAGGGACCTTTTCAAAACGCTCAAATCACTTTTTCAAGCACAGGTAAACAGGGCGCACTCCTTAGGGATTGATGCCGAATCGCAACCATTTGAATTGTTGAATGACCTCATCGGATAAAGCCTTTCCCACTCGGCCCATAAATAGGTTTTCGGGTTTAAGACAGATGTTGGGATCATTGGTTTGCATTTCGACGAATCCGTGAGATGCGAAAAGACGAAGTAAGATATTCCGATAGGCCTGTGCCGATTTATTGGTACCGTCCAGGTCCCAGGTCCAGGAATATCCGACCATATAGGCAACAATCTTTTCGATTTGCGGGTGTTTGACCAGCATGCCCAGAATGGCATCGGCCACATGCCCGGAGCGCCAGTCCCGGCAAACTTCAATGGCTTTAACTTCCATCATTAATTTCGGTCCCAGGCGCGTCCATCGTTCAGTGGGATCGGGATAATCCAGAACACCGAAGCCGACAATTGTACCTGCTTCGGTCAATGCCACGGTCACATTGGCGCCCTCATGTCCGGCGATTTTTTCCAGAGTTTCCCGTTTGGTATACAGGGATCGAAATTGGGCAAAGGTGCCGAATTGTTTGTCGAAAGCGTACGATTGAATTTCTTCCGGCGTGCAGCCGCAACGAATCCGTAGCCGGCCACCAGGCGTCGGCCAGGGCATTTCTCGGGATGGTAGATCGCAGGTGTCCATTATTTATGCATAGATTTGCTTGGTTTCATGTTTTGCAGGCCCGGCCTTAGATTAGAAATCACCCCAGCCGCGATGCAAGCGCTTGATCATAATCGCCAAGTTATAATAGTTCCCCTCATGATCTTTGGCGTAATTCTTGATTTCAGCCCGTGTAACAAAATCGAGCTTTCGCACGGCATCGATGGCCACATCTTCCGGTCCTTTTACCAGATCGGTTCGCAGGATTTCCAATCCCTTGTCCATGGCCAACTGAATCAGGTCAAGGGTTATCCAGGTACCGAGCCGTTGCAATCGATATTCGGGGTGAATAATGATTCGAAATCGCCCCACATGCCGGGTCGAGCCAAACCCGCGGATATGCAGGCTGCCATGGCCGACAATGTTGTCGCCACACAGAGCGACAATCGACTCCACCGTGTCCGATTCGATAAATTCAAACCATTTTTTAATTACGCTGGGCTCGGTTACATTATAGCGCATAAACCAGCGGTCTTCTTCGGGGATCTCTTTGAAGAATTTTAACAACATCTCTTCATCATCGGGCGCCAAGGGTCGAATCACGACCTCCTGGCAACCCTTTAATACGCACTCTTTGGGATAACGCATGCGCTGATTCCTCTATAGTGTTTCATGAATGCCGAGGCATTCGTAAAAAAGGGGCAGAGACATGTTTCAACCGTATTGATGAAACCGCCATGCCCCTTTTGTCCAGACTCAAACCATTTTAATCACTCGGTTAGAGTTGTTAACGCTTCTTATTCTTTCGGCTTTCCCATGACTTCGGCAAACATATCCATATCCCAGTCTCTGGCATCGGCCACATTCTGACGGAACTTGATAAAGTCGATGGTATCCTTACCGGTGATTTTTTTGGTGTTGAATGCGCCGAATCCCAAGAAAGCTTCTCCCGACATATTGGCGGCGAGCCAGTGTCGGTGATCGTTTTTCATGGTATCCCAGAAAAACTTCTTTTTCTGGCGAATATCTTCGACAGATTTAACCAGACATCCTGGAAAGAGGTTGGCAAACTTCCAGATAATTTTATCGACCTCTTTGTCCAATAGCTCAAAATCCGCATTGGCCTGATGCTGTTTTAGAAGGTCTTTGCCATCCTTGAACGCCTGGCCGGTCTTGTACTCCCCGTACACGATCTCACCACCGTCCACGTACTTGTCCGTTTCAATCATGGGATTACGAACCCATTCGCCGTCTATTTTGAGAACGGGTACAACCTTGGAAATCATGCCCTTTACTTTCATCTTATAGGCTGACCACATTTCGCAGGAAACACAGTTCCACATGGCATCTTCCATGGTCAAAAACCAGGGCAGAAAATCGGATGATCCACCCGCCGGGGATGAGCCGTGTTTGGGGCCCGCCTGACCGAAAATAGCCAGATCCGACGATACGGCCAGATCACACGCCAAACCAATTTCCTGGCCTCCGGCCACCCGCATCCCGTTCACACGACAAATGGTCGGCTTGTGGCAAGAAAGGATCGCATCGACCATATGATTGAAAAGCTCCATGTACTGGGCATACTCTTCCGGACGGCGGGAGTAGTATTCGGAGTATTCCTTGGTATTACCGCCAGTGCAAAATGCATAGGGTCCCGTTCCGGTAAACACAACAGCGATGACACCTCTGTCCAGAGACGCATTCTCAAACCCGGCAATGACGCCCTTTACCATATCGGTGGTGTAGGAGTTGTACTGCTTGGGATTGTTCAACGTAATCCAAGCGACGAACAAGCCTTCAACCACGTTTCCTTTGGGATCGAGCAGCGGTTTTTTTTCATACTTGACGCCCGGTGCCTCGTCTGTCCAATAGGGGTTGCGATGCAAGGCATGGTCTTTATCTTCATTGTCTCTAGGCATCCAATCCAAACTCATTTAGGCCTCCTTTTTTCATTTATTATGTGTACATTTAATTACAATTTATTGTTTACGTTATTAAAACTTTTCAAATGGTTGTACGGCCAGCGGCCGGTTGGCCCGTTAGCCCGTTAGCCCGTTAGCCCGTTAGCCCGTTAGCCGGTTTAATTGTATCTTAGCATTTTTTTTAACAATGTCTGAAAACGGACACACGGGTGAACGGGGAAACCGGCAAACCGACAAACCGACCTAAAAATCCGGCTCCAGCACAATCCGCTGATCCGGTGACTTGGCGTGGGCTTCTTCAAACACTTCCGCTATGGTACTCATGGGTCGGGTTTGCACAAAAGGCGACAAAGCGATTTTTCCGGAAAGCACCATCGATAGCACATGGGAATAGTATTCCGGCAGACACCCCCAAGTTCCAATAATCTCTGCATCAAAAGCCATCAGTCGGCTAATGGAGTATTCGACTTTTTGCATACCAAAGCCGATGATCACCAGTTTACCGGTAAAGCTCAACAGCGATAGCGCCAATTCCTGACCGGGCTTGGAGCCCGTAGCCTCGAAAATTTTCCATCCGAAACCAGGCAGGCCTTTTTCTTTGCGGAGCGCTTTCAATTCGCCGGAAACATCACGGCTCGATTTGTCGGTCACATTAATGGCGACATCGGCGCCGTACTTTTGTATTTGGGTCAATCTTTCGGCATCGATATCGATGGCAACGACTGTGGCCGCCCCCAGGGCTTTAGCCACCTGAACCATGTACTGCCCTACGCCTCCGATACCGATAATGATGACATTATCGCCAATCTGTAAATCGGCCCGGCGGGCGGCCTGGTAAGGCGTGGTTGCCGCATCGGCGACAACAGCGAGATGCGACAGCGGAAAATCTCCCCGATTCTTTATTTCACACAAATCGATCGCAGGCACGGGAATATGGCTCGAAAACCCCCCGTAAATACCGATACTATTTCCCGGCATTTTCTGGGCCAGGCACCGGTTTCCCCGTCCGGTCTTACACAATTCACATTTTCGACAGGGCATCACGGCGGGAATCAAAACCTCTTTGCCGATCCATCCCTCGCTGCCGGCAACCACGGTTCCGGAAATTTCATGTCCCAAAGTCAGCGGCGGTTTGGATACGGTGGGCACGCCATCATAAAAATACCCGAGATCGGTGTGACACACGCCACAGCCGGCGACTTCCACCAGCACCTCGTCGGATTTGAGTTCCGGCACCGGCAATTCCTTTTTCTCAAGCTTGCCGGGTATAACCTCCCCGGTCTCTTTATTTCTCGTGGTCGGCTGCACCATCTGCCAGGTCATGATTTTTTCAGGTACGTCTGCCATAGGATCCCTCCTTACTTTAATGGTAATTAAATAATATCAACCTTATGAAATATCATTCGGAAATATCGGCTCTGAAATTGCCTGTTTTTTCCAATTTATTAAGAAAGCGATAAACGGTCGCAATGATTATAATATAGCTATAATGTAATTAAAATCCGCCTCTATTGTCAACTCTTTTTTACGGCGTCGCCCCGTTTCAAATCTGCCGCAGGCGGGGTTCAATATTGACGCAACCATACCAGCATACTAACTAGGCGGGGCCGGCAGGGAGAAATGTATCGTATCGCGAAAAAAACCGATCAGCGGATAATGGCCTGATCCGGACTTGATTGATAACATTTTAGCGTTTAAATGGAACTGCCTCGAGATCAATGAAAAAACTCACCATAACGCAAAACAAAACCGGCGCCCGGCGATTTACCAAGGTCAGCTATCCCATCCGCTACGGCCGTTACGGAGAAATCAGGACCCCCGATTGGATCTACCAATTCAACCTAAGCCATGAAATCAAATTTATTCAAGGCCACGGCAACGGCTGGCCGCCCTCGGAATGGCTCAAGCGAACGGTTGGTAATGATTGGGTCTATTACTTGGCCGGGGATTACAGCGGTGTTCGTGACGCGTTTGGGGAGTATTATTTACCCTGCCCGGACTATTCTACCAATTCTTTTATTACCCGGAATCCGTTTAACGACAAGGCCGTCATTTCTGCTCTGTCGAATTGGCAGGCGTGGACTGAAAAATTTTCCACCTTGGCGCGACGTCAAACGCCAGTGGATCATCAGCGCTTTGTGAGAAAAATCGGTGAAAACAATCCGACCGAACTGGACCTAAAAGCCGGGCGGTTCCATGAGATCATCGGCGGGCGTGTCAGCGTTCTTCCGCCGGATACACGGCATGTTGACTATGAAGTAATACCGGTGGTTATTGCCGACGGATGCCTATACAATTGCGGATTCTGCCGGGTTAAATCAAACCGGCGCTTTACCCCCCGCACGCCAAAAAACATTATCGATCAGATCAAGGCGCTCAAGGCCTTTTATGGGGCGGACCTCTCTAATTATAATGCCATTTTTTTAGGCCAGCACGACGCCCTGGCCGCCGACCCGAAGTTAATCCTGTTTGCTGCGAAGAAGGCCTATGAACTTCTTGAACTGAAAAAAGCCTATATGGACGACAGCCTTCTTTTTCTTTTCGGCAGCGTTGATGCCCTCATGGATGCAAACCCGGCCTTTTTCGATGCCTTGCAAGCCCTGCCCTTTTACACGTATATCAATATCGGATTTGAATCCGCCGATTCGGGAACCCTGAAATATTTAAAAAAACCGATTACCGCACCGTTGATCGAGCAGGCATTTAAAAAAATGTTGGCGATTAACAAAAAATACAATCGGGTGGAAATAACAGCCAACTTTGTCTATGGTGATCACCTGCCCGCCGGACACCTTCCAGCCTTCTTCGAATTGATTGAAAAGGAAATGACCCATTCCATCCCTAAAGGGACAATCTATTTTTCCCCGCTTTTTAACAATGGTGCCGGGTTCCATGAAAATATCGTTCGAAATTTTTACCGAATCAAAACCAGAACACCGTTGCCGTGTTATCTTTACCTTATTCAGCGCTTATAAACACCGACTTTCAAAGATACCTTTATATCTGCCGGGTTGAACGGCTTAACCGATGCAGATCACATGATCAAAGGCCCGATGGCGGGCGCCCAGTTTGAAAATTTCTGTATTCAGGAAACACTGAAGGTTTATTTCAACCAAGGCCGCAACCCAAAATATTCTACCTACGCACAAACAATAATCTCGAAGTCGATCTTATCATTGAAGAATCGTTTCAAACAATCATCCCGATTGAGATCAAGTTAAATAAAACACCTAATTTGAGAATGGCTGCCACTCTGGAACGATTCCGAAAGACTTTTTCCGGGCTTAACATATTGCCCGGCTGGTTGATCTCCCTTTCCGAACAGACTTTTCCGCTCAATGGACAGGTGACCGCAATAAACTTTTTCGAATAGGCCTTATATTCAGACCCAATTGATTAAACGCAAACCATCAACACATTCAAATTCTCGAATATTATTAGAAACCAGCGTTAATCCTTCGCTGCGGGCGTGGCCGGCAATATGCAGATCATTAACGCCAATAATGTTTCCTTTTCTCTCCAAATCCGCCCTAATGTCTCCGTAATGGGCGGCGGCCTTGGTCCCATATTTCAAGACCTCCAACCGTGAACTAAAATCCCCAACTTTTCGTAGATTTTTTTCAGGTACGGCACTTTTTTCGACACCATGCTGCAATTCTGCGAAGGTTATCGTGCTAATACACATTTGCCCGGCATAGCGATTAAAAACCGCCAGGAGTTCAACAGGACGGCGTTTAATCACATAAATAGCAATGTTGGTGTCCAGCATGTATTTCAACATCACAAAGATTCCCGTTCCGCTTGATCCTGGGAAGCGCGTTCTTCCATAAAATCATCACTGACACCCTCTTCTGACAGAAAAAAACTATCCCAAGTATTGGATGCCGGAGAAAGTACACGGTCCTGACCAACAACCCGTACAACAACCTTTTTAACACCTTCGGGAAAACGGGTTCCAACAGGGAGTCTTACCGCCTGAGTGCGATTGTTTTCAAATACTGATCCTATAGCCATAACCCACCTCCTTTACTATATACAAACAATATACAGCAAAAAAAGTATACTGCAAGGGTATATAGCAAAAAGTTTGCATTTTTTTAATCGCTTCAAAAAAAGGGCCTGCTCATTATAGATATTGGGCTTTAAAAAGGGTCACCAAAAAGATGATTGAGGCTTTTAAAGTGTTCCCTTATGATATCTTGCGCTTCGCCCGCCATTGGGATCGAATTGCCCGCCGGTATATAGGTAAGCATTAGCAGCCGCACCACTCTGGGATATCAAAGAACCAAACGCATCATAGCTATATTCATCGGTAACCGTTTCGGCATTATCCTTCAGCTGGCGGGTGGAGAGCTGTTGATATAGGTGGTGACCGTTCCGTTGGGCAGGGTGACGCTGGCGCGATTGCCCACCGCATCATAACCTTAGGTGATCACTCTGCTGTCGGCATCCGTGACCGTGGCCAACCGGTTTAAAGCATCAAAGGTATAGCGGGTAGTGCCTGAAGGAATGGTCACCGAAGTGCGGTTGCCTCCGGCATCGTAGGTGTAGGCCAGTTTGTATCTTTTGCTATAGAGTGTCCCTTAAACTTTTATGCCACAGTTACCGCAGTGAAGTTATTACTCAATTCAAGGTGTGACCCCATTTTCTTCAATAGCCATGGTCCCACGAAAAAAATAAGTCCAGCAAGGCGGCAGAATAGCCAACCGCCCGGGGGATTAGTTTGTCTGCATAATCTTTCCAACAGGTTTGCATCTAGATACAACCAATCGGGTTCCCCTAATCGATCTAACTCTGTGGTAAAATATCGGATTGCCAAAAGGTGCTCGATATCGGTCCCGACACCTTCTTTATATTTAATGTAAATGCGGTTGTCGGGTTTACCATCTTCGGCATCTACCCTTTCTGCATCTCTAAACCAGTCAATATCGGCATAGGTCGTGTTTTCCTTTGCTGGATGAGCGTATTTTCGCCAAATGGTGTCCTGAGTTAAAAAGTAGGCGTTGGAATACTCGGCCAGTCCTATAGTAGGATCGTCGACAATTGGTAGTGACCCAGTGTACATATTTCGGTCAAAAAGGCCACTATCTGGAGTGATATTTCCAAAGGTTGAGTCCGGGTTCGGACTGCTGAGAAGCTCAGCTGGTGGCAGGTCACCAGGCATATCCGGATTGAAATCTAAAATATTTAGATTTTTGATAGTGAAGGTCTCATAGGTCCACCGACCAATCGGAACAGGCAAATCTTTATCCTTGAAGGGAATCTTTGTTATTGGAAAAACATGCAGATCATTTCGGGTATGCAACGGCACAGAAGTATCTTCCAACAGGTGCATGATCTGGCCTACCGCCTGAAAACAGTTAGCAAACGCGGCTTCTCTTTGTTCTTGTGTCAAGGTTACGGCATTACCATTAGCGTCTTTGCCTTCCCCAGTTAAATACATGTAATAATACTCTCTGGCTTTGCCCCAAGACCAATCTCCGGTTGTATCTGTAACTTGTGGAAAATCTTGGTAACCCGACGTGAAGCCCCAAAGGATTTCGGCGAAAACGGATCCTCTGCCGTAATATTCACGGTAAATAATATTCGTAAGATTATCAAAGCCGGCTTCAGACCACGGCCTAAGAGGATCATGGAAGTGGTTATAAGCACGGGTTCTGAGATGATCTTTCTCTCCGTCCATACCAAAATCCTCGGCTTTTCCGCCGAAGGCGATCCATTCATAGATTCTTTTTTTATTCTTGTTTTGGGTCAAATGTGAATCAATTCCAATTGCCATTCCGAATTCCGTTTTTAGAATTGAATCCAGTTTTGAATTATTCAACGAAGCTTCCTCATTAAGCTTTGAATGCACTTTCCCGCCATATGCCAATAGATATTCATTCGGAACTAGAAAAATTATTAATAAATATAAAATAATCCTATTTATCATCATCTCTGTTTCTCCTCTTCAGTCATGGTCATCGGAGGAATACCAACATTAATCCATTCCTGATTCACTTTTTCCCAATATTTCTTTTTATATCTATAAGGTATTTCGCTAAATCTGCTTAGCTGTACGAACATTTTTCTTTCTTTCCTCAATCGTCTTCAACTTCGGCAACTCATATAAAACATACTTTCCCGCAGGCGGCCAAGATTTATTCTCTCCCGCCGCATTTGCCCGCTTATGCCATAACGTCCCATAGCCCGGTTTGAAAATTTCAAGATTCGCCGAAGGCCATCCTTTGACGCTGTCCAGTCTTTCGCACTTGGTCTGTATCTCTAATTCTCCATTTGAATCGGTCAATGTTTCACGGCCATGGGCAACATATGAATTTGAACCGGCAATAGACATACTCGATCTATGATACACTACCAGTACCACTGCCCCTTCGATTGGTTTTTTGGTATCCGTGTCGATCACCTTCCCCTTAAATGCCGACAGATGTGTTTTGTTAAACATGCCACAACAACCAGAAGACCCGATTAACAAAAACAATAAAATGAATGCATAAATGACCTTGAACCACCTTTTTCGAGCATTTGCTTTGACTATTTCTATGCAAACTCTCCATGACGATCTCCTATAAAAAGTCAACATAAGCGCTTAGCAAACAAACGCTTGGTTAATATCGTCATCCAGCTAAGGCCAATGGCCGGTTAACTGGTGTTACTCTTTCTATCTTCTTACCTACAGGTGCCATTTTTGTCGGATCGAATGGCTCCTGTGATTTTAAAATTGCATATATAATCGTGCTTATTTTTCGAGCTGTTGCTATAATGCTTTTACCAGTGCCCTTGTGCTTTTTCATATCTTGATATCTGGTCATAATCCTATAGTTGCCGGTTACTTTCCGATAACGATTCATTCCCATCACAACCTGGACAAACGCTGTCCTCAACTCAACCGGGCCTCTTTTTGTTATATGACCGTGACGAATCGTCTCGTTGGAATTTTGAACCCAGGGAACCAATCCAGCATGAGATGCATATTTCTTTGCACTTTCATAACGATTGATATCATCAGTATAAGCCCGAATGGTCGCTGCCGTTATGAGACCAACACCAGGTATTGTTTGTAAAAGCGCCACATCCTCATCCCCGGCGACAAGCTCGGCCAAAACTTTTCAAGACGTTTGACCTCAGAAGCTACCTGGTCTATGCTGTCTAATAGCGGTTTTACCGCTAAGGCAGCGTTTCCGTAACTCCTATGGTCTTCGAGACCGCAAAGGATTCGCTGCCTTTCTTTTTTACTTTGCAGCTGTCCTCGCTTGCTCTCGATCCCATAGCCCATTAAAAGACCGTGTACTTGATTCTTTAAAGATACCATTGCCTTGACCAGTATGGAACGGGACTTGATAACCCGGCGGATATCTTCACTCTCTTGACTGCATAAAACCGACTCGGGAAGCATGTCCTTTTCAAGAAATTCGGCAAGAGTTCTGGCATCACGTTTATCCGTCTTTTTGACCGATTCGGTCACCACCTTGAATTTCATCGTATTGACGACTTTGACATCAATACCTGCCCGTAAAAGTTGGTTACAAAAGTACCGCGTGTTACCGGTTGACTCCACCGCAGCCGTTACCTCATACCCATTTCCCATCAGCATGGTCATCTTTCGACAAAATGCTTCATAACCTTGCTTGCTCGTCGGATATATACCCGATTCATCTACACTGCGATCTTCGCTTAAAACGCACACTGTAAATTGCGTCTTGTGAAGATCCACTCCAACACTAATCTTCATGGCCTGCCTCCTCTTATGTTTTGGACAGCACCTGTTTGGTGAATTGTTCCAATCTCCTATTCGGTCTCGAAGACCATTGAATGCTACGGCTACGGCTCTTCAATCTCCTTTGCGGTCTCAAGGACCATTAAAAATGTCGAACAGTAGCCTTGCTGTCCAAAATTATATTTTTTGCACAGCATAACTCAATTCACGGCTCATGAAGACTTTTTTATCATTCCTCCTTTGATAGCTTTTAGATATTTAATACCTTTCAATCTTCCAAATACCGTTTTTATCCACGGCTGAAGTAAATATAATAGGTAAGCGTTATGACCTGCCCGTCGATATCACGCTGATGGGGAGAATTCTATATTTGGCTCGGTCGCCTTCCATAAAAACAGGTTCAATTTCCTGCATCTGTTTTGCAAGGTTTGGAAGTTCGGTACCCAAGAGAGTGTACATTTCTCTATGTTCTTCTTTTGATATTTCACTATGATATACCGAACGCCCCACTCCACATTCCCTGCAACCAATGCAGCCTTCATCCCCACCCATTTATCTTGAAGTAACGCATCCACGGCCACTTCATCGACCACCTCAACAACCACTGAATCGGTATAAGAAAGCTCCCTGACCATCTGAGACCGTGGCCGTGAAAGTATAGATCCCTTCGGTGGCTCATAACAACCTTGTATTCATCATGGCTGCTTTCCACAAATTCCACCGTATCGGGTCCTACTTATGAGATATTCGAAGAGGTAAAATTAAAAGACGCCTCGATTTGCAAAGTGGTCTCAAAGGGGGCCATCCCGGATACCGGATCGGCACTGATGGTGATGTATTCCCCTGAGGTATCCGCATTTACCGTAATCGAATCGGTCATAACAACCCCCGATACATCGGTGGCTCTGGCGGTGATGATGTTTTCACCGTGAGCAAGGGGCACATGGTTGGCCGTAAAAAGATTACCGTCCATCATGGCCAAAATTCCATTAACCGTGACTCCGGTTTCAAGATTACCGGCATGACTGACAGTTCCTTTTACGGATAGTGTTCGACCAGTGACATTGGCGTCGTCTAAAGGTGATGTGATTTTAAGGGTGACCGGGTTATAAACCGTCACCGTCACATCAGCGGCTCTCGTTCCCCCTAATCCTGTGGCCGTTAACGTGTAGGTGGTGGTTTGCATGGGGGTCACGGTCAATGATCCATTCAGATCGACTGAACCGATATCCGGTTCAATGCGAACACTATCGGCATCATTTGACGGCCAAGTTAATAAGCTTGAGGTCCCTTCGCCACCAATGTGAACTATTTCAGGGTCGGAGATAGAAAAAGCCGTATCGCATTTAAAAAACGACACGGCTCATTTACTTAGCTTGTGATTTATGCAGGGATCCGGGCACAACGCCAATGCCCGATCATCATTATGATGGGCGTGCAGATACTCGGTACAGTCAATTATCAGTTTGGACTTTCCCACAGCAATAACCCAGAATCCGGAGCAGGCAGCACACAAGTCAGTTAACGCAAAATTCTGTTGAACAATCGTCGATTAAGTGGACACTTCAAAAAACTGAAATTTGAATTACAATTGCTATGTCGGTACTTGTTGAACACCTCTTTGTCAATAAAAAAAATTTGATCAAGGATTAAAAGGTTGGGCTGTAATGGTTGTTTTGAAAAATCTCCGAATTAATCTCTAGGTTGAAAATAAATAACGCCCTTATAAGATGACACCGATATCAACCGTAAGGTAAAGATAACAAAATGACCAACCCAAACGAATCCGCTTCACCACAGACCAACGCCGGGCTAGGGACCTTCGCCGGCGTTTTCACACCGAGTGTATTGACCATTCTCGGTATCATCCTTTTTTTAAGATTGGGCTATGTCGTTGGCAACGCCGGCCTGATGCGGGCCTTTCTCATCATCGGCCTGGCCAATTTGATATCGGTTCTGACCAGCGTGTCGCTTTCCGCCATTGCCACCAATCTCAGGGTTAAAGGCGGTGGCGATTATTACCTGATTTCCAGAACACTGGGGCTGCAGTACGGTGGTGCCATCGGCATCGTTTTGTTTTTGGCGCAATCCGTCTCCATCGCCTTTTATTGTATCGGTTTTGGGGAGGCCATTACCCATATACTGCCTGTGGACGTTTCAACTCGGATTATCGCCCTTTCGGCGGTGGCCTTTTTATTTATTTTTGCCTGGATGGGGGCCGACTGGGCCACACGATTTCAATATGTGGTCATGGTGTTGCTGACAGCCGCCCTCGTCTCCTTTTTCTGGGGTGGGTTTCTATCTTTCGACGCTGCGACTCTCAGCAAAAACTGGGCGCGCCCGTCGGGTGGGCCCGGCTTCTGGTTGCTGTTTGCCATTTTCTTTCCGGCCGTCACCGGATTCACCCAAGGGGTCAGCATGTCCGGTGATTTGAAGGATCCCGGAAAAAGCTTACCGGTGGGAACATTTCTGGCCGTCGGCATATCGATCATTGTCTATTTTGCCGTAGCCATCATCTTTGCCGGTTCATTGCCCCAAGAAGTCATGATGCGCGATTACGGCTCCTTTAAACTGGTAGCCCGGATCGGGTTTCTCATTGACGCCGGTGTGATCGCGGCCACCTTATCGTCGGCCATGGCCTCATTTTTGGGTGCCCCGCGCATTTTGCAATCATTGGCGTCCGATCGTATTTTTACCTGGTTGCTGCCCTTTGCCAAGGGAAGTGGTGCAACAGGAAACCCACGACGGGGGGTCCTGCTCTCAGCCGCCATTGCGATAATCACCATCAGCCTGGGCAACCTGAACGTCATCGCGCCTATCGTCTCCATGTTTTTTCTCATCTCCTACGGCCTGTTGAATTACGCCACCTTTTTTGAAGCCCGTGCCGCCAGCCCCTCCTTTCGCCCCCGGTTTAAATGGTTCGACCACCGGCTCAGCCTGTTGGGATTTCTCGCATGCCTGGGCGCCATGCTCGCCATTGATGTGACGGCCGGCGCCATCGCTATTTCCGTCTTATTCGCCATTTACCAATACTTAAAAAGAACCACCCATCCGGTCCGATGGGCGGACAGTCGGCGCTCTTATCACATCCAGAGAGTACGCGATCATTTGCTGGCGGCCACCACCCTTCCTGAACATGATCGCGATTGGCGTCCCAAGCTGCTGGCCCTATCCGGCGACTCAAAAAAGCGCCGGGAGCTGCTCAGCTTTGCCTCCTGGATCGAAGGCGGAACAGGATTTACCACCGCCGTTCGCATACTGGTTGGCAAGGGGCTGGGTATGCTGAAACAGAAAAAAGACGCTGAGGTGGAATTAAGTGACGACATTGCCGCCCTAAACGTCGAGGCATTTCCTTTGGTCGTTGTCGCGCCCGGTTTTGAAGACGGGATTCATACCATGGTGCAAACTTTCGGCATCGGTCCTTTAAAAGCAAATACATTGTTGCTCAACTGGTTTGAACAGGTTCCGGAGGGCGCCTTAAGTGTCAGGGGGTTGCGATACGGGCGAAACCTTCGGACCGCATTTCGGCTTGGATGCAACATCATCATCCTCGATACAGAAAAATCCGAATGGTCCGATCTGGAAAAGATTACACCCGACAATCGGCAAATCGATGTGTGGTGGTTTAACGATGCCACCAGCCGCCTGATGTTGCTGCTTGCGCATCTAATGACCCGACACCCTGCATGGTCAAAGGCGCGTATCCGTGTACTCGCCGCCGGATACGACCGGATTTCCGACGAATTTAAGGAGGACCTGAGGCAAACCATCGACGAAGTGAGAATCGAAGCGGAATCGAAAATCGTCCTTGAACCCGGCGCTAATGCCGTTGTCCAGAATTCAGCCCATGCGTCCATGGTATTTTTACCTTTTCGATTTCGGGGCAACCATGTGGTTAACCCCTTTGGCGGTGATTTCAATGATCTCTTTACCCGCCTGCCAGTCGTTGCCCTGGTCGTCGCCGCCGAGGATATCGATCTCGACCCGGAACCGGAAGAGGGTAAAGTCGGTGAAATGGCCGCCGCCATGGATGCGGTTGCCGAACGCCAAAAAAAAGCCGACTTATCGAAAAAGGATGCCGAACAGGCCAGTCTGGCAGCTGAAAAGGCACAGGCGAGGGTAGATGAGTTTTCGCATGGCGACCTGACTGATGAGGACGAAAAAAAGCTGGCCGAGATGAAAAACGCCGCCGAGGCCGCCGCACGACAGGCGGAAAAAATGATGCGGCGGGCGGCCAAAGCGCAGGCCGGATTGGACGCAGTGGCCAAAGCGCTGGCACCAACCAACGCCAAGCAAAGCGACCCGGACGATACACCGCCTACGTCATCCAAATAATGTCCCAACCAACCCATTTATCCGGGGTGTTGCCTGAACAATCAGGAAAAGAAGATCGGAATTTGATTTATGAATTATCGATCAATTTTTTACGCAATTATGTAAATATCGATCAATTTTCGGAATGTTTTTTTCACTATGATGAGAAATTACCCTTGACATCCGCATGATGAAAATACTAATTAGCGGCCAGTATCAATGGGCCTGCGATATGAAGCGATCCCGATATGAAGCGCCCATGGATACCATCTTTTATGCAAGATAGTCATGGATTTTTTTTAATGAACAGGTTTTTTGTTTCGGACGGCTTCACTTCACCCCCAAACACCCTCAAAAATCGATTTGAATGAAAGGAGACGCCATGAAAAAAAAGATGTTTATCGCTCTCTCGGCAATGGTTTTGTTAGTCCTCAGCGGAGTCGCTTCTGCCGCCGATGTTAAAAATCCGGACACGTTCGTCCTGGCAGACATCGGTTCGGTGGATACCATTGATCCGGCCAAATGCTACGACACGGCCGGCTCCGGCAAAATCTGGACGGTTTATGAAACCCTGGTTTTCTTTGACGGACCGCATACAGGAAAATATGCGCCTATTTTGGCCACCGAAGTGCCCACCGTGGAAAACGGTGGTATTTCAGCGGACGGCAAGACCTATACGTTCAATATTCGCAAAGGTGTCAAATTCCACGAAGGGGGCGATTTGACTGCGGAAGATGTGGCCTACTCTCTGAAACGGGCCATGATCCTCGATCCTGCCGGCGGCCCCATGTGGATGCTGCTTGAAGCTTTGACCGGCGAAGGCAATACCCACAAAGACGGCGCTGTATTACCCGGTATTTTTGAAAAGATCGGCAAGGCCATCGAAGTGAAAGGCGACAATGTCATTCTTCACTTGCCCAAACCCTACCCCCCACTTATGGGGATTTTATCCTACTCGGCCTCGGCCATTCTCGATAAAGAATGGGCCATGGCCAACGGTTGCTGGGACGGTAACATTGCCAATGCCGCTAAATTCAACAAGCCGGATGAAGGCAAAGAGCCCCTGCGAACCATCGCCAATGGCACAGGGCCTTATGTTCTGAAATTATGGGAAACCAGCAAGCAGATGGTGTTTGAGCGTTTTGACGGATATTGGGGACCCAAAGGCCAGATAAAAACGGGTATCGTAAAATATGTGCCCGAGCACGCCACGCGTATGCTGATGTTAAAAGCCGGTGATGCGGACCGGGTTCATGTGGGAAAAACGTTTATCCACGAGATCGAGGCCATGAAAGGGCTCACAATCGAAAAGGTTCCTCAACTCGCCGTCACAGGGGCCCTTTTCTGCCAAAAAATTGACCCCACCGGCAACACCAGTATCGGTAGCGGCAAGTTGGACGGTGAGGGCATTCCCCCTGACTTTTTCTCCGACATTAACGTCCGCAAGGCTTTTATGCATGCCTACGACAGCGAGACTTTCATCAAGGAAGTTTTAAATGGTTTGGGATCTCTGCCTGGAACCCCGTTAGTCAGTGGTCTGGAATATAAAAAAGATCTCCCCATGTACGCCTTCGATATGAAAAAAGCGGAAGACTATATGAAAAAAGCGTGGGGTGGTCAGGTGTGGGAAAAAGGCTTTAAAATGGTCATCACCCATAACACCGGCCGTGAAGAGCGGGAAGCCGCCGCCATTATGCTCAAGGAAAATATCGAATCATTGAATCCCAAGTTCCGGATTGAAGTACGCAATGTGGACTGGAAAGACTATATGCCGGCCATTCGCCAATACAAGATCCCCATCTTTATCATCGGTTGGGGGGCGGACTATCCGGACCCGCATAACTTCATGTATCCGTATATGAGCTCCGACGGCACCTACGGCAAATACATGGGCTATGTAAACCCCGAAGTTGACCAACTTCTCAAAGCGGGGATTGAAAATGTCGAACCGGCCAAGCGTGCCGCTGCGTATGAAAAACTCCAGAATATCTGGTATGAAGACGCATTGGGTATCGCCCTGTTCCAACCCCTGGAACTGTGGGTGTATCGCGATTATGTTAAGGGTTACGTGATGAACCCCATGTTCTCACCCGCCATCGAGTTCTTCGGGCGCCTGTCTAAAAACTAACGTTTAACCAATAATATTGGGGGCGGCCGCATCTGTCGACCGCTCCCGAAATGCTGGGCAGGCAATCTTGGCTACCTTTATCATCAGAAGATTCATATTTTTGGCGTTTGTCCTATTCGGGGTATCGGTCCTGATATTCAGTATCCTCATGACCTTCAGTCCCGAACGGCGTGCCATGGCCTATGTCAAATCCCCCCAGCAAGTTAAAGATCTACCCCACATTGTCGAGCAGCATGGGTTAAACGATCCTTTCTACGTCCAGTATGCCCGCTGGGTTAAAGAAGTCTCCTCGGGCAACTGGGGCTACTCGGTGGTGGCAGCCAAGCCGGTATGGGAAGCGTTCTGGTACTATTTTCCGATCACTTTTGAACTCAACCTTTTTACCATTCCCATCATTATTTTTTTAGGTATCTGGCTGGGTACGATTTCAGGCATTTACCGGGATACCTGGATCGATCATACCACCCGGATCTTTGCCATCATCGGTTGGTCATTGCCGACGTTCTTGTTTGCATTGATTATCCTGATGATTTTTTACGGCTACTTAGGCCTCTTTCCGCCCGGATACCTCGACGATCAATTCACCCTCTGGATTCATGAAAACCCCGATCAGTTCAAACGCTACACCTATCTGTATACGATTGACGGGATCTTGAACGGCCGCTTCGACATTGCCTTAGATGCCCTTAAACGGCTGGTCATGCCGGTTTTTACCCAGGTCGTTGTGATTGTCGCCATCCTTTTAAGGGTGATGCGCTCCAGCATGATCGAAGAGATGTCCAAAGATTATGTCATGACCGCCCTGGCCAAGGGAGCGCGCTTAAAAGACATCTATTTCAAACACGCCCGCAAAAATGCGCTGATACCGGTGATTACCGTGGCCGGCTGGCTGGCGGCCTATTCCATGGAGGGAAGTATCGCAGTGGAATATATCTTCAACCGCCAGGGCATCGGCTGGTGGTTAGCCAACGCCGCCATCTCATTGGATATTCCGGTTCTGATGGGGATTTGTCTGTTTTTCGGGCTGGTTTATGTCATTGTCAACCTGGTTCTCGATATTGTTTACGCCTTTATAGATCCGCGTATACGACTCAGCTAAAAGGATTGCCATGAGTAACAAAAAACAGCATCCGCGCATACGCGAACTCAAATTTACCCTGCGCCGCATTTTCAGGAATCCTTCGGCAATCATCGGCTTTTCGCTGTTGCTCTGTTTTTCCGCCGTGGCCGTTTTCGCCCCGGTTATCGCGCCACCTAAGTATGCGCACAACCCTTACCAGATGCCACACAAGGGATACTCACAAACCCCCAAACCCCCCAGCGCCACCAACATTTTCGGGACGACTTCCGGGCAGTACGATATTTTTTACGGAGCCGTCTGGGGGACCCGCACGGCGTTTAAAATCGGTATTTTTGTTATTGGCATCTCCGTCATTATCGGTGTCTCGTTGGGTATAATTTCCGGATATTACGGAGGCCTTGTCGATGAAATCATCATGCGCATCGTCGACATCATTTATGCAATCCCCCTTCTGGTGTTGACCATGGCCATTGTCGTGGCCTTTGGGCGCGGTCTCGACAAAGTCATGATTGCCCTGGCCCTGGTCAAGTGGCGCGACTACGTGCGTGTTATGCGATCCGGCATTTTAACCTTGAGGGAACTCGATTACATCCAGGCAGCCAAGGTCATGGGGGTGTCCAATTTTAAAATTATGCTCAAGCATATTCTACCGAACGGCATCTATCCGGTACTAGTGATGGCCTCTATGGATATCGGATCCATGGTCATCGTCGCGGCATTTATGAGTTTTATCGGCCTGGGGGCGCCCAAGGGCTATGCCGATTGGGGGCAAATGGTCGCCCTGGCTCGGAACTATATCGTCGGTCCCCCCGATGATCCACTAAAATATTGGCATGCCATCGCCATTCCCGGTATCTGTATCATTTTGTTTGTACTGGCCTGGAACTTGATCGGCGACGCCCTGCGCGATGCCTTTGATCCGAAACAGAGAAGAAAATAATCATGACGGTTCCGTCGGATGAGAACTTATTACAATTTTGTTGACTTAATCTGAATTCATAGAACCCGTATGTCCAAGCTGATTGAAACAATTGATTTAGAAACCAACTTCTACACTTACGAAGGGGTTGTCCGTGCCCTTAACCGGATCAGTCTGACCATTGACCACGGCGTCACTTTTGGTCTGGTGGGAGAATCCGGGTGTGGAAAAAGCGTCCTGGTGCGTTCTTTAATGCGCATCATTCAGGAACCGGGACGCATCGACGGGGGGCAAATACTGTTCTACCCCGACCGTGAGACCGATCCTGTCGACCTTGTTCGTCAACCCGATAACTACCTGCGAAAACTGCGGGGCAATCTAATATCCATGATCTTTCAGGAACCCAATGCCGCGCTCAATCCGATCATGAGCATTGGCGATCAGATTGCCGAGAGTTTTCTCATCCATCGCCGTAAGGAATTAGGACGCGATGCCGCCTCAACCCACGCACTGTTTCCTCTCAACCCCAAACGCCGCTTGCGCCAAGCCGCATTGAAGCGGGTTATCGCACTATTGGATCAACTCGGCATTGCCAATCCCGAGGAAATCGTCCACCGCTTCCCCCATGAATTGTCCGGGGGCATGAAACAACGCATCGTTATCGCCATCGCTCTGGCCTGTCGCCCCATGCTGCTCATCGCCGATGAAGCCACTTCCAATCTCGATGTAACGATCCAGGCCCAAATTCTGCAACTTCTCCGCGAGTTAAAGGAGACGCAGATATCCTCGATACTTCTTATTACGCATGATTTAGGCGTTGTGGCCGAGACCTGTCAACGGGTGGGTGTCATGTATGCCGGCAACCTGTGCGAAGTTGCCGACGTAAAAGAGTTGTTTTCAAACCCGCGCCACCCCTATACGCAGGCGCTACTGGCAGCCGTGCCCAAAATCAGCCAGGAAGGCCTGTTAAAAAGTATCGGCGGTAATGTACCCAATCTGGTTACACCACCACCCGGTTGCCGCTTTCATCCGCGCTGCGCCCAGGCTAAACCTGCTTGCCGTAAACGATTCCCGGCGGATACGCACCTCGACAACAACCACACGGTTGCCTGCTATCTCTATACTGACCAACCCCGAGCGAGTGCCCCATGACCCAACAGACCAAAATATTGTCACTCAAAGGCCTGAAGAAACACTACCCCATTAAAGGCGGCGTGTTACGACGCCAGGTGGATTCGGTCAAAGCGCTGGACGGTATCGATATCGATATTCAACGGGGCGAGTGTTTGGGTGTCGTGGGGGAATCCGGCTGCGGGAAGACCACAACCGGCAAAACCATCATCGGCCTGGAGAAAGCCACCCATGGGCAGATCCACTATTTTCCGGAAGGGGGAAATGGACAAGCGCCACCCGTGGATATCACCACCATGGGAAGACGCGCATTAAAGAAAACAGGTATTCGCGCCAAATTGCAAATGGTATTTCAAGACCCGACAACGTCGCTGGATCCCCGTATGCTGGTGAAAAACATCATTGCCGAACCCATCAATGCCCTCCAACACATCGGATCTCGTGAGCTGGAGGCGCGTGTATTGGAGCTGCTCCAAACGGTAGGCTTGACCAAGGATCACTATCTGCGCTATCCCCACGAATTTTCAGGCGGACAGCGCCAGCGAATCGCCGTGGCCCGAGCCATCGCAACCAACCCGGATTTTCTGGTGCTCGATGAACCCACTTCGGCGCTGGACGTATCGGTACAGGCCCAGATTCTAAACCTGCTGGACGCCTTGAGACATAAATTCAACCTCACCTACCTGTTCGTCACCCATCACCTGCTCGTGGTCAAATACATCAGCGACCGCCTGGCTGTAATGTATCTGGGGAAGGTCGTTGAAGTTGCTCCAACGCAGGAACTCTTCGCCAACCCCAAGCACCCTTACACCCATGCCCTCTTGTCGGGCATTCCAGCGCCAGATATTGAAAAAAAACAGCATCGAATCGTACTATCCGGTGATGTTCCCAGCCCCTTAAATCCGCCGGCCGGTTGCCGGTTTCATACCCGGTGCCCATTTGTTATCGACCTCTGTCGCGCAGAAGAACCACTGCTCGAACCACAGGACGTCGCCCATCAGACAGCCTGCCACCGCAAGGATGAGTCAGCACGTCTGGTTCGCGATACCTTCGGTGGAGCATTGAAATAAGCTTCCTTTTCATATGGATGTAACTTATAGCGCACCCAACCGACGTAAAACCCTTGACTTTCGTTTTCCGAAGTTCTACTTGAGAGGCTCGTAGTCGAAAACAAGAAAAAAATGACATGGAGGACTTTTATGCTCGCCTGGGTATTGACCGCTAAAAATAGAAAAAAACCGGATGTCCTTAATGGAGGCGGGTAAGAGAAGACACCGGTCAATCTGTAGGTCATGTAGTTACAAAACTTAACCTTGTCATACAGCCAGTATGCTTGGTTTCTGTTCGCCTGCCCTTCTTACCGCTCGGTCTCCCTTTGCTCGAAGCATCTTCGTTTAAAATTAATCTATCATCACCAGAAAATCAATTCTGGATGAAAAGGAAAATACCATGTCATTAAATGAATTGGGGTGGAGCCCCTATTTTGATAATCTATTATCGCAAATTGACAGCCGGAAATATACGGTTGGCAGGATCATCACCCGACATAGTGCTGTATGCGCTGTACGAACCGAAAATGGAGAATATTTTGGTGAAGTCTCAGGGCGTCTTTACCATGACGCTCAGGAGACAAGTGTTTTACCTGTGGTGGGGGATTGGGTGCTGATTTCGGTTACGCCCACTTCGGAAATAACCGGTAAGGGACAAGCCATCATTCATCACATCCTGGATCGAAAAACAAGTGTCTCCAGGGGCGCCGCCGGCACGGCCGGAAAACGGGAAGGTAAGGGACTTAAAAAAGAGCAAGTCATTGCCGCCAATATTGATACGCTGTTTATTGTCGCCGGTATGGATCGGGAGTTCAATTTGCGTCGAATTGAGCGCTATCTGGCCATGGCCTATAATAGTGGGGCCGCGCCGGCGATTCTTTTGAATAAGGCGGATCTTTACAATAACATGGCCGAATGTATTGCAGATGTCGAATCTATAGCGCTTGATGTACCGGTATACGCTGTCAGTGCAAAAAATAATCTCGGCATGGATGCTATCAAGCATCATATCCCTATAGGGAAGACAGCCGCGTTTATGGGGTCGTCCGGTGTTGGTAAATCATCCATCATAAACTGTCTCCTGGGTTACGAACGACAGAGAACCACAGAGATAAGTACCAGTATGAATAAAGGCGTACACACCACAACCCACCGGGAATTGATATGCCTTGAAGGTGGGGGAATGGTCATAGATAACCCCGGTATGCGTGAGCTGACCCTTTGGGCCACCGATAACGCCGTTGAAAATCTCTTTCAGGATATCGAAGGCCAGGCCCGACAGTGCCGGTTTAATGACTGCCAGCATAATAGCGAGCCTGGATGTGCGGTTAAACAGGCCATCGAAACCGGAGAGATCGAATCCAAAAGGTTGGTCAGCTATCAGAAATTGAAGAACGAGGAGACTTTTTTCAAACAACGCCAAAGCAAAAGCACGGATGCCATAGAAAAAGAAAAATGGCGAAAAATAAAGATGCAATACCGGCAAACGAAAAAGTCATTTACCTCTTAACTTTGAACGCATGGTGACCTCGCAGGCTGTTTAAAAACGTTATGCGCAATTTGAGGAGGATTTTAATGCAGTATAGCCCAACGCAATCGTTTTTTAACAGCCTGCTAATCCTCCTGATCTTTGATTGGCGAAGGGGGAGGAAATGCCAGCGCTTCGGTCAAATGATAGGCGGCCTGAAGATACGAGGTGGGGCAGAGCGTAAAGCATGCTTTGCAATCTTTGCACTCTTTTGCAGCTACTTCAGGAATAAATTTAATTTCCCGGGTGGAGCCTCTATCAAAAAAACCGAGGGCGTTTTTCTTCACGACCTCAGTACAATACCTGACGCATAGACCGCATAAAATGCAAAAGGAGGACTGTTTTTCAAACCGGTCTTTGTCGGCGCCATACTCTTTTGCCAGACTCAAAAGGGCTTCGGAATCCGGTGCGTGAGCCAGGAATTGTTCCACTAAGATTTTGCGAATGCTGTCAATTTCCTTACTGTGCGTATTGACAACCATATTTTGATCGACGGGTCGAACACAGGCCGCGCCTAAACCTTTTCTGCCGCCGGCGTCAATTTCTACCACGCAAATTCGGCAGGCCCCATAGGGCTCCAGTTCCTCGTGGTGACAAAGCGTCGGGATATGTATTTCCGCACTACGGGCGGCTTCCAGAATGGTCATCCCTTCTTTAGCTTCAATGTCTTTTCCATCGATTTGCAAATGAATGTTGCTCATATTATTTACTCTTTCCTGCGATCATTCTTTTTTCTTCAGGGATAGGCGCCGGAACAGGTTCGCCGGACAGCCGTGTTACCGCACCAAAGCGTGAGGGGCAAACCTCGTAGCACGTGCCGCAGTTTGTGCATTTATCCTGATCAATGACGTGGATCTGTTTTTTAGCGCCGTCAATGGCTTCGGCGGGGCACTTTCGACTGCAAATTCGGCAGGCCATGCATTTTTCCGGATCAATGTAGTAAGCAATGAGGTCCTTGCAGACAAACGCCGGGCATCGCTTGTCCTCGATATGGGCTTCATACTCATCTCTGAAGTAGCGGATCGTGCTCAAGACCGGATTCGGCGCACTCCCTCCCAGGGCGCAAAGAGAGGCGTTCTTGGTTGATATGGCGATCTCCTCTAAAAACTCGATATCCCCCTCTCGCCCCTTGCCTTCACTGATTCTTGTCATAATTGAAAGCATGTGAGTGATGCCTTCACGGCATGGGGAGCATTTTCCGCATGATTCACCCGATAGAAACTTTAGAAAATATTTAGCGACATCGATCATGCAGGTATCTTCATCCATGACGATCATCCCACCGGACCCCATAATCGCACCGACCTTGGCCAATTCGTCAAAGTCGACTTTAATATCCAGGTGCTCTTCAGGAATACAACCACCTGACGGCCCACCGGTCTGAACGGCCTTGAACTTTTTTCCTCCGGGAACGCCGCCGCCGATCTTAAAGATGATATCTCTCAGGGTAATGCCCATAGGAACTTCTACCAGGCCGGTATTGGTTACCTTCCCGACCAGCGAGAAAATCTTGGTACCCTTGCTGTTCTCGGTGCCGATGGATGAAATAAATTCGGGGCCGTTATTAAGAATCAAGGGAATATTGGACCAGGTCTCTACATTATTGATATTTGTCGGTTTGCCAAAGAGTCCTTTTACAGCTGGAAACGGCGGCCTTGCCTTGGGTTCACCCGGCTTACCCTCAAGGGACGCGAGAAGCGCTGTTTCTTCACCGCAAACAAACGCACCGGCCCCCTGGTGCACGGTAATCTTAAAATCAAAGCCTGAGCCAAGTATATTTTCTCCAATCAAACCCAACTCTTCAGCCTGCTTAATGGCAAGGGTGACATTTTCGACGGCCAACGGGTATTCCTGCCGGGCATAAATATATCCCTCGCCGGCACCAATGGCATAAGCGCCGATAATAAACCCTTCGAGTACGGCAAAGGGGTTTCCCTCTAGGAGCGCTCTATCCATAAACGCCCCGGGATCTCCCTCATCGGCATTGACAATGACGTATTTTTTCTTTTCTTTACTTGCGGCGGCAAAGCCCCACTTGATTCCAGCCGGAAACCCGGCACCACCTCGACCCCTTAATTGTGAATCCTTCACCAACTGCACCACCTGCTCAGGCGTCTCGTCAATGAGGGCCTTCACCAGGGCGGAAAAGCCGCCCACGGCGAAATAGTCTTCAATGCTTTTAGGGTCAAGTTTGATATTATTACCGATCAGGTGGCGCGCCTGATTCTTGTAAAATGGTATCTCAGATTCGTGGGCGATTGTCTCATCACTGTCGGGATCTTTATAAAGCAATCTGTCGATGACCTTCTTTTTAACGATGGTCTGAGAAATGATCTCTTCTGCATCGTCCGGTTTCACTTGAAGATAACATGTCTCCTCCGGATAGATCACAACAATGGGGCCTCTTTCACAAAAGCCGGGACAACCCGTTTTCCTGATATCGACGATCTTGGTATCAAGTGCCCGCTTTTCTATTTCCTCTTCAAGGGCGGCAACCACTTTACCCGCACCTAGAGCAAGGCAGCCCGTCCCCGTGCATACAGAAATGCAAGGCTTATTGGGATCCCTTTTTGATATAATGTCCTTCCTGAATTCTTCCAATTCAGCAGGTGAATTTAACCTTGGCATAATATTGGGCATAATCTTTCCTTACTCGTAGTTTTTCAACACGTCGTCTGTCTCGGCCGATGCCATATTGCCATGATATTCGCCGTCAATGACCACCACCGGCCCCAAAGCACAGCAACCGACACAGCTCACGGTATCGAGGCTGAACTTCAATTCCTGGTCGGTTTCGCCGGGACTGATTCCGGTATGTTCTTCAACTGCGTTCAGGACGCGAGTCGCCCCGCGCACATGACAGGCCGTGCCGGTACAGACATGGACTTCATGGCGCCCTTTAGGCACGATACTGAATGCTTTATAAAAGCTAATGATGTGTTGTATCCGGTTCAACGGCACGTCCAGTTTCTTGCTGACCATGTTTAGCGCTTCCTTTGGAAGCCATCGAAGCTCGCTTTGAATATCGATCAGCACCTGAATCAGTGAGCTGGGGTCACTCGGATATTTATCTATGATCTTTTCGATTTTACCATTATCCATTACCGCTATCCTAATTTTCTTATTTCTGTGTCTTTCATTATTTAACCTTAGTTGTCCTACACAACACAAAAACGCATTTGATTTGCATCGAATTCGATAAATCCCTGCCTTGCGGAGCGATTAAGCTGGTTGGAAGCGTCACCCGGCGTTACGCCTAAAATTTCAGAAATTTCTTTGGCTGAACAAGGTTTTTCTCGCAGGATCGCCATGATTTGGCTTAGTTCCACCTTGTCTGCAACCAAATCCTGGAATATTTTGTAAAATTCATCGCTATCAAAAAACGCATTATACGCTTCTACCGATTTCACTGGGACGCGTAATCGCTCTCTTTCAACTAGTTTTATGTAGGGAACTAAATTATATACAATTTCAAGGTTGCGCCTTAAAACGGTTTCATCGATCCCCTCACCCTTGCCGAGAGGCCCCATCTCCCTAACCTTATTGGAGAAATCATTCATCACATGGGCATAACGGTTCCCCTCAGAGGCGGACATGTATTCAAGCCTTAACCTTTCGGGGTTCAACCCGATCATTTCGAGCAATTTTCTTCCGATATG
Organism: uncultured delta proteobacterium; assembly: GCA_963845145.1. Classification (GTDB taxonomy): domain Bacteria; phylum Desulfobacterota; class Desulfobacteria; order Desulfobacterales; family QNYZ01; genus QNYZ01. Next base: position 241,601 of record CAWJQU010000008.1, read on the forward strand.
AAGCATACTCAATGCGCCATAATTACCCTGGGTAAGATAATGGCATTCCCCGGGATAGCATCCGCCGATAAGCACCCCGTCTTTTCCATTTAAAAGTGTTCGGAAGATGAATGCCAGGTCAACCCTGCCCGTACACATGACGCGAACGATCTTAATATTTGACAAATATTGTAGTCTGGAAACTCCAGCCAAATCCGCAGCGGAGTATCCTCACCAAGTGCACAGAAAACCTAAGATGCTTGGTTTAAATTCGAGTCCAGTAGCCATTCTTTTCCCACTCCTGTAGCAGTTTTCACTGCGGCTTTCATTTTTTAAATATTTTCAGAGAGATGGTGACCTCAGCAGAGACCGCCCACGTTATAGCCACCCGGTGTAGCAATCGGGTGTAGCAATCGGGCAAATGCACTTTTCAGGACGCATCAATCTGGCAAAAGATCTCATCATCGGTAAAGTGTTTTAAAGAAATTGCCCGCGCCGGACACACGGTGTTACACAGGCCATCCCCTTTGCATAGGATCGGATTTACCATGGCCTTTTTACCTTTTTCCGTCTCGTAAAACGCTATAGCCCCATAATTACATACCGATATACATGCACCGCACGATTCACAGGCGCTCTCATCGACCTCGCAGATAGCCCCCGAGGCCGTCACCGATTCCTTGTTCAGGATCGTAATCGCCCGACCTGCCGCACCATATGCCTGGCTGATGGTCTCCGTGATATGCTTGGGATAATGAGCAATGCCGCACAGGAATAACCCCTCGGCCGCAAAGTCTACCGGTCTTAATTTTGCGTGGGCCTCTTGAAAAAAACCATCCGGATTCACCGCCACTTTGAACAGCCGCGCTACTTCCATACTCTCTTCCGATGGAATCACTGCCGCCGACAGTGTCAGCACATCTGCATCCAGCGCCAAGCGCTGGCCCAATACAGGATCCGGCACCGTCACTCTTAATATCGATTTGCCGCCCTCGGTGGTCGCTTCCACCTCAGGCTTGCCATCCGGTTCCCAACGGATAAACAACACGCCTTTATCTGCCGCCTCACGATAGTAATCTTCCCTGTATCCATAGGTTCGCATGTCCCTAAAGAGAATGTAGATCTCCATCTCGGGATTGAGCACTTTGAGGTTCGTGGCGTTTTTTATGGCGTGACTGCAACAGATGCGGGCGCAGTAATTCCTGTCCTCGTTTCGGCACCCCACACATTGAATCATTACCAGGTTCTTGGATTGGATCAACGCTTCATCATGTTTTGCGATCCGCTCTTCTAACTCGAGCTGGGTCAACACATTGTCGTTTTCTCCGTAAAGGTACTCGGTGGGTGTATATTCTACCGCCCCGGTAGCAAGAATGGCCGCACCATGCTCAATGTCTTTGACCCGTCCTTCGCTCTTTACCGTGGTGGTAAAATTGCCCACATATCCCATCACATTCGTTATGGTTGCATCGTGGGACACCTGGATGTGAGGGTGTTGATACACCTGTTTGATAGTATCTTTTAAGAAACCCTGAACATCCATACCTTCCAGGGTGGTATGAATTTTTCGCGCCACGCCGCCCAATTCTTTATTTTTTTCCAGCAACTGAACCCGAAATCCCTGGTTGGCCATACTAATGGCACTGGTCATACCGGCAAGCCCGCCGCCGACCACCAGTGCTGTTTTATTTACCGGCAGCTCAAACTCCTCGAGGGGCTCAAGAAGCGCTGTCCGGGCAACGGACATGCGAACGATCTCCTTGGCTTTCCCTGTGGCGACCTCCGGTTCCTTGGAATGCACCCAGGAGCAGTGTTCTCTGATGTTGGCCATGTCGTAGAAGTACTGGTTGATGCCCCCTTCACGACAGGTATCCCTGAATAACGGCTCATGGGTTCTGGGCGTGCAGGCGGCCACCACCACCCGGTTGAGCCCTTTTTCCCGTATCTGATCCGATATCTGCTTGGCGTTGTCCGTCGAGCAGGCAAAAAGGCTCTCCTGGGCATGTACCACATTCTCCAGCCCGGCGGCATACGCCACCACTTCCGGCACATCCACCACCCGGCCGATATTGGCGCCACAATGGCATACAAAAACGCCCACGCGGGGCTCCTCCTGGGACACATCCCTCTCCCGCGGGTAGACCCGGTCTTTAGCAAGATCCCCTCGGCGGTAGGCCAGCAACTGGCTGCAGAGGGCATCGGCCCCGCTGGCACCCATGACCGACTCTGGGATATCGATGGGCCCCTGAAACGCGCCACTGACAAAAATCCCCGGCCGCGTGGTTTCAATGGGATTTAGCGGATTAGATTCGCAGAACCCGTGTTCGTTTAGCTCAATACCAAACTGGTCCGCCAATTTCTCTACGTTCTTCGGCGGGTTTAATCCCACGGATAATACGACGAGTTCAAATTCTTCTTCCTTAACGCCGTCATCGGCCGTCGAATATCTTATGGTGACATTCTTGGTCTCCGGGTCCTCTTTTTCCACCGACACATAACTTCTTACAAACGCTACCCCGGGTAGATTTTCCGCCCGCTGGTAAAACCGCTCAAAATCCTTCCCAAAGGCCCGAATATCGTTATGGAAAATTTTTGCCTCAATATTCGCATCGTGATCTTTTGCCAGGATAACCTGTTTTTGCGTATACGCGCAGCACACCCCGGAGCAATAGCTATTTCCGCCCTCGATTACCTGCCGGGATCCCACACACTGAATCCAGGCGATTTTCTTCGGATGTTTCTTGTCCGATGGGCGCAGAATCTCACCCTCATAAGGACCGGTGGAACCTAAGATCCTTTCAAAGTCGAGGCTTGTGACCACGTTTTCCATGAGCCCATAGCCATAGTCGTTCCGCAATTTCGGGTCAAACACATCAAACCCCGGCGACATGATGATCGCGCCGACCTCTAATTGGATCGTATCTTCCTTTTGATTAAGATCAATAGCTCGGTTTTGACAGGCACCGATACAGATGTTGCATTTTTCATCTTGGAGATAAAGGCAGGTATCAGGGTCCACATACGTGATCAGCGGAACGGCCTGAGAAAAGTAGATATGGACGGCTTTGCTCAAAGATAAGTTTTGATTATACTCGTCCGGAATTTTTACCGGGCAAACCTCCACGCAGGTTCCGCACCCCGTACATCGATCTTCGATGATATATCTTGGTTTTTTGGTCAGGGTGATCTTAAAATCTCCGGCTTTGCCTTTTACACGCTCAACGTCAGTGTATGTCAGAATCGCTATATTGGGATGTCTGCTGCATTCAATAAACTTTGGCGACTCAATACACATGGAGCAGTCATTGGTGGGAAAGGTTTTATCAAGTTGAGCCATCTTTCCTCCGATGGCCGGAGCTTGATCAACGAGACAAACGCTAAACCCTGTATTTGCAAGGTCAAGGGCGGCTTGGATGCCGCTGATGCCGCCGCCGACAACCATCACATCTATGAAATTACTTTCTTCGGAACTGGTAACAAGCAGTCCCTCAACCGTTTCTTTTTCCAATTTTTTTTGTCCTTCTAATAATTCTACGGTTTTCTAAATCACGTCCTGAATGATCTCGGTGATATCTTTAACCTCTATGGCGTCGTCATACTCAAGGTTCAAGCGGCTTTCTTCAAAATTGGTGATGCAATAGGGACAGGAAGTTGCTAAAATCTGGGCACCAGTCGCCTTGGCCTGTTTTAATCGAATGTCGGAAAAACGTTCCTCCTGAGGCGTGTCCATCCAAATTCGTCCACCGCCACCGCCGCAACAGAGACTGTTTTTACCAAAGGCTTCCATCTCAACCAGATTCACTCCGGGTACCTTTTTCAGCAAGTTACGGGGTTCGTTATAAATCTCGTTGTGCCTGCCAAGGTAACAAGGGTCGTGATACGTGATTGTCTTTTCGAGTTCCCCTTTTAATTCAAGCCGGCCTTCATTAATCAGTTCCAGGATATACTGATTCATATGTAGAACTTCGAAATGGACCATGAATTCAGGATATTCGTTTTTAAACGTATGATAGCAATGCGGGGATGATACGATGATCTTCTTAACCCCGTTATCGATAAACGTCTTGATATTTTGTTTGGCGAGCGTCTTAAATACGTTCTCACTGCCCGTTTTTCGGATGCTCTCGCCACAACAGCTTTCCTTTTCACCCAGAATGCCGAATTGCACGCCGGCCTGGTTAAGGATATTGGCTGTCGCGATGGCCACTTTCTTCATGCGCGGGTCATATGCAAAGTAACACCCGACAAAATAGAGGGCCTCCATCCCTTCTTCATAGGGTTTTACCGGGAGCCCTTTGGCCCAATCGGCACGTTTTCCACGCTCTCCTTGAAGGGGATTACCTTCGGAGATGAGGCTTGCCCTGGCCGTTCGGGCCGACTTAACCGAGGCGGGGAACATTTCATAAGCCGAGGCGAGTTTGCGCAAGGCGACACTGATGTCTATCTGTTTGACACCCCTGGGGCATTGAGCCGGACAAGTCCCGCAAGTCGTACAGCGCCAGATATCTTCACCTTCCACTTCACTTAACCCAAAGGCGGCCTCACGAATAAGTTTTCGCATGCTAAAGTTTCTAACTTTATTCCACGGGCAAACGACATCACACAGCCCGCACTGAAAGCATAGCTTAAAGATTTCACCACCGGCCTCTTTGATCTCATCAATGACTTCTATAAAGGGGGCGACTGTTTCCACTGTCTTTATTAATCCTTTTCTTTCAACTTAAGTGATTAGCGCCTTGATAATCGAGAAAATATATCCGCGACTTTCTTTTTCCCGTGTTTCTTCACGAGTGACTCGTAGGCCGATTTCAACTCGACCTGACTCACTGCTTCCTGCATTTCTTCCTTCTCCACGACCACTTCCTTTTCCGAATAGGTCAAGCAGCCACGTCCACACATCTGAACACACATCGGTTCCGTAAGTGGGGGCACATCTTCACACATATCGCATTTGAGAGGAAGGCCCGAATCGGGATCTTTGAAATAATCCCTCGATGGGCAGGAAGCCGGACAAAAAGCGCATTCCGAATACTCCCTGCCGTCGATCACATAATGGTTCCGGCCGTTACATTCGGCTTGCACATAGCCGCCCGCTCGAATCGGCACCCATTGATCGTTTCTTTCATCAATGACCACCTTGATCCGGGCGCGAGCCGGATTAAAACTGCTGTATTTCGGTATGGCGTGAAATGCCGCACAGGCCTTCTCGCAGGCGCGACATCCGTTGCATTTGCTTAAATCTACTTTTATTTCTTTGATTATTTTTTTTGCCGGTTTACTCATTGCGTTTTCACCCCCGGACTATTTATTTTTGAGGTTGTACTCAGTTAGCGTAAAATTCTCAGCTTTACGAAAACTCACTTCTGCATCTTTTGGCCTTCCTTCTGAGTAACACGATTGATCCTTGTAGCAAATATCTTCATCGCCTTTAAGGAATCCCCTCTTTATAAGTTCATCGGCAACATCATCCAATCCTAATTTATCCAATGTTAATTTAGTCGGAACGCCTTCGTTGGTCCATCCTTTGAATGTGTAGTAATCGCCAAGAAGCTTCTTTTCATTTTCAGGCTCCCTGACCTTCCAATGATCTTCAGGTGGCTTCTCGTCGGCCCTTTTCAATCCCCGGCTAATATTGATGGCCCTGACAAGGTTCCGATTTCTTCTGGCTACTTGCCACAATTCATCGGCATCCATATCCATCCCGGTCACCAGATTGATAAACGTTGGTATGTTGAAGATGTGATATGCAGATCCTCCACCGAATTGACCCCTAAATGATGAACAGAAGGCGCAAAGACCAAGGGCATCATCAACGTAGTGCATGGTTTCGTTCCAATCACAAATGTTTATAGCCGCTTCCATTGATGGATGGGCGCGTGGCTCCCATTCCATGAAAAATTTTTTAAACCGTTCAGGCGCCGATGTCCATACATCGACAAACTCCTGTCTCTCTGGAAGTTCTTTAATCGGATCCTGCGGATAAGAGCCCTCGGCCTGATTAATCGCCATCTTATCGCTGGTGCAATACATGAGATAATATGGATAATTCACTTTTCCCAGCTTGAGAGGTATCTGCTCGAATTTTTTTATTGTGTTATGATCATATTCTTCGGCACCATTTCCGATCTGACGGGCTGCCTTATAAACGCCATTGGCCAGGACATCCCCGATCCCTTCCCTGCGGACAAGCTTTTCAAGAAGATAGTAAAACCTGTCGGCAGATTTTTCCGGAAAATCAGGCAGGTCCTTGTCGGTTAAAATGCCTGCTTCGTAAAGTTCGATGGCGAAAGCGATGGTTTGCGGTGCGGCGTAGCTATCTACACCGTACTCCTGGCTTAAGGCCATTATGTCGAAGGTAAAAGGAAGCTCTTCAAAAGCCGCCATATGCCAGGTGCCTTTTCCGAAGCATTTTAACATGTACCTTTGCCGTCCAGGGGGCTTGACCACGAGATGGCAGTTTTTAGGGCAATTGTAGCAACCTTGTAACCGGTCGCGGATTTTGAGCGTGTATTCCTTCCACCTGTCTTCTAGCTCCTGGCTCCAGTAACCTTTTCTCCGTGTGCGTGCATTGCCCCAGGCAAAGTTGTCATGGTGGAAAGCATCATTCCACTCGATGGCCATGAGGTCCCCGTTAAATGGACTTTCATTGATATCCTGGTAGTGTTGGAGACATAATTTGAACAGCTCTTCAGGGTTGGAAACCTGAAAATCCTTTGTGCCGCGCACGGCGATCGCCTTCAGCCTTTTATCCCCCATAATCACCCCGACACCACGAGCTGCAGCGGCGTTAAAGTGTTCTATGGAAGCCATAAAAAGCCTGTTTTCGCCGGCAAGACCGATTGCGGCCACTTGGATATCAGGATCATTTAGCTCATCTTTAATAGCATGTGCGGTTTCCTGTGCACCCTTCCCCTTGAGGTGAGCGGCGTCCCGTAATTCCACTTTGTCATTGTGTACCCACAAATAAACAAAATCCTGAGCTTTACCTCGAAGGACGATCTTATCGTAGCCGGCATGTTTGAGTTCCGGCCCGAAATAGCCGCCAAAAATCGAATTAGAAAACATGTTCGTCTGGGGAGAAATGGTATCGACCATCGTGCGGTTGCCGGCAGGTATAGGCGTGCCGTCAAAAAGGCCTGCGCTGAATATGAGCAAATTATCAGGAGAAAAGGCATCGGTCTCCGGACTCACTCTATCCCATATCATCCTTGCGGCAGTGCCATTACCACCCAGGTGAAGCCTGGTTAATTCGGGATCTGTTTCTACCCGTTCAATATTGCCCACAGTCAAATCGACTTCCAAATTAATGCCTGTCTCTCCATATCTCATAACATACCTCTCACATTGCTTTCGGATGCAAGGCCGCCGACCTCATCTGCACTTGCAAGGCTTGGGGATGGATGGCACCTGAAACCATCCATCATCATATTAAAAATCTCTTCCAGATTATCGAAAAGAGGATACGCCCGGTCGTTAAGCAGCCAACGGGTCACCAGATGGTCGGTGGTACCAACAAAGACATCCCTGGCCAGGTTTGGCAGCAAGTCGGCCTTGAATTCCCCTGATGCCCGTCCTTCTTCAAAAATATCAACAACCTGCGAATAAAAAAGCTTGACGTTGGAATACACTTCGTTTGCCAGAAAATTGGAATTTGTTTTTAGGTGGAGATATACGATTTTGGCATCCAAGGGAGAATTTTCCACCCGCCGAAAATACCACCAGAGAAATTTACGCAGTTTATTAACGGCACCTTTAATACCGAACAACTGTTCATCAAGATCCTCAAGAAGTTCACGTATCCAAAGGTCCGGAATAGCAATTAAAAGATCCTCTTTACCCCGAAAATACTCATACAAGGCGGCATCGGATAAACCAGCCCGTTTGGAAATATCCATAATGGTGGTTTTTTGATACCCCTGATCCGCAAAAAGCTGTTTGGCGGATTCAATAATTCGTTCTTTGGTATTACCCTTCAAATCGACCCTTTTGGATGTGCGGCGATGGCATCACGCATCGCGACATTTTTCGCGACATTTCGAAAATGAGCATGCTGGACGATGTTTCCCGGTTGGCCCATACGGTCCCACCATACGGTCCCATTAGGTAATACTTGTCTATGGCTACTTGGAAACATTATATCCTGTAATTGATGGAAAAAATGATTTATAAATAATTCGGAAGATATCCAACCTAATAACATTAGGTATTCACCCGGTCAAGAAAAATAATTGCGTGCACATTCGGTAAGACAAACGATGTTTCGGACCTTCTTTTGCTTATTAAAAATATCTGTTTAGCTAAAATTTTCCAGCCAACTAATGACACTAAAAAACAATTAGTCTACATGTGGTATATTTTAAGAAGAGTATAATACAAAATATTGTATTGCATCCACTACAAATGCCATCGTCAGGCGTTTTTCTTAGAATGATTCGAATATCGTTTAGAGAAATTGTCATCAAGGGGCCCCTCCCACCGCTTGGGATTAAAAAGGGGCCAGGATTTCACGAGATATAAAATGCGGTACCCTGAACTGATAGGGGTTGATAGAACCTTGCGCACCTCATCCAGTATCGACAAATGAAAAGGCCGTTTAACCCTTAAAAAGATACAGACAGGCCAGTACCGCAAAGATGATCCCGGCCAGGTCGGCGGTCAGGGCTGCGGCCATGGCGTGGCGAATGCGCCGGATCCGCACCGCACCGAAATAGACGGCCAGCACATAAAAGGTTGTTTCAGTGGACCCCTGGAAGGTAGAGACCAAATAACCGGTGTAGCTATCCGGGCCGATCGCTGGATCGTTTATAATTGAGCCCATAATACCGTAGGCCCCCGAGCCGGAGAGCGGTCGCATCAACGCCATGGGCAAGGCTTCCGCCGGAAGACCGACTTTGCCGGTGATATGCCCCAATACGCCCACAAAAAGATCCAGAGCGCCGCTGGCGCGAAACATTCCCACAGCGACTAGAATAACCACCATGTAGGGAATGATTCGCAAAGCCACTTGAAAGCCTTCCTTGCCCCCTTCCACCATGACTTCATAAATGGGCACTTTTCGCACCACGCCGAAACCTAAAAAAGCCACCATAAGGCCGGGGATGATCCAGGGTGAAATCGTCTGGCCGAAAAGGATGGCCGTCGGCACCATGGCCAGCAGCGCTGCCAGGGATAAGATGCTTATCCACAGGGGGTAGGCTTTATCGTCATCCAGTGCTTCACCGGACTTACCTTTTACCTTTGGGGTATCTCGTTCAATTCCCTCAACAGGTCCGACGGGTGCCCAACGACTGTATAGCTTTGCGGCAAGAATGGCGATTGTTGTAGAACCGATAGTCGCAAACAAAGTCGTGGGTAAGATGGCGGCCGGATCAGCCGAACCTGCGGCCGCACGCAAGGCGATCACGCCGGTGGGCAATAGGGTTACAGAGGAGGTATTGATGGCCAGGAAAAGGGCCATGGCGTTGGTGGCAGTACCGGGGTGAGGATTAAGCTTGTCCAATTCCTGCATAGCCCGGATGCCAAAGGGTGTGGCCGCATTGCCTAACCCCATGGCGTTGGCCGACATGTTGAGAATCATAGCCCCCATGGCCGGATGGCTGGGCGGTATTTCCGGAAAAAGGCGCACCATAAGCGGCCGGATCAGACGCGCTAGAATTTTTAACATCCCTCCCGCCTCAGCCACCTTCATCAACCCTAAAAAAAGGGTCATAACGCCCACCAAACCAATCGCCAGCTCAACGGCACCGCCGGCCGATTCGATCATGGCTTTGGAAAGCAACGCCATGGGGCTATCCACGTCCTGTATCGGCATCCACATGATCTGACGCCAGGCAGCGAAAAGAAAGGCGGTGCCCACTATGGCGATGAGGATAATATTCATAGCGCCGACTATAACACAGATTTTAAAAGGGGTGGATGGTGTTGTTCGACAACGTTCCTATCGACTTATGGCCGACTAATGTAAACATGTCCTAATATGAGGACAACCTCTACACGAGTCTGGTTTATGGCCCCACCAAAAATAAAGCCGAATGATGCGGCTGGGAACGCAAAAATGTGAAGCGCTTGTAGACCGGTACCGATCGACAAGCGCTTAATATCGTTTTACCTATTTTTTTGCTTTGGCCAGGTGGGCGCTTAGCATTCGGATGTGGTCCATCTCTTCTTTGATGATCTTTTCCATACGCGCTTTGCCCTTGTCGCCAGGGACGACTTCTTTCATCCCCAAGAAAAATACAATGGCATCTTTTTCGGCCTGGATGGCCGTTTTTAATATTTCCCGAATAGAGCTGACATTGATGACTTTATCCGCGAATACCTTGTTATCGACCAAGGCACGCAAGTACATCACGGAATCATCCTGCGGGTCAAAAACAGTGGTGATTTTCTCACCAGCCGATAATTCCGCGCGCATAGCGGCAAAGGTTTTTTCGTGCTCGTCTTCCATCTCCGCCAGCATTTTCAGCAGTTTCTTGTTTTCTTCGTCGTCGACTTTTTCCATGGCGGATCGGTAAAATTTTCCGCCGTTTTTCTCCAGTTGTTCGGCCATTTCAAAAACGTCATCAGCAGTGAAGTCGTACATTTTATTATCCTTTCCAATCTAAAATCGATTTAATTAAGTAGCCTCATCATAATATTTGAATTAACGCTTGTAAAGAGAGGGCCCGTTGGGATTAATCAAAGGGGAAAGCTTGGTTTATGAATCGCAGCTATGCGGGAATTAATTGCGGAGATATGTAAGACCCTGTGAATATAGGGATTTTCACAATCCCGGCAGGCCCAAATAGGCAACGTCGTCACGGCCTAACAACCCCAGGCGGTACTTCAGTGTCTCCAAAAACAACGCTGCGTGCATTTCAGGAGGGGTGAGGTCTGAGACATACCCGTTTCCCTTGGCCGCTTGGGTTACCCACTTGTGGGGACTTTTTTTATTCATCCGCAAACGTTTTTCCAAATGTTTCAGATACTGAGTCATTTTAGCTTGCAGTTCCTGATCGGAAAATCGCTTAATTTTATTTGAGATCTCAGCCAATTGCATGGGGGCTGGCAGACGAGGGGACTCCATGACCCGTTTTACATCACGCGCAAAGCGTTCAAACCCCGATTGGATATGCTTTGATTTCACCATATTCATACCAAGCCATCCGGCACGCAACCACTTGAATAAATAGCATTTGGTCAGGGAAGGATTTTCATTCGATCCATAATAAATGACCAGCGAAAACGTATCATAAATATGTGAATCGACCCATCCTATGCCGGCTTTAGTCAACCCTTTCTCCCCGGAAAAAAAATAATCCCACTGTTCATCCGTACCTAAAATCAACCCCTTTTTGCCGACTTCAGACACATCCTTTTGTCGGGCTAAAGATATCACAATCTTGTGACCGTTACGGGAAAACAGGATCAGGGTGCGATCCAGTAAAGAACGATAATAGGCGCCGGTGGTCACATCCGGGGTTATCTCTTCATTCTCGATACCTCTTACGACAATCGGCTCTACCAATGTATCCAGTTTTTTCCACATCGGGGGTAAGGGTTTATAATCCCCATTTGCATCGACCCAATAGCTCATTCGGACCGACCCGGGTGATATCATTTGCAAAGGAATATCCGGATGGTAGGCGAGCTGCAGGATATCTTTAAGGTTTCTTTGAATCTCAAATTGGTGGTAGGCGGCAGCCGCCTTCATGCGTGGGGGTAACTGGACCTTTACATCTCCCGATTTTGACGAATGGACAAAATCGATCAAGTCGTCAAGACGTGAAACATCAATGTTATTCGAAGATGTTGGTTTGACAAAATCGATTAAATAGTCGATCCCCGCAACGACCCCCTGTGGTGTGGGGTTACCGGAATCGTCTTCAAGCGCCCACGCAAGTGCCCAGAAAGGGATAGAAAGGGACAGCACGACGATTAGAATGAATAAGCGGACCATTGTTTTACATTTTCTCTTCTGTTTTTGCGTGTAACCAAGCTGTGATAGTAGCTCATTTCCGGCTATCAAGCAGCGATATCGTTGGCAATCGGTCGCCAAATATCCTGGTGGTACCAAAGTCTCGAAAATGGACGCCCTAGCGGCAACGTATTATTGAGTAACAAATCGGGGTTAATACGAATACACTCTTCTTTATAGAGTGGGTCCCATGGTTCCACAATGACAGCGCCCTCCTTTAGAGGAATCAATCGGGGCATAATCGGCGTTCCCCAGTCTCGATTCGCGATTTCTGATTCAAGTTGATCCATCGTCTCAAAGGCCAACAGGTCATGCAGGGTAACCAGAGTCGGTGGACTTAAGGGGATGGTACCATCGAGGTTTCCAGCCAGCCCGGCCTTAGGCGTCACCCAAATACCATGGGTCGTTTCGCCATTATCCGGAGAGCATACCTGCCCCTCCGGCATCGCGGCAATAAAAAAACGGGTATCAAAGCGCCGTTTCATCTGTTGGGGGGTCACCCAATGAGACCAACAGGAAAGCTTCGAAACGGATACCGCACGATCATTCGCAACGGCGCTTTCCCTAAGCCAATGGGTCGACAATGGCCCTTCCATGCGAACGGATTCGAGATGATCTCGCATCGGGTCGAACCGTTGTGCGGCATCCATTAATAGCACACCCGCCTCTTCAAATGTTTCACGGATACCCGCCAGGCAATAGGGTAAAATTTCTTGGGCCGAAAGGGCATGACCCAATTGACGCGATATTTGGCCGGCATCTATGTCGATATACGGCCACCATGCATTGATATCCATATCACCAGGGTCAACCATTCCTCCCGGAAATACATATTTACCAGCCATGAACCCGCTTTTGATACTGCGTTGAAGCAGATAAACCTGCATCCGGTCATCTCTCTGGCGAACGAGAACCACGGTTGCAGAAGGAACAGGAATAGGTGGTAAAGTTGAAGGGGACGACTGAAAGGGTTTTTTCATAGGCACTTTAGGTACCATACTCATGTAATTGCCTCAAGATGAGACGGTAGGCCTAATGTAAATTGGTACTAAAGAGTATGAAGAGATTTTTAAAGGGCTTCTCAAAATGCCGTTATTAATCTCCGGTGCAAACCTCTTTTTCAAAATTTGGTATTATAATTTGTTTTAAGCTAGTTCCGGCAGAAAAAGATGCACGCACACCTGAGAAGCCGTTTAAAAATCAATTATTTTATATTTGAAAGAGCCTGTTTTCAATTATCTTTCCTTCATATATTTTTAATACAATATCTATGCCAACTTCTCGTAAAAAATAATGCCATTTAATATCAGACAATTAGCTAATTTCTAAATATCCGACTTGATTATTTGTGTACAAAAAGCGTCAGACAAGTTGACAAAAATTGAATTGGGTGGACTTCAAGTTCATCCCGAACTCACGTATTGGATATTACTTTTCCAATCATGGATTTAGCCTCATCCAACACCTTCCTGATCGTTTTTGTCAGATCCGCTTTCACAATGGGTTTGTGGATAAACGCTTTGATACCGATTTCCGATGCTTTTTCAACAGACATATTTTTACTGAAACCGGTGCACAGTATAATCGGTATTTCGGGCCGGATCTTCAGCAACTCGATGGCCAATATTTCTCCGGTCATTTTCGGCATGGCCATATCCGTAATCACCAAATCAAATTCATCGGGCCGGGATCGAAATGTCTCCAGAGCGTCAATACTACTTGTCTCTGAAATTACATAATACCCGAGGTTTGATAGCATCCGACGGTTCACTTTGACAATTTGCTCCTCATCATCAACAAGTAGGATCCGTTCACTTCCCGCAGGTATGTCTCGCGCCACATATGGATTCGATTTTCTTCGCTTTTTAGTGATTGGCAGATAAATTGTAAAAGTGGTTCCCTCACCCAGGGTGCTTTCTACAGTGACTCTGCCCCCATAGCTTTCAACGATACTGTGAACAAGCGCGAGTCCCATACCGGTTCCTTCGCCCACACCTTTTGTTGTATAATACGGTTCAAATATCGCGCCGATAGCTTCAGGTGGAATGCCCACACCCGTATCCGATATGGCTATTTCAACATAATCCCCGGTCGTTAAATCCAGCTTATTCAGATGTCCTTGTCTATCGATAACCACTTCCTTCAAATTTACCGAAAGGAGACCGCCTTTTGCTTCCATCGCATGCGCGGCATTAGTGCATAGATTCATCAGAATCTGATGAACCTGGGTGCCGTTACCCAAAATGAAGGAATCGCTCCTGATCTGTTTTTTGATCTCTACTGAGGCCGGAATGGAAGATCGAATAAACGCGAGCACCTCTTTGATGATGATATCAATTTGTATGGGCTTGACTTCTTCTTCAGATTGTCTTGCAAATGTCAGAATCTGTTTAACCAAGTCTTTAGCCCGTTCACCGGCGGCATACACATCTTGCAGATAATCTTCTACGTTAGACCCCTCTTCAACCTCATCGAGAGCCAATTCGGTAAACCCAATGACAGAAGAGAGGATATTATTAAAGTCATGGGCGATTCCTCCCGCCAGATTGCCGATGGATTCCATTTTTTGCGACTGCTGAAGGCGGGATTCTATTTTTTTCCTTTTGGTAATGTCGCGGGCAATAGCCGCAAAAAACCGATTTTCCATTAACATCCAAGTGGACAACGAAAGTTCGAGCGGAAAGACAGTCTTATCTTTTCTTAAGCCTTCGAGTTCGATGGTTTTGCCGATAAGTTTTTTTTCACTGGTTGCGACTAGTCGCCGCATGCCCTCTCTGTGGGCCTGACGATAATGATCGGGCATTAGCAGAGTAACTGGCTGACCAATAACCTCAGCGGCGCTAAAACCAAAAATCTTATGAGCACCATCATTCCAGGTGGTGATGAAGCCGTTTTCATCGGTAACCACAATCCCGTCAGGAGCGGATTCAATCAGTGAGCGAAAACGTTTTTCACTATCGCGAATGGCTTCCTCCGCCAGTTTACGCTCGTTGATGTCAATCAAAATGCCTTCATAGCGAAGAATTTTTCCATTTTCATCAAAAAAGGCCCGGCTGCTGCAGGATACCCATATGGGAGAGCCATCCTTGCGCTTGGCTCTAAACTCATAATTTTCTATGGTTCCTTTTTGTTGCAGGATTTGATGGTAATACGTCCTATCCCGAGGGTTCACATAATATTGTAATGCGATATCAGAGGTATTTGAAATGAGTTCTTCCGGTGATTCATATCCGATTATCTTCGCAAAAGCGGGGTTTACCGATATAAATTCACCGCTGGGTGTGCTTTGGAAAAAACCTTCGATCGCATTCTCAAAAAGAGAGCGATATTTGATTTCACTTTCTCGTAAGGCCGTCTCCGCCAGCTTACGGTCCGATATATCTTGCCCCATTGTCAGTAGATAGCGCCCGCCACTCAACGTAACGATGACAACCGTCATTAAAACATTAGAAATTTCTCCCGATTTCCGACGAATAAGGACTTCACCCTGGGCAAACCCCTTATTGTTCATCGTTTCGATTAACTGTTCTCTTTGCTTCGGGTTAACCCAAAGATTGAGGTCATAAACTTCGCGACCTACCGCCTCTCCATGTGTATAGACAGTCAACTCTTGCCAGGCTTCGTTAACTTCAACCAGTCGGTTATCCTCAATCCTGGTCAATGCTATAGCCGCAGGATTGTTATTGAAGATCGTTGAAAAACGCTCCTCGCTTTCCCGAAGTGCCTCTTCAGATTGTTTTAGTCCTCTTTCCGCTTCCTCCAATTCCTTAATGCGTTGTTCTAATTCTTCATAGGTAAACTTTTTAGTCATCTACACCACCTGTGTGTTCATGATTGGTTGTCCATCCGATATGCGTTATTATCGTTAAACCATATCAGATTATAATCTAAACAAATGACAGTTATTTTCGCGGCAAACCAATGGAAGGATCATTTAATCGTGTGAAGTGGGCAAACCCGAATCTGAAGTAGAATGTAAATGTCGTTAAGTATTATCAGGAATTGACAAATACCTCAAGACGCTGCATGTCAGGTTTACGAATATCGAGAATTGGCAGTATGTTATAGAAGAGGTTTCAACGAGGCCTTAATGCTGTTTATTTAATGCTTAGCGTTTATGAAACGGCAGGATCAAAACCGGACATATATCTTGACAAACTTGTGATAATGGATGCGTTTTTTTGTAGCAGGTTCGACGCCTTCGATATCAACCAAGACTACAATATCGCCGCTTCAAAGCCCGAAACATTGTCATCCAAGTCAGGATAATGGACCCGTTTCTTGGCGGCCGCATCGACCACTTTTTCCCATTTCATGTAAGCATCAACATTTTTTAAGGTGTGGTCGGCGCTTTTAGGGTTACCCTTTTCGGCGATTTCGCGAATGCCGTCAAAGGCTTGGTCATCTGCAGGGAAGTAGAGGGGGAAAACACCATGAGCGAATTTTCTTTCTCGAAATCGTTTTTCGGCCACCCTTTCAGCCCGACAGTCTTCGGTAAATTTTTCAAGACTGAAAAAATTGAGACTGCCCAGCGCTCCCATGGCGTGCCGTACGATATGAACCCCATACTTTCGTAAAATATCACGGCTCAATTCAGACTCATCGATAGCGGCCCGGCTCACCTCGGTGAGACTGGTACTGCCCCCCGACTGGGCCGTAGGAAATCCGGTGACCCAAAGATTGACCCGCGCCATAGCGGCATTTAAAAGCGGTTGCGATGGTGAGCTGTAGGACAGGTCCCCATCAGGGCCCACCACATCCGGAATACCGCCGTGAACGCAAGAAATTCCCGGGGATAGGGTTTGGGCCAATACCATCATAAACAATACTTGGGCGTGAATCTGGGTCAGCAAAGCTTCAGGACTCACCGGACCGGAAACCCCGGCGATAGTGAGATCAAGCAAGAGCAAATTGTTTCCGAGGCGAACACTGCGCAGGAATGGATCGACCATGCTCTTCATTACTCCCAAAGCGGTGACCAGGCTGGTTCCGTCAAGCCAGTCATCTTTTCCTTTCAAAAAGCGCGCCTCGTCATCGGTCATATAACAAGTAGCCGTCATTTTAAGGCCGCTGAACTCCCTATCCATCAATCGGGCAACTTCTCCGCCGGAAACACTTCTGTCAGTGGCAACGGGCAGGCTGAAGATTTTAACCACATCCTCATAGTTAGCGGCTTCTTTTACGATCTGTTCAAATTCATGCCGATTGGCCGGACGCAAGTCATCATTTTCAGGTCGTTTTAGAAAAGGGGGAGTGGCACCAGTGCCAAACGCGTTTGGACCGGGATCGGTCCTCATTTTTCGAGGCGCTTTATCAAGGCAGCGGTCGATGTAATCGGCTTTAATGGGAATAAAAATCGCGGACTCATTGTCAAAATCAACGGCATCCGCAGCAAGGAGTAAATCCATCAATTGGGGATTTTGGGCAACATCCACACCGATTTCGGAGAGTACCCGTTTGCCGTTACGGTGAATCCGCTCGTAGATTCGCTTTTCCGCGATCAGGCCATCTATTTCGGCCAGACGCTCTCGGACGCGATTTAAAAGGGCGGCCCCTTTTAAATCCTTCGCCAACGCCAGATACATTTCTTTGGCACGCTCAAAATTAAAGCGGGCCTCCTGGCCGAGGGCCCCATTAAATAAGTCATGGGCCTTGACTTCAAATGAAGACCGATCCTTGGATCCTGCCATTTAATCTATCCTTTAGGTTTTATTCCCAACCCCTTTCAAAACGGGGCAGGTCGTCTGTTATTTCATAATAATCGCTTTGCTGGCTCAACCAGATATGCCCCATGGTTCTTAGTCCGGTCGGTTCATCCAGAGACCCGGCCGCAACGGCGATATATTTCCGGCCCTTGGGATGCCAGAATATGGACGACCCGCATTGGTGGCAAAACCCGCGATGAACATCGGGGGTCTCGTCCGTCACAGAGCGGTACCATCTTAAACCGGACTCCTTGGTCAATCGCAGGGCTTCATAGGCAATACTAGTATAGGCCCCGAAATTACCGTGAAACCGACGACATTTGGAACAATGACAATTAACGATTTTCCTGAGCGATCCGTTGATTTCATAGCGCACCTCGCCGCAGAGACAGCCTCCGGTTACCTTGGCTTCGGCATTGTTTAGATCGTTCATTCTCTCTTCTCCTCGCATTGATGCGATTGATTAGGATTACAATCGTTTTTTAAGAACTTCCGTTAGCATGGGAACCACTTCGAACATATCCCCGACAATCCCATAATCGCATTTTTGGAAAATGGGTGCATCCTTATCGGAATTGATGGCCACGATCACCTTGGATGTTTTCATACCGGCGAAATGTTGCACGGATCCGGAAAGGCCGCAACCGATATACAACCGCGGGCTAACCGTTTTACCGGTCTGGCCCACCTGCATGCCGTGTGGTGCAAAACCGGCATCCACTGCTGCCCGGGATGCACCGACCGCGGCCCCAATCAGCCGGGCACACGCCTCAAGCATCCCATAATTTTCAGCCGATCCAATTGGCCGGCCGCCGGTGATTATGACCTCCGCCTCCGTCAGGTCCACAGAGCCCGTGTCTCCTTTTTTCTCTTCAACAATCTTGATGCTTGGAAAAGAATCGATCTGAACACTCACGGTTTCTTCCAGAAGATCACCCGGCGCTTCTTCGGCTTCGATGGCATTGGGCCGAATCGTACAGAGCCAAAATTTTCCATCAACCTTGATGGTCGCGATGGTTTTACCGGAAAAATGGGATTTTTGCGCCGTTTGATTGGCAAAATCGATACCGAAACAATCTGAAACCAGGGGGATTTGCATGATAGCCGCCACCCGCGCAAAGAGATCTCTGCCGGTGGCGCTTGCCAAACCAAACATTCCGTCCAATTCCAGTTCACCGGCGATAGCCACAAGTGCCTTGGCCTGCAGATCCGGATTGAGTGAAAAATCGCCCTGCTTATTCGCCAAATAAACGATCTTATTTACCCCATATGGTTGCAGCGCGCTTTTCCCCTCAATAACCTTTTCATCCATAATCAGGGCCACCACTTCATTCTCGCCGGAATGCCGTGCAGCCGCAATGACCCCCAAATTGGTCTTTTTAATCTCACTGTTTTCCGATTCAATGACGACGCCGATCTTGGCCATTATGCATTACTCCTTTATATTTTTAGCATTAAAGCACTTTTTCCTGATTTTTTAAAATATCGAATAGTTCGTCGACCTGATCGTTCAGTGACCCGCCCAGGATTTGCGCCGCCTTCCTCTCGGGAACGGATTCAAGACTGGCCAATGCAGACGCGTGAGAAGCTTGTTCCAAATCCAGATCGGTCAGCTCGATCGTTTTGATCTCCTTTTTTTTGGCTTTCATGATATCGGGAAATTTAGGGTACCGAGGCTCGTTTAACCCCTTGGTGGCGCCAATAACTGCAGGCAGCCCCATTTCGATGACCTGGCGGGTGCCGCCGCCAATCTCTTTTTCAACCATGGCGCGACCATCGCCAATATCCAGCTTTACGACTTCATTGACCACCGGATATTCCAGCGCAGCGGCGAGGTGGTAAAGCGTCTGCACCCCTTCCGTATCCACGGCACTTTTGCCACCCAAAATAAGATCCGGTTGTCCGTCTGCCACGATAGCGGCTTTCAGGGCCATGGCCGTGGTGATGCTGTCTAAAAACTGTTGATCATGTTTCACCAGAATTGCCCGATGGGCCCCCATGGCCATAGCGCTTCGAATCGTGGTCACAGCCGCTTCCGGCCCGACCGTGACCGCCACAATCTCCCCGCTGCCCTCTTTTTCAACCCATTGAGCGGCCGCTTCCAGAGCGTATTCATCATAGGGGTTGATGATAAAATTGCAGGCCGTGTCGTTAAACTCAGTCTCACCAACGAGTTTAATGGATACGGCTGTGTCGGGCACGTGTTTGACACAAACATAAATTTGCATGAGGATTTCCTTTTGTTAACCCTTTCGACGCTTTTGTTAACCCTTTTGACGTATGTCTAAACAACGAAAAAACCGATACATTACTCCTTCATTCGATCATTATTCGGATCGTACAACGGCATGTCGACAACTTTCGCTGCCAGCTTTTTTCCCAGCACTTCCACCTGAAGATCGATGCCGGCCAGGGCCAGCTCCTTCGGTACATAGCCCAGGGCAATGCTTCTTTCCAACCGATGGCCATATCCACCGGAGGACGTCATCCCGACGCGCTTATCGTCTTTAAATATCGGGTTATATCCCCAGGGATCGGCATATTCTGCATCCACCACCAGGCCCACCAATTTTTGGGTGATACCCGCGGCTTTGATCTTTTCGAGGGCCTCTTTGCCGATAAAATCCTTTTTCCATTTAACCACCCAGGCAATGTCGGTTTCAAGGGGGGTATGATGCCGATTCATCTCAGCTTTCCAGGCCAGATACCCTTTTTCCAACCGCATGGATTCCATGGCGTGCATGCCGACCATTTTAAGGTTGTATTCATCTTTAACGGACATCAAGGTGGTGTAAACGGCTATCTGGGATTCAATGGGATGAAAGATCTCATACCCCAATTCACCCAGGTAGTTCATTCGATTGACGATACATTGAGTCCGCCCCACATAGAGTTTGCGGGTTGTAGCAAAGGGAAACACGTCTGCGGAAACATCGCCGTAGACGACTTTGCATAGGAGGTCACGGCTCTTGGGGCCCGCAATGACAAAGCACCCCATTTGATAGGTCAGGTCTTCCATTACCACCGAACCGTCTTCGGGCAGGTTCTGCAGCATCCAGTGTTGATCATGCCGTTTACCGACACTGGCCGTTACGCAAAAGTATTCCTTCTCGTTTAATTTGGTAACAGTCATGTCACTTTTAAAGGCACCGCTTGCATCCAGCATGGGTGCCAGAACAATGGGTCCCACGGCTTTGGGGATCTTCTGGCAAGTCATTTTGTTCAACCAGGCTTCGGCCCCTGGACCACTGATCTTGGTTTTCGCAAACCGGGTCAGGTCAACCAAGCCCACATGATTCATCACATGCCGGCACTCCTCACCGACATATTTAAAGGCATTGGTCCGTCGCCAGCTTGGGTTTTCATAGCTGTCGGTCACTTCGGAAGTGAAGTAGTTGGGGCATTCCCATCCGAAATAATCGCCGAATACCGCACCGGCCTGCTTTTGATATTCGTAAATGGGGCTGGTGCGGTTGGGTCGAGCGGCATCCCGCCATTCGTTGCCATAGATAATGCTATACAATCGGGGGTAAGTGTCCTCGATTTTTTCATGGTTATAGGCCCAATTGGCATAAGAGCCATACCGGCGACTGTCCATGGGCCACAGATCGATCTCGGGTTCGCCGTTCATGATCCACCCGGCGATATAGTGTCCGATACCCCCGGCCTGGGTGACGCCAAAGCTGTACCCACAAGCCAAAAAATAGTTTTTCAATGGATAGGCCGGCCCAACCAGCGGATTGCCGTTTGGTGTATAGGTGATCGGCCCCACGGTAACATGCTTAAAGCCCGTTTCGCCCATGATTGGAAAGCGGTCAATGCCGTTTTCGATAAAATCGGAGATATGGTCAATATCCGGTTGCAACTCGGACAGAGCATAATCCCAAGGCACACCATCGGGATACCATTGCTTTATTTTGCCTTCGTAAAGGCCTAAAATCAGGCTGTCCATCTCCTGACGAATATAAATGGAACGGTCAGGGTCTCGGACCAGCGGTAAGAATTTTTCACGATCCGACACGGCGTCTATCGCCTCAAATAGGATATGGGAATGCTCCCCGGCGATGGAAGGTATCTCCAGCCCGGCCATGGCCGCCACCTGGGGTGCCCACAAACCGGCAGCATTCACAACCCATTCGCAGGTGATATCCCCTTTTTCGGTATGCACGATCCATTCATCGTTGGCCTGTTGGGTTAATCCCGTTACCCGGGTGTGTTGAACGATCTCAGCCCCCTTTTTTCTGGCGCCAATAGCCATGGCCTGGGTCACGCTACTGGGGTCCACATCTCCATCATCGGGCCAATAAAGACCGCTGGTTATACCATCGACATTCATCAGTGGATGAAGTGCCGCGATTTCTTCTGGGCTCACCCAGGATACATCCAGCCCCAGACACCGGTTCATGCTGTACATATAACCCAGTTCATCCATACGGCCATCGTTGTCCGCCGTCCGAATAGAGCCGGTGGTGTGCCATCCAGGCGATTGTCCGGTTTCAGCTTCAAGCTGTTTATATAGCTCGACGCTTTTCATATTGACCCGGGTACAATAATAATCGCCATGAAAAAATGAACAATTCCCGGCAGCCATCCAGGTCGATCCCGACGTCAGTTCATGCTTGTCAATCAGCATCACATCATCCCATCCATACTTAGCCAAATGGTACAAGATGCTAGCGCCAATCACACCTCCGCCGATAATGACAACCCTTGCCTGTGTTTTCATGATCATAGCCCCCTTAGGTTACCCGTTGTTAGCTTTATATAGCGTCCTTTCCAGGTTTGTATCACCATTTATACTCAGGAAAAAATAAAATTATTTGTCTGATGATATGATTATCAGTTGACATAGTCGTGCCATTATGTCAAGAAAAATGGCCGGTTGAGATTATTTTTTCCAGTGAACGCATCTCGAATCACATCAAGCCGGGGGCTACCATCTCAAACCACACATCAATAGCATTCGCGAAAGGGGGAGAAAGATGGATGAAGATCGTTCCAGATTAACCGTCAGGACCAACATGGGCCTTGAAATTTGCCCGCCGGTCTTTTGGATTTCCACCATTCTTATCGTTGTGTTCATTGCGTTAACGCTGATCAATGTGAAAACGTCCAGCGCGGTATTTAACGCAGCCAAGTTTTGGGTCTGTGAATACACTGGTTGGTTTTTTGTGATTACCGTCAATCTAGTACTCGCCTATGCCTTTTGGCTGCTGTTCAGCAAGTACGGGCGGCTTCGCATCGGTGGGTCGGATGCTAAACCGGAGTTTTCTACATTTGGGTGGTTTTCCATGCTTTTTAGCGCCGGGATGGGTATCGGCCTGTTGTTTTATGGTGTTGCCGAGCCCATCTACCATTACATGGCGCCACCGGCAATGGGGGTTGAGGCCAAAACGCTCGAGGCAGCAAAGCTTTCCATGGCCATTACCTTTTTTCACTGGGGCTTACACGCCTGGGGTGTTTACGCCCTGCTGGGTCTGGGTTTGGCATTTTTTGCTTTTACCCGAGGCCTGCCATTGACGATCCGCTCTATCTTTTACCCTGTTTTAGGGGACAAAATTTACGGTCCCATCGGCCATGCCATTGATATTTTAGCAGCCCTGGCCACCCTGTTTGGTCTGGCAACTTCTCTGGGGCTAGGGGCCAACCAGATCGCGGCGGGATTTAATTATGTCTTCGGGCTGCCCAATACCCTTACCGTCCAGATCAGCCTGATCGTCATCATTACCGGCTGCGCAACGTTGTCGGTTGTGGCTGGTCTTGAGTCAGGCATCCAGCGGCTCAGCAAGATCAATTTTGTCCTGGCCGGTGCGTTGATGCTCTTTGTTTTTTTTGCTGGGCCCACCTTGTTTATCCTGAACGCCATTCCCCAGAATATAGGTAATTATATGAAACATTTTGTTGAATTATCCTTCTGGACGGAGACGTATACCCAAACGAAGTGGCAAAACGGCTGGACGATCTTTTATTGGGCTTGGTGGATTGCATGGGCTCCTTTTGTCGGCATGTTTATTGCCCGAATTTCCAAAGGACGAACCATCAAAGAATTTTTGCTGGGGGTTTTATTTGTCCCGGCCGCTGTGACCTTTATTTGGCTGACCATATTCGGTGGTTCAGCACTGTATGTTGAACTTTTTGGAGGTGGAGGAATATCCGATGCAGTTAACGCAAATGTAGCTACAGCCATGTATGCATTGTTTGAAAACTTTCCTTTAGCCAAAATCGCTTCTTTTATCGGCATTGCCGTGGTCTGGTTTTTCTTTGTCACCTCATCCGATTCGGCCTCTCTGGTCGTTGATATCATCACGGCCGGGGGACACCAGGAACCGCCGACGAGCCAACGCGTTTTCTGGGCCGGCGCCGAGGGATTATGCGCCGCCATATTATTGCTCGGTGGAGGATTGGGCGCATTGCAAACAGCTTGCATTGTCACTGGGCTGCCCTTTGCGATCGTTATATTGTTGATGCTTTTTAGTATGAAAAAAGGTCTGGATGAAGAATATGATAAAAACTTTGAGAATATAGAAGGTAAATCGACAGATGCTGTCGGCATCTGATAGTTTTTAACATCCCGGCCGAAAAGTGAATCAAAAGCAGACACTGAAAATTAAGCCATTATTCTGGCAAAGGAGGGTGATAATCATGAAACTCAGATACTTTACGGCACTTTTGGTCGCAATCCTGTTTGTTTTTCTGGGAACAAATGTCACGCTTGCGGAACCTAAAAAAGTAACTTTGGCGACCCTGGAATGGGAACCTTATATCGGTTCTTCCATGAGTCGTTTTGGGCTAACCGGAGAAATCGTTGTCGAGGCATTTAAACGCATGGGGTATACGGTTGACATTAAATTTGTTCCCTGGACAGATGCCCTGAAACAGGGCGAAGCGGGACAGGTAGACGGTATCTTTCCGGCCTACCACTCAAAGGAACGCGAAAAGCACTTTTTGTTTTCCGAGCCTTTTGCGGAAAGCCCCCTAGGGTTTTACAAAAAATCCACCGCTGTGGCCGGCCCGAATATCTCCCAATTGGGTAGAACAGATGAGAATATCGTCTTTCCCAAGGACCCCAGGGCCGATCAAACCGCCGTATTAAAAATGATGCAGCAGTACAAATTCGGCGTCGTTGCCGGGTATGTCAATACACCTGAATTCGATGGGGCCGATTTTCTAGAAAAAGTAGAAGCAAAAAGTGATGAAGAAAACATCAGAAACCTGATCAACGGGGAGGTGGACCTCATCTTCATCGATCGCTATGTGGCTAAAAATATCATTGTTAAAAATTTTCCCTGGCACCTTCAGGATTACGAGTTTATGGAACCCCCCTTAACTACCAAACAGCTCTATATCGGCTTTTCTAAAAAGTCGGCCGATCACGAACAAAAGATGAAAGACTTCAACAAGGGGCTTTCGATTGCTGAAAACGACGGCTTGTTGAAGCGATTGACGGATAAATACGGTTTAAAAAGAAGATTTTAACCGTTAAACCGACTAACGCGCCATGTTAATCGAAATGGATGAAAAACACTCCCAATATCATTTTCGAGTGATGGGTTGGAAAAAACACCGGTTCCGCTTGGTAGGGATCATATTCATGGTAATTTCAATGCTGATTCCAGCAAGCGTTGGCCAGGTTACGGCCCAAGCGACAGACGCATCCCTGTCGTCGGCAACGGAAACAATACAACCGGCCGGATCGAAAACCGTTGTCCTGGCCCGGGCAACCTGGGATACCGGCTGGTTTCAGACTGAAATCTTCAGACAATTGTTGCAGGCGTTGGGGTACACCGTTCCGGAGCCGAAAACCCACGATAACGAAGACTTTTACCGGCTTGTAGCGACCGGTGCGATTGATTTGTGGGCCAACGGCTGGTTCCCGCTTCACAATGCCTATATTAAACAGGGGCTAAGCCAAGAAGCCCTTCAACCCGTGGGCTACGAGGTGAAATCGGGTGCTCTGCAAGGATACCTCATCGATAAAAATTCCGCCGATAAATTAGGAATTAAAAGTCTGGCGGATTTGAAAAAGCCCGAAGTCGCCCGCCTGTTTGACCGGGATGGTAACGGCAAGGCCGATCTGATTGGCTGCAATAAGGGCTGGGGCTGCGAACCGGTCATTGAACATCACCTCGACGTATATGATTTGCATGATACCGTCGAACATGTTCAGGGAGAATACTCCCCCCTGATGACCGATACCGTCGCCTACCACCAATCCGGTCGACCTGTCCTGTTTTACACCTGGACACCCAATTGGATTGTCGGCACCCTGGTACCGGGCAAAGATGTGGTATGGATTGAGACGCCCTTCCCCAGCTTACCCGAAGGAGATAAGCGTCTTGAAAACCAAACGACCATCCCAAGCGTTCCGGGCTGCGTTAACGACCCTTGCGCCATGGGATTTCCTCCCAATGACATTCGGGTGGTAGCCAATAAACAATTTTTAGCCAACTATCCGGATGTGCACCATCTACTCAAGTTAGTGGCGATTTCGCCTGGGGCCATTTCGGCCCAGAACGCCAAAATGATTGACGGTGAAGATGACGATGAAGACATCCGTCGTCACGCCCGACAATGGATCACGGACAATCGAGCAACGGTCGGCCGATGGTTGCAGGAAGCTCGCAAGTTTCAAGGAATCCATACGTCGACTGAACTGGCCGCCACTGATGAACCTCGTTTACCGGAAAAAGCGGTGTTGCAGGTCGTGACCAAGCGCTTTGAGCCCTTTGTCATCTATCAGGACAAAACATATGTCGGCTTCAGCATCGAGCTATGGGAAAAAATCGCCCAAAACCTCGGGCTTCAATATCGGCTGTTTGCCGTCAATACGGTGGCCAAACTTCTTGACGAAGTTGAGCGCGGCGCGGCGGATGTTGCTATCGCCGGAATCAGTATTACTTCCAGCCGGGAGCAGGTGCTTGATTTCTCCCATGCCTTTTTTGAAACCGGCCTCCAGATCATGGTGCCGGTAGGTTCCGAATCTGTCTTAAGAGAGGTAATTTCGAAAGTTTTTGCCGTTATCTTTTCCATTGAGCTCTTCTATGGTGTGGCCTTTTTTTTCATCATCCTTATCATTGCGGCGCATATCATTTGGGTTTTGGAGCGGCGCAAGAACCCACAGTTTCCCATGGGTTATGCCCAGGGCTTGTGGCAATCGATCTGGTGGGCAGTGGTGACCGTCACAACCGTCGGTTACGGCGATAAAACGCCCAAAGGGGTCGCCGGCAGACTCTTCGGCCTTTTCTGGATCCTGGCTGGCTATTTTGTGTTTGCCTATTTTACCGCAAGCGTCACGACCACGGCCACGGTCCAGGAGCTGCACGGAACCATCAGTGGCCCCGGAGACCTATTCGGAAAAAAGGTCGCTACTGTTGAAAAAAGTACCGCTGCCGATTATCTTGCCGAACAGGGCGTTCCAATAGTTGTGGTCGACGATATCGGTAACGCTTTTCCGCTACTTGAATCGGGCAAGGTGGATGCCGTCGTCTACGATGCGCCGGTGCTTCAGCACTACGCTTCCAAGGCCGGAAAAGGAAAAGTCAAAGTCGTCGGCTTACTTTTTCAGGAACAGAATTACGGGATTGCCCTGCAAGTCGAAAGCCCCTATCGGGAAAAAGTCAATATCGCCCTGCTGGAACTCATCGAAAGCGGGGCCTATAAAGAGATTGCCGATAAATGGTTTGGCGGGTAGCGGGGCCATGGCGAGAGAGCAACATTTTAAGAATATTAGATCGATCATATGGCAATAAAAAGAACGGATCTCATTTTGACATCAGACCAAAGGAGATAAATCATGATTGACGTAAAGAAAATACTCGTACCTACGGATTTTTCGGAATTCTCCGACAAAGCGCTTTCCGAAGCGCTTGAAATAGCGGAGACATTTAATTCTAAAGTCTACCTTCTCTATGTCCAGCGGGGTGAATCGGGTTTTACGATAATGGAGACATTTGACCAGGAAACCCAGGCCAAAATACGTTCCAAATTGGCGCAAAAAACCGAAGCGGCATTTAAAAAACAGGTGGCTAAATTTCCTTTAAGTGATAAAATTGAGATCGTTACCGAAGTGGCCAAGGGCGTACCCTACAACGAGATTCTCGATTACCAAAAAAAGATTGATCCTGATGTGATGGTTATCGCCGCACAGGGGAGATCCGCATTTGAAGATTTTTTCTTTGGGAGCACGTCGGAAAAAATCGTCAGAAGAGCAACTTGCTCGATTTTGGTGGTTAAATAACGCCATTTAACTAAAAAAATTATCACTTGCTTAGGATAACATTTTTTAAGAGACTACAAGTTTAATCTATACTTTTTCATTATTTTGTGAAAAACCTTCATAGATGAACTATAAAACGATTAAACGCAGCTCAACATCTGAGCTGGTGATGAAAGAAATTCTTGATAGCATCCAATCCGGTGCTTTAAAACCGGGGGACAAGCTGCCGACCGAACATGAGCTGATGAAAATGTTCGGCGTTGGACGATCTTCGCTTCGTGAAGCCATATCAGCACTCGTGCTGGTCGGGTATATTGACGTCGTTCAGGGTCGGGGATCGTTCGTGAAAAAAGATCTTAATGATATGGATCTTACCACATTTGAATTAAAGGACATTCAAGCGGCGGCCAGTATTATCGATCTCATCGAAATCAGAGAAATCCTCGAATGCAATACTGCTCGCTTGGCCGCTCGAAGAGCAGGGCCTAATGAATTAGAACGCCTACGGCAGATTCTCTCGGAGATGAAAAAAAGTAAGAAAAACATTGGACGCTTCTCGAAACATGATTTTGATTTTCATGTGACCCTGGCTGAAGCCAGTGGGAACCGAATGATTCTTCAGATAATGAAACTCATCGTCAATAAGGTCCACGCCGCTTATGTGCGCTTAAAACACGAAACATTGTTTGATGCCGACCAGGCCATTATGACTGCAGAACAACTGGTTAAAAGTATTGCCGCCGGAGATGAAAACGCCGCCGCGGAGCAGATGGAAGCCCATTTGGGTTTGGTAACCACTCAGCTAAAACGGGTGGTTACGAAAAGAAAAGGAAGTCTATGAGTGGATCAAGTTGAGTCAGACCAATACAAAAGCATCCTTAATGTGTAAAGCGGAAACATAGAGCCATAACCCCGTAAAGTAAAAAACCAATACACATTGGGCATATTCAGACCATTAGGTTTTTTTCTTTTTTAAATAAAGCCCTGCAAGACCGCCAATCGGTTTTTTCGGGTGAGATGATATATTATTTTCGGTGGTTATGGCCGCAGGAGGGACAACCTCTTTTGATTTATCTTCGTTTTGTAAAATCAATGATGTAATTTCTTTATTAATTCTGTTCTTATTCAATGGGCATATATCGAATAACTCAATGTCAACAATTTCCCAACTGAGCAATTGTTTCAAAGCATCCACGGCCTCAAGTGTGCCACAAACGGCATCAATGGGTCTTCCGTCTTTATAAAAAATCAACCCTTCCGAATCGCCCTTGCTATTAGTAATCCTCAAAAGGCAATCACTGTAATTTTGCTCCAAGACCTGGAAAAAAGAAGCACAACCGACCCCATGCAAATTGCCCCGATGATAAATATTACCGAGGGCCAAAACAATTTTTCCGGCCAGATCAACCGCCCTGAAAGGCCTGGCGATCATGCTCTTGATGCAGTCCCAAGTCTGCTGATTGTCAAATTTAAGTGTCGCATCTTGCCCGGTTATAATAAGGGGTATGGGCCGTTCTTCGCGCATGATGGACGTGATCAATCCAGCTTCCTTATGAGCGAACTTAGGCTCAATCAAAATCAGCGAGAAATCGATTAAGTTAATCGCTTGGATCGCCTGCTCAACATCAGCAGCAGTTAGAACTTGAAAATCATTATGGTAAGCCTCAATGGTTTTTTTGATTATTTCGTGAAAATTAGGATTTTCATCAACGATGAGGCATTGGATTTTCATAAAAACCTGTTCCTGCTGATAAAGGTATTATTTCCATAACCACCTTTGGTGGGGGGCGTTTAGTGAAACACCCATAGTTTTAATTGTTTTCCAAATCACTAGATAAGTCCATAATCGGAAAATCATAACCCTCGAAGCAGTCCATGAAGCGCAGTTTGAGCGTTTTTGCCTGAACATCGTTCGAAAATGAGAGAATGACTTGGACGAGGGCGTCAACAGCTTCAGCCGGGTTGCCCTTTATATCGCGAATCCGCTTGTTGCTACCCAGTGTGAAGAGGGCCGGATAGCTGCCGTCCGGATTAAAAACGTTGAATACTTCTTGCATACCGGCGTCACCCAGTTCTTTCGTGGCCACCCGCGCAAGTTCATTAGTCAGCTCGAGAATTCGTGAGAGTTCAGTCTCAGCATCGATGATGAGGTCTAACCCAACCGCCAGCTTTTCCATGCGGCCCATAAATAAATCAATCATCTCGCCCTTTATAATACCACCATGTTGGGGGGCAATCATCAAGGGAGGGGGATCCAGCTGCCTGATTTTTTGGAGAGCATAGCGCACGGCCTCCTTGCTGGGAAAGTAAAGCTGGTGAAAGGCCTTGACTCCCTCCCAGTGTTCTTCTTCGGCAATGAGCTCGGAGGTGGAAATACCCCCAAGAAAATCCCCACTGAAAAGAATTCGGGAATTGACATCATAATACATACAAGAGCCACGAAAATGACAAAAAGGCGTCCTGACAAATTGCAAGATATAGTCAGGCTGGATCCCTGATTTTGTTTTCAAGCTTGCTTTCATATCCCGAAATTTTTCAACTGCCCGAAATTTTTCCGGATTTAGCCCAAAAAACTGCACAAGACGCCAGGTATCTTCAGTCATCAGGGTTAAGGCCTTGGGATTAACCCGCTGTATATGTATGGCATTAGGTCCCACATCTGGATCCTGGTGGTTGATAAATACTAAGTTGACCCGACTGATATCACCAATGATAGCAGCGACTTTTTTTTTCAAAACATCAAAATCACATTCCGGCCCCGGATCGATAACCATTGAAAATATTTTATCTTTAATTTGATATACCCTGAGATAGATGTTGCGTCGCAACAATGCCTCTTCTGAAGAACCAACCCAGTATATATCCCGGTCTATCTCCACCGGTAATGTCAAATCGATATTTTCCATGTCACATCCTTTGTAATTTAAGTTAATACCCTCATATCACCATATCGGTGCCCGGTTTTTCCAAAATTCCACCATACGTCCAAATTTCACATAGCGCGGCTAACTGTATTTAAGCAATATTTATGCCTAATTATAATATATTTTATTAGTTTATATTTTAAATGGTTATATTTTCATATGGGTTATTTTTGATTTATCGCTTAGTATAAATTGTGTAATAATGTAATTAAAACGACACTTCGTGATGCGGGCAACGATTTGAATATTTATATATACGTAAGCCAATTTCAAAACGAATAAAAAGGCAGTCAATTATTCGGCTTCGAATTGCTTGTAAAAGATTTTAACATGCTGATATATATAATAAGACGCAATCTTGTGTTCTACTAATTGCGATTGTAAAAATAGAACCAACGCGTGACCTTCAGGAAATTATTTCCTTGTTAAAAACATACCGTTTGTCTCATTTTTAGAATTGTAATTTTAATTTGGGTTATACTGCTATAATGGGTCAGACCGAGTGGGGCGGGAACATATCGGACCTTTCCCGTCAACCGAAATATCGGTTAATTTCAGCCTGTTTTTTGAAATATACGATAGGCATTCTCAAATCTTTTAAAATTCTTCTCTGTATATTGCTCGAAATCAAACTCAAGGGATGAATGAATTTCCTGCACCATACTCCATAATGTCTCTCTTAATAATGACACGCATTTCATTGAGGCAAACCGATGTCGCAGGCTATCGGTCGACCGGTTGCTGGTAATATGTCTCCAAGAGCCACTCTTCCTGATTCAAAGAAAGTTCGTTGTTGGAAGACAAATTG
Organism: uncultured delta proteobacterium; assembly: GCA_963845145.1. Taxonomy (GTDB): domain Bacteria; phylum Desulfobacterota; class Desulfobacteria; order Desulfobacterales; family QNYZ01; genus QNYZ01. Next base: position 273,189 of record CAWJQU010000008.1, read on the forward strand.
ACCAAGTCGAAAAGCGCCGTATTATAACCGGCATAATCCCAATCGATGAGCCACAAACGGTTCCCATCGTCAATAAAATTGGCGGCCAGTAGATCATTATGCCCGAATACCAATTTAATTTCGCCTACAGTTTGTTCCAAAATCTCGTTAATATCGAGAAAGCGTGAGAGCAGATCCGCCCTTCGACTATTTCCCTCTTTGACCGTCCGGATATAATTTCGACAGACATGGAAGGGCCAGAAAACAAGGGCAGGGCCTTGAAAATATTTGGGGATTTCATGATGGCAGGCTCTGATCAGGGGAACGATCCGTTCCAATTGCCGCTGCTCGCATACATCCGATTCGGTTAAAGTGTGCCCCTCAATGAATCGACTGATGAAAAGACCGTCCTCTGCATAAACGATTTCGGGTGAAATCCCGGCCGCGTAGGCCGCACGGGCCGCCGCAATTTCATTGAAACGCATCACGCCATGAATGGGGATGTCATCGCCGATCCGCACAACGAAGCGTTCCCCCCGATCTTCCACAATATAATTGGTGTTGGTGATGCCGCCATCCAGAGGTTTAGGGTCTACCTTTGATGACCAAAAATCCAGTTTTGCAACCCTTTTTCGAGTATCTGTTTTCATAGATTTTCAAAATTCTAAGAAGATAGTTGTAAATTCAATCGTAAACATTTTCTTGCTACTGACAATCATTCAGTCAGACTTGATAGAATGATTTTCTAAAACCTTGCCACCACATCAACGAAGTATCGATCCGACAAAATCAAACCGATTGTTCTCTCTTTAACTTCTTATACATCACAAGGGCGTCCACTAGGCCGAGTCGTGGGTGCCGAAAAGCCTCGGGTAGCGTTCCAATCACATTAAAACCGTGCTTTTTCCAGAGGTGGATGGCATTCTTATTGTTGGAAACAACCAGGTTGTATTGCATCGCGATAGAAACCCAAGAACAACAGCCTCTTGTTGTGAATGCGCGCACATCCTGGATGCAATACCTTTACCCCCGGCCAGCTTCGAAACGATGTACCCACAATTGCAGACATGGCTCCCAAGTTCAGGCTGGTTGGCTTTAATGTAGTAGGTCCCAAGCACTTCGTTCCCATCATTAACCGCCACATAGGTCGCCTTGGGTATCTCAATCCAGACGTTGTGGGCCTCTTCTTCGGTGATTCCAGGTGAAAAAGCATAGGTCTCGCCCGCCCTGAATACGGGCTTGATGATTCGCCATGTGCCGGACCAATCTTGCTCATCAAATCTTCTAATTTCAATCATATTGAGGGGTAACAACAATATTTTCCTTTAATACTTATGGTTTATTGGCCGATACAGCTTATTTGTTAAAAGGTCTACCAGGATAACATCGAATGCCCTGTTTTTTTGATTTATAATGTCTGATCGCAGATCTCACCCCATTGATCATACTAACATCTCCAAAACAAAAATATTTGATAAAATGTTTTTCCTTAAGAGCCAACGCGTGAAAGATCTTTTTCTGTGATAGTCCTTTTTCCCAAAGCAGGATAATATTACCATATAGATTTTCAAGAAAATCGAGTTTTTTTTCAATATGCTTTTTACCGTCTTTCCGTTTAGGCGAGTGACTGCATAGGAGCATATCAAATTCCAATTTTAGAATTTTTTTCAACGTTTCGATCTGACACCCCATATCTTCATCTGATCGGAAATACTTTATTTTATCTGCCAAATAAAGATCTCCCGAAAACAATATTCCCGCATTTTCAATATAATAGGCTATGTGGTCTATCTGAATGCCCGGGAGTATGCACAGGAACCATGTCGCCCAAACTAGTTTCAATTCTTTTCGGTGTATTTTCTGCAAACAATGGGTCGGCTTTTCCCCACATATATTTTTGATAGGGTAGAATTTTGAAAGGGACGGACATCTTCTTTACGGTTATCGGATGCCCGTACACGTGTGCGCTAAACGATTGTTTTATGGCTGCCGCATTCCCGCTGTGGTCTTCATGGTGATGGGTTAAGTAGATCCTTTGAATATGATTATCCCCAGCAATCTGCAGGACTTCTTTGCGCATATGCGCTTGGGCCGTATCCACCATCAAATCGCCAATCGTATAGCAATAAACCATCATCATTGGGCGACCAAATAAGGACCAACCCAGTTGATATGCATTTATTTCATTAAAAAAGGATGTTTTTAGAAACCTCATCGTGGTTTGGTTACTTTAAGCTCGATCAGAAAAGATAGACTTAAGCTATAGGGCCGCCCTCCGATTGTTCATTTGGCATGCGACGAGATGCCGCGACGAAATCTCCGGAACTTTTCGAGACCTGGGTAGATACACGTGTTTCCGGCATGGCTTTGGGCTCCTATGTTATTATTATACTCGAATTTCTGAGATGGAATATTGGGTTCTTAGCGAGTGTATTGATTTTTCGGTTGTTACTTCAATTGACTGTCTTTGCTGCCACGCCGGTTATAGCCGGACGTTTTCGACTGCTGCGTTTCGAACTCCGCCTGACATTCAATGCAGAAAAACACCCCGGGAAGCGCTTTGCGGCGTGGCTCCGGAATCGTTTCGCCGCACTCCATACAATGGGTCCGACTCTCACCGCGAGACAACCGGCTTCTGGCCTGCTTAACCGCATCTTTGACGCTGGCATCGATCTGCTCTTGTACGGCCCCGTCACGGGCCCACCCGACAGCCATTACCTACTCCTTATAAGATGTTGTTCCTACATTTGGGTCCAGGACCTCAATCAATCGACCTAAGGGCAAAACATACACATCTTTTTATAATTTTAACAACCCCTTCTGTTTGCCGTTTCGAGACCGCCCGAAATCCCATAATGGATGTGTTTTTGTAGGGGCAATCCCTTGTGGTTGCCCGGTGGTATGATCGCCGGGATCCCACAAAGGGCATGGGCACCCACAAGGGGCGCCCCTACAGATAGAATCCACGCAAATAAAAGATTATTTTTTTGCATAGGCTGACCTATCCTTTTCATGTATTTCTCAGATACTTGGTTAACAATTTATCCAGTTGATTCGCAAAAACGTTCCGATCTTTTTGGCTTAGCGCCGCCGGACCGCCAGTATCTATTCCGCTGCCTCGCAACGTATCCATGAAATCTCTCAAACTTAGACGTTCTCTAATATTCTCCGAATCATACAATTCTCCGCGAGGAGATAAGGCATAACATCCCTTTTCAACGACATCCGCCGCCAAGGGAATATCACTTGTAATGACAAGGTCTCCCGCGCTAAGCCTCTTGACGATCTCTTTATCAGCGACATCAAACCCAGAGGCTACTTGAAGCATCTTAATCCAGGGTGAACGTGGTATGCGCATCGGTTGATTGGCGACAAGTGTTGCTTGCACCCCTGTCCTCGCGGCCGCTTTAAACAAAATGTTTTTAATCACGACGGGGCATGCATCTGCGTCTATCCAGATTTTCACTTCAGACCTTTTCTCATAGGGGAAAATCGCACTAATTGAAAGTGGCTCATTTGCTTGGGGTTTAGGATTCAGATGGCTGATACGGCGACGACGGTTGGAACCGTCCGCCGAAACGATATCGGGAACCGGGGTGAATAAGCCGGCATCGGGTGACCACCCTGTTTTTCGTCCAGGTACGTCGATATAGGGCCAAACAGGGTTCCCGCGGACCGATCTCAAGTAACGCCTGGGTCTTTTTTTCGGGCAATATCGCCTCCACCACATGTTCAACCTCAGAAACCGGGACCTCGTTGAGAAGGTAACGACTGGGTGTTACTTCCTGGAAGTCCTGTTCCAGGAACTTGGGTGCCACAGCCGGATTGACATACCGGTCCTCCAGCTGAACAGGCTGCCCGTTACCCGAATGGACAATCAACACATGATAAATTTCCGCACCTGCAGGCAGGGCCAGGGCCAGGGCCAGCTCTGGAAGTGCCGGCTCGCGCGTTTGGAGATGAATTCGACATGAATGTCTCCCCCCTTGCCGAGTGATCTCTTCAGCAATAGGATTGATTTCCAAAAAGGTGGCAATAGGATTATGCAACGCAACAAAGGTTCCCACCCCCTGGGACCGGGTTAGAATGCCTTCCGCGGTTAATTCCCGTAACGCGCGGTTTACGGTCATCTTTGACGTACCCAGTTCCCGTATGAGCGTGTTTTCAGAAGGCACCCGGGATTCGGGTGGCCAGAGTCCTGAATGGATTTGGGTAAGAATATACTCCTTAACCTGCTTATAAAGCGCCGTGGGCCGCATTCGTGATAACGTTGCGGGTGGTAGTTCGTTCACTGCACCCAATGAGGCGTCTGTTCCTTCTGGACGATTGTTCCGGTTTCTAACCTTGTGATGACCCGTTGACATAGCTACTTAACAACATCGGTTTTATATAGGGGTGTCTTGACATACGAATTGCACATATATATATAAGCATATACTAATATCAGTGGTCAAGTGCAAACCTAATGGCCCAATGAATCCAGGATATTATCAGAAAAAACTCAGTGCTCAACGCCTCAACAAGGTGTATGACATAGCCGCCCCCCGGGTGCGGCAATACCTTTGGGCGGAAATAGATCACCTTCGAGATATCGTCCAACCGAATGATCGAATCCTGGAGTTGGGCTGCGGTACTGGCCGGGTACTGGTTCCTCTGGCACACATCGCAGGAGGTGGATGGGGTATAGACCAGTCGCTTGAAAGCATATCATTCGCCCGGGTGGCACAACCGAAATTACAATGGATAGTAATGGATGCTGCGGACCTTGGGTTCCGGGCCCAATATTTCGATGTTGTGGTCGGTGTGCAAAATTTTATCAGCGCCTGCCAGATATCACCACCGGAATTACTAAGCCAGTGTCTGCGGGTTACCCGTCCGGGGGGGCAAATCTTGTTTTCCAGCTATACCGAACAATTCTGGCCCCATCGTCTGGCATGGTTCCGGGACCAAGCGGCAGCGACGCTAATCGGCGCCATTGACGAAGAGGCAACCGGAAATGGGATCATTATGGGTCAAGACGGTTTTCGCGCCACCACTTTCAGTGCCGAAAACTTTACCACGCTAACCACGTCAATGGGATTAAAGGCCCATATTTATGAAGTAGATGAATCCAGTGTATTTTGCCGTGTTACGGCTGTCTGACATCGATGTGTACAAGCCTGACCGTGTTAGTGTTAATGATAAAGTAAACAAAGAAAGGAGACACCATGCCCAAAAAAACGATGATCATCGTATTGTCCATTTGTTTCGCAGCAGGATTTTTAGGAATGGCTGCGGCCGCTGACCCGATCAAAATCGGGTTTCACGCCCCGTTAACCGGGTTTGCCGCCAGCGACGGCAAGTCTTCCACAGAAGGGGCCAAGTTAGCCATCAACCAGATCAACGCTGCAGGTGGTGTTTTGGGGCGTCAGCTTGAATTAATTAGCTATGACGACCAAGCCAAACCGGCTCAAGCCATCCCCATTGCCAACAAGCTCATCGGTCAGGATAAAGTCGTGGTGGGGATTTCCGGGTCCTATTCGGGGGCAACCCGTTCGGCCGCTGGTGTATTCCAAGAAGCAAAGATCCCCTATATCAGTGCATATGCCATCCATCCTGATATTACGCGGGCCGGTGAGTATGTATTTCGCACGAGCTTTCTCGGCCAGGTTCAGGGCCGGGCCGGTGCGATGTTAATCGGCAAGACCATGGGCAAAAAAAGGGTGGTCGTCATTACGTTGCAAAATGATTTCGGCAAATCCTTGGCCGCTGGATTCAAGGAAAGAGCCGCCGCCTACGGGATTGATGTCGTCGCGGAGTATCAGTACTCGATCAAGGACCGTCAGTTTGGTTCGATCGTCACCAAGGTCAAGGCCGATAAGCCCGAAGCCATTTATGCTTCCGGTTATTACTTCACCGCAGGACCGCTGGTGAACCAATTGCGTGCCGCCGGCGTATCCTGTCCCATTATCGGACAAGAAGGTTACGACAGCCAGAAATTTATTGAGATTGCCGGTCCATCCGCCGAAGGCGTGATCATTACCACCAGCCTGGATCGGGACTCCCAGGTGCCGGAAACGACCGGGTTTATAAACGCCTTTGAAAAGCAGGCGGGTTTTAAATCGGATATGGTTGCCGCCAGTGCTCACACAGCGGTCATGGTGGCCGCGGACGCGATAACTCGAGCCGGTAGCACTGAATCCAAACAAGTTCTCGCTGCAATCAAGGCCACGGATCTCAAGGTCTCAACCGGAACCATCAAATTTAATGCGCTGGGCGAAGTTCTAAAAGCAGTCCAGGTGCAAGTGGTCAAAGACGGCAACTGGCACCACTATGGGATTATCGATGACGCCACCTTGCTAGCTCCCCGGCCCAATAGTTCAAGCAGGTTTAGCTTTGTGGCCGTAATGATATTTAACCGTTCTGTTTAGTTTTCTATTCTGCCGCTCAGGGTTATCGCCATGCTCTATGTGGAATTATTGATTCAAGGTCTGATCTACGGTTGTATGTACGCGATTATCGCCGTGGGACTAACCCTGGTGTACGGGTTGTTGCGCATCCTGCATGTGGCCCATGCCGGACTCTTCGCCCTGGGCGGCTACCTGGGATTATTGATCACCAATGCCAGCGGTAGTCTAATTCTGGCCATGCCCCTCACGGCGGCTATTGTAGGGGTGGTGGGGATGATTATCTATCGGTTATGCTACCACCCTATTTTGGACCGCCCCCCCTATGTGGCCCTGATTGCTTCCATCGGCCTTTTCATTGCTATGGAAGAACTCTTTCGTCTGATTTTCGGCCCTTTTGGGCTGACCTACAATACCGCACCATTACAAAATATAGTGCAATTTGCGGGTATCACCTTGCGCGCCGTTGATTTAGCCATTGTGGGGGGCAGCCTCTCGATGCTGGGCACCCTTACCTGGCTATCCCAGAAAACGCGCATCGGAATCGCCTGGCGGGCCACGGTTGATGATCCTCAGATGGCGGAAAGTTTTGGAATAAGTGTGCTTCGGGTACGCTATTTAAATTTTTTCATCGGATCGGCACTTGCCGCCGTAGCCGGTATTTTTATCTCTCTGCTTTCCAATCTTGTAGAACCCACTATGGGTGGGGTCCCCAGTTATAAAGCGTTGGCTATCATCGTGTTGGGTGGACTGGGTAATGTGGGTGGCACCCTCATTGCCGCATTGGTGTTGGGGGTTGTGGAGGTATTCGGGACCATCTATATCGGCAGTTATTTGGATCGCGACGCCATTGCCTTCGCGTTTCTAATTATCGTCCTGATGATCCGTCCCCAGGGCCTATTTACGGGAAGGTGAGCATGGGCATTTATGAACTCTCCCTGGCCACAGTGGTGGGGATCAATATTATTCTGGCGGTGGGATTGAATCTCATCACCGGGTTTTGTGGTCAAATCAGCCTTGGGCATGCCGCTTTTTACGGTATGGGTGCCTACACTGCCGCTCTCATGGCCAAAGCCGGTCTACCCGGCCCCATCAATCTTTTGGCCGCGATGCTGCTCACCGGTGGAATGGGTGCGGCTGTGGGGCTCACCAGCCTTCGGGTGCGGGAAGATTTCCTGGCCATCACCACCATGGGCGTCGGGTTTTTGTTTTTGGGATTTGTTCGTCAGCAAGAGAGTGTGCTCGGCGGTGAATTGGGTATCAGTTCCATACCGGCCTTCGGATTGGGCAAGGTGGGTTTTCTCTCCTTGGTCCTGGTGCTGGCCGCCCTGGTGACGGCTTTTAGTCTTTACATCAAACGCTCCTGGATGGGATTTGCCTTTGAAGCCGTCGCCGATGATGAGGATACCGCCCGGGTGCTTGCCGTGGATGTCTCTGCCTATAAGTTGGCCGCTTTTACGATGGGTACGGCACTGGCGGGTCTGGCGGGTGGGCTCTACTGCTATTTTGCCCGATTTATCGTACCGGATGATTTCGGCTTTATTACCTCCATTAGCGTGCTCTCCATGGTGGCGGTGGGTGGCATCGGTAGTGTATTCGGGGTTATCGCCGGAACCGCTCTTTTGACCCTAATGCCCGAGCTATTCCGTTTTATCAGCGACTACAAGCTGCTGGTATACGGCGCATTGCTTTTTGGCGTTATGCGCTTTGCGCCCGATGGTATCGCCGGACTCACCCGCGCGGTATTCACCCGTCGAATTCGAAAAAGGATAAAGGTATGACTACTTTATTGGACGTAGCGGGTGTAACCATGCATTTCGGTGGTGTGCACGCTTTGACGGATGTCTCCTTTCAGGTGAAGTCCGGTGAATTTCTCTGCCTCATCGGGCCCAACGGTGCCGGAAAGACGACCCTTCTTAAAGTGATTGTGGGCACCGTCTCGCCCCAGCATGCACAAATTCGATTGGGGGGAAAGAAGATCAGTGGCCTCCCCACCCATCGCCGGATCCGTGAAGGTCTGGCTCTGACCCATCAAATCGTACGCCCTTTCCGCTCCATGAATTTAACCGATAATGTAGCCTTGGCCGTAGGGTATCGCAGAATTCGGCGGGTATGGACCGCTTTGTCCGGAATAAATCGCACGGCCGAGCGGATAAAAGCAGATAAACTGTTGGACCTGGTTGGTATTGGGGATCATGCAAGTGAACCGGTCCAGGGTCAGCCTTTGGGGGTTTTAAAGCGCCTCGAGGTTGCGCGAGCCCTGGCTTTAGAACCACGACTTCTACTCCTTGACGAACCCCTGGCAGGCTTAAACCATGTGGAAGCCGCCCGATTGGCTGACACGGTGCTGGGGATTAACCGCACTGGACTTACCATCGTGATGATCGAACATAATCTGGGTGAGGTCCTGAGAATCGGCCATCGCCTGGTTGTTCTGGACAACGGCCGTAAAATTGCGGATGGCCTTCCCCAAGAAGTCATGCGGCAGCGAATCGTACGGGCAGCCTATGTGGGCAAGGAGGCGCATGATGCTGCGGCTTGAAAAATTAAGTTGCGGATATGGACCGATGCAGGCTGTCCACACACTTGATTTCGAAGCGCCGCCTGGAAAAATCTCGACGTTGTTGGGCGCCAATGGGGCCGGTAAGAGCTCAACCATTATGTGCATTGCCGGCCATGTTAAAGTTTTTTCGGGCCGCATCATTTACAATGACAACCCCATCATCAATTGGACCCCCATGAAACGGGTCGCAGCTGGAATTGCCCTGGTTCCCGAGGGACGCCGCCTGTTTAATGCCCTCACCGTCCGCGAGAACCTCGTGGTGGGCGGTTATTGCCGGGATAAATCAAACACGGAGACCGGAATAGACCAAGTTCTAAGCATGTTTCCCCGCCTCGGGGAGCGCATCAACCAACGCGCCGGCTCCCTTTCCGGTGGCGAACAGCAGATGCTGGCCATTGGTCGCGCCCTGATGAGCCGTCCCAAATTACTCTTGATCGATGAGCTGAGCCTGGGACTTATGCCCAAGGTGATCGACATCTGTTATGCTGCTATCACAGATTTAAAAGCCAAGGGAATGGCCATCGTCCTTGTCGAACAGTCTACCCAAAGAGCTCTGGAAGTGGCCGATCGGGTGACTGTTCTCGAAAGCGGAAAAATGGTCTGGCGGGGAACCGGTGTAGAAGCGCAGAATTCCACCGAAATGATTGATGCCTGCCTTGGATTAACGCAAACAACAAGACCAGCATAAAGATTATGAAAAGAGGGATTTATCCATGGCCTTTTCGTGGGCGGCCTCTTTGGTGATTTTATTCTCTTTGATTAATTGCTGTAAGTGCTGATCCATGGTCTGCATTCCCATGGCCGTGCCGGTTTGAATCATCGAAGTAATCTGGGAAATTTTGTTTTCGCGGACCATGCTGGCAAGGGCACCGGAGCCCAAAAGGATCTCGTTAGCCGCGCGACGCCCCTTGCCGTCAATCGTTTTTACCAACTGCTGGGCGATGACAGCCTTAAGCGATTCGGACAGCATGGTACGCGCCTGGGCCTGCTGATCACTGGGAAACGCATCGATAATACGGTCGATAGTTTTGGCAGCGCTATTGGTGTGTAGTGTACCAAAAACCAGAATGCCCAACTCCGCACAAGTCAGCGCTAACGATATTGTCTCAGTATCGCGCATTTCGCCCACCAGAATAATATCCGGATTTTCACGACCTGCCACAACGAGCGCCTCTGCAAAACTTCTTGCATGGGTCCCTATCTCGCGTTGGGTAAAGATGCACTTTCGATTCTGATGGACAAACTCCAGCGGATCTTCGATGGTAATGACATGAGCACTGCGCCGATCATTGATGTAATCGATCATGGCAGCCAGCGTCGTCGATTTGCCGCTACCCGTGGGCCCGGTGACCAATACCAGCCCTTTTTTGTATTCACTGATATTTTTAAGAACATCGGGCAGGTTAAGTTCTTCAAGTGTCATAATCTGAGTGGGGATGAGTCGGAAAACGGCGCCCAAACCACGATGCTGATAAAAATAGTTACACCGGAAGCGACCTACACCCTGTAAAGCGTAGGCCATATCAAAATCGCGATGTTTCTCCACATGCTTGATCTGATCTTCAGATAATATGTCAAACAGAAAACGTTGATTGGTATCGGCAGTGAGCACTGGGTGGTCCAAAGCCACCAGTTCGCCATGCAGCCTGATGAGCGGCGGAAAACCGATCACCATATGCAGATCACTGGCGCCTTGAATTTCCATCTCTTTAAAATAGGTGTCGATTTGGGGCATATTATTGGGTTTCCTTTCCCAGAGCGGATTTAAAGCGACGCGGGTCGTTGGCATAATCGTAGGCGGACTGTGTGCTGATCTTTCCTTCCTTTAACAGTGCGTCGATGGAATCATCCATCAACTGCATCCCAACACCCTTCCCTGTTTGCATCATGGAACCAATCTGAAATGTTTTGCCATCCTTTATCAAGTTGACCAAAGGCAGGGTACCAATAAGTATTTCTGTAGCCAGTTCCATATTCTGGCCCTGATTACTTTTAATCAGGCGCTGCGTCACGACCGCCCGCAAAGCTTCGCTTAACATCGCACGTATTTGGTTTTGCTGAGTAGCGGGAAATACGTCGATGATGCGGTCAATGGTTTTGGGGCCGCTGGATGTCGCCAGTGTACCGATAACCAAATGCCCGGTTTCAGCAGCTGATATCGCCATTGCGATGGTCTCTAAGTCCCGTAATTCACCAATCACAATCACGTCCGGATCTTCTCTTAAGGCACTTTTAAGCGCATTGCCATAAGACAAGGTGTCTTTGTTCAGTTGGCGTTGATTGACCACTCCTTTTTTCAGCGGGTGGACAAACTCGATGGGATCTTCAATGGTTAGAATATGATGCGCGCGGTGGGTATTTAGATGGTCTACCATGGCTGCCAGAGTTGTGGATTTACCCTGCCCGGTCGCCCCGGTTACCAGGACCATTCCCTGATGATTTTCAAGGATCTTTTCCACAATTTGGGGCAAGCCCAAGTCAACCAAAAGGGGTATTTTGGGAGGGATCACCCGAAATACGGCACTCAAGCCCCGGTTGTGCTGCATGGCACTACCTCGAAAACGCCCCAACCCCTTTATCTCATAAGCAAAATCAACCTGGAGTGCGGTGTGCAGTGTTTTTAACTGGGATGGTGTCAATATCTCTTGGATCGCTTGAGTACTCGTATCGGTCGTAAGTGGTTTGCTTTTTAATTTAACAATGCTGCCTTGCAGTCGCAGCATAAACGGCTCTCCGGGCACCACGTGAATATCGGAGGCTTTATAATTAAGAGCGGCCTTAAACACTTGGTCCAATATTGCCATATCATCCTCTTATCATTTTCAGCATGCAGGGATTGGAGGAACTGAATTGAGTCGCCGGGGAGGGTTTAACCGGCTTCTTTTAGGGGTTACATAACGCAACTTTCAAACTTGATCTTAAACCCGCGGGTCATACCGGGAAAACCGCTTCAATCGCATCGCGTCGCACATTGATAAAATTATAGCTTTCAACATCCCCGGTTTTTCGATCCGTTATGCTGGCCGCTGTAACCGCCATAAATGATTTGGCTTCCACAAGATAATCGGTGAGCCGCGCTCCGTGGTAGAGTGCAACTTCACCCTCTATTCGGCAGGTCGCCGTTAGAATCACCACATTGTAACGATCTTCTCTATCAGAATTCATGTGCACCTCCGATACACCATATTGATAACGGTTAGTCCGAAATCGCTCATTATTTTTGAAAATAGCTTTATAGTGATGCAATCAACAGCTAAATCTGTAAATAGCCCTGCACGTAGCCCAGTGCATGATATAGTATACAGCACTGATTCATCCTCGGGCGTGCTCGTTATTTATTATCGGCAGGTTTGAATAAAAATGAAGTAAATTCTGTTAAAATGGGTTGTATATATATACTTTTATTTGAATAATCGATAGGTTAGAAAAAAAGGATTCACCCATCATTGTCTGACAAGTGCTTTTAATGCCTTTTTTCCCTCGCTACTCAATCCCATTAAATCGATGTCGCGTGACAATTGCGCCTTATCGCCATGTCCCCCAACATAGCCATTAAGCCGTGCTGCGGCCGTAGAGTTCACAAAATCCCGGTGATGCGGATAAATATGCACCAACTCTTTCTCCAGGCCATCATAACCTTTTAAAAGGTATTTCTGGTGATAATCCTCGGCCATGGTAAAGGATCTGAGCGGGACCACCCTGGTTTTCACTTTGTGGCCGATTTTTTGTGCCAGGGTCGCTTTGGAAGCTTCTGCCTGCAAGCGCTGCTTCTCATCATGGTAAAATACCGCGTTCATATATTGCCGGGACCACGACCGTGTCTTAGGTTGGTGGCTTTTCCAGAAAATTTCCAACAATTGCGCATAGCTGATGCGATTCGGATCATAATCCACCTGGACGGTTTCGGTATGATCCCCCATACGGGTATACGTTGGCGAAACTTTTTGTCCGCCGGCATACCCCACACGTGTCCGAATCACCCCCTCAATGATCCCAAACTGGGATTCGATACCCCAGAATCAGCCCAAACCGAAGGATGCGGTTTCAATTTTTGATGGCGCCATTTCATCGATGGGTGGTATCCCCGGTGATTTTATTTTGGATGCAGATGCAAGATTCATTTTATCCTCCTTTATCTCAGATGCATGGTTTGACTTTATGGCCACCACAAGGCAACTGATAGTTAAAAATAAAAATATGCTCCAAACGGTTGATTTTCGAATACGCTTTTTCTTTCTCCTCGTCTTCATCTCAAACGTCCTTTCATTTAAGGTTCGCGAAAAAATATGACGTTAATTTTTCGCGAGCCCTTAGGTTACGTCAAGCTTCGATAAATACCTTAAATACCGCCGGCCAATCCTTGCACATAAATAATAACCATTTTTAGGGAGAGTTCTGTAAAGATTCGGTAAAGATTGTGGGGTTGGGCTCAACGGACAGAAATGGCATAAATGATTGCTTCGTAATCCGCCTGTGGCGGATTGCGTTGTGCTTCATCCTGTCGTGGTTACGACGTACGATAAGTACCCCGTATCACAACCGATTCGCGACGAATTGAACTTGTCCGCCTTGGCAGATTACATTTTATGGCTCAGTTGGTGCAAGGTAACCAGTGAAGATTCTCGGGCACCACCTTCGTCCACAACGGGAAGCGATCCGCCTCGGCGTCGACCGGATTCCGTGTGATGGAGGAGGCAGAGAAATTCCACGATGCGCCTTCGGCTGACCGTTGAGCTTGACCGTTCCACGTCCAGGGAACAACGCGGAGAGGGACCCAGATCGCCCCATCCGTGTCGGGTCGAAATAGCAGGAACATCTCGAAATCGTGAAGGGCTGAGATCCTGAGGTCGTACGTGGTCGCCGGGACACCGGGGTTGTCCGTCGCACGAGGTCCAGGCGCATACGGGTACTTGGTGTCCAGGCCTTCGATCTGGATCTCCATGCAGGAGCCGACGGTGGAACTGGTGCCCATCTCGGTCCGCGCGTCGGTCTTGACGAGCTGGACGTATTGTGTTTTCCCAGGCGTGGTCCACGGCAGGGGTTCGTGACGGAACGTGATTGTGTGCTCTCCTTCCACGACGCAGACGAGCTCCTCGTTGGCGGAGTCCTTCATCCGCAGGACCTGGAATTGGGCTTCCAGCGGAACGACCATGCGAACCCGGGTCTCCGGCTCCTTGACACGAAAGCGAGCCTTCACTTGTTTCGATCCGCCCATCGACGTACGGACGGTGATCGTTCTTTCTCCCGACTCGCCCCACCAATGGAAGGTCACGGACCCACCTTTGCGCTCCGTCGGGTCGAGCGGATCCACGGTGGCCTTCCCAAAGCCATTGGGCGCCCCCTTCACGGCCCAGTCCTCGACGACACGACCGGGAATCGTCCACTTTCCGTCCGACGCCTCCTTCTCTTGCGGTAGGAGGACGGCTCTCAGCTCCACGCGCTCCCCGGTTATTACATCCCACGGGAAATCGCCTTCTTCGTAGGTAACATCCGACCACGCATCACCGTCACGGCGCTGTATCTGAAGGGCCTTCGGTTTCCCCGCTCGATAGGACACCTGGATTTGCACATTACCACCCGGCACATGGTCTGATAGTATGGGTGAGGCGCCATAGTCCAGGATCTGCGCCTGAGGTGAGCTGAAGCTCACACGCTCCTCCTGGTTCCATTGATGGACTCCTCGGATCCGCCCGTTCTTCATAGCGCCCTGGGCGTGAAGCACTAAGATCCGCTTCCCCGAAGTATGAGAGGGATATGGTGCGGGAAAGCAGTCCTTCTGCCGCTGGTCGATGGTCGTATTGATCATCTTCTGCACCATCAGTACGTAGACGCCGTCGGTGTTAGGTGAACCCCCATAGACAAGGGCCGCCATGCCGGCACTCTGCCCCACCAGGACCTGTAGGACCATGTCGTTGCCGCCGATCTCACTGCTGCCCTTGCCGGTCTCAATCGATAGGATACTCTCCGGCGGACATGCATTTTTTCCCTTCACCTTCGGGGCCACACTGTAGATCTGACGCCAGTGCCATGTCGCGCGAAGTGACTCAGACACGTAACTCAATGTATCCCCGTCACGTTCCTGGAGCTTCATGCGGCCGCCGATGACGAAACTGGCCCGCCCGCTCTCCCAGATGTTGACATTCCCAAGCTTACCCACGTCGTCCCATGATGCGTTGAAGCGAATCTGAACATCCAGCGTCTCATCCGCCCCCTTTTTCGAAGCGGCTGGCCGGGCATTAAACCCCAGGGCCAAGAAGACCAAGGAGACAACAACGAGCGAGCGCGCCGCTCGCCGACTCAACAAACTCAGTCGAAAACATTTGCACCGACACATTTGAAGCCCTCCGGTAGGCGTTGGCGAATCCATAGATACTGCGAGGCCGCAATCGACCGAATTCGGTTTTTGCCCAACCTGATTTTAACGTCTCAGATCGATCATCGCCATTGGTAATGCTGATGAAAGTAGTCCCTTATTTAAACGGTATCTTTTTTTGGTCGGTACTCATTGACGTTTTTTTATACTTCCCGTTTATCCAGTTATCGAGATCCGAGCAATACCATTTTGAAAACCGTCGGTCCGAGGGGCCGCCTGCAAGATTGGAGAAAACATCATTTGAACTCATGTCGGAAACGATTCTAAAAGTAGGGAAAAAAGTCGTGTTTCTGTCAGCACTTCTGTATATTTGCCCCTGATGTATTGTTGCTCTGCTCCCAATCCCGACAATCGGTCCTTTATCAAATCCCATAAATTTTGGCAGTTTTCCGTCAAATAGAATATGCGTCATGGTGAAGGTTCTATTTTCGCCCCACGTTTGAGGTTCAATATTAATGGTTTCGTTAACGACCTTTTGAAAAATTTCATTCCTTGTTCGGCCGCCAAACCAGATGGATTGCTCGGCCAGCAGTATGCGATCAAAATTATCATAAAAGTCGATGAAGACACCGGTTTCGCCGGCCAGAAAATCGATAACGTTTTCTCCAACACCGTTCTTGCCAAATACTTCCCGGTATAGCCCTTTATAAAATGCTTCAAAAAGAAAAGCGCCCTTGGATTCTTTGGTATATCTCAGGTCCCAGTTCTTTAAAATATCTCCCTGGGGTGTCTCGGGCAATAGCGGTCTCAGTATCTCCATAAACAAATTTGCTTCAAGGGAGTATACATCGAAATGCATCTTGTAAATATCTTCAAGGGTCATATTATCTGCGGGTTCAATAAGCTGATCGATTCGATCGGCGCGGTAGGTGCCCATTGGCATGTTTATCGGGTTTGCGAGGCCATATTCATTTAGATTGTTATTGGCAGTTGAGAAATACCCTTTTTCAGGGTTGTAACAACGCGGCATCTCACTGAGATTGTAAAACCCTTGCCAGTCATTCTCTTTTTTCCAGCCCGGTAAGGGTACAAATCCGCTCACGCCTTCTCGTCGTTTGGGCGCAAGGCCGGACATTTGAAAACCGATATTGCCCTCACTATCAGAAAAAACAAAATCCCATCCGGTTTCAACGGCCCCCAGAGCGTCCATCCCCTCTTCAACGGATTTCGCATCCCACATTTTCAAAAGAGAATTAAACGTTTTAGCACCGGAATCACCCGCTGCCCATTTTGTTGCCAGGTAGTAACCGTCTATCGTCGGATCTCCATCCAGAACACCGTGATCGTTTTCATAAAAGATAACTTCAACAGGTTCTTTTTTCTTCCGTTTGATTATCTCCTTTCTTCGATTGAATTCCAGCCATTGATCACCCTCTTCGCGATAATACTTACCACTTTCACATATCTCCACCCAGGAATCGATGGCGTCTATAAAAGAATAAGTCGCTCCCCAACAAAGATCTCGATTTCTACCGGTTAGTATGCCGGGCATACCCGGCATGGATCCACCGACAGTGAACTGGTCCTTTTGGTGTAGAACCATTTCACACCATACATTTGGAAGTCTGTCCACTTCCAGGTGTGGGTCGTTTGAAAGAATGGGTTTTCCAGAGGCCGTTTTTTTTCCTGAAACAACCCAGTTGTTAGATGCCATCATTCTTGGCAGTGGCAGCCTCCAACGCACACTGGCAGGGATAATTCTTTCAGAAAGCGTCACTTTATTTAATAGTTCAAAATCAACCCCCTCCAGGATTCCGGGAAAAAGTTCTTGGAGGTGTTCTTCTGAAACACCGCCTTGGACAAGTTCAATAAACAGACGTTCCACTTCTTCCTGAGATTGGACCAGGGTTAAATATCCAATCATTCTGGAAAGCATGATGATATCTGCCGGGCACCATGTTTCATGGCGATACCCCAGCAGTTTCAGCTCCCAGGGGATTTTTTTTACAAAAACGGCATTTGCGCCATCGCAATACGCGGCTAAGGCTTCCGAATCTTGTTCCGAGAGCAATTCAAGCTGATCTTGAATATTTCCCGACCAATTTGCTTTGCGGAAGAATTTATCAACTGCAAGCAAATTGTCATTCGACGCCAGGATTTCCGAAGCTCTTCCCTGCCCCAAAATCCGCATCATCAACATCTGCATGCCGCGATCAGTCCCATGAGCATATCCCATGCCCCAATATAAATCGGTTGTCTTGTCCGCTTCAATATGGGGTGTTCCGTTTTTGTCTCTCCAGATTTTTACGCCATTTTTCATTTATGTTTCCCTTAAAGAACATCCCGGTTTAAAGCCATGTTGCTTTTACCCCGACCCCGAATTTGAGAAAGTTTTTTTAAAAATCCCCAAATTATTTCAATTTAGCCGTTTCAAGGTACTGATTCACCCGTGTGATGATATTGAAAAACATCTTCGACCCGGTCATTGAGGTGAAAAGATCGTCTTTATTGCCACAAATTTTAGCAAACTCGGGTCCGATGATTTGGGCAGGGTCCTGAAGATCGGTTTTTTTTGACAACGCATCCACATACATATCCAGGCGCTCTCTCAGGATTTGGAAATAATCGATATCCTGGCCAATCATCATTTCAGTTGTTTCGGACAGGCTTTGGGAAAATTCGTATATCGCTTTCCAATATATTTCGGAAAGCGGTTCTTTTACAGGATTGTTTTCCAGGTGGTAAGTGATGGCCCAGCCCACGCTGATTATTTTCAGGATTGGAAGCTCGTATTCAACCTTGACGCGCTTGATGTCCGCCTCTTCCGGCAAAAGGGCCATGAGGTATCTTACATCTTCGCGCTCGATGGCGTAATTGAAAAAGTCCTCACCAGCCATTTCTATTTTTGATTTTTCCTCTTTAGCTTTAACCATGGTTTTTCTTTCAATATAAAAACTTTGCCTTCAGGGCTGGGACAATAGGGTAGATTTAGCCAATTTGGTATCTCCGGCGATTATTCATTTGCAAATATTTCACGAAAGTCGTTTTTCATGCTCACCACCAGCCAATCGCGTGATTTGGCTTTTTTAAGCAACTTTTTTTTGTGGTACGCGTACTCTCTTTCGGTATCATCATGGTCCAGAATACATACCATACTGGGCAAACGGCTGTCCGCAGCCGCATCGAGCATGGCATAATCGCCCATGGAATTTCCAAAAGCGAAAATCGCCGGCAGTAGTGCACGTTCTCGCATTCTGACGACTTTCTCATTGTCTGCATTATACGGATCAAAATAAGATTTGTTCCTAACAAATACAGGGGGCGCATCTTCATCGAGGTTTGCCAGATCAAAGCCCACCATGGTCCCGATGATCTGCTGGGGGGGGACCCCGATTCGATTTTGCGATATGCTCCGAATGAATTCCTGTTGTGACGTAGAAACCACATAGACGGTAAATCCATTATCCTGAAGATATTGAATCAACTCCAGCATGGGCAGGTAGAAAAGCGACGCGTAGGGGCGATTAAATCGTGGGTGTGTCTGGGTTTCCATAAATTGACGGCAGAAATCGATGTAAGACGACAGTGTTTCGCCGGCAAAAGCTTCAGCAATCACATCCTTTACATGCTTATAGAGAAAATCCTTATCTTCGTTAAGGATGGCGCTGTAAATCGGCTGGTCGGCCAAAGCGGGATTGGCCCTTACCTTTTCAAGCAACTTATGCTCAGAAAGCACCACTTCGATATAATTTGGTTTTTCGCATAAAAGCGTGCCGTCCATATCAAAAAATGCACGCCTTTGGTTTTCCGGAACAAAATTAGCAGAGCCTTGGGTGGTCACATCTTTAACAAAGGAGGTAATTTTCGTTTTAGCGGTGCCTTCCTGCCAGGATTTGAGAATAGCCCCGGAGAGCTGAACGTGACGGTTATCGGTTGTTTGGATTTGAAATGGGGAGCAGCTTAAAAAGATACATGCAGATAATAGGAAAATGGTAACTCGTCTCATAATTATTGTTCCTCTTTCTTTAAAACGACGGTTTAATGTTTGTGAAAATCCGTTTATCTATCTGGATGGGTAGATGTTACAACATCGTTCAATATCGCCCGTAAGCTACTGCAAAATATTATTAACAAACCTTAGCGTGATCGGTTCTTTCTAGGTTTCTATATAAAATACGTGGTCCTTGACACACTGACCACCGAGCAATTTTTGATTGGTATTGTCATGCTAAACGTGCCAAATTGGGAATTGTATATAAAGATTAATTTTAATAATCAATATGTTATATTCGGAAAAGGCCTAAGCCCCCGTTAACCATTTTCGTTATTCCATGCCTCGATCGCCTCCTTGGCAGCTCTAAAAGCATCAATTCCCGCCGGGACCCCGCAATAAACCGCAGATTGAAGCAACACCTCTTGAATTTCCTCTTCGGTACAGCCGTTACGCAAAGCTCCCCGAACATGGGTTTTTAATTCCGCCGGGGCTTTTAGGGCCGCTAAAGTTGCTATTGTGATTAGGCTACGCGTTTTCCTGGGAATGACCTCACGGGTCCATATTTCACCCCAGCAATTTTCCGTTACCAGGTCCTGCATGGGCTTGTTGAATTTCGTAGTTGAATTTTTTGTTTTATCGACGTACTCGTCGCCGAGCACTTCCCGCCGTACCAACATTCCTTTTTTGTATTTCTCGCTGCTCATGATGATTCACTCCATTTTTTGATATACTTTTTAGATTCTCTGATTATTTCAACTTGGCCTTTTCAAGGTACTGATTAACCCGCGGGATAATATTAGAAAACATCTTCGCGTTCGATGGCGAAATTGAAAAAGTCCTCGCCCGCCAGCTCTATATTCGATTTTTTCTTTTTGGTGGTCACCATGGCGCTTTTCCAGTATTGATAACCTTGTTCCCATGGTCTGGGGTTGAGGTTTCTATTATTACGTTATCTTTTAATTATCAATGTGTTATTTTGGTCTAAAATCCTTTGATTCCCTGGCAATAAACGCTTTCAAGCGATTGTTAACCGCTCGCAACACCCATTTTTCATTGAAGATGATGCGGCTGATTCGAAACCCAAATAAACCATTTCAACCTTTTCTGAACGTGCGTGCTAATCATTGCCCGGCGCATGATATAGTGATAGGGAAAGATTCTTTTTTACGCTACTGAAATGAGATAATATGGAAAAAGATGAAGCCGTCAAAGCCTATGCTGCCTGGGCTGCGGTCTGTTTTTTCTGGGGCACCACCTATCTTGGTATCCGCATTGGTGTTCAGCATCTACCGCCGGCGCTCTTTGCGGGAATACGCTGGCTCGTGTCCGGCCTGATTTTCCTGATTTTCCTCAAGTTGAAGGGTGTACCCTGGCCCAACCTGCGCGAAATCGCCAACATGGCCGTGGTGGGAATCTGCCTTCTGGTGGTGGCCAACGGCACCGTCGTGTGGGCCGAACAGTGGGTGCCCAGTGGCCTTGCCGCCCTCATCGTCTCCACACTGCCCATCTGGATGGCAGGGATCGAATCGCTTCTGCCTACGGGAACCCGGCTCACAGTCCGGAAGGTATTGGGCATTTTCATCGGTTTTTTGGGGATTGTCGTTCTCTTTTATCCGGATTTGAGACAATCCATGGACAGTGCCTACTTAAAAGGTATTATCGCCCTCTTCCTTGCCCCATGTGCCTGGGCCTCAGGGTCGCTCTTTTCCAAGTACAACCCCATCTCCTGCGATATCATGATGTCTGCCGCTATGCAGATGCTCATTGCCGGGATTATTTTCATTATCATTGGACTGGGCCTGGGCGAAGCCGGCCGGTTTCATCCCAATCTACCAGGCATGGGAGCCATTGCCTATCTCGTCGTATTCGGATCACTCATCGGATACGGTTCCTACATCTACGCCCTGGCTAAGCTACCGGCCGCTAAGGTGGCGCTCTTTGCCTACATTAATCCTGTGATCGCCGTTCTCCTGGGATGGCTGATTTTAGATGAGCGATTGGACATTTATGTGGCCGTCGCCACAGTCCTGGTGCTGTCCGGGGTTCTTTTGGTTAAATCCTCAAGGACTTGACCTTATGGAAATGACGCGTATTTTTCGATTTATGATATATATTTTATAATGGTAAACTTGGCTGATTGTTGGAAAAATCCAGAGAAGGGAAAGGAATTATAGAATGGTTAAAAAAGATGTCATCGATAATAAAGCCAAAGATTCCGTTGCAGCCTTTGAACCTGTTGAAGAAAGGGTGGCCAAAGGCAAGGCGCCGGTCCTCATTGAAATAATCTGTGAACGGGTACATTGTGTGATGTATGATTATGCCATCAATGCCGTGGACATGGTTGCAGAAACCTTTGGAGATCAAATTGAGATTCAGACGGTTGTGCGGCGGGAAGGGGTAAAAAATGCCATGCGGTATTTGAACTTGTGCAAAAAAGCGGGGAAATTACTTTCTGTTCCCACCATCCTTATTAACGGGGATGTTCATTTTACGTCGGTTCCTCTTCCCGATGAATTGACAGCCGCTATACAATCAGTTCTAGAAAAGAAAAATGGTTGAGATGATATAAACCCAGAAGGTCATCAAAGGTCTGTGTGGCAACCACTGCACGAGGATTCTTGGGCTATTTCTTTTTGATGGCTTTATATGATTTCATCCTTTTTGCCTTTGTAGTCTTTTTGCCTTTGTATTTTTTTTTCGGGTGAGGCTTCTTTTTTCGAGGTCTTTTAGAAAAACCATTGCTACCACTCATGGGCAGTACAAAATCAATTTTACGCTCATCCAGATTAACGCGGGCCACGACGATTTCGATTGGGTCTCCCAGTCGATAGATTTTGCCCGAGTTTTCACCTTTCATCATGTGCTTTGCAGCATCAAAGTGGTAATAGTCGTTTTTAAGTGCCGTGATGTGCACCAGACCTTCAACATAGATATCGTTGAGTTCTACAAAAAGCCCGAAACTTGTTACCGTGGAAATAATCCCGGAGAATTTTTCTCCGACTTTGTCCTGCATGTATTCCGCTTCTAACCACGAAATAACGTCACGACTAGCATCATCGGCACGTTGTTCGCACATGGAACAATGCTCGCCTAGTGCTTTCATATCGGCGTAGTCGTAGTGGTAGCTTTTACTTGGTGCGTTTTCGTCGGTATTTTTTGGGGCGTTTCGAACAGTACGTTGTAAAAGCCTACTTTTTTTGCCGTGGGGTTCCGTTGTAAGTGCAAGGACATGACGTATTGCACGGTGGGCCAACAAGTCGGGGTAACGACGAATAGGCGATGTGAAATGGGCATAATCCTGTCGTGACAAACCAAAATGATGTGTTTTTTCCGGATGCTTAGGATCAACAGGCGCATATATTGCGCGGCTAATGGAGCGCAACATCACTGTTTGAATTAAATGTGCATCGGGTCGCTCTTTGACACTGTCCAATAAGGTTGCATAATCTTTTGATTGGGGCTTACCGCCTCCACCAAGCGATAAGCCCAATCCACCTAAAAATTCACGTAACCCGGTTAGTTTTTCGGTTTTTGGCCCATCATGTACTCGATGCAACGCCGGCATCTTGTGTTTCTTCAGAAAACGCGCCGCACACATATTGGCTGTCACCATACATTCTTCAATCAGCTTATGTGCATCGTTTCGTATGGTAGGCCGGATGCTTTCAATCTTGCGATTTTCGCTAAAAATTATTCTGGTTTCGCTCTTTTCAAAATCGATCGAACCACGTTTAGTACGTGCTTTTCGCAATACATGGTAAAGCTTGTAAAGATCATCCAGGTGGACAACGATGTCAGCATGTTCTTTACGTAAATCGGCATCGTTATCGACAATGATAGCAGCCATTTTGGTATAGGTTAGACGTGCCGCAGAATGCATTATTGCATTCATGAATTGGTAATCGATAACCTCTCCCGCGGGGTCAATCGTGGCTTCACAAGCCATACATAAACGATCAACCGCAGGATTTAGGGAACACAATCCATTGGATATTTTTTCCGGAAGCATGGGAATAACATCTGCAGGGAAATACACAGAAGTTCCTCGGTTCCAGGCTTCTTGGTCAAGTGCGCTGCCAATAGGCACATAATGAGATACATCAGCGATGGCTACGGTAAGTTTCCAGTTGCCTTTCTTGTCTTGTTCACAATAAACCGCATCATCAAAATCACGGGAATCTTCTCCGTCTATGGTAACGAGCGGCATCTTGCGAAGATCAACACGGTTTTTCTTGTCTTCTTCTAATACTTCATCGTTTAACGCTTGGCTTTCCGTGATGGTATCGTCTGGCCACGTATGCGGTAAATCATGCGAGCGTAGCGCAATGTCGATTTCCATACCCGGTGCCATATGATCGCCTAATGTTTCGATTACTTTACCAATCGGTTGATGCCGTTCGGTAGGGTATTCAATAATCCGTGCGACGACAATTTGTCCGTTTTCGGCATCACCACCGTTTCCCACTGGAATAAGAATATTCCGGGCCATTCTTGAATTATCCGGAGTGACAAAACCCACGCCCCTTTCGACGAAATAGCGCCCCACAACCGATTCTGTCTTGCGCTCCAGAATTTCTACGATCGCACCTTCACGTCGCCCCTTGCGATCAAAGCCGGTTATGCTGCATAATACACGATCGCCATGCAACACCTTGCGCATTTGTTTGGCGTGCAAATATAGATCATCGCTGCCATCATCGGGAATCAAAAACCCGAAGCCATCCGGGTGTCCTTGTACTCGACCTGCAATCAAGTGTGCCTTGACAACGGGGACGTATTTATTACTGCGATTAAACAAAATTTGGCCATCACGTTCCATCGCCCGTAAGCGATATTTCATCGAGCTGAGATCTTTTGGTTCGCTTATACCAAGTTTGTGGGCGAGTTTACGAAAACCTATCGGTCTTCCATTTTTTTCCATTGTTTCGAGCATTAGCTCACGACTGGGAATGGGTCGGCCGTATTTCTTAGCTTCACGTTTGTAATGGGGGTCTTTATATTTCAATGTGGTTTACCTTATTGTTGTTCGTTTAGTTGTTTATTATTAATGGAGCATTCACGGGTACATGCTTTCTTCCACCATTCTCCATCTATCCACTGTTTTTAAGTTTTTATTACGATGATAAGTCAAAGCCAAGGCAATGCAGGTTTTTAATTCTTTAACCGGAATCTCATCATCCATATTAAAAACAATAGCCCGATTTTTTTCATATTTGAATTTCTTTGGATATTTTTCTCTAAACGCAACAACCAGATTCGCCGTGCATTTAAAATACATGGCATATTGTTTTGCTTGCGCCTTTTTCCAATCAATCCTTACAGTGCTTCCGCTTTTTGTTTTCGGCGTCAAATAGCTTGGCTCGCCCCACTTAAGGGTTTCCTCTATTTCCCCAACCGCTTCAATCGAAGCCGCTGTTTCTAATATCAATTCGCGAAGGAACATTAATTTGGTTCTTATTTCTTTGGGATAGGATTCAAAAACCGCAGCAACGTCAATATTGGTTATTTTGTCTGAAATATTCGTGTCTTTCATTATTAATTATCGATTGTGAATATAAATTTTTAAGATGTGACGCTCATCTTTTCTGAACCGATTTACGTGTCCAGGTATTTTAAGAACGCTGACAGTGCCGTTATCTCATCTTTTTTAGATAAACCTCTCCGGACCTTCACCATCTCCTTAAATTCCTGCTTGTCCATCAGGAGATGCTCTTTCCGGGTGCCGGATTGAATGATATTGATAGCCGGCCATAACCTTTGTTCAGCACACTTTCGGCTGAGTACGAGGTCCATATTTCCAGTGCCCTTGAACTCCTGAAAGATGATATCATCCATTTTACTGCCGGTATCGATCAAAATTGTGGCAATAATTGTCAAAGATCCGCCATTATCTACGTTGCGTGCGGCGCCAAAGATCCGCCTTGGTATTTCCATGGCATTTGCACCCAGGCCACCCGTCAAGGTCCGGCCGTAACTTTGCGATTCTGTATTAAACGCACGCGACATCCGCGTTAGCGAATCGATAAACACCACTGCATCATTACCCGTCTCAGCGATACGAATTGCCGCATTCACGGTCATTTCAGTCATCCGCAAATGTTGAGAAACGTCCTGGTCAGCAGAGGAGGAGAGTACATAAGCATGTTTAAGCCCTCTTCTGAAGTCTGTAACTTCCTCCGGCCTTTCATCAACCAATAGCGCAAAGACCACCACTTCTGGGTGATTGCTTATAAGGGAATTGGCCATGTGCTTTAAAATGGTTGTTTTACCTGATTTGGGAGGTGATATGATCAAACCACGCTGCCCTTTTCCAATCGGCACGATCATATCCAGCGCCTTTCCCATGATATCGTCCGGCCCCTGAGTGAGTTTAAGCCTTTCAGATGGGTTGATACTGACGCCACTCTGGAGTGGCTTTATTTTCGAAAACTCTTTTAATGGTATATGATTTATTTTTTCAATTTCAGTGAGTTTCAAATTACTCTTTTTACTGTCACCCCTGACCCCGGAACCTTCAATAAAAACACCTTCGTTTAGATTAAATTTTTGTATCAGGTGAGCCGGAACGAAAGTGTCCTCCGGATTCGGCTGAAAATTTCTTTCAATCGATCTCAAAAATCCAAATCTTCGATCCAATATTTCCAGATGTCCTTCTACGGATTTCAACATTTGACTCCTAACAGTAATAATTATAAAGGGCTGTGGTTGGAACTCGTTCTATGTACAACGAATCTCAAAAAAAATCTAAGCGCCCCTGGCGGCGGTGCAAAACGGTTCAAAATGCTCACATACTATGGGTATGCTCCGCTTTTTCACAGTTTCGCGCTTGCCAAGAACACTAACATTTATTTTGAGATACCTTGTAGTCAATTTGGTCAGTTTTGCAAGGGACTTTCACCCTGCAAGATGAACCAAGCTTCGCTTGGCGCGCTAACAGCTCAATCACCGGCCCAGCTTTTTGGGTCCGGTGAATTTTCAGGTTGGCGTTAGGATGATGGTTCTTTTGGTAGCTGCGTGCCATGCCACACTGCAACAATCCATACAACATCGTCTTTGATTTTATAAAAAAATCGATACGGTGATATGATTACTTCTCGGTAGGGGAGTTCTGAAAATTCAGGTACAATTCTCCCGGATTCAGGAAAATCCTCAAGCCTTCGTAGTATTTTTTCAGCCCGATTACGAAAATTGATAGCCGCTGAATGTTTATCCTTTCGAATGTATGATAGCGCAGAAAGGAATTGAGTTTTGGCAGAAGGTGTAAATTTGACCTTCACGAAGGCTCCTTGGCTAAAATAGCGTCGGCTTCAGCAAGAACTGTATCCAGATCATACCCCACGCCCATTTCGATTTCCCTATCTCCCTTAGCCAAAAGGCGCAACAGATCTTTCTCGTGTTCAGATTTCTCATAGGCATCAACACCAATTATTACTGCTGTTGCCCGACCCCTTTGTGTTATTATCAAAGGTTCTTTGCTGTTTCGTAATTGTTTCAGTAGCTTTGCAGCGTCTTGCCTTAAATCGCTAACCGGAATGATATTTGACAGCTTGCCCATATTGTACCTCCATTGATACTTCTAAATGTATCATCAACAATACCACAAAGCAAGCGCTTTGATGAACTGGAGGATTCGACATCAGAACATTGGTAAAGATATCGATCTCAAAGCGTTCACTCATATCGCCCAACAAGCCTATAAAACCATTTTGATCGATATCGTCTGAAAAAATTCGATTTCCAACGTTACCTCCTGAAAGTATATGGAAAAACGCTCCCTCGAATTCGATTCTTCATTGCCTGCCCATGGATTGTGCTTTTCAGGTTTCAACTCCAGCCAATTTTATTACTCAATTCAAGGTGTGACACTATCTCTTCAGGTGATCTATGCCCAAAATTGTGCCAATTTCAGAAAAAATTCCTGTTTGACATCCCGATCGATATTTCATATTTAAGCTTCATTTCCATTATCTGATTTTCAATGGGTAATGGAAACCTGAAGATACCATATGCCGTGGTTGACTTTAATACCGTACACAAGACGAACTTTTAAGGTTATCCGCTTCCAAAAAGGAACTTCTTATCAATTCAATATTATAGAATAAGGACCTATGACGAAAAAACCTACGAAAATGGATCGACGAACTGTTTTATTAGGTATGGTAGCCGGGGCTGTGAGTTTGACACATCTGCCCAGTCAATGGGTGAAACCAGTTGTCGATATGGTAATATTACCCGCCCATGCACAAACCTCAGTGCTCCCAGAGCCTCAAGAACCGCCTGTGCCAGATCCTGAAGAGCCGCCTCTGCCAGTGCTGCGCCTCTCGTTGGATTGTGACAGTATTACGGTTACACCTGATTCGGTCTCAGCACCTGGAGATTATACTGACTCATCAACTTCTCAACTTTTCACAATAGCCGGGAGAGTTACTGCTTCGCCGCCAGTTGCAAACTTAGACTTAAGGGGTATTCATCTGACCATAGAACTTGGCCCGGGTGATCAATTCACATCGGATGATAATACGGGACCCAATAACCAGATTAGAACAGCGACCTATGCATCGACCCCAGAGGGTCAATTTGACCGTAGCGTCGTTTTAGATACGTTTACGCAATCTTTTAGTCCTTACTGCACGACACTTGGTTATAGAATCAGTCTCACCGATGCGTCTTATTTTGAGAGCCAGTATCCGCAATATGTTGTTATCTTAGACGATTCAGTTTGTGAAAGAGACAGCGTCTGTGGCTACGTTTCTTTACCTTAGACGATTCAGTTTGTGAAACAAGCAGCTCCTGCGAAATAGTCGGATCAGATATACGACTCAAGACAAATATTCAGTCGTTAAGCCCGGCTGTAAATGGTTACGACCTATACCGGTTCTCATATATTGATGATGTCAATGCACAATTATATGTGGGCGTTATGGCCCAGGAACTGTTGGATTCCAGGCCTGACGCTGTGATGACCATGCCGAATGGATACTATGCAGTTGATTATGGTGCTATTGGTTTGAAAATGACAACCTGGGAAGCGTGGCAAAAATGTGGAAAGGCGGCTGTCAAGCTTCATTAGTGGCTTACTCAATTTTCGGGATTCATCAGCTTGAGCGGCAATAAGCGTTAAAGTTTGAAATTATGAGTCAATACCTTAAAGAGCCCTCTCTGTTGATAGATAATGGATCTGCCCTTATTCACCACGATATCAAACAGAGTGGGTTCAAATACACCCCGGCAAAATCGCTCCCGAATCGCAGCTTAATGGAGATCTGACGGAATTGGTGATAAGCCAGCCCTAACTTTTTCGAAAATTCCCTCCATTAATTCATCAACGCTCACAAACTATCTTCTTTTAGCCATTCTTACAAGTTCATTGGGGCAGTTCAAATTGTCTCCAACAGGTCCAGCATGTAAAGACGCCTTCTCTCCCCTATTCCAGCCTATCTTGGACGCACATACCCCTTATGGAATAATGTATTTAAAGAGTGGTTAAAAGAAACCTTTTCAAGTCAGCGATTTGCACTGGAGGTTCCTGCGTCCAGAGAGTTGGCTCCTGCAGCCGAGCAGAAAATAGCCCTGGTTTGGGGGTACTTTAATGTGACGAAAGAGCAAATGTGTATTGCAAGAAGGGGAACCGAGAATTTGCCGCATGATCTGGCAATTTACTTGGTACGTATAAATACAAGAGAACCGCTTGCTGTTGTCGGTAGTTATTTTGGCATAGGAAAATATAGCACTGTGAGTAGTGCAGTAGAGCGAGTGAAATTGCGTAAGCAGAAAGATGAACCTGTAAGAAAACACCTTTCTACTATAAGGGACAGGATGGACAATAGTCAAAGGGAGACTTGACACCCTTCACAGTTCAAGGTAAATAAAAGGGCCTTGTTTTAAGCGTTGCACAGATAAAATGCAAATATTGCTTAAACACAATCGCCTTGAACCTGATGGGTGACTGGTGCGGATCAGTTTTTAGCTGATGCGTAGCCTATTACAAAGAAGTAGCGGGTGCGAACAGGTGACAAAAACGAGGCTGTGTATTTGTGCGCAAATCAGGTCAATAGAAAAAAGTTAATTTTTTCCGTAGGAGAGGTGTTTTTTCTCTTGCCTAACTTAAGGGTGACACCATTTCCTTTGTTGCTTGCTATCCACAATTTCTCTGTCTTATCGCCTCATATAAGACAATTCCAGCGCTCATCGCTAGATTGAGGCTGCGTATTTTTTTATTTAGCATAGGCAGAGTGTAGCACCTGTCCTGATAGAGTTTTAAAGTATCCTCCGGGAGTCCTTTTGTTTCTTTGCCAAATATAAAATAACTTCCCGGTTGAAATCTGGCTGAGGTATATTCTTTTTTTGCCTTGGTGGAAAAAAAATAAAGGTCTTTTTCACGTGGCGTCAAAAGGAATTCTTCAAAGCCCGGCCAATGAATTATCTCCACATGTTCCCAATAATCCAAACCCGCCCGCTTAAGATGCTTGTCGTCTGTCTTGAACCCCAGAGGATGTACCAGGTGTAGTCTTGAATTTGTCGCTCCGCATAGCCTGGCAATAGAACCGGTGTTTGGTGGAATTTCAGGTTCTACCAGAACTACATTAAAGGTTTGTTCCATATCCATAACAGGGTATTATTGGTTTAGGCTACCTTGAATAATTGCTATTTTGCCCAACCTCTTTGTTGTGTTAAGAATTTTATTAAAAAGTGTTGGGGCCATTGCACGCTAAATAATTGACATTGCAGAGATAATTCCATATAAACGGCTTAAAAGTTTCCGATGGAAAAGCTCGTGGCAATTAGAATTATTCCGTATGCGCCATCTCTTCAGCAATCATTTCCGCTTGTTTTAACACCGTCTCGGTTGCCAGCTTCTGCATATCCGGCGGATAGCCATACTGCCACAACGGCTCTTCCTTGTCATTATTCTTCTTGGCTTTTGCCATTTGTTACTCCAGCTCTTAATTTGTCGCTTTTTACCGATACAAAAACCGTGTGCTCATTCTGCTTTGTAAATGTCAATGATGTAAGGGGCTAAAAAGTTATTGTATAGTTTCAGTATATTAACCATAAACCAACCCAATCGACAAGTCCCATTGTAATCTAAGCCAATTTTCTAACTTGTTATCCAGCAAATAAACGAAATAAACAGAAACAACATAAGCATAAACCACAATTTTCAACCGAAATTGAAGACATTTTAATATCGATCTTGATGCCGGAAATT
Organism: uncultured delta proteobacterium; assembly: GCA_963845145.1. GTDB lineage: Bacteria > Desulfobacterota > Desulfobacteria > Desulfobacterales > QNYZ01 > QNYZ01. The sequence continues at coordinate 303,633 of CAWJQU010000008.1, forward strand.
ACACGACAAGGGATGCACCTTGGTGCCTTCTAAAAACAATCTCTCCATAAAAACGGGTTGCTTTCTTGTAAATAATGGGTATGATAACAGATCTGTTACAGATTATATCTGTTTCACCATGAGAGAGCGCTATTTCAAACCGCGAAGTCCTCTTATATCGGATTTCGCGGTTTTTTTTGTATTTAAGGGAATGATGCAATCGTAAGAAGTCATCAAAAGGGATGGCAAAGAAAAAAGGCCAAGTTCAAGGCGTCGCGAATCCCGTGTGATGAGGCGTACTTTTCGTACGCCGCAATCATGACGGGATGAAGCGCAACGCAGAAATTGGCCTTTTTACGAAGCCATCAGGGAATAAAGATTATGAAAACATTTGCAACCATCGGCCTTAACGATGAAATCCTAAAAGGATTATCAGCCTTGGGATTTCAAGAACCCACCCCGGTGCAGGCCCAGGTGATTCCATTGATGTTGGAGAAACAAGTCGATCTGGTGGGCCTGGCCCAAACCGGAACAGGTAAAACCGCCGCGTTTGGTCTTCCATTGATTCAGCGGACAGATGCGAAAAGCAAGCAAACCCAATGGATGGTTTTGTGTCCCACGCGGGAGCTTTGCGTGCAGGTCGCTAAAGATCTCGAAACCTATTCCCGGTATGTGGACGGACTGAAGATTTTGGCCATTTACGGTGGGGCGAGCATCGAAAAACAGATTAGCGCGCTACGCAGAGGTGTCCAGATTATTGTGGCCACCCCGGGTCGCTTAAATGACTTAATCAATCGACGCAAGGTGGACATATCCGGCGTTAATTATGTGGTGATCGATGAGGCGGATGAACTGCTGCAGATGGGGTTTCAGGACGAACTAAACGCCATTTTGTCCAAGACGCCCAAAGAGAAAAACACCTTGCTGTTTTCGGCAACCATGCCCCAGGAAGTGGCTGCGATTGCCCGCAAGTACATGTCTGATCCGGTTGAAATCACCATCGGCAAACGCAACGCCGGGGCCGAAAATGTGCGCCATGAATCTTATATGGTGCATGCCAAAAACCGCTATCCGGCATTGAAACGGATCGTGGACAACTGCCCCACAATTTATGCCATTATTTTTTGCCGGACGCGGATCGAGACCCATGAAATAGCCAATAAATTGATCCAGGAAGGCTACAATGCCGATGCGTTGCATGGCGATTTGTCCCAGGCCCAGCGCGATCGAGTGATGGAAAAATTTCGCTGCAAAAACCTGCAGCTGTTGGTGGCCACGGATGTGGCGGCGCGTGGCCTGGATGTCAATGACCTGACCCATGTGATCAATTACAACCTTCCGGATGATCTTGGCAGTTATACCCATCGCAGTGGCCGTACGGGTCGCGCGGGGTGCACGGGAATATCGGTTGCGATCATTCATATGAAGGAACGCTATCGGATCAAAGCAATTGAGCGAAAAATTAAAAAACAGTTTAAGGCCTGCCGGATTCCTTCGGGAGAGGCAATTTGTAAAAACCACCTGGTGAACCTGGTGGATGAGGTTACCAACGTGGAGGTGGATCACGACCAGCTTGATCCAATGGTTAAAGAAATATCGGAAAAGCTTGAATCCATGGACCGCGAAGAGCTAATTAAACGCTTTGTCTCTTTGGAGTTTAACCGGGTTTTAAAATACTATAAACATGCGCCGGATCTCAATGCACCTGATTTTAAGATTCAGAAAGGTTCGAAGGTTCAAAAAGGGACGAGAAAGCAACCGGGAAAAGGAATACGCCCGGATAAAAAAGCCCCATACACATCGAACTCCGGACTAAAATATACCCGCTTTGCCTTAAATGTCGGCCGGCGTCAGGGCATTGATCCCCAGGGCCTGATTGGAACGATTAATCGTGTACCGGGGGTCGGGCGGATTAAGGTCGGAAAGATTGAAATCTTACGCAACAAGGCGCTTATAGAAGCCGATAGCCGCTTTACCCCCCAAGTCCTTGCCGCATTTCAGCAGCTTGAAATCAAGGGTAAAACCGTTACCATCAATGTGGCCCCGGGTGGTTCCAGCGCCAGTAGGCCCAATAGGGATGCGACGCGTTTTCAAAAAAAGCAGAAAGCGGCCTAAGTCGTGTAAAATTAGTCCAAACAACCTGCGGTTTTTAAAATCCGGTTTATCCCCTTGGCCACTTGCCTCCTGGACCCCTGGACATCTTGAATCCCTGGATCAACCAATCAAAAGTAGATCTCTTAAAATTGTTAAAAGCGACGTTCCGCTTGTATTTTTTCGTAACTTTCCTGGATTTCGCGGAAACGACGCTCGGCAAAATCGATAAATTCTTCGGGAAGTCCCTTGGCAATGATTTTGTCGGGATGAAAGTCTTTGACCAATTTTTTATAGTTTGATTTTATCTCTTCGATCGATGATTTGGGCGTACAATTAAGCATTTTATAATGTTTATCTAATTCCCCAGACTTCCCAAAATAAGCGGCCTTGATGTTGTCATACTGGCGGTCACTGATCCTGAATATATTTTTTATACCCTTCAAGGCGGTCTCTTCAGCAGGATGCAGGGTCCCGTCAGCGGCTGAAAGTTCGAATAGAAGGTTAAAAAAGGAGATCACCAGGTCCGGCTGGTTGTGAATGATCTGGAAGAGTTGCGTTGCGAAATCCTCGATGGCGTAATCGGAGTTTTTGGCCTCGTTAAAGACCTGACGCGCAAACCGTTTTTCTCTTTCCTCCATTGGCAAACGGTTTATGAAATTTTTGACCACTGGTGATTTCATCCTTGGTAACCACGCCGTCTATCTTCGACATCTTACCCAGAATTGAGAATAGGCTGATGAAATAAGCGGCCTGGGCCTGCTCCACCTGTTCGAATTCCGGCCTCGGAATCTCCCGATACGTCTGATCCCGATATGACTCGATTCTGGTATGACTCATTCTGGTATGACTGATCCCGGTAAGATTGATCAGGGATACCGACCATAGAATCCACCATTACGTGTCCAATTGCCAGTCCGGCAATAGCGCCGAGCGGGCCACCAAGCACCAACCCAATCATTCCAAACGTTATTTTTCCAAACCAACTCATCCAAATTCTCCTTTTGCATCCTCACTACTAAAACAGTTTAGGGCACCGCCGGTTTATGCACTGATTTCTATTAAATCCAAGGGGTGCAGATAGTCATCGTTAGGATTCATCCAAGCCCATCAAATTTTTTAGATTTTCTTTTACCGCCTGTTGATCTTTGGCCGAGAGGTCGCCTATTTTTTTTAAAATTAGGCGGCGATCTAAAGTAAAAAGCTTCATTCGAACTTTGGAAGGCGCTGGGAGCCCTGCTTTTTTAAGACTGCCTATAACGGTATCAAATGGCCATTGGGCATTTTTTGCACTTGTTATCATTGCCAGGGCACAATTATCCGTAATATCGTTGAAACGGTCAAAATCTGACAACACCAATGCGGGTCGCCTTTTTTGAGTTTCCTGATCCGTAAAGGGAAAAGGCACAACAACAACATCAAAAATTTTATAGATCACGGTAGGCCTCTTCATCATTTTTAGACAACCACTCTGAAAGTGTGCCTTCAAGCGCCATCGCAAATTCAAAATCAATCGGGGTTGCTTTACGAATTGTAACCCGATCTTTTGTATCGATTTCAAAAGCCACCGAGTCGCCAGGCAAGAGCCCTAAAATTTTTCTAACTTTTCCAGGGATCGTTGCCTGGCTTTTAGTGGTGAGTTTACTCGTTATTGCGGGGTCCATTTTCCACTCCTTCAATATAGCGTAGCCTATTGCTTATTGAGAATTACCGTAATACCGTATTACAGTAATGTCAATGTGCTTTCTATGTTGACGATTCGTTACATCCGGTCTGCCATACAAGTTAGGCGCAACTTGAGTGGTTACAGTCCGACGCGTCCATCATCATCTATCAGGCGTTGAATGTCCGGCGCGAATTTCGGGGAACGAAAATGACGGAGCTTTGAAGTCTCAGACGTCTTGATGGATAGGCTTGCGGCGTGCAGGGCCAGGCGGGTGAAATGGTGGTTCTCCGCCAGGTAACGGCAGGCCCGTTTTGAGCCGTAGCGCAAATCACCAAGTACGGGATGTCCGGCCAGGGCGGCATGGCGACGAATTTGGTGCTTACGGCCGGTAACCAGGATACATTTTAAAAGGGTGTAATGCCGGCTCTGTTTAAGCGTTTTAAACCGGGTGGTGCAGGCCACTCGCTTGCCTTTGCCCTGGATATGGGTGCGCCCGGCAGCCTTTTTGGTCAATTTCCAGTGCCACTCTCCCCACGCTTCGCCGGGAGTGATGGGAACAGTACCATGGACCACGGCCAAATATTCTTTTTTCACCAACCCCTGTTCAAACTGTTCTGACAGGAATTTTAACACATCACGACGACCGGCCAAAAGAACAAGGCCGCTGGTCTCACGGTCCAACCGGTTCACGGCGTGGAGACCGAATGCGTGATCCAGACCGATCATGTCGTCGGCCTGGAGATAGTGGGCCAGCTGAGAGCATAGATCCTGCCCCGGATCATTGTGAACCGTGATCCCGGACGGCTTTTCAACCGCCATCCATCCCGGACCATGAGCGATCACCTTAAAAGGTTGCTTGTGCCCGGTGCTTTGGGACACGGTCATTATTTATCCCATCTCGATCAAATTGCGAATGGCAGTAATATTGAAAACAACACCTGCCGCAATCATCTTCGCTGCTTCGGTACCGGCCGCCTCGGCAATTTTTGCCCGCACACCGTCTACCACCGGCCCCTCTTTTTCAATGGTACGGGCTTCCAAAGATAGCCTGTATCCGGGGGTTTGAAACGACACCGGACCTTCGGCAACGACAAAAAAGACAGCCTTCGGGTTCTCCTCCAGATTCTTTAGGGTGCGGTTATTCCCAAGCCCCATAACCAGGGTGCCGTCTTCCATGAGCCGGGGACTCCCAAAGTAAGCTACATTGGGCTCTCCGGTGGCACTGGCTGTGGCAAGAACACCGATACGGCCCGGTTTGTTGGCGATCTCTAAGATCTCCTTGCTAATGTCGACCATTTTTTTTCCTTTCAACTTGTTGGGTTAGCACGATTTTTATCAGGTTCGAAAGGTGTGTGTTTTGAATGACATATTAATCAGAACCTATTTAAATCGCAGGAAATATACGCACCGTCTCTATTTGTTAAAAAATACTCAGGGCCTGTTCCAAATCGGCAATCAGGTCATCCGTATCCTCGATGCCGGTTGAATAACGAATCAGGCTTTCGGGAATACCCATGGCCGCCCGCTCCCCGGCCGTACATTCCACATGGCTGGTGGTAGCCGGCGGCCCTACAATGGTTTCTACGGAACCCAAATTAGCCGCGGAATGGCTGTAGCGCAAACGGGGCAGAAAACGACGCACCGCATCGAAGTTGTTTTCCTTTAACATGAAACTTAAGACCCCGCCGAAACCCCGCATTTGACGGGCGGCAATCTCGTAGCCTTCATGAGATTTCAACCCCGGATAAAAGACCCTTTCGATGGCGGCATGATCCGCCAGAAAGCGGGCGATCTGGAGCGCGCTTTCATTTTGCTGTCGAATCCGCAAATGGAGGGTTTTCATTCCGCGCAACAACAGGTACGCCGCCATGGGGTGTAGTGTGGCGCCGTTTATTTCACGAAAATGGTAGATCCGGTCGATCAGATCTTGCCGCCCGCAAATGACGCCGCCCAGGGCATCGGCATGCCCGCCAAGAAACTTGGTGGCGCTGTGCAAAACCAGGTCGGCCCCAAGCGTTAGGGGCGTCTGGTTGATCGGTGTGGCAAACGTATTGTCCACGATAACCGTTGCATCCACCTTGTGTGCGGCTTTGGACAGGCGGGCCAGATCGACGATCTTAATGGTCGGATTGGTGGGGCTTTCCAGGTATAACAGGTCGCAGCCTTTGGCCACTTCCTTCTCGATCTCGGCGTGATCCGTCGTATGGCATAATGTGACTTCGATATTATACCGGGGTAAAAATTCGGTAAAGATAACATTGGTGCCGCCGTAGGTATCCCTGACCGATACCACGCGACGGCCGGGCGCCAACAGTGCAAAAAGCGTACTGCTGATAATCCCCATGCCGGTGGATGCGCTTGTTGCCGCTTGGGCACCTTCCAGATCGCGTATTTTCGCTTCAAAAACGTCGACCGTGGGATTGGTGTTGCGCCCGTAAATGTGCCCGGCTTTTTCGCCCTGGGCTACCTCAAGCCATTCGTCCATATCCGGATATCCGAATGAGACACTGTGGACTACCGGCACTTGCGTCGCTCCGTGCATCCAGCGTGTCTCTTCACCCGCCCATACGGAACGGGTTCCTGTTCCGGCCGGTTTTATCATTTATTTATCCTTTTATCCCCTTTTGGGCGGTCCACCACGGCCAGCGTCACGGTCGCCTTGGAAACCAATTTTCGGGGTACTCCGGGCCCTTCGCAATACACTTCCGATTCGGCGACGATAAGACGCCGACCGGGTTTTAAGATCGTGGCGATGCATGCCAGGCGATTACCCTTAGCCACCCGCAACAAATTGATTTTAAATTCGGCAGACAAAATGACTTTGCCCTTGGCGATAACCGTCGATGCGGCCGCCCCGGCTGTGTGATCCGCAATGGCCGCCTGAACCGCGGCATGAACGTAGCCATCCTGCTGAAGATGCCGATCTTCTATGGCCAATCGGGTTTCGCATTTTCCCGGCTCAAAATGAACCGACCGAATGCCCAGCGCATTAACAAACGGTGCCTCATTTAAAATTCGATTGGTTTCCGTTACGTAGTCCGGGTTGTTCGGTACCATCTTCATAAACTGGCTCATCGATGCTGTTTCTGTCGTCGGGTCGTCTTTGAAGGCCACGCCGCTTTATCCACATATCCACATATCATCGATAATCGCTATAATGCAATTTTTACTTGCGATTGCCCTGGGTGGCTATTTGCGCCCTCTTTACCCCACTTGGCTTTCCTGATATGTTTGCCTGATCGTAATCAATTTTCTAAAAGATCCTTTGGGATTAATCGATAATATTTTAGGAAGAAAGAGGTAATCATGATTTTCGTCGGTAACTTTTTGGTTTTAACCGATCAGGAAAAGATCCAGGAAACAGAACGACGCCATGGTGAGTTTAACCTGATCGTTGAGGCGCCCAATGCACCGGATGCACTCGTTCACTTTAAAGACTGCATCGTGGCGCATCGTCGCAGTAGCGATTTCTTTCAGGGTGACTGTTCGTTTTTTCTGATTCAGCTGCTCGAGTTTAATCGCCTCCCCACCCACGGCGCCATGCTGCTAACCTATAAATCTACCGTGGGGGACCCATCGCTACCCTACATCAGCTGTCTGGTTCCGGGCCGGGAGACGGATGGTTGCCGTATTTTTGACTGGGAGGGTAAACGCCCCCAGATCGATGGCCACGCTGAAAATCTCTTTTTAGAATTCAAGGCCGGTGCCGATGTCGCACCTGAACAGATTGAGGCAAAGGAATAATAACCCCATGGTTGCTGAAACCGACATAGTCACGGTTCGGGTCAACGTTGATCTTCCTGCCAAGGCTTTGCAAACGATCGTCCAAACCCTGAAGACAATGGTCGGGCCTGATGATAAGGGCCATTACCGTGTAGATACGGCGGACAAAACCGGAGAAATCATATCCCGATTTCTGCATGAAAATGGGTTTGGGGAATATGTAAATAACCCGGAAAAATACTCCGTGTGAACCATCCGCCCATCCGCTTTGATCGTTATGGTCTGCAATGGTTCCACGCCGTTTCACGGTGGATATGGGTAAGCTTCATTTTACTATCGAGTGTCGCACCCATTGATTTAACGCCGCTGATACCAGCCTCGATAGTGGGGGCAACTTTCCTTCAGCCGCACGTCTACGCGCAAAGCCAGGCCCCAAAATTATGGCCTAAAAACCTGGACACCTCCCACCCGCCTCTTTTTTATTGCCGGATTGTTCGTTCCTACCCGCATGACCCCGAGGCATTTACGCAGGGGTTGATCTTTTCGGACGGTTTTTTTTTCGAGGGGACAGGACTCAATGGGCGTTCATCGTTACGCAAAGTGGAACCGATAACGGGTCGGGTGGTAAAGATAAAATCCCTGCCCAACCGCTATTTCGGAGAGGGAATTGCCAGATTCAAGGATCGCTTGATTCAGCTTACCTGGAAAGCGGGAACTGTATTCAGCTACGATATTTACTCTTTTCAGGTTTTGGATACGCTCTCCTGGCCCCGCGAAGGCTGGGGAATCACCACCGATCATACCCACCTGATCATCAGCGACGGCACCCATAAACTCTATTTTCTCGATCCGGATACATTTACAGTTTCGCGCACACTTCCGGTGATGTCTGACAATGGGCCGGTAAGCCGATTAAATGAGTTGGAGTGGGTGGAGGGGGTCATTCTGGCCAATGTGTGGCAAACAGATAAAATTGCCGTTATCGAACCCCAAACCGGCCGGGTCGCCGCCTGGATCAGTATGGCCGGGTTGGCCGCTGCCCCCCGGCGGGGTGTGCCCAACGGCATCGCCTATGATTACCAAAGCCGACGGCTATATGTCACCGGAAAAAGGTGGCCCCAAATCTTTGAAGTGACATTGTCTGCGAAACAATAAAAGGGTGCCCGCTATTGCCGGTTCATTAAAAAAGAAATCAGCATGGCAGGATCTTCAAATACATGTCTGGCGCCGGCTGCCGTCAGCCTGGCTTTAAGTTCGGTTGGGTCAGGTGCCGTGGCCGTAAATCCGATCCCATTATAGTTATCACGCGCATTCGATGCGGCAACCATATCATCGGGCATATCGCCCACATAATATCGTTTCTCCGGTAACGGCTCGATCATTTGGGTCATCATATTTAACATGAACGGGTCCGGTTTGCTCAATGAGCGCGTGACGCCGTCGCGCGCCAAATATTTTTTCTCAGCCGCCAGACAATCATCAAGGGTCACAACCCTGTCAAAAAAGGGGGCCAACCCAAAAACCGACAACGGATAGATCGCCTCGGCACGGGGACGCCCTGTGGCAATCGCCAGGCAATTTTTCTCAGCCAGTTCACGAATACTATTTTTTTCTATTATTAGTTTTTCCGTATGGTTAAGTCCGGTATCCTTATGTAAAACCGGAGCACAACTATATGTCTCCGAAAAGAGGCTTTCCCCCAGATAAATTTCCTGAAAAATCTGCTTGATAACATTGCCGCTGCCCACATCGCCCTGATACATGCCGGCCACAAAATCGTTGACAGGGGTCGTTTGGTCGCTCAACAACCGGGTCAGGGGCCGATCAACGGTATTTAAGAATTCGGTCAAAGGGGCCGCGTCCCAGCGGGAGACGGTTTGCCGGTAAATTGACCACTTGTCCCCTTTTTCAATCGCTGAATCTGAATGACCGACCCGACGGCAAAGCAACTGAATGACACGGTAAGTCAGATCCCAATCATTATTTAACCCACCGCTCTGCTTGACGGCGGCCAACTCAGCTAATGAAAACAGTGGATCGGGCAGGCCGCCCCCTCCTTTGGCTTCGGCTAAAAAAACCCGCGCCGTTTGCCGAACCGTCTCCCGATAGGAGGTCGAGACGTCAATGAGAACGCCATCCATGTCAAAAACGATTAATGCTTTTTTTGTCAATTATCTATACTTCCTATATTTTTAATAACTTAACAGTATTATTTAAATGAATGGACGAAGCCTATAATAGCATTGTCAGATGGGTGCATCCAGATTAAAAAAGCCGGTTAGCGTGGACTGAAGGAAGACCGGCATCGATGATTTTATTGGCTGTCATTACGATATCGTACTGGACAAAGCGGACTTCCAATGTACCGGCCGCGTCGTCAAAGATAACATATTTCGCCCGATTGTCCGTGTCTCGAGGTTGGCCCACACTGCCGACGTTGATAATATATTGATTCGACGGATCGATATCGATAAGACCCCGGCGCAGAGGCCGCCGTTCTATTTTTTTACCATTATTTACGACGATTTCCAGACGATGGGAATGCCCGACAAAACACAACCGATCCATGTGCTCTTTAAAAGTGTGGTCAAGTCGCCATGGTTCGACGTCAAATAGATACGTCGTCACCGAATCGGGTGGAAACCCGTGAACAAAAGTGTGCCCGTTAAATACGATCGCTTCTTCCAATGTTTTAATAAATGTCACAGAATCATCGGAAAGCATATCGCGGGTTTTGTTCAGAGATTCTCTGGCCATAGGATTGAACCACTTGAGAAGCTCGGGTTCCAATAAGGCCAACTCATGATTGCCCATAATGCTGGGAATGCCCCGGGCCGTAATGCATTCCAAAACTGCTTCTGAATCGGGGCCGTACCCGATGTTATCCCCCAGATTGATGATTTTATCCATCTGGTGGTCATCAATATCAGCCAATACCTGAGAAAGGGCTTCTAAGTTACCGTGAATATCCGAAATTATGGCCAACCGCATCGCCGTCTATCTCCCCATACCGGACAGATACCACAGGATGATTTCCGGACCGAAAAAAATAAAACCGATGGCGCCCACCGAAAGAAAGGGCCCGAAGGGAATCGCCAGTTTCATTTTCTCTCCTGACCCGCGCATGGCGGCGATCCCGGTCACCGCACCCAAAAGAGAGCCGAAAAACACGGTAAACAACACGCCCTGCCAGCCACAAAGCGCACCAATCATCGCCAGCAGCTTGATATCGCCGCCGCCCATCCCCTCCTTGCCCGTAATCGTGGAATACCCAATGGCCACCAACAGCAGACTTCCACCGCCGGCAAGAATGCCGATCAGAGACGTTTGCCAGGTCATTTGCGGTAAAAAAAGGGCCGCGATAAACGCCAGGGGGATTCCGGGCAGGGTGATACGATCAGGAATGATGCGATGATCAATATCGATAAACGTAATAACGATTAATACGACCGTAAATAAAAAATAGATAGCTGTCTCAGTAGAAAGACCGAATTTTGCCACAAGGGCCATGGCGAACCCACCGGCCAACAGCTCTACGGCCGGGTAACGCCAGGGAATCCGAGCGTCACAATCCCGGCAACGTCCCCTTAACATCAGCCAACCAAACACGGGGATATTATCATATATACGTATAGATGTGCCGCATTGGGGACAGTGTGAAGCGGGAAATACAATGGATTTACCGGTCGGCAGTCGATAGATGCATACGTTGAGAAAACTACCGATGCACAAGCCGAAGACGAGAACCACAACATAAATGGCGATAACGGGCATAACCATGGCCAGAGAACGTAATGGGCTTAGGATTAAAAATCAAGTATCATATTCTCAAAAGTCTAGCGTCAAACGCATATTGTCTTATCCGTATTGTCAATAACTGTATTGTCAAATTAGGATCATGTCTTATTATATACTGTTCTGTCACTTTCGAAATGGTCCAGTGGGCCCAAGATCAGGCACGGCAAGTCGCCTAAGACGGGTTAACCACTGGAACATATTGTGTATTTAATAGATTACCCGATAGATAATCAGGAGCTTTCATGGCCGAAACGGACAAAGATGATTTGATTGGCATTATTGAGGACGCGATTGACTTGGAAAAGCTTCCAACCGTGGTTCCTTTGATGCCGGTCCGTGATGTTGTTGTTTTCAGCGATATGCTGCTGCCGCTCTTTGTCGGACGGGAACGTTCGGTACGGGCGTTGGAGGAAGCCGTCGAGAAAGGTGGCTATATATTACTATGTGCCCAAAGAAATCCGGCGGTGGAAGACCCGGACGCTGATGATATATTTCGGACCGGCACTATCAGCCGAATTTTACGCGTTTTAAAATTGCCGGATGGACAAATGAAGGCCCTGGTTCAGGGCTTGAGCCGCGCCAAGATCGAGCGGTACACCCGCAAGCGTTCTTTTTACCGCGTAAAACTATCCCTCATTACCGAACCGGCCGTGGAGGAGATCAGTGTCGAGATGGAGGCATTGATGCGCAATGCCCGTGATCATTCGGAAAAAATTATGACGTTCCGGGGAGAGATGACCAGTGAGATTAGAGGGATCCTTGATAGCATTCAGGATCCTGGACGACTGGCCGACGTGATAGCCTCCAACCTGCGCATGAAAATCGATGAAGCGCAGATGCTGCTGGATATCATCGATCCGGTTGAGCGGTTGACCAAGGTCAGCGATTTTTTGCTCCGCGAAGTGGAGCTCTCCTCCATTCAGGCCAAAATTCAATCCAGTGTTAAAGATGAAATCTCCAAAAGCCAGCGGGACTATTTCCTGCGTGAGCAAATGCGCGCCATCCACCGTGAACTGGGCGAAACAGATGATAAATCCCGGGAAATCGATGAATATGGGGCTAAAATAAAAAATGCCAAAATGCCCCTTAAGGCCAGGGATGAAGCCAAACGCCAGCTGAAACGGCTGGATCAGATGCACCCGGATTCGGCGGAATCAACGGTTATCAGGACGTATCTTGATTGGCTGGTGGAAATGCCCTGGAGCCGTTCGTCCAAGGGAAAAATCGATATGTTGCGGGCCAAAAAAGTACTCGATTCTGAGCATTACGGTCTGGAAAAGGTTAAAGATCGCATTTTGGAATACTTAGCGGTACGCAGGCTCAACCCAAGACTTAAGGGTGCTATTCTCTGTTTTGTCGGACCACCGGGTGTCGGCAAAACCTCCTTGGGTCGTGCTATCGCCAAGGCCATGAAGCGCAAATTTGTGCGTATTTCACTGGGTGGTATTCGCGATGAAGCTGAAATCCGAGGCCACCGCAGAACCTATATCGGCGCACTGCCCGGCCGCGTCTTGCAAGGCTTAAAACAGTGCGGCACCAATAACCCGGTTTTCATGATGGATGAGATTGACAAACTTGGTGCCGATTTTCGAGGGGACCCTTCCTCCGCATTGTTGGAAGCCCTGGACCCCGAACAAAACAATGCATTCAGTGACCATTATCTCAACGTACCCTTCGACCTCTCCAATGTGATGTTTATCCTGACGGCCAACATGACCGATACGATCCCCTCTGCCTTATTGGACCGCATGGAAGTCATCGAACTTTCCGGTTATACGGAGGAGGAGAAATTGGCGATTGCCGAACGGTTCCTGGTGCCACGTCAGGTCAAGGAAAACGGCTTGAAAAAACGACACCTTTCCCTTGGTGAGGCTGCCCTCACGGAAATGATCCGTTCGTACACCTCTGAAGCGGGCCTCAGGAATCTGGAAAGAGAGATAAGTGCCATCTGTCGCAAGATTGCCCGGGGCCTCTCCGAAGGTAAAAAAGGGACCTCTTCCATCACCCGCCGAAACCTGGAAAAATATCTGGGGGTGGCCAAATTTTTTCCGGAAATGAACGAAACGGAAAACCAGGTGGGCTTGGCGACCGGATTGGCCTGGACCTCAGCTGGGGGTGAAATTTTACACATTGAGGCCACCCTTATCGGTGGCAAAGGCGATTTAATCGTTACCGGACAATTGGGTGACGTCATGCAGGAATCCGCGCGGGCCGCATTAAGTTATGCCCGTGCCAATATGGGTAAACTCGGCATTAGAAAAAGTATCCTCGACAATGCCGATATTCACCTCCATGTCCCTGCCGGCGCGATTCCCAAAGATGGCCCTTCAGCAGGCATCGCCATGGCCACGGCTTTAATCTCAACACTTTCCAACAAAGCCGTGGATCATCGCATCGCCATGACCGGCGAGGTTACCCTGCGCGGGCGGGTATTGCCCATCGGTGGTTTAAAAGAAAAAGCCCTGGGGGCCTTACGGGCCGGCATCCGAACCATCCTTATTCCGGATTTGAACCAGCGTGAATTGGTCGAAATACCGGCAAAAATCAGACGTAAAATAAAATTTGTGCCGGTTAAAACCATGGACGATGTCATCCCCATAGCCATTCCAAAAGCCCGCAAACCGGCCGCCTGATGTCTTTCGTGAATCGGCCGACGGATGTCTTTCGTGTGAATTGGATTGGGATTGAATTCATTCATTACCCCATTTGGACTTAAATAATACCCAATGGCGATTCTAGGCGTCGATACCAGTACACGAAGCTGTAGTGTGGCAATTGTTGCTGAGGCCGGGCTGTTGGCTGAAATAACCCTGGACAACGACCAAACCCATGCCAGACATGTGATGGAACTGGTTGACCGGGTGTTGGCATTGGCCGACGTTGCTTTAAACACTCTGGATGGATTTGCCGTCACGCGGGGCCCCGGATCGTTTACCGGGCTTCGAATCGGGCTTAGCACCATCATGGGGCTTGGTCAGGCCACGGGAAAACCGATTGTTGCCGTTTCAAGCCTTGAGGTCCTTGCGGCTCAAGTGCCCTCGGTACCGATACCGATTTTTTCAATGATCGACGCGTATCGAAATGAAGTCTATCTGGCCGCTTATCGTTATGAAAAAAGCCGGTTAAACCGATTCATCGAAGAAACCGTCGTCGATCCCGAAAAAATATCAGATTTGATTCAGGAACCGTCCCTTTTGGTGGGAAACGGCACGGCGACCTATCGCAGGGTATTGGCTAACCATCTGGGCGAACGGGCCATGTTTACGCCGAACCGGCTGCACACCATTCGCGGGGCTACGGTCGCCGAATTGGGGCTGATGCAGTTAGCGTCAAAAGGGCGTAATGCGATGGATATCACCCCGGTCTATTTACGCCAAAGTGATGCCGAACTGAATCGAAAATAAGTTGAGGGCCTCTTTTGTCTTGGAATCGATCCCGTTATGATGCCTTGGATATGCAAACCCCCATTAATCCGGATGGGTGCCAAATGGTAACTTTACGTTGACATTTCAGTATTTTTTACTAATATAGATAAGATTTGACTGATAGAATTAACTGGCGCGTTGGGGGCCGAAATCCGGTGCCTAAGCAATGTGAGCCTTTATTGGAGTAAGATGGAAGAATTTTCCTGGACCGATACGCCGAACCCGACAGCTTTTCCCATTGCCAGGCCCGGGTACCCGCTGATATTTGCCGGTGCATTTGTCACTGCGGTTCTGGCGCTGCTGGGAATGGTGATTCCGGCGCTGATCGCCCTTGCGGCGACGCTGGGTATTTGTTGGTTTTTCCGTGACCCCGACCGGATCGTCCCCATGGCACCGGGGGCGTTGGTTTCGCCGGCGGATGGTAAAATCATCGTCGTGCAAAAAGAAGCCGGCAATCCCTATTTTGAAGGACCTTGCCTTAAAATAAGTGTGTTTATGAACGTGTTTAACGTTCACGTAAACCGTATTCCCCACGAAGGGAAGGTCAAGCGAATCGTGTATTCACCGGGTAAATTTATGGCGGCGGATAATGAACAGGCCACCGATAAAAATGAGCGCAATGCGGTCGTTATTCAACTGAAAAACGGTCGAGACATGGCTGTTGTTCAAGTGGCCGGCCTGGTGGCCCGACGGATTATTTGCGGGCTGCAATCCGGTGAGACTGTTTCCCGCGGCCGGCGGTATGGTATGATCTGTTTTGGCTCGCGCCTTGACTTGTACCTTCCGGAAGATTTCGAGCCAAACATTTCAAAAGGCCGGAAAACGAAAGCAGGAACAACTATTTTGGGGTATCTGAAATGAGAAAAGCCAAACATTCAAGTCGAATAAAAAGACGTCGCGGGATTTATATTCTGCCCAACGTGTTAACATCTTTGAACATCATGTTCGGTTTTTATGCCTTAATCAGCGCCATCGATGGAAAATTTATCCATGGGGCCGTGGCCATTATTATCGCCGGTCTTTTTGATCAGCTGGACGGTAAAATTGCGCGCGCCACCAATACAACCAGTGCCTTTGGGGTGCAATACGACTCTCTGGCCGACCTGATATCTTTCGGGGTGGCCCCCAGTATCATGGTTTACTTATGGGCCTTAAAACCCCTGGGTCGAATCGGGTGGCTGGCGGCGTTTCTTTTTACCGTTTGCGGGGCTTTGCGTCTGGCACGCTTTAATACGCAATCCGAATCATCCGATGGTGAATATTTTACAGGGCTGCCGATTCCGGCTGCTGCCGGTTTGATCGCTACGACCATCTTATTTTATCACCGCATTCATCTGGCTGAAATACCCAGTGCCATGATTCTGTTGGCTTTTGTATATATTCTGTCTTTCCTCATGGTCAGCAACATTAAATATTACAGTTTTAAAAAGCTTGAGCTGTTTAAAAAAATGAATTTCAATGTTCTGGTGGCGATGATCCTTGTTTTGATTTTCATTGCCGCCCAGCCGTCCATCGCTCTTTTCCTGACCGGTATGGTCTATCTACTTTCCGGACCGTTCATCACATTTCGGCATTTAAAAACGGTTAGAGAAGAAAAGAAGCTGGCCCGCGATACGAATATCGAGTGATCCCAACCCAATTATTTAAGGTGTTGTTAAACCAATAACGCCAATACGATTCGAAACGCGATGGGATCGTGTGGCGCTATACTGAAAAAAGGTCAATGAACATATCAACCGTAAAATGGAGTAAGTAAATGGCCAAAAACGGATATCATGTCGCCGTGGCCGGTGCCACCGGTGCCGTCGGCCAACAAATGATCGCCTGTCTTCAGGAGCGAAAATTTCCGATTCAATCGATCAAGTTGTTAGCGTCCGCCCGCTCCGTCGGCCGGCGACTGGTTTTTAATGATCAGGAAATGGCGGTGGAAGAACTAACCGGGGATTCGTTTGCCGGTGTAGACATTGCACTTTTTTCGGCTGGCGGCGGCACCAGCAAACACTTTGCACCCCATGCAGCCGCACATGGCTGCGTGGTGGTCGACAATTCTAGCGCATGGCGTATGGATCCGGATGTTCCTCTGGTGGTTCCGGAAGTCAACCCCGACGCGGTGGCCGGATATACGAAAAAAGGGATCATTGCCAATCCTAATTGTTCTACGATACAGATGGTGGTGGCCTTAAACCCCATCCACCAAGCCTATGGAATCAAACGCCTGGTCATTTCCACCTACCAGGCCGTGTCCGGTACGGGGCTAAAAGCCATTGAAGAGTTAAACCGGCAGACCCGGGCGCTGATGGAGAATAACCCGGTCGAAAAATCGGTTTACCCGCATCAAATCGCTTTTAACTGCCTGCCCCACATCGACGTCTTTCTGGATAACGGCTACACCAAGGAAGAGATGAAAATGGTCAACGAAACCCGGAAAATTATGGGCGACGATACGATTCGGGTGACGGCCACCACCGTTCGGGTACCGGTGATCTACGGCCATTCGGAATCGATCAATATTGAAACCCATCAGCCGATCCGTGCAACAGAGGTGGCCGCATTACTGGAAAAGGCCCCCGGGGTAAAAGTCAGCGATGATCCGCAAAATAACGTTTACCCCATGCCCGTGAATGCGGCCGGTAAAGACCTGACCTATGTGGGCCGGATTCGCGATGACGAATCCATAGAAAACGGAATCAACCTCTGGGTTGTGGCCGATAATATCCGCAAAGGTGCCGCTACCAATGCCGTGCAGATTGCAGAGATTCTTGCATCTGATTATTTATAAGCGGATGTTAATTTTTTTTTAACCTATCACTTTAAAGAATATCATGGAACAGATACCTATCACACAAGAAGGGTACGACGCCTTAAAAAAAGAACTGGAACGGCTCAAACGGGTGGAACGGCCCAGTAACATCAAAGCCATCGAAGAGGCCCGGGCCCACGGCGACCTGTCGGAAAATGCTGAATTTCATGCGGCCAAGGAACGGCAAAGTTTTATTATCGGGCGGATCGAAGAGCTTGGATACAAACTGGCCGCGGCCGACATTATCGATACGGACAAATTACCCACCGACCGGGCCGTATTCGGTAGCCGCGTGCTGCTTGAAAATGTGGATACCGGAGAGAGTAGCGAATACCAGCTGGTTGGCCCGGATGAGTCGGATGCCAAAAAGGGGCGCATTTCGGTCGCATCACCACTGGGCAAGGCGATTGTCGGGAAGAAGGTGTTTGATGAATTAACCCTGCAGGTACCCAATGGCAGAAGGTGTTACGAAATTGTAGAAATTCGATAGTCGGCCGGCTAACCTGGCAATCAACCGGTATACCCCCGGAATACTCAGGGGCGGTTGTGCCACAGGATAGGCGAGCAGACGACTAATAAATGATGGAGGCGTTATTTTGGCACGAATCACTATTGAAGATTGTATGAAACGGGTTCCGAATCGATTTGCGATTGTTAATCTGGCCGCCAAGCGCGTCAGACAGATTCGTGAAGGGTCCGAGTATTTGGTAAGTTCACCCAAAAACGAAGATATTGTGGTGGCATTACGAGAAATCGCGGCCGGGAAAGTCGTGTTTGAAGATACAACCCCCCCAGAGATTGTATCGGAACCGGAGCCTGAGGTAACCGAAGAAAAGGCAACCGAAGAAAAACAATTGGAGGCACCCGCCCCGGCCGAGGCGACCAGTGATCCTGAACCGGCTACCGAAGAAGTGGCTACCGAAAAAGCCGAGCCAACCGTAGATGAGACACCCGTCGAAGCGGATTAAACCCCGCTCACCCCAGGGGATTGATAATGGGTGGTGGATCTTGTGGGCCGGTCAACGTGACTTTGGACAATCAAAATACAACCTATAAGCGGTTGCGACGGGCCATGGGACAAGCCATTGGCCGGTATCAAATGATCGCAGACGGCGACCGCATTATCGTCGGTGTCTCGGGGGGCAAGGACAGCCTCACGCTGCTATGGATGCTCTCTGAACGGCGGGATAGAGTACCCATCGATTACACCTTGCTTCCGGTTTATGTCGATCCGGGGTTCGAACCAAGCTTTGCCGATGCGTTACATGCTTTAGTAAAAACCATGGGGCATGATCTTATCGTCGAGAAATCTGATTTCGGACCGGTCGCTCATTCGAAAACCAACCGGGAAAATCCCTGTTTTTTATGTTCGCGCCGTCGCCGTCAACGCCTTTTCGAAAAAGCGGCCGAATTGGATAGCCGCAAGGTTGCTTTGGGCCACAACCAGGACGATATGATTGAAACCCTGTTTATCAATCTCTGTTATGCGGGCGAACTGTCTGCGATGCTTCCCCAGCAGGTCCTTTTTAAAGGCGCGATAACGGTTATACGACCTTTGGCCCATGCGGCTGAAAAAGAGATCAGACGTTTCACCGAACAACGCGGGATTCCGGTATTTACCAATTCCTGCCCCAGCTCGGGGCACACCAAGCGACAGGAAATAAAAACGATTTTAAATAACCTGTATGAACAAAACCATAAAATTCGGGGAAATATTTTCAGAGCCATGCATCACGTTAATCTGGAGTACCTTCCCCCACCCCATGCGTTAAGGGGGCGTAAAGGCGGAAAATGAAAGACATCCAAAACGAGCGGGACCATCGCCGCATTCCGATCGACAAAGTAGGGATTAAGAATCTTCGCTACCCCATTACCGTCCTTGATAAGGAAAAAGGTTCGCAACATACCGTTGCAACCATAAACATGTACGTTGATCTGCCCCATCGCGATAAGGGCACCCACATGAGCCGCTTTGTTGAGATCCTTCACCTATTTCGACCGGAAGTTTCCCTAAAGCGAATCGGCGAAGTTCTCGATCGCATGAAACAGCATTTGAATGCGGCTTCGGCGCATATCGATGTGACGTTCCCCTACTTTATCGAGAAAACCGCCCCGGTGAGTCAATCGCAAGGGTTACTCGATTATACCTGTCGATTCACCGGTGCCAGCAATCCCCAGCAACCGCTGGACCTCATTTCGGAAGTCATTGTGCCGATTTCATCGGTGTGCCCCTGCTCCAAGGAGATCAGTGATGCGGGTGCGCATAATCAACGCGGTGAGGTCCGTCTGGCCACGCGATTTAAACGATTTATCTGGATCGAGGATATGGTTGAATTGGTGGAATCGTGCGCTTCCTGCGAAGTATTTTCCGTTTTAAAACGGGTCGACGAAAAGTATGTGACTGAAACGGGGTATTCGAACCCGAAATTTGTAGAAGATGTGGTTCGGGATATCGCCGTCAAACTTCAAAAGGATGAAAACATAACCTGGTTTTCATTAAGCGCAGAAAATTTTGAATCCATTCACAATCACAGCGCCTATGCCCATATTACCCGGGATAAGCGCGTCGAGGCAAAGCCATAAAACCAGCGAATAATTTTATGTTAAGGCAAACGCTTCAATAGGGCCCGCACCACATGCTCCGCCGATTTACCGGGCGTGTTCATTAGTACGACGAATCGGTATAAAGCCTTGTCATTATTTTCACTCGAACCTGATTTGATGAGTTTGGATTTGATAAATCGGGATTCAATAAATCCGGCCCGGGCGGATATACCCGATAATGAGCCTGTTTTATAGTAAGCCCGACCCTTTTGGGTCATCAGGTGACGATAAGGCAAAAAAGCGTCCACTATACGGCTAAGCGCTCTAGCCGATATTCGATTCTTCCGGGATATCCCGGAACCTTCCACCAGTTGAAAATTCTGTAAACCAAGCTTTTTATTGGCAAAGCTCCGAACAGTTTGCACCCCTTTTTCGAGGTTTCCCGGTGGGCCGTGGCTTTGGGTGCCGATCGCAATCAGGAGTTGGTTGGCGATAAAGTTATTGGAGTGTTTTAACAGTTTTTGGATGACCTGTTCCACCGTAAATGGGGATAAGTGGTGTAAAATTCGCTGATCCGTATTCGGGTTGACCGTCCCGGTCCGCACAACGCCACGGCACGGAATGCCGCGACGCTTAAAAAAATACTGAAAAAGGTGGCCGGCATAAAGGACATTTTCGCCATTGCGATGTGAAAGAACGATCCGACCGGACCGAAGACCTGAAGCGCGCAATTTGGGTAACACAAAAGGGACCAGGGGTGTCTGTGGTTCGGAGCTGGTAAAATCACCGGCGGAATTTTTTTTGAATTGAATCGTGTTAAAATTGGCGCACAAGGCACCATTGGGGGCATCATAGGGCTGGCTGCTTGACGATCTTCCCGGAATGATGATGGGTTGTGAAAAATAGGAATCGTCAAGCACGATATCGTTTATCTCAATCAGATCACGCGCCAGGTTATTAAATGGGGCATCAACTGGGGTATCAACGAGGGTATCAACGATTTGTGCAACAACTTCCGATATCAACAACGGATCGCCGAATCCCTTAATTTTCAAGTTTCGGTTTGCATCCATATAAAAATCCGTGGCAAACTGATAATTCGGCCCTAAATAATGCAGGGCAGCCAACGAGGTAAGTAATTTCAGCGTCGATGCAGGAATCCGCTGCACGGATTCATTGACGGCAAAAACATCCGACCCGTCAGAAGCGGTCACCAATAACGCATCCTTAGGTCCGATCAAGCTGGAGATATCACCCGCTGCATCCACCGGCCCGGCGACGACCGATAAGTAAAAACCGCCGAATGCCAACAGGACGCACAACCGTGCGAACCCACCCAGCGTATAAAAAGATGAGATCCCAAAATAAGTTGATTTATTTAGGTTAGTGGCCATCGTTTCTCTATATAGAATTAACGGGAAGGAGAATCCAGAACCAGGGTAACCGGCCCATCGTTTACCAATGAAACCGCCATCATGGCCCGAAACCGGCCGGTTTCAACCAAGACGCCCCGGTTTCGAACCTGTGTCACGAAATACTCATACAGATGCTCGGCCAGGTCCGGCGGCGCAGCCGCCACAAAGGATGGCCGCCGTCCCTTGCGGCAATCGCCCAGCAATGTGAACTGGGATACGGCCAGCAACGCGCCACCGATATCAATTAAGGAACGATTCATCTTCTGCTGATCGTCTTCAAAAATCCGTAAATTGACGATCTTTTCGGCCAGGTAGTCGGCATCTTTTTCCTGGTCGGCCGTCCCAACGCCGAGAAGTACAAGTAGCCCGATGCCGATTTCGCCGGTCGCCTCACCCTCTACCGTGACCCGGCTTTGGCTAACTCTTTGGACGACAGCACGCATTCATAAACTCCTTTAGCAGACGAGGATGACCCGAAGATCCATCACATTGGTATAGGTAGGGCCGGTAATGATTAGATCATCGAGTCGCTGAAAAAAAGGGTAGGCATTGTTATCGGCCAGATACTGCTCCGGGTCCATGCCCATCTGGCACGCCCTTACGACCGTCAAGTGATCAGTCATTGCACCGGCGGCATCCGTAGGGCCATCGGTCCCGTCGGTCCCGGCGCTGAGCATCACCGTTTGTTCAAATCTACTCAATGCCCGTGCCATGACCAAGGCAAATTCCTGGTTACGCCCGCCTTTACCACTACCGGTAACCCGCACCGTGGTTTCGCCACCGGAGAGAATACAAGCCGGCGTTGTAATGGGTTGGCCGGTTTTAAGAATTTCCTTGACGATAGCGGCGTGCATTCGGGCCGCCTCCGTCGTGTCCCCTTCGATCATCGATGACAATACCAACGTATGGTAGCCCTTGGCCTCGGACGCGACTCGAGCCGCTGTCAGCGCCTCACTATTTGAACCGATGATCCGATTGGTCGTTTTCTCAAAGACCGGATCACCCGGTTTGGGCGTTTCCTCGATGCCGCCTTCAACGCCGGCCCGAATTCTATTTACCACCGCCTCGGAAAGTTGGTTAGAAAGGTCATATTTTTTAATAATTTTCAGACAATCACCAAACGTGCTGGTATCGGGTACAGTGGGCCCGGAAGCAATAACGTCCAAATCGTCACCGACAACATCGGAAAGGATCAAGCTGGCAACGGCCGCCGGATAGGCAGCGCGGCTGAGTTGGCCCCCTTTGATTTGTGATAGATGCTTACGAAATGCATTGATTTCGTGAATTGTTGCGCCGCAAGCCAAGAGTTTCCGGGTCGTTTCCTGTTTGTCGGCTAAGCTGATTTCGGGGACGGGCAAGGATAAAAGCGCCGATCCGCCGCCTGAAATCAGACCGATCACTAGGTCCTTGTGACCGGCGAGAGAGGCAATGGCTTGAATTTCTTTTGCACCGCTCACCCCTTTTTCATCGGGAACGGGATGCCCGGCTGTTATCTGTTTGATGCGACAAAGGTCGACATCGTGACCATATTTAACATTAATCGCACCAGAGGTAATCCGGTCGCCCAGCAGCGCCTCCATCGCCATCGCCATGGATGCCGTTGCTTTACCGGCCCCAACCACGTGGATGTCTTCAACGTCGGACAGATCGTAGCGCCGATTGCCGATGATCAACCATTGTCCATCCAATTGGCAATGCCTGTGTATGGCCGCCCTGGGTTCCACGGCCGCAAGACCCGCCTTGAAAATGGCCATGGCATCCCGACGCATATCGACGAGTGGTTCCTGAGGGACGTAGGGCATAGAAATCGTCATACGTTAAATTATGACATTGCTTGATAAATGACAAGCCCGCGACTTTTGCCCGGTTTTATCATGGCTTCCGGTTACCATCGGTATCGCAAACCGTTCATCCTTGTCCCACCATTCAATAATGGCACCTTTACGGTTAAAAATCGTGCCGGTTTCGGTTTCAATTCTTCGAATCCACTCTCCCAGGCCGGAACCATGGTGAATAATTAAAGGCGTACTGTGGGGGGGAAAATATCACTGCTAATGTCGTGCTTTCTTATGACCGTTTCCATCTCGGAAATGATCTTGGGTGTATCCCAGGGGGTCGGATAGATCATACCGTGGTTTCCCCCCTCATGCCGGGCATAGCCCCACTGGTAAGGAAACAGGCGCTTTAGACGGCGCATCAGGGTCACGGCCTTCAGATTATCGGCCAGCGTGATACCTTTGTTCAGGTTTTTTAATATCGTATCGTTGAAAGATTCGAACCCGATGGAAACACAAATGATCCGAATACGCAGATGACGCGCTATTTTAAGCGCCTCCGTCAGATGCGTTTCGCCTTTCACCAGGTAGTCGGCCCGGGTGGTCAAATTGATTTGGGATATGGCTAATTTTTCAGCCTCAAGATCCTTCAACAATTTGGGAAGTCCGGGGAATGGATTTTCATTAATCAATTCAAAGGGTATTTTCCGGCCGCTTGTATCGCTGGGAAGACCGTTGATCTGCATCAGCACATCATCTCGATTTACCGTACCGCAAAAGCCCTTATCCACCGCGACATCGCAAAAGCTACAGCCGTTTAACGAGAGCGGTATTTTGGGTGCATTCGGCATAAACGCGGGTTCGTCAACGGTGACCGACACGGTCCGGGCGGCATACGGACAACCGATTTGCTGAAGGACCTGGGCGCTGTTGATGGGATGGGGTATGAAGCCCGAAGCGCGAAGACGATAAAAGGAGGTCCAATCCACACGGTTTAAACGTGATGAATTCCAACGCAGGGGATGATTCCGAAAAAAACGTCTTCCGGACCGATAGCATAACCCGGGTATTGTTTTTTTGTTGGCTTCATCTAAATTATCACATATCGGTAAAATCTGCTCCGCGGGGCCCTGTAACGCGAAATCGAAAAAAGGGATGATACCCTTGAAACCGATTCCTTGTTTTCCTGCCAATCGATTTCACCGGAAAAATCCATGCCGGCCTGGGGCCCCGCCAGGATGGTCACCGCCCCTTTCGATTTTAATTCAGCCGCCAGGGTAAATAAGTCCTCACGGCCACTTAAGGTTGAAAAGCCGACCAGCGGCCGCTGACCATCAAAATGACCGTCCAAAACGCTTTTAAGCAGACTCCTATCATCAGTCTGCGTGACACCGACAACAAGGCACTGCACATCGCTGAACCGATTGATAATGGTTGCCGCCATTTGGGGGCCCAGCAGCCCATACGATTCATCGTTAAAATAACTGGTGATGATCACCATTTTGGTTGGGGATGGTGCCATATACAGACTCTCTGCTTCTCACAAATAAGAAAGGCGGTGTCTCGACATGCCCACCGCCTTCAATTGATATCATTTGGTTGAGCCAGTTTCAAAACGTCCCATTTTGTCCAATCTCTGCGTCAGGCTCAAATTTTAATCCTCGAAATACCCAATGTATTCCTGTGGTTTAAATTTTCGCCTTCCTTGACCTTGAACAAACTGAAACGTTTTTAAATTGGCTCGGTTGTTTGGTTTATTTTTTAAGCTTTCTCCCCACCACCGAGGTACCCAACAATCCGACGCCCAGAAGAAGCATGGTTGCCGGTTCGGGAACCGGTGTTGCAGGATTTCGTCCCGTATCATCTGTGATCGTTTCATTTCTAAAAATTTCCAGGACGGCCACAACTCTTTGGTTGCCGATCCTGCCTCTAATCCGCGATCCTTCTACCACTTGATCAAAGGCAGCATTGACCCAACCGTTGGCCTGATAGAGGTCCCAGAGGCCTTCATTTTGCCAATTCCGATAAATCGTCCGCCACCCTCTTCTACCGGTTGTATCCTTTGCCATCGCTTTGGCGGCTTTTTTCAGGGCCCTGTCCTTCTTTCGCTCGATCCATTTGTCGAATGATTCCGATGTATCTACAGACCAGACCCCGGGATTATCGATACCCCAGATTTAAATCTGAGATGTCGATCCGACCGGGAGCGGCCAAGCCAGAACGGTTAAATTCTCTTCCCATTATCTGATCACCATTTGAAAATCCCTGATCAGATTCGTTGGCAATAATAAAAAAGTCACCTTCTATCAGATTATGCCATCCAAGGGTTATTTCTATAGGCGCGGCCATCGCATTGCCCGAAACCAAAACAAATATCAATAAGCTGGTCGTAACACCCATTGTAAAAAATTTCTTAATCATTTTCTCCTCCTCAAAGTGAGGGTAAAATTATTGCTAAAGCTAAAACGACGCAATGATCATGCCAATAAATGGTCTTTGTACAACAACCTGTAATTATAAGTATTTTATCCTTTGACAAATATTTATAGCAATCACACACCTATTATATGGGAAATAATTTATCTAATAGTATAACCTATTTTACATAAAATATGCTGAACGTCATAACCAATTACCCGACCCAATGCGGCCGTTTACCGTTTAATGCTTGACTTAAGTCAATGCACCTTTGGTCGAAGACGGACTAAAAGAGAATCAACAACAATTCATTTAGTGTCGTTAACTGAAACGGGCATGGGGCCCGAAATCGACGACACGTCAAATATACGGAAAGACGGGGGACTATTTATGTTCTGTTTTCAATGTGAGCAA
The DNA here is from genome assembly GCA_963845145.1 of uncultured delta proteobacterium. Lineage (GTDB taxonomy): Bacteria > Desulfobacterota > Desulfobacteria > Desulfobacterales > QNYZ01 > QNYZ01. The sequence goes on from CAWJQU010000008.1 coordinate 329,681, forward strand.
ACGGCAAAAGGCGAAGGATGCGTTACCAAGGGCGTATGTGGAAAAACATCCGATGTGGCGGCCCTTCAGGATCTTTTGATTCATGCTCAAAAAGGTCTTTCGCTCATCGCGGCGGAAGGTCGCAAGGTGGGTGTTGTGGATTCGGAGGTAGACAAATTTTCCAACCAGGCGATTTTTGCCACCTTGACCAATGTGGACTTTGATCCGGATCGATTCGTCACTTTGATTAATGACGCGGTTCGATTAAGGGAAGCCCTCAAGGAAAAAGTGAGTAGCGCGGGCGGAAAAATCGATTTCTCGGATGACGCGGCCAATTTTTCACCGGCAGCCGATCGCGACCAATTGATTGGCCAGGGCCAAAAAGTGGCCATCGACGCCGACCCTGATTTTAATGCCGACCTCCGTGGGTTAAGAGAGCTTTTGATTTACGGCATTAAAGGGACGGCCGCCTACGCCGATCATGCCCGCATTATGGGCCAGGAAGATGATCAGATCTACGCCTACATTCATGAAGCCATGGCCGCCACCCTAAATCCGGACTTATCCGTCGATGATTATGTGGGTTTGGTTTTAAAATGTGGTGAAATAAATCTCCGTGCCATGGAGCTTCTCGATAAAGGGAACACAGACACCTACGGTCACCCGGTACCCACCAAGGTTCCACTGGGAGCCAAGGCCGGTAAGGCCATTTTGGTTTCAGGGCATGATTTAAAAGATCTGGGCCTCCTTCTGGAACAAACGGAAGGCAAAGGCATCAATATTTATACCCATGGCGAAATGCTCCCCTGCCACGGCTATCCCGAGCTGAAAAAATATGCCCATTTTCATGGCCATTACGGCACCGCCTGGCAAAATCAGAAAAAAGAATTCGATGCATTTCCCGGCGCTATTCTGATGACGACCAACTGCATTCAAAAACCGAAAGAGTCGTATCAGGACCATATTTTTACAACCGGTCTGGTCGGATGGCCCGGCGTTACCCATATTGCCGGCAAAGATTTTTCACAGGTTATCGACAAGGCCCTGGAAATGCAGGGTTTCACCGAAGATACACCTGGCAAGGAAGTGATGGTCGGTTTCGGCCATAACGCCGTTCTAGGCGTCGCGCCTCAGGTCATTGAGGCGGTTAAAAATAAGGCCATCCGTCACTTCTTCCTCGTGGGCGGATGCGACGGAGCCAAACCCGGGCGGGATTATTATACCCAATTCGTGGAGCAAGTTCCCAAGGATTGTATTGTCCTGACCCTTGCCTGCGGAAAATTCCGCTTTTTTGACCAAGACTTGGGTGATATCGGCGGAATTCCACGACTGCTTGATGTGGGGCAGTGCAACGATGCTTTTTCGGCCATCAAAATCGCTTCGGCCCTGGCCGGCGCTTTCGAATGCGGTGTCAACGACCTGCCGTTATCCATGATTCTTTCCTGGTATGAGCAGAAGGCCTGTTCCATCCTGTTGAGCCTGCTGCATCTGGGGATCAAAGATATTCGTTTGGGGCCCAGCCTGCCGGCATTCATCACCCCCAACGTCCTTGACGTACTGGTGAAGAATTTCAATATTATGCCCATCGGCACACCAGAGGACGACCTGAAAGCGATCCTGGGATAAGTGCAGTTGACGATTGGCGATTGAAGATGGAGTGAAATTGCATTTTTTGTTCGATCAACGTCCATCGACAATCGTCAATTAACAATGCCAAGGGAGAAAGCCAATGAAATGTCCGGGACAAGATACCCAATATTGGGACCAAGAGGCGATTTTCGAAGCCAAATGCCCCGAATGCAAACATGTGGTCGAGTTTTTCAAAGACGATACCACACGCAAATGCGGAAAATGCGGGCATCGTTTTGTTAACCCCAAAATGGATTTTGGCTGTGCCGCCTATTGTCAGTATGCCGACCAGTGCGTGGGCGATCTGCCGCCGGAATTATTGGCCCAGAAGGAAGACCTGTTAAAAGACCGGGTTGCTGTCGAGATGAAGCGCTACTTTAAAACCGATTTTAAACGAATCGGACACGCCACTCGCGTCGCCCGTTACGCAGAGCGAATTGGTAAGGCCGAAGGTGCCAACATGGCCGTTGTGCTATCTGCCGCATACCTGCACGATATCGGGATTCAGGCTGCGGAAGAGAAGCACGGCAGCACGTCCGGAAGTCTGCAGGAGCAGGAAGGGCCACCTATCGCCCAGGCCATTTTGGAAAAGCTAAATGCCCCGGAGGAATTGATTGTCGAAGTCTGCGATATTGTCGCGCATCACCACCATCCCCGTGAAAACGACACCTTGAATTTCAGGGTGCTTTACGATGCGGATACCATCGAAAATTTAGACGAAAAGCGCCAAAATTCGTCGATAGATAAAGATCGTCTATCTCAAATCATTGAAAAATCGATATTTACTAAATCAGGTAAAGCCGAGGCAAAAAAACTGTTTCTTGAAACACAACCAGCCTGAAATGGAGGCATCACCCATGAAAGTGACTAGAAAAATAATAAAAATCGACGATGAATTATGCGACGGGTGTGGTAACTGCGTTACCGGGTGTGCCGAAGGTGCCCTGGCTATCATCGATGAAAAAGCCCGCGTTGTGGCCGATAAATTTTGTGACGGCCTGGGCGCGTGTATCGGCGAATGCCCCACCGGCGCTCTGACGATTATCGAAAGAGAGGCGGACGAGTTCGATGAAGAAGCTGTTGAAGCCCATCTCGCCACTCAGACGGAACAGGCGACGGGTGAGAATCAGCACCCGGCGGGATGTCCCTCGGCCAAATTCGATATGCATGAGCCTGAATCACCCTGCCAGTGCGCCAATCAGGCGGTGGCGTTCGATGCGGACCAAAGCCCGGATAAAGCGCCGGATCAGCCCTCGGCACTGTCCCATTGGCCGGTGCAAATTCGCCTGGTGCCACCCAATGCACCTTTCTTAAAAGGTGCCAGTCTCCTGGTCGTAGCCGATTGCGGCCCATTGTCATACCCTAACTTTCATCGTGATTTTTTAAAGGGCAAGGCCGTGATGATGGGGTGCCCCAAGTTCGACGAAGTGGATGCGTATATCGATAAATTTGCCCAGATTGCCACCGTATCCGGCGTGAAAGATATCACGACGGTGATCATGGAAGTCCCCTGCTGTTCGGGTTTACCCATGATTGTTCGAAAGGGGATGGAAAAAGCCGGAAAGGCAATTCCCATGGAGGAAGTTGTGATCAGTACACGCGGGAAAATCCTGGAAAGAAGGAAGGTGGCCTAGGTGGTTTACCGGTTGGCCCGTTAACCCGTTTACCCGTCGACCAGCAAACCGGTGAACCGGCTAACGGGCCAACCGAATAAAATCCCCGTCGGTCAGAATCTCGGCGAATCTGGCACCGCCAACGCTTCGTTGCTTGTATAGAGAAATACATCCCCTGATGGTCTCAAGAACCTCCGCTTCGGTGAAAATACCGGGAAGTTCCCGGGCCAACTGCGGGTGTCGGCCCAGTTTGCCGCCCAGTTGCACCCGATAGCCGGTTTCTCCCTTTGTCAGCCTTCCAGTGGGACATACAGCCATACACTGGCCGCAGTAAAGACATCGCCGCCCATCAATCACCGGCCCATCGCCATTTTTCAATAATTTGACCGCACCCTCCTTGCAGGCCGTTACACAAGCCTCACATTCGGTACATTCTGAATCCGTGATAGAGGGACCAGCAGCGCCAATAATACCAATATCTTTAATTTGAGGCTGGGAGCAGGCATTGGGACAATCGGCCAGAGATACCCGAAATTCATGATGGAACTTTAGGCCCCCTGCGACCGACCCCTTCAAAAACTGCAAAAGGTCCGCCTCTTGGAAAATGGCATCGATCTTTTCAAACAGATCGTCGGAAATAATCGCACGGTTAGGACACCCCGAGGAACCAAAACAACGATTCACCTGGTAGCCTTTAATCTCATGGTTTTTTTTGCGTAAAAACTTTTCCTGAGTTGCCTTGGCCTGCGTCGCCTCGACATCCGCCAGGGTAATGTAATCTTTACCCTCACCGGCGGCCTCTTTTTCCACATGCGCGCGGACCCGTTTTCGCACAAATAGAGGCACCTTTTTAACCGCTGCTTCTGCTTCGTTCGACCATCGCATCGACACATCAACTCCTCTCTAACCTGAAACAATAACCCCCATTTGAAGTAATGCAAGTAGATCCCATTTTACCTTCAACCGTCATTACTTGTGCTTGACAGTTTTACGGTCTGTTCTTATGATGCAGGCGACCTTGACGCATATTACCACTTCGCACCTTTTCTCACACCCCAACCGTTAGGAGAGATGCAATGATGAAACAATCGATTATCCTGTTACTTTTGGGAGCCCTTTTTGGGGGTTCTATTTCGGTCCCTCCCCCTGCCCTGGGAGCCGACAGTACCACCCGGCGGTCGTCGCTCAATATCGAACAAGCCATTAAGGCCGCCCTTGTGAACAATCCCATGATAGCGATGGCCCAAGCCCGGGTGGCGGCCGCTGATAACCGCAAGGGTCAGGCCCGGTCAGGATTTTTACCCCAGGTTGATTTGAATGGATCATTTCAACGGACCACCAACCCCATGTGGGCTTTCGGCACCAAGTTAAACCAGGGCGCTATTGAGCCGGCCGATTTTACCCCGGACAGCCTCAACGAACCAGATCCGATAAACAATTTCGGAGGTGATGTTTCCCTGGGGTGGACCCTCTATAACGGTGGACAAATCCAGATCGGTCGTAAGCAGGCGGCCTTGGGAAAGGAAATTGCCGAACTCAATCTAACCCGCACCCGTCAGCAGGTGATCTCTCAAACCGCTATCTCCTATGCGGGCCTGCTGCTTGCCGGAGAAAACCTGAAGGTCGTCCAGCAGACACTTGATACGGCTCAGGCGAACCTGAAAATGGTGGAATCCACTTTCAAAGCCGGGGTTTCAATCAAAAGCGACGTGTTAAGAGCCCAGGTACGGATCGCCAAACTGGCGCAATTGCTGGCCCTGGCCGAAAGCCAGGTGGAAACCGCCTGGGCCCGTTTAAACACGGTCATGGGAGCCATGACCAATGATCGCTACGAACTGGCCAGTTCGCTGGTACCTGGCCAAAAAATGGACGAGGCTTTGTCGGTCTGGATTTACAGCGCCCTGCATCACCGCCCCGATTTAAAAGGGATGCGTTTGCAACATGAAGTCGCGGCAAAAGAGGTCCAAAAAGCGCGGGGGGCCCACTTGCCGGCCATCAATCTCAAAGGTAAGTATGAAATCAATACAGAAGATTTTGACGATACGGCCGATAATTACATGCTGGCGGCCGGCTTGCGCATCAATCTTTTTTCCGGCCTTCGTTTGACGGCCCGGGAAGCGGAAGCAAGATCGTTACTGGCAGCCACCAAAGCCCAGGAATATCAGACCATCCTCAACGTTCGACTCGAAACCGAGAGTGCCTTTCAACAAGCCAAAAGCGCTCTATTGAGCATCGATGTTTCCCGGGTGGCCGTCACCCAAGCCGAAGAAACACTGCGGATTATCACCAATCGGTATAATAGCGGACTTGTTACCATCGTGAGTTTACTGGATGCGGAAGTCGCCCTGCAGCAAGCGCGCATGAATCATTTCAATCGCCTGCACGATTATAAAGTAGCCATGATAAGCCTGATGTTGTCGGCCGGCACCATTGATCAACAAATATCGAAATTATTGTAACGAATGGCTTCAATCTGTCTCCTAATCATTTACAAGGTCAAATAACCCGCGGAGTGAATATGCAACCCAATCGTTTTAAAATGATCGGATTAGGCGTCGTATTTGTTTTGATGACCGCTTGCGGTGAGAAGATCGAGCCGGGAAATACCAAAACCTTCTCGACCGGTAAAGTGCATGCGGCGGTAGGAACAGCGGCGATTGCCAATCAGTCTTTCAGTTATACGGCCGTTGGTACGGTGGAAGCGCGCAGCAGCAGCACCATTTCCAGCACCCTGATGGGGACGATTCAAGCGATCAACGTCAGGGAAGGCGACCGGGTTAAAAAAGACGAAGTGCTGGTGATTATCGACGACCGGCAGGTATCCGCCGGATTTGATCAGGCCGAGGCAGGCCTGGCAGAAGCCAGGCGGGCACTTCAGGCAGCGGAAGCTGCAAGGGAAGGAGCCAAGGCCGATGCCACCCTGGCCGAGTCAACGTACAATCGTTATAAACGTCTTCATGCCGAAGAGTCGATCAGCCGACAGGAATTCGATGAAGTCAATACGCGCTATAAAAAGGCGACCAATGGTCTGACCCAGGCCGAAGCCATGGTTGCCGCAGCCACCCACCGGATCAATCGGGCCAAAGCTGCGGCGATGTCTGCTCGAATCAGCAAAAAGGATGTCGAAGTGCGTGCCCCTTACGATGGTCTCGTTACTTTGAAAATGGCCAATGTCGGTGATTTGGCATCGCCGGGAACCCCATTCTTAACTTTGGAAGGCGGCCGCGGCTACCAAGTCAAACTGATCCTGCCGGAAGTTTACATCGGAACGATCCATACCGGGCAGGCATTGCCCGTCAGCATCCCATCACTTGCCCGCCTTAAGCTAAACGGCACCATCGAAACCATTTCAACGGGTGCCGACCAACTCACCCGATCGTTTTACGTTAAGGTGGTATTGCCAGAGGACCCAAGTTTACGTTCGGGCATGTTTGCCCGCGTGGCCATCCCTGTCAGCCAAACCGGTATGATCACCCTTCCCCGCACGGCTGTGATTGAACGGGGACAACTATCCGGATTTTATTGGATCGATCAAGAAAACATCGCTCATTTCAGGTTGCTTCGCACCGGACGTACCCTGGATGACCGGGTCGAAGTCGTATCCGGATTAAAGGCCGGGGATCGATACATCGTCGATCCCAAGCCAGACATAGCGGATGGCGTAACGGTTGAGGCTGCCTCATGACCACTTTCAACGCCGGTCCCGCGGGCAAGATTGCGCATTTTTTTATCGATTCCAAGTTGACGCCTCTGGTCATCATCGCTTCAATCCTTTTGGGTATCGCGGCGGTCATTGCCCTTCCCCGGGAAGAGGAACCCCAGATCATTGTTCCGATGATCGATGTTTTCGTCCAAATGCCCGGTGCCAGTGCCAAGGAAGTGGAAGAGAGAGTGACCCGGCCCATGGAAAAACTGCTGTGGGAAATTCCCGGTGTCGAATATGTCTACTCAACTTCCAGTCCCGGCATGAGTATGGCCGTTATTCGGTTTTTTGTGGGTGAGAATGAAGAAGAAGCCATCGTTCGGCTGCAGGCAAAACTAACGGCCAACTACGACCGCATTCCCTGGCAGGTCACTCCTCCTTTGATCAAACCCCGTTATATTGATGATGTACCGATTCTAGCCCTGACTTTCTGGAGCGATAGTGAAGATCATTACACCCTGCGCCGCGTGGCTGCGGAAGTTGAAAACCTTATCAAACGTGAAAAAAATATTTCCATAACCACCCTTATCGGTGGTGCCTCCCGGCAGGTCACCATTCAGCTCGATCCGGTACGCCTCTCCGCCTTCAACCTCGATCCTCAAATGGTTGCTCAGCGGTTGAGTGGCGCAAATCAAGCCGCCGATGCCGGCACCTACCCATCTATAGAAGGTCAAATTGTTGTCCATACGGGAAACTTTTTAAGTGATCTGGACGATGTTCGCCGGGTGGTGGTGGGGGCCCATAAAGGCCACCCTGTCTATATCCGCGATATTGCCGAAGTCCTGGATGGCCCTGGGGAACCGACGAACTATGTTTTTTTTGGGACGGGTCCGGCCGCTGAAGAAAAGGGCATAACCCCGGCAGCAGCAGACGAAGCCGTTTTTCCCGCCATCACCCTAACCGTTGCCAAACGGAAAGGGACCAACGCCGTATCTGTGGCCGAAAAAGTATTGGCGCGTCTTGAGGATGGCAAAGGGACCATCATTCCAGATAATATCCATATGACCACGACCCGCCACTATGGCGAAACGGCCGAAGAGAAGTCCAACGAACTGCTTTATCACATGGCAATCGCCGTCATATCGGTTACAATTTTAATCATGCTGACCCTTGGATTTCGGGAATCGGGGGTTGTGGCTTTGGCGATCCCGGTTACCCTGGCGCTGACCCTGACGGTCTTCTACCTTTATGGCTATACCCTCAACCGGATTACGCTGTTTGCCCTGATATTTTCCATCGGCATTCTAGTCGATGATGCCATCGTGGTGGTGGAAAATATTGTGCGGCACCTGCGACTGCCGCAAAATATCAATCGTTCCCGTTCCAGGGTGGCCGTTGAAGCCGTCGCCGAGGTAGGCAATCCCACGATCCTGGCAACCCTGACTGTTATCGCCGCCATCTTGCCCATGGCGTTTGTGGGTGGCTTGATGGGGCCTTATATGCGCCCTATTCCCATCGGTGCCTCGGCAGCCATGATTTTCTCCATGCTGGTGGCATTTATCGTGACCCCCTGGGCATCCATGCGGCTGCTTCACCACAAAAAAAAAGAACCGGGGACAAAGGGTGCTCCGGAAGGGGAAAAAGAGGGCTGGGACAAACGCCTGTATCGAAAGGTCATGAATCCCCTGATACACAACGGATTCTGGAAATGGTCTTTTCTGGGTATGGTCGTCATTATGTTAGTGGCCGCGTGCACATTGGTGGGCATCGGGCTGGTGAGGGTCAAGATGTTGCCCTTTGACAATAAAAGCGAATTTCAGGTGATCATTGATATGCCCGAAGGGGCCACCCTGGAGGAAACCTCGGCCGCGGCCATGGAGATGGGCCGTTACCTTAAAACCGTCAATGAAGTCACCGATTTCCAAATCTATACCGGCACCGCCGGCCCGTTTAATTTTAACGGGCTGGTGCGACACTACGATCTACGCCAGGCCCCGTTCATGGCGGATATTCAGGTCAACCTGGCTGCCAAGCACCATCGCCGGGACCAAAGCCATGCCATTGCCAAACGCGTACGGCCGCCTTTAAAAACAATTGCCGAGCGATACGGCGCCAAGGTTAAAATAGCCGAAGTTCCCCCCGGTCCGCCGGTTCTGTCTACCCTGGTGGCTGAAGTGTACGGACCAGATTATCAGCGCCGGCAGGAAATCGCAAAAAAGATCCGTACCATCTTTGAGGAAACCGATGGTGTTGTGGACGTGGACTGGTATATGGAGGAAGATCATCCCCGCTATCAGCTGGAAATCGACCAGGAAAAAGCCGCGCTGCATGGCATCAGTGTCGCCCAGATCACCCAAACGTTACAGATGGCGCTCTCCGGACACAAGGTGGGCCTGTTGCATCAGGTCAAAGAAAAAGAAGATGTCCCCATTGTTTTACGGTTACCGCTGGAAGCCCGCGCGGGAATTGACCGGCTGAATACCATTAAAATCAGTGCCCCCGACGGAAGCCAGGTGCCGCTGTCGGCCTTAACCTTCGGCCGCCGTACCGAACCCGACCGAAGCATTTATCATAAAAATCTAATGCCTGTTGTCTATGTGACCGGTGATGTTGCCGGCGCCAAGGAGAGTCCCGTTTACGCTATTTTAGAGATGCAAAAAACGGTCGCTGCGCTTGATTTGCCCGAAGGGTACCAAATTGATCAGCATACGGCGGCCCTGCCCGAAAGCGATCAGCGTTACGCCATGAAATGGGATGGCGAATGGCATATCACCTATGAAGTTTTCAGAGACATGGGCATTGCCTTTGCTGTTGTCATGGTCCTGATTTTCGTATTGGTTGTGGGCTGGTTCCAATCGTTTAGCACTCCGGTTACCATCATGGCGGCCATACCCTTTACGCTCATCGGCATTCTACCGGCCCACTGGGCCATGGGGGCTTTTTTCACGGCCACATCCATGATAGGCTTTATCGCCGGCGCCGGAATCGTGGTACGAAATTCCATCATTCTGGTCGATTTCATCGAATTGCGTTTGGCCGAAGGCATGCCTTTAGACGAGGCAGTGGTGGATGCGGGTGCCGTTCGGTTTCGCCCAATGATGCTAACGGCGGCGGCCGTGGTCGTGGGGGCTTCGGTTATTCTGTTTGATCCCATTTTTCAGGGCCTGGCCATATCGCTCATGGCCGGCGAGGTCGCATCCCTTTTCTTTTCACGCATGACGGTGCCGATCCTCTACTATATGGATAAAAAGTGGGAAACGACCCATGGCCGGGAAAAATCAGAACAGCGTGCCGGTTAACAGCCTAAATGAGAACAGATGACCGTATGCTGAACACGAACAGGACAATTACCCACATTCGCAATTGGCTTAAAGCCTACTGCGAACAGGCAGGCATGGCCGGATTTGTCGTGGGTATTTCCGGTGGAATCGATTCAGCGGTAACCTCCACCCTTTGTGCCCAGACCGGTTTCGAGGTGTTGGCGCTCAATTTGCCGATATACCAGGCTAAAAAACAGATCGATTTGTCCAACCAACATATCGCCTGGCTTCAAGCAACCTACGGGCAGGTCAAAAACCTGACCGTAGAATTGTCAAACGCTTTCAAAGCCTTGGAACAGACCCTACCGGAAAAGATCCAGGATGATCTCACCATGGCCAATACGCGATCGCGCCTTCGTATGCTCACGTTGTTTGCGTTTGCCAATCACCATCGCCTGCTTGTCGCCGGGACGGGCAACAAGGTGGAAGACTTCGGCGTCGGCTTTTTCACCAAGTATGGAGACGGTGGCGTTGATCTGGCACCCATCGCCGATCTGATGAAATCCGAGGTCTACGCCCTGGCCGAAACGTTAGGGATCTCAAAAGCGATCATTCAGGCACCGCCCACGGATGGCCTCTGGGATGACGATCGTACGGATGAAGCCCAGATCGGTGCCACCTATGTGGAGCTTGAGTGGGCTATGGCCTATGATATAAATACTTCGGATGCGTCGGTTCTTTCCGATCGACAAGAAGAGGTTCTCGCCATTTATCGACGTTTCAACCGCGCCAACCGTCACAAGGTGACGCCCATACCGATTTGTAAAATTCCGGATTCATATCGGCTGACCGTCGAAATTCCTTCGAAGGTTTAACCGAGGTTGAAAAGTTTTCAGATTCAAGCATCACGCTTGGTCAACCGGGCTTTGTGGATGCTGCCTTTACCAAATTTGGCGGTAATGGTATCGACGGTGTGGTCGACTTGTTCCCAGGCACAAGCTTCATCTGCGGACTCACCGAATAACCCCATCTGCACCGGCGCAGATTTTGAGGATAAAGACGAAACCCCTACCCCTATCAAGCGTACCGGCCTCGTCAAGCGGTATCGTTTCAATAATCGAACGGCCTGGCGATAAATGATTTCAGATGATTGGATGCTTCGTTCCACGGTTCGGCTTCGGGTAACCAGCTTAAAATCGTGATGCTTGATTTTAAGTGTCACAGTCCTTGCCCTCATATTGTTTTTCCGTAATTGGCGCCCAACATCCTCCGCCTGGCGCATCAGGTGGGTTTTTAGCTCTTCGGTGTCCTGTGTATCTTCTGCCAGGGTCTCTTCCGTACTGATGGACTTAACGCGTATGTGGGATTTCACCGGTGTCTCGTCAACCCCCTCGGAAAGTTGGATCAACCGGTATCCGAATTTCCCGAGCCGTTTTATCAGCGTGGCTTCACCGTATTTGGCGATATCACTCAAAGTACCAACACCCATTTTTTTTAAAACGCCATGGGCCTGCTTGCCGACGCCAGGGACTTTTTGAATCGGTAATTTCTTTATAAACCCTGCTACCTCCTCAGGTTTAATGACAACCAGCCCGTCGGGTTTGCCCATATCCGAAGCGATTTTTGCCAAAAACTTATTTGGGGCAATACCAATGGAGCTGGTCAAACCAACCTCTTTTTTAATGCGGCCCTTTAAATTTTGGGCCATTTCCCGGGGCTGCCCATGAAGTCGTTCGCAGCCGGTGATATCGGCAAAGGCCTCATCGATGGAGACCTGCTCAACTAGGGGTGACACGGATTTAATAATGGCCATAATCTGGCGGGAGAGTTCGCCATACCTTTTGCGTCGGGGCTTTACCACCACTAGATCCACACATCGCTGTCGGGCCTGAAACATCGGCATGGCCGAATAGATACCATGCCGACGCGCTTCATAGCTGGCTGCGGCCACAACGCCCCGTTTGGAATGCCCGCCAACGACCAGGCATTCGCCTGCAAGCTCCGGGTTGTCCAGCACTTCCACGGCCGCAAAAAAAGCATCCATATCCAGATGCATGATGGCGCGGGGCTTTGTCTTTTTTTTCATTTAGTCGTAAGATAATGATGTTATCGGTAAGTATCCTTGCTCAATTTGCCAGACATGGGCCGACATTTCAATGGCCATTCAAAATTCACTCGTTTCATCCATTTGACCCATGTTCATCCGTTTGATAGTAATAGCCACTTAGATACCGAAAAATCGTAAGTGTCAGGCCTCATTTCCGACAAGGAGCTAATATATGACATCAGATCATACAAATAGAAAACATTTCATCAATGAAGGCATCGAAAACGTTCGCAAACAAGGCAGCCGGATTATCGCCGAAGGTCACCATATGCTACCTGCCGCATCTTTGCTTAAAGCAGCCGGGGTGATTCGCCATTTAGATGACCTGTCCAAACCATTTGTTACAGTTGTGAATTCATATACAACGCAAATCCCCGGACACGCCCATCTCAATATCCTGGGCGAGGCAGTGGCCGACACGTTAAGACAACTTGGTTTCAATGTGTGGTATGCCAATATCGGCGCAGCGATTTGCGACGGCATCGCCATGGGGCATTTTGGCATGAAATACTCCCTGCCCTCCCGCGAGTTGATTACCGACCAGATCGAATCCCTCATCACCGCCCATCCGTGTGATGGATGGATCGGTATCGGCAACTGCGATAAAATCGTGCCGGCCATGTACAATGCCATGGTTCGCATGAATTTACCGGCAGTTTATGTCTCCGGCGGCCCGATGCTGGCGGGAAGCAAGGGCGGCGACCTGATCACTGTTTTCGAGGGAGTGGGACAGCATGCCGGTGGAAAAATCAGTACAACACAACTGGAAGACCTGGCTGAAAATAGTTGCCCGGGGTGCGGATGTTGCGCGGGTATGTTTACCGCTAACTCCATGAATTGCTTAGGCGAAGTCGTCGGCCTGGCGCTACCGGGGAATGGTACCATTACCGCCCAGGTGTGGGAGGACGAACAAAAAACGACCCTTAAACTCAATCCCGAGCGCCTCGACCTGTGCCGACGGGCGGCAAAAACGCTAGAGACATGCATTGAGAATGATATTCGTCCCCTGGACATCATTACGCCGGCAGCCATTGATAACGCCTTTGCCCTCGATATGGCCATGGGCGGCAGCACCAATACAATTCTGCATACCCTGGCTTTAGCCGCCGAAGCAGGAATCGACTACGACTTGAAACGGATTAACACCATCTCTGAAAAAATACCCTGTATATGCAAAGTATCGCCTTCCCGCCCGACGGTTCATATCGAAGATGTCCATCGTGCAGGCGGGATTGCGTCTATTTTCAAAGAGATTTCGAAACAGGCGACAGGCATACTCACACCTGCATCAAAAACCGTTTACGGAACCCTTGAAAACATGCTCCATACAGCGCCCCCACCGGATGGTGAGGTGATTCGCACCTCGGACAAGGCGTTTTCAACCGATGGCGGGCTGGCGATTCTTTTTGGTAATATAGCACCCTGCGGGGCGGTGGTGAAAGTCGCCGGAGTGGCCGAAGAGATGATGACCTTCGAAGGTCCTGCTGTGATTTATGAATCCCAGGAAGACGCACTGGAAGGAATTCTGGCTGGAAAAGTCAAAGATGGCGATATCGTGGTCATTCGCTATGAAGGCCCCAGAGGCGGACCGGGCATGCAAGAGATGCTATCGCCCACCGCCGCTATCCAAGGAGCCGGGATTCGCGCCGCCCTGATTACGGATGGTCGTTTCAGCGGCGGTACCAGGGGCCTTTGTGTCGGGCATTTATCGCCCGAAGCCGCTGCCGCGGGCCCCATTGCAATTATTGAACCGGGAGATAGAATCCGCATCGACGCCAAGCAACGGTCGATCGATGTCCTTATTCATGCAGATGAAATTAAAAAACGGCTCGCCAGCCTGAAACCATTTAAATCAAAAGTTCATAGGGGATGGTTGGCGCGCTATGCCCAGCATGTTAATTCCGCCGACAAAGGGGCGACCATGGACATGTAGCTCCGGCAATCGCACACCAACAGATTTGCAACTGAAAAACGGGTACACGTATATGAAAGGTTTAAAAACCCATTTCCATTCTATATTGGTTCCAGAGTCTGTCTCCGCCTTCTTTTAGGTTGACGGTTCCGGCATTCATAATGACATTCTGTCCCTCTTCGCTCAGAGCAAACTCAATAAACTTTTTTGCCAAACCTGTCGGTTCCGTTTTGGTAAAAAGATATAGCGGACGATAAAAGGCCGGATATTTGCCAGCCATGATATTTTCCTTTGAGGGGTAAATGCCTTCCAGTTTCAGCATTTTTACTTTCCGCCGCTTGGCACTGGATACACCGCTAAGGCCAATGGCCCAGCGCCCTGTCTCTTTTTCGATAGCCGATTCCAGGGGGCCCGAAGATTTATAGCGTTTTTTTGCGGCAAACTCCTGATCTTTATCGAAAAAAATAAGCATCCGGGCCATATGGCCAACCCCGGATAGTTTACCCTCACGGGCATAGAATTTTATGGGTTGGCCGATCGGTCCCCCCAAATCACCCCAATCGGTGATTTCTCCTAGTACCACCGCTTTGAGTTGGTCAAAAGTAATGGAATCAACAGGATTATTCTTGTGCACCAGCGCGACAATGGCATCCCAACCGACATGGTGCCTCTTGACCCCCTTTTCTTCTTTAAAATCAAGTTCGGGACGACAGCTTCCGCCCACATCGGTAATGCCGGCCGCCGCATTTCTAATCCCCAACATGGCTCCGCCGCCCTGGATATCCACCGCGATGCCGGTTTTTTTAGTAAAAGCCTCCGCCATCTCATCCATGAAAGCCTTTTTTACAATCCCACATCCTGAATATTTTAATGTCTCGGCGGACAGAGAAGAAAATTCGGATGAAGCCAATACAGCGGCACAAGCCAGCAGAAACCAGAGGATAACAGAAGTACAGCTCGTTTGACATGGTTTGTTTACAAACATGTTTTTATCTCCTGCATCAAAAGCGCGGTTACATTCGCTTTCGCAATCTCTCAATGGACAAACGAATGCTGTTTTGCATTCGGCCAATTGCCTCACCCAGTGTGCCTATCTCATCTTTTGTATCAATTTTAATTTCAGCATCCATTTCACCGACACTGATTCGCTCCGCCAGGTCGGTCAGGTTCTTAATTCTGTTGGTGATCCGATGTGCATAAAAGAAAACGATAACAGCCATTAATAAAAGAATAGTGCCGAGTGCCGCCAACGTAAAGTTCCGAGTCGCTCGAGTAATCTTATCGGCCTTTCTTTCGACTTTCCGAATGGGTTGCGTAAATTCATCCATGTAAACAGTGGCGGTAACACCATAATCCGTCCCTTCGATGGGGGTGAGCATCATAAATTTTTCCCTTAAGGCGCCATCCGGATCCGGCCAAAGGTAGTAACCGAAACTTTCAACCATGTTTCCTTTATCGACCTCCTCGGCTATCTTGTAAAACCGGTTATAATCATCGCCCAGGGGTGTTTTAACGATCGGCAGGAGTGGCTTTCCCACGATTCTACGATTTGGATGGGCCCAGGTCGTAAACGGGGCTCCGGAGTAGATCGCTGCATAACCGGTCAAACCAACACGTTGCGTGGCAATTTTTGAAAAAACGGGATCGTCCATAAACTTTTCCCGAGTCATTTCGGGATGCTCCGCCAAATATTGTTTACACTGGACTGCCACCATCCGGGAAATATCTTTAATTTTGTTCTCGCCCAATTTTTTAACGACCGCGGCGGATTCACTAGTCAGCGTATTCGCAAACCTGTCCATCTGAACCAAGTAATAAAGCCCGGCAATAGCGAACAGAAAAACCGGTACGAATAGAAACAAAAACATCATTTTTGTTCTAAGACTCATACCCGTTTGCGAGGAAGTATCGGCGGCTGAAGCTATACTATTCTCACCCATTTCCGGATCCGCTGTTTTCGGAGCAGAAAAATCATCTACACTACCGACCTGACCCATATCATTTATATCATCAGTCCCCTCGGAAAGCAGAACCGATTGAAAATCCGACGCCACCTCTTCTGATCGGTTCTCCGGAGCGACATCTGCTTTGGAGATCGTGATAACATGCGAGCATTCGCGACATTGAAACCTGGCCTTATCTGCTTTTAATGTGCCCTTGGTCTGGTATTTTTTTCCACATTCTTCGCAAATGAGAATCATGATTTTGCTCCTTGGATGTCAATGACATTCTAATTTTTTTGATTAATTTCCCAGCACCATTTTACGTACATTCTTTAACGCACCCGCATCCGGTTCTACAAACTTCTTTAACTTTGCAGCCTTCAAAACGCTACCATCTTCAGGCAGGTTGAGCAGGGTATTTTGAATACGAGATGCCACCTTGGCGGGAACGCTCTCGTGAATGGCAAAAACCCAGTTAGGAAGCCAACTTGTTTCTGCCTAGTACCTTTATTTTATCCGGTTCAATCGCCTTATCCACACGATGTAACGCCGATTCCCGGATAAATCCCACTTCTGATTTCTTTGAATAGACATTTAAAATTACATTTTCCTGCTTATTATTTTCTGCTTCATGAGTAACCATGTCCGTTTCAACATTAATCCCGTTTTTAGAAAGGAAATCTTTTTGCGAAATATATCCACCGGCCGATTGTAAAGAGACAACCGAGACGCTTTTTCCCTTTAAATCCGAAAGTTGCTTAATATTGCCGTCTGACCGCACGATGATGATACCTCTAAACCGCGTACCGTGCTCACCTTTGCTGGCAACGGCCAGCGGTTTAACCTGACCTGATACTTTGGCAAAAACCACCGGATTTTGATAGCTTAAAAGTGCTTTTCCCTTTTTAACCATATCAATATGATTTTCAAAATTCTGAGGCATGACGAATTCCACCTCAAGGCCCGTTTCTTCGGAGATATACTCAGCCAAAGGCCCAAATCGCTCGAGAATCACGATCGGAAAAAACCGGGGCAATACGGCAAACGTATATGTCGTTTCAGCCGTACAAGTCGATTCTACAAGAAAAGTCGATAAAATCAACGCTATGCCGATAACGGCATGAGTCCATTTTTTCCTCATCGGTATGCTCCAAAAAAGAGGATTATCAGAACTATAAGAGTTCCGGT
Organism: uncultured delta proteobacterium; assembly: GCA_963845145.1. Taxonomy (GTDB): domain Bacteria; phylum Desulfobacterota; class Desulfobacteria; order Desulfobacterales; family QNYZ01; genus QNYZ01. Next base: position 346,955 of record CAWJQU010000008.1, read on the forward strand.
TCCAGGCACAGTATCGATCCGTTTATCAAAAACCAGAGGAGTATATGGCCTATTGGTCAAGCCACATCTTCTGACTCGATTTCTACAAAATAATACCCTTTGTCTTTACCTTCCCCGATTCGAGTGACATTTTTAACCAAAGACTTGGTTCGCAGCATCGCCCATCCGGCATAAAAAATCATGTCATTGAGCATGTCCCCGGCTTTCACTTTGTTAATCCGTTTATATTCTTCAGATGAGACTAAAATTCCAAACCCACTATCAGTGGAATCTTTTAATCGAACCAACAACGATTCTTGTTTATCGCCTGCTTCTTTTAAGACCACTTCAGCGGAAATCAATTGCGGCCTGATGGGCACTTTTTTCTCCCTGCTCCATCCGCTTTTCCGCTCAAGCATGTCAACAATATCCATAACGACATTCTCGTCTTCATTTACAGCTCGACTATCCGACGCCGTCTTCTCTACATCTGCGCCTACTTTAAAAAAATGTTCGGTAAGTAACTCGATATCCTCCTGTAAGGCTATACAAAAATCGATATCGTCGTGGGCGAGCATCCGCTTTACCTGTTCAGTTTTATACGTGTCATCCGGATTATCCACGACGACTTTATATGTGCTAGGCCCCATTTCCAAGGGGACCCATCCCTGGCATAGCAATACATCTTTTTGTAATTTTGAAACAAGCCGGTGAGGGGGATTAAGTTCAGGGTCAAATTCAATTGACGGGTATTTATGATAGTCGGATAGGGCCTTTAGCAATCTATCTTTGTCGATATGATTGCTTTTGACAAGGGAATAAAATAAGCTGCATTCTTTAACAAATGAGATATTTAAGGCTTCAATTAACTGCTCCTTTGTTAATTTTGTACGGCGAAGCAGGTAACCGGTCACGGGCTCAGACATGAATTGGTCGATAATCATGTCATACATCTTCTCTACTTTTTCATTCTCGGGATCCAATCCTTTGGCTTTTTCCAGCAAGCCGATGGCAGCGGAATACTGGCCTTGCTTACCAATTTCGGCACCAAAAAAAGCGGATATTTCAGCCAGTTCATTGGGTTGCAAATTAAACTTATCAATTACTTTTGACAATTCGCGACCCATATACCCGTAAGGACAAAAAGTTTTTAAAAATTCAATAATCGGTGGTATGATTGAATCGAAAGAATACCCAATGCTAAATAACATCGCATATTCATCCGCAGCTTCTTCATACAATCCTTTCTCAAGAAATACGGAGGCGCGATCAAGAATAGGCGCAATATCTTTGTTCTCGGTTGCCTGATTTTTAATGTCGCCCAAGGCTTCACGAGTCAATTCTTTATTGCCATCATCCTCCAATGAATCGTCGGCAACTATTTTTCGCAACCGCACAATGTGATCGTTAATTTCATCGGTCAGTTTTGAATCGGTAGTGTCTTGTTCAGATAGAACTTTCTCATAGGCGGCTAAAGCCTCGGCATATAACCCCATCTCCTCGTAAACTTTAGCTTCGGAAAGTTCAGCTTGAATATCGCTGTTTGCGGCCATTATTTAATCATCCATTAATTACTTTAGATAAAACCTGGCTCAACTCTTTCAATTGAATCGGCTTTGTCAAATAGGCCCTGATCTGTTTCATAAGCTTCGGTTCAATCCCGTCGTAACCGCTCGGATCATAACCAGACAATAATACAACCTTTGCCTTTGGGTCTATACTAAGAATATGTCGCGCTGCATCGACACCATTCATACGCGGCATGTTGCGATCCATAAGGACGGCATCCGGTCGATCGCGCCGATATGTGTCGACGGCCGCCTGGCCATCTTCGGCAGTAAGCATTCGATAGCCAATCATCGACAGAAGATCAACGATGGCAGGAAGTAATGCTTTATCATCATCCACAGCAAGTATGGTTTCGCCATGTCCGAGCATGATTCGCTCCGTAGATGAATTGGTAGAATACATAGTTTTCCCCCACGTCTTTATTTGAATAGACGACTAATCCCTCGTTTGGTTTGTTTTTTAAGGCCCATTTTTGGGGCAATGATATCGCATTGCAACCGGATCATGGCGGCAGATGCGTCCGGTGCCATGACCACCCAAAAATACCCAACTGGACATCTGCGAATATAAATACGATAGCGTTCAAAAAGAAGGTCTACTTCCCTGGCCCCATCCAGAAGTAAAAACGGTATTTCCAAGTCCGTCTCATTGATATTGTTCCGACCCAGGTTGGTCAAATCCTGAAATAAGATATTTCTTTCAGGGGAAACGACCAAAATACCTAGAACGCCATTAATCCCAAAAAGATCATCGAATGATGTATTAGTTAAATTCAATCTGGTTTAAAACCTTCTGCTTTAATGTTTCAATTAAAAATTAGGCAATTCGGCTAACCACTCGAAATATACGGTCTCTCGGACATGTGTGGTTGACTTTTAATATGGCTGAAGGAGATCCGGGCAGGAATAAATTCGAACGGTCATCCTTCTTTCGTATATATCCACATTTAAAGCCGTCCGCGTTAAAAAGATCGCCGGTTTTTATTGACAAGGACACCGTATTTTCCCATCCTGGATCACTTTCTATACGCTGCCAGCCAAACCCCTTCCCAATTTCGTTCACGATTCGCTTTAAAATAAGGTCTGCATTTTGATTATCCGAACCAAGTGTCGCCGCCTTTGTTGGGGGAGTGAGGGTCTTGGATAACGCAGCAGGTGCCTGATCCTGTGCAACTATTGTATCTGCTATCGGCTCTTCCGGTGTATCCATAAAATCTACAGGGCTATCTTCGGCCCCTTCGTCCTTTTGGCGCATGGCCTCAAGCAGCATCGCCTGCAACCCGGTATTAATATTAGATTCAATTAAATCCGGGCAGCTATTTTGAATACGAAGGTGGGCTTGTTCTAGTAACAATATCTGCACAAGTGCTTTTTCACCAGTATCATCAGAATACCGGGCATCAAGAAGTGTTCCCCGCTTGAAAAAGACAACGCCTTGGGTATGATTGTCTTCGCTAAACACGCGAATAGTGCAGGTCATCTCTTCCATTTCGGCCAATTGCATAAAGACTCCGACGGAAATGCCTTTGATTATACCGCCATCAGATTCCTTTTGTAGAAGCGTTAGAATTTTCTTACCGATCTCATCAACGCTGAAAGGCTTGTTGACGAATGCGACGGCTCCGCTTTTCCGGGATAGCCACTCCAGCTCATCCTGGCCATAAGCGGATATAATGATTACCGGTATGTCAGGAAATTGGTTGGTCATATTTGACAGTAAGGCTAAACCGTTCATCTTAGGCATTTTGACATCGGAAACGACTACGGATATTGGCTTTACTTTGAGAACAGCTAAAGCCTGTTCACCATCGTTAGCCAATACCGTCGTAAATAGTTGACTGTATTTATCCAGCCCGGCTTTCAGTGACTCAAGCAACTCATTGTTATTATCGACGATCAGAACCTGCTTGACACCGCTTTGTATAAACTCTTCTTTAGGTACCATGACTCAGATTTGCAAACTCCTTAGGGTATCGATTTATCAGTTGTTCAAGTGCGGAATTAAACGGCTCGGAGCGGCCATTATCTCCAGCCAGTTCACGAGCAACCTCTAGTATCGCGGTGGCGACATGTTCAATCCCGGTTTTTCCCAGGTAAACAACTTTTGAATCTTTGTACTGGAATTCTTCGGCAAATGGGTCCAGAAAGTCGTATTTGCCAGTTTTTTCTATAAACTTCTTTTTTAAAGCCAAATTAAAATCAAAACCGCGCGGTGGTTTTTTAGATAAGACTCTCCGCAATGATTCTAAAATCAATTCTATTATTGTTGTCACCAGTTTGGTATTCGATGCCGAAGTAGCACGGATTACTTTACTCCCCGTCGCCGACGACTGGCTGAAATTAATCTCTTTTACGTTAAACACACCCCGTTTTTTTTTGGAAAAATATAACAGTGTTGACAAATCCTGGTTACCACCGGGCAAATCGTTCGGGGGTTTTTCATTTATAAAACAATGGCAATGGAGAATTTCTCCATTTCGAAAAAAGAGGTCACCGCAATGCTGATCATCAAATAGAACCTCAATACAACCCGACAGTTCTTCCGCTTTCATCCGTTTGATTAGAGCGGCCAGATCGGTAAAGTCAGAATTTAGCCCTTCATACTTGTTGTGTGCATGAAAAAGGCTAGACCAATAATAGATGTCGGATAGATCGATCTGGTAAACAGCTAATTCGAAGTTTTCAATGGCTGCAGCTTTCATCAGCTTGGTCGTGACATCACGAGTATCATACGCGTTACTCTTTTTTAATCGAAAACCACCGGCCAGATAGTCCGAATGATCGTAAAACAATATCCCCTCAGAAGATGCCGATTTGAAATATATACTGAATGTGCCGACTACTTCTTGATAATAATCGCAAAACTTTTCGATATTGACATAATAGCTGCTCACCTGATCAACTAAAATTTTTCCTTTGGGAATTAATATCATACTTTGCTCCGGGCACGCTTTTCATCAACCAAATGGTATTGTCTTTTTTTAAATCTTGCCATCTCTCACAAGCGGAGATACTTTTTTTCCTTCAATAGTTTTATCATGTACTGTTGGAACGCCAACCGTTTATCTTTTTCCTGGATTTCCATTGACAGGGAATTGATCAATTCAGCAACGCGCTCAACGGGGAAGCTCGACCGTTGGTATCCTAAACCGGCTATTGCATCGTCAATTAAAATAGGCGCAATCGGGCCAACAATACGTGCCACAGCGGCGGATAACAATTCATAAAAAGATGCATCGAGAACGTTAGCGCTATAACGGGCTTTTTCGAGTAGTCCCTGGTTAAACAATTTTTTAGTGCTATCACGCAATTGCTCCACTGGAACATTCAAATTCCGAGCTATGTTTTTCATTGGCGTCTTGCCATCAAGAGAAACAAGCAGTTTGACCATATCCGCATTCAATGTATAAGTTGCCTGCGGTGATTTGGCAGACAAATCGGATATTCGAAATGTTGCCCCTAAAAAAGCATTCATATCCATCGGGTTTAAAGGATCTGCGGACATAGGGCGCCTCCTATCACTTTTCTGACTTAGCCGGCTATAGCTTTTTCAAGTTTTTGACGCAATTCGGCGACTTCATCGCGAAGAGCAGCCACTTCCTCTTGGACAGCTTTTAACGCTTCGTCTGTGGCACTTTTCGCCATCCGCTTTTTTATAGAAGGACTGATTCGAACCCCCGTAATCTTCTGTTTTAAGACTTGGAATTTGGTTATTTCGGCAACCACCAACTGCTTTCTCTCATGATCGGGCATCGTCTTTTCGCCGATCACTTTTTCCATACTTTCAAATACGGAACCAAGTAAACCTATTACATCTTTATCCGCATTGGCTTTATTCTTTTTTATGTATTTTCCAATTGAAGATAGCATTTTAAAGAAAGCCACCAAAACCAGGTCGCCCTCAGCCCTGACCATTAGTTTTTCCGACTCACTAATCAACTTGTTTAAGGTCTGGTCATTGATTTCCCAGTCCATGGCAAGGAATATCGCTTTTAGGTCCTGTAAGGAAGATAATGGGATTTTATTTGTTCGTTCGGTTCCATCTGCATTTGATGTATCAGTATTGTTCATTTGATCAGGCCTCCTACATAAGCGTTCTTTTTAGAGAAATCATAGTTATCTGGATGGCTTTTTTTAGCGTAGTGGCAACGGCATGGCCCGTCATCGCACTGGCACCAAAGCTTGGGGCTTTTAATTTCGAATTAAGATCATTTTCAAGATTTTCAATGGAAAGAAGCGGAACCCCTTTTTTCCCTAAGTCGCGCTTGTTATACTGTAGGACAATAGGAATTTTATATAAATCTTTTTGATATGCCGCCAGGTTCTCTTCCAGGTTTTTCAAGGAGGCAATATTTTTTTCTCTTCTCACAGTCATGGAATCCGCAACAAAAACGACACCGTCAACCCCTCGCAAAACCAGGCGCCTGGTTGCGTTGTATTTTACCTGTCCGGGAACGGTATACAACTGTGTTCGAATGCTATACCCTTTAATTGTACCAATGTTTAAGGGTAGAAAATCGAAAAACAGGGTCCGATCTCCATGAGTCTTTATTGTAACCAGATCATTTTTCATCTGGTGGCGGATGCGATTGTAGATAAACTCCAGATTTGATGTTTTTCCACCTCTTCCGGGTCCGTAATAGACTATTTTAACCTGAACTTCTTTTTTCTTTAAATTTACGAATGCCACGGCATTTACCTCTTGTTGATGGCAAATTAGAAATTGGGTTCAATTGACTGGTTAAGGTTACTTTAAGATTATTGCCCTGGCAATATCTCGCCTATCTTGGTGACGACTTCGGCCACCTTCAGCCTTAAAAAACCCAATGACACCTCTTTGTCAAAAATCGTCACCAACAGATATTCGGAGAGGACCTTGCTGAAGTGAATATTTGATTTCTCACCTTTGTGGAAAAGCAGCGAAAATTCATCTTCACCGACAATATTGGCCATGGCACTCATTGCACCATAATTTCCGGCTGCAAGTGCGGCCAGGGAATAAATGTCATGATCGGCATCCCCGTTGTTCTGATCAACGACAATATTTCCAGCCATATCGATCAAGATCACACTGCGAACCCCCAATTCGATGAGATTTTTATTTAAGACAATTTCAATATCTTCCAGCTGTTTTTGCTCAAGAATGTAAGACACTTAATAACCTCCTGTTTGAGATGAAGCGAAGATTCGTTAATATTGAGTAAATACAGATATTTAGCGATTACGTTGTGCCGGCTTCAACCGAATACAGACACTGGTTCCTTCACCAAGCTGGCTGTCTATAGTAATACCGCCGCCCATGGCGGCCAATAATTTACGCGCAAGGGGTAGCCCTAGACCTGACTTTTCCGAATCTTTTGTATAAAAGGGAATAAAAACTTTTTCCAGTTTATCACTTTCAATGCCTGGCCCATTATCTCGAATCATAATCCGCAAATCATCTTCAGCAAGAATGGTCATTTCGATTAGCGGATCTTTTGTTTGTATCATTGCTTCAATAGCGTTGGCAAGTACGGCATCAAATACCAGGTTAAGGACTCTTCCTTCGCCTAAAATAGAAAATGGTTTTTCGGATCCTTTTACGATTAACCGAATCCCCCTGACCGCCAAAGCTTCCCGTTTTTCCTGTACCCAATCATGCCAAAACGCTTCAAAGTTGATCGGCTGCAAACGGTTAACAACGGATCGGCTGTATTTTTTCATTGAATCGAGGAGACGTTGCTGCAACTCAACCTGCCCTACCGCCCGCACTAAAAATTCAGTCTTTTTGGTTTCATTGAACTGATCATAATTTTCAAGCAACACTTCGAGGGTAATTTTAAGCGTGCCGACTGAATTGCTCAAAAGATGGCGAATATTAGATAACGCCCGGTCGAAAAGTTCCCCTGATCCTATATCCGAATCTGATATTTGTGTCATGTTTTTTCCTGTCCTGTTAATCGAATATTTGACCCTCTGGGCACGTGTCTATTATAATCAAATGTACTAATGCTTTGCAATAATGGCGCCAATCTTTGGCGCAATCAATATTCGCATAGAATTCATATAGTTAATATTTAACATCGAATTTTCAGGGTAGAATATCCAGTGGCGTGGTGCCACGGCTTGAAATATGTGCCCCGCATTTTGTAATCAGAATGGAACGCTCCCTCAAGCTCAGGTCCAAGCATGTAATCGTGTAACGACTAATTTTGCATGTCTTGCCAATTCTGCCGATTATTGTTAGAGGCATTCCTATCGCAAATCCGTACCTAAATTGATAGACACCATTATCGCATGCATTCCGAAGAAACCAGCCAACAAATGATGGATAGGAGCTATTGCGGCCGAATACTGTCCGGCTCATATACCTCCAGGTTAAAGCGGCGTACAGGGGAATGTATTCACACCTTTAAGGCCTTCGACGCAATCGGCACACCGCTCATTCCTTACATTGCCGCCTGGCAAGAACGGCAAAAAACCATCTGGTACGAATTTATCGGGAGGCACTTTCTACAAATGTTGGCATGCGACCCCTTCAACGCGGCCAAAGCCTTCCGGAGCAGTATTCTTGAACAGAGAATCTACAAACATCAGCCGACCCAGCAGCGCGTGATCGAAAACATTGTGGGGCCCGACGATCTGGCAGGCTCCAGAACCGATTATCGCCGTCAAGCCAAAAAAAAAGGCATCATGGAAGCTGTGTATAAAAGTGTGATGAAAAATGGCGCAATCATCTGGCTAAAGGACGAGGCCGTGATCGAGACCTATGTCAAAGATCGCATCTATCTATCACTGGGCTGTTTAACCAATGTCACCAAGGAGATGGAGGCCGATGAAGCCCGCAAGCGAATGGAAACGACCCTTCGTAATAATGAAGAGCGATTTCGGTATCAAGCCACCCATGATAATTTAACCGGCCTGTACAACACCCGCCATCTCTATAATGATTTGGATTTATTGATCGAATCCTGTCAATCACAACACCGCAAGTTTTCATTGATCTTTCTTGATATTGACAATTTCAAAGCCGTTGTGGATGCCCATGGCCATTTAAATGCCAGTCAGGCGATTCGGGAAATCGGGGCGACCATAAAAGCGGCCATTAAAAAACCCGCTTATGGGGTGGCCTATGGTGGCGATGAATTCATCGTTGTACTCCCCGATTTCGACAAGGACCAGGCCCTGGATATGGCCGAGCACATCCGCTCGTTGATGCGACAAACCGTTTACCTCACCAGCCGCGGGCTGACCGTCAAGCTACAGGCCAGCTTCGGTGTGGCCACATATCCGGATGACGCCGATGATCAGACAACCTTGATCGGACTGGCTGATCAAGCCATGTTCGGGGTTAAAGCCAGCGGGAAAAATGCCGTTCAAGATAGCAAAACCAATCGTCCATAAGCCAGCCCACAATACCCGGAATGACGATTTCATCATAGCTGCCAGTAATCTATTCCCAAGGCACCTGCTTCATCTTCACTGAAAAGCCCTTTAACATCCATGACCAAGGCTTTATCTCCATCACACCGTTGGGCAATCTGCTTTAATCCCATTTTTTGATACGCCTCGTGTGAAACGGCTAAAACGACAGCATCAACTTTTTCAATCCGGGTTAAACCAACCAGTTTTATGCCATAGTACGTTTCGGCTTCGCTCACTTCGGCCATCGGATCGTGGACCAGGACCTCAATTCCGTAATCCTCTAATTCATGAATAATGTCCACAACCCGCGTGTTCCGTAAATCCGGCACGTTCTCTTTGAAAGTCAGGCCTAATATGGCTACCCGCGCATCTCGCACTTGTTTCCCCTGGGCAATCATTTTTTTAACCGTCAATTCGGCGATGTACTTCCCCATATGATCGTTGATCCGGCGTCCCGCCAAAATCATTTCGGGATGGTAGCCGATGGACTCCGCCTTAAAGGTCAGATAGTACGGGTCGACGCCGATACAGTGTCCCCCTACCAGGCCCGGCGAAAAAGGTAAAAAATTCCATTTGGTCCCGGCGGCTGCCAAAACATCATGCGTATTGATACCGATACGCTGAAATATCATGGCCAGTTCGTTCATGAGGGCGATGTTCAGGTCGCGCTGGGTATTCTCAATGACCTTGGCCGCCTCGGCCACTTTTATGCTGGTAGCCGTATGAATTCCGGCTTTGACAATCTTCCCATAAACACCGGCCAATAACTGGGTGGTCTGTGGGTCGGACCCCGAAACGATTTTCATGATCTTATCGATTGAATGGACCTTGTCGCCGGGATTGATCCGTTCCGGAGAGTAGCCAACGGAAAAATCTTCTCCAAAAGCCAACCCGGAAACCGCTTCAAGTATAGGCACGCACACCTCCTCTGTCGCGCCCGGATAAACCGTGGACTCATAGACAACACAGGCGCCCGTCGGCATCCGTTGCCCAACGATTTTACTGGCACTTTGCAGAGGCGTCAAATCGGGGTTGCGTTGCCCGTCAATCGGCGTGGGGACTGCCACAATGATCAGTCGGCATCGTTCCAGGTCGGCCGAATCAGCCGTGTAGTGGATGCCGGCCTGCTGTAATTGTTCGGCGGAAACCTCCAGTGTGCGATCCTCGCCGCATTTTAGTTCATCGATTCTTTTTGTGTTCAGGTCGAATCCGGTGACACGAAAATGAAAGGCCAGATGAACGGCCAGGGGCAGGCCCACATATCCCAACCCGACGACACCAATGGTATCTTCTCCAGCCAGTAATGAATCCAATGTCAACATGTCCGCTCCTCATCAATGGTAACGATCCTTCAAAACCGTCTATATTTCCTTCAACAACATCACTTTTTCATCTTCGCTTAGGTACCGCCATTCTCCCAGCATCAGTTTACCCAAGCGGATATCGCCCATTTGGACCCGTTTTAGACGATCTACCCGATGCCCTATTTTACCAGCCATCCGCCGAATTTGCCGGTTACGGCCCTCCTTTAGCGTTATCTTAAACTGTCGGGCCGACATTCGTTTGATCTTGGCCGGACGGGTTCGAACACCGTTTAAATCGATACCGTTGGCCAATCGCTTGAGCAATGAATCGGTAATCGCTCGGGCAACGGTAACGTAGTACACCTTAATATGGTTAAACGATGGATGCGACAACCGATGGTGCAGGTCACCATCGTTGGTTAGTATAAGCAGCCCTTCCGATTCTTTGTCCAGCCGCCCGATTGGGAAAATTCGCTCGGGGATGTTTACCAGCGACGTTACAATTTTTTCTTGAGGCTGTTTGCAACTGGTAACGTAACCCCTCGGTTTATTCAAGGCAATATAGACGGATTGCGATCGTGCCTCAACCGATTTGCCACGATATTCAACCCGGTCATTTTTTGGATCCACTTTTGTGCCTAAGACCGTGGTTACCTTGCCATTAACGCGGACATCACCGGCGAGAATACGTTTTTCACCCTCACGCCGGGAACAGATACCCGCGGTGGCAAGAAATTTTTGGAGACGCATTTCAGCCATTTAAGTCATTCAGCACGATAGCTATAAAATAGAATTTAAAGCGACTTTTTTTTCATCGCACAAATTTGTATCAGGTGACATCAAGTTCGATAATCGGCGTTGATCTGAACATAATCCAGGGACAGGTCGCAAGTGAGAATCGATATTTCGGAGGCCCCCATACCAAGATCGATCGTAATAGTGAATTCTGCTTGTTTTAAAACATCACCCGCACAATCGATACCAGGCCCCTCGACCCCCTGCCCTTGATCAAACACAAGCGTATCTTCAAACAAAATGCGTAATCTTTCCGGCTCGATGGGAATGCCCGCCCGACCCGCAGCGGCCACAATTCGCCCCCAATTGGCATCTTCACCGAAAAAGGCTGTTTTTACCAGCGCCGACCTCGCCACCGTATCCGCTACAACCCGGGCGGCTTCCTCGGTATCTGCGCCCTTCACCAAAATCGTAACTAGTTTGGTCGCTCCCTCCCCATCTTTCACCAGTTCTCGGGCCAGGGATCTCATAACCTCATGAATGGTCTTTTGGCAAATGGCTCTATCTTCAGGCGTTTCAAGTGTCGCTTTTGATTGACCATTGGCTAAAAGTAAAACCGTATCATTGGTACTGGTATCCCCGTCAATACTGATCCGGTTGAACGTTTGGTCCACCCCTGACTTCAATATAGACTGGAGCGTATTGGGCGGTGCCGCCAGGTCGGTACAGAGAAACGCCAGCATGGTAGCCATATTGGGGTGAATCATACCGGCACCTTTGGCAACACCGGTAACGGTAAAACGATGACCATTGATGCTGCCGGTACGCGTCACCAGTTTGGGGACCGTATCCGTGGTCATAATTGCTGTGGCAAAATCGAGAAAACCTTCAGGTTGTGCCGAATCGACCAGGCCCGGTATCGCCGCATTAATCGTTTGCATCGGCAGTTGGGTTCCAATCACCCCCGTGGAAGCCACCAATACCTGTTCAGGTTCGACATTCAGGTGTTTTGCGACCATCCGCGTCATGGCCACGGCATCTTTCATCCCCTGTTCACCGGTGCAGCAATTCGCAACACCGCTGTTGACAATGAGGGCCCGGCATTGGCCCGCTGAAATTCGTTCACGATCCAAGACCACCGGTGCTGCCTGAATCGCATTGCGCGTGAAGACCCCGACAGCAACGGCAGGGACATCACTAACAATAATTCCCAAATCTTTTTCGTTGTTGGATTTAATCCCTGAGGCTAATCCCGCCGCACGAAATCCCTGGACACGAAAGTCAGTTTCGTGATGATGGGCCATTGATTACTCCCTCACACATTAATGTTCAATCGATTCCCTATGCTTTTTATGAATCCGCCTGCAACGTATTTGACCGAAGATGTGCAACCGCGGTCAATTAATAAAGCATCACTTATTATATCGCTTCGGTCATTGCTGGCAAGCCCTAAGTGAGTATTTTTACTTAAAAACCAATATAAATTCCCACGGTAAAACCCTAACAAGCCGAATTCGTATCCATGATCGTTTTTTTGTGCTGATATGGGTTGACAAGCATGAAATCAAAAACTATACTTACCAATTTCATCGAGTTTTTAATATAGGCCGGGCGCCCAAGGCTCCGGCTTTTTTATCATAGATAAATGGTAAGGGGGTAATTCTGATGAACTGTACAACCGTACGAACCGGAAAACCGTGCCCGTTCATGTCGGCCGAAGGCTGTTCATATAATGGGGGGATTTGCCTTGAAGTTGTGGATAATTGTAATGGCTGCAACCGCTCAATTGAATTTGAATCCGGCTGGTATTGCAGCGCTTTCCCGGAACCGGCCACGAAATGGAAAAACGGAGATTGTAATCTTGCCAGCCATACGACCGACAAAACAGTAAAGGCAACTGGCAAGATCAATCCGCTGAAGGCGTCCAAAAGGGGAGCCAGATAGTAAGCAAGCTTCTTTGGCCGGTGTGGCTGTTTTAAATAGCCACCGGCCAATTTTTATCTTTTTAGATAAGCCAATGACACCCCCACGCTGATCAAGGCCGATCTCAGCAGCTGCACTCTTGACATTTTTCTTTTTCCCCTTGTAAAGACTAAGCAAACAATTTTATTCAAAATATTTCATAATTCTATTTGATCAATAAAGCACAAATCCTAATGCGAAACAGGAGTGACCGGCGATGAAATCCGATCCACTGGCCAAAGAGTTAAACGAGGTAATCGAGGCGGCCAACCCGCATATCTTTAACATGCTCTCCGACATGGGTAAGGCCTTCTTTTTCCCCAAGGGGATATTAAGCCAAGGCGCAGAGGCGAAGGAAAAGGCCCACCGCATCAATGCCACCATCGGCATCGCCAAAGAGAAGGGGCGCACCATGGCGTTCAATTCGGTGACCCAATATATCGACGATATCCCGCCGCGTGAATCGCTGACCTATGCCCCGTCTTTTGGAATTCCCGCCTTGCGTAATATTTGGCGGGAAATGATGATTAAAAAAAATCCGTCGCTAAAGGAAAAAACGATCAGCCTGCCCGTTGTAACCAGCGGAATTACCCATGGCGTAAGCACCTTGGCCGATTTGTGGGTCAACCCCGGCGATACGGTTATTGTCCCCGCAATGATGTGGGGTAATTATAATATGATTTTTCGCGTAAAACGCGGAGCCGAATTTGTTTCCTATCCCGTTTTTTCGAAAGATGGCGGGTTTGACCTGAAAGGGTTTGAACAGACGGTGAGGACCGCTGCCGATAAAGCCGGCAAGATCATCGTCATGCTCAATTTCCCCCACAACCCTACCGGTTATACGGTTTCGAGAGATGAAGGCCGGGCAATCGCGGATATCCTGACCGCCGTGGCCGAACAAGGCACCCATATTATCGCCGCCTGTGATGATGCCTATTTTGGTTTGTTCTATGAGGAGGCGACCTTAAAAGAGTCGCTTTTCGCCCTTTTGTGCGAGCGCCACCCGAGGCTATTGGCCGTCAAGCTGGATGGGGCCACCAAGGAGAACTATGTGTGGGGCTTGAGGGTGGGCTTCATCACCTATGGCGGAATGATTCAAAGTGCGGCTGGGGCAACTTATGAGGCCCTGGAGAAAAAAACCGCCGGTTGCATTCGCGGTACCATATCCAATGCTTCCCATTTGGGACAGACGATTATTCTAAACTCGATGAAAGACAATCGTTTCGCCGATGAAAGCAAGGAAAAATTCGATATCCTGAAAACGTCGCGCCATGCGCGTCAAAGCCGTGCTGACGGACCCCAAATATAGTAAAGCCTTTACCGCTTATCCCTTCAATTCAGGCTACTTCATGTGCATTCGCCTAAAGACCGTTGAGGCGGAGAAATTACGATGCCATTTACTCGAAAAATATGAAATGGGTTTGATCTCATTAGGCAAAACCGATCTTCGTGTCGCCTTTTCATGCTTGGAAGAAGACGAGATAGCGCATTTATTCGACACCATCCTCAAAAGTATTCAGGAGCTGGAAAGCGCATAGTCCATGAGAAAAAATATTCCAGCCCGCTTAAAAACAATCACCGGTAAGGGCGGATCATTTGATATTGCCCTGGCCGGTAAATGGACATTCAATTTCCTGATTATCGGCGTCATTGCAGGGCTGGGATCCATTATTTTTCACTATCTGTGTGTCGCCGGAATGCACTTTTTTCTGGACCTTCTGGCCGGTTACCGCCCGCCCTCACCGGCCGGCGAGCATCACCTGCTACCGCCGTCGACGACGCCTTTCAATCGCTACATTTTGTTAATCCTTCCCGGGTTGGGGGGTATCTTCAGCGGCTGGCTGGTTTACACTTTTGCCCCCGAGGCCGAAGGCCATGGAACCGATGCAGCGATCGACGCCTACCACAACAAGGGTGGGGCCATTCGCGGCCGCGTACCCATTATTAAAACCATTGCCTCGGCAATTACCCTGACTACCGGCGGGTCCGGTGGACGTGAAGGGCCCATCGCTCAAATCGGGGCCGGTTTCGGATCTTTTCTGGCCACCCGCCTTCATTTATCCGACCGCGAGAGACGTATCATGATGGCCGCAGGAATCGGGGCCGGGGTGGGAAGTATTTTTCGAGCGCCGCTGGCCGGGGCCCTTTTTGCTGCCGAAGTCCTTTATCGGGATCCGGAGTTTGAATCGGAAGTGCTCATACCTGCCGGGATTTCTTCGGTGGTCGCCTATTGTGAATTTTGCCTGGTTTTTGGATGGGGATCCCTGTTCCAGTCACCGGATTTCGTCTTTACCAATCCCCTTGAACTCGGCCCCTACCTTGTTTTGACCCTTGTCCTGGTGGCAACCGGTTATTTATACGTTAAATCTTTTTACGGCATTACCTCTGTTTTTCATGGTCTGGGCATTCCCAATCACTTCAAGCCGGCCATTGGAGGACTGATCACGGGTATGATCGGTTTTTTCTATCCCCATACCCTGGCTTTCGGCTACGGTTATGTCCAGGAAGCCCTTTCCAACCCGGCGGGCGTATCCATTATATTTTTGTTAACCCTGGGAATCGGTAAAATATTTACGACTTCTTTTTCCATTGGATCAGGGGGTAGCGGTGGCGTCTTCGGCCCATCTGTGGTGGTGGGCGGCGCCATGGGAGGCGTTGTTGGAAAAGTGTTTCACCACATCATGCCGAATGTCGTTACCGAACCTGGCGCATTTATCGTCGTTGGCATGGCGGGGTTCTTTGCCGGTGTTTCCAACACCCCCATATCCACAATTATTTTTGTCAGCGAGATGACCAACTCTTATCACCTGCTTTTGCCCAGTTTGCTGGTCTGCTCCGTATCTTACCTGGCCTCCAAACACTGGACGATCTTTCACAATCAGGTAAATGCTAAAGTCGAATCGCCGGCCCATGCCGGAGAATTTTTTGTTGATATTCTTCAGGCGATCCATGTCAAAGATCTGATGGATCGGGTCCACATGGTAAAACAGATCCCGGAAAAAATGCCTTTTCTCGAATTTAAAACCTTTTTGACCGGCACCAAACAACACTATTTCCCCGTTATGAATGATGACGGCCACCTGACAGGGGTCTTCTCCAGTACAGATATTCGCGCTGTCTTGTTTTCACAGGAAATTGAACAACTGGTGATTATGCGTGACATTGCCACCTCGGATATCATCGTCACCACGCCCTCGGAAGACCTCAACACCGTTTTGCAGAAGTTTACCATGAAAAATATCGACAGCTTGCCGGTGGTTAAAGAAGACGACACCAAACATCTCATTGGCATGCTGAATCGGCGCGATGTCATCGCCTTTTACAATGAAACCGTGCTTGAGCGTAAAGCACAGGCCGACGCGTGAGACACGCCGATTCATTTGGGTTTTGCGGATCTATTAATCAAACACGGGATCAAGCCTTGTTTATTATCAATAATAGGCCTGTTCTCAATACTGGGTCTATTCTCAATACTTAACCTGGACCAGAAACAACCCTTGCGGAGGAGCTGTTGGACCGGCCAGGGTGCGATCTTTGGCAGCGAGGATTTGTTTAACATTCTCCGGTGACCATTTTGATAATCCCACCTCCACCAATGTTCCCACAATATTACGCACCATGAATCGCAAAAATCCATTGGCCTCGATGTCAAAAACCAAAAAACCCGATTTTTTTCGCGACAGCGCGGCCTTCATCACCTGTCGGACGCTACTCTTTCGGGGACTGCCGGCCCCTTCAAAGGACGTAAAATCATGCAAGCCGACGAGATGGTCGGCCGCACGTTGCATGGCCTCGGTATCCAAGGGACGCCGCAGGTGCCAAGCATAGTGCCGGCCGATGGCATCCGGTAGGGATCGATTAAGAATCCGATAGCGGTAAATCTTGCTGATCGCATCATAGCGGGGATGAAAAGAATCGGGAACCACTTCTAAAGCTCGAATAACGATATCGGCCGGTAAAAGGCTGTTTAAAGCGCTAAACAGTTGCTGAACTGAAAGCGACGTATTGACCGTAAAAGCGGCGACCTGTCCCAGCGCGTGAACCCCTGCATCGGTACGCCCCGACGCGGCCACGCGTAATTTTTTCCGGGTTAGGCGGAGAAGTACTTTTTCTATCGCACCCTGCACGGTCGGTACGCCATTTTGGACCTGCCAACCGCTGAAAGCAGTGCCGTCATATTCAATAATCATTTTAAACATGGTCGTCATAGTCGTATTCATCATCTTTAACGCATCGCCATTTATCCAATCAACAGCATCACAAAGCTCAAGGAAAAAAATGACAGGATGGTTGACAAAACAATAGTAGCCGAGGCCAGATTCGTATCACTATTTAATTGGGAGGAGAGAATAATAATGCTTGTTGCCGTAGGCAGGGCAAAGAATAACATGGCAACCTGGTAAGGCAACCCGGTCACACCGAACCATTTTAGAAAGTAATACCCCGTCAATGGAAACAAGATCAGTTTGAATCCCGCCGCTACCAACGACTGTGCAAAGTATCCGCGCAACGCCTGGAAAGTCAAGGTTCCGCCAATAGATAAAAGGGCCAGGGGTAGTGTCACTGCAGCGGCCAGCCGCAAAGTGTTGTCTAAAAACATCGGAAATCCATTCGCCACCCGCGCATAAAGCATACCGGCCACACAGGCAAGGATGAGGGGGTTAATGATCAATGCCCGTATAATGATCCCAATGCGCTGGTTGATTCGAACCCGTCTATCGGAAAACCAGATTAGCATCGAGACGGACAGAATATTGATCAGTGGAATCATCACTCCGATCAAAATTCCAAAATAGCGCACACCCGCTTCGCCCAAGACGTTCATAACGACAGCCATGCCGATGTAGCTGTTAAACCGATAGCTACTCTGGGAAAACGTGCCGGCTTGAAAGTTGCCCACCCCAAACAGCTTGATATACAAAGTACTGATAATATAAACTGTCGCCAGGGCACATACCGCTGCCTGGCAATAAGCCCATTGGATGCCCGATTGAGTCGGCGTCCCACCGATCTTCCAGAATAACATGGCTGGGAAGAAAATATAATAAACCAGACGATCCGACAGGGTCAAAAAGGCGTCGTTGGTCAAACCACGATTTTTCAGCAGATAACCCAGAATAATAAGGGTTAATATCGGTAAAAGATTATCAACAATCATGATAGGAATCAATTATTCACTTTGAATTACCATTTGAATATTGTATGAAACGGGAACTTGTGTGACCCTGAGTATTGCATAGCCTGACATTGATTTAAATCGGGATATGACTTAAATCGGGATATGGAGCAAATCCGGGTCTCAGGGCCTTTTAGAAAGACCCCCAGTAAATGTCAATGCAAACCATTGGCTATACAAAATCTTATTGAACGAGCAATGATTATTAAAGAAGCGCAAAATGTTTTAAAAATTGAGGCAGAGGGCATCGAAAGCCTGATTGGGCGTCTTGGCCATGATTTTGAAAAGATGGTCAAAAAAATCTATCAATCCCCGGGACGTGTGATCGTTAGCGGCATTGGTAAATCCGGAATTGTCGGCCGAAAAATTGTGGCCACGCTGAACAGTACGGGCACGCGCTCACTGTTTCTCCACCCGGTTGAAGCCATGCATGGCGACCTGGGCCAGGTCGGACCTGACGACATTATTTTGGCTTTATCGTATAGCGGCGAAACCGATGAGCTCAATACTCTCTTGCCGAGCATTCGACGACTGGGGTGCACCATCGTCGCCTTTACCGGAAAACCTCAAGCTTCGACGCTGGCAAAAATGAGTGATATCATCATTGATGTCAGCATCCCCAAAGAGGCCTGCCCCATGGGCTTGGCCCCCACAACCAGCACAACGGCCATGATGGCCATGGGAGATGCATTAGCCGTTGTACTGATCAATAAACATCACTTTAAAGCCAGTGATTTTAAAAAATTCCATCCCGGCGGCCATCTGGGCCAACAATTATCCGGCCGTATCGGGGACATTATGCTCACCAAAGAAAAAATCCCCTCTGTGAAAAAGGGAAAAAAAATGGCCGAGGCCCTTGAATGCATGGATAATGGGGGTTTGGGTGTGGTTTTGGTAGTCACCGATGATGCCAGGCTGGCCGGAATCATAACCGACGGCGATATTAGACGCATGCTGGCAAGAAAAATAGATGTCCGCCAGTTGCTTGTGGATGATGCAATGACGGCCAATCCCCACTCGATTCGACCGGAAATGCCCGCTTATGAAACCCTGTACCTCATGGAATCCCGTGAAATTACGGTATTGCCCATTGTGGACAAAGACAATATCGTGCAGGGAATTGTTCATCTTCATAATATATTGGGCAAGGGACGGTTCCGATTCAATCCTGACTGGTCCAAGACCGCCACTTAAAACCGATCTATCACTCGAATAATGGGAAACCACCATGGATACAACGGTTAATACCATTGATACATCAATCGATGTTCTGGGGCCAGCCAAAATTCCATCCCCTTTGGCCAGCCGGTTAAATAACGATGGATCCGGTTTCACATCGGATACCGACCGGGTACTCATCGATATCGATGCCGAACGCATCACCACCCTCTATCGACAGGGACAGGTTCCACCATCCCTTGAGTGTGCCGGCCCCCGACATGAAATCTATTTCGATCCCAGCAAAATTCGATGTGCCCTGGTGACTTGCGGTGGTATCTGTCCGGGGCTAAACGCCATCATCCGCTCGGTGGTTCTGGAGCTCTATTATGGTTACGGTGTCCACCACATTTACGGCATCCGTTACGGTCTTCAGGGATTTATTGCCCAATACCAGCATGACGTCCTGGACCTCACCCCGGAATTCGTGGCAAACATCATGAAACAGGGTGGGACGGTACTCGGATCATCCCGTGGTGAGCAGGATATGGACGCCATTGTCGATTGTCTAGATCGAACCGGCATCGGGGCTTTGTTTATGATCGGCGGTGACGGGACGCTCGTGGCCGCGGAGCGAATCGCCGATACCGTTTTATCCCGAGGCATGAAGACCAGCGTTATCGGCATCCCCAAAACCATCGATAACGATATTCATATGGTTTCCCGCTCATTTGGATTCGATACGGCCGTGGATGTGGCCACCCAGGCCATTCGTGCAGCGCACAATGAAGCCGTCGGCTATCCAAACGGAATCGGCCTGATTAAATTGATGGGCCGTTACTCGGGGTTTATTGCCACCACGGCCAGCCTGGCGGAACAAGATGTCAACTTTGTACTGATTCCCGAAGTTGATTTTGACCTGGACGGTCCTTCAGGTTTGTTTGCCGCGCTCGCCGAGCGGTTGGGCCAAAGAAAGCATGCCGTGATTGTGGTTGCGGAAGGTGCCGGTCAAAAACTTTTCGCCAAAAAGCGAGTGCAAACGGATGAATCGGGCAATATTAAATTACGGGATATCGGCCGCTTCTTAAAAAATGAAATTGCCGTCTATTTTGAACAAAAGCAAGCCGATATTACCATTAAATATATTGACCCCAGCTACATTATCCGCAGCCTGCCGGCCAATGCCAATGATCAGGTATTTTGTAATTTTCTGGGCAGAAATGCGGTTCACGCCGCCATGGCCGGAAAAACCAAGGTATTGGTCGGCCACTTGAACGACTGCTTCGTACACGTTCCCATGAGGCTGTCGGCAGGCAAACGCAAACAGGTAAATCCCCAGGGCGAGCTATGGCGAAGCGTTCTGGCCGCCACCGGTCAGGGGTCATTATTGGCAACACCTTGAGCAGACCAATCCCATCGAAACCATTTCCCCGGGCCGGTCTCCCGATCCAGTCTTCTGGGCCGTAAAACAGATGAATGGCCCAAAGGGCCTTATGTTGCCTTAAGGTTTCAATTCAAGAAATTGGTTACCTTTAATCGTAAGCATCATCATCGTTTTCTTAACATCCCCGTCGGTTTGAAATGTGGTATTCCCGGTGACCCCCGGATAATCGGTTAGTTGCAGCAGTTCGTCTCGAATCAGGTTGCGATAGGCCGCCTCAGAGCGATTGATAATGCCAAACAGAATCATGGCCGTATCATAAGCAATCGCCTCGAGAAACCCGGGTTTTTTACCAAATACAGCCTCAAATTCATCGACAAATCCGGTAATGCGCCAGGATGCTGCCTCGGGGAAGAAAGCCACCGGCAGAATACTACCCTGAACAAATTGACGGGCCATATCCACAAGTTGGGGTGAATACCACAAGTTGGTTCCTAAAAGATATACGCCTTCAATGTCATGATAAGTGAGTTGGGGAATCAACAGACCGGCTTTTTCCGGCCCGTCAGGAATGAAAATGGCCTCAAAATCGACGTCCGCTCGACCTTTGTTGCTTCCGGATTTCTTAGCGTGGGCAAGGAGTTTCTTGATGGCTCCTCTAAAATCGGTTTGATCCGGTGCGTAGGCTTCGATTCGGGTCACTTCACCGCCATGGGCCAGGGCCTGATCCCAAAAGTGATGCATAAAGGCTACCCCGTATTTTTCGGAAGGGTATAGAACGGCAAAACGCTTCACCCCCAGGTGGTTCATGGCATACATCACGAGGGCATCGGTTTGAATACGCGGGGTGATGAAATTTCGAAAAATATAATCCCCCGTTTGGGGAATGTTTTCTTTTTGGGTAAGTGTCATCAACGGAATGCCCAACTTCTGGGCATGGGGTGCTACCTTTTCGGCCGTAACCATTGGCCCGATAATGGCCGTCACACCCGCCTCGGCCAACTCATGAAAAGCGTTCAGGGCCTGGTGTGGATCTCCGCCGGTATCCTTAACGATAATTCGCACCGGTTGCTTTCCGCTACCGGCGGAGAATTGATGTTGAGCCAATTCTACCCCTTCCAGGGCCTGGGCGCCGAATTGGGCATATGGCCCGCTCAAGGGAAAAAGGCAGCCGATAGTGTCGCGCTCAACCGTCATGTTTCGAAGGTCATCGACGGTTATCATTGCCATAGAAATTTCCGGGTGTTCGGGATAACTGTCGATAAACTCATTAAAAACAGTCAGGGCATCCGAATAATTTCCTTCATCCATCAACCGGCGGCCTGCCAGAAATAAAAGATCTCCCTGGGCCGCACCATGCGCCAGGTCATCAACGGTTGCTTGCAGATCAGCCGTGGGCATCTGTTCGGTGGCATATTCGAGTTTTTGGGCAATGCTTTCTTTGGCCTCCCCTTCAGCAAGATTATATGCTTCGGCATAGGCCCTTACCGCCGCCCGATAGGAGGCCTGAAGCATATACGTATCACCAAGTAGTCGAAAAATATTCGCGCGTCGGAAATTTTCATTGGCTGCCATCAATGCGCCATCTGCCTGTTCAATTACCCGCTCATACTCTCGCTGGGCAAACAATATCTCCAGAATCTTTTGCTGGGCGTCCGGCGACCAGGGACTTTGAGGGTATTGATTGACGAGCTGTCGAAAATCAAATAGCGCCAGGTCCAAATCATCCCTGGCTTGGGCAATCACCCCCTTTTGCATCAGGACTTCATCGACATGCGCGCCTTGGGGAAATTGTTTAAGATATGTCTCATAAAGGGCATAAGCCTTTTGATCCTCTTGAGCGCCTAAAGCCGCCCGTGCATCGGCAAGCAGCGATTCCTCGGTAATGACCGACGGAATTTCAGGTAAAGGGCCGGCAACATCCACAGCCACCTCTTTTTTAACACAGGCGCAAATCAAACATACGAGCAATAGGTACCGAGCCAGACAGTATTTTTTCATCAATGCCGTTCCATCTTGTTTAATATCTCCCCATTAATCTAAACCCGCCCTGAAAACTTCGTTTTGAGATGATCCAGTATCATTTCATTCACATTTAATATCTGCGATTGCTCATACCATTTTACATGCCATGACACAATTCAAACCAAACGGGGACAAGTGCCGACCCTTCCGACCATTTGGCCCATATTTTATTTGACTCATCATTCGGGTTTGTTTATTCATTTCCGACAACCGAATATAATAGGCATATTTTGAGCCATTAACAAACCAAAGGAGACCTATTCATGCTGAAGTTATCCACACTCGATCCCGTAAAATCAAAATGTAAGGCCTTGGCCATCCCGGTGGCTGAAGATAAAAACCTCCACCATGACCATGCCATCAATACCCTAATTAAACAGGTCAAAGGGTATAAAGAATTCAAAGGCGCTGAGGGTGATGTCATTGTTTATCACGAACCGCAGCAAATAAATGCCCGGCGGGTCATTCTGGTCGGTGTTGGCAAAACAGCTGGGATCGATTTTGAAAAATTGCGCATCATGGGTGGCCGGAGCGTAAAGAAAGCCATAGCCCTGGATCTAACCGATATTGCCATCCTGGTTCCTACTACCAAAGCCCTCAAGCTGAAACCGGAAGATACCATAACCGCTCTTGGTGAGGGTGCCCGCCTGGCCAACCATCTCTTTGACAAGTATAAAAAACCCAAACATCCGGCTTTAAAACAGATCAAACTTGTTGTCGCGAAATCGGCCGGTACAAAATACCGCGCCCTTCCCGGCCGAATCAATAC
This sequence comes from uncultured delta proteobacterium, assembly GCA_963845145.1. GTDB lineage: Bacteria > Desulfobacterota > Desulfobacteria > Desulfobacterales > QNYZ01 > QNYZ01. Next base: position 370,416 of record CAWJQU010000008.1, read on the forward strand.
GATCTGCAAGGGAACCCTTCTGGCTCGTGATTGGATCAATATCCCGGCCAATGACAAACCGCCGGCCGTTTTTGCCCGGAAAATCAAACAGGCGGCCCAAAAGGCCGGTGTAAAGGTTGAGATCAAAGATGAGCAATGGCTGAAAAAAAATCATTTCAACACCATGCTGGCCGTCGCTCAAGGAAGCCGCAACCGGCCACGATTGGTCGTATTAAAGCATCAACCCAAAGGCGCTAAAAAATCGGTTGTGTTAGTAGGGAAAGGTGTCACTTTTGATTCCGGTGGCCTTAACCTAAAACCTACGGGTTCTATCGAAACGATGAAGTGTGATATGTCCGGGGCCGCTGCTATGGCGGCAACACTCATTACCGCCGCGCAATGTAATCTGAACATTAACCTGGTGGGTGTTCTTCCCGTTGTGGAGAATATGCCCTCGGGAAACGCCTTTCGGCCGGGAGATATCATCAAGACCTGGGCGGGTAAAACCGTTGAAATCGGCAACACAGATGCCGAAGGACGTTTGATCCTGATCGATGCCATGGCATGGGCCATCGATACCTTCGCCCCACAGGTAACGATTGATATGGCCACATTAACCGGTGCCTGCATGGTGGCACTGGGTGAGCATATCGCCGGCGTTTTTACTTCTGACAATTCCCTGGCCGACGCCCTTACGCAGGCTGGTGAATACACCCATGAACGTTGCTGGCGGTTGCCCCTGCCCGAGGATTATAAAGAACAGCTCAAAAGTGATGTGGCCGATACAGGTAATATCAGCAGCGGCCGCTGGGGCGGTGCTATTACGGCGGCCTTGTTTTTATCTGAATTTGCCAAGAATACCCGATGGGCCCACATCGACATCGCCGGGCCGGCCTTTTTGAAAAAGGGGAGCGCTTACGGCGAGGCTGGTGGCACAGGTTTCGGCGTGCGACTTCTGCACCGATTCTTAGAAACGCTCTAAAGTCCTAAGGCTGAGTTCCACCCGCAGTGCGGGTGGGCTCAGGAGAGCCCTACGGCGGCGGGAATACCCTGTCGCCCCTTTAGATTACATAAATTGAGAAGCGAGCTATAGATGGATTTTGAGTAGGTAAATATTGTCTTCAATTAAAAATTGTTGGTCTACCACATATTTTTTATCGGGCAACAAATCGATCACAACCCTAGTTTTCGCACGGTCCTCAAAATGCCGCCCCAGACGGATGGATCGAACGATGCCGCTATTGACATCAATCCGCTTTTCCAGTTTTGAAGCCGGTCGCAAACCATAAAAATCGCACACCACTCTCGGGCGGGCGCCGGTAATCACCTCTGTTTTGGGAAGACAGTAATCGTCGAGCTCAATGAGGATTTTTCCGCCTTCAACGGTCAGGCTATCCGTTCGAATGGCTTTGATAAGGCCCTCTTTATTTACAGCCGGGGAAGGAGGCCCCTCTGAAAAGAGCATTCGGTGCGCCCAACCGCTACGTCCATCTTCGGTATGGATCTGAAGCCAGGCCCCTTCTTCGTCAATGACATTGACCTGCTCCCCTTTATAAAGAAACGATTTAATCGCGGCATCCTTCGCTGCTTCCTGCCGAACCCGCCCCGTCGGGACGCGCACATAAAGAGACGTTGAGCGCGTTGATGAAACAATCTCGGCCTGGGTTTCAACTCTTGTTTCACTTTTCATGACACCATGTTCTTCCGCAACCTTTTGGCCATCCGGTGTGATATCGGACTGAGCAACCGCTTGAGTATCGAGCGGCACTCGTATTTTGACCTGCATATCGGGTAACGGTATGGCGCCTTGCGTATCGTGTTCCGGAATCACGTTCACAATGGCAAAACGGGTTGGCGGCGGTTCCTTTTGTGCCGCAGCAGCATCATAGTTAGACAATCCATCGGCACTGATACCGATAAGGAAATAATAGATGATACCCGTGGCCACTACGAATAAAGCCAGCGAGGCTATCAGGGCACCCACCGAGGTGGCCCCTGATGGGCTGATTGATCGAAATTTTCGAATGGCAGGTTGGGTGAAGCGCATAAATCCTATCTATCAAGAATCGTCGGAAAGAACAAACTTGAACAAATATCCAAACTTGAACGCCGATTTTTAAAAAAACGCGAATACCGTTCTTTATCTGCAATAGGCAAAAAGATCAACAGTGGACAATCGCTGGGAAAAACCATTTAAATATGATATCATCTAATGATGCAATACCCGTCCAAAGCACATCCGTCAATCCACTGTTTAACCAACGGTCACCCCGGCCCTGAAAGGAGGAACATATGGCAAGCGCGATTGGATACAGGGACAAACCATGGCTTTCGAATTATGAAGATGGTGTACCTGAACATGTAGATTTTGATAAAACATGCGTGCCGCAATTTCTGGAAAAATCAGCCGAACGGTATCCGGATACCACGGCCCTTATCTTCCAGGGGTATAAGATCTCCTACCGGGATCTGAACATCATGGCCGACACCTTCGCCACCTGCCTTGCCGATTTCGGTATTAAAAAAGGTGATCGTGTGGCCATCCTGCTACCCAATCTGATTCCTTGTGTGGCCGCCTACTACGCTGCTTTAAAACTCGGGGCGATCATCGTGATGAACAACCCCCTGTATTCCGATCGGGAGCTCGAGCATCAATTTAACGATTCGAAATCAAAAATTTTAATCACGCTGGACCTGCTGGGAAATCGGATGATCGATTTAAGGCCGAAAACGAGCATTAAGCAGATCGTATATACTTCCATCGGCGACTACCTGCCATTTCCTAAGAATCTATTGTTCCCATTGGTTGGCAAGAAAAAGGGGCTGGCGGCGAAGGTAAAACCGGCCGATCAGGTCTACCGTTGGAAAGCGCTTATCGCCGGCGCATCGCCCATCCGCTCGGATGTGGATATCGACTTTGAAGATATCGCCATGTACCAATATACCGGCGGTACGACCGGCGTTTCAAAAGGCGTGATGCTTTCCCATAGTAACTTAAGCAGCAATGTCCAACAGGTGCGCCATTGGTTTCCCCAATTTAAATATGCTGAAGAAACCATGTTGGGAGCCCTGCCCTTTTTTCATGTTTTCGGCATGACGACCGCCATGAATTTTGCCATCTACATGGGCTGGGGCAACATCCTCGTTCCCAAACCCCAACCGGAACCCCTGCTGGAAGCCATCGCGAAATTCAAGCCGACCTTTGCCCCGTTAGTTCCCACCATGTATATAGGTATGCTCAACCACCCCAATATTAAAACCGTCGATTTAACATCCATTAAAGGCTGTTTTTCGGGAAGCGCACCTTTGCCGGTGGAAGTGATCAAGGAATTCGAAGAAAGAACCGGGGCAGTCATTGTGGAAGGGTATGGATTAACCGAGTCCACACCTGTCACTCATATCAACCCGTTTGCCGGTGGGAAAAGGAAGGTTGGCAGCATCGGACTTCCCATCCCCGATACCGAATGCAGAATTGTGGATATCGAAGATGGCACAGAGGATCAGCCTGTTGGCGAATCCGGGGAGCTTATTGTTAAAGGCCCCATGGTGATGAAGGGTTATCTAAATCGACCTGAAGAGACCGAGCAAACCGTCACGGACGGATGGCTCCACACTGGTGATATCGGCACTATGGATGAAGAAGGTTATTTTTATATTGTGGACCGCAAAAAGGATATGATCATCTGCGGCGGTTACAATGTCTATCCCCGGGATATCGAAGAGGTCCTTTATGAGCATCCCAGCATCATGGAAGCGGCGGTCATTGGTGTACCACATGCGACACGGGGTGAGCAGGTGAAAGCCTTTATCGTCCTGAAAGAGGGTGAAACGGTATCCGATAAAGAACTTATCGAATACTGCAAAGGGAAGCTCGCCACCTACAAGTTACCCACCATGATTGAGTTTAGGCAAGAGCTGCCGAAAACCAACGTCGGCAAAGTATTAAAAAAAGATTTGAGAAAAGAAGAAACGGAATAAGGCAACCCGTCGTCGGACTGAGTCCCATGCCAGGTAAAAAACGAAAATCCGGCCCCGCCAATTACGCCAAGCGGCTGGTCTATGAACAGGATGAAAAAAAGCACACTTGGCTGACCATGCTGCTAAAGGCCTACGCCGTCACCGATGCGGGAATTGACCTGGCAGTAAAGAGCATGGAAACGCGGGGCTTCCGGCTGGCATGCGCCAAGGGTTGTGCAGCTTGTTGCGTAACCCATCGATCGATCCCGGTATATCCTCTGGAACTGGTGGGCATCACCTGGTATGCCACGGAAAAACTGGCCGACCCGGTTCGGGCCGGTCTGAAAAAGCAATTGCTCGATCACCAAAAAGGTGATCCTTGTGCCTTTTTGGTTGATAATGCCTGCGCCATCCACCCCCTACGCCCCATGGCCTGCCGCCAATTTAATGTCTTCAGCCAACGTTGTGTCGAAGGGGAAGACGCATACTACACCCGGCGTCAAGACGTGTTGACGCCTCTTGAAAAGTACTCCCGGCAAGCGTTTATAATGATGCTACCTTTTTACGGTGTCATAAAAATGGCTGAACGGCGCAAGGTCGCCCGGAAAGGGCTGCATCACACCATGGCCAAAGATATGCAGACCATGAACTGGGATTCGCTATCAACAAAAATGGAAATTTTCGACCGGCGCCATTCGTCGCCTTGACGCCGCCCTGAAAGGAGAAGCCCCTTGGTCGATTTCGCGTATACAACCATGTTTCCCCTAAACGCCGATCAAACCAACTACCGGCTATTGACAACCGAATCCGTTTCTAACGGATCATTTGAGAACCGCCCGATGATAAAAATCAAGCCGGAAGGGTTGACGCTTTTGAGTGAAACCGCTTTTACGGAGGTATCCCACCGATTGCGGACATCCCATATGAATTTATTGGCAAAAATCATAGACGATCCTGATGCATCTCACAACGACCGCTATGTGGCCCTGGAAATGATTAAAAATGCGGTAATCGCCGCTGAAATGGAATTCCCCATGTGCCAGGATACGGGAACAGCCATTATTATCGGTAAAAAAGGGCAGCAGGTCTGGACGGATACCGATGATGCCGAGGCGCTATCCCAAGGGGTATTCAACGCCTATACCCATGGAAATCTACGCTATTCCCAGAATGCGCCTCTGACCATGTATGAAGAAAAAAATACCGGTTGCAATCTGCCGGCTCAGATTGATCTGTACGCCACCCAGGGGAATACGTACACTTTTTTATTTATTGCCAAAGGCGGTGGCTCGGCCAACAAGACCTATCTTTACCAGGAGACCAAAGCTGTACTAAACCCCGAGTCGCTGGTGGCGTTCATGGGTGCAAAAATGAAAACCTTGGGAACGGCGGCTTGCCCGCCGTATCACCTCGCTTTTGTGGTCGGCGGTACCTCGGCGGAGATGACTTTGAAAACCGTCAAGCTCGCCTCCACAGGCTATCTGGACGGACTACCCACCCAAGGCGACCAATCCGGCCATGCCTTTCGGGACCTGGCGTTGGAACAAACCATATTGCAGCTCTCCCGTGATATGGGCATCGGCGCCCAGTTCGGAGGCAAGTACTTTTGCCACGACGTCTGCGTGGTGAGACTGCCACGACACGGCGCCTCCTGCCCCATCGGCATCGGCGTTTCCTGCAGTGCGGATCGCAACATCAAAGCCAAAATAACCACGGACGGGATTTTTTTAGAACAACTGGAAACCGATCCGGCCCGATTTCTACCCGAACCCTCCGGCGCAGACGAACCCGCCGTGGCCATTGACCTCAATCAACCCATGGAAAAAATCCGTACGGAGTTAAGCCGCTACCCGGTAGCCACCCGGCTCTCTTTGAGCGGCACAATTGTCGTCGCACGGGACATCGCCCACGCCAAACTTAACGAAGCGTTGCATAATGGCGAGGGGCTTCCTTCATATTTCAAAAATCACATCATTTACTATGCCGGGCCGGCCAAAACCCCGCCGGGACGCGCTTCCGGCGCCTTTGGCCCCACCACCGCCGGACGTATGGATCCCTATGTTGCCCCGTTTCAGAAGAACGGCGGATCGATGGTTATGCTTGCTAAGGGTAATCGCTCGAAAGTGGTAACAGACGCCTGTAAAAAATACGGCGGTTTCTATTTGGGCTCCATTGGCGGCCCAGCCGCTAGGTTGGGAAAAGAGTGCATAACCCACGTCGAAACCATCGCCTACCCTGAATTGGGGATGGAAGCGATTTTTTCAATAACCGTCAAGGATTTTCCTGCCTTTATTATCGTGGATGACAAGGGTAATGATTTTTTTGAAAATCTTTTGTGATTTTCGAATCGAATGTCATCGGGGTTGCCCTCATCGGGGAGGATCGAGTTGGACTGAATTTTAATCCGGTTTGCACAATGGGCGTCAAATAAAGAGCGGTCACCCAAATGAGAACCCAGGGCTCCAACCAAATTCAGCATCAACATCCAATGCGTCATGTCCTATCCATTGATCTGGGGAGCAGCGGATATAAGGTTGCAGTAGTGTCCCAAACAGGAGAGGTTATCGCCAGCGCCGAAGGAAATATCGACACCCAAATGCTACCCCAAGGAGGTGCCGAGCAAGATCCCAAAATATGGTGGCAAAAAATAAAAAAAGGCGCCACGACCGTCATTTCCGAATCCGGAATTCCACCTAAAGATATCGTCGCCGTCGGCTGCGATTCCCAGTGGTCGGTTGTGGTCCCCGTCAATCGACACGGCAACCCGTTGATGAATGCCGTCCATTGGCTGGACACGCGTGGCGGAAAGTATAACCGGCGCATGGCGAATGGCTTCCCAAAGGTTCAGGGGTATGGTCTCTTAAAATTAATGCGATGGATCAAAATGACGGGACTGGTCCCTTCCCAGTCAGGATTCGATTCGCTCGGACATGTGTTGTTCATTAAAAATGAAAGGCCGGATATTTATGCGCAGACCTATAAATTCCTTGAGCCGATGGATTTTATCACCGCCCAACTGACCGGTAAAATCACGGCCACCCAAAAGACAATGGTCCCCTTTGTTCTGGTGGACACCCGCTCATGGGGAACCAGCCGGTACAGCGAAGAACTTCTGAATATGGCCGGGTTGGACAAGGACAAGTTTCCCCGCCTAATAGCCAATGACGGTATTGTCGGCCCGCTATCGCCAAAAATTGCTCGCGAAATCGGTCTTAATCCGTCAACCCCAGTCATTGCCGGGACAGGTGATTTAGCAGCCTCGGTTATTGGCTCCGGGGCGGTGACGGATTTTGACCCGATTATTTATATCGGCACTTCTTTGTATATCACCTGTCAATTACCGTTCAAAAAGACCGACCTGACCCACTTTATGACATCGTTGCCAAGTCCGTTCAAATCCAAATATCTGCTATTGGGTGAACAGGGGATCGGCGGACGGTGTGTGGACTTCTTCTTGAACCATATGATTTACCCCGATGATGAATTTAACACCGGTACCCGTCCTGAAGATGCCTATCGCCGTTTTAATACGATGGCAACCAGAGCGTCTGCAGGCTGCAGCGGGGTCATTTTTCTGCCCTGGTTGAACGGTTCTTTGGTCCCCAGTGAAAATCCTTTCATCCGCGGTGGCTTTATGAACTTATCGCTTAACACCACACGAAGCCACATGGCCCGCGCTATTATGGAAGGCCTGGCCTACAACAGTCGTTGGACTTCAAAGGCCGTCGAAAAATTTACTGGTCGATCCATTGAACGGTTCACCTTTTCCGGCGGTGGAGCCTTATCGGACGTGTGGGCCCAGATTCACGCCGATGTGCTGGGTGTTCCGATCCGCCAGATCGACGATCCGGTTCACACCACCGTTCGTGGAACAGCCTGGTTAGCATTGATCACGTTGGGCTACCTGTCGATCGATGACATTCCGCAACTGGTCAAAATCAAGCATGTATTTAAGCCTGATGAATCCAACCGGGCTGTTTATGATAAGATGTACAGTCAATACCGACAATTGTTCAAAAAGAATAAAAAAATATTTAAAGTGTTGAATACCCGTTAATCGTTTCACTTTTCGGCCACCCAACGGCCACGATACTTGACGAATCAATATTACAAAGGAGCTGTCCATGTCTGATAATGAGGCCCAAGACCAAAATCCGGATCCCTTCAAACCGTACAAAGGCCGATTTGAAACCTATGCCCAGATTCCCCCCGAGGGTCGAGATAAAACCGAAATTATTGGCGAGTTAACGGAAATGGCCCAAGAGGAAAACGCTCACTGGCAAAATGGGCGGGTTTCGGGCACCTTTTACCACGCCGGGGAGGCCCATCGCGCGTTTTTAAACCAAGTATTTTCTCTCTTCTCCCATGAAAATACGATTCAATTTGATCTGTGCCCAAGCATGTTTAAAATGGAAAGTGAAATCATTTCCATGACGGCTAAAATGCTCAACGGCGATGCGGTTACAATGAACGACGCCGAAGAACAAGTATGCGGTACGATGACTTCCGGCGGGACCGAAAGCATTTTGATGGCCATGATGGCCTATCGCAACCGCGCCCGTGAGGAAAGCGGCATTACGACACCGGAAATCATCATGCCCCATACAGCCCACCCGGCATTTGACAAGGCGGCCAACTATTTCGGGATCAAAATGGTGCATGTCCCGGTTTCGGAGCCGGATTTTAAAGTTGACCCCAAGGCGGTCGCCGCCCATATAAATTCGAACACGGTGGCGGTTGTCGGCAGTGCCGGCAACTACCCCTATGGTCTGATCGATCCGCTGGAACAGTTATCCGAGTTGGCGTTAAAACATGGAATCGGTTTTCACGTGGACAGCTGCCTGGGCGGGTTTATTTTTCCCTGGCTGGAAAAGCTGGGGTACGACATTCCGACTTTCGATTTCAGATTGCCGGGCGTGACCTCCATGTCGGCCGACACGCATAAATACGGATTTGCATTGAAAGGTACATCAGTCGTTCTCTATCGCAACAATAACCTGCGCCGCTATCAGTACTTCAATATTCCCGACTGGCCCGGCGGCATGTATGCTTCCCCCACCGCCGCCGGTAGCCGCTCCGGAGGTCTCACCGCAGCCACCTGGGCCGCCATGGTTTACCTAGGCGAAGAGGGATATTTAAAAGCTGCGACAGATATCATGGCCGTGGCCGATAAAATTAAGGCGGGTATTGTTGAGATACCGGAACTCCTTCTCAATGGCGACCCCACCTTTGTGATCAGTTTTCGCTCTGAAGTGGTCGATGTCTACCACATCAACGACTTTATGAAGACAAAGGGATGGCGCTTTAACGTCTTACAGCTACCGCCTGCGTTACATTTTTGCGTCACCATGCCCCAGACTTTTGTCGCCGACGTGGCTGAGCAGTTTTTGAGGGATTTACACGCGGGCGTCGACTATGCCAAGTCTAAATCCGGAACAGAAGCTGAAACAACGGCATTGTATGGCCTGGCAGGCACAGTCGAAGGTAACCGCCAGGTGACCGATCTCACCTTCGGTTTTTTTGATTACCTGTATGCGGTGTGAATCTACATATTGCCAATATGCAGATTACGACACCAGTACCCTTTTTAAATCAATGCCGTATTTTTTCATGCGATTCCACACCGTCACCCGATTGATACCAAGCACTTTGGCCGCCTGGGTCTGATTTCCCCCCGTTTGGCGCAGGGCTTGGATCAATGCTTCTTTCTCGGCAACCCCTTGGGATGTGGTGGTCATCTGTTCAGACGCGAATGTCGTCCCAGAGATCATTTGCGGTGGAAGTTGCCCAAGGCCGATAACTTTATTTTCGGCCACAACAAAGGCATATTCCAACGCACTCTTTAATTCACGAACATTCCCCGGCCAAACATAGGACATGAACTGTTCCATGGCTTCCTGGCTCAGTCGTACGATATTCTTTCCGGTACTTTTGTTAAGCCGTCGAATAAACGTGGTGGCCAGTAAGGGAATATCCTCTTTGCGTTCTCGTAAAGGCGGCAAAAGGATGGGAATAATATTGATTCGGAAAAAAAGATCCTCTCGAAAAACGTTTTGGGCGATCAGTTTTTCCAGTTTTTTATTGGTTGCAGTAATAATCCGAACAGTTACCGAAACCGATCGATGATCCCCTACCCGCTCGAACCGGCCCGTTTCCAAGACCCTTAAAAGTTTAACCTGAGTTGACAAGGGCACGTCACCGATTTCGTCCAGAAACAGATCCCCGCCATCTGCTGCCTCGAATCGGCCGATACGATGTCGGTAGGCACCGGTGAAAGCGCCTTTGATGTGCCCAAACAACTCGCTTTCCAACAACGCATCATTTAGAGCTGCACAATTAAATTGTACGAAAGGGCCTTTACGGTTCTGGCCGCAGCGATGGATTGCATGGGCCACCATCTCCTTACCTGTACCGCTCTCACCGTAAACAATCACCGGCGCGTCACTTTGAGCCGCTTTTTTAACAACGCTGAACACCCGCTGCATGATTGCCGATTGGCCGATCATTCCACAAAACCCCTGGCCGGTATCAAGCTGACGGGAAAGTTGAGACACTCTTTGATCCAAGCGGTCAAGCTCAGAGATATCCATAATGGTCTCCACCGCCCCGATGGGTTCCCCATCATCGTCTCTTAAAACTGACGCATTTTTGATTGCCGACACATAGGTTCCGTCCTTTCTCAGAATATGACACCGGCATTTCTTGATGTCCTTCTGGCCTTCTTCAAACAGGCGGCACACCCAACGACCATTTTTCATTTTCCATGTTTTTTCGCAGGCATCACATTTTAATACGGTGCAGGGTTTCCCGACGATCTCACTGGTTGTATAGCCCGTCAACTCTTCAAGCGCTTGATTGGCCATTAGTATGGATCCATCCGGACCGATCAGCATCAGAGCGTCATTCATGGTATCGATGATCCGCTTCCAATATCGATTGATTTCATGTTCTTCCATTGATGACCCCCATCCATTGCATTTCCCATGCGGTTAACAATTGTTAAATATGTTTAAACAGCCGTTTAAATATAACGCCTACAGTTTAAACAAGTCAAGCTTTTATTAAAAGTATATAGTTCATTATTTTAGATAGTTATTGAATTCTATCCAAAACTCAATGATTCGGCACAGCTGTTGCTAATATAGAAAACAGCTTCAAAAATCAGGTGATGGGTAACATCGAGAAACAATTATGACGACTCAAACAGAATTGAATTTGATCGGTGTTTTTTTTCCAATTTGCTTGCTGAAATGTAAAAGTACGCTTCATGCCATGCATCCAGGCGAACGAATGGATGTATTGGTATCCGATCCGGAGGTTTTAGACGAGTTGGAAAAAATCATTAGACGCTCCAAAGATCAAATCATCCACCGCCTGAAGAAGCCGGATCATTGTCGACTCCGCATTCAAAAAGGGTAATGCAATCATTTGCTACGACATTGAATGATGATTGCGGCCCAAACGGTCAGTGAAAGGATGTACAATGGAAATCAACCGACGGTACTTCTTGAGGTTGACAAGCGCCATGGCCGCCACGGCGGTTTTGCCTATAACCGAGCCTGCCGACGCATCCCAACCACACCAAGCGACTGATAAAGAATATGGCTGTTTGGTAGATACGACTTTGTGCGTGGGTTGCCGCAAATGCGAACAGGCCTGCAATGAACGCCACCACCTACCCAAACCGAAAGATCGGTTTGACGAACTGGCCGTGTTGGAAAAAGAGCGACGCATGGATGAAACCACCTATACGGTGGTCAATAAATACTATCCGAATAATGTCGGCACACTGACCTGGCGCGATCGACCTGAGTTTGTCAAGTTTCAATGCATGCATTGCAATGACCCTTCGTGTGTGTCGGCCTGTATCGTCGGTGCCCTGACCAAGCAGGAAAACGGGGCGGTCATCTACGATGCCAAAAAGTGTATCGGATGCCGTTACTGCATGGTCGCCTGCCCCTTCCAGGTGCCGGCCTACGAGTATCACGATGCCCTCACGCCGGAGGTGCGAAAGTGCACCTTCTGCTACCAACATATCAAAGATGGTGGTTTGCCTGCCTGCGCCCAAATCTGTCCTCGAGAAGTCATTACCTTTGGTAAGAAGGAGGCGCTATTGCAGCTGGCCCGTTGGAAAATGAAAAAAAGTCCCGGTAAGTATGTGGAGCATATCTACGGTGAGCATGAAGTGGGTGGAACCTCGTGGCTCTACCTGGCATCCGAACCGTTTGAAACCATAGGATTTCCCAAGTTAGGTGTCAAAGCCCCTCCGCGGTTGACCGAGACGATTCAACACAGCCTGTTTCAGTATTTCGCCGCCCCTATTCTGTTGTATGGGGCCTTGGGCGGCATCATGTGGGCTACAGGGTATCTAAAAAACAATCATCGAAAAAGCGGTGAGAACCACCAGGGAGAAACGACATGAAATCCCATGAAGTCGCTAAACCGGTCGATGAAAAATTCCTTACGCCGGGCGTCATGGTGTTGTTGGCGTTGATGGCCATTGGAGGGGCCTTCGTCGCAGCCCGTTTTTTGTTCGGTATCGGAAAAGTGGCCAACCTGAACAATCAGGTCCCCTGGGGAATCTGGATTGGTATCGATGTGGCCTCTGGTGTCGCTCTGGCGGCCGGTGGGTTTACCACTGGTGCCATTGCCTACGTCTTTAACCGTGATCAATATCATGCCGTGATACGACCGGCTCTTTTGACGGCCATGCTGGGTTATACCTTTGTCGTTTTGGGACTACTGGTCGATATCGGACGTTACTGGAATATCTACAGCCCACTTTTTAACTGGAACGGCAACTCGGTGCTTTTTGAAGTGGCCATGTGTGTCATGATCTATTTAAACGTACTCTATATCGAGTTTATCCCCATCGTCGTTGAGCGCTTCAAAGGGCAGGTCAATTTACCCGGATTTTTGGTGGGTTTGAACCAATTGGCAGAAAAACTTCTCACGATCGCTGACAAAATTCTAGGTAAAATCATGTTCATTTTCATCATCGCCGGAATCGTACTCTCCTGTCTGCACCAGTCGAGTCTCGGCTCACTGATGCTCATCGCTCCCTACAAGGTTCACCCTTTGTGGTATACACCCATTTTGCCACTGTTATTCCTGTTGTCCGCCTTTGCGGCCGGATACCCCATGGTCACTTTCGAATCCATCATCGTCTCCAGTTCCTTTAACCGCAAACCGGAAATGGATGTTCTTACACCGTTGGCCAAATACATGCCGGTCTTGATGGGTCTCTATTTGATCTTCAAAATTGGCGATATGATGGTAAGGGAGACATATGTCTATCTACTGGATGGCACTTATCAGACCAATGCATTTATCGTAGAAGTGGTATTTGGTGTGATTCTTCCCTTTGTCCTGCTTTTATTCAGACGGGTCCGACACTCTCCGGGGTGGCTTTTCTTTGCCGCCACGACTTTTGTTTTGGGAATTTTGTTAAACCGCATCAATGTGTTTGTCGTCAGCTATACGCCGCCTTACCAGCTAACCCGCTACTTTCCCGCCCTGGGGGAAATATTTGTCACCGTGGGGTTGATCGCAGGGCTGATGTTTCTCTATCGGGTGTTTGTCTTTATCTTTCCGGTCCTCGGTGCGAAACCCGAAAAAATGTCCCCCACTGTTTTGGGTGTAACCGTTTTGACGATTGTCTCCTGGGTAGCCATGCCGGCACAGGCCACTGACGAACGGATCGTTTTAAAACGACCACTGCCGTTGGAAGAGGACATTACACCGTCCATTGCCGATGTGCCCAAACTGATCACCATCAACAACCCCATCGTTAATCGCCACAGTGACAAGTACGAACCGGTGCGTTTCATGCACGCCAAGCATGTCAATGTTTTGAAAGATTGCAGTATCTGCCATCATCGCCTGCCCCGAGAAGAAGGCGATACCTACGGAAGGCCGGTCAAACTCGCTGACCTCCAACGGGATAAATCGATTCCAGCGAGTTGTGCCGAATGCCATCAAGAACCCTTTAATCCTAAGAACCTGCATACGCCCGGCTTAAAAGGCGCCTACCACCAATTGTGTATGGATTGCCATGAGCAGTCTGAGCAAACCCCACATACCCGTGGGCCGATTCTTTACAGCGCAATGGTTCGGGGGCCGATAGCACGCACGTTGGATACCCGTGCCCCTACGGATTGCCTCGCCTGTCACGCTGCCAAGGTGCCCGATCATCGTAAGCTGGTTAAATTGGAAAAGGAGGTCGACGCGTTAACCGTCACTCAAAACTGCCTCGCCTGTCACGAGCCAGAGGGCCGGGCGATTTTAAAAACGGCCCATTGGAAATGGCATGGATCCTCTCCGTATACAGTGGGGCATGAAAACCGTAATGATATTGGTAAAAGCCACAACACGATCAACAACTTCTGTATAAACATCAATGGCAACTGGCCCCGCTGCACCAGTTGCCACATTGGTTACGGCTGGAAAGATCAAAGTTTCAATTTTAATGACATGACCAAAATCGATTGTCTCGTATGCCATGACACCACCGGTACCTATAAGAAAACCCCAACAGGGGCCGGGTTTCCGGAAAAAGGCGTTGACCTCGCCAAGGTAGCCAAAAGCGTCGGTCGTCCGAGCCGAAATACCTGTGGGATGAACTGTCACTTCCTTGGGGGTGGCGGCGATGCCGTCAAACATGGGGATATGAGCTCTTCTTTAGCTAAACCGGATAAGGATTTTGATGTTCATATGGGTAGTGGTGAGGGCATGGATTTCAAGTGCCAGGATTGCCACAAAACCCGTAACCATATGATCTCGGGCCGTAGTATTTCCGTAGCTGCCGTAGAAGGTGACCTCTCCTGCGAGTACTGTCATACCGACAGCCCTCACATCGGTAGTGAACTGATCGATCACCACTTGAATAAGCACACACAGCATGTAGCCTGTCAAACCTGCCATATCCCCATTTACGCCAAAGGCCGGCCCACCAAGGTATACTGGGACTGGTCCCAGGCGGGGAAGGATATCAAATCTGAAAAAGACAAATATGGCATGCCCACCTTTAATAAGAAAAAGGGAAGCTATAAATGGAAAGAGGCCGTCAAGCCAGTCTATAAATGGTATAATGGTACAGTTAAACGCTATCTTTTGGGCGACCGCATCAATCCCAAGGGCGTCACCGTCCTGGCCCAACCAGTGGGGAGCATTCAGGATCCAGCAGCCCGTATCTACCCCTTTAAAATTCATGAGGGGAAACAACCCAGTGATCGTATTTATAAGTATTTGCTGGCGCCCCAATTGTGGGACGGCTTCTGGAAGCATTGGGATTGGGACAAAGCTTTTGAAAGTGGCATGAAAACCGCCGGCCTTCAATACAGCGGCCAGTACGAATTTGTGGACACCATCATGTATTGGGGCCTCACCCACGAAGTACTGCCCAAGGAGAGTGCCCTTTCCTGCGCTGAATGCCATCGGTCCCTCGCCCAGGCCCCCTATTGCGGTAAATGCCATTTGGAACGATCAGATGTACAGTTTAAGGATCTAGTCCACAAAGGGGTCAACTTTAAGTTTCTGGCCGATCTGGGGCGAGATGTCAAAGATTTGATCGGTAAAACCAACTATATTGACTATAACGCCCTCGGGTATGAAGGCGATCCCGTTGAAACCAGTGGAAGATTCGACAAACTGCCCATGCGGCAAAGGGCTGCTTTGGATTGATCGACGCCCACCACGCGCAAGTAAGCCTCGCCCCCTTAATAAGGGACCTTTATGGATGAGAGGAAAAAGTGGAGAAGTGGACAATGCCAGTGAATAATAAAATTTCTATATCACGACGCAGATTCATTCAGCTATCCGGCGCCACAGCAGCCACCATGGCAACCATTAGCCCCTCCCGCATGGCGCGAGCGCTGACCCCAAATGCTGGTGACGACAAAATAGGATCTGTTCGGGAAATATTCTCGGCTTGCGATATGTGCTTTAATAAATGCGGCATAATCGCCCGGGTAGAAGACGGGATCGTCACCAAGCTGGATCCAAATCCCAAGTCGCTCAAATCCCGCGGTATGTTATGTGCCAGGGGTAATGCCGGAATCAAGCAACTTTACGATCCGGATCGGTTGAAATATCCCCTGCTGCGAAAAGGTGATCGCGGGTCAGGCCGCTGGCAGCGTTTGAGCTGGACCGATGCGCTGGATCTCGCCGCCGAAAAAATGGACCGAATCGGGCGCGAATACACCCGCTGTGGCTTTCTCTTTATGGCCGGCACGGATATGCAGTCCACCTTCGTTCACCGGTTTGCCGAGGTTTACGGCTCCTTCAATATCATTTCACACGAATCTAACTGCTTGCTAAGTCGCAACCGGGCGTTTCTGGATACCTTCGGCGTTGTGCCGATTCCCGATATGCTCAATTGCAAGTATGTGATCATGCCCGGGGCCAATCGCTTCGAAGCCCTAGTGACACCGGATAGCATCGACCTGATGACGGCCATGCAAAAAGGCTGTAAACTGGTGGTCCTGGATCCACGTTTTACGAAAACAGCCGCCCTGGCCAATGAGTGGTTTGCCATCAAACCCGGCACCGACATGGCCTTTTTTCTGGCCATTGCCCATGTGTTGATTACCGAAGAGCGTTACGACAAGGAATTTGTAAAAACAAAAACTTTCGGATTCGAGCAGTTTAAAGCACATGTCCAAACGTATACACCGGAATGGGCGGCCGCAGAGACGGATATCCCGGCGGGCGATATACGTCGGCTGGCCCGGGAACTGGCAGCCGCCGCCCCCGCGGCCATCGTTTATCCCGGACGGCGAAGCTCGGATTATGAAGATTCAACCCAGATACGAAGGGCGTTTGCCATTGTCAACGCACTGCTCGGCAACTGGGACCGGCCCGGTGGCCTAATCGTTCCACCGAAGGTGAAATCCGGCACCATTCCTTACGACGCCCCCTGGTATGATGATAATCCGGAAGATCGAGTTGATGCGGGCCGGGCGCAGATGATGTTCTATGAGGAAGGCTCATTCAAACATACGCGTGATGCCGTAATTGAGGGCAAACCCTATCCCATCAAAGGCTGGATGACCTACAAGACCAACCCTATGCAAACCGGTGCCAATCGCAACAAAACCATCGAAATGATAAACAAACTCGATTTTATGGTTACTGTCGACATTGCCATGAGTGATACGGCCTGGATGGCAGATCTCGTCCTGCCGGCGCCCAGCTACTTGGAGAGAGAGGACCCCCTTTCCGCATTTCAAGCCTCTTCCGCCTGCTCGGGAGTCATTACGCGCAATCCGGTCGTCCCGGCCCTTTATGAATCGAAACCGGTTTTCTGGATCGTAAAAGAGTTGGCCAAACGTCTCAACCTCGGAGAGCATTTCGATTTTACCATCGCCGATTTCAGAAAAGCGCAACTGGAGAAGTTACCTGAGGTGGCGAAAGCAATTGAGAAAGACGGGGTGTATAACGTTACCGGACCCAGCCATGGGCTACACGAGGGCAAACCCTTCAAAACACTCTCGAAAAAAATCGAGTTTTACAATTCGCGGTATGAACGCGCGGGCATCGACCCCATGCCTGTCTACACGCCACCCCGTGTAGTTCCGGAAAACCATTTCAGGATGGTAGTAGGACGCAATGCCTACATCACCCAGAGTGCCACCACCAACAATAGTTTGTTGTGGGAACTGCAGCACGAAAATGTTCTCTGGATTCACCCGGAACCGGCTAAAAAATTGGGTATCAAGCCTGGAGATCAGGTTGAAGTCGCCAGCCCCGCTGGAAAAGGGCGTCTTAAAGCTTATGTAACAGGAAAAACCCGGCCAGATACCGTTTATATGGATACCGGTTTCGGGGTCCTATCCGAAGGTTTGACAAAAATATTCGGTAAAGGTGCTTGCATTGTCGAAGTTCTGGAAGACTATGCCGACCGAATCTCAGGGAATATGGCTATGCATGAAACGATAGTCAGTGTGACAAAAGCCTGATTTTAAAAACTTGATTCACAGTGAAATATCAAGGACGTGGACATGAAAAAACACAAGGCCATAAAATACGGTATCATTATCGATACGTCCAAATGCATTGATTGCAAGGCTTGCCTGATCGCATGTAAGGTTGAAAACAGCCTTCCCCAAGGTTACTGGCGAAATTGGATCAAGTCACGATGGAATGAGGATACGGATCTAAAGAATGAGTTCCAACCAGGACAATGCATGCAGTGCGATGAACCCTCGTGCGTCGCGGCCTGCCCCGTGGGGGCGACCTACAAAGAAAACAACGGTCTGGTCGCCATTGACCCGCTAAAGTGTATCGGTTGCGGCAATTGCATCGCGGCCTGCCCCTACCAGGCCCGGTATCGCGACCCCAAACGGGGAATCGCCGACAAGTGTGATTTTTGTCGCCACCGCTTAAACCGCGGAGAAGAACCCGCCTGTGTGGTTACTTGTCCGACCAAGGCCCGAATTTTCGGCGATTTGAATGACCCGCAAAGTCGTGTTGGCAGGCTGGCTGCGGGGAAAAAGCTGGTACAAATAATCAATCCCTTAGTGAATACCAGCCCGAACATTTTTTATCTTCGGAAAACCAGTCTGCGTGATTGGCCGGTTTTACCGACTCTACCTGGGGGAGAGCACATGGCCCCCAGTTTTTGGAAAACGTATGGTTAATATGCTCTATCCATTCGCGCAAATGGATAAAAAGGTCGCCTCGCCCGACAACGTCTCCTTCGTGGCCCGACAGCGTCTCCTCCGTGGATGGTTTCACTGCCTGATTTAAGTATCTGGCAGCTTACCTCCATGCCAAGGCCCTGCTGCCCAGTATTGGGTAGCAGGGCCTTTTTTTAGGAAGCTAAGTTGTACCGTACTTATGCTTATCCGCTTTCTTTTCCCACTCTTCGATGGATACGCCCTCTTCAACGCTCTCCCATCCGGTGATCATGGCTTTAACGTGGGCGAACAGTGAATGCCCGGTGGTCGTCATATAGACATGAACCACCAGAAAAGTTAAAATGGAGAAGGCTCCGGCCATGTGAACCCAGGCGATCAACTGCAATGAAAAGGCGCTAAACCCCCAAGTGTGCCACGAATTGTATCCCCAATAAAGGAAGCCGGTGCCCATCTGAACCGGGAGCAAAAAGGCCGCCAAGGAGAGATAGGTGATGCGCTGCAACGGATTATGTTTGGCCTCCTTGTGCTTAGGAAAAGGGTGCGATTCCCCCCTAAATATTCCGTAAGTATAGTACCGGATCACGCTGACCATTTTTTTAGTCGTTGGAATATACTGGCGCCATTCGCCGGTTGTGAAGATCCAGAAAGCAAAAAAGGCAAAGGCGATGAGCCAGGTCAAACCAACATAGTTATGGACTTTTACGGCCGTATCGAACCCCAGAAAAGTAAACTGGCTATGGACCTCAAAGCCGGTTACCAGTAATACCAAAATAAGGGCCATCTGCAGCCAGTGCCAAAACCGTTCGTAACGTGTATACAGATAAATATTTTTCATTTTAGCACTCATGGTCTACTTGCCCCCCTTTTTTCCATTACCTTGGGTAAACACACGTCCAAGCCCATGAATAACAACGCCCACCAGGGACCCCAATACCATCAGCCATCCAATGGTATCGATGATACCGGCATTGTCACGCCCCGGCATATAGAACCCCGCCAGGCTGGCCATACGGCTGCCTTTGTCGATGTGACACTCTTTACAAGTGACAACATTTTCTTTGGGCGCTACCATGTGGGTTGTGGGATAGACGAAAGTTGTTTCAACAAAATCGAATTCGCCGGAAAATTTCATTCCCAGCGCATCGCTACCGATCGCCAACGCTTCCTTCCAGTCCAGTGTTTTCCAGTAACCTTTGGGGCCGGAAAGTAACGGGGCCAACAGTGTCTTGTTGATTTTATCGTAAGGCTGCACACCGCGGTGTACCTTAAAGGGAAATATTCGGGCATTTTCGTCACCGCGGCTACCCAATGGGTAACTCAGGGCCACCGTTCCGCTGGGGTCGATAGGGTCAGCCGCTGTCAGGGATTTAATGGATCCGTTAAACCAGTAGTACTCCGGTTTGACGTTCTTTTCCCACTTCATTTCACCTTTTATAGTCAGGTAGTCGTGCTTTCCGAACGGCCCTTTACGTTTGTACGGTTTGCCTTTCTCATTTAGCTTACCCGATTTTGACCAGTCCCATGACATTTTGGTGGGATTGACGCGTGCAAAGGTGGGGATATGGCAACTCTGGCAGGCGACCTTGTCGGTATGGTCGTTGGCCTTCGACCCTGGGTTGTGCGGTGTACTGCTGTGACAAGATTCACAACTAATTTTTGAGGTCAGGTCATCCTCGATCAAACTTTTTCGATGGGTGTACGCGGGTGCGGTGTAAATCCGTCCGGCCACATTATGGAGCTTGGTCGTATGACAGCGTACGCAATCAAAATTCTGCCCATCGATTCCCATGTGCACATCCAGGGCCTTGTTGGGTTTTGCCAGGGAGGTATCCAGATCCCCATGTTTGACGCCGTCGCCGCCGCCACCCTTGAAATGGCAATCACCACAATTGCTTCGCGTTGGACGCCCCACCTGCTGCACCGCTGCTTGAATTTCGGATTGAATCTCAGCGGCCAGTTCTTTGGATTCAGCATCGGTTTCTACTCGAAAGGCATTAAAATCCTCGAAAGCCTCTTCCCAGTTTATCTGTTTCCTGCCATGGCAAGCCAGGCAATTGACGGCCTCGGTCTTGTTTCCCCATCCCGGGTGGCAGGACATGCACCCCTTATCCTCCATCCCATTGGCGGAGATACAAAAATTATTTAAAGACAAACCGGCCTTACCCATTTGAGCGTCTTTATCATTTTTATGCGCCAGCCAGGTCCAGTGAATGGTTTTGTGGAACTGTTCCGCCGCCTCGGAGTGGCAACTCAAGCAAGCCTGGGTCACTTCAACGCCTGAGATAAATGGCTTCTTCAAAATATCGTGTTTGGTATGGTCGGTCGTGATCCAAATACCCTTCTCTTTTGTCGCCTGCTGGGCCATGGTGCGGCCAGGGGCTTCATCTTTCGATCCGGCAGCACTGGCGACGGCCGCAAACCCCAGGCCAATGCCAATGATTGCCAAAACAACGAAAAGGCGGGAAAGCCGGTGTTGCACCTTAATTGGTTTCATTGATGTTCCCTCTATACGATACATGACGTTTATCGTTCATGAAGGCAATCCATATCAGGACTACCTTCATTACAGTGCTCGCCGGTCAACACGCCTTTTTGTCTGATGAAATCGACAAGCCGACGGGCCAACCGGTAAAAGGACCCATTTATTTCATCAGGATCCCGGTTTGGTGATCGTGAAAGAGCCGTCTTTATTGAAATTCATCTCACCATCCACATAGAAGACGGATTTTAATTCGGGACGAAGATCCTGTACCATATAGAACGACTCGCCGCTACGGGCGCCTGTTCCACATATAAAGACAATCGGCTTATCCGTTGGCAGAGAGCTGACTTTACCTTCCAGGTTATCCACGGGAATGTTGACGGCACCTTTAAGAGTACCCCCGGCGAATTCATCCGCATCACGCACATCGATGATATGGAAGCTTTCGGGATTTGCGGCAACCGCCTTTTTAAAGTAATCGATATCGATACTGCCCTCTTCCTTGCCTGCCTTCACCTGAGTAGCCGCCGCAGAAGTTTTGGCCGCACCGGAAGTCCCGGCGATCGCTTTCCACGCCGGATAGCCGGCCGCAAAGACCTTCACATTCTTGTAACCCATGGCAAGGGCCTTTTCCGCCGATTTGTGGCTGAGCTTGCATTTAAAGCCACCACAGTAGAACACCAACAACTTCTCTTTGTCGGCCGGCAACTGGCCTTTCATTTTATCGAACTGCATATCCGGAATACTGATAGCCGTAGGGATGTGTCCTTTATCGTATTTTTTTCGTTTGGGACGTGAATCGATTAATACCATGTCCGATTGGTTGTCTATTTGGCTTTTGACCCAGGGGGTGTCGACAGCCGCGTAGTTTCCAGCGACTTTCAACCAACCTGGAAATCCCTTCTCAAAAACCTTTACGTTTTTATAACCAAGCTTTTCCGCCTTCCAGGCGGATTTGTGGCTCAGCTTTCAAGTGGGGCCTTCACAATAGTAAATAAGCAGTGCATCCTTATTTTCAGGAAGCTGGGTAATCATTTTATCAAACTTTGAGTGTGGAATACTGACCGCCATTGGAATATGCCCCTTAGCATATTTTGGTCTATATGGTCGGGAATCGATGAGCATGACATTTTCAGGCATGGGGATCGCCATATGCGCTTTGACAAAGGCCGCATCGACAATCGTATGATACTTCCAATCGGTGTTCTCTTGTTTTTTAACAACGGGTGTTTTTTGAGGAGCGGCACAGGCCACCACAAAAGCGATGAGCAATAAAATCCCCAGACCCAGGATCGTTCGCTTGGCAAACTTCATGTAAAATACCTCCCTTGGTTTTTCGGACTGCTGGTTTATCGTACTGAAATTGATATTAACCGCAACGGTTCACACCATAAAAACCTTATTTGCATTTGGCCGGTGTCGGTGAATCCGAGGCATGGGCATGTAGATAGGTAAAAATATCCGTAATCTCCACGTCGGAAAGCGCTGACCACTCCTCCTCGCAACCGAATTCATCAAATGTTTTGCCGTCAAACAGGGCTTCCCATTCCGCTTGGGACTTGGCATCCGGATTCAGGGTCGGTTTTACGCTCTCCACGGCGCCCCGTTCGTGACATGCCTTGTAAACCTTGCGATAGGTGTACTTTCCCTTTCGCTTGTTGCCCTGTTCCATAGCCAGTCCGGTCCCGATAAAACTAACCGTCATAAAAATCGCCAAAAACATCGTCATTACCTTTTTTTGCATCTTTTTTGCTCCTTTCAGTCATTACATGTTATTTGGGTTGCATTGAAAAAATAGGATCAACACGGATCTATTTCTAACAGAACGATTCCGTTTCCTTTTCATGTTCATAACCGTGGGAAATGCAATTGGAATGCCACGGATATAGACAGCACACTTTTTCCATTTAACCTTTTGTATTTATATACCTTTATTAATGATACAATACAAGCCGTTCCATTTGAGATGATTGTCAACGGTTAACACCTGTTAACTGCCGGCCGTTCGTTAAAAGGCATAATCGACGGCAAGCCACAAATATGGCCATAGATTTAAAAAACGACACACCGGTCGCTCCATTGCAAAATGTCGGTAATTTGACCCGGCCGAACGAACTTTACACCTTTTGGTACCGTCGGTATTCTTCCCGTAAATCGTTTCTCAAAACTGGTTGAGCAGATTGTGATTTGTGCCCGATGCGTCAGATGGTGAAAATCCGTTGATTCGATAAATTCGACGCCCGTACCCAGTAAATGGATTTTGACCTCTTTTCCCTTTATATCGGCAGCCTTTGTCAATTCTTCCAAATAGTTAAAGTATCTACCGGATTGAACCAGGATGCATAATTTTCTGGAAGTCGTCATAGCGTGTTACCCCCAGCAAATAACCTGATCATAATTAAAAATATCATCTACCAGCCGCAGCCAATTGGTCGCTGTGCCCGATATTTCATCTTCATACAAACTGACAACAGCCGCGCCTTCTTCGCCGGATAAGGCATCAATGACGGTTGCGATGGTTTCGTCAGGCTCTGATTTTAATATGTGCAAAATCTTTTTCATGGGAGGTCACCTTATTTGCGTGCACCATTTCGAATATGAACCGTAACGATTATTTGCAATGATTATACCAGCATCGGATAAATTATTATTGCATATAATATTAAATAGTTGCATCTTTGATTAAAAAATCGCTTTCCATTTAATTCGACCGATGTTAACATATGTTAACTTCATTAATTAACATAAGGCAACAGGTGAGCATTTATGGATCTATCGCTTTACTGGAAGACAATCGTCGATACCCTTCAAGATGGTGTCATGGTCGTAGACCCGTCAGGGAAGGTTCTCGCGCTCAATCCCGCGGCGGAAAAGCTGACGGGATATGACGCGAGGGAGTTGGTTGGTAAATCCTGCCGTATGCTGGATTGCACGGGCTGCGATATTTATGCCCGTGGCCGGGCTGAACAATGGTGCGGTCTATATGCCAAGGGTGCCGTAAGAGCAAAAAAGTGCTTGATCACCAATAAGGAAAATCGCTCCGTTAATGTGATAAAAAATGCTTCCATTCTGCGAAACAAAGAAGGCCAGATCATCGGCGCAGTGGAAACCCTCACCGACATGTCCGAGCTGATTCGGCAGCAGATGGAAATATCTCTGTTGCGCAAGAATCTTCAACTGGACGACGGCTATCATGGGATTATCGGTAAAACAGCCCCCATGCAAAACCTGTTCGAATTGGTGGACAATGTTGCCCTGACCGATGCCCCGGTTATCATCACCGGTGAAAGCGGGACCGGTAAAGAGCTGGTCGCCCGGGCCATCCATGAAAAAAGCAACCGCAGTGAAAAACCGTTTATCAAGGTAAATTGCGCCGCATTAAATGAAAATCTATTGGAGAGCGAATTGTTCGGACACACCAAGGGATCTTATACCGGTGCCGATAGAACCCGTATTGGTCGATTTGAAGCCGCCCATGGCGGGACGATATTCTTAGACGAAATTGGCGACATCCCTTTATCTACACAAGTCAAACTACTACGGATTTTAGAAGAAAAAGAGATCGAGAGAGTGGGTGATCACACCCCGATAAAAGTGAATGTACGGATCATCTCGGCCACCAATAAAAACCTCGACGATCTGATTGCCCGGGGACGGTTCCGGGATGATTTATATTTCCGTATCAACGTCTTTCCCATCGACTGTCCACCACTTCGTCGGCGGATCGAAGACATTCCCATGATCATTCAGAATTTCATTCGCCAAAATAATCTAAAGAGTGGGAAAAAAATATTGGGACTCACCCCCGAGGCCATGGAAAAAATGACGCTTTACGATTGGCCTGGTAATGTCAGGGAATTACGCAATGCCATTGAATACGCTTTCGTACTATGTTCCAGCGGTGGCATTGATGTTCAACATTTGCCCCCCAAAATAGCCGGCATATCCAGTGAATGTGCAGAACCGTTCGTGCCCTCCAACCGTAACAACGTAAATGACGGGAAGAAAAATGCCCTTATTGGCGCCTTAAGAAAAGCGCGGGGAAACCGAACCGAGGCCGCCCGAATTTTAGGCATCAGTCGCGTGACGGTTTGGAAACAGATGAAAAGATTCGGAATCGACCCATACAAAGATCTTATGGGGTAGCGCACGGTGACATAATTGTTAAGCGCGTTATTATTTGAACGCTTTATTTTGTTATTATTCGAGGCCTTGAAATTGTGGAAATTATTGACTACCATGCCAAAATTGGGGTTTGAGACTTGAAGCCCTCTTTTGTTTTTAGGCCTTATATGAAATTTTTCACTATCATCAATTAAAAGACAGGGATTTGAGATGAATTCAGTGGCCCGAGTCATTTTTCTCATAGCGATGGTTGTTTTTTTTTCAACTGGGTGTACGACGTTAAAGGATAAAATTCATTTAGTGGGCTTTGAAAATATATCAAAATCCTTTGAACAGGTTATGCTTGATTCGGACTTTGAAGTCGCCCGTGGATTCATAAACCCGGAAATTCTTCAGAAGGAAAAGGAAACGGATGTCACGCAATATGAAGATATAAAAATCGTAGAATATCGCGTTAAAAAAGGTCATCTATCCAACGACATTAATGAAATCAATCAGACCGCCGAGGTGAAATACTACAGGATGGACAGCCTGATCGTAAGAACAATTTACTATGAACAACTATGGAAATACGATGATGTGAGAAAATCCTGGATACTCCAGACTGGCCTGCCCAAATTCAAATAACCCGGAGTGTTGAAACTTTTCCTTTTTCTAATTTCCTCTCACGCTCAACCCTTTTCAATCATGATATCATAAGTCACATTTTTATCGATTTTTATTCAATTAAGAAAATTTGGGTGGGTGGTCATAAGTTGGAGCTATCTGGATCATAAGCTATCCTCAATTTTTTGGAAGATCAACTTCGGGGGTTTGAATCTCTTTCACGATAATGCTTTTTCCTTGCGCTTGTTTGGAAACTCTGTATGAGTATTTCCAATAGCCTTGAGATTTTTTCGCTTTAATATTTTGTGTGATGTATGAATTCCGAGTGTGAATCCTTATAAGATATTCTTGAATATTGCCTTTGGGCCATGGGATGCGCAGCACTTCTAAGCTAGTGCTCGGCAGAAATGTACCAATGTTATTAACCACTTTCACCCGTGATAAAAGTTTGTTAACCTCACCCATCAAGTCACGCTGTCGTTTTCTGCCAATTTTGTCATCTTCCTTATGGCTTTCGATGATTTCATCGTATAGTTTTTTAAGGGGAAGCCTTGCTTTTTCCGTTATATCATCTATTTGTAACTCGACATCATACAAAGGATATTTCCCTTCATGGAAAAGCATCATTGTAAGCCACTGCGACACCTCATCAAACATTGGCAAAATGTAACAGTGTGAGTCCCCTCCCGTTGTATAGGCCATTAACTCTTTACTTAGATCGACATTCTGCTCTGATAGACCGCCAATTTTATTACTTAAAATTACATTTTGTGAAGATAAGGTAAAAATTTGATCCGAACGTTTTTGTAAGAGCTCGATATTTTTACTTTCATTAACCCCTGACCAGATTCCACCACTAAGAATCAATAGACCTCCGATTAAAGTACCAACAGCTATCCAACGAGGTGTCTTTTGATCCTCCGCACGAGATGCTTTATATCCAAATATTGCAACTACCATCCCGCCTACAATCAAAGAAAGAGTAGGTGGTGAAAGAAGTTGTTTAAACAAAAATTCCATTTAGAACTTCCAGAGTTTATTGATGATTAAAACTTTCCCATCTAACTTTTCCGTAATGGCGGTAGTCTTTAACAGCAGAAATTGTGATTGCAGAGTCGGGTAGCCCAGGGGAATTTCACCCCCAGGCTCCCACAGATCGGTGCGTGAAGCCTCTCGATTCATACGGCTCCTGTCAGCCTTCCTCTTGAAACCTCGCGGTTTCAAGCCGACACGAAAAGAAATCCGGTTCCTCCCAGTTGCCTGGTTGACCATCACTTATCGCGAGCTGACTCATCCCCTTCGCTCCGATCCCATTACAGGACCTTCAACACTAATACTGGATGATCCGCCCCCGTGCCTCGCATCGGTACTCTAATTCTCGTGGGGTCTCCACTTGAATTTCTCCCTTAACATCGAAGCGACAGGTTCCCACGTTCCATGCAAAAGCCTAACTCAGATTCATGCCACCTTTACGCCGGAGGCCGCTTGGGCAGTAAACAGGTTTCCCCCAAACTTATCCTGAACCCAATATAGTAGCTCAGTTTTGACCTCATCCATAATCTTTCGACGCCTCATCGAATGGTTCGCTTGCGCTCATCTCTCTGAGCCGTACCTGCCACGATCCTATGCCGTGACTTTTCCTAAACGCTCACTACCCTGGCTCTTTACCAACGCAGCTTTAGGTGGTTTGAAGCCTGCTCCTGCAAGCCGGCTCCGAGGGGCCCGCCCTCATCTTTTGCGCAGTTACGCACACTTTATATTAAAGTGCGCTCGTGGCGCACTACATTGAGATCATCTTGCACCAACGACCTACAAAAACTTACCCGAAATCTAATATTCCAGCAAGACTAAAAGATTGTGATATCATCAATTAATGGAGAAGGTGGTGCCTGGTGATACGGATACCCATTGCAGTTCTGATTGATGTAAAATTGAAAAATGATAGCAGTTTATTCCCGAGTGCCACCCCTGGGGTAGGTATCCAGGTCCCACAAGGGCGGTCCATCCCACAACGAATAGGGGCCGTCATCCGATAGGCGTTTGCCGATTTCAGAAATAGTCAGCCTTTTCAGCGTTTCAGGTATTGGAATGCCGGTTTCAGGGTCATAGCCGTGCTTTTTGTAGTATGCCTGAAGCATCTGAAGATGCTCTTTTCGTTGCCGATCGCCCTCAGGGCTCCGCTTAACTTCCGGTTTCTGGGGTAGGCTGTCATGTTCAATGGTGATTCCCTGCCGGATATTGAACGCCCGTTCCACGGCATGGATACGATCGGCAATGTCGACGATATCTTCCCCTTTGAAGTCAATCCCGGTGGCGGCCGCTAATAACGCTGCCAGGCCATCCCACAGGTCTGATTTCCCAGCCTCTGACTTCCACACAAGGGGTACGGCACATGCCCAGGTATTGACCGCCCCTTTGCAACGACCGATAGTATCGGCGATTGCGGTTGCGCGTTCACCCGCGGTAATGGATTGAATTGGATCATCGGAAATGACTTGGCGGTCGACCAGGTTGGTTAATATGTCTTCGGTTGAATTATCGCCCGCACTCCAGCTTCTCCCTCTCAGATGGTCTGCGCCACGACTGGAGACGGCGTGTGACAGGGCGTAAAGGCCCGGCGGATGCGGCCCCCGGCTAAGCCCTTTGACATGATAGCAGTAGGCCATGGCATCGGGGCCGAAATGTTTCGCCAGGCTGTAAAGCCCCTCGGCAATGAGGTTTCCAAAGCCTTCCCGGAACACCGTTTTGTGTATCAAATCAATCTGGGTCGCTGCGTCTTCCCAGGTAAGCTTCAAACCGCCTGTATCGGCATCGGTGATGATTCCTCGGTTGTATAGGTCCTTGGCCAGAGCAATGGTGTTTCCCAGCGCAATGACATCGACCCCGTAAATATCGGACAAATTTTCCATTTCCAAAATGGCTACCGGATCTTCAATGCCACAGTTGGTGCCGAGGCAGTAAATCGCTTCATACTCAAGGGCTTCACCCCGCTCTCCTTTTCGGTTCCCCGCTGGAATTTCATAGATATTTTTACATTTTATGTGACAACTCTGACAGCCCGCACGCCCCACTTCGTACTGTTTCCACGCCTCGGGACTCAATGCTTCAGGGATGTCATCACCCGGCAGCACCGTCTCGAAATTCCGATAACCGGGAAACCAGTTCACCATGCCGTAATGGGAGCCATAAACGGCGGATACTTCCTGCTGCACGGAATCCTTGGCCAGATATTTCCGATCGGCATTCGCCAGGGATAGAAACCGTTTTCGATCATAGAGGTCCACCTTTTTACTGCCACGCACAATGATGGCCTTCAAATTCTTGCTACCCCAGACGGCCCCACTACCACGGGCCGCCGAAGCATATTTGTCCACCATGGTGGATGCCAGACGCACCAGGTTCTCGCCTGCCTGGCCGATACATGCCACGCTTGTATTCTCTCCGTGCCGTTGCATGAGGCGATCGGTGGTCTCCCAGACACTGGTTCCCCACAGTTCGTCCGCCGGAAGCAAAACCACCTTATCGTCGTCAATCCATAAATATTGGGGGGTCTCAGCGTGACCGCTGACGATGATCTGGTCATACCCGGCCCGTTTCATGACATAGGCAAATGCCCCCCCGGCGTTACCATCTCCCAAAATACCGCTGTAAGGCGAGAGGGTAGACACCTGGAGGCGACTGGAGAGGCTCAATAATGTAGCCGTCAATATTCCAGGTGCGATACATAATATGTTATCCGGCCCCAAAGGATCTGCGCCGGGAGGTACCCTGTTGAACAGCGTTTTGGAGTTCAAACCACGACCCCCCAGAAAAAGCCGTGCATCCTTACTATCGAGTTGGCTTTTGGAGATGCTCCCCGATGTTAAATTGACATCCAGTATGGTTCCACACCAGCCCTTTTTTAATTCGACGTTCATGGGTGGGGTACTCCTTATGCACAGGCTAATTCGCTGCACGATACTCCCGGCCTATCCGGAGTCATTACAGCATCGTTCAATCTGTTGACTGCCAATACATCTGAGTAAAAAAATTCACTTATCCTCCTCCGCCAATCGATAACGCCTTATTTTCCAAATCGTTCTCTGGAATCTCGAACCGCCTCAAGAATATCTTCCGTGGAAGCTTTGGTCTTGAAACCAGGAATATCAAAAGGGGATCTTGTACTTTTCCTAAATATGACAGAAAAGGTTTCCCCTCCTCTCCTTTTAATAATCACCTCTTCCGTTTTTGCGATATTAAGGACAGAGGCAAGGCGTTGTCTTGCTTCAGAATAGGTATATACCTTCATAATAATTAACTCAAAACCGGTTATCCCCAATTCCGGTGCCACCCATTTAATGCCGATATCAAGGGTAGGCGATGGGCTTCGCAAGGATGGACTCCGCAACAGACTTCTAACCGCCAAAACCGTATTGCATCCAATGTAGGGTCATATCTGAACATTGAAACAGTACACATCAAACCGTCCTTTGTTTCGACTTTATGAGCCATTATTATAAAGATATCTGTGCACACTATCTAAATCTCAACGGTAAACCCGATACGAACAACCTTCCAAGCGGAGAATAAATATCCTATCCCGGTAGGTCTTTTTCTATCACATGAAAACCAAGTGTGAAAATCGCCGCTACATGAATCCGCCATTTTCCATTTAACAACGATGGCTTCAGGATTTCCAACTTTTCAATATCAGAGATGTCTATTTTCTTTGAGCCTATGGGAAAATAGTAATGACGAAATAGTATTTCCCGCTCAGTAATTTCGACCAATTTATCGTGTATATGGGATCGGACATATTTGTTGAAATTTTACGTCTTATTTTATCATTTTACAAACCATTGCCCACTTGCAGGTGACTATTGCCATGAATATGCCATAAATCGGCTTTCGTCCGCTCAATAATCAAGGTATAGCGTATCCGGATACGATGGATAACCGAACAGCCTTCTCTTTGGAAAAGTCGTTGTTCAAAAACGATTCAAAGGGAACCGCTTTACCATCAACCAACAATATGGAATCTGAAGCGGTTAATTTTTGAGCCGTCAATTTCAAAAACGATAAAGCCGCGCCACTATCCACGCTTTGCCCTAGTTCCATCAAGGGCTGCCCCAGCTCTTTCGCGATTACGTTAAACATGCGGACGGTTACGGTTCCACCCGAAGCTTGTGGTTTTTCTGAGTCTTTTTGCCGGTAGGAAATTCGCTTTCTAAATTCGGCCAGGTGGCCGCCTTTTCTGAATGTGGCCCCTACCAGACCCGGCATGGCTGCTGATAATGCGACCATATCCCCATCTTCAAGAACGGCTGTTTCGGCATCATCCACGGGTTGACTGTTTAAAAAGATGGTTTGTACCCGGTTGGCCAGGTAGTCGGGGTCAATGCCGAGTTGATCGCTCAACATGCCCGTAAGCGTCTGGCCGCCTTGAATCGGCACCAATATACCTTTACCCATGAGTGTAAGAAGGCCGGGAAGGCAACTTGGTTTTATTCGGTATTTAATGTGTATGCCGATCATTTTTTCACCTCCAATCCAAAAGAATATGGGTGATCGCCTATTGCTTATTGCTTATTATTAACCATGCATTAAAAAGATGTATCTGGTAAAAAGGTGCCGGTTTATTCTTACACTTCAGGATTATCAACTCTGAAGTGTAAGCACATAATTTCATAAATCTAAAATGATTATTGTATGCCATAACGCTGGTTATTTCGCGACATTCGCTTTGAATAGCAATAAATTGAATTACCCGACCATCTTTAAGTTTGGCTATGCCGTGGGGGCAACAACCAGTAGAATATAGGCTATTATGAGTAGTCCCCTTTTATTGCAGCCTTTTTTCATATGCACGCAATTTAATTCGTGTTTCTGTTTGATTCATTGGGGTCAACTCTTTTGAAATCGTAATAAAAGCGATCGGCCGCTTTTTGGTCACTCCCTGACAATATATCAGTCACAACTTGTCTGTTTCTAAAAAGAAACCAGTCGCCGAAGTGATCAAACTTTCGGCACGATGTCACGATAAAGGCCCGCATGATCATACCGTACCGAAGTCCCCGTTTCAGCCCAATATCCTTCAATCGTCTCGCCAGGTCGACATCCTCGACGCTTACCAGTTCCTCATTGAAACCACCGGATGCATCAAAAGTATCACGATACATCCAGAACATCCCCGCCCAACGACGCTGTAGGATGAGTTTTGGAACAAATGTCAAACTACTAAAAAAAATGCCCAGTGACATTCGCTCCGGCTTGATGCGAACCCCGCCGCCTATGTACCGGCCCGAATTAAGGCGGCGGGAGACCTCATGCAGCATATTGTCCGACATCCAGCTGTCTGCATCAATGGTGATGAGGATTCTTCCACTGCTCGCCTTGACGCCGGCATTTCGAATCTTTGACAGGTTCTTTGCATCCTCGGCAATAACAACAGCACTGTACTTTCGGGCAATCGCCTCCGTATTGTCCGTACATCGATTAAGGACAACAACGATCTCGACCTTTTCAGAAATTTGCTGCTCAGCGCTGCGGACAGATACCAGACAGCGCTCGATATAATCCTCTTCGTTGTGGGCGGGTATGACAACTGAGATGTCTGCGGTCATGAGCATATCCTCGGGGCCGGACGCAAACCCGAACAATTTTTAATCCGAGCTAAAAATAAGTCCGCTGATTTCTTTTGATTTCGGCCGCACGCCCATATGTAATACCGGCCTTTTCGGCAAACTCTGGCCACTGACGCACAGTGTCAACCATATGATCGACCATCTCGTTGGCACGCGTCTTTTTTATACCTGCCACTTGGGCCAGGCTGATCAAATCGTTGCGCTCAAATTTGTCACGCTTGCCGTTAACACTCATCTGATGCCGATTCGTCCAAGCGCCTTTAGGGTCCCACGCATAAGAGATATCAAATGCCGGGGACAATCGCCATCTTCCTCGACGATCCATCAGAAAAGCGATATTTTTGACGTGATCGTCGTGATTGCGCCCCACCACATTGAACATGGCACGCATCACCTGTTGATCCAGATCCTCCCGGGGCAGCCCCAATCGCTTGATCACCTGAATGGCTTGCTCGTAAGAATACCCTCCCGGCTGATTGTAATCGTAGTGGGCCATGGCACCCAGAGATTGCATGTGCCGTTTGCCGCCCGTATCTGTCCGATCGAATCGTCGTGTCATGAAGTGGCTGCGGCCACCTTCATGGTGGAGTCGACAGGGCGTCATTTTAATTCCGGCTTGAACGGCCATTAAGTGGTAGGCATACTCTATCTTTCCATACCCTTTGGGATCGGCCAGCTCTTTGTCTCGGTTATTGGAAATACCGTCAAATTTCATCAGCCAATGCTCAAAGCCGGCGTCCACCTCAACTTGGCCGGAACGAAATTCGTTGGTTTCAGGATGCCAGGCAAGAATCGCCTTGGCCCTGGCACCCCCGGCCG
The DNA here is from genome assembly GCA_963845145.1 of uncultured delta proteobacterium. Lineage (GTDB taxonomy): Bacteria > Desulfobacterota > Desulfobacteria > Desulfobacterales > QNYZ01 > QNYZ01. The sequence continues at coordinate 403,646 of CAWJQU010000008.1, forward strand.
AGGTGCCGACCCGAAGAATATCCTCGATCACTTCCCGGTCATCACGACCGGTAAAAACACCGCCCAGCCCGACCCGTTCGTCAAGTATCCGATTGACTAAATTAACCAACTTGGACACTTCAACCGCCCGTGTACTGGTGGGGGGACCAAGGGTGGCCGGTTCAAACTCAAGCGCCCCCATGCCCCGACGGCCGGTGTAACAAAGACGCTCCACCGGGTGGAAACTATCCGCCGTTCGACCTTGCGAGGCCAGCCAGGCATCAATGACCGCATTGCCGAATTTGTCCGGCAAAGAATCAGCTAGCAACCCGGGTAGTCCTTTGAATGTATTTCTCGCCAGCGCAGGAAACTCGAAGGGAAATTCACCCAATGGCATCATGATCGGCGCCAATTGGATACCGCTGCCTAGAAAATCGGGCGCGTATTGGAAAACGCCGACTTCCCGGACTTCCAACCAAGACACAGCACCGATCACGCTACCCCATAGAAGGATGCGCGCATCATTATTCATCGTCATCTCCGCCATCGCCCCAGGACCAGACGGCGGCAGTTTTATTTCCGGATGAAACCGGACGTGCGCGTTTGCGCTCATTACCGCGGATGTTGACCCGTTCAACCGGCCGTACGGTCGGATCCGGCAGCAATGCTTCGAGATTTTGCTGAATACCCAGCGCGGTGAGAACCCGAATAAAGGTATCCATGGAGATCCCCTCGCCTTTCCCAAGCCGGCCAATGGTTCTTACCGAAACACCGGCTTCGTTGGCGAGTTGTACCTGGGTCATGTTGCGAGATAGCCGTATGTTTTCCAGCCGCCGACAAAGGGCCGCTTCGATCTGGTGGCTGGTTGCCATATAAAAATCGATTCTATAAGACATATTTTACCTATTAACTCCATGAAACTTAATTTTTCTGCAATATATTGCTTATTAAGTTTTAAAGTCAACAATAAATTCTTAATCGGCAATATTTGGCGTATTATAAATTTATAATGGAATAATTCAGTAAAATATTACTGGTTATTAATTAGAATCAAATATGAAAGCGCATTACCAGTCAATGGGGAAATAGTCTTTTAAAAATTTACCGCACCAGTGTTTACCGGTATTAATACCATCAAAAAATGGATCGCACACCCGCGCGGCACCATCAACGATATCTAAAGGCGGTTGAAAATCATGCAGGTCTTGTTTGCGTTTAGATAAATGAGCCGGGTCTTCATCGGTTACCCACCCGGTATCCACCGCATTCATGAAAATCCCGTGATTTGCCAACTCACTGGCCGAAGTATGGGTCAACATGTTGAGCGCCGCTTTAGCCATATTGGTATGGGGATGACGCTCGCCTTTTTTAAAGCGTAAAAACTTTCCCTCCATGGCAGAGACATTAACAATATGTTTTTGACCGGTATGATCTTTTTTCATTAACGGTGCCAGTCTATTGCACAACACAAACGGTGCAACAGCATTAATTAACTGTATTTCAAGCATTTCTGTGGTTTCAATTTCACCGAGTTTTAACCGCCAACTGTTGGTTTTCCTTAAATCAACCTGTTGCAGGTCGACGTCCAATTCCCCTTTTGGAAAAACATCAGATGCGGGCAACGTGTTGTCATAAGCATAGGGTATTTGAGATAGCTGGGCGGACGCCCTTAATCCTATGCCCGGTAATTTTCCATGCCATGTAACGGGGAGAGCTGACCCAGATTCCATATCGGATATGGCCAAAGCGTTTAATTTGTCGGTACATGTTTGATAGTTTATTAGCAGTTTTTGAACATTCTCGGGAAACGCATGTAAGGCTTTCGACTCACCATCCATCAAATGGGCATAGAACCCTGGCGGGCGACGGACGGTCTGGGCCGCATTATTGATCAAAAGGTCCAGGCGCTTAAAGGTTTGGGCGATATGGCTGCAAAATATCTCCACACTGGGGGTATGCCTTAAATCCAATCCATAAATATGTAATCGGTCCCCCCAATCGCTAAAGTCCTTTTCTTTAGAGTACCTTGAGGCCGAATCTTTAGGAAAACGTGTTGTTGCAATAACGGTCGCACCGGACCTTAGCATCATTAAGGTTGCCTGATACCCAATTTTCAGACGTGACCCGGTTATCAAAGCAACCTGTCCCTTCAAGTCTGCCGCCTGAAAACGCTTTTTATAGTTTAGTTTGGCACAATCGGGGCACATTGTGTCATAAAAAAAATGCAACTCGGTAAACTCAGCCTTACAAACATAACAATTTCGGGGTGATTGTAAGACCAATGGTTTCTTTTTTGGCTCAGTGATATCCGGAAGTTGCAGCGGTGCCGTAAATACAGTCGCTTCCCTGGCTTGGCGAATTCCGGTTGCCGCCCTCGCCTTTTGGCCTAACGAAAAAGCCTGATCTCTTTTCCTTTTACGAATGGCTTTATTGCGTCGTTTTATTCGATAACGATCCGGTCGGGATAGCTGCCCCGCAATTTTTGTCAGCTCTATCTGTTTCTTTTTTGGTAAGGCGACAAATTCCTCATCATTATTGACGAGATCGGTGAGTATGCGAATGCAATGATCTACTTCATCTACGGTATCGCGTGATTTTTGATCTGTTTCCAAGTTCGATTCCCTTAATTACCCAATTAGGTGCCAATCACGCATGATGCACGCTCCAATGGTCCGGTTCATTTTTGCGACCTGCCTTTTACCCCGGCTTTCATCATATTGGAAACGACAAGGTGGTGAAACGGACGAATGATATTGAAATACACCGGCCCGGTCCAATGAAGGTATTTCACCGATGTAAACACCTGATACCGCGTACGGCGGTTTCCGATATCCTCGGCCACGACACCTAAATAGGCCGATAGGTGCTTATCTTCCGGCGTCACCGCCACCCAATAAGCATTCTCTTTAGCGGCGGTAACAATAAAAAAAGAGGCGTTCTCGCCCGGAATAAAAGCGAGCGTCTCTGGCGCTATGACTGGTAGAATCTCCGGCTTTTCATGCTTGACCAGCCCGAGAAGATTCACAAGGAGTTCTCTAACGCTATACAGAGCGACAATCCACCAAGGGTAATAAGAGAGCATCCCCGCGATGAATTCTCGCAGGCCAACATCGCCTTCGATGGTTTTTACGTCAATATGATCGGCATCTTGAAAATAGCCGGCCAATTCACTGTGTTTTGAAACCAATTCATTGTGTTTTGAAATAGAGTTCATCGATTTTAAGAGAAAGTATCTTCCCCCTTTTGATGTTGAGGTTACAGTTCCAAGGACAAAATGTGATACCTATCACCCATTTTCCTTAATTTAAACATCCGCACGCCATCTTTTTGAAAAGGCCATCGCTTTTTAAGCGGATTATCCCAATCCGGCATGGCGTGATACCTGAATTGTATTATCCATTCTCATCCATTCTCGTCCATTCTCATCCATTCTCATCCATTCTCATCCATTCTCATCCATTGCAAACCCGATTCCAAGCCGAATGCAAACCCGATTCCAAGCCGAAATTTGCATCCTGGTATTTTAATTCCTATATTGAATCACGTAATTGTGATAAGATTGGAAAAGTGTCCGAATCGGCCTTAATAGCCGGCAAGGAAATGTTCGGTCCGCCTCTGGTGGAACCGCAAATGAACTTTGGGCTAAATAGCCCTTAGTGACATCACTGAATGTCGAATGTTTTGATCTTCAATTTGATTTTAGAAAGGAGTATCTTCATGGTAGATCCTGTAAAAATTCTGGGTTCATTGTTGGCTGGTGGTGGTTTGTCCAAAGGGTCCGGTGAGTCGCTGTTAAAGACAATACTGGGAGCCGCAACCGGTGGTTCTCAATCTCGAGGCGGTGGCGGATTGGGTGATTTATTAGGAAGCGTACTAAGCGGTGGTAAATCAAGCTCCCGTGGTCGGTCCGGTGGCGGGCTCGGCAGCATTTTAGGTAGTGTTCTCGGGGGAGGCAAGTCCAGTCAGCCTTCCGGTGGAGGATTGGGAGACCTGTTGGGCGGTCTGCTGGGTGGTGGTGGCTCCAGTAGCACGCAATCCGGTGGGGGGGGCTTTGACCTCGGCGGTTTGCTCGGTGCAGCCTTAAATCAATTTGCACACAAAGAAAAGGCGGCTCAAACCAGCACGCAGCCGAGAAGCTTTGAGGAGCATTCACCGGGCATGAATTACAACGAAGCCAGTGATCAGGCAACCCTGATGATTCGAGCCATGGTGAATGCCGCCAAGGCTGATGGTCGGGTTGATGAAAAGGAACAAGAAAAAATTCTGGGGAAATTGGGAGATGTAACCCAGGATGAAATCGATTTTGTACGCAACGAACTGGCCCAGCCCCTCGACGTGAATGGTTTCGTACGTAGTATCCCACGCGGTATGGGCAATCAGATATATGTCATGTCTTTGATGGCGATTGATCTGGACACCAACCCGGAGGCCAAATACTTGCACGAATTGGCTCAGGGCCTGGGTATTTCGCAGCAAGATGCGAATCAAATCCACTCGCAACTGGGCGCGCCGGCGCTTTATTCCTGATCCATGGAACAAAAGTCAGGAGACCGCGAATATCATTGAAATGTTATTGGCGGGTTTACTTTCATTCAACTCGTATCCGGGGGCGCAACCCAAAGCGTTGCCACCCCCGGATGTGGCTTAAGATTCTTATCATCGCGTGGTGCGGTTCAGCACCCTTTTTTCACTTTTCTCTACAGGCATATCTTTTTGGGTAATGCGGATTCCACCCGCAAAAATCAGATCACATCTTTCCCCAAAGCCATCTCACTAAACGCGCCAATCTCAGTCTGCAATTCATCGAACGCAGTCAACCCTTTTTTTAAGTGATCCGGGATCTCCTCATTAGCCGCACCCACGATCATACCCAAAACCATACCGCGATGAACGTTATCGCCACCGGCATTGGCATTGGCAAGAAGCGCAGACTCTACTTCGATATTATGGGCTTTTGCAAAATACAAAAGCAGGGGCAATCCATGCTCCGGATAGCACGCCGTTGCAAATACCCGATTGATCACCCCCTGGTCCGAATCTTGCCGAATGAGTGGGTCCAGTTCGTATGGATCGTCGGCAAGAAGCGTGTGGAACTGCCACATTTTCCGTTTGGGAATATTCCCAGGGCCCTGGTGATCCCGGTAGGCCTCAAATAGTTGTTCACCGGTTATTTCAGGCGGGTGAATACGTTGGGCATAGTCGGATATCGCTTGATACGGCTCAATGCCGCTCAATAAGTCATGCAGAAGGGGCACCAGCACACCCAGACTACTGGTCACATTCTCCGACCGGTGGGTAAGATTTTGGTGTTCGACAGCCAACCCCAGCCCCTGATAGGCACTGCCGGCAATCATAGATATGACCAGGGGCCGAATGATGCCGCCGTGGGAGCCGATGGACCACACATTGCGCTGCAATTCGGCGCAAGTGTGGCGGGGAAAACCGCGGGAGTAGTTTTCAAACCACCGTCGAATATAGATTTCACAATACGGGTCGCGGTTTTTACCAGGGGTGGTCATATGCGCAATGAAATCTTCTAAGAAAATGTCTGGATCGTAGCGACCGCCACGAATCACCGAACGCATCAACACGCGTACAAGTTGAGCGCCCAGGGTGTTTTCACCGGCTTTGAGGCCGTGGTGATAGTGATAGCGGTCCGAGAGTTTGGGAACAGCGTTTCCATGGGCCTTTTCACGTTCGGTGCTACTTATTTCAAGCCTGCTGTAGCTGGTATGGTAGAATCGGGCATGATCATGCAGAATATCGAAGTCTCTCCCCTGTTTCCGGGCGATTTCAACATCCGGATGATAGGCCATGCCCACCATGAAGCTTTCGAGATGGGGGTGGGGGGCTGCCTGGTAGCTGCGAAGGCCGCCGTCGAAGACGTTTCGGATATTGTCCACGTTGTAATACCAATGGGCAGGCATGGCCAAAGCGTCCCCGATGAAAAGGCCCCATAGTGCATTTTGAAGGCGCTTCGGATCGATTTTTACCTGTCGATTTGACATTATCTTTTACCTTTCAAGGGGTTAACCCTAGCGTTGCATAAAAATAGGGTTTTAACCTGCGCAGATCAGCGGAATTATGAGCACCATATGCCTGTCGCGATATACTAGGGCAGATGTCCTAAACGTAAGCGCATCTGTCCGTCATGAATGGTGACTATTGAGCGGCAACCATCCGGATTTGGAAGCTCAGTAAATCAAAAACCTTATGCATCCCCAGATGCTCAAAAAAACGGGTAGAGCCGTAAATGATTTTCCATCGGGTCCGATCAATATCGAAATGAGTCTCAAGGGCAATTGCACCCCCATCGATAAGAGATACGGTGGCATCAAATTCGATCTCGGCGGATACACCCCTCAGGTTTAAATCGCCTTTGACGTGAAAATTGGGGGTGGTTACCCACCCCGGTTCTATCCATTTGGCCTCTTTAAACGTAAATACCGCTTTGGGAAACAATTTGGTAAAGAAAAAATCATCCGATAGAAGATGCGCCTCCAACACCGGGTGCAACTCGTCGCCTTCTAAATTGATATTGTGTATCGTGCTCATATCGATTTCAACGGAACCGGTGATCGCATTATTCTCAATATCGATCCCCCCCATGGCAATATCCACAGTACCGAAATGGCGGATATTGGGATTCCGTCCGGCCCATTCCACTTCACTGGCAGCAGGATCGACCGTGAAGTGCCCATCCGGCAATGTCACCGTTGTCTGGGGGTCATCCTGGCTGTCAGGGGCCTCACCCTCAAGGGGAAATCCAGCCCCATGCCACGCTTCCACTCCCCCTTCAAGAAATGATGTATTCTCGTATCCTGCCCGCGCCATCTTCTCAACGGCCATGGCAGCGTCATGGCTGCGCCCACTGGCACCGTATACAATAACCGGCTGTTGTTTGTCCGGTGCAATCGTTGCCAGTTCTTCCAAAAAGGATACATGAAAAACGCATGCGTTATGGGCGCCGGGTATATGGCGAGCAGCAAAATGTTCCGTGGATAAAAGATCAACAACAACCGCTTTGGGCTTTTCGGATAACATACCCTTCAGATTTTGAACGGTTAATGAATTTTGTTTAAATGTTGTATCCAAAACAACTCCTTTCTTTTATCGATGGGCATCTTAATTATTCTCACAACCTATTCTCACACCTGGCGATGCCCCAAATCAGACAAGAAAGCGCGCGCTCATTTTGTCAATAGGCTTTTATAATATTTCACAGCACTGAGCGCATCTTTGGCGACAAACCGACCTATTGCCCCGGTACTATAAACTGCCATTTCGACCGAATTATTCGGTCTTACAATGAAGCCGGAAGCGTGCAGGTAGTTTTTCTCTTTTTCGTAAAAACTCCCTATTAATCGGGATACCTCTTCGGGGTCCAGGCCATAAGCCATGGGGTAGGTGATGCCGAGCTTATCTGAAAGTGCCAACGTCTTCTCCGCCGAATCCACGGATCCGGCAACCACTTTAATCTCCTCGGCCTGGAATTCGGAATATGCTTCCTGGAAGTCAACCAACTGCTGACGACAATAGGGTCACCAATCGCCCCGATAAATAAGTAAGATGCCGTATCGATCACCAAACCCCTCGGGTAGATTCAAAACGTCGCCGGATAAAAGTTTGAGTGCCAAATCAGGGAAAGGGCTATCAATATCCAAGAAGTGTGTATTTGCTTTTGTCATGACATGGTCCTCGCTTTGAGGTTTGTCATATATGTAAACACACGTTCGGTAATGTCAAAATTGTATTAGGGTTTTCACAATTATAGGGCAAGCCGCTATGAATTTTTTTCCTGAAAGATTTTTACCGATTTCCAAGTCTTTTGATACGCTTTTCTAATAATACCTGCACCGATACACCATTGGGAAAACGGTCGTTAAGCCGCTTCATTTATCGCGTCCATAAACCACTCATGACGGTTTAAAATTTCAATCAGTTCTTTTTCCTGATTTCCTCTATTTCCTGATTGTATCGTGGCTGTCTCCTTGGGAAATGTTAGTCTAAGCGTTTTACGCATATCTGGAAGTTTTTGATTCTACAGGATATTAATCGTTTTGATGTAAAATCGACAGGCATCAAGAATTTGCGCCACATCACAACTTTCATTTCGCATGTGAGCCAGTTTACTATCTCCAGGGCCAAAACCGATAGTGGGGATTCCCATGCTGACAGGGGTTACGGCATTGGTGCTAAAATCCCAGAATTCATAATCGGGCGGCTCATTTCCAAAAGTTTCCGTATAAGCGGCGATGCAGGCTTTTGTGAGGTCATGGCTCAAGTCTATTTGCCATGCAGGGTGAAAGGGTTCATATTTTATTTTCATTCCCGTCCAACTTTCTCTGTGAAGCGTTCCCACTTCCCATGTGGCTTTTTTTCCCTCTATAAGTTGTTCAATTTCTAGTTTAATTAAATCTTCCGTTTCCCCAGGAACCATTCTCCGATCCAAATACACGTCACATTCAGACGGAACGGCATTTAAAGAGGCGCTAGTGCTGGAAATTCGAGACATCACTAATGTTCCCTTTGGCCCCTTTTTTTCCATCAGTTCAAGGTTTTTCTGTTCTACCCGCTGAATTATTTCGGCCATTTCATAAATGGCATTAATCCCTTTTTCCGGTGCCGCGCCATGAGCGGAGACACCGTGGGTTTTAATAGCGATCTGAGCCTTTCCCTTATGACCCAATGCAATTTTGTTGTTCGATGGCTCACAAATTATCACATAGTTCGGCCTTAGGTGCAGTTCTTTAAACAAGTGCTTCAAATTCTCTCCATCGCAATCTTCCTCAAAAACACTACAAGAGACATAAAGGGTCTTACCGGAAACCGATCCCAACGCTTTTGCCCTTACACCTGCGTAAATAGATGCAGCGGCACCCGATTTCATATCGACGGAACCCCGACCATGCAATCGCCCATTTACAATATCTCCACGGAATGGGGGAATAGCCCAGTTTTCCGCATCTTTTACCCCAACGGTATCGACATGCGCGTCAAACATGATCTTTTTATCGCCGTTGCCAATCCTGCCAACGACGTTTCCCATGGAATCAATGGTTACGTCGTCATAGCCAAGGGCGATCATTTTTTTCTCTATGAATTTAATGGCCGCTTCTTCCTGACCTGAAAAGCTTTTTATCCTGATCAGGTCTCGCGTAAATTCAATGAGTTCTTTTTCTAGTTCCGGTGTAAGTAAATCTGATGTTTTCATTAAGCCTCAGATGTATTTCACTGAATCTTTGAGTAAAACCTCAACCCTTTGCGCCAACCTTCGAACTACAGGTCATACAAGGTTTCATCTTTTTTGGGCGGCAACCGGCGCTGGGCGGCTTTGCCTTTTTTGGTTGGGAGAATAAACGGATCTTCCCCTTCCAACAGATCACCCATTTGGGCTTCGATCTCGTCGGGATCTTCACCGTCTTTCATGCGTTGTAGCGCTTCCTGCATACCGGGCCCCATCTCCAGGCCCGTCATGTTGGTGAGTTTTTCCATAAGGTTCGCGGCTTGACGGGGGTCATCTTCATCAATTTTCTCGGCTTCACTGGCCAAGACCTGCATGGCCTGTTCCATCTTGCTTTCATCAATGGGCAGATCATCCATGTCATCGTCTTCCTTGGCCCGGCCACCGATGGCAAACAAAGAGATTTCCCGTGAAAGGGTGCGGGTTTTACACTTGGGACACTTGGGTTTTTTGGTGGTATTGATGGTGCGGGAGAAAAAGTTGAATATGGTATGGCAGTCATCACAGTAGAATTCATAAATCGGCATCTTTAATTCCTTTCAAACATCTTACAATTATAAATCTTATAAAATATAGTGTAGGCGATTATGGTTGTCAATTCGGTCTCAAAGGGTTTTCGTTCCTGATTTTACGGTAGGTCGAATATTTAATCTTTTGCCGTCGGTAGCCAATTGGATTGCACCATTTCGGGCCGTGTTGAATATCTGAAATTTTCGCCGCTGGTATCTTTTTAACACGGCCGCATGAGGGAATCGATAGCGACCGGCCCTGGCACTGGATATGATGACCGTTTCAGGGGAAACCGCGTCTAAAAAATCCGATGTACTTGAAGTGCGGCTACCATGGTGCGGGGCCACCAGAACCGTACTGGATAGCGCATTGTTATGCCGGTTAACCAGCAAGGTTTCCGCCTCTTTTTCAATATCACCAGGAAACAGAAAGGATACCGCCCCCATGGCGATCTTAATCACCAGTGAATGGTTATTGGTATCAACTCCGGCATCATTGGCTCCGGGTGGAATAAAAGTCTTCGGTGGATGAAGGATATGAACTTGGGTCCCGCCGATTTCACTTTTTCCGGGTAGTAGGTGAAAAGGCAAGGAGGAGGTTTTATTTTTTTCGATAACGGATCTGAAAGCACGATACCCCTCGGTATCAGCCGCCTGACCGGTGCTCCAAAGATTTTTCACCTTAAAATGTTCGGCGATATAAGTCAGGCCGTTTAGATGATCGCTGTTGGGATGCGATAGAACTATGGTGTCCACGGCCATTATTTTTTTCCGCCATAAATATGGTGCCACAACCTTTGCCCCCACGTCAAAGGCGGCATTGTCATTAAACCCACCCCCGTCTATCAACATGACCGGACCCCCGGGAAATTCCACTAAGGCCGCACTCCCCGACCCCACATCGATAATTGTCACACGTAAATCGGCGTGCCAAAAGCGTTGATACGCCCAGTATACCCCGTCTGCTATGCCTGCAGCAGCAGTAAGAAATAAGACCGCGTAAAGTATCTTTGGATGTAACAACCCGGTGGTATTGGGTATTTTCCCTCCTTTCAAATAGGATAGAAACATCGGCGCCAACATGATCATCATTGCCACCAGAATATAATAAATGGCAATCTCGAGGACTGATGGGGTGAAGGTTTTAAGTGATACCGCATCTCCTTCAGCCAAAAAATGGATGCCGGTAAGGGTGACATCGAGAATGATACCGGCGATTTCAAAACAGGTCGTCGATAAAAAGATACTGGCCGAATGGGTAAACATGCCCATAAGCCCTGCTGGAACAGCCACAAAACCCACCAGTGGTACCGCTAAAAGATTGGTCCCCACCCCGATCAGCGAAACCTCATTAAAGCTTTGCATAACCAGCGGCAGGGTGCCGAGAGTGGCCAAAATCGTTACGCCGGCCATAGTTGCAGCCTTTTTGAGGATTGACGTGCGGGATACCAAAGGGGCGGTACCTTGGGGCCACGGGCGTGAGACGCCCAAAATGATGAAGGCCACAGCGGCAAACGAAAGTTGGAAAGAGATGGAAAAAAGAGAGGGAGGATGAACTGCCAAAATAATCACCCCGGCTACAGCCAGAGTATTAAACGCATTCTGGAGTTTCCCCGTCAGATATGCCAACAGAAAGACCGCCACCATCACCACTGCGCGTTGGGTGGATGGTGACATACCGGACATAATCCCGTAACAGATAACCGGGATAAAAGTTAAGATAGCGGCACCTTTCACAGCCCATGCCCGGCGCAGTAGCATCTTACTATAAGAGAGTAGCCAACGGAAAATAAAAAAAGAAACCGTGGCGACAATCCCAATATGAAGGCCGGAGATGGCCAGCAAGTGCCCGGTCCCGGTACGATTAAACACTTCCCTCAAGGGTGGCGATATGCCGGAGCGATCGCCGATGACCAGTGCTTTTAATATCTGCCCACTTTCACCGGGAACCGTAGTGTCAATTCGTTGTCCGACCGCTTGGCGAACCGCGTTAACCCTGCCCAAGAGGGTCATGGTGGACGGACGTTCCAGGATATCGACCTGTGTCGGCGATACCCATATGCGACACCAAATCTTTTGGAAAGCCAGATATCGTTCGTAATTAAATCCGCCCGGGTTATGAAACCCAAAAACCCGTTTGAGACGACCCCGGACTTGAATCTTATCACCACGTTTAAACTCAGGCATCTCGCCTCGCCCGATGGTGACAAGAATATTTCCGGAAACCGCCCTTTGGCCGTCCAGGTTTTTTAAACGGATTGCCTCAATCAAAAGCCGCTGACCATTGGGGCGTGACAATGGTGCCTCACGGATGATGCCCTCGGCGATCACTTTCCGATTATCGGCAAGGTGAACCACATGGTTTTCAGGTAAATCAGGGGCGGACCAGGGCTGAATGGACAGATAGCCAAGTGCAATAAAAAGCATTAACGGTGAAACCAGTGCCGTGCGGGACCGCCACAATCGCCATCCGATCAAAGTGAAACTCAGGATAATGATGATGAGCGACTCGCCACCATACCCCGGCCACCCCTCCCCCAGCACGATACCTGCCATAAAAGCGATCAGAATCGGAATAATGGGGCGCGCGAAAAGGTTAACGGGCATGAGTCGGTTAGCCGGTTGGCCGGTTGGCCGGTGTGCCCGTGGACCTGCAGGCGACTAAATACGGGGCGATCAGGGGAAAATCAAACCTTTGAATATCGAATATCGAACAAGGGATGTTGAATGTAGAAGGATGAACAGAGCTTCGGTTGATCGCGGGCCTTTTTGACGGGTAAACGGGACCACCGACCAACCGGCTAACCGGCCAATGGCTCATCATTTCTCCCTCCGAACATCCGCCCCCAGCCCAGCCAGTTTCTTCTCCAGAGCTTCATAGCCCCGATCCAGGTGGTAGACCCGACTGACCACGGTTTTTCCCCGGGCGACCAGACCGGCCAGAATCAATGAGGCACTGGCTCTCAAATCGGTGGCCATAACCGGTGCGCCGGACAGGGTCGACACGCCCCTGACCATGGCCGTATGACCGGAAATGGTGATGTCGGCACCCATGCGGCGCAGTTCGCTGACGTGGATGAATCGTTTTTCGAAAATCGTCTCGGCAATCAGGCTCGAACCGTCGGCGATGGACATCAACACCATAAATTGGGCCTGCATATCGGTGGGAAAGCCGGGATACGGCATGGTCTGGATATCCACGCTTTGAACCGGTCCATTGCTTTTGACATGAATGTGCTCGCCGTCGATGGCCACCTCCGCTCCGGTCGATTTGAGTTTGGCGATCACGGCGCCAAGATGTTCCGGTTCGCAATGGGTCAGGCGCACATCGCCACCGGTGAGCGCACCGGCCACCATGAGCGTACCGGCTTCAATTCGATCTGGTATGATGGCTGTTTCCACCGGTTTCAGGGAAGAGACGCCCTCAATAGTGACCACCGCTGTCCCCGCACCCAGTATCTTGGCCCCCATACGGTTAAGAGTCTCGGCCAGGGCCACGACCTCCGGCTCCCGCGCAGCATTACTCAACACCGTCACGCCCTCGGCCAGGGTTGCCGCCATCATCAGGTTTTCCGTACCGGTTACGGTCACCACGTCAAAATTGATTTCGGCCCCACGAAGGCCGTCGGTTTCCGCTTTAACATCGCCATGTTCAAGATCGATCTTGGCACCAAGCAGCTCCAACCCCTTTAAATGCAGGTTAATCGGACGGGCCCCGATGGCGCATCCCCCGGGCAGGGAAACGCGGGCCTTTTTCAACCGGGCCAGCATGGGGCCAAGCACGAGTACCGATGCCCGCATCTTTCTTACCAGGTCATAAGGTGCCACATGATTGTCTGCGCCGGTCGTGTCGATTTGAACCTTGTGGCCGTCGGATTCGACTTTAGCGCCCAAATGGCTCAACAGCGCTTCGATACTGCTGATATCCTGCAATCTGGGCACATGGCTGTAAGTGCTGATTCCGCTAGCCATCAGAGATGAGGCCAGAATCGGTAAGGCCGCGTTTTTGGCGCCGCTGATTTCGACCTCGCCGCTTAGGCGCCGGCCACCTTCGATAATAATTTTATCCATGATTTTCTAAATCCTTGTACAAGGTGTCTCAAAATAAATGTTAGTGTTCCTGGCAAGGCGCGAAACGGTGAAAAAGCGGAGCATACCCATAGTATGTGAGCATTTTGAACCGTTTTCAACGCCGCCAGGGGCGCTTAGATTTTTTTTGAGATACCTTGTAATATAAAAAAGCGCCCGTCCAAAATCATTTTGGAGCGAACGCTTTTAATTCGGCAATTTGAAAACGATCAGTGATGCGAATCGTCTCCATCCGCTTTAGCCGTATCGACAATTGTTTTGATGAGGCAATAGGTCAACCCAATCCCAATCACCGTCAGGGCGTACCACAGCCCCCCGTGGAAGACGATATGCCCCATGTCCCAAACCCATTCAAATGAAAACGGTAACATCTATCAAACTCCTTTGGCTCTTTGGATCGCCTACGCTTGTGCCGGTGCCGGATCTCCCCCGGGCAACACGGCCGCTTCCTCAGCCACATCATCATCGCCGGTATCAGCAGCAAGTTCTTGTGGTACCGGATCGATGGGGTTAAGCTCGACTTCCTGGGGAAATATCGGCAGGTACCGATACGAAATCAATACCAGAATCACACCGTACGCCACCGGTAGAATCGTGGTGGCCACTTCCTGCCAGCTTGGAAAATAGGGTGCCCAGGTATCAAACGGCATGACCGGTGTGGCCATTACCTGCAGGACCATCACCCAACGATTCAAACTCACACCGATAACGCCCAAAATAATGGCCGCCAGTCGCCATTTGGGATTGGCCCTTAATTTGGGTGAGATCAGAATCAGACCCGGTAAAAAACCGCAAAGAACGATCTCGGCAAACAGGATCCAATATCCGTACAAGGCCATATGGCCATAAAAGTCGCTAAGCGTTTGCCCCTTGGATGGGGCCGTCACGGTGGCCCAATAGATTGTGTCTATGGTTTTAGCGATAATATAAGTAAAGATCATCCATCCGGAAATCTTAGCCAAAAGTTGTTTGACATTTTCCTTGACCAGTTGCTTACCGGACACTTTTTCCGTGATCCAGGTGATAAACAGGGTAAAACAGGGCCCATAGGCAGCCGCTGACCAGGTAAACAGGAAAAAGGTATAGGGCCAGATCAGGATATGCTCACGAAAGGCAAATGGCCGTCCAAATAAAACCCCGGCGACACCACCCAGCGATCCCTGGTGGAAGAAAGATAAGAAAGCACCAGTGGCCGCAAAAACAGCCATAATGTGGTGCATGTTGTGGGTCAAATTGTGGATAAAGGGGACTTTGTCCAATTGACGATTTTCAAGAATCAGGGGGATATACTCGATGGTTAGAACCCCGAGGTAGCAGGTGAAACAAAACGCCACTTCGGTCAGCATGGAGTGCACATTGGCATGCCAGAAAATAAACCAGCCGCGTAAAGGGTGCCCCACGTCCATGCCTAAAATCATCAAGGCCGAGGTATAGCAGATAAACCCGATAAGGACGGCAAAATTGATGATATTTTTCAACTCATCGATTCCGAATATATACTTCAGCAATCCGGTGAAAAACGCGCCCCCGCCCAAGGCGATGACCGCCAGGTCAGCCCAGATCCAGAGGGCAAACCCGTAATAATCGTTCATATTGGTCTGGTTTAGTCCCTTAATCCAACAAAGGAGCAGACCGATTACTCCCCACGTTAATACGGCTCCGGCCAGCGCCAGTCCGAGAAAAAACTTGCCCATGGAGCAGCGTGTCACACCCTTGGGAAACAGAGCGGAATCCATCAATTACCCCTTATTCAACTGATTCAACGATTTGATTGTTTGGTTCATCCGTGATTGTCTTGAGCGCCTTTTTGTTCATCGTCCTTGTAATTGTCACCGGATCGGCGGACCCACTCCTTACTGGAAAGGTAGTATATTTTCGGATTGGTATGGAGCCTCTCCAGTAGTCTGAACGCCATAGGGTTCTTGGGGCGTCCATGATGATGCGGATCCGGCTGGGCAAGCTGGTGGACCTTATGATGGGGATTGTTCAAATCCCCGAAAGTGATGGCCCCCGCCGGGCATGCCTGGGTACAAGATGTCTGATACTCGTCTTCTTCGAGCTCATGCCGTCCCTCGACAATCGCTTTTTCCATAGCCAGCTGGTAACGATGGAAACAAAAGCTGCACTTTTCCACGATACCGCGCATACGGGGTGAAACGTTGGGGCTTAAGTATTTTTCCATATCGCCCGGCCAGACCGGATCCCACCAGTTGAAATAGCGGGCATGATACGGGCAGGCCCCCATGCAGTAACGGCATCCGAAGCAGCGCGTATAGATTTGGCTGACAATTCCTGTACCGCTATCGTAATCGGTGGCCGTTGCCGGGCAAACCGACACACACGGCGAATGCCCGGTGTGATGCCCCTCGCAATGCTGGCAGGGACGGGGCAAATAACAAATTTCGTTATCGGGATACGGTTTGCGATTTGTCAGCTTATAGACCTTCATCCAGGTAATACTTAACCGCTTTTCGGTTTCATCGGTTTTAAAGGGCACATTATTTTCGGCCATGCAGGCCACCATGCAGGTACCGCAGCCGGTGCACTTGTCCAGATCGATGACCATGCCGAATTTCTTCGTCTTTCCGTGCGCTTGCTTCATGAAATCCTCGTTTGGAACTTAAACTTTCGCCAGTTTGGCCCGAATTCCCCAGGCGGCATCAAAGCCGGAGGCAGCGTCTTCCACCGGCCCCATCAAGGCATTGATGTTGACGCCTTTACCCGCTATAAATTTATCGAAGGCCGTATGGCCCAATCCCGTAGGCATAGCCACAATTCCGGGCTTGATGCCGTCGAACAAGTGTGTCCGCACCTTGGCCTCGCCCCTGGGTGTGGTCAACATCACTTTGGATCCCTCTTTTAATCCATATTCATGGGCCGTGGCAGGGTTGATCTCAACGAACACGTCGTCTTTTTTCAGCACGGTATCCGCCACGGTTTTTGTAGCAAAAGGCGGGTTCCCCACAGAACCGCTGGCCAGTCGAATGGAATCGTAGGGTAACAGCAGCAAAGGAAAACTTCCGCTGTCGCCTTCGGGCGCCGTCTCTTTCCAGGAGGTGTCTATCTCGTTAGAACTCAACTCGAACCGGCCGGAAGCGGTTTGAAACATCGCATCCCATGCGGGCGGCGAATAATGGTCATCCGACCAGAAACCCTTTTGATTCATCCCCGCCCATTTCCAACCCAAGGTCTCCTTTAGGCAGGCCTCGTAGTTTTCCCACTCAAAAGCACTGGCGACGGTACCATTTAACCGACCGGCCAGGTCGATAATCACATCGCCCAGGTGCTGCGTATTGTATTGGGGTGCAACCACCGGCTGCGCCAGGCCAATATACGGTCGGGTGGCTCCCCCCGGCGCAGGGACATCCTCGTAACGCTCCAGAAAGATATGGTTCGGTAAAATCAAATCCGCCTGTTGGGCGGTTTCGTCCATAAAGGATGAAAAACTGGCGATATATGGAATTTGTTCTATAGCGGCCTTCACCGCCTTCGTGTCCCGATAGGTATACAGCGGGTTGGCATCCGCCACCAAAAGGAGTTCAACCGGTTTGGTTTGATCGGATTTCTCAGCCTTAAACAGACGATGGGGCATTGATCGCGAGAAAAAATCGCCTGTCTCGGCACCATCCACACGTTGTTGGACCATTCCCTTGGATGCGATATCATCCATTTCAGGATCCGGCCATGTGATATACCCTTCAGATGGCAATAGATGAACACCGCCCTCGGCGTTTAAATTTCCCACCAGGGCATTTAGCGCCATGACCGCCATGGTATCGCTCAACGCACCCGGTCTGCTCCCCCGGCCACGACCACAAAGGGCCAGGGGCCGACGCGCGGCCGTAAACTTCTTTGAGATCTCGCCGATGACATCGGCTGCGACACCGGTTAGGTTGGCAACCTTCTCCGGCGTATAATCGACCATCACTTTCTGTTTGAAAGGCTCGAAGCCGGTTGCGAATTGATCGACAAATGCTGGATTGTAAGTGGCATTGGATAAGATATGATGAATCACACCCAAAGCCAAAGCGCCTTCCGTTCCTGGATTAACGGGGATAAAAAGGTCGGCTTTGGCCGCCGTATTGGAAAGGCGATAGTCGATCTGGACGACTTCGGCCTGTCGCTCTTTGCGGTTGCCGTAAGTGCGAAACATCTGGGCCGGCGAACCCCAGCCATCGAGCAGGTCACTACCAAAGCTTATAATGAAATCAGCGTTGTCGACATCAAACGCCACCCTGCTGGCGCCACCGGCCATCACGGCCATGGCCGCATTGTGAGCGGTTCGGGCTGACGCCGGACCGATAAAATTGGGTGAACCGTAGGTGGTTAAAAACCGTTTTATCAGCGCCGGTATCGTGCCTCTGTCGCTACCGGAAATGCATGCGAGTCCCTCGGGACGTCCTTCGGCCCGCAATACTCCCAGTTTTTCAGCCAATTCCGTCAATGCCGCTTCCCAGCTGATGGGGGTAAAATGGCCTTCGCCCCGCGATCCCACACGTTTGAGGGGCGTTTTTACACGAGAGGGACCATATAGATACTGAAGACCGGCAGCACCCAGCATACAGATGCCACCTTGATTGACCGGATGCCCTTCGCGACCTTCGATTTTTACTGCACGATTATCGATCTTGCGCACCGTAATCCCACAACCTCCCGGGCAGAGCAGGCAGGTTGAATGGGCATATTCAGCTTTCCCATCCGGCGGAACCGGAACCCACGGCCATACCTGGCTCCAGATAGAAGAATCGTCGGTCAGTTTCCATGGTAGTGGGGACAAGGCCGTACCCGCAGCCCCGCCAATGCTGAACGCCAGGAAACTCCTTCGGTCGATTTTCATATAATTCTCATCCCTTTTTATTGCCCTCGACCAGATAACCCTGATCAGATGACCCTGTCGCTATTTGTGGCAGACAAAACAGCCGCCTTTTTGAGTCTGCACACTCTCCTGGCGGACATTTTCACGCACATGACATTCCGAGCAATCGTCCATCTTCATACGATCCCAGGTATTGTGTTTGATTCCGGCGATATTTTTCCCCCAGATATTGCGGCTGTAGCCGGTGATTCGATTGGCTTCATATACGGCAGAATGTGTCGATTCACCGATGTTGCCATGGCAGGTGGCGCAATCCATTTTCCCTGAAATGGTATGCGCGGCGTGAGAGAAGAACACGCAATCCGGCTGACGCGAATAGACCAGCCAGGGAACTTCCCGATTTTTTTCAATGTAATCGGATACGAATCGCGTTTCCTCTTCCGAGATGCCCACAACGCTTTCATGGCAAGTCCGGCAGTTGTCAATCTTGGGAATACCCGAAAAGGTGCCGTCTTCCCGATAAAAATGGCAGCTTTGGCAGCTGTTTTCCACCTCGTCGACATGCAACTTATGGTTAAAGTCAACCGGCTGGCTTTTCTTGGAGTACAACAGGGTTGGAAATACGACCCAGCCCAGTACCATACTGGCCGCCAGGCCGATAATAAAAAAGAGGATGACAACGCCGCCGCTCGACTCCGTATCGGGAATTGCTGCCGGAGATTCGTTGTTTTCCGGCCCAGTGGTATCGCTGGGATGACTCATGCAAACTCCGTCGTCTGTAAAGAAAAAAGGTTATTGAAAAGAAGTAAAACACCCCTAATAATAAGTTGTGTCTGTGTAACCGCCGCTCCCGTTTTTGTCAAGGGAAAACGCCACTAAACTCGGCCATAACTATGCAGGCCGGGCAGGTAGTTGACGCCGAAATATGTAACCAATACCGCACAAAATCCAATCAGGGAAAGATAGGCAATCCGCTTACCGTGCCAGCCCCTCATCGTGCGGGCATGAAGCAAGGCGGCATAGACAAACCAGGTGATCAAAGACCAGGTCTCTTTGGGGTCCCAACCCCAATAGCGCCCCCAGGCCGAGTTGGCCCACACTGCCCCGGTAATGATTCCGGCCGTGAGGAAAATAAAACCGAACATGATCATCTGGTAGGTCAGCTCATCCAGCGACTGTTTACTGGGAAAAAAATCGAGCCAGCCCTCGCCATCTCCACCTCCGGCAGTCACTGTTTCGCGCTGCTTCACCAGATACATAATGCTTAAGCCAAAGGCCACGGCAAAAGCGGAATACCCGATAAAACAGGCGATCACATGGGCGATCAACCAGTTGCTTTTCAAGGCGGGCATCAATGGCTGAATATGGACGTTGACGTTGGGCGAAAGGGATGCATAAGCCAGCGCCAGAAACGCGAGGGGCATGACAAATGCACCGATGACTTTATTTTTGTATTTGAATTCGACGGTCAGGTAAATCAAGGACAAGGTGAACGCAAAAAATACCAGCGACTCATATAGATTAGAAAGGGGTGCGTGGCCAATCCCCAGCTGGTAGGATTCCACCCAGCGCAGAATAAGTCCCGCCGTATTGATTATCAAGCCGACGATGACTGCCCAGGTGCCGAAACGCGCTGTTTCGGGTTTTTTAAATACCCACGCGAACAGATACGCAAAGGCGGCGAAGCCGTATACGAATGTTGTTATGGAAAGCAGATGTGAGCTACTCATAGATTATTCCTCTTCGTTTAGCGCTCCGTGTCGGATGGTGCGCCAAGTTTTTCCGACAGAAGGCGGGTTTTACGCTGCATGGCCATCTTGTTTCGATAAGCGGTACCTGCGACAACGATACGGTTTTTCTTTCCCTTGGTGGTAATTTCCACAAAGGCCTGCTGGTGTGACATGAAAAAGGTCACCACACAACCGGTGAGCATAAGAATAAAGCCGGCATACACGATCCAGACCCCGGGGTCTTTGGTCACTTCCAAGACCATGAAATATTTTTTTTCAGCTTGTGGCACAGGCATTTTTTCTTCGGCTTTCGGTTCCAAAACGGTAAACAACAGTTTGCCACGACGCATTTTATCAAAATTGGCAAACCGGATGGGGAGGGTTATCTCCACCGGCTGGCCACCCTCCAGGGTTAAAATGCCGGTCAACGCCTCACCGATAGCCTGCCCCATGAAGGATGCCTTTGCATTAAATTCGGTTAAGACAAACTTACCCAATCCTTCAGGTAGATCAAACGGCTTGCCGATAAAGGCCTTTTGCTGGTAGTCCATACCCGTTTCCAGAACCGTCATGTTTAAAAGCACTTCTTCCGGCTCCGCGATAACCGCCTGGGATACCGGTTCATCCTCAATTTCGCCCCAATTGGAAAGAAAAAAGTTGAAACCGCCATATCGTAAGGGATCATTGACGATAATGGATTTTTGTAAGACCTCCCGATCATTCTCGATCGCCACCAGATTCGACCGAAACTCTTCGGGAGCGCCATTTCGATAAAACTTGACACTGTTAGCGTCGCAGCGGAGTTTAAACGGTAACGGGACGATCTCGCCCGTACTGCGCAACCGAATCGAATCTATGGTCTGCCCACCGGCAATTTGCGCAAATCCGTCAAACCCGAATAAAGAGCCCACCACGCCGCCGATCAGCAACAGGACGACGCTCAAATGAACAATATATACACCCAGCCGGGACCAGCGCCATTTTTCTCCGAAAATCATCACACCTTTGTTCGTCGGGGTGACCTGGGTACGGCCATAGGATCTTGAAACCAGCGCTTCGGCGGATTTCTGTATCTCCGGGAGGGGTTTGTCGGTCCAGAACTCGATATTTCCAGGTTTATTTTGAAATCGGGCCGCTCTGAATCGAGAACGAACGCCGAAAACGATTTTCCATACACCCGGCAACCGCTCAATAGAACAGATAACAATATTTAAGGTCAGAAGAATCAGCAACGTCTGAAACCACCAGGAATGGTACATATCGAAAATTTTCAGCGCCGAAAAAACCTTGAAAAAAAACTCGCCGTAAGCGCGGAAATAGACCTCGGCATTTTGGTTCTGGGGAACCAGTGTGCCGATGATTGACGAAGCCGCCAGAACGGAAAGCAGCGTTATCGTCAGGGTGACCGATGCAAACAGATTATATAACCCGCTCAATGGGCCGGCGGGGGATGATTCTTTGGCCATTCAGTTTCCTTTCGGGGATTAAAAAAAAGAATGGTGAACATATCAAATCCCCGGCCGCTTGGCAATCGTCATCAAATGTCGAAACCAACGTAAATCTCGGAGACCAAAACCGGCGGTTGAACCATCGATAGGATTGTGTTAATCCTCTTCCAGCCTTGTAAGATGGGCTCGGTCATTCACCTGCAACGGATTACGAAAAAGAAAAAACTGAGCTAACTTATTCATATGTTAAGTGATTTCGGAATTCTTATTGTCGGCTACGTGTTCGGGTTTTACATGGCCTGGAACATTGGCGCCAATGATGTGGCCAACTCCATGGCGTCGGCCGTGGGGGCCAAGGCGATTACCATTCGCCAGGCGGTTTTTATCGCCGGGATACTCAATATCGTCGGTGCCACGTTTATCGGGTCCCATGTGACCAATACCATTCGCAAAGGGATTGTTTCCACAGATGTCCTTTCCGACCCCCATGCCGCCCTGATTGGTGCCTTGTCTGCATTGCTTGCCTCGGCGCTATGGGTTAGCTTTGCGACATTAAAATCGTTACCGGTTTCGACAACCCACTCCATTGTCGGCGCGATGATTGGCTTCGGTATTATGACGGGTGGTTTTTCCGTCATTAATTGGGGCAAGTTGGGGGCCGTTGTGGCCAGCTGGGTGATTTCCCCTGTTTTCAGCTTGATCATCGCCTTTTTATTATTCAAGTTTATTGTCAAGGCCGTGCTTTCCAAAAAGGATCCATTTGAATGGGGCCTGGCCTTCTCGCCATTATTTATTGGTGCGGCCAGCTTTGTGGTGGTGCTTTCCTTTTTATTTAAGACGCCTCTGGGCAAGACGCTTGCCTTGGGGAGCATGGCGGCGTTGATGGTCGCCTTTATTGCGGCCGTCTGTTTGGGCTTTTTGGGAAAATGGTTGCTTAAGCGATTTTTATCCCATCATCGACCCGAAGTTGAGGAGATGTTCCGGCGCATCCAAATCGGCACCTCGTGTTACGTCGCCCTGGCCCAAGGGGCCAACGATGTCGCCAATGCCATCGGTCCGCTGGCCGTTATTTATTTTTTGGTCAAATCGGGTGAAGTGGGCGCCCAGGTGCCGGTGCCTATCTTTTTATTGCTCTTCGGCGGCGTCGGGATTGCCTGTGGCATCGCCATGGCCGGCCATCGGGTTATGAAAACCATCGGCACCAAAATAACGACCTTAAATAATTCGCGCGGTTTTGCCGTTGATTTCTCCGCCGCCACCACCGTATTGATCGCATCCAAGATGGGCCTGCCCGTCTCGACCACCCATGCCACGGTGGGTGGTGTGCTGGGCGTGGGTATGGCCCGGGGGCTCGAAGCGGTCAACTTTCGCATTGTGTTTCAAATTATGATATACTGGATTCTTACCGTACCGGCGGCGGCATTGACCTGTATGGCGATCTATTCAATCTTACAATATATACTATAGGGAGATAAAAATGCGTTTACCCTTTTTATCCCTGTTCGTCACCTCACCTTTTGACGGATTGCAGGAACATGCCGAAAAAGTAGCCGAGTGCGCCCTCACTTTCCAGGAGGCCATGGAGTGCTATGGCGCCGAGAAATGCCATCGCTTTAGTGACTTAAGAGATGAAGTGAGTCAGTTGGAGAGCGATGCCGATGCCATTAAACGAAGAATCCGCGGCCACCTGCCCAAAGGCACCCTACTCCCGGTGGACAAGTTCCAACTATTTCGCTACCTGCGTGAACAGGATTCGGTGCTTGATACGGTGGAGGACGCTCTGGATTGGATTTCCTACCGTGAAGAGCCGGGAATCCCCGCGGAGCTGGAGAAAGACCTGCTTGTATTGGTCGATGCCGTGGTCAACCCCATCGAAGAGTTGAGTAAAATGGTGGCCGAAGCCCGCAAATATTTTAAAAATTACTCGGAAGAGCAGCGCAAGGTGGTTAAAGATATCATTACCACCCTTCGTCAGCAGGAACATGATGCCGACACGGCCGAAGATATCATTAAAAGGAAGGTGTTTGCGTTGGATACGGACCCGATCACGGTTTTCCATACCGTCCGGCTGGTCGAAACCATCGGCGCTATTGCCGACCATGCCCAAAACGCCGGCGATATGATGCGCGCCATGGTGGCGAAATAGACTGAGCTCACATTTCCAAATGGTGGTGGCGCATGTTCCCTATTCCGAAAAAAATGCCCACCACATGTACCACCCAAACGCAGCCGCTGTAATCAGGCTGAACAGGTAGGACTTCCAGTTAAACGGACGCTTGGCGATCCCCAGTTTATCCGCCTCTTTTATACGGGCGCCACAAGAGAAACATTCCGTAGCATCGAAGGCGACATAGGTCATGCATTCCGGACATTTTTTCGTTTCGATATTCCGTTTTCCGGCCATATCAGCTGCCTTAATTAATGGCTTCGTAATCCGCCTCTGCCGGACTGCGTTGCCACCCCTTTAAATGACTGTTTACGAAAATTCCTTAATTAAAAAATTCCATGTTCTTTGTAATCTTGCTATTGGCCTTTAAACGCGCCAAGAACGCATTGTAAAGGTTCATGGTTTTTTGGCTTTGCAACCGTTGAACAATCTCCTCTTTTTTGGCTTCGAATCCTTCGGGTTCGGGTGCTTTGCGCTCTTTTAACCGAATAAGGTAGTACCCCTTCTGACCTTTAACTGCTTTTTCGGTCAACGGGTTTGCTTCCG
Organism: uncultured delta proteobacterium; assembly: GCA_963845145.1. Taxonomy (GTDB): domain Bacteria; phylum Desulfobacterota; class Desulfobacteria; order Desulfobacterales; family QNYZ01; genus QNYZ01. Next base: position 428,174 of record CAWJQU010000008.1, read on the forward strand.
TCAATGCGAATGCGGCCTGGGATAGATCGCGCTCGAAGCCGATATCGGGTATGGCCTCGCTGCGGTTAAACAAATCGGTCGTTTTTGAACTAAGCCCATGTTTTTTGGCCACGTCCACCCAGCCGTCCTTTTGGCTTAACTCACCCAATATTGTCTCGGCATCCGCTTTGGCCTTTTCATCCTGGCGCATTTTTTTCCAGTCGGCACTCACCTTGGCTTCTACCTCGGCCAAATCAGGGATCTTAGCCGGTTCTCTTTCCATCGGCTGAAGTACGTAGTAACTGTCCCCAATATCAATAATTTCGCTGATACTTGTCTCTTTTAATGCAAACGCCGCAGTGGCAAACTGGGTTCCACCGGCGCCGATCTCCTTAGGCCCCTGGCGGTCAAAAAAATCGGTGGATTGCACGGCTTGTTTTTTCTCGTCGGCAATCTGCTTAAGATCTTCATTTTCAAAAACACTGTCGTAAAAGATTTCGGCGGCATCATAAGCCAAAGCCCTGGCCTTTTCCCGGGAGAGGTTCTTTTTAATGCCTTCGGACGCCTCTGCAAGGGCTTTGCTGGTTTCAGGGTTGATCTTTTCCACTTTGATCAAGTGCCATCCGAAGCGCGTCCGCACCGGCTCACTGATATCACCGGCCGCCATTGAAAAAGCTTTCTCTGAAAACGGCGCCACCATGTCTTCCTTTTTAAATGCGCCCAATAAACCGCCCCGCTCCTTGCTAGGCCCCTCGGAATGGGTTTTGGCCAGCTCGGCAAAATCCTCGCCGTCGCGGGCTTTTTTAAGCACATCCAGAATTTTCTGCCGGGCCGCTTCCACAGTGGCCTCATCGGCGTCATTGGCAACGTTAACCAGGATATGCCGGGCCTCAACGGTTTTAGGGGTTTTGAATTCCTCGGTGTGGGTGTCAAAGTAGTCCCGGATTTCGTCTTCCAGGACATCCACCTGATCCATATAGTCTTTGGGGATAAACCGCACATAACGAACTTTTATTTTCGGTTCGGTTTTGTACCCTTCTTTTCGTTCTTCATAAAAAGGCTTCAAATCTTCCGACGTCGGTGTAATGTCTGTGTATTTTTCGGGCGCCACCAAAAGGTAATCGATCGACACGCGGGCATCCTGGTATTCATAAGTTTTACGGGCTTCCAGATCGGATACCTTGACATTACCGGCCACGAACGCGCGTAATTTCTCAATAATGATCGTTTCACGCTGATCCTGCTCAAACCCTTCCGGGCTCATGCGCAAACTGTTTAAAATCCGCTGGTAAAGGTCATTATCGAACCGCCCCTCCCGCTGAAAAGCCGGAATACTTTGAATCGTATCGACCAATTCTTCCTCAGAGATTCTAAACCCGAGACGATTCGCTTCGGCCAGCATCAGGCGTCGATTAACGATTCCGTCCAATGCCTGTTCTTTCACCTGAAACATCTGAATCATCTCATCGGTCACGTCATTGCCGATCTGCTGCTTCAATCGGTCCAACATATTGTTATAAGCCCGATTGTATTCGTCATAGGTAATCGGCATTCCGTCCACCTGAGCCACCACCGCTCCCTGCCGGTCCTGAAAACTCCCCACGCCCCAAAACATAAAAACAACCACAATGAGGGCCAGAAGCACCTTGATCATCCATGAACCGGCCTTTTTACGCATTAAATTGAGCATCGATCCCCTTCCCGTATGTGTCTGACCCTATCCAAGCAACCGTATTATCTTTTCAAACTGTTGAAAATATTTTAGGTTACTGTTTTTGTCAACAACCGATCCAATATATTACCGGATAATGGATAGAAATATATATGGTGGGCTCCTGCGGGCCGGATAAAACGGGCGCTTTGCCAGCAAACGGATCATCTTTACGAGGCAACTTGTTAATGCATTTAAAAATTTGGGTGGAATGATTCGATGGAAAATGAGAAACGAACCGTAAAAATTGAAAAACTGGATGGGTTTACCGATGACCGTGGGGTGGTGTTTAACCCGATCGAAATATCCACCTTAATAAATCAAAAAAATATGCACGTCGTGTCCAGTGTGCCTGGTGCGATTCGTGGCAATCACTACCACCCCAAAGGCACCGAAACCCTGGTCATCCTGGGCCCGGCCAGGGTCCGGGTTCGGGAACAAAACGCCCTGCGCGATATCGACATTCCGGATAGGTCCGTTTATCGCCTGACCATTCCGCCGGGAATATCCCACGCCGTCACCCACACCGGAACCGAAAAAGGTATTCTGGTATCGTTTAGTACCATCGCTTACGATCCTGCCGATCCGGACGTGGTTCAGGATTTGTTATTTTAAATCCGCCGGCTTTAAGATAATGTATCCAGCGGAGAGACCGTGTTTTCCAAGCTGCTGTCCATCACATGGGTATAGATCTCGGTGGTTTTGACATCCGCATGGCCCATCAGTTTCTGCACCACGCGGATATTGACGCCGTTTTCCAATAGATGGGTGGCCCTCCAAAGGCGGGTAAACTACGCCGTGACGTAGCGTATGGCAACCGGCTTTTTTATAAATTTTTGCCTGGGTCAATGCCCGTTTGACTGCCTTTTGAAGGCCCGATTCCTGAACATGGTGCCGTCTGATCTTGCCTGATCAAGGTTAAAGTAAGTAAAACCAGGAAAGTAAATATAAAATTACAATACGTTACGTTGTTTGGTCTGATTTGATACTGTAAACTGATTGTTCTGATCTCTATTCCTGATGATGAGGTATTGCGTGCACTGCGGTCAAAGCCTTCTTGCTGAGCAAAATGACGTGGCTGATGTCTTCCGACCATACGGGGCTGTATATCGGGACCAGCATAAACTGACCCTAACGCAATACCGGGTGATGAGCGCTATTGAAAGCTGCCGCACTCCGGCTTTCGGCTATCACCTAGATCAATGCAATGATTGCGGCCATATCGAAAAAATATTTGTTTTACATACCTGGGGACAAACCCTTTGGCCCCATCCTCACATTCATTTTATCGTTCCCGGTGGCGCCCTGACCAAAGACAACCAATGGGTTGAGCCACTGTTTAGAGATCGCTTTTTATTTCCAGTACGCGCCCTTTCTAAGGTGTTTCGGGGAAAATTCATCGAAGGCTTGAAGAGCGCGTATCAAAAGGGTGATCTGAAATTTCCAACCGAAGATATTAATTTGACTTGTCCCAAGGAGTTTGATCGATGGCTCGATGGCCTGGTTTCCAAAAAATGGGTGCTCTATTGCAAGCGGCCATTTAAAGATGCCCGACAGGTCCTTCGCTATATCGGCCGATATACCCACCGAGTGGCTATCAGCAATAACCGTATATTTAAAACAAATATCGGTGTGGTCGGATTTCAGTATAAAGACTATAAGTCGTTTAAAAGCGGGTCGAGCTTGAGGAAAACCATGGTGTTGACGGCAACCGAGTTTGTCCGCCGTTTTTTATGGCATATGCTTCCATCGGGATTTTATAAGATTCGACATTACGGATTCCTGGCCAATGGTTGTCGAATAGCCGTTATCCGTCGCATTAAATCGCTTTTGAACGCTAACGAAGAGGTTATTGAAGAAAAGAGCATCTATCAGCAGTTGTGTTCAAAATGCAAAACGGGAGTTTTAAGCACCGTATGTACACTATTACGTGTTAAAGACCGATTTAAGCTGATCGGTCGTATACCCAAAATCCAGTTTCAATTTGACAGTTCATAGGATGATAAATCAGGATGACTCAAAACCAGTGTACTTTACACCCTATATAATGGGTCAAATGATAAAACGTAAAACTTGAACCAGCCGTTCAAGCGGACAAACTGGCTACCGAGACATATCGTTCTTGCATGGCTGGCATGGACAAAAAATACTTACATGTCTTATTTTTTTTAACCCGTTTGCCGCTTAACTCAATCGTTAGCTATCAAAAAATGATTGAATTTCAAAGTAAAAGATTAATAATTCGAGATCATGTAATGTCTGATCTTGAAGAAATGCATGAGTGGATATCGAATTCTGAAACAATGAGATTCATAAGTTGGAAGACGAATTCTATTCAAGAAACGTCTAAGCAGCTTCGAGAAAGTATTCAAGCCATAGCTCATGCTAAAAGAAAAATATTTAATTTTGCTATAGTTCTGAAAGACCAAAAAAGAATTATTGGAGATGTTGGTTTTACTATTCTAAATCAAATTAATAGTAGTGGAATTGCTGATTGTGGCTATTTTCTTAACAAAAACTTTTGGGGCAATGGATACGCTACAGAAGCATATCAAACCATGATTGAATATGTGTTTACTGAATTAAATTTACACAAATTAACAGCAGGTTGCATTATTTGTAATGAAGCTTCTCAAAACGTGATGAGGAAATGTAATATGATTCAAGAAGCTAAATTAAAACAGCATCAATATTATAATGGTAAATGGTATGATCGTTTACTTTATGGACTACTTAAAAAAGATTGGGACAAATTAATCAAGTAAATTAGATAACATATGTGTTCAGTGGAATTTTCGCTGCGCTCAAAATCCACTGACACCAGCGTTATGCTATCAAGGAACAGAAATGAATAAAAAAGAATTACTTCAAATTGCAGATACAACACTGCTCAAGGTAACAGAAAGGCCAGGAATCGTAATGCACAGGGGGGAAGGCCTGCATCTTTTTGACACCGAGGGTAATCAGTATTTAGATTTCATCGGCGGTTGGGCGGTAAACTGTTTAGGCCACTGCCCCAAAGCAATTTCTGATGTTCTTGCTGAACAGCCCCGCCGCCTGATTAACGCCAGTCCTTCTTTTTACAATTTACCCATGCTGGAATATGCGGATTTATTGATTCAAAACTGTTGTTTTGAGCGTGTTTTTTTTACATCTACCGGCGCAGAGGCAAATGAAGGAGCAATAAAGCTGGCCAGAAAATACGGTGCTAAACACAAGGGCGGTGCTGCTGAAATTATCACCACTCATCACGGATTTCATGGCAGAACGCTCACGACCATGTCGGCAACGGGAAAAACACAATGGGATGATTTATTTGAGCCGAAAACTAAAGGCTTTGTGAAAACGATTTTTAATAATTTCGAGTCCGCCAAAAAATCGGTAACTGAAAAAACTTGCGCAATCATGATTGAACCAATCCAGGGCGAAGGAGGTGTGAACGTTTCCACTGCCGATTATGTAAAAAACCTACGTGATCTATGCAGCCAGGAAAACATTCTTCTCATATTTGATGAAATACAGACTGGAATGGGAAGAACCGGGAAGTTGTTTTGCTATGAGCATTATGGCATCGAACCGGACATCATGACGCTTGGGAAGGGAATCGGAGGCGGTTTCCCGCTATCAGCACTGCTCGCCAAAGAGTACCTGAATATTTTTGAGCCCGGTGATCAAGGCGGAACTTATACGGCTCAACCACTGGCCATGTCAGTCGGCCTGGCAGTCCTAAAAGAGTTGATAGGCCAAGGGGTGGTTGCTCACTGCGAAAAAATGGGCGGCATCATCATGCGGAGACTGCTGAAATTATCCGAAACCTTTGAAATTGAGAATATCAGGGGAAAAGGGTTATTGATCGCATTTGATTTAATGGAAACAAAAGGGTCTGACTTGGTAAACAAATGCCTCAATGAAAAGCTTCTGATTAATTCACCAAAAGAAAGGGCAATTCGGCTCATGCCACCGCTCGTGGTGAATGAGAACGAAATTGAGGAAATGTTGATGATTCTAAAAAACAATCTTGCCGAGAAAAAAATGGCATAACCATGCTGCTGCAAGGGACGCGCAAAAAGCCGCGCGCCCCTGAGCAGCCCGTTCTGTTTTAAAAATATATGTTCTGGAAATTGAAAACTATGCCTTTATCGTACCCTTTGTAGAAAATGATAAAGAAATATTTCTCAAAACAGCCTTTCCAAACCGTAAATAAACAAAAAAATACGGTTTAAAGGGGGAACGATGAAAAAAATAAATAAAAAAGCATTTAAACCAATTGATCAGGAAGAAAAAGATCTGATGGAATCAATTGAGAGAGATGAGTGGGAACCTGTTAAAAAACTTGATCAGGAAAAAGAAAAGGCAGTCTCAGCTGCTCGAAATACCTTAAAAAAAGATAAACGCATAAACCTTCGGCTTACTCAAAAGGATTATCATCAGATTCAAATAAAAGCGATTGAAGAAGGTATACCATATCAAACACTTATCTCTATTCTTGTACACAAGTACCTGAATGGTTCATTATCTCCTAAATTATAAAAACACAGAATAATTGGCGTCACAATCTTACGAAGGGCTGGAGCGAAGTGTGATTACGCCCATCACCATCTTGGAAAATCCATGATGCATTTTGGAAAAACGACCATTCACGCCGTCGGGATACCGTCCAGGATTGTCCGCACTCGAATGGCGGGCTTGAGAAAGCATCCTGTTTGGCGGATCTGCTGGTGGATATTGTGGATTTTGATCCTGTGGGACGTTTACCTGGCGCTGGACCGGGTAGAAGGCAATACCTGGAGTGAGGTGATGCGATCAGCGGGTGAGAACTACCCGATTCTCCCCTGGATTCTGGGCGCCTTTCTAACCCACCTTTTTCATCCTAAAGACGACCTCCAGCCGATTATTGAAGCCGACGCGGCCAAAACCGTGATGGTGACATTGACGCTTTTTCTTTTTGCGCTCGGTTGGCTGGGACCGCCGTTGAACGGATGGCAGGTAACCTTAACCACCCTGCTTGGAATGACGGCAGCCTGTCTGCTATGGCCAAAGCACCGTCTGGCGGAGTGGCACTGGTAATGGATGCCATCGCATTTTTATCACTAACGCCGGTCCAGGCCCAAACCGTTGGCTTTTATGTCATCGTTATCATTGTGATGCTCGACTTGATCGCGTCGTCTGACCAAGTGCCCTTGAATACGCCCCGCGACTGGATACTCTGGCTCACCCAATGGAAAAGTTTAGGGTTGTGGAACCCCCGAGCTCGGGAGAAAGTGAAAAGGTTCGGTCGCACGTCGTCGCGCTTTAATCCCTTTAATTATCTGCCCGTAACCGGCGCTTTTATTCCTTTCATGTTCGCCGTTTTAATCGGACACTTTTTCCATCCCGGCCTCGACCCATTCATTGGCCCTGGCGAATTCGCAGGTATGGGGATAACCGTCGCAATAGGGGTTGTGGTGGCGGTGATGACATATTTTGATCGCCTGGGCCAAGGTCGGAACATCGTTTTTGCGATTTCGGCCTCCGGCCTTATCTGCGGGGCTCTGGTATGGCCTGTATCAGGGTAAGGGGGCATTGATCAATGCACGGTGTTCGATACCACAGACCCGCACTGCCTGCCGTTTAAAAGCGCTGCAAAAGAATTAGTCGCTTTAAAAACATGACTTGATCTATCTTTTTTTTGGATTTTCAGCTACAATTTGGTCAATATTCTTCAGTCAGAATATTTTCGGTCATTGACCCGATTGGCAATTCCGTTTACATCTATTCCGATCGTGAACCATCAGAGGAATTTAAACCATTTTTCAAGGGATTGACGGGTCATTATTCGCCATTAATTTTTATAACAAAATCAATTGGGAGAACCAATATGGATATGAAAGAGATATGCCCCTGCCCGAAAATAGCCTGCCCCAATCATGGCGATTGTGAAAAATGCACCAGCCGCCATTTGCGCAAAGGGGTGTTGAATTTCTGTGGCTTTCATACCATTTTACCGACCCTCAGAGAGGCGATTGCCGAATCTCCCGAATCCCCAACCGCTAAAATGCTGAGTGCTTTGATCGAGAAGCAACTTCAGGGTTATGAAAACCTGATGAAAAAAAATGAACTGACCCTGGATAGCCAAAAAACGCTATTAAAGAAAATGAGTGAATACAGTGGGAGTTGAGTCCACAAAGATTTTTAACTCAATCAAGATTCAAGGAGGCGCGCAATGGGAACACATTTTATCCTGATTCACGGGGCCTGGCACGGCGGATGGTGCTGGGAAGGTGTCATAAATGCGCTTGAAAAGATGGGGCATACGGCGGAAGCGCCCACCCTGCCCGGCCATCATAAAGAAGACGATCGTGCCAATATCCAGTTTAGCGATTATGTCGAAAAAATCGTCGGTGTACTCAAGCAACAATCCACGCCGGTGGTCCTGGTCGGACATTCCAGCGCTGGATTCCTGCTTCAGGCAGTGGCCCCATTGGCACCTGACAAGATTACCCGGCTCATTTTCCTAAATGCGTTTGTATTGCCTGACGGTAAATGCCAGTTTGACCTTGTTCCCCCGGAAGTATCTGAAGGGATGACAGCCGCAGCCAATGCTTCAGCGGATAACTGTGTGCCGGTTGATGAAGATTTTGTACGAAATATGCTGATGGCGGGAGAAACGCCGCAAAAGCAGGATGCGTTGATCGATCGGCTGGTACCGCAACCGATTGCCATTTTCACAACTCCGGTCGCAACACAACCGTTTGAAAAGCTGGCCCTATCCAAATCCGTCGTATTTTGTAAAGCGGACGCCTCGCTACCGCCAGGTGCCTATTTAGGCATGGCCCAGGGGCTCGGGGAATTTAATATAGTAGAGGTTGAAGGTGGCCATGAAGCGCTATTTACCGACGCTGGCGTGGTCGCAGACGGTCTGGTGAGTGCGTTAAAATGATTCAGGCCGGCTTTTTTTCCGGTCTTGCAGCGCTCCAAATTTTTTTCATTTTCACCCGAAGGTGCTTTCACCCAAAGGACGCCACGTAAAAGGTTAGAAGTCCTAAAACATCCCTATGAATTTAAAAGACCAAGCCATTGCCATCCTCGGAATCATTTTGGATCCGAAAAGAACATTGGTATCCCTGCCTTCAAATCAGTTCTGCGTCATGTCTCTGATCACGGCATTGTTGTTACTTCTTCCGCAATTATTTACATTAAAAACCGTTGAAAGCCTCCAGAGTTTTGTACGCATCGCAGCTCAATTCATGTGGTTTATCATCTTTTTTTTCATTTTTGCCTATATCCTGACATTCGTGGCGAAACTTATCCACAGGCCGATCACCTTAAAAAAGGCAAAGAATATCATCGGCTATTCCCAGGCACCCAGGGTCCTGGTCATGATCGTCGTTACCATTGTGGCCTGGATGGTACCATCTGTTATGGAGCCAGGCATAATGAACACCATCCTCAACACCGTTGTTTATTTAGCGACCCTCTATTCTCTCGTTCTGATCGTTTTCGGCGTTAACTGGTCCTATTTTGAGATGACTTCAGAGAACGAATAACATTTTTCTATATCGCCTTTTCAATATCCCCCATTGGTTAATCAGGCCTTTTTCAAAACTGTTGACATAACCGAAAACAAGTTTAACCTTTTTAGAACATCGCTTAGAAACAAATCTTGGCTTGAATACCCTTTAAATCAGTGAGAGGTATAAATGAAAAAACTACTATTATCGATCGTACTCATATTCATCTCCAACACTGCTTTGGCAGACGACTATGATATCATTTTAAACAAAGCGCTTGAATTGCTGGAGACGAACCGGATTGAAGAAGGGATAGACTTCATCTATTCAACCAACAAATGGATTGATTCCTCTAACGATGCCGTCGTTAATTTAAAAAATCAACTGGCCAATATTACGCCGCTTGTGGGGAAATACAGATATAGAGAAAAATTGGCGGAAACCTGGATGGGCACCCGGTACGTTCATATCGTTTATGCTTTCGGCTATGATCGGCAACCATTGCGGTTTCAATTTGAGTTGTATAATCCGACAGGCCAAAAGTGGTTTTTTAATAGCTTTTCATTTGACTCTAATCTGACCGATGGGCTGGAAAAATTTACCAATGACAACCTGTATAATATAAAGCCCTGACACCGGCATTATCATGACACCAAATCCATTAAAAAAGGCCGGAAATCACTTCCGGCCTTTAATCTCTACTTGATGGTTATTTTTTAAATCAACACTTAACAAATCGGCATTTTGTCATGTCCGGGCCATCACAACAGTATGACCCGACAACACACCCGCACCCATCAACAACGTGATAACAACAGGATGCTTTTGCCGATTTACTTCCTTTGGTGGCTTTGGCCTTATTTTTCATGGTGACACCTCCGTTTAAAGGGTATCCCCTTTTTGTATGGATTTATTTTACTGGGTAATTGGGTTTGTGCTAACCCCATCGACCCATGGCTAAGAATAATAACCCATGTTTCAGGTGTCAATGAGGGTTTCGATCATTTTTCCCGAACATTTGCTTTGCGCTTCATTTTAAGATACGAATTTACCTAGAACAGACCCCAAGAACATCCAATCAAAGCGTTTGGCCACTAAAGCGAGGGAGATATCATGAGCAATGTTTACGATATCGTAATAATCGGCGCAGGTCCTGGTGGGGTGACGGCCGGGGTTAAAGCGGCTGAAGCGGGCTTGACTTATGTCTTGCTCGAAAAGGGCGCCCAACCGTTTCAAGGGATCATCGATACCTACCCCAAAGGTAAAAAAGTCTATCCCACCATACCTAAAGGGGCCGAGGGGCCGTTTCCGGTTGAGGGGCTCACGCCACCCATGGAAAAGATCCCGGTTGAGGAATATATCGAGCAGATCAAAGATTTCGTGGCATCGATGGGCCAGAATATTCAATACCAGACGCTGTTTCAGGGTATCGAGAAACAAAATGATCAATATACCATTAACACCGACAAAGGGCTTTATGTGGGTCGGAAGGTTATTTTTGCCTTTGGCAGCAATATTCCCAACGAACTTGGGATTTACGGTGAAGCCAAAACCGTAGCCCATCGGCTTGAAAATCCTGAAGATTACACCGGCATACCCACACTCGTCATCGGGGGTGGAAATGCCGCTGCCGATATCGTGGCCGCCCTCTCCCGCGTCAAACGTGAAGCCGGTGATCCCTCTTCTGTCTACTGGGGGCATATTCGGGAAAAATTCAAAGTGAGTAAAAATACCGCACGGGACCTGGGTGAAGAGATCCTGCTGGGAGGACAGATTAAAATTCTACAAGGAGCCGTCCCTAAGATCGGAGAAGTGGACGCTGAAGGAATCGATCGGCTCTATATCCACCAAAAACCGGAAATTACCGGGCGGGATGATGTATTCATGTATCAGGGCATGAGTTTCCCCATGAAGAACGTCATCGCTTGTATCGGTACGCATGGGCCTGCCGAGATTTTCAACAAGGCCGACCTCCAACAAATAACCTGCACCGGAACAATATGCAAAATCGCCAAAGAGGGCGAAAGCCTTTTACTCCTGTCGGAAACCCTGGAGACCAACCGAAAAGGGGTGTATGCCATAGGCGGCGCGATCAGCCCCGCTTACATGGAGATCCAGGCCGATGGGACCATTAAAGAACGTAAACATTCCAACCTGATTTTTACAGCCATGCAGGATGCCGTGCGGGTGATTAATAGTTTGATCTGAATGGATGAGACACGGTCAATAGCAAGATAATGAATAAAAACTGCTTGACAAATAAAAACAGTAAGGATAGGAGCTAGGCACCTAACAAAAAAAGTTTCAGCTTTAAAAATACAGATTTATTAAAAAAATACAAAACAGATACGAATGATTCAATTATTTATCAGCCTCGGCCTTATTATTCTTATTCTCGTCGTAGGTATTATTCCCTGCGACGAGACAGGGGGCGGATAATGGTCTGATTGAATCACAACTTTAAAAAAACCGTTATCTGCCCCGCAGATAACGGTTTTTTTTTGGTCAAGCCGATGATTTACCGCATCGGTAATCGTCACGGGTCCAAGGAGGGATTATAGAATGAAACTGACCGGATCAAAGATTCTGATGAAAGTGCTTGAAGAAGAGAAAGTGGATACCATATTTGGGTTTCCCGGCGGAGTGGTGCTCGATATTTACGATGAATTGCTTCGAACGGAGATCAACCACTACCTGGTACGGCATGAACAGGGCGCAGTACATGCCGCCGACGGCTATGCCAGGGCCAGCGGGAAGGTGGGGGTCTGCCTTGTCACCTCCGGCCCCGGAGCAACCAATACAGTCACGGGAATCGCTACCGCCTATATGGATTCAATCCCTCTGGTTGTTTTCACCGGCCAGGTACCGACCCATTTGATCGGAAACGACGCATTCCAGGAAGTTGATATTGTGGGGATCTCGCGCCCTTGCACCAAGCATAACTATCTGGTTAAGCGAACGTCGGACCTGGCTCGAGTCATTCGCGAAGCATTTTACATTGCCCGTTCGGGCCGCCCCGGACCCGTACTCATAGACCTGCCCAAAGATGTCATGAATGGTGAGGCCAACTACAAAGACGCCCAATCCCTGGAAATAAAATCGTACAAACCCCATTATGAGCCCAACAAAAGGCAATTAGATAAAATTATCGGCCTGATAAAAAAAGCGAAACGTCCGGTAATCTTTGTCGGGGGCGGAATTATCCTGTCCAAAGCCGCGGAGGTGCTGACCCGCTTTGCCCGCAAAACCGGAATTCCCGTCACCGCCTCGCTGATGGGTCTGGGGGCCTTCCCAGGGACCGATCCACTGTGGCTGGGTATGTTGGGGATGCACGGCACTTACCGGGCCAACATGTCCATCGGTAAGTGCGACCTTCTGATATCCATGGGCGTTCGCTTTGATGATCGGGTAACCGGAAAAGTGGACACTTTCGCACCCCACGCCAAGATCATCCATATCGATATCGACCCTACCTCCATTCAGAAAAACATACCTGTCACCCTTCCCGTCGTGGGAGATTGCCGGCTGGCATTGGAGTATTTGAATCAGCTAATCGATAAAACCGGTTTGGACCAGCTGGTCGAATCCAGAAAGCCCTGGCTGACCCAGATTGAGGAGTGGAAGAGTACGCGACCTCTGGCTTATGAAACCAGTGAAGAGATCAAACCTCAATTTGTCATTGAGAAACTCTATGAACTCACTGAGGGCAAGGCCATCATCACCACTGAAGTGGGACAAAATCAGATGTGGGCGGCCCAATACTACCACTTTGACCACCCGGATCATTTCATCACCTCCGGCGGTTTAGGAACCATGGGTTTCGGCCTGCCGGCAGCTATCGGCGCACAGGTCGCACAACCTGATAAAACCGTTGTCGACGTTGCCGGAGACGGTAGTATCCAGATGAACATTCAGGAGATGGCCACAGCCATGCAATACTGCCTGCCGGTAAAAGTGGTTATTTTAAATAACCAATACCTCGGTATGGTCCGACAATGGCAGGAGTTGTTTTATGAAAAACGGTACGCCTGTACTTGCCTGGAATGCGGGCCGGATTTTGTCAAACTCGCGGAAGCTTACGGGGCCGGCGGATTTCGCGCCACCAAGCCCGAGGAAGTCGAGGATGTGTTGAAAAAGGGACTCGCCCATAACGGTACCGCGATCATGGAATTTATGGTGGCCAAGGAAGAAGGCGTCTACCCCATGGTGCCGGCGGGGGCGCCAATTACAGAAATGTTGCTGGCATAAATGAAAGGATGGCTGACATGATAATGGAGAAACATGTGATCTCCATGCTGGTGGACAACGAACCCGGCGTGCTTTCCCGAGTGGCGGGCCTTTTCTCGGGACGCGGATACAATATCGAAAGCCTGTGCGTGGCCGAAACCATTGACCCGGAAGTATCGCGCATTACCCTGGTTACCCGGGCGGATGCTGTTATCCTCGAGCAAATTGAAAAACAACTGAACAAACTGATCAACGTTATTAAACTAAGAGAACTTTCCGGCCCGGAATCGGTTCAGCGGGAAATGGCCCTGATTTGTGTACGGGCCACCGCCAACTATCGCGCCGAAATTCTGCGAATCGTGGATATTTTCAGGTGCAAGGTAGTGGACGTGGGGCAGGAACACTATATTATCGAAGTGACCGGCGACGAAGGTAAACTTCAAGCGCTAATCAATCTTCTGAAGCCGATGGGAATAAAGAAAATTGCCCGAACCGGGGTGATTGCCTTAAAACGAGAACCGGTCTGATAATTGGACGAAAGAATTGTACCATCCAATCTAAATTATTACTAACGAAGAGGAGGAACCATGGCGAAAATCGATTTTGGCGGTGTCGTTGAAGATGTAACAACTCGGCAAGAATTTTCTTTGGACAAAGCAAGGGAAGTACTAAAAAATGAAACCGTGGCCGTACTCGGGTACGGCGTACAAGGTCCGGGGCAAGCGCTGAACATGCGCGATAACGGTATCAATGTTATTGTCGGCCAGCGTGAAGGCGGCGCTTCCTGGGATAAAGCCGTGGCTGACGGATTTGTGCCCGGAAAAACACTTTTTCCCATCGAAGAGGCCGCTAAAAAGGGAACAATCATTCAGTTTCTGTTGTCGGACGCCGGGCAGGTGACCACCTGGCCGATGGTAAAATCATGCTTGAACGATGGGGATGCGCTCTACTTTTCCCATGGATTTTCGGTCGTGTACAAAGAAAAAACCAATATCATACCTCCGGAAAACGTGGACGTCATCCTTGTGGCCCCCAAGGGATCCGGCCGAACAGTCCGAACCAACTTTTTAGACGGTAGCGGTATCAACTCCAGTTATGCCATACACCAGGATGCCACCGGAAAGGCTAAAGAGAGAACCCTGGCCCTGGGCATCGCCGTGGGTTCTGGCTACCTTTTCCCAACGACGTTTCAGAATGAGGTTTTCAGTGACCTTACCGGTGAACGTGGGATTCTGATCGGTGCTCTGGCCGGGGTCATGGAGGCTCAATATAACTTATTGCGCGAACATGGACACAGTCCCAGTGAAGCGTTCAATGAAACCGTGGAAGAACTCACCCAAAGCTTAATTCGGCTGGTGGGAGAAAACGGAATGGACTGGATGATGGCCAACTGCAGCACCACGGCCCAGCGGGGTGCCCTGGACTGGGCGCCGAAATTCAGAGACGCCGTCAAGCCGGTTTTCGACGATTTGTATCATAAAGTAACCTCCGGAGCTGAGACCCAACGGGTGCTGGATAAAAACAGTGCCTCCGACTATCGGGAACAATTACAAAAAGAGTTGGAAGTCATCCACAATTCGGAAATGTGGCGGGCCGGCGAGGCGGTTCGATCCCTTCGCCCGGAAAACCAGGAGATCTAAGCCCAGAGCTTTAAACCGGGAACTTTAAAAAGGTTACGCGGCGGAAGATCTATGGGTTTCACAACCGGGAATCTTCAACGCCGCGAGCCGTTGGGTTAATCTAAAAAGGTGACGATCATGGAACCCGTATTCCTGTACGATACAACATTAAGGGACGGCACTCAGGGTGAAAACATCAGTTTTTCAGCCGAAGAAAAACTGGCCATCGCCCATCGCCTGGATAATATGGGCGTCCATTACATCGAGGGGGGATGGCCCGGCTCAAATCCCCGGGATATGCGTTTTTTTGAATTGGCCAAAAAAGAGACTTTTAAAATGGCCAAAATCACCGCATTCGGGGCCACGCGCAAGCCGGGCTCTTCACCGGAAAAGGATCAAAATATCCAAACCCTGATTGAAGCGGAAACACCGGTGGTAACCATTTTCGGTAAAACCTGGGATCTGCATGTTAAAAAAGTCATGGAAAACACCCAGGGGGAAAACCTGGCCATGATTGCCGAATCCGTGGCCTACCTAAAAGATCAGGGGCGCGAGGTTATTTACGATGCCGAACATTTTTTTGATGGGTACAAGGATAACGCTAATTATGCGATGCAGACCCTTTATGCCGCCATCGATAACGGTAGCGAAATGGTCGTCCTTTGCGACACCAACGGCGGCTGTCTGCCCATGGAGATCGAAAACATCATCGCTGAGGTCAAAGCGCAATTGACTGTAAATTATAAAGGTGCCCCAGCCATAAACTTCGGCATCCATACCCATAACGACTCCGGAGTGGCCGTAGCCAACAGTCTGGCGGCGATCAATCAGGGCGCCACGATGGTCCAGGGAACCATCAACGGCTACGGCGAGCGTTGCGGAAATGCGGATCTGACAGCGATTATACCGATTCTCTGCCTGAAGATGAATCGGCCCTGTATCCCCATCAATAATCTAACCATGTTAAAAAAACTGTCGCGCTTTGTCAGTGAAACGGCCAACCTGGTTCCTTCCAACAACCGCCCTTTCGTCGGCAAAAGTGCGTTCGCCCACAAGGGCGGTATTCATGTCAGTGCCGTGATAAAAGAACCACGGGCCTATGAGCACATTACCCCCGACCTGGTGGGAAACAGCCGCCGTGTGTTGATTTCGGATCTATCCGGAAAAAGCAATATTGAGTACAAAGCCGAGGAGATGGGCGTTCACCTGGGTGGTAACGGATATAACAGCCGGGAAATCGTCTCCAAAATCAAGGATCTCGAGGATCAAGGCTATCAGTTTGATATCGCCGACGGGTCCTTCAAAATCCTGGTAGAAAAACTGACCAAGCAATACCAGCCCTTATTTGAACTGGAATCGTTTCGGGTCACCATGGAAAAAGACAAAGATCAGTCTTGCACCGCCCATGCCACCGTTAAAATCACTGTGGATGGCAGAGAAGAAATCACGGCCGCCGAAGGCAAGGGACCTGTCAGCGCTCTGGATAATGCCCTTCGTAAAGCCCTGAACCGTTTTTACCCCGGCCTGGACCACATGCGCTTGGTGGACTTCAAAGTACGTGTCATTGACGGCCGAGATGGTACGGCTGCTAAGGTCCGTGTTTTTATTCAATCCCGGGATCAGGATGAAGTCTGGAGCACCCTGGGTGTTTCCCATGATATCATCGAAGCCAGCTGGCAGGCCCTTGAAGACAGTTTTCAGTATAAATTGTCCAAAAAAGAGAAATAAAAAAAGGAGTAAGATATGAAAAGGGGAATAAAAGCCGCGGGGATGGATGAAATACCCAACCCCCGGCTGATGCTCGAGGAGATGTTCGTTTCCAAAATAAAATGAATAAACTTTTTAATCCCTACGCTGTTAAAATGACCATTGAAAGGAGCAACCCCTCATGGAAAAAGTAACCATATTCGATACAACCTTAAGAGACGGTGAACAATCGCCGGGGGCCAGCATGAATGCGGCTGAAAAACTACGTCTGGCCACCCAATTGGAAAAACTGGGCGTGGATGTCCTGGAGGCCGGGTTTCCGGCAGCATCGAATGGCGACTTCAATGCCGTCTCCCAGATTGCCCAAAAAATGAAAAGATTGCGGGTAGCGGGCCTGGCCCGCACCGGCAAAGATGATATCGACCGGGCCTGGGGTGCCGTTCAACAGGCTAAATTCCCCCGCATCCACACCTTTATCGCCACCTCCGATATTCATCTCAAATACAAGTTGAATATGTCCCGCGAGGAGGTACTCGCTGCCACCGCTGAAGCTGTTTCATACGCCAAAAGCCTGACGGAGGATGTAGAGTTTTCCGCCGAGGACGGATCTCGCAGCGACCGGGATTTTTTATGTCGCGTATTTGAAGCCGCCATTGCCGCCGGCGCCACCACCGTTAACCTGCCGGATACGGTGGGATATGCCATCCCGGATGAATTTGCCGATTTGGTAAAGTACGTTTGCAGCCATACTCCCAATATCCACCAGGCTGTGGTGAGCGTCCATTGCCACAACGATCTGGGCCTGGCCACGGCCAATACTCTGGCAGCTGTCAGCGCCGGCGCGCGTCAGGTTGAAGTGACGATTAACGGCATTGGCGAGCGGGCCGGAAATACTTCCCTGGAAGAAGTCGTCATGGCCTTGAACACGCGGCCCAATTTTTTGCCATTTGAAACGGGGATTGACACAACCCTGATCCACCCCTCCAGCCGGCTGGTGACCATGATTACGGGGATGATCGTTCAGCCCAACAAAGCCATTGTCGGGGCCAACGCGTTTGCCCACGAGGCAGGCATTCATCAGGACGGCATGCTGAAAAACCCCATGACCTACGAAATTATGAAACCGGAAACCGTTGGGCTCAATCGCAGCGAGCTGGTGCTGGGTAAACATTCCGGGCGTCATGCGCTAAGGGACCGCTTGAGTGCCCTGGGCTATGAACTGGCTGATGATGAGCTCAAGATCGTATTTAAAGCATTCAAGGATTTGGCCGACAAGAAAAAACATGTGGTGGATGATGACTTGGAGGCCATCGTAGCCGAGGGTGTTCTGCGAACGGCGGATGTTTTCAAACTTGAGTATCTTCAAATTGTCAGTGGGACCACCGTCATGCCCATGGCCAGCGTACGTCTGTCTATAAACGGTCGCTCTGTGAAGAATGCCGGTTATGGTAACGGCCCCATCGATGCGGCCTTTAATACCATTGCCAATTTAACCGACACCGAATCGGAACTGCTTCGTTTTACGGTCAGTGCCCTAACCGGAGGAACGGATGCCCAGGGAGAAGTAACGGTCCGGCTTAAAGAAAACGGGTTGATAGCATTGGGAAAGGGATCGGACCCCGACATCATTAACGCCAGTGCCAAGGCGTATATTAACGGACTTAACCGACTGGAGTATTTGAAAGCCAATCCGATCCAACAGGCGATCTAATCTCCCTGTTAGCGACGATGTGAATTGTATCAATTGTATCAAAGGTTTAAAGACAGCCCTCTATTTCATTTGAATGAAAAGAGGGCTGTCTGTTTTTGGATAGCGCTACGATTTCTTTTTTTGGTTCATCTTGATCAGCATAACGACGCTTTTTCGCATTCGATTAAAAGAGTTGTATAAGGCGCCGATTTCGCCCTTCTGGTTTGACACAACTTCCTTATCGAGGTTTTTTCCACGACTCATACTATCAGCCAAACCGGTAATATGGATAATTGGTTTTGTTATGACCGCATTCATGAAATACCAGATGACCAGAAGGATGACAAAAATTGAACAAATACCCACCCCCACCGTTTTCATGGCGGTAACCTTTAACTCCTCAAGTGCCTTTTGGATGGGCACATAGTTAACAAATGCAGCCACAACCTCGTTGACCTTATAACCGTACCCACTTAAATTCGGATATCTTTCAACCCTGGCCGGAAGAGCATTTTCCGGAGTGTCGTGACATTTTAAACACCCCTTTTTAACGACGACCGGCTGGGCCACATAAAAATACGGCTGCCCATTTTTTTCCATCAACCCTTTTGTTAATTTGGCACTTCGATTATCGGATAAGTAGCTGACCATTTCAACTTCTTCCGGTGTTGCCTGGTTTTTGAAGTTCACCGGGTTTAAGGCCGCTTGCTTAAATGAGTATCCGGGCTGGGCTTCTGCAAAAATATCGGCAATGGCTCGGGCAACAAAAAATCCGCCCATTAATTCCGGATGAAAACTCCCGGCTTCGGTGACCTTCATTGTCAAAGGACGCATCGTCTTAACCGTATACGTCCTTGCCGCCATGGCAAATGAAGACATCAACTCCGCTTTTCGTAGGGCTTCATTGAAGATCCGGTTTTTGGCATCGTAATAGTTAATAAAAGCAATCGATATAGACGAAATGATTCCTAGTACCAATAAAAGTAAATTCAGTTTTAATTTGATGGACACCGCTCCTCCTATGAAATATGTGTATAAATAAATGGGAAACTCATGAAGTCTTCCAAGGTAATATACAAATTTCATGCCATTTTTTATATGAGGGTAAAGATTTTTAACCTCTTTATATTTTTATATTTATTATAACAGATAAATTTTTTTTTGACTTTAAGGCTTAATACCAAATTATTTCGTAATCCTTATTACATTATTCTTGCACAAATTCATGGATGTTTTTTCTCCCTGATAGATGATGGACTATTGACATTTTCTATTTCATTACAATTATTCAGTGGCTTTGACTATATATCGATAGATAGCAGGAGGTATCATTGGTGGATAACAGAGGTAGTAAAACGTCACGCGTACAGGCGAATGGATGAACACGGTATGTATTAAACAATGAAGATTCCGGCCTGCAGGGCCAAAACGACCTCTTGTGACCGAAATCGCTCCGGAAAGGGAACATTCAATGAAAAATTCTTTGCTTACTGATCTCAAAACCCTTGTATACAATGGTGAAAGCGGCGTTTTGACCGTTGATCACAAGTTTGGCAACCAAGCGAAGGTTTACATTGAAGAGGGACTAATAGCGGGGATCGTGGCCGGAAATACCACTGGAACAGAAGCTGCCAAACTTTTCGGTCGCTGGATAAGCGTCACCTCTCATTTCTCCAAACAGAAAATCACACTCCCCAAAAACATAAAAAGTGTTGAAACCAGCTCTTTTTTATCTGCTTTGGAAAAAGTCGCTGCGAGCGTCGAAAAGCTAAAAGACGTGATACCCAGCTACGATACGTGCATTAAGATAGATATGGAAAAATCGAACACCGACAACCAGTTTTCTTCACAAGAACTTAAAATTGCCCTTCTTCTCGATGGCACCCGATCCGTTGAGCAAGTCATATCAGAATCAGGCCAGCCAGAATTAGAGGTACTCGCAAAAATTTATAAGCTCTGCAATTTAGGCATCGCCCGAATTTTTAAGGCCAACAAGCCGATGAAAAAACAAGCGTGCGAGTCCTTTCTAAAAAACCTACAGGAGACGCTGAGTGAACTTGTCGGACCCGTCGCAGATGTTCTGTTGGATGATGCCTTTGAAAAAATCGGAATACAGCCGGATTCTCTTTCGGAAACGGACATTCCCCTTCTATTAAATACGATCGGTGCCGAATTGGGTGAGAAAGAGAGAGCTGTTCTTGGAAAATTAAGCGGTTAGCCAAACCGTTGGTAAATTCATTCGACAGCTAATTCATCGCTCTCACAAGTCAAGGGTTGTGTTTCTCAGGTTTATTCCCCAAATAGACTGTCTTCTCTATTCTATTCGATTTATTTAACACGACGAATATAACGTTTGCGCTTTTCGTTTTCCATCGGCACGAAGGGCAAAATCGTGGTCTGGATGGCGTCAAATCCAAGTAGATCATGAATATCACGGTTGAGCATTGATCCGGCGGCAATTCTTAAATCATCGGGTAGGGCAATGACTGTATCGGTCTTCAAAGGGTCGGTTAAATGTAGGTACCCCCGGCAGGAGCCGGCATGTTTTACCAATATCGCTTTCAACTGCCCCAATATTTCCCGGTTCGCCCGGTTAACATCCAGGGACAGATGGACATCCGCAGTCCAGGTTTCCTCGGCCTGATCAATGGGAATAAGGTTGCCCGCCAGGATTTTTGCATCATTTTCTCTTTTCTGAACCTCGCCTTCAACGAAAACCACACCACCCTCCCGGACAAGGGGTTCCACCTGTGAAAACAGATTTGAGAATACGACCACCTCCATGACCCCATTGATGTCTTCCAAAGTGACAAACGCCATACGGCCGTTCCTGGATGTAATCTCCTTGGTGGCAGAAATAATGCCACCCACACGGACGGTTTGCCCGTCTTTTTTTTCCGATAGCGTCAATGCATCCACATCGGAATACTTCTCCACCGTTGCGCGGTAGGCATCCAGGGGGTGGCCGCTGACATAAAAACCAAGGGCCTCTTTTTCCAGCACCAGTTTTTCATCCAAAGCCCACTCATCAATGGTAGGTATCGGTGGATAATCACTGGCCGAATCGCCATCACCGGTAAAATCAAACAACCCCATTTGGGGATTATCCCTTTCACGCTGGACGCGCTGTCCGTGTTCAACCGCATCATCGAGCACCGCCATTAAGCGGGATCGGTAGGTACCGCTACCATCAAAAGCACCGCATTTAATCAGACTCTCGATGACACGCTTATTAAACTTGGTTAAATCCATCCGTTCGCAAAAATCAAACAGGTTTTCAAATACGCCCCCTTCGGTACGCTGGGCGATCATCGCCTCGATGGCCCCTTCGCCTACGTTTTTAACCGCTGCCAATCCAAAACGAATTTTTTCATTCTCAACGGTAAAGGTGACTTCGCTGGCATTGATATCCGGTGGCAATACGTCAATATTGTGATGCCGACATTCAGCGATGTATTTAACGACGCCATCCGTTGAATGCATAGCGCTCGTGAGCAATGCCGCCAGTATCTCCACCGGATAGTGGGCCTTAAGGTAAGCCGTCTGGAAGGTAATCAGGGCATATGCAGCGCTATGGGATTTATTAAATCCATATCCCCCGAATTTAGCCATCAGGTCAAAGATGGTTTCCGCTTTTTCTTTGGGAATTTGATTATCGAGAGCCCCTTCAATAAACCGGGAACGATGCTTATCCATAATGGCTGTAATTTTCTTACCCATGGCCTTACGCAGATCATCGGCCTCGGCCATCTGATAGTTGGCGAGAACACTGGCAATCTTCATCACCTGTTCCTGGTAAACGATGACACCGTAAGTCGGCTTTAGAATCGGCTCCAGTTCCGGCAAAAGATAGGTCACTTCCTTACGCCCGTGCTTGCGCTCCACAAAATCATCCACCATCCCGCTTTCCAATGGGCCCGGGCGATAAAGCGCGACCAGGGCGATGATATCGTCGAACTGCTCAGGCCGAATCCGGGCCAGGAGGTTTTTCATTCCCGAACTTTCCAGTTGAAAGACGCCGGTAGTATCGGCCCGTTGCAGCAGCCGGTAGGTCTCGCTATCGCTGTGATCGAGTTTGGCCATATCCGGTATGTTTTTGCCCTGCATCTCGATCAACCGCAGGGCCTCTTTAATCACGGTCAGGTTCCGCAGCCCAAGAAAATCGAATTTCACCAGGCCAATTTTCTCAACATAATTCATGCTGTACTGGGTGGTTACTTCTCCCCGTTTTCCTCGGTACAAGGGCATGTAATTGACTAACGGTTTGTCGGCGATCACCACTCCGGCGGCATGGGTAGAAGCATGGCGGGGTAGCCCTTCCAGAACCCGAGAGATTTTAATCAACTCAGCCACTTCCGGTTTCTCTGCGGCAATGGCGTTGATGCGCGGCTCTTTTTTCAGGGCTTCATCCAGGCTTACCCCGACAACATCCGGCACCAACTTGGCAATTTTGTCAACGACAGGCAAGGGGATGTCCAGTGCACGCCCGACGTCTCTGAGCACCGCGCGGGTTTTCATTTTACCGTAGGTGATAATTTGGGCCACATAGTCCTCGCCCCCGTATTTATCCACCACATATTTAAAAACGTCTTCGCGTCCGTTGATACAAAAATCGACATCAATATCGGGCATGCTCTTACGGGCCGGATTTAAGAATCGTTCAAAAATCAAACCATAGGATAGTGGGTCCACATCGGTAATTCCCAGACAATAGGCTACCAGACTGCCGGCCGCAGAACCTCTTCCCGGGCCCACGGGAATATTTTGCGATTTGGCATAGGCGATAAAGTCAGCCACAATAAGGAAATAGCCGGCAAATCCCATCTTAATGATGATGGCCATTTCGTCTTTCAGGCGATTATCGTAAACAGCCTGGTCCACCTGGGGATTATCCTGTTTTATCGCGCCCATGATACGCTGATAGCCTGCGGCCACCTGTTTCTGCAGAGTTTCTTCGGCTGAGTCTTCAGAGTTGGATTTAAACTTTGGGAAATGAAACGTTTCAAAATCAAAATCGACATGACATCGTTTGGCTATTTTTACCGTATTTTCCAAAGCACCGGGATAATCCAGAAAATCGGCGGCCATTTCGTCCCTGGATTTAAAATAGAGTTGATCGGTTTGAAATTTGAACCGATTGGGATCATGGATGGTTTTCCCCGTCTGAATGCACAGCAACAATTCATGGGCGGTGACATCCTCCTGTTTGAGGTAATGACAATCATTGCTGGCCACCAGGGGAATGGAAAGCCGTTGACTCATGTCCAACAGCGCCTCGTTCACTCGATCCTGAACTTTAATGCCGTTGTTTTGTACTTCCAGGAAAAAATTCCCTTCACCGAAAATCTCCTGATATTCCAGGGCAGCCCGGTCGGCGGCTTCTATATCGTTTTGGACAATCAGCCGGGGAACTTCCCCCTGCAGACAGGCGGACATGGCGATAATGCCTTCACAGTTCTCCCTTAGAAGGGACTTGTCTACCCGCGGACGGTAGTAAAAACCGTTGAGATTGGCAATACTGACCAAGCGACATAAATTTCGATATCCGTCTGTGGTTTCGGCCAGTAAAATCAAATGGGATCGGCTTTTTTGGGTGCGATCGTCAATCCGACCCGGTGCCACGTAGCACTCACAGCCGATTATCGGTCGAATCCCAGCCGCTTTGGCTTTGAGGTAAAAGTCGATGGCCCCGAACATGGTGCCGTGATCGGTAACAGCGACGGCCGCCATACCGAAATCCTTTACCTGTTTCAACAGGGGATCGATTCGAATCGCACCGTCTAAAAGGCTATATTGGGTGTGTAGGTGTAGATGAACAAAATCGGGGGCGGCATCAGCCATGGTTTTATTATCCTATGATAGAATCGCCTGGTTCCTAAACCGCTATTCAATCCGATAATTAGGGGCCTCTTTGGTGATAATCACATCATGAACATGGCTTTCGCGCATGCCGGCGGCACTGATTTTTTGAAAACGCGCCTTTTCTCTGAGTTCTTCAAGCGTGCGGCAGCCAACATACCCCATTCCAGCTTTTAAACCACCGAGGAGTTGAAAGATGTTGGCGGCCAGCGACCCCCTATATGGAACGCGTCCCACAATGCCTTCGGGAACCAGCTTGTCATCTTCGGCTTCTTCGGTCTGGTAATAGCGATCCTTGCTGCCCATTTTCATGGACTCCAATGATCCCATTCCCCGGTAAACTTTATAGCTTCGCCCCTGAAAAAGCACCTGTTCACCAGGGCTTTCATCGGTTCCCGCAAACAGTCCACCGAGCATGACCGAATGGGCACCGGCGGCCAAGGCTTTGGTGACATCACCTGAAAATTTTATCCCGCCATCGGCAATCAGCGGAATACCCGCCTTAGCGGCGACTTCGCGGCAATTCATAATGGCTGAAACCTGGGGGACGCCAATCCCTGCAACGATGCGGGTGGTACAGATGGAGCCGGGTCCGATACCGATCTTAACCGCATCCACGCCGGCGTCAATTAAGTCCTTAGCCCCCTCGGCATTAGCCACATTGCCGGCGACCAGTTCTATATCGGAAAAGGTTTTCTTTAGTTCAATCACCGCATCAAGCACATTTCTGGAATGGCCGTGGGAAGTGTCGATACAGATCACGTCGGCACCCGCTTTCAGCAACGCTCCCGTTCGTTCGACCATATCAGGTCCGACACCGACAGCGGCACCGGCTCTTAAGCGTCCCATTTTATCTTTGCAGGCGTAAGGGTACTTTTTTATTTTTTCGATATCCTTGATGGTGATCAGGCCAACCAATTGGCCGGCTTTATCTACCACAAGCAGTTTTTCAATCCGATGTTCATGCAGTAGTTGTTTTGAGGCTTCAAGGGTAATCCCCTCTTCTACCGTGACCAGGTTTTCCGACGTCATGACTTCCGCTACTTTTTTGTCCATATCGGTTTCAAAACGCAAATCCCGGTTGGTCACAATCCCCACCAATTGTTGATCTTGAACAACCGGAAGGCCGGATATTCGATATTGCCCCATCAGTTCAAGCACGGCTCCCACTAGTTGGTCGGGATGCACCGTCATCGGATCCACAATCATACCGCTTTCCGACTTTTTTACCTTGTCGATCTCGCGGGTCTGGCTATCAATATTCATGTTGCGGTGGATAAATCCGATACCACCAGCACGCGCCATACTGATGGCTGTGGCGGCCTCGGTCACGGTATCCATGGCCGCACTGACAATGGGTATATTCAAGGCAATTCGCCGCGTGAGCTGTGTTGCCACACTCACATCCTTGGGTAATACGTCCGAATAACCGGGCATCAATAACAGATCGTCAAAAGAATAGCTCTCTTGCGGGGTGATCAGGTTCATTTTTACCTCCACCGATGACGGTGATATAATCGTGAAAAAGATGCGACAATTTCGCGAACAATCCCAATAAATATCCGATTTTACATTATTTTGATGGGCGTCGGCTTAGACGCCTTGGGAAATCGACTTTAACGTAGTTTGAAGATATTGGTTTTTTAAAAACCACCGGGAATCGTTCAGCACTTTTTGGAATGGGGTGTAACAAATGCCCTCTTGATTCGCAACGACATTTTTTCAATGTTGACAAGCGTAAACATTGTCATTTATTTAACGCATTGTGATAATTTGGCATTTGATAAAATAAAAAAAAATCGCACAAAGCATGCTTCTCAAAATAAATCCACTTAATCCCCCGCAACGATTGATCGACCGGGTGGTAAAGTTTTTAGACAAAGGTGGCATCATCGCCTATCCTACGGATACATTTTACGGTATCGGTTGTGATATCATGAACAAAAAGGCCATTTCCAAAATCTATCAAATCCGGCAGCGACAAAAGTCCAAACCGTTCAGTTTTGTCTGCTCGGATTTAAAAGATATCAGCCAATATGCCAAGGTTTCCAACTACGCTTACAAAACCATGCGCCGTTTGCTGCCTGGCCCATATACCTTTATCCTTGAGGGCTCCCGCCAAGTGCCGAAAATGATGCTGACCAAGCGAAAAACCGCAGGGATCCGTGTGCCGGATCATGCCATT
Organism: uncultured delta proteobacterium; assembly: GCA_963845145.1. Lineage (GTDB taxonomy): Bacteria > Desulfobacterota > Desulfobacteria > Desulfobacterales > QNYZ01 > QNYZ01. Next base: position 454,641 of record CAWJQU010000008.1, read on the forward strand.
TGTATCAAGCTGGTTGAGGGACTTGGGCGGCCGATTCTCTCTACAAGCGCGAAAGCGGCCGACAACACCGTTTTTTATGATCCGTCCCTTATTCATGAATATTTCGGGAAGCGTTTAGATGTCGTGATTGATGGTGGCGTTGTCCCAGGGCGACCTTCCAGTGTCATTTCCCTGATTGATGATACGCCGGAGGTGATTCGTGAAGGGTTGGGGGATGTGAGCAGCTTTGAATAATCGGTAGGTTATTTGGCCGGGAGATAGAGCAAAGCCGGACGCAATTGCTGATAGAGCACTTTTTCCGTGATGAGATTTAATGTTGACTCGAAAAGGTATTTGAGAAAAGGGATTTCCTTGTCGCGAGCATATACCGCCTCAACCGTTCCTTTAACGCCTGCCAGATTCCCGGCCCATTGAACGGCATCTTCCATATTACCCAAACGATCAACCAACCCGGCCTGCAGTGCTGCCTCGCCGGTGATAATCCGGCCGTCGGCAACTTTTCGAACCTGGTCAACCGTCAACCCCCTACCATCGGCGATATCCTGAATAAATTGCCGATGGATGCCGTCAGACACCTCCTGGAGCAATTTTTTTTCTTCGGATGACATGGTGCGGGTCGGTGAGCCCATATCCTTATATTGGCCGCTTTTCACGACAACAGGAACCAATCCGATCTTTTCCAGCAGCTTTTCAAAATTCGCATATCCCATAATCACACCAATACTACCGGTGATCGTTCCGGGATTGGCCATGATCTTATCCGCCGCGGCGGCCACATAATAGCCACCGGAAGCCGCCAACGTACCCATGGATACAACTATTTTCTTCGTCTTTTTGGTTTTTACGATTTCACGGTAAATTTCCTGCGCCGGGCCGACACTGCCGCCGGGAGAATCAACCCGAAGCACAATCGCCCGAATCGATTTATCTTCGCGGAATCCTATTAAATGGCGAATGGGCGTACGGGCATCGGTAATCACCCCTGATAGCTCCACCACGCCCACTTTTTCCTTGCCGGATGATTGGCCGCTACGGTAGCCGACCGCTCGATTGAACCCAATCGTGATAATCAGGGCCAGCACAATGAGCGTACCGGACACAATACCCGCAAAAATAAGGAGTGAATAAAGAAGTGGGTGTCTGCGAGCAAACATCGTTATATTACCCGGTACCTCAGGAGGTTATTGCAGGAACACAATTTTTAAGGCCGTATCCTATGATCCGGATACGGCCACAAAGGTTGGCTCATAAAGATAAACGGTGGAAGCTACTCCGCAGGATTCTCGGTTGCTTTGGGGTCGTCATCCTGATTATCACTCTGGCTATCTTCAACCGAACCGGCCTCGGAAGAATCCGAATCGTCACCATCCACCACTTCGGTTTCATCCGCTACTTCGGTTTCTTCCGTTGCTTCCGTCGCTTCGGTCGCTTCGGTTTCTTCCGCTACGGTTGGCTCTACCCGTTTATTTTCAAATTTTTCTTGAAGGTTTTCTCTTAAAATTTCACCAAAGGTTGATGTGGGCGCCTTGGCCGTATTGACATAATCATTTAGCAGCCCCTGATCGTCCTCCATTTCCATCCGTTTGACGGAGAGGCCGATGCGTCGTTCTTCGCCGTTGATGTTCATTACTTTGGCCGTGAGCAGATCGCCGACCTGGAACATATCCACAGGCGTCTTGATCTTCTCTTTACTGATCTCCGAAACATGCACCAACCCCTCAATGCCTTCCTCCAACTCCACAAAAATACCGAAGTCGGTGACATTGGTAATGGTACCGGTGATTTCTTTGCCCACGTCGTAGCGGTCGCTGATCGTACTCCACGGGTCAGGTTCAAGCTGTTTTATCCCCAGCGAGAATCGTTCCCCTTCTTTATCGATGTCCAGCACTTTGGCCTGAACCATATCACCCTTTTTATATAGTTCGGAAGGATGTTTAATCCGTTTGACCCAGGAAATATCTGAAATATGAACCAGTCCGTCGATCCCTTCATCGATACCCACAAACATACCGAAATCGGTGATATTCTTAATTTTACCCTCAATGATCGTTCCGATGGGGTATTTTTCCGAAATCTCGTCCCAGGGATTGGGAACCACCTGTTTCATGCCAAGGGAAATGCGTCGGTTCTTGGGTTTGATGTCCAGAACAACGGCCTCGACCTCATCTGCAACGGAAACCACTTTGGATGGGTGTCGAATTTTGCGAGTCCAGGACATTTCCGACACATGGATCAATCCTTCGATACCCTCTTCCAGTTCGACAAAAGCGCCGTAATCGGTCAGGCTGACCACTCGCCCAATGACCCGCTCTGTGATCGGATATTTTTCTTCTGCCGACAGCCACGGATCCGGCGTCAATTGTTTAACCCCTAAGCGACACACGCTCTTTTTCAAGATCGATATTCAGTATCTTTACGGTGATGTTGTCTCCGACTGAAAACAGATCGGACGGATGTTTGACACGGCCCCAGGACATATCGGTAATGTGCAGCAGGCCGTCCACGCCGCCCAAATCGACGAACACACCATATTCGGTAATATTTTTAACTTCGCCCTTCGACTTCCTTGCCCTCATAAATCGACGCCAGGGTATCCGTCCTCATTGATTCCCGTTCGGATTCCATCAGAACCCGTCGGGACAGGACAATATTGCTTCTTTTACGGTTAAATTTTAACACTTTGAATTTGAATGTGCCACCGACAATATCATCAAGGTGACGCACGGGACGTAAATCCGCCTGGGATCCGGGTAAAAAAGCCTGAACCCCAACATCAACGGAAAAGCCACCCTTCACACGACTGGTAATAACGCCCTCAATGGGTTCTTCGTTTTTATAGGCCTGTTTGATGGCGTCCCAGACCTTTACTTTTTCGGCTTTCTCTTTTGATAGGTTAACAACTTCATTTTCGTCATCCCAGAATTCGACCATGACCTCAACACTGTCACCAATCGCCGCATCGGTATTACCCTCTTCATTGATAAATTCTTCAATGCGGATCTGACCTTCGGATTTGTACCCGATATCCACAAGGACATGATTCTTATCGATGGAGATAATCCGGCCGGTTACGACCTGACCTTCTTCGAATTGTTTGAAGCTCTCTTCGTACATCTCCATCAAGGATTCCATCGTTTCCGGTTCATCGCCGGAAGCAATATCGCCGGAAGCTTCATCGCCAGAAGCTATATCTGGAGATACATCAGCCGGTGTCTCGGATGCCTCATTGGGTTGTGCATCCGCATCGCTCCCGCTTACCGGTGAACCTTCCATTTCTGAATCCGTCGCCATTTCGGCAGTGACCTCAAGATCATTCACCGGGGCTGCATCTGTGTCCTGTGATTGGTTTTCATTCATTTGATTGGTTGACATGTTTTCACCTACATCGTTCATTAAGTTAATCCCCCTTAGCCAATTTGTTTATGCGCTTGTCTGTTCGAAAAACGGTTGAAAACGCATAACCTTGCCCATGTAACAAAGTAAAAATGGATATACAACCAAAAAATGGCGTACGGGTAAGAAATTGTTGAGATGCTTTCTTGAAGAGGAGAGGGATCGGCCAAACATATTGGCCGCATATATAGGCCTGGTTACGTCCCGGTGTGCGGCTCAGGCGAGCGACCACTCTATCGACAATCCGCGCCACGACCTGGTCGATGGTCAGCACCGTCGTATCCAGCTGCACAGCGTCATCGGCTGCTTTCAGAGGCGCCACAACCCGCGAAGCATCATTGGTATCCCTTTGAACCATATCCGCTTTAACCCGCTCAAACGTCAAATCCGCCCCATGGTTCAATTCACGATATCTTCGTTTGGCCCGGACGTTCACATCGGCATCCAGAAAAAATTTAACTTCAGCATGAGGGAAAACCACGGTTCCCATATCCCGCCCTTCAAATACGGCTCGTCGATTGAAGGCCCAGATCCCGCTGCAATTTCAATAAATAGTTCGGCGAACCACCGGTCGGGCAGAAACCGCCGAGGCGGACATGGAGATATGCGGCGTCCGAATTTCTCGCTAATATCCGCTCCGTTCACCCAAAGCACGCAACCCCTGTTCAGCCCGTATCAGCCGAATGGATAACGACCGGCAGAGTCGATCAAGGGCGACATCGTCGGTCAGGCTGATTTCCGAGCGAACGGCAGCAAAAGCAATGCCACGGTAAAGGGCGCCAGTATCCACATAGTCGAAGCCCAGTTTTTCAGCTACCAGCCGGCTGACCGTGGTTTTTCCGGAGCCGGCTGGTCCGTCGATGGTAACGATAAACGATTTGTCTACGAGGCCGGCAGTGAGATGTCATGTTCACACCGCACTATTCTTGGGACCGAAATTTTCGCAAGCGCCTCGATGAGTCGCCTGTTTTCTTCCGGCAAGCCGACATTCACACGAATATAATGGGGGTAACCATAGGCGGCCATGGAACGGACGATCACGCCCTGTCGAAGCAAATGTTCGTAAATATCGGCGGCGGACGTGTCCACATCAATTAGCAGAAAGTTGGCTTCGGTGGGAAAATAGCGAAACCCCAGATTCATCCAGGGCGCCGGCGAGATAGGCCAGGCCATCGTGGACCAGATGTCGGGTTTTTTCCCGAAAACCCGGTATCCTCCAAAGCGGCCATGGCCGCTGCCTGGGCAGGGATGTTCACATTAAACGGAATCTCACCCGATGGAGGATGGCGGCGATGTCCGGTGCCATCAGGCCATAGCCAATCCTTAGTCCCGCCAGGCCATAAATCTTGGAAAACGTACGCAGGGTCACGACGGCCCGATCATGGTCGAATATATTCGGTTCCACGAGGGACAATCATCTGCTCTTACGAATTCCCCGTAGGCTTCATCCACCACCACCACCAGATCCGGATGGAATACTTTCAAGAAAAGCGTCAAAGGCCTTGCGCTTAAATAACAGTTCCGGTGGGATTATTGGGGTTACATAAAAAAACCATGCGACAGTCTCGGTAACCTGGGCCGGCTAATGCCTCGAGATCAATGGTCAGACCATTTAAAGGAACAAACCGGCATTCTGCACCTGCCCACCGAACCACCAACTCATACATCAAAAATGAGGGTTGCGGGATGAGCGCCGATATCACCGGGACTCAAAAATGCCCGCGCGAGCATGGTCAGCACCTCATCTGATCCGTTACCCAACACGATGGTTTCCGGGGCCACAGACAATTGCGTCGCCAATCGATGAATCAATTCATGCCCCCCATCATCCGGATACCGATGCATGTTATCCAGAACCGACCGAATGGCATCCATGGCCATGGGAGACGGGCCCAAGCGGGTTTTCATTAGAGGCTAGTTTTATGGAGTCTCGGATACCATATTCCCGCTCAAGCTCTTCGATCGGTTTTCCCGGAAGGTATGGTTTAAGCGAGCAGGATATGTTCGGGAACGGTGAGTGACATGGGTTCTGGATTCACGATGGTTTCAATCCGCCTTGAGCCGCTTTTAACCCGCTTCGATCGCTTTCATGTTGATCGGAATCAGTTTTTCCTTATTTGGGCAAATTCCTCTTTGACACACTCGCGCAACTGGTCAAGGTCTACCACCTGGAGCGTGCCACAAAGGACGCTAGGGCGACAATATTGGCGGCCCGGGCATTCCCGATTGATTTGGCAATATCGACCACTGGTACGGACTAGTTCATCCACATCATTCCGATCCGATTTAATATCGATCAGTGAACTGTTGATAAAAATGACACCCCCGGGTTTCACCATCGGTGCAAATTTCTCCAGGGACGGTCGGTTCATGGCTACCAGGTGCAAGGGATTACGAATAATGGGGGAGCCGATGGGCCGATCACTGATTACAACCGTGCAATAGGCGGTACCGCCGCGCATTTCCGGGCCGTAGGAAGGAATCCATGCCACTTCATGCCCTTCTTCCATGGCCGTATGGGCCAGAATTTTTCCGATCAGCAGGATTCCCTGACCGCCAAACCCGGCAAACATGACTTCACTTTGCATGGTAACCTCTTAATTAAAAGTCCGTGTGGGGATATTTAAGCCGCCAGCCGTTCTTGATCCGGAGTTTTAAAGTCACCTAAAGGGTAGTAGGGTAACATGTGCTTTTCTGCCCAATCCAGAGATTCCGCCGGCGTCATCCCCCAGTTCGTGGGACAATTACTGATGACTTCAACAAAACTAAACAACGATTTTCCATTTGATAGATGAAGGCCTGCTTGATTGCTTTTTTAGCTTTGACGATATATTTGGGCCGGATCGCCGCCCGTCGAACAACATAGGCCGGCGTTTCCAAGGTAGCAATCAGTTCGGCCACCTTGATGGGCATACCAACTACTTCCGGTATCGCGCCCCATGGGAGATGTGGTTGTTCGCTGTCCGGGCATGGTGGTAGGAGCCATCTGGCCGCCAGTCATACCGTAAACAGCGTTATTGACGAAAATCGGTGGTAAACTTCTCGCCGCGGTTGGCGGCATGAATGATCTCAGCCCATGCCGATACTGGCCAAATCCCCATCTCCCTGATAGGTAAATACCATCAAATCAGGACGAACCCGCTTGATCCCGGTGGCCATGGCCGGTGCACGGCCATGGGCGGCCTCCTGGAAATCAAAAGTAAAATAGTTATACGCCAGCACCGCGCATCCCACCGGCGCAATTCCGACGGTACGTCCCCGGATACCCAGTTCATCAATGACTTCAGCCACCAGCCGATGGATGACGCCATGCGTGCATCCAGGGCAATAATGAGTAACCGCGTCCGAAAGGGCTTCGGGTCGTTGAAATGTCTTTCCCATGGATTAGTCTCCTCTTAAAAAATTGAAGCGTGGTTAAGGTCGATTGATAATGACCGCTCTTAACCTTGGGTTCCTACCAATCGTCAATCTTCAATCATAAATCGCCAATCACACCTTCACCGCCCCCATCACATCTTCCGGGGTCGGTACATCGCCACCGCATTTACCGTACCACTTAACCGGTCGTTTCGCCCTCACCGCCAGACGCACATCTTCGACCATCTGCCCCATATTCATTTCAATGCTATAAACACCCGTTGACAGCTTGCCTTGACGGCAGCGCTCTGCACGGCCTTTTCAGGAAACGGAAACAAGCGTCTGGGGCCGAATGAACCCACATCTCGATACCTTCTTTTTTCAGGTTATCAATAGCCGTTCGGCAAACACGACTCATGGTGCCATAACTAACAATAAGAGCATTCATAATCCGAATCGGTATTGTACGAATCATAGCGGATCTCTTCCGGCGCCATCCGCTCGTATTTGGCCTTAAGCATAAGGTTATGCGCATTTAATTCATCGGGATCCAGGTAAAGCGATTTAACCAGGTTACGCGTTGTCGCGTCCCGGTGCATCCATACCGCTGGTGGCCCAGTCATCTTTGTTGCTCGAATCGGATTATAATTATCAGGGAAAGGCTACCGGCTCCATCATCTGGCCGATAAGGCCGTCACCTAAAATCATCACCGGATTGCGGTATTTTTCGGCCAGCGGGAAATGCTTGCATCACCATTTCCACAGCCTCCTGAACACTGGCCGGCGCCATGACCAGCATTTTATAATCGCCATGGCCGCCTCCTTTGATGGATTGAAAATAATCTGCCTGGGAAGGCAGAATGCCGCCTAGACCGGGGCCTCCCCGCATAATGTTAACAAAAACCGCCGGACATTGCGCACCGGCGATATAACTGATCCCTTCGGACATCAAACTGATACCGGGACTGGACGAAGTCGTGAAAACCCGCTCACCACAAGCGGCTGCACCGAAAATCATATATGATACGGCCACTTCACTTTCTCCTTGTAAAAATACGCCCCCCACTTCCGGCATACGCCGTGACAAATATTCGGCCACTTCCGATTGGGGCGTAATCGGATAGGCAAAATAGTTTAAACACCCGGCCCGAATGGCGGCTTCGCCGATGGCTTCATTGCCTTTCATTAAGACTTTACCCATTGTCTCCTCCCTTACTTACGACGACGGCTTGTCTTCAACTGTTTCAGTGATGGTGATGGCCACGTCCGGGCAGATACGACAACAGGTGGCACAAAAAACACAATCATCGGGACGTGCCTGGTAGGCCGGAAAATAACCTTTTGGGCTCACGCTGGTTGACAATTTCCAATACATTTTTCGGGACATACGGTGACGCACAAGCCGCAACCTTTGCAGTATTCAATATCAATAGAATATTTATATGTCATTTCGTCAACTCCTCTTTCATCATTTCCAAGGGCCGCATTGAACCAAATCCTGCCCCGGTCCCTTGATTACCATGGAGCTTCCCATCAGCCTGGCCCCAATTTTTCGACCCGGGCCTTGACTCCTGAAAGCCGGCCGGTGAACGCCAGGGAGGAACGAGCTGGCGATGAATAGGCAGCACCGGGCAGGAAAACCGATCTGGATCGACCCCATCCAGAACTCTTTTCTCAGCAGTGATAAACAATCAGCGGAAGTTCACTTTCGATCGGATAGCTTACGCAAACGAATGTATAGCCAATTAATAATATCATCAAGGGTTGTTTCGTCAATCAAATTGGCGTTTCCCACCAGATCCGGTAACCGTCATCCGGGCAGCGTATCTCAATCTTTTCCTTATTTTCAAACAACCTTCAAGCGTATCGGTATACGGCCTATAGGGATTAATCACCTGAAGCATCTGCACCGATTGATCTTGTAGCACATCGAATAGAGACGATAATACCGTTGCCCCGACATTCATCACCACCGACATCCAGAAGGGTTAACTGACTCGGCTGACGGATCATACCCGGCCACTTTGGGGCTCAAGATGGGAAGGTCGGCATGAACGTAACGTTCCGGTGGTATTACCACTTCGATTCCCATTTGGCCGAGCGTACCACGCACCTCACGGCTTCGAAAATAGGGATTGACCAGATCGAGATCGGCAATCCGCACATCAATACCCGCCTGCAAGCCGATGAACCGCCAAATTGATGGTAACTTCCGATTTGCCGCTGCCGTAGTTCCCCACGACAACCACAATGCCTTCAAGATTGATATCCCCGTCGCCAATCTTACACCTTATTTTTTTACAGCCCAATTAATGCCGAAGCCCGTTTGTATTTTCAACGTCCTCTTTTGTCAAGCCGTGCCGAAGACGATTCATAGCGAACTAGACCAACTTTTTGCAGCGCCACTTTCGTCAAATTCAGCCCGTATGCTATACTCCTTCCAGAGAATAAGCACCCGGCCAACTTATCGACGCCCTGCATCATGTTATCATCCCGTATGGGATAATGTCAATGAAATCGGTTCAAACCGGCCTTGAAAATATGATGCAGTCCCCGCCTGAATATTTATCCGGGACGACGATCTGGGGCTGTTGTGCAATCCGGCATCAGTGGACGGTCAGTTGCGCCATGCCCGTGAACTGATCAATGACGCGTTTTCCCGGCCAACTGACCGCCCTGTTTTTCTCCTCAACACGGTTTTTTTTCCGAAAAACAGGACAACATGGTGGAATCAACCCACATGCGGGACCCGAAATTGGATATCCCGATGTTCAGTCTTTATGGCGAAAACCCGGATCCCTACCAGGCTGATATGCTGAGCCACCTGGATGTCTTGATAATCGATCTTCAGGATGTGGGTACGCGAGTATATACCTTTATCTATACTGTTTCTTACTGCCTTGAAGCCGCCAGACAACATGGTAAAAAAGTGTTGGTTCTCGACCGGCCCAATCCGGTAAACGGATTGTCAGTGGAAGGAAACATGTTGAAACCGGAATGGGCCTCTTTTGTGGGGCGCTATGAAATCCCCATGCGCCATGGATTGACCATGGCGGAGCTTGCGCCTGTTGATCAATGACCATTTAAAATCGGATGCGATTTATCGATTATCCCCATGACCGGTTGGCACCGCAATATGTTTTTCAGTGATACCGGTTTATTCTGGGTACCACCGTCGCCCAATCTCCCGACGCCGACTTCTGCCTGGTTTACCCGGGCCAGGTGCTTGTGGGAGGGAACCAACGTTTCCGAAGGCAGGGGAACCGTGTTGCCCTTTGAGCTTTTTGGTGCGCCTTACACGGACCCTGAAAAAATCATGGCCTTCATTGGCGGCCGGCAACAATGGGAGCGGTTTTACGGCCGGCGGCTTTTGAACCTGTTGCCAACAAATGGAAAGGCACGACTGTGCCATGGGTTTCAGATTCATATAACCGATCCGTCATTCCTTTAGCCCATATCATTTAACATTGAACCTGATGCAGGCGATCATGGAACCCATCCCGATGACTTTCGAATATACAAACACCGCCTTACGAATACGAATATGAGCGCCTTCCCATGGACTTGATCATCGGGGACCAGGATCTCCGCCGTCGAATCGAAAATCTGGAACCCATGGACACCATTGAAAATCATGGCGACCGGCATTGGCAGATGTTCATCGAACCGAAAGCCGCCCCTACCTCTTATATGACAAGGGTTGTGAGCGGGAAATCAGATGAGCAGAGTTGAAGTTCTTTGGCAGCGTAAACAGTTTAAAGGAAATAAGGTATGGATGATGGTCGACAGGAAGGAGAGCCCCATCGTCAGAGATGAAAAGGTATTGATCAAATATAACCTTAAAGCAGGATTATGAATACTGGGTGCAGCAAAAGAGCGTCACGGCAATAGACTCCAAACAATTGAAGACAAAACATACCGGCAAAAAAAGATCCCGTCATGAAGTAAAAATCCCAACGAAGAAGGGCCGCAATCTATGAAACGGACCAGGAACCAAATGCCGTCATTATTTTCACGGATGGTGCTTCATCAGGCAATCCGGGACCAGCCGGTATCGGCGTCCTTTTGCGCTATGGGGCGAAAGAAAAAGAGATTTCTAAACCAATCGGTCGGGCCACCAATAATGTGGCCGAGCTGGAGGCGATCCGGGCTGGGTTGGCCGCGTTAAAAAAGACCCATCATCCCGTGCGCGTGTATACGGACAGTGCTTATGCCCTGGGGGTTTGACCCTCGGATGGGAGGCCAAAAAAAACACCGGGCTTATCGACTCAGTCAAACAACTAATGGATCGCAATTTGAAGATATCAAATTAATAAAGGTTCCCGGGCATTCAGGCATAGCGGAAAATGAGCGCGCGGATGCGCTTGCCGTGGCTGGAATAACGGCCGCTCATTGAAATCAAAGCTGAATAAACCGACCAGCCTCGGAGAAATCGGGGGTTGTACCGGTGCTGTTCGTTATAAAAAAGATAAAAAAACCCTGCCGCCGAAAGGCATGCAGGGTTTTGGTGTCTTATTTTTAACGAATGAACTGGGAACTACGCTTTGTCCGTTTTCAGGGTATCGATCTCTTTTTTCAGATCATCAATCTCTTGCTTATACTTTTCACTGTCATCACTAGCGGTCATATCAATGGGATTGCTGTCTTTCTTCCAGGTATCTTTTAACTCATCAAATCCCAGATAAAGGGCCAACCCACCGCCTAAGAGCAACATAATCGGTAACACACCGGCAATAACCTGAAGGAATTCACCGAACCAGACGGAAATTCCGATTAACCCAAGAACTGCTGCAACCGCGCCACCAATTAACGTTTTCATTGAAATACACCCTCCTTATTGTTGTTCTGCATATAATTTTTTTCACATTGGCCATTTGTCGGCCATTTGGTTTCAGTTGCCAAATTGACCCAACACACCCAAATAGCCATGCCATCAATTCCCAAAATATTCAAAAATCCTACCACACGAAAAAAAAGAACGCAAGCGTAAAAATAATGTATGGTTGCAAAGCCAAATGGCATTTGGTACCGTTCAAGACCGCTTAAAGAGCGTCGCATCGGGTAGGCCCCAATCCGCATCTGAAGACGAATAAAATGCCGGCCGGGTTGGGTTTCATTAACAGGCGCCGAATCCTGATCGATAAAATTAACCCATAACATTAAGCCACGACTACCGTGGCATAATTGATGAACCATGATAAAAAAACTACGACAATCCGGGCTGGGGGAAAGGGTCAAAACGATATTCAACCGCTTGATTCGGGGCAGTCGGGATCATTACCTATGTCATTTACCCTATCCCACAGGACAAATATCGAGATGGTTTTTAAAACATTTTTACTCAGGCATTCGCATTGATCCGGACCAGATTACCTGGTTCGCCAGTCCCCTGAGGGTGCCATCGTTATTTATGTAAATAAATTTCGAAGCAATTTTGAATACTTATTTTACCACACCCGTTATGGCTTGCTTAATTTACCCGTGCCTGAAATCTGGTTAGACCACAATGTGGTAATCTGGCAACGATTGTCCCGACTCTTTCGGATTTTTTTAACCCATACCCACCACGCCATTTTCAAGCGCCATATCCTCACGCCTTATAAAAGTGGCTATATTGAACGATCACTTACGGGAAATAAGGCCGGCATTGTCTCTTTGGTGGGAAAAAGAGGTTTTGACCGCTGGTTTGTCAATACCAAGACCGACCCGTTTAAATATTTTAATAACCCTTCAACGGAAAACGAAACGGCCCATAATTCTGATTCCCCAACTCCAATTTTATGATCGAAAGCCAATCAGCCGAAAAATGACGTTTATTGATATAATTTTTGGCAGTCGGCATAAACCCGGCAAACTCCGCCGGGTGGTCACCATGATCAGAAAACCCGGAAAGGTATTCGTTGAGATCGCCGGCCCCTTAAATCTAATGATTTCCTAGCGGTCCCGGAGCATTGGCGCCATCAAGATGATCACTTGGCCTTGTTGCTTCGCCGCAAACTGCTTAAAAAAATCAATCTTCACCGGCAAAGTATCACGGGCCCGATTATCAAATTCCATGAGGAATCGGGAAGAGATTCTCACCAGTGGGCGCTTGCGAGAATATATGCGTTCATCACGCTGAAACAAAAGAGATTCCGATTCACAAGGTTCGCAAACAAGCCGCCGGATATGTCGATGAAATTGCCGCCCGCTACTCACCTACATTTGTCAAGGCCGTCGCTCCCATCGTCGGATGGCTAATCAATTCCATGTTCGACGAACGTGGCCGTTAACAAAGAGATTTTTCTTCATCTTAAGGCAGCGCCCGAAAAGGTCCGTTGATATTTGTCCCCTGCCACAAGAGCCATATGGATTATCTTATTCTGCCATACATTCTGTATATGAATAATTTGCCCGCGCCGCATATCGTTGCCGGAAAGAACATGTTCTTCCCACCTTTTGGTACCATTCGCCCGGGCCAGGCGGCGGATTCTCCATACGACGCACCTTTCGAGGGGCTGCTTTCTACTCCAAAGTGTTCTCGGAATACATTCATAAGCTTCTCCAGGAAGGGTTTAATATAAAAATCTATGTGGAAGGAACCCGAAGTCGTTCAGGGAAACTGCTCACCCCCAAACTGGGATTCCTTTCCATATTGCTGAATGCCTATAAAAACAAAGCCTGCAAGGAAATGTCCTTCGTCCCCATTTTTATTGGCTATGATCGGGTTCTGGAGGAAAAGTCGTACCTGCACGAACAAGAAGGCGGCGAGAAAAAACCTGAAAGTATTTGGCAGGTGCATCCGGGCCAGGAAATTTTTAAAAAAGAGGTGGGGCCGGGTTCAACGTCGGTTTCATAAACCCATATCGCTATCCTTGCTGGAGGCCAATCAGGCCAACCCTGTCGCTAAAATGACGTCCAAGGAGCTAAATACTTTTTGCCGTGAATTGGGGTTTCGGGTTATTAATGCCATCGACCGATCATCCAATGTCACGCCTTATGGGTTGGTGGCGGCCGCTTTGTTAAATAGTGACCAGGAACGCATATACTTATGATCACTTCATGGCTTATATCAATACCTATTTAAATTATTTAATCAGCCGCGAGGCCGAGCTGTCGGACGCTCATTTTGCTGGATCCTGCTTATTCCGTTTCGCAGGTGCTAACCGATTATTCCAACGCGGTTATATCGAGCGGATGCGTGGAAACCAAACACACGCCTGGTGACCGATGAGATATTTAAAATTGTTACAACAAACGACCTAATCTCGATTTTTATAAAAACAATTGCATCAGTATTTTTCGTGCCGGCCGCGATCACAGCTCTAACCATCCTCCACAACGACGCGTTTCAATTTTCCTCGGCGGACTTGCATACCCACTATGCCGAGCTTCAAAGCTCTGTTTAGAAACGAGTTTGCTTACGATATCGACCTAACATCGGATTTTTATGTCCGCAAATGTCATCAAGGCATTTATCAATGAAGCCATCTTAATCCCCCATCCCACGATGCCGGACACCTATAATCTGACATCGGCCGGCTTTCGAAAATTAAGAAATTTTTCCGGATTTCTAAAACCCTATCTCGAATCCTATTTGATCGTACTTAAATGTGCTTTCGGAAGGATCAAAAAACAACATCAACCCGAAACGCCAATTAAAAGGATCATTTCCCGGGGAAATCACATGTATCGGCAAAAAGAAGTGAGCCGCAAGGAAGCGTTAAGTCAAATCAATTACACAAATGCTGTAGCCTATTTTAAAACCAAGGGCATCCGGGGGGAAAAGGGAGCCGATCAGATCGACCATTACGAAGAATGATCGAATCACTACCTGGAACGGCTGTCCTGATGGCAGAGATCTGAGCCCCATGAATCGTCGGCGCCACCCATGGAAGGCCATGATCCTGGCGGCGGGTTCGGCTCCCGTCTTTTACCCTACACGGAACATACCCCCAAAGCGATGTTTCCCATCGGTGGCCGGCCACTTATCGACCGGACGATCCGATACCTTATCGAGGCCGGATGTGCGGACATCCTCATCAATACCCATCATCTTCATGATCAACTCGAGGCATATGTGGCCGCCGAAAAATTACGATTCCCGGTCCACACCCGCTATGAATCGCAGATTCTGGGCACCGGGCGGAGCGAATGAAAAACGTCGCCGGTTTTTTTGATGACCACCCATTTGTGGTCATTAACAGTGACATCATCACCGACATCCCCCTGGATCAGGTCTACGCCTGCCATTTGCACCACACGGCACCCGTAACCATGGTGCTGGTGGATGACGCTCGATTTAATTCGGTTTGCGTGGATGACAAGGACGGGTCCTCGGATTCGACGGGCAACCCGGACCGACCCCCTAAAAACATCGTCACCTGACGTTTACTGGAATCCAGGTGTAAACCCCGAAGTACTGGATCTGATCCCAAAGGGTGTCTTTTCAAGCAGCATCGATACCTACCGACAATTGATATCCGAGGGTAAACCCATTCGGGCCTATGTGGTTGATAATAACCGTTGGCGGGATATCGGCACGCCGGAAGCTTATCGCGCCGAGGCTTTTCAGCATTTGGCCAAAAAAGCATTTTCCCGTGCATTCGGGAGCCGGTTCGAAAAAAAAATTCAATCAACCCGCCTGGCCGGGGACGGATCTGATCGGGGCTGGTATCGGTTAACGGCCGGCGGCCGGACAATGATCATGGCCGACCATGGCATTCGTAGTGACGGCAAAACATTGGAGGTGGATGCATTCATCGATATCGGTCGGCATCTTAAAAATCAGCACATTTCCGTTCCGGAACTGGCCGTATGGGATCGCTTCTCAGGATTGGCCATCATGGAAGATCTGGGCGATATCAACCTTCAAAAAATGGTTCAAAACGCCCCTGATTCGAACCATATCGCCGCGTATTATGAAATCGTGATCGACAATTGGGTGAAACTATCCACTCGGGGATATGAAGGATTTAATTCCGGCTGGACCTGGCAGACAGCCGCTTATGATCGTGAGCTGATTCTGGCCAAAGAGTGCCGGTATTTCGTGGAAGCCTTTTTCAATGGGTATCTTAAATATGGGCGTTAATTATTCGGCATATAGTCCGAATTCGAGCATCTTGCCGGAGGGTATTATGGCCAACGCCATCAACGGCTTGATTCATCGAGACTGTCAGGCCCGAAATATTATGGTAAAAGACGGTCGGCCACTATTTTATCGATTTTCAGGGTGCCCGGCCCGGCCCGGTTCAATACGACCTGGCTTCACTTTTGATTGATCCATACGTGGCCCTATCCATCGGAATTACAATCGAGATTTTGCACTACGGTCTAGAACGGTTTTCCAAGGTCAAACCCGTCGACCGGCGACGTTTTCTTTCGGGCTATCGATATTGTGCCCTGTCACGATGCCTGCAAATCCTCGGGGCTTTCGGGTTTCTGACGAAAGTGAAAAAGAAACCCTATTTTGAGCAATACATTCCGACAGCGGTAAAATCGTTGACGCACGCCCTCGATGCCTTTGGCCGGGAAGCGTTTCCAACCTTGAAGGCATTAGCCGATTGTATTAAAACCGGATGTAATAAAAAAATGCGCAAAACGACACATATGACAAGGAGCGATCCCATGAAACCAATCAATATTATGGTCAACGGCATGCCGGGAAATATGGCTGTCAATGTCGCGACCCATGCATTAAAAGATCTTCGCTTTAACCTCGTACCGGCATCATTGACAGGGCCGGAAATCACCGCTACGGAACATGCGCTCCCGGAAATGACTTTTCGGCTCGATCCACCCGGCCAAAGCAGATCAGGCCATCGCGATATTATACGGGAATACGGCCCATTCATTACCATCGATTATACCCATCCATCAGCCGTCAATACCAATGCCGACCTTTACTGCCGCCACAACCTTCCCTTTGTGATGGGCACAACCGGCGGGGATCGAGATCACCTGGTTCAAACGGTCGAACAATCAGATATATCCGCTGTGATCGCTCCCAATATGGCCAAGCAGATCGTGGGTTTCCAGGCCATGGTGGCCCATGCCGCCGAGGATTTTCCCGGCTTGTTTAGCGGTTATTCCTTGGAGATTAAAGAGAGCCACCAAAATGGCAAAGCCGACACCAGCGGGACCGCCAAAATGATGGTCAACTATTTTAATTCCCTGGGCGTTCCCTATACAGTGGACGAAATCGTCAAAGAGAGAGATCCGCAAGTTCAGAAGGCAACCTGGGGCATCCCCGAAGAATATCTCACGGGGCATGGGTGGCACACCTACAGCCTCACTTCGGCGGACAAAACGGTTCGCTTAAATTTTGAGCATAATATCAATGGCCGTGACGTTTATATCGGGGGAACGTTGGATGCCGCTGTTTTTTTACAAAAAGAGATTGAGAAAGCAGTCAAGGGAACCGTATTCAATATGATTGATGTATTGAAGGCGGGTGATTTCGGATAACGTTTTATCCAAAATCGGTGGATGTCAAGATCGATGGACGCCAAGACCGGTGGACAAATGGATATCGGGGGACTAATAGAACAATATCGCCCTGGCCTTGCTTAACTTTACGTGCCGAATACCGTGGGGCAGTTCATACCAGTCATCGATACTGCCGGGTTCCTCTCCGTAAAAACTGGCCAAGATCATCAGCAACGGGTCCAACGAGCGTGGCGACACCGCTTCCCCGTTTAAAAGAAGCGAGGTTAAACCCAGTTTTCCGGTCCCCTCCCGGGTTTGTAAAAGACCATCAAAGTCAAAATTGAGATTCGTCCCGAAAAGATTGAGAAGTTGAACCCCTTCTAAGTCAACGTGAATTTTTCCGCGAACTCGATTACCCTCGTCAAGTATGACATCAATCATTTTTATCAGCGGGTTCTTTTCCTGAGCCAATCGATAGGCAAAATAATTGTTCAACTCTTTTTGGGTAATTGTGGCCGA
The DNA here is from genome assembly GCA_963845145.1 of uncultured delta proteobacterium. Lineage (GTDB taxonomy): Bacteria > Desulfobacterota > Desulfobacteria > Desulfobacterales > QNYZ01 > QNYZ01. The sequence goes on from CAWJQU010000008.1 coordinate 472,317, forward strand.
TTGCGTGGCAGGTTTTCCCGGCTGGCTCTGATGAGACTCAATGGTTTTTAAAATATGTTGCACTTTCAATCCATCCGAAGTGGTCGAATCGAGCCCGCTGCATAGAAACGGAACCGAAAAAGAGATAAGAATCAATAACCCCAGTGATAAACATGTCATCAGCCAGGGCGAATATTTCAATGTCGACTTGTGCATGGGTCTATTCATTTTTAGCGATCATCTCCGACACTTTTTCCAGCGCGGACGATAAATTTTCCGGCCGGTTACCGCCGGCCTGGGCCATATCGGGGCGACCACCGCCCCTGCCACCCACCTCGCCCGCGATTGCCTTGACAATATCACCGGCGTGATACCGATCGGCTAAGATCCTTGGTAATCTTGACAATCAGTTGGGCTTTACCGGAAGATTCGGCGCCCAGCACGACAATGCCGGACTTGAGGCGATCGGCAAAACGGTCGGCCAGATCTCGCAAGGCCGCGGGAGAGTCCACTGAAACGTCTGAACAATGGTCTTAATGCCATTTAAATCTTGAATTTTTGTGTCATCCCCGCCACCCACTTTCTGTGCAGCCAGGTTGGCCTTAAGCTGTTCAATCTGTTTTAGTGCGGCCCGCTGGTCGCTAAGCAGTTTCTCTGCCCGTCCGGCGGCATTTTCAGGTGCACTGCGAAGCAGATGAGAAATCGCCGCAATCGGGAATCGGACATCTGTATATGGTCCACGGCGGCTTGCCCGGTCAATGCTTCAATGCGACGCACTCCAGCAGCCACACTCGATTCGGCGATGATTTTAAACAGACCGATATCCCCGGTGCGTGTCGCATGCGTTCCACCGCAAAGCTCTCTGGAAAAGTCGGCCAGAGCGACAACCCGCACCCGGTCTCCGTATTTTTCCTCAAACAGTGCTGTGGCGCCACTTTGAAAAGCCGTTTCCGCATCCATTTCATCTGGTTTCCACAGCTGTATTCCGCCGAATTTGCGCATTGACATCGTTTTCGATTTGCTGAAGTATTTTGTAGTCTAACCGTGTAGAGATGGGTAAAATCGAAGCGCAGCCGATCCGGTGCTACCAATGATCCGGCCTGTTTGACGTGGTCTCCCAGCACACGGCGAAGCACGGCATGCAGAATATGGGTGGCTGTATGATTCCGGGCAGTGTCAGCCCGCTTTTCCTCGAGTCTACGGACAGTGTAACAGTTTGATTTTTTCGAATCGTGCCGGATTGAACTTTTCCTTTATGGATGATCAAGTCCGGTAGGATCTTTGATGGTATCATGCAACAACCATTGCCAAAGTTATCGTCGCGTGATTCGTCCGGCATCCCCCAGCCTGTCCGCCGGACTCCCCATAAAATGGGTGTTCGATTGATCACGACTTCCACCGCTTGATCCGCTCGGCGCAATTCCACTTCCTGGCCATTAACCACGATGGTCAATACATGGCCGGTATCCGTCAAGGGACTGGTATCCGGTGAATTCCGACTGAAATCCCGGCGGAAGAAAGCGCCCGATAAGCTTCGGCAGTTTCGATAAACCGGACTGACCTGACGGGATCGCGATCCGTTGGGCGGCCATTTCCTCATCGAATCGCGTCCATGTCCAAGGTCATGCCCTCGTCCCGTACAACATCCTGAACGATATCCACGGGGAAACCATAGGTATCGTAAAGCTTGAAAATCAGATCGCCGGGCACTTTCATATTACGCCTTCGGCCCGAATGCCGGCCAGCTCTTCGTTTAGGAGTCGCAGCCCTTGTCCAGACGTTTCCCCAAACCGCTTTTCCTCATTCTGAATGACGTTGGTAATAAATGCCGAGGCCTCTCCCAATTCGGGATACGATGGACGCATCACCTCAAACACTTTAGCCGCGGTGATGTGTAAAAACGGATGTCATCAAACCGATATTTCGTCCGTAACGAATAGCCCGCCGCATGATCCGCCGGAGAACATATCCCCGGCCTTCATTGGACGGCAGGATACCGTCGCCGATCAGAAAAGCAGCCGCCCGGCTGTGGTCGGCAATCACCTTCATGGCAACATCGGTGCTCATGCGTTTGACCGAAGGCGTTTTCGGCCAAGGCCTCCGTTTTGTGGATAATCGGCATGATGAGGTCCGTATCAAAATTGGTATCCACATCTTGCATGATGGCGGCCATCCGCTCCAGTCCCAGGCCCGTATCGATACTCGGCTTGGGCAAAGGAGTCATCTGCACCCGATTCGTCTCCGGTTAAACTGCATGAAAACCAGGTTCCAGATTTCCAGAAAACGATCGCATTCACAGCCCAGTTTGCAGTCGGGCTTGACCGCATCCCAGGGCTTCGCCCCGATCCAGATGAATCTCCGAACAGGGTCCGCAGGGCCCGGTATCCCCCATGGCCCAGAAATTATCCGCTTCGCCGAATCGGACAATCCGCTCGGCCGGCACACCGATGTTGATTTTCCCATAAACCATGGGCCTCATCGTCATCCAGATAAATCGACACCCAGAGCTTTATCCGCTGGTAGGCCGTACCCGTTGGTCAATAGATCCCAGGCAAACTCGACTGCTTTTTCCTTGAAATAATCGCCAAAAGAAAAATTGCCGAGCATCTCGAAAAACGTATGATGCCGGGCCGTATAACCCACATTTTCCAGATCGTTATGTTTACCCCCGGCCCGGACGCATTTCTGAGAAGTCGTGGCGCGGTTGTAAGGCCGTTTCTCCTCACCTAAAAAGGTTCGTTTGAACTGGACCATGCCCGGCATTGGTAAACAACAGGGTCGGGTCATCCTGGGGAACCAGGGACGAGCTTCGTACGATCTGGTGGTTATGCTTGGCGAAATAATCAAGAAATAACTGACGAACTTCATTGCCGGTCATTTGAACTCCAATGGCTTTCTTTATTATTCTGTTCACAGTTTTTCGATCTTTATTCTATCACAAAGTTTCTCACTTGCTTTTCCCTTGTAGTCTTGAACCATTCCTCATTCCGGCTTCCTTGGTACCTCCTCTTTTTCCTCTTCGTCCTCGTCATACCGATGGCTTTTTTAACCTTTTCTTCAATCGCCTGGCAAATATCATCATTCTCTTCTAAAAACGTTTTTACATTTGGCCGGCCCTGTCCAATCCGTTCATTTTCAAAGGAATACCACGACCCACTTTTTTCGATGACTTCGCGTCTCACCCCAAGATCCAGAAGATCGCCCGTCCGCGAGATTCCCGTCCCGTACATAATATCAAACTCGGCGTCCTTAAACGGGGGCGCCATTTTGTTTTTGACCACCCGTACCCGGGTGCGATTGCCGATTACCTCCTGGCCGTCTTTGATGGCCCCGATTCGCCGAATGTCCAGCCGGACCGAGGCATAAAATTCAAGGGCATTGCCACCGGTGGTGGTTTCCGGGATTGCCGAACATGACACCGATTTTCATGCGGATCTGATTGATGAAAATAACCGTGGTCATCGTTTTGCCGATGGTGCCGGTGAGTTTGCGCAGGGCCTGAGACATAAGCCGGGCTTGCAACCCCATGTGGGAATCGCCCATCTCCCCTTCGATCTCCGCCCGCGGTACCAGGGCCGCCACGGAATCGATCACAATCACATCAATGGCACCGCTTCGAACCAGCATGTCAGCAATTTCCAGGGCCTGCTCGCCGGTATCCGGCTGGGAGACCAGCAGTTCGTCACAATTCACACCGAGTTTGCGGGCATAACCTGTGTCCAAAGCATGCTCCGCATCAATAAAAGCGACAATGCCGCCGTTTTTTTGGGCCTCGGCCACTGCGTGCAGGGCCAGGGTGGTTTTGCCGGAAGATTCCGGCCCGTAGATCTCGATCACCCGTCCCCGCGGTAATCCGCCAACTCCCAAGGCCTTGTCCAAAGCGACAGGGAGCCGGTTGGAATGACGGGTACTTTCTGAATCGGCTGACTGCCCAGCTTCATGATGGCGCCCTTGCCGAACTGACGTTCAATCTGATTCATGGCGGACTCAACCGCCCTTTCTTTATTCATGGTTTTACTCACGATGATCCCCCTCTTTGTGTTGGTACCAACATCGAATGGCCTCCAACTAATATGATTTTTGGTCACGAATTGTACAGATTAAGCTGATCCGCTTTTCAGTAAAATCCGTGGTGAAAAATATCATCATCCCAATCCAGTGCTGCTCAGCTTGGTATACACCGCCCCGCCCCCGCACAGATCACTTTTAAACACATGGATCTCTGGGTCATTGTAAATCGTGCCGACAGCAACGGTTGCAAGCCGATATCATGGCCGCGGCCAGTTTGGGCCCGTCAATTCGTCCTTTTGCCCGTCCCAAGTGTCAAATGGGCTTTGAACAGGCCGCGGTTCAGGTTTAAATATCAGGTCGTTGATTTTCAGCAACGATCGATCCAGAGAGGATTTCAATTCCCGTAGACGATCCTACTTCCCCACCATTCCGGCCCAGAAAATCCGGGGTCGCTTGATGGTGGGAAACACGCCCAACCCGTTGGATGTCCAATCGCAATGGCGAACGGCACCGGGCCCATCCGCCATCGCAATCGGATAACCGCTGCCAGGCACTGTGTCCACTTCACCCAGAAAAGCCAGTGTTAGGTGAATTTTTCCGGTTTAACCCAACGAAATTTAAATCGTTCCTTCTTGAGTTCAGCCTGGACCCGCCCCAACTCATCACGAACTGAATCCGGCAAAACAGCGGCGATAAAAGTTCTAATGGTTCGCCCATTTTCTCGGCCCTAGTAATCAATGGATAATCAATAGACGGTCATTGGTTAATCATTCCCCTTGAAGCCGATTGTCGGGCAAGTGGCATCTGGGGCTCATCCGATGATAAAGCGCCCCGCTGCGAATTTCGGATTTCAGAATTCCGGCGATCTCGCGCGCTTTAACCATGCTCGACAAGGGAACTGTCTGAACATCGCGCCCCTCAGGGACAATGACACCACTTTTTAATTCAGCATAACTGACCTTGCCCAGCGACCGGGCAATTCCTTGGGGATAATCATGCCCATAATCCACCACTTGGGTATAAATCTCCTCGTCCGAGACCCCAGTATAATCAGCCATTTTTTCATTGAGAATCGGGATGGGAATCCCAAGCCCAATAGCCAGCGAACACCCGTATCCCTGAATACTGACGCCTTTTATCCAACGCGATCGACATCTCTTTCATGTCGCCCATGACAAAACAGCGTACCTGATGGCTTCATCGGGCACGCCCCCTTCGGTGCGCGGGAACATCCGGGTTGTGTTGCGTCCCGTGCCAGGTCACATAACCTGTACCGCCGCCAAGAAAAATCCGGGTCCCCAAACCGATCGTCCGGTAATAGGGATCGTTCATTAAGGGGACTAAGTTGCCCGGCGGAACAATAGTTTGCATTGTTCGCCTTGGGTTTTAATGTTCCCATATAGGTATAGATGGTTTTTTTCCCGAGATTAACGGCACAATTATAATTTTGATATCCGTTGCGGGGATTGCATAAAGCGGCAAATGGTAAATCGGCTAATCGCAACTTCTTTTTCCAGATGCTTGCCCGGATAACAATCGGTTCCGTAGGCCGTGGCTTTTAAATGGATGCGTTCGGCCAGCCACCAAATCCTCGATCACATGTCCGCCGCCATAGTTGAACTCGCCCGGATAAACCTTGTTGAGGGGATCATCCTCACAAGGCTCGGTCGCGCCGATATAGCAATCCACTGCGGCCACACCACCATAAGCCGGCACATTATTCAACCATACCTTGGCCGCTTTGATTCCCGGTTTGGAATGGCCAAAATTAATAAACGCGCCGGATGAACACATGGGTGCAAAGGTTCCCGTGGTCACAACATCCACCCGTTGGGCCGCTTCCACCGGGCCTTCACTTTTGACCACATCGATAATCTCCTCTGCAGTGAGCACAACAACTTCACCTTTACGGATTTTGTCGTTAATCTCCTGAAAGGTCTTATTGACTTGATACGGTCTTATTTGCCATGTTGTTCATTATTGGCCCTGTTGGTCTTTTTCAATGGGGAGGTCTTGTTGACTATGCAGATTTGTTCATATTCACATCTGCCTATTTCATTACGGTATCGCCGCCTGAACCTCTTCGATCTTTGAGGTAATGTTGTTTTTGATCCAAGATGCATCCCACCATTCCACAGGGTTGATGAAAGAATGGTGAACCATCATGCTAAAATGCAAATGATCCCCTCCGGCCATTCCGGTGTTGCCCGTCAGCCCGATGACTTCGTTTTTATCCACAAGCTGGTCTGGCATGAACGTCAATCCGGCTTAAATGGCTGTACATACTAAATAGGCCGAATCCGTGATCAATAATCACCGACTGCCCATAAATACCCAAACTTTCAGCAAAGACCACCTTGCCTCGATTTGCGGCAGCCACTTTATCCCGGCTGTATGCAGCCAGATCGATGCCCAGATGGGTCTGTTCGTCAATCTTTTGGTCCTTGTAATAATAAGTGCGGTGGTCCGCAAAACCGGCCATGCGCTTGGAATTGGCCAGCCTTAAAAAAGAACCCTCCCATAATATCGCCGGTTCCGACCTCGAGGTCACTGCCATAATCCGATCGGTATTGGCTTTACGAACCTGTGTATTAACAGCCACAAATTTTGCCAACAGCGGGTTATCCGCTGATGCATCACCGGTTACATCGAACTCAGGCATCTTCGTTTCGAGAAAATGGTCGCTGATGTGAATATCATCTTTTTTAAAGCGCTTCTTTTTTAAATACTTGGTGAAACCGGCCCGCGTCATATTACCCGCCCGGTCCGTGGCCGAAATAAAAATCTGGCTGTCCGTATCCTGATTGTGGGATAACGCAAAAAAAGCTGCCAATACCGTTGATTTTTTCACGATGCCCGCGGTCCCCGGAAAAAACTGATCCCCTACCTGGATACCGCTGGTGGGACACTCTTCGGATAACTCGTAAATAACCAGCCCGCTGCCGCCTTGATTAAGATTATGCGCCTTGGTCAAAACCGTCACGACTGGGGGTTTAAAATCAATGGTCATCTTTTTTTCAATAATGGTTTTATTTCCATGAAGCCACCCCCGCCAGGAGAGGTCACGGGCCGTCAACACTAAAAATCACCTCACCTTCAGTTAAACCCAGTTTTTTAGGCTCAATGGTACGCTCGAAATCGACCGCACGGCGCCCACCACCTAACAATAAACCGCCTCCAGCGATGGTTTCTTTGATCAATTCCACATCTCGTTCTGTCCCTACGAGGGTGGCGCGAACTTCTTTGACACCGCTTTTGTCATCGGTAACGACCACCTTTAACGGCTGTGAAGCACCAAGATAAGATGAATCCAGATTGATGGAAATATGAGGTTTTCCCCCTTCTAATCGAATAAATAGAAAAAATAATATGGGAATCACCAGAAAAATCATCAGAATGACCGCAAGTCGTGTTTTGAAGCTGCTCTTTTTTGGCGGATATGAATACATGGGTAACTCTATCTATTTAAAGCCAATTAAAGTGTCAATTTATAATCGGGTAAAAATATCAGGTATCCAAACGGTAATCAAGTAGTCATTGCTGCGGTGTCGCAAAAGCCTGTTTTTAGGCTCGCAATAACGGTCATTATGTCGGCGCATATAAAGCGAATCTGATTTAAAATACCCCTCGGTGCCGTCACTGGATGGGATCCCAAGGTTATCATATTGGATCTTTTTTTGTTGGGTTCATCTATTCGGGACTTGACTTTATTGGTGCCGAAGGATAGACAAATGAGCAGGTCATAATGCAAAAATTGTACCGGATGAAATAATCCATGACGATACTCCCGTTCAAATCGGTGACATTCGAATCGGTCAGGGCCACCCCCTGGCGCTCATTGCGGGTCCTTGCGTGATCGAGACGGAGACACTAACTTTTCAGACGGCCGAATTTCTGCGTGACCTTACCCGTCGTATTGGGGATGCCCTTTATTTTCAAATCTTCTTACGACAAGGCCAATCGCACATCCATCGACAGTTACCGTGGTCCCGGCATTGAAAAAGGGTTAAAAACGTTGTCCAAAATTAAAAAACAAGCTGGCGATACCTGTTCTATCGGACGTTCATACGTCTGAAGAGGTTGTTGCTGCAGGTGAAGTTTTGGATGTTATCCAGGTTCCCGCATTTTCTATGCCGGCAAACCGATTTTATTTTGGCGGTCGCACGCATGGGTAAACCCCTCAATATTAAAAAAGGACAATTCCTGGCGCCTGGTGATGTCGCCAATATCGTTGCCAAAGCTAAAAGCGCCGGCAACCGACAACTCATCATTACCGAACGGGGAACCTCTTTCGGGTATAACAATCTCGTGGTCGATTTTCGGGGCATTAAAATCATCCGTGATACTGGTGTCCCGGTAATTTTTGATGCCACCCATAGCGTTCAACTCCCCGGCGGAAGTGGTACGCACTCGGGCGGCCAGCGTGAATTTGCCTCCGTTTTGGCGCGGGCCGCAGTGGCCGCCGGTGCCGATGGCATTTTTATGGAAGTTCATCCCGACCCGGATAACGCGCTTTGCGATGGCCCCAATTCCTTGCCATTGTCTGAGATCGAATCGGCTACTGATTGACCTGTTGGCTATTCGAAAGGCATTGAAGCAAACAATGAAATTTATAAAACCTGAAGCCGAGAAGCGATTTAAGCCAATATCCGTTTACTGGTGCTTGATGTGGACGGCGTGTTGACCGATGGTTATATTATTTACCATGATGATGGTCACGAAACCAAAATGTTTGATGTTAAAGATGGATTCGGGATTCGATTGTTACAAATGGCCGGTATTGCAGTTTGCATCGCCACAGGACGCATGGGCGGGGCACTGCAGCCATCGTTGTCGCAACCTGGGAATCGATCTGATATTCGCCGGCCTGAGACACAAGGCGTCCATTATCAATGACCTTATTGAAAAAACAGGGCATTTCCCCCCGAACACATGGCGTTCGTCGGGGACGATTTGTTAGATCTTTCGCTCATGGATCAGATAGCGATGCCCATGGCCGTGGCCGATGCCCAGAATGAAGTGATCCAGGCGGCTGCTGCCGTTACCGGACACAGTCGGTGGTCGGGGTGCGGTACGTGAAGTTTGTGAGGCCATTTTAAAAGCCCAGGAAAAGTGGGAACCGATCGATAGAACGGAATTAAAACTGGGCGAACTAAGTCATTGCATGCAAATGAAAAAGCGATCCATCTTAGTTTTTATATCCATCGGTATTATTATTGGCATTTTGGCCACAACGACTGATGCTGGCCCACTTTCGCCGGTCCTCGCGGCCGTCACAGCCGGCGCAAACGCAACCGGAAGACCCGGCCAAAACCGATACCGCGATGGATCGCCTGTTCCAGGTATCGACTCAAAGAAGGCCGCACGGAATGGCGACTTGAGGCGGCTTCCGCCGAAATGGACAAAATGAAAACAAATGGCGAAATTAAAGGATGTATCCATCGTTTTTTACCCAAAATCCGGCGGTGAAGTGTCGTTAAGGCTGATCGGGGGATTATTCATACCGATTCAAAAGACATTGTAGTCGCCGGGTAATGTTGTGGTAGTGAATCAAAATTATAAAATGGTGACAGAAAGGGTTAAATACAGGGAAAGCAGACAGACGTTGACATCAACCACACCGTTGGCGATTACAGACAACTGCATCAAGCTTGATGGCCGATCGAATGGTGTATGATATAGCGTAAAAACAAATCTGTTTTTAAAGGAAACGTCATGGGATTTTTCAGTGATAAAACAACGTTTTAATATTATGTTGGACATGCGGAGATGGTGATTGGCCGTTATCCTGCTGACGATCGGGTTATCATCAGCCTCGGCACTCAGTGCCGATGAACAGCCCCTATATCAGGACATTTCAGTCTGATGACAATAAAATCCATATTAAATCGGATACGCTGGTCGCCAGCAGCGATGAAAACTTGGCCGAGTTTACAGGGCCATGTGCGGGCAACCCGTGGGACAATGGTGATCACATGTGATCGGTTGAAACTATTCTTTAAACAGGGTGCTATGGCTGGAAAACGGTACCAATCCGGGCAGCAATTCCATTGAACGGATTTTAGCGAAGAAAAACGTAAAGATAAGAATGGACGACCGCCTCGCGTTTGCCGATCAAGCCGAATACATTTATCTAGTGGGGATATCATTTTGACAGGCGACCCGGTTAAAGTGTCCAGCTGGCAATACATATATCACCGGGAATAAAATCACCATGGCATCCGATGGCCAAGATCACCGTACAGCTGACCCCGGGTAAGGGGGGCAGGTCGAAGCCATGATCTGTATCCGAAAACTGAAAGCACCAATCCTCAGATAATAACGTTGAGAATTGATCTCAGGGCCGTAACAATTGCATCAGCTTACATTAAAGAATTTAAATAAAACCTACAATGGCCGACGCATCGTAAATTCCGTTGACATGGCCATTCAAAGCGGAAGGATCGTCGGCCTTTTGGGCCCCAACGGTGCCGGTAAAACCACAACGTTTTATATGACTATCGGTATGATACGCCCGGATGAAGGACATGTTTTTTTCGATGACACGGATATCACCGAGTGATCCCATGTTCCAGCGGGCGAAAAGAGGGGTTGGATATCTGCCCCAGGAAATGTCCATTTTCCGGAAATTAACGGTCAGGCAAAATCTTATGGCCATTCTGGAAACGCTGCCGCTCGGCCGGAAAGAACGAAAACAGCGAGCCGATAAACTACTGGATGAACTGGGTATCGGGCATCTGGCCGATCAGAAAGCCGCTGTCATTTCGGGTGGTGAAAAAAGACGGCTTGAAATTTCGCGAGCATTGGTGACCAACCCCGCTTTTATGTTATTGGATGAACCGTTTGCAGGAATCGATCCCCTGGCCGTTATCGATATCAGAAGCATTATCAGAGCACCTGAAAGACCGTGGCATCGGTACATTGATTTCAGACCATAATGTCAGAGAAACCTTGACGGTTTGTGATATGGCCTACATATTAAATGAAGGGACAGTTATTGAATCCGGATCTCCGGAAAAGATTGCAGGCAGCGAAATTGCCCGGCGGATCTATTTAGGAGACGAGTTTCAGTTTAGAATAAAATGGCGATTGAATTAAGACAACAACTCAAGTTAACACAGCAACTGGTGATGACCCCCCAGCTTCAGCTGGCCATTCGGCTTTTGCAATTATCACGGCTGGAGTTATGGATACAATTCAACAGGAACTGGAACAAAACCCGGTGCTTGAGGAAGTAATTGATGAGACGCCGACTGACACCGAAAAGCAACCCCAGGAGGAAAAAACCGAAAGCCAGGATGAAGTGGTTATTGGTGAAACGATTCCCGATGATATCGACTGGCGCAACTATATCGAAGAATACAACACACCCGGCAGGACCAGCTATGAGTTTGAACGATAAAGAACAGATTGGGATTCGAGCACTTTCTGGTCAAAGAAACGATCATTACAGGACCATCTGCTTTGGCAGCTGATGATGACCGGCCCGGATTCAGGCGACCAAACAGATTGGCAGCCTCATCGTGGGAAATATCAACGCCGATGGGTACCTCGACGCTTCTTTGGACGAAATCGCCAAGCGCCGGCGACACATCATTGGAGTCGGTTTGGAATGCACTAAACATTGATGCAAACCTTTGATCCACCGGGCATATGTGCTCGTAACCTGAAGGAGTCATTGTTGATTCAAGCCGGGCAACTCGGTTTGACCAACACCCTGGTGGAAAAAATCATCACCGATCACTTTAACCATCTCGAAAATCGAAATATGCGCGCCCATATGCCGGGCACTTGGCGTGGAGAAAAAAAGTATTCTCCAGGCCGTGGAAATTATTCAGAGTCTGGAACCCAAACCCGGCCGGCTGTTTTCAGACGAAACGCCCCAGCATATCATCCCGGATGTATATGTTTACAAATACGACGAAGAATTTGTAATCCTTTTAAACGATAGTGGCCTGCCGCGACTTGCGCATAAATGCCCTGTATCGAAACTGCCTGATGGATACCGGCCAGGTATCCGCCAAAGAAAAGGATTATATCCGCGAAAAACTTCGCTCCGCTACCTGGTTAATCCGCAGTGTTCATCAGAGAAAAAAGACCATTTACGGGTCATGGAAAGTATTTTGCGATTTCAAGCGAACCTTTTTTGAAAAGGGCGTCAGCCATTTAAAACCGATGGTGTTAAGAGATGTCGCCGATGACATCGAAATGCATGAATCGACCATCAGCCGCGTCACAACGAATAAATATGTTCATACACCCCAGGGCATATTTCGAATTAAAGTATTTCTTTAACAGCCCCATCAACCGAGTTCATGGCGAGGCCGTTGCCTCTGCCAGCGTAAAGGATAAGATTAAACATATCGTTGACGAGCGAATCCTCACAAAAACCTTTCAGTGATAAAAAGATCAGCGAGATCTTAAAGAGTGATAATATCAATATCGCCAGACGAACAGTCGCAAAGTACCGAGAACTCATTAAATATTTTACCATCAAGTAAACGTAAGCAATTTCCTGATAGATAACAATCAACTTTTAGGAGGTAACAATGCAAACATCTGTCACATTCAAGAATATCGACCCCTCCGACCATCTAAGCCACCTACGTAAGCAACAAGTTGGATCGATTCGACAAATATCTTAGACAACCCAGCCAACGCCAACGTCGTTCTCTCCGTGCAAAAATTCCGCCATATTACGGAGATCAACATTATTCGGTGACCGGTTAAACATTATCGGTAAGGAAGAAACCGATAATATGTATTCCTCGATTGATAAGGCCCTGGACAAGATTGGCATTCAGATTAAAAAAAATCGCGAAAAAATCCGCCGCCACAAAAGTGGCCGACAAGAAAAGATGGGTGAGTTGGGTGAAGACGATGCACTGCCGGCAAGCGAAGCAAATTCGCCACAGGTTCAGATTCAACCGATTGAATATAAGCCGATGGATGTTGAAGAGGCCGTCATGCAGATTGCCTTGGTAAAGGATAATTTCCTTGTATTTACCAATGCGCGAACCGACAAGGTGAATGTTTTGTACCGAAGAAAAGACGGCGATTTTGGTTTGATTCAGCCGAGCAGTTAAAAATTTATTGCCCGTCTGAAACTTATCGGCTCAGCGCTTGTGTCCCTTATATCGAATGGCCTGATGGTGTTAACCAATGAGAATAATTGATTTATTAAATAAAGAAGCGATTATCGCCGACTTGAATGCAGCGGACAAGAAAGGCATGATCGAGGAGCTGACCGCTCCGATTTCCCGAATTACGCAGGTCGACCAAAAAGACCTGGTTCGAGGTGATCATGAACCGGGAGCGTTTGGGGAGCACCGGCATCGGCGAAGGAGTCGGTATCCCCCACGGCAAACTCGAGGACCTTCCCTCCCTTATCTTTAGGATTTGGTCTAAGTCGCAAAGGGTGTGGATTTTGATTCCATCGACGGTCAACCTGTGTACATCTTTTTTCTTCTCCTTACACCGGAAAATGCCGCCGGACTTCATTTAAAAATGCTGGCCCGGATCTCCCGCATTTTAAAAAACGATCTCTTCCGGCAACAATTGCGCCAAGCCCAAACCGCGGATGAAGTATATGCCGTCATTAAATCCGGTGAAGACGATTTCTAATCCGTTCCCATGCCATCTGTTAATCAGCCAAATTTATCATAATTACTGGCAATGCCGGATCCGGCAAAAGCGTCGCCCTGGCGGCCCTGGAAGATGCCGGCTTTTATTGTGTCGACAATATGCCGGTGTGCATTTTGCCCAAGTTCGTAGAATTGGCGATTGACAGCGAATTCACGGCCAAACGGGTACGCTTTCGTTATGGATTTGAGAGAAAAAGACTTTCTGCTTTCCCATCAACAGATCATCGATGCCCTCCACAGCCGGGGATTCAATTTATCATTCTATTTTTGACTGCGGCGACCGAGACCCTCGTACAGCGATACAGCCAAACAAGACGCCATCATCCCTTATCTGATGGTAAAAATCTGGCTAACCAGCATTGACACCGAAAAAGGACGGCTGCGCCAGCTGGAACACACGGCCGACCGTGTTATCGATACGACCAAGTATACAGTCCATGACTTAAAAGCGGTCATTCAGTCCATTGCGAATGATCTGGATGCCAAAATTCCCATGCGTATCCATGTCATTTCGTTTGGCTTTATGCACGGTATCCCCCATGATGCCGACCATATTATGGATATTCGCTTTTCTGAAAAATCCCTATTTTGTCCCGCGGCTAAAACACCTGGACGGCACGACGAAACAGTCAAGAGTTCATGTTGAACCGAACGCAAACCAAAAAATTTTTTAACGCAATACCTGGACCTGCTTGACTATCTGATTCCTTTATACGAAAAAGAGGGAAAGTCATACTTTACGATTGGACTGGGATGTACCGGTGGACACCATCGCTCTGTAGTAATCGCTCAGGCGGTGTTCAAGCACATTTCCCACCCAGACCGACAGGTGCTGATCACCCACAGGGATATCAATCGAAAATAGCGCAAGAAACATTCACCGGAGTTAAAAAAATGATCGGAATTTTGCTTGTCACGCACGAACAAATCGGAACGGCGCTGATTGATGCCGCCGAGTTTATTATCGGATCACGCCCCGAAGCCGTAGAGGCCATATCCATTAACTTAAATGAAGATGCCGAAAAATTGCGAGGAAAAAATCGCCAAAGGGATTGAAGCAGTATATCACCCCAAGGGGGTTCTCATATTAACCGATATGTTCGGCGGAACACCATCGAACCTTGAGCTATTCTTTTCTTGAAGAAGACCGGTTGGAGGTTCTGACCGGCGCCAACCTGCCCATATTGATTAAGGCCATTGATACCCGGCAAAAAATGGACCTCTCGGAAATGGCCAAAACCTTGGAGGAGCTATGGGAAAAAAAGTATCGCCATGGCATCTGGAATTCTTAAAGGGAAACAAGAGGGGATAGAACCGGAGGGCCCGGGCACCCGGACCTTAGGTTAAAAGATCGATGTGGGCCGATTGAATTAGAAAAAGAGACAAGCGGGAGTTGATGCGCCCCGATACTAATTTCATAGATTATCAAAATAAAGGAGTCATTATGAGTGTTAAAATGGGAATAAACGGATTTGGCCGAATCGGCCGGATGGTGTTTCGGGCCGCCTTGAATCATCCAGATGTGGAAGTGGTCGGAATCAACGATTTAACGGATATCAAAACAATGGCCCACCTGCTCAAATACGATTCGGTTCATGGGCGATTAACGGTCGACGGTCAAAGTAGGTGATAATTCCATCGAAATTGATGGCCGGAGTATTCCTTACACGACAATTTCCGATCCGGCGCAACTCAATTGGAAAGATATCGGTGCCGGCGTCGTGGCCGAATGTACCGGTATTTTTCGCGACCGGGAAGGCGCGTCCAAACATCTGGCTGCCGGGGCCCGCAAAGTCATTATCTCCGCTCCGGCCAAAGAACCGGACATCACCATTGTCATGGGGGTTAATTCAAACCAGTACGATCCGCGACAACACCATATTATTTCCAACGCCTCCTGCACCACCAACTGCCTGGCCCCCGTTGCCAAAGTCCTTTTAGAAAATTTTGGAGTTAAACGTGGCCTGATGACCACTGTGCATGCGTATACTGGCGGCCAGCGCCTGGTTGATTTTCCCCATAAAGACTTGCGCCGGGCCCGGTCAGCAGCCATGTCCATGATCCCAACCACTACCGGGGCGGCCAAAGCCGTCGCCCTGGTCCTGCCCGAGCTGGCCGGTAAACTAAATGGGCTGGCCATCCGGGTCCCGACCCCCAACGTTTCCATTGTTGATCTGGTGGTGACAATTGAGAAAACAGGCGTAACGGTTTCAGATGTGAACAACGCCCTTAAAGATGCCGCCGAGGGCCCCTTAAAAGGGCTGCTGGGATATAGTGAAGAACCGCTGGTTTCAATCGACTACAATGGCATATCTCTTTCTTCAAATGTCGATGCACCCAGTACTTACGTTATCGACGACATGGTAAAAGTCCTGTCCTGGTATGATAACGAGGTGGGATATTCCAACCGCATGGTTGATCTCGCGGCCATGGTGGGACGGTCTTGATGACAGCAAATAGACTTGTAATCATAATAAAAAGAGGTGACTATGTCGGATCGTAAACCGTTGATTGCCGGTAACTGGAAAATGTTCAAAACCCAGGATGAGGCTGCCGAAACCGCCCGGCAGCTGGTTTCCAAAACAGCTGGCGTCGTGGAAGTGGAGGTCATGATTGCCCCACCTTTTACCGCCCTTGCGCATGTAGCCGATGTCATCCGGAACAGCCCGGTTGCTCTGGGTGCCCAGAACCTCTACTGGGAAAAAGAGGGTGCTTTTACGGGTGAAATATCGCCATCCATGTTGGTCGCGGCTGGTTGCCGATACGTCATCATCGGTCACTCGGAACGGCGTCAGTTTTTTAATGAAACCGAATGCAGACGGTTAATAATAAAATCAAATCGGCGTGTCAGCTATAATTTAATTCCGGTCATGTGCATTGGCGAAACGGAAATCGAGCGTGAAACCGACCAGACGTTTTCTGTTCTTGACAAGCAAGTGAAGATCGGGTTTAGAGGGATTTTCGGCAGACTCACTGGCTTCACTGGTAATCGCCTATGAACCGGTGTGGGCCATCGGCACGGGTAAGGCGGCTACTGCCGAAATGGCCCAAGAAGTGCATGCGTTTATCCGGTCGTGGATAGAAAAAAATTTCGGTAATCCACTTGCCAAGGCGATTAGAATCCTGTATGGGGGGAGCGTAAAACCGGATAATGTCAATGAATTAATGAACCAGCCCGATCTGGACGGAGCCTTGGTGGGTGGTGCCAGCCTTGACGCGGACACATTCAGTCAGTTAGTTCATTTTCAAAACGAGACTTTAAAAAGATGTTAACTTTTATTCAAGTTCAAGGATAATCATGTCGATCATACTAATTATACTTCATGTCGTTGTTTGCATCGCCCTCATCATGATCGTCTTATTGCAGACGGGTAAGGGTGCCGATATGGGCGCCGCCTTTGGGGGGGGGTCCAGCCAGACCTTATTCGGCTACACGGGGGCGTCAACTTTTTTAAGTAAAGCAACTACGGTCGCAGCGGTTGTGTTTATGATGACCTCCCTTACGCTGGCCTATATTTCAAGTCATCGGACGCCCGGTTCTGTGATGACCGGACGCAAAATACCAGCCACTGAGACAGTCATCACCGGCCGAACCTGAAAAGGCCACTGATACGACCGCCGCAACCGCCGACGAATGCCTCTGATGAGAAAAAAAATGAATAGACCGTTTGATGCCGAAGTGGTGGAACTTGGTAGACACGCTATCTTGAGGGGGTAGTGACCTACGGTCGTGCCGGTTCAAGTCCGGCCTTCGGCACCAATATCATATCAGGCCTTTACGTGAGATTAGATCTTATTGCGTAAAGGCCTTTTTAATTTTACAATACAAATTAATTTTAAGCCGACGATGCTGTTGATGACTTTTGATTGGATAGAGTTAAGTTTTCGACATCGGCCATGTGGGGCCATCGAAAAATAGGGAAGCTATGATAAAATCAATGAATATCGCCTGGTGGGTAAAACGGTGGAGCGAGCTTCATCCTAAAAAAATCGCCATTATTTTCGAAAGCGAACAAATCAGTTACGGAGATCTTCACCAACGGGTCAGCCGTACTTGTAGTTGGCTCCAGTCAATCGGAATTGAAAAAGGTGACCGGGTTGCAGTAATGCTAAGTAACTGCCCCGAGTTTCTCGAACTTTATTTGGCCAGCTCTCGGTTGGGAGCCCTTTTTGTGCCGGTAAATTATCGATTAGCCGCCCCCGAACTCGACTATATCCTTACGAATTCACGTCCCAGACTTTTTGTTTTCGGTAACGAATTTTCAGACACCGTCCTGCGCCTAAAGCTCCTAACCGGTCGTCACCAAATGCTATTGGCAAGTATTCCCAAATGTTTAGAATCCGCTGATGTGGTCGATTATCGAGTCGACACGGTCCACAGTGAACAGCCTTCATATTTTTTAACTGAATCTATGCTGCCTACCAGTCCGGAAGAACCCCATGTGATTATGTATACTTCCGGGACCACAGGAAGACCGAAAGGCGCAGTCCTCTCTCATCGTAAAACGTTTTTTAATTGTCTGAATGCCGATATATTTTTTAAGCTTAATTTTGATGATGTGATGCTAATTGTTTTACCTCTTTTTCATTCCGGTGGGTTATTTATTCAAGCCTCACCCGTTTTCTACAAAGGTGGTACTCTGGTTCTTCATCCAAAATTCGACCCTGTTCGAACCTATGAAGATATCGATAAATATCAGGTGACCAAATTTTTAGGGGTCCCCACGGTGTATAAGTCACTCCTTCAAGTGAGCACTGACAAAAGGACAACCAACACTTCTTTGGTTGTCAGTGCTATTGGTGGGGAAAAGTTAACCCCCGAACTTATGGAGCAATTTAAAGACGCCGGGTTTAATTTACGCCAAATCATGGGGCAGACAGAAACATCGATCCTCTTATGGGCCCATGAGAAAGATGCTAACCGTAAACCCGGCTCGGTGGGACGCCCCGTTTTCCATGCAGATGTCAGAATTGTCGATATAAAGGGCAACCAGTGCCTTCCAGAACAAGTGGGTGAAATCGTCGTCCGCGGGTCGATCATGATGTCCGAGTATTGGCAGGATCCGGCTAAGACGGAAAAGACCATTCGTGGAGAGTGGCTGTACACAGGAGATCTGGCCCACAAGGATGAAGACGGCTATTTTTATTTAGTGGATCGGAAAAAGGATATGTACATTTCCGGGGGTGAAAATGTCTATCCCGCTGAAGTAGAAAGGGTGTTACGAAGCCATCCGTCTATAGAAGAGGTTGCTGTCATTGGCGAGGATGATTCAAAATGGGGTGAGAGTGGGTGTGCCTTCGTCATCCCCAAATCCGGCCAGAACCCGACACCCGATGAAGTAATCAATTTCTGTGAAGGACGGTTGAGCCGATATAAATGGCCCAAACGCGTGATATTTTTGACCCAATTTCCACAAACCGCCTTAGGGAAGACTCGTAAAACAAAGCTAAAGCAGGACCACCTAATAAAAGTCCAAACAGGTTAACGCTTCAAACTATAATCTAATGGTCCATCAAATGAATCATAAAATTAAAAAACCAAAAGAGATGGTGGTTCGAGAAGAAATAATAGCCACTTGTATAAAAATGACCCGCCTCGGAATCAATCAGGGAACATCGGGAAACGTCAGCAAGAGATGGCAAGAGGGAATGCTGATCACCCCTTCGGGTCTTCCCTATGAAGATATGTCGCCGGACGACATCGTTTATGTAGCGTTTAATCAAAACAAAACCAGCGGGGCCGGCAAACCATCCAGCGAATGGCTGTTCCACAGGGATATCCTGGCCGGGCGCAAAGACATCCAGGCTGTTATTCATACGCATTCGAATTACGCAACGGCTATGGCTATTCAGCGGATGAATATACCGGCGCATCACTATATGGTTGCAGCCGGCGGCGGCAAAAGGATTCGTTGTGCCGACTATGCCACTTTTGGAACCCAGGAACTGTCAAACAACGCGCTTAAGGCCCTTGAAAACCAAATGGCTTGTCTTTTAGCCAACCATGGTGTGATAGCCTTGGGGCATACCTTATCCAAAGCCCTCTGGCTGGCCAATGAAATTGAGACCCTGGCAAAGCAATACTTTATCGCCAGCCAGTACGGAAAACCCCTGCTTCTTCCTGATGATGAGATGGATCGGGTATTGGAGGCGTTCAAAACCTATGGCCCTGAAAAAGGCAGCAAATCTTGAGCGACATTATAACCGTTCTGTGACCAAATTTTTGTGGGAACGATGTTTTAATAGAGCTCAATGGAGGTCAAAGGGTCTGAGATCATACCTGATAATATCTCCGATACCATTGAATAAATTTTTCAATACCGTCTTCCAGGCGGGTTGCCGGTTTGAATCCGACATCTTGAACCAGAGCGTCAACATCGGCATAGGTCGCCGGGACGTCACCCGGCTGCATTGGTAAAAGTTCCTTTATAGCCTTTTTTCCCAGCGCCTTTTCAATGGCAGCGATGAAATCGGTTAAGCGAACGGGCTGGTTGTTTCCAATATTGTAAATCCGATACCGCGTATAAGAGCTGCCCGGATCTGGCGCATCGCCATTCCAGT
Source organism: uncultured delta proteobacterium (assembly GCA_963845145.1). Taxonomy (GTDB): domain Bacteria; phylum Desulfobacterota; class Desulfobacteria; order Desulfobacterales; family QNYZ01; genus QNYZ01. The sequence goes on from CAWJQU010000008.1 coordinate 492,512, forward strand.
CAACATTCGGTTCAGGTCGATTTTCCATGATTCTTACGACGCCTTCAACGATATCATCGATATAGGTAAAATCCCGTTGCATCTTGCCATAATTGAATACCTGAATCGGTTCGTCGGCAAGGATGGCCTTGGCAAAGAGGAAAAGGGCCATATCGGGACGCCCCCAGGGACCGTACACTGTAAAAAAACGAAGGCCGGTGCAGGGAAGATCGTATAGATGGCTGTACGAGTGTGCCATCAATTCATTGGCTTTTTTCGAAGCCGCATATAGGGAGACGGGGTGATCGACATTGTGATGGACGGAAAAAGGCATAAATGTATTGGCACCATACACCGAACTGGATGAGGCAAAAACAAGATGTTTGACGTTTGAATGCCGGCAACCCTCTAAAATGTTGATAAAACCGACCAGGTTGGATGACACATAGGCATGGGGGTTGGTCAGTGAATAACGGACGCCCGCCTGAGCAGCCAGGTTCACAACAACATCAAACGATTGTTTTTCAAAAAGTGTTTCCATCCCTTCCCGATCGGAAAGATCCAGCGGGTGAAATGTAAATCCGTTTTCGGCCATCAACAATTTCAGACGCGCCTTTTTTAGGTTGACATCGTAATAATCATTCAGGTTGTCCAGGCCAAACACCTGAAATCCGTCTAAAAGCAATCGCCGGGATAGATGGAAGCCAATAAATCCTGCGGCGCCGGTGACCAATGCTGTTTTATATTCCATTTTCATCGATTATACCTTTTTTCCATCTGGTTTTTCCATCTGGTTATACCAAGCAAGGGTTGCTTCAAGACCTTTCTTGAAACCAAATTGCGGTTTAAAGCCGATGATATTCTGAGTCCGCTGAATATCGGCCAGAGACATTTCGATATCCCCCTTTCGGGATGTTTCATGTACCGGATCAAGCGCGATTCCCGATAGATCGTTGACCATTCCCCACAATTCATTGATTGTGATGCTGTGTCCGGTTCCCACATTGAATGCAGATCCATCGGCTATATCGGCCATCGCAGCCTTAATATTAGCAGCAACCACATCATGAACAAAAATAAAATCCCTGGACTGGTTGCCGTCACCATATATCGTGGGCGCTTGGTTCTGAACCGCCCTGTCCATGAAGATCGAAATGACCCCCGAATAAGGCGAAGAGGGGTCCTGCCTGGGGCCAAATACATTGAAATACCGTAGACAAATCGACTCAAGCCCATACAATTCGTAATAAAGCTTGGCGTGCATTTCACCGACACTCTTTTGGAGTGCATAAGGACTTTTCGGCTGGTGCATCAGCTCTTCATGTTTGGGCTGAACCGGGTCGTCACCATAAACCGCGCAGGAACTCGCCAGAACAACCCTTGATACGCCCAGCGTTCGTGCGGTATCAAGAACGGTCAATGTCCCTGAAATGTTTACCTTAGCGGACGCTATGGGGTCTTCAACCGTTTGGGGTACGGATACTACCGCCGCCTGGTGAAAAATTACATCGCAATCACAAGCGGCTTTCTCCATAGCTTTCTTGTCACAAATGTCTCCCTTAATAAAATCGATATTAGACCATGCCTTTTCCAAATTATGACGATGACCCGTGGATAGGTTATCAAGAACGGTTACACGTGTCCCATTTACCAGCAAGGCATCGACAAGGTGTGACCCAATAAAGCCGGCGCCACCTGTCACAAGTGCTTTTTTTATTTTTTTCAACCGCTGGCTCCTCTGTATTGCGATTCCATAAATACAGTGCCCAAATTAGATGTATTGGATTAGATACTTTGGATTAGATACCCTGGGCTAGATTGACTTTTAGGACACAAATATTTAAATTTAATAATCAATATAGACCTTGGCAAACTTTAGGGCAAATAAAGAATAGCTCCGACATGGCAAATTCAAAAAAAACAGAAAAATCTATTCATATTGTCATTAAATTATTTGCAACCCTATCGAAATATCTTCCCCCCGATTCGGATCATTACAGGGTATCTGCCGGCATGACCGCCGGTGACCTGACCACACACCTGAACCTCCCAAAAGATCAATTGAAGCTGATTTTTATTAATGGATGCAAACGATCGTTTAACACCGTCTTGCATGATCAAGACCGCATCGGTATATTCCCCCCGGTCGGTGGGGGTTAAGGTTGAAGATGACTAAATAGAAAAATCCAATCGATAGCCAAGCCCAAAAACAATTAGAGATGGAACTAATCTGGCGGTTCAATCCGCTTTAATATGAATTTTACCGTCGTACCTTGCCCTAAAGTACTGTGAACATCAAGCCGGCTATTATATCCCTCAAGCATATTATGGACAATGGATAACCCCAGGCCAGTCCCACGGGGTTTATTGGAGTAAAAGGGCAAAAATATTCGCTGTAAATTCTCAGGTTTGATGCCAATTCCATTATCGATAATATCAACAAGGATATGATCATACTGTAAAACGGTTCGAATGATAATGCGACCATTTTCATTCACCGCTTCAGCGGCATTTAACAATAGATTCCACAATATCTGACGAAGATGAACCGGGTCCATCTCGACCCATGCGCCGGGCGTTAAATCGGGTTGTATTATTATGTCATGATGCCCACCATCTTTTGTCAATAGCTCCAATGTTTCTTCGATTTCACGGTTCACATCTACCGGTTTAAGGTGACCGCCCGGCGATTTTGCAAAAAGCAAAAAATTATTGACCAGTTTGCTGAGTCGCTTGGCTTCTCGCGTGACGATTCGCATTAATTTTTCCTGATCCGGATCTCCATCGAATCCATCCCTCAACATTTGGATGGAACCGGTCATCGAAGCCAGTGGATTTTTGATCTCATGAGCCAAGCCGGCTGCCATCTCCCCCAATGAAGCCAGTTTATCCAATCGGGTGACATGGTCTTTCATGGCCCGCAATTCACTTCTCGCTTTTCGAGTCTGCTCAATCAAATAGCTGCTAAGCAGAGAAACAACAAAGCAGGCGACAATAACCAGAAGTGTTTTATAAGTGACGTAGCTCCAAGGGTAGCTGCGGCGGAATGGGCCCAATCGGGTATAAAGGGTGGAATGATTCTGAAATATTCCAGCCCAATCAAAATAGCATACTGAATACATGCCAATCCCGAGATAATCAAAGTATCACGCTTATGGAGAAACACGCTTGAATATAATGGGTAGCGATGGATACAGAAATGAATAAAAACTGGCAAACCCACCAGAAAGTAGACTAATATTGTTATGATCAGTGTATCTAGTCCGATCTGAATAGATGCGAACCTGACATGATTTTTTACCCGGAGAAATGACCGCGATATAGGCAAGTGAACAAACACAAATAAAGATCGATAGCCCATAAAAATTAGAGATGGGTGATCCCGGAAGTCCTATGCAAGATCTTTTAGATGAACAACAAAGGTAGAACCAAGCAGCAATAAAGCAAAAGCTAACCCGAAACAGCATCAGCCGTTTAAGCTTTAATGCTATAGGCTTCATTCGGCACCAAACTGGTCCCGAGGTTCTCTCGTGCCATAGTAGGTAGTGACATTTCCAATGTTTGCAAAATAGATCAACAACTCGGTATAGAAGATTTTTGCTCTGTAAATGTTTAAAAAAGGCTGGCCATTTTAAAAATTGGCAGGTACATGGAGACAACAATACCGCCTATCATAACCCCAAGAATAACAATCATCATTGGTTCAATAAGGGTCGTAAGATTATCGACAGCCTGGTCAACCTCATCATCATAAAAATCGGCAATTTTTCCCATCATCGCATCCAAAGCACCCGTGGATTCACCAACAGCCGTCATTTGCGACACCATGGGGGGGAAAACGCCGCTTTCAGCCATGGGATCTGCCATGGGTTGCCCGCCTACAATGGCGCTTCGAATGCTATAGACAGCATTTTCAACCTTTCTGTTTCCTGCCGTCTTCGCCACGATGTCAATGCATCAAGAATTGAAACACCGCTGGAAAGCATCGTTCCCATGGTTCGGGTAAATTTTGCTATGGCCGCTTTTCGAGCCAGAATGCCAAGTACTGGAAGCCTAAGTAAGATGCTATCAATGGCCAATCGTCCTTTTTCTGTACGATAAAACCAGGTAAAGGCAATGACAAAAAGAATAATGGCGCCCAAAATCAATAAATATTTGCTTCTCACAAAATTACTGATTGCGATTGTTATAGCTGTTGGAACGGTAAACCACCCCCCAGACTCCGAAAATAATTGCTTCAAAGGTTGGAATAACAAAAACTAAAATAACCGCCAAAATAATCACGGAAACGGCTAATGTCAGGACCGGGTAGGTCATGGCCCCTTTTACTTTCGCTACCAATCGCGCCATCTTTTCCATATATGCTGCCAAACGTCTCAGAATCACATCAAGGATACCACCCGCTTCACCGGCAGCCACCATATGGACAAATAAATCATTAAAATGTCTGGGGTATTTCTTGAATGCCTCAGCCAGCGTGGAGCCTCCCTCCACCGATTCCTTAATTTCCTTGATCATCTTTTTAAAGGTCTTGTTATCCTGCTGTGCTTGCAGGATATCGAGGCATTGAATCAAAGGCAGACCGGCGTCAATCATGGTTGAAAACTGGCGGGCAAAGACAATAACGTCTTTTGTGCGGACTTTGGGTTGAAGAAAAGATACATTTTCAAATAAATCTTTGGGTTTTTTCTTTACCCGCTGCGGGGTAATCCGCATGCGAAGCAGCCTGGATCGAACGATGCTCGCATCGGTCGCTTCCATCTCTCCCTTTTGTTCTTTGCCGGTACCGCTTTTGCCTACCCATAAATAAACGGGCATGTATGCCTCCTTTGGATGATATATTCGAAAATTATCTGGCCAGAGTGAATTCCTAACAACTGGAAAAAGTCATAGAAACCATCCGATGGATATGGTTTTGTTTCATATCAACTGTAAAACTGCAACAGGTAGCTGTCATAGTAAAAACCGCTGTCGAATTAACAATTGTATATTCTTATGCAAGCTGTATACCACCCACCACAAATCAAGGTTAGATAACGAATCGTTTGTTGAGCCGTCATTTTACCCGCTAAACGATAAATACATGGAAATCTAGTAGCGGTCACTCTTAGGTATTACGAGCGCAACCAGGTAATTTGAATGGCAAATTTTGTAATTGTATTGTTACATATCATCGAAAAATAGTAATTCGAATTATTTAGCCCTTTTCGAGTAGAGCCGTCACATCTGTTTTGGGTATTTTCTCTTTACTCGAAACGTTTTAATTTATCAAGATATTAGACAATAATTGCATCCTCCTGTCAATCACCACCAAGCATAGTATCATACAATTCCATCCATTCGCGGTCCTGCTTGAAAATCACATCTCAATATGTAACGATAACCGTATGTGTGCCAGACCATCAACCCGACCAGCCTGATCATCCCAAAAATGAATGACGGCATATCCATTATTACCACCCATGTGAATGCGGATTTTGATGCCCTAGCCTCCATGTTGGCGGTGCAGAAATTATATCCCGAAGCAAAAGTTGTGTTCCCTGGTTCCCAGGATAAAAATCTACGTAATTTTTTTATAAAAACGATGGTTTACCTATTGAACATCGCCGATATCAATCATATCGATTTTAGTAAAATCAACCGACTGATTCTGGTGGATACCCGTCGGCCGGGTCGAATTGGTCAATTTTCTGAAATATTGGACAAACCGAACCTTAAAATACATATTTATGACCACCATCCCGCCATGGACGGAGATATCAAAGGCGAATATGAAGTGCTCCATCCCACCGGTGCAACGACGACCATTTTAGCAGAACTCATACAAGCTCGCGAGATATCGGTATCACCGGATGAAGCCACGATCATGTGTCTGGGTATTTATGAAGATACCGGATCGTTTACTTTTTCCTCCACTACCGAAAGAGATTTGAAAGCGGCGGCATATCTGCTGAGTCAGGGAGCCAATTTAAACATCGTCGCCGACTTGATTTCCAGGGAAATAACCCCGGAACAGGTGGGAATCCTAAATGATATGATTCAAAGCACGGTATTGCATAATGTCAAGGGCATTGAAGTCGCCTTTACATCCGTTAAAACAGAAAGTTACGTACCTGACTTCGCTTTTTTGGTCCATAAAATGATCAACATGGAAAACCTGGATGCTATTTTCGCTCTGGCTCTGATGGAAAATAAAATTTACGTTGTGGGCCGCAGTCGGATTCCCGACCTTGACGTGGGGGCCGTGTTAACCCGATTGGGTGGCGGTGGCCATGCATCGGCAGCTTCAGCGACAGTGAGAGAAAAAACCCTGGCACAGACCGAACAGGAATTAAACCAAATTTTAATGGACACGGTTGAATCCAGCCGTCATGCCCGAAACCTAATGTCTTCACCGGCCATTACCGTGAACGTCACCGCCAGCTGTGCCGAGGCTTCTGAACTGTTGAACCGGTACAGCGTGAATGCCCTGGTGGTTGTCGATGCGCTAAAGGCCGATCCCCCTCTTTGTGGATATATTACCCGACAGATTATAGAAAAAGCCCTTTACCATAAACTCGGCCAGGTCTCTGTTCGGGACTATATGAACACAGATATGGCCGTCGTTCACCCCGATGCGCCTCTTTTTGAGATTCAGGAAAAAATTATTGCCAACAAACAACGGCTTCTGCCGGTTGTAACGGATCATCAAGTCCTGGGCGTAATCACACGCACCGATCTGCTCAACACGTTGGTCCACGCACCTAAAAATCATCGAAGTGATATCTTTGATACAACCGATCACCCGGTGAATGTGCGCAGTCGCAATATCATCAATTTAATGCGCGAACGGCTTTCAAAACGAATGATCAATCAGTTAAAGACCATCGGTAAAATCGCTGACGAGCTTGGCTACGGGGCTTATGTGGTCGGTGGCTTTGTGCGGGACTTGTTTCTTAATCGCAAAAATGAAGATATCGACATCGTCATTGAAGGAGATGGTATTGGATTTGCCCAAAAATATGCGGAGATCGTCAAGGGCCGGGTCCATACCTATGCCAAATTCGGAACCGCAGTGGTTACCTTTCCCGATGGGTACAAGCTGGATGTGGCTTCGGCCCGCATGGAATATTATACCTATCCGGCAGCATTGCCGATTGTGGAAATGAGTTCCATTAAGCTGGATCTGTATCGCCGTGATTTTAGTATTAATACGCTGGCCGTCCGTCTTAACGACAAATGGTTCGGCACCCTGATCGATTTTTTTTCGGCCCAAAGAGATATCAAAGAAAAGGTTATCCGTGTTCTGCACAACATGAGCTTCGTGGAAGACCCGACCCGTGTATTTCGTGCCATTCGGTTTGAACAGCGATTTGGATTCACCATCGGTAAGGTGACTGCCGGTTTGATTGAAAATGCGGTGCGAATGGATTTTTTTAAAAGACTCGGTGGTAAACGGCTCTTATCCGAACTAAAACTCATATTGGAAGAAGACAACCCACCCCTGGCTCTTAACCGATTAGACGATTACAACCTACTCCAGGCAATCCACCCATCGATTCGATACAATAAAGCATTGGCCGGGGTTTTCAAATCTATTAAGAAAGTGCTCGATTGGTATGACCTTCTTTTTTTAAATGATTCCCATGAAAAATGGGCCATTTATTTTTTAGCCTTTTGTCATCACATTAATAATGCTGACTATGTTGAGGAGGTTTTTGAACGATTTGAATTCAAGCCGCATTACCGACGCCTGTTCGAAAAAGAGCGACGTAAAGTCTACCGCTGCCTGGGCCGTTTGGAAAGTAATTTACCATTAAAAAACAGCCACTTGGTCCAACAATTATCCGATACCAAAATAGAGCCTCTCCTGTATTTAATGGCCATTGCCACAAGCGATGAGGTAAAACGGCGAATCTCGCATTATCTGACCCACCTGCGACATATTCGAATCAGTATAACCGGAAAAGATCTAAAAAATATGGGTATTGATCCGGGTCCCGCCTATCGAAAAATTCTGGACGCCGTTCTTGACGCAAAACTGGATAGCCAAATTAAATCACGCCAGGGAGAACTTAAGCTTGCAGGGCGATTGGGCGCCAAGTTAAAGGCTTAAATAGCCGCCTGCCACCCCACAAAGCATTCATATTTTACTTGCGATGTCGGCCTGCTTTGATATAGACGTGCCACACTAAATATATTGATTCATCCAACGCAGAAAGAGAAACAGCAATGCAAAAAAAAGTGATCTTAACCGGTATTACCACGACGGGGACTCCGCATCTGGGTAACTATGTGGGTGCCATTCGACCGGCAATTGAAGCCAGCCGGCAGGAGAATAACCGGTCTTTTTATTTTTTGGCCGATTACCACGCCCTGGTAAAAAACCAGAATCCCGAGCGATTTCGTCAATCAACCCTGGAAATAGCCGCAGCCTGGCTGGCCTTGGGCCTCGATACCGATAAATCAATATTTTATCGTCAGACCGATATTCCCGAGATCATGGAGCTCACCTGGATATTGATGTGTATGGCCGCTAAGGGCTTGATGAACCGGGCCCATGCATATAAAGCTATAGTCGCTGAAAACGAAACCAAGCGGGTGAAAGATCCGGACAAGGGAATCTCTATGGGGCTGTTTTGCTACCCCATCCTCATGGCTGCGGACATATTAATGTTTAAGGCCAATGAAGTCCCGGTTGGAAAGGATCAAATCCAACACCTTGAAATGACAAGAGATATTGCTGGAAGATTCAATCATGTATTCGGCGACACCTTCGTGTTACCCCAAGCGGTAACCGATGCAAAAACGGCGGTACTCAAGGGGCTGGACGGACAAAAAATGAGTAAAAGCTACGATAACATGATTCCGCTATTTGCTCCTGAAAAGAAATTGCGCAAATTGATTATGCGAATAAAAACCAACTCCCAACCGCCGGAAGAACCCAAAGATCCGAAAGCCTGCACGCTGTTTGAAATTTATCAAGCCTTCGCCACCAGTGAGCAAGCCAAAGCGATGGAAAAACGGTATGCGGAAGGCATTGCCTGGGGGGAGATGAAGCAACATCTTTTTGAATATTTAAACGATCGATTGGCCCAGCCGCGACAAGACTACGGAGAGTTAATCAAGAACCCGGCCCATATCGAAAAAGTGCTTAAAGAAGGCGCTGAAAAAGCCCGGGCCCACAGTGTCCCGTTTATGGCCGACATTCGAAAAAAAATCGGTGTGCAGGCCATCGGTGGATAGATGAACCCGGATCCCTACCAGATTAAGCTGGAAGATATCTTTGAAGGCCCCATGGACCTATTGGTCCACCTGATCAGAAAAAATGAGGTCAACATCTACGACATCCCCATTGCCCTCATCACCGATCAGTACCTGGAATATCTGGAATGGATTCAATCAATGAACGTGGATGTGGCCGGGAGTTTCATCCTGATGGCGGCCACGCTAACGCAAATTAAATCGAAAATGCTGCTACCGGTGCATGACGATGAAGATGATGAAGACCCCCGTTTGGAGGTTATTCGCCCCCTGAATGAATACCTGCAAATGAAAGACGCGGCTGATCAGCTATTACAGCGGAACCTTCTTGGACAAGATATCTTCATTCGTCCCCTGTCCGAAAAAGACGTACCGGCGGAATCCGACGATGGTTTCATCCAAGTGGGGCTTTTTGAGCTCATCGATGCCTTTCGAAACATTCTGGCCGAGTTGGATATGGAGCAGCAAGTCGACTTCAGTGCTGAACGCATCTCCATCAAGGATCGAATCGCCGAGATTATCGAGGCATTGGAAACCAAGGGAAGTGTGACTTTTGACGAGCTTTTCCAACAACCGATTCACAAAAGTGATGTGGTTGTCACTTTTTTGGCTGTTCTCGAAATGGTTAAGTTAAGTCTTCTACGCATCGTTCAACATACCCAAACCGGAGCGATGCGACTATTCTATTTATGATGGATGATCTAAAAAACATACTGGAAAGCCTGCTTTTTGTTGCCGATGAGCCATTGGCGCTTGAGCGTCTAAGAAAAATAATTCCCGAAGTGGATACGCCGCAAATCCGCCAGGCCATGTCCGACCTGGCGGCGGAATACGATGCACGTAACACCAGCTTTTACTTAGACGAAATTGCCGGCGGATATCAGCTTCGTACCCGGCCGGCTTATACCGAGTGGATTCAACGACTCGTGCAACCCAAACCGGCCCGATTAAGCCGGGCCGCTTTGGAAACCCTGGCCATTATCGCCTACAAGCAACCGGTGCTGCGCGCCGATATCGAACATATTCGAGGCGTTGACAGCGGCGGCGTCCTTCGCATGCTGATGGAACGAAAACTGATTCGAATCCTGGGCCGCAAGGAAATTCCGGGCAGACCTCTGATCTATGCCACCACCAAGCTCTTTCTGGAAGTTTTCGGATTAAAAGACCTCAAAGAACTGCCAACGCCTCAAGAAATCGAGTCACTGGGTGCAGATGAAAACGAACCCATTGAAACCTCAACGCCCCAGACGACAGAAGAGGCATTAGATAACGAAGCGCCCGTGCCGAGCCATGCGGAATCCGATGACCCTGTACCCGAAATAGCCATCGAATCCAACGATGAATTACCCGAACAACCGGAACCACCCACTGACGATTCGGACCTTTCAGATGAAAAAGCCCTTGACGCTGGGGATCTGGAGGATTATAAAAACGGCCAACAACCTGAAACGGGCGGTTAACTCAGTGGGAGAGTGCTACCTTCACACGGTAGAAGTCACTGGTTCAAATCCAGTACCGCCTACCAAATCCAATGATGTCCCCAGCGCCGGTTAATTCTCCCACCGGCTATCGTTTTTAGGTTCCATTTTCGATTATCGTTGGCCATCAACCTCCTCTTGTGCCATAACTCGAATGATACCATCACCCTATGCAAAAAATACGGCGCCATATTATCATCGGATTGGGTATCATTTTTGGTTTGTTCGCCCTATCGTTCCTCAGCCTTATATTCTACCTTAATACCGACCATGCCCAGGCCCTGGGCCAGCGCTATATTAATCGCAACCTTCCGGGGACCATCGCTTGGCATAAATTGGACCTGGCTTTGTTCAGGGGAAAGATCGCATGCCGTAATTTTCGTTTGAAAGGCCCGGGTGATGAAGAGCTGGTCGTTCTGGACAGCCTCACCCTAAACTGGTCCTGGAGGGATTTAATAAGGGGACAGCTGGCCATCGAAGCACGCATTGCAAGCCCCCGGGTCCATCTTCGTCTGAACAATGATGGTAGACTAAATCTTGCCGAGGCGTTAACCACCCCAAGGCCGCCAGCGGCAAAAGATGAGAAGACAAACCCCCTACCTCTCAATCTCGTCGTCAAATCATTGGCCCTTACCGATGGGGCTCTATGGTTCGAAGCGGATTCAGATCGCACGGTATTCAACATCCATGGTATTGATCTGATGGTGCAGGGGAATTTGGCCAAAAAAAACGGCGGTTTGCAATTATCTTTTGCCGGTGGAAACCTTACTTTGCAGGATTTCCAGACGGTTCTGAAACCGTCGTCGCTGTCAGGCCAATTCGCCAATAACCGGCTAACCTCGATCCAATTGTCTGTGGCAACAACCACCGGTGAAGCAACTCTGGCCGGAAGTATTGACAACCCCTTTGAATCGCCCGTTTGCGATCTTCACGTACGCGCCTGGGCGGCATTGGAAAACATCACCACCGGCATTGTCCCCGCCGATCTCAAAGGCACAGTGAAAACGGCCATCAACATCAAGGGGTCCCTCGATAACCCGAATGCCGACCTGCAACTCTCATATAAAGGCAAAACCATCAGGGGGCAATCGGTTGATCACCTGGAGGCCCGGGCCGGGTTATCCAATCGCCTGCTGACCATCAGCCAGCTGACGGTGACCAGTGGCACCGGCCAAGTGACGTTTAATGGTCAGACTGATTTAAAGCCGGTTTTTCCCAATGGCTTTTCTTCTCCCCATCCCGACTTTACGGCCGCAACACTGGATGGCGATTTGATAATTCAGGCCCCTGACCTGGCCGCATCGCTAACGCCTCTAGGTGTAAAGGATGTAAAAGGCGCGCTGGGGGCAACCGGGAAAATCACCGGGACCATTGCCCACCCCCAACTTGATGTTCAGATCGATGGTGAAAATCTGGAATACGGCGAAATTCGCCTGGGAAGCGTGGGGATGACCGCAGCCCTGGATAATCAGGGCAAGCTTCGTATCGAGTCATTGACCATTGATAACCAGGGATCGGCAATCAAAGGCAAAGGCGATATCCTGGTCTTAGACTCAGCCAAAAGGCTTGAAACGAATCCCCCCCTTAGCCTGTCATTAACGCTAACCGATGTCGAAGCCCGAGATTTTGTTGACCAGGAGCTGGCCCAAGGTTATCTGAATGGCACGGTGGCTTTGGGGGGCAGTCTAAAAGCCCCCCGGATCCGGCTAAACCTTAACGGTAGGGATATCCGCTTTAGGGATATCATCTTGGGGGATGTCACCGCCGCTTTGACTTATCAAGATGGCGGCTTGTTGGTGGAATCGGTTGAATTGACCAAGGGCCCCACGGTCGCCAAGATATCAGGAAGCGCCCGAATAATCGATCCGGCCACATTAAAAATAAAGACGAACCCGGAATTGGATTTGGCTGTAACGGGTAAAGATGTACACCTTGCCGATTATCTTCCCAATTGGCGCGGCCAAGTCTCTGTAGATGCCCGTCTAAAAGGCCCTCTGAAAGATTGCCATGGGCCCATTCGACTAAGCGGCAGTGATATTGTATCGCCATGGCAGTCCCTCGAGCAGTTGGAACTATCCGCATTTATCGAGGGTGACATTCTCAAAGTAGAAGAGCTATCCCTCTCCCCCGCCCCCGATGAATGGGTTCGATTAACGGGCCGCCTATCTCTCCGCCACATGGACGACGTCCATATCTCGAGCGATGGTATCACAATCGCCCATATTGACTGGTTAAAAGAAAAAGTCCCCATTGAAGGCAAACTAGCCGTCTCCCTAAAAGGCAACGGCCCATTTAGTAACCCGACAGCCAATGGCACGGTTGCATTAAAAGGGGTTACCGTTGATCAAAAGCCCTTAGATGACCTCCAGGGGAATATCGGAATTGCGGACTTTATGACCTCATTTGATCTAAACCACGGTGCTATGAATGTTACCGGGACCTATCATCTATCACAAAAACTTCTGTCCGCATCTGCGCTTATCAATGCAGAGGATCTAACGCCCTATTTCGCCTTGTTTAATCTGCCGGACCTTGCGGGTCGCGTTCAAGGCAAGTTCAATATCGAGGGGAATCCGGGTAACCTCAACAAATTGACCATATCCGGCACACTAGCCGATGCCCGCCTGGATTTTAAAGGGCAAAAAATGGTGCAAACTCAAGATATCCAATTAACGTATGAGAACGGCCGTTTCAATATTCCAGGGTGGGAATTGACGCTGTTGGATAAAGGCCGTATTTATATTGAAGGCGCAGGCCGTCTGGGAATTGATATGGATCTCACCATTGAAGGCAACCTGCCTTTGGCGGTGGGCCGCATCCTCAGCCCGGCCCTGTATGATCTTAGCGGAGACCTGAAGCTGTCTGCCACGGCCAAAGGCGCGTGGGCCCAACCGAAAATCAGAGGCGATTTAACCCTTGCCTCAGGCACATTGACCCTACCGGCCTGGGGGGGGAAACTGCATGGGATTACCGGAAAGGCCATATTGCAACCTCACGCCATCACCATCTCAAGCCTGGAAGGAAAACTCGATGACGGGCGATTCAGGCTAGATGGCAGGCTGGCTCTCGACCATTTTCGCCCTGGAGAACTAACGCTCGCTTTGTCTGCCAACCGCCTGCCGATCAGGATCCCGGATAAATTGGACGTTTTTATCAGCAGCCGGTTGAACATGGAAGGCCTTCCGAATCGGACAGAGCTTAAAGGAAATATCGACCTTCTGGATGGGGTCTATTATCAGGACCTGCTGCTAAACCCTATGGATATGCTGAAACCAAAAACAAAGCGGCCGGTTGAACCCAAAAAGCCAGGTATTACTTTTCCTTACCTGAAAAATCTTAGCCTCGATGTGGCTGTATCATCCCGAAATCCGTTTATGGTCGAAAATAATATAGCCGAACTCGAAATTGTCTCGGATGTACACATCCAGGGGAAATTGAATCGACCCGAAATAACCGGTCAAACCGATATCGCCGAGGGCACGATTCGGCTCTGGAATCGACAATTTCAAGTTACCCGCGGTATTATCGACTATGGGGATCCATATTCCCTTCGTCCGGGAATCGATGTTCGCGCCGAGACGGATATTCGGCAATGGAAAATCCAAATCGATTTGACCGGATCGGTTGATAACCTCCAAATTAAGCTCAGTTCAAATCCCTCGGAGCAATCCGGAGACATCCTTGCCCTTATCCTTACCGGCAGAACTTCCCGGGAAATGGCTGCCGGTGAAAGCGGAAAAGCGGGCACTACCGGCGCTGCCCTGGCTGCTTTGGCCGGGACCCCTCTGGGTGAACAGCTCAAAAAGGCTGCACGAATTGATTCTCTAGAGGTCGATAGCGTCACGGAAGGAGAAGAAGACGGTGAACGTACGCGTGTGACTCTAGGCAAAAACCTTTCGGATCGAATGACCCTTAAATATCGTATGGAAACCAAAGAGGGTGAACTCGTTCAAAAAACCATTGCCGAGTATCAACTCCTGGAGAACATCCTGGTATCCGGCTTTCAGGATAGTAACGGCATTTACGGCGGAGCGCTTCGGTATAGAATTGAATTTCGTTAAATACACACACATATGGATTATTGTCATCGTCATGCTGACCGTGTTTCCCCAAACGGGTCATGCGGACACATCCCCCGGCGTGGAGCCCCCTGTAATCACGGCCATCCGCATCAATATCATCAACCATCCGGACCCTGGGGGCGAGATTCGGCATCTGGCCGAAACCCGCCTTCAGTTAAAAAAAGGAGATTCGTTCTCCCCGCATCTGCTGGAGCAAAGCATCGTTGCGCTGCGCCGGACGGGCCGGTTTGAATCGATTCATGCGGACAGCAATGCGGATAAGAAACAGGTTGAACTCCAATTCAACCTCAGGCCCTATCCGTTGATCAAACAGATACGGATTAAAAATGCCTTTCCGGTTTTTCACGGCGACATCCTGAAAACCTTGACCCTGACCACCGGCGACGCCATGCAATCGGAACAGATCCCCCGGCAGGGCCAGGCGGTCACCGAACTTTACCGCAAGCAGGGTTTTATCGCCCCTATCGTGGACTTAACAACCCACATCGACCCCACAGACGGTCACGGCACTTTGAATATTCAGGTTGATAAAGGGCCCCACTTTCGTCTGGGACAATTGACTTTTAGCGGGAATACGTCGCTTTCCGATTATCGGCTCAAGCTTAGAATGAAAACCTGGCGGCGATCATTGGCCTTAGGTGTTTTTGGCCGATTTATTGAAAGCGAACTGAAAGAAGATATCACGGCCCTCAATCAGTATTACCGAAAGCAAAAATTTGCCGAAGCCCGTGTCGGTTACAAACTGGAAAAAATGAGAGATACCCGTACCATCAACCTGGTGCTCGAAATCAACGAAGGTCCCCGATACCGGTTTGAATTTGAAGGCAATGAGAAAATTTCCAGCCACGCATTAAAAAAAGATATGGCCATTTCCATCCTGAACAACAAGAGAAACCGGGACTTGCGCAAAGTCCGTAAAACGATTGAAAGCAAGTATCGCCAAGCGGGTTACCTGGAAGCATCCGTGACGATTGATGATGAATCGGCCACGGAAAACGGACGACCCGTGCGTCTGATCCGTTTTAATATCCATGAAGGCCCCCGCTCGGTGATTCAAAACGTTGAGATTAAAGGTAACCGGAGCATCCCCGCAGAGTCCCTCAAAGCCAATATCCTGACCCGCCCGCGCAAATGGAATCAAGACGGCAGCTTTTCACCTGATAAACTAGCCGATGATCTGCAGGCCATTCGATTTCAGTATTCTGAAAAAGGATACCTGAGTCCTAATGTACAGGCAGACAAATCATTCAACCCAACCAGAGAAAAGGTCGATATCACCTTTCTGGTGGATGAAGGGCTTAAAACTCAGGTCCACCAGGTGACGTTCAACGGATTAACCGCCATCACCCGTGACCAGGCTATAAACAATCTGACGCTAAAACCGGGAGCCCCCTTTCGCGACTACATGGTCGGCAATGACGAAAACGTATTAAAATCCCTCATAGCGGCCCAAGGATATCCCCAGGTCAAAATAACCGGCAATGTTGAACTCTCTCCGGATAAAACCCAGACAAGCATCATCTATCGAATCGAAGAGGGCCCATTTGTGCGAAGGGGTGAGGTATTTTACCAGGGCAATTTTAAAACGCGCCGGAAAGCGTTAGACAGGGAATGGACCCTTTCCAAGGGGGCACCATTGAACCCCTACCGACTTCTCGAAAGCGAAAACAATATCCGTAACCTGGATATTATTAACACGGCAAAGTCCACGCCTCTGGGGTTTACGGCAAAGTCCACGCCTCTGGGGTTTCAGGATCAAAATGAAACCGTTGACATGCTTCTGACGGTTGGGGAGCGAAAACCCTATTTTTTTGAACTCAGCGGAGGCTACGAAAGTGATCGCCGCTTTTTTATCTCCACCAAGCTCGCCGATCGAAATTTCTTAGGCATGAATCGATTGGGCTGGATATCGAGCGAAGTCAGCGAAATCGGCTATCGTTTTGAGTCCGGAATTAGGGAGCCAAGATTGTTCGGAACCCGCATTGCCACCAATTTTCACGGCTTTTACGAGCATCAGGAACAATTTAATCAGGACTTCGGTATTGAAAAGTCCGGTGCCACCCTTGGCTTCGAGCTGACCCCGACCCAACGGATCGCCACCGGTCTTCATATTAAATACGAGTTACTCGACCTTTTCGAAAAAGACGGGGCCGATCCATCCGCCACGCCTTCAGAGATAGAACAGGAAAAACTGAGAAATGTTCTGGTTGGTACGCCACGGATTCAATTTGATAGTCGTGATTCATTTATTCGACCCCGCAAAGGTATTTTTTCTCTGGGTGACATCGATATCTCCAGAGGTTTGAGAAACGACCTGGACGATTTCCTACGATATCGTTTAGACTTTCGTTTTTTCTGGACACCTGCGGACGCCTTGACCTTCGCCATTATCGGCCGGGGGGATATCTTACCCCTTACAGCCAATCCGGCGACGTCCCCAAAGACCAATTGTTTTACCTTGGGGGAAATGCCGATATTCGCGGGTTTAAGCAAAACGCCATGCTAACCGATACGAATGGCGATGCGGTGGGAGGAAAAAAATCTCTCAATGGCAGCGTGGAGGCGCGAATCGCCATCGGATCCAGCTGGGAACTGCCGCTATTTGTAGATGTGGGTTGGCTGGGAGGTATCCAGGAACCGGGGATTGAATCGGATGTACGCGTAACCGCGGGTACAGGGTTGCGGTATATTACACCTATCGGCCCCCTCGGCATTCTCTACGGATACAAATTGGATCGTCAACCCGGCGAGGCAGCGGGTGCCTTTCACTTTTCACTTGGGTACACATTTTAAGCCCCCCTTGAAAGCCGTTTTGCCCCCCGCGAAGGCCGTTTTGATAGGTATCTAAACGAGACTATTCAAACATAAAGCGACGCATGCTGACGTTGATCAGCAGGCCGAAGGCGGCCATAATTGTAAGCGTTGAAGAACCACCGTAACTGATCATCGGCAAGGGCACTCCGACCACCGGCATCAACCCCATGACCATACCGATATTGATAAACATTTCCCAAAAAATGATGGATAGCATGCCCACGACCAATAGAATACCGAACGCATCGCGGCATTTATGCGCGATATTCAACCCCCACAACAGGATCATCAAAAAAAGAAAAATCACGACCCCTGCCCCGATAAAACCCCACTCTTCAGCCAGAACGGAGAAAACAAAATCGGTATGTTGTTCGGGTAAAAACGAGAGGGCATTCTGAGTCCCCTCCAGATACCCTTTTCCCGACACCCCTCCGGAACCGATGGCGATCTTCGATTGAATGATATGGTACCCCGTCCCCAGGGGATCACGCTCCGGATTTAAAAACGTCAAAATACGCTGTTTTTGATAGTTTTTCAGTACAGACCAGACCAGCGGAATAGAAACAGCACCGCCGGTCATCAACAACATGAAGGTGTGCCGACCGATCCCGCAAAAAAGGATCATGCTGCCGGCGATCAGAACAAGGACCATGGCGGTTCCCAGGTCCGGTTGTTTGAGAATCAAGGCGCATGGCAATAAAACGATGAGCATCGGCTGAATCAAATCCACCAGGTTGAAGCCGTCTTTTTTAAGATGCCGGGATAAATAGTGCGCCAACATGATGACCAGGGCGACTTTCATAATCTCCGAAGGCTGCAGTGACATGGGGCCGAGCACAAGCCATCGCCTGGCCCCTCCCACGAATTTTCCGAAAATCAAGACACTGCCCAATAACCCCAGGCAGCTGAAATAGACGACCAATGCATATTGATCAAACCGTTTATAGCTGAAGATAAAACAGATAATCATCACCAAGGCCCCGAACCCAAACCAGATTAATTGTTTCAGATACAAATTCTGTTGGAAAGTCGAACCACCGGCGTTAACCGCACTATAGATGGTAAGAACCCCGATGGTGGCAAGGAGTATCGCCAGCCCGAGCAATCCCCAGTCAAAATAAGCTACCAACCGTCGATCGAACATGGCTTTATCCGTCTGATAAGGGTTTGGTTTGTTGGGTATGAAGCTGCGAAGTGTTCTTTTCCAGGTACATAGCAATCACTTCTCTGGCAATGGGAGAGGCGCCGCTGGAACCGTGTTCACCATGCTCCACCAGGACAGATACGGCAATTTTGGGATCATCTGCCGGCGCATAAGCCACAAACCAGGCATGCGATTTCAAATGATAGGCCATATCTTCTTCTTTCATGTTTTCATTGGTTTTACGGCTGAACACCTGGGCCGTTCCCGTTTTTCCGCTGATTTCCACATCCTTTAAGCGGGCGACCCGTGCCGTTCCCCTTTTTCCATTGACGACCTGCCACAGTCCCTGCTGAATGAGTTTGAGGTTCCGTTGGCTGACAGGCAGCTTGCCGGCCAACCGTTTTTCAAAGGAACTTACCATTTCGCCATCGGCGGTCATAACCTCTTTTAATATCAAAGGCTGGTAACGATTACCGCCGTTGGCTACAGCCGCGGTCAAAACAGCCATCTGAAGGGGTGTCGTCAAATTAAACCCCTGACCGATGGCAATGGAGAGGGTTTCCCCACCCTGCCAGCTCACACCGGTTTTCTTTTTCTTCCAGGCCGCCGTGGGAATCAGCCCCTTGCTCTCATGGGTTAACTTAACACCGGTTTTAGCGCCCAGGCCGCAAGCTTTGGCATACCATGCCAGCCGGTCGACACCGAGCTTTTGACCGACTTGATAAAAATAAACGTCGCAGGATTCCGTTAACGCTTTTTCAATAGTAACCTTGCCATGCCCGCCTCGCTTCCAGCATCGGAACACACGATTGCCAAGCCGGTATTGGCCCGGACAGAAAAAGACGGTATTTGAATCGACCACCCCTTCCTCCAGCCCGGCCATGGCTGTGACAATTTTGTAAGTGGAGCCGGGTGGATACTCACCCTGGATGGCCTTGTGCGTCAAGGGGTGAAATGGGTCGGACACCAGGGATTTCCAGTATTTGTGCGTCAGGCCCCGGACAAAGGCATTTTGATCAAACGCAGGACTACTGACCAGCGCCAATATTTGGCCATTATTGGGGTCCATAGCAACAACAGCCCCCGATTTATCCGCCATAAGTGCTTCGGTTCTTTGCTGTAATCGCTGATCGATGGTCAAATAGATATTCTTACCGGCTTCAGCCGGGACGGTCTCTAATATCTGGACCACCCGGCCACTTGAATTAACCTCCACCTGTCGACCGCCGGGCCGACCGCTTAAAATATGTTCAAAAGACTTTTCCACGCCAAACTTACCAATATACTCCCCTTGCTTTCGACTGCCATGGGCTTCTTTTTTCAGTTCGGCCGGACTGATTTCCCCCATATACCCGATGAGATGGGCCCCACTCTCGGCGTAGATGTAATGCCGCACCGGATTGATATCGACGATAACGCCGGGTAAATCGAACCGGTTGACTTCAATCGCCGCCAGCATATCGCGGCCGATATCGCGTTTTAAACCAACCGATTGATACCCTGATATTTTTTTTTTACCAAGCCTCTCAACCCAATGGGCTGCGGGTACACCGGTATAAGCTGCCAGCTTGGCAATGGTTCGGGTAATCGGGTCGGCATCTTTGGGGATAATGGCGAGGTCAAAGGAAGGGCGGTTGTCCACCAGCATCTCCCCATTCCGGTCGAAAATCAATCCTCGCGGTGCATCAATGGTTTGAAGGCGAATACAATTATTCGCCGACAGCTGCCGATATTTGGTGCCACTGATTATTTGCAGATAGGCAAGTCGGGAGAAAAGTACGCAAAAAACCATCAGGATCGTAATCAAAACAAAGGTCAACCGCTGTTTGACCCACTCCATTTCAATGTTATTCAGGTGTGTTGCCATTTACGCTAAACCGTTGTGATTTCCGGTCATCACCAGGCGATGACGCCATCGCATCGAACGTTCGTACATTTTTTTGATTAAAAGTAAAACAAACGGGCCGGTTAATAGCGCCCAAATCATCTGAAGGACAACGATATCAATGCCAATCCTAAAAATCGGCCCGAATGGCGCATCAATGGATATGGCACCGATCAGGTGCACCAGGTTTTCAACAAAAACGCCGAAGACAACCACAACAGGCGTAATCAGTGTATTGCTCAAACGGAAAAAAGTTAAAGCCCAGCGGACAGAGACAAATACCCAGAAATAGGTGGTCAGGTACAATCCGTATGACCCACCGGTGAGGCCGTCCATGGCCAGGCCAAACAGGCCGACGATAATCAGGCCTTCCTTTAATGGACGGTAGAGCCCCAGGAATATGATTTGCACCAGGAGAAGATCGTAGAAGCCAGCAAATAACCCCACATACTGGATGAGCGTCGTCTGACAAACCATAATCACAAGCCCGATACTTAAATGAAAAAAGTAGGTCACGGGTTCGTTTCCACACCATGTCTTATCGGCGGCAGCATCACGACCACTTCCTCAAGTTTCTCAAAATCCACAAAGGGCGCCACGGATACATGTTGAAATATACCCGCATGGGGCCGATCCACAGTTAACACGGTCCCGATCGACAATCCTTTGGGAAAAACACCATCAAGGCCCGAAGTGATAATAACATCCCCGACAATGACTTCGTGTTTACGCAACAAATACTCAAAGACACACTGGTCTTCTGTCCCCCCCTTGATAACGCCCCGGGCCCGGGAGCGTTGAATCATGGCGTCGACCGCACTGTTTTGATCGATGAGTAAAAGTACCTTGGCGTATTTTTTTGATGTTTCAATGACCTGGCCCACAATGCCTTCGGCCATCACCACGGGATACCCTTGGTCAATACCATCAGCACTGCCTTTGTTGATCACGATCGTTTTGAACCATGGCGATGGATCCTTGCCGATAACTTCTGCTGCGACGATTTCGCTCGCATCCGTTATCTTAAAAGCGAGTAACTTGCGCAGGCGTTGATTGGCCAAAGTGAGTTCTTTGTGCTGATTGAGCTTGGTCTGAGTGGCCGCTAAAGCTTGTTTTAGCTGTACATTTTCCTGAGCCGCCGTAACCAGGTAGAAATACTGTTGCCAGATACGCTGATTGAACTGAATCCATCGCGTAACCACCTTCTGAAAAGGTGCCACCACGGACAGGGCGATTCGATAGGGTAAAAATGAAGAAGTACGGTGACGATCGGCAACGGTCAAGACAATGGTGTTGGCCGCAATGAACACAAGCACACCTAAAATCGCCACCGTTTTCCTAGAGAACATATCCTAAGTGATAACGACTTGTTTTAAAATTTCAATGCTGTCAAGGCATTGCCCCGTGCCCAAAGCCACGGTTGATAATGGGTCTTCCGTAATCGTAATCGGCAAAGCACATTCTTCCATCAATAGTTTATCCAGGTTTTTTAAAAGCGCGCCACCACCGGTCAGAACAATACCGCTATCAACAATATCGGCCGCCAACTCAGGGGGGGTCTGCTCAAGGGCCATCTTGACGGTTTCAAGAATCGCATCGAGTTGTTCGGAAATAGCTACCCGGATTTCTTCGGAGTCGATGGACAAAATCTTTGGAATTCCGGAAACCAGATCCCTTCCCTTTACTTCGATGGTTTCAATTTCATCGGGGTTGGGGTAGGCGTTTCCGATGGACGTTTTAATAATTTCAGCGGTGCGCTCCCCAATGAGCAGGTTGTATTTGCGCTTAACATATTGAATGATGGCTGCATCCATTTTATCACCGGCCACCCGCAAGGACCGGCTGAATACAATTCCCGCCAGGGAGATGACAGCCACTTCCGTCGTCCCGCCACCGATATCAACGACCATGTTGCAAGTCGGTTCGGTGATCGGCAACCCGGCACCGATCGCGGCCGCCATGGGTTCTTCAATGAGAAATACTTCCCTTGCCCCGGCAGACTCAGCCGATTCGCGCACCGCCCTTTTTTCTACCTGGGTGATTCCGGAAGGGACGGCAATGATAATCCGCGGACGAACAAACGTCCGACGATTGTGGACCTTGTGAATAAAATGCCGCAGCATCGCCTCCGTCACATCAAAATCGGCAATGACGCCATCGCGCATGGGGCGAATGGCGGTAATATTGCTGGGTGTTCTTCCCAGCATCATCTTCGCTTCCTGACCCACGGCCAGCACTTTATTTTTCATACGGTTGTCCGTGCGAACAGCGACCACCGAAGGTTCACTTAAAACAATGCCTTTGCCTTTTACGTAAACAAGCGTATTGGCAGTCCCCAGATCAATGGCAAGGTCATTGGAGAAGATACCCAGTGCTCGGTTAAAAAAACCCATAATGCCTCGTATACTAACAATTATCCTTCGTTATGACACCCATTTCCATCCCGATAGAACCAAAATATCCCAATTCTGACGTGTAAAATAATCAAGTATCAAAAGCGTATTATAAGGACAAGCAAAATCTTGCTAATGTGTTTGGCTCTGTAATTCCGTCATAACCGCATCATGTATCCGGGGCCGAAACGCGCGAATTCGATTATTTTGGCGGCTGGGATGGATTCGATTGGTGCAAAGGATAACAATAATCTCCTGTTCTAAATCCATCCAAAAGGAAGTTCCGGTGAATCCCAGATGCCCGATCGTTTTTTTTGAAAAGTATTTTCCGCAGGCGGGGCTTGGGCCGGAGGGGACATCAAACCCCAGGGGTCGAAGACCCTTTTCTCCGGGAGACATAAACCGTCGCATCGATTGGTGTGCCAACACGCCCTCTTCTCGCTGATGAAAAGCATTGAGAAGAAATTGCAACAATGAATAAACCGCATCGACCGCCCCGAACAGCCCGGCGTGGCCCTGTAACCCGGCCGTGGCAAAAGCGTTGTCATCGTGAACGCGCCCATTTAATAGAATTCCCCGCCAGGGGCAAAGCTCCGTCGCGGCACAGGGCGTATCCGGCGGCATCGGTGCCAGTGAGGGAAAATAAAAGGAGGTGGACAACCCCAAGGGCTGATAAATCGCTTGCGAAACGTAGCGGCCCATTGGCAACCGGGTTACCTTTTCGATTATCCAGGCCAGGATCATAAACCCAAGATCGCTGTAAGCGGTCACTTTGCCGGGTGCGTGGCATAGCGGTTCGTTTAAGAGAAGTTGTTTTAATATTGCCGGGCGTAGCCTCGGGTCATATTTTACGAGTGTTCGAAAGTAGGGACGCCAGGCAGGGAGACCGCTCCGATGGGTTAACAGATCCCGAATGCAAAGCCCCCCTTTTTCCGTATGGGTAAAGCGGGGAATGATGGACTTCAGCGGTTGGTCAAGATCAAGCCGGCCCGCTTGTATCAGTTCCATCAGGGCCAGCGTGGTGGCCAAAGGCTTGGTTAAAGACGCCAGGTCAAACACCGTTTGCAAGCGCATGGGGGTCCGGTTGAACCGGTTGGCCCAGCCATAAGCCTCAAAATGAACCATCTTTTTTTTTCGAGCCACGAGGAGCACCGCACCCGGAAAGCAATCGGTGTCAAGGGCTTGCGCCATTAGCTTGTGGGTACGGTTTAGCATCGTAACAATGGAGAAACCGCCGCTTCTTGGTACGAAAGGCGACCGGTATCCGTGGATAATCGGGCCGTAAGCCCGATGGGAAGCGTCAGATTGGTTTGTTCATGGCCGATGTCAAACCCACCCATGATGGGAATATCCCGATCCTTAAAACAATCCGCAACAATCTTCGCTATGTCCGATGACGCCCCACAATCGGTAAAACACCCCAACATAAGCCCGGCAATTCCGTCCAGGCATCCGGAAAGCCGCATCTGGGTTAACATGCGGTCAATTCGATAGGGCGTTTCACCACAGTCTTCAATAAAAAGGATGTGCCCGTCATAGTCCGGCATAAAAGGCGTTCCCATCAGATGCGACAAGAGGGTCAGATTCCCCCCGATGACAGGCCCCACACTTTCGCCCGGATGGACGACAAATCCATTGGTTGGCGCAATCTCCATCTCTTTATCGCCAGTAATTACTTTAGTCAGGGAGGCCAGGGTGAACGTCGATCCTTCCCCCAGCGACGTAATGACCGGCCCATGATAGGTGACCAGGGCACACCGTTGGTAGAGCGTTAGTAAAAGGGCCGTAATGTCGCTGAAACCGATAAATATTTTTGGATTTTGACCAATGGCCGCGTAATCAAGCAACGGCAAAATTCGCATCGCCCCATATCCCCCCCTGGCACACCAAACCGCATCAATGGAAGGATCGGTAAAAAAGCGCATGAATATTTCAGTGCGATGGGTATCGCTCCCGGCCAGGTAGCCATTACGCGTTGCCAGCCCGGCAGGAATGACCGGTTCATAACCTTGACGTTCCAATACCTTGATTCCCTTTTCAAATCGCTCAGGATCGAAGGGCCCCGCCGGAGCAACAATGCCTATCCGGCTTCCGGGATGCAAGGCTTTGGGTCGTTTTAGGTTTATGCGGGACATGATGATTCTAAAAGACGGTAACGCCGTGAACCGGCTATTATTTTCGATCCCCAACTGAATTTTAACTTTGCCATTTTTTTATTCCCGTATTTGAATGTACGTTACTTGACACGATTAAAACGAAATGATAGCAACGAGATCCTAATCGGTCGGGGCGTAGCGCAGTCTGGTAGCGCACTTGAATGGGGTTCAAGGGGTCGGAGGTTCAAATCCTCTCGCCCCGACCAGTTACAATATCTGATGGCCTTCACCTCGTTCCGGCGACTAACGCCATGCACGCGTATTCCGGCTTTTTCTCAAGATCATCGACGCCCCCGTAGCTCAGTGGATAGAGCATTGGATTCCTAATCCATGTGCGCAAGTTCGATTCTTGCCGGGGGCACCATCTTATTTAATGCTCCATCTATTCCCCGAGAGAAACCATTACATTTAAAGCGCTATATACCTGCCCCTGTCCGATAATAACAATCAGGATTAAATGTTAATAAAAGTGGTCGCCGTAGGTTACATCGATCATATTTTTTTTAATCTGCCTAACGATCCAATAAGGGGTTCTTCGTAAAAAAGCTTGGTGTCTATTGCCTCCCGATATATGCGGTAGGGAGCCTGACCGCCTTGGGAAGGATCCGGATAGATATCATGAATTAATAGATACCCGCCGGACAAGATATGGGTGTGCCACCCATCAAAATCGGTTTTGACAGCCTGATAGGAATGACCGCCATCGATGAAAACAAGGCCAAGAGGTGTTTTCCAAGTCCTCGAAGCCACTTTCGAGGGGCAAACCAGGGGGACCACTGTATTTTCCAAACCGGCGGTTGCTAATGTTCGTCTGAAACTCGGGAAGGTATCAATGCAAAAGGCGCCACTGTCAAACAGGGTCGGATCGAAATATTGCTCGCCGGGTTGCTGTTCTTCAGAACCGCGATGATGGTCGACCGAAAAAAGTACATTGCCGGTTTCCCGGCAAGCCGTTCCCAGGTAGAGGGCCGATTTACCACAATAGCTACCCACCTCAAGGCAGGGTCCCAAGCGGGAGGCCGCCAGCGCACAACGATAAAGGGCCTGCCCCTCAGCTTCGTCAAGAAATCCCTTGATATCGCCAAAAGCTGGGTCATCGCCTTGAATGGCCATCATGGTATGTCGTCGTAACCGCGCACCAAGACCTCTCTTGGTTTGGATCCGTCTGCGGGCCCCACGACACCCTCTTTTTCCATCATTTCAATGATTCGTGCCGCGCGATTGTATCCGATCCGCAAATGCCGCTGGACCTTGGATATCGATGCCTGGCGCGTTTGCGTCACCAGTGCAACGGCATCGTCATACCGTTCATCCTGATCTTCCGGGGCCTCTTCATCCACCTTAGCCGGTTGCGCCTGGGTTACTTCACGGTTAAAATCGGGTTTTTGCTGTTCCTTAAGAAATGAGGTAATTCGTGCCACCTCGGCTTCGGAGATATACGCCCCATGGACGCGTTGAAGCCTGGCGACGCCCGGCGGCAAAAACAGCATGTCTCCGTTGCCGAGCAAACTCTCAGCGCCATTGCCGTCAATAATCGTGCGTGAATCGGTCCGTGACGATACCTGAAAGGAGAGCCGCGTGGGAAAGTTGGCCTTGATAATACCGGTGAGCACATCAACCGACGGTCGCTGGGTGGCGAGTATCAGGTGGATTCCCGCCGCCCGAGCCATTTGAGCAATCCGCATCAGGGATGTCTCCACATCCCGGGTAGCCACCATCATGAGGTCGGCCAGTTCGTCGATAATAATGACGATATAGGGCAGTTTTTTAGGGGTGTCATCCTCACCCGATTCTTTTGTCTCCTGATTCTCGGCTTTCGCCATTTTATTGTTGTACTGAACTATGTTACGCACATTTTGCTCAGACAAAAGCTGGTAACGATTTTCCATCTCTTTGACGGCCCAGAAGAGGGCATTGGTCGCCTTTTTGGCATCCGTTACGACCGGGGTGATTAAATGGGGGATTTGATTATAGGGCGACAGTTCGATCCGCTTGGGATCGATAAGAATCAATTTAACCTCATCCGGGGTCGACTTATACAACAGGCTGCACAGCATGGCGTTTAGCCCAACGCTTTTCCCGGTCCCGGTGGCCCCGGCAATAAGCAAATGGGGCATTTTATCCAGTTGGGTCACCACCGGATCACCGACAATATCTTTTCCCAAACAGAGCGTCAGCTTAGATTTTGAGTTTCGAAACGCATCGGAATCAACAATATCCTTAAACTGGACCACATCGCGTTCGGAATTGGCGACTTCGATTCCAATGGCCGCTTTTCCCGGTATCGGCCCCACAATCCGAACACTCACCGCCCGCAGGGCAAGCGACAGGTCATCAGCCAGGTTCATCACCTTGGTAATTTTGACGCCCGGGGCCGGTTTGTATTCGAATGTGGTAATGACCGGACCGGGTAGAACGGTGGTCACCCGGCCGTTAACATTAAAATCAGCTAGTTTTTTCTCAAGCAGCCCAGATTTTACCCGCAGATTTTCCTCATCTGCCGGGGTTTGCACGATAGAAGAGTCTTCGAGAAAATTGACGGAAGGCAATTGGTAGCCCTCCCCCTGTTTCATAAATTCAAACACTTGTTGGGTGGGTACCGATGGTTTTTTAGGCGGTGGCGGTTTGGGGGGCGCAATCCGCACTTTCCGTGGCGGCGCCTGGCGCTTGGCTTTCTGCTTTACTGCTTTGGAACGCTTCCTGGCTTTTTTTCGTCGCTCCACCCACTTGATTAAACGATCCTGACCGCTGACAGAGGATCGCCACATGTATTGTGTAAAGGCAATCAGGGATAGCCGCGTCATCATGATCAACCCGATGATCCACAGCACCAGCAGAACAATAAGGGCACCGGCAAAATTGGAATATTTGAGTAATATTATTTTTAGCGGAATCCCGACGATACCACCCGATGAAAATTGGCTGGAAAAAAGCGGCAGGGTATTGCCTTTAAGGGCCAGCAAAGCCCCTGTGGCGATCATCAGAATCATACCCCCGGTCACGGTTATCAGGATGTTTTTTCCGGTTCGCCCACTTAAAAAATGAATGCTGGTCAACAAGAGTAAAACAGGAATCCAAAAGGCGCCCAGACCAAACAGGCCGACGAGAAAGCCGGCCAGATGTGCGCCTATCAGTCCGAACAGATTATGAATCGGTTTGGCCGTACCGACATGATGAAAAGAGGGATCCAAAGGACTATATGAGACCAGGCTCACGAGGGTAAAGATGAGCAGGAGAAAAAATAATATGCCGAAAATTTCTTTACGCATTACATCGCCGAGTTAAAAAATAGAGCAGCGCCGGTAGGATGAACCGCCGAACGTTTTTCCTGAATCGTAGCACCTGAATCGAACCAACTGGCCCCTGATCATCTCTCATTCGAAAGCTCTTTTTGAAACGTGTGGTAAACGATTTTCAATAAATCGTCTTTATTCTTTCGCGTATATTTCGATGAGTCGACGGGCATCTTGATATCCACCGTCACGGGCCTCGGTATAATTCGAAAAGTATGTTTTGGCATAATCGCTCCCGTGCCGTGAATAACCATCGGCACAATGGAAACCCCCGAATCAACCGCCAGAACGAACCCCCCTTTTTTGAAGGGTAAAATGCGACCATCCGGGCTTCGCGTCCCTTCGGGAAAGATGAGCACCGAAACCCCCGACCTGATCTTTTCAGCTGCGATCTGAAGACTCTTAAAAGCCGCCTTACGATCAGACCGGTCGATGCTGATATACCCGACACGCCGCATGGCATACCCGAACAGGGGGATTCGAAACAACTCCGCCTTGGCTAACCATCGAAATTGATGGGGCAAATACCCCAGAACCACAGGTATATCGAACATACTTTGATGATTCACCATAAAAATGTAAGAGCGATCGGCATCAATGTTCGATAAACCCGATACCGTCACCTTTACACGGCTGACCCATAAAATGGATCTGCCCCAGAAACCCGCAATGCGATGGCTTAAGTCACCATTCCGTGAAAAAAAAGAAGCCATAATCGTGGCAAGGCTAAAAACCACTGTGGCCAAAACAGTCCAAATTATCACGGTTACGGTTCGAATCATGGCATCGAAAGCGTCTTTTAGGTTAAAATGGCAAGTTTTTTTAAGATGGCCTCCATCTGATCGATGGCCCATTCGCGTTGGCGCTGATCGGCATAGGCGATACAATCACAACCAAGTCGATGGCTCGAGCGAACCAATATTTCACAACACAAGGACGTTTTAGTCAACTCGACGGCAAAATAATAGGGGTGACACTCGGTATGTTCTTTTTGAATATCGTTTAACAGATCTTCGGTTAAAAATAACCAGAAAATACTGTCCACCCCAGACGGATGCAAATGATTTTTTAAAAAATCCTTTAGTTTGGACAGATCCGCCGATTGCAATTCATCGATAACATATTTTTTCATGGGGACAGCCACTACCACAGTTCAATGGGTGGTGCAAGCGGCGTTGGTCGATCATCAGAGGCTGAATCCCAATTGATTTTTTGGTTGAAAATTTAGGTTCAAAAGGGGCAAAACAAGCTCATCGGTAGAGGGTTCTGTTGATAATGTAAAATAGATCGGGACACAGATCAAGGCAGGGAAACAATCATGGCATCAGCCATCCAACTTGGCTTACGGGCATGGTTTATGGGCACGGTTTACGGGGAAACCTGTTTTGTAACACGTGAGCTTCTGCAACACGTGCGCCAAAGGGCGGGGATGGAAACAACAACGGATTATTATTATGGCAATTCTCCGATCTTCATTTTGGGTGAAGATCGGAGAAATGGATCGTAATTAGACTTCCTCTACAGTGATGGCTTCTTCTTCACACACTTCAACACAGCTTTCACAACCCAGGCACTCTTCTGCGTTGACAGGCTGTGATTTCTCGTCCACCATTTCGAACACTTCGACGGGACATACATCGACGCATTCTTCACAACCAACACATTTTCCCTCGTCTACGGTAACATTGAAAGACATTGTAAAATGGCCTCCTTTCGTAAGTGTTTATCGCTTCTTTATCTCAAGATATACAAAACGGCCAACCGAGACCGTCATATCCATACCGACGCTCCCATATACCAATTACTATGCCGCGTCAAGTCCTACCCGATCCTTTTCCAAATTTTAAATCCATGGGGCATAAAACTCAAATTAGGTCTATTATTTCAATGAATTATTAACATTTATTCGTTTTTTACACATGCCAATATGGTGGTTTGCTCGTGTTTCATATCACCAAAATTTTGTTGGATAATATTCGTGTTGCCGGTGGCATGGCTAAACCATTGAGGCGGTGATTGATTGGCATAATACACGGTCAGGGAAACCGTTGGTGCTTCTGATCGAAGTGGTGGTGGTTGGGGCGCTGGGGTGGCTTTTGAAGACCCGTTACGGTTAACCAAATCAGACAACCACCGGCCGAGATCATTCCGCCACTGGCGCGCCTCAGAATCCTTCCGAGCATGTGTGGAAATTTGAGAAAACACAACGACCGGTTCAAGGTCAGGGATTGCAAAGAGCAACTGCTCCTCAATGGCCGGGCTGGTCGTGACAAATGTATTGGGGGCTGTTCCGGCAGATGGCGAGGCCTGTGCAGATATAAAGCACAACCAGGCCGCCATGCGTTCGGGTAACATATAGGACCGATCGGTATCATTATCAACATTCGTAAGGGGTGATGGTTGGTCATGGATATCATCAGAAGTGGCATGTAATTCCTGTTGGAAACGATGCGCAATTGACTCGACAACGTCCAGGTCACGCCGTAAGGTTTGGTTGCGCTCGTCGAATTCCTGCGCGATTTGAAGAAAGACACGGCTTTGAAGTATCCATTCTGATTGGGGATCGGTTTTATCGGTTACATCAGCGTTAGCCACATCAGAGTTTTGGGGGTATCTCTTCATTTGGTCGAGCAACCGGAAGACGGAAGATTCATCATTGTAAAAAGTACCTGAATTGACCCCAAGGTTCTGCCGCAAATGACCCGGCCCGTGCAAGTTCGCCCACATATCCAAAGATTTTAAAATTTTTTCCAAAAGCGCGTCCCGCTTTTCAAACGGATACGCCAAAGATATCAGTCCCTTGTCATCCAGGGACAGCATGGACCCCGGAACCTGTAGCCTGGAAGGCAAACAGACAGTACACCGGCCGAAACAAGCCGCCAAACCGCTCGCTTCCCTTTCGGATAGAAAAGTGAAGGGAAAAAGTATGGGATTCATCCTTAAATCCTTTATTCAATTTTGAAATTAAGCTTCCAAAAAAACCCCGTCCATGTCTTTTTTAATCAAATCCCGATTAATAAAACCTATGTTAATCAAATCGGGTCAATCAAATCGGGTTAATCACACCAATTGGGCATCATTAACCTCAACCCCCATCGTTCTTAACCGGTCACGAATATCGTCGGCTGTCACAAAATCACCTTTAGCACGGGCTTGATCGCGTTCATGAATCAACGCTTGAAGCGCTTCGTTTTCGGTCGGATCGGCCATATCAAGAATATTCAGTACGCGATTGATGTTTTGAAATTGATTATAAATCTTGGCCGCTGTTTTCCGGTCCAGGCAGTGCGCCTGATCCAATTTATTAACCTGACGAACCGCTTTGAATATGACGGATAAAGCGCTGGAAATATTCAGGTCATCATCCATTGCCGATATAAATCCATGTTTTAAATCGTAGAGGAGTTGATCGATGTTTTCTTCTTGGTGGCCATTGTCAGTGCTTTTTAATCTGTGGACACAGCGGTTCAGCCGCGCCAGGGATCGCGCGGCATTTGCGAGGGTTTTTTCTGAAAAAACCAGCGGTTTCCGGTAGTGGCTGGAAAGCAACCAATATCGAATCACTTGTCCGGAAAAGCCTTTCTCAATCAAATCCGGCAGGGTGGGAGGCGGCTCATCGCCCATGAGAACCTGTTCGCTGTGCAGCCAATAGTGGGCCAGTGGCTTTTTAGATAGTGCGCCAGCAATCGCTCTTTCGTTCTCATGATGGGGAAACACCAATTCACGCCCCCCGGTATGAATATCAAAACTCTCGCCCAGATGTTTCATGGCCATGGCCGCGCATTGCAGATGCAGTGACGGTCGCGTAATCCCCCATCGCGTTCGAACGCAAATTCCCCGCCGAAGCTCCGAAAGTTTGGCTCGTTTAAGCAATGTGAAATCTCTGGGATTATCTTTTTCGTATTCATCCAGGTCAACAGTGGCCCCGATCTTAATTTTATCAATATCCACCCCGGATAGACCACCGTAGGCTTCAAACCGCGAAATATTAAAATAGAGCGAGTGAAGTTTTTCATAGGCAAAACCGGCATCAGTCAACTTTTCGGCCAGCTGAACCATCTCGCCGAGATGCCTACTCGTTTTAGGATACCGATCCGCGGGCATGATGCCCAGGGCGTTGAGATCCTGCTTGAATCGCTCAATATTTTTTTTCGTGAATACCCGAATGTCTTCCCCGGCCAACTGAGAGCCCTGAATGGTTTTATCATCCAGATCGGTGATATTGGTAATGTGCCGCACCGCATACTTTTTCGACCGCAGGTAACGGCAGACAAGGTCAGCAAAAACATAACGCCGATATTGACCCACATGAAGCGGCACATCCACGGTGGGCCCACAAGTGTACATGTGAACTTTGTCGGGAATCTGAGAAGTAAACGGTTCCTTGCGGCTGCTCAGGGTATTGAAAAGAGAGATTCCGGAGCGTTCCGGTGTCTGATACAACGGCGTACTGAGATACCGTTCGCCGTTATCCGGAAAAATAACAACGATCATCCCCTCTTCCAACGTTTCCGCCACATCACAAGCCCCGGCCATTGCGGCGCCGGAACTCATCCCCACCAGAAGGCCCTCTTCGCTCGCCAAACGCCGGGCCATCTCAAAGGCCACTTCATCGTCGATGTTGATTTTTTGATCCAACCGTTTTTTTTCAAATATTTCAGGCTGATATGACTCCATCATGTTTTTCAGGCCTTGAATCTTATGGCCCAGATACGGTTCCACGCCAACAATTTTGACTTCGGAATTAATCTCCTGTAAACCGGCGCTGAATTCCCATCAATGTTCCCGAGGTACCCAGGCCGCAGCCACGATCACGGAAACACTTCCTTCGGTCTGTTCCCAGATCTCTTGGGCAGTGGCTTCGTAGTGAGCGCGCCAATTGGCGGAATTGTTAAACTGATCCGTCAAGAAAAATTTATTAGGGTTCTCCCTGGCCAGACGATAGACTTCCTCGATGGCGCCATCGGTCCCCAGATGGGCCGGCGTGAGGAGAATGTCTGCCCCTCTGGCCTTTAATATTGTTGGCGTTCCTTGCTCACCGCCTCGGACATGGTTAAAAGTAAACGATACCCCTTTACTGCGCATACCAACGCAAGACCGATACCGGTATTTCCGCTGGTTGCTTCGATAACCGTTTTATCCGGTGTCAGCGCACCCGAAGCCTCCCCTTCTTCAATCATATACAGGGCTGCGCGATCTTTCACGGACCCACTGGGATTAAAATATTCGAGCTTGGCAAAAAGCTGAACCTTGGGGTTGGGGTTCATATGATTGATTGAGAACCAGCGGCGTATTGCCGATGGTTTCCAGAATAGCCGGACGGGGGTTTTTGTTATTAATTTCAACGATCATTTTCCTATCTTATTCGCTGCCCATGATGCTTAACCTGTTTTTGTGGCATTTAAATCCCAACTTTGCATGCGCTTTAGGGTATCATAATCAGTCGTATCGCATTTAACCGGAGTAATCGTAATATAGTCGTTGGCTTAAGAATACGGCGTCAACGTCCTGACCCGATAAGTCGAACCAGGATAAGTTGAATCAGGATAAGTCGAACCGGGATAAGCTGAATCGGGATACGTCGAACCGGATAGTCGACCGGCATCACGATTGACGTCCCCTTTTGTCTGCATATCACACCCTTGCCAGTAGTAGGATCGTTGCGGGGGTCCACCCTTTTCTCAAAATATTCTCCATTGAATTGTGTCCCATGCCACAGAAACCGAACACCGGCTATTTGAGCTGCGGAGAAGGTCCGGCACATTTATATTGAGAAACGTACCCGATTTCAGTCCCCAGGACAAAATCTCACCATGGGTCA
The DNA here is from genome assembly GCA_963845145.1 of uncultured delta proteobacterium. Taxonomy (GTDB): domain Bacteria; phylum Desulfobacterota; class Desulfobacteria; order Desulfobacterales; family QNYZ01; genus QNYZ01. The sequence continues at coordinate 526,800 of CAWJQU010000008.1, forward strand.
AAAACTCATCGGCCAGATGTTTAACAAAACGGGTGGCCTCTTCAAATAGTCCGGCATGCGACTGTTGATGGACACCGAAAGGCGCTGACGCCAAATAAGGCCGCCTCCCTTGCAGCCGCCACAGTGCCGGAGTAGTTCAGGTTCACGCCGACGTTGGCACCCGGATTGATCCCAGAGATAACCAGGCGGGGAATTGGCTTACATATTTCCAGCATCCCCAGCTTAACGCAATCGGCCGGCGTCCCGGTAACCGCGATCCCATCACGACCGTCTGGTAGCGTTACCATCCTTTTTCTAATGGGCAAATGCAAAGTGATGGCGTGACCGATGGCACTGCGCTCACGGTCCGGAGCCACGACACCGACCTCGTAGTGCCCGGCAACGCAGCCTGCAGATGCCCATAATCCGTCAGCATAAATGCCGTCATCATTGGTTAATAAGATATCCATCTCTATTTCATTAATGAACTTAAAACCTCTTCGGTTCCATCGATATAATTTAGTATACGCGCCATTTACAACAAAACCTTGACTTTTTCAACGAGGTCGGATTTATAGCAGACCAACACCGGACTAAAAATAACCGACCACATCACCATCATTAGACGTCAATGAGGCGTATTTCGCAAAGCTTACGTTTAAAACAAATTTCACATCAGAAGATAGCCCTTTTTTACCATTGGATTATCCGTCAAGCCGTAAAAATTCACCGGGGACCGATTTTAGTGTCGGTGGGGGTATTATTGATACTGACGTTTGTCTATCCCAGCCTGGCGGAGAGCGCATTGGACCTCAATTTAAAAACCGACCCCAATGCACCCTGGCGAATCCGGGCCGATACAAATTCAATTATGATAAAACCACCCACACCTATACCGCCGAAGGGAATGTTATCCTTAAGCAGAATAAGCGTAAAATCACCGCTGACAAAATTCTTTACAACACCGACACCATGAAAGCCCTATGCCACGGGCCATGTGGTGTTAAGGTCCGGAAATGACATCCTTCGCGGCCAGCGGCTCGAAATGGACCTAAAGCGATAAAACCGGCACTATACATGGCGCCAATGCCTTTTTCAAAGCCCGCCATTTTCACATCGTCGGTGAGAAATCAAAAAAACCGGGGACAATACTTATGCCGCCGATCGGGCGAGCATTACCAGCTTGTGACGGTGATTCCCCGGACTGGGCATTACCGGCAAAGATATCAACCTATCCCTGGAAGGATATGCAACGGCGTGGCACACGGCGTTGTGGTTTAAACGCGTGCCGGTCTTGTACAGCCCTTTTTTTATCGTTCCCATTAAAAAGAGCGCCAGTCCGGATTATTAAGGCCGGAGGTCATCAGCTCGCAGTAACCGAAAGGGATTTGGCTACACACAGCCCCTTTTCTGGGCGATCAGCCCAAGTACGGACGCGACCATCTATTGGGATTATTTGGAAAAACGCGGACACAAATGGGGTGCCGAATTTCGATACATCCTCGATCCCGTTCTAAGGGAACCGTCATGTTCGACTATCTCACCGACCACGAAGATCGACGACGGCACCGGGAATAACAGTGAGAACTGGGGATTCACCGATGATAATTATTTACGAACCAACCGGGATCGATACTGGTTTCGTATGAAGCATGATCAGGGAGACCTGCCGCTGGGATTGACCGCACGGATCGACTTGGATATTGTCAGCGATCAGGATTACCTGCGTGAGTTTAGAGACGGCTTTACCGGTTTTAATGCCAGTGACAGACTATTTTATTAGAAACTTCGGTAGCGATTTGGATGATTACGATGAACACATTCGGAGAAACATTGTCAACCTTACCCGCAACTGGTCAAAATACCGGTTCAACACTGGGGCAACCTGGTTTGACAATGTCATCCAAAGACGTCACAACTAAGGACCCAACAGACCAACGATTACCCTGGCTCACTTTTTCCGGTTCCAAGCAGACAAATATTCCAGACCCCGCTTTTTTACACGTTAAATTCTGAGTATATCACTTTTATCGTCAGGATGGTGATGAAACCCACAACATTACCGAGCATGCACCATACCGAACTCAATCCTCGCTTTTTCGTCCCTTTACGCGCCGGGAATTTTTTCACCATTGAACCATCCGCCGGTCTTCGGTATAATTATTGGCATATCAACGCGTTAGAAAACGACGATCCTGATCAGAAAACAGGTGTCGATCGTAACATCTATGATATCGGCACCAAATTGGCTTCCGAAATATATCGAATTTACCAGATCGGTGGCCGCCGGTTCGATAAAATCAAACATTCGATTCGGCCTCAAGTCACCTATACTTTTATCCCGGAAGTGGACCAGGATGATATTCCCAATTTTTCCAATATCGAGCCGATTGACAAGAAAAATGTCGTCACATACACGCTCACCAGTACGTTTACTTCTAAATTGAGACCATTGGCTACCGGTTTTCTCAAAGCGACCTGAAACCCAAACGATATGACTATCGTGAATTTCTTAGATTTTTCCTGGAACAGAGCTATGATTTCGATGAGGCCAAAAACAGTGAGATCGAAGATCCCGAACCGCTTTCGCCTCTGTTCGGAGAGATCCGGTTTGACCCCACACCCAATATTTGGGGCCGGGCGGATATGCGATGGGATTTTGAGGAGCACCGTTCTATTGAAAACAATCTGGAGGCCATTCTTCGTGATAATAGTGGTGACCGCTTGCACGCCAGATACATGCCGAATCGAAGAAGATGAAAGGGAAAATATGAATCTTCTTCTTACGTTTGGCGATAACAAGCCGATTCTCTACCTATGCTCAATACGAACAGGACCTGCTTGAAAAGCGAGATGTTAAACGGGGCCTGGGATGGCAATATCGTGCCGACTGCTGGACATTTTCTTTTGATTACATTGAAGAGAATGAAGATCAACGGTACGCATTTGCCATTTTCCTCCACGGCCTCGGTGGTTTCCGGCAGCGCCTAAGCGGCAATCTCGACATGATAATTAAGCCATGAATAAACCGCCTTAACCCCGGCCTGGTATGTCTTGCACACCCGCAGCCGTTTTGAAAACACCACCTACGAGATCCTCGCTAAAAAAACGTTCGATGTGTTGCTGCCTAGAATCCTGGTACAAAGTAAACGACGGGACAGGCGGGTCATGCTACGAATGCCGATGTTTCCAGGGTATTTGTTTGTCAAAACGGACCTGAATCCCACCCATCACCTTGAGATTTTAAAATCGGTCGGTGCCGTCCGTTTGATCGGCAATCGCGAGGGGCCATTACCGGTGCCCCATGAAACGATCGATTCATTAAAGATCATATCGACCGCCGAACAACAGGTCACCACCGGTACACAGTTTAAAAAAGGTGAAAGGGTTGTGGTCCTGCGAGGGCCTTTTACCGGTGTTGTTGGGATTTTTTCGCACTACCGGGGAAAAGACCGCATCATTGTTCATATTGACGCTTTGGGTCAATTTGCCGCCGTGGAGGTCGATGTAACCGATATCGAGGCTTTTGACCAATAGCCTTGGTGCCTTGGTAATAAAAGAGTATCACTGGGTAGATCGGCCATCGAATGATGCGACGTGCTTTTGTCCACGCGAATAAACCGGGTTAATATCGCACGAAACGGATTGGGGCTTTTTATAGTAAAATCAATTAAGGTCTTGACTTTTTATAAGATTCTTTTTAAAAAAACTAGATTTTGCATATAAATCTCAAGGAGGGCAAATGAATAAATTGGAGTTGATATCACAACTCAAAAACGATGCGAATATATCCAGGATGGAAGCATCCAAGATTGTCCAGATATTTTTCGATGACATGACCGAAACGCTGGCCCGTGGGGATCGCGTTGAAATTCGCGGATTGTGCAGTTTTTATGTAAAAAATTATAAAAGCTACATGGGACGCAATCCCAAAACAGGGGATAAAGTCAAAATCAGACCGAAAAAATTACCGTTCTTTAAACCGGGCAAGGAATTAAAGGAACGGGTCGATTTTTAACCGTGTGCACGGGATTCAATCAGCTATAGAATCGAATCGCCCGGCCCGCCAGCTTCTGAGGCGGATTCGCAACCGGAAAGTCCCCCAGGCGTTGATATTTTCAGGTATCGACGGGATTGGCAGATATCAGGTAGCGCTTCGTTTCGCCATGACCCTCAATTGCTCGAAATCGGCGACAATGACAACCCAGATAATGGGTCCGGACCTGAGTCATTCTACCAATGAATCCATTTTTCCGGCATGTGGTACCTGCGCGTCTTGTAAAAAGATCCACGCCGGGCAACATCCCGATGTCATAATAATCAAACCCGCCGGTCGTGCCATTAAGATCGAACAGATTCGGTCTCTTCGACAAACTCTGAGTCTCAAGCCTTACGAAGCATCTCGACGCGTGGCCATCATTGTCGCCGCGCCGTTAATGACATTGCCGGCATCAAACGCATTGTTGAAAATGCTGGAAGAACCGCCCGAACAGACCACCCTGATTCTGATCGCAAATAAGCCTTCAGATTTAATCGCGACGATCGTATCCCGATGCCAGGACATTCGGTTTGCTCCGGCGGCTGACACAAGTATATCAAAAGCCTTGATGGACGAAAAGGAAACAGGTGTCACCCAGGCCGGGATCGCCGCATCCTTGTCCCAGGGGAGCATGGAAATCGCCCAAGGAATGCTTTCGCACCAATGGCAGCGACAAAGGGATTGGATACTGCATGAAATTATAGCTTTGGGCCGACAAACAGATGTCGACAACGGACATTCATCACGACGATCCTTGGCATTGGCGGAACTTTTAGCAGCTGACCGAGCATTGCTCGATCGTGTGCTTATCATGATAAAATCGTGGTTCCGGGACTTGGCCATATGGCCGTACATGCCGGAAAAAATCATTCATCAAGATTTGACCAACCTGATTGACGAACTGGCGTCCATCGTTGAGCCCGATTTTTTTATGACTGGGTTCGCCGAAACGGAACGTATTGAAAAAGAAACTCAGACTAATGCCAACTTGCGACTGGCCTTGGAAACATACTTCACCGGGTTGGCTGAAAAACTGGCCTTCGCGGGGGGATCAGGATAAAAAATACAAATGGGAAAAATTGTCGGAATACGATTCAACCCTACCGGTAAAATCTATGATTTTGACGCGGGTGCCTTTGTATTGAATAAGGATGACCATGTCATTGTGGAAACCAGACAGGGGCTCGGGTACGGTATTGTTGCCATAGCGCCCATTGAACGCGAAAATGGGAAAGAGAGGCATCCGTTAAAAAAAGTATACCGGTTGGCAAGCCCGAAAGATAAAGAAAAATTGCTGCAAAACCTTACGTCTGAGAAATCGGCCCAAGCTTATTGTCAGCAATGTATTGATAACCTTGGGCTGAAAATGAACCTGTTTGCGGTGGAAACGACTTTTGATGGCCGCAAAACAACCTTTTTTTTCACGGCCGAAGGCCGGGTTGATTTTCGACAATTGGTCAAGATGCTCGTGAAAAAGCTTAGTGTCCGCGTGGAAATGCGTCAGGTCGGTATTCGCAATCAGGCCAAGATGATCGGCGGCCTGGGACGCTGCGGACGGGAAGTCTGCTGCAGCACATTTATTCAAAAATTTGATCCGGTTTCCATTCGTATGGCAAAAAATCAAGGGCCTGTCATTAAATCCGACCAAAATATCCGGCCTTTGCGGTCGGCTCATGTGTTGCCTGACATTATGAGAACACGGATTACGCGAAGCATCGCAAAAGGTCGGGCCGGGTCACTCCCGAATCGAAAACGACGCCCCTGCCAACCGTTATACCGGCTAAACCAAAATGCAAAAGAAATTAACCCGAAAATACCCCAAAACTAGCTAAAAAAATATCATAACCATAAAGAAAAGAATGACGGCTGATGACGGATCCATTTTATATCACAACACCCATTTATTATGTTAATGCCCGGCCGCATCTGGGTCATGCCTATACGACCATCGTAGCTGATGTGGCCGCCCGATTTAACGCCATGCGTGGCAAGGAGGTCTACTTTCTAACCGGCACGGATGAACATGGTGACAAAATCGTTCGTGCCGCTGAAAAAGAAGGGGTATCAGCCCCAAAACTTACGTGGACGGGATCAGTGCCCTATTTCCGCGATTTGTGGCCTGAGTTGAATATCTCCCATAATCGTTTTATCCGTACCACAGATCCGGAGCATATGGCGATTGTCTGCCAGGTCCTTCAAAAGATTTACGATAATGGCGATATCTACTTTTCCGAATATACAGGGTTATATTGTTTCGGGTGCGAGCGGTTCTACACTGAGCGGGAGCTGATAGACGGCAAATGCCCTGACCATGAAACGGCGCCGGAAGAGATTCAGCGAGTCCAATTATTTTTTTAAAATGAGCCGGTATCAGCAATGGCTGATTGACCACATTAATCAAAATCCCGATTTTATTCGTCCTCGACGCTATCGTAATGAAGTCCTGGCTTTTTTACGTGAACCCCTGGATGATCTATGTATTTCGCGCCCCAAGTCACGGCTTAGAATGGGGCATCACCCTTCCCTTTGATCACAATTATGTCACCTATGTCTGGTTTGACGCCCTGCTTAACTATGTGTCGGCCCTGGGTTATCCGGAAGGGCTCTTTGTACAAGCAATTCTGGCCGGTGGCCCAGCACGTCGTCGCCAAGGATATCTTAAAACCCCACGGTATCTATTGGCCCATTATGCTCAAAGCCGCCGGGATTCCGTTATATCGTCATTTAAATGTTCACGGATACTGGAATGTCGAATCAAGTAAGATGTCCAAAAGTTTAGGCAATGTGGTCGAACCGCTGGCAATGATGAAGGTTTATGGTCTTGGATGCATTTCGATATTTTCTCATGCGGGATATGGTCTTTGGTCTTGACTCCGGTTTTTCAGAGGCTTCGCTGGTTCAGCGAATTAACGCCGATCTCGCCAACGATCTCGGAAATCTTTTCTCGCGGGTCATTGCCATGGCCCATAAATATTTCGATGGGTGCGTACCATCGTGCCCGGAGATGGGAGACGATAAAGAGGCCTTTGATCTGGGGCCCGATGCACAAAAAGCCATAAATGCCTTTGAGACCGCTTTTGACACGTTCGTCTTTCACAAGGGTCTAACGGCCGTGTGGGAGCTGATCAGCCGCATGAACCGGTATATTGATACGATGTCGCCCTGGGAGCTGGTCAAAGACAAATCCCTCCGGCCCCAGCTTGAAGTCGTTATTTATAATTTATTGGAAAGCCTTCGAATCGTAGCCGGACTCATCTATCCCGTCATGCCGGAGACAGCTCAAAAAATGATCGGTCATCTCGGCCTGCCACTCGAAGCGCCTGACGGCCGACCCTTTTACGCCTTATCATGGCTGCGGGAGCACCAGGTTATGCCCTCAGGTCGCAAACTCCCAAAATCAATTTCGCTGTTTCCCCGGGTAGACACAAAAAAGGTTGCAACAAAAACCGCCAAGGAACCGGTCAAGGCCAACACCAACCAAAAGCCGGATAATCCCGATATCAAGCCGGAGATCACCATTGACACCTTTGCCAAGGTCGACTTGCGCGTGGCCACGGTTATTCGTGCAGAGGTCATCCCACGTGCCAAGAAACTGCTCAGATTAACCCTTGATGTAGGGGATCGGCGAACCGTCGTTGCCGGCATTGCATCAAACTATCGGCCGGAAGAGCTGGAAGGCAAACAGGTCATTATCGTCGCCAACCTCAAACCGGCAAAACTTATGGGGGTTGTGTCCCAAGGAATGGTGCTGGCAGCCGTTGACAACAATAATGTCACACTCGCCGGTATGGACCGGCCCATTCCGCCTGGTACACCATTGACCTGAAAATAAAACCGAAACCACTATATTAAATCAAATGAGACGAAAATTCCGGCTTGGGTCTACGCGTTCGGATATACAGACGGACTGGCGTGCCTATCAAAAGACGTTGAAACGAAACACAAAAAGGCACCGTTTGCGACGGCACCTGCCGTTGTGGGGCCGGCTATCCCTTATTGTTATTGCTATCATTTTTGCCGGCTACGCAGCATTCGCCATTTTCCTGCCTTCGGGAACCCTATCGGCTCGACACATCGATCAAAAAGAAACAAAACCAGGAACCATCTCCCAAGACCCATTGAAATCTTTTAGTAAACAGGTGCTTAGAAAAATCCTGGCCGATATCGATCCCAAAAATCTGCAGCAGGAGGCCTTCACGTTTGTAAAAAGTGGCAAGCAGTATTCGGTAAAGACATCCATCGATCTTAATTTGCAGCAATCGCTTAACGATCAATTGCGTCTTGAACATGCCCGCTATTTGAGCATCGTCGCCTTAAACCCGGAGACCGGCCAAATATTATCCATGATCAGCCACGACCGATCGAATCCAGGTCAGAATACCTGTTTGGACAACCGGTTTCCCGCCGCAAGCATCTTTAAAATCGTTACCGCTTCGGCGGCCATTGAAACTTTCGACCTTAAACCCCATTCGACCATGGTATTTAACGGGCGAAGGCACACATTGTATAAAAGCCAGCTAAAAGGATCAACAGAACAAATGGACACGACGCATACCGTTTAAAGATGCGTTTGCCCTCTCAATTAATCCCGTCTTCGGCAAGCTCGGTGCCAATCGTCTGAAAAAGGAAAAGCTGCTCTCCTACGCCCAGGCTTTTGGGTTCAATCACGATTTCGATTTGGATCTTCCCATGGTACCCAGCCGATTTTCAGTCACCGATGTGCCTTACCAATGGGCTGAAATGGCCAGCGGGTTCAATCAGGACACCACCATGTCACCGCTACACGGTGCGATGATTGCCGCCGCAGTGGTCAACGGTGGGCGATTGATAGAACCAACCCTAATCGAATACAATTACCGATGAAAACGGGTGAGACTATTTATCGCGGCCGGTCGCACCGTTAAAAAAGGCCATGGATAGCCGTACAGCCAACATGATCTTAAAAATGATGGGGCAACCGTTAAAGAAGGCACCGCCAAAAAGGCATTCAGAGGATATCGCAAAGATCGCGTTCTTTCCAAAGCTGAGATCTCGGAGGTAAAACGGGAAGTATCAACAACGATCCCCGCTACGACTGGTATGTGGGCTTTGCCACGGATAAAACCAACAAGCCAAAGTCTGGTGGTATCCGTTATGGTGGCCCACGAAAAATTTATTGGGATTAAGTCCGGCCAATACGCCCGAATGGCCATAAAAGCGTATTTCAAAGACTATTTTGCCGGGCAAGCGGCATCGCCGATATCCGCGGTTGATAACACCTCAAATGGATGAACACGCCATGATTCAATTTTTGCACCGATGCCGGCAGCCAGGTAAAACCCTCGACGCCATGGTTTCGACGACTGATCCTTTTTTTAAGGGGCGGTAGTCTACATCGGACGTTCGGTGGCTTCCGTGCCCCCCGGAGCCCTTATCTTTTTCCCGTTGTATCCGAACCAGTTGAGCTGTGGACTGACATGCCTGGTGGCGATCAAACCCGACCCATCGGTTGTTGTGCAGGTGGATGTCGATTCTTTAGATCGCACCCTAAAACATATGGAAAGCCGGCCATTGTCCGGATTTTCACCCGAAGATAAATCGATTCCGCACCACCATCTGGATGGTCCGGACACCGTATGCGGTTTATTGGACCAAGTCCGTACCCTTCGGCAGACGCGTTATCTTTCAATAAATTTTTGAAAACCCGCAAATGCAAACCGACGCTCGAAGCCCTCTCCCGACCGTCTGATGACCCTGATTAAAGCCGAAAGACAAACATTGGATGATTTGCGGGATCGACTGATACCGGCACACGATAAGGCGCTGGTTTCTAAAAACATACAACAACTCAAAGATATCCATTGGACACTTACCAAGGAGCTGAGTGAGAATATTCGTTTGGTAAAAGAGTTGGCGGGCCCCGATGGCCCATCGATTCAAGGGCCAATCGGTGGTCATCTTAAAGCAGATAAACGCTGTGTTAAACAGCCTCGACCGGCTCGAGGTTAGGGGTCGGGACTCCGCCGGTCTTTCGGCTATGTTTCACCTGAGCCGCTCCGACTTTGAACAATTTGAACAGGCCATTGCCCGAAAAAAAATATCCCAGCGCCTTAGCACCCGATCTAAACCCGATATCCTGGCCAATGATAGTATTCGTATTCGCCATGCCAACGATTCGGCGGGGGCATCATTCACCACGGTGACATTGACATACAAAATTGCCGCTGAAATCGGCAGCCTGGGTGATAATGGTCGCTTTTTGCGCGCCCAGATTCAAAAGGATCGGATTTTTCAACAAATGCTGTTGCCCATCCACATCGTCATCATACGGTTTGCGCCCATACCCGCTGGGCGTCCGTGGGCGCTATTACCGAACCCAACTGCCATCCCGTAGACAGTGTTACGAACCAAGAGGACAGAATGAACCGTCATAGGCATCATTCATGTTTGTCTAAATGGTGACATAGATAATCATCTCTCTTTGCAGCAGGCCTTTGAAAACGGTGGCGGGCCGTATCCATCCTGAAATCACGACCGATACGAAAATGATCCCCATAACCATCGAAAAACACCTCCGAAACGGACACGATATCACCGAGGCGTTCCGTCTGGCTGTGAACGAATTTGAAGGGTCGCACGCAATCAGCATGCACACCGACCTCGCCCCCGGTAAGATCTTTTTTGCCCAGAAAGGGAGTGGTCAGGCGATCTTTATCGGATGTCCGAGAATCAATATATGCCGGTATCGGAGGTATACGGCTTTGTTGAAGAGACGGATGCCTATCTCAAACTGGACGGTGAAGCGGTCGTGGATGGGAAAAATGGGACCGACCCAAGGCCAGATTTTTGTTCTTGACCCGACCAACGGCGGTGGTCTTGCCGGCATAACGGCCGCTTATTATGACGGTACCACGATCAATCTTACCAAAAAAGATGTCAAAGTGAGCGAAATTACCTCAAGGGACATTGATCGCCAGGATTTCGCCCACTATTTTTTAAAGGAGATCAATGAAGCCCCCCGCTCGGTGGAACAAACCCTTCAGGCCCGCTGGACAACTGATCCGGATCACAATGATCGCTATATTATCGCACTGGATGAAAAAGCATTTCCGCAAACGATCCGTGAACGCTTTTATCCAGAATAAAATCAACCGCATCTATTTTATCGGTCAAGGAACAGCCGGCGTTGCCGCCCAGGCTTGTGCGGATGTTGCCGGCTACTACATAAATAATCCCAATCTGTATATTCGTGCGTTGAAGGCATCGGAATTAAGTGGATTCACCATTGATGAAAAAGATGATGCGCACACCATGGAAAATACACTCGTGGTGGCCATCAGCCAGTCCGGTACGACGGCTGATACCAACCGCACGGTCGATATGATCAAAACGCGCGGCGCCCATACGCTGGCCATTGTCAATCGTCGGGATTCGGATCTCACTTTTAAAGTGGACGGCGTGATCTATACCAGTAGCGGGCGGGATATCGAGATGTCGGTGGCCTCCACCAAAGCTTTCTATGCCCAGATCGTGGCAGGGGCCATTATTGGCCTACACCTTGCCGGCCTGACAAAAAGGCGCGATGCCGCATTTATCTCGCAGTGTATCGATGAACTCAACGCCCTGCCGGCGAAGATGCGACACGTTCTTTCCACCAGTGACAAAATCGGCGCCTCGGCCAAAACATTGGCCACTCAAAAAACCTATTGGGCCACCGTCGGCAGTGGCCCGAACAAGGCCTCCGCTGACGAGATTCGCATAAAGTTGAGTGAGTTGTGTTATAAAACCATCTCTTCGGACTATGTGGAGGACAAAAAGCACATCGATCTCTCCGCCGAGCCGCTTATCATTGTTTGTGCCGCCGGTGCACGGCCTTCCGTGACAGGCGACCTGGTCAAGGATACCGCCATCTTCCAGGCGCATAAAGCCACGCCCGTGGTCATCACCGACGAAGGTGAAGACCGGTTCGACCCTTATGCGTACCATGTAATTTCCGTTCCCAGGGTCAGCGAACACCTGGCCCCCATATTAAATACTTTGGCCGGCCACATCTGGGGCTACCACGCCGCCCTGGCCATTCATGCCGGCTCCCGGTTTTTTTATGATTTTCGCGAAGAACTGAGCCAGGATTTTCGAACGTTTTCCGCAAAGGAATTGGACCTGTACGATATCCTTCTGGAAACAAGCTTTCGGGAAAAAATTGCCCGCTTCTATCGGGCGTTTCGAGAACGGAAAATCGAAGGAAAAATTCCTGCCGCACTGGGGTTAAACGCAGCCACCGATCTGAGCCTTTTGCTAAAATATCTTTCGGGCCGATTACCCGTATCCGATTTTAAGATGGATTTTAATAAAGAGGGAACGGCCCGTAACATGGTTGACGCCCTTTATACCTGCCTGGGTGAGGCCATCAATGCCTTATCCCGACCCGTGGATGCCATCAAGCATCAGGCCAAGACGGTCACGGTGGGGACCAGCCGTATCACCGAACGCACGGATGGCATTCTTTTTGAAGCGCTCATGCGCCACGGGATCGGTATCGCCCGGCTGATCACTCGCAATGTTATCGTACTGCGAAACCTACAAGTCATTGTTCAGGGCATACAGGGAGCGATTTTATACCGCATCGGCGGTTTGACTTCTCTGGGAGAAGTAACGGCGCAAGCGACGATTGAAATCATGAAAAAAGAGGGTGTCCTGGCCCCGATTCCTTCACGGGTGGAGACCGATACCCAGCTGAAGGGGACCAAACGAATCATCGTCAGCCAGGGAAATGTTTATATCGGTAAAGGACGAAAAGACGATCGCAGCATCATCGTGATTCCGGCCTTGTCCGATGAGCCCGGTGCCGGTCACACCGTCGGACAGCTACTATTACTCAATGTTACCTTCAAGGAAACCGTTCCCCTGCCGGCCAAGATCAAGGCCTTGGGGGGCAAATATGACCATATTAAAAATATCGTTCAGGAAAATAGCCTTCTGTGGACAGACGACCATCTGGACAAGGTTCCCATGGATGAATTGTTTGGCCGTTCAGCGGAAAAAATCGGGGATCTGCTCGTCTCTGAAATCAATGGGGGCAACTAGGACTAGCCGTATTACGGCTTACGATTAAAATCAAGCGCCGCGCCGATGAAATCCTTGAACAACGGATGCGGATTCATGGGTCGGGATTTAAATTCCGGATGAAACTGACATCCAAGGAACCAGGGGTGATCGGCAATCTCGGTAATTTCGACCAGCTCGCCATTGGGTGAGGTGCCGCTGATAACCAACCCGGCCTCTTCCAGTGGCTTTTTGTAATCGTTGTTAAATTCATAGCGATGGCGGTGACGCTCTGATATATCGGTGGAGGCATACGCCCGCGCTGCAAACGTATCTTCTTTGAGACGACAAGAATACGCCCCTAGCCGCATACTGCCGCCCTTATGAGAATCGGCGTTTCGCGTTTGCACTGTGCCGCTCTGCTCATCGTACCATTCAAGCATCAGAAAGATCACCGGGTGGGGCGTGGTTAAATCAAACTCAGCGCTGTGCGCTCCGGCAAGGCCAGCCACATTGCGGGCAAATTCTATCATGGCCACATGCATCCCCAGGCAAATGCCGAAAAACGGCACCTTTTGCTCCCGAGCAAACTGCACGGCCAATATTTTCCCTTCTATGCCGCGCGGGCCAAAGCCGCCCGGCACCAGGATACCATCCACATCGGCGAGTAATTCCCGGCCAATTTTCTCGTCGACAATTTCCTCCGAATCGATAAATTTCAAATTAACCTGACAGTTGTGGGGAAGGCCACCGTGAAAAAGGGCTTCATTCAAACTTTTATAAGACTCCGTCAGCTTGACGTACTTACCGACCACCCCAATCGTCACCTCGGAGGTTAAGTTATTGATCCTTTCGACCAACCGCTTCCCAGGGGTCGAGTTTAGGAGCACGGGTCCAGATGTTCAATTTATCAATAATCTGACCATCGAGCCCCTCCCGATGAAAAACCATGGGAACTTCATAAATATTGGCCACATCTTTGGCGGTAATTACCGCCTCGACATCCACATCACAGAAAAGCGCAATTTTCTTTTTAATATCGGTGGAAAGGTATCGATCCGTTCGGCACAATAAAATATCCGGTGCGATACCGATACTTCGTAACTCCTTGACACTATGCTGGGTGGGCTTGGTTTTTAATTCGCAGGCAGTGGCAATATAGGGCACCAGGGTTAAGTGGATATACAACACATTTTCAGGGCCGGCATCGACCCTGAACTGGCGGATCGCCTCTAAAAACGGCAGGCTTTCAATGTCCCCGATAGTCCCGCCGATCTCCACGATAACCACATCCACATCGTCGGCCACCCGTCGAATACTGTTTTTGATTTCATCCGTAATGTGGGGAATGACCTGGATCGTCCCCCCCAGATAGTCGCCCCGACGCTCCTTGGAGATAACCTTGTGGTATATTTTCCCCGTCGTAAAGTTGTTGTCCTTGCCCAGTTTGGCATGGGTAAATCGCTCATAATGCCCCAGATCCAAATCGGTTTCGGCGCCATCATCGGTAACAAATACCTCGCCGTGTTGAAATGGATTCATGGTGCCGGGGTCAACATTGATATACGGATCCAGTTTTTGGATGGTTACCCGCAGGCCACGGCACTCCAACAAAGCACCGATAGCCGCCGATGCCAGGCCTTTTCCAAGAGAAGACAGCACGCCGCCGGTTGTAAAAATATACTTGGTTGTATCACCCATGGTGTCCTTTTATATGAGTGTCCTTAAAGTTTCAAACCGGCCCATTCGTTTAATCAGATCGTTGGTTGACTTGGGTTTATAGCAAAGAATCTGCAAAACAGGCCGCTTGGCCGAGTTCTTCTTCAATTCGAATCAGTTGATTATATTTGGCGACCCGATCGCTCCGGGACAAGGATCCGGTTTTAATTTGCCCGGCATTGGCCCCGACCGCAAGATCGGCGATAAATGTATCTTCCGTTTCGCCGGATCGATGAGAAACAACCGTGGTGTAACCGGCTTGTTTTGCCATTTCAATGGCGTCCAGGGTTTCGGTAACCGTTCCGATCTGGTTCAATTTGATCAAGAATTGAATTGGCAATGCCCCGTTCGATCCCTTTTTCAAAGATTTTCGGATTGGTAACGAAAATGTCATCACCCACAATTTGAATGGCATCCCTTCGAGGCGATCGGTCATGGTTTCCCAGCCATTCCAGTCCTGCTCGGCCAGACCGTCTTCAATGGAAAGAATCGGATACTTATCAATCAGGGCATCATAGTAATCAATCATCTGCTCGGCGGTCAATGAACGGTTTTCCGATTCGAGACGATATTTCCGGTTTTTATAAAATTCACTGGCCGCAGCGTCCAGAGCGATACCGATATCCAGCCCGGGTTTATATCCTGCGGTATCCACGGCATTTAAAATAAAGTGGATGGCGGCCTCATTGGATTCGAGATCCGGAGCAAATCCCCCCTCATCACCTACCGCCGTGCTTAATCCCTTATCTTTAAGGAATTTTTTTAAGCTGATGAAAGGTTTCAGCCCCCATACGGATAGCCTCACCGACACGGATTTAGCCCCCACCGGTATGATCATGAATTCCTGGATGTCAAGGTTATTGGCGGCATGGGCACCCCCGTTGATAATATTCATCATGGGAATCGGCAGGGTCCGCGCAGTGATACCCCCCAGGTAACGATACAACGGCAGGCCATAAGCATCGGCCGCGGCCCGGGCCGCATGCCATGGAAACGCCTAAAATAGCGTTGGCACCCAGCTTGGATTTGTTGGGGGTCCCGTCGAGTTCGATTAAAAAACGATCCAGGGCCATTTGATCCGCCGCATCCAGACCGGATACGGCCGGTCTGATTTTCTTATTGACGTTGTTGACCGCTGAAACCACCCCTTTCCCACCATACCGCTTGGACCGTTTGTTCCGTAATTCAAGGGCCTCTCGTTTGCCGGTGGATGCTCCTGAAGGGACGGCCGCCCGACCCATGGCGCCACAAGCCAAGTGACATCGACCTCGACCGTGGGGTTTCCCGCTGCGAATCCAGAATTTCCCTTGCCTTTACATCAACGATATCGGTCATGATACCCTCCTTTGAAAAATAGATTTTTTTGCAAAAACAGATGGGTTAAGCGTGTAACCATTACTCTGAACAGCTTGACAAAATCATCAAATCTGTTACCTTGCCTTATTTTCATTGTCAAGTACGGATGTTCAGCCGACCTATCTGGCACCCGTGTATGGGTTCTTCATATTTCAATCAGGTTGAACGACAAGATGAACCCCAAAATCGATTTGTATTCCGATGCGCATCTTTTCGTAGCCGCCATCCGGGTCCTCAGCCACCGGGAGCAGAGCCCGCCCACTTTAGCGTCATGTCTGCCGGCATCTGGCCATCTCTTTGGAGCGAGGTGGTTACATCCATGCGACAACTGGAAAAAGAGGAAATCATCGAGATCGTCAAACAACCCCATGGTGATCGCTTGTTTGTTAAAGCCCACTGAATATCGAACATTTTAAGGACACGAACAGATACAAAGTGATCTGGATAAAGCCCTGTCCGAATTCAAATCCGAAAAACAGACTTTTTCAAAAAAATTGAATCGATTCAGGCGGACCAGGCCAAAAAGAAAAAGGATCTTTTTGCCAAGCTGAATAACCAATTAAAAGCGGGCCCTGGACAATTAAAGGGCCAATTAAGAAAAGGGCATCCTTCGGACATCGCTGATCAATGATAGACGGTAAAAACCAGGGAAGGTTTTTTATTTCATCTCCGACGCCCATCTCGGCCCCGATCTGCCCTACCCGATCACCGCGAGACATTGGCTGCATCGAATTCCTCAGTCGCATTCGGAGCGATGCCGCACAATTGTTTATCATCGGTGATCTGTTTGATTTCTGGATCGAATATCGCCGTATCATCCGCTCTGACTATTTCAAGATCTGAGTGTGCTTGCGGGTCTGATCGGTAAGGGTGTCAAGGTCGATTATATCGCCGGAAATCACGATTTTGCCTTGGGACCATTTTTAACAGACCAGATCGGAATCCAGGTGCACTGAGAATTCTCTGGCCATCAGCCCACAATGGAACCCAATTATACGTTAACCCACGGGGACGGACTTATCAAGGCGGACAAAGGATATCGCCTGCTAAAAAAATGTTTAAGGCATCCAATCCTTCAGACCAGCTACCGGTTACTTCACCCGAGCTTGGGGATCGGTACTGGCCACCTTTTTTTCAAAAATGAGCCGCCGCCAGGAAAGAGCCAAGGGCCCCAAATTCGGTCATCAGCAATATCGCACAGATCGCCTGGGAGATCGCCGCCCAGGGATCATGATTTGATTGTCATGGGTCATACCCACCGTCCCGAGATCATCCGCCACCAAAATAAAGTCTATTGCAATACGGGCGACTGGATCAACTCATTTACCTATGCCACATTCGCAGACGACACACTTAGGCTTTGGCGCTACCGGCATGGGGAAGCACCGGTCGAAATACGACCTGAACGGCATTCAAGTTAGCCGGACGGTTTACCGGCCGTTCTGTCAACCGGCCAAAGGGTCATCAAGCCCCATGCATCAACTTTCTTAACTGAAACACTATTTGATTCTCGCCAACACCTTGGCAAAGAGGCAAACGCATTGGCCGGCCGGGATGGTCGTCCGCCAGACCGGCAGGCCGACAGACTATTCCATCATGCCCCGGACCTCATCGGTATATTCACCCCCTGACTCATATATCACCAAGGGTGACTCGATGGTCATGCCCGGCCGTCCGCCGGACACCCCTTCGACCAGGATGCGCTCAACCGCTTGCATCGCATAAGATTGTACGGGTCGCATACGTTTGGGTTCGATCCCATCGGCACGCATGTGCATAAAAAGGTCAACGATTCGATCGGCGGGAAAGATAAGGTGCAGTCGCCCGCCACGGCGCAGGATTCGACGTGTGGTAGCGGTGATATCCTTAATGGACATGGCGATCTCATGCCGTGCCAGGGCCCGTTCAGTATTGGGGTTGATACGCCCTGAAGCTACCCGGCTGAAAGGGGGATTACACACGATCCGATCAACAGGCCCATTGATTTGCCTCTGGGAGAGATTCTTTATATCCCCGACAATGATGTCAAAACGATCGTCCATCTCATTGATGGTTGCATTTTTCCGTGCCAACCCGGCCAGTGACTGCTGAATTTCAATGCCAAAGGCCTGCAGGGTCAACTGACGATACGCCAAAATCAGGGCGATAATCCCGCATCCACATCCCAGATCGACAAGCCGCTCACCGGCCTTGGGGTGGACATTTCCGGCCAGCAGGACCGCATCGATGGAAAAACGATAGCCGGTTTTATGTTGATAAACCGTCAAACTGCCGTTTAAAAAACGATCCCGGGTGAGTTGAGAGGTATCGGATGTCGCAGAATGGTTGGACTATGTGATCCGTTATCATTTTATTGTTGGTTCTCTCGAAGTCGGGGGATGAATCCACAGGGCCGATACGGAAACGGATATCATCGATCAACTCATTTTCAAGCGCGGCGTTCAAGTCTGACGACGATCTCTTTTTTACTAAACTGCAACTGGTGAATCCATGCTGAACTGCTGGCAGAAACCAATAACAATCGATCTTTAAATGCCGCCGGCTGAGTGTGGGCGGCAATCCCCTGCCCCACAACGGCCTCCCACAGTTCCCAGACGCGAACCAAGTCTTGATCCGCATAACGGCGGAACGAGCCCAGGACATCATCCAGAAGTTGGCCGATGGGAATCGGATGTTTCAATTTTACGCGGGTACGTTTCATGCGGTTCAAACCTACTAAACCGGGGCTTCAGCCGTCAAATTAAAAAAGCAACCTGTGCCCGACTATTGTCCAGTCAAAGCGGCTTTTTGCTTGACTTCAGCGGGTGTGTTACTTACCATTGGCCAAATTTACCATGTCTAGAATAAAAAAACCTGAAGGGTTTCAATTATGAATTGGGATTGGGAAAAGCTGAAAGAACAACAGAAATTTCGGGGTGGCGGCGAGTGGTGGCGGTCCCAAACCGCCGCAAATGGATGAGTTGCTTGAAAAAATGCGAAAAATCCGCCTGCCGGGCGGCCCCATTGTCATTCTGATTATTATCGCCATCTTTTTCGCCGCTCGGCCTTTTTTACCGTGGGAACCGATGAAGTGGGTGTGGTGCAGCGCTTTGGGCGATTTGTCCGCACCGTACAACCGGGGTTGAACTTCAAGTGGCCCGCCGGCATCGAATACGTCACCAAAGTTAAAGTCCGGCGTGTCGAAAAAGAGGAGTTTGGATTCCGCACAACCGAGACGCGCGGTGGTTCGAGCATTATCCACCGATACGGAAAACAATGTATCCCTGATGTTGACCGGCGACCTCAATGTGGCCCTGGTGCCATGGATCGTGCAATACCGGATTAAGGATCCATATAACTATTTGTTCCGTGTTCGGGACGTCAATCGATTGCTAAGGGACATGTCGGAAGCGGCTATGCGAATGGTAATCGGTGACCGCAGCATCAACGAAGTGATCAGCAAACGGATCGCGAAATCGCCGATGAGGCCAAGAAAGTGCTCCAGGAAGAGATGGATGCGGCCGAGGCGGGGATTGAAATCGTCACCATCGAAATGAAAAAGACCAATGTTCCCGGTCCGGTCCAGCCCTCTTTTAATGAGGTCAATCAGGCCGTTCAGCAAAAAGAAAAGCTGATTTACCAAGCCCAGGAAGAGTACAACAAGGCCATCCCCACCGCACGGGGCGAGGCCCAGAGAGTGATCAAAGAAGCGGAAGGGTATGCGCTTGATAAGGTGAACCGGGCCAATGGTGATGCCACCCGCTTCACGGCACTGTACAATGAATACGCCAAGGCCAAAGATGTCACCAAACGGCGTCTCTATTTGGAGACGATGCAGGAACTGATTCCGAAAATGGGGCAAAAGACGATTATTGATTCAAGCCAGCAGAACTTCTTGCCCCTATTAAACCTTGGAAAACAGATCGGTAAGGAATAATGAAAATAAAAAGCATTCTCATAATTTTTCTAGTTGTGATCGCGTTCGTCGCGTACAATGCCGCTTATATTGTCGACGAAACCGAACAGGTGGTTATCACCCAGTTCGGCCGCGTTGATTGGGGAGTCGAAGACAACCCCCGGCCTGAAATTCAAAATTCCCGCTTATTCAGCAGGCCAACCGCTTCCCCAAATACCTGCTTGAATGGGACGGAGACCCGGGTCAGGTACCCACCCTGGACAAGACCTTTATCTGGGTCGATCCCTTTGCAAGGTGGCGGATCGTGGATCCGGTGGCTTTTTTCCAAACGGTGAAAGACGAGTTCAGTGCGCAAGAGCCGGCTGGACGATATTATCGACCCGGCGGTACGAAATTTTATTACCTCTTATCCGCTGATAGAAACGGTCCGCATGACCAACCGTACCCTGGACACTTACGAGGCCGGAATAGAGGATACACGAAAAGCGTATGATTTTCACATTGCCACGGGGCGGGATCAGATCACCAAGGGAATCCTCAAGCAGGCCCAGCCCAAACTGGCCAAGTTCGGAATTGAACTGGTGGACGTTAAATTAAAGCGCATTAACTACGTGGAAGCAGTGCGAGACTCGGTCTATAATCGAATGATTGCCGAGCGGAACCAGATTGCCGAAAAATTTCGCTCCGAAGGTGTGGGGCAAGCCCTGGAAATTCGTGGTGAAAAAGAAAAAGATTTGAAACGCATCACTTCCGAGGCATACAAGGCCGCCCAGGAAATCAAAGGAGAGGCTGATGCCGAGGTTACGCAGCTCTTGGCCAAAGCCCTCGGGGTCGATCCTGAATTTTACTCATTCACCAGAACCCTCGAAGTTTACAAGAAAACCCTGGGTAAAGACAGCCAGATAATTTTGTCCACCGATTCACAATTATTGCAATACTTAAAGAAATATCCGACCGAACCCTAAAAAGGCCATCGCCGCAGGCCAGTCGCCGGCCAATTGATTCAATAAAAAAGCACCGTTTGTTGATTATCTCAAATGACGGTGCTTTTTCTTTGCAGAAAAGAATTCAGGTCCCATTATTTACCCTTTCTTCTCTGATGGCGTGTTCTTGCAAGTAGCTTGCGGTGTTTGTGTTTGCGCATTTTTTTTCGCCGTTTTTTAATCACACTACCCAACCGATCACCTCCTTTCCTTAAAATATTGCATTTTATAAAGATAAGACGTTACCATCAACCACTGGGTGCTGTCCATCTTTTTTTTAAGCGATATCGGTCAACACCGTAACCGGCACTATTTGACAATCGGCACAGGGTCCTCTATTCTTTTTGTGGATTTTCATTTTATTTGGGTGATTCAATTGCTCGAAATGTCAATGCGTGCACTAAAGACGTTCACACAAAAACAGATTCAAATCGTCAATCGGGCCGCAGGCTTGGCGGAAGAACTGGTTAGCAACGCTTATAAGCTTTCGGCCAGTGAATGGTTGCGACGAAGATACGATATCAAAACGCTGGCCGATTTAACCCCCGCCGAGATCGTGCATGGCCCTTTTGCCCAGATCATTCGATATCAGGCCCAACGCTCGGATACATCTTTGTCCACTTCTTCCTACGATTTTTATAAAATCTGTTTTCAGGACCATACCATTTTGACCAAGCTTAAAATTTCGTCTGACCTTTATCTTTTCCCATTTTCACTCTACACGGTCACCCACGAACTTATTCATATCGTACGATTTACCAAATTTTTACAAAATTTCGTGGCCACGGATGATGAAAAACTGGACGAAGAGATGCGCGTCCACCAAAAAACACATGACATTTTAGGAGATATTCGCATTTCAGGATTGGCGCCTGTCCTTGCATTTTATCGCAGATGGCAAACCCATCATGATCGGTTGATATTCCAAAAAAATCTTCATGAAACTTGACCAAACCTGTCTTGACAATCCCGAAACCTTTATTATTATCTATACCGAGTCACAAACATGACTCAAAAACGACCGGAACGGTGACCAAGGAGAGAAAAAATGCCCCTATATGAGTATGAATGCGTAGGATGCGGCGACCTCACTGAGGAGCTTCAAAAATTTTCTGACAAACCGCTCACGAAGTGTAAAAGCTGTGGAGGCAAACTTCATAAACTCATATCCCACAGCAGCTTTCACCTCAAAGGATCCGGCTGGTATGTCACCGACTACGCCGGAAAGAAAGATTCCGCGACAAAACCCGCGGAAAAGAAAACCGATGCTGCAACCTCAAGTAAAACGAAGAAAACATCCAAGGTCGATAGCGATGCGTAGGTCTATTCCGCTCTACCGGCCCCCCTGCCGGTGGTCGCGTATCGCAATTCTAAAAGACCGATTCGAACTTTTATAATTTTAATTTTCGATCTCTTTACAACATTGATCGGATGCTTACTTTCTCAGCAAAATTGGGAGAAATGGTATAAAACCGCTTTTTTGTGGAAATGGTTTACCACGACTGGCCAAGTAACCATCGTAAAAAAAAAGGAGAAGTTAACAAATGAAACTCAGACCATTGCAGGACCGAATTTTAGTTCAGCGCGTTGAGGAGGAGACTCAAACCAAAGGTGGTATCATTATACCGGATACAGCCAAAGAAAAACCCGCCGAGGGTAAAGTCACGGCTGTCGGCAACGGCAAGGTCGGTGAAGACGGGAAACGCATTCCAGTCGAATTAAAAAAAGGAGATCGGATTCTGTTTGGTAAAGTATTCCGGTACCGAAGTCAAGGTCGAGGGTGATGAATACCTGATCATGCGTGAAGAAGATGTGCTGGGCGTGATCGAATAGTTTTTCTATGATTCTACGATTTTTTTTAAATTCTACGATATAAACGGAGGTTGAATAAAAATGGCTGGAAAAGAGATCAAGTATGATATGAAAGCCCGTGAATCAATGCTTCGGGGCGTTAGAACACTTGCAGATGCAGTCGTCGTCACTCTGGGGCCAAAAGGCCGTAACGTCGTCCTGGACAAATCCTGGGGTTCCCCAACGGTAACCAAGGATGGTGTGACCGTTGCCAAAGAGATCGAGCTGGAAGACAAGTTTGAAAACATGGGCGCCCAGATGGTTAAAGAGGTGGCCAGCAAAACCAGTGATATGGCCGGTGACGGTACGACTACTGCCACAGTTTTGGCACGTGCCATTTATGAGCAGGGGCAAAAATTGGTCGCCGCCGGGAACAATCCCATGGCCATTAAACGCGGAATCGACAAGGCCGTCGAAGTGGCTGGTCAAAGAGCTGCAAAACAACAGTAAACCGACCAAGGATCAGCGCGAAATCGCCCAGGTCGGCACGATTTCCGCCAATAACGATGATAACATCGGTAATATTATCGCCGAAGCCATGAATAAAGTAGGTAAAGAAGGCGTCATTACCGTGGAAGAAGCCAAAAGCATGGACACCACGCTGGACGTCGTGGAAGGTATGCAGTTTGATCGTGGCTATCTTTCCCCTTACTTCGTTACCGACCCCGACAAGATGGTTGCCTCGCTTGAAGATCCTTATATCCTGATCCATGAGAAAAAAGTCAGCAGCATGAAAGACCTGCTGCCGGTTCTAGAACAAGTTGCCAAGATGGGCAAACCACTCATGATTATCGCCGAAGATGTTGATGGTGAAGCCTTAGCCACCTTGGTCGTGAACAAATTGCGCGGTACACTTCAGGTCGCCGCCGTCAAGGCTCCTGGATTTGGTGATCGTCGCAAGGCCATGTTGGAAGATATTGCCATTTTAACCGGTGGCCAGGTGGTTTCCGAAGACCTGGGAATCAAACTTGAAAACCTCGCCATAACAGATCTGGGAAAAGCCAAGCGGATCAATATCGACAAAGATAACACGACCGTCGTCGACGGGGCCGGCTCCCGTAGCGCCCTGGAAGGCCGTGTCAAGCAGATCCGGGCTCAGATCGACGAAACCTCATCTGACTATGATCGTGAAAAACTGCAGGAACGCCTGGCCAAGCTCATCGGCGGCGTTGCCGTAATCAATGTGGGCGCTGCCACCGAGACGGAGATGAAAGAGAAAAAAGCCCGCGTGGAAGACGCATCTAAACGCTACCCGCGCAGCCGTCGAGGAAGGAATTGTACCTGGTGGCGGTGTCGCCCTGGTGCGATGTCTGCCGGCACTTGAGAAAATTAAAATCAAAGCCGACATGAAACTGGGTGTCAGGGTCGTCATGCGAGCCATCGAAGAGCCCCTGCGCCAAATTGCCAACAACGCCGGAATGGAAGGTTCCGTGGTAATCGACAAAGTTAAAAACCTGGATGGCCCGAATGGTTACAATGCCGATTCCGATAAATATGAGGATCTCATCAAAGCCGGGGTTATCGATCCCACCAAGGTCGTTCGGTTTGCCCTTCAGAATGCAGCCAGCGTGGCGGGTTTGATGCTCACAACCGAAGCCATGATTGCCGAGAAACCCAGTAAAGATGATATGGGCGCCGGCGCCGCACCTGGTGGTATGGGCGGTGGCATGGGCGGTGGTATGGGCGGCATGGGCGGCATGGGCGGCATGATGTAATCATTCCAACCAACGCCAAGCTGTTACCAGGATCGCTTAATCCGGTTTATTGAAACACAATAAAAGCCCCCATAGCTAAAACATGGGGGCTTTTTGTTTTCATGAGGGAATCCAAGGCTGACGGGTAGAATAAAAACGTTTTTCAATTCATTTTTACACTCAAAACAAAAAAAGCATTCGCAATGGCCAAACGCCAAATAAAATTGATCTCCTGGAACGTTAATGGATTAAGAGCCATCATGAAAAAGAACTTTTTGGAAACGTTTGCCGCCATGGATGCCGATATCTTCGCCATTCAGGAAACCAAACTGCAAGCCCATCAGCGCACCGAAGCCATGACGACTATCAAAGAATATTCATCACACTGGTCGGACGCCACTAGCAAAAAGGGATACAGTGGCGTTGGTGTTTATTCACGATTGCCACCGGTGTCCGTCAAAGCTGGTTTTGGAATTGACCAGTTTGACCGTGAGGGTCGCATTCTGGAATTGGACTTCGATGATTTTATTTTTTTTAATGTCTACTTTCCCAACGGCCAGATGAGTGATGAACGCCTGGCTTACAAACTCGATTTTTACGATGCCTTTTTCGAATATACCGACCAACTGAAAGCAGACGGCCGCAGCATCATCATCACCGGCGATTACAATATAGCCCACAATGAAATCGACTTGAAAAACCCCAAGGCCAACGCCAATCGATCGGGTTTTTTGCGTATTGAGCGGGACTGGCTGGATCGGATCAAAAGTCGTGGCTACGTAGATACATTCCGCCACTTCTACCCTGAGGTCATCAAGTATTCGTGGTGGTCGTATCGGTTCAAAGCCCGGGAGAGAAATGCCGGATGGCGCATTGACTATTTCTTTGTGACTCAGGATATCATTGACGAAGGCTGGATTGTTGAGCCTTTCATCGATAACACTGTTCTCGGGTCAGATCATTGCCCCATTGGACTGGTAATGGAAATTTAAAGTTGCAGAGACTACCTGGACTTAAACTCCAGACGATAGTTTTTTCCATCCCTCTGTAGAATAATATTCCTTTTCTGGATGGCGACCACGTTAAATCCATTAACATCGTCGCCTTCCCGTACAACCAGCCCGTCTATCACGCCCATTCGTTTCACTGGCTCAGGCGCCCATGCCAACGCCTGCAGGATCATCCGGTCATTTTCGAGAGGTTTTGCATCCTGCCAGCGAGCCTTCTTGTCGCCGGCCGTTCGGTCAGCAATATCATTTTTTCTTAGAGGTTTTCTTTCGGTTGGTTTCGCTTTAACCCTTTTTGACGGACCGGCTTGACCCTTTTTCGCCCGCTTCTTCCCGGTTGCGGGTGGTGACGGTGATAGTGTCTTGCGGCTGGTTCCTTGGGTATCGACAGGCTGTTTTGCAATCCCATCCCTCTTTTGTGAGGGCTTTACAGGTGGCGCAATGCCGGATGACGAAGATGCCATCCCATTCTGATTTTGCCCGGCTTGATTTGGAACGGCCTGATTCTGCATGGCCGACCGCTGGGCCCCCTGGTCTTTGACGACCTTGTCTCGAAGACGTTGGGCCTGAGGCGTGGATTCATCCCCAAGCTTAACTTGTTTGGATACACGTTGGGTTTCCGCCTGTTTGGCAATGGGGAAGGTTTGAACCGGTTTTTTTTCAGGCGCTGAATCGGATGAATTGAAGTAACGCCAAAGTCCAACCATTGCTAAAACGATCAGCATCAAGATGATCAGTTTACGACCCGTCCCTCCCAATCGCGACGGGTCGTTCATCTTATCTCTACCCGTCTGACGTTCCAGTGGTTGGTGGGCACCTGGATCCCCATTGCGCACACTCTGTTTACCTAAATCTCTCTCAATCGATTTTCGGCGCTTCGAATCGGCTTGAATCGAACCCGGACCAAACGATTCCGGCTCAACTTTTTGTAAGGCTTTTAGGATGGTGCTCATTTATTGAATCCTTGCGTCGACTCGAAATGATCAATGCCCTTATCAAGGTAACCATTTGCATGCAACTTGGGAACCGTTAAAATAGTCACGAGAACAAGAAGGCCGGCAGCAAAAAAGACCATCCATAGCCACCGCAATCTAAACCGATCTTTGAGGGACCGTCGGTCGTTGGGGCCGCGCAATTCTCCGGCGGCCACACGCGCAATCCTTCGGGTCACTCGTTTTTGGTTTTGTGTAAAGGCGCCCAGTAGAGCCCGATCGCAGATGATGTTCACCAGGCGGGGAAATCCATTGGAAAAGCCGTATATTTCCCGCAGGGCGCCCGACGTGAAAAAGATCGCGGCCTTACCCGAGGCGATGCTGGTTCGGTAATCAATGTAGGCCTTCATCTCAGCTTGCGACAGGGGTTTCAGCTGACAAGCGACCGATACCCGTTGACCCAGTTGGCGCAATTTATAAGAGCCGAGTAAATTGTTAAGTTCCGGTTGTCCCACCAAAATAATCTGAATCAGCTTGGATCGGGTGGTTTCCAGGTTGGACAACAACCTCAGCTGCTCAAGCACCTCATACGAGAGGCTTTGCGCCTCATCAATCAGCAAAATGACCCGGTGCCCCTTCTTCTTCTGTTCCAGAAGGTAGGTATTTAAACGGTTGATCAAAATCCGGGGCTGATTCTCGTTTGAGGGAATTCCCAGCTCTTCATTGATATTTTTTAATAAATCCAGCGGCTCGAGAGTGGGGTTGAAAATATAGGCCGTTTCAACTGTTTCTTCAAGATTTTCTAAAAATTTTCGACAAAGGGTCGTTTTTCCGGTTCCCACTTCGCCGATGATTAAAATAAAACCTTCGCCCTGCCGAATGGCAAAGGCCAGGTGTGCCAACGCTTCTTCGTGACTCGATCCCAGAAAATAAAAGGTGGGGTCAGGAACGAGTTTAAATGGGCGCTCGTTAAATCCAAAAAATGTTTTATACATATGATAAAGTGGCCTTCTGTATCAGGATCGGAAAAATTACCCTTGGAGGCCTCTATTGCGAAGACTCAATGCTTATTTCATATCAATGGTATTAAAAAAGATCATCAAAATAGTCAAATTAAAACTATTTCAAGGCTTTGGCAACCCCGGCTTGGTTACGCCATTGATTTTTTGGAGATTATTCGGATTTAAAACGATGTGGCCTTAACCACCGATCCGATAACCTGTCCGATAACCCGGTTGCTTTCATCCACCTGGGTGATTTCCACCTGAACCAGCCTGTTCTTTAAATCATCATCCCCATCAATCAGGACATGAATATAGTTGCTGCTTAACCCTTTTAGCCGTCCTGTGGCATGGTCTCGTTTATTTTCCACAAGAACACGCATGGTTTGACCGATGTGGCGGCGAAAAAACCGATTCTTCTTTTCTCCACCTAACACCCGCAACCGTCGGCACCTTGTCTTTATGGTCTCGGGCGATAATGGGTCGGCAAAATTCGCGGCCGGCGTTCCGGGTCGAGCTGAAAATGGAAAAACATGCAAATAGGTAATCGGCAAGGCCTCGATCAATGCAACCGTATTTTCAAATGCTTTTTCCGTTTCACCGGGAAATCCGACCAGGACATCCGCACCAATCGCTGCATCCGGCATGCTGCTGATAATCTTTTGTGACAACCTGTCAAAATATGCGGCGGTATAAGGTCGCTGCATTCGTTTCAGTATATCGTCATCACCGCTTTGAAGCGGAATATGAAAATGTCGGCAGAAAAGATCATTTTCGGCCATCTGCCCGATGACCACATCGGTCAGCTCGCGCGGTTCGATTGAACTCAATCGGATACGACTGGGCGAGGGCTGGTTTTGTATGGCATCGAGAAGATCACTAAGCGACGCCGGCGGCGATAAATCCCGGCCATAAGCCCCAAGATGGATGCCCGTCAGAACGGTTTCATGATACCCGGCGGCGTGCAATTCACGGAGGTTGTCTAAAACGATATTCATCGGCATACTGCGGCTGCGTCCCCGCGCAAGGGGGACAATACAATAGGTGCATTGCGCATTGCATCCATCCTGTATTTTTAAAAACGGCCGCGTACGTCCAGCGGCGACACCGACAGATAAGGGCGAAAAAATGGGCGTCGAATCTGCCGGAACGGACGCCAGGCTAAATGATGAATCGAGAATATTCGGTAACAGTTCTTTGGCCAAACATGCGACGACGTGGTTTCCATCCCCCGTCTGCCGGACCGCTTCCGGGTCTGTCCGGGCGTAACAGCCGGTGACCACAATGCGTGTATCGCTATTCTCACGTATCGCCCGCCGAATAGCCTGACGCGACTGCATGGCTGCCTTTCCGGTCACAGCGCAGGTGTTGATAATGGTAAGGTCCGCCGACTCATTCGGGCTGATCCGCTGCCCTCCCTTAACTTGTAATTGCCGGTCCAGGGCTTCCGATTCGCACTGGTTGACCTTGCAGCCCAGGGTAATGATCTGAAATTTTGTCATCTCTATTCCGTCTGCCCGCCATCTGTCTGCCCAAAATCTATCTGGATCGAATTTGTTGGCCCGAAGTTGTTGGTTAGGTATCCGCCGGTTCCGAAACCGTTTGGCCACCATTTTGACCAAGGATCCATCCCCCGCCCAGAACTTCATCTCCTTGGTAAAAAACAGCTCCCTGACCGGGGGTAATGGCGGTCTGGGGTTGGTCAAACCGGACTCGGGCCGTGCAATCACGCGCCGGAATCACTGTCACCGCAAAAGCCTTGTGCCGATATCTGATTTTCACGGTGGCGTGAACAGGTTTTAAGGGCATCGGGACAATCCAGTTGATCCTCACCACCCGGCAGGCGGAACAATAAAGATCTTTTTTTTTGCCGACGACCAAACAATTTTTATCCGGCTCGATCCTGACAACATAATAGGGCGTTTCATCCGGACAATTGATCCCCCGACGCTGACCGATCGTGAATCGGTGCAGCCCGAAATGCTGACCGATCATCTCTCCTTGGGTCGTGACGATGGGACCCGGCTGAAATGTTAACCCGGTTTGCCGGGCCATAAACTCTTTGTAGTTTCGCTCTTTGATAAAACAAACATCCTGGCTTTCTCCATCGGTTACAGGGTTCAGGTTTTCTTTCTGAGCCAGGTCGATCACTTCCGTCTTGGTCATCTCTCCCAATGGAAACAGGGTGCGTTCCAATTGGCGTCGGGTCAGCCCGGCTAAAAAATAGGACTGATCTTTGTTTGAATCAATCCCCCGGTATAACCGCATACCGCCGTCATCGCCCCGACCGAATCCGGGCATAGTGGCCTGTAGCCAGTCGCTCGGCTCCCAAACGTCGCGCAAATGAGAAGAGGTCTCCGAATTTAATCGCCGGATTGCAGACCATACAGGGGCTCGGCGTTTGCCCCGCCTGATAGGTGTCGATGAAATAATCGATCACTTCGGTTTTAAAGCGTTGGGTGCTGTCGAGTATTCTTAACGGGATATCCAAACGGGTGGCAATCGGAGCCCAATTTGGCACGCGCGGCTTTAAGTATACCCTCGATCGAAGGCTGTTTTTGGTCTAAGGCGGATTGGTTGTAACCCTCATATCCGGTCACAAAATGTACCCCAATCACCTGATAGCCGGATTCCTTGAGCAGCCAGGCTGTGGTAAGGGAATCGATACCGCCGCTTAAGGCTACGGCGATGCATGGTTTCATTCAAAAAAAACCTGATTGGACGGGGAGACTTCCATCGCTCGAACCGGACAGGCGGTCACGCAAAGTTCACATACACTGCATTTTTCCTGCTCAAAAGCCACGGACATTTCCGGTCGACAGATTCCCAACGCGCCGGTAGGACAAACCGCAGTACATGCCCCGCAGTGGGTGCAGATGTCCTCATTTCGGCTAATTTCCTGGGATGCATTCTGTACATGGACTCCCTGTTCCTTTAGAAATCGGACACCGTCTTTAAATCGCCTCTGGGTGCCGGAAAGCTCCATCACCATTACCCCTTCGCGTCGGGGAAAAATCCGGGCATTCAAAATATTGAATTCAAGATCGAAATCCTTTGCCAGCAGACAAACGATCGGTTTTTGAACCTCTTGTTGCGGAAATCGTAAAATCAGTATTTTCGAATACACGAAGTCACCTCCGAAATATCTTTTCTTTTTAAAATAAAGAAGATATCTTAAGGGGCAACACAATATATGTCAACTGCCGCTTAAAGGCCCTCATCATGAATCGTTTTGCCTACCGGACTACAGGCCTGGCCATTCGCACCATTACCGCATTATCAAAAGCATCCATTCATCTCCACGGGCAAAAGAATATTCCCAACGGGGCGCTTATTTTTGTGGCCAACCATTTCACCCGCATTGAAACCCTTTTTTTGACCTATCATATCTTTCACCTCATCGGTAAAAAACCGGTCTGGTCGCTGGCCGCCGGAGAGCTGTACACAGCTTCTATGGGCTCGTTTCTTGAAAAAGTCGGCGCGCTTTCAACCCACAATCCTGACCGCGATCGGTTAATCGTGAAAAGTCTTCTGACTGGAGAAGCCGCCTGGGTCATCTACCCGGAAGGGCGCATGGTTAAGAATAAAAAAATATTCGATAAGGGGCGGTATGTCATCTCGCATGCGGGTGAAAAACTGTCTCCGCATACCGGTGCCGCATCACTGGCGCTTCGCACCCAATTTTACCGTGAACGCCTGGAAATGGACGCATACAACCCATCCTCAGGAAGCCGAGCGCCTCATGGATTTATTTCAGATCGAGGAATTCGAACCTATTTTTGATCTCGACACCTATATCGTTCCGGTTAATCTCACCTACTACCCCATTCGTGCCAAAGAAAACCTGCTGAATCATCTGGCAGAGCATTTTATGGAAAACCTTTCCGATCGATGTGGAAGAAGAACTCATGACCGAAGGAACCATGTTGTTCTCCGGGGTGGATATCGATATCCGCTTCGGGGAACCGCTTAAGGTGCGCCGCTTTTGAATCGGCCCTTGATCCGCAAGGACATCGAAGCCTCACGGCCCATCGAATTCGATGAGGTACTACCTTCCACACCGATCATGCGCACTACCGCTCAGGAATTGATGAATCGATATATGCACGCCATATATCGTATGACGACGATCAATCCGGATCATTTGTTCGCAGGAATGTTGAAACATTTGAACCGACGGTTGTTTGACCCGGAGGATCTAAAGCGGCGCGTTTTTCTGGCCGCATCTTTGAGACCCGCAGACCCAAATATCCATTTCCATCGAGACCTGGATGAGCCGCCGGTCCATTTACTGGTGGATGACCGCCGAAAGTGGTTCGAGGAATTCATCCTTCTGGCCTTAGAAAAAGGTGTCGTTGAAAAACGGGGAAATCGGTATTATAAAAAACCCGAAAAAATTAACTACCCTGTTTGATTTTCACCGGGTGCGGGTGGAAAATCCGATTAAAGTCATGGTCAATGAAATCGAACCCATAAGTGATTTGCAGCGCCGGCTGCGAAAAATCGCCCGCTTACCCGGTTTTTGGATCAAACGCCGAACAATTCAACGCTTGGAGCGAATAGCCTTAGACGCCTTTAAAGAGGATTATCAAACCTTTTTCATAGAAAATGAGTCCAAACCGCAATCCGTTGGCCGACCATTTTTTTTAAGGGGAAGTCCGGGAAAAATCGGCATTGTCCTCATTCATGGCTACATGGCCGCACCCATGGAAGTCAGATCAGTTGGCTCATTATCTGAACCAAAAGGGCTGGTGGGTATATGCCCCACGTGTTAAAGGCCATGGCACCAGCCCTGAAGATCTCGGTTTGAGCACAATGAGAGATTGGATAAAAAGTGTGGAACTGGGTTATGCACTTATCAATATCGCTTGTCGAAAAACCGTTGTCGGCGGGTTTTCCAATGGCGGCGGACTGGCTTTGGAACTGGCGGCAAGGATACCGGACATCAGCGGTGTTGTGGCGATTTGCCCGCCGTTCAAACTCCACGCCGCCACGGCCAGATTAGCGCCGGCAATGGATATGTGGAATCGCCTGGTGGGACGCGTACAGCCTCGTATGGCTATAACGTTTGTGGAGAATCATCCTGAAAATCCGGAAATAAACTATTCACGGAACCCCATATCCGGGGTTAGAGAACTGGAACGCTTAATGGAACATGTGGCCGACCAGGCGCCTAAAATTAATCAGAGGGTCCTTTTGGCTTTGGCGGATCACGATCCTGTTGTGGACGAAAAGGGTGCCCGACGATTTTTTGAAAAGATTGGTTCGAAAGACAAACAATACCTGTTATTTCATTTCGACCGTCACGGAATTATTCGCGGAAAGAATGCAACCCGCGTCCACGAATCGATTGCCCAATTTATCAAATCCGGTATTGTCTGACACACGTTGAGATAGAGACCGCGTAAACCCAAAAAACCGGTTTAAGGCGATACACGCAATTTCTGCCCGGCTCTAATCGTATTGGTCGTCATGTTATTGAGTTCTTTTAACCGGTCAACCGAAAGATTGTATTTGAGGCTGATGCGATAAAGATTTTCCTCGGGTGACACGGTATGAAAACGCCCGGCACCAACAGCCGGTTTTGGGGGTTCCGTTTTAACTGTGGGCGCAGGTTTTGGCGGTTCCTTTTTAACTGCTGCCGCGGGCTTCTTCTTTGCCGGCGCAACCTGTTTTTTGGGTTTGGCCTGAGCTACCGGCTTTTCTTTTACCGCCTCCTTTTTCGCGACTATCTCCTCCACCCAAGTTTTAAAAGAGTTTTCAAGGCGATCGATTCGGCCCGAAAGGCGGTCGACCACTTCTGATGAATCTTTCATATACGCCGTTTTATTCGTTTCCGCGGCGGCGTCTTCCAGTTGGGCGATCCTCATTTCAAGTTCGTCAATTCTAGAGTCCATTACCGTGGTTTGCGATAAACGTATGGTATTCTCGCGTGGGCGCATGGCGTTATATATGAGATATATACCGATTAGGGCAAAAACCAAAAGCGCAAGTAATACCCAATATCTGCGAAAACCAGTTCCGCTCGACCCGGATTGCTCTTCCCAGGATTCGTAAGCGGCATCTCGGTCGAAAAAATCTTCTTCAGGCGCTTGGGTGTCAGCAGATTTGGTCATTCGATAGGATTGAGAACCATATTCCTTGTCGGTCATGTCGCCTCCGTGTAAACGCTAACGTGATACGATTTTATATTTGTTCGAGGACCAATAAGTGAAATAAGTTTACCGATCAGCTGAGATAGGAAACTGTGCCGTCAGCAATACAAATCTCTATTTTTTTAGTTATTTTACTTGAAATGATATCCAATTCGAATTATGATTACAAGAATATTTTTAAGAAGACTAAAGAACCACGAGTGCAAGGTCGCGCATATTGGACCGTGGGCAGGAAGGGGGCGAGGCTTTTGAAAGAGATAGAGGTCAAAGTTTTTGATAATGACCTTGAAAAGGCAATGCGCGTTTTAAAGAAAAAAATTCAAAATGATGGGTTGTTCAAACGGTTAAAGTTAAAGAAAAGTTTTGAAAAACCGAGTGAATTTAGACGACGAAAACAGCGTGAAGCCCAGCGTCGTAGGCGCATTGCTGAAATAAAGAAGAAAAGACGATACCCTGCATAGGGTTTTTTTAATCGCAATAGTGACCCGGTGGACCTCATTTGAATCCGCCGGGTTTTTTTTACCATGACACCAAAAATAACTTACAAAAAATGCCTTGAAGCCATGTACGCCTTAAGGCGTTTCGGCATCAAGTTGGAACTGGATGTAATTAGCGGCATCCTCAATAGTTTGGGACAGCCGCAGAACCAGTTCAAATCCATTCATATCGCCGGAACAAACGGCAAGGGGTCGATTGCCGCCTCTCTGGCTGCGATTCTTCAACATGCCGGGTATCGCGTTGGCCTCTTTACGTCTCCGCATCTGGTCCGGTTTAACGAGCGAATTCAGGTAAACGGCCATCAGATTACCAACGATCATCTGGTAGAAGCCTATATGGCTGTCACAGGCGCCCATCGCGGCCCACGCGACGCTACTTTCTTTGAAATCACGGCAGCCATGGCCTTGTATCAATTTGCCCGGGAAAAAGTCGATCTGGCGGTGATCGAAACCGGTCTGGGCGGCCGTCTGGATGCCACCAATATCATTATGCCCTTGGTGAGCGTCATTTCCAATATTTCCATTGAACATCGACAGTATCTCGGAAACACATTGGCCGAAATTGCGGCTGAAAAAGCCGGGATCATCAAGCCAAAAATACCCGTGGTCACCGCAGTACGCCAACCCAAGGCGATCACCGTGATTGAGAAGAAAGCCAAAGAACGATCAGCCCCCTGCTATCGGCTGGGTCACGCCTTTCGAATTCGGCGCGGGAAAAACGGACAGTTCAACTACTATGGGCTGGACACGGTGTGGCGGAATTTAAAGACCAATCTGGCCGGAGATCAACAACCTGAAAACGCCGCCTTGGCATTGGCGGCCTGTGAGCTGCTCACCCGGCAGGATATACCTGTTAGGGAAACCGATATTCGCATCGGCTTGCAACAGATTCATTGGCCGGCCCGTCTGGAGGTGGTTTCCACCGACCCGTACATCCTTTTCGATGGGGCCCACAATCTGGCTGCAGCAAGAAAACTGGCCCTGTTTCTGGGCAACGAGTTGAAGAATCGCCGTATGACACTGGTAATCGGCATTCTGGATGATAAGCCCTATCGTGCCATGTTGGCTATGCTGGCCCCACTGGCCAATCACCTGATCGTCACGCGCCCAACGATCGACCGCGCTCTGCCACCGGAAAAACTAGCCCAGGCAGCATCCGAGTATGCGCCAAAGATAACGGCCAAACCGACCGTGGCCGCGGCCCTTCAACATGCGCTTGAAACGATCGACAAAGGCGATGCCGTCGTGGTGGCCGGTTCGCTATATGTGGTGGGCGAGGCCATGGCGTACCTGAATAATGACCGCCCGCCGGACCCCGGAGAGTCCGGCTGATCGGCAAGGGCCCCTTTCATCCTTCTTGACTTTTAAACCGCTTCGTTCTATTTTCCTCAAAAATTGCGCCCGTAGCCCAGGGGATAGGGCGTCAGCCTCCGGAGCTGAAGATCGCTGGTTCGAATCCAGCCGGGCGTACCAATATAAATCAATAGCTTAGCGAATTTTCTCTAAGCTATTTTTTATTAATATTTTGGATTTACCCACTCTATTCCCCACACAATAAATAAAAGAGAATATTTTCAAAGTGATTGATCTGAATAAACTCAACCTTAATTTCCGATCGAAAAAAATTGATACCCGACTCAACAGTTAACTTTGTACCGGGGAGATGGTGAATTCTTAAATTTAGTAGCCGAACCTCTTTTATTGTGATTAAAATATCTTCTGGACAGTTTTGTATCTTTGAAAGTTTGAATCCGGTTTATAGGCTCAAATATAACCTCTTGCTTTGCGCGGATTGGGGATAGATTGAGCTGCACCCCAACCAGTAGCCATGACCGTTGGTATTTGTTAAGGATCGATTTAGGCTAATTTTTCCTTACTTTTCAAGAAGGAAGATAGGGTGTACATGCATTTAAATGAGGTATTGACGTGGTATTTATTGGTCACTATACTCGGAAAAAAATGCCACAATAGTTTTTGAACATTAAAGCGACAGAGCCCATTTTGTGCGCTCTTCCATGTATTTTTTCATTAGCGCCGACCCAGAGTAAAGCCATGGCAGATCAGTGTTAGCAACACGTTAGGCTATATGCAGGATTTCTGTATAAGGATTTGACCGTTTTCCACATAATGGCGGGTCAAAAATAAAATAATTTTTGGAAAATGTTTTTATGGCATTTGTAAACCCGAAAAAACGTCAAGTTCAGGTGAAGATCGTTTATTACGGTCCAGGAAGGGGGGGAAAGACAACCAATTTAGAATTTCTATATAGTAAATTAGGTGAGCGTGTGAAAGCGGATTTGATTTCTATTAAAACTGATGGAGATCGGACGCTTTTCTTTGATTTTCTTCCTTTCGATTTGGGGAAAATAAAAGGCTATGATGTTAAGGTACAGCTTTATACAGTCCCGGGCCAGGTTAAGTACAACGCTACCCGTCAACTTGTGTTGAAGGGTGCAGACGGCGTGGTATTTGTTGCGGACTCCATGACGGTAAGAAGAGATCAAAACTTTATTTCACTAAAAAATCTTCACAAGAACCTGGTCGCCAATGGAAAAAATATATTTAAAATTCCACTTGTATTGCAGTATAACAAAAGAGACCTGGCGGAAACAGACGTTCCCATCCTGCCCATTGAAATACTTAAGAAAAACCTCAACTCCCAACTAAAGGTACCTGATTTGGCCAGCTAGCGCTTTGAAAGGAACAAATATACTGGAGACCTTTAAAAAAATCATGACAACAACCATGGTTACCATCAGAGACCAACTAAAATAGGTGTAGCGACCCGCATTTCTAATGCCTTACCCTGTACTTTGTCCGATTTGGAATAATGGATAAGTCTGACAAACTCCAACGCCCCTGTAAATATCAGGGTCCTGAAAAACCACCTATGTTCGATAATAATCACAACGTAACAGAATTAAGGGTTGAGCGGATACCCCCCGCCGAAAACGAGGTCAGCAAAGTAATCGAAAACTGAAAAGCGAATTTGATATGGAAACAACTTGTAAAGATTATTGATGCACGCACTATTGGTATTATTTTTGAATTCGAAGCATAAAATTGCAGCAGGAAGAACGTATGAAAAAAGCGATCTTTTTGTCAGTAATAGTATTATCAATTCTCATCATGATTTCCTGCAAAAATGATCCCACAGACATTGCTGTGATGGGTGTTGAATTTCAATGGTTGCCAATTGATCACAGTTCTCATAAAAATCCAGAGATTCTGCTAACGGATGTGCCAGAGGGTACTAAACGCTTTCTTGTGAGTCTGGTTGATCTTGATCTTAAATCATACAATCATGGAGATGGTTTCGTAGAAGGCGGTGGACCCCATCGCCTAGACAACTTTCAACCACGAATAAGCTCTAAGTCAGAGGGTTAAAAGGATTTTAAAAATAAAATGGAAAATTGACGTATAGAAAAACACGGTTTAAGCCGCCTTCTTAAACGGATAAGGAAGACTGTTATAAACCTCATCCGGTGTTAATGCGGTCAATCTCAAAGAGTTACTGGGTTTTGGTAGCTACCATACCGCCTTGTGCTGGCTACAATAGCTAAGACGCTGCACAATACGCCAGGGTCGCGAGAAATTGTCCGGACGGGTCGAGGTAAATGAATTTGTCATCGGCGGTCTGAAATCCGGCAAGTGCGGGCGAGGCGCCGAAGGCAAAACCATCGTTGCCGCTGCAGCCGAACGCGATGCGTTAAATAGGAAAATGGGGCGCATCCGCCTTCATGTGATGATAGACTACTCGTCATTTTCGCTGGAAACCTTTATGGATGAAAATGTCGAACCGGGCAGCACCGTCGTTACTGATGCGTGGCCAAGTTATCCACCCATTATCGAAGATCAAATCCATGATCCGGTCAATCAATCGCAATTGAACAATGAAGATGACGGCCTATATGGTGTTCATCTCATTGCTTCGATGGATAAACGATTGATTCGAGGCACGTTTCAGGGTCGTTTCGAACCTAAATATCTTCAAAACT
This sequence comes from uncultured delta proteobacterium, assembly GCA_963845145.1. Taxonomy (GTDB): domain Bacteria; phylum Desulfobacterota; class Desulfobacteria; order Desulfobacterales; family QNYZ01; genus QNYZ01. The sequence goes on from CAWJQU010000008.1 coordinate 564,927, forward strand.
ATCTCGATGAATATGTGTTTCGATTCAATCGAAGGAAAACAAAATATATCAGGAACAAGTTCATGCGTATCGTCCAACAAGTGGCAAAATCAGCCAAAATAAAATGTGATGAAATCAAATGAGACCTTGATCCAATTTCAGAATTCTTCGCACTTGAGCTTTTTGGATAACCGCATAATTAAAAATAATGGAAATTAAGCTATTAACTGTGATATCGATTTGTTAATCACAAACTTATAAATTTGATTTACAATAAGGAGGTGGCTAAAAGATAAATAAGATGATATTAAAGCATAAAAAACTGATATCAGAGTAACCTACTGATATTAATACACTCAACTGTTGATTGTAATAATAGAAAATGAAAGCGATAAAATCTTTATTATTAGCACTTTATTTATTAACCTTTTATGCGCCCTTTGCTCTGGGTGGATGCATAAAGGGGGACTGCACTAATGGTCAGGGGGCGTATACCTACTCTGATGGTTCCGTATATGACGGACAATGGAAGAGTAATAAAAGGAGTGGCCATGGCACCCTGACACGGCCCAAGGGTTCCAGATATGTAGGCCACTGGGATAATGATACGTTTGATGGCCAAGGAACTTATACCTATCCCGATGGCTCAAAATATGTCGGCCAATGGAAAAATAATAAGAGAAACGGAGAAGGACGTTATACATCTTCCAGTGGGTCTAAATATGAAGGTCAATGGAACGACGGCAGGTTGATTGGGGAAGGGATCTTGATAACTTCCGACGGAAATAAATTTGTAGGACAATTCGATAAAAATGGTAAACTTGTTGGAAAATATTTGCCACTTGCCAAAAAGAAACTTTCAGGGGCGTCAACAGGTGTGGATCTTGATAAGGAAAAAAACGAGACAGAGATTAGTTCAAAGTTCGAGGAAAAGGTAAAAAAGCCAAGACTGTTTTCAAATAAAAAAACCTTGACAGGCCCCAATGGCATAAACTTCATTTACATCTCACCGGGATCATTCATGATGGGGAGTCCTGTAGATGAAAGTGGTCGCTACGAAAATGAAACCCAACATCAGGTGACATTAACCCACGGATTCTATCTGCAGACTACCGAAGTAACGCAGGGACAATGGGCGGCTGTGATGAAGGGTAACCCTTCTTTTTTCAGTAGTTGCGGAGATGAATGTCCTGTTGAGCAAGTATCATGGGATGATGTTGAGCAGTTCATCCGTAAGCTGAACCAGTTGGACGGAGCAAAATATAGGCTCCCAACCGAGGCCGAATGGGAGTACGCTTGCCGGGCGGGAAATACTGAAGCTTTTGCCAATGGCGGTATTACCGATCTTGAATGTAACCGCGATAGTAACCTGGATACGGTTGCTTGGTTTTGTGGTAACTCAGATAAAACGACTCACGCGGTTGCCCAAAAAAAACCGAATGCTTTGGGCCTGTATGATATGCATGGTAATGTCTCGGAATTATGTCAGGATTGGTACGGGGACTACCCTTCCAGTCAAACAAAAGATCCTCATGGACCCGCTTCGGGGATTGACCGAGTAGTCCGGGGTGGAGGATGGGATGCCCAGGCCCGACATTGCCGTTCAGCCTGTCGCGGTGCTCTCTCTCCGGGGGAACACAGCTACGGTGTCGGTTTTCGCCTTGTCAGGACACCTTAGCCTGAACTGAGCGGTTTTTGGCTTGCTCCATATCCCTCGTGTGCTAAACTTCTAAGTCATCAGATCTCCGAAAAACAGTTTTATCCACATCACTTTTAGCGGATTCTATCCCAGGTAGAATAAACTCAAAATCATAAACGTCAAAGGATATTGTGTCACCGTGGTTGAGCCGCATTTCATTTACAATTTTCTGACCGTTTAGAAAAGTACTATTTGCGCTGTCTTGGTCAATAATCCAGTAAACATAATCCCTATATTCAATGATAGCGTGTTGGCGGCTGATGGTATCTTGATTGATAACAATTTGGTTGATTTTTTCTTTCCGACCGATTTTCGTTTTTTTTTCTTTTATTTTATAGGTGTCCTCTCCGGTGACCTCACTTACATCTCTCAGCAATGCTTCGGGCATGAATTCAGCGGATACTCCTTTTGGTCGCTCCGATACTGGTGGTGGTGGCGGGCGCTGCGGTCTTGGTGCAAGGGCGCTTACTTTCCGCCGTCGGGACCGAGACAGGATAACTATAGTTGATATAAGAAAAATCACGGCGATCAGTATGATAATCGGCAAGGGCAAGGGTAGTTTTCTCGACTTAGGCGTAGCGGGAGCCGGTCTGAGATCGCCTGGTTTCTTCATCACATGCTTAATCGGAGGAGTGGCCGGTTCCGGTTTCTCCGTCACATCTTTAACAGGATCGGGGGTGGGCTCTGGTTTTTCTGTCACATAAATAGGTGATTGCTCAATTTCAGATTGGGGGGGCGCTTGCACCGAATGTTCAGGCTCCTTGAGCTCAATGTGAGGTTTTTCCCTTGAACCCTCAAACTTTGAAGACTCAGACTCTTGAGGTATTATAGGAGACGCTTTTGGCGATATTTGGCTCAGCTGGGCCAATTCAGGTTCCTTACCTATGATGTGCTGGTAAACCTGTGAAAAGACTTTGGGGATCTCTTCAGATGTCAGTGCGTCAAAGTATTCACCATTGGTTTTCTGAACCAAGGACTGAATGAGTTCAAAGTCGGCTAAATTGGTAAAAGCGATACCGAATATTTTAATTCCACTTTTAGCGACACCTTCAGACATTTTTTTCTGCATCCATCGGGTTTTTTCTATGTCGCGGCTTTTTTTCCCTGTATCGACAACCCCGTCGGTAATGAATACGATCGATTTTTGGGATTTATCCTGTCCGTTGGTTTTTAATTCGATAATGGCCTGTTTCATGGCATCGGGAATATTAGTGAGTATCCCCTTATAATCTATATTATCAAAACTCGCTAAAATGGCTTCCTTATTGGCTTCAGATGCGATTGTTAAGGGAATGGCGAGATTAACACGATGATCAAAGATCAGGACTGCAACCTGTGTGTCATCAGACAATTTTTTAACAAACTCGGTAACCGCAGTTTTCGTCAAAAAATGGGGGTCTCCTTTTTTCATGCTTCCTGAGTTGTCAATCATAAAGACAATATCGTTCGAAATGGTCGAAGCAAAACAGAGGCCACAGTACAAAAGCATGAAAATAATGGTAGCCATCGGTAAAAATCTATCTATTTTCATAGCATCAATCCTAATATACTCCGCAAACACGTTTGTCCCCTGAAAACCAGTTCTCCCATGATCGTTCCTTAACGTCAGTCATAGATTTTTTAAATTACTGTAGAGACAATCGAGTCAATTTTGTTATCAATAATATGAACGTTTTTTTCATTGAAACTCAAATATACAGTGCTACCGATCTCAAGGCCCAAATCCATAAATCTTTTTCTCATTGTCAAGTTAACGATTAAAAAATCATCATTTATTCTTATATTGGACTGATACATAAGCCCTCTGTCAAATATTTTTGACACTTTCCCTTTAAATACATTTCTTTTTAGGTCCTGAGGGCAAGTACGGTGTAAAAGAGTACTTTCCGGTCTCACACAAAATGTCACTTTTTCACTTTTAACATCACGTTCGCAATGAAAGAAACCCCTATCATCACTCTCCGTAACAGATATTTTATCAACCGTATCTAAATAATTACAAAATATCTGTTCTCCAGCGTACCTCATTGTTAAAACCTGACCATCATCGTTTTCTACCGATGCATCGCGATATATATTTTCAGTGCAGACAAATCTGGCAACAAATGTGGAAGTAGGACTTCTGAATACTTCATCGGGTGTACCGATCATTTTTATTCTACCGTCTTCCAATATACAGATTCGGTCGGCAAGTGTAATCGCCTCCTCTTGGTTGTGGGTCACGTGAACCGTTGTTTGCTTTAATTGGTTGTGAAGTTCACGTGCTTCTAAAGTCAGTCTTTCCTGTAGGTTCCGATCAAGGGCAGCGTAAGGTTCATCCATAATTAAAATTTTGGGGCCCATTACCATTGCCCTGGCCAAAGCGACTCTCTGTTTTTCCCCACCACTTAAATCAATGGTCGATCTCTCCAACATATAGGTAATTCCAAGAATATCGGCCATTTTTTCGACTTTAGCTTTTATATCTGATTTATTTAATTTTTTCAGCTTCAGGCTAAACGCAATATTGTCATAGACATTCATATGGGGGAAAAGCACTTGATCCTGAAAGACATAACCAATATCTCGTTGTTCAGGTGGCAGATGGTCTCGACGGGTCCCATTAATCCATATTTCTCCGCTTTTGGGCCGATTGAGCCCAGCAAGAAGTTTCAGTAATTGGGTTTTCCCGTTGCCGGAAGGCCCTAAAATTACGAAATATTCGCCGTTCTTGATAGTAAAATTGATAGTATGAAGCGAGAATGTTCCAATGGTGAATTCAATATTTTTAAAGACGACCATATCTTGTTCCATTCTTTCGGCACCTTCCTTTCCGATACTAAATTAATTGGCCCACCAAATTTTTATTAGAGTCCATTTACAAATGACGACTTGCCCCGGATGGCATCCTCGGTTTTTCGAAATCCTCGAGTCAGTAACGCTACACCTGCGGTTGCTACAATCCTTCAGTTTTGTCTGGAACCTCAATCGCCTATTTAAAGAAGAAAACTAATTAATTCACTTTTTCAATTTTTTCAGGATCGAAATAGGCGGCAAAGCCGAATTTTTCAAACATGGCTCTGCCCTCTTCGGAACCTACAAATTCAAGATATTTTTTTGTTGCCTCTTTTTGTTTCGAGTATGTCGTCATACCGATCGGCGCGACACTATATTTCAGTTTTTTAGGGTCAATTTTAATTATATCAACTTTATCGGCGAAAGCCTTACAGGTCGCCATCCAGTTGATTTCAGCATCCAGATTTTTCATGGCAAGGGGTAAGACCAGCTTCGAAGCCGATCCACCTGTCAACACCACATTTTTGGTTATGTCTTCATACAGCCCTAAATCTTTAAGCATTTTTTCAGTTAATCTACCCACGGCCAGAGCTTCTGCCTCTCCGACGCCAACCTTCAATCCAGGCTTTGCCAGATCTTCTATCTGGTTTATATTGTGTGGGTTTCCCTTTTGGACACATATCACCGGGATCATAAATCCTGCGACGGTTACCGATTCTTTATCAATAACGCCTTTTTCAATGGCCAAGTCCATATAGTGCTGAGAGCCCGGCACCATCGCATCCCCGGTTCTTGTCAACTGCATATTGGTAAGAACCATCGCCGAACAAAGATATGAATAATCCACCTTGATACCTGTTTTCGCGGTAAATTTTTCGGCAATGGGGTCTAAAGCAGGTTTTAACCCAGCACCGGCTCCCACCATAATGCTCTTTGCCTCTTCCTGCACCGCTGCTTGCTCTGTTTCTTTGGAGCAACCCATGCTAAAGAGCATAAGGGCAATCATGATGCCAATGGATAGCATTCCCATTTTTCCAACGAACGTGAATTTTGATTTTCTCATTTTTAATTCTCCTTTTAAAAAATTGCTCTTTTATTTACATGAAATTAGTCGGCATAGATTTAACAGTTTGTACTTCCCCAAAACAGGGCTCTGAATATTTGCTTGACTTTTCTTTATTCTTTTTTAAGTCCTCCGGCCTTCAAGCCAAGTTTCTTAAACATGGATAAATAAATAGCGCTCAAGGCAAGAAAAATGATAGTTAGCGATACGGCCATTTCAATGTCTCCTTGTTCAAACTGTAAAAAAATGGCAATGGGCAAAATATCGGTCCGACCTTGCGATGCGCCACAAAGGAGAAGGATGGGCACAAATTCACCCACGGCTCTGGTCCAGGTCATTACCGCTCCGCTGATTATTCCTGGCTTTATCAGTGGAAGGGTCACTTTAAAAAACGCCTGCACCTTGTTGCAACCCAGCGTACGAGCCGCGTCTTCATATCTGGGATCTACCGCATCGTAGGACTCTCTTAAGGCATATAAGGCAAACGAGGCCGAAATGGAAAATTGAGCTAACACAATGCCAGGTACCGAAAAAACGAACTTGATGATGTGGTCTTGTATAAAATGTCCGGTTGCTGTGCTAAAAAATATGAGGAGACACATACCGATGATCAGGGGGGGAAGTGTTATTGGCAGATCGAGAATGACGTCAACGACCGCTTTACCTCGGAAATTGTATCTAGATAAAACATACCCGGCTGGAATTGCCATCAGGATGGCTAGCACCGTTGTGAGCAAAGAGGTCCACAAGCTCAATTTTATGGAAAAAAGCGTTGCGGGTGAAATAATACCCTTTAAAATAAGTTTCGGGCTGGTATAAAACACAACCGACCCTATTAGGACCACGATAAAAAGAACATATATGGATAGAGCCCCCATAGCGATGCCATTGAAAATTCCTTCACCTTTTCCTAATTTCGCTTTCGGCATTTTCTGTTTCCTCCTATAAAGTTCTTTATAAACAAACTCTCTTTAAGACAAATGGCTCAGTATTATTTGGCCATAGTTATATAAACTACCGGTTTTACTCACGATCTAAAGGTAGGTAGATCTCCTTACCCGTCTCATTCCAGTTTTTTTTACGCAAGATTTTTCCATGATCATATTCCGCTTTGCAGAACATTTGACCATTTTTATGATATGCGGTTCTTGTACCATGAACTTTGTTGTCGATATAAGTGGCCTCCATGTGCAGATTTCCATTTTCATGCCACATTCTAGCCCAACCGTTCACTTTACCCTTTTTATAATCTCTCTCCGATTCTTTTTTTCCATCGGCAAAATACGATATTTCTTTTATCTTAATTTTTTTACCAAAAAGCTTGCGTTTATATATCCAAACCTCTTTGTCCACGCCATTTTCATATTTAGCCTGAACGATTGTAACCATATCGTTTTTAAAATAGTATATTCCCGCAAGAACTGCGGCAAACAAGATAATAGCGCCAATAATAACAGAAAATTGAAACCCTTTTTTCTTTTTTTTCGATTCATTCTCCATGATGAAAACCCTATTTATTTTATTAATCATTGCGATAAGAAAAATTAACGCCAATCATTTCGTTTCTGAAAGCACCACCGTAATATTATCTTTCCCTCCCGCCGATTTACCCATATCAATAAGTTTATTTGTCTTTTTTGACAAATCAGTCGACAAAGAAAGCACTTCCTGGATCTGTTGGTCGGCAACCATATCGGTCAACCCATCCGAGCAGAGAAGAAAAACATCACCGGGACAGATACGTCCCTTAATGATGTCGGGAGACAGGTCCTCCGAGACACCAACGGCACGAAGAATAACGTTCCGCATGGAATGATTTTTCGATTCAGCCGAAGTGATCATTCCCTTATCGATTTGATCCTGAACAATCGAATGATCTTTTGTTAATTGCTCCAGCTTTTGATTTCTAAAACGGTAAGCTCGGCTGTCCCCAACATGACCAATCACAAATTCTTCATCGGAATATCCGAGTATCTCAGCAGTGCAACCCATCCCTTTGTATCCGGGATTCTCATTGGCATGATTAAATATGCGTTCATTCGCGACTCGAAAAACGTTTTGTATTGTTTCAATGATTTTTAGGGTTGAATGTCCGACAGCTTCAGAATAAATTTCCATCGAAGTTTCAGCAAAGATATGACTGGCCAACTCTCCAGCAGCCTCACCACCCATTCCATCCGCCACCAAACAGAACTTCTTCTCAGGATTGATTAAAAAGGTGTCCTCATTTTTTAAACGTTTTAAGCCAACGTCCGTCTCACCGAAAAATGTACAATGATGCGTACCAGCATCCTCCTTAAAAAATGATATAACCCGCAAGAGATGATATTTTAATAACCCGCTAAAATCCAAAAACTTTTTCCTTTTACCATCCGCAAAATCAAAATTGACCGATCAACTAGTTATAACGCAATTGACAGGGTAACTTATTGACAATACGTGTTCATAAATTCTAATAAATTGGTTGAATCGAAAGTGATTTTCGATCTCTTTTTAAAATCTAACAACTCGTGGAATATTTCCTGAGCAGATTGATATCTGACCGCTCTATCCTTTTCCAGGCATTTCATGACAATACGATTAAGCTCCCTAGGAATATCAGGCCGAATCGTTTTGAGTGGCGTAATCGTCTCATAGGGGATAGACATCGCGGCGTCGATATCATTTTTAAATTCAAATAATTGGCGTCCGGTCAGGACCTCATAGAAGACAACACCAAAAGCATAGATATCCGTTCGACTATCGACCTTTTGTCCCAAAGCCTGTTCCGGTGACATATACTGTTGTTTTCCCTTAACCTGCCCGGTTCGGGTAAAACTTGGCTCGGATTTGGCTTTGGCTAGGCCAAAATCAGCAATCTTAACCTCCCCCTCAAAGGACACCATGACATTTTGGGGACTGATATCACGGTGGACAATATCCAGTGGCGTCCCTGATTTATCATCTTTCTTTGAATGGGCGTATTGTAATCCCGTAATGATTTTTAATGCTAAAAAAACCGAAAGATCAATGGAAAGTCCTGCTTTAATTCGACTCATAATCTCAGATAGATTAAAGCCATCGACATATTCCAAGACAATAAAATAAGCGTCTTCAAATTGACCATAATCCGTTATCTGGACAATATTGGGGTGTCGTAAATAAGCGGCTATCCTCGCTTCACGGATAAACATACTAATAAATTCCTGATCTTGAGCCAGGTGAGATAGGATTTTCTTTAAGGCAACCGTTCTTCGAAACCCATCCTTACTCGTATGTTCGGCCCTATAAAGCTCGGCCATGCCCCCTTGGCCTATCTTATCGACTAATACATAAGGGCCGACTCGGGTCATATCCTGCTGTGTTTTCTGAGTTTGTGATTTCCTTGTTCTTAAAACATAATTCGCTATCCATATTGATAAGATCCAGGCCAAAGTAGTCGAAGCCAGAATGAATAAAAAAGTAGCTTTATTTTTTACCAAAGTGCCGTATAGGCCAGAGGTAGATAGTGATAGCAATACCCTGCCGATATCAATATCAGAATAATTCACATTTGCGGCGAAACGAACGATTCTATTATCGTTTGTCAGTGTCAAGGCATCGATAACCACCTCGTTGGTAATACCCACATTTTTTTTATTTTTTATTTTTATACGGTCCTGTTGTTTGATTTTAATATTTGACCAAATAATAGTATTTTCTTCAGAGTCTAAGATCTCTATTGAATAAATATCTTCGATTTCTTGGAAATTTTGTATCGTCTTGTTTAGAGAAGGTAGGTCATTTTTAAGAAGTGACGGGCCTATTTTCGAGGCGAGATTTTGTGCTATAATTATACCCCTTTTATATAGATCATTTAATAACCGGGTTTTTGAGTGGTAGAAAAAACGATAAGCGCCAATGTTTAGTATCAACCATGCAACAATACTAATAACAACTAATTTTTTATTACTATTAAAAAATTCAACCATTTTCAAATAAGGTTTTTATAAGTTAGCCTGATTGCTATTTGTAACTTAAGCCGAAATTGAGCGATTGTTTACTCGCTCTTCACCAATCTATTGGGCGCAAAGGTTTTCAAGAATACTCGACATATCCAATGGGCATGCCTCCGTTTTTTGAAAACCTTATCATCTCAATATGTTGAGACATAGCTTCGAAAAAAAGTCGCTCAACTTAGGTTAAAGCATAGAGCTATTCCATACAGATACTTTATTTTCCCCCGCTTCTTTCGCGCGATAGAGTGCTTGGTCTGCGAATGCTAATAATTATAGACCTTCCTTTCCATGCTGAGAATAAAGGGCGATACCAATTGATATCATCGGCCTGAGTGGGATTTGGTCTTTTTCCATACCGGCATCTTCAATGCCCATTCGAATTTGTTCAGCCAGCCTTTGAGCAACGAGTCGATCATGACCGGGGAAAAAGCGATAAATTCATCTCCGTCAAAACGACAAGCATGCCCCGCTGTGCCTATTATCTCGCCCATTATACGGCCGGCCGTTCCGATACAATACGCGCCAAGCGGGTGTCCGTAAGTATCGTTAATAGGCTTGATACCGTGCATGTACATCATCATCACAGCGAGTTGTTGGCTCTTTCGACGTGTGTTGACTAAAGTATTGTCTAATGCATCGTCAAAGTGTCGTTTGGATTCCAGTCCGGTCAGGGGGTCTGTTGACACCAGTTGAATCAGCTCTTTATGAAATCCGACCTCTATCTCATTCGCCAGAAAAAACCGCACGACCGAATTCCCCAGAGATATGTTTTCACCTTCTTGCAGCGCCCAAGGTGCCTTAACTGGTCGGCCGTTGACTTGCGTTCCATTGGTTGTTCCCAAATCAATTAATATATATTTCTCGTTGCCCTGCGGAACAACCTGTACGTGCTTTCTCGACACAAGCAAGTCATTAAATGATAAGTCACAACCTTGATCTTGACCGATTATTACTGGTCCATTCACGACCAAATGTTTCCCCAAGTCACCCCTTCGTCCCCGAATTGCGGTAAGGAAAGCCTTGCGAATATGCTCCCGGACTCCTCCATCCGTAACCACGCTTAACTCGATCGTACGTGTGGAGTTATATGCGGGTTTATGATTAACCATATTAAATGCTAACGCGCTTTGTATGGTTTCCACAAGCTGGTTTAATGATCGCGATAAAATTTATCCGCTAAGCCATTGGTCATTTCAATAACCTTTTGGCCAATATCCGATAGGCTTTCTTGACAGATCCGGCTTTCGGCTCCCGCGATAATCCCCGTTTCCACTTCGATAATTCTCGAATCGATACGTAGCTCATTCCCCATTTTCATTACTGAGCCAGTAATAATCGCTGAAGCTCCCAACATCTTGCCGATCTTTTGTGCCTCGGTGGTATCGATAATCCCACTTTGCCCCACTTTTAATTCGTCGATCACCTTTCTTAACTGTTCCCGTTCAACAATTTTAAATGCATCGCTATTGACCACCTCGGTGGTAAACATTTCCGACACCATGGTGCCCAGGTTGTTGCCTCCGGAGGTATTGTTTAAGGCCTGAAATTTCATCACGGCAATTTTATATTTCTTTTTATTGCGGAGAACCGGTACTGCGGCTACCGGAGCCTGGGGTTTTGAAACGGTGGCCGGCTGACTTTTTTGTGCCGGTGTTTTCGGTTTTTGAGACTGAGGGATTATTTTTTGCGGTGTTTGTGGGGATTCAGGCTGTGGTTTTATCGGACGTCCAGAAAGAACAAATGAAGCCAAGGCCCTTTGGTTGAATCCTTTAAGGTACTCTCGTTGTTCATATGAAAGGTTATCGGCATTTTTGAATGGCCCGTAGTTGAAACCCGATTTTTCAACAGATTCAAAGTACGTTATCTTAAATAAAATATTTCCACTTTTATTAGCGATCCTTGCAAATTGTTTTGCCAAACTAATCGGTGACATGTATCCTCTCTCCGAGAGGTATTTTATGTAACATCACGTTGGTGAAGGGTTGAAGATTCTGGTGTAATATTGATATTCTTCGTCATTGAAATTGTATACGCCGGCTTCCAGTTTATTTTTCACATTGCGATAAAAATCGCTTATAAAATGCGTTGCAATCCAATGAAACTCCACAATCACACATTTTTGTATTTTATTACTTTGATCAGATTGTATAAATATATAGTAATCCCTTTTATGTTTTAACGGATTCCCATTGATAGATTTGCCCATCTTTTCAGTTTTAGTGTGCCCAACGTATTGAAACTCCGGTGCAACCGCCAGACTTAAGGCCGGATATGAAGAGTGAAAAACATTATCAGCAACATTGCGCTCAACCTCCACTGCTGCACAACCCGCCGAAAGAACCAGTGTAATTAAAATCAACAATTGCTTTTTCATGAAAAACCAAAGAGAACTGATGGGACGATTCAAATGAGGGGCAATAAACCATCGATTATTCATGTGATCATGCATTATTATTTGAAATTTCTAAGAAATGCAGGCTTATTTTTAAAAATTATTAGCATGAATAACTTAGTTTCTCAAGAATTATTTCACAATAAAAATATCTAGAATGAGTGTCAAGCGACTAAAAAATATTAGACAATGACAGTCACTCCCGATCATTAATAAAATACCGAACTTTGGAAATATAAATAAAATATCAATAATATAAAACAATTAAATTGAATGCCATATAGTATTTTATTCAATTCTATCTGTTATGCGTTGTCCTTATGTGTCACTTTGTAGTAGTATTAAACATTCCCTGCTTTTACATTATATATGTTGTCTACTGGATAAAAGTTTGTTATAATATTCATTAAATTTCCTCTAACATAAATTTTCCACGATTCCGAAAAGTGAACAAAACGGTAATCACCGACTGTAACAAGAAAATCGTTGGGCTCGGATTTCAGCGCTGGGGGGAGATTCTGGAACCCGGGGTTTGGAAAACACCGTTGCGAAACAGCTTAATAGCATCCTTTCAACTTTCGAAGCTTCGATTTGATCAAGCAGATAAACCTAAGCAGAATCGTAGAAGAACAAAATATAGCGCAGCAAATGTTTTGGGTGAAACGCAGGATAACGGTTTCAATCTCTTGAATCAAATTCGAGAGAGAGGCGCCGTCCAACGCAAAACCATTTCAAATATACCATATGCGACCATTTTGAGGCGGCCGGCAATACCGCCATCTGCCCTTAGCCAGGGCTTTAAATTCGCTTCTATGCAAATCGGAAAAATACTTGTTTTGCATTCAATTTAAACTATTTATATAATTGCTACAATTGGAATAACCAATGACATGTTAAGATGAAGGAATCTTTAAAAAAGACATCTTCAATAAAACTTTCTTAACGAAATCATGTCAAGGGCAAAGGCTTCAGCGTGTCAAACGAGAAAGCTAAAATAGAAGCGATCGTTGGAAAAAAATACGATATTAAGTCCGAAATATCAGCAGGGGGCATGGGTAAAATATTCTTGGGGGTTCATCGCTCACTTAGCAAACGCGTCGCTGTCAAAATCATACATCAGGAATTCAGGAAAGACAAAACCTTCAGGAAGCGTTTCCATCGTGAAGCCCGCTTAGCCGCAAACCTCGACCACCCCAGCATTGTCGATATATACGATTTCGGAAGCTCCGGTAATTTTGATTATATCATCATGCCATTTATCGATGGAGAATCGCTAAAGGAAAAACTAAACCGGGAGAAAAAACTTTCCCTATCTGAAAGCCTCGATCTGATCGCGGCCATTACCAGTGCCCTTTCATGCGCCCATAAAAACAATGTTGTCCATCGAGATATCAAACCATCCAATATTCTGATTGACAAGCAGGGGCATGCCTATTTGACTGACTTTGGGATATCAAAAGACTTGGAAGCGGTTGAATTAACTCTGCCGGATACAGTAATGGGTTCGCCACGATATATAAGTCCTGAGCAAATTACCGGAAAGGAAATCGATGGGCGATGTGATCTTTATGCTTTGGGGCTTATTTTTTACGAAATGGTCACGGGAAGCTATCCTTATGCCGGCCGAAATACGAATGCTGTTTACTATGCCCAAGTTAATGAAGTCCCCCCACGACCGGACCAAATTAATCCTGATATTCCAGGGGCGTTGAGCGATATTATAATGAAACTAGTTGAAAAACTGCCCGAGAATCGGTATAAAAAAGGAAACGAAGTCCTTCAGGATATCGCCAACGTTAAATCGAATGTTAAATTAGCTGTCAAGTCGGATCCTAAATCGGCTCACCCCTCTATTCAATCCTCGGAAACTGAAGCCCCAGTTATTGACTACGACGCGAAGGATAACGCCAGGAAGGATAACACCAGATACAGTGACGGTGATCTACCAACAGTTGTAAACATTCATAGGTCTGACAAGAACCGATTCTTTGATAATAAACCAAACTTCGCAGAATTGGCTGATTCCGAAGCAAAATCAAAATCGATCCGATTCACCTCTTGGCAGTTCATTTCGATTGTCAGCGGTTTTGTTTTATTGGCGATTTTTGGTTATTTTTTGTTGGGTAAAACATCCAATCGAACCGATACATTGGCCGTTCTGGATTCACAAAAAAGCATGTCTGATATTTTACCAAAAGAACGCTCATTTAAAGCTGAACCGTTTTTTCCAGACGGTTCACCTCCTTTAAAACCGAGAAAAGAGGAAGCAGAGATAAAAAAAACCTTGTCCGCCTCCCAAATATCCGCGCTCGATTCATCAGAAAAATCTTCACCTACGGTTGAATTAAAGCAACCTCCTGAAACCGTAAACCTTCTTTCTCTTACCAAGCAAATTCAAGACTTTGGGAGAAAGTCAAGATGCTGATTTTATTCGGTTGTGGACAAATAAAAACGTATATAAAATTGGCGATTCAATCGAATATTATTTTAAAACCAACCGAAATTGTCATCTAATCGTTGTGCTCTTTTCGTCTTCTGGTGAAATAATAATGGTATTTCCAAATCAATACTATCCGGAGTCTTTTATCTCCACCGGGAATACTTACGATATTCCATCACCTGATAGTGACATCAATCTCGAGGTAACCGGTCCACCCGGCATAGAGGAGATTTTAGCAATAGCTAGTGATAAACCGTTAGAGATATTCCCATTCAATGCCAATGATCTGCCATTTTTCGTCGTAGATGGGACGGACCCATCTTTGATAAAACGGATTTATGGGAATCTACAGCTTGCTGAAAAAAAAAACCTAAAACATAAAATTGTTAAGTATGCGATTACAAGATAATTAGACGATGTGACCAAAAATCCAGAATACTGATACACAATCTAAAAGGAGTTAGGTCATGAAATATAGGCATTTGATTTCAATATGTATTCTGATGATTGGCGCTATCGGGTTTGTTGATTTTCCGGTTTACGCTAATGAACAAAGCCGTATTTTAATTAGTATCCATACTCAAAAGCCCTCCCAAAATAACCTTTCAGCCGCCCAAAAATTCGATGATGAGTCCTCAGAACTTTTGATAGCACAACTTTCCAAACAGTTTCTAAACGCTGGGTACCAAGTACTAACCATTGATGAGATCATTGCATCTAAGCAGATATCCGAAACGGATATTCGACAAGCCTATCATGGAAAACTTGGAAAATTGAGAAAAATTGGTGCTATTAATGGCG
Organism: uncultured delta proteobacterium; assembly: GCA_963845145.1. Lineage (GTDB taxonomy): Bacteria > Desulfobacterota > Desulfobacteria > Desulfobacterales > QNYZ01 > QNYZ01. Next base: position 580,053 of record CAWJQU010000008.1, read on the forward strand.
CCGGTTATATTTTGAACGGAACCGTTCGTACCTCGATTTCGGATCAGGAAGTAATGGACGTGAAGATGGCCAGGGCAGTTACCATTTTATCTTATAAAATAATTGAAACTGCAAATAGTAAAGTACTAGAGGTGGACAGTAGGAAATCAATTGGCGCGGGTGGTTCTCCGAGTAGCGCAATTTATGCGGCGGCCAACAAAATGAGCGAAAAATTAATTCAAACATTGAGACAACGGATTCCCGTGCAAACATCCACCGATATAGTTGAACGGTTAGTCAAATTTCAAAAACAATATAAAAAAGAAACAACTGATACCCCTGCACCAAGTACGCTAAAAGTGCCTGTGGCTAAACAAGTGGCCCCGGAAACGATAAAGAAAGTCACAAAAAATGGATGTCCTCAAATAATAATAATCAATCCCCCTATGCCGCGAAGCTTTAAAGTTGTTGAAAAACGTAAGGCCTTTAATTTGGAGGGACAGGTCATCGATAAAACAGGGATTGAACTGTTAAGAATTAATGCTAATCCGGTTAACGTCGATAAAAGCGGATTTTTCCAATATTCAATCGAGCTTCAGCCAGGTGGCAATAATGTGGAAATCATTGCAACGAACAAGATTGGAAATAGTGCCACCAAACGGATCCAAATAACCTATCCAATCGATAAATTACCCCCTCAACTAACCCTTATCCACCCAAAAGTTACGCGCGGTTTTGCCGTGATAGATAAAAACCAGTCTCGTACCACTAGAGTGGAAGGATTGGTTAAAGATGAAGGGGGCATCCTATTTTTGCGTATTAATGACAAAAACATCGACGTGCTTGAAAATGGACACTTTTCATATCAAGTCCCCATGAAAATAAAGATGGATAAGATCGTCATTGAAGCTGCAGACACCGTTGGCAACCTGACCCGTAAAGAGCTGAAAGTTGATCACCAATTTGATGGAAGCCGGAAGTCAAACGCTTTATCGGATAAAACACATTCTGCTGCAACCAGGGCCCAAAAACCGGTTTTGTGGGGGCTTGGTATTGGTGTATCGCGTTATAAAAGTGCGATAGTGGATTTAAAATATGCCGATGATGATATTTTAGCTTTAGAAAGTTTTTTTAAAACCCAGGAAGGCAAACTTTTTTCGGAAGTCCATTTTAAAACTCTGATTGACGAGGCCGTATCAAGAGAAAGCGTCATTAGTAATATTTCAACTCACTTGGGCCAAGCAGCACCCGATGATGTGGTCTTCATTTTTTTAGCGGGTCATGGGATTAAGCATCGCCAATCCGGATCTTATTATTTCCTTCCTTACGATGTGGATAATAGCAACCTGCTGTCCAGAGGCGTTCGAATGTCGGACTTTGAAGAAGCAGTTACAATTCTGTCACAAAATGTAGGTAAGGTAATCCTTGCCATGGATACCTGTCATTCCGGCGCCTTAAGTGTAGGGGCCAGATCCGTTTCTGGCGGTGAAGATCTCGTTGCCACGTTGCGTGAAGCGAGTGGCATTTATATTCTCGCAGCGGCAAAAGGTGGGGAAGAGTCCCTTGAAGATAAACGCTTTAAAATAGTTGCTGACGATGTCGGCCATGGTGTTTTCACTTACGCACTCCTTAAAGGGATGTCGGGTGATGCCAATTTTGATGGAGATGGATATATTTCGCTGCACGAAATATTTCAATATGTTTCTAAACAGGTCCCCCGGCTTACATCTGGGCGTCAACATCCTTATTACCGCTCAGAGGGCACTGATATGCCATTAATCGTTATTGATCATTGATTGTAATCAAAATGATAATATGGAACTGTGAGGAATGAAAAAAACAATCCTAATATTAATTTTACCGATCATATTAGTTAGTTATTATAGGATTGCCCAGTCTGATTTGAAAAGAACAAAAATCGCCGTACTTGATTTCACACTCCAAGGAAAGGGCTTCAAAACTGAAGATTTGGGTCAAATCGTAGCTGAATGGTTGATTACGGCTCTGGTTAAAGAAGGTCGCTTTGATGTCATAGAACGCCGGTTGCTACGAAAGGTTATTGCCGAACAACAACTCGCCGAGACAGGCCTTTTGGACCATAAGACAACCGCTCAACTGGGAAAGATACTGGGTGTTAAAGCAATAGTAACCGGGTCGGTAATGCGAATACAGGACATGACAGAAATTAATACCCGCATGATTGATGTGGAATCCGGGTCCATTCTTACAGCGGAATGCGCTAAAAACCAAGACGATAGTGAGTTGAAAAGCTTGGTTGAAGATATGACCCAAAAAATTATTAAAGCCTTTCCGCTTGAGGGTTACATTGTTAGTAGGCGAGATGATCAGGTAACCTTGGATCTTGGCCGATTCAGCGGTGTTAAAAAGGGCATGAAATTTTTTGCTTATCAAAAAGGGGAAGTTGTTAAACACCCGAAAACGGGAAAAATCTTAGGTGCCAAGAAAATACAAACCGGATTAATACGTATCGATAAAGTGTTGGATAAATTTTCAGAGGGTTATATATTAAAGGAGATTAATAAAAATTCCTTAAATTCCGGCCATCGTGTAAAAAGTGGCTATAATGATTTAAACGATGTAAAAGGTGCTCTTTTTATCAATACGGTACCTATCAATTCGGATATTCAAATTCTGAATATCAAACCGAAATACTATCGAGGAATTTACATGGTTCCTGGAAATTATCACATTAAAGTAACGGCATCTTCGTATCATGCAAAATCTCAGTGGATACAGATTTTACCAGGTGAAAATAAAATCATGTCAATTACTTTGGTCAAAGCGAAGCCACCAGAACCTCCTGAAAAACAACTTTTTAATAATCCCCCTCCCGAGAGCACACAAACTTCAAATCGTTCTACCCGAAGCCGCCAAACGGAACCGGGTAGAATCCAAGAAGAAGAGCCCGATTGTAACCCTTTTGATGATAATTATCTTTCGCGAAACCAGCTAATGGAGATAAAGGATAAGGAGCGACAAAGGGAAACGGCAGCGCAAATTTTTACGGACGTTAGCTCAAGTCCACAAAGGAGTAGATTTAATTCGACGGGTTTAGAAATAGATTCAGACAATAACCCAATCAGCCTGTCAATAAGTCCGGCAAGCAAAACTGTAAAAATTAACGAGTTGGTTACCTTGAAAGCGACATTAAAACTGGAGGATGGGTCTACCAAAGATGTGAGCAAGGAAGTGTCTTGGAATCCGGGGAATCCGTTTAAAAAAGGTATTATTGGAGAATATAATGTAAAGGCTACTTTCAACGATTTGAGCGGAACAGCCACAATAACGGTGATAAAATAATGACATTGAGGATGGCGACAGAATTCATGCTCTTCTATGGTAAGTTTTTAAAATAAAAGGACTTTATCTAAAAATTTATTGAGACAACCCTTAGATTGTATTTGTAAGTATTTACAGCAATTTTAGCCAGGAGATTCGGGGAATGAAAAAATTACTCGTAATTTTAATCTTACCTATTTTTTTTGTTATTTATCCTAAAGTCGCCACCGCTGAATTTATTAAGAATAAAATAGCAGTACTTGATTTCATGCTCCAAGGGAAAGGATTTGAAACCGAAGATTTAGGCCAAATCGTTGCCGAATGGTTAATTACCGCCTTAGTAAAACAAGGCCGCTTTGATGTCGTTGAACGCCGGTTGTTAAAAAAGATTATTGCCGAACAACATCTCTCCGAAACGGGTCTTTTGGACCAAAGGACAACTGCTCAATTAGGAAAAGTACTGGGTGTTAAAGTAGTCGTTTCTGGCTCAGTCATGCGAATACAAGATATTATTGAGGTTAATTCCCGCATCATCGATGTAGAATCTGGATCTATTCTTGCTGCAGAAAGCGTTAAGAACGAAGATGCCAGCCGGTTGAAAAACCTTGTGGAAGAAATGGCCCAAAAAATCATTAAAGCTTTCCCACTAGAGGGATACGTTGTTAATCGACAGAATGAACATGTAACAATAGACCTTGGTCGCACTAGCGGAGTAAAGCCGGGCATGGAATTTATTGTTTATAAAGAGGGCGAAGTCATCAAGCATCCAAAAACTGGGGAGGTTTTAGATGTCCAGAAGATCCAAACCGGATATATTAATATCCACAAAGTATTAGATAAGTTATCAGAGGGTTCAATAAAATTTGAAACCGAACCCAAAGCGATAAAATATGGGCACCTTGTAAAAAGCTCCTCGAAAGATTCCAAAGGTGAAGGCTTTTCAATAAATGTTAAAATGGATAGCCGAGCTAAAGATATTAAGCCCCAAAAAGGGTCTCTCATCATCAATGCCTCTCCTGCAAATTCAAAAGTTAGGATTTTAAATATCAAACCGAAATATTACGAAGGAATTAACTTGGATCCAGGAAAATATCGCATCGAAGTGACGTCTCCTTCTTTTCAGTCGAAAAAACGATGGATAGTTATTTCACCTGGAGAGAAGAAAAATGTCTCAATCGATTTGGTAAAATTAGAAATGAAGAAAGATAGAAAAGATAAAATTGCCCCGGTAAAACAGTCACAATCTACTTTAATTGATAATCAGAGGGAAACTGAAAAAAAAAATACAGGTGGAAAAACACATTTAAGAAAAATTAAAAAGCAGCCTCAAAAATTAATGGCTAAACAATCTTTAACACTGGCAATTTTTCCATGGCAATTTGTAGATGAAATGCATTGGAGAAAGAATCTTACTCGAGGTAAAATAGTGAGTGCCCTTATTGAGACAGCCAATCAATATCCGCAAATTAATCTGAGATATTCCTATTATGATTTTAATAAGTACGATAATGTAAAAATAGAACTTTTAACGGAAAGCATAAAAAAGTTTGGGGATCAGGGGGTATGGGAGGGAGTAGGTGTAATGATTAGCCCAAATGCTACAAATGTTTTAAATTATAGTAAAAATATTGACGTAGATCTGGTGCTTATGGGAAATTTATTATTTTTCGATATTGATGGTCAACCGGGATCAGGCAAATATCAACTTAACTTATATCTTATTAATGTTATTTCGGGGAAAGTTGAAAAGAAAACTAAATATTTTTTTGAATCTAATCCAATACAAAGCATAAAAACGATTACAAAAGATATTTTAGACACAATCAAAAGCAATTAAAGCATGGCAGTTAGGAAGAAAAAGTGCCCGAAATTAGCTTCGTTTGAAGGATCTATCGGCTGGTGCGACACCCCTGATCGATTTGGCCCGCTCTGCCGCCAGAAAGTTTGGCGCAGATGTCGTGTTGATGTGTAATGTTAAAATTCGTGAGATGGAACCACCCGATGGAGATGTCACTATGTTCTTAATAGACGCGATGAGTGGCAAGGTGCAAAAGTTAAATAGGAAAATGCCCAGTTTGATACATCAAACATGAAATTTTCGTTTAAGTTGATCAATAAACTATTGGATAACTAAAAATAATTAATGCAAAACTGCTCTCGCAGCTTCGTATAGTTCACCTGTAACCTTGGTATATTTATCGCGACGAATTATTATTAACACTCTGACCACCTAAAACGGGAGTGTTCAATATTCTGTGTCGGGTTTTTTTCTTGATCATCAGCCATACCAAACCTAATTCTTTATCCAGCCTTCCTTCAAAGAATATCGCTAACTGAGAAATGGTTAAAGACCTGTTTTGAAACGACATCGTCCATTTCTTACTCACATCCGGTATGCCCATATCGAAAAGCTTAAACAGGCTTTCCTGGTTTTGGAAAGCCCCTTTGGTTTTGGTTAATTTCGAAACCGTCGGTGAACGGCTTCAATGGTGTTCGTCGTGTAAATGATCCTGCGAATATCCTTCGGATACTTGAAGAATTGGCTGAGCCGATCCCAGTTGTTTCACCAGGGCTTGCTGACAATTGGATATTTGTCGTTTTATTTGTCTTCGAGCTTGTCTAACTCGGACTCGGCCAAATCTTTGTTAGTGGCCTTGTATACACGCTTGAGATCAACCATAAATTCTTTCTGATTCTTTGAGCCAACGTATTCCAAGGTGTTCCGATTTTGATGTACAATACAAAGTTGGACTTCCTTTTTCGGAAAGATCGTCTCAATGGCTTCCGGAAATCCTTTAAGACTGTCACTGCAGGCGATCAGGATATCTCCAATGCCCCGGTTGGATAGATCGGTCAGAACCTGCAGCCAGAAGTTGGCCCCTTCGTTCTCTGAAATAGACAGCCCAAGAACTTTCTTGCGGCCGTCAATATTGACATCAAGGATCGTGTAAATGGCTTTTCTGTGAACTTTGCAATCTTCACGTATTTTGTAATGAATCGCATCCAGCCATACAATGGGATAAATCGATTCCAATGCACGGGCGTGCCACTCTTTTACGGTATGGATAATTTTATCGGTAATCGCCGTTAGGGTGCCCTTGGATGCCTCAATGCCATAGATATCCTCAAGATGGGCGGATATGTCCTTATAGCTCATTCCAAAGCCGTACAGGGCAAGGATTTTTTCTTCAATCTGATCGTTTAAGGTCGTTTGGTGCTTTTTGATCAGCCTGGGTTTAAATGTTCCGGTACGATCAAGCGGCGTTTCGAGTTCAAATGAGCCATTGAGGGTCTTGGTCGTCTTTTTACTCTTGCCATTTTTACGGTTGGCAGCTATCTTCTGTCCGAGGTGAGCGTCTAACTCCCCTTCGAGGGCTGCTTCCGCCAGGTTCTTTATCAGTGGGGTGAGAACCCCGTCTTTACCGGTGAGCGGCTTTACCCGATTGGATCGCCTTAAGGGCTTTCTGAAAATCAAATGTGCTTTCGTCTCTTGCCATGTCAGTCTCCTTTTAGCTTTATCTAAAGCTTTCTATTTGACTGACACAAAATTATGAAGCCCCTCCCTAAAACCAACATATTTTCAATAGCGGTTTTTGCGTAAATAGGGAAAATTATTTTATAGTAAGATTTAAGGTAACAGGAATTTTACCAGTATCTTGAACCTTTTTCATTATTGTCATCACCGATAACATAGAAAGATCTTTATTTGTCAACTCCATCACACTTCCATTTTTCCCATAATCTTTTAGCTTTTTAAGCTCCCATCCCTTACTTATCATAGTATCTTTATAGAATTCTAAAATCTCTTTTTGAGATGCCTTTGAAACCTGTATTTCCATCTTAATAACACCCATTTTTTCTTCAGGCATATAGGAATCTATGACTTGAGCACCCTCAAATATAGGAATCTGCTTTTTCATTTTGCTTAGAATATCACTTTGGCCACAGCCAGTCACAAAAATAAATATCAGGATTATCATATATAAAAAATTGTTAACTATTAATTTCATTTTTATTCCTCCTTTTTGAATTAAATTAGGTATTCGATTTTTGAAATTATAGCCTCAATTTAAGAAAATCTCAATCGATAATTTCGATTTTTCAACCTCAACGATGCCAACCAATATTGTAGAAGCACGAGATTTAGGTTTTTCATGGTTCTTAATACAAATATTTTGATAGCCACCTTTTCGAACTAGTCATATGAATGAATTATTAATGATCACAAAGTCTCATTTATCTTGACATATTCGTCTGTTTTCTATATATAAACTGAACCTTTCCAAAATAGTTATTTTAAAATTGAGTTTGACGTTAATAACACTAAGTAACCATATTTTCAAAAAAAATGTACCTAGTAACTTCGCGAAAACTCATTGTATATATAATCCACATATATCTAATATATAATTGTATTATAATTTTTTTCGGATTTTGAATAGGAGTCATTCTATGAAAGAAATAAAATGCATTAGTAACCGATTATTTTTTCTTCTTTCGATGATAATTATTTCGACATTTGTATTCTCATCTAATAATTTATCTTGCGCCGAAAATACAACTATCGAAACTAAAAACTCAATTATATTTAAGATATACTCATTTATGCCTCAACATAAAGTAATGGAAAAATATACCCCCTTTTGCGATTATTTAAGCACTTTGCTGAATAAAGAAGTAAAAATATCAATTTTTTCCGAAACGGATGAATTTTTAAAAGCAATTGGCAACGGAAAATTCGACTTGGCCTTTATAGACTCAATAAATTTTACGAAATTGATAAATACGTATGGCAAACAAAAAATAATCGCCATTATGTCATCGAATGACAACCCCTATTTTTTTGAACACATAGTTGTCGCAAAAAATAGTTTATCTAAACAGATTAGGAATTTAAATAATAAGAATATCAAATTTGCTTTTAGTATGGATCAATCAAAATCAATTATACAGGAGGCCATGTTAGTCGAAGGGGGTGTCAACGAACAATATCTTAAAAACCGTAACTACTATACACCCAAATTTGCATACGAAGAAATGGCATCAGCACTAGCAAGCGAAGAAAGTAGCGCCGGTTGTATGGATGAATTTTTACTCCGCAAATATAATAACTCTTTAAGATCTATTGCAAAAAGCGGCCCGATTCCCGCACCAATGATTATTGCGAATGATTCTTTGCCAAACGAGATAATTAAGAAATTGCAAGAAGCGATTACAAGCCTTCACGATCAAGTAAATGGAAAAACAATAATTTCTAATCTAACGAATAATTATAATATGTTTAGCCTTCCAGAGAATATCAAATTTGATTATCTTCAACATATTCTGAAAAAAGATACTAGTAAAATTCAAACCAGCAAAATGGGACAGGGTATAATGCCATGGGAAAAAGGTAATGGATGCCCGCCATTTTATCTACGAACCGATGATGGTCAAATCATCAACCCAAAATCTGAATCAAATTCGGACAAACCATACTCTATCAGACAAACATGTGGTTCTTGCCACGATTATAATAAAATATCTCAAGGATATCACTTCCAGATGGGCATGAATGAAAGGGAGGGGTTTGACAACAAAAAATACCCATGGAAAATCACACCTGGAATGACGGGAGGGTGGTGAGTGTTTTCTAATCGCCAGTTGGCGGAAATTAAAAATGATCGTATAGATCAAATGGATCTCACCGCTTTTACCTTTCTGGCTGAAAAGATGGGTCAATACGACTCAAAGTTCGATCCAAGTAAGAGCTATCGTCGACCCTGTGGTACGTGTCATGCTGGAGGGGGTATTCTAGAGTTGGACAGAGAAGGCAACCGCTATGACAAAAAACTTTCAAACAATCCCGCCTTAACAGAAAGTTTGAACGGAGATTATTACAAAAGTAACTGGGATAAGACAGGTGTTATTGAAGTGGACTGTTTTATTTGTCATTTCCAAAATTACGATTACTTAAAACGGCGCGAACAGATACGAATGCTAAACTTTAAGTGGTCATCCGTGGCTGGATCTGGAATAGGCGAGGTTATCGGATTTGTAGGCAATGGGGACAAACCCGAAGTACAATATAATAAACGACTGTTCGACGAAAATGGGAAAGTTGTATTACCATTTACTCGGAAACCGGCAACCAGAAATTGTCAGTTTTGTCATTTTTCAATAGATAAGGCCAAGCGAGGCACTACTTTTAATGATCCCATCAATACGTATCCATTGGTAAATGACGTGCATAATACAGCGGGCTTACGATGCATCGACTGTCATTTTGGCGGAGAGGATCACAACTTTGCAAAAGGAGATGACAACCATAGCAAAGTACGTGATGACCTGGATAACACGATGAAAAACTGTGTTGATTGCCACACGGAAGGGTATAAAGGTGCGCCACGATTAAATCATCGTTTAATTCGAAATGACCACCTCGATAAGCTTAGCTGCCAAGCATGCCATATTCCCTTTGTGAGTCGGGTTCCTGTAGGAGCTACAATAAACATTACCGGTCATGCGCTCAAATCTCTTAATTTACAATATACGGAAGCGCAAAAAGATAAAATTCGATGGAAACAAATTTTTTACCAAGAAAAAACAAATATCTGGAAGCCAATATATGAAAAAAGAAAAAAGGGGCATAATAAAGAAGCCAAAATATGGCCGGTCAATCGTATTTTACCCATATTTTTTACAAATAAAGATACGGACGGCATTCATTATCAACTCTTTACCAGTGAAACAAAGGAAGCCTATGAAGCATTTTGCAAAAAATCTGACTTGAAAAAGGCCACCTCACAAAAGCAGATCGAATTAGAGCAAATTATTTATAGCGCTAATGACATAAAATTGATGCTTCAAACACTGACGGAGTTTTTAAAAAAGAACAATCGTTTTTCGCAAATCAATCTATTCTACCACAAAGGCGGTTTTCTATATACTTTGGACAAAGATGGTAATGTAACCAAACTAAAAGATGATACGTGGGTTGGGAAACTACCCCCATATTCGATAAGTCATAATGTGGCGCCAGTAAATAATGCACTTGGTACCAATGGATGCGATGACTGTCATTCGGAAAAATCAGATATTTTCAACGCACCGGTCGTCACCGATTTAATCGGTGAGAATGGAGAAACTGAATACGTCAAGTCCGGTATATTTATCGGTTACAGTTCGATGACGATAGTTTTAAGTAATCTATATGGAAAATTTCTAACCATCATGCCGTTTCTCCTGACATTTGTTTTTATACTGGTTTTGTTTTTAATGTTTCAATATGGCTATGGAACTGAGGATAAATTACAATCCGTTGAATGGTTGACGACGCATCGTGGTTCTCTTTCGAAGATCATTTTAACGCTTTTTTTCATCTTTCTTGGTCACATATTCATTTTTATCAAATCGGGAATGATTAGTGTCTTTTTTAGTTTATATAAAAAAGCCGCTGTTTATTCTGGAGCAACGGGGCTGGTATTGATGATCATTGGTGTTGTTACCTTTTTTCTGTGGACTAAAAATATGAGGCTTACAATAAGCAAAACTCGATGGCTGAGCCGATATATTCCGGATGATGATCGTGTGCTGTCATCTAAAATGATCAGTATATTCGCCATCTTTGTAGCCATTAGCGGCATCGTTCTCCTAATAAATATTCAATACAGACTAACGCCGGCCGTGATGTTCTCAACATCGATCATACATGGAATTGCCGCAGTTTTCCTGATCATTTTCCTATTGTTTAATATTGCATTAAAAATATGCGAGGAAAGAAGATAAGATAAAAGCGATGATGTTGGAAATAGATTCATCCTTTGGCCATTTATTAGCTGCCTATTTCAAGTCTAACATAACAATATTTTTATTATTCATGCAAAGAGAGTAAAAACAATGTTCTCTTTTAGAACGAAAATAGAAAACCAATTTGAATCTTTGGCTAAAATAATTTGCCATCGGCCCTGGATAATACTAACAACTGTATTTGTCGTAATAGTTGTTTTAGCAATGCAGGTTTCCAAATTAACCATGGATACTTCAAGCGAGGGGATGTTTCATAAAAATGATCCGATAGTTCGATCATACTATGAATTCAGAGAACAATTTGGCCGTGATGAAATGGTTGTTATTGCTATCCAGCCAAAAAATATTTTTGATCTTTCCTTTTTAAAACAACTTGAAAAACTACATTATGAATTGGAAGAAAATGTCCCCTATCTTTATGACATAACCTCGCTTATCAATGTCCGCAATACCTATGGGGTCAAAGGTGGTATTGTGGTCGATGATCTATTAAGGGAAATGCCTGATGGCTCGGCGGTATCCATGAATCAATTAAAAACCCGCGTTTTATCCAATCCGCTTTACCTAAACAGGTTTATTTCTAAGGATGGAAAAATAACCGCGATAGTTCTCGAAACCAATAATTATTCAAGCCTTAATCAAAAGGATAATAATACGGATTTTTTTGCAACGAAAACCGAATCAGGAAAAAATACAGAAAAAAAATATTTAACCGAAAAGGAAAACTCTCAGATAGTTAACGCTGTTAAAAAGATTTTATCCAAATACCAATCCAATGACTTAAAAATTTTCCTTGCCGGTTCGCCAGTGGCCCGAGATACTTTTACCCGAGCTATGAAAAAGGATTTTAAAAAGTTTATCGGGTTATCCGTTATTATTATAGGTGTTTTCCTTGCAGTCATGTTTCGCCGTGTTTCTGGAGTATTCCTTCCTTTAATTATCGTTATCCTGTCACTGATATCCACGCTTGGCTTTATAGGACTTATGGGGATTCATGTTAGTATGCCGACGTTAATATTGCCGTCTCTTTTATTGGTAATCGGAATCGGAGACTGCGTCCATCTATTGGCTATGTTTTACAAAAAGTTAGAAACCAAGGATAAAGTTGCATCTATTATCCATGCATTACGCCACTCGGGATTTCCTGTTGTTATTACAAGTTTAACAACCATGGCAGGTTTATCTTCATTTGCTTTTGCGGAAGTTGCCCCTATAAGCCATCTGGGCATCTATTCAAGCATCGGAATTCTACTCGCCATGCTTTACTCTCTTGTTCTCTTGCCGGCTTTCCTAATAATACTACCTGTTAAATCGGCTCAAAAAAAACAAGATCGTCACGATTTTATGGATAACGTGTTAGATAATATTGCTAACCTTTCTGTGAAATATACAAAATTAATCGTATATGGCGGTATTATTTTGGTTATGGCCTTTGCTATTGGGATCAGCAGGTTTCACTTCTCCCATGATCAGTTATCATGGTTACCAAAAAACTCACCCATTAGAAAATCTACTTTAAAAATTGATAAAGAACTTAATGGCACGGTTACAGTAGAAGTTATCGTGGACACTGGCAGGGAAAATGGTCTTTATGACATGTCTGTTTTAAAAAATCTGGAAAACCTTACCGATAAAATCGGACAATTAAAAAATGGGGATATTTTTGCTGGAAAAATTATTTCCGTAGTAGACATACTTAAAGAAATAAATCAGGCACTACACGAAAACAATTCGAAACATTATATGATTCCTCAAAATTCGAAACTGATTCCACAGGAATTTTTACTATTCGAAAATTCCGGATCTGATGATTTAGAGGATGTTATCGATTCCAATTTTCGTATAGCTCGGTTTACAATAAAAACACCATGGGCTGATGCCTATCAGTATGTTCCTTTTTTAAAAGAGATCGAAGCACACTTTCGTGATACTTTTGGAACCAGCGCAAAAATTACAGTTACCGGCATGATGGCTCTATATAACGGTGCATTTTTGGCCGCGATTCAGTCAGCGTCTATAAGCTATGTCTTTGCGTTTAGTATCATCAGTATTATAATCATATTTTTAGCCGGAAGGTTACAAACGGGAATCATTTGTTTGATTCCAAATTTTGCTCCCATAATCATAACAATGGGTTTAATGGGATGGCTCGGTATTTCCTTGGACATGTTTTCTATGATGGTCGGTTCCGTTGCCATTGGCATTGTCGTAGACGATACGATTCATTTTGTATATAATTTCAAACGATATTTTCAGGAATCAGGCAATGTGCAATTGGCAATACATCAAACCATCAAGACTACTGGAAGGGCTATGCTTATCACAAGTGTGGTTCTTTCGCTAGGTTTTTTTGTATATCTTTTGGCCGTGATGAATAATTTATTTTACTTCGGCTTATTAACGGGTATTACTGTTTTACTCGCTCTTTTAGCAGATTTTATTTTTCTTCCCGCTCTTATTAACTTTTTTCCATCATTTTCAAAAACTGTAAAATAAGAGGTATCGAATGGACAGACTAAGTACCGGTAAAATGTTTGTTTTTCTGATTTTTTTTTGTTTTTTCATCTCCCTGCTTTTTATTTCCAACAGTAATAATGCTGAAGCCGCCTCAGCTGCGGAAATTATGAATACTGTATATTCGCGAGACGATGGAAATAACATGATCAGCCATATGGAATTGACGTTAATTGATAAACGGGGTCAAAAACGTATTCGCAACATGCGAATGTATAAAAAGGACAAGGGTGTAGATACTTTAAAAATATTATTATTCGTAGGCCCGGAAGAAGTGAAAGGGATTGGATTTTTAGCCTATGACTATCTTGATATGAATAAAACCGATGATATGTGGCTATTTCTTCCTGAATTAGACCAAACCTTAAGAATTGATTCATCGGACACATCCTCCCCTTTCATGGGCAGTGACTTCAGTTATGCGGATCTGACCAAAAAGGTTGCGGCTGATTGGAAGCATAAAATTTTAGGTGAAGAAGTTATTAACGATATAAAGATGTGGATTATTGAAGAAAAACCGGTAAATAAAACTGTGGAAGATTATCACGGGTATATTAAATCAATCAATTATGTCGGCCAGCACAACTATGTTATTTATAGAGCTATCCGTTGGCTAAAAAGGGGGAAGCGGGTTAAATATTTTGAAGCCCAAAGAGTTGAGCAAATTGACGGTATTTGGACAAAAACCCTCATCCACGGAAAAATGACCAAAAACAACAAGGTAATCCATCAAAGTATTTTTAAACACCTTGATGTGAAATACAACCAAGAATTAAATGAAAAAATGTTTACGACGGAACAATTAAAAAAATATGATTATATCGATATCGAATAGTGTTTTTCCTTGACATGCCAGTAACGTCGGCATTTTTAGTAACCAAATGTTTTAATTTTCGTCAACGGAAGCGATAAGGTTAAAATCACTTAGAATCGTATAAAAGGCGGGAATAACAAGGAGAACCAGTATCGTAGATGCAATAAGTCCGAATACGAGGCTTGCTGCCAAGGGAATAAGTATCTGAGCCTGTAGACTTTTTTCGGTGAGCAGAGGGAGCAACCCCATGATGGTCGTTAATGAAGTAAGGAGTATGGCCCTGAATCTTTGTCTGCTGGCGGTTTTTGCCGCTGTTGCCCCATCTTCACCAACAGCAAGCCTGAGTTTTATAAAAGTAACCAGCAAGATAGAGTCATTGACCACAATCCCCGACAGAGATACGAACCCCATGATGCTTGGCATAGAGAGTTCCAACCCCATAAAGAGGTGCCCCCAGATAACACCGATAAAGGATAGGGGAATAGCCATGATAACGACTAGTGATTCAATGTAGCTTCTGAATTGAAAGCTAAGCAGCACAAAAATCCCGAAAATGCCAAATAACAGGGATTTTCGCATTGAAGCGCCTGTTTTTTGACCTTCTTTGGATTGCCCTTCTAACAACACTTTAATATCAGGATAGCGCTTGTTGAACTCTGGTAAAAATCGTGTTCTGGTGTCAAAGATAATCTGGTTCGAATTGGCAACCTTAGTATCCACATCACCTTGGATGGTAATTGTTCGCATGGAATTAATCCGGTAAATACAGCTGAAACCACGGTCATACGAAAGATAAGCAACGGTCCCTAGTGGGATATGATTACCGGATTTGGTTGTAATATGAAAACGTTCAAGGTCAGACAAGCTGTCCTTATCCGCAAACGGCAGACCCACATTGATCTCATATGACTCCGAACCCACCTGGACTTCGGCGGCTGTTTTTCCTTGAAAGGCTGCCCGAAGTTGGTTGGCCACGGATGACGCGTCTATTCCTAAGGATGTGGCCCCCTCTCTTAGTTTAACGCGGATTTCAGGTTTTCCAGGACGTAGATCATCATTCAGATCCTGCACACCTTCATATGAATGCAACCAGTGCATCATATCGAGCGATGCCTGTTTGATCTGGTTAAGGTCTTCGCCCTGCAATCGAATATCAATTGGCAGCCCTCCTGATCCCCGGACCGGTTCCTTGTATGTAATATTTAATATGTCGGGAATAACGCCAACCGCTTTACGCCATCGGTTAGCCACGTCATCAAGGTCCGCGTTTCTCTCTTCTGCTCCAAGGAGGTCAGCAGATACCGTGGCGACGTGTGAGCCGGATTCAAGTGCATCTAAATTCTGATTAAACTGGGTATTAACGTTCTGTATTAAAGGTTTTTCTCCCGGCTGAAGAGGTGTATATTTCTGATTGACTATCTGCAAGGCATCCGTTACTTGCTGAACAACGGCTTCAGTGCGCCATAGGGGTGTTCCCTGCGGAAGCAAAATACGGGCTTCAAGAACATCTCCGTCAATATCCGGAAAAGCCCGTGTTTTTAAAATACCTCCGGCAAGCATGGCCACGGATACAAAAAACACAGCGATAACTATTCCAGTAAAAAAATACCGCCAAGATACGGCCCAGTCTACGAGCCTTCCCAATGCATTCTCTCTAATTTTCTCTATTAAAGTCTCAAACCGCCTGCGTAATCGACCAGGTTGATTCAGGTCAGAATCCTTCAGAGAGTGAGCGAGATGGTTGGGAAGAATTAAAAACGCTTCAACCAGGCTAACACTCAAGGTAATAATAAGCGTAACGGGCATAACCCACATCACCTTACCAATATCACCCTCTATAAGGAGGGCTAATGAACCGAAAATAAAAATAGTCGTGAAAAAAGAGGAAAGAACACCCGTTCGTACCTCTGTCACACCGTCGACGGTCGCGGTAAGAGGTGGCTTTCCCTTTTGGATATGGCTGGCAATGTTCTCGGCAATAACAATCGCATCATCCATTAATAAACCCACAGCGATGAGAAGCCCTACCATGGTAAATACGTTAAGGGAAAAATTGATAAGATGTATGACAAAAATAGTGCCGAGAAAGGAAACGGGTAACCCCATCGCCACCCAAAATGAAAACCGAAAAGAGAAAAAAAGCCACATTGTCAAGAAAACCAGAATCAGACCTTCCAAAGCATTGATAACGAGTATATTCAGACGATCTGATATAACTTTTGAGACATTCCGAGTTATGGTGAACTCAACACCAGGCCCTACCATCTGACGCTCTCGATCCAAAAAATCCCCTACGGCGTGCATGATTCGAAGTGCATCTTGGGATTTGGTTTTATTGATCTGTAACAATCCCGCACGTTTTTGATTAAAAATAATTTTCTGTTCATCAAGTTCAAACCGATCTGTAATTATTGAGATATCTCCTATACGAAGTTCGGCACCCGTTTCTCCGGAAACAACAATGAGATCTTCAATTTCATGGATAGAGCGGCGTTCATCGGCGTACCTAACAAGCACTTCGGTTTCCCTCGTTTCAATAGTGCCGAATGGAATGTTAATGCTTTGCCGGGCGATCGTTTCCGCAATATCAGAGATAGTTAGGCCAAACTGCATCAAAGTGGCTGCGGATATTTCGATTCTGATTTGATGGTCAGAAAAGCCGAGAATATCCACTCGATTGATCTCGCCTGTTTTTAACATGCGGTCCTTGACTTGCTCACAAAATAATTTCAGGTGGGGAACCGACATGGGCCCTGTAACAGCGACAGCCAAAACCATATCTGTTTTTCCAATTTGTCTAATGACTGGTAGCTCTGCTTCGCTTGGAAAATCATTGATGGCCTCCACTTCCGTTTTTACGTCGTTTATGAAACCATGGATGTTACCTCCGTCCGCCATCTTCACCACGACACGCCCCCGGCCCTCACGGGCTTCGCTACGTATCTCAATGGCATCACTGACACTATCCAAAGCGTCCTCTATGCGTCTGCAGATAGCATTTTCAACCTCTTCGGCTGTGGCGCCGGTGTAGTTTACTAAAACTTCACATTCAGTGGGTGTAAAGTCTGGAAATGTTTCTCTCCGCAGATCGCCGACTGTGAAAAATCCAAATATAATAAAAATAGCCATCAGAAGGTTGGCGGCAGTGGGATGGGATGCAAAATAATTTATCCAGAAAGCCGGCGCTCTCATTTCAGTGGTGCCTCCCCCGACGCTTCGGCTATAATGGATGTTAAAAGCTCTTGGTCAGGTTGCAGCTCAAGCAGCATTCCTTCGATGGCCGGGATAACATCTGTAACAATGATCTGCTCCCCTACGGCAAGGCCTTTTTTAACCGAAACTAAACTACCTTGAGCATACCCTGTTTCAATCTTCCGGATTTCCAATCGGTTCGAACTATTGGCGATATAAACCGCTCCTTGATGCAGAGCACTACGGGGAATAATCACAGCTTTATCCCGGGGCTTACCTCTTAATTCAACCTCGCAGTACATGTTTTTTATAAGAGGTGGTTTTTCTCCTGGACGAATTTTTTTATAAGGGTTATCCACGGTCACATATACACCAATTGTCCGGGTCTGACGGTCTAGGGTATCGCTCACACGTGTAAAACGACCTTTCCACTCGATTTTATTATCACCGAAATATATTCGTATGAATGCGCTGAACCCAGAAAAATCCCGCATTTCTCCCATGTCCGGCTTTGTCTTAGTAATCATCGTCCCGTATTTTACAGTCCTTCCGGCATCCCCCCATAAAAGGTTCATTAAGGTGTAAACCGGTATTTGAGCCAATATATCCACTGAACCCATATTATCTGCTTTGAAAAGCACTTTACCGATTGAGACAAATTGGGCCATTTCCACATTTACTTCAGTGACACGGCAATTATACGGCGCACTAATCGTTGTTTTTTCTATATCGAGATCCGTGTCGGTGAGCTTTGTCTCACTTGAGGTTATTTTTGCCAGTAGCGCTTTACGCTGGGTTGGAATAAGGTTAAGTGCACTTTTTATATTCTGCACCGCATTTTTTTGCATGAGAACCTGTTTTTCCTCTTTTTCCAGTTCCGATTTGGAAATATAACGATTTGAAAAAAGCTTATTCTTACGCCCAAGTTCCTTCTGACCCAAGGATAAAGAGAGGTTTTCCACTTCCAGCGAATACTTAATATCTTTCTCTTTCTGATCAAGTTCGTCAAGCTGAACTCGAAGGTTTTCTAGGTCTGCCTGCGCCCGTATTTTGGCCAGCCCGTATTCGGCGGGATCAATGCGAAGGAGTGCCTCACCCTCTTTGATGATAGCGCCCTTTTTGAGTTTAGGATGAATCTCCAGCACCTTGCCGCTTACCTCTGCCACAGCCTCCCAGGTTTGGTTTGATTGCACGGTGCCATATCCCATCGCACGGGTTGTTATCGAAATCTCAGAAGCAGGGATGAACCTCACAGCCCTGGGTCGTTCAGATATTTCCACCTGTTTTGGGGTTTTTTTAAGATTAATTATAAGTAAAAACACAAGAACCCCTAAAACCACGGCCGGAATAATCAACATTTTTTTTGTTCGCCCGGAAAGCATCATGCCGACCCCATTTTAAGCCCCATACAATTCATTGTTTGCTAATAAATTTAATATTTTACCAAATATAGCCAGTAATGTTCGCTACATCTCCACTTAGAAACCTTCGTCTGTTATCGTTTACTCAATTAGCTGTGAATTTTTTAATGTTACAATAACTCGTAAAAGTTTCTATCTGACCCAAAAATTATGTCATAATTTTACCTTGATGTAAACATTTCAGTCAAGTAATGACAAGTATATTTCGAAGACAGTAGCTAACTATAGAGAATGCCTTTTCGGGTGCCACGTTATATTATCGAAGTAATCAACTTTTTACAAATTCCCTGATTCCTATATGAAAAAACATTGAAGCTATAATATTTCTATGATATTTATATACCAAATTCACCCGGGCCAAAATGAGAGAAAAATTGTTATTGGATATTCGGTAATAGTTTAGCGTAATATTTATCATTCTTGATATTTTTATCCACAAAATAATTTAAAATATAGCTTCAAATCCAATAACACCCAATACCTAGTAGTAAATACCCAATACCATATGTAATGTACATTTCACCATTAGTATGATATTATTTTAATTGCATTTTTACATGTTTTTTCAATATTTTTTTAAAATTTGATTAGGATAAAGAAATATGAAAACATTTATTATTTTCGCTTCAATCTTGATTAGCGCATTATTAAATGCATGCACTTTGTCAAAAGGTGACATAAAATCCGTAGTAAAAGACGAAAAAACCAAAGCACCGAAACAGTGGGCATCCAAACAACCGGTTAAAAGCAAAACCGATATATTCGACTCGGGATGGCTTGATTCTTTTAAAGACCCGCAGCTTAAAGCAATTGTTATAGAAGCTACAAAAAATAACTATGACCTACAGGCCGCTTTTGCTAAACTTGAAAAAGCTAAAGCTAAAGCTAAAAAAGCGGGTTCATATCTGTCTCCTACTGTAAATCTGGGCCTCAGTGGAAAAAGTGGGGATACCCTTAAAGAAAAAAGCGATAGTGGAGTCAATAGTACTCAAGAAAACTCTGCAACAGGAACTTCTTTTGGGGCTTCTTTGGATGTATCATGGGAATTGGACGTATGGGGACGTATCAGAGCAGGACGCGATGCGGCCACGAATGATTTTTTTGCCTCACAGGCTGATTACGATTATGCGTTTCAGTCGATAGCGGCTCAGACGGCAAAAGCGTACTTATTTGCTGTTCTAACCAAACTGCAAAAAAAACTTGCAAAATCCAATATGAGCAACAACGAGCGTATACTGGAAATAGTTAATGCTTTTTTCGATCATGGCACTGGTCAGCTGATGGATGTACACCTCGCAAAATCAGAATTGGCCAAATCGCAAGACTCATTTCATAACTCAGAAAAAGCCTATTTAGAATCTTTAAGAAGCTTGGAATTATTACTGGGCCGTTATCCTTCCGCTGATTTAGAAGTTGCTAATAAACTACCGCAATTGCCTAAGCCGGTTTCAGCGGGGATACCTTCCGAAATTCTTGAAAGAAGGCCGGATTTAATATCGGCCGAAAGACGAGTGGCAGCAGCATTTAACAGGACCCAAGAGGCAAAGGCGGCTCAGTTACCGCGTTTTAGCTTAACTACCTCTTTCGGTACGTCAAGCTCTGACCTTAGCCTTCTTACAGATCCTACTAATATTTTTTGGAATTTAGCTGGGAATCTACTTACCCCAATCTTTGATAAAGGAAGGAGAAAAGCAGATATCGAAATTGCTACCGCTGAACAAAAAGAGAGTTTGGCGATGTATAAAAAAGCAGCTTTATCCGCTTTTGCAAGTGCGGAAAGTTCTTTGACAAATGAATATATCTTAAGAAAAAGAGAGAAAAGCTTGCGTGAAGCTTATAAACATGCAAAACAAGCAGCGAAGATCACAGCTGAAAAGTATAAATTAGGGATGGGAAATATCCTGGACGTGCAGGAAATAAAAAACATGGTCATTTATTCTGAAAAGGAATTATTGTACGTGCAGTACGACCTCCTTGCCCAAAGAGTCAACCTGTATTTAGCGCTTGGAGGAAATTTTGCTCCTAAACGGAAAAGCGATTAAGTATTAAACCGTTTTAAGTGGTAATTATATTTTGTACCTTATTGTAGAATCTGGAAGGAGAAAGCCATAACGGCTACACGTCCAATACAATACTAATCCTACCGACCGGCTAATCCGTTCTATAATTAGCGCCTGAATGTTAATTCAGAGGTTCCTGCTTAAACTTAAAACCATTTGGATTCATATAGAAATATCTGTCCTGGTTCCAGTTTTTGTGCTACTGATAAAGTTAGAATCCAGAGTATATTTTAGGTATTAAATATTGTGGCTTCCGCGTATCTGCTACTATATTTTTACCATCTCAAAAACATCACTAAACTACTGTAATAATAAAGAATCCACCCCCAGAGGGGGTGGTATTAAGTTTACCCCTATAAGGGGGTAAGTCTGTCTCTTGCCCCCTGAGGAGGCGAGATTAATTGTCCCCAATTTTGGCGATGGTTATTTTTCTATCTTTTTCTCTTGTGCTTCTTGGTACTTAACATATTTCCGTATTCTATCGGCATCAAGACCAACTGTATCAACACAGTAACCTCTGGCCCAAAAATGATTACCCCAATAGGGCTTTTTCTTTAAATTGCGAAATCGATTGAATACACGTATTGCCGTACGTCCCTTGACGATGCCCATATAGTCAGATATCGAAACTTTCGGCGGTACCATTACCACTAAGTGGACATGGTCAATCTGGACATTTAACTCAACGATTTCGCAATCTTTTTGTTCGCTAAACATCCTTATACCGTTTGTAACTTCTGTAGCGACAGCACCTTCGAGAATTCTCAAACGATATTTGGGCGTCCAAACCATATGATACTGGCAATGCCAAATTGTATGTGATTACTTTCTGACCACCCCCCAAGGGGGTGGTTTTCTATGATAGAATAAATAGTTATGACATAGTTCTCATGTCTGATTAGTGAAAAGCCACTAATTCTGTCCAAGATTGTATATTAGGTATACGCAATCACCAAATTAGTTAAAAATTCGATTGCGGCTATGCTTGTAAACATTCTGGTTACCTGATTTTTTTTCATTAGCACAAGAAATAAAACAAAAGATCAGAGTTAAACAGTCGACGTTTTCACCCTGATGATTTCTGAGATAGCCAGCCAGAAGGTAAAAATATCATCGATCCGGAAAACCTGTAATAAGCCAGATGCCATTATTCCAATTTGAATAAAACTTGGAGAAAGGCGACATGGTGATATTATCATTCGAGCGGGTTGCCTTGAACTGGTGATAACAAATTTATCAAAAGTGTAGGTGTATTGAGAGTATCGTGCCCTCCATCCCTTCGAAAATACTGCCAGAAATCTAAGATTCGAGCAAGATAAAATGTGGTGATATTTTC
>CAWJQU010000009.1:0-57138 GCA_963845145.1 uncultured delta proteobacterium
GATCAAGTTCGAGCATATTGATCTGAATACTGACAGTACGTTCTATCGCCTCAATTTTCATAAAGATCCGCGCAGCACTATAGATCGCTATACCGGTGCCCTTCAATTGGAGGGCAGTTACAAGAAGGGCATCGCAGCTTTCAATGGGGTGCTGCGGGTCGAAGCCGTTCAGGATGATATCGGTTGGTCGGATAGTGCCGAGGTGTATGAAGCCAACCTGAGCCTGAAACCAACGCCGTTTGTAACTGCGGATTTCGGGAAAAAGGTTTTCAAGTGGGGTAAGGGGTATGCCTGGAATCCGGTGGGGTTTATTGACCGGCCCAAAGATCCCAACAACCCCGAGGAAGCATTGGAAGGATATTCGCTGCTGGCGTTGATTTGATAAAGAGTTTGGACGGATCTTTACAGACCGTCGCTCTAACGACAGTAGTCTTGCCGGTGTGGAAGGATGTCAATGAAGACTTTGGTGAAGTGAATCATGTAAATCTTGCTGCCAAACTTTATATACTCTACCGGGATACGGACATTGATTTTGTAATTTTCAGCGGCAACAGTCGTTCCACCCGCTATGGAGTCGATTTTTCGAGAAATCTGGCCGAAAATTTTGAAATCCATGGTGAATTCGCTTATCTTACCAATCTTAAGCAAAATTATCTTTCTGAAACCAGAACATTAACCCAAAAAGAGCACTCCGCAAACAGATACCTGCTGGGTCTGCGCTACCTCACCGAAAGCGATATTACCACAATCATTGAATATTATCACAACGGCGCCGGTTTTTCAAAATCGGAACTGGAGCGTTTTTATCGACTGGTTGCCGATGCAAATACCCAATTGCTTAACACCGGGGTAGATACGCTATTTCAGAACGCCAAAAATATATCCACTATGGGATATGGCAGCCCCCAGGTAGGCCGCAATTATCTGTACCTGAAAATCAATCAGAAAGATCCATTCGATATCCTCTATTTCACGCCGGGCGTGATCGCCATTGTGAACCTTGACGACCAGAGCTATTCCATTAGCCCCGAAATGCTGTATACGGGTTTTACCAACTGGGAAATCCGGTTGCGTTATACTTTTTTAGGCGGTGATGATTTTACCGAATTCGAGGAAAAACAAAACGAAAATAAGCTCGAATTCCGTGTACGGTATTATTTTTAAAGCTGGCACACATCTCTACGGCATTGGTCAAGAATGCGCGAAGAAATGTTGTCTCGGTTTGGATAATTATGGCGATAAAGACGATTAAACGGGGTTACGTTTATTTATCCTATTCATGAGTTTATGGCCATTGCTCTGAATGTCACCATACCAAATATAAGCATCACTTGCACATCAAGATGTAGTGGTTGACGGACTGTGGCGAAAATCTGCGATTACTTTTAGACATCGCAGGTCAATATCTTCATCAAAAACCTGGCACTATCTCCAACCTGTACGACATAAAATGATAATTGACTGAAAGTTTGATAAGGTTCATTATCTACCTGTTTTTTCTGCAAAAAGAAAAAGGAGGTTGTGATGAATCTCGAACATGTGTTTGCAGGAAAAAGCACGTACAGCCCCACCACGTTACGGCCCAAGCCGATTCAACTGTCACTTTTTCCTAAAAAAGCGCTTCGCCCTGACTATTGTGTATCCATTGAGCAGATCGAACGTATCATGGATAAAATGTCTGCTAACGGATTGTGTGGCAAAAAAAACGTACGCGCTTATCTTCGTCGGCAATTGCGCCACAACTGCCGGCCCAATACCATTCGTGGTAGCGGCACCACAATTCTATTATTTTTAAACTTTTTAAAACGAGGTGGTTGCCAGCATTTAGAGACGATTGGCCCCGGCCATATCAGTGCATTTGTTGAACATGAACAAGATCGTGGTATGGCGCCCATATCTATCGATGGGCGGCTAAAGGGATTATATGCGTTTTTGAACTTTTTGGTTGAGCATGATGTTATCAGCGCCGACGTGATCAAACGTAAGCTTCGCATCAAAGTACCTGATGCCCTGCCGCGAGCGATTGATCCTGAGGATATCCAACTTCTGTTGGCTGCGATTAAAAAAAATCGTGACCGGGCGTTGATATTGACACTCCTTCGAACCGGCATGCGTATCGGCGAGCTTTTGAGCACCAGGGTAGAGGATCTCAATCTGCGGGAGCAATGGGTTCAGATCATCGAAGCACATAAGAATCGGGTGGGCCGTGTGGTCTATCTTAGCGCTGATGCTGTGGTTGCCTTAAAAAGATGGCTGAAGGCAAGAAAGTATCAGAGCCAATTTATCTTTTACGGCCAGGAGGCAGGACCACTTTGTTACGAAGCTGCTCGTGCGGTGTTCAAAAGCAATATAGACAAGGCCGGCCTTTCGCATAAGGGCTACACACTTCACTGCCTTCGTCACACATACGCCAGTGAACTGTTAAATGCCGGTATGCCGCTGCAGTGCTTGCAGGAGCTCTTGGGTCACAAAAGCGTTGAGATGACACGTCGATATGCACGGCTGACTGACAGCACCCGTCGAGAAGCTTATTACCAAGCCATGACTATCATTGAAGCAGGAGAGATCAATGGGCATTACCGATTCGATTATTAACTATCGTAGGTCGTTAAAAAGACGTAACTACTCAAAATACACTATCCGCAACTATATGAGTACCCTGAGGCAATTTGTGATTTGGTTGGATGTACCCATCGAAGCGGTGAGTCACAAAAAGCTGGTTGGCTTTATCGATCATCTGCTGAGAAGGCGCCTACAACCCAAAACCATCAACTGTTACCTGGACAGCATCCGTGGCTTCTATGATTATCTGATTTATGATGAACAACAACAGATGCAAAACCCGGTAAAATCAGGAGATGCCTTGCGCATGTCCAAACCGTTGCCGCGATTTTTGTGGGATGAACAGGTTCGCGCCCTGTTTGCACAGATTGATGATCCAAGGGATTTGGCCATCTTTAAACTGATGCTGCGCTGTGGATTACGGGTTGAAGAGGTCGCTAAGCTGACTCTGGCAGCTTTGGACTTCAAACGCGGACAAGTGTTTGTCTACCATGGCAAGGGCGCCAAAGAACGGGTGGTCTACTTGAGCAAAGACGCCTATCAAGCGCTGCTGGCCTATCAGAAAGTAAGGCCCTGTTCACGGTCCAAAAGGCTCTTTCTGGCCAACAAGGGCCGCTTTAGAGGCCAACCGCTGAACGTTCGGGGTATCCAGTACCGTATGAGATACTACTCGAAAAAAGCCGGCTTTAAAGTCACCTGCCACCAGCTGCGGCACACCATGGCAACCCAGATGCTCAACGCCGATGCTGATTTGGTGACTATCCAGGATCTTTTGGGCCATACCTACATCAGAACAACCGAGCGTTATTGTCGAGTGTCCAACCAGAAAGTGCGAAGGGATTACTACCGTGCAATCAACAAAGTTGTCGAGCGTCACAACCCGACCAGCAAGAAAACGCTTGACAAAGAAGAGATTATGATAAATTAATATCGTTGTTAACTATTTTATTTTAAAAGAAAAAACAGATTTTATGTCGTACAGCTCCAACTCATCCCCACCAGACCACTATTCCGAATTGAGTAAAAACTAAAGCTGGTTGAAGGTGGTGATAACATCATTGGGCAAGGTTGTGCCGCGATGGTGATGTAACATGGATCTCTTAAAAATGGTGCCCTTCAAAATCTTGCTCTCCAACAATGTTGTAAATATCATGGACCTGAAAATATGCTGATGTGCTAAAATAATCAAAATAGGCTAAACAGTGATAAATTAACGGGTCTGGAAAGGAGCTGGTCGGCACCAATTATTAGTCCAAAAAACCAGCAAAACAGAGCCTGTCGAGACCGCTTCATCGTCTCGGACAGGTTTATTGTGTTTACTCAATTAGGCTACTGAAATTTCTGATTTCAAATGCCATTTTTCTTATTTTACGTGCCGCGTTACAGCGAGAAGCTATAAATATTGGCTCATATGTGCCAAAAACGAAGAGGCTGCCAAATTGGCAACCTCTTGATATTATTGGTGGAGATGAAGGGATTCGAACCCTCGACCTCAGCGTTGCGAACGCTGCGCTCTCCCAACTGAGCTACATCCCCAATCCTCGTAACGATAAGTCGCTCCGGCATATACCAAACCCTATGATTTCGGTCAATAGCCGAATCAAAAGAAGGTCTTCATCCGCTCCATCAAAAGCCAAATTATCGATTGCAATAATAAATTCATCCACGCGGACTTTCCTTTTTTTGGATATATGGTTACATTGAATTATAGCTTTGGAATAAAAGATGGAGGTTCAATGAATACACCGTTCAGTTTAAACGACGCCTACAAAGGGTTTACCGCTGATCAGGACAAAATTATTCCACCTCAGGAAACGGTACGGGAACTAAAAAGCCGACTTGAACGGATTGATTTGGATATCCTGGACGCCACGGAACGAATCGATAACGGCCGGTTGGGTATTCCTGTTTATTTCAGCCGTTGCGGCCGTGATGCCGCCGCCCTGACGGGTACAAAAAAACAGATGGGGAAAGGTGCGACACCGGAACAGGCCGAAGCAAGTGCGGTTATGGAGTTGGCCGAGCGGTTCAGTTTCTTCAGTTTCAATCACAACCCGGATAATTTTATCGTCGATACCCACGCCAACCTGAGAGACCGGGCTCTACCATTGGAGATGGTCGCCCGATCGGTTCACGACGTATCTGATGATGTAGACGTGGCTTTAGAAATATACGCTGATTTGCCCATGCGCTGGACCCAAGGATACAACTTAACAGATCAGAAACCGGTCCTCATTCCATTTGACTGGTTTTTTGCCATCAATGAGTTTAATGGCCCTTCGGCAGGTAATTGTAAAGAGGAGGCAATTGTACAGGGCGTTTGCGAAATCATGGAACGGCATGTCTCCTCCATTGTGAGCCGTGACCATGTGCCGTGCCCTATTATTGATCCCGATTCGGCCACCGATCCGGCTGTCAAAGCGATGGTGGCCAAATACCGGCAGACAGGAATCGAATTTTACCTGTCCAATTTCACCCTCGACACCGGAATCCCCACGGTTGGCATGCTTGCATACGACCCGCAAACGCACCCCCAACTGAGCGAAATTGTCTGGACGGCCGGCACCACCCCCGATCCTCAGAAGGCACTGAGCCGGGCCTTGACCGAGGTGGCCCAACTGGCCGGCGACTTCAACAGTGCCAGCAACTATGTGGCCTCCGGACTCCCCAAGTTTACCCAACTTCGCGATGCGGAATATATCACTCGCACGACCGATACCGTCTCCATCTTCGACTTGCCCGATTTATCCAATGACAATATCCGCATTGAGATCGAGAATCTGCTCGACACATTGTCCCAAAGGGACATGAACGTGTTGTTGATAGATACCATGCACGCCCAACTCCAGGTTCCCGCGTTTTATACGATTGTCCCCGGCGCCCATTTTCGCGAACGAGCCACGGGCACCAGTGTGGGCATGTTTACCGCAAAACTGATTACCCAGCGCTTTTCCCCCGACCAGGCCATCCAGAGGCTTGAAGAGATCGCCCGTCTCATGCCACATAGGTATTACCTCTCCTTCTACCAGGGCTCAGCCCACCTGTCTCGCCAAGATGCCGCCGCCGCCCTGCCCTGTTTTAAAAACGCGCTGGCGCAATCGCCCACGGATGAAGACATACCCAGCATATACGCTTATATGGGCATGTGCCTGAAAGATATGGAGAGATATGACGAAGCCTTGTCAATGCTTCGCAAGGGACGAAACCTCGATGCGGAACGAACCGAAATCCACAACCTCATGGGTTTTTGTCATTTCAAATTAAAAAACCATGAAGCGGCCATTGATTGTTTCAACCAGGTCTTGGCGCTGAATCCGGGATCGGCCATCGATTATGCCAATATTGCGTCAAACTACCGGGAGATGGGTGACATTGACAAAGCGGTGGAGTACTACGAAACAGCGCTTACTTTGGACCCTTCCATCACCTTTGCGCAAGATAATCTGGCCAAACTCGGCCGAAAAACGCCGAAAATCTGATCGCTAGATATTGTAAACTTTTTAAGCCGGGACGGTTCTTTCCACCAACTCCTCGGCCAGATCAGAATAATCTCTCGTACCGTAGGCGCCGGCACGATAAAATACAACGGGTTTTCCCACCACGGCACTATCGGCAATGGTCGTATTCGTCCGAATCAACGTCTTGAAAAGCAGATTCCGCGTTTGCTCATCTTCGTTCAACTTTTCTAGGATCAGATTGCTGACCCGTGTACGTAGATCCACAAAAGTGGCTACGATTCCGGTAATGGTGAGCTCCGGATTGATCTGGCTCTTAACGGCATCGATCGTGTCAATCAACTCGGTCAGGGCGGTCAGGGCAAAAGGGTGCGTCTGGCAGGGAATAATGACTTCCCGCGCATAAGCCAGAACATTGACCGTCAACAGGGATAGACTGGGAGGCGTATCCACCAGGATAAAATCATAATCGCCATTAATGGCTTCCATTCCTCTTTTCAGGCTGTTTTCTCTTCCGTCGCGCTCTACGAGTTCAACCTCGGCCCCGGACAAGTCCACATGGGCGGGTATCAGGTCGAGCCCTGTCCAGGGCGTGGGGCGCAATACATTGGCAGCATTCACATGTTGAGGATCGCTGATCAGATGATATACGGAAAGCTTATCATCGGGTTCAAACCCGAGTCCGCGGGTAGCATTGGCCTGGGGATCCATATCGACTACCAAAACGGCTTTATTCAGACGGGAGAGTGCTGCGGCCAGGTTGATGACGGTAACGGTTTTTCCCACCCCACCCTTTTCATTGGCAACCGCGATGATTCTAGTTTGCTTTACATCCATCGTGTGATCCTCCTGTTAATTGAGACGTTAATGTGTCGATTCGTGCAATGATTTTAGCGGATTTTTCGGTCAACTCATCCAGAGACCGGTCTATTTCCCGTTTATCCGATTGATGGGTATTCATCAGGTTCGAAATATTGGAAAGATCCGCCTGATGTGCCGTATAGTACTCCATGAGCCCCTCATGACTGATATCGGCATACCCTTTAATAAGCTTGAACAAATACTGAAATTTAATCCCTTCCTGATAATCCTGAAAATGGGCCTTGATGGACCGCTCGGTTTCGCGTTTAATGCGACGCATGCCATCCTTTACGGCCTTACGGCTTTCGGCATGTTCCGGCTCAGCCGGCTTTTTAAATACCCTACGAAAAAATCGTGCTAACGAGTAGACGCCATATCGTAGAAACGCATCACTTTTAATCCGGCCGGAATAGCGCATGGTGGCCGCCGCCGAAGGCACAGTTAGGCTGGATCCCGACTTGACGGCATTCAAGTTGTGCCGGACCAGCCCTTCCTTGCGTGTGACGACCGGCTCGAGCCCCTGATCTTTTAGCGTGGTGTTGTAAGCGGCCAGGGCATCTCGAACCATGGCTTCAAACGGTTGGGTAATGTGATCAAACGCATCCAACACTTTTTTTTCACTTTGATTGACAAACTGCATAATTTCAGGGTTGATGGTTGTGGTCATAAAGCGGTCCACCGCATTTTTAAACTGCTGAAAGAGATTATATAGTGCAGTTGCAAACCCCACGGATTCGATCTCCTCTTCAATGAAACCCGACTCCGGCCGAAACTCGCGAATAAAAGATATCAAACGCCGAAGCAGTTCTCCTGATACCGGGTCAAAAAAACGATCCGTGTCGCGACGAATATCTTTCTGGATCTTGCCTACGGCCCCGTCTAAAGTGCTGCGAATCATGGTACTCAAAACTTCACTTTTCTTTTTTTCATCGGCGAGCCGTGAAACAATCGTTTTAATTCGATCGGCATCACTATTTAATAAATCCCGATTCACAGTAACCCAATGACGAAACCCCCGGCATGACAGATTGATCCGTTCAAGATGATTGCCCAGCAAAAGGGCGTACCTTTCACGGGTCAATTTCTGGTGGAGCATCTCCACAAAGCGGCTGGTTTCATCCTTTGAAAATGCCGTCAAGGTTTCGTCCCGACGCCATTGCTCAAATCGCGCACGGTCCTTTTCAGAGAGTGTTTCACTGGTTTTTAAAAAGAGGTTATACAGGGAGGAAAAAGTAAAGATATCCGCCTTGGGACAGATCAGCGTCAACTCTTCCTTCGCTTTTTCCACCAGGACTTGAAGATCTTCAACGTGTTCATGCTCGCTGAAATCACAATTTAAGACGAAGATGATATTATCCATGATCCCCATCTTTTTGATCATGGATAGAAAGCGGATATCGGCCCGACGCAATCCGGTGCGAGTGCTGATGACATAAACAATCAGGTTGGTAATCAACAGGTAATCCTGAATCATGGCCAGATGGTGGGGATTGGGCGAATCACTGCCCTGGCAGTCGGCAAGTTCCATCTGGTCGTTTAAAATATCGGCAGGCAGATTCAGCTGAATATCTTTCAAATAGATTGCCCGGGAATCATCGCCGGAAAAAGTCCGATGTCTCCCGAAATCATCCTGGGCGTATGTTTGCGTTCGGCTTTCCGAAGAAACGATATCTTTGATACCGTCATATCCTTTGAGATAATAAGCCAGAAGCACGCTGTCCGCGGTGCGTTGCCCACGATTAATCAGCGCATCTGCGCCCAGCGAGGTCAGTGCCTGATCAAGTTGCCGTCGGTCCGCCTCCCGGCGTAAATCAAATGAGGACTCAAGGGGTTTCCATTGATCACTGGGGAACATGGCCGTGGCATTTTGAATTTCCGCATTGATTTCATCCCAGGATTTGAAAAAAAGTCTGGCCGTTGGTTCCGCACCTTTTCGAATACGCGTGACAATGGCGGTGACCACACCGGCACCTCTTTTCAAAAAGTCACCCTCCAGCAACGAGTTCACAAAAGTGCTTTTACCGGACTTGATGGCGCCTATCACCGCCACTCGCAGGGTTTCGCCCTGAATCTTTTCCGTTGTCTTTTGGGTAATCGTCTTGAATTGAGATATGCTGCCATTTTCCGCCACGGAAAGGCTCTCAGCCTGGGTCAACAACGTTGTCAGAGCGGTATTAATGCTCAACAGCTCATTTTTTAATTTTTCGTAATCATCCATCTTAATTTTATTGATACCTGTTTGTCGATGTGTGTCATAAAAATGTACGGTTCGTGGCCTTGTACCTTATCGATTTTTATGGTATTTATCCACAGAGAATAAAAAATGCAAATCATATTCTCCGGTCTTTGATGCCACCATGGAAGACCTTGGAAAATCCCGATTTTCATTGAAAAACGAAGCGGATAATTCCGCCGGTCTCGAAGAATCCGATCTCGCTCCATACACGAGGTCACCTTGTTCGAGATTATCACTTTGAATAGGACATCAAAATCGGCCCCGAGGGATACCGTGGGTGGATGCCAAACATAGGGGGACACAACCCATGTCCGAGAAACACCCGGAATGCCCGCTTTACAACCCATATAATTGCAAAGAATACAATAACCCGACCCTTTGTGCGTTTGTCCGGGATGATAAACAATGCCTTAAAAAGAAAAAACCGAAATCAAATTCAAAGAAATCGGTCAAGCCGGAAAATGACGATGCTTGAATAGATAGTCCTACCTGTTTTTATCCTTCAGCGTTATAAAAAACCTAAAAATTTCCGTTAATCAACATCAGGCGTGGCCGGCGGTTTGGGAAATAACCGTAGGATTGATGCCATTTTTATCCAACACCCTGTCCCATCTATCCGCTACTGGCCAGTTAAACACTGCCTTCTCGTAAATATCGCTCGTCATCCACGTATTTTCCTTGATTTCATATTCCAGTTGTCCCCCTCCCCAACCGGCGCATCCCAAAGCAATAATGTATTGTTCGGGACCATTCCCCCCGGCAATGGACTCCAGTATGTCCCGGGTATTACTCATGGCAAGGGTCGGTGTTATCTGATGACACCCTACCCAATCAAAAGGTGGGCCGTGCAAAATGAACAGTTCATTCATATGGACCGGCCCACCGAGATGAACGGGGACGGCCTCAACCTTCGCAGTCGATTCTATTTTCAATTCGGAAAAAATATCTTTTCCGGTCAAATCGGCATCTTGTCGGTTAATAACAACACCCAGAGCACCCGCTGCATCATGGGCGCAGATGCACGTAACGGTTTTGTGAAAATTGGGGTCAGCGAGGAAAGGCATCGCGATGAGAAGCCGACCTTTTAGAGAACCTTGATACTCAACTGGCAACGGTTATCCTTTACTTTTGCGTACAATGATCAAAGGCCATGCGGATGCGCCTTAGTGTTAGCCTTTTTCCGAATATTCAATCCCGTTCGCGACGATCGTCGGGTCTTCAAGCGCGGCACGGTCCATTTCAGATAAAATCGGTCCTTCGGGTTCCCCCAGACGATCGTCATGAATGGTCGCCAATTCACTTAAAGCTTCTCGCACTTCCCGCGTACCGGTTTCGCAAAGGTTGCGTAGCGAGGCAAACGCGGTTTTCGCCTCGGACATCGAAAACCGGCCGTCGGTTTTTCGAAGAAAAGCTTCCAGTTTATGTCGAATAGCATCCCAGTTGTCCCGCCGGGTTTGGGTGTTGAGCGGTGTCAAATGATCCAGTTGGAGCAGTTGTTTTTCATGGAACCGATGAGAAAAATAACCCATTCCGGTCAACAGCCAGCCCAGAAAAAAAACGCCCGCCACACCGCCACCCCCGAATAAAAGGACTTGTTGATCCAGTGCGCCGGCCAGGCCCGAAACCATTGCACCGATCAGGGCTCCCACGCCCACGATAATCCCGCCCAGCAGACCCAAAACCAAGAGCCGAGCCCGGTGGCCGTTTTTCTTGCGGCGAAAAGCGACCAACGCCTCCAGCAGGTGGGAAAGGCGCTCCCCATGCGTCTCCACAAATGAGGCGAGGTTGTCCAACCGATAGCGGGGGGCGTCCAGGACTGCCTTTTTCAGATCATCGCGCTGATTGCCCAGATATTGTAAATAGCTGGCATCGGACCGATCGTGCTGCTGACGTTTTTCCGCTGCCTGTTGGGAATAGACCAAATGGATGGTGGGAATATCCTTGCGACCGGTCATTTGAGACAGGTTCCAGCAGAGGGTTCCGTAAACCTGCAAAAGGTCGATAAGCGAATTGCATTCGTCGATTCGATTGAGAACGAAAAGAACGCGATCCTCAAAGGTCCGGGCAGGCAATGTGTCTCTTAAGCTGGTGTGTGCTTCGCGCACGGTTCCGGCTTTGTGGGGATCAAACAAAATCAATACCAAATCGGCAATCTGGGCCAGGTCCCCGATGACTTCCTGGTAATTGTATCCCCGGTCGCGCTCAGTGATACTGTCAAGCATGCCGGGCGTATCAATGATGGCCAGGTTTTTTAAAAACGGCGAGTTGACCTTTTTTAAACGAAAGTGGGCGGCAAACCGTTCTCCGTGTTTTTTCAGAGACTCGAATGGGTATTCGGAATCATTGAGAAGATATTTCCCGTCCCGTTCCTCGGTAACCACGACACCTGGGTTCCCCTCTTCGGTCGAATCGTCATCGGTAATGACGGTAAACGAATCGTCCGTAGGGGCCTGTCCGGTGGCCTGAATCTTGCCGCCCAGCAGATCATTGATCAGGGTCGATTTTCCGGAGGAATAATTACCCAGTACCAGAACTTGGGGACGCCATTTGATGTTGGTTTCTAAGGGGACTTCACTATAATCATATTGGAGTGCGACCGGGGAGAGATATCGCTCAACCATTTCCAGCAGCTCAGTTCTTAGGGCGTTGATATAATTTTGACGATACACGGGCCGCTCCAACAGATCGAAGTTATTGATTTTTGTAACGCTATCAAAACCGCTGACTAGCGTCAACCATGTAACATGGTGGATGTCCACCCCCAATAACAGGTGGGGTGGCGGATAGAGGCAACCGTATCCCCGATGGCGCGGCTGAATACGAAAAACGGTTGTATCCCTTTTTCTATACGGTGAGCGATACCGGCCGCCGGCACGATCGCCTATTGGGGGGTCACCCGAATCCGCACCCATCCACCGCCCCTGCGGTGATAGATGTTTCTTTTTCCCGTCAAACCCGCAAAAAACCGATCAAAAGGCGCATGGTATGGGCCATCGACTTCCGGGTCAACGTCCAGCATGAGTACGGTTTGTCGCTGCGAATCATACCTGCCAATGGGCGATACATGGCTGCCGAACCACTCACCGACGACCTCTCCCTGAGTAAAATAAGCGAGAATATATTCGTGATCCGATGCGCTCATTTGCGTCAAGTGGCGACGAACGAGCTCCTTTTTAGCGTTCAGATCCGGTATCGTTTCATTTAGGCTCAGTAAGTCAACACTATCATAAGATATTCCGTATACACGCAAGGCATCTTTGCAGATCTTGTACAAGTCCTTTAATGAGACACCATGACGCCCGCAATGGCCTTTGTGGCTCAGTTGGTCTTTCCAAAACGTGACGGCGACATTGTCCATTAACGCCTGTTGCGTAATCGGATCTGCACCGCTGTCGCTCCCGGCGACTTGCACAATGGTATTGAGGACCATGGCCACCGAGGCCGCTGAACAGGCATATCCGTTAAACTGGAGAACATGGTTTTGGCGTAAATAGGCCAATTTTACAGCCCCAGGCATCTTCATGGCGGTCACAGCCCTCTTCTTTGATGACCATAGGATCTAGGTGAGCAAAAATGAACTTCTTTGAGCCAATTTCAAAACGCCCCAGTTTGCTCAATCTCTGCGTCTGGCTCAAATTTTAATCCTCGAAATACCCAATGTATTTACCCCAAGGGCACTTCCTTCGGGGCGCCTGTGGTTAAAATTTTTACCATCCTTGACATTGAATAAACTGAAACGTTTTGAAAATGGCTCCTTTAACAAAAATTTTTGCGACGGCTTCCCCTTGCCGGGCTACCGATTGCTATTCGGACATGTCAAACTCTTTATTATCAAGCCAGTAGCCGGTACCTGAAATATAATCGAGCTCCGCCTGGACCATATCGATGTGGCCATTTTCAATTTCGACAAACCGGGCAAACATTTTCTGGCCTTCATCACTCATTTCCGCGACCATCCGCTCATAGAAACGGCTGGTTTCAATTTCCAGTGTCAAGGCCTTGCTCAGCATCTGCTTTTCATTTTTTTGATCATCTGCAGACATCCGGGGTTTGAGTTTGTTAACCTCGCGTTTAATCTCTGCGGCGGAGGGGATGCTTGATTCAAGCTTTTCAGCCGTGATGCGCCCTGTTTTGCGCCACTGTTGCAAACGGTCATTCAAATAGGCCAGATGCCCGGCCTCATCATTTCCAAGAGCGCTAAATATGCGGGTGGCAATGGGGTCTTTGGTTTTTTCCGCTGCCTTCAGGTATAGGTCGCGAATTTTAGTTTCATATTCAATGGCTGTCCGAATCGCTTCTTCGATGGTCATGATCGTCTCCGATTTTTGGTTTTAGCCAATGATTGATAGGCCTCGGTGATTCGAATGAATGTTCCGGGATCTCCCCCCCGGTCGGGATGGTGTTTAAGGGCGAGCCGGCGGTATAGACGTGTCAAAGCCGCGAGGGGCATCTTTTCCAGCGCTTCCCGGGTAATATTAAAAAGAGCGCTGGCTTCCGCGATCCCCACCCTCGTGGTTGTCGGTGGGGATCGATAGGCACGATGACGATTTATAAATGCCTGAAGCTCGTCCTCCAGAAAGCGACCACTGGTAAATTCATAATCAAAGTAAAAAATCAGATACCTTGCCAGATAGGCATGCAACCAAGACCCATGGTCGGCCTTGCCCCAGAAATCAGCCGCCTTGTTTAATCGGCAGATCTCTTCAATGAAATGAGAATCCAGCGCTTCACGATCCAGCATCTCCGGCGCCCGCTCGGCCAAAATAGTCGTGAAGAACCGCTTGAGATCGAAAATGACATAAATATAGCTTTTTAACTCATGCGGTCGGAGGATGGCTTCCTGATGTATGAACCCTTGTTCTATTTCGTCCCTTGATTTCTCCTGCAGCCAGTGTAAGAGATTGGCCGGCATCCGCCCCAGGCCACGCTGATCGGAACGTCCCGTTTTAAGAAAATGCACCCGTCGTTTATCAAAAAGATGGGTGCGCAGGTGGATCTTTTTTTTCTCCAAAGGGCTCAGACGCATTCGTTTGCTACGGTACCGACCCCGTTGCCGAAAAACCCCAACCGCCCGCCGAATGGATGGTTTAACGTACGGCCAAAAAAGGGAATCCAATTCATCCACCCGGGTTTTGACCCCCATTTGGTCAAGATGGTCCTCAATCACTTCATCAATATAGTAGGCGTTTCCACCAGGATAAATAATGTACTCGGAAGGGTTGTGTCCCAAATCGAAAAGGTCCCGGTGATGATAGATTCCATCTTTTTTTACCGATTCTCTTAAGGCATACCGGTATCGGCGGCTGTCCGGCGTCCGGGCAAGATACACTGTTATTTAACTCTGCTTTTTTCGATCCAGACCGTTAAGTTTATCCCTGACATTATTGCGTAGCATTCTCGATTTTAAATGAAAGATTTTGTATCCATAACGAAGATTTTTTTCCATCAGAACCGGATAGTTACGAAAATTATTTTTAAGCTTGGACCCATTGGATGTCATTTTACCAAAAAGAGCAATCTCCTTACCGATCACTTTGGTCTCTCTTTTTCGGACGGCATCGAGAAATGCCTGCCGAGACGGTTTGCAGTCCGCATAGGTCACCACTTTACCCATATGGGACAACTGATGCCCGTCACTCCCACCGATGATTGCCTTATTGAGGTTGAAACCTAGAAGCGCGCAACGCGTGTTCCAGCGATGCAAATTCGAAGCATTTAATACTTCCACCCCATCCGCCTGTTTAAACAATTCGGCCAAATCCTTGGATGAAAAAAAGAAATTGCAAATTCCGGTGTAGGTCGCGCTATAAGGATGGGGAAACATGATGACCGACCGGTAATTTTGTGCACGACGCAATATCTCCGCCATCGATAGGTGGATCGCACTCATAACATCCTTGCCCATAAAGGGCTCGATCTCCCGGACGTAAAACCGCTCCAAACTTTTAATGTCGTAAAAATAGACCAGCAGGTGGCTGCCTTCTGCGGATGTTATTTCAATGCCGGGGATACTCAGCAGATTTTTATAACGATTGAGTTCGATAGCCCCCCGAATATCGTTATGATCCGTGATGGCAAGCCCGATACCCGATTGACTTGCGAGATCGGCAATCGCCGCCACGCTGTCGGCACCATCGGAATATCGGCTGTGGAAATGAGTGTCGACCACAGTGTAGCGGCCGGTCAAAAGGTCCAGGTTCGGCTTTTCAAACACGATGCGATTTGATTGATCCATTGTCCTGAGTGTTCCTCTGTTTACAATTCATCAGCATGCCAAGATAAGCTGAAGACATAATATATACCCGCCATTATGAAACGTCCAGCTGAAATATTACGCCAACGGTTCTGGGCTACCCTACGCTATCCGGTTAATTCTCCCGTTTAAAATACCAGGTGGATCTTGTGGCGGATCTTCTTGACTTTAATCCGGTGAACACGGATAATTTTGCATTTTATGATAAACCATACCAACAACGCCGATGACACTTACCACATCCATTGATGCTGACGATATAAAATGGGTCTTTGTCCGCGCTTCCGGGCCCGGTGGACAACATGTCAATAAGACCTCAACGGCTGTGCAACTTCGATTTAAAGTAGAGGGAAGCTCGAATCTGGCCCCCCATGTACGTCGTCGCCTCGTACAGATTGCCGGGAACCGTATGACCACCGACGGCATTCTGGTGATCGATGCCAGGCGATTTCGCAGTCAGATGAGAAACAGGGAAGACGCCCTGAAACGACTGAATGATCTGGTTGAAAAGGCGTCCCGGCAACCCCGGCTTCGCAGAAAGACGCGTCCGGGCCGGACGGCTCGCCTTCGCCGCCTGGAAGCCAAGCAGCGGCGAAGCAGGCTCAAACAATTGCGCCAATCGGTTAATCGCTTTAAAGAATAGGGAACATTATCAGATGAATATATTGCAATTTTGGTGCCGACATGGCCATTGAGCTGACCGGCAAAACAGAATACCATGTGGGCGTTCTATCTGACACCCATGGTCAGGTGAGCAAAAGGGTCGTTCAACGGCTTGAACATGTCGATCTGATCATACATGCGGGCGATATTGATAGACCGGATGTATTGCCCCTATTGAGGAAACTGGCCCCTGTCGTTGCGGTACGCGGGAATATGGATGCAGGTAAATGGGCCGTAAACTTGAATGAAACCGAAACCCTCCAGGTCGCCGACACATGGATTCACATTCTGCATGATAAAAGCCGGTTGGATCTTGATCCGGTATCCGCCGGTTTCGGGGTCGTCATTTCCGGCCATACCCATAGGTCCGAGTTATCGAAGCATAACGGAACCCTTTATCTCAATCCCGGTAGCGCTTCATTCCCCCGCAATCCGGCATCGGCATCCATGGCCATTCTTCGCATTTGTGGAAAAATCGTCGATGTCGGGTTTGTCGATTTAGATCTCGATCGTCAATCGACTCTGCCAATTTAAGTTGGCACTACGCCGTTTCCTCTTCTCCTTTTTACTTGACCGCCGATAAGCAATATCATATAAACCGTTCAATTTAAGAAAATTATAAATGCCCGTTTAGCTACCCAAGTACTTCTCTTCAAGACTCTTAACATAATCAGGAGGCGCATCATGTCAGAACGGGAACGGCGCAAGGGCCCCAGGTATCCAGTCCGGTTTAGGGTTTATTTCCCACAATTCGAAATAGAGGGGCAAGCCACCAACATTTCCCTGGATGGATGCTATGTCAAGACAACGACGAATATGGAAAATGAGGGGCGGGTGGAGCTTGTTATTGAGCTACCGATTGTGGGGCCGGTCCAG
This sequence comes from uncultured delta proteobacterium, assembly GCA_963845145.1. Lineage (GTDB taxonomy): Bacteria > Desulfobacterota > Desulfobacteria > Desulfobacterales > QNYZ01 > QNYZ01. The sequence goes on from CAWJQU010000009.1 coordinate 16,907, forward strand.
ATGAATGGCTATGTCCATCATCGCGATGCACAACCTGCCAGGGGCGTCGGGCTACAATTTATCCATGTTGGTTTTTCACCGGAAGAGTCCATCTATTACGGCGTTTTTTCCCGTTTTGTCAAAGTCCTTTCGCAGCTACAGGATGTCCGGGAGTACTATCATCAATTGGCCGAGCAAGAGGGATTGACGCCCGCGACGATACCCGATCCGACTTACGAGTAAAGCTAATTCACAGGTGCCAATTTAAAACCGTCACAGTTTACCCAATCTCTGCGTCTGGCTCAAATTTTAATCCTCGAAATACCTAATGTATTTACCCCAAGGGCACTTCCTTCAGGGCGCCTGTGGTTAATCCGCCTGGGGCGGATCACCATTCTTGACCTTGAACAATCTGAAACGTTTTGAAGATGACTCACATTAGATATAGAACCGGTGACGCCCTATCCCTCAGGTAGTCCTCAGGGCAACACCTTTGCGCCAGTGATTACGATGGCCTCAACGGGCACATCCTGTTGACCACTACGTGATGCGGTTTTTTCCTTCTCAATGGCATCCACCACATCCATTCCTTTGGTAACCTTTCCGAATGCGCAATAGCCCCAGCCCTGGGGTGTTTTTGCTTTAAAATCAAGAAAGGCATTGTCAACGGTATTGATAAAAAATTGGGATGTCGCCGAATTCGGGTCACCCGTGCGGGCCATGGCGATGGTGCCGCGAGCGTTTTTCACGCCATTGTCAGCCTCAATGGGAATGGGTTTGCGATTGGGTTTGGGTTGCATATCCTCGGTCATTCCACCACCCTGAATCATAAACCCCTTGATCACCCGATGAAAAATAGTGCCCTCGAAGAACCCGGCCTTAACATATTCCACAAAATTGGCCACCGTTTTCGGGGCCTTATCCGGGTAAAGCTCCAGTTCAATGGTTCCTTTGGAGGTCGTAATTGACACGTTGACAGCGTTGGATGCGGCCGGGCTTTCAGCCGACATGGCAAAAAATATCATGAACAATACTCCTATTTGTAAGATGATGGTTTTCTTCATTAAAAACTCCGTCGGTATCCTTTGTTGCAAACAATTTAGGTATTATGCACATTTGGAAAAACCGCAAAAATGACAGGTCATGCACCCCTCCTCAAAGCTGATGGTCTTTCCACATTCAGGACAGGTCTCCCCCAAAAGCGAATTGGCTCCCGAACCGTTCGAGCCCGCCGCGCGATCTTTCATGTATCGGTTTTCAAGTACTCGGCTGATGGCATCGGGTATGGATAGAACCATTCCCCCTTCTTGGAACACGGGATGCTCACCCCCGATCCCCTTCAATTGGTTCACAACCTTTTCAACCCGAATCCCGGAGCGTAAGGTCAAAGAGACTAAGCGGCCGATGGCCTCGGCCTTGGCCGCAGTGGATCGGCCGGATTTACCGATGGTGGCAAACACTTCAAAGGGTCGGCCATCGAATTCAGTTACCGTAACATACAACTGGCCCAAACCGGTCTTAATACGGGTAGTAAAGCCCTCCAGGGTTTCGGGCCGTTCTTTGACCGCCGCTTTGAGCTTGTCATCCGTATCTTTGTTACCGGAAAAAGATAGGACCTGATTTTCCTTGCTCCCGTCGCGATAGATCGTAACCCCTTTGCACTCAAGCTCATAGGCCATATCGTACACCTTGCGCACGTCTTCCATAGTGGACTCACGGGGCAGGTTGACCGTCTTGGAAACCGCATTGTCCGTATATTTCTGAAAGGCGGCCTGCATACGAATATGCCACTCCGGGCTTACATCATGCGCGGTGACGAATACTTCCCGAACGTCCTCGGGAATACTGTCCATATGGCGAATACTCCCATGGGCGGCAACTTCGTCCATCAGTTCCCGGCTGTAAAAACCCCTCTCCCGGGCAATTTTTTCAAAGTAGGGATTGACCTCCAAAAGAGTGTCGTTATCCATGACGGTACGCACAAAACTCAATGCGAAAAGCGGTTCTACGCCGCTGGAACATCCGGCAATGATACTCAGCGTGCCGGTAGGTGCAATGGTTGTGGTCGTGGCGTTGCGAAGAGCACCCCCATTTTTGTTTTTAAAAATACTTTGATCGTAATTTTCAAACGCGCCCCGTTCCGCTGCCAAACGCCGGGAGGCTTGATGCGACTCTTCCTGGATAAAGGCCATCAGTGTTTCGCCGGCTTCAAGGGCGGCTTCGGAGTTGTAGGGGATACCCAACTGGTAAAGCATGTCGGCAAAGCCCATGACGCCTAGACCTATTTTACGGTTGCCGCGTACCATGGCGGTGATTTCCGGTAGCGGGTAACAGGACATATCGATGGTGTTATCAAGAAAACGGACGGACATATCAACCGTTTCGGCCAGGGAATCGTAATCAATGTTCGGTCCCTCATCGCTGTGGGTGACGAATTTGGACAAGTTGATCGATCCGAGATTACAGGCTTCCATGGGTAAAAGCGGTTGTTCGCCGCAGGGATTGGTACTTTCGATCTGGCCGATGGCCGGCGTGGGATTGTCCCTATTGATTCGATCCAAAAAGACGATGCCTGGATCGCCACTGTCCCATGCACTTTCCACGAGCCTTTGGTACAGATCGGACGCATCGAGCCGGCCGACCTTGCGGCCACCCCGCGGGTCTATGAGATCGTAAGACTCATTTTTCTCTGCAGCCTGCATAAACGCTTCGGTCACCCCCACCGAAATATTGAAATTGTTCAATTCACTGTGGGTTCGTTTGCAATCGATAAATTCCTCGATGTCCGGATGATCGACTCGCAATATCGCCATATTGGCCCCACGGCGCGTGCCGCCCTGCTTCACTTGTTCCGTGGCTGTATTGAAAATCCGCATGAATGACACCGGCCCGGAAGCGATACCTCCGGTACTACCCACACGGCTGTTTTTAGGACGCACGCGCGAAAAAGAGAATCCGGTTCCCCCGCCCGACTTATGAATCATTGCGGCATTTTTAAGGGCATCGAAAATACCCTCCATGCTGTCTTCCACGGGTAGTACAAAGCAGGCCGCCAATTGACCCAACTCTCGCCCGGCATTCATTAGGGTGGGCGAATTGGGTAAAAATTTCAGCTCTGTGATCATTTGAAAAAAAGCGGCTTCGATTTTCTCGGTCTGCTCAGCGTCGCCATAATGAGATTCGGCCTTGGCGATATGGTGCGCCACCCGGCGAAACATCTGCTCTGGCGTCTCTATTAGACCGCCCTCGCCATCACGCTTCAGGTAACGCCGCTCCAAAACGGTTAAAGCATTGTCCGACAAAGAGACGCCGCCATTAACAAACAGTGATTTGTCCAACCGTACCGGCGAGGTTTTGGTGATGCCGAACTCCATCAACTTGGCCTCGATCATCTTTTCGATAACCGGCAGCGTAATGGTACCAAACTCCATTTTGTCGATCTGTTCCCGCATGAACCGGCTGATGTCCAATGCCTGGTCCAGACCGATGGGGTTTCCCTTGACGAGTAACTCGGAAAATCGATTGTCATCCCACAATATCGAATTCAGATCATACCGCCCCTCATCCGTAATCAGAATCGTACCTTTGCTACCCATTTTCAATCAGCTCCTGAATTTTTTTAAAAGCACCGGTAATTGGTTTACCAATCAACCGGCGACTCGGGTTTGTCTGTTTTTGATTTATACCTTTAGGCTGGAATGGAACGCTTTGTGTGTGTGTCATACAACATATGGTATGTCAAGAAAAAAATAACGCAATATATGAAGAAAAAAGATTAGGGGTAACCGTTTGAAAGTAATGAAAGTGGCGGGGGATCGAATCAGTGCACACTACTGGCTAATCTTTCCAGGTGAACACGTGTGCGCGGGCAACAACTGCCAATTTGTTTTTGAATGGCATCATACAAATCATTACTGGGAATCACCCCGTCTTCATCCGCACAAAATTCAGGTCGAATTCGATGGAGTTGATACATGGAGAGGTTGCCTTTGTTCTTCGCCGGGATCGATCCTCGATGTTCGGTTATAAAAAAGGGTTCAATCAATGCATTAAGTTCGCTTGAAATGTTGATTCCATCCTCTATACCTGAAGATTCCATACGGCTGGCGATGTTAACCGTGTCGCCCCAGATGTCATAGCTGAACTTATTTTCCCCGATAACGCCCGCCACCAACGGCCCCACATGCGCACCGATTCGTATCCGCCAATATCCGTCAGATGTCAGCCCTTTTTCTTTAGCCAAGTTGCGAATCGCTTCGCGCATCTTCAGAGCGCAAACGCAGATATCATACGGATGGGTCATGGAGCCGCGTGGCACACCGCCGGCGCACATATAGCCATCCCCCAGGGTTTTGATCTTTTCCAGCCCGAATTCCTGTACAATTTGGTCAAACCGGGAAAAACAGGTATCCAGTTCTTCAATGAGCTGCTTCGGTGACATCTTCTCCGTCACCTGTGTAAACCCGGCAAAATCGGTAAATAACACACTGCCGCTGTCCACATAGCGAGGTGCAACCTTACGATTCTGCTTTAGCTCCTCGCAGATACTTTCCGGCAGAATGCTGTGCAACAGCTGTTCACTTTTTTCCCACGCATCTTTTAAAATTGATTCGAAATGTTCGGTCATCCAGCCTTGATGCGCCAGGTTCTGCTGATAGACAACTTCCCAAACGCGACGCCGCTCCCCTTCGTCGGGATAGAGCTCAAATATAATTTCGTGCAGCAACTCTCGAAGATTCGCTAGGTTTTGGAGCATCATCTGGGCCGAAAGACCAAAGCTCTCATGGTCGAATAACCGCATGAAAGAAAACGTCACTGCCCGGAATCGCTCACGGCTCTCCGGGGTCTGTTCGCGCAGGTTCTTTATCGTTTCTAAAAAGATCACGTTCATCCCGTCAAACGTGCTGCTATGGTAAGTATCCCGGCCATTTCGCACGGTAACTTCTTCGACAAAGTTCCGTGCGTGGGGGGGTGCTGTCTCCAAATGTGGAAAAAGCTCAAGCAGCTCCTCACGCACCGGCTCGGTCCACTCCCGTGGGGTCTTATCTCCGACAACGATCGTTTCCAAAAGCGAATCGGGACGGGATAGTTCAAAATCCAGGTGTCTTAAAAACGATCCGGCTATGTAATCCAAAAACCGTTTCATATTTCCTCCGTATCGACCGGTTCAGTGCGAGCACCAAATTTTAAGATAAAGCGGTCTCCCAAGCCGTCAAGCCGCCTGCTGGCACATTTCGAAGAACTATGACGTTTTTTTTGGGAGGATACTCACCAACCGGTTCAAAATAAGCCCGTTGATTCGATGGGTGCCGGAGACAAACAACCACCCTAAATGGGTCAAACATCGGCCACACAAAGCAATTTTCCATTGAAACCCTGCAAACCAGGAGAAATCAGCGGTAAGTGCCCCCTCATAGGTACATCCCGGAGCCGTTTGAAAAAGACCGATTTCAAAAACCAATCCGTGGGGATTGGCAAATGTATGCTGATGTGCGCCTTGTAATGTCACCCGCGCATGTTCATGGGTAATGAGATGCCCACAGGTTTTACACAATAAAGCCCCCGGCTCCTCAGCCACTTTCTCATGGTCGGCCTCGCTCACTTTAGGCCGGCCAATGGAATCGGTCGCCCTCGGCGTATCCCTAAATAAAAAGGCACCGGCGATAGATAACATACTGTTTAACCCCTGTCGAAAACTGGCATTGCCCCCTTTAACCCAGACAATATATCAACCCCGTATTTAAAATTACTATCACCAGCTCATAAAAACAACCGCCTTTGTATATCAGCAAGAATTAATTTTCCCTATAAAATCCAGATGTTTATTTTTTAATATTGACATTTGCACAATTTTTTCCTATAGCCGATGGGCTTTTGAGCGGCGGCCTAGTCAATGTATTATCAAGAAATTATTTTTTTTAACCATTCGAGCGCTATAAATTAATATGAACGCCAAAGAAAAGAAAATCATGGGGCTCTCCGTCAGTGCCCATGGACTGGTTCATCTTTTTGAAGGGGTCCTACCACCCTTAATCCCTTTATTGATTGTCGAATTCGGCACGGATTATTTTCACCTCGGCCTTGTTGTTACCGCTTTTTCCTATGCCTTTGGTTTAGGCTCTCTGCCGGCCGGCCTGATGGCGGATAGGGTTGGGCCCAGGCGATTGGTGACCCTTTTTCTCTTTGGCGCCGGCATCTTGTCCATAGCCGTCTGGCCGGTCAATTCCCTTTTGTTTTACGGTATCATCATGGGGCTGATCGGATTATTTTGCAGTACCTACCATCCGGCGTCCAATACGTTATTGTCACACACCATGACCCACCGCGGCAACGCCTTTGGTATTCATGGTATCGCCGGCAGCCTGGGTGTGGCCGTTACCCCGATTTTATCGGCCTGGATCGGGACAAGCCTGGGATGGCGAGCCCCTCATGTGGTTTTCGGTGCCTTGGGCGTCGCTCTTGCAATGTATTCGCTAACGATTCCAAGGCCGGTAGTCGTCACCGATGAATCAGAGCTGCATAGCAACAATCGGGAAAAAATTCATCCCGATACGATGATTAAAATTGTCTTATTCCTTCTCTCGGCCACGGCCCTTGGGCTAACCTATAAGGGCATCATGACCTTTTTGCCCACCTACATGGGTGAGCGCGTACATTTCAACTTCTTATCAATGAACACCGTGGCCCTGGGCGGAACAGTCGCCACCATTGCTCTTCTTTCCGGTGCATGGGGGCAATACCTGGCCGGTCGCCTGGTGGACCGCTATGATGCCGAAAAGCTCTACCTGGGGGCCATTCTTATGGGCATGCTGTTCGTATTCGGCATGGTATTCACCAAAGGTATCCTGTTGGTGGGTATGGCGGTTGTATATGCTTTTTTTTATTTCGCAACGCAGCCGATTCAAAACTATCTGACGTCCAGTTATTTTCCCAAACATCGCCATGGCATGGGCTTTGGTATCCATTTTTCCCTGACATTTGGGGTCGGCTCAACAGCGGCGGCAGTGTCGGGTTACATGGCAGACCGCTATGGTCTGGAAGCCGTTTTTTTCGCCATGGGGTTCTGTTTCATGATATCCGCTTTTTTGGTGCTGCTGCTGATCTTGAAATCCAGTCGTCAACGAACCGTACCGGAGAAATAACCCGTACCCCGGCCCTGATATTACCCGTTGGGATATTACCTATCTGGGTTATTAACTGTCCGGATCCTTACATATTAACACTTCGGTTTGACGGCCTGAATCCAAAAGATATACCGCCCGTCGGATTCCGTCCGGGTCTTCATCCCCAGCGGATTCAACATCGCCTCGATTTGTTGAGCGGTGTGAAACCGGCTTCTCATTAGCGTTATTTTTTCCAGCCAGGCGATCAATTTAACAACCGGCCGGGTCACATCCGGCTCTTCGATCACCAGCCGCCCACCAGGATTTAAGACTCTAACCAACTCACCCAAAGCTTTTCCTTGATCGCTAAAATGGTGGAATGCATCTACCACCAAAACCCGATCAAAACAGCCATCGCCAAAAGGTAATCTTTCGGCATATGTTCGCACGGGGCTTAGGTTTCCCTTGGTGGCCGCTTGCCCAAGCATGGCCGCGGAAAGATCACAAATAACCACTGAGCGGGTTAACGAATATAAGCGACTGGATACGCGACCGGTGCCACCCCCGGCATCCAGCAATCGTACAGGAGCGGGCAACCCCAATAGTCGGCACATGCGCTTGTGATCGTAAATACGAATGATTTTGTCGTAAATCGGTGCGGCGAAACGAAAGTGGTCAAACATAACCATTGCCCTCATCGGCCCGGCATCGGCGATGATATTCCAAAACCGCAGGATCGTCCTGGGCATTGCCAATGATCACCCCGGCAAGGCCCACCCGGTCGGTATTTTCGCATAATAGCTTGGCCAGATCCCGGCCGTTGTCCAGCGCACGGTGATCTCCGGCCAGATTCAAGAAAATAGTTTGTTTTGCCCCACGGGGTGTGCCTTTTAGCAAGCCAACGGGAGACACGATCGATAGGGCGATCGATGCCGCCGTCACTGTTTCGTTTATGGCCAACCCCGTGATGTTAGAGAAGATTTCATGCCGAAATACCCATTGATTTGTCAACGGTTTGCCCATGGCTTTTAAACCAACCACGCCGATGACCCGACCCGTAGCCTTGGGAATCACCGGCTCATGCGCCGCCGGAGCCTTTAAATTTTTTCGGGCCGCACCATCGGCTTCCACGATGATCCATTTAAATCGACCGGAGCGATGGAGCGAATCGATGATCGACGGATCAAACCCGGTCAGTTTCCGACCGTTCGGAGCCCTTTCCAATGCGGCCGTTAAATGCAGGTTATCCTGTTGGAAACCGCGAGTCATCTCAAGTAGGGTCTTGGCCGTTTTGGCCAGAAAAACTTTAGGCGTGTGGTTTTCATTGGGCGACATGATTCGTGTGGTGGTGGTCGTCAGGACGGAGTCTCCAGCCATCACCGCCTCCCGGGCGAGACGGAACATAAGGCTGGTTTTTCCACCCGCACCCACCAGACTGATCACACCCCCGCTACCGGAAAGCAGGATTTCTCTCAACGATTCGTTCATTACCCTCCAGCCCCACTCCCATTTTCCCAATTCTATTCAAAATGGCGTATCTATGCTATTTTAGCGAAGTGATCAATCTTCGTTACATAGAGAATCATTTCATTCGGATTTGATGAATCGGATTTTCCTATGGCCCAAAACAACCCCATCGCTGGAATTATTCTTGCTGCAGGCCGTTCCCGAAGGCTGGGTTATCCCAAGCAGTTGGTGCGCATACAAGGCCGCTGTCTGATCGAAATCGTGGTCGAAGCTGCCTTGGCCTCAAATCTGGATCGCATTGTTTTGGTACTGGGCCATTTGCATCGCGACATCCGTCGTCAACTGGCCGACTGGAATACCTCGCGGCTCAAGATCGTCACCAACCATCGGTATATGGAAGGCCTCAGCGGTTCTCTTTACACCGGGTTGACTGAAGTTGAAGCGACCCATTCGTCCGTAATGTTTCTTTTAGGCGATCAACCCCTGATCGATGCGGAAGCCATTAACGCCCTTTTACCCGCATTCGGCCATTCAAATAAGGGAATATGCCTGCCCTTTCGAGGCAAGGACCGCGGCAATCCCACCCTTTTTAGTCAAAAATACTACCATGCAATCAAGAATTTAACAGGCGATACCGGCGCCCGTAAGATCATTCAGTCAAACCCCTTGGATGTGCATAAATTTATCACCCGCAATCCAGCCTATTTTTATGATATCGATACTGAAACGGATTTGAAACGACTATCCGACCCTGATCGATTCTAATAAACATGTCAAGATCCCCTTTCGATAAGCCGCTTTTCCGATCCACTTTGAATGCGAGTGTTTTTCGTCGACAATCCCCTTCTTTTTATATTTTATTTATGCTAAATATGAGGATTTTAACTTAAACCTATTGGAGGCATGCAGATGCTCCCCCCTTCCGGAAAAAAAAGACTGTTTCGATCAGCTCTCGAAGATGCCCAAGCGGCCAAACAGCGGTCGAAGTTACCGCAATGCCAGTCCGCCGCCTATGAGTTGGCCTTCCAGGACAACGATTTTCTCCTACGCGATGAGCTCCGTCCCGTCCGACTTCAATTGGAGTTGTTAAAGCCAGAGCTGATCTTAAATGAATATGAAGTGCAATCCACGGTCGTCATTTACGGCAGCGCACGAACCAAGGCACCGGATGAGGCGGCCGCCAGCTTGTCAGAGATTAAGGCCCGGATTAAAAAAGAGGGCTCTACCGATGATCTGCAAGAAGAACTGAGGCAAGCTAAAGGAGATGTCAAACAGAGCCACTATTACCAGGAAGCACGTAAGTTGGCCGCCTTGGTTTCCAAAAATACGGAAAAAAACAAGTTGATGGTCGTCACCGGGGGTGGCCCCGGCATCATGGAAGCGGCTAACCGAGGGGCCGACGATGTCGGCGCTCGCAGCATCGGACTGAATATCGTTCTGCCTTTTGAACAGCGACCCAATCCTTACATCACCCCCGAGCTGTGCTTTCAATTTCACTATTTTGCCATTCGCAAAATGCATTTTTTGATGCGCGCCAAAAGCCTTGTGGCGTTTCCCGGTGGGTACGGTACCATGGACGAACTATTCGAGACCCTGACCCTGATTCAAACCCACAAAATCAAGCCGATCCCCGTATTGCTTTTTGGCCGTGATTTCTGGAATCGTGTGATCAATTTCGACGCATTGATTGACCAGGGAACCATCAGTCCCCAGGATGTCGAAATTTTCAGTTTTGTCGAATCAGCCAAGGAGGCCTGGCAGGCGATTAAACAGGCCAACCACATATAGGCCGCAACGAACACCCCCGTGATACCAAGGTCAGTGATATCAAAGTCAAAGTTTTCAGGGTTTGCGAAAAAATAACTTCACATTTTTAGGCGACCCCTTATCGTGCCGGGCGTTTAAAACAACGGTTGTTGCCGGGTATCGATACGATCAAAAGGCGAGAACAACGATTCGACATCTGTTTTTAGGTCATTGATCTGCTCAAGATGCGCCGTTTTCCAGCGATATACGTCCCGATGTAAGCGATTGGCGTCCTCGGTTAAGGTGGCCACCAATTGTGGCCGGGCGGATGGCCACATCAGCCGGGCCTGGTCCGTTGAAATGCCAGCCTTTTTGAATCGCCAAGCGCAATACCGGTCCCACCACAACGATTTTAGGCGTTTTTGGGTTAGGGACCCTTCGTAATAAAAGAGCATCCATTTCAATTGGCTCACGGGGATATGTAGATCCCTCGATATTTGAGCCAGTGCCTCGCGCCCCGGGCGAACATGATGGTCAAAGACAACCCAATAGGGGAACCTGTCATTCGTCGGCGCCACCTGGAAGATCTCCGGTGGGTCAGGTTTTGTCAGTAAGAACGCTGCCGCCTGAATGACGGCACGATCAAAAGGACTACCGATATTTTTGAAACGTTGTACCGCCGTTGTTTGGCCGTTTGGATCTTGTGTGTCGATCCAGTTCCAGAAATCTTTGGGTCGCTCAATCGCACTGGCAATAAGTTTTATTTCCCTGGCCTGTTCACGATCCTTAATCACATCGGGATTCCTATCGGGATTGCGATCGGGATCACCATCCGGGTGGACCTCGTTTAACACCGACCGGTCACCTTTCGCCAGGGCATAGGCCATGGCCCCAAGACCAGCGGCATCCTGATTTTTTACCGACCGGGTGGCGTTGACCATGGCAGCCACTTTGCTTGGAAACATGCGCTTAAAACGACACGTCGCGCCTAGTGGCCAGCAAGCGCGAAAGGTCGTCAGCGCCGTCTGTTGAGTGAACCAACGCTTGGCGGCCGGCCCCGATAAACGGACATACGTGCTCAGGGTCAGGACCAGATTGACATGTCCGCGGCGAGCCGCTTTTTGCAAAAGTGACCGGTATATCGGGTCGATTGGATCGGATCGATTCAAAGCTGAAACCGCCTTCGTCTGTTGACCGATTTTTATGTCTATGCCATGGTTACTGAACCATCGAAGCGCGATGGACAACGCGCAACTTTTCGCCAGATACATAAGGGAAAATTGATATGTTCACATGGAAAGAGATCATCCATATCGCTGTCCAAATAGAACAAAACGGGGAAGAAACCTACCGGTATGCAGCCGAAAGAACCGAAGACCCCCGGTTATCCCTGGCTCTGTCTCATCTGGCAGATGAGGAATCGAGACATGCCCGATGGCTTTCCCGGCTCTCCCCCAAAGGTTCGATTCCTCCCGAGGCATCGGAATTTGAAAAAATTACGCGTACTTTTTTGCGGGAAACGGTGGCCGACCAAGCATTCTCACTGCAGGAAGTTGATCTCACGGCTACCAGCACCATTGAGGAATTGATGGCCATCAGTCTAGAATTTGAGAAAGACACCGTTTTATTTTACGAAATGATCCGCAACTTCGCTTCCGATGACGCGACCCGCACCTTGTTTGATACCATCATCGCAGAAGAAAACAATCATATCAACAAACTCAAAAACGATTTTAAAACGATACAACACACCCACATAACAGACCGATCGGAAAACGTGAGGGTTCCTTAAATTGCCCCGCCCACTCCATGGGGATAGGTAAGGATTGGCCGAATGTGAAAATTCATGGCACCATGGCGCAGTGTTAGACGGCCTAATTTTTTATGCCAACTGGTGTTGGATGACGACTACCGGTTCAACAACCCTCCAACCGTCTTTTTTAGTCTTTCTCCCAATGGCATTTTGATACGAATGGTAAGGTAGAGATCGCCGGCACCACCACCGCTTTTCCCATCCGACCCCATCCTGGCTAAACGAATCTTCTGCCCGCCTTTAATACCGGGAGGCACCTTTACGACCAGTTTTTTCTCACGATCACGATGATAATAGGCGTATGGCCCGCCGCTATGGGCCTCATCCGGGTGTAAAAAGATGGTGTCGAACAGGTCGCCGCCTTTTTGAGGAGCAGCCAGGCCGATCACTTTTTTGAAGAGATACCCAAGCAGTCGATTTTTTCCCCAGGGAAGCGACACCCCTGGAGCCTGTGGTTTACTTTTCGTCCCCCTGGAAAAGATAAACCCGCCTGCAAAAAGTCCCGGGCGGCGGTATTGGAAGGTTTTTACGCCCTCACCATAAAAATCCTTAAAGATCTCATCAAATCCCCGAAGGCCAAAGGATCGGGCCATTTCTTCGAAAATCTGATGAATATCAGTACCTCTAAAAATATCTTGTTCAGAATAATTACCCCTGAAATGATCATAGGCACCAGTGCCAAATCGCCTGTAAAGCGCATCGTATTCCTGCCGCTTAACCGGGTCGGATAAAACAGCGTAGGCCTCGTTAACCCGTTTCATTTTATCGGCATGCCCGCTTACCGTAGATCGGTCGGGGTGGTACTTAAACGCTAATTTTCGAAAAGACTCCTTAATCTCTTCGGCGCTGGCATCCTTGGAAACGCCCAAGATACCATAGTAATCGGTTGAAGCCATAGAGTGATATACACTTTTTTAAAAGTTGAACAACAATTCGGCCCATCCCATCGTTGCGAACTTTATTATACCACACACACGGGTATAAATCACCCTGAACCGGTCACCTGAATCGGTCATCTGGACCGGCCTGCTGAAGATGAACAATTTTGAAAGGCACCGTGGCGCCCACTCTCAAAATATATGGCAGCGATGCTACCAATTAAAACTTGACCATCAGGCTGAATCCCGCTTATGTTACCATCTATAGATAAAGAGAAGATAAGATGACCCTTGAAACCATCACAGACGAACTGATTGAAAATCTGGCGCCATTTCATTTCGGCCCACCCGTCACCCATGTCTACAATCCCTTGCTCTATGCCCGAAAATCCCACGATTGCTATTCTACCCGCTTTGGCCAACCGCCCAAAGAGGTCCTTTTGGTAGGGATGAATCCCGGTCCCTGGGGTATGGCTCAAACCGGCATTCCTTTCGGTGATGTTAAATCGGTGACCACCTGGCTTAACATTCGGGAACCGGTTGGTAAACCGGAAAACAACCACCCTAAACGGCCGATCCAGGGGTTCGACTGCTCCCGCAGCGAAGTGAGCGGTCAACGGATCTGGGGATGGGCGAAAGAGGTTTTTGGTACGCCCGAACGGTTTTTCAGGCGCTTTTATATTGCCAACTACTGCCCCTTGTCTTTTATGGAGGAAAGCGGGCGCAACCGAACACCTGACAAACTGCCCATCAAAGAGCGAACGCCGCTGATTGACGCCTGTGATAGGGCCTTATTACAAACCATAGAGTACCTGTCGCCCCGTTATGTCATCGGTGTCGGTGTGTTTGCCGCCACAAGAATTAACCGGTTATGCCGTGGATCGGGTCGAGTCACTGGGCGTATCACGCATCCCAGCCCCGCCAATCCCCTGGCCAATAAAGGGTGGACACAACGGGTTCGCCTTGAAATCGAAGCCCTGGGGATTAAACTCTGACAATCAGACCCACCCCAAACGTCTGTTTTATAGCGAATTCAATTGTGGCTTCCATTTAGACAAAAAACCATTCGGCCTGAGAGGGTAGCGATGGTTATTTTTACTTTTTTGCTTTTTGCCGGATTTAGATTCAGGCTGATTCAACGTTTCGTCGCGATGCGTGCCGTTGGGTGGTGATATATTTAACCCCTCGATCTTGTACAAGAGGGTTTTATAGCTGATCTTCAGCATTTTGGCTGCGATGGTCCGATTCCAGCTGGTCTGTTCGAGTACCGTTGCAATCACTTCCCTCTCCACCAGATCAAGCGCTTCTCTTCGGATGGCTTTCAGGGCGGGGGCGTGCCCCGTTCGTAAATTCGTTTCCATCATCTTCGCCATATTATTAATAAAAGGCGATTGGACACCTCTCTCGACGCTTAGATCCGATTCTTCCCGAGGCAAATTGGGATTATTGAGCTGCGCAATCACTTTCTCGCTTTCTCCCAGAACCAGAATCCGCTTCAGTACATTCTGCAACTCCCGAACATTGCCGGGCCAGGAATGGGCGCAAAGCGCTTTGATCGTCTCTTCATCCAGCGTTTCCTCACTCACGTATCTTGAGGCATACCGCTTGGTATAATAGCCAATAAGCTCGGGAACGTCTTCGGGACGCTCCCGAAGCGGGGGAATGTAAATACTGATTGTATTCAGGCGATAGTATAAATCCTCTCGAAACCGTTGTTCTGCGATTTGGCGCTCAAGTTCCTGATTGGTAGTCGCAATAACCCAGGTGTCAATGGTTACTTCCCTTTCGGATCCCAATGGGATAATTTCGCCGCTTTGCAAGGCCCTCAACAGCTTGGCCTGTAACGAAAAGGGCATGTCCCCGATCTCGTCCAAAAGCAAGGTCCCGTTGTGGGCTAATTCGAATTTTCCCCGCTTCCGTTTCACCGCCCCGGTAAAGGCGCCCCGATCATGACCGAACAGTTCACTCTCCAAAAGCGTTTCGGGCAGAGCCGCACAATTGATTTTTACAAACGGTTTATCGGCTCGAGGGGATTGCTGATAGAGTTGATGGGCCACTACCTCCTTGCCCACCCCGCTCTCTCCGGTGATGACGACATTGAGCCCGGTATGCGCTACGCGCGCAATAATTTCCTTGATCTTTAATATCTCTTTGCTGACTCCGATTAATGGGACCGGCATTAAGTGCCTCCCCTATCCATGGTGCGTGTTTAAAAAAGTGGCTGCCTCTTATCGGCAGAATGGATCATTTTTTGTTTTCCGGTTTTGAAACAAACCCTGTATATTCAAAAGGTATACATTTAAGCGGCTATGTCTATCTGCTGCCACATACTATTGTATATGCAATTATATTGCCAAATTACATATTCATATATATACTGACGCTCTAAAATTTTATATATTTGTAATTATTATAATATATAGTATTAAATGAAGTTTATTATTTTTTGCACTCGTAACAAATTAAAAATTCGTCTATTTTATTGACACCAATTTTGGCAATATTTGTAATTTATATTACGCATAGTGAGCGCTTTATACAAAGTCTGGCCGAATTTTAGCGCATGCCTAAAACAACCCAAAAATAACGAATAAATATCGAGTCCAAAAAAAATTGCGGGTAAGCAATCGTTTTTAAACACAAACGTCTGATGAAATACTTTTTTAATACTTCCAAAAAAGTTGGGCATGGCCATCAAATATGCAATTGATTGAAAGGGGAAATCAGGGCGGGCATGCAATTGTCAATATGGTGTACAAAAAGCCAATGGCCGGCATACCTGATTGACAGTGAATATGGGGTTAATTCGATAGAGAGCCGGTTTCACGCTGGAGCCCAATGATCAGGGACACGCACTGCGACAACCTCTCCGCAGGCGCACAAAATTTCTTTCGACATTAATTCTACCGCCACAACGACCTTGCGAGGCTTAACTTCAACCACCTTTGCCACCAATTCCATTTCAACATCGATGGGCGTGGGCTTCAAATAATCGACATGCAGTGAAGCTGTCACATATCGAAGTTCAGGCAGGGTGCCCATTTTGCGATCCTCGGACCGATAGGCCGCGGCGGCAGCGGTTCCGGTGGCATGGCAATCGATCACCGAAGCAATCAAGCCACCATATACATAACCGGGCAAGGCGGTATGATAGGGACTGGGCACAAAGCGACAGATCGTCTCTTCCCCATTCCAATAGCTTTTAATTTTCAATCCGTGAGCATTCAGTCGACCACACCCGTAACAATAACTTGAATGATCCTCATAGTAATCCTGAAATGCTTTCTCAGCCACGTGGCGCTCCTTTTTCAGGTTAAATAGATCAGAGATTTTCTTTTACTTTTTTCATGAACTTGCCTATTATATTGCATTAGAAATGTATTTTCCATCTATTTAACTTGAATTAACTCAGCAACAGCAGAACCATGCCGAACCCAGATCACAAAACCATTTTCAAAACCCTGATGGATGGCAACGCCCGCTTCGTTTCCGGCCGTACCAAGGGACCGGATACATCTTTGGAACACCGTAAAAGTTTGCTAAAAGGACAACAACCGCTCGCGGTCGTCGTATCCTGTTCCGATTCACGGGTCTCGCCTGAAATCATTTTTGATCTTGGGCTGGGGGACTTGTTTGTAATACGAACCGCCGGGAACCTGGTGGATCGATTAGCCTTGGAAAGTATTAGTTTTGGCGTTAACCACCTGGGTGTTCGGTTTGTCCTCGTCCTTGGGCATAGTCGATGTGGGGCCGTTACCGAGGCGGTTAAATTAGATAGGATCACCCCCGAACATGGAAAAATAGCCAATCTTCTCAAACCGGCCATTGCTGATGGCCACCACTTCAACCAGGACCCGGTCGAGGGTGCGATATTGGCCAATATCAACCGGACGGTGTCCAGCCTTACCCAGTCTCTCCCGCTTTCATCCCTGGCGGTTGATAAAAAACTATTGATTTGTGGCGCCATCTACCGCCTGGAAGACGGGCGGATTCATTTCATTTAAGATGAACCGGGCAATGACAACTCGACCAGCGAGCCCGATAAGGGACCATAAAACGATTTCTATCCGCCGGGGTTGATTCGCCCGTAGACGTCAGAGAAGGGGCCAATACCAAACATGACAACACGCGCTATTCAAATTCTAAACCAAAAAAAAATTATTTTTAAAATTATCCGTTACAATCACGAAGAAAAGGGTGCCTTATTTGCATCGCGGGCGATTCATTTTCCGCTCGAAAAAACAGTAAAGACCTTGGTTGCCGATGCCGGCCAAAACAGCTATCTATTGGCCCTGATCCCAGGTAATCATCACCTTTCGACTAAAAACCTGGCAAAAGCCCATAGTGTCAAGCGGGTTGCCATGGCCGACCCGACAGCCGCCGAACGCATCACCGGCTTCAAAATCGGAGGCATCAGTCCAATCGGGACACGGCAGAAGCTACCTGTTATTATGGAAGCCGGTCTTTTCAAATTTGAACAAATTGCCATTAACGGCGGCCAGCGTGGTGTTATGGTGATCATCGCCCCGGCAGCCATACAAAATCTTTTAGATGCCAAGATCGGCCACATCGTTAAAACGTGACGACCTTAAATACGCTGCCTTGAAAAGGGCAAATGTTTCGGCCGGTGAAATTTTACCTCTCTCCTTGACTTGCATACCTCGAAGACCATAAACGATAATAGGTCGGCTATTAAATAATCCCGATTCATTAATCAGTTTTGCATAATTTAAAAATTGATGTTATTGGCTTTTCCATTGCACAAACCAAATTGAAAGGTCCGGGCTAATGGGCAACATGCCGGCCCCCGGATTGATGGTCCATATCATCTAACACGATCAGCCAAATGCGTTTTTGACAAAGGATACTTAATGACAGGGAGAAGCCGATAGTGTTCGCCAAATTTTTCAAACGCCGGTGTGCCGATGAACAATCCCCGTTCCAACGGTCATTCGGACAAATGCCTATTGGGGTTTGCCGATTATCAAAAGGGTTGAAATGGATAGAGGCCAATCCTCAAATGGCGATTATGCTGGGATATGCTGACGCAAAAAGCCTTTTGGAAGGAGCGCCTGCTTTCGAAAGCCATTTCGCAGATCCGGAAGAACTGAAGGAATTCAAGGGCACATTGATAAAAAACGAACCGCTCCAGGAATTTCAGGCCCACTTACGCAATAAGGATGGTCGGTCCCTTCCGGTTTCCCTCTCGGTTCAAATTGAACGAAGTCCTAAAGGGCAGGTACATTTTTACGAGGTATATGCCCGCCAGACTCGTTGGGAGGATATCGCTTCAACACTCACCCGCATAACCCATGCCATCAGCACAACCCAAGATTTAAACCGCCTGTATAAAGCCATCCATGACATTTTAAAAGAGCGTCTGGGTACCCCAAATTTTTTCATCGCCATCGTCGATGAGATTGATGACGCACTGTTTTTCCCCTATTATGAAGATGAAAAGGACAATATGTGGGAAATTCCTGGTATCAGTGATCCTGAGACCAAAAGCCTTACCCTTGATGTCATCCGAAGTGGCGAACCGCTGTTTGTAACCAAGAAGCAGATCGCAGAAAAAGGTCATAGCGTCATCGGGCCGGCACCAGCTGTTTGGATCGGTATCCCCTTAAAAGTAAAGGGGGCCGTCATCGGGGCTATGGCGATCCAGCATTATTCGAATCCGGACCATTTCACATCCGAAGATTTCGATGTCATGACATCCGTCTCGGAACAAATTGCACTGGCCATTGAACGAAGAATGAACGAAGATTCCGGAAAAACAAGTAGGTCGAAATATCCGAAGCCCTAAGGGTTCGCTTAAAAATGTGAAGTGATTTTTTCGCGAGCCCTGAGAAAAAGAAATGATTTAAAGTCGGCTCACAGTGGGTAATCATTGATCCAACCTGAAGGCGCTATCAGCCACCGGTCGAACGGCACTTTCACCGAGCCCCGGCCCTTTTAAGAATATCCACGATCTCGTCACATCGCATAACCTCAGCCCCCATCAGCGGTGTTTCTCCGCCTTTGGCTTGGGCGTTCACATCGGCGCCGGCCTCAATAAGGGCTTTTACCAATGGTGCTGAATTACAATTTCCAGAGGCCAATATCAGTGGTGTCAAACCATCTTCGGCCTTAAATTCCACCTCTCCCCCTTTGTCGATAAATAGCTGTGCGATTTTATCCTTATGCCCCATCACGGCGGCAAAAAGAGGGGAATGGCCCAATCGTGGCCGTCTGACATTGGGAGACATTCCGCGGGCTAAAAACCCTTTTACCGCCGGCATGTCCCCGATCAGGATGCTGATGAAAAACCGATCTACGACTTCGTCGGGTTGCTTCACCCTCTCCTTTTTTGATGCGAGTTCAAAGGAGAGTTGAGAAATTGATTTGGTATTACCCGGTCCGACAGGCCTGGCTTTTCTTCTCCTGCCGGTTTCTAATTCCAGGATTTGGGAGATTTGCCAACCATTATTATTATCGAAATTAAAAGTGAATTTGAGAGGATGATCCTTCAACTGTTTATCAATTGACTCGCTGCAAATGAAATGAATATCGCGCCGCCGGGAAGTATTTTTTTTCCATTTTTTTTCACCATACCCAATCCCATGGAACGCTTTGTAATTTTGGACACAATCCTGTTGTGCCAATATCCAAAACAATCCCGGCCGATCCAGCTGGGTAGGAATCTTTTTATAGGCCACCCATCGGCCCTTCTGCTTGAAAAGGTAGGCCTTTACCCTTATCTTTTCACCGTTTTGCTTGCAATTTATATTGGCGATCGCAAAATCGCCCAGGTTGCTGCTTAAAATACCGGTTGCCGTTTTTAAAATTTTATCATCACCCGAGGCCAGCAGCATTTTTTCAATGGCTTTGTTTATCGGGGTCTTAAAAATCGATGTGTCGTAGTCGATCTTCGACCCTTTTCGGGGACGCCTTTTTTTATCCCCTCCAATTTTCGCCACCCGCCCTTTACCAGAGGCCCCAACCCCGCTCTCATTTAACCCTGCGGCGCTCATTGCGGGTCGTTTCGAAGCGTTTTGGGATGCCAAGGCTTCATCAATCGACATTCCGTCGGCCAACGCGATATGGCGACCGGAAACCCAGCCTTGCAGACCACTCCGGCTATGAACGTTTACCCAACGGCCCTTTTTCAATTGAACGGCAACCTCATCTCCTTTTTTTAACACCCCCAAAATACGGCCCTTTGTAAATCCGCCAGCTCTCAGGTTTAGCCGATAAGCGGTAACCTTGGCAATGATCGGTTTTGGCGTTGCAAGCTCATCTGCCGAGGTTTCCGGTTGTATATCCATTTCGGTAAATTCGGGAGGCAGGCTCGTTTTTTCAGGTAAAGGAACCGGTTTATTAACAGCACATCCATATGCCAGTATTACCAAAAAAAGGATCCCTAAAAAATGTCTCAATGCATTCATTTATGTCTCCTTAGACCCTTGCCTTACGCCATGTCAATTTCATCCCTATCTTGATGCTAATCAATATTTAGCGCGAATGCTAAGTGATCTCTCTTAAGCAGGGGTTCCATTCAAGGTGTTCAATTTTGTTTTTAGTGTGACACTTGAAACAGGTAAATTTCAGTCCAACTCGATAATATTGTTTCTTATCATCTGCCTTGTAAGGTTTACTCCATACCATACGGCCTTCCGCCCATAGCGGTTCACGAAAGGCAGGTGCCAGAATGGCGATATCATATTCCTTTTTATTTTTGAGAGCTTTGTCGGAGACCGCTTGTAATCCAGAGGTGCTTAAATCAATCAGCGAAAGATTGAGGTATTCTTTTCCAATGCGTCCCCGGACACCCTTTGGTTTAAGCTGAATCCAGCAATTAAGGATCTGAAACCTTCTCTTACATCTCTCACCAAAGCAAGGTTGTTTTTTCATAAGAATATTTTCTATTTATCTAATCAATAAGCAATCGAATAAAGGGTTGTATTCTATATCGTTTGGCTTGAATTATGGCAATGCGCTAAAGTGTAATAGAAAAAGGCAGCGTCTTTCAACCCTGCCTTTTTTGGAATACCCATAATTTTCTTATGTCACAAAACGGACACATTTTGGTTTTTTCTGAGATTTTTATTATTCTATCGACTAGCATCCTAATTTCATTGGTGGGCCGTGAAGGAATCGAACCTTCAACCTTCTGATTAAGAGTCAGCTGCTCTGCCTGGTTGAGCTAACGGCCCAAGAATGTTGCGGCGAATCGTACCGGAAATGATGCGGTTGTCTACCAACTTGACCTTGAGATGTCAAATGATTTTTCAGAACAAGTCATGACCGCCATGGGGGCGGTTGCCGCTTGCGTTTAACCTTTTTTAGTCCTTTTTTTCCGAAGCTTCCGCGGCCTTTGGCCGGGGGGGCTTTGCGGCCCGATTTTTCGATCAACGCCATCGGATCCAGGATCACGCTGCCCGGTGTGGGGCGTGTCTTTTTTAGCAGATCGGTTTTTTTGGTGTCGGGTTTTTCTTCGGGTAGCGGCGGTCCGGTAAAACATCCTTCAGGGATTTGGTTGGCCCATAAAATGTCATCGCCAAACCCATAAAAATCAATCCCTCTGGCTTGGCATTGCTGTGTATTGACGGTGAGCAAAACAGCCTGGTGGTCATAGCGCCGCCCGATCCGTTTCGCCAAAGGGCGATTGGTTGACAGTATCACCCGGGGAACGCCCATTCCGGTAATCCCATTTTTATGAACGACAGGGTAGGCCCGTTTGCGTACGCAGGTGTAAAGCAAGCGCGGCGGCATTGCCACCAATATCTGCGGCGGCAGTTTTTCACGGAGCCGTGCCCGAATCAAATGGTCGTCTCGTTCCAGGGGCGGGTCCTGCAGCGTGATGAAGAGCATGTCTATATTTTTTTGCCGAATGTGGCGTAAACCGTCTTCCTCCCCTATCGCCTTAATCAGGTCTTTCATTTTCACATAGCCGTTTTCGTCTGGAACCAGGCCGAACTCATCGGGACGCCTTCCCAAAATATAGATCAGCAATTTCAACAATTGCTGGGCATCACGCTGATTTTTTTGCATCATAGCCTCGTTTCTTGACCTGTTCGATCGCCTCTGGTATTTTTTAATTACCTATACGAAGGTTCATATATCATTAAAAATGAAAGGGCAAAACCTCATGGATCAAACCCAGTCACAACAGCTTTTTGACGATGCACAAAAAGTCATTCCCGGTGGCGTGAACAGCCCTGTCCGTGCTTGCAAGTCAGTGGCCGCCGATCCTTTGTTTATCAAGCGGGCCGACGGTTGTATGTTGACCGATGCCGATGGCAATGATTATATCGATTATGTGGGGTCCTGGGGCCCAATGATTCTTGGGCACCGCCACCCGGCAGTCATCAAGGCCATTCAAGCGGTTCTTGAGCGTGGTACCAGTTTCGGTGCCCCCACCGACCTTGAAACGGAATTAGCCATTTTGATACGGTCGGCAATGCCGGCCATTGACATGGTACGCATGGTGAACTCCGGTACCGAAGCCACCATGAGCGCAATCCGTCTAGCCAGAGGATTTACCGGTCGCGATAAGATTATCAAGTTTGACGGATGCTATCACGGCCATGCCGATACGCTTCTGGTCGAGGCGGGATCAGGTGTTGCAACCCTCTCCATACCGGGCAGCCCGGGGGTTCCGGATGAGTTTGCCGCGTTGACCTGTTCTTTGCCATTTAATGATATCGAGGCCTTTGAAGCGGTCATGGCCAAAGAAGGAGACGGTATCGCCTGTGTCATTGTCGAACCGGTGGCCGGAAATATGGGGATGATTTTGCCCAATGACGGTTTTCTGGCCGCCCTGCGCCAAAAAACAGAAGAAAACGGCAGCGTACTGATTTTTGACGAAGTGATGACCGGCTTTCGGGTGGCCCACGGCGGCGCGCAAAGTCTTTACAATATCAAGCCGGACCTGACCACGCTGGGAAAAATCATTGGGGGGGGTCTACCGGTAGGTGCCTACGGAGGCCGCCGGGACATCATGGCCCGCATCGCACCCCAAGGGCCGATTTATCAGGCCGGGACATTGTCCGGAAACCCCGTGGCTATGGCGGCCGGCATCGAAACGTTAAAACAATTATCGCATTCGGGATTGTACGATGAACTGGCATCCAAAACCCGGCATTTAACCAACGGGCTCAGCCAAGCGGCTGAAAAAGCCGGTATCCCGGTCCAGGCTTCCGCCATTGGCTCCATGTTCGGTCTATTCTTTACCAATCAGAAGGTGACGGATTTTGCTTCCGCCAAATCATGCGATCTGGCCATGTTTACCGATTACTACAAGGGGATGCGTGAAAAGGGGATTTATCTGGCCCCATCCCAATTCGAGGCTGGTTTCGTCTCCACGGCCCATGGAAACACCCATATCGAGCAAACCCTTACCGCTGCTAAAGAGGTATTTAAGATGATTCGGCCCCGATGAGAGATATTACAATACTATCCGTCTACGCTATTTCAACGCTGCCGGTGCTGATGAAAGCGGCCGCATCGATGAACGCCACTCGCCGGAAACACACTTAGGGTTCGCGCGAAAATAAGTTCACAATTTTAGGCGTTGAGGCGCCCGCCTGGCAAGGCGTGAAAGTGATGGAATATCGAGATATTCTGAGCTTTCACAACGTCGCCAGACGGGATGCATCGGCGTATAAAATGTGAAATAATTTTTTCGCGATCCCTTAATTCCACTGGTTTTGAAAGTCGCTACCGGAGAGCGAGAAAACATTCAGA
The DNA here is from genome assembly GCA_963845145.1 of uncultured delta proteobacterium. Classification (GTDB taxonomy): domain Bacteria; phylum Desulfobacterota; class Desulfobacteria; order Desulfobacterales; family QNYZ01; genus QNYZ01. Next base: position 40,621 of record CAWJQU010000009.1, read on the forward strand.
TCTTCGGCTCCCATTATGACACTGCCGATGGAACCTGCTGTAGGTCCGCAGATTCCCAAAAGGCCAAACAATTGCTCGATTGGCGGCCGGTTTACGAAAATCTCAAGACCATTATTGAAACCGCCTGGCGATGGCATCGAAATGAAGCCCGATATCTATAACACCTATCGCTTTAACCTTGTATAAGGTGTCCAATTTTGATACATTAAATCTACCGTTCTTTTGCGTGATCTTTCGCCGCAGTCATTAACCCCATCTCTAAGTAAAAGGAGGAATCGACCATGAAGCCCATCAAATTTTGTTTATTCATTTTACTCATTTTAACCCTTACGGGCGTCGCATATGCCGGGACGCTGGAAGATGTTCGCGCCAAGGGATTTATTCAGGCCGGTGTAAATGGAGACCTGTTCGGTTTTGGAAAGACAGATGAAAAAGGTGTGTGGCGCGGTCTCGATGTCGATACAGCCCGGGCCGTTGCGGCTGCGGTGTTCGGTGATGCAGATAAGGTTAAGTACACACCTCTGACGGCAAAAACACGGTTTACCGCATTGCAATCCGGCGAGATTGACGTACTCACTCGAAATTGTACCCAGACGCTGGGTCGCGATACGGCACTGGGCCTCGATTTTTGTCAGGTCAACTACTACGATGGCCAGGGATTTTTAATTCCCAAAAAACTGGGTGTTAAAAGCGCTAAGGAACTCGACGGGGCGGCCGTATGCGTACTGCCAGGAACCACTACTGAACTCAATGTCGCCGACTTTTTCAGGGCTAACGGTATGAAAATGAAACCCGTAGTCATTGAAAATACGGCCGAGCTGGCCAAAGCCTTTTTTGCCGGTAGATGCGATTGCCTAACATCGGACGCATCTCAGTTAGCCGGCACACGGGCGGTGGCACCCAACCCAAAAGATTATATGATTTTACCGGAAATAATTTCCAAGGAGCCGTTGGCGCCCGCCGTACGACATGGCGATAATAAATGGAAGGATATTGTCAACTACAGCATTCTCGCCATGATAAACGCCGAGGAGCTCGGAGTTACATCAAAAAATGTCGACGAGATGCTAAAGAGCAAAGACCCTAAAATCATGCGGTTCCTGGGCGTTACTGAAGGAAACGGCAAGGCCCTCGACCTGGATGAGAAGTTTGCCTACAACATCGTCAAACAAGTGGGCAATTACGGTGAGATTTTTGAAAGAAACGTTGGTGTGAATACGCCCCTGGGCATTGCGCGCGGTTTAAACGCACTGTGGACAAACGGTGGTTTGATGTATTCACCGCCTTTCAAATAATCGATTGTATATAAGCGGCAACCATTGCGGACCTAAGGGTTCGTGTAAAAAGAAGTTCACAGTTTTAAGTGTTGAGGCGCCCGCCTGGCAAGGCGTGAAAGTGCAGGAATATCGAGATATTCCGAGCTTTCGCAACGTCGCCAGACGGGATGCATCAGGATGCATCGGCGCTTAAAATGTGAAATTATTTGTGCGCGCGCCCTAAGTCCCGGACACAAGAGCAGACCGGTAACAAAATTGGTTGCCATACATACGAAAAACCGGCTGCCGGGATGATGATCGCCATCTTATAAACCCGGCAGCCGCAACGTTTAAAGCCTTGGAAAATGCAGCCCGACAATACGCATCCCCAAAAAGCCGTGCCCCAGTCAACGGTCCCATTTTTCAACGACCCCAAAAAGCGCTCGATCCTTTTTCAGATCGCTACGCTTCTGGCAATCGGTCTAATGGGTTTTTATCTGATATCAAATACCCTCACCAATCTAGAAAAACAGTCCATCGCCACCGGCCTCGGCTTTTTAGAGCAGGAGGCGGCATTTGAAATCGGTGAAAGCGCCATCTCCTACTCTGCCGCCGACACATATGGGCGGGCGCTTCTCGTTGGCTTTTTAAACACCCTGATTGTCTCATTGGTCGGAATTATCCTCACCATCATACTGGGAACAGTTATCGGCATCGCGCGCCTTTCCTCAAATTGGCTGGTTACCAAACTCGCGGCGGTGTACATTGAACTGTTCCAGGATATACCGATACTGCTTCAGCTTTTTTTCTGGTATGCATTTTTTTACAATATCCTGCCATCTCCTAGCCAAGCCTGGAGCCCCGTATCAGGTATTTTTTTAAGCAATCGCGGGCTGGTGTTTGGCGTACCCGAATCTCACCCGGTCCACAAATATATGCTTATCGCAACAATTGTGGCTGGTATCGCTATCTATTTACTTCGCCGGTGGGCCCGGAACAGACAGGCACAAACCGGCCAGATTTTTCCTGTATTGCGAATCTCATTCGCCGTGTTCCTCGGACTCCCGTTATTGACCTGGGCCGTGGGCGGTGCCCCAACCGCCATGAATATTCCTGCCCTAAAAGGATTCAATTTTCTGGGGGGACAAAACATTAGTCCGGAATTTACCGCCCTTTTATTGGGTTTGATCCTATATACGGCTGCGTTTGTGGCCGAAGTCGTTCGAGCCGGCATCCAATCGGTGAGCAAGGGACAGACCGAGGCGGCTGTGTCATTGGGGTTAAAATCCGGCTTGGTTTTAAATTTGGTAATTCTGCCCCAGGCGCTACGTGTCATCATTCCCCCTTTGACAAGCCAGATGCTGAACCTGACGAAAAACAGTTCGCTGGCGGTTGCGATCGGATACCCGGATTTTGTCTCCGTGGCCGGAACAACCATCAATCAGACCGGCCAGGCCATAGAAGGCGTGGCCCTGATGATGATTGTTTATCTCACCCTAAGCCTGCTCACTTCGGCCTTTATGAACTGGTACAATAAGAAGATGAAATTGGTGGAAAGATAAACCCTATGGTCGGCAAGGCCCTCAAACTGGACGAAAAAGAGATTAGACCCCCGGTGACAAGCGTGGGGGTTGTTGGATGGGTTAAAACCAACCTGTTCAATAGTCTCTTTAATTCGATCCTGACCCTCCTGACCCTTTATATTTTGTGGCAGGTGGTGCCGCCTTTTATTCGCTGGGCCTTTATCGAAAGTCATTGGTATACAGCAAGTGATGTCTGCCGCGGATCCGATGGCGCCTGCTGGTCTGTCGTCCCGGCCAATCTTCGATTTATCCTTTTCGGATTTTATCCATACGAATCCCAATGGCGCCCACTGTTGGCCATGGTGATCCTAGTGGCTCTGCTCTTTTACAGCCGCAACCGACTGCATTGGAAAAAATCTCTGTTTTATGCCTGGTTATCAGGTCTATTTGTTATGGGCCTGCTTATGAGAGGTGGTATTTTAGGACTCACACCCGTCGAAAGTACGCAATGGGGTGGGTTGCCGTTAACCCTTTTACTTTCGGTTTTCGGGCTTGCGGCGGCATACCCGCTGGGCGTGCTTCTTGCCCTGGGACGCCAGTCGGAAATGCCGGCCATCAAGGCTTTGTGTATCATCTATATTGAAATGATTCGGGGCGTTCCACTGATTACGCTTTTGTTTATGTCTTCCATCGTCTTTCCGCTCTTTTTACCTGAAGGGGTAACGGTTAACGTCATCCTAAGGGCTCAGGTCGCCATCATTATGTTCACGGCTGCATACATCGCCGAGGTTGTTCGAGGGGGGCTGCAGGGGATGGCCAGGGGACAATTTGAGGCAGCTGACTCCCTGGGGCTCAACTACTACCAAACCATGAGGCTGGTGATACTTCCCCAGGCATTGAAAATCGTCATACCGCCGACGGTTAGCCAGTTGATATCCGCACTAAAAGATACCTCCCTGGTCGTTATCATCGCTTTGTACGACTTGTTAAAAACAACCCAGTCCGTCCTTTCAAACCCCAATTGGATGGCGTATTCATCAGAAGCCTATATCTTTGTGGCTCTGATTTATTTTGGCTGCTGCTATTTCATGTCCAGCTATAGCCGGCGTCTGGAAAAGGAACTGGATACCGGATTGTAACTATCTATTGTAGCTATATAGGGTTAGGATGACATCTTTAAGAATAAATCGGCATTGATTCGAGCAGCATCTTCTCAATAAAAATAAAACGGGTAAAAGGGATCCCATGAACGACCTAAATTCGATCGAAGAGACAACATTACCCAATGAAGCCATTATCGAAATTAAGGGCATGCACAAATGGTTTGGAGAGTTCCATGTTTTAAAAGACATCAATTTGACCGTACAAAAGAAAGAGCGAATTGTTATCTGCGGCCCATCCGGTTCCGGAAAATCGACCCTGATTCGTTGCATTAACCGTCTGGAGGAACATCAACGCGGTCAAATTGTGGTCGATGGCATCGAATTGACCAACGACATTAAAGGCATTGAAAAAGTTCGGACCGAGGTTGGCATGGTTTTTCAACATTTCAACCTTTTCCCGCACCTGACCATTGTTGAAAATCTTACGCTTGGCCCCATGTGGGTACGCAAGGTCCCGAAAAAAAAAGCCGAAGAGATGGCCATGTATTACCTGGAAAAAGTTCAAATCGCCGAACAGGCGGATAAATATCCGGGACAACTTTCCGGTGGGCAACAGCAACGCGTGGCCATTGCCCGCAGCCTTTGCATGGCGCCCAAAGTCATGCTTTTCGACGAGCCGACGTCGGCCTTGGACCCCGAAATGATCAAAGAAGTGCTTGATGTCATGATTGAGCTTGCGCGGGAGGGGATGACCATCCTAGTGGTGACCCACGAAATGGGTTTCGCCAAAAGCGTTGCCCATCGGGTCCTGTTTATGGATTATGGACAAATCGTCGAAGGCAATACGCCCGAGGCCTTTTTCAATAATCCCGAACACAAACGGACGAAGCTTTTTCTCAGTCAGATATTGGATTAGTAAAAGGCATTAACAACAATAAATTCTCTGGAAAGGAGACAGCAGAGTGGCCGCACAAAAACACAACATTGAGGAGTTGTCCGACTTTGCGATGGAAATCGTTCGTCAGTCCGGCCAAAAGGCCCTTACCTATTACGGCAAGGGACAACCGGATACCAAATTTGATGAAGGCCTGATTACCGAAACCGAATTGCACCTGATGGACTATTTCCAGGGCCAATTGAATGATCGCTATCCGGACCACCAGATTTTTCGCGGCAATGATCAAGAGACGGAATATACCCACGATAGTAAGCGCTATCTGTGGATTTTTGATCCGCTGGATGGCGTTGCCAATGTTCAGGCCGGCATTCCCATCTGGGGCATTTCGTTGGCTCTGGTGGAAAATTTCTGGCCGATCTATGGTGTGATTTCACTGCCCGCCACGGGCGATGAGTTCCAAGCCGTGGGCGGCCGCGAGGCCTTGAGGGGCGATGAGATTATCAACACGGCAGCCTTGGAGAGTATCAGCGATGAAAGTGTTTTGTTGACCTATTCCCGTTTCCATCAACAGTACAACACCACCTTCCCCGGAAAGATTCGGAACATGGGCTGCACCACAGCGCATATTTGCTATGTTGCCCAGGGTCGTGCCGATGCCGCCATCATCGCCAATGAATCATTTCAGGGTTTGGCTGCCGCCCGGGTTATCATCGAGGCCGCCGGTGGCAAAATCTATAAAATGAACGGTACCGAGTTTTTCTTAAATGACTATCTGGACGGCGGACAAATCAATGAACATCTGCTCGTCACCACACCGGGCATTTGCAATCAGGTCCTCAATACATTGCAAAGGACGAAGTAATTCGAATCCAAATGACATCTAAACAGATTTTAAATACGCATCTTGCCAAGCACTTGCAAGTGGGCGGGCTGACTGATCAGCCGGCTAATTTCCTACAGGTGGGCTAACGGAACGCATGCAGCCCATCGTTGCCATTGTCGGTCGCCCCAATGTGGGTAAATCGACCTTATTTAACCGGCTGACACGATCTCGTGACGCCATCGTGGACGATACCCCCGGTGTGACCAGGGACCGACACTACGGTGATGCCGTCTGGAATGATCGACCGTTCACATTGGTGGATACCGGGGGAATCCTGTCCGATGATCCCGACGGTTTTACGGACACCATTCGCCACCATGTCGAAGAAGCCATTCAGGCGGCCGATATTCTCATCCTGCTGTTGGATGGACGTTCCGGGATTTCACCTTTTGACCGGGAACTGGCCCAGATACTTCGAACCATTGAGAAGCCGACGATGGTGGCCGTCAACAAAATTGATAGCCCTGAAATGGAAGTCCACCTGTCGGAATTTTATGCCCTGGGATTTGATCGCCTCTATCCTGTGTCGGCGGAACATCGCTATGGCATAAACGATTTTCTGGACGAACTGGTCGACCGGTTTGAACCCCAAATTGATGATGTGGAAACAGGCCCTGCGGATAACACCATTCGCCTGGCCGTTATTGGCCGACCCAATGTAGGCAAATCCTCCCTGGTCAACCGCATTCTCGGCGAAGAACGGGTAATGGTCAGCCAAATTCCAGGCACAACCCGGGACGCCATCGACACCACCTGCAAAATTAACAACCAAACCTATCTGATTATTGATACGGCCGGTATCCGTCGTAAAGGCAAAGTGCACCAGCGTCTGGAAAAATTTTCAGTGATCAAGGCCTTGAAAAGTCTTGATCGCTGCGATCTGGCCCTGATCCTCATTGATGCCGATGAGGGGATCACCGATCAGGACATCAGTATCGCCGGGTACGCTAATGATCGGGGCCGGGGCGCCATTTTTCTGCTAAACAAATGGGACTTGGTGGAAAAAGACACCGATACTGCCGGCCAGTATATCGAGCGTCTTCGTTCATCGGCCAAATTTTTAAAGTTTGCACCGGCCATGACGATCTCGGCTAAAACCGGGTTGCGGGTCCGCCGGATTTTCAAGCTGGTCAATGAGGTTTATGCACAATACACGACCCGCATCGATACGGGACCGTTGAATCGGATTTTTGAACGGGCCGTGAAAAAAAACGAGCCATCCCTATCCAGAGGCAAACGGATCAAGTTTTATTATGCTACCCAGATAACCAGCCACCCGCCGACCTTTATTGTTTTTGTCAACTATCCCGAGGCCGTACACTTTTCGTATCAACGCTATCTGATCAATCAAATCCGCGAGGGAACCGGTCTGAGCCATACGCCCATTCGGCTCTATTTTCGAAAGCGAACCGGCCGGCTAAGCCGCTCAAAATAGACGCGGCACTTATTTTAGGAAACCATCCGGCCATGACCACCAACTCTCCGGAAAAACCAAAAGACCCGACCCGACCTCTGGCGGATCGCGTCCGGCCGCAGACTCTGGAAGCGTTTGTGGGCCAGCATTCAGCCGTTGGTCAGGGCACGGCCATTTATCATGCCGTCCGAAACGATCAAATCTTTTCGATGATCTTATGGGGTCCGCCCGGTTGTGGTAAAACCACCCTGGCCCGAATTATGGCCAACGACACCCATGCCCATTTTCTACAGTTTTCGGCCGTCCTTTCCGGCGTAAAAGATATTCGGGCCGCCATAAAAACGGCAAAAGAGCAAAAAGAGCATCACCAAAGAAAAACGGTTTTATTCGTCGACGAAATCCATCGCTTCAATAAAAGCCAGCAAGACGCCTTTTTGGATCATGTTGAAAGTGGCCTTATTACGCTCGTAGGGGCTACAACGGAAAACCCATCGTTTGAGGTCATACCCGCCCTTTTGTCCCGCTGTCGGGTTATTGTACTGTCGTTATTAACCGAAGCGGATATTGATACCATTCTTCGCCGCACCCTGAACGATAAAGATAATGGTTATGGCCACCTGAGTATCACCCTGGCCGAGGATGCATTGGCCCATCTGGTACAAATCGCCGCCGGTGACGCCCGCACAGCCCTAAACGGTCTGGAACTAGCCGTTTCACTGGCCACCGACATTGCCGCAACAGCCGATCAGCCGGTGGTTATTTCGGCGGATGATATTATCCGAGCGTTGCAAAAAAAGGCGATGCTCTATGACAAGGGTGGCGAAGAACATTACAATCTGATTTCGGCTCTACATAAAAGCCTGCGAGGAAGTGATCCGGATGCGGCCATTTACTGGTTGATCCGAATGCTGGAAGGCGGGGAAGACCCGCTCTACATCGCCCGCCGCATGGTCCGATTCGCGGCCGAGGATATCGGCAATGCCGATCCCAATGCCATGACCGTGGCCCTAAACGCCGTGGAAGCCTTTCGCTTTCTGGGCCACCCCGAGGGTGATCTGGCGCTATCCCAGGCCGCCCTTTACCTGGCCACGGCCCCAAAAAGCAACCGAATCTATACGGCCCACAAAGATGTGGCGCGGGTCGTCAAGCAAAACGGCCCCCTGCCCGTCCCTTTGCACATTCGCAACGCGCCCACACGGTTGATGAAAGATATCGGCTACGGCAAGAACTACCGCTATGCCCACAACTACAAGGATGCCTATACAACCCAGGATTACTTGCCGGAAAAATTACAAAACCGAATTTTTTACCAACCAACCGACCGAGGGTACGAAAAAATCGTCAAACAACGCCTCGACCGATGGCGCCAGATCAAAGCCAAGCAGCGTGCTAAAAAGCGGAGTGAGATAAAAAAACAAACCAACGGGAACACCGGCTAACGGGCTAACCGGCAAACCGCTTATTCTTTTGATTATCGACACCCGTTGGGCTTCGGCCAATGGTCCGTGATGCCGGCCTCTTCGTTAGGCGGATAGCAGGACTGCCACATCGTTTCGCTAAGATTGAGACCTCTTAATTTGATGGCGCAGGGGTCATTGAGGACACGCTAAAAGATCATCCCATTTTTTTTCTGAATCACTGCTTGAAAATGCATCCCCGCCATTTAAACCGATAGAAAACAGCATAATTAAAAACAGAACCTTAGGCATAGACATCGTAATCTCCTATTCAAAGCGGCATGTGAAGATATTGTCCGTAACATGGGCTGCCTTCCGGATTTCGATCCCAAATATATCAGAATAATGCCATAATAGACAAATAACCTCGGTATCATATTAAAGATTAGATTGGTTTTGCCGATATAAACATAAAGCGATGAGGAGCGCCGGTTTCAATTGAGTTACTTTAATAATACCACTCTTTTATTATGAAAACGATAACATCCACCTAAAAAATGGGGGCTGAATTGTCCGAAAATCAGGCAAACAAAGGCATGGGCCTCGGGATATTACCTAAACTTCTTATTTCTTTCTTGTGCGTTTCCATGATCCCATTGATTATCATTGGATACATGGCAAGCAAAAACATGAAAGAGACCGGTTTGGCGGCCGTACGCGAGGCCGAAGATATGGTTGAAAAAAGTCATGGATTGGCAAAACAAACAGGCAAAAAAGCCATCGAAGACGCCATTGGTGCACTTGATGACAAGTCCACCGAAGCCATTGAAGTGAGGACTGAGACACTTGCTCAGAACATTGCCGATTTTCTTTACGAAAGGGACCAGGATATTCTTACCCTGGCTTCTTTTGAGCCGAATCCGGAGGGATATCTCCGCGCCTATCTTGCGGCTAATAAAGATGTCACCATCCACGGGAAGTGGCCCCCGGAGAAAAACCCGACCAACCGCGCAAAGCTTCTCTGGCAAAATCAGGAGAATAAAGAATCCTGGCGGCACCGGCCGCCGTCTGGATTTCAAAAAGTATCTAAACCGCTCTATAAAGAGATCACCTATATTGACCTTGAGGGAAGGGAAAAGTTAAAAATTGTCGACGGAAAAATTTCAGATAATTTTAAGGATGTGAGCCGGATAGAAAATACATACAACAAGGCTGAAGACTATTACTCCCATTTATCCCGGTTAAATAAAGGCGACATCCATGTTTCCAGGGTCGTCGGTGCCTACGTAAAGGGCTGGCTTTATAAAACACCGGATGGCATTGGGGTAAAGCCGGAAAGCGCCTACGCCGGCAAAGAGAATCCCGGCGGCCAACGATTTGATGGAATCATCAGATGGGCGACACCTGTTTACGACGAAAAGGGTAAAACAGGGTACCTGACCATGGCCCTGGACCACACCCATCTCATGGAATTTACAGACCATATCGTTACGACAAAACAACGTTTTTCGGATATTTCCGATGCCGGATCCGGTAATTATGCCTGGCTTTGGGACGATCAGGACCAATGCATCTCCCATCCACGTGACTTTTTTATCTGCGGTTATGATCCCAATACCGGCAAAGAAGTGCCCGGTTGGCTGGGACAGGAAACCTATGATGAGTATAAAGACAGTGGCCTGACGTTGGAGGATTTTGTACGCAAGCTTCCCTCCTTTAGAGCGTTTTCCTTGAAAAAAAAGGGTGCCAAAGAGCAGCTTAAATCAGGAAATATTGCGCTGGATTGCCGAATTTTGGATACGGCCCCCCAGTGCCAGGGTTGGCATACCGGCACGGAAGATGGCGGTTCGGGCTCTTTTCTGATTTTCTGGAGTGGACTCTGGAAGCTGACCACCTATGCAACGGTGCCGTATTATACCGGCCCATATGCCCATTCAAAAAGAGGATTCGGATATGTGACCCTGGGTGCCAATGTGGACGATTTTCACAAAGCGGCAAATATTACAAAGGCCGAAATCGAAAAAACAATCGCTGAAAAGGCCAAGGACATTCGTGAAGCGACCCAGACCACCCGGGCGCTCATCATAGACAACTTCGTCCGGAATCGACGGGTAACGATTATCGTCGCCGCTGTTTCGGCCCTGCTGGTGATCTGCGCTTCCATTATTTTGAGCCTGAATATCACCCGCCCCATCAAGCGGTTGACCCGAGGGGCCCAAGCCATGAGGGACGGGGACCTGGATCAGCAGATCGAAATTAAATCCAGGGATGAAATTGGAACCCTGACGAAGACATTTAATGAGATGATCGTAAAAATTGCCGAAGTAGACAGAATGAAATCGGAATTCGTCACCACCGCATCCCATGAACTCAGAACGCCCATTCATGCCATGCTGCTCAGCATTTCCGGCTTACTTGAAGGTTACTCCGGGGATATGGATGAAGAGACCCGCGAAGATATTGAAATGGTCAATGAGGGTTTGTCAAGGCTACAACGTCTGGTTGAAGACCTTTTAAATGTTTCCAGAATAGAATCCGGGAAGACGGAAATCAATTTTGTTGAAGCATCTGTTGCTTCTATCATTGACAGAGCTACTGGGGAAGTACACAAACTAGTCACAGATCAGAGTCATGAAGTCATCGTTAATATTCCTGCGGATATGCCACCCATTCACGCCGATGTGGATCGAATGACACAAGTGCTGATCAATCTGTTGAGTAATTCCGTTAAATATTCTCCCAATGGGGGGAAGATCATTGTTGAAACAACCGTTGAAAAAGATACAATGTTCATCACTGTTGCCGATAATGGTTACGGAATTCCACTATGGGCTCAGGAAAAAATATTTGAAAAATTCTTCCAGGCTGATAGTATCATGTCACAAAAGGTCGGCGGTAGTGGGCTTGGCTTGAGTATTACCCAAAAAATTGTAGTTGCACATGGGGGCAGCATAGATATTGAAAGCCCAGTGCCGGAAGGACGATATGCCGATTTACCGCTTGGTGGGGAACGACACGGCACGATATTTACGGTAAGTTTACCTTTACACAATCAACAATCCGTAAAAAAAAGCAAATGGGAGGTCAAAGGGGGCGGTGAATGAAATTTGAAAAAATTCTAGTTGCAGAAGACGAAAAACCGATTCGTACGTACATCGAGAAAAAGCTGGCTAAGCTCGGGTATACCGTAATCGCGGTTGCAGACGGTCAACAAGCTCTGGAAAAGGCGTTATCCAACCTCCCGGATATCATTCTCCTGGATGTCAAAATGCCTGTCTTAAACGGCCTTGACGTTTGCAAACGGCTAAAAGCCGAGGACCAGACTAAAAAAATCCCGATTATTATGCTTTCTGCCAAAGCGCAAGCCAAGGAGATCGAAGAGGGGTACAAAGCCGGTGCCGACAAGTATTTGTGTAAACCGATCGGTTTTCCCGATATTCTAAAAGAGATCGAGACCTTTGAAAGTTAAAACTGCAAATAGACACAAGCGCCGCTCCCACCGAATCCAAAGGCATGGAAAATAGGCATACGCAATGAGTGATTCCCAATCATCCTGTGATGAACAGGAGAGACGCGCACTTCAGGGGTATATATTTGCCTTGGAGGAGGTCCAGGAAACAGCGGATAATCTTTCCCAGGAAAATGAACGTTTAAACCATTCACAAAGCCTTCTGATGGCCATCCTGGGTAGTGCTAAAACCGGGATAACCCTGATAAAAAACCGTAAGCTTTCATGGTGCAATCCAGGATTCACAGATATTCTTGGATGGCATCAAGATGAAATCATCGGTATGAGTGTCACCGCTTTATATCCAAATATAGACGAATACGAAAAAATGGGGCAATTAATTTACGGTGAGAGGCTCCATAGCCACTTAGAAACATTCGAATATGAGTTTGTACATAAACAGGGCCATCGGGTTCCTTGCTTGGTCACCGGGCAGGCCCTTGACCATAGCGACCTTACCAAAGGATATATTTTTACGTTAACAAACATCACCGCGCGCAAGGAAGCCGAGCGGAAATTAAAAAGGGAGAAAACAAACGCCGAAAAGGCAAATCGAGCCAAGAGTGACTTTTTGGCCAACATGAGCCATGAGTTGAGGACACCGTTAAACCATATCATCGGATTTACGGAGCTGGTTGTTGATAAGAATTTTGGAGATTTGAATGAAACCCAGGAAGAGTATCTAAACGATGCCCTTGGCAGTAGCCGGCATTTGCTATCCATGATCAATGATATTTTAGATCTTGCAAAAGTCGAGACTGGGAAGATGGCGCTGGAGCTTTCGACCATAGCCCCAAGGGATATTTTAGAAAACAGTATGTCGATGATCAAAGAAAAGGCCATGAAGCACAATATACGTTTATCAACGGACGTAGCCAGTATACCGAAAACGATCACCGCCGACGAACGCAAGTTTAAGCAAATTATTTATAACCTGCTATCCAACGCAGTAAAATTCACACCTGATGATGGGCACATTCACCTGGGGGCAAAATGGATTCAGGAATCATTACTGTCTGCTCCATCCTCATCCGCTAGCGCTTTTATTGAAGTTAGTGTAACCGATACGGGTATCGGCATTAAGCCAAAAGACCTCAAACGGATCTTCAAGCCTTTTGAGCAGATCGAAAATTCAGCCAGTCGAAAGTATCCTGGAACCGGTCTGGGATTGTCGCTGACCAAAGATCTCATAGAACTGCATGGGGGCAAAATTATTGCCGAGAGCAAAGGCGAGGGTAAAGGTAGTACATTTACCTTCGTTATTCCGGGTATAGAAAAATCCAACGGTTGACATGAGTCGCGAAGATTGGCGGCTGCCTTTTTTACAAATTTTTAAGCTCAAAAACATCAGTTTATTCAAAAGATAGACATCCACTCACTTTCCTTCATCATCTTGTAAAACGCCCCTACCCGATAACTTGATACAACCCCAAAAATTAAGTGTCGATAAACGCAACGATATTATATAAATGGTAATTATGATAAGATACGTTAAAATTTATCGGATCGATAACTGCAAATGTTGCACACTCAAAAATACCAAGACTATTTGGTCGGATCCTTAAACCCGTTATCCGATGATCAGATGAGGATAGTGATTCATCATCTGAATTTACCTCACATGTCGGCAACGGGGGTTCTTGGTGGACGCAGTCAACCCTTTTGCTATGATCTTACCGGGTACGGGTCGGTCATACTTAAAAAATACTATCGTGGCGGCGCTATCCGGCATGTTAACCATCACACCTACCTGAAATGGGGCGTAACCCGTCCGGAAGTTGAATTTATGATGTTAAGCCGGGTCCGAGAATTGGGTATCAACGTCCCGGAACCGTTTGTTTTCATCACCAAGGGCCGGTGGCTCTATCAAGGCTGGCTGGTGACGCAACGGATCGAAAATGTCTTAACCCTGGCCGAACTGGCCGCCCACGACCGGTCGAAAGCCGAAACCGCCATAGAATCCCTGAACCATCAGGTGTCATTGTTAATCGAGCATCGAATTCATCATACCGATCTGCACCCGGGCAATGTGCTAGTTGACGATAACGGCGTGGTATATCTCATTGACTTCGACAAGGCCCGCAACAATATTCGAAATCGTCAAAAATTACGAATCCGCTATGATAGGAGATGGCGCAGGGCCATTGAGAAACACCGGCTACCAAAGTGGCTTGGCACCGCCATCTCCGATGAACTTTAAGAAAACATTAGATGAGGAGAATCAACGATATGAAAAGCAAAGTCTACTTTACCGATCTACGTGCCAAATACAAAGAGAGCTTTATTGACAAGCTGGAAAAACTCGTCAAACGCGCGGGGATGGGGCGCACCGTTAAAAAAAGGGATCTGGTTGCCGTCAAGCTGCATTTCGGCGAGCTGGGGAATACGGCCTTTATTCGCCCGGTCTATATTCGCCGACTTGTAAACGCCATTAAGAAAAACGGCGGCACGCCATTTTTAACCGACGCCAACACCCTGTACGCCGGTACCCGGGGTGATTCGGTCCATCATTTGAAAACGGCCATTGAAAATGGATTTGCTTACCCGGTGGTGGGTGCCCCTCTGATTATAGCCGATGGATTGCGAGGCAAAAGCGAGACAGCGGTCACCATCAACCGGTCCCGCTTCAAGGATGTTTACATCGGGTCGGAAATCGTACACGCCGATGCCCTGGTTTCCGTAGCTCATTTCAAGTGCCATGAACTGTCCGGCTTCGGCGGTACCATTAAAAATTTGGGCATGGGGTGCGCGTCCCGTAAAGGCAAAATGGAACAGCACGCCGATGTCAGCCCTAAGGTCAAAAACAAAAGTTGCGTTGGCTGCGGCATGTGCGCGGCCCATTGCGCCCATAAGGCCATCGCCCTCATCGATATTAATGGCAAGAAAAAAGCGAAAATTGATTCAAAAAAATGCGTCGGTTGCGGCGAGTGTATTTTAATTTGCCCCACCGAGTCGGTCCAGGTGCAGTGGAAGCAGGACGTTCCCGCATTTATGGAAAAAATGGTCGAATATACGCTGGGTGTTTTGAGGGCAAAAAAGGCAAATCTCTTTTCATCAACTTTATCACCGATGTCTCTCCCGCATGTGACTGCCTGCCCGACAACGACGCGCCCATTGTACGAAACATCGGGGTGGTTGCTTCCAAAGACCCCGTGGCCATCGACCAGGCTTCGGTGGACCTCGTCAACGCCGAGACCGCCCTGCCCGGTAGTTGTCTGAAAACCCATACCAAACCCGGCGAAGACAAGTTCAAGGCGATTTTTCCCAAAATCGAGGGGCCCCTTCAACTCGACTATGCTGAAAAACTTAAACTGGGACGTCGGGAATACGTCTTGTGACCGTTTAGCCTCAGCCAAGAAAAAGGCCAGGGAAAAGGCTTGACAACAACAAAAGAAATCCATAGGTTTCGGTGTCAATCTCAAAGATAGTGGTAATCAAATGAAAACTAAATCTCAAACGATAACGTGTCAAAACCATTGGTGGTGGCAAACTTTTTAAACGGCTTGCCGGCGATATCGTCTTTGTAAAAGACAGAACAGAAAATAAAATCTAAATCGTGGGCGGGCCAATCGCCCGCGATTTTTTTATTAATAGTAAGGGTCATGGGCGACGTTCCATGGCCCTTTTTTTGTGTCAACGGTTGAATCACTGTTGAATCCAGGAGGTATCTTTACATGCAGCTCAGACAATTTCCCGATAAGAACCGTTTTTTCGATCTGGCCAAGAGTGCCAATGCGGTACCTGTCTGCGCCGAAATCCTGGCGGACACCGTCACACCGGTAACCCTTTTAAAGACATTTTACGATAACGGGCAGCCCCTGTTTCTTTTGGAAAGTGTTGAGGGTGGGGAGCGATGGGGACGCTACAGCTTTTTGGGCATTTCAACCCGCTATCGGGTTCGTGTCTTTTCAGAGCACATCAGCATTGACGGCAACCATCAAAACATGCGTCAGCCCCACGGCGGCAATCCGCTCGCCTTATTAAAATCAATGATGGCTCGTTTCCGGCCGGCGAGGTACCCGAGCTGCCCAATTTCTGGGGCGGGCTGGTGGGTTACTTTACTTACGAAATGGTTTCATTTTTTGAAAATATCCCCAACCAATGGCCACCTGATAAGGCGCTGGCCGACTTTGTCATTCCGGATGAATTGCTTATTTTCGAAAATATCCGCCACACATTGTTCATCGTCGTCACCGCTTTTTTAGAAGACAATGGGGCTGATAACACCCAAGATGAAACCCAGATGGGGATCGATTATGCAGACGCCATCCAGCGGATCAACCGGATCATCGGCGACATAAAAACCAAACCGTCAACGCCCGAGCCACCGCCCCCAAAGATTGTGGTCTGCTCCCGCAAATATCCCCGAAGCGCTACCGTGACCAGATTCATGAGGTAAAGCGCGCGATACGGGCCGGCGACATCATTCAGGCGGTGATTTCCCAGCCGTTTATCTGCGAGACGCCTCCGGATTTTTGGCAACTGTACCGGGCCCAGCGGTATATCAATCCGTCGCCCTACATGTTTTTCATTCAC
>CAWJQU010000010.1:0-43591 GCA_963845145.1 uncultured delta proteobacterium
CTCCTTGATGATTTAACCAACTGAATGCGATGAGACTGTTTTCCATTTCCTGAAAACCAGACTCTTTGGCTCTAATCGGTATAAAATCGCTTTTACCAAGCAATTTTCCCCTACCCGGATCCACAATTTGGTAAATTCCCTTATCGTTTATGATAGAAGAATCGACATTTTTACCGTGGCTTAGAACTCTTAGAAATATGTAGAATTTATCCGGGTCGAGTGTTGCCCGCATTATATAGAACTTGCCGTCAATCATCTGTTTGGTAGCAATGGTAAAATGCGGTTTGTTCCTGAACCCCAGATATATATTACTGATAATATAGTTCTTATCTTGCTTTATCAGGCCTTTAAACCAGGTTTCATTGCTGTAGTCTTTTCCTTGAAGGTAGTCGAAGGGTCCAGCGTAACCCGTTTGAATTCCATTGGAGTTGATAAAACCGACATCAATAAAAGAATCGCTGGACTGCCTTAAATTTTCTAAATAATATTCCATTTCCTTTTTTATCGGTTTCAGGTTTAGTTCAGTGTAATGAAAAAGACTGAATAGGTTAACAACCCTTTCTTGGAGATAAAGATCGATTGTGTTTCTCTGACTTTCGGAAAGGGCTGAAAGGCTGAGTTTTTCTGAGTTTTTTAGTGTAGAGTTGAATTGAATATGGAAATAACTGGAAAGCACCAAAAGTGGCAAGGCAAAGCAGAGAATAAGCCCTACAGACAGCCAAAGGCGCAACCGTTTGAACTGATTTCTGATTTTTTCTTTAGCGGCAGAGGTGTCACTCGCATTTGCTTCTGCCATCATATCCGGATGCTTCTGTCTTTCCATCTTTATCCTTTTTCGCCATATTTACGTCATGGGTTCGTTTTTCAGAGTACGACAGTAATATAGGTGCCATCCTTATCGGAAGATTGGCTGTTTTAATTTCTGTGATGGTGATTTCAACGGATACAGCATGAACGTTGGTTTCATTTATAATAAGCCATTATTGTGTTAAGAATCTTTCAAACAATGGTTTTTTTTGTGTAACCGTCACTTTAGACATAAACCAAGACATTGATTCAGTATTTTTGCATGTATGAATTTTTTCTTGCGCTTCAGAATGAAAATACCTGACAACATCATTCCAGCCTTTTTTCAGATTCAGCTTGAAATTAGCGCACAATCCATCGGAGTGGCAGCTTGCTGTACCTCTTATTTGGCTCCTTTGATTTGCATACCATCTCGAAACCACTTTTTCCCCCAATTTACCTTTCATCGATTCCTGCGTGGAACCTTGAAAAATATACCCGATTATACGTTGATTTGAATCAAATAACCAAAAGGTATCAACAATCGCAATTTTAAGTGACTCCGGATCAATATTTAAGTCCTCACAGACATTCGTAGGTGAATATAAGTAACTGTATCCTATAACAATATCCGGTAAGTTCATCTCAAAATATCCGTCTGAAAACACAGGTGCCTCAGCCAAAGTCATATAACCACTTTCAGAATTTAAAGTAGCTATTAGTTTAGCAGGCTCAGCATCCAGGTTTAAAATTCTATCAGCAATTTTCATAATTGTTCCGTCAGTCAAGACTCTATTATTCGCATAATCGATGCCAATTTATGTAAACACTGACCACAATAATTATATCTAACTGAAAATATAGAAATAATGTAATATTTAGCTATCATTTTTGATACTTCAGCAGAATCTTATCATTTACTTTACCTACTAAATTTCGTATTAATGCAAAAACTACATCCGATATCTCGTAGTTTTCATTGAAAATTATAATTTGATAACCATATTCTGGAACAAACTTATGAAAGGATTTTGACTCATCATGGAAAAACAACAGTTAAAATCGCTTTTGGAGATAAATGCTTCCATTGCCTCCATAAGCGACAAAAAAGACCTATACAAGATTGCAATGAATGAGCTTCAAAGACTGGTTGGTTTTGATGATGCCGCAGTGATTGTCCTTTTGAATCAGGGCCGGGACTATATGCATTATCTGAATACCGATTCAACGAAAAGTTTTTCGAATCGATTGTCAGAAAAAATTTCGGATAATGTTTTACCTATCAAAGATTCGCCTGTTGAATATTTTTTAAGGCAAAAGGACCTTTATGGGTGGCAACTAATAAATTTAGCTAAAAGATTTCCTAGCGATCCCTATATTCAATGGATACTACAATCCGGATTTAGATATTCATTCCATCTTAAATTACGTTCAGGCGGTCGTGAGGTCGGCTTGTTGCTTCTTTATTTTAAAGAAAAATTTACCTATCAGGTGAGCCAACAGTCCTTTTATCAGAGCATCGCTAACCAGCTCGCGGTAGCCATCCAAAATATTTTAACAAAAGAAGAACTCGAGGATGGAGAGAAAGACAAATCTTTTCAATTATCCATTAACAATGCTTTGTTGAACACAAACACTAAAGAGGAGCTTTGTCTCACTTTGGCAAAACTATTAAATGATCATATTCCATTTGACATCATGGCGTTACGAATATGGAGCAGATCTGGACTCTTGACGGATTGGGTTACTTTAGAAAAAACGAAGGCGGGCAACTTTCGGTCGATTAATGACCAGATTTCAAAGAAAGCCGCTCAGGAATTAAGAATTTTGGAAGAAAATAAAAATTCTTTGGATAAATTGCCGGGTATCTTTACAAAAAAAAAATATAATGAACTTTGCGACAGTTTCCCAATTTATGCATATTCTAAAAAGGCATACATTATAAAATCAGTTCTGCGTCTTCCTTTTAATCTGAGTATGGGCAAGTCGGCACATATCATATTTTCATCAAAAAAGAACAATGCCTACGCAGCCAAACATTTGAATATTTTGGAACACAGTATCGCTCAAATTTCCTTAGTGCTTGATAACCTGCTTGCCTTCAAACAATTGAAGCAAGAAAAAATGTATCTTGAAGAGGAAATCAAGACAGAGCACAATTTTGAGGAAATTATCGGTACTAGTTCCGCTTTACGAGAGGTTCTTCAAAAAGTCAGTCAGGTTGCCCCCACAGGCAGTACCGTATTAATCCAGGGAGAAACCGGAACTGGCAAAGAACTTATAGCACGAGCAATTCACAAACTATCGCCGCAAAAAGACCGCACACTTCTTAAGGTAAATTGCGCTGCATTATATCCTCAATTGATCGAGTCTGAACTGTTTGGACATGAAAAAGGCAGCTTTACGGGAGCTATCGAAAGAAGAATTGGCAAGTTTGAACTTGCCGACGAGAGTACGATTTTTCTTGATGAAATTGGCGAACTTCCTAAAGAACTCCAGGCAAAAATTTTACGGGTACTTCAGGAGAAGGAAATCGAACGCATTGGCGGCAAAAACACGCTAAGAATAGACATTCGGATTATTGCCGCAACGAATCGTGACCTGCTCAAAATGGTTTCAACAGAAGAGTTTCGATCAGACCTATTTTACCGCCTGAGTGTATTTCCTATCTATCTACCACCGTTACGTGATCGAAAGGAGGATATTCCATTGCTGGCAGCGCATTTTATAAAAAGAGCTTCAAAAAAAATGCATAAAGAGATCGAAACGCTCACGGATGAGAGCCTCAAGGAGATGTTGGATTACAATTGGCCGGGAAATATTCGTGAGCTTGAGCATGTTATCGAGAAAGCTGTCATTTTAGCTGACAGGAGTGCGCTTAGTGTAACAATTCCCAAGGGCAGCAAGTATTCGACAGACACAGCATTTTTGGGTGCAGCTCGGTTTAAAACATTAAAAGAACTGGAAAGCCAACATATCCTGCAGGTATTAAGACATTGTAATGGCAAAGTTAGAGGAGAAGATGGCGTTGCCGCTATCTTGGATATTAAGCCGACAACCTTGGAATCACGGATGAAAAAATTGGGAATAAAAAAAGAATATGTACTTTCCAACAGATAAATGACTTCTGCGGTAAATATCGCAAATCAATGAGGGCTAATACGAATAACGTATTGGTCTTTAGTTCACAACTAAAAATCCAATGTTATTAACTTAGCAGCTTGGTTCATTACTGACCGGTTAAGTTTTTGTACGTAACCGTATTTACGAATCAGGGTACTACGTCTCATGATGTCAAGCCGGTATCCTGGAGGTGGCAATGATCCGCGTGGGCACACACGTGGCCGGCAAAGCCAACGCCTGCTTCAGGACGCCGATTTCATCCTCATAGGTGTCATCAAGGGCCAGACCGCAAACATCAGCATAAGCGGTATTGCACTTCTCTTGTTTTGTGAATCACCTGATATTGGCGATGAGTTTGAAATCACCATCAAATTATCTGAAGAACATGAAGCACCGGTGACGTGCGAAAAGATATGGATGGGACCGATGGTTACTGATGAAACTGTATATACTGCAATTGGTGTTCGATTTATAATGATATCGCCCAGGGACCGTGAAATAATCGCTTCAATGGTTGAGGAATATAGTGTGGCTTAGCCCCTATAAAACAAATAGATATGGAGATATTAGCAAAAAGAACAAACTCAGAATGACCCATCGGTTTAAGATTACTAAGTGAATATTCATCAACCAGTTATGATATCTGTTGTTGATCACAACCTTCCTCAAACCTTTGATAAGAGAATAGAATTGTATTTCGGCGACCTTAGCGAAAAATGGTGTCACAAATCAGCATACTCCCAATGATTTGATAGTATCACCACATTTTATCTTGCTGGAATATTAGATTTCTGGCAGTATTTTCGAAGGGATGGAGGGCACGATAGTCTCAATAAATCTTTATTGCCCTGATATTTGGTATCCAGGTATGCAATCACAACCCGTTTGGCACTCCATTGTCCCACAACATATAGAAATGCAACAAATTAAAGGAGGCCGCCATGAAATTCAAAGTATTCATCGTTTTTGTATTTTTTGCTTGCTCCCTTTTGGCTGGCATTAGCTTAGCTCAGAACAAAGTGGTGATCATTCCACTTATATCCGATAGTGGTGGTGAAATTCCAACAGTTACCTCTGCCGGTGGTAGAGTATGGATGGACCGTAATCTTGGTGCGGTTAGAGTGGCCGAAAGATTTAATGATTACCAGGCGTTTGGTTGGCTGTATCAATGGGGCCGGCTTGCTGATGGACACGAAGATCGTGGGAGTGACACAACCACATCCATTAGTAGCGGCAATGTTCCCGGCCACGATAATTTTATCACGCCAAACCCATCATCACTCTTCGACTGGAGGAGTCCACAAAACAATAACTTGTGGCAACCGGGCACGGGCATCAACAATCCATGTCCCGATAGTTTCAGACTACCCACGGAAACGGAATGGGCCACTGAAAGGGCTTCATGGTTATCCGATGAATCTGCAGGTGCTTTCGCCTCTCCCCTGAAGCTCGTTGTTGCAGGCATCCGCAATCAAGATGATGGCACGATCAGCTCGGCAGGCGTTTATGGCTTCTACTGGAGTAGTTCGATTTTTAACGCTGGTGATGGTTTCTTGTCCTACGTCCTAAGCTTCTCTGACAACAGCGCCAGCGTATATGCCACCCTTCGTGGTTTTGGGGGAAGCGTCCGATGTATTAAAGATTAATACACTTTTGATTTCTTTGACTTTTTTTAACAAAATACCGACACGTCT
Organism: uncultured delta proteobacterium; assembly: GCA_963845145.1. Classification (GTDB taxonomy): domain Bacteria; phylum Desulfobacterota; class Desulfobacteria; order Desulfobacterales; family QNYZ01; genus QNYZ01. The sequence continues at coordinate 5,604 of CAWJQU010000010.1, forward strand.
CGCGGCGCGTGATGGTTCTTTAATTCAGCCACGATATGAACATGGCCACTCCTTTTTGATAAGTTAAATTTCGGTCGGCACATCACAAGCGGGATCCGAGTTGGACGACCATTAATATCTCCAACTCATCTCCACCAGACCACTATTCCGAATTAAGTAAAAACTGAAGCTGGTTGAAGGTGGTGATATCATCATCGGTCAAGGTTGTGCCGCGATGGTGATGTAGCATGGATATTATCAGTTCGTCAGATTCATTCGTAACCAACGATCGTAAATCGTATGATCAAATTTCAACAGCTACATCTTAATCGATAAAATTCTCGTTTTGAAGCACTTTCATTTTTCTTATTTATCGTGCCAATAAACGACCAAATCGGGTCAAATTCACCAAAATTCTTATTTTAAAAATTAACACTGTCTTTTTTAATAACCTCGCCCATAACCCCTTGAAAAGTCGCATACATAGCTCACATCCAGCGCTCACAATCCTTTGATATCAAATTTCTTATTTCATATGCCCGATCATACTTATTCAAAAAAGAGTATATAATTTAAATTTTCATGGACTATTCATGGACAATCCGTATTTGTCAAATAAAAAAGGATTACGCCTTATGACGTAACCCCTTAATATTATTGGTGCCGAGGGACAGAATCGAACTGCCGACACGGGGATTTTCAGTCCCCTGCTCTACCGACTGAGCTACCTCGGCTCGAAATTTGATGGAATTACTAAATCAATGGCGGGTAACTTGTCAAGCGTAAATTAGTCCAATCCTCCGGAATGATGCATGGCAAGGATGGTGGCGGTTAGGGCAGCGGTTTCGGCCCTTAGAATGCGTGGGCCGAGCGTGGCGGTGACAAAGCCGGCTGTTTTTGCTGATTCGACCTCGGATTGGGAAAAGCCCCCTTCCGGGCCGAGGATGAGGAACATCGACATTTTTTGATTGAAAGGTGGCTCCGGCAACCGGCTGACCAACGGTATGGTGCCTTTTTCCCAGAGGATCACCCGTGTCGAATGGTCGCGGGATGCCGTCAGGATGTCATCAAAGGACACCGGCGGTGAGATCGTGGGGGGGCTGCTGCGGCGGCATTGCTTGACCGCTTCGATGGCAATGGTTTCCCAGCGTTTTGTCTGCGTTAGCCGCTTTTTTTCAATTGGCCGGGGGATGGACCTGTGCGAAATGAAGGGACGCCAATGGTGAATGCCGATCTCGGTAAGTTGCCGAATAATGCCGTCCATTTTCCTTTTTTTCAAAAGGGCCTGGGCAATGGTCAGCTTTACCTGAGGTTCTGTTGGGGACGAATGGGTTTCAAGGATCTCGAATATGACGCGATCGGAATGTACCGATGCGATACGGGCGCCATATTCGGTTCCTGTACCGTCAAACAGGATCACGCGATCACCTGCCGACATGCGCAAGACAACCCGTAAGTGTCTTGCTTCACGACCGGAAAGGTAAAATTCCGAGGCCTTAATCCGGTCCGGATGTATGAAAAATCGGCGCATCTCTCCTCCGGTTGTCTTCGACAAGGTGACCCATACGATCCTTTTTCCTGTTTTAAGGGTACCTGAAAAAAAATCGGCGTCCCTGATTTTGGTGGTCGCCATTCATTTTTCGACGCGTTTGTCGGGCTGTTTTTTTTGATCGTAGCGAAAAATCTGTTGGAAATCAAACATGTTGACACAATTGGCCGATCATGATAGCAAATCCATTAACAAAATAGTATAATGCAACTCGCTTCTTGGAAATACGATTTTCCATAACAATCGACAGGAGTGATTAATGAGCACGAACGACACGGAAAATCCATTCGACGACACTTTGCCCGATGACGAAGAGCCCATCCTTTTAACTGAAGAAGTTTTGGGAGATGTTGGGGACGAAGAAGATATTATTGATTTGATAGACGAGGTGATGGAACCCGCGGAGAACGATGAGGGAATTATTGATCTGGTCGATGTGGTTGAGGATGCGCCAAATCTTTCGGTCACCCCTGATCAAGTCGAAAAGGCACTTGAAAAAACCATTGAAAAAATTTATGGCGAACGGATCGAGAGCCTTCTGGTAGAAGTTGTGCAGCGAAAAGTAACCGCCGAGATCGAAAAAATTAAAAAAACCCTTCACAATGCGTAATGCGACAAAATAAATTGATGCGGCAACCTGACATACAAAGGCCGGGGAACTGATTTTCCGGCCTGTAAAATCGGGTTCTTTTTGTCTACCTTGGGGATTATTTATAATCCCCATTATTTTTGGAGATGGAGTCAATCAGTATGGGGTCAGATACACTCGCCAAAGGCTATGAGCCAAAAGATGTGGAAAAACGGTGGTATGATTTTTGGGAAAAGGAGCGGATGTTTGCCGCCGCCGAAACCAGTGACCGACCGGCCTACGCTATCGTTATTCCGCCGCCCAATGTGACCGGTGTGCTCCACATGGGGCATGCCCTGAATATCACGTTGCAGGATATCCTCTGCCGGTATCGTCGGCTGCGGGGAGACAACGTGCTATGGATGCCCGGAACGGATCATGCGGGTATCGCCACCCAGAACGTCGTAGAGCGCAAGCTGCATGAAGATGGACAGAGCCGTCACGAACTCGGCCGGGATAAGTTTATCGAACAGGTCTGGAAGTGGCGCAAACAGTACGGCAGTGCGATCATCAATCAGCTGAAACGGATCGGGGCATCCTGCGACTGGGAGCGGGAACGCTTTACCATGGACGAAGGGCTTTCCCGGGCCGTTCGTAAGGTATTTGTCGCCCTTTATCAGCAGGATTTGATTTACAAGGGGAATTACATCATTAATTGGTGTCACCGTTGCCATACGGCCCTGTCCGATTTAGAAGTTGAACATGAAGATATTGAAGGCCGGCTCTATCATATTCGATATCCGTTTCCAGATGGAAACGGGGGTATTGTGGTGGCTACCACGCGACCCGAAACCATGTTGGGCGACACCGCTGTGGCGGTTAACCCCGATGACGAGCGCTACTTTGATATGGCGCATGAGGCGGTTATTTTGCCGTTGATGGAGCGGCAGATTCCCATCATTCGTGACCGATATGTAGATATGTCTTTTGGTACCGGTGGATTAAAAGTGACACCTGCCCATGATCCGAATGACTTTGAAATCGGCCGCCGCCACGATTTGGCCATTGAAAAGGTGATCGGTGAAGACGGATGCATGACCGCTGCGGCGGGGCGCTTTGAGGGAATGGATCGCTTTGATTGCCGCAAGGCTGTGGTTGACGCACTAAAAGAAGAAGACCTGCTGATCAAGATTGAACCCCATGATCATAGTGTTGGCCACTGCTACCGTTGCCATTCGATCGTAGAGCCGAATCTGTCCAAGCAATGGTTCGTCAAAACCAAACCACTGGCGGAGAAAGCGGCTGCCGCGGTTAAGGAGGGCCAAACCCACATCGTTCCCACCACCTGGAACAAGTCCTATTTTAACTGGATGGATAACATTCGCGACTGGTGTATTTCGCGCCAGATCTGGTGGGGGCACCAGATTCCCGCGTGGACGTGCGATGATTGTGGAGAGGTTATTGTTGCCGAGGAGGCCCCATTACGATGTTCTGCCTGCGATAGTGAAAAACTGGTTCAGGAAACGGATGTGCTCGACACCTGGTTCAGCTCCGCCCTCTGGCCTTTCTCCACCATGGGCTGGCCGGATAAAACACCGCTGCTGGAAACATTTTATCCCACCGCCGTACTGGTGACCGGCTTTGATATTCTCTTTTTCTGGGTTGCCCGCATGATGATGATGGGGATCCATTTTATGGATGATATCCCCTTTAAGGATGTTTACGTGCATGCCCTGGTCCGGGACAAGCATGGGGATAAGATGAGCAAGTCCAAGGGCAACGTCATCGACCCATTGACCGTCATGGATGAGTTCGGCACGGACGCATTCAGGTATACGCTGGCCGCCTTTGCCGCCCAGGGGCGTGACATTCGAATGGATGAAAAAAGGGTGGAAGGCTACCGGCATTTCATTAACAAAATATGGAATGCGGCCCGGTTTGCCCTGATGCATATCGATGCGGAACAAACCCCCATTGAACGGAAAAATTTAAACCTGCCGGATCGCTGGATTCTTTCGCGACTCAACAGCGTCACCGCCGACGTCGGGAACGGACTGGACGAATACCGTTTTAACGATGCCGCCGGATCCTTATATCGGTTTATCTGGCATGAACTCTGTGATTGGTATTTGGAAGCGATTAAGCCGGCCCTTTACGGAGATGCCGGAGAAAAACAGAAAGCGGTGACACGGCAGGTTCTGGCGAACGTGCTCAAGGATACGCTCATCTTGTTGCACCCCTTTGCACCTTTTGTCAGCGAAGAGATCTGGCACAAGCTTCCCCAAACCCAAGGCTCGGTGATGTGCGCCGTATTTCCGGATGCAACCGGTGATGGCGTAGTGGCTCGAGACCCAGGGGCCGAAGTGGAAATGGATCTGATTACGGGAATTATCAGCGCGGTTCGCAATATTCGTGGGGAAATGAACATCTCGCCGGCGGTCAAACTTCATACCGTGATTCAATCTGACGATGACCCAACCTTGGATCGTCTCACGCGAAATCAGGATTTGATCACCGAGCTGGCCCGACTCAAAGCATTGACCGTTGAAACGGTCGGCAAGCGCCCGGAAACGGCTGCGGTCGCCGTGGTTGCTGAGGTGACATTGTATGTATCGCTGGCCGGCGTCATCGATTTTGATAAGGAGATTTCACGACTCGAAAAAGCCGTGGCAAAAATCGACAAGGAAATGATGGGCCTTACCAAGAAACTGGACAACCCGAGCTATGTGGAAAAAGCCCCCGCCGATATTGTCGCCAAAAGTCGCGATAAACATGCCGATCTGATGGCGAGGCAACAAAAGCTGGTGGATAACCTTGACCGAATTCGATCCCTGGCAGGTTGACGGGACGAATAGCGGGTTAGGGGCTGATGCGGGAAATCTACCGCATTTTTCTGGCACATTTTTCCGGCCTCCGCATTTTCCCGGGGACAGGTGGGTTAACAACTCCCAGTCAGGGTGATATGTGATAGTTCCCATTCGTGATACGATCCCTTCCCGTAACTACCCGGTGGTCACCACAGCCATCATCGGGATCAATGTGCTTATCTACTTATTGCAACTCACCGCCGGTGGAGAAGGGGGGCGGCTGGTCTATATATACGGCCTGGTGCCCGCGCGGTACACGGATCCGCAATTGTCCGGGTATTTCACCTGGATTCAACAGGCCTTTTCTTTTTTCAGCTTTATGTTTTTGCACGGCGGATTTTTACACCTGTTGGGCAATATGTGGTCGTTATGGATATTTGGCGACAATGTGGAGGATCGCCTGGGTCCATTGCGGTATTTGGTGTTTTACCTGGCCTGCGGCCTGGCCTCGGGTCTGTCCCATTTGATTTTGAATATCGGATCAAACGTGCCGACTATTGGGGCAAGCGGCGCGATCGCCGGTGTGATGGGGGCCTACTTTATTTTGTACCCCCGCGCTAAAATATTGACGCTGGTCTTGATCCTTATCGTTGAAATTCCGGCCTACTTCTTCCTTGGTTTCTGGTTTTTAATGCAGTTTTTCAGCGCTGCAGCCAGTAGCGGCACAGGTGGGGGTATTGCCTGGTGGGCCCATATTGGCGGATTCATTTTTGGGATTCTTTTATTAAAGCTTTTCGATCAACTTCCCCATACCGGCGCTTCAAGCGTCATATCAAACGCCACTATTAAAAAGCATTCCGATAGGCTACAGGTCATTCGCCCAATCCCTGTCGACGACCGCGATCCCAATCTTTACGGTATCCTTGAGGTGACGCCCATAGAAGCCCTTCGCGGCGCCATTAAGATCGTCAATATTCCCTGGGGATTTCAAAAACGGTTAATCAAGGTAACGGTGCCGGCCGGTATTGAAGTCGGTAAACAGTTGCGGTTGAAAGGGCAGGGCAAGCTCATGCCGGATGGCCGGCGGGGCGATTTGCTGTTGCAGGTGAATTTTCGGTCTAATCTCGAAGGGTCAGTTGATACGATTGAATCATCCGAATCGGATGGTAGGATTTTTTAGCCCTGGCAAGGTTGGGTTCGCCCATATCGCTCTCTTTGTTGATAAATGTCTCGGTCGTAAAGAGACGCCGGGCGCATTCTTTGTCAAAATATTGGTATAAGCCCTTCATTTTCGTAAAGGCCTTCTCGAAATGGAGCACACCCATATCGTCTGTTAAATAGGCGCCGATACCAAAGGCACAAACCTTACCGTCGATGCGCAGCAACAGGCCGTTCGCTTCAAGGGCGTCTAAGTTCCAGATGGCATTGAGAACGGCCTGTTTCTCGCAGGCCATTTCACTTTGCGCGTCGGCATCGCACTCACGCTCTAGACACCAGGCCTCAATAAATTCGACGCATTCATCCGCGGACCCGGCTGTGACTTTTTCAATGCGAGCGCGGTTGCTGTTTACGTATTCCCGCTCAAATTGCTTGATCAGGTTTCGTTTTTTTGAAAACCGATTACCGCGAAGATTTGCCAAATCTTTCCGGCGGTAAATATAGTCATCATATTCCGGTTGCGGTTCGATCGTGAAATAGGACCGAATCGTCGCATCACCGTGTTTTTTAATATAGCTGTCCGGAACAAACCAATACCTGTTGTATCCGGCCGAGTGAGCCAAACCGTGTAAGGCTTGGGGCGGATATTCTTTTTTTGGCGACACCGGCAAAAGGAGATATCGTTTTTCCGGATGTCGGGCAAAATCCGCACTGATGATGAGGGTGTCGTCTTTAATGGCCGCCAAAGGACGGTACGCGTCATTCTGCCAGACAATGACGGATAGCAATGAGTAGGAACACAAATCATGGGGTTGGTGTTTAAAAAAGGGTTTAAACCGTGAATGGTCGGCCGGTGTTAAGGGGTCAAAGATCATGAAATTAATTTTAGCATGGGCGTGGCATTGGGCATGGGTTTAAAGCCGAGGGGCTCGTAAAAAGCGTGGGTATCTCTTTCGGCGATCAAACCGAGCCATTTTAATCCGTCGGCCTCGACCTGTTCCGCCAGGCGTTTAACGATCTGACTGCCAATTCCCTTTTTACGGTGGGTGGCCTTCACGGTGATGTCCTGAATGTACGCATCGCTTTCGCCATCGCTTATCGCCCGGCCCATGCCGATGTATTCATCATTTATCTCAGCCACCATAAAACAGTGGCTACCGGCTACCATTCGTCGAACATGGCCCCGGTCGTTATGGGGACTTTCCCACCATCCGGCCTCACGATAAAGGGTGATCAGTTGATCTATGCGCGTGTCGGGGATAGGGTGGGCCTGGGACGAGAGGAACAAATAGTCGGTCATTGGGGGTTCGATTGCGGTTTTATCTCATCGTCAGCGGATAGAATCGTCACTTTGTTACGACCATTTTCCTTGGAGAGGTACATGGCCTGGTCAGCCCTTTTAACAAAAAGTTCAGTGGCATCGCCGTGGCGGTATTCGGTCACACCGATACTGATGGTGATATGGGTCGTTTCATCCTGACGTGGCTTAAAGGTTAGGTTGGCCACCGATTCTTTGATCCGATTGGCCACGGTCATCGCTTCATTACAAGTGGTTTGGGGCAAAAGAACGGTGAATTCCTCACCGCCATAGCGGTAAGCGGTATCCATGCTTCGCAAGCAGGCTTGAATCGCTTCGCCCAGCGCGAACAATACCTTATTCCCCTCCAGATGGCCGTAATTATCATTGTAATTTTTAAAAAAATCGATGTCGAGCAAAAGAAGGGAGAGCGGTGTCTGGTATCGCCGTGACCGGTTGATTTCGTCTCTTACGCGTTGGTAAAAATGGCGGGAGTTAAATAATTTGGTCAAATCGTCCGTGATGGCCAGTCGCTTTAGTTCTTCCAGGATGATTTTACGTTCCGTGCGCATCCGTTGTTCGGACAATGTCCTTTCAATCCGAAGTTGCAGCTCTTCGGCCCGAAAGGGTTTGACCACCATGTCACTGGCGCCTTTCCGTACGGCCTCTTCATAGGAAAACTCGCGTCCGTGCCCGGTCATAATAATGATATCGATATTCGGGTGTTTTTGTTTGATTTTAGCTGCGAGTTCAAGCCCGCTGATGCCGGGCAAAATAATGTCGGCAACCACGATCTGAATCGTGTTGTTTTCAATGATTTCAAGGGCCTCTTCAGAACTACCGGTAGAGATACACTTAAAACCTTTGGCAACCAGGAAATCGATTAAAAAGTTTCTGATATCCTTGTTGTCATCAACGATGAGAATATGCGTGCCCAATGGCCTCAATCCATGTAAATTAAATAGCCAAGTATCTCACTGTAATTGAAAGATACCCATTTCGACCAAAATGTATTAACATTTCTCTTTATCAAAAATTTGTATCGAAGACCATAGCACAATGATCATTTTTATTGAAGTCTCGCAAGTTCCTGATATAAGAAAACGGCTTTTTCAAATTAACCGCAACACTAAAAAATGGTTACAGATAGTCACATCCTATGAAAAACATACGCAATTTTAGTATCATCGCCCACATCGACCATGGCAAATCGACCTTGTCCGACCGACTCATTCAGGCTAGCGGCATGGTTTCCGACCGTGATTTTCAAAATCAAATCCTGGATACGATGGATATTGAGCGGGAGCGGGGGATTACGATCAAAAGTCAGACCATCTGTCTCCCCCATATCACTCCCGGCGGCGAGAATTATGCCCTGAATTTAATCGATACACCCGGCCATGTGGATTTTTCCTATGAAGTCTCCCGGGCCCTGGCTTCCTGCGAAGGGGCGTTGCTTTTAATTGATGCCAGCCAGGGGGTGGAAGCCCAGACCCTGGCCAATTTTTATCTGGCCCTAGAAGATGACCTTGAGATTATTCCGGTGGTCAACAAAATTGATCTGCCTTCGGCGGACATCGAACGGGTGAAAAGGCAGATAGAGAAAGACCTGGGGTTGGATCCCAGCGAGGCCATTTTGGTGTCGGCCAAAGAGGGCACCGGGGTCAAGGAGGTGCTGGAGGGGGTCGTCAACCGCCTGCCAGCGCCCCAAGGAGACCCGCAGGCGCCTTTGCGGGCCTTGATTTTCGACAGTCATTATGACCCGTTTCGAGGTACGGTGGTCCATTTTCGAATTTTTGACGGGACCGTCAAGCCGGGGGACTGGGTCCGCTTTATGTCCAATAACGCACTGCACAAGGTTGAGGAGGTGGGGTTTTTCCGGTTAAAAAGAGAACCGGCCCGGATCCTATCGGCCGGCGAGGTCGGTTACCTGATTGCCGGTATTAAAACGGTGAGCGACACACGCTGCGGTGACACGGTAACGCACCGGGATCGGGCGTGCGATGGCCCCATGCCGGGGTTTAAGCAAGCCAAGCCGGTTGTTTTCTCTTCAATCTATCCGGTTGCGTCGGACGATTACGAAGACTTGACCGTCGGGCTGGAAAAACTGGCATTAAATGATGCGTCCCTGGTTTACGAAAAGGATTCATCAGTGGCGCTCGGGTTTGGTTTCCGTTGCGGTTTTCTTGGTTTGCTCCACCTTGAAGTCGTGCAGGAACGGCTCGAACGCGAATACGATCTTTCATTGATTCTGACGGCACCGTCCGTCGGATACGAGATTATTTTTAATGACGGTACCACCGAGGCCATCGACAATCCCGCGCTGTTTCCGGACCCGACGGATATTCTGGCCTGTAAAGAGCCGTTTATTCGCGCGGCCATTATCATTCCCGACCGGTATATGGGGGTGGTGATGAAATTGTGCCTGGATCGTCGCGGGATCAACAAAAACTACCAATACCTCACCAGCGAACGGCTCGAAATGATTTTTGAGTTGCCCCTGGCGGAGGTGGTTTACGATTTTTACGACAAGCTGAAGTCGGTGACCCAAGGGTATGGATCGTTTGATTACGACCTCATCGATTACCGGGAAACCGACCTGGTGAAACTCGACATCCTCATCAACGGCGATAAAGTTGATGCGCTGTCCCAACTGGTACACCGGGAAAGAGCCGTGGAAAGGGCGCGCTCGGCCTGTACCAAGCTCAGAGATGAAATTCCCCGCCAAATGTTTAAAATCGCCATTCAGGGCGCCATTGGGGGAAACGTTATTGCCCGCAAAACGGTTTCGGCTTTTCGCAAGGATGTGACTGCCAAATGTTACGGCGGCGATATATCCCGCAAACGGAAATTATTGGAGAAGCAAAAGAAGGGGAAAAAACGGATGAAGATGGTCGGTAAGGTGGAGATTCCCCAACAGGCTTTTCTGTCCGTTCTCAAGAGCGATTCGGATTAGTCCGGTCAGCGAAACCGGTTTACGTATTGTGAACCGGTTTTATTGCTATCCGCTGCTTTTTTCCGATATTTTCGCATTCAACTTTTCCGCCGCCTCCCGACCATCCTGAAAACATTTTTTCCCATACCAATCGATTTGGCGACAGATTCCACGGATGACGCTCACCTCACCGGACCGTAATTGGATACGGTTACCGAAACGGCGGACTTTATTCATCCAGTAGTCCGGATTTTCCTTATTGATGTGATCGATGCGGGTCAGAATCTCTTTCAGCGTTGCGTACATACCATCCAGTTCGTGGCGGGCCGCCAGTCTGGGTAGCGGTGTTGAAGGTTCTTGCATTCCGGCTTTGCGTACCTCGTAACACACCAGCATGACGGCCTGGGCCAGGTTGATGGAGGAAAAACCGGCGGTGGGGATATTGACGAGTATATGGCACAGGCGCAAGTCCGCGTTTGTCAGGCCGCGATCCTCAGGTCCGAAAAGCAGTGCCACGCGGTTATTTTCGGCCAGGGCCATGAGCCTATCGGCGGCCGTCGCGGGTGAAACCACAACGGGACGCTGCCGTCCCAATCGGGCTGTTGTGCCCACCACATATTGCATGTCGGCCAAGGCCTCGGCCAAATTGTCATATCGGGATATCCGGTCAACCACATCGGCGCCCTCGTGGGTGGCCAGCTTCATGATCCGCTGAAGGTCGAAATTTTCCGGGTTGACAACCGACAAGCTACCGAGGCCCATGTTTCGCATGGCGCGGGCCACCGCGCCGATATTTTCAGGGTAGCGGGGGCCTTTGAGTACTACGGTGATGTTGTCGTGCTTTTTCTCTGACATTTTTCCACTATCGACTATACGACGATCTCAAGCTCACTGAAAAAGTATTTGATTTCGGTGGCCGCCGTTTCCGGGGCATCCGAGCCATGGACCACGTTTTTTTCGATATCGGTCGCGAAGTCCCGCCGGATTGTCCCTTCGGCCGCTTCCTTATGATTGGTGGCGCCCATTAAATCCCGATAGCGGGAAATCGCCCCTTCGCCTTGAAGGACCATCACCATGCAGGGGCCTGATGACATGAAAGCCGTCAGGCTGCTGAAAAAAGGTTTATCTTTGTGAACGGCGTAAAACCCTTCAGCCTCTTTGAGCGACATGTGAATCAACTTGGCCGCGCAAATCTCCAGGTTGTTTTTTTCCAGACGGGAAATGACCTCCCCGATCAGACCGTTCCCAACCCCATCCGGCTTGATAATCGACAGTGTTCTTTCCATAGCTTGGCTTCCTTATTTATTAATATTTATGAATTGAATGAATGGTTCGGCTGGATCTACCAGAAGGGGTATGTCAAGTCAAATCCCTGCCTTGACAGGGGGCATAAAAATAAGGCAATACTGCCATGGATATGGGCTTACCGTCTGAAATAGGGGGGCAGGGGACTGGCGGTTGATTCGATAGACCCTCTCTTTTTCGGCCGGAAGGTGTTTGTAACATTTTTCAATCTTTCATGAAGGGGGGTATTGTGCCGGTAACCGTTGTGGATCATCCGTTGATCAAGCATAAACTGGGCCTGATGCGCGAAAAGGATGTAAGCGTCAAGGATTTTCGAGATTTGGCATCCGAGTTGGCCAGCCTGTTGACTTACGAGGCTACCAAGGACCTGGAGACCGAAATTCGAACGATTGAAGGTTGGGCCGGGATTGTAGAAGTCGAGCGGATCAAAGGCAAGAAAATTACCGTCGTTCCCATTTTGCGTGCCGGTCTGGGTATGATGGAGGGCGTGCTTGATCTGATTCCATCAGCCAAGGTTAGCGTCGTTGGGCTTTACCGCAACGAAGAAACCCTGGAGCCTGTTCGTTACTACGTCAAGATGACCAGCCAGATGGAAGAGCGGATTGCACTTATCCTAGACCCCATGTTGGCCACGGGCGGCACGCTGATGGCCACGATCGATTTAATCAAGGAATCCGGTTGCAACAAAATCAAAGGTATTTTTGTTGTGGCTGCCCCCGAGGGAATCAAGCGGGTTGAAGAGGCCCATCCGGATGTGGATATTTTTGTGGCGGCCATCGATGAAAAATTAAATGAAGTGGGCTACATTCTACCCGGTCTGGGGGATGCCGGAGACAAGATTTTCGGTACGAAATAACCGACCGCTCATTTCTTTTCTTTTTCTACAAGATCGTTGTAAACCGCCAATGTCCTTTCACGGGTGGTGTCGAAATCGTCACTGTTGTCGATGATAATACTGGCATGCTCTCTTTTCTTTTCAATCGGCATCTGCGCGCGAATACGTGCCCGGGCGTCCTTGTAAGACAAACGGTCTCTTCTTATCAGCCTTTTGAGCTGAATATTTTCAGGCGCATAAACAAGGATGACCTCCTCTAAACCTCGATGCCACCCCACTTCAATCAATAAAGGCACATCCAGTATAATGGCGCCACCTGAATGGTCCCTTTCAATAGTGGCCATTTGCCGATCGATCACCAGCCGGACCTGGGGATGAACAATCCGGTTTAATGCTTGTTTTTTACCATCATCATTAAAGACGAGCGACCCCAGTTGCGTACGGTCGATCTCGCCGTCTGCGCGTAGAATGGTTTTCCCGAAATAGGACACGATCTCCCGCCAGGCCGGCTTTTCCTTTCGAACCGAGTCATGGGCGATTTTATCGGCATCGATGATAAACGCACCAGCCTTCCGGAATATTTTGCTTACGGTGGATTTTCCCGTGGCGATGCCGCCTGTTAATCCGGCGTGAATCAAGGCAACCTCTCTTAACCTTCTTTGAGCAAGGCTTCCACTTTATCTTTCAAACTTGGATCAAGCTCCCGCCATTTGGTGGGAAACGCCTTTTCGTCGCGCCAGTCAAAATCCACCACTTCATATCGTTCCGGTATGGTCCGCGTCTGTTCCCGGCCGTAAGATTTGGAGGGATGGTATTCAATATAGAGCATGCGCTCCGGGGCAATCTGAAATTGGCGCACCAGGCATGTGGCGATGTGGCCGGCACAACTGCGAATCGACAAGGTAGCGCTTGCCCCATAGGTTTCGGGCAGATCGGAAACAACGACAATGATCGATTTAATAACCAACGGGTCCTGTTTACGCGATGGCTGCAAGTCATAGATTCGCAGATGACAACTGCCGCTGGAAAGCTTGAACTTTCCCCCCCATCCATCCCAGGAAAAGGTGTCATTGTATCGGATAACGGTCATCTCATCTCATTTTCTTTTATTTCCAAGGTTATTTTATGCATATGAAAACACATTTACATCCCGGGGTGCAACTGATAATTGAACGGATGGTTGATCCGGAAAGGGAGCGTTTTTTCAAATGAAACTCAAAAATAATTCAAAATAACGAATAGTTAGATTGGAGCTTGGAAATGAAAGGACCCTTTCAGGCGGTATTGTTCGATCTTGACGGCACCTTGCTGGACACCGTGGATGGGTTGGCGGCGGCCGGTAATAGAATGCTGTTAAAAAAAGGGTTCCCAACCCATCCCGTTGAGAATTATCGTTATTTTGTTGGAGAGGGCGCGGCCGTCCTTGTCCACCGGGCCTTACCACCGGAGGCACGGTCCGAAAAGATAGAGAAAGAGTGCCTGGCAATCTATCTGGACGATTATAGCCAAAACTGGCGTGACGGCGCCAAGCCGTATAGCGGGATCATCGATATGCTAAACGAGCTGACCGACCGGGGTGTTCGGCTGGCGGTTTTATCTAACAAACCCCATGACATAACGGTGATGTGCATGGCCCATTTTTTTTCGCCCTGGACGTTTGAGATCGTACTGGGACAGCGTTCCCATGTACCGCGAAAACCCGATCCGGCAGGGGCTTGGGAAGTGGCGCAATATATGAACTTACCGACGGCATCATTTCTTTATATGGGGGACACGGCAATCGATATGAAGACATCTCGGGCAGCAGGAATGTTCGCCGTGGGCGTCTGCTGGGGATTTCGTCCCCGTCATGAACTCAAGGAAAACGGTGCCGAGGTCCTGGTTGAACATCCCCGGGAGATCGCGCCTTTGGTCAGCCCACCACCAGACACTGATTAATCGGTGCCCATTGATTGTCGATGACCCAGGTGAATTTTTCTTTGAATAGTCGATCGCTCAGGTAATACTTGCCGGTTTTGATTCGAGAGAGGAATTTTTTAAATTGACTGGGGCCGCCATTGTACATGGCATAGACGGCACCTGCCAGCTGGATCGGTTTAAGCGATTTGATTCGATCGGGTTTTTTTAACGCATAACGCTGGAAATAGGTTGCCAGGATCTCGCACCCGGCCTTTGCATTGTAATGAATGTCCCACCGCAGACGACCGACATCGTATATTCCCCGCCAGACGCGTTCGTTGATTTGCATCAATCCCACCGAAGATCCGTTGTATGATCGTAAATAAATCAGTTGTCGGTTTTTGGTATGAAACTGGCGAAAACAGCTTTCCTGCCAGGCCGTTGAATAGACAATGCGTTCGTAGAGTTTTCGATGTTTTTTTATCCCTTCGTTTCTATTGGCGACTTTATTGGCGGTTCGTTTCAACAGCGATCTGACCCGTCCCAGATAATCATCCACCCCTGATTTTGGTACGATCCACGGTTTCAAGCGGCTCATCTTGGCTGGCTTGTCCGCAGCGTAAGCCGTGCGAGGCCCGAAGAAAAACGTAAGTGGATGCCATCGGCCGGAATCATTATTCATGCTTCCGTATGGGGGCTTGGATTCCGTGGGGAACGGTTGCACATCAGGATTGGGCATTTCATCTTCCGGATCAAATCCGAGTATATCGCGTAACCGATGATCGCGGTCGAGCGGATAGGCCAGGGCGTCCGGAGGCAATTCACCCAGCAGCCGGGCCAGTCGAATGAGCCCCTCCCGGCTGATCTCAATGCCCAAAGCCGGGCCCATCGCGTTGAGAACGATCAGTGCATCGGAAGCCGTAAAAAAAGACAGGTAGGCCAGACTTTGGGCGGGGGAATCGTCGGTCAGGTGCTGTCGGAATATCGGAGCCAGTTGTTTCCATACCTGGATAAATTGATTTTTAACAAAATCCCCCCGGACCCGGTCTTCGGCTAGCTCTGTGCTGAAGCGATGGCGGGTATCGAGCAGTGTATCGAGAAGGATCTGTTTCTGGTCATCGGTCAGCGGCTTTTCGGTCAGCGTGAGGATTAAATGAACCAAAAATGCATCCCAGGTTTCCCAGATTTTGATAAATTGATCCAATTCATCTTCGGATAGTGCGGCTGCGGGCGGGCTGTCGCGGGCACCATCATCACCATCATCAACAACCAGGGGCATATCGATATGAATATCGATGCAAACCCGATCTGTTTTAACCTGCGTGCCTCCCGGCCGCATGCTGTTCAGGACCGCTTGGGCGCCCTGGCGGTATTCTTTCGGAAACATGGGAAGCAGGGTCTGTTTGAGATCGGTTACCGGCGGGGTCAGATCGATTCGAAGTCCGGCAAGATGCGGGTATACCCACTGTTCCAACAGTTTGGTTACGATTCCGGCCAACACCACAGGTTGGCGCTCATGATCGAAAACATTTGAATCAACGGGGGAAAAAGAGAGGTGCCAATTTTCAGGATTGATTTTAGGCCGTTGGTCCAGGACCACAATCCCCTGCCAGGAAATCGGCATCAGGCAGTTTTCACCAAACGATTTGCCGGCCTTTAGATCCACAAAAGTTTCCAGGCGCAACAGGCCGTTTGTTTCGCTCCAGCGTGGTTCGGAGATGGTAACGGCGGTGCATCCGTCCTCACTTTCCAGCAAACGGGCTGTCTTATCGGGGTCGGTATAAGCGGAATGAACGGTCAAGACGTTTAACAGGGCATAATCGATGGTGATCGGAAAAGTAATTGTCTTGGCTTCATCCGCGGGAACCGCCGATCCCCAACAGAAGATCAGTGCGATAAGGGAAAGGGAAATGGTGCTTGCGAACGTTCCGAAAAGCCGCCGGTTTACGATATTTTTCGAATGCGGGATCATGGTCACGGTCATAGGCAACTTGGGGCTGGGTGTCAAGGTCGCAACGGGCGCTTTTTAACAAGCATTTTGACTTTGCAAATTTGGAATGGTAGATCACAGCCGACCGTATTCTTACCCGTTCAATCGCCCGTTCAATTTAATACGAACGAGTGATTCGTATTAAAAGGAGGAGATTCAACATGATTCAAACCATTGCAACCGATCGTGCACCGGCCGCCATCGGACCATACTCCCAGGCAGTCGTAGCGGAACCGTTTTTTTTCGTCAGCGGCCAGCTCGGCATGTTACCCGAGTCGGGCGAAATGGCCGGTTCAGATTTTGACTCGCAGGCGAATCAAGCCTTGAAAAATATGCAACAGATTTTAGAAGCCGGCGGTTGCCGGCTAGATGACGTGCTCTCCGTGGATGTTTTTTTAACGGATATGGAAGCGTTTGCCGATTTTAACCGAATCTATGCGTCTTACTTTTCGAATCATCGCCCTGCCCGGGCCGTTGTGGCGGTTGCCGGATTACCTAAAAATGCTTTGGTAGAAATTAAATGTGTCGCCCGAATACCGTAAAAAGATATAATACCAGGTTGTTATCTTTTTATGAACGAAACAGCCGGTCGGATTATTGGTTTATCTGTCTGAAAAACAGCCAAAAAACCTTTGACATTCCAAACCACCGGATGCTATAGAGCGCCGCAAAATGATTGATTCCTAAAACAACAAAAAAAGAGGAATGCCGATGATTAAAATTGACTACTCGGTGTTCATCCAGATCATTAATTTTCTCTTTCTGGTCTGGATATTAAACATTGTCGTCTACAAACCAATTCGGAACATTCTGCGTCAGCGGTCTGAAAAAATGGACGGGTATACCCAACGCATCGACAGGTGCGGCGATGAATCCATCCAAAAAGATCGCGACTATAATGCAGGGCTGCGAGATGCGCGCGCTAAAGGGCTCAAGGAGAAGGAAGCTTTCCTCCTGGAGGCCAAAGAGGAAGAGCGGGTGATCATTGACAAGATCAATGCCCGGGCTCAGGCGGAAATGGCGAAAGTTAAGCAAAGTATCATTGCGGATACGCAGAAAGTTAAAGCGGAGTTGGAAAAGGAAATTGATGGGTTTGCCGGTTCCATCGGGGAGAAAATTTTGGGAAGGGCGGTATCATGATGTCTTTTCAGTCTAAATCAAATAAGCGTTGGCTCAAGGTGGGGTCGTGGATGGTCGTTTTAGTCGCGGCCTTATTATTTTGTACCGTTGTTCCGGCGTTGAGTTCCTCCGAAGGCGGGCATGATGCCCCTGCAGCGAAGGGGTGGGTGGCCACGGATACGTATCGCGTGATGAACTTTGCGGTTCTGGCTATTGCCCTTTTTTTTCTTCTGCGCAAGCCGGTGAAGCAGGCCCTAGGTAGTCGCATCTCCGGGATCCAGGCCGAGCTGGATGAACTTGAGGAGAAGAAAAAGGTTGCCGAAACCAAATTGGCCGAATATGACGAAAAACTGGCCTCGCTGGATAAAGAAGCCGAGACGATTGTGGCGGAATATATTCGTCAGGGCGAGGACGCCAAAGTGCGTATTTTAAAAGAAGCCGAAGCTGCTTCTGAAAAACTGGAATCCCAGGCCAAACGCAACATTAAATCCGAATTTAAGCAGGCTAAGGAAACGCTTTATAAGGATGTGCTTGAAAAAGCCCTGATGAAAGCGGAAGGTCTTATTAAGGATAAAATTACAGGCGATGATCAGGAAAGCCTGGTAGACGATTACCTAAAGAAAGTGGTGGAAACGTGAAGAATTTAGCCATCGCCAGGCGTTATGCCAAAGCATTGTTGTTGATCGGCACACAAGACGGTGAAGCGGAGTCGTATCGATCTGAATTGGGGGGCATATCCGGCCTAATAGCCCAAAACCCGTCACTTGAGCAAGCCATTACCAACCCTTTGCATGATGCCGGTGCCAGGAAGCGGGTGCTTGAAACCCTTATCGAGAGGCTGGGTGTATCCAAGGTTATGCGATCCTTTTTATTACTATTGTTCGACAAGGGACGTATGGGATTCGTCGCCAGCATTGACGAATTTTACCAGAAACTGGCTGATGAGCTTAAAGGGGTTGCCCGGGCCACCGTGACATCGGCCACTGAGCTTTCTGCCGATGCCATTGATAAGATTCGAAAGGGGCTTTCCCTGCGAACCGGAAAAGACGTTGTTCTTGAAATTAACCAAGACCCGAAACTGATCGGTGGCATTGTCACCCGTATTGGGGATCTGGTTTTGGATGGAAGCATTAAAACACAATTACTCGGTATGCGAGAATCATTAAAAAAGGGTGAGGGCGTCTGATGGAACTAAAAGCGGAAGAAATTAGTCAGATTATCAAGGAACAGATTACGGATTATGACAAAAAGGTTGAGCTGTCTGAAACCGGGGTCGTTCTCTCGGTGGGTGATGGAATTGCCCGGGTTTATGGTCTGGAAAAAGCCATGGCCCTGGAGCTGGTGGAATTTCCAGGCGGCATCCTGGGGCTGGTCCTGAACCTCGAAGAGGACAATGTGGGTTGCGCCATTATGGGCGAAGATATCCACATCAAGGAAGGCGACATGGTCAAACGAACCGGTCGCATCGCCGAAGTTCCCGTGGGTGAAGCCGTATTGGGACGGGTGGTCTCCGCTGTGGGTGAACCCCTAGACGGCAAAGGCCCCATCGATGTCAAAGAGAACCGGCGGGTGGAGATGGTTGCCCCCGGTGTTATCGCCCGTAAAGGCGTTCATGAACCATGTTATACCGGCCTAAAGGCGGTTGACGCTATGACACCGGTGGGTCGCGGACAACGGGAATTGATCATTGGTGACCGTCAAATCGGGAAAACCGCCTGTGCCGTGGATGCCATTTTGGCCCAGAAAGAGTCGGATGTCTACTGCATCTATGTGGCCTGCGGTCAGAAACAATCAACCGTGGCCCAAGTCCATGCCGTTCTAGAAAAACACGGCGCTATGGAATACACAACCATCGTTTCGGCTTGTGCCAGTGACCCCGCCACCTTGCAGTTTATTGCGCCATACGCCGGGTGCGCCATGGGTGAATATTACCGTGATAAAGGCCAGCATGCCCTGATTGTCTATGACGATCTTTCCAAACAAGCGGCTGCTTACCGCCAGGTCTCATTGTTGTTGAGACGCCCGCCGGGACGTGAAGCCTACCCGGGTGACATCTTTTACAACCACTCCCGTTTGCTTGAGCGCGCCGCCAAGATGAATGATGAATTGGGCGCCGGCTCACTGACGGCATTGCCGATTATTGAAACCCAGGCGGGCGATGTTTCCGCCTTTATCCCCACCAACGTGATATCCATTACCGACGGTCAGATCTATCTGGAGCCCTCTCTGTTTTTCGCCGGTATACGTCCGTCGATCAACGTCGGTCTCTCGGTTTCACGGGTGGGTGGTGCCGCCCAGGTCAAAGCCATGAAACAGGTGGCGGGTACCTTACGGTTGGACCTTGCCCAGTTTCGTGAGCTGGAAGCGTTCGCCGCGTTTGGCAGCGACTTGGATAAAGCGACCCAAAAACAGCTGACGCGTGGTGCCCGGTTGGTGGAGATTCTGAAACAACCGCAATATCAGCCCCTACCGATGGAAAAACAGGTTACCATTCTTTTTGCCGGTACCAAGGGTTACCTGGATGAATTCCCGATTGAAGTCCTGGCGAAATATGAGGCCGGTTTATACGCATTTATTGAAGACCGATATCCTCAGATATTCTCCGAGCTCAAAGAGAAAGAAGTCTTTTCCGAGGAGTTGAATCAAACCATGGCTGATGCCTTAACAGCCTACGGTGAGGAATTTAAGGATACCATTAAATAATACGTTAGCGGCTTCGCAAAGGGGTGTTGATTTTTTAGTGGCTTAAATATGCACTCATTTGAGACACCCATTCGATCGGCGACAGAATAAATAAGGGCTGATTCTATGCCAAGTTTAAAAGATGTTCAAAATAAGATTGGTGCGGTAAAAAAGACCAAGCAGATTACCAAAGCGATGGGAATGGTGGCGACTTCGAGACTGAGGGGCGCTCAGACGAATATGGAGAATTTTCGTCCCTATGCCGCCAAGTTTGCGGAAGTGTTGGGCAGCCTGGCGGAAAAAGCCGGTGATGAAGCCAGTCCACTCCTGATTCCCCGGGAAGAGGTGAAAAATATCCATATCTGCCTATGCACTTCCGATCGTGGTTTGTGCGGTGGATTTAACGTCAATCTGACTCACAAGGCCGAAGTATTTGCCAAAGATAAAATCGCAGATGGTATCAATGTCTCATTTTCCAATTTTGGAAAAAGAGGGCGTGACTGGACAAGGAGAAATGGATACGAGATCATCGATGAATTTATCGGTGTGGTTGGGAGCAATGTCGGCTTTAATATAGCGGTCAATGCCGGACGAAAGATTGTATCAAGTTACCTGGACGGAACCTACGACGAGGTTTATGTGATTTTTTCCGAATTTCTGAGCATGGGTAAACAGGTGTCTACTTTGAAACAATTGCTTCCAATACCACCCATTGAGAAGCCCGAAGACACCAACGATGAGCCGGACAACGTCTATCAGGCGGAACATATCTGTGAGCCGTCGGCCCAGGGGCTCCTCGGGGATTTGTTGCCGCGCAGTGTGCATGTCACCCTGTTTAGCGCACTTCTAGAAACATCTACCAGCGAACATGCCGCTCGAATGGCTGCCATGGACAATGCCACTTCTGCATGCAATGATATGATTGAAAATCTAACCTTAGCCTACAATAAAGCACGCCAGGCAGCCGTTACGTCGGAGCTGATGGACATTGTCGGTGGTGCTGAAGCGCTTAAAGGATAAATAGCTACAAAACCGGATTATATATTTTAGGAGGACTTTAGATGGGAGAGAACATTGGCAAAATCACTCAGGTTATGGGGCCTGTGGTTGATATAGAATTCGAGCAGGGGAACCTGCCGACGATCTATACGGCCCTTTATATCACCAACCCCGCCATCAATGATGAGGAAGATAATTTGGTGGTAGAGGTCGCCCAGCATTTGGGCGATAATGTTGTGCGAACGATCGCCATGGACGTTACCGATGGCCTCACCAGGGGGCAGACGGTAAAAGATACGGGTAAACCGATCATGATGCCCGTCGGTGAAGCCAGCCTGGGGCGTGTTCTCAATGTCGTCGGTCGACCGGTGGACGGGCTCGGTCCCGTAAGCCAGGAAAAGATGCTGCCCATCCATCGCTTAGCACCGGCTTTTACCGAGCAGGATACAACGGTTCGGGTACTTGAAACCGGTATCAAGGTTATCGATCTGCTGGTACCTTTTCCTCGCGGGGGGAAAATGGGGCTGTTCGGCGGTGCGGGCGTAGGAAAAACCGTTATCATGATGGAGATGGTCCATAATATCGCCTTGCAGCATGGTGGTATTTCGGTGTTTGCCGGCGTGGGCGAGCGTACCCGTGAAGGCAATGATCTTTACCATGAAATGAAGGATGCGGGCGTTCTTCCCAAGGCGGCCCTGGTGTACGGTCAGATGACGGAACCGCCTGGAGCAAGAGCAAGGGTAGCGCTTTCAGCCCTGACGACGGCAGAGTATTACCGGGACGAAGAGGGGCAGGATGTGCTCATCTTTATTGATAATATTTTCCGTTTTACCCAAGCCGGTTCGGAAATATCCTCCCTTTTGGGACGTATGCCCTCTGCGGTTGGATACCAGCCCACCCTGGCAGTCGATCTGGGTGAATTACAAGAACGGATTACCTCAACCGATAAAGGTTCCATTACCGCTGTACAATGCGTTTATGTGCCCGCAGATGACTTGACCGACCCGGCGCCGGCCACGACCTTCGCCCATTTGGATGGTACCGTGGTTCTCTCAAGAAAATTGGTTGAATTGGGGATCTATCCTTCGGTGGATCCGCTGGATTCAACTTCACGCATTCTGGACGCTGCTTATATCGGCGAGGAACACTATCACGTTGCCCATCAGGTGCAACAGATTCTTCAAAAATATACTGAACTTCAGGATATTATTGCCATTTTGGGTATCGATGAGCTGTCTGACGAAGATAAATTGACAGTGGGCCGTGCTCGAAAGATTCAGCGTTTTCTGTCGCAACCATTTCATGTGGCTGAAGTCTTCACCAATACGCCGGGCACTTATGTGAAAATTGAAGATACCGTCCGGGGTTTTAAGGAGATCTGTGAAGGCAAGTATGATGACCTTCCCGAGCAGGCCTTTTACATGCGTGGCGGTATCGAGGATGTGCTGGAAGCAGCCAAGGAATCAGAAGCGGCATAATCGTAAAGGGGCGATAAATGGCGGAAAATATTCTATTGGAAGTGGTGACCCCCGAAAAGGCTGTGGTCAAGGAATTGGTTCAGACCGTGGTGGCTCCCGGCATGCTAGGCGAGTTCGGCGTACTGAACGGGCATACCCCTTTTCTCACGACTGTGAAAACCGGTGTTATTCGGTTTACGGATTCAAACGGAAAAGAAAAGTATCTGTTCGTATCCGGAGGGTTTGCCGAAGCGCTTCCCGATAAGGTTACGATTCTGGCCGAATCGGCAGAAGTCAGTGACTCTATTGATTTGGACCGCGCCAAGGCTGCCATGGAAAGGGCTGAAAAGAGGTTGGCCGATAAAGATAAAAAAGAGAGGGTTGATCGGGCGCGGGCCAAAGCGGCTCTCGATCGGGCAATGGTTCGAATAAAAGTCGGCGATATGCGTATGTGAGACTGTTTTCCACCTGTGCATATTCGCAGCGAGTCGAAGGATTTACAATGGTGGCATTTTGATTTTCCACCAACGGTAAAACTTAAAATCCAAGGGCAAACCGCTAAAGGTGGTTTGCCCTTTTTCAATTATTAGGCGTTGAAATCCAGAGGTGACGTTTTGAAATCGGTTAACGATAAAAAGAACTGCGCGGTGGCTGTCATTATCCTGGCAGCAGGCTTGGGTACGCGAATGAAATCTAATCGTGCCAAGGTTTTACACAATATTAATGGTATCCCCATGATCCGCTATGTGGTTGAGACGGCTTACGCATTGGATATCGAAGAGACCATTGTCGTTATTGGACATCAGGCAGATCGTGTGCAGGCGACATTAGCTGAATATGGGCAATTGAAGTTTGCGCGTCAGGACAATCAGTTGGGGACAGGCCATGCGGTGATGTGTGCGCTACCCCAGGTGTCCGAAATGATAGAACATGTGGTCGTATTATGTGGGGACGTTCCGCTCCTTCAGCCGGATACGGTCACGCATTTAATTCAAAATCATGTCGCTTCGAAACAAGATGTGACGATCTTGGCAATAGATGTGGATAATCCCACCGGCTATGGGCGTATCGTGCCGAGCGCGGATGGGGATGTATTGGGTATTGTCGAGGAGGCCGACGCCAATGAAAATCAAAAGAAAATTACAACGGTAAACGCAGGTATTTATTGCGTCAAAAAAAGTTTTCTTCAAAATGCGCTTAATGCATTAAATACCAATAATGCGCAAAATGAATTTTATTTGACCGATATCGTTGCGATTGCACGGTCGCAGAAGCGCATGGTCGGCGTTGTAATGGGTCGTGATCCCATCGAGGTGACCGGCGTTAATACCTTGGTGGAATTGGAGACTGTGGAAGCGGCAATACTAAGCCGGAAAAAGTAAAATACCTTGACTTAAATTGAAATAACCGCCATGATTATCAAACGAATAGAATAGGAGGACCGTTGAATAGCGAAATTATAATCAAACAATTCGATGCCATTGAAACCAAAGTTGGTGAGGTGTTAAACACCCTAAAAAGTTGTAAATCAGAAAATGCGGAGTTAAAACAGCAAATTAAGCGTTTAGAAGA
Source organism: uncultured delta proteobacterium (assembly GCA_963845145.1). Taxonomy (GTDB): domain Bacteria; phylum Desulfobacterota; class Desulfobacteria; order Desulfobacterales; family QNYZ01; genus QNYZ01. The sequence continues at coordinate 29,755 of CAWJQU010000010.1, forward strand.
AACGCTAAGGCAAAAGGAGGAAGCGGAAAATCATTTCGCCGAGGAGAAACGGCAGATCCGTGGGAAAATTGATGGTTTGTTAAGCAAGCTCAACAATCTAACCAGTCAGGATTCCAATTGAATAATAAAATGCGCTGGGCGGGTACATGTAAGGAGTGACCGAAATATTACCTGATGGTGGTTCCATCTACGACCTGCGGTGGCGATGTAGAGCGCCTATTGTTCAAGGACGCCTAAACCAAAACGTTTCGGCAATCAATCGTATCGATTTTTGTGCTTAGATGGAAAAAATAATATCTATAGAGCTATTCGGGCAAACATTTAATTTCCAGGCCGAATCCAATCCGGAAAAAGCCCAGGAAGTTGCCGATTTGCTAAAAAAAGAAGTAACTAAAGTGGAGGAAGAGCATAAAGCCGGCTCTCAGCCTGTATCACGGTTTGCGATATTGCTATCAGCCGCACTGAATATAGCGCATGATAGTATCGACCCAAAAAAAGATTTAAGTAGTGTGTTAGAAAAAATTTCCGACAGATCAACCCATCTATTACACAAATTGGAAGAATGGGCTCATCCAGATGATTGGGATCATAGCGAGGTGAATATTGACAAGTAATATCGGCATGTTGATGAAATACAGCCGATGCAGTCTGTCCCATTTCATAAGGACCGCGCCAAACGACGGTTTGATGATTAGAAAGCTTGCATTATCGTTTCAGGCATATAATTTACCCCTGCCGTGTTCGTGATTGGTAGAAACGCTTTGACCCAACATCATAATAACGGGGGCTTTCCCTGGTGTTGGTGAGCATGTTCTGCTTGTACAGAAAAGCCTAAAGACACTAACATGGCGCCCACTTTGAACGTCTGGTTCAAAGCTCTCCTGACACGGCACAATGGCAGGGGATCCTTTTTCACTCCTCGTCGCGATGATTTGTCACCATAGCGCAACCTGACGATCAGGCCCTACGGGTTTGATCTTGCCTTGCCCGTCTGTCACACTCCGCAAAAAAAATAAATAAGTTTAGATTCACTTTTCGGATCCTTTGGCGGACCTTGACCCGGCAACCCGGCAACCCGGCAACCCGGCAGGGGACCGTTTGTTAGTGACAATTTTTTTCCATTCCGGGAAAATAACATATAGAAAATCGCGATCTGCTTAAGGGAGTGGAAAGCGTTTTCATTAGGAGAAACCTATGGAAATCACATTTACGCTGTGGGGGGCTGGCGTCGCCGGACTTGCCGTTGGCTTCTTGTTGGCTTACCTGGTTAAAAGTGGTGGGGCTTCGCGGAAAATTAAAGCCGCTGAAAAAGAAGCGGGATTGATAATCGATAACGCCAAGCGTCAATCCGCCACTCAGGTCAAAGAGGCCGAGCTTGAGGTAAAAGACCGGCTGATCAAAATGAAAAATGACTTTGATGCCGAAACCAAAGATACGCGCAGGGAATTAAATGATAAAGAAAGGCGTTTGACCAAAAAAGAAGAAAACGCGGAACGAAAATTAGACGAAATGGGCCGACGGGATCGGGAGTTGGTAAAAAAAGAGAGCCGTTTGGCTAAACTCGAAAACAAGATCAATCATATGGAGTCTCAAGCCAATAGTCTGGTTGCCGAACAAAAAAAACAACTCGAAAGAATTTCGGGCATGACGGCCGAGCAGGCTAAGGAATTGCTGATACGGGCGATGGAAAACGAGGCACGATATGAGGGTGCCAAGTTGATTAAACAGATCGAAGCTGAGGCTAAAGCGGAAGCTGATAAAAAATCGAGAAGCATTTTGGCGACAGCTATCCAGCGCTATGCCGGGGACTATGTGATGGAAAGAACCGTCTCCGTCGTTCAGTTGCCTAGTGATGACATGAAGGGTCGCATTATTGGTCGCGAAGGTAGGAACATCAGGGCTTTGGAGGCAGCCACAGGGATTGATTTGATCATCGACGATACGCCGGAAGCGGTTATTCTGTCCGGATTCAATCCGGTCCGCCGCGAAGTGGCCCGGTTATCGTTGAAAAAGCTGATTTCGGATGGCCGTATTCATCCGGCCCGAATCGAAGATGTGGTTAAAAAGGTTGAAAAAGATGTCGATGTGGTGATCAAGGAGGCCGGTGATCAGGCCGCATTCGATCTTGGCGTACATGAGATTCACCCTGAACTGGTTAAATTGATCGGGAGTCTTAAATTTCGAACCAGTTATTCTCAAAATGTGCTTCAGCATTCGATTGAGGTGGGCTTTCTTTGCGGTATTATGGCCTCGGAATTGGGGTTAAATGCCAAACTGGCCCGACGTATGGGACTTTTGCATGATCTTGGGAAAGCCGTGGATCATGAAGTGGATGGTCCCCATGCGGTTATCGGCTCGAAGTTAGCAAAAAAATATCAAGAGAAGGATAATGTCGTGCAGGCCATTGCCGCGCATCATGAAGATCTCCCACCAGCCAATGTGTATGATTTTCTGGTAATGGCGGCCGATAGCCTATCAGGTGCGCGTCCGGGTGCGCGGAAGGAATCATTGGAGAATTATGTTAAGCGGTTGGAGGAGTTGGAAAAAATCGCCAACGCTTTTAAGGGGGTTTCCAATACCTATGCCATTCAGGCCGGACGGGAGGTACGGGTGATCGTGGAGAGCAAAAAGGTCTCCGATGAGCAGGCGATTTTGCTAAGCCGGGATATTGCCAGAGAAATCGAGGCTTCGATCACTTTTCCGGGGCAGATCAAGGTAACGGTCATTCGCGAAACGAGAGCGGTTGAGTATGCGAACAAATAACAGGAATGGCATGTGACGTTATGAGGCATCGCTATCGCAGTGTTTTAAATCCATAACCGATTTTATAGTGAAGAAATAAGGACTGAATCAAGATGGGCGTTTTCGAGGCATTAAAGGAACGGGGGTTTATCGAACAAACCACCCATGATGAAGCGTTGCAGGATTACTTAAACCAAGGGGCGGCAACGTGTTATATCGGTTTTGATCCAACTGCTTCCAGTTTGCATGTTGGCAGCTTGGTGCCGATTATGGCCCTGGTGCATATGCAGCAAAACGGCCATCGACCCATTGCGCTGGTCGGTGGCGGTACCGGATTGATCGGGGACCCCAGCGGGAAGACCGAAATGCGAAAAATGTTAACTTTGGCAGATATTGAGCAAAATGTCGCCGGGTTAAGGCAGCAGTTGAGTCGGTTCCTGGATTTTAATGATAACAAGGCGATGCTGCTTAATAATGCCGAGTGGCTGGTCCCCCTATCCTATATCCCTTTTCTACGTGATATCGGTCGGCATTTTAGCGTTAACCGAATGGTAAAGTTTGATAGTTGTCGCTTGAGAATGGAATCGGAAGAGGGGCTAAGTTTCATTGAATTTAATTATATGGTTCTGCAAGCCTATGACTTTCTGGAGTTATTCGGAATGTATGACTGCCGGCTACAAATGGGGGGGAGCGACCAATGGGGAAACATCGTGGCCGGCATTGACTTAATTCGAAGAAAAAAGCAAGGCGCTGCTTTTGGTATTACCTTTCCGCTCATCACTACCGCTGGTGGTGCCAAAATGGGTAAGACTGCTAAAGGGGCCGTATGGCTGGATGCTGAACGGACATCTCCCTATGACTACTATCAGTTCTGGCGTGATACGGACGATCGTGACGTGATTCGGTTCTTAGCCCTTTTTACATTATTGCCCATCTCTGAGATCAATGCCATGGCGGCCATATCAGATCGTGAGCTCAACTTGGCTAAGATCGTATTGGCCTACGAGGCCACTCGCCTGGCCCATGGCCGCCAGGCGGCTCTGGATGCCCTGGGTGCCTCGGCGGGAACGTTTGGGGGGGAGCGTATACCTGACACCATTCTTCCTTCAAGCGATATTAATCGTGACCCTACGACGATTGACAACAACGAGTTACCGACGACGCCAATCGATAAAGGGACCCTGAAAACGGGTATTCCCGCATTTAAATTATTTGCCGAAATCGGACTGGCCAAGTCCAATGGGGATGCTCGCCGGTTGCTAACCCAGGGGGGCGGGTACATTAATGGAATCAGGGTTTCGGCCTTTGATGCACTTGTGACCATTTCCGATATCGATGACGGCCAGATGCTACTCCGTGCGGGGAAAAAACGCTATCATCGGATCGTCTTGAAATAAATCAGCGGCTATTTCCGGTATCCCGACCTCTTTTCAACTTTGGCCAAGATGCAACTATTATTTTTTCATCTTGTTGAATATTCAAATTTCAATGAGCTAAATATCTATAAATAATCAGTATATCTATTGAATACGGTTTTCGATTTCAGCCCGCTATCCACGATAAACCATTCCCCTGAAAACACTCAACCCAAGGGATTATTTTAAGGTTAAAAATAATGAAAATATCTGTTGACAAACATTTGGCGAGGATATAAATCCTGCTTTTCATTTGGAAGGCCAAATGATCTTGGCTTTGACAAGCAGAACAAATAAAATATTTAAAAAATCGTTTTTTTTGCTTGACATAGAGTTCATTACAGGTTACTTTCACTTGCTTATGAGGCTGAGAAAAAAACAGCCACTCACCAGTCGAATGATTCTCGTGAATCATTGACAAGAAGGCGGTGAGACGTTATCTTACATAGTGTTTTTCTGACCGTCTTTGGCGGTTGGTTTGATCTTTGAAAACTAAATAGTGACGCTCTACTTTGATCGGGTAAAAATAGTAAGACTCCAGTTCAATTTAATTGGAGAGTTTGATCCTGGCTCAGAATTAACGCTGGCGGCGTGCTTAACACATGCAAGTCGTACGAGAACTCTTTAAGCTTGCTTAAAGAAAGTAAAGTGGCGCACGGGTGAGTAACGCGTGGGCAATCTACCCTTGAATCCGGAATAACTCGCCGAAAGGCATGCTAATACCGAATAATATCATTTAAACCTTGGTTTTTATGATCAAAGGTGGCCTCTACATGTAAGCTACCGTTTAAGGATGAACCCGCGTACCATTAGCTTGTTGGTGGGGTAATGGCCTACCAAGGCTACGATGGTTAGCTGGTCTGAGAGGATGATCAGCCACACTGGAACTGACACACGGTCCAGACTCCTACGGGAGGCAGCAGTGAGGAATTTTGCGCAATGGGGGAAACCCTGACGCAGCAACGCCGCGTGAGTGATGAAGGCCTTCGGGTCGTAAAGCTCTGTCAAGTGGGAAGAACCTAAAAAATGTCAATACCATTTTTTACTGACGGTACCACTGAAGGAAGCACCGGCTAACTCCGTGCCAGCAGCCGCGGTAATACGGAGGGTGCAAGCGTTATTCGGATTTACTGGGCGTAAAGGGCGCGTAGGCGGTCTGATAAGTCAGATGTGAAAGCCCGAGGCTCAACCTCGGAAGTGCATCTGAAACTATCAGACTTGAGTATGGGAGAGGGAAGTGGAATTCCTGGTGTAGCGGTGAAATGCGTAGATATCAGGAGGAACACCGGTGGCGAAGGCGACTTCCTGGACCAATACTGACGCTGAGGCGCGAAGGCGTGGGGAGCAAACAGGATTAGATACCCTGGTAGTCCACGCAGTAAACGGTGAACACTAGGTGTAGCGGGTATTGACCCCTGCTGTGCCGCAGCTAACGCATTAAGTGTTCCGCCTGGGGAGTACGGTCGCAAGGTTAAAACTCAAAGGAATTGACGGGGGCCCGCACAAGCGGTGGAGCATGTGGTTTAATTCGACGCAACGCGAAGAACCTTACCTGGATTTGACATCTCGGGAATCTTTTCGAAAGTTAAGAGTGCCCTTCGGGGAACCCGATGACAGGTGCTGCATGGCTGTCGTCAGCTCGTGTCGTGAGATGTTGGGTTAAGTCCCGCAACGAGCGCAACCCTTATCTTTAGTTACCATCAATTCGGTTGGGGACTCTAAAGATACTGCCCCGGTTAACGGGGAGGAAGGTGGGGATGACGTCAAGTCCTCATGGCCCTTATGTCCAGGGCTACACACGTGCTACAATGGACTGTACAAAGAGTCGCGAGATCGCAAGGTTCAGCTAATCTCAAAAAACAGTTCGTAGTTCGGATTGGAGTCTGCAACTCGACTCCATGAAGCTGGAATCGCTAGTAATCGTGGATCAGCATGCCACGGTGAATACGTTCCCGGGCCTTGTACACACCGCCCGTCACACCATGAGAGTTGATTGTACCCGAAGTTGTTGGGCCAATTCCGTTTCGACGGGAAGGCAGGCACCTAAGGTATGGTTGATAATTAGGGTGAAGTCGTAACAAGGTAGCCGTTGGGGAACCAGCGGCTGGATCACCTCCTTTCTAAGGATAGTACCCTTGTAAGAATCCGACTCAGATAAACGCGTCACTATTTAGTTTTTAGAGATCAAACATTTTGATCTTTGATATTTCGATGCATATGAAACGGCGATGTTTCGCATCAAGATAATTTAGGTTGCCGGACATGAGTGTGTGTGGAAGACGCTGGCAACTGAACTGCACTGTGAATGCTCTTTTCACTTCAAGGGCCTGTAGCTCAGTTCGGTCAGAGCGCACGCCTGATAAGCGTGAGGTCGATGGTTCAATTCCATCCAGGCCCACCAGTATAGGTTGTGCGTACCAGCGCGTTTCGAACGATTAAGCGTGATGTCAACAGCGTACGCCGTTGGGGGTGTAGCTCAGTTGGGAGAGCGCCTGCCTTGCACGCAGGAGGCCATCGGTTCGAACCCGTTCACCTCCACCAAAGCTAAACTCTTCTCGTGTCTCTTGGTCTGAGTAGTATTTTGACCGAGCTCCTTAATTATCAAGATTCGAGTAACCGTAATACATCGAAATAGTGTTCTTTGACAATTTGAATAGTGAAAATGTTAAAAAATGAAGTACGGTTAGCATAATTGTGCCAATTGTTTTGTGGCCAAGCTAATAAGGGCAAATGGTGGATGCCTTGGTACCGAGAGGCGATGAAAGACGTGGCTAGCTGCGATAAGCTTCGGGGAGCTGCTGAACAAGCTTTGATCCGGAGATTTCTGAATGGGGGAACCCGGCCCGGCTAATCCTGGGTCACCATTCGCTGAATACATAGGCGGATGGAGCTAACGAGGTGAACTGAAACATCTTAGTAACCTCAGGAAGAGAAAACAATAGTGATTTCCTTAGTAGCGGCGAGCGAACGGGAAACAGCCTAAACCGAACATATGTTAAAGCCCGGAAGCGTTGTATGTTCGGGGTCGTGGGGATAGATTGGATGGATTTCCGGATCCGTCGGAAAGTGATAAATCTGATTTATAGATGAAATGCCTGGAACGGCATGCCATAGAGAGTGACAGCCTCGTAATCGAAATAAATCAGACTTTCTGTTTCTATTTCCCAAGTACCGCGGGACACGTGGAACCCTGTGGGAATTCGGGAGGACCATCTCCTAAGGCTAAATACTACTCGGTGACCGATAGTGAACCAGTACCGTGAGGGAAAGGTGAAAAGTACCCCTGTGAGGGGAGTGAAATAGTACCTGAAACCGTTTGCCTACAAGCTGTGGAAGGGCAATGAATTTAGTTTTTAACGCTTGATTCTTCGGAAGATAGCGAGTTTTTCGATCATCTTCGGATGAAACGTTTAACTTAGCTTTATTCTGCCTGACCGCGTGCCTTTTGCATAATGAGTCAGCGAGTTACGCTGCGCAGCAAGGTTAAGCCGACAGGTGTAGCCGTAGCGAAAGCGAGTCTGAATAGGGCGATTTAGTTGCGTGGAGTAGACCCGAAACCAAGTGATCTATCCATGGCCAGGGTGAAGCGCCAGTAAAATGGCGTGGAGGCCCGAACCATTGCAGGTTGAAAACTGCTTGGATGAGCTGTGGATAGGGGTGAAAGGCCAAACAAACTTGGAAATAGCTGGTTCTCCCCGAAATATATTTAGGTATAGCCTCGTAAATTAAGTGACGGGGGTAGAGCACTGGATGGGCTAGGGGTCCTACCAGATTACCAAACCTAACCAAACTCCGAATACCGTCAACTATTATTACGGGAGTCAGACTACGGGAGCTAAGTTCCGTGGTCGAGAGGGAAACAGCCCAGATCGCCAGCTAAGGTCCCTAAATATGTGCTAAGTGGGAAAGGATGTGGAAATGCCCAGACAACCAGGAGGTTGGCTTAGAAGCAGCCACCCTTTAAAGAAAGCGTAACAGCTCACTGGTCGAGTGAGTCCGCGCCGAAAATGTAACGGGGCTCAAGCACATTACCGAAGCTGCGGGCCGCGCACTTGTGTGCGGCGGTAGGGGAGCATTCTGTACGGACTGAAGGTCGACTGCAAGGACGGCTGGACTGTACAGAAGAGATTATGCTGACATGAGTAACGATAAAGCGGGTGAGAAACCCGCTCGCCGTAAGCCCAAGGTTTCCTGAGTAAAGCTAATCTGCTCAGGGTTAGTCGATCCCTAAGCCGAGGCCGAAAGGCGTAGGTGATGGAAAACAGGTTAATATTCCTGTACCACCTCGTTATCAATTTCTTTTCGGAGAAGAGAGTGATTGGGGGGACGCAGAAGGGTAGGTCAGCCACCTGCTGGATTAGGTGGTTTAAGCTGGTAGGCGGAAAGGACAGGCAAATCCGTTCTTTCATTCAACGCCGAGAAGTGATGAGGATGCGCCTTTGGCGCAATAAACTGATTGATCCCATACTGCCAAGAAAAGCCTCTAGCGAGATAACAAGGTGATCGTACCGAAAACCGACACAGGTAGGCAGGGAGAGAATCCCAAGGCGCTTGAGAGAACCCTGGTTAAGGAACTCGGCAAAATAACACCGTAACTTCGGGATAAGGTGTGCCCCCATTAGGTGAAGCGTTTTACATGCGGAGCTGAAGGGGGCCGCAGAGAAATGGCGGTAGCGACTGTTTACTAAAAACATAGGACTCTGCTAAGTCGCAAGACGATGTATAGGGTCTGACGCCTGCCCGGTGCTGGAAGGTTAAGGGGATCTGTTATTCCGACTTGTCGGAAGAAGCTTTGAACCGAAGCCCCAGTAAACGGCGGCCGTAACTATAACGGTCCTAAGGTAGCGAAATTCCTTGTCGGGTAAGTTCCGACCTGCACGAATGGCGTAACGACTTCCGCACTGTCTCAACCAGGGACTCAGTGAAATTGTATTGGCGGTGAAGATGCCGTCTACCCGCGAAAAGACGGAAAGACCCCGGCACCTTTACTACAGCTTGACATTGAATTTTGAAATAATATGTGTAGGATAGGTGGGAGGCTATGAAATCTCGTCGCTAGACGGGATGGAGCTAACCTTGAAATACCACCCTTGTTATTTTAGGATTCTAATTTCGACCCGTGATCCGGGCGAACGACAGTGTCTGGTGGGTAGTTTGACTGGGGCGGTCGCCTCCTAAAGAGTAACGGAGGCGCGCGATGGTTCCCTCAGGCTGATTGGAAACCAGCCGTTGAGTGTAAAGGCATAAGGGAGCTTGACTGCGAGAGAGACATTTCGAGCAGGTACGAAAGTAGGTCTTAGTGATCCGGCGGTCCCGAATGGAAGGGCCGTCGCTCATCGGATAAAAGGTACGCCGGGGATAACAGGCTTATCGCCCCCAAGAGTTCACATCGACGGGGCGGTTTGGCACCTCGATGTCGGCTCATCACATCCTGGGGCTGGAGCAGGTCCCAAGGGTTCGGCTGTTCGCCGATTAAAGTGGTACGTGAGCTGGGTTTAAAACGTCGTGAGACAGTTTGGTCCCTATCTTTCGTGGGCGCAGGATATTTGAAGGGAGCTGTTCCTAGTACGAGAGGACCGGAATGGACGAACCTATGGTGTTCCAGTTGTCGCGCCAGCGGCATTGCTGGGTAGCTAAGTTCGGAAAGGATAACCGCTGAAAGCATCTAAGCGGGAAGCCCACCCTAAGATTAGATATCCCTCCTGATGGAAACATCAGGACTAAAGACCCCTTGAAGACTACAAGGTTGATAGGCCAGGTGTGTAAGTCCAGTAATGGATTGAGCTAACTGGTACTAATAGGTCGTGCGGCTTGGCCATAATACAATTCGCACAATTATAACCGTATACTTCATGAACTATTCAAATTGTCTTTACAGTTTTCGGCGGCGATAGCGAAGAGGTCACACCCGTTCCCATCCCGAACACGGCAGTTAAGCTCTTCAGCGCCGATGGTACTGCTTGGGTGACTAAGTGGGAGAGTAGGACGCCGCCGGCATTTTTTAAAAACCCGATACCTTTAAGGTATCGGGTTTTTTTGCTTGTGCGGTTAAAATATCTCACCAATATTTCCCTTAATACGACCCCATACTTAGACGTTATATCAAGACGGGCCCGATTGTTTTTCAGGCGACAGAAAGTATGGATGCTTTTTTTTGAGATACTTTATCGGTGTCAATAGCTTTAAAGATCTGAACGTTGACTTTGATCATAAACGAACGCCACCGGTAGCGGGCGTTATGTTTAAATCGGGAAAGGGCGTATTTATCAGTAATATTAATTCGGCATAGCCAAGTTATGAAATTCAGAGAACAGAGGGCGTCGTTGAACTTAATATCAGGATTATTTGGGGCGATTTTTCAGATAGTTTTCAATATATCCTTTAAACATGTGGCCGTTTGTAGTAGGCATGAAGAGAAGGCACATTTTGTATATTTATGAATTATTACAGAGAATTTAACATATCACCAATTGGATCTTATAAGTACTTTTTGCCTATTTTTGTGCTTCTTTTTGGTGCGAAACTTGAGATAATATCTTGTAATAATCCTCCTTGTGAGTGCGGGGAAAAATGGTGTTTATCAGTCTAATAATTGTGAGTTTAGCGTTCATCTCTGCAATGAAATGTGCTTGGACGATTGTAGTGTATTTAGAACAAGAATCAATTATTGAGAAAAATACTCTCTTGAAACAAGTTTCATGGAGTGCCTTTATTAAATATTACCAGATCAAGAAAGAGAAAAACGGGGGCTATGGACTAGTAGGAATAATATATATAATTTCGATTTCTATTATTTTTATGGCAGGATCAGTCTTTTTATTTAAAAAATTCATCGAACCATTCTAAAAACTATTTGCCTGGCGAACCTGTTTCCTCTCATTCCATAATCAAATAGTGTTTTATCAATCGTCCAATCCGTCTTTTGGATAGAGCCTTGGGTTTTTAAAATATATCGGATAAATGCTCTGTAGATAATGTAAGGAGACGCCCTGAATAGCGGGATCTTACGACGAGGGGCCATGACAGGCCTACCAATGACCACCATTTTATTTAGGCCTCAGATCATCCATAATCCAGCGCACTTGCTCAAACCGGTCATCAATGGCCGTATAAACATCTTTTTCCAATTATCCGGTGGGTTCTCCGGATTTAAGTTCGTCGTTTGATGCGGGGGGTTCCGACGATTGATGGTTTTGTTCCGTCGGGTTATCTTTTTCATCCGGGGCTTCTTCAGTGCGTTCGTGCCGAAGTTTCTCCCGCTCTTGTTCAATATTTTTCAAAATTGAGTCAATGTTTTTAGAAATTTCATTGAGTTCGTTTTTTATTCGTGATTCGTTGGATTCAGACATTTAATATCCTTAGGAAACACCGGTTTTTTTGAGTCAGAAGAATTACAATGGGTACACACCGCGGTCATAAATATAGTCGTAATAAAAATTCAGATATTCCCGATCGTTTGAATGCCCCATCTCGTTCGAAAGTTTTTTTCGGTCATCCCGTTCATTGAGTTTGTAATCCATCCATTTTTCTTTGGCATAATCATAAAGGATTTGCCGAATGACACTGTCAGGGCTTGTTGCAATTTCCAGATTATTTTTAAAGAAAGCCTCAACGGCCACCAACACGGTTTTGATGTTGCGGATGTAGTCGCTATCGTCCCGGAAGTCGGATTCGAGGTCTTCAAAACTCCGATCAATTATTTCTCTGACGATACCTTCAATCGTGTCGATAGAATTCACAGTACATTGTCCATTAAAGGGTTAGGTGCATTTAGGGCGCAAAGGCTATCGGTTATTTGAAAATGGCTGTGCCAAAATAGTTTGGACATATTAAATGTTGGGTCAAATTAAATAGGGACGGTGGGCTTGTCAAGGGGTACGACAGGATTGATAAAGCCTGCATTATGATCTGTATCCGTGGCGTTTACGGAGTGGTTTTCATATGGTATTGGATTCTACCTCAAAGGCTTTTTGAACCTAGCCCATTAAACCGTTATTTTAATCCGTTGTTTTTAATGGAGCCGGCGAGCGGAATTCAACCGCTGACCTGCTGATTACGAATCAGCTGCTCTACCATCTGAGCTACGCCGGCATTTAAACAGCAGAAACTTGATACTTAGTAAACGTCTTAAAATCAAGAAAAAAGTGTTATGAAAAAATTGTTTGACATCATCTCAGCGCGACCGGGCCGGTTGCCGTCACCGGTATTTCCGATGCAGGCCAGGCCTATTGTATATTTGAGCTTTCCCGTCGGATGAACAAACCCGTTTTTACTGTACAACCTAATTCGAAAATAGCCGAACTGCTATTGGACATTTGCGGTTTTTTGCACCTAAAGAACAAATCTTTTTTAAATTACCTGCCTACAATGTTCTCTCTTTAAATTGCTTCTTACCAGGGCAAAATTGCTGCTGACCGGATCGGCACACTCTTCCGATTCGGAAGGAACGGGGCCTCCTGATGTCACGACGATCGAAGCCTTATCGGGACGCTTGATACCCAAACAGGTCCTTTTGGAATATGCCGAACTTTTAATGGTGGGTGAGCCATTGGATCGTGATCTGTTTGCCGAAAAATTGACTCGCGGCGGGTATACCCAATCGGTACTTGTAGAAGTGCCAGGGATTTCTGCTTCGCGGGGGTATTATTGATATTTATCCCCCGCTTTACCCAGACCCGATCCGAATCGAATTATTTGGTGACATGGTCGATTCCATTCGATCATTTTCGGCCTTTACCCAAAGATCAAAAATATCAATGGACGAAGTGATCATTTTACCGGCCCGGGAAGCGATTATCGACAGTGCCCAAATTGATGAAATCTCTACACGATTGCGGGTGCAAGCTGCCGCACAGGGTTTGTCTGTCACCGCAAATCCGGGAAATGATCGGAAGTTTCAAATCCGAAGGGGCCCTTAACGAAATAGAGGGCTTTTTGTCTATCGTTTATTCCGCCTCTGATACCCTGTTTGATTATTTGCAGGAATCAACGCTCATGGTTCTGGTTGAACCAGCGGAAATCACTCAAGCCGCCAGGGATCTGGCTGATCAGGTTGATAGAGGTTATGTAGCCGCTTGTGACGCGAATCAGCTATGCGTCGAATCGATTAAACTCTATTTATCCTGGGATAAAAATGGCCCGGCGGCTCTCTTCTTACCGACCAGTTATGCTGAAACGGCTATCGGTCAATGTCGACCGCGACCAGCCGTTGTCACAGTTTGAAGTGGCCTTTAATGTCCTGGATAACGATTTGGTAAAGCGGAAATGGTCCATGCCGCGAATAACGAAGTCTTACTACAGCCTTGTCGAAGTGGCTTATAACCCAGATGTCGTCCGGGTGTGTGACGCTTGTGGTTTGTCATACCAAGGCACGTGCCGGAACCTTGGTAAAGATGCTGAAAGCTTACGATTGCATCTGCAAAGGTTGATTCCATAACGGATATATCTAAAACCGGGGGTGTCTGGGTCATGGCCGGAAATTGTCGGCGGGCTTTGTATCCCCGGAAATATCGCTGGCGGTAATTACCGAAGATGAAATTTTTGATACACGGACGATTCGCTCCAAACGCCCTGCCCAACGGCGGCAATCCCCACCTCCGGATATTTCTGATCTTAATTCAGGCGATCTCATTGTCCATATCGATCACGGTATTGGTCGCTATGAAGGTCTAGTGAAATTA
>CAWJQU010000011.1:0-9682 GCA_963845145.1 uncultured delta proteobacterium
CTAGTGTCCATCCAAAGCTATAACTATCTGAAACTCATAAAAAAAGCGCATTTTGCGGTAGCAATTCTTTTCGCTTTGTGGTATATTAAAAGTTACTAAACACTCAATAATACTACAAAAACAGAAAAGGAGCTGGTCGCAAAATGCGCGAAAAATGGCCCAAACAAATGCCCCTGATGGCTCACATCCTCGATCATCCCCAAAGCAAGGAACTGGAAGTGATCAGTGGGATTATCGATGCAAAACCTACCATCTGTGAGTATATCCTGCAAGATCTAAACAGAGGCAAGTCCAAGACCCAGCGCGCCGGCGCCAAAGGTATGAGCGCCGAACAAGTGCTACGCTTTATCATCGTCAAAGTCCTTTTCGGTTTCACTTATGAAGAATTGGCCTTCCACATCGTTGACTCGCAAAGCCTGCGCTGGTTTTGCCGCATCGGCATGGCCGAAGAAGGGTTTAAAAAATCTGCCTTGAACCGCAATATCAAAGCCATCAGTGATCAGACCTGGGAGATGATCAACCGCGATATTCTGGGATATGCCAAAAAAGAGGGCATCGAAAAGGGCCGTAAAGTGCGTACGGACTGTACCTGCGTTGAGTCCAACATTCACCAGCCATGGGATTCGACCCTGTTGGGCGACTGTGTACGGGTATTGACGCGGCTTATTGTGCGCAGCCGGGATGAGTTCGGACTCAAGGTGCCGCAATTTAGCAACCATAACCGACGGGCCAAACGTCGGATGCTGGCGGTTATGAATGCCAAGGGTAAAAAGCCACGCAAGGCGGCCTATGTCGACTTGCTCAAAATTACCGGCAAGGTGCGCGGGTATGCCCACACGGCGGCACAGATGATCAAAAAAGTGTGCTTGCACCCAGCGCGATTGCTCTTTTTGCCCAAATCAATCACTATGCCGAGCTTACCGAAAAGGTCATCGACCAGACCCATCGCAGGGTTGTTCTGGGCCAGAGCGTTGCTGCCGCTGACAAGGTGGTATCGATCTTCGAACCTCACACCGACGTTATTGTCAAGGATCGCCGGGATGTGATTTTCGGTCACAAGATCTGCCTGACCGGCGGAGCCTCCAATTTGATCCTGGATTGCCTGATTGTCGAAGGCAATCCAGCCGATGTAGATTTGGCCATCCCGATGTTAGACCGGCAAAAAGAAATCTATGGCCGATACCCGCTCAAAGTCTGCTTTGACGGCGGCTTTGCATCTAAAGACAATCTGAAACAGGCCAAGGCGGCCTCGCGCAAGATAAAGGATGTCTGCTTTGCCAAAAAGCGCGGTCTGAAAGAAACAGATATGTGCCGCAGTGAATATGTGTATCATAGGCTTCGCCGGTTCAGGGCCGGGATTGAGTCGGGCATTTCCTGGCTCAAACGTTCCATGGGGCTGGCACGATGTATGTGGAAAGGCTGGTACGGCTTTAAGTCATATGTCTGGTCATCGATTGTCGCGGCCAATTTATTGACCATTGCAAGGACCAAGCTGGCGTCAACTTAAAAATTGCGGCCTTTATCCATTGTTGGTTCTCGCGCAGCAGCAGAGGTGCGCTCAAAATACGAAGAAAACGAAAAATATCTATGCTATCCAAATATTTGCAGCAGATTATCATAGAACAAACCTTTTGGAACCATCGCTGTAGTAAATGGACTGCTTAAAACTACCGATTATTGGATGGACACGAACTAAGAACGCCGTTGAATCACATTCTCGGATTTACGGAATTGATCCTGGACAAACATTTTGGTCAATTAAACAGCACTCAGGAGGAATATTTAAAAGATGTACACGTCAGTGGCGAACATCTTCTCTCTTTAATCAATGATATATTAGATCTATCAAAAATAGAAGCGGGGAAAACCGAATATAAACCCACCAAAGTCAGTATTAGAAACATTTTGGAAAACAGCTTGATTATTATTAAAGAGAAAGCCCAAAATAAAGAGATTAACGTATCCAGTGATATGAATGATATCCCTGAATTTATCCATTGCGATGAACGTCAGTTAAAACAAATTTTATACAACTTACTCTCAAATGCCGTTAAATTTACACCGAATGGTGGAGACATCGACCTGGCTGCCAAATATGATTATAAAGATGATAGCCTTGGCCAGGAGGACCACGACCATATTAATAAATACGTCCGGATATCGGTTAAAGATTCTGGAATCGGGTTGCGGAAAGAAGATTTTGAAAGGGTTTTTAAGCCATTTGAGCAGGTTGAAAGCTCTGCGAGCCGTCGATTCGAAGGAACAGGCCTTGGGTTATCATTGGTAAAACACTTTGTTGAACTACATGGTGGTAAAATTTGGGTCGAAAGTGACGGGGAAGGGGCCGGTGCGACCTTTCATTTTACGCTGCCGGCGTAGTGACCTGTCCATCCAAAAATGGAACATTCTCAATGTTTGCTGTTGTGCGAAAGGAAGCTCACTCGTTGAATTTTCGGTTGACATTATATAGATTAGATAATAACCTAACTTAAATTAATATCTATGAAATGTTATTGTCTAATCTTTAGTGGAGTCAGCCATGATGATCGACCCCAGAATGATCGACCGAATGGTTAATAACTATCATCAGGGTTTGAAGAAAGATCATGAGATATTCAGACGTTACGGACTGCCTCGGTATTTTGCGGCTCGTAAGCCATCGTATTTCTCTAAATGGATCGACATTTTAGCCGATGTTCTCATTCGATTGGGGCAGCGGCTGAAGCGACGGGCCGCATATCCCGATACCGTCTGCCGCTCCGACTGTGTTTAGCTGGTCTCTTCACCCTTGCTTACCGGGGCTTCTACTAATAGCGCTTGTATATCCGCCACCTCTTGTATATCCCGTATGAGCAGGTTATTATTAAAGATACTCATGATTACGTTTTGTATCGAAAGGAAGTGGCCTGATTTTGGGTACGCCTGAACTTATCTGGGATTGTGGCACAGGATATGATTTTTTCCTCAGCCTTGAGGTTCTTCACGATCCCCATCATTACGGAATGCGCCCGGCATGGTCGGCGGGCATGCGCGCCAGGCTTCCGGCGGAACACCGGGAAACCCTCGAGATCGCCCAGCTTCTGTTTCAAGCCCCCTCGGTCTGGGTGTCGACATTACCGGAACCCAAAGACACGGCCACCGTGCTCTGGCACCTGAGCCAGATTCCTCCCGAAGATCGCTTGTTGACCCTGGCATTCGGCTACAAAAATCCATTGATTCAGGCAACGGATATGCTCAAGCGGGTGATTAAGAAAAAACGGTGGTCTGACAAAGACCTATCCCTGCTAAGCCAAACGCCGCGTCAGCTCTGTGATTGTTTGACCGCCTACAGCGAAAAAGAGGCCGAAATCACATTGAATGCCTATGCCCAATCATCGGTTTTCGGTGAAAAGCTACTCGATGCTTTACGGGCTTACCAAGAGGTTTTTTTTGCCGAGGAAGAGAAGCGCATTCAACCGGCTTTAGATGAGATGGTGCGCCAGGCAAAAGAGAAGGCCCAATCAATGTCTGTGGTCGATCTGGTTGAGTCCCTGACCCAGGGGGTCAGCATGCCGAATATTCTCAATCGGTCCATAGAGCTTGTAATGGCACCCTCGTTTTGGGCGGCGCCGCTGATACAATATTTTGAAATCGATGCGAACCGTGAACTCCTGGTATTTGGTTCACGGCCGAAGAACATGTCGCTTATCCCCGGCGAAATCGTTCCGGATACGCTGGTCCGTTCCCTGAAAACCCTTTCCGATCCCACACGACTGCGCATCTTGCAGCATTTAGCAGTCGAATCCATGACACCGGCCCAGTTGGCACGCCATTTACGATTGCGTCCACCCACCATTACCCATCATTTAAGGGTTTTGCGTTTGGCTGGTTTGATTCGTATCACCAAAGATCAGCATTTTAATGTCAAATCCTATGCCGCGCGAATTGAGGCCGTGTCTGCCATGAATGAACGCCTCACCTCTTTTTTAAAAGGGCAAAATGTGGTTGCTGATGAGGATGATTGCTGCCAGCATCACTAGCCATAACCAGACCGACAGCAGCGGTACACCACCATTGTTAAGGGCCGTGATGCAATGCAAGGCCGCAGGTCTGGTGCAGGCGCTCATCGATGCCGGTGCCGATCTCACTGTCTCTTTTTCAGGGGGTGTTTCGGCCGTGGGTATGGCTTAGGTGACCCATTGTACCGAGATTATCAAGGTCCTCCAGGCCAAGTAGATATTTGCCATTTACATTCAATATAGGATCGCAGAGAAAAAAAGTTGCACATGTGCAGCACATGTGCTATATTCTGTATGAAGTAAAAAGGTAAAAAATCAAACAGGGGGGTGTCATGGCAATACCTGCAATAAAAGAATCCATGTTGCGGAAACCGATCCTCATGCCACCGCGTATGATCGATAAAGTCGGCAAGATCGCCCGGAAAAGGAATGTATCGTTTGCCAAAGTCGTCAGAGATGCGGTTGACGTGTTTGACGGCGATGCTTCCAGTGAAGACGAGGCCCTCTACGATGCCCTGGCGGAAACCATGATTAAAACGACCCAAGAGGTGGTTGAAAAAATTGATGCGGTTGAAAAGCGCCTGGATGAAACCCATGCCCTGCTGGCAGCTCAGTAATGAGTGTCAGCGAAAAGGTTCTGGAAGCCCTGAGGGCGGGAATTCTTTTAAATG
The DNA here is from genome assembly GCA_963845145.1 of uncultured delta proteobacterium. Classification (GTDB taxonomy): domain Bacteria; phylum Desulfobacterota; class Desulfobacteria; order Desulfobacterales; family QNYZ01; genus QNYZ01. Next base: position 4,670 of record CAWJQU010000011.1, read on the forward strand.
AAAGGGTGAGTACCCTCATCGAAAAAGTAAACCGCATGGATCAGGATATCCGTAAACTAAACGAACGGCTGATACGGATCGAAACCATGGTTGAGATTGCCGGGATGCAACCGGCGAAACCCGAAAAACCGAAAATTGAGTCATAAAGCCAGAGTGGCGGCGTAGAAACCCAGCCCTTTCAACATCATGAAGGTTTCCCGGTTTCCATATTCTGCTTTCTAAAAAATGGAATCGTTGTGGCCATTCCTATCTATTTGGTGATTTTGCCGGACCGTGGAGATGAATGTCGACACTTTTTCCATGCACTTAATGCCCGGCCGGGACTCGACGCCGGAACTCACATCAATCGCATTCGGTCTGGCTATTTGAATAGCCTTAGAGATGGTTTCCGACGATAAGCCACCGGCCAGAATCAACGGACGAACCGCAGTAAATTTGCGTACCGACGCATAATCCCAGGCCATGGCATTGCCGCCTGGAAGCGGACCCCGTGAACATTCCACCAGATATGCCGATACCTGGTAATCTTTTGCCTGAGTGGGTGACGGTTGGCCATCGATAAACATCGTTTTGATGATCTTGATATTGTTCGCCTGGAGTCGGGTGGCCAGAGCTGGGGATTCTTGCCCATGGAGCTGGACTGCTGACAAACGGCATGCTCCGGCCGTTTTCACGATAGTCTCGTATGGGGCATTGACGAATACCCCCACGGTTTTAACTTTGGGGCCGACGGCCAGGGAGATATCCCGGGCGGTTTCTATCGATACATGTCGCGGGCTTTTCGGAAAAAAGACACAGCCTACCGCATGGGCGCCGAGGCGGGCGCAATCAACGGCATCCGAGATACGGGTCAATCCGCAGATTTTTATCTGAACCACATATTCTCTTATTGTCTTGCCCAATGGGGCAGGGTGTATTTGTGTCATCTTTTTTCCTTATGTTATGCCTTTAAGCGCTTTTAAGCATTTCACAGGATCGTTCGATCTTACCAGGTGCTCTCCGATCAGAAAGTTTCGAATCCCGGCGTCTATCCCGGCCAAAATGTGCATCCGGCTTTGAATCCCGCTGGCAGCCACAGGGACTTGGTTCGGCGATAACTGGTTAACCAGTTCAACTGCCCGTTGGGTATCGGTATGAAACGATGTCAGGTCACGGTTATTGATGCCGATCAAGCGTGCCCCCGCGCGTTTGGCTTTTGCCAGATCTTCGGTGGTATGAATTTCCACCAAGGCGTCGAGTCCAATGGCATCGGCCAGTTGAAGGTATGCCCTTAATTGGGATTCGGACAGGACGCGGACAATCAGTAGGATGGCATCGGCGCCGAGTATGGCGGATTCATAAATCTGGTAGGAAGAGACAATGAAATCCTTTCGAAGGAGCGGCAGGTTTGTCGCGTTTTTGGCAGCATTGATATCTGAGGGGTTGCCGTTAAAAAATTGTCGATCCGTCAAAACGGAAAGGGCGGTGGCTCCGCCGGATTCGTATTTTATGGCCCATTCGGCAGCATCCAGTTTTGGGCGAATAGGGCCTGCCGAGGGCGAGGCGCGCTTGATCTCGGCAATGATGTTGATTGTGTTCCGGTCACCATCTTGCAGCCGGTCGAAAAATGGGCGCTTTGGTGGCAGGTCCATGAGCATCTCAATGAGTCGGTTCAACGGTACCTGTTGTTTGGCTGCCGCCACCTCTTTTTTCTTTTCTGCTATGATTTGGTTCAAAATACCGTTCGTCATCGGTTGCCCCTATCCATTTTCCCTGGTGAATGTGACCAACCCTTCCAGTTTTGCCATTGCCGAACCGCTGTCAATGGACGCTTCGGCCAAAGCGATGCCCCCTTTTAAATCAGTGGCCTTATCCCCTGCTACCAGGGCCGCCGCGGCATTGATTAACACCACATTTCGACGGGCACCTTTCTCCCCGCTTAAAATGGCTCGCGTGATGTGGGCATTTTCCTGGGGATTGCCACCGGAAAGTTTCGCTGCCTGGGCATAATCACCGAAGTAGTGTTCCGGGTAAATATCGTAGGTGCGAATATCGCCGTTGTTTAGTTCGGCGACCCGGGTGGGGGCGCAAACCGAGATTTCATCCAGCCCATCGTGGCCATGAACGACAAAGGCCCGGCGGGTGCCCAGGATATTTAAAGTAGACGCAAACATTTCGGTGAGCGGGGGGGCGTAAACGCCTAGTAGCTGGCAATTGGCACCGGCCGGGTTGGTCAGGGGGCCGAGCATGTTAAAGATACTACGCAAGCCCACTTCCTGCCGCGCTTTGGCGGCATACTTCATGGCGCTATGGTAAAGTGGGGCGAACAAAAACCCAATGCCGATCTCGGCGATGGCCTCTTCTACGATATCCGGCGACGTATCCAAACGTATGCCCAGCGCTTCAAGAAGATCGGCGCTCCCACACCGGCTCGATACCGATCGGTTCCCGTGTTTTGCCACGGTTACGCCGCAGCCGGCTACTACAAATGCGGTGGTAGTGGATATGTTGAAGGTTTGCGCACCGTCACCGCCGGTCCCGCAGGTGTCCACAACGGCCGATCCGGAGGCCTGAATGCGAACCGCCGACGTCGCATGGACCGGGCGGCACCGGCCAGCTCTTCAAAGGTCTCGCCCTTGGTGGCCAGCGCAGCCATCAAAGCACCGATCTGAGTATCGGTGAGTTTGCCGTTAAAAATAGCATCCATAAGTTCTGCCATACTGTTTTGATCCAGATCTTTTCTTTTCACAATGGTCTGCAGATGTGTCTTAAACATCTCCGGTCTCCTCTCTTTGTGGTTGGGTCATCTTCAGGAAGTTTCGCAACAGTCGTTTTCCAGCCGGGGTCATAATCGATTCCGGGTGGAACTGGACGCCTTCGGTATTGTGGTGGCGATGCCGTAACCCCATGATCTCGCCGTCATCCGCCCTGGCGGATACCGCAAGGCAAGCGGGCAGGGTATCGGGGCAGACCGACAGGGAGTGATACCGCATGGCCTTAAAAGGTTTGTTAAAACCGGAAAAGATCGTCTCTCCATCGGAGGTAACCATCGAGGTCTTGCCGTGCATCAGGCGTTTGGCCGGGATAATGTTGCCCCCAAAGGCGGCCGCGATGGTCTGATGGCCCAGACAGACGCCGAGGATGGGAATTTTGCCGGAAAAAGAGTGAACCAGGGCCAGGGATATCCCGGCCCCTTCCGGGCGTCCCGGACCGGGGGATACGACGATACCGGCGGGTTTTATGGCTTCGACATCGGGGAGGGTGATCTCGTTGTTGCGCACCACGGTAACCGCAGTTCCCAACATCTTGAAATATTGCACCAGATTGTAGGTAAACGAATCAAAATTATCGATCATCAGGATCATCGGTCTTCTCCCTTGCCCGGCCCGCGGCCACCGGCCAGCTGTAGTGCCTTGGCAATGGCCATGGCCTTGTTCACCAATTCGATGCGTTCCGCCTCGGGATCCGAATCGGACACGATACCGGCACCGGCCCTCACGGTCAGGTGACCGTTTTCAATGTGAGCTGTGCGGATGGTGATGGCCATATCCATGTCGCCGTGAAAGGAAATATATCCCACGGCCCCACCATACGGGCCCCGCGGGGACTTTTCCATTGCATCGATAATCTCCATGGCCCGGATTTTTGGGGCGCCGCACAAGGTCCCGGCCGGAAAGACAGAACGAAACAGATCCCATGCATCGGTATTGTCTTCGAGGTCGCAGCAAATATTCGACACCAAGTGAATGACATGGGAATAGCGCTCCACCCTCATCAAGTCGGTAACCTGAACCGTTCCGGTGCGGCAACCCGGCCAAGATCATTGCGGCCGAATCCACGAGCATCAGATGTCGGCCCGTTTACGTCGTCGGAGAGGAGAGCTTCGGCGAAAGCGCGGTCTTCCTGCTCGGTTTTTCCGCGCGGCCTCGTTCCGGCAATGGGCCGCAGGGTGGCAATGTTTTCTCCAGCCGAACCATCGTTTCGGGGGAAGACCCCACTAAAGCCGCTTTAGCCAAGTGAATGAAAAAAATATAGGGCGAGGGATTGATATACCGCTGGGCCCGATACAGTTCAACAAATCCGGAGGCGTTTCGCAGATAAAAGGCTGAGAGATCACGGCCTGAATGATATCGCCGGCCCGTATCGCGCGCTTTACCTCATGAATCTGGTCACGGTAGCGCTTAGGCGATATTTGCGGGAGCAGACCACAATCTTTCGGGAGCGGTGGCTCGGGCGTTGACGGTTTGGTTTTTATGTCGCCGATGATCCGGTTGATCCGCTGGATGGCGTCTGCATAATCGATCCCCATCTGGGTTTCATCTTGGGTGTTATCAGCCCCATTGTCTTCTAAAAAAGCGGTGACGACGATGAACAATGTGTGGCGAATATTGTCGAAAATAAGCAATTCATCCGGAATGACAAAGTCGGCCAGCGCCTTATCAGGTGGCCATTGGTTGGGGATATTTTCAAAAAATGAAACCATTTCGTAAGTAAAGTAACCCACCAGCCCGCCCCAGAAATTGGGCAGCTCGGGTATACTTGCCGGCCGGAAACGAGCCATCATTGATTTTAATAAGGCGAGCGGATTGCCGCCGTGGGGCTGACGCATGTTTTGATGGTTGCCGTCAATAATGATGTGCTCTGAAAAGACACGAACCCGATAGCGGGTTGAAATGCCCAAAAAGCTGTAGCGTCCCCATCGCTCCCCACCCTCAACACTTTCCAAAAGAAACTGGGGCTGCCCGTTATAGTAAAATGTCTTTAAAAGGGTTACCGGTGTGACGGTGTCCGCCAGGATTTCGGCGCAGACAGGTGCACATTGGCACTCTTGGCCAGATCGAAAAAACGGTTCTTATCGGGAAATTGTCTGAGCTGCATGTAAAGATACCTCCTGGATTCAACAGTGATTCAACCGTTGACACAAAAAAAGGGCCATGGAACGTCGCCCATGACCCTTACTATTAATAAAAAAATCGCGGGCGATTGGCCCGCCCACGATTTAGATTTTATTTTCTGTTCTGTCTTTTACAAAGA
>CAWJQU010000012.1:0-14459 GCA_963845145.1 uncultured delta proteobacterium
CTAAGAACGCCGTTGAATCACATTCTCGGATTTACGGAATTGATCCTGGACAAACATTTTGGTCAATTAAACAGCACTCAGGAGGAATATTTAAAAGATGTTCACGTCAGTGGCGAACATCTTCTCTCTTTAATCAATGATATATTAGATCTATCAAAAATAGAAGCGGGGAAAACCGAATATAAGCCCACCAAAGTCAGTATTAGAAACATTTTGGAAAACAGCTTGATTATTATTAAAGAGAAAGCCCAAAATAAAGAGATTAAATGTATCCAGTGATATGAATGATATCCCTGAATTTATTCATTGCGATGAACGTCAGTTAAAACAAATTTTATACAACTTACTCTCAAATGCCGTTAAATTTACACCGAATGGTGGAGACATCGACCTGGCTGCCAAATGTGATTATAAAGATGATAGCCTTGGCCAGGAGGACCACGACCATATTAATAAATACGTTCGGATATCGGTTAAAGATTCTGGAATCGGGTTGCGGAAAGAAGATCTTGAAAGGGTTTTTAAGCCATTTGAGCAGGTTGAAAGCTCTGCGAGCCGTCGATTCGATGGAACAGGCCTTGGGTTATCATTGGTAAAACACTTTGTCCAACTGCATGGCGGCAATATTTGGGTTGAAAGTGATGGGGTTGGGGCCGGTGCGACCTTCCATTTTATGCTGCCCGTGTAGTGATTTTTCCTTTAAAAAACGGTTCTGGAATCAAAGTTATAAAGATGAGCCGATTTCATGGCGTCGCGAATTTCATGTGACCATGCGTACTTATCGTACGCGGCAATCACGGTGGGATGAAGCGCAACTCATTAATTGGGGGTTTTACGAGGCCCTCAATCATGTGTTGTTAAGGTTTCGTAAGAGATTTGCCAGGACTTCAATACATATAATGAATCCCCGATGCCCAGCGTCGATGATCAATTGATCGATATTGAATATCCGATTGAAGCCAATTTTTAACAAAATGACGTGGAGGTATAGAGGTGATCTGTGCACTAATTTGCCGATTTTATACTATTTTTGGGTTAATGGCTAACCTGACAAACGAATTTTCATAGGATATCCAACTACCTATTGGAAAAGTCGCTCCGAGGATTATCGCAAACAATATAAGATACAGTATGTTGTTGCTTATTCAAAAATTGCAGACAACTGTATTTAATAAGACTTTTACGTTATACGCACTCTTAAAAAGAAAGTTCTTATCCATTACTCGGAAACCACCTTGTTGTTCCCTTTGTTACTCCCTGGAGATCAGAGTAATGAAACAAATATATAAGATCATTTTGTTTTTAATGGGACTTTCTGCATTCATATCTTTTTCTGGTCTGGTTTACGCCCGGGACGACAATAACTTAATGCGTCACATAGCTGCTGGCAAACCTGTTGAGTTTGAACAAATCCTTGATAATATGAATGTCGCTCAAATCTTGCAGGATAGTGATGGGGTTATGTGGTTTGCAACCGATGGGGGACTCTACAAATATGATGGATACACTTATACTGTTTATAGAAACGACCCAGAAGACTTTTTCAGCTTGAGTGGAAATCTCGTTCCTGCGATTTTTGAAGACCGTGATGAGGTGTTGTGGGTAGGTACGGATGGCGGAGTGAGCCGGTTTGATCGATCTACCGAGCGATTTGCCCATTACCGGCATGACCCAGAAAACTTAAATAGCCTAAGTGATGACTTTGTCTTTACCATTTACCAAGATCGGGCAGGGTCCTTATGGTTTGGGACATTTAGGGGTGGCATTAATCGGTTCGATCCAAAAACGGAAACCTTTACGCGATTTCCGCATGGTTCTCTTGATCCTTCTAGTTTAAGTGGGTCTTATGTGCGGGCCATTTATGAAGATAGGTTAGGGGCAATTTGGGTGGGGAGTAACGGTGGCTTAAGCCGACTCGACCCGCTTACAGAGCAATTCACCCATTATAGACATGACCCTAATGATTTTAACAGCCTGAGCCACAATTTTGTCATGACCATTCATGAAGATTCAGATGGCATATTTTGGATCGGCACTCGTGAAGGGTTAAATCGATTTGATCCGGAAACTGGAAAATTTTCCCGTTATTTGAACGATCCCCAACAACCTGACAGTTTAAGTAATGATGTCGTGCGGAGTTTTTATGCGGACCAGAGTGGGAAATTTTGGATCGGAACAGAAAATGGCCTCAACCTTTTTGATCCCATTTCAGGGAAAACAAGAGTTTTCTTGCCCGATGATAATAATCCTAAGAGTTTAAGTGGAAACAAGATATTCGCTATCTTAAAAGATCCAGCAGGCGTGTTCTGGTTTGGTTTGTGGGGTGGCAGAATCAACCGACTTGACTTTGAGGCGGCAAAGTTTACCACTTATCGCCATGACCCTACCAACCCTCGGAGTTTGAGTAACAACTATGTTTCCTGTTTTTGTGAGGACGGTGCGGGACAACTGTGGGTGGGGCTGGGAGATGGTTCCATAGATCGACTTGATGATTCGGGAGAATTTACGCATTTTAACCCGAGTAACGGATTAAACAAAAGTATCATTGAGGACTCATCGGGCAATATTTGGGTGGGTATTGCCAATTCTGGTCTTCGGAAGCTCGATCTTGAAACTGGAGAGTGGACTGCATATCGCCATGACCCCCAGAACCCGAACAGTTTGGCCAGCGATGATGTGCGTGTGCTTCTTCCTGCTCCAGATGGGTTGTTCTGGGTAGGAATGTTTGGGGGGGGGATTGGATAAGTTTGACCCGAATACCGGCACGGCTGTACATTACCCCGCTGGTTTTGATCAGCCCAACGCTCTGAGTGATGTCAATATCTGGGCTATGGTGGAAGATCAAGATGGATTTTTATGGATCGGAACGGCCACCGGTGGTCTCAACCGACTTGATCAGAAAACTGGTCAGGTCACTATCTATGCCCACGATCCAGATGATCTGAACAGCTTGAGTAACGATGCCGTATACAGCCTCCATATCGATCCTACCAACACACTCTGGGTCGGGACTTCAGTTGGGCTGAATCGATTTGCCCCGGTTGAAGACTCTTTTGTCCGTTATTGGACCACGGATGGGTTACCGGATGACTCTATTCGTGGCATCCTTAGTGACAACCAGGGCAATATCTGGATTACCACAAACAACGGTCTTTCCCGGTTTAGCCCACAGACGCAGACCTTTAGGAATTACGATGTTCAAGATGGGTTACAAAGCAATAAATTCAATGGCGGTATTGATGGTGCGGCCGCTTTGAAAATGCGCGATGGTGCGCTGGCTGTGGGTGGCCCTGGTGGTTTTAATCTGTTTTATCCTGAACGTCTCAATGATAACCCTTACATCCCTCCAGTTGTGCTAACTGATTTTCAGATATTTAACCAGCCGGTTTCTATTGGCATTAAAGATTCCCCTTTGGTGAAAGCTATTAACGAAACGGAAGTATTGACCTTGGCTCATGATCAATCTGTCTTTTCTTTTGCATTTGCGGCACTGAACTACCGTTTCCCCGAAAAAAACCAATATGCTTACACCATGGAGGGGTTTGAACAAGATTGGAACTACGTCGATAGCAGTCGTCGTTTCGCTACTTATACCAACCTGGATCCAGGCAATTATACCTTTCGGGTTAAAGCCTCTAATAATGATGGCGTTTGGAATGAAGCGGGTAAGTCCATCAAAATCAATATTACCCCACCTTGGTGGCAAACGATGGGGTTTCGTGGCTTGGTTGCTCTTGCGATTATTGGTTTGATCGGCGGTGGTTTTCGCTGGCGGGTGGGCCGGGTCGAACGTCGCAATCGAGAGCTTGAAACTCTGGTTGCGGAACGAACGCAAGAATTAATGCAAAGCGAAACACGATTTCGGGGTTTGTCGGCTTCAACTTTTGAAGGCGTGATCATCCATGACAAGGGAATTATTTTGGATGCTAATGAAGCCACTACCCAGCTCTTTGGCTATTCCCGAACCGAACTGCTGGGTAGGCATCTTGAGACGTTGGTCGCGTCCGACTCGCGCCAGTTAGTCGCGAAATATATGGAATCCGGGGCTGAAGAACCATATGAGATTATGGGCGTACGGTCCGATCAGTCGGTTTTTCCTCTTGAAGTGAGAGCTAAGACTATCCCTTACGAAGGGAAGCAGGTGCGGGTGGCCACCGGACGGGATATCAGTGAACGTAAAGAAGCTGAGGCCCATCTGCATCAGGCCAAGGAGGCTGCCGAAGCGGCCAATCATGCCAAAAGCACTTTCTTAGCTAATATGAGTCACGAAGTGCGTTCGCCGCTAAATACGGTTTTGGGCTTTGCCGATTTGCTGCGGCGTGATGCCTTGACCGGACGCCATCCTCTGGATCAATTTCAACAAGAGAATATTAATGTCATTTATCAGAGCGGTGAGCATTTATTGACTTTGATTAATAATGTGCTTGATCTGTCTAAGATTGAGGCCGGAGTTGCCGTTTTAACTCTAACTGATTTTAATCTATACCAACTACTTGATGAATTGGAGGGTATGTTTACCCTTCGAGCCAAGGATGAAGGGCTGTCATTGCAGTTTGAATGTTCGCCAGAGACTCCCCGGTTTATCCGCGCCGATGTTGTTAAGCTGCGCCAGGTATTGATCAATCTGTTGAGTAATGCGGTTAAGTTTACTGAGGAGGGAGGGGTGACAGTTCGGGTTGGTTTGAAGAGCGGTAGGGAAAAACCACAGGAGATGGCTGCTATCTCTCCATTGTTGCACAGAGTGTACTTTGCCGTGAAGGATACCGGCCCCGGTATTGCTGAAGGGGAGCGGGCGCAATTGTTTGAGCTTTTTCACCAGACTGAAACTGGTCGGGCAAGCCGGAAAGGTACGGGTCTGGGTTTGTCTATCAGCCGCCAGTATGTGCGTTTGATGGGCGGAGAGATCCAGGTTAGCAGTAAGGTTGGGCGGGGGTCGTGCTTTGAGTTTGATATTGAGGTGGAGGTTGTTGGGGGCAGCGATATAAAGAGTAAAGTGGATAGCTGGCGGGTGGTTGGATTGGCAGCAGGTCAACCACGTTATCGTGTTTTGATCGTGGATGATAATAATTCTAACAGGCGGTTGCTGCTTGAGTTACTGAAACCTTTGGGGTTTGAATTGCAGGAAGCGACGAACGGGCAGGAGGCTGTTGAGATTTGGCGTGCGTGGCAGCCGCATTTGATCTGGATGGATATGCGCATGCCGGTGATGGACGGTTACGAAGCGACGAGGCGAATCAAGGCGACGGGACAAGGCAAAGAAACGAAAGTGCTGGCGCTAACAGCCAGCAGCTTTGATGACGAACGCGCCGTTGTGCTGGAGGCGGGTTGTGATGATTTTATGACTAGACCGTTCCGTGAAAATGAAATATTGGTGATGATGGGTAGACATTTGGGGGTTGAGTATGTGTATGCGGAGAAAGAGGAAACGGCCGTTTCTCCACTTGCACCTGATAATCTCCTTCCCCCGGAGGCATTGGCGGCATTGCCCACGGCACTGCTGACCCGGCTGGAAGCAGCGGCGGTGCGAGCGGATATGGCCAGTTTAGATGCGTTGATTGAAGAAGTGAAGGAGGTGGATACGGCCATTGCTCAACATGTACGTACGTTGGCCCATCAGTTTGAATATCCTCAGATTAGCAGTCTCGTACAGGCTGTTAGAAAATTAGATGATATCGACCCAAAACGGTCGTGACATCGAGAGCATTACAAGTAAAATCAATTTTGAATGATTTTGATTGAATAATCCTCGCCCCTTTTGTGAAAATCCCAAATTCGGTTATCTTGCGGGACAATGCCGGGGCAATCGCAAATATCAACTATGTTTTTTCAATTTTTACTTGCGATTACCCTGGGCCGCTGGGGCCAAGTAGGGGCTACTCGTTTACATTGAATATTAAATCGTGGGGAAAAATATATAGTTGCACATATGCAGCACATGTGCTATGTTTTGCATAAAGAAAAAAAGATAAAATAAAACAAGGGGGTACCATGGCGACACCTGCCATAAAAGAATCCATGTTGCGGAAACCGATCCTCATGCCACCGCGTATGATCGATAAAGTCGGCAAGATCGCCCGGAAAAGGAATGTATCGTTTGCCAAAGTCGTCAGAGATGCGGTTGACGTGTTTGACGGCGATGCTTCCAGTGAAGACGAGGCCCTTCTAGATGCCCTGGCGGAAACCATGATTAAAACGACCCAAGAGGTGGTTGAAAAAATTGATGCGGTTGAAAAGCGCCTGGATGAAACCCATGCCCTGCTGGCAGCTCAGTAATGAGTGTCAGCGAAAAGGTTCTGGAAGCCCTGAGGGCGGGAATTCTTTTAAATGAAAGGGTGAGTACCCTCATCGAAAAAGTAAACCGCATGGATCAGGATATCCGTAAACTAAACGAACGGCTGATACGGATCGAAACCATGGTTGAGATTGCCGGGATGCAACCGGTGAAACCCGAAAAACCGAAAATTGAGTCATAAAGCCAGAGTGGCGGCGTAGAAACCCAGCCCTTTCAACATCATGAAGGTTTCCCGGTTTCCATATCCTGCTTTCTAAAAAATGGAATCGTTGTGGCCATTCCTATCTATTTGGTGATTTTGCCGGACCGTGGAGATGAATGTCGACACTTTTTCCATGCACTTAATGCCCGGCCGGGACTCGACGCCGGAACTCACATCAATCGCATTCGGTCTGGCTATTTGAATAGCCTTAGAGATGGTTTCCGACGATAAGCCACCGGCCAGAATCAACGGACGAACCGCAGTAAATTTGCGTACCGACGCATAATCCCAGGCCATGGCATTGCCGCCTGGAAGCGGACCCCGTGAACATTCCACCAGATATGCCGATACCTGGTAATCTTTTGCCTGAGTGGGTGACGGTTGGCCATCGATAAACATCGTTTTGATGATCTTGATATTGTTCGCCTGGAGTCGGGTGGCCAGAGCTGGGGATTCTTGCCCATGGAGCTGGACTGCTGACAAACGGCATGCTCCGGCCGTTTTCACGATAGTCTCGTATGGGGCATTGACGAATACCCCCACGGTTTTAACTTTGGGGCCGACGGCCAGGGAGATATCCCGGGCGGTTTCTATCGATACATGTCGCGGGCTTTTCGGAAAAAAGACACAGCCTACCGCATGGGCGCCGAGGCGGGCGCAATCAACGGCATCCGAGATACGGGTCAATCCGCAGATTTTTATCTGAACCACATATTCTCTTATTGTCTTGCCCAATGGGGCAGGGTGTATTTGTGTCATCTTTTTTCCTTATGTTATGCCTTTAAGCGCTTTTAAGCATTTCACAGGATCGTCCGATCTTACCAGGTGCTCTCCGATCAGAAAGTTTCGAATCCCGGCGTCTATCCCGGCCAAAATGTGCATCCGGCTTTGAATCCCGCTGGCAGCCACAGGGACTTGGTTCGGCGATAACTGGTTAACCAGTTCAACTGCCCGGTGGGTATCGGTATGAAACGATGTCAGGTCACGGTTATTGATACCGATCAAGCGTGCCCCCGCGCGTTTGGCTTTTGCCAGATCTTCGGTGGTATGAATTTCCACCAAGGCGTCGAGTCCAATGGCATCGGCCAGTTGAAGGTATGCCCTTAAATGGGATTCGGACAGGACGCGGACGATCAGTAGGATGGCATCGGCGCCGAGTATGGCGGATTCATAAATCTGGTAGGAAGAGACAATGAAATCCTTTCGAAGGAGCGGCAGGTTTGTCGCGTTTTTGGCAGCATTGATATCCGAGGGGTTGCCGTTAAAAAATTGTCGATCCGTCAAAACGGAAAGGGCGGTGGCTCCGCCGGATTCGTATTTTATGGCCCATTCGGCAGCATCCAGTTTTGGGCGAATAGGGCCTGCCGAGGGCGAGGCGCGCTTGATCTCGGCAATGATGTTGATTGCGTTCCGGTCACCATCTTGCAGCCGGTCGAAAAATGGGCGCTTTGGTGGCAGGTCCATGAGCATTTCAATGAGTCGGTTCAACGGTACCTGTTGTTTGGCTGCCGCCACCTCTTTTTTCTTTTCTGCTATGATTTGGTTCAAAATACCGTTCGTCATCGGTTGCCCCTATCCATTTTCCCTGGTGAATGTGACCAACCCTTCCAGTTTTGCCATTGCCGAACCGCTGTCAATGGACGCTTCGGCCAAAGCGATGCCCCCTTTTAAATCAGTGGCCTTATCCCCTGCTACCAGGGCCGCCGCGGCATTGATTAACACCACATTTCGACGGGCACCTTTCTCCCCGCTTAAAATGGCTCGCGTGATGTGGGCATTTTCCTGGGGATCGCCACCGGAAAGTTCCGCTGCCTGGGCATAATCACCGAAGTAGTGTTCCGGGTAAATATCGTAGGTGCGAATATCGCCGTTGTTTAGTTCGGCGACCCGGGTGGGGGCGCAAACCGAGATTTCATCCAGCCCATCGTGGCCATGAACGACAAAGGCCCGGCGGGTGCCCAGGATATTTAAAGTAGACGCAAACATTTCGGTGAGCGGGGGGGCGTAAACGCCTAGTAGCTGGCAATTGGCACCGGCCGGGTTGGTCAGGGGGCCGAGCATGTTAAAGATACTACGCAAGCCCACTTCCTGCCGCGCTTTGGCGGCATACTTCATGGCGCTATGGTAAAGTGGGGCGAACAAAAACCCAATGCCGATCTCGGCGATGGCCTCTTCTACGATATCCGGCGACGTATCCAAACGTATGCCCAGCGCTTCAAGAAGATCGGCGCTCCCACACCGGCTCGATACCGATCGGTTCCCGTGTTTTGCCACGGTTACACCGCAGCCGGCTACTACAAATGCGGTGGTAGTGGATATGTTGAAGGTTTGCGCACTGTCACCGCCGGTCCCGCAGGTGTCCACAACGGCCGATCCGGAGGCCTGAATGCGAACCGCCCGACGTCGCATGGACCGGGCGGCACCGGCCAGCTCTTCAAAGGTCTCGCCCTTGGTGGCCAGCGCAGCCATCAAAGCACCGATCTGAGCATCGGTGAGTTTGCCGTTAAAAATAGCATCCATAAGTTCTGCCATACTGTTTTGATCCAGATCTTTTTTTTTCACAATAGTCTGCAGATGTGTCTTAAACATCTTTGGTCTCCTCTCTTTATGGTTGGGTCATCTTCAGAAAGTTTCGCAACAGTCGTTTTCCAGCCGGGGTCATAATCGATTCCGGGTGGAACTGGACGCCTTCGGTATTGTGGTGGCGATGCCGTAACCCCATGATCTCGCCGTCATCCGCCCTGGCGGATACCGCAAGGTAAGCGGGCAGGGTATCGGGGCAGACCGACAGGGAGTGATACCGCATGGCCTTAAAAGGTTTGTTAAAACCGGAAAAGATCGTCTCTCCATCGGAGGTAACCATCGAGGTCTTGCCGTGCATCAGGCGTTTGGCCGGGATAATGTTGCCCCCAAAGGCGGCCGCGATGGTCTGATGGCCCAGACAGACGCCGAGGATGGGAATTTTGCCGGAAAAAGAGTGAACCAGGGCCAGGGATATCCCGGCCCCTTCCGGGCGTCCCGGACCGGGGGATACGACGATACCGGCGGGTTTTATGGCTTCGACATCGGGGAGGGTGATCTCGTTGTTGCGCACCACGGTAACCGCAGTTCCCAACATCTTGAAATATTGCACCAGATTGTAGGTAAACGAATCAAAATTATCGATCATCAGGATCATCGGTCTTCTCCCTTGCCCGGCCCGCGGCCACCGGCCAGCTGTAGTGCCTTGGCAATGGCCATGGCCTTGTTCACCGATTCGATGCGTTCCGCCTCGGGATCCGAATCGGACACGATACCTGCACCGGCCCTCACGGTCAGGCGACCGTTTTCAATGTGAGCTGTGCGGATGGTGATGGCCATATCCATGTCGCCGTGAAAGGAGATATATCCCACGGCCCCACCATACGGGCCCCGCGGGGACTTTTCCCGTTGCGGCGATTATCTCCATGGCCCGGACTTTTGGTGCCCCGGACAGGGTCCCGGCCGGAAAAACAGACCGAAACAGATCCCATGCATCGGTTTTGTCATCGAGGTCGCAGCAAATATTCGACACCAGGTGCATGACATGGGAATAGCGCTCCACGATCATCAGGTCGGTCACCTGGACCGATCCGGTGCGCGCCACCCGGCCCAGATCATTTCGGCCGAGATCCACGAGCATCAGGTGTTCAGCCCGTTCTTTTTCGTCGGAGAGGAGATCGTCGGCGAGGGCGCGATCTCCTGCTCGGTGCCGGCGCGCGGTCGCGTACCGGCGATGGGACGCAGGGTGGCCACGTTGTTCTCCAGACGTATCATCGTTTCGGGGGAGGACCCCACTAAAGCCGTTTGGCCGAAGTGAATGAAAAACATGTAGGGCGACGGGTTGATATACCGCTGGGCCCGGTACAGTTGCCACAAATCCGGAGGCGTCTCGCAGATAAACGGCTGGGAAATCACCGCCTGAATGATGTCGCCGGCCCGTATCGCGCGCTTTACCTCATGAATCTGGTCACGGTAGCGCTTAGGCGATATTTGCGGGAGCAGACCACAATCTTTCGGGGGCGGTGGCTCGGGCGTTGACGGTTTGGTTTTTATGTCGCCGATGATCCGGTTGATCCGCTGGATGGCGTCTGCATAATCGATCCCCATCTGGGTTTCATCTTGGGTGTTATCAGCCCCATTGTCTTCTAAAAAAGCGGTGACGACGATGAACAATGTGTGGCGAATATTGTCGAAAATAAGCAATTCATCCGGAATGACAAAGTCGGCCAGCGCCTTATCAGGTGGCCATTGGTTGGGGATATTTTCAAAAAATGAAACCATTTCGTAAGTAAAGTAACCCACCAGCCCGCCCCAGAAATTGGGCAGCTCGGGTATACTTGCCGGCCGGAAACGAGCCATCATTGATTTTAATAAGGCGAGCGGATTGCCGCCGTGGGGCTGACGCATGTTTTGATGGTTGCCGTCAATGCTGATGTGCTCTGAAAAGACACGAACCCGATAGCGGGTTGAAATGCCCAAAAAGCTGTAGCGTCCCCATCGCTCCCCACCCTCAACACTTTCCAAAAGAAACAGGGGCTGCCCGTTATCGTAAAATGTCTTTAAAAGGGTTACCGGTGTGACGGTGTCCGCCAGGATTTCGGCGCAGACAGGTACCACATTGGCACTCTTGGCCAGATCGAAAAAACGGTTCTTATCGGGAAATTGTCTGAGCTGCATGTAAAGATACCTCCTGGATTCAACAGTGATTCAACCGTTGACACAAAAAAAGGGCCATGGAACGTCGCCCATGACCCTTACTATTAATAAAAAAATCGCGGGCGATTGGCCCGCCCACGATTTAGATTTTATTTTCTGTTCTGTCTTTTACAAAGACGATATCGCCGGCAAGCCGTTTAAAAAGCCTGCCACCACCAATGGTTTTGACACGTTATCGTTTGAGATTTAGTTTTCATTTGATTACCACTATCTTTGAGATTGACACCGAAACCTATGGATTTCTTTTGTTGTTGTCAAGCCTTTTCCCTGGCCTTTTTCTTGGCTGAGGCTAAACGGTCACAAGATCGTATTCCCGACGTCCCAGTTTAAGTTTTTCAGCATAGTCGAGTTGAAGGGGCCAATCGATTTTGGGAAAAATCGCCTTGAACTTGTCTTCGCCGGGTTTGGTGTGGGTTTTCAGGCAACTACCGGGCAGGGCGGTCTCGGCGTTGACGAGGTCCACCGAAGCCTGGTCGATGGCCACGGGGTCTTTGGAAGCAACCACCCCGATGTTTCGTACAATGGGCGCGTCGTTGTAGGGCAGGCAGTCACATGCGGGAGAGACATCGGTGATAAAGTTGATGAAAAGAGATTTGCCTTTTTTGCCCTTTAAAACACCCAGCGTATATTCGACCATTTTTTCCATAAATGCGGGAACGTCCTGCTTCCACTGCACCTGGACCGACTCGGTGGGGCAAATTAAAATACACTCGCCGCAACCGACGCATTTTTTTGAATCAATTTTCGCTTTTTTCTTGCCATTAATATCGATGAGGGCGATGGCCTTATGGGCGCAATGGGCCGCGCACATGCCGCAGCCAACGCAACTTTTGTTTTTGACCTTAGGGCTGACATCGGCGTGCTGTTCCATTTTGCCTTTACGGGACGCGCACCCCATGCCCAAATTTTTAATGGTACCGCCGAAGCCGGACAGTTCATGGCACTTGAAATGAGCTACGGAAACCAGGGCATCGGCGTGTACGATTTCCGACCCGATGTAAACATCCTTGAAGCGGGACCGGTTGATGGTGACCGCTGTCTCGCTTTTGCCTCGCAATCCATCGGCTATAATCAGAGGGGCACCCACCACCGGGTAAGCAAATCCATTTTCAATGGCCGTTTTCAAATGATGGACCGAATCACCCCGGGTACCGGCGTACAGGGTGTTGGCGTCGGTTAAAAATGGCGTGCCGCCGTTTTTCTTAATGGCGTTTACAAGTCGGCGAATATAGACCGGGCGAATAAAGGCCGTATTCCCCAGCTCGCCGAAATGCAGGCTGACGGCAACCAGATCCCTTTTTTTAACGGTGCGCCCCATCCCCGCGCGTTTGACGAGTTTTTCCAGCTTGTCAATAAAGCTCTCTTTGTATTTGGCACGTAGATCGGTAAAGTAGACTTTGCTTTTCATATCGTTGATTCTCCTCATCTAATGTTTTCTTAAAGTTCATCGGAGATGGCGGTGCCAAGCCACTTTGGTAGCCGGTGTTTCTCAATGGCCCTGCGCCATCTCCTATCATAGCGGATTCGTAATTTTTGACGATTTCGAATATTGTTGCGGGCCTTGTCGAAGTCAATGAGATATACCACGCCGTTATCATAAAGTAGCACATTGCCCGGGTGCAGATCGGTATGATGAATCGATGCTGATTAACAATGACACCTGATGGTTCAGGATTCTATGGCGGTTTCGGCTTTCGACCGTTCGTGGGCGGCAAGTTCGGCCAGGGTTAAGACATTTCGAATCGTTGCGTCACCAGCCAGCCTTGATAGAGCCACCGGCCCTTGGTGATGAAAACAAACGGTTCCGGGACGTTGATACCCAATTCTCGAACCCGGCTTAACATAATAAATTCAACTTCCGGACGGGTTACGCCCCATTTCAGGTGGGTGTGATGGTTAACATGCCGGATAGCGCCGCCACGATAGTATTTTTTAAGTATGACCGACCCGTACCCGGTAAGATCATAGCAAAAGGGTTGACTGCGTCCACCAAGAACCCCCGTTGCCGACATGTCAGGTAAATTCAGATGATGAATCACTATCCTCATCTGATCATCGGATAACGGGTTTAAGGATCCGACCAAATAGTTTTGGTATTTTTGAGTGTGCAACATTTGCAGTTATCGATCCGATAAATTTTAACGTTCATTATCATAATTACCATTATATAATATCGTTGCGTTTATCGCCACTTAATTTTAGGGGTTGTATCAAGTTATCGGGTAGGGGTTATACAGATGATGAAGGAAAGTCAGTGGATGTCTATCTTTAAATAAACTGATGTCCTTGATCTTAAAAATTTGTAAAAAAGGCAGCCGCCAATCTTCGCGACTCATGTCAACCGTTGGATTTTTCTATACCCGGAATAACGAAGGTGGATGCCTTACCTTTACCCTCGCCCTTGCTCTCGGCAATAATTTTGCCCCCATGCAGTTCTATGAGATCTTTGGTCAGCGACAATCCCAGACCGGTTCCAGGATACTTTCGACTGGCTGAATTTTCGATCTGCTCAAAAGGCTTGAAGATCCGTTTGAGGTCTTTTGGCTTAATGCCGATACCCGTATCGGTTACACTGACTTCAATAAAAGCGCTATGCGGATGAGGATGGAGCAGGCAGTAATGATTCCTGAATCCATTTTGCCCCCAGGTGAATGTGCCCATCATCAGGTGTGAATTTTACTGCGTTGGATAGCAGGTTATAAATAATTTGCTTAAACTTGCGTTCGTCGGCGGTGATCGTTTTCGGTATACTGGCCACGTCCGTTGATAAACGTATATTGTGCTTCATAGCCTTTTCTTTGATCATCGACATACTGTTTTCTAAAATATCCCTTGGGGCTATGGTCGAAAGCTCCAGCGCCATCTTTCCAGTCTCGACTTTTGCAAGATCTAAAATATCATTGATCATGGATAGCAAATGCCGGCTACTGCCAAGGGCATCGTTTAGATACTCTTCCTGGGTTTCATTCAAATCTCCAAAATTCTTATCAACAACCAGCTCCGTAAATCCGATGATATGGTTTAACGGTGTCCTCAACTCATGGCTGATGTTGGCCAAAAAGTCACTCTTGGCTCGATTTGCCTTTTCGGCGTTTGTTTTCTCCCTTTTTTAATTTCCGCTCGGCTTCCTTGCGCGCGGTGATGTTTGTTAACGTAAAAATATATCCTTTGGTAAGGTCGCTATGGTCAAGGGCCTGCCTGGTGACCAGGCGAGGAACCCGATGGCCC
>CAWJQU010000013.1:0-219979 GCA_963845145.1 uncultured delta proteobacterium
AATTACCATTTCCCTATCAATTCTGGATTATAAAAAAGGTACCGAAAGCTGGTTCCCGTGACAACAATAAATCGCTTATCTTCAAAAGCGTTGAAGGAGTCTTTGCCGGTGATCAATTCAAAAAAACAAAAATCGTACGCACCACTACCTGGCCTGCCGGGCCCGGCTGCCACGGCGGCTGCAGGCTGCTGGCGTGTCAATATTTAGGAGGTTAGAATGTCGAAAGTGAAATTTGTGAAAACCATTTGTCGGAGTTGCCATGGCGGCTGCGGGGTTATCGCTCATGTCAAGTCCGGTAAAGTGGTCAAAGTGGAGGGTGACCCCGACTCACCCATAAGTCACGGGAGCCTGTGCACAAAGGGGCTGGCGATTACCCAGCTGGCCTACCACCCTGACCGGGTTTTGCACCCCATGAAAAAGGATAAGCGGGGTTGGCAGCGTATTTCCTGGGATGAGGCGCTGGATACCGTCACTGAAAAATTCCAGGAGGTCAAGGCGCAATACGGTGCCGAATCCATTTTGATTGGTCAGGGAACCGGTCGCGATTTTGAAAGCCATTTCTCGCGCTTCGGGAACTTGCTGGGTACACCCAACATGATCACCGCCGGGCATATGTGCTACCTGTCGAGAATTGCGGCAACCCTGACCACCTGCGGGAGGCACCCGGCCATAGATTATGCCGGCAACCCCGAATGCATTGTTATGTGGGGATGCAATCCCTTGTGGACCAATCCGGATGAATATAAGGGCGTCAATTTCTGGAATGCCTATCAGAAAGGGGCTAAGCTTATCGTCATCGATCCTAGAAAGGGGTTTCTATCCAAAAAGGCCGATCTATGGCTGCAGATCAGGCCGGGAACGGACGCGGCCCTGGCCATGGGATTTCATCATGTAATCATCGAGGAAGGGCTGTATGACGCCGATTTTGTATCCGAGTATATTCATGGTTGGGATGCCTTCGTTGAACGCGTTAGAAACGATTATCCGTTGGACCGTGTAGAAGAGATCACCTGGATCAAACAGGACCTCATTCGTAAGGCGGCCCGACTGTATGCCACTACAAAACCAGCCGGGATTCATTGGGGGGTTCCCACCGAGCAAACCAACAATTGTATCGATTTTACCCGGGCGGCAGTGGGTCTCATGGCGGCCACGGGTAACCTGGATGCACCAGGCGGCAATGTTTTTCATCAACCACCGGGAACGCGCTCGATTGCCGAATTCTCCTCACACCGGTCATTGTCCCCTGAACAGCGGGCAAAGCAATTGGGAGGGGATACCTATAAACTGGCTTCCAGAATGACGATTGTCACACCCAAATGCGCCTGGGATGCCATTTTAAAAGAGGATCCCTACCCGGTAAAGGCAGGTTACCTGGTGGGAACCAACCCAGTGGTTTCCCGGGCCAATGCCAAGGAGGTTTACGCGGCGTTGAAAAAACTGGACTTTCTGGCCGTATCCGATTTTTTCCTGACACCGACAGCCGAATTGGCAGACGTTTTTCTCCCGGCAGGCACTTGGCTGGAACAGGACCATGTCGCCGACAACTGGAAATTTCACGGCTATGTACTGGCCAGGCAAAAAGTCGTGGAAATCGGTGAGTGCTGGCAGGATCATAAAATATTCATGGAGTTGGGCAAGCGCATGGGCCAGCAGTGGTGGAACACGGTGGAGGACGCACTCGACTGGCTGTTAGAGCCGACTGGCCTGAACTGGGAGCAATTCAAACGCAAGGGCTTCCTCAAAGGTGAAATGAAATATTACAAGTACAAGGAAAAGGGGTTTTCCACACCTACCCGCAAAGTGGAATTGTATTCCACGACCATCGAAGGCTGGGGCGCAGATCCGCTGCCCAAGTATACGGAATTGCCGGAAAGCCCGGTTTCCCAACCGGAACTGGCTGAATCATATCCGTATATCCTCAATTGCGGCCTGCGAACGCCGACGTTTTTTCATTCCGCGAACCGTCAACTACCCTGGCTCAGGGAGATCCGGCCGGACCCCATCGTCGAAATCCATCCTGAAACGGCAAAGCAGCATGGCATTGAGGCGGGAGATTGGATCTGGATCGAGTCACCACGTGGGCGTGCCAAGTTACGCACCAAAATCAACAGTGGCATTGACTCCCGCGTGGTGGTGGCCGAACATGGCTGGTGGTATCCTGAAATTAATACGCCTGACCATGGTTGGGATATTTCAAATATCAACATGTTAACGGATAATTCTCACGAGTCTATGGATCCGTTGGTGGGGGCTACCAACTTGAGAGCTCTGTTATGCAAAATATATCGCTGCGAAGCTGAATAGGAGGAAATGGGATGGAAAAAATCTCATTGGTGATCAGAAAAAAGGATTGTATGGGATGCCACGCCTGCGAAGTGGCCTGCAAGCAGGAGCACGGTTTGGGCGTCGGCCCCCGACTGATACAGGTAAGGGAAGAGAGCCCCGATTTTATCCCGATCTACTGCCACCATTGTGCCAGGCCGCCTTGTCGGGATGCTTGCCCGGTTGAGGCAATTTCCAGAAACGATCGGGGTATTGTTCTGATCGATGAAGATCTCTGCATCGGCTGCAGGGATTGCGTTGAAGCCTGTCCATTCGGTGCCATGCAATTCGAAAACGGGCTTGAAGTGGCAGTGAAGTGCGATCTTTGTACCGATCGCCTGGAAGATGGCAAAACGCCCGCTTGCATGGACGTGTGCCCGACCGGGTGTATCCGCCTGGGTGAAAAGAAAAGCATTGCCGCTGTGTTTGAAGGAAAATAGCATATGAACCTTGCAAAAAATTTAGAGACGACAGCATCATTCTTTCCGGACAGACCTGCAATCAGTGAGGATTTGTCCAAAACCAACTATAAACAGTTGAATGACCGAGCTAATCGAGTGGCTACGGCGTTGCGCCAAATGGGGATACAGACCGGGGATCAAGTCGGGTTATGCGCACCCAATTCCGGTGATTGGCTGGCCTTTTATTTTGGTGTCCTCAAGGCGGGCGCCGTTGCCGTGACCCTGTCCAGCCAGCTTAAAAAGGACGAGTTGAATCTTCTGATAAACCACTCCAGACCCAGAATGATTTTCACATTCGATGAAAAACTGGAAGGCCTGTCTGCTCTGCGGGATGAAGACTGCCTGCGCAAAATTATCAGTCCGCATGGTGATATGTCTTTCAAAGAACTGCTGGGAAAAGGGTCCGGTAATTTCAGGGCCATCGACAGGGAGCGGACCGACACGGCCGCTATCCTGTACACTGGCGGTACGACCGGTACGCCCAAAGGTGTCATGCTCAGCCACGAAAACATCAACGCCGCCATCTACGGGGTGATTCTACACGAGCGTTCCAATGAAAACGATCGGGCTCTCTGTTTTCTTCCCTTTAACCACGTGTTTGGCCAGATGCACATCATGAATGCTACCATACTCAGCGGCGGGTGTCTGGAATTGATGCCTGGTTTTGATCTGGATCAGGTGTTGACTCTCATGGGTGCCGGCCGGGTCACCAAATTTTTTGCCGTTCCGACCATCTATGTGCGTTTGTTGAATTTGGAAGGGCTCAAAGAAAAATTGGGTAAGGTTCACTATTGCTTTTCAGCCGCGGCCAGCATGGCCGCCGATATCGTCCAGCAATGGAAAGCAAGGACCGGTCTGGCCATACATGAAGGCTACGGCATGACTGAGGCTGCCCCGACGGTGGCTTATAATCACCACGTCAAACACGTCATCGGATCGGTGGGAACCGCAGTGCCGAATGTTGAAATTCAAATCAGGGATCTTAATGGTCTGCAGGTGGAACAGGGGCGGGAAGGTGAAGTATGTGTGCGCGGACCCAACATCATGAAGGGATATTACAACAATCCCGAAGGAACCCGGGAGGCATTTTGGGACAATGGATGGTTCCGCTCCGGGGATGTGGGGATGTTAGGTGAGGGTGATTACTTGTATATTGTGGATCGACTGAAGGACATGATTATTACCGGAGGGGAGAATGTCTACTCTCTGGAAGTGGAAGACGTCCTTTACACCCATCCCGATGTCCAGGAGTGTGCTGTTATTGGATCTCCTGACAAGGAATGGGGAGAGATCGTGACCGCTTTTATCATTCCTCAGCCAAACAGGATCATCGACGAAAAAAAAATGAAAGATTTCCTGAAATCCAGGCTTTCTGCCTACAAGGTACCCAAATTGCTTTTCAACGTGGACGACTTTCCGAGGAGCCCTGCCGGAAAAATATTAAAAAGAAAGCTGAGAAAATTGACCAATGCTGGGAAGCGGTGATTTGGTCAAGCTCGGTGATCAGCCCAGTTGAAGATTATTTAACAGAACTTCGGACACCATGCGGCCGCCAACCCGTTTTCATGGCTTTCCCTCTGCGAAGCAATGTTCAAGGATCGTCCAAAACTGTTAGCGACAAACCCTTTCGCTTTCGATAGCTTTCTTCAAGACCGACCAATCTTTTGCCTACGTTTTTTATATGTTTTCTCATACTATCAGCTGCCCGCTTTCCATTTCCTTCAATGACAGCCTCCACTATGGCCTGGTGTTCCAGAGGATCATGAATAATTGTTCTTTTGGGCTTGACGGTTAGTACAATTTCCTGGGTGAGCCGAATGAGTGGTTCCAGCATGGCCTGGAAAAGACGACTGCCGCACATTTCTATCAATACATTGTCTGTGGCCATATTACGACTTACCCATTCAGCATGATTTTTTGTTGGTATTTGTTCAATGTCCAACGCTTTTTTAAGCTTGATAGCCCACTCTTCTGTAAGGTTTTCAGCAGCTAAGCGGGCCACCTCAGGCTCCAACAAAAAACGGGCTTGCACCAGCTCTTGTGCCGAAAGTTGTCTAGTCAAAAAAAGATCAGTGTAGAATTCAGATAACCTTTCATATCCCAATCTCTGCACATAGGCTCCTCCATATGGTCCCTGCCGGATATTTAAGAATCCTGAAAGTTCTAATGTTCGTAGCGCTTCTCTTACAACTACTCTGCTGACTTGAAAGGCTTCGGTCAATTCCCTCTCCGAAGGTAACTTGTCACCAGGCCCGTACTCTCCACTAAGAATGGCTTTCTTGAGTTGCCCAGCAACATTTTCCGAAATACGATGTGGTTTTACAGATATAAATTTGGACATTTTTTACCCCTTGGTGGTTATTTTTATAATCTATAGGCTTAACCCCAAGCTTGAAAATATTATTGACATTTATTGGACTAACATATAACATTATCTAATGTTTTGCAACTCATAGATTTGAATTACGTACATAATGCAATGAACATTATTTTCTGATGAATTAACTTACTGAATTTTCTATATAAGGGTTTTGCCCTTAAACCACACAAACGGATAGGAGGTGCTGTATGTTAAAAAAAAGTATGTTAATCACAATTGTTTTGGTAGCTATTATGGGACTAAATATAATGCCGGCCGCAGCCAAGTGGCCTGAGAAGCCCATTCAGATCATGATTCCCTGGCCACCCGGTAATGATCCCTCTACCTTGGTGGCAACGGCCATGGCACCTCATATTTCTGAGGAGCTTGGGGTACCTGTGAAAGTCGTTAATAAGCCCGGTGGTGGGGCTGTACTGGCTACCAACGAACTGGCTAAAAGCAGGCCGGATGGCTATACGCTTGGCCTTATCTCAATAGGCCCCATGATTACCCAGGTCCTTCGTGGTAAGACACCTTATAAGAATCAAGACCTGAGACCCCTGGGGCTCATCTGGTCATCGCCCTTTACCCTTTCTTGCAAGGCTGACGCACCCTACAATAACCTTAAGGAACTGGCCGAGTATGGTAAGGGCCATGACCTACGACTCGCGCATTGGGGGTTGGGTGCAGTTCCAACGCTGATCGCGATGAATGTAGCAAAAAAGGGCGGGTTCCAATGGAAAGAAACGGCTTATAAAAAGCTTAATCCGCTTCTAGTGGACAAAGGGGATGCCGACGTTATCACATTCTCAACGCCTGGTATTAAAGATTATGTGGAAGCCGGCAAGCTGAAGATTCTTGCGTGTATGTTGCCAAACCGGTTACCCCAGTACCCCGATGTAGCGACTGTTAAAGAACAAGGTTTTGGCGTTGGCTATTCCATTTGGTTCGGAGCATTTGTCCCGGCAAAAACGCCTGACGATATTGTTAAGAAACTGAGCACTACCTTTTTCGATGTCATGGCCAAGCCTGAAATCCAGGATGTCATTAAAAAGGTTGGCGTTATTCCCCACCCCACAGGACCGGATGAAGCCAGGGCGCAGATGGACAGCGAACTGAATGCTTTCGGCGGTATTATGAAGGATCTGGGGATCATTAAATAACTTAAAAATCTGGGAGGAGACCTTTATCCTGAAAATGGCTTTACCAGGAGGCCGCCATGAGTGAAAAAATAGAAAATCAGAGCCGAGTCCACGACCTATTTAGCGCCTTTTTAGGGGCGTTCGCGGCCTTTTGTTTGATCACATCCCCCTGGAATGTGGACTCCGAAGGCCCCGATCCATTTTATAAAGGCCCTCTAATTTTTCCCATCATGATACTTTCCATGATGATCTTTGCCTCCTTACCAGCGTGCAAACGCCTTTTTTTTCCAACCGAAGGGAGCACTTGGCATTTGGACGGAGAAGGCTACCATCAAAAAACGCTGGTTGTTCTGGTCTTACTGATCGCGATGCTCGTCTGTTTTAATGTGATCGGGTTGGAGGTTTCCGCCCTTATTTTTTTAAGCGTATCTCTTTATACTTTGGGTCATCGCAGCCCTTTAAAGCTGGTTGTATTGCCCATTGTAATGACCGGGTTGATTGTATTGATCTTTAAACACTTTTTGGGTGTTTTTTTTCCGACCCCTCTAATTACCGATTGGCTAGGGGGTTAACGTATGTGGGAGAATTTGATTACCGGAGCATCGGCCGCTCTAACCTTGGCCAATATGGGGTCACTCGTTTTTGGAACCTTCGTTGGAATCGTCGTGGGGATATTACCCGGTATTGGACCTATGGTCGGTATGGTGGTGCTCCTGCCCTTTACTTTTTCGCTGCCACCTGATGTGGCCCTATCAATGTTGTTGGGCGTATTTTGCGGCGGCTATTTTGGGGGCGCGGTACCGGCGATTTTGATGCGCACTCCAGGAGTGCCGTCCTCTCTGGTAACCAGTTTCGACGGATTTCCGCTCACCCAGAAGGGAGAAGCCCAAACCGCTCTTTCGGCAGCCCTTTTAGGCTCTTTTGGGGGCGGTATTATTAGTGTCTGCATCCTTGTCTTGTTAGCTCCCATGCTGGCGCATGTGGCCGCCAGCTTTGGCTCGCCGGAGTATTTCGGGGCCGGGTTATTCGGGGTAACACTGGTAGTTATGGCCAATCGCGACCGGTTGTTACAAGGAATCCTATTGCTTGGGTTAGGGCTCTGGTTTTCAACGGTCGGGATCGATGGCGCGACTCTCTCACCGCGGTTTTGCTTCGGTACACTGTCCATGCAAAATGGTCTGCACATTGTACCGGTCTGCCTGGGTCTTTTTGGCGTCGGCCAGACTTTGCTTTTATTAGAGCGCAAAATACTAATGACCGGCAATATGAATCTCACACGCAGCACCCTGGACTTTTCCAAACTCTGGGTGACGCTGCGTTATTGGAAGACCTTAATCAAATCGGGGATAATCGGCACCTTTGTAGGACTTTTGCCAGGTACGGGTTCCATCTTGGCCTCTTTTTTGTCTTATGAAGCGGCCAAACGATCCTCAAAAAAGCCTCAGGATTTCGGCCGCGGCACCCCTGAGGGCTGCCTGGCTTCTGAAGCTGGCAACAACGCAGTCCCCGCCGGCGCCATGATTCCGCTACTCACTTTAGGAATTCCGGGTGACGCCCTGAGTGCAGTTCTTTTAGGGGTATTTACCATTAACGGCATTTACCCGGGGCCGCTACTTCTGATTAAAGAACCGGTTTTGATTAACACACTTTATTTTTCAATCTTCATGATAAATATTGTTGCCTTCTTAATGCTTGCTTTTTTGCTAAAGCCATTCGCCATGATCGTTAAGGTTCCGACCACACTTCTGGCAGTAAACATCATGCTGATTTCAGTGGTCGGGATTTATGCGGTAAACACCCGTGCCTTCGATGCCGCGGTTGCTATATTCATGGGTGTATTGGGTTATGTACTTCTCCGGTTAAAATGGCCGGTAGTAAACTTGATTATGGGGGTTGTGTTGGGAGAAATTTTAGAGAACCGCCTTCGCGAGAGTTTGAGTCTTGGTGAAGGTAACCCTCTTATTTTTCTAACACGACCGATTTCCCTGATGCTCATTATCCTAACAATTCTAATCGTGACGATCCCGTTTTATAAAGATTGGCGTAAAAGCATTCGCCAAGATCAGGGGATCGATCCTGCAGGTCAATAGTATGAAAACGTCAGAATTGATTAAATGATTTTCAAGAAAAAATAGTCGGAAAGGAATTAAAATATGACTTACCCCTCTGTCTATCCCACAGGGACGACTGTTTATCTTCCAGATAAATGTTGGAGTGGCTACACCATTTTTCAGGCTAAGGAGCACGGGGCGCTTCTTATCGACATGAATGGCTGCGAGGTACGCCTGTGGAAGGGTTTACACGGGTTCCCCAATAAAATTTTACCAGGTGGTAACGTTATAGGCCATACCGGTGAGCGAAGTACCAAATTCGGTATGCAGGATTATCGCGACCTGATACAGGTTGACTGGGAAGGCCGCATTGTCTGGAAGTTCAATGAATATGAGTTTATTGAAGATCCTGGTGAGAAGCCCCAGTGGATGGCTCGCGTCCATCATGACTATCAACGGGAAGGCAATCCTGTTGGCTACTATACACCTGGTATGGATCCGAAGGTGGACGGCGGTAATACCTTGATACTTGGCCATAAGGAACTATTTTGCAAAGGGATTACCGACAAGCGGCTGCTGGACGATACCATTTACGAGGTAACTTGGGACGGTAATTTAGTATGGGAATGGGTATGTAGTGAACACTTCGAAGAATTCGGTTTTCGCGAGGATGCCAAGAACATTCTATGTCGCGATCCGAATATGCGGCCAGCCGGCGGCGGCATGGGAGATTGGATGCACTTGAATGCCATGTCCTCTTTAGGTCCTAACAAATGGCATGATGCTGGTGATGACCGCTTTCACCCGGATAACATTATTACCGACGGCCGAGAAACCAACATCATATTTATTATCAGTAAAGATACCGGCCGGGTAGTATGGAAGGTGGGTCCCAATTACGATGAAACTCCCGAGCTCAGGGCACTGGGCTGGATTATCGGACAACATCATGCGCATATGATCCCAAAAGGCCTTCCCGGTGAAGGCCATATTTTGGTCTTTGACAACGGGGGGTGGGCCGGATACGGCGCACCCAACCCGGGCAGCTCCACAGGTGCTAAAAATGCGCTTCGGGATTACTCCCGCGTACTTGAATTTGACCCAGTTACCCTAAAGATAATTTGGCAGTACTCGCCGAGTGAAGCCGGATTCGTCCATCCGACTGACAGCAACCGTTTCTACAGCCCCTTTATTAGTGGTGCCCAACGTCTGCCCAATGGCAATACCTTGATTACCGAAGGTAGTGGCGGTCGCATCATCGAAGTCACCGCCGATCACAAGCTCGTCTGGGAGTACATCAGTCCTTACTGGGGGAAGCATTTCAAGATGAATATGGTGTACCGGGCTTACCGAGTACCCTATGAGTGGGTTCCGCAAGCAGGTCAGCCTCAAGAAAAAGCCATTGCGCCCGTGGACGTTACCACTTTCCGTATGCCTGGAGCGGCCCCAGGTGGAACCGCAGCAGAGGTGAGTGTAGAAGGAACGCTACCGTACCAATCATCTTCGGCGCTGTGTGTTTCGTCCGATACGGATGAGGTTGATTGAAGTACTTTAAATCCCTTTCGCGGAGCTGCTTGGATACCATTATCATCTACCAATAGGTGCTCGCCAAAGGTTGTAAATTAAGCCAAAGGAGTAGGAATAATGGCTAAGACCATCTATTCGGCAACAGGGTGCCTAAGATGCAAAATTGTTAAACAATTTTTAAATGACACTGACCAAGCCTACCAGGACTTTGACGCTTTAGGTGAGGGCCGGAAACAATTTAGGACTTTCTACAAGGACAACCGCGAAAAAATATACCGCGGCCTTGATGGCGTGGAGTTCCCGATTCTTAGCGATGGTGAAATAATACGGCAGGGCCTACCCATGGTGTTGGCTCACCTGCTCGAAGGACCGTCCTTGAACGGATTTTTTGAACCTGGCTTGCTTCATGGTGAATGGTTAGACGGAATCCATGTTTCTAACGGCAACCCAGCCTGTGGAGAGAAATTTCTTGGCGTTCTTAATTTGCTAAAGAAACAAAAACTCAAACTTCAGGTTGAAACCAATGGGATGAATGCCCATTTGTTGGAACAAGTGCTCGAACAGGGGTTGGCCGATCGGGTAATAATGGAGACCAAAGGGCCTTTAAAATTGTATGGCTCGCTTTTAAATAGAGAAATTGATCCGGAGGAGATAAAAAGGAGCATTTCCCTGGTATCCCAACACCGTGATTATTACTTTTACTCCACCATCTCACCAATACTAAGAAAAAAAGGTGCGGCTGAAGAATTCAGTTACATCAGACCGGAAGAAATCGCTGAGACTGCAAATTTGATTCAAGAGACCACTGGGAATAACCTGCAGCCATACCGATTAAAGCCTTTCGATCCTCAGATTGAAGAAGGGTTGAAGTTGCAAACACTGGAAGCATTACCAGACAATATGCTTTTCAAATACCGGACCATGGCGCGCAAGTATCTTTATAAAACTGAAATATTTAAGAGCTAACAGACTATTTCCTGATCATCGGGATTTTAATTGTTATTGTATATTAGAGATACGCATTCATCAAATTAGTGAAAGGTTTGATTCCGGTAATTGTAGATACCATCTGCTAATCTTAAGAAATTTCTTATCTCAAAATTACCGACCTCTTCAACCTTATCAATGGCGCACTTGCCCTTAGAAAATCTGTGATAATACTGTTAAGAGATGTCCTGACTTGAATGCCAGTCTTGCCAATTCAAGCATAGGTCAGGGCATATAATGTCTAAGCATCTCCTTCTCTCAACGGATTATTCGGATGTGTCGTCCAATCTTCGTGTGTGGCTTTTATTGGCAGATTGGTGCGGGGATCGGTGCCTTCGGTTAGGGGCTGCATGGTGATACAGCCTTCAATGGGGCAGACACCGACGCAAAGGTTACAGCCGACGCACTCTTCGTCTTTGACGACAAATTTGCGTTCGCCATCGACCGTGTGGGTGATGGCCTGGTGGGAGGTATCCTCACAGGCGATATGGCACTTGCCGCATTTGATGCATAGATCCTGGTCGATATAGGCTTTTTCGATATAATTTAAATTGAGATATTTCCAGTCCGTCACCGAGGGTATGGCCCGTCCGACCAGGTCATGGACCGATTTCATTCCTTTTTCGTCCAGGAAGTTATTCAGACCATCAATCAGGCCCTCTACGATCTTGAAACCATGTATCATGGCAGCCGTGCAGACTTGAACCGTGGTTGCACCTAAAGCGAGATAATCGACCGCGTCCCGCCAGGTAGTGATGCCGCCGATACCTGAAATGAGGATGTCATTGGTATCGGCTGTGCGGGCAATCTCGGCAACCATATTCAAAGAAATGGGTTTGACGGCCTCGCCACAATACCCGCCGTGGGTTCCCATGCCATCCGTGGTGGGATACATGGTCAGTGAGTCGTAATCCACACGCATGATGGAATTGATCGTGTTGATGAGGGAGACCGCATCGGCCCCGCCTTTTTTAGCGGCCCGGGCCGGGTGGAGAATATTGGTGATGTTGGGGGTTAGCTTTACCATCACCGGAACCGATGCGTATTTTTTGCACCACTCGGTCGCTCTTTGCACATATTCGGGTACCTGCCCGACGGCGGCACCCATGCCCCTTTCGGACATGCCGTGGGGGCAACCGAAGTTGAGTTCAAAACCGTCGGCACCGGTCTCTTCGATCATGGGTATATGTTTGGCCCAGGATTCCTCGTTTAAAGGCAGCATCACCGAAGCAATTAAAACGCGATCGGGCCAATCTTTTTTAATCTGTTTCATCTCCTCCAGGTTGGTTTCAAGCGGCCGGTCCGTAATCAGCTCGATATTGTTAAATCCGATGACTTGGCGGTCGTTACCGTGCAAGGCGGCATATCTGGGGCCGTTGACATTGACGATATGCGGCTCTTCGCCCAATGTTTTCCAGACAACCCCACCCCATCCCGCTTCAAACGCACGGTTAACATTGTAGGCCTTATCAGTTGGCGGAGCGGATGCGAGCCAAAAGGGATTGGGGGAGGTGATCCCCATAAAAGTTGTTTGTAAGTCAGCCATTCTTTTTCCTTAGCGTTATGATTTTGTTTGTTCAGTGCTTGGGGTTATAAATCCTGCAAATAGTCATGGATTGACAACGCGGCTAGTTTGCCATCCTGAACCGCGCTTACCGTCAGGTCCTCGCCACCGGCGACGCAATCGCCGCCGGCCCACACATTGTCCAAGGCTGTTTTTCGAGCCTCATTGACGATAATCCGTCCCTTTTCAATGGGAAGCGTGTCGGCTGTATCTTCGAGCTGATTGACAGGCAGCGTCTGTCCAATGGCTTTAAAAATGACATCAGCTTGCAGTTTGTACGTTTCACCGGTCTCCGACAGGTTTCCGTCCTTGTCCAAGCGGGTGGCTTTGAATTCGATGCCCGTGACATGGCCGTCTTGGCTCAGTACTTTGTTGGGGGTGGCACAGAACCGCAGCCTGACGCCATTAATCCGGGCATAATGTTGCTCATGTTCACTGGCCTTCATATGTGCCTGGTCGCGTCGATAAACGATGGTGACTTCAGAAGCCCCTAGTTTTTTGGATTGAACCGCGATATCGATGGCGGTCATACCACCACCGATGACGACGATCTGATCGCCTATCGGAAGATTCGACAACTTTCCGGCCTGGCGCAGGTCGCGTATGTAATCAACCGCGTCCATCACGCCCTTTACATCATCTCCCGGGATTTGATACGGGTTGACGGCCGCAAGACCGATGGCCATGAAAACGGCGTCATAGTCATTTCGTAGACGGTCCAACGTAAAGTCAACACCCAGTTCGGCGTTGGGTTTGAGCTCGATCCCGCCGATTTCAAGGATATAGTCGACCTCTTTTTTAGCGATATCGTTCAAGGCTTTGTAATAAGCGATACCGTATTCATTTAATCCACCCGCTTTTTCGTTTTTATCAAACACCGTCACGGTATGGCCAAGCGTCGCCAGACGATGGGCGCAAGAGAGTCCTGCCGGTCCGGCACCGACAACGGCGATATTTTTGTCTGTGGGTGGCATGCGTTCAAAAAGCGGGGTTTTGGTTTCAATGACCGTTTCGGTGGCGTAGCGCTGTAACAGGCCGATTGTCACCGGTTTGCTTTCATGGGTGTTGCGGACGCAGGCTTCTTCGCACAGCTCTTCCGTGGGACAAACCCGGGCGCACATACCCCCCATAATATTTTGCTCGAGAATTTTACGCGCCGAGCCTTTGATATTTCCGGTCTGAACCCGTTTGATAAACTCAGGGATATCAATGCCCGTGGGACACGCCGCCGTACATGGCGCGTCGTAGCAGAAATAGCAGCGGCAGGCTTCAATGTAGGCTTGTGAACCTGAAAGCGGCGGATGCATGTCTGTAAAATTGGCGGCTATTTCATCTTCAGATAGCTTTCCTATTTGCTTCGTGGCGGATGACTGTTTGGTAGCGTGTTTGGAATTTGACATTGTTTAAGACCCTCGTTTTCGAACCTAAAACAGGGATTAATGATGGGCACCCTTTTATTGATTCCTGGGTGTTGGTTCCCACCGGTAACAACCTGAAATTACCCCGGGCTAGCCTATTAACGTTTTACCGGTTCTGGCGTGTTGATCTGCGACCGTTTATTTACCGCATCGTAAAAGGAGGCATAGGGCGGTCGATCCACATAGTTACCGGCGCCTTTTTCCACCATCAACTCTCCATCGGCGTAGACCACTTTACCGTTGCTGATGGTATGCGATGCGCACCCTTTGACCGTCATGCCCTCGAAAATATTAAAGTCCACCTTTTGGTGATGGGTTTTAGCCGAGATCATCTTGGTGGCCTCGGGATCCCAAACCACCAGGTCGGCATCGGCCCCCACGGTAATGCTGCCCTTGCGGGGATAGACGTTAAATATCTGGGCGGCATTGGTGGAAGTGACGCGAACGAACTCATTCATGGTCAGGCGGCCCGTGTTGACTCCGTGGTGCCATAATACTTCCATGCGGTTTTCCACCCCGGCGGTACCGTTGGGGATTAAGCGAAAGTCTTCAAGACCCATGGCTTTTTGATCATGGCAGAAACAGCAATGGTCGGTGGCGGTTGTTTGCAAGTTTCCCGATTGTAACCCTTTCCAGAGGGCGGCCTGGTGTTCTTTGGGGCGAAATGGCGGGCTCATGACATGCGCAGCCGCGCGCCCCCAATCCGTGTCACGATAGACGGAATCGTCAATCAAAAGATGTCCGGCCAATACTTCACCAAAAACGCGCTGTCCTTCGTTTCGTGCGCGGGTGACCGCTTCCAGCGATTGTCGGGCGGAAACATGAACGATATAAATCGGCACACCCAGCACTTCGGCGATTCGAATGGCTCGATTGGCGGCTTCTCCCTCGACTTCCGGCGGCCGGGAAAGGGGATGTCCTTCGGGGCCGGTGAAGCCCTTTGAAAAAAGATCGTTTTGGAGGCGATAAACCAGTTCGCCGTTTTCGGCATGGACCGTCGGTACGGCCCCCAATTCCAAGGCCCTCGAGAAACTGTTCACCAGAGTCTCGTCAGAGGCCATGATGGCCCCCTTGTACGCCATAAAATGTTTAAAGCTGTTAACGCCGTGCTCTTTCACCAGAATCCCCATATCGCGATGAACCGTGTCATCCCACCAGGTAATGGCCACATGAAAGCTGTAGTCCGATACCGATTTCCGGGCCCACTCGCGCCACTGCCGATACGCTTCGATGAGATTTTGTTGTGGGTCCGGAATTACGAAATCGATAATCATCGTGGTCCCGCCGGCCAAACCGGCGGCAGTTCCGGTGTAAAAATCTTCGCTGGCTACGGTTCCCATAAAAGGTAACTGCATGTGCGTATGAGGATCAATGCCTCCAGGCATCACATACTGTCCGCCGGCATCGATTTCCTTGCAACCGGTCGGTTTATCGATGCTTTTGGAAATGGCTGCAATTTTACCATCGGTACACAATATGTCCGCGGAAACGGTGTGCTCGGCAGTGACAATTTTTCCCCCTTTTATCAGTAGGCTCATACATTATCTCCTTTTGGTTTTAATCATCGCGTGGTCCGATAACTTCTTTATTCAATATCAGCATCGTATATTCGATTTATGGAATCGGGTTATCCTCTATTTTCCGAAATCCACGAAATTTTCTATGGCGCCTTAGCTAATGGTGGCTGGTTCGCCAGTTATGGTTTTATCACTAAGAGTGAGGTGTGCTACAATGTGATATATTGATATTTTTCTAGTATTAGGACGTCTTGGTACAAAGTCAATATGGTTGCCCGGCGGTTTAATAGATTGGGACTAAGGGTTCGTGTAAAAATGTGAAATTATTTTTGTGCGAACCCTGAGGTGAGGGTGCGATTGGAACGCCGGGTATCTATTCAATTCAGAAATCACTTAAATCCTTGTCATCAAGGGGGATAACGGTTTCATAATTGCGGTCCGCTTTGGCGGCCGTCTGGCCAAAGCTATTGGAATTTGAAACTTTAGAATCGATCTTATTGAAGTAGCGCATCAGTCCTGACTTTTCTATGGGTTTTGTGGAGACACGTTGACCAGGCTTGTATTTTAAATGGGCGCCACCGATCATACGCCTTAAGTTCAGTGCCATGCCTTTCATCTGTTCGGCTTGGGCACTCAATTCCTCAGCGGATGAAGCTGATTCTTCTGCGCCAGCCGCATTCTGTTGGGTTATTTTATCCATTTCGGTTATGGCACTATTAATTTGACCAATTCCTTGGGCTTGTTCGTTAGAGGCGGCGGCGATTTCACTCACAATTTCACCGACCTGGCGGACATTTAGCTCTACCTCTTTGAAATCCTCACTGGTGGCCCTGACGATATCGGTGCCACCGCTGATCTTATGAACGGTATCTTCGATGAGTTCGGCGGTGTTGCTGGCAGCTTCGGCTGCCCGTATGGCCAGGTTCCTGACCTCATCAGCCACCACCGCAAAACCGGCTCCGGCTTCCCCGGCTCGGGCGGCTTCTACAGCCGCGTTTAGGGCAAGTAGGTTGGTCTGAAAGGCTATTTCGTCAATGGTCTTGATGATTTTAGAGGTCTCTTGGCTAGCCGTTGATATGACATCCATTGAGGTGGTCAATTTATTCATGGAATCGCCAGCCTTGTCGACCACATGATTGGCCTTGCCCATGAGAAGTTTGGCCTCAGCGGCATTGTTGGAATTTTGTTGCGTCATGGCAGACATCTGTTCCAGAGAGGCGGATGTCTCTTCAATCGATGCCGCCTGTTCCGAAGTGCCTTCGGCCAGTACCTGGCCCGTTGAAGTGACTTCGCTCGAAGCGGCGGAAACCTGGTCGGCCGCCAAGTTCATCCCCACGATCATCTTTTGGATGGGCTTATTGATGCTGTGTTGTATGAAAATGAAACTGGCTGTCAAAATAAAAAATAGAATGCCCGCAGTCAATCCCGAAATCCATATGATTGTTCGTCTTATATTGCCCTTTATCTCTTTTTGGGTCTCTCCGACCTGTTTCTCTACCTCGACCAGCATATTTTGGACTCTTTTTTCAATGGCCTGGGTTTTGACGGCCACGGCCGCTTCAATGTCGTCGACATAGACACCCGTTCCCAATATCCAGTTCCATTTTTTAAACAATTTAACGTACGATAGCTTGGGTTGGGGTTCATCGGCACCGTATTTGGGCCAGTGATAATCGACAAAACCTTCACCCTTTTCCCTGCAAATTTTGGCCATTTCGACAAAAAGTTTTTTCCCGTTGGGATCCTGGGTGCCGGAAAGATCCTTTCCATTCAGCTTAGGTTTGTAGGGGTGCATGACCATCGACGGCGTCATGTCGTTGATCCAGAAATAGTCCTTGTTTTCAGGGCCGAAGCGCAGGGCACCGATAACGGCGGCGGCATCTTTTTTTAGACGTTCTTCCGCTACTTCGACATAGACACCCGAACCGACAACCCACTTCCAGGGTTCGAAAAGTCTAACAAAAGAGAGCTTGGGCTGAGGTTGTTCTGCGCCATACTTCGGCCAGTGGTAATCGACGAACCCTTCACCCTTTTCCCTGCAAATTTTGGTCATTTCGACAAATAGTTTTTTTCCATTGGGGTCCTTGGAACCGGATAAGTCTTTCCCGTCCAGTTGGGGCTTATAGGGGTGCATCACCATGGTCGGCCCCATATCGTTAATCCAGAAATAGTCTTTGTTTTCGGGACCATACCGGAGATTCTTAATCAGCTTTTTGGCTTTCTCTTTTTTCTCGAACAGTAATAGGCCTTCTTCCTTTTCAACAGCGGCGAGTATGCTATACGCGGTGTTTACAGCATTTTGTAGCTGTGTTTGATAGACTTCTTTTAGTTTTTCAGGGCTGTGAGAATCATCGTAACCTTTTTGCAGCACACCAAGGGCTGTTTGGATCTGGGATTTTAGATACTCTTTTTTTCGGGCCATGAGGTCTTTTCTAAACATCTTGACCTCGGTATTTCCCTCAGATTTGATTCGGTTGATTTCATTTTTCCCCATTGCCTCAATTTTCGCAATTGTCCCGTCCCCGGCTTTTCTAAACTGAAATACAGAGATAGCTCCGATAACCATCGACGTCAGGATCAGGGAGATTCCTGTCATTGTAATTATTTTGGTTTTAATCGTCATAATACAGCCTCGTTAAAAAACCTCTCTTTGTTTGCATCATTCAGCTCTAGCCTGGTTATATTATCGACAACTTTATCATTTTCTTTAATTTTGAATCATAACATAGCGTATCGCCGAAAATGTCTTATAGTCTGTCCAGTTGGTGATCGGTTAAATCATCTTCTGCAACCTTATTTTTGGGTAATTGTTCAGGACAAGGTCGTTGGTTTTTTGATATTTATTTATTAATATCAGAAAGATACCCATTTATTAACGGGATCGTTTTGCCGGTGCCAAATACAATTTAAAAAAGACTTGCGCTTTTTCATTTTTTGATTTAAATCGCGCCAAACTTTTTTAATAGTCATGTCATATCGAAAATGGCGAGATGATGGTGTTCATAGGTTTTTCAATGAATAACCATCTCAGTTGAGGTAGATTTGATTGGGGGGTAATTCGTATGTATCAGCGTGCAGCCAAACAAAGAGAGACGATTCGGCCGGTAAAAGACAATTCGAGTGTAAATACCCGGCCGAAACAATGCTGCCCACGGCCGGAGGATGACCGCCGTGATCACTTTGTGGTGCGAAATGGAACCGAATTTGCCGGCACGCACTTGATTTTGGATTTATGGGGCGCCCAGCATCTGGACGACCTGGATTATATGGAAATAACGTTACGTGAATGTATTGACAGAGCGAAAGCGACGCTGCTGCATATTCATCTGCACCACTTTACCCCAAGCGGCGGGATTTCAGGTGTAGCCGTGTTGGCGGAATCCCATATCAGTGTGCATACCTGGCCTGAACGTGGTTTTGCCGCTTTTGACGTCTTCATGTGCGGCACCAGCCGGCCGGAAGAGGTCATTGGCGTTCTTAAACGCGCTTTTTATCCTAAATCCATAAAGATAACCGAAAATCTCCGCGGAGTCGTTGTAGATGAATAGGTTTTTTGAAACCCTCTACGACAGTTACGGACAGGAGTTTCGGGTCGATGAACTTATCTATGAAAAGAAGACCGATCATCAACATTTGGTGATTTTTCACAATGCCGCTTTCGGGCGCGTTCTGGCGCTTGATGGCGTCGTCCAGACCACGGAAAAAGATGAGTTTATCTACCATGAAATGCTCGCCCATCTGCCCATATTCGCCCACGGTAAGGTTCGGCGGGTATTGATCATCGGTGGCGGTGATGGGGGGATGCTTCGCGAAGTTACACAACATCAACCGATTGAGAACATCTCTCAGGTGGAGATCGATAGGGCCGTCATCGACCTGAGTCTTAAATATCTGCCGAACCATTCGCAAGGCTCTTTTGATGATCCTCGGGTGAACCTTGTCATCCAGGACGGTTTTGACTTTCTCAGTCAGACGAAAGAAGCATTTGATATCATTATTTCGGACAGTACGGACCCGATC
The DNA here is from genome assembly GCA_963845145.1 of uncultured delta proteobacterium. GTDB lineage: Bacteria > Desulfobacterota > Desulfobacteria > Desulfobacterales > QNYZ01 > QNYZ01. Next base: position 19,372 of record CAWJQU010000013.1, read on the forward strand.
GGCCCGGGGGAAGTTTTATTTACACCCGAGTATTACAAGGCGTGCCAACGGTGTCTCAATCCCGGGGGTATCCTGGTTACTCAGAATGGTGTGCCCTATATGCAGCTTGATGAGGTTAAAACGACGGCAAAACACTTGGCTAACGTGTTTGAGGACTGGCATTTTTACAATGCCGCGATTCCCACATACATCGGCGGGATGATGACGTTTGGCTGGGCCAGCGATAACAAAACGTTGCGGCAGGTCACACTGGAAACGCTTATTACAAGGTATCATAAAAGCGGCATAACGACGCGCTATTATAATCCGGAAATTCATCAGGCCGCCTTCATCTTACCGCAGTATATCTTAACCGCCATCGGAAAACGCTCCAATGGGCAGGATAACCCTATCACCACCTGAAAAAGGTAAGGAATACCAGGCGCTAGTTGCCACGCATGGGTCGCCGCTTTTGATCCTGGACTGTCATGCAGCATGGCAGCAGTACAGTGTACTGAAGCGCGCCTTGCCAAACGTTAAATTATACTATGCGGTAAAATCGCTCCCCCATCCGGCGATTATTCAGACGATACTGGATGCTGGCGGTGGATTAGAGTTGGCGTCCAGTGGTGAAATCGAACTTATCCGAGAACACCACACACCGCCGCGTCGGACGATTCATACCCACCCAATCAAAAAAGAGCGTGATATCGTTGACGCCCTGCGTTTTGGATGTACCACTTTTGTGGTGGACAATCCGGATGAGATACTGAAATTTTTGCCATATAAACATCGCGTCGGCTTGCTGCTTCGGGTGAGTTTTCGAAGCCCCTCCGCCGTTGTGGATTTATCGAAAAAATTCGGCTGTCCGGCTGAGGAAGCGGGCGCTATGCTGACATTGAGCGCGAAGCTGGGGGTTCATATCAAGGGGCTGTCGTTTCACGTTGGCTCCCAATGCCTGGATACCGCCCAACAGGTCAAGGCCATCCATCAATGTAACACGATCATTCGTCAACACCATGACACCGGATCCGCACCGGTGAGCATTCTGGATATCGGTGGCGGTTTTCCCGTGGCCTATGATGGTGAATCTATGGACATCGATCGATTCTGTGCGCCGATTCGAAAGGCAATTGCCGATCTGCCGCCCTATGTCCGGGTCATTGCCGAACCTGGCCGGTTTATCTCGGCACCGGCCATGCGCAGTATTGCCACCGTCGTCGGGAAAGCGATCCGAAACGGCATTCATTGGTTTTATCTGGATGAAGGGGTTTATGGATCGTACAGTGGGCAATTGTTTGACCACATGAAGTATCCCCTGGAAGTATTTACATCGCAAACCGACCGCTATCCGTCTGTCCTGGCAGGGCCCACATGTGATAGTATCGATATCATCGGCGAGGATCTATTATTGCCTGAATTGAACATCGGCGACCTGGTGGTAGGCCACCAAATGGGTGCCTACACGACGGCATCCGCAACGGCTTTCAATTCGGTTCCCAAAACAAAAATTGTTGTCCGCAATAGCCCTATAAACCAACCAACAGCATTAGCGAACAACCTTTTGCATTTTGTCTAAGTTTCACCCCGCCTTTTTAATAACCATTTTTTCATTTTCGCATGCAATTCATTCCAACCGGAACCTGGTTTATTCTGAATGAATCTGGTATGACGCGAGGCGTTTCTGATTTAAATTATACTTATATTCGGAAGAAATTAAAATGCTCGAATCGTCTTCTTTGGATCGTTCCAGAGACTTCATACCCTTATTGACTACTTGTTGCCTGATTACCTTCGGGTTATATTTGGCGACCGCCATGCGGCTGCCGATAATGCCGTTGCACGCAAAATCTTTTGGTATTACGACCGTTCAAATTGGTATTATTAACAGTGTTTTTTATTTAATGGCAGGATGTCTTTCACTGCCATCCGGTTTTTTATCACAAAGAATAGGTGGAAAGCGTCTGGTTATCATCGGTTTGATCATCATGGCGATTGCGACGTTTTTGTTGTTTTTTAGCCGATCTTTTATGCAGTTAACGGGATTGTATTTATTGCTGGGTATTGGTGTGGCGGCTTTTGGCCCGACCATGATGTCTTTGGTGGCTCAAATTGCACCTGCTACCCATCTGGGTCGTGCCTACGGGTGGTATACGACGGCGTTGTTCTGTGGATTGAGCTTGGGGCCCGGTGTGGCTGGCGTAATGGGCGAGTGGATGAACCTGCAAACGGTATTTATCGTCGCATCTGCGCTGGTCGTGGTGACCCTCTGGTCCGTGATTGTTTTTTTACCCATAGATAGTTTCGATCAAGGAAAGAAGCACCAGGGTCAATCCGGCCTTCTATCCGGCGCCAAAATACTGGCTGGAAACACCCCTTTTCTGGGGTGTTTGCTGATCACCTTCGGTGCCAATTTGGTTGCAGGGATGTTTTTCACCTTTCTGCCGTTGCATGCATTGGGTCAAGGTATCTCCGTTTCTCAGATCGGCATCATCTTTCTGGTGCAGGCATTTACCAATGCCTTTATACGAATTCCATTCGGGGCGCTGAGCGACCGGGTATCTCAACGAAAATATCTTGTTGTGGGCGGGATTGCATGTGTTGCTATATCCATCACCGGATTTGGCTCTGCCCAGGTATTTTACCAATTCATTATCGCCGGAGTTGGTTTAGGTTTCGGAATGGCATTGGCATTCACCTCAATCGGCGCTCTCATTGCGGAAACGGTGGATGACAATCTGCGCGGGCCGGCTATGGGGGGGTACAATGCCTGTCTCTATTTCGGCATGATGGCTGGGTCGGTGGTTTTTGGCCCGGTGATAGAAGCGATCGGGTATGTTCGCAGCTTTATGTTAAACGGGAGCCTCAATATGGCTATCGTTTTATTGTTTTTAATGATGATGCGGACGTTTCTTCCACCGCAAAAAGAGATAAAGGTCGCCTCGTAAGCGCCGATCAATCAATCCGAATGTGTAACTCGCCATTTTTAAAATCCACCGCATAGGTGGGAACCGGTCGAGGTGTCGGACCGTGGATTTTTTCTCCATCAAAGGTATACGTGGATTTATTAACACTGCAGCATTGAACAGTTTCAGTCCCAGGGACATAGTCCAAGCGGCGGTGACCCAGGTGAGAACACCGGTTTTGAAACGCTCGATACTGTTCGTCCTCCCCGAAAACCACCAAAACTCGTTGTGGCAGACCCTTTCCTTCGAACCTGACGGCTGTCCCCGGTTGCATCAACTCGGGGGTGTGTTCTAACTGGATAGTGAGCTCGCCCGATTCGTACTTCCAGCCATCGGGGTCTTCAGGTTTGGACGTGGCGGAGATACCGAAAATACGTTGCCAGATCGATCGTTGGAGAAAGGTTACAGACATAAGAACTCCTCACTTACATGGCATTGCTATTATTTCCCTTGCTGAAAATAGCAGTCTATCGCAACCGAATTCGCCCCAAAGAAAAAATTATCTCCTATATTGATATATTTGATATGGAAAATCAATGACTATAAATTATCAGGACGGGATTATTCGGACGGATAGAGGGATAGATAAAGCGACTAGCAAACAATCTTAATCGGGTACTAACTTACCTTTTTGTCGTTTGGCTAATCATAACGATACTTAAGGGGCCTGTCCGAAGGAAGGGGCAGGTCGGTCATCTCTGCTATGATCCGGTGGAGCCGGTAAAGATCAAATCATGCGGAAATTCGGAGTGTGGTTGGCTTTTTATAGATAAAAGTAAAAAGAAGTCCCGCCGGTGGTGTGACATGGCAGATTGTGGTAATTGGGCCAAGGTAGGTCGTTTCTATCGAAAAAGGAACGAGCATCGGACGCGTCTAAAAATGTAGAACGGTTTAACCCGTTACATCTATTTATCTTTCAATAATTCCTTTAGATTGGCAAATGGAAGATTTCCTGAAGCCTGGTTTTGGGTCTCGGCCGGTGTTTCGTTATCATACCAATCCGCCACTTGATCCCGCGCATGTTCATTTTCGTGGCAATAGATGCACAGGAGCTCCCAATTGCTGCCGTCCGGCGGATTGTTGTCGTGATTGTGATCCTTGTGGTGAACGGTAAGCTCCCGAACTTTTTTCCCGGAAAATTCACGCCCGCAGCGGGCACATATCAACGGAAACATCTTGAGTGCTCGACCGCGGTAGGTCTTTTCCTCTTTCCGGCGCTCTTGTTTAGCCTCGGCGATGAGATCGTCCAATGTATTGGGCGGATTTGGGCCACTTTTTTTCAATGGCATGGGATTCCCTCCGATTTTTCTGTAAAAATTCCTTTTTTCTCAACATACTATCCCTTTTTAGGCAGATCAATAATTTTGCCGTTGCATTTAAGGAATGGATTTAACCATGAAAGTGGTTGAAGCTGACCCAATATATTCTCCCATTAACAGCCTGTTTTTGGGCGTGATATCGTCGGGAATTTTCTGGGTCACAATTCGGTATCCTTGTGACTTTAGCTTCAGTGCTCGTATTGTATCAACGGCAAGGGTTTTATCCATCCATCCGTCCAGACCTTCTGTGGAAGACCTTTTCAGGTCATGACAGCAGGGCAGAACCGCTAACCTTGATTGCCGTTCCACGGCCTTATCAATAATCAGATCGGTTAAAGTGCCGCAGGCATGGGCGGATACCACCAGGTCTTCGGGCCGGATAGTGATTTCCTGGACAGTCGTTTGTTTGTAAATGATTCTGTTTTTTAGCCTCGGCCAGGATTTAATCATCGCCTTTGACAATTTTTCTGCATTCAAAGGGATTTCGCTGTCCGCCGCGATGGCGGTTTTTGAACTATCGTCAAGGATAAGCATGATATGCGCCAGAAGTCCATGGCCGCAGGCAAGATCGACTATCCGTCCCCCCCGGTATCTTCGCCGTATCCTTTTTGCCACTTCCCAGGCTTCATGGAGTTCTTTCCTGGGAAGCGTTCCCGCTCGGCAGACGGCCCTTGCAATTTTATCGAAAAGGTTATCGCCTGGAAATATATGCTGCTGATGGGGCATCAGTCTGTTTTTTGAAGATTTCTTCATATTCCTACAACATTGATTGGTTGTGTTTTCAAAAGCTATAATATCAAATTTTCCTTTTTCCTTCTTTACTTTCAGATGGAAACTCTAAAATATCGGGAAGTTATTGCAAAAAAGCCTTCTCTCGCCAGTAGACGTAACTACTCCCTAACAAAGCAATGCCTATGCTTATATCTAATAATGCCACACCAATTAAAAAGGGGTAGTTGGCATGGGCCAGCCTGGATAATGTTGCACCGACCAGAATCATTACGATTAAGGCCACGATGAAGCCTGGACTGAAAAACTGCCATATTTTAGGCCGGTTCAAGGCGGCAATCCTATTGAAATTCCTTTGGCAACTTTTACTGAAAAGAAATTTTGCCTTCAAACTTCCAAAGAACACTCCCCCAGCAGACGCCCACCAAGGCCAAGATTCTCCAGGCCTCATTGCATTTGCCTCCAGCAGCAGACCACTGCCTTTCAGCAACAGCACAACGCCCCCGACAACCCACACAAAAGCGGCTATTTTCCAAAGCGAACGGCCTGAAACCGCTAAAAGTGGCAATCCATTAATATTGTTGGGCAAAGTCGCGGCTCCAATATATTTTTATGCGGTTGCGGTGGGTAATCGTGAATCCCAAAAGAGTATACCATTAATTTTTGCTGATTAAGATGATTTTTCATGATCATCCCACCATCTATTTATAGGAACCGACACTTTAATGGAAGGGGTCCCGATATGCCAATATGCCAGGATTGATAACCCATAAATTTTTCCACATCGAGTTGTGTCGATATGGTTGTGTTGGGCGTTTCTCTTCTAACAGTTTGTTTTTGCATCTATAAATGGGAAAAAGTCTTTGTTATAAAAAAACCAATATTTAGGTTGCTTTCTATTCAAACAGAGATTATTATATATTAAATCAACTAAGTCCCAGGTAATCTGTGGGACAGTTTCTTTCTGAAGGAATAAACCATTTATCAAAGTGGCACCCTCCAGCTTGCGACGTTGAAATTTATTATGAAAGGAGGATGTTATTATGACCAATGGAACTGTTAAGTGGTTTAGCGACCAAAAAGGGTTTGGGTTCATTGAGCAGGAAGACGGCGCTGATGTGTTTGTTCATCATTCAGCGATCAATGCAGAAGGTTTTAAATCTCTCAATGAGGGCGATAAAGTTTCCTTTGATATTGAGCAAGGACAAAAAGGTCCTGCTGCTGCAAATGTCACTGTGATTTAAGCTTGTGTTCTGAGTAAATAGGGCATCCCTTCTAATGTCGAGGGGGTGCCCTTTTTTTTTCAAGTCGAAAAAATCTAACGCAAACATGCGCAACGTCTCATTCGCTTCACTTTTTTTGAGTACGTTGAACCTCAAGATCGCCCGTGCTTAGGGTTCGTGTAAAAATAAGTTCACAGTTTTAGGTGTTGAGGCGCCGGCCTGGCAAGGCGTGAAAGTGCAGGAATATCGAGATATTCCGAGCTTTCGCAACGTCGCCAGACAGGATGCATCGGCGCTTAAAATGTGAAATTATTTTTTCGCGAGCCCTTAGACCCTTTTCTTACTGTCCACATAAAAAACAGCCTGGGAGGTAACAGCTTGGCAAGATCAAACTATAACTTTAAAAAACGTCAAAAAGAAATAAAAAGAATGAAAAAGCAAGAAGCAAAACGACTTCGCAAGATGGGTCAAACCGATATAGATACAGAGGAAAACCCTGACCAACCTCAATCCGATCAACCTCAACCCGATCAACCTCAAAATGATGAAGAAAATCCGTTAGAATAAAAGCCGGTTAAAAAATGGTGTACCCCTCTCAAACATGCTTTCGCTCGAACTGATCGCAGAGTACACCCAGCAAATTTTCCATAGTTGCCCCTGAAGCCCAGCAACTGGGATTTCTGGAATACGCCAAGGGAATTTGAAAAAAATAGATATTTCAAATATTTAAGCTTTAAAAACCTTGGGATGAAAAGCGGATGATCGAATCTGTCGAAGGCGGGCTTTTAATATTGACAGGTTATATTTCGCTTAAATTCGTTATAATGGCTTTTTCAGAATATTTTCCCTCGATATCAGAATAAAATGCTCTGATATCCTTCATGTCCTGTTCTATGTCGCCACTGAGTGCCACCACCGGACCGATTCCACCTGTTTTACTTCCAAAATCGAGAAATCCAAGCACCACAGGGACATTGGCGCCATAGGCAATGTGGTAAAAGCCGGATTTCCATTTTTCGACCCTTTTTCGTGTTCCTGAAGGCGGTATCGTCAGAATTAACCGATCCATTTCAGAAAATTTTTCGACCATTTGTTCGACGACATTTTGAGAACGGCTGCGGTCTATCGGGATTCCACCCAACCATTTGAAAAGATAGCCGAAAGGTTTTTTGAAAATGGTATCCTTTCCCATCCAGTAAAGTTTTGCCTTTAGCTTAAAGGCGATAAACATCATGATGGGAAAGTCCCAGTTGGATGTATGGGGCGCGGCAATCATTACGAACTTGGGGATATTGGGGAGTTTTCCTTCAGTATGCCATCGGGAAATTTTGAGCAATAAAATAGACATCCAACGAATTATATTTCGCACTACCGGTGTGTCAAAAATTGTATAATTCAATGGGTTAGCCTAAATAAAATTATTTTTAAACGAACTTTGGCAAGTACATGTCCATAACTTAAAAATAGTAGCGACTTTATAAAAGATTTACAACCCAATCTCACGAATTCCGAATATCATTAGAAGAAATACTTGGCTTCAAAAATCAAGCGGTCGTTTTCGTCAACCGCTTCAAAGATATCCCCGGATTGGTATATAATGATACCCCCCAGGATGCTAAAGGCATCCGTGACGTCGTATTCCAGGGTCAGACGTTCGAAGGCGCCTTCATCACCGTTAATGCCGAAAAGATTGGCGAGGATCGTTAGGGTGAGGGTGTCGTTAAGAAAGTTACGGGTGAGTCGGATAGCGGATTGAGATTCATCCTCGTTGACGCCATCAGGCGATTTTTCGAGATCATCATCGAAGCCCAGGATATGACGATCGGCTAATTCAAGGCTGAGGGTGGTATCTTTGAGGCCGGTGTATTCGAATCCAACAAGCCCATCAATCCGGGAGAATTTTTTGTCCCCGGTATTAAAGTATTGTAAGTCTGTGAAATAAGCGGCCTCGGTTTTCAGCAGCCAGTTTCCATATACGATATTTAACGCGGTACCCAGCATATGAATGCGATCATGGGTCCGGCGGAAAGCGGGCATGGGAAGGTTTTGGATCATTTCCATGCGGGCTGCATCGTTATGAGTATTGGCCCAGTACAGAGACATGTCCCAGCCGCTGAAAATGCCATTCAGCGCAGCAGCAAACTCGGTGTTCTCCAGGGTGTTGTTGGGTATATCTTCATCCGGTGGCGGGTTGGGAAAGGGGTAGAAGTCGCTACCGAACGCAGGGAGTTTGTCGAACCGGATCTCATGAATGGCAACGCCGGTAAAGCTGAAATCTCCAAAATAATAATCCGCCCGTGACATGGCCACCGGCAGGCGCAGATCCTCGATATCGGTCAGGCCCGGCTCACGAAAATCCAGTGGGTTGAGAACATCGGTAATGCGAATATTGTCGGATTTTCCCCATACCACGATTTGACGGCCGAGTTTGATGTCGAGATTTCGGGTTAGGCTACCCGATACATAGGTATCCCGCAATTCCAGTTCCGTCTCATTGTTGTCCAGTATATCTTCGGTATAATCATCGCGGTCGTTGATTGCGTAAGCTGTGTCATAATGTCCTTTGCCGCTGATAAATACTTTCCAATTCGGGGTGGGTTTGAATTCGGCCTGTGCCAGCACCTCAGCCCGAAGCTTCGACAATCCCCGCCAGTCGGTTTCACCGGCATCCGGCGCCCCATGACGGTAGTTGTAGGTGCCGGCCAATTTTAGATAGCCATCCAGTGAAAAAGGCAGTGTGCTGACGGCAGGGGCGGAGGAACCCGTTTTGGTGCTATCCGCCGCATCATCAAAGCCTTCAAGGATATCATCATCGCTTTCAGCCTTTTTGCCAGGCGCTTTTTTTTCTGTATCCTCGAAGCCGTCTAACACATCATCCAACCCGATTTCGGCGTTTTCCGTATCACCAAACCCGTCGAGGAGATCATCTAAATCGGGATTGCTATTTTCCGCCTTATCTTCAAACCCTTCAAGAAGTTCCTCAAGGGGCTTATCATTCTCACCGAAGGAACCACTTGGTAGCGCGTAGATGGCGAGCAGGAAGAAGCACAATGTTATGACTGTTTTCATCAGAATCGTTACCCTGAAAGGTGCGCGTAAAAAAAAATCGTTTTAGACTACAACCCCTTTTCCATTCGCCGTACTGTAAATATATCCTCATCAAGATCCTGGTTAAACTTTACATCATTGAACTTCAGGACGGTTTTGTGGACCATCTGCTTTCCCTTTTTTTTGGTGACATGCATTTCGGTGGAGACCCATATCCCGTCAATCTCCTCCAGTTTTTTCACATCCACATATTTGAGATAGCCACCGTCCTTGACCCAATTGATGGCCCTTACGACAACGAAGTTGTCCTGGCGCACAATGAGTATAGATTTTTCGTAGCCGGTTTCTTCAATTACTTTACGGCTCCTGGGAATCGACTCAATCAGCCAAGCTTTTTGGCCATATACTTCCATCTCTTTTTTGAGCGTGAAATCAAAGTCTTCCAGATCGCGGGATGTCATGTCTGAATAGTTAAGATCGGACCCCATGAAACTGCTGCTTTTATCGGACGAAGCGATGCGTTTGGTCTTACGAAGGGCCGGCAGGTATAGCCACTGGTCGTCATCCTTGTCCGAGTCGTCATAATCCACGGTTAAAAAGGCGGTGTCTTTTACATCTGCCGGATGCTTGAAGAACATCAATCTCAAGGTGTCTTCTTCCTTGTCTTTTGCAAAAGCGGCGATTTTTCTTACCCGCTGGTTATTGTGTTTATCGATGAGAATCATCTCCATTTCAGACGTCTGATTGTCGCCATCATTCCGATCTTCCACCTTCTGCATGATCTCACGGGCCTTTGGATCATCGGCAAACCCGTGGGGTGCTATGAGAAATATAATTGATAGTAGTGTCAAGATCGATGCTGCATGTTTAATATAAACGGTATACTTCATGATTTTCTCCTGTGGGGTTTAATGATCCGGTGACCGTTTTATGATATCCGACTTTATTATAACCGAAGGGGTTACTTTTTTGTTCACTAAAACCATCAGGGCTGGTGCAATCAGATAATCCGATGCCAGAGCCAGGATGATGGTGATACCGGTAAGCACACCGAAGTTGATAATATTCTTCATGGTGGCGAACCCGAAAATAAAAAAACCGATGGAAAGCACCACCGAGGTTACCAGCATGGCCCGACCTGTCGTGTGAAGGGTCTCGTGAACGGCTTTTATCGGGTCGCCGCTTATTTCATAGTAGCGTCGGAAATTATGCATAAAGTGGATGGTATCGTCCACCGCAAGGCCTATGGCGATACCGGCCACCATCATCGTAAACAAGTCCATAGGTAGCGACATCCAGCCAATGATACCCATCGTAGTGAGTATCGGGAAAAGATTGGGAATCATGCTGAGCAAACCAATGCGCACCTTTCCAATCAGCAACACCATCAGCAGCGTAATAATGACCAGGGCGACAGCATAGCTTTTAATCATACTCGAGATGGTGTTGGTGAGAATCTGGCCGAACAGCATCATCATACCGGTAATCTCAAATTGTGTATCCTTGAACTGATCGCTTAAATATTGCCTGACTTGCGACAGCAAGGGCTTGTATTTGACGGCATCCACAAAGGGCATCTTGAGGGTCAAGCGGGCCTTTGAGAACCGGCTGTCCACAAAATCTTCCAAGTCGTCCGACCCACTGTTCTCGAACAGTAGCAATTCTTGCGAGACGAGATCCGGATCCTGTGGAATGACATAAGCTTCGGGACGATCCTCGTTCAAAGCCTGGTTGGTCTCTTTTAATATGGTGGTCACTGACCAGGCTTTGCCCACAAAAACTTCGTCAGCTTTCATCCCTTCAAAGCGTTTACCGGCTGTGTCTATCCGTCTCAACAGATCCGGATCGTGTAACCCGTTCTCTTTGTTTGTGTCCAGCACGACTTCCATGGTGATGGAACCGTTGAGTTCCTTGTCGATGGATTCCGTCGCGCGCCGGATTTCATTGTTCACCGGAAACCATTTCAAGGGTGCATGCGAAACATGAATGTTTGTGATACCCCATGCCGCAAGAGACAGTATCAATGCGCCTGCGGCAAGAATCTTCACCGGGTGAGTCGTGGAAAATCTGGCGGTATTTTCTAAAAATTTATCCATCAAGCGGGTATTATTCTTAAGTTTTTCGCTTTTTGATGCACTAATGGGAATAATGGACAGTAGGGCAGGTAACATGAAAATCGTAAAAATGAACGCCAACATGATACCGATGCCGGCAAAAATTCCGAGATCCGCCACTGGTGCTACGTCAGCTGTAGAAAAGGACATCAATCCGGTTGCGGTGGTCACATTGGTCATGACCACGGCCAGGCCTGAGTGGCCCAGGGCATGGACAATGGCTTGATGCTTGTCATGGTTTTCACGCAGCTGGTGGTAGAAAACAGCCAGGATATGCACCGAGGTACCCACGCCAACGGCCAGGATGAAAGAGGGAAGAATCTGGGTCGGGACCTTAAACGCCACACCCGTCAAGCCCATCAATCCCAAGGTGCATAGAAAAGAGAGCACCACGATCAGCAGTGGAAACACAACCCCGGTGATGCGGCGGAACATAATATATAATAAGATACAAATGGCGATGACGGCCATGCGCATGAATTTGGCCATATCGCCCATCATGGACTGCTTGAGGAAATGGGTGACTACGGGTGAACCGGCCAGCTCAATCCGCAGATCATCACTTCGATACCGGTTGATGATGTCATTCACGGCAGCCACGACTTCCGTGTTTTCCTCATCGGTCAGATAGGTCGGCACCACCGTTTCCTTGGTAGCGGGCCTGTCATCTTCAAACCCTTCCATGATATCCCCGGCCATGATATCCCCGGCGCTGGCGGACGAGGAGTGGCTTTGGGTACGGATGATGACGGTGGTAAAGGTCCCATCTTCTGATAAAAGCAGGTTCCGGTAAATGGGATTGGACATGGCCCGATCACGGATGATATCAAGTTGCACTTTATTTTCCGGCCATGTTTCCAGCAGGTCTTCCACAATGAGCCGATCCCCTTCGCCCCGGGTGTTTCGGGCGTTGATCAAGCTGTTGATATCATCGATATAGGGCACATTGTCTTCGAGTTCCCGGTGGAGTTTTTTTAAGATAGCCAGAAATTCCAGGTCGAACACTTTTTTGGGTTTGAGGGCGACGATGACGGCTTCATCACGGCCGAACTGATCCCTGTAATCGTTGTAGACCTGCAGGGCGGGGTCATTTTTGTGCAGAAAACCTTCTGTGGAAGTATCGACGGTGATATGGCGAATTTGTGAAACGAGTGCAGCGGTTAAAATGAACATCACCACCAGGGTTTTGTATCGGTGCCGATATATTACATCGGCTAAGCGCTCAAATCCTGTTTCGATGCGATGCCTGATGTCAGACATAAGGTCATCCTTTTTTTAAAACGGTATTTAAAACGTTCTCGACAACGGTGTCTACGATGTTATCAGGCAGTTGCACCAGATCGGGCGCCATTTTTTTTTCCTGGATATATCGGCGGATTTTACTTTCCATTCGGTTGAAAAATAGCAGCGGGCCCAAGGTGCTGAAATGGACAGCCAAGACGCTCGTTTCCCGGAAAAGACCGGCATCCTGACCCTGGATCAATACCCCGGATAACAATTTGAAAATCCGGGCAAACTCCATGATCACACTATCCGGCCAGTTTGCCCCGGCAGAGGCGATTTCGCGCAGCATGATGGACGGTAGATAAGGGTTGTGCTGCATTGTTTCCGCCATGGTCCTGACAAATCGTTCCAACTTCTCCCGAGGCCCAGCGCCTGCATCTATTTGCGAGGTCATCCGGTCCGCCACACTACTGAAGATTCGTTGGAGAACGGTGGCATATAGCGACTTCTTGTCGCCAAGGTGATAATAGATCGTTGCCTTGTTGACCCCGGCGCGACGGGCAATTTCATCCACCCTGGCACCCGAAAATCCCTTTTCACTGAACTCCACTATGGCTGCATCAAGTATCTTGCCGGAAGTATCATCCTTGTTTTGTTCAATTTTTCTATTGTTCATGGAAATTATACTCCGTGGCCAATGCAACCCATTGATTAAACCAATCGACTAAACTAACTGTTTGGTTAAACTGTTTGGTAAAATTACCCGTTGTGCATACCGTTGTCAATAGTATTTTTTCTTCTATTTACATCACCCTTTGTCACCAGAACCATCAGGGCCGGATTAACGATAAAATCTGCTAACAGGGCAAATATAATCGTTATTCCTGTTAGAAACCCAAATACAACCAAAAGGGATAAAGAGGCGGTCATAAGGATAAAAAACCCGGAGCAGAGTATCATAGAGGTCAACAATATCGCCCGGCCCGTACCGAGCAGGGTTTTTTGTATGGCCTTGGCAGCATCTCCGGTATCCTCGTAATACTTTCTGAAGTTGTACATAAAGTGGAGGGTATCGTCCACCACGATGCCGATGGCAATCGAACCGATCATAATGGTACTCATATCAATTTTTATCCGCATGGCCCCCATGAGCCCCATGGTCATAAAAATCGGCAACAGATTTGATATCATGCTTAGCAGCCCGATCTTGATACTTCCCACATGAAAAATCATCAAGAGGGCAATCACACAAAAAGCGATCACATAACTCTTGGCCATACTATGCAGTGATGCCGGAATGGATTTTGCCAAAAGCGTGGGGATACCGGTGATGGTGATGCTTGCAAGATCCGGAAACCTAGCCTGGAAACAGTCCTGTACGTAACTGATAAATTTTACCAGGTGCACCGCATCGGTCGACGGTATTTTAATGCTTACCCGCGCTTTTCTGAAATTACCGTCCGCCACGCGGGTCAAGTCATCGGAACCACTGTTTTCAAACAACAAAAGTTCCTGTGAAATGGTGCGTTTATCATCGGGGAGTTTATAATATCGAGCGTCATTGTTGTGTAAAGACCTGTGGATTTCTTTGATAACGTCATTGACGGAAAACACCTTCCCCACGAACAAGTGATCGTTTGAGTACGCCATGAGATCCCGAGTTATTGTCTCGATCCCCTTGAGCAGAGCCGGTTCTTTGACGCCATCATCAATATTTGTATCCAGAATTACCTCAAGCATGATTGATCCTTGAAGGTGCTTGTCAATATATGGCACATCCCCCTTTATTTTCTCTTCTTTTGATATCCAGTTGAGGACATTGTGCGAATAGGAAACCTGGCTTGTATAAAAAACAGAGACGGCGAATAGGGCCAGGGATGCGGCGACAACCTTACGGGGATGCTTGTCCGATAAGGCGGCAAATGACAAAAGGATGCGATCCATCACCACCGATTGGCTTTCCTTACTATCAATTGTTTTTCTTTTGAAAGGAATTAAGGCAATACAAGGTGGGAGCATTAGAAATGTATAGATCATTGCCAATATAACGCCGGCGGCGCCAAAAAGCCCCAGATCGGCAATGGCGGTAAGCTCGGCAAACGCAAACGACAACAGGCTGGCCGCCGTGGTTAAGGCGGTAAGTACTATGGCAAGACCTGAATGCCCCACGGCATAAGCGATGGCATCTTCCTTACTCTTTCCACCATGATATTGCACAAAAAAAATGGCTAAAATGTGGACGGCATAGCCGACACTTACGGCAAGTAAGAAACCAGGGAGTACAACGGTCGTTAATTTAATGGAAATATTAAATATAGAAATCAACCCTGCTGTTGATAGAAGCGCAGCAATGATGATCATTTCCGGGATCAACACGCCGGGTATATTTCGAAAAAGAAGGGATAGTAAAAGCGCAATGACCAACAACGAAAGAATGATCACCACCACAATATCCTTTTCCATGGCACGGTTGTATACGTTCAGGACCACAGGGCCACCGGCGATCGACAGGGAAAAATCGGGACGATGGTATGTTTTTGACACGCGGTTGATGGCTTCTACCACCTGCCGGTTTTCCTTTTCGCTGAAGTAATGCGGCTGGGAACCTTTCCCATTCCCCAGATTAGATTCATCGGCGGATTCATCATTTTCACTGAATCCTTCAAAAAGAACCTCATCACCTTTCAATGCCTGGCTTATTATCGCTTCCGTTTCTATGATGAGCGTTGTTACCGTGCCATCGCTTGAGATAAGAAAATCTTTATAGAGCTGGTTATCAAATATCCTTTCTCGTAACGATTCAAGGTCAGCGCTGCTTTTTGGCCATGCTTCGATAAGTTCCCCGACAATGAGTTGATCGCCGTCGCCATAAGTGTCTCTGGCATTGATAAGGCTGGTTATTTGTTTAATATAGGGAACTTGGCTTTCCAATTCTTCGTGAAACGCTTTTAACTTTTCAAGAAACTGAGTATCAAAGATATCCGGCGGGGTGACAGCGATGATAATGATGTCATTTACGTCAAACTGATTTCGGAAATCGTCATAACGAATACGAATGGCGTCGGTTTTTCTCAGCAAAGCCACAGCGGATGTGTCGATGACGATTTTCGGAATAAACGAGGTAAGGACCAAAATGAAAGAAAGGGTGGCTAACAAACATTTGATACGATGGCGGAAGAGCATTCCGGCAAGATTTGAAAAAATAAGCTCAATTTTATCCCGGTTGTTTCGATTCATTCCGGACCCTTATTATGCTTTATCCCTATTCTGCTTTAACCCAGCGACCAGAATATCAATGCTTCTACCAACTAGAATATTAAGTGGTGCCGGCATGAACTTTCGGTGATCCTTGCCCTCATATAGCATGATGATACCGGTCAGCGATCCCCAGAGTACAATCGCAATCTCCATGGGGTCCTGCTTTTGAATGTCTCCGGTTTGCATCCCCTCCTCAATACATTGGGCGATCAGGGTCAAGCATTTGAACCCTTCTTTGAAGCATTGATCATACAGCGCGTCGGAAATATTTGTGGTTATCTCACCATGCTGGAACAAAAAGTTGATATGAAAATAGTGTTGGTGCTCAGTAGCGTAGCGATAATACGCCCACCCCAATGCTTTTACCTTTTTTTCCCACCCACTTTGGCCTTTCACGGATTTTGTAAAAGCGGCATTAAGGATGGCCATCCCTTCAACCAATAATGAGACGTACAGCTCCTCCTTATTTTTGAAATAAAGATACAGCGTACCCTTGCTTAGCTCGGCTTTTCGAGCAATTTGATCCATCGAAGTTGCGGCGAATCCGCGTTTAAAAAAAAGTGCTCTTGGCCGCTTTTAGAATCATTTTTCCGCGAATTTTTTTTTCTTTGTTTCGTCTCTCTTTGGTTCCCATCTTTACTCCAGATGCATGACCATTGGATATATTTTGACCAATAGTCATTAAATAACCAAAAGTTCTCTCTGTCAAGTAAATTTTTCAAAATGGTTGTCAGATCAGGATAACCTTATTGATGAAATGAATCATTCACGATATGATTAATCATCCCTATAGAAAAAATAAATATCATCCCAAGGAACCCGTCATGCTCAATTGGCTAGACAAGATACCCTACATACTTCTCATCATAGCCGCCGTCTTTATGCTTTTGGCCCCCTTTATGCCCATGCCGCATATTATCGAAAAATTGATCATGTTAAAGAACGGGACGTTAACCAAACCCCTCGATATTTTTGATTTGTTTTATCATCTGATCCCGAGCATTATCCTCGTTCTTAAAATCGTACGTGATACCAAAAGCTAATACTGATTATTCGAAAGGCATGGGTGGAAATATGGGCGTTATGGTCGAAGAACCGAACAGATATTTTGGCCAATTTGTTCCCGAGCGTTCGGAGCTGCTGATGGCCCTGGAAGCGGAAGCCGAGCAGCAGGATATCCCCATTGTGGGGCCCGTGGTTGGAAATCTGCTTTATCTGCTGGCAAAGATTAAGGGCGCCAGCCATATTGTCGAAATGGGAACCGCCACGGGATATTCCGCTATATTTTTGGGAGCTGCCTGCCAGTCAAACCCCGGCCGGCTCACCACGTTTGAAGCCGATCCGGAAATGGCTGCGCGAGCGGCCGGAAACATTGAAAAGGCAGGCCTGGCTCAATGGGTGAATGTTCGTTGCGAGGACGCCCTGGAAGGTTTGCGGAACGTTGAGCCGTCCCTGGATATGATCTTTATGGATATTGAAAAGCTCGATTATTCCCGCGCCTTGGCGTTGTGCAAAGATAAACTCGTCAAAAACGGCCTGCTCTTGGCAGACAACACCGGATTTCAGGATGCCGACGCTTTTAACCAGGCCATTTTTAAAGATGCCGATTGGGAATCGGTGAACCTTTGGACCTTTCTACCCGGCCACTCCCCTGAAAATGATGGCCTTTGTATCGCGTTGAAACGAATATAGAGGAAAAGAATGAACCCGCCAGCCCGGCAGCACTGTTGCTGCGGGAATCCTCAGTTCAGGACCTTACACCTCGCAAGCCTTAAGAACATCTTTTATCGACGGATGATCTCCGGCTTTCTGACTGCGATATAGATAGTGTGCATTTTGGCCGGGACCGACAACCAGCACCCCGCCCTGCTGCAAAGGCGGGCCTTGAATCCCTTTTTGTAAATAACCGGCGCCGAGGGCACGGAGCCCCGCTTTCAGCGGGCTAAACCCCATCACAGAGGTCAAGCCTTTTTTAAAACCGAGAATGTTATACGTTTCCAGGGATGGATCGGTGAAGAAGGGGCCTTTGTAGCGGGTAACTTCTCTGAAAGGCACAATAAATTTCTCCGGCCCGTTGCCGATCACCACCAATTGGACGTTTTTACGCTCAAAAGCCTTCCTGTTTTTATTTAGATCGGCAACCTGCCGACGGCTGATCATTCAACCAAAATGTCGGATAAATACCAGGACCACTCTTTTAGCTTTCCACAAGGTAGATAGTACTGTCAAATTTCCAGTTTCATCCGAAACTTTTTGGCGACCTAATTTTTTAAGTGTTTGAGTGTCTAAAATCACCTTCATTCCTTTAAGTTCAGGCGGTAATCGTGCTCGTAGAGGATGAGAAGCGCCGGACTTTTTTCCATTACGGAGCCGGTCTCTCTGTTTGGGTTAAAAGAAGATCTGCCAAGGTCTCCAATCCCAATTCTCTTAGAACGGCTTCTTGGGGAAGGCCTTCTTCATCGAGACCCCGCAGTTTATAAAACTCTTTTAACATCAGCGTCATGTCGGGGACACTGCCTTCGGTGGGGCCTTCCGTCATAGGCGTCATTAACCTTGGGGGCAGCCGGTCGTCTTTGGCCCGGGCACCGAAAAGATTGGTCAGGCCTCGTTTCAGATACCATACCCGACGACCGATCTTCATCACCTCTTCCAAGGTATAATCGAATCCGGTCACATGGTTTAGCATTGCCACAGCCTGGGTTGCATTGAGGGGGGTTGCGCCCAGATTACAAAAAATGGCACAATGGGAAAAAAACATGCCGTAGTCCTGGCAGACCACATTCAAATCAGCACGGTTTTTCGCTGCCCTCGGGAAGCTCATCGGCCAACTCGGGTAGTTCCGGAACATACATGGCACCCCCTTCGACCTCGAAGACCAGGCTTGCTTCATGGCAGGCGCCCCGGGGGGAAACCCCATAGGCCAGCCCGAAACCATGGGCGTTTCTGGGGTCATGCATGGGGGCTTCAAGACCTTTTACCGTAGTCAGATATTGGGAAGCGTTTTTGCCGATACGTTCCGCGGCTTTGGCGCTCCCCTCGGCAAGCAGCGCGCCGAAGCCCTCATTTTTGCCGATCATTTCGGTCAAGGCAACGATGGCGGCCGCGTTTCCCCAGCGTAGTTCCAGCCCATCGGTCTCTTGGGTGGTAAGCAAACCGTTTTCAAAGCAATCGATGGCAAACGCAATGGTTGCCCCACAGGAGATGGTATCCATGCCGTAGCGGTTGCAGATTTCATTGGCCTTGGCCACGGATTCGATATCGGCGTTCAAGCACATGGTACCAAAAGCAGCCACCGTTTCATATTCCGGGCCGGGTCCCTTTTTGGTTTTAAAAGGTCCCGCTTTTACCTCAGCGTTTTTTTTGCACGCCACCGTGCAGGCATAGCAGGTCCGATCGCCGGCATGGATTTTCGCCTCGATGGATGCCGGCCCCAGCTCATCAATATCCTCCCAATCGCTCATCTGCCAGTTTTTGATGGGGATATCGCCGGCGATAATACCGACATCGAGGTGGGCGGGGGTTCCGGCCGATTGGATGGAGCTGATATAGATGCTCTCGGCGTAAATCTCCTTTAATTCCGCCCGCAGCGCTTTGAGCTTTTCGGGGTGGGCAATATCCAGTTTGCCGGTGCCGGTGGCATAGATAGCCTTTAATTTTTTTGAACCCCATACGGCCCCCAGACCGGTACGGCCGGCAGCATGTCCTTTTTTGTTAATCAGGTTGGCAAACCGAATCCGATTCTCACCCGCCGGCCCGATGGTGAGTACCTGTCCTGGTTTGGATGATTGAGCCCGTAGGTCTTTCGTCAACGCATCCGTAACACAATAAACATCCTTGCCCCAATATGCGGATGCGTCGCGCAATTCAACCTGTTGATCGTTGATAAAAAGATACACAGGAGTCTGGGCGGCACCGGTGATGACAATGCCGTCGTAACCGGCCAGCTTAAGTCGGGCCCCAAAATGCCCCCCCACATTGGCATCCCCCCAATAGCCGGTTAGGGGAGATTTGGAACAGACCGACCACCGTGCCGTGGCATCCATACCGCAACCGGTCAGGGGACCTGTCATCAGGACAAAAGGATTGTCGGCCGACAGAGCATCAAATTGGGGTTTTTCCTTTATCAAATCCAGGAAGATACGGGTGCCAAATCCAAGGCCACCGATATTCTCCCGGGCAAATGTCATATCCAGGGGTTTGACTTGGATCCGACCGCTGGTCAGATCGACATAAAGAAGATTGCCGGCATAACCACTCATTTTGTATTATCCTTTACCCCAAAAAATCACCTTACAGGCACGGGGCCTAATGAATATTGTACTTGGCATAACCGTTTTCATCCAAGTACTTTGGGTACATGGCATAGCTTGGCTTGATCGCCGGTAAAAGCTTTAAAATCTTGGGAACCGGGCCTTTGGCAACCATCTGCCTGCGGGTCAAGGCCATGGTTAGATTGACTTTCCCGAACCAGAATTTATGGGCAATGTCGGCTTTCATGCTCATTTCAACAACGGCCTTGGTTTCCGTGTCATCCGGGCGTACATCAACGGCATCGCCGGCGCAATCCACAACCACCACCAGATCCGGGTCCGAATAGATAAAACGGATGACCATTTTTGATGCCATCAATTTATCCGCAACCTGGGGTGTATCGCCAAGGAGTTTAAAAAAACCGACGATGACTTCCTTAAAATTCTCATGATTTTCGAAAACAGCCATTCTGGATTCCTTTCTTTCAGCTTAATATGCGTTTTTTAAATGAATCAAAATTTCCTCAGCCTCAACTTCCCTGGGATTGTAAATAACCGTCCCATCCTCAATGGCGGCTTCCGCAATCATCGACAAACTCTCTTCGGGAACGCCGGCATCCCTTAGCCGCACTGGTAAGGCATCCAAGGCATTTAATTGCCGGCCAAGGTCTCTCACCGCCTCTATGGCCCCAAGGGCTGCCTCGTCAATCGATAATCCGGACACATCCACCCCCATAACGGGTGCCAACACCGCAAATTTTTCTTTACTTACCTCAAAATTGTACGCCATGCCGTGAGGAAGCAGAATAGCATTGGCCACTCCGTGGGGTACCCGGGTTAAGCCGCCCACGGCATGGGCCATGGAGTGCACACACCCCACCATGGAATGCGAAAAAGAGCTTCCGGCCATATTGGCGGCAATGAGCATGCCCCCCCGGGCCTCTATGTCATCTCCTTTTTGTGTGGCCCGCACGAGATATTTGAAAATAAGTTTGATAGCTTCAACCGCCAGAGCTTCGGAGTGGGGCGAGGTGTCGACCCCCACATAAGATTCCACGGCATGGGTGAGGGCGTCCATACCGGTGGAAGCCGTTAAACCGGGAGGTAGGGATTGAGTCATCAGCGGGTCCAGCACGGCTAAATCAGGTAGCAGGAACTTATCTGAAAAGGCAAGTTTGGTTTTGTTGGCCACATCATAAATCACCGCCACCAGTGTATTTTCACTCCCTGTTCCGGCGGTGGTTGGAATCACAATAAACGGCTTGAGAGGCTTTGTGAGGGTGGCCGCCCCGGAGTAGTCCGCGATCAAGTCGCCGCCTTCCGAGAAAACAAAGTTGGCTGCCTTGGTGGCATCGATGACGCTGCCGCCGCCAACGGCGATCAATCCTTCGGCCCCGCTATCTTTTGCGTGACGGCTGATATTTTCTACTGCTTCCACGGAAGCGTCCTGGGGAACATCATAAAATTCCCCGGTAATGGTAAAACCGGCTTCTTCCAACCCGTTCTTGATCGGTTGAATGACTCCCAGATTGTGGAGCACTTGATCGGATACAATGAAATAGTTTTTAACACCCAGCTCTTCCACTTCATGGGAAAAATCGGTTACCAAACCTTCTCCATATATTACCTTAGTGGGATGGTGAAATTGATAAAATTCAGGTAACATTCGTTCCTCCTTATTCGAACCTATCCAGTTTGAATATGTGCGCGATACTTATCTACTACCGTCAAATTTAATCCACCTTCCTAATCCCATCTCTCTCAGGAAGGGTTATATGACCAGTCACCCCAGACATTTTCAATGATTTGCATGATGAGGGGCGTTACAATTTCATCGGCCACTTTTCCGTATAACAGATCCAGATGATTCGCCCCCTCTATGACAAAATCGATCAGCTGACTGGGCTCTGCGGTTATGTTTATTTTGCGTAAATCGCCAGGCGACTTGAGGTGGTAGGTTTTTTTAATCTTGTGGGGATAGTGTTTGCTATAACGCATATTTTTCAGAGGCACCAGGCTATCCCGGGTGCCCCAAAAATGAAATATCGGTATATTATCCGGAAACCAGGCCAGGCATTCGGAATAGTTCAACCCACTGCCGTCCATCCGTTTGAAGCCTTGGCCGTTATAGATTGCTTTTAAACATTGAAACCCTATCCCCAACGGGATCGATTCCGTGGCCACTTTGAAATAGCGCTCAATAAAATGTTTGTCCTCTTTATGATTTTCCGGTGAGACAAGGAAATTTAAGTCCCCGACATTATGCTGCCAGACAAAGCGGGTAATCTGTTTTAAAACCGGAAATTCGGTCAATATTTTGGAAACCTCCTTTACCGGGACCTGTCTGAAACGAAATATCCTGGAAAGATGATTGAGCCACAAGGAGGCCGGAAGGAAGATATGGGAATTTTTGTTGAAAAATTTAGGGGCCGCCAGTGAGATGATGCCCCGCACCGTTTTAAGGTAATTTTCAGCGGCATCCGGTGTCGGCAGCGCTTGCGATAGTACATCTTTTTGGTCCTGTTTGAGGATATCGATATCATCCAGCCGGCGCGCCAGGGACCAGTTGATAACCATGCTTTCAGCCACAAGTCCGCCCATGCTATGGCCCACAAGGATTGACGGTTTACCGGAACTGCGTTTAGAAATAAAGCGCGTCAGGGCGGCCAAATCATAGTCGATGACGGTGTCAACGGTGTACAACGGATCAAAACGACCGGCATTAACACCCACCCCACGCGGATCAAAAAGGTAAACCCAGACATTCTTGTCGGCGATGTCCTTGGCCAGAGAATATCGGTTGTTGATGTTAAAACAATTGCTGTTGTTAGCAAAACCCGGGACCAAGACCACGGCGGGCCGGTCATCGCCAGCAGTGACACCTTCCATACTAACCATTCGACGAAAGCCGATTTCGTTACCCTCATCGGTAAATTTTCGATAGTGAACGGTTTCGTAATCACCCCGTCCGTTTTGATCTTTTTCTTCGATCTCACTATCAAAATAGATGGGCACCGGATCAACCCGTAGTGCCTCTCTAATGATTCGGCGTCGCCGAGCTATTTCTAAAATGCCAGCCAGGTTTTTCTTGGGAACTTTAAATCGTTTTAAAGAAAGGTAAGTCAACTCATCTTCGGTGAGCAAGATGACATTTTCGGTCAACCGCAGACGTTTTTTCTTGAGCTCGTCGTGGATGACCGCTTTGATGTCGTCCCTGGTAATCTGCAAACGGGTTGCATTGAGAAACATATGATAAAGCACCAAGGCCAGTTTTTGCACGGCTTGTGTCTTGATTTCCTTTCGGCTGACGATCAGCTCTTTAGACACCGGGAGGCCCAAGCTGAGCTGCCCGCGATATAGCATGCTGTAAGCGTTATAGCTTCCGCTAATTAACCGGCCGGGTCCATCATTAACCAGATAACGCGTCATCTTGCTGCTAAAAGTCTGCAAGTTTCTTATGAACATACTTTGTTTTGCTCCTTAATCGCGGACGCTCTTACTCTGGCAATGTCCTCATCTGAAAAAATACCATCCACACCCGAAATGGCCGCCAGTTTCATGCCGTGTTGCAGTCCCAAGCGGTAAATCTCTTTCACTTTATCCCATTGGGGTGAAGAACCGACGGTAAATACCTCAAAACGTCCTTCAAAGGTGAGAATAATCGTTTCGGCTAATCCCGCATAGACAATCCCCGTCGGCAAGCCGATGTCGCCCATCTCCACACTATCTCCGGGCAACCGTATTTCACCACCCTTGATGACAAGTACATCAGGCCGCTTGGCCGTATCATCCTTGGTGAAAATCATGGGCAGGTTGATATCGGTAATGACACAGCCCGGTTTGACCTGCATGATATCAAGAACTTGCCTGGCCCCCGAACTGGTGGCCACAATCAGATCCATTTCACTCAAATGAGTATCAGCCCTGGTTGAAACATGAAGCTTTACGCGAGGTGTCTCGCTTTGAATGGACTCTTGCAAAGCCAGGAGTTTGGCGATATTGCGTCCCACCAGATGGACCTCCTGAAAGGCCATGGCCAGCAAATGGGAACAGATCACGCCGACCGCACCCGTAGCGCCGATCACCATGGCTTTGGCGTTCAACGTTTTGCCACGGCTGGCTTTTTTATTCAGACCCAATCGCCGAACCGCTTCAGCAGCTGCCCAAAGCGCTGCTGAGGCAAAATAGCTGTTACCGGTGGTGATAGGCAACACAGCATGTTTGGCCACTTCCAGACTGGTATCTTTCATTGCTTTTGGTAACATGCCGATACCCATGATCTGGGCACCCAGGCTTTTGGCCAATTTGGCCGCCTCAAGGATCCGCTTGGTCGAATATTCGGGGCCGTGGGCCAGCATCTGGGCCGGGGTCTCACCCAGGGCAATGAGCCAGCCTTCGGCCTCCACGCCGATATCGGATTTGATACCACTTACCTTCGAATAGACAAAAGGCGGCACATAGGCCATGGCCTTTTCCACCGTTCCCATCAACCCCGGGGCCACATCTGATAGAACTTCGATGGGTTTGATCTTTTTTAAAAACGCCTGGGTTGGCGGGTGGACGATATAGGCAAACCGGTTGACACGCTTTAGTTTGCCGCCAGGGTAAATGACACGGGGCTCCATCTTCATGGTGCTGATGATTTCCAGCAATTCACCATCACGATCTTCCCCCTGGGGGATATCCATTGCCACCATAAGTATGGCTTCCAGGGCGCTGACCCCAACGACATTTTTCAACAATTTGGGCGTTGTATCGATGATCACATCCACGCCCTTATCTTTTAAATAGTCGATCCGATCGTCAAAGGCCGTTGAAGTGATCACGGTTTTACCGTTGAGATCTTCCAGGCCGTAGGGGTCCAAGTATTTGTAGAAATTACCATGCGGAACGACCAGGATTTGTGACTTTTTAATGGCTTGCCGCATCAGGTAATTGGTCAGGGAACGCACCGGTTCACTATCGGCCACAAACTCTTTTCCGGGAATCCAGTCCAATGCACCTCGAAGGCGGTCGGTATAGAGCGCCAAATCTTTCAGATTTTTTATAAACTTGGGAATACCATTCTCTATCAATGGGTCAGCAAATATAAGGTTCTGCGTATATTCCGACATCACCCTGGCGATGGACTGGCTGGTCACTCCTGAAAAAAAGAAGATGCGTGCGTTATTGAAGTAGTTGTTGCCGAATTTGAACTGGATATGCCTCAGCGACCACTCGTGGCCCACCTTGCGTAAGGTGTCACCGGATGTCACGGGGGTCTCCAGCTGTGACCCCAGTTTTAGGAGCTTCTGCACATCCTTGTTGGGTACAATTCGGTGGCCGATACTCCCCAATGCGATGGCATCTGCTTTTTTATTCCACTTCAGCAGCAGATCTGAAGCCTGGCTGACGCTCCCATCCGTTCCAATACGCTGAACGTGAAATTTTTTGCCGTGAAAATCAGTTTCGAACTCATTATCATCGAGGCTTGGCCCCAGACTGATCTGAATAATGTGCTTCACAGGTGCCTCCGTTTACATTCATCAGGGAAAACTAATTGGATCGCTTCTGCTGTTTCCTGGCTTCCAGCGCCAGCCGTTTTACCTCGGCAATGTCTTCATCCGAAAACACGCCGTTGACACCGGATATGGCAGCCAGTTTCATGCCGTGTTTGAGGCCAAGTTTATAAATTTCCCTCACTTTTTCCCACTCAATATCCCGGCCGATGGTAAATATTTCAAAGCGACCTTCCAGGGCCAGTACAATGGTTTCCGCCAGGCAGGCATAGGCAACCTTATCGGGCAGGCCGATGCTTTTCATTTCCGGATTTCCGGGCAGTTCAATTTCTCCCGATTCAATGACCAATACATCCGGCCGTTTGGCCACGTCTTCCGGGGAGAGATCCAGGGGGCGGGCCACATCGGTGATAACGCATCCCGGCTTCACCCTGGTAATATCGAGGATTTTCTTGCCGGCACCGGAAGTGGCCGTGACAATCACATCCATTTCAGCCAGCAACTTGTCCGGCCGGGTGGTCACTCTGAGTTTAACGTCAGGATCTTCTTTGAGGATCGATTCCTGTAGTGCCAGCAACTTAGCGGTATTGCGTCCCACCAGAGTAACCTCGTCAAACGCCTTGGCCAACAATCGGCAGCATACGGACCCGATGGCACCGGTGGCGCCCAGGACCATTGTTTTGGCCTTGATGCGCTTACCCTTTTCGACCTTAATCAGCCCCATGCGGCGAACAGCATCTGCCCCTGCCCAAAGAGCTCCGGAAGCACTGTAGCTGTTGCCGGTGGTGATGGGAATATCCGCTTTTTTAGCCACGGTGACGCCGGCATCGCCCACCACCTTGGTAAACGCACCCAACCCCATAATCTGGGCGCCCATTCGTTTGGCCATACGAGCGGCTTGAAGCAATCGGGAGTAAGTAAATTCGGGACTGTGCGCCAGCATTTGCTTGGGTGTGCCCCCCACCGTAAGCAACCACCCTTCTGTTTCCACTCCGGTGGGTGACTTGATACCGGTGACCCGCGAGTATACCCAGGGCGGTGCGTAGGCGATCACTTTTTCAACCGCATCCAGAAAAGCGGGAGGGGTAAAATTGGCGATCATGTCGACGGCTTTGTCTTTTTTAAGAAATTCCTTGGAAAGGGGATGGATAACAAATGCAAACCGGTTGACCCGCTTGGGACTGCCCGAGGGATACACTACCCGCGGATCCATTTTTTGGCTGCTGATAATTTCCAATAGATCATCCGCATGAAGCTGATCGTTTTTGCGCCCCAAAGCTGCCAAAATCAATGCTTCAAGCACATTGGGCGCCACCACCCGTTCCAGAATTTTAGGCGTTGTGTCAATAATGACATCTACGCCACGCTCTTTGAGAAATGCCACCCGCTCATCGTAGGCTGTGGAGGTAATGATGGTTTTACCGCCCAACTCCTCCAAAGTGAAATTTTTAAGATAGTCATCAAAACCGAAAAAAGGTACGACAATCATGTTGGCTTTCTGCATGGCTTTACGGAGAATGTACTGGTTCCACACTTTAGCCGGCACTACGGAATCGGAGAGCGTTTTGCTGGGAACCCACTGCAGAACCTCGTGGGCGGAGTGGGCGTAACCTTCAAGACCTTTTAATGAGTTGATAAATTTGGGGATACCATTTTCCAGGATGGGATCGGCAAAGGTAAGATTGTCAGTAAATTCGGATATGACTTTGGCAATGCGGTAGCTGTTCATTCCGGAAAGAAATAAACATTTGACATTATTAAAATAGTTTCCGAACTTATATTCGATGAAACGCAAGGCCCACTCGAAGGAAACATCCCGCAAAGCACTGCCGGTGGTGACCGGGGTTTGAACCTGGGCGCCCAATTGGCTTAATTGATGCGCTTGCTTTCTTCCTAGATATCGCGGCCCGATGCCGCTTGGAAATTTTATATGGCCTAGGCCGATGGCTTCCGCTTCCTTATCCCATCGCAACAGCAGTTTAGCCGCTTTTTCGAGATCACCATCCGTACCCAACCTTCTGATCGTGAAATCTTGGCCGAGGAATTCGGTTTTAAATTCATAGTCGCCGTCGCTTGACCCCAGACTGATGCTGACCACCTGTTTCACGGCTTCCTCCTGACACTGATAATGGATTAAATGACTATTTACTCTGTTACGCGAATCCCGAAAACAAACGGGGCGCCTTGACTTCAATAATGAATCAATTATAGTGTAGCGTATGATGCAATGCGTTAAAATTGTCAAGCCATTTCTTGTTTTTGGTTGATTTTGGATAGTGATCGGCAAACACCCCTAATGGAAGGATCATTGCATGCACAAAATAAAAAAATACGCTAACCGTAAAATGTACGATTCCCATGATAAACGGCATATCTCCCGGGAACAGTTGGCGGCGCTCATTAAAAAGGGTGAAGAAGTCTTAATCGTAGACAACCGCACGGGTGAAGATCTCACTGTGTCCATCGTTTCCCAGCTGATCGGCCTGGATGAACAAAATACGGACAAGTCCATATCCCCGCGATTACTGATGGAGCTGCTACGCAAAGGGAGTGGCACCTTCACCGATTATGCCAAAAAATATATATCGCTCTGGCAGGGTGCGTTTAATATGGCGGAAGATGAAATCGACAGGCTAGTGGGCCGGTTGGTGAAGAATAAGGAGCTATCCAACGACGAAGGCAGCCGATTGAAAAATGAGATTATCGGTTATTCCGAGGGAATTAAAAGATGGATCAGCGACAGTGTCGACAAACGGGTGGGCGAGGTCTTGGCCGCTTTGAATCTGCCCACCAATGATCAGATGAAAACACTCTCCTCTAAGGTCGACGTCCTTTCCAAAAAAGTTGAGCAACTGGAAAAAGACAGAAAAACGACGAATAGGAAACTACTGAAAACGGATACCGCTAAAAAGCCAACGCCTAAACGGCAACCCAAACCTGTCAAGTAGAATGACGATTTTTGTGACCTGTTTATAAAATCGACCCAATCATCCTCACGGCAAAGAAAAACACAATGGATCCGGAAATTTTTTCACAGCTAAAAAGGGCCTTGCAAAGCTTCCAGGCGACACGCTTGAACAACACCTATGCAGATTTAAAAAAAGATCCGGAGTATGCCAAAATGGGCCGGTTTTTTTTTGAAAAGTTGTATGCCCCTGAAGATTTTTCATTTCGGGATGCCAGCATCAAGAAGCTGCACAAACTTCTAAAGGGAAAGATTTACTCTGGTATTATCTCGGCCGTGAGCAAAGTCATCGAGCTGCACGAACTGTCGGATAGGCTTGATGATCGCATGGTTGAACAGATGGTCGCCCTGGATGTGGGGGCGGATATGGATATGGCGCAATATCAAATGGTCTACCGCAGCCTGGATAACAACGATGAAAGACGATACCAGATTGCCCTCGGGCGGGAGGTAACCCAACTGTTTCACCGGTTGAGCAAGAATTGGGCTGTGGCGGTTTCTCTTAAAACGGTTCGCACGGTAGCGCATCTGATTGGCATGGGTAAAATTATCGATTTTGTTCACGAGGGTTATATTGGCTTTAGGTCCATAAAGAACATCGACTATTTTGTGGAAACCATCGACGAGCGGGAAAACGCATGGCACAACGAGATTTGGTTAAAAAACCGGCAAGACGGTAAAAAGTAACCTTATGAAAAGAGCACTGATTCTTTCCGGAGGTGGCGCCCGTGGCGCATTTCAAGTTGGCGTCTGGAAATATTTGCATGAAAAAAAGTGGATCCCCGACCTGATCAGCGGCACCTCCATCGGTGCCGTCAATGCAGCCGCTATTGTCTCCGGAATGCCCGTTGAGCGATTGATCCATTTATGGACGACCCATCGGCGGGCCGAGATATATCGCTTCCAACTACTGAAATTTTTTGCCGCTATCCTCTTTAAACGACGCTTGCGCCCAATGCTGGATACAGATCAGATGCGAGAGATGATATCGAGAAATATCGATTTAGCGGCACTGCGCCAAAGCCCCACCGAGGTTGTCATCACCGCCGTCAATATTCTTACCGGACGGTTGCACCTCTATAATAATCAAGAAATCACTATCGATCACCTGGTGGCTTCCGGCGCCATGCCCATTTTATTCCCCTGGCAATATATCGATGGGGAACCATTTTGGGACGGTGGCGTCATGGCCAATTCGCCTCTTTTTACCGCTTTGGATAGAGGGGTGGACGAGGTCATCGTTGTGTTACTTTCGCCCGTGGGGCATGTTTCGATGCCTTTTCCCGGGACATTGAGCAACAGTCTGGAGCTTGTTTTCGAACACTTATTGAGTGGTTCCTATCAAACGACCCTGTCGGTCATCAATCAAATCCGTGGAGGGGATCGTTCAATTAGTTCATTTTTAGGGGTCGGTAGAGATCACGGCGTGCCTACAGATAAACAATCGCGAATAATAGCGGTGGCCCCGTCCCGAATGTTGGGATTTCGCTCATTGCTTAACTTTTCAACGCGACAGGCACGCCAATTGGTGGAAGAGGGTTATCGCAATGCTCGGGACCAGCTGAGATCCTATTTTTAATGCCCAAAGCTCACGCATCAGGTGATCACCAGATGACCAAGCCCCTTTTTGGTTAAGAAATTGGGATAGAGATCATAACTGGGTTTCAAAATCGGCAACAACTTTATGGTCTTGGGCACGTTGCCTTTGGCGGCGACCTGGCGGCGGGTGAGAGCGCTCACCAAGTTGGCCTTACCGTGCCAAAAGCGGTGGGCAAAATCAGCATTCATGGTCAAGGTGACTTCCGGCTTTCCATCAAAATCCCCCTTTAAAATTTTGATATCGTCTCCTCTGGCATCGATGGTGATGACCCCGGACGGGTTTTTGTATCTAAATTGAACACAAAGACCGCTCTGGGCCAGCTTGGGACCAATCTTGGGATGGGCCTTTAATAACTCGTAAAACTCGGCCAACACATCATAGAGCATTTCCGTGTCTTTAAAGACCTGGGTGATCTGTTTATCCTTGTGCCGGTTGACCTGGGGCCGCAAATCATCACCTGATATCGGCAGGGGTTTTGCTTTCGAGTGGTACACTTTCTGGATAATAGCGATCACAGCATCGCGCTCCGGCTCTACCGGGTTGTACAACATGGATCCGTCTTCCATGGCCGTGGTGGCGACCTGTTCAATCTTTTTAAGACCATCGGAAATCCCGGCGTCTTTTAGATTAAGGGGGATCCCTGTCAGTTGGGCCAATTGCCGGTTGAGGGTGCGCACTTTTTCTACCGCTGCCTCGGCCGCCTGTTTCCGGACCCAGGTATCGATGAATCCGAATGATCCGATGGCAGAGGATAACATCCCCCGTGCACGATGCGAGCCGGCAGTGATATAATCTTTTAGGGAATCCACACCGGAGAGGCCGGCGAGCTTGGAAGGCAGATCGAGACGATTGGAGTGCAGCAGGCTGCGGCTGTGTTGGATAACCTGGGGATACGAGATCCCCATGGCAAAGGCGATATCCGCGTATCTGTCGACTTTGGCATCCAGGTTATAGGCCATCACCTCAGGTAAAATCAGGGCATTGGCCAGCCCGTGGGGGATATGGTAGACCCCGCCCAGCGCATGGGATATGCCGTGGGCCATACCGACCATGGAGTGGGAAAATGCCACCCCGGCCAAAAAACTACCCACCTGCATCGCACCTCGCGCCTCTAAATCGTCCGGCTTGGCACATGCCTGAAGGATATTGCCTGTGATCAGCGTCACCGCATGCAGAGCCAAGGCATCGGAAGCCGGGGACCACTCCTTATCCACATAGGCTTCTATGGCATGGGTCAGGGCATCCATGCCGGTGGCGGCGGTCAATTTACCCGGCAGGGAAAGGGTCAACTCCGGATCAAGAATGGCCAATTGGGGTAAAAATTGGTCTTCGGCAAAAGGCAACTTCACGTCGTTTTTAGGATCGGCGATGACCGCCACCTTGGTGACTTCAGAGCCGGTGCCCGCGGTGGTTGGAATCAGGATGGCGGGCAGCAACTGTTCGTCGCTGGGAAGCAGGTAGGCCCCCATATGATCTTTGAGCGCGCCCCCTTTTACCGTTAACAGATTGGCCACCTTGGCGGTGTCGATGACGCTTCCGCCACCCACACCGATCACCATGTCACACCTATTTTTCTTGGCCATGGCAGCGCATTTTTCTACAGTATCGATGGTGGAGTTGGGCGGCACTTTATCAAAGGTACAGGCAATCTCGACGACTGTTTTTTTAAATCCGGATTTGATTTTATCCACCAACCCGCTTTTCACCAATACCTCATCGGTGACCAGGATCGCTTTACGCTTGCCAAACGGCTTTACCGAATCACCTATATTCCCGATAATACCAATACCGTAAATCAGTTTGGTGGGAAGCGAGAATTCGAAATACTCAGGTAACATGCTGGTTCCTTTCTCGGTGAGTGAATGTGAAAGAGCTGTGGGCCAAAGATCTATAAGCCTGCCAACTCCCGCATTATCTGGGCCACATCCTTTAGCTGACTTTCCTCGGCTGCCTTTTGCTGATGCATGGCACAGAACGCAGAGCCGGTTAGCGATCTGTTCCGACAGGGTTTACCCTTGCGGGTCACCGCGCCACACGTGGCCGACCGGGTATCTTCCGGATCATCTGCCGTTTTTTTTGCACGGGAACCGGCCCGAGCCTCTTCATAACGGTCATGCAACACCAGGGGTTCATCGTATACTTTTCCAGACTGGACCAGATCCAAAAGGGCGTTGAATTCGTCTTCAAACCCTTCCAGCAGAACCTCAGGGTCCGGCATCAATCCCTCATCGGAAGCCACCCCCACGGTGACCTTGCCGTCATAGCTGAAAATGCTGATCCCCAAGCCAATCTGGCCGGAACGCGGGACCCAAAACATAAAGTTTTCAATTTTTTGGCCGGCGAAATAGAGGGGCTGGCGCGGACCCGGTACATTGGTTAGCACCCCCGAGGCCTTGTTGCCAAACAATGCTGAGGCTCTTTTGGCGAGTACCGGGGGCAGATACCCCATGGCACTAAGCAGGGCAAAATTAATATATGGATCCGGGGAGGTTTTGAGTTGATCCATTCGCCGTTTAACTTCTTTCAGTCGTAAAACGGGATCTTCCAAATGGACCGGCAGGGGCAGGAAAACCAAGCTGAACTTATTGCCTAATTCGAACTCGGTGCCTGGTTTGCGAATATTTACCGGTACAGTCACGCGCAGATTGAGTGTATTGACGCGCGTATTTCGGGTTTTTAAATAGCGGCGCATCGCGCCGGTGACGGTGGCGATGAGTACGTCATTGAGGGTAGCGGTACTGATCGCTCGGCCGACCTTCTTGATTTTGTCCAAGGCCATGGGTTCCGTCCAGACGATCCGCTTGCGCACACCCAATTTGCCTTTAAAAGCGGTATTGGGATCAGAGCTCATCAGGGTGTATTTAGAGAGTACCGAAGCAAAATCCGTAGGGATAACGCTGGAAATTTTGGCCAGCTCCTTTAAATGGTTGGGATCAGAGAGGGCTTTTTCGAGCTCTTTGATTACTTGCTTGCCGATGTTTTTGGTTGTGGAAAGGGTTTTCTTGGCATTGTCGACCATGGCGTTGATGGGCAGAAGGGAACCCAAGGAGAAAGGCTGTGGGCTTTGTGAGGTTGTTTACTTTTTGGCCAGGGAGCATCCGGATCCGTGTCCGCCATGGAAAGCAACACATGGATACCGGCAATACCATCGGTGATGCAGTGGTGGATCCTAAAAAAGAGAGCGCAGCCCTTGCCGTAGTTTTCGATGAGATGGGTTTGCCACAACGGTTTGTTGGGATCCAGCGGGGTTACTGCTAAATTGGCAATCATCTCTTGAAGCGTGGTTTTATCACCCGGTGTCGGTAACGCCACCCGTTGCAAATGAGATCGAAGGTCAAAATGTTTATCGGCTTCCCAGCTGGGGACCCCAAGACCTGTTTTAGGAAGGACGATTCGTTGGTGGAAGCGTGGAAAAGATGCCAGCCGACTCTCGATGGTGGCATACAATCGTTTAAAATCGAGGCGTTTTTCAAACGCCATAAACCCGGTGATCACCATCAAGTTGGTGGGTTCATCCATGCAAAGCCAGAAATTATCAGCATTGGTCATGCGCTTGGCCATTCCTATTCTCCTTCCGTTGGAAGCGTTATCCTAATGCAAACGATATATATTATACAGGTAAATATGCAACCCCCCCATTGGGTTCGGTTTAGGCAGGGTGCAAGTCAAGTGTTACCCTTTTGGTATACCGGGGGGAAAATTTTCAAAAAATAATTAAGCAATGGAATGCGCATTTTTGGTTGAGGATCGGGCAAAAATGACCGGCATAGATGATGTCAGAGGTGATTTTTCTTTACCATTTACCGAATACAAACCGCAAATTGGCTCCGTGGAGATTCTGGCAGGGGATAAACCAACGCCGGGCCAGGTGACCCGGCTGATTGGTTGATACCGTGCGGTTGATTCAACGCGGTCAGTCTATCCATTTATTAAATATCGCCACAATAGAATGCTTTATGCAGCTTGGGCTGTACTCCGAGCTTCCACCTCGGGATGGCTGGGTAGTGTCTCTTCAACGGTCATTGCAAAACGAGCGTTTGCTTTTTTAAGGGCTTCCACCTTGGTATGGAGATTTTTTACCCGACGCACAATACTATCGATCTCTTTTTGGTTGGGCAGATTGAGCAGGGCGGGAAGCTCTTGAATCCGGCGGTTGATCTCTCTTTCAACCCTTTTCTTGCCGGGCACTTTATCAAATGCTTTTTTACCACGGCCCAGCAACCCTTCCATCAGCAACCGAGCATCGTGGCCGAGCCCATCCATTAATGATTTGTAATCATCGGCGACATCCGACATTTTATCTTGGGTGTCGTCTTGCAGATTTTCAACCAGATTCTTACCGTCGTCTATCAATTCGGCAACGGCTTTGCGGGGATTTTTTCTCGCTTTTGTAAGAAACGATTTGCCATCTTTAACCATATCGTCGATCTTGGCGAGGGTGTCATTATTCAGGTCCGTGATGTATTCTTTGCCGTCATCAAAAAGGTCGACCACAGTTTTGCGAGGCGCTTTTTTCAAGTCGCGGACCAGCGCTTTGCCGCTTTTCAGGGGTGCTTCGATAAACCTTTTGTTAACCGTTTCCAAGCGGTTGGTCAGATTTTCCCTGGCTTCCTGTGCTGTTTTAATAACGTAGAATTGGTTTTTTGCCCTGGAAGGGGCTTTTCTCTTGGAGTCACTTTTTTTGATTTTAGCTTTTGCCATTTAATATCTCCTTTTGGATTTAAAAATTATCCGGACACCTATATCAACGTTTCGGGCCCGATTATTACGCATTGCGTTATAAAAGCAAATATGATGCAGTGCGTTATGTTTGTCAAGGAGATATTAAAAAAAACGTTGTGAAGGTATAATATAATAGATGTTGGATTTATCGCGGATTAGAGATATCTGCCGGCCAGAAACAGCCCCTAATTATCGATACTTCTGACCGTTATGACGGACAATATGATTCCAGAAACTGTTTAATTTTGTTTCGGTATCCCTGTTGA
Organism: uncultured delta proteobacterium; assembly: GCA_963845145.1. Classification (GTDB taxonomy): domain Bacteria; phylum Desulfobacterota; class Desulfobacteria; order Desulfobacterales; family QNYZ01; genus QNYZ01. Next base: position 54,533 of record CAWJQU010000013.1, read on the forward strand.
AATGACGAGTCACTGTGCCCTGCTCCTCCGGCCACCCAAACTTTTGCATTGCTTGACGGAAAACTATCTGCCAGATCTTGTGCAAATGATACCGGAAACGTCATATCCTTTTCCCCATGAATAAGCATAACCGGGATGTTTACGCCCGGTGCCAGGGATTTGGGGCTTAGTGGTTCCAATTGATTGCGGTACAAGACCTTTATCCATCCAGAAAACAATTCCAGGGCCGAAAATCATACCGAAATATTTGTTAAATGACGTATAGAGATTTAACAAAGCCGGCTTCGTTTCAGCATAGCACCCTTCCAGGTATAAAAGTTTAACCCGTTTGGGGTGACCGGGAAACGGCAATCATTGCCCCGGCGGCACCAGCCGAGTGGCCATAGAGGATCACGGGTTCACCGATCCATTTAAGAACTGTCTCAATATCCTCACCAAAACGAATACCGTTCATCAATCTGCATGGTGAAGATCCGCCATGGTCCCGGGCACTGTGGATCACAGTCGTATAGCCCCATTTCCCGAACATCTGTGCCCGATTGGTCATACGGTCACGGTTTCGGCTCCATCCGTGAGCAAGGACGACGATGCCTTTTGACGGCCCATCCGGCTCAATCCGCCATACTTCCAGAAATCCGCCATCAACCGCCAGGATTCGTGTGTCCGTTACTTTTCCCCATGCGGGTTTATCCGTTACCGGTTTTCGGGGTTTTCTATGAACCATGTAGGTGAAACAAATTGAACTTATGATATAACCAAAAAGAACGGTCGTAATAAAAGTCATTATATTTTACCCGTTTTCCCTGACGACCACTATTTCATTTTTACCATTCCCCTTTATGCGTATAAACCCTCAATCTGATCCATATACTGGTCCAGAACGATTCGCCGTTTAAGTTTCATGGTCTGGGTGAGTGTCCCGTTTTCAAGGGTGAAGTTTTCACTCAGAAAAATGAATTTTCTGGGTATTTCATACCCTCCGAATTTCCCTTTCAGGAATGTGGCGATTTCATCGGAGATCATCTTTTTAACATCATCTCTTTGGATAAGCGTTTTCGGATCATTTGGCAGATTATGTTCTGCGGCATATTGTTCAAGTATGAGAAAATCGGGGGCAACCAGGCAAACATTAAACGCTCGACCCTCGCCATGAATCATCGCATTTTCAACAAGCGGAAGTAGCTTAATTTCTTCTTCAATGGCGGCAGGAAAAACATATTTGCCGTTTTCAAGCTTATATTGTTCCTTTATTCTGCCGGTGATGAAAAGATACCCATCTTTATCGAGCCGCCCTCGGTCACCGGTTCTAAAACCACCGTCCTCAGTCATCACCTCTTTTGTGGCTTCGGGTTTGTTATGATACCCTTGCATCACATTCGGGCCGTAGATGATAATCTCTCCATCTTCACCACCTTCGGAAAGCACTTTATCAATTTCTACCCGGACGTGCTCAATGGGTCGTCCCACAGTTCCGGGTTTGTGGGCATGGGGTCCGTTCATTGTCGCCGCCGGAGAGGTTTCCGTCAGTCCGTAACAGTCATAAACCGGGATTCCCATGTCGGAAAAAAAGTGTCCAATCTCAACATTCATGGTCGCACTTCCACTCAGGGCACCTGTTAATCGTCCGCCAAACCGGGCCCGGATTTTCTTGAACACAACCGCGTCGGCAACCTTGTATTTAAGGTTGGTGAAAAAATCAGATTGGCCATTTTCTGATAATTCGCGCCTTTTTTTAGCGGATTCAATTCCCATAACAAACAACTTTTTGGCTAGCCCCCCGGTTTCGTTCATTTTTGCCCACAAACCCGCATAAATTTTGTTAAACACCCTTGGTACGGCAATAAGGAAGGTCGGCCGAACTTTTCCCATATCATCTGCCAACGTGGTAACATCTTCCATAAACCCCACGGAACCGCCGATGTGTGACAAAAAGATACAGCTCACCCGTCTGGCCGAAAGAGTGGGCCCAGGGAAGGATGGAGAGACCCCGGTCATTCTCATTCAATTCCGGAAAAACCTTATGCCCGGCAAGGACATTACTCGTAAAGTTTCCGTGAGAAAGAAGCACCCCTTTGGGGTTGCCGGTGGTGCCCGAGGTATAAATCAATACGGCAATATCTTCGGGTTTGGGGCGAATGGCAGCGACCGGGCCGGCCGCACCCATTTTTTCCAGGCCGGACATGGTGTTTTCTCCTTCACCTTCTATCCGATAGACCTTTTCAAGTCCCGGTAGCTCTTCACGCATGGCGACTATCTGGTCATATATTTCCTGGGTGGCAACAAGCAGCAGCTTGATTTTGCCGTCATTGATTATGTGCTTCCAAATTTTAACAAGTTCTTTTTCGTACATGGGAATGTAGCGCGCGCCCAGGCCGAATGTGGCAAAGGCGGCGACCGCCCATTCATTGCGGTTGCTTGCAATGATACCGACGGCATCGCCCTTTTTAATACCCGCCTGGCTCAGACCCCCACGCAGGTTGTCAATGCGTGTTCCGACTTCGCGGTAGGTTGCCCACTCATATTCCCCGCCACTGTTCTTGCGTTCCAAACATGGCATTGTCAGGATACTTCTCAACGCTGTTTTCGACCAATTCAACCAAATTGTCTGGCTTTTCAAAGATATGCATGTTTTCCTCCTTCGGGTTATTAAGGATTCATCTCATAGGTATCTTTCAATGTATAGACATATTTCTGCCATATCTTTTGAAATTTCTCTTCGTTCATCACTGGTTTTTTGATCATTTTCAGGCACAATGCCATCTGCTTTTCGGTACTGCCTGTCTTGGAGTATATCTGTAGGGCATATTTGGAAAAGTCCCTGATCATGAAATCAAATATCTGATCAAGGAGATCATTCTCAATTTTTTCCATTTTTGATTTTTCAATAATCAGCTGGCCATAAACCACTAGGGTGAACAATTCTCCAAGGCTAAGGAGAAAATCAATATTCTTGGTCTGCTCTTCACTGGGGGTCGCTGTTATGAGAAATTCTTTCAGAATCTCAATCTGTTCCTTGAAAACATGGATATTGGGCAGGTCAACGCTGCTGAAAGCTTTGTTAAAATCATGAAACCTGATTTTCCCCAAGCCTTTGGTTGCCCCCTGGTTAAAGAGAAAATCATCATTTTGGGGATCATCCCTTTTGGGAATTTCAGGAAATTCAGCAGGGTTAAAGAAATAATTGGCCATGAACTTGATGATTAGCGCCATATTGACATGAACGGTTCCCTCAAGTTTGGGAAGTGCACGGATATCCTTGGCGGCATTTTCAAAATAGACATCCTTTTCAAATCCCCTTGCCGCAATGACATCCCAGAGCAGGTTGATGACCTCCTCTCCCTGGGTTGTCACCTTCATCTTAACCATAGGATTAAAGAGAAGGTAGCGCCGGTCTTCGGCTGAAGCCGAGCGCATGTAGTCAACCGACCGGGAAGCAAAGAGTTTCATGGCCGCCAGGCGGGTATAGGCATCGGTGAAAAGTTGCTGAATATGAGGGAAATCGGTAACATATTTACCGTAAAGATTCCTATGCGCCGCATGGGTGATGGCTTCGTAAAAGGCATGCGTACAGATTCCTATGGATGCCCAGCCCAGGTTAAATTTTCCCACATTAATGGTATTCAGGGAGGAGTCCCAGGCGTCCCGTCCGGTGGAAAGTATCTCGGCATCTGTAATCGGATAACCACTCAAAGCATACTCTGCCACATAGCTCTGCCAGTCAACAACATTTTTTACCAATTCGTAGTTTTCGTGTTTGGGATCGGCTACAAAAAAAACATACTCATCGGTTTCCGAGTTTTTGCCAAAAGTAGAAACCAGGGCGGCCTCATTGGCATTGCCGATATAATATTTCCCCCCGTCGGCAACATATTTCCCTTCTGCAAGCGGTGTGAGGGCCATCTCTGACGAGTAGAGATCCGCCCCGTGAGCCTTTTCAGAAAGACCAAAAGCGAAAATGCCACCTTCCTCAAGGAGTTTGGCCGTTTTGTTTTTTACTTCTTCATTGTTCCCCATCCATATGGGGCCAAGCCCGAGGATGGTCACCTGCCATGTGTACCAGTATGCAAGGCCGTAAAAACCAAGGATTTCATTAAAATCACATATCCGGGCCGTATCCCACCGGGTATCGGGATCATCACTGTACTGGGATGGCGTAAGCAGCGTGGCAAAAATCCTGTTCTCTTTAACAAAATTGAGAAAATCCGAATACCAGACTCGATCATTGTAGTCTTTTTTTAAATTTTGCTTACCTTTCTTTTCAAAAAATGCGATTGTTTTCAGCATTATTTCTCGTGATCGCACATCAAGATGCTCATATTTGTTGCTTTTAGGGTTTAACAGCATGTGGCACATCTCCTTTTTAAACGGATTTCAAATGTGGAAGGATGAGGGTTTTCAAAATAGAAGAAAAGGTTCAATCGGGTTTTAACGTTTTTTTCGTTCAAGGCGTGACCCATTCTCCTTCTTTTCTGTAATCAAGACTGATCTGTTTCAGTTCATTCTTATGCTTTAAAAAGCGTGATTTCATACCCACCAGCCACTCCCCGTGCTTGATCACATCTTGGAGAGTCAGGAAAAATTCATGATCACTTTTTCTGATGTCAAAAACCGGACCGCCCTTTTTCATATCAATCGTCCCGATATTGCTGCATAGCATGCATTGAATCCTGTTATTTTCAAGGAAACGGAATGTCTCTCCCCCGCACAGGGGACAGGATGAACTTTTTTTATTTGATACCGGTTCAAACAGAGTTGACGCCAGTTGGGAAGCGATTTCCTTGTTTTTGGGGTGCATAAAAATTTCTCCGGGAAGCGCTCCATAAACAATTACGCTTTTTTTCATATCGGCCAGAAGAAGCTTAATGAAACTTTCGATGCCGAGAAGGGTATAGCCTTCCTTACCTTCAATACCCGCAATACCAATGCCGACCGCCGGCTTTCCCCACAATTTTTCAGCGTTGCTATACAGGGCAAGCCCCCTGTCCGTGAACCGTTTAAGGCTGGCATTGGCTCCCAGAAAATAAGTGGGCGTCGATACAATCAACGCATCGGATTCCAGGATAATGTCAGCAATCCGGTTATAGTCATCTTTTAAAACACAGCCTTTTTGTTTTATCAGGCACATGTAACAACCGGTGCAGGGCATGATATTAAAATCAGACAGACGCAGGAGTTTCAGTTGATGTGGTTCGGTGATATTTCGGCTTATCTCCTTAATGATGATCTCACTATTCCCCAGCTTTCGGGGTGAACCGATTATTCCGAGTATTTTTTTCAAAGCGATTCCTTTTCTCAAGGCGTTTACGTACAAAGAATCCGGATAGCCAACTATTACCTAAATTTCACAAAAAATCGCTCAACTTAGGTATTATCACATTTTGTTAGTATACAAACTTAAGCCTCAATAAAAATCAGGCCCTTTTCGGCCCAGGCGCCATGGCCTATAAAAGATCTCTCAACATGCGCTTCAACAATACCTGTTCTTCCAGTGTGAAACCTGCCAGGAGTGCTTCGTTGGCCTTTTTCCGCTCCTCAATCAGACGATCTTTCATTTCAGTTGCCCTGGATGAAGGGAAAAGCCTGTTCGCCCTTAAATCTTCTGCATCCTGTTTCTTTATTATCCAGCCGGCATCCACCATTCGGTCAAGAACCCCTGACAAGGTGGCCTTGTCCAGGATTAGGCTTTTTCCCAGTTCTGAAGCGGTAACCCCATCACGGTACCACAGGCCTTCAAGAACCAGGTGTTGCATATTTGTCAAACCATAGGGTTTCAAACGTTTCTTAAAGTCGCCATGGGCCTTCTGATATGCTTTACCCAACAGAAAAACCGTACAATCAGGTGAATCTTCAGGTATTTTTGTCATTTTCCAATCTCCTTTGTATGCGAACTATTATGTTCCTTAGTTGCTGTCAAGGGATTTTTGCTGGGTCGAACCGGTATGCCCTCTGAAACTAAAAATACGAATCGGGTAATGTGACCCCGGATAGATTGACATTAAAGCCGCTGTTGGTATATTTCTTAAGACTTGAAGTCATCGGTGATGAAAGGCCGTTCGGTCATAATCTTTCAAATAATTAAGAATTGCTAAGGGGCACATCGGAATGGATCGTGAACTCATTTTAAATTACGAAAAAGATATCGGATCGGCATTTGAGGATAGCCTTACCGAGATCTACACCCACGATTTTTTCCAGCTGGCCCTTGAACGCGAGATCGAACGTGCCAAACGGTACGACGCAAAATTCATTCTGGCTATGCTTGGGGTCGATGATTTTGCTTCATTCAACGAGCATCATGGTATCCTCAAGGCAAACATGCTGCTACGGCAGATTGCCGCAATTATCAAAGTCAATATGCGCCAGACGGATTTGGTGGCGCGGTATGCCGGCAGCAGCTTTGCAGTCATTATGACCGATACCCATCCAGCCGGTGGGCTGCGCGTCCTGGAACGCGTTCAACGTAAAATTGCCGCTGCCATGAATAATGAGATTAGCATTAGTATCGGCTTGGCGACCTGGCCCCAGAATGCGAATACCAAAAAAGGAATGCTTGAGACAGCGACGGCTGCACTGGAACAGGCTCGGGTCCGGGGCTTTAACAGTCTATTCTCCTTTGACGTTGCAAAAACGACACCGATCGACAAAGAGCTTCCTCTGGTATTGCTGGTAGATGATGAGCCGATGAATCTTAAATTGATGGAAGCGTTAATGGTGTCATTAAAATATGATGTCGTTAAAGCTTCCAACGGTCTCGAAGCCCTTGACGTGATCGCTCGTGAGGATGTCGATTTGGTACTGCTGGACGTGATGATGCCTGAAATGGATGGATTTGAAGTATGCCGACGGCTCAAGTCCAAAGAGCGTACCCGTATGATTCCGGTGATCTTGGTCACAGCGTTAGAGGATACCGAATCCAAAATCAGAGGTATCGAATCGGGTGCGGACGATTTCATCTCTAAACCGCCCAATCTGGCTGAACTGCGGGCACGTACCAAATCCCTGATTCAACTTAATATACTAAATCGTAATCTGGCCAGTATTGAAACGGTTCTCTTCTCTCTTGCTAATGCCGTGGAAGCTAAATGCGCTTATACCCAGGGACATATCACACGGGTTTCCAATATGGCGGTTCAGTTGGGCCGTAAAATGGGTCTTAGTGATGCAGAACTGGAAGCCTTGCGCTTAGGCGGAGCACTCCATGATATCGGTAAAATCGGTATCAGTGAAGCCATTCTCAATAAGACCGAACCTCTTAATGCCGGCGAACAAAAAATTATGCAAACCCACGCCGAAATCGGCTATCGTATCTGTCTGCCCCTTGAAAAAAACCTGGGCGCCGCTCTGGATGTCGTCCGCCACCATCACGAGAAGATGGACGGTTCGGGGTACCCCGATGGCATTGACCGCGATGAGATCTCTAATGTTGCCCGAATCATGGCCGTGGTGGATATTTATGATGCCCTCACATCCGACCGACCTTATCGAAAAGGATTGATCCACGAAAAAGCGGTCGACATTCTCCGCGAGGAGGCCGAAGCCGGGAAACTCGACCCCAGCGTGGTTGCGGCACTGGTGACGATGGTCACCTGACTTGCCTAAAGGCTCGCGCAAAAATAATTTCACATTTTAAGCGCCGATGCATCCCGATGCATCCCGTCTGGCGATGTTGCGAAAGCTCGGAATATCTCGATATTCCTGCGCTTTCACGCCTTGCCAGGCGGGCGCCTCAACACCTAAAACTGTGAACTTATTTTTACACGAACCCTACGGGTGACGCATTCCGATGCGCAGAAGTTACCCATAGAAAAAAACGGGGTATCGATATTCCTATTTCACTGGCTCATCGGACGTGTTGGTGCCAGTCCGTCGTTTTGAACCACTTGTGATGCAATTTTTCAAAACGGCCATCCTTTTTAATATCCGCCAAAAATGTATTCAGCCATTTGAGAAAATCCGGATCATTCTGTCGAATGGCCCAGGCTATCGGTTCTACGGTGAATGGCTTATCGAGAAATATGATTTTATCGGTGCCATGGAGCGCTGAGAATACGGCATTGAACGGTAAGTCGTAAACAAATGCATCCGCCCTGCCATCAAGTACGGCCATCGCTCCGGCTTCTTCGGTATTATATGGTTGATAGGTGCAGTCGGGAATCATTTTGCGGACCGCAGCTTCACCGGTAGTGGCCGGTTTGGAAGCTACCGTATATTTTGGGTCATTCAGATCCTTGTAAGACTTGACCGTGTCATGATGCTTTTTGTTCAAAAGAACCGTTTGGCCTATCCACATGAAAGGTTCCGAAAAATCCACCCTGTTTTTGCGGTCTTCCGTCACGGACATGCCACTCATGATGATATCAAACCGGCCCAGATTGAGGGCCGGAATAATGCTGGGCCAGAGTGTGTCAACAAACTCTGCCCTGACGCCCAGCGCCTTGGCCATTTCAATGCCCATATCGATATCGAATCCGATTAGACTAAGCTGGCGTCCTTTTTTCCGGAATCCGCCATGGCGGATCTCCTTCTGGCGGAGACCACTGCGCTGATCGATCATCTCAAAGGGCATGTAGCCTACCTCCAGGCCAATCCGCAGTTTGCCCCGTTTTAAAATACCCTCTAAGGTGGAGTCCTTTGACAATTCAACATCCGCGGCCATTACCGGGATATCGCCTTGCCCTATGAAAGAGACGATCACAAATACTAAAATGATTATTTTAAAGCAGATTGTCTTATGCATGGTCGTTTCTCCTTTCTGCTTTTTAATTTTTTACCGATGACCAACGTTTTTATCGGGTAGCGCTTTGTTCGAGACCCGTATCGGGCACTTCTACCTCCTCTTCCAATGGATCAATGGTAATATTGAACCAACCGTAGAGCATCGAAACAATGGGTGTAATCCAGCAGAAAAAATTAAACGGCAAATAGGCGATGGTGGGTACCCCTAAAGTGGCTGCTTGATAGGCTCCGCCAGAGTTCCACGGGACCAAATTGGCGGTTACCGTGGCGCTGTCTTCGATGGCGCGGGAAAGGTTTTTAGGGTGCAAGCCCTTATCTTTGTATGACTGTGCATACATTTTGCCAGTCATAACGATAGACATATATTGATCGCACAAGATCAGGTTGGCGCCGATGGCCGTCAGGATGGTTGCTGTAATCAGAGAGCCAGTGGATTGCGCCTTTTTTAGAATGACTTCTACCACAACCCGCAGCTGATTCGTCTTCTCCATAATCCCGCCGAACATCATGGCGCAAATAACGAGCGACACCGTATACATCATGGACTCAAAGCCACCTTTGGTCAGCAGGTTGTCCACCGCTTCTATCCCGGAGTTGCTGACATATCCGCCGTAGGCTGCCGACAGCAGATTGCCGAAAGAATTGCCCTGAAAAATTGCCCCAAGAACACCGGCCGAAAGTATACCTATCGACGATGCCTGGAACAGCCGGAATCTTGCGAAAGGCCAGAGCCATAACCAGAAGGGGGGGAATCAGTAAAAATGGGTTTATCGAAAATTGTGATTGGATACCGGTCAAAATTTGGTTTACGCTGTCCAATTTGGCTTCACCGCCCCCACCGTAAAAAAATCCAATGACTATTTCTATGATTAGGGTGAGGCCATAGCTAAGGCCTGTCGTATAGCTCATATGTTTAATGTGCGTATAAAGGTCGGTACCGACCATGGCCGGCGCCATGTTGGTGGTATCGGATAGTGGGGACATTTTATCGCCGAAATAAGCGCCGGATAGAACCGCTCCGGCAACAAGGGGGAGCGGAAACCCAAGCCCTGCGCCAATGCCGATCAAGGCGATTCCGATCGTCCCGGAAGTCCCCCAGGAAGAGCCGGTTGCCAGGGAAGTGATCGAACAGATAATCAAAGTGGCCGGTAAAAAAATTTTAGGGTGGAGCACTTTCAATCCATAATAGAGCAGTGTGGGAACCACCCCGCTTAAAATCCAGACACCGATTAATATGCCGATAATGCACAAAATTACAATTGCCTGCAGGGAATTGGTAATGCCGTTCAGCATGCCGGTTTCAATATCTTTCCAGCTATATCCGGCCCGTAATCCAACTAGGGCAGCGATAAAAACACCTAGTAGTATGGGCACATGTGCGTCTGATTCGTAGCGTAAAATGGCCAGGCTAATGAAAATAATGAGCCCAAGGATCGATATCAATGCTTCCCATAGATAAGGGTCTCGCCTCTCTTTGTGCTTCGTCATCATTCTCTCCTTTAATTATTTATAATTGGGAGCAAATCCGTATTTCAGCTGTTTTTGATCAGCAAAACTGGAACACTGGCCATGCGTGAAACTTTTTCCGCGACGGAGCCAAACATCACTTTTTGGACGGTTGTACCGGTGCCCATGATGATGAGATCGATCCCCTCGGATTCGACATAGCTTAAAATTTGTTTGTAATGGGTTCCGGACACAACGGTCGAGTTCGCGATACGAATATTCTGAAGGTGGCGTTTTATAAAGGTATCGAGTTTTTGCTGCGCCTGTACCAACACCTGATCTTCAAAATCGCTGGCAATTCGTTTGAAATCGGGTTTGGGCGGATCGGATACATAGGTGTCGACAAACCAGTCAAATCGACGTAAAACGTGAAGAAGATGGACCTCTCCGTCAAACTTCTCAGCCATGGTGACCACAAAAGGGGCGATCTTGGGGGAGATATCCGTAAGTGCAATTGGGTAGAGAATCTTTTTAAACACTTCCATAAGTCCTCCTTATCTTTTTAGGTTCCAGGTTTCTTTGATCTAAACGGTCATTTTTTCTTAAGACCGGTTTTTGAATACCGGTTAGATCACACCATACTCTTTGAGTCGACGACGGAGCGTATTTAATCCAATGTCCAGTAATCGTGCCGCTTGAGACTTGTTAAGGCCGGCCTGCTCATAGACCTGTAGAATGTGGCGCTTCTCAATTTGGGCCAACGGTGCAACAGGGGAAAGGTTGCTTTGGCGGGCACATTTTATAATCGATTTTCGCTTCAACAGTTGATCGGGCAAATGGTCGGCGGCTATGCGTTTGCCCTGGGAGAGGTTAGCGGCGGATTGAACAATGGATTTCAATTCGCGGATGTTTCCGGGCCATTCGTACTCCATCAGCAGGCAGACAGCCTCCGCTTCGATGCCGGTATTTTTTTTGTCATCACGGTACGCCTTTAAAAATTGTTCTACCAGCAGAGGGATATCCTCGGTGCGATCCCTTAAAGGGGGTAAGTGGAGCCATCCCCCCCGAATACGATAGTACAGATCCTGGCGAAATGTCCCCTTTTTCATTTGGCGATCAAGGTCGGCATTGGTCGCGGCGATGAAGCGGATATCCGCTCTGCGATAACTGTCGGCCCCCACTTTGGTATATTCGCCATCTTGTAAAACACGAAGTAATTTTCCCTGCATGTCCAGCGGCATATTGCCGATCTCATCCAAAAACAGCGTTCCGCCGCTGGTATGTTCCAGGTATCCGGCGCGGTTGTTTTCGGCACCGGTAAATGCCCCCCGGGTATGCCCGAAAAACTCGGACTCGAATAGGTTGCCGGTAACGGTGGCCATATTTACGGGCGTGAATCGCTCCGCATGTCTCGGACTGGCCATATGGATGGCATGGGCAAGAAGTTCTTTGCCGGTGCCGCTTTCACCCGTGATCAAGACAGGAACATCGCTCCCCGCATGGAGTTCGGCCTCTTTTAAGACTCTTAAAACATTTTTGGACCGCGTGGAAATCCGTTTGAATGGTGCCGGGTTTGACAGTTGAGGCAGGATCTTTCCTTTTTCAATATCCAGAATGTCCAGAAGGCGCTTTTTTTCCAGGGTTCGCCGCATGGAAAAAACGAGATCTTCCTGAGATATTGGTTTTACCAGGTAATCGTACGCACCTTTTTTAAGGCATTCTACGGCCACCCGCGCCTCGTTTACCGCCGTTACCATGATACACTCGGTCCTGGGGCTGGCATGCTTGATTCGCTCCAACAGTCCGAGCCCATCCATTTCCGGCATGGTCATATCAATAAGGGCGATATCAAACGGCGTATGCTTCCTTTCGACCAAGGCGGCCGCATTCAGGGAATTGTCTTTCACGGTGACCTTGTTAAACCCGGCATCGGAAAGCTTGCTTTTTAGGATGTGCAGATAATCTTTATCATCGTCGACAATCAGAATAACGGGTTCCATCGCATACCTTTACGCTAATGGGAGGGGAGGGCATCGGTCTAAAATGGTCTATGCCAAAATGGCAGAGATATCTCCATCTGCTTGGTATTTATTATTATTCATTAACACATATGCCAGAATGGCACAATCGGTTCATTGGTTTTTTCGTCCGACACATCACCAGGGATCGGCATTGTCCGTGATAACTATCTGGATATATATGTAATATATTTTTTTAGAGATGGCGGGTCAGGCTGGTATCAATATTGCTCTAACAGTCGTTAAATTTTCAAGCAAGCTAAAATCCAGCAAATAAAAGTCCAGCAAGCCCATATTAAAATTGCGGTGGATTAGAATCGTCCCGGGGGGAAACCGATGAAGCTCAAACAAAAGTTAGACACAGATGCGTTTATTATTCTAGCGGAGATGGAACCACCCAAAGGGGTTGATGTATCAGCCATGGTGGCCCATGCCAAAAGGGTTAAAGGCGATGTCGATGCCTTTGTTATACCGGAGATGAGCAATGCCGTCATGCGGATGAGTTCCCTGGGTGGGGCGATGATACTGCAGTCAATGGGGATGGAAACGGTCATGCAGGTGAATTGCCGGGACCGGAACCGGATCGCGTTGCAGGCCGACCTGTTGGCCGCAAATGGTTGCGGTATCGAGAATGTTATGGCGGTGACCGGTGAAGAACCGAGTTTTGGTGATCATCATCAGGCCCGTTCTGTTTACGACATCGACTTGCACGAGTTGCTGGGGGCCATCAACGGGTTGACTCAAGGAAGGGATATGGCCGGCATTGAACTATCCGGCGCACCCCGGTTTCTGGCGGGAACCACGGCGAATATCGGTGCCAAGGGTAGATCCCCCGACGTCGAAATGGAGGAGATGAAGAAAAAGCGAGCGGCTGGAGCCGAATTTTTCATTACACCGCCAATCTTCGATCTTTCCGTCATTCAACCCTTTCTGACACGGATCAATCTGGAGGAGATAAAAATAATACCCACCGTTCTTTTGCTCAAATCGGTGGGTATGGCACGCTACATGTCCCGGAATGTAGACCATGTGTACATTCCCGATGCCCTGATTCAAAGGCTTCAAAAAGCCGGGGATAAAAAAAGGGAATGCGTGCAGGTTGCTTCCGATTTGGTCGGCGCTTTGAAAAAGGAGGGCTTCAGCGGTGTCTGTCTGGTCACCCTCGGCTGGGAGGAAAAGCTGCCGGAGATTCTAAAAAACGTTCGATAGTCAGTACTTAATCAATATGGGCAAATAATTTGGAGGGCCAAATGCCTGGTGAAGAAGGTAAAATAGATTATGGTGCGGTTATGGTCGTGGGCGGCGGGATTGCCGGCATGCAGTCGGCTTTGGATATCGCCAACTCCGGGTATTATGTCTATCTGGTTGAAAAGTCATCCGCCATTGGTGGCTTGATGTCCCAATTGGACAAAACCTTTCCTACCAACGATTGTGCCATGTGAATTATTTCACCGAAACTGGTCGAGGTCGGCCGGCACCTGAACATCGAATTATTAACCAACACTGAGTTGCTGGAACTTGAGGGCGAACCGGGTCGGTTCACGGCCAGCATACGGCAAAAACCGCGCTATGTGGATACTGACAAATGCACGAGCTGTGGCGAATGTATTACCGTCTGCCCAATATCCATCAGTGATGACTATAACGAGGGCCTTTCCGACCGAAAGGCGATATTCAAAAGGTACCCGCAGGCGATTCCCGGCGCTTTCGCTATAGAAAAAAAGGGAACCGCTCCCTGCCGGAGTACTTGCCCGGCCCATGTCAGTGTCCAGGGGTATATCGCCCTCACCGCCCAGGGAAAATACCGTGAGGCCCTCGCTCTGTTCAAGCAGGATCACCCATTCCCAGGTGTCTGCGGGCGTGTTTGCCATCATCCCTGCGAAGGGGCTTGCACACGCACCGATGTGGATCAATCCCTATCCATTATGCATCTGCATCGCTTTATAGCCGATGTGGATCTGGCGAGCGATGAACCCTTTTTGCCGGAAAAAAAAGCAATAAGAGACGAAAAAGTCGCTATTATCGGGGCCGGCCCCGCCGGACTGACCTGTGCATACTTTCTGGCTCTTGAAGGATATCAGGTGACCGTATTTGAAAAACTTCCGGTTCTGGGCGGCATGCTCACCGTGGGAATTCCGTCGTATCGTCTGCCCCGGGAAATAATCGAAGCGGAAATCCAGACTATCAAGGACCTGGGTGTCAAATTCAAAACCGGTGTGGATATTGGTAAAGATGTGACCATTGCAGAGCTTCGAGACGAAGGTTTTAAAGCCTTTTTTATGGGTATCGGTTCGCATGAATGCAAGGTCCTTGGTATCGAAGGTGAGGAGTTTGAAGGTGTCTATCCGGGAATCGAATTTTTACGCGAGGTGAATCTCGGCAACCGTATCTCCTTAGGCGATCGGGTTGCTGTCATCGGCGGTGGAAATGTTGCCATGGACTCGGTGCGAACGGCCCTGCGTACCGGATCATCCAAACCTTTTATCATCTACCGTCGCAGTGAAGCTGAAATGCCGGCCAACGAAGACGAGATCGAGGAGTGCCGGGAAGAAGGCATTGAGATCATGACCTTGACCAATCCGGTCCGTATTCTATCGGAAAACGGAAAGGTCACAGCCGTGGAATGCGTTCGAATGGAACTTGGCGAACCTGACGAGAGCGGTCGCCGGCGTCCGGTGCCGATTGGCGGTTCTGAATTCACTATCCCTGTCGATACCGTCATTCCCGCCATTGGACAGGAATCCGATTGGGACTGCCTGACGGATGAATGCGCTTGTACGCTGAGCGACTGGGGTACCATGGAAGTTGACCCGGTATCACTTCAGTCCGAGGATCCGGATATATTCGCCGGTGGCGATGCCGTCACCGGACCGGCCACGGTCGTGGAAGCCATCGGTGCCGGAAAAGAAGCAGCGGTTTCAATAGATCGTTTTATTCGCGGTGAAAACCTGCGCGAAGGCCGGCAAACCGACTGGCCGGCGGTTTCGGATGTCCCCACCGAAGGCATCGAAACAAAAGCCAAAACACCCATGAAGTACCTCGATCCCCAAATTCGTATCGGCAACTTCAACGAAGTTCAGCTGGGATTTATTAAAGAAGACGCCTTGCGGGAAGCGGACCGGTGTCTTGAATGCGGTATCTGCTCCGAGTGCTACCAATGCGTCGACGCCTGCCTGGCGGAAGCGGTGGTGCACGATCAGCAGGAAGTCAATAAAAAAGTAGAAGTCGGCTCGGTGGTGCTATGCCCGGGTAGTGAACCGTATGACCCCTCAGGACTGGAGGCTTTCTACCACTACCAAAGCAATCCCAATGTGTTGACCAGCCTGGAGTTTGAGCGGATTCTCAGCGCTTCTGGGCCGACGATGGGACACATGGTCCGTCCGTCCGACGAAAAAGAACCGAAAAAAATAGCCTGGCTACAATGTATCGGCTCCCGGGATACCAACAAGTGCGGCAACAGTTATTGCAGCTCGGTTTGCTGTATGTACGCAATCAAAGACGCCATGATTGCCAAAGAACATGCCGAAGGAGATTTGGATTGCGTGATCTTCAACATGGATATTCGCACTTTCGGTAAGGATTATGAAAAATACTATGATCGGGCCAGGGGAAAGGCCGGGGTTCGATTCGTCAAAGCCCGGATTCATACCATTGATGAAGTCAGAGATAATAAAGATTTACGCATTCGCTATTCGGACCCATCCGGTGCGCTTCAGGAAGAATTCTTCGATATGGTCGTGTTGTCCGTTGGTTTGCAGATACCCAAATCGGTGGTTGATCTGGCCCAAAGACTGGATATCGACATCGATGACGCCAATTTTGCGGTTACCGACCCCCTGAAACCCGTCGAAACGTCCCGACCAGGGGTCTATGCCTCAGGCGTTTTTCAGGAACCCAAGGATATTCCCAGTTCCATTATCGAAGCCAGTGCGGCCGCCTGCCTGGCCGGTAGGAACTTGAGTGACTCTCGTCACTCCCTCACGAGAAGCGTGGCACTGCCCGATGAGATTGATGTCACCGATCAGGCACCGCGAACCGGTGTGTTCGTCTGCAATTGCGGCATTAATATCTCCGGGGTGGTTAATGTGGCTGAGGTGGAAGAGTATGCCAAAACGCTTCCCGGCGTGGTTTATTCCGGACAAAACTTGTTTACCTGTTCGGAAGATTCCCAGCAACAGATGAAGGAGATCATAAAAGAACACAACCTTAACAGAATTGTCGTTGCCGCCTGTACGCCCAAAACACATGAAGGTATCTTCATGGATACGCTTGAGGCTAGCGGTTTGAACAAGTACCTGTTTGAGATGGCCAATATCCGGAACCAGGGATCCTGGGTACATGCGGATCAGCCTTCCGAAGCCACGGAAAAAGCCAAATTTCTCGTGCGTATGGCCGCTGCGAGGGCATCCGTCCTATATCCTTTAACCGAGGAGATAATCCCGATCAACCAGCGTGCACTAGTGATCGGCGGCGGGGTCGCCGGGATGAATGCGGCCCTGGGGTTGGCGGATCAGGGATATGAAACGATCATCATCGAAAAAGAAAAACAGTTGGGCGGCTTGGCCAACCGTCTGACGGCCACTATCGAAGGGGCGGACGTTGTTGACTACGTGAAAGAGCTTGTTGCCCGGGTAAACGGTCATGAAAAAATCCAGGTCCTGATGCAGTCGCTGATCGTCGGTTTTTCCGGGTTTAAGGGTAACTTTAACACGGAAGTGCTGGTGGGCCCCGGCATGTATGAAAGAAAAATCGATCATGGCGTCGTGATTCTCGCCACCGGTGCCGATGAGTACGTGCCCAAAGAGTATCTTTACGGCGAAAACGATCATGTGGTGACCCAGCTCGAGCTATCTCATCGGCTCAAGGAAAAAGGTGCTGAAGATTTAGAACAGGTGGTAATGATTCAATGCGTGGGGTCGCGAAATGAGGAGAATCCCAATTGTTCGAGAATTTGCTGCCAAAATGCCGTCAAAAATGCTTTGCACATAAAAAAGATGAATCCGGACACACAGGTTTTTATTCTTTACCGGGATATACGCACGTATGGTCTGCTCGAAAATTACTACACCGAGGCCCGTAAGCTAGGCGTGATGTTCTTTCGGTATGACCCTGATAATCCACCGATTACCGAGGCAGAGGATGGCGGCGTAGCCGTAACCTTTGAAGACCACGTGCTGCAACGAAAGTTAAAAGTAACGGCGGACCTCGTGGTGCTGAGCGCCGGCATGGTAGCGGCGGACACCGAAGAGTTGGCCTCGATCGTTAAACTGGCTCGAACGGCGGAAGGGCATTTCATGGAAGCCCATGTGAAACTGCGGCCGGTGGATATGGCAACGGAAGGGATTTTTCTCTGCGGCACGGCGCATAGCCCCAAGCTGCTTTCCGAAACCATCGCCCAGGCCTATGCCGCGGTATCAAGAGCCACGACCCTTCTATCGCAGCCGCACCTAACACTCTCGGCGGTGACCGCTACGGTAGAATCGGAGCATTGTGCCGCCTGCCTGGTTTGCGTACGTTCTTGCCCCTACAACGTACCGAAGATTAACGAAGACGGTGTCAGTGCCATAGATGCGGCGTTGTGCCACGGTTGCGGTATCTGCGCTTCCGAGTGCCCGGCTAAGGCTATCGAACTGAACTGGTACGAAGATGACCAGATTATGTGTAAGCTCGATGCCGTGCTTGAAGAAGCGATTTGATACGGACCGGGATTAGACGTGAAACATGCCCGTCAGCCGTATCGCTTTCCGGCGAACAGCATTAACGGTCAAAGCGGTGGTTGGATTCAACAGAGGAGGAACAATGTCAGATAATTTCGAACCGATCATTATCGCGTTTTGCTGCAACTACTGAGGGTATACCGCTGCGGACCTGGCAGGTTCCATGCGCTTGCAGTATCCGACTAGTATCAAGATCATTCGGGTACCATGTACGGGTAAAGTTGATGTGTTGCATATTCTTCGATCGTTTGAAAAAGGCGCCGACGGCGTTTATGTGGTGGGATGCCTTGAGGGTGACTGCCATTTTAACAACGGTAACTTCCGGGCGCGTAAAAGGGTTGAGCAGGCGCAAGGTATATTAAATACTATTGGTATCGAGGGAGAGAGGGCTCAGATGTACAACTTATCCTCGAGCGAGGGGCCGAAATTTGCAGAATTTGCGGTTGAAATGGATGAAAAAATACGGAACCTGGGCCCGAACCCGATCAAACCGGTGAAACAGAAGGCCGCATAATCGGGTCAGGGTTTGACAGTCCAATGCGCACTTGAATCAATAAGGTGAGTGTTTTCAGGACCACAAAAGGAGGATATTGCCAATGATTGTTGCCGACAGAAAGCCGATTGAGGAGATTATCGGCGAAATAAAAGACAAAAAAAACCTCCTCATTCTCGGTTGCAATGAGTGTGTCACGGTATGCGAGGCGGGGGGTAAAAAAGAAGTGGGGGTTCTGGCATCGGCGCTTAGAATGAACTGTCTCAAAGAGGGCCGGGAAGTCAAGATTGATGAAATCACCCTGCAAAGACAGTGCGACCATGAATATCTAGAAGAGATTCGTGACGTGATTGACCGGTATGATGCTGTCGTCTCCCTTGCCTGCGGCGTCGGCGTTCAGTTCATGGCCGAAAAATATTTCGATTTACCCATTTTACCTGGTGTGAATACCTGCTTTATGGGTGCAACCGAAGAGCGGGGTGTGTGGACGGAAAGGTGTCAGGGGTGCGGCCAATGCATATTGGCACGGACCGGGGGGTTATGTCCGGTTTCCCGATGTGCAAAACGGCTGTTCAACGGTCCTTGCGGGGGATCCAGTCAGGGTAAATGTGAAGTGGACAAAGATACCGCCTGTATCTGGCAATTGATCGTGGAGCAACTCAAGGTGTTGGGACAAATGGAGAATTATGAAGCGATCAGTCCGATTAAGGACTGGTCCACCGACAGAGCCGGTGGGCCCCGAAAGGTCATCAGGGAGGATTTAAAGCAATGAAAACCACTACACCGAGCAGACTTGAGAAAGTTTTGGCCGCCGGGCACCTGGCCGTGACTTCGGAGTGCGGCCCACCCCGGGGTAGCGATCCGGAAGTGATTATTAAAAAAGCCGAATTGATCAAGGACCATGTTGATGCAGTGAACATCACCGATAACCAGACGTCGGTGACCCGCATGTGCAGCCTGGCGGCCTGTATACGGCTTAAAATGATGGGGCTGGAGCCGGTTTTACAAATGGTGACCCGGGACCGTAATCGAATCGCCCTTCAGAGTGATATTCTTGGGGCGGCATCCTTTGATATCTACAACATTCTCTGCCTTTCGGGGGATCACCAAAGCTTTGGAGATTGCGCCCAAGGACAAAATGTTCATGATATCGATTCCATGCAACTGGCGCAAACCGTTCGACGCATGCGCGATGAAGGCAAATTCTTAGGGGGCGATGACATCAAACGACCGCCGCAAATGTTCGTGGGGGCGGCCGCCAATCCCTTCGCCGATCCTTTTGAAATCCGTGTGCCCCGGTTGGCTAAAAAAATCGCTGCGGGAGCGGAATTTATCCAGACTCAGTGTATTTACAACCTCGATAAGTTTGAAGAGTGGATGAAATTGGTGGTTGATCGCGGCCTGCATGAAAAGGTGGCAATTTTAGCCGGAATGACACCCATGAAATCGGCCGGAATGGCCCGTTATATGAAAAACAGGGTGCCGGGAATGGATGTGCCCGATGAGGTCGTCAAGCGCCTGGCCGATACGCCCAAGGAAAAGCAGGCCGAAGAGGGAATTAATATCTGCGTCGAAGCGATGCAGCGCCTTAAAGAAGTTGAAGGCGTAAGGGGATTTCATGTGATGGCCATTGAATGGGAGGAGAAAGTCCCTGACATTGTGGAGCGCACGGGACTCTATCCCCGACCTGAGGTCAATTAAGCCAGGTTAACGTTAAATGCTGAGGACGATGAGCAACAAAATGATTTTAAATATGGTTTAACCGGTAACTCATTCAAGGGAGGTATCTCATGAACGATAAAAAAAGAATACTTGTGGTGGATGATGAACCTGATTTCTGCTCAATTGTGCAGGGACAGTTGGAAAACGAGGGGTTTGAAGTGGATGTGGCCTACAATGGTTTGGAAGGCATCGAGAAGGTTCACGCCAATCCGCCGGACGCCATCGTGTTAGACGTGATGATGCCGGAAAAAGATGGATATGAAATGTGTGCGGAACTAAAAGGCGATGAGAATTGTTGCGATATTCCCATCGTTCTTTTGACCGCCGTGGCTTCCCATGTCACCTCGACGCGATATACCCACGCCGACGGGATGAGTACCGAAGCGGATGACTATATCGCCAAACCCGCCTCGGCCGAGGAGATTACCGAAAGTGTCAAGCGTTTGCTAAACATGGCTTAACCAAAAAAGGGCACGAGTCACTTGTTCGATTCGTACTGACCGATAACAACGAGGGGGGAGGGTATGTCATCCCAGGTTTTGGAGATAAAACCAAAAGCCGATAAATCGTTCATGGATACCGTCAAACAACTACTGCCGGACGGAGGCAATTTGAACCTGTGCCTGACGTGCGGCCTTTGCGCTTCCGGTTGTCCCGCCGCGGGGCTTGGAAATATGGACCCGCGCAAGTTTCTGCGTATGGCGGCTTTGGGCATGGATGAAGAAGTTATGAATGGCGAGTGGGCCTGGTGGTGTACTATGTGTATGCGTTGTGTTCATGCCTGTCCTATGAAAATTGATATCCCTGCTTTGGTAGCCAATGTTCGCAAGAATTGGCCCAAAGAGAACCAACCCAAAGGTATTCGGGGATCCTGTGAGATGGCCTTGCGCAATGATACCTGTTCAGCCATGGGCGCCACGGAAGAGGACTGGCGTTTTGTGGTGGAAGATGTGGCGGAAGAGGTGCGAGATACCCAACCTGGTTTTGAAAAATTGCAGGCGCCCATGGATAAAGAAGGCGCCACCTTTTATTTGAATCAAAACTCAAGGGAACCGGTTACCGAGCCCGATGAAATGGTTCCACTGTGGAAGGTTTTGCATGAAGTCGGTGCCGATTGGACTTACGGATCCAAGGGATGGGCAGCTGAAAATTACTGCCTTTTCTGCCAGGACTTCGAAGGGTGGGAGCACATTTTACGGGTCAAGGCAAAGGCGGTTGATGATCTGGGCTGTAAAGTCTGGCTCAACACTGAATGAGGGCACGAATTTTTTGCAGTCCGGGTCGGACTGGCCAAATTTAACATCGATCATGATTTTGAAATTAAAAGCCTTATCGAATATTATGCCAAATGGATTCGTGAAGGTAAGCTGAAAGTCAATTCTGATTGGAACAAGGATTTAAAAGTCAAATTTACCGTACAGGACCCCTGCCAGCTCGTCCGAAAAACGCTGGGAGATCCCATTGCTGAAGATCTTCGATTTGTCGTGCAGACCGTCGTGGGAGAAGAAAACTATATAGACATGCATCCCAATCGATCAAATAACTATTGTTGCGGCGGCGGCGGCGGATTTCTTCAGTCCGGGTATCCCGATGAGCGAAGGCATTACGGACGCTTGAAATTTGAGCAGGTGATGGACACCGGCGCGGATTACTGCATTACCCCCTGCCACAATTGCCATGCGCAAATCCATGATTTGAAAGAGCACTATAGCGGCAAGTATCATACAGTTCACCTTTGGACCATCATTTGTCTGGCGATGGGTATCCTAGGTGAGAACGAACGGGCATATCTCGGGCCGGACCTGGCCGAGCTAGGACTTTGACACACAAGATACTATTGACCCCATAAGGTTAAACCATATGCCATGAAAGTCTACTGTATTCTCGGTGACGAGCGGGCTTTTCGGACCAAATCGCCGCACATGTTTTCCAAGGTTATGGAAAATCTCGGTCTGCGGGCCGGTTATGTTCCTTTTAAGGTGGTTCCGGATCGGATTGGCCAAGCCATTCAAAGTCTGCGGGTGTTGAACATGGCGGGTGCCAACGTGACCGTTCCTTACAAGGAAGCCGTCGTACCCCATATGGATATCTTATCCGAAGGCGCGAACATTATCGGTGCCGTTAATACAATTGTCTGTGATGGTGACACCCTCAAAGGGTACAATACCAATGCTATCGGCATCATGGATGCATTGGCGGATTCGGGGTTTAAGGCGGAGGGTAAATCTGCATTAATTTTTGGAACCGGCGGAGCGGCCATGGCGGCGGCATTTATTTTAAATTGGCTGCGGACAGGCACTATTTATGTTACTGGGCGCGACGAATCCAAGTGCCGTAGGATCGTCGAAAAGTTTGGCGGTGAAACCATCGGGTTAAACACCCTTGCCGATAATTCCCTGCCCGTGCACATTGTTGTCAATGCCACATCGGTGTCAACGGCAGATGAGTCGGCATCCATGGCTGCCCTGGCAAAGAAGTTGGAGCTTCCGGACTGTGAACTGGTATTTGACTTAAACTACGGGAGAGATCGGAATTTCTGGGAAGAACTGGCAATTAAAAACGGGGTCCGTTTTATTGACGGCCTGGCCCCTTTGGCCTACCAGGCCAGGCGAACGTTTGCATTATGGACAAAACTACAAGTACCGCCTGAAGAATTTATCAAAGCGTTGCATGATTCGTAAAAAGGGACTCACGCACGACAACGCTACTTTTGGCTCTATCTCACTTTAAATCGATAGACATCATTCCGTGAGCGGCAGTAAAACCGTAAAGGTACTTCCTTTGCCCGGCTCACTTTCAACATCGATAAACCCTCCCAGAGAGTCTACCAAGCCTTTGACGATGGGCAAACCCAGGCCGGTCCCCGTTATATAGCGTGTTTTATCATCTTTAACGCGATAGAATCTTTGAAAGATTTTATCCAGGTACTTGTCGGCAATACCAAAACCATTGTCGATGACTTTAACCCGTGCATTGATGCCGGCAAGGTCTATCACCACCTTAATTTTACCACCTTCCTGAGTGTAGTTGATGGCGTTGGTGATTAAGTTTCCGAAAATACTTTCGATGGCAATGGGGTCGGCGGATAGATCCGGGAAGGCGTCTTTGGGAAGGTCCACGGCCAACGTCTGATTTTTAGATGCGGCCCTGGTCCCCAGAAAATCGACGATATTATGAATGATTTCTTCCAGACGAACCGGCTGGGGCTCATGACAGATCAAGCCCTCCTCAATGCGGGAGAGATCCAAAAGGTCGCCTATGAGCGATATCAATCCCTGGGTCTTGTCCTTGGCACGGGAAAGCACATGATGGTCACTATCGGTCGTATCTCCGACCATGTCTTTAATAACCAGTGCCAGTTGTTCGTGGATGGTTGACAATGGCGAACGCAACTCATGGGAGACTTTGGCAACGAATTCCGATTTCAAGCGATCAAGTACTTTCATATCCGAAATGTCGACGAAATTAACCACCGCTCCCAGACACTCTCTTTTCTCGCCTAACACAGGCTGTCCTCGAACGAGGAGGAACCTCTCTTCGGCAACCTTTAGCTCCCGGTCCGGAATATCTTCATAATCAATGTGCTTCCCAGCGGATATTTCGTGAATCAAACGGCATAAATCGCTATCGGGCACATAATCCTCAATGGCCTCACCCGGTTGGGAAGGGGTGTTTTTACCCAGAAAATGGCAACAGGCAGGATTGATTAAAACCACAACGCCCTCGGTATTGGTGACCAGGACACCGTTCGGTAGCGATTTTACGATAGTGTGAAGACGGCTTTTTTCCGTGTCGAGGTCGGATAAGGTTCTTTTTTTTCTAATTCCAATAGCTTGGCTTGCCGAGTAAGCAAGATCTTGTCAGCCGCGCGCCCGGCGATAATTCGCATCCGATCCGGTTCAAAGGGTTTGGGAATAAAATCGTAGGCCCCATTTTTCAACGCCATGATAGCCGTTTCGACGGTGGCGAAACCGGTAACCACAATCACAATAATGGTATCGTCCAACGCCATGATTCGTTCCAGTACTTCCATCCCCTCCATGCCCGGCATTTTCAGATCGAGAAAGACAATAGCGATTTGATCCTTTGACAAAATATCCAGAGCCTCTTCACCCCTGGAGGCCTTTATCACCTGAAACCCCTGACGGCTTAAGATCCGTTCGGACCCATCCCGGATGTCTTCCTCATCATCCACCACCAATATGCGAATGGTCTCAAACTTCACGTTCGCCGCTGTTTCCTTCATGTTCTTTTCTCCTTAGGGGAAGTTCAATTGTAAATACGGCTCCCTTATCGGGATTGTTTTTGGCGGTGATTCGGCCGCCATGGTTTTCAACGATACCATATACCAGACTTAAGCCCAAACCGGTACCCTCACCCTCATCTTTAGTGGTGAAAAAAGGGTCGAAAATGTGGGGTAAAATCGAATTCGGGATACCCGGCCCCGAATCTGCCACCTCAATTGTGATCCAATCTTTTTCATGGGTGGTATAACTTTTAATCGAAAGTACGCCTTCACCCTCCATGGCCTGGGCCGCGTTTAGAATGATGTTCATGAAAATGTGGTTGATCTGCTGAATATCCACCGGGACGGGCGGTAACGATGACGAGAGCTCTTTTTTAATTTCAATATTGTGAAAAAGCGTTTGATTCTCCAGCAGGAAAAGGGTGCGTAACAGCGCTTTGTTGATATCATGGGGCTGGATGAAATGGCGGGTCTGGCGGGAAAACTCAAGCAGCTCTTTTACGGTGTCACGGCATCGTTTGGCATCTTTTAAAATGCGGTTCAAATCACTGGTAATGCTTTCATCCAGTTCATGTTCTTCCAATATCAACTGGGTAAATAGGGTGATCCCTCCCAGGGGGTTATTCAGTTGATGGGCAACCCCGGCGGCTAGTTTTCCTAAAGAAGACATTTTTTCAGCCTGAAGAAGTTGCACCTGTGTGCGCTCAAGCTCTTTGTGCATTTTAATGGTTTCGCGCAGGTCTCGAAAAAACCCAATGGTGGCGACCTCTTTATCCCCGTCATAAACAATGGAGGCATTTAAACTAATGGGAACTGTGTTTTTGGCTTCATCAAAGACTTCGACGCGATACGAGTAGAGCTTGCCTATACCCCCATGGGCAGTACTTCTTAAATTTTCCATAATGACGTATTCAATACCATTGGGGTAAATATCATGAATCGTCAGCTCATTTATGGCTTCGTCCGCTGTAATACCAGAGACCTTTTCCGCTGCCTGGTTAAAAATGAGAATGCGGCCCTTCATATCTGCAGCGATGACACCATCCGGAGCGCTTAAAAGCAAATTATGTAACAGGGCATTGGCGCGACGGGTTTCGTCTTCAGCAATACTTCGATTGGGGATGCTAAAATCCATACTAACGACGGCTTCAACCCGGTCGCCGTCAAAAATCGGATAGGCATAGTAACAGGGCATGTTGATGAGTCCGGGAGATGGATGTTCCTGGGGTCTCAGAGACGGTTTACCGGTTTCAAGAACTTCCCTTACAGAACAATTTTCGCATGGCGATTCATGCCCATAGTAAACCAAATGGCAGTATTTGCCGATAAATGGTTCATCGTCCTTATCATCTGTTGGAAAACTGGCGGCCAAAATTTCAAAATCCGGTGAGACAACGATCATCCTTTTTCGAAAAGCATCGACCGCTTTAAGCAGGTACTGGTTTTCCAATTCGGTTCGCATGCGTTTTCCCCCTTGCGACATCGTTTTGAACTCAATTTTTATGCTACGCTATGGTTTACGCCACCATTTTTTTTACCAGCTGATTGGCTGCCGTTAACGTCGGGTCCCAGGTAGGGCCGAACGGTGGTGCGTACGCCAGGTCCGACTGAGCATATTCGGCCACCGTTAATCCGGCCATCAATGCGACGGCCGGTGCATTGATGCGGTGGGCCACGCCGTCCTGACCAACCATCTGGGCGCCGAGAAGCCTGCCGGACTTACGATCCCCCACCATTTGGACTGAAATGTGCGATGAGCCAGGGTGGGCATGGGCCCGAGACGGGGCTTTTATAACCACTTCAACAGGGTCGAAGCCTGCTTGAGCTGCTTCACGAAGCGTTAAACCGGTTCGGGCCACTTCCAGGTTGAAGACGCGAAACACGGCGGTACCGACGATGCCCGGTAAAGAGACGGCTTTACCGCATACATTATCCGCCACAGCCCAGCCGGCGCGATTGGCGCGTAGCGCCAGGGGTATCCAGGTTTTTTGACCGGTCACCACGTGAAAAGCATCGGCGCAGTCACCGGCGGCATAGATACCTTCTATTGATGTGTGCAGTTGTTGGTCAACAGCGATAGATCGTCCGATACTTAGCTCAAGACCGGCCGATTCAGCCACCTGGCTGTTCGGCGCGATACCGATGGCCACAAGAACCATATCCGCAGGATAGGTGCCGTTTTCACCGATCACGTTCATGCCACTGTTATTTTTTTCGATTCTGTCGATCCTTTGTCCCGTGATAACCTGTACCTGGTTCTTTTTAAGTTCCTCCAGAATGATGCCTGATAGGTCGGTGTGCATCCAGGGTAGAAGGGTTGGGCGGGGTTTGATCATGGCGATCTCAATCCCTAAACCCCGCAACGCTTCACACATCTCCAACGCAATATACCCCATCCCCAAAATCACCGCTTTTTTTACGGAATTTTGGTTGATAAAGTCTTTGATGTGGCGACCTTCTTCCAGGCTTTTTAACTTCATGACGCCGGGCAATTCGATACCCGGTAATTCCGGTAAAAGGGCCGATGCACCTGTGGCAATGAGCAGCCGGTCGTACCCACACTCAAAAGGTTCACCTGCTTGGTTGACTCCCGTCACCCGGCGGCTTGCCGCGTCGATGGATGTTACCGTGTGGTCGGTGAGCAGGTCGATGCCTTGTTTTTTTCGGAAGACATCCGCCGGCCGGACGATCAACTCGTCCATTTTGCGCTCCGGGTCGCCGATGGCATAGGGCATGCCGCAAGCACTATAGGAGACATCTCCGGTTTTTTCCAAAACGATGACTTCCAAATCCGGTTGATGCCGTTTGGCCCGGCTGGCAGCGCTCATTCCGGCGGCATCTCCGCCAATGATCACAAAACGCATATGCACCTTCCTTTGGTTTTTTTTAGTTGGAGCGGTTGGTTGCTACGAGTCAAACCCATCACCTGTAAATTGGGTGGATGCCGGAAGTTTCGTCAATAAATCTGATCGGATATGATGGGGCCGGCAAATGACCCCTTTTCTTTACACCGATTCTATTGGGATGCCAACCTTGGATTTTAAATTTGGCAGGACAATCGCAATTAAAAATCCTTAAAAATTGATTTTTACTTGCAACTGCCCTGGGGACAACGATACCCGCGCTTTGTTTATGGGTAATATTCTGATAATAAAGGCGGAATCGCTTTAGACTAAAAATGGAAATGACGGTAATGGGCACATCTCTATATCGAAAAGTCGGATTGGCCACGCTGATTATGTCGGTATCGGTCTTTGCCAGTCGGATTATCGGCCTGGTGCGGGAGGTTGTGATCGCCCATTCCGGCGGTGCCACCGGTGCTGTGGATGCGTACCAGATTTCCTTTGTTCTGCCGGAAATCCTCAACCATGTCGTCGCCAGCGGCTTTCTATCCATTACGTTCATCCCCATTTTTTCACGATATTTGGCCGCTAATCGCGAAGCGGAAGGGTGGCGTGTATTTAATATCATCTTTACGGGCGTCGGAACTTTACTATTGATCTTTATCGCTATCGCCTTTTATTTCACCCCCAATCTGGTGGCCGTTCTGGTACCGGGTATCGACGATCCTGTTTTGAAAGCCAGGGCCGTTACCATGACCCGGATCATTCTTCCCGCCCAATTTTTCTTTTTTGCCGGGGGTCTTTTCTCCGCCGTTCAATTTGCCAAGGAACGTTTCTTTTTGCCGGCTCTGGCACCGTTAATTTATAATTTAGGGATTATTGTCGGTGGTCTTTATTTTGGCCCACAGTTGGGGATGGCGGGATTTTCCTGGGGGGCTCTAGTCGGAGCGTTTTTGGGAAATTTTGTTATTCAATATATCGGCGCACGTCGGGTGGGCATGCGACTCGCTATCAATTGGAAGCTTAACCATCCGGATTTCAGAACCTACATTTTTTTGAGTCTGCCCCTGATGGTAGGCTTGACCATGACGTTCTCAACGGAAATATTTCTCAAATATTTCGGATCGTTTCTCCCTCCCGGCAGCATCGCCGGGCTCAATTATGCCCTTCGAATTATGTTGATTTTGGTAGCCTTTTTCGGTCAGGCCGTGGGGGTTGCCTCTTTTCCTTTCATGGCTCAACTGGCCGTGGAAAACAAAACTGGCGAAATGAATCGGCTTTTAAACAATACCTTGCGTTATCTGGCCCTGGTCATCCCCTTTGCCGTATTGATCATGGTGTTAAGGCATGAAGTGGTGCGGATTCTTTTTCAGCGCGGACAATTTGACGCGGCGGCCACCGACATGACGGCAGGTATTCTGGTTTATATCATGATCGGCGCCTTTGCCTTTGCCGCCCAAACAGTCGTCGTGCGCGGATTTTACGCTTTTCAAAATACGCTATTTCCGGCTGTTTACAGTACAATAGCCGTCGTGGCCAGTATTCCACTGTATATCATCGGGCTGAAAGTTATGGGTGCCAACGGGGTTGCTCTGGCGATCTCTGTATCGGTTACGCTCCAGGTGATCTTGCTATTCGTTATTTGGAACCGCCGGTATCATAACCCGGATGGCAGATCCATTTACATTTTTATTCTGAAAGCGGTTATGGTCAGTATTCCCCTGGGGGGAGCGATGTTCTGGCTTAGACGTTATCTGACGCCATGGATTGACGTATCCACGGTGATCGGGTCTTTGTTGATCGTGATTGTGATTACGGGTTTTTTCGGGGGGGTTCTTGTATGCGGTGCGGTACTGTTTAATATAAGAGAAATTGGTAATTTGATGGCTCGGCTGAAAATAAAAAGGTACCGAAAGTATTGAACGGGATCATTAAAATGGACATTTTTTATTGACTAAACGATAAATATAATTTATATCAAAACATAAAAAAATAAACAACATTCATTATATTCTGGGGGAAATTGTGGGTATCCAGGAGCGCAAAGCGAGGGAAAAGGAACGTCGTCGACAACAGATTATTGTGGCCGCCAAGCGGGTCTTTTCCCAAAAGGGATTCAACAAAGCGACCATGGAGGATATCGCCGAGGAGGCGGAACTGAGCCCGGGTACCCTATATCTGTATTTTAAAAACAAAGAAGAATTGTATGCATCATTGTCCTTGCGCATTCTTCAATATTTACGAATACGGGTGGAGCATGTTCACCAGGAGGCGGGCCCAGGGCCTGTGGAAAAACTTGATGCCTTGATCGATGCCATGTACGATGTGTATGATTTTGACCCCCTCGTCATTATCAATATGTTTCACCTGCAATCCAGCGAAACATTGAAAAACTTGTCACCCGAGCTCATGGCCCAGATAAAAGAACTCTCGCGTCAATCGATTAACGATATCGCTCGCATTTTCGAAGAGGGCATTGACGCGGGATTGTTCATCGATGAGCACCCGATTGCCTTAGCGGATATCCATTGGTCCTTGTTTTCCGGGGTTATTCTCTGGGAAGCTAGTAAAAAAATCATTAATAAAGACAAAGATTATCTAAAAGATACCCTTAAATCCGCGTTCAGGATTTTTGCCAGGGGGCTGATGGTTAAGCCCAGGGATTGATAGGCTTACTCACCATGGATTCAGGTCATCATTTACCTTCCTTGATTTTAGGTAACAAAATCGCCCACCCTGCCGAGCCTTTACGTCTAGCCGCCCGTTTGGTTCACTAAACCGCTATGCCGAATACACTCGTCCATATGGGCGTCGGCCGCCTGGCCACTAAAACCCTATTTCGTGGTGTGGATGACAAGTGGATTTATATCGGTTGCATTATTCCCGACATCCCCTGGATCATTCAACGGGCCGTCACCTTTATCCTTCCGGGAATTGACCTCGTAGACCTTCGGCTCTATGCCGTCGTTCAGGCATCTTTATTTTTCGGCCTGATTTTAAGCGCCGTTTTTACTTTGCTTGCAAGATCCGGGTTGCGACTCTTCCTTTTATTGGGATTCAATTGTTTGCTCCATCTGACATTAGATGCCGCCCAGATAAAGTGGGCCAATGGCGTTCATCTATTTGCACCTTTTTCCTGGCGTATGATCAATTTCGGTTTTTTCTGGCCGGAAAGCATCCCGGCTTATGGTTTAACCGCCATCGGACTCGCCCTGGTTCTCAGCGGCTGGCAATCGACTTTGCGTCAACCGCTTCAATTTGGTTCACCGACACCTTTCGGATGGGTGGCAGCGGCCGGATTGTTGGCGATATATTTAGCCCTGCCCCTTTTATTAATTCAGGGGCCGGAAAAGGCGGATAATCATTACACGGCAACCTTACGGGCGCATTCCGATCGCAAAGGCCGGTCCATTGCCCTTGATCGCTGTGAGTTTGACCCCAATACCCAAACGATTCGTGTTTTTTCCGGTGAACATATTCGTGTAACGGGTCTTGAGTGGCCTACTCCTGCCACGGTTTCTATCAAGGGACGATTTGTCGCGGAGGATCGTATTGAAATATATTCGTTTCACATTCATCACCTAATGCGCGATGTCAGTTCTTTTTTGGGCCTTGCACTGGTCACCATTCTCTGGTTTACTGCCGGCTGGAAAAGCCGAAGGTTACCGACACATCGTCGTAATGCTTAGCCGCTCCAAATAACATCACATGAATAGGTGCCGGCGACCGGCTCGAATTATTTTTCCACATAACAGGCCATGACCGATCACAACCCATATATCATTCGTTGTATTCATGATACCCATGAGGGGCTTCGGGATGGATTGTCTCATTTTTCCCAGCCGAGCCGGGCGGCCCTGATCTATGCGGTTTCATCCCAGGGCCCCGTGCGGGTTCATGACCCCCAGTTTTTGTTAAACGGGCATGAACCGATCATTGAGGAGCTCTACCTGGAATCTAAGGTATGGCAAAATCAATCCGCTGATTTTTCGTCTATGGATCAGCCCGGGTTTTTAAATCTTGAAGAAAATCTACAGCTTACCGGTTTAATATCCTTTGGCGGCCGTTCGACATCGATGTACTATCAGATGTGGTTTACCGAACACCACCCGGATATGTGTGCTATCGGGCCAACAGAACGATGGTTGGAACAGGCGGCATGGCGGCTGGCCCACGATGTGGCCAGCGAACACGCCTTGTACACGGGGGTCTCCGGTGCTTTTATACGCGAATATGCGACCCATGCCGTGCGGGATCACATCATCGACGAGATGAATGTTCGATTGGGCTGGGACGCCAAGCTGCGCGTATACCCGGTATTGGATGCCATTTTGGGCATTTCCCGGACACTTGAGGAGGGCGCCTGGCCTAGGGGTGAGCTGATTTTCACCGAACCAACTTTCGTACCGACGATTGATCTGGCCGTTGAATTTGCCAAGCATGAGCAGCCCAGTATCGAAAACCATAAACATGTTCGCAAACTGTTACAGGCCGTCGAAGGATCGCGTCGCCAGCTGATTTCCGATGGAAACCATATTATCGGTATTGCCAATGGCAAATTGCCTCAGTTTTATCTATCGGTCGAATATCGCGGGCAACATGGGTTCTTGTCGATCAACGGTGAAGCGATCTGCAGCTTTGCCGACGGCCGCTTCTATTCAACCACCCATCGTGTCAAATTGGTGGAAGTGGAAGAAGCGCTTCTCGAAACGGATTTGGACGACGCACGTCGCAGCGACCTGTTTCAGGTAGTGGCGGATATTGTTCATCATGCCCAGGTTAATAAATATGGCTGCACCGTCATCCTTGATCTAAACGAAAAACCATTAGGCCTTCAAGGGCAACAGCTCATGAAACCTTTGAATCTGTCCCGGGGCAAAAACGTTTCCCTGGCCAGATCACTGTCCAAAGTTGACGGAGCCCTGCATATCGGTGCGGATCTAAATTTGCATCGCTTTGCCTGCCTGATGGACGGTTCGGCCATCGCAGGCGAAGACCGGGCGCGTGGTGCCCGTTACAATTCGGCCTTGAGATTTACCGCTGCCCAGGAAAACCTCATTGTGGTTGTGGTATCGGCGGATCGGCCTGTTTCGATCATTCAGGACGGCATGGCCTTAAACGCGCTGTGCCGATTCGATCCGGTATCGCTCTCCATTTGCACGCCGACGAGTCTTGAATCCTGGTTGGCGGGAAAAGGCCATTAACGGGTATCGCCCATGGGACCATTAAAACGTAGCTCATTGTTGTGCCCCCGCTGTCGTCGGCTAATCAGTTCGGATGAACACCGGTGCCCCCATTGTGATCTGAAGCGGCCGGCATCACCATTTAAGAATAACCCTCTTGGGAGATCATTTTTCGAAGAAAACCGCATTATCAAAATGACGATTGGGATCAATATCTTTATGTTTGTCTTTTCCATATTGTTGAATCCACGATCGATCAATTTAAACTTGAATCCCCTCTCGCTTTTGGCACCGGGTGATCGTAGCTTGTTGTTGCTCGGGGCTACGGGCACCATACCCATCGATCAATTCGGGCGATGGTGGAGTTTGATCGCGGCAAACTATCTTCATGGCGGGATTCTCCACATTTTTTTCAACCTGATGGCGTTAAGCCAGATTACGCCGCTGGTTCAGCGTGAGTTTGGGCCGTATCGAACGATTATCATATATACGGTTGGGGGTATCGGCGGGTTTTACGCCTCGTATCTCGCCGGGGTCTCTTTTACTATCGGGGCCTCGGCCGCTTTGTGTGCATTATTGGGCGCTGCGGTTTACTATGGAAAGAGCCGTGGGGGAATTTATGGCCAGGCTGTTTATCGTCAGATCGGCGGCTGGGCTTTATTCATTTTGATTTTCGGCCTGATGGTTCCCGGTATCAACAATTGGGGCCATGGCGGTGGCTTTGTCGCGGGCGTCCTGCTGGGGATGATCCTCGGATATAAAGAAAAGCGGCCGGAAAACCATATCCATGGTCTTCTGGCGACATTTTGTATCGGTATAACGCTGATTGTTCTGGCTTGGGCATCGGTGACAGGGGTTTACTATCGCTTTGTCTAGTGCGCTTGCAACGACGTTGGCGGCTGGGATTTTTTTAACCGGCTGATTAAGCCGGGCGCCGAATAGGCGCGTGGCGATGAGGAATAAATGGCTGTGAGGGTTTGGATTATTAAAAGGTGAGGGTGGTACGAGGCCATGGCATCTGAAAATACCCATATTTATCTTGCCGACCGAATTCGCAGGAATATCCACGATGAACCCGTGACGAAGATCATTTCCGATCATATGGATGAATATTTTATCGGGTCGATTTTTACGGATATCCTGTTTTACAGCAAAGACAAACAGGCCGCGGCCGTCGCTTCTCGCCTACACGGCGAAGACGGCCAACCCACCAATCAGATCGTCTTTGATCTCCTTGATAGCGCTCGTTCCGAAAAAGACCATCGAAATTTTGCGTTTGTGGCGGGATTGCTCACGCACTATGCCGTTGACATAACCCTTCATCCAATCGTTTTCTATTTTTCAGGTGATGATCCCGATGCAAAATGTATTGATGATGACAAGAGTGCCTACCGACATATGCACTACGAAACAAGTATCGATTTTCAACTCAATGATTCTTTTTACCTGGACGAAATCATTCAACCGATGGCGCTCAACCGCCTAAAAATCTATTCATTGCTGGATATCGAGCAAGTAGTGGTCGAAAAAGCGTTGCGTCGGCAAATAAAATATTACCGCCTGACGCGAAAGCGAGTATATTTCATTTTGTTTCGGGCTTTGAGTCGACTCGGCTTGTTCCCCGCAAGGGCGATTGCCGGTTTTCATGCCAATTTGGATAAAGATAGCGTCCGGCTGCCGGATCCGATCCACTATAAAGATGTGGTTACCGGGGAACCCAAAACGGCCACATTAAACGGATTGGTTGATATGGCGGTGCAATTTGGTTGCCATATGGTAGAGACGGCCTATGCATATTACACTTTACAGATCGATTTAGAAGACGGTAAAAAAGTCATTGCCGGTCAGAGCTTGGAAACCGGCCAAACGGGCACAATGGTGAAGGATATCCGATTTTATGCCGATGTGGACTAAGGGAATTAAGTGAATTACCTATATTTGTCGACCGTTACTAACTGAAGAAGGTTTTGGTCCTGACGTCCGGTAAAACCTCTCAACACAGGAGTTTTAAATGATCGCCAATCAATTAACCGTATTAACCGAGAATTCAGCCCGGCAATTGGCATCTGTTATCTCTCAACTCAGCAGTGCAGGCATCGATATTCGCGCCCATTGTTTTGTCGATAATGGGGATGGCAATTGTAAACTGAGGATGATTGTTTCAAAGCCCGACAAGGCCGTCTCCATTTTAGAGAATCAGCGCCTCGCCGTCGTCGCCAACGAGGTTGTGGTCGTGGAGGTCGAAGACAGGCCGGGAGGATTGGGCCGGATACTGGACCTGTTGAAAATCGAAAAAATACGAATCGATTATTCTTATATTGCCGTTAGCGAAAAATCCGGAATGGCTTTGATGGTTTTTCGGTTTTCCGATAATGCCCAGGCGGCGCGCTTATTGGAAAATAATGGCCTTAAGGCGGCCATGCGCTTGGGGGGATAAATCGACCCCATAATTACGGGCCCAATAAATCTTCGATACATGCGGTCAATTCATTTGCACGAACCGGTTTTGCCAAAACAGTGTAACCGGATATATTATCGACGCTTCCCGAATCGATTTCACCTTTGGTAACGATTCCGGTCAGAAACACGATTTTAGTGTGCTTTAAGCTATCATCTTCCTCGAACTGGGCGGCCACCTCTGTCCCATCAACATCCGGCATCATAAAATCCAAAAAAACCAGATCAGGGTTGAATTCTCTAGCGGTCGCCAAAGCCCGCCGGCCTTTATTTTCCTCTTGGATGAGATAATCACCTGTGGCTTCAAGCATATGGCGGAGCATTTGGGTAATATCCGGATTGTCATCCACCAGAAGAATTTTTTTCTTTTCCATCTTTGCCAATTACCGTTTTTTGCGAAATTGAAAGAGCCCCGTAATAATTCCCACCATTTTATGGAATTATTTTTGTGATATTGCAAATAAAGTGCCAAAATACAAGTTGGGGTATTGATATTTTGACTATCCAAGGATATTAAGCAGATACATTAAAAAAGGGATGGCGTCAATAACGATTGGTACGATTTTATTTCGGAAAATTGAGAAATTATTTACCAAAAACGTCATTGACCTCAAATAAGGAAGACCCTATGATCGTACAAGCGTCAGCCGCACCAATAAATATGGGTTCTGAAAATATATTTTTATCCGTTATGAGCCGTGAGTCATTATATTCGTGTTAATAAAAAGAGTAACAATAGCCAATTGAGAGATCGGCCTCTTCAAATAATTATTCTGATAGGGGGCGTGCTTCTTCTTTTTATTATGGCAATGCCGACTGAGGCCGATATTTATAAATATCGCGACCAGAATGGCGTCGTCCATTTTACCAACACGCGCCCAAATAAACAGAAAAAATTTAAAGTCTATATTAAAGAACGCCCCCAGAAAAAATACCGCCCCTTTTCCACGACTCAGTATGATGATATCATTAAAAAAGCAGCCAAACAGCATGGCCTGCTCTTCTCCCTGATAAAATCGGTGATCGCGGTTGAATCGAGTTTCAATCCCCAGGCGGTATCGCATAAAGGGGCGCGGGGATTGATGCAGATCATGCCGCAGAATTTTCGAACGTTGGCCATCACCAATCCGTTTGATCCCTACCAGAATATTATGGGCGGGAGCCTATACTTGAAACGGATGATGAAACGATTTGATGGACAATTGACTTGGGCTCTGGCTGCATATAATGCCGGCCCTGAGGCGGTGGTTCGTCACAGTGGCATTCCACCTTATCAGGAGACACAAGAATATGTGAGACGTGTGTTAAAATCGTTAATACGCTATCAGAAATCGGGGAATGTATAATAATATTGACAATTTATCAAAGGAGATCTCCATGACGTCGACCCATCACCTGTATCGTTCTTACCTTAACCCCTTACTCATTTCTTCGGATCGTTCTCTGCCGCGTGAAATTGCGATCATCGGTGCCGGTACTATCGGTCCGGATATCGGCTACTATCTGAAAAGCGCGTTACCCCAGATAACGCTTTATCTGGTGGATGTTGCTGAAAAGCCACTCCTCGCGGCGGAAAAAAGGATCGGTGGTTATCTTCAAAAGGCGATTGATCGAAAGAAGATGACCCCGGCCGAGGCCGATCTAGTGGGCCAAAATATCACTTACACAACAACCTATGAAAAGATTAAAAATTGTGACCTCGTCATCGAGGCGGCCACCGAAAATATTCCTCTTAAACAAAAAATTTTCAGCGATATTGAAGCGCTGGTGGATAAAAAGGCTATTATAACTTCAAATACCAGCTCGATTCCCGCCGATCGGCTGTTTAGCAACATGAAGTACCCGGGACGAACGACGGTTACTCATTTTTTTGCTCCGGCCTGGCGTAGCTTACCGGTGGAGGTGATCGACTGGAAAGGTGGTAGCCAAGAAACGCTCGATTATCTATTCTGGTTTTTTGGCATAACCGGAAAGGTGCCGATAATTACCGATAATGCGATCTGTTTTGTGTTGGATCGGATCTTCGATAATTGGTGCAATGAGGCAGCCTATTTGCTTGAACATGCCACGGCCGCCCAGATCGATTCGGTGGCCAGTGAATTTGTTTTTGCGGGGCCCTTTTTTGTTTTAAACATGGCCCATGGTAATCCGATCATTGTGGAGACCAATACTCTTCAGATGGAAGAGGGGGCCCACTATTTACCGGCCGACATCTTTAATTCCGTCGATCGCTGGTTAACCCTTCGGCCTGGAAAATCGTGTGATGTTCCCGAAGAAACACGGTCGTTAATAAGGGATCGATTGCTAGGCATTCTTTTTTCCCAATCTTTTGATATCATCGACCGGAAAATCGGGACCCGGGCGGATCTCAATTTTGGCTGCCAGGTGGCGCTTGGTTTTAGAAATGGACCCATGGATATTATGCGGGAATTGGGGGCGTCTGAAGTCAACCGGATTATGTCCCGGTTCCAAAGTGAGCGACCGGGATTTCCAATGGCCCAAAACGCTTTTGACTTTTACCAGGAATTTAATCGCCATATACTGGTAGATAACAAAGACGGGGTTAAAGTGATCACCGTGCGGCGTCCCCAGGCAATGAACGCCTTAAACGATGAGGTCACGGATGAAATTCTCCATGTGTTGAAAAAACATGCCGACGATCCGGCGATAAAGGGTTTTATCATTACCGGGTATGGCACCAGTGCTTTTTCCGCCGGGGCCGATATCGGTAACTTTCCCAAAATGCTTGGCGACGCCGATGCCTCGGCCCAGTATGCCAAGGATTGTGCCAAGGTACAGGTCTTTATGGATCAAATGCAGAAGCCCGTGGTGGCTGCCGTTAACGGCCTGGCCCTCGGCGGCGGCCTGGAGGTTGCCATTCGCTGTCATCGTATTGTTGCCGTGCGAAACGCCCGCTTTCAGTTTCCCGAAATAGCCCTGGGTATTTTGCCGGGAATCGGTGGTTGCATCGTACCGTACCGGAAATGGCCCCAAGGGGCGGCGATTTTTCATGAGATGATCTGTGCCGGACGCTCCATGACGGTTGAAGAGGCGGCGGATATCGGAATGGTTGACGCGATTGCCGATGATTATGCCGACCTGATTCGCGTTGCCCTTATTACCATCGAAAAGATGGCAGGGAATGTGTCGCTCCTGGCGGAAGGGTCCATAGAGATTCCGGCGGTTGACGTTTCCGAAAAACTTTTTACCGGTAAGGCCCCATTGAGCCGGGAAGCGGTGGCTGTTGCAGCACGAACCATTGAAAAAGGGGCGGCAGCTGAAAGTCTCGAGGCCGCCTTGGAGATCGGATACGAAGGCTTTGCCGAAATTGCTTGTACGGATGCCGCTCGGGAAGGAATATCCGCATTTTTAGAAAAACGAAAACCGCAATTTACGAAGTAGCGAATGTATTGTCAGTATAGGCTATTGCGATGAAACAACAACTGGAACGCTATTCACGGCAGGTTTTTTTTAGCGGGATTGGTGAAGCGGGGCAGAATCGGATCGCCGCTTCCGCCGTGCTGGTGGTTGGGTGCGGTGCACTGGGATCGAACATTGCCAATCTGTTGGTTCGGGCAGGCGTGGGAACCGTCAAAATTGTTGACCGCGATTTTGTTGAGTTAAGCAATTTGCAACGGCAGGTCTTGTTCGATGAGGCGGATGCCGAAGGGCGATTGCCCAAGGCCGTGGCTGCGGTGAAAAAACTCCAAGCCATTAATGCCAATGTTCAGGTGGAAGCGGTC
This sequence comes from uncultured delta proteobacterium, assembly GCA_963845145.1. Lineage (GTDB taxonomy): Bacteria > Desulfobacterota > Desulfobacteria > Desulfobacterales > QNYZ01 > QNYZ01. Next base: position 93,137 of record CAWJQU010000013.1, read on the forward strand.
ATTCAGGACGTCAACGCACGAAATATTGAGGCGCTGGTGACCGGTGTCGATCTGGTTATGGATGCCACGGACAATATGGAAACGCGTTATCTGGTCAATGACACATGTGTCAAGCATGGGATTCCCTGGATTTACGGTGGCGTCATCGGCGCCACCGGTATGACCATGGATATTATTCCCGGTCAAACGGCCTGTTTGCGCTGCCTGTCCGATATGCCGCCGGCGCCCGGTACCACACCAACTTGTGAAACCGAGGGGGTTCTCGGGGGAACACCTGCCATGATTGCCTCGATACAGGCCACGGAAGCCTTGAAGATTATGGTCGGACATAAACCTGTGGGTGGAAATTTGATCCATATCGACCTATGGGAAAATGAGTATAATCGGTTTCAAGTCAATGTCCACCCGGATTGCCCGACCTGTATGAAAAAACGGTTTGATTTTCTAAATGGCGAACAGGTTTCGGAAGCCTTTTCATTATGTGGGCGCAATGCCGTTCAGATTTCCGCCTCCAAGTCTGAGCCGTTGGACCTGGAACAACTAGGCATACGGCTGTCTGCACTTGGTGAGGTGGTCAATAATGGGTATTTTCTGACCTTTACCGTAGACGAATATGAACTTGTCATTTTCCCCGAGGGTCGGACCATCATCAAGGGAACTGCTGATGAAGTCCTGGCACGCAGCCTTTTTGCCAGGTATGTGGGCAATTAGCCATCGTGATACTTGATATGTGGTACGATGAAAAAATAACGCAAAAATATGCCAAATTCGTCAACAGCGGCCAAATACGATCATCTCAAACATCTCGTTGCTGAATCTGAAAGCGCCGTGGTGGCCTTTTCCGGTGGGGTGGACAGTACTTTTTTATTGGCGGTTTGCAGAAATGTATTGGAAGATCGGGTGCTGGCCGTAACCGCCGCTTCTGAAATTATGCCGCACCATGAGCTTAGCCAGGCCCAGGATCTGGCCCGGCATTTAGGCGCTCGGCACTTGATCATTAATTCGAACGATTTGGAAACGGTGGGTGTTGCCGATAACTCTCCGGAGCGGTGCTATTTTTGTAAAAAGGAGCGGTTCATCCAGATCAAGCGGATTGCTCAAAAAGAAGGCCTCAAATGGGTATTTGACGGCAGCAACACCGACGATGCCAAAGATTTTCGACCGGGCCGAAAAGCCGTTCACGAACTGGGTATCCGCAGCCCGTTGTTGGAGGCAAACTTAGCCAAATCAGATATCCGCGCGCTTTCCAAATCCCTTGGGCTGGTGACCTGGGACCAGCCGTCCGCTGCCTGCCTGGCCAGCCGGATCCCCTACAACACCACGATCACTCGATCAGCCCTAATGCGAATTGAAAAGGCCGAGGCTGTTTTGCGACAATTGGGGATGCGCGTGTTCCGGGTTCGCCACTTTGGCTCCCTGGCCCGCCTGGAACTAGGCGATACGGAGATGCGTGACCTTTTCGAAAGGGATAATCGTCATCATATCGTCCAGGAACTCGAATCATTGGGGTACCAGACCGTAACCGTGGATTTGAAGGGCTACCGGATGGGTAGCCTCAATGAGGGTTTAGGCGACAAGGATGTGGCGGATTCAAGTGGCTGATGTACCAGACTACTTTCAATGCAATGATTGCAGTGGGGCCATCAAATGCTCGTTTAACTTGTTTTTTCCATCACCGGCGAGTTCATGTTTGACTTACGTTCCGAGCTTGTGTTAATTGATTGATAATCATAGGGAAAAACGATGGAAGGTTCCTTGGAAAAAAAAGAACTGCACACTTTTTATGCCGATAAAGAAGGCATCGCGACGATCGTCTGTCCAGCCTGCGGATATGTCAAGACGGTCAATGCGTTCAAATCCGGGATTGCCCGGAAAAAATTCAAAACAAGATGTAAATGTGACCACATCTTCAGATTTATTATTGAAATCCGTACCATCTACCGCAAGGAAGTCAACTTTACGGGGCAATGCGAACATGTTAGATTAAAAAAAAGAGAAGTCGTCCAGATCAAAGACCTTTCACAGAACGGTGTTGGATTCAAACACCCTGCCCCCTTTGGTATCACCGTCGGCGACCGACTCAAGGTTGCTTTCAGACTTGATAATGCGATGAGTTCAAAAATCAGTCTGCTGGTTGAAGTCACACGCATTGACAACCAGTTTATCGGCGCCCGATTTATCGGGCCGAAACCCGACCCAGCCTTGGGCTTTTACCTTCAAAGCTAAACAAAAATAGCTGCATAGTCGTCGCTGCACAATAGCCGTTGAATAGTTAGGCCTGTTTCTTCAGCGCCCCTTCGCATTATGGTTCAGCGGGCGATACCTACGCGCCGGGCTTTTAGGTTTCGCGGGAAAACACTTTAAGCTCATTACTATACAAAAAAACAAAAAAAAGTAATAAAATATATTTGACATGGCTCGTGTTATGATTAGATTCCCGGCAGTAGATAACTGAATAAATAACGGTATTATTTCAGGAGATAAGGATGCGATTTGACAAATTTACCATTAAATCTCAAGAGCTGATTCAAAACGCCCAGGCATTGGCTACCCGGCATCATCACCAGCAACTGGAACCGATTCACTTGCTGGCGGCCATGTTGTCCGAGAAAGAAAACGCCGAGAAAAACAACGTGGTACGCTCCATGTTTCGAAAACTCGGTGTTTCGCCAGGCGCCCTTGGCCCTGATATTGAGACGGCCATGGAAAGATTACCCCGGGTGAGCGGTGTTGGGGAGGTCTATCTTTCCGCGAAGACCAAGGCGGTACTGGAATCCGCTTTTGAAGAAGCCGCCCGATTGAAAGACGAATATGTGAGCGTTGAACATATTTTGTTGTCGCTGGCCGACGCCCAGGCAGGGGATACCGCCGAGCTTTTGAATCGATACGGAATGACCCGGGATGCGATTTTAAAAGGCATGGTGGCTGTTCGGGGGAATCAGCGGGTTACCGATCCCAACCCCGAGGAGAAATACGAGGCCCTGGATCGGTTCAGCCGGGATTTGACCGATTTGGCCCGACGGGGGAAGCTGGACCCGGTGATCGGCCGTGATGAGGAAATTCGTCGGATCGTTCAGGTTTTGTCTCGTCGAACCAAAAACAATCCCGTTCTGATCGGCGAACCCGGTGTGGGTAAAACCGCTATCATCGAGGGGTTGGCCCAACGGATCACCGCCGGAGACGTTTCCGAAACATTGAAGAATCGGCGCCTGGTGGCTTTGGATATGGGGGCCTTGATCGCCGGCGCCAAATACCGGGGGGAGTTCGAGGATCGTTTGAAGGCGGTGTTAAAGGAAGTTGAAAAGGCCGAAGGCGAGGTGATCCTGTTCATCGACGAATTACATACGTTGGTAGGCGCCGGTGCTGCAGAAGGGTCTATGGACGCTTCCAACATGCTCAAACCTGCCCTTGCCCGGGGAACACTGCGGTGTGTGGGCGCGACTACTTTAAACGAGTATCGTAAGTATATTGAAAAGGACGCCGCTCTGGAGCGTCGTTTTCAACCGGTTCTAGTGGCTGAACCGACGGTTGAGGATACTATCTCGATATTGAGAGGGTTAAAAGAAAAATACGAGGTTCACCATGGTGTTCGAATTAAGGATTCGGCTATCGTTGCGGCGGCAACCCTGTCTCATCGGTATATTGCCGATCGGTTTTTGCCGGACAAAGCCATTGATTTAATGGATGAGTGTGCTTCCAAGTTACGCATTGAAATTGACAGCCTGCCCACCGAAATTGATGAGATTCAGCGTAAGATGACCCAGATGGAAATCGAACGACAGGCGCTGAAAAAAGAGAACGATTCCGCTTCCAGAGAGCGTTTGAACACGCTCGAAGCCCATTTGGCCGAAATGAATGAGCAGATTCGGGAAATGAAGGCGCACTGGCAGAATGAAAAAGAGGCGATTCAAACCATTCGTGAAATTAAAGAACATCAGGAGCATTTGGGTATCGAGGCGCAGCAGGCGGAAAGGGATGGGGACCTGAACCGCGTGGCGGAAATTCGTTACGGTCGGCTGACCGAGCTTGAAAATGAACTGTCGGTGGCGAACCGGAAGCTGGAAGAGCTGCAAGTGGAAAGGAAAATGCTGAAGGAAGAGGTCGATGATGAGGACATTGCCGAAGTGGTATCACACTGGACGGGGATTCCGGTAAGTCGCATGCTCGAAAGCGAGCGTGAAAAATTGGTGCGCATGGAATCCCATCTGGGCCAACGGGTGATCGGTCAGGCTGAGGCTATTGAAGCGGTCTCAAATGCCGTACGACGGGCCCGTAGCGGCCTGCAGGATCCCGAACGGCCCATTGGTTCCTTTATTTTCATGGGGCCTACCGGTGTTGGGAAAACCGAACTGGCCAAAGCCCTGGCCGCGTTTATGTTTGATGACGAGCAAGCCATTGTGCGCATCGATATGTCCGAATTTATGGAGAAACATGCTGTTTCGCGGCTAATCGGTGCCCCTCCGGGTTATGTGGGTTACGAAGAGGGCGGCTATCTCACGGAGGCCGTCCGCCGTCGGCCCTATTCGGTAATTCTCTTTGATGAGATCGAAAAGGCGCATCCCGAGGTCTTTAACATCTTGCTCCAGATCTTAGACGATGGCCGCATGACGGACGGTCACGGTCGCACGGTTGATTTTAAAAACACCTTAATTATCATGACATCGAATGTGGGCAGTCATATGATTCAGGAAATGGGTGACCAAGGTTTTGATGAACCCGAACAAAAAGAGATGGAAAGGAAAGTGAATGAAGCCCTGAGGGCGCAATTCAAACCCGAATTTTTAAACCGAATCGACGAAATCATTATTTTTCACAATCTCTCACCGGATCAGATCGGGGCCATTGTGGATATTCAGATCGAGTATCTGGTCCAGCGGCTGGCGGGCCTGAATATTGAGTTGGCACTTAAAAACAGTGCGCGCAATTTTTTAGCTGAAAAAGGGTACGATCGGATTTACGGGGCCAGACCCTTAAAACGGGCCATTCAGCGTTATGTGGAAAATCCACTGTCCATGGCCATTTTAAAGGGTGAGATCAAGGCCAATAGTAAGGTTCGGGTTGATGTCGATGGGGATGTATTGGATTTTAGGTATTGATGTCGCTAACGGGTACATGCATCGAAAGATGAACAAAATGAAATCATCTGAGGCATCGATTTCTGATAGAGAATAAAAAAACCCGAAGCGAAAAACGCTCCGGGTTTTTTATTACGTCATTCTATAGCGATGTAAACGTTACATGCTTAGAAGTTGATCTGCCATTTGATACCACCATAAATGGAATCGCCTTGGTCGGAGCCATCAGAACCGTCACCAAAATCGTAACCACCGATTTCCGGAACGATGAAGAAGCCTGGGGCCAAGGTAACAACAGCCTGGCCGTAGTAGGCCAGTTCGTCATCATCTTCGGCAAATACATCATCATTTTCACTGACGGTGTAACCTGCACCAACCTCAAAGGAAAGCATATCAGTGGCTTTAAATGTGGCCACAAAAATACCACCTAAAGAATTGGTATCTTCTATAGAGTCACCCACGACGACGGCGTCATCAGCCGTATCATGAAACAATCCGTAGTTACCTACGTTCTGGCCATAGAACCCGTCCAACGCCAAAACAACCGGACCCAGATTAAACTTAGCGCCAATCGCGGCCACATAAGCGGTCACGTTTTCGTCAATACCATTGGGATCAACGGTCCAGCTTTGGGCACCACCCTGAAAAGCCAGGGCTACGGGGCCGGCATTCAGGTCGTAGGACACTTCGATTTTGGGCAGAAGCGCTTCGGGGAGCTTGCGTCCTCCAAGTTGAGATTGCTTTCATTGGCATCCAGCAGGGCCACTTTGAAATCACCCATCGAAAGTCGCAGCGCTGCGTTCCGGCCACCGTACACACCACCGACATTCAGCAGATCTGTATCGCTGCCAAACACCTGGTTGGAGTAGAACATATTGACCGGTGTATACATCTGTCCAACTGTAAAAGAACCCCCGCCAAAATCCCAGGAGCCGTAAAGCAGCCGAGTGTTAACGCCGGTACCATATTCAAAACGACCGGAAATAGCGCCGTTTTTCACACGGGCACCGATACGGGAGTTCCCCTGGAGACCCAGGCTAAAATTGTCGGTATCGAGGTCTTTATCAACGCCTTCATAAAAGGTGGAAACACGTGAGCTTCCATAAAAGGCCCAACTTGCAGCATCCGCAGCGGCGGCAGGTAAGGTAAAGGCCACAACCAGCGCGAGCGCTGTAAAAAGCACAAATAATTTCTTCATTTCTTCCTCCATTAGAATTTTAAAAAAAATAGCGATACTAAAAAAATAACGATACTACAGACCTGTTCTCAATAATTTCCTCATTCATCTTTATGCCTGTCGACTGCACCCACCACCTCCTTTCTTCCACAGGCAAATTTATCAACAAATATGTCCATCAATCGTGCTTGTCAAGTGTTTTTATTGGAAATACAGTAAAAAAAACGGTTATCCAATCAGCGATCGCTTGTTGGCTGGGCTTTCGTTAATAACAAAAGCGGTATATATTGTGTAACTACCTTATTATTCAAACTATATATTGATTATTATAGATATCTGGACAGCTTGATTCAAATGCGTCTCAAAATCAAACCTCCTGGAATTTCAGGTTCCCGAGACCTTCCAGCCTGAATTGTTTACTATCGCTGTACTTTTTAATGATTTCGGCCGCTTCGCGGTTAAGCGCCATTTGTTCCGGTGAGATTTCGGTACTGAAACCAAGATAAAATGGACCCAGGTGTACAGGATCCCCCGGGTAATGATCGTGAATAACGGTTTGTGGGTGGGCGTAGAGCCATCTCAATTGGGCGGTGGTCATGGATTGGCTCGGCATGCCTTTAAAAAACCGTTCCAGGTCCCGAATATCTTCCTCAATCAGATTGCCCCATCCCAGGATAACGTTACCGTTCACTTTTACCTTGTATTCTGCACAGATTTCAAGGGTTTCCAAAATATCTGCTTTTGTGATCCCTTTGCCCATATAAGCCAACATTCGATCCGACGGGAATTCAACACCCAGCCCGAGGGTGAGGTTGGAAAAATCACCACCATTTTGCGCCAATGCCGCTTTTAAAGCCCGATTCTCGGCCTTGGCCGATCGCATGAATGTACGATATTCCAGATCGTCTCGCCTGGGTAAGTTTGGCAGAACCGCGGATATGTTTTTGGGTGTGATGGAGCCGGTATTGAGTCTGACTATTTTTCTGCCCGGATGGTTTAGTTCGGAGAAAGCATAATCAATGGTTTTGCGGCCTCGAAATGCGTCACGAGGCGTTTCTTTAATGTTGCAATAGATACATTTACCCCAGTAACAGCCGTTGTCCAATGTATATGAGAAATAGATCGGACTTTCCGGGGCCACCTGAGGAGATGGTGTCGTTAAGTGCCAACGGCCCGAAAAGTCATCAACACCAAACAGCTCCTCAACACTTTGGGCCGTGATTTGAAGATTTTTCGGGAAGCGGATATCGTCGCGAACTTGAAAGTAGAGCGGAGACCAATTCTTTGGATCGCAATTTTGAGATGCCGCGACAGGTCCACCGACCACAAATGTCACTTGAGGGTAATCGCGAGCCCAAATATAAGCTTGATAGAGGTGGTTGATGTAGGCTGCACTGACATATACGGTTCCGCTGCTTATCGGCAGCTTGCGGGATGTGTAGATGTCTTCCTCGTGCCACTTTGAGCTGTCACCCTCATGATCCACCCAGAGAAAATCGCCCTTGTTCCGACACAAATCGTAGGTATCCGAAAACCCGTTGGTCAGGTCATAATAGGTGCTTTTGGATTGGCTGAAAAATTGAACGAACAGTACTTCCGGCATAGGATGTCCTCATATTAAGTGTCATTGCCGTGAGATCAACACCGGCTATAAATGGAAGGTATGACGTCTTGGTGGACTTACAAGTGTTTGAAAAACGGTGGCACCTCTATGCGCGACGACCGAACGATTTTTCAAGCATCTCCACTGACCATTCAATCCAGATAGGGCGGCCATGGGGGCAGTGGGCGGGGTTGTCACAGGCCATGAGCTGATCCAACAGGGCCTGTTGCTCGGTGACATCAAGACGTTGGTTTGCGCGCAGGGCACCATGGCAAGCCATGAGAATCAGACTTTCATCAAGCGCTTTGTCGAATTTTGGGGTATGCCCTGTTTCCGATATCTTTTCGAGTATTTCTCGAATCAGAGGGGCTGCTTCACCCCCTCCCAATAGGGCCGGCATCGCCTTTACGACGAAGGTGTTTTGTCCAAAGGGCTCAATTTCAAGACCCATCCGGGCCAAATCCGGTCGAATCCGTTCAAGATTGTCGGCTTCCGTAAAATTCAACTCAATGGTCTCCGGGATTAACAGTCGTTGAATCGGACCTTTTCCAGTGTCATAGCGTTTCTTTAGATCTTCAAACATAATCCGTTCGTGGGCCGCATGCTGGTCGATGATGATTAGCCCTTCAACAGATTCACAGAGAATGTACGTTCCGTGAAATTGGCCGATAATACGGTATTGATGCGAAACGGCCTCGGTTAACAACGATCCTGTTTGGGGGGACTCGGTTTCGATCCTGTCGTTTTTGCCTTCCGATTTTGCTTTGTCGTGGATAGGGGCGTGCCCGACATGGGGTGGCTTGAGTGTCCATGATAGGCCAGGAGATAGACCCAGAGATAAATCAGGCTCACCCGGAGGCGGCGATGGCTGGGCCGGTTCATACACGGCCGGTTCTTCAGCAATAGCGCTCGGTTGGATTGTCCGGTCTTTTGGCTTCCAGGGTATTGCTTGGCTCTGTTTTAAGGTGCTTGAGACCGTTGCCGCCACGAGGTCATGCACCGCTCGTTGTTGAAAAAAGCGTACCTCGTGTTTGGTTGGGTGGACATTCACATCCACTTCATCCGGGGGGACATTGATGAAAAGAACCGCCAGGGGAAATCGGCCTTTCATCAACCGTCCGGTATAGGCCGCGAGCAGCGCGTGACGAATCATGCGATCACGCACCACACGGCCATTGACGTATAAATGAATTCCCTGGAAGGTACTTCGAAATAGATCGGGTAGTGCGATCCATCCGGACAACTTAATCCGCTCCGCCCGGGCGTTTATGGGACGAAGCCTGTTCCTCACGTTCCGGCCTAAAATATCGGCAATCCGGTCAACGGGATCAGCAACGGCCGGCCATTCCTTGATCGATTTATCGTTATGGCGCAGACGGATACGGATATTCGGATGGCCCATGGCCACAGCGGATACGGTGTCGCCGATATGGCCCATTTCCGTATTGACTGTTTTTAAGAATTTTCGTCGTGCCGGTGTGTTGAAAAATAACTGTCTGACCGAAATAAGTGTACCGACAGGTGCCCCGACGTCGGACACCTTGTCTATGCGGCCGCCGGTAACATCGATTTGCGTTCCGGATGGCGAAGTGGCATCCCGCGTGACCATCCTGAAACGAGAAACGGAGGCAATACTGGGCAAAGCTTCCCCCCGAAAGCCCAGGGTTTGAATGGCAAACAGGTCCCGATCTGTGGCGATTTTGCTGGTGGCATAACGTTCCAAAGCCAAAAGTGCATCATCCTGGTTCATACCTATGCCGTTGTCGGCAATCTCGATCAGTGAGCGACCGCCGTTTTTGATTTCGATATCAATTCTTGTGCTTTCGGCGTCCAGCGCATTTTCAATCAACTCTTTAACCACCGAGGCGGGACGTTCTACGACCTCACCGGCGGCGATTTTGTTGGATAAAATTTCAGGCAGAATTCGAATGCGCGACATGGCTTGTTCCAGTGGCTAATGGATCCTGACGTTAATTAAGGGGTCATGCTCATCGGTGGTTAACCGGCTTCTTCCCGCAGCCATTTTGAGAGGAATAATTCATCTTTGGGAGACAGGTTAAAACGCAGACCAGCGGCTTCGACCAAAGCCGGTAAGGACTTGTCCGGGTCATCCACGCGCTGTTCCGATATCCATTTGACGGCTTTTCTTAAATCATCACCTTCAGGTTGAATATTCATCGTACCTCCTCCATCGGTTGGCCGGTTCGCCCGGTTATATTGATCGGGCGCTCAGTCAGATTTACGGGCTAATCCGCCGAGGCGGACTAACGGACTAACCGGTTGGTTTTTTCGTATGGAAATCCGTCGACTGTTCAAAATTATAGGCGGCTTTCAGCAAGGTTTCTTCAGCAAAATGCGGGCCCATGAGCTGGAGACCGATGGGCAGATTGTCCTTGGAAAAACCACAGGGGACGGAAAGCCCGGGAATGCCGGCGAGGTTTGCCGAAAGAGTAAAAATATCGCTAAGATACATTGTCAGCGGGTCATCGTATAGTTCGCCAATCGGCCAGGCCGGCGTGGGTGTGACCGGTGACGCGATGATGTGACACTGTTCGAAAGCCTTTTTAAAATCTTCAATAATCAAGGTGCGGACTTGTGATGCTTTGGTATAATACGCATCGTAATAGCCGGCGGAAAGGGCGTAGGTCCCGATAATGATTCGCCGCTGAACCTCGGAACCGAATCCGGTGGCCCGCGTATGACGGTACATATCCGTCAGCGATTTTGCCTCCGGTTCGCGCCAACCGTATTTTACACCATCATAGCGGGCCAGGTTGGAACTGGCCTCACAGGGCGCGATGACATAATAGGTCGCGACGGCATAAGCCGTGTGGGGCAGGCTAATGGGCACTATTTCGGCGCCCAAATCGGCCATTTGTTCAATGGCAGCCGTTACCGCGTGTAACACATCTGGGTCGAGCCCTTCAGTTGATCGAAATTCTTCCGGAATGCCGATGGTAAGTCCTTTTAGTCCGGTGGTTAAGGATTGGGTGTAGTCGGGAACGGGTCGTGATACCGATGTGGAATCGGCCGGATCATATCCGGCCACGGCATTAAGCAGTAAGGCACAATCTGTCACATCTTTTGCTAAGGGGCCGATCTGGTCGAGAGACGACGCGAAAGCCACCAATCCAAAACGCGACACCCGTCCGTAGGTTGGTTTTAATCCCACAACCCCGCAATGGGCGGCCGGCTGTCGAATGGAACCACCGGTATCCGATCCTAAGGCGCCCAGGCACATATCCGATGCCACGGCCGCCGCTGATCCCCCACTGGACCCTCCTGGAATTCTTGAGAGATCCCATGGGTTGCGGGTTGGACCAAAGGCGGAATGTTCATTGGTAGAGCCCATGGCGAATTCGTCCATATTGAGCTTCCCCAGGATGACGGCACCGGCTTGGCGAAGTTTTTTTATAACTGTGGCATCGTAGGGCGGCATGAAACCTTTTAGTATTTTGGACCCGCATGTGGTGGGTATCCCTTGGGTACAGATCAAATCTTTTACGGCCAAAGGGACGCCCGTCAAAAGCCCCATATCACCTCGCGCAATGGCTTCATCGGCCTGTTGTGCCTGGGACATGGCCATATCCGCTGTCACCGTAATATAAGCGTTAATCCCGTCATTGGCCGTATTGATTTGTTCCAGAATGGCCGCTGTAAGCTCCGTGGAAGAGACTTTCTTCTCTTCCAGCAGCCGGCGAGCCTGGAAAATGGTCAGTTCATTCAAGCGGGTCACGATGGATCTCCAATTATTTTAGGCACGATAAACGTGTCGTTATCTTTATCCGGCGCATTGGCCAGTGCTTTTTCCGCGGTGAGCTGGTTGGCCGGATTATCGTCTCTCAACGCGTTGGTCAGGGAAATGGCATGTGAGGTCGGCGCGATACCGGTTGTGTCCACCTCTTCAAGCGTGTGTACATATTGCAGAATGTCGGCGATCTGAGTGGCGAAGGTCTCCACCGATTTTTCGTCAAGCGCCAACCGGGCCAGTTTGGCCACATGCAGTACTTCATCTTTGGTGATTTCCATCGTTTACCCTTATGTTATTTGGCATTACCGGTTTGTTAAAATAATTCCCTGAATACCTTCTTTTTTAAGCCGGGAGAGTGCGATGTCGGCATCTTTTTGATTGCTGTATGGCCCAATTCTAACCCGATGTCTTTCCGCCTTTCCGGAAGCGGATGCTGAGGCAATATAGGCGTTAAATCCCTTCTTCCGCAATCGGGCGGCCATCCGTTTTGCTTCGTCAAGGTCCTGCATGGAAGCGGCCTGTAAGGTCCGGTAGATTTTCTCAGGCGTTTTCTCCGGTTTTTTAGCGGCCGGGGTAGGGATCGGGGCAGGCTTCGGCTTCGCTTTCGCCGTGGGCGATGGCCGGGGAGACGCCGGAGATATCGATTTCAGGCTTTTCTTGGGTATTTTAGGTGGTGGGCTGGGTTTAGTCGTTTTTATTTCAGGCGGGGGCTTTTTCTCCGTACGGCGAGAGTCTGGTTTTAATTCGCCCCTATTTGAATTCTTTAGCCCCGCAAAAGGGTCCGAGGCCATCTCGCCGGTCAAGTCATGGGTCGGATCTTGCTTTTCCGCCACCTTCGCCGCTTTTTCAGCCATACTGTAGAGTTCTTTTTGAGAATCGTCAAATTTGAACTCAGTCGATAGGGTTCCGCGGCCCACCAGAATACCGAAAATGAACATCCAGACCGAAACAAATAAAAGTAAACCGACCCACGTCCCGGTACGCCAGGAGGGAGCGCTGGGCTTTGACCCCGATTTTTTAATCTTTGGCTTGGGATTCTTTTTTGAAACGGTTCGCATGATTTACATCTGTTCCGGCGCGCTGACCCCTAGCAAGGTCAGCCCGTTGCGGATCACTTTTTTGACAGCGGCCACCAAGTAAAGCCGACCTGCAGTTACCATCTGGTCATCGCTCAATACACGATGTTTATTATAATAGGCATGAAACGCTGCGGCAAGGTCTATCAAGTAAAAGGCGATCCGGTGGGGGGCCATTTCTTTGGCACTGAGCAAGATGACTTCGGGAAAACGGTCCATTCGCTTCATTAACCCGATTTCTTCTTTGGCGGTTAATTTTGAAATTGCATCAGGGCTGTATGCTACCGGCGCCAAATTTTCCTTTTTACTTTTTAAAATGATGCTGGCGATGCGAGCGTGAACATACTGAACATAATAGACTGGATTGTCGTTCGTTTTTTGTTTGGCAACCTCGAGATCGAAATCCAGGGCGCTGTCGGAATGGCGGGTTAAAAAAATAAATCGGGCCGCATCGCGACCAACTTCTGCAAGGACATCACCGAGGGTGACAAATTCACCGGCGCGGGTTGACATGGCGACCGGTTCGCCGGCGCGTAGTAGGTTAACCAGGCGGACGAGAATAACGTCGAACTGCTCCCGATTTTTTCCTAGGGCTTCCACAATGGCCCTCATGCGAGGAATATATCCGTGATGATCGGCGCCCCATATATCAATTACCCGGTCAAATCCTCTCGAATACTTATCCTCATGATAAGCGATGTCTGAAGCGAAATAGGTCGTCAGGCCATTTTTTCGAACGACAACGCGATCTTTCTCGTCTCCGAAAAGAGTGGTGCGAAACCACAGGGCCTCATCCTCACGATAGATCAAATCGCGCGATAGAAGATCGTCAATAACACGATCAACTTTACCGTCGTCGTGGAGCGATTGTTCGCTGTACCAGCAGTCGTATTGGACCCCAAACCTCTCTAAATCGGCACGGATTCCGGCGAGGATTTCATCCGCAGCAAAACGCGCACAACGGCCAATGGCCTCTGTTTCGGGCATGGTTTTCAATGTTTCGCCTTCTTGCGAGTCTATCTGTCGGGCCAAATCGACGATGTAGTCACCCTGATAACATGCATCGGGAAATGAAATCTTTTGCCCATGAAGATCCAAAAAGCGTAAATAGACGGATTTTCCCAACGTATGAATCTGACGGCCCGAATCGTTGATATAATACTCCCGCTGGACTTCATAGCCACAGAACGATAAAATAGCAGCCAGACTATCTCCCACGGCTGCCCCGCGACCATGTCCAACATGGAGCGGGCCGGTAGGGTTGGCGCTGACGAATTCTACCTGAATTTTTCGATTGCGGCCGAAACAGGATGCCCCGTATTTTTTATCCTCTTGATGGACAGCTTTCAGAATCGGATGCCAGGCCGAGGGTTCGATGTGAAAGTTGATAAAACCAGGTCCTGCAATTTCAATATCGGCAATGATCTTGTCGGTGTCTTTTATCTCAGCGACAATTACTTCTGCTATTTTTCGCGGGGACATTTTTTGAATCGCAGCCGACATCATCGCAAAGCTGGTGGAATAATCGCCCTGTGTTTGGTGCTTAGGCTCTTCTATCAACACTTCCGGGAAGTTTTCGAAAGGAATATTCTTTTTGTCATAGGCGCTTTTAGCTGCGCTCAGTATTAATTGTTTTAATTTTGATTTCATAATAAATTATACTTTCTTGTTCGGAAAAGGCCCCTACATAATGAGTCTGAGGTTACAAAGTCAACACCTGAAAATAAAAAAAATATAATTAGAAGAAAATAAAGAGTAAAGCAAATAAAGAAAATAAAAAAAACACTTTACAAATCAAATTGACTTATTATAATACCATCTTTAACCAAATCTCTTTAATAAAGGAGGAAAGTCGTAATGAAAGAAATTGACATGATTCTTAAGAGCTTGTCTGATGGTTTGAAAGCAGTTGCCAAAAGCGTAGAAGCTGCCGCCAAACAGGTAGAATCGCTTTCTAAAACCAGGACAAAAAAAGCGACAGCCCCGGCTGCAAAGAAAGTTGTAAAACGAAAACCAGCCGCCAAACCCGCTGCCAAAAAGACAGCCAAAAAACCTGTAGCCCGAAAAACTGCAGCAAAGAAGCCCGTAGCAAAAAAGCCGGTGGTGAAGAAAACAGCTAAGCGCGTCACAGCGGTAGATACGGTTTTCACGTGTATTTCACAATCTCGCAAAGGTGTGTCGGTCACTGAGATTAAAACCAAGACCGGGTTTAATGACAAGAAGATCGCCAATATCGTTTACAAGCTCAAACAACAGGGAAAAATTGCGAGTGCGGCAAAAGGTATTTATAAAAAGGCCTGATTGCTCTCACCATAAATTAGCTTTTCTGTCGATGCGACCGATTCCTGGAAGAAAAAAGGATCGGTCGCATTGTTTTAGGCACATTGATTACAATGGCCGTTTCTAAAATGATATTAACCTTTACTGACAGAACCATTTCCTGAGAAGGCAAACAATATTGACAAAAGCAAGTATATAGCATGATCTCTTCACCCCCCATAACAACTTCACACTGCCAATCGCTTCGAACGTAAAATCCATGCCATCAGCAATCCGGTAATAAAGGCTATGGCCAGATTCGATCCGAGGGTAATGCCCAGCATCATCAAAGTAACAAATAACTCTGTCCGTTTCCTTACATCTATAATTGTCATGGCCAATTGTGTGCCGGCGAAAACGAGAAGTACCCCCAAAATGGCGATGGGGATTAAGCGGGAAACGATAACAACCTGCTTGCCCAACAGGAGCGCCAAGGAAATAAATATCACTCCGATGATTAAATTAGACCCGGCCGTCCGGGCACCAAACCGATAGTGGGCTGCCAATCCTCCCGCGCCATGGCATAAGGGCATTCCGCCGATAAAAAAACTGAAAAAATTAGCCAGGGCCATGCTGATACAGACACGGCGATAGGTTACGGAAGATGATGCCTCCTGAAAGTAATCTTTTGACAAATCGACGTAGGCGATCACTGCATTGCCCAATGTCATCGGTATTTGTGGAAGAACGAGCAGGACGAGGGCCATAGAAAAATCCATTGCGCGAGGCCAGCCAAAAGGTAGAATCGTTGGTAGATTCAGGCCGAAGCCAAGCGATTTAATCTCGGTGTTGGCGCTGAATATCAAACCGACGGCAATGCCACCCCCAATCACCACCAGACTTGCGGGTAGTTTCTTATTATCTAATAAAAGCAACGTAAGAACAATGCCCGTAACGCCAAGGGCTATTCCAATGGGAATCGGCCCCAAACTGGAAATAGACAGATAGGGCTCTGCCGCCTTTTGCAACGTTTGATAATGAGAAGTCCCCATAATGAATAAAATGCCCTGGCGAATGAGCAAAGCGCCGGTGGACAGCTGGACACCTCTGACAACCGATTTGGGTGTATATTGGCTGATTTTTGAAATGATGCCAGTGGCACCAATAAATAGAAGACAAACGCCGATTATGAGTGATGCTGCGAGCACGGGTGCCGGATCCAAACCTGTGGTAATGGCGTAGGCGCCGATTATTTTCATTGGTTGAACCGGTACGGTCACCCCGTAGTAGAGGCCGGACAAAATGTAAAATAACCCGATGCTGAAAAAAACCCCGATAGGACTCAGGCCGTTAATCAGTATCATTCCTAATGCTAAGGGCAGTAGCGTGCCAAGGTCGCCTAAAGAGCCTGCCAATTCCAGGCGATCAAAGCGATAGCGGGTATTTTGCTGATTATTCATTTTATTATCTTCTTTGTTTGTCTTTCAAACAATTGCGCATATTTTCCACAACCCTTTACGAGTGATTCATGGGAGCCATCTTCAACGATATTACCATTTTTCAACACAAGAATCCGGTCGGCCATGCGGACGGTTGACAATCGGTGGCTGATTAAAACGGCGCTACGGTCCTGGAGCAGTCGATGTAGTTTTTTCAAAAAATCATATTCACTCTTTGGATCCAAAGCGTGCGTAGGCTCATCAAGAATAAAAAGTTGCGCTTTTCGAAATAACATTCTTGCCAAGGCAATTTTCTGCCATTGTCCAATACTGAGCTCTCGGCCCTTATTAAATGATTTCCCGAGCATGGCGTCGTATCCACCGGGCAATTCGGCGATCATCGTATCCGCCCCGGCCTGTTGTGCTGCGGCCCGAATTGACTCGCATTTGGGAGGCTGCAAGATATCACCGAACCAAATGTTTTCTTGGGCTGAAAAATAGTATTGAATGTAGTCCTGAAAAATTACACTGATCTCACGGCACCAATCGGTAGGATTGAACTGTCGCAGATCGATACCATCAATGGTAATGCGCCCTTCTTGCGGGTCGTAAAGCCGGCAAAGCAATTTGGCAAGGGTTGTTTTTCCCGACCCGTTCTCGCCAACGAGGGCCACAATTGCACCCGGTGCAATACTCACAGAAAGCCCATCTAAAACTTTTTTTTGGCTGCCTGGGTAGGTAAAACCAACATTCTCAAACACGATTCCTTTTTTTATCGGCCTTGGAATGGCAGGTGCATTGGGCCTCTTCCGAATCGATGGTTCAAGATCCAAAAAGTCGTAAAAATTGGTTAGAAAAAGGTTGTCTTCGTAAAATCCGGATAGGCTTCCCAATAGATTTCTCAGGTTATTTAGGCCGAGGCGAAAGGCCTGTAAAAACATAACCATCTCCCCTATGCTGATTCGGCCATAAACAGCCCGATAGGCAATCCATGCAAAGGACCCAAAAATTGCCAGGGTTGCTGCGGTTTCGGCAGCGAAATCGGCTGTCGTGCGACGCTTAGTGATCGTGAGTTTTTCCTTGCGCAGTGTTTCACGTAATTGGCTGTAACGTTTGATGAATAGATCGCCCAACCCAAACGATCGGATCTCCTTGGCATGCGTATCGCCGGTCAAGACCCAATTAATGTACGCTGCCTTTCTTTCATACGATGTTCGGTCGCGCTGCCAGTGATACAATTGGTGGGAAAATAGCAGGCGGACGATCAGGCCCGGAAGCGCAGCGAATAGCAGTATGAACCCCACGATCCAGTTAAAGGAGAACAGCAACCCAACCATGGCGACAAGGGAGATACTATTCTGAAAAAGCTGCGTCATCCCATTGACAATTCGTGTCGGTCGATAGGCGCCTTCCTGTTGAGCCCTTCTCAGGGTATCGAAAAAATCGGGGTTTTCGTAGTAAACGAAATCAATATCGACCGATTTACGCTGTAGCATTTTAGAAATGTTATCGGACACGGCTAACGATTGGGCTTCCAATGTATAAGTGGCTGCTGATTGAAACAGGCTTGCCAAAATTGCGATACCGGCGGCAAGACCGATCCAAAGGCCCACTTGATGGAAGCTGGTTGACGGGTCGGGCGTTGTCAGGGCCATGGAAACGCTATCGATAACCAACTTTATTATATAAAGGGATAATAAAGGTAAAACGCCTTGCGCAGAGACTAAGATGAGATTGACCAGCGTCCATTTCGGAGCGGCATTGAAGACGAATCTGATTGCACGATTCAGTTGAAGGGCCTGTCGAATCTTTTGGTTGATAGAAGGCCGGCGCATTTATTTAGTTAACATTGGTTTAATAACATCTGGTCGAGTCGACGCTTGGCGTGACGATTTTTTGGATCTAAACGTAAAACGCTTTGATACGCTTTTACCGCTTGGTCGATATTGTCGATACGTTCATATAATCCTGCTACTTTCAAGAATAATTGAGGGTTTGACGGTAAGTATTCCAAGGCTTTATTCAGAACTTCGATGGCGTCCTCAAAGCGATCGTTTCGTAGATAAAACTGATACACTTTTTCGAAATATGCGCTTTTTACGGTCTTCTCGTTGTTGATGAATTGGAGGGCGCGGCGATAGCTTTCCTCCGCCATATCCGTTTTACCGGTTTGGCGAAGGAAGTCTGCGAATTGAAGATGGGGTTCGACCCTGTCTGGAATAGCCAATTGCATCTCCGATTCGGACAATCCATTAATGACCATGAGTGTCAGGCCATCAGCCACGTTACGTGTATCAAGTGCAATGGCTTGTTTCAGATGGGCTAAGGCATCCGGCACACGGGTGCGGGATAAAAGCCAGGCGGCGTAGCTAAGGTATTTTTCGGATTCGCTCGGATGGTAATCGATGTTGGCCTGGTACAGCTTTTCCGCGGCATCGAATTGTTCTTTCTCGGAGAGTATTTTTGCCAAGCGTTGAATATATTCTCCGCGAGAGGGGTTCAACCTCAGGGCGGCCCGGTACTGCTTTTGAGCCAATTCGTCATTACCCCCAAACGTTTCTATGTTGGCAAGGGCATACCGATATTTCGCTTCCAGCGGATCAAACCGAGAGGCTAGAAGGGCTCGGTGGCGGACAGTTTCCAAGGTTTCAGCGGAAAGTTGTTTTCCCAACCGCACCCCCTTGATGGATGTGTAATTTATCTCACCCAAGAGCCCGGATATATTTATGACGATCAGGGTCAATAGGATGCCGATGCCTGAAAGCACATGAACTCTCGACAAGGGAAGATGGATGGGGACTAGGTTCGTGTCTTTTTTTCGGTAGCTGATTCTTGTATTTGCTGCGGATACATTCAGCCCCATGAGAAAGAAGAGGTAAAGGCCGTTAGCGCCAATATGCAAATTAAAATCCAGCAGGCCATGGAAGAAGATCGAAATGATACCGGCCAAGGTGCCCAAATAGAGATAAATTGAAAACGTATCCTTTCTTTTTCGAAATGCCGTTAATGACCTGTAAAAAAAAACCAGAAAAATCCAGAAAACCAACAATGCGCCGATGGTTCCCCCTTCAGCCAATAACTCTAGATAATCATTTTCTGCATGCCGGACAATTAAGTCGCCGGAAAAGTGGCTGTATTTTGGGTATATATATTCAAACGTTCCGAAACCGGAACCGGTTGCAGGGAAATCTTTGGCGATGTTGAAGGTATCTTCCCATATTGTTAATCGTTGACCGGAGATGCCGCCATCCGCGGTGTGAATCGAGTCGAAACGTTCAAAGACAGGTGCCCACCCCAACCACCCTAAGAATAAAACCAAGATGGAAATACAGGTGATCACTAAAAACCCTTTACCATGGGCCGGTTTTGTCGTCACGATTATAACAGCAAAAAAAACGGCGACCAGGCAAAGACTGATAATGCCGCCCCGCGATAAAGTCATTATAATGGACAGCGAAGTTATAAAAGCCAACAGACCCAAAAGGATATAGGTGTTGGTTCGTTCTTCCGTGATAATGTTGACCCATTTTTCGCGGAAGGATCGGTTGTCGCCTTTGGGTGTATAATAAAGGAACATGCTGAAAATGATTGGAAAAACCATCCCCATCCAGCCGGCATAGTGATTCCGGTTGACATAAGGCCCAAAGGGCGAGCCCCCCTGGGTCAACTCTCTAAACCAAAAAATCTTTCTTCCGCTACCAGGTGCTGTTGTGAAGTGCTGAACCATTGCCAGGATGGCTAAAAGTCCTGCAAATATTATGACGATACGGATGGTCGTTTTAATAAATGTTCTTTTTGTCAGCAGCTGAACGGCCAGTATATAAAAGGCCACATAGGCTGAAAAACGAAAAAACTCGGACAAGGTCCCCCGCGGATGAATGGTCAGCGGAATCCATCCCGGTGGATCAATACTTCCCATGGTTTCTACATAAAGCTGGTGGGTTGCCGGTGATATCAGTTTAACCAGGAACAACGGCAAGGGGATCATTTGTATTAAAAGATAGCCCAGCAAGCAAAGCAGCGGGACCAGGGCGGGGACTTGATATACCGGATCTTTATGTAAATAGATTGATAACAAAAACAGTAAGGAGATAAAAAAAGTAAGTGATTCCATTAACGTGAGGGACCACGTCTCTACCGTACCGAATGATAGCGGTGCGAAAATCAGGATGAAGAGAAAAATGGTTGTAATAGATCGGTTCATTTGGGCGGAATCAAAACCCTATCCAATAAGGTTTGATAAGAAGGGCGCGTATTTAAAAGAAGGTTGGAGACGTTGATACTTTTGTATCTCAATCCGAAGTGTAAGATTGATAATACTGGTGATACCCGTAATTATAATAGGCGTTCTTTTTAATATCAACGCCATTCAGAATTGTCCCGATAATCCGGGCATCCACATCGGACAGCGCTTTTACGCCCCGGTTGACAATCTCATAGGTCGATTTTCCTGATTTAATGACCATTAACACCCCGTCAACCACCTTACTAAGCAGCAATGCATCCGCTACGGGAAGGACGGGCGGGCCATCGATGACGATGAAATCAAATTTATCACGTAAAGAATTAATCAGCTCTTTCATCAACCCGGCGCTTAACAATTCAGAGGGGTTAGGCGGAATGGGGCCGGCAGAAATGCAATAAAGGTTCGGGACCGGACCCTGTTGAATAATGTCTTTGTTCTTGTTGGGCATGCCGGCCAAAAAAGTGCTCAATCCGTATGAACCATCAAGATCAAAAACCGTATCGATGCGTGGTTTTCTCAAATCGGCATCAACGATCAGGACTTTAGTAGCCGCCTGGGCGGCCAGCGTTACGGCCAAGTTGATGGCCGTTGTCGTTTTGCCTTCTCCGGCCGAGGTGCTGGTGATAAGCAGGGTCTTGGGTGCTTTTTCAGCGGAAGAGAGTAAAATGCCCGTTCGAATCGTCTTATAGGTTTCGGAAAATGAGGTGGAAGGGGCATCGATCACCGCATTTTCGGGGTCTTTTTCTTTGGGCTTTAATTGCGGAACCATACCCAGCACGGAAAGTCCGAAACGATTTTCGATTTCGTCCGGACTTTTTACCGTCTGATCCAGATATTCCAGAAAAAATGATAGTCCTATCCCACCTAAAAGGCCGATGACAAGGCCTAACATCATGCGTTGTTTGTGGCGTTGATTCGATGGATTGTTCGGTGTTTTCGCCTTTTCGATGATCCATATGTCTACCGACTGGGCTTGATCGGTAATACTTTGTTCCTTGATCTTCTTTATTAGCGCATCATATAAAAAGCGATTGGTTTCAATTTCTCTTTTGAGAATGCCCAATTGAATATTTTTTTCATTAAAACGAGCGTTCTCTCGCTTTGTATTCTCCAGAATGTTTCGCAGCGTTGTCTCGCTGGATCGGGCCAGGTCGTATTCATTTTTTATTGATTGTATAATCCGTTGAATCTCTTTCTTTCTTTTCTCTTCCAACTTGTTCAAGTCAGCGACGGCCCGCTTGATCACCGGATGTTTGGGGCCGTATTTTTTTGACAGTTCCGTAATTTTCTGATCCGCTGTAAGGATCTGGGTCCGAATGGATTGAAGGGTCGCATTGGCGGCGATCACATGAATGGTTTCAGCGTCATCCCGTTTTTTAGACAATTGGCTGATTTGGGTGTTTAAAGCTTGTAGCTCCTTGCGTTTGACTTCAGCTTTTGTCAGCTGGGTACTTATTTCATTCAGTCTATCAGGGGTGATGGCCACGCGGTCTTCAATGGTAATGATATTTTCATTGCGCATATACGTTTGCAGCGCGATCTCTTTTTCTTCGAGTTTCATCCGTTCTTGTTCGGCTTTTTCCGTCATCCAGGCGATGGTTTGCCGGGAAGCGGCCATTTTCATCTCAAGCGTTACTTCGATGTATGCCTGGGAAACCGCATTCACGACCTGCGCGGAAAATTTCGGATTGGCGGAGGTAAACCGGATGGCCACGATATCGCTTTCTTCAACCGGTTCGATAACGATACCGTTTCGAATCATCTGAATGTGGCCTTCCACTTGCTGCAACGCTTCGTCCTGGGTGTTACCGTTGGGATTAGCGTTTACCTCCTGATCGTTTGGATCCGTTTCTCCCATCCCCACCACTTTTGTGACCAGAGTATAGAACCCTTTGTACCACGGCAGGGGTTTATCTTTTTGTGGGTGGCCAAAATAGGAGGCATAGGTATTTTTAAGATCAAGGGCTTTAACTACTTTTTGGGAAACCGGTTCGCTTTTTATTATTTGTGACTGGGTGGAAAGAAATTCCGGGTCGTATGAGCCCCCGTAGCGATAATTGGCCATCAGGGGATTTTCATCATTTTTTTGAATCAGGACCTTGGCGGCGGCGGTATAGACCGGAATTGTATTCAAGCTCAATAATAGCGTAACGACAACGATCACGATGAAAAAGGTAAAAACGGTATACCTTCGTTTCAAAATGACCCGTAAATAACTGGTTAAGTGAGTATTGTTTTCGACCATGGCTTAGAAGAAGCTCTCCGGGACAACGATGACATCATTGGGTAAAATCGGCTCGTTCATGGATACACGGGTTAGAACCTTTTTGCCGTCATCGGTCTTGCGAATGATTTTGATTTTAGAGGGGGCGGCCGTTGCCGTGAATCCGCCGGCTTTGGTCACTGCCTGAATGACCGTTATATCTCCATCCAGATTAAATTCATCGGGTTTTTTTACTTCGCCGGTCACATAGTATACTTCTGAGGCTGTGATGTAGATACTGTCACCACCCACAATTTGAATGTTGCGGGATTCATCGCCCCGCTCGATCAAACTTTTTAGATCAATGGTGATTATCTCTTCTTTTCTGTTCGAGGCTTCAGCGGATTTTCTTTTGATAATAGCTTGTTTTCCTGCTTCTTGCGTTAAACCGCCGGCCTGGGAGATTAGCTCCAGCAAAGTAGTGTGCTGGCGAAGTTCGTATAGGCCCGGGCGATTGATCCGGCCTAATATCGTGGCTTTATTACTTCTGAATTCGTGGATGAATATATTGACTTGGGGATTGACGATGTACCCGTCCGCCAATAGTGTGGTGATATTTTCAGCGATTCGACTTAAAGGGAGGCCTTTGACCTGTACGTCGCCGATCAAAGGAACCGTGATGGCACCCTCGCCACTCACCCTCACCGTAAGCGTTAAGTCGGCATGTTCGTAGACGGTTAGCTTTAAGACATCGCCTTCGCCGACAATATAGTCGTCTGTGGCGGCAATAACGGATGTTGATAAAAGAAAAATGATGGCTGCAATAGTGAATAATCGTATCATTAGGGTGGCTGTCTTTGAAGCTGTTGATGCCCCAATCGCTTTTTTCGCTAAATACAGTACGCGAATAATTATCGAATTTATTGGATTATTAGGGGCCTATGGATAAATCCTTCTAACACAGATAGCTTGATGCCGGCAAGTTTTCCCAAAAGTCCGGGTGGCTTTTTATAAAAGGTCTATTGGTTTTTGTCCGATAATCCGGCGCTTCGATTATTCAAAGAGATCAAAATTCGAATGGAAAAGCGGTTTTCGTCAAAATCAAAAATGGAGAAATTAGAGTCGCGTTTTGTATAGGAGTAAGCAGCATCGGCCATGAGCCAGCGGGACAATTCATATCTTACCGAGGGGCGTAGCCGGATTAAATCCTCTTTTCGTTCCTTGGTTTCACCATCAAGTGTCAGCTCACCTTGGTAATGGTCCCAGGCGTAGCTCAAGAACAGATGGCCGGTTAATTTTTCGGTAAATCGCTGATTATACTGTGCGCTGGCACCATGGGTGAGGACATAGTCCGTCTCCCGAATGGTGGTCTCCTCAGTTCTTCTGAACCCAGTGAAATGTATTGATGTTTTGGGTGTAAATTGATGTGAGAGCTGGCCTTCTAAAATCAAAGTGCCATCATCTTCCTTATTGGAATCCTGGTCGAAATCCTTGTAACCGTAACCCAATTTCAAACGCCCCTTGGATTTTGGACTCATTTTCCAATCAATACCCCCAAAATAGTGGTGCTCTTGACTGTCATTAGATATGAAATTTAGTTCATAATCGATATCGATAAATCGGTATTGAGCGAAAATGGACGTTTTCGGCCGGACTTTAAAAAATAGATATCCCCCATACGCCATATCCTGACGATCCCTACCGATTAAAGGAATTTCATCAAAGGGTCGGTCTTCATAATTGAGATCGATATGGGTAAAATCGAACCTTAACTTAAATTTGTCGCTGAAATCATAATAAATAAGCGTATTGAACAGGTTTTCTTCAAATTCGTCGTGGCGTGTAAACGGAGCAACCCCAACAGGGTCAAAAGTATCTACATATTGATCCATCAACTCGATGGTCAGTCCGTTTCTGAAATTAAATTGCAACTGGCCTTCAAACTTATGGCTTTCCGTGTCCTCTTCGGTGATTTCATTATACCTGTGAATGTCCGCACCATATAGCAAGTATGCCGAATAGCGTCTGAATACTTCCGGGTTTTCCAACGACAGCGTAAACCCAGCGGGGGTTTTTGGAGAAACGGCCAGATCCATTTTTTTGGATCGCGTACCGGGAAGCGATATCCAAATTTCCGGCGAGATGATCCAGAGGAAGTCTTCATATGTGTCTTCATTTTCATTAAACACGTTATCCGACCACTCACCGCCGATAGCTAAGGAAGGATGGAAAAAGCGCCCGCGTTTTTCAAAGATATCACCAGTGACCTCATCATCGGTTTTTGGCGGGCTAGCTGTCACAGCGCTAACAAACAGAGCAAATATAAAGGATGCAATTAAAAAAGATATTTTTTTCATCAAAAGCTATTTTTCCGGCAGACGATATTGCCCTCAAAATCTTAAGGGGCCGACGCAAAACGCCCCTTTTTACCTGAACTGCCTGGAAAAAGGGGCTTATTATAAAGGTTTATTTTAATAAAACCGAATCGATATCCAATCAATTTAATCCGTCATCGTTTGATAAAGGATGGGAAAGGGCTATCGAAAGTAAATGGGCTGGTAAACGGGCCCTCTCTAATTTCCCCCCCGGCAACAACGGATTCCCTTGTAAACGTCCCGCTTTCCCCAGGTACGGGTGTAAAAGCGATTCTTAGCAGGTGGTCAACCACCTCTTCGTCAATTCCTGAATCAAGCGCCACTTTTGCAAATACGGCCGAGGGAATATTAACACCGGGCTCCGCGCAACATATGGCCAGATGCTCTAAATTACCACCAGCCTTGATGAGCGAGGTAAGCGCCTGATGTACTTCTATTTTTTCCTTAAGCATGGCAACCAAAATATCACAAACCGGATAATTTTCTTCAACAGACGTCCAAGCTATTTCTGTAACCGAAACTCCGGTTGAGGTTGCTAATGCGATGCCTGGTCGTAGTTTACCCTCATCAAGCTTGTCTTGCCATGATGGGGCAGCATAAGCATTGGCTTGAAATAAAAAAACCAAACCAAGCACTACGCTCACTAAACCGACAAGCTGTTTTCTTAATTTATCTTTCATGGGTATTCTCCGAATCTTTTGAGAAATGGCCCAATGGCATGTTGATTGTTTGTTTGTATTGTATTTAAACATCTTATTTTACGTGTTTTTTTTGTTGGGTGCAACCCTTATTTTTCAATCGTTAGATTTGGAATAATGTCTATAGCGCACATGTCTTTAAGTTCGGCCAGTAGAAATAACCAAAGTTTAATAATTTTATTAAAGCAAGATTTATGCCAATGAATAAAATTTTATATTAATAATAATAACAGATAATTGCTAATATTATTGTATGGCCTTGAAAAAAATGTGGAAAAATACTATCTATTTATATTACATTTTTTCGCCAATACCGATAAGATTATTTTTTAAGCTTAAGGAAATTAATTATAAAATTTGCGAGTCTGCAGGCGGTTGGATTTTATGTGAGCTTGTAAAAATACGTAGTAACCTTTAGCTATCATAATCCGGACTGTTTTTCTTTTCAGACGATTGTCTGGTTTTCATAAAGTCGTTTTGACCCATTTTCTCGATTATCAATTCAAGTGATTCCATTAATGAATTCCTAAGTTGCTCAACCCTTCTGAACGTATACGGGTTGATAGGGGTTTGCTGCAGGTTTTTGGCGAGATACAGCACTCCGTAATTGATCTTTTTGTTGTTGATCAGTGGGAACGCCAATCTGAGGAGATGCTCTTTGTCGGTATCCGTAACCAGTTGAATGTTATACGAATCCGCCTGCCATTTAAATCGCTCCTTTTCCACTAATGAGCTGATTTTTTTATCCAAACGAAGCTCAACGGAAGCCAACTCGAGCATCTTGGCTGCTTGGCAGAAATTCTCCCATAAATCGTTTAGGCTGGCGGATTTGCTAATGTCGATCTGAAGGCTTAAAAAACTGCGTCGATCACGACGTAACCCGGTCATATCGGCTACATCCCGAAACCAACCGTAAACCTTGTCTGAAGCGATATATTCGAAATAGCCGAGTTTGCGAATGAATAAAATGGCCCCGGCTCCCAGGACAAATAGAAAAAGGCCGGCGCGTTCGTCCCGAAGGTTGACCATAATCACGGCCGAAAGGCACAATCCGAATGTCAGTGCATAGATGAGCAAAACCGCCCTTTTGGTACTTAACCCTTTGCTCAGCAAGCGGTGGTGGATATGGCCATTGTCGGGCGCGAACATTTTTCGCCCCCGCACAAAACGACGCAAGGGGGTCAGCATCGTATCAAATAGCGGAATTCCCAGGGCCAGCAAAGGAATCAAAAGCGCGGCACCCACCTGGCTCTTCACCGACCCCATAATGGAGATTGCGGCCACGGCATATCCTAGAAAATAACTGCCGCCATCCCCCAAAAAAATCGTAGCGGGATTGAAATTATAGCGTAAAAAACCGAGGGTCGCGCCACCGAGTGCTGAAAAGAGCATGGCCGAAATGAAATTTTGCCCAATCACCGATAACACCACCATGACGGCAGCCGCAAAAAAAACCACGCCCGCGGCCAATCCATCCAGACCATCCACCAGATTGACGGCATTGATAAAAAGGATAAACCAGAAGACTGTAATAAAATAGCTGAATAATTCGAATTCAATTATCTTTCCCATAATGACAAATTGTTCGATGCGAACGCCACCCCAAAATGCCACACTGGCACCGATAATTTGAAAAGCGAATTTGATTGCCGGATGAAGCCGGTGAAAATCATCCACCAGTCCAACCGCAAAGCAGATAACGGCACCGAGAAAAGAAAAGCATTTTCTGCTGATCCAGTACCAGCAAATCGGAAACGCGGGTCATGAATAGCGTACTGGCCAGCAGCGAAAGCGTAAAAGCGATGAATATGGCCAGGCCACCGATACGGGGGATCGGCTTGGTATGAACTTTTCGAGCGTCGGGCTCGTCAAGGGCCCCAAGCCGCATTCCAAGCCTTCCCATTAATGGGCTAAGGATTAGGGACAAGGTCAGTGAAATGGCAAATATTAAGAGGAGCGTTGTCATGCGATTATGGGATAATACGACCTATTTAAATAAACTGAGCGCGATCTCCCCAGCCAGACGAAGGGGCCGCAGGGGATAATATAAAAAAGTCAGGTTCGTCGGTAATGGAAATATTCCCCAATCTCGCCGACTGGGTACAAACAGCAAATAGAGAAGGTAACGGGCTCTGTCGCAAAGACTTTCACGAATATTAAAATGGAAGAGGGAAAAATTTGAATTTATTCGTTTATTTTTTTGTATAAATAGTGTTTCGGTAACCTTCGTTGTGATTTTCATTGCGATGGGATCTGTTTCTATGACTTCCAAAACTCGACTGGGGATCGGCGCTGCCAGCAAATGATGGGCCAACAGGAGTCCGACGTCCAGCATTCTTCGGCACCGTATCTGATCGGCCAATTCCATGACCCGCCCCCAATCGATATCACTGCGAGCGCCGACCAGTTCAGCCACACAACAGATACTGTCAAGGTTGCACCAGCAATCCTTCGAACCGTGAATGCATAGGTACATCAGCAAATCTTCAACGGGCATTTGGCGTATTGGCGCTCCCGAGAATGTCGTTGATTCAAAATGACCATCAAAATGGTCCATAACCATAGGGTAGGTCGTGTAGCGCCCAGTCAAATTCCAATGAAGCTCCACGGTTACCTTTGTGTCCATATTGTATAAGGACAATGAGTATTCCGTCTTAGCATAAGCGATCAATTGTGCTGCAGTCAGGTCGATTTCGGGTCGATAGTCGAGAGACAAAAGCAGCTGATACATTGTGGAAATATCCTTTTTGCCAACCAGGATATCAAGATCTGCAAACTGGCGTAATGCCGAGTCGCCATAAACCGATTCAGCCAAAGCCGGTCCTTTAAAAGGGATAAAGGAAATGTTTTTCTCCTGAAACAACGCGATTAATTCGACCAGCTCACCCGCAATGGTGAGGCTGTGCTGAAGATTGGTGTAATAATAGGTTTTGAGTTTTTTTAAGGTGGTTTGAGGAATGGATCGGGAATGGGTTTTTTGCAGGTTGATAAACAACAGCGGCATGACCCGATGAGCCACAGCGATTCGGATCACATCGTCCCAATCGATTTCTTCTTTTAGGAGTGATAAAACATGATCGGTTAAGCGATTATCCAGGCGGGTTCGGGAACAGCTTAAAATGAGTTCAACTTCCGTGCGTCTCATTTTATCTTTTTTAAGCCGGCCAATTCAAGAAACACGTGCCACAGAAATCGCGGTCCATCGATAAGATCCCGCCGCCATAGCTTTCTAGGTTCTTTATATAGCCGCCATAACCATTCCACTCCAATTCGGGCAACCCACTCTGGAGATCTCTCTACTGTACCAGCCAAAAAATTAAAGATGGCGCCTATACCGACTGCAATCGGTATTCGTAATTTGTCTTTGTACTTGTAAATCCATATGTCTTGTTTGGGGCAACCCAATGCCACCCATAAGACATCCGGTTTGGCCGCATTAATCATACTGATGATATCATTTTCTTCTTTATTTGAAAGTGGTCTGAAAGGGGGTGAAAATGTGCCAACGATACGATGGCCAGGGTATTCTTTATTAAGCTTGATGGCCATTTTATTGAGGGTCGCTTCTGTATCACCATAAAAAAAGCTTTTATATCTTTTTTGATTAGCAATATTAAAGAATGCTCTCACAAAATCGATACCGGCGAGTCTTTTAGCCGTTTTACATCCCTTCAGCGTGGCAATCCATTTGAAGGATATGCCATCGGGTATCCATAAGTCAGCATTATGATAGATTTTTTGAATTTCGGCTGATTTGCTGGCTTCCCAGATTCCGTGAAATCCCGTATTGACTATTTGTCCACAAGGTTGACCCGGCGTATAGCTATCTATCATATCTTCCATGGCCGCGATAATCTCAGGAATGTCCAATGCCGGTATCACATTGTTAAGAATCCGAACCGATTTAACAGGGTTTCGCATTAATCATCTATTGCCGATTTATCATTAAAAAAACTGCGGTACCCCTTTTGGTTGGCCAGCGCAAAAAATGCCTGCATTGACTCGGCACCGGGAATTCTCTGGATTTTTCAAAGGCCCTTGAGCCTTGAAATCGCTACTGGGGCGATGGCATCCGGCCCACAGATATCCGCGCTGTTTTGATTTCGTTTGAGTTCCGCGTCTTGATGGGCTTTCAATATCCCATTTAATCACTACTATAAGAGGAAAGTGTTTTTCCAGCCCACAGGTTTACACCGTCGGCAATCGGCATTCCGAGATAACTGTCTACCAACCGGCCTGATTCGTCTAATGCTGGATGGATCATTACCTCGCAGGACCTGAAGCGATTCGGGTTCCGATTAATTTCGAATTCGTAATCATCGGCTTTTCCAAAACGGCGTGTCCGGCGTAATCCATTAATCTCGATAAAGAAGTTGACCAAAGAGCGGTAGATATAATTTAACTGTGACCGATCAAGGCCGATATTTCGTGCAATTCTAATATATGGGATTTGCTCTTTTTTTAGCACCCGAATAACAATAGGCAGAACACCGGGTTCCTCATGCATATGGTTATGGGAGTCAGCATGGGTCAATGGTAGGCCGGCACCCCGGCATCGTCTAATTTGCGCGCGGAGTTCTTTTTCCACCGCGAGCTTTTCTACTGAAGACAACCGCCAGTAGCGGATCGAACGGCGCATGACCAGCGTTCCGTCTTTTAGGCAGAATCGCTGGCATTGTCTTATCGACTTCGTCAGGGCCTTTCCCTGAGTGAGATTCAGGTGAACGCCGATCCGATTGTGCCAGCCATGTTTACTGATTATTCGGAATGCATCCTGGGTGGAAGGCATATTGGCCATGATCGTTGCGCTGGAGCACCACCCTTTTGCGAGACACACGGCAACGCCACGATTGTGAGATACGTCCCGGCCTAAATCGTCGGCGTTGATGATAAGAAGATTTAACGTCTTTTTTAAGACCATTCTTCAGTCTTGTCCTACTTTAGATATTTAGACAGTTTCCCTCACGATAAAAAATGCTGGTTTGTCCAACATGAATCACTTGTGGTCGCATCCCTCTGAAACAGATTTCACGAAAACCCATCTCCGCCATTATATGGTGATCATTATTTCGCTCTGTATCATCCCAAAGCACAACGCCACTTTTACTCAGGTACGCCTCTACCATACTGGCGCATTCAAGTCGGCTTTTCCTTTCCGCATCAATAACCACAAAATCAAAAACCTTGCCATCTTCTATGAAAGAACCGGGATCATTTAAAAACGATTGAATGGAAGAAGCGAACAAGACTATTGCATTGCTTTGAACTTTTGTGGATACATATTTTGCCCAAGGACTGTGACTCTCAATGGACAAGACCTCCTTCACCCTTGTACTTAACCATATAGTCGAATTACCACAACCAAATTCGAGTACACTGGCGTTTTTAGGAAGCCGTTCAGCGAGAAAATGAATACAAGGATAAGTCCACCAAGGAATGGCATCTCCTTTTTCATTGATCGGCTTGGAAACATGAAATGAGTGAAACCACCCCAACTGTTTAAGGGCACTCTTGGGGTGATAACGTAAAACCAAAGGGCCAAAGCCGCTCGAGCGCATAAGACGCCATACCAATGTAGCCATTTTCTGATTCACCGAACCAGGAGGTATATTTTGATATCGTAGAATTTTTTCATACCGGCCGATAACGTCCTTTCCAAAACGGTAATACGGCTCGTGACCACCATGGCCCCAACCGCTTTGGGTTATTGCGGCAAAACTCAATCGCACCCAGCGCCCCGCTTAGATAGCGTTCTATCCCCCATTGTCCGATGATTCTTCGGGAATTTTCACCCATCTCGCGACGACGCTCCTCAGGGAGAATAGTAAGAACGCTTAGCTTATCGGCCATAGCTTGAATATCAAACGGTTCCAACGCAAATCCGTTCACCCCCTCTTGAACCAGTGATTCAAAGCATCCGCACAGCGGACTGACTAAAACGGGTGCACCACAGCACATTGCCTCATTAACCACATTACCCCAGGTTTCGTTGATACTCGGGAGAACAAAAGCTGTACACAAGCTATAATAACTCGCCAAAATTTCCCGAGAAATGGAAGATCGTAAATGAAACCGGCCCCGAGGCAGTGAATCCGAAAATTGAGCAAGCATTGCGCGTTCGGGCCCATCTCCTATCAAGATGAAATCAATGGGGTGATCCGCCTCTCTAGCGTATATTTTATATGCTTCAAGCAGCCGAAACCAGTTTTTAGCGGGAATTAGTCGTCCGACCCCAAAAAAAAAGCGCTCCGGTAGGGCCAACTCTTTTCTCTTGGTATTTTCCAATGCCACAGATTCCTTATGTCTCTTTACCCATACGTCATTCATCGAGCTATTCAGTCCATAAAATTGACGTTCGCCTGGGATCCCCCACCATTGATAATCATCACAGTGCGAAGGTGCCGGGATAAATACGGCATCACAATTGACATAGAAACAGCGCTTAATAAAATTCGTAAATCGATTCGCCGAAACATTTCGTTGACGAACCGTATCCATCAGGATTACCGGGATATTTCGCCCCACCGCCCAACGGATGGCAGCCGCACCCATTGGGAACGCAACCGCCCAGGCCATCACCACAGCCGGACTCAGCCGATCAAGTGCCGCGATACATTCAGTATACAACTGTCGGGCTGCCAGATCTTGTACTCTTATTTGCGGATAAAGGCACTCCCGCCAGGGGGACTGCCGCGACTCCTCCGGTAGATCTTCATAGAGGCCACCTCGCCCAGTACCTTCGAGGGCAATGAAATCTATCCCTTCTGCCGCTAATTTAGTATAAAGTGCCTCTAGTTTTTTCTACCATGTAAGGGGCAAAATCCGTATGGGTAAAAACAATGCGCATAGGTATCAGCCTGGTAACAATAGCCTTGTTAACGGTAGAGTGTAGTGGTCAACACAAAACGGACACATTGTTAAGCAACTTTTAGCCAACGTTCTTTCTCATAATCGATAGGGGATAGATACCCCAAAGTCGAATGTAACCGGATACTATTGTAGTAAGTGACATAATCCAATATTTCAATTTCAGCATCATTACGGGTAAAAAAACGATATGCGTGCAATCGTTCGGATTTCAAGGAACGAAAAAAGCGCTCCGTGGGCGCATTATCCCAACAGTTACCTTTGCGGCTCATGCTGGGGATCATACCGTAGGTTTTAAGTTGTTTCTGGTATTCGTGACACGCATATTGACTGCCACGATCCGAATGGTGCAACAGGCCTCTGGAGGGCTTTCTTTGCCAGTAGGCCATCGCCAAAGCATCCATTACGAGATCTTTTTTCATCCGCTTATCCATAGCCCAGCCCACGATTTGACGCGAATAAAGGTCCATGACAATGGCCAGGTAAAGCCAACCCTCATAGGTCCAAACATAACTGATATCCGCCGTCCAGACCGTATTGGGCAGATCAACATCAAAGTTGCGATTAAGGATATTGGCTGCCACGGGGTACGCATGACGACTATCAGTCGTGCATTTAAACCGTTTGGGTGTTTTCGCCTTTAAACCCATTTGTCGCATGATTCGGCGTACTTTAAACCGTCCAATGGAATGATCTTCCGCTTCTAATTGTTTAACAATCCTGCGGGAACCATAACTGGCTTTGGATTGGTCGAATATCACTTTGATTCGATGCCTTAACGCCGCTTCATCTGGTCGGTGGTTATCTCCGGATCGGTAATGATCCAGATAGTCATAAAAACCACTCCGGCTAACCCGCATCACCTTACATAAAACGGTGACGGGAAAGGCCTTCATTTGCTGCCGGATAAAATCAAATCTTAGTTTGATTCGTTGGCAAAGAAGGCCGCCGCCTTTTTTAAGATTTCGCGCTCCATCAAAAGGCGTTTGTTTTCTTTTTGGAGGCGCTTATTTTCCAGCGCCAAGTCCACGGAAGAATCTGCTTTAGTAGGGTTTTCCAATTTATCCCGATGTTGGCGGACCCACCGGGAGATATTGGTATGATGGGTTCCCAATCGACGACCCACTTCAGCCGCGCTGTAGCCTTGTTCGGTGACCAGCTTAACAGCATCGTTTTTAAAGTCGTCGGTAAAGATCCTGCGTTTCCGATTTTGGTTCATTTGACACCTCGTCTGCATAAAAGGCCTGATAACCATCATTTGGCATTGAAATCATATTGGCAACTTTGAACCCGCAGAAAAGATTATTTGCTCCGACGAGCACCTTTATAAGCCCATTCTCGCAAATAACCTCTTCTGCTGGAATCCGTGGCATTTTACATGAATTCATGGCATTGATCGATGGTTATCAGACCAAATGATTATTACGCTTAACTCGGTGTCCGGTTTTATTAGACCACATCAGAGTTACAATTCGGTACAGTAGCGTTCTGATCATTCTACTTTCCATGATCTTTAGTGATAGGAGCTATGATTGCCCCAAACATTGTTATCGATACATTTGCCTATAAATCTTGTCGAGTTTTTCACCTTTTTTCTTCCATTTAAACTTTATCGCACGGTTTAGCCCTTCAACAGCTAGTTTGCGTCTAACATCTTCGTTTTGAATACAAAAAAGCGCTAAGGCGAATTCTTGACGAAAAATTTTAATACTATTTGAGGAGACACGAATTCCACAGTCTGGAGTTACTGCATCCCGAAACCCACAATGATCCGGACAAACACGGGGATACCATTGGCAAGCGCTTCAACAACAACGGTGGAAGTCAAATCATATACACTGGTTACCAATAGCGCGTGCGCTGCCTGCAAAAGCACCAGTGCCTGTTGCCGTGGAACTAGGCCATGCCAACGAATGCGATCTTGCAGACCTAACTTCTTGGCCATTGATCGCCATGCATTTTTTTCCGGCCCGTCCCCCACTACATCCAGCGTCCAGTTTTCATCCTTGAATCGTTGGCGCAATCCTTCATCCCCAATGGACACCGGTTGGATCACGGCTCGGAAAAAATGGGGTAGCGCTTTTCCGGGCAACAGGTTTCCGATCCAGATCAAGCGAAGAGGTTCACCAAGCTTGCGCTTAGATAAATCTGCAATCTCTCGAATCCCTGACGGCGGCAAACCAACCTCGCAAATCACAGTACTCTCAAAACCATAGTAGCGCTTAATCTCATCCCGGATACCGCTGGTGGCGGCAATCAAGTTGCCGTTAGCCGACCGCATTGCGCGACGCACATCAAAACGGAGCAACTTATCGCAACGATTGAACCAATTCCGTCCCCAATAGTGCAGGTGAGCCTTTAATCCCAAACCGTCGAGAAGTTTTAAATTGGTCTGTTCAAGTCCCCCGATCGGACCCCAAACAAACGGAATCCCCAGTTTCCATAGGTAGCCCGGGACACGGAAACCGACATAGGTCAGATTGTGTGCCAGGTCGAACCCGACTATTTGGTGCAGCTTCAAAGCCACCTGATAGGCTCGGCGCTGCCAGATCTTTTTATAAACAAACAAATCAATGGGCGGCCAGATATGCCGTTCAATCCACTCGATGGCTTTTAGATGCTGGAACGGCCGAACATATACCGGATGGTAGTGCTCCCGCAGAGAAGCGTTTCTATCCAATGTCCCCTCAATTCCCCCACGGTTGTTATCGGATGTAAGTACCCAAACATCGTGACATTTGGCAATCGTTGTACTCCAACCCCAACCCACTGCCGATTCTGAGCCCTTGTCCGGGTGGCAGGCGTAAGCGGAAATCAAGACTTTAAGGCGTTGATTTATTTTTGTATCATGCGACATTTTTAAAAAAACAGTCAACGCTGCCGAAAAAGTGATTCACATCAATCACGCATATTTCCGGGTATTGAAAAATTACGGAGATAATCACCGATTCCCAATAAGTTTCCTCACACCCGCGCAATGTTCCCTTCGATGAGCGACAAAATGCCTCTAATCATGATTGCCAACATACAGCGATTCACGATAGTGTATGCTTCCGTACAAGGTAGAGCGGTTACGTGTCTCCACCCTGCCGAACTGAATTGCTGATGATCTACCGAATTTGAGGGCCAGTGGTAAAATCCCGCAGTTGCAACCACTAAGAGCCGATAACCCTTTTTGCGCACCCCATAACTTGCGTCTAAATCTTCGAGATAACTGTACCCTTCAAAATAGGGATCGAAGAAATCAGGCCCCAGCTGTCGACCGTCGCCAAATGCTGGCGGCACTCGGTAACCACTCTGTTTCGATATTATGTGAAACAGAGTGAATCACCGTTTGCCATCCACTGGGCATCACACGACCCATCCAGGGGCTATAGAGGCCCACTCGCTCCATTAAGCATGACCGTTTCAGGCGGTTTACAGCCGTCGGCTGGGGATTGAGCAATTGAATGCAGCTCCCGCCACATCCATTGGGGCCGATTCCCAGAACCACGCCATATTCCATAGAGCATCGGGCGCAAAGGTGATATCATCGTCAAGAAAGCCCACCAATCCGTATCCGGAGGCTGCTATCCTCATCCCAGATTGCGTTGCGCCGACGCTGACGGACGTCCTTCGTATCTATGAAAAGAGATATTCAGCATGGGAAACTCTAACGGTAATGTCGTGGTGGGCACGGCACTGGCATCAACCACAACAATCTGATACGGCAACGGTGTCTGTTTTGCAAGTTCATCCAAAACGGTTTGGATGTCCTGTGGCCGATCTTTTGTGGCGATTATGAGAGAAAGTTTCATAAATTATTTAGATGAAGCCATGGTAGGATTATTTGTCTGCCGATTTCATTATAATGGTATTGAAATACTGTTTAAACCAACCCCTCATTTGAGCACCGATCGATGAGATATAATTCTTTTGATCATATTGGCAATGGGCAGTGGTATAAGGGATCGCATCGATCGGCGAAACGCCGGGTAACCTTAAACGCCGACCATGGCAGTGGAGCAATTCCGGCGACGGTATTGCTATAACGAAATTAAAAAAGCGGTTATAGTCCGCGCCCATTCTTCTCAGGGAGAAACTCTCTTCAACAGCCTTTCGGGCGGCACTGGCCATTCGGGTTAATCGGATACGGTCGGCATGAAGCATTAAAACAGCCTCACAAAAGAGACCGCATTATCCACTTCACAAAGAAAGCCGTTTTCGCCATGGTCGACAATAAAATCGGTCACACCCGGCAGAAGTGTGAGACTACCGGGACAACGCCGGCGGACATGGCTTCCACAAGGGTATTGGGGAACCCATCAACATAAGACGGCATCAGAAGACAATCAAATTCTGGAAGTTGTCAAGCTACTTCATTGGATGGGTACCATCCCATGCAGCCATACATGGCCCTCGACCCGAGCTTAGCGATTGACTTTTCCATAGGCCCCTTATCCGGCCCATCACCAAAAACCTCGAAACTAAGGGAACATTTGCCTTTTTAAGATATTCCGGCAATGTGCGGAAGAGCAAAACCCCTTTTGTCTGATGGTCCAGCCGCCCACAAAAATTAACTTGAATGCTGCATTATCCTTGTATATTTTTTGTCTGTCGGTTAAAAAAGTTCCGTATCAACGCCGTGTGGAATGAGCGATACCTTTTCTTCCAAAACATCCTTCGCCAACAACCCTTCTTTCTGGCGGGGAGTCATGACAATGGCACCAGCTAAGCGTTCCGGATAGATGGCGCTGATGCGGTAAGCGAACGTCGTTGAACTACTGCATCTCGTCACCAATCGGATAGAGGTAGGAAGATGCGGCATGCAGGTAGACAGCGATGCTGTCATCCATAGGGATCAGAATGTCGATCTTGTTTTCTTCAAGCCATCCGGCAAGCGCCTTGGCCGCATCGACTCTTTGATGGACATCGGGTGCAACAAGATGGCACCCTTCATCGGCAAACGAGTGATCCCATCTTTCGGCAGCTGTCGATCCGAGGCATACGGCCCGCACGTCCCAGTTATATTCGATGAGAGAACATCTTAAATTATTGTAAAAACGAAACAATCCTCCAGACTCGGGGATAACACTATAGGCAATCCTCCGGTTCATCAGAAAACTTCGTAAATTACTTTATGTCTGATGATACTCTGTTCTCCCTTATTGTTTAGAATGCTTAGATAAGCCATAGCTGGTAACATCACCATGAGATCAACACCGAACATGGCTCCGCAGACTTCGGGGATGCTTCGAACAGTGAAAAAAGCGAGAATGCCCCCGGTTTGCAGCAACATGTTGTGCTGACCCACTTGAGCGGCAGTTTTTTTTAATATTGCTTGAAAAAATAGGGCCCATGCCCACACCAAACCACCAACAAAAGCAGCAGTGCCGAGGACTCCCGATTGTAAAAGTGCATACAGGTAAGTGTTATGAACATGTTCTTTAATATAATAACGATCTGCCTGGGGACCTCGCCCGATAATTGGTGCTTTTTTTAATTTGATGCCAGGCCTTTTTCCACGCGCGAGTCCGGCCGGTGAGTGTTTTAAGTTGCTCGTAATTTTGACCACGATAGAAATGTCTTTTTATATATTTTGCTGTATTATCCGGAATGGTTTCCGTAGAAATAGAGCAAACCAACGGCTATCAGTACCAATAATACCAAAAAGCCTAGATCGGGAGCCTAAGAAAAGAAGGATAAAAGCCATAGCAAATGTAAGCCCTAGAATGGCCCCCCTGGATTGCATGGCCCAAATCAATGCGGCGGAAAAGAAAGAAAGGGATTAGCCATAACAGGCGAGTTTCTATTTGATCCGTTTATTAAAAAAACAAAGGCAACAATTCCGGGGACGGCGGCAAATCGGGCCATGCCTGATGAACGGGACATGGCCATGTCGGTAATGTTTTTCATACGACCCACAACACCATATCCGGTTATCCATCCGTATCGGGCATCCACAAACAATACATCTCTGGCGGTAAAGACCAGAATTATAAGGAAAAGCGTTGTTATAAGCCAGTTCAAGTAGTTTAGATGTTTAGCTTTTTCGAGTAATTTTTCTCCTTGAAGATAATAGTTATTGTAGAAAATACAGCGAGATAGCTGAGTGCCCAGTATGCATTATCGATAGGACGCGGTGAATTAATACAACTAATCAGACTGATTAACCCGTAAATCAGCCATAATTTAGCAGGCCCGATCGAAGTTAAGGATGTGCCATCCCCTCCTTTGGGAAGGATGAGAGTTGTAAGGACGATGACAATTAATGGGAAAGTCGTCCTAAAAAAATGTAGCCACGCTATCAAGCTACTTGGATTTTTTTTAAAACCCATGGTCCTGTGTTAATCCCCAACCATACGGCCATTAGCATTAGCGCCGGCAAGGAGGTGTAGTAGACGATCAATTTGGTACGATTGAGTGAGGATGGAGGGTAATTTGAGGACAATAGGCTTTACTCTAACAATCTTTTCGGTTGTCGGTGTGTATCTGTGGACAATTAATTCTTGTCATTCTTAAATAATAAATCGGCAATTTTCCAATGAATCGCACTCTCTCTTTATTTCGACATGAGGCCCTTGCACAACTATAGATCGGAGCAATTTTCACAAATATTTTTCACCAAATTGTCCTAAAATTGAGCATTAAAGATTCAACAACTGTTTAATTCCAAAATGTTGGTATCCGCTTCACTACTCTTAAATCTCTAATTTACTAATTTTATTGATATTAAATCGGCTACCAAATTTCATACTTATCTCTGATATGTTCAAGTTTTTCAACATATTAAGTCTTTACCCAAAATTTTTAGGGGAGTGAAGTGGATGCCCCCCTTCTAAAATATATTCTATTGATCTGTGGTTATGCAAAGGTCTCGACATAAGAAAGTAAGTTCCTCGTACCAGTTTTTCGGTATTTATTATTGCGGTGCTTGGCGGCGATCCCTGGCCTAATTGGGAATTCTGCCACCTTCCAAAGTCGCTTCGATGAGCTTTTTAATCATCGGGGTCAGGACACCTTTGCCTGACAACGGCTTCAGCATACGAAACGCTTTTAAATTAGCTTATAATTTTCTTAAGTTTGCGGACTGCGCGTTTGAAAATTGTATGCCATTTTTGGTTACCCGATTTGTTGATGAACCCTAAACGAATCCACCAAGGTAACCATCCAAAATTTATCAACCTTAATCGAATAATTTCCTTCTTTAAATCATCTGAACTCCACTTTTCATATTCAAAAAATTTTTCTTTCGCAAACTGATCACCATAACTAACGTTATCCGGTCCAAACAAACCGCTAATGGCCAATTCTCCACTTAGGGTGGCTTGCCCTAGCCTGGCCTCTTTTCTTATTAAAAAATTTTCCCAAACTTTTTCGTGATTAACACAATGCAAAGCAACCCTCTCCCAAAGGTTTTGAATATCACCATATCTGATTTTTACCCCTCTATGCAGGCCAAAATGGAATGCCTGAAATAATGAAGGATTTTTACAGTGGCTAACGACACCATCAAGACCTTGGATGCTAAAGAGACTTTTTTCGTCAGGTACAGGATTCTGGTCTGTGAAAAGTCCATCATGCTTCATGGGGAACTTTACATCATTGCGGTAAATATTCACTGCTGGAATCAATCTTTCCGTAAAATAATCATAGACCGGTAAGGAGAGCAGTTGCATCCAAGGTCTAAGTTCAAACTCTTCCACGACATGCTCTAAAAAACGACTATCCTCAATCACCATGTCAGCATCAAGCTTCATGAAAATGTCAAATTCCCCTGAATTTTGCATGAACTTTTTATAAACTTCATCAGCCGCATGTTTTTTTGGTAGATTGTCTAAGACAAAATATTCAAAGTTCTTGTCCGTCTGTTGCTGCAATGCATTTATACACTCCTGATATTCATTTTCAATACAATGCAGAATACCGATTAGGATCCTCATACCATCAACTCCGGAAGCGAATAATACCTTGTCTTTCTCATTTTTTCGGCAATATTTTCTCTACCCTGTAGTTGCATAAAAAATTAGAAAAGGAGTAGTTAAAAGCTTGCGGAGGCCCACGGATAAAGGTTATAAAATGTTTACGACAACAAAAATAACACTATCCAGGAGGCCACCGCAAGTGAAGTCCAGTAAATCACAAATTCATGCAAAATACCATAAAATTCCTCTAATTCGGTTTGAAGATCAACAACTGACATCCTTTTCAGGGTTACTGATATTTCAACTGCTTTTTAAAAACATCAATCTCAAGCAAAAGCTAAAAAAATGCTTTGCTCATTTAAAAGTATCTCCCATCTTCGGCCACCATTTAGTTGTCATGTTGCTCATCATTCACTTGTTGCTCGGATTCCGCAGGTTGCGGGAAGTCGACTACTATCGGGATGATCCCATCGTTCTTCGTCTGATGGGGCTTCGCAAAATACCGGATGTATCAACCGTTTCACGCACGCTGTCAAAAATGGAACCGGAAGGTATTGAAAATTTACGTATTTTATCCCGAACGCTGGTGGTCGAAGGCCTTCAGCGTGAACGGTTTCCGCGAATAACCCTTGATTTCGATGGCTCCGTGATATCTACCAAAGGTCACGCCGAAGGCTCTGCGGTTGGATTCAACAAAGCTAAAAAGGGTGCCCGTAGCTACTATCCCCTGTTCTGTACCGTGGCCCAAACGGGCCAGTTCTTCGATCTGCATCACCGTCCGGGAAATGTCCACGATTCCAATGGCGCCGCCCAATTCATGCAAACGTGTTTTGAAAAAGTTAAATCACAGCTAAATGGCGTTATCCTTGAATCCCGCATGGACTCAGCCTTCTTCAGTCAGGATATTCTTTCGACAATCGATGGCCGGCAGGTTAAATTTACCGCCGCGGTTCCTTTTGAACGATTTTCCCAACTGAAAATAATGGTTGAAAATCGCAAGCGCTGGCACAAGATCGATGCGCAATGGTCTTATTTTGAAACCCAGTGGAAACCCAAATCCTGGGAGAGCCCGTATCGTTTTATTTTCATAAGAAAGAAAAACAAAAAACAACACAAAGGCCCATTACAGTTGAGTCTTTTTGAACCGTTCGACGTCGATTACGATTACAAGGTCGTTGTGACCAATAAATCCGAGTCTGCCAAGAATGTCGTTTTGTTCCACAATGGGCGCGGATCCCAAGAAGCGGTCTTTGGTGATGCCAAAAACGATACTGCCCTGGATGTCATTCCCTGTAGACGTCTTTGTGCAAATCAGGTTTTTACCATTAGTGCTATGATGGCGCACAACCTGTCACGCGAAATACAGATGCTTGCACGCCCCTGCTTTCCACGCGCACGAGCAAAACGTCCTGCGGCATGGAGATTCGAAAAGCTGAACACGATCCGGCATCGAATTATTCAAAGAGCCGGCCGACTCATCAACCCTCAAGGAAAGCTCACACTTACAATGAGTGCCAATCAGGCCGTAAAAAAAGATCTCCTTCATTTTCTAAACGTTTTGCAGAAAGCAGCTTGATTTGGATAAAAATTGTCTAAACATTTGGTTCTTCTCCAAATTAGTTGGAGAAGTTTTGGTAAATTTTCAGCGTAAAGTACCGCAGGTCGTGGAATCCAAAAGATTTACGCTTAATGACTTTTATTTTGTTATTAACCCCTTCAAGCCTGCCGGTATTAATCGGGTAAGTACAATGGTTAAGAATGCCATATCGATACCGATTCAGCATTCTGATAAATGCATTTACCGAAGGGTTGTTTAAGGTTTGGGCCAGTGTACACCAGTTATCCAGTGCCTTGGCCGCCCATGCTCTATATCGATATGTCCAGATGTTTTTTAGTTCTTCCTTAAGGATCATGACCGTATTAATGGTTTCATTAAGTGATAGCAGCTCTTTAAGATGCCGGCGCTGTTCCGAAGTTTTGATATTTTCACGGTTTTTTAACAACAGATACTTGGTGCCTTTATAAACGGATTTATCAACATCATTGGCCTTTTGATATTCACTATTACGTACCTTGTCGATCACCTTGTTGAAACTTGAGACCACATGGAAAAAATCGAAGACGATTTTCACGTGAGGGACTTTATTATTAACAGCCTTGATGAATGGATCCCACATGTCCATCGCCACGGCTTGGATATTGTTGCGTTGCTCATCGCTTAGCTGGTCAAAAAACTGCTCAAGGGTCTTGGCCCGCCGGTCCTTGCCGACAAAGACCACGCGACCGCTTTGATAGTCCAGAACGATTGTCAGATAGCGATGACCTTTGCGAATGGAAATCTCGTCTACGGCCAAGATACTTAGTCCGTTTAAATCGGGTTGGCCAAAGTCGCGTTCCAGATAATATTTGTCGATGTTTTTGACGGTTTTCCAATCCAGATCCAGGTGTCGAGCGACCTCCGAAACGGTCATAAAATGACATAGCTGGTAAATGTAAAGAGCCATCCGACGGGTTACACGCATGTACGGATGGAATAGTTCCAGATCTTCGATATGAATTGCGTGGCAATGGGCGCAAATAATTTTTCGATAGCGGCAATCGAGCCAAACCTTTGCCGTTGCCATGTTCAGATCTCTGACACGACGCCGTGTCCAGCTGTGAATGGGAGCATCGGCAAGACCGCACCCATGACAGATCGGAGCGAACCGCCTGTCGGGTTGTACCTTTATATGAGCCGTATCGGCTTCGGCGGTAACGCTCTGATTTATGATTTTGATTCGACGAAAGGGGAAATAAGATGCTATAGTGGGCATGGACATCGCAGGCCTCCTTTGAATATTGTTTTTCTTTGTCGATAAAACAAATATCCTTTAGAGGTACCGGGTGTCCATTTTGTTTTTGTTGATAGCCCAATTATCCGCCTATTTTACTCCAACTAATTTGGAGAAGAACCAAACATTTTTATGCAACGTCAGGGTTTACCTTTGCCGACATTTGACCCATCACTGACAAAAACGAACTCAACGTATTTATTAATAATTAAATGTTCGATGGGATCCTTCTAAAACATTTTTTGGAGCCTGAAAAATCTGTGCTCAGGTTTTTCACTGATTAGATATGTATTTAACACATTAAAACCCGACGACTCCATCTCTTTAATAATGCGTTTAAGTGGATAATGACTACGGCCTATTTCCCAGTAGTGCTCATCAGTCATCCTCATAGACTTCTTGGTTAACCGTTGAAAGGAAAAGGAAAAGTCACGCTTTCCAAGTCTAGGCAAAATTATTTTCACACTGAAAAGATGGCGGACGTCTGGCAAACTGATCATGGCATATTTACAGGTTATTCGAGATATCTCTGACAATACTCTGGGAAGATATTTATAAGGTAGATGCTCCAAGACTTCAAAACATCCAACCAAATCAAAGGCATTGTCCGAAAAAGGCATATCGATTACTGAAGCGACAATGTCT
The DNA here is from genome assembly GCA_963845145.1 of uncultured delta proteobacterium. Lineage (GTDB taxonomy): Bacteria > Desulfobacterota > Desulfobacteria > Desulfobacterales > QNYZ01 > QNYZ01. The sequence continues at coordinate 137,286 of CAWJQU010000013.1, forward strand.
GGATTTAGATTGGCATCTAAATCGAGTGTCGTCACCTCAAGCCCCACTTTACGAAGAATATCTGAAACGAACCCATTGCCAATACCCACTTCGAGAACCTTCTCGGGATTACAATTCAGTATCTCCTGAACCTGGTGTCCATAGGAGGCAAACCTTTCCGGCGAAATATAGTGCCGCTTAAAATAGTGACTTCGTTCAACCTGCGGTTTATAATCCACTTCAATATCTCCTTATTTTCATATAGCGCTTTTAATTTTATCAATCAAACTTCTCAGCAGGCTATAATGAGAGTACCGCCAAGTCAGCCATGCTATGGTTAAAGTAAACACGCCTGATATTGCAATTTCAATGATTAATAGTTGGAAAGGGTAAAAATCGCTGAGCGCCAATTTCACCACAAACAACCCAAAAAATGTGGCTCCACCAAAAAGAAGACCTAAATGAAAGCAACCGGCAAGATGAGACCATGATACACCTGTCAAGTCTTTCACCTTAAGCCATATAGGAAGCGTTGCTGTCAGCCCTAAAACAACTGAAATAGACGTCCCGGAGGTACTACATGTTACGGTAAGCGGGTAAATCGTCATGGCGACCATAAGCACACGGACCAAATTCATCCAGAAATCCCACTTTGGGTGACCGCTTCCCAAAAAGAGTGGCCCACCGGTAGCAACAACAGCTCTGATAAACCCAGCGAATGCCAAAATTTGAAGAGGTGCGATGGCAGGCGCCCATTTTGAGCCCAGCACACCATGGACAATTTCGGGTGCAGCCATAATGATAAATACCGTCAACGGAGTTGCAAGCATTAGAACTACCTCAAGGGTCTTGATAAATCCGCGACCAAGACGCTCTTTATCATTCTGTACTATCGCATAAGTCGGCATCATGACTAAACTGATCAGCTTTGTGATACTGTTGGACGCGATATTGGAGACCCTATAAGCTAATTGGTAGAAACCAAGGGCTGTTACACCAAGCATCTTTCCCAAAAAGGCATCATCGCCTTGGGTCGCAAGGAATATGACAATTGAGCTGCCAAATAACCAGCGGCCATATCCGAAAAGTTTGGTCACTTTTTTCCTGTCGAGCTGGAATCGCGGGCGGTAGGCGTGGAAAAAGTATGAGAGAAGGCATCGAAAGGCTTCCTCAATCAGAACAGCCCATACGAGAGCCCATACGTTTCGAAGATAATAGGCCAGCAGGATTGCAATAGTGAAAGGTAAAATCGTCGAGCCGATGTCGTAAACAAACTGTTTTTTAAAATTGAGTTCTTTCCTGAGGTAAATGATCCCAGGGTTGCCGAATCCTGAGACAAAGAGGCCGATACACATGACGCGGATTAATGGAATCACCCTGGGTTCATGAAAGAACCATGCCACCCATGGTGCTGATACGAATAACACCAGGGACAAAAGGAAGCCCCGGATAACTTGGACTGTCCAGGCCACATCCAGATACAGTTCCGTCTTTTCTTTACGTTGTATGAGCGCGGCACCAAAGCCTGTCTGTGTAAATGTTTCAAATGCGCTGATCGTCAGAAAAACGATACCGAACAAACCGAAATCTTCAGGAACAAGCAGCCGGGCTAGAACGATCAGCTTGATAAAGTTGAGACCCCGGATCGTAAGCGCTCCGGCGGATGCCCAGCCCATACCTTTAACGACCTTGGCGGTTAAAGAAAGGCTATTTCGACGCGTATTACCATTGGCTTCCTTTTCACAAAAATTGGGGCTGTTTTTCATTTGCTATTTAATAGAAACCGGTATTACGGATATAATCGGTCACTCCTAACACGATATTTCATGGTTATCTATACTCCATTAATTTGCGATTAAGGTCCTCTGAGTATTCAAGAGCACCGCGAGACGATTCTCCAAACTGATTTCATGAATACACGCCGAAGAGCTATTTCGCGGTGAACGATAGCATATAATAACGTCCTGACTGCACACCACAATGCTTTTCGCCTGTGAAGATAACTGGCTTTTGATGTTTCCAGAACCCACTTGCGACTGCCAATGAGTTTCTCGAGTCGCTTTGTCATAAGTCCCGAGCGCTCGAGATCTCGCTCCATCTGGATTGTGCATGCCAACGATTGATCCAAGCGACGGGCCGCTTCCCGGCGCCATTTTGTTGGTTCCCAATGGGATGGATTCTGAGTACTGACTCCAGAACCAACTCTATACCGAACTAAAGGCTTGCCAATGAATATCGCACCGCCAAGCAAGGCAGAGCGGAAGGCAAAAGCAACATCTTCAGTGTTTCCAATGCCAGTGACATCCACAGGTCCAAACATCTCATAATTCTTACGTGGAACTGCAACTGTTGCTCCAAGCAAACTGGCCCCTTGCCGCAGCATTTGGACGGAGTTAGAAAGTGCTGTTGGATTCCACGGCCCCTGTTGGCGATTCAGATCGCGACCGTTGCTGGCGATGCACTTGGCTGTGGAATGAAGGCAGACAGCGGGCCTCCCTGCGTCTTGCCACTCACTAAAAAGCACCGCAGCTCTCTCGGGCAGTGCAACGTCATCACCTCCCGCCAGGATAAGTAGATCACTTTTTGCCTCCCCCATTGCTCGTGAGATACTGCCCGCAAACCCTATGTTTACTGGATTTGCAATTACACGTACTTGAGCAGGCCCTCGATATGCCGCGGCCAATTCATTCATGATTTCCAGCGTGGCATCCTCTGATGCGTCGTCCACCAGGAGTATTTCCAGGCGATTCAACGTTTGCGCAAACGCCGAATGCACGGCCTCGGCGATGAATTCAGCTTGGTTGAAGCCAAACACCGCCATTGTGGCAATGCACACTGGCGTCGAGATACAACGTTGTTCGGCCTTCACGATTCTCACGCACGATGAGCGATCCAATTGTCGAGAGTTACATCTTCTTTGCGAGGGTCTATCTCGTTTAGCTGCCCATTCCGATCCAGCCGATTGATAGAATATCCGCAGTCTTGTAGAATTGTTGTACATTCAAACGGATCACGCCCAAGCGTACGACTATTTTCCAGGGATATTTCGTAAATCACGTAGAAAGGTGGATTGTTTCTCAGTAAGTTGTGCGCTCCACGAAGGACATCCGACTCGAAGCCTTCCACATCGATCTTCAGAACTGCAATATTGTGCAAGCTCTGTTGGCGGCAAAACGTGTCAAGTGTTACGGCATCCACCTCAACCTTACAAGGTTCCTGGGCCATTCCAATTCTACAGGTAGCCCGGCAATGTGCATCTGCAATGAAACGGACCTTTCCATCATTGGCCGCTACGGCACATCCATGAATCTGAATATTGTTGAGGTGGTTGAGTGCAGCGTTCTGCTCAAGCGCTGGAGATGTATATGGATTTGGTTCGAAGGCATAGACAGTTCGCCGAGGATACCGAGTAGCCAAAACTGATGCGAACGCGCCGATATTGGCGCCGACATCCAAGATACTGCCGTCTGGAAAGGGATGCTTGGTGCAAAAGTTGCGTTCGGCGTCATTAAGGAAATATCGTGAATAGAAATATTCGGTGTAGTTCACAAACGACCCAAGCTGGACGTTCGGTGCGATGGATAGGTGTGCATTCCCGTCGTGCAGGAGTCGACTACAGTGATATCGTAACCACCAGAATAAATGCAAGGGGTTTCGCATTGTGGTCACAACATTGCGATAAAGCCGTGCTGTTCGTCTTTTCGGTGATGAACACATCGTCAGATATCTAAGGGTTATTCCCTTTCATTTTTATTTTTCAATAGAAAACGTGATGACCTTACACTCTTTTGCTTCAACGACGATACCCCACGTTTTCCACACCTTCCACTTGTTAGTAACGGGAAGTGTTGCAACCGCAAAGCTTTTTCCGGAAACGCAGGTGGTGCCTTGGGCGAACACATTGCCGCCCTTACTCCCGGGATTTTGTAGTTTAATCTGGACGAGACCTTTCCACAACCTGCTTGATAGACCAGTCTGGGTTGATTAAAAATCTTTTTTCCACGCAAAGTTGCATCAAAAATTGCATAACTGTAAGTAATTAATTGATATATTATTTGTATCGTGCTATCCTCAACTTAAATTTTAACCCCAAGGAGAATAGCATGGGATTTAAAAAAATCGACCCCCAGTTTACTAAAGATTGTCAAAAAACGCCATGAATCAAATTAACTCCGCTATCTCTCCGGCAGTTAGAACAAAAGGGTCTCAATATCAATGAAGGTGTTGCCATTGATGCCAGGCTGGTCAAATCCGCCAGTCGCCCCGTCAGCAAGAAAAACTCAAAGAATTGCAGGAAAAACATAATACGCCAGAAGGGAAACTGGATAAAAATGGCAAACCCAAAAAGTTCTGCCGGGATCGGAATCAGACTGGACCATTAAAAATGATACGCCTCACTATGGGCTTAAAGAACATACTTCGGTTGATGTCAACCATGGCTTTATCCTCGCTACGACCATGACGCCGGCTTCGGTAAACGATACCAACTATCTGCCCTATTGCACGGTTTACAGCCGACATACGAAACAACCGATTGAAAAGGTGTATGCTGATAAAGGATACGCCGGCACACCAAATCGAGAGTTTCTGGCCGACAATAAAATCGCCGATGGAATCATGCGCAAAAACTCTACCACGGCCAAACTCACCGAATTTGAAATTGAACGTAACAAGAAAATCTCCAAAGTTCGGTATATTGTCGAGCAGTATTTTGGAATCAGTCATCTGCATGATGGTGCTAAAAGAGCCCGGTTTACTACGATAGCCAAAAACAATTTGGATTGTTGGTGTCGTCAGGCAGCATTTAACATAACCAGGGGGTTAAAAAGACTCAAGTTGGCCACCGTATAAGGTGGATCGGTGCGTCCGGAGAGTAAATTCCGGGCATCGCACCTCAATTATTGCCTCTTGCGAGGTTGATTCACAGCCAATTTCACCTAAATCCACCTGGTTTTGGATTTCAATATAAAAATTTTCTCCGCGCGCCTTCCGAAAAATTAAAGAAAATTATAGAATCGGGAATCTGGACGGTTTTTCAAAAAGTATCCGAACGATTAGGATATGCCAACCTTTATTGAGAATGGGGGACAAGCAGTCCCAATCCCTGCTCAGGTTTTCCTTTCCCTCATTCATTCTTTCGTAACAGACAACAGTGAACCCAGATCCCGCAGTGCCTGATCAATGGGCAGTATCGTGATTCCGTCTCTGTAAAGCGGTATTTTGCCGCCGTAAAAGAGATAACATTGGGCCGGTGGATAATCCTTTTTAAACTCGTTTAAGCCTCTCAAGTTTTTCGAATGCATATGGGCGGAACGTTTGACCTCGATGGCGATGAGACCCCTGGGGCCGTATAGGATAAAATCGACCTCCAAGCCGTTTTTGGTTCGCCAGAAATAGAGCTGGTAATTTAGCTCCAGGTAATCATTAATGGCGCGCAGCTCCTGGAATACCAAGGTTTCTAAAGCCGGCCCGTCCATTTCGGCATCGGAATCCAGCGGGCCGGTGGGCCGGATGGCCCTGAACACGCCGGTGTCGAAATAGTAAAATTTTCGGTGACGGATCAGCTTTCTTTTTGCCTTCCGGGTAAAGATCGGAAGCCGCACCCCGATGAGCAGATCCTCCACGATGGCAAAATAATTTTCCGCCGTGGCGCGCTCTATGTGCGCCTCCCTGGCGATTGCACTGGTGTTGACCACGGACCCCTGGGAAAATCCGGCAGCTTCCAAAAAGCGCGAAAAATGGCCGATGTTTCGCGTCAGGCTCTCCTGGAGGACCTCCTCGCGGATGTAGGTCTGTACGTAATCGCTTAAATACTTTTGCGGGTCATGCTCGCTGAAGCGTGCCGGCAGGTTCCCGAACTGAAGGGATTTCTCAATCTGAAACGCCCCTTTCTGCTCCCCGGTGGTCAGGGGGTGCAGGTGATAGGTTAGGGCCCGGCCCGCAAGTAGGTTCACCCCTTTCTGTTTCAGCTTTCTGGCGCTGGACCCCGTGAGAATAAAAGTCCGGTGTTCCGACTCGATGAGGTCATGAACCTCGTTCAGCAATGTCGGAATGCGCTGGATCTCGTCGATGATGATCCAACCGTCATATTGGGGCGGAATCATCTCTCGGATGATCCCCGGATTCCCCGATAAGCGATTGTAGGTGTCGGACTGAAGCAGGTTGACAAACAGGGCTTGCGGTAATTGTTGCCGCAGCCACGTGGTTTTCCCGGTGCCCCGCGGCCCGAAAAGAAAGAAGCTCTTTTTGTTTTTTAACGGAATGTCAATCATGCGCTCAAACATGGCGGATCTCCTGTTTTTGCCAAAGATAGGGCAAAAACCAGGAAAAATCAAATCTTGATATGCAAAAAGGCGGGAGAAATGAAATAATCATTTTCAAAACCGCATGATTTTTGGGGCTGGCGTATATATGCCTCTATTACGTCTATGTGACATAGTTGGACCAAACCGGGCATTCTTGGAGAAGGATATGTAGGATGCTTGTGTATTGAATATTATCGCAATTCTATGTGTTTATATGCTTTAAAATTATTGATTTAAATGATTGGATATCCGCGATATCTCCTTTAATGTAATCGAAAACATAGGCATCATCAATCTCACCATACAGATGCACCAATCGATTTCTGAATTTGGCCATCTGGCGCAGTTGATCACCCAGTTTGAAATCAATAAACCCATTTTCCTGTAGTACTTTAAATGAATCCGAGTAATCCCGGGGTGCTCGAAGTTTTTCAGACGCGATAATATGATTGGTAACGTCCAGACAGCATTCAATACTGACCTGCAAGTAATATTTGGCACTGCCTATCACTATTTTATCTTTCAAAAATGATTTCTTGGACGTGGCTGATATTTGCTTTAATATCTTTAAGTACTCATCCAGTTGCTGAAATTTTAAGAGCACTTTTTCCCTGGATATCATCATTGTCTCCTACAGGTTTTGTGCAAGATATGCCTGATGGTATCGATGAATCACCGGAAGAAAATCAAAATAGGCGCTTCTTACGTTTGTTTCAAAATCTATCCGGCTGTTTTCATCTTTTGAATATATTAATATGCCATCGGTAATCATTTCACCCAGGACCAACAGTGGTAGATTGTTGGCGATTCTAACTTCAGATTGAACACCAAAACCCATTTTTTCATCTATTTCCAGCGATAAGGAAAGTTCAAGGTTTAAATGATTGATTTTGGTTTCCGCAATGTAGATACCAATATCAAGGTCACTGAATGGATGAACAATTCCTTTGGCAAATCCACCGTACAAATAGGCGAATAGTACGGGCTTATCCGTAAAGATTAGTGGTGCGATTGCTAATAATTTGGATTTAATTTTACGGGCGGGTGGTGTTGTTTTTGACATTATTTATTTGTTACGCATCAATCATATTCATTCTATTGATTTGCTTACAGATCCAACCATAGGTCTTGTTTAAACCATCCGACAATTTGGCTGATGGCCCCCAGCCAAGCTTTTTTTCGATAAGCCGATTGTCCGAATTTCTTCCCCTAACACCCAAAGGTCCCTCAATATGTTTTTTGGTTAGCTTCTTGCCGGAAGCGGCAATAACCATATCGGCCAACTGGTTGATCGTCACCATCTCATCAGAGCCGATGTTGACCGGGCCGGTCCAATCGGAGCGCATCAGGCGCAGGGTGCCTTCCAGGCATTCGTCGATGTAGAGAAAGGATCGGGTCTGTTTGCCGTCTCCCCAGATGTCAATTGTGCCACCATCTTTTGCCATGGCCACTTTTCGGCAAAGCGCGGCGGGGGCTTTCTCTTTTCCTCCGGTGAAAACACCCTCCGGGCCGAAAATGTTGTGATAGCGGGCGATGCGAACATCCATGTGATAATTGCGGTGATACGATAGGTAGAGTCGTTCGGAAAAGAGCTTTTCCCAGCCGTATTCGCTGTCCGGTTGGGCCGGGTAGGCGCTATCTTCGGCGCAATTGGGGTTGTCCGGATCGAGCTGATTGTATTCAGGGTAGATGCAGGCTGACGAGGAGTAAAATATCCGCTTAATATTCCTTTTTTGACAGGCATCGAGCATATTGAGATTGATCATGCCGGAGTTGTGCATCACATCCGCGTCGTTTTCGCCGGTGAAAATATATCCGGCACCGCCCATATCGGCGGCAAATTGATACACTTCATCGAAGCGTCGATCCACAATGGATCGGCAAAAAACGGGGTCGCGCAGATCTCCGATGGCAAAATCATCGGCGGCTGATTCCGAAAATTCGGGAAATTTCAAATCAACGCCACGAACCCGGAAACCTTCCTCCGTCAATCGATTGACCATATGGCTGCCGATAAAGCCGCCGGCACCGCAAACAAGTGCTGTTTTTTCTGATTTCAACGTCTTATAAAACCTGTTTAGTGGATTTGAACGGTAATTTTAACATATAGCTCCGCCTCGTCGATTACATTATATTATCGGCCGATAAACCAATAACATTTAGCATTTATTAAAAAATCATTCAAGCGCCGTCCCCCAATCGTACTGGCGTTTGATATATTTAAGGAACAAAGATGTCTCGGTCCGGATTACACCATCAATGCGATTAATCTTTTCGAAGATGAGCTCGTTTAACTCGTCCATGTTCCGGACTACAAATTCCGTTTCGATGCCGGTACCGCCGGTGGATTGGACGATGAACCATAATGGTTTAAATTTATGCAATTTTTTGATAATCTGGTCCATCTTTTTGATTTCAACATAAATTCGAATGTTGCCCACGATTTTAAATCCGAGTTTCATGGGGTTGCTAACCGCAACAATTTGGATATAATCTTCTTTAACCAGGCGATCCAGGCGAGACCGGACGGTCGCTTCGGAGACACCGATTTTTTTGGCGATATCGGTATTGGCGATCCGCCCATCTTTCTGCAATAGTTGTATGATTTCGCAATCGACACCGTCGATCACTCTTTTTCGTGTTTTTTTAGGCTTCATTCATCCTCCGTAGCGTTATTTTTAAAAGGTCGTTTGATTCTATAAATTTTCGAGGTGCTGGTTTGAATATTTCATGTGTCCAGGATTGTGGAATGGGATATCAACGGCCTATTGGACAATACTCTACCATATTATGTAGAGTATATCTCTAAAAATGTATTTATCGTGCGAAAAATTATTGTATATCGTGGTTTATTTAAAAAAAAATGGTATTATTCGCAATAAACCGATAGGGTCCCTTGACAATCTGGCTTGTTATACATAAAAACAAAAATAGTAACCGAGCATAACAAAAACAGCCTGTCAAATGAAGTATTTATCTTAACCAAGAATAAAAACCAACCACTTGCAACTCAGAAGGAGGCGACATGTCATTGCCATTATTGAAAAACTATATCGACGGAGAATGGGTGCAGTCCGAATCGACAACCATCGGCGATGTTTGGAATCCCGCCAAAGGCGAAAAAATTGCCCAAGTTCCCTACAGCACGAAAAACGATGTAGATAAAGCCGTTGCAGCCGCCAAAGATGCCTATGCAGAATGGCGTACGACACCCCCACTGTCGCGGGCAAGGTACCTGTTTCGGCTGAAAGAGGCTTTTGAGGAAAATTTTGAGGAAATCGCGCGTACATTAACAACCGAGCAGGGTAAATGTGTGGATGAAGCACGCGGCGAAGTCCGACGTATGATTGAAAATGTGGAGCATGCCACGGGGGTGACCACGCTCATGTGCGGTTATACGCTGGAAGATATCGCCCAGGGGATCGATTGCTACGGCCACCGCCAACCCATGGGGGTGTTTGCCGCTATCGTTCCGTACAACTTTCCGGCAATGGTGGCCTGGTGGTTTCTGCCTTATGCCCTTGTCTCTGGAAACACCTTTATTGTCAAACCCTCCGAGCAGGTGCCTATGACCCAGGCCAAGATATTTGAGATCGTCGATGAAGTTGGGTTTCCGGAAGGCGTGGTCAACATGGTGCATGGGTCCCGCGATGTGGTCAATGCACTTTTAGATCATCCAGACATTGAGGGTATCTCTTTTGTGGGGTCGACCCCGACTGCGAAGTATATTTACGAGCGGTGTGGGGCCACCGGTAAACGGGTGCAATCTTTGGGCGGTGCCAAGAACATTGTCGGTATCATGCCGGATGCCAATTTGGAAATCGGGATGCCCTCGTTGATCACCAGCTTTTTCGGATGCAGCGGCCAAAGATGCCTCTCCGGGTCGATATTGGCACCCGTGGGGGATAATGCCGATGCCATCATCGATGAATTTGTATCCGCCGCTAAAATTATGAAAGTGGGTGATGGCTTGGATGAGAGCGCCGCTATGGGCCCGGTAGTTAGCGCCGCCCATAAAGAACGGGTACTCGGCTTTATCGAAAAAGGGGTTGAGGAGGGCGCCGACTTGATTATGGATGGGCGGGATTTCTCAGTTCCGGAATATCCCAATGGTTTTTTTGTGGGCCCAACCATTTTTGACAATGTAACCTTGGATATGACCATCTCCTCCCAGGAGATTTTCGGCCCGGTGGTCAGTATCGTTCGCTGCAAGGATTTAGATGAAGTTATCAACCTGGTCAATACCCGCAACTACGCCAACGCCGCCTGTCTTTATACGTCCAGCGGAAGTGCAGCGCGGCAATTCAAGTATGAGGTGACCCCCAGTATGGTGGGTATCAATATCGGTATTGCGGCACCCATGAGTTTCTTCCCATTTGGCGGTGCCGGTAACTCTATGTTTGGAGATATCAAAGCGCATGGCCAGGAGATTTTCCAGTTCTTTACCGACACCAAGGTGGTCATTGAGCGCTGGTTTTAGTCGGCCATGTTTTTATAATATTATTTTGCACTCAGGGGGATGGCTTATTTTTTCCTTGAGCGCGAATGAGGGGTGATTGACATGCCACTAGAAAGTTTTGGAAGTATTTTGGGTTTTGCGGCGTCTTTGGAAAAAGATGACAAGGACTTTTACCAAATGGCCGCCCAAAAAGAGGAAGCCGGTGAGCACAAGGCCTTGTTTGAAACGCTGGCCAAGGATGCGGCCAAACACATTAAACTGATTGAAAGGACACGACGGGAAAATGTGACTGAAATGATTTTAGAGCCCATAAGGGATTTTACCCGGGATGCATTTTGTGAAAGCTTTGAAAAGACCGAAATAATGAGTGGGCCTGTCCTTATAGAAACAGCCCGATGCCGGGAAGGGCGCGCCCAACGTTATTATGCCGAGGCCGCCGCAAAGATTAAGGCTTTACCCGAGGTTTCCCGTGCTTTGAAACGTATGGGGAAGAAACGACAATCTCACATGGATACGCTGGACGCTCTTTAAATTGACGTATGAGCCTGTTGGTCTGCTGCAGGCGGAGTTGCCGGTAACGTTTGAAGTGTATAACAGGGGTATTAATCTAACCTTTCACCCCACCGTATCAACTGATTTTTATTGGCAGGAAAGGAGCAAATTATCATGAGTACCAGCGCTGACAAGGTCAAAAACCTGGCCGCTCACACCTTCGGTACCTGGAACTGGCAGAAAAACTGGAAAGCACCCATGCTGATCGAGGATGCCGAAGGGATATATTTTTATGATGCCGATGGAAAGCCCTACATCGATTTTTCCTCCCAGCTGGTCTGTTCCAATTTAGGCCATAAGAACCCGGCATTGGTGGCGGCTATCTCCGAACAGGCAGGGAAGCTTCCCTATGTGGCGCCGGGCTTTACCACGAAAATTGCCACCGAGGCGGTGGAAGCTCTTTTGGATATGCTGCCGGAAAGCGTGGCCAGGTTCTTTTTTTCCACCAGCGGCACCGAGGCCAACGACGGCGCCCTGGCGATTACCCGGTTGCATAAAGCACCGGCTTATAAGGTGATTTCCCGGTACCATTCATTTCATGGGGCGACGCCGGCAGGCATGGCCTTTACCGGCGATCCCCGCCGTATCCCCATGGAACGGGTGGGGTACACGGTAAACGGTGTGTTGTTTGCACCGGATCCCTATTGCTATCGCTGTCCTTTTAACCAAACTTACCCGGCCTGTGATACGCAATGTGCTCGGTATCTCGACTATATGATCGCAGAAGAGGGAAATGTTGCCGCCATGATCGTTGAACCAGTGGTCGGGACCAATGGCCGAATCGTGCCGCCCCCGGCATACTACCCCATTGTCCGGGAAATTTGCGACCGGCACGGCGTTCTGCTTATCGCCGACGAGGTGATGTCCGGCTGGTTTCGGACCGGTAAAGTGATGGCCATGGAACACTGGGGCGTGACGCCCGATATTATTACCACGGCCAAGGGCTGCACCTCGGCCTATACGCCCCTGGGCATAACTGCTGTCACGAAGCCGGTGTCCGATCATTTCGAGGACAACCTCTTTTGCCACGGCCATACCTATGCCTATCATGCGCTTTGCTTATCTGTGATACCGGCGGCCATGGGCGAGTATAAAAAACTGGTGGCGTCCGGGCTACTTGAAACCGTCAGCGCCTATTTGGAGAAAAAGTTGGTCGCTCTGTCCGAAAAACACCCCTGTGTGGGGGACGTGCGCGGTATCGGTCATTTTTGGGGCCTTGAAATTGTGAAAGACAGACGGACTAAGGAGCCTTTTAACACCAAGGAGGATAAACTCACCGGTGCGCCGCTCATGACCGCTAAAATTGCCGGAGCCGCAATGCAGGCTGGGCTCTACCTCATGCCCTGGTACGATACACTGATGATTGCACCCCCATTGATCATCACCACGGAACAGGTGGATGAGGCGCTGGCTATTCTTGACAAAGCTTTGGAAATTGGTGATCAGGAAGCTACCGAGACCGATGTTCCGGTTTCCCAAAGTTCCCAGTACCGGTAATGCAAAGCCCGATTTCATGCGCCAAATTTGATATTGTCAGGTTTGATATTATCGGGCTTAATAAGATCGCGTTAAACATAGCATGGCTCTCATTTACCGGCCACTTCCTCCAAACGCTTAACCTTTTTGTTTTTAGGGAGGACGACAATTGAACGAATTGGACAAATTTTCACGGATGCGTAAAGGAATGGACCTGGCCCAGGCGATCGCCGAGGCGGATCGGTGTCTGCTTTGCCATGATGCGCCCTGTTCAACCGGATGTCCAGCGGAAACAAAGCCGGGCGAGTTTATTCGAAAATTACGATTTAAAAATATCACCGGTGCCATTCGTACCATCAAGATGAACAACATCCTTGGCGGCGCTTGCGGTGTTCTTTGCCCCACCCACCGATTGTGTGAAGAAAAATGCAGCGCCCGGTTCGCTTCGGAAAATCGGCCCGAAGGGGCGGATCGGCCGATTCAAATCGGTGCGATTCAGCGGTTTTTAGTGGAGCACGGATGGAATATCGGGTTCACTGTGTTTGATCGTCCTGCACCACGAGTGGAAAAGGTGGCGGTGGTGGGTTCCGGTCCGGCCGGGTTGAGTTGTGCGGCTGAACTGGCCAAGTCCGGTATTGCCGCGACGATTTATGAGGCCCGCCCGGAACCCGGGGGCGTTTTGCGCTATGGTGTGGTTGCCCATCGTTTCGATATCGATTTTCTGAGCCGAGAGTTGGCGGATATTCGTTCGTTAGGCGTCTCATTCAAGTGTGACACCCCCATCGATCAACCCGGTGGGGCTGAAAAATTGCTCGATAACGGGTATGACGCGGTGTTTTTAGGGCCCGGTTTGTGGGACGCCGCCACCCTGAAGCCGAATGGCACAATCATGGAGAGCCTGTTCTCCTCGGTCGATTATCTTTCGGCCTTGCGCGACGGTCGCCTGGCGGAGATGGTGTCACGGGTCAAGGGCAACACTGTGGCGGTGATTGGTGGCGGCTCCGTGGCCATGGATTGTATTGAGTCGGCCATGCAATTGGGTGCCAAGGACGTCTATTTGGTCTATCGACGTTCCTATTCCCAAATGCCGGCTGAAGCTGATGAGCGGGTTGAGGCGCTCGAATCTGGCGTTCACTTTCTATTATTAAATCAACCGGTCGAATATACCACTAGTGACGATGGTAAGGTGAATGGCCTGAAATTAATGCGAACCTGTTTGGGTGATCCGGATGATTCCGGGCGTCGCCGTCCCGAGATCATCGCCGATAGTGAGTGGGTGCTGGATGCGGATGTGGTCATCGAGGCCATCGGCAACCAGGCGCCACCGGATTTGGCGCTATCGTATCCGGGCGTGGATGTGGATGCCCGGGGATTGATTCAGGCTGATTCCGAAACCGGAAAGACATCGATGCCTGGTATTTTCGCCGGGGGGGATATCGTCCGGGGGCCGGCATTGGTGGTAAATGCCGTTCAAGATGGAAAAACGGCTGCACGTGCCATCATCGCCTATCTGAATGAACGGGAGGGATAACCATGGCCGACCTTATTCGTCCATCTGTCGACTTATCCGTAGATTTTTGTGGGGTCACTTTCAAGAACCCGTTTTTACTCTCTTCTTCGCCTGTTTCCAATAGTGCTGAAATGGTCGAGAAGGCCTTTGAAGCCGGCTGGAGCGGGGTGGTCTTCAAGACCTTAAATTCGGATCGGTTGCCGATTACGCATCCGTCGCCACGGATGCATTGCATCGATTACGGGGGCCAAAAAGAGATCGCTGTTCAGAATGTGGAGCAGATTTCGGATCGACCCCTAAAACACAACCTGATGGAATTCCAATATCTCAAAAAGCATTACCCCGATTATCCCATCATCGCCAGCATCATGGGGTTCTTCGAAGATGAATGGGTCTATCTGGCCAAAATGGCTGAAGATAACGGCGCCGACATGTTGGAGCTCAATTTTTCATGTCCGCATATGTGTATTGAAGGCTCAGGGCACAAGGTTGGGCAGGCGTTTCATCTGCTGGAGCAATTTACCTCTGCGGTGAAAAAAAATGTGACCATTCCGGTTATCGCCAAAATGACGCCCAATATTACCGATATGACCGAGCCGGCCCTCTATGCCAAAAACGGCGGGGCCGATGCCATCTCGGCGATTAATACCGTACGCGGCATTTCGGCGGTCGGCTTGGACGACTGGGTGCCCCAACCCAATATCTTCGGCAAAGGCGCCATCAGCGGCACCAGTGGCCCGGCGGTCAAACCCATCGGGTTGAACTTTATTGCCTCCATGGCCCAATGTATGGATCTGGGGTTGCCCCTGTCGGGGATCGGCGGCATTGAGACCTGGGTTGATGCCCTCGAATTTATGCTGCTCGGTTCGACGACCATTCAGGTAACCACCGGAATCATGCATTATGGATACCGGATTGTTGAGGATATGATCGAGGGGCTTTCCGATTATATGGCCCAACGAGGTATCACGCGGGTCACCGATCTGGTGGGAAAAGCCTTACCCCACCTGCATGAAACCGATCGCTTTGAACTCGATCGCCAGGGGATCACCCAATACGATCTGGATCGCTGCATCGGCTGCGGCCAATGCCTGATTGTCTGCAATGATGCTGCAGGCCAGGCCATTGAATGGGATAGCGAACGTCGCCGGCCCCAATTGATTGAAGACAAATGCTTAAGTTGCATGCTCTGCTCTTTTGTCTGCCCGGTGCCTGGCATGATCACCTTTAAAGAGATGCCCAGAGACTGGCAACGCCAGGAGACGTCCGTCAAGGATCCGAGTCTGGAGAAAAAATTAAAGTACAAGCCATTTACCAAGGAGGCGCCCAATGAGTGTATTGCTTAAAAACGGAACCATCGTCAACGCAACCGGCCGTTATACTGCGGACGTCTATGCAGAGAATGACCGCATAAAAGCGATTGGCAAGGATCTTGACTATGCCGCTGACGAAATCGTCGATGCGAAAGGTAAGTATATTCTGCCGGGTGCTATTGATCCGCACACCCATATCTCCATGCCTTTCATGGGGACCCACGCCCAGGATGATTATGAAACCGGTACCATCGCCGCTGCCTGTGGTGGGGTGACCTGTGTGGTAGATTTTGATTTGCAGCAAAAAGGCGAAACGTTATTCGAGGCCCTTGAGCGGAAAAAAGCTTTGGCCGAGGGCAAGGTGGCCGTGGACTACTCTTTGCATCCAGCGGTGATGGATCCCCGGCCGGACGTGATTGAAGAGGTCAAAAGGGCTTGTCAGGAATACGGCACCCCCAGTTTCAAGATCTTCATGGTTTACGATTTCCGGGTGGATGACGCCACCATGATCAAGCTTTTGGAAGAGACCAAAAAATACGGTGGACTGGTCCAGGTCCACGCTGAAAACGTCTATATTGTTCAGCACATGAATGAGGTGTTGGCCAAGGAGGGCAAGCTTGATCCATACTACCATGCCATGAGTCGTCCCAATATCGCCGAAGAAGAGGCCATTTACCGGGCTTCCAAAATGGTGGAACTGACCGACTCCCGTATTTATATCGTCCACCTCTCCTCCAAAGAAGGGCTTTGGGTTGTTAAAAACGCGCGTGATCGTGGGGTGAACATTTTTGCTGAAACATGCCCGCAATATCTGTTGCTGGACGACGAGCGCTACAAAGAACCCGATTTTAACGGCGCCAAATACGTGATGAGCCCACCGTTGCGTACCAAAGAGAGTAACGACGCTTTGTGGGAGGGGTTGCGTGGTGGTGATCTTCAAGTGGTGGCCACCGATCACTGCCCGTTTGATTTCAAGGGTAAAAAAGACATGTTCGGCAAGGACGATTACAAGAAGATCCCCAACGGTGCTCCCGGTATTGAGACCCTGCTGATGCTCATGCATTCGGAAGGGGTGGCCAAGGGACGTATCACTCTGGAGAAGATGGTGGATGTTCTTTCCACCAGTACGGCCAGAATGTTCGGCCTGGCGGACAAAGGTGAAATTGCCGTGGGCAAGGATGCCGATATGGTGGTATTCGATGCGGATCGAAAGTTCACCATAACCCAGCCGAAATTACATATGAATATCGATTATACCCCGTTTGAAGGGATGGAGATGACCGGGATGCCGGATATGGTCTATTCCCGCGGGAAGAAAGTCGCCCAATGGAACGGCGAGCAAATGGATTTCGTCGGTCAGGCGGGGCATGGGAGGTTTGTCAAACGAGAGCCATTTGAGGGGTTTTAGAGAAAATATCGAATAGCGAACCCGCCACAACCCCGGCGGACCGGCAAGGAACTGCAGAATGATGAAGGATTTCCTTTGACCTTCGACATTCCTTGTTCGATATTCTGCGGTTCTATTTTTTAATTGTTAAAAAAAGGGTGCAATGAACGATTAACCATTCATTGCACCCTTTTTGTTTTTACTGGCAGCAAGGCAGCGCTTTAGGCCGCATCAAGCGCCTGGCGATCGGCCATGGTCATGAGGACCCTTTCTCTGGATTTATCGATACCCAATGCTTTACGTTTTTTATCGATGTGGGCAATCATTTTTTTGGCCATTTCGTATGGATCCGGTTCAAAGCCCCATTTTCCCAAGCCCTGTTTTTCCAACCCATCAAACAACAGATTGTGGAATTTGGTATCTTTCACAATGGGGAAGGTGACGCCGAAGATTGTATAAACCCCTGAAGCCACAAAGTATTGCCCGATACAGATAGCCTTTTCACTCATCCATTCCGGCGCCGCACCGGCCACCGGCAGGTCGGCGATACTCTCACCCAGGCCACCCACGCGAACCATTTCCGCGGCGGCGATCAGAATGCGACTGTTGTCTACACAAGACCCAAGTCCCAATACCGGCGGCATTCCGACGGTTTCACAAACTTCGCTCAAGCCCGGTCCGGCCAGGTGCGCGGCTTCAGGCGTATATAGCCCCGCCTTGGCAATAGCCAGCTGGGAACACCCGGTTTGTAATACCAGCACATCATTTTTAATCAGTTCCTTGACCAGTTCAATATGAACATAATCCTGTTTGACGCGGGGATTGGTACAACCCACGACGCCCGCCACACCGCGAATGCGGCCGTTGATAATATTGTCGTTGAGCGGGGCATAGGAGCCGCGGAAAGATCCGCCGAGCATATAGTTAATATACTCATAGGAAAATCCATGGATGCCGGGATTGGTAATCCGGGGGATTTCAATCGGTTTATTCCGGTTTTTAAAGCGGGTAATGGCTTTGATGACCACTTCGTCGGTGCAATCCAGCGGCGTGTGGTCTTTAAATTGGATATGGGTCGCCCCTTCAATATGACATCTCGTATTGGTGGTGACCAATTCGGTACCGTAGCATTGGGCCACCGAAACCAATCCCTGTTTAATGCATTGAATATCCACGCACATGACATCGACCGCACCGGTACAAATGACCGCCTCTGTAGACATGAAGTTACCTGCATGGGGGATCCCGTGGCGGCTCATCATTTCAGCCCCGGAACAGCACATACCCACGAGATTGAGCCCCTTGGCTCCGGCCTTTATGGCTTCTTCTTTTAGGGAAGACTGATTAACCGATGTGATCATCGATTCAAATAAATTGGGTTCATGGCCATGGACGATGATATTGACCATATCTTCCTTGAGGACACCCATGTTGACTTCAACATTCACCGGTGTCGGAGTACCATATAAAATGTCGGAAATTTCAGTGGCAACCATAGAGCCACCCCATCCATCGGCAAGGGCTGCCCGGCTGGATTGTTTGGTAATATTTTCGTAATGTTGATCCACGCCCATGGCGCTCCGGTGCAACAACTCCATGATTTCGCGCATGGCACCCCGGGGAACGATATCGAGTTTTCGCCAGGTTTCCAGCGTCTTTGCCGGTACCCGTTTGGCAAATGGGATTTCGCCTTCGACCTGGGTATAGGTTCGTTCGAGCTCTTTATAAAGGTCCATGGCGATATCTTTGTCGGTGCGTCCCTCGGTTTTAATCCCGATTGACTCGGCAACTGAGTAGAGCTTAAGCGGGTCTTTGATCTTGTAGTCGGTAATTTTCCCATTAACGACATCTCTGAAAAGGTCCACCATCACCATTCCGTGATCCGTATGGGCGGCCGAACCAGTGGCCACCATACGAGCAAAATTTCGCGACATAATGGTATCAATCGTCGCCCCGCATACACCCACCTTGCCATAAGGATCTTTAGCATTTAAGCGGCAAGGGCCCATAGAGCAATGCTTACAACAAGCTGAATCCGCACCAATAGGGCAGGCTTTCATAGAGGCCGCGCGGTCAAAGGCCGTTTCGACCCCATCCCGCCTGGCCTTGGCCAGCATCTGGGCGGTGGCGTCACAACTGGTCCAGTCACTGATATTTGGTTGCGGTTTATCTTTTTTACGAATTGGGTTTTCAGCTATTTTATCAGCCATGTTACATCTCCTTGATTGTGTAATAGATAATAGTAACGATTCCTAATATTGATTATTAATACAGGTTTGAAATGTGGGTTGTCAAGGAAAAAACACAGGAAAAAACATGCTGAAGCTGTTTTGGTGGTATTGTGCAGATAATGCAGGTTACTGACGCAGGCCGGAAGCCCATTGACAGCCCGGATTTTGTACGTTACGCAAACGGCTGTCAAACGATATGGTTATAAATCCCCCGGGAAAAAATGATGCCGGTTGAAATTGCCCAAGACCTTTATTTTATTGAACGTGGTTATCTCAATGCGAACCATTTTGTCTATCGGTCCGAAAAACCGGTCCTCATCGATACGGGGTATCTCGCCGATTTTGATCAAACCGTTGCGCTGATCGAGCAACTGGGTGTCCATCTTCCGGATGTCGCCCTAATTGTCGGCACCCATTGCCATTGCGATCATATCGGCGGGCACAAAAAGATTCAGGATCTATCCGGATGCGATATTGCGCTTCATAAGATCGGAAAATATTCCATCGACACCCGAAACGACTGGGCCACCTGGCGGCGGTATTTCAATCAGGAAGCGGATTTTTTTGACTGCACCGTCGAATTAAACGATGGGGATGTTCTTTCGGTCGGGCCTCACGAATTTACGGTTATCCATACCCCGGGCCACGCGGCGGAGGGAATTGTCCTTTACAATCGCAAACAAAAACTACTGATTTCGGCTGATGCGCTCTGGCGCAATGATATGGCGTTGATAAACCTTCGTATTGAGGGCAGTGCCGCACCTTTTCAGATGCTGGAATCGCTGGATAAAATAGAGGCACTTGATGTTCGTGTGGTTTATCCCGGGCATGGCCCGCCTTTTACCGACGTGAAAAAAGCCCTGGATCAAACTGGAAAACGGCTCCAATACTTTTTAAATCATCGCGAGCAGATGGGGCTTGATCTGATAAAAAAGATTATCGTTTTTACAGTGATGATGCAGAAATCCATTGCTGAAGCGTCGTTCTTTGATAGCCTTATGCAAACCCACTGGTATAAGGAGACGGTTGAACTTTTTTGCGACGGTGAATACCGGCCCATCTATGAAACCATCATGGCGGATTTTATAAAGCGCGGTATTGTAAACTTACGAAACGGGCGTTTATCCACGACGGTTAAACCTTAGGCGTTTGAAAACAGAGGAGGCGGCAATGAGCGATATTAAGGTGACACAAAAACCTAGCCGGGGACAATTAGAGGCAAAAGGCGTTTTCGATTGGCCGATTTGGGAAAAAGAGGCATCCGAATTTCCCTGGACCTATGATGAGACCGAAACCTGCTATTTCTTAAAGGGTGATGTGGTGGTAACACCGGATGGTGGCGAACCCGTTCATGTCGGCGAAGGGGACCTGGTCACCTTTCCTAACGGCATGTCCTGTAAATGGGACATCCGTCAAGGGGTCAAAAAACACTATCGGTTTGGGTAATGGGTTAAAGTTGGGTAGTTTCAACTTTTGGTAGCTACTTTTTGTTCGCCACGGCTTTTAATTTATAATAACGCTTAACATACATTTGTTTTTCCATCGATAATGCAGTATAATCATACTTTCTATTGAATTTTACTGATTGCCCCCGAGAGCGCACCATAAAGGCTTATCTGATTGATCAATATGAAACCCTGGATCGTTCGCAAACCCACTCGCCGCATTCGCGTCGGCCCGGTGCCCATCGGCGGCGGTGCGCCCATTGCCGTCCAGTCCATGACCAATACCCGCACGGACGATGTAGCGGCAACGGTTCGCCAAATTGAGCAGTTAAGCGCCGCCGGATGCGAGATCATTCGTGTGGCTGTGCCGGATCAAGCGGCGGCGGCGGCCGTGGCCGACATTAAAAGTCAAATCAAGATTCCCCTCATTGCCGATATCCATTTTGATTATCGATTGGCGATTGCTGCGACAGAAGCCGGGGCCGATGGCCTGCGGATCAACCCCGGAAATATCGGCTCGGCTAAAAAAGTTCGCGCCGTTGTCGATTGCGCGCAGGCGAACGGAATTTCCATTCGCATCGGTGTTAATTCAGGATCTTTGGAAAAAGATATCGTTGCCCAATATGGCGGCGTCACGCCGCAATCCATGGTGGCCAGCGCTATGCGGCATGTTGAATTGCTGGAATCGTTTAATTATCATGATATCAAGATATCGCTGAAGGCTTCGGATGTCTACCGTACGGTGAGTGCTTATCGGTTGCTTAGCGGTCAAACCGATTACCCCTTGCATGTCGGTGTCACCGAAGCCGGCGGGTTATTTCCCGGCGTGGTGAAATCTTCCCTGGGTATCGGCATGTTGCTGGCCGAAGGGATCGGCGATACGCTGCGGGTATCGTTGACGCGGGACCCGGTGGAAGAAGTGCGCGTGGGGTATGAGATCCTAAGAGCGCTGGATATCCGTCACTATGGACCGGAAATCATTTCCTGCCCAACCTGTGGCCGGTGCAATATTGACCTGTTTGATATTGCGGCAAAGGTTGAAAAAGCCTTATTAACCCGATCCAGCCCTGTTAAGGTGGCCATCATGGGGTGTGTGGTCAATGGCCCGGGCGAGGCCAGGGAAGCCGATATCGGCATTGCCGGCGGCGATGGCGTGGGTATCTTGTTTCGAAAAGGAGAGGTGATTGACAAGGTTCCCCAGGACAAACTCGTTGAAACCCTGTTGAAGGAAGTCGATAAAATCGAAATTGAGAAATACCGAAAGGAGTCAAATGACCAATAAACCGAAAACGGCCATATCACCCACGCGGGCGGAAGACTACCCGGAGTGGTACCAGCAGGTGATCAAGGGCTCGGATATGGCTGAAAAATCGCCCGTTCGCGGGTGCATGGTAATAAAACCCTGGGGCTACGCCATTTGGGAAAACATCGTTCATGAAATGAATCGAATGTTTCGGGATACCGGGGTGAGAAACGCCTACTTCCCCCTATTCATCCCTTTGAGTTTTCTGGAAAAAGAGGCCGAACACGTTGAAGGGTTCGCCAAGGAGTGTGCCGTGGTGACGCATCATCGCCTGGAACAGCGGGGGGATGGGTTGGTTCCCGCTGGTGAATTGCAGGAACCCCTGGTTGTTCGGCCCACTTCGGAGACAATCATCGGGGATGCCTTTTCCAAATGGATTAAGAGCTACAGGGATTTGCCCTTGCTGATCAACCAGTGGGCCAACGTTGTGCGCTGGGAAATGCGAACGCGAATATTTTTGCGCACCAGTGAGTTTTTATGGCAGGAAGGGCATACGGCCCATGCCACCCAAGAAGAGGCCGTGGTTCGAACACGTCAGATGCTGGATGTTTATGCCGAGTTTGTGGAAGAATTTTTAGCCATACCCGTGATCAAGGGCGTTAAAACCGAAGCTGAAACATTTCCCGGCGCCGTTGAGACCCAATGTATCGAAGCCATGATGCAGGATCGTAAGGCCCTGCAGGCTGGGACTTCTCACTTTCTGGGCCAAAATTTCGCACGGGCCTCGGGTATCAAGTTTCAATCTCGGGAAGAGACGGAAGAATACGCCTGGACCACCTCTTGGGGGACGTCCACTAGATTGATTGGTGGCATGATCATGACCCACAGCGATGATGACGGATTGGTGTTGCCCCCCAAAATTGCATCGGCCCATGTGGTTCTTTTACCCATCTTCCGTAAACCTGATGATCAGGCGGCCGTGATGGCGTACACGGAAAAACTGGCGATTCGATTGCGTGAGCTGCGGTACCACGATCGTCGCTTGGAAGTGGAAATAGACGATCGTGAGATCGGTGGTGCCCGGGGGTGGGAGTGGGTTAAAAAGGGAATTCCCCTTAGGGTTGAAATTGGTCCGCGGGACATCGCCCAGGATTCGGTTTTTGTGGCTCGAAGGGACCAGCCGGGGAATAAGAAGGAATCAATCCCCACGGATCGGTTTGTCGACACCGTCACCGATCTTCTCGATGATATTCAGGGGCGGTTGTTCCAAAAAGCGCTTGAATTCAGGGAGGCGCACACGAAAACCATCAGTGACGCCGGTGAATTTTATGCCTATTTTACGCCCCAAAACAATAAAAGGCCGGAAATTCATGGCGGTTTTGTCCTGGCGCCATGGTGCGGCGCGTCCGAATGCGAAAGCCGCATAAAGGCAGATCTCAGTGTGACGATTCGATGTATCCCTTTTGATAGACAACCTGTCAGCGGTCCGTGCATTCATTGCGGCGCACCCGCCGACCACCAGGTTATTTTCGCAAAGGCCTATTAGGTATGATTCGGATCAACGATATCATTGATAAAATTACAACGTATATCCCCGAATCCGATCTGAGCTTGATCGATCAGGCCTATGTATATTCCGCGCAGGTACATGCCGGCCAGGTCCGCTTATCCGGAGAACCTTATCTCTCCCATCCCCTTGAAGTGGCCAATATTTTGGCGGATATGAAGCTGGACGCAACCAGCATTGCGGCGGGCTTGCTTCACGACGTGGTTGAAGATACCCATGCCACCGAAGAAGAGATTCTCGAATCATTCGGCCCGCAGGTCAATCGTATCGTCATGGGGGTTACCAAATTAAGCAAATTACCGGTCTCCGGTGCCAAGGCCCGGCAGGCTGAGAATATTCGAAAAATGTTGTTGGCCATGGCTGATGATATTCGTGTGATTCTCATCAAACTGGCTGACCGGCTTCACAACATGCGTACCCTGAAATTTCATAAAAAGGCATCCAAGCAACGAGATATTTCACAGGAAACCCTGGATATCTACGCGCCCCTGGCCGCCCGTCTGGGTATTTATTGGATTAAGAACGAACTCGAAAACCGAGCCTTTTTTTACACCGAACCGGACGTTTACAATGAAATTGAAACCCGTGTAAACAAAGAGCGGGAAGAGCGGGAAGAGTTTACGGAAACGGTAAAAAATCTGCTATATGAAAAGATGAAGAGCAGCGGATTGAAATGCGACGTACTGGGTCGATTCAAACATTTTTACAGCATCCACCAAAAAATGCAGACCCAGGATTTACCCTTCGAAGAGATTTACGATATATTTGCTTTTAGAATAATTCTCGATGCCATTCCCCAGTGTTATGAAGCATTGGGAATCATCCACTCCCTATGGAAGCCCATTGATGCAAAGTTCAAGGATTATATCGGCCGGCCCAAGTCGAATATGTACCAATCCTTGCACACTACGGTCATTGGCCCGGCGGGAGAGCGCATCGAAATCCAGATTCGTACCCGGGATATGGATCAAGTGGCCAAATCCGGAATTGCCGCTCACTGGCGCTATAAAGAGAACAACCCGATCAATGTCGAAGAGAGCCAAACCTATTCCTGGATCCAGGATCTGGTGGAAAACCAGGAAAATATAAAGAATCCCAACGAATTTTTAGAAAATGTCCGTATGGACCTGTTTCCGGATGAGGTCTACATATTCACGCCCAATGGTGAGGTCAAGTCCTTTCCCAAAGGCGCCACACCCATTGATTTTGCCTATAAAATTCATACCGAGGTGGGCCATCAATGTGTGGGGGCTAAGGTAAATAGCCGCATGGTCCCATTAAAGTATGAACTTCAAACCGGTGATATTGTCGAGGTAGTGACCACCAAGGGGAATCATCCAAGTAAAGACTGGTTGAGTTTTGTAAAAACGGTCAAAGCCCGCTCCAAGATCAGACAATGGATCAAGGAGCAGGAAAAACAGCGCAGTATCACCCTGGGCCGGGAAATGTGCGAAAAGGCGTTTCGCAAGCATAAGATGAATTTCAATGCGCTCTCCAAATCCGACGACATGGAGAAAGTCGTCGCCCATTTCGCCTTTAAAACCTTAGACGACCTGATGGCCAGCGTCGGTTACGGCAAAACCACGCCGCTTCAAATCATTCGGCGGATGACGCCCAAGGGCGGGGGTAAGGATCAATCGGATCAATCCCTGATGGAAAAGCTGATCGGGCGGGTTCGCAAAAAGAAGCCGACGACCGGTGTGCGGGTGAGGGGATTAGACGATATTCTAATTCGCTTCGGTAAATGTTGCCGTCCGGTACCCGGGGACCCTATCATCGGTTATATCACTCAGGGGCAGGGCGTTACTGTTCATCGTACCACTTGCACCAATGCGCTGAAAACAAACCCAGAACGACAGATCGAGGTGGAGTGGGATTTGGAAGCCACCGCGACCTATCCGGTTAAGGTTCGCATCCGCTCATTGGATCGCATGGGGCTATTGGCCGATGTGGCCGGTTTTATCAGTAAAATCGGCGCGAATATCATTAGCGCCAATACCGTTACCCACGAGGACAACACCGTGGATACCTACTTTACCCTATCTGTTAACGATACATCCCATCTTGCTCAAATCTTGACCGGGATTAAAAAAATCCAGTATGTCCAGGATGTAAAAAGAATCGGTTAAGCGGCTTTGACGACCCGTCCCGATTTGATACAATTGGTGCAGGCCATGATTTTTTTTACCTGACCGGATTTTGACGCCGCCCGTACCCGCTGAAGGTTCGGATTAAATCGGCGCTTGGTCACGTTATGGGCGTGGCTCACATTGTTGCCGGTCATCGGTTTTTTTCCGCAAATTTCACATACTTTCGACATGATGTTGCTCCTTTATGAAAAATATTTTTTTTATGGTTGATTTTTGTTTGAACTATTTTTTACCGGTGTCATTTTCCAGTGCCGCCCGGCAGCGATCAATATATTGTTGGGCCTCTTCGTCAAAACCGGAATTGGGATAATCGGTTAAAACGCGCTGAAATCGGCCTAAAGCACCTTGATACCGTTTGGCCTTGAAGTAATGTTTGCCCACATACATTTCATGCCCGGCCAGGGAATTTCTACATTCGTCAATATGTTTTTGCGCCTTGTCGGCGTAGGGGCTATCCGGGTACTGACTCACCAACTGTAAAAAGGTTTCCTGCGCCTGCCGTACCACGGCTTGATCCCGGTCAACGGAATCCATGCGGTCAAAGTAGCAGCGGCCCGTCTGGTAAATCACATACGGTATCGCCTCATTTTGCGGGTGCAGAGATTGAAATTCCTGGTAAGCGAAGATCGCTTCTTCGTATTCCTTCAAATAGTAATGAGCGTCGGCGATTTTCAGCTCGGCCAGGCTATTAAACCGGCTAAACGGATACCCGTCTTTTAGTTTCTGGAACGTTTCAAGCGCCCGTCGGTATTTTCCACGATCATAAAGGTCCATACCGGTGCCTGCCAACGCTTCAGCCGTCGGTTCTTCCTTGGCCTCAAACCAGGCGCACCCCAACGGCATGGTTAGGTAAATCGCGATAATAAAAACAAATATGTGGTTTCGGTGGCGCATATTAAAAACGATTAATAATAAAATCGGGCCCTATTTTATTGATGCATAAACAGAGCCCGGGGATAATGGTGCGAATAAAATGGGTTGTGACGGTCACCTTATAGTCTTTAAATAGATTGTATTGAAAAAGGACCGATCACCCCTTTTTATCAGACAATTTTATCGATGATCTCTTCCAGCTTGGATTTGGCCACGATACCAACCACCTGATCGGCCACTTTACCATCTTTGAAAAAAATCAGGGTTGGAATCGATTTAATCCCGAATTTACTCGGTGACACCGGATTATCATCCACATTGCATTTTTTAAATTCGACTTTACCGGCGTAACTGTCGGCCAATTCTTCGATCATGGGGCCAATGGCCCGGCACGGGCCACACCAAGGCGCCCAAAAGTCAACCAGTACAGGGGTTTTCTGATTTTCGATTGCCTCATCGAAATTGTCATCATTGATTTCAGCGATATTCGCTGCCATAATAGCCCGATCCTTTCCGTGTCATTAATTACCGATTGGGTAATTAATGCATTAACACCGTTGAAAATTCACGTTTTTTAAATAAATTAAGCTCAAAAACATATAGTGTTTTTTATCTATTTGTCAACTGCAATGTGGATGATTCAATGGTTTATCCACCACGGGCGGGGGGCTTCACCCGAGAGGTAAAATTCGCCAATCGTCTTTTAGGGGATTGACGTTTTACGATCATATAAAATGGCAACGAAGAAACAAGGAGGAAACGGTGAGCAACCCATTACGTATTGGTGCATTGATTTCTGGGGGTGGTTCAAATCTCAAAGCCATTATTGAATCCTGCTTCGATGGCCGAATAACCGGAAAAGTCGTTTTTGTTGGATCGGACAACCCAAATGCCACCGGATTTAAGTGGGCCAAGGCGAAAAATATTCCGACATTTGACGTCGATTATGGTCGGATTATTCGACAATATCGGAAAAATCCGGCCACCTTAACTTTGCCGGAGGACTGTGATATTAATATGCTCATTAACAGGCAGCGCATTCTATCGCCTGAGGGGGCCTCGGAAAAGCTAAAAACCTTTTTTACGACCCGTTTGGTGGCCGAGGGTCGGATGCTGGCTAAAATATCCGCCTACCCCTTTGATCTGCTGGTGTTGGCTGGATTTATGCGGAATCTGACCCCTTATTTTATAGACGCTATCAATCACGATCCCTTAAAGCCCCGAATTATGAATATACACCCATCCCTTCTGCCTGCGTTTGGCGGTGTGGACGGCTACGGCGATACCTTCCGTTATGGATGCAAGGTGGGCGGATGCACGGTCCATTTTGTTGATTATGGTGAAGATTCCGGGCCGATTATTGCCCAAAAGGCGTTTGCGATCGACCCCAAGGAGACGCTGGATGACATCCGCCGGCGGGGGCTTGCGCTGGAATGGGAACTCTATCCCCAATGCATTCAGCTTTTTGCAGAAAACCGGTTAAAAATAGAGACATTGACCCATATTTTACCAGGGGGGCGCGAATATACCCGAACCATCGTTCGAATTTGGCCTTCTTAATGGCACGGTCCAAACGATTGATCGAAAAGAAATACAGTGGACGTTTTTTATGTATCTGAAAAATAACGTGAACCATAAAAACATGCTGATTATCTGGCATTATCTGAAAGACTTTGGCTTAAAAAAAGGGTTGCCGGAAAAAGATGTCAATATTTTCGAACAATTATCTCTCAGTTATCCGGACGAATATAAAAACGCCCTGCAATATTACACGGACCACACCCAATGGAGCCCTCATGATATCTATGTAAAATGCTATCTAAAAGCAAAAGAAATTGTCGGCGAGCCCCACTTTTTTAGAAGTTGCGGCAGGACTGTGATTAAGTTTAACTCGGTAAAGTCTTTGAAAGACATAGCCTTGGTCTTCTCGGGTCCCGGGGAGGCCTATAAGAGTTTTCCGATCCTATTAAATAATTGGAATGACACAAAGGAAGGCGAAATCCTTTTACAATCTCGATTTGACAAATCGAGCAAAAAAACCAGGACCGTCATTAAATATGAGATTCACCCGCATATACCCTATGAAAATGACTTTTGCAGCGGGTATCATATTCAGGGTATTTTAGAGTCTATTCCCACTATATGGCCACGACGGCTATGGCAACCCTGGAACAAACTACCCATGGCGTCGGTTAAGCAGGTTATGGTTCAATATGATCCTGTTAAGCTATTTAATAGCATTTATTTCAAGATATTTAATTTGAAAGCCTCCATGGACGGTGAATGGTTGTCTATAATTGATCCAATCACTAAGAAAAGAATCGATATCGGTCGGAGGGTTTTTTTAGTAAAATCTAAAATTAATAATTCAGAGGAGTATATCGGCGAATATAGTTATTTAGACGCAGACGGCGACGGTCAGACGGGTATTTTGATTACCAGAACCGTTGAGGTTGGCGGTGAAATAGCCTGTGAAAAGAATGCTATCTTTAAGGCCCCGTACTTCATTTTGGAAATCCAAAATGAAGAATTGCCCATAATCAGACGCATATTGAGGTTTAGGAATCGTCATAAATTAAACCAATTTGCGCTTAATGAGGTTTCGGAAAACATCGGTATTCTTAGAAAGGAAATAAGTAAAAAAGAGCAGGCAAATGAAAGCCTTCTGTTTTTCAAAAAACAATTGGAAAGAACGATATCGGAGAAAAAACACGAGTTGAAAGCGACGCAACAAAAAATTATTGAGGAAGAAAAAGCCTTGTTCGAAAATCAAATCTCGGGTGGTTTTGTGCATGAAGTGCGAAATGGTTTGGTTGGGTCGCAATTGGCCATCAGCAGCCTTTCTGACTACGATGGTTCCGGTAGGAATGTCAAACAAGTACTCGACGAAACGTTAGACCGCATTGTAAATGCTAAAGGTTTAAACGAAAGAATAAAATCAGATGTAAGGCTCTTAAAAAAAATTGTTTTAGATGCCAACGTCGTTTTATTGGAAACCGAAACGGCCATTGAGAGCGTTTTGTCACTGACACGAAAAATACGATTTTATACAAATGCTGCCGATTCAAAGACCGGAGATGAGCGTGTAAGTATCGGAGAAATTCTTAATATCATTTCCATACGGCAAAAGCGCATATTAAAAAAATTTAATATTGAATTAAATATTAAGGGACCTGAAATCTTTGTTTTGGCGGACCAGGGCGTTTTTATTTCAATATTTGAAAACATTGTTTTTAATGCGATAGATGCGATATCAGAGAAAATGTCTGAAGGTGGAATAATCAATATTGAAACATGGTTAGACAGTGAAGTCGTTGTTTTGATAAGAGACAATGGCATGGGAATACAAAAAGAGTATTTAAATAAAATTTTCGATCCGTTTTTTACGGAAAAGACTCATGGCAGTGGCCTTGGGCTTTCGATAGTTAAACGATTTGTCGACCTATACGATGGTAAAATAAGCGTAAAATCCGATTTTGGAATTGGAACGGAAATGACGGTAAGGTTTAATAAGTCTATTCTGTGGAGTGATGGAGAAGGAGAAAAGAATGAGCAGGCAATTACCGATCCTGGTTGTGGATGACGATGTGCGCGTGCTGAAGGGTCTGTCTCTACTGTTAAATCAAAAATATCTTGTAAGTGAGGCCGCCGATGGAATACAGGCAATCAAAAAAGCCACGGAAGAAGAATTTTATTGCGTTGTGCTGGATGTAAAAATGCAGGGAATTAACGGGTTTGAGGTTTTTAAAAAAATAAAAGATATAAACAGGGACACGCCGATTATTTTTTATACAGCCTATCATGACGAACACGACCTAACTGAAATTATTAACACCTATAGGCCGTATGGTTACGTCGAAAAAGGGGTTTCAGCGACGATATTAAAAAATTTAGTTGAAAGTGCCGTTAAAACTTATCAGGTGTATTTAGAGAGAGAATCCCAAAAAGAAGAGTTAGAGGAGACGAACACCGCCCTCAGGGTGTTATTAAAAAATATTGAGAAAGAGAAAAATGAAATCGTCGGAGATATAAACAATAATCTGAAAAAACTTGTTTTACCGTATTTACATGATGCCGTTGCCATGACGAAGAGTGAAAAAATCCGAGAAAACATTAATATCGCCGAGGATAATATTAGAAGAGCGGTTGTTCCCTTTCTTGGGCGTTCGGCAAAACTGTATTCACTTTCGCCAAAAGAATTAAAGGTCGCAAATTTGATTAAAAGTCAAAAAAGCTCGAAAGAGATAGCCGATATTATGTTTATCAGTATTAAAACCGTTGAGTTTCATCGTCGTAATTTAAGGCACAAGTTAGAAATAAAAAACAAAAAAACAAACCTTCGCGCCTACTTGGCCACGACAGACCTATAAAACAACCCCAGGTATAACCCCGACAATTCCCTGACAATCTTTTAGGGTATACAAGGCAAGTAATCTCAACTATTTATACCAAATCAAAAAAAACATTTTTTTGTTTTTTTTGAAATCGTTTACGCAAAAGCGAACTGTTTTATCGAGGTAAGGGAGTACCCATTTGCTCTCCTATTTTAAAAAGAGCGGAATCCACACGGTAACCATGTAGCTCATCAGTTTTAGTGCTACAGGAATTTGCAAGAATCTACCATCAGGAGATTTCTTGTGTTTTTTAAATCCGCGTGGATGTGGCCGGTTGTTGCAACAACTACCACTCAGGAATAAGTCACCCGATCTCAATGTTGATCAGAGTACAAGACCCTGCTGTTTTGCCCAACGAAGTTAAGCTTGATCTGAACGGATGTTTCGTCGTTGAGGGGAGATCGGGTGACTTATCTTAAGCGCCGGTGGCAACGTGCCGGTTAACGCTTCCATGCGAATAAAAATCAAGTAACGCTATATACTTTTTTTGTCTGGGGATGTGAGGAATACATCAAATGGATAGCCATGAGAAATACCCTTGGGAGATGGATAATGTTGGTCATCAGTGTTTTAGCTGTAGAAAATATAAT
The DNA here is from genome assembly GCA_963845145.1 of uncultured delta proteobacterium. GTDB lineage: Bacteria > Desulfobacterota > Desulfobacteria > Desulfobacterales > QNYZ01 > QNYZ01. The sequence continues at coordinate 168,760 of CAWJQU010000013.1, forward strand.
TTCAGAGATAGGTACGGGACCGGGCCGTTGTCCTGTATCGTTTATCCCCGGGGAATGAGTTATGATAAAATTATCAATAAAGAAGCATGTGATGATTTTGAGGAGAATCATGAGCCCTTCAGTATGACTATCCCGCTATACCAGCCGCATCATAAGCGGTAGGGCCACAAAAGTTCCCAGGGAACTGCCCAAATTGGTAAAAACCACTACCAGTAAGATGCGGGTCACCTTATTACGCCAAAAACCCCTGACGGAAAGGATATCGGTCTGCAGGCTCTCCATATCTTTGACTCTTGGTTTACGCGAGGCCGCCTCGACCAGACCGGAAACCCATCCGGCGGCAATCAGCGGATTAAGCGACGTTAGCGGGGCGGCCAATACGGAAGAGATTATTGTCAGAGGATGCCCCAGGGCCAACAGGGCGCCCAAACCGGCCAAGGTGCCATTGGCCAATATCCACCAGATGAGCATGTGTTTACCGGTATCGAACCCGCCCTGGAAGAACCCGAATATAAACACACCGATGATTAGTATAGGAATCAACCACTTAAGGATATGAACCGATTTGCGTGCCGGAGGAATGGTATTCAGTGCTGTCAGATCTATCTTTTTATCCCAATATTTTTTAATCCCCGCCACATGGCCGGCACCCACCACCGCCACAATTTTTTCGCCAGGGGCTTCACGGATGCGTTGCGCCAGGTACTGATCGCGTTCGTCGATGATGATGCGGCTAACCACGGGAAACGATTTTCCAATATCGGCCATTACCGCTGTGAGTACATCCTGCTCTTTCATTTTCTCAACGTCTTCAGCACTGATTTCATCACTTTCGCCGAAGGAGAGGACGATTTGAAAAAGCAATTTTAGTTTATCCCATAACCCCATGGCCCGGAAGGTTCGAGAGAGCGTCACGCGAACATCTCGATCCGCCAGATGAATTTGGGCATTGACCCGATCGGCCGCCTCAATGGCCCGAATCATCTCTTCACCCGGCTTGATGTCGAGTTTATGGGCGATCCGTTTTTGAAACGAGGCCAATAAAAGGTGAGAGAGTAGTAGAAAGGCTTTTTTCTCTTTAATTACCTTAACGATATCAGTATTGCGCCATTGGTCCCGACTTTTTAGGGATTGGTAGCGGGATTCGCAAAGCTCGACACACACCGTATCGGGTTTTTCTTCATCAATCACCTTCTCCACCAGCGCCACGCTCTCTTTAGAGACATGGGCCGTTCCGATCAGGGTGATTTCCTTGTTTGCCGTCTTCAGTTGATGGATCATTTTTTCACTATAGGCGCAGTTGTTTGTCCAACGCAATGATAAAGCGTTAAGATGGCCATTAATACGGTGAAGTCAACCGATCGGCAAGCGTCAAAATTGTCGTCAATAATTTACTTGGATAGGGCCCATTTTTTTCTAAAAATGAGCGTGAAGACGAATAGGCCCAAAAAGAGCATGGCAAACCCCAGGTGGCCCAGGTTGATGATGTGGACGACTCCCGATGTGAAAAACGAACCGGGAAGGTTTTTAATGGTGAAAAATACCCCGGTGATCACGATACCGGTCATCAGCGATGACCCCACATAACCGACACCGGTCATGCGGCGATGGCTTCGCTGGGATAGAAAGTGGTCTAATACGACATAAGCAATCAAGGCCAATAATACCGCCGCCCCGACATAATGTATATAACGGGTGATATAAAAATCTGCCAACCAGGTCATACCCGGAATGTCGGCCAGGTAATACCGTTTGTAAATAGGCATTTGGCCGAAACCGGTCAGTGCCATGGTTAGCAACGTCACAACAAATAGGGGGTATAAAAATTTTCTCTTGGCCGGTTTATTCATATGGGTCAGCTGGGTCATTTTTTCTCCAAAGGGGTCGCGGTTTTTGAATATTTATAAAATTTCCCAATTGCGGCGGCAATACCGGCTACTGGGGCCAAAGCCATGGCGGTGACCAGGTTGTTCGCTTCTTGCATCTTATCCGCCACCGGTTTAAGGGGCGGGCGGCCTTTGCCGGTATTCAGGGCTTGATTGATGGTTTCAAAGGGTACCGGGGAGACATAAATCGTGTTGGTCCCGCCGTTTTCGGTTTCACCGTAAATAAATCCGTCCATTTCATCTGCCAATTTGTGGGCGGCCGCTATAATGTCATCACGGGGACCGATGGTCTGGACACCCTCGGGACACGATTCGATGCAGGCGGGCAGTTCGCCATCGGCGATACGGTTGTAACAGCGGTCGCATTTGTACATGACCCCATTGCCGGCAAATTGGGGCAGGATATCGAGATATATGCCGACACCGGTCTGTCGTTGGGGAATATGCCAGGGACAGACGGAGCGGCACTTCGAACCGCCTAAGCAAATATCGGAATCGATTCGGGAAATGCCGTTGGTTTCCTGTTTGGCGGCACCAAAAGGACAAAGTTTGACGCAGGGCGGATTGACGCAATGCATACAGCGCCGTGGAATGGTTAACTCATATTCCTCGCCTTTATAAGTGACGTCAGCCGTTTGAATAAAAAGCCAGTTATACGGGGTCAGTCGATCCGTTACGTCTTGTTTTTCGGACCAGTCGGATACTTTGACGCGTGGCGGGAACATCTTCGGAAAGGGCTTTTCCGGGTTTGGATATTTATCCCCATTGGCCTCGCTGCAAGCCCCTACACACTCCTCACAGCCTATGCATCGACTGATATCGATTAGTGTTGCCAATTGGCCTTGGCCGTCGCTTTGCGCGGCTTTGGCAACGGGTGCCGAAGCGGTCAGGGCGGCTGCCGCAAGGCCACCTTTTAAAAACGCTCGCCGGGAAATTTGAGAAGTCATTTTTTACATTTACCTCAATTGTGGTTGTCGGAGACCTTAAGTATTCTATTCTATGGAGACAAATCGGGGGGGAAGGTTACACAATTATTAAAATTAACCGACGGCCTGATACCCTAATGGCGAAGGTTACCGGGCCCCACGACCAACATGCGTTCATGCAGGCGCCGCGCTTGAATGCAGAACGTTTCCAATTTGGCGTTGATGAGTTGGGGAAAAGGCGAGCCGTCAGATTCGATGGCTAAAAAGGGCAGATCGTCCAGATCGGCCAGTACGGCCTGGAGATTTTCATTTTTCGGATCGGTTGCGAGTTTTCCGGATCGTGTCATCACTTCATTTAGGACGGCCTCGGAGAGGCGATTGGGCATACAGCCGAAGGGACCAATGGCTATGACCCCACAGGTGTGGGTGGCGATTTCCCCGAGCGAAGCCCCGATGGTCAATATCGCCTCCCCGGCCAGATCGGGAGAAATATAGGGCCGTGCCGTATCAATGATGTTTTGAATATCGATCGGCTTGGCGTGAACCAGGCGGCTGCGGTTCATGGTATTTTTGATCTGCTTTTCGTAGCGTACCATGAAATTCTGGCGGAGCAGAAAGCGCAATAGCTCCATCCCCTTAAGGGTATGATCGGAATACCCTTTTTGGGCACAATAATCCGTGTAGCGCACCCATTCGGCGATGGGCGTGCAGGTGGTTGCGAACCCCTGTACCGCAAGGGTATCGGTAATATTTTGACGGGACAGGTCGTCCCGGCGCACAAATATTTCCCCGGTGAGGGCGATGACGGGGACTTCTTCCACCGGACGCTTTAAAGCCACTTCATTAAAATGCCGGTTGCTTTGATCCAGCTGGTTATTCAGGCGCTTAAAATCTCCCCCCGCCAGGGCTTCGCGGATGCGATCCCATTCCCGTTCAAATATCGTGAGGGCGTAATCCGGCTGTTGAGCGTTGGCTAACAACATGGACCGTATATCTTCCATCACATCCGAAACAATGACGGCAAACCAGCCCCACTTTTCAAAATTGCTGGACATGCCCATATAGGAGTTCTCGGCCGATAAAGAGAGAATGGCCACATCGGGAATTTCCAAACGCTGAACCAGGTCTTCCATAAATATATAGTATTGGCCGAAGCGACAGGGCCCGGACCCGGTGGGCATAAAGTAAACCAGGACTTCATCGGGTTTTTTTTCGGTTTGAATATAGTTTAAGAGCGTCCCCGTAGTGAGAATTAACGGCAGGCATTCTTTACAGCTGGTATTGGCCCGTCCCAATTTAAGGACGGCTTCATTCGAAGGGGCGTGGGCTTTGGCGTGGTATCCCAACCCGTTGAACACGGGTATGATTGCTTCCGACGATAAACGGCCCATGGATGGCACCAGCAGGGTGACCCGCGGATCGGTAAGGGGTAAATGTTCCCCGGCAGAGGTGATCACGTGGGGGCGCGCTTTTTCCAAACTTGTTTTTGCCGGCACAAAAGTGCTGGGTCGATGGGTTGTCTGTTTTTCGGTTTCTAACTGACGGTAGGCGGTGACAATATCGAGAAACGCTTCGATGCGGGTTTCCAGGCCGGCATCGGCGGTATGGCTGTCGAGTTCCAAGGTCAGTGAGGGTTTGCGACCCATTTGGGATCGAAAGTAGCCGATGACAAAGGAATCCGGTCCGCAGGAAAAATTGGTGATGTAGGTGCCGAACAATTGCCGATGTTGTTTGACGACTTTAGCGGCCATTAAAATCATTTGGCCCATCCCCCAATACATATGTCTTCGTCCGGTTTCATTTTGAAAATCCATGAAATCCAGTGGAATGACCTTGACCCCCCGGGATGCAAATTTGTGGGGAATTCCCATATGGGCTTCTTCCGAGAAGGCATTGTATGGCCGGCCAAAGAGCACCACCGCCATCTGTTCGGGATGTTCAGCCAAATCTGCCAGCGCCATTTTCCCCATCATTTTCATCTCAGCATGGCAGGCGTTTTGCCGGGCCGTGGCTTTGGAAAATGCTTTTTTGGCTTCGCGTCGGCGGATACCCATTTCCCGGGCAGTATCAATAAATGGCTTTTCCGCGGCAGACAGCCCAGCGGTTACATCCAGCATGGGGGCGAGGATTTTCATTCCCCGGTCTGTCAGCTTGTCGATTTGTTCTCTGAAAGCGGTGCGTAAGTAAAAGGGTTCGCCTTGCACCAGTGGGCATAGTTGAGAGCTGGAGCTGCCATTTTGAATCGGTATTGCCTTGAAATGGGGCAAAAACAGATAATCCGGGCGGGACGGGTTGTTTAGTAGGGAGTAAAAAAAGCCATGGGCCAGTTCCACCGGGTAGCAAAAAGGGGCATTTCGTTGGTCAATCCCTTCCTGGGCAGGCTTATCAGAAAGGATCAGGTCGAATCCCAGTTCGTTAAAAAAGGTTGAATAAAGCGGGTAATACGTATTCACCAAAAAACTGCGGTTGATCGCCACCGTCGGTCGGTCGCCCGGAGTGGTGACAGCGGCGACACCGTATTTTTCAAAAATGAAGTGTTGGCGTAGCCGGACCAGGTCGAGCTTACCGATATCATAGCGGACATTGTTTCGCAGGTTATAATACCGGTTGCAGGCTCCGCCGAACGGGTACTTTTCCCCGTCCATATGGATGGTGGCGATTAAACAGCGCCGATCGCATTTTTCTTTGCCCCCGCGACAGGTAAAGGACTTGCCGTATGCCACGCGACGTTCAATCAATGTGGCGAGGTCAAACCGTTGGCGGGCCATTAACCCGGCCGCTATCCGTGTTTTGACTTCCAGAGCCACGCCAAAAGCCCCCATTAGTCCCGGTTCCGGCGGAACGACGATCGGTTTTCCCAATAAAGAGGCCATGGCCATGGGCACCGCGCGGTTGTAACAAACCCCTCCCTGCATGAACACTTTTTCCCCTACCGGCCGGTTACCTTTGACGCGGTTGGAATAGTTCATGCAAATTGAATAGACCAAGCCGGCCACGATATCTTCGTGGGCAACCCCGTCATGGATGGCGTTTTTGATGTCCGAGGAGATAAACGCAGCACATTGATCGTTAAAATTGGGCGGATACTTTCCGGCAAGGGCCACCTCGGCGATATTTTCCATCTTTACGCCAAGGGTTTCCAGGGCCGATTCTTCGAGAAATGAGCCGGTTCCGGCCGAACACGCCTCGTTCATGGCGTAATCGGAAGCGACCCCATTGGTGATATAGGTGTATTTGGCATCCTGGCCGCCGATTTCAAAAATAGTGTCCACCTGCGCATCAAAGTAGACGGCGGCAGCTGCATGGGCAATGATCTCGTTGATCACGCCATCGGTAAGCGCATGTAATCCGGCGATTTGACGCCCGCTGCCGCACACCCCCAGACCGAATATCTCGATGTCGGCGGCATCGATTTCTCTTTCAACCGCCTCTAAAATCGCCTGGTAACAGCGTTGCGACGCGCCCACCGGATCGCCATTGGTCCGCAGGTAAACCGAGGCAAGGATGGCATCGTCGGTGGCACGCAGCAATACGGCCTTGGTCGTGGTGGAGCCTACGTCCAGTCCAAGAATGCACCGGTCCCCCGCTTGAGCCCGGTCTTGGGCGATGGATTTAAATTCCACCTGTGGGGCAAATTCCATAAGCGGTGAAAGTGTGTCAAACGTTTTTTGTTCATCCAGAAAGAGTTCGTTTAAATCCGTTAGCTGACGGGTATCGTTTTTTAAGGCCCAGAGCCCGGCGCCCATTGCCTCGAAGTAGGGGGCCTGTTCCGGGACGATGAGATCGGAGATTTCCTGCCTGAGGTAAGCCATCATCATTTTATTTTGTGCCGTACCCCCGGTGACCATGATGTTTTTTCTGTTAACTTTTTTTAGCAATTCAAGGATCTTGTTGGCCATCATGCGGCAAAGGCCTGCGGTGACCGTCTCCCGGGGGATACCCTTGTTGGTGGCGTGCGTGCAATCGGATTTGCAAAAAACCGAACAGCGGCCCGAGACCTTGTAGGGTTCCTGGGTGGATGACCATTTGGCGGCCTCTTCCAAGGAAACATTCATGCGGCGTATTTGTTGAAGGAAAAATTCGCCGGTACCGGAGGCGCATTTGTTGCCGGTTTGAACACCGCTGATTTGGCCCTTCCCATTTAAAACATAAACCATGAACGTTTCACCACCGGCCGACACAACGGCCGGGCAGTCGGTATCGTCCGGCTTGGCGTAGGCATAGGCCAGTTCTACGGCTTCGGGTTCGGGCAGGGTGGAGAGATTAAGAACCTTCCGAAAGCGGCGGCCTGTCGCGGCAATTTGATCGAAAGTGGCCAGGTCTAATGAGGCTAACGCCTTAAGCAGGGTCTGCTTGGGATTGCCGTCATGGGGATAAAGGGCATGACTGACCACATGGGGTCGATTCAATGGATTTGGCGCGGCAGAACTGGTTTGCGTCAGGTGGACGATGGAGACGGTCGATGCCCCGACGCAAATTCCCAGCGCATTAAGCGGACGTTCATTCGAATTCGGATGAGGTGAGGTATTGCTGGCCATTTGTATATGATTTACACGATCTATTGGTTGTCAATCTGTTGGTTGTCAATCTGTCGGTTGTCAATGATGGTGCCGGCTTGAACGATCATCTGGGAAATAGCGGGGTTTTTAATCGTAACACGCCCTTTGATGGTCACTTGGGCTTCAAAAGCCACATCGCCCTCAATAGACAAAGATTCACATTCGATAAGTGATGGAATCCCGACTGCAAAGCGGGCATCAAAGTCGTCAATTTTCTGATAATAGCGATTGTCCAGCCCTATTTGAATAGGCGGTCGTTTGCGGTTGGGGTTCGAATGCAGCGTGAAATCGTGATTGAGCAGGAAACAATCGGAACGGACTGCCAGGAGGTCACTGCATTTTTTGATAGGCATAAACCGGCTGCGGGGCACGCGGACGGCAGTGGCGTCCTCAAACAGGGAGATGGCCGCACCCATGGCCGTTTCAATCTGATATACAGGCGGGCTGGTGTCATCCCGCGGGGCCACTGTTTTGGGGTTGATAATTATGGGCAAATGAATCGCGCCTTCTTTTTGAATGAGTGCCCCGATTTTTTCCAGATCCACCCAGATATTATTGGTATTAAAATAGCGGTATTGTCGAATGTCTTTAAATGCGTCAATTTCATTTTCCGGGCACTGGGCCGACTCTCTCAATACCAGCCGGCCGTCGAAGCGCCTGGCAATATGGCCGCCCTTGATATCCGACGGTGTTTTTTCAGCCACCTCCATCATGAAAGGGAAGTTTTTTTCGGAAAAATACCCTAGTAAACCGGCATCTAAAGTGGCACCCAGATTATCCGAGTTGGCGATAAAGGCGTATTTTATCCCGTGATCAAGAAGGTTTTTAAGCATACCGGAGGCTGATAGGGCCGTAAAAATATCCCCATGCCCCGGTGGGTTCCACTCCAGAGAAGGATCGGCAGGCCATGTCACTGGTGTCAGGGTGTCCTGTCGAATTTTGGGAAATTTGTTCTGAATGAACAACAGCGGGTTTTGCTTCGGGCCGATGGCGTTCAGGGCCGCAATGGTTTCCTCGTGGGTGCTGAAACTGTTCATCAGGGCCAGCTTGACACCTTGATATTCTACCTGTCCCAGAATGATCCCGAGAAAAGAATGATCGTCTTTAATCGGCAAGAGCGATTTGGGGCCGGTTAGACCCATGGAAGTGCCGAGGCCGCCGTTCAGTCGTATCATTATGGCCTTGCGCTCGACGGTCTTGCCTTTCTCAATAAAGGGGTTGAGGTCTTCGAATGAGGCAATCTCTTCAGGAAGTATTGGGGCAATGTCGGCATTGCAGATCAAACCGCTTTCGCCGCTGGCTACCTGACCGTAATAGTGGGCAAAGGTATCGATAACCACCGGCGGCAGACCGCCGATCTTCATTTTTTCTTTAAACAAGGTCAGCTTATCTTTCAAGTGATCATTCATTACGGCAAAGCCCAGAACTTAGGTAACCGGCTCAATCCACGCCAATTTATCCTCGGTACGGCCATATTGAATATCGGTGATGGTCTGATAAAGTTTTTTCGCCAGAGGGCCAACCTTACCATCCGTAACCTTGATCACCTGGTCGTCGTATTTCAGCTCCCCCACTGGGGAAATCACCGCTGCAGTACCGGAACCGAAAATTTCCTGAAGGCGACCCCCGGCATGGGCCGACATGATTTCAGTGATACTGATTTGGCGCTCGGCGACTTTCATATTCCACGATTTGGCTAACGCGAGCACGGAATTGCGGGTAATACCCGGTAAAATACTGCCGCTTAAAGCGGGGGTGACTAAGGTGTCATCGATAACGAAAAAGATATTCATCGAACCGACTTCTTCAATATTCTCCCGCTTGATGCCATCCAGCCACAACACCTGGGTGTAACCATTTTCGTGGGCCATGTCGCCGGCGAACAGGCTGGCGGCATAATTACCGGCTGTTTTGGCTTCCCCCACACCGCCGGGCACGGCCCGTACATGGTCTTTGGATACCCATATTTTAACCGGGTCAAACCCTTCTGGATAATAAGCGCCCACAGGAGATAGAATAATAAAAAAGCGGTAAGTAAAGGACGCACGCACACCCAGATATGGATCTGTGGCAATAACGGTGGGGCGAATGTACAAAGACGTTTCGGGCGCCGACGGAACCCATCTTTGTTCATGTGTCAGTAATTGTTTTAATGCGTCCAGAGCGGCCGCTTCATCAAATTCGGGAATACAGAGCATACGACACGATCGATTGAGCCGTTTAAAATTGTCTTTGGGACGGAATAATTGAATCCGGTCGTCGTCGGTACGATAGGCCTTTAGCCCCTCGAAAACGGCCTGGCCGTAGTGAAGGACCATGGTGGAGGGGTCCATGGCAATGGGCGCGTAGGGCTCGATGCGGGGGTTGTGCCAACCATCTTCCGGATTATAGTCCATGTTGAACATATGATCGGTGAAAATCGTGCCGAATCCGAGTTTGGATTGGTCGGGCAGGGCACTTAATTGATCAGCTTTACATATTTTTACCGACATTTTTCGTTCCTTATTAGTTAGGCTTGGTTTCGGTTAACAATTAAGGGGCGTCCCTTTGGGCTATTCGCTCGTTTGAGCCGTGTAAATAAGGTTTCAGGTTAACCCATCCGGGAAAATAAAATCAAGTTTAAAGTGAGAACACCTGCGTCCTTGGAAAAAATGGTCGAATATTGAGGGGGCCGTATTAATAGATAGAAAGCGAGGTTTTTGCATCAAAAATATGCAGATGTTTCAGGTTGAAGGCGAGCTTCATTTTTTCGCCGACGTTAATGATTCTTCTTCCCTCACTTCTAGCGATAAATTTTACACCTTGAAGATCGACGTGCATATTGGTTTCACCGCCCAAAGGTTCGACGACTTCAACCACGCCGTCCACTTTCCACGCTTGCGGGACGTTAGTGTCACCGTTATCAACGATTAAATCTTCTGTGCGCAGACCCATGACGACTTCCATCCCAGCAGCGATGGTGGCATCTGATTTTTTCGGAATGGGGATCTGTATTGAGCCGGGAAATTTAAGTTCTAGCTCTGTACCGGATAGGACAATTTTGGCTGGGACCAGGTTCATGGGCGGGCTGCCGATAAATCCGGCTACAAAAGTGTTTCCCGGCTTCTGAAACAGTTCGATGGGTTTTCCAATCTGTTCAATATATCCGGCCCGCATGACGACTATTCGATCAGCCAGGGTCATTGCCTCCACCTGGTCATGCGTTACATAAATAATGGTGGTTTGAACGGTTTGGTGGAGCAGTTTTATTTCCGTGCGCATCTGTGTGCGCAGCTTGGCGTCCAGGTTGGATAGAGGCTCGTCAAACAGAAAGATGGATGGCTTTCGGACCATGGCTCTTCCCATGGCAACCCTTTGACGCTGACCGCCCGACAATTGGTAGGGTTTACGTTTGAGAAGATCGCTGAGTTCCAAAATATCTGCCACCTCGTTTACCCTCTTTTGGATTTCAGCGGCAGGGGTTTTGCTCAGCTTTAGCCCAAAACTCATATTGTTGAAAACGTCCATGTGGGGGTACAAGGCGTAGTTTTGAAATACCATCGCCGCTCCCCGGTCTTTCGGCGCGATATCGTTTACAACCCGATTATCAATGCGAATCTCCCCTTTGGTAATTTTTTCCAAACCGGCAATTAGCCTTAATACCGTTGATTTACCGCAACCAGACGGGCCCACAAGGACCACAAATTCCCCGTCGCTGATATCAAGATCAACGCCATGAATCACTTCTATTTTGCCGAATCTTTTTACAATACCTTTTAAGGTGACGCTTGCCATTATTACGCCCCATGCTGGTTTTTTTTCTTGCGAGTAAAGGAGATCAAGCTGCTATCCTGATTTGCCAAACAATATTGAAACCATTTTTGTATCACAATGTCAAGAATTGATGGCTTTGTTAAAAAGCTGAAATTTCAATTTATCATGTTTATTGCATATATTTGAAATTAAGGCATTTATTTATATTACAACCGGGCTTTTTCAGTATTTATTTCTTGACTCACCGGCAAATTCTTCCTAACCTTACGGCGGATTAAATATCGTTGTTCAAGCGGTTAAAGTGATAGATCAACTTTAGATGAACAAAGGAGGGTGAAATGAAGAAAACGCGCAGAATATCTCTTATCGGTGTACTTGGCGTTACCTTGATATTTTTTGCCGGTCAGGCACTGGCCGCGCCAATAACCCTCAATTGGTGGCACGCCATGAAGGGGGCGCGCGGCGAAGTCGTCAATACCATGATAAAGGCATTTAATGACTCGCAGTCTGACTATGTCGTGGTGGGAGCGTATAAGGGAAATTATGACGAAACCGTGAATGCCGGTGTTGCCGCCTATCGTGCCAAAAAACAGCCCCACTTGCTACAGGCCTTTGAGGTCGGTACACAGACCATGATGCTTTCCGGTGCGGTCTATCCCGTCTTCAAGCTCATGAAAGATGAGGGGCATAATATTGATTGGTCCGGATATCTCCAACCGGTTCTCTCTTATTACATGAATGCAGATGGCAACCTGATGTCCATGCCTTTTAATTCATCCACGCCGGTGATGTATTATAATGTGGATCTTTTTAAAAAGGCCGGCATCGCGGCACCCCTGTCAAAGACCGAGCCGATCACTTGGGATGCGCTGGGCGACATTACCGGAAAGCTCGTTAAATCCGGCGTGGCCGGCGGTATGGTTACCGGATGGCAGTCCTGGACACAGGTTGAAAACTACAGCGCCATCCATAATATTCCTTTTGCCACCAGGGCCAATGGATATGAAGGCCTTGATTGCGAACTGACCATCAATAACCCCAAGGTAGTTAATCATATTACCCGGTTGAAATCCTGGATGGCCGACAAGCGATTTTTTTACGGTGGTCAAAAATTCCAGGGACCCAAGGCGGAGTTTATAGCGCAGAATGCAGGGGTTTATATCGACTCCATTAGCGCTATTGCCAAATTACAAAAGGCCGTGAAAGATTTCACCTGGGATGTGGCGCCCTTGCCGGTAGAAGCATGGATGAAAGAACCACAGAACAGCATTATTGGCGGCGCTTCGCTTTGGGTGTTCAATGGGCATGACAAAAAAGATTATAAGGGCGTTGCCGCCTTTTTAAACCATATGGCCACCCCGGAGATGCAGATGTACTGGCATAAGGAAACCGGGTATTTTCCGATTACATTGAAGGCCTATGACACGCTTAAAGAGCAGGGATATTATGAGGAGAACCCTCTCAAGGAAGTCGGCATCAAACAGCTGACCCGGCGGATTCCAACCAAAATTTCCCGTGGTCTTCGCCTGGGATACTTTATTCAGATCCGAAATATCATCAACGAAGAGTTTGAACTGGTATGGAACGACACGAAAACGCCCCAGGCCGCCCTTGATAACGCCGTAAAGCGGAGCAACCTGAAGTTGCGTGAATTTGAAAAAGTGTACAAATAAGTTTTTCCGAAAACCACGTCTAATTTAAACAGCGTTTCTCTCGTTAGGGGGAAACGCTGCTTTAGGGCTCTGGGAAGAACGCATTCCACATAAAATGATACCATTGGGGAATGTTTTGTCTCTACGGCCTGGCATGAAGTCGATATGATTAAACGGTCATTCTTTACCTCTAAATCCCTGCCTTATCTTCTGATACTGCCCCAGTTTCTGATTACGGCAACCTTTTTTTACTGGCCGGCATTGCAGGGGATAGCGCAGTCAGTTATGCGCAGCGATCCTTTTGGACAGCGCAGCGTGTTTATCTGGCTGGAAAATTTCACCGCGCTTTTTGCCGATCCGCTGTATCTCAAATCTATTGGAATTACACTTTTCTTCAGTGCATCTGTGGCGGTCGTTTCAATTTCTATCGGTCTTTTTATCGCCACCATGGCCAATCGCGCATTGAAGGCAAAGGCATTGATTCGTACCATGCTGGTCTGGCCTTATGCAGTCGCACCGGCTATTTCCGGTATCTTATGGCTTTTCCTGCTTCACCCGTCTTATGGTATTGTTTCTATAACCATTAAGCGGTGGTTCGGGATTGACTGGAATCCTGTACTGGATGGAAAAGATGCACTGTTTATGGTGATTATCGCCAGTGCCTGGAAAGAAATCTCCTATAATTTTGTTTTTTTTATCGCCGGTATGCAGGCAATCCCCAAATCGCTGATCGAAGCCGCGGCCATGGATGGCGCCAGCCCATTTAGAAGATTTTGGAAAATAACCCTCCCGCTGCTGTCGCCCACGCTCTTTTTCCTGACGGTAATGAATATTATCTACGCTTTTTTTGAAACTTTCGGCGTGATTCACATGATGACCCAGGGAGGCCCGGGCGGTGCGACCAATATTTTAGTCTATAAAGTTTACCAGGACGGGTTTATCGGCCTGGATATGGGTTCTTCGGCCGCACAGTCCATTGTATTGATGAGCCTGATCATCGTTATAACTGTTTTTCAATTCAAATATGTGGAAAGAAAGGTCCAATACGCGGGATGAGCGGCAATGGTTGAAAAAACCCCCATTTTAGACACCCTGACCTATGTGTTTTTAATACTGGGAATTGTTATCGTCGGGTTTCCAATTATTTATTCTATTATTGCGGCCACGCTTCCCATCGAAGAAGTGTCGAAAGTTCCCATGCCATTTATCCCTGGTGATCAATTTTGGGTGAATATTCAAACTGCCTGGGAAAAGGGGAATTTGGGGACCAATTTGATCAATTCTTTCATCATGGCTTCCGGCATCACTTTTGGTAAAATTTTCGTATCCATGCTCGGCGCGTTTTCTATAGTCTATTTCGATTACCGTCTCCGAACCGTCGCCTTCGTAACCGTGTTTTGCACATTGATGCTTCCCGTCGAGGTCAGAATTCTTCCCACCTATGAGATGGCTGCTAATGTATTCGGGCCACTTCAGCCGGTGTGGGATTTGCTGCACCTAAATGGTCTGGTGAGCTGGTTTGCCGGGCATGAAATCGAGGTGGCGCTGGAATGGAGCCTTCTGGACAGCTACCCCGGATTAATATTGCCCCTGGTCGCTTCGGCAACATGCACGTTTCTTTTTCGGCAGTTTTTTCTTACCATTCCAGAAGAACTCTGTGAAGCGGCTAAAATGGACGGCGCCTCGCCGATGGTTTTTTTTCGAAAGATCCTCTTTCCCCTTTCCAAAACCAATATCGCTGCTCTGGTCGTTATCGAGTTTGTCTATGGCTGGAACCAGTATCTGTGGCCATTGCTCATCACCACCAATCCCAAAATGTTGACTGCGGTGATCGGCCTTCAGAACCTGATCCCGGCCGCAGATGATCTCCCCTACTGGAATGTGGCCCTTGCCGGTACACTGATTGTTATGCTGCCGCCTGTTTTGGTTGTCCTGTTAATGCAGCGCTGGTTTGTCAAAGGCCTTGTGGACCCCGAAAAATAATTTTTCTTGTGGGGTATTCCTACCTGCTTACGGCGGCCCTAATAATAAAAAAAAACGTCAAGGTCGTCATTGAAACGGCTTTAAGATGTCTTTAACGCAATAGATGGTCTACAATTTCTGCAAAACCGTTTCCCCCGATTCGGCTGGCTCTGTAGGGCGGCAGGTATTTTAGCTGATTCTTGAAATTCAGAATGTTTTTTACCCCCGCCGAATGGGGAAAAAATCGAAACATCGGCTCATCATTGGGGGAGTCGCCCACATATAAGATGTGCTCTTTTTCATCATTTAATTTTAATGTGAAAACTTCGTCAAGTAACAACCGGGTCATTGAAAGCTTATCGTAATCTCCGAACCAGCCGTTCACATGAATAGAGCTGACCTTGGCCATTGCACCGGCCCGAACAAAGAGGTCGACAATGTCCTTGATCGCCGATTGGGGCAACGGGTTGACATCCTCGCAAAAATCGATGGCCAGATCCGCTTCACGATATGCCTGATCCGCCGATACACCGCAGCCAGGGACTTGTTTTAAAATGGTCATCTGCAAGGCTGCCAATTTTTCCCGATCCTCGGCTCGTTGCGCGGCGGTTTTCCAGTACCGTCGTATCATCTTCTTCTTTTGATCGTCGTAGCTGAAATAAAACGCCCCGTTTTCCCCCACCACCGCATTAACGGGCCACATCCGAGCAATATGATCGCACCAGCCGGCCGGCCGGCCGGTGATGGGAATGACGACCATTCCGGCGGACTGCAGGCGTTCCAGAGCGGTAAAGGCGATAGCCGGCAGGCGGCCTTCGATGGTCAGGGTATCATCGATGTCGGTAAGGACGAATTGGATGCGCTTTTTTTCAGATTCCGGAAACGTTTCAAATGGTTTCATGCGGTTCCCTTTTGTTTTGTGTACCATCTTGTGGATCATCGGCATGTAACACGATCCAACGGTTTTTGAAAAGCCGACGGAGACAGCCTTTTGTGTTGATACCGTATTGACACTTGCGTCGCCCCATGGCTAGTGTTACGCATCACGAACCATCAAAATGATTAAATGATATAAAAAATAAAGGATCCCACATGGAACAATCAGAAAAACCGGATGAACAGGCAGCCAGTATTGATCCGGTAAAGCTCAATAAAAAAAGCCCCTTTGCCTTCGAATGCCACAAAATGGTTAAATGTTTCACCAAATGTTGTCGCGGGATCAACATCGTCCTGACCCCGTACGATGTCATTCGTTTGAAAAACCGGATGAACCTGCCGTCGGATGAGTTTTTAGCGATTTACACCAAACCGGAGTTGTTGGAGAAAACGGATTTGCCGGTGGTCACCTTAAAAATGCTTGATGACGAGCAGGAGTCGTGTCCCTTTGTGCGCGATGATGGATGCCTGGTCTATGAAGATCGCCCTTCCTCGTGCCGCTACTATCCTTTAGGCGTGGCTTCGTTAAGTCACAAAGAGGGTGCCGACGATGAGGGGTTTTATTTTTTTGTGCACGAATCTCACTGTTTGGGTTTCGAAGAGAAAAAAGATTGGACTGTTGAAAAATGGCGCAAAGATCAGGGGGTCGACATTCATGATGAAATTAACGCCGAGTGGACCGACCTGGTTGTGCGCAAACGTTCGTTTCCCAAAAACGTCATGCTTACAGAAGAGGCCAAGAAGATGTTTTTCCTGGCGAGTTACAATATCGATAAGTTCAAGGAATTTGTTTTTGACAGTAGCTTTCTGGATCGTTACGCTATCGATTCCGAAACGATTGCGGACTTAAAAAAAGATGAAATTGCCCTGCTGAAATTCGGTATGCGCTGGATTAAATTTTTATTGTTCAAAGAGGGGGATTTCGAATTAAAAAAGGCGCCTGCCGACTGATGCAAGACCTTTTAGGGTGAATGCGCGCAGATTACGATCATTAAATCCGAAGGCCCGATGCCCTCCCCGATGCCCCCTATGGTTGGGCCTCAAAATGATCGGGCCTCAAAAGCGGGTTGCGTTAGCCTATATCAGATTTTATTCATACGTCTCGTAACAAAGTCCCTCCCAGTTGGCCGGGTCCTCCAGACGTGCGGAAATATCCACATCGAAAAAGTCAGCCAGTGGCCGAAAAATTTCGGGATTATCGGTTTGAACTTTACGGGCAGCTTCCAGGACGACGTTGAGGCCGTTACGACTCATTTTTCCCAGTGGCTGGCGGCAGCTGCCGGAGGGCATACCGAGAACGCGCATCAGGGTTTTGATCCCCAGAGGGTTTCGGGCACGGCAGATCACCTCGCCGAAGGGGGTTTGTTCGGTGGTTTTTATGGTTACCAGACCGAACAGTGGTGCCAGGGCCCTATTGAGGCTTTGCGCTTTTTCCTTGTCGCCTTCTTGAAAACTGCGCACCATCTCAACCACGGCACCGGGGACCACATTTGATACAACGGATATGACGCCTGCGGCACGAATATCGGCGTCGGCCATCATATCATGGGTCAACCCGTCGTCACCGGACAGAATCGTAAAATCGGGGCCACAACATTGGCGCGTACGGCGCATGTTGTCCAGATTCGCGGTAGCTTCTTTGACCGTGTCGACATTTTTATATTTTTGGCTGAGCAGCGCCAGATCTTCCGGTAACAATTGGGCGCCCGTGCGTCCGGGGATCACGTAAGGGATAATGCGGGTCTCCGGGAAAGCGGCGGCAATCGGGGCCACATATTCATTGCGGATTTCCAGTGAACTGGGCCCGTTGTAGTAGGGGTCCACCAACAACAGGGCATCCGCGCCGGCGGCTACAGCATGCCGGGAACCTTCAAGGGCCTCCGCCGTGTTGTTGCTGCCCGTACCCGCGATGCAGATACATTTGTCCTTTGTTTCTGCGGCGATTTTTTCGATCACGGTATTATGCTCTTCCCAATTCAACACCGGACTTTCACCGGTGGTCCCCACTGCCAGGATCCCACTGGTCCCACTGTCTATTTGATAGGCGACCAAGCGAAGCAATCCCTCTTCATCTACGATATCGTTTTTAAAAGGCGTGATGAGCGCTGTGTAACATTCTGTCGGCATTGTCTCCTCCTGATGATCGGACTTGGGTTTAAAAAATCGCGTATTTGCACGATGGGCACTGAAACAGTAAAAAGTTAAAAGGGATCAGGGCATTTATGTCAAGAAAAAAGATACTTTCTGTGGCCTCAGTCATACAATAGAGACCGAAAAAAATCCACTGGACAGGGGCCGGGCTTTCGCTTGACAAACGTCGCAAAGCGATAATACTTGTAGAATTATTAATCAACGAAATATCAAGGAAAAGATGATGGAAAAACCGAAAAATGTCCACGATTTTATTACCCGTCAGCGTGCTTCCCTGGCTGAAAACCCGGAATGCGGAACATCCCATTACAACCTGGCTGTGGGGTTGTTGGGATTGAAAAAATATGAAGAGGCCGAAGAGGAGCTTCATGCCGCCGTCGACTGCAGCCCCGGGCTGGCCGAGGCCTTTGTGCAACTGGGCGGCCTTTGCCTTAAAAGAGGGGACATGGACGGGTGCCTTGAATTCAACCAAAAGGCTGTGAAAGCCAAACCCGGTTTCTCGGAAGGGTGGGGCAATATCGGGTTTGTTCATCTTCAGCGGGGCGAGGTGGATGAAGCCATCAAGGCCCTTGAAAAAGCGACCCGCTTTAATTTCCGGTTTATTCAAGCCTATGCGACAATGGGCAGCGCCTATTTAATGAAGGGTGATGTGGATAAAAGTATTGAATACGGGCTAAAGGCACTCAAACTGGCCCCTGACTTTGCCGTAGCGCATAACAACCTGGCGATCGCGTATCTCGAAAAAAAAGAGGCGGACAAAGCCATCGAGCATTACGATCGTGCCGTGGATTTGGGATACGAGGTTGCGCCGGAAATTACTGATGAAATCAATCGACAGCGTCAATGATTCGGGGCGCGTCAATTCATGTCGCCTGTAAACAGCTTTTGGCGATCCGCAATTCACCCTTGCTAAAATTCACTCTTGCCAAAATTTACCCGTGCCAAAAATTACCCGGGATGGATGAACATTAACTATTTTTTGTACCATCTTGAACACCCCGTTGATGCCAACATGCCGGAATGGCGGGCAGCCATTCCGGTTCGTCGACCTGGCGCCATACCCACCGGCCTTCTCTCAATATCTTACGGTAGCTATTTTACGGCTGTGCGCGATTTTCTCACTGTTGATGACGGCCTCAGTTACGGTTTGTCCCAGCAACAGGGCCACACTATCGCTCTAGAGACGGTTGATCGTATCGATATCATTATTCAAAAGCACGGCGCCTTTTACCACCCCGCCCGGGTGAATGTGTGGATGGGCAACGAACAGGCCTCATTTGTGGTAAACGTCGCCATTTCCGCCGAAGGACGTGCCGGGTTGCGCTCGGAATTCGATCTGCTGTATCGGTTAAACAGCGTCTTCCCGCAACGGTATATTCCAGCCGTTTATTCTCAGGCGGTCATAGAATGTGAAGAAAAACCACATCGATTACCCATGTTTTTAGGGGAGTGGTTGAGCGGTTTTCACGAGTTTCACGTCCATCTGAACGATACACCGCACCCAACCCTGAGCATTTGGAATCCAAACCGCAGGGTGATTCTGGACACCACCCAAAAAAAAATCCTGTTTCGTCAGGTGGCCAAAATTTTAACCTACTATTATGACCTGCAAACCTTTGAACAGGTTTTTCCATGGCACCATGGGGCGGGTGATTTTGTGGTTCAAGTTCATGACAGCCGGCCCATTGTCCGTTTGATCACTGTGCGGGGGTATTCATCCCTGGTGGATGCAAAGGGCTGCGATCCAGCGACTATTATAGATGCACTGCTCCGATTTTTTGTCCATCTTAGCTTGCGCACGCGGATCGATCGGGTTGATGGTACCGGTGACCTTATTTGGGTGGATGATTCGGCCGTAGAAGGCACCCTGCTCGGTTTTTTAGAAGGCCTGGCGGTCAAGGGTCGGATCTCAGAGATGCCGGATTCAGTTAAAGACATCATGGGCTATTATTTATTACAGCTTTCGACAACGGATCTTATCATCAGGATTGAAGACACACTCAATGCCTACCCATCCCAATCGCCGGAGCGTCATCTGATGGCATTGCACCAATACGATCATGCCAAGGCGCTTTTTAAAAGCATTGCCGAACTTTCGCCCTCCGGTTGCCATTAGCCGGCCTTCTCCACCCGTCGATAATTTTAATGGAAATTCCTTTTTTCATTGACAGATTATCGTAATACTTTTAAAGTAATCAACTTATTCCAACAATAAATAATTGGCCCTTTTTAAGCGATTCGGGTCGGCTAAAAGTGGAAAGTCGGTGGTCGCAAGAGACAATCTTGAGACCAATAGCTTTGATTGGGTAACATACTGATTTAAAAATAAAAGATATAAGAATTTGTACGAGAGGAGGTGAGGATTCGCACCGCTTTGCCGGTACCCAAAACGATTTGACAAGACGAATTAAACATTAACGTAATGGAGGTAACAACATGAAGCATGAGACCCCTCTATTGGACCAGCTTGAAGCTGGGCCGTGGCCGAGTTTTGTGTCCGATCTGAAACAGCAGGCCGAAAAAAGGGCGAAAAACGAAGAAGGAATAGAATTTCAAATCAACCAGGACGTGGTCGAAGATGTCCTCGGAATACTTGAACTTTCCTTTAAAGACGGCGAAACCCACTGGAAACATGGGGGTATCGTTGGGGTTTTCGGGTACGGTGGTGGTGTAATCGGGCGGTACTGTGATCAGCCGGAGCAATTTCCCGGTGTGGCCCATTTTCACACCATGCGGATTGCCCAGCCAGGCGGAAAATTTTACAAGACCGATTTCTTAAGAGATCTTTGCAAGCTGTGGGATTTTCGTGGCAGCGGTATCACCAATATGCATGGCTCCACCGGCGATATCATCTTCCTGGGAACCACCACGCCCCAGCTGGAAGAGATCTATTATGAATTGAGCCATAACATGAATCAGGATTTGGGCGGTTCCGGCTCCAACTTGCGGACCCCTTCAGACTGTATCGGCGCGGCCCGTTGCGAATGGGCGTGTTACGATACCCAGGATCTGTGTTATAATTTGACCCAAGAGTATCAGGATGAGCTGCATCGACCGGCCTTTCCCTATAAGTTTAAACTCAAATTTGACGGGTGCCCCAACTGCTGCGTGGCGTCCATTGCCCGTTCCGACCTTGCTTTTATCGGTACCTGGCGAGATGATATCAAAATTGACCAAGAAGCCGTTCAGGCCTATATAGGCGGGGAGATTCCCCCTAACGGCGGTGCCCACTCCGGCCGTGACTGGGGCGCATTCAACATCAATAAAGAAGTCATCAACCTGTGCCCCACCAAATGCATGTGGATGGAAGACAAAAAGCTCATGATCGATAACCGTGAGTGCACGCGCTGCATGCACTGCATCAATGTCATGCCCAGGGCTTTACGCATCGGTGATGACCGCGGATTGTCCATTCTGGCCGGCGCCAAAGCGCCGATCTTAGATGGTGCCCAGATGGGATCGTTGATTATACCCTTTATCAAAGCGGAAGCCCCCTACACCGAGATCAAAGAGAATGTGATCGAACCGATCTGGGACTGGTGGATGGAAGAAGGGAAGAACCGCGAGAGACTGGGTGAGTTGATGAAACGCCAAGGCTTTCAGAAACTGATTGAAGCCCTCGGCCTTAAACCTGATGCTCGAATGGTTCAAGAGCCGCGCTCCAATCCGTACATCTTCTGGAAAGAAGATGAAGTCGATGGCGGATGGGAACGTGATGTCAACGCATTCAGGAATAAACATCAGAGATAAGGGGGTATAACAATGGCATTTGTTTCTTCAGGTTATAATACTGACAAGCCGATGGAAAACCGGATCAGCGACATCGGTCCGCGTAAATACGATGAGTTTTATCCCCCGGTCATCGCTGCAAATAAGGGGAAATGGCTCTATCATGAAATTTTAAAACCCGGTGTTTTGGTCCATGTGGCCGAATCCGGCGACAAGGTGTTCACCGTTCGTTGCGGTGGCGCCCGACTTATGTCAACCGGTCTCATTACCGAGATTTGCGACATCGCCGATAAACATTGTGACGGCTATGTCCGCTGGACCACCCGTAATAATATCGAATTCATGGTGGACAGCGAAGATAAAGTCGAGCCCTTGGTTAAGGATCTGGAAAGCCGAACGTTTCCGGCGGGCAGTTACAAGTTCCCCGTAGGCGGTACCGGCGCCGGTGTCACCAATATCGTTCACACCCAGGGATGGCTCCACTGCCACACCCCGGCCACGGACGCATCCGGTCCTGTAAAGACCACCATGGACGCCCTGTTCGATGACTTTAAAGATCATCGTCTGCCGGCCCAATTGCGTGTGTCTCTGGCATGCTGCTTAAATATGTGCGGTGCTGTACATTGCTCTGATATCGCTATTTTAGGATATCACCGTAAACCGCCCATGTTAGACCATGAGTATCTGGACAAGATGTGCGAAATTCCGTTGGCCATTGCTGCCTGCCCCACCGCGGCCATCAAACCGTCTAAGGTGGAAGGCGCCGAAGGAAAACAGTTAAAGAGTGTGGCCGTCAAGAATGAACGCTGTATGTTCTGCGGTAACTGTTATACCATGTGCCCGGCCATGCCTCTTGCAGACCAGGATGGTGATGGCATCGTCATTATGGCCGGCGGTAAGGTCTCCAATCGGATAACCGCGCCGAAGTTCTCCAAGGTTGTGGTGGCGTTTATTCCCAACGAGCCCCCGCTGTGGCAGAACACGACCAAAACCATCAAAAAGATCGTGGAAGCCTATTCCACCGGCGCCAATAAGTACGAACGCGTCGGAGAATGGGCCGAGCGGATCGGATGGGAGCGATTCTTTGAGAAATGCGAATTGGAATTTACTCATCACCTGATTGATGATTTCCGTGATCCGGCGTATTATACTTGGCGTCAATCCACATTGTTTAAATTCTAAATATTCTGATCTTCGCAAAGGGGAGCGGGATTGCCGCACCCCTTTGCGTGATCAATACAAAGGACGTAGAGATGGCATTAGATTACGAGGAATCAAAAACCAAATTGATTGAGGGATTACAGAAAAAACTCAAATCAAAGTCCAAATTCTACTTTAATGATCTTTCAAAAATCTTAGAGGTCAAGCCCCGTGAAGCTAAAAAAGTTGTAAACCGGATGGTTGTTGAAGGCGAACTGGAGTATTGGTCCAGTGGCAGTACCTCTATGTACGGTATTCCCGGTACGGGTAAACAGGCCGCGGCCGAACACGAAGATTAATCAGCGTGCGTCGTCCCTGGTTTTTAGTGTAAATTAAAGTCTTATTCCCGGTTCCCAATGCAACCTTTAAAAACGGCAGTGCCGCGATTAATCATTTCCGCATTGCGGGGGGGATCGGGAAAGACGGTTCTCTCCATCGGGCTGATTGCCGCCTTGAAAAATCGCGGCAATACCATTGCGCCTTTCAAAAAAGGGCCGGATTATATTGATGCCGGCTGGCTTTCCCTGGCCGCCGACCGACTCTGCTATAACCTCGATACCTTCCTCTGTTCTTCAGACGTTGTCATTCGTTCATTTTGTACCCATATCCGTCCGTCCGACCTGGCAATTATCGAAGGCAATCGCGGGCTGTTCGATGGAATCGACTTGACCGGGTCGACCAGTACCGCCGAGCTGGCCAAGCTCATGGGCGTGCCGGTGATCTTATGTCTTGATTGTACCAAATCCACCCGGACCGTCGCCGCCACGCTCCTGGGGTGCCTGCATTTCGATGCCGATGTGGCCATCGAAGGGGTTGTTTTGAATCGCGTAGCGGGTCCCCGTCATGAACGGATCGTACGTAACAGCATTGAACACCATTGCGGTGTCAAGGTTGTGGGCGCCATCGGTAAGTTGAGAAAAAAAGATTTCCCTGAGCGTCACATGGGGCTGGTGCCCACGCACGAGCATCAATGGGCGCAAAATGCGGTGGCTGCGGCTGCCAAGGTGGTTGAGGATAGTGTGGACCTCGATGTCATTGCCACTATTGCTCGGGAGAAGATCCAACCTTCAAAACAGATAGACCGAATAAAACCGATCAAACGCACATCCCCGCCTGATCATTTAGAACCCGTCACCGGGCATGCCCCCGTTGCCTCTAAATCGACGGCAGCAACAGTGCAAATCGGTATCGTCAGGGATTCGGCCTTTCAGTTTTACTACCCGGAAAATCTGGAAGCTTTAACTGAGGCCGGTGCAAACCTGGTCTATGTCAGTCCTTTGTCCGCCGACCCTCTGCCCAAGCTCGATGGCCTCTATATCGGGGGCGGTTTTCCCGAAACCCATGTTGAACTGTTGTCGAAGAATGTCGATTTTCGTGATACCATCAAGGCCTTGGCGGAAAAAGGGTTTCCTATTTATGCCGAGTGCGGTGGTCTGATGTATCTGGGAGACGCCATTGTTCTGGAGGGCATTTCATATCCCATGGCTGGTGTCTTGCCGCTCGTCTGTGGATTTTCAAAAAGACCTCAGGGACACGGGTATACCATGTTGAAGGTGGAGCGCGAGAATCCCTATTTCACCGTGGGTACGGTTATCAAGGGGCATGAATTTCACTATTCCAAGGTATCCGAATGGTACGGTATGGCGGAAGACCTGGTATTTTCCATGGAAAGAGGGACGGGGTTTTTTCAAGGTCGAGATGGGGTCGGGCTTAAAAATGTGTTGGCGCTTTACACGCACATTCATGCCCTGGGCACCCCGGAATGGGCGCCTGCCATGGTGCGACATGCCGTTCAATGGCAAACAAAAACGGGGCGAGTTTCCGACTGAATACCCGCCCCGCAAATCGTTTCTAAGTAACGGTGCTATGCTTACTTTTTGGTTTTGGGATGACACTTCTTACAGGTTGTCGGTGCCTTTTTGGTTTTGTTCTTTTTGTTGAAGGCTTTGTGACAATCCTTGCAATTGTAGTGCAGCGCTTCGGCGTGGTATTCCAGCCGCTCTTTTTTCTTTAATTTGGGTGCGTCTTTGCCTTTGGGGCGCTCACTCGGTATTTTATGGCATTCGATGCAGCTCTGGACCGCATCCCCTTCTTTTAGCTCGTCCAGGGGTTTGCCTTTGTCATCATGGTGGCACTCCCCGCATCCGGCCTTATACTCTTTAACGTGCTTGGCATGGCCGAACATGACAATACCATTGGTATGTTTTTCATAGGCTGGATTTTCCATCTTGATGACATCCGTGGCCTCCCCGGCATTGATACCAAAGGCCATGAAGCCCACCATTGCCAGGATTACACCGGTAAAAATTCCCATCTTCCATCTGTTTGCCACTGCCTGCCTCCTTTCATTCAAGTTTTTTTAATTAATATTCAAAGGTTTATACACACCGTTGGGAAGATATTGCGCGTGTTCTCCCGTCGGGTGATATGATTTTAAATACGCTAACTTGATCATCCTTCGGTCTCTTCATCTATGCTCGGCTTTTTACCAAAGATACGCGCCCCGATAATACTCAGTTCATAGAGAAACATCAATGGTACCGCCAGCATGACCTGGGTAACCACATCCGGTGGCGTTAGCATGGCGGCCCCGGCAAAAAATATTAATATAGCATACTTGCGTTGTTTTTTTAAAAAATCAACGCTGACGATACCCAACCGGGCCATGAATGTCAGGACCAGCGGCAGTTCAAAGGCCAGGCCAAAGGCGACCAGCAATTTGGCTGAAAAGCTCAAGTATTCGCGCATGGACGGCAGGGCCTGAATGGTTTCGTTGGAAAAACCTAAGAAAAACTCAAATCCATAGGGAAAAACGATAAAGTAACCAAATAGGGCGCCTCCTAAGAAAAAAAACGAGGAGAGCAATACGATTGGCCACATGAGCCGTTTCTCTTTTTCATATAGCCCTGGTGCTACGAACATCCAGAATTGATATAAAACCACTGGAATGGCGATCATGAGTCCCGATAGCAAGGACACTTTCAGATAGGTAAAAAACGCTTCAGGCAATCCGGTGTAGATCATCTTTTGACCCACCGGCAAAACGGCCTTAAGGGGACGCATTAGAATATCAAAGATTCGTTCCTTAAAAAAATAGGAAACGCAGAAGCCAACGCCAATGGCAATGAAAGAGACAATCAACCGGCTTCTCAGCTCTTCTAGGTGTGCCGTGAACGGCAGTTTTTCGTCATCATCGGTCACCGACGGTATCTCCTGGCTCTTTATTGATATCGTCAAAATTTCGGGGTGCGGATGTGTCGGGCTCGATGGGACCTTCTTCTACTACTTCGCTCCCTTTGCCAGCTGAATCAGCCCATAAATCGGTTGTTGCTTGGGGTTCTCCAATGGGTGGTACTACTCCGTCTTCAATCGCGGGCTCTTTCGCTGACTCGGACGGATCGGTTTCATCCACTGTGTTACTATCTGCTGTTTTACTGTCTGATTTTAGTGGATTGATGTTGACGGTATCCTTGATATCCTTGTTCATTTCATCAAAGGCGTGTTTAACCTCACTAAGATCCTCATCCACGCCCAAAGACGATTTCAGCTCACCGGTTGCCTTCTTAAACTCACCCATAGCCCGACCCAGAGATCGTGCCAGGTCCGGTAGTTTTTTGGGACCGATAACGATCAGGGCAATGGCCATGATTAAGATTAATTCTGGCATCCCTATGCCGAACATATGTCACTCCACGCAGGTGAAAAAGATTGAATAATCACCGCATTTATCGTCTATTTCCCTGTATCTGTCAAGGTACGGCCAAAGGCTGCAAGATGAACATCATGCCTCCGGTTTTAACACGAAAAAATAAAATTGTCCTGGATGCTGAAGATGGCCGGCGGCTATTTCGGCATAAGGGCCGTTGCCCCAGAAGAGATCCGCGCGTCCGGTGCCGCGAATGGCGCCACCGGTATCCTGGTTGAGTACGATTCGAGAAAATGGAACCCATTGTTCGATTTTTCCTTCATGGTCCACAATCGGTTTTTTCGTTGTGACCAGGGCTAGCGCGGCCGGTGGAAACAAACGACGGTCCGTGGCCAGGCTACGGCCCCCGGTGAGGCGAACATTTAAGGCCCCCAGAGGTCCTTCCTTTTCGATGCTGAAGAAAACATAACTGGGATTATGCTTAAAAACAGGCGGTATTCGTTCCGGATGCGAATTCAGATATGCTCGAATCGCCTGCATCGACATATTTTCCTTTAAAATTGCCCCTTCTTCGATCAATAAGCGGCCGATACTGCGATAGGGATGACCGTTGGTTGTATGGTAGTGGACGTTGATGAAATTATCCGTGTCCAGTTGGATCTTGCCGGACCCCTGAATATGCAGGAAAAATAAGGCCACGGGATCATTCACCCAGGCGAGAACAGGCGCTTTATCTTTAAGGGCATTTTGTTCGTCGATTTGAAAACGATCATGATACGGTACCAGTGAATTTTTAGTGACCCGCCCTGTCAAACGTTCCCCCTTAAACTTACTTTTGAAACGACCCAGATCCACGGTAACAAGATCTCTTGGGCGGCCATAAACCGGGTACTGATTATATTGATCCCGAACAAGACTGCCTTTTAGGAGCGGTTCGTAATATCCGGTGAATAATACGTCACCCGTTTCCTGTTTTCCTAAAGCGCGGTAAAGCCGGTAGCGTTCCTGCAAAAAGGCAGTTAGCTGGTCGGCGGATGGTTTCTCCTTGATTTTGTAAAGTAACAGATTCAAGGAGCGTATGACGTGGGTGGCGGTATAGGTGTCCGGGCCGTACCGAAAGACCGTTTCCGGGGAAACCGTGCCCAGGTATTTCAAGCTTTGGGAAATGGCCGTCTCCAATTCGTCAAATTGCAAATCGTCTTCAAAAGTCGGGAAAATCGCTACTATGGACGGGTATGAGGGCGGTTTCCGGTGTCGGCGGTGGCACCTGTTTTATCCGGGCGCACCCGCCAAGGCCCCACAGTATGGTCACGATAATGATGATTTGGACGCTCATCATTTTATGGGTACAGATTCGCTTCATGGTTCAGTCTCCATATCGGGTTCTATGCGGCGAGGGTTTTTTTCAATGAGGTCTACATCAGGCAGCGCCTGGGCGTTTTTGGAAGTAATCCCCAATTCGTTGAATTTTCGGGCTGAAACGATGACGCGGCGGGATAGTGATCCTACAAGCCGGTTGTAGCTGGTTGTGCTGCGCTCCAGGTCCTTTCCCAATTGGTTGACATGATCGAGCATGGCATGGAGTCGCTCGTACAGCTCTTTACCCAATTGGCCGATGATTTTGGCGTTTTCCGTCGCCTTGGTTTGATGCCAGCTCATGCCCACGGTTTTTAGCAAAGAGATCAGCGTGGTCGGTGTGGCGGGGATGACCCGTCGTTCGGCGCCGATTTCAATCAGTTTAGGATTTCGTGTCAGGGCAGCGGAGAAAAAATTTTCACCCGGAATAAAAAGGATGACAAATTCGGGACTCTGCTCGAACTGCGTCCAATACGATTTTTGGGCAAGCTGGTAGATGTGGTTCTGTACCTGTTTGGCATGGGCATCCAATAAACGGTCCGTTTTTTCCGTCGAATCGGCTTCAAGGGAGTCCAGATAGGCTGTTAAGGGCACCTTGGCATCGATGACAACCTGTCGCCCATGGGGCAGATTAACAACCATGTCCGGACGGAGCTGGCTGCCGGCCGCCGGAACCGATGTCTGTTCCGTAAAATCACAATGTTCGCTCATTCCCGCCAGTTCAACGGTTCGCCGTAAGGTTAACTCGCCCCATCTTCCGCGGACGTGGGGTACGCGCATGGCCCTGGCCAATCGTCCCGTCTCTTTTTGAAGGTCATTCTGGGTTTTGAGCAGGGAACTGATCTGCTGGGTCAGGCCGCCATAGGCGCTTTCCCGGGAACGTTCCATTGCCTGGACCTGTTGATCATACCGGTCCAGGGCCTTTTCAACAGGTTTAACGGCATTGCCCATAACGACGCGTTGGGTTTCAACTTCATTTTTAGCCGATTCAACGTATTTGGCGAAGGTTTCCCCAGCCAGGTCTAAAAAAGCACGGCTGTTTTCACGCATCACGCCGGCGGCCAGGGCTTTGTATGTATCGGTAAGACCGGCCCGTATGTCTTCGAGCATGGCAATTTTATCTTCGGTACTGCTTCGTTCTTTTTTCAGAACCGTTTCCAGCCTGGCCTGGTTGGATTTGAGCTGTGTGATGGTTTCATGGAGCGATCCAATTTCCGTTTCACGCCGATTGATCGTTTGTTCCAGCTTTTCCAGCCGCTCCAGACGTCCCTGTGCGTTCGCTTTGGCCTGGGATGTTTCCAATAATACCTGCCTGTTTTCCCGAAGTTCATTAGCGGAAGCATCCAGGTTGTAGCGGGCATGCCTGATTTCCTCGTTTTTGGCCTGCAGTGATTCTTCCAGGCCGGCGATTTTAATCCGTTTTTCAGCCATGGCCGCGGTGTGCCGACGGTTGGCACGAAATCCGGCAATCAACCATCCGATTAGCCCTCCGCCGAGAGCGCCGCCGGCGATATAGATTATGAGACGAATGGTGGGGTCAGCCAGATATGACATGGTTCGGCATCACTACCGTCATGAGGGTTCGGGGCGGTCGCCGTGCCCGTCGGCGTCGCGTACAAATGTGCCGCTACGGCCCCCGGATTTCTCAAGCAAACCGATGCGGGAGATGGTCATCTGTTTTTCAACAGATTTGCACATGTCATAGATGGTCAGGCAGGCCACGGAAACGGCGGTGAGGGCTTCCATCTCCACCCCGGTTTGACCGTGAAGGCTGACAGCACCTACGACACGAATACAACCGGTTTCGGCATTCGGAAAAAAATCGATGACGGCATGGGAAATATTTAAGGGGTGGCACATGGGAATCAGGTCGGCGGTTTTTTTAGCCGCCATCACACCGGCGATACGGGCCGTTTCAAGAACATTTCCTTTTTTAATTTGTTGATGCTGAATTTTTTCCAGGGTTTCCGGTCGCATGGTTACGATTCCTTCAGCCTTGGCCGTTCGTCGGGTTACCGGTTTGTCAGAGACATCGACCATGCGGACGCGGCCTTCATCATCGATATGGGTCAGGGAAACCATTAGTGCTCCTATCCATTTTGGTAAGTTAATTGATGGGCTACAGGTTAACAATAAGTTGGCGGATGATCAATATCGGAAAACTGCTTTTCTATTGTTAACGGATTGTTTGTCGTTTGGGGAAGAATTCAGCGGTGCAAATCCCGGGCGGGGCGGATAGCGTATAAATATTGACAATAACCGGTACACTGAATAAAAAAACGGCTTACCTGTTTTTCGCTTGACGCGATCGCCAACACCTAAATATTCAAAGGATATGGTTGATGCCTGAAAACAATCGTTATGATTTGGTTATTATCGGAGGCGGCCCGGGGGGATTAAGCGCTGGTATTTATGCTCAGAGAGCGAGCCTCAAGACCGTCATGGTTGAGCGCGGCGCTCCCGGCGGGCAGATAACTTTGACCGATGAAGTGGAGAATTATCCCGGATTCGAGCATATTACCGGTGCGGAATTGGCCATGAATATGAGCCAGCACGCTGAATCTCTGGGTTTGGAGACGATTTATGACGAGGTGGTTGCCATTGAGCCCGGCGATAAATATCATAGGGTCAAGCTTGCCGACGGTCAAAACCTAACGACCCAATCGGTTATCATTGCCACGGGAGGCTATCCACGTAAACTCGGCATTCCCGGTGAAAATGACTATTACGGCAAGGGCGTGTCCTATTGCGCCACCTGTGACGGCTTTTTTTTCAGAGAAAAAACCGTAGTGGTGGTTGGTGGGGGCGATACCGCGGTGGAAGAGGCGCTGTACCTGGCAAAAATTACCAACAAAGTATACCTCGCCCACCGTCGGGATGCACTGCGCGCCAGCCCTATTCTGCAGAAGCGCACCTTTGAAAATGAAAAAATTGACATGTTGTGGAATACGGTGCTGACGGCCATTGAAGCCGGTGAGGACGGGGTTAACAATGTTGGCTTAAAAGACACTCAAACCGGTGAAACGCGCAACCTGACGGTTGATGGTGTCTTTATTTTCATCGGCTATCTGCCCAATGACAAGATCGTTCCCGAAGTGATCCAGCGCAACGCGGAGGGGTATATCTTAACCGACGATAGATGCCAAACCAATGTACCCGGCATTTTTGCCATCGGCGATCTCAAAGAAAAATTTGCCCGCCAAATCGTCACGGCAGCCGGTGATGGCTGTACCGCCGCCCTGGCCGCATCGTACTATGTTGAATTGAAGAAGGCGACTGCCGCCTGATTCTGTATTGATAGGTCTGATGAAAACATAAAAAGACATCAAAAGGGATGGCAAAGAAAAAAGGCCAAGTTCAAGGCGTCGCGAATCCCGTGTGATGAGGCGTACTTTTCGTACGCCGCAATCACGACGGGATGAAGCGCAACGCAGTAATTGGGTTTTTTACGAAGCCATCAGGTCTGACTGTTACGATTGCAGGTGGATGCGTTGTTCGCCGCAAAAGACCATTAACCCCTGGGGCCGGCCCAGGCAGGCCAGGGTCATGTTCAGGCTTTTGGCCAGATTTACGGCCAGAGAGGTCGGGCGTGATACGGAGAAAACAATGGGGATTTTGGCCCGTCCGGCCTTTTGTACGAGCTCATAGCTCGTGCGCGAAGAGAGAAACAAAACGCGGGCTTCATCTAAACGTTGTTGGCGAAACAACCGGCCGATGGCTTTATCTAATGCATTGTGGCGCCCCACATCTTCGCTTACCGAAAGGATTGTATAATCCGGTTGGCACAAAATCGCCGCATGGCTGGCATGGGTTTCCTGGTTCATGGGCTGGTGCTGCCTCAAATCCTCCAGCGTGTCCGCCGCTTTCCGGCCGTTGACTACCGTTTCATCGACGACCGGTTGAATGTGCTGGATCAGGTCATCGACGATCTCTTTGCCGCAAATTCCGCAGCTGGTCTGACTGACGTAGTTGCGACGGTCCATATATTCGGAAACTTGCTCACGCCGAGTCGCGGTTAGGGTCAGGGTAACGACATTGGTGTCGGCGCCATCGCAAAAACCCAAAGCGTTAATGTCGGAGGGGGTATCGATAAGACCTTCGCCTAAACAGAAACCGGCTACGTGGTTGAGTTCCTCTCCCGGTGTTCGCATTACCACGGCATAGGGTTGACCCTGGACCCGGATGGATAGGGGCTCTTCGGAGATGATTCGGAAAGTGGAGGGTTCCGGTGACGAGATCATATCCCAGGCAATGATTTTCCGGTTCTGGGATGATTTGATTTGTGGTTTTTCGAACATAAATGGCCGTGGTACCGTAAGGATCGCCTGAATGCGGGCGTCAGCAGTGACGCTTTACTATCGACAATCTTGATGGCTTCGTAAAAAGCCCAATTACTGCGTTGCGCTTCATCCCGTCGTGATTGCGGCGTACGAAAAGTACGCCTCATCACACGGGATTCGCGACGCCTTGAACTTGGCCTTTTTACGTTGCCATCCCTTTTTATGTCTTTTTACGATTTCATCAATCTTAAGTAATATCGTTTAAATATACGATCATCGGTGGAAAAGTCCACCATGTTCAATATGAATGTAAAAATATCTTGACAAAGAGACGATTACACCTTAAATTTCTTTGTTTTATGTCTGTAATAAAAGGGATAAAAAGTTATAGCCGTTGCCGTGATGCATCGGCAATGGAACCAGGGAGGGTATTACCATGGGTTATGCGGTCATCTCAACCGGCGGCAAGCAATACAAAGTCCGGGAAGGGGACGTCTTACAGGTGGAGCGTGTCGAGGGCGAAGTCGGCGCATCAGTGGCTTTCGACAACGTATTGCTTTATTCAGGGGCCGATGAGCTAACAATCGGCACGCCGGTTCTTGAAAATGTGGTGGTCAAAGGCCATATCGTAGATCAGGGCAAGAGCCCCAAGATTCTTGTTTTTAAATATAAAAGACGCAAAGGGTATCGCCGTAAGCAGGGCCACCGGCAACCGTATACGGCCGTAAAAATCGACCAGATTTCCATTTAAAACAGAATAACGTATATAGGAGAAATTACCATGGCACATAAAAAAGCGGGCGGTAGTTCCCGAAACGGACGAGACAGCAATGGTCAGCGCCGTGGTGTCAAACGCTACGGGGGGGAGCCGGTACGGGCCGGCAATATCCTGGTCCGACAGTTGGGGACGAGAATTCATCCCGGAGAAAATGTCGGCCTGGGTAGGGATTATACCCTTTTTGCCAAAGTCGACGGTATTGTTGCCTATGAACGACTTGGAAAGACCCGAAAAAAAGTCAGTGTTTACACACAGTAGTGGTTTTAGCATCTCACCCCTACGCGGCGACCGGTATTTAGCACCACATCACCATGCGCTTATGTCTGGTTGGTTTAAGCCGCTCTTTTTCGTGATCGTATATCTGATCCTGTTTATCATGAAAACCCTCATGCCTAAATTGAGGGTTTCAGCTTGCTTCCAGTGAAATTTATAGATTCCACTAAAATTTTAGTCGCTTCCGGTGCGGGCGGTCGTGGTTGTGTCAGCTTTCGGCGGGAGAAATTTATTCCGCGTGGTGGGCCCAACGGCGGCGACGGCGGTCGGGGCGGCGATATCATAATTGTTACCGATCCTAGCAAGCGTACCCTTTATCATCTTCGCCACAAATCCAATCTTCAAGCGAAAAACGGTACGCCCGGCCAGGGTAGCAATAAAACCGGCCGCCATGGTGACGATTTGATTATCGAAGTGCCGCCGGGAACATTGTTGATTGATGATGAGACCGGTAACCTCATCAAGGATGTGGTCAAGGAAGATCGGTGGGTTCTCCTTGCGGGGGGAAGAGGCGGCCAGGGCAACGCCCGTTTTAAAACGTCAACCAACCGTGCTCCTCGAATGGCGCAACCCGGTGAACCGGGACAAACGCTGACCATTCGGATGGAGTTGAAATTATTGGCCGATGTTGGCATTATCGGATTTCCCAATGCCGGAAAATCCACCCTTATTACAGCCATATCTTCCGCCCGTCCCAAGATTGCGGACTATCCTTTCACGACCCTCCATCCCAATCTCGGGGTGGTGTATCCGGACCACGCGGAGCCCTTTGTTGTGGCCGATATCCCCGGCTTGATTGAGGGCGCCCATGCGGGAGCCGGCCTGGGGCATCAATTCTTGCGACATGTGGAACGGACGCGAATACTTGTTCACTTAATAGATGCAAGTACGGTTTCATCCGACGATCCGCTGGCTGGGTATCGGACGATCAACCGGGAGCTTGAGCAGCATAGTGAGGCGCTTGCCCGTAAATTGCAGATTGTGGTACTGAATAAAATCGATTTGCCTGACGCGATTCGGGGTGCCGAACATTTTGAGGCCGCTCAAGGCGCGCCTGAAACGCTACGCACCTCGTTTGCCACGCGGGTCGGTGTTTCGGCGTTAACGAATCGAATCTCCCAGGAGTTGGCCCGACTGGATGAATCCTGACCGAAAAGAATATATCGGCACGGCCAAACGAATTGTGGTCAAAGTCGGCAGTAATGTCCTTACCGCCTCGGATGGGCTGAACCTATATGCGGTGCGGTCCATCAGCCGACAGATTTGCCGTTTGATCGATCGAAACCTGGAAGTGATTTTGGTCACATCCGGTGCCATGGCCGCTGGCTTGAAAAAAATTGGTCTGGCAGCGCGCCCGGAAGACACCCCGGGGCGACAAGCCATTGCCGCTGTCGGTCAGGCCGGCTTGATTATGGAATACGATCATGCCTTTGACCGGTATGGCATCAAGGTCGCCCAGATACTGTTGACCAGTGATGATCTGAATGATCGTCAGCGGTATCTGAATGCCCGCAACACCATTCACACCCTCCTCTCCTGGGGTGTGCTGCCTATCGTGAACGAAAATGATACCGTTCGGGTGGAGTCGATCCAGTTCGGAGACAATGATAATCTGGCCGCCATGATCGGCCTTCTCATGGATGCGGATCTCTATATTAACCTGACCGACATCGACGGGCTATTCACCCGGGATCCTCGACAGCATGACGATGCCGAATTCATCGGGGAAGTGCCACACATCGGTCCGGAAATCGAAAAAATCGCCGGTACGATTCCGGGGGCACTGGGTACCGGGGGCATGCAATCGAAAATAAGGGCCGCGAAAAAAGTCACGGCTGTGGGCACACCCATGGTGATCGCCAATGGTGGTAAGGAAAACATTCTGATTCAAATCCTTGACGGCGATCCGCTGGGCACGTTTTTTATTCCTAAAAAGAAACGGTTGACCCGTCGTAAATGCTGGATCGGCTATTCTGTTCGGCCCGAAGGGGTATTACGGATTGATGACGGTGCGGCCGCGGCCCTGGTTACCCGCGGAAAAAGCCTGTTGCCCAGTGGCATCGTGGCGGTAGAAGGCACGTTTGAAATCGGCGCGCCGGTAGAATGCTGCCTTAAAGGGGAGACGGCCCTGGGCGTGGGGTTGGTGAACTACAGCGCCGAGGATATTCGTCGCATCAAGGGGTTGCATTCGCAGCAAATCGCCGAGGTCTTGGGAAGCCGGCCCTACGATGAGGTTATCCATCGGGATAACCTGACGATTACATCGGCTAAGGAATAAAACCATGACCATGGAAGCAGCAATAAAAAAAATAGCCGCTGACGCACGAACCGCGGGCCGACAAATGGCGCGGGTCTCCACGGCCCAAAAAAACCGAGCCCTGCTCACCATTGCCGATATGTTGATAAAGCATGCGTCGGCCGTATATGTTGCCAACGGTAAAGACCTCCAGCGGGCCGGAGAAAAAGGCTTATCGGCGGCCATGATCGATCGCCTGACGGTGAGTGAGGCGACGATTAACGGCATGGCGGATGGTTTGCGGGAAGTCGCTGGTTTGGAGGATCCGGTAGGGTCGGTGACCGATGCCTATCAGCGGCCCAATGGCCTGTCTGTTTCCCGGGTGCGGATTCCCCTGGGCGTTATCGGTATTATTTATGAATCCAGGCCGAATGTGACGGTGGATGCCGCCGGACTATGTCTAAAAACGGGCAATGCCGTTATTTTGCGCGGCGGATCGGAAGCGATTGAGTCCAACCGGGCACTGGCCGATCTGATTGCCCAAGGCCTGACCGCCTCGAATCTGCCGTCCCAGGCCGTCCAGGTGGTGCCGATCACCGATCGGTTGGCCGTAAACTGCCTGTTGGCCCAGGAATCGTCCATCGACCTGATTATTCCCCGGGGGGGCGAAGGGTTGATTCGGTTCGTGGTGGAACATTCTAAAATTCCAGTGCTCAAACATTACAAAGGCGTGTGCCATACGTTTGTCGATCGGGAAGCGGATCTGGGTATGGCCTATGAGATCTGTTTGAACGCCAAGGTCCAAAGGCCCGGTGTCTGCAACGCCATGGAAACGATGCTGGTGCATGAGGCGGTCGCCGAAACGTTTTTGCCTGAAATGGGGCGCCGGTTTAAAACCGCCGGGGTAACGCTCAAAGGGTGTGAACGAACCCGGCAGTGGGTTCCCTGGGCCCAAGCGGCCCAAGAGGCGGATTGGTCCACTGAATACCTGGATCTGATTCTGTCGGTGCGGGTGGTCGCGCATATGGACCAGGCCTTGGAACACATCGCTGCTTACGGCTCCAACCATACCGAAGCGATCGTATCATCTGATAAAGCCCGCGCCCAACGGTTTGTTCGCGAGGTGGATGCTTCGGTCGTTATTGCCAATGCATCCACCCGCTTTAACGATGGTGGGCAACTCGGATTGGGGGCCGAAATCGGTATCAGTACGACCAAATTACACGCCTACGGCCCGATGGGACTCAAGGAGTTGACCACCACCAAGTTTATCGTAACCGGTGAGGGGCAGGTGCGGACGGCTTAGGGCATGACCCTTGTGTTCGGCCGGCGGATTTGATGAGGCTAAAGATGGAAAAGGATGTAACCAAAATCGGCCTTTTCGGCGGCACGTTCAACCCCATTCATTACGGTCATTTGCGGGCGGCCTTGGAAACCCGCGACGCTTTTGACCTGGATCAGGTCCTGATGATTCCGTCGGCGCGCCCGCCTCATAAAAGTGCGCATCAAACGGCCCCGGGTGAGCATCGGCTGGCCATGGTGCGTCTGGGGATTGAATCCACACCCGGGCTCGGCCTTTCTGATGTAGAGTTTGGTCGCAAGGGCCCTTCCTATACGGTTGAAACCATCGAACAACTCCAAGGAAGGTATGACCAAACCGTTTCGCTAAGTCTCATTATCGGCTTGGACGCTTTTCAGGAATACGACACATGGCATCGGTTTCGTGATCTTTTTAAAATCGTGCCGATCATTGTTCTGTTACGGCCTGGAAATAACGTCTATAACTTATTGCAGGCGAGTAAGGTTGTTGGGGAAAACCTGCATCTTAACATCTCGGATCAATACCGGTATCAGGTATCTTCTTCGTGTTTTACCCATATCCACCTTCAACCGGTTCATCTGTTGGAGGTGACGCGCCTGGATATTTCTTCGAGCCGGATACGGGGAATGATCAAGGCTAAAAAGTCGATTCGTTTCCTTTTACCCGAGCGTGTGGCGCATTATATTGAAAGACAGAGGCTTTATTTATGACAAATGAAATGGACACCGGACTCAAACCCTTTTTAGAAGCCGTTAGCGGCAAAAAAGTGATGGAACTTGTGGCGCTCGATTTACGCGGCTTGACATCGGTTGCTGATACGTTTCTCATTTTAAGTGGTCGGTCCCATCGGCATGTGTCGGCCATTGCCGAGTATATTCGCCTGGAGTTGAAAAAAAGCGATTTGAAACCGTTAGGTGTCGAGGGAAAACAAGAGGGTCACTGGGTTATCCTGGATTACGGAGATGTGGTGATCCATGTGTTTTACGATCCGGTTCGAAAGCTATACGATCTGGAAGGGTTTTGGGCCGACGCGCCCCGCATTGAAACGGAAAGCTTCGTTGAGTCG
This sequence comes from uncultured delta proteobacterium, assembly GCA_963845145.1. Taxonomy (GTDB): domain Bacteria; phylum Desulfobacterota; class Desulfobacteria; order Desulfobacterales; family QNYZ01; genus QNYZ01. Next base: position 206,470 of record CAWJQU010000013.1, read on the forward strand.
GAAACAACCAGTGTATGATGGTTAAAACGGTTAGCCGGGTTTTAATGGATACTCTTGCTGTAAAGGTGATCTGATGGACGAAAAGATACGGCCGCATGTGCTGTTGATCCTGGATGGGTGGGGGTTGCGGAAGGACGCCCAAAACAATGCCGTTAAATTGGCCCACACACCTTTCATGGACAAGTTGGTGGCCACCTGGCCCCACACCCGGTTACGGTGTTCCGGCGAGTCGGTAGGGTTACCGCCCGGCGTGATGGGAAACTCCGAAGTCGGCCACATGAACATCGGGGCCGGTCGGGTGGTGTATCAGGACCTGTTGCGAATCAACCAGGCCATTGCCGACGAATCATTTGGAAACATTGAGGCCTTTGGTCGGGTAATCGAGCGGGTATTAAAAAATGACAGTGCCCTGCATTTGATGGGCCTTTTGTCCGATGGTGGGGTCCACAGTCATATGGATCACCTGTATGCGCTGTTGTCTTTGGCCAAAAAGCGGGGCCTTAAACAGGTTTTTGTGCATGCCATTTTGGACGGTCGTGATACGCCGCCTAAAAGTGGGGTTGACTATATTCGCCAATTGCAAACATTTCTCGATCAAACGGAATTTGGCGCGATCGGTTCCATTTGCGGGCGTTATTACGCCATGGATCGGGATACACGTTGGGACCGGGTAGAACGTGCCTATCGGCTTTATACCCAAGGCGAGGGAAGTCTTGAAGCGGATCCCGTGGCAGCGGTTGAAAACGCCTATGCGCGCAATGAAAATGACGAGTTTGTAAAACCGATTCTCATTCGTACCGGTGCCGATCAGCATCCTGGGTTTATCACTGATGGCGATGGGCTAATCTTTTTTAATTTTCGGGCCGACCGGGCCCGGGAAATAACCCGGGCGTTTACCGACCCGGATTTTTCGTCTTTTGAGCGCAGACACTGCCCCAATTTTTGCGATTATGTCTGCATGACCCTTTACGATGCAGATTTTTCGTTACCCCTGGCCTTTCCGCCGGTTCACCTGACCGATATCCTGGGTGAAGTCATCAGCCGCCATGGGCTTTATCAGCTGCGAATTGCCGAAACGGAAAAGTATGCCCACGTGACCTACTTTTTTAACGGTGGTGAGGAGATCCCCTTTGACAAAGAGGATCGCTGCCTCATTCCTTCACCACGGCATGTGGAGACCTATGACGAGCTGCCTGCCATGAGCGCGGTGGCGTTGACCGATGAGGCCCTGAAAAGGCTCGATCAGGAACGTTATGCTTTTATTGTGTTGAATTTTGCCAATATGGATATGGTCGGACACACGGGGATTTTAAAAGCGGCGATTGAGGCGTGTGAAACCGTTGATACCTGTTTGGCCAGAATTATCGATCGTATCCTCGAATTAAATGGCACAGCCCTCATCACGGCCGACCATGGCAATTCGGAAACCATGGTAGACGAAAACGGCGAGCCACATACGGCCCATACCCTGAATCCCGTCCGGTTGCTGTTGGTGGATGACGCGTTGAAAAATGCGCAGTTGCAGGAAGGCGTCCTCGGTGACATTGCCCCCACCATTCTTGATATCATGGGCATTGATCCTCCGGCGCAAATGACCGGGCACTCCTTAATCCTGAGCAGAGGCAATTGATCCAAAGCGACCGGTGAACCAGATGGACAAGCCAAATCGATAAACCAATTCGATAAACCAAGTCTACAAACCAGGTGGTCAAATGGGCAAGACAAACGCTATGAATACCGCTGAAACGATTACCGATTTTATTACCGGGCAGACGGTGCCCAATGTGGGCGCTGAAACCCATCGCCAACGGGTTGAGGAATTTTTAGTCAATCAAAAAAAATTTAACCCAACTGAAATTCACGTTAATTACCCCCTCACAGTCACGATTGGGAATGACACGTATCGGTCGTGCGTGGACCTGGTGATCCAAATTGATCAGCGGATGATTATGGCCATTAAATGCGCCGCCGGGTCATTGGGCTCCCGACAGCGGGAAATTTTATCGGCCGCCCGGTTGCTAACCGATTATCAGGTTCCCTTAAGCATTGTGTCCGATGGAGATACGGCGGTGGTACTGGATACGGTAAGCGGCAGTGAAATCGGAACCGGAATGGAAGCGATTCCCGACCGCAAGGTTGCTGAAAAATGGGTTTCCACGGCCAATTTTATGGCTTATCCCGAGGAGAAATGGGAGCGTGAAGCGATCATCTTCCGATCTTATGATGCGATGAACGTTAATGTGATGAATGAATCCGGTGGCCGGCCGTGAGTACTGATCAATTGTCCCAAGGACATCTAATCGTGATCGAAGGCATCGATGGGGCCGGTAAAACCACCCAGGCGAAGATGCTTTTCGACGATCTGTGTGGCCGCCACATCGGGGCTGTCTTCTCCCGGGAGCCCACGGATAGTGAATACGGTCGGAAAATTCGTGCCCTGGCCATAAAAGGCAGAGATTCAATACCACCGGAGGAAGAGTACCGCCTGTTCATTGAGGACCGAAAACTGCATGTGGCTGACCTGATTAATCCGGCCCTTGAAGCTGGGAAAGTGGTGATTTTGGATCGCTATTACTTTTCCACCATGGCCTATCAGGGGGCCCTGGGGCTTGATCCTCAAAAAATTCGGGCTGACAATGAGGCCTTTTGTCCCGCGCCTGATCTGGCGGTATTTATCGACATTCCGGTTAAGATCGGCCTCGACCGCATAAAGATCCATCGCAAGGGCGTGCCTGATCTGTTTGAAAAAGAAGAATATTTAAAGCGGGTGGCCAAGATCTTTGCATCGTTAAGCGATACATCGATTCGTCGTATAGATGGTACCGGTGATCCCCAGGATATTCACCATGCTATTCGGGATCATGTCGATACCCTGCTTGGCCAAGGGCGCTGAACACGGGGCCGATCAATGGCGAAAAAAATCCATCATCCTGATCATCCTAATCCGCCTATACAAAAACTACAAAATAGTCCCCTAGGGTCGCACGTCCTCATTGCGGGGCTTCGCGGTCTGGGATCACTGATAAAAGCGTTGCCGCCGGTGATGTGGGGGCAACTGGCCAGTGTGTTGACCCCCCTGTTTTGGATACTTCTCGCCAAACATCGCCAAAGAACCTTAACAAACCTTATGGATACCGGCAGAAACCGAAGGCAGGCTTACCATATTGGCATGGCTTCTTTCAGATCGAACCTCCTGGTTCTCTTCGAGTCTTTGGCCATGGAACGAATCGTAAAAAGGCGAGGCGTGCAGGTGACGCATGCTATTTCGCCGGCAGCCGCAAAAAAATTCAAGCGGGTTAATAGCAGAAAAGAACTCATGGCCATTGCCGTTTCCGGGCATGTAGGTGTCTGGGAGTTGATGGGCGCGGAGGGTGCCCATTTGCTGGCCCCGGCTACCATAACCGCTTCCGCCCGTAACGTCAAAAATCCGATCCTAAATGAGTATCTTATCGGGTTAAGGAAAAGTTATGGCCTGAATCATATCGATAAAGAGGGTATCATTCGGTATATTATCCAAATGCGTCGCAAGAAGGTGCAGCAGGTGTATGTGTTTTTGTGTGACCAACATTTCCGACGAGGCGAAAAATTATTTTTTATGAATAAAAAAGCGTGTACCGTCACCATGCCGGCTACCCTTGCCCTTAAATATCAATGCCCGATATTCATGGGAAGATGCCTTCGAAGGGCGCCTGGTGATTACAGCCTTGAGGTTGACCTTCTGGATACGGCCCCATACAACAATATGCCCCCGGAAGCGGCCGCACGATCCATCACGCAAAAGATCAACACCTATATTGAAGCCTCCATCGAAGCGGCCCCCGAACAGTGGACCTGGGCCCACCGGCGTTGGCGAGGTTGTTGTGAAGAATAACCATCCGTCGAGGCACCCCTTGTGGGTGCCCGGACGGTTTCGAGAAAAATGCGATTATCCTGTATTTTATTTCGGCACCCACAAAACCTGGCGGGGTTTTTTCTTTAAATCCTCAGCCAGTTCATCAATGGTACCGTATTTCATACACCCGGACATACAGTGTTTGACACAAGCCGGTTCCAGGCCCTTCTTTGTCCGGGGTTTACACAATACGCAAAGCTCCGTGGGAAACGGTAAATAGGTAAGATAGGCTTTATCTTTGGGCAAAGCCTGAAGGATTTCCTGAACACGGATGCCCCCCATTCCCGGTTCCCAGTTATATTCCTGGGCGCAGGCGATCTGGCAAGTAAAACAACCCGTACAATATTCATAGTCAATCAGAAGGCCGAACTCGGGTTTTTTAGCCATGGGTCACCTCCCCGGGAGAATATTTGTATATTTTGCACATCAGGTGTTTGATGGGTGCTCCCATACCGTCTTTTCCCTGGTGGCTCATGGGTATCAACCGGTTGATATTGGATTCCATGGCGCCGAACAGGGAGGGTTCCGCCGCTTTTTTCTCAGGAAACCACCAACCGTGGGCCGCCATAATCATCCATCTGGGTACCACCGGCGTGATTTTTGCCTTGAATTTGACGCGTCCCATCCAGTTTTCAATCCAGATCCACTCGCCGTTGCCGATGCCGTGTTCACGGGCGGTCTGGGGGTGGATTTCCACTACCGGATCCGGATCGATTTCCCGCAGCCATGGGATGTTGCGGTGTTCCGAGTGAAAAAAGGCCGGCGAGCGCCGCCCGGTGGATAAAATCAGCGGGTATTGTTCGGCCAGGTCTGGTCGGCTCACCGGAGTGAAAGGCGGTTCTTCGTGATGCGGCAAGGGCTCCAGATCCCAGTCTTCCCTGAGCGTGGCCCACAATTCAAACCGTCCGGTAGGGGTTCTGAATCCTGGTTTTTCATCAGCGCGTAGCAAACCCTTTTCATGACGTCGATAGGGGCGGCTACTGCTACCTTCGGGAGGAAAGGCCCAGCCTTTTTCCTGAAGTTCTTTAAAGGACATGCCGGACGGTTCCAGGATATTATCGAACAGGTCGTTCAGGTCTTTAAATTTAAAATCAGGATCGAACCGTTTGGCCAGTTCAAAGTTGATTTCCGCATCGGATTTGCATTCAGGCGTGCTCATCGCCTTGTTTATGGTTTGCAACGGCACCCACCAGCTGCGAAAACTATCCTTTTCCAGAAAGGTTCCTGTAGGCAGGACAATGTCGGCGTATTGGGTGGTGGGGGTATGAAAAATATCCACGGCAACAATGAAATCGAGCTTTTTCAAGGCCGCCCGCCAACGTTCGGGATCCATGCCAAGCCCTTGCATCACCCCGGCCGTTTGCAACCAGAGACCTTTAATAGGGTAGGGATCATCTGTGAAAATTTGCTCAAAGGCCAGATCTGTCGCGGCACGCCAATAGAATTTATTTAACGGCATGTAACGATCTTTGCCGATCCGGCACTCATCCAGCTTTTCAGACTTCAGGCGAATGGCGCCTTTGCTGCCCGGAAGCGCATAAGGCGCCACATCGAAAGCCAGGCGGGCTGTGACATTACCGCCGGGAACGTCCAGATTCCCGGTAAGCGCCCATAAACAGGAGATAGCCTGTACCAGCGGGGTAAGGGCCGGGGTCATATCCACCGCCACGCCCCAATGGATGGAGGCCGGCTTGCTTTTGGCATAAAACCGGGCAGCGGCGGCGATATCTTTGGCCGGAACACCGGTAATCTTTTCCACTTCGTCCAATGGGTATTTGTTGACTTCAGCCTTGAAGGCATCCCACACGGTGTGGCAGATAACCGTTTGGCCGTTGGCCAGCTTAAGTTTACAGTCCCCTGAAATCATCGGGGTGACATCTTTTTCTCTCAAGCCCACATCGATGGTGTCCCAGATAACGGGTTCAGCGTTGGCAGGATTCCAGACCACATAATTTTCCTTGGAACCGCCGGATGTCATATCGCTTTCGCGAAGGGTTTTTTGGGTATCTTTTCGGACCAGATGATGCCCGTTGGTCCATTGGGTCAGGAATTTTTCATCGTACAGCTTTTCTTTAATGATTACATAATGAAAGCCCATGGCCAGGGCGGCGTCGGTACCCGGCCGGATCTGAAGCCAGTGCTTGGAACGAGACGCAAACCAGGAGAGGCGGGGGTCGACACAGATGATTTTGGTCCCCTTTTTCATCAAGTCGATAATCCAGTGGCCGAAAAGGTTATCCGGGCAGGTGGCGTGGATGTTATATCCCCAGATGATCATGCATTCGGGCACTTCAAACTCGGGATTGTCGTAGCGATCAGGAAACCATTGCCCGGCATCGAACACCGCGTAATCGCCCTGGACCGTATCCACTGCTGCCAGGCGCGGGCCGTAGCAGGCGTTGCCCGTTAAAGCGAACATGACATTGGGACTGTCAAAAGCATAGGCCAGCATGCAGATCCAGGGATAAATATCCCTGCCGGTGCCGGCGGCGAAAACCATGCTCTCCGGGCCGAAATCCTTTCGAATGGCGTTCATCCGTTGCTCAATCAGATCAAAGGCCGTATCCCAGCTGATCTCTTCCCACTTGCCTTCGCCCCGGGCGCCCACGCGTTTTAAGGGGCGGCGCAAGCGGTCTTTGTGGTCGGCATACTGGGTCATGGCCAGAACACGCGCACAGAGCCGTCCCTCATTCCAGGGGTGGTCCGGGTCCCCTTCGATTTTTACCAACTTTCCGTCTTTGATATGCGCCTGCAGACCGCATCCGCCGTGACATCCCGGCCCGGCAGACCAGCTCGTCGTGCGCACAATTTTGGTTTCGCTTTTTCCCATGATATTCTCCGTTTGCATGATCGACTCAGATCATCCACACCTGGGTGTTGCCGTTCGGATGTTTATTCGGGTTATTTCAACTCTATTTCAAACAAATTGGCCCATTTCAAACCAATCTATTGGTCAGACCAGATATAGCAAGGAGATATGGCGATGTCAATGAATAAGCACGACGCACAACCTCGTTTTTTCGGTTTATTATAATATCTTGGTATGATATGTAGGAGACGGACAACGGGATCTATCGATTTAGTTTCAAATAATTGGTCTGACCAGTAAAGCAATCATTGTCATGGTGAGAGACTAATAAAAGAGGCCAATATCAGCTATGAGCGAAACATTTCACATCATTACCCCCCTGAAAGTACCCGATGAGATCGTGCGACACATAAAATCGATGATTAAAAAAGGGCAATTGATCCCGGGCGAGAAATTGCCGGCGGAGCGCACCCTTGCGAGGCTTTTCGGTGTGGGGCGATCAACGTTGAGAGAGGCCATGAATACACTTTCCACGCTGGGTTTTATCGAAATCAAGGAACGGAAGGGCGCTTTTGTGAAAAGTTTGGGGGCGGCCGTTATTCCCGACACTGTCTCTCAAATACTGGATGGGGATCATCAAAAGTAAAAGACCTGTATGATTTGCGCATGGATCTTGAGGTGGCAGGTGTATTTATGGCCGCCAGGCACAGGACAACGGAAGATCTACGGATCATGGATGGGTTGCTGGCGCATATGGAATCTCAGATCAGTGCACCGCGACTGGGCATTGAAGAGGACATTCGGTTTCATTTGGCCATTGCACGGGCAAGTGGGAATATTTTACGATTTCATGTGCTGGAAAATCTTTTAACCCGTTATGGCCATTATATCGATGTGGCCCGCCGGCGCTTTTTTAAAGGTCGGGCGCACAATAAATCCATCTGCACGCACCATCGGAAAATCTTTTCAGCCATCGAAATGAAAGCGCCGGAAGTTGCCCGGAAGGCCATGGTAGACCACTTATCGATGGTGGCTGCCCAATGGGACTAAATCAATTCAAAATGGAGTGTAACGCGGCACGTAAAATAAGAAATTTGGCATTTGAAATCAGAAATTTCAGTGGCCAAATTGAATAAACGCAAAAAACCTGTCCGAGTCGATGAAGCCGTCTCAACAGGCTTTATTTTGCTAGTTTTATTCGCTAAAAAATTGGTGATGAATAGCTCCTTTCCAGACCCGTTAATTTATCACTGTTTAGCCCATTTTGATTATTTTAGCACATCAGCATATTTACAGGTCTTTGATATTTACAACATTGTTGGAGATATTAGGGGTCAAACCAGGATCGCTTTCGCGATATATGAAAGCTTTGCCGTGACTACCATTTTTTTTTAGTAGTCAGTGTTAGATTCTATCAGGACCAATGTAAGTCTACCAACAACCTTGTGGATGATTCCACATTCTACGCTTAATTTCCCTTCCCCATGAGGCATATTTATCCAATTCACCCAACGTCAATGGACGTTGTATGTGCCTATTTGTTCCGTTGAAGTGAACAACAATTTCATATTTTTCAGAACTGTGTTTGATACCTGCTACGGTGTGCCAATCATTGCAGCTTTTAGGCCCCCAATACACACTACGAACAAAAGACTTATACCCAGCTTTCTTCAATAAATAAGCACCAAAATCAGCTAAAGCAGTGCAATTTCCATAACCCCTCTTAAAGGTTATGAATGGCCCAGGAAAATCTCCCAATCGATACTTAAAATTATTATTGACGTTACGACGTCGAAATCTTTCCATCTGCCTTTATTAGCTCTTTTCTTGGCATTTTTGATTGTTCGCTTTGCTGACCGTGTAAACATACTTGGATGATTCTCCGCATCGTATAGTATCTTTCTAACTGTAGCCTCATCATAATTTGAAAAGTATACCGAATACATTTTACGCTGTGTTTCACTCTTTAAACCTTGAATTATTTCCTGCTTATCATCATCATTAAATAGCGTTTTCCAATCTTTCTCAAGTGTCCAGGCTTTATCAAGTAAACGGTCTAATGAATATTCATCAACAATATCTGACTGAAGTTTCCCATCCTGCGAAAGCCAGAAAAGTGCCTGTAATGGCGTACAATATTTTCTAATCTCGGGTAAACCAACTTCATACATCTCCTTAAAGGTCATATCGAATGCTTCTTTATTTTCCTCGTAAATTTGAATCATTTGTTTTAAAGCTTTAGCTTCAGTTTCAGATATTCCGTCATATATTTCTGGTATTTTACCAATCTCTTTTGCAAGCAAGGGGTTTTTATCAACTAATAGATTAAAAGAGTCTGGATCACTACTGTCCGGTTATAAGTCGTTGATAAATAAAGGCAATTGTCTGTGGTTTGGCACAATGAGTGGTGGGGACGGATCATCGAAAATACCCCAAATACTTCTTGTGTCAAATAGATTCAGACGGATCAGTCGCAGTATCTCTTTAAGACTTTGATCGAATTTAGCGGTAAATTTTAAATAAGCAAGTAGCAACATGGCGATCAGAGCTACCCAAACCTGCGTCATGACGGCATTTTTACCGGTTCCAAGGAAGCGCTTAATCTTGAGATTCTGCTTGATCCATTTAAAAAAAAGCTCCACCTGCCAACGGTCTTTATAGATATCGGCAATTGTACGGGCTGAAAGATCAAAGTTGTTGGTAATGAAAACATAGTGTTTGCCTGTATGCGGATCACGATAACCGATTTTACGAAGTTCAATAGGACAAAGCTCTTTACCCTTTTTACTGGTAAAACGAATTGTTTGGTCCGAGGTAAGGCCCTTGTTTTTAAGAACCTGGCGTCGATCAACGATTGTGTGCTTGAGCCTTCGTTTCATTCGGGTCACAAAGTAAAGATGTTGCTTGGTTAATTGATTAAACAAAGAGAAATCAACGTAGCCTCGATCCATGGCGACAATTGAATTCGAAGGAAGCGTTAACAAGGCCACAGCTGCCTGAATATCATGTACTTTTGCTTCGGTAATATTGACAAAACAAGGCAGATATCCATCATGGTCAACCAGGGTATGCAATTTTACCCCGGCCTTGGTCTTTCTAAATGAAGCCCAGGGGAATAACTTCAGGCATAGATCAACGGTGGATGAGTCAAACGAATAGAGTTTGTTTTTGAACCGAAACCGATGCCCAGGAGCTAATGCGGCACATCTTTGATATTGTCGATCAAACATTTTTTCGAAAAACCCGGCATCACGGCTGTTATTAGCATCTGAAAGCGTTGATCTTTTAACAGGCTTTAATCCTAAATGATAAAGCTTCTTGGTGTTATAAGCCATTTGGCCGGCCAGGTCTCTCAAACTGCGTTGGCCGGTAAGTTGGGCAAAGAGCATGGAACAAAACTGTCCCCAGCGGTCAAGGCGGCGATACTTTCGTTTAGGCTTAAATCCATCCTTTTCGATCTGCTTGAAATCATGTCTTGGAACAAATTGTAGCATCTGATGAAAGATTGTGTTACTATGAGCCATGGCCTAAATCTCCTCTGTGATTACAATTGGTTGCGACCCATATTGTATATCACAAAAGTAGATTTAGGCCTACTTCTTTCTACGTTTTTAACCGGACAGTAGTGAGTTCTGGATATTCCCCAGCGAAAGGGTCATTAGGTTTTGTGGGGCTAATAGTTGTACAGTTAACAAAATACAATGGTAAAACAAGGATAATAACAAAACAAAATCTTAACCTTAGGATTAACTGCTTCAATCTGTTACCTCTAAATAAAATTTTTATAAAACTACTGATAGATTGAGAACATACAATTTTCATTAATAATACAGATATCATAGCTGGGGATTGTCAGGTCAAGCAAAACTTTTATTTAATAACTATAAGGTCAATTCCGTCCGCCGGCGAAGAAACGGTCTCGACAGGCTCTGTTTTGCTGGTTTTATGGACTAATAGTTGGTGACGATCAGTTCCTTTCCCTTGGTCGACTGACCGACTCCTGTTGTGTATTTTACGGTTGCCGGTTTGATATTGAACGCCTCGAATGCACCTCGCATATCGGGGTGGTCGTTGATGCTTAGAATGAACTTACCTTTTATATTACTCAGCAGACCCGCCAGGTCGATGTAATCTTCCAGGACCATGTTGTGCTCGTAGTAGGGGCACTTGTGATATGGAGGGTCACAATAAAACAGGGTCTTATCGTTGTCGTATCGCCGGATAAATTCCAGGGCCGGGAGATTTTCGATTATGACTGTGGCCAGCCGCAAGTGGACCTCAGATAGCTCCTCTTCGATTCTCAATAAATTAATGGCCGGACGGCGCAGGTACTAACCCTAAACGTTCTGCTGCGGACTCATTCATCGCTGCTTTTAATGGTCGTGAAATATTGAGGGTGGGCGTGTTAAATAAGGAAATCTATTTAGGACGCATACTCACCTCTATCTTGTCCGCGGTTCCCGCCGAAAACGCACAAAAAATCTGTAACTATTGACATTGACTATAAAAAATAATTGGTTTACAAATATCTCCAGCATTAACGGGCACTCTTTATGGCGATTATGCGATACGGCTGGCCAAAGCCTAAAATGTTCCATCGATTGGTTGCTAACATGAGAGAATTATCCAATAGAGGAGGGAGAGAGGTCTATATCTAATTCTAACCCGGAACCGGAGGAAGAAATGTCTGTCGAGAACCAGAATCATTACATTGAATTGCTGCGCGAAAAGCTGGAAAGTGTGACCAATGAAAACAATGAATTAAAAGAGAGATTGAGCAGGATCGAAAGCTTTAAAAAAACTGGCAACAGTGCCGCATAGCCCGCGCTACCGGCCCATTCAAGGAGCGAAGAATAAGGGACCGCAGAAAAGAAGACCGAGCGCTACGGCTCATCAATAATACGTTTGACGATTCCAGAAAAAAATAGGAGGTGCCGAGAAAAGAACACTCAATAGTTCGAATCAACAATCCAGACAATCACATTTCGTAACCCGATCTTGACCAGGTTACATTCTGACAGGAGATGTAATATGCTCTATCATGTTGAATTCGCTCACATGCTTTATGGAAGTGACATAAAACAAAATGAAAAAGATGGTCTACAACGAATGGAATCAGCTATCATCAACACTCTTTTAGACCATTCAATACCCCCAAGCCCCATCAGGAAACAAAGCACAAACCCTGGCCCACATTCCTTAAAACTTTCCATCTTAACCAACATGAGCCCCCAGGTCGTTATAGAGACCCTGGCAAAGAAAACCGACTTACTTTCCGAGGAGGCCCTAATCGCCCTAATTAACAAGAATATTTCAAAAATCTGATAAATACGAATATGGTTTCCACTCGACAGTCAAATGATAAAAAACTATTTTTTGCCCTAATACGGGTTATAACAAGACATCTGTTGAATATTAATAACTGTGAAAGGGACGAATCATGTCATATGAAACAGCTAAAATTATAGCTGATGTGATTAGACAAACTCACGAAAAGAAATATCTTCTCCCCTCGATACAACGTGAATTTATATGGTCGACTTACCAAATCGAAAGACTCTTTGATTCATTAATGAGAGATTATCCTATTGGGTCATTTCTATTCTGGCAAGTTCAAAAAGATAGGGTAAAAGACTATGCTTTTTACGAGTTTCTTAGAGAATATCATGAGAGGGATAATAAGCATAATCCAAAGGCTAATGTCTCAGGGGACGATGAAATAACCGCAATATTAGACGGCCAACAACGCCTAACATCTTTGTATTTGGGACTTAGGGGCAATTACGCATATAAACTTCCAAGGAAAAGATGGGATAATGATCTGGCATTTCCTAAGCGACAACTGTATCTGAATTTGTTGAGCAGAAGTGAAGACTCGGAATTCGAATATGCTTTCAAATTTCTAACTACAGATGAAGCTAAAACGAAAGACAATAATTCCTTTTGGTTCAAAGTCGGTGACATTTTGGACATGAAAGAGCTTGATCAGGTAAATAGTTTCCTAATTGACAATGACCTGTTTGATACGAGCAAGTACGGAAAAGACCAATCTAATTTTGCCAACAGAGCACTTTCAAAACTTTATAAGATTATCCATCTTAAGCCTACCATTAGTTATTATTTGGAGCAGAGTTATAAACTTGACAAGGTGCTAAATATTTTCATTCGAATTAATAGCGGAGGCACAGAATTAAGTTATTCAGATTTATTGTTATCAATAGCGACTGCTCAATGGGAGCAAAAAGATGCAAGGGAAGAAATTATTAATTTTGTAGATGAAATCAATTCGACAGGTAATGGTTTTAACTTTAATAAAGACTTTGTTTTAAAATCTTGCCTCGTATTAAGCGGTCTTAAGGGAATTGCGTTTAAGGTTGATAATTTTAATAAGCCCAATATGCTAAAAATAGAACAAAATTGGGATGATATAACGCAAGCTATCCGCCTTTCGGTAAATCTCGTTTCTTCATTAGGTTATAACAGAGACACGTTGACATCAAATAACGCCATAATACCAATAGCTTATTATTTAAAAAAAATTGGTCTTCCGAGGAATTATATCAAATCAACACATACTGTCGAAGACAGAAAAGTAATAAAAAAATGGTTGTTATTTTGTCTTTTAAAGAGAGCGTTCAGCGGACAACCGGACAATGTATTAAGACCAATTAGAAATATATTAAAAAAGAGTCAAAACAGTTTTCCACATGATAAAATTGTGGATAAATTTAAGGGGACAAACAAAACACTCGTCTTTTCTAAAGAAGACATTGAGAATCTCACTTTCTATAAGTATGGACAAACTTTTA
>CAWJQU010000014.1:0-34284 GCA_963845145.1 uncultured delta proteobacterium
TGATCTTTGAAAACTAAATAGTGACGCTCTACTTTGATCGGGTAAAAATAGTAAGACTCCAGTTCAATTTAATTGGAGAGTTTGATCCTGGCTCAGAATGAACGCTGGCGGCGTGCTTAACACATGCAAGTCGAACGAGAAAGCCGAAAGCTTGCTTTTGGCGAGTAAAGTGGCGCACGGGTGAGTAACGCGTGGGTAATCTGCCTTTAAATTCGGGATAACACTTCGAAAGGGGTGCTAATACCGGATAATATTATTTAATTAACTGTGGTTAATTAAATCAAAGATAGCCTCTACATGTAAGCTATTGTTTGGAGATGAGCCCGCGTACCATTAGCTTGTTGGTGGGGTAATGGCCTACCAAGGCGACGATGGTTAGCTGGTCTCAGAGGATGATCAGCCACACTGGAACTGGAACACGGTCCAGACTCCTACGGGAGGCAGCAGTGAGGAATTTTGCGCAATGGGGGAAACCCTGACGCAGCAACGCCGCGTGAGTGATGAAGGCTTTCGGGTCGTAAAGCTCTGTCAAGTGGGAAGAAGTTATCATATATTAATAGTGTATGGTATTGACGGTACCACTGAAGGAAGCACCGGCTAACTCCGTGCCAGCAGCCGCGGTAATACGGAGGGTGCAAGCGTTATTCGGATTTACTGGGCGTAAAGGGCGCGTAGGCGGTCTGATAAGTCAGTTGTGAAAGCCCGGGGCTCAACCCCGGAAGTGCAATTGAAACTGTCAGGCTTGAGTATGGTAGAGGGAAGTGGAATTCCTGGTGTAGCGGTGAAATGCGTAGATATCAGGAGGAACACGGTGCGAAGGGATTCCTGGACCAATACTGACGCTGAGGCGCGAAGGCGTGGGGAGCGAACAGGATTAGATACCCTGGTAGTCCACGCAGTAAACGGTAAACACTAGGTGTAGCGGGTATTGACCCCTGCTGTGCCGCAGCTAACGCATTAAGTGTTCCGCCTGGGGAGTACGGTCGCAAGGTTAAAACTCAAAGGAATTGACGGGGGCCCGCACAAGCGGTGGAGCATGTGGTTTAATTCGACTCAACGCGAAGAACCTTACCTGGATTTGACATCTCGGGAATCTTTTCAAAAGTGAGTGCCCTTCGGGGAACCCGATGACAGGTGCTGCATGGCTGTCGTCAGCTCGTGTCGTGAGATGTTGGGTTAAGTCCCGCAACGAGCGCAACCCTTATCTTTAGTTACCATCAATTCGGTTGGGGGCTGTAAAGATACTGCCCCGGTTAACGGGGAGGAAGGTGGGGATGACGTCAAGTCCTCATGGCCCTTATGTCCAGGGCTACACACGTGCTACAATGGACTGTACAAAGAGTCGCGAGTTCGCAAGGTTCAGCTAATCTCAAAACAAGTTCGTAGTTCGGATTGGAGTCTGCAACTCGACTCCATGAAGCTGGAAATCGCCAGTAATCGTGGATCAGCATGCCACGGTGAATACGTTCCGGGACTTGTAACACCGCCCGTCACACCATGAGAGTTGATAGTACCCGAAGTTGTTCGGCCAATTCGTTTCGACGGGAAGGCAGGCACCTAAGGTATGGTTGATAATTAGGGTGAAGTCGTAACAAGGTAGCCGTTGGGGAACCAGCGGCTGGATCACCTCCTTTCTAAGGATAGTACCCTTGTAAGAATCCGACTCAGATAAACGCGTCACTATTTAGTTTTTAGAGATCAAACATTTTGATCTTTGATATTTCGATGCATATGAAACGGCGATGTTTCGCATCAAGATAATTTAGGTTGCCGGACATGAGTGTGTGTGGAAGACGCTGGCAACTGAACTGCACTGTGAATGCTCTTTTCACTTCAAGGGCCTGTAGCTCAGTTCGGTCAGAGCGCACGCCTGATAAGCGTGAGGTCGATGGTTCAATTCCATCCAGGCCCACCAGTATAGGTTGTGCGTACCAGCGCGTTTCGAACGATTAAGCGTGATGTCAACAGCGTACGCCGTTGGGGGGTGTAGCTCAGTTGGGAGAGCGCCTGCCTTGCACGCAGGAGGCCATCGGTTCGAACCCGTTCACCTCCACCAAAGCTAAACTCTTCTCGTGTCTCTTGGTCTGAGTAGTATTTTGACCGAGCTCCTTAATTATCAAGATTCGAGTAACCGTAATACATCGAAATAGTGTTCTTTGACAATTTGAATAGTGAAAATGTTAAAAAATGAAGTACGGTTAGCATAATTGTGCCAATTGTTTTGTGGCCAAGCTAATAAGGGCAAATGGTGGATGCCTTGGTACCGAGAGGCGATGAAAGACGTGGCTAGCTGCGATAAGCTTCGGGGAGCTGCTGAACAAGCTTTGATCCGGAGATTTCTGAATGGGGGAACCCGGCCCGGCTAATCCTGGGTCACCATTCGCTGAATACATAGGCGGATGGAGCTAACGAGGTGAACTGAAACATCTTAGTAACCTCAGGAAGAGAAAACAATAGTGATTTCCTTAGTAGCGGCGAGCGAACGGGAAACAGCCTAAACCGAACATATGTTAAAGCCCGGAAGCGTTGTATGTTCGGGGTCGTGGGGATAGATTGGATGGATTTCCGGATCCGTCGGAAAGTGATAAATCTGATTTATAGATGAAATGCCTGGAACGGCATGCCATAGAGAGTGACAGCCTCGTAATCGAAATAAATCAGACTTTCTGTTTCTATTTCCCAAGTACCGCGGGACACGTGGAACCCTGTGGGAATTCGGGAGGACCATCTCCTAAGGCTAAATACTACTCGGTGACCGATAGTGAACCAGTACCGTGAGGGAAAGGTGAAAAGTACCCCTGTGAGGGGAGTGAAATAGTACCTGAAACCGTTTGCCTACAAGCTGTGGAAGGGCAATGAATTTAGTTTTTAACGCTTGATTCTTCGGAAGATAGCGAGTTTTTCGATCATCTTCGGATGAAACGTTTAACTTAGCTTTATTCTGCCTGACCGCGTGCCTTTTGCATAATGAGTCAGCGAGTTACGCTGCGCAGCAAGGTTAAGCCGACAGGTGTAGCCGTAGCGAAAGCGAGTCTGAATAGGGCGATTTAGTTGCGTGGAGTAGACCCGAAACCAAGTGATCTATCCATGGCCAGGGTGAAGCGCCAGTAAAATGGCGTGGAGGCCCGAACCATTGCAGGTTGAAAACTGCTTGGATGAGCTGTGGATAGGGGTGAAAGGCCAAACAAACTTGGAAATAGCTGGTTCTCCCCGAAATATATTTAGGTATAGCCTCGTAAATTAAGTGACGGGGGTAGAGCACTGGATGGGCTAGGGGTCCTACCAGATTACCAAACCTAACCAAACTCCGAATACCGTCAACTATTATTACGGGAGTCAGACTACGGGAGCTAAGTTCCGTGGTCGAGAGGGAAACAGCCCAGATCGCCAGCTAAGGTCCCTAAATATGTGCTAAGTGGGAAAGGATGTGGAAATGCCCAGACAACCAGGAGGTTGGCTTAGAAGCAGCCACCCTTTAAAGAAAGCGTAACAGCTCACTGGTCGAGTGAGTCCGCGCCGAAAATGTAACGGGGCTCAAGCACATTACCGAAGCTGCGGGCCGCACACTTGTGTGCGGCGGTAGGGGAGCATTCTGTACGGACTGAAGGTCGACTGCAAGGACGGCTGGACTGTACAGAAGAGATTATGCTGACATGAGTAACGATAAAGCGGGTGAGAAACCCGCTCGCCGTAAGCCCAAGGTTTCCTGAGTAAAGCTAATCTGCTCAGGGTTAGTCGATCCCTAAGCCGAGGCCGAAAGGCGTAGGTGATGGAAAACAGGTTAATATTCCTGTACCACCTCGTTATCAATTTCTTTTCGGAGAAGAGAGTGATTGGGGGGACGCAGAAGGGTAGGTCAGCCACCTGCTGGATTAGGTGGTTTAAGCTGGTAGGCGGAAAGGACAGGCAAATCCGTTCTTTCATTTAACGCCGAGAAGTGATGAGGATGCGCCTTTGGCGCAATAAACTGATTGATCCCATACTGCCAAGAAAAGCCTCTAGCGAGATAACAAGGTGATCGTACCGAAAACCGACACAGGTAGGCAGGGAGAGAATCCCAAGGCGCTTGAGAGAACCCTGGTTAAGGAACTCGGCAAAATAACACCGTAACTTCGGGATAAGGTGTGCCCCCATTAGGTGAAGCGTTTTACATGCGGAGCTGAAGGGGGCCGCAGAGAAATGGCGGTAGCGACTGTTTACTAAAAACATAGGACTCTGCTAAGTCGCAAGACGATGTATAGGGTCTGACGCCTGCCCGGTGCTGGAAGGTTAAGGGGATCTGTTATTCCGACTTGTCGGAAGAAGCTTTGAACCGAAGCCCCAGTAAACGGCGGCCGTAACTATAACGGTCCTAAGGTAGCGAAATTCCTTGTCGGGTAAGTTCCGACCTGCACGAATGGCGTAACGACTTCCGCACTGTCTCAACCAGGGACTCAGTGAAATTGTATTGGCGGTGAAGATGCCGTCTACCCGCGAAAAGACGGAAAGACCCCGGCACCTTTACTACAGCTTGACATTGAATTTTGAAATAATATGTGTAGGATAGGTGGGAGGCTATGAAATCTCGTCGCTAGACGGGATGGAGCTAACCTTGAAATACCACCCTTGTTATTTTAGGATTCTAATTTCGACCCGTGATCCGGGCGAACGACAGTGTCTGGTGGGTAGTTTGACTGGGGCGGTCGCCTCCTAAAGAGTAACGGAGGCGCGCGATGGTTCCCTCAGGCTGATTGGAAACCAGCCGTTGAGTGTAAAGGCATAAGGGAGCTTGACTGCGAGAGAGACATTTCGAGCAGGTACGAAAGTAGGTCTTAGTGATCCGGCGGTCCCGAATGGAAGGGCCGTCGCTCATCGGATAAAAGGTACGCCGGGGATAACAGGCTTATCGCCCCCAAGAGTTCACATCGACGGGGCGGTTTGGCACCTCGATGTCGGCTCATCACATCCTGGGGCTGGAGCAGGTCCCAAGGGTTCGGCTGTTCGCCGATTAAAGTGGTACGTGAGCTGGGTTTAAAACGTCGTGAGACAGTTTGGTCCCTATCTTTCGTGGGCGCAGGATATTTGAAGGGAGCTGTTCCTAGTACGAGAGGACCGGAATGGACGAACCTATGGTGTTCCAGTTGTCGCGCCAGCGGCATTGCTGGGTAGCTAAGTTCGGAAAGGATAACCGCTGAAAGCATCTAAGCGGGAAGCCCACCCTAAGATTAGATATCCCTCCTGATGGAAACATCAGGACTAAAGACCCCTTGAAGACTACAAGGTTGATAGGCCAGGTGTGTAAGTCCAGTAATGGATTGAGCTAACTGGTACTAATAGGTCGTGCGGCTTGGCCATAATACAATTCGCACAATTATAACCGTATACTTCATGAACTATTCAAATTGTCTTTACAGTTTTCGGCGGCGATAGCGAAGAGGTCACACCCGTTCCCATCCCGAACACGGCAGTTAAGCTCTTCAGCGCCGATGGTACTGCTTGGGTGACTAAGTGGGAGAGTAGGACGCCGCCGGCATTTTTTAAAAACCCGATACCTTTAAGGTATCGGGTTTTTTTGTGCGCACTGTAAAAACATTTCATCAGGTGAACGATCCTGAAGGTGGCGTAACCTACGTTATCTGGAAGGTGGTCGCTCGCGACAATTATGGATAGGAAATTAGGGAGCCCGATATGAAGCTTTACCACCCAAGGCAAGACCCGCCCTGATTTGATCATCAGCCAGGTCATTACCGATCCGTAATGTTGAAATCGGGAAAGGGCGTAAGATCAGTTAATATTAACGCTATTGCTCAAAACAGCCGTAGTGGACAAAGGCATACCTGATAAATATCACCGAATCGAGCGATAGGTTCAGATAGCATTCTATATCCCACCGGCTTGCCGTTAGTCACGACAACACTTACCAGGTTAGTTAATTATTGCGACGATACTTATGGGAACAGCCAGAATGGATCTTCTATATTTTTACCATTAGATGCTACTTTGCAAACTTGAGATAATATCTGTAATAAGCGTCAATGTGAGTGCGGAAACAATCGTGTTCAACAGACTAATAATTGTGAGTTCAGCGTTCGTCTCTGCAATGACAATGTGCTTGGACGATTGTAGTGTATCAAGAACAAGAATCAATTATTGAGGAAAATACTCTCTTGAAACAAGTTTCATGGAGTACCTTTATTAAATATTACCGGATCGAGAATGAGGAAAACGGGGGCTAGTGGTCTAGTATCAATAACATATAAAATTCGAGTTCAGTAGTTTATGGTAGGATGAGTTGTTAAGGTACGAAACATCGAACCAATCGGAAGCCAATAGCCTGGCTTGCTCGTTGCATCTGATTACATGAGTCATAGGGTTTTATCAGTTGTTCCGGCTGCCCGGTAGTGGGTTTTAAGAGGGGAGTCCATATCGGATAAGTGCCCGTGGATTATGAAAGAAGACGCCCCGAATAGCGGGATCTATCGACAATGGGCGTGGCAGGCACCTACCAACGACAGCCATATTATTTAGGCCTCAGATCATCCATAATCCAGCGCACTTGCTCAAACCGGTCATCAATGGCCGTATAAACATCTTTTTCCAATTATCCGGTGGGTTCTCCGGATTTAAGTTCGTCGTTTGATGCGGGGGGTTCCGACGATTGATGGTTTTGTTCCGTCGGGTTATCTTTTTCATCCGGGGCTTCTTCAGTGCGTTCGTGCCGAAGTTTCTCCCGCTCTTGTTCAATATTTTTCAAAATTGAGTCAATGTTTTTAGAAATTTCATTGAGTTCGTTTTTTATTCGTGATTCGTTGGATTCAGACATTTAATATCCTTAGGAAACACCGGTTTTTTTGAGTCAGAAGAATTACAAAGGGTACACACCGCGGTCATAAATATAGTCGTAATAAAAATTCAGATATTCCCGATCGTTTGAATGCCCCATCTCGTTCGAAAGTTTTTTTCGGTCATCCCGTTCATTGAGTTTGTAATCCATCCATTTTTCTTTGGCATAATCATAAAGGATTTGCCGAATGACACTGTCAGGGCTTGTTGCGATTTCCAGATTATTTTTAAAGAAAGCCTCAACGGCCACCAACACGGTTTTGATGTTGCGGATGTAGTCGCTATCGTCCCTGAAGTCGGATTCGAGGTCTTCAAAACTCCGATCAATTATTTCTCTGACGATACCTTCAATCGTGTCGATAGAATTCACAGTACATTGTCCATTAAAGGGTTAGGTGCATTTAGGGCGCAAAGGCTATCGGTTATTTGAAAATGGCTGTGCCAAAATAGTTTGGACAAATTAAATGTTGGGTCAAATTAAATAGGGACGGTGGGCTTGTCAAGGGGTACGACAGGATTGATAAAGCCTGCATTATGATCTGTATCCGTGGCGTTTACGGAGTGGTTTTCATATGGTATTGGATTCTACCTCAAAGGCTTTTTGAACCTAGCCCATTAAACCGTTATTTTAATCCGTTGTTTTTAATGGAGCCGGCGAGCGGAATTGAACCGCTGACCTGCTGATTACGAATCAGCTGCTCTACCATCTGAGCTACGCCGGCATTTAAACAGCAGAAACTTGATACTTAGTAAACGTCTTAAAATCAAGAAAAAAGTGTTATGAAAAAATTGTTTGACATCATCTCAGCGCGAACCGGGCCGGTTGCCGTCACCGGTATTTCCGATGCAGGCCAGGCCTATTGTATATTTGAGCTTTACCGTCGGATGAACAAACCCGTTGTTATTGTAGCACCTAATTCGAAAATAGCCGAACTGCTATTGGACGATTTGCGGTTTTTTGCACCTAAAGAACAAATCTTTTTTCACGAATTACCTGCCTACAATGTATCACCCTTTAAATTGCTTTCTTACCAGGGCAAAATTGCTGCTGACCGGATCGGCACACTCTTCCGATTAACGGAAGGAACGGGGCCTCCTTTGATTGTCACGACGATCGAAGCCTTATCGGGACGCTTGATACCCAAACAGGTCCTTTTGGAATATGCCGAACTTTTAATGGTGGGTGAGTCATTGGATCGTGATCTGTTTGCCGAAAAATTGACTCGCGGCGGGTATACCCAATCGGTACTTGTAGAAGAGCCCGGGGATTTCTGTCTTCGCGGGGGTATTATTGATATTTATCCCCCGCTTTACCCAGACCCGATCCGAATCGAATTATTTGGTGACATGGTCGATTCCATTCGATCATTTTCGGCCTTTACCCAAAGATCAAAAATATCAATGGACGAAGTGATCATTTTACCGGCCCGGGAAGCGATTATCGACAGTGCCCAAATTGATGAAATCTCTACACGATTGCGGGTGCAAGCTGCCGCACAGGGTTTGTCTGTCACGCAAATCCGGGAAATGATCGGAAGGTTGAAATCCGAAGGGGCCCTTAACGAAATAGAGGGCTTTTTGTCTATCGTTTATTCCGCCTCTGATACCCTGTTTGATTATTTACAGGAATCAACGCTCATGGTTCTGATCGAACCAGCGGAAATCACTCAAGCCGCCAGGGATCTGGCTGATCAGGTTGATAGAGGTTATGCAGCCGCGTGTGACGCGAATCAGCTATGCGTCGAACCGATTAAACTCTATTTATCCTGGGATAAAATGGCCCGGCGGCTCTCTTCTTACCGACCAGTTATGCTGAAACGGCTATCGGTCAATGTCGACCGCGACCAGCCGTTGTCACCCGAGTTTGAAGTGGCCTTTAATGTCCTGGATAACGATCTGGTTAAAGCGGAAATGGTCCATGCCGCGAATAACGAAGTCTTACTACAGCCTTTGTCGAAGTGGCTTATAACCCAGATGTCGTCCGGGTGTGCGACGCTTGTGGTTTGTCATACCAAGGCACGTGCCGGAACCTTGGTAAAGATGCTGAAAGCTTACGATGTGCATCTGCAAAGGGTTGATTCCATAACGGATATAGATCTGAAAACCGGGGGTGTCTGGGTCATGGCCGGAAATGTGTCGGCGGGCTTTGTATGGCCGGAAGTATCCCTGGCGGTAATTACCGAAGATGAAATTTTTGATACACGGACGATTCGCTCCAAACGCCCTGCCCAACGGCGGCAATCCCCACCTCCGGATATTTCTGATCTTAATTCAGGCGACCTCATTGTCCATATCGATCACGGTATTGGTCGCTATGAAGGTCTAGTGAAATTATCCGTTAACGAGTTGAAAAACGATTTTTTGTTGATCGTTTATAAAGACGAAGACCGCTTGTATTTACCGGTAGACCGTATGGGCATGATTGAAAAATACATGGGCGTCGATGATGCCGCTCCCAAGCTCGACAAGATGGGGGGATTATCATGGGCTCGGGCCAAAGCACGTGTTAAACGTTCGGCAGAAAAGATCGCTGGTGAACTTCTGGAGCTTTATGCCGCCCGCAAAATCAATCATGGTTTTGCTTTCAACGACCCGGCTGTTGATTATCAAAATTTCACGGCTTCTTTTGCGTTTGAAGAAACACCGGATCAGAAAAAGGTTATTGCCGATGTCATGGCCGACATGGCCCGACCGACGCCCATGGATCGTCTCGTTTGCGGTGATGTGGGGTACGGCAAAACCGAGGTAGCCCTGCGGGCGGCTTATCTGGCAACGGACAATGCCAAGCAAGTGGCGATGGTGGTACCCACAACTATTTTGGCCGAACAGCATTTTTCCACCTTTTCGGGGCGATTTAAACGCACACCGTATACCGTCGCCTGTCTAAGCCGTTTTCGATCTGCAGGACACCAACAGGAGATTATCAAACAACTGAAGACCGGCGGGGTTGATATTGTCATCGGTACCCATCGATTGTTCTCCAAAGATGTTGAATTTAAGGATCTGGGGTTGGTGATTTTAGATGAAGAGCAGCGATTTGGGGTAAAGCATAAGGAAAAATTGAAGCGGATGCGTACCACGGTCGATGTCCTGGCGCTAACGGCCACCCCGATTCCGCGGACCCTGCATCTGTCGTTGACAGGCGTAAGAGATATCAGCACGATTTCGACGCCACCGGAATATCGTCAGGCTATCGCCACCTATGTTTGTGAATATGAGGAGTCCGTGATCCGGGATGCCATTAAACGGGAGATGGCCCGCGGCGGCCAGATCTATTTCGTGCACAATGATATCGCCGGTATCGAACGAATGGCACGGCGATTGAAGCAGTTGGTGCCGAAGGTGCGATTGGATATCGCTCATGGGCGGATGCGGGAGGATGAGCTCGAAAACACCATGTATCGTTTTCAGCGGGGTGACATTGATATGCTGGTCTGCACGACCATCATTGAATCGGGGTTGGATGTGCCAACGGCCAATACCATGCTCGTCAATCGTGCGGATCGTTTTGGATTGGCCCAGATGTACCAGTTGCGGGGGCGGGTGGGGCGTTCCGATCGTCAGGCATATGCGTATCTTATTATCAACCGTGAAAGCGGGCTAACCAAAACCGCCAAAAAGCGCTTGAAAGTGCTCATGGCCCATAGCGATTTGGGGTCAGGATTCCAAATTGCCATGCACGATCTAAAAATTCGCGGAGGGGGAACGATTCTTGGTGCCGCTCAGTCCGGCCATATTGCCGCTGTGGGTTACGACATGTTTCTAAGGCTGATGAAAGACGCGGTCGCCAAACTCAAGGGGCAAACGAGCGCTGAAGCCTTGGAACCGGAAATCAATCTACCTCTGGCAGCTCATATCCCTGAAGATTACATGCCGGATATTGATCAACGCCTGACCACCTATCGGCGCTTGACACGGATGACGGAACCCGAAGAGGTTTCAGCACTTAAACAGGAACTCAAGGATCGCTTCGGCGTGCCCCCCGAAGCCGTGGTAAGCCTTTTGGTGAAGATATTGCTCAGAATTCTTGCAATTAAAGCCGGTGTGACACGGCTTGATTTTATGGCAAAACAATTGGTGCTTTACCTCTCTATCCCCCATTTAAAAAAT
The DNA here is from genome assembly GCA_963845145.1 of uncultured delta proteobacterium. Classification (GTDB taxonomy): domain Bacteria; phylum Desulfobacterota; class Desulfobacteria; order Desulfobacterales; family QNYZ01; genus QNYZ01. The sequence continues at coordinate 10,933 of CAWJQU010000014.1, forward strand.
CCCACAGGTATCATTGACTGGATTACCACAAGCCCCCGTAAAAATGGTTTTCATTTATCACCCAATCATGTCCTGACGGTTCGTATGGATACCGATAATTCCCGTCGCAATCTGTCCCGAACGAAAAACATCTTGAAAGAAATGATCCGGCATGGTAACTCGTGATCACCTTTTAATTATCTGTTTTGTATCCAAATTCTCCTGCTTAAAGGTGTTTTAATAATTACTTTATCACTTTATTCCGTAATGACATGGATTGGCATTTGACTAAAACCAAAAGACCATTTGTCGGCAGGGGGCGTGGGGCGGGGCAATTGATCACTCGTCAGCTTCGATCAAACGATACCATTAATTTAAATAAGTGGGGTTCCCGACGGTGGTGGGTTTGTTGCGACCGACTTTTTTGGGCTCTCTTTTTCATCCTTATCGTCACGGCAACACCTGTTTTCGGGGGAATTGTCGTGGATCGTGTCATGGCGATTGTCAATGATGAAATTGTCTCTTTATATGAGCTGAACCAGCGTATTCTCCCTTATGCCGAGAGAATTAAGAAGGCGGGCGCCACTGCGGACGAACAAGACAAGTTGCTTCGTAAGGTGACCGATGAAGGCCTAACCTTACTCATCGATGAAAAACTGGCGGATCAGGAAATCAAGCGGTTGAACATTCAGGTAGGGGCGTCCGAAGTAAAACAGGAAATTGAGCGTTTTAAATCCGTGAACCGGTTAACGGATGAGGACCTGCGAGTCGCTCTGGAAGCCGAGGGGAGCAGTCTGGACGAATTTGGCCGGAAAATTAAAGAACAAATACTAAGAGCCCGGCTGGTGAATCGGGAGATCCGTTCCAAAATCGTTATCACCAATGAAGAGGTAGTCGCTTACTTTGAGAAGCATCCAGAGGAATTCGGGGGCGAAAAGAAGTATTTCTTAAAAAATATCGTGATGGTTCCCCCTGAGACAGGAACGTCGACGGATATAGCTGCCGTCACCAATCGATTAAAAGCGGTTCGGGATCAATTAATCGCCGGGGAAAAATTTGACATGCTGGCGCGGAAATATTCGGAAGCACCCAATGCCGTAAGTGGCGGGTCGCTGGGCCTGATTGGGAAAAGCGCGCTGGCACCTAAAATTCAAATGGCCCTTGAGTCTCTTAAACCCCACGAATTTACCGATATTATTGATACCGACCAAGGGTACCAGATCTTTTATATCGAAAAAATTGAGATCAATGCGGCGGAATCCTTTGATAAGGTTAAGGTGCAAATTGAGGATAAGCTTTACAATCAAGTCGTAGACCGACAATATGAAAAGTGGCTGCAAGATCTGCGAACCAGGGCGCATATCAAGCTGATAAAATGAAAACCAAAGCGGATCCTTACACTCGAACCTCTTTCGGACGATTTCTTCAGAAAACACGCATTGAAAAAGGGATTCACCTGGAGGACGTGGCCGGAAAAACCCGGATCAGAACCCAGATCCTCTCGGCCATTGAAAAAGAAGAACACGATATTCTACCGGCGGAATCATTTGTCAAAGGGATGTTAAAGGCATTCGCCAGGGCGGTGGGAGCAGATCCAGTCGAGGTTCTTCGCCTTTATCAGCAAGACCGGAGTGCCTATAATGATCTGGCCCGGCAGCAATCCAGGCTGGATAAATCAATAAGGGTGGGTTGGTTAAAGCTGATTTGCGCGTTGGGCCTGTTGGTGGTGCTGGCGACCATCTCCGTATATGCAATGACCCTTATCAGCCGGAAGATGAATGCAAATACGGCCTCCGAAAAGGAGAGTCGCGCCCTTTCCAATCTACAAACCGGCGAAACGCCAAAAGATGACGCTAAAAAAGCGGGGGCGACAAATAAAAAAACGGAGAATTCGGCCACGGTTAATGGGAGTCCCAATCCCAAAACGGGCGCTTCGGATAAACAGAGCACCGATGCCGCCCCGACGATTCGTATGGATGGATATCTATTATCCATCCATGCTATCAAGAATACATGGATAAAAGTCATTGCCGATGACCAGGCGGCGGTCAAATATCGGCTAAAAATGGGTGATCGACTCGATTTAACGGCGGCGTCACGATTTAACATGTTAATTGGTGATGCCGATGGGGTTCGTTTGATGCTGAATGATCAACGGGTCCCGATAGCCGGTAAAAGCGGACAGATTGTGAATATCGAGATTCCCTAAGGTTGTCATGACCAGTAAGACCCGACTCAAACCCGAATATATACTCCAAACCGATCCGGCCAAAAGACTGGCGGATACGGTCAAGCGACTTCTGCGGCGAAATGCCGTTACCTCATTAAAGAAGATCGTGGTGAAAACCCATGCCGCCGACTTGTCGGTGGTCTTCCACTTAATCACAACATCGGATCAGCGCCGGTTGTTCGAGATGATACCGGACCTCGAGCAAAAGGGCGTTTTGTTCAGCGAGTTGGACGAAGATGTCTTTCTTACACTTGTGGCCGATATGCCCGTCGAGTCGCTGGTAGAAATCCTTGCCCAGATGCCCACGGACGATGTGGCCGATCTCATCGGAAGGCTTCCTCAGGTTAAAGCCGATGAGATCCTAAAACGAATGGACTTTAAAGAGTCTGAAGAGGTTGAGGGGTTGCTTCGGTACGACGATGAAACGGCCGGCGGCATCATGGTCCCCGATTTTATCGCTTTGAAAGAGGATATCACGGCCGCGGAAGCGATCCGGTCCATTCAGGATGAACATCTCGAAGTGGAGATGCCCTTTTACCTTATATATCGTCGATGATCACGACCATTTGGTCGGGCGTCAGTTCCCTGAGACAGTTGGTCGTCGTCTCTCCCGATACGCCCCTAAAAGACTTCATGACCACTGATGTACTTTCGGTCAAAACGGACATGGACCAGGAAAAAGTCGCTAAGATTGTTGCGCGGTATGATATCTTGGCCGTTCCGGTCGTTGATGACGGTAACCACCTGGTTGGAATCGTGACGGTGGATGATGTTATCGATATTTTTCGAAAAGAGGCGACCGAGGACATTCTCAAGATGGCTGGCGTCGGTGAGGAATTTGTTGAGACCAAGTCAATGTATGAAAAGTACCCGCATTCGGTTGCCCTGGCTTTTTGCCAGTTGTATCGGCGGGCATTATTGCTTTTTATGTCATCGGTAGCTTCGAGGGCAGTCTGAGCCGTTTAACCTACCTGGCGGCATTCATACCGGTAATCATGGGAATGGGGGGCAATATTGGCACCCAGTCGTCCACCATCGTGGTACGCGGGCTGGCCACCGGCCGGTTCGATATCAGGGACATGGGCACGTGTCGTATTTAAAGAATTATCCGTCGGGTTGATATTGGGTATCTTTTACGGTCTTCTCATCGGTTCGGTGGCCCAATTCCAATACTCTACTTTGGCTTAACAATGGCGGTATGTCTGGCTGTTTTGAGTTCCATGGCGGTGGCTGCTTTTGTGGGATCAATGGTTCCGATGCTGTTTGCGCGAATGAATATAGATCCGGCGGTTGCCACCGGCCCGTTTGTCACAACCTCCATCGATATTGTCAGTCGTCTTTTTTTATTTCAAGATCGCTACCGTCTTGCTGGGCATTTAGGCCATGGCGATTTTTACCACCCGGGCCATTGTTTTGCGCCGTGTTGCTTATGGGGATGCTCGATCTCATTGTTACGCTTTTTACCCTAAGCCGGGGAAAAATCGCCGTCATGGCCAAAGCGGCAAAAAAAAGCCTCAAACGATTTCCCGGCTGCCCTGGAGGCGTTTGCGCCCATAGAGGCTGTTTGCCGCAAAGGCAGGGGCATGTCGATTTTGCAAGAAGCCAGTTTGGAAAATCCCCTGGCCAATATTCGATCGAATGTCGCCAAAACGGCCTATGCCAGTTATTGGGCTGAAACAATGATATCCATCTTGAAGAAAATCATCAACAACCGGACCTGTATCATTTACTCATACTTTACTTTAGCTGGCCTTGATGCCGGGCGGATTATCCGTTGAGATGTGGAGCATCATTGTTTATGATGCGGTTTTTGATTCTGACCGGATTTCACCACGCTTTGATCAATGCTTTAGGTGTGGCAATCCGGTGTGGAAAAACTGGGTATTGTTATTTTGACATGACCAAGGGAGGCATTATTTGTGACCGCTGTAACACAACCCTTCCGGAAAGATACGCTTGACGAAGGGGACGCTTAAAACAATTGATCTGGCTTGGAAAGAAAGATCTGTCCCAGGCGGTTCGCGCTCGTTTTAGTGCCGATACCGCCGGTGAAGCCTTATCATTACTGGAAGCTTTTACAACCTACCATCTGGGGAAAACCCCTCGAAGTTTAAAATTTTTAAAATCCATCCGAAACGATGGGATCGGCAGCTGATATCTGTCGACCCGTCCGGCTAGATCAAGGAGAATACGGTCGATGACAGAATTATTTGAATGGTTCATTGAAATATGGCGATTTTGGCGAAATGGGGCCATTCGAGACCGTGACGGCTTCGGCCCCTGCCGGCTCGATATGGGCGGCACCCTGGACATCTCCACCTTCATTTTCCCTTACGGTCGGTTTCGTCCGTTAACGGTGAATCTGGCGATCAATTTGCGTACACAAGTGCGGCTTTCACATACACCCCTGGCGTTGTCAAGGTGAGCTCCCAGGGATTTGAACCCGCCGAGTTTCCGGAGGATCGTGTTCCCTTTGATCATCCTTTGGGATTGATGTTTGCTGTTGCGGCATATTTTGGGGCTCATGGCGTTCATATTGAGATTGATTCGCCATCCCCACCGCAAAGCGGCCTGGGCGGATCCTCGGTTGCGGCAGTGGCGTTGGTGGCGGCATCTCGTCAGACTGGGCGAGGGGCATGGCGGAAAGCCATAACCAAACGCCAATCGCTTTGATAGCCCATGCCATTGAATCGGCAGTGAATATGGTGCCGTGCGGAATATCAGGATCAGCTGGCGGCTGTTTACGGTGGGGTAAATGCATGGGAATGGCATGCAGACAGCGATAGATCGAAGTATTACCCGCCGAATACTCATCAAAAAATCAGCCACCAGCACTTCGAAAAGCAGTTGCTGCTGGCCTATTGTGGGGTGCCGCATGTTTCCAATGACATTAACGGAAAATGGCTACAACAGTTTATGACCGGCGAGGATCGAAGACCTTGGATAAAGATGATCGCCTGCACACACCGGTTCGCCGCGGCGCTTACCGATAATGATATTCAGTCGGCGGTGGCCGCTATAAACGAAGAAGTCGAGCTTCGAATGGAACTGACACCCGATGTTATTGGCGGGTTGGGTTTACAGCTAATGGATGGGGCCCATGAAGCGGGTTGTGCTGCCAGGTTTACGGGGGCCGGGGGGGGTGGATGTATTTGGGCTTTTGGCGATCATGAACGGATCTTATCATTAAAACCGCTTTGGGACGAGGTCGTATCTACCGATTCAAAGGCCGGGTTGATCGAACATGGTATTGACGTCAGGGGGGTTGTTGTAGGATAAAGTGGGTCGGGTCGGGTTGGAAAACCGAGGTTTTCAAAATGGCCCTGAACACGACTTAGTGAAAACGAATTGTTTTCCAAAAAATATCAAATTTGAGGGGAAAAATGAATTTTCAAAATGTGATTCACACACTTGAAACCTTCTGGGCCCGTAAAGGGTGTGTGGTGATTCAACCCTACGACTTAGAGGTTGGCGCCGGCACATTTCATCACGGTACGACCTTGCGAGCGTTAGGTCCGGAACCCTGGAATGTGGCTTATGTTCAACCTTCGCGTCGCCCCACGGACGGTCGCTATGGTGATAATCCCAACCGCTTGCAGCACTATTACCAGTTTCAGGTTCTTTTAAAACCGTCCCCGGCGGACGTTCAGGATCTTTACCTTCAAAGTATGAAGGCTATAGGCGTCGACACCGGCGAACATGACATCCGCTTTGTGGAGGACGACTGGGAATCTCCAACCCTGGGCGCGGCCGGGCTGGGGTGGGAAGTCTGGCTGGACGGCATGGAGGTAACCCAATTTACTTACTTTCAAATGGCGGGCAGTGTAGAACTTCACCCTATTTCGGTGGAATTAACTTATGGCCTGGAACGAATCTCCATGTATCTTCAGGGCGTCGACAATGTTTACGATTTAAAATGGAATAACAAGATTACCTATGGCGAAGTAGGACACCAACAGGAAGTTGAGCAGTCCACGTACAATTTTGAAGTGGCCGATGTAGACATGTTGTTTAAATTATTCAGTATGTACGAAACCGAATCCAATCGAATCATCCAAAAGGGGCTTGTTTTACCGGCGTATGAATTCTGCTTAAAATGCTCCCATACCTTTAATTTGCTGGACGCCAGGGGGGCTATCAGCGTGGCTGAACGTACCGGCTATATCGGGCGTATTCGAAACATGGCGCGGGCATGTGCGGAAGGTTATCTGAAGCAGCGTGAAACGATGGGGCACCCCCTGCTAAACAATAGATGAACTATAAAGATTGTCGAAAAGATGAGGAATGTAAATAAATCGACGACATGAGGAAACCATGGATAAATTACTGCTCGAAATAGGTTCAGAAGAAATTCCTGCCGGATATATAGAGCCGGCTTTAAACGCTATGGCCTCAAGATTTGACACAGCAGTTGGCCGCGGCGAGGATAGCTACGGGAGAGGTAGAAGTATATCGGAACCCCTCGAAGGCTTGCAATTATTGTCAATGGTGTCGCGGGAAAACAACAGTCATTATCGGAAGAAGTGTTTGGGCCACCTGAAAAAATCGCATTCGATAACAGTGGTCGACCAACAAAGGCGGCCCGAAAAATTTGCCGAAAAAGTCGGTGTGTCCGTTAAGCGGCTTAAAGTCAAACAGACGGATAAAGGGCGTTACCTTTTTGCAATGAAAACGGAGCGAGGTTTGGCTTCGCGTACTTTGCTTAAAACCATCCTGCCTAAAGTGATTGAGACGATGGCATTTCCCAAACGGATGAAATGGGGTGAATTGCATGTGACCTTTGCACGTCCCGATCCATTCGGTTGACGGCTTTGTATGGCAGTCAAATTATTCCGTTTGTGTTTGGCAGCGTCAAAAGCGGACGTTATGTACGTGGCCATTATTTCATGTGCCCACAAAAGATTAAAATCAATCATCCCGATGATTATGTTGCTGCTTTGAAAGATGCCAAAGTCATCGCGGATATAAATGAACGCAGATGTGACGTGAAAAATAAAATCGATGCATCGGCGGCTGCCATCGGCGGTAAGGTGTTGCAGGATGATGAACTTTTGGACATTGTCACGAATCTGGTCGAGTACCCGGCACCGGTTATCGGACGATTTGACGATGATTTCCTCTCTTTACCCCCCGAGATTCTAATAACCGCCATGCGGGAGCACCAGAAATATTTTGCCCTTGTCGATGATAAGGGCTCTTTGCTTCCCGCTTTTGTGGCGGTAAACAATACGGTAGCAAAAGATATGGACCTTGTGGCCGATGGCCACGGGCGTGTCATTCGGGCCCGCCTGGCGGATGCTCGATTTTTTTATGATAGCGACTCCGCCGCTGCAATGGAAGATTGGGTCGAAAAGTTAAACGGGGTTACGTTCCAGGCCAAGCTCGGAACGATGCACGCAAAAGTTCTGCGGGTGCAAAACCTGGCCGAGGTGATAAGCGACAAGGTCCTCGAAGGCGGTAGCCATACCGAGGCACCGCCGGCGTTGAAGGCTTATGCCGGTCGGGCGGCACTGCTAAGTAAAGCCGATTTGGTCAGTGAGGTGGTGGGGGAATTCCCCAAACTTCAAGGTGTCATGGGAAGGATATATGCTCAAGCGGCCGGGGAACCATCCGAAGTCAGTGCGGCGATTGAAGAGCACTATCGCCCCACCTATTCAGGTGGCACGCTTCCCCAATCATTCACAGGCGCTGTGGTGAGCATTGCCGACAAACTCGATTCCATCTGCGGGTTTTTCAGTGTCGGACTGGTTCCGACCGGAGCGTCTGACGCCTATGCCCTTCGCCGCCAGGGCATCGGCATCATTCAAATTATGGCTGCCAACGGTTTTGCTTTTTCGCTTGGGGAGGCGGTCTTACACGGCCTGTCACTTTATACGATACCGGATACAGACAAGCGGCTGGCCGTTAAAAGCCAGGTAATTGAGTTTTTGAAGAACCGAATCATTCGTATGCTGGTTGATGAAGGGTATCCCAAAGATATCGTGCAAGCGGTTACGCATGTGTCGGTGGATAATATTCCCCTGGTCTGGGATCGAATTCGTGCCCTGGAAACCCTTAAATCCAAAGCCGATTTTGGAGCCCTGGCGGGCACTTTCAAACGTGTGGGTAATATTATACGAAAGGCCGGAACCGAAACGATTGGGGCGGTTTCCAAGGCTTTGTTTAAGGAAGAAAGTGAAGTAGCCCTTTATCAAGCATGCCGAGAAGCAGACCAGGAAATCAGCGAGCGCCTCGGCAAACAAGATCTGACCGGGGCTTTGATTAAAGTGGCGTCCTTGAAAGTACCCGTGGACACATTCTTCGACGATGTGATGGTGATGGCTGAAGATGAAACCTTGCGAAATAATCGTCTGGCTTTGCTTGGCCAGGTTGCCAATTTATTCAATCAGTTTGCCGATTTTTCAAAAATAGCAACGTGACCGTAAAAAGGTCTGCGGAGATACGCCGGCTTGTCTGAGGTGATGGCGCTTTGCATGATGGTCGGGAAGCCTACTATAGAAGATACTGTTTAGTGAAGATGATAATAAAAATTCTAAAGGAGAAAGTATGCCGTTTGACAAGGAAAAAGATAAACTTCTAAAAGATTGGCGCTGTGATGAAACCGGCCTCGTGATATCAATAAATCAGTATAATAATGGGCAGCCAAAAGTACAAATTGGACCGCGAATTTTAAAGAAACAAGATGGAAGCGATCGTGCGCCGGTCCGTGCCGGGCGTTTGAGCATGGAAGATATCATCTGGTTTTACGATACAATCGACGAAATTAAGGATGAGTTGTCACAACTTGTTTTACCGGAATGAAAAAAATCGGGCCATCTTCTGACGGAGATACGGCCATCGTAAATCCGGTCGTCAACAAACGCTCCCCAAAGTTGGGGGCAGCTGCGCTGATGGTCAGCCCTAAGCCGGATTTAAAATACTGCCGCCGGCAATTGCACTATTCGGCAGATAATTATTTCCATCTTTATTTAAGCCGGCTCTACTACCAAAAGAAAAACCAACAGGGGCTCTCTCTGGTGGGTCCGATGGTGGGGTCGCCGTATGCGGCAATGGTGCTTGAATCGTTGATCGCCTGGGGATGCCGGAATATATTCTTCTTCGGTTGGTGCGGGAGTATCGACCCCAAGGTCAAAACCGGCGATATTATTATCCCAACCCAAGCGGTCATTGATGAAGGCACTTCCCGTCATTATCTAAACGAGAAGACTGAATCCGTACAACCCGCCGCGGGGCTTTCCAAGGTGCTAACAAACGCCTTTGACACCGCCGGCATTAATACCCATAAAGGCCCGATCTGGACTACCGATGGCGTCTATCGTGAAACCAAACAGAAAGTTCTTCATTATCAAAAACAAGGTGTCATTGGTGTCGAAATGGAACTGTCCGCGCTGTTATCCGTCGCGTCTTTTCGGAAGGTAGATGTTGCCGGCCTGCTGGTTGTTTCAGATGAGCTCAGCACATTGACCTGGCAGCCGGGATTTAAGTCTTCGGCCTTTCAAAAAGGACGTATCACCGCACTAGAAGGGCTGCTCGGATGCTGTATTGGAATAACGAAGGGGTAATGGGTTCAGGTTGTTAAGGATTTTTTTCAAGGATAGTGCTGATGGTTGCAGAAGAAATCGTCGAACTGGTCGAAAAGCTGACCATTTATAATAAAGCGTATCGCAGCGGCCGTCCGTTGGTGCCCGATCAAATTTATGACGACCTGGTTGAGCAATTACGACTACACTCTCCGGAACATGCCTTCCTAAAAAAAGTTGAACCCGAAGATTTTGCGATCAAGCAAAAATTAAAACACCCCTATCCCATGCTTTCCATTCAAAAAGCTTATAATTCTAAAGAATTATCGCTTTTCGTGGCAAGGGCAGAAAAAGTCGCGGTGGAGATCGGTGTAACGCCCATTTATTTTAGAGTGACGGCCAAGCTCGACGGGGTGGCGGGACGATACGACGGGGGCCATCTGGTTACCCGTGGTGACGGTCTTTATGGGTTTGATATTACAAGCGTTTTTGAAAAAGGTGTTGTCGCGGTGAACGGCCGAAGGAACGGGCTTGGTGAAGTCGTAATGCAAGCCTCCTATTTTGACGCACATTTGGCGGAGGTTTTCGAACATCCGCGAAATCTTGTTGTTGGAATCATTGGGTCCGATACGGTCAACGAAAAAGCTCAAAGGGCCCTGGACGATGGTGCGGTTCATTTTATCCGCTATGCGGATCTCCCCGGTTGGCATGGAAGCGGCGATGAGTTGTTACAAGGGGTCGAAACCATTTATCATGATGTTTTAGAAGAAGTCGATTATCCAGTGGACGGGATTGTCATCCAGTCCACCCACGAGAAACTAAAAAAAAATCTTGGCGCTACTACACATCACTACCGATGGCAGATTGCCTATAAAAAACGAGGTGAAACGGCACCGTCGACAGTCGCTTCCATTACTTGGCAGGTGGGGCGGACCGGTAATATAACACCGGTACTAGTGGTGGATCCGATACGATTATCAGGGGCGACGATAAACCGGGTGACGGCTCACCATGCGGGAATGATCAAAAAATTGGGAATCACTGTGGGAACCCGAATAGAAATCATTCGCAGTGGGGAAGTCATTCCCAAGCTTGAAGCTGTACTAGGCGATGAGGGTGATGCTGAGATTCCACGCGATTGTCCTTCGTGCGGCAAGACATTAAATTGGCGGGGAGATTTTTTGCGGTGTAGCAATCAGACGGACTGCCGCGACCAAATAGTGGCCCGATTGCATCATTGGTTCCATATTTTGGACAATGCCGATTGGTTTGGGATTAAAACCATTGAGAAACTGGTGGAGAATGGGATGGATCGACTGGATAAGATTTATGCCGCCACAGCCCAAGATTTTCAAGATTTTGGGTTTGGACCGATACAATCTAAAAATCTTTTGGATGCCTGTCGGCTCAGCCTTTCCCAACCGGTTGAAGACTGGCGGTTGCTGGCGGCAATGGGGATTTCAAGTTTGGGGGTTGGTGAAAGTCGTAAGCTTTTGGCTTTCTTTCCGCTTGAATCATTGTGGGATCAGGGTTGGAAACAGATCGCCGCCATCAAAGGGTTTGGTGAGATAAAGGCCCATGCCATTATGGGTGGTCTGGCCGATTTTATTGAGACTTATTGTGACATAATGGATATGGGATTTCATCTGATACGAACGCCATCTGTCGAAACAGTTAAAACTGTTTCGACGCCCATTCTTGGAAAAGGGATTGTCTTTACCGGAAAGATGAGCCAGGGGACACGCGCGGAGATGCAGGAACAGGCGCGACGGTTGGGGGCTAAAGTTCAATCCCAGGTGAGCAAAGCGACGGATTTTTTGGTTTGCGGTAGCAAAGTCGGCCAGAGTAAAATTGAAAATGCACGTCTTCATGGTACCGTGGTAATCACAGAAGCTGAATTTACAGAAATGATACGGGGAACTGAACCGTCGTTTGAATAGTCATCGAACCATTAACAAAAAAGGCGGTTACTATGGAAAAAGTGGGTGCCCATGTGGTTATTAGTGGTAAAGTGCAGGGCGTTTTTTACAGGGCTGAAACGCAAAAAGCGGCTGTTCGATTTGGTGTGGTGGGTTGGGTGCGCAATCGGCCCGATGGGACCGTCGAGGTACTGATGGAAGGCGTACAAGAAGATGTCGATGCACTTATCTCCTGGTGCAGGGGCGGATCTCCCATGGCTTTAGTAGAAAAAGTAGATGTCGAACGGACCAAGCATTCCGGCGACTTCGTCCGCTTTGAAGTTGCCTACTAGATTATATCTACAGCCATTCTTAGGACTTTAAAAAAAAGTTGGAAAGTTTTAAAATTGAAATAAAAACAGGCCGCAACCTCTATGTAAATAGAGCGTAGCGGCCTGTTTCGAAATTCGTTTTGGGCTTGGTTCAGTAATTAAATGGATTCGCTGAGTTTTTTGCCTGGCTTGAATTTCACGACGTTGCGGGCCTTGATTTTGATCTCTTCACCAGTCTGTGGGTTTCTTCCCTTGCGGGCCTTGCGACGTACTTTGCTGAAAGTGCCGAAACCGACGAGTGTTAATTTACCGTCCTTTTTTTTAAGTGCCTTGGTAACACATCCGGTAAAGGATGCAAGCGCTTCGCCGGCAGCCACTTTGGAGATACCTGCATCGCTGGCCATTTTTTCAATCACTTCTGCTTTGGTCATAATCTTTCCTCCCAATGTTTTTGAATATCGTGCGGGTTATCCATTCCCCTCTCCCCTGACGGCCAATTATAGCAATCGCCAAACCATGTCAACCAAAAAAGCGCTAAAACAGGGCGTTTAAGCAAAATACCCTGTATTTAAGCCCCATTTGGGGAGTAAAACGGCGGATGTCGTTAAATAATGGCCGTTATATACGTGTTGCCGAGAATCGGGCATCAAGTGTATTAAAAGAGGGCATCGACAAATTTTTTCGGGTTAAATTTCTGGAAGTCGTTAATATGTTCACCGACACCGATATATTTAAGCGGTACATTTAATGATTTTACAATGCTGACGACAATCCCGCCTTTAGCTGTTCCGTCCAATTTGGTAAGCGCGATCGCATCTAAATCAAGTGCTTCATGAAATATCTCGGCCTGTGTCACAGCGTTTTGACCGGTAGTGGCATCCAAAACAAGCAGAATCTCATGTGGCGCACCCTCTAAACGTTTATGGACGCTCCGCTTTATTTTTTTCAACTCTTCCATTAGATTGGTTTTGGTGTGAAGGCGGCCGGCGGTATCGATAATAACCACATCGCAATCTCGTGCGATTCCCGCTTCGACACCGTCAAAAGCGACAGCCGCCGGGTCCGAGCCATCCTGGTGGTAAACCAGATCTGCCTGGCTGCGATCGGCCCATATTTTTACCTGCTCAACCGCAGCCGCCCGGAACGTATCTGCCGCCGCAATAAGTACCTTTTTATTGTCATCCCGATAATGAGCGGCCAATTTACCGATGGTAGTGGTTTTGCCGACACCATTGACACCGACCACCATGATAACATAGGGCCGGACCGTGCTGTCGGGGGGGATGGCTTCATCCTGCGCATCCATTTTGATCAGTGATTGGATCTCGCTTTTCAGCACATTTTTTAACTGATCGGCATCTGTAATATCGGCGGAACGTTTCGATATTCGTTCGATCAAGTCCATGGTGGTTTGAACGCCGATATCAGCGGTAATCAGAAGTTCTTCGAGATCTTCAAGTAGCTCGTCGTCTATTTTTTTTCGACCGGCGAAGAATTGATCGATATCGGTATTTAAAAACTTTCTGGTTTTGGAAAGACCGGTTTTTAGTCGTGTAAATAGTCGTGCCGGTTTTTCAGTCTTCTTCGCCTTTTTGTCGACGGGTAATGGGACTTCCGGTGTTGGCAGTTCACCTTTGGCCTCGATACCTGAATCAGTTTGCACTTCCGTGGGCGTTTCATCGATGTGCGTTTTTATCTCCGGCACAGGGATTTCAACAACCGGTTCTATACCAGCTGTTGATTGCTGTTTTATGTCGGTCTCCCTGCCGATACGGTCATGTTGTGCCACAAAAGGTTCTTTCGGCGGCTTGGGTATCTCTTCAAGAACCGCTTTTGGCACACTTTTTTCTTTCGGCAAGGGCGCTTCTTCTTCAGGTTCGACCCTGTCTTTTACCTCAGGTCTCGCGCGCGCTACATGATCCGCCTCTTTATCGATTCTATCGGATTCGATCGGTAACTCTAATTCTTCAGGTTCTACTTCTCCCAATATTTCATCAGGTAGCTCATCAGGTGTGGTGCGCCCTCTTTTTTTTCGGCGGGTGACGAGTAAAACGAGAAGAAGCAGGTGCAAAACCAGCAGGGATAGAAAGTAGGTAGTGGGTGTTTCCGATAAAAATACAAGCGTATTTTCGATAATTACCGAAATCATATGGGTTTTCTTTCTTTATGGGATAATCAGGCTTCGGCCTGTGAGAAATTAACGGAGACGATTTTTGACACACCTTTTTTCGGCATCGTTACGCCGAAAAGTGTTTCGGCAAACTCCATGCTTTTTTTATTGTGGGTGATCATTACAATCTGGGATCTTTCACCGATAGTTTTGATCAAATCATTAAATCGCAAAACATTGGCTTCATCTAACGGCGCATCGATTTCGTCCAAGAAACAAAAAGAAGCGGGGCGGATCAAAAAGATTGAAAAAACAAATGCGATGGCCGAAAGGGCTTTCTCTCCTCCTGACAATAAGCTCATGCGAGTTAACTTTTTACCTGGGGGTTGGATCATATATTCAACGCCGCTTTCGAGAGGCTTGTCCGGTTCTGTTAGAACCAGCTTGGCAACACCGCCTTCAAATAATTTGGGGAAAACCATTTTCAGCTGTTCGTTGATGGCCTCCAAGGTTTCACTAAATCGCTTTTGAGTGATCCGATTTATTTTCCGGATCACGCGGTGGAGCCCCTCGATGGCGCTGTCCAAATCTTCACGTTGTTCGGTGAGGAATTGATATCGGGTTTCAAGTGTTTGAAACTCGTCAATTGCACTCATGTTGACATCTCCCATGGCGGAGATTTTTTGTTGCAATGTCTCAATCTTCGATGCGAGATCCTCCGGGCTTAAATCCATGTCCGGATCATGGGGATTTTCCAGGGCGGCCCCCTCCATCTCTCTTCGAAATCCGGAAATGGTTTGATGGTAGCGTTCTTGCAGACGTTCGGCGATATTATTCTGATTGATGGTGAGCTCGCTCAGCCGGACTTCCAACATCCTTGTTTCTTCCTGGGTTTTTTCATGGTGACTGCGAATATCGGCAATCTGTTCTTCACTTTCCTTTAGATGGCTATCGAAGATACGGTAATCCTTTTCACCCGCCTCGATGGTATTGTCGGTATTTTCTAATTGTTGATACATGGTTAATAGGGCCTGCTTGAGTTCCAAAGCTTTTTCCTTGGCCCCCTTATTTTTCCTGATTTTCGTTTCAATATCACCAATCAGTTGGGTATATCGGGTTTCCTGGTCGGATTGAAATTCGCTCAACCGTCGAAGACTATTACGATGATTGTCCCTCTGGGCGGTTAGGGCGGTGAGCTCAAGTTTCAGGTCCACTTCACGGGCGCTGACTTTTTTTATTTGCTCCGATACGGTCTTAATGCGCGAGCCCATATTGGCCACAGTGTTTTGCGCTTCTTTTAGCTGTTCGGTTACATCCGCCAAGGCAAGGTCATATTTGCTCAGTTCTTCATCCAGATCGGCATCCTCGCCGAGCAATTGTTCCTGCTCCAACTGGACAACCTCCCAGTGGCGTTGGGCGCTTTTGAGCGCTTCCTCAGCTTTGAAAAGGGTTTTTTCCGCCTCTGTTTGATCCTCGGCAATACGGTTTTTGGTTACAATGTGTTTTTGTAACTGATTTTCCGCTGTTTTTACCTCACTTTCAATTTCCATACGGATAGACTGGGCCGATGAAATTGATTGTTCCAGATCAGAAAGTTGTTTGCCGAGCTGCTTGATCTCCTGCTTTTTTGCCAGAATGCCACCAAGGGAGTCGCTGCCGCCACCGATGAGTACGCCCCGACTGGAAACGATATCCCCGGCCCGGGTGACAATGGTCCGATTCGTTTGGGTTTGATTAAAATATTTTAGCGCTTCGTCCAAGTCGTCGGCAACATCCACGTTTCCCAGTAAATATTGGGCGATGTCTTTATATGGATTATTTACCGTGACAAAATTGAGCAATGGCTGGAAATCAGACGCGTTGGGCGTCTCCGGATCGGCAGGCTTTAAACCATTGATGGGAATAAAACCGCCCCTGCCGGCTTTGGTGTCTTTCAAATAATCGATGGCCTTAAGGGCGCTTTTTTGATCGTGGACGAGCACGTATTGAAGGGCGTCACCCAGCACGGCTTCAACCGCGATTTCATAAGATGGGTCGGGAACGATGACATCTGCGGTGAGTGCGACGATGCCGGCCGTTAGTTCTTTGGCGGTCTCTTTTGCGGTGCCATGCTGATCAGTTGCCGGTTGATTTTTTAAAGCCATGATGGCTTTAACGCCATCACGATACCATTCGAAATTGGCCTCCATCTTTTTTAAGGCCATATGGCGGGAACCGATTTGCCCCTGCTCTTGTTTAAGGGCCTGAATCTTTTTCAGCGCTTGTGCTAGTGCGGCGGTCTTCGCATCAAGGGTTTTACGAATGGTCTCAATTTCGATATCGACTTCGGCGTGCTGTTGCTTCAGGGATTTCAATTGCTCTTGGGCACCGGTTTTTTCTTGACGGCACCGGTCGCAATCTTTTTGCGCCAAATGTGCTTCTTCGGCCTTGGTTTTTAAGCGGCGCTGAAGATTTTCCTTATTGCTGGATGCGTGTTGCTGAATATTTTTATAGCGGGTTTCCTGAGCAATTTTATCCATGAGATCGGATTTTGCCGTTTCCAGGGCTTGATTTAACTGGTCAAGCTCCCGACGTACCGATTCGGTGGCGTTCCGTTCGGACCGGATGGTCTGCTCTATCCCGGTAATTTTTTCATCCAGTAGTGTAATTTGGGACCGAGCCTGTTCAATCTCGGAACGAAGTTGATTGGTTTTTTCATACAAGGTGTTTTTGGCCGACTCCAGGGATGTGATCTCATCGGCCAGCCGATCGGACTCCTGGGTTAAATGGGTCCGAGCATTTTCATTTCCATCAATGGTGCGTTGGAGTTCAAACCTTTTGGATTTTTGATCGGAAATCTGGTCGTTTTTTTGTTGGCGCTTAAGCTTGATGTCTTCGATCGCGGCGTCAATTTTTTTGATGGAAAACACCTGGGAACTGCCGGCGTTTTTCAGCTCATCGAGCATTTGCTCGGTCTCGGCGATTTTGTGAACGTGGTCGTCGTAGCGCTGAAGGTTGAAGCGAATATCGAGGCTGCGCGCCCGGGCGCGGAATTTTTTAAACCGTTTCGCCTTGCCGGCCTGGCGTTTAAGGCTGTTCATCTGACGCTTAATCTCAACCAGCAGATCGTCCAACCTTAAAAGGTTACGTTTCGTGGCTTGAATTTTTCGAAGGGCTTCCACCTTGCGCGTCTTAAACCGTGTGGTACCGGCGGCTTCTTCGACAAAGTATCGCCTTTCCTCGGGGTTGGCTTCGGTGATGGTGCCGATATTTCCCTGCTGAATGGTGGCGTATGACCGGGTTCCCATGCCGCTACCGAGAAACACATTGCGAATATCCTTTAAGCGACACGGTTGTTTGTTGAGGAGATAGGCGCTTTCGCCTGAACGATAGAGCCGCCGGGTAAGCATGATTTCAGCATAATCGCGCAACTCTTCCGGTGCGGAACCGTTGTCATTGTGCATAATCAGATTGACTTCGGCCATGTTTAACGGGGCAGTGCCATTGGTACCGGAAAAAATCACATCCTCCATTGATTTTCCGCGCAGTTGTTTGACGCTTTGTTCCCCCATGACCCAGAGCATTGCGTCGACAATGTTACTTTTTCCACAGCCATTGGGCCCCACAATCGCCGTAATTCCCGAAGGAAAATCAAGGCGCGATCTATCATAAAACGATTTAAATCCGGTAATTTCAAGCCGTTTAAGCCTCATGCCGAATCCTTATTTATTATTAACTCGTAAAAAAAGCCCACCAATCGACTTTCTCGCGAAAATGCCAAGAATCCCTTGAGCCGAAACCATGGTCTCGAATTTCATGGTTGTTTGCCCGGGTAATGTCGAAATGAGGCAATGAATAGTCAGTTTAACCTGCATTGAACGTCCGGTTCAATTTTAGGCGATCCATACCAATATATGATATATTTGTAAAGAAAAAACACAACAGGATGTGGATTAACTGTTAAATAGTACAATATATGGGAAATTATGGCAATATGGGCCGCCAAGGCATACTGTTATATGGCTACGGGCAGGTTGAGTTTCCTCTTGACACTGATGGTAAGGGGTTATTAAGTCGTGTACATTCATAAGGGGTAACAAAAGTGGCATTCGAAAAACCCTAAATGTTGAGAAGGGGTTATCGGTGGAAAACGCGGCTAACACAGATTCTGCAGGAGAGCAAAGATGGCGGATATCAACGGAACAAAACTGGATGATTTTTTAACTCAAAAAGAGGTTGCCGAAGTGATCACGGCAACCAATGCGGCTTTGGATGAGCGGCGGGCATACCATCCGCCCGAGTGTACGGTTTTTGCGACGGGGGTTACCCATACAGTTGCGGATTTGGGTTTTCGTTTTACGGTGGACAAGGAGGCTGAAAAACTGCTGCCGGATATGGTTAAGAACCCATTGCTGCGGATCGAGAAGCGTGAATCGCCGAGTGAAACGGAGCTGAAGAACCATCACCGCCGACGGACCATTGGCATTGTTTTTTCCGGTGGCCCTGCGCCTGGCGGGCATAACGTCATCGCAGCCCTTTTCGATGCTGCTCGGGCGGCCAATCCCGAAAATCGCGTTTTAGGGTTTCTGATGGGACCCGATGGCATTATCGATAATCAGGTCACCGAGATTACCGAGCAGCGTGTGGATCGCTATCGTAATTTAGGTGGTTTCGGCATGATTAAAACCGGCCGCACCAAAATAGATACCGTTGAAAAAATGACTCTGTCCCGGGAGACCTGCAAAAAGCTTGGCCTGGATGCTCTCGTGGTTGTTGGGGGAGATGATTCCAATACAAACGCGGCGTTTTTAGCCCAGGAAATGGCGGCTGACGGTATTCAGGTGATCGGTGTCCCCAAAACCATTGACGGTGATGTTCAGGTGCGTGACGCCGACGGTCGTGTTTTATGCGCCATGTCTTTCGGGTTTCATACAGCCGCCCGGGCGTTTTCGCAGGAGATCAGCAATCTATGTACCGACTGTAATTCGGACATGAAATACTGGCATATTTGCAAAGTGATGGGACGGTCGGCCAGTCATCTTGCGCTGGAAGTGGCGTTGCAGACCCATGCCAACATGACCTTGATCGGGGAAGACCTGGCCGAATATGTTGAGAAAGATAAAATGGCCGCGGCTGCGACAACCGGTCGCGGTAAATTTAGTGCGTATGGTATGACGCTGCGACACCTGTCCCGGGTTATTTGTGACGGCGTTGTTCGGCGGGCAGCGGTGGGAAAAAATTGCGGTGTGCTGGTGATCCCCGAAGGGGTTCTCGAATTTATAAATGAAATTCAAGTGTTTATTATTAAACTCAATACCATTATCGCCGACTATAACAAAACCCATGATCAGGATTTTCATCACCAGTATCCCCGTCTGCAGGACAAACTCGACTATCTACGTGAATTGGCTCGTCGGCTGCGATCCCGTGGCGGCATCAACATTTGGAATGCTCATGACGATGAGCTATTCAATGATATACCACCGTTTTTTCAGGAGGGCTTGTTCACGGAGCGGGACTCTCACGGCAATTTTCAATTCTCTTTGGTGGAGACGGATAAGGTGATTATGGGGATGGTACAAGATCATCTTGCCGTGCTTCGGGAAAAGGGCATTTATAAGCTGGGCATCCGGAGAGATTATTTTGCCGATCTGTTTGAAAGAGATGGGGTGGATTCGACCCAATTTGGTTCGGTCATTTTTTCTAATTACAACGAAGAAGCGGAGTATTTGTTGGTGCGATCGGACATTATTTCTAAAAAGACCCTTCGACAGGCCGTTGAAAGGGCTAAACTCATTAAAGAAGGTGCCGCGCTTCCCAAGGTCTTGGAGAGAATATATGAAAAATCGGTCCCCAAATTCAAAACCCAAACCCATTTTTATGGTTACGACGGACGGGGCAGCAGCCCCACGGAATTTGATTGCCGATATACATACAATCTTGGTAAAACGGTATTTAGCCTAATCGTAAATGGTGCTACCGGGCAGATGGCGGCAATCATGAACCTGGAAAAAGAATTTTCGAAATGGCTGCCCATCGGTATTCCCATTGCGCCTTTGATGCATCTGGAGGAGCGCAAAGGCAAACTCGCCCTGGTTTTAGAAAAAAGTTTGGTGGATCTTAAATCACCGGCTTTTCAGGTGGTTCAAGCCTGTCGCGAAAAGTGGCTGGCAGCCGTTGCCGGTGATGACGATTACCGTGTGCCGGGTCCCATTTCCTATGCAGGTGCGGGCGAAGAGTCTCGACCCATCACCCTGGTGCTCAATAATCTGGGGCGAAATAATCGGGCTCCGGATGATTCATGTCGTCTTTGTATGTACGGCCAATGTATGCCGCAGCCCCATGGCCGAGGGCTTGTTGAATCATCACTGGAAAAATCCGGGCGGCGTCCGGCTGGTGGCGACATCCATGGGGATTCAAATGCTCGACGGCCAGCCGGCATCCGACCATGCGGTGGCAGTGTGTGCAGAAAATGGTGTTGATATCTCATCCCATCGTTCGCGGGCTCTGCAACCCGATGAGTTGCATCGGGCAACCGTTATCCTTGCCATGGAACCGTACCACCAAAACCATCTGCGGCTATTGGCGCCATTGATTAAAGAGAAAGTATTTCTGTTGGCCAAATGGCCGGAAGAGGGCCGTTGGCGTAGCGCCGTTCGCGATCCTATCGGTCGTTCACTACGGGTGTACCGCAAGACATTTAGAGTGATTGACCATCACATCCATCGAATCCTCCCTCATCTGGCCGATCTCAAGCCATAATGTTACTGTCGCGCTTACAACATACGCTTAATCGGCTGGGACGGTCGTATCTGATTTTGGACGTCAATTGCCTGTTTGTCGCAGCGAGCCTTAGAGAAGAGATGTGGCTCTATCTCCAACGGGAGGATGCGAACCTTTTGGCTCATGTGAGCCGGAGTGCAGAAGCGTTCAATATCCGAGGGGTGACGCCGGATCGGGAACTGGTCACCTATTCCGGAGGAGAACAGGCGATCTTGGCATGCCTGTTGATCCTATCCCTGGTTCGCGCCCTCGATGTGAAAGAAATTCAAGTGCTATTGTGCGGCGTGTTGGAGTCGGTCAGTCGTGAAAATAGAAGACGATTGTGTCGGCAATTTGAACTTGCCGCCCAAACTCACCCGGTGGGGGTGTACCGAATGCAGGATAACCAAATTAAAAAAGTCGCGATGGACGCATGCGAGTAGAAAAAGGCAACTACCCCCTAAAAAAGCATCACTTACGTTTATGTCTATCCCACAACCTGGAACTTGGTGCGTCACCCACTTGTCTTTATCTGACAGGTGTAAACGGGTTGGGGAAAACCTCTTTTATCGAAAAGATCCTGATTCCCGCCCTAAAAGAACAACACGTGCCCTTTATATACTTAGGGCAGGATTTTCGGACCCAATTATATACCCTTAAAGCGGTATTGGCGGTAACTGAAAAAGAAAACGTCCCCAAAACCGTTCCGGAAATTCTCACACGATGGATAGGCCAGAACCGTCATACGCAGGTGTGTATTTTGGATGAGTTTGACAAGTACCCGGCGCATACCCGGCATCTCTTTAAAATCAGTCGTGACTTCATCCGCACCTATATTATTGTTTCCCATGCGGATCATCCTGTAAAACCGGGAGATAATTTCCGGACACGAATTCTCACTTTTCGTGGGGGTGACACGGTCGGTCCAATGTTGCCGGTAACCGTGAGGAGACCGAATCGTGGCTGTCGTAAAACTGTCCCTGATTATTTTGGCCATCGGCGCTTTTTTTTGGGATTTTTGTCTTCGGACCCTTTTATAGCCGCATGGATGTGCAAATCGTTCTGCTTATATTGAATGTTCTGGGCGCACTATGGTTCACTTCTCCAAGGGGAGACCTGGGGGCTGATCAAATTTTGCATCCCTTTCATTTTGACCTTGCTTGGATTTGGAAGCCTATTTCACCTGACGCGCTTTTTGGGACGCGATGATTGGTTGCAGGACTCATTGATCAAGATCCTTATCTTTCCGAGCTCCTTGATTTTTCTAAAACTTCTACTTAATTTTATCACTTATTTGGATCTATTGCGCCTGCCCATTTCCATGGTCCACCGGATAGACTTGATTACTTTCAAGGCCGCTTTCTCCAAAGGGGGGCGGGTCATGGCGCGTTTTAAGTGGTACCTGCAAACTTACCAGGAACCACCCGGGCGTCAGGGATTTCGCTTGATATCAGGTCGGTTGTTACAAAAATATGCGTGTTTGATCATCGCTTTATATCTATATCTTTATGAGGAGATTGAAAATTCTCGGTTGGTCATGGAGAATCGGGCCCACTTTCTTACCCGACCCCCTGATTGAAGCGCTTAACTGGGACCAAAACGCTTGATTGGAAAAAAGACCATTAAAAAAAACGCCGGGCCATTTGGCCTGGGGGAGGAAACTGACATGCGAAATTTGAAAATTGCCTTTCTGGCATTGATAGCCGTTATCACCCTGACAACCCTTTTCATTCGAGTGCCCTTGCCGAGTCGCGGTTATTTTAACTTCGGGGATGTGGCGGTCATTTTTTCCGGATTGCTTCTGGGTCTGCTTGGGGGGCGTTATGGCTTTATTTGGGGGGCGGCAGCTGGTGGCATCGGGTCGGCTCTGGCGGATATCATTGGTGGGTTTGGCCTTTTTGCCCCCATTACCCTGGTGGCCAAGGGGGCTGAAGGTGCTTTGGCGGCTTTGGCTCAAGGACGAATCAAGGCGATGCACTGGGTTTGCCTGATTCTGGGGGGCGCGTCCATGGTGGCTGTCTATTTTATAGCTGAGACCCTGATGCCGAACATCGGCCTTCAAGGTGCGGTGGCGGAACTGATTCCTAACTTTATTCAGGCCGGCGGTGGAATTGCCGGCGGTCGCATTGCTTACGCCGCTATTAGCCGTATCGTGGGGCAGGAACGTCCGGCAGAGGCCTGATTCGAAAATTATTTTTATGTTTTTTTAGACAACGCAATGTTTTCCCATGCTCTCCGGCTTTTGCCCTAACAATATGGCCGGGTATATGGCTGGCTATTCGGGGGCTATCCAAGAATATGGACGATTTCCGAGGCGGGGACGAAGTGGATTTGCCGATTTAATCGCGGCAATTCGCGGGGCTAAAACCCGGAAGGTTTCTTCATATGGGTGGGCGATGCCCACGGCCTCTCCATTTTTTCGGGCAGATCGAATCAACTTTTTAAACTGAATGGTAATCTTTTCCTGTTCCGTCTCATTACTAGAAATATTCTTCGTTGGGCAAAGGGCAGCTTGAGACTGCGGGCGAGTTCGCGTGATACG
>CAWJQU010000015.1:0-105857 GCA_963845145.1 uncultured delta proteobacterium
AATTAATTGAGAGTATGCTGATTTGTGATACCAAATTTCGCTAAGGTCGCCGAAATACAATTCTATTCTCTTGTCACAATTTTTAATATGAATGTGATTTATAAAAAATATCCAAAATGGGAATTTTGATCGAATTGAAATGCCCCTTTGAAAAAAAAGATATGTTGTCGACATCAGACTTGGGCGTAACGGATATAAGTAATCAAATAGATTTTGTTCACTTAAAGACCATGGTGAAAAATACAATGATCAGAAAAACAATTTAGGCAGGTATCTCAGGACTTGTTTGATAGAGCCTGGCTTTTTGGATTAACGTAATGCGTATTACATGTTTTTGATAGTTAATAAATAATTTTTCATTTCGGTACGTTAACTGCTGATTGAATCAATAGTTACAAAAAAATATAATTTTGTTTAAATTAACAAAATCACTGGCTCTGTAACAACGACCCTCCTTTTTCAAAAATTAAGCTATTTGGCACAAAAAGTGCAATATTTTTATTCTATCAAGATAGGACGCCTATGAATGGTAACCATCAAATGCCAATTCGTGGAGCAACTAATAAAAAATTAGAAGTTTATGAAGGGGATACCAAATGATAAAATCGATTTTTTCCCTTACATCTTTTATGATTCTCTTTGCCATAATATTGGGTAACGATTCTGCGTTTGCTTCCGAAAGCTCTCCAATTCGAATTGGGGCCACAGTCTCGATAGAAGGTAAATATAAAGAACCTTCCTTAATGGTTCAAAGGTCCTACAAGCTGTGGGTGCATGAAGTCAATCAACGAGGGGGAATTCTCGGTCGTAAAGTGGAATTGGTCCTATATGATGATAAAAGCCGAAAAGATTTGGTAAAGGAATTATATCGAAAATTAATTGAGGATGAGCAGGTAGACTTCGTTTTTTCTCCATATGGAACCCCGCTCACTTTAGCAGCCTCCGAAATCAGCGAGAAGCACAAACTTCTCATGCTTGCCTGTGCAGCTTCAGGCGAAATTATCTGGAAAAGAGGTTATCAATTTATTTTTGGCGTCTATGCTTTGGCCAACCGATATTTTATTGGCCTGTTGGATATGATGGCTCGTAACGATCTTAATACTGTATCTATCGTATATAATGCTGCTTCACCTTTTAATATCGATGTTGCCGAAGGTGTGAAAAGATGGGCCAAAAAATTCAACATTACCATTGATCAAGAAAAGAGATACATGGAGGGGAAAAATGAGCTACCCACCATTGTATCAGAGTTGAAGGCGGCAAAAGTTAAGAGGCTCATCGTTTCAGCATACCCGCCAGATTGCTATTACTTACTGAACCTGATGCAAAAAATGGACTATCGACCATTGGTCTTAGGAATGACGATTGCACCAATTCATCCGGATTTTTTTAATAATGCAGGTACTATAGCAAATAGAATATTCGGTCCATCTCAGTGGGAGCCCAGCGAGAGAATTACCTTTCCGGGTACGAAAAATTTTATACGTGTGTTTAAAAATTTCACTGGAAAAATCCCATCATATCATGCTGGATCAGCATATGCAGCTTGCCAATTATTCGAAAGTGCAATTCAAAAAACTCAATCGCTGGATAACGAGAAAATTCGGAATCATATTTCTGCAATGGATACAGTAACGGTTATCGGTCGCTTCAAGGTGGACCCTTCTGGCAAACAGGTCGGGCATAATCCGATTATGATCCAGTGGCAGGATGGAAAAAAAGAGATAGTATGGCCGACTAAAATGCAAACTTCACCCCCTCTTTTTTGACTAAGATGAATACTCAAAGGGAATACAAAAAACCGCCAGTATACAAGCGGATTATATTTTGGATAGTACTGCCCGTAATAATAATTGGGACTACCATCTCAGTAATTTTGACAAACTTTCTTTCTCCACAAATTGAATCTTTTTTAATAAACAATTTTGAGGCAAATCTACGCCTATCCTCAAGTTTGGGCGTGGACGTTTGTGATACTTATTTCAACCAACTATTGGATATGCGACTAGAAAATAATTTGGAGATGAATACAACCTTAAAAGGGGAAGCCCTGGAACAAATAAAGAGAATTGAAAAACAAGTTCCACATGTTCACATGATTGTTTTAGAGAACAGCCAGTTTATAAAATTGATTTCAATAGATTACCCCCAGGACACTTGGGATTTACCCTCTTCTGGAAATGCTACAGATGTGATTTGGGATACTCACTTGGGAGGGAAAACTATAAAGGCACATATCCGCTATTTCCCCTATTGGGATTGGCATATTATTAGCTTTGTGTTTGAAAATGATTCTCTTGCTCCTTTGTCTACAGCGAAGAAAATAATCTATGTTAGCACTTTGGTTATTCTTGCAACTGTTTTTCTAACCATTCTCATTATGTTTAATCATTCGGTTAGTAGACCGCTCAAACGGCTTATTTATAGTATCAACGATGTTTCAAGGGGTAAATTGGTACCAATTAATCCGCTGCGCGATAATGAAATAGGACAATTAGCGGTTTTCTTTAATAATATGATAGAAAGTTTGAAAAAATCAACAAATGATCTTGATAATATGATCAAACAATTAAAGGAGTCAGAATCGCGCTATAAAAGCTTAGTAGAGTTATCTCCAGAGGCTGTATTTGTTCATCAAAATGGCCAAATTAAATATATCAACCGTAGCGGAGCAAAAATTTTTAGGACTACTAATCCTTTAAAACTAATAGATAAACCTGTTATAGAGCTCATTCATCCAGATTTTCATAAAACTGAACTTTCTAACATAGAAAAAGTTTATAGAGATCACACTACCTTACCGCCTCAAGAATTAAAATATTTAACACTAGATAAAGAGGCAATTAATGTTGAATCAACGGGAACTTATATAGAATATTCAGGGAAACCTGCAATGCTGAACGTGATAAGAGATATTACTGAGCGCCAATTGGCTGAGAAGTCATTACGAGAGAGTGAGGAAAAGTTTCGAAAAATTGCAGAAAATTCGCTTGTTGGAGTTAATATAATCCAGAACGATATTTTAATCTACGTAAATCCGAAGTTCGCAGAAATTTTTGGTTACTCCATTTCGGAATGCCTCAATAATATGCACTTTAGCCAGTTAGTTTACCCCAAAGATCTTAGCATCGTCCAAAAAAATCTTCGAAAACGCATGTCTGGAGAAAGAAAATCAGTCAATTATGCCTTCAGAGGAATAAAGAAAAGCGGGGAAATTGTTCATGTTGAAATATTTGGATCTACAATCGAATTTAACGGAAAACCTGCTGCGGTGGGAATAATTTTAGACATAACCGACCGGAAAAAGCTTGAACGCCAACTTCAACAGTCACAAAAATTAGAATCCATCGGCAACCTAGCTGGCGGCATCGCCCACGATTTTAATAACATATTGTCATCCATAATAGGATTTACAGAATTAGCCCTTGATGATGTGGAAAAAGGAACATTCTTGGAGGACAGTCTTAAAGAGGTTTACACGGCAGGAATTCGTGCTACAGATCTGGTAAAACAGATATTGGCTTTTGCCCGTCAATCCGGAGAGGAGAAAAAGCCCATCCAGATGGATAAGATCGCGCAAGAAGTGCTGAAACTTATTCGATCAACAATACCTTCTACGATTGAGATCAAGGAAAAATTAGAAAGCCATTCATTGATCATGGGTAACAAATCACAAGTCCATCAATTGTTTATGAACCTTTGTGCAAATGCCGCTCATGCAATGGAGGATAAAGGTGGTATTTTAAAAGTCGAGTTGACTGATGTCAATCGAATCGATTTACCACCAAACCAAAAATCTGATTTAAAAGCAGATAACTATATAAAAGCAACAGTATCGGACACCGGTTCTGGCATCCCGCCTAATGTCATTAACTCTATTTTTGAGCCCTATTTTACCACAAAGGGTGTCGGTGAGGGAACGGGGATGGGGCTGGCATTAGTGCATGGCATTGTTGATTCTTATGGTGGTAAAATTACAGTTGAAAGTGAATTGGACAAGGGTTCAATATTTAGGGTTTATCTGCCAATAACAAAAACGAGTGAAGTTAAAGGACATTTCGAGGTCGAGAAACTACCTTTTGGAAACGAGCATATTCTTATTGTAGACGATGAATTACCCCTCGCAAAAATGGGTAGTCGGATTTTGGAGGGGTTGGGATACCGCGTTACTATTCGCACTAGCAGTATTGAAGCGTTGGAGCTATTCAGATCGAAACCAAATGATTTTGACTTGGTTATAACGGATATGACCATGCCAAATATGACTGGGGATGAATTGACGGCGGAATTGCTCGCACTTAGATATAACATTCCGGTTATTTTGCTAACAGGGTACAGCAATAAAATTTCTGAGAAATCGGCTCCTGATATCGGTATTAGGGCTTTTGCATATAAGCCAATTATAAAGGCTGATCTTGCAAAAATAGTGCGAAAAATACTTGATGAGGCTAAAGATTGGAGTTGTTGATATTTAACATCTTTTAAAGGGTTAGCTTCGGCTAAAGCAGGTCAATTGGTCAGAATCTAATGGAGAGACACTGGTATGGGTTTCGCCGAGGAGAATGTATATTTTTGATCAAGTGTACAAATCCACCAGCCGCAAATATAGGGGAACTGATCTGGCGTTGGCTTTAACCAAAGATTCATTGAGATTCACGGAGGTGCTATTTGGGCCAAAGGCATTGGTATTAATCAGGTCAGTACATCTGTCATTATTATTTCCTGTTAATAAATTTGCAATGAAATACTATAATGCACTTAAAAAGATGTTGGCATAAGGTCTTGTTCGTGAAAAATATTGAGAGTTATCTTACAAATGAACAATAAAGAAGCAAAGATTCTATATCCTAACTCATAAGCAGTGCCCTCCGAACCTTTCAATATGTCCCTAATGTGTAGGCTCGAAAAAATTGAACTTTTTAGTATATTAACTATATGTAACCATGAAAGTAATGAAAGGTTTGATTTTGGCAATCTTAACGAAATATGAAAATCCATGAAAAAGTATTGATTTTGGTTACAAATCTAATAAACAGAGTCAGGGCAAGGCGGTCATCGTTTTCGCCCTGATGATTTCTGAGATAGCCAGCTAAAAAGTAAAAATATCATCCACCTAAAAAACCTATGATAAGACTGAGAAATGAAAATATTGAAAATTAACATTTAAATTATATCGAAATAAGTATGGATAGATTTCACTATTTTAACTGATTGGCATTTACGAAAACACTGCAAAGAATCAACAATAAGTAAAATCAATGCATTTTTATAAATACATAGCCAATAGATATTATTTGCAATATATCGAAATAATTCCATTTCCAACACCCAAAAAAATTATAAATGTCCATAGCGATTGCGCTGCCCCGAACCGTATAGATCCATAGTTCCAGGAAGGACCCTCTCTTTTCCAAAGTGTCCTGATCTTCGCATCGACTTGTCGATACAGCACCTCATGGTCTGGCCAGATCTCGGAGAGTGGTCGTCTCCCCATCCCATTGAAGTTTGACAGTGACCAGTGGCCCCATCCGCTGTTTAGCGATGATCACCTCCATGATTCCCTTGTCTTGGGAGTTCGAGTGATAGACATCATCACGATAGAGCAACAGAACTACATCCGCGTCCTGTTCGAGTGCCCCAGATTCTTTCAGGTCGGATAGCCTTGGGCGTTTATTGTCACGTGATTCCACCATTCGGTTGAGTTGAGCCAGTGCAATTACGGGGATGGACAGCTCACGAGCCAATAATTTTAATCGCCTCGATATTTCCGCAACTTCCAAATGACGGTGCCGGTCACCAGTTCCGCTGATAAGCTGCAGATAGTCAACGGCCACAACCTTCACCCCCTCTCTCCGAACCATAGACCGGGCACGCCGGCAGACGTCGTCGATGGTTACCATCGAGCTGTCATCGATATAAATTTTATGGTCGGACAATTTGCCCGCAGCATCGTTAATGTTTTGCCATGCGTTCGAATCCAATCGACCTGTTCGGAGCCTCATTACATTGACACGGGATTGTGAGGATATGAGCCTATCGATCAACTGCTCCTTTGACATCTCTAATGAAAAAAACAATACCGGCCCTGACGTTTTTTTCGCCACCTCTGTAGCCATTACTGTTTTTCCCATACCCGGTCGCGCTCCAATAACAATCAAATCACCGGGCTGCATGCCAGTAGTGAAATGGTTTAGATCTCTATGCCCATAGCTCTCCCCTGACAAACCCTGGTTTTTGGATCGCTCTTCGTACCGCTCGATCGCATTATTCAAAAGTTTTTGAATTGGTAGGGCTGCTCCGCTATCTCCTTTGTATTCAATAGCGTTCACTCTCCTCAAAACTTCATCAAGAGCTCTGCCACCTTGATCAAAAACCAATCGTTTTATATTTTCGGCCTCCTCAATAAGCCGTCGCGCGATTGTCCGCTCAACCAATTTCCCGGCATAATATTCAATATTCGGAGAAACGGGGTTGGTACTCACCAGTTCCGCCAACCCTTCAGGGCCCCCGCACCGCTTTAAATCCCCCGATTCACGTAACGCATTCGTAACAGTTGCCAAATCGACAGGCGCGCCAGATTCGTGAAGAGCCTGCAGAATCGAAATGATTTTGCGATTTGGCGGACTATAGAAATCATTCGGTGAAACATATTCGAATATTTCTGATACCGTCTCCGGAAACAGGAGACCACTAGCAATGATCGATTTTTCAACCTCGGTTGCTGTGAACATCCCATTCGGCTGGGGCGAATTTGGTTTCAGGGATTGGGTAGTCGTTGTCATTTTCAAAAACCTCTTTTTGGTTCAGATATGCCTCAAATTTCAGACCGTACAGCGTTTCCGGTCTTAAATATTTTGAGAATTCCGGGTTGTTTTTCCACTCTGAGCATTTTATCTGATGTACTCGTAAAAAATCGTCGACAGTGAAACCCTCATCGAATCTCGCCCTGATGAGGATGCGAGTTTTTTTTGAATTCGATTTAAATCGTGTACGGGCCCTACCGTTCAGGTCAGTAATAATCGTTTCAAATGGAGGGGGGGGTTTTTTATTCTTTCTTCTTTCTTCTTTATATAATTGGTGTGTTTGGTTCTCGTTGTAGTTCTCGTTGTGGTTCACGTTGTGGTTCTCGTTGTGGTTCTCGTAGTTTCTCGGGTTTTGATATTTGCTATAATTCAAAACAGTTATTAGAACCCCGTGTCTGGTTTTCGTTGTGGTTATCATTCCGGCTTTCGTTAGGGTTTTCATTGTAGTTTGTATCTGATGGCGTGAATAATACTCTTTTCGATACCCCACATACCAGGATAATTTTTCGATAATATCCTGATAAGACAAGATAATCTGACCGCGCCGAATTTTCCGCCCGCAACATATCTTATCTGAATGAGCAGCCAAAATTAGAATCAAATCCCATGTTTCACGAATATGCGGCGGCTTCCGCATCAATGAGGATTCCATTATTGCCCGTGGTTTAAGAATGTACCCACCTGGAATCATTCGGCACGCAATTCACCTGATAAAAACCTTGCAATATCAACAATGGCAAAACCACGTTGACGCCCCCAAGATATAGGCCTAATCGGAAAAGTTGGGTCGCCTATTTTGTTATAAATAGTCTGACGACTGATCCCGAGTGCATCCGCCGCCTCTTTTGCATTGAGCCGAACCCGGCCCGGAAATAGGCTGTTGAGGTGATCCAAAATCTCTCTGTGTCTATCAACCAAATCCATTTGTTCCCTCCAAAATTAAATATGGCCACAACGCTAATCACTGCGTTGTGGCCATACCCTAAAACACAAATTCGTATTATTGAAGTTGGTTAGGGTTCAGTAAATCCTAACCAACTATGGAAAAAAATAGAAACTTATAATTAGGATTATTTCAGATTAGATAGAGAAGTCTTAAAATAACAAGGAGTTGCTATTTAGGGAGAATTTATACAATGTGGAAAACGAAAGAGAAACTCTACTTATTTAGCCTAATATTTACCAGGAAAAACACCTTTCTCGACATTGCTAATGATCTTATATGCTTTTCCAAAAGCTTCTAAAGCCTCCTGTCTCAACCTTTCAGGATCGGCATAAAGTTTATAGTATTCAACATTATCTTTTAAGGTAGTCCATGTACCACCCCGTGCCCTTCCGGTTACCCTGCCATTATTGAAATCCTTTCGATGATCATACACATTAAGGAATCGCCTCATAGAATCAAAATCGGCCCCACTTGGTAGGCGTGCAACTGTATCATTAAAATCGACATGCTTTTTTTTTTCTTTTATCATAGGTTTTAGTTCATCAAAAATTTTTTCATTCGTCGCACCTGAGTCCAAATTAATTTTTACCCAAAGTTCACCAGGATAGCTATTTAATTCAGATATTATATCTGATAGCAAATCTTCCCAGTGAAATGGAAACTCACATTTTTCACTACAATCAAACAAAATTGGACGGATAGACCTTTCAATAGCATCGACAGGCTCGCATGCTTTAAATCCATATTCAAACAATTGGTCGCTTTCATTCCAAAAAGTATCAAAAGATTTTTTGTACAAACCTTGAAACATGGCAATTGTATGGCAAGCCCCATAATTGCGATCTTTCTTCGATAAATATCTATCAATGCCGAGTGGGCGTCCATCTTCATGCCATTTTAAGAAAGGCTTATACAGTTTACTTCTTTTAAAGTATTCCCACCATAGCCGGTAGTACTCCCTCAGGTTTTTTAAGTTATTCTTAGAAGTGCATTTTTTCGGCCGCATTCCCGCCCCATGAACGGTCCCTGAATTTGATTTCCGGGGAAAACGGCCAGGGGTGCCGTTTTTCGGGAGCTACCCTATCCCCGATAGTTTTTCTACCCTTTATGGCTTCAATCCTTCTTTACCGCATCTGCTATAATATCTCCCGCCAGATCCGAAGCCCGTTTCAATGCCTCATCCCGCAAATGGGCGTATCGTTGCGTCGTGGCCGGATCGCGGTGGGTTAACAGCTTCTGAAGTGTGTACATGTCGACCTTGCCGGACGATGCCAGCATGGACGCATACACATGGCGTAAGCCGTGGAGGGGCCGAAAGTCTTTAGGTAGCCCAGCCCTCTCCCGAATTCTTTTTGCCGGGGTTGTAATCGTAACGCGCTGAAGTCCACCCCGACCTGGAAAGACGTATTCGCTTTTTTTTCGATGACCTTCTAAAAGTTCCCGCGCCGGATCGTTTAAAGGAATTTTCTGATCCCGTGCATTTTTAGGATCACGAATGTGAATAAAACCACGGTCGAAATCAACATCATCCCATTTTAATTTAAACAGCTCACCCCGCCGCATACCGGTAAACAAGGCCATTTTCATCAGCGGCCCGGCCTGGGGATGATCATCATCCTCGATCACCTGCAACAATCGTTTAAGCTGCTTTGAATTCAGATCTTCGGTCTTGGTATTCCAGACGTTGGGCATCTCAATTTCAAATGACAGCCGTTCGGATAACTGTTTTCGAACACCAAAATTGACTATTCGCCCTAACAAAGAGAGAATATGTTTGGTGGTTTGGGGAGTTCGTTTTTCAAGGAGGCTTAATCGAAAACTATCAACATCAGTTTGGGTGATCTCTTTGGGCTCTTGATAGCCAAATCGCGCTTTCAGGTGCTTATTGTATTGGCTTTGATAGGTTTTCCAACCTTTTAAATGCGGATTGTTGGCTTGGTATTTTTGCCATAATCTGTCAATGGTTATCCGGTTCGCGGTCTTTTCGGCCTTTTCTTTTCGAATCTGACGCTTCTCCGTATTGGCCATGACCTTGCCTGAAATTTTCAGACCCCGAAGCCGTGAAGCCCTAGCCGGTGTCATGGCATCCTCTATCTGGCGCCCGGCCTTTTCCTCATACAGCTTTCCATCCTTTCGAAAACGGATATAGTATATGCGCTCATCCTTGCCTGTTGCCGGTGATTTTCCTTTAATATAATAAACACCGGGGTAATTAGTCTTAGTGCGTTTCATCCGCTTTGAGGCTCATTTTTTACAAATTTGTTGACTTCCCCACACCCTCAACGTATAAAAAATATGTGGGGCTAAGTATCAATTCCCCATGCTATTCCCCACATGGATTTTATATATACAGGTAAATCGAAGGAGTCAAGTTTAAAGCTTGGCTCTAAATTTTTCCTTATCTTTAAAACGTTTATGTGGTATTTAATAACTTGAGGTAAATTGAGGTAAGTCCGGTAAAAATGGTCTCCGGAGCTGAAGATCGCTGGTTCGAATCCAGCCGGGCGTACCAATAAAAAAACGCTCTCCACCCTTTGTCGATGAATACACCATCAAAAAAAGAATGCAATCGTCTGTTTAGTGATACCGGTATGCTTGCGCACATTATTGACCATTCCCGGCAGGTGTGCCGCGTCGCCTCTTTTTTGACCGTTGAACTCCAAAAAGCGAATGTATCATTAAATAGTGAACTTATTGCCGCCGCGGCGTTGTTGCACGATATCACCAAAACCCGCAGTTTTGATACAGGCGAAGACCATACCCGAACCGGCGAGGAACTGTTGGCCCGGCTGGGGTACAATGAGGTGGGAAAAATTGTGGGGCAACATGTTGCCCTGGACGCCTATTTCCTAACGGACACGCCAGATGAAGCCGAAATCGTCAATTATTCCGACAAGCGCGTCCTTCATGACCAGATCGTCCCCATGGACGAACGCATGCAATACATTCTTGAAAAGTATTGCCAAACGCCGGATTACCGCCGTCGCTTGCAAGAGCTTTGGCAAGTCTCCCGTAAAATGGAAAAACGAATTTTTAACCGCCTGCCCTTTTCACCTGACGAACTCGCGCAAGAGATGGAAGCGTCTTTAGGTGGGGGTGAATGTTGATAGAAAAGGTGACCTTTCAGAACCTACCTATCCCTACTATAAACTATCCCTTTTAAAACCTATTAATGATCGTAATCCCCGTCTCGGTAAATTGATCCATCTGTTCGAGCATCCTGACGCCCTCTTCCAGCGACACGGTACGACCGATTAGCCCCGCCAGATTCAATTTTTTCTGGGTAATCAGATCAAAAATCGCACCGTAGCGGTAGGCTTGGATACCATGGCTGCCGTAGATTTCCAATTCATTGGCGACCACGATATTCATGGGCAGCTTGGTATCGCAATGATCCCCCACCAGCAGGCCCACCTGAATATGCTTGCCGCGTTTTCGCAAACTTGAGACGGACTGATGGCATACGA
Organism: uncultured delta proteobacterium; assembly: GCA_963845145.1. Lineage (GTDB taxonomy): Bacteria > Desulfobacterota > Desulfobacteria > Desulfobacterales > QNYZ01 > QNYZ01. Next base: position 11,217 of record CAWJQU010000015.1, read on the forward strand.
CCGGATTACCCAGGGCGTCAATGGACACATGGGCGCCACCGCCGGTCAAATCTTTGATCGCCTCGACAACGTTGGGCGTAGCGCTGGTATTAAGCGTTTTCCCGGCGCCCATCTTGTCCGCCAATTCGAGTTTTTCTTCGGCAATATCAATCCCCACGACATTGGCACCCGCTGCGGCCGCAATCATAATCGCCGACAATCCGACCCCGCCACACCCAAAAACAGCCACCCAATCACCGGCGGACACCCGCCCCTGGTCGATCACCGCACGAAAAGAGGTGACAAATCGACATCCCAGACTCGCCGCTGAGATGAAATCAAGTGCCGGCGGTAACCCCACCAGGTTCATATCCGCCTGCTCAATGGCCACAAACTCCGCAAAAGAGCCCCAATGGGTAAACCCCGGCTGGGTCTGATGGTCGCAAACCTGTTGGTTTCCCGACTGACATTGGGGGCAAGATCCGCAACCGCAAACAAACGGAACCGTTACCCGATCGCCGGGTTGCCAGTTTTTAACGTCACGCCCCACCGCCTCGACAATTCCGGCCAGTTCATGCCCTGGTACGTGCGGTGGGTTCACATCAGGGTCATGCCCCATCCAACCATGCCAGTCACTGCGGCAGATACCAGTCGCCGCTACTCGAATGACCACCCCCGCCGGTGACGGATCCGGTTCGGGGACATCAACAATTTCTATGGCCTTGCCAAACGTTTCAAATAATGCGGCTTTCATAATAAACTCCACAATGGGTTAATCCGAAAAAAGAGACCAAGCTCCGAGGCGTTAAAAAAATTCTGTATGATAGCCTTTCACGCGACCCCTTGACCCCTCTTTTTCGACATTGCTCAAATGGCGCTATCTAAATTTTACACCCGGATTCAGTAAAATCCGAACAATACCCCCTTGTTCAGGGCAATTTAGTAAAAAACCGTTCCCACCGGGGCCGAGACTTATTGTTAATATCCAATGACACAACAACCGCCGTGGCCCGGCCGACAATGCGACTTCGTTCGACAAACCCGAAGTATCGCGAATCGGCGCTGTTATTTCGATTGTCCCCCATCATAAAATAGTTGCCTTCAGGAACCGTCACCGGCCTGAATGATCCTACAAAGGACCGGGAAGAATCAATCCTCACCGGATGTTTCCGTCCGGCCAGGTTTTCAATATAGAGGTTTTCGATATAGAGGTTCCGTCCGGTCATGATCTCTTTGGATTTTTTTTCAAATAGCTCATAAGTCTGGCGCTTTCCGTTTACAAACAGGATATTATCCAGCAATGCAATCGTATCCCCGGGCAGGCCGATCACCCGCTTGACCAGCCGTTTGTTATCTTCCGGCGAATAAAAAACAACGATGTCACCCCGCTCAGGGTCACCCCATTGGGCAATATGCCAGGTCGTATAGGGCACCTTGAGGTCATAGGCCAGTTTGTTTATAAAAACCCGATCCCCTTCTACGATGGTCGGTTTCATTGACCCGGTGGGTACGATATTCCAATCGGCAATAGCGGACTTAAAAGAGGAGGCGATCATAATGGCCACCAAGATGGAGCAGCCCCACCCTTTCCAAAACAGTGTCAGATTCTTCTTCCAACTATTTTTCATCATCCACTCCTATATTTTTGTATAACCACGGTCACCAATCACCTGATATGTCTGATACTATTTGCTGGTGTTATGCCTGATATTGGGGGACATACCTTTTAGTTGCTTCAGTAAATGTCATATTTAACCAACCGGCCGTCAAGTCCACCGGCCCGGATCGGTTTTTTCCACGATGTCTTTAAGCCCATGTTTTTAATATGTTTCCGATCTCCGAAATAAATAAATGCGGTGGAACCTTTGCACTTTTGCTTCAGAAAATCGCCGAGATCTTTATAAAAGCTTTCGAGGCCTTCGTCCACCCCCATGCGAATACCATAGGGTGGATTGGTCACAATGACGTGCTTTTCAAGGGCAGGCAAGTTTCTGAAATCTGTTTTTTTAACCTGCACATTTTTTCCATGATGCAACCCCATCAGATTAACCCGTGCCGCGCTAACGGCCACTTTGTCAATATCGGAGCCTGCAATTAACCCTTCCGGTAGTTCGCGTATCCGTCCATCCACCGCTTGTTTCACCTGCTTCCAAACAGTACCGTTAAAGTCGGGCAAAGATTCAAATCCAAATCGATCTCTGAAAACGCCGGCCGGGATTCGACAATACCGCATCAACGCCTCACACAGAAGGGTTCCTGAGCCACACATGGGATCATACAAAGGTACCAACCCATCCCATCCACTAAATCGAATAATGGCCGCTGCAACGGTTTCCTGCATCGGTGCAGCCACGGTCTCTTCCCGGTACCCCCTGCGGTGAAGCGCGCCGCCGGATGTGTCGAGGCTGATGGTGGCCTTATCGTGTCGAATATGAAGGTTCAACAGAACATCCGGATTCCTTATGGACACATCCGGTCGTTGGCCGGTTTTATCTCGGAAATAGTCAGCAACAGCATCCTTTAGGCGTAGTGCCGCAAACTTTGAATGCGAAATCGCGCTATCGGATACGATAGCCGATATGGCAAAAGTATTCTTTTTTGAAAAAAAGTCTTCCCAATGAATCTGCTTGGCCTTCCGATAGAGCGTATCGGTATCGCGGCAGGCAAACGACGCCAGCGGTGCCAGGCACCGTGAAAGAAGCCGCGACAAATAATTAATACGATACAGGGTGGGTGGGTCCGCTTTGAAATGAATGCCACTGTATTCCGGCCGGACATCTTCGGCACCCAGTTCGACGAGTTCCGCCACACCGGCTTCCTTTAATCCGCCGGCGATCATGGCATAATAACGGTCGCCCTTTTGATACAGATAGGGAGCATCACCTGTCCTTTTATTTCGCCGGACATTTTCCCCGCTGTCAGATGTCATTTTCATCAATTTTCCGTTTGGAGGGTAGGATTCGCTAGAAATACATCTAATCCCATCACTTCCGCATAGGCCGCCCCCAATGCTGCCATATACGCGCCATGGACGTTTTCGGCCGGAATGGTTTTGCCTTCAAACTCTAAATCTTTGGTGGCGCAGGCATCATGAACAACCACGCAGGCATACCCCAGATCGGCGGCGGCCCGGGTCGTCGCATCAATACACATATGACTCATGGCCCCGCAAATCACCAGCTTGTCAATTTCGGCATTTTTCAACGCCGTTTGAAGCGTTGTCTCCCGAAAACTATTGGGGAATTTCTTCTTTATGATTGTTTCCCCTGACAAGGGCTTGATACTCGCATGCAGTTCGGCCCCCTTTGTCCCCGGCAGGAAAAAGGTAGCCCCCTCATGTTCCGAAATATGTTGGATATGAAATGTCGACCATTGGTTTTTGCGGAATAGGGAAAGCAGCGCTTTGGCATTATCGCTGGCCGCATTGATCCCCACCAGTTCCATTTTACCACCTGGAAAGTAGTCGTTTTGAATATCGACGAGGATTAGTCCTGTTTTCATGTTGGTTCCTTTCATACTTCATTTGGGTAGACATTATCGGAAAAACGCTCGCAACGCTATCGCTGATCATTTTACGGTTGGATTTTGAGGATTTCCCAAAACCCTCTGGGTGATACGATTCGCATGGAACGAACGTGCCCCAATTCAAGCAACTCCTTGTCGCCCGTTACAAACAATTCTGCATTGCCGTTTAAAGCGGTTGACAGGATAAGGATATCGTCTTTGTCGTTTATATCGATATTTTCAGACTGGGTGTTCTCCGAAAGTATGGCGTCTTGCGTTAATATCTCCACAAAATCGGATACTATTTCTTGAGGAATCCCGATCTTAATCCGGAGGATACGCTTTAACTCTGAGATTAATGGGTTGGAGACGACAAGTTGTTGGGAAACCAGGATGTTCCTGAGTAGATCGGCACAAAGCCCACGGGTTGCGACCGCACTGACCAGCACATTCGTATCAAGAAATACCCTCATGATATTCGGGAAAAAACATCCTCATCCGTTAAATATCCACGGGCTTCGGCAAACGGCATAACCCTTTTTCTGATCTCCTCAAACTGTTCCAGATGAAGCTGGCGTCTGAGAGCCTCACGGGCAATGACGCTCCTGTTCTTCCCTGATCGCCGACTGGCATTGGTCAGCAAAGCATCCAGGTCTTCATCTAATCTAATGGATAGGGTTGATGTTTTCATGTGTTACATTGTAATACGTTTTTGCAATGTCGTCAAGAATTTTTACGTTTACCAGCTACTATGGCGCCCTGGGGGAGGTTGTCTTATTACGTTCCTTGGAAATCAGACCAAAAAAACGGCTTTCAAGGCCCAGGCAGTTTATCCAAATGTTTTGATTATTTGCATGTACTCTGAGTATCCGGTTTCATCAAAGTTCACCGATCTTCTATTCATGAATCCATGAAGATACCCTGTCCGAAAACACCTGACATTTGCGTTCTGGGTAACCCGGTCGATTACGCCTGAAACGTCAAAATGAGCTTCGCTTTCAGGAAAATACAAATCTGTCTCTATCAATGGGTTGATATTTAGAAGGTTACGTATTTGGGACCCGTAAAAGCAAATGGCCTTGGTTTTAGGGTGAAAAATGTCATCTTGTAAAATGGCCCAAATCGCCGAGGCACCAACACTAAATCCCAGCAGATGTGATTCTGCCTGGTTTTGCGCGGCAGTTCTAAGGATGGTTTCAATATAGCCTATAAGCCCGATGGTTTTTTTAAAATATGAGTACGCCTCTTTTTCGCTATTAAAATCCAATTCTTTTCCATCGTAAGGATCCAATAGAAAAGTCTTCGAATATTTCGTTGAAAATTCTGAAACAAGCGATTCTAATTCTGGTGTTTTTCCAAAAATATCTGAAGCGACTATTAATTGCATCGTTTTTTCTTGTTTGTTATGAATAATTTACCAAAATAGCAATCCCTGCGACAACGATACATGCTGCTGATATTCGTTTTTTCGCATAGCCCTCTTTAAGCGCAAAAGCCCCAATGATGGCCGCGAAAATAATACTTGTTTCTCGCAAAGCAGCTATGGGCGCCAAAGGGTAAGATGTCATCGCCCACAATGCAGCGGCAAAACCGGAAATCGATAAAATCCCGACGAACAATCCCTGCATCCATTGTGTGCGAATATAGGTAAGAATTTTTCTTTTACGTTTTAAAAATGTAAAAATTACAACAGCCAAGCCGCATACCGCTTCAAGCCAACCGGCATAAACAACAAATGAGTTCGCAATCCTGACCCCAATACCACTGACAATGGTATAGCCTGCGATACAAAATGCAGTACCCAGAGCATAACTCACGGGGATAATGGCAAGTGTGCCCTCTTTATAGGAAAGCGATAGAATACCAAGAGAAATTATTATGGTGGCAACCACTTGCATTGGAGAAAGATATTCTCCGACAAATATTGTCCCCAAAATTAAAACGATTAATGGTGCACTGCCTCTGGAGATGGGATACACCTGAGAAAAATCACCCACGCGATAGGTGTTTAAAAGAAACCAAAAGTAAAGAAAATGGATGAAAGTGGCGCCAACTAAATATGGAACGGCTTCTAAAGCCAGCGGGGGTAAAAATAAAATCACAAACACACCGAATATCAGTCCGACAACCCGTATCGCGAATAAGGTTAAAAGTCTATCGCCACTATCTTTTATGATAACGTTCCAAATGGCATGAAATAGTGCGGCGATGAGTACAACAAAATATTCCACAAAACACCTTTATTCATAACCCTGCCAATCAAGCGTAAGGTTTGATGTCGGCGACATTTGCGATGTTAGCGGGCCTTAACTGCCCCAAAAGCGGCATAGCAAGCATTTTTATGCAGGATATCGGTATGCGCGTACCCTACCTTGCGAAGCAGGTCCAATTGATAAGTAACCGGTCGCGGTGAATCTTCCTTGTCGATGGTTTCAAGTACTTTTTTTCGGTATTCGGCACCCCCTATGGAACAGAGGTACGCTCCATATCGCTCACCCATCAATGATTCGACATGCTCCGATTCATGGGAAACCAAATCCGTAATCCAGACACTTCCGCCCGGAGCGGTTAACTGGTAAAGCTTCTTGAACGCCATTTCCCAATCCTGATCATCTCGCAAATGATGCAAAACCGCAGCCGCGATAATGACATCATATCCTTGACCAGGTGGATCGATCTTACGAAAATCTTCTTGAAAAGTTTTCACTTTTCCCGAATTGACAGCCGAAATACGCTTTTTCGCTTTTTCCAGCATGGGAAAACTCAGATCGACAAGATCGCAATCAAATGGTGACGTTTGTGTCAGGAGCTTAAGGGTATTGTTTCCGGCCCCACAACCAATATCAAAAAAGCGACACGGCTTTTTGGTTGATTTTACAGCAGCTAACGTAATCAAATCCATCGCCAAGGGGGCATCGATAGTCGCAGACTGCCCAGTTTCAAGGTTTGAAAAGCGTTCGACATCCTTATCGAATCGGGTTTCGATCTCATTTAGTGATGATTTTTCTTCAAGTGGCGTTGGCATAATGATATCCGGTTAATGATCCAAAGGCTATTACAAGGTATCTCAAAAAAAATCTAAGAGCCACTGGCAGCGTTGCAAAACGGTTCAAAATACTCACATACTATGTGTATGCTCCGCTTTTTCACCGTTTCGCGCCTTGCCAAGAACACTAACATTTATTTTGAGATACCTTGTAGGCACCTGGTATCATGTTTTGAGAATTAATGTGATCCAAGCACTACCCAATGGTCGCCTCGGTTATTCTTTTTCGGTTTATTAAATCTTTGATAATAAATGGTGTGAAAAGAATACAGTATAGAACGACACCCGCAACCGCCATACTGATAATATACCATGGCCACGGTCCCATAAAGTCAATAAAGGTACTTCCCTTGGGTTTATAACGAATAAAAAGATAATTGGTATCCAGTAGTATATTAATCAGCGAAATTAGCGCCATATACAAAATACTTAAAACGCTCGCCTTGAACAGTGATCTCCAGGTCGGCCAATATCCAAATATAAAAACCATATATAGCACGCCGATAACAATTAACGCGTGGCTGGAATAAAATATAATATTTAAAAGATGGGGAAAGTAAAAAATATCACCAGGCGAAAGGAGCGCCATAAATGCGCCTCCGTGTGATTTTTTGGTTATGTGCCCTACTTTGCAATCTCATTCAACCTGGCATATACTTTTTTCATCATCAGTTCCTTGACTATCCCGCCGATTTTGGTTGTCACCACCGGCATCCCCCTGGGTAAAGCCGCCGGTTTCCACCAAAGATTGAACGATGGCTTTTTCAAAGGTGTTTTCGGACGTTATCTGACTCATTGTTTGTCCTTTTTAACGGAAATAGTTTTAATCGCCTTTTCAAAGTCTCCTTCTAACTGATCAGCCTGTTTAATCCGGTTGAGATTATATTTGTCGTATTCCTGCTCGGCAATTTGTTTTGCCAGGTTGTGAGAAACATTACCGGCATGGGTGAGAATATCACGATCATTTAACCCCAAAAAACCATCCAGTTTTTTTATCCAGTTCTCCATGGTCATGGGTATACGGCGCATGGCCTGACCTTCGGCAAATACAAGGTATTGTTCCACCAGATTATTCAGGGCGGATAGTTCTTTTTCATTCAGATAATTTTTGGCAATCGTCACATCCTGCTTGCGGACTTTTTCACCCCTGAAATTGGTCAAGCCCATATTGGGTATCTCACCGTCAGCTCTCTCTTTGATAATTTCAGCCGCAGTCAGTCCGGTAATGGCCCAATGGAGTTTGTTTTGTACTGTCTTGAAAAATGCGATGCTGGTTTCAAGTGTGGGGTCATAATCCACACTGGTGGCGTAAATATCAGTAATTTTTTGATAAAAACGCTTTTCGGAGGTACGGATATCCTGAATGCGTTTAAGAAGTTCATCAAAGTAGTCAAAGGGCAAATCCGGGTTTTTCAGACGCTCATCATCCAGTATAAAGCCTTTGACGATGTATTCACGGATGTGATGGGTTGCCCACTGTCGGAATCGGGTGGCAACGTGGGATTGCACACGGTAGCCCACGGAAATAATGGCATCAAGGTTATAGAATTTTTGTTTGCGCGTAACTTCCCTCGTTCCTTCTTTTTGAACTTGTAAGAAATCCTTACAAGTTGCCGGCTTGTCCAACTCCCCTTCCTGATAGATATTATTAAGATGTTGGGTAATGTTCTGCGGTGTAACCTGAAATAATTCGGCCATCCGTTTTTGACTAAGCCAGACCGTTTCGTTTTCCAGCCGTACCTCTATTTTGGTTCGGCCACCTTTGGTTTGATAGATAATGATTTGGGAGGCGTTTTTGTCGGTCATGGTGCTGGTTCCTCAACCTCTTGCTGTTTTATAAACCGAGTGTAGGCGACATTTTTTACAACGCTTTTGATTCTATGCCGGTCTCTTTCGAACATATTTTCATCAACCTTACCGTTCGGGTAGAATAACCTTGCCATAGTCAGATTGCTTATAATCCCCCCGATGAAGGTCTTCCCCCCCCAGATCAGGTTCGATTATTTTTTTAAAAGTTGTCATTTATTCTCCATTGATGGTTCTGATTTGGCACATAATCACCGCGGATTATCCACAAGTGGGAGGGCAAGCATGCTTGTCCACACGCGCTGTCGGTAGATTCCGCTGTTTGTGAGGCACGGAGTGTCGGCCGGCCTGTGGAAACATGCTATGGCTTTTACGGAAAACGGCAAAATTTTTCCGATTATGTTCAGCGAGGTTATGTTTTGGTCATTTTTCAAATCTATTCCCGATTAGAAAATACCCCTTAAAATGAACAAAAAAAACAATATAGATAGTATTTTGAATTCACTCCCAAATATGAGGAGAGAAATACTTGAACCAACAAGGCCAATTATTATCTTGTTGCCCTCCATATTTTAAACGGCACCCATACTACAACTCTAAGCAGTAAATAGATTAGGGTGACAGGGAAAAAGACGATTGCAAAAATGATCCATAATTTTTCTAAGGGGCTCGATTCATTAACCGACTCATCATCTCTTTCATCCCACTCTTCTCCTTCATAGAATAGCTTTCCATCGAACCGATCTTTTACCTCTACCAAAGCAGAAAACACAGAATCAGGAAAGCTACCTTCGCATCGGATCTCATGTAATGTTGTGTCATAAAAAATCATGAAATCCTTACAGTCCGAGCAATCTTTACCATGAGCATCTGAAATATTTGCTTTGTTTCGAAACTCGAAACAGGCCTGTTCGAAATTTGCAGGAACTTTAATCGATACTACTTGACTCATTTACTCACTCTACGCATAAATGGCCCGCTTCACCTGCGCGGCGTATCCAACTCAGTGTGAAAACGGTGAGTTAGGACTAATGTATTTGATCATGTGGAAGTTCCAATTTTTCATAATTGTCCGCTTCTCTTGTATTCATGCCAAAGGTCTCACGATAAAACACTCTTTTGTAATAAAAAAATGTGCAGCTTCTCTTGTAAATAAATCTGTTGACCATCATCGAAAGATCCGCACAATCGATGAAGGGTGTCAAGAATGCGGGCTCGGTCATCTGGCTGGTGGGTCGAGCGATCGAAAGGATAGTTGCAAAATTCTTCATTATCAATAAATGTAACAGTGGTGCAAAATGTTTCATGGTTGTCGAGTTCAAAATCACTCAGTTTTATTGCGTTAAATGCTTGTGATAACGCCTCAGTTTCATCATCAAATAAATGAAAAAATTGTTGGAACTCACCATCCGCTGATGGCTCAACGATTACGACACGTCCAGCTTCAGTCAGCACTCGATAAGCCTCTTTAAGTGCAATATGGCTCTTCTGGTGGTGTAACGATAGGGTAAACAAAACCCTACTGAATGCCCCGTCTGCAAATGTGAGAGCTTCTCCATTTCCGGTCCTAAAATCCACCCTGGGATGCGCAAATCTCGCTTTTTTGAGACGGTTTAGATCAGGATCTATGGCAATATATTTCCTAGCTTTGGGAGACAGCAACGAAGAAACTCGCCCCTCGCCACAGCCAACTTCCAAGATATCTTGACCCTGACAATCAAGATATCGCTCTATCATTTGAATTTCTTTCTGCTCTTTATCATAATCCATATCATTGACCTTCAGAGATTATACACTACTAATTTTTTTATGATGTGGGTGAATTTGACGTCCTAACACCAAGCTGAGGGGCCAGGCGATTTTAACTCGAAACTTTCGGAGTATTCAGGAACACTCTTTGATAAATAGTTTAGGGAATTACTTGTATGCCTTCGGTCTTGCAAAAGTCCAGATCGTGCGAGAACTGTCGTAGCAGCGCAAATAGCTGCGATAGGAATATTTACTGAAGCAAACTGATGTAGAAATTTTTCAATCTCAACCTTTGGGTATGACGCTTCCCACATTTCACCACCAGGAAGGATGAAAATAAGCACATCCTGGATATCAATTTCCGAAATTAATTTGTCCGGGACAACATTTAAACCACCCATTGATACGACTGCTTTATCTTTAAAGCCAACAGTCATAACTTCAATTTTACCATATCTTCGGAGTTCGGCAAGAACATGTCCGAGTTCCCAATCTGCGTATCCATCAAATAATGGAGCATAGGCTTTTTTCATATTTTTTCCTTATCTTCATCTGATAAGTTCAACCAATTACCATGCCGAACAAGTGATTATACAGATCCAGATATCATGCCGTTTGTAATGATATTTGTCATAATGCAACTAATAATCGACATAAATGGGAGATGGACTGAATCTCTCCATTCAATAGACATGTTTACCGCTCAATCACCGTCCCACCGTCCGATGACCGCCCCAACAAGCAATCGAACGTCCTGGGCCCTTCCCAGCAGATTATATGGACCCGCGCGACATCACCATTAACCGCTTCAAACGCCGACGCCATCTTGGCAACCATACCGCCCTGGATGGTACCGTCGGCGATGAGGTTTTGGGCTTCCTGAACGGTGAGGCATTCCTGCGTCTCTTCCCCCACGCACACACCGGGGACATCGGTGATGTAGACCAGATCGGTGCATCGGGTTGCCACGGCCAGGGCGGATGCGGCGGTGTCGGCATTGACATTGAAGCTTTGGCCTTTTTTATCGGCCGATATGGGGCTGATCACGGGCACCTGGCCTTTTTTTAGGGCATCCAAAACCACACCAGCATTGACCTGGTGAACCTCACCCACAAAGCCGAAATCATGTCCCTTACGTTTAAGGGGCTTGACGATAAACAGCCCATCGGTTTTACCGGACATGCCGCGACAGGCAAGACCAAATGCTTCCAACTGGGCCGTTATGCGTCGATTGACGGTCCCGGACAATACCCTTTCGACGATTTCGATATCTTCGGCCTGGGTGACCCGTATGCCGTCGATAAAAACGGTGGGCCGATCGGCCTCTTTTAGCGCCTGGGAGATCTCCTTGCCGCCACCGTGGACGATCATCACGTCAGCGTCATTATGGGCCTTAATCGCCTCGGCCAGCTCGCGAAATCCGTCTTCCCCTTCGAAAGCCCGGCCACCAATTTTTATCAGAATTCGTGAGTTCATTTGTTCGATTGTCCTAATTATAACCTAAATTGAGCGATTTTTTACTCGCTCTGCGCCAATCTTTTTAGCGCTAAGGCTTTCAAAAATACTCGACATATCCAATAGGTGAAAGCTATCATTTCTCTGCGCATTCGATGCGCTCAAAGGTATGATTTTCATAAGATATAGGGTGTGATTGTCACAAGACATATTGTCTATTCAACCTCAAGAATCATCCCAACCTCATCACATTTGAAAAATTTGGGGCACCGGCTGCATTCCCCCCACACTTTTGAAGGCAATTTTTCTTTTTTCCTGCGGACGAACCCCAAAGCCTTAAAAAAATCCTCGGCCAGGGTAAACGTAAATAAGGTGTGCACCCCTAACCGAACGGCATCGGTTTTTAAAAAATCGATCAGCTTCTTTCCAAGACCGACACTCTGGTACTGCGGATGGATAGCGATAGCTCGAATTTCGGCCACATCCTCCCACAGGACATGCAGACTCGCGCAGGCAATGATATGTTCCAGGTCGTTTTTATTGGCGGATGCCACCGTCTCCGCTACCACAAAATCGCGGATATTTTCGTATAGATACTGCGGCCCTCTGGATAGCATCAGATTCTGACTGGCAAACCCGTTAACCAGATCGAGAATGTTGCGGACGTCTGGAATTTCGGCTTTACGGATAGAAACTGAAACACCATCACCGTTTTCATCGCCGGATATCTGGTAGGCCTCGGTTATCCGTTTTCCGTCCGGAACCGGGTCGGGAGGTATATCAAAACTGTCGCTTTTGGTCATGTTGAGTTTTCCTTTTGAATCGGGTTGTAATGTATTTACTTGAATTCTATAGCATATCCACTCATGGAATAAAATACGCCCCTTAATTATAACTGGGGACCAACGGGGGTTCAATAGCAACTGCGCCTGTTGCCGTAAAATGGCATACTATGCTATAGACCACTCGGTATTTAGGACATTTAATCGTTTAATATTACCGAGCTGACGGGTCTCGGCAACGATTAATTGCAGACACATAGGGGTAGCAAGCGATCACATCTCATTTAGGGGGCACCTCACCATGGAACAAACCGACATCGAAGTAGCGCTTAAAAAGTGTCCATTTTTTAAAAATATCGAACCGTCCGAACTAAAACAAATAGTGAATTTATGCCATACTGAGGATTTTGAAGCTGGAACAGCGATATTTGAGCAAGGTGATCTCGGCGAATGCCTTTATATTATTATCGAAGGATTGGTGGAACTGGAACGTTCGGTGACGCTGACTCAAAAAAAAGGGCGCGTCGCGATTGATCGCTTGGGCCGCAACCGCCTGCTGGGTTGTTGGTCAACGTTGTTAAACCGGCCGCATATCCTCATGGCTTCGGCGACCTGTCATAAACCGACAAGGGTCATCGTGTTAAATGGAAATGACCTAAGACACCTGATGGAAAAAGAGACGGATTTGGGGTTCCACATGCTTGAACGGCTCTGCTTTTTGCTGCGCGATAGAATTGAACACGCCTATGGGGCGTTGGAAAAAATTTAACCGCATAAAATTCAGATGTGAAAACCTGACTGGGAAACAACATGCTCGACCCGAACCGACAGGCAGAAGAAGAAAAGATCGCCGCCGACATCCGCGTGAACCTGGGTGAGTGTGGTACCACGCGGCGAGACCTGATCCCCATCCTTCAGATGATCCAGGAAAGGCATCAATACCTGCCGCCGTTTGCCATCCAATTGGTGGCCGACCATCTGGCACTGTCCGCCAGTGAGGTTTACGGCGTGGCCACTTTTTATAATCAGTTTCGGTTTAATCCCCCGGGGAAAAATCCCATCAAAGTCTGCCTGGGCACGGCCTGTCATGTACGCGGGGGCGATATTATTTTGGAGAATTTCGAACGCAAACTGGAAATCAAAGAAGGGGAAACCAGTTCGGATCTGGAATTCAGCCTTGACCGGGTGGCCTGTGTGGGCTGTTGCGCTCTTGCGCCGGTGGCCCTGGTAAAGGATACACTCCATGGGCACATGGCCCCCAGTAAAGTCGAGGGGCTGATCCTCCAGATTGATATGGCACGCAAAAAAGCGGCCCAACAAAAAACCGATGCCGATCATGCCGAAGAATAGCATCCCCCCCATCGAACGACTAAAAGAACTTCGTGAACGCTCCGAGGCCGCCCAAAGCGCCACGCGCAATGCGGAAGGTCCGATGATTCAGATCGGTATGGCCTCATGCGGGATCGCGGCCGGCGCACTCGAAACCAAAAAGGCATTTGAAGATGCCCTGGTGGAGTATGGGGTGGAGGCATCCATTCGAACCGTAGGCTGCATCGGCCATTGTTATGCCGAACCGGTGGTTATCATCGATCACCCGGAGTCCGGTTTCCCACCCATTTTCTACCCGGAGGTCACCCCGGGCAAGGCCCGTATGCTGGTCAACCAGTTCCTGGTAAAACACGATCCGCGATTTGAGCACATCCTGGGTGCCATGGAAGCCAACGAGATGATTCCGTCGGTGTGGGATTTTGCGCGCTTTAGTGAAGAGACACGGATCGTCACCGAAAAATGCGGCACCATCGACCCCGAAGAGATCGACGACTACATTGCCTCAGGGGGATATGAGGCCCTGGCCACCGCCCTGAGCATGAGTGCGGATAGTATCATCGACCAAATCGTATCATCCGGTTTACGCGGCCGTGGGGGGGCAGGTTTTCCCACCGGTAAAAAATGGGCCTTGGCCCTGAAAGCACCGGGGGATAAAAAAGTGGTCATCGCCAATGCGGACGAAGGGGACCCCGGCGCTTACATGGACCGAACCATTATCGAGAGCAATCCCCATCAGCTCATCGAGGGGTTGGCGGTTTGCGCACAGGCCATCGGGGCGGACACGGGCCTAATTTATATCCGCGCGGAATACCCTCTGGCCGTCCAGATCGTGACCCGCGCCGTTAACCAGGCCCGGGAAAAAGGCCTGCTCGGCAACAACATTTTAGACAGTGGTGTCGATTTCGACATCGAGATCTTCCAGGGCAGCGGCGCGTTTGTATGCGGCGAGGAAACAGCCTTGATCCGATCGATCGAAGGGTACCGGGGGATGCCTCGCCATCGGCCACCCTTTCCCGTTGAGCAGGGCTTGGGGGGACACCCCACGGTCATCAACAATGTCAAAACGCTGGCATCGATTCCGCCGATCATCAACCGCGGCGCCGAATGGTTCCGTAGTATCGGCACACCAGAGAGTCCGGGCACGGCGATTTTTTCCGTGGTGGGCGATGTTACCCATCCCGGGTTGGTGGAAATCCCCATGGGCGTCACCCTGCGAACTTTGATATTCGATATCTGCGGCGGCATTCCCAATAAGAAGCAGTTTAAAGCGGTTCAAATCGGGGGGCCGTCGGGGGGATGCCTACCAGCCGATTTTCTCGACACACCCATCGACTTCGACTCGTTGATCGAAGCCGGCGCCATGATCGGGTCCGGCGGTATGGTGGTCATGGACGAAGACAATTGCATGGTCGACATCGCCCGCTATTTCCTCGATTTTACCCAAAACGAATCGTGCGGAAAGTGCACTTTTTGCCGGATCGGTACCCGTCACCTGAAAGATATCTTAGAACGTCTCACCCAAGGGGAAGGTGTGGACGGTGATGAGGCCCTGATCGTACAACTCAGCGAAGATGTAAAAAACGGATCTTTGTGCGGCCTTGGAAAGACAGCACCCAATCCGGTATTGACATCCATGAAATATTTTCCGGAAGAGTACCAGGCCCATATTGAAAAAAAGCAGTGCCTCGGAAAAGTCTGCCGGCCTTTGATCGCCTACTACATAGACCTGGAAAAATGTGCCCGCGGGTGCGATGCCTGCGTCGGTTGCTGTCCCACAGACGCTGTTTTTACGACCAAGAACCGAAAAAAAGGGATCGACCTGGCGCTTTGCGTGAAATGCGGCGAGTGCCAGGTGGCCTGTCCGCCCGATTATGATGCCGTTATGCGAATATCACCTCCGGAACTGGCACCTGTCGTTGAAAAAGCGGAGAAGAAACCGTGACCGGTAAAGCCGACAAAAATAATATTTCCATTGTCGTGGATGGCCGATCCATCGCGGTCAGGCCCGGAACGATTTTACTTGAGGCTTGCCTTGATAACGACATCTACATTCCCAACTTATGCCATATTGAAGGTGCCGATCACCCGGCGGCGTCTTGTCGCCTCTGCTTTGTCGAAATTGGCGGCCAAACCCAACCGGTAGCCGCTTGCACCGTTCGCATCAACGCGCCTATGACGGTCAATACAGATACCCAAGGCGTTCGACGACTTCAACGTTCCGCATTCAATCTGCTGTTGTCGGTCCACGATGTCGCCTGCAAAACCTGCCCGGCCAATCGACAATGCGCCCTTCAGGATATCGCCCGTTTCTTGAAAGTCGGATTAAAGACCAAAGGCGTGCCCCAACGCCTGAAGCCCCAGGAGTGTATCGATACCCATCCAACCATCGACTATTGGCCCAACCGATGTGTGCTCTGCGGTCAATGCATCAATGCCTGCCAAAACACTCAAGGACAGCCCCTCATGACCTTTGCCGGGCGCGGATTCGACACGATGATCAGCTTTTACGCCTCGCCCGATAAATCACCCGATAATACATCATCTGGTACATCACCCAATACATCACCCGATACATCATTGGGCGATTTCACCTGCACCCATTGCACTGCCTGTATCGAGGTATGCCCGGTGGGGGCTTTGACACCCAAAGAATAGGCGGCTTTAGCATTTCTTTTTTTGAGAGATTGGATCCGTTTCCGGAATGGCCTGTGATGCCTACACCCCGATCTTCCACATAATACGCCCAACAATATTCCCTGTACCACCCACTCTTTGCGCGATGGCCTTTCCAAAGGCACTGTTGCAGAGCCGGATCGAATGATTATTCTGAAATATAGTGCCTATTCAACCGATACGCATAAACAAACCCAAGAAAGGTCGCTACGATTTTTTTTCCAGCTTTAACAAAAAAACGAATCAATACCATATTAACGGCATCCTAAGGTGACACGTGTATCTGAACGAAACAAATCCCAATCAGATTAAGACCGTGCCGGCTCAAGCTTCGACAGGCACGCTCTCTTCACTACTATTTGATAATCGATTCACCCATGAGCTGCCGGCCGATGCCGACACCGAGAATAAGCGCCGCGAAGTACGCGGGGCAGCCTACTCGGTGGTTTTGCCGACTCCGGTGGTTGCGCCCGAACTCATTGCATATTCCAGTGAAGCCGCTAAACTTCTGGATCTCTCCCCAGAAACATGTGAATCCCCTGAATTTGCCCAGGTCTTCGCCGGGAATCGACAGTTGCCCGGTATGATCCCCTATGCCACGTGCTACGGTGGTCACCAATTCGGCAATTGGGCCGGTCAATTGGGGGATGGACGCGCCATCAACCTGGGCGAAATCGTCAATCAACGCAAAGAACGCTGGGCTCTCCAGCTCAAGGGGGCCGGCCCCACACCATACTCCCGAATGGGGGATGGATGGGCGGTTGTCCGCTCCTCCATACGCGAATTTCTATGCAGCGAAGCCATGTTTCATCTGGGCGTGCCAACCACACGCGCCTTAAGTTTAATATTGACCGGCGAACAGGTGGAGCGGGACATGTTCTATGATGGCCATCCTAAAATGGAACCGGGCGCCATTGTCTGCCGTCTGGCACCTTCGTTCACACGCTTTGGCAACTTTCAGATATTTTCCTCACGGGATGAGCATGCGCTATTGAAGCAGCTGATGGATTACACCATTCGTACCGATTTTCCACATCTGGGGGAACCGACTCCGGAAAGTTATGTCAACTGGTTTGAAGAAGTATGTCGCACCACGGCCGATATGATCATACACTGGATGCGGGTGGGGTTCGTTCATGGCGTGATGAACACGGATAACATGTCGATCCTTGGACTCACTATCGATTACGGCCCATACGGCTGGCTCGAAGATTACGATCCCAACTGGACCCCCAACACAACGGATGCCTCTCACGGCCGCTACCGTTTTATCCATCAACCGCAAGTTGCCCATTGGAACCTCGGTCAGTTGGCCAATGCCATCTATCCGTTAATCGGCCAAACAGACCCACTGCAAAAGGGATTGGCCGACTTTGCAATCCGCTATCAAAAGGGATGGCGAACGATGATGGCCCAAAAGCTGGGTTTCAAACAATTTCGGGCTGAAACCGATGAGGGCCTTATTGGCGAATTGATGGCCATCCTGGTGTTGGTTGAAACCGACATGACGATTTTCTTTCGTCGCCTGGCGAATCTGCATGGGCCGGATAAAGACGTTAGCGCTGTGAATGACAACGCGCTCATGGCACCCCTTTTAGAGGCCTATTACAAACCGGAACAGTTAACACCGGATTATCAATCCCGACTGGCAAGCTGGCTTCGAAACTATTTCCAACGTGCCCAATTAGAGTCCATGCCACCGGAAATCAGACAAAAACAGATGAATAAGGTGAATCCAAAATACGTTTTGCGCAACTATCTGGCCCAACTCGCCATCGACAAAGTTGAAGACGGTGATTTTTCCATGGTTCACGAATTGCTCGATTTGTTTCGACGCCCCTATGACGAGCAACCCGAAAAGGAAGTCTATGCGGCCAAACGCCCCGACTGGGCCCGCCACCGCCCTGGATGTTCCAAGCTCTCGTGCAGTTCCTGATGGTTTCCTTTGCCGTCCTGACAGAACACAAACGAAAGCAGGAAAAAAGACCTTTCTGAACAATTAGAGACCCGTTCATTTTCAACCAGTTCCAACCCAGTCCTGAAAAAATAATCGAATCTATCGATATAATATGCTATATAATATATTATTTAGCATTTTATTATTGACAAATATTTAACATTTTGAAAAGGAAACGATCATGGGGTCTACTTGTCGAGCCCCTTAATATATGGAGAAGGATTCATTGATCTTAAAAAATTGAGGAGGAAAGAATGACCGGAAAAAAACGTTCATCAATTTTTATCATCGGCATGGCGCTGGCCCTTTCCCTGATGTTAATGGCCGGATCAACGATTGCGGCTGAAAAGACTATTCGCTGGAAAGGCCAGTCATGCTTCGGGATCAATTCACCCCTGGGGAAACACACGATCGTATTGTGGAAAGATTTTGTCGAAAAAATGAGTGGCGGACAGCTGGAGATTACATTGCATGATGCCGGTGAAATCGTGCCGGGTTCAAAAGTTTACGATGCGGTCAAAGACGGTTTGCTGGACTTTGGGATGAATACACCTGCCTACCAAAAGGGAAAATATCCGGCCGGTGACCTCTTCTACACCTTACCGGCTGGAATCCTGGAATTTAACGACCTGATCCTGTGGCTCTACGGGGGTGGGGGCAAGGAGTTGGAACAGGAGATGTACGGCAACGAACTGGTGGTTTTTCCCCTGGGTTTGACACCGCCGGAACAGATTTGGTCCAAAAAACCCATCAATAGTTTAGCGGACATCAAGGGCCTCAAGATTCGTGCCGCAGGCCTATCCATGGATTTGTGGGAAAAACTGGGTGCCTCGGTGGTCCTTTTAACGGGCGGTGAAGTGTTACCCGCTTTGCAGCGCGGCATGATTGACGCCACCGAATTTTTGGAGCCTTCATTTGATTACACGATGGGCCTTCACGAGGTTTGCAAGTATCGTTTCGGTCCGCCGATCCATATGTCGAACAACATTTTTCAATTAATGATCAAAACCAAATCCTGGGAGGCTTTGCCACCAAATCTTAAAATGATTGTTGAAAAAGCAGCCATGGCAGCCACCTTTCAGGGGTATGCGGATTTTTGGCAAAGCTCCATCGAATTCAATCAAAAAATCGAACAATACGGCACCATAACCACCAAGTTGCCCAAAGCCGAACAGGAGAAAGCCCGCAAGCTCGGCATGGAGATCATCAACGAAAAAGCCAAAAAGGATCCCTTCTTTAAAAAGGTATGGGAATCCCAAAAAGCCTTTATCGAAAAGTATAAACCTTACAGTGATTTAACCAAATTCGATTAGCAACTGCGAACATCGCTAAAGATCGCCTACTGCTCTACAATAACGCCGTAGGCGATCCTTCCCTATGAGGTCACCGATGCGGATCGTAAGAATCATTGATAAAATTAGTGAGTGGACCGGAGCCTTTGCCGCATGGCTCGTCATCCCCCTGATGGTGGTTGTCATCATCGATGTCTTTCAAAGGCATATTCTAAATAATCCGACCCATTGGGGATACGACGTCTTGTGGATGTTGTTCTCCGCCCAATTCCTGATCGGTGGCGCGTTTACCCTCTTACGAAAAGGCCACATTAGAATTGATATTGTTTATGGCGTACTTTCAGAGCGAGCCAAACTGATTTATGACACGATCAACACGCTGGTGATTATTTTACCACCGGCGATTTTGCTTACCTGGGCCGGAATTAAGTTTGCGGCAGAGGCCTGGATCAGTGGAGAGAAGCTATCAACGACCAATTGGTTCTTCCCGGCCGGCCCTAGTAAAAGCCTTATCTCCATTGGCTTTTTCTTATTAGCCTTACAATGCGTCGCCGAGATTATCCGCAACATCTATACACTGCGGAAAGGGGCCGGTAGTGGGGCCTGACCAATTAGCCGCCATAATCATGATGAGTCTGCTTCTGGTGATGGTGATCTGCGGGGTTCACCTGGCTTTTGCCCTCTTTTTTCTTGCGATCACGTTTGGATTCATTTTCCAGGGGACAGCCATCTTTTCCATGTCGATGCTTAAAATATTTGGCACCATGGAAAGTGAAATTCTCATCGCCGTCCCCTTGTTTGTGTTCATGGGAACCATCCTGGAAAAAAGCGAAGTAGCCGAAGGGGTGTACCAGAGCCTCTACGAACTGTTCGGACCGATTCGCGGAGGGTTGGCCTTTGCCACCGTTATCACTTGTACTGTTTTTGCCTCCTGTACCGGTGTAATAGCAGCCACAGTCACAACCATGACTCTTTTAGCCGTCCCCTCCATGTTAAAACGCAAGTATGACAAAGGCTTGGCTACCGGGGTTGTATGTGCCGGGGGGTCGTTGGGAATACTCATTCCACCGAGTGTTATGCTGGTTATGTACGGCCCCATGGCGAATCTGTCCGTCGCGCAACTCTTTGCCGCCGCGCTTTTCCCCGGTATACTGCTTTCATTTTTATACTTGGCTTACATCGGTTTGGGTGCCTGGTTAAACCCCAATCTGGCGCCGGCTATTCAGGAAAAGGAGCGCAAGCTCAAAGGAGCCAAATTGTGGGGACGAGCGGCGTTAATGATGGTGCCGTCCATTTTTTTGATCGTTGCCGTGTTGGGGTCGATTATCGGCGGCATTGCTTCGCCCACGGAGGCCTCGGGTGTAGGCGCTTTGGCCGCACTTATCATTGCTGCTGCGTACCGCAAATTGTCCTACACCAATGTTAGGGCGGCGGCTTATACGACCCTGACGGTGACGGCCATGGTCTTTTTCATCATTATCGGGGCATCGATTTTCAATTCGGTGTTCCTCTATCTGGGCGGCGGCGCCTTGATTAAAAGTTTACTGATGGGCCTCCCCCTGGGCAAATGGTTCGTGCTTTTTGTCATGATGTTTGTTCTTTTTATTTTAGGATTTTTCATCTCCTGGCAGGGTTTGCTGTACGTGGTCGTTCCCATTTTTCTACCGGTTGCCATCAAGCTGGGGTTTAACCCCTTATGGTTTGGCCTTTTGATCTGTCTCAACTTACAAATGTCTTTTTTAACACCACCTTTTGCATATGCCATCTTCTTTGTAAAAGGGGCCGCGCCACCGGAGGTTAAAACCTGGGATATCTATCGCGGCGTCATCCCATTTGTTATTTTACAAGCAATTGCTGTTTTTCTTTGCATTGTTTTTCCCGATATCATTCTGTGGTTGCCCAGGGCCACTCTTGGTGCCGGGTGAAGACCAAGACGCATTAATTATGGCCAAAATATCACTCACCGACAAAGCCTACATTCAAATAAAAGAATGGATCATTGGCTTTCGATTGAAACCGGGGAATCATCTATCCATAGGGCAACTGGCTGAAGCCCTTGGTATCAGCCGGACACCCATACGCGAGGCCTTAAGCCGGTTAGAGCAGGAGTATCTTGTCGTCCGGTCGCCGATGAAAGGCTTTACCGTAAAAGCCACAGATTTTAAAGAAATTGCGGATTTGTTCGAGGTTCGAACGGCCATTGAGCTGCTTGCCGTAAAACAGGCAGCCAAACGGATCAACCCGGAAACGCGCAAGCAGCTGGCAAAGAGTTTAAAAGCAACCGATCAATGGCTTAAACAGGGGGAGAAATCCCACTCTCTTAAACTCGAACAAAATTTTCATATGAAAATTCTTGATGCGAGTGGCAATATACCCTTAGCTGAAGTGGGACGCGGAATTTTAGAGCGCATCTGGTCCATCCAAAGATTCAATATCATCACCTCCGATATGCTGGCCCAAGCCCACAAAGAGCACACAGAAATTTTTCAATCTTTATCAGCGAGTGATACCAAGCAGGCAGAGAGACGGATGCGCCGACACATGAAACACACCACCAAAGGGCTCATGTCCCGCCTGGAAAACCAACATGATATCATTCAAAACGCAATCGCCTTCGATCCCAATAAATGGCTTAAATCCAAACTATTGATGTAATCTAAAAAGTAGATTTAATGTGCAAACCATTTAGGAGTTCAGACAAGATGAGCCGCACGGACATATTGGAGGGTCGCTTTGGGATCGTTACGGGTGCCGCCAGTGGCATTGGTTACGCAACAGCAATCCAATTGGCAAAGGGGGGCGCCCAAATCGCAGCGGTGGATATTGACAACAATGGGCTTGACATATTGGCGGCCGCTTTTGATCAAGAAAACTTACCCCGCCCTTTAATTTTCCCATCTGATGCAACAAAGGAACAGACGGCAAAAAGGGTTATTGATGAAGCCTTCACCACTTTTGGCACGATTGATTTTCTTGTAAACAGTACCGGAATCCTTAGGAGAACGCCATTTTTAGATATCACGTTGGATGAATGGGATATGATGATTAACGTCAATCTGCGTGGCCCGCTTCTTTTTTGCAAACGTGTGGCGCGCATAATGGCGGATCAAAAAAAAGGTGTGATTGTCAATGTCGCCTCCCTGGCCGGAAGGTCCTCAAGTATACTGGGTGGCGCCCACTACACCGCTGCCAAACATGCGTTAATCGGTCTATCACGTCATATGGCGAGGGAGTTGTCGCCTTTAGGCATAAGAATTAACGCGTTTTGCCCCGGTGCCACCCTAACGCCCATGACCACGGAAGCGACCACGGATGAAGAGGTTCAGACCATAGCAAACGCCATCCCTAGAAGAAAATGGGCCAGTGCCGAAGAGCAGGCGGCCGTCATTGCATTTTTAGTCTCCGACGCCGCCATCAATATTACCGGTGCATGCATCGACAGCAATGGGGGTGCATTGATGGTGTGACCGAAAAATGGGATTAGCTTTTGGGGATTTAAATACATCGCAATATATACGCATACAACTTACGTCTTTGAGTGGTTCGGTTGGAGAAAAATATGATAGACGATAAAAATGTATTACTCGATATCTACAAAAAAATGGTCACGATTCGCCAGTTTGAAACAATGGCGGGTGAATTCTTTGCCGCCGGCAAAATCCCGGGATTTATTCATCTGTCCATCGGGCAGGAAGCCAGCAGTGTCGGGGTCTGTTCTTGCCTGAGGGTAGATGATTATGTCATCACTACCCACCGTGGGCATGGGCACATGATCGCCAAGGGGGCCGACCTAAAACGCATGACCGCCGAGCTTTTCGGCAAAAAAACCGGCTATTGCAAAGGCAAAGGCGGCTCCATGCATGTCGCCGACTTTTCGATCGGCTTTCTAGGCGCAAACGGCGTTGTGGCCGGAGGGCTTCCCATCATTACCGGTGCGGGTTTATCCATCAAAATGCGAAAGACCGATCAGGTGGGCGTCTGCTTTTTTGGTGATGGTGCTACCAATCGTGGCCCTGTACATGAGGCCATGAATATGGCTGCCATCTGGAAGTTACCCATCATCTTCGTTGTTGAAAACAACCAATGGTCTTCAACGACGCCCTTAAACTACTCATGCTCCGTGACGGACCTATACAAGCGGGCCGATGCGTACAATATGCCCGGTATTATGGTCGACGGCAATGATGTCCTAGCCGTGCGTGACGTCACGGCCGAAGCCGTAAACCGTGCCAGGATGGGTGAGGGACCGACATTTATAGAAAACAAAACCTACCGCATCAAGGGTCATTTTGAAGGGGATCCACAAAAATATCGAACGGATGAAGAGGTCCGTCAATGGCAAAATGAAAAAGACCCGATCCACCGTTTTTCCCAGGTTTTGATTAAAAAGAACGTCCTTACCCAAGAACTGACAGATCAAATTTTATCCGAGGTTCAGGGCATGTTAGAAGAGGCCGCCACGTTCGCGGAAGAAAGCCCTTTCCCCGAACCGGAGGATGCATTGACCGATTTATATATAGAGTCTTAAGAGGGATGGCTATGTCTGATAGGATACTTACCGCCTCTGCCGCTTTGGCGGAAGCATTACATGAAGAGATGCAGCGTGACGAGACCATTTTTATCCTCGGTGAAGACCTGGTCTCCCACGCGGGTATTTTTGGCCAATTCGAGGGGATTCCTGAAAAATTCCCCGGACGAATTATCGATACCCCTATATCCGAAGCCTGCATTGCCGGCTGCGGCGTGGGCGCGGCCCTCACCGGGATGCGGCCCATTGTCGATTTTCATTTTTCCGACTTTGTCACCTGCGGCATGGATGAGTTGGTCAACCAGGCGGCCAAGATCCGTTATATGTTCGGCGGTCAGGCCAAGATACCTATGGTGGTATGGTGTCCGGATGGTGCCGGCATTCGGGCCGCGGCGCAACACTCGCAATCTCTGGAGGCCTGGTTTGTACATACCCCTGGGCTTAAAGTCGTCGTACCCAGTGAACCCGGGGATGTAAAAGGGTTGATCAAGGCCGCCATTCGAGACGACAACCCCGTCATGTTTTTTCAGCATAAAAAGCTGTTTGCCAAGGAGGGCCACGTTCCCAAAGATGATCATATCATTCCCTTGGGCCGTGCCGCTGTTAAAAAAGAGGGCAAAGATGTCACGCTTCTCTGCTACGGCGCAGGCTTCTACCTTTGTAAGGAAGCAGCAGAGATTCTTAATAAAGATCAGATCGAAGCGGAGATCATCGATCTTCGGACGCTAAAACCGCTGGATATGGAAACCATTGCGGCTTCCATCACCAAAACCCATCGGGCCGTCATCGTTCACGAAGCTTGTGTGACGGGCGGGTTTGGGGCAGAGCTTGCGGCCCAAATACAAGATAGGCTTTTCCATGAGCTCAAAGCTCCGATCAAGCGAGTGGGGGCCCGAGATGTGCCCATCCCTTTTTCGCCACCCCTGGAGGATTTTGTTCTGCCCAATATTGACGATGTGGTAACGGCGGCACATAGGGTAATGGGCCGGTAAAAGACCATCAAGTTAAACGAATTCAACATACGGTGAGATCTTGAAAATAGACGCTTACCGCAAGAGCCTTAAGATAGCGCGAGTAAAACGGTTCTAGACTCATTTTTATGTATCGTTAGGGTGAGGTTCACTTCAACCCACTTTTCATCAACGCTTCTGCCAAAGCCCCCTGCAAGACCGGCTTTTGATTTTCCGCTGCGTTTTGATGCCGTTTTTTGTTTTGCGGACGACTCTTTTTAGATGTATCTTTGCGATTCTCTTTTTCCCCTGGCTCGCCGGATTTTTTTATGGGCCCGTCTTTTTTCAAAGACAGGGCGATCCGGTTCCGTTTTTTATCAATATCCAGTACGGTGACGGAAACCTTTTGCTGAACTTTCACGACATCGGCCGGATTTTTCACGAACCGGTCCGCCATCTGGCTGACATGAACGAGACCATCCTGGTGGACACCGATATCCACAAATGCCCCAAAAGCGGTGATATTGGTTACAATGCCGGGAAGTTTCATCCCCTTGCGCAAATCATCGATTTTTTCAATACCGTCTGCAAATGAAAACGCCTCAAATGTCTTTCGTGGATCTCGTCCGGGTTTGGCCAGCTCTTCCAGGATATCGTTTAATGTTGGAATACCGACGGTTTCCGTGACGTACCGGGACAGATCGATCTGTTTGCACAGGTCCGGTTTGTTCATTAAGTCTGTAACCGTCGCGTTCAGGTCTTTGGCCATGGCGTCGACGACCCCATAGCTTTCCGGATGCACTGCGCTGGCGTCGAGGGGGTTATCACCGCCGGTTATTCGCAAAAACCCGGCCGACTGTTCAAACGCTTTCGGCCCTAAGCGCGTTACCTTAAGAAGCGCCTTTCTTGCTTTAAAGGGGCCGTTGGCATCCCGATGATTGACGATGTTTCGGGCAATCCCCGCATTAAGCCCGGAAACATAGGCCAGAAGCTGCGCACTGGCCCGGTTCAGGTCCACCCCGACACTATTGACACAACTCATCACAACATCGTCTAGGGCCTGCCTGAGGGCCGCCTGATCGACATCATGCTGGTATTGGCCGACACCAATGGATTTAGGATCGATCTTTACCAGTTCCGCCAATGGGTCCATC
Source organism: uncultured delta proteobacterium (assembly GCA_963845145.1). Taxonomy (GTDB): domain Bacteria; phylum Desulfobacterota; class Desulfobacteria; order Desulfobacterales; family QNYZ01; genus QNYZ01. The sequence goes on from CAWJQU010000015.1 coordinate 37,421, forward strand.
AAGCGTCGCCCAATAGAGACCGACCCACGAACGGTCAAGTCGTGGTCCGGAAACTCTTCCCGGGCCACCTTTGACGCCGAATAGACGGAAGCACCGCTCTCATTGACCATGACCACCTGGGGTTTTTCCGAAATTTCGATCGATTTGATAAATGCCTCGGTTTCGCGCCCTGCGGTACCGTTTCCGACGGCGATGGCCTCTATTTGAAACTTTTGGCACAGGGACTGCACTTTTACTGCATCTTCAGCCGCTTTTTTTTCTGACATATGAGGAAAAATGGTGTCGTTATGCAGGAGCATCCCCTGGCGGTCCAGGCAAACGACCTTGCACCCCGTTCTAAATCCAGGATCGATTCCCATAACGCGTTTGGCCCCTAAGGGGGGGGACAGTAAAAGTTGCCGAAGGTTATCGACAAATACCCGTATGGCTTCGGCATCGGCCTTCTCTTTCGTGTGAAGGCGGGTCTCCGTCTCCATGGTGGAGGATAAAAGCCGTTTGTATCCATCGCTGATGGCCAATGCCACCTGGTGAGAATCTTCGCCCTCCCCCTTTATGAACAAGCCTTCCATGATGGCCAGCGCATCTTCTTTCTCCGGCAACATGTCAAGAAACAGAATCTCTTCCTTTTCACCGCGCCGCATGGCCAGCAACCGATGCGACGGGACTTTGGCAACAGGCTCCTCCCATTCAAAATAATCCTTGAACTTGGCCCCCTGTTCTTCCTTGCCGGTCGTCACCCGGCTTTTTATGGTCGCCTTAGTAAAAAACAGGTCGCGCATACGGGCACGGACTTTTTCGTTCTCACAGACCTGCTCGGCGATAATGTCCCTGGCCCCGGCTAAGGCGTCTTCCGGGGTAGCAACCTGTTCTCTTGATCGACGTATTTTCGTGCCTCTTGATTCGGATCAATGCCGGTTTGTTCCAAAATAAGAAGCGCCAGGGGCTCTAACCCCTTCTCCTTAGCAATAACCGCCTTGGTTCGCCGTTTCGGTTTAAAGGGCAGATAGATATCTTCAAGCACCGCCAATGTCTCCGCTTCGAGAACCTTTTGGCGAAGCGCATCTGTGAGATGCCCATGTTTTTCTAACGATTTTAAGACCGTTTCCCGCCGCTTACGAAGATCGTCCAGTTAATTGAGCCTGTCACGGATGGCCGTAACAGCCACCTCATCCAAATTTCCCGTGGCTTCTTTACGATACCTTGAGATAAAAGGAATGGTCGCACCATCTGCAAGCAAAGATTCAACAGCGGCTACCTGTTGGGTGTTAATATTGAGTTCTTGTGAAATAATGCTGGAAAATGTATTTGGTTCCATAATCACCTGTGTTTTTTTTAATTCAAGGTTGCTCTATTATTTAATCGCCAAATATCGCCTAAATAACAATCTGATACTCGAACACCTGAAAAGTCGAGTTCAAGCTGGATTACTGAAAGAGAATCATTTTGTAAAGAAGAAAGGGCTATTTCAGCAAATTTGATATCTGCGCACTAGGACAGAGTAGGAAAAATAACCTCTTTTGTATTATAAGCGGGTTACCCTGATCTTTTGATAAGTATAATAATAGTTGGTTATTAAAGAAAAAGAGTGTATCTATCTTTTATATAACAAAAAAATCAATATTGTTTTAACTTGACAAAGACTAGCTTATTATGCATTTACATTCAATTAAATTAAAATCAACTTAGAGATGATGGGAGTCGGACATGGCGAAAAAGACCAATAAAACAAACCATGCACGCCGTAAACTTCTCAAGCAGATGGCAATCGGCAGCGGCGCTATCACGGGATTTTATCTGTTACCCAAAAAATGGACAACCCCCATCATCGATTCAATCATCATTCCAGCACACGCCCAAACCAGTAACCCTGAGGTCACGTTCGACATCAATTGTACAGCTGGCGTTCCATCTGAGGGGGCACAATGCAGTACAATTGCGCAGTCTTTTATTTTGGACGGCTCAGTTTCAGCCAGTGACGGCAGAGACATGACTGGCGTGCCACTAAATGTTGCCTATAGAGGGGCCATTCAAGCAGGTGGTTTTGGTGTCGATACTTTTACAATTTCAACCGACCCGGGAAACACTTTTTCCTTGACCGGTGTTGCTGAACCTCCTGCAGGGCAATTATGGGCGACTCCCAACAATAGCATAACGGTTGTTTTTACGGATCAAGCCGCTTTTGGAACTGCAACCTGCTCCCAGACAGGATCTTGTATATCAGGTGTGGAGAATTGATTAGACAGCTTGATCGATTGCCGCCCTACTATGCCTTTGTTTAAAAACCCATAATGTTTCTCATCATACGAGTAGATTTTGACTAAGACCATATCCAATCTTGACGTTCGACGATGAGAGATTAACGAAAAACCCTTCAGCGTGTTTGATTCTCATACCCATCAAAAGAATATTCATTTACGGATTGGCCCCCGCCATAAAATACCATTACTCCGCTTTATTGTTAGTAAAACATCTATTGTGAAAAAAAGGTGTTACTGAAAGGCAAACCCCACATCAAAAAGATGTACTATTTTTCACAACTTGAAACACTTGAATCAGCACTTCACCTTGGATTGCCCTATAACTCGCTTAAATAAATGGCGATATTGAATAATTGTTATAATTGGCATATTTTTTGCTGATTTAGTGCACTGACTTTCAATTGTTCCAGAGTCTATATATTTAGAGGTAAGAAGAGGGCGTTATGAAAAACATGAAAATCATTTTAATGAGCTTTATATTGTTATTGGTTACTGCAGGTGCCGCCAGCGCACTATATATTGAAACAATCGATCTATGTCCTGATGATGGGGGTTGCTTGGTCGGCTTCGGTGCGTACGACATAGGTACCGATCTATTTATTGACCACACCTACGATTTTTCTGAACCAAATCCGATTGAATTTGTAACATTGTCTATAGTTGCTGATGATGTTGATTATGGAGAGGAAGACGAAGTATTTGTCAATGGGAATTCGGTGGGATTCCTATCGATGTTAAACAGCTATTCGCACTTTGATTATCAGCCGGGCCCCGGCAATAATAAACAAGGCTTAACAACGTCTGTTTTTGATCTGGATCCCGCTATTCTAGATTGGACCATCCCGATTCGAATTCACATTAACACTAATTGGGAGCTTGAAATTGAAAGCTCAACCCTAACTGTTCAGGGGGCTGCACCTGTGCCCGAACCGGCAACGATAATGCTCCTGGGAACTGGTTTGGTCGGACTGATCGGGATGCGAAAGAGAAAAATTAAAGCAGATTGATAATCTTCCTTGATTTTCCTTATACACAATTTCAACTGTCGATAACGAAATTATAATAGAAGGAGCCATAAGACGCTTTATATTTTCATTTCAAATGTGTGTCTTAAACAGCCATTCACAAAATGCTATGTCCAATCCATTCTGGGAGCAAAGACGTTACGACTACCCCTCATATATCACAGCCAGAATCGTGGCCTGGCCTTCTTTGGCCGCGATCAGGTGGGGCGTTGTGGATGGATAATACGCGCTGTCGCCTGCCGTTAAATCATAATGATCGTCGGCAATATCCAATGACACGACACCGTCCATCACATAGATAAACTCCTCGCCTTCGTGGACGGACAACTCCCCTTCAAAATTTTCTTCCAATTGCACCATCAAGGCTTCCATGTGCCGTCCTTTGACGTCCGGGGCCAGGTCTTTATATAGATAGACTTGTTTTTGCCCGGTTTTGGAAGTGGAGCGGGAGACCACTTTGCGTTCGTCCTTGCGGGTAATCGAGTACAGCTTATCACCTTTTCCTGAAACCAAATGGCCCAGAGCGCTATCGAGGACTTTGGAAAGCTTAATGACCGTTCCTAGCTGGGGCTGCACCTTGTTCGTTTCGATATTCGCTAAAAAATCCTCTTCAAAGCCGGTCAATTTTGCCAGCTGCGCCAGGGTCAATCCCTTGGCCGTCCGTAACCTGCTGACCCGCTCTCCAATCTCTTCAACCGATTTTTGTCCGGTATCAACGATATCCCCGGTCAAATCCTCAAAGTAATCGACATTGATATATGGCTTCGATGTTTTTTCACTCATTTTATTCTCCTTGAATTAGAAAAATTACCGGATATTATCATCACCCGGTGTTAAAGCGCCCCCAAATGCCTGGCGATGACAATACGTTGAACTTCCGAGGTTCCCTCTCCGATTTCCAGCAGTTTCTGATCGCGATAAAATCGTTCAACTCCATATTCCCGCATCAATCCATAGCCACCATGAATTTGAACGGCATGGTCGGCACACAGGTGCATGGCTTCCGAACAATATAGTTTTGCAATAGCGGCCTCCTTGGAGAAGGATTTTTTGTTATCCCTGAGCCAGCAGGCTTTATACAAAAGCAGGCGGGCCGCGTCCACCTGCATGGCCATATCCGCCAGCTTGAAAGCGGTGGCCTGAAAGCGGGCAATGGGCCGCCCGAATTGCTCGCGTTCCTGGGAATATTTTAAGGTCATATCGAGACAGCCCTGGGCTCCCCCGAGGCCCATGGCGCCAATGGAGAGACGACCACCGTCTAACGTCTGCATCATCTGCTGAAATCCATGCCCGCGCTGGCCCAACAAATTTTCTTTGGGTACCCGACAATCATCGAAATAGAGCTCACTGGTATTGGAACCGCGCCACATCATTTTGCCGTGCATCGGCTTCGCCAGGTATCCGGGATTTCCCGACTCCACCAGAATGCACGATAATTCCGGTTTGCCGTCATCCCGCGTGCCGGTCCGGCAAAGGACGGTAACCCCGGTGGTAATGTCGGTGGATGCATTGGTAATGAAGATCTTCGTTCCGTTAATCACCCATTCTTCGCCGTCTAAAACCGCTCTGGTTTGCGCATTCCCTGCATCGGAGCCGGCATTGGGTTCGGTCAGCCCAAAACCCCATAATGCCTCACCCTGGCAAAGGGGTGGCAGATATTTTCGTTTTTGTGCCTCGCTTCCAAAATAATAAAGGGGGCCGATTCCCAAAGAATTTTCAGCAGCTACGGTGGCGGCGTGGGAGCCGTCCACACGGGCAATCTCCTCGGTGGCGATGATGTAAGAGACATAATCCATGGCCTGCCCGCCGTATTCTTCGGAGACAAAAATCCCAAATAGCCCCATTTCAGCCATCTTAGCCATGGTTTCGTAAGAAAACGCCTCCGCTTTATCCAACTCGTCGGCCACTGGACGAATTTCGCTCTCGGCGAATTTTCTCACCGTATCCCGCAGTATTTCCTGATCCATGGTTAAACTAAAATCCATACTTACTCCTTTCGGGTGACCCCGTTAGGCCTTTTTTGGCCATTAGATCTTTCCCTTTAGGTCCAGGATAGTAGATCCAGGATAGTAGATCAAGGGTTGGAAAATGCGCCGAATTGTCTGATGATTCGGTATTCTACAAATCGACACGATCAAGGTCAACACCAAAAAAACAGCCCTATCCGGGAAATCAACAGGTGATTGGGTAAATCAAACGGGTAGAAATATTCCGGATCGATGGTTATAGTATCGTCTATCAAAAATATGTGGATACTAAAATCATAAAGGACTTGTGATTATGAAAACCGTTCGAACATATCCGTTGATCTCTATTCTATTTCTCTCTTTGCTTTTGAGCGCAAATGTTATCGCAAATACGACGGAACCACCGATCAATATCGATGTCAAGGAATTTACCCTCGACAACGGTATGCTATTTCTGGTTGTTGAGCGCCCTGCAACGCCTCAGGTTTCCTGCCGATTGGCTATTCGAGCGGGTTCTGCCCTGGAATCCACGGGCCGGACCGGCACCGCACATATGCTCGAGCACATGCTTTTCAAAGGTACCAAAAATTTCGGAACGCTGGATCGACAAAAGGACGCTCAACTTCAAGCGGACATAGAAGCGGCCTACCAGGCCATTGCCCAGGAACAACGAAAGCGACGGCCCGATCAAACACGGATTCAAGCAAAAATGGAAGAGATGGCCCAACTGCGCACCCAGGTTCAACAGATCTACGTCCCCCAGGCATTCTCCTCCCAGTTGGGTAAAAACGGTGCCGTGGGTGTAAACGCTTTTACCACCAAGGACCAGACGCAATATATCACCTCCGTGCCTTCGGATATGATTGAGCAGTGGTTTTCCATTGCCAGCGAACAGATCTTCGAACCGGCCTGGCGGGAATTCTACGTTGAAAAAGATGTGGTCCAGCGCGAATGGGCGTTCCGTTATATTAACAATCCCGGCGGGGCGGCCTGGCTTGATTTGTCTTCCCTGGCGTACACCGCCCACCCGTATCGAAACCCGGTTATCGGTTGGAAGGCCGATATGGAAAATTTCAACACGCTTGCAGCCCGCACGTTTCACCAACAGTTTTATCATCCGGCTAACGCCGTTGTGGTTTTAGTGGGCGATATCACTGTGGAAAAAGCGCGTCAGCTCGCTAAAGTCTATTTCTCCCGCTATGCACCGGGCGAGCCCGCACCGGAGTCTGTTACGACCGAACCGGCCCAGCAAGGTCCCCGTGAGCAGATCCGCTATTTGAAAGGTGCACGGACACCCCTCATTCGAATCGGGTTTCACGGCGCACGTATGGGCACCAGCGATTTTTTTGCGTTGGATGCGTTGACGATGATTCTAAGCCATGGCCGAAGCGCACGCTTTACCCGTGAAGTGGTCGACAAAGGGTTGGCCGCCCAGGCCTGGGCCTATAACCCAGACAATCGGTACGGCGGCATGGTTATATTCGGAGGCTCTCCCGTAGAACAACCGGGTACGGCAACAGAAAATGCATCCGACCAGGCGAAACGCCAAAATTACCTGGACGCCTGTCGCCGGGTCGAAAAATTGTTATTGGATCAAGCCGAACGGCTCAAAACCGAACAGGTGTCATCACGAGATCTGGCAAGAATTATCAAGCTTAATCGCCGCGATTTTATCGACCGGTTGCGGGGCAATGAGGCGCTGGCCGGTACATTGGCCACCCTGGAGGTCCAAAGTGGCTGGCGATATTTAACCGAGTATCTGGAACAAATGGAGAAAGTAACCCCGGAGATGATTCAAAAAGTCGCACAAAAATACCTCCGCGTCGAGAACCGGACCACGGTTTTTGTCATTCCCGGCGGGACGCCTGATCAACCACCCGAGCCCTATGCCGAAAACCGCTCCGTCAGTGGGACTTCTGCGGCAACCTTATCGCCCCCGACAGATTTCAACAACCATTCCGATTATGCGACTCCCGAAAAATGGCGGCATCCATTGTCCTTTCAACGCCAGCCTGCAAAAGTCGCCTATCCGCCGGCCGATACCGCCACAATCGAGGGGGCCCGCGTTTTTTACCTGCCCGATCGACAGCTCCCCGTTATCGAGTTAAAGGTGTTTGTAAAAGCCGGTGAAATAGATGTTCCCGAATCGCAAACAGGCTTGGCCGACCTTTTTGGCGCAACGATTATTCGAGGGGGTACACATAAGCTGACCCCGGACCAATTGGCGGTCACACTCGATGAGAACGCCATTGACCTATCGGTGAGTGTGAATGAAGAGTCTTCGACGATTCACTTGTCGGTTTTAAAAGACGATTGGGAAAAGGGTTTGTCTTTATTAACATCCGTGTTGACCGAGCCGCGATTTGATCCTGCGGTGATTGCCACAACCCAAAAAAGGATGCTAACGGCTTTAAAACGCCAGGGGGGTAGTGCTGAAAACGTTGTTCAACGAGAATGGTTTATCTGGCATTTTAAGGGTCATCCTTACGGTCGGGACCCGCTCATGGGCCTTCAAACCATTCCAACCCTTACGACAACCGATTTGACGCACTTCTTGAAACGATTTTTTGTACCGGCCAATATGGTGATCGCCGTCTCCGGTGACATCTCCAAAGAGAAGGCGCACCAGGGGATAACCCGCCTATTGGCATCCTTGCCGGATGAACCGGCGTTTCAGCGGGCCGTGACGCCGCCAAAAGATACGCCGCCGGTCCTGGCTTTGATCCACAAACCCGGCCAGGTGCAATCCCAGGTCATGCTGGGTATGACGGGAATTCAACGCACCCATCCCGACTTCTGGAAACTACGCCTACTTACCGACATTTTGGGGGGGAAAGATTCGCTCATGTATAAACGGTTGCGCGATGACCTGGGTCTGGTTTATTCGGCCGGGTTTTTTCAGACTTATCGATGGCAGGCAGGCATGCTCATGGGCTACATCGGCTGCAGGGGGGATAAGACCGACCAGGCCATAACCGAAACCATTCGCCTTATCAACACCCTTACCTCGGACGTCCCAACATCTGATTTCACACTAAAACGATTGGATGCCCTAAACAGTTTCGTGTTTAATGTGGACTCACCGGATGCGTTGGTTTCGACCTATGCCCGCTATTTCATGCGCGACGAGCCGATGGACACTCTGGAAAGAATTCAGGAACAGTTTATTAGCGCAAAACAAGAAGAACTGGTTCGATTGGCCGGAGACCACTTCGATACCAGCCGGCTCCAGATAGTGGTGGTGGGCGATAAAACGACCCCGGTCAGACAGGCAGATGGGACCCAGACCACGCTTGAAGGGTCGCTAAAACATCTGGCGCAACAGACGGGGCTGCCATACAAGGAGTTGGCCCTTCGTTAAACGGACAAGGCTCTAAAGGCTCTATCGGTTACTCGTGTCGTAAAGCGGCCACCGGGTCCATACGTGCCGCTTGAACCGCAGGATAAAGCCCAAAGAACAACCCGGCCAGCACCGACATCACAAGCGGTGCGGTGATGGCCCAAGGGGTAATCAGGGTATGCCATCCGGAAAGATGGGCGATCATCGCCACGGCCCCGATTCCAGCGACGATACCGATCAATCCGCCGGTAAAGGTCAATATCACCGCCTCCACCAGGAATTGAACCACGATATCGTAGCGATTGGCCCCCACCGCCCGGCGGATCCCGATCTCACGTGTCCGCTCGGTGACGGTTGCCAGCATGATATTCATAATACCGATACCACCCACCAGCAGAGAGACGCCGGCAATGGCTCCCAGAACCATGTTAAAGGTACGCTGGGTCTTCTGTGCCTGTTGCAACAACTCACGGGGAATGACCATCTGGTAGTCTTTGACATTGTTATGCGTCACCTGGACGATTCGCTCAACGACATTTGCCGTATTAAGCACCTGGTCCATATGGTGAACTTGTATAATGATCTCGGACAATCCCCGTTCTTCGTCCATCGTTTCACGGTTTCCCGGCCGAATCAAACTCGATTCCGTACCCAGAGGGATAAAAATCATCTCATTGTAATTACGCACCGCAATGGCTTTCACCTTGGGATCTTTCCGGTGAAATCGGCCCAAAATTCCGATAATTCGGAATAAATGATTTTCGATTCTTACATATTGGCCCAGTTTCCCGCGCACACCCAGGCCGGCGGCAACAGCGCTTCCCAACACACAGACCATGTGTTTTTGTTGAACATCCATAGGACCGATGAAACGTCCCTGGAAGAGTTCCAAATTTTGAATGCTACCATAAGCGGCTGCAATCGCCACCGTTTGGGGGGAGACCTCGCCGCGAATATCCGGAATGGTTGCAGAGATCTCCTTTAGCGCGGCCACACGCTCTACGCCGGGAACGCCGTTTTGAATCTGAGTAATATCCCGCAACGTTAATCCAGCGGAAAGGCCTGCACGTGCCTTTCGTTGCTGATCCGGGGTGAGACGCACCGCCTTGAGATAGATATTTCGCGTACCCAATTGTTCAATCTGCCCCACGAGTTCCTGCTTGGCCCCTTCTCCAATGGAAATCATGGATAAGACGGCCATGACGCCACATACGATTCCAAGGACACTTAACAATGACCTTAACTTATGCTGGCGCAAGGAGCGAATGGCCGTGCGGCCCGTTTTTATCCATTTACCCATTAAATAATTTTTCCATCGATCATACGAATGCGCCTTTGGGCTTGTTTGGCCACATTCGGATCGTGTGTCACCATCACAATGGTGGCGCCTTGCTGATGGAGTTGTTTGAAAAGTGAAAGGATTTCAGCTCCCGTATCCGTATCCAGATTTCCGGTGGGCTCATCGGCCAGGATCAACTTCGGCCGAATGGATATCGCCCGGGCGATGGCCACCCGTTGCATCTCGCCTCCGGAGAGTTGGGCCGGTTTATGGCTAAGCCTTTCACCAAGGCCAACCTGCTGAACCGCTTCTGTAATTCGTTGATGTGCCGCAGCGGTATTCATGGAATTGTATATAAAGGGCAATGCAACATTTTCATAAATATTGAGTGTGGAGACCAAGTTGAAGGTCTGAAACACAAAACCGATTTTCGTTGCCCGAAGGTGGGATAATTCACGGTCTGTGGCATGTAACATATCGTTGCCGTCAAACCGATAGTCGCCTTCGGAAGGGTGATCCAGGCATCCTAAGATGTGAAGCAAGGTGGATTTACCGGACCCGGATGGGCCCATGACCGTAACAAACTCGCCGGCCTGAACTGAAAAGTTAATATGGTTTAAAATCGACAGGCGTTTTTTACCGACGGTGTATGCTTTGCTGATATCGACCGCATGAACCAAACAAGGGGTTTTCGTTTCAACGAGTTGGGAAGTCGCAGCCACAGATGGCTTAGTTTACCATTTCGGGGGCGGGTTTTACCAGGCTAACCCGATCACCCGCTTCGAGTCCGGATAGAATCTGAGCAAAATCCTCATTCTGATTCCCAATGGTAATCTTCCGTTTTTTAAACTGGCGCCCCTCGAAAAGGTAGCAATAATTATGCTTAATTTCAGGAAATATCGCCTGAACCGGGATAGACAGCGTATTTCTGAGCTGATCACTTAAAATTGTGGAGCGGGCGGTCATGCCGGGGCGGAGTCTTGAGTCTTGACCTTCTACCGCAATCGTGGTCTGAAAATACTTCTCCCCCATGCCACCTTCATATCCGGTGGTTGCCAATACGCCAACCAATGCGACTTTTCCTTTAAAAATGACCTCGGGGTAGGCGTCCACAGAAATAAGGCAATCCTGATCAAGGGTTAACTTATGCAGATCGATTTCCCTGACCTTTGTCTTAACGACCATGGAAGTAATATCAGGAAGATACAATAGGGGCTGGTTCTGCCAGATTTTGTCACCCACCCGCGGTTTTCTTTTTTGACCGTTCCGAAATGCTTCAAATAAAATCGCGATGCCCTGAAACGGGGCCTTGATGACGGCATCTTCCAATTCTTTTTCAGCGCGTACCAGCCCGGTCTCGATTACCGCCAACTTACTTTTCGATTTGTTTAGCGCAGCTGCCGCTTTGGCAATTTTATAAACACTTCCGGTTTTTGTCTGCTCTAGCTCCATGAGGGCTTTCTCGATCTTGGCCTGGGAGGCCTCAATGAGTGAGGGCAGTACATGTTCTTTATAGCTGATATATTTGCTTTCGGCGCTAGCCTGTTTCTCTTTTAGTTCGGATAGCTTCTTTCTTGCCAGGGTCAATTCGGTCGGGTTGCTTAAACCGCCGGCATTCAGCTTTTCAAGGTCACCGATGTAAGCAACATACTTTTCCTGTTCCTGTCGGGCCTTCTCCATATCCGTTTGATACTGAGTGAGCTGGATGGGCCCATCACCCTTAATCAACCTATCATGGTCGAGCTTGGCGACCTTAACATTGTATTCAGCGGTCTTGATCTCTCTTTCGACCTGATTTTTCTCCCATTTTAGAATCTGCTCTTCCGCCTCACCGGCCGCTTCCAGATTTCGAACCTCATCGTTCAGGCGAAGAATGGCTTCATCAAAAGGCGTCGGATCAAGCCTAACCAGAACATCACCTTTTTTAACATGGCTACCATCATCAATCAGATAGATAATTTTACCCTTATCACCACGTACGGAGGATGAAACCATGTGTGACCGTGCCGCATCCAACACGCCAACGGTGCGGACCTCAATATCAAAATCTCTGGCCGTAGCCATGGCCAGCTGTTGCTCGTCCTGATCCCCATTTCCAGCCCTGTTTAACTTTGCCCCCAGAAGCCCGAGGACAACCAGGCAAAAAATGAGAATGATCAGCTTTGTGATGCTATTGAATTTCAAAGGTGTAGACCTTTTGTATCCTTAACGATAGATTAAAATCATTGTATATACAGTCGTCATATTTTTTACCGACATTATTTCTATAAACACCACCAGGGAACTTCGCTAACCATTGATCTTTTCCCATATATTTCATTGCCCCTATAAATGATAAACCCCTTTTTTGAAATGTTTCCCTCTAACTTCATCCAGGATAACAGGTTAGACTTCATACCGGGGCTGACCGTTTTAGACGCTTTTATTTCAATGGGTAAAAGGCCCGAATTCATTTCCAAGAGCAGATCAATTTCGTTACCGGTTTTATCTCTCCAGAAATAAAAGGGCGATTTTTCTCCAGTGTGATTAACTCTTTTATAAAGCTCACTGATTACAAATGTTTCAAAAATACTTCCCCATAGCGGGTGGCCGATTAGCTCCTTTGGTTTTCTAATAGATAAAAGGAACGAAAGAATACCTGTATCGGTAAAGTATAGTTTTGGCGTTTTCACGATCCTTTTTTTGAAATTTCGATAGTAGGGAGCAAGTAAAAAAAGAATCCCACTTGTTTCAAGAAGGGATATCCACTTCTTGGCTGTAGGCTGTGACACACCAATTGCATTTGATATTGTCGTATAATTAATGAGTTGACCTGACATGGATGCGCAAATTTTTAAAAAATCTTCAAATAGCTTCAAGTTTTCTACATTTACTAAGCTACGGATATCTCTTTCGACATACGTAAGGATATAATTCTCGATCCATTTGCGTGCATCCAAATTTTTATCATGAATTCTAGGATACATGCCGGTGAAAATCGTTTGGTAGATATCAATTTCGCGGCCATTTTCAATATATCCCGGCTTTATCGTGAATATGGATTCAATATCTTTTTCCGGCATTGCCTCATGAAGCTCATTCATCGAAAATGGGAATAACTGAAAAGTAATAATCCGCCCCGCCAGCGACTGAGATATTTTTTCCATGAGGAGGAATTGTTGAGAACCGGTGAGAACATAAGTGGCTGCGGATTCATCGCTGTCTACCCTTTCCTGAAGATATGGAAAAAGGGAAGGAACTCTTTGAATTTCGTCCAGGACAAGGTTTTTACCATAATCATCAAGAAACCCGCGTGGATCATCCTGAGCCATATGGCGAAGGTCAAGATTTTCCATTGACAGATATGTATGACCTGGGAACATATATCTGGCCAAAGTGGTTTTCCCGCTCTGCCTCGGTCCAACAATGGCAACGACCGGATATTCCTTGGAATATTTTCCAATTGCATGTTCAAGGTTTCTTCGGATCATTGTCCAAATCTAAAGTTTAATTTTTGTTTTGTCAACATAAATGGTGGATTTTCACCGCTCGATCAGGGTGCCCAAAACAGATCGCAAACGATAAGTTCCCACAATATAGTCGATTTCGGTGGCGAGCAGATCGACCTGGGCCCGTTGGCGCTCAGTTTCCGCTTCGATGACGTCAAAGTTATCGGCCATATCATAGTTGAATTTTACCTTGGCCAGGGCAAGCTTGGCTTCCGCCTGACCGGCCTGGTCCCGTCGAATCTGGATCCTTTCCAGATTTTTATCCAGTGCCTGCAACTGCCGTCGCACCTCCAATTTAATTTGATCTTGCTGCTGGGTAAGATTTAACTGCGCCGTCTTGACGTTTAGCATGCTTTGGCGGCGCGCAACTTTTTCACGACTGCGGGCCCAGTCCGTATCGCTGGTCAGATTGATTGCCCAGCGATCTTCGCCCGAAGTGACGCTTTCACTGAATTCATCCGAAAAACCGAATCGTTTGTAATCCATAACCAGATCTAACCGGGGCAACAGGTTATGTTTCGCAAGGTCGGCGTTTCTTTGGGATTCCGTAATATCGTCCTTACGTTGATCAATTTCAATCCGATGCGACAGGGCCACTTCGGTAGCATCTTTTAGCGCGATACCTATCGGTTCGAATGACATCGGTGTGGAAACAGAAAAGTCTTTTTCCAAAGGAAAAGATAGGATAAGCTTTAACCGATCTTCAGCATTCGATAACGCTTCCTTGGCAGAGGCCAGGCTGTTTTCAGCGTCCTTTTTCCGAATTTGGGCCCGATAAATATCAATGGGCGTGGCCAGGCCAACCCTTTCCTTGATTTTGGCTGTGGCGGCATGTCCTTCTAACCGGTCCCGCTGAAACGAATACATTTTCACCAGTTCCGCTTGCTTGGCTATATCATAGGCGGCTGCGACAGTGTCCAACACCACATTGACACGGTTTTTGTAAATCGTTCGTTCAGATGACCGCAGGGAAAACCGAGAACCATATACGGAATCAAGATTTACTTTTTTACCAACACCCCTTAACAGCGGAATGCCAAGAGACACCGCCGTGGTGCCGGCATACTCATCCTCCGCCCATTCGAACCCCGGTGAAAGCGATGCTCGAATACCGGAATAAAATTTTTTTCCAAAACCAATCCCGCCCCCAATGGTCTCTCTTCCGTCGTCAATTCCCACGCGACTGAAAGGCCTAATTTTGACATCAAATTCAGATCGAACGGATTCAAGCGAAAGTTGCTGGTTTTGCAAACTATACCCTGATTGAAGTAAATTCCGATTGGCCCTTAAAGCGTAATCGATGGCTTCGGTTAGCGTTAAGGATACAGTGGCTGTTTCAGCCGATGATACGGGTTTGAAAGCCTGTGAATATACGTCCAGTGAAAACATACAAAGAAAAGCGATAAGAATCGTACAAGTTCGTATGAAACGTTTGGATGCCATTGTAATATCGCCTGAGCCAATCAACATTTTTTTGAAATAACCAATTATTATAATGAAAAAGGGGGATTATCAACCCCCCTTCATTCTAATTTTCAGGACGATTAAAAAATCGCTCCAAAAATATTGCTATGGACAATTTACAGTAAAACTCCACGACGTAAATGATCCTCCGGAACAGTTGGGAAATACATTGACTCTAATCACCTCAGCACTACCGGAATACGTAATAGGGACTCTCCTGTCACCCCGGGTGCCGACGCAACCGGAATCGAAAAGCACCCTACCCTCATAAGCCACTTGCATTCTATCGCGTACAGCAACGGTATCGTATTGAAATATGAATGTACCTGAGCTTTGTCCAAGATAAATCGTATGCGATTCAGGCGCATTGCTACCTTCTTGTGTTTCTTGATTACATGGCACTGAACCGGCAGGGCCCTCATCATCGTCATCATCACTACTCGCCGCCGCGATACCCGCCGCAGCGCCTCCCCCTATGACCACCGCTGTCCCCAAACCGATCCCAACCACGGCTGCTGTCGATAAACCGGTAGAGGCGGCAATCGTTCCGGCGGAAGAAGCACCCGTGGCCGAGGTCCCGCCAATAGTAGCGACCTGTTCGGCCGTGTAAATACCTTCAGCCAACACGCCGTAGCTAGATGCTGCCGGCACCTGGGATACGGTAATCCCATCATAAAAACCTTTTAAGGAAGCAAGCGATTCATCCACTTCGGTTAAAACCGTCATGACATCCTGGGACTCAATTTGATACTTGGCCTTTTTTTTACGATACTTTTCACGAAGCACTTTTCGTAAGGCTTCATATTCTTCTACTGCTTCCTGGGCTCTATCTATCCGTACCTCTTCAACCTCGCTGGCGTCTTGCCACTCCGCCGCTTCATCTGTTTCAGCCTCTACAATTTTGAAAATTTGCGTTCTTGTTACCTGTTTCGCCTTATTGACCGAGACGAATGTATACTCGATGAATTCCGAATTTACCCAGGGTGCCGGTAATATAGCCTGGTATTCGTTGCTGTCGATTTGATTGAGGTTGACAAAAGTATAGACTTTATCATTTTTAGCTTTAAAGTAGCACCGCTTCGCTAAAAGGCCTGTTTTATCTTTTATCTTGGCGTCCAATTGGATCCGAAAACCAGGGATGTACTCATCCTTAGGGGGTTTGTGTTTTATTTTGGTTTTTACGCCTTCTGCTGCCGCCCAAATCGTTTGCGCCGGAATCGCTAAAAAGATGATGAGCGTCACTGCCAGAAATTTTACAAACAAACGCTTTTTCCCCATCTAACCCTCCTTTTTTAATTTACCTTTAGTCAATTACTCATTCACTCTAAAAAACGGTTTCGGAATCGTCTCGCACAACTTAATGACCGAGCGGTAGATACAATCCCGGATGGCCAATTCCACCGGTGTATTCTTAACGGCTTCCAGGCTGACCGGTATATCATAGCCACTAATCGTCGCCCCTACCGAGGCACCGCCCGAGTGTGCCGTCCCATCGATAAAATGGGTGGCCACCACCTCGCCGCTGGCCGAATCAACCACGCGCAGGTTGATGGTTATTTTGGCCATGTGGTGCTTCCCTCCGACTTTCATCGGCACCCATGGCAATTTTACGCGCAGTCCACCGCCCCCGGCCTCGGCCGCGACAATTGCCCCGTAAATCAATAGCTCCGCCGGCCGCATTTCTCCCTGGGCCAAAATGGCATCCGGGTTCGACATAAATGAATCCGAAAGAAGTTGTTCGGCGGTCAACCCTTTCATGTCCATGCGATCCACGACAATAAAGTAGTTGGATTCAAACAGGGCCGTCATCAGCATCTCGCGAAGGCCATCACCTAAATCCTTGGGTGCGCCTTTTAATCGTACGCCGAAATCTCCCACCGCAAGGATGCATTTCGCCCCCTGATATGCTTGACCCATCGGAATTTCCGAGGCTTCTATAAAACACGTGGATATGAATAAACAAAGTATCGTTGTCCAAGTGCTTTTAAACCATCTTTCAAATGTCCATGCCATAAAAAATACCCTGCGCTCACCTGTCAGTTTGAAAAACGTCCCGCATGTCGTCAACATGGACATTACGGTGAATAAGTAATATTCATATTCGTCTTCTGATTTTTTTTAAGTTCATATTTTTGCGTGCTTTTTCCTTTAACCACACTGGTAAACGTGACCGTTGCCGTATTGGGGGGTATTTTCCCTTCATTCAAGGCCCTGAACCCAAATACAATAATATCCGCATTCATGGTGATCGATCGGGATTGGGGCGCTTTGGTCAAGGTGATCCCCGAGAACACCGCTTTTCCGTTAATCAGAATGTCGATCATATCCCCGTCTTGCCGGCCGTGATCAAAAAAGGTGACCGTTATGGTTTTGGAATTAACGGTGATGTCGTCCATCCCCTTTTCCTCCACCACCGTGACCATGGCCGTCGCACTTACATCCTGATAGGTGGCTTTGACCGTGTATTGCCCGATCGTTCCTTTGCTGAAAGGATTCCCCGGACTCCAAACAGCTTCAGCGGTGACATCCTTGGTCGTACCGTCGTCCATTTGTAAAGTAGCCTTAAACGTGACCGCTTCATTGAGCTTGACGGCCTTGTTGGCCGGGCTGATAATCAGGCCCTTTGGTTTTGTATCCGATGTATCGGCACAATGACCGTCCTTGCACACTTGCCCTTTAGGACAATCCGAATCGCTTTGACAATCATCATCCTTATTCACACACTTACCGTCTTCACACGTCTGACCAGCCGGACACGGCTTGCGGTCATTGCATTCGGTGCCGACAAACGTTTGTGTATCGTCGATACTTTCATCCAGATCATCGGAAGTAAAACCGTCCCGAGAGGTATTGGCCCCCTGATCCGTGATGGTCTGCTGGGCATTGTCCTGCTGGCGTTCGCCTTCCCTTTGGGTTAGCAGGTCCGTGCTATCATCGTGGGCATCATCGAAGGGTGATTTGCACTGCCCGGATACGCAAACATATCCTCGTTCACAATCGCTGTCGTCCGCGCATCCGCCATCCGTTCGTTTTTGATCGCAAAGATCGCCGATACCGTTATTGTTGCTGTCATGCTGATCGGGATTGGGTTTGTCCGGGCAATTATCCTGATCATCCGGTACGCCGTCCCCGTCGCGATCTTTTTTCTGTTCGCAGGCATCGCCAAGCCCGTTGTTATCATTGTCCGCCTGGTCCGCATTCGCTGTGTCAGAACAATTATCGTTACAATCCGGTATGCCATCTCCATCTTTGTCTGTATCGGACGTTCCGCAGCCACACTCGCCCGGCTCGACCTTATCGGCATCATCGGGGCAATTATCATTACAATCCGGCGTCCCGTCGCCATCCTTGTCTGTTTCCGGGGTGCCGCAGCCGCAGTCCCCCGGTTCGGTTTTATCCGCGTCATCGGGGCAATTATCCTTACAATCCGGGGTACTATCGCCGTCCTTGTCCGTTTCGGGAGTTCCGCAACCACATTCGCCCGGTTCAGACTTATTCGGGTCATCCTTGCATTTGTCTTTGCTATCGTTTACGCCATCACCATCCGAATCCTTTTGAGAATCGGCACATCCAACCGCGTCCACTTTTAACCCGGATGGCGTTCCCGGACATTTATCCCTACTGTCTTTTACACCGTCTTTATCGCTGTCTTTTTGGGTCTTGCCGCATCCGGTAGCATCGACCGGCACCCCTTTCGGTGTTCCCGGGCACTTGTCATTGTCATCGACAACCCCATCGCCATCTTTGTCACTGCTATTTCCTGTTTTTCGACACCCATAGGCATCGTCAAAATAGGTGCTCAGTTGTGCCATTCGGGCGCCGCCTTCACCCCAGGTCATGTTGGCGCCCACCAGCTCATACTGGGGTTTGTTGTAACGGGGCGAATCGCATTTGGCTTTTACGAAGTGAAAGCAGGGCGGTGGGTCACCGAACATTTTATAGCGCCAAACACAAAAATCACCACCGGATCCGGAAGCCACATTGGCCGGCGGCCGTATACCGGGTCCGCCACTAGGAAGTTCTCCCTTGGCCAGTACGGATACGTTGATGACGATAGTGACCGACCCGGTACCCTTTTGACTGACAGTCATTGTGACCGGCGTGATACCTTTGGGGGCTGTGCTTTTGGCCCGAAAGCTTTCTGAAAAGATATACCGATCATAAAAATCCGTAACACCCGGGGTGAACATCAAGCTGGGCGGCGCCGATGTATCGCCCGGAAAAATCTCGATGCCGCTTCTTTTGGCATACTCAACCTTTACCTTGACGCGATTGCCATTGTCTTTCCAACCCTTGACAATCAGACCACACCCGCGACCCACAAAATCCCCGGGAGCCAATTCAAACGAATTACCGCAATCGAATTGCACACTAAAAGGGCTCTCCTGAGCCGTTGGCGGAGGCGGAGGTGGTTTGACTTCAGGCCCTTTTTCAGGGGCTGTATTTCCCGGCTTGGTTGGTTTTGGGGGTGATTTTGTTGGCGGCGTAATTGTCGGTGGTGGTTGTGGCGGTTTCGGTCCAGGTGATCTCTTTTTGATTTTCACGGTCGCATGACCGCTCCATAGACGGCCTCCTTGATCGGCGGGTGCCTGATACGTAGCGCGAACGGTCACGGTGGTTCCCGCGGTGTGGTCTTTACCTCTAACGATGCCGCCGGGAGCACC
Organism: uncultured delta proteobacterium; assembly: GCA_963845145.1. Taxonomy (GTDB): domain Bacteria; phylum Desulfobacterota; class Desulfobacteria; order Desulfobacterales; family QNYZ01; genus QNYZ01. Next base: position 56,906 of record CAWJQU010000015.1, read on the forward strand.
TGTCCATGTCGAACGAACATTATATTGATCCGTGGAGCCATCTTCAAACCGGACTTTGGCTTTACAAATGGCCGACTCATCGGTAAAAATTTCAGACGGATCGCACTCTACCCAATACTTAACGATCTTTCTTCGCTGCTTTTTAAGCTTCAGTTGTTTAAGCTCAGCAGCGACTCTCTTTTCATCACCCAGAATGGAAAGTTGATTTTGTCGCTTTTGTTTCATCTCGGCGTTGTTCTTGATCATATCGCTGAGTATCTGTTTGACAGCGGGAACCGTTATAAAACCAGTCGTTGTAAAATGGCCAGGCAACCCGTATAAACCCGGACCGAGATGTAAATTGCCGTCCACATCCAACCTGAAAAAGGGGGCCAGATCGGCGTTATAACCACTTATAATAGCCTCTCGAAGTTTTTTTGGGGTGAGTTTGACAAGTTCTATTTTGTCTTCAACTTTTGATAATCTTTTTCTTGCATCCTGAAGTTTATTATCCAATTGCGTTTCAAAAGCGATGTCGGCCTGAATGATATCCTCAGGCGGGCGGGTATCACCGGGATGCTCTTGAGACAGGTCGGCACGTACACCATCGGCCTGGGCTTTGACCTTTGTAATCTCTAACTCTTTGGCTTTAATTTCGGTATCGATATCTGCCGCATGAAGTGCGGTAACATTGTAGTACGATACCCAACCTACTAGGAGGATCAGTAAAAATCGCAAAGCCAATTCTGCGATCTGCGGTAAGGTTAAAAGCCTGCGACATTGTGGTTTAGTAAAAAGATCATTACGACCAACTCTTGCGTGGTTCTTTTTTTGGTTTATCATTTTGTCCCCTTTATCATCACGGAGAGTAAGATATATTCATATTGGTCTTCTGATTTTTTTTAAGTTCATATTTTTGCGTGCTTTTTCCTTTAACCACACTGGTAAACGTGACCGTTGCCGTATTGGGGGGTATTTTCCCTTCATTCAATGCCCTGAACCCAAATACAATGATATCCGCATTCATGGTGATCGATCGGGATTGGGGCGCTTTGGTCAAGGTGATCCCCGAGAACACCACTTTTCCGTTAATCAGAATGTCGATCATATCCCCGTCTTGCCGGCCGTGATCAAAAAAGGTGACCGTTATGGTTTTGGAATTAACGGTGATGTCGTCCATCCCCTTTTCCTCCACCACCGTGACCATGGCCGTCGCACTTACATCCTGATAGGTGGCCTGGACCGTGTATTGCCCGATCGTTCCTTTACTGAAAGGATTGTTCGGACTCCAAACAGCTTCAGCGGTGACATCCTTGGTCGTACCGTCGTCCATTTGTAAAGTAGCCTTAAACGTGACCGCTTCATTGAGCTTGACGGCCTTGTTGGCCGGGCTGATAATCAGGCCCTTTGGTTTTGTATCCGATTTATCGGCACAATGACCGTCCTTGCACACTTGCCCTTTAGGACAATCCGAATCGCTTTGACAATCATCATCCTTATTCACACACTTACCGTCTTCACACGTCTGACCAGCCGGACACGGCTTGCGGTCATTGCATTCGGTGCCGACAAACGTTTGTGTATCGTCGATACTTTCATCCAGATCATCGGAAGTAAAACCGTCCCGACCGGTATTGGCCCCCTGATCCGTAGTGGTCTGCTGGGCATTGTCCTGGTTACGTTCACCTTCCCTTTGGGTCAGCAAGTCGGTTGTATCATCATGGTCATCATCGAAGGGATCCGTGCAACGTCCGGTTTTCGGGTTGCAGACGTACCCTTTGGGACAATCCGGATCCGTCTCGCATCCTGTTTTTTTACAGATACCATTGATGCGGTTGTACCCGGTTGCACAAACACATTTACCGCTTTTGTCTCGTTTTTCATTGGCTTCGCAGGGTGTTTCCAACGCCTTGCATTTCCGGACCGCTTGCTGCGCGCAGCGGCCGGCGTTCTCCGCATCGGCTTTGGCCGCGGGGCCAAAAATTTCACCCATATCGCTGTTGGTTCTCAATTCATTTAAATCTCCGCCTAAGTCGGCATTCCGACACTTGCTTAGGTTTTCCACTGCGGCGGTCAGTGCTGTAATTTTGACTTTTGCGTCATTAACGGCCGCCTTGACCTTGTCACCGGCGATTTTGGCCTGGGTCGCCGCTTCTCCGGCCAACTGATTACGCCGGGCGGCAATCTCATTCACGTTTGCCGCCTCGCCACTGATTTGATTTGCCTCGGCGGTTAGAGCCGGGTCGACTCCGGTTAGAAGTCCACGGATTTGGCCCACAAGTCCGAATACTTTTTGAGCGGCTGTATTGGCATCGGTGGCGGCCGTTTGGGCCTGTTCGACTTCTTGGCCTAGGCCATTCAAATCAATATCTGCCAATTTGGCGTTGGCCGCGGTAATCTGATCTTTGAGCGCCTGAATGGCCCCCGGAATCTTGCGCAGTAATTCGTCAAAAGAATTCAATGCGCTTTTTGATTTCAAAGAATCGTAAAGCGATTTCATTTTCCCTGCGGCTTCGGCGGCCATTTGCGCGGCTTCGAGAGCGCTGGATGCCTGAGCTTGAGCCTCGGCGGCTTTTTCCTCGCACTGCTTTTTATCTATGGCGCCACCCGCCGCTTTGGCGCCCTCACATGCACTTTTACGGGCGTTGGCGGCACCTTCGTAGCCTTTTTTCAGTTTGGCCATGTGGCCCGCCGAAGCCGCTGTCGCGGCCTGGATTTCACTTTCCAGCTGTTTACCTTGCGCCTGGGCTTGGGCGCAGGCGGTCAGCAGTTCATCGGAATTTACGGCAGAAGTAGATACGCTGTCTAAAGCCCCGGAAGCCGCCGCCAACATACCGGCCAGCCTGTTTTTAGCGTTATCGGCAACCACAAATTTGTCGATGACGACGCCACCACGCTCGCGCGCTTTGTCCAATAACCGCCGGGCTTCATCCAGGGCAGCGGAATCAAGGGTATCGTCCTCTTCACCGGTGCAGGTTTTGGCTTTTCGTTTTAGTTTTTCAAAGGCATTACGATAGCGTCTGTCTTTTTCATCCATCTTTTGCAAACGCTCTTTGTATTCGGACAGATCCAGATCCTGTAATTTGCGACAATCCCCCAGAGCCTTATTAAGATTTTGCTTGTGGATCTCCAAACGATCCTTTACCCCGTCAAATCCCAATAGACTATCGGCCAACTTTTTTAAACCCGCCTCCACTTTAGCTTTCTGAGCGTCAAAATCCTTTTTAGCTGCGTCGGCATCTCCCAAAATGGTGTAGCGAATGCTATTTTTTTTGCCTTTGAAACGGTTGAAGATGGGATTGTTGATGGTTTTGCGAATATCGGCATGCAACTGTTTTACTTTTTCAGCGGGCGTATCCACGTTTTGCTGGGCGGCTTTTAGCAAATCGTTCCACCTGTCAATTTGATTCAAGCTGGAATCAACCGACGTCTGCTTATCCAGCAGGGATTTAACCTCAGTTTTCAACTTTTCCAACTGCTTCAGGTTTGACAGGGCCTTGGTTTTATGGGTGGGAATTTGCCTGCTTTTGGAATCTGCGTAACCAAGCCTCTTTTTGAAGGCGATCATTCCTTTCTTTACGAGGGTTTTATCATCTTGATTATCACAAATTTTTTGGACAATCTCTTTTGCTTTTAACCCCAGATCGCGAATCTGTTTAAGCAGGGTATCGATTGCTTCCAGTTGGGCTTCAATCGTTGTCTCCCAACCGTCGATCTGGTTGCATTTTTCAAGGCCGGATCCTTTGATCCCTTTTTCAAAATCAGTCAACTCCTCATCAATGGCGCGTTTTTTCTCCTCCATCTTCTCCGAATCGAAAACATGCTTATTTTTTTTCCAGAAGCCTTCTAGCTTCTCTGTCTCCGCTTTGATGGCGTCGATTTTATCTCGCGCGCTTTTTAAGCTCGTGATCAGCTCTTTTAACTCTTTGTGATTTTTTGCGGCCTCTAAAAATATCTGAAGCAGCTCCTGTTTCAGTTTTTTGTCATACTCTTCCTGTTGTTTTCGAAGTTTCTCACCCAAATCGGCAACTATTTTATTGGCCTCGGCCTCTCTTTGATGTTTTAGAGTGGCCGGGGTAATATTCCGGCTGCGGGCATATTGAATTTCTAAATATTCGAGTGCCTTGTTCTGATCACCGTGAAATGGATACCGCGCAAAGGCCGTTTGCAAGCTATTATCCATGATCGTATTCATGGCCTGCTCAGGTGTCATTCCTTGTTGACGCAGGCGATTAAACTGATTGCGGCGATCTTCGGTCAGATAGTCTTTGCTCCACTTTTGAAACCATTCGATCCCGGCCATCTCAAGTTCAACGGCTTTAAGAAATAGATTACCTGCTCCTGCTCCCACCGTCGGTTTCAATACCCAATCAATGCTGCCTGAAATGATGTCCTTGGAGAGCTGCTTTAAATTTTCCTGACCTTTCGTTTTCACCATGGATGTCAGCTGACTGCTGGCCTGATCAAACTTTCCGTTTAGTGCGGAAATCGCGATCTGTTTTGCCTGGGCCGAATCCCACGGCACATATTTTCCAATAATGGCCGCCGGACTATTGGGTTGAATCAATTCGCTGAGCTTCTCATCGATTTTTTCTTTAAATTTGTCATGGAGGTAATTAGCCGCCGATGACCCGGCGATATTAAACGCTTGATCAAAGTCACCCCCAGCGGCACTGCCGAGAAAATCCCCGATTTTTTCCGGGTTGACCCCACTTAATTTATCGGCCAGTCCTCCATGGCCCCTTTCTTTTAACTTTTGGATGAGATCTGTCTTCACCTGATCCAGTGTATCTTTCATCAACTCGTCGTCTGATTTAAACAGGTCATCCGAAGCCGTTGTACTGACAGGAATCATTAATAAAAAGATCAAAAGCAACATGCCGATACTTGCACTAATGGCAAAAGACTTCATGTCATTAATCCTGTTCTCAAATCCTGACTTGATGATTTCCCCAAACATAACGGTTCCGATGTTAGTGCCTGAAATATTGCAGCGGCACAGACTGAGTGGCATAGATCACAGAGCGATAGATGCAATCTCGAATGGCCAATTCCATGGGCGTATTTTTGAAAGCACCTAGAGTGGCCGGCGTTCGCAACCGGTGCTTTTTTCCATGTGACGAGACCCGGCCTTCAAAATCAACGCCAAAAGTCGCCATGTAAGATGCTGCCGATCCTGCGATTCGCCGGGCCGCTACCAATCGGCCTGAAGCCACATCCACCACGCGAATATCAATGGCCATATGGGCCTTTTTACCCTTCAGCGCGCCGCTCCCCGCTTTGATTTGAGAACTGTCCCAGGTGGTCGGCACTTCCGCCTTCAAGCCGGCACCTGCGGCCTCGGCCTCAAATTCCGTAACGGTCCCATACATCATCAATTCGGCCACTTCCATTTGCGCGCCCAGCTTGGGCGATCCCGCCGCTGCCATTTTGGAATAACTGAGTTTTTGTTCGGCGGTCAGTCCTTTGGGGTCCATTCGATCCAACACATTAAACCGCAATGATTCAAACAAGGCGGTGGCCAGCATTTCCCGCAACCCGTCACCAATATACTGGGTGCCACCGCGGGCCTTAACCCGGAAATCCCCCACGGCAATATTGGCCCGCGGGCCTTGATAGTTCATATCCAATTGACGGGGAGGTTCTTTTTCGGGAGTAAAAGTCGTGACATAATGGCTGGTGCATCCGGCCGTCATTAATAAATAAAAGGCACTAAACGTCACTACCAACATTGTGTTTTTTTTCATCATGCAACCCCTCTCATCTGTTTAAAGCATATACTTTCAATCTCGATTACGCTTTTCGCGGCCAGAATTTCGATTCGGATAACGATTTTGATATGGATACATCGGCGAATACCACGGACCATAAGACCACGGCAGCGGATGATACATGTACGGATACGGTGGTGGATATGGATACGGCATTACATACCCCGGTGGCGGTGGTGGTGGCGAATTGTTATCCGGATCTTCCAGCCAACGCTGGGTCTGTTCAAGTTCGTACCACAATCGATAAGCGGAGTACCGTCTTTGGCGCGTGGAAGACCAATAATCCCAATAGCGACGAAGGGCTTCGGCCATCTCACGGTCCCTTTCCTTTTCCGACCACAGCCGCAGCGCATCCCGACCCGCTTCATCCGGATAGGCCTTTTCTTTTCCATCGAATGGAAAAACCGGCTTTGAAATGATAGCCGAACCCAATATAATCAAAAGTGAAAAAATGAGGACCCCAACAGCGAACCGATTCTTCTTCTCACGGGCGAACATGTCGATCGCTCCTTGTCGTTGTTTTGTCGCTCGGGCTACCATGAGTCTTGTTTTCAGCAGATGGCGGAGAGAGATCGAGTCAAAATGCAGTTGGAAATTTTTTTGGCAGCTTATACTTACCAAACACCCACGCGGTGGATTTCCAGATAGCGTTGTAGCGGAAGACGGCAAACTTACCCAGCCGTAATATAGACCACATAACAGGAAAAAACCATTAAAAATATTACATGATGTCTCATTTTCGAAATCCCTTTAAATTTAGCTCTACTTTGCCGAAAAATATTCAGCCGCTTAAATTTGTTGTTGATTAGTCTTCCAGTGACGACGATTATCTGTTTTGAATACAGCAATTCTTATGCCAGTTGCAGAGGGGCAACTCGTGGATATTCCACTTAGGAAAAATATTCGGATAAAAGCTAGTTTACAGGAAGCCCCTTCGCATTCAAACCACAAATAATTAAAGTTCTACTTTGCAAAATTTTCGTCATTTAATCCATTTTTTGGAATCGATCTATCATGTTAAATCCACATCGAATGTTCGGGGAAATACAAAATGCACATTCCAAATAGGGATGGATCGAAAATGGGGGGCTATCAGGATGGGAGGAACAACAGATTCGGTTGATATCCACCAGTTTCGGTGGTTGTGGTGGTGCATATGAACCACTATCCGAATTGGTTTACGGTTTCTATGTGGGGATTTAGTGCTGCTGAATGCCGAACTTCTTCAAACGGTAACGGAGGGTATTCCGTGTGACATTCAGCATTTTAGCGGCACGGCTTTGATTCCAGCCGGTCTGTTCAAGGGCATCTATGATCATCTGTTTTTCACGAGCCCGTAAATCAAAATGATTAAACTCGGTATTCGACCCGCCTTCTTTTACCATTTGGCAAATATGAGTGGGAACATCAGAAGAGGTCAAATTTTCACCCTTTAAATTTAATACGCATCGTTCCATGATATTGCGCAACTCTCGAATATTCCCCGGCCAAATGTATTGTTTCAATTGCTGAAGGCCATCAGGACGAATTTTGGGAGATTGACGTTCTAAACTTTGGGCATAATGATCAATAAAATAGCTACAAAGCTCAGGGATATCGTCAACTCGATCGCGTAATGGCGGAACGTGAATCTGATAGGCATTAAGCCGGTAATAGAGATCACTTCTAAATTGAAAATTTGCCACCATGCTTGATAGATCTTGATTGGTAGCGGCAATAATTCTCACATCAACAAATTTTCGACCCACGACACCCACTGGTGAAACCGTTTTTTCCTCTACGGCATGCAAAAGCTTGGGTTGAAGAGTTAACGGCAGGTCCCCGATTTCATCCAAAAACAGGGTGCCGCCATCTGCTTTTTGGAAAGCACCGATCTGATCTTTTACAGCACCGGTAAAAGCTCCCTTGCGATGACCAAAAAGTTCAGATTCGAGGAGGTCTTTGGGAATGGCCGGACAGTTTATCTTAATAAATGGGCCTTTGGATCGATTGGACCTCGTGTGAATACCAATAGCCACCAACTCCTTACCAACGCCGGATTCACCGGTGATCAATACGGTCGTAGGGCTTTGTGCGACACGTTCCATCGCTTCACGAACTTTTTCGATGGCTACAGACGATCCGATCATGGAACCTTGGGTTAATGCCCACTCATTTTTTGAATGGCCTGCCCCCAATCTACTATTTCTCTCCGTATAATCGAGCGCTTTTTGTATAGCTTCTTCTACTTGTTCATTCATTAATGGCTTGGTAAGATAGTCGAAGGCGCCCTTTTTAACCGCATCCACTGCCGAATCGATCGACCCGAAGGCGGTTAAAATAATCAGCGGCGTTTTGATTTTATTGCGATTTTTAAAATCGAGAACTTCCATACCATCTTTTCTAGGCATTTTCAGATCGGTGAGGACCACATCCGGGTGCCACTGTCGCCAAAGCATAATTCCCTCAACACCGTCTCGACCTGTTTTTACCATAAACCCTTTATCTTCAAGCATTAATTGCAGCAATCGACGCATTCTTGCTTCATCTTCGATGATTAGGATTTTAGCTTTCATAACGATTCTCAACCGACATTGTTCGCCTCCGCAGGAGCAACATTTTCATTCATCGAGGATTTTTGTTTTTTAGGAAGAACAACCGTAACCGTTGCTCCCTCATCACTATTATTTTTCAGATTCAACGTTCCGCTGTGGGCCTGTATAATTTGCCGACACAATGAGAGCCCCAATCCCAGGCCCTTATCCTTTGTTGTAAAAAACTTGCGAAATAGATGTGCGGCATTTTCTTTAGCAATTCCCATGCCGGTATCTTTTATAAAAATCTTCACTGAATTTTTTCGTTGTGTTTCAGCGGCCTGGATAAAAATGAAACCCGCGTCCGTAAAAGCCTCCTCACTATTCCGAATAAGGTTGACGAGGAGCTGAGAAAGCTGTTTTTTATCTCCTACAATTGTCAGGGGATCCACTGAATATTGTCGGACAATGGTGACATCAGGACGATGGTCATGCCCACTTTCCCAACGATTTAGCATAATATTCATCATATTGATCAGATCGAATCGTTCAAACGTTGGTTTGTTATATCCGGAAAGTCCCAACATATTTGAGAACACTAGATTTAATGTGTCGGCCTCGTCGACAATATACTCCAGTAACTCCTGATGCGTTTTGTGATCTCTTGGTTTTGAGACCAGGTATTGCGCCGAGCTTCTGATAATTGCCAGGGGGTTTTTAATCTCGTGAGCCAGCATTGATGCCATTTCACCGATATTGGCAAGTTTCTCCGATCGAATCAATTTTTTGTACATATTATGGATTCTGCTTCGGCTCTCGGTTAATGCTTCATAGATAAGTGTATTTTCCAAGGCAAGGGCTGCTTGATTGGATAGCGTTTTAAAAACCCTGATTTCCCTTTCCGTATACACTCGATTATTTTGTTTCAAACCTAAAAAAAGAACGCCCACCAGATTCCGGCCTGATTTCAGCCCAAGAATGAGGACATATCCAAGGCCGTAAATATCCGCTATCGCGGCTGCCAGTTTCGAATCGGATTGAGATTGGTATATAGACAGATCGGAACGAATATTTTCCAGATAATGAAGCAATACCCCTGCGGAACGCGGCAGACGCTCCGGTGCCGATTCACTTGAAAACGTACGGCGCCATCCCTTTTTTATAACCTCAATCGCCACCTTTTCGACCTTGAAGGTTTGTCGAAGATCTCCAGTTAAAAGCGCCGCCAGATCATCTATTTTCATGACTGTCGTCAGGCGACGGCTAAATGGCTGCAACAATCTCGTCACATCGATTCGATTAGGGAAAAGAAAACGATCAATCGTGAATTGTATCCGGCTGCGGATGGGATTAAGAAAAAAGACAACCAAAACCAGAAGTGGAAAAATAATATGCTGGGCCTGAAACCCGACCACTCTGTTAAAAAATGAAAGTAAAACAGCATAAAAAAAATAAAGCGTGATGATGAGAATAAAGTAGGCCAAACTGGTACTCAGTGCCTCATCAATCTCTAACAACCGATACCGGATCATAACGTATAAAAATGCCAGCGGTAGCGATAAGCCCCCCAAAACTACCAGACGAAAAGTTATCAGGGGGTAGCCCCATAAAAGACTGGGAAGTAGATATAAGAAAACGTAAGGTCCCAGACCGAACCATGTGGCGATTAGCGGAATCCTCAGCTGATTTTTCACAACCTTCGAACGGGTCATATAATAATCGCTTACATGTTTGCCGTAGGCCGCGAAGATGATAAAGGGCACATGCCAACGTCGAAAACGCTGAATCCCCCCCCAAAAATCCATAGACGGTCCTGATGCAATATATGCAGCCACCACTGACACTATCGGAGGTAGAAGATAAATGGCCGTGATAGCCCAGGGCCGACCGACAAGAAGCTGGCGATCGACAGGAAAATTAAAGCAGTAATGCGCCCAGGCGCTGAACATCACCCAGTTACCAATCGCTAAAAGAATAAACGATGCCGACATGATCATGGGATGCAACTGGCCTAAGTCGAAGGATATTTGACTGGCAATGATCATAGCACAGGCGGTTAGGGCCATAAAAAAAGAGCTTGCCGGCTGCTCCGGGGGAGATAGCAGCACGGCGGTAAGCGAACATATGATCAGAGTGACAATGAGTAAGTAATTGGGCCATAGGTCTTTCAATAGGGTGGCCCAACCAATCTTTTCAAATTGGATTGGAATGGATAATTGTGCGCCATCTCTTTCTATAATGGCTTTCCTCGAATGTCCTACCGGTTGCTGTTGGAAAAAAATATATCCAAGAAAATGGTGATACGAAAGGCCAAAAACGCGTTTAATACGATCTCCCTCACGGAATGTATTTATCGGGGCATCTATCGTGTTGATAACGAAACTATCATTGGTGGGCGTTAGCCGGAACCCAGGCGTCCCATGGTGAATAATATGTACCGATAAAACGATGGCCCATATGACGGGGATAAACGCCCCCAGAATATAAAATAATAGCCGCCCTTTCATCGGTTCGCCGGCCCATGATGTTTTTTTCCTTAAAAATGGTACCGATAATTTTTTTGGCATGATTGAGTTGGGCACTCGCTGAAAATTCCAATCGCTGAAATTCATAGGTTGTTAAACGAAAAATGAATATCTCAAATGGCGCATGGGGTGTCAATGATGATACTTTTTGATGTTTATTCATAAAAACATGCTTTGAGAAGAGTTTCCTTTCGAATAGATGGATATTATGATAACCTGTTTCTGTCCTAAAAAATCTGATTAAAGAGTGCAATACTAAATGACCAATTCGATCTTTTTAAATCCGACAACCATTATTGATAGTGATCATCCACGGGTTCAAGATCTCGCTGACACACTGACAAAAAGTGTTGGTACCAGCCAAATAGAGCAGGCGAAGGCCCTATTTTATTGGGTTCGAGACGAAATCCGTTATGATCCATACACTGCGTTTTATCGACCCGAGCACTTTCGGGCCAGCGATGTTATTGAAAGAGGACGAGGCTTTTGCATCCCCAAGGCCTCCTTGCTTTGTGCACTGGGCCGCGCCTGTGGCATTCCCTCGCGGGTCGGGTTTGCCACGGTACGCAATCACCTGGCCACACGAGAACTTATTGATATGCTTGGCTGTGACCTGTTTTCCTGGCATGGATTTGTGGAATTTTATCTTAACGAGCAATGGTTCAAGGCCACGCCTACTTTTAATATCGAATTATGCCGAAAGTTCAATGTCCGCCCACTGGATTTTAATGGCCAGGAAGATTCCATTTTCCATGAATACAGCCAGGACAAAAAGAAATTTATGGAGTATGTTGAATTTTTGGGAGTATACGCAGACATACCGGTTAACAAAATAGTGGCAGGCTGGAAAGTGACCTACGGCGAGAAACGAGTAATGCAATGGATTGATGAATTGGAAAAAACCGGCGGCCGAACGTGGCGACAATTTATGGATGAGGAACCGGTTGGATGAAAAAGAATACAATTAAAATCGGGCGCAACGAGTTCTGCCCCTGCGGTAGTGGTAAAAAATATAAAAGATGTTGTGGCAGTGCTGGGAAGCGAAAAACATCTACTGAGGCGGAACAATATGCCCGCCAGCACAACATTCGGCTAAAAACCCCGGCCGAGGTCGAAATGATGCGGAGAGCGGGCCTTTTGGCGCTTGAGACGCTTGAAAAGGTCGAGGCAATTATAAAGCCGGGGATCACTACGGACGATATCAATACCCTGGTTCACGACCATACCCTGGCGTCACATGCGCGCCCTGCCCCGCTCAATTACCGCGGGTTTCCCAAAAGTGTGTGCGTGTCGGTCAATGAGGTGATTTGTCACGGCATTCCGGGACCGCGGGTGTTAGAGGAGGGGGATATCGTTAATGTCGATGTTACCCCGATATTGAACGATCTCTATGCCGATGCCAATAAGATGTTTTTCGTGGGAACACCCAGTCCGGATGCGGTAAAAATCGTCGATGTTGCCCGACGATGCCTAAAAGCAGGTATCGCCATCGTTCGACCAGGGAATACCATTGGAGACATCGGTTGGGCCATTCAGGAGATTGCCGAGGGCGAGGGGTGCAGCGTGGTCAGAGAATTCGTTGGGCATGGCGTTGGGTTTGAGTTTCACGAACCGCCCCAGGTCCCCCACTTCGGTCAACCCGGCGCCGGAATCAAGCTGGTGCCAGGGATGGTGTTTACCATCGAACCCATGATCAACCTGGGCGGCCGATACTTGAAGATTTTGGACGACCAGTGGACAGCCATCACCGCCGACGGCTCACTATCGGCACAATTCGAACAAACCGTCCTGGTTACAGAAACCGGCGTCGAGAGCCTGACGCCGTTTGAGCTATAAACGATAAATCTCAGGTCGGCGGTTTGGCAGGAAATATCGCATCCGATGTGAGCGTACAGCTTTCAGATCGGCGGCCTTAAAATCGGCGAATAACAGCCCCTCCCGATTCTCCAGATATTTTTCGATCACATTTCCCGAAGGTCCGATGGCAACCGCCAGCCCTGCAAAAGATAGCCCCAGTCCGTTTTCGCCATAGGGGTTACAGGCCACAAGATAGATGCTGTTGTCAAAGGCCCGGGCAGGTAAATGGCGCATCCAGGAGGCAAACTTTTTCTCCGGTGTCACACGCGGAGAGGCGTGCGGAATAAAAATGACTTCTGCCCCGGCCAGAGCCATCTGGGTGGACAACTCGGGGAAGTGGGCATCATAACAGAGCTGAACACCAAATTTGATACCCGCTGCGTTAAAAATGGGAATGTCCGAACCAGGCGTTAGTTCAGCCTGTTCGGGAGGTGCGAGATGTAATTTACGATAACACTGAACCGCTCCTTGCGGTGTTACCACCAGATGCGTGGCGAAAATGCGATTTTTATGATCACGTTCCGCCATCCCGGCCAGAATGACCATTTGGGTAGCTTTGGCCGTCTCCATAAGACGTGTGGGAATATCGCCCGGAAAGGGCTGCGCCACTCGACGGATATCGGGTCTGCTCGTGTAACCGGTAATGCTCAACTCTGGAAAGCAGATCAGCGCCGCGCCCTTTTTGTGAGCCCGATCACAATATCGATCCATACGATCCAAATTCTCTTCAATGTCACCGACTGGGGAAGAGACCACAGCGGCGGCAATGCGAATATCTTTCATATCTGCTATCGAAATCCCAATGATGCCGAAACGGTAAAAAAGAGTTACTTGCTTCAGTGAGCGAAGGCGCCACCACAAGGCGGCCCGAAATTGGAACCGGAATCGACCCTATGGCCATGGTCACACGGAGAATTCAGCCTTTATCTTAAATACATGCGTTGCGGGAAGATTGAGTATGGTGGTGATTCCGGTCTTTTGGGAAATCTCAGCCAGATTGGCCTCAATCTCCGCCATGGAAGGCGCGATAAACGTGAACCAGACATTGTATTCGTTGTCACGCTGGTAGTTATGGGTGACCCCCCGGTACCGATTTACCGCCGCTGCGAACGAATCGATTTTTTCAGGGGGTACTTTGGCGGCACAAAGGGTACTGACATGATTCAGTTTGTGGGGCACAAAATTACCCCCGATTCGCCGAATAAACCCCTCTTTTTTCAACCGCTTCATGGATACAATGACCTGGTTTTCCGTCAAATTCAGCTCATCCGCAATGGCAGCAAAGGGGCGAGGAGATAAGGGAAAATCGGATTGAACGCGATTTAAGATTGCGCGATCAACACCATCTAAAGGCTGTTTGTTCTGATCAGTCATTATCCCTCGAGTATACGAATATTGACCTTGCGGGACCGCGGTCCATCAAACTCGCAAAAAAATAACCCCTGCCAGGTCCCCATTATTAGCCGATTGTCCTTGACCTCGATCCATTCCGAGGCACCCACCACAGTCGACTTGATATGCGCCGCCGAGTTACCCTCCAAGTGATCGTATCCGGCATCCCATGGCACGACGTCGTTTAACACCTTAAGGATATCCGCCTTGACGCTCGGGTCGGCGCTTTCATTGATAGTCACTGCCGCCGTGGTATGGGGTACATAAACGAAACAGAACCCGTTCACCATTGACCCGGACTTGCTCAGAAGCCGGTTTACCTCGCCGGTAATATCGACAAATTCCGTCTTGGCATTGGTTTTTAGAGATAGAATCATTGTCTCATGCGCCTGTCAGACACAAAAAAAAGCCCCCCGGCTTTCGCCGTGGGGCTTTTTTTAAATAAAATGAAAGCCACCGGTGACTTAAACGCACCCGGTCGGTTTGGGAAGACCAGCCATTTTACAAGCGCCTTTTCCCGGTCCTGACGGAAACAGTTCGTAAATATGCTTCAGTTTAAACCCGGTCACTTTGGATAACACCCGCACCATCGGAGCGATCCCGTTTTTCTCATAGTACTCTTGGAGAACCTGGATGACTTTTGTGTGCTCATCACTTAATTCCTCGATCCCTTCTTCCTTTTTAACATGCTGAACCCACTCTTGGGACCAATTTGAATAATCATCAATGAAACCATCTTCATCTACGACGAACGTTTTTCCATTAAATTCTACTTCCGGCATTTAAAAACCTCCTTATGAATAAAAATTATCACCTGAACATCTCAAAAAGTATCTTTGCTTATTAAATTTTGTCAACTACCGAATCCAACCATCGTTGTCAACATGAAAATAAAAATACTTAATATTCCTTCGGCATCCGCTCCAATTGGGCCAAGGTGAATACCGGTCCATCCTTACACACAAAATGGCGCCCGACATTGCACCGACCGCACATGCCGATACCACATTTCATCCGATTTTCCAAAGAAAGAATGATATTTTTTTTATTATATCCAAGATTTTGCAGAACCGGTAATGTAAATTTAATCATAATGGGGGGGCCACAGACAATGGCATAGGTATCATCATCACCATGAGGTGCGACCTCTTGGGCAATATTGGGTCCCAGCCCCACGTGATAATTCCAGTCCGGCGCCTCCCGGTCAATGGTTAGGTGGATATTAATGTCATCCCTTTTTTCCCATTCAACCAGTTCATCTTTGTAGAGCAGCATCCCCGGTGTCCGTGCACCGTATACAACAGTAATGTCTCCAAACCGGTCCCGATTGGCAAACATATGGATAATGGACGCCCTCAAGGTGGTAAATGCAAAGCCGCCACCGATAATGAGCAGGTTTTTGCCTTCCAACGTATCCCACGGGAACCAGTTACCCAGGGGACCGCGAATGCCCATGACATCCCCTTTAGCCATGGCATGCAAGTGCGATGAAACCAGGCCCACCTTGTTTACCGTAAACTTGACAAATCCTTTTTCCGAGGGGGACGACGCAATGCCGATAGGAATCTCGCCTTTGCCCGCAATGGAAAGCTCGGCAAATTGGCCGGCCTTGTAGTCAAACCGTTTTTCATCTTCGGCATTTAAAAAAACGAATTTGAAGGTTTTTAGGTTTTTATCCTCGGTCTCGGTAATGATCTCGTCAATTCGCACCGGATAGGGTAGATATGGGTTTTGCACGATCTTTTACTCCTTCATACGATACAGCTACTGTGGTTACTAAACCGCACAAGTAGTCGCTTGTTTGCCGGTATTATTCATCATTTCGCACACCTTCCGAATATCGATATTCACGGGGCAATAGTCCACGCAGCGCCCACACCCCACGCATTGAATCCCGGCTTCATATTTATCCACATAGTATTTCAGTTTGTGCATGAACCGCTGCCGCACCCGGTGGATTTTTGTACCTCGGGGATTATGTCCGGAGCCATGCAGGGTAAATAAAGGGAACATGCAGCTGTCCCAGTTTCGCATGCGGCGTCCGTTCACCCCTTTGGTTTCATCCTGAATATCAAAACACCAGCAGGTCGGGCATAAAAAAGTACAGGTGCCGCAATTGATACAGGCGAAAGCCACATCCTCCCAAAAATCGGCATCGTACAGGGCCATGGTCTCGGCATCGGCGAGATTTTCCGTGATAACCGTGGAGTGGATCGCGGCCTCGGCATTTTTTCGACGTTTTGATACCGCAACCGTCGTCGATTCAGGGTCCACGGCTTCCTTCCAGCCACCGGCTTTAATAAAAGCGGCACCCTTATCCGTGACAACTTTTGCCAGATAATGATCATCACCATCCACCAGAAGCACATCCAGATCATCTTCCTGATAGGGCCCCCCGCCCGCAGAGGTACAAAAGCAGGTAGGGCCGGGTTGATCGCAGGCCAGTCCCACCAATACTGTTTTTTCATAAGCCCTGAGCCAGTATGGGTCCTGGTAGTCTGGGGCATCAAAATTGCGCTTGACCTGCGTGTAAGCAGCCGCATCACATGGGCGCATGCCGATCACCGCTGTCATAGCGTCATCTTGCGGAGGCTCTTTCAACAAATGGCGGTCGTCACTGTTTCGATCCAGTGAATACGTGAATAAGGTTTGGGATTGGGGATAGATGGCCCCTTTGGCGGACAGCCGGGTGTTCGAAAACCCCATATCGGGAGCTTTGCCATCCGACAACGGCTTAAAAAGGTAAAAATCCTGGTCTTTGACCGGCCCGATCAAGTGGTATGTATCGGCCGCCTTTTCCAATCCTTTTGCCCATTGGGTTTTGTCAATTTTGATAAAGTCCATATTGCATGCTCTCTTTTTCAGGGGGTTCCCCCCTGTTTTCCCTTTGTGCGTTGGTCTATTTGATAAAATCCTCAGGATCCCCGGTCTGAAAGGTATCTAACGGTGGTCGGACATCGAGGGTAAGCCCGGCTTCCCATCCAAATAACGCCTGGCAGTCTTTTTCTAGTTTTCTTGTAAACACCCGCATATTGATTCCGACCGGACAGGCCCGCTCACAAGCGCCACAGTCGGTACAACGCCCGGCGCAATGATAAGCGCGTAAAAAGTGAAAGGTGCGGACATCAACGGGATCCTGGCTCTTACCCACCCACTGGGGCTGGGCTTCATCCACAAAACAGGTGGGGCAATAACAAAGCGGGCAGGCATTACGGCAAGCGTAACAGCGAACGCATTCTTGCAGCAGGTCATCAAAATAGGCCCATTTATCCTCGGAGGATATCGCTTCGATCTTCTTTACATCCGCCCATGGGTCCTCAAGATCGGGCACTTCTACCGGGTCTGCCACCAGTTCATCATAAATCACCGGATTGGGATGGACGCAGGTGGTGCAGTTGTTCTGTAAAAGGTCGGCCCGGGGCCACTCTTTGTCCCCTTCAGCACTGGTAACCTTAATGGTATCGCCTTGGTCGACAACTTCAGTCACCCCTTGACAGAGCGTATTTACACGGCGACGATCAATCATCCCACGGCAGGGAACCCCGATAATATAGAGTTGGTCCCGGTCGATTTTATTTTCGATGATGTGGGTGACAATGTTTCGAGAATCACAGCCCTTGGCCACAATACCGACCTTCTCTTTTTGGCCGGTCAGATAGTTGGCCAGGTTGATACCGCAATTGCCGTCCCACACAAAGTCATCCACCCCGTCCTCTGTGCGAGCCACGCAAGGTTCATTCATCATCGGCACGGTTCCCCGACGAAACCCGATCACCAGGTCGACCTTGCAATCCGTTAAAATTTGTTTCGAAATTTGCTTGATTTTATCGATATAACCGATCATATCAGGCCGCCTTCTCATTTTCTGCTTGTTTAGGGCGGTTTCCTTTGATGAAGGTCCGGTTGGGACCCAACGCAGCCACCGCTTCGGTTACTTCGTTGACGACCCGAACGAATTTGGTCGATTCAGCCGAAGACACCCATGAAAAATGCATTCGACCCGGCTCAACCCCCATATGGGCCATCAATTCTTGGAAAAGAGCGAATTTCCGACGTGCAAAGTAATTACCTTCCAGGTAATGGCATTCGCCGGGATGTCAGCCGGATACCCAAACCCCGTCGGCCCCTTCCCTCAAGGCGGCCAAAGCAAATTTGGGGTCCATTCTTCCCGTACAGGGAATTCGGATCACGCGGATATGGGGCGGATATTCCATTCGGCTGACACCGGCCAAATCCGCTGCACCATAGCTGCACCAGTTGCATAGAAAGGCAACAATTTTCGGTTTCCATTCAGGCATGTCGTATTGCTCTCCTTTGTATCTTTAAAACTTCGGCGTTTAGCCGCCTGCCCTATTTGTCAAGTTATTACGACTATCCGGTCGCCTGGTTCAGCGAAAAAAGCTGGGCGAAGATCTGGTCGTTGTCAAAACCCTTCAAATGAATAGCTCCGGAACGGCAAGATGCCACACATAACCCGCACCCTTTGCACAAAACCGGATTGATTTCAGCGGTTCCCGGAAAAAACCGGGCATCTTTCGGCGTTAACGCTGGCGCGCCGTAAGGACACACCGACACGCACACGTTGCAGGCGCTGCAGATTGCTTGATTGGTCTTGGCCACCTGCCCACTGGTGTATATTTTATCCCTGGCTAACAAAGTCACCGCCCGGGAAGCCACAGCCTGGGCCTGGGCCACGGCCTCATCAATGGGTTTGGGATAGTGCGCCAACCCACACAAATAGACGCCATCGGTAGCAAATTCCGAAGGGCCGAGCTTGGCATGTCGTTCGATGTAAAAACCGTCATCGTTTACCGGGACTTTAAAAAGTTGAGCCAGGTTTTCGTCCTGATTTGGGATCACCGCCGTAGCCAAACAAAGCATTCCAGCGGAAATTTGAACCGGCCGGTCGAGAATGGGGTCAATCAATTCTATCTTCAGTTGACCCTCTTCGATTTGAACTTGTGGTTTGGTATCAAGAGCATATCGAATGAAAATAATGCCCTTATCCCGGGCAGTCTTATATAGAGATTCCCGTTCACCGTAGGTTCGAATATCCCGGTAAAGGATATAAATATCCATATCCGGATTGATCTCTTTTAAGGTCAGGGCCGTGTCGATTGAATGGGTGCAGCAAACTTTGGAACAATAGGGACGATCAGGTTCACGGGAGCCGACACACTGAATAAACACCGCAGTATCCAGGTTCTTTAGACCAGAATCGCCTTCCATAATTTTTTGATCCAGCATCAGACCAGTAATGATGCGCGAATCCTCACCGTAATGATATTCTGAAGGGGTATATGGTTTGCCGCCCGTGGCGATCACGGCGACACCATGGTCGATGACCTCTTGATCGCCGTTACTGGAAAGGGTCGATTTGAAATTTCCCACGAACCCATCCAGATCACTCAATTCGGTTTCTAAATGGATGGTGATATTTTGATCGCTATTGGTCACTTCATCAATCAGTTGCTTGAGTTTGGGCTTAACGGGCTTGCCGTCGGCGGTCTGGTGTAAATTTTCAGCTTGGCCACCCAGCCGATTACTTTTTTCAACGATATGAGTCTGGTACCCCTGTCTCCCCAAGCTCCTGGCCACCGTTAGCCCGGCGACTCCGCCACCGATAATCAACACATTCTGGTTCACTTCAAACTCAGTTTCTTTGAGCGGCTCCATCAACGCCACTTTGGCCACAGCCATGCGAACCAGATCCTTGGCCTTTTCGGTGGCCAGTTCGGGATTGTTCTTATGGACCCAGGAATCCTGGTTACGAATATTGCACATTTCAAAGAGGTACTTATTCAAACCGGCATT
Source organism: uncultured delta proteobacterium (assembly GCA_963845145.1). Classification (GTDB taxonomy): domain Bacteria; phylum Desulfobacterota; class Desulfobacteria; order Desulfobacterales; family QNYZ01; genus QNYZ01. The sequence goes on from CAWJQU010000015.1 coordinate 76,757, forward strand.
GATCAGGGTTTCCTGAAACAACGGCTCGTGGGTCTTGGGGGTGCAGGCGGCAACCACGACCCGGTTCAAATTCTCTCTTTTAATAATGGCTGTCATTGCTTCCTGGGTATCCTGGGAGCATGAATAGAGGTTGTCGGTGGCATATGTAACGTATGGCAAAGATTTGACATACTCGGCCACAGCAGGCACATCCACCACCCCCGCAATGTTGATGCCGCAGCGACAGACAAACACTCCGATACGGGGACGATCGTTAATAACATTGGTTTCCGCAACCACCTCTTTTTCTTTGGTTGCACTGTGCCGGGCGGAACCCAAAATCTCACCGGCGGCAGCCGCGGCAGCACTGGAATCCACGACTGCTTGAGGTATATCTTTTGGCCCCTGAAACGCGCCACAAACAAAAATGCCCGGCTGGGAAGTCGCCACGGGATTAAAGGGCGAGGTTTGGCAAAAATTGCCCGCGGTTAGCTCAATATCCAGTTTTTTAGCCAACGCCACTACTTCAGGGGGTGTTTGCATTCCGACGGACAACACAACCATATCAAACGTTTCGGTGACTTTCTGGCCATCATCGAGGACATATTTTAGGGACAGATCGTCTGACCCGGGTATATAGTCAATGGTATGCACACGGCTGCGAACAAAGCGAACGCCCTCTTTTTCACGGGCATTATCATAAAACCGTTCAAAATCCTTGCCGTGGGTACGCATGTCCATGAAGAAGATAGCACAATCCAGATCATCACCGGCATGCTCTTTAGCGACAACCGCTTCTTTGATTGCGTACATACAGCACACCGATGAACAATGCGAATTGTCGCAACGATTCAAATCCCTTGATCCCACACACTGAAACCAAGCGATTTTTTTTGGTTCTTTTTGATCCGAGGGGCGAATCAGATGCCCACCAAAAGGTCCCGAAGCTGAAAGGATCCGTTCCATCTCCAGGGAGGTGATCACATTGGGATGGTTAATATAATTATAGGAATCAAAAGATGATGGATCGAATGGTTCGAATCCGGGGGCCAGAATGATGGATCCAACATCAAGTTCAATAATCTCGTCCTCCATGGTGTGATCAATCGCGTCCACGCCACAGAACTCGGTACAGATTTTACATCCACCGGTTTTAAAATGAACACATGTATCTCGGTCAATGACCGGGGTGTTGGGAACGGCCTGGGCGTACGGCACGTAAACGGGTTTACGACCTGCGAGGCCGACATCATACTCAGAAGGAATCGGTGGCCCAGGGTTTTTGGTGATCTGTTCTTCAACCTTTTCCCAGGTAATGTGGCCCGTTGGGCAAACAAAAGCACATGCCCCGCAGCCGATGCAAGCGTCAGTATTGATGGAAAAAGGTGTATCCACCTTCATATCCAACCCGCGTTGAGTCAAAGTAATGGCATTGGCTCCCATCCGCTCACAAACACGTGTACAGAGTCCACACAAAATGCAGGTGTCATCCTCGGCCTGGAACCTGGGCTCCGTAACCCCGTATTCTTTGGCCAAGTCCTGTACAAAAGGCACTTCCGAGCAGCGGGCCAACAGCATCTCAACAATGATTTTACGCCCTTCATAGACGGTTTCACTGTCCGTCTTTACTTCCATGCCTTCCCAAATGGGGTAGTTACAAGCAGTTACAAAACGGGTACGCCGTCCATCAAATAGCTCGACAGTACAAATACGGCACATACCGGCAGGTTCCAGTGCCTTGTGATGGCACAGCGTGGGAATTTTCACGCCAAATTTATCGGCAACTTCCAGGATATATTGACCTTCATCCCCTTGAACCGTTTTTCCGTTAAGCTTAAATGTAACCATGGAAATTTATTCCTTTGTTATTTAACAACCACCGCGCCGAACTTACACGCCTCGTAACATATCCCACATTTGATGCAGTTGTCCTGAACGATATTATGCGCTTCTTTTTTTTCTCCCAGAGACCGCTTCCTGGGGGCATTTACGAAAACAGACATGACATCCGGTGCATGCCTCTGGATCAATTTCATAGTGAAAAAGCGGTTTACAGACCCCCGCTGGGCATTTTTTATCTCGAATGTGGGCCTCGTACTCATCCCGAAAATACAGCATGTTGGTCAACACCGGATTAGGGGCCGAAGTGCCCTAGACCGCAAAGAGAGAATTTCTGCAACATCATGCCGAGCTCTTCAAGTAGCTCAATATCCCCCTCCTTGCCATTTCCCCCACAGATATCGGTCAAGAATTTTTAGCATTTGCTTTAGGCCTTCTCGACAGGGGTTGCACTGGCCGCAAGATTCATCTTTGAGAAAATCGACAAAATAACGGGCGACGTCCACCATGCAGGTATCCTGATCCATGACAATCATTCCGCCCGACCCCATGATGGAGCCCACTTTGGAAAGCTCGTCGAAATCCACCGGCAGGTCCAGGAACCGTCTCGGGGATACAGCCACCGGATGGCCCACCGGTCTGAACCGCCTTAAATTTCTTTTTCTTGGGAATCCCACCCCCAATATCGAAAATGATCGTGCGTAGGGTCGTCCCCATGGGAACTTCGACTAGACCGGTATTCACCACTTTACCGACCAGAGAAAAGATTTTGGTTCCTTTACTTTTTTCCGTGCCGATACCGGCATACCAATCGGCTCCTTTGTTGAGAATCACCGGTACATTGGACCAGGTCTCAACATTATTTAGATTGGAAGGCCCCTCTCGAAACCCTTTTTCAACGGTATGCACGTACTTGGCCCGCGGACGGCCAGGATTACCTTCCAGCGATGCCATCAGAGCGGTGGATTCGCCGCATACAAAGGCACCGCCACCACGGCTGATGTGAATGTCAAAATCAAATCCCGACCCGAGAATATCCTTGCCCAGAAGTCCCATTTCCCTAGCCTTTTCAAGCGCAAGAGTCAAATTTGTGACTGCAAGGGGATATTCATGCCGAACGTAGACATAACCTTCTTTGGAGCCGATGGCGATAGCCCCGATAAGCATGCCTTCCACCACCGAATGAGGGTTTCCCTCCAGCAGACTGCGATCCATGTAGGCGCCGGGATCGCCTTCATCGGCATTGCAGATCACATACCGGTCGCCATCATGCCGGCGACAGGTATCCCATTTTATCCCGGTGGGGAACCCACCACCGCCACGCCCCCGTAACCCGGATTTTTTAATTTCGTCGATTACCTGACGCGGGGCTTCATGTCATAGAGGGCTTTGGCTGCAGCCTCGTAGCCCCCCACGGCAATGTAATCCTCAATACTGGTGGGGTCAATTAACCCATTGTTGCCAAATATGATTCGCTGCTGCAGCTTATAGAAGGGAATATCATGTTCATGGGTAATCTTTTTTTTGGTAGCCGGATCTTTGTAAATACGCGACTTTACCAATTCACCGTTTTTAATGGTCGTTGCGACAATTTCAGGGACGTGTTCTTCCTTAACCTGCGGATAAAAGATCCCCTCGGGATGAATCACCATAACCGGCCCTTTCTCACAAAATCCATGGCAACCGGTCAGCTTGATCTCCACCTTGTCGTTTAGCTCATGCGCGTTCAATTCTTTCTGGAGGGCTTTATGTACCTTGGCGGTCCCATAAGCTCCGCAGCCTGAACCGGCACATAGCGAAATCAGTTTTTTATTATCCGCCTTCCGCTCAGCCTGTAGAAAAACCCGCAAGGCATCCAAGGCTGCTCGATCCTCGAGTCGTGACATGTTTCCTTTTTCCTTCCATTAGCGCCGGCTGATGGCACCTAAATCAAAACTTGCTATTTTCAAACCGTCTAAGTCTGTGCCTTATACGTTTCGATGACCTCGCATACGCTGGAACGATCCAGGCCACCATAGGTATCCTTGTTAACGGTAATGACCGGCCCGGAGGCGCAGCACCCGATACACCGCACGCCTTCAAGCGTAAACAACATATCCTCCGTGGTTTGGCCTTCTTTAATTTTAAACTCATCCGACAGGGCGTCCATGATTTTTTCGGCACCCCTCACATGACAGGCCGTTCCGGTGCAAACATTTACGATATATTTTCCACGGGGCTCTAAACTGATGGTCTTATAAAAAGTCGCCACACTGAAGATCAGGCTTTCCCTGACACCAAGCTTTTCCGCTAGAACAGGAATCGTCTCCGGGGGCACATAATTATATATATCGCTGATATCCTGCATAATCATCAGCAGGCACTCTTTATCTGCATTATATTTTGCGATGATTTCGTCGATTTTAGGCCAATCGATCTCATGCTCATTTGCCATCATGTTGCGTTCCTCTATCCTTCGATTTTACCCAGGTTTTTAGGTAAAGAGCCTGTTCCCTTTTTGATGCTCATAAAGCTTACCCCTGGGCCCGGTGCAATACCGGGCAGTTTTCCACACAGGCACCGCATCCGGTGCAGCGGTCCTCAATAATACTGCGGGCCCGTTTGCGGATTTTTACCTTGAAATTTCCAGGTTTACCCTCGACGGATTCCAGATCCGCATAGGTGATCAACTCAATATTTAGGTGCCGGCCGACCTCGACCAGTTTCGGAGAGATAATTCACATGGCACAATCGTTGGTAGGAAAGGTTTTATCCAATTGGGCCATGACACCGCCAATAGACGGGGATTTTTCGAGAAGATAGACATAATAGCCGGAATCAGCCAAATCGAGGGCCGATTGCATTCCTGTTATCCCTCCACCGACGACAAGAACCGATCCGATTACATTTTCTGGCATGGGACGATCTCCTGATTATCGATTAATCTATACTGGATGGGTCGTAAAGATCCAAAATCAGCATGGGGCTTTATTTTTTTCCGTGATGCATGTGAATCCTGTCTATCTTTTTCAGTTTAATCCGAATTAATAGTCGCCACTTTGAAAAAGAGCCGATTTTATATGAAGGGGATATCCATGTCAATAAAATTTGACATAGAAATTTTTCAGACAATCAAAGGGGGCTAAATCTTAGAATATGGCTGTTGATGGACTAACAGACTAAACGGAAACGAGGACCTAATAGATGGTTAACTTGCTAAAAAGACAGACATCCCCTTTAGCCAGAGATATAGACGCTGGCTAAAGGGACGGGTGGTGTCTCCTATGCGGCCAGTTGAAAGGCATTAGTGGTGGCGTTACGTATCTCGGCGGGTGTGAAAGGCTTGGGGAGATATTCCACGACTCCCATGCGTGCAGCTTCTACAGCCGTTTCAATGCTGGCATAGCCGGTAATCATTACGACACGGGCGTCGGGACGTTTTTCACGGATGGCGGACAGTAACTCCAAACCTTTTACACCGGGGATTTTAAGGTCCAACAGGATGACCCGATGGGCACCGCGATCAAGTTGTACCAGGGCCTCCTCCCTGGTAAGCGCCTGATCCACATGGTACCCTTTTTTTTGTAAAATTTTGCGAATGTTGTTGTTAACAGCCACCTCATCGTCGATAATCAGAATATTCTTACTGGAAGGCTCTTTGGGGAATGCCAACACATCGTCGGGACGATTTTCCACCTGTGCATCCAGATGCGCAATATGCTTCTTAAGTTCTTCATAAGGCATCATGACAACATCGTCATGATAAAGGTTTTGTGCATAATCAGGCCCAACTGCCTCGACGACTTCTCTGTAATCAAAAGGCTGGTCAATTCCCACCAGTGATTTGACATCAGCGACGGCTGACTTGGCGGCCTGTTTTTTCTTTTTGGCTTTTTTCTTAGGACAGCTGGTTGTCTTTATACCCGCTTTACAGGTAGCACCTAATTTCTCAAAGATATCGCACACCATGGTGCCCACCTCACAGAAATTTTCCAGCGGTTCACTGGCCGTGACCTCAACCACCGGCACGTCAGATCGTGATAGCTGGTCGACATAGGTTTCACCAACGGATCCGGAGACTTCCGCTTGATCAAAAGGCATGTCAACATCGATGAACCTTTTTCCTTTTAACATCTGCTTCGACATGGCCTTCTTCAATTTCTCATAGGGCAGGAACGAGGCGCCTTCGTGGTGCAGGTTACGTACATATTCCGGCCCGGTAACGGAAATAACTTCCTCATAATCAAAAGGCTCGTCGATTCCAATGAGCCTACGCGTATCACCCGCGGCGTTAGCGGTAGCCGCTTTTTTCTTTTTCGCCTTTTTTTGGGGACAAGCCGCTGTTTTTACCCCTGCCTTGCAGGTGGCCCCCAGCTTCTTAAAGATGTCACACACCATATTGCCCACTTCACAGAAATTTTCCAACGGTTCACGGGCCTTAACCTCCACGACCGGTATATCCGAAGGCCCCAGCATATCAGCGTAGGCCTCCCCCACGGCTTGGTCCACCTCTTCACGGTCAAAAGGCATGTCAATGTCGATGACATTGATCTGCTCCCGCTCTGTTTCAGTAATAGACGCTTCCTGAATTTCACCGGCGAGCACCTTTTCAACCGTGGCTCTGAGTTCATCAGGTGTAAATGGTTTGGGGATATAGTCCAAAGCACCCATTCGAATCGCTTTCATGGCCGTATCGGTAGATGCATAAGCGGTTATCATCACCGCTTTGGTCAAAGGCCATTCTTCTTTAACCAGCTTTAGAAGCTCCAGCCCATTTTTGCCCGGCATGACAATATCGGATATTAACAGGGAAAATGATTCCTTGGCCATTTTTTCAATGGCTTCATCAGCACTAACGGCATGCACCACTTCGTAATTATTTTTTGACAGGATTTTTTCAATATTTTCGCAAATCCTTTCTTCATCATCAACGACCATAATTTTAGTGGCAATTCCCATTTTTCCCCTCCATGGCTTTCCAAATGATAGATTGTCAATCGGTTTTGATTTTTATCGCACATTGTCAACTCATATTACCAATCCGTTAAGCAGAGTTCATGCCAACAATATTTTTTTCATTTAACATATTGTTTTAATTTAATTATCTTTTCTTTAATGATGGACACACGAGCCTGAATGTATAAAAAATATATACACGCCATTAAGATTTAATCCTATGACAGTGGGGTTCAACCAAGAATTGACCTGGGGTCTATCGCGCCGATAGAGGCATTCTGAATAGGGCGGGGTGCAGCGGGAGCTTCCGATAGGCACACGGTATAAATATCATATACAGTGTATTTTATATTGACCGGGTGGCCGCAATATTCAACCAGCCTTAAACATCAACCGGTCTTATCATTCATCATTTTTTATTTTGTTGATCATATGGTCTAACAATGTGATACTTTTTCATGAGGTTATGCAGATTGGTCCGTTGTAGTCCTGTTTTTTTAGCCGCTTGCGTAACGTTCCATTTGCTTTCGGCCAAAGCATTGAGGACAAAATTTTTCTCAATCCGCTGGATCGCTTTTTGTCTGACTGTTTTTTTTAGCCGCTTTAACTCTTCATTGGTTGTCGGCGTTGATTCAAGCAACTCTTCCATTTCCTCCCTGTCCATAAATAAGGGTATATCCTTTAATAATATTCGGTTGGTTTCACATAGGATCACGGCTCTTTCAACCACATTTTTAAGCTGCCTGACATTACCCGGCCAATCAAATGCCTTTAACCGATGAACGGCGTCATCATCAAACCCTTCAATTGATTTTTCCAGCTGATGAGAGAATTGTTCGAGAAAATGATACGCGATGGGCAGAATGTCCGTCTTTCTCTCCCTTAAGGGGGGCAGGATAATGGGGTATACATCGATACGATAATAAAAATCCTCTCTGAATGTATGCTGCGCCACCATTTCCGCAAGGTCCTTATTCGTGGCCAAAATTAAACGCACATCGACCTGTTGCAGTTTTGTATCCCCCAGCATTAAAAATTCTCGTGTTTCAAGAAAACGCAGTAGCTTACCCTGTACCTCTAAACTGATGTTGCTGATTTCATCTAGAAATACCGTCCCCCCATGGGCCAATTTGAAGATACCATCCTTATCCTTATGGGCACCGGTAAACGCTCCCTGTTTGTGCCCGAACAACTCACTGGCCAGCAGACTGCTGTTCAAGGTACCGCAATCCACAGCATAAAAGACCCTCTGATGGCGTTGACTGTTGGCATGAACCGCCCGGGCAATTAATTCCTTACCGGTTCCACTTTCACCGTAAACCAATACGGTTGCGTTGGTAGGGGCCACCTTTCCGACCATAGAAATGACTTTTTCAATTTTAGGACTGCTTCCGATGAGTTGATGGGAAATGGGCTTTGAAAATTTTTCCGGTTGACCAAGCCTATGATTCTGTAAAAAGATTTCCCTTTGATCCGCAGTTTGCTTTACAACAGCACGAAGTTCATGGGGCGTAAACGGTTTGGGTAGATAATCACAAGCTCCCATTTTCATAACTTCAACCGCGGATGCCACCGAGGCATACCCCGTAATAACAATTACTTGAACATCCGGATAGCTTTCTTTAACCTGAAGCAGGACCTCCATTCCCCCTAACCGACTCATTTTCAGATCGGTAATCACAATCTGATATCGATTATCTTCCATCATTTTTAAGGCGTCATATCCATTTAAGGCATAATCCACCTCATAGCCGGATTTGGTCAATATCCTCATGCAGTTGCGACAAATCTGCTGCTCGTCATCAATGATTAGAATGCGGAGTATCGACCGCATGAACATCTCCTTTGGCAACAGGCAGCCGAATAGTGAATTCAGTGCCCTCATCAATTTTACTTGTCACATCAATGGTACCATCATGTTGTTCGATGATTCCATGGGTGATGGCCAGCCCTAAACCAGTTCCCGTTTTTTTATCGGTAAAAAATGGGTCGAAAATTCGATTGATTGTTTTTTCAGAGATTCCCTTGCCATTATCCGCTACCTTCACTTCAATCATACAATCCAAGGGGGAGAAAAGAGTCGCCACGGAGATTTTACCACCGGGATTGGTGGCTTCAATAGAATTAATAATGAGGTTGATGATTGCCTGCTGAATTTGCCCCTTGTCTACATTGGCAAGCGGAATTTTTTTGGAATAATGTTCTTCAACGATTAGACTTTTAAAGGCTGCCTGTTTTTTGATCAGGAGAATCGTCTCTCCAATGATCACATTCAGGTCATATTCTTTTTTAGCTGGGTTGGATTGTCTTGCAAAATCAAGCAAACTCGTTACAATTTTTCGGCAACGAAGCGTCTCTTTAGAAATCGTATCCAACTCTTGATAGATGGGGTCATCAGGATTCAAATCTTCCTGAATAAGCATCGCTGTTGTTAAGATTGTCGTCAAAGGGTTGTTAATTTCATGGGCGACACCAGCGGACAGCCTCCCTACGGATGCGAGCTTTTCCTGGTTCATCATGTTTTTCTGCATATTGATATCATTAGTGATGTCACGAGAAATTTCAATGGCACCAGTCACTGCGTCTTTATCAAATATGGGGTAGGTGGATATTGAATAATGTATTGTATTACCGGCTTTATCTAGATGGACATGCGTTGTCTGAAAAGGTTGTTTGTTGGTTATCGTTTGCAAAAGGGGGCAAGGGTGATCCTCTCCTGAGCAGGGCTTGTCTCGATAATGTGTAATTTCATAGCAATAGCGACCAATCGCCTCGCTCCGATTTAGCCTTAATTTATTAAGTAACTTATCATTTGCATCAACCACCCTGTAATCTGATGAAATAACGAGTATCTCCTCTTGAATTAGTTCATTAACAGCCAATTTGTACAGCTTTTGGGTCTCTTGAAGCTTTTCAGTCGTGTATTTTTTACTGTCAGAAATAGCTGAGATCTCCCAAAATAGCCGGGCCGTCTTATGGGCGATGGCACGAACATGCCGCTTTTTTTTCTTCAAAATATCGTGGTAAACATTCATCTGCCCGGTAAGCTCTATGAATAAGTCGATATCATCCCGTTTAAAAAAATCATTATAATCATTCGTGACAAATAATCCGTTCTCTCTCGCCAGCACAAAACCCGGAGCCCTTTCGTTGGTGTCAGCTACTCCGATAATTTGTGGAAATATTTCTTTGAAAGTATGTTCTTTCACAATATTGATGAGTTCGCGGCATCTTTTCCCGCCACCGACCACAACGATATTCATTTTTCATTTCCTTTAATGAGGATAAAAAGCAGCGTTAGGCATTGAAAATGGGGAAAATAGATTTCTTTCAATTGCCTTTTTTTGTGAAAGCCTACTCACCGTTATTGTGCGCCTATCGCACATAAATGACGGTTTGAACTAAAAGGCTATGTGAAGATGTTGTCTGATTCGATCGGATAAATTAGATAATCATAATAGCAATGTCAATCGAATCAAAAAGAATGCCCATTCTATATATGGTCATTTCGGGATAGATGGATCTCCCCTCATCCCTGCGGTAAGCAGGAATTCGATGAGTTCTTCAAAGTGTGACTATATCTAAAGGCATAGACGGCAAGATAAATGAAGGTATCAGATGTGATTTTTTTTAAACCGTTCAACGGCTTGAGACATCAGAGAGATAAATGTAACCCATTGCTATTACAACAGTTTTTGGAAAATCGAATTCCAAACATTTTCTATCCGCTACTCAGCTAGCATCTTGTCATAATAACGGCAGGCCAGCATCCCGGTTACAAGGGTTCGAACAACCAGGTTTTTAATCATGGCCGCCAAGGCTGCACTGCACTGATTGTACTCTTCGGCGAGTTTGCGCGTATCGGGCTTTAATAGTTCAATATCACTGTCACCGAACACACACGCACCGGTTAATTTGAGCGCCGAATCAAGAAAGGATAGATCGCCGATCACATCCCCGGCCTCCAAATCGGCCAGGGGAATAAAATGCTCACCCTGGTCAACGATCAAATGCCCCTCACCGCCCTTAATAATCATCACCTGATCATTGCCCATGCCTGGGAGGGCCAGGGGCTCTTTCTCAAGAAAATTACTGCTAAACAATTGTTCGCCGCCGGAATAGCGTACCGCCGTATCAGTCATTTTTTTCAACCGTCGCGCCATTCCCGTTGCCAGGGATTGAAACTCAGGTGATTTCCCCGAAAACTCAGAATAGAGACGTTCTATGTCCAGGACACCTAAATGAACCGGGCCGGAGGCCAATAGGCTCGTAGAGCGGGCTTTTTCATCGGTGAAGAATAAAATTGAGCCTGGATAGGTACCTGACCCCAAACGCAGCAGTTGCGTATTTCCCTCGGGTGTCTTTTTAACCACATCGGCCTTGCCGTCCAGAATGACATACACCCAACGACCAAATTTTCCCTCCATAAAGATAGGTTGGCCATCAGTATATCGCTCTTCATCGACAATATCCGTATAATCCGGGGAATCTCCCCTTATCAAAGGTAGCTTGAGCGTATCGGATGCGTTGGGTTTCCGGTTTGAACTTGCCATCGAAACCTCGTTCTCCGGACCCAATATTTTTATTTTGCCCTCATCCAATAACCGCACAGCATTCATGATGACGCTCATGCGGTCTTGGTTTATGCGACGCTCACCGGGGTGGTGCTGGTTGGAAAAATGAAAACGCCCCCCCTTCCACCCAAACAGTGCGTAAAGGGCATCTAAGCCGGTTTTTTCACCATCTGATGCATCAACCGGCGTACCGTCAGAAAACTCAATCTGTCCTTCGCTGTCAGACCAGGGTGAATTAATACATAATACTCCACTTTTTCCTGTCATTCCAATTAATTGTAATATTTCCCCCAATTCGATAAAATCGAGGTCGCCGGATAAAAGATCGCGACTCATACCAAAAATTCCTATATCAAGACTTATTTAAAAAATACCTTTTCCAGGCTTATTTTGGATTAGAATTACAATCGGCCCTGGACAATGATCGATCCACAACAAACACTGATTTTACACCAAATCATCACACATAGCCTGCATTTTTTGATCGCCATCTTGGGACTATATGTTTTATTGGGGCTGATGATATTTTGATGCTATAGGGTGCTACACATTTGGACAAGAGAAACGATAATAAACCGGTAAATAAAATATAGCTAATTCAAAATTGTCAATTTACGGAAATGTCTAAAGACTTGTTAAACAGGTTGTTTTTTTGTAACCATTCAAAGGGTTCAATCCGGTCCCAGTAATCCTTGCGCGCCAAAATCTTAACCAAAACAAGTAATGTTTTTAGTCTGTTATCGTCGAGATGGCCCTTATTTCCAAGGCAATTGTCTTCGTCTATTTGCATAAAATCCAAAATGCTCAAGGCGTCTATCGATTCATCATCCAGTTGAAATTCAACGGATAACACGCCATGTGGGGTTAGGATATTCATATCCATCCAGCCATCGAATCGAAATTGGGTTGATAAGATCTGAAAAGAGTTCATATGTTGGGTATTCTCCCATAGCAGCGTTTTCACGTTCACACCGACCGGCTGAGAAGCTGAAAGGCGTGATTTATTCCCTTTGTCACTTACATCTCTGCAAAAGCGATGCCATAGATCTTAAACAGAATTAAAAGCTGTTCAGAGTTGAATAGGGACAACAATATGAATCGGATATGGCTCGAATCAGACCGACAAACCGATCAAATTCCGGAAAAAATTAATTAGAGCAACCGGTTTAGGCGCTCTTGACTGGAAAAGACTGAAGGAATCGCTTTTACGAATAGAGGTTATTTCTTTTAAGATTCTGTAATTTTAAATAAAACGTCATGTCCATACCTGCCAGTACCAATAGATGGTCACCAAAAAAACGGCCATTAAAACGGAATAGATCGAGAGCGACAAGAAATTAGTATTACAAAACCGTAATTAATGGCTATCCCCATAAGGTAAAGCTTTTTGATAAAAGCTATCTTATAGGATAAGATTAAGAATCCTGATCCGGAGGGGCAGGTATGGGAACTTTAAAGAACTCAATCCCTTCTGATTCCAACATTTTCTCTTCACTTTTGGTACTGACGCCCCTTATATTTCGAGGCTCCGTAACGCCGTAATGAATTTTTAACGCCTCTTTTGAAAAATCGGAGCCGACATTATCAAAATTATTTTTGACAAAATCAGCGACTTCGCGACTCATCTCTACCAGGGCATTCTGCTTCCGCTGCAATTCATCTAGGGTTCCGTGGGATGACGTCGACGATTTAATAGAAATTGGAGAAAAGATTTTCGCCACTGAATTGTCATTACATACCGGACATGTGATCAGGTCTTTTCTCTTCTGTTTCTCGTAGGCACGGTTGTCTTCAAACCATCCCTCAAATGTGTGCCCGTTTGCACATTGTAAATCAAAGGCAATCATGAAATATTCCCTGCCAATAAAATTGCAACTTAAATTATTGGCCGTATCTTACTTTTATTTAAATTCACTTTTAATCGGCTGTAACCATAGCATAAACAGTGAGAATAAAAAAGAAAATATTGACAAGTTAATAAATATCAATAAAGAATACAGGGTTGTTGAGCAGGATAAAGACAGGTTGAGCTAACGGCTCACAGCGTTTAATACAGCCCTGTAACTTAGTAAAAATGGAGCCTTCATGATGACAAAACGCGTGCTGATTATATGCTTAATTTTATTTAGCTTTTATAAATTTCGCCCATGCGGCAAACGCTAACTATATCGCGGGAGATTTACAGGTAACGTTTCGGACCGGACCGGGAAAGAAACACAAGGTTCTCGCCATGGTCTCTTCCGGTGAAAAGATTATCGTTCTTGAACCGGGGAATGAGTGGTCCAAAGTGCGTCTTAATGACGGCAAGATCGGGTATGTGTTAAAGCGTTTTATCACTGCAGAGACTCCCTGCAATATCACCCTTGACCGCCTACAAAAGAAACATCATTCCTTAGTAGAACAATCGGCAGAGCCATTAAAAGAGGTCGCCCGACTGACCGACGAGAACGAGCAGCTCCAAACCAATTTTGCGGCTGTAGAGCGATCATTGAATGATCTGCAAATTGAACACGAGACTTTAAAAAAGGAATCCAAGGATTTTATAAACATCAAAACCAAATACACCCAAACATCCAAACAGCTCACCGAACAATCGGGTAAGGTTGAGAAACTCGAATCGGAAATCGCCCGCCTGGGATGGAACCAAAGTATTCGCTGGTTTTTAAGCGGTGCCGGCGTCATGTTACTGGGATATATTATCGGTTTTTTCTCAAAGAAGCGCCGCCGTCGCTCGTCGTTATTATAACGTCGTTATTATAACCAGGGTAAGGTTAAGGAAAGTAATCCAATTTTGGCGACCCTTATTTCTTCAAAATGAAGACCCGGGCCCGGATGACCGTAAAAACCCCTTTCAAACAATCGGGTAGCCGGATGATACATTGGCCTTTTAACCAAAGCCCGGTTGGTTATAGGCCGACCATAGGCCATATTGACAATTGTATAAATTGCATTACCATTCACACAAAATGATCTAAAAATATCCCCTGCTGCTACAGGCGGTTCCCAGGAAATCAAATGACATCAAAACGTGACTATTACGAAATATTAGAAATTGATAAAAGCGCCACCGAGACAGAGCTAAAAACGGCCTATCGGCGCCAGGCGATAAAATACCACCCGGATAAAAATCCCGGAGATCAACAGGCCGAAGACAAGTTTAAAGAGGCTGCGGAAGCATACGAAGTATTACGCGACCCGCGCAAGCGCCAGATCTACGACCAATACGGTCACCAAGGCCTGGAGGGGACCGGATTTTCAGGCTTTAGCGGATTCGAGGATATCTTCGATAGTTTCGGCGGTATTTTTGAGGACCTTTTTGGTTTTCGGTCAGGCGGGCGAGGCCATAATCGACGGCAGCGCGGGGCCGATCTACGCTATGACCTCAGCCTGGAATTCAAAGAAGCCGCATTTGGAAAAGAAACTGAGATCGACATTGAAAAAATGGCCGCCTGCGGATCTTGTGAGGGAAGTGGATGCGAGCCCGGCACCTATCCGGAGAACTGTCCAGATTGTCAGGGAAGCGGTCAGGTCTCTCGCAATCAGGGTTTTTTCACGATTCGCACCACTTGCTCCAGCTGTCGCGGGGCAGGAAAGATCATTACGCATCATTGTCCTGAATGCCGTGGTGCGGGTCAGATCAAACAGGTCAAACGGGTGTCCGTAAAAATTCCCGGCGGGGTGGATCATGGGTCGCGCCTTCGACTTTCCGGTGAGGGCGAGGGCGGTTTAATCGGCGGCCCACCTGGCGACCTTTACGTTTTTATCCATGTTAAAGATCACGATTTTTTCCATCGCGACAATACCGATGTTATCTGCCGTATCCCCATTTCGTTTATTCAAGCCGCGCTAGGAGATGAGATCCCGGTTCCAACCCTGACCGGGGAAGAAGTCCTTAAAGTGCCCAAGGGGACACAACCCGGCGATACCTTCCGCTTACCGGGACAGGGAATTCCATCGCTTCGAAATGGCCGGCGTGGGAATCAAATCGTTCAGGTTCAGGTTAAAACACCCACCCGGCTAACCAAAAAACAGGAAAAATTATTGCAGGAATTTAAAAAATTGGAAGCCGCCAAGCTAACCAATAAAATTAAAAATGTACTAAAAGGGGATCGGGTCAAAGCTGCTGGATAACCCCTATCCACCCATTCAACGACCGACTTTTTTTGTCCTAGGTCATTCCCAAAGCAATATTTTCGGGATCGTGAATTTTTGGGCAGAAAAAAGGCCTTAAACCCAAGCAATGGCAATCCCATGTTTGAACTAAAAATATTTACCGATTTTTCCGCCGCTCATCAATTGGCAATGGTTGGAGAAAAATGTGAAAATCTGCACGGGCATAACTGGAACGTGGAGGTACGTGTTACCGGCAAGAAACTGGATCGGGGTGGCGTATTAATCGATTTTGGTGTGCTAAAAAAATATGTGGCCGAAATCATGGCCACTCCTAGATCATCAATTTTTAAATGAACTGGACTTCTTCAATGAAGCGGTTCCCCCCTCTTCGGAAAACATCGCCATTTATATCACCAAAGCCCTACAGTCAAAACTCACCCACCCCGATGTTAGGGTTTTTAGTGTATCCGCCTGGGAGTCGGCCAACTCATGCGCCACTTATATTGTGGACGATTAATGTATTAAGATTGAAAACCGGGCGGGACCAAGAGCAAGCAATTTAGCAACAGCGGGGAGTCAGCGCAACGACTGGTACCGTTTCGTCAGCTCTTCACGTGTGACGATGGCGGAAACCTCCGGAACCACTTTGCGGATATTGTCCAGCCCCCCTTCCTGACGATCCACCAAAACCACGGCTTTAACCACGTGTAACCCTTCGGCTATCGACCGCTCGACAGCTTGAATGGTTGACCCGCCTGTGGTGGCGACATCGTCGATGATCACTACCGGATCACCCGGTTTCAAATCCCCTTCAATCCATTTGGCTATGCCATGGTCTTTTTTGGTTTTTCGGATCGAAAATGCCTTAAGGGGTTTTTGTTTGAGTTCAGAAACAAAAGCCGTTGCCATGGCAATGGGGTCGGCGCCGAATGTCATTCCACCAACACCGGCCACATCAAGATCCTTAATGGCGTCGAATACGAGGTGGCCGACCAGATACATGCCACGAGGATGGAGGATGGTGGGCTTACAGTTGACGTAGTATTGGCTGCTACGACCGGAAACCAGCTTAAAGATGGCTTCATCGGCGTATTGGAAAGATTTTTCACATAACAGCTGAATAAGTTCCGCCTTCATTGATATATCTCCCTTGAAAAAAGAGTTCGCCAACATTTGAAAAGCCTCCATTGACCTGGAAGAAGCCGAATTGGAATTAATCAATGGAGGCCCCGGTCAAGGAAAACCAGGGGAGGCACTCCCCGACCCGGTGATTGCCTATCAATTAAAGCGGTGATGGTCAATATGGTTTTCATATTCGCGTTTGCATAAGCAATAAAGATTGCTTAATGTGCGTAGAAGCGTTAGAAATAAAATTTTTTTGATTTATTTTAAAAACCATCGGCCCGATCGAAGGGAGAAATCAAATGGCCAAGATCAAATTCGTTTCAAAAAAGGCGATCCTTTTTATCGTTTTCGCCATCGGGTTCTGGGCCCTTGGCGCCGGCTCCTATCATGGCTTGTCCGCTGCTGACAGTGAAACCTATAAAGGGTTGAAATTATTTTCAGAAGTCATCGAACTTGTGGAAAAAAACTATATCGATGACGTGGATGCCAAAAAAATGATCGAGGATGCGATTCAGGGCTTGGTTCACGGCCTGGATCCCCACTCCACCCTGCTGACACCGGAAGAATTTAAAGAAATGCAAATCGATACCAAAGGCGAATTTACCGGTATCGGCATTCACATCAGTATGCGGGATGGCTTGATCACCGTCGTGGCTCCTATCGAAGGTACCCCTGCGCACACGGCGGGTATCCTAAGCGGCGACCGAATCATTAAAGTCAACGGTGAAGCCGTCAAGGATCTGCGCGAAGCCGTCAATTTGATTCGTGGCCCTCAGGGCACCGAAGTCGTGATATCCATCGTGCGCAAAAACGAGAAGGATCCCATTGATTATAATATCGTCCGCGATGTCATCCCTATTCAAAGTGTTCGCTCCCTGGAACTGCAGCCCGGGTACGGTTACATTCGGGTCACCAATTTCAGAGAAAACACGACCGAGGATCTTAAAGCCGCCCTGGAAACGCTTGACAAGGAGACCACGCCCATAGTGGGACTGGTTCTGGATCTTAGGGATAACCCAGGCGGTTTGTTGAGCCAGGCAATCGATGTGGCTGACCTGTTTTTGGTCGACGGCAACATTCTTTCGATTAAGGGCCGCGAAGGAAAAAATACGCGGGAGTTCAAGGCCCGTTTGGACGGCCACGAAAAGCCATACCCTATCGTCGTGTTAATCAATGGCGGTAGCGCGAGTGCTTCAGAGATTGTGGCCGGGGCTCTGCAGGACCAGAAGCGGGCCCTGATTTTGGGGACAAATTCTTTCGGTAAAGGGTCTGTTCAGAACTTAGAGCGCCTAATGGAGGGATACGGGTTGAAGCTGACGGTGGCCCGATACTATACCCCGAGCGGCCGTTCGATCCAGGCCAAAGGAATCAAGCCGGATATCGTGGTGGCCGAAGTCTCCCAATTGGCGGCCGCGACAGACCCGGAAAACCGCCGGCGACCCAAGGAAAAAGATCTGGAAAATCATCTTGATGCCGAACCTGACAAAAAGGGAGAGAAGAAAAAAGAAGATTCCAGCGATAAAAAGCCATCCGGTGAAGCCGTTGATTTAAGAGTAGGGCCGCCCACAGCCGAAAAATTAAAGGCCGATAACCAGGTTATGCGCGCCCTGGAAATCCTGATTGGCCACAACCTTTTCTCCAAATCATAAACCGATGAGCCACTTTCAAAACGTTTCAGTTTATACAAGGTCAATGATAGTGGCTCCGATGACGATCATATAACCGTTACCCATAATGGCGCCCAAACGTAAACGGAAAAAAAAACAACCGGCCCGGTATAAAACCCGATCGGCAAGAATACGACCCAAGCACTCACATCTGATCCGTTCCGTCCTCAGCCTGGTCATCTTACTGGTTTTGGTACTTGCGGCCGGTGTGATGGCCCGGCATCTGCTTGATGGAAAAACGCCATTACAGCATGGCGTTTCCGCTTCCAACCCTCCGCAAATCAACCGCATAAATACGCCGGCGGAGACACCTCTTTTCCCGAAAATCAACCACATAAACATGTCTGCAGAGGCACCTCTTTTCGAAGTGTTTCCGAAAATAGAAGGATTACCTCTCGTTGATCTGCATAAGGACACCGAGCAAGATCGTGACCAGCCCTTGCGGCAAGAAAAAGATATTTTAATGGCCAGCAGGGTAGCGCCCGTCCCAGTGCCCACCAAACCGACGACAAAGCCGACGAAATCCGGTTTACCGAAAGTGGCCATCATCATCGATGATATCGGCTATGACCCCCGGGTTGTCGATCTTTTTTTATCCATTGATGTCCCTTTAACTTTTTCCGTTTTGCCGTTTTCACCCTTTCAAAAAAAAACGGCCAGAAAGATTCAAGCGCAACAGCATGAACTCATGCTGCACCTTCCCATGGAACCGGTCGAATACCCTAAAGTCAATCCCGGTCCTGGAGCACTATTGTCCGCCATGACATCAAGACAAATCACCAACCAGTTAATCCAGGCACTTGATACCATTCCTGGTGCCGTTGGCGTAAACAACCACATGGGCTCCCGACTGACGACCGACACAGACCACATGTACCGAATTCTGAAGATTCTCAAGAGAAGAGGATTGTATTTCATCGACAGTCGAACATCTTACCAGTCCGTATCACGCGAACTCGCCCGCAGTCTCAAGCTGCCCTTTGCCCAACGAAGAATATTTCTAGATAATGAGACGGAACAGGAAAAGATTACCATTCAGTTTAAAAAGTTGATTCGATCTGCCCGAAAAAATGGAGAGGCCGTGGGCATCGCCCACCCACATGAAGAAACCTTCCGGGTTCTAGCCCGCGAATTGCCGCGATTAAATCGGCAAATCCACTTCGTCCCCGCCTCGGAAATCGTCCATATTCTTGGATAGCCCCCGAATAGCCAGCCATATACCCGGCCATATTGTTAGGGCAAAAGCCGGAGAGCATGGGAAAACATTGCGTTGTCTAAAAAAACATAAAAATAATAAATAATTTCGAATCAGGCCTCTGCCGGACGTTCCTGCCCCACGATACGGCTAATAGCGGCGTAAGCAATGCGACCGCCGGCAATTCCACCGCCGGCCTGAATAAAGTTAGGAATCAGTTCCGCCACCGCACCTTGAAGGCCGATGTTCGGCATCAGGGTCTCAGCTATAAAATAGACAGCCACCATGGACGCGCCCCCCAGAATCAGGCAAACCCAGTGCATCGCCTTGATTCGTCCTTGAGCCAAAGCCGCCAAAGCACCTTCAGCCCCCTTGGCCACCAGGGTAATGGGGGCAAAAAGGCCAAACCCACCAATGATATCCGCCAGAGCCGACCCGATGCCACCAGCTGCCGCCCCCCAAATAAAGCCATAACGCCCCCCAAGCAGACCCAGAAGCAATCCGGAAAAAATGACCGCCACATCCCCGAAGTTAAAATAACCGCGACTCGGCAAGGGCACTCGAATGAAAAGGGTTGTCAGGGTGATAACGGCTATCAATGCCAGAAAGGCAATTTTCAAATTTCGCATGTCAGTTTCCTCCCCCAGGCCAAATGGCCCGGCGTTTTTTTTAATGGTCTTTTTTCCAATCAAGCGTTTTGGTCCCAGTTAAGCGCTTCGATCCCAGTTAAGCGCTTCAATCAGGGGGTCGGGTAAGAAAGTGGGCCCGATTCTCCATGACCAACCGAGAATTTTCAATCTCCTCATAAAGATATAGATATAAAGCGATGATCAAACACGCATATTTTTGTAACAACCGTCCTGATATCAGGCGAAATCCCTGACGCCCGGGCGGTTCCTGGTAAGTTTGCAGGTACCACTTAAAACGCGCCATGACCCGCCCCCCTTTGGAGAAAGCGGCCTTGAAAGTAATCAAGTCTATCCGGTGGACCATGGAAATGGGCAGGCGCAATAGATCCAAATAAGTGATAAAATTAAGTAGAATTTTTAGAAAAATCAAGGAGCTCGGAAAGATAAGGATCTTGATCAATGAGTCCTGCATCCAATCATCGCGGCCCAAAAATCGCGTCAGGTGAAATAGGCCTCCAAACCCAAGCAAGGTCAGGATAAAAGGGATGCAAAATTTAATCAGCCCCCAGGTCTCCCTTGGAGAAGTGAACCATAGTGCGCCCAGAACATTCAATATAAGCAGAACGATTTGCACATCCACGCGGCTATAAAAGGGTCCGAAGACAAAAATCCCAAAAAAAGCGCCGATGGCCAAAATAATCAGGGACAGTTTTACGACAGCCACGATTCGGTCTCCTCGATGGTTACCGGCAACATTGGACCGACCGTGTCACCCCCACGAAAAGTGAGAATTCGTGTCCGGAAATTATCTCCCGGTTTAACAGGATGATCCGCATGGGAAACAATAATATAGGTACGGATGAAGTCACGACTGATTTTAAAGAGATGCCGGGTATCCGCCGGGTACTTGTCAAACTCATCCAAAATACACACCTGCGTATGACGGTTCTGGCCTATCCATCGTGTAAGAATTTCCGGAACGGTTTCGGGGACGTTTTCTTTTGCAGTTACTGCCAATAAGGCTTTAAGGGTATATAATTGGGTCCGAAAATCCTGCCCTAAGTATATAAAGGGCACGTGTTGTTCTTTTAAGGCGGGAATCAGGATCTTTTCGATAAAAGAGGTTTTCCCCAACCCGTTTACACCTGTCAGATAAAGACAAGTGGGTGACGCACCAAGTTCCAGGTTGTGGGATAGACATAAACGTAAGTGATGCTTTTTTAGGGGGTAGTTGCCTTTTTCTACTCGCATGCGTCCATCGCGACTTTTTTAATTTGGCTATCCTGCATTCGGTACACCCCCACCGGGTGAGTTTGGGCGGCAAGTTCAAATTGCCGACACAATCGTCTTCTATTTTCACGACTGACCGACTCCAACACGCCGCACAATAGCACTTGAATTTCTTTCACATCGAGGGCGCGAACCAGGGATAGGATCAACAGGCAGGCCAAGATCGCCTGTTCTCCTCCGGAATAAGTGACCAGTTCCCGATCCGGCGTCACCCCTCGGATATTGAACGCTTCTGCACTCCGGCTCACATGAGCCAAAAGGTCCGCATCCTCCCGTTGGAGATAGAGCCACATCTCTTCTCTAAGGCTCGCTGCGACAAACAGGCAATTGACGTCCAAAATCAGATACGACCGTCCCAGCCGATTAAGCGTATGTTGTAAGCGCGACAGTAACATTATGGCTTGAGATCGGCCAGATGAGGGAGGATTCGATGGATGTGATGGTCAATCACTCTAAATGTCTTGCGGTACACCCGTAGTGAACGACCGATAGGATCGCGAACGGCGCTACGCCAACGGCCCTCTTCCGGCCATTTGGCCAACAGAAATACTTTCTCTTTAATCAATGGCGCCAATAGCCGCAGATGGTTTTGGTGGTACGGTTCCATGGCAAGGATAACGGTTGCCCGATGCAACTCATCGGGTTGCAGAGCCCGCGAACGATGGGATGAGATATCAACACCATTTTCTGCACACACTGCCACCGCATGGTCGGATGCCGGCTGGCCGTCGAGCATTTGAACCCCCATGGATGTCGCCACCAGCCGGACGCCGCCCGGATTTTTCCAGTGATGATTCAACAAGCCCTCGGCCATGGGGCTGCGGCATACATTGGCCGTACATACAAAGACGACATGAATCATCCGGAGCCCCGATTATTTCGCCCCAGATTATTGAGCACCAGGGTGATGGGTCGAGACTCTTCGCCCGCACCTGCATAGGAAATGGGACCCGGCACACGGTAATCGTCATCACCGGCAACGGCTGCCAGCCACTTTTCGCGACAGGCTTGAACCACCTGAAAAGCCGGTGATTTAAGATCCACCAAACTTTTTTCTAAAACCAGGGCGAGTTTGCCTTTGCGCTCCTCCAGATGCATCAAAGGCGCAATGGGAATACCGATGGGCAGCCATTTCGAAAATTCTTTTTCCAGGTTCATGATTGCCGCCATCTGCCCGGTAGCACCATTTACGATTAGGCTAAATACCGTTTTACCAAGATTGTATGTATATCGGCAATCAAATTCCGTGGGGCTGCTGCCCCGTCCGTCGTAACCATAAAAATGGGTTTGGGTTTTGAATTTGGGGACCGATTTTTCATATATTCTCTCCAAGACCTTGGGAAGCGCGGCACCTTCTTTAATGAGTTTAGCCCTTTCAACGGCCTGTCGAAGGGTCTTTTTAGAAATAATGTCCGATCGCACCAACAAATACTCCGCTTCTTCGTTGTAATTGGAAAAAATGACCGAACCAAATTGGGTCGAATCCACCCCATCTCTTTCAAACAGATCGGCAAAATAATCTCTCCGGATGCCCAGCTTATAAATGCCCTTTTCCCGAAGCACGGCAAGATGATCTTGTACCATCCCCATAATCACCTTATCCGTCTCCACCAAAGAGAATTGAAAATTGCCGTGAGAGTCCCGCTCCGTGAACAAGCCCTCCTGAAAAAACGGTGGTATATCATTGAATAGCTCATCGTCATGAGCATTCCAAATGTTGATGCCGCCACGGGATCGCAGCCGACGAGCCAATTCACGTAGATAGTCGAGTTTGTCCTGCAGCCGGGGATACTGGTGATGAAAATCCTGGTCATGGGTTTTGTTATAGTCGGCAATAATGGTATTGAGTTTAATAATAAACACTTGAATTTCATTTATAAATTCGAGAACCCCTTCGGGGATCACCAGCACACCGCAATTTTTTCCCACCGCTGCCCGCCGAACAACGCCGTCACAAATAACCCGGGACAGGTGTCGCAGCGTCATACCATACGCACTAAATTTACCGCGACCGGTTGTCGCAGCCGCGGCCATTTTATCTTTCTCAACATATTCGGCCAGGTCTTCCCCGATCAAGGTCATGTTGGCATGGGTCTGCAACGCCACTTCCAGCGCAAGATGACTGGCCGACCGTCCCATCACTTTGCAAATATGCCAGTATTTCATGTCCGAATTACAGTCGGTACATAGATTGCTGATCTCCTGCGAAAACGCCCGGGCGGCTGTATGAAACCCGAAAGACATGGCGCATAAAACACGACCGTCGGCGTCACGCACCTGAACATCACCGTCAATGGTTTTCGGGACACCGATCACCTGAATACCGTCAGCCGCCATTTCCTGGGCTAAAAACGCCGCGTTTGTATTGGAATCATCTCCCCCAACAACCACGAGAGCATCCAGGCCAAGCTTTTTGCAGGTATCCCGGGACAGAGTCATTTTTTCAGCGGTATCGATTTTGGTGCGGCCGGTTTTAATCATGCCGAAACCACCTAAATTACGATAGCGATCCACACGCTGCTCGGTAATCTCCGTGACCTGATTATCGATAATGCCATCGGGTCCCATCAGAAACCCTAAAACCCGATTTTCGGGATTGGCCGCCCGAGCAGCATCGAAAAGGGCTGCGATGACGTTATGCCCGCCAGGTGCCGGGCCACCGGAGAAAACAATGCCAATGGTCCGTTCGGCGGTGATGGTTCTTCAGATCCGTTTCACTCGGCGATTCATCGCTTCTCGATCCGCAGCAATGTGTTCTTAACCATATCCGGCAGCAGTTTTTCAGCCTCCTTGTCCACCGTAAAACGAAAACCCAGATCCGCAATGTATGGGTAACCCCCGTCGTAAAAACAGTACATCGGGCGGATGGTATGCCCGCCGTTCATCCAAAGCCGCATTGGATGCCGTGATCACTTCGGCAACCTCTTTTTGAGTTAAAAAATCATCCAGTTTTGTTCCGTTGATATCCGCCATCTTTGCTCTCCTGCAGAATCGGTGTTAGCCGCGTTTTCCACCGATAACCCCTTCTCAACATTTAGGGTTTTTCGAATGCCACTTTTGTTACCCCTTATGAATGTACATGAATTAATAACCCCTTACCATCAGTGTCAAGAGGAAACTCAACCTGCCCGTATCCATATAACAGAATGCCTTGGCGGCCCATATTGCCATAATTTCCCATATATTGTACTATTTAACAGTTAATCCACATCCTGTTGTGTTTTTTCTTTACAAATAAATCATATATTGGTATGGATCGCCGAAAATTGAACCGGACGTTCAATGCAGGTTAAACTGACTATTCATTGCCTCATTTCGACATTACCCGGGCAAACAACCATGAAATTCGAGACCATGGTTTCGGCTCAAGGGATTCTTGGCATTTTCGCGAGAAAGTCGATTCGTGGGCTTGTTTTACGAGTAATAATAAATAAGGATTTGGCATGAGGCTTAAACGGCTTGAAATTACCGGATTTAAATCGTTTTATGATAGATCCCGCCTTGATTTTCCTTCGGGAATTACGGCGATTGTGGGGCCCAATGGTTGTGGAAAAAGTAACATTGTCGATGCAATGCGCTGGGTGATGGGGGAACAAAGCGTCAAACAACTGCGCGGAAAATCAATGGAGGACGTGATTTTTTCCGGTACCAATGGCACTGCCCCGTTAAACATGGCCGAAGTCAATCTGATTATGCACAATGATAACGGTTCCGCACCGGAAGAGTTGCGCGATTATACTGAAATCATGCTTACCCGGCGGCTCTATCGTTCAGGTGAAAGCGCGTATCTTCTCAATAAACAACCGTGTCGCTTAAAGGATATTCGCAATGTGTTTCTCGGTAGCGGCTTGGGAACCCGGTCATACGCCACCATTCAGCAGGGAAATATCGGCACCATCACCGAAGCCAAGCCCGAGGAAAGGCGATACTTTGTCGAGGAAGCCGCCGGTACCACACGGTTTAAGACGCGCAAGGTGGAAGCCCTTCGAAAAATTAAAGCCACGAAACGAAACCTTTTGAGTTTGGACGATCTGCTGGTTGAGATTAAGCGTCAGATGAACAGCCTTAAACGCCAGGCCGGCAAAGCGAAACGGTTTAAAAAATTCCGCGCCCGGGCGCGCAGCCTCGATATCCGCTTCAATCTTCAGCGCTACAACGACCACGAACACAAAATCACCGAAACCGAGAAAATGCTCGATGAGCTGAAAAATGCCGAAAGTTCCCAGGTGTTTTCCATCAAAAAAATTGATGCCGCGATAGAAGAAATCAAACTTAACCGCCAACAAAAAAACCACCAGATCTCCGATCAAAAATCGAAAAGGTTCGAACTCCAACGAACCATTGATCGAAGTGAAAATACTCGGACCCATTTAACCCAGGAGTCCGACCGGCTGGCCGATGAAATCACATCCCTGGAGTCGGCCAACAACACATTGAATGAAAAAACCAATCAACTTCGTTCCGAGATCGAACAGGCTCAGTCCCAGATTACACAACTGGATGAAAAAATTACCGGCATAGAGAAGACCATCCAGTCCGAACGGAATGCCACCGAATCGGTACGTCGGGAACTCGATACTTTAAAACAAGCCCTGGAAACGGCAAAAACCGATCTGATGGATCAAATCGCCCAGGAAACCCGCTATAAAAATATTCACCAACATGCATCCAACAACAAGGAAAATCTTCAGCACCGATTAAAAACAAAGGCCGAAGAAGCACATTTGGCGCAAAAAGATTGCGACCGGTGCCGTCAAGAAAAAACCGTTGCCCAAGAGCAATTGAAATCCCTGAAGCAACAGCACGCCGAAGTCGATATCGAAATTGAGACCATTCGAAAACCCTAGATGCGAAAACCGCCGCACTAGCACAAGCGCTGAAAAAGATTCAGGCCCTTAAACAAGAGCAGGGGCAAATCGGTTCCCGCCATATGGCCTTAAAAAAGATGGAGGCCAATTTCGAATGGTATCGTGATGGCGTTAAAGCCATCATGGCTTTAAAAAATCAACCGGCAACTGATCAGCATGGCACCGCAAAAGAGACCGCCAAAGAACTAACGGCCGGCATCGTCGCACTAACCGCAGATGTCATCGTTCCCGACCCATCTTATGAAATCGCGGTTGAAGCCGTGCTGGGTGATGCCCTTCAATACGTGCTCGTCGACGATCAAAAAAGCGCCCTTAAGGCCATCGATTATTTGAAAGACACCAAAGCCGGCAGGGGCGGTTTTATTCCCATCAATGGTTTAAAGCCTGCCGATCCGGAGACGCCCAACGCGTCGGATTTCCAGCCATTGCTCAATTTTGTCACGGTAAATAATCCATATAAAGACATCGCCCAATATTTACTGGGAAACGTGGATGTTGCCGACGACTTGGACGAAGCGCTAAAATATTTTAATCAAACCCAAACGAATCGGACCATTGTCACCCGGGCCGGGGATATCGTTTCCAGTCGGGGCGTACTCATCGGTGGCGGCAGTGACTCCCTTGGTGGAATTCTTGCAAAAAAGCAGGAGATCAAACAACTCGGCAAACAACTTTCTGATCTGGAACAAGAAATCACATCGGCCCAATCTATCCAAACTGAAATTGAAAATGAGGTAAAAACAGTTGAAAACCAGTTGCAAAAACACATTGTAACCAAAAACCGGATTGCCGAGGACAAAACAGAGGCCGAAAAAACACTTTTCAAAGCTGAGGAAGCACTTAAAAGCGCCCAACGCCAGTTTGAGATCGTCCAGTTGGAGCAGGAACAATTGCTCGGTGAGGATGCCGATCTGGATGAGGAACTTAGCAAGTACGACCTTGCCTTGGCGGATGTAACCGAAAAACTAAAAAAGTCCCAAAACACTGTGGCCAATATGGGCTCGCGCATTAAGACCGGATCAGAGCAAATGGAAAAAATCAACGCCCGTGAGATGGATTTGAAACTTGAGCTCACATCCTTAACCGCCCAGAGCGAAAATCATCGTAATAGTCTTCGACGGTTGAGCGAATTTCAATCCGACCAGGAAACCCGATATACCCAACTGATCAGTGAAATCGAAACGAAAATCAGTAAAAATAATGGGGCTAAGGAAAAAGCTTGGAACTCAAGCAGGCCCTATTAACCATGTATCAACAATTAGAAAATACCGACAATACCATCGAGGCGGGTGAAAAGGATTACCATATCTTCGATAGCCATCTAAAGGAAAGTGAAGAACAGATCGCCGATATTCGCAGTCACCATGAAAAAACCCAGAAAGAAACAAGGATGTTGGAAGTCCGGCTGAGCGAACTCACCATCAACCAGAATAATATCGCCGAACGCCTGCAAGAACGCTACCATCAAACCATTTCCGGATTTCGAAGAGAGATGGAGGGGGCGGCCCTGGAAAATCCCCATGATCCGGACATGGATTTAAGCCCGGAGGATCTCGCATCGAAGATTGAGACATTGCAACAAAAAATCTCCGCCATGGGAGATGTCAACATGAGTGCAATTGACGAGTTTCAAACACTTGAAACCCGATATCAATTCCTCACCAAACAACGTGAAGATTTGGACAGCGCCATCGAGGGGCTCCACCGTGTCATCCGGAAAATAAATCGGATCACTCAAAAGCGATTTAGTGAAACCTTGGAGTCCATCAACGAACAGCTGAAAATGGTTTTCCCCAAATTATTTGAAGGCGGTGTTGCCAAGCTGGTTCTAACAGAACCGGACAAGCCTCTCGAAAGCGGCGTTGAATATATGATCCAACCCCCAGGTAAAAAGTTAACTCGCATGAGCTTATGTCAGGAGGAGAGAAAGCCCTTTCGGCCATCGCATTTGTTTTTTCAATCTTTTTGATCCGCCCCGCTTCTTTTTGTTTCTTGGACGAAATCGATGCGCCGTTAGATGAAGCCAATGTTTTGCGATTTAATGATTTGATCAAAACTATCGGTGAAAGATCCCAGATTGTAATGATCACCCACAATAAAAAAACCATGGAGTTTGCCGAAACACTTTTCGGCGTAACGATGCCGAAAAAAGGTGTGTCAAAAATCGTCTCCGTTAATTTCTCACAGGCCGAAGCCTGATTATCCCATAAAGAAAGAAAACCCATATGATTTCGGTAATTATCGAAAATACGCTTGTATTTTTATCGGAAACACCCACTACCTACTTTCTATCCCTGCTGGTTTTGCACCTGCTTCTTCTCGTTTTACTCGTCACCCGCCGAAAAAAAAGAGGGCGCACCACACCTGATGAGCTACCTGATGAAATATTGGGAGAAGTAGAACCTGAAGAATTAGAGTTACCGATCGAATCCGATAGAATCGATAAAGAGGCGGATCATGTAGCGCGCGCGAGACCTAGGTAAAAGACAGGGTCGAACCTGAAGAAGAAGCGCCCTTGCCGAAAGAAAAAAGTGTGCCAAAAGCGGTTCTTGAAGAGATACCCAAGCCGCCGAAAGAACCTTTTGTGGCACAACATGACCGTATCGGCAGGGAGACCGACATAAAACGGCGATCAACAGCTGGTATCAACCGGTTGTTGAAATCCCTGTGCCGGAGATAAAAACGCACATCGATGAAACGCCCACGGAAGTGCAAACTGATTCAGGTATCGAGGCCAAAGGTGAACCTCCAACAGCGGAAGTCCATACCCCGTGGAACAAAAAGGCGAAGAAGACTGAAAAACCGGCACGACTATTTACACGACTAAAAACCGGTCTTTCCAAAACCAGAAAGTTTTTAAATACCGATATCGATCAATTCTTCGCCG
>CAWJQU010000016.1:0-124688 GCA_963845145.1 uncultured delta proteobacterium
AAAGCCCGACAGTCTCTGAATCGAAAGCTAAGTCTATGCACCACAATATATTGTGGCCAGGCGTAATTTCGGATAGGTGGTGATTTCACAGCATCCGATGAATATATCACATAATTCTTTCGGATTGAGGTATATTGAGACAATCGTGCCCTCCATCCCTTCGAAAATACTGCCAGAAATCTAATATTCCAGCAAGATAAAATGTGGTGATACTATCAAATCATTGGGAGTATGCTGATTTGTGATACCATTTTACGTTAAGGTCGCCCAAATACAATTCTATTCTCTTATCAAAGGTTTCCGAAAAGCTGTGGTCTATAAAATATCATAGGCTTACCTTGGGCACCCTGCCCAAAACATCAACCCTTTAACTGTGATGATTACGACTTAGCAGAAGAAAGACCGGCTTCAGTGATATAACCCCCGCGAAAAGTTTGGTAGTGTTTAGACCAAAGGCAACACAGGTTTCTATTAAATGACAACTTTCTTTGTATTCATTTTAAGCTGACGATTTAAGGATTGCGAACTTCCTGTTCCAATGCCTGTTGGATGAAGGTCTGGTCGGTGAGGGAGTGCAAGAACGCGATGAGTTGCTCTCTTTTCCAATGGCGAAAGTTCAAATCCGGTCATAAGTGGGTCAGTGTTAGAATTTAGGTGCATGCTATAAGGTTTGGCACGGGATCGGCCACCGGCTGCATAATGGCCCAAGACTTCGTCCAAGCTGGCAATGCTGCCGTCGTGCATATACGGTGCTGTCAGGGCGATATTACGAAGGGTGGGGGCTCGGAATTTACCCATATCACTGCGGCGGCCGGTATGGCGGTGTAAGCCGGTGTTTGGCCTCGGATACGCACCGGTTCCGTCCTCGTTGTATAGCGCAGTGTTATGAAAGCGGGCCTCGGGCAATTCAGATCCAGCATACTTAACTGGCCCCGATAAATTGAATCCGGCATGACAGCGAAAACAATTCAAACGCCTGGAGAAAAACAACTGGGCGCCTGCACGCTGTTCCTTGTCTAATGCATCCGGCTCTGCACCATAAGCCCAGCGGTCATATGGCGAGTTTCCTGAAATCAAGGTTCGCTCATAAGACGCCAAAGCATAGATCACATTGCGCATTGTCACCGGAGACTTTTGATCCGGAAACGCGCCGTGGAAAAGCCGCCGCATGCGACGATCTTTCTTTAAGCGGCTCAAAATCTCTGCTTCGTGACCCGCTGCTCCCATCTCCGGTGGTTGCGTATTATGCAGCGGAACAAGCATCTGATCTTCGAGGCGCGTAAGAGTGGGGTCGTCCCATCCCAAAGTTGCATTGTAGGCCACGTTGGTCAGGGACATTGCTGAGCGGGGATGGATATTGCCCTGAATACCCACCGCCCGGCTTCTACCATCGGTAAAGGCCAAACCTGGCTGATGGCAGGAGGCACAGGCAACGCTGCCATCACCCGATAATTGGACATCGTAGAACAATAAACGGCCAAGTTCGACTTTATTCCACGTCATGGGGTTATCGGCTGGTACTACGGGGATCGGAAAACCATCCGGTACCTGCCAGACATATTCACCCTGCCGGTCAGAATTCGACGCATTGTCTAATTTAACCCGTAACCGCAGCCCAATGCTGAAAGTATAATGGCTGCAACGACAGACAAGACGCATTTGATCACCATTTATTGGCCAATCCGGCGAGGCCTTCCGGCTCCTCGCCTGAAGCAATGGCTGCCTGCAGTGCATTTGCAAGACCACGATCAAGCCGGTTCAGTTTACTGTGATCCTCTAGCGCCTTAGCCTCATTGCCCATCAAGGCATGCAATACACCGCGATACATATAGGCCTCAGCCAAGTTCGATTTAAGCTCAATGGCACGATTATAGTGACTCAGCGCCTGCTTGTAGTTCTGGGGGCCCTGCTTGCGCAACGAGTATCCTAGATTGTTGTGCGCTTCGGCCAGATTGGGGTCCTTTTTCAAGGCAGCCTCGAATTTTTTTGCCGCCTTTTCGTATTTGCTTTGCTTCATCAATTTTACGCCGGAATTATACTGAGAGATGCCGGGGCGCGTGTCCTGGGCTGGCTTCGAACTGCTGCCCGCAGCCAAGGCTTCAGTTCCTAAAAATAACAAGGCCGTACATACGGATAAAAGCCCTATTAGCATTTTTTTCATGATATTTTTCTCCCTTGATTAGATGCGCGTATTATATTTTATGGATAGTTACTGTTCAGCTAAGCGAGTACCCAAACATATATAATAATAAATAGCCCGAGGCAGTTTTCAAGGGATGACGAATTTAATCTGATTGCAGATACGGAAAGAGAATGTCATGAAAGTTAGAAGTTAGGTTGATCCATTCCTGCAATAATTTGCCTGCATGTGGAAATAAGGCTGAAGCACCGCTACATCTTGTGGTTAAACGAATTTTTAGGTAGATAGAGATTGCACAACAGGAAATGAATATATCTGATAAATCGGTGGCGTGGAGATGTATTGAGAACATACCTACCTTGTAAACATCTAAAAACGTAACAAAATTTTAATAACCCGGCAAGAAATAAATCTGTGATATTTTCAATTTGGCCTGAAATTTAAGACCGGTGATACTAATGCCCAATCTTGGTTTATACCTTTACTGAGATTTATTGAGAAAATTTTAGGTTTGAGCCAACCACAGATATCAAATTTTACAACCTTTTCACCACGACAATTTTTCCTGATTTGTTGGAGCTGATCCAAAGATTGTCCTTCATTCTGATACACCCACAAAAGGAATCGATCGAACTTGCTTATTGCTGTTAGTAATGCCAGATCAGTGATATAGGGGATAACGCTGCCGCCGCCTCAAACTCTTCTGTAAAGCTGCTGTACAGTTGGCCGTACCTTCGGGCGCCCGCAGGGTCGATTAACCTGATGAATGTCTGGACCTCTCTTCCTGGAGGTTCTGAAATCCCATGCATGATCCTTGCGTGGAAGTTAGTGGAATTGCCGGTTATCACGACTAAAGGGCCGTAGCGTTGCAATCTTGATAACCAACCTGAGATTGGAAAGCACGACAGCAGACGTTCGGTACGCATCCCACATGCTTGGGCAAAGGATTCGGCCCGGCTCGGTGCAAGTCCCTGGCCCCTCGCAAGCATTGTTGACCATGGTGTGCCTAACGAGTTAATAGTTTCAGTTACAGAGCGCGCAGTTCGCTGACGCCAGTTAATCATCATTGCACCGGCTATAGCCCAGCACACTCCCAATGATCCCCGAGGGGTTGGATGGGTTAATAATGGGATTGTGCCAGGAACGAGGTAGTTTATCTTTCTCATAACTGATGGTTCCTTTGTGTGAACATGACACCGTTAATTACAATTTCCAATGCGCTTACCTTTTATCACGATTCTGATGTTCATATCTCCGCTTCAGGCCCCAGGGTAAAGGGTAATTTGAGTGGCACTCGCAAAGGTTTCCCCCGCTAGGCACTATACCGGCAATTTCATTTTGCATACCTTGAATTCCAGATTTTTTATATAAGCCAGTGTAGCCTGAGTAATCATTGATGTGGCTGTCGTACCCTGCCCTTTAACCGACAAAAAAAGCGAATAATTATCACCGCCTGCGGGGGGCCAGATCGCGATGGGTTCGCTCGCGCCGAAGCCCATAATAACCATCTGCATCTCTACGCCATGCGCTGTGGTCCTCAACATCTATGTAATCGGCGTCGGAAATTTCATATTGGGCTCCTGGAGCAAAACTACTGAATCCTGCACGAGGGGTGTACAAGTTTTGAGCTGGGTAGTATTCAATGGGGTTCGGGCAAGCTTTGACACAAACCCCGGCATCATTGGCCAAGCCCCTTACAACTCCATTCAAAGAAGCCCCAGCTGCACTGCATACATTCAATTCTATGCAGGCACCAGGCGCCAAACTCCCGGTATTGATCCAGCAGTGGCGTAATCCTCGGAAATGTTGAGTATGGGCTGCTATGAACCGAGTAGCTCCTAATTGAATGAAAGAATGCCGCGCATCGCCATGTCCAATAATGTGAAGTTTTGAAAGTCGATATGAAGATCCTATTGGAAAATGGCGCGTAATGCTCCTGATGGCGTCTTCAAGTCTTTGAGTTGTACTTAAAGGCTTGAATATTTTTTGTCCCCACGAGCCAGGTATCCTTGTAGCTTGCTGTCTCGCCGCTGTCGCAAGCCTAACATCGTTTTGGGCTATCAGTATTATCACAATGTCCATATACGCCCCCCATTCCTGAGTTAAGAATTAATTCCATTTTTTCTGGAAACAGTTGAAATGGATTTCAGTTTTTTTGATAGTATTAAGGGTGCCACGAACATTCGTGTAAGAATGCACGTTAATGATTATAAGCATCCGAATATATGTGGTGTCCAGCTTCCAGTAGCTGGCTTAAAATTATAAAAAATGGTGATTGAGATTATCCTACTTATACTAAAATTACAGATACCATAGGCAAGAGTCCGAATCAAACATGCCTTACGCTCATTTGCGATTAAAGGCGTTAAATATTTTTCCGAATGGTTTGGCGACTTTTTAATGATGTTTTAAGGGGTGGTATTTTATAAATGATAAAGGTAGTCCAAGATCAATTTGCCGATCCCGCCTTAAAATGCTAATAAATCAAGTTGACTGCGGGATCGAATCTTTCCATCTTGTGAAAAAGGAGGAATCATCGTGTATACCTACCTTCGACAAGGTTACAGGCTCCCAACTGTAGGCGTCCTTCAAGTACTTCTCAACCGTGGAATCACCGGAAAAAAATTGGCTAAGGATGGCCAGTTTGGGCCAAATACCAAGACGGCGGTCCGCGGTTTTCAACGGCCGCGAGGTTTGAAGCCTGATGGGATTGTTGGCATAAAAACATGGCCACGAATAATTAGTGGTACTGGCTTCAGAATCCTCGATGCTGTGGATATCACTGACCCAGAGATTCAGAAAACCGCGGGTGCGTCTATCCGCAGAGCCGGTGGGAAACCGACGCTTATCGGCTATATGAGTAACGGTATCGAACATCTTATCCGCGAGCTTGCCGGTCGATTGAGCCTGGCGGGCGAAGTTGTTCTGTTGCGCTTCCAAGGGCATGGAGCTTCAGGAAATATGGGAATTTCTGATGGAGAGGGATATATTAGAATGGGAGGGCGGGATGTTTTTTTAGAGGACGATGATATGTCCGCGCTTACATCTGGCACCATCGCAAAATTCAGACCCCAATTGAGGATGCTGGCTCCCTATTTCGGATCTTACAGCAGCGTCGAACTCCACGGTTGTGAGGTAGCTAAGGGGCCAAATGGCCGACAGTTGGTACAGCAGCTTGCAAATATTTGGAACGTACCGGTCTCAGCTGCTGTTAAAACTCAGCTCGTCGGTGGTGTATCTACTTTTCGATTTGAAGGCCGCACATATACAGCATGTCCTGGAGGTATCTCTCTAAAACAATGGACTAAAAAATTGTCTGATATGCCAGGAGTCACAGTCCGTTAGTAAAGGCTAAAAAAGGCAATATCGCCGAAACGTCGCTTTTATTCTCTGCACAAAAATTCAAAACAATACTATTGCCGGACCTGGGAAACAAACCGGCCGTCATTATTTCGCAACGGCCTTATTAACGGACGGAACCGACTTGAAAACCGTTTCGACCGCAATCGGACACAAAACGCGGCAACCACTCTGAAAATTTATGCCCACACAAAAAGCGGTAAAATAGTTAATTGAAACAATAAGTTAAATAAAGGAGCAAACCTTCGCAACGCTGAGGCCGAGGGTTCGAATCCCTTCATCCCCACCAATCAATGACGCCGTTGGCGGATCAACATTTTTCAAGGTTCGGTGGAAATTTCAAAACCATCTTTCGGTTGAGTTTATAGCCTGTCCCTACTACAAGCCTCAGGTATCAGCCATCTCGACATTATTCCTCCCAGGCGGAGCCAGATGATCGGCATTTTATTCAAGTCAATGTGATGAAAATAACTTGATTTCAGTTGTTAATTGCTCTAAGTTTAGAACGTATTGATCAGTCAAGGTTTGATCGGTATCCTACCAATTGACACTGCTTTCCATTCACAGGGGGTAAAGATGAGGAGAAACGCGGCAACAATTCTGGGCATCTTCTTATTCATAGGGATTTTCTTTTCTGGTTCGGTGTTGGCTGGACAGGTCGTCACCCAGGAGTTGAGTCAGTGGGCCAGTCAAGCCATTGCCAATGAACGGACGCTTCAGGGTGTTCTGCCAACCAGATCCGTAGCGGTTCTTTATTTCCAAAATTTAACTGGAGATGTGTCTTTGAGTCCCCTGCAAAAGGGATTGTCGGTCATGTTGACGACGGACCTCGCCAAGGTAAAAGATCTCCAGGTGGTGGAAAGGGCTCGACTGCAGGCCATTTTAGAAGAGATTGAATTGGGGACGACCGGTCTGGTTGATGGTGAAACAGCCGCGAGGGTTGGTCAGTTGGTTGGGGCACGGTTCTTATCTGGTGGCGATATCCTCAAAGGGAGTGTTGCGCAATTGCGGATCGATCCAAATTTATTGAACGTTTCGGATCAAATAATGGTTAACCAGGCGGCGGCAGAAGGGAATCTAAATGACTTGATTGCCATTGAAAAAGAGATCCTCTTTGAAATCATCCATACCATGGACATTGTGCTGACCCCCGACCAAAAAGCCGAATTGGAAAAACCGATCTCCACTAGTATCCCCGCCTTGATGTTGTTGTTTAAAGGAATTGATGCCAGCGATCACGGGCAATATGCAAAGGCTGCCGATCTATATGAGCAAGCCCTTGTGAAAGACCCCAATCTGACCCCAGCCAAGGATGCGTTAAGCGAAATAAATGCGTTGGACCTTGCTTCCCAAAGCGCCAAAACGGCGCCGGGTAAGGAGGCCGCCCCTGAGATTGCGTCCGCACCGAAAAAGTCGGGTGGATTGTTGAAATATGCCGTTGTGGGCCTCGGAGTAGCGGCTGCCGGTGCTGGCGGATACTATCTTGCTACTGCAGACGATGATGATGATGATGAAGATGATGAGGAGGAAGTACTACCTCCAGCTGATACGATTCGGCCGACGGTTACACGAACCAATCCCCGGCCGGGAAATATGATTAGCTGTTCTGGCGGCAATATTGAATTTCATTTCTCCGAAGCGATGTACCCTTCAGTGGGTGCTGCCTCAGCGGATGATAGTGGATGGGTGATTTCCAGTACGGAGTGGACAGATGGAAATCAAACGCTTGTTTTGTATTGGGATAACAGTGAATCCAATAGCGCTTGTGACTCATATTCACATGGTTCCTCGGTAACTTTTACCCTTTCAGGGTATACGGATATAGCAGGCAATGCGTTAGATGGTGAAACTCGGTTTACCTATATTCGAGAAGTATATTAGGAGGTTGTACTGATATATATACGGTTATTAACCGTAAAGGTTTAAACCCAAAAGACGATATTTTTTCTCTTCTCATTTGTGTTGTCCTGATCTGACAAAAGTGGGTGTTAATATGGCCTCCAAACAAAAATAGGAGACCCATATGAAAGATTTTACTATTTTCGAAGATTTTCCCATTCCGAAATTGAATTGATTCGCGTTTCTCTTCCCCTGATGCCTGTTACGATTATCTGTTTGCAACAAAATGGCCTAATGGTTTCATCTGTAAAAAATGCGACAATCGCAGGTATTAGACCAGCGCAAGACGTCTTTTTATTTGTACCGCCTGCAATCACCAGCATTCATTAACGGCCGGTACGATTATGGATAGCACCAAAAAACCGATCACCTATTGGTTTAAAGCCATGTGGATGTTTACGACCACAAAATCAGCCAAAATATAATACAACGAAATCAAATGGGACCTTGATCCAATTTCTGAATTCTTCGCACTTGAGCTTTTTGGATAACCGCTTTTTTTACCACTACGTCCTATAATAAATTCCCATACAAGGGAAAATGAAAAAACTGTTTGCCCGTTTTAACAAGGGTTTATTTATTAATAACGATTAATTTACACTAAACCGATATCAAGCCACATAAAACGAGGGGGTCTGATATGAGGAAGAGGTCATTAGGTATTTGTGGGTTCATCTTGTTTTATGCTTTCGTATCCGTTTTGCCTGTATCCGCCGGGCAAGTGGTCACCAAGGAGTTAAGCGAATGGGCCCAAGGGGCCATTGCAAATGAGCAGACACTAACCACTGAGCCGGCCGCGAAATCGATTGCCGTCTTTTATTATCGCAACCAAACAGGCAACCCGACCTTCACCCCCCTGCAAAAGGGGATAACGGTCATGCTGATTACGGACTTGACCAAACTCAGGAGTTTTGAAGAGCATAAAGATCTTAAAGTGGTGGAACGCGCTCGTCTTCAGGCGCTCTTAGAAGAAATCGAACTGGGCGAATCTGTTTTGGTTGAAATCAATACAGCGCCACGAATGGGCAAGCTTTTGGGGGCGCGCTACCTGGCCGGCGGTGATATTCTAAAAGGGAGTGTCACTGAGTTGAACATGGACCCCAGTATGATGGATGTCCCCGGCGATAAAATGTTCGAGCAGGCCAATGCAGAAGGTGATTTGGCCGATTTGATAGCCATTGAAAAGGCGATCTTATTTGAGATTGTACGAAACATTGGCATAGAACTGACGGACGAACAAAAAGAAGCCCTCGAAAAACCTTTGTCCACCAGCGTCCCCGCACTAATGGCCTACTTTAAAGGTATAGAGGCCAGCGATAAAGGTGAATATGCCCAAGCTGCCAAGCAATACGCTGATGCCGCGGCCAAGGATCCGGATTTAAGCCTTGCCCAGGAGGGGATTGATGAAATTGAAGCGTTGGACCTTCTGAAAAAGGGGGCTGAAGCCAAACCGGGTAAGTGGGGTAAAATACTTAAATGGGGGGGAATTGGTGCGGGTGTGATCGCTGTTGGGACCGGTATGTATATATATGGTAAAAAAAAGGGTGAAGACGATGCGGATAGTGATTCCGGGCCTCCCCCAGTGGCGCCGGGAATTGTTTTAACCACTCCGGCAAATGCCGCCACGGATGTATCGAGGTCACTTTCGGATGTATATATCGGATTCTCCAAGGAAATGAAAACCGACCAGGGCCAGGTGACATCCTCCCATCCTGTGTTTTGGCAAAGTCCAACGACGGTTACTAAAATATGGGAAAATAACGGCCAACGGCTCAGAATTCACCGGTCGGATACGAACCTATTGCCGGCCGGTGCCCAAATAGAGTTTAATTTAGATGGGTTCGTCGATAAGGATGGACTTGCACTGGATTCCTATTGGTTTTATTTCATCACTTTATCGGGTGAATCGGGAATATCAATTACCTGGTAGCGTGATGCCGTTTATAAATTAACCCATTGATATCAGAGCAAGCCAACTTAAAGAGGAGATTAAACGCACGCAAACCGGTCATCTCCCAGGAGTATGAAAATGGTTATTTATCGGATTTCTTCCAAAATACCCCGACGCCCAATGATAGGGTGGCTTATCATTTTTGTGGTCTGCTGTTTGTTTAATAGCTGTGGTGGTGGAGAACTCGAAGCAACGGATCAAACCGGTTCACTCTCTTTTCAGGTCCAGTGGGAAAATGCCGGCACATCATCGGTTATTTTGGATAACCCTGATGAAGTTGCCGATCTGGCTGAACTTAACTGTGAGGAAGAGGGCGTTTTCTGGGTAAACGTGATCCTTTATGACCAGACGAATCAATACATTTACGAGAGCGATCCCCCGTGGCAGTGTAGTGCCCACGGTGGAACGATAAACGTGCCAGCTGGTTCTGGTCGGAAGGTTGCCATTTTCGGAGAAAACGCTGCCAATGAGATTCTGTACCGCGGTATTAAGTCGAATATCAATATTTTCGAGAATAGAATTACCGATGCAGGGTTGATTGTGGCGCGATATTTTGTTCCTACGGGTGGGAATACGACAAACTGCGAAACGACTGTTAATCATTCGTGGCAAGCGGTGTACTCGGCCACATCGTATGAGTTTCAACTATCTACGGATGTCACATTTGCGCGTATTGAAGGGAGCATGATGGTAACCAACCCACAGACCGGTTGCATCCCGCGCCCCAATACTTCTGGCCATTATTGGCGCGTGCGTGCCATTGATTTTGATGGATTAATCGGTGCTTGGTCTCAGATTTGGGTTTACGGTACACCATCAGAAGCACCACCTGCACCGATTGGTGGAATTAGTATCGCCTGCGAACCATATCCTTATCATTCTTTTGCATGGCAAGCGGTTCAGTCGGCCACATCGTATGAATTTCAATTATCCAGGGATATCGCATTTGCAAGTTTGAGGGTAAATGTGTTTGTCGATGCTCCGGGTACAATTTGTTACGACCTTCCGTATGGAGGTAATCCTTATTTTTGGCGAGTTCGTTCCATAGGCGATAATGGATTAACTAGCGGTTGGTCTTTCATTTGGACACACAACACGCCGGGATAGTAAATATTACGTGTCAATTTTGAACGTATGCCTCAGGATTCCGGGCATAGTTCAATTTAAAGCGACGATATTATAATAGGACTGATAACGGAGTATCAAGATGATGACCCATCATTGTTCCAATCAACATTTGATTCCTAAAGGACTTATTGGAATGATCTCTTTAATCCTTATGTCTTTATTTTATAGCTGCGGTGGCAGTGATACGGAGACAACGGATCAAACCGGGGGTCTGGCCTTCAATGTAGAATGGGTGGCACCCGCGGTAACGACTGCTGGGGGGAACAGCGAGCCTATTTTCGCGGAGTTGATGGAACTGAATTGCGAGAGCACGGACCTCACCTGGGTTAAGGCGGTTGTTTATAACCGGTATGACGAACTCTTGGCTGAGAGCCCGCGATGGGAATGTTCCGCCCATGCCGGGACCATTGAAGGGGTTAAGAAGGGCATGGATCGGTGGGTGATTATTTTAGGAACAGACGAAACGCATAACCTGTTATACCGAGGCCAGGTGTCGGAAGTTGAAGTTAACGAAAACGAGATCACCGATGTAGGATTAATTATCGCCCACTATTTTATACCTACAGGTGGCTCGTATAGCAGCGGCACGGATCGTCTTACATGGCTGCCAGTCATCAAGGCATCATCATATGAGGTTCAGGTGTCAAGTGATAGCGCTTTTACTCTCCTGAGTGTTAATATGACGGTTGAAGGCCCCACGAGCGGCCTTTTAGGGTTGGGCAGCGGGCATTATTATTTTCGTATACGAGCCATAGATTATTACAATTACCAAAGTGTCTGGTCGCAAACGTGGGAATTTGACGTTCCTTAAGCCTTAAGAGCGGAATTGGTTAATCGGTTCTCCCAACGCACAACTCCGCCGCTGCCGTCTCGGCGCCCTTTAAACGGGCATCGAGATTTGATGCGGCGACTTCACTTGAAGCGGTATTGGCAACCAATCCACGCTCTACTTCCACCAGTCGCAGGTCCAAGCGCACGATATCTCCGATGATCTGGTAGGCACCGAATACCATCAGTTTGGCCCCCAGTATTCTTCCAATTTTTAGCTGAGTGGCCTCGCTGGCCACAGCACTTGAGCCCAGATTAAGCTCTTCCAAGGCCAGGATTAGCTTCTCCCGTTCGACGATCCTGAATTCGCATTGATTTTCAAGGGTTTCAATAATCGTCCCAGATATGAATTCTCCCAGATCCGGCTGGCCGGCCTTGATGGGACTCAAATCTTCCATGTCCCAGACTGCCACCACCGCGCCGGGCCCATAGGCCGGCTTCTCCACGGTGGGTGGGGTGCCGGCACAACCCAAGATAAAAAAAACAAGGGCAATAATGAGGGGTATTCTATTCTTTGGTTGCATCCTTGCCCTCCCTGGCCACGACATCTTCAAGTTTTTCCCTGATCTTATCATCTTTTCCAAACGCACGATCGGCCTGAAGAACCGTGGCAAAAGCCATATCTGGGCCGGTTTCGACGATTTCCAGCTCACCAATGACCTGGGGCAGCCCTTGGAGTTTTTTGCCTTTGTATTTGATGGGTTTACCCGGCTGAACAATCTCAAATTTGGTGCCCATGACCACGCCCTGGTTCGTTCCCAGATTGACCATGACCCGCTCGTCGGCCATTTGAACCACGTATCCCTGCAGAGGATATTTGGTGATGACTGTTTTTAAGATATCCTGATCCAGGGCGTTGAGGGCCGTCTCAAAGGGCTCTGATAAACTCATCTTGCGTGTAAATACTTTGGCCACAGCAGAGGTTTCGGTATCGATTAGCCGAATCGACAGAAGTGTTTTATCCGGCATATGGATGATGGTCCCCGTTCCGATCAATTTAGCCGCCAATACCTTGCCGAGTTTTAGGGCGGTTTCCGGGTCAGCGAGATCCGAAGAACCGAGGTTGAGTTCTTCCAGAAGGCGTTCTATCAGGACCCGCTCCACCACCTGAACACGGCCGGAATCATTTAATTGCCCGGTTAGGTGTGCGCTTAACACAGAGGGAAGCCCATCCCGTCGGGCCAACCCGCCTTTTTCCTGCATGTCGACAAAGGTCAAAATCATG
Source organism: uncultured delta proteobacterium (assembly GCA_963845145.1). Classification (GTDB taxonomy): domain Bacteria; phylum Desulfobacterota; class Desulfobacteria; order Desulfobacterales; family QNYZ01; genus QNYZ01. Next base: position 12,532 of record CAWJQU010000016.1, read on the forward strand.
GGGCGAGAGGTCCACTGGTCTTTTTTTCCGGAAAAGATCGATTGTTGGCTGCGATAACGTTCGGCCAGATCTTTGACCAGCTTATCAACCCTTGCCCCTCGTGTGGCATCTTTTTGAAGGGCCAGCATTTCTTCACTCTTTTTGGCGAGAATCGCGGCATACGTATCGTTTTTATTTACGGCCAGCGCGGCTTTAAAAGTTTCCAGGGCGTTAGCCCAATCACCTTCCTTTTGGTAAGTGATGGCTTTATTGGATGTGGCTTCAATAAAGTAGGGATTAATTTCCACCGCTTGGTCGTAAAGGGGGCGTGCCCTGTCATAATTACCGCGGTTGGCTTCAATGCGTGCTTTTTGATTCATGGCAATCGCTTTTTGAAAAGGTTCTCCCTCTTGCTTATTAACGGCCTTGTCATACTCAGCCAGGGCAGCTTCTTTCTGTCCTTGGCTATACAACACATCGCCTTTGATCACATTGGCATAGACGCGATCCGGCGCTCTTTTCTCCACTTCGGCGGCCAGAGCCAAAGCTTTTTCGGTTTCACCTTGTTTGGCATGCAGTGCGGATAATCCCTCTATCCCCCGTATTTCACCTTCTCCCCCTTGGTTGGATAGGGTTTGAAACATCTGTTTCGCTTCGGGATAATTTCCTTGCTTCAACGCCGCATATCCCATGATGGTTTTAGACTCGATGTTTTGAGGGTTTTTCTTTTCTACTTCTCGGCTGATGGCTTTGGCCAGCTTCGGTTGATCGCGGTCTAGCTGTCGTGCCGCCAAACGGGTTAGCATCACCTCGGTGGTTTTTCCGCCACCTTGAAAGGCATCAAGCACCTTTAACCCTGGTCCAAGGATAAATATGCTTGGAAGGATAAGCTGGGCCTGGTACGTATCGCTCACCCCTTTTTCATCGATTAAAACAGGAAATTGAAGATCGACCTTCGTAACGAAATTGTTTACCTGGCTTGCCGGAGATCGGGTAATTCCCCAGACAACGAGCTCTGCATCTTTATAGGTGCGCGACAGTTGATCAAGATTTTGTAATCCAGTACGGCTAGCCTTGGATGTGGCGTCAAAAAAGTAAAGGACGATCATGGGTCGATCCTGCATGCTTGCCAAATCATACGGCCGCCCAAAAACATCGCTTAATGTGAAAGTCGGTGCCGGCGATCCAGCTGTGGGTTGGCCGAAAACCGGCGTCGTAAAGAGCAGCCCTGACCCGATGAGGCAAGTGAGAAGTATACAAGATAAAGGATTTTTAATCATTTTCATGGTCATCCTCCTATGTTGAAAGATTAATCTTCGGGAACCAGTCTAATTCGAAGCGGGATTTCTCCCGGTTTATCAAGATTTAGTTGGGCTTCCCAACCAAAATATTTGTCATGTCGGAGGCCAACTTCATATTTGCCGTAAGGTAGTTTCACTTTAATCGGTGTCTTTCCATGATACTTACCATTTACATAGAAACTGGCGCCTGGCGGAGCGCTTTGGACATCCAGCGTTGATCGTTTAAGCGCCGGTTTGGGTATAACAGGTTTGGGCTTCGGCGCGGGTGGCACAGGCTTTGGTTCCGGTTTTGGCAAGACCGGTTTCGGCAGGACTGGTTTCGGCTTTGGCGTTGGGGGGACCGGTTGGGGTGTCGGTGTCGGGTCAGGGGCAGGAACTGGCGTCGGAGTCCCGGATTGTGGAATCGGTGGAGACGGTGGCGAATATACAGATATGGAGACAACGGCCAAAACACCCATGGCGAGAATGGACAGGCCGGCCAGCACGTACAACCAGGTTCGTTTTTTCTTTTGAACTTTTTGATAGGTTGCCGCGACCGGTTTGGATGCCAGGCACCCCTTCAATGCTTCAGATAAACTTTGTCCGTTTTGATATCGTTCTCCCGGTGATTTACTTAAACACTTCATGATCAATTGGGAAAGCGCTGAAGGAACCTGACGATTTAGCCGGACCGGCGTGGGTGGTATCTCTTTCCCAATGGCATTGAAGAGTGTCGTTAAATTGTCTCCGGTAAATGGGCGCTGGCCGGTGGTCAATTCGTATAGGACAACCCCCAGCGCATAGATATCGGAGCGACCGTCCACCGGTTGCCCGGCAACCTGCTCCGGCGGCATATAGATAGGGGTACCGAGAATCTCACCCATTTGGGTCATCTGGTGTCCCGAAGCGCCTTCTATACGGGCTATTCCGAAATCCGTTACCTTAACATGCCCCTGGGGGGTAATAATGATGTTACCCGGCTTGATATCCCGGTGGATAATTCCTTGACGATGGGCGTAATCCAAAGCCCCTGCCACTTGGATGCCCAAGTCGACGATTTGTTCGCTGGTAAAATCTTTTTCCCCGATAAGAAGGTCTAAAGACCGACCTTCGAGGAATTCCATGGCAATATAAATCGTACCATGGTCTTCACCGACATCAAAGACCGTGACAATATTGGGATGGGACAATCGGCCGATCGCTTGTGCTTCGGCGATGAACCGGCGCACGAATTCCTGATCCACGACCCGGTCTTCTCGCAGAACTTTCAGGGCCACCATCCGATCGATCTGAGGGTCATGGGCCTTATAAACCATTCCCATGGCGCCCCTGCCCAGTTCAGAGACAATCTGATAGCGGCCATATTGCATGGCATTCATAGCTCTATATAGGTCATATTTCTATTGCACATAATCAATATTGGCTTTGATGAAAGCGATCACCGTTTCCATGGGGATAAGAAAGCCCACTTGCTCTTCCACGCGATGTCGGCCTTTGACCACTGCAACCAGACGCCCCTGGTCGTCAAATACCGGGCTGCCGCTGTTGCCGGGTAAAACAACCATTTTTACCTGCCACAACAACTGATTGTCAGCCCGGCGGGGGGGGCCGTCAACAAAACCGGAGGTCAGCTTACCACGCCCGTTTGCGGAGCAGCCAAGGGTGTACAGCTGGTCACCGAAATTCAAAAGATTACGGCTTTCATTCAACAAAATACCCGCCTCCTGCTTAGATGCGACGCGGATAAGGGCTAGGTCGAGCTGCTGATCCAATAGGACAACTTGTCCACTGATTTCACGCCCGCTACGCAGGACAACGATGATATTCTGAAATGCCGCCAGATCATGGGCTGTCGATAAAATCAGCCCCTCACGGGCTTTTAGGAAAAATCCGGTCACCTGTTTTTCGGTATCACTTGTTATAATCCGCACGCAAACCACCGCTTTTTTATAAAAACGTAAGCGTGAAGGGATAGACTTAGTGGACGTATGACGTCTTGGGAGCGTGGCGCCCACCTGTTTTGATATTTGGTACCACAACGGTTGATATGGATCATGTATGCCCTGATCTTTTGGACCGGTCCACTGGGCTTTAACATGGCTGGCCAGGGCGGATTGAGGGCGAATAATTATATGCCAGTGCTCATCATCTTTCTCTGCTCTAAATTCGGTTTTCTGGAGGTTGACATGGGTCCTGTAAATGCGAAACCCAGTGGTTTGCAACCAGACGGTGATGACTTGTTCAACAGTCGCCTGGGGTATGGGGAATGTTTTTTCGTTTATTCCAGCCTTGATTTGCACCGGGCATAATAGCCAAGGAATAAACAGTAGCCAAATGGCATGTCGAAAATGGATTCTGCCCTTCATGTCTCTAAGTTTGCAAAACCCTCATAAGGAGAATGGTTAAGGCCGCATGCGATTAAATTTTGCCATCATCTTTTCTTGTTGCAGCATAGCGTAAATACGATGTCATGACAAATTAATTTAATGCATACCCTAAATATTTCCGTAAATAGGCTTGACATAATGACCGTGAAATAAGCTATACTTCCTGCGGGAATATCAAAATACTTAACTTTGTGTTCCATTTGGATGCCGTTATACGATGCCAGAAAAACCGACCATTGTCGTTCAGCTCATACATATCGAAGGCCCTTTGAAAGGAAAAATCGAGGAGTTCGTCGACCCGGTTTTACAGATTGGGCGTCACCCTGATTGTCAGATACGCTTTCCGAAAGATGTGACCCTCATTTCAAGAAATCACGCCGAAATTGTCAGAGAAGGGAATCGGTTTAAACTTCTTGATCACAGTGCCAACGGAACGTTTTTAAATGGTAAGGCTATCAAAGAGGCCATTTTAAAAAACGGCGATGTTCTCATGATTGGCGATGGCGGTCCAAAGGTTAGCTTTCTGACTGAAATAAAATCGAGCGCGGGCGAAGCTTTCCAAACGTCCCCGACACCTTTAGCCATGCCTCAATCCCCAGGTAGTTCCCAAGAGGTGTCAAAACACAGGCCACCCGTACAACCGGCGCTCTCTATCCCAAAACCATCGACCCCGTCGGTAGCGCCCCGAGAGCAGATCGCTTCAAAATTTTCAGCACCAAAGCCAGGCCTTAATTCAGCCGATTTACAGGTTCAGGCACCCCTGGCAATTCAATTCGGCCCGACGATCCAGTCTTTTAAGGTACTTCCGGTAACTGTAGGGAAAAAGAATGATTGCGATTATGTGATCAACCATGCTCACATTATAGATCGGCATGTTCAATTTTTTTATTTTGAATCCAATTATTGGGTTAAGGATCTGACCGGGCAAGGCTTGATAACCATTAACGAAAATCCTGTCCAGGGCCAAACGCCTCTTCATCCCGGCAGCCGGTTATCATTAAGTCCTCAAGGTCCCGTTTTTCAATTTCTTAACGGCGGACGATTGGTGGAGGATGCGAATCAACCCATTAGCGCACCTTCCGAATCCCCGCAGGGTACGCCCGAGATGCCCTGGGAGATAGCCCCCAAGGCACCGCGCCGAAAAAAGAAGGCACTCGTTTTTTTAATCGGATTTTTGGTCATCCTGGTGACAGTAAGTGTATTGTATCTGCTTGTCTCCAACGCTACGGATGGTCCTGGGGCGGGTGGACTAAAAGAGTGGTGGTACCGTTGGATGGAAACGATTCGACGCGTTGTTGGGTCATAATAGGACGCTGACTACTTGCGTCTCCCGACGAGAGCGTTGGATTAGAAAAACCACGTCTATTTGAGCGCCCGACAATGCTTGCAGTCAATGATGGGAATATGTGACGGATAGTCGTCATTTAAGCATGAACGAGCTTTCAGATATTTGGATTGATAATTGCCAAGTATACGAGTGGAACGCTCGCGTTATATAGAGGGACGGTACTACAGGTGCTCCTCGATGGCATTCTTTAAGGGGTCGGCCATTCCTTCCAAACTGCCCAGATCGATAATTTCTTGAAAAGCTGGAATTCCTGATAGCTGCGTGACTTCGGTAATAAATTTATCTGATGGTAGAAATGTCCTTAGCGGCAGGGATAAAACGGCTACAGACAACCCGCCAAGATCATTTAGTGTTTGAATTTCAACATCGTATCTAAGATCCCTAAGAAGTACGCCAAGCATCGGGATTTGCTCAAGGAGGACGGTCATGCAAATGTGACAAAGCACTGACTGCTTTATCTCTTCCACTTGGCGAGATTCCGTTCCAGCCACCATCGCCCTGATCCGATTAAGACTACACTCATTTTCATATGCTAAAATGAATTGTGTGGGCGAGGTAACCGTCGTTATTTTATCGCCATTTTCACCCAATTGCAGCTTGTATTGATATGGGGTGCATATTAGCTGGGGGGATATAGCAGAAAGTGGTATGGATAACTCTTTTCGCAGACCCAAAGGTTTTTCGGCCAAGCTTGCGTAGCGTTGCTGTAACGTGGCAAAGGCCTTATCCGAACCCGGCACATCCTTTTTTGACGTGCCCTTCATATAGGATCCCAGAAAATTTTGGGGGGCAAATAGCGGTTTTATTACCGCCAAATGTGTTTTTAAACGTGTGTTAAGGGAGCCGGCAATTTTTTCTGTGGTTTGTCGAAGGCTTAAAAACTCTGCATTATCCAAGTCTTTTCGCGACACATCTTCATTAGGCATTCTAATCCCTCAAATTAATTGAATAATTTAAATCAATCGTAACATGGTTTGAATGATTCTGTCAACGATTGTCCCGATTGATTGCCCTGATTGATTGAACCTGTAATTGTTCAAGGCGTACCCGGCCGACGTGGTTATTTATAAATTCATTTCCTTCTTTCAGGTAAGTACCTTTATCGAAACCTTATCGCTACTTTGGCGAGGTTATTTTTGCTTGAATGGTACCCAAAGGATTGCCGAATGTAAATCCGAACAGCTGCGGATTTTCTCCGATAACGGCCGCCGAAAAAATATAAAAAACATAGTCATAGGTTTGCTTAGGGATTTTCTTTTTGTATTTCAGCAACAGATTCCAAAAGTTTCGTTCGCGCGGGTTTTCAGGAATTGTCCGGATCAACTTGATCACTCTGTTTTCGCCCCAATTATAGGATGCCATGACGAGCAGCCCTGAAGCTTGAGCGTCCGTATCATATATATCTCGTAGATATTTAGCTGCTGCCAGCGTGGCTTTTTCCGGGTTATGTCGATCATCTTGCGGGTCGGGTTGATTCTGTTTGACCAACGGACCGGTTTTTAATCCGTATCTTCGGGCTGTGTCCGGAATAAATTGCCACATACCCTTGGCAATGCCCCAACGGGTTTTCGGCCCGACGGCATTTTTATTAAAATTACTCTCCTGAAGTGCGAGGTAAAAAAATTCAGGCGGTAAATCATATGCGGACAATGTTTGACCGATAGTGTCGATATATCCATTTTTTTTGGCTCGCGCGATCGCTCTAGCCATGCGCTGGCTTGATTTCCACTTGCCCACATACTTTAATACTTCTTTGGCAAAATCAGGCGGTACATCGATTTCGCATTCTCCAAAAATTCTTGCCGTCTGTAGAATGAGCCGCTCCTGGGGGCTGATGTCTTTTTTGTAAACTTTAAGGGTATTGATAAATTGATCGTAATTTTTTTCCATTTCCCGGCGCTTGGTCTTATACTGGTCGACTTTTTTAATGATTTTTTTGTCTTTAGTTTCCCGGGCAATCCGCAATAACTCTGAAAATTCCAGCTCCATGGCTTTCATATTGTAAAAAATATCTTTCGCCAGTTTGCGGTGTTTCTTGAGTTGATAGTGCTTTACTGTGGCAACGCTCCCCACCCCGATAAGCAGGCAGACGATAATACCGATAATAGTAAAATATTTTCCTTTTTGTTTTTTTTGTACCTGGGAGAAAACTTGTCGAATCATCATGGTGTGCTCACCGGCCTGAGCATCGTCTTTGCTATCAAAGTAATGATTACGGTAATAGGTGAGTGATTGAGGGTCGGGCTCGGTTGACGATGGGAGGGTTTCTTCTTCGAGGGAGAGTAAAAGCAAGGGACCATCTGGGCCGAGCTGAATACGAGCGCTATTCGTTAACGGTTCCTGGTGGATTCGTTTACCGTCGATGTAGGTTCCATTGGCACTTACTAAATCCTTTATCCACCATTGATCACCGATAAATAGAATTTCCACATGCTGCCGGCTGACGATACTATCGTGCAGCTTTACCTGGCAAGTGCTTCCCCGTCCGATACGAAATGCTTCGGAAAAAGAATAATCTACCTGGTCTGAATTACCTTTATCAATATGGACATGGACTTTGTTCATCTCAAAAGGCCTTTGGGCTAGCAGGTTTTAAACGTTTTTCCCCAGCGTGAGTAGAGGCTATTTCTACCTGGGGTCAAGGGATCTACCATAATTGTATCAAATATTTGGTGCGTGCCAGAATAGCGTAAATCCAATATCTGGTCAATCAATTGATCGCAAGGCCTGTTATATTAACGGAAGCCGGTTGACATATTTTGGTTGAGTTAGGTAAAGAATGAACTATTCACCCCTTTTTAATCGTTTGTAGCGTTATCCGTTATCAATATAGGGCTTGCTTCGTGGAAAAGCCGAATAATTCATTTGATCCTTGTATGAATATTAGCATTTATGAAGCTCAATTGACCAATCAAAGCGGTGTTTCCATTGATTGGGATTTAGGGGTTATGCTGCCCGACAAGAAAAGACAACCTGTCTTTTTGCCTGGTAAGGCAAAATGTGTGATTTGCGGGCGGGGCATCGCGGATCTTGACTGGCGTTTGTACCAAACTTGTGATTTTTGGAAGTGTCGCGTTGAACATCGACGGCAACAGCGCACCCTGCAAACGAAAATAGACGTACACGAACGCCGACAACGGGAGAAGTTCGAAAAACAGGTTTTCCGGTTACGCAACAAGGCGGCAAGTTTACTTGGGATCGGTAGGCCGGAGATTTTTGAGCCGGTGGTCGTTCCGGCCACTGAGCGGCCCCTGACGCCCCTTCCTCAAGAGCGGCGATCCGCACTATCCAACCATTTGAAGGGTTTGCTTAGCGAGACCCAAGCAAACCCGATTTTGGTACGAGATGACGGTCGCGGCGGAACGGTGCCGACGGATATTCCCGATGTCAATGCCAATCCCCTTCCCATCATTCAGGTCGCTTGCGCGACATGCCGGGGGAGTTGCTGCAATAGCGGTGGCGATCGGGCATATTTGACTGGAGAGACGATTCTTAGTTATTGGAAAAGGTATACTGAACTTGAGCCCCACGAAATACGTGCTGCGTTCCTGGCGTATACCGCTGAAGACACGGTTGAGGACTCCTGCATTTTTCACGGTATAAACGGCTGTTGCCTGCCACGTGAGGCGCGTTCCGCCACCTGCAACGAGTTCAAGTGTGCTGATTTGAACCGATTACCCCAAAAGCTATCAGGGCCAGGACCCCATCCGGTCTTTCTGATGGCAGTGAGAAAGACCCAGGCGGTTCGATACGCCTTTGTATGCGTTTAGCAAGGTGGTTGATTAGGCGTTTCGTCCTATTGACCCTCTCGATATGGCACCGCCGCGTACTTCACCCGTTAAGCTTGCAACTGAACCGCGTACCTCCCCTGCAAACCGTGCTGTTCCCCAGTCTGGGTGGGCGGAACCGGCACGAGTTGTAGGTGCCGAGGGTGCGACAGAGATCGGTCCAGTGGCCGCACCTAGTGTTTGCTCTGTCTGAAGTGCACGATTCAGGCCGTCCACAAGGGGCATAAGCTGACCCATATTTGACTGCATCTGCCGCATCAGCTCCTGGTTTTCCGGAGATCTAAAACAAGGCGCCGCAAGAATCTCCTGGGCCCGTGCCTCTGTGATTTGTATGCCGTCTGCGGCCAAATCAGCACGAAATGCGGTGGCCCGTTCGGCGCTGCCGCGCGCTGCCATTCCAGGGCCCCGTAAGAGGAGAGATGTAGCGAGGGCTTTACCGATAATGCTTAGAAATATTGAGAGACTGATTTCAGGGGCACGCCCGATTCCACCAATGCATTTACCTAGAAAGTTGGCGACATCATTAGCATCCACACCTCTTGCGCCGCTGACCACCGTTTCCCATCCAAGAGAACGTACCAAAAGCCATGAGAGCTGAGGACAACGGTTGGCGAAAATGCGTATCCCTTCAATGGTAGGAAGAATAAATGTCGAGGCGCGATTCACTTCGGAGCGGTGCGATGTATAAAAAAGCGTTAACCGCGTTAAAAATACGACGACCGAGGCAACAATGCCCACCGGGCCCGCTAAAGCGGATATAAATCCCATCAAGAATAAGGCCTCGGCTTCAGCGATGGGAAGCAGCCAAGCTGCTCGTCCAGCCCCAGTGGACATAGCCAGGGTGTAACGCTCTCTGACGAATTCCCCAACGGGCTGGCGGTAGATGATGGCGTTTTCGGCGAAGATGGCATGACCACCAACGACGGTAATATACATTCGGCTACCACCCCATATTTGGCCGGGAGGAACATTGGTTCGATTACCAAACTGGTCGGGATGGTGGAGCGCGTGGGCGCGAGGCATTAACTCAGCGGCCAATTGGACCGCATTGACGCCTCTGGCAAGCTCTTCCGTGGGCATGACAGGGCTCCCTTCTTCAAAAGCAATCGATACAATTTGTGTTTAATAGCAAAATGATTAAAAACATATTGTATCTTGAAGTATCTGCTTCTTATTGTACATTAAAAAAGTCAAACATATTACACGTATAATCAACGACAATTGCGGAGTCAACGAGAAATGTTGCCAAAAAATGGCGAATACATGCCGTTTTTGGGTACCATTTTTGTTTGACGCACAATCACATTTTAGTTTACGTATCCTAATGTTCTCTTTATGGAGGTACGAGATTTCTCATGAGAATCCTGGCCTGGACAAGCCCCGACTTACCGGTTTTCTAACGAATGCATCAGTGCGGCTGCCTTGCTGGCGGGGACACGCCGTCACGAGCACAACCACTCTGGGGGAGAAGTCATAAAGAAAACTGTTTAAAGGCCCGCCGCGCTTTAGAAATGGTGGCATTTCGGCGATACGGAACCAAGCATAAAAAATAATCCAGCTGCCACTTTCAATTGGTTATCAAACATTATGAAGCGAAAATTACGAAGACGAAAAACAAGCCGTCCTCGCTCCTCGGAGTACGAGGCTTTGGAGGCTGCGCTGAACCTTCATCGTACCGGTCAATTAGTTGAAGCAAAGCAGGCATATGAGAAAGTGCTGCAGGATAACCCGGATTGCGTCGACGCTTTATATCTTCTGGGTGTGCTGTCGCATAGGATCGGAAAACCGGATAAAGCAATTACCATGATTTGTAAGGCGATTGAGCTGCGACCTGAGTTCCCTGAAGCTCAAAACGATCTGGGGAACATGTTGCACGAAGCAGGAAAACTTGAAAAAGCCGCATCGGTCTTCCGTAAACTCATACAGTTCAAGCCGCAGCATGCAGATGCTTACAACAATCTGGGTGTGGTTTTAAAGGATCAAGGAAAGCACGCAGAAGCGGTTACTGCCTTTAAAAAAGCGATCGAATTGAACCCAAAAAACGCCGGCCAACACTACAACCTTGGCAACACCCTGAAAAAATTAGACCGATTAGACGAGGCCGTTGAGGCATTCCGCTGTTCCATTGAGCTGGAACCGAAGCACATCAACGCACATCAAGGTATGGCCGGTACGTTGCGCAGGGCAGGAAGGTTACAAGAAGCCCAAGAGGCTTTCCGGCATTGGCTGCGGGAAGATCCCGAAAATTCGATCGCCCGACACATGCTAAATGCTTGTTCGGAGGAAAAGCCACCGCCGCGGGCATCCAACGAGTACGTGCGTCAGGTCTTCGATCGCTTTGCCAGCACTTTCGACGAGGACTTGCGGGAACTAGGTTATAAGGGGCCCCAGGTGTTGGCGGCCGCGATAACTGAAGAATTGGGCCATACAGAAAAATCACTCGACATATTAGACGCCGGTTGCGGCACCGGATTATGTGGCCCGCTGCTGCGACGCTATGCCCGCACACTGGTGGGCGTTGATCTGTCACCCGCCATGCTGGATAGGGCACGACGCTTGAACGTATACGATGAACTGGTGACCGCTGAATTGACCACTTACCTTAATGATGTTGATGCGACATTTGATCTGATTGCATCGACTGACACGATGAATTATTTCGGCGTTTTGGAGCCCGTGTTGGTGGCGGTGGCTGGTGCGTTGCGAGACGGTGGCGCTGTGGTTTTCACCTGTGAAGAAGATGCAAGCGAACATTCACAATTCGGCTATCGTCTGAGTCACCACGGTCGATACTGCCATACAATAGATTATCTGAAGAAGTGTTTGGCCGAAGCTGGATTGACCATTCACGGGATCACATCAGCCGTTCTTCGACTGGAAGATAGCCTGCCTGTAGAAGGTGTTGTCGTGCGGGCGCGGAAAGGCGCTACTCGCTAAGCTTACGCTATCCTGTTTTTCTAATGGTAACAACCGACTGTGTTCGCCGGAGAGTTCGGGTCGGAAAGAAATACGACACGCACAGCCTACAGGCTGAGAGTGGTTACATGCGCATAGGCATCACAACTTTGGGACAAGGATTGTTCCCATATTGGCAGGAACCCCAATCTTGATATTGTTTTTACATACTTTCTCCGCGAGTTCCTTAAAGTGCTTTGGTAAAGGCGAGTTTTTTAGTTGAACTTCCCATGCCGTCCTTTTATTTGGATCGGCAAGAAGTAGGTTGTATATAGCTCTATAATATTTTTGGCATAGTTTGGCGTGATGCGCATTAACAAAAAAATTATCCCAACGATAAGTATATCCTAGTCTGTTCTTGATCCTATCTAAGCGCGTAGCTGAATCACCTTTCTTTACTGATTTTTTGTTTGTAGCTACCCACTTTCCCCCTTTTTTTTCTACGTCGTAGTAATCTCGGGCAAAACGTTTAAGGACACTGGTTTTTCTAATCGGGCATTTTAGATTTATTTTACAATATGCGTCTAGTAATGCTTTATCCGAGAGTGCTTTTGGAATTTTGTGTGGGACTCCACACTGATCGAGGAAACGACCTCCAATTATTAATCCCACTTCGCCGATGGGGAATTGTGAGTCGTTTAGGTGCTGTACCGCAGAACCGTGGGTTCCGGGAAGCGGGAGATAGCACTCCCCCTTACTTCGACCAGGCAATGTTAACCGCTGCAAACCAAAAAACGTTTTACTTGACTCGTTCTTCATTGCCACACAATAAAATCTTTTAACGTTTTTGTCTATCTTATGTTTCTCTCCTGCTGCCTCCGTTCTGCTGACGGGATCGTATGCCAAAATATTAATCTCATCGGGTGATTTCCACCCTCTATGCTTCTTCCAATCACCCTCTTTGATTTTGTCGGATAAATATTTAGAGAATCCGCCTTTATTCATATTGTTTAATTCTCCAGCAATTATTATACATTCGATAGCACCACGGCTATGGCCTATTAGATTTAATATTTTTGGCTTTTTACTCCAAATTTCCTCCATTGCTTGTTTAACCTTATTTTTAACGTTGGTTCCTGCAGTGTTGGGACCATTTACGCGGTATTTACTTCCTTTAATGTATTGGAAAAGTTTGTTTAAAACATAATAGTCATGTTTGTCTGATTTTCCTGTTCCCAGGAGAATGACAGTTAAATTGGACATCTGGCTACTCCTTTTATGATTAAAATAAGACGGGTTTATGCCATTCAATCATTTTGGTATTTGGCGTATACATTGTCGATGCATCAATTCCGTAGGCTCCCAATATTTCCAGATCAATTCGAAATTAATCCGTTTCGCCAAAGTCACTATACCACTGCAATTCGTTCGATCTTCGATTTTCTAAGACGTGTTCCCACACATATGTCGAACTGGTCGTACATGAGCAACTCCGGAATGGCGTAATTATATTTCAATCCGAGGTTATGACCAATCTCGTGGGCAACGACCCATTCGAAAGAAGCGCCAAGGGTATCCTCTACCATGCAATTGGTTTTCTCGTTTTTTGACACAGCGATTTCGGCGACACCATCCGTGTCATTGAATTTCATGGTCTTCTGGCATTCCCAGACAAAAAACACATTGATTTACGCTTTGTAATTTCTATTAGTGACGAGCAGAGAGAATCTATCCCTGGATGGATTCTTCTGGTCGCGCACGACCATTTTTTTTAAATTTGCGTTGATTTTAAGCTCGCGATCAGCAACCATTTGGAACCTGACATTTGCATGGGGTAAATAGATGCTATTAATATTGTTTAACAGGAGGCCAGCTGTCTACGGAGATCTCCGAATTTTGTGGTCGGCGGTGTCGGAAACATAATTAAAGGCTATATTCACAACGCGTTGCGGCACCACTTGGACCACTAACTGGGTGTCCGTTCTGGCCCCTTCTTGGCCCAGATGACAGTTTTGCCCTTTTTCAGACCCTTTATGATAAATTTACGAGTGGAAGCACGCAATCCTCCTCTTGTTGTTTCCTTCAATTCAATGCCTGTTACCTCTTTTGGCCATCAGCACTCAGCGGATTTGCGGCACATTGATCTTTTGTGGCTGGAGGCCGGCGCGCAGTTTCGCAGGGGTGTGGCTAACCTTTCGGTTTCCATCGTTCAACAAGTGGCCGATTGCACCAGGTAATTCAGATAACGCGCCACTTGGTTTGCCTGTTTTCGGGTCTCCAGGATTGTGTAGATCAATGTGTACATTGATCACCCCAGGTGGTTTATGCTTACCGCGGAAGTGAAGCTGCGCCCCTCTGAAGCGGCTGCGCACGCCCCACAGATCGTTTTCCCAATTGGCAAGCCACCACTCGCCGAACCCGTGGTTGAGAAGGTAGCGGTGGAAGGTTGCCTGTCCTTGTCTGGCGTAAAACAGCATTTCTCCATGTTCACCGGCCCAGTAGACGGATTTAACGTGAGTCCAAAGGCCGTCTCGGTCCATCTTAGATTTGACGCACAGTAGAGAATTGCGTTCCGCGGATGTGAATTCATGGTTCCAGCGGTACTCAGGGTAGACCTGCTGCAGTGAAATGTTCTTGCCTGTGTAATACCGTTTGTGCCATTGTTCCAACTTACCGCGTGCCCATCCGAACCGACGCGATTCTATAAGGACCTGCGAAAGTTCCTGTTGCAATTTCTTCCCGAGTTCACGCCATGGATTAGCCATATGAATCCTTCCTCATTATGTTAATTGTCGAAGTGGTTGGCAGGCTCAACTTTTTTTTGAGGCGTGCAATCCGTGTGCAACAGTCAAACCCGATGAGGCCTCGGTAACTCAACATCATTTTTACCTTAATACGCGCCATACCTCTTACCCAAGTCTGCTTACAAGGTAAGATTTTGGTGTATTAGCTTGATATAATAGAGGAAGATATATACAATAGCATACACTATATCAATACAATGTAAAAACAAAAAATATACCAAGTTTACAGATCCAGCGTACAATTATCTGTCAAACATGAATGATCTCTTTGCCGAGAGAAAAATAATTACACCATGCAAACCAGCTACGACGAAATCCCCTATAAAAGCAATCCTTTTCCACAGACACATCCAGATCGTCTTGCGACACTCGCCCATTTGTTCGGAATGAAACCCACCCCCGTCACAAAATGTCGGGTACTTGAATTGGGATGTGCCAGTGGTGGAAATCTCATCCCCATGGCGTTTCATCTTCCGGAAAGTGAATTTGTTGGTGTCGACCTATCGGGTCGACAAGTGAAGCAGGCATTAAAAACAATTGATGACCTGGAATTAACAAATATTCGCATCGAAAACTCGTCTATCATGGATATCAGCGAGTCTTGGGGAACTTTTGACTATATCATCTGTCACGGTGTCTATTCCTGGGTATCCGAAGAAGTCCAGAATAAAATCTTAGCTATTTCATCCAGAAATCTTTCACCCCAAGGTGTATCCTATGTGAGCTACAACACCTATCCCGGGTGGCATCTTCGAGAGATGATCCGCCATATGATGCGTTATCATGCCGACCAGTTTCAGGACACCACCCAGCGCATCGAACAGGCGCGGGCTCTAATTGATTTTTTGGCGGGATCCGTATCAACGGAAAGTTATTTTGGACTTATGCTAAAAAGCGAACTCGAGCTGGTCAGAAAGAGCCAGAACGCTTACTTATTTCACGAACATCTCGAGGACGTCAATACACCTAATTATTTTCATCAGTTCATCGAGCGGGCGAAGCGATATGGTTTGCAATACCTTGCCGAAGCAGAATTTACCACCATGATCAATAGCGGTTTCCCCGATGATGTGGCCGAGACCTTAAATCGAATCAGTTCGAATATTATTCAATCTGAGCAATATATGGACTTTTTGCGCAACCGTTTCTTCCGACAAACGCTTCTATGTCATAAAGAGCATACCCTCAACCGGAACTTGGATGCGGATAGCTTGGGTGATCTGCTAATTGCATCCCCAGCATGTCCGGAATCAACTCCCATAGACCTTTCACCCGGCAAAAAACAATCTTTTCGTACGCCCTCAGATTTGGCGTTTAATACTGAATTACCGCTGACAAAAGCGGTATTAACCGTGTTGAATGAGCATTGGCCAAAGGCAATCGATCTATATAGTTTAATGCAAGAGGCCTGTCACCGATTAGATATAAACCACACATGCAATGAAATTATTAAGGAGTGTCAGGCAGTGAAGCAGGATCTACTTCACTCTTACTCTTTGAATATTGTTGAATTTCACACTTGGCAGGCCGCTTTTGAAAGAAAAGTTAGTGCGCACCCAAAAGTGAGCAGACTGGCAGCCTATCAAACCGCAAGAGGGCAAACCGTCGCCAACCAGCGTCACGAACGTGTCAGACTGGATGAAATTGGTCAAGAGTTGATACGCCTTCTAGACGGTAAGCGGAATCAAAAGGCGTTATGGGAACATTTGAACAAGTGTGTGAAAGAGAGGACTTTGGTCATACGGCAGGATGGTGTGCTTCTGACTGACCAAGAGATGGTTCAGCAAACCCTTGATCAGACCTTGGGGCAAACTTTAGAGAAGTTGGCGGATGCTGCGCTTCTTGTTGGGTAAACTATTCGACAACTACCTTTTGGACGTCCACGCTTTTTAATTCGAATCGCTTTGGCGCCGCCTTGCTCATATGATATATTATACTACGACTATATTTCCTGCCCTGTTCTGGAATCAATGGTCGGGCCATCTATACCTCGTCGGTATGTAGGCTCACTTCCAGTAGCATCGGAAGCTTGTCCTGCAAGGTAGGAAACAGCGGGAGTTACCAGTGCACTGATAGCATTGCCAGTACCTCCGCCCGCATCACCACCTAGTCCTGCCATTGCTGCCGCATTCATTAGCGCGCTTAAAACTGTATCAGCCGGTTGCCCTTGAGAAGGAAGTCTTGATAAAACGTGGTTAATCAGGGCTCCCGATAATGCGCCGGCAATTGCTTGAACATTACAATTAGCACCGCCGATTGCTCTGCCTATAACGGCTGTTAATGCGTCGCCAATCATTCCAATACCTCCGGCAAAAAGGTCCCCAAGGGTAAAGGCGACGTTTCTCGTGCTAACTAACTGAAAGCAAAAGGTGGTCGGGGCAACAAAGGGCCAACCGGAAACATCCTGGCAATTTTGTGTAGATATTACCCATGCGGGAGTAGAAACAGCTACGGGAGTGTCTCCGCCCGGGGCGGAACCATCCACTGGTTCACGCACTGAAAATGAAGGGAGCCAATATTTGGTTGATGAGGCGAGTATGCGAAGCAGGATCGACGGTGATGCAACTATAGGTGGAGACGGTATATGTGTTTGCCCCGGCCCCCAATTGTGTCCCCAAAGTATATTGCCGATCCCCTCAGTAGTCACCCTTTGCCATGACCACTTTCCGGTCAAGGCAAATCCTGATATTTGACTATTAATTACAACAAACCATGGAATGCTTGGGATGATGACAGGATTTGGTGGGGCTGGCGGAGGAGGAGGAATACTCGGCGGCGCAACCGAATGGAAGTCCACACCAACGCCGGCTATGGGCGGATATTTTGCAATTCGTGCCGTCATTTTAAAACCTATGCATATCAATTATAATTGTTGGCAATAATTTGTCCAACTGACCTTGGCTAATGGGTTTAGTTAGAACAGTTCGAGCCGACCAGATTAAATTTAAACTTTGTTTATGTAAATCAATGCAAACTAGCATTAGTTGCGTATCGGCAGGTGATGAATCTACATGTGGAGAATTAAGTGCAAAGATGGGCCTTTCACCTGGTAATTGGACTATATATTCAGATATACGCTTATTCATTCCAATAAGCTGGATTTTTTCATTTCCTCTTAAAAACGGTAGCCAGAGTCCCAGCGAAGCACAACGGCCGGCCAACGGGTGAATTAAATTTTGTAGTTCGGAAATTGGCGTAGAAAAAACGTTTCCACGGCAATAATCCTTTGGGATCAATGAGAGAGCCACTTCTTTTACCGGTTCTTGATTAAGTGCTATTGCTGGAGGTAATCCAACCATGGCTGATCGAGGGAAAGACTGAACGTCAAAATAATCGAATCCCACTGGAAGAGGCTGCTTATTCCAGGTTAACGGATTATCAACAATGAGCCGCTCCGTAGTCAGCCGGTCATCAACTCGCTCAAGATTCGGTAACTCACGCCCTTCTATGAACTTACGATTCCCCTCGATGACATACCCTTTTCCATAACAATTACGTGGATACACGAGTGGAGGGGAATCTTTCAAATAGGCTTCGGCCACGGGTTTAACTCGGCGGATATGATCTGGAGCCGCGTTCTTACTGATCTCTTTCAGTAATGTCTCTTCGAAACTTAAATCTCTGCCACCATACGCATTTTCATATCGAAGCGCCATCTCCTCGAAAGGTTCCGGTGGAGTAAAAATAAGCCGCCCCTTTACATAGTCACAGAAACGTCGACCAATAACGTCCGCAGCATGGCGATAGTCACCGACTTGCACGGCAACAGTCATACTTTTAGTGGGATGAACCGATTGGGCACTAGCTTGCACTACCAGATCGGTTCCATTCTTAACCCCTATTATTTCCGGTAGTGACTTATACGAAAAAGGCTCGGTATCCGGTGTCGTTTTGTCATCATCATATCGGATACCTTGTTCATCAAGCGGAATCTGTTCATCAGCCGGCACACTGGGGCGATCATGGCTGAAATCATAAGTTCTTTTGTGAATGACGGTTAATTCCTCCACACCCTTAATATTCACTACCGTTAACTTAGTTTGCCCTGGGGATTGGATGTGGATATGGGAAGGAATACCTGTTTTGGATGCCTGTTCAAATGGTATCGGCTGGGGAATTGTTTTTTTAATATCAACCATAATGGTCTTCCGGCCGGGTGCGTGGTCTGACTATAGGATCGTCAAACCCTTCAAGTTTAACGCAGCGTTTTTCCAATGGACTAAAAAGGTAA
The DNA here is from genome assembly GCA_963845145.1 of uncultured delta proteobacterium. GTDB lineage: Bacteria > Desulfobacterota > Desulfobacteria > Desulfobacterales > QNYZ01 > QNYZ01. The sequence continues at coordinate 31,244 of CAWJQU010000016.1, forward strand.
CGAAAAAGGCACAAATAACCGGCAATCAACACTCTTTCATCGGCAAGGATAACGAGCGATGATAATGTGGAGGGAAAGCGGCTATGAAGAGAACCCACTGTAACAATAGCCGTCGGCCCAATAGAGGGAGGGGTAGGGAAGATGATATCTCCTGTGGTAGATAATCCGGATAATCGTATATTTGCCCCAATTTCCCCATTTTTTATTACCAGTTCAGGTACAGTTTGATTGAATACGGACTCAATCAGAGGAATCATCAGATCCTCAGGGTCGGCTGATTCTTTTTCATTAAAATACATCCCTTTAGGTTTGAAGAAGCAGGCCGGAGGAGGTTGATCGCTCCATCTCCGGATCAGAGAGTCCTGCTGCTCCAGGTTAGGGAGCGGTTGGCCCTCAGCCTGGCTCTTGGACAAGTAAAAACCACGACCATCTGGATTTACGGAGTGGGCAAGCTCACTATCCTCCCATACCGCCTTGCCACCATAAGCGTAATTGTTTGAAAGATCCATTTCCAAAAAAGGTAAAGGTTCGGAAGCGACGAGTTCACCATTGGACACCCTCCAAGTCCGATCACCAAATACCTCTATTTTATGTGAAACATTACCGCATTCCACAGCAACATACATTCTTTTAACGGGTTCTGCTTTTAATGCAATCGCCTTACCGAAAACAATAATATCAATACCTTTTTTTCGATAATCCAATTCCGGTGCCAAACTTATGTCTCTGAATACAAAGGGTTTTTCGAATACTGGCCAACCTTCTTCGGGATCAACCGGTATCAAAGATTCTCGGTCGAGGGAATAGGTGATTTTACTAGCCACAATACCGAGCATTTCCGTATCACCCATGGAGCCGGAAAGAAAGTCGGCCGGGAACCTTGTCGAATTGATAAACTTCATCAGATAGTCACTAATCCTCACTAAAGTCAGGGTGGCCTACACAAGGAATTTCCTGTAACCTTTTATGGTTTTTAAAAACGGCAAGCTCCATGAATTTCTGTGAGCGATTATTAAAATCTTCATCATCATCAATATCTTTATTGTGATCGGTCTCAATTAATTGTCGTAACTTAGAATTATAAAATTCATGTTTGAAGTTCTCCATAACAGCATCTTCGCGTGAAGCCCAGTCTTCCATATCAGGAGAATTTCCGGCAACTATCAGGTTTAAGAATTCTTCACGTAAGAGCCCCAGCTTGTTTTCTAAAAAAAGAACTGCAGCAACGTCTCGTATGGATTTCAGCATTTTAATAACCTTGATGCTGATAATTTGTAGTTAGATGATCGTTTCATAAAAGGCCTGCGTGGAACTTTATTTTCTATCTAATTGAGTTAGTGGTATAATTTTACATATTTCAGGAAAATTTTCAGCAATTTAAACGAATCCGTTCGCCATCCAGTTTAACATCGTCATTTGCTTTGATATCAATGTCTCCAAGATCGGCAGTAATCATTTGGCCCCGAGCCTTGCTGTACAGGTCACCCTCTGCCTCAATATGAATGTTTCCATCTGTTGTCAGAGCCATATCTTTTCGGCTGTGAATAGATACTCTTTCAGCATCAATAGCTAAATTCCCCTCAGCCTGGATCGTTAGAGTCCCTCCACCGATTTTCAACACCGGCCCAGCTGTAGTGATTTGAATCGATAGACTCAAATTACCATCTGAACCAACGATATTTAAGACATTGCTGAGCTGATGGTTCTCAATTACGAGTTTTTGTTTTGCAACAAGAGCCACCGTTTTTGTATTTGTCGCTTTTGTAAGTGCTTGGCTCTTTTTCATAAAGTATTCCAATCTTTAAGCATTATGTTTTATTAGAGAAGCTGTTTCGGTAATGATTCCACCCGTACTGATATTAACGCCACTGCCATCGGCTTTTGTTATGGAACCACCGCCGGAAAGGATGGACGTAGGCGCTTCGATTTTAGCCTCGGCAGGACTGCTCATAAAGGCATTGGCATCCAAGGTAATGCTGGAACCTCCCCCCGCACTGATGGTTATCTTGGCGGGTTCAATGGTTACCGAGCTTCCCCCACAAGTCAGCTTGATCTTGGCCGGGGCCTGCATGTTAATTTCACTTGTGGTATCGAGCTGGTAATTACCGGTCACATTTACCGTTCGGTTGCCAGCCTCTACCGTCAGGCTGGTATCCCCTTTGACTGTAACAGATCGGGTTCCCGCCTGAACTCCGATGGTATCGTTTCCTCCAACGATAGTTGTTGTGCGATCGTTTTCGATGGTTGATCCCATATCCTTCTGCGCATGGATGGTTACACCCTCTTTTCCTTTGGTATCATTTAACGAGAATTCATTGTACCCACCGCTGCCGGGAGTGCTGTTGGATTTCATACCACTGACAACTTTTTGGCCGGGAAGCCCGAAAGGCGGCATTAGTTCGGCGTTGTAAACGCGGCCGGTGATGAGGGGTCGGTCAGGATCGCCTTCCATGAAGCTGACTATCACCTCTTCGCCGATACGGGGAATATCGATTCCGCCAAACCCTTTTCCGGCATGAACCTGGGATACTCGGATCCAGCAGGAGGTGTTTTCATCGTACTTTCCTTCCCGGTCCCAGTGGAACTGCACCTTGACCTGTCCGTTTTTATCCGTAAAGATCTCTTCTCCGGGAGGGCCGGTAACCACAGCGGTCTGGGTGCCTTGGATTATCGGTTTGGGTGTTGTGCGCGCCGGTCGGAATTGGACGGAGCTGGGTATAGTGGTAAAGGCACATGAACAGATCTCACCCTGCCCGCCGGAGGTTTCATAATCTTCGGCCGCAGCTTGATAATCGGTGGACAAAATCAAATACTCACGGTTCTGGTCTCTACGTGTATGCTGGGCCATGGTAAAGAGATAACCCGCGCAAATGCCCCGGGAATCCGCCTGACCGCTGCAGACCTCATGGGATTGGGCCAACTCTTCCATGCGGATTTTGGCATATTTGTCGCCATCGGCTTTTTCCGAATATTCGCCCGGATAGTCATAAATTTCATATTCAGCCTCGGCATGCTCCTTTATATCCTCTTCCGTGCTCATCAAAGAGGTACTCGGTTTTTCAAAATTGTAATCGGTATGGGCGACTTTCCCAGGCTGGACGCATTTTTCGACCGTCCATGTACTGATTCGTTCCTGGATCGACGAGCTGCGGGTATCGGGCGTAAAGTCAATCTCATCGTAATCCCCGAAAGGATCATGCTTGCTGCGCGAATCGCAAAGCACAATGGTGCATTTACCCTGCTCGTGCAGAAAATAATAATAGATGCCCTCTTGTTCCATCAGTCGGCTGACGAAGTTGAAATCCGTTTCCCGATATTGGACACAATAATTCCATGTTTGGTATCCGCCGGAAAGCCGATCCTCGATGTCGCTGAAACCCAAATCATTAAAGACTTGTTTGATAATATCCGGGACCGTCTTTTCCTGGAAGATGCGGCAGTCTGACGTGCGGGTTAAAAACCATAACCAGGGCACCATCGTTGCGCGGTATTGGGCAAACTGGGTACTGGTCGACACACCTTGCACAAAACGGTTGATATACCCATTCCAGTAGCGCTTGCCTCCTTCGGGTAATTCCATGCTAATCGTTACATTCTGTCCGATGATATCGTCGAAGTTGATTTCGTAGTCTTCGCTTAACAGGTTGAGATCAAACTCAAATAAGCGACTGATCTCTTCATGCGCAGAGAAACTCTGTAGCAACAGCACATCTTCGCCCAAAGATGTTTCTATAGCGATATGTCGGGTTGCCTGGGTTGGTTGAGGCATGATGCACTCCTCTTGCTACAGGTTAGTCTACAAAAAAACCGCTTTAAATGCAACGAAAGGGCTTCCAGAGTATCCCACTTTTTCACGTTAGCGGATACTCTGGTCTCAGGTACCATTATCTGCGAGAGAGCCTTGATACTGGTCACGGAATAATAGTTGTCGATTCGTAAGTTGAAGGGTCTGTATGAAAACCCTGGCAGACACCAAAAACCTCGGGCCTCCGATTACTCGCCCGATTCCACTTTCCAGGTATACTCAACGTTTCCTTTCTTCTTACCTGTGTTGTCGTTTTCGGTGTAGGTCACTTTGATTTCTTCAAAGTTCAACGACATTTGTTCGGTCGGCACATCTTCCGCCTGCCCGCTACCACCAACGTTATAGCTCGTGACTAAAACGTTTTTCAGTTCATAGGCATAGTAAGTCACCCGTCCGGCATCGGTGGTTGAGGCCGTCAGGTGAATCTCTACCTTTGGAAAAACTTTTCCTTTGCACATGGACTCGGCAATCTTCGGGCTTGCCTTGTCCAACTCCTTTACTATCGTGACATCTTCCATTACGACGTCACCCCGACGACGGGTCGGCCCGGTGGCGGCGCCTCCCGGCTGCATAATCCCCTGGCTAAATGAAAGGATATCACTCCAGCCTTTGTGATCCTTATCCTGGGCCTCACCCTCCACGCCATCATACTTGATGTAAGCCGCCATTGTTGCCTCCTTTTTTGATGTTAATGGTATCTTCCGAGGTCATCGTATGGAAGACACTGTTTAAAATCTCATTCAGATTGAAAAACCTGAAGTCCCGAATGCTAATTTATTCACCTCCCTTCGACTTTCTTTCTGAGCCGTAAACCTGCCTCACAGATCAGGAAAATGAATAGTCAAAACTGCCATCCTTTACTCCGATGTGAATCCTGCTCAGTTCTTTTCCCTCCATCATTCGTGAGAGGATATCACTGCTGATTGCAGGCAGCAAGGTGTTGGTTAAAATAGCATCCACCACCCGTGCGCCACTTTCTAACTCCGTACAGCGATTATTGATTAACTCGACGACATCGTCGTCATAGGTAAATGGGATGCGGTGGTTTTCAAGAATCCGTTCTTCAATACGACCCAATTGCAGGCGCACGATTTTACGCAGGACCTCGTCGCCAAGGGGATAATACGGTACCACCACCAGGCGTCCCAAAAAGGCCGCGGGAAAGGCCTTAAGCAGGGGCTCCCTCAGTGCTTTGCCAATACCTTCGGGACCCGGCATGAGTTCGGGATCTTTACACATGTTCATGATCAGATCGCTCCCCACATTACTGGTAAGGAGAATAATCGTATTCTTAAAATCGATCATTCGGCCTTCACCATCTTCCATCTTCCCTTTGTCAAAGACCTGGAAGAAAATTTCGTGCACATCTTTGTGGGCCTTCTCTACCTCATCCAGCAAAACAATACTATACGGCCGTCTGCGGACCGCCTCAGTGAGCACCCCCCCTTCACCGTATCCGACATAGCCGGGAGGCGCCCCCTTGAGGGTTGAGACCGTGTGGGCCTCCTGGAATTCGCTCATGTTAATGGTGATAACATTTTGTTCGCCACCGTAAAGGGCTTCCGCCAGGGCCAGGGCAGACTCCGTTTTACCGACACCACTCGGACCCACTAACATAAAGACACCGATTGGCCGTCCCGGGTTCTCCAATTTGGCCCGCGAGGTTCGCATGCGCATGGCAATTGCATCCAAGGCATGGCGTTGCCCGATGACCCGTTTCTCCAACGTATCGGCCAGGTTCATAACAGCTTCGATCTCGTTTTTAACCATCCGGCCAACCGGGACGCCTGTCCAGTCGGCGACGACGGAGGCTACGGCTTGGGCATCAACACTGGGCAAAATCAATGGTGTTTCGCCCTGGATCTCACCAAGCTTGGCCATAAAACCCTTGAGCTTTGTCACCATGGCCTCGCGGTCTTCTTCGGATAAGGTGACTTTGTCTCCGGCTTCTTGCTCCGATTCGTTGTCATCCGAGGCCGCCTGAATCTCTTTTTCTGCGGAATCATTGTCTTCCAATTTATCATCAATCGGTTCGCCTGTTGTGGCGCGAAGGCTACCTCGTAGCGTTAGGACCTGGTCGACGATTTCCTTTTCCTTTTGCCAGTCCGCTTCCAGCTGCTTTAATTCATCGGCCTCAGTTGACAACTGCGCTTCAATTTCGGCCCGACGTTCATGACGCGCCATGCCTATGGCTTCTTCTCTTTTTAGAATTTCTTTTTCTGTTTCGAGGGCGGAGATGCGTCGGCGGCAAGCTTCGACCGTTGCCGGGGTGGCATGTAGACTGACGGCCACACGCGCACATGCCGTGTCGAGCAGGCTAACCGCTTTATCAGGCAGGTGACGCGCGGGAATATAACGGTGGGAAAGTTGAACGGCCGCCACCAGGGCTTCGTCTAAAATTTGGACACGATGGTGTTTCTCACTGACTCCCGCCAGACCTCGCATCATGATGGTCGCCTTTTCTTCGGAAGGCTCATCGATTTTCACGACCTGGAACCGCCGCGTAAGGGCAGCGTCTTTTTCAAAATATTTTTTGTATTCTGCCCAGGTTGTTGCTGCAATCGTGCGCAGTGTTCCCCGTGCAAGGGCCGGTTTGAGCAGGTTGGCCGCATCCCCGGAGCCTGCCGCGCCTCCGGCACCGATCAAGGTATGGGCCTCGTCAATAAAGAGAATGATCGGTTTGGGTGACGCCTGGACCTCTTCGATGACCTGGCGAAGCCGGTTCTCGAATTCTCCCTTCATACTCGCGCCGGCCTGCAACAGGCCTAGATCAAGTGTGCGCAGGGTTACGTCTCGAAGGGGGGGCGGGATATCCCCTGAAACGATACGCTGGGCAAATCCTTCGACAACGGCGGTCTTACCGACGCCGGCCTCTCCCGTAAGAATCGGATTGTTCTGACGCCGGCGCATCAGAATATCAACAATCTGTCTGATCTCGTCATCGCGCCCCAGAATCGGGTCGAGGCCACCCTCTCGAGCGGTTTTTGTTAAATCCACAGAAAATTGGGCTAAGGCTTCCTGTTTTCCCAAGGCCGCCGGCGCCAGGGCGCTGCTGGCCTCGCCGGGAGCCACACCGCCTCCTACCTGGGACCCATCTTGGGCCGCCAATGTATCCTCAGGAGAGCTACCGACAATTGAGAGGAAATTATCCGAAAGGTCTTCGACCTTGATTTTCCTGAACTCTGACGAAATTCCGGGTAGTAAAGATCTCAGGCTGGGCGCTTTTAATAGCCCAATGATCATTTGGCCGGAACGAACCTGTGATTGTCCAAAAAGCAATGTACAGAAAACCCACGCTCTTTCGACGGCTTCTTCCAAATGGGGCGAAAAGTCGGAGATTGAGGTTGCACCGCGTGGAAGATTGTCAAGCGACGAAGTCAAGTCCGACGCCAGGTGGGACATGTTCAGATCATAGTGTTTCACAATGTGATGCAGATCCGAATCCTGCAACTGGAGCACTTGATGTAACCAGTGCACCAGCTCTACGTAGGGATTACCTCGCATTTTGCAGAATACCGTGGCACTTTCTACCGATTTGTAGCAAAGACTGTTAAGTTTTCCGAACAATGCAGTGCGACTTATATCCGCCATGGTGTTATCCTTTTTTCAGTTCAATGGATTATCATTTTCTACACTGCGTCAGCCACCAGAATCAAGTCATCGGTGTCCTTTTCAAATGGTTGGCTTTGAAGCCACGTGGTCCAACCAAGACATCCCGTTTGACCGAGCCGCACCGCCGGTACCTCACCCGCCTTGAGGATCAGTTGCAGTTCCCAGCTCAGTTCGTCGCCCACATAATTTCGGACCCAAGCCTTCAGTCTTGTAAAGCTATCGCCCCCTGGTAGCATACGCTCATAGTTTTTTAATGTCATGGGGCCCATAATGATCCTGAATTTTTGCTGGCAGTCCCAAACCCGCGATCCAACAATGGCATTGACACCCATCGTCGCTGCATCTTCCGATCGACCCAATCGGCACCAGTACACTTCGGGTAATTTGATCCATTGGCCGATAAATTCTTTGATTGAGGCCTTAATGCCGAAGTACTTCTCTAAAATAGCACGCAGCCCTTCGGCATGGCGAGTCTGGCAGGCAAGATGCCCCGAAAAATGGAGTTTGGCGACATCGGGGACTTCATCACGATTACGCAAAGAATCTTCACCGATACCGAACAAACTTCCAATATACGCAGAAAACCGGTCTTGATCATGGCGATCGTAACTTACCGTTTGCCGATTGCAGGCCCAGGCCCGATAAAACAGGCTGATCATGCGGTGATTAAAAATGTCAAAAAATCGGGCCAGGGTATGGTCATCGTGATTCAATTCACGATTGTGAACATATTCGGTGATATGCAAGGGCATCGGACCGTGGGGGCCGAGAAGACCGAAGAAATTAACCATAAGACGTGGTTTTTTGGCCTGTTTGGGCTGTTCAAAACGCTGAAGTGTTGATGGCGCAAAGCCTAAGGACGGTTCCTGACAGAATTGAATGGGATCATCCGACGAACGGGTTGAATAACCCAGACGGGGGTTATTCTTAAACGCGCATTCCAGCCGTCGGGCAGCCTGGTAGAAGCTGGTCCCGGCAGGATTTTCAAGAAATCGTAGATCTAAAGAATGTGTCTGGTTCCCGATCTTGCCGGCCATCGCATTATTTCTCCGCGTTCTTTTGATTTGATCACGGTTTCTGTAAAAGCGTTAATGGATACATATTTGGACAGAAAAACTTCCATGACGGCGCCCAGAAGAAAGGCACCACTCCCTTCAAAGGCCATTTCGTCAAATGTCAGAGAGATTTCAAGACCACGGACAAAAGCGACGTGGCTGCCATCGTAAATACGGCGTCTGACTGGGCGGCTTTCGGCCGATAGTACGCCTTCAATTTGTCTTTTGGTCTGGAGATCATTGGCATCGCTATACAACTTAAGCAGGTCACGAATAGCGGTCGCGCCCTTTCCATTGGGGCTATCCATCAAAGAGAGGTAGTTAAGGCATAAGTGATTTATAATGCGCCAGTTGGTTTCCCCCTCGGCATGGGAAGGGCGGGGGGGGGTTGGCCCGGACACACAACGGATCGAAACGACTGGCGCACTGATATCCAAATTAAAATCCGTATCGCCTCTTCCGATGCCCATCTGGATCGGAAGATCACGGTTGGTACATAGTGTTTCCACGGCAAGCTGGCGTAAATCAGACCGGTAGGGGGCTGCTTTACCATCGACCAGCGATATAAATACTTCACTGCCCCCATAGCTGGAACGACGGCCTTGCTGTTTCTCCCGGTTCGACATTAGCCGCGAAATACGGTTGACTGTAAAGTAGGCCCCGAGACCATTTGTTTCCCCGAAATCTGTTGCCGCATAGAAAGGGCTGAAAGGCTGTTCATCATCGGCCCGAACGCCAAAACCGGTTACCCTATTGACCTGGTAGACCTCATAGTCCGTTGGGCGCGTCCGGTTTGGAACAATATGAAATTCAGCAACTTTGTCGGACAGATGGATGCGATCGGCGCGTTTTGGAAACAGGTTGACTATCGGCGTGCAATGCAAGGCAAAATTGGCTGCATCTAATCGTCCATCAAGCTCGGGATTCTCGTTGTTAAGAAGAATAAAAATATCCAAAGTGTTGCTGTCACAGCGTTTAACGCTGTTGATAAGTCCGCTGAGACGAAAAAAAAGGAAACGTTGGGGAAAAGCAAAATATTCATGAAGCAATCGGTAGCCTGAAAAGGATCGGGCTCCTACGGGTAGAAGGGCCTCTTCATCACTAAACCCGACCGGTTCAATTTTCGAAGGCGGTAAGACGTTTTGCCAATGAAAAGGTTTCTCCGTTGGTTGGACAACGACGTTTTTACTTTGGGCGAAGATTTGCTCATAAATATGCATCGGAAAAGCTTCTGTGCCACGGATGAAAAAGGTAAGGGCGTCCAAATTTAGATTGGAAAATACTAAATCTGCACGTGTTTCCAGGCGAATTTGAATACATGCCCTGGCCGATGCCGCTGAAGCGGGGAGATTCAGGCTGCTGAGATCACGTGCACGATACTCTGCGTGAACAATCTTTAGCGGCCAGAGGGTAACTGAATGGCCTGGATGATATTCACAGGCAGTGCGGTCTCCCTTGCCGATGATTGAGCGCAATACGGTGTCTCGTTGAATTTTATATCCGTTTTCGAAACCGCTCTGTGCCATGTCCGGCGTGAATTCTACGACTGCCATAGAGGGTGTCGGCGATAGGTAGTGAGGGTAAACGGTCTCCAGTATGGACTGTGTAAACTGGGGAAACTCCGCATCCAGTTTTAGCTGAACGCGTGCCGCAAGAAAGGCGAATCCCTCCAGCAGCCGTTCGACATACGGATCACCGCAGGCAAAATCGTCTAATGAGAGACGGCTTGCAATCTTTGGAAACTCTTTTGCAAACTCGCCGGCGGTGCCCCGCAAGTGTTGCAATTCATGATTGTAGTACCGTAAAAGGCGCCTATCCATTGCTTCCCCGGTTTAGCTGACACCTGCCTGTTTCTAAATCCATTTCAGTTTTAATAAAAAGTGACTCAGGGATGGGTTCACTCCAGAGATCCCCTTGAATTTCAAAACGGATTGAACGGTTATTCATTGCTTCCCGATCCTCAGTAATTTTAATCGATATCGTATTGGGGATTATTCGTGGTTCGAAATAACGAAGGGCCTCTATCATTTGATAACGCAAACCATCCGTGTTTCGACTGGAGGCCGTCATTCCCGCCATATTCACGACACCAAAATTTACGACCGATGACGGTACTTCCTCGAATTCGTCCAGACCGTCTTGATCGATATGGGCGCAAGTATTCAGTAGCCATGCCAGATCGCGAAGAACCGCCTGGCGGTAGCGCCGCATGCTCATCACGCGTTGATTCCGGCCCTCCTTCTTATTGTGGGGGTCGTCATCCGTCAGTCGATCTAAAAGACACGGCTGGAGCTTCTCTGATGGCATCAATTCAGCCATTCAGATCTGCTCCATGGGAAGTCTGATCGGAAGGATGGTCGAGGTGTACTTCTCGAATCTCCATCAGCGGGTATTCTCCCTGATCCGTGGCCAGCATGCGTTGACCGGTTCCAAGAAAAAAATCATTTCCGGCATCTGTCCAATTTGTTTTTCGACCCATACGAAAAGAGCTATCCGTGTTTTCTTCCGAACCGGAGTACCGGCTCGGGATCAGGCCAACCGCTTCGCCATGGTTGGCCCAGGTGAAGTTTGCCGTTGCCCATACGGCATCTCGAAGGTTGGTTGGTTTGTCAATTTGAATCTTTCGAATCCGCTCAAAGGGAATCCAATAATATTTACCATTGACGATTGCCTCAAGGGTCGGCCCAAGCCTTGAGTCTGCATCGGCAATCCATGTAAACGCCTGCCCGTCAATTTGTCCCGCTATTTCCGGCGCAGCCTCAAATGCCTGATCGCGTAAGTTGGCGGCCGCATCAAGGTTGCCGGCAGTTAAAAGACCGGGAATCTGGGTAAGCCAAACCATCCAATCCAGGGGTTCACCTAAAATCAACGGCGTCCGTTGGCCTTTAAAAATATCGGTACGTAAAGCTTCACAATTTAGGGCGGGACGATATACCTGCGCCATCAACAGGGCGTCGGAATCCATGTCTGCGGCTACATTTAGCTGTGTAAGCGCACGATCCCACTGACCGAGGACACTGAGCAACTGAAAAAGAAATATTCGAAGTTCTACTTTGGCCGGATTGTTGCGGATATCTTCCTGAAGGGCGTTCAGTGCTTGTTCAAGGTCGCCGGTTTGGAGGTATGTTTCGGCACGCATAGGCTCCCCGCTTTCTATTGTAGAGGTGAGGATCAATTCCTACTTTTCATCTTTTGAGGTATGCCAGATCGTATTTATAATCCTTCGCATCCGTACGGATGTCTCTTACGATCTGGCCTGCCCCAGTCCTGGCCAACACCAGAGAAGCCGGTATTTTTCTGCGGGCGCAAACAGATTGAAGGGGTTACGCTCCGCCTTTGGCCGATGGTAGCTTAGAGACCAACCGCAGCGATACCGTTAAGCCCTCGAGTTGATAGTGTGGGCGCAGAAAAAACTTGGCGCTATAGTATCCTGGATTGCCCTCGATATCTTCCACCACAACCTCTGCCGCCGCTAAGGGATATCTGGCCTTGACATCATCTGAAGCCGTCGGATCAGTGGTGACATAATTTGTGATCCAGTTATTTAGCCAGGTCTCTACACCGGCGCGTTCTTTAAAGGAACCCACTTTGTCACGGACGATACACTTTAAATAGTGGGCAAAGCGGCAAGTCGCAAAGAGGTAGGGGAGCCGTGCCCCTAGATTTGCATTGGCGGTGGCATCGGGATCATCAAATTCGGCAGGGTTGTGTAGTGACTGGGCTCCCACGAAAACCGCGTAATCCGTATTTTTCCAGTGTGAAAGCGGAATGAGGCCGTTTTTGGCCAGCTCGGCTTCCCGGCGATCCGTGACGGCAATTTCTGTTGGACATTTCATATCAACGCCGCCATCATCCGTCGGAAACGTATGGGTGGGCAAGCCTTCCACCATACCACCACTCTCGGCACCCCGAATCTGCGAACACCAGCCGTACATTTTAAATGCCCGGTTGATATTAACGGCCATGGCATAGGCTGCGTTAGACCAGCAGTATTTTGAATGATCCGCACCCTCGGTGTCCTCTTCAAAGTCAAACTCTTCCACTGGTTCTGTTTTGGCGCCGTAGGGAAGGCGGGACAGGAATCTGGGCATCGTCAGTCCGAGATACTTGGAATCTTCCGAGTCCCTTAAAGATCGCCAGGGCGCATATTCGGCGGTTTGAAATATCTTGGTTAAATCGCGGGGATTTCCTAGTTCCTGCCACGTTTCCATATTCATTAGCCCCGGATCGGCGGCGGAAATAAAAGGTGCGTGGGCGGCCGCGGCAATCTCCGCCATTCCTTTTAACATTTCAACATTTTGGGGTGTATGATCAAAGGCATAATCGCCGATGAGGCAACCGTAGGGTTCACCGCCGGGGGTGCCATATTCGTCTTCGTACATTTTTCTAAACAATGGGCTTTGATCCCAGGCCGTGCCTTTAAACTTTTTAATCGTTTTGCCAAGGTCTTTTTTGGTCAAGTTTAACACCCTGATCTTGAGATTCTCGTCCGTCTCGGTGTTATTCACAAGGTGAGATAATCCACGCCATGTTCCCTCCAGTTGTTGAAAGTCTTCATGGTGCATGATTAAATTGATCTGCTCAGTCAGTTTTTTATCGATTTGGGCCACAATTGATTCGATCGTCTTGACCGCATCATCTGAAATCAAGGTTGTCTTTTCCAAGGCTTCCGCCGCCAATGTCTGGACAGCGTTTTGTACTGCCTCGCGGGCTCTATCGGTCTTGGGCTTAAATTCTTTCTTGAGGAGCCACTCAAACTCATTCATCTCCATGGGTTGGGCTTCTGCCGCTTCCGGGGCAGTGTCTTTTTTTGTATCTGCCATGATCAACCTTCCTCTTTAGTCTCTTCTGATTTATCATTTGGATTGGGGGTCGATGACAATGACTGCATGAGAGCCGGATCATTCAAGAGCTTGGCAACGAGATCCTCGGCGCCTCCCTTGCCGTCCATGTAAGTTAATAAATTTGACAATTGGGTGCGGGCGGTCATCAGTTTGTCCAGCGCCTCGACCTTTTTAGCCACTGCCGCCGGCGAAAAGTCATCCATGCTCTCAAAAGTCAAGTCCACACTGATATTACCCTCTCCGGTTAAACTGTTGGGCACCTGAAAGGCGACACGCGGTTTTGATGACTTCATGCGGTCGTCGAAATTATCCACATCGATTTCCAGGAATTTACGTTCTGTCACCGCAGGAAGCGCCTCTTCCGGCTTCCCCGATAGATCTGCCATAACGCCCATTACAAAGGGTAGATTGATCTTCTGCTCCGCCCCGTAAGTCTCCAGATCATACTCTATCTGGACTCGCGGCGCTCTATTTCGTGCGATAAACTTCTGACTGCTTGCCTTCCGTTTAGCCATAACTTTTCCTCCCCTATTTTTGAAGATAAGACCTCAGCGTACCAAGGCTTTGCAAACAGTTGCGCTTTCTTTATTCGATGCAAGTAAAATGTCTCACTCTTCAGATGTTTCCTCCTGCTGACCGCTAACCATGATCACCTGAGACATCGCGTCAGGTGATATATCGCGAATGATGTCTACGAAGCTGCTACCAACCAGACGTTTGGCCCGTTTAATCAGCAAAGGCACCGGGCTGGATGGTTCGTTTTGCTCGTAATAAGTCACAATCATATCCAGTGCTTTGATTACTTCCTGCTTCGAAGTGATCTGTCCGGACAACATCTGATCGGGTGCTCCACCAGTGGACATCACAGAATCCTCCGTGTCCGTCTGTGGCTTTTTTGAATTGGATCGCTTACGATCCAAATAGGTTCCCATTTTTGACTGGATCTGTTTCAATACCGATACATCAGGTCCATACCCTCTTCGCTCCAGATACATGCCCGTTTTCGATTGAAGCTGTTTTAACAGATTCTCCAGCCGGGTAAAATTGGGTGCCACTGCCGTTCCAACATGTTCAATGAGCAGGGTATCCAGGGCATTAATATGCTCAAGACACTCATGTAAGACCTGATCGGTAGTTTGCAGCGATTTGATTTCCGTCTGTTCAAAGGCAGCATCGATGATTTGCGTTGTCGGCACGCTACTGCCTTCCATATCTGGTGCCGATAGTTCGCCCGATGCGATAAGGATGTGACGCAGGCTCGGGTGTGGTAGACGACTATCCTCTGGTGCGCAAAGGGGGACGTCCATCAGCCGGGATCTGAACTTCATGGGATCTTGGTCACTCATCACCGTATTGGGGGGGAAAGGGCGCTGATGATATTCATCCGTTCGAGAGGGTCATTGTTGTCGTCGGGGTCTAATTGCGGGTATACATGGTCCCAGTATTGCTCAATGACACCTCGCAGTAAGGCAAGGCCCGCGCAAAAGCCCAACAATCCATTCTTACAAAGCGCCGAGAGCGTCAGAAAGAGGATCAGCCTCAAATCCTTGCTACGTTCAAGCAACTCAAGGCTGCGGCGATAGACTTTATCCCAGTCAGGTTCCTGGCTCTCCTGGATATGGTCGCCCACCTGTGTCTCGGCGGTACCTTGAACAAGCCCTTCAAGCTCTAGAAAAGGGACTTCGTAAGAAAGGTCCTCGCCACAGGGTGACTCAGGCGAAATCTCCGTTAGGAGTGCGTCCACATCAAAAGCGGTCACAGCGCGCCCCCCATTTCCGGATTTTCACGGATTAAATCTTCCAGGTACATTTTTGAAATCTTTCCTTAGACGTTCGTGTAAAAATCAGTTCACCGTTTTAGGTGTTGAGGCGTTTAAAATGTGAAATTATTTTTGCGCGCGCCCTTTGCCTGAAAATAATAAAGTATTGTACCACACAAGCGGCGCATTGTGAATCGTTTTTTCCTGTCAATCAGCGACCTTATATTCCTATTGCTTTTGTTGAATTATTCCGTTTTTCCCAGCGTCCACAAACGAACGAAATCCGATGGAGACAAAGGGCGGTTAAACACAGCTAAATAAGGTTTTTCCACGGGTCCCCCCATAAAGAGCGCGTTGGGGCACTGATTTTGATCCTCTGCGCGACGTTGCCACTGCATCATCGCGGCCTCGATAGGATCACCTCTTAATGGGACAATTTGGTCGCTTTCAATCGTCAGTCTATCGGCTTGCTTAAAGTCACTACGGCGCAGTCGTTCTGTCTCGGGTAGTGAGGTTATCGTTGTGTTGGTTAATATTGATCGTTTCAATTTTATGTCAGACCAATCCACAACGGGTGGTTGGAATTTACCTAAAGCCCGCTCGAGTTCACTGAATTTTTCGGCACGGGAAGCAGTAAGTTCTTCCATCCTGCGCCAAGTAAGTTCTAATCCTACTGACAGATATTCCCAATAGCGTTCCCATCCTTTTAATTTGCCAGTGCCCATGACCAGTAGGGGATAGGGCCGGCCTAGCCGATCACAACTATTGGTAATAACGCCACAGGCGAGGGCATGATTACCCGTCGCCTGAGTCCAAAACCGCCACGTGCAGGGTTTTCGGGCATCGCTTTCCTCGACGCTTAATTGGCTGTAGCCCTTCTGGATCCAGTTGGATAAAGCCAGTTCAACGCGAGTTTTTAGGCCCCAATTCAGGTAGTCACTAGCTGAAGGGTGTTTACCCCAAATAGTCCATTGCCACCGTAATTTGTCGATTATTGATCCCAGCACGCTACAATGTCCCGCGGCACATCAGGAATTCTAGACTCCCAAGCTTGTTTTACTTTCTGGGCCAAAAGTTTCTTTTGTTTTTTTAAACGATCCTTAGCCTGTTGTTCTTTAAGTTCTTTTAAGGCCTGTTTGGCTTCCATGTGCGCCAGCATTTGTCCGATATTCATCGTCTGGTTTGATTTTTCAATTTTTTGGCGTGCATCACGCGCCTGGGATGCATTTTTGGCTGCCGCGGCGATTCGCAGTGTCTCTTTTCTCTTTTTTTCACGTTCTTCTTGATCGGAAATAATCGCTACTATCGGCTGATGCCCATCAAATTGATAGTTTACCTTGATATACTTAACGCCTTGGTGTTTAAGGACATCCGTCTTCTCGGCAAATTCACTAAGGGCAAATGTACGTTTACCTCCGGGAAAGTCATTAAAAAACTGGGGGAAAGCCAGTTGTCCCGAATATTTTTTGGTTAATACCTGGCTACCGATTTCGATTTTAAGGGTAACATCAGTACATATCTCAGGGACCCAGACAAAGGTTTTATCGACTGGAAAATTCATGTTTACCAGGCTGGTCTTCCGGTCACCACAATGGAGCATCAGCGTTGCCGCATGGGGTTCAATGCGGGCATTGGAATTCACATCGGTGGGCAGTCCCTTTATGGATACAACATACTTGTCTTTTAACATTAGCGGCGGTGGTTCCGGTTCCGGCGATATCGGTTCCGGCAATTGCATCGGCGTCTTTTGATAATCCCGTAAAAATAATAGTTCAAGCAAGGCATCGGTTTCACCGGCGGATTCCAAAGAGGCCTCCAATCCGGAATCTAAATCAATCGCTTGTTTGTGTTTTATCATCTCCATGCCACGGGTGACGAAATCCAGAAAATCAGTTTTAAATGGCAAGCGCCGACCGAGCGACAACCGGGGGAAAATTCCTTTTTCAAGATTGCGGCTGAGAAACGGGGCGGCCGGGCCATTAATGAACTTAACGGCATAACCATCCGATGCAAACAGGAGTTCGTGGATACGCGTTTTGTCACCAATCCCTTTAATCTCAAACAGGACATCCTTTTCCCAAAGCTGGTTTAAATAACAGGCGCTTTCCAAATTCACATAGTCTCGCATGAAATAAAGGGGACCCGAGGTGAGGTTCCAAAATGCTTTTTGGTAAATCGGGTCTTGGATCTCAAGGGCATTTTGTAGCTTTTTCAGTGCTTTATGGGCAACAAAAAATGGAGATTCACTGGTTGCCGGATCGTCTTTAAAATAATCGACGGTCAACTGATAAGAGACTTGTCTAGATTCCGCGGTCAAAGCGATATCGCTCAAAGCCTTTCGATAAGTTTGATAAGCTTTGGCGGCAATCATTTGAACTTCAAGCGGGCTGCCTACTCCGGTTTTGCTCACTTTTTTTTCAATTTTTTCAATCTTATTGAGCAGGTTTTTTCCCTTTCGGGTCGCTTTGGCGATGACACCTAATTTCTCTATTGAATCACCACTGTTCGCCTGTGTTTTGGCGGCCTGCAGACCTTTCACCAGATGAATCCAGGGAATCAGGGTTTTATCCTCATCAGGATCTGCTCGTTGACTGTCGATGGCTGCCAGCTGGATGGCAAGGGTGTCGAGAAATGCAAAATAGGGGCTATGATCGGTGGTAATTCTTCTGGCCACCTGTTGCCAGGCGGTTTTGTCGGCCAGCCAGTACTCTCCCTTGGGAAAGGCAATCGTAAAATCGTTCCAAATCTTGGCAAAGGCGGCAGGGTACCATTGATTGAAATCGGGCTTTTTATCAGTGAAGATCGTGGGGTCAGGCAGGGCAGACTCAATCTCACCCATTAGTAGATCGATATGTTTTTTCCCTTCTACCGTAAAGGCAGGTGGAATGGTGATATTATCGGGATTTCGTCAACCGGTCGCCCCAATAATCTTCGAGCGTAATGTATTCCAGGTCGGGCTGGATATTGGCCCAAGCCACCAGCCAGTTAATATTATCGGGTTTTGTGGCCAGGATATATTTTAGCCAACTTTGCAATTGTTGCATTTCCCCGGTCAATTTAGCGGTTTGCCCCTGCCAGGCTAAATATTGGTCATTCAAAAGGTTAAATTGGGAGGTGATCTCCGACTCCAGAGTCGCGTCGGCCATGACCAGATCGGGATCATATAGTGGGTGGGAACGATTCTGGAGGGCGTCAAATCCATCTCCGGAAAACCGTGCTTTTAACAGGTTAATTCGTCGGGCCAAATGGGCCGCATAGCGGCCGATCAGTGTATCGGGGATTTCTTTGCCGGCGGCGGCCAAAGTCTCTTCCAGACGAAGATCATAGGCCGCGGATAAAGACTCGGAAAAGGTGCGGCAATAGCTATTTTTAAGCTGCATTTCCACTTCATTGCTTTCGATTAAACCGAATCGTGGGAGCCACCAGCTGTTGTTTTTCTTTTCGACATCAAGAACCACTTGTCGGAATCGGTCCATCTGGGATAAGTCAGACAGTAATTTGCCCTCAAGGACAGGGGGTTTGAAAAATTCGTTCGGTATGCCTCGAATAATGCTTAAGTTTTTGACAAATGAAAAACTCAAAAGACCGCATAAGGCGATTATCACCGTTACCCATGCGGTTAACCCGATATTACGCGTGAGGCGTCCCCATCGAATGGTTCGTGTGGTCGGGACAAACAGCCGTCGGTCATGGGGGAGAATTTTGGTGAATAAATTGTGGAGAAAAAGGCCCCGGTCGGAGTTAGGGAGAACATCCCCGGTTTCGATGACGCCCAAAGCCTTTAAAAAGTGGGAGTAGGGCGTCCCCTCTTGGTGTCCACTGCTAAAATACAAACCTCTAAAGATCGGTGTTTCCTGGTAGGGGTTGGGTAGGAAAGCGCCCTTCAAAAAAGCCGTTAAACCTGGTTTAACTTGTTCGAATTCGTCCGGGAAAAGAATAAGGGCGGGGTCAGCTCCGTCACCGGTAACCCGTCCATGAACGCTGGCCGAGGATTTATGCAGCAAGACGAGGCGAAGATCCCGAAGCCGTTCGGCAATCGTGCCCACGGCCTGGTTTACAAAAGCGGAAACCTCGGCCATGGGGTCGGGATTAACGACACCCATGGCCTGTTGCAGCGCTTTGTCGTCTAGTTGGTCGCAAAATTGGGTCATCCCCTTAATCAGATCACATTTGGTGATGAGAATGTAGACCGGAAATTTTGTCCCCAGTATCCGCATGAGCTCGTCGATACGCTTGCGGATACTCCGGCCGGTTTCTTCCAGTTGTTCGGCACCTAATTGGAGTAGGTTGTCTGCCGCTACCGTTACGACTAATCCATTTAAGGGCTCTTTCTTTCTAAACTTGGCCAGGAGGGATAAGAATTGGTGCCATTCATCCCGATCACGGCCTTCGTCTACGGGGACGGCATATCGACCGGCCGTATCGAGTAACACCGCCTGTTCAAAAAACCACCAATCACAATTTCGGGTGCCGGAAATCCCGGATATTCGGCTGACTTCGGCAAACGAGGATGAGAGGCCCGCATTTTTAATGGCTGTGGTTTTGCCAGAGCCGCTTTCGCCGATGACCAGATACCATGGTAGGACGTACAGCGGATTACCGTATTGTTTTAGATGCGAGGCTTTAAGGGTTTCGACAGCCTCTTTCCAACGTGACTGAAGATCGCGAAGACGTTCGGTATCGCCCACATCCGCATGTTTTAGCGAGGCTTCATCTTGGGCAATGACCTGGTTGACAAAATGTTTCTCCCTTCGTCGCAAAAAAAGCCTTCGAATAAACCAAAGGATCAATATAAACCCTATGAGTGCCGGCCAGGATGAACCCGCCCATCCACCAGGGCCATCCCAAGGTCAATACAAGGCCGAATACGACTAGACCGATGAGTAGTATCAGCGTAATCAACAAAAAGATTTTTAGTAATTTAATCAAGAGCGCTTTCATCTCGGATACCTATAAAACAAATCCCTGACCAACATTGTTTAAAATAAATCGATAGATAAAGAAAAGTACACCGAAAAGAATGACCGGGAAACCGACACAAAAAAGGGTAAAAAAGGAGAACAGGCCACTTTTTGTATGCGATGCCATCGGCATTTCGGTTGCGGTGGGATACGCTTCGGAAAATAAAAGGGTACCATTGACAGATGGCGGCCCCACGGCGCTTCCGGTTAACAGTTTCAGATTTGATGTTTGAAGTTGATCAAGTAGATATTCATCACCGTCGTGGCAATAGCGGCCCATGAATCCGAGGGCCAGACAAAGATAGTAGACCTCGCGAACATCCCGCTGATGGGGACCTAACGTGTTTAAACGTTCGAAAAAAAGTTCGCCGGCATCGGTGGTCTGAAAATAAATCCGTTGGAGTTGTTCGCTCTGCCACCGGTTTTTATGGGACCAATTTGAGCTTAAAATCACCTCATCCACCCAGGCAAAGACGGCAAAACGGGCCTGGTCGTAGTCATCTGCCGATGACCTGCTTTGAGCGACCCGGTTTTGGCTCACAGCAATGAACCGCTCAATATCATTTTTGACTTGATCGTATGGGGGTTGGCGTTCGCCGGCCGACCTTTTAAAGTAAGCGACATAAGCCACCAGCTCGATAAAACAGTCCATCAAGCGCATGATCAATCTCTCCCTGATACCATTAACTCGATTTTTAAATCTTCCGGCGCAGTATCCCAGAATAGGGCAATGTTATTAAATCGGGTAACGTTTTGCCATTGATCACCATGCAAATCGACTTGCAGATAGGTGGCCCTTGACCGGCGTGGGAGTTCCTGAGGTGGTGCGGGTAAATGGGTTAGCTGGATTCCCGGCAGCGCCCTGGCAATCAGTATCGGTAAGGATTCTTTGGCGCTCAGTTTTCCCGTTGTGGACAAGGATTTTGTTAACGAGGCCTGTTCCATTTCGGTATCCAGAACCAGGTAGAACCGGTTCCGTCCCTCAAACATCTTGGGATTTAAATCTGCCGCAAAGTATGTGCCATCATAGATTAGCTGGATGATATACTCCGGCCCGGCGGTGATTTCATCCAATAACCGAATAATGACCGATCGGGCCGCCGAGAAACATTCCCACAGGCGACGATGGTCATAAGCGGGTATCTCGAATGAACCATCGGCCATGTCTCCCATGGCGCTGACCTGATTGGAAAATGACGACAATTCGCCGATCGCCTGGCGTAAAAGGCCGTAAACCGCCCACGGATGGACATGGGGGGTGTCGGTGACATGAAAAAGGAACGGCGCATAACGATTGAGTGTTCGCAATGCCAGGAGGTAGACCATGTCCCGGGCGCCGAATTCCGCGGTATGAATTCCCCGTTCCTGTTTGTATGCCTCAAGCTGGCGACCGCGCGCGGCAATTTGGTCCCGGATTTCTTTGATCAAATTGATCAGTGTCGGCGTTGTATCCAGCGTTAAAGCAGGTGGGATGTATGCTTCGGATAGCCCAATGCTATCACCCGTGCGTATCAGTTTCGCTACTGGCAGAGTGACGTAGTCATCGGCTTGATCTATTTCCGTTTCCCAGAATAGCTTCAATACATAGTAGAGGCGTTTTACGTTAGCTGGCGGGCTCTCTTCATATAGGCTTTGAATCTCCTCAGGGTCTGTGGTTGTGACATAACGGGTCCCGATATCGGAAATATTGTCCAGACTGGGAATGACCGTGACATTTTCGCCAGCCCGATCTAGTTTCCTTAAACCGAGATAGACGGTAAATGGTTTGCTCCCGTCGATCCACCCTTCCTCAAAAGATCTGGACTCAAAAAGCGTATTCCCCGGATAAACCAGATGGGTGTTGTCCGAAAGAACCAGTTCACAACTGTTGATGTCAAATAAAAAATTCCCGAGTCCGGCGTTGGCGATTTGGATCCCGCCAATCCCCCAAAAATGGGGCGCCATGAATCGATGAATGGGGGAAAGCAGAGAACGAAAAAATTGATTCTCCAATTGGAGGTGCTGGGGCTGAAGAAAGAGCCCTTCATGCCAGAAGACTGGTTTGTCCATTGGTTATTGCGCTCCTTTGGATTTAATTTCGATACCCTTTATTTGTTGATCACCGAAAATGATCCCCAGATTAAGCTTTCCGACGCGAGTGGTGGTTTTGCTTCCCATAAATCCATGCTTTTCCGTTATAACGGGAAAATCCACAACCCGGATGATTCGTTTTTTCTGCAGCAAATAATAGCCCGCCACGATAGCCAGATGGCGGGCCCCCTCTATGCGGTCAATCAACAGGTTTAAATTATCGCCCGGGTGGATGATAAGCCTTTTGGTGTCTGCGACGGTTGCATCAAACGGCCGACATTCAAGCAATTTGTAACGCCCCTCGATTTCTTCGGCCAAAGAGTTAAAAGCCGTTTTTCGCCTGAGTTGGTAAATACAGATCATTAGCGTATGGGCTTTACCGGCATGTAGATTTAATTTGGCATCGGCGTGGATCTGTAAGTGGATGGCTTCGCGTTCATATCTCCATTGGGGGACGGGCGGCGGTTGGTGTGCGCAGGAAAGGATTAAAATCGGCAGAATCATCATACTCAGGAGATAAACGCCTTTTTTCAATGGGAGCCTCCTTAAAGGTAAATGGTGGAATATAAATGAAATGTTTATCAAAAAATGAAGATATCTGTCAATCAGATCCTAAAATGCCGACTACAGCTTTTTTCAAATGCCCTTAACAACTTTTTCTCAAATTGGTCTGACTCAAACCAACGACGGCAACGATCATGTTTTTCTTTAATGGCATTAAGTATCTTTTTTTTCCGTAAAGGCCCCATATAGCTGTTTTCAAGGGTATTTGGGTCCAACTCGGCCAAAACCTCATCCATCACGTCTCGAACGGCCGTTTTCATCGCCTCCTGAGAAGTTAAAAATGCCTGCTCGATCTGCCCCAGATACGCAACCATTGAAGACGACGATGACTGGTTTGCGACACTCTGGCCGATAAATCCCCGGATGGTTTCCTCTTGGGAGGATGTGCCCGTAAGGGTTGTGTTGATAACCGTGATAATTCGGTTTAAAGTATCAAAGATTGTATTTAAAGCCTGGACCAGTGATTCTAACTGGGCTTTCGATTCAAGGTCTGTGGTGGTGGCCTTTTTCCCCAGAAGCAAGGGGAACAGTTTGGTAATGATATCGTTTTGAATTCCGGTTTCATCGGGCGATTTGTCCTGTGGTCGCTGATGGGGGGAGTGGTCGTTTTCCGCCAATTGTGATGCGACCTGCTGGACACGTTCTATTCGTGCCGGCCACGAAAGTTGTTCTAGTCGGTTATTTAAAAACGATTCTATCCGTTGGTCTGCATCGGCGGGATAGGTTGCGTAAATCTGCCTGATTGCCATGGCGAGACTATATGGGGACGTATCGGCCGGCACCTTATTTTTCCTTTTTTTGGTTCGGTTTTGGTTTGACGATAATGGTTTCGGCTAAATGGTCATCGGTTTTGTTGAAGGTAAAGCGTTTGCCTACCGAACCATCCGGTATCTTTTCGGGCCATATCGATTGCGCGGGCTTTGCCGAGGGTGCCTTTCTGGATTCCGGTTGGCTGTTTTCGCCCGGTCGAACGATAATGGTTTCCGGGAGGATGGCAGCTTTGTCTCCCCGTGGACGCTTTTGATCCAAGTCCTTGTTTTTGAGCGCAGAGAGGCTCGAATGATTAATTGCATTCTCATTTGCTTTGGGCCAAATATCATCTTGGGCTAATGATCTGGTATTCACGATGATGGTCTCAGGTATTTGCGGGTCCTTTTGAATGCCATCGGAAATGTTCGTTGGGATACCTGGTTGTATTAAGGAAGATCGATCCGCCCCTTCGGGCTTTGGAATTCCATCAGAATGAACGATGATGGTTTCATCCATATCTGGATTATCCGCAATGTCATTTTGAGCCGAGGGGACCGTTGGCGCAACGAATCTTGGCTCAGGCGTTTTCGTTTGATAAGGCGTGTTGGAGATGTCGTCGGTTTCAGACGCTTTTGAGGCCTCAAACCGCCATTTGGAAAGAAGCCCGTTAAGAATTAATCGTATCGATTCGTTGGGGGCTGGTTGTGGGTCTTTTTTTATAACCGTTTTTGGCGTGGGGGGGCACGCCTCATTTGCCAATGTGTAAAGGGCGAGGTGATCGGTATCAAACGAATCAGCCCTGAAAATGAATAGCTGAAACGGGTAAAAAGCAAATGATGCTATGCGGTTCCCCACAGGTCCATCGGAAGCATGACAACCCTGGGCCTCAGAGCAAGCACGGCATGGGAACTGTTGGGTAGGCGTCGTTGAAGTGACGAGGTTCTTAAGATTAAGTATCAAGTCTGTGACGGTTTTCACGCTGTTTTTCGTTTTTATGGATGACTCACTTGTATAAAAGTCGGTCTCACCCGCTAGTTGATAGCAGGTCGGACAGAACAGATAACGTTTTAGTGATCGGGTATAGGCGTCCAAACCGGTGGTTGTCAGCATGTCGTCATCATGGCACAGGTCGAGCAATCCACCACATAAAGGACAGGGCGGGTGAAAAAATTGTTTTTTAAAGGTACAATATAAGAGTGACCGAAATGGGATGAGGCGGCCACCTGTCGTCTTTTGTGCACTTAACGGGTGAAAAATTTTATCAAAAGCGCTGTCCTGAGATAAGCGATCAAACGCCTGTTTCCAGAGTTGTTCAACCGCTGGGTTGGTCGATTCAGGCAACAGATCTTTTGGGGGATGGGGGCGATCATTTTGAAGCAATACCAAAAGATCCACAATCTTACTACCGGCGTCGGTCTTAAGAGATGCTTTAATCGCATGGGTCAAGGGGTCCTGGAGATCAAGGGTTTCGAATGGAAAGGCGGAATTGCCCTTTTCAGAAACCTTCGGTTGTGGCATGAAGTCAATGTGGATTCCGCTCCTGCCCGAAGGAAGATAGGGCAGAAACGTTGGGTACGCATGGGCGGGTGTGGTTTCAGAAATCGTCATGGTCCTAGCCATAAGGGGTAAGCTTTGAAAACCAAAAGAAGTAATCATCCAATACATAAGCTTTTTTTCCTTTCAAGGCAATACGCAAACAAATGGGGTGGCTTTGGCGGAGAGGCTTGGGGTTGATCCCCGAAAGGTGGCGCTATCCTGTGCGCGGCAATTTTTAATACGGCCATTCTTGACTTGCCAGATATGATGAAGTACATCCTTGCCTAACCTTAATATACAAAATGGGCTGAAAATAGAGATGAAACGTACCGCGACAATCACACGTCAGACCAAAGAGACCGACATCCGCCTTGAGTTTAATTTAGATGGTGCCGGTAAGGCCGATATCGATACCGGCATCCCCTTCTTCGATCACATGCTGACGCTTTTTACCGCCCATGGCTTTTTTGATTTAACGATTGCCGGAAAGGGTGATATCGAGGTTGATTTCCATCATATGGTGGAAGATGTTGGACTGGTTTTAGGCGACGCTCTGGCCGAGGCCGTAGGGACTAAAAAAGGAATTCGGCGTTTCGGTCATGCCGTAACCCCCATGGATGAAGCCTTAAGCGATGTTACGATCGATTTGTCCAATCGTCCCTATATGGTTTTTGATGTACCGATTGAGGGGCGGTCCGGCCAATTTTTTGATACGGCCCTGGCCAAGGAGTTTTTTAAAAGTTTTGCCTCCCGGGCGACCATGAATCTTCATATCAGACTGCCCTATGGCGAAAACGAGCATCATATCGTTGAGTCGATTTTTAAATCGGTTGGTCGAGCCCTGGATCAGGCCACCCAGCCTGATGAACGTGTCATCGGGGTTCGTTCTACCAAGGGCGCCTTATGATATTTGCCGCCGACCTTTTTTTGGGGGACCCATTCGGGACGATTTTAATCGGTGGGATCACGCTAATAATAAGAAATGGAAGTTGCCATAAATGATTATCATCCCTGCTGTTGATATTCGTCAGGGTAAATGTGTGCGTCTGCGCCAGGGGCGCCAGGATCAAGAAACGGTTTTTTCAGATGATCCGGCGGCGATGGCCCTGCGTTGGGCCGATGCCGGTGCCCGTCTTATTCATGTTATCGATCTGGATGGGGCTTTCAATCAGCGGCCCCAAAATCTCGAGGCGATTAAAAAAATTGTTAGCAGCATCGATACGCCCATTCAGGTCGGCGGTGGCATTCGGGACGCCCGGACCATCGAAACCTACATGACCCTGGGTGTGGCCAAAGTGATCATCGGGACGGAAGCGATTCGCAATCCCGATATGATTAAAAAAGCGGCTTTGGACTATCCGGGCCGTATTGTTGTGGCCATTGATGCGCGTGACGGCAAAGTCGCCATTGAAGGGTGGACTGAAACCACACAGGCATCGGCCATCGACCTGGCCAAAAAATTTGAAGATTGCGGCGTGGCCGCCATTAATTTTACGGATATTCATCGGGATGGCATGCAGACCGGGCCGAATATCGAGCAAACCCGCCACCTGGCCGAATCCATCAACGTGCCTGTGGTTGCCTCCGGAGGCGTGGCGACTTTAAACGATATAAAAAACCTTTTGCCCCTTGAAGCTGTGGGTGTTACCGGCGTTATTACTGGCAATGCCCTGTATAGCGGCTCTCTGGATTTGAAGGCGGCGATTGCCCTTGCTGAAACAGGGGGCTGATCTGTTACCGTTATCCGGTGCATCCATTCTTGTAAACTGAACTTATGGACCGATCTTATGAACTGGTCTAATGGGCTGGGCCCCCGGTTTTTTGCGATTGAAGATCACAATCGATCCTTGACAAGTATGATTAAAATTATTATTATTAAGGTTTAGCTTTATAGCATTTAAGCAGTTGAAATCATACGAATTTGTTAAGGTATTTGGAGATTGTGCGGATAGGGCCGGTACCCTTATTGTTTTCGTCTATCGGCCAAATCAGTCGGCAATCAGTTGCATTCCTCATTTCCCGTTCTAAGGAAAAGTCTTTTGCCATTGGTGAATTATATTCCCGATGAAAAAGTAATCGAGATCCGGAACCGTGCCGATATTGTTGAAATCGTATCGGATTCGGTTCGACTTAAAAGAACGGGAAAAAATTACCTTGGGCTATGCCCGTTTCATACCGAAAAGACCCCTTCATTTACCGTTAGTCCCGACAAACAGATATTTCATTGTTTTGGGTGTGGTGAGGGTGGTGACGCTTTCAGTTTCTTAATGAAACAGATGGGGTTATCGTTCCCGGAGGCAATGCGCCTGATTGCCCGGAGATACGGTATTGAGATTCCGCAGCGCGCAATGACGCCGGAACAGCAAAAAAATATAGACCGCAGGCAACGTCTACTGGCGGCCAATCAGAAAGCCAAGGAATATTATCAACAGACATTAAAGAATACTGCTGCCGGCCAACAAGCCCAGACGTATCTTAAAAAACGGGGTGTCACGTCTGAAACGATTGACAATTTTGCCCTTGGTTTAGCACCGGACGGATGGCAGGGGGTAAACGACCACTTAAAGGCGGCGGGTTTCTCTGCTGATGAGGGCCAGGCCGCTGGCCTGATCGTGTCGAACAGGCGCGAAACCGGTTATTATGATCGTTTTCGCAACCGCGTTGTTTTTCCTATTTTCGATTTGGGGGAGCGTGTTGTCGGCTTTGGTGGAAGGGTCATGGGCGATGGGGAGCCGAAATATTTAAATTCCCCGGAGTCTCCCATCTATAATAAGCGGCGGATCTTGTATGGGTTGAATCGATCCCGTCAGGCATGCCGACGTACAGGTATCATTCACATCGTTGAAGGCTATTTCGATCTGTTGACCCTTTACCAGAATGGGATTGAAAATGTCGCCGCCACGCTCGGTACGGCGTTGACCGATGAGCATATTCGATTGATAAAGGGGCATGCCGAGCAAACGATTCTCATCTTCGATGCCGACGAGGCTGGAGTGAAGGCGGCCTTGCGTAGCTGCAATCTGTTTTTGGCGGCTGGGATTGAGGCACGTGTGCTCGTATTGCCCGATGGGCATGATCCGGATTCGTTTGTTCGCCAATCCGGGGCGGCCGCGTTTGAAAAAGCCACAAAAAATGCACCGGGCATCATCGGATTTATAATCGATTCGGCGATTAACCGAATCGGTCTATCCGTTGAAGGTCGAATTCGTATCATTTCCGAACTGCAACCGGTTTTGACGACCATTGTCGATCCGGTGGCGCGGTCACTATATATCCGTGAACTGGCCGACCGTATCGGTGTGGAGGAAAAGGCGATACGGGAAAAGATGCGTCAGACGGCTCCGGGAAATAGGCATCCCGACATGCTTTCAAAAGGCAACCCTGTTTCGAAAAAGAGAAACGATGCTTTCACCGGGCCTGCTTTCAAGCTGGAGCGTTTGATCGTGGCCATGCTGCTTCAATATCCGAAGATGATTCCACAAATCGAAGAAAGTGGGATTGTGGCGCAATTCACGGATCCACGGCTGCAGACGATTGGGCGTCAAATTATTGAAAATAAAGAAATAGCTGAAACGGGTATCCCCGAATTAATTGAAATGACTAAAGATCCGGATCTCAAACGGATTATTACATCGTTGGCCATGGGCGATGGTGATAAATGGTCCGAAAAAGATTGTTTGCGAACGATCAACCAATATAAAAAAAGGATCAGTGACGGCGGGCGGCATCAATTAATGGCAAAAATCAAAATCGCCGAGGCTGCCGGAGACCATGAAACCGTTGCCCGGCTTTCGCGGCAATTGCTTTTGGATATAAAAGATAACACTCGCAAATCGGCGAGTATGGAATAATTAGACTCTTATTTCGGTGATGTAGGAGGCAGGTTCATATGGCAAAAGCGTCAACCCCCAAAAAAAATGTCGGTTCTAAAGGCAAGCCTGCGGTCAAGGAGAGCGCTGCAGTATTGGAAAAAACGATCAAAGCTCTCCTAACGAAAGGTAAAAAGAAAAAAAAGATCGCGGTAGATGATATTGCCGCCAAACTACCTCAGAAAGAATATACATCTGAACAACTGGATGAAATCATTCTGCGGTTGAATGAGGCGGGTATTCAGATTGTCGATCCTCAAAAAGCGCTGGTAAAAAAAGCGGATACCAAAAAGCCGGTAAAAGCCAAAACAAGCGTAACGCCTGATTACGGGCGTGTTAATGATCCGGTAAAGCTGTACCTGCGCGAAATGGGCATGGTGACCCTGTTAAGCCGCGAAGGTGAAGTCGAAATTGCCAAAAAAATCGAAAACGGCGAGCGGGAGGTTTTAAAAGCCTTAATCGATACCCAGACCGGGGTGGAGGCGATCCTCGATTTGAGTGATAAAATGGAAAACGGCCTCGTTCGGCCTAGATATATTTTAAAAGACCTGGAAGAGGGCGATAATTATGTCGAGGAAGCCGTTCAAATTGATAAATTTCTCGTTGTTGCCCGATCCATACGTGAGATTCACGATGAAAACAAAGCGTTAAGAGAATCATTATTTAACGAAAAAATGTCTTCCCAGGAACAACGTCGGGTCAGACGTTCCATTAATCGTCGGAACCGTAAAATTTTTAATTTTTTAAAAACCTGGCGTTTTGAGGGTGCCATCGTCCACAAGATTGAAAAGCTTATTCGGCGTCAGGGCCAATGGTTTGATCATATGAACGATCTGTTTGCCTTAAGCGCCCGATCCTGTGCGGTATCTCCGACCAAACTGCGGGAGAAGCTCAATAACAAGAAGGGGTTTGTGAAATGGCTGACTGCAGGAAGCGATTTAAATAAAAGTGACATCGAGGGGCTTTGGTCCGAGCTGTCCACCTTTGACGACGAGGTGTTGAAAAAGGAAAATGCGATTAAGGTGAGGTATCGGAACATGCATCGCGTCATGACCAATATCGATAGCGGTCATATACGCGCCAAAAAGGCGAAAAGTGAGCTGACGCGGGCCAACCTCCGTCTCGTGGTCAGCATCGCCAAAAAATACACAAACCGTGGGTTGCAGTTTCTCGATTTGATTCAGGAAGGAAATATCGGGCTGATGAAGGCCGTGGATAAGTTTGAATACCGACGGGGTTACAAGTTCAGCACCTATGCCACTTGGTGGATTCGGCAGGCAATTACCCGGGCCATTGCCGACCAGGCCCGAACCATTCGCATACCGGTCCATATGATTGAAACCATCAACAAGCTGATTCGAACCTCCCGCTATTTGGTTCAGGAACTGGGCCGTGAACCCGACCCGGAAGAGATCGCCGAGAAAATGGAAATACCACTGAACAAAGTTCGTAAAGTGCTCAAGATTGCCCGAGAGCCAATTTCCCTGGAAACACCCATTGGTGAAGAGGAAGACAGCCATCTGGGCGATTTCATTGAGGATAAAAAATTTATGCTGCCTTCCGATGCGTCGGTCAATTTGAACCTGGCCGAACAGACGCGAAAAGTTTTGGCAACATTGACCCCCAGGGAAGAAAAAGTGTTGCGCATGCGCTTCGGCATAGGAGAAAAATCAGATCACACATTGGAGGAGGTAGGGCAGGATTTTTCCGTGACGCGGGAGCGGATTCGCCAAATTGAAGCCAAGGCCTTGCGTAAATTGCGTCATCCCACGCGAAGTCGAAAATTAAAAAATTTTATTGATAATTGAAGGGTCAGTTCTTGACAAATCATCGAGCCGTGAGTACGTACCAGCGGCGAGGTATTAGGGCCCATAGCTCAGCTGGCAGAGCCACCGGCTCATAACCGGTCGGTCCCTGGTTCGAATCCAGGTGGGCCCACTTTTCACATGAACCTTTGGTTGTCTGTACACAACCCCTAAACCGCACCTATATTTATAGAAAACTATGGACTTGAAGGTCACAGATGTCATTCGAATCATGGAATCCATCGCACCGTCATCTTTGGCCGAAGAGTGGGACAATGTCGGCTTACAAGTGGGGCGGGGCGACTGGCCGGTTCGAAGTATATGGGTCGCTTTAGATCCAACGCCCGACGTCATGGAGGCGGCCTGTAACGCGGGAGCGGATCTTCTAATCACCCACCACCCATTGATTTTTAAAGCACTTGATCGAATTGACTTTGATACGCCTACCGGAAAGGTTATTCGGCGCGCAGCATCGAACAAGACGGCTATATTTGCGGCACACACCAATTTAGACAGTGTCCATGGGGGCTTAAACGATCTGCTTGCCCGAAAACTCGGGCTGAAAAAATGCATGTCACTATCGCCACTTTCTCACGGACTTGAGCTTCAGGATAAATCCGTCCTATCGAATGATTCGCCCACCGGCCTGGGTCGAATCGGGATGCTTCCAAAAGAAACCGTTTTGGCCCGGCTGGTATCCGATATTAAAAAAAAACTTGGCCTGGCATCGATTCGGTTGGTGGGGGATCGCGATCTACCGGTTCGAAAGGTGGCCATCTGCACAGGTAGCGGCGGCAGCCTTATCCCGGCCTTTTTAGCCTCTGACGCCCAGGTGTTTGTCAGCGGGGATTTGTCCTATCATAACGGACGGGTGGTGGAATCAATGGGGCGGGCGATGATCGACATCGGTCATTTTGCTTCCGAACATCTGATGGTGGAAGATTTAACCCGTCGACTGAAAGACACGCTAAAACAGATGGGTGAAAAGGCAATCGTAACCGGATGCCCTATTGAACAAGATCCTTTTTCGATCATTTGAAAAGTGTTTGATTATTTAATGGATTTGCTCGTAAAGAAGAGGAAAACCCCCATATGGGGTTTATCGAAATTTGAACCGGCCGTGATCATTCGCACCTGAAGGAGACCATGTCGATAAAATTACAGATTCAACGCCTGGCGGAATTGCAAACCGTGGAGAATGACATTAGTGGAATTATCCACTTGCTGACCAAGATCCCGGAAGAGTTGGAAACATTGGACAGTCAACTATTAGAATTTAAATTAAAAATAGAACGGGTAGAAAATAAAAGCGTCACCCTAGAAAAGCAATATCGGGACTGGGAAGGGGATAGCCAAGGCCTCTCGTCCAAGATTGAAAAGGAAAATAACAAACTCAATTCCGTAAAAAATAACAAGGAATATCAGGCGTTGCTGGCGGGAATTGAGCATTTGAAAACCGAGAGATCCGTCATTGAGGATAAAATGATCGAATCGTTGGAAATGATGGATGAAGCCAAAGCGGATCTCTCCGCGCAAAAAGGTGGAATTTAAACAGTTCGAAGCACAGCTGAACAGGCAGCGGGAAGTCATCCGTCAACAATCTGAAAAAAAAGGGCGGGAACGTGAAAAGTTAGAGAATGTCAAGGCGAATCTCGTCGGTGAAATTGAGCCCGCTGTGATAGAACGATACCAGCACGTTAAAACCCTTAAAGGACAAGGCCTGGCCATAGCCGCCGTCCAGGACGAAGTTTGCAAGGGTTGCAATATGAATATTCCCCCCCAATTGTATAATGACTTGCAACGCTATGAAAGCCTTCTGGTGTGCCCCAATTGCCAGCGGATTATCTACCATGATCCACCGGCCGATTCCGATGGCTGATCCATTCTCAGCTTGAGGCTCATTGTTAAATCTTCCAGGCCATATCCGATGGATAAACAACGATTGGGATTCCGGCTGTGGCTTGAATCCCAATGTATTTAGCGTTATATTCGGCCGACGGTCGGAGTCGTCCAGACAATCGCTGGTTGTTTTTAACGACTGGAGGAAAGTCCGAACACCATAGGGCAGGATGCTCCATAACGTGGAGTCGCGGTGACGCGAAGGCAAGTGCAACAGAAAGTAGACCGCCGGATAACGGCCGGTTTTCCGGTCGATGTCGGGTAAGGGTGAAACGGTGCGGTAAGAGCGCACCAGTTCTTCGGGTGACCGAAGAAGCTGGGTAAACCCCATCCGGTGCAAAACCAAATAGGGAAGTGTTAAAGGATGGCCCGTCCGAGCTTCCGGGTCGGTTGCAAGAGGTACCGGGCAACCGGTATCCATGAGATGAATGATTGTCATCTGTGGCGGGGTAACTCAATACAGACTACAGGATTCGGCTTATGGACGACTCCGGCCGTGAGTACCGTAAAAGAGGTCTTTTAGGGTGAGCCTGATGCCAAAACTTAAAAAATATGTCCATCGGGGAAGGAATCACCGTTGTCGTTCTGAAGGGAGCGTTCTTTAATGGATGTCATCGAACCCGGGCAAGAGGCTTGTGAAACATTCATTTAAGGCCAAAGTACGGGTATTGTCCTGCGATTTTTTGCGATGCTGTCGCTACGTTTCGCAGCTGCGCAATGATCGCGATTATTTTACCAAGAAGCTCTATTCCCGACTGATCAGTACCTCTCAGGTTTTAGAAGATTTTCTCGATTTCCATGGGGCGAAAAATAGCACCGTCTGGTTTTTTTACCGGGAGCTATCGTCAGCCGTTCGACATCTGAGCTTAGGCGGTTACTCTCAGAAGCATATCTGTAATCGCCTGGGATTTTATACTCTACCCGATGTCGAATTATTTGAAAAAAATGGATTCAAAACCATCGATTTTATCAATGGGTGCCTCATTCGCCTTGCTCCGGTGGCCATTAAGAAGCCCGCCGTTTAAACATCGACATGCCTAAACACTCCTTTTCATCGGCTGATTTTCCGGGAATCACCACAGGTGAGATGTTAGCCTTTGACATTAATGATGAAGCCCGGGATGAACAAAGGCGTCATGTCGTAATCATTGCCAACGAATTTTTAAAAATTGCGGAACAATTTGATAAACTGGAATTTTATAATCCCTATACACCGGCGCAGATCCGTGAGATCGTTCCAAACAAAATTAACGAAGTTGAAATTCGACGTTTTGAAATGCTGGTTCACAACCTGCAATCCTCATTTGATACCTATGTGATCTACGGCGGGTTGCGCTTTGCGGAGGTTAAATTAAAACAGCTCCGCAGTTTTTTTTCTGTCGGGTTTCATCTTCCTTCAGATGGTGGGACGATTGCTGCATTTATATGAGCGCCATCTTCATGATGCCGGATATAAAAACATCTATAAAGATGTCCAGGACCGCTTGAGTGACATTATTGATCCAATGGACCTTGCTGGATCACAGCATCAACTACGGCATCTACTTTGTTTGTCATTATATGAACAAAGGACGGAATCTCTCTCTGGATATTTTAAAAGAGAATATGGCCCGATCTCAAATTCGCGTTGGGATACCGGTTAAACTTGGGTTTCATTCCCGTCCCAGTCTTTTGGTGGCCAAAATCGTGCAGCACTACGGCGGGCAGGTGGAATTACTGGTTAAAGAAGATCGCTTCGATGCCGGCAGTGTCCTTGATATTCAATGGGCCGGTGGAAAAATCAACAAGGAAAACATCTCCGAAGTGGTATTCGAGGGTGATTCCCGCGCCCTGCGGGATATAGAGATTTTGGCCAATGTCAATTACGGCGAAGATACCATGGGGAAGGGGGTCCCTTTGCCCAAAGAACTCGAATACTTGAGATAGGTCTCTTGACATGAATACGACTGCCGTTATCGTTGCCGCCGGAAAGGGCGTGCGCATGGGAAAAACGATCGGCAAACAGTTCCTCCCCCTGGGCGGGCGGGCGATTCTGGCCCACACCCTATCTGTTTTTGATAAATCCGCAATGATCGATCGAATGATTCTGGTCCTATCTCCCGATGAACGGGTGTATTGCAAAACCGAAGTGTTGTCCAAGATGACTTTGGACACCCCCCTCTCCCTGGTAAGCGGAGGCCCCACGCGACAGGAATCTGTCTACAATGG
Organism: uncultured delta proteobacterium; assembly: GCA_963845145.1. Lineage (GTDB taxonomy): Bacteria > Desulfobacterota > Desulfobacteria > Desulfobacterales > QNYZ01 > QNYZ01. Next base: position 65,981 of record CAWJQU010000016.1, read on the forward strand.
TTTAAACGCTATTCAAGAAAAAGATTCCATCGTGATTATCCATGATGGTGTGAGGCCCTTTGTTCGGCCCCACCATATTGTTGAAACCGTCGAAAAAGCACGGGAAACAGGCGCCTGCATCCTGGCCCTGCCTGTAACGGATACATTAAAGGCAGTGGATAGTGCCCATTGCATTCAAGCAACATTGGCACGGAGCACCGTCTGGATGGCCCAAACGCCCCAGACATTTCGTTTAGAGGTTATTCGGCGGGCACATCAGTCGGCGCGCGACACCGAATACAAGGGTACCGATGATGCCCAATTGGTTGAAAGAATGGGTCTGCCGGTGACGGTTATTTCCGGAAGTCCCTGACAATATCAAAATTACCACTCCCAATGACCTGCCTCTGGCCGAGGCGATTTTGAAGCTGCGTCAAAGTTCAGCACTGCACGATTGAGACCGTTTGTTCGGTGAAAGTCACAATCGTGAATATCGAATATCGAACAAGGAATATTGAATGTTGAAGTATGGAATCGCTTCGCGCTTTCATTTAGGAGACTTCATGGGGTTTGGTAAATAACGATGGATGGAGAGTTTGAAATGAAAAGCGATATGCCCACTTTGGCCGATGTTATGGCCGCTCGACCGAATGTTTACCGTTACTTAAAGCCGACCCCTTTGTACCATTATTCAACGCTCAGCCATTTGCTGGGGGCGGATATCTGGATTAAACATGAAAACCATCAGCCGATCGGCGCGTTTAAAGTGCGTGGCGGTTTGAATCTGGCAGCCAATATGGATGCTGACACCCGCCGCTCCGGTCTGTATACGGCATCAACCGGCAATCATGGCCAGAGTATCGCTTTTGCTGCCCGAGCATACGGCATTGAGGCGACGATCGCTGTTCCCGAAGGCGCTAACCCCGGCAAGGTAGAGGCGATGAAAGGTCTTGGCGGGAAAGTCGTTTTTCACGGGCCGGACTTTGACACGGCCCGAGAATGGATTATGACCGAGGCGAAAGACGCCGGAGGCTATTTTGTAGGCCCCACGGATGCCCCGCTCATTTGCGGCGTGGGCACCTATGCCCTCGAAATCGTGGAAGACCTGCCCGATGTCGAGACCATTATCGTTCCGGTGGGGGGTGGTAGCGGCGCCTGCGGTACTGCCATCGTAGCCAAAAGCATTAATCCCAAGATTGAAGTCATCGGCGCACAATCCGCACAGGCGCCGGCCATGCAGATGAGCTGGTCTTCAGGGGAAATGAAGACCGCTCCCATGAAGACCTTTGCCGAAGGTGTTGCCACCCGGGTTCCCTTTGAAAACACCCAAGCGATCATGCGAAAGTACCTGGACGATTTTCTCCTCGTAGACGATGATGAGATTAAAAAAGCCGTTGTTATGTTGCTTCATCACACGCATAACCTGGCCGAGGGTGCCGGCGCTATACCGCTGGCGGCCGCTTGGCGTTATCGTGAAAGACTGGCTGGTAAAAAAGTGGTCCTGGTTTTAAGCGGCGGCAATATGGCCCTTGATCAACTACAACAGATCTTGTCTACTTCGACGCTTAAAATGTGAAATTATTTTTGCGCGAGCCCTCAGACATAATGGAAATAAAATGAGTAACGATTATATTGAAGCGATCCTGATCTGGTCGGAAAAAGGGCCCTCGCCTGATGTTGATATTTGGTTCACGCAACGGGGTTTAAAAGTCGCGCCCATGCGTCAAGGGCTGCTAATCAGCGGTGGCAGTATCCCGATTTAAAGAAGTGTTTCAAGTTAAACAACTTCTACCTGAAAGGCCGTTGACGTTATCGGTACCAGCTGAATTATCGGATTATGTGATGGATATATCCATTCCGAAGCCGCGACGGTTTTAAGTTCCTCAAACCTTTTTCAGCAAAGGGAGGTGTCATCCATGAGCCCGAGAATACCGTATCAAATAGAGACCGACCAAATACTCCCTGAGGTGCTCCAAGGGTATGTTTCGGTTAACTCCAGGGGTAAAAAAAATATTTTTGCCAGAAGGTCCTACCCTAAATCGGCCAAGGCCTATCAGGCCACACTTACGGATTTAAAACAAAGCCAACAAGCACTTGAGTCCATTGGATTCCATATTGTGGCCGAAAGCAGGCTGGGATTTGCTATTGCGGGGCCGCCCCGGGCGTTTGAAGAACTTTGCGGGGGGCAAGTGGTGACGGTCGATCGTCTCATGCATGCCGAAGGGGGTCGTGAACGGTACGTCACGCACCTCGATATTGTGGGAAATAAACAGCCACCGATGCTTGGTCATGGTAGAGCGAAATCCTCGAAAATGAAAATTGAAGGCGTTTTAATCGAGCGCCCAAGATTTCTTCAATCGGTTTTCCCATCGCCGATTCCTCCGGTTGTGAATCAATTTCATTTACGGGTGCCTGATGATGTTGCTGTTGGCTTGGGTGCTGTCAAGGCGCATCGAGATGGTTTCAGAGGCAAAGGCGTAAAGGTCTCCATGGTGGACAGCGGCCAGTATGCCCATCCGTTTTTTGCCGCCCACCACTATGATGTGTTACCGGCGAAAAGTGTTGTTCCGGGTACGAGTCCAACCAAAGATCCGGTGGGCCACGGAACCGGTGAATCGGCCAATATATTTGCCATAGCTCCTGAGACCACGGTACAGCCGGTCAGGGCCTCTGATGAGAATGGAAACCTTGTGGGAGCGATCGGTGGATTTCTTATGGCGAAACAGGATTCCCCGGCCATTCTGACCAATTCATGGGGAGGGGATGGGCCTTATCCACCAACCGGCTCGCCGGATACGTATGATTTGGCCTGGGCGGCCGAAATTCTTGACGCCATTGAAAAGGGGATATTTGTTGTGTTTTCAGCCGGTAATGGGGGTTTTACCATCGAGCCTCAGGTACCGGGAGTGCTTGCTGCGGGTGGTGTCTACATGGCCGGGGATCTGGGTTTACGTACATCGAACTATGCCAGCGGGTACCCAAGCCCATGGTTTCAAAATGTAACCGTCCCCGATGTTTGCGGTTTGGTCGGTTTGATTCCCAGAGCGCAGTATATCATGCTGCCGGTCCAACCGGGGTGCGAATTGGATCTGTTTGAAAGCCAGCCGACAGGCGAAGACACTGATAGTGATGGGACCACGGCCAATGATGGATGGGCGCTTTTCTCCGGGACATCGGCCGCAGCCCCTCAAATCGCAGGTATTGCGGCCCTGATTTTAAACGCCAAGCCGGATCTATTGCCCGCACAGATTACCGAGTCGATGACGAAAACGGCAATTGACATCCGTACCGGTCGTTGTCATCCGCGTTTTAACTTTCAAGCCGAAATGGGCCATGACGACGCCACCGGTCATGGCCTGGCCGATGCTTCAGCAGCCGTACAATATGCGCTGGATCATTTTTAACCGGTTGTATCAATCATGTCGTGTACGCCTCAACGCCTTTGCCAGGCGATGGCGTTGAGGTTTCAACGCAGGGGTCAAATCGTAGTCTTCGAAGTCCTGAAAGTTTTTCTCAAGCAAACTAAAAAACCGAACATCTTTAGGGTCGATAAACCAGAAAGCCATTAAATCAGCCAAATTCTTTAGCTCCCCCAGTGTATAAAAATCGATTCCAGGCGGTCCCCGTCGATACCAGGTTTCCCAGAATCCCCATATTTTCTCGATATTACCCAGGGGGATCCAGGCCGTATAGAGTGGATCATCCAATGGCAACAGGACCAGCTTATTGGAAACTTCCTTTGCCCCGCCTTTTTCTGAGAACACCTTGTCCATTCCGGCACCCAAAGGGGCCTTGTCGGTTGCACCAAAAAGATAAGCAATGTGCATCGGATTGCCCACCGTGCGTTCCAGGCGATAGGGGGCGTTATCATTCATCAAATAGGGTTCGTTGGAAAACTGGGAAAAGGATATGGGCACGCGGTTGTCCTCGGGCCATTTGAAATCCTTCCCTGCCAGATAGACGCGATGATGGTTGTGTTGAGCCAACAATACGCCGAGGGGTTGGTGGGTTATTGCATCCAGAACAATATGAATGGCGCCATGAATATCGAGTTCATGCCAGCCGGTGGGATTTCCGATGAGTCGGCTGCCCCATTTTTTCAGGCGTCCGATTTCAGATGGCAGGCCGCTGTAAGGAAAGACCAGGGAATATTTTAAAAACACCAGAGACATTCGGCCTGTTTCGGTTGGCAGGACATCCGTGTAAATCCGACCATACATTTCGGGGTGAATATCATTAATGGTGAGCGCGCGGGCGGTTTGGGCCGGGAGAAGATAATCGAGATATTGAGTGGCACTGAATTGGATATTTTTTAACATTGCCCGGCTAACCGGTTGTGTGGGGGCGGCCCGCGGATTTTTTCGGTCCCGAACCACGCATTGGGGAAGATAATCTTGGTAAAAGCTCATAGGAATATAGCCGTCCGGTGCAACGAAAATCCGGGGCTTGAATTTATCCAGGAGGCGCCGGGTCTGCGGTGCCTCCTGGGGCCAGTTTTTCATTCTGGAAGCAGAGGACGTCACATCTTTGATAAACGACGACTCTGATTCTTCCCCAGGCGAGCATCCTATTACAATACAGATTACAATATAGAGGCCTGCCACTAAACCCAACAATCGATATATGCGCGAGAACTTATTCATATATAGTAAAGATTGCCATGGTATTTTGATGTGTCAATGTGACGTTTTTCGGCGATGCGACATTCGATCGTAATTGTTTTTCGCTTGTCAAAATGGTCTTAATGCTGTTCCGGGATAAATATATATGGAACGAAATTTAGCTTGACGCGAAAAATTGTATACGGTATACAATTATGACATTTCTTAAATTACCAATGGGAGGAAATCCATGGCTGATGTGAATGCACCGATGCCGGGTGTCATCTGCGATATCAAGGTGGAAATAGGCGATACCGTCATTGAAGATCAGGAAATACTTACCCTTGAAGCCATGAAAATGGAAATGCCCATTGCCGCAACGGCCGCTGGGACGATCAAGGAAATTTGTTGTACAAAGGGCGGGGCCGTCCAGGGCGGTGAGGTGCTGGTTGTTATTGGATGAATTATAGAAAGGTTAGCCCGTTAACCGGTTGGCCTGTTAGCCGGCAGAACAGGGTTGCTACAGAAACTTTTCTATCACCTATCTTTTCACCCATCAATGGCCAGCCGGCGAATTGGTATAATATGTAATTCATAGAGAGTGACCCATCAACGGGTTGGCACAAATTCAAACGAGCTAACGAGCTAACGAGCTAACGAGCTAACGAGCTAACGGGCTGACGGGCTGACGGGCTAACAGATTCACCGGCCAACGATCCATATGGAGGAACAACATCATGCCGGAGCAAACGAGTCACCAAACCGAACGGACGCGATTAGACAACTTAGTGCGGAAGGCGGAACTGGGTGGTGGGCAAAAAGCGATCGATAAACGCCGCAAACTAGGTAAACTAACCGCCCGGGAACGGTTGGCGACGCTTTTCGATTCAGACAGCTTTGTGGAAATCAATGAGCTGGCTGAAAGTCAGGCAGTGGAATTCGGCATGCAAGCCAAAAAGGTTCCCGGAGATGGCGTTGTTATCGGTTACGGGGAAGTTGAAGGGCGCCTGGTTTTTGCATACGCTCAGGACGCCACGGTACTGGGCGGTTCGGTGGGCACTGTTCATGGCCAGAAAATTTGTCGCATCATGGATGAGGCCCTCAAGATGAAAGCCCCGATTGTCGGCCTTTTCGATTCGGGGGGCGGTAGACTCCACGAAGGTTTTTTTGCATCCAAAGGCGTTGCCGGTATGTTTTACCGAAACACCCGGGCCTCGGGTGTGATTCCTCAAATTTCCGCCATGATGGGGCCTTGCGCGGGTGTATCGGTTTACTCTCCGGCTTTAACCGATTTTATCGTTATGGTGGAAGGAACCAGCCAGATGGTCATTACCGGTCCGGGCGTGATCAAGTCCGTCACCGGTGAAGATGTCACTTTGGAGGATTTAGGCGGCGCCAAGGTCCACAGTGAGATTACAGGGCAGGCCCATTTGGTGGCACCAAACGAGGAAGCGTGTTTAAAGACAATTCGAAAAATACTGAGTTATCTTCCTTCAAATAATACGGAGATGCCGCCGATAGCTACCGATGGTAGCGATGATCCCGACCGAACGGATGATACCCTTGAAGAAATTGTTACGGCCAACTTCAGAAAAGCTTACGACATGCGCCAGGTGATCCGGCGGATTGTGGATCACGGCGACTTCTTTGAACTCCTTCCCAAATTTGCACAAAATATCATTATCGGTTTTGCCCGGCTCGACGGCATGACCGTAGGCATTGTTGGAAATCAACCCATAGTCCTGGCGGGATGCCTGGATGTCAATAGTTCCGATAAAGCGGCGCGGTTTATACGTTTATGCGATGCGTTTAATATCCCCTTGGTCAATTTGGTCGATGTGCCCGGGTATTTTCCCGGCGTCAAACAGGAGCATTTAGGGATCATTCGGCACGGGGCAAAAATGTTGTATGCTTATGCGGAAGCAACGGTACCTAAGATTACTTTGGCCCTGAGGAAGGAATATGGCGGCGCGGTCATGGCCATGTGCTGTGTGGGAATGGAGGTCGACCTGATGTTGGCCTGGCCGATTGCCAAACTGGTTGTTTTGGACACTGCCACCGCCGTCAACCTGATTTTCAGAAAAGAGATTCAGGCCGCCGACGATCCCGAGGCTTTTCGGACACAGATGATCGAAGAATATGACCATAAATATTCGAACCCGTTTCACGCGGCTTCCAATATGCTGGTGGATAAAATCATTGCACCCAAGGAAACCCGGCCTCAACTGATCAAGGCGTTACGGATGTTGAAAAAGAAAAGCAGGCCAAAGCCATTTAGACGTCACGGGAATATTCCTCTATAGTCTCAATATTAAAAGGATGGGAAAATGGATTTTACGCTTTCAAAGGAACACCTTGATATTCAAAAAGCCGCCCGAGAATTTGCGCGGGGAGAATTCGCCAATGTGGCTCGGGATTTTGACCTGAACGAAACCTTTCCGGCTAAAATTATAAAAAAAGCCCGGCAACTTGATCTAATCGGCTTATTCATTCCTGAGGAATACGGCGGTCCCGGGCTGGGATACCTTGAGCATGCCATGGTTTTAGAGGAATTCTGGCGGATTGATCCTGGTATCGGTCAGCAGTTGTGTTCGTTGACTTTCGGTGCCGAGGAGTTTCTGCTTTTTGGTACGGAAGAACAGAAGAAGAAATATTTGGAACCCCTGTTTGGTGGGGGCAAGGGTATTATGGGGTTTGCCATCACTGAACCGGAAGCGGGTAGTGACACCGCCGCCGTAGCAACAACGGCGGTAAAAGATGGCGATGACTACATTATCAACGGCAGCAAGGTGATGATTGGAAACGGCACGGTGGGGACGTTTATGCTCGTCTTTTGCCTGACGAATCCGGATGAAAAAAACAAAAGTGCCCGGCACAGTATCATTATCGTTGAAACGGACCGGGACGGATATAAAGCCGATATTATGCATGGTAAGATGGGCCTGAGATGTTCCGATACCGCCGCCATCTACTTTAACAATGTCCGGGTACCCCAGACAAACCTGGTGGGTGTGGAAGGAAACGGCTTTATTCAGCTGATGCATTTTTTTGATCGCTCCCGGGCCTATGTAGCCGCCCATGGCGTGGGCTTGGCCCAGGGTGCGATGGATCAGGCCGTTAAGCATGTGAAGGGCCGGAAACAGTTTGGTCGCCCTTTAGGGGCGTTTCAAGCCACCCAGTTCAAGCTGGCCGAAATGGCCACCAAAATCGAGACTGCTCGAAATATGGTTTATAAGTCGGCATGGCTGCTCGATAACGGTATGGCCGATACACGGTTGACGGCCATGGCCAAGTTATTCGCTTGCCGAACGGCGGTGGAAGTTGTTGACGAAGCACTTCAAATGCATGGCGGATATGGATATTTCGACGATTATGATATCGAGCGGTTTTACAGGGCCGCTAAAGTGCTTGAGATCTATGAGGGGACCAAAGAAGTCGAAAAAATTATTATTGCTAGAGAGATTTTAGGTAAATTATAACAGGAGTGTTTTATGGAGCTTTTTAAGAATGTCCGGATTCTGTCTTTAGAGCAAGCCACGGTTCTTCCCTATTTGACCTACCGCCTGGCCATGGATGGCATGGAGGTTATCCGTTTGGAGCATCCCGTCTACGGCGATCCCAACCGTTTTATCGGCGAAAACGTGCTCGGTGAAAAGCGTATGAACGCTTACTACCTTGCCATCAATGCCGGCAAAAAAGCGTTAACCCTTAATCTGGCAGACCCGGAAGGGCAAAAGATTTTTCGTTCGCTCATTGAAGAATTGGATGTTGATATCTTTGCAACCAACCAGCTTCCCAAAAATTATACCAAGCTGGGGATCGATTATGATACCTTAAAATCGATTAAACCGGATATCATCTGGCTGGGCGTCACCGGGTTCGGGCCGGATAGTAATGAGGGCGCTTATGATCCCATCTTACAGGCCCGATCCGGACTGATGGAAATGACCGGTGAGGCCAATGGCGCCCCGATGGTACTCGGCATTCCACTGCCCGATATGGGGACCAGTGAACATGCTTACGGCATGGTGATGAAAGCCTTATACCGACGCGCAGTTAATGGTGAGGGGTCACGAATCGATCTATCCATGTTTGAATCCTCTTTGTCCTGGCTGACGGTTCCCATCACCATGTCCGCCAGTTTTAAAAAAGAAGTGACCCGGCGAGGCAACACCCATGAGTTTTTCAGCCCGGTCTCGGTGTACGAAACAAAGGATGGGTTTGTTTACCTTGCCGTTGGGAATGATCGACAGTGGAAGACGTTTGCCTCCCAGGATATTTTTAAATCTTTGGACAAATCGGATTACGAAACAAATGAGGGCCGCATTAACGATGTCGTCAATTTGAACCGGGACATCAATGCGATTACGAAAAACCATACGACACAATCGTTGATTGACCTTTGCACATCGATCACGGTACCCATTAGTAAAATCAATTTGGTCGAAGATGTAATCAAGGATCCGCTGGTTGAAAAACGGTTGCTCCACTCGCAAGATTCGGCAACCGGCACTAAAATTACCCTGGCACCATCACCCTATATGACGCCGTTGCTTGAGAAAAACAACCGCCAGCTTGATTTTCCCCCGCGTTTCGGGGAACACAACAAAACTTTCTACGGCCAGATTGGCTATTCGGAAGATATGCTGGCAACCCTTAAAGAAAAAGGCGTCATTTAATACTGTCGTTTATTGGAAATAGCCACGAAGTTATGCAAAGCGCAAAAGTAAAAAATACGTCGCTGGGGCCGCTAAAGACGATTGGCCGACGAAAGTCACTCGGGCAGCATGTTTATCAGGACCTGCGCCAGGCGATTCTGCGGGGGGATATTGCTTCGGGCGGACGGCTGGTGGAGAATCGTATCGCCGAAGCAATGGGTATCAGCCGAACACCTGTTCGAGAAGCGATCCATAAGCTGGAGCGGGAAGGGCTGATTGTTCAGAGACAAACCGGCGGGTTTGAAGTTGTCGGTGTCAGCCGCGAAGATATCAATGAGATTTTCGGTATTCGCAGTGCATTGGAAAGTTATGCGGCGGGTCTGGCGGCCCTTCGACATGGGCCCGGTGAACTGACTTCTCTGGATAAAAAAATCAATGATTTTCAAAAACATTTGGAAGATGGCCGGTTGAACAAGCTGGTCGAGATTAATACGGAATTTCATCAATTATTGTATGCCTTAAGCGGCAATACGCGGTTGATTCGTATGATCGGAACCCTCCAGGATCAGTTCCACCGTTTCCGAAAGATTATCCTGGAAAAAGCCAGTCTTGCCCAGGCCAGTAATGAAGATCATCGCCAGATGCTGGTTTACATACGCAGGCGGGATGTGGAAGAAACCGAACGCCTGGTTAAAAAACACATATTGAAAGGCCAACAAGCCGTGTTGGCTGATTTTGATAAAGTAGATAACAACAACTAAAGGAACGAGCACATGCCAGAAAAAAAAGTCAGGGTTCTTATCGCCAAACCGGATTTGGATGGCCATGATCGCGGCGCCAAGGTCGTGGCACTGGCTCTTAGGGATGCGGGTATGGAGGTGATCTATTCCGGATTGCACCAGAGTCTCGACCAGATTTTAAGCACCGCCATGCAAGAGTCGGTGGACGTCGTGGGGTTAAGCATCATGACCGGTGGTCATCTTCCTATCTGTAAAAAATTAATTGATCGGTTAAAATCCGAGGAGATGGAAGAGGTCCATGTGGTTGTGGGGGGCGTGATACCCAAAAGAGATATTCCAAAATTAACCGAAATGGGCATTAAAGCCGTATTCCCGGGTGGTGCGACCTTTGATGAAATCGCTGAAACTATCCACGCATTGATTTAAGTTCGAGAGGAGGAGTTCATGGGGGTTGCCAAATATGTAAAAAACGACAAAGGTGGCATCGAAGATGTCATCTATCAGTCGGGAATTCGAATAAAAACAAGTTATAATAAAGATGATCTGGATGCGGTTGGATTTGACTACCAGGAGGACCTAGGCGATCCCGGTGAATTTCCGTTTACCCGCAGCCTTCATCCCAGCGGCTATCGCAGCAGGGCCTGGACGACCCGTCAGTACACGGGTTTCGGTACGCCCGAGGAAACCAATAAGCGTTTTTTGTATATGATTTCCCATGGTCAGACCGGCCTGAATGTTGCCTTTGATCTGCCTACCCAGATGGGATTGGATTCGGATAACCCCAAGGCTGAAGGAGAAGTTGGGCGGGTGGGAATGGCGGTGGATTCACTAAGGGATTTTGAGATTGCGTTTAAAGATATCCCTTTTGATAAAATTGGGTCCGGCTTGACCATTAATGCCAATGCCAGTGTGATGCTTGCCATGTATCAGGCCGTGGCTGAAAAATTCGGCTTTCCCAAGGAAGTGATCAGCGCGACGCCTCAAAACGATATTCTAAAAGAGATGATCGGTCGCGGGGCCTGGATTTTTCCTGCCGAACCGGCCGTGAAACTTGTCGGTGATACGATTGAGTACGCCATGAAAGAGCTGCCACGCTGTAACCCTGTCAGTGTGTGCGGCTACCATATTCGCGAATCCGGCGCCACACCGGTGCAGGAAATTGCCTGCGCTTTTGAGATTGCCCGGGCGTATATCGACAATGTGGTTGCACGTGGCATAAAGCCCGAAGACTTTGTGGGACGCCTCACGTTTAATTTTAACGTTTATGGAAATATGTGGGAGCAGATTGCGAAATTCAGGGCCGCCCGGAAAATTTGGGCCAAAATGCTCCGAAATGATTATGGTGTGACGGAAAAGAAGAAACTGTTTTTACGGGGGTTATTCGGTGGGGGAGGCAGCGGGCTGACCAAGGAGCAGCCTGAAAACAATATCATGCGCGGCGCCTACTACGCGCTGGCCGCAGCTTTGGGGGGCGCTCAGACCACCGCCCTGTGTTCGTTTGACGAAGCCTATACGATCCCCACACCACGAGCGGCGTTATTATCCTTAAGGACACTCGAAATTCTGATGGATGAGGTGGGGTTGCGGGATACCGTGGATCCCCTGGCCGGTTCTTACTTTATCGAGACCATAACCAAAGAGATGGAAAATAAAATCCAAGAAGAGATGGAACGAATTCAGAAAGCAGGAGGGATGGTCACCGCCGTCACCACCGGATCCATACAGCGGGAAGTGGCGCAACAGGCCTATGAATTTGAGAAATCGCTTCAGGCCAAAGAGGCTATTAAAGTAGGTGTCAACAAATACACAGAAGGCGAGCAACCTGAAGTGGAGCTCCACGGATATAACGAAGAATGGGCCGATAAACAAATTAACAACCTAAAAAAATTACGGGCCGAACGGGACAACGAATTGGTAACCCGAAGGCTAAAAGATCTGGAAAGTGCCGCCCGATCCGATAAAAATGTCATGCCCGATTTGGTAAAATGCTGTCAGGCGTATGCCACGGTAGGCGAAATGACGGACGTTTTCAGAAACGTGTTCGGCGAATGGCAGGAACCGCGGCTATTTTAAGCCGTTAGCCCGTTAGCCGGTTAGCCCGTGGGCCGGTTCGTGGGATGTAATTTGGAGAGGATTTTACGGGCAAACCGGCTAACGGGAAACCGGCAAACCGAAGAAGAGGTAAACATTGGAAAAAGGTATATTTCGTTTAGGCTGCGATATTGGCGGTACATTCACCGACTTTGTCCTGGTGAATAGCGATACCGGTGAAATCCATACCCATAAGTGTCTGACCACACCGACAGATCCGTCTGATGCTGTGGCTGAGGGTGTTGATGCGCTCTCGGAGGCAGTGCCGGGGATGGCTTCTGAAATATCGGAATTTATTCATGGGACAACACTGGTGATCAATGCCATTATTGAAAGAAAGGGCGCCATCACCGGACTGATAACGACCAAAGGGTTTAAGGACGTTTTGGAGCTTGGTCGTGAGATCCGATATGATGCTTATGATATTTTTTCCGAGTATCCGAAGCCGCTGGTATCACGGGATTTTAGGATGGAGGTCGACGAACGCATTGCCAGTGACGGTCGCGTGCTAAAGGCGCTTGAAAAAGAATCCGTTTCACAAGCATTGGTGAAATTGCAGGATAAGGGGGTCGAATCTCTGGCCATCTGCCTGATTAACTCCTATGAAAATCCGGTCCATGAAAATGAAATTAAAGCAATGGTAGAGGCGCAGGCACCGGAGCTTTATCTATCGACATCCTTTGAAGTACTCCCCCAAATTCGAGAGTTTGAAAGAACCAGTACCACGGTAACCAATGCCTATGTTAAACCGATTACGGCGAGGTATCTGGAAAAATTAAGTGGCCGGCTGGGCTCATTGGGATTTGATGGAACGATTTATATTATGTTGTCTTCGGGTGGGATAACCACCATCGAAACAGCAAGGGATTTTCCGGTGCGGATTATTGAATCCGGTCCCACGGCGGCAGTAATCGCTTCCCAGTACTACGGGCGCATGTTTGATGTGCAGGATATGTTTTGTTTCGATATGGGCGGAACTACGGCCAAGTCATGTCTGATTCAAAAAGGCAATGCCGGGCTGGTATCCACCTTTGAGGTTGGTCGTGTCCAGCGGTTTAAAAAGGGCAGCGGGTTACCCATTCAGGTTCCCGTGGTAGACCTTATGGAGATCGGTGCCGGCGGTGGCAGTATCGCTAAAATCAGTAAGATGGGATTGTTGCAAGTGGGGCCGGAAAGTGCCGGTGCGGATCCGGGACCGGTTTGTTACGGACGTGGCGGACAAAGCCCCACGGTGACGGATGCCGATTTGGTTTTAGGGTACCTTGACCCCGATTATTTTCTGGGGGGCACCATGACCCTGGATAAGGCCGCCGCCGAAAAGGCGATCCAGGCTGAACTGGCCGATCCCCTTCAAACGACCATGGTCAAAGCCGCTTTCGGTATTCACGATCTGATTAATGAAACCATGGCTGCTGCGGCCAAAACCCATATCGCCGAAAAGGGCGGAAATCCCAAGATTGTTACGGTCTCGGCCTTTGGCGGCGCTGGCCCTGTCCACGCTTACGGGTTGGCAAAAAAAATCGGTGCACCCCGGATTTTGGTGCCACCCTTGGCCGGGGTTGGATCTGCGCTTGGGTTTTTTACAGCACCGGTTGCATTTGATATGTCCCGGAGCCATCGGGCCAACCTGGAAGTGGCTGATTTTAAGGAGATCGAAGCGTTGTTCGATTCTCTGGAAAAAGAAGGGTTGGCAACACTGGGGGACACCGTCAATCCGGACGATATCATCATCGAACGAACATTGATGATGCGGTTTGTGGGCCAAGGTGCGGAAACCGATCTATCCATAGAACGTAAAGCCTTTGATCAGTGGGAGATTAGAGAGATTCGGGCGTTATTCGATACGGCCTATAAAAAACTCTATGGGCGCACATATCCCGATAACCAGATCGAATTCGTCACCTTTAAAGTTCGTGTGGGATTGCCGCCACGACCCTTTCATTTGCCCCAGCCACCGAGTAAAGTCGGAAATCTCGAAGCATGCGTTAAGGGCCAGCGCAAGGCCTTCTCCTTGATCGAAAAAGATTATATTCCGTTTACCGTATATGATCGATTCAAACTCTTCCCCGAGGTTCGGATTCCCGGACCCGCCATCATCGAAGAACGCGAATCAACGATCATTTTAGGAGAAGATGCGACGGCTCGTCTTGATGACCAGGGCTTTGTATGGATCGATGTAGGGATTAATGGTTGATGATTGTTTATTTTCGACTACCAACCAATAACTTTTAAGTGAATGGTTACTCATATGAATATGCAAAACAGTTCCCAATTTGACCCCATCACCCTTGAAATTCTCTGGCGTCGTCTGGTTTCGATCGTAGACGAAGCTGATGCTTCCGTAGCCAGGACCGCTTTTTCGAGCTTGCTTCGGGATGCCCATGACTACACCTGTATGTTTACCGACAGCAGAGGCCAGGAGCTTGTTCAAGGGACCTTCTGCACCCCCGGTCAGGCCGGGGCGATGGCCATCGGTGTCAAAAAGCTGATTAACTCGCAACCGATAGAGGATTACCGACCGGGTGATGCCTTTATCGTAAACGATCCCTGGGCCCTCGCCGGCCATCTCAATGATGTTTGCGTCTGGAGCCCGATTTTTTATAAAGATCGTCCGGTAGCATTTACTGCCTGTGTCTTTCACCATTCGGATATCGGCGGGCGGGTCTCGTCGGATAACCGCGAGGTTTTTGAAGAGGGGCTGTTTTTACCGCTCTTGAAACTTTATGATGCCGGGCGGTTAAATGAAGAAGTGATCAATCTCATTCGGTGGAACGTTCGGACACCGGATGAGGTGATCGGTGACATACGCTCTCAAATCGCCGCCAACCATGTCTGTGGCGAGAAGATCATTGAGATGATGGAAGAAGAAGGTCTGGATACCATTGATGACCTGGCTGACGAAATTATCGGACGTACCGAGTCCAGTATGCGCGCGGCTATCGCAAAAATTCCGGATGGCGTTTACCCCTATGAAGGGGTGATAGAAGGCGCCGGAAAGCAAGAAGACATAACGATTCGGCTAACGGTTAAGGTGGAAAATGACGATATCACCGTAGATTTTGACGGCACATCACGCCAGGTGGGATGGGGGGTCAATGTCGTCTACAACTTTACATACGCTTATGTATTCATGGCCATTAAAAGCGCATTCGATCCGGATATTCCTATTAATGAGGGCGCCATTCGTCCCATTAATATGACGGCCCCTGAAAATACCGTGGTCAACTGCGGGCATCCGGCTGCAGTGGCGGCCCGCATGCAAGTCGGACATTTTATGACTGAAATGGTTTTCAAAGCGCTCTCCGCTGCCACGCCGGACAATATTATTGCCGGAAGTGGTGGAACGCCTGCCCAGACAAACATTTTCTACGGGCGACGCCACGATGAAAAACCCTGGCATACCATGATTATTCGTGGCGGGGGTATGGGCGCCGGTAGTGGTGCTGATGGCCACCATTGCGCAATCTTTCCGGCCAATGGTGCCAATACGCCCGTTGAAATTTTTGAAAGCGATACACCCCTGATTGTCGAATCGCGAGCCCTGGTGTGTGATTCAGGTGGCCCCGGACGCATGCGGGGTGGCATCGGACGCAAGATGATAATTCGAGTGCCCGACGATGAGTTGGCGCCTTTATCACCGACAACCATTGCGGTCCAAGCCGGTCGTTTTCGCTACCCACCGGATGGGGTTTTTGGTGGACAACCCGGCAAACACGCCCTCTTTTTGAAAAACGAAGATCCGGCTGATCCCAGCGGCCTAACATTTTGTGACCCCGGCGATACAATGTCCTTCTACAGTGCCGGTGGTGGCGGCTACGGGTCACCCCTTGAACGGGAGCCCGAAGCCGTTGCAGCAGATGTTAAGAAAGGATATGTCAGTATAGAAGGCGCCAAAAATGCTTACGGTACGGTGATTGACCCCCAGAGTTTCCTGGTGGATGCAGAAGCAACTGCAAAGCTACGAGGCGATATGGCCAATGATGCAACTTAACCGATAAGGCGAGTGAATCATGAAAAAATCGTTTATGCCGTCTTTCAATACTACGGATGAATTGAACCGTCATCAGCTTGAAGGTTTGAAGTGGACGATCAAGCACGCTTTTGAAGGGTCTGACTTCTATCGCCAGAAGTTGGAAACGGCCGACATCCGCCCTGATCAAATTCAGACCTTAGATGACATCCGTAAACTCCCATTTACCGAGGCGGAAGATCTCAAGGCCGGATATCCTTACCCGCTTCTCAGTGTTCCGCTTGCCGATGTGGTCCGTGTTCATGCCTCGTCGGGTACCACAGGTAAAAAAAAGGTGTTGTGCTATACCCAAAAAGATATCGACGATTGGGCCCATATGTTTGCGCGGTGCTATGAGATGGCCGGGTTAACACCAGATGACCGGGTTCAAATTGCGGTGGGATACGGTATCTGGACAGCTGGCGTCGGATTTCAGCTGGGATGTGAAAAATTCGGTGCCCTGGCAATTCCTGTGGGGCCGGGTAATATCGATTTACAGTGCCGTTTTTTGGTTGATCTAAAATCCACTGTGATGTGTTGTACCGCCTCCATGGCGCTGCTGATGGCAGAGGAGGTTGAACGGCGGGGGATTAAAAATCAGATTGCGTTGAAAAAAATTATCTTTGGTTCCGAAAGAAGTAGTAAAGCCATGCGGGACCGCATCCAGGCTCTTTTGGGGCTGGAAGATATGTTTGATATCCCCGGCATGACCGAACTGTATGGCCCCGGTACCGGCTTAGAATGTCTTCAGCACGAAGGTATTCACTATTGGGCCGACAACTATATTCTTGAGATACTTGATCCTGACAAGCTTCTCCCGGTAAAGGAAGGGGAAATCGGTGAAATGGTTGTGACCACCTTGAAAAAAGAAGCGGCCCCCCTGATACGATACCGAACCCATGATTTAACACGGGCCATCCAAACCTCGTGTTCTTGTGGAAACATTCTGCCCAGGCATGACCGGATACTGGGGCGAACCGACGACATGATCATCTTTCGTGCTGTCAATATTTACCCCGGGCAGATTGATGAAGTGCTTTCGTCGGTACCGAATCTAAGCAGCGAGTATCAGATTATTCTCGACGCTGATGATGACGGTAAAGATTATATGACCATTCGAGTGGAAAGCCTCCAAGGCGCGAGTTCGGGGGAACGAGCCGAAATCGCCGATCAAGTCGCTGGTGAGGTCAAAAATCAAATAATGGTCAGTTGCAAAGTGGACGTGGTGGAGTATGCCGGGTTACCCCGTTCGGAAAGAAAATCTAAGCGGGTATATGATCACCGGGATCGTTAGCTGTTACGAGAAGGTGTCTCGGGCCAAAATTTTTATGATGGTTCGGCTTGGCATGAAATGTGATATGTGGTTTTGAAACCGCCCAAACAAAAGGAAAGCGTACTTACAATGAAACCCTTTACCTATCTCATCCCCAAAACATTGGACGAAGCGGTATCGTTATTTGAGTCCCACGAAGGGCATTCGGCCTACATTGCCGGTGGTACGGATGTGCTCATAAAAATTAAAGAGCGCAAACTGTTGCCGGATTATCTGGTTTCGCTCAAACATATTTTGAGCCCGGATAAACCCTTGTTAAATGAAGACACCAAAGAGTTGTACATCAGTGCTTTCATTACCCACCGGACGCTGGAGGAGTCGACCTTGATTCAGCGTTCTTATCCGATATTGCACGATGCCGTTCAAAATATCGGATCCGTTCAGGTTCGTAATACGGCAACCATTGGCGGAAACCTGGTTAATGCGGTTCCATCAGCAGACGGCGCCATCCCTTTGGTCACCATGGATGCAACAGTTAATATCTATGGAACCAAAGGCATGCGGTCGGTCGATTTGATCCACTTTTTCCTCGGGCCTGGTCAGTCGGTCCTTGAAAAGGGTGAAATCCTCACTGAAATTGTTGTGCCGCCAATGCTGCCCCGGACGGGTTGTGCCTATGTCAAGTTCGGTCGTCGCAAGGCCATGGAACTGCCATTGTTGGGTGTTGGCATGTTGCTAAGCTTTGATGATGATCAGCGGACATGTGTAAAGGCACGGATCGGGCTTGGTGTGGCCGCCCCAACGCCGATGCGGGCATTTAGTGCGGAGCGGTATCTGAAAGGGAAAGAGATAAATGAGCAGACCCTTACGGAGGCCGGCCAAATCGCCGCTGACGAAGCCAGGGTTCGTGACAGTATTCGAGGCGTGGCCTGGTATCGGCGGGAATTAGTGGGGGTTTTGGTTAAACGAATGGGATTTAAATGCCTTCAGCGTGCAGGGCTTACAAAATAAAATAGATATGGAGGCAGCAAGATGAGTCGTAAAATCACATTTATTTTAAACAATAACGAAACGTCCGTGGATATAGAGGACAACTGGACCCTGATGCAGCTTTTGAGAGAAGAGTTGGGACTTTTAGGGACCAAAGAGGGGTGCGGAAGCGGCGAGTGTGGTGCGTGTACCGTCATCGTCGATGGGGCAGCCATTAACTCCTGTCTATACCTGGCTATTGAAGCTGAGGGAAAAACCGTTGTGACGATTGAAGGGCTGGCTTCGCCCGAAGGACAGCTTCACCCCGTTCAAAAAGCGTTTATTGAAAATGGCGGTATTCAATGCGGGTATTGTTCACCCGGGATGATATTGTCAGCCACTGCGCTTTTAGAGGAAAACCCGGCACCGACGGATGATGAGATTAAACATGCCATCGCAGGCAATATTTGTCGCTGCACTGGGTATGTCCAAATCATTGAATCCATAAAAAAGGCTGCCCAGTCGGATACCGAGGACGTAAACGTTATGGCCTGGCGAGGGGATTCCGAGGCTTAAGGGTATGCTAACCCATAATTTTAAATGAATGCGAGAATACCATGACGAAATTATCCATAGTCGGTAAAAGAGTACCAAAGCTCGATGCAGCTGAGAAAGCCACCGGGCGATCCAAGTATATCCAGGACGTGAGCCTGCCGGGAATGCTGTACGGTAAATTATTGTATAGCAAATACCCGCATGCACGAATTGTAAACATCGATACATCCCGGGCCAAAGCACTTCAGGGCGTGCGC
Organism: uncultured delta proteobacterium; assembly: GCA_963845145.1. Lineage (GTDB taxonomy): Bacteria > Desulfobacterota > Desulfobacteria > Desulfobacterales > QNYZ01 > QNYZ01. The sequence continues at coordinate 85,113 of CAWJQU010000016.1, forward strand.
GTGGTATTAACCGGCGATGATATCCCTGACTTTAGAATGGGGGTTTACAAGGACAATCCCCCACTTAAAGCGGGGAAAGTGCGTTCGTATCGGGATGAAGTGGCCGCTGTTGCCGCCATTTCTCCTGAAATTGCCGAGGAGGCATTAAATCTGATCGAAGTGACCTATGAGTCCCTTCCCGCTATATTCGATCCCGAAGCGGCCATGGAAAAGGATGCCCCGTTGGTACACGAGGGTCATAAAACCAATATCCTTAAAATGCCCTGGAAGCTGCACTATGGTGATGTAGAAGCGGCCAAAGCAGAGGCCGCCCACGTTGTGGAAGAAAGATTTTCCACGACCTGGGTCACGCATTGCTGTTTGGGAACCAGTGGCTGCATAGCTGATTTCGATCATGATAATCACCTGACGGTGTATAGCAATACCCAGATTCCATCTTTGGCGCAAAAAGACTTTCTGGGCACCCTAAAAAGCCTAGGATTAAAGAATCGACGAATTCGGGTTATCAAGCCGATCATCGGAGGCGGATTCGGGAGCAAACTCGATACGTACGCCTATGAGCATGTTGCCATCCTTCTGGCCTTTCATGCCCGGCAGCCGGTAAAGATACAGTTCGACCGCACAGAAGAGTTTAAAGCCACCTCCACACGCCAACCGACCATTATCGAAATATCCCAAGGGTGTGATGAAAGCGGTAAATTGCTGTTCAGAGATATACGCATGATTTTGGATAACGGTGCCTATACCTCCTGGGGTGCTACAACACCTTCCGTCATGATGTTACCAATTTCTTCATTGTATCGGGTGCCTAACGTTCGTTACAAGGCGATTTGTGTTTATACCAACAACACCTATTCCCAGGCCATGCGCGGGTACGGAAACCCACAAGCCACCTTTGCCATTGAAAGCACCATGGATATGCTGGCGGAGGCTGCCGGGATTGACCCGATTGAATTTCGGCGAATCAACGCCAACAAGTCAAATGAAGAGACACCCCAAGGGTTTAAAATTACCACCTGCGGACTGGACGGGTGTATTGACAAAGTGGTCTCGGAATTGGGAGATCTCGGTGATAAAGAAAAAGGTGAGGGGGTTGGCTACGCATCATTGGTTCATGTGGGCGGCGGTGCACGCGTTTATAAATCGGATGGGTGCGGCACGTTAATGAAAATGAACGATTACGGACAGATAGATGTGTTTACCGGGGCGACCGATATGGGCCAGGGCGCGGATACGGTCATAGCCCAGTTGGTGGCTGAAGAGCTCGGGTTAAACATTGAAGATATTCATGTGGTTCACAACGATACCGATGTTTGTCCTTGGGATGTGGGTGCCCATGCCAGTCGGACGACATTTGTAGCTGGTAACGCAGCCCTTGGGGCGGCTAAAATTCTCAAAGATAAAATATTAACATTGGCTGCTAATGCCTTGGATATTGATCCTCAAACATTGGTCATGCAAAACCGAACCGTCATGTCCAAAGAAGATGAAGAAAAACAGATCGATTTAGGGAAGCTGCTTCGCAAGGCCCATTTCAGCCCAGGCGGCAATATGCTTATGGCGGAGTATTTCTATGATCCCGACAACGATAATCTTGGGCGTGATTTTAAAGGCAACCTGTCCATGACCTATACTTTTGGTACTCATGGGGCCAGGGTTAAAGTGGATGAAGAGACCGGCAAAGTGGAAATCCTGGACTACATCGCGGTTCACGATGTGGGGCGCGCCATCAACCCCATGCTCTTGGAAGGACAGGTTTATGGTGGTGTGATGATGGGGATCGGTTATGCGTTGACCGAGCAGGTGCAACTGGAAAAGGGTGAAATGATGAACCCCAATTTCAGGGACTACAAAATATTAACCGCCAAGGATACGGTAAATATTAAAGCCCCCGTCCTAGAAACCGTTGACGAGGATGGTCCTTACGGGGCCAAAGGCATCGGTGAGCCTGGATGTGTGCCTACCGCACCTGCCATTGCCAATGCCATCTATGACGCGGTGGGGGTGCGGATCAAAGATCTGCCTATTACACCGGAACGGGTTTTAGCCGCTCTGAAACAACAGAAAGGCGCTGATTCCTGCGGGATTGACCCCTTGACTGAAAAGACGTATGATTGCTCGTAATTCCTACTTTTTTTCTATCTGTGGCTCAATAAGCCCTTACCAAGGAGGTATCGTAATGAAACAAAGAAATTTGTTGGTAACTGTGGCCATTTCCCTGTCGGTGATATTTGGGTTTGCAATCCTGGTCCCCACTGCCATCGCCGGACCAATTAAATTGAGCTATGCCAATTTTCCACCCCCCGTCACTTTCCCTTGCGTGCAGATGGAACGGTGGAAAAATGAGGTGGAGAAGCGTACTAACGGCCAAGTTAAAATTGATACGTTTCCTGGTGGCACGCTCTTGGGCCCCAAAAACATGATGGACGGTGTTATCGCCGGGAATGCGGATATCGGCAACCTTTGTCAGGCCTACCAGCCGGGACGCTTTGTCATCTCCAATGCCGTGGCATTGCCCCTGGGTATTCCCAATGCGAAAGTCGGCAGCCTGGTATTATATGACCTATACAAAAAATATAATTTTGGCCCGTTTGCCGATGTAAAGGTGCTGACCATGTTTACGACCGCACCATCCAATATCATGTCCAAGGTACCGATTCGCAGTTTGGCCGACATCAAAGGCGTTTCACTGCGTGCCTCCGGCGGAGCGGCTCAGATCCTGAAATCCTGGGGTGCCAACCAAATCGGCATGCCTATGTCCGCCACACCGGAAGCGCTTCAAAAGGGAACTGTCAAAGGGCTCTTTTCCTCGGTGGAAGTGATGAAGGATTTCAAATTTGCAGAACTCTGTAAATACGTCACTTATACCAATACACCTATCTATCCGTTTGCAGTCGTCATGAACATGGACAAATGGAACGCTTTGCCGGCAGATGTTCAGAAGGTATTAGACGATCTGGCCTTGGAACAAGCGGAATGGACTGGCATCTACATGGACAACCACGTCAAGGAGTCCATAGAATGGTCCCAAAAAGAGCAAGGTGTTGAATTTATCGATCTGAAGGACAAAGCCGAATGGGATAAAGCCCTGGAACCCATTGTGGCAGCCTGGATCTCCAAAAACGAAGGCAAAGTTCCGGCCAAACAGATTGTTGAAGATATTCGCGCCCTAATTGCCAAGCATTCAAAATAGTGATGAACCAGGCCAGTTTTAGAAAGACAAATAGAGGCCTCTCATTGATGGAGCACCGTGGCACTACTTGAAAAAGTTACTCAGTGGTTGGTGAATTTTCTCTCATTCATCGGCGGCGTATTTCTCATGGGAATGGTCACCATTACCTGTGCTAATATATTTTCGCGTGTTGTTTGGGCTCCCATTCGGGGCACGTTCGAGTTGATGGGTTATGCCGGGGCCATTGTTGCCGCCTTTGCCCTCGGCTACACCCAGATCAAGAAAGGTCATGTTGCTGTTGATATCCTGGTTACCAAGTATTCACCACGGGCCAAAAAGGTGGTCCACCGAATCAATTCTCTCCTTTGTCTACTTTTTTTCGTCATAGCGGCCTGGCAGCTCACCCTCAAAGCCAACATTCTGATGAAAACCGGTGAAGTTACCGAGACCCTTCAAATCATCTACTATCCGTTTACTTATGCCGTGGCCCTCGGCTGTATAGTGTTAGCTCTGGTTTTAGTCGTGGAGCTGATCAACCCGTTTGGGCCTGACGCGAAGGTGAAGCGATGAGTCTCGCCGTTATCGGTATATTGGGGATTGTCATCCTGTTACTCGTGCTGTTTTTTCTCGGTATGCCGGTGGGATTTGCCATGGGTATTGTCGGGTTCGTCGGATTCTCTTACGTCGTCTCATTTAATGCCGGTGTCAATATGGTCGGCTCGGTTATGTGGGAAACCTTTTCCAAGTATGGTCTGACCGTTATCCCTTTGTTCATTTTCATGGGGCAGGTGGCCTTTTATTCGGGCGTTAACGAAAAACTGTACATGGCCGCCTATAAATGGGTTGGTCAAATACGGGGTGGCATTGCCATGGCCACAGTAATGGCCTGTGCCGCTTTTGCGGCCATTTGTGGTTCGAATGCCGCCACAGCCGCAACGATGACCACCGTGGCCTTACCCCAGATGAATAAATTCAAATACAACCCCAAGTTAAGTACCGGCGCCATTGCCTGCGGCTCGACACTAGGAGTAGTCATTCCCCCAAGTGTTGTTCTTATTATTATCGGGTTATCCACCGAGCAATCGATTGCGAAATTGTTTTACGGTGGGATCGGCGCAGGGATATTACTGGCGTTCTTGATGGTCCTGACAACGTATCTGATTTGTTGTATTCATCCGGATTGGGGACCGGTGGGCCCAAAAACCGGATGGGTAGAGAAATTTAAAGCCATTTCCGGTGCGATTGAAATGCTCGTAATATTCTTTCTGGTCATGATGGGATTGTACTTCGGCATCTTTACGCCCACGGAAGCGGGGGCTGCCGGGTCATTTTTTGCGGTGGCGGTCAGCGTTTTCCAGAGGCGTTTGTCCTGGAAAGGCTTTATGGGCGCCATCACCGATACGCTTCGAATTTCGTGCATGGTTATCACTATCGTTGCCGGTGCAATGATATTTGGACGGTTTCTGGCAGTTACCCGAATCCCCTATGATATTGCCGATTGGGTCGTTAACCTGCCCGTTTCCGGGACGGTCATTATGGCCATCATCTTCTTTATCTATGTGATCGGTGGGGCCGTCATGGATGCACTGGCGCTTTTACTGATCACCATTCCTATTTTTTTCCCAGTGGCCCAACAACTGGGATATGATCCCATTTGGTTCGGTGTTACCATCACCGTGGTCACAACCTTGGGTGCCGTAACGCCACCCGTTGGGGCCACAACCTATGTGGTCGGAGGAATGGCCAAAGATGTACCCCTCGAGGAAGTGTTTAAAGGGGTCACTTATTTTCTACCCGCCTATATTATCTGTGTAATTATTTTAATGCTCTTTCCGGGTCTGGTTATGTTTTTACCGGGGTTGCTTCACTAACAATTTTTTATAGAAATGACCCCTTTCATGGTAAAAGCGAGGGATTATTCCCTTACGGCTTCGATGCTGACGGTAACGTTAACCCTACCTCCCACGGAATCATCCATTTTGCCCATCTTGTAATCCTTGCGGTTAATTGTAAATGATGATTCAAATCCGATTCGATAACCTCCCCAGGGATCCTTCCCGGCACCTGTCTGCAGAAGTTTCACCGTTAATGGCCGTGTAACACCATGTAAGGTCAAATTTCCGGTAACTTCAAATGTGTCACTATCTATTTTTTTCCATGCCCTACTTTTAAAAGCCACTTTTGGAAAATATTTTGCATTGAAAAAATCAGGACTTCGAAGATGGTTATCTCGTTTGGGGGTATTTGTATTGATACTTCGAACGGTCACATACGCCTCAATCGAATTTTTTGTGGGGTTTTCAGGATCAATTTCAAGAGTTCCGTTAAAGTCGGTGAAATTTCCAGACACGTTGGAAATCGATAGGTGTTTGATTCGAAATTGAACGAAAGAATGAACCGGATCGAAATGATAAACATCAGCGGCGAGTGTTATCTTTGTGAGTACGAATATTATTATAAGCAATAAAAGGATATTGTGCTGTAACTTTTTGTATTTAAAAATAAACATAACTGACCTCTGATCACGTTATAGGTCTTTCAAAATTGTATATAACGCTGATTGTAAGTCATTGTAAAATATGGCCACTATATTAAGTGTTAGGTCTAATTGGTAACTGTCCAATCCAATCAGAATTTATGTGAAAAGATAATCACTTTTTTTATCGGTATCACCCCAAACTATTTGGCCACCAAAAGGCCGCAGTTTGATTTCTCGAGAGTATACGCCTTGGTATCGTATTGATAGATTGCGTAAAATCATTAAATATTTAAACAGTTTATAACATACCATAAAACCACCTTGAGGTTGACAAACTATTAAGCCATTCCTATTTCATAGTAATGGCCGTTCTATTTATAAAATTCATTGGATCAAATTGTTGAATTCGAGATGCGTCTTGCTAAATCATCTCCTGATAGCATTTGGAAAAAATGGGTCAACTATTAAAAGGCAGGAATAATCAATGAGCGATGATCCTTTTGGCAATCCATCAGAAACGTCTGAGAAAAGCATAGCACTCCGCGAATGGATGGACTCACTGGATTATGAGATCAATCAGGGGGACCCGCATTGGGTAAACCATTTGCTTGAGGCATTAAGGCAGCGGGCATTGGCCCGGGGTATTAAATTGCCATTTTCCGCCCATACGCCCTATGTCAATTCCATCGCCAAAGATGCGCAGCCTGCTTATCCGGGCAGCCGGGAGGTCGAAAGGCGTATTAAGAGTATTATTCGATGGAATGCCATGGCCATGGTGGTAAGGGCCAATCGTGTGGAAAATGGTATTGGTGGCCATATTTCCACCTATGCATCCATTGCTACCTTGTACGAGGTAGGGTTTAATCATTTTTTCCGAGGACCTAAAACACCTGGAGGCGGAGATCTGGTTTATTTCCAGGGTCATGCTGCTCCGGGCAATTATGCCCGGGCCTTTTTAGAAAGCCGTTTATCGGTGGAAGACCTGAAAAATTTCAGGCACGAATTGCATGAGGGTGGCGGCTTGCCGTCTTATCCCCATCCCTGGTTAAAGCCTGATTTTTGGCAATTCGCCACGGTTTCAATGGGGCTTGGCCCTATAATGGCCATCTACCAGGCACGGTTTAATCGCTATTTGGAGGATAGAGGACTCCAGAAGCCAAGCAATCGAAAGATCTGGTGTTTCATGGGTGACGGCGAGTCAGATGAGCCGGAATCTTTAGGTGCTATTTCGTTGGCCTCGAGAGAAAAGCTCGACAATCTCATTTTCGTCATAAATTGTAACCTCCAGCGTTTGGATGGACCGGTTAGAGGGAACGGCAGCATTATTCAAGAGTTGGAAACGGTTTTTCGCGGGGCAGGGTGGAACGTTATCAAGGTCCTCTGGGGTAGTGATTGGGATGAACTAATCGCCGGGGATTCGGATGGCCTGCTGGTCAAACGCATGGGGGAAAATATTGACGGTGAACGGCAAAAATACATCGTCAAAGGCGGGGGCTACCTTCGCGAACATTTTTTTGGCGAGTATCCCGAACTCAAAGAACGCGTAGCACACCTATCCGATGAGCAGCTATGGCGGTTCCGACTGGGCGGGCATGATCCGGTGAAAGTATATGCAGCTTATAAACAGGCTGTAGCCCATGAGGGAACACCCACTGTCATTCTGGCCAGAACCATAAAGGGTTACGGCCTTGGTGAAGCGGGTGAAGGAAAAAACATTACCCACCAGCAAAAAAAATTAAATGAACAGGAGCTCATAGAGTTTCGGTCCCGCTTCGGGATCCCAATTTCAGATGAAGAGATCGATACGGTTCCTTTTTATAAACCGAATGATGATAGTCCCGAGATGACCTACTTAAAATCCCGGCGCGAGGCGTTGGGCGGTTATTTACCATCTCGTGAAGTTGCCGTTGAACCACTAAAAAAAATGCCAACTTCTATTTTTGAAGAGTTTTACAAAAGTAGCGAGCCACGAGAAGTGGCCACCACAATGGTTTTTGTTCGCCTTTTGTCAAAGCTGTTGCGGGAAGAAGAGATCGGAAAACTAATAGTTCCCATTATTCCCGACGAATCCCGAACATTTGGCATGGAAGCGCTTTTTAGACAAATTGGCATCTATTCGCATATGGGACAGTTGTACGAACCGGTGGACAAGGAAAATTTATTATATTATCGCGAGGCCACAGATGGCCAGATCATTGAGGAGGGGATTACCGAAGCGGGTTCCATGTCTACTTTTATCGCTGCGGGAACAGGGTATGCCAATCAGGGTATCCATACGATTCCATTTTTCATTTACTATTCCATGTTCGGGCTGCAGCGCATCGGCGACCTGACGTGGGCGGCGTGCGATATGCGCGCGCGCGGCTTTATGATCGGGGCTACAGCCGGTCGGACCACGTTGGCTGGCGAAGGGTTGCAGCATCAGGATGGGAACAGTCATCTATTTGCCTACCCCTACCCAACGCTAAGAGCCTATGATCCCGCTTTTGCATACGAGCTGGCCGTCATCATTCAGGACGGTTTGAATCGGATGTACGTGAACCAGGAGGATCTGATCTACTATCTTACCGTTACCAACGAAAACTATATTCAGCCGCCCATGCCAAAAGGGGTTGAAGAAGGCATCAAAAAAGGCATGTATCGCTTTAAAGCATTCCGGCCGTCCAAAGGGCCGGCCACCGTCCATCTGATGGGTAGTGGCGCTATTTTGAATAAAGTATTGGAAGCAGCAACAATACTTGTAGAAAAATATGGGCAAAATATAGATGTTTACAGTGTCACCAGTTATAAAGCGTTGCACCAGGATGCTCTCAAGGTCGAACGGTGGAATATACTCCACCCAGAAGATTCTCCACGTCAAAGCTACCTGGAGAAACTTCTTGCTGGGGTCGAAGGGGTGTTCGTGGCGGCGACGGATTATGTCAAGACGCTTCCCGAGTCCATTTCAAAATGGTTGCCCGGTCCTCTAATATCACTGGGAACCGATGGATTCGGGAGAAGTGACGGGCGCCGGCATTTGCGCCGCTTTTTCGAGGTTGATGCCCGCTATATCACTTTGGCCGCGTTATCCGGGTTGGCCCGACAAGGGCGAATTGATCGTCTGGTAGTAAAAAAAGCCATCCGGGAGTTGGAAATCGATCCAGAGAAGATTGATCCATTAATGGGTTAGGCTGCATTTTTTAAACGATACGATAATCATTGGCTCTGAAAAAAAAAGGAAGGTTGCTATGATCACTGAAGCGACATTACCTGAACTGGGTGAAAACATACAAATGGGTGTTGTTGTCAATGTTTTGGTCAGTATCGGTGATAAGGTTGACGTCGATCAAGCGATCATTGAAATTGAAACGGATAAGGCCGTTGTTGAAGTCCCATCTGAAATTTCCGGCGTTGTAACCGCTATCCATGTGGTGGAAGGTGACGAAATTAAGGTCGGGCAAAAAATGGTTTCCATCGAGGTGGAAAGCCCGGTGTCGGGTACGACAGATAAACCGGCTGCCGATAGGGAAATATCCATATCACCGCCTTCTTCTCAAACACCAGATTCACCGGTGTCATCTCCAAAAACTATTCCTTTGAAAAAACAACATATAAATGCGCAGGAAGGGAAATCATTACGCGTAAAACCTGAAGATGTCGCCCCGGCGGCGCCCTCGGTACGCAGATTTGCAAGAGAGATAGGTGTGGATATAAATGCGCTGGTTGGAACCGGACCTGCTGGGCGAGTATCCATAGAAGATGTCAAGGCGTCTGCCCGAAAACAACAAGATCCTTATAATTCGTTTCAGGACGGGGCGGCCCGGATAGAGACTGGGACTGAGACTGAACCGCTGCCCGATTTTACGAAATGGGGTGATATCGAAAGAGCACCCATGTCCATGATTCGAAAAAAAACGGCCCATCATTTGGCGTTTGCCTGGGCAACGATTCCTCAGGTTACCCAATTTGATCAGGCGAATATAACCGACATGGAGAAGTTTAGAAAAGATCATGGCGGCAAAGTGCAGGCAGCCGGCGGCAAGCTCACCGTTACTGCGATTTTGATGAAGATCGTGGCCGGGGCAATGAGGGCTTTTCCGCGCATCAATGCCTCCGTGGATATGAAAAATCAAGAGATTATTTACAAAAAATACGTTCATATCGGTGTCGCTGTGGATACGCCAAGGGGCTTGCTCGTTCCCGTTGTTCGGGATGTGGATAAAATGAATTTGATTGATATCTCGGTTGCTTTGAGCGGTTTGGCCGAAAAGGCAAGAAGCGGTAAATTAGGTATAAGCGATATGCAGGGCGGAAACTTTACCATTTCAAACCTGGGTGGGATAGGGGGGACGGCTTTCACACCGATTGTCAATGCCCCGGAAGTGGCAATTCTCGGTATTTCACGATCATTTATGCAGCCAAACCTTATCGATGATCGTCTTCAGTCACGGTTGATGCTACCCCTATCGCTATCCTATGATCATCGCATTATCGACGGTGCCGAAGGGGCCCGCTTTTTGCGGTGGATTGTTGAAGCTATTGAACAACCGCTTTTGCTGGCACTTTAAGGGTGGTAAGAAAAGTGAACGTCCGATCCGGAGAATGAAAATGTCTGATCAAAAAGAAAAAGATCTGGTGGTTATCGGCGCCGGACCTGGCGGATATGCAGCCGCATTTTTAGCGGCGGATCTGGGAATGACTGTGACCATGGTGGATCCTGAAGCGAATCCCGGTGGTGTCTGCCTTTATCGTGGTTGTATTCCCTCCAAAGCGTTGCTGCATGCTGCCCATTTATTGGATGTTAGCCAAAAGGCCCGGTCGTGGGGGATCACATTTCAGAAACCCGATGTGGATATCGATCGTCTTCGGGAAAAGACAAGTGCGATCATAGAGAAACTGACCCAGGGGCTCGGCGGGCTTAGTCGTAAACGTAACATTGAAACTGTTCAGGGGAGGGCGCGGTTTAACAATTCAAACTCGGTAATAATCAGTCAGGGCGAAAAAGAAGAAAGGGCTCTCCGCTTCAAGAATGCGATCATCGCGACCGGTTCGTTGCCCGTTTCAATTCCGAACTTACCCGATAATGATCTGCGTATCATGGACTCGACGGCCGCATTGGCACTGGAATCGATACCTGAGACATTGCTGGTGGTCGGCGGTGGTTATATCGGGCTTGAGCTGGGTACGGTTTATGCCGCATTGGGCAGCCAGGTAAGCGTTGTGGAGATGATGCCCGGTCTGTTGTGGGGTGTTGATCGCGACCTGGTTCGTATATTAGCGAAGAAGTTGGAAACGACCTTGGCCTCGATTCAGGTCAATACCAAGGTAACGGCCGCCGAGAAGAGTACCGAAGGCATCCGTTGTCGTTTTTCAAACAATGAAGGCCAAGTCACGGAGCAGACCTTTGAGCGCATATTGATCGCCGTGGGCCGGCGTCCAAACACCACAAATCTGGGTCTTGAAAATACGGCTGTAACGATTGATGCCGACGGGTACATCATTACCGATCAGCAAAAACGAACCGCCGATCCCGCCATTTTTGCCGTGGGCGATGTGGCCGGGCAGCCGATGCTGGCTCATAAGGCGACCCATGAAGGGCGGGTGGCGGCGGAGGCCATCGGTGGTAGTAAAGTCATTTTTGCCCCGCATGCCATCCCGGCGGTCGTATTTACCGATCCCGAAATTGCCTGGTGTGGATTAACGGAAACGGAGGCAAAGGCAAATAAAATTTTGTATGAGACGGTGCGATTTCCCTGGGCCGCATCGGGCCGTGCACTAACCCAAGATCTCGCAGAGGGGATGACAAAAATAATCGTTGATCCTGAAACCGAGAGAATCTTAGGAATGGGTATTGTTGGCAACGGCGCCGGTGAAATGATTGCGCAAGGAACCCTGGCCATTGAGATGGCTGCATTGGTCTCGGATGTCGGGCTGACCATCCATCCGCATCCCACGCTGTCCGAAACGATCATGGAAGCTGCAGATGTTTTTTTTGGGCAGAGTACCCATATTTATCGACCAAAGCGGAAGTGATAAAGACGATCAACCTCTCAATATGCGCCTGACCTTATCGGGATCGTACCTTTTACCTACCAGCATGTCCGTCACTTTAGATGTTCGATTGGCGGGTGTTTTGTTGGTTTTTATTTCAACATGGCGAATGATACCTTTGACAACATGGAGGAGAATCGGTTGCCGGCCGCCAATCATATGATGGTTTTCTCTGACAACGAATTTGGGCGATCTACCGTAGACCCATTCCCAGGCCCTGTATTTGATATTGGCAAGTTCATAAATCCGGGACCAGGCTTCGTTTGATAGTTCGTATTTGGTGATTCGGCTGAATCGTGATGCCGACTTGTCGATTAGGATATCGGTAAGATCTTCCAGAGTTATGGTATCTGTTAAGGATGGGGATACATTTATCACCTCTCTCTTAGCGGACGAGATGGCCTTTGTAGATACAGTCTTAAACTTTGAAGTTAAAGCCCGATTCAATACATTGAGGTCTGAACTAAACAGAAGTGTCCCATGGCTTAGCATTCTTTTAAAGTTTGAAAATTGGGCCCACCCCGAAATTTTTTTTCCGTCTATTTCGATACAATTCCCTTGGGCATAGACCGCTGTAATTTCCAGATAACTCAATGCGTCAATAATAGGTTGTGTGAAGTTATCGAAACGTCCGAACGTTTCCTTTCGGTAATTGGTGATAAAAGCAAAATTGAGATTACCGGTATCATGATAGACAGCGCCGCCGCCGGACATTCTTCGAAAAATGGGAATGTCTTTTTGCTTTACATACTTCTCATCAACTTCTTCCCATGGATTTTGATGTGCCCCAATGATAACTGCAGATCGATTTACATAGAAAAGTAGGTAATCCTGTTCAGGGTCTAACGTCTTCAGACAATATTCTTCCAATGCCAGATTAATAGCAGCGTCGTATGTGTTCCTGTTGGAGATTAAAAGCATGGTTAAGTCTTGCGCAAAGGAGTAGACACCGCTCGATGGGAGTCGGCATTAGCATATTCTATCGCCAATGGAGCAAAGCGCGGTGAATTTAATGGCGATATGGTTACCGGTTGCTGCATGACTCCATTGATGTTCTAATAACCGGCGCCAATAAACTAACTAACTGTAAAATCTAATAATATTTTTCCCAGTTGATGACCTTTCATAAGAATACGCTAATGGTTTTAGTTGATGTAACATGAGTTAACCTCCGTTCTTACCATAGGTAGGGGATAAATCGTTTAGTGTTTTTGATATAGGCTTTATAGTCGGAGCCGAAAACAATAATATTTTCCCGCTCCTCGACCTTTGAGGCAACGAGCACAAAAACAGTCGCTAAAATAACCACTGAAGAGCTGACGATAGAGATGTGTTTTAAAAAAATTCCCCATGCCAGAAGGAGAAGCGAGCAGTACATGGGATGGCGGATACGGCAGTAGATTCCACTGGTGACAAGGCGGCCGGTATTCTCAAAGGTAAAATTTTCAGGAGTAACCCGACTGCTCCTCCGACCGCCTGATTTCTTGAGTTGTCGGACACCATGCATAACAAATACAATTGATGCGAATAACAATATCAAGGATACCATTTGTTGGATGCCAAGGGGCTTGTCGAACCAATAGGGGCTGTTGAGCAACAAGAGCGCAACAATGCCCTCAAAAACAAAAAATCGATAAAATCCGTGGGAATAATAATTTTTCAATGAACGACGCGAAATCCAGATGAGCGGAATGGAGAGCATCACAAACAATGAAATGCGCGACAGATTTAATGCATTTAGAATCAAAACCCAACTCCCCTCAAAACCTGTATTGTTGCAAGATCGACCCGCCTCAGGCCAATGTGTTAGACGTATTAATAATTAGACATAATGTATATTCATTATCTTATGTTTTCAACGCTGGTATTGAACTAAATAGAATCCAAAGGCCTGGTTATTTTTAGTTCGATTGAATTATACCTTTTTGACAGAAATATTGGGGTTGGCTGATTACTTTTTAAAGGAGAAAAAAATAACCATCATTGATCTCTAATGTGGGCATTGAATGTCTCGTTACAAGTATGCCTGTGTCGAAGCTAAATCAACGAATCATAATCCCATATCTTCATTGATCAAAATAACGGTAATTCTTCCTTTGGGAAATGACTTTTCCATAATCGACCAGGTATTGCAGATGCGTTCGGGGCTATTGCAATCCTGGCATGTCGATGTTTTGAGGCAGGGGTTTTTCTTATCAAGCCGCATGACATTGGTTGGGGCGGCATAATTTTTAATTCGATAGAAGGCATCTTCCAAGTCGGCCACAATTTTATTACGGCCTACGAAAACGATGACATGCTTTGGCCCGAAGGCGATGGCACCGGTACGGTTGCCGATCATGTCCAGGTTCACCAGTTGGCCCTTTTCCGTGACGGCATTGGTGCCGGTTAAATATAGGTCTGCCAAAAGGGATTGGCGCCGCCGCTCGAGAGATGCTTCGGCGGATAGTTGCTTGTCAAAGGTATCCAATATGGTAAAATCGGACCTGCTTTTCAAAGCATCGTACAAACCGGTGGCGATAAACGTCATAGATCCGCCCCAGGAGACAGACTGTACATCCAGCTTGGGAATGATATCATTTAAAACCTGCTCTTTGGCTGATGCCGGGTTGTCCACTATAACGACATTGAAATGGTTGCCCTCAAGCGATTCTTTCAGGTCGTTTAAACGCAATTTCCAATAATGATGGGTCGGATTGTCCATCGGTTCCTCCACCGTAGGCATTTAAAGCTTCAATCAATCGAAATGATTTTATCAATGGTGACGAGTCGAATACCATGTTTATCATAACTGCAGAGGATAATACAACGCCAGTGCGTGAGTGATCTTTAGTAGGAAAGTGATACGGATAATTCCATCATTTTTCCAAACACAGCGGACGTTTAAGCGCAACCCGTACCTGTCGACATGCATGCGGAATTTGGCAGTTCGCCCTTTACAAATCTCCTTATTGGGAAGCGGGGCATTTTGGATGCCAGTGATAGATTGAACAAAGATGCATTTCCAGCGCTTTTTACTGGCGTCACATCAAAATAAGCATCTTCCAATGCGGTAATGGCGATGCAACCTTTATGACTGACGGTGAACCCATCGTCCCGGTTTAGAATATGGTCCCTATGGTCACCAGGCTGTGTCAGCCATAAAGAGCCATGGCTGCATCGGACCGTCAATCCTCTGGCATCCCCGTCGATTCGAAAAATTTCATGTCGCGGCAGTAGTAGTTTCATTGGATTCCCTCTTTGCTTGGGTAATTGCCGATTGTTTTGGTCCAATAATAAGGCAAACCGGGTGGGTTGAACAGATACAATAAGTTGATTTTGTGTCCATCACAGATTATGTTTCTAAGGATTGTACCCGTTTGTTTTGTAATCAATTGTGTCTGTCTTAAAAAGAGATAGGGAACTATGTTGCAATAATGAGCCCTTCGACCACATCCAAATCGAATCACCCCCCACTATACGAGCAGGTGGCCACTAAAATTGCGGATATGGTCCAAACCGGAACATTTCGCCCCGGAGAGCGGGTTCCGTCTATTCGTGGCCTCAGCAAGCAGATGCAGGTCAGCATCAACACGGTCAAAGAAGCTTACGGCTTTTTAGAAGACCGTCATATCATTGAGGCGCGTCCCCAATCCGGATACTATGTGCGCCCCGCCTTGTTGGCCGTTCCGCATGAGCCGCAAATTGAGCCGCCGCAATGCCTGTCGGCCGCACCAGGACCGACCGAACTGGTCATGTCGGTGTTGAAAGATTGTATGGAGCCGGGTTTGGTACAATTTGGTGCCGGCATACCTTGTAGTGATCAATTGCCCAAAAAACGTCTAAGCCGGATGATGGCGGCCCAGATACGAAAATATCCTGCAGAAAGCGTGGGTTACTTAATGCCGCCGGGGTACGGCCGATTGCGGGCGCAGATCGCCAAACATATGTTACAAGCCCAATGTGTCTTTCGCGCGGATGATATTCTGATGGCATCGGGCGGCACGGAAGCCGTTTTTCTGGCCTTGAGAGCTACCTGCCAACCGGGAGACACCGTGGCGGTTGAAACACCTCTCTATTTCTCATTTTTACAGATGATACAAAATCTGGGGCTAAAGGTCGTGGAAATCCCCGCATCTCCAAAAACCGGGATCAGCCTCGAAGCATTAAAGTACGCCCTTGAAAACACGCCCATCAACGCCTGTCTGGTGATCTCAAATTTTAACAATCCACTGGGTAGCCTGATCCCTGATGAAAATAAAAAAGCGCTGGTAACGCTATTGGAAAGTTACCGTGTGCCACTGATCGAGGATGACGTGCACGGCGATCTGGCCTTTGACGGCAGCCGACCATCGGTAGCCAAAGCCTACGACAAAACCGGCAACGTTATTCTCTGCTCTTCTTTTTCCAAAACCCTGGCCCCTGGTTACCGGGTGGGTTGGCTGGCCCCGGGTAAGTATCTGCAGGCTGTAGAACGCCAAAAGGTGTTCACATCCCTGGCATCTCCAGGGCCGCCACAATTGGCCGTGGCCGAATATTTAGCCAATGGCGGATATGACCGGCATTTGCGAACGATCAGACGGGTCTACTCCCAAAAAGTGGCAGCCATGAGTGATTCCATCGGGCGTAATTTTCCCAAAGATACCTGTGTGTCCCGCCCCAAAGGCAGTTTCACTCTGTGGGTGCAGATGCATGAAGCCGTGGACAGTCGGCTGCTCTACATTAAAGCCAAATCCCTGGGCATATCCATTGCCCCGGGAACGATCTTTTCCGTTACCGATAAGTATCGTAACTTTATGCGCTTAAATGCGGCATTTTATTCGGAGCGGGTTGAGTGGGCCGTCGAAGCGTTGGGTCGGATTGCGGGTGAATTGGCAGGTGAGGCAAGTTAGCGCGACCATTTGGATAAAATTAATCTTCTACAACTATCCTTGAAGCGATATCGTACAGGACCGTTAGGATGATTCATTGGTCAGTATGCAACTTCGTTGTCGATAAAGGGGAATTGGATTCGAATCTGAAATTTATCTAAGGGGACCTTCAAATATTTGGATGCTGCATATTAAAGACAACTTTTTGGCATATCCTCCATTATTTGGCATATCTTCCATATTTTCTTCAGTAAATCCCCCCCCCCAAAAAAAACAAGAACGGTATATCCTGAGCAAAAATAACTGAATAGGGCTGCGGGTAATCGGTTATAATCGCTAAAACGAGAGTGTATTAAAATCGGATTGTATTAAAATGCAGTCGTGTTGTATATAAATACAACCGACTTGAAAATATTTGGTTTTATTCTTGCATAAACGTGTTGTGATCGTTTTTGCTTTTTGTTCTTTGTAATTCAAACCAGGTAGCTATGCGAATAAGACGGAACGCAATTAGTTTTGGAGTTATCCATTTAACTTCTCAATATTCCTTTAATATTTAACTAAAATATGGCCGGGATTGCTCTTTACAGGGCTCAATCTTTTTATTAAAGTGATTATTCGAAGAGCGAACATATCCCAATAGATTACAGATAATCTTGAACCGGCGCGACTGGATGAAATAGAGCTTTCTGAAGATGATAAACCTTTTAATTGTAGATCACAATTTAAACTGGATCACCGAAGTCAAAGAATTTTACAGTGATACATCATCTCTGTTTAATGTCGGCGCAGCGCTTAACAGCAAAGAGGCCATTCAAATATTTGAGAAGGATCCCATCGATTTGGCTGTTGTCAATTTGAAAGTGCCTGATATGGATGGGGTCGATCTTATCGATCATTTTAAAAACCATCGTTCCGATATCCCGGTTGTCGTAATTGCTGCTTCCGATTCGCAACAACAGTCAAAGACTCAACAATTGGAACCCTTCTCAATTTTAACTGAGCCGGTTGACTTTAATCTTTTGAATCAAATTATTAACACCGAATTAAAACAGGGTGCCCAAAAAGGGTTTATTAATGACGTATCGCCGGCAAGCTTTCTCCAAATTATTGAAATGGAAGAAAAGACCTGCTTAATAGAATTGGACGGAGGCGGAGAAAAAAAAGGACATTTCTATTTTGATAGAGGTGTGTTGCATAATGCCCTGTATAGGGATGTGACGGGTGATACGGCCGCCATGGAGATGCTTTCTTGGGGGAAGGTTAAAATATCTTTCATAAAATTACCAAGAGAGAAGACTGAAAGGCGGATATACACCGATACGATGAAACTAATTCTGGCATCTACTGAAATTCGTCAGAACACAACCGAGCCGCCTCAAACGCTACCTTCTCATACGGACCAGAAAACTGAGGACATAAACGCCGTAGAACCTGCTGCACGTGAAAAACAAGAGCCGCTCAAAGCCCCGGTAGGGCTTGAGGTGCTAAAACGATATGGTAATTTCAAGGGATTTCTTGGAATCGGACTTTTTACGAATCTCGGACGCCCTGTCATTTGCCATACGGTTGGAGATATTGATTTGAGTCAGGCGGGAAATTCTCTCGCCATGATTGCGAGTGATGCGATCAGTTCTTCCGGAAATCTTAAATCGGATTTTGCCCAAAATATCTATTTTGAAACCGATAGCGTTTGTGTGATGTCTGCTTCTACCGATGGTGGACCTGTGTCCAAATCCAATGATAAGATAACAAAGTTTCATATTATAATGGTCGCTTCGACCGGCGTCCCGATCGGGCTCGTGAAAATAAAGTTCGAAAAAGCTAAAAGCAGTCTTTATAAGGAACTAATGGAAAATGATCCGATTGTGTTTCAAAATTAAGATGATATTCGGGACCCTGCCGATATTCACTATGGTTAATCCTAATCGTTTCGTTGGCCATTCATGCTTGACCGCGTAAAACTAAAAAAATGAATAATATCGAATCAAAATTAGAAAAATTAGAACAGGTTGATGGGTTTATCGCCGCGGGCGCCGTGGATGTTGAGGGTAAGTTGATGGCACATTATACTCCTGTAAAAAAAATAAAATGGGACGATATTTGCGATATTTCCGATAAGGTGCTAACCAGAACGCAAATGCTCGCCGGTACTATCGGTATCGGCACGCCCCTTTTTGTGCAAATTACATCCTCAGGAGGGCACATACTATCCCAGTGCTTATCGGATATCTCGGATTCAAACGGTTCGTCGATCAACCGGGTTATCCTTTTTTTAGACACCGAGGGCAATACCGCCCTTGGAAAGGTGAAGCTTCGCGCCCTCGTGAAGGAAATGTCAAACCTTTGAGGGGATGTTTCAGATTTATTGATGTTAATTTTAGTACCCACCGCTTGGCTATCTCGGTCGGGCGGTCGTTTCATGCCATCTATGGCAAGCTCGATGAGTAGGGACACGTATTGTATTCATTGTCGAAGACGGAGTTGAAAGTATTAACAATCAATTAGAGGTGATGTAATGACTGATGGCGGAAAAACCTCCACAGATTATCTGGAAGAGTTGTTAACGCTGGAAAGTGTCAATGCAGTAGTTGTGATCGGGAGAGACGGCTTCGTGATTGAGTCTGTCGGTGGCGCTAGGGCAATAGAACTCGACGCTTTGGGTGCGTCCGTAGCCGGCGCGATCATGAGAATCGAGAATATGGGTTCTGAATTGGAGATCGATGCGTATAAGGACTTATTTGTCGAATTTGGGAAGGCCATGATCATGTGCGCGCCCGTTGGTGATGCCCTTGTCACTGTGGTTGCCTCGGACGCCTCCTCACTGGGAATGATCCGCTATAAATTCAAAAAAATGATGCCAGCATTAGAAGAATTCTTCTAAAAGGGAGAGAAAAATGGACTTGAAGGTCGATTTCACGTTTGATGATAAAACGTACAGACACTACATGAACGGGTTCATGTCGGTTCTGCATTGTCACCATTACTTGTGCTTGACTACCAAACTGGCCAAGGATTTTGATGATTTGGGCGGCATCCAAATCTTAAAAGAGGTGGCTGAAGATACAATCCGGCCACTGTTTGACGATTATATTCTTAAAAACAACGTTGCTTCAGTCGAGGATAGGATTTCAGTTGGCGTCGGTTATTATGCCTTAATGGGGCTCGGCAAAATGAAAGTCAGCACCAACGAGCAAGGGGGAAAGGTCGAGTTGCCTCGGTCTCATGTGGATCAGGGGTGGCTAAAAAAATGGGGTAAAAGCGAAGAGCATGTCAACTATTTCACTTGTGGCTATATCGCCGCAATGTTTGCCGCGGCCACCAATAAGCCGGCCAGAAGTTTTTCGGTAATTGAGATCGAGAGTATCGCCACCGGGAGCGTGGCCAGCCTTTTGGAGGTCAAGACGGCATAGGAGGATTCTACAATGACGGTCATGCGAGATGAAGTTGTTAAAAAATTAGCGGATTTGAATGTAAAAGGGGATGAAGACGGCCTGATACCGAGTTTTGATGTGCTCGTGAATCAACTGCCCGCCTCTTTTTGGAACACTTTCGCAGAACGTATTTTGGAGGCGGCCCCCCCGGATAGAAAACAAGAGGTGGAGGCGGCTTTGGTGAATTGTGCTTACGAATGCGGGTACCATACGGGCTATGGCATTATCAATTCCGATGAGTTTAAGGAGGTGGTAATGCCCATGGTAACGGAAGGGGCCAAGGACGTGCTGCGTGGCGCTTATGCCGTGTTCACTGCCTGGGGATGGGCCAAGTCCGGTATCGCTCAGATCAAAGAGGGCGAAAAAATGATTGTCCGGTCAACCGATTATTACGAATCGGACGGAGATCCGGGTGATAAAAGGGCGTTTATGATTCGCGGCGTCAGCGCGGCCTTTTTCGAACTGGCTTATGCCGATGCCTATCCGGACGGGATGGATACATTTACCTGTAATCAAAATAAAGGAATTGAGTGTGGCGATGACTTCGGTGAATTTATTGTCACCAAAAAATAAAACACCGGATTCTCATCCTCATAGAATATTTTTTTATGGAACCCATTGTCTGAGGAGTTATCTTTGGCTAAATCGGAAATAAGACTTAAAAAAATTCATGATCACATGGCCACCCATCTCAAAGGATACGTGGCTTCGGCGGTTGTTGATTTAGAAGATGGTTTGTCAATGTCGAAATTGTGTGTCGACGAAACGCTGGACAGTGATGCCATTTCGGCCTATGTGGCCAATATTGTCAAATCACATACGACGGCAACCAAGATCATTCCGGGAACGCGGGCAACTGATGATATATCTTTTACCACAGATATGAACTATTTCATCGTTCGAATCTTCCCTGAGCATCAAATCTTTTTTTATGTCATGACGGAAAAAACCGGCCAGTTGGAATTTAAACGCAAGATCATAGAAAAATATGGGAATCTGGTGATGAAAAGTGTGATAAAATAAACCTGTCGATTCGATAACTTGGCGTATGGTAGTTCTCCTTGATACCATCAACGCCCCAAGTATTCGACTACCCAGTGAAAGTCATCGTCTGAGACAACCTGGTGGCTTCTAAGGGTTTGTATATCGCCACTGACATTCAATTGATATGAGCCTTCTTCTGCTGTGCGGATGGAGGCTCGCTGTTTTAGGGTAAAACAAAAATCCCCTCCATGACCCCATTTAACCGCCGGACTGCTTATATGCTGTTTCCCAGGACATTGAATATTCTCCTAACAGATCCTGTGAGAATTCTTAACTTTCTGCTTGCTGTTTTGTAAAATTGTGACTACAGATATCTACTGTCCGGGGTAATGCTCCGGCAGGTTAAAAAAGCCGAGTCGGCAACCGGTCTGAGCGGCTTATAAGAGCGTGTGTTTTGGCACAGGACTCGAATACAATCGTAATATGATCTCTGAGCACCAAACAGCTTCCCAGTTGCCAGGGCGAGATTCAGGGCGACCTGTTCGCTTTCTGCTTATCTCCCTGAGTATCGCATTCGCATTAGTCTGCGTACTCCATACGACTATTGCACTGAGCGGCGACGCCAATGAGGCGCGCAAGAAGCTTAACGACGAGTACATTCCCTTCACCCTAGAGAGGTTTTTACACTACGTATTCATGAACAAGGTGAAGATCGTCGAGCTTTTCCTCGAAGGTGGAATATCCCTTGATACCACCGACTCACAGGGTAGGGGCGCCCTTCATTTCGCGGCCGGTAATGGAGATGGTGAGATCCTTGGCTTGCTTCTGGAGCGAGGCGCAGCCGTTAACCAAGGCGATAAAAACGGTACGACACCTCTCTGCGTTGCCGCTGGCAAAGGGCATGTGAACAACGTGAAGGTGCTCCTTCGCGCAAACGCCGACATAGGCACTCTTTGCGGTGTTGATATGAACACACCGTTACATATTGCCGCCTCCGACGGCCACGGCTCAGTTGTGAAGGTTCTCATCGAGGCAGGCGCTGCTTTAGAGACAGGGAATCGTGTTTTGGACACTCCCCTCCACGCAGCCGTCCGCGGCAACAATAAGTTGATCCTTCAATTTCTCGTCAAAGCGGGATCTGATGTGTCGGCCAAGAACCGTTCGGGTGAAACCCCTCTACATAGAGCCGTTTGGAGACAAAGCGCGACCATGGTCAAAGCACTCCTGACCGCCGGCGCTCCGCTCGAGGCCCGGAACGCGAGAGGCGCTACGCCGCTGTGGCAGGCGGCCAACTTCGATGCGGCAGAGATGGCTCAGCTCCTCATCGAAGCAGGTGCAGACCCAAAGGCAAAAGCGTCCGATGGGGAGACGCCCATGCAAATTGCAAAGAGGGCTCGTTCGGCGCGTGTCATCGAGATCCTGCGCAACGCACACCGCACAAGTGACGCCGTATCTGCAGACTGAAGCCTTTCTCTCCCAATGTAACCACAGGAGGAAACGATGCGACGAATTGTAACGCTTCTTACCCTTGTTTGCGTTATGCTCCTTTTAACTTCTCCACTCGAGGCGAGGACCAAACGGGAAGAGGCCCAACGTCTCATGAAAAAGCTGGCTAAGAGTCGGGATGTCAGTGTCCGTGCCAGCGCCGCCTGGCAGCTGGGCCAGATGGGGGCCACCGATGCAGTCCCAGCGCTCATTGCCGCCCTTGACGACAAGAACAGGTCGGTTCGAGCAAATGCCGCGGGATCTCTGTGGAACCTTGGAGACGTCTCAAGGCCCGCGATACCGGTGCTTAAAAAGGCCCTCTTGGATCCGTATGCCGGCGTTGTTAGCAACGCAGCTGGCGCGCTGGTGATGCTAGGCGTACCCAAGGTCGAGCTTACGCCAACTTACAAACGCCTGCTTTTGGAGGAGAAGTGTCGATTTCGAATCCAAGGGCTCAAAGGTCTCATGGGGCATGTCCCACCATCGGAGCTTTTCCACGATGCGCTTGAGTGCTCACGCGAGGGTGATTTAAAAAACAGATTTGCGGCAGGTGACGTCCTTCGTAAACTGATGGACAAAAACGACAAGACGATGATCCCTCTCATTCTTGAAGCCCTGAAAGAGTCTGGCGACCAACATATCACGGATCTGGTGCTGGCCATTGTTCGATACAAGCCGTATGTGACCGAGGCTGTGCCTATTCTCGAGAAGTTCCTCAGCTCGTCGGATCCGAATACCCGGCGTATTGCCGCTTCGGGCCTTGGATCCATGAAAAAGACTGCACGGAATACGCTGCCGGCCTTGATTAAGCGCCTCGAGTCGGATACCGATGCCGATGTGCGGGAGAATGCCGCCGAGGCTATCGGTAACATCGGGGAAAATGCTAAAGTGGCTGTTCCCGCGCTGATTCGTGCAGCAAAGGAGGACCGGTGGCCGAAAGTCCGGAAAGCGACAATTCAAGCCCTAGGTGAGTTTAGGGCGGAAGCACATCAGGCCATCCCGGTTCTCAACGAGGCCCTCAATGATCCCGATATTCACATTCGTAACTCAGCCCGCAATGCCCTTTTCCGGGTGGATCCGGAAAACAAGTCCGCAGTCACCAGCGTATCCCCAGCCAAAACGTCATCTGCGAAGGCCGGCAGCAACTTGTTTAAAAATGTCACGGGGCTTGCGGAAACTTTTGCCGGTAAGCTCCCCGAAGTGGTCGAGCTTATCATCTACGAAAGCTTTGCCATCGCGACCGCCCCCGAACCAACGAGCCAAAATGGATACGGCCGTTTCACCTATCGCGCCGGGGCCGTCACCGGACCGGATGATGGACGGGCTAATTGTAAAAAGACGTTCCGTTTTGCCGACATCGACTTTTCAATATTGCCCCGGCTGGTAAAAGAGGCGCCGGTTATCGCGGAAAAACCGAATGCCAGCATCTCTCACGTCAGTTTGGGCCGCGGCGTTTTCTGCAAGAAGGTAGGCTGGTATATCTATGTAAAAGACGGATCAAAATTTGGTATCGTCCAGTTCAATCTCGACGGCAAACTGGAAAGCGTCACTCAATAATGATGCTACTTTCCTGGGATACCATCATGTGAACGGGGGTGATTCATCGGTGAATTTTTCGGGATACTGTTCGATATTTTATTATTTTATAGAATTATTCGTGTCCGGAATTCGATGCTGCATCCGGCTTAACCAGATCTGATCAATACGGTGAGGGATTTGACGCGGCTGAATTCGGATCGTGTGGTCTCCGGTATGATTCAACACAACGGTCACAGGATCATCCGTATCACCGGCCCAGCCATAGACACCGGCCGGGTGGACATCCAGCCAATTACCCATCCGGACGCTATTGGTTTCGGCCCCGATTTGATCATCCACTTGCACCCAAACCGAATCCGTATATCCGTCGTTTTGGTCAGTTTTGCCCCTTAACCAGACGAAATACTTTCCTGCCGGTGCCGCAAACCGCATCTCGACATACACCGTCGGGTGAGCTTCGGCACGCTGGTTGGCTCCTTCGATAAACTCGATCGCCTGATCAATGGAAGCTGTCTCGTCTTTTACCACTCGAACACCGGTGGCCGATCGATCGGTGATGGATTGGGCATTTAAGAGGATATCCATTTTAGCATCGTATTGGATAGGCATCGGTGAGCGGCTGCTGACACCTTGTATAACGGCAAATACGATCAGCCCGATATAGATGCCATGGAGGATGACGAGGGCGCTTTTTTTTCGAAAAAGATCGAAAAAGGCGTGGGTTGTGTTCATCCCGAATAAAAAGCGCAACGGCTCAAGTTTTCGAATAATGAGCGTCACCAGGGCGAAGATGACAATGAAGGCAGTGATAAAAACAATCACCCATTTTAAGGCGTCATGGATCTCCCAATTCATGACGAAGTATCCGATAAACAACAAAACCGTCTGGTGCAGAATATAAAAAGGCATCACACCTTCATTGGCGGATCGCAGAAAGGGGTGATCAAAAACCAAATATTTCATGCTGAACCCGAGAATGGCAAATAGCCAACACCAGGCACTGAAAAAAGAGAGCAGGGCGGACATCCAGGCACTGATCCCGGCCGAAAAAACCAAGGGTGACGGGCCAATGGCTTGATACAGATGGGCGGTTGATAAGATGATGCCCAAAAAAAGCGATACCCAACGCTGGCTTGTTATAATTTGCTGGAGTCGGTCACTGGATAGGATGATAAAACCTGATATCAGAAACCAGAAATAGGATAGAAATCCCCAGCCCCCGTTGCCGACATCGAAAACCGACGCTGGAATAATGACTTTCATCATCAACAGCGGAAGCGTAAAACCGATATAGATCCATCCCGGTATGGCAAAAAAAGAGGTGATTCGGTTGAGAACCTTACTGCCGTTTCCTTTTAACCAAATAAACAGGCGATAGCAGATAAGCGTGTAGACAAATAAAAAGAGCAGGTACCAGAGGTGCATGCCGTGAAAGGCAAAATTTCCCGGCATGCCGATCCCCAAATAGACCCCGTTGAAATAGTCGGGTATAAACGAAAAAAAGGATCCTGAGAATTGACCGTGCGATATCCGTTCCAGGTATACTTGCAACGCGCAATGTGTCACCGAACCAATGATAACCGGAATCATCAACCGCAGAAATTTTTCCACATAGAACTTGGCCCAACCTCCGGGTTTTTCAATGGCATAGAACAAGCTTGCCCCGGAGATGATGAAAAAAAGGGGCATCATCCAGCGGCTGACAAAAACATTCCATAGCTCCACCCAGAGATAGAGGTCGACATTCTTAACGTGCCATACGACAAGATCGAAAAACCGTGTGCTATGGTAGAGAAAAACGACCAAAATGGCCAAAACGCGCAACCAGTCCAGATCATATCTTCGAACAGGTGGTTTGGCATTCATAGGAAACAACCTCACAGGTATTAACGTCTTTTTTATCCATTCATAGCCGTTGTTTGATCTCCAAAACCCTATTTTAATAATCAAGCCTCTCCCTCTATTCTCTCATCGAATAAAATTGGTGGCAATTTTATCAACCCTGGCCGGCGGAGAAACTTTTGTGCTTCCTGCTTCGATCACCTTCATCAACCAAGCCATATTTCTGCCGAGTACCGCCATAATCTGTTTGCCTTCAGCGTCCTGCTCCATCTCACCAGGCACCGTGCCGTGGGCTACATTCCAGTAGTTGGCACTCGGCATGAACATTTCAGAATATGTAATATAGTGATTCAGGGTATCTATGGTCGGAAGACCACCGGACCGCCGCACGGCGGCAACGGATGCACCGACTTTGTGACGAAACAGATTACCGTTCATGCTGCTAACGAAAAAGGCCCGATCCAGAAAAGACTTAATGGTGCCGGCCGCACCTGAAAAATGAACGGGTGATCCTAATAAAATACCATCGGCGGCTTTCATTTTCTGAATCCATTCATTTACCGGATCATCATCAAATACGCATTTTTCGTTTTGTTCTTTGAGGCATGTATAACAGGCCATACAGCCCCTTATTTTGTGTTTTCCCACAAGGATCATCTCGGTTTCGATGCCTGCTTTGTTAATCTCTTCAAGCACCGTATTCAGGCAACCCGTTGTATTCCCCTTTTTCCGAGGACTTCCATTGAATGCAACAACTTTCATAAACCCTCTCCATTTATTAATGATTTAAATAGGATAATTATTTTTGAGCCCAAAACAGATGATTTCATCTGAACTATTTCAAATGAGTTGTAAAAGTGAACTTAATGTCTTAATGCACTTGCTATTGAAATTAATTATCACGGGAATTCCGGATCTCGCCTTTCTGAGTAAAAAGCTTTCTTTAATCTATAGACCAACTATCCAACAATCTTTCTGGCAAATTCGATGGCTTTTTGCTGAACTGAATCATCTAGTTCATCAGGCGTTGTGCAGGAACCAATAAAAAGTTCTCCTGCATTAATAGCCTTGTGATATTTTTGCATTCGTCCAAAAGCGGTAATCATGCCTTCTGCATTATCATCATATGCACCTGCTCCAGTTGCGACGAGAGCCTGTCGTTGGCCATCCACAAGAGAGGTATGCTCCGGCTCTTTGGTATAAAGGCTATATGTTCTGTCAATTATTGTCTTTATTTGGGCACTAAACCCCCAAAAATATAATGGAGAACTAAAGATAACCAATTGAGAATTAATCATTTTTTCCAGAACTTCCGGAACATCATCTTTTTGTACACATCCTATAGAATCCGATTTCTCCTTACACTTGCCACATCCCAGACAACCTTTTAGATTCTTGGGATGTAAGTAAATACTATCAACATCATGACCGAGATTGATAAGTTCTTTTTCAACCCAAGTTAAAACCCTGGCTGTATTCCCCTTTTTCCTGGCACTACCCTGTAAAATAGTTATTTTCATTGTAATTCCTTTGTTAAATGTTGTTTTTTCGTTCTTATCGCTACTCGACGATTCGTACGCGGCCGTCCGGAGGGGCCGGATTCAGCATCTCGTTGTTTGACGCGGCCTCCGCGATGATGGAGTAGAACGTTGAGTAGGTGTTCTTCACACCTTGGCCGTATCGCTTAAACCAGAAGTAGCTATCTCCCGCGTGTTTCACGATGAAGCTGTTCGAGAGCAGCGAGTACGTAGCGTTGGGATCAAGCGGCGCCCAGGATCCGTCGTCACCTAACACCTTGACAGACCTAATGCGTGACCCAGGAGTCGTCACGGCCCACTCTCCCGATACTGCCTCCTTGATCACCTGTGCCGCTCCATTCAGATCAACTGTATACTTGAGTCCCGACACGTGAAGCCAACCGCCCTCGCCGTACGATGCAGCACTCCGTTCCAGCACCTCGAGCAGATACCTTCCATTGAGTTTGAGCGAGTATGCGTAGTTGCCGAACTCGTCGATCTCCTTAAGCATCACGTCAGTCAGTGGCCCGGCGGGATAAACTGTTTTTCCGCGGAACGCACCCGCGTTATTGACCACGATGTCGACACCGAATTTCTCCCGCATGTGGTCGTTTACGAGATTGGCAACAGGTGATTCGCCGTGTCGAATGGTCTTTTTCCGAAGATCCCAATCGACGTCCGTTCGGCCGAGGACAATCGCGTCCGGGAACAATTTTTTGTAGTCTTCCAATATGGCCTTGATCGCCGGGTCAGGGGCGATTGATTCATCGATGGAAACGAGCTCAAATCGAGGCGTCTTCAGTTCAAGTCTCCCAAGTTCGTCGGTCGTTACGTCGAGTCTGACGAGTGCCGAGCCTTTCTCTCCGCCGTTGACGATGAGTGTCCCGTCCGTTCTGAGAACCTTCGGTATGTAATCGTGCGAGTGGCCACCGAATATGATATCGATGCCTGGCACCGCCTGCGCCAATCTGAAGTCCGCATCTACACCTATATGAGTGACCGCCACAATGACCTGCGCTTTGTTCTCACGAAGCTTTCGGACTGCGTTGGTTGCAATCTCGAAGTTATTGCCCGCCAATTCGATGCCGTTAGCACTCGTCACGAATGGGAAATCCTCAGTCATAAGCGAGAAAAATCCAACTTTTAGCCCATCGTAGTCCCGGATGTACCATGGCTCACAAAGCCCCTCGAGAGCGGTTCCCTCGACGACAAGGTCTGTACATAGGCTATCAAACTTCGCGTGATCGAGCGCCGCCGCGAGGACCTCGGGTCCCTTATCGAATTCGTGGTTTCCGAAGGCGTAAATGTCGTAGCCCGCCATCGACATGAGCTTGAAGATGGCCTCACCTTTGTACGTGTGGAAGTAACGGTTCATCAGATCGTCACCGGCGGAGATTACAACGACGGGGCTCGGGCTCTCTTTGACAATTTCGCGAATGCGCGTTCCGATCCGGGCAATGCCTCCCATATTGACCGATTCGAGTACCCCATCACCATCGTGGTCCGCCTTGCCGGGGACCGGTTCGAGCAATCCCTGCAGATCAGCCGTACCGATGATTGTAAGTTTGTGCCCTTTAGGCGCGTGTGCGCATGCTGCGAGTAAGGCGATCATGAGCATCAGCGCCCCAATAGTTCCGTAGCGTCTCATTTCTCTCTCCCCCGTGTATCCGCCACCGGCCACCAGACCCGGCATTCATTCACCATCTTCCGTATACGACAGCAAATGGTAGAATTCAAGCCCGTCCGTTTTATTAAAACCTTATCATCTCAATATCGTGCGCCATTCCTTTGCAATAAATTGCTCAACTTAGGTAATAGATAATGAGAATAACCACGTGTTGACCTCAATCAATGAATATGGTTATCTCCAGTATCGTTTTTTGCGCGATATTGAACATCAGCTTGGAAGACAATATTGATATTTACCCAATCAGGTGAAGTAAAAGATGGTTTTTATGTGACGGGCTCCTCCGATGTTCCCTGTTATTTAATAGACGCGGAACGACCCGCATTGTTTGACGCCGGTTTCAGTTGCCTTGGACCGGCTTATGAAAAACAAATTAAAAAGTTTTTGGGCGAACGACAACCGGCATATTTATTCCTTACCCATGTCCACTTTGATCATTGCGGCGCGGCTGCATATCTAAAGCGTGTTTTTCCAGACATGAAAATAGCGGCTTCGCCCCAGGCAGCCGCAATCCTGACCCGGCCGAATGCGGTCAAGCTGATCGGCGAATTGAATCAGATCGCGGCTCAGGCCATGGTCGAATGGGGCAGTCCACCCGGATATCCAACCGGCAATCCAATCGCGTTTAAACCGTTTAACATTGACATTGAAGTAAAGGATAGCGATCGGTTCGATTTGGGGGGTGGCTTAAGCGTGCAGGTTCTGGCCACCCCGGGGCACACCCGGGATTTTCTCAGTTACTATATGCCTGAAAAAAAGATTCTCGTTTCCTCCGAGGCGGTGGGGTGCCATACAGGGTATAAAGACTGTATCGTTTCTGAGTTTGTCTCCAGCTACCAGGACTATGTGGATTCCATGAAAAAACTGGCCACACTTGATGTGGAAATTCTCTGTCAAGGACACCATAGAGTGTTCGTAGGAGATGATGTGAGGATCTTTTTAAAAAATTCCATAGCAGCAGTTCAAACATTCAAGGAACAGGTTTTGATATGGCTGGAAAAAGAAAATGGGGATGTGGATCGGGTGGTCCTCCGGGTAAAGGATTTTGAATATGATCACAGACCCAATCCGAAGCAGCCCGAGCCCGCATACCTGCTCAATACACGGGCCAGGGTTAAACATCTCAAGGCGGAATTTACCTCGGAATAAAACGTCTGTTTTACCTGCTTCTTCGGCCATTCTATATGGTTGTACATTTGGAAATCCCGTTCAAAATTTTCGCATTCCGCGGTCTCACAATCTCCAAGACCTGATGATATCACAGTTTTTTAACCTTGAGAAAATATAAGATTTTGGATAAGATTATTTCGGCCATTGGGGCACGATTATCTCAATTTATGTCGCGGGTTTTGTTATGTTGTGGGAATTCAGCTTATTTCATTCATTTTCTTCTTTCTAATACTAAAAAAGTTTATGTCATTCTTTTAATTCCTTTCTAAGCCACCTGACTCCGTGGTATAATATTTCAACGGGAGAAAGGGACAAGTAATAAGGAAAAAATCCTTTATCCCTTGCTGTTTGAAAAGCTGTGTTTAGTGGGCTTTAGGCTAAAGGAGAAGCAATTCTCATGGAACTCGACCCAGGATTGAAAGGAAAACCGGAAGTCCTATTAAAGGGCCTTACCACTTTGTTAAGATGGTTTGGAGTTCAACCGCAGGGGTGTCCTGCCTGGTTGGAATTATGTTGCGAACAAATATAACAAATGTGTAATTAACTTTGTAACCTATTTTTATTGTTCGGAATAATGAAATATTTGGCATTCGTTAAAAATCACTACAATTTCAATAGGATAGGAGCACTCGCAACATAACTCAATCAATCACCATACGGAGATTCGAGGTTTATTAGCGTAATCGACGGTTACAGAGGAAATAATAAAACCACAACATCTTGTGCCTACCTTAATCAAGAACTCATTACGTCACCGCATAAAGATCAACACCCCAAAATGGGTCCAATAAACTAAAGATTTCATAATATTGTCAAAATGTTATAAGCTAAAGACTCCAATCCATAAAGTTTTAAGTCATTGCAACTCTCTGGAAATGTACAAGTCTTCATACCCGATATCGATTGCCCGATTGCCGTTAGCGTTTGTAGTCTTTAGCGTTGTACAAATGAGCTTTAAAAGGTGCTCGGACACCTTTGCAATAGATTTTGCCACCTCCCGTTTCTATCTGGTATTATTCCCTTAACGCATTCCAGTATGGTCGGATAGAATTATCCTGCTGACTATAATCTGATTGTCCTCAAATATAATATTGATCTAATAACCCCCGTCTCCCAAATTTTGTTGTTGCTTTTAACGTTTGCCGGAAGGACACAAAATTTGTGCTTCTTACGGCCTTATCAAGAGGGAAACGTCCAGTTCTTAAAAGCCTCCCTGACAGCTTTGCGAAAATCGTAAATCGGTTTCGATTGTATCTGTGGGGAGGGATATGCCAAAGCGTAAGTCAATTTCAACCGCGGACGAAACGGGCGCAGCGTAACCTCGTTGCGCCAGTGTTGGGCGGCGAAAGGTTCCATCAAGCCGACACAGAGGTCCTGGGCAATCATGGCGTAACCCGTGTGCGAGGTATGATAAGCCGCTACGTATCTGGGTTCTACGCCGGCTTGCTGAAAGATTTGCTCCTCCTCCTCCCAAGTGAGCGGTCCGGTGGGCAGGGTTTTTAACAACGGTATCCCGACCAAGTCTTCGGGGACAATGACTTCTTTCGATGCCAGTGGATGCGAAATAGGTATGGCGCAGTAATTTTCGGTTTCGAGTAACGTTTCCATTTCAATGCCGGTGATAGGTGGGAAGGCGAGGGTTGCGGCTAAATCAACTCGCATTTGTTGTATCCGTTTTAGGAGATCCGTGACGATTACCGTATCAACATTGATCATAATCGTGGGATGATGGACGCGAAAGGCTTTAATGGCAATCGGCAACAGGGTTGCCGACAAAGCGGGAGTACATGCAATTTTCAATTCACGAGGTTCGCTGCGGCGAATTCTCTCAGCTGTCCGATCCAGACGTTCAATGCCCAGAAAATTCTGCTCAACTGCATCATAAAAACGCCCGCCCGCTGTGTTCGGCTGCAGACGTCCTTTTATGCGGTTAAAAAGTGTGAAGCCCAGTTCCTCTTCCAAGGCGATGATCAAGCGGCTGATTGCAGGCTGGGAGATAAACATACGACTTGCGGCTTCCCTGGTGGTCCCGGTCAAGATAACATGCCGAAAGGCCTCGAGCTGTCTGAAATTCATTGAGTTAGATCCTTCCCCGCTAGTGATTGGTCATCCAATTCATAATTACAACGTCGGTAAAGCGATAATATTTGCGCATACACCATGCACTTATATGACTTGACATTATAATTTTCCCGCGTATAGCATTTATAAATGAAAAAATAAAATGTTATTTATTTTCTTTTAGAAAAATCATTCCTTGATAGATTATCCATAATAATTTCATGCGGCCGAAGGCAGAACACCACAGGT
Source organism: uncultured delta proteobacterium (assembly GCA_963845145.1). Classification (GTDB taxonomy): domain Bacteria; phylum Desulfobacterota; class Desulfobacteria; order Desulfobacterales; family QNYZ01; genus QNYZ01. The sequence goes on from CAWJQU010000016.1 coordinate 117,612, forward strand.
TTGACCGCAGATGAACGAGCCATTTTAAATATTATAGCACGAGCAGACGTCATATTATTTTATCGGCCTCGCATGGCGTTGTGACCGTAAGGACTCCGGTTTCAACCGGGGGGAATCTATTTTCGAATAACTATTAACACAGAAATAGGAGGGATTATGAAAATTTTATCACCCAGGTTTATATTTTGTTTAGTAATAATTTTGCTGTGTTCTGCTGTAGTAACTTTCGCTGGTGACCAAGCCACAGATGCCGAAAATCAGATTATTAGAATCGCCCTTAATCAGGAACCCCCCCAGCTCAACAGTTTTCTCACCGAAGATTCGGTCAGCATGATGGTGCTGGGCCACGTCATGGAAGGCTTGTTGTGCTATGACAGGCGGGGGCGGCTTGGCACCGGGGGTTGCTGAACGCTGGGACATCGATTCCAAGGGGGCGACTTTCTACCTGCGAAAGAATGCCCTCTGGAGCGATGGAAGGCCTGTAACCGCCAAAGATTTTGTGTTCGCCTGGCGCATGGCGGTTGATCCGAAGGTGGCCAGTGAATACGCTTTTATCGTGTACCCGGTGAAAAATGCCGAGGCTATTAATACAGGTGAAATAAAAGATCTCACCCAACTGGGCGTCAAAGCCATCGACGATTATACCCTAAAAGTCGATTTCGAATATCCCTGCGGCTATTTTCTGGGCCTGGCCGCTTTTTCGACCTATTTTCCCGTACGGGAGGATTTTTACAAAAGCATGGGCAGCAAATATGCCGCCGAAGCCTCCAACCTGCTGTACAACGGGGCTTTCAAGCTGACCAAGTGGGTCCATGGTGCCTCCCTGAGAATGGAAAAAAATGAAAATTACTGGAACAAGACCGCGGTTACCCTTAAAGTCATCGATTGTCCTTACATTACGGCCGATACCACGGCCCTGTTGAACCTTTTCAAAGACGACAAAATTGTTGTGGCTGAGCTGGATTCCGAGACTATCAAGACGGCTATGAAAAGCAAAATGAAGATTCGCAAGTTCGACAGCGGCCGCTTACGCTACATCGTCTTCAACCACCGCGAGGACAAAGTAACTGCCAACCTGAACTTCAGAAAAGCCCTTCGTGCGGTTTTTGACCCCCAGTTGTTTGCCGACAAGGTAGTCGGAGTTCCCGGCACCCTGCCCGGGCGCAGCGTCATGATGTCTTTTCTGGAGGGCGTGAATGACAAATTTCGTAAAGAATATCCGGTCCCGATACACAAAATCGATAAAGCGGCCGCCAAGGAATTTCTGGCCAAGGCAAAAAAAGAGCTTGGTATCGACACTTTTCCACCCCTGGTACTGCTGTGCGACGATACCCCTTCGATTGCCAAGATGGGTGAATACCTGCAGGGCTTGTTTAACGGTGCCCTGAGTCTGGATATCAAACTCGACAAACAGATCTTCAAACAGCGCCTGGCCAAAGCCAGTGCCGGTGAATTTGACATGGTGATCGGCGGTTGGCTGCCGGATTACGACGATCCCATGACCTATGCGGAACTGTTTGCCTCCTGGAACGCGAACAACTCCGGCAAATGGAAAAACGCGGTGTATGACGAGAATATCCGCATCGCCAGCAATTCAGTCGAGCCGAAGGTACGCATGGATGCGTTCGCTAAATGCCAGCAGGCCATGTACGACGATATCGGGATTATCCCTTTGTTCGAAGGCAGTATCGTCTATGTTCAGCACAAAAATGTTAAAGGGATCAGCCGTTCGGTAACCGGTTTCAACCCCAATTATATCTATACGAAGATCATCAAATAGATTGTCTGCTAACGTGCTGTGTCGGGCGGCCATGGCCTACCGGATACCCGACGCTCCCAAAGAGAGGCAACATGTTGAAATACATTCTAAAAAGAGTTTTATCAGGGGTGGTGACGGTGTGGTTTATCGCCACAGCCACCTTTATAGCCATGCATGCGGTGCCGGGTGATCCGTTGAGCAGTGAAAAAGAGGTCAGTCCGGAGATCCGCAAAAACCTCGAAATAAAGTATGGCTTGGATAAACCCGTCATGACCCAATATTTCATCTACTTAGGCAACATGCTCAAAGGTGATTTCGGGATCTCTTTCACCCAGCAAAACCGTATGGTCAACGACATCATCCGCGAACATTTTCCGGTTTCGGCCATTCTTGGGGTTTTGGCGATTCTTTTTGCCGCCTTGGGCGGTGTTCTTTGGGGAGCTTTGACGGCCCTTTACCGCAACAAGCTGCCGGATATCGTCATAATGTTCCTGGTGATTCTGGGTGTGGCGGTTCCGGGTTTCGTATTTGCCGCCCTGGCCCAGATTGCGATTGTACTAATCAATAAAGCGACGGGAACCTCCGTTTTTCCGGTGGCTGGCTGGGGCTCCATCATGCATATGTTGGTGCCGGCGTTTGTTTTGGGTATCGGCACTATGGCTTATTTGACACGTTTGATGCGTTCCTCCATGCTCGAAGTCATTAATTCCGACTTCATCCGCACCGCCAAATCCAAAGGTCTGTCCGCCACTCGAATTTTCTTTGTGCATCAACTTAGAAACGCGGTACTCCCGGTGGTTACCATTCTCGGGCCCGCAATCGCCGCCATCACCACCGGTGGCTTCGTGGTTGAATTGGTGTTCGCCATTCCGGGTTTGGGGCGGTATTTCGTCGAGGCAATCCAGCAGATGGATTATACCGTGATCATGGGCACAACCGTTTTCTACGGTGCTTTTCTGGTTCTGATGGTCACGTTGGTGGATATCGTTTATGCATATGTCGATCCGCGAATAAGACTAAAATAAGCAAAGAGGCAGAAAAAAGATGGCGGAACATGCGTTATACAACCCGCAAGGGATAGATTTCGAAGGGGTAACGGTCACGAGCGATATTCAACAGTTGACCCGCCCATCGCTTTCATATTGGCAGGACGCTTGGGTGCGCCTGAGGAAAAACAAGCGCGCCATGGCCTCCTTGTGTATTGTCGTTACCCTGATCCTTTTTACCCTGGTCGGTCCGCTGCTCTGGCGGGTTGATCCGTCCGCGCAGGACCTGGATCAGATTTCACAGTTTATCACTTTCAATAAAACAGCGGTCATTACCGAGTCTCAGACGGTCTGGGAAGGGGTTACTCTGGATAGTTTTCCGGCTGAACCGGAAGAGATACCGGACGAATTGCTGGCCAGTGCAAACGTCGAGGTCGTAGGCAGCTCCACCACCCAGGGAGTGCGCTTGAAGTGGGCCCCGGTAGAGGGCGCGGCCGGTTATGTGATCTACCGCAACGAAAAAGCACCCGATCCCGATGATCTGGGTATCCCGGTGGGTGAAACCGATGCCGGCAACATCGTCGGCTATGAAGATCGCTTGAAACTCGAATCCCGTACCTATCATTATTCCATAGTGGCCACCGATGGCATGGATGAGGCAGACACGCATGCGACGCTTGGTGTGACAGTTTCCCAGGGTATCACCCTGCCAGAGGCCCAGCGCCGGGGATTGGACGGCAACGTCGGTGAAACCGTCACATTGAAAGCGCATCCCCTGGGCACCGACTATTTGGGTCGCGATATGCTGTCGCGATTGATGTACGGCGCACGTATATCCATGTTCATCGGTATCGTAGCACCGGTTCTCTTTGTCATTTTCGGTACGATCTACGGTGGCTTTGCCGGCTTTCTTGGCGGCAAGATCGATCGCTATCTGATGGCCTTTTCCGATTTCGTAGTGGCCCTGCCGTTTCTGCTGTTCATGATCCTGTTTAAAATATCCTTTGGTATCGGACCGGGGGAAAGCGGGGTCATTCCCATGTTGATTGCCCTGGTGATCCTTTCATGGCCCGGAACATCACGTCTGGTCCGTGGGCAGGTCATGCAGCAGCGGGATGAAGGTTATATTCAAGCGGCCAAATTGTTGGGGGCCAAAAGCGGATATTTGATCATGCGTCACATGATTCCCAACACCATGGGGGTGATTTTGGTAGCGCTGACCTTTGCGGTGCCGACCTGTATTTTTACGGAGGCCTTTCTGTCGTTCATCGGCATGGGTGTCGCCCCGCCGACGCCGTCCTGGGGCTCGATGTGCAACGAGGGGATCAAAACCATGCTCTCGCATCCCCATGAGTTGATTTTCCCGGCGGTATTGATCAGTGCGACCGTGCTTGCGTTCAATCTATTGGGGGATGGGTTGCGGGACGCTTTGGATCCCCGAATGAGGTCAAGAGAATGAAGAAAACCAATCATAGTAATGTGCTGGAGGTCAAAGACCTCAACGTGGAATTCAGTACCTATGGGGGTACCGTCAAGGCCGTACGGGGAGTCAGTTACAATGTCCGCAACGGTAAGACCCTGGGGGTTGTGGGTGAATCCGGCTGCGGTAAATCCGTGACGGTCCAGGCTATTTTGCAATTGATCCCCATGCCCCCGGGTCGCATCACCAGCGGCTCGGCGAAACTCAACGGCAAGGAAATGATCGGCATGAGCCCCAAGGACATCAATACCATCCGGGGGCGGGAGATCGGCGTGATCTTTCAGGATCCGATGAGTTCCCTGAATCCCACCATGAAGATCGGCAAACAGATTGCTGAAACAGTAAAAGTTCACCAGCACGCCAGTAATGACGAGGCCATGCAAAAGGCAATTGCCCTTCTGGAAAAGACCAAAATCCCGGAAGCAGCCAAACGTGCCCAGCAGTACCCCTTCGAATTTTCCGGTGGTATGCTGCAGCGCGCCATCATTGCCATGAGCTTGGCTTGCGATCCCACCCTGCTGGTGGCCGACGAACCCACCACGGCCCTGGATGTCACCATTCAATCCCAAACCCTCGAGATTATGCATGATTTACAGCATAAAATGGGCATGAGCATCATTTTGATTACCCATGATCTGGGTGTCATCGCCCACATGGCCCATGACGTGGCGGTCATGTACGCCGGTCAGATAATCGAGGCGGGCACTGTGGACGATATTTTTTACCGTTCATCGCACCCCTACACCCTGGGCCTTCGCTACGCCATGCCGACCAACATCGAAGGCGCCGACCGGAAGCTCATGCCCATTGATGGCAGCCCACCGGATCTTTTCAAACCCCCCAAGGGTTGTGGTTACTATGCCCGTTGTCCCTATGCCATGCGCGTGTGTGAAAGCCATAACCCGGAGGAATTCACCATCAGCGGAAAACACTTCGCGCGCTGCTGGCTTCAGCATCCGTCTGCGCCAAAAGTAGAGGGGGAGCTTTTTCAGATCGGTCACACGGAGAACGCTAAATGAATACGATAATCGAAACCAAAGACCTGAAAAAATATTTTCAAATCGGCAAGAACCGGATCGTGCATGCCACGGACGGTCTTTCCGTGACCATCGGCGAAAACGAGATCGTGGGATTGGTGGGCGAAAGCGGCTCCGGCAAGTCGACCTTTGGTAAGGCCGTGGTGGGGCTGCATGACAAGACCTCCGGGGAGGTCTGGTATAAGGGTGAATTGACCCCGGCCCATTTCACACCGTCGGACTATAAAAAGTACTCCACCGAAATGCAGATGATTTTTCAAGATCCCTATTCCTCGTTGAATCCGCGCATGACCGTGCTGGAAATCATCGGCGAAGGCTTGCATCTGCAAGGTGGCTTCACCCATGCGGACATCAAGGAAAAAGTGGCCGAGTGGCTGCGGCGGGTGGGCCTGCAACCGGATCATATGTCGCGCTACTGCCACGAGTTTTCCGGCGGGCAGCGCCAGCGTATCGGCATCGCCCGTGCTTTGGTGCTGAATCCAAAATTCGTGGTCTGTGATGAGCCCATCTCGGCCCTGGATGTCTCGGTTCAAGCCCAGGTAGTAAATCTTTTGGGTGAATTCCGGGATACACTGGGGATCAGTCTGCTTTTTATCGCCCATGATCTGTCCATGGTCAGATATGTGTCGGATCGCATCATTGTGATGTATCTGGGTGCCATGATTGAAATCGGCACAGCCGATGAGGTCTTTTTTCATCCGCAACATCCTTACACGCGCCTGTTGATCGCCTCGAATCCCGAGGCGGATCCGGAATACGAGCGTAAACATGCGCATGTGCCCATAGAAGGGGAAATCCCCTCACCGATCAATATCCCACCGGGATGTCGTTTTGCAGGCCGTTGCCCAGATGTCATGGAAAAATGCCATACGGTTACGCCCGAATTGGTCATGAGAAACGCCAGCCACGGAGCGGCGTGCTTGCTATATGCATGAAATCATTTTTTTAGGGAGAAAAAAATGTCAACCTATTCTCGCGTACTAACGGTAGCCCTGCTTGTGCTGAGCCTGTTGGGGGCCGTGCCGGCCGCCGCCAAGAACCTGCGTCTGGCCATGGACGCCGAACCGGTCTCGATGGACCCCCATGCTCATCTGAGCACGGGAACCTTGCAGTTTTCACACCTGGTTTTCGATCCCTTGCTGCGCTGGACGAAGGCGATGGATTTCGAGCCACACCTGGCCTATAAATGGGAACGAATCGATGCACGCACCCTGCGGTTTCACCTGCGTAAAGGGGTGACCTTTCACAGCGGCAACCCGCTGACGGCTAAAGATGTCGCGTGGACCCTCCAACGCCTCAAGCGCAGTGAAAGTTTCAAGGGCGTTTTCGGGCCGGTGGCGGGAACCAAAATTATCGATGATCACACCATCGATCTCATCACCAAGATTCCATATCCACTGTTGTTAAACATCGCGACCTATATTTTTCCCATGGATCGGCTGTTTTACAGCGGTGTGGACGCTTTGGGAAAACCCAAGGACGCCATCCTAAAATTTGAGCCCTCCTTTGCCCGGGACAATGCTTCTGGTACCGGTCCGTTTAAGGTAACCGAGTGGTTGCCCGGTACCCGAATGATATTTGAGCGGGTTGCCTCTTATTGGAACAATCGATCCCCGGGTAATGTGAGCCGGATTGAGTTAAGTGCCATTGGTGATTCCTCCGATCGTGTCAATGCCCTTTTGGCGGGTAAAATGGATATGATTATGCCCGTAGCACCACAGGATTACGAACAGGTTCGTCTGGCGGATGATGCCATTTGCTTACCACGGCCACTCCACGGATAATTCTGTTTCAGTTGAATCAAGACCGTCGGCC
>CAWJQU010000017.1:0-249222 GCA_963845145.1 uncultured delta proteobacterium
CTACCTGCTGCTGCGCGGCCACCACGAACCCGGCGGTGGTTTTGCCGCCGCCCTTGTGGCAGGCACCGCCTTTGCCTTGTTTGCCATCACCGAAGGGCCGGACAAGGTCCGTCGCGCCGTTCGCCTAAGGCCCGCAACCATCGCCATGGTCGGTTTGGGCGTCGCCGTGGCAGCTGGATTGCCCGCCGTGTTCAAGTCCCGGCCTTTTCTCACCGGCATCTGGTGGAACGTGAGCACAAAACTGGCCATAGGCACGCCCCTGATCTTCGACATCGGAGTCTTCCTGGCCGTGTTGGGCGCCATTCTGTCCATCCTTCTGGCCCTGGAGGAGGACTGACATGGAAACGCTGCTCGCCTACCTTGTCGGCTTCATGTTTGCGGCTGCTATCTATCTGATGCTTTCCGGTGTTCTGGTCAAGTTCGTCTTTGGGTTCGTGCTGATCGGCAATGCCGTCAACCTGCTTATTTTTACGGCAGGACGCCTGACCCATATTCACCCACCGCTGATTTCCCAAGGACGAACCACATTGACAACCCCTGCATCCAACGCACTGCCCCAGGCCCTGATCTTGACGGCCATCGTCATCGGGTTTGCCATGGTCACCTTTTTGCTGGCGCTACTTTACCGGACCTATTCCCGAACCGGTACCCTTGATGCCGACGAAGCACCATTTTTGGAAGAAATAGTGGAAAACGCCCCCGGCACGGCGTCCGGGTCCAAACCCAATGAAAGCGACCCATCATGAAAATCCTGCCGGTCTTGCCTATCCTGCTGCCCATGGCCACGGCCGTCCTGTCCGTGCTCTTCAGGGTGGATGAACGTCGCGCGCACGGCATTGCACTCGGCGGAGCCGTCCTGCACCTGATCGCCGGCATCCTGCTCCTGGCGATCGTGTTGGAACAGGAGGTCCTGGCCCTGTGGGTCGGCAACTGGCCGGCACCGTTCGGCATCTGTCTGGTCGCTGACTACCTGAGCGCCGCTATGGTGGTGATCACCGCCGTGATCCACACTACCATAACCGTCTACGCCCGCCTGGACATTGATCCTCAACAGGTACGCACAGGTTTTTACCCCTTCATGCAAATTCTAACCGCCGCCGTCTGCGGTGCGTTTCTTACCGGTGACCTGTTCAACCTGTACGTCTGGTTCGAAGTCATACTGATGGCGTCCTTCGGGCTGCTGGTCATGGGGCACAGACCCGGCCGACTAACCGGCGCCGTCAAATATGTCACCGTCAACCTCATCTCCACCATTTTCTTCATCACCGCCATCGGGCTGATCTACGGCTTGACCGGCACCCTGAACATGGCCGACCTGCACACCAAGGTAGCCGGGGTGGAAAACACCGCGCTGATTACCGCAGCAGCAATGCTGCTGATGACCGCCTTCGGTATCAAAGCGGCCCTGTTCCCCCTGTTCTTCTGGCTGCCGGCCGCCTACCACACCCTTCCGGTGTCCGTGTCGGCGTTCTTTGCCGGTATGTTGAGCAAAGTCGGCGTCTATGCACTGATCCGCATGTTTACTTTGGTATTCACCACTAACACAGATGTCACCCACACGACCCTGCTGGTCGTTGCAGCCCTGACCATGCTGTTCGGTGTGGTAGGCGCCGCTTCGCAGATGGAGATGCGCCGTATCCTCTCCTTTCACATCATCAGCCAAGTCGGGTACATGGTGTTGGGTCTGGCCCTGTTCACACCTCTTGCCCTGGCCGGTGCCATCGTCTATCTCGTGCACCATATCATCGTCAAAGCCAACCTGTTCCTGGTCAGCGGACTGGTTCGGCAGGCCGGCGGCGCCTTTAATCTGAAACACGTCGGCGGCCTGTATAAAACACACGGCTTATTAGCCGTCGGTTTTTCATCCCGGCCTTTGCCTTGGCTGGTTTTCCGCCCCTGTCCGGTTTCTGGGCCAAGCTATTAATCATCAGGGCCAGCTTGGAAAGCCAACAATACACCCTGGCTGTCCTAGCCGCGGTGGTGGGTCTACTGACCGTTTTTTCGATGACCAAAATATGGTCCGAAGCTTTTTGGAAACAATCACCCACAGAGGATCCAAAAACGCCCGTAAAACATCCGCTTTCAGCATGGATGCTGACCCCGGTCCTGGCCCTGGGCTTGATCACTATCCTGCTGGGGCTTTTCATGGAGCCGGTGATTAGGTTTGCCATGTTTGCCGCCGGGCAGTTAATGGACCCCCAACCCTACATCAGCGCAGTACTGGGAGGCGGCCGATGAGTCTTTTCATTCTCAACATTGTCTTTGCAGCCGTATTTACGACCTTGCTGGACAGCGGCAGTATCAGCGTTTTCCTGTTCGGGTTCGCCCTGGGTTACATCGCCCTGTGGCTTTCCAAACCCCTGTATCGGGACACTCGTTATTTTGAAAAGTTGCCCAAAACCATCAAACTGGCCGGATACTTTCTCAAAGAGCTGGCGGTTTCCAACCTGCGCGTCCTGTGGGATGTCATCACACCCAGGCATATCCACCGCCCCGGCATCATCGGCGTACCGCTGGCAGCCCAGACGGACCTGGAGATTTTTGTCGTGGCCAACCTTATTTCACTGACCCCCGGCACCCTGAGCGTGGATCTGTCCGAAGACCGTAAAACGCTCTACGTCCACATCATGTTTCTTGACAATGTGGAAACCGCCCGGGCGGACATCAAAAACGGCCTGGAAAGGCGCGTCCTGGAGGTTATGCGGACATGATACCCGGCGACAGCTTCCTTCATTTTGCCGGTCAAACAGCCACGGCCTTGCTCCTGGTTGCTATGGCCTTGGTACTGTGGCGCCTGGCCAAAGGCCCCACAGCCGCCGACCGCGTCATCGCCTTGGACTTGCTGTCCGTGCTGGTGGTGGCTTTTCTGGTTGCCGTGTCCATTCTGGCCCGGGAAACCAGCTATCTTGACGTGGCCATCGCCTACACCTGCATCGCTTTTTTAGGGACCATCGCCCTGGCACGCTTAATTCTGCGGACTTCGCGTAGACAATCCGTCCGAAACAAAGGAGAATCATCCGATGACTGACTATTTGACAGGCGCGCTCATGTTGATCGGCAGCATCTTCTGCTTGGTGGCCGCACTGGGTATCGTCCGTCTGCCCGACGCCCTTACACGCATGCACGCCGCCACCAAAGCCGGCACCCTTGGCACCGGCCTGCTGCTCATAGCCGAAGCTTTTTTTTACCGGCAGGTGGGCGTCTCCCTGCGGGCAGCCACCATCATTGCACTGGTTCTGCTTACTGCCCCGGTGGCTGCCCACCTCATCGGCCGCGCCTCATACCGAAGCGGCGTGGCCCTGTCCGACCGCACCTGGATAGACGAACTTAAAAACCATAAATAATAAGGGATGAATGCGGGCAGAAGCTTGCTGAAATCTTATAGTCGTTACACTTATGTAAATAGTGATGGTTCGCCGAGAGTACCTAAAAAAGCTTTTCTTGATATGATGAGCACAACGTTCGATCGAAATGTGTTGAAAGTGCATGTATGGGACAGACGAATAGATTTTTTGACAGAACTCGAGGTGATGTGGCCCGGATGTTAGGAATGTCCCTGAAGGGTTTTGAAGGAGGCAAATGAAATGAAAAGATTTAAAAATATTCTTTACGTGGTGGAAACCGGGGACGCATGCAAACCTGCCCTGGAACGTGCAGTCACACTGGCAGAGAATAACCAAGCCAGCCTGACGGTCATCGACATGGTCGAGCATATCGCTGCCAGGATCGGGATGCCGGAGGGTGGCCCGATTTTCACCGATTTGCAGACCGCAATGATGAGCGCCCATGCGCAGGGTCTGAAAACCTTGGTCGATCCTTACCGCAAACGGATCGAGATCCAAACCAAAGTGCTGAGGGGCACGTCTTTTCTGGAAATCATTCGCGAAGTACTGCGCAACGGGCGTGACCTGGTCATCAAGAACCCAGAAACCCGGGATTGGCTGGACCGGATTTTCAGCAGTGCTGATATGCACCTGTTGCGCAAGTGTCCCTGTCCGGTTTGGCTCATCAAGGATAAGAAGCTGAAATCCAACCGGCGTATCCTGGCCGCGGTAGATGTAAACGATGTATCTCCGCCGGGGGCACTGAAATCACAACATGCGCTTAACCGGCAAATTCTTGAGCTGGCCAGCTCCTTGGCGCTATCCGATTTTGCCGAGCTACACATCGTGCATGCATGGTATGCGACCGGCGAGAGCACCATGCGCGGCGCGTTTATGCGTACACCAAAAGAGAAGATTAATGCCTACGTCGAACAGGTGAAGCGGCAGCACGCGGCCAATTTGGCTGCGCTCATAGGTGAGGTGACTGACAGACTGGGGCAGGAAACCGTGGATTATCTCAAACCCCGAACGCATCTCGTGAAGGGGTGGGCACGCAAAGAGATTCCAGCGCTGACCAATCGGATCGAAGCCGATCTTGTCGTCATGGGTACTGTGGGCCGCACCGGTGTTCCCGGTTTCATTATGGGCAATACAGCGGAAACAATTTTAAACCAAATCAACTGCTCCATACTCGCGATCAAGCCGTCTGACTTCGTAACGCCGGTCACGTTGGAGGATTGAACACGCATGCAGATCCTTCACAATGTTTCAAATGACGATCCCAAAAAAGGAATCGGCGGTTCGTCAGCAATCCAACAGACGGGAAAATAAAGCAAGCATGTCACCTGAAATCATAACGGTAATGGCTATCTTGGTCGCGGTCATCATCCTTCTGGTCACCGAATGGGCGCCTCTGGAGGTATTGGCCATGCTGGTCATGGGGGTCCTGGCGGTCACCGACATCGTCAGCCCCAAAGAGGCCCTGGCCGGGTTCAGCAACCCGGCGGTGGTGACCATCTGGGCAGTCTTCATCCTCAGCGGCGGACTGACGCGCACCGGCATCGCCAATATCCTCGGCCGACAGCTGCTTAAAGTCGCCGGCCGCCGAGAATCGATGCTGGTGGTGATCATCATGGTCATCGCCGGAGCGCTGTCGGCGTTCATGAACAATGTGGCCGTGGCCGCACTCATGCTGCCCGTGGTCATGGACATTGCCCGCAAAACCGACCAATCACCGTCCACCCTGCTGATGCCCCTGGCCTATGGATCGCTGCTGGGCGGGCTGACTACCATGATCGGCACTCCGCCCAATATCCTGGTCACTGAAGCACTGCGGGAAAACGGCTTGGAGCCATTTAAGCTCTTTGACTTCTCACCCGTGGGCCTGATTGTCATGACCTGCGGTGTTGCCTTTGTTACACTGGTCGGCACGCGCCTGTTGCCCAAACGAAACCTGGCCAAAGAAACTGCCGGTCACCGCCCGGATTTTCGTTCACAGTACCGGCTGCAGGAACATCTGTTTCAGATCAGAGTCCCTGACAGCTCTGCCCTGGTGGGCAAAACCCTGGCCGGCAGCCGCCTGGGTGCCGCGCTGGGGCTCACGGTAGTCGGCATTACACGCAGCAGTATAACGCTGCTTGCCCCCCCCACCAGCGAGATAATTCAAGCTGACGATCTGCTGATCGTCGAGGGCAAGCTTGACCAGATTCAGGAGATGAACCACTGGGGTCAGCTGCTCACCGAGACCGATGACATCAGCCCGAACGCCCTGACCGCTCATGGCATGCAGGTGGCCTGGATGGATCTAAAGCCCGGCAGTGCCTATGAGAACCAGACCTTGTCGGACATCGGGTTTCGCAACCGCTTCGGCCTCAATGTGCTGGCCATCAAGCGTGGCGGACGTCACCTATATACGGATCTGAAAAGTCGGCCGCTCAACGCTGGAGACCAGCTCGTGGTACACGGCCCATCGGATAAGATGGCCGAACTGGCTGACGATTCTCATTTTCAACCGCCTGAAGTGCTTACTGCCGAAGACATGGATAAATATGCCAAGCTGGGCCACGACCTTCGCGAGCTGTGTGTTCCCGACGCCTCGAAGTTGGTCGGGTTGACCCTAAGCGAAAGCCGTCTGGGAGATGCCGTGGATGTTCAAATCCTGTGCATTGTACGAGCAGACGGCAAGGCCCTGATTCCTGCCTCGGACGACCGCTTCGTGGCCGGGGACCGCCTGGTGGTCTGGGGCACGACAGACATGATCTCCATCTTGCTCATGCAGGGCCTTGAAGGCATGTTCATCGAAGCCGAGGCGCAGCAAACGGACCTGTCCATGCTGGAAGACGACCAGGTGGGCCTGGTTGAGGTGATGCTCTCCCCCCACAGCGTGCTTTCCGGCATGACCCTGCGCGGGATGAATTTTCGGGAGAAATATGGGCTGACCGTGCTGGCCATCTGGCGCAAGGGCACCGCCTACCGGGAAGATCTGCGCGACATGGCCCTACAGTTCGGTGATGCCCTGTTGTTGTATGGCCCATGGGACAAACTGAATCTGCTGGGCCGCGAACCAGATTTTCTGGTGCTCACCGAGACGGCCCAGGAAGCCCCCCGGGAAGAGAAAGCCAAGGTGGCCCTGACGATAATGGCCGCTGTGCTGATCCCGGTGATCATGGACTGGGTGCCCATCTACATTGCTGTGGTCATCGGCGCGGCCTTCATGGTGCTCACCCGCTGTCTGACTATGGAGGAAGCCTATCGCTACATCGAATGGAAAGCCGTTTTTCTGATTGCCGGCATGCTGCCTTTAGGCACCGCCCTGGACAACACCGGCGCCGCGCGGATCCTGGCCGAGATAGTGGTGGGGACCCTGGGCCCCTTCGGGCCGTATGCGGTGCTGTTCGGGCTGCTGGCCATCACCTTCATCGCCACCAGCATCATCCCCACGGCGGCCCTGGTGGTCCTGATGGTGCCCATCGCCCTGAAAACTGCGGCCAGCCTGGGAATTTCTCCCTATGCCCTGATGATGGGCATTGCCATGGCCGCTTCATCTAGTTTCACCTCTCCCATCTCCCATCCGGCCAACGTGATGGTGATGGGTCCCGGTGGGTACCGGTTCATCGACTACATCAAGGTCGGCGTGCCTTTGAGCCTGGTGGTGCTGATGGTGTTGATGATTGTGTTGCCCATCTTTTGGCCGCTTTAATCGGCAGACAGGGGACTGAGGCCCGGCAGCATAACAAATAGGGGGATTGGGGCTTAGCAAAACTCACCTTATTACCAGTGCGTGGAAGATCATCTTAAGATGCTCGAAAAGGTCGATGAGGATTGATACGACTTCTTTCGCCCTTAAATCAAACGGGTCATTTACCAAAGTGAAAAAACCAGAGGAGATTATGGAATCATTGGCTGATGCCCAACGCTGCAAAATTTCACACCGCCTTCCGACGTATGTAGCTCGTATTTAATCAACGGGGAAAATAGAATCGAACGCATAGCTCCCCCGGTTTTTTTCGCTCTCCGAGAAGGAGTACTGCGATGCAATAAAAGACTTTCCGATTTATTGCGTGTTCCCGAGACACCGATCCGGTACATTTCGGCGTGGTATTAGTCTTCAATACGACGATCGGAACCATTACCCCGCCAGTCGGAACAGTACTTTATACAACATGTTCGATTGAAGAGTTTACGGTCGAATTCATTCCCTTTCTTATAGCACTTTTCAGCGTACTGTTGCTGCTGACTTTTGTCCCTCCTTGGAGACGTTTTTACGCTAATTATTTCTGAGATAGCCAGCCAGAAAGTGAAAATACCATCCTCCGGAAAACCTATAATAAGCCAGATCCACTATTCCAAATTGAATAAAAATCGGGGGAAGGGTTACGTGGTGATATGTTCATTCGAGCGGATCGTCCTAGACCTTTGATACCAAATTAGAGTTTTATCGATCGTCCCGCAACAGGACTATGGGCGGGTATCGGTTTTTCTGTTTAATTGCGAGAGGCATTTAAGAGAAATTTTAACGGTCGGGATGATTGATAAAACAATGATGTACGAAGGCCGCCGTGAGGAGATATTGGCACGCTATTTTTATATGGGTATTGTAATCGCGATGCTTTTGATTATTCGGTTGCGAGTTGGCGCTTTGAGGGCTGGATAAAAGGCCGATTGGGTTATTATTCATGTGATTATACGTCATAAAGCGATCATTTCGAGTTTATTTTTCGCCACTTTAAAGCACTTCAGTTGAGTCCGGACGCAATTCACCTGCGGTTTTCTACCAGAAGATTCAAATACCCAGTAATCCGGTTAAGCAGCCGCTAAAGCGATGGGATTGGGCGGTCGTGCCAAAGGTATTTCCAGATACAGTTGCATCCGGCCTTTATGGCAGCAGGGACAGACGGTAATATCGATGCCTGTGAGCGCTCGCATCATCTCTTCAACTGACGTGGTTTGTTTCTCGGGCAACTCGGATAAGCCCATCCGTTGGCGGATGTTATTCAGGTTTGCCGATCGGTTGCGATTAGCTAAGAACCCGTAATGCCGGATTCTGACAAAACCTCTGGGCAGGCTGTGAAGTAAAAACCGGCGGATGAACTCGACGGCGGTGATCGTTATCTGTTCGGTCCGATTGTCCTTTCGGTTTTTAATCCTGAAGGTCACATTTCGGTCTTTAAACGCTGTGATACGGCTGTTGGCAATTGCCACCCGGTGGGTATAGCGTGCCAGATATTCCAGGACATGTTCCGGTTTTTTAACGGGATCACGCACATCGACAATCCATTTTTTTTCGTACAGCCTGGCCTTCAACGGTTTGTATTGATAACTGGCAAACTTTAGATTCCCGCCTTGGCAGGCCCGGCTCATACGGTCCATAAACTTGCCCCGAAAAACTTTAGCCAACGCCTGCTGGTTAAAAAGATAATTACCCTTGCAGGGCGTCCAGCAGGTACCGTCTTTGGATATAGCTCCACCGGCCACCAGACAATGGAGATGAAAGTGGGCGTTGAGCTTTTGATCCCAGGTGTGCAAAGTGGCCACAAAACCCAATTTACCGCCCAGTGTATTTTCACCGAAGGCCAACAATGTTTGAGCGGCGGCCTTAAAAAGGGCATTAAGCATCACACATTTATTAGATAAGATTAAGTAGTTGAGCTCATGCGGCACGGTAAAGACGACGTGGAAGTAACTCGTGGGCAAGATCTCGTCTTTACGTTTTTCAAGCCATCTTTCCCGCGGCATGTGCTGACATCTGGGGCAATGGCGATTGCGACAGGAGTGATAGGTGATGCGCATCATGCCGCAGCGGTCGCAGCGATCAATATGACCGCCCATACGAGCGGTGCGGCAGTTTAGCAGGTCAGTTACGATTTTACGATGCTCCGGCCACAATGGATAATGATTTTGGTAATCGCCAATATGTTTCTTAAGAATATCGGCGACCTCCCGTCGGTTTTTTTCAGGTGCTGTGATTTTGTCCATCGATACCGTCCTTTCTATTAGCCGGTTGCATGTCAATAAGATCCAAGGGACTGGGGATTTTTGACAGCGTTTCACGGCTGACATGCAAGTAGATCATGGTGGTGGTCAATCTCGAATGGCCCATCAGCACTTGTATTTTTCTGATATCGTATCCAGCCTCCAGAAGATGAGTGGCCCTCCAAAGGCGGGTAAACTACGCTGTGACGTAACGTGTGAAGCCCTTTGCCGTTTTTAATTCCGGCTTTTTTGCGGGCCTTATCGTAGGTTCCACGCACCGTTTCGTATGCTAACGGTTTGATTTTTTTGTGCCTGGATGGGAACAGGTAGGTTTTCGGGCGACATTTTTTATAATAGAAGCGCAACTCATCGAGAAGCTTCGCTGACAGCATGGTATAGCGATCCTTGCGACCTTTACCGTCGACTACTTTGATCAACATCCGATTGCTGTCGATATGTTCGTGCTTTAACCTGATTACCTCGCCGGCTCTTAGGCCTGCGGCATAGGTGGTCATCAGGATCATTCGGTGTTTCAGATTTGACGGCGCACAGATGATTTTCTCCGCCGGAGGCGGACTGCTTTGTAAGGACGGTGGGAAGCCTGCGGGGTTTTTTGGTCAGCCTGAAGCTAACGGATATGGGCCTGTCCAGGACATGGGCATAGAAAAAACGGATACCGGATAGAGCCGTACCACAGGTGTTGGGCGCATTACCCTTTTGGTTTTTCAAATAGAGCAGAAAATCTTCGACCATCGTTTCGGTGATCTTTTCCGGGGATTGCCGGTAATGTTTGGCCAGTCTTTTGACGGCGGCCAGGTAGGCCCGCTGGGTATGGGGGGAAAGGTTCTTCAGATCCATTACCCTGATCATTTTTTGACGCAGTTCGGTCATCGCATACCTCCTTGGTTTGGGGTTAATAACAACACGGAGGTATTTTAGACGATCAGGGTAAAACTGAAATGTTGGTATGTTTGTTTATTAGCGGTGGGATTCTCTTGGATTTATATAAATGGCAGAGGGAAACGATTCCTTATTTATAAACCATCTTGCGCGGCTCAGCTGATCGGAGGGTGTATGATGATGTAAATCGATTTAGCGAAAAACTGCCGCGCAGCGGCTTCGTAGTGCGCCCATGATGGCGACTTATCTGCACGGTGAAAGTCCGTGTCGGTGTATGCCACAGCATCGTAGCTGAAGGCAACTGCGTCGCCGTGAGGCGGGGTGGGAAGCAGCCGGAAGCGAACTGTCGGTCCGCAGGATAACGAACTCGATTCGGCGGGATGTATTGGCGAGCCCCCTACGATGGGGTGAAGCCTGGAAATCATCGTACACGCTGCCGTGGCAGTCAAAGCGATGTGCGGACACATAACGTGGTTGGAGGTGGAACGACAGGAAGGTAAGTCGCATTAAATGGGGAGACCTGCGGTCCCAGGTGAGGGACTGCAGGAGTCAGAGCCCTCACAGTACCGCAGGCAATATAATGTTGCCGGAAATCCTGGTTAGCAAAGCCAGGACGAGGGAAGGGGGGCAGGGAGGTAGGATACAGGATGTCGATACCAGTGCAAAAAGAGTTTGACTTCGCCTCGTCAGTGCCCAAAGCGGCTAAACAAGAGGCAGAAACTCACAGTCCGGTTGAATGGAAGTGGGTGGAAGCAACGGTATGGACAAAACGTATGTTGGCGGCCCTGGGTAACGGGGTGAAAGGAGGTAAATGGTTCAGCCTGATCGATAAAGTCTACAACCCAAAAACCCTAAAGGTGGCCTGGGAAAAGGTTGCCTCGAATAAGGGTGCCGCAGGGGTAGACAATATCAGTATCAAACGCTTTCGATCCAACGCACGGTTTTACTTGGCGGAACTGGGAAGGGAGTTGGATGACGGTACCTTTCAATCTTCTGCAGTTAGACGGGTACACATCCCCAAAGACGGGAAGAAAACCCGACCCTTGGGGATACCCACCGTCAAAGATCGTATCGTTCAGACCGCTTTGAAAATGGTTCTGGAGCCTATCTTTGAGAGGGAGTTTCTCCAAACAAGTTACGGCTTCAGGCCGGGTCGAGGGTGTAAGGATGCGTTGCGAGAGGTAGACCGGCTATTAAAAGAAGGCTACACGTGGGTGGTCGACGCTGATGTCAAAAGTTATTTTGATTCAATTCCACATGATCTTCTTATGGAGCGCATAAGGAAAAGGGTAAGTGATGGTAGAATCCTTCACTTGATTGAACTTTTTCTTAAGCAGGAAATACTGGAGGACATGAAACTATGGAATCCAATCAGCGGTACACCACAGGGAGCGGTTCTCAGTCCGCTGCTGGCAAATGTGTACCTTCACCAGCTGGATCTAACTTTACATCGGAATGGGTTTAGAATGGTTCGTTATGCGGATGACTGGGTGGTGCTGTGTCGGAATATAGATGAAGCGAAAGCCGCTCTTTCTCTGATCCAAGCATGGATCGTTAATAACGGCCTTGAATTGAGTCCCGAAAAGACTCATATCGGTAGTAACCTCCAACCGGGTCAGGGATTTGAATTTTTAGGGTATCGATTTGAAGATGGCTGTCGCTATGTCCGATCGAAGAGTCTCAAGAGGTTTAAGAATAATATCCGTCTGAAGACTCGTAGAACGCGAGGCGATAGCATTGAGCAAATCATATCCGATCTCAATCCGACCATTAACGGTTGGTTTGGGTACTTCAAGCACGCGCATCACTACACGTTCAGCTCTCTGGATGGATTTATACGTCGACGCCTAAGAGCAATACTGTGCAAACATCAAAAGCGGCCAGGTTCTGGCAGAACTGGTAAGGATCACAGGCTGTGGCCAAATGCCTTTTTCGCTGAACGGGGGCTTTTCACCATGCGTGAAGCCCACACGCTAGCGCGCCGATCCCGATGAGGAAACCACCGACTGGAGAGCCGTGTGCGGGAGAACCGCATGCACGGTTCGGAGGGCGGGGAGGGGCGACCCTTCCCGACCCCTATCACCCAAATTTATTAAAACGGTAGCCAGGGGATGTTGCCATCCCCAAGCCCCCTAAGAACGGTGCGTGACAGTTTCCCGTCACACCGCTCAAGCCTCCGCCAAGGTTTCCCTTATGGGGATTCCCGCAAATTAATTTCTTACTTCACGTTACCGCATGATCGTCAGAGTAGCCATAGGCATGCAGAGCGCACCGTCTCACCCAAAAGTGGACATTATTTGCTTTCCCTGTTTTCATCTGATTCAATCACCTTTCACGTGACCAGAGACCCGCTGAAAGTCTGCCTCCTTACGGAGCCGAGAATATTGCACCCGGTATCCTGACCATTACAGCCAAGCATTTGCTTCTTTCAGCCTCCTATTCCAGCCCGCCAACAGCATGCCTTGCGGTTAAGCCTGCCCAAAGGGCGACGGGACTGGGTTCCCACGTTCCACATAGTTGATCCAATGGACGACTTAGGCGCGCCCTTTACGCCGGTGGTGCAACGGTTCCGTACAGGCAGTTATAAGACCTGCATCCTGACGACTTGCTGTAAACTCTGAAAAGCAGCCTTAGACCTGTTAATTCTCTTAGGCCCGTGCTCATTGACGACGCTTACAAACATTCAGATATCTTAGCCATATCGTCCGACCTTAGCCCTTAACCGGAGAGAATTCCCGGAGGGGTTCTCCTGTCACCATTCAAACCCAATTCGGTACATTGTCCGCAGGGCTTCGCACCCCGTCATCAGCGCAACGGCAGCACGCCTGCGTAAGGTCCGGCAGGAACATGCCGGGTATTCTTGTACTTCTTAATACACTCAACTATGCGACTTCGTGTCGCACGATAACATTAAGCTCAGCCGCCGCCAGGAAAATGGTGTAGCTTGTTTGAGCTTTTGTAATGGTAAAATAGTTACGAAATTCGACTGCGCTTCTTGCGGTTGGCTGCAGTGTATTGATAGCCAACAAAATTACAATGTACTTGGTTGCAGTTTTACTAACGTATCAACCAAACTGATATTTTTAGGTAATATATATTCTTTCTGCAATGACGTGATATTTATATAACCAATTGGATTGGAACTCCAACTACCATTTTCTTTCCTGTAAACAAATAGGTTGGCTCCGTCAGTAATTAAAATACATGTAGCGTTTAGCAAATTATGGTCATTTGCATACTTGATTGGTTGACTTAAAACATTACTTAATGGCTTCCCAAGTCCTTTTGCCTCTAACAGCATTATACAATTATTTGTAACAGTGGGTGTAGTTTTGAAAAATGCTACATCAATTTTTCTCCACTCAACAGCAATCTGCTGATGAGACCATCCAAGCCCTAAAAAAAGAGGGATGATTATATGTGCAACGATTTCAAATTCGGAGGGGCTACGCCCAGAAGCATCTGACCAATACCATGAGCATAACCTTTCGGCCTGTTGCAGTGCTTTTAGAATATCTTCAATATTTTTATTGCTGATTCCAGCTCGGAATAGTTCTACTCCTTAGTTCTTTTCTGCTGTATAAATTGAAGCATCAATTTGGGGTAATTCTTTGAGAGGTCGGTCGAAATAATCCGGGGAGATTCCACGAACTGTCTTTAAAATATGATCTTCATGGACTTTTGTGAAAGAAGGCTTTTGTTTTACTTTATCAAAGATATTCGCCAATAAATTTAATTTATAATTTTTCGCCCAAATTACCCTCCTACAGTGGCAAAGATCCCATCCATAAACGCAACGAAAAGCATTGTTAAAGGAATATTGATCATCTCCGACGGGGATTTGACCTATTCCAATTACTTCTTTAGCAAATCTCATAAGTACACGATCCCCTGGTTGTGGGGAATGTGCAAAATTATGAACTTGGCAACCAGCAGAATTGGGGGTGCCGTCGTGATAATTATTTATTACAGCATCGTCAAAATGACTCGGCCCAATAATCATTACATCATGACCGGAAAATATTTCTCGATAATCCCTTCCGGGTTCACCCGTTGCAATTTGCCAAACATTCATATTTGTCTCTTTTTTTGAAGGCTATCATTTACATTAAATTGATTCTGTTTTTATCCATTGGGGTTTAAAAATAAGGAAAAAATCAAATATAAACTTTGCATTTTACGTTCAATAAATCTACTTTTTATTAGACATATCGGTATTAGAGAGAATCTACATAAAAAGCGAATTTTATTATTTCAGCCGGTTGCAGATTGATTGAGACTATCGTGCCCCAATGACCTTAAAAATCTTACCCAAAATCTAATATTTTCTCAAGGTTTAAAAGCTGTGATATAGTAGGTTCGCAAATTATAACGGTGAAAACTATTTGGTTTTAAAATAGCCGGTTTTGATGAACTACTTCGCGGCATACTTGGGACTAATTGCTATCATTAATCGTTCCCCGGTCAGGCCGCGATCGCTTAAAATTATAGCAATATTAGTCCTGGATGTGAGCTGCCGGCAACCGGTTTGATAGCAAATTAAAATATTGGTAAATTTATAAGAATGCCTGAATTGATGATTGGAATAACTAAAAAAACAGGAAACCTAAGACCGCATTTAAAGCGATATTTGTCAAAACCATACAAAGTTACAGATCAATTTAGACACTATCACGCCAGTTGAGGCGCGGCTTTGAACTATCCTACTGCATGATATTGCAGGAATCGGTTCCGCGCCTCATTTTTTGACTATGGCGACTGATGCCGGTATCAAACCCGAGATTGAAAAATATCCGCTGGAGGCGGCCAATGAGGCCCTGGTCGAATTGAAGTTCGGTGAAAAAATAGGTGTAAAAGTTGAATAGTGAAAACCACCTATGATTTATTTCGAAATGCCTTTTTTAATTTTTCGTGGGCAGAGAGCATCAGCTTTTCGGTGGTTTCCCAGGAGATGCATTCATCGGTAATCGAAACACCGTACTCTAAAGACGACATGTCCCCTGTGAATTTCTGGTTACCTTCAAACAGATTGCTTTCAAGCATCAAACCGGACAAAGCAACCGTTCCGGAAACATATTGGTCAATGATGCTTTGCCATACGATGGGCTGACCTTTAAATTTTTTCATGGAGTTGCCATGGGAACAGTCCACCATGATTGTTTCCGGCAGGTCTCTGATGATGAGTTTGAGACGGGTCTCTTCAATGCTGACAGGATTGTAATTTGGTCTTTTTCCGCCCCGTAGCACCAAGTGGCACATAGGATTACCCCCAGTCATAACCACTGAAGTATTACCGTCTTGGTCAATCCCCAGGAAACTTTGGGGGGTTTTGGCGGCCAAGATACCGTTAATTGCCGAGGCGAGTTTGCCGTCCGTACCGTTTTTAAACCCGACCGGCATGGATAGACCGCTAGCCATTTCACGATGGGGTTGGGATTCGGTGGTGCGGGCCCCAATGGCCGCCCAAGAGACCAAATCGGAAAGGTATTGGGGTGTGATCGTATCGAGCATTTCGGTGGCAGTAGGAAGGCCCATGTCACCGATTTCCATGAGTAGGCGGCGTGACCGTTGCAACCCCTCCATCATGTTGCACGATCCATCCATGCGAGGATCATTCATGAGCCCTTTCCATCCGATGGTGGTCCGGGGTTTTTCAAAATAGACACGCATGACAACAAACAGCGTTTCCTCAACATGTTTTCGAAGGGTATTCAATTTCTGCGCATATTCCAAAGCACCCTTTTCATCATGAATAGAACAGGGCCCAACAACGACCATCAGCCGCCTGTCTTTTCTAAGCAGAATATTCTGAATGTTCTCACGGCCCTGGCTCACGGTTTTAATGGCCGTCTCACTGATTGGCAGATCCCGTTTTAAAACACTCGGTATCGTCAAAGGGGTGTAACCCTTGATTCTCAAATCATCTGTCTTTTTCATGAATAAACCTTCCTTGTCGCCGGTGATGATGAAAAATGAATTGAATCTAAACAATAATTATGCAATCGGTCTTTTCAATGTTTTCGCTCCATAGGGGCAGACGGATGCGCAGATTCCGCAGTTGTGGCCGTTGTGATACTGATAGTAGTTTTCTTTTTTCCAAATATCGCAAACTTTAACATCAAGGATTTCCGAACGCGATACGCCCGGATACCAGGCTGTCCCCTTTAGTGCATCGGCAGGGCAGGCATCCACGCAGCGAAAGCATCGGCCGCAGAAGCTGCGTTCGATCGGTGTTCCGTTTTTCAAGACCATATTCGTGAAAACCGTGCCCAGGCGCACCCATGGGCCGTATTTACGGGTAATGAGTTGACAATGACGTCCGATCCATCCCAAACCGGCCTGCGTGGCGGCTGTTTTGTGCGGAAAGTCGCCACATATGTTTATCTTATCGGTTCGATCTGAAGCAGCCACAGCGAGAGCCTGAAAACCTTTGTTTTTAATCGTGGTCTCCAAGGCTTTGGACACCCTATTGATTCGGTCGTTGGCAGCCGCATATGCATCCGCATAGGTCCGATTGGGGCCTGTTTTTAGGGAAGCCATGATTTTGGGGCTCATGGGAAGGGCTAAAGAAATGGCGGATGGATACTTCTTGCCGCTTGAAACGTGAGGGGTGGAGAATCCTCTTAGATCGGCAACGCCCCAGAGTTTTACCCTGTTCGCGGACATCCAGTCGGTCAGCCAAATTTGGTCTGAGTCGGCGGCGGTTTTCAAAAAAAGTTTTTTTTTACCAATCATTTTCTAAAGGCACCAAGTCGCCCAAATTACCATGTTTACCCTGATTGAACCAATGTTCGATCAAGTTATAGGATATGGATATTTTGGGTGGCAGAAAAAGAATCCCCTGCCTGAGTTCATGGTAGATGTCCTCACGGGAAAACCATCGTGCCGCCTCTATTTCCTGTCCGTCGATTTCGATTGTATCGTTGTTAGCGGTGGCGATGAAGCCCAGCATGATTGAACCGGGAAAAGGCCATGGTTGCGAAGAATGATAGGTGACCGTTTCGATGCCTACACCGGTTTCTTCAAATACCTCGCGAATCACGGCATGTTCGAGACTTTCCCCCGGCTCGACAAATCCGGCAATGGACGAAAAACGTTTCGGTTTCCAACTGGGTTGACGGGCCAATAAACATCTGCGGCCATTCGTGACCAGGACGATAATCGCAGGATCTGTTCGTGGGAATTGCTGCTGCCCACAGGTCTCATTCGTGCATTGCCGCATGTGGCCGCTTGCTTTTGAAGCGGTGAGGTTACCGCATTTTCCGCAGAACTGATGATTTTGGTGCCAGTAGGTGATGCCCTTGGCGTAGACAAGCAAGGCACCGCTTGAGTGATTTGTTAAACCATCAACGGTTCTCAGGCTTCTGAAGCACCCATAATCTGAAAATTGGTCGGGTATTGCAGAATTGTCCGGTGGAAGGCCAACGGTAAAATAGAGAATATCATCTTTTTGGCCTAATAGAATGCAAGTATCCCAAAGATCATTAATGATTTTTTCTAAAGTTTTATAATTCAGAGAAGCCGGCTGATTAGTATCTTCTGCCGTAAAAAGGAGTCTGCCTCGCCAGACGGGAATAAATAGAGCCCGCTTGCTGCGAATACGATCGGCAAATATTTGATCATCTCCCCGGCTGTTTGCCATTCTATCGAAAAAACCGGAGCCGAAACAATTACGCATTGATTGTATTAAATGATCCATTAATTCTCTTTTATGCAATGTTAGGGTAGAGAAAGGTGAAAAACCGAAAATGCCCATCGTTCAATTAAAAAAATTTATTTCCTATTTGTTTAACAAATCAGGCGATATAGGGAAAGGCCTGGTTGTGGGCAACCATCCCGATCCTTTTATGATAGCATCAGCTTTAGTTAAAAAGAGAAAATGATTTTTACATAAGCATTTCCATGCTACTGTCCGCATGTGACAACCGTGTTATTTGTGTTTATTGTCCGTTGGTTATTTAAATCACGTTATTTAAATCACATTATTTCGCAAAAAATCGCTTAACGTAAAACAGATAGCGAACGGGTATAGATTATTAGCCATAGTGGAAAAGATGCACTATTTTTCAAGATAATTAAGTAAA
The DNA here is from genome assembly GCA_963845145.1 of uncultured delta proteobacterium. Lineage (GTDB taxonomy): Bacteria > Desulfobacterota > Desulfobacteria > Desulfobacterales > QNYZ01 > QNYZ01. Next base: position 18,281 of record CAWJQU010000017.1, read on the forward strand.
GGATGAAAAAAATGTGTGATCAACGCGTTGTATTGATAGAAAAGGGCCAAGAGAATCTGGTTATGGAGGCCGTGGACAGAATGGAAGTGGTCACCGACGGGGTCCGCGTGACGAATATTTTTGGGGAAGAGAAGATCGTTGCGGCTACATTTCAATCCTGGTCCAACAACAAGATGGTGCTTCAACCCCAGGTGTAACGGTTTGATTAGGCGTATCAGCCTGAACCTTCATGAAGTTTAACGAATAAGGATAGATAAGGATTACAAGTTGGGCCGCTCTTTTTTGATCTGCCCATAGGCCTCCTGGATTTCTTTAAAACGGGTTTCAGCCAGCTGCTGTAATTCCTCACCCAGATGCTGAACCTTGTCCGGGTGATACTTGCCGGCCAGATCCCGATAGGCTGTTTTTATCTCTTCTATACTGCTGTTCTCGGGTATGCCAAGCACAGCAAAAGGATCACGAGGCGATCGATTTTCCTCCGGCCTGGCTTTTGGGCCTCCCTGACCAAATCCGGTTTTTTGATGGGTTTCATACCCGGATTGTTGCCGTTGTCCATATTTAAACATGCCCAATGGGTTGGCGCCACCCCGCAAATAGTTCCATAGGAAAAATAAGAGGATAATATCCTCTATCCACCCCCAGCCGCCGAGGAGCGCTTCCGGCAGCAAATCCACCGGGGAGAGGGTATACACAATCGCCAGAATGATCCAAACAATTTTCATACAAAACGCCGCCTTTGCCATCGCTTCATGACCCGGTTGATATCGGGTTGATATCGGATTTATATCGGGATTATCCAACCTATGCAAATGGTCATGGCCCTATCACGCTCAAAACGATGTCTTTTTCTTTCCCTATCGGGAATTTATACTTGAAATGACATAAGATATTTTTTACCCTGAGCGCTCTAAAACCAAGGAAAAAATCATGTCGGCGGCATTTTGAAAGGGTTGAAATTTAGAATCGGCACCACCTTTATCCTGCTCCTGGGGGCCGGGATGATTTTGATTAACATTGTCTTGGCGATGTTTTGGCAGCGGGATATGATCCGGTCAAGGATCGATCACGTGAAAGTAGCCATGGCGATTACCTCTGACGCTATCGGTGGAAAAAAGGTTAATATTGACCGGTTCATCCGGGCATTAGCGACCCACACGGATGCCCAATGCACGCTGTTTTATTCTGCTGGAGAACAACCGGCCGTTACCCAGCCTACAGTTACCCTTGGGGATTGCGATAATAAAGACAAGATGCTCGCAATGGCCGATGAGGCCATACGTACCGGCAACCCGCAGACCAGTCGTGGCAATTCAAGTATTCACCTACTACCTTTCGCTAACCGCTTTCTCATCGTTTCCATGCCAATGGGTGGAAAAGAGGGGGCCGCTTCCAGTGCCCTCGCTGTATCCGTGTCGCTGCAGCCGCTGTCAAAAGACATGGTATCCAACCAAAAAGCGGTGTTTCTCTATATTCTTATCAATATTTTGATTTTAACCGCTTTGGGCTTGGTACGGATCGTCAAGGTCGTGATTCGGCCCATTGAGCGTTTGGCCCAAATGTCCGAAACCTATACCGACGAAGAAGGTTTCCATTTCCTGGCGCCTACCGGCGATGATGAGTTTCGACGGCTATCCACATCCATTAATCAAATGTTGAAACGCATTGAAGCGGATAAAAACAGATTGAAAACCACGGTCCGGTCGCTTCAATCTGCCAACAAACAACTCAAAGATACCCAGCAGGAGATGGTGCGATCCGAAAAGCTGGCCGCCGTCGGCCGGCTGGCCGCCGGGTTGGCCCATGAGATAGGCAACCCCGTGGGTATTATTCAAGGGTATTTGGATTTGATTGGGCAGGAGGATATAACAGGCGAAGAAAAGAAAGATTACCTGACCCGCGCCGACAAGGAGCTTCAGCGAATCGGTGGATTGATTCGGAGTTTGCTTGATTTTTCGCGCCCCGACCGACAATATCAACGTCAAGTATCGGTCCATCAGCTGTTGACCGAAACTGTTGAAATGATCAAGATTCGTTCCACGAAGGAAGATGTGGCCGTGGTTGAGCAATTTGGGGCCGAAGATGAAACGGTTTTTGCCGATCCGGATCAACTGCGGCAGGTTTTTCTCAACGCCCTGCTCAATGCGTTTGATGCGGTCGTGGAAATGGCCCGAGGGAAAAGATCCATTGTTATTACCACTGAAGTATTGTCAACCGCCGACCAGAGTAATGGGGCTGGCCGCCGCATACACATTCGAATTCAGGATAGTGGGCCGGGTGTCAGTGAAGCGGATTTACCCAAACTGTTCGATCCGTTTTTTACGACCAAGGAACCGGGGAAGGGGACCGGGCTGGGGTTGTTTGTTTCCCATACGATCATCGAAAGTCTCGGAGGCCGAATGGCCATCAGCGCTGAAGGTGACGTCGGTACTGCAGTAATCATTGAGCTCCCCCTTATGGAAATTTAGGGGTTCACCGCCCGCCGTTGGCGCCGGGTAATGTGACAACGGTATCATTGCTATGTGGGTTCATTCAATCCGATCCGCAAAGGAGTCAAGATAATGACCGATCGAACGGCCGCAATTTTAGTCATCGATGATGAAGAGAATATGCGCCACATGCTCTCTGCCATGCTGAGTAGGCAGGGGTATGAAGTCACCACTGCTGCCGAAGGCCGGATGGGGCTTGAACGGATGTCCGAAAGCGAATACGATTTTATTCTTTGCGATATCAAGATGCCGGGTATGGATGGCATGGCTTTTTTAAAAAAAAGCCGGAGCCTGGATCATGGGGCCACGATTATCATGATGTCAGCTTTTGGAAATATCGATTTGGCTATAGATGCGATGAAGCTGGGGGCTTACGATTACATCTCCAAACCATTTAAAAACGATGAAGTGCTGTTGACCCTTAAAAAAGCCCAAGAGCGTGAACAACTGTTGCGTGAAAACCGGCACCTGAAACAACAGGTTAAAAATCTGGAGGGTCCACTTCGATACGGTAAAATGATTGCCGCCAGCAGGGCCATGCGGGAGGTGATTGAACAGGCCGACCGGGTTGCCGGCTATGATACGACCGTTCTGGTCACGGGTGAAAGCGGTACGGGGAAAGAGCTGATGACCCATGCCATTCATTCACGCAGCCAGCGATGCCGGGGGCCGTTTGTTGCAGTCAATTGTGGCGGTATCCCTGAAAACCTCCTTGAAAGTGAACTGTTCGGCTATACGCGTGGCGCCTTTACCGGAGCGGATCGAAATAAGAAGGGGTTGTTTGCAACGGCGAATGGCGGCACCTTGTTTCTGGATGAAATCGGTGAATTGCCGATTTTGCTTCAGGTAAAGCTGTTAAGGGCTTTGCAGGAAAAGGAGATTCAACCCGTCGGGGCGGAAAAGCCGGTAAAAATCGATGCACGGATTATCACGGCCACGGCCAAGGATTTGGAGCGCGAAGTCCGCAATGGCCATTTTCGCGAAGACCTTTTTTACCGCCTCAACGTTATCTGTCTGACCATGCCGCCCCTGCGAGAACGATCCGAAGATATACTGCCCCTGTGCGCCCATTTTCTTAAAGGAATGAATACCCGCCTGGGGATGGCCGTGGAGGGGATTTCCGAAGAAGTTCAAAGGGCTTTCATGACATGGCACTGGCCGGGAAATGTTCGCGAGCTGGAACATGCCCTTGAGCATGCCCTTGTCATGGCTGGCGAAGGCCAGGTTTTACCGGAGCATCTGCCGGAGCAATTTCGGCGGTCAAGTCCATCCGACCCCATTTCCATTAAAAAGGCTCAGAAAATACTCGAGCGTCGTCTGATCGGACGGGCCTTGGCAGCGACCGGCGGTAATAAAAGTCAAGCCTCCGAAATGCTCGAAATCAGTTATCCATCCCTGCTGGATAAAATAAAAAAATACCAGATTGAACTACCGCAACCTTTATAAGTTCAAATGCTGTATCATTTTGGTGTGTTATTGTCTGGTATAATTACCATTGTAGAGATGGTTGACTATGATGTGCAAGCCGATTAAAATAAGCGAAATCCGATGAATCGACGAGCGACTAATGAGTGGTAAAAATCCTTAAAAACAAAGGAGATCCGATGAAAGATCTAATGCGCACGGGCCCCCTCGTCTTAAAAACAGTGATCGTATCATTCGTTCTTATCATAACCGTATCGATATCTGTTGGTGCGGAGTTGTACCGTTACACTGACGAAAAGGGAGCGGTACGATACACCGACGAGCTGGGTATCGTCCCCGCCGATCAGCGCCCCAATGTCAAAACCATCATGACCCCGGGCCGACCGGTCGCGAAAGCACCGATGGTAGATAAAGCTGCAGCGGAAGACTCCCCTGAAAAACCGGTGACATCACCTGAGGATGATCTCCGGCAACTTGAGTTTGAACGGTTGAGCCAGGAAAAAAAGATACTGGATGAAGAATTTGGTGAATTGATGAAAACAAAAGAGTCGCTCAATCAAAATAAGGAGCAGCTCGACGCCAAAACGTATAACGAGCAGGCGAATCAGCTCAATGAACGCATCGCCGCTTATGAGGAAAAGCGAGAAGCCTTTAAGAAAGCAGCGGATGCATTTAATTCTCAATTGAACGAGAATGGTTAAGTCCACGGATCGAATCAACCTTCGGCCGATCAACATTGTCAATTATTGGGGCGACATTTCTCAGTGCTTATCGCGCACGATCAATTGATACTGAAACCGTTAAAAATCGCTTAAATTTAGGATAAGGTGATGCCCCTTATGGCCGACTCTGTCAGCCACCCCATGACGGATAAAGCGATCCTGCAAGCGCTGGTCAATGACAGCTTGATCAGTCGGGATCAAGCTCGGGAAATCCTGTTTAAAAGTGATAGTCTTAAAAAGCGATTGGAAACCAGGCGAGACCGTCAGCTGAAGGGGGAGGAGATCGATCGGTTTATGGGAGCCGACCCGGTAACGCTGCTCGATGTTCTGACGGATCGCTCTCTGCACCGCATCGGCGATACGTTTAAGGGGTTGGACGAAGATGTCATGTACCAAACCCTGGCAGCCCATTGGGGGGTCCCTTTTCAGAACATCGACCCGCTTAAGCTTGATCTGAACCTGGTTACGGCCACGATTCCTCATTCCTTTGCCAGAAAGCATATGGTTATTCCCCTGGCCCGACAAAATGGGGAACTCACCCTTGCAACCGTCAACCCTTTTAATCGGGAGATATTCGACGATATTTCCCGTGCGACCCAGTTGCGGGTGCGCCCGGTAGTGGCTACCAAGTCATCCATTATTAAAACGGTCAACGAGTTTTTTGGTTTTAAACGCTCCATTGCCGAGGCGGAAAATCATTTCGATTCGCCGTCCGTGGATCTTGGTAACCTGGAGCAATATGTTAAAATTAAATCGAGTGATGAACTCCCCGCCAACGATCAACACATAATCAATGCCGTTAACCATCTTTTCTCTTATGCGCTGGATCAGCGGGCCAGCGATGTTCATATTGAGCCCAAACGGGATCGCAGCATGATCCGAATGCGTATTGACGGGATTCTGCACGATATCTACCGGTTACCGAAAAATGTTCATCCGGCCATCATCAGCCGTATAAAAAATTTATCCCGCCTGGACATGTCCGAAAAAAGACGCCCCCAGGATGGGCGCATCAAAACAGATCGGCAGGGAATGGAAGTGGAGGTCCGAATTTCAACGGTCCCGGTGGCGTTTGGTGAAAAGGTCGTCATGCGAATTATGGACCCGGAGGTGTTGTTTCAGGATCTGGACCAGCTGGGATTTGAACCGCCGGATTTGATTCGTTACAACCAAATGGTGAAGCGTCCGCATGGTATTATCCTCGATTGCGGCCCTACTGGAAGCGGAAAATCAACGACTTTATATTCGACCCTGCGCGATCTCTCTTCCCCGGAAATCAATATCACAACGGTTGAGGACCCCATTGAGATGGTGGATGAGTCGTTCAACCAGATTGGGGTTCAACCGGCTGTTGGGGTTACCTTCGCCACGATTTTAAGAAATATTTTGCGCCAGGATCCGGATGTGATCATGATTGGTGAGATGCGGGACCTGGAAACGGCACAGAATGCCGTCCAGGCGGCCCTGACCGGGCATCTCGTATTTTCCAGTCTGCATACCAACGATTCTGTTTCGGCAATTACCCGCTTAGTCGATCTGGGCGTACCGCCTTTTTTAATTCAAAATACGTTGGTGGGTATTATCTCTCAACGACTGCTGCGTAAAATCTGTCCGCATTGTCAGGAATCTTTTTCGATGCCCAAGGCCGACTTGAAAGCTGTCGGTATTACGCTGCCCGGTGAGAGTGACGTCCGCTTGAAACGCGGCAAGGGCTGTCACAAGTGCCGGGGAACCGGTTTTTACGGGCGGGCGGCAGTCTTCGAAGTACTGCCCTATACCGAGGCGATTCGGCAGTTGACGACCGCTGAAACCGATCATACGGCCATTTTAGCCGCCGCCGCCAGTGGGGGGCTGATTTCGTTGAGAGATAATGCTGTTAAAAAAATGCTCAACGGCATTACCACCTACCGGGAAGTGCTTCGTGTAACCTGATTAGCGACGGTAGAAAAAAGGGGTTAAAAATGCGAAAGAAAAAACAAAGCGTCATAGACCACATCAATTCATTTATCGGCAAAGAGGTTAAATTTGACGGTAACCTGACTTTTACCGGCTCAGTAAAGATCGACGGTCATTTGAAAGGCGAGGTGAGGGCATCCGAAGGTCATTTGATCGTCGGCGATACGGGTGTCGTCCAAGCGGATATTCAAGTCTCATCGGTTCTTTGCAGTGGAGAGATTCGGGGTAAAATCGCGGCCACCGAGAGCATCAATGTCCGGGTTCCTGGAAAGGTGTTTGGGGATATTCAGGCCCCCACCATCGTTCTTCAGGAAGGGGTCCAATTTGAGGGTAGCTGCAAGACGACGCCACCGGATCTGGCCGGCGCCGCTAAAGATAAAGCCGGGACATCTTCCGTTAAGCCTTTTCCCTCGGACAAGCAATCAAGCCAAAACGACGCTTCCGTAGGGTAATATTTGGCTCAACTTTGTCGAAGGTCCCCCTATCCGTCCGATTGATCCCTGATGAGCATGGTGGCCGGGTCGAGTGAAAGTCCGGATTGGTCCGTTTCGGATCGAGGGCTTTTCAGCATGCGCACATGAATGGTTTTATCGTCAGGATCGAGTTGAACGGCCGTGTCAAAAAGATCGACCACGGTATTCGGTGGTTTGGGCAAACTGCTGTCGGGAGTCTCTTTGGAGCGGTGAATCAGTGCGGTAAACCATACCCCAACACCCCATTGTTTGGCCAGCGGGCGCAATTCCGTCATTACATCTTCCGGTGAATCATCAAAATCCATGCCATCGATCAAAACAATCTGGGGATGAAAAATGGCCTGCTCGGTTAAATCCGCAATCCTTTCGTTTAGTTTTGACACACCGAAATGTTCCGCCTGAAAAGTCATGATGAAGCGATGTGTTAAAATCGTCTCCCAAGTATTTTGAATAATTGTGGAATCGTAAGATTCCCCGATTCGGCGAAATACCTCTTCGTACCAAAGTGAAACTTTTTGCACCGGCTCACCTAAACTCACGTGAAGTACATTTTTATGCTGGAGCAGGCTGTTTAACGCAATTTGCACAATGAAAGCGGTTTTCCCAACGCCGGCGCGGGCCAGCACAGCGCCAAATTCCCCATTGGCCAGTAGAATCCGCTGATCATCAAATAATCCACGCATAGGCGTCCTATCGATTCGTTCTTCTGTTAGCATGATTGTATCCACCTTCTCTAATCTGTTTCTATACAAAGGTCATCGTTGCTATTGAATAGTCATGGCCTGGCACCCGTGTTTGATTGAAAAAGAGCGTCAGGCGACCTTTCGTTTTTCATCTTCTCTTTTCTTTACCAGTGCTTCTGCAAGCGATTGCGGCACCTGGCGGTAAACGGCAAATTCCATGGTAAACTGGGCCTGTCCCTGGGTCAGGGAACGTAGCACGGTCGTGTAGCCAAACATCTCCGCCAAGGGCACCTGAACCTCGATGGTGCACAGCGGGCCATCCTCCTGGGTTCCCACGATCATACCCCGGCGCTGATTAAGCGAGCCCATGACCGCGCCCTGGAATTCAGTGGGGGTTTCCACCGCCACCCGCATGATGGGTTCGTGAATCACTGCGGCCGCTTTGGCATAGGCTTGTAAAAAACCACCCCTGGCCGCGGCTTGGAAAGCCATTTCCGATGAGTCGACGGCATGAGACGCTCCGTCGTCGAGAACAATTTTAATTCCGGTAACGGGGAATTCCATTTTGGGGCCCTTGGCCAGGCAGCCTGCAAACCCTTTTTCGCAAGCGGAGATGTATTGGGTGGGAATTGAGCCGCCGGTGACGCGGTTTTCAAAGAGAAAATCCTCATCGGGGTTGGGTTCCATATAACCGCCCACCCGGCCGAATTGGCCGGCACCACCAGTCTGTTTTTTATGAATGTAATTGAATTCGGCTTTGCGCGTAATGGTTTCACGGTAGGCCACCTGGGGTGCGCCGGTTGTTATTTCAACCTCATATTCCCGGCGCATCCGTTCTACGTAGACCTCTAAATGAAGCTCTCCCATCCCTTCGATGATGGTCTCTTTGGTTTCATCGTCGACAAAGGTGCGAAAGGTCGGATCTTCCTTGGTAAATCGGTTCAGCGCTTTGGACATGTTGCCTTGGGAGCGGTTGTTGGTTGGGCTGATTGCCAGGGAAATCACCGGCTTGGGAACGAACATGGAGGTCATGGTCACCGACAATCCAGGCGAGACAAATGTGTCCCCCGAGGCGCAGTCGATGCCGAAAAGCGCACCGATGTAACCGGCGCGAATCTGATCGATATCTTCCATCTGGTCGGAATGCATGCGGGCCAGCCGTCCGATCTTAACTTTTTTTCCATCGCGGACATTTACTACCGTGGTTCCCTTGGCCAGGGTTCCCTGATAGACGCGAATGTAGGTCAACTGTCCATAAGGTCCGTCTTCGAGTTTGAAAGCCAGGGCAACCACCGGTTTTTCGGGGTCGGCCTCGAGAACGACCACGGCCTCGTCTTTTTGCGTGTCAAGACCGTGATTGACGACGTCGGCAGGGCAGGGCAGGTAATGGTTGACCGCATCCAGTAGCGGTTGGACACCCTTGTTTTTGTATGCGGAGCCTACAAATACCGGGGTCAATTCCCTTTTTAGGGTTCCAATGCGTATCGCCTCAATCAACAAATCCGGCGTGACCTCTTCTTCAAGGGCCGCTTCCATGAGATCATCTGAGAACATGGAGGCCGCATCGATAAGCGTTTCCCGCTGGTTCGCAGCGGTATCCAAGTAAGTTTCGGGGATCTCCTCGATACGAAGGTTCTCGCCGTTGGGTCCGTCAAAGTAGATCGCCTGCATGGTGACCAGATCAACAACCCCTTCAAAGCCGGCTTCCAGACCAATGGGGATTTGCAGGGCCACGGCATTGTGCCCCAGTTTTTCCGTTAACTGGGCGATAACCCGATCGGGGTTGGCGCCGCTACGGTCGCATTTGTTGATAAAGGCGATACAGGGTACATTGTATCGCTTCATTTGCTGGTCAACCGTCATGGATTGGGATTGAACCCCTCCCACGGCGCAGAGCACGAGGACAGCCCCGTCCAGGACCCTCAGGGCCCGCTCCACCTCGATGGTAAAATCAACATGCCCCGGTGTATCGATGATATTGACCTGGTGATTTTTCCATTCACAATAAGTGGCTGCGGAAGCGATGGTGATACCCCGCTCTTTTTCAAGCTCCATGGCGTCCATGGTGGCCCCCACACCGTCTTTGCCTTTGACATCGTGGATGGCATGAATGCGGTCGGTATAGAAAAGAATCCGCTCGGTCAACGTCGTTTTGCCTGAGTCAATATGGGCACTGATGCCGATATTTCTCACTTTTTGAATTCGCTCGTCCATTGTCACTCTATTTACTCATTTTCATTGTTTTTATGATATTCGGCGCACAAAAAACCCCCAACTGGGTTGCGACCCAGGTGAGGGATATCGCTGCCGCCATTGTCGGCTGTAATTTAATTCATTCAAACTTATTGTCAAGGCGGTAGATCCTTTTGATGAAGACGGTAATGTTGAAAGGCGGTTTGGGCCTCTTGGTCGAGGCGATCATAGTGGTCCTCATAGCGGGGTGAAAAATGAAAAACGCTCAGCCGTTTAACCCCGGTAAGGGCTGCCAGGTATCCGGCCTGACGAGCGGTGAGGTGGTATTTTCCGGTCGCGATGTCCCGATCTTTATCCAAAAAGGCCGCTTCAATAAAGAGGTGGTCGGCTGCCCGGGCCAACCTTTCAATACGATCCGTATTTTCAGGGGTAAAGCCCACATCGGTTATGTATGCGATTTTTTGCCCCGGGGTGATTCGGGCGAGTTCATCGGTCAGCTGGCCCAGTAAAAAGCGTGTCGATGATGTTCGCGTATGTGTCGCCGGAATGTCTATTGCGGTATCCGGTGAATGTTTCAAAAACAGGTGCCTTTTGAATGTTTTAAGCCAGGGCCCAGGCGCCAGGCCAAGCTTGGTCAAGGCTGGCTTAATAATATTAATGTGAAAATGCTCTTTTAATGCCAACCCCAGGCAGGGAATCTGGTGATCTAAAATAGCGGCCGTCACAGTAAAGGAAGGTGTTTCTAATATGGTATCAACCGTAAATGGACTGAGGTTTTCCCAGTTGGGATCGACTTGGGTGGAATCGATCTGGGTGGGCTCGAATCGATTCCGGCACCGATAGGTTCGGGTGGTTTGGCCGGATGCCGTAATTTCCGTGGCCCTTATGATCAGCGGATAGGTAAACTTTTCCACTAGGTTCCACTGATAACTACTTAATTTACCTTCCAAATTACTTAAAAAAAATTCAGGCCCGAACAGATTCAGGGTTTTATCTCGCCCCAGGCAGAGCCGCAATAACCGGTCAAAACCACTGAAATGATCCATGTGGGTGTGGGTTATAAAGACGTGATCGACTTTCAGCAATTCCCGGTTTGTCAGCAGAGCGAGCTCTCCCGCGTCGAATAGCATCGCGTTGCCATGGTAAGCAAGCGGTATGTATAATGCGGGGTCCTCGTGGGTCGGGTTAACCAGTCGCGGCTGAAACGATAGGCGCATCAGGTCGGTAAGTACCGTTGCACCTGCATATTGATGGTCGCGTAGATCTCTTCGTCGGAGCCGTAGATGTCGACGATATCATTGTGGTCCAGTAGCTTTTCGATAACAAAGGCTGTCAAATACAAACTAATAATGTGAGGATTGGGAACCAGGTTTCGAATTGGAGCAGTCTGATAGTCAATGTCAAAATCATCGGCACGGGTCATCGTTTCCAAGCACCGTAAAATTTGCGCTTCTAAACTGTTTTTGCTTTGTGTTTCCACCAGACCATTTTCCACCAGCTTCTGGGCGACAGCGTTTGCCAGTGGTTCATCACAATCGCGTAGATTGCCAATGGCACGGCGGCGGGCATGTTCCTTGGAAGATTCGATTTTGGAGATAATGCTGGCCTCGCGGGTGCTGGGCCGAAAAGTTTTTGCCATGGAAGCCTCTATTCCCTCTCATTCAAAGATTAATTACCAAGTATTCGAACTGATCTTAATTCGACCCGGTCTTATTACGCCTAACAGTAAACTATTACTTCTAAAAATGACCGATTGCAAGTTAAAATTGATGTTTTTTTATCCATAGTGAATTAAGAGTGAATTATGTGCCTTCGTTTTTGGGTGAGCACCCTTTTAAAATGAGGTTGCTTCAATAACCATTTGGGCCTTTTTCGTTTTATTCCAGCGGTTCCACGCAAGTTTAAAAACGAGGGCATCGATGATTGAAGGGATCTTGGCGCGGGGATCGATATTGAAATGCATGGCCCTCAATATCTGGTGTGAGGAAGATTGATGTTGTCTTAACTGCAAGCTAAGGTGGCTTTGGCCTAAGATTTTCCAAGAGACTACCTCGATATTGCGTGCCAGGAATAACGGCTGCGGATTGGTGTTTCCAAAAGGCGACAGTAATTCCAGCTCATCTAATAATCGATCCGTGATATCATTTAGATTGATTTCGCTATCGATCGGCATTTCCGGAACGTAGGCTTTTTTCTTCAAGATTTTAGAGACAACCATTTCAAAACGCCGCCGAAAGTCGGCCAGGTTGTTGACGTCGATGGTGACCCCTGCCGCGGCTGCATGTCCGCCAAAACCAGTCAGCACTTCGCGGCAGGCCGCTAACCCCCGGTAAAGATCAAAGCCGGGAATGCTGCGGGCAGATCCTTTGCCTGTTCCGTTGTGCGTGCTGATCAAAACCACGGGGCGCCGGTATTCGTTTAGCAATCGGGCGGCTACAACACCCAAAACACCCTCATGCCAGCCTTCTCCCCACAGGACAAGGGCCGGGCCTGTTAACAATATGGGATCATTTGTTAAAACCGTATGAATGTGTTCAACCAGATGTTGCTGCACGCCGCGTCGTTCATTGTTCAGGGTTTCGATACGCCGGGCGAGTTTATCGGCATCATCCCCATTATCAGCGGCTAACAGGGCGAAGGCTGTCTCGGCATGATCCATTCGGCCGGCTGCGTTTAACCTCGGGGCCAGGCGGTAGGCAATATCTTCGGAACCAATGGATTCCGGGGAAACCTTGGCATGTTGCAGAAGGGCGGCTACACCCGGGCGCGAATCGTTACCACGGATCATATCCAGGCCGGTGCGGGCCAATATTCGGTTATCTTCGCGCAATGGTACCATGTCGGCGATGGTTCCCAGGGCGACAAGGTCGCAGACTTTTTTGAGATTGGGTTCAGTTCGGCCCTGCCAGAACCCGGAATCGCGCAAAAATTTTCGCAGACAGATGAGTACCGCAAAAGTCACCCCGACCCCGGCCAGATCCGCGAGTCCGGCATCGCAGTCGGGACGTTTAGGGTTCACCACGGCGACGGCGGCCGGAAAGGGCGGCGCAATATTATGATGATCGATGATTATCACATCGATGTTCGCCTGTCGGGCCCGGTCAACCGCATCGTGACTGGAAGATCCATTGTCCACGGTGATAACCAGATCGATACCGGCGGGCAGCGCCTTTTTCATAATAAATTTTGCCGACAGGCCATAGCCGTCATTAATCCGGTGGGGGAGGTAGGTGGTTACCTCGGCATCCACTTCTTTTAGAAAATGGTATAAAACGGTCGTAGACGTCACGCCGTCAGCATCATAATCCCCAAATATCAGTATTTTTTCGCGCTGTTTCAAAGCGTGGCCGATCCGTCCGACGGCGGTGCCCATATCCTTTATGGCAAACGGTGGTCGCAACCTGGATAAAGATGGGTGCATAAAGGCGGCAACACTTTCCGGCTCCTTAAAACCGCGATTGGCCAGGACCGTGGCTGTTACCGGGTGGCAGGGAACGGAACGGCGAAGGGTGTCGACAATCTCCGGATCCGAAGGGGTGATTTTCCAGTGAGGGTTCATGGGTAGATCTATACGGTGTATGGCGCGTTGCCGCAATTACTAAATGAGATTTCCATAGAGACCGTACCACTGTCCGAACGATCTTACTCGCCGCTCTCCCATGAAAACAATGGCTGCGCCGGGTTTAAAAATTGCACAATACCGGTTTTGGTATTGAAGTTCTTTTTAGGTGTGTTAGGATATTAACCGAATCCGTTGAAATGTGAGCTATTTTGGAAACGATTAAAAAATATTACCGGGTCGAGCGTTCACAGATTGCCTATCTACGGTTTATTTTTGAAGCCTATGATGGGCTGGCCAATATTACCACTTTGGATGCCGCTTTGGGAATGATCGTATTGCGGATTGCCCCTGGTCGTGAATCAACGGCCAAAGCGGTTATCAGCGATCTGCAGAAAACCATCCTAATTGAGCCCGAAACCATGAATGTGCATCAAGTTCAACCCGGGGTCGTGTCATGAACCCTGATAAAACGGTTTATATTCAGACCATCGGATGCCAGATGAATGTGTACGATTCCGAACGAATCGAGGCACTCCTGCGCCCAATCGGCTATCGTGCGGTCCAATCAGCAAACCTGGCCGATCTGATCGTTGTCAACACCTGCGCCATTCGGGCCAAGGCTGAACAGAAACTTTACAGCCTTTTGGGCCGTCTGGCACCGCTTAAAACCCGGAATCCCGATTTGATTCTGGCCGTGGGGGGGTGTGTGGCCCAGCAGGAGGGGGCCGCCATGCTTTCCCGTGTGCCTGCACTTGATCTGGTTTTTGGAACAGATGCCCTCGAACGGTTGCCGGTGCTGGTGGAAAAGGTCGCCCTTAAAAAGGCTCGCATGGTGGATGTGGGGCCGCGTGAGCCCAATGGGGATGGGGATGGGGACGATCGAAAAGCGACCCCACCCGCCGATGAAAATGGGGTCAGCCGGTTTGTCACCATTATGCGCGGGTGCGATAACTTTTGTACCTATTGCGTTGTGCCGTATGTGCGCGGTCGTGAAATCAGCCGCCCACCGGAACGGATTATTACGGAAATAGAGGGGTTGGTGGCCGCCGGTGCAAAGGAAGTGACCCTGTTGGGTCAAAACGTTAACAGCTATGGCAATAAAGAGGGGTTGGCGTCCTTTTCCGAACTGCTTGAGCGGGTGAATATGGTTGACGGGTTGGAACGCATCCGTTTTACGACATCGCATCCCAAAGATCTGTCCGATGATTTAATTGCGGCATTCGGACGCTTAAAAAAACTGTGCCACCACATTCACCTTCCCGTGCAGTCAGGCGCCGATGGGGTTCTTCATCGCATGAATCGTAAATACACCCGTGCCCATTTTGTCGAACGGGTGGCTCGCTTGCGGGCAGCCTGTCCGGAGATTGCCATTTCATCGGATATCATTGTGGGGTTTCCCGGGGAAACCGAGGACGAGTTTCAACGAACCCTCGACCTGCTTGAAAAGATCCGCTTCGACAGCTTATATGCCTTCATGTACTCCGACCGGCCCAATGCAGCGGCGGCCCATTTTAACGACAAATTGCCGGACAGGGAAAAATCGCGCCGGTTGCAATCCGTTCTGGCGCTTCAGCAGCAGGTGACCCATGAGAAGCATCAGGCACTGGTTGGTACGGAACAAAAGGTTCTGGTGGAAGGGTACAGTGACGGAGGCACAACCGGGAAGTCCCAGTGGAATGGAAGAACATCAACATTTAAAATTGTCAATTTTCCATGTTCCGGGGGCCAACCGGCCGGTGAGGCCGATTTAACCGGAACCCTTGTTACGGTGCTTGTTACCAAAGGTTTTTCGCATTCCCTGTTGGGGGAACCTGTGACACCGTCATGTGCCACCATCAGCCGAAAAGGAGTCCACAGCCGTGCAGCATAAAGCCACCATCGCCGGATTAACCATCGATTCGGAGTCCAATACACCCATTATCATTTTGAAGTCAGAAAAGACCGACCAGGCGGTTCCCATCTGGATCGGGCTTTTAGAAGCCACCGCCATTGCCTCGGCTCTAAAAAAGGTCAATTTCGATCGCCCCATGACCCACGATCTTTTTAAAAACCTGGGCGATCGTCTGGATATTGTTGTCTCGAAAGTTGAAGTTTGCGATATTATGGATAACACCTATTTCGCGCGCATACATTTTCTTTCCAAAGATGAGGCTTTCAGCATGGATGCCCGCCCCAGTGATGCCATCGCCATCGCCCTGCGCTTTGATGCACCCATCTTTTTGGATGACAAGGTGATTGAAAAATCCCAGATGTCCATGACTGAAAAACCTGAGGTTGCGGATAAAAGCGAGGATGGTAAAAAATGGGCCGAGTACTTAGAAAGCCTCGACCCGGATGATTTTGGTAAGGTGTAAGATATTGGTCTTAAGAGCGCATTACTATTTTATTGATACGTTGAAAGGGAATAGCGCGCTTTTCATTTGACCGCTATACCTCTTTTTTCTGGTCTTCAATCACAGCTTTCAAGATCGCTTCCAGATCGGTAGTAGGGTCAAATCCAATCATTTTCCGTATTTTATCAATTCCCGGAACCCGTCTTTGCATATCCTCAAAATCTTTTCCAAATGCTTTGTTATACGGTACAAAGGCAATGGATGACGTTGAACCGCAAAGCGCCTTGATCTTTTCAGCCAGATTTAAAATGGATACTTCTTCCGTTCCCCCAATATTGATCACCTCACCCGGCGCATGTTCATGGCCCATGAGCCCTAAGAGGGCATCTACAACATCTTTCACGTAGGTAAAGGTCCGGGTCTGAGTGCCGTCGCCGTAAACAGTGATGGGCTCATTGGCCAGGGCCTGGGAAACAAATCGAGGAATTACCATGCCGTAGGCCCCGGTTTGGCGGGGGCCCACAGTGTTAAATAGCCGTGCGATGATCACGGGCAGGCCATTGGTGCGGTGATAAGCCAGGGCGGTGAATTCATCCATCAGTTTGGAGGCGGCGTAGCTCCACCTGAATTTGCTGGAGGGGCCATAAATAATATTGTCCGATTCCACTAAGGGGGCATGCAGGTGTTTTCCGTACACTTCGGATGTGGATGCGATGAGAACCCGTTTTTTAAATTTATCGCACAGGCCCAGAACATGTTCCGTTCCTTGTATGTTGGTGTGAATAGATTCCAGGGGGTTTTCAAGTATATAACGAACGCCAACCGCCGCGGCCATGTGAAACACGACATCACAGGTTCCGATTAATTCCAGAATCGGCTCTTTACTCAGAATGGAGTCAATATGGATGAAAAGTCGGTTTTTATATTTTTCGTCGGCCTGCAGAGGGTCCAAATTTTTCATGGATCCGGTGGAAAGGTCGTCGATAATATAAACGTCATCACCTCGGTCTAGACAGGCCTCGGCCAGGTGAGAGCCGATAAACCCTGCCCCCCCGGTGATTAATACGCGCATGCTCACCTCTTTATATTATAAATTAAAATGTTATGTGTAGTCGTTTAAGTAAAACCTTAACGAGTATTCGTTCAATATTTAAACGGCAATAATTTCGTGGCATAATGATAGCCACACGCTCTATAGGATGGATTACCTGAAAGATCAATCGGATTTGGTAAGTTGCGGATCATCTTTTAAAAACAGGCGATGGTATTCACTTTCGGCCAGATGCGACTTCAAAAGACCGGAAAGGCTGAAAAAGAGATCTTTCAACGCTTCATCTTCCATGCGTGGCAACAGGGTCGTTAACAGGGCATCGTCCGATATCTTTTGCAAATAAACCATAACCGTTTTTTCGTTGGTTTCCCGGTCCAGGCCAAATCCGATCAGGCCGTCATACTCTTCGACGAATCGATGTGTGTGCTGTGACATTGTCTTTTTTCCTGTAGCCGAACGAACGGCTTTGTTTCAAATATGATCGTTTGAGTTTTATGGTAGATAACGCAAGGTCTGAAAAGTCTCTTGATTGTACGGGTTAAAAAAACGATATAGGCCATTCGTCCGGATGAATAACCTCGTTGCGGATGTATCGCCAATGGAATATAGCAGCAAGAAACCGAAATAATATACGATCACCCCTTGACACGCACCGGAACAGGTTGTATTTAAACTGTTTAGAACAAGAAAACAACTCTCGCAACCGAGCAGACATCGTTCCTCTAAATTGATACTTCACGGTACAAGTAAAATCCTCCAAACCGACAACCTAAACGTGAGTTCAAATTCAAGATATTGATTCGATATATGCCCGCTGCCATCGAGATCATCGATGCCCCCCGGCGTCAGTATTTTCCAGGATACCGGCTATTTTTATCCGCATCCGTTTTTTTCCAGCTATCGTCCTTTAAAAATATCGGTTTTAATGGTTCACATAATTAAATTTCACAGTCGAAATGGCGCACAGGAGACCCAGAATGAACATTGTTGAGTTAAAGGAAAAGAGCATTAAAGAGCTGGCCCAAATGGCCAAGAAGTTGAAAATCGAAGGGGCCGGCGGCATGCGTAAGCAGGAGCTCATCTTCACGCTTTTACAAAAACAGATTGAAACCAATGGGATGATTTACGGAGAGGGGACGCTGGAAATCCTGCCCGACGGATTCGGCTTTTTGCGTGCGCCCAATTCCAACTACCTCCCAGGGCCGGATGATATATATGTCTCTCCGTCACAGATTCGGCGCTTTAATCTGCGAACCGGGGATACGGTATCGGGCCAGATTCGACAACCCAAGGAGTCTGAACGATATTTCGCCTTATTAAAAGTGGAAGCCGTTAACTATGAAGATCCCGATATTGCTCGGGATAAAATCCTGTTTGATAACCTGACGCCTCTCTATCCGGAACGCAAAACAAACCTTGAAACCGATCCGGAAAATTTTTCCACCCGTATCATGGACCTGATGATTCCCATCGGATTCGGGCAGCGGGCCTTGATCGTTTCGCCGCCGCGATCCGGAAAAACCATGTTGTTACAGGCTGTTGCCAACGCCATTATCGAAAGCCATAAAACCGTTGTCCCGTTTGTGTTGCTCATCGATGAACGGCCCGAGGAAGTGACCGATATGGAGCGAACCGTGGATGCGGAAGTGATTAGCTCCACGTTTGACGAGCCGGCCGAAAGACATGTGCAGGTGGCCGAGATGGTGATCGAAAAAGCCAAGCGGCTGGTGGAGCATAAAAAAGACGTGGTCATCCTGCTGGACAGTATTACGCGTCTGGCCCGGGCTTATAACTCTGTCATGCCACCCAGTGGAAAAATATTGTCCGGTGGTGTGGATTCTAACGCCCTGCAACGGCCAAAGCGCTTTTTCGGTGCCGCCAGAAATATTGAGGAAGGGGGTAGCTTGACCATCATTGCCACCGCCTTGATCGACACCGGCAGTCGCATGGATGAAGTGATCTTTGAAGAGTTTAAGGGAACGGGCAACATGGAGATCCAGCTGGATCGCAGATTGGCAGACAAACGGGTATTCCCGGCGTTTGATATCAAGAAGTCGGGGACGCGTAAAGAAGAGCTGCTCTTAGACGAATACGTCCTCAATCGTGTCTGGATCTTAAGAAAACTTTTATCGACATTGAGCCCTGTGGATGCCATGGATTTTATGCTCGACAAGATGAATTCGACCAAGACCAATGCCGAGTTTCTGGAATCGATGAATACGTAGGCATGGGTGTAAGCTATGTTTGTTTTTGGAGTGCGACTTGACAGATAGGGTTAGATGTAAATATACTTATATGTTTAAATCATTCATTGTGACTTTTGTGATGGAGGAAAGATGAAAGCAAAAATTCACCCGGACTATTTCGATACAACCGTTACCTGTGCCTGCGGTAATGTTATCGAGATTGGGTCCACAAGAAAAGACATACGTGTTGAAATCTGTTCGAAATGCCATCCGTTTTTTACCGGTAAGCAAAAGTTGGTGGACTCGGCCGGTCGAATCGAACGATTTAAGAGAAAATACGCCAAGTTTCAACAAGAGTCTCAATAAGTTTATTACCGGCTGACGGCGCCTGTTTAGGCGGTATCAGCCGGTTTTTTGTATTTTAATCCCGTCTATAGGGGCCTTAGCGTCATGTTCGACAAATTAAAAGGCGTGGAAGATCGATTTGTTGTCATCGAAACACGCATGAGTGATCCTGAGGTTGTCCAGAACCGTGCGGCTTATGAAGCATTGAGCCGAGAGCATGCCGAGTTGGGCCCTATCGTCGAAATTTACCGCAACTATCTGCAAAACCAAAAAGCCCTGGCCGACAGTCGGGAGCTACTAAGCGAAGATGACGAAGAGATGCGCGCCCTGGCCAGGGATGAGATTACACATCTTGAGGAAGAATCCCAGCAACTGACCGAAGCTTTGAAAAAACACCTGGTGCCCAAAGATCCAAATGATAGAAAAAATGTCATTGTGGAAGTACGGGCCGGTACGGGTGGTGATGAAGCCGCGCTTTTTGCAGCGGAATTGTTTCGTATGTATAACCGCTTTGCCGAAAATATGAATTGGAAAGTGGAGTTGATGGGTGCCAGCGCAACAGGTGTCGGTGGTTTTAAGGAAGTCGTCATGATGGTCCACGGTAAGGGCGCCTATAGTCGATTCAAATTCGAAAGCGGTACCCATCGTGTCCAGCGAGTACCCGTCACCGAAGCGCAGGGGCGGATTCACACCTCTGCTGTTACCGTCGCGGTTCTACCCGAAGCCGAGGATGTGGATATCCATATCGATCCCGGCGATATCAAAGTGGATGTATACCGTTCTACAGGACCTGGCGGCCAAAGCGTTAATACCACCGATTCGGCTGTGCGCATTACCCATTTGCCGACCGGCCTGGTGGTCACTTGCCAGGATGAAAAGTCCCAAATCAAAAACAGAGCCAAAGCGATGAAAGTGTTGCGGGCACGGCTTCTGGATAAAAAAATTCAGGAAGAAAACGAAAAAAGGGCTTCGGAGCGCAAAAGTCAGGTGGGGAGCGGTGACCGAAGCGGTCGCATTCGAACATATAATTTTCCCCAGGGGCGGGTCACCGACCATCGTATCGGTCTCACCCTTTACAAACTGGAACAAATCCTTCAGGGCGATATCGACCAGATCATTGATCCCCTGGTGGCCTATCATCAGGCCCAGGCACTTCAACATTCCCCCGACGCCAGTGAAGACCGGACACAAGACACCCCATGACGAGTGGACGATCCTGGCGCTGATCCAATGGACGGCGGCCTATTTTAAGTCTCACCGGATCGACAGCCCCCGATCAACCGCCGAAATTCTTCTGGCCCATGTTCTCGGCGTTTCTCGCATTGAACTTTACATGCGGTATGATCAGCCCTTAAATCAGAACGAGCGGAACCAGTACAAGAAATTGATTCGGCGCCGCAATCAAAGAGAACCGGTGGCTTATATTGTGGGTGAAAAAGAGTTCTGGTCAATACCAATGTATGTCAATCATGACGTTCTCATTCCACGCCCGGAAACAGAAGGCCTCGTTGAGCTAACCCTGGGCGCTATCCCCGAAAATTCCAAAAACACGCCTTACCGTATCCTGGAACTTGGCACCGGATCCGGGGCCATTATTTGTGCATTGGCCGCCCATCGCCCCCAGCATCTCTTTGTCGCCTCTGATATTAGCGCGAGGGCTCTGGCCGTAGCCGACCGCAACCTTAGCCGGAATGTGCCGGATACGTCGGTCCGTCTAATCTGCAGCGACCTGTTTTCAGCGTTTCACCCCCAACTGGCACGTTTTGACATTATCGTTTCCAATCCCCCCTATATCGCCACGGCCGACATTAATGGCCTTGAGCCGGAGATTACCCGGTATGAACCGCACAAGGCCCTGGACGGCGGTACAGACGGCCTGGCAATATCGGCGCAGATTATACAGACGGCTCCAGCATATCTTAGGCCTGGAGGGGTGTTAATGCTTGAGATCGGGCACGATCAATTTCAAAGCCTGCGGTCGATAGCCTCACAAAGGGCCGGTTTTGAACAGGTAACGGTCCAAAAGGATTTTAGTGGGCTTGATCGCGTCATGCGCATGGTTAAACCTTGAATATTCGAAGGAAACGATCAGAGAATGGGTCTTTTTAGAACCGGCAGGGCATTTTTTTTAAAAAATGATTGCGTCTGATTAAATCAATTGTTATTATTCCAAGGTTTATAATTCACACGCCTTTTGAATGTCGGAACCGGGTGCTTTACCTCTTAGATGGGTTAAAAAAGGTAAAGTCGGTTCAGGGTCTATGAAGGCGGAGGCTAAAAAAACCCAAATTAAAGGAGTTAGAGAGATGGCAGCAAGCATTACCATGAAAGAGCTACTGGAGTCAGGCGTTCACTTTGGTCATCAGACCAAGCGCTGGAATCCGAAAATGAAACCTTACATTTTCGGCGCACGCAATGGCATCTACATTATCGATCTGCAACAAACCGTTCATATGTTCAACCGGGCCTATGACTTTATCACGGATTTGGTTTCGAACGGCGGTACGGTATTGTTTGTGGGCACGAAAAAGCAAGCACGGGAATCTATCTATGAGGAAGCCAACCGGTGCGAAATGTATTATGTGCATAATCGCTGGCTGGGTGGCATGTTGACCAACTTTCAGACCATTAAAAAGAGTATCAACCGTTTAAATCATTTAAACGATATTGAAAACGACGGATCGATTAACCTTTATCCAAAGAAAGAGCGGCTGTTGCTGGGCAAGGAGCGCCAAAAGCTGGACGCCAACCTGGGTGGGATCCGCAACATGACCCGGGTACCCGCTGCCGTGTTTATCATCGATCCAAAAAATGAAAATATTGCCGTGCTTGAAGCCAGACGGTTGAATATTCCCATTATCGCCATTGTCGATACCAATTGCGATCCTGATCTGATCGATTACATCATTCCGGGCAACGATGATGCGATTCGAGCTATTCGACTGATCTCTTCCAAAATTGCCGAGGCATGCATCAAGGGCCGGGAACGAATGGCCGAAAAAGAACAGGCGGCTACCGATAAGGCTCAAGAAGTAGAAAAGACCGAAGTCGTAACGGTCAGCGCGGACTTAAAACCCGGTGAGCGCAAGGTTATTTCGGAAGGCGGCAAAGGGCCAGTGGTTGAAGTGATCAAACGATCCGCCACAGGGGTACCCGACGCCGTGTCGGAAGAAGTCTCGGCAGCACCTGAAAAAGCCGGCGAAGAGCCTGAACCGGAAGTGTAAGTAAAACTTATTTATTTTTATGAACGACGGATCGATGCGGTCTCAGACGTTTAGGAATCAGGAGAGAAGAAAATGTCAGAAATAACAGCAGCAATGGTAAAACAGCTCAGGGAGAAATCCGGGGCAGGCATGATGGATTGTAAAAAAGCCCTGGTTGAAAGCGACGGTGATATTGAAAAGGCGATCGAATATCTTCGTAAAAAAGGGATCGCCACAGCTCAAAAACGGTCCGGACGCTCTTTGTCCGAGGGGACCATCCAGACATATATTCACATGGGCGGAAAGCTTGGGGTCATGGTCGAGGTAGGCTGCGAAACCGACTTCGTAGCTAAAAACGAAGACTTTGTTGCCTTTGCCAGAGATATCGCTATGCATGTGGCCGCCACCAATCCGGTGGGCATTGCTCAGGATGATGTTCCCAAGGAATTGATTGACAAGGAGCTTGAGATTTACAAAAGCCAGGCCCTTGATATGGGAAAACCGGAAAATATCGTGGATAAGATTGCCGAGGGTAAACTCGGTAAATTTTTCAAAGAAAATTGCCTGCTGGACCAGCCATTTGTGAAAGACCCCGACAAAACAGTGGGGGACCTTTTAAATGAGTTGATTGCCAAAATTGGTGAAAATTTATCCATTAAACGTTTTGTCCGTTTTCAGGTAGGAGAGTAACAGACCCGTGACCGATCCAAAATACAAACGTGTCATGCTCAAACTGAGCGGCGAGGCCCTGATGGGTGATCAACACTTCGGAATAGATCCGGATACCATTCGGTATGTCGCCGAAGAAGTGAAAACCGCCTGCGACTTGGGGATCCAAATGGCCCTGGTGGTTGGGGGAGGTAATATCTTTCGTGGTGTTGCCGCGAGTTCCTTTGGAATGGACCGGGCGTCGGCCGATCATATGGGTATGCTGGCCACAGTGATCAACAGCCTGGCACTACAGGATGCGCTGGAAAGGGCGGGAGTAACGACTCGCGTTCAGACGGCCATATCCATGCACGAGTTGGCCGAACCCTATATATTGCGCCGGGCGGTTCGCCACCTTGAAAAAAACCGGGTGGTAATCTTTGCCGCCGGTACAGGCAACCCTTATTTTACGACCGATACGGCTGCAGCGTTGCGTGCTAATGAAATTCAAGCCGATGTGTTTTTAAAGGCTACCAAGGTGGATGGACTATACAACAAGGATCCGGTCAAGCATGCCGATGCCACTTTTCTGCGGCAGGTGACCTATATGGAAGTTCTTGAGAAACAGCTGCGTGTAATGGACTTGACCGCCATATCTTTGTCCATGGAAAATGAGTTACCCCTGGTGGTATTTAATCTCAATACGCCGGGAAATATTCGTCGGGTTGTTTGCGGCGAAGCGGTCGGTACCCGGATTGATAATAATCTGAAATAATTTGTGGTAGATGGGTCAGGTGCGCCATTGGATACCGGAGGTGACAGTCACTTGACCCCGGCGTTTATGTTGCAGCGAGGATAAATCCAATGCTTAACGATCTGTATGAAGAAACCCAAAGCGAAATGGAAAAGGCCGTCATTTCTTTAAAAAAGGAACTGGACCGTGTTCGCACGGGCCGGGCTTCTTTGACCCTTATGGACGGCATTCGTGTTGATTACTACGGCACTTCAACCCCATTAAATCAAATGGCCACCCTGGGTGTCCCGGAAAGCCGCCTGATCACCATCCAGCCTTGGGATGCATCGGTGATCAAGGATATCGAAAAAGCCATCCTGGCGTCGGATCTGGGGTTAACCCCTTCCTCGGATGGGAAGATGATCCGAATTGCCATCCCGCCTTTGACTGAAGACCGGCGTAAAGAATTGGTCAAGCGTGTGAATAAAATCTGCGAAGACCATAAAATCGGTGTTCGCAATGTCCGGCGGGACTCCAATGAAATGATCAAAAGCTTTAAAAAAGATGGCGATATCGCCGAGGACGATGCCTTTAAGGCCAATGACGCGGTTCAAAAAATCACAGACGATTACATTAAAAAGATCGACATGATCTACACGGAAAAAGAGAAAGAAATTCTTGAATTCTAATCCCGCCGTCAATTCTGCGCACATCGATCGGTTGCCCATGCCTGCCCATGTTGCTATTATCATGGATGGTAACGGTCGGTGGGCCAAGAAGCGTTCGTGGCGAAGGGTTCAGGGGCATGAGAAAGGGGCTGAAACCGTACGCACCATTGTTCGTGCCAGCCGGGAAGCGGGTATCCGTGTATTGACGCTTTACGCCTTTTCCACGGAGAATTGGCAACGGCCTGAAAAAGAAGTCAAAGCCTTGATGCGCCTGTTGAAGAAATTTTTAAAAGCGGAAGCAGCGGAAATGGTGGAAACCAATATCTGTCTGGAAGCCATCGGCCAGGTAGAACGCCTGCCGGAGGATGTCGCCCGGGAGCTGGCCCGGGTGCGCCAACTTACCGCTGCGAACGATGGCATGCGCCTTAACCTGGCATTGAGCTATGGCGGGCGGAGCGAGATTGTTCGCATGGTTCGTCATCTGGCAGCGCAGGTTGCTGCCGGGAAAACGACGACCCAAGATATCAACGAAAGACTGGTATCAGATCACCTCTATACCGCCGGCCAGCCTGATCCGGATGTATTGATTCGTACAAGTGGCGAGATGCGTATTAGCAATTTTTTGCTGTGGCAGATCGCTTATAGTGAGATATTCGTAACCGATACCTTGTGGCCCGATTTTTCAAAAGAGGAATATCTCTCTATTCTGGAGGCCTACCGGCGCCGGGAGCGTCGTTTTGGTAACGCAAATTAATTAGCTCGGCCTGCCAGTCGGTCAACTGTTGGCCGGCCGTGCCGATCGAACCAGCGGTCGATGGTTCCAACGGCCGACTGGCTGAACGGCAGACTGGAGAATATGCATTCAACCCGCTGGATTACCGGCCTGATCGCCGCCCCGCTTTTGATTCTACTTATCGTTGCGGGTGGTCGCACCTTGTTTACGCTGTTTGTGGCTACCGCCGCGATGGCGGCCGTTTGGGAATACAACCGGATATTTTTTCACACCACCTCTGAGAAAAAACCTGCCCGATACTTTCTCCCCGAATATGTTTTTTCTGCGCTCATCGTGCTGGTTGCCGGCACAGGTGCCCCGGAATGGGTACTGTTTACCCTTTTTGCCGGTCTTGTCGGTCTGGGCTTTTTTTCGCTGTGGCGATTCAAAGATGAATCTCAAGTGGGGAAAATGGTCGCGGGCCAGATTCAGGGGATTGTCTACATTGCGCTTCCACTTGCCCTTATCGTCCTGATTCGCACCGGCAACGCCGGCCGATTCTGGGTTTTGGCGCTTTTAGTCACCATATTTGCCGGCGACACGGCGGCCTATTATTGCGGAACGTATCTGGGAAAACGCAAACTCTGCCCCTGGGTGAGTCCTAAAAAAACGGTCGAAGGTGCCCTGGGCGGTCTGGCCGCTAATTTTATGGTTGGATTTATTTTAAAACTGTTTTTTCTGCCCCAGGTCGGTTGGATTTCGGTGCTGGTAATGTGTGTTCTTTTGGGTGCCGTGGGCCAGGTCGGGGATTTGTTTGAATCCGTACTAAAGCGTACTGCCGATATTAAGGATTCCGGGAATATTTTACCCGGCCACGGCGGCATTCTCGATCGCATTGATGCGCTTTTATTCGCCGCCCCGGTGGCGTGGATTTTTATCGCGAAAGTACTTTAAATGATGACCCGTTATCTGAGCATTCTAGGGGCCACTGGCTCCATTGGTCAAAATACCTTGGAAATTGTGGATCGGTTTCCCGATCGATTTAAGGTAAAAGCCTTGTCGGCCAAAAGCCAAATGTCCCTGCTGGCCGAGCAGATCAGACGCTATCATCCGGAGGTGGTGGCGGTTGGGGACGAACAGCGGGCCGAGGAATTAAGTGCTTTATTGCGCAATGATACTGATGTCGAGATCGTTTTCGGTGAATCAGGGCTTTGCCACATTGTTGCCCTGCACGACGTCAATCTGGTGGTGACTGCCGTGGTGGGCGCAGTGGGACTTTTGCCGACGCTGGCAGCCATTGATGCGGGTAAGGACATCGCCCTGGCCAACAAGGAAACCCTGGTCATGGCAGGGCAGGTCGTCATGCATCGGGCCGCCGAAAAAGGGATTCATATTTTCCCGGTGGATAGTGAACACAGTGCTATCTTTCAGTGTCTGGCCGGCAATCGGAAACAAGATGTCGAGCGTATTCTGCTCACCGGATCAGGCGGTCCGTTCCGAACCATGCCCAAAAATCAATTTGATTCGGTGGGTATTGAAGAGGCTTTAAACCACCCCAACTGGGAGATGGGACGAAAAATTACGATCGATTCGGCCACTATGATGAACAAAGGGCTGGAGATCATCGAGGCCAAATGGTTGTTCGATGTTTCAGTGGACACCATTCAGGTGCTTGTTCACCCACAAAGTATTGTCCATTCCATGGTGGCTTTCAAGGACGGATCGGTCATTGCCCAGCTGGGGGTTCCGGATATGAAAGGGGCCATCGCCTGTGCGCTTTCGTGGCCCGAACGCCTGAATATCGGTCAACCGGTGCCTGATTTTCCGGCCTTGCACCAATTGACGTTTGAGGCTCCGGACACGGCTAAGTTTAGCTGCTTGCGGATAGCGATGGAGGCGTGTGCTGCCGCCGGAACCATGCCGGCCGTTTTGAACGCGGCCAATGAAATGGCGGTTTATGCTTTCTTAGATGGCAAAATTGGTTTTACGGCCATTCCCAGGCTGATTCAAACCGTGATGGAAGATCACCACTGGCAGGCCGACCCGGCACTGGAAGATATTATCGGCGCCGATCGATGGGCTCGGGAAGCGGCACAACGGGTGATGGCGTAGGGATAAACAGAGAAAAGTTTTGGGATTGAAGGGGTCAGGGGGGCGAGGAAGGGGATCGGCAACCGGTGGCAATTGGCTTGTCGCAATACCGCGAAGATCCCCATTGTGGAAACCCCAGGCCCTTTTGTTATCCGAAAGAACCGAAGAACAATAAACCATAATCAATTCAAACGAGCTTTTTTATGAACAGTATATTTGCCTTTATCATCGTTTTGGGTGTTTTGATTTTCGTTCATGAGTTCGGCCATTTTATCGTGGCTCGATTCTGTGGCGTCGGCGTAGAGAAATTTTCTCTGGGGTTCGGGCCGCGCATATTCGGCAGAAAATTCGGCATGACCGATTATCGGGTGTCGGCCGTACCATTAGGGGGGTACGTTAAAATGGTGGGTGAAGAGCCGGATGCTGACATTTCCGAAGAGATGTTGCCCTTGTCCTTTACCCACAAGCCCGTATGGAAACGTTTTCTGATCGTGGCAGCCGGACCTGGGTTCAATCTGTTTCTGGCGGTCGTTATTTTTTTCTTCCTTAACCTGTTCGTGGGTTTGTTTATTCTTAAATCCACCATTGGCGACATCAAACCGGATTCTCCCGCTGCGGCTGCAGGAATCAGCGCCGGTGATGAAGTGGTCGCCATTGACGGCCAGGGGGTGGACAGTTGGGTTAAAATGGCCGAACTGATTTCCGGTAGCGGGGGGCGGGAGCTGGAAATAACGGTGCGCCGTGATGGGGCAGTGGTCAATCATCGCTTGCAGCCCACCAAGATTACGGATAAAAATCTTTTCGGTGAGGAGGTGGAGCGTTACGTCATCGGGATTACTTCGGCCGGGGATGTATATACTCAAAAATACGGGATTGTAGCCGCTATGAAGCAAGGGGTGGTGCAAACCTGGCGTATTGTCGAACTGACCGTTCTGAGCGTTGCCAAAATCATTTCGGGCAAAATTTCGGCCCGTAATATCGGCGGCCCGGTTGCCATCGCCCAGATGGCTGGCCAGCAGGCGCAGCAGGGGATAGTCAGCTTAATTTCGTTTATTGCTCTTTTGAGCGTCAACCTGGCCATCTTGAACTTTCTTCCGATCCCCGTACTGGACGGCGGCCATCTGCTTTTCTTTGCCATCGAAGCGATCATACGCCGGCCGGTCAGCATTCGCGTGCGGGAAGTGGCCCAGCAGGCGGGTATTTTCCTGTTGATTCTGTTGATGATTCTCGTTTTTTATAATGATATCAGCAATTGGATGACCGGTTGGACACCTTTGGGGGGAAATTGAGATCAGGTAAATTTGGAAAAATAGTGGCAATAATGGTGGCAGAAATTGAATACATGTCATAGTGAAGGACGGGATATGGCTCACCGGCTGGAAATCACATTAATAGACGATCTGGTTGATGCTGAAGGCGAAAGTATTCGCCGCAAAGCCAGGGACTATTTTGGTCTTGCTATTGACCGGGTGCGGGTGGTGAAGATTGTCACCATCGATGCCGATCTGACACCGGAACAACTTGAAACCATTCAAACGGGCATCTTCACCAATCCCGTAACCCAGGTGTCGTCCTATCAACCGCTGTCGATTCCTTTTGATGGTTGTGTCTGGGTCGGATACCGTCCCGGCGTTAAAGACAATCCCGGCGCCACGGCCATCGAAGCGATCGAAGATATTCTGGGACGCCCTTTTCAACCGGAAGAGGCCGTTTACACGTCCCAGCGTTTTTGTTTTACCGGGGCCGGGCTAACGCCCGAAGCGATGGACACCATCGCTGGTGAGTTGTTGGCCAATGATATCATTCAGCAGTGGCGGGTGTATCAGCCGGCTGACTGGTCTAAAGAGGCGGGGATCGGGCTGATTTTACCCAGGGTTGTCCTCGATCATCAGCCCACCCTGACAACCATTTCCGTTGACAGCGATGCCGTCTTGGAAAAACTTAGCGATGAGCGCAACCTGGCCTTGCATCCCCATGATATTCCGATTATCCGCACCTATTTTCAAAATGAAACCAATCGATCCGAGCGCGCGGCCCAAGGACTTGACGAGCCTACCGATTTAGAGCTGGAGTACATCTCCCAGGCTCGTAGCGATCATTGCAACCACAATACCTTCAGGGGGCGGTTTTGCTATAAGGATCTGGAAACCGGAACCGAAGTAGTGGAAGATAACCTCTTTAAAACCTACATTGAGGCGCCGACATTAGCGTTAAAAGAAAAAAAATCTTGGGTGATATCGGTGTTATGGGACAATGCCGGGATCGGGCGTTTTGATAATGCGCATAACTACGTGATCACCGGAGAGACTCACAACTCGCCTTCCAATATGGAAGCTTACGGTGGCGCTATTACCGGCATTGTCGGTGTCTATCGGGATCCTTTGGGGACGGGAAAAGGGGCCCGGTTGATTATGGGCGGATATGGGTATTGTGTCGGTCCCAGGGAGTACGGCGGCCCTCTGCAACCGCGACTTCACCCCCGGCGACTGTTGGACGGGGTGATTGAAGGGGTTCGGGACGGCGGTAACAAAAGCGGTATCCCCACAACCTTCGGGCAGGTGATGTTTCATCCGGGTTATCTGGGTAAATGTCTGGTTTTTGTTACCGCGGTGGGTTTAATGCCGGCCACCGTGGCGGGGACACCATCCCAAGAAAAGCACACCTCTCCCGGTGATCTGGCTATTATGTGCGGTGGCCGGGTCGGTAAAGACGGCATTCACGGGGTGACCGCCTCGTCGGAGAGCTTTTCGGAAAACACGCCGGCCGGACATGTTCAGATCGGTGATCCGTATACCCAAAAGAAAATGCACGACTTCCTTCTCGAAGCTCGGGACGAGGGACTGATTCAGTTTGTCACAGATAACGGCGGTGGGGGCCTCTCTTCCTCGGTGGGGGAATCGGCACGGTTTTCCAATGGTTGCGAAATTGACCTTGAAAAGATCCCGCTGAAATACGACGGCCTCGATCAATGGGAGATCTGGGTGTCGGAATCCCAGGAGCGGATGACCGTGGCGATTCGGCCTGAAGATCTGGAGCGGTTTATGGCCCTTTCCAATCGTCATGCCGTGGAGAGTTCGGTCATCGGCCGTTACACGGACTCTGGAAAGCTGCATATCCGCTATCAAGGCCGAACATGCGCCTATGTCAACATGGATCTTCTCGAGTCCGGATTCCCCCAATGGGCGTTTGATGCCGTGTGGCAATCACCGGACCAGCGGGGATTGCACGAACCGGTTATAGGGGAACCGTCCGATTATAAACAATTGATCAAAGAGATGCTGGCTAGACCCAATATTGCCTCTACCGAATGGATCGCCCGCCAGTATGATCACGAGGTCCAGGGAACCAGCATCGTCAAACCGCTGGTGGGAAAAGAACGGGATGTTCCCAGCGATGCGGCCGTGATCCGTCCTGTATTGACCTCGGAAAAAGGGCTGGCCTTTTCCCAGGCACTCCTGCCGCTTTATTCGGCTATCGATGCCTATCACATGACCGCAGCCACCATTGATGAAGCCGTGCGACGGATTCTGGCCGTAGGCGGCGATCCGGACCATATCGGCGGGGTGGACAATTTTTGCTGGCCCACCATTCAGTATCATCCGGTAAATAATCCCGATGGCAAATTCAAGGCTGCCCAGCTGGTGCGCTCCTGCCGGGCGTTGAAAGAGATATGCCTGGCCTATGAAATCCCCTTATTATCCGGAAAAGACAGCATGTATGTCGACGGGCATCTGCCGGGTAAATACGGGGAGGCGCATAAAGTCTCGGCCCTTGCCACCATGCAGTTTTCGACCATTTCGTTGGTTGAGGATGTGGGCCACTGCGTGACCATGGATGCCAAGGCCGCCGGGGATTTGGTTTATATGCTCGGTGTCACGCGCAATGAATTGGGCGGGTCCGAGTATTACGACCATCATGGATATATCGGAAAAAATGTGCCCCAGGTGGATTCTGCAGCTTTTAAGATGCTTTACCGGGCTCTGGCGAAAGCCAACCGTGAGGGGATTGTGGCGTCGGCCCATGGGGTCTATGCCGGCGGGCTTGGCGTACACATGGCCTTAACTGCCATGGCAGGGGGCCTCGGCCTCTCAGTCGATCTATCCAAGGTTCCAGTGGAAGATGTGGCTCGCGACGATCAACTGCTGTTTTCCGAGTCGGCGGGCCGTTTTATCGTTACCATCGATCC
The DNA here is from genome assembly GCA_963845145.1 of uncultured delta proteobacterium. Lineage (GTDB taxonomy): Bacteria > Desulfobacterota > Desulfobacteria > Desulfobacterales > QNYZ01 > QNYZ01. The sequence goes on from CAWJQU010000017.1 coordinate 49,937, forward strand.
GACCAGAAAAACCGATTTTGAAAAAAGATTTAGCAGCCTGCCCCATGCCCAAATTGGGCATGTATCGGAAGATGCAGCGTTAACGATTTATGGCCTGGATGGCGTATCAATTTTAACTGTTTCCGTAGATGAACTGAAAACGGTTTGGCAACAACCGTTCGGAGAACTGCAATGAGTAAGATAAATGCCTTGGTCTTAGCAGGCTACGGGCTAAACTGCGATACCGAAACCGCCCACGCCTGCGAGCTGGCCGGCATGGCACCCACCCGTGTGCATATCAATGCCCTGATCGACGGCAGTGTCACCCTGGACGACTTTCAGCTGATGGTATTGATCGGCGGCTTCAGCTGGGGGGATGATCACGGGGGAGGGGTCGTACAGGCTGTTCGAATGAAAACCCATATCGGCGATCAGATGCTGGCCTTCATCGAGCGGGGCAACCTGCTGTTCGGCATCTGCAATGGTTTTCAGGTCCTGGCGAATATGGGTCTTTTGCCCGGATTCGATAACGACTATACCCGGCGTCTGGCGGCAGTAACCTACAACGATTGCGGCAATTTTCGGGACCAGTGGGTCCGATTGCGGATCAACGACCGCTCACCGTGCGTCTTTACCCGAGGCATCGAATGTATCGATTTGCCTGTACGCCACGGCGAGGGGAAGTTTTATGCCCGGGCCGATGTTGTTTCCCGGCTTGAATCCACGGATCAAATCGTCATGCAATATGCCACCGGTGACGGACAAGCCGCTGCAGGCCAATTTCCAGACAATCCCAACGGGTCGATTCTCGATATTGCCGGTATTTGTGATCCCACCGGCCGAATTTTCGGGTTGATGCCCCACCCGGAAGCCTACAATCACCCTGCCAACCATCCGGATTGGTTTCTTCAGCGTGAGTTGCGTCGCCGTTCAGGAGAGAAGGCGTCATCTTTCGGTTTAACCGGGATTCGGTTGTTTGAAAACGCAGCCGACTTTCTAAGTCGTTCATAAAGCAATCTAAATATATGGCAGGCGATCTAATTCATCATGCGTATTTCGCTTAAATGGGTTCTTTTGGCCGGTGTTATCGGCCTGCTGGTTATTTCGGTCTCTATAATCCTTGCGTCTAGTTACCTGACTTCTCAAAAAGTGCTGTCAGGACATGCCCGGGATATTATGGAGAACATCGCCACCTTTACCATTAAGGAATCGCAACACTATTTAAATCCGGCTCAGGATGCGGCCCAACTCACCGAAAAACTGGCCTTCAGCGATGTTGTCAACAATCGCCAAACCGATAAATTGGAACGCTATTTTTATGAACAACTCCAGCTACACGGTAGTTTTGCCGGGATCTACATCGGGTTTGTGAATGGCGAGTTTTTTTATGTAAACCGCAGCAATGTTCAATCACCAGGCGGCTTTCGTACCAAGATCATATCTTTTGAGAAAGAGGTGCGTCGTACCAAACTCATCTGGCGGGATTCGAAGATGGGCGCCCTGGGTGAAGAGTGGGACACGCGGGACACCTACGATCCACGCCAAAGACCCTGGTACCGGGATGCCAGCCGTACTCACCAAACTGTCTGGACAGATCCCTATATTTTCTATACCTCGCAAAAGCCCGGCTTGACCGTCGCCAGCCCGGTTTACGATCCAAACGGGGAATTGATGGGGGTGGTGGGGGTTGACATCGAAATTGATGAAATCTCAAGATTTCTGTCCAGATTGAAAGTGGGCAAGCATGGACGGGCGTTTATTTTAACCACCAACGGTGATCTGGTGGCCTTTCCGGATCTGACCAAGATTCGTTCGCCCGCGGGGGATAGCCAAGATAGCTTTCGCCTGGCGAGGATCGATGAGTTAGGCGATATCTTGGCCTTAAAGGCGTATCAATCCTTGGCGCAACAGGTTAGTGGTTTAACAGGGAATTCCCGGGTGTTCGGCTCTTTCACAGATTCGGGCCATAATTATCACACGATGTTCGCACCTTTTACCAATTCCCAATGGCCATGGCTGATCGGTATCTACCTGCCCGAAGATGATTACCTGGGAAGCCTAAAGGCCAACCTCACAAAGAATATTTATATCATGCTGGCCATTGCCGTTTTGGGTAGCTTTATCGGTTTTTTTTTCGTCAAAGGGATTGTGCGCTCTATGGCCGCATTGCAAAAAGAAGCCCAGGCGGTCCAGGCCTATGATCTCGACACCACGTATGAAAAAAAGTCGCCTATCAGGGAAATTCAGGCTGCGGTCGATTCATTCGCGCAAATGAAAATCGGTTTGGCCGAATATCAGCGGCAGAACGTGAAACTGGCAGAGACATTGAAGATCCGCGCCGGCGAATTAAAGACCAAAGAGATGCAGTTGCGATCAACCCTGACGACGTTGGTCAATTTTACAGATGCGTTGATTGTATTGGATAAGGATCATCGCATAATGTTTTTAAATCCCAAGGCCGAAGAGTTACTGGCGATGCGGTCAAATGCGGTGCTGGGACAACCTTTTGTGTTTCCGGTCTCTCCCGGACCGAAAACCGAGATTGAGATCGAGGTCGCGAATGATATCCCCATGATTGCCGAAATGCAGGTCGTCGACACCGAATGGGAAGGCGATGGCGCTTTCCTGGTGGCCTTAAGGGATATTACCCCGCGTATACAGATGGAAAAGGAGATCAAGTGGCGTACCGACACGCTGCAAATTCTCCATGAGACGGCGCTGGCTCTGTCTGGGCGTAAAACCATGGCTGAACTTTACGAGGCCATCGCGGTCCGTGTGGTGGCGTCTCTAGACTGTAAAGGCATGTGGATTTTTTCCTGGGATGATGCACAAGAAACATTGCGTGGTGTCTGGAACTTCCGGTTACAGCCGGACATTGTCGATCGCCAGGCGCTGGTAGCCTATGGATTGTTCGACCGTGTAATGTCCGAGGGGCGGAGCCTGCTGGAAGAAAAATGCAATGCAAGTCGATTTCCCGGACTGATCGGCGAGAACGAAACCGTTGATTTTGATCAGTGCATCGCAACCCCGCTTATATGGGGTAGTCGCACGTTGGGCATCATGGTGGCCGGTCGGAACCGTGGCCAGGCTTTTAGTGGAAAAGATGTTGTTCTATTGGAACAGTTCGGTCCATTGGCGGCAGCAGCCATGGATCAAAATCGACTGCTGATCGAGGCCGAAGGGTTCTATCGGCGGGCCGAGGAGGATGCCCGCACCAAGTCGGTCCTGCTCAAGGAAATAAACCATCGCGTTAAAAACAATTTGGCTTCCATTATCGGGCTTTTGTATGCAGAAAAGAACCACAACCCAGCCCGGAAACAGGCCGATTTTCAGGATGCATTGGACGGGGTCATTCATCAAATTCAAGGCTTAGCCACGGTCCACGATTTACTGAATGCTGCTGACTGGCGCCCGTTGCCCCTGGGTGAACTGGTGGACAAGGTCATTCAAAGTGCTTTGCTGGTGCTGCCCCGCAATAAGGAGATCAACGTCCACATCACCCCCGCATCCATTGGTGTTGCGCCGGTGGTGGCCACTAGTCTGGCCATGATCGTCAACGAGTGTGCCACCAATACCACTAAATATGCCCTTACGGGACGGCATAATGGGCGAATTGATGTTCAAATCAATCTGCTTGACAAAGACCGGCTAGTTGAATTAATCCATCGTGACGATGGCCCCGGCTATCCGGCGGACGTTTTGCGTTTTAAACGGTACAATACCGGATTGTACCTGTTGAAAAACATTGTGGAGCTGGAGTTAAATGGCCGCTTGACTTTATTAAACGACAAAGGGGCGGTAACGCGTTTTCTTTTTCAATTGGACCCGAACGAAAATGGTGCCGACCAAACCTGGTCCGGGGCCGCCATCCACGGAATGTCCGATAAGGTGAAGCCGTCCATAGACATTTGACATAAGAAGACGACACACCATAAATATAGGAGATGTACCTAATTGTCATCCGAATGCTTAAACGTTCTTATCGCCGAAGATGAAGTTCTTGTCGCCGAAGCGGTGAAAGGTATGTTGGCTGCTCTGGGCCACACTGTTGTCGGACATGCCGCCAATGGACGCCAGGCGGTCGCACTTGCCGTCGCTTTGCAACCCGACGCGATTTTGCTGGATATGAAAATGCCGGAAATGAATGGTTTGGAAGCCGCGCGTCAAATATCCGAAACCTGTCCGACCCCCATCGTGGTCCTGACGGCCTTTCAATCGCGTGAATTTGTCACCAAAGCCAGCATGGTGGGCGCCGGCGCATTTTTAACCAAACCCACGACACTTCTCGAACTGGAACGAGCCTTAATCATTGCCACAGCACGGTTTAAGGATATCCGGGATCTGCAACATCAAAATGAAGCGCTATCCAATACCCTTGAGCAAGTGCGGCAACTAAAAGGGATACTGCCAATCTGTTCCGGGTGCAAAAAGATCCGAGATGAAAAAGGGGACTGGCATCAAGTCGAAAGCTATATCCATGACTACACGGGCGTAGATTTCAGCCACGGTATCTGCCCGGATTGCGTCACTGTGCTATACGCCGATTACGAAGATTTGCTTTGAACGCCCTTATCAAACGACAATTACAAACTACTGAAAAAGGAGAAAAGTATGAGCAAAACAACTGAGAATTTGAAAGCCGCTTTCGCCGGTGAATCCCAAGCCCGAAACAAGTACACTTTTTTTGCCGAAATCGCCCGTAAGGAAGGTTACATGTACCTTGCGAAAATATTTGAAGAGACCGCTGACAATGAACGGCAACATGCCAAGGACCATTTGCTCTTATTGGACGGTCTGGGTGACACGGTGGCCAATCTCAAAGCGGCCATCGGTGGCGAAGATTATGAGGTACAGAGCATGTATCCCCAGATGACCAAGGAGGCTGAAGAAGAGGGCAATAAAAAGGCTGCCAAGGCCTTCAAACAGGTCGCAAAAATCGAGGCTCACCATAGGGACCGTTACAAGAAACTGCTGGCCATGGTTGAGGCTGGAACGGTTTATAAACGCGACGAACCGATTAAATGGAAATGCAGTGTGTGCGGTTATATCGTTGAAGGCAAGGAACCTCCCAAAAAATGTCCTTCATGCGAATACCCCCAAAAATTCTATGAACCCGCGAATTTGGATGTGTAGAATATAAGGCAACCACGAGGGAATGCGCCTCGAAATATTGCCAATAGCTAAACCATTCCGATACCGTCGGGGTGCCCCTGGCGGGTACCCCAACGCGGTGGATTCATCGAATCAAACCCGCGCGGAACGTAAGGGCAACCACAAGGGATGCCCCTACGATACATCGCCAATACCCCAAAAAATTACACTTCTGTAGCGTTAGCCCATATTTGAGGTCGAGGGTCAGACTGTGATCTCAGGCTGATGACGCACGGATTGTTCGACAGACGTTTTGTTGGAAATAGATAACGAATTTACGGATGTATTTATCTGCTGTCGGTCAACGCCATTAAAAAGGCAACGATGTCATCCACGCCCTGATCCGTCAGGCCGAGATTACCAATATCAGTGGTGTTTAAATTGTCTTCTACCTCCGGCAAGTCCCAGTTTTCAACGTCTCTTGTATTTTTGAAATTGACGATATCTTTGAGGGTCGCAAAATAGCCGTTGTGGGAGTAGGGTGCCGAAAGGCCGACATTGCGAAGCGTGGGAACCTTGAATTTTCCATTCTGGGACGGGTCTCCCAGAAACCCGCCCAACCCAAGATCTACCGGGTTACCCGCCAGTAATGGGTTGACCGGCACACCGATGTCGGCATAGGTGTGGTTGGTAAACAGTGGCCCCTTGCGGTCGGGTGTATCATTCATGGCATGACATTGGGCACAATTGGCTACAAAAAGATCCATACCCCTTTGCTCCTTTTCACTGAGTAGGTCTTGATCAAATCGTGACCTGAATTTCTGCACTTCTGAGGACCGTTCGTAGGCGGCAATTGCCCTGGCAATATTATCATAGGCTGCGTCGACATCGTCTAAGGCATCATCACCAAAGACCGTTTAAAAGAGGTGGGTGTAGTTGGAATTTAGAACCGCTTGATGGTACCGATCAACGTTTTTATTAGCATCCGATATCTCCTTTTTGGCCAACTTTTGAGTAGTCGTTACAAAGCTTTATCCCGATGAAAATAATAGGGCCGGATGAAAAAGATGGGAATTGATTCAAATCCGGTCTCCTTTCGATACCACCCCCTTCCACCAAACAATCCAGATCGTCATGTACTTTCCATGTTTATCGTTAAAACGAATGGCTTGCTAAAAGGTTACAAAAAAAGGGGTATGGATACAATTTACTTCCAACCGAGTTTCGTCAGGGGTGATTTCGTTTTTATAAGAAAAGATTTCGGCGGTGGATGAGGTTTTATTGCTTACGGATGACCTAACGAAGATTATCGCAGGACACGGGTTTATGGGAGATAAGGTCCAGCTAGGCGGAGGGCAACACCGGTTAGGCGGAAGTTGCCGCCAAGCCCCTGGCCGACCTTGATGCGAACTGGAAGAAAGGGCTCTTCACAGGAGATCGATGGATCGGGTTGATTTATTCCGGTGTTTAGACCTTGTATTCACTTTAAGCATTCATAAAAGATTACGCATCATTCCACAACAACTGGGGAGAGGGCCCCTCTCCCCACATCCATATAAGGTATTGAAATTATTTACTCTTTTTTTCCCGCTTTGCCTTCTTCTTCTCTTTGATGGATTTTTTGGGTGTTGTTCTATTGTCTTTTTTAGTATCTCTTCCTTTAGCCATGTGCTTACCTCCTGGAAATTTAAAAAAAGATATATTTTCGACACATAGCATACGCCTTGGGCTTGAAAATGCAATATTTAAAACGAAAACTTGTTCTGTCTTACATTCTAATTGCCAAAGACTTACGTCACCGTATGTCACTATTTTTGTTTGGGATGCCCCAACCGTTGGCAGTAGGTTTCGCGGGTAAATATCAATAGCAATAACGATAGTGTTAGCCAGGCCATCATCAGGCCGAAGCCGCTTTGATAAGCGTTTAGCGGATAGACACGCACGTCGGCAACAATTTCTCCCTGCCATTTAAGATCGAGCATCCAGCCGACAGCCGGTTGAAGGACCATGGGGCCTGTCATTACACCCATATTGATGACACCCGAAACCGTACCTGCCAGGTGGGCAGGCACCGACTCTTTCACATAGGCAAAGCTGATGATCATGGCGCCGGAGCAAAAACCGGTTATTAATAAAATAATGGTCCGAAGGCTAAAGGGGAGGTTGTCAATGTAAAGGCCGATGAGCCACCCGGTAAGGGTGAGGGCGCAACCGACGATATAGACCGGTTTGCGACGGCCGATGCGATCCGAAAGCCATCCGAAAAAGGGACCACCCACAGCCCAGGCCACTAGCACGGCTGAGGTTAATATTGCCGCTTTTTCAGGGGGCAACCCGTGGTGAGTGGTAAGGTAGGGCACACCCCAGAGTCCCGAAAAGGTGAGTACACAGCCGACAATGCCGCCTGGTACAAAAAAAAGTAACGCAACATTAGGATAGGCAAAGGTACGAAAAATGCTGCCGAGAATCGATGTCAGTGATGGCTTGGCCAATGTTTGGGGCGGTGGGGTGAAATCGGCAAAGCCCTTCTGGTGGGGATAGTCCCGGACAAATAACCAGATAGCAAGGCCGATACCAAAAGTAACCAAGGCCGTGGCCAGGGTAACACTGCGCCAATTAAAGAAATTCACCAGAACCCGAAAAGGCGGTCCTGCGAAAACGGCGCCCACAATGCCGCTGAGTAAAGCCATTCCGGAAACCATGGCGTATTGTCGGGGCGGAAACCAGGAGTCTGCCACTTTCAACAATGCCACAAAAGCCACGGCCACGGACCCGCCAATCAAAAAACGCCCCCCATATGCCCAATGGATCGTCGGCGCTATTGCAAATAAGACCGTACCGAGGCCGGCTACAGCGGCACCTGCAGTCAGGAGTCGGCGGGGGCCGAGCGTATCGGCCAGGATGCCGGTGGGGATTTGCATGGCCACATAGCTGTAGAAATAGAAGGCCGATAAATTGCCGAGCGCTGTGGCGCTGATGTTGAAATCGCGCATCAATTCACTGGTCATAACCGCCGGCGCGACTCTTTGGAAAAAACCCATCAAATATAAGGCGGCGCCCAATGCCCATATACACCAGGCCAATTTCACGGGAGGTGAATTTTTCATGGGTATTGCGACCTTACTTTTTTATAACCATGACGATGGTTTCCAGACAGACTTAAAAAAATAGAAATTTCTCGGACGGTGAACCTGACCGTATGTTTCTATATCGTGTAAAGGACAACCAGGCATCGTGTTGTTTCATTGGACTTGCTCTTTAACTTATGCTGGGTGTCGGAATTGAAATGTATGGACTCTCCAGGTTTGAGCAGGTGTACTTTGCTGCCCAGTCGGAACTCTAAAACCCCTTCCATGACAAAAATAAATTCTTCGCCTTCATGTTTATAGGCCACAGGTTTGTGGACATGATGTGGCTCAATCGTGATCATAAACGCGCGCAAGTGGCTGTTTTCCGCTTCGGGTGTCAGGGTGGTGTAACTATACGCCCTGGTCCGGCGCTGATAAGCCTGGGTGCGCATATCCCGAATAGCGGCTTTTTCTTCTTTGCGTAGAAAGGTTCCCGGGTCTACCTGCATGGCCTGGGCCATTCGCATGATAAAACTTACCGGTGGTGAGAGTACTTCATTTTCAACCTGTTCGATGAAATCCGGCGTTTGGGCCGTGGCTTGAGCCAAGGCATTCACGGACCAGTTGCGTGCCTCTCGCAACCGGCGCACGAGATCACCAAAGCCACCCCGGGATATCGTCTCTGTATCGTCCATGGTGCAGGTTGCATCTGCCAGACGGCGCATGGCTGATTGTTTGGCGCGCTGAGCCAACAGGGGGATAATGTCGGCGGCATCGGCCACAATTCCGATATCCGCCCATTGAAAGATCGGAGCCTTGGGATCACGGTTGATCGCCACGATGGTTTGGGCATCGGTGATGCCGGCCGTGTACTGCACGGCGCCGGAGGTGCCGACTGTAATCAACAGTTTGGGATGTATGGTTTTACCCGTCTGACCGATGAGACGGTTTTCATCCACCCAATGGCTCAGGATCGGTGGCCGGGTCGCTCCCACCTCACCGCCTAATGCCGCAGCGAGTTCGCGTATCCGTCCGAACCCACGGATATCACCCATGCCGGCGCCGCCCACCACCACGGTATCGGCTTCCTCAAGGCGACGGGATTCCATAGGCTCGATGGTGCGTTTAATAAGTTCTAAACCTGTAGTTTGCGGTGAATTATCCAGGTGGACCACGTCTATAGGACAGGGCTCCAAACAGCCTTCCGTGACTTTGACCCCGTGGGGTTGAATGGTAGCAAAAGCCGTTGTCCATCCATCTGCAAGGGAGATGTCAGCCAGAATTTGCCCTCCCCAGGCTGGGCAACGGCCGACAATCCGGCCGTCTTGCAGCGTCAAGTCGGCACAGTCGGCAATCATCCCGGCCTGGCAATACTGGGCACCGAAGGCGGCGGTTTCACGGCCGAAGTCATTTAAAGCAAACAATACCAACCAGGGGTGGTAAGTCTCGACGAGATCGGCGGTGATGCGAGCACAGACGAAAGGTGTCGGAAATTGCAGTTTGGGATGGGAAACATAAAGGATTGACTGAAAGCCCGCCTTACGGGCACTTTCCATAGCTTCTGCCGAGGAGTAGCAGGCGGTGTCAACTGTATCGTGATTTCCATCGATCGGGAGTACCGGGTCTAACGGCTTTAAATCTTCGGGAGCCCCCACAAGAAGCAAAACCATGGGAACATGGGCTGCTTCAGCGATGGGTTTGGCCTTGGCTGCTACGATTAAACTTTTTTCCCAGTGGGCAGCGTTACGCCGGTCGCCAAATATCCAGATAGGGCGTGCTGTCATGATGCCATTTTTCCCATGTTGATGAGCCGATCAGTCAAAGCTGCTACCTGTTCATTGCAATCGCCTTCCAGCATCTCGCAGCGACGTTTTCGCTTTATTTTATGCAGTGCGGAAACACGGGTAGGCGATCCCTCCAATCCAACATTCTCTGGTGACAGGTCCAGATCGGATAACCCCCACGTTTCAATGGTGGGGTGATCGTAAACTCGGGCAATCCCTTCCAGGCCCACATGCCGGGGTGAATACGCCCTGGGGTGGATCGTCATTATAGCTGGAGCGTTTACCTGCCATGTCTCTTGCCATTCGTCCATGACCCTATGGACCTGCCAGCCGTCCTTATGCTGCTCAATTTTTTTTGCACCGCTGATGAAGGGCACATCCAGCAACGCGGCTGTTTGGGGGCCAACCTGCCCTGTATCACTATCCGTTGTGCGTACACCAAAAAAAACAAAATGATACGGTGTCAATTTGGAAAGAGTGGCGGCCAGTACGCGTGCAGTGATCAGCGTATCTGATCCCGCCAGGGCCGGCTCGCTCACCAGGATGGCCCGATCTGCACCCATGGCCTGGGCCTCGGCCAATATGAGCGACCCCACGGGGGGTCCCATGGTCACGGCGGTGACAGCGCCACCCCACTTATCTTTAAGTTGCAATGCCGCTTCCAGAACGGGACGGTCAAAAACGTTGAGTTCGCTGTTATCGCGTGTTCGCTTGACTTCGCCAACCGGTACCGTACGCAACACGGATTTAATACAGACGATGATGTGCATGGTTTGGTATTCCCATTCGATGCGTCTTTGCTATCAGAAGGCCCTTTACGAATGACGACCTATAAGGTATTCGGGCTCCGACGGTTCGCAAATGTGCTTATGTTTCCTGAAGTACTTCTCTGGCAATGACCATTCGATGTACTTCACTGGTCCCTTCGTAAATACGTGTTACCCTTGCATCGCGGTAAAAGCGCTCAACAGCGTAGGATTTGGAATACCCATAGCCCCCGTGTATCTGCACAGCCAGATCAGCCACCTTGCATGCGGCCTCGGCGGCAAATAGCTTGGCTTGGGCAGCCGCTTTGCTCACCGGCGCATTTTGATCCTTTAGCCAGGCGGCGCGATACACCATCATGCGGGCTGCATCCACCTGGGTCGCCATATCCGCAATCATCATCTGTATCGCCTGGTGTCGCGCAATGGGGACGGAGAACTGCTGCCGTTGTTTGGCATATTGCAGGGCCTCTTCCAAAGCGCCCTGGGCAATACCCACGGCTTGGGCCCCAATGCCGATACGTCCCGTATCCAAAGCGGCCAGGCCGATGCCCAAGCCCTGGCCGGCCCGTCCCAGCAGATTGTCGGCAGGCAGGCGGCAATCATAAAGCCGGATGGAGGTGACCGGGTTGGCGCGCATACCGCATAAGTCTTCTAAGTCGCCCACAACAAACCCAGGCGTGCCCCGTTCGGCAACCACGACACTGATGCCGCGACTGCCGGCCTCAGGGTCTGTGCGGGCAAATATCAAGCAGATGTCAGCAATACCGCCATTGGTAACAAAGACTTTATTGGCGTTGACCAGCCATGCATCCCCATCTGCCAGGGCGGTGGCTGTAATGCTGGCGGCATCGGAACCGGCATTGGGCTCGGTCAGGCAGAATGCTCCGATTTTTTCCCCTTTGGCCAGGGGCGCGGCCCAGCGTTGCTGTTGCTCAGGTGTCCCGAAAGCCAGGATGGGGTAAAGTGCGACGCTGTTGTGTACGCTGATGCAAAGCCCCATGGCCGCACAGACTCGTGAAACCTCTTCAATGGTGATGGCATAGCTGATGGCGTCAAGCCCGGCACCGCCTAAATCTTGCGGGGCCTGAATGCCGAAATAGCCCAAGCCGGCCATTTTTTCAGCCACCTCCCATGGAAATCGTGCCTCCTTGTCTATCTCGGATGCAATGGGTCGTAGCTCCAGTTCGCAGAATGCACGCACACTGCGACGGAGAACATCATGTTTGTCGGTAATAAAAGGTTCTGCCATCGTCATTTGCCTCAACCCGATCTTAGAGCGGCCCCACTTTTTTTTGGGTGACCATACCTCTACAGGCACCCAATGTAAATGGTCGTTTTGCTTGTTGCAAGCACAAGTATATGATATTATTATGCGTCTAAACCAAATATGGAGGTAGCACCAGTGAAGTTATTTTTGTATATCATCAGTCTGTTGTGGATCGCGGCCGGTGCCGGTTACATTCTCTATACCCAACAGCTCCGGGAGGTGGCCGGCAACCTGATCAAGGGTGCCAATGAGAAACTCATCGCCGGTTTGGCGGTTCTATTTGGGGTTGTGTTTATATTCGGTGCATCCCATACCCGTCATAGCGGATTTATTGTTTTTTTAGGAATGATCGCACTCGCCAAAGGCGTGTTTATCTTTTTTGACCCCAAAGGGTACTGGCAAAAAATCAAAACCTGGTATATCGACGAAGCCTCGGACCAAACCTTTCGGCTGTTTGGGATTATTGCCTTAATATTGGGGACGGCTTTATTCTCGTGGATTTCCTAGGTCTCTTTTTTGAACTGAATTCCGTCCGGCATTATTTCGATCTTACCCGTTTTGTATAATCGGCCAATGGCCCGCTTGAATTCTTTTTTGCTCAAGGAAAAGGTTTTTTTAATCAGGGGGGGAGGGCTTTTGTCATGACAGGGGATGAAGCCGCCGGCACTTTTTAAAACGGTCAAGATCTTTTGGCCGGAGTCACCCATGGACCGATAGCCGGGTTGTTTGAGGGCAAGATCGATTTTACCATCATCACGAATCTGATTGATATAAGCGGTCCGGCGATCACCCACATCCAGTTGCTCAAAGGTCTGATTTTTATAGAGCATCGCCGAGTACATGTCGTCTACTACGGCGAGGTATCCGACTTTGGTGCTTTTGTAGATTAGCACGTCCACTTGTTGACCCACCTTGAGGTCAACGGGTGCCGTGGTGCAGCTGGAGGTTATTTTTGTGGTACCATAAACGCGATTCGTCCGCTGATCCAGGCACACCTTGACGACGTAATTCTTCCCTATTTGCATGCCGGGTTGTTGCTCCCTTTTCGGCACTAGCAGATCCTTTTCCAATCCCCAGTCCATGAATGCGCCGAAGGAGGCCCGGTCTTTCATCTCCAGAAATGCGCACTGGCCCGACCACTGCTTTGGGCGTTTTGGTCGTGGCTACCGGCCGGTCTTCAGAGTCGGTATAGACAAACACCCGCAGCATATCTCCGGGTTGGGTTAGGTCGGGCGCATATTTAAGAGGCAGCAGGACTTCATCCGGTTTGGGATTCAGGTAAAATCCGAAATCAACCTGTCGTTCGACCATAAGCACGTTATACGATCCGATGTTTAGCATGATGGCTTTCTTGTTTGTTATTTCCGAAAGGGTCTCTATCTTTTACTGAAACTGTATCGTATTGTCTATTGCTAATGCCGATCTATTGAATCAAATGTATGGCAAATTCGTAGATCACCCAATGTCGTTATGGATGCTTGCCGGAGAGACGTAACAATTTTAAAACACTTGACCGGGCGGTTCCTTTCCTTATGTTAGTGCCATTGTAAGGGTAACCGGTGATTCTAAGTGATTGACTTGAATATTTGGACATTTCGAAAAGGGGTATCAATATGCGGTATCGAATAATCGTTTTTGGCGTGCTTATGACCTTTATCGTTCTGATCTCTAGTTGCACCCAAGAGACGCAGAATCAACTGGGCCGTTCCATTCAGAACTGGACCGGTACAAATGGGATTTTGGAGATTTATGCCGGGGACAAACTGGTTCGGCGATTTGTAAAAGTCGACAAACTATCCACGGCCTATGGTACTTCGGACAGCAGTCCCCGGCCCTACCGTTATGGATATGGTTACGCCGATGTGAATCTGAACATGGTCAAGGATGCCGGGGAGAAGAAGGTCTATTTTGAATTTAGCGATTACTCCACCAGTTATATCTTTTTTGAGGATCCGAGTTAGCCGGTTATTCGGTTCTAAAACTCAAATCGCACAATGGCGCCCAGAGTGATGGTGTCGGTATCGATATCCCCTTTAATTTTATCAAAATCCCACTGTTCGAAACGATAGTTGGCATGAAGGTCGAGAAAGATTGAGGGCAGAACCTCAAAATCGAATCCGGCGCGCAAGGCAAAAAAGGGTTTGTCGGCCAGGTCGCCGTCGGAATAGTTGATCCCAAGACCTACGCCACCATACAATCCCAATCCGACGAGAAAAAAGGCCTGAGGCGAAAAGACGGTTTCACTCGAACCCGCGTAGCCTTCATCCAGGAATTCAAGGTCGGCCTCAATGGTGAAAAATTGGGCCATGCGATACTGGTAGGAAAGGACAATGCCCAGGCCGTTTTCGTCCACATCATCTTCATCGATATCATCTAAGGCGATCCAATAATGGATGCCGCCTCCGATACGATGATCGCCTTGCGCCCAGGTGTGAGAAAAAAGAGACAGGACCAGGCCACAACTGATTGCAATAATAAGAATACTTTTCCGCATGAGATTTCTCCTTGTTTCTATGGTCATTTAATTTCGATTGGCTTTCTTTTTCGATATCGGGCATAAAAGTGTCGGGTTTTCTTTCGCACGCCCCTATTGAATGCATGTTAACAGATTATCTTTCAGGGTTCTACAGGAAATCGCTACGATCATTTGTTATGAAACCTTTATTTTTAGTGAAAATCCTGGCATAATTCGTGTAAATAAAACATAGACATGTCATGGTCCGCTGTTGGAAGTTTGACGTTTTAAGATGAATTTACAAATAATTTTCGAAAGAGAAGGAGGATGAGGCCAATGAAAGTGACGATTTCCAGTCAGTGCATGGGTGACCGCAACTGTAACAAACTTTGTCCGGAAATATTCGAGTATGATGAGGACCAGCTATTGTCCATTGTTAAAATGGATGAAATTCCCGACCATTTAAAAGCCGTTGTGCGACAGGCGGCCGACGAATGTGGCGCGGATGCGATTACGGTGGAGGAAGACTAAATCTAAACCTGAGTGGCTCGAGGTTGTTTGCCCGTTGTGGTATGAAACCGGCCCGGCAAACAACCTCTTTCGGCTGCTATTGAGGGAGATTGGCTTTGGGAAAATTCCGTGAGAGTCAAACCGCTAAAAACCTACTGACATCCTTTGCTGCCGAGGCTCAGGCCCGCACCCGGTATACCTTCTTCTCCCGCCGTGCCCGTGAAGATGGCTTTATCCAGATTGCCGACATATTTGAGGAAACCGCCGAGCAGGAGTGCGAGCATGCCCTGCGATTTTTTAAATTTTTCAATGGCGGCGAATTGGAAATCAACTGGCGTTTTCCGGCTGGTGTGCTTGAAGACACTTACGCCAATCTGATCTCTGCGGCCAACCTCGAACACTACGTTTATTCGGATATGTATCCGGGTTTTGCTAAAATTGCCCGTGAAGAAGGGTTTGCGCGGGCGGCGGACACGCTGGACGCCATCAGTGTCTCTGAAAAACAGCACGAAAAACTTTACCGGGAGCTGGCCGAAAACCTTAAAAAAGAGCGCGCCTTTGCACGGGAAGAGGAAAGGGTCTGGCGATGTCGGAGTTGCGGCTATTTGCACACCGGCAAAGAGGCGCCGGATAAATGTCCTGCCTGCGTTAAACCGCGTGGGTATTTCGAGATTCTCGCTGAAAACTGGTAGGCACGGTTTCAGTTGAAAAAAATATTGTGGAGATAAGCCGTAAGGTTCGCTGGTTGGTTATCGGCGCGGCCCTCACTGCCCTGTTTCTGGGGGCGATGGACGCTTTGGTGATGTCGGCTGCCATGCCGACGGTCATTGCCGAGTTGGGCGGGCTGGATATTTACAGTTGGGTGTATACGGCCTACTTTTTGGCGCGTGCGGTAGCCTTGCCGGTCTTTGGTAAGCTGGCCGACCTCTTTAAAGTCCGGGCACTGTTTCTTATTTCCATCAGCGGCTTTTTGGTTTCTTCATTGGCCGCCGGCCTGGCCACCAACATGTTTGTACTAATTGTAGCACGCGTGTTTCAGGGAATTGCCGCCGGCGGTAATTTTGCTCTCGTTTACATCGTGCTGTCGGACATGGCGCCGCCGGGTAAGCGGGCCAAGACTTTGTCTCTGGCCAGTTTTGTATGGGGAATCGCTTCGGTGGTGGGGCCGACTGCGGGCGGTTTTATCGTCAACTATTTTTCCTGGCGCTGGGTCTTTTTTATCAATATTCCCATTTGTCTTATTTCCATGGCGGTACTCGCCGCCTTTCTGGTTGAGATCCGCCCGAAAAAAGAGAGCGTCCATCTCGATTTAGCCGGAGTCGCCACTTTATCCATCGCCGTGGTGGGTCTCTTGACCTTAATGATGCTGGCGGGAAACGACTTTGATTGGACTTCAACCCTGGCCTTTAGCCTCATCGGCATCACCCTGATATCGAGCATCGGCTTTTATTTTTCTGAAAAAGCAGCCCCGGAACCGATTCTGGCGTTGCCGTTTTTTAAAATTCGTGGTTTCAGTATTGGCAACCTGTCTGTTTTTTTAAGTAGTTTTGCCATCTTCGCGCTGTTTGCCTATGCGCCGCTGTTTATTCAAGGGGCGTTGGGGCGCTCGCCGGCGCAGGTCGGTCTGGCCATGCTTTCATTAAGCCTGGGCTGGTCATTGGGCTCCCTGTCCATCGGGCAGATGTTCTTTCGTCTGGATCGGAAATCGGTGGCTATTGCCGGCTCTGTTTTTCTGATACTGGGTTCCGGGATGACCCTGAATTTCGATCATCAGACCTCAATGGCGGCCTGCTTCTGGGTGTTTCTGATCGTCGGGATCGGTATGGGGTTTGTGGCCATTTCCACCCTGTTAGTGGTGCAAGAGGCCCTGGATGTAACCGATCTCGGCGTGGCCACATCATCCAACCAGTTTGCACGATCACTGGGCGGCACGGTTGGCGTGGGTGTTTGCGGCGGGTTTGTTACGGGAAATATTCAGACATCCATCGATTCGCTGATCAGCACAGGGAACTTGGATCGGTTGCCGGCACATCTTATCGTTCAGATCCGTGATAATTTCGAACGGCTCTTTCAACCTGAATTTCAATCTCTGCTTCTGCCGGAAATCAAAACTTTGCTCCAACAAACCGTTGGGGACCATATGCAAATAATTTTTCGGATCGTCTTTGCCGTATCAATTTTCTGTCTGATATCCTGTCTGTTTTTACCGGGAAAAGAAAAAATGGGTGTCCATTGACCGTGGCCCCTGTGCCTGATTGTCTCGATCCCATAAAGCACTTGTGCCGGCCAAGAGGTGGTTGACAAAGTCCCTTGGACTGAAAATAATGTGAACAATTCGGTTCAGTATTAGAATAAGCGAAAGGAGCCATCCATGCCGATTCAAAAATACAACGATCTTTTGGCCACTGCGGTTCAGATGGAAGGGGCTGCCAAGGTCTCCAAAAAGGTGCCCATCGGGAAAAATGAGGGCTGGGAGGGGTATACACTGCGGACGTTTACACTGGAGCCCGGCGGCCATACGCCCAGGCATGCCCATGACTGGGAACATGTCAACTACGTGATTCGCGGCAGGGGCCAGCTCATGATTGACGGCCAAAAAAATGAGATTGGGGAGAAGGATTTCGCCTTTGTGCCGCCGAATATTGAGCATCAATTTACAAACCCGTTTGATGAGGCGTTTGAGTTTATTTGTATTGTTCCTAACCGCGGCGAATATTGACGGATGGCTACCATTTAAAATGGAGATATTCACATGATTACGCTTCCAATCTGCAACCGGGACACGACTTACACCGTCAATCCCACTAAAATCATTGCCCTGGGGTTGAACTACCGGTCTCATATTGCCGAGAGCCTATCGGTCAAGGTGCAGGGGTTTACCGGTGAAATTCCCACCGAACCCATATTGTTTCCCAAAACACCCAATGTCCTGATCGGCCCGGAAGCGCCCATTGTCATACCCCGTTTTTTAAGCGAATACGATTTCGAGGAGCCTCGGGTGGACTACGAGGCCGAACTGGCCGTCATTATCAAAGATTGCTGCAAGGATGTTCCCGTTGCCCAGGCGCATACGCATGTATTGGGGTATACCTGTATGAACGATGTCAGTCAGCGGAATTTACAAAACAGCGATCGCTCGGGCTGGTTTCGCGGTAAATCCCTGGACACCTTTGGCCCTATCGGCCCCCAGGTCGTTTTGTCCGAAGATATCGGTGATGTGCAAGCGCTGGATATCCGTTGCCGTTTGAACGGAAAAACAGTTCAAGACGGAAATACCGGCCAGATGATCTTCACCCTGCCTGAAATCATCGCCTTTGTATCCAAGAATTTTACCCTGATGCCAGGAGATCTCATTTTAACCGGTACGCCCAGTGGGGTGGGGCCGCTCCGGCATAATGATGTGGTTGAAGTGGAGGTTGAAAAAATCGGCATTTTGCGTAATCCGGTAGTGGAAGAAGGCCACGAAAACGGATAGATTGTAACCCAAAAAGTTTCTATCTATTTGGCGTTAATCCGGCCGGAGTTGATCTGGCCGGAGTTGATCCGATTGGATCCTCATTCTTTAATAAGGAATAGAAGATGAAATTTACCATAGACCATTTTAACATCAATGTTCTGGATCTTGAGAAAAGCCTGGCCTTTTACGAAACAGCGCTCGGATTGAAAGAGGTTCGCAGAAAAGAGGCCCCGGATGGACAATATATCATTGTTTTCCTTGGCGATGGATCCACGGGCAACAAAATTGAATTGACTTGGCTCGAATCACAGAAGAAGCCTTACGATCTGGGCGATGAGGAATTTCATATTGCTTTTATTGCCGATGATTATAATGCCGCCCATGCCTTGCATACGGAAATGGATTGCATCTGTTATGAGAACAAGGAGATGGGGATCTATTTCATCAATGATCCGGACGGATACTGGCTTGAGATTGTCCCCCAAAGATAATGCTGCCGGGATTATCCTTTTCAAGGGAAGCGGCGGCCTTGACGCCTTGGAAATCTTATCCCTCAATCATTCGGCGATCATTCGGCTTTAGCCAAAGGACTTTAACCGGTCCGGATCTCTGCTGAATATTTGCGAAGCAACCCTCGAAGTTGATCATACGTCAAACCCAACAGGTCGGCGGCTTTTTTTTGATTAAAGCGGGTATTTTCCAGTGCTTGTTTAATCATATCAACCTCCATGCGTTTGACTGCCTCCTTCAAGGGCAGCTCTATACTTTGGGAAGACGTTGTTTGCGCATGGGGTGAATCCGGCAACGCCGGTTCCGTGGCTGGAGATTGAGTGGCATCCGGAATTGGCTGGGTTGCCGAATAGGGTGACTGAAAGGGATCGAGATCGATGGTATCGATATGGTGCGTCGTAGACCGGTAAACCGCTCGTTCCACCACATTTTTCAATTCGCGAATATTTCCTGGCCAGGCGTGCTTTTCGAGAGTCCCCGCTGCCAACGGGCTGAAGGTTGGCATCGCGTCTATTCCCATTTCGTAAGCCATGCGTCGGGCAAAATGATCGGCCAGAAGCAGAATGTCGCCCTTACGTGCGCGGAGAGGGGGCAGAAACAGTACTTCGAAGGAGAGCCGGTCCAATAGATCCTGCTTGAACCGCTTGTTCCGTGCCAGAGCCGGTAAATTGGCGTTGGTGGCACCAATCACGCGTACATCCACTTCCACCGGCCGGGTTCCCCCGACCCGCTCAAAAGCCCCGTATTCCACGACACGAAGTATTTTTTCCTGGGCCTCCATGGGAATGTTACCGATTTCATCGAGGAATAAGGTGCTTTTATCGGCGACTTCAAATCGGCCCTGCCGTCGTTCAACCGCCCCGGTGAAAGCGCCTTTTTCATGCCCGAAAAGGGCTGTTTCCATTAGCGACGGTGCTAGGGCGGCACAGTTCAACGTCACCAGAGGGCCTTCCCAGCGGGCGGACAGGTAGTGCAGGCGCGTGGCGGCCAGCTCTTTTCCCGTTCCCCGCTCTCCGATGATCAATACCGGCCGCTCGATCGGTGCGATTAGGGCGATCCGTTCCTGAAATTCAAGAAATGCGTCAGATTGACCCAGCGCTTCAGTGGTGACTTCAGGGGAAGTGACCGACAACAGGTGGTCAGGGTGATTTCTGGGAGAAAACGGCACAAATTATCCTAAAATAAGTTATAAATACCAATAAACGGTAAATAATACCAAATCATTTTTCGCGGGTCAACAATAATTATTTGTTTATTTTATCTATAATATTGGATGGTTATTTTAGGAAGAGGCCCATTGGCATGGAAAATGCTCTTGTACAATGCAACGAAAACATGGAACATGCAAAATGGAGGAAGAGCAATGGGCGTTTTTACACGATTTCGAGACATTATCAGCTCCAATATTAATGCCATGCTGGATCGGGCAGAGGACCCCGAAAAACTTATCCGTCTGATGATTCGAGAGATGGAAGACACCCTGGTCGAAATGAAATCAGCCTGTGCGGGTGTTATGGCAAATGAAAAAAAGATGCAGCGTCAAATTGACGAGGCCAGTTCACGGGAAATGCTCTGGGAAGACCGGGCGCGACTGGCGGTTGAAAAAGGGCGGGATGATCTGGCCCGGGAGGCCCTGCAGGAAAAGCGTCGGTTTACACGTATGGCCCAGTCTTTAGAGACGGAACATATCGAACACCAGGCACTGGTCACGCAATATCAGGACGATATTCGACAACTTCAAGAAAAATTGACCAACGCCCGGGAAAAACAACGAATCCTGGTCCAACGCCACATCCGGGCGCAAGGTAAACGAAAAGCGCAAGAAGAGATTCGACGTGTAGACGGTTTTGAGACCATGGCTAAATTCGACGACATAGAAAACCGAATTGAGCGTATGGAGGCCGAGGCTGATCTGGTAAACTACGGCCGTAAACCGAGCCTTGAAGAAGCTTTCGAAAAATTGTACGACGAGGGAATCGAAAAAGAACTGGATGCACTTAAATCCAGTCAACAAAAAGAGGTCGCCAAAAAGGAGCACCATCCACAATGACACCGGTTTATATCGTCGGCATCGTTTTCGGCAGTCTCGTTCTCGCCCTGGCCATCCTGGGCGGAACAATCCTCGCTATCATGCGGGCGCGTCACGGCGGGTTGTCGCGTAAAAGCCGTAAGAATGAGGCCGAGGAAGCAAAGTTGATGCAGGAAATTTTTCGAGGCCTGTCGCACATGGAAAAGCGTGTGGAGGCTTTGGAGACTATCCTGATGGACCAAAACGAAAAGGAAAATATCCGATGAAAAGATACCAACGAATACGTGGGTTATATCGTTCCCGACGCGGGGCCATCTTCGGCGTGTGCCGCGGCTTTGGGGAATATTTTGACTTCAGTGTCTTTTGGATTCGCTTGATGACGGTGGTCACATTTTTGATTACCGGTGTCTGGCCCATGCTCGTTATATACATCGTCGCGGCACTGGTGATGAAACCCGAACCGATCCGTCCGTTTGAAAGCGAAGCCGAGCGGGATTTTTACGACAGCTACGTGGACTCACGCCATCGAACCCTTCGACGGGTTCGGCGTCGGTACGAGAACCTCGACCATCGTTTGCAACGCATGGAAGATGTCGTGACCGGCAAAGATTTCCAGTGGCAAGAAAAGATGAATCGAATGTGACATGCCCTTATTTGGTTATGACCTTATTTGATTATACCCAGGGGAACGAGCAGGCGTTGCGCCATCTCTTTTTTAGCCCAAATGAGATCATCTCTATCCGTACCTTCCGTATAGATGGTGCTTAATATCTCGGCGGTTTCACGTGCCCGGGCATGTCCCACCTCAACAGCATGGTTGACGGATTCCCATCTGTGCGATTGAGTGAACTCTGAAAAAGCCAACCTGATTTCCGGGAACATCTTCTTACGCAAACCATCGATAAAGGCGGCATAAAGCGCCAGGGCGGTCGTTTTTTTCTGGTTGATTATGTGCCTGAGCAAGCCATGCTTACCCGTATCGGCTAATAGGTCCTTTACGGCGCGGGCCAATAATTCCACCGGCGTACCGGAAAAGGTGGTAACGATTTCCCGCCATTTACCGGTATCAAAGACGGTGTCCTGAATTTCGCCAAGCTCGTGATAGATATAGGTGTCAATTTGCGTTTCAAAAAGGCGGGGCATGTTCTTCTTGATCGAATCCATGTCCTGGGGATCCAACCCGTGCTCTTTCAGGCCAAAAGCCAGGGCCTTTCTTCCCGACGGCGTGACGAAAAATAGCTGATCCCAGAAATAGTATTGACCAGCGTCCTTGCGTACGATGATATGATTGTCCTGGGAAAGGGCCGGCAAGGTGGCCAAATCCCGCGCTAGTTCCCGACCTAATATGTGCACCGGGTAGCCGTCGACAGGGGTCGTTTTTTCAAGGACTGCGAGAAAAAAAGTAGGTTTGAGGCTACGGGCATATCCGGCGCCATAGTAAAGCCCATCCTGGGCAAGGATGGTGTTGATCGCCGTACTGTCGAAAGGATCGTAATGTCGGTTTTCGATGATGATATCCGAAAAATTGTTACCCTCAATCGTTTCCCATTGCTCTTCTTGGTTTCCGATCCATTCCAGGATTTTTCCGGATTCATCCTCTACCCATGGCGGGAGTTGTTGTTGCCATTTATATAGATCTCTAAGTCGTAGGGCCAGCCCGCAGACCGAATAAGCACCAGCATGGCTGGCGTCGGACAGGGCACAATTGGCAAGAACCTGGTCGGTGAGATCATCAATCTGGAGAGGTGTCATTTTCAAACGTTGATTTTATATCGTTCGATTTTGTTTAATAAACCCTGGCGGCTGATGCCGAGGATGCCGGCTGCCTTGGAGCGATTCCCAGTGGACTGTTGTAATGCATTTGTCACCATTTTGCGCTCCATCTGTTCCGTGGCCTCTTTTAAATGTAAGTTAGACACATAGTTTGGCAAGGCTTGTCGGGCGGCAGCCGAAATTTTTTCCGACAGGTGGGTGACCTTCACCGTATCGCTTTTTCCCGCAATAGTTACAGCCCTCTCGATTTCATTCTCCAGTTCCCGCACATTACCGGGCCAGTCAAAGCGCGAAAGATAATCAATGGCTCGGGGTGTAAATCCGGTTATCGTCCGATTGGCTTGGCGGGCATACCGAGTTAAAAAATGGGTGGCCAAAAGCGGAATGTCCTCTCTCCTTTGGCGTAGCGGAGGGATTTGGATTGGAAATACATTGATCCGGTAGAACAGATCCCGCCGAAAGCGGCCTTGTTTTACTTCATCTTCAAGATCCAGGTTTGTGGATGCAATCAATCGAATATTGATATCAATGGTTTGGTCGCTGCCAACGGGACGAATCTGTCTTTCCTGTAGTACGCGAAGTAGTTTAACCTGCATGGGGGGCGAGGTTTCACTGATCTCGTCCAAAAAAACCGTTCCGCCATCGGCCATCGCAAATAGTCCCTTCTTGGTGGCGATAGCGCCGGTGTAAGCCCCTTTAACGTGACCGAAAAGCTCGCTTTCGAGGAGATTCTCGGCGAAGGCCCCGCAGTTTTCAGCAACAAACGGCTTCTCTTTCAAGGGGCCCATGTAATGAATGACCTTGGCAATAAGTTCTTTTCCCGTACCGGTCTCACCGTGGATTAAGACGGATGTGGGCGTCCCAATGACTTTGTCCAATAATCGAAATAGCCGTCGCATGGCCGGGCTGGATCCCACAATCCCCTGCAAGTTAAAGCGGGTTTGGGCATCTGATTTAAGACGTTGGTTTTCCATCTCCAATGAAGTGACCGACTGCTTGAGTTCCCCGTAAAGCCTCGCATTTTCAAGGGCGATGGCGATGGTTCCTGAAAGGATCTCCATCAGCCGGGTCTCGGTTTCAGTAAACCGGCCGGTTACCTTGTTGATGGCATAGAGGACGCCGATAAAGCCCTTGCGGGTTTTCAAAGGGGCACAGATCATGGACCGGGTGGTAAAATCCTCCTGAAGATCGATACCCTGATAAAAGTGGTCATCTGCGGATGCATCCGCTACCACAATGGCTCGATTTTCACGCATTACCTGACCAGCCACGCCCACATGATCCGAAAATCGCATACGGTCGCTGCGAATGGTATCTCCATCTTTTTCCGGTTCGATGGTTTTTATAAAGTAAAACTCGCTGGCTTCGGCATCATGAAGTGCGATGGAAGCGCCTTCAATCTGAAATACCATCTTGATTTTATGCAACACACTCTGAAGCATCTCGTCTAAGTCCCGAATGGCATGTAGGGACATGGTGACTTCATGGATCAGGGCCAACTCTTTTTTGGTTAACGATTTGTTTCCCATGGGTTGCTCCCGAAGTCTAGTGGCTTTATGGCCGGAAAGGAAAGAATTTCCCGGCCCAATGACCCCTTTTTCGGCCTTTAGCCGAGCGTTGTAAGGAGGCATACGGCAATTGTCTCCCTCCAATATAAGGTCTCAAATATTCGATTGTCAACTATATTTACACTGTACATGCAAATGTCAATTTGGTGGACACCTTGTGGGCGTTAGAATATCGAGGCAATGGTGATCGTTGGAATTGTGTCTATATAAAACACAACATTAACAATAGGTTATAAAGTATATGTGTTAATCGATACTGAATCTGATTACTTGGCATTGTTATTGCTCAATTACTAGTCGACAGGAAGAACACTTAGAACAATCAAGAAGGAGGTGGAAAATGACGGGGTATAAATGGTTTGTTCCGGTGTTGGTACTGGCGGCAATGATGACATGGATAACCACAACCTATGGGGAAGAAAATAACGTTGCCGATAAGAGAGCGGTTTATGCAAAAATGATTGACCGCTATGCCGCATGTTGTGAAAGCCAATCAAAACTTCGCCATTCAAGAAGCGCGAAACTGCGTCAAAAAGCCGAGCTTTCGTGTTTAAAGGCGGCCTATGTAAGAAGCTACAAAAACAAAATTGTTACAAAAATGATCGAACACGATATTAGCCCCCAACCCTATAAGATTAAATATTTCGTCAATTCCCTGTTCTATGATCTGATTCGACGTGAAACGACCACCGCTAGTAGGCATAGGATCCCTTCCGGGTATATTGCCGCTGAGAAAATCGGGACCCAATAGCGGCGGTATTGTACCGAAAAAATCGACGAGCGACCTCGTGGCTCATAATTGATTTTTAATACGCCATTTAGTCGATGAAGGTTCTACTGAAGATGTAATTGATCCGAGAAAGGACATACCCATGCCAACCAAAGCAAAAAAGATCGCAGTAGTGGATGATAGCAGCTTAAACCGGGACATGGTGGTGGCCGCATTAGGTAGCTTGCCATGGGCGGAAGTCGTCTCTTATGCAGACGGTGAGACAGCATGGAAGGCCCTTCGAAACGGAAACAGTGCCGATATTGTCCTGACGGATGTCAAGATGCCGCGCATGGATGGGCTCGAGTTGTTACACCGGGTCAAAGCAAAAGATCCGGACAAACCGTGTATCCTTATGTCGGCAACACCGGTATATAGAAAGGCCGCCCATGATCTGCATGCGGATGGATTTCTGGCAAAACCTTTTGCCTTGGCAGAGTTGTTTGAGGTAGTAGCGCAGTTTGCTTAAAATGGACTCAAGGTTCCCGTTTTAGAATCCCTCCTTAGAATAGAATCAGGGGCTTACGGATCGACAGCGGACAAGAACGCTTCTAATTCCTCACCTTTTTCAACACACGCCTCCATTTTGCGTTGCGCCTCCACAAGCGACTGCACAGCAACTATAAATTCAGCACTAAACGGATCATCTCTTCCCAGTGAGGCGATCATTTTACGAAGCATACGGTCGCCTCGGATCAGAATATCCTTGGTTTCGTCGACCATCTCTTTACGCAGGCGGTGTTTGGCCAGTTCCCGATTAATGACCGGCATTAGTCGCTTTATGGAGTATTCCACCAGAGCATCACGGGGTGCATTGTATTGCTGGGAGGTTTTATCCAGATACCGCAAGGTCCGTCGATTGAGGACATAGGTTTTTTGGACGCGAGGCGTATTTTGGAGAATATCGGGATTGAGCCGGCTGGCAATGAGATCCAGGGTTTCCATATCCTCGATCAGGTGGTCAAAGAGGGATTTCTGTTTTATCCCCAGTTGAACAGCGAGAATACTGATGGTTTCAATGGCTTTCTTGGAGAGACGAAAGGTTGCTCGAACCGATTGCTTTCCTCTAAGATCCCGCGAAGATGGGCGGGGCAGGGAGAGGGCACCATCTAAATCAAGCGAATCTTTTTTTTTCATTACGTTTTAACCCGTTCAACATATTCGCCGCTGCGCGTGTCGATGCGAACCGCCTCACCTTCTTCGATAAATGGGGGTACTTGTAGCTCAAATCCAGTTTCAAGTGTGGCCGGTTTGGTGTCTCCGGAAGCCGTATCGCCCTTGACCCAAGGATCGGCTTTGGCAATACGAAGATTAACAAAAAAGGGTAGGGTAACACCAATGGGTCGGCCCTCGAACAACAACACATTACAAGTTGTGTTTTCCTTTAAAAAGTTGATCGCATCGCCTACCTGCTCTTCGTTTAAAAATTCCTGTTCATATGATTTGGTATTCATAAAACAATAGTCGGTACCGTCGGAATAGAGATATTCCATCTCTTGTTCTTCCAGGTCGGCTTTATTAAATTTATCTCCGGAACGATAGGTCCGATCAAATTGTGAGCCGGTTATCATATTTTTTAGCTTGCACCGGTATAGAGCCTGACCCTTTCCGGGCTTGGAAAACTCAAATTGAACCAGAGCATGCGGCTCCCCATCAATCTCGATCTTCAATCCTTTCCTTAGGTCGGACGCATCATACATTTACAGTTAACTCCCTTGATATTATGTTTGAAAAAGACGATTCTTTTAAGTTGACATTTTCAAAAGTGTTTAACATAGTTACGTTGTTTTCGCAATTGCATAGTACAGGCTTAAAATGGCGTCAAAGGTCCAATTTCCGTATGGGGCCACTGAATTTTGCCCTCGAAATATTCACCATATTTCTCCAAAAGTCACTTTCTACGGGCTGCTTGGGTGACATTCAACCGCTGGCCATTTTGTCCCGTTTTTTGAAGGATATTGTGGCTTGAGCTGTTAATTTGAAACCGGTTCCAAAAGGAAGAGTAAATGATTCTGATTATCGATTTCGGTTCCCAGTACAATCAGCTGATTGCACGACGAGTCAGGGAAAACCGCGTATTTTGCCAGGTAGAGCCCCCTAACGTCACAGTGGCTGCCATTAAAAAGCTGAGCCCGGATGGTATCATTTTATCCGGAGGTCCGGGAAGTATCTACGAAAAAAACAGCCCCCGCATCGACAAGGCTATTTTTGGCTTGGGTATCCCCATACTGGGGATATGCTATGGCTTGCATTATATGGTAGATGCCTTGGGTGGAACCGTTAAAGGGGTAAAAAAGCGGGAGTATGGGTTTGCCGAATTAAGCATTAAGTCAAACGCACCTCTTTTCAATGATATCCACGGTCAGACGACTTGCTGGATGAGCCACGGTGATACCATCGCCAAACTGCCTCGCGGCTTCAAGATTACCGCCTCCACCTCGAGCACGCGAGCGGCGGCCGTTGTTCACCTTAAGAAGAAATTATTCGGGGTTCAGTTTCACCCTGAAGTGGCGCATACCCCCCAGGGAAAACAGATACTGCGGCGGTTCCTTTTCGATATTTGTGGATGCAAACGGCGTTGGACCATGAAAAATTTTGCCGAAAAGACACAAAGCGAGATTCGTGAGACTGTGGGGGATGACCGGGTTATCCTTGGCTTGAGCGGTGGCGTTGATTCATCGGTTACCGCCATGTTGATTCATAGATCGATCGGAAAGAAGCTGACGTGTATCTTTGTGGACAATGGCCTTTTAAGACTCAATGAAGGTCGGAAATTAAAAAAAGTATTAAAACAGCATTTGGACATCAATATTCGCTTCGTAAGCGCCAAGCGCCGGTTTTTGTCTGCTTTGCGAGGTGTGACGGACCCGGAGCGCAAACGCAAGATCATCGGCCGGGTTTTTATGGAAGTGTTTGAGGCGGAAGCAAAAAAGATTCGCAATGCCGCTTTTCTGGCCCAGGGAACCTTGTATCCGGATGTTATCGAATCCCGCAGCGCTTTTGGCGGCCCGACCTCGGTGATCAAATCCCACCATAACGTGGGCGGACTGCCTAAGAAAATGAAATTGAAGCTTGTCGAGCCCCTCCAATATCTGTTCAAGGATGAAGTTCGTAAACTGGGGAAAACGCTTGGCTTGCCTGATGAATTGATTTGGCGGCAACCCTTTCCGGGCCCGGGGTTGGCCATTCGGGTCATTGGGGAGATAACCGCACCGCGTCTGACGATCTTGAGGCAGGCTGACGATCTGTTGCTTGAGGAGATCAAAGCGGCTGGATACTATAAGAAATTGTGGCAATCATTTTCCGTTTTGCTGCCCATTAAAAGTGTGGGGGTGATGGGTGACAA
Source organism: uncultured delta proteobacterium (assembly GCA_963845145.1). Taxonomy (GTDB): domain Bacteria; phylum Desulfobacterota; class Desulfobacteria; order Desulfobacterales; family QNYZ01; genus QNYZ01. The sequence continues at coordinate 78,310 of CAWJQU010000017.1, forward strand.
ACGAACGTATGAAAATATTATTGCGATTCGGGCGGTGACCAGTACCGACGCGATGACAGCCGATTGGGCCAAACTTCCCCATAAATTTTTAGCCACCGTCTCCAATCGGATTATAAATGAGGTCAGCGGCGTCAATCGTGTGGTGTATGATATCAGTTCAAAACCCCCGAGTACCATTGAATGGGAATAACGCATATGGCTGATGAAAAACCAGTGGATGATGGCAACCCCGGCAAATTCACATTAGGACTGGAAAAAGAGGTCGATGAGGCAGCGCCGCCCCCACCGCCGGAAGCGTATTCAAAAGATCGCCGTCGGATATCAGCCGTTTTTTATGCTCTTCTGGCGATCATCATTGTCGGGATGATTGCCGCCTATTTCGACTTATCTCGCCGTGTTAATCGATCTCAAAGTGTGGGTACCAATCAGATTGATAACCTTGAAAATCGTTTGTTGACCCTGTTTGACAAATTTACAGTACTGGAAAAGCAACTTGATCAAAAGATCACTGCCGACCAGGAGGCCTTTAAAGAAGAGATTGTATCGCAATTGAATAAGGCCAAAGAGGCGGTGTCGACGACAAATAAAAAACTGTCGGACAAAGCCAGTCAGTCAGAAATGAACACAGCCATTGCGGCGCTTAAAAAAGAAGTCACCCAGACCGGAACGCAGACCGATGAATCTCTAAAAAGTATTAACGATTTGAAAAAGCGGTTGGAAGAAATCAAGATACTGAATGCCGGACTCAAAAAATTAGAAACGCGTCTTACCGCTGCTCAGGATAATCTAACCGGTGAGATTAACGAGATAACCCTGCAAATAGACCAGTCATCCAAGAACCTGATCGAATTGCGGAGCAAGGCAGACCAGCTAGCCACTGATAAAATAGATCGGGAAGGCGCCACCCGTCTGATTAAAAAGCATTTGCAAATGGGCCAACCGGCATCCAAGCAGGTCTCTAAAACCCTTTCCGACCATCAGACCAAAATCGATTCTTTAAATAGGCAAATCATCACGCTACAGCAAGACGCCGATATCTATATCAAAGAAATTTTAAAAATAAAAAAACAATTGAAAGCAGGCCCTCCGGCTGTTTCCGGCCAAAATTCCCAATTGTCCCCCCCACGCGGAGCCTCTATCTCTTCTGCGACACCGGCGGCCAATCCCGGGGATCTGCTTCAGCAAAGCCTCAAGGAATAGGAAAAATCGGGTATTATGGACAAGGAAGATATATCCCGTCTTTTAAAAGGTGTGGCGGCTGGTAAGATAGGCGTGGAAGCCGCCGAAAAGCAACTACTCGATCTGCCCTATGAACCATTGGGCTATGCCTGCCTGGATCATCACCGCAGTTTGCGGAAAGGGTTCCCCGAAGTTATTTTTGGACAGGGCAAAACCGCCGATCAGATTCAGGGGATCATGGAGAAATTGATAGCCCGGGAAAAGGTTGTCCTGGCCACGCGGGTCGATCCGGAAAAGGCGCACCAGGTGCGAAACGCAATCCCCGATGTGCGATACCATGAAGATGCCCGTATGCTTGTCTGGCAGAGTCGTGAGCCGGTGCCGGCCGGCATCGGTGAGATCCTGGTGATTTCAGCCGGGACTTCCGATATCCCGGTGGCCAGAGAGGCCCTGCTTACCGCTCGGGCCATGGGCAGCCGGGTGGATTCAATCTTCGATGTTGGGGTCGCAGGGATTCACCGTCTGCTGGATCATTACAAACGTATTAATCGGGCAGCCGTACTGATTGTGGTGGCCGGCATGGAGGGGGCACTACCCAGCGTGGTGGCCGGGATGACCGCCCGCCCGGTGATTGCCGTACCAACCAGTATCGGCTATGGCACCAGCCTGGGCGGGCTCACCGCCCTGTTTGCCATGTTAAACAGTTGCAGCTCTAACGTGGCCGTGGTTAATATCGACAATGGTTTCGGGGCCGGCTATATGGCGGCCATCATCAATCGTGAATTCAAACCTTCCGACGAGTTCAATCCATCTTGACTTACCGCTTGTTGATCTTAACATTTACCCTTATCGATTTTTTTTACCCCTAAATCTCTATGGAGAATGAAAATGGCTGAGTTATTCGAAAATGTTGATGCAGCAAAACAAAAAAGCAACCCTCAGGCCGAACGGGAGGCCAATGTAAACAATACATTGAGTCAGATTAAACATAAATTTATGGTCATGAGTGGAAAAGGGGGGGTGGGTAAAACAAGCACTTCGGTCAACCTCTCCATCGCCCTGGCTAACCAGGGCTATAAAGTGGGTATTATGGATGTCGATCTGCACGGACCCGATGTGCCGCGGATGCTGGGCATGAAGGGCATACTCGATCTTAATGCCAATAAAAAACTGATACCCATGGCCTATTCACCCAATCTGGGTGCCGTGTCGGTAGAATCTCTTACGACCGGTAAAGACGACGCCATTATTTGGCGGGGACCGATCAAGTATTCAGCCATTCAACAATTTATTGCGGATGTGGAATGGGGCGACCTTGATTTTCTTATCATTGATTCTCCTCCCGGGACAGGGGATGAGCCTTTGACCGTGGCGCAACTCATCTCCGATGCCAAGGCAATCGTGGTGACGACACCTCAGGAAGTTTCCCTTGCGGATGTGCGCAAATCGATCAGTTTTTGTAAAACCGTTAAAATGGAGATATTCGGAATTATTGAAAACATGAGCGGGTTGGTTTGTCCCCATTGCGATGAAATGATCGAACTGTTCGGCGCCGGTGGTGGTGAAAAGATGGCGAGTTCCATGAACATTGATTTTCTGGGACGGATTCCCATTGATCCAAATATGGTGAAATGCGGTGATGCCGGGGTATCCTATCAGGAAAAATACGGCGATTCACCGGTTTCCCTGGCTTTTAAAACCATTGCTAAAAGAATGGGGGCCATGATCGGCGCATAATTTTATCATAAAAGGTCTTAGTCAGATATTCTCATCGTTTATTTTTTTTCTTTACATGGCGAACCGATCACAGTATGATAGCGCTTATTTCTCTAAAGATTCGAAAGGTTTTCGGTCGCCATGCCAAACGTGTTCATTCTCGAAAAGGATTCTGAGGCCCGTCGGTTTTTATCTGATTCTCTCGCCGATTCTTATGAACTAGAATTTTTTGCTAACGGCACAACAATTAAAGACGTCATTTACAACCGTCATTATGATTTGATCATTATCGATCTGCCGTCGCAACCGGAACCGTTTAAACTGTTGCGTTGGATCAAATCGGACCTTCCCTATACCCCTGTCATTGTAACAAGCCGTTTGGAACCAACTGATATAATAGTTAAAATAATTAAAGAGGGCGCTTCCGACTTTATTACCAAGCCGTATTCAGCGGATCGGGTCAGCCACGCCGTCAGCCATGCGATGGAGGAACGCAGCCTAAAAAACGAGATTGACTATCTTCGGCGAAACCAAGATGTGATCTATGATTTTGAAAAGGTCGTCGCTGAGAGTCTCAATATGAAACGGGTGATTAAAACACTGAAAAAGTTCGCCCAAACCGATGCCACGATTATGATGACAGGTGAGACCGGAACGGGTAAAAGTTTTCTGTCGGGGAGTATTCACTTTAACAGTAAACGTGCCAGACGGCCGTTTGTCAAAATCAACTGTGCCAACATTCCTGAAACCCTTCTTGAAAGTGAACTGTTCGGGCATGAAAAAGGGGCCTTTACCGGCGCGGACCGTCTTCGCATTGGCCGATTCGAACAGGCAGATGGCGGCACGCTGTTTTTGGATGAAATCGGCGAAATAAGTATGTCCTTACAGGCCAAACTTCTCCGAATACTGGAAGACAAAGCGTTTGAGCGAGTGGGTGGAAATCGAACCATCAATGTGGATGTGCGTGTTATTGTAGCCACCAACCGCGAACTTGAAGTGCTGATTGAAGAGGGTAAATTTCGCGAAGATCTATTCTATCGTATCAATATCCTTTCGGTTTCACTTCCCCCCTTGCGGGAGAGAAGAGAATGTATCGAACCGCTGGCGCAAGCTATGTTGGAAAAAATCTGTCGATCGCTGAAAAAAAAGGTGCAGGGGTACTCCGATACCGTTATGGATCGGATCAAATCTTATGACTGGCCGGGAAATATCCGGCAGTTATCCAACGTTATTGAACGGGCCGCCATACTTCAGGATGGCGAGACAGTCCGTATGGATAATATCAGCATTCCCGCGATGAAAAAGCCTATTAGTTTGGATCATATCGATCAAAGCCTTTCCCCCACGCAAGCGACGGAAAAAGAGTTGATTTTGAACTCTTTAGAAGAAAATCTATGGATCCAGAAAGATGCTGCCGAAAGGCTGGGATTATCCCCGCGGACCCTGAACTACAAAATTAAAAAATATCAAATAACCCATCCCCGTTGGCGTAAAAATAAGTAAGACCAAATTACTTAAAGGCTCTTTCTTTTATCCATTCCAAAATCAAGTTGACAATAAAAATCCATTCTTATATTCGACCCCCAATAATATTGGGCCAGGTATGAAAAGAACGGTTATGCAAGTTTTCATAGGAGGCAGATCAAGATGGATATTTTAGAAACGATCAAAAGAAGAGATCCGGATCAAAAGGAGTTTCATCAAGCCGTGGAAGAAGTGGTTGCATCCGTCGAGCCGGTATTGGAGCGGTATCCGGAGTTTCGCAAAGCAGCCATTATGGAACGGATCATCGAGCCGGAAAGGATAATCATGTTTCGGGTGCCTTGGATGGACGATCAGGGACAAATTCATGTCAACCGGGGCTTTCGTATCGAAATGAACAGTGCCATCGGGCCTTACAAGGGCGGGCTACGGTTTCACCCTTCGGTCACATTGAGCATCCTCAAGTTTTTAGCTTATGAGCAGGTCTTTAAAAATGCTTTGACCACTTTGCCGATGGGCGGTGGGAAGGGTGGGTCTGATTTTGATCCTAAAGGAAAATCCGACAACGAAGTGATGCGGTTTTGCCAGGCTTTTATGTCTGAATTATTCCGCCACATCGGCCCGGATACCGATGTCCCGGCCGGTGATATCGGTGTTGGTGCGCGTGAGATCGGATTTTTGTTCGGTATGTACAAAAAATTGAGAAATGAATTTACCGGTGTTTTGACCGGTAAAAGTTTAGGTTGGGGCGGAAGTTTGATTCGACCGGAAGCCACAGGTTACGGTGCGGTCTATTTTGCCGCTGAGATGCTTGCTACGCGTAACGATACTCTTGAAGGTAAAAAATGTCTGGTATCCGGCTCTGGAAACGTCGCGCAGTATGCCGTAGAAAAGATTATTGAACTGGGTGGGAAAGTTCTCACCTTGTCCGATTCTTCCGGATATATTTTTGATGAAGAAGGTATCGATGCGAAAAAATTGGCCTTCGTCCAAAAAATTAAAAACGTTCGTCGCGGAAGGATCAGAGAGTATTTAGAAACTTACCCTAAGGCTGTTTATACTGAGGCTACCCCTGACCAGGATTCCAACCCCTTGTGGGATCACTCTGCGGACTGTGCTTTCCCCAGTGCCACTCAAAATGAAATTAATGCCAAAGATGCCCAGCATCTGATGAATAACGGCGTCTCGCTGATTAGCGAAGGGGCCAACATGCCGTCCACGCCCAATGCCATAGAGATCTTTCAGGATAAAAAAATCCTTTACGCACCCGGAAAAGCAGCCAATGCGGGCGGAGTAGCGGTTTCCGGGCTGGAGATGGCCCAGAATAGTATGCGGCTGGCCTGGACCCGGGAAGAAGTGGACAGTCGTTTGAAAACAATCATGAACAGTATTCACACGACCTGTCTGGAAGCCTCCGAGGATTTTGGTGACAAGGGCAATTATGTGATGGGTGCCAATATTGCCGGATTCGTCAAAGTCGTCAACGCCATGTTGGATCAGGGACTCGTTTAAAACAGAGCCGTTTCAGAATTTTTCAAACCTAAAAGCCAGGACGGATTTTCATATTCGTTCCTGGCTTTTTATTGGAACCTATCTTTTTGTCCTAGCTTTTACGCTATAGATTCTCCGCCAGCGCCAGAAGTCTTTTGCTGACACCGAGGTGTAGCTTCGGTTGAATAAAGTCGTGATGATCTTCATCAAATGGAACATAAACCAGTAGCGCTTTTTGAGGTGTGATGTTAATCTGATCGAGTTGGGGGAAATAGATCTTGGAAGGTTTGGCAAAACCGGCCAGCACGATTTTAAGCGCCTCGACAGCTTCGGTCATGGGGAGATTGGCGGGGATAATATGCCCTTGGGGAAGTGTTTTTTGTTCTTGACCCGTATCGGGTTGCGCCACGGTCATGCGGCGACAAAGGGTGATCAACACTTTCGGACGCACTTTAAATGCTGGTACCCAGAAATAAAATGGGCGTTGGGTTTCCTTCTCACTGAATAGGCCGGACAGATTTGCCACCTGGACAAAATCGGCAATTGATTTAAGTGCTATACCTTCGACATCCGCGCGAATACGCCAAAAGGGAAGGGCTGTTTTATAGGTCCCCATCTTCGTCAGGTGAACAAATGGAAGCTTGGTAAATCCTCTTTGAGTGGGCTGCCAGGTCGTCTGGCAATTCTTGCACAACAGGACCGATGCATCTTTTTCACCCCCAAGATCCCAACCGCAGGCCGGACAGATGGCCGGAAGAAAGCGGGCCTCGTTTTCAATCTTTTCTGTTCTATCTAAGGTCGTTGCCAGATCGTCGGGAATGTTTCGGGTAGCCGGTTGGTTCAGCACGGCATCATATAGTTTGCCAGTAGCATAAAATGGGGCGTACAGCAGACTCACCGTATCGCCGACATAACTCTGGTGGTGGATCGGTTTGGGTAAAAAGCGGGTCAGGGATTTTCTGAAAAGATCCACCACATCCTTATAGGCTACTTCCGGGGAGATAAAGCGCCCTTGGGATTTTTTGGTGGCAAATGCAAGTTTACCGACTTGTGGCCTCAACCCGGCTGATACGGGGAAATGGTTGCTCCTAACGGCTTGTTGGCTGGCATCCACAAAACGATGCTCTATGCGGTCATCGGCCACGCAGGAAAAAAGCATCCCTTTAAAACGCCAGTAAGGAAAATAAATTATTTCGTGGTCTTGAATTGACCCATGAGGCAAAAGATAGCGAAAATAAACGGGCGGGACCAGATAGGATTTGACCCGGCAATATTGGCAGGAAACAATCCGGTCGGTCTCCGCCAATTCAGCCGGGCCACCGCACTGGGGACAGTGATATTCAATGGATAGATTAATATTTTTCTCCACACTGGTTGCAGAAGACGGCGTCGTCTAAGTTCTCGGTGCCGCAATGCGGGCACTTCTTTTCCTTGGACTTTTCTATCACCTGGTGGCCGCACCGCGAGCAGAACTTTGCGTGGGGCGCGAGGTTTTTACTGCAGCTTTCGCATTGCTGAAAAACAAGGAGTTGGTGACCGCAATGGGGGCAGAATTTGGAATCAACAGCAATATCCTGATGACACTCCGGACAGGCCGGCGTCGGCGAACCGGCAACAGGTGTTGCGGACGGCGCACCTTGTTTGGTAAAATATTGGGAAAACATGGCCGGCATCATTAAGCCCAACCCGGTACCCATACCCGCTGCCGCACCACCTTCTCCATCGGATGCTTTTTCAATGGCCATTGCTGCTTTCATCTGGGTGAGTTTATCCAGATCCTGGAAGACTTCCATACGGCTTCTATCATCGATGGCCGACTGGACTTCCGGTGGTGGGGTAATGGCATTAATATAAATATTTTGTAAAGCCAGGCCAAAATGACCAAAATCTTTTGCAAGTCTTTCGGAAAGGCGATTGGAGAACTCCTCGTATTTGGCAGGTAGATTGAAGATGGTATCAATCGTTTCACCCATAAAATCGTTGAAGCGGGATACGATGACACGATTTAAATACTCCTCGATGGATTCGGTTGTGAAGATACCCTGGGTCCCTACCAGGCTGTTGATAAACAGCACGGGTTGAACCACCTGAAAATTAAATATGCCGAAGGCACGCAGGCGGATGAGCCCCAACTCACTATCCCTGAACGCCACCGGATCCCGGGTCCCCCATTTGAGATTGGTGAAAATTTTCATGTTCACCATATAGACTTCCGCCCTCAAAGGGCTGGTCATTCCCCAAGGTAAGGAGACGATCTTGGTTAATATCGGAATATTGGCCGTTTTCAGCGTATGACGGCCTGGGCCAAAAGCCTCTACCGCCTTACCTTTGTAGAAAAAAACGCCGGCCTGGCTTTCACGAACCGTCAGTTGGGCGCCCCATTTGATTTCGCCGGAGCCCTGTTCGGGGATACGATGGACGAGTTCCTTGCCGGTATCATCGAACCATTCGATAACTTCCAGAAAAACGAGATTGTTGGTTCCCATGGATGGTTCCTTTCTTTTTGAAATATTAGTCAGTCACAGAAAAAAAGGGGCGCCCGCGCTTTACACCCTGTCGATTTCGGCCCTATCGATTTCGGCCCCTATCGATTTCGGTGTGGCACCCCATCTGGGTAATCTCCGCGATAATGGCGTTTTTTACCCTTTCAACTTTTTCCGGGTCTATGACGGGAATATTCGCAGCCAGGTTTTCAATGGTGTCTGCTTCTATGTCAGTGGTTTTATTAATCATGAAATCGTCGACTTCACCGCCTTCCAGCAGACCACCGCAAGCACCGAAGGCGCCGATAAACGCATTGTCAAAAAATATGGGTACGACCATTTTCATCAGTCCGGCATCACACTCCTCAATCACCGGGCGACCCGTATTTTTGGCGATGGTGGCCAAATTCATGTGGGCCACAGCACAAATGAAACTTTGGCCGCGGTCCGTATCCTTTATGGCTGGACATAGCCGGTTGGCCCATTGTTTAAAGTTTGAAATCCGCCGACCGTTCGTGTCGAAAACATTGGCATCGAGCCCGGATTGATCGACGATTTTACGCTCGATCGCCACCCACTCTTTCAAAGGTTTAATATCGGTTAATTTCATTGGTTCGTCCTCATTGACCTTTATTGAATAGATTAGCAATTTTAATGCCATCTATAGTTTATTTAAACAATTGGGCCGATATAATGTCACTCTACTCTATACCATAAATAGTCCCACAAACAAACGCGATGTAAGGTTTTGATTGACATCGGTTTCAGCGCTTCGGTATTCTCCCGCTTTGTGGTGTTTATGGTTGATAAACGGATTCATATTACAAGGTTAAATTACAATTACATCTAAAAGGAGTGGATTCAATGAGTGCTTTCATCCCTTCGCGGGCACAGGCGTACGAACTACTTTTACAATACAATCAAAACGACGGACTGATTAAGCACGCTCTGGCCGTGGAAGGGGTGATGCGATATATGGCCCGAAAATACGATGAGGACGAGGAGAAATGGGGTATCATCGGGCTGGTGCACGATCTCGATTACGAAAAATTTCCGGACCAGCATTGTCAGAAAACCGAAGAAATTTTAAAAGAAAATAACTGGCCGGCGGACTATATTCGTGCCGTTGTCAGCCATGGATGGGGCATTTGCAGCGATGTAAAGCCGGAATCGACTCTTGAAAAAGTCCTTTTTGCCATCGATGAATTAACCGGGTTGGTTACGGCGGCAGCGCTGGTGCGTCCCTCAAAAAGTGTTCTGGATATGAAAGCCAAATCGGTAAAGAAGAAATGGAAAAACAAGCGTTTCGCAGCGGGTGTGGATCGATCCATTATCGAAACCGGGGCCGGCATGCTGGAGATTGAAATTAGTGCGTTGATCACCGACACCATCATGGGCATGCGGGAAGTAGCGGAACCCATCGGGTTGGTCGGTGAGGGATGACCAAATTATGTCGGATCTCATTTACAAAAGGGCGGCCTGGCTTTAATTCTCACCAACCGGAGCCTTCAGCGAATATCCTTTTTTCGCCAGCGACATGGCCACATCCAGATAATCACTCACTTTTGCCGAGGTGGTGCTGATCAGGTGCTGGAGTATTTCGAGCGCCGGTTTGTAGTTTTCCGCATCGACCAGCTTCCGCGCCATGACAACCATTTTCACCACCACGGTCTGAACATTTTTGGTCAATTCCGGATGTTCGGCCATCGTATTGGCCAGAAAACCCAGCCATGTCGATAGTTTTCCCAGGTCGGACAGTTGATCGGCGCCCTCTATCACGGCATCCGTTAAAATATCAAACGCCTCTTTTTTGGTCTCTTTCGGGGCAAGCTGGTAGGCGGTTTTAATCGACTTGACGGCTTCCAGCCATTGTTGCTGGTTTATATAAGCCTTGCCAAGATACAGATGTGCCTGACTAAAATTCGGGTTCAGTTCGACGGCTGTTTTAAACTGTTCCGAGGACTCGGCATACTTCTTTTGGTTGAACAGCGCCATCCCAGAGTCAAATGCGTCCTGGGCGCTGTTTTGAGCCTGAATTCCCGCACATCCCACGATTGTGAACAAAATAAAGATCCCTAAAATCCGTTTCATCCCTACTCCTCAATTGTCATTTAGATTGTCGTATATTCTACCTCTTTGGGCATCAGAATCGCAAGGCAATTTTTTTTCTACGCTTGAGCGCCTGTAGATATGGAATCGTTTGGATGGCTATATTTTGGCTAAAATGTGCCGTTTAGTTCCATTGATTTTCTCAATTTGGAAGCAATTTTCAACATTTCGGATGCCACTTTTGAAGCCGTGGCAGGGGAAATAGCACCGGCAAGCCCCACCGCCCACATGGCCAACGGTAGCCCGCCCCGATTTCCCAGGTTGACAGCGACGGCATGGACGCCAGAAAGGTACTCACCTTGGTCCAAGGCGTAATGTTGTTTACGAACATGGCTCAATTCAGCCAGATATTCGATTTCATCAACAATGGATGCCGATGTGTACCGTTTGAGCCCGCAGTCTGTGATTATTTGGGGTACATTCCCAGCAGAATCTATTCGGGCCCAAAACAGCCGGAATCAATACTCGTCGCTAACACACTTTCAAGATTGGCTGGGAGCGTATATATTCGCTTCCCAAATGCATTCGCCAAACCATTCAGAATTGCCGGTGCCGTGGGAATCAATGCGGGTTCGCCAACACCCTTGGCCCCAAAGGGTCCGGATGGTTCCGGGGATTCAATGATGATCGGAATCACTTCGGGCATATCGGCACAAGTGGGGACGTGGTAGTCTTTCATGGACAGGGTTTTACCCAGTTCAAACTCCTCCATGAGGGCAAACCCCACGCCCATGGCGACGCCGCCGCAAATTTGACCGATGACGTTTTCCGGATGGATTGCTTTTCCCACATCATGGGCGGCGACAATTTTTTCCACAAAGACCTCTCCGGTAAGCACATCCGCAACCACCAGCGATAGCTGACAGGCAAAGGCGTAGGTCGTATACGGAACGCCCTGGCCTTTTTCCGGATCAGGAGGAATGGTTTCAGGATCAAAACGGCCCCGAAATATGAGGGGTTCGCCTTTGGTCTGGATTTGTTTTCCCAGGTCGCTAAAAGATACCTGCCGATCAGAACTCGTCAATGCTTTCACATACCCAGAATCGAGCATCAGTGAAGACAAAGGCATACCCAGCTGGTTGACCGCTTCGGCCTTCAGTGCATCGGCCAGTTTTTCTGCCGCTGCTTTGACTGCGTTGCCGGAAATATAAGTCTGCCGGCTGGCCGATGTGGCGCCGGCATTGGAGGTTAGACCCGTGTCGCCAGCGACTATTTTGAGGGTATCAGGGTCGATACTCAGAGTCTCAGCGGCGATCTGGGACAGCACGGTTGAAGATCCCTGGCCGATGTCCGCACAACCGGTGAATAGTGTCACGCTTCCATCCGGATCCATCTCAATTCTTGCAGTCGAAGGGTTTTTAGTCCCGGTATTGCCGATACCATACCACATGGCCCCGATTCCGATGCCCCTTCGTTTAAACGGCTCCGTTTTTACCTTCACCCAGTTGTTTTTGGCCTCGTCATAATAGGGCAAAATGGCCTTCAAACAGTCACCAATTCCCACACTAGCGGAAAGTGTTTGTCCTGTAGCGGTTTCGGACCCGGTCTGAAACGCATTGCGCAGCCTGATCTCCAGGGGATCGATGTCAAGATCCTCTGCGTGCAGATCCATCTGGCTCTCATGGGCAAAGGCGATCTGGGGCGTGCCAAATCCCCTCATGGCGCCGCAAAAGGGTTTGTTGGTATAAACGCAGTGACTCTTGATGTCGACATTTTCAATTTCATAGGGACCGGTGGCATGTACGGCAACCCGGGACACTACTGCAATGCCATACGAGCCATACGCGCCCGTGTCGCAGATAACGGTCGCTTTTAGGGCTTGCAACCGGCCTCTGGCATCGGTACCGGTTTTCATTGTGATGGTCAACGGATGCCTCTTGGCTGTAGCAATGTATGCCTCTTCCCGGCTGTAAACACAGCGTACCGGCCGTTTCAGGTGATAGAGGGCCAAGCCGATAAACCCCTGTACGTTCAGATCCAGTTTGGAACCAAATCCCCCGCCGGTGGCGGCCTGGATGATTCGTACGTCATCATTCTCAACACCCAGAAGCGACACCACCTCTTTGTGATCGTAGTGGGGGTTTTGGGTGGATGCATAGATCACCAGCGTTCCGTCCTCGTCCACGAATCCGGCTCCGGCATCAGGCTCTAAGTAGTTGTGCTCGATCGTCGAAGTCTGGTAGTTCTTTTCGATGACACTGGTGCAGTGTTCAAAGGCTGTATCCGGGTCTCCTTTGCGCACGTTACGGGTCAACAACAAATTTCCCCTGGTGTGAATGCGTGGGGCTTTTTCTTCCATGGCTTCCCGGGGATCAAACACGGCGGGCAGATCTCGATATGCCACCTCAATCGCAGCCAATGCCATATGGGCCGCATCTTCGGTTTCGGCTGCCACCAAGGCAACCGGATCAGAAATGGATCGTACTTTATCGGGTACCAAAAGCGGTTGGTCCCTGTTGATAATTCCCATTAAGTTTTTTCCTGGGATATCAGCCGCGGTAAATACCCGCACGACACCTTCAATTTCCTGCGCTTTTTCTATATTTATGGATACGATTTCAGCATGATCCCTGTTACTTCGAAGCACTTTTAGTACCAGCGGATGGTCCAGTTCAATATCCGCACTGAACTGTGCTTTGCCGGTAAGCCGCGAAACAGCCCCTATTCGTCTAATATTTTTCCCGATGGCTCGGTAGTTGTTTTTCATTTTCACACCAATGGATATAGAATTCTGCAGAAAAGTCCCTGGATGGCGGGCTCTTTATACACCGCCGATGCTCTTCTTCCGGTGACCGCGAACATCTTTTCGGTTAACAGGCGCCCAGCCTCCCAAATTAATGTTTCGGTGGGTTTTTTGTCCATAAAAAACGCTTCCACCTCATCCATGCGTTGGGGGGTTGGCGTACATGAGCCCAGTGAAAATCTAAAAAAGGTAATCTTACCCTGGGAATCTTTGCGTGCCATGGCGGCCATACTAATCCTGGCAATGGCCAGCGCCCTTCTTCGCCCAATTTTTTGAAAGTCGGCAAAATCGATCTTTTCTACCGGCTTAAGGAGAAACCCCAGGAGAATTTCATCCGACGGTAGGGCACAGGCATAGGGCCCTGAGGCGACAGCTTCAATGGGTAGCTCGCGTTGACCGGATCTATTTACCAAAACCGCCCGGGCCTCGTGAATGACCAGAGGCGGGATCGTATCACCACATGGAGAGCAATGGGCCACATTGCCACCGATGGTCGCCACATTACGGATTTGTTTGCTGGCAAATGAAACCGCGCATTTTTTAAGGGCGGGGGCATGACGGCTCAGAATTTGAGAGTCGTTTATTTCCGACAGGGTCACACCGGCACCCACCCAAAGGTCCTCATTTTTAATCTCGATACCTTTAAGGGCGTTCAAGCGGCTGACATCCAGGAGATATTTTTTGTTAAGCTGGCCGGATTTCAGGTCCACCACCACATCCGTTCCACCTGCCACGATTTTCGTCGTTTCCCTGTGTTTTTCCAGGAAATGGAGGGCCTCATCCAATGAGTCCGGCCGGATATATTCAATGTTGAACATCACTCAATTCCTTTGGCCCCGGTGGATCCAGGCTTGGCAGCATCTTCAATGGCGGAAAATATCTGCTGATAACCGGTGCACCGGCACAGGTTACCGGCGACGGCCCGGACGATCTCTCCCCGGTCCGGTTCAGGGTTTTCCCCAAGCAGCGCTTTGGTGCTCATTAACAGCCCAGGCGTACAGAATCCGCACTGGACGGCATGGTTTTCCAGAAAAGCCTCCTGGATCGGGTGCAGGGTCCCCGCCTCTTCAAGCCCCTCTACCGTCCAGGCCTCCCTTCCGTCCAGCTGGGCCGCCAGCATCAGGCAGGCGTTGACCGCCTTTCCATCTACTTCAATGGTGCAAGCCCCACACTCACCAATACCGCAGCCTTCCTTAGTGCCTTTCAATTTCAGAATATCCCGAAAAAGCGCAAGCGCCGTTATGCCGGCGGGTATTTGAAGCGTCTGGGGGTAACCATTGAGGGTAAAACTTATAGAATACTTTTCAGATTTCATCTTTTTAGATTCCGCATAGATTCCGCCTGTTCAATAAACCAATTAATCAGCCAACCGTAAGAAGGCTCAAGGTCCAGAGAACCAAATTTTTTTTCATAGCTGAATTACGTTCACTATTCGATTGACAAGAATACTCAAATTGTCTATTGTCGTCAATAGTTAATTAATATCTGCAACTAAAACGCTCCCTTGTTTAACTGTCCACATTTGCATCCTTACCAGTCTGGAAAACTTAGGACTGTTCCGATGCCATTAAGAACAGGGGAGGCCGACCGATTGATTCACCGAATTTTATAAGAAAAGGAGGTTAGCGATGACCACTTGGCTGATTCAAAATGTGGGTTTGATGCTCTCCGGCGATGTCCAACAACCCATCCTCAAAGCAGACAGCCTGTTGGTCGATGAAGGCAAGATCACTGAAATCGGATACTCTCTCACGGCCCCCGATGGTGCCAAGATAATCGATGCCGGTGGTGGCGCTATATGCCCAGGGCTGATAGACTCTCATTGCCATGTGGTTTTAGGTGATTACAGCCCCCGGCAGCAGATGAATAATTTCCTTGACTCCATGCTCCACGGCGGTGTGACCACAGCTATCTCCGCCGGGGAAGTTCACCTGGCAGGTCGCCCCAAAGATGCGGTGGGCGCGAAGGTCCTGGCGATTCTGGCCGCTAAATCCTGGGCCAACTTCCGGCCCGGGGGGATGAAAGTCATCGGTGGCGCCGTGATACTTGAAAAAGGCCTGACCGAAGCCGATTTCGATGAAATGGCGGCCCAGGGCGTCCAGGTGGTTGGCGAGATCGGATTGGGATCGGTAAAGGATCCGGACGAAGCCGCCATGATGTGTCGCTGGGCCAAAGACCGAAACATGGTGGTGATGATGCACTCCGGGGGCACTTCGATTCCCGGTTCATCGGTTGTGGGTGCCGATGCCATCTTGACCGTTAAGCCTAGTGTCGTTTCACATATAAATGGTGGCCCTACTGCCATGGGCTTCGAAGAAGCAAAGCAAGTGGTGGCGCAAACCGATGCGGCCATCGAGATCGTGCAATGCGGTAACGTGAAGCGGGCCGTTGAAGTGACCGAGCTTATGAAGGCCCGTGATGAGACTCATCGCCTGGTGCTGGGAAATGATGCCCCATCGGGTACCGGAGTGGTTACCCTGGGCATACTGAGAAACATCTCCTGGCTGGCATCTTTAGGCAATCTGGATCCAGCGATAGCGGTCTGTGCGGCTACCGGTAACACCGCCCGCTACTACGGGCTTAACCGTGGTCGGATCGCAGAAGGATTAGAGGCCGACATCGTCTTTCTGGACACGCCCATGGGTTCGGCCGGAACGGATCTACTCTCATCATTGGTAGAAGGCGATACGCCCGGCATCTCAATGGTCATGGTGGACGGTGCGGTCGTTGTGGCCAAAAGCCGTAACACGCCTCCACCGGTTAGAGCAGCAAATGTAGTTTCGTCATAAAAGGACTCTATCTGCCTAGAGTAGTCTTAAATATTTAAGGAGCCGACCGATGAAGATACGAAAAATAGTCACCGTTGTAGAGGAAACGGTCCGGGAGATGGACCGAGAAGTCACCCCGCCAAGCCGTAAAGCTGCAGCCATGGCCGTTATCACTAATCCTTTTTCCGGCCGCTATGTGGAAGATTTGACCGAGCTGATGGATACGGGCGCCGAACTGGGTAGCATGCTAGGAAAAAAATGTCTTGACGCACTCGGTATCGGCCCTGAAAAAGCCGAAAGTTATGCCAAAGCCTGTGTGGTTGGTCTCGATGGTGAGCTGGAGCACGCCGCAGCGATTATGCATCCAAAGCTGGGTAAGCCTTTTCGGGATGCCCTGGGCAGGGGGTTGGCCCTGATCCCTTCAGTCAAAAAACGTGGGCCGGCCGGATGCACCGTGGATGTTCCCATTAACCATAAGGATGCGGCCTTTGTCCGATCCCACTTTGACGGGATGACCGTTTCAGTGGAAGATGCGCCCCGGTCCGATGAACTGTTAGTTGTTCTGGTTGTAACCGATTCCGGGCGTCCGCTGGCACGGGTCGGTGGGTTGGTCCAAGAAGATGCAAAATTTGAAGATGGTCTTCGATAAAAAAATATCGTAGTTATTTAATCATTTGGAGGAAAAAATGGCGGTACTTCCTGAAGTAAAACCACATTATGGAAAACTGAAGCTGCTTATCGGCGGGGAATGGGTGGATTCTCAATCAACGATTGTCAATGAGACGGTCAATCCGGCCACTGGAGAGGTCATTGCCCAGTATCCGACGGCCACCAAGGATGAAGCGCGTGCGGCGGTGGATGCGGCCCAGCGCGGATTTGAAGCCCTGGGTAAAATCGCTCTGCGCGAACGGGCCAGAATGCTTTTTGACATGCGACAGAAATTCGAGGACCATTTTGAAGAATTGTCCCGGGTATTGACCCAGGATCATGGGCGAACCATTGGAGAATCGCGTGGTTCAGTCCGCCGCTCCATTGAAAATATCGAGTCGGCCTGTTCCGCGGCTTATGGGATGGCCGCCCGTAACGAGCATATCGACAATCTTGCCAACGGTATCGATATGTGGCTGACCTGGGAACCCCTTGGCCCCTTTCTCATTGTGACGCCGAGTAATATTCCCATCCATGCCTGGTCCTCTTTTGTTCCTTATGCGCTGGCGGCGGGCTGTCCGGTGGTCATCAGCCCCAGCCGCCAGGATCCGGTGGCGGCTGAGTATGTCAGCAGAGTAGCAATGTCGGCCGGCTGGCCCGAAGGCGCCATTAATGTGATCCATGGCGGTCGTGAGGTCAATCAGTACATCCTCGAACAGCCTGAGATACAAGGCCTCGGATTCATCGGTTCCACTGCAGCAGGTTGGCACCTTTTCAAAGAGTGTGGCCGGTTGGGAAAAAATTCTTCCATCAACGGCAACGGTAAAAACACCGTACTGGTGATGCCGGATGCAGACCTTAACACTGTTACACCTTTTTTACGCCAAGGATGCTTCGGGATGACGGGCCAACGCTGTCTGGGATCCGATAACGTCGTGGTTATCGGAGACATCTACGATGACTTCAAAGAGCGTTTCGTTGCCGAAGCCAAGGCCATGAAAATGGGTTACGGTCTGGATGATGGGACTTCCATGGGGCCATACTGCACCGCCGCTTACCGGGACAACGCCGCCAAATGGGTAGACACCGCCCTGTCCGAGGGCGCTACCATGGTCCATGATGGCCGGGCGCTGCCCACGGAACTTTCCAAGGGTTTTTTCATGGGGCCGACCATAGTTGAAAACGTTCATCCCGACATGAACGCGGCTAAAGAAGAGGCCTTCGGTGCCGTGGCCGGATTGATTCGGGCCGACAGTCTTGAACAGGCCATCGAATGGATCAATACCAAAACCGACCTGGGCCATTCCGCCTGTATCATGACGGAAAGCGGCCGCCATGCGCGCAAGTTCGCCCGCGAAGTCAACGTGGGCAACGTGGGAATCAATGTAGGGGTCCCCCAACCCTACGCCTTTTTCCCACTGGGATCCAAAAGAAAATCATTTATGGGAGGCGCCAAGAGCCGGATGGCATCCATGAGGCTCTTTCTGGATGAAAAGACAGTAACCGCAAGATGGGTGTAAGTGAAAAAGGCGCCCGGCTGGTCTGGGCCATGCCCACAAATTAATGGTATTTGTTGGGCAAGTCCTGACGGCTTTCTTTATAACTGGAAGTGAGAACACTTGATGAAAGTTCTATCAATCGCGGATATTGCCCGTCGCCACATTGAAGAGGCAATCATAAAAGGAAACTTGAAACCGGGCGCGCAAATCAAGGAGGAACATATCGCCTCTTTTTTGGAAATCAGCCGCCCCCCTATCCGTGAAGCGTTCAAACACCTCGAAGTAGAAGGACTGGTCGTCAGAAAACCCCGGCGCGGCGTTTTTGTCGCCGAAACAACCATCCAGGACGTGTGGGAAATTTATACGCTTAAAGCGGAGCTGTACAGCTTTTCAATTCATCTTTGTTTTGACCGGATTACCGATTCGGACGTCCGCCGGATGGAAGTACTGTTGAGAGAAATGGAAACGTGTGTGCAAGCTGAACAGTCCGATATCTTTTCCTATCAGGAACTTAATACCCGCTTTCATAATGTGCATGTGGATGCCGCCGGGCATCGCCGGATCAAACAAATGCTTCACATGCTGCATAATCAAATCAGGCACTTTAGCTACAATAGCCTGTCCAACAATACGTATTTACAAAAAAGTCTTAATTATCATCACAACATTTTTCAAGCATTTTACGAACGTGATCTGGCGGCGGCAATTAAATGGTCACGTGAACATGTACTTGTTGGATTGAAAAAACTGCAAAAGAACTCAGGCGACTCTTTTACGAAACCCGATATTAATTCGACCCGTCAGACTGGCTGATTAAAATGAAGATCAATACAGATAAATGTAACGGCTGCGGGCTGTGCGCCAGAGATTGCCCCCTGGCTGTTATCCTCCTTGAGGAAAAAAAGGCAGCCATTAAAAAGGGATGTGTCGAGTGCCGCACCTGTATGAAAGTTTGTCCCCAGCAGGCAGTCGATGACATTCAAACTCCGGTGCCCGGAATGATAACCTGCACATGCTGTCCGGTGGCCTGCCAAATTCCTGAGGATCGAACCGGTGCCTGCCGCCGTTTTGCCAACCAGAAGGGGCTGCTTGTTCGCGTTCAACCGCTTTTAACCTATAAGGATGTGGCCGGCGATCTTTTACCCGAACCGGAACCTCGAATAAATAAGCCGATTATTACGGCTATTGGCGCCGGTGGGACCTACCCTGACTACGTGCCCGCGCCTTACATTGTTTCCGATAAAATAGACGGTATTGACGTGGTCACCGTGGTGACAGAAGTTCCGCTCTCCTATTCCGGCGTCAAAGTCAAAATAGACACGGATTTGCCGGTGGGATCTGAGGGGGCAAAAATCAAATTCGATGGACGCACCGTCGGGATGGTGGAGACCGAGGAGTATGGGTCCAAGATGCTGGCCATTGGCGGAGTGAATCGGTTTACCGGAAAAGCAGGGTTTGCTGCTGCACGCGCAGTGGCAGCCATTGCCAATCGTGAAGCCGTGTCGCTTTCAGTTCAAAAGGGAGCCAAGCTCGATGTTCAGGTGGGGCAGGCCCCGGTCGTAAATGGAGTAAAAGCGGCCAAAATGCGCGTCGGTTGCGGATCGGCCACCGCCGGCTTGTTCGCCAGGTTTTTCGAAAAAGCGGCAGACGACGTGATTGTTCTGGATGCGCATATCACTTCCCTTTTCAGCCATCACACGGCCGGTCGTTTCCTGGGCAAAAAGCCTTCGGGCATAGAGTTAGTTTACCCTGTCTCCACTCCCGGCCGCTACTTCGGAAGACACGGAGATGGATGGGGGGGACCGATATCCAAGATCCTTTGGATATCGTGGCAACGGTAAATACCCGCTTGACACCCCCCGGCAATACCTTGCTCATTACCGAGACAACCGGCGAAAACGCGGCCATGTTCCGATTAGGCGATGAGGGTCGTTTCGATCCAATTGAAATAAGTCAACAGGCCCGCTTAGCTGTTGCCGTCATCGCCGAAACGTGCCAGGAATCCAAGGTGTCGGCCCTTTTCGTAGGTGGTGCGGGAGGTTCGGCCCGGGCCGGTGTTGTTAAATACCCGTTACGTCTGACCCGGGCGGTCCACGACCGCAAAGCCGTTTTGACCTGTGGCGGAGCGCCGGTTTTTGTATTGCCGGGCGGTGGCATCACCTTCTATGTGGATGTCGAACAGGTTCGCACAGGTGCATTTACCTGGGTTCCCACCCCTGCCAGCGTCGCCCCGGTGGAGTATACTATGCGCTTGAAAGATTATAAAAGTATAGGTGGTCATGTTGAAGCAATGCAGCCATTTTCGGCCCTAGAACCCAAACCATTTTTCTAACACAAGGGAAAAGGAGAAACTATGAAAACGAGAAGAAGTGATCTGAAAACTTTATTCATCTTGGTCTTATTATCCGTCCTTTTTATTGGTTTAAATCCATATCCGGCTGATGCCGATTCCGAAATCAATCTGAAGTTCAGTACTTGGCATCCTCCGGCCGGTCGGGAGGTAAAAACCGTCTGGATTCCTATGCTCGAAGAGTTGAAAAAAAGATCCAACGGCCGTATCACCTACACCCTTTATGCCGGTGGTGCCCTGGGAAAAGGCCCGGAGCATTTTGATATCGTTAAAAATGGACTGTCGGATATGGGCTATTTTACCGCCACCTGGACACCGGGACGCTTCCCGATGGCCGACATTCTTTCGCTGGCCACACCCGTTAAAGGGAAAGACACCGCTGCACGGATCGGTAACAGCATGTTAGAACAAAACCCGGCGATTCAAAAGGAGTTCCAAGGTGTGAAGGTTTTGGAACTAAATGGTTGTATTTCCGCCTATTTATGGACCAAGAAACCGGTGCGGAGCCTAGCCGACTGCAAAGGGTTAAAGATCCGCTCGCCTGGAGGGTTTCAAACCAATTATATTAAAGCCCTTGGTGCCGAGCCGGTCTTCATGCCGTTGGGAGATGTCTATCTGGCACTTGAAACCGGTACGATCGACGGTTTGGTTACCTGTCCGCCTCTGGTGTTGGCCTTCAAACTGCATGAGGTTGCCAAATACGGTGTTATCTCCACTTTCGGGTGTGTCACCGAAGGGGTGGTCATGAACCAGAAAAGCTGGGATAAGATGGCCCCCGACCTGCAGAAAATAGTGACAGAGGTCGTATCCAATCCCTTCCATACAACTCACGGTTTAAACAATGATGTTTACGCCCAGATGATGAAAGATATTGCCGCCAAAGGTGTTGATCTTTACGAACTACCGGACGAAGAACAGACCAAGTGGTTCGAGGGATTTACCACGGTTACCGAGACCTGGATCAAGGATATGACCGCAAAGGGACTACCCGCAGAGGACGCCGTTAAGTTATACTCACGGGTTGTTAAGGGGGAGGGATTGACCTGTGATGTCATTCCCCCCGCTTTGCAGGAATAGCCACCACCCGGATGCAATCATTGCTTGAGAGGGACCATGATAACAAGATTTCAATTCAAGGAATATTTACAGAAAACAACACGAGTGCTCTGTTATGTGGGCATGGTCCTTCTCATTCCGATGATGCTTTTAACCACAGGTGAGGTGTTGGGCCGGGCTATATGGAGCAAGCCCATACCCGGTACCATGGAGATATCCAGCTATATGCTGGCCATTTTTGTTTTGCTCGGTGTCGCTTATACCCATCAGGTCAAGGGACACGTCCGGGTGGAGATGTTTATTAAATGGCTGCCACGCCAGGTGAGGAATAGCCTTGATGTTGTGACCACGCTACTCAGCCTCTTTATTGTGATTATTTTAGCCTGGCAGGGGTGGATTTTGGGTATGGAAGAAAAAGCTGTCAGCGACATGTTAAGGGTACCGCAGTGGCCTTTTAAATTCCTCGTTTTTGTTGCGGCGACTGCTTTGACCTTGGAATTGGTTATCGACCTGGCTGAGGCCGGAAAGCGTCTATTCGGGAGATAAGGTTTGGATCCTATCATCATTGGAATAATCGGCACTTTTTTTGTTTTTGGGCTGCTGTTCGTGGGGATGCCCATCGCCTATGCGCTGATGCTAGTGGGCTTTTTGGGGGTAAGTTATTTAACCAGCTTTGGCGCGGCTTTGCCGATGGTCGCCAGTACGGTATACGAGGTCGCCTCATATTATCCCTACACGGTCATTCCTCTTTTTATCGTTATGGGAGGTTTTGCGGGAACCTCCGGAATGACCAAAAACCTGTACAGTGCTTTTGAAAAATGGTTTAGACCCCTCCCCGGCGGCTTAGCCATCGCCACGATTGGTGCCTGTGCTGGATTTGCAGCAGTCTCCGGCTCGTCGGTGGCTACGGCAGCTACTTTGGGAACAGTGGCAATGCCGGAAATGAATCGTTTTAAATACTCCCCCTATTTATCAACCGGTAGTATTGCCGCCGGAGGTACTTTGGGGTTTCTGATTCCGCCATCCATTGGATTCGTCGTTTACGGTATGTTAACCGAGCAATCCATCGGAAAACTGCTGGTGGCCGGAATGGTTCCCGGTATCGCCCTGGCGTTGGCCTATATTCTGATCGTCATTTTGATGGTCAAAATTAATCCTACGTTGGCTCCTGTGAGTTTGGATCCAGTATCATGGCAAGGGAAATTACAGTCATTAGTGGGGATATGGGAGCCACTTCTTATTTTTTTAGTCGTCATGGGGGGTATATACGGTGGTTTTTTCACACCCACTGAAGCCGGGGCTATCGGAGCAACAATCCTATTTTCGGCGGCTCTGATCAAAGGTAAGCTCACATTGAATATTCTAGTAGGAGCGTTGCAAGAAGCGGTACGCATTTCGATCATGGTTTTGTTTCTCGTAGCCGGAGCCAACGTATTCAGCTATTTTCTGGCACTGTCGACAATCCCAATGCGTGCCGCCGGCTGGGCCGCATCGCTTCAAGTTTCGCCCTACGTGATCCTTGCAGTAATTATCACGATCTACCTGCTTCTCGGCTGTCTTTTGGACGCCATTTCAATGATGGTCCTGACAATGCCGGTTGTTTTTCCAGTGATCGAATCCCTTAATTTTCATCCGGTTTGGTTCGGGGTTATCTCAGTTTTAATGATGGAGGCCGGCCTTATTACCCCCCCAATGGGGCTTAATATATATACCGTCGCCGGGGTGGCCGGTGATGTACCTGTTGAGACGATTTTCAAAGGCGTCACTCCTTTTCTAATCGCTATCATCGGAATTGTCCTGCTCGTTACTATTTTCCCGCAAATGGCCCTTTTTTTGCCTGAGATGATGCTGAGGTAAGCGTAATGGATCGTATTTAAGCTGTTAATAATCAACATGTTTTACACTTCACAACGATATTAAGGAGGTAAAAATGCGTACTTTGAATGCTTTCATTTTAACAGTGATTATTGGAGGACTCATTATGGCTACATCCTCTACATCGATAGCGGCAGAAGGAAAAACGGCCGTCATTGTGGTTGATCTACAGGGTGATTTCACTACATTTAAGAATGGATCACTGGCGGTTGATGGTACGGATGAAGCATTTGTTGCTAAAGTAAAAGAAGTAACCAAAACGCTTAGCGATAAAGGATATCCCATCTACGGCACCCAGGACTGGCATCCGGCTGAGCATGTTTCCTTTTTTTCAAACCATGATGGCAAAAAACCCTTTGAAGCGATCGAAATCGGTGGGCATACGCAGGTGCTCTGGCCGCCTCATTGTGTTCAGGGAACGGAAAATGCCCGGGTATTGGTGGATAACAATCTATTTATAGCGATCGTTAAAAAGGGTAAGGATAAGCGCTATGACAGCTATTCCGGATTTCAGGACGACGGTGGAGATAAAACGGAGATGAACCAGATCTTGAAACGAAACGGGATCACCGATCTGATTATTTATGGTATCGCCACGGATTATTGCGTGAAAGCAACGGCGATGGATGCGGTAGCCGCAGGGTTTAAAGTCACCGTGATTGAGTCATTGTGCAAGGGGGTAGCACCGGATACAACGACCAGCGCACTAAAAGAGATGATAGCCGCTGGTATCACTATTAACAAGGATTTAGAAATGTAGGCCGTTATGGATCCAATTCAGCCGGTCGTACAGGTAGTTGCTGAAGATCTGGTCCTGGTAGACTGGGGCCCCATGACCTTGACTGTTTCAGTTTGGCGAAAGGGCCAGGCCCGGCCCGTTATTGCGGCAAAAGTATCCCGCGCCGCTCTTTTCCACCTGCAGACGTTATCTGCGTTCCAGGGCTACCTTAAGCGGAACGTCTCTGTCCTCCCTATCGATCGGCCTCTGCCAAGCGTGGTTGAAAGGGCATTTGTCGCCGTCCGGAGTATATCCGAGGATTTAACCCCGCTGGCCGCGGTTGCCGGAGCTGTTGCTGACGAGGTGGCAGCCCGGGCCATCGATCTGGGGGCTGATCGGGTGATTGTCAACAACGGCGGGGATATTGCTGTTAGAGTCAATACCGGGGAGCGCGTAGTCGTAGGGTTAAAGCTTCCCGGTTCAGACAACTTGTTCGGACAACTTCACGTGGAGGGCGGATCCGGCATTGGTGGTGTGGCATCCAGTGGGTGGGCTGGTAGAAGCCATTCGCCTGGGGTGGCTGATATGGTCACAGTCTGGGGCTGTAGCGCCGGACTCGCCGATGCAGCCGCGACCTTTATTGCCGGCAAAACGGTTGTTTATAGTAAAAATATCCAACAAACCCGGGCCTGCGAGTTGGACTCACTTTCCGATTTGGGTGATACCTTTGTCACTGAAACCGTTGGCAGGTTGACATCTGCTAAACGGTTGGAGGCGCTTGACCAGGGAGTCTCTGCGGCGGAAAGGATATATGAAAAGGGTCTTCTACGTGGGTACATGCTTCATGTTCAAGGTGAAACCATTCTAATGGATCCGGATGCTATGATGAAAATAAGTGATTGATGACTTATACCCTTCAACCTTCACCACCATTTGGAATATTTTAAGGTACTCATCAAAAACGGCTTTGCTTGTTGCCTTGAGTCCAGCCTGAAAAAGATCCTTCTCTTTAAAGTCCATTACCTGCGGCTAACCCCTATATTTTTCCCGTGTAGCGATAATGATAAACATTCGTTTCCCCAGATACTGTATCAATTAAGAATACCAAGCCAACAGAATCGAGAAACCTGATTTTAATTGATGTCATTCCTGGAGCGTGCTAGGGTTTAATACACCTTATTTTTACCGAATAGGACCGGTTTGAATTAACAAAAGATGGCTACACAACCCGCACGTAAATCTGAACAACATAATTACTCAACGTCAATAGCGATTGGGGCCGGTCTGGTGATGGCCCAGATAGTTGCTACGATTCAGGTCGGCTGGTCTAATCATACCCTGTATAACCGTGTCATGTCAGTGATAGAATCGGGATATATCGCTGTGCCTGGTGACCGGATCGAACCAGGGCTATTGTCTCTAAAGGCGGCAATGGGAGGAGGGCTTTTTTTTACGTTGACGGTGGGCGCTTTCTTAAGCCTGTTTACCATCGGGTGGCTACAACTGTTCAATGGCCCTTTGAACAGGCCGAAATGGGGGGCTGCAACGTTGACGGTCCTGGTTGCCGGGGGATTGGTTGGATGCAATTGGAACGGTTTTAACCTTTTTGGTTCGCTCTACCTGCTTTTCATTCCGTTGCTTCTTTGTCTGGTGGATAAAAAATGGGGGGCCAGGCCGAAGAAAGATGGTTTTATTATCCATATACTTTTGCTTTTTGGGCCGATCATAATATTGGCCCTTTTGGGCTTATCTCGATTTGATCGAGATGTTTTTAGCGATGTGCGGGATCAATTACTATTGTCCAATTCACCGGGTCGGGCGGTGAATGATTTTTACTATCGATATAGCCTGTATCCGGCCGAATCTTTTAAATCCCTGGCCCAGAAGCAAATACGCACGGTTTATCTGGATGATACGTTTCGACCTTCACTAAGGTCATCTCTTGGCGATACCCTCGCGGCCCGTGATTATTTGCCCGTGCCCACCGAAGATCAAGCGAATATGGTTTTCCGGCCGGGTGCCGATGGACATTTAATCATTGAATCCCGCATCAGGACCGAACGGATGCAGGCTGACTCGTTTTTAAAAAGCCCAGACTCCTCTCTACTGCAGCTTACACGGGCATTCGACAACTATTGGGGGCTTCGAAAAATTATTTTGATTTCGCTGTTATGCGGGCTCCCCCTATTGGTCTATCTGTCGGTATTCGGTGCAATCCGTATGGTATTGGCTCAGGTGTTACCGATACGGGTGGCGACGATCGGTGCTTCGATGACCTGCCTTATCTTGGGGGTTATTGTAATATGGCCACTGAACGCTGCCAAAATGATGAAACCGTCTCGTACAATGATGTTTGATCTGGTCGGATCCTCCGATCCGCAGAAACGATTGACAGGTCTCAAACTTCTGGAAAGGGAAGGGGTTGACCTCTCCTCATATCCGATATATCCCCTAATCCTGCATAGCCGCTATGTCGCCGTCCGTTATCGGCTGGCCCGTATATTGGCGCACGGTCGCGGGGAACCGACATATCGCGATCTTTTGGAGATGCTCAACGATTCCAGCCCCAATGTGGTTTGCATGGCCTTGCGATCATTGGGCATACGATTAAACCGCCAGGCGATCCCAATCATTTTGGACAAACTACAACAGTCGAACCACTGGTACGTCCAATGGTACGCCTACAATGCATTGAAAAAGTTGAAATGGCGACAATACGCGTTGAACTAAAACCTTTTTTGCTATCCCTCGCGGCGGTTGGGGTCACGGAGGCAATGGTTATCATGGCTGCCAACCGGATAACGATCCATCCGATTTTTATTACCGGTGGGATCCGAATGGTCGAAATTCTGATGATCGGCTTCATTATTGGCCATGTCTCCCACGGACTGTCGGCTATTGGGATATCTAAAGAAACTGCTGGGCAGGGTTTGGTCCGGGGAATGGTTTGGTCGTTAAGATTCGGTTTGGTTGTCTTGGCCGTTTTTTCGGGCCTTTTTTTAATGGGTATCAATCCGGTGCGATTGATCGGTGTGCGTTTACCCTCGGGATATCTGAATCTGATCGGCTTCTTCTTTGTGGGTGGTTTGATCAGCCCTATCGCGGAAGAGATGTTTTTCCGAGGCGTTGTGTTCGGGTTTTTGCGGCGATGGGGATTCTGGTTGGCGATGATTGTCAGCACCGGCGTTTTTGTCCTGCCCCATCTTTCCGGCGTTGGCGTTCCGCTGACCCAGGTCGCGGGCGGGATTGTATTTGCCGCTGCCTATGAAAAGACAGGGAGCCTGATCACTGCCATCACGGTTCATGTCCTGGGAAATCTGGCAATCTTCGGTCTATCGTTTTTTAGACCGATGCTTGGCTGAACCATCTATATTTAACGGTGATTTAACCGTCAAAATGAAGGCTCTCGCCATCGGCAGGGATCAATAGTTGGCGATTGGATATCCCATTTTTGTGAGCGGTTTGTCGTAGCTGTTCTCGTGTGATAAAACAATGATCCAAAGCTTCCATGTGAACAGCGACAACAGTCGCTTGCGGTGCATGGTTGCAAAGGGCGATAACCATGTCATCATCCATGATGATGACATCGCTGCCCGGAAGTTTCGCGCCGGAGGCATGCACGATAATAATATCCGGGCGCACACGTGCTACAATTTGCTTCACAGGTTGACACCAGATGCTATCTCCGACCCAATAAACGGTCGGTTCATGATTTGCCTCCAAAACAAATCCGGATACTTCCCCCAATTCATTGAGGATATCCCCGCTGCCATGTTGCCCCTCGGTTCGGGTTATACGGATTTGGTTGAGCGGCATTTGTTCCTGGACGGGGTTTATTGTCTTGAATCCTTCTTCGCGAAAACGCTCTACATCAACGGGTTGACAATAAACCGGCAGGGTTTTTGGTAAGGTTTCATAGGCAATTTTGTCAAAATGATCTTGATGCACATGAGACGCCAGTACCGCATCGATATTCGCCATGATTTCGGCCATTGTCATGGGTAAAGGCGTTGTCGGGTTAGGCGCGATACCGGCCCAGGATTCTATGGCCCCCACATCGGATAGCATGGGGTCGGTGAGAAGGGTGGTGCCGGCCATTTCAATGCGCATGGTAGCGTTTCGAATGAGTTGGAGTTTCATATAGTCAGCCTGTTTGTTGAATTTTAGGTATTTGTCTCTATTATATTTTCATAATCTGGTCACGGTTGTCCCATACTTTTTGAATAAAGGCCTGCCAGGTATTATTGGGTTTCCAGATTTCAGCCACCGGCGCCATGGCTTTATCTTTCGGCCAATCCTGGATGATCATCCGGAAAAGCGCCATGAACACGGATACCCGCATATTGGCTTCACAATGGACATGAATATTTTGGTCCTTATTCTCCGCCATGGTTCGGCAAAAATCTTTAAAATTATCTATATGCGGCCTTTCCCAGTAAACCGGTATCCTCACAAAATCTAAACCCACGGCTTTAACCAGGTCCGCCTCACCGGGAAGATCCGTTCCAATACCATCAGGGACCAGGGTGATGATTAAGTCTGTGTCTAATCCGCCAATTAGGGGTATTTCATCTTTTAGCGGCATCCCGGATGTGGTGATCCTTTTCGAAAGTCGTAAGAAGTTAAAAATGGACAATGTATCCTCGGATTGCATATTCACCTTCCTTCGTATCAATGGATTGGGTATACCATTTGTTGCCTTACTTTACCTCTATGCATCTTTTCCCGGAATTCCCGCTTCCTCAAATGTCAGTACTTCCCTAAAGACTTTAACCGCAGCATCCATTAAACCCATAGCCAAAGCGCCGCCGGTGCCTTCTCCCAATCGCATACCCAAATCGAGGATCGGTTCGAGTTTAAGATGGGCAAGCATGGCCCGGTGCCCGGCTTCGGCCGAACAATGTCCGGCAAACAGGTAGTCGGTCACTGTCGGATTAAGGGCGTGGGCGATAAGCGCACCGGCCGTCGAGATAAAGCCATCGATCACGACCGGTTTTTGATGATAGGCGCCGGCGAGAATGGAACCGGCAATTCCGGCGATTTCGAAACCGCCAACCTTAGAGAGTACATCGATACCATCGTCAGGGTCAGGCTGGTTGGTTTCGATGCCTTTTTTAATGGCCATTTTTTTTCGATTCAACCCCGTATCGTCCACACCCGTACCCCTGCCAACCATTTTGTCCAAGTCGCAACCGGTCAAGACTGCGCCGATGGCAGCGGATGGCGTGGTGTTGCCGATCCCCATATCGCCTGTGCCCATAAGTTCATATCCCTCCGAAAAAAGTGCTGAGGCACGGTTGAAACCAGCCAGTAGCGCTTGATTGGCCTGTTCCGGTGTCATGGCTGGACCAATGGCCAGGTTGGCCGTGCCGGGTGCGATTTTGTTTATCGTTAATTGCCCGCTATTTTTCATCACATCTGAAGACAGCTCGGGAACGATCCCCATATCCACAACCCATACATCGGCACCAATATGGCTGGAAACCGCATTGATTCCGGCACCACCGGCTAAAAATGTCTGAACCATGGCGCCGGTAACTTCCTGTGGATAGGCGCTCACACCTTCCGCTACGACACCATGGTCGCCTGCCATAATCAGGATGCCTTTTTTGGCGATGGAAGGCGTCAGAGTCGCTCCAATGGCACAAAGTCTTTCCGATATTTCATGGAGACGGCCCATAGCGCGTGTCGGCATGAGCAATTGGGCGGTTCTTTCACCGGCTTTTTCAAGCCAGTTATTATCTACAGGCTTGATATCGGACAAAATTTGGCTGAGTTTGGTATTCGTCATCGTTAATTCTCCTAATGATAGATAAACGTTAAAAATAAAAAACCCCAAGCAGCCTAAACCGCTTGGGGATTTACCATCTCCGCAAACACTAATCATTGGGGCAGGTCTTCTGACTGATGGGTCTACCTAATCTCCGCGCCTTCCCACTTTGCTGAAAACAAAGCAGTGGCTGTTTGCGGATTTCGTCACCAAATACAGCGGCGGGACCGTTCCGGAATTAAACCGAATTCCCTTTTAAGCCTTTTGGGGCACCTTCAATGACCGGTTAAATTGTGATGTAAACATAAAAGAGTGGAAATGCCTTGTCAAATAAAAAAATCGTTACTGTGCGGTATCGTTTATCGACATGGCGGTTAGGTCTGCATGTTATATCAACAGGGTCGAATTATCCTGTTAATTTTCAATCGGCGATGGAATGTGTGATCGATTCACCGCCGGATGGCCATGTTTTAGGGAGGACACGATTTCATCAATCAGCGGTCGAAGCGTCTGGCGGTCAATGGCGGATATGGGGACACCACCGATGGAGTGGGCAAGGTGGTTGGTCCGGTCCTGACTGATACGATCGGTTTTGTTTAGTACGCGAACCGTCGGGATGGTATGCAGGGACAAATCAGACAGAATTTTTTCCACCGCCTGAATCCGTTCACCGGTTCTGGGCATGCTAATGTCGATGACATGCAATAACAGATCAGCGCTCTCCAGCTCTTCCAGGGTTGCCCGAAAGGCCACCATCAGATCCTTTGGCAGGTCGCGAATAAAGCCCACCGTATCGGTAATAATAACTTCCATATCCTGGGGAAATCTCAAGCGGCGACTGGATGGGTCCAGGGTGGCGAATAAGCGTTTTTCGGCCAGCACCCGGCTATGTGTCAAGGTATTTAATAGGGTTGATTTTCCCGCATTGGTATATCCGACAATGGAGATAATGGGTATGCGGTTTCGACGCCGCCGAAGTCGTTGCTGTCGGCGATGTTTGCGCACATTGTCCAGCGTTTTTTCCAGGGCGCGGATTCGCTGGCGGACCCGCCGACGGTTGATTTCGAGCTTGGTTTCACCCGGACCACGTCCCCCGATTCCACCGGTCAAACGGGACATGGCCGTATTTTTTGCGACGAGACGCGGTAGCAGGTATTTGAGCTGGGCCAGTTCCACCTGGAGCTTGCCTTCACGGGTACGTGCGCGTTGGGCAAAGATATCCAGGATGAGTTGGGTCCGATCGATGACTTTAAGTTCGATCAGATCCGTAATGGACCGTATTTGGGATGGTGTCAGATTCTGGTCAAAAATGATTAAGCCCGTGCCTTCCTGGAGGGCGCGAATGGCCAGATCCATGAGCTTTCCGCGCCCCATTAGAAGGCGGGGGTCAATTTTCTTTCGAATCTGAAGCACGGTATCAATGACACGGATGCCGCCGGACTTCGCCAGCTCACACAATTCCGCCAACGCATTTTGGGCCACCTTTCGAGGTGCCGTGGAAACGCTGACAAGCAGCGCTGTGTCTTTTCCCATACCGGCGTCAAAACCGGTGTGACGGGCGGCCAGTTCGGTTTCAATGGCTTTAATAAGCTCATCGCAACCGATATCGGCCTCATTGGGGCGCATGGGGTCAAGGTGTTGATAGGGCGGGTCTTTTTTGCCAGGCAGAATATGGGCGGCGTGGACCTGTAAAGGGTCGCCGTTAGCCGCTACGGTTATCGCGGCCATCAGGTCGAGCCGCAAAAGTGCCAGATCGGTCAGGTCGTCTAAAGTCAGTGGCTCATCGGCCAAATGGGTGTGCACGCACCGTAACCCGTTTAGTCGGCCGGGTGCCGTACGATAGTCACGCATGTCCGGAATGACGATCCGCCGTTGTGTCCCGACGATTACAAAGGCAATTTTACCCTGCCGGGTAACCATTATGGCAATCTGGCGTTGAATTTCCCGGGAGAGTCGGCTGATTTCAAGTATAGACTGGGGGGTGGCAATGAATCGGGGCGGAATTTTACGACGATACAGTCTTTCTATCCGGCGGATCTGGTCGGCTTTAAGTCCGGTGAGGTTGCCGAAAACGGATTTCATCAATCGCAATCCGGCGCGGTCTTAATGATCATACGTTTTGGGGGGAGGGGTCGTGGCCGCTTCCTCAAAACGGGTATAGGCATGTAAGAATGTCATCGGAACCTTACCGGTGGGGCCATTACGCTGTTTGGAGACAATCAGCTCGGCTTGCCCTTTATTATCCTCCTTATCGGGATAGTAGACCTCATCCCGGTAAATAAAAGCGACGACATCCGCATCTTGCTCAAGGGCGCCGGATTCTCGCAAATCGGAAAGCTGTGGGCGTTTGTCCTGCCGCTCTTCAAGTTTACGATTCAACTGGGACAAGGCCACGACAGGAACACTGATTTCTTTGGCGAGTATTTTTAACGATCTCGATATTGCCGATATTTCCAGATCACGGCGTTCGGATTGCCCACGAGTGCGCATCAATTGAAGATAGTCGATTATGACCAGGCCGAGGCCTTTATCGAGTTTTAAGCGCCTGGCCTTGGCCCGAATTTCCATGACCGAAATATCCGGGGAGTCGTCAATGTAAATCGGTGCAGGGGAAAGCCGGCTGGCAGCATCGGTCAGGTCACTCCAATCCGACGGGCTGGAAAAGCCGGTTCGCAGACGAAATGAATCGACTTTTGCCTCGGAGCAAAGCATGCGCAATGAGAGTTGCTCCATGGACATTTCCAGGGAAAAAAAGGCTACCGACACACCACCATCCACAGCGGCGTTGCGTGCCATATTCAAAGCAAATGCTGTTTTTCCCATACTTGGACGGGCGGCGAGAATGATCAGATCCGAAGGTTGCAGGCCGGAGGTCATGCTGTCTAACTTGGAATATCCAGTGGGTACCCCGGTGAGCAGGGTTTTATTTTCCTGTTGTTTTTCCAGGGTATCGAAATTATGGGCGAGAATTTTACCCAGCTGGCGAAAGGCCGGACGGGTTTGATCTTCGGCTATTTCAAACACCGACGATTCGGCGAAGTCCACGATATCGTCCACCGGACCCGGATCTTCGTAACACCGCTTGGTTATCTCATTTGCCTTTTGAATCAGCCGACGCAATCGGGCTTTGCCATGAACGATGCGGGCATAGTGCTGAACGTTCGGCGCCGCCGGGACCGTTTCAATAATCGATGCCAAATGGGCGGCGCCACCCACCGCTTCAAGTTTTCCTGTGCTGCGCAGTGAATTGGTGACCGTTACGAGGTCGATGGGTTCGTTTTGGTCAAACAGTCCCTCAATGGATTCAAAAATGATCTGGTGCGCGCGGCGGTAAAAATCCCGGGGTGTCAGGATCTCGATGATGTCCAGAAACGTATCGCTATCGAGGAGAATCGCGCTGATCAAGGACTCTTCGGCTTCCAGGCTTTGGGGAGGGAGGCTTTGCAAAGAGGGATCGGTTCTGTTTTTTGATTCTGGCGGCATTTTTGTACGCTAAATGGGTGTTGGGTTGCCGGGATCGGATGGTTGCCATGTCAGCGCCTGACCGGGCGGGGTTGCGCCCTAAAACGTATCCACGGGCGGAATCAGACCCAGCCGAGGCGCAATGTGTCGATCGATCAGGCGGATATTATGCTTCGGATACAACCTCAACGGTGATTTCCGGCTCCACTTCGGCATAAACACGAATCGGAACTTTGTAGCTGCCCGTTTCCTTGATGGGCGCTTGCAATAGAACCATTCGTTTTTCCACCTTAATATCCTGTTTGGCCAGATTCTCGATGATGTTGTTAATAGTGATCGACCCGTAAAGTTTGTTCTCATTGCCGGCTTTGGCTGAAATGGTACACACCACATCTTTTAATTGATTTGCCATCTCTTCAGCCAGTTTGCGCTCTTTGGCGATTTGCAGATCAATTTTTTTTCGTTGGTCTTTTATTCTTTGCCGGTTTTGGGCGGTGTCGGCCAGGGCCTTTCCCTGGGGCAGCAAATAGTTACGCGCATACCCATCTGAAACCGTTACTTCGCTACCGATAATCCCGAGGGATTCAATGGTTTCATTTAAAATAACTTTCATTTTTACCTCTTTTCGTTGTCAATTGGGAATGGATATTTTGTATTATTCAGGTTTTTTATTAAGTTTACGAAAATCGAGCCAGGTGTCGAAAAAGCCAAAAGCAATGACCACCATAAGTAGCAATTGCTGTATAAAAATCAAACCGTAGAGCAGAAACCTGGCAATCTTGGGGAACTGTTTGCGGTTAAAATAAAAGGAGACGATGGCGATCCCCTGAAAAAAATAGACCGTTAAAAGAATGATCAGCACGTTTAAGCCAACCATCTTAAGGCTACCCAATGGTAGAAGCAGAATACCACCACAGCAGATAACCGGCCAAATCAAAACCTCCGGTGTGCGCCATTCATTCAGCCGACCAAAGTCAGGAACCGGTAACCCGGAAACAGTAAAAATGGGACGAGCCATCAACAAATTTGCCCAAACCACTATCATGGTCATGGTCGTTATCAAAGCGGGCGTAATTCTGACAAGCACGTAGTGAATTTCTTTGAGCGACTCGGAAAATATCCGGACGCTCTCATCAGGAAGACCGGCACTTTTATACAAAGCCATGGTTAGTTCAAGACTTCGCATGACATAAGCCGACAACAGTGCGCCAACCCCCTGACCAAGAGTCAGACTGTACAAAAACAATCCGGTGGCGCCTGATATTAGAACGATCAGGCATGTTAAAACCACCACCGCCTCCACCGGAAATTTTTTTTCAAAGAGCACACACAAAAAGATGCCGATTAAAAGCAATTCGGCAAAAAATAACAGATCGGGACCAATCCCACCGATTATCAGCGAGATCACAAAAAGTGAAATCGCTGCGATAATAATACCGTAATGAAGGCCCCGTTTGGTTTGCGTGTACATGACCGGAAGCGGAATAAACAAGGCGAAGAAAAAGCCCAAAACGGGCAGATAAACCGCCATGCCGAACAGAAAGCAGACCAGTGTAATGCTACCCACAAGATCTTTGACTTCCATTTTGGCCAAATCAGGCATTACCCGTTTACTCCGGATGCATGGCCCCATGAGGCCTTTAACAACCGTTTCATGTCGCTTATAAAAAGCGATGGCATCCCAGACGGGATTCCTATGTTAAAAAAAATTATCTTCCCTGATATTTGCCGACAAACGGCAGCAGGGCGATGGATCGGGCGCGTTTGATTGCACGCGTCAATTGACGCTGATGGGTGGCACACGTACCCGAAATACGACGAGGAATAATTCTCCCTCGTTCAGTGATGTAAAATTTTAATTGCCCTGGATCTTTATAATCGATGTTTAGGGTTTTATCGGCACAGAATCGGCATACTTTACGGCGGTAAAATCTTCTTTTAAATGTCGGTTGCCTCGAGGTATTGAAGGCCATGGTTACTCCTTATCGTCAGGGGTGTCTGAATCGGTTGGGGCGTCTTCGGTTGCCGTTTCCGTGGTTTCGGGTGATTTGGATTCGGTATCCGTCGACGGCGAATTTTCCACCGCTATCTCACTGGGCGGTTCTGCGGTTTCGGTCTCGGCAGCGGCAGCGGCTTCACTTGCTTCTCTCTTTTGCGCTTCCTCTTCAGCCAATCTGACCCTTTCCTTTGCGGCGGCAACTTTTTCTTCTTCTTCGGTGATTTCGGTCTCGATCGCCTCGAGATCAACCTCATCTTCCAGAAGTACCGTCATAAACTTAAGGTAGGCGTCATTAATTTTAAACCGCCGTTCCATTTCAGCGACAAGATCGTTGGTGCCACAATAATCGAGGCGTAAATAATGCCCCCGTGGCTTTTTCTTGATCTTGTAGGCCAGCTTACGGCTCCCCCACTCATCAAACTTAACCAGGCGACCATCGTATTGATCAATCAACTCCTTGATCTGATCAAAAAATTGGCCGCGACCCTCTTCTCCCAAATCCGGATCGAGAATAACAATCGTCTCGTACCTACGCATTGAACCTCCTCATGGATGTGTAGCCCCGCGGCTAACCGCTGGAGCAAGGATACAAAATGCCAACCCTGGCATAAACAGAACTAAATAATACCAATGATGCGGTATTGTCAAGGTTGTTTAAGAATAAAAATGAAGATGAAAGGGACCTGAAACGTGGCCTTGACGATAACCCACCAATGGTCATATTTTGAACAACCAGAAAGGGCGTTAACCGATGCCTATAATCGTCGATGGCGCGGACTAAACGACTTAACACCAATTTAATACCAAGGGAATATTTTAGAATGAAAATCAATGAAAAAATACAAGGGTTTATGTGGGAATCTTTTAATGTAAACAATTGCAATACCTACCTTATTCATGGTGACACCAATATTTTGATCGATCCCGGGCATAAGCATTTATTCGATCACGTTGAAAAAGATCTGGATACGGCCGGATATGCATTAAGTGACATTGACCTGGTTATCTGTACCCATGGCCACCCTGATCATATAGAAGGCGTGAGTCTATTTAAGGATTTGCCGGCTCGAACAACATTGCATACCGAGGAATGGGATTTCGTTAAAAATATGGCGCCGCGCTTTCAGTCTTCCCTGGGAGAGGCCTTTAACGACTTGGCGCCCGATTTTTTCCTGACCGAGGGCGATTTGGCGGCAGGCGATATTCAGTTGCAAGTATTTCATACACCGGGCCACTCTCCCGGATCCGTGTGCTTGTATTGGCCCGCGCAAAAGTTGCTGATCACCGGAGATCTTATCTTCAAGGAAGGCCTGGGGCGGACGGACCTTCCCGGCGGTGACGGAAATCTTATTAAAGTGAGCATTCAGCGCATGGCCGAGCTGGATATCGAATGGGTGTTGCCCGGACATGGAGAGATTATTGTCGGCAGGGAAGCCGTCAAGGCCAATTTCGATCAATTGGCGAGCTATTGGTTTGCCTATGTCTGAAGGTACCTCAGATCTTTTATAATAGGACTATTTGAACCTGATTCCCAACCGAAAGCATTCTATTGGGCAATCATGCGTTGTTTTTCTAACGCGAGTTGATCTTGAAAACGCTCGGCGACAACCTGACGCTTTTGCTGCCAGTCCGGATCGGTTTCGATATTGGGTATCACGGCCGTACCGGATATTTTAAAATTGTTGGAGAGGGCGGATTTTAATACTTCAATATGTCTGTTTTTCAGATCCTCAACGCTTAGGCGGTATTGATCCAGGACGGTAGATACGGATGATATATCCAACTTGAAATGGTCCGCAAGCAGGTCTAATCGTCGGGTGCTGTCGTGATTTAATCCCACTCCGTCTAATACCATTTCAAGAATGTGGGCAGCCGTGTCGGGGCCAAATTTGTTTTGGAGTTCTTCCAACTGCTCATCAAACTCGCTCAGCTTAATCGCCTGATCATCCACTTTCTGAATCAGCCCCGTTAACCGTTTTTTTAACTCGGTTTGCCGCTGCTTTTCTTTTTCACTCTCGCTCATAGCCAGATTCTTGGTCCGTTCCATGACAAGATCCAACGTACTTTTTATTTCGCCCATTTATCCTCCGTTTTTACTATGTATTTTCAGCGGTCATGGCCGGTGTCACAGGGAACTGAATGAACAGGCTTTTGTCTTGGATGGTCATATAAGTTCCCATTTCGTCATCTCAATCATTTCTGAGCATTGCCAACGGGAATGGCCCCCGTAAGGCTGCACCCTATTTGGTTGACACTGAACCAAGACACCCTTATTTTTTGAAATGATTATGGTCGATTGAATTGTAAAATCTCCTTAGGCTCAATGATAGATACTGCCGAAAAGAGACATTGTAAAACAAAAAATAATATTGTGGAGGTTCGATTATGGTGGATTCATTTGAACCGGGCGCGCCCCAAGATTCTGACATGAATGATGAGCATATTCGGCAGCTTCAAAATACATTCAAAAACCTGCCGAACAATATAGAGCTGTTTTTATTTACGGAAAAGGGCAAAGACGACGTTTTTTGTGACGCTACACGGCAAGTGGTTCGTGCCTTTAGGGGCTTGACTGACCGAATCACGATGCGGGAATATGATTTAAGCCATGCAAAAGCGCTTGAGTACGGGGTCGTTGAATCACCGACGTTGGTCATTGCCCCTGATCGATATCACATTCGCTGGATCGGTGCGCCCATGGGCGAAGAAGGTCGGACCTTTTTAGAGACGATGCTTCTCATCGGACTGGGCGACAGTCGGTTGAGCGAAGAATCCCGGCGTGTTATCGATAAGATTGATTCGCCGCGGCGGGTGAAGGTCTTTGTCAGCCCAACTTGTCCGTATTGTCCCCAGGAAGCCATTAACGGTGTAAAGGCGGCTATGGCGAATCCTGATTTGATCTCTCTCGAGATCATTGATACCCAGTGCAAGCCGAAGATTGCCGAGCAATATTCGGCCCACAGCGTGCCCCAGGCCTATGCCAATGATGTGTTGATCGGAATGGGGGCTCAAACCGAAGAGGTTTTCTGCGACTCTCTTTTAAAGCTCCAGGCCCAGACGATCTTTATTCCGGAGAGTGATGCCGAAGAAGTGGAAACGGATGTGGTCATCGTGGGCGGTGGTCCGGCCGGGTTGACAGCCGGTATTTACCTGGTCCGAAGCGGATTAAAAACAGCCGTGATCGAACGCGATACGTTGGGCGGTCAGGTTGCCACAACCCCCGTGGTGGAAAACTATCCGGGGTTGACCCAGGTCGGGGGAAAGGCCCTGGTCGATATGCTGGTATCCCATGCCCTGGAATATGTGCAGATTTTTCAGGGCGAGGAAGTGGTGGGTATCGAGCCGGATGTGCCGTTGACGGTTCAGACCTCCCGCCGTAAATTTAAAACAAAATCCATTTTGTTGGCCACAGGGGCCAGCCATCGTCATTTGAATGTTCCCGGTGAAAGCCGTTTGTCGGGTAAAGGCGTCAGCTACTGCGCCACCTGCGATGGGCCACTGTTTAAGGGGCGTAAAGTCGTGATGATCGGCGGCGGAAACAGTGCGGTAACCGAAGCAATGTATCTCAAACACATGGGAGCCGATGTTACCCTGATTCACCGGCGCGATACCTTGCGGGCCCAGGAGTTTCTGGTCAACCGGCTGGAAGAAAGCCAAGTGCCCATTATATGGAACACGCAAGTCAAGGAAATTCGAGGGGCGGATCGGGTAACCGAAGTAGCATTGGCCAATACGCAAACACAGGAATTAACGACATTGGAAACGGATGCCGTATTTATTTCCATCGGGTACACTCCCGCCACGGAACTCGCGGATAAAGTCGGTATCACGTTGACCTCGGAAGGGTATATCGATCGAGATGAGCGTCATCGTACCAACATACCGGGCATCTATTCGGCTGGAGA
This sequence comes from uncultured delta proteobacterium, assembly GCA_963845145.1. Classification (GTDB taxonomy): domain Bacteria; phylum Desulfobacterota; class Desulfobacteria; order Desulfobacterales; family QNYZ01; genus QNYZ01. Next base: position 117,563 of record CAWJQU010000017.1, read on the forward strand.
TGTGGAAGGCGGCTATAAACAGATCGTGACGGCCACCGGCCAGGGCGCTGAAGCGGCCATGAGTATATTCGAAGATATCATCAACCCTTACTGGCTAAAGCAGCGTGAAGAAAAGGCCGCTGTTTCAGCGCGTGGATAAAAAGGCTCATGGAGAGGCAAAGCATTTAATTTCAATTTATATGCAGCACTATGTTTTATTTTGAAAACAGGGACTGTTGCTGCGGGGTCCCCGGAAGATCAGAAAGTTCATGAGCATCGTCGAGATCCGGTTCCCAGGGACAATAGGTGACCTGAACGGTATTGGGGCGTACCGGGCGTAGTCCGGTGATCTCGTCAAAACGCAGATCCTTCTCCTGAGCCGTCATGACCGGAAAACCAAAATGGGCGTTGGTATGCTTGAACTTGTAGTTGTCGTCAAGGCGTGCTGCAATGAATTGGCGGTGGGTCTTTAGCCTTTGCCCGATTTTTTGATTGGCCGCGCTTTGAATGGCGGGGAGATCGGCAAAAACACCTGTTTCAAAATTGGGGTCCATATCAAAACCCACGCTGTTTCGACCCGCTGCCATGGCGGCCCAGAGGGTGGTACCGGTGCCTAAAAAAGGATCGAGGACCGTATCCTGCTTCATCGAGTACATATTGATCAAACGATAGGGAAGTTCAAAAGGAAAGGCCGCGCTCCGCTTTCTTAAATGGCTGTCGCCCAATGCCTGACGGCTTCCTTTGATATCAAACCATATGTCTGAAAACCAGAGGTTGCGTTCTTCCCAGAAGAAAGCGCTTTCCCGGCGCAACTGTTTTTGTTCCGGATCCGAGAATTCCCTCTTGCCCCCTTTTCTTACCACGAGAATATATTCATGTTCCAGGGTGACATAGGCCCCGGCCGGAAGCATGCCCGAACCCATAAATTTATTGGGGGCGTTTGTCTGTTTGCGCCAGAGAATATCGGGTAACGGGGTAAAACCAAGCGCTATCAGTTTTGACAGGATGCGGGCATGGTTGGGGTATAGGGCGAATTCATCGCCGATGGTGCGGGTGGCGTCGCCGATGTTGATGCAGGCAAACCGGCCGGGTTTTAAGATTCGAAAAACCTCCGTCCAGACCTCATCGAGTAAAGCATGCATGGCTTCAAACGCCGCAAAACCACTCCCTTTCTTCAGGGCTTTTTTAATGGCTGCCCGTTGATTCCCCAAAATAGCATCCCACATGGCAATCATGGGGTAGGGCGGTGAGGTTACCACCAGGTCGACACCGTTGTCCGGTACAGCAGACATTTTCCTGGCATCGCTCCAGATAGCCCGATGATCGGTGACCACTTCTTCCATAGCCGTCAATGTATTGTGCTCTTTCCGCTCTTTTTCCCTGTTGCGATTAATTTTTTGGCCAGCGTCAACGCAGCGGTCCGGTCCTGGATGTGCCCGTCGTCCTGGGCCCGGCGAATTTTCCCTAATATTTTTCCGACTAAAGGGCCCGGCCGAACAACCTAACGCTAAAAGGTCTTTTCCTCCGAGCAACGCATTCTCTGGTGACAATAAGGGCTTTATCGTCCGGTCAAAATTGGCAATGATCTTTTTTGCCCAGGCCAGATACGCCTGTCGATAGGCATGATTGGATTCAGGCCCTCGGGTGGCGAGGACATCCGCCATTCCGTGAATGATCAGAGAAATGGTGTTGTCGGTTAATTTTCTAAAAAGGGCTGTGCGGGTGGCCGGCCGTACGTCAGGATGGGAAATAGATAGAATGTGCAGGTGCTTGGCCACGATGGTAACCAGATAAGAACGATCCGTATTAGACAATCGCAAGCGGCGGGCCACCTGTTCGACCAAGTCTGCACCCAATTTATCGTGACCATAAAATGTAATTCGCCCGGTGGATGGGTTGACGCCCCGTGCATAGGGTTTTCCCACATCATGGAGCAAAGCCGCCAGCTTTAACGGAGCCACGCGGCGCTTGTCCTGAAAATGGCTTTGAATGACCGGGGCACACTCGTTAAAGTGATGGGCGGGATTATGGATGATCTTTTCACAATGATTTAGCACCATCAAGGAGTGGGGCCAGACGTCAAGATGGTGGTGGGCGTTTTGGGGACAGTTTTTCATTTCTTTAATTTCGGGGAACAGGTTGGGCAGTATGCGCCATTCATCCATCCATCTTATCAGAGCCGTGCTGTTACTGTTTTCTAATATCTTTCTAAGCTCGGTCCAGATTCGTTCCCCGGCAACGTGATTGATTAAATGGGCATGCGAGCGGATGGAGGCGATGGTATCGGAATGAATTTCAAATTCGAGTTCGGCTGAAAAACGCACTGCACGCAATAACCGTAAAGCGTCATTGTCGAACACATCCGGTCCGACAACACGAAGCTTTTTGTTTCGAATATCGGTCATCCCACGAAAAGGATCAAGAAGGTTCCCCGGCCGGCCACCTGGGTCGATTCCCAGAGCCATGGCATTGACGGTAAAATCCCTATGGGCCAGGTCGGCCGTGATGCCATTCTCTCGTATTTCTGAGATGTCAAGGGTGTCTTTTCGCCGGTTCGGATCTATCAAGCGGTAGCATTGGGCTGTTGCTTTTTTGGTAAAAGGGACCATGGCGGCCCCATGAATAGAAGCCAGTTTTTCGGCAAGGTGTTTTGCCTTATCGCAGACCAGATCGATGTCTGCGACTGGGCGGCCCATTTGACGGTCACGCACGGCACCACCGACCAGATAGCATGCCCCATCGGATTTTTTTATAGGAGCCAGCCATCTGGTTAGCTTATCGTCGAGGGTATCAGCCATCATTAAAGGAAACACAAAGAATGGGTAAGGTGCATATCGCCTGCTTTAGCCGGTATCATGGGCCCGGAAACTTGCGGCATCGGTATGGAACTAAAAAGGCCCTGCGATAAGCGCAAGGCCTGATCAGCCATGTGGTCGGGACGGCTGGATTTGAACCAGCGACCCCAGCGTCCCGAACGCTGTGCTCTACCAGACTGAGCCACGTCCCGACAAACGATCCGGTACCTTTTAAGTCACTCGTACTTTGTTGTCAATATTTATTGAATCAAGATCCCGATGGTTCAAACGGATGGTGCACGACAATCGTTTGATTCCGGCCGGGGCCTACGGAAATTATATCGATCGGTGTTTCGGTTAGGGCTTCGATTCTAGCTAAAAACTGCAATGTATTCTGTGGAAGCGCGCTCCGGTCACGTGCGTTGGAAATATCTTCCTCCCAGCCGGGCAGGGTCTCATAAACCGGTTTGCAGTCAGCCAGTATTTTTAGATCCGCAGGAAAATGATCAATGACCTTGTCCTTATATGTATATCCCGTACAAATCCGGATCGACTCCAGACCACTTAAAATATCCAGCTTGGTGATTGCCAGTCCGGTCAGTCCGTTCAACCGGACTGCATTTCTTAAAATGACAGTATCCAACCAACCGCAGCGGCGTCTTCTCCCTGTCGTGGCTCCGAACTCGGCCCCCTTTTCCTGAATGCGGTCGCCAATTTCATCAAAAAGTTCCGAAGGGAAAGGGCCGGCACCGACCCGGGTTGTATAGGCTTTGGCGATGCCCAATATGCCGGATATCAGCCCAGGACCCACACCTGCCCCGCAGCAAGCATTGCCTGCAACCACGTGGGAAGAGGTGACAAAAGGATAGGTGCCATGGTCGATATCCAGATGGGTTCCCTGGGCCCCTTCAAAAAGTGCCTGACGACCCGATTTAAAGGCCCCATCCAGGATAAGTGATACATCGGTGATATATGGGGCTAACCTGTCGGCATATTCCATATAGGTTGTGACGACGGTATGAGGATCAATGGTGTCCGCAGAAAAATAGTTGCCCAGGGTGAAATTTTTTTCATCCATGGCGGCATACACTTTCTTTTCAAACGATTCCGGATCGAGCAAGTCAATGAACCGGAGTCCGATACGCGCCGCGCGATCCTCATAGCATGGGCCGATACCACGACCGGTGGTACCTATTTTCCCATCGCCTTTTTTTTGTTCACGAGCCAGATCAAGGGCCTTGTGATAGGGCATGATCAGGTGTGCCCGGTCGCTGATCTTAATCATGTGGGGGCCCACATCGATTCCCTTTGCGGCAAGGTGATCCAACTCCTGGATCAGCACTTCCGGATCGACAACCATACCGTTACCCAACAGGCAGGTTTTGCCCTGTAGTATGCCTGAGGGGACCAAGTGGCTGATAAACTGCTCGCCTTTGACAACCATGGTGTGGCCGGCATTGTTACCGCCTTGAAAGCGTACGACCAGGTCTGCTTTGGCTGCCAACAAGTCGACTATTTTTCCCTTGCCTTCATCTCCCCACTGTGTGCCGATAATGATAATATTGGTCAATTTGACCTCCTAAATATTACGATGCGGGTTGTCAGGATGATTGTTGCCCGTGCGTCGTTTTTTGAAAAATGCTTGAATTAGTTGGCGACATTGGGTTTCGTACACCCCTTTTTCAACGTCAATCTGATGGTTAAACTTTGAATCGTTACAAAAATCATATAATGAACCGGCCGCCCCCCACTTCGGGTCCGGTGCACCGAAGACCAATCGTTTAATCCGTGCATGGATAATGGCGCCCATGCACATCACACAAGGTTCAATGGTAACATACAAGGTGGTATCCAACAACCGATAATTGGACCGTTTTCGCCCCCCTTCGCGCAAGGCTAAAATCTCGGCATGGGCGGTTGCGTCAGAAGACGAGATCGATTGATTGTGCGTGCCGGCAAGTATTCTTCGGCTATCGCTGTCTAAAAGCACGGCGCCCACGGGTACCTCTCCCTGTTCTTCGGCGGTTTTTGCCAAATCAAGGGCCATCTGCATAAAATTTTCATCCCCAGATGTCATGCGGGCGGTTATACTCGACCAGAATAACCGGATCAAGATAATTCGGATCAAGATAAATTGTTTCCAAAGATCAAGTGTGACTATGTCTGTAATAAAAGGTTATTTGTTGGGGGTCGGGAAAAAACGTGGAAAGGATCATTGACAAGGTTCCCTTAAATGAATTAAAAGGTCGTTGCCGCAAACAAAAAGTGCGCCCGTAGCTCAGCCTGGATAGAGCGCCGGACTACGAATCCGTAGGCCGCAGGTTCGAATCCTGCCGGGCGCACCACTTCTCAATCATTGTATTGGATTTAACCCTCTTAGAGATCCCTTATTTAACCCTGACGATAAATATAATGATTCGGTATCCTAAAGTAATCCATAGGCCATCCGCCGGCCGCCGCGCAATAATTGCTTCTTCTCTGTTTTTGTCACCAAACAGACTGCTGTAAGGACTTTTACGAGAAGAAGTCCCATAAAATACTGAAAAATGAATATTTTCTCTTGACTATCGATTTTATTTTTAATAACCACATGGCAGGTCTAAACTTTAGGAAAACCCCCAAAGCTCTGAAAGGAGGCGCGATGACAAAGGCTGAGTTGGTTGAACAAATGGCTAAGGATGCGGGAATCACAAAGGTCGCCGCCGGTAAGGCGCTCCAATCATTTCTGGATGGAATCTCTGCCGGATTAAAAAAACGCAACAGCCGGGTAACATTGGTCGGATTTGGAACTTTTAAAAAAGTGTATCGCAAAACCCGTTGGGGGCGCAATCCTCAGACCGGTGAGAAGATGAAGATCAAGGGTCGTAACGCTGTGACATTTAAAGCGGGAAAAAATTTGATATAGAATAAATCCAAAATTTAGAGATGTGACCAAAATTTAGAAATGCGACAGGGTGATGCCAAAACTTGGCTCACCCTGTTTTCGATTAAGGAAGTATCATCAACATCGGCCGGTATTCGCGCGGGCTGCGGCATACTTTTCAATGGTTAACAGCAGTGCCTGGTAACCGTCAGCCACGTCGGCGGGTCGGACGGATTCTGCCGGATGGTGGCTGATACCGCCCTGGCAGCGTACGAAAATCATGCCTACTGGACACATCGTGGCCATGATTTCGGCATCGTGTCCGGCCCCGCTTGTCATCTTAAATACCCGATCCGTTATTTTGCTACACGCTGCGGCGATGATCTCCGTAAGATGCGGGTCGGTGGAAATGGCGGGCTGGTTCATCATCGTCCGTATCTCAACATCGAGTCGACGATCATGTGCAGTGGCGTGTATTCTATCGCACACTTGGCGGTATGCCTTGGCTCGCTGCTCATCGGAAAATGCACGCAGGTCGATGGAAAATGAGACACGGCCGGGGATAACATTGGCAGACCCGGGTTCTGCGCTGACGCTTCCGACCGTTGCGACGACATCCCCTTTTTCGCGGGCAATTTGTTCAACGGCTAAAACAGCCTCGGCCGCTCCTGCGAGCGCATCCCGGCGTAACGGCATCGGGACGGTTCCCGCGTGTCCGGCCTGCCCCTGCAGAATGCATTTGGCAAAGGTCTGTCCCTGAATGCCGCTGACGGCAGCAATACTTAAATCGTCGGCCTCCAGGCAAGGGCCTTGTTCGATATGAAGTTCCACATAGGCTGCCAATTCTTCCGGCTGGCGTGTCGCTTCGAAAATTTGGCTTGGCCTTAACCCGAATAATTCTAGCGCTTCGGCCAGCGTGATCCCCTCGGCATCTTGTTTGACAAGATCTTCTTCTTTTAGTTGACCTGTAACACTTCGGCTACCAATAAAGGGGATCGGAAATCGTGCGCCTTCTTCGTCGGCAAAGGCATAGACTTCAACGGCAAAGGGAAATCGGAGACGTTTCTCATAAATAGTGTTGACGCATTCAATGGCCGTAACAATACCAAGGATACCGTCATATCGCCCTGCATCGCGAACGGTGTCGAAATGGGATCCTATGATCATGGCCGGCATGTTTGACAGCACACCCTCATACCGGCCCACAACGTTGCCGGCGGTATCCATTCGGGCAGACATGCCTGCTTTTTTCATCCAGCTGGAAATCATTTCTGCTGCCAGGCGGTGTTCCGGTGTCAAATAGGTTCTAAAATAGGCATCGTTCAAAGAGCTGAATTGGCGTAATTGGTCGCAACGCCGCATGATTCGTTGCGCAATGGCAATCGTCGTATCCTGTTTAAATTTCATATTCGACCTGCTGTCTGGTGTTCACCCTCGTTCTGTGGACGGCGATGTTTATTTTTTTAACATCGGCTCCTTATCAAGCAGCGTCTTCCATACTTGTTCAAACATTGCCTGAGAAGCATCATAGGCCGCCTGAGCCTTTTTGCCCCGAATGGCCGCCAACATCGCGTCATGATGCGGTAGTGATGCCCGTTGAGCCTTAATATCGTCGCGGTCCGACTTGCGCGCCATTTGGACCGCCTGGCGCATGGTATGGCCAATCTGAGCGAGCAGTTCATTGTGGCAGGCATTTAGAATGGAAGTATGAAATGCCATATCGATGTCCAGATACCGGTCGTAGTTATATGACTCCTCGCGGTCTAACGTGGCGTCAAGTTTTTCATACCAGGATTGGATCCGCGCGATCTCTTCCGGAGTGGCCCGCTCGGCGGCGTACCGGCAAGCTTCGGACTCGATAATTCGCCGGACCTCAGTGACCTTTTTAAAAAAAGTTATTTTATGTCCGGATTTTAAGGTCCACAGCATGATATCCGCATCAAACAGGTTCCAGTTGTCACGAGGCTGAATTTGGGTGCCTATCTTCGGTCGTGTGGAAATCAAGCCCTTTTGGGTAAGTACTTTGGTTGCTTCCCGCAGAACCCCTCGGCTAACACCATACGTTTGGCAAAGTGAATCCTCATTTGGAAGCGTATCGCCCGGACCAATAAATCCGGAAACAATTTGATTGCCAATCTCTTCAACGAGGTATTCGTAAAGTTTGCGATGTAAATTTTTCGGTTTCATCTTTTTGAGTAGACACACATTATAGACGGTTTTGGCTAAAAAGGGGCTTGACAGCACCTTGGGATTTGACTAATTTCTATTCGTATAATCATTATATGAATAACGCAAGGTCTTTCTAACCAAATTTTTTTAACCAGGTCTTTCAAACCGCGACAAGTGGGGGATGATGGAATCGAATCAGGCAATTAAATTGGAACAGACATACGGCGCACATAATTATAAACCACTCGATGTTGTTTTATGCCGGGGTGAGGGCGTTTGGGTGTGGGATGTGGCGGGGAATAAGTACCTGGATTGTCTTTCGGCGTATTCTGCTGTGAACCAGGGGCATTGCCACCCACGCATTTTGCAGGCGATGATAGATCAGGCATCCAATTTAACGCTCACATCGAGAGCTTTTCGAAGTGACCAGCTCGGCCTTTTTTACCAGGACCTTTGCCGACTAACCAACTCGCATAAGGTTTTACCCATGAATAGCGGTGCGGAGGCTGTTGAGTCGGCCATAAAAGTGGTTCGTAAGTGGGGCTATGCTGAAAAGAATGTCCCTGAAGAGAAAGCAGAAATCATCGTCTGCGAGAATAACTTTCACGGTCGGACAATCACCATTGTGGGCTTCAGTACCGATCCGAACGCACGCAAGGGCTTTGGACCGTTCACCCCGGGATTCAAGATCATCCCTTTCGGCGATTCATCCGCCCTGGAAGCGGCAATAACGCCGAATACCGTCGGTTTTATGGTGGAACCCATTCAGGGTGAAGCCGGGGTTTTGATCCCGCCCCAAGGTTATTTGAAGTCCGTCAAGGATATTTGTCGGAAAAATAATGTTGTATTGATTCTGGACGAAATCCAAACCGGCCTGGGGCGAACCGGAAAACTTCTGGCCGAGGAACACGATGGGATAGAGGCGGATTTGACCCTCATCGGGAAGGCCTTATCCGGTGGATTTTATCCGGTGTCAGCCGTTTTATCAAACCAGGAAGTCCTCGGTATTCTTCAACCCGGAGAGCATGGCAGTACCTTTGGCGGAAATCCGTTGGCCTGCGCCGTGAGCCGGATGGCTTTGAAAGTACTGGTAGAAGAGGGCATGATTGAAAATGCTGAGAAGATGGGCGCTTACTTTTTAAAGGGGCTTAAACAAATTGAAAGTTCGATTATTAAAGACCTACGGGGTAAGGGTTTGATGCTGGGCGTTGAACTGAGTTCGGATGCGGGCGGGGCAAGGTCCTATTGTGAGAAACTGATGGCCAAAGGGCTATTGTGCAAGGAGACCCATGATCATATTATTCGGTTCGCACCGCCTCTGGTCATTGATCGCGAGACCATCGACTGGGCTTTGGCGCAAATTGAAACGGTGTTAAAATAAGTATCAAACAGAAGGGGATTTATCATGGTTGAGAAAGTAATTATAATGGGAGCGGCCGGGCGTGATTTTCATAACTTCAATGTCTACTTTCGAAATAATGACCGATACAAGGTGTTGGCATTTACGGCCACCCAGATTCCGGATATTGTCGGGCGCGTGTATCCGCCAGAGTTAGCTGGTTCATTGTATCCGAAAGGGGTGCCTATCCATTCCGATGAGAATTTGGCGGATATGATTAAAAATGGCCAAGTTGACCTGGTGGCCTTTTCCTATTCGGATGTCACGCATAACGAAGTGATGCACAAAGCCTCTATCGTAACCGCTGCCGGTGCCGACTTCATGATCATCGGCGCACCCTATACGATGTTAAAGTCGAATAAGAAGATTGTGTCTGTCTGTGCGGTTCGAACCGGTTGTGGAAAATCGCAAACCAGCCGCGAGGTGGTTCGTATTCTCCAGGGCATGGGTAAAAAGGTTGTCACCATTCGCCACCCGATGCCTTATGGCGATTTGACCAAGCAGGTTGTGCAGCGTTTTTCAACTTATGAAGATTTTGAGAAATATGATTGTACCATCGAAGAAAGAGAAGAGTACGAACCGGTCATAGACATGGGTTGCGTGATATATGCAGGCGTTGACTATGGTAAAATATTGAAGGAAGCTGAAAAAGAAGCGGATGTTATTGTCTGGGATGGCGGTAATAACGATACGCCGTTTTATAAGCCGGATGTTCATATCGTGGTCTTCGATCCCCACCGGGCCGGTCATGAAACCAACTATCACCCTGGTGAGACAAATATGCTGATGGCCGACATCGCGCTGATCAACAAAGTCGATAGTGCTTTGGCCGAGAATGTCAATCAGGTCCAGGCGACCATAGAATCGAACAATCCCAAGGCATCGATAGTGTTGGCTGAATCAGAAGTGATTGCCGAGAATCCTGATGCCATTAAAGGCAAACAGGTCCTGGTAGTAGAAGACGGTCCCACCTTGACCCACGGTGAAATGAAGTATGGTGCGGGCGTTATCGCCGCCCAACGTCATGGCGCTGCCGGCATCGTTGATCCCAGACCGTATCTGGTCGGGTCGATTGTAAATACCTTTGAGGAATACCCCGAAATTGGCGCTGTTTTGCCGGCCATGGGCTATAGTGCGCAGCAAATAAGCGACTTGGAAGAGACGATCAATCGGACCGAATGCGATCTGGTTCTGTCGGCGACACCCATCGATCTTTCCCGCTTGATCAACGTTAAAAAACCGCTCCAGCGTATTCGGTACCAATACCGTGATCATGGACAGCCCCTGCTAAAGGATATCCTGGTTGAAAAACTAAAAGGATGACCGAAAATGAGTACTGTAAGTGTTGGGAAGCCTATTTTGATAGTGGCTTTGGGCGGAAATGCGCTGGTCAAAAAGGGCCAGCGCGGCACCATTGAAGAGCAGTTCAAAAACCTCAGCCTGCCGGTTAAGCAGATTGCGCGATTGTCGCAATCGTACCGGATTATCATCACCCATGGGAACGGGCCCCAAGTGGGCAACCTGCTGCTGCAACAGGAGTGTTGTCCGGATATTCCCAAATTGCCTTTGGAAATACTGGTAGCGCAGACCGAAGGACAGATCGGCTACATGATTGAATCCAGCCTGGACGAAGCCCTGATGGATATTGGTATCTCTTACAGGCCGTTGATCAGCCTGATTACTTACGTGGTTGTCGACAAGGATGACCCGGCCTTTAAAAATCCCACCAAACCCATCGGGCCGGTATATAGCGAAGATAAACTTGCCTCGCTTTCCTATCCGACGGTAAAGACGGCCAAAGGTCACCGGCGGGTGGTTGCCTCGCCGCGTCCCGTCACCATTATCGAAAAACGGGAGATAAAAACCCTGATCGATATGGATTTTATTGTTATCTGCTGCGGCGGGGGCGGTATTCCTGTCATACGCAACGGCAGAGGGTTTCACGGTGTCGATGCCGTGGTCGACAAGGATTTGGCCAGTGCCAAACTAGCCCTGGAAGTGGGGGCCGATATATTTCTCATTGCAACCGACGAAGCCGGGGTATATTTAAATTATGGCACCGAAAAACAAAAAATGCTTGATACCGTTACGGCGGATGAGGCCATGCGTCACAAACGCAACGGCGAATTTCCCGATGGAACCATGGGACCGAAAGTTGAAGCCGCCGCGACTTTTGTTCGGCATACCGGTAAAAGGGCGGTGATTGCGGCGATCGATCAGATTGAAAAGGCGGTGGCCGATGAGGCCGGCACGACAATTATTCCCGGATCTGCCCGGAACTGACTGATATGGGCAAGTTCGCAGCCGGCGCATAACCGATAAATTTCATTCAACACCACATTTATATCCTAATCTGGGACCGACCCAATGGCACTGATCTATCCCTTGAAAAATCAAATCTTGCCATATGCCTGGGGCTCGACCACGGCCATTGCAACCCTTTTGGGCCATTCAACGCCGTCCGAAACGCCTCAAGCCGAGTTGTGGATGGGGGGGCACCCCAAGGCGCCGTCATTGATCCAAATCGATGAAAAGTGGATCTCCCTGATTGACGGCATCGGAAAAGATCCGGAATCCATGTTGGGCGCTCATGTCGCCCGGCGGTTTGAAAGGCGCCTGCCTTATCTTTTTAAGGTCCTGGCCGTGGCAAAACCCCTCTCCATCCAGGCCCATCCCAACATAGATCAAGCTAAAATAGGCTTTGCAAGGGAAGAAGCACAAAATATTCCCTTTGATGCCCCTCACCGTAATTACAGGGATGCCAATCACAAGCCCGAATGTATTTGCGCCTTGACGCCGTTTTGGGCTTTAAATGGGTTTCGGCCGATCGATGAAGTTCTTCAAAGGCTTCAAACGGCTTGCCCTCAAACGCTAAGCGCCAAAATCAAACCATTTATCGACACACACAATCAATCCGACTTAAAACCGATATTCGAGCTGCTCATGACCTTTTCGCCGGAACGAAAAGCCGCAGTCGTAGGGGAAGCGGTAGCCTTTGCTCAGACCCGGAAGACCACAGCGCCAACCTGGGAATGGATGGTAAGGCTGGCACGGTTTTATCCAAATGACATCGGCATACTGTCTCCCCTTTTTCTGAATCTGGTCTGCCTCTCCCCCGGCGAGGCCATGTACTTGCCCGCCGGGCGAATACACGCCTATCTGGAGGGAACCGGGCTGGAGTTGATGGCCAATTCGGACAATGTACTTCGTGGCGGGTTGACGGGTAAATATATGGATGTGATCGAATTGCTGAACGTTCTGGACTTCGATTCGGAAACGATCAAACCGATTAAACCCCAGCGCCTCGATCCGTGTGAAGAGAAATACCCGGTGCCGGCAGTTGAATTTTCCCTGATCAGGATTACCTTAGATGGTACGAGATCTCATAAAGGTGCTTCCAAAGGCGGTCCTCGAATACTGTTATGCATCGATGGAAGTATGGAAATCAAAGATATAAGAACCGGTGAAACGGTAGGGATAGAAAAGGGACACTCGGTTTTTGTGGCGGGAAGCATTGTAGACTATGAATTGACCGGAAAAGGAATCTGCTTTGCGGCAACCGTGCCGCTTTAATTAACCCAGATAATAATGGTTGACAGGGCAAGCGGGGCAATGCTAATCGGCATGGTCAATCGAAACGGAAAGAAGCAATGGCACTATTACCTTCAGGCAGATATTATTTTTACTTTTATTGGGGACCCGTCTGCCTGGGGTGTACCTAAACGATGTAAACCATCTGAATAAGGTAAAAGCCGCGGGCGGAAGAAAGCGCCTGCGGCTTTTTTATTTTGGGCTGCGGGCCATAAAGTCTCTGGCGTTTTGCCTTTCAAAAGGAGGCGAAGGATGACACTGTTGGGAAAACGGATTCGAATGGAGCGGATCATCAATCGGAACACCCGCCATACGGTGATTGTTCCCATGGATCACGGCATCTCAGTGGGCCCGATTCCGGGATTGATTGATATAAAAGATGCCATCGCTCGGGTTGCCAAAGGGGGTGCCAATGCCATTGTCGAACACAAAGGTATGGTGGCTGAAGGGCATCGCGGTACCGGACGCGATGTGGGGTTGATCATCCACCTTTCGGCATCGACGGGACTGTCGACCCAACCCAACGCAAAAACCCTGGTCTGTACGGTGGAAGAGGCGATTAAACTGGGTGCCGATGCGGTATCGATTCATGTGAATCTAGGCAACGGCCAAGAAAAAGAGATGCTTTACGATTTCGGTCGGGTCAGCAACGATGCACGCTTGTGGGGCCTGCCGCTTTTGGCCATGATCTATCCCCGAGGTGAAAACATCAAAGACGAATATGATGTGGATGCCGTCAAACACGCCGCCCGATTGGGTGCTGAATTGGGTGCCGATCTGGTCAAAGTCTCCTATACCGGATCTTCCGAATCTTTTCGGGAAGTGATCGACGGATGCTCCGTGCCGGTAGTGATTGCCGGGGGGCCTAAAATGGATTCGGACAAAGAAATTCTGGAAATGGTGAAAGGTGCCATTGATGCCGGCGGGTCAGGGGTTTCCATTGGTAGAAACGTTTTCCAGCACAGCGATCCAACCAAAATGGTACAGGCCATCTCATCCATCGTGCATGACGGTGGTGATGTGGCGCAAGCGTTAACGTTTTTAAGCTAACCAAACGACGCTCGCAGTTATGTCGGTGGCACACCGGCACACCGGACCAGCCGAACAATCAGAAAGGCCGAACCATGCGTAAAATTTGGGTAAAAGTGGACCCTTGGGATAAGGCATTGGTAACGACTGCCATCGAAGGGGGGGCGGACGGTATTTTGGTGCCCGAAGGCTATTCGAAAAAGGTAAAGGCGCTGGGGAAAATGCCAACCATCGCCGAAGATGGTGACCTGAAAATGGGTAAGGATGTGGTGTACTTTACCATTAAAAGCACTGAGGACGAGGCGGCAATCGTCAAATTGTGCCAGCGCCAAAAAGTGATTCTTGAAACAACGGACTGGCGCATCATCCCCCTGGAAAACCTAATCGCCCAGGGTGCCGATGTCATTATGAAGGTCGAGACGTTAGAAGAAGCACAGGCGGCTTTTGGCATACTGGAAAAAGGGGTGCAGCATATCCTTTTTGATACCGACGATGCGGTTGTCTTGAAAGCGTCCTTGGCGGCGTTGAAGACAATGGAAGAAAAACTCCAAATGGTCACGGCGAAGATCCGATCCGTTAAACCTGCCGGCATGGGCGATCGGGTTTGCATCGACACGTGTTCCAACATGACGGCCGGAGAAGGAATGCTGGTGGGCAACAGCAGTGGTGCGCTTTTTCTCATTCATTCCGAGAGCATTACCAATCCATACGTGGCCCCACGACCATTTAGAGTCAATGCGGGGCCGGTGCATGCCTATACGCGTGTACCCGGAGACAAGACCCGCTATCTATCCGAACTTTGTTCCGGAGACCCGATACTGATCGTCGATTATACCGGCCGATCCACCGCGGGTGTAATCGGCCGGTTGAAAATCGAAAAAAGGCCCCTGATGCTGGTAACAGCCGACATTGGCGGGCAAACGGCCACCACCATCGTCCAGAATGCCGAAACCATACGATTGACACGACCCGATGGCACAGCTGTTTCCGTCGTCAACCTATCGGCAGGAGACGAGGTCGTGGCGCTGGTGGAAGCCGCCGGCCGGCACTTTGGCCACAAAATCGAAGAAACCATTACGGAGAAGTAAACGCCCATGCCTGGCGACGATGCGAATGTGGCGGGGTTAAAGGTCGATCCAGCCCAGATTAATTCAACTCAGGTTGATCTGGCTCGGATTGATCTATCTCGGGTTGATCCTGATTGCGGGCGGTGTCCCATCGATTCGGAAACCGCGCTCTACGCCGTCATCGGTAATCCGGTGGGGCATAGCTTGAGCCCACTCATGCACAATGCGGCCTTTCTCAAAAGCAGGCTGAATGCGATCTATGTCGCTTTCAGGGTTACCGATATCCATAGCGCCATATCAGGCCTGCGGTCCTTGGGATTTGCCGGGGTCAGCGTCACAATCCCCCATAAAACAGCCGTCCTCGATCTGTTGGATGCAGTGGACCCGGAGGCGGCGGCCATCGGAGCCGTAAACACCATTGTCAAAAGAAAAAGAAAGCTGGTTGGCTTCAATACCGATGGCGCCGGTGCCGTTCGTGCCCTTAGCGCCAAAATCACCCTGAGTGAAAAACGCACGGTTGTCATCGGCGCCGGCGGTGCGGCCCGGGCGATCGGCTATGCCGTTACGGCAGCGGGCGGCTGCGTCACCATCGTCAACCGCAGTCAAAAAAACGGCGAGGCCCTCGCAAAAGATCTGGGTGCCGATTTTCGGTTCCTTTCTGATTTTAACGGGACGTCGTGCGACGTACTGATAAATACAACGCCGGTCGGCATGCTGCCCCGTACTGATGCCATACCGGTTGATGAAGCGTTTTTGCATCCGGATATGGTGGTGATGGATATCGTCTACAATCCCCTTGAAACGCGGTTGCTTCGTGCCGCCGCCCGTATCGGCTGCACAACCGTAAGTGGTCTCGACATGTTCGTCTATCAGGGAGCGGCCCAATTTGAGTTGTGGACGAAAATACCGGCGCCAGTAGAAAGGATGCGTTCGGCTGTTTTAAAGGCCCTTTCATCAATTAATGACACTCGAGAAGGTTAAATGCGCGAGATCAAACCAGGCCCCATTCGCGAATGTCGCATAAAGATCCCCGGAT
This sequence comes from uncultured delta proteobacterium, assembly GCA_963845145.1. Classification (GTDB taxonomy): domain Bacteria; phylum Desulfobacterota; class Desulfobacteria; order Desulfobacterales; family QNYZ01; genus QNYZ01. The sequence continues at coordinate 133,491 of CAWJQU010000017.1, forward strand.
CAAAAAGCCACACCCATCGCGCGCTGTTGGTATCTGCCTTGGCGGCCGACAACAGCACCATTCTAAACGGTTTGAACAGCGAGGACACCCAATTTACGATCGAGGCTCTCAGGCAAATGGGGGTTAAAATCGACGAAAATGCTGAGGGAAATTGGCGTGTAACTGGTTGTGGCGGCCGGTTTAATCCGAGCGATGATCCCATTTACCTCGGTAACTCGGGGACCTCTATGCGGTTGATTACCGCCCTGACGGCTTTAGGCCGGGGGCCGTACACGCTAAAGGGAACCGATCGGATGCACCAGCGGCCCATTGGGAAATTGTTGAATGGTTTGCGGCAGATCGGCGCCGAAGCTTTGTCTGTTAACGACAACGATTGCCCTCCGGTGATTATCAACGGCAAAAACCTCACCGGTGGTCGAATCGAGTTGGACTGCAGCGACAGCAGCCAGTACCTTTCGGCATTATTGATGATTGCTCCCTGTACACCAAAGGGCTTGCGCATTAAAATTACCCAGGGGCCGGTATCCCGCCCTTATGTCGACATGACGGTGGCCATCATGGAATCATTCGGCATAACGGTTGAGCGGGAAGCCTACGCTTATTTCACCGTTGCTGGGGGCCAGGATTACCAAGCGACGCAAACAAGCGTTGAGCCGGATGCATCCAACGCGAGTTATTTTTGGGCCGCCGCCGCCGTTACCGGGGTTTCGATCACCGTGGCAGGGATCTCTTTGGACAGCCTTCAAGGGGATGTGCGGTTTGTCGAACGGCTCGAAAAGATGGGTTGCAACATTAAGCTATTGGATGATGGAATCAATGTAACCGGTGGAAAATTAAGTGGAATAGATGTTGATATGTCTCACATGCCGGACATGGTGCCCACCCTGGCGGTGGTGGCTGCGTTTGCCGAGGGCACAACCAGAATTCGTGGGGTCGGCCATTTAAAAGTAAAGGAGTGCAATCGGCTCAATGCTGTGGGCACGGAATTGACCAAGATGGGCATCGATGTTGAAATCGGTGATTCGACACTGATTATTAACGGCGGGAGACCTCGCGGAGCCGTGATCGACACCTACGATGATCATCGCATGGCCATGAGTTTTGCCGTGGCCGGCTTGAGGACACCAGGGGTTTGCATTAAAAATGAATCCTGTGTTGAAAAATCGTTTCCCTCATTTTGGGAAGTATTCGACGGATTATATCGATGACATTTTCGAAAGCCTCTTCGAAAACCTATTGGATGGATAAATGAACGTCTTTCTCATCGGCTTTCGGTGTACGGGGAAAACCACGGTTGGGCGAATCTTATCCGAATCGCTCGGTCTGCGGTTTATCGATACCGATCGCCAGTTTGTTGCCGAAGCCGGTCAGTCCATTGACAGTGCTGTCAACACGTATGGCTGGCGGCATTTTCGTCAATGGGAAGCAAACATCCTGGCGCAAGTTTGTACCGGAGAAGGCCAGGTGGTGGCAACCGGCGGCGGCGTCATTCTCAATCCGGATAACGTGGCCGGCATGAACAGGAGCGGTGCGGTCGTCTGGCTTTGCGCGTCACCGGAAACCATTGTCAGGCGAATGACGGGTGATGACGATTCGCAAATATCGAGGCCTTCGTTGACGGGTAAAGCGCCATCTGTTGAAGTCATTGAGGTATTATCCCAACGGACGCCGTTATACCGGCAGGCAGCCGACATTGAGGTGATGACCGATGAGCGGTCGCAGGGAATGATCGCCGATGAGATTGTTCAGGCTTTGGGAGCGTTCAAGAAGCAATCGCTAAATATAGGTTTAAAAAGAGGTGAGGGGGCCGGTAAAAATGAGTAGCACGTTTGGAACACTTTTTCGGGTGACGACTTTCGGGGAATCCCACTGCAAGGGCGTAGGGGCTGTAATTGATGGATGCCCCCCGAAAATGGGGCTATCGGAGGCGGATATACAACCTCAATTGGACCGGCGCCGCCCAGGCCAGAGTCGGCTCACCACCGATCGAAGCGAAGCCGATCAGGTCACTATTTTATCGGGAGTGGAAAACGGAAAAACCCTGGGAACGCCGGTGGCCCTAATGGTCGCCAATCAAGACCAACGGCCGGGCGATTATACCGCCATGCAAAACATTCCCCGTCCCTCCCATGCCGACTATACCTACCAGAAAAAATACGGTATTCGGGCTTCCAGCGGGGGTGGGCGTTCCAGTGCCCGGGAAACCATCGGCCGGGTGGCGGCGGGTGCCGTGGCAGAAAAGTTTCTACATGAAATATTCGGTATAAAGATTGTCGCCTGGGTTAGCGCGGTGGGTGACATTACGGCGCCAAAGCCGGAAATGGATGCCATTGAACGCGATGAGGTGGATTCCAGTCCCATTCGATGTCCGGATGCGGGCACCTCCGATCGAATGATCGCATTGGTTGAAGAGACCAAGGCCGCCAATGACTCCATCGGGGGGATTGTTTCATGCATATGCCGCAATGTGCCGGCGGGACTGGGGGAGCCGGTCTTCGATAAACTGGAAGCGCGCTTGGCCCAGGCCATGCTGTCAATACCGGCCACCAAAGGATTTGAAATCGGATCCGGTTTTAAGGGTACACGGATGACCGGATCGGTTCACAATGACCCGTTTGTATCGAGAGACGGTCGCCTGGGTACTGTCACCAACCATAGTGGTGGCGTTCAGGGCGGCATCTCAAACGGTGAGGCAATCACCTTTCGCGTGGCTTTTAAACCGCCGGCGACCATCGGGCAAGCCCAGCAAACGGTTGATTTTGACGGAAACAAGGTCGTTTTGGAAGCCAAGGGACGCCACGACCCGTGTGTTGTTCCCCGGGCCGTGCCCATCGTAGAGGCCATGGCGGCTTTGGTTTTGATTGATCTGGTGATGCGGCAAAAGCGGTTTGATTGAAAACATGAAAGAGGGAGCGGTTAAGAAAAAAAGCAATTCGCTAAACGCGGACCCGTCCGTCGCGTGCGGACCAACGGAATCTCCATGAATAAAATCCAATCCATCGGCATCATCGGTTTCGGTCGCTTCAGCCGCTTGATGGTGCGCTATTTATCGGACGATTTTGAGGTAACGGTTTTTGATCGCCGTAATCGCACCGAGATCGTGGCCGATCTTGGCGGCCGCGCCGGTTCCCTGGACGAAGCCTGTGGATGTGACCTGGTTGTTCCGGCGGTGCCCATATCCGCCATGCAATCCGTCCTTATGAAGATGGCCCCTTTGCTTGGTTCAACCAGCCTGGTGATGGATATCTGTTCCGTAAAGACATATCCTGTGCAATGGATGGCCCAATTACTTCCCCCGGATACCGCCTTTATAGCAACCCACCCCATGTTTGGTCCGGACAGTGCGGCTGGGACCCTGGCAGGCCAGAAGATGATATTGTGCCGGCAACGGATCGATTCGAACCGATATGGTTGCATCCGCGATTATTTGAAATCGAAGCAATTGGTTGTTATTGAGACAACCCCGGAAGAACACGACCGGCAGATGGCCGCGACCCTGGCTTTGACTCATTTTATTGGCCGCTCCCTGGCGGAATACGGTGCTGAGCCTTTGGATATTGACACCGAAGGCTACAAACGGTTGTTGTATACCCTGGAAACGGTCACCCACGACACCTGGGAGTTGTTTACGGATATGCACCACTACAATCCCTTTGCTAAAGATATCCGTACACGCTTCAAGGCGGCCGTGATGCGGATCGATGCCCGGCTTGATGAGGTTGATCCATCGCCCACGAGGTCAACCCAATGAATCAGCCGGCTGAATCGGTTCTGATAACCGGGGGGGGCGGATTTTTAGGAAGCGCCATCGTCCGTATGATCACGGCGGAAGGGGGTGGGGTCAGTAGTTTTTCACGCCGGTTTTATTCGGACCTGGACGCCCTTGGTGTGAAACAGATTCAGGGCGATGTCCGGGATCGGGATGCGGTTATGTCCGCATGTGAAGGGGTCGATCTGGTTTTTCATACAGCGGCCAAAGCCGGGGGCTGGGGGAAATACAGAGACTTTTTTGATATCAACGTAACGGGTACCGAAAATATCATTGCCGCTTGCAAACACCATCAGGTGTCCCGCCTGATTTATACGAGTTCACCCAGCGTGGTGTTCGATAAGAAGGATAAAACCGGCATCAATGAATCCGCTCCATACGTCACCCATTTTCAAGCCCACTACCCAGCCACCAAAGCCCAGGCAGAACAAGCTGTCCGAAAGGCAGCCGGTGAGGGGCTGCCAACCATTTCACTACGCCCCCATCTGATCTGGGGCCCCGGTGACAATCACCTTGTTCCCCGAATATTGGAACGGTCCCATCGATTAAAACGCATTGGTGATGGGTCGAATCGGGTGGATACAACCTATATAGACAATGCAGCTTTGGCCCACCTGCTGGCTGCCCGAAAATTAAAAGAGAACCCGGTGCTATCCGGAAACGTCTACTTTATCAGTCAAGGCGAGCCCATACCCCTTTGGAATATGGTGGATAAAATTCTTGCCGCGGATGGTAAAGATCCGGTGACAGGTCGAGTGTCTCCACGAGTCGCCTGGATGGTCGGCGCCGTTCTAGAAGGTTTCCACAAGGTGTTTGGTATTTCCCGGGAACCCTTCATGACCCGATTTGGCGCCACCGAATTGGCCACCTCTCACTGGTTCGATATTACGGCGGCCAGGGAAGATCTGGGATATGCGCCGACTATTTCCACGGAAGAAGGGTTGGACCGCTTGGCCAAATGGTTGAATCCAGTTAACTGAAGGTATTCAACCATTGAGAATTAGGTCACGATATAAAATGAGGGTACGCCCCCATCTCATTTTTGTTCGGTGATTTTTTAATCGTTGAATCTGTTTATAAACCAATAAGGATATCGCGGAGCGGGCTGCACGCTTACCATATTGAGCCGATCCATTTGATCGTCTGTTAACGACCATTCCAGCGTCTTTAAATTGTCTTCAAGCTGTTCCATCGTTTCGGCACCGGTGATGGGGCTGGTCACGCGGGGATGCTTCAGCAACCAATTCAGCGCGACCTGGGATGGGGATTTACCGATCTCCTCGGAAATGGCAAAAACCTCATCAAGCACTTTCCAGGTGTGTTCGGTGTTGTAGTTGGTCCAGGATTCGCTCCAGCCGCCTTTTTCGGCCAGATCTATCCGGCTGTTTTCGGGTGCGCCCGCCATGCCTCTTTTTACCAAACCGGTTAACCATCCACCCCCCAAAGGACTCCAGCACATCAGTCCCAAGCCTTCATTTTCGCAAACGCTCAGAACGTCCCATTCAAGTTGGCGGTCCAGAAGGTTAAAACAAGCTTGCAGGTTGATCGGCTTAATCAATCCTTTAAGTTCGCACAGGTCCACCGCTTTTTGAAGCTGCCAACTGAGAAAATTACAGATCCCATAATGTCGTATTTTTCCGCTTTTAATCAATTGGTCCATGGTCGTCAGCGTCTCTTCGAGCGGCGTTTTTTGGTCCCAACAATGCAAAAGGTACAAGTCCACATAGTCGGTTTGCAGATTTTTCAGGCTTACCTCAATGGCATCCATAATATGCTTGCGGCCGTTGCCGGAATAATTCGGTCCGTTGCCGGGTCCGAAATACGAGGTATCAAAACAGACTTTGGTTGCAATGATAAAATCTTCACGGAGCTTGTTTTTCAACCATCGCCCAACCACGCCTTCGGTTTGCCCGTCAACATATACATCCGCAGTATCGATAAAATTGCCCCCTTTGGAAGCAAAGAAGTCAAGCATTTTATGACTGGCGGCCTCATCGGTCTGCCGTCCATACGTCATCGTTCCCAGGCAAAATTCACTCACCATCAATCCGGATTTTCCAAGGTTACGATATTCCATTTTTCTCTCCATTTTATTGTGAATAGGGAAAATGTTTACAAATATAAAATCAAAATACTCGTTTTTTAAAGCGGATCACGCTGAACCTTGTACTGCAATATATGCATAATAATACCATAAACTGTATAAATATACAAATACGTGAAGACTTGCAAGGACTTTTTCGAAAAGCCTGATTCTTGGAGTCTTTAATTTTATGGGTATTCAGATAAAATTGAAGAATTGCCTCTTCTTTGAAAGATATTCAGTGGGCGGTTGGAATGGATATAAATTTGGTTGGCCCATCTGCGGCGGATGAGTCGGATCTTTTTTAATCGCAGAATATCGAACCCTCCACAATTACGGCGGACAGGCAAGGAATTTCGAATGTCGAAGTGCCTCCCTCATCATTCTGCGGTTCCTTGTTCGCTATTCGATATTTGCTCTTTCATGAGTCATTTTGTTTTCCCTTCTGGAGATGACCACCTATAAAAAAATGCACGCTAACGATCTCAATCCTCTACATCCTTATATACCTCTTTAAAAAATCGTGGCGTACAAATGGCCAAAAAGATCAAATCCTCCGAACCGATATTGGTGATGCGTTGGCGACAATCCGGCGGAATGAGGACAATATCACCGGGGTTCACTTCCTGCGGTGGTAACTCCCCAACCTCCACACGCCCTTTTCCACGAATGATGCAATAGCGTTCAGCCGTTTCTTTCAGCCGATGCCAACGTGTCGTAACGCCGGGCGCCACCCATGCCCGGGCAATAGAAACATCGGGATCGTCCGGTGTATTGGACAACTCTTTAATATAACACCGTTCCTGAGTATAAAATTCATTTTCAAGGTTTTGGTTCTTAATGACTGCTTTCATCCGTTTGACTCGTATATTTTGCATGGTTGTAGGTACCGGCCGTCTCACTAATGATAGACGCCATGTAAGGCGTTTTTATTATATCATGTCGCATCGACTCATCAAATAAAAGACCATAGACCTTTGCATGTCCAAATGAGAGTCTATTTAAACCTCAATACTCAAATCGGCAATAAAACCCCCATTTAGCTCATTGGGAACATATCCTCGAGGGTTGCAGATGATCCGCGTTTTACCGATACGATAGTCAAAAGAGTCATGGACATGTCCATGGACCCAAAGATCGATTTGCTTGTCCAAAATTAAGTTGCTCATTTCGGAGGCAAAGGCGGCACTGAGATGATCGCCTTTATAGCGTTCGGGTACCGATCTGCTGCTGGGGGCATGATGTGTGACGACAACCGTTTTTAGTTTATCGTTTGGGCTGGGAATGGTTTTCTCTGCCAACCATTGCTTGGTTTGGTTGTGCCATTTCACGGTATCCAGCGGCCCAAGCGGTATTTTTTCCGAGTTCAAATGGATTATCTTGAAGTCATTCATCATTCTTTGGGCTTTTAATGCGTCCATATCGGGATGGTTAAACAACTCAAAATCGGTCCAAAGCGTGCAGCCTAAAAAACGCACCTGACCCATTATAAATTCCTCATTTTCCAGAACATGGACATTTGTCCCTGCCGCTTTTGCTCTGATCTTTTCGGTAACTTCCGGTATCTCGCCATGATAGTATTCGTGATTTCCGATCACATAGATGACCTCTTTTTCTTTGAAATTTTCAACGGCCCAGTCAATGCCTTGATCACCGATATGAATATCACCGGCTAAAACAACCACATCCGCATCTGTCTCTAGGGGATTAAAATTACCAAATTCAATGTGTAAATCGCTTAAAATGCCCAGTTTCATATCGAATGACGCCCCTTTCACAACCGAAGGCTATATAGAGGTTATAAACACTGACTTCAGCGTATTGTCCTGAATCCATCGCTCCAAACCAGAGCTCGGTAGCAAGGCCCATTGGTATCGCTGCACTCAGAGGAATGTACTGCAAGCAAGAGTACTTTCTGTCCATCTACATCCACAATTCGCCATTTGTGTGCAAGAAACTCGTGTGTTTTTCCATCTACGACCACCCACACAAACGTTCCACCGGAGCCGCCCCACATGGAAGCTGATGTTGAACAGGAGAACTGTGATGCGTCTACAACCTCTTCCGGCCGACCATCACCCGTAAAGTCATGCAATGTGATTGTATGCTCCGTCGCATTGAATTTCCCTCGCTCAAAACTGGCACATTCGTTTTTAGCCTTTTGGACTATATCTGTTGCAATAGTCAGGTGCTCACCGCCTATTACGGTTGAGGAAAAACATAGAAGCACAATGATAGTAAATAGTATGACTTTCATCTCGAATTTCTTCCATTAGTATATGTCGCTTAACGCTTGAATTGAAGAGTGGTGCTTTATTCCATTTCCTCCAATGATTTGTTATGGTAATTTTTTTTGCTTTCGTAAGTTTTTTGCATCCTCAATATCTTTTGGTCGCCCGGTCGATTCCTTGTTTTTGATTAAGTCATCAATCGATAATATGTTTATGGAGATCCCTTCAATTTCGACTTTAATGGATCTTTTCATAGCATCTTCAAATACTATTTTGCCTGATATTTCAGTAATGATGTCAATTCTACAGGGCGCAACACCGATTTGAAAAACGATGCCCTTCTCTTTAAAAGTCGCTTCATCAATATCATTGAGAGGTGCGCCAAATTGTGCTAATGCTTTGTAAATATTTTGGGAGTTAATTCCGTTTGGAGCGACCCAAATATCAATATCAAGAGTACTTCGCGGATAACCCTGAGCTGCTAATGCATGTGCTCCAACAAGAATAAAATTGACATCATGATCTTTTAAGATTTGCAACATTTCTTTGTAATCTTGATTTAGCATCTATTTCTCCTTTCTTTGATATCGACCATAATTCAACTGTAATATCCCATACCATTGATAGACGGTCTTTCATTGAAGCTTCAACATAATCATCATCAACAATATCTTTCATCTTAGATAATTTAGCGACACTTCTATTTAATTTCATCACGATCCTTTCATTCTAATCAATAATAGCGTTTCTAAGTGAGCTTTTGGGAAAATTTCGTTATAACTATCTCGAAAGTAAAACAACCTACTGACATCGCTCATTCCCGTAGTCTCTATCTTTGGTTCTTCTCCAACTAATTTGGAGAAGAACCAAATATACAGATGCCCCGACATGGGATGATCGTGTTCTGCCCCTTTTTCGAGCGACACCTTAACTGGATGTTTACGCCCAGGCGGGAACCGATTGCTTTGATTGCGCCGAAATAAGGGAACCGAAATATATTCTGAAGCTACCCCATGGTGGCACGCTGATTGTTAAAGATCGACTTGGTCCACCTATGGTGGACTAATCTCTATAGATGTCGTAGATCTGCCTTTGGGGGATTTGGTGCAGACACGTTAGAAAAACGTGCTGAATCCCACGATAGAAGACGAAAGCCAGAAAGAACGAGTCGTTTGTCAAGAACGCTGATTCGAAGACGGAAACTTTTTTCATTATTTTGTTATTTCCGATCTATTGGGGACCCTTTTCTCTTGAGAACCGAAGGCCGTTTAGAGGTTATGCGATATTTCTGGGCAAAACGTTTATAGTTTCTCACCTTCTGCGATTGCCGAAAAAACTTCTTCCATATCCGCTCTTACAATATCAACACATTCAATGACATCTTCTGGAGCGTCGTTTTGTACTGAAATGTTTTGCACTAAGAGAAAAGTTTCTTTCATCAGCTTTAGATTTCTCACACATTCCCAGCTCATGGCCTCATCTATATGAAAGAGCAGTTTATCTGAACCTGGAAAGTCGAAACTTCTGACAACAGCATCTCTTAAATTACCCCAAGCACCTTGCAAGTCAGAGAGCGCCGTTTTGTAATATCCAGTAGGTTCCGTGGTAAATGCCATTTTGATAAATCCTGTATTTTCTGTATTTGAAGTTATTCCCGGTGAACCCCGGATTAACCCTTCCCGACACCCACCATGTGGGCCAGTGATTTGGCCATATTCTTTAAAAAGGCCTCATTGGGTAGTGAAATCGTCATTTCGAGTTTCCCGTCGTCAGTTTTTTCCAGACATCGGCTCAATTTCTCTTCGAATGCACCGGTGAGACGGGTAATGTCTTCAGATTCCTCTTGTTCGGCAAACATCTCCCCGATAAAGGCAAACGCCGCGCCCACGAGTTGTCCGCCGGCGGCGGCGATCTTTCTTTTTTTGTTCAGCTTCAGGGTTTCTTCTTCAACGGCAGCTTGCATGCTTTCGTCTTTGGCGGTTTCCGGCCTGGTTCCCAACAGAATCTCCAGACGGCGTTTTAATTCTTCCATACCGGCGGCTAAAGTCACTTCTGATATTTCGGATTCCTGATCGAGAACCGCCAGAGAAAGCTCGGCTTTGGCGGACAGGGTGGCCAGTAAGTTTTCTTCCAGGGTATCTTTGGTGACGAGTATATAGACCTGGACAGGACGTTTTTGGCCCATGCGATGGACCCGGCCGATGCGTTGTTCCAGGACCGCCGGATTCCAGGGCAGATCGACATTGATCACTGTGTCGGCGGATTGGAGGTTGATGCCTGTTGAACCGGCATTGGTGGTAATGAAGACCTGGCAGTCCGGGTCATTTTTAAACTGGTGCATCAATCCCTGGCGCTTTTTCTGGGGAACGGAACCATCCAGGCGCACAAACCCGGCTTTGTATTTTTCCAACAAGGGTTCAATAAGGTTGAGCATCGTCGTCCATTCCGAGAAGAGGACGATTTTACGACCCTTTTCGTTTAAGAGCTGGTCCAGCAGTTGATCGAGTTCCGCCAGTTTGCTGGAGTAGCCCGGCGGTTGTTTGTCTACCAGAAAAGTGCTGTCCGCGCACATGCGGCACATGAGTAGCGCCTTTCTGAGGCGTAACAGATCCATCTCCGTTAAATATTTTTTACAGATGATGGTTTGAATAATTCGGGCATTGCCGCTGTTAATATCCTGCTGTTCTTCTGTGGGGGGGATTCGCAGGATGTTGGTGGTTCGTGGGGGAAGGTCGTCCATGACCGTTTGACGCGTGCGGCGCAACATAACCGGTTTTAACTTTTTACGCAGTTGATCTAAATTTTTATACCCGAGAACTTTGCCCTTTTCATCGACCACTTTGTGGCGGTTGAAAAATCGAAAAGCCGGTCCCAGGCGACGATCATCGATAAATTCCACCACGGAGAAAAGCTCATCAATCCGGTTTTCAAGCGGGGTGCCGGAAAGCACCAGGGCGAAAGTCGATTTTAAGGCCTTGACCATGCGGCTGGTTTTGGCTTCCCAGTTTTTAATCCGTTGCCCCTCATCCAGGATGATCAGATCCCATTTTACCTGTTCAATGGAGAGGTAGTCCCGCAGTACCTGCTCGTAATTGCATACAGTGAAAAAATCATCGCTGTGGTACTGCTGTGCACGCTGTTCGGCACTGCCCAAAATCAGGTTGCAGCTGCGATGGCTGAAGCGCTCGATTTCAATCCGCCATTGGGATTTTAAGGAAGCGGGGCAGATCACAAGGACTTTTTCAACCGATGCATGGCGTGATAAAAGTTCTGCCACACCGATCCCCTGGATGGTTTTTCCGAGCCCCATATCATCGGCCAGAACCGCTCGCCCGGCCCCCACGGCAAAGGCGATACCGTCCATCTGGTAGGGTAGCAGTTCGGCATTCAGCAATGTTTTGCGAAGCGGGTGATTGGTTGGATCATTTCGTATATCGGTTACTACCTGGTCGATATTTTCCTGAAACAGTTTGTGATTCATATATTCTTCGGCATCCGGGTAAATCGTGACCCTCGATCCGGCCATTTCCACGTTATGAATACAGCGGGTCAACGCCTTGATATCGCTGATTGGTTTTTCCCTGAATGGGAAGAGGTATCGTTCGACTTCCGGATTCGGTTTTTTGGGTATCAAAAGACGGAGCTCCAGCTTACGGCCGTATTTCAAGTAGACGGAAATCTCACGGATAACGGCGGGTTTTTTCCGAATCGACCGTTTGAACCTTTTTTTAACCTTCATCAAGGCATGCAGGATGTGTTTGCAGGTGCCCAGCGTATTTTTGCGGAAATCGGGGCATGTGCAATACGATTCTCCGGGCTCCCGGCCCCTCAACGCAATACGGTAGCTTTTCCCGGACGCATGGTTGGTGACAATATAATCGGTCCAGGGCAACTTCGGATCAATGGATTTGAGGCGCATTTTCTCTGTCGTGGCCCGTTCCCGCCGATCATCAACGGCCTGTTTTATCAAATCCTTCTCAGATAGGCTTTCCATGGGAACGCGTTCGGGCGGGGGGGCGGCAAGCCCCAAAGAGAGCTTCTCTTCGAGAATTAAAGACAGCGCCGCCCCCTGGTGCTCGCAGACACTGGAACAGCATTGGCAATCAATTTTAAGTCGTCGGGGGTGGGCTGAATGACGTGTGATTTGGACTTTGGTATCACCGAGATTTAAAGTGAAACATTCATTGCTCAGCTTGACTTGGTCGAAGGGGTCGATATCCCATTTCCCTCCCTGTAAAATAAGCTTTTCACCTTCCGGTCCCAATAATTTGCAGGCCTGAAGGTAGGTAAGATGAGATAATTTGTCTTTTAATGTGGTCATTCGTTAAACTCCGGAAATGATGATTTTAGTAAATGTAATGACGACCGCTGTGGCCAAAGCGCGGGGTACGGAGCCGTAAAAGCCTTATTCCCACCGATCATGATCAACACGTTCCAGGTCGATGTAGTCCACCTGCCCGCGCTTATCAATAAAAGAGGTCAGCACCCAGCTGACCAGGCTGATGAACAGCGACCCGAAAACGGCCGACCAGAAACCGTAAACGTTAAAACCGGGAATCAGGCCGGAGACCATCATCAAAAGCATGGCGTTGATGATGAAGGTAAAGAGTCCCAGACTGAGGATGTTGATGGGAAGGGTCAGGACCAACAGGATCGGCCGAAAAAAGGCATTTAACAATCCGAGGATGGCGGCGGCAAAAAAGGCTGAGAAAAATCCGGAGATCCGAATGCCGTCGAGGAGATAGGCGGTGATGATAATCGCGATGGTCAAAATGAGCCATCGGATGAGAAGTCCGATTCGCATGTGTTCTCCATTCTTCTCGAGGTTTATACGCCGGACACCTTCAAGGCGTAATTGGAAAAATCAATCAACTCATCCAGATGGTTCTCAATGACTTCGACCATCAATTCGATATCCAGTCTCTGGTATTCATGAACTAGCGTATTTCGAAAACCGATCATCTTCTCGAGGTTTTTCGCCAATTCGGCAGGGATCATGCCATGTTGTGCCAGCATTTTAAACCCTTCTTTGCTTTCCTTAGGGAGTCCGAGCTTTTTTAGCTTTACGATGTGGTTTGCCAGGCCAATACACTGTTCGCAGGCGCGTTGCAGATTCGCGGCGATGGCGTCTTGTTTCAAATGATCTGTTTCAAATGGTTTATCACTGGGCAGGGAATAGTAAGTGCGGATCTGTTTGACGCAGCGCTCAATACTCTCTTTTTTGTTTAAAGCAACATCACTCATGGCATGATTACCCTTCCGCTACGCCTGATTTCTTCTAAAATTCCCGCTCTTTCCTCGTTCAATTTCTGATAATAAGAGATAGTCAACATCTCAAACTCATCGGCGGCATAGCTGTCGGCCGTATGGATCCGACGATCAGCGGCAACAATCTCTTTTTGGAGAATCGTCGACACCCGGCGTAGATTGATTAGATCCACATCTTTTTTGAGCAACCTCTCCAAATCAAATCGCAGATCGGACATCACCAACGTTCCGACCGTTTTGGCCTGCTCGTGGTTTATAAGCAGGGCAATATCAATATCGCTGTCCGGCAATTGATCATCGGTCCCGTAAGTTCCAAAAAGATAGATGGCCTGAACTTCAGGGTAGTGTTTCAGTATTGTTTGTATGATTTGTTTTTGATAGCTCATATCGTTTTACCATTAAATACAGGATATCTCCTGGCTTTTCCCAGCCGTTGATCGAGTGTCACCAATTCGCCGTCAAGAAAATGGGTAACCCAAAGGTAGCTGGCATCGTAAGTCGTCAGATTTGTTTTTCGGGCCAGTTGAATCACTTCGACATGATCAACGGCCAACATTTCAATGTTCAGACGGTCAACGAGGCAGAATGCCTCTATGATCAGATTAGCCTTGTGCGGCTCGGTTCGTATCTTTTTCAAACAAATACTGGCCATTTCATATTGTAGCAAGGAGGGCGCCGCCAAAGAAAATCCATCTAATACCTCAGCCATTTTTTCAGCTTCCGGCTCACCGAAAACCATCGCACCCAGGGCCGATGCATCGACAACCTTAATGCGCATCCCGTTCCTCTCTGACTATTTGTCGCGATTGGGCAGGGGTTAGAAGCCCTTTTTCGCGTATTTTAGCCAAAAATTCACGCGGCGTCAGGCCTGCTTCCTTTTGTGTCGCATTTTGAAGAATCGTCATTAATTCTCCTTGCAACGAACGATGATTTCGGGAAGCTCTTTGTCGTAATTTATCGGCGATATCATCAGGCACATTTTTAATTGATAAATTAACGGTCATTTTTCTCTCCTTACAAGATCTGTTTTGAATCTAATATAGAACCATTTCGAATGGAAGGCAACCATTTAACCATGGTTTATCCCAAGTAGATCAATAATATTTACATTAAATTTACATTGACATTTACATTAAGGCCGAAATAACATAAAACCCAACCCTAAAGTAAGGTAACGAATCGCGGTGGAGGTTTCCATGAAAGCGGCATTAACGGCCAAACAGCAACAATTTCTGGACTATTTGGCGCGCGTGATTACGCGAACCGGACGGGCGCCAAGCTTGCGACAGGCGGCCGAGGATTTGTCGGTGAGCCATGCAGCGGTGGCCCAAATGATCCGGGCGCTGGAAGAAAAGGGGCATGTACGGCGGGAAGGGCGCTACAGTCGCACGATTCATCTGCTAAATCGAGGGCGGGAAACGGCGGCGGTGCAGCGTTGGCGGGAAGTCCCCGTTGTGGGGAGGATTGCGGCCGGACTGCCTTTGTATGCCCAGCAGGAGTGGGATGGCGGGATCGTGGTGGACACGGCCCTGTTTCGGGGGGAGAACCTGTTCGCCTTGCGGATCAAAGGGGATTCCATGCAGGGGGTGGGGATTTTCGACGGCGATGTGGCTGTCTGCGAGCCACGGCAGTACGCCGAAAACGGCGAAATCGTGGCGGTTCTCATCAAGGGCGAAGAGGCCACGGTCAAGCGGTTTTTTCTTCGCAAGGACCACGTCGCCTTGCGGCCCGAAAACCCGAAGTATGAGGTGATGCGATACGGCTTTAGCGATGTTCTGGTTCAAGGTAAGGTAATGGGTATTCAGCGGGGAAGTGATTCGGCGGCTTTCCGAAGACAATAAAACCCGAATAATGAATATCGAACAAGGAACCGCAGAATGATGAGGGAGGCACTTCGACATTCGAAATTCCTTGTTCGATATTCTGCGGTTAAAAATAAGATATTGCCATGATAGCCATAGAAAAATGTCACCTCAGGATCGGCACCAGCGGGTATTCCTACACCGAGTGGACAGCGGCCGGGGTCTATCCCCAGGGGACGCGTTCGGCGGATATGCTTCCCTTGTACGCCCGGCGGTTTTCCGCCACCGAGTTGAATTACACCTGGTACCAGATGCCCCGGGCGCCGGCCATTGACCGGATGCGACAAAAGGTGCCGGCGGATTTTGGTTTTGCCGCCAAGCTGACCCGCACCCTGACCCACGAAATCAAATCGGAACAGTGGCGGGGAGAAGCCGCCCGCTACCGCGACGGTGTGGCCCCGTTGGTTCAGACGGGGCAGTTGCTGGCCGTGCTGATGCAATTTCCACCCGCTTTTGATCGATCGCGGAAAAACCGGATGTATCTGGCCACCCTGTTGGACGCCCTGGCCGGCCTGCCTCTGGCGGTGGAGTTCAGGAACGATTCCTGGGCTGTGGACCGGGTCTTCCATGAGCTGGAAAACCGCCGTGCGACCTTAGTGGCAGTGGACGAGCCGGAATTACCCGGGCTGTTTCCGCCCCTGGACGTGGTGACCAATCCCGATCTGTTCTATGTCCGGTTTCATGGGCGAAACACGCGCGGATGGCGCTCAGGCAATATGCAAAAACAGTTCGACTACGACTATACCGACAGCGAATTGACCGAGTGGGCCAACCAGCGGATCACCAAGATGGCAAGGCAGGCAAAAACGGGTGTCATCTTTTTCAACAACCATGTACGCGGTCAAGCCGTGGGAAACGCGGAGCGGCTTGTGGAGCTACTAAGTCAGTCAGACAGTCAACCGTTCAGCCAGCGAGATAGTGGATAGGGGCAACAGCATAAACCAAATTGTTGATACTCCTGCTATTAAAAAAAATATCGAATATCGAACAAGGAATTTCGAATGTCGAGTGAAGGGAAAACATTTGATCTTGAAAATCGTTTAATTGATTTTGCCGTTCGAATCATTCATGTGGCAGAATCTTTACCTAAAACAAAGGTTGGTAACCATATTGCAGGCCAACTTATCCGATGTGGAACATCTCCGGCACCAAATTACGGTGAAGCGCAAGGCGCTGAATCTCGACCTGACTTCATTCATAAAATGAAAATTTGCCTTAAGGAGTTGCGCGAAACAAAAGTCTGGCTCCAGATGTTAATCCGAGCCGCCATAATAAAGTCGACATCTAAAATTGAGCCGTTAATCAATGAGAATAACCAATTAATCTCAATTTTTGTATCAAGCATAAAGACTGCCAAAGAGAATAATCAAAAATAATCATCATTCTAAATTCCTTGTTCGATATTCGATATTCTCGTTTTTAATCAATGGCGGACCAACGGGCAAACCCAAAAAAATGTCTCGCTTCATCATCCATCTCAACATCGCTGATTTCGCCGCAGCGGTCGAAAGGCGAATGGATCGCCGGCTGGAAGACCGGCCGTTGATTATTGCCCAGGCGGCAGCGAGTCGGGCTGTCGTTTACGATATGAGCGAAGAGGCGTATGCCGGAGGTATCCGCAAGGGGATGCCTCTTCGCCGGGCGATGCGTAGGGTGCGCGACGCGGCGGTTTTGGCGCCTCATCCCGATCGCTATGAACGGGCCATGGGGGCTTTGCTCAAGCGGGTGTTGCCCTATTCGCCCCTGATCGAGCAGGGTGAAGATGACGGGCACCTGTTTGTGGATGTTACGGGCACCAGCCGATTGTGGGGTCCGTCCGTGGATGTGGCCTGGCGGCTGCATCGGGAAATCCGCGCGGATTTGGGGCTGGACCCCATTTGGTCGGTGGCGGCCAATAAGCTGGTGGCCAAGGTGGCCACGCGGGTGGTGAAACCCACGGGCGAATATATCGTGGGGTCCGGCGACGAAGCCTCTTTTTTGGCGCCGCTTTCTATGGGACTGGTTCCCGGCATCGAGGTCCGGGATATGGCCCGGTTGCGGGAATTTAATTTAACCCGAGTTCATCAGGTGGCAGCCTTGAGCTTGAATCAGCTGGAAGTACCTTTTGGCCGGCAGGCCCAATTTCTCTACGAGGCGGTGCGGGGAATTGATTCATCGCCGGTACGATCGGTCAATCGGCGGCCGCCCCGGGCGGTGGCCGATCATACGTTTGATGACGACACCAATGAGCGATCGGTCCTTGAAGGTGTTTTGTATGCGTTAACGGAAGAAATAGCTGCCGGTTTGCGCCGCCGGCGCCTGGCCACCCGCCGGATTCGTCTCGTGCTCGACCATTCGGATGGTGTGCGACGGCTTCGGCAAAAGGCCTTTTTATCGGCCACGGCCAATGACCTGGTACTTTTTGAAATGGTCCGATCTGTTTTCCACCAGGCCTGGAAACGGCGGGTGCGGATTCGGCATCTGCGCCTGATCTGCGACCGGCTGTTGTTTCCCCCGGCCCAGATCCCCCTGTTTGAGACGGACCGCAACGCGATGGAAAGGCGTAATAACCTGATCGATACGCTTGACCGTATTCGTGGCCGTTTCGGGCATGATGCGGTTCGGTTTGCGCGTTGGCCGGCTTTCGGCGGATTGGCCGCCTGTGGTGATTGATTGAAAATATGAAAGAACGAATATCGAATATCGAACAAGGAACCGCAGAATGACGAAGGAGGCACTTGGACATTCGAAATTCCTTGTTCGATATTCTGCGGTTAAAAAAAGACCCGGATAGCAGACAAACGGATCAACCGGCAAACCGATTTTTATGATCCCTCTAACCGTCAGATCGCATTACTCTCTCATGTGGGAATGCTTTCGGCAGAAAAAACGTCCGTTTGTTTGAGGCTGAAGGTCAATCAATGGAGGGCAGTAGCCTGATTGATGCGATTGATTTAAGACATAAAAGAGCGAATATCGAATATCGAACCCTCCACAATTACGGTGGACAGGCATGGAACCGCAGAATGATGAGGGGCACTTCGACATTCGAAATTCCTTGTTCAATATTCTGCGGTTAAAAAAAGATCCGGATAGCAGACTACGGACCAACCGGCAAACCGATTTTATGATCCCTCTAATCACCAGATCGCATTATTCCCTCATGTGGGGCACCGCTTCGGTAAAGCGGTTGTGCCGCCATGCGGCGGCGTTGGGTTACGACCGCCTGGCGCTGACCGACACGGACAACCTTTACGGATTGTGGCCGTTTTTGGAAGCTTGCCGTCAGGAAGGGATTCGACCCATCGTGGGGGCGGAAGTAACCGATCCCAACCATCGGCATCGGGCCGTTTGCCTGGTGGAGAACGATGCCGGTTATGCCAACCTCTGCCGGTTGCTGACCCGTCGACATCTGGATGACGCGTTTGATTTGAAAACATCCCTGCCTGATCTGTCACAAGGACTCACCGTGCTGACCGGCAGTCCCGATCTGATGGCTGCATGGCACACCGCCGACGTCCGGGTAATGGCCGCCATGCCGCGCAGAGCACTGCCGTCGAGGCATCGTTTGCGCCAAACGGCGGAAGTACTGGGCGTACCCTTAGTGGCGGTACCGGGTAGTTTCTTTCTTGATCCGGAGGATATCACCGTTCATCGGATGCTACGGGCTATCGACCTCAACACAGCCCTCTCTTGTCTGAAATCCACGAATGCGGCACCGTCCGACGCCTGGCTGGCAGGGCCGGATGTGTATGCCCGCCGATTCGCTACCTGTCCTGTGGCGTTACAGGCCACCGAGGCGATTGCCGAACGGCTCGAATTCACCGGGCCCTCATTTGGGATGGTGATGCCACCCTGGCATCATGCGGACGGACGGGATGCGGATGTGCATTTACGTGCGGCGGCCTATGTCGGGGCCCGGAAACGGTACGGGGGCGAATTGTCCGAACCGGTGGTGGAACGGTTGGCCCATGAACTTGGGATTATTGCCAAGATGGGGTTTAGCGCCTATTTCCTCGTTGTTCAGTCGATTATTGAGAATAGTCCGCGCATCTGCGGGCGTGGTTCCGGGGCCGCATCTCTGGTGGCCTACTGCTTGGGAATTACCAACGTGTGTCCTTTGAAGCACAACCTCTATTTCGAACGGTTCCTGAACCCCGGCCGTTCGGACCCGCCCGATATCGATGTCGATTTTGCCTGGGACGAGCGGGATGACGTTCAGACGGCGGTTTTCGAAACGTATCGGGGACACGCCGCCATGGTTTCCAACCATGTCACCTTTAAGCCCCGCATGGCCGTACGGGAGGTGGCCAAAGTATTCGGGTTGACCGATTCCGAAATCGGCCGCATCTCCAAGCGGATGCCGTGGTTCTGGCGGCGCAGCCGAGCCGACTCGGATATGCTGGACTCCTTGAAGAAGTTGCCCGAAATGAGAGGGCTGGACTTTGCCCCGCCCTGGCCGGAGATAATGGCAATAGCCCAGCGAATCATCGGCACGCCAAGGTATTTATCCGTGCACTCAGGCGGCGTGGTAATCACGCCCGAGCCCATTGATCGGTATGTCCCCGTGGAACGGGCGACAAAGGGCGTACCCGTCATTCAATGGGAAAAGGATGCTACGGAAGCGGCCGGGTTGGTCAAGATCGATCTTCTCGGCAATCGCAGCCTGGGGGTGATTCGGGATGCGGTAAAGAATGTCGGCCAAAACGGCGTGCCCTTTGATGAAACCACCTGGGAGCCGGAGGATGATTTTTCGACCCAGGAGGCCGTCGCCCAGGGGCGGACCATGGGGTGCTTTTACATTGAAAGCCCGGCCATGCGCCAACTCCAGCAAAAGGCCGCGGTGGGAGATTTTGAACACCTGGTGATCCACAGCAGCATTATTCGTCCGGCGGCCAACGATTTTATTCGGGAGTACATCCGACGGCTCCATGGCGGCGAGTGGGCGCCCATTCATCCTTTTTTAGCCGATGTCCTTGATGAGACCTTTGGCATCATGGTCTACCAGGAGGATGTTTCCCGAGCGGCCGTGGCCGTGGCCGGGTTTTCCCATGCCGATGCCGACGGTCTGCGGAAAATCATGTCTAAAAAAGACAAAGTGCGCCAGTTGCGTGATTACTATGCGCAATTCCGTAAGGGGGCCAGCCGACGCGGCGTGGATGCGGACAGTATTGCATCCATATGGACCATGATGATGAGCTTTGACGGGTATTCGTTTTGCAAACCCCACAGCGCGTCCTACGCCCGGGTCTCTTTCCAGGCGGCATATCTGAAGGTCCATCACCCGGCCGAATTCATGGCGGCGGTGATCAGCAATCAGGGCGGTTATTACAGCACTTTTGCGTATGTGTCCGAAGCGCGACGTATGGGATTGGCCATTCAGCCCCCGGATGTCGGTCATAGCCGGATACGCTGGACGGGCGAGGGTAAAAGGATTCGGGTGGGCCTGATGAGCATTAAGGGGTTGTCGGGGCGTACCATGCGCCGGATCGTTGCAGAGCAAGGCCGGCGAACGTTTGTCCACATCGATGATTTTTTGAAACGGGGGCGGCCGGATGAAGCGGAAGCCAGGGCATTGATCCATGCCGGGGCTCTGGATGGTTTGCGACCCGGCGCGTCACGGGCGACCTTGCTTTGGGATCTAACCCGGTGGGAAAAGGCCCGGGCCAAGAAAAAGGGACCGGCTTCGTTATTTAGCGACGAACCGTTGCCGCAAGCACCACCCCTGCCGCCGGAAACCGAATTGGATCGCCTTGGCCGGGAATTCGATGTCCTCGGGTTTTTGTGCGATCGTCACCCCATGACCCTGTACCGGCCGGGTTTGAGCGGCCGCCGGATCGTCCGCGTTGACCAGATGCCCCGTTATCTGCATCGGCGGGTGACCCTTGCCGGATGGCTGGTCACCGGTAAGCAGGTTCGTACCAAACACGGTGACCCTATGGAATTCCTGACCTTTGAAGACGAAACCGGTATGGTGGAAACCACCTTTTTCCCAGATGCCTACCATCGCTATTGCCACATGATCGGCCGGGGGCGGCCGTATCTATTGACGGGAAAGGTCGAGCAGGACTGGGGCGTTTGTACGCTGAATGTTATGAAAGTGATAGCCTTGAATGGCCCATATGGATAATCGTGAAAATGAATGATTGCGTTCAATTTTGGATGGGGATATTAAATCCGTTTGCCCGTTTGCCCGTTTGCCCGTTTGCCCGCCGGTCGGGCGGTCGGGCCGTATGAAAATTGAATGAAAACACGGAAAAGCGAATATCGAATATCGAACAAGGAACCGCAGAATGATGAGGGAGACACTTCGACATTCGAAATTTGATATTCCTTGCCTGTCCGCCGTAGCTGTGGAGGATTCGATGTTCTGCGGTTTAAAAAGGAACGGCTACTCCGCCACAGGCGCACCACTGGCGGGCAAACCGGTAAACCGGCAAACGGACTAACCGGTAAACAAAAAAGAGACTGAAAATGATCACCAGGAAAAAGAATATGCCAACCAAAAAAAGCAACCGTCGCAGACCGACAAACAGACGTTCCCAGGAGCTGGACGTCATTCTCGTTAAGGGTGCGCGCGAACACAACCTGAAAAATATCGATATTGAACTGCCCAAAAAAAAGCTGATCGTTTTTACCGGTGTCTCCGGGTCTGGAAAATCAAGCCTGGCCTTCGACACGATTTTTGCCGAAGGACAGCGACGGTATGTGGAGTCCTTGTCTTCTTATGCCCGGCAATTTATCGGCCAGATGGAAAAGCCCCGCTACGATACGATTCGGGGGTTGTGCCCGGCTATCGCCATCGACCAAAAAGCGGCCAGTGTCAACCCCCGGTCCACAGTAGGAACCATTACCGAGATTTACGACTACCTAAGGGTATTGTTTGCCAGGATTGGTGAGCAGTACTGTTTTAAATGCGGGAAAATGGTAGGGCAGGGGAATGCCGAGAGCATGGTTGCCCAGGTTTTGGGGATTCCGCCGGGCACTAAAATCATGCTCCTCGCACCCCTGGTGGAAAACCGAAAGGGTGAGCACCGAGCCCTTTTGGAAAAACACCAAAAGGAAGGATTCGCTCGGGTGCGTGTGGATGGCCAGGTGCAGGATATCGATGATGTTCAAAAACTACCCAAACACAAAAAACACACCATCGAAGTTGTGGTCGACCGTCTGGCGATTAAAAAAGGGGCGGCCTTTCGAAAGCGACTGACCGATTCTGTGGAGATGGCCCTGAAGTTGGGGCAGGGCGCCTTGATTGTGCATGTACTGGGTCGCGAAGACTTGAAAATGAGCGAGGCGAGATCGTGTTGCGGCATTGCTTACCCGGAACTCGCCCCACCGCTATTTTCATTCAATTCCCCCTTGGGCATGTGCCCGTCCTGTAACGGGATCGGCGTCGCGTATGGCCATTGATGAAAAAAAACTCGTTCCCGACGCGACGTTGACCATCCGTGAGGGAGCCGTGGTTCCATGGCGCAACTACTTTCTCTATCCTGATCGAGAGAACGGGTCCTGGGGGGGGCGTCAGTTGGCAGCAATGGCATCCCAGTGGGGCGTTGACTTTGACATTCCCTGGAAGAAGTTACCCATAAAGCAGAAGAACCTTATCCTAAAAGGTTCGGCTGGAAAAGAAATGACGGTGAATTGGCAGTCGGAAAAAATCCAGGGAAAGTTCAAGACCGCCTGGGAAGGGTTGATGAATATTATGATGCGGCGTTATCACCAAACCCGTTCCGAAAGCCAGAAGAAGTACTATTCGGGATTTATGTCCTCGCGAACCTGTGCGGTTTGTAAAGGAAAACGCCTCAAGCCCGAGGTGTTAAATGTTCTGGTGGCGAAACGATCCATTGTCGATATTACCGGAATGAGTATTGCCGAGGCCTATCAATTTCTTACCTCACTGGAACTTCGCGGCAACCGGAAGCGGATTGCCGAAGAATTAATTAAAGAGATCGGCAATCGTCTCGGTTTTCTCGTCAATGTCGGTCTGAATTACCTCTCTCTGGACCGCAAAGGCCCGACACTGTCCGGTGGAGAATCCCAGCGGATTCGGCTGGCCTCTCAGGTGGGGGCTGAGCTGACCGGTGTATTGTACATTCTTGATGAACCGTCCATTGGACTTCATCAGCGGGACAACCTTCGACTTCTCGAAACCCTTTGTCATCTGCGGGATATCGGCAATACACTGATCGTTATCGAGCATGACCGGGAGACCATGGAGGCATCTGACTGGATTGTCGATATCGGGCCGGGGGCTGGGCTTTTGGGTGGGCAGATTGTGGCCTGCGGTACACCTGGACAGATCAAGAGAAACCGATCGTCGTTAACAGGGCGCTTTTTAACGGGAAAGGAAAAAATCGAAACGCCGAATGAGCGTGTCACGCCACGCAAGGCAGGAAATCGATGGGTTACCGTCAAGAAAGCCTCGGAAAACAACCTCAAAAGCGTTGTGGTGAAAATCCCGCTGGGGTTGATGGTGGCCGTTACCGGCGTATCGGGCGCAGGCAAGTCGACCCTGGTTAATCAGATTCTGTATCCGGCCTTGGCGCGTCGTCTTCATGGCGTCTCTCTGGCGGAGGGTAAGACATGGCGGAATTACCGGTCTTTCGGCGCTGGATAAAGTCATCAATATCGACCAGAGACCTATTGGCCGAACACCGCGCAGCAACCCGGCCACCTATACCAAAGTGTTCGACCCCATTCGCGAGCTATTCAGCCTTCTACCCGAAGCCAGAGCCCGTGGGTATAAGAAGGGGCGGTTTTCATTTAATGTGAAAGGGGGGCGTTGCGAGGCCTGCCGGGGGGACGGGACCATTAAGGTCGAGATGCACTTTTTAGCCGATGTCTATGTGCCTTGTGAAATATGTCGGGGGAATCGGTTCAATGAAGCCACCCTTCAGATTCACTATAAAGAGCACACCATTGCCGACATTCTCAACCTTTCCGTGCGACAGGCCCGGGAGCTGTTTGCCAATCATCCCCGAATTCGTTCGATTCTCGATACGCTTATGGATGTGGGCCTGGGCTATATCAAGTTAGGGCAGCCGGCCACGACGCTCTCCGGCGGTGAAGCCCAGCGTATCAAGCTGTCCAGGGAGTTGTCCAAAAGAGATACCGGCAATACATTGTATATCCTCGATGAACCTACCACGGGGCTCCATTTTCAGGATATCAGGATGTTGCTGACCGTATTGCGCCGGCTGGTGGAAAATGGAAATACGGTGGTCGTGATTGAACATAACCTGGATGTGATTAAAACCGCCGATTGGATTATCGACTTGGGACCTGAAGGTGGCGACAAAGGGGGACGGGTTGTGGCACAAGGCGCGCCTGAAACCATTATTGGGGAAAAAGAGAGTTATACCGGGCGCTATTTAGCCGTTGCTTTGGGGAATGATTCCCGAAAATGAGAATTTTTCCCAAGAAACCTGAATCGCTGATTGCCCCTGTCAAAAGTAAATCGATTGGGGCCCAGATTTTTGCCGCCACCCTGGCCCGGTTTACTTTAAACACCGCCCGGCGATTTGTCTATCCGTTTGCGCCTGCTTTAAGCCGCGGTTTGGGCGTGCCCATGACGGCCATTACCTCCTTAATCGCCATAAACCAAGTAACGGCCTTAATCGGGGTTCTTTTTGGTCCGCTGACCGATCGGTGGGGCTATCGGCGGATGATGGCGGCTGGTATGGGGCTGATGATTCTGGGCATGTGGACCGGCGCGCTTCTGGCCACTTATCTATCGGTTTTTTTAGCGATGTTAATGGCGGGTTTGGGGAAATCCGTTTTTGATCCGGCCATTCAAGCCTATGTGGGGAATAAGGTCTCGTATCATCAACGTGCTCGTGCAGTGGGCTTTGTGGAGATGAGCTGGGCGGCCAGTTCCTTGATTGGGATACCCGTCATGGGGCTTATGATGGAATGGAGTGGCTGGCAAACCGCCTTCTGGGTGCTCGGTGGCATCGGTGCTGTTTGTCTTTTCAGCATGGTTCGGATTATCCCTGCTGATTCTATTCCTGTAACCCGTTTTAGGGATGACAATGATGCCGGTGCGGGTTTCATGATGGAAACCTTCCAAAGCTGGCGCCTTCTCATTAAAAACCGACCCGCCCTGGGGGCTATTGGGTTTGGATTTTTTTTTAGTGTGGCCAATGACAACCTGTTTGTCGTATTTGGGGCGTGGATGGAATCCGCTTTTGGTTTGGGACTGTCCAGCCTCGGTTTTGCAACGGCCGTTATCGGTGCGGCTGAACTACTGGGCGAGGGACTAACCGTCCTGATATCGGACCGAATCGGACTCAAACGGGCGGCCATTGCCGGCGCGGTGCTGACCACCGCCGCTTATTTGGTGATTATCCTGATGGGACAAACCTTGACCCTGGCGTTAGTCGCTCTGTTTGTCGTTTTTTTAACCTTCGAATTTACTATTGTAACCTGCATGTCGCTAATTACAGAACTTCACCCATCCGCCAGGGCAACGATGATGGCCGGGTATTACGCTATGGGCGCATTGGGTCGCGTGGTGGGCGCATTAACCGGGGGAATACTCTGGACATTTTTTAGCTGGAACACGGTCTGCCTGGTTTCTGCTTCTGTAAATATTCTGGGCGTATTGTCTCTTATCTGGGGCATTGGCAGGTGGAAAAAGAGTAACAAATGAATCGTGTTGGCTTGAAGATGGACTTTTTACGATTTGATCAGCTGTTCATTTGTCATGTTTGTATGTTAGCATTTAGTTTGATATGAAAACAATCGTTATTGAAAACATTGAGCGCCAAAACAAGCAATCTAAAATAGTAGCAGTAACGGGGGAACCATGCGCTGTCCCAAATGCAGCCACGAGCAGGATGCCCAGATTGAGTGTGAAGCCTGCGGCCTGATCTTTGCCAAGTATGATCAAATTCAGAAACGGCAGAACAGACCCCCGGAGAAAAGATCCCCAGAGAACAGACCCCTGGGGGCTGGAATAAACGATGATTCCGAGAAATCCCGAAGTATGTTCGGGATTTCTCAAGTAATCTTAATTATTATCGCTACAGTTGCCATCTCTTACTATTTCTTTGGGCCAAAAGAGGAAGTGTCATTACCAGCGTCATCGGATATTTTTAGCGGGGGCAGTAAAAATAATGTGACCGCCATGGGTAAATCCGACACCCGACGAAGTGGGCAAGCCGGCGAAGAATCCATTACGGCGTCATCCGTAGAGCAAACCCCCATCGAACAGGCACGAAACGCCACAGTCTCGATCGATACGACCTGGGGTACTGGTGCCGGATTTTTTATCAGCGAGCAGTATATCGTTACAAACAGGCATGTGGTTGAGTTTGATCCCAAAATATTGACGGATATTCGAAATAGAATTGAAACGGGTAGAAAACTGATTGACCTGGAAAAAAAGAAGATATCAAATATCCGGACAAGAATGGCATCTATACCTGATGGTCCTGAGCGGAAGCAATTGGCGCTAATCGCTCAAACCATGCAGGAAAATCTTGATAAAGTCGTTCCCCGCCTGGAAGCGGAAGAGAAAAAGCTTTCCGAAATTGAAGGTGGCGCACACCCGTCGGATATCAAAATCATTATGTCCGACGGCAGTGAGCATCGTGCCAATCACCTTTTTATGAGTGATAATTATGACCTTGCATTGATATCGCTTTATATCGAAGCGGCAGAATACCTTAGAAAACCGGCGACATCCGACATCTTGCATCCGGGCGATAAAGTTTATGCCATTGGCAGCCCCGTCGGGCTTAGGCATACCGTGACGGCCGGTATTTTTTCGGGATATCGCGATCAAGACACCACAAATCAGCGCTATTTACAGACGGATGCCGCCATCAATCCGGGTAACAGCGGCGGCCCCCTTATTGATGAACATGGGGTTGTCTATGGTGTGAACACGATGATTTTACAAAATACCGAAGGAATCGGCTTTGCCATTCCCATTGCAGCCGTTTTTGAGGAATTTGACTCGGAGCTCTAAATTTATTTCCAACACCCCTCACCGCATTTGCGCTGGAAGCCACAGCGCAATCTGGGGTATTAAAAAAACCAGCACAACACCCGTCATTAATATTAGAACAAAGGGCATTACACTTCTGATTATTAGTGACAAAGGTTCATCTACGATAAAGTTAGTCAGCTGTGATGGTACCTGGAGCAGGGTGATGACATTGGACATTATCAAGGCACCAATCATGATCATTAGTATTAGATTTTGCCAGGATGGTAACCGTCTTACTTTCGTGTGTGAATGATAAGCAGCCGGCCGGATCGAATCACTACTATGGGCTTTGGCAGGGTAAAAAGGTTGCTGACACCTTGGGTGGTGCCCACTACCAAGGTTGCATCATTAAGGGGAAAGCGCAGGCCTTTAATGGTAACACCTTTTGTGGTGGTCAGGGGAATTAATGAAAGTCCATCACCTACTTTCCCATCAATGGCCACAGCGCGTCCTTCTTGCAGGAGCAAGAGCGTATCACGGCCATCCAAAAGCCGTACCGTGGTATTCAATAGAAATCGGGCGGCAAGCAACATGACATTGGCCAGGGTCATGTCCCATCTTTGACCCAGCGCGCCTAAGACAATGATTTCATTGATCCCGCGTTGGTGAGCGAGGCGGAGTGCCAGTTCCAGATCCGTCTCGTCTTTATTAACCGGATGACGCAATATTTCCACTTTTTCAGTCTCTAATCGGGCCAAAAGTTCGGGACTGATTGAATCAAGATCCCCGATAACCGTATGAGGTCGAATCCCCCATTTTTGGCAAAGATGTGCCCCCCCATCGGCAGCGATGACCAGGTCGTTATTGGCGTCAAGGTTTAATTGGTTTGGCCATGACGCCATTTCTCCGTTGGCAAATATGATGGCTCGCGGTGTCATTTAAAGGACCTCTTGGATGACGGATAGGCTGGTTGGGGATATGGTTAATGCAATGCGGGCACCGACTTGGGGCGGTGCGGGTTCATTGGGCAATTCAAAGGAAAAGACGGTGCGATCAGCCGTCTCTAAGGTAACGCGATATGTCTGGCCGGTAAAAAAACGTTCCGTGACCTGACCGGTAAGAGATGGCGGAGGTTTTTTGGAGGGGGTGTCCGGGATTAATCGGGCGGCCTCGGGTCGTAGAATGAGGGTAACTCGGTCACCATTCCGAAACTTGGTGCCAGCTGGGAGTGCAAAAACGCCATGGGGTGTGGTGATTTTGCGGTTTGTGCTGACTGTCCCGGCTATTAAGTTGTGAAAACCTAAAAAACGGGCGGTAAAGCGGGTTTGGGGGCGTCGATAAAGATCTTCAGGAGGTGCTACCTGCTCCAATCGTCCGGCATTCATCACCGCAATTTGGTCGGCCACGGCCAGGGCTTCAGATTGGTCATGGGTAACGAAGATAGTGGTCATGCCCATCTTTTTTAAAATATGCCTTATTTCCAATAAAAGCCTTTCCCGCAAGGCACGATCAAGGGAACCAAGCGGTTCATCCAGCATCAACAGGCGTGGGTGGGGGGCCAGGCTGCGGGCTAAAGCCACTCTCTGGCGTTCTCCACCGGACAGATCGGCCACATTGCGGTTGGCCATGGCGGTCATTCCGACCAGCTCCAGCATGGCCGTGGCGCGTTCTCGAACTTTAGCGGATGGCTGTCTTGTCATTGAAAGCCCAAAAGCCACATTGTCCAATACACTCTTATGGGGGAAGAGCGCATACTCCTGAAACATGAGCCCGAATCGTCGCTGATGAACCGCTATGGTGGTAAAATCCTGGTCTTTGAAAATGACCTGGCCGGTATCGGGGATTTCCAAACCGGCGATCATACGAAGTAAAGTGGTTTTACCGCATCCGGAGGGACCCAGCAAACAAAGAATCTCCCCCTCTTCTAAATTGAGGTTGACATCTAGCACCACAGGCTGATTGGCGTACACCTTAGATAGGTTTTTTAACACGAGTAGGGACATTTGATCAGCCTTCTAAAAGGGGTTTGCTTCTATCAAGAATCCATAAACCGGCAACTGTGGTTATCACGAGAACGCAGCTCATAGCCATGGCCTGACCGTAATTTAAAGCCCCAGGTTGGCCCAAAAAGCGGTAAATAGCCAAAGGTATCGTAGGGGTTTGGGGGCGTGCAACAAATACGGTTGCCCCAAACTCCCCCATACTGATGGCAAAGGCAAACACCGCTGCGACCATGAGGGCCCGACTCAATATAGGCCAATCCACATGCTGCCATACTTTTAAAGGCGTCGCCCCAAGGACTGCGGCCGCTTCCTTCAGGCTATTGGGGATACTGCGCCAGGCCGGCAGCAGGCTGCGGATGACAAAAGGAAATGCGACCAGAGCATGGGCAATGGCCGGTAAAATAATGGATGTTCGCAAATTTAAGGGCGGTTCGTCCAACGCAATGATAAACCCGAAGCCTAAAGTTACCGCGGAAGTTGAAAGAGGAAGCATGAATAAGGGGTCGAGCCAGGTGCTTTTATTTGATTTGGGACGCACCAGGAAAGCGGCCGCCGAAGTGCCGGTGACCAACGCAATCAGGGTTGCAAAAAAGGCGTATCCCAATGAGTAGGCAATGGCCTTGGCGGGCGTCACATATAAAATGGAATTGATCGGATCTTTCAGTAGAGCCAGGTAGTAGGTGAAGCCTAGTCCTGTTTCGGTAAGTATGGAGCTGATGAAAAGGCCGATGATCGGTGCGCCCAATAGTGTGATTAAAATGAAAATGCAGATGAACGTCATCAATTTCGACAACAGGGTTCGGGGGAGACGGTTCGTATTACGAGCGGTTTCCGGCATCAATGAAACGGCGGTGCGGCTTTCGAGTCGGGTGTACAATGTCATTAATCCAAATGTAAAGATAATTTGAATCAGGGACAAGGCCGCAGCCATTGGCAGGTTGAACAGGTGGACCGCTTGCCGGTAAATTTCGACCTCCACCGTGGCCAGGCGGGGTCCGCCAAGAATCAGTATCACCCCAAAGCTGGTAAAACAGAAAATAAACACAAGCAAAGAAGCGGCTAAAATGGCCGGACCCAACAGTGGCAGGGTGACTTTCAAAAACACCTGCCTTCGGGAAGCACCCAACATTTGGGCGGCTTCACCGATATTGGCCGGCAGACCCGACCAAAATCCACCGACAATGCGCATGATAACGGTATAGTTGTAAAAGATGTGCGCCAGAAGAAAGAAAGCCATGGTTTGCTCGATTTGGATGACAGGCGCCTGGCCGATCGACAGGGCCGCCAATGCCCGATTGATCAGTCCACCATTGCCCAAAAGGGCGTGAAAGGCGGCGGCCGTGACAACCGTGGGTAAAACGAAAGGGACGGTGGTCAATGCCTGGATGAGCGCTTTTCCCTTGAAATCGTACCGGCCGAAAATATAGGCCGAGGGCAGCGCCAATACCAGGGTCAGCAACGTGGACAGGGCCGCTTGCCAAGTAGTAAACCACAGAACCCTTAGGTAGTAAGCGTTGCTCACGAGCTGTTTTAGCTGATGCAGGTCGAAATGGTTTTCCGGTGCAAAGCTCAGTCCAAAGATGCTGACCCAAAAGATGCTGACCAGGGGGTAGAAGTAGAATATTCCGAGGAATAGAAGCGGTGGACAGATCAGGATATATCTTAGCTTGGTCCTCACCTCAGCACGATATCCGTCCAGGTGTCGATCCATTTATTTCGTCCGGCTTCAATGGTTTCCGGGGATAGCATCACCGGTTGTTCTGCTTTTCGAGAGTATTTCGTGAAAACGTCCGGAAGGTGGATGTCTCCCACTGCTGGAAATACCCACATATGCAAGGGGATGTCCTGCTGGAAGGTGGCGCTCAGCATGAAGTCCACCAGTTTGCGGGCCAGTTGCGGCTGTTTGCTCCCCTTTAGGATGCCCACGAATTCGATCTGGCGAAAAGCGGACCCCGGGGTCAAAACAGCGGCCGTGGGTGATTCGGTTAGCGGGCTTTCGCTGTAGTGAACCTCGGCGGCAGGGCTGGAAGCATAACTGACCACAATGGGCCGCGTGCCACCCTTGGCCCGGGTAAACTTTCCGTAATATGCATCGGACCAACCGTTGCTGACATACACATCGTTGGCTCGCATACCTTTCCAGAACGCGTGGTAACCGGGGTCTCCAAAAATACCCACGGTGGTCATCAGAAAGGCGAGTCCCGGAGACGAAGTGGCCGGATTTTGTACGATCGTGAGACTTTTGTAGGCTGGTTGAATGAGATCGTTCAGGGTTTTGGGCGGTGCGATATTATGCTCCGTGAACCAGGCGATATCATAGTTCAGACAGACATCCCCAAAATCCACAGGTAGTAAACGGTTGGTTGGGTCGAGCTTCAAACGGTCCGGTATGGCGCCCAGGCCCGAGGCATTATAGGGCTCGAAAATGTCCGCTTTCAGGGCACGGCTCATAAAGCTCGTATCCACGCCGTAAAAGAGGTCCGCCAGGGGATTATTTTTCGACAAAATGGCTTGATTCAAAGCCGCCCCGGCATCACCGCTTTTCAATATTTTGAGGGTAATGCCGTATTTTTTTTCAAATGCCTGGATGGTGGTTTTGCTGACGGCGAAGCTGTCATGGGTCATCAAGGTGAGTGTTACCGATTGGGTTTTACCAAACCCCGCTGATGCCCAACCGATGATTAACGATAATGTTAAAAGACATACCAATTTTTGCATATCAATCTCCTGTGAAGGTGTCGGACCTAATCTGGAAGATAGAAATATGCGGGCGAGGGTAAAAAAAAACCCTCCAGCGGAGGGCGTTTTTAAACGTTCCCTTTCCTCCACCGGCATTATCCGGATCAGGTTCGACGGTCGGACCCACTTTATTCTTTCAGGGCCCCTCTCAGCCCGGTTGCCCCGAGCTCCCGATGGGTAAAGTAAAATAAAACTTAAGCATTCATAAAAGCGAACTTCGAAGGTTTTGTCAAGGATTAACAGGTGGGTTGGTAACTTCATCAATAGCCTGGATACTGTAATCAGTCTTAAACTGTATCGTATTTGCATGGTAAAATGTTTGATTAAAAACCTAGGGTGAGATAAATTGAAAGGAGAAAAAAATCATGAAAGGAACGGTGAAAAAACAAATGGTATATGAAAACACCCATCTTTTTGCCGCCAACAGGACTGCAAGGGAAGTTGGTGACGCGGATTTAAAGGACATCCTGGACGCCAATGTGGACTATTACCATCTCGGCGCTGTTTTTCCCGATACGCTCTCTTATGCATCCGAAGAGTCGATAAAAAAAGTCGCCTCATACCTGCATGGAGAGAGCGGGACGCCTCCACGAAGGGTTGTTTTCCAGGTGCTCGAACAGCTAAGGCAAAAAGCCGATGAGAAAAACCTTGCGTTTATTTGCGGTTTCCTTACCCATTGTGCCATGGATATCGTTTTTCATCCGGTTGTATTTTATTTCTCAGGATACCATCCTCAAAATAGTCCCGCTGAAAAAGAAGAAACCATGTATCTGCACTGGCATTTTGAAACCGAGATCGATAAAAAATTTAACGATAAATTCTATTTGGATCACCTTGTAAAACCTAACATATTGAAAGACCTAACTATCCCGGCGTTTCTAAATCTTCCATCCACAACCATTCGTAGCGCCCTCAACAAACAGATCAGTTACTTCGGTCGAACACGCAACCGTTTTTTTTACACCATTTTCAGGCTATTGGCTAAACTTGGGATCGTAAAAAGGAAATTTATCGCCGGCTTTTACGCCAACTTAAAGCGGGATGAGCGACGCTTGCCGGAAATAATTCAATATCGTGATATCATTTCCGGGGAGATGAAAGAAACATCACTGGACACATTGATGGAAGAGGGGGTTCAACTGGGCGTAAAAATGATTGAGGCCGCTCACAATTACTGTTGCGGGAATATCAACCGACAGGCCTGTGAAGAGATCATTGTGGGGTCTAATCTGGATACCGGTCAAGAAGGTAAAACCACGGCAGACATCAAGTATTCAATTCGTCATCAGGGTAGTGTTTAAAAGCCTTTGAATCCCCTATTTTTTGGCAGCCTCGCGCCTACGCGTTATTTCGTAAATAGTGGCACCTACAATGGTGATCAGGATAAAAATTAACGCTAGGGCATTCATGGCGGGGCTAATGAACTGTCGTAATTTCGTCCCGATATAAATGGGTAGGGTTTGTTTAAATCCAATGGCAAAAAGGGTCGTATTATAATTTTCAAAGGATTGCATAAAGGCCAGGGCAGCAGCGGAAAGTAACGCCGGTTTTAAAAAGGGCAGGGTGATCTTCCAGAAGACTTGTCGATGGGTGGCACCTAGATCAAAGGCGGCATCTTCCTGGGTGCGGTCAAAGCGCTGAGCCCGGGCCATGATCAGCAACATGCAATATCCACTGATAAACGTTGCTTGACCCATAATGGCCGTCCAAAGGCCTCCGGATATATGAAAGGCCTTGTCCCAAAATAGAAAAGTGGAAATACCAAGAATGATCCCTGGTGTAAGAATGGGTGATACCAGGAGGGCATAAAATCCATCGCGTCCTTTAATTTGTAGCCTGGTCAGGAACAGGGTTGCGCCAAGGCCGATTGGAACGGAGATGATCACCACGAAGAAAGCTACGATCAGGCTATTAAAAAGTCCATCCCACATTTGTTTGTCGGCGAATAATTCTCCAAACCATTTGAAGGTGAACCCTTCCCAGGGAGCAACTTGTGGAATGCTGCTGGAATTAAAGGCTACGATTCCCATGAATACCAATGGCAGGAAAAGATAGACAAAAAACAGGACAATATAGCTGCCGGTGACAAACTGTAAAATGGTTTTTGAGTTCATTTGGCAAGCTCTTTCAGGTTGACGCGGAAAACCTTGAGCATAATCATGATAAAAACAAGACACAGTGCCGCCAGAATCATGGCGTAGGCCGCACCCTGGTTCCAGTTGGCTGTTTCGAAATTGGTGTAAATGATCTGGGTAAACCAGAAACTGCTGGGACTGCCCAAAAGCTGTGGAGCGGCGATGGACCCGGCGGCCAGCATAAATGTCATGATGCATCCCACGGCAATTCCAGGTTTGGCGTATGGAATCACGATCCGCCGGTGAATGCGAAACCAGGAAGAGCCCAAATCCCGGGCAGCGTCAATCTGATTGCGGTCCAGGCTTTCCATGGCATTGTATAAGGGAAAAACCATAAAGAGGATGTACGCATAGGCCATTCCCATGATTACCGCCCCGTTGCCCATGCGAAAATTGATCGGCTCCCCGATGATTCCTAAAAACATCAGGAATTGGTTTAAAACGCCTGAATCGGCCAGGATGAGCTGCCAGGCAAATAAGCGCAACAGTTCATTGATCCAGTAGGGGATAATCAATCCCATCAGAATCCAGCCCAATCGAGCTCCCCGGGCCACCTTGGCCAGGTAAAAGGAGATGGGATAGCAGATGGCCAGGGCGACACCCGTGACAATCGCACTGGACCAGATGGTTTTTAAAAAAATTGCCCGGTGCAGGGGGGTGGTAAAAAGCAAAATGTAATTTTTCAATGTATAAACATCTTCAGGGCCGCCGAGTTTTCGCAACGGAAGTAGGGGTCGAAACGAAAAATCTAACATGATTAGCTGTGGCAGTAAAATCATGAAAATGACCCAACCACCCACGGTCAACAGAATAAAAATGACGCCGATACCGCCAAAATTTCGTAAGGCCTCTTGCCAAAGCTTACGCATCGGCCACCTCTTCATAAGCTAACAAGCGCGTGCTGTCGGCGCTGAAACAGACTTTGATATGGGTACCTACTTCCAAAAGAGGTGTGGATCCGTCGTTGCTTTGCCGCATGATAAAGGTATGATCGTCGCCGGATTTCAGTACTACCGTGATAAAGGATCCTTCAAAATTCAAACTTTCCACACGACATTCCACCCTATTTTCCGCCGTGTTCTCTCCTTCCCCAATTGTCAGTGCTTCCGGCCGGACAAAGACAATGGTTCGTTGACCGGGACTAAGGTCGTGGGGGTTTCTTCCTTTAAGTAAACCGAATGAGGTCTCGGCTATGCCATAGCCGTTAACCACCTCACGAACATCGCCTGAAAACGCATTGTTTTCTCCGACAAAATCAGCCACAAAAGCCGTATGCGGGGAATTGTAGAGGACATCGGCGGTGGCAACTTGGTCAATGAGCCCTTTATCCGTCATCACACCGATTCGGTCGGACATGGTCAGGGCTTCGCCCTGATCGTGGGTAATATAAATAAAAGTAACCCCGGTACGTTTCTGGATTTTCCTTAATTCCGACCGCATATGTTGCCTTAGATTAAGATCAAGCGCGGACAGGGGCTCATCCAAAAGCAGCACCGCCGGTTGTACAGCCAGTCCTCGGGCAATGGCCACGCGTTGCATTTGACCACCGGAGAGATCGCTGACTTTCTTTTTTTCCACACCGGGCAGATCCACCAGCTCGAGAAGTTCCGTTGCCTTTTTCTCACGTTCGGCACGGGATACACCTCTTACTTCCAGGCCAAAACCAATATTTTCGGCTACCGACATCAAGGGAAATAACGCCAGATTCTGAAAAATCATCGCCGTCGGCCGTTTGTTCGGGCCGATCCCAAACATGTTTTCGCCCCCGATTTGCACTTCACCTTTAGTGGGTTCAATGAATCCCGAAACCAAACGCAATAGTGTCGTTTTACCACAGCCGGATGGCCCTAGAAAACTGAAGAACTCTCCGGCTTGAATATGGACGCTGATATTCGTAACCGCGTTTTTTCTGGCCCCTGGATAGCGCATGCTGACATCGGCAATATTGACGTCCTGGCCTTTAGTCTGGCCCATATCACCTCCCGTTTGATGCCCCTATACCGGGTTCGCCGGTATAGGGGGTTGGTCGCGAATTATTTTAGCAGTAATTAAGCTGCCTGAAATTTATCCCGGTATTGCGTCCTTGCCGGCACGAACCAAGTTGGTTCATTGGGATACCACCAGAGGTTGTCCAGCGCGTCTTCAGGGTATGCTTCCGCAAACGCTTTTTTGGTGGCATCATCCAATAGATCAGCCGCCCCTGTAACAACACTGTTGTAACCGGTGGATTTAGCCATAATCGCACCGGCTTCAGGCGTGTAAGCCCAGTTAATGTAGGCGTAGGCCTGTTCGACATTCTCGGCATTTTTAACGATGCTTACCGTATCGATCCAGGTCATGGCCCCTTCTTTGGGCGCCATGTATGAGACCGGTTTTCCCTCTTTTTTTAAGGTCATGATGGGGCCATCCCAGGTTTGTCCTAAAACGCAACCGTTCTGGAGAAACGCCAATTGGTGGTCCTGGGCATTATTCCAAAACATCTTAATATTCTTTTTGCGTTCAACTAAAAATTTGAATATCTCATCGTATACCTTGCGCATCTTATCTTCGGATTCATATGTATCGTACATACGGTTAGACGGGACTTTTCCCGTGGCATCCAGATAGAGACCGGCACCGATAAATACCGAATGGGGTCTACAAGTGACTTTCTGTTCATATTTGGGATCCCACATGCTGCCGAAGGAAAGCTCTCCATATTTAAAGCTCAATTCGTCGGTATTCCAGGCGCATGCTTCAGTGCCCCAATCATAGGGCAAACTGACGCGTTTACCCCGAACGATACCGCCTAATTTTCCGGAGTTTTCATAAAATGATTTTTCCATGTTTTTCAAATTGGGAATTTTACTCTCATCAATCTCCCTGTACAGCTCAAAGTCCATTTGGAGCTGCACTTCAGTAATCGACGGCTGGGCAATATCAAACCCGCTGGCCCGAGCTGCCCGCAACTTGTTCATGCACTCTTGGTTGGAGGCGTAGTTAGTGACCTTCACTTTGATACCTGTCGCTTTTTCAAAAGCCGCAATTACTTCCGGTTTCGAATAATCGGGCCAGGTGAAAAGCTTCAATTCGCCCGAGGATGACCGCGCATTTTTGATAAACCAAGGCCCCACGCTAGCTGTCGCAAATACGGCTGCTCCGGTGGCGGTTTGTTTGATAAATTTACGCCGGGTGATTCCTTTTCGGGAATGGGAAACTTTTTTTAATGATTTACTTTCTGGCATAACCGACCTCCTTTTGTGATGGTTTCAAGTAACACCGTGCTTACTTGAGGGCCATTGCGGCCCAATATGCTGCGGGATCCCTTGCTGACAAGGGCTAAATTATGCTGCATGAATCTTGAGTGGTAACCTCAACCTATCACAAAGACAGAGCGCCCTCCATACTTTTTTTGTCCATACCTCGTGAGTAAAATAAATATGTGGCCTGCCTTTACAACGCTAATGGCTTCAAAAGGAATGTTCAGCAAAGGGCGTTCGTAATGTACTGTCCATACTTTTTGACCGTTTCGACAGCTATACGGATATTTTCAACCGGTGTCTTACGATTGAGGTTGCATAAGTAAAGTATCAATCGTTTTTGCCCGCCGCCAACCTTCAAATAGTGTTGCACCCGTCGTGCAATTTGCTGCACATCACCTTCAGCCAGAAGGGTTTGATCCACACCTAAAATAACCGGAAGGTTTTTGAGCTCAGCATAGGCCATCACCCTTTCAGGACCAACCTTATTCAGGTCCGGGTCCTGTACCTCAAGGACACCCCCTGATATTTTTAGCTTTTGATCCCAGAAGCTTTCAACATCTTTGGCATAGGCATCTCCCCACCAGTTTCTAACGAAAATCCGTTCATCACAGAGTTCCCTAAGTCGGAGAATATAAGGAATGCTAAATTCGTCCAGCATATCCTGGGTTAGAAAGGGAAGGGATGAGAGGGCATCCGCACCATCAGCACCGGGACAATTGTCATTGTCCTTGAAAGCCGCCTGGATATAGGGCGCGATAACCGCTTCTGTCAGAAAACCCAACACCTGCTTGACAAAGGCGGGCTTTTCATAAATGGCCATGACCAGCTTTTCATAACCCATCAGCAGGACTGCCAGGCTAAACGGTGCGCAAAAGCCCAACGGTGCAGAAACACCTGTTAATTCTTTAAAAATATGCAGACTTTCAAGTGCGAAAGGCATTCGAGCCGATGTATAGGGATCCGGAGGCTTTAGCCGGGCCAAATCTTTTTCAGTTTCTATTAAAGGGCGGGATTGATCAAGGGCCGGGGATTGACCCTCGTGAAAAAAAACCTTAACCCCCATGGCTTCTGCTTCTATATTATATGCATCCCAAACGATGTCAGGAATATCGAATTGAAACGCCTTGACGGTGTCGAGAATACCCTTCACATACATCTGTGGCGAAGCGTAAAACTTCTCGCTTGATATGCCGCTCCATTGCATTGCAAATTCATGGAGCTGCGCAAACACCGGAACCCTGTCACCCGATCCGTTGTATGCGGCCTCAATTTGCTTGAACCCGTCGCTGAAATCGTATTGCGGCATATCGGCCAATTTATTTGAGATTAACCGTCAGTTCAATGGGGGAATTTTTTAGATATTAGAAATTAGTAAAAATTTTATAATTTGTCAATAACTTAAGATATTTGATAGCCTCAAAAAAGCAGGTTTCGGTAAAGTTTTATTCTTGATCTGCTGAAACCATTCAGCGCGAAATCACTACTCGTTCAAGGCAGATGTGCAGTGGGCGCAGCGCGTGGCCTCGATGGCGATTTCGGATAGACAGAAGGGGCATTTTTTGGTCGTATCGGCCTCATCTTCCTTCGTCTCTACGGCATTCTGGATTCTATTCAGATTTTTTACCAGAATAAATACCGCAAAGCCGACAATGAGCAGGCTAATGATTGTATTTAAAAACATACCGTAGTTTATGGTCACCGCTCCGGCTTCCTTAGCCGCTTCTACAGTTGCATAAGGGGCGGCCGTTGCCCCTTCCTTGATAACGGCAAAAAGGTTGGAAAAATCCACATTGCCCAAAAGCATACCGATGGGTGGCATTATGACATCTGCAACCAACGATTTAACGACGGTCCCAAAAGCCGCCCCGATAATGATCCCCACGGCCATATCCATGGCGTTCCCCTTTAAGATAAACTCTTTAAACTCTTTGATCATCTTTTCCTCCCTTTTATGTTTTCTGTTATTTTTCCGGTTTAAGTTTCACTAGAAATTAGTAAGAATATTTTTTATATTGTCAAGCGGTTACCCCATACGATGGGTGCGTGTGACGGGTCGCCGATGATACACTATCAATTTTTTCCCAACGCTTGGATGCCTCATTCAGGAATCATAGATAGCTATCGGGTATAGAGAATATTCTGTTCGGCCGGGATGGCGTTAAAGTAAGCTTTTGCAATATTTTAAACGACAGTATATACAATTATCGGCTGTCAGCCGTAACGATAATTGAATGACTATTCTGAAAGTAATATCAGGCAATGAGCAATAGCCGTCTTCGCAACCGTTTACTATCATGGCTAAATCCCGCGCGAGGGATGGGCCTTGAAACGACCTATTTTGAATCGGATGATATACTTGCCGAATATCGACGTTCTGTCGATGAACTGTTTATTTCGCGGGTAAACATCGCTTTTTTAGTTTGCATCATTCTTATGCCCGGGGCCATCGTTTTCGATCGTTTAATT
The DNA here is from genome assembly GCA_963845145.1 of uncultured delta proteobacterium. Lineage (GTDB taxonomy): Bacteria > Desulfobacterota > Desulfobacteria > Desulfobacterales > QNYZ01 > QNYZ01. The sequence continues at coordinate 173,203 of CAWJQU010000017.1, forward strand.
TATCCCGACCAATTGACCGAACTCATTCGGGGGCGCTTCGTTTCCACGTGTTTATACATTATTCTATGGATATCATTTAATATATCGCGTCTCAAAAAGTATCCACGGGTAATGATCTATACCCTCGTTTTCCTAACTTCCGGAACCATCGCTCATTTATGTTATCACACGGGTCAATGGGCCAGCTCATATTACGCCGGGCAAATTTTGGTCATCATGGGTGTTTCCACCATCGCACCGATGGGGCTGGTTCATGTCGTGATCTGCGGACTGATAATCATGGCGCTCCATTTTGGATGGAATTTAGGCCCGGCGGCATTTAGCGGGACCGATTTTGAATGGTCAATGGTCTGGAACAGTCTCTACTTTCAGGTTATGGCGCTCATCCTGATGGCCCTGGCATCCTGGATGATTGAAAATTACCGGCGTAGGAGTTTTATCAGTACTTATCGCTACCGCAATATGATTGATCGCATGGAGGAGGCTTATTACCAAGTGGACAAACGGGGGCGATTTACATTCGTCAATCCGTATATGGCTCGTATCATGGGGTATACACCCACCGAATTAAAAGGGCGTCGATTCACTCAATTTCTAAATCGCGAGCAAGGACGGGAAATTTTGAATACGGTTAATGCCATAAGCGGAGGTGGTAATCCCCAAAAAGATATACAGATAAAGTTTCAGCCGAAAAGCGGGAAACCCTTGTTTATTGAAACTTCAATCACGCCGCGAAATACTGCTGCCGGAATTTTAAAAGGGTATAGTGGTATCGGCCGGAACGTCACTGATCGCAAACAGGCTGAAAACCTGCGTCGGGAAAAATTACAGGCTGAAGAAGCCAGCCAGGCCAAGAGCCGCTTTTTGGCGACCATGAGCCATGAGCTGCGTACGCCGCTTAATCATATTATAGGTTTTACTGAACTCGTTCTGGATAAACATTTTGGGCCCCTCAATGCCGTGCAGGAAGAGTATCTGGGGCATGTTCATGCCAGCAGCCAACACCTTTTAAGTCTTATCAGCGATATTCTGGATATTTCCAAGATCGAAGCGGGTAAAATGAAATTAAGGCGCAAGCCCACGAATTTGGAAGTGCTGTTGACTGATTGTCTCATTTTGTGTGAGGAGATGGCTGCAAAAAAGAACATACAACTTAAGCGTTTTTTGGATTCTCTACCCACCCAGGGTATGGTTGATGCTCGTAAATTGAAACAAATCGTCTATAATTTGCTCTCTAATGCAGTGAAATTCACGCCCCGGAACGGTACCATCCAATTTGACGCGCGGATCTTGGCGGCCAAAGATCTGTCCGAGATTCCTTCAACCAAAGACGGTAACGGATTTGATATCTCACCCCCGGATGTCGATTGTAAATTCGGGCCGGATGAGACACTTTTACAGGTCATGGTGGCAGATACAGGCGTTGGACTAAAACCGGAACAAATGAAGCTGATCTTTAAACCGTTTGAACAAGTGGATAATTCGAAACGCCAAATATTTGAGGGGACGGGCCTCGGCTTGGCGTTGATTCGAGAAATGGTGAAGTTGCATGGTGGGTGGATTCAGGTCTCCAGCCCAGGCCCCGATAAGGGGAGCTCTTTTCGCTTTGTTATTCCCGTTTGAAAACTTCGAATAATCCGACGATGCAGCCGTTAATAAACAAAAGTGGTTGTATTAAAACCAAATTAATTCATTAAATAACGTCTTGGCAACTATGAAAAAAACAACCCAGCTTAAGTTACTTCTATCCAGTCATACACTTGAATTCATTTGTGAAGCCCACAATGGCCTAAGCGCGAAAATCGTTCAGGAACAGGGGTTCCCGGGTATCTGGGCCAGTGGACTGGCCATATCTTCCGCCTTCGGGGTACGGGACAATAATGAGGCCAGTTGGACCCAGGTTCTGGAAAACGTGGAATTCATGAGCGATACCACCTCTATTCCCATTTTGCTTGATGGCGATACGGGTTATGGCAATTTTAACAATATGCGCCGGCTGGTCAAAAAATTGGAACAGCGGGACATTGCCGGGGTGTGCATCGAAGATAAGCTTTTCCCTAAAACCAACTCATTTATCAACGGCAACACCCAACCTCTGGCGGATATCGATGAGTTTTGCGGTAAAATTAAGGCGGGTAAGGATATTCAAGCCGATGATGATTTTTGTATTGTGGCACGTATTGAAGCCTTCATCGCAGGATGGGGGCTTAAGGAGGCGTTGACACGGGCCGAAGCCTACCGACGGGCCGGTGCGGATGCTATTCTGGTTCATAGTAAAAAAAATAATCCGTCGGACATCGAAATATTTATGAAAGAGTGGGGCGATCGGCATCCGGTTGCCATCGTCCCGACCAAATATTATTCCACACCCACCGACCGTTTCAGGGAATTGAACATCAGCTTGGTTATCTGGGCCAACCATTTGATTCGGTCGGCTGTGCGCGCCATGCAAAAAATCGTGCGGCAGATTCATGCGGACGAAAGTCTCGTTAATGTTGAAGATAAAATAGTGCCGGTCTCTGAGTTGTTCCGATTGCAAGGGGCGTCCGAGCTTCAAAGCGCCGAGGAAAAATACCTGCCCACCAGAGGAAAAAAATACAACGCCGTTATACTGGCGGCAAGCCGGGGGATTGAGTTGGGAGATATGACCGAGGGCCTTCCCAAAGCGATGCTAAAGGTAAACAATACCCCGATTTTGACCAACACGATTGACATGCTGAACCAAGTAAACATCAAAGACATTACCGTCGTTCGGGGTTATAAGGCTGAAATGATTAACGGCGTCAATTTTAATGTCATCGATAATTTGCAGCATGCCGAGTCCAAGGACCTTTATTCGCTCTATCTGGCAAAAGCGAGCCTGAAAGGGGAATGCCTTATTGCATATGGCGATTGTCTCTACCGTTCCCATCTGATCACCGATCTTTTGGAATGTGACGCTGATATAAGAATCGTCGTCGATGCCGATTTTGAGGGCAAAGCAAAATCCCATGACCTGGTCACCTGTACCGGGCCGTATACCAACGATTTTTTTACCCAGAACATTTATCTCGAAGATATCTACGTAAAAACAACAACAGGAAAAACCCACGGTGAATGGACCGGTCTGATAGCCGCCGGGGTCGAGGGCGCCCGCATCATAAAGATGACCATTGAACAGATGGCGACCCAGGATGATTTTAAATCCCTGTCGTTGACCGATTTACTCAAAGCGTTGATCCATAAGACAAAAATCCAGGTCGTCTATACCAAAGGCGGTTGGTTGGATATCGACAATCTTTCCGATTACCGCCTGGCCGGGGGGTTTTAATGCTGACGACTAATAATTTCGGCGATTATTTAAAACAGATGGGTTTTGGTTTCTGTTCAGGCGTGCCGTGTTCTTTTTTAAAAAACCTCATCAACTATGCCGCCAATCATTTAGACTATGTCGCCGCAGTCAACGAAGGCGATGCCGTTGCCATTGCCTCGGGAGCGGTTCTCGGCGGGAAAAAAGCCATGGTGCTCATGCAAAACTCGGGTCTGGCCAATGCCTTATCCCCGCTCACATCGCTGAATTATATTTTTAAAATTCCGGTTCTGGGTTTCGTTAGCTTAAGAGGCGAAACAGGTCTTGAAGATGAGCCCCAACATGAACTCACGGGTGTCACCACCGAAGAGATGCTCACAACTGCGAGGGTGGAAACCGATTATCTGTCAACAAATTTAAAAAAAGCGCGACGACAACTTGAACAGGCCAATGACCATATTGAAAAAGGTCGGTCGTTTTTCTTTATTGTGCGGAAAAATACCTTTTCAACGGAAAAACTGGCGGTACAACCGTTTTGTGAAAGACCCGTTCAGCAGATGATTAGAAGTAAGCCAGCGCCGGCACCCATGACGCGTTTGGCAGCCCTTGAGGTGATCTCGAAATCTAAGGATGATGATACTTGCCTTTTGGCCTGCACCGGCAAATGCGGGCGTGAACTTTTTGAAATCGGGGATTCGCCTCACAATTTTTACATGGTCGGATCCATGGGATGTGTCGGCCCACTTGGGTTGGGATTGTCCATGGCCCGACCGGATAAAAAAGTGGTCGCCGTCGACGGTGACGGCGCCCTTCTGATGCGAATGGGGTCCCTTGCCGCCAATGCCCGCTACGCAAGTGGTAATTTGCTTCACATCCTGTTGGATAACCAGACGTATGACTCCACCGGTGGCCAGGCAACCTGCGCCGACTTTACGGACTTTATGGCCGTTGCCCATAGCCTGCGGCTATCCAAACGTCATCGCAGTCCATACGCCCGAAGAGCTCGAAACCCGTATGGATGAATGGCACTGTCGTCCGGTATTGACATTTTTATACATCCAAATCGACAAGGGGTCCAAAAAGAACCTTGGACGTCCCACGGTCACGCCATGTCAAATAACAGAACGGTTTATGGGGTTTATAAAGGATTGATTATCCAATTGGTAGTCCTACACTACGCATTAGGGCAAGCGCATTGCTCTTTTTCACAACACCGTCTTTCAGTAGGTAATCGAAATAAAGTTTTCCATCTTTTATCTGGTCGTCGAAGTGGACGTTTTTTGCCAGGGTATCTAAAGACCGGGCGGTATCGGCCACTGCCAGGTCATGTGTGGTAACAAGTCCCAATGCACCTTTTGCAAGCAATCCGCGAACAATAGCATCCGCTCCGATTTGTCGATCATGAGAGTTGGTTCCGTGAAGAATTTCATCCAGCAAAAAGAGTAGGGGGATCGGCCCATCGGCCAGATTCATGATCTGTTTTAGACAACTGATTTCCGCAAAAAACCTGGATTTTCCGCCTTGCAGGGAATCGAGAATCCTGATGGTAGAGCCGATGGACATGGGTGACATGCGAAGCGCTTCTCCACAGATAGGCGCCCCGGCCATGGCAAGTACGGCGTTGACACCCACGGTTCGCAAAAAGGTGCTTTTTCCGGACATGTTTGAGCCGCTGACTACCCATATTTGACAATTGACATCGAGTGCAATGCTGTTTCGTACACATTTTTCCTGTGGTAAAAGTGGATGCCCTAAAGACGTACCTTCCAGAATCGGCCCGGTTTTTACAATCGTGGGAAAACAGTCTGTTGGACGTTCATAATGGTATCCGGAAAGCGCGCAGACCGCTTCAAATTGACCGAGGGCATCAAACCATCCCTGGGTGTGAGCACCGAAGGATAATCGCCAGTCATCGATAGAAAATGCGAACAGTGGTTTCCACATCAACAAAAAGGCGATTGGGGCAAACAATTGATTGTTTCCCTGCTCCATCCAGTCGACGCGCCGACCCAATCGGGAAATGCCTGTGGAAGCGGGGATGATACTTGTTAACAGCGCTTCTTTTATTTTGATCAGCTGGGCGCTTTCCACTTTTTCCGTTTCAATTCGCATGAGCAATTTGGAAAGCACGGTCAACTCTCGATTCGGCCCATCCACTCCGATGATAATACCTTGGAGACGCGTTTTTAAAACACGTCGGACAATCAGTTGTGCCAAAATCACAATCGCAAGCACAAACCAACCAACCTCGGTCATGATGGCCAGCACACAACTCACTATCGCTGCCGCGGCCAATCCGAAAAAGGTCGTTCTCCAGGCTTTTTTCTCGCGAGCAGAGAAGGTGGGGGGGTCATTTGCCCACGCCGTTATGATTTGGGGCCTTACCAGTGAGCGCATTTCTCCGGTGCAAAGAAAAATGTCTTCCCGAAGATCCAGCCGATTTTTCAGCTCTTTTACCGCTTCTTGTCTTTTAAGGATCTCTTGCCTGGACGAAGGCGCTGTTAGCCAGGAGGCCAGCGTTTCCTCACCGGCGACGCTACGAGCCGTGCATAGCAACTCAAAAAGGGAGCCTGTCCCAAATAGATCCAAATCTGTCGCGTAAGGGTGATCATCACGGACAAAATCCGTGCGCGTAACCCCGTTTCCTTGCCATTCATCGTTTATCCGCGAAATAGCCGACTTATAGTATTGAACCACTTGTTCCGCCTCTATTTTGCGGCGAATAATGTTGTCGTGAACCAACATCGCAACGATAAAGGCGCCAATGGGAATGAGTGTCCAACCATATGAGATCGATTTCAAAAAAAAGGCGATCCCGGTGATGGACAATAGGACAATGAATATAAACAGCCGCAGGAAGGACAGGAATTCGCACCGTTTTTCTAATAAGATAACGACATCTTGTCTGATTTGAAGGCGATTTTGATATTCGCTTTTCACATTGTCTAAAGCGTTAAAGTTGTAGCCCTTCGTATATGAATGTCTCAATACACTGCCGACCAACCGGCATTGGCAAAGGCGAACCTTTCCCCGAAGCGGTTATAACAGGCTGCCGCCGCTTCATTTCCTGTGCAATGGGAAACGGCTATTTTCCGGACATCAAACCGTTCAAAAGCCTCCATGGTCTTTTCAAGCTGGTCGGGCGAGTTCAAAAAACCGAGATGGGTGCCGCCGATCACACTATGAAAAGAGGTGTGACCGGTCTGTTCTGAAAAATGTTCCATCGTATTGACGATTCCGGAGTGGGCGCAACCGGTAAGAATAACAGGTCCGGCGTTCGTTTCAATCAAAAGAGAGGCATCATCGATTAAGGGGTCCGGTTGATATCCGTCTTGGATTTTGATCAATAGGCGGGCATCTGCGGTTTCAAAATCGCTGGTGCGTGGAACTTCGCCGGAAAAAAAAACACCATCGGAAATTTGGGTAAATTGGGTGGTGAAAATGAATTGCGCGTTTAGCCCCGATTCGATGGCTTCCTGGGTTGCCGGGATGCCGATATATTTGTAGCTGTTCCCGGTATCACTTTTTTTTACTGAATATTTTTGACTAAATACCTGCGGGTGGGCGTAAATATCGATCCGGTCTTTTTGAAGCGGTAGTTTTAAGAGTCCACCGGTATGATCGTAGTGACCGTGGCTTAGTGCTATCTTGGATATCTCATCCAGGGCGACACCCATTGCACGCGCGTTGGGTGTCAGGCTTAATCCCTGGCCAGTATCCAGCAGCAATTTTTCTCCGTTTTTTTCAATCAACGCGCTAAAGCCATGCTCACCTGTCACACCCTGGGTGATGCAGGTGCGGTTTTCACAAAGGATGGTAATCCTGGTTCCATTTGATGTGGAATTTTGTTGAAGTGTCATATTTTTTCTCATTCAAAGGTTTAAAACCATGTGGTTGCAATATAGTATCTATAATTGGCGTGTTTTTTTATCAACGCCTTTTCCTCGATTTGGCACCAGGCAACGATAGCGACTATGCCGACATAAAATATCTCGGCTTTTCAAAGTTGCCAATGGTTGTTTTTTAAGTGTAAGTATCCAAATAGGATAGATCGCCGGCAATTGAAAAAAACGCCGATAACCGGCCGTTGTCGGCAATGCCGGCAGGAAACAGGAGAAAGGTAAAAAAAAGTGCAACAACTGAGCCTGGGGTACTCTCCCTGTCCTAATGACACATTTATCTTTCATGCTATGACGCACGGCAAAGTTGATTGTGGCGCTCATATGTTTGAGCCGGTATTAAAGGATGTGGAGGCGTTAAATCAGGATGCAAAAAATCGAAAATTAGATGTAACCAAACTTTCCTTTGCGGCTTTAGGGCATTTGCAGGAAACCTACGGGTTGCTTAAAAGCGGCGCGGCCTTAGGGCGAGGGTGTGGCCCGATAATTGTAACCCGGCCCGGCTTTGATCTTTCGCAACTTGCGATGTCGAAAGTTGCCGTGCCCGGATTGTGGACGACGGCGAATCTGTTGCTGGGACTCTATTTGTCCGGCTCATCCGAAGTCATGCCCATGACATTTGACCGAATCATGCCGGCTGTTGCAAATGGTGATTTGGATTTTGGCGTGATCATACACGAGGGACGGTTTACCTATCATTCTTATGGATTGAAGGCCGTGCTCGATCTCGGACAATGGTGGGAAGGGAAGACCGGTTTGCCGATTCCTTTAGGGGGCATTGCGATTCGCCGATCATTGGAGGCGTCAGTGGCCGCAGGGGTTGAGAAGACAATCCAAGACAGTATTCGTTATGCATTTAAACATATTGGTGCATCGCGAGGGTATATAAAGAAACATGCCCAGGAAGTTTCGGATGATGTCATTGCGCAGCATATTGAGTTGTATGTTAATGATGATTCAATTGAAATCGGTTCAGAGGGTGTGCAAGCTATTGAGACGCTGTTTCAATGGGGGCGTAAGGCTGGTTTATTGCCAAATAGTTTAAGACCATTGTTTGCCGTTCGAGGGAGATAAAAGGATGGCTTTAAGCGTTAAAGTGTTAACCTTTTTTTAGGAATCGGAAAAAAAGTAAGCGGTGCTGCTTTTTCTAACAGCCCGTGTTCACTTAGGCCGTTAAAAAAGGTTTTTAACGCCCGCTGTTTTTTTCCATCCAAGTCATATTCCATGGCCTTAAAGTAAGCCCGCAATATACTTTCATCCAAGTTGAGACGTTTCGCGCCAAGGGTGATAATTTCATCCAACCGGTTCGCACCCATATGGGCGGATTCCCTGAAAAGAACGATTGTCTGTTGAACCTGGGCAGGATATGCATCCGCGTAACGCCTACGAACCGCCCATACGGCAAAAACAATGGGTAGTCCGGATAGGCGATACCAGACATCTCCCAAATCCAGGCGGTATTGATACTGCCGCCCCCAATTACCGGCGAGAGCCTTGTCGCCGATGATCATGACGGCATCGTACGCATCATCGTTTATTTCGCCCATGTTTACCGGACCGGTGTGCATGCGCGGGTGTACGCCCTCAATGGCAAAAATGAGTTTCAGTAGCAAAACCGCAGTGCCCGACTCGCTGGTGATAAGGACACGCCTGCCGTCCAGGTCTTTGATGGGAAAGTTACTTGCCAAGAGGACACTCATCACAGGGCCATGACAAGAGATGGACAGGTCCGGTAAAATCAGCCATTGATCGCTATGCCGCGCATATGCGCCTGTGGACACAGGGCTGATATCCAATTTGTCTTCAGCCATCAGTCGGTTCAATGAAGCCGGTGGAGCGGCCGTCAACCGGACCCAGGGCGGGCGCAAGCCGTTTTCGAGTCCATAGTAGATGGGGTCCACGTTGAGGTAGCTGATTCGACCCACACGGGTTTCAATCATCTTGTCGTTTGAACGATGCGGGCTGTTCGGATTTGTTATAGATGTCGAATTATTCATCACTGATCAATTTTACGTTTCCATTGAATGCGTTATTGACGATTCCCTCAGATAGTGTTTTTGGGCTGGCGGCTTTGAGGGGAACATAGGCGGCGGAAAATCGATAGCCGGGCGCAAGACGGCCGTAATCGGCTCCCAGACATAGGGCGTCAGCACCATTGATGGTGGCCATGGATAGTATCTGTTCGGGTGAAAGCATCGGATAGTTTTGACTGATCCAGGCCATTTCGTCAAACACACTCAACGAATCACAACTGGCCAAACTGTCTGTTCCCAGACAGATATTGAGACCCCTTTCCATCATTTCGGGAATAGCAGGTTGTCGGGCATGGAGTCGTCGGTTGGAGCGAGGGCAAACGGCTACCGATACCCCATGTTTGGCCAGGATATCAATGTCGTGAGGATCAACCTGAAGAAGATGAACGGCCAGGGTCATTTTATCGAAAATGTTTAGTCGGTCCAGATAGTCCACCGGGCTCCTGGCCGGCAGGGGCCAGTTGGAAAAGTCGATATTCCGCTCTTTAAGCAACCCGGCCCAGGGACCTTTGCCTGATCGGATAAATGCAACTTCCTGATCAGATTCGGACAGGTGGATGGAAAAAGGCCTGCCATGTTGCAGGGTGAACCGTTTTAATTTGGTTAACAGGCTCGGGGCGGTAGTGTGGGGCGCGTGTCCGGCGAAGGAGGTTTTTTTGGAATCCAGTACAAGTGAGCATTCGTCAGGCAGATTGCCAAGATACTCCTTAAACCATATGCCATTTAAATGCGATGCAAGAAAAGGCGGCCCGGATAATCCCGCCGTCGCGATTTCCGCCACCATCCCGCACCCACTTTGAATCACTTCATCGATCCCGGCCTGAATACCGGTCAGCAGGGTCTCATCATCCAGCCCGGCTCTTTTTTCAATCAGATGGCGGACCCACATTTCAAAGCCTTCACAATGGGGTATCTTGCCCTTTAGCGCGCTCAGTTCCAGATGGGTATGGGCATTGACCAAGGCGGGCATTAAAACGCCGGCGCCGTGATCCACTAACTGGTCTGTGCCGATCGGTCGGTGGGGGTTAGCCGAAATAATGCGCCCCCTGGAAACATGGACAATCCCATCGCGTATGATGGTATCAGGATCTTGAATGACCCATCCTGCTTTGTGCCAGGTATCCGCATGTGGCGCCATATAGGTCCAGTTCCCTGCTGTTGGCATCTACTCTGACGGGTGAATGAGGTTGTAAAAGCAATCCCGCTGCCGGGCGGCATAGCCGGCGTTTTCAATCAGTCGAATAATCTCTTCCTTGGAAAGTTGGAAATGAACACCGGCGGCAGCAACGACATTTTCTTCAATCATGGTGCTGCCAAAATCATTGGCGCCGAAAGCGAGTGCCGTCTGGGCAATTTTAGCCCCCTGGGTTACCCAGGAGGCTTGAATGTTATCGACATTGTCCAAAACGATTCGGCTCAGAGCCAGTACCCGCAAGTACTCAACGGCGGTGGCAGGCTCAACCTCAATGCGGGTATTCCGGGGTTGAAAAGTCCAGGGAATGAAGGCCGTAAAACCTCCCGTTTCATCCTGCAGCGTCCTGATTTTTAGCAAATGGGCAATGATATCCTTAGGTGTCTCCACATGTCCGAACATCATGGTGGCCGTTGTTCGAAGTCCCAATTGGTGTGCCCTACGCATGACGTCCAACCATTGATCGGCGGTGCATTTCCGGGGCGATATTCGGTGGCGGACGCTATCTACCAGGATTTCGGCCCCGCCCCCGGGAATGGAGCCCAGCCCGGCGTCAATTAACGTTTCAATGACGTTCGTCACGGTCAGGTTCTCCTTCTGGGCCAGGTCGTATATTTCAGGTGGTGAAAATCCATGAACGTGAATATCAAACCGTTTCTTAATAAAGTGGAGAAGGGCGACATAATCATCCAGATGCAAGTCGGGATGCATGCCTCCCTGGAGGAGAATCTGGGTACCGCCGAGATTGATGGTTTCCTCAATTTTTTGAGCCAGGCCGGTCTGGGAGAGAATATATGCTTCGGAATGATCCGGGGATCGATAAAAAGCGCAAAACCGGCATCCTGAAAGGCAGACATTGGTGTAATTGATATTGCGATCCACGACATAGGTCACAATCGGATCCGTATGCAGTCGGCGCCTCACGTGGCCGGCCATATTCCCCAGGGTTAAAAGCGGGGCATGGGTAAACAAAGACAACGCCTCATCACCATCCAAGCGGCCGGCAGTCTCCAATTTTTTCGTGGCCATCTCAATGGCGTCCATTATTCTCCTGACTGCCCTTTTCAACCGGATGATAAAAAGCGTCGCGTTGAACCGGGGTGAAACCGGCGGCGGTGATCATGCGGTCCATCTGGTGCTTGGTTAACCCTAAGGCCGATTTGGCCCCGGCTGTGTGGGTGATTTTTTCCTCGATGATGGTCCCGTCCAAGATCGTCGGCACCAAAGGAAAGCGCCACCTGGGCCAGGCGTTCGCCGATCATCACCCAATAGGCTTTGATATGGTCAATATTGTCCAAAAGCAACCGGGCTGCGGCGACATTTTTCAGATCATCGAATGCGGTTGTTTCGGGAAGATGGGCCAGCTGGGTGTGTCCCGAATGAAAGGCCAAAGGAATGAAAGCGGAAAAACCGCCGGTTTCATCCTGAAGCTCACGCAGGGTGATCAGATGTTGAACTTTTTCATCCACCGTTTCAATATGACCATAGAGCATGGTGGCATTGGTGATGATGCCATGGCTGTGAGCGGCGCGCATGACATCTAACCAGCGATGATGATCGATTTTTCGGTGAAATAATTTATTTCGAACGCGGGAACTCATCACTTCGGCCCCGCCGCCCGGCATCATGCCCAGCCCGGCGGTTTTTAAAGCGATAATGGTTTCATCCAGGGACTGGCCGCTGATTTTTGCGAAATGGTCGATTTCCACAGCGGTAAAGGCCTTTACCGTCGCATCCGGCCGCAGGGTTTTAATGGTCTTAATCAGGTCCAGATAATAATCTAAGGGAAGATCCGGATGGAGCCCCCCGACCACGTGCAGCTCCCGGACAGGCTCCTCGATGCGTTCTAACAAACGTTGCTTCACATCATCGATGGAAAGGGTAAAGGCCTTTGAATCGCCGTCATCACAGGCAAAGGCGCAAAACTGGCAGCGATTGGTGCAGACATTGGTGTAATTTAAATGCTGGTTATAGACCCAGTAGGCTGTATCTCCATGGCGACGACGTCGCTCCCTGTCGGCCAGATAACCCAGTCCCATCAGATCACGGGTTTCGTATAGAGCGCGTCCGTCATCGAAATCGAGTCGTTGACCGTTTGCGATCTTTTGGTCAATGGTTTTTAGTCGGTTGTCTGTATAATCCGGTGCCATGATTTAAGATTTCAATGTGATCTAATATTAGTGAACCCGGTAAAAAGGAGCCCGATGAAAGAAAGAATCGGCTTTTAGAGCCTGTTTATTCAAGCGGCACTTCTTCCCTTATTCAATTCAGTATCACGGGTTAAATGGGGTTTAAATGATTGGTACAAGGATGGATCCATGACGGCCTCATATCCCTGCAAACGGGCGACCACGATATGATCGGAATCAATAAACGTGAAATCTCCTGTTATTTTACGGGAGGTAACCTCGTTAACTTCAAGTATCACTTTCAACCCTTTGGAAGGAAAACGGCGGGAAAATTGACGGTATGAAGCCGTATAGCTAGGCAGCGATACCATGCCTTTTTGCTCATAGCACCACACCGACGCCATTTGAAAGGCGGTATCCAAAGCCAGTGGATCCGCCAGCCATTCACTACGCAGCGGTTCGGTCATCCATTGATTCGGTTGAGGTGCTGTGCTGATTTCGGCCACCATGCCGTTTGCGGTGAGACCATTGATTTTTTTAAGTCCATGAAGGTGTTCCCCGTGAAAGAGAATTGTTTCATAAACTTCATCAACACTTTTTGAATAGGGGACGGCGACCAATTCTTCAGGCGGATCATAAGTCGGTGCCGTGCCCAATGATTCTACCAAAATGGCCCGTCCTCGCGAGTGAATAACTTCAACACCGTCTTCCACCCCATCGCGCAACTCTATGGGAACCTCAAACCGGTTTTCCCGACGGCGGGCTTTACCGGCCATAAGGCGAATGGTTTTTGAAGCGACATCCATGCGAATCCCCTTTAAGAGGCGCATATCGTCAATACCATGTAGAATCAGACCGGGATTTTCATGCAGGGCGCCATGACCAAACCATTCGGTCATCAGTGCAAAGGGAACCACCGGATGACCGTCAAGCACGTGAGAGTTCAACACCGGGTAATGAGGAAGGTCGACCTCCCGCCGAAAAGACAGGCTGAGCCCTTTGTCCAATTTTATCCGTGATTCTTTGGATGATGCCGTCATGCCGGCTTCTTTATCTTCAGTGTTGATCCGGCAGCCGATGATTACTTCCACCGGGCCATTTGTACCGGCCCCCATCTCCCTTGCAAGACATTCGGCACCGATCTGAGTGGGGATTAACCCAACCCCGCGCTGCTCAAACCGACGCTTCAGGGCCGGGGAAACCATACCGCATTCCCATGGCCCCCAGTTGATGGCGGTCACGGAACATTGATGACGGTTTTTGGCTTCAACCTGGGCGATTTTATTTAACACCTCATTGGCCATGGCATAATCGGACTGGCCGATATTTCCGAAACGGGCGGTTACCGACGAAAAAAGCGCCAAATAGCGCAACATATCCTTTTTAGTCGCATTGAGAAGGTTTCTAACGCCCTTGACCTTGGTGTTGAATACCGCTTCAAACGCATCGATCTTTTTGTCGATAATAAGACCATCACGCAGGATCCCGGCGCCGTGAATCAGAGCCGTAATCGGCCCAAGATCCGTGCGGACCCGATCAAGTGCGGGATCGACCTGTTTACCACGGGTGACATCCACGGAATAGTAGGTGGCCCTGACACCCGCATCATTTAAGGCATGAAGGGTTTGTTGAATCTCACGGTTGGTCGCGTGCCGATAAAACGCACGGTCCAACTCTTTTGGTGATGGCGACTGGCTTTTAAATTCGTGGGTTAGGATGGCTTTTTTTATTTCTGCGGGGTCCGTTAAAGCTTCCATCCATGAGGGTAATGCGGATGGCTGAGGCGAACGACCCAGCAGCGCAAAGGATGCGCCGGTTTTGCGGGCCAGGGCGATAACGCTCTCGGCGGTGATACCCCGTGCGCCCCCGCTGACGACGACGACATCTTGGGCGGTCAATTCAGGCAAGCCATTCGGATATTCGGCATCGGTCAGGGGCAATTGATACTGCTCATCAAGGGCAAGATCAGGATGAAGGCCGACTTCGAGGGGAGATTGGCAATCCGTGCCTAACACTGCGCTTAAAAGGGATTGGGAGATGGCGTCAGGGTCTTCCCAGTTAGCCGCGACATCAATGGAACGACAATGGACATGGGGCCACTCCATGGCAGCCGTTTTGATCAGGCCGGGAAGTGCGCCATGCATGGGTTGCGTCACCCCTTCACCCAAAAAACCGAAAGCCCCGTCCATGCGGCTGACACCAACCAAAATCGGTGGCGTATCCGTATCTGCTTGTGCCCACTGTTTCCCGACGGCCTGTGTAAGTAAAAAAAGGTTTTTAATATCTTTGGTGCCGACAGTTGCAGCGGCGGGTAGGATTGGAATAAATCCGCCGATGGACCCTTCTATCCGTTTTATGGCATCAGGGGCCAGTGGGACTACGGCGGTGGTAATGTTTTGCTTCGAAAAGGCAGCGGCGAGGGCCTCGGCGAGGCCTTCACCATCGTCGGAGATCACGATGGTCCCGGGACGACGCAGTATCTCCTTTTTTGGGGTCGCAGACTTTACGATTGTGGCGCAAACGATCTGGCGTTTAATTTCAGCTACCTGTTTTTCAACTTCTGGCATTTTTTCAATCGGTAAGCCTTGGTCTATCTCGGTCACCGGATCTTCATGTAAGGGTTGGTTTTTGCCTTCGGTTAAGTGCCCGACAATCTGCCCCAGGGTTTTTAATTCGCCCATATCTTCAGGGGAGACAGTCGGCAGGTGAGGCATCCGCTCTTCCATTGTAGACAAAATTTCCACGCGCTTGATGGAGTCGATGCCCAGGTCCGCCTCAATGGCCATTTCGGGTTTGAGCATTTCCACCGGATAGCCGGTCAGCTCGCTAATGACATTAAAGAGCACCGGCTCGACATCTGTCGATTGCAGCTCTCCAGGCGTTGTATTAGATATCTCAGGTTGGGCCGGGTCAAAAACAGGCCCCTTGTTTAAATGGGTAACGATTTGACCGAGCGTTTTCAATTCGCCCATATCTTCAGGCGAAATAGTCGGTAGGTCGGGCATCCGTTCTTCCATGGTAGACAAGATTTCAACGCGCTTGATGGAATCGATACCCAGATCGGCCTCGATATTCATCTCTAGGTTGAGCATTTCCGACGGATAGCCGGTTAATTCGGCGACAACCTCAAAGAGGGTCTCGGCCAGAGTGTTCGATGCGGTAACCCCGGGCGCCTCATCTACTGTATCCGGTATCACGTCAGGTGGCACGCCTGGTTTGGATGAATCACCAAGAGAGGGATGCGTATCGTTTTGAACGGCTGGCGGTTGCGATGATGGCAACGCATCCGGCTGACGATTAAGTTCGAAAGCGGTAGGATCAGATCGGTCTGGTCGACCGGTTTCCGGCGTGGTGTCGGAGCCGGTGATACCGGAAGACTTGGCCACCGGTCGCGTTCGTAACACCAGTGATTCAAGGATGCGTCCGGCTTCAGCCTGAGTTTCAAGGAAAAGTTCATGGGCTTTGGCCGTGCGAACTTGAATTTCCCGCATGGATCGTAGCCCTTCCTGTATCACGCCCAATGACTGGGAAACTTCATCCCTGTTGGGGGCCTGGCTCAGGGACCGCTTGGTGCTGAATGATTGTGCGTTCCCAGGTTTGTTGGTCGTCTGTTTTTCCATTGGATCCTTTTTCAACAGCGGCTTATCGATAGTTGCTTCATTGACGTTTAATTCTACGACGTTTAATTCTACTATGGGTGCCGAATCTTTGTTTATGGACGGACGGTTTTTTGATGACGGATTGGTAATATTGGCACCCCCGATCGGAATTTTCATGATCGGCTTTCGGGGTTTTCCTGTCGGCGGAGGGGTTTCCCATCGGTCCAGCTGGACTTTGTAACCCAAGGCAGACAAATGGCAAAGACATTTTGCCAGATCGGTCAGACCGGATTTTTTACCGCCGGAGGCATCCACCGCCATGACGGTATGGCCTTTTTTCCTCAATATTTGCCGAATCAGTCCAGTTAAAACGGTTTTTGGCCCGACTTCAACAAATGTGTTAATACCGTCTTTATACTGGTTTTTTATGTCGGCAACGAAGTCGACCGGGTTGATAATCTGGTTTCCCAAAAGATCACGGGCAGCCTTTGGGTCAGTGGGATAAGTTTCACCGGTGGTATTTGAATAAACCGGGATATCCGTTGGCGTCAGCTCAATATCTTCGAGCAGGTTACGAAACGGCTTTTGCGCATCGGCCACCAGTCGACTGTGAAACGCAGCGGCCACCGGTAACTGAATGGCTCTGAATTTGGCCGCGCGACATTTTTCGGCAGCGATTTCGATGGCCGGGGTACTGCCGGACAATACCCCTTGAGAAGGGCTATTGCGATTGGCTAAAATGACATCGGAATCCAGAGAATTTACCAGGGAATCGAGCTTTTCCAGATCGGCTTTTACGGCCAACATGGTACCCGGGTCGCCATCCGTGTTATTTCCGGCAATAGCCATCAGCTTCCCGCGGGCGATAGAGGTTTTGCAAAATCCTTCGGGTTTAAGCCATCCCCCGGCCAGTAAAGCGGGCAGCTCGCCATAACTATGACCGCATACGCTGTCTGGCGATATGCCAAAAGACGATAAAATTCGAAACATGCCCATGCTAATGGCACCGATAGCGGGCTGGGCGATATCCGTGGATCGAAGTTTTTCCTCCTGGCGAGACTTATGATCTTTGGTTGTGGCCGGGTACGGATAGATGAAATCGCTTACCCGTCGATCATCGCCATAGGCGCGGTTAAATTTTTCCATGGCATCGAGGGCCTCGGGAAAGATGCACAAGAGGTCTTGGCCCATATTGATATATTGGCTGCCCTGGCCGGGAAATACGAAGGCCAGTTTGCCTTCCGGCGAACCGCTACCAAAATAAATATTTCCCGAATTCCAGCTTTTTCGTTCCGGTTCGTCAGCGGTTAGCGCTGTGGTCGCTTCTTCGATAAACGATGCCACTTGGGTATTAATATCGCCCAAACAATCAACAACACCAAGAAGCCGATAGGTCTTGGCGGAATCGAAGGCAATTCGACTTCGGCCGGCAAAGGCTGCGAGTTCATCTGCGGTCAACCCCTCAAGGGTGTTTGCCTTCCAATCCGATAGGGTTGCGACCATTTCATCGATGGTATCGGCAGACAATGAAATGATTTCCACACTCCCATCCCAGGCAGTTTCCAGTTTATCGGGACGATACTCTTCCATGACCACATGAAAGTTACTGCCGCCAAAGCCGAAAGCGGAGACACCGCTACGGCGGGGGTGGCTTGATGAGGAGAGCCAGGGACGTGCGGTTGTATTTAAATAAAAGTGGCTTTTTTCAATATTCAGATCCGGATCCGGGGATTCGGCTTTAAGGGTGGGGGGTAATGTTTTGTGGTGCAGGGCCAAAGCGGTTTTAATCAGACCTGCCGTTCCGGCCGCGGCTTTGGTATGGCCGATCATGGATTTAACCGCTCCCAGAGCGCAGCGTTTCCTGGGGGTGTCTTTAGTTTGGGGCGCAGAAGAAAACACTTCGGTTAACGTCTGAAACTCCGTTTGATCCCCCACTCTAGTACCGGTGCCGTGGGCCTCGATCAGATCAATGGTGTCCGGGGTGATGGCGGCCAGATCGTAGGCCATATTCAATGCCTTGGCTTGGCCTTCCTTTCGAGGGGCGTAAATACTTTGGGAGCGACCGTCACTAGATGTCCCTACAGCGTGAATGACTGCATAAATCCGATCCTTATCCCGTTCGGCATCCGCCAGGCGTTTTAGGGCAATGATACCGACCCCTTCGCCCAGTAACGTACCGTCGGCTTTTTCAGAAAAGGGGCGCACATCCCCGGTGGGAGAGAGAATGCCCGTCTGTCCGAAACACATATGCATAAAGATATCGTTTAGGGTGTCCACGCCCCCGGTCAACACCATGTCGCAGCGTTGGGCGGCGAGCTCCAGCGTGGCCAGGTGAACGGCACTCATAGAGCTGGCACAGGCCGCGTCTACCACGCAGTTGGTTCCGCCCAGATCGAGGCGGTTACAAATGCGGCCGGCGACGACATTGCCCAGTAATCCCGGGAATGAATTTTCCTGCCAGGAGACATACGATTCGGAAAGTCGCTGAACAACCTCTTCAGCTTTGTCCTCGGACACTCCGGCATCTTTTAATGCCTTACGCCATTTTGGTTGGCCCAGGCGGGCGCCCAAAGGAATAACCAGTTCCTGGGTGCCGGTCACCCCAAGGATCACACTGGTGCGATCCCGATTGAAAGACCGTCCCGTTTCCCCATAGCCGGCATCCTCCAGCGCTGTCTTAGCCGCAACCAGGCCGAGAAGTTGCGAGGTATCGGTGGCTTCAAGGATATTCGGTGGAATGCCGTATTCGGTGGGGTCGAAATCAATGGGGGACAGGAACCCCCCGCGGGAGCAGTAGATTTTATCTTTAGCCCTGGGATCGGTATCGAAATACTCCTCGATGGACCAATGGGTATCCGGCACGTCGGTAATGGCATCGATCCCCTGAAATAATAATCGCCAGAATGCCTTTAATCCGGATGCTTTGGGAAAAAGGCAGCCTATGCCGATTATGGCGACGGGTGTATTGACGGGTTTTGTCGGTTGTGTTGTTTTTTTCATCGATGCAATAATCGGCTTTTCTATGCGTTAAGGTATTGTTTGATTTGATTGGGTCGCTGGGGCTGGACGTTGCCAAGTGTCGTTGGCAGTTGGGCCCCCTGGTTGCGTAGGTGCTGAAAACGGTGGATCACCGCTGCGCCAAACATGAAATTGTCGGCGATGACCGTAACACTCCGATTATCCACGGCCTCTAAAAAGGATCCCTTGACCCAAGCGTTAAAGGCCCCCATACCGGGACCGCACCAGATCTGATAGTCGAGCCGTCGATCGGCGATACCCGAGTTGGCCCAATGAGACGATTGTCCCAGGTATGAGCGAAAAACAAGCGCCATTTTATGCTTGGGGCTTTTTTCGGCCCGTTTGATTTGACGCGGATCTCTTTGGGTAAAAAAAACTTTGGTTGTTTTCCACTCATCTTCAAACGATTTTTTAAACAGGGTTTGTTCTACCCATTGGCGATTTTCTTTCGAAATCGATTCGTACGATTCATGCCCGGTATACAGGTCATAGAGTTTTCGAGCGCGCATGGGAAACAGCGTCCCCCGTTTCAAGACCTGAACATTGACACCTAATTCAAACATATCCGCTGACGGCGCCATTATGACATCCGCTTGTTGGGCTTCAGCCAACATTTGCCGGGCGGCCGGTGATGACCCCGCCTCTCGGCAGGCTTGATTTACAGACCCGGTCAGCACAAACGCCGCGCCCATGGCAAAAGCGGCGGCCGTTGAAGCCGGGGTAGCGATTCCGCCGGCCAGCCCCACACAAGGTGTGCGCTGATAATCGAACTGTTTCGCTAACGCGTCTCTTAGAGATATCATGGTCGGTAATAGTGCCAGTGCCGGTCGGTTGTCGGTATGGCCGCCTGAATCCGCTTCAGCCGTGATATCGTCGGCTGTGGGTATTTTTTGAGCTATCCGGGCTTCATCCGGTGTGATCAGGCGATCGGCAAGTAGCTTTTCAATATGCTTTCGAGGCGGTGGGCTCAAAAATTGCCGGGCCACCTCTTCTCTGGATACCTTGGCGATGATCCGGTTAGGACAAATAATCCCTCCGTCGGCGTCTTCGCGTAACCCCTTAGCGCGGAAGTAAGTGACCGGCAACGTGACATTCATAAACGCCGAAGCGCTGACCAGACGAATCTGCCGATTCAGATAAAGCCTGACAGTTTCCATTTCGAGGCCTGGGTCGGCGGGTGAATGGATTAAATTGACGCCGAAGGTCATCGCGTGCCGGCTTTGGGATTTTTGCAGTTGATGAATGGCCGTATCGATTTTGGCCAGGGACAAGCCCCCCGCACCGAAAAAAGCGAGCAGCCCATGGCGACCCGCTTTCTCAACCATAGTCACCGAGGAGATGCCATTGGCCATAGCGCCGACGAGATAGGCATACTGTAACCCATAGTAGGCTTTAAAATCCGAATCACCCAGGTTTTCAGGCAACAGGCCGGGCGCATAACCGATGATGGGTAAATCCTGCGGTCCGGGAGAAGATTTTTCACCGATAACCATGGATCCCTCGTGGCTGACGGCGAGATCGTTGTTGTACCGAACCAGGTAAACAGGCCGGCGTAAATGCCAGAGCGCATTGCGAACGGCTGCGACACCCGTGGCAGGCGTCACACCTCGGTGATGCCAGGTCCCGAGTGCGGGATTTTCTTGTGCGGTCAATGCGGTCGCCAATTGATGTGCTAAGGCCATATTTTTCCAATTTTGCCGATAATATTATAAACTATATACTATCGTATTTTTATGCTTTTTTGTCAAGATTCGAGCCGTGAAATAATGGATGGCGGTTTTGAGTTTTTAATTCCGTGGATGATATCGTCGATGGATCTGGATCAAATGGTCCCGGGCAACGTGTGTATAGATCTGGGTCGTGCTGATATCCGTATGACCCAGCATGATTTGAACGGCCCTAAGATCAGCCCCGCCTTCGAGCAGATGGCTGGCAAAACTGTGCCGCAGGCTATGGGGGGTGATTTCCTTGATCAGGCCACAGGATCGAACGTAGCGTTTTAAAAGTTTCCAAAATCCCTGACGCGTCATGGGGTTTCCCGCCCGGGCAACAAAAAGGTATTCACTGACACATGATTTTAACAGCAGTGGCCGGGCTGTTAAGAGATATTGATCGATGCGGTCGTGCGCATGGCTGCCGATGGGAACGATTCGTTCCTTGGCACCCTTTCCAAAAACGCGCACAAAACCAGCTTCCAGATTGACATTGATTGTTTTAAGGCGGACCAGCTCGGAAACACGCAGTCCGGCGGCATAAACGGTTTCAAGCATGGCGGCATCGCGTATTCCGGCAGGTCGGGTAAGATCCGGTGCGGTGAGCAATTGCCGGACCTCTTCAATGGACAGGACATCGGGTAGTTTTAAGGTCGTTTTAGGCAAATCGACGTTGCGCGTTGGATCGCTTCCGATCACATCGATATGGACCAAGTGTTTGAAAAACCCTCTTAGCGCGACCAGGTGACGGGCTCTTGATTTTGGAGATAATCCATCATTTCTTAAGGCAATAATGTACTTTAAAATGGTTGATGCCTTGACGGCACGAGGGTGATTGATTTTTTGCGGTTTGAGGTAGGCGTCAAAACGGGAAAGGTCACGAAAATAGGCCTCAACCGTATTTTCCGACAACCCCTTTTCGGTGACCAGATGGTTTAAATAGCGGTCAATATGCGGATTAAAGGCAGACATACATTCCGTTAATATTCGCTAAGTAAAATCAGGAGTGTTAAATGACGTAATCATCTAACCCCAGATGGGTGAGCACCTCTACACCATCTTCGGTTACAACCACTTGATTTTCGAGTCGTACGCCTCCCCAGCCGGGGATGTAAATGCCAGGCTCAACCGTACAGATCATACCCGGAGCCAGCACTGAATCGCTGGTGGGGCCCAGACGCGGTTTCTCATGAATGGCCAGTCCGGTTCCATGACCGAGGCCATGGTTGAATTTATCGCCGAATCCGGCGGCTTCAATATGGGATCGGGCAATAGCGTCGACCGCTTGGCCGCTTATACCCGGCCTTATAGCAGCAATCGCTTTTTCCTGAGCACGTTGAACCTCTTGGTAGACAGTCACGAATTTTTTTTCCGGCGGGCCAAGGATGACGGTTCGCGATGTATCCGAACAATAGCCTTCAACCCGGGCCCCCCAATCAAAGAGGATCGGTTCGGCCGGCTTGATTTTGCGATTTCCAGGAATCGCATGGGGTAGGGCGCTGTTGGGGCCGGCGGCTACGATTACAGAAAAAGAGAGCCCTTCCGGGCACACCTCGCGAATTCGTTGCTCGAAGTCCCAGGCAACTTCTCTTTCCGTCATGCCCGCCCGCAAGGTCGGGAGAAGATCGGTATACGCAGTTTCGGCAAAGGCCAGTGCCTGGCGCGTATGTTCAATCTCTTCGCTATCTTTTATGATACGCAGGGATTCTATCAAATCGACCGTCGGTATGAGATTGGTGTTCAATCCTGCCTTTCGTATCAAGTCTTGAATTTTTTCGAAATGGGCAACGGGCAGCCGGGCCGCTTCAAACCCCACGTCCTTGGCATTTAAATCGGCGAGAATACCGGGTAGGGCCTGAGGTAACCCTTTATCGTAGGTAACCACATGATAGTCCGGTGCTTCCGTGTTTGCCTGAAGGGTGTAACGGCCGTCGGTAGCCAATAGAAGTTGGTCTGATTTGATGAACAGGGCACCGGCGGTTTCGTCAAATTGACCGTCATCACCGGTAAAGCCGCTTAAATAACGACGATTTTCCTGTATACTGACCATTAGCGTATCGATTTGTGCGGTAGCAAAACGCGCTCTGATTTTCTGTATTCTTTCGTGGATGCGATTATTCATTCTTTACACCGGTCTGATATTTTGGTTAGTCGCCAAAAGTTCCTTCACAAGTAGCATCTCCGGACCCCATTTGCGCCGGCGCATATTCAACCATAATTTTTTGGGCCAGTCCATGCCCAAGGATAAAACGTTTGCAATCGACGGACACCACCATCTGTCCTTGGGGTTGGCTAGTAATGATCTCGATAGTATCCCCGGTACGAAGGCCCATGGTGGATAATCTGGTTTCTGCCCGGCGGCCACCTTGAATCGATTTAACCTTCACCCTTTCACCGGGGTGGGCCTGAATGAGGGGTATTTTGCCTGCTTGGGTTTGCATACACGTTTCGCAAATTCCATAGATTTCCATCTTATGCTGGAGCATGTGGAATCGATAGTTTTTAACAATTTCCAATTGTAAAATTTCTAACTGGCTGTTTTCAAATTCAATAATGCGACCGCATTTGGTGCAAATCATATGGTCATGGTGGTGGCAGGGGTGGCGATGTTCATACCGAACCTCACCGTTTTCAAATCGATTTTTTTGAGCGAACCCGTAGTCGCACATCATCTTAAGGGTTTCAATGATAAACGCAGGCGAATAGGTGCGGCCGTATTTGGACAATAACGCCGCGACTTCATCCACGGTTAAATGGCGCTCAGTGGTAAGGAATATCTCTAATATTTTAAATCGATCCTCGAATTGATCGATGTTCTCTTGTTTAAATAGTTTTCGGAATTGCTCTTTTTCCTGCGCATGTATTTGCCGCATCAACTATCCTTAAAATAAATAATACGTTAGAGTTTTTTGTTATCAACTTATAAAGTAGGAAAAATAATGACAAGAGGGGCATTTGTCAATTTGGGTGGGTTCAAAATGAGATTAAGATAAAGCTTAAAAAAGGAAAGGGTGGCTTCCCATTAAGCCACCCTTTAGGAGAAAGGAGGAGGTATGAAACTGTTTATTTAATAGAGCAATATAAGTGCCAAAAAACACAATGTATTAAAAAAAAGTGGGTTTTGTTGGGGGAGATTATATCTGCAAGCGCACGGCCTACATTTAAAAACGTTATAACAGCCAGATAAAATTAAAAATAATGATAGTTGTATCAGGAGAGTGAGTATGCACAGAATACCACGCTTTTCATAAAGGGCTATTAATTTTATTATATATTTATTGCCATTTTTGACATATAATAAGGGTTAATAAGAATCTTTAAGCGCTTCACGACATCATATCGGTGGAGTATAACAAAAATATGGCATTTGGATTACAAAAATGGTAATCCAGCTCCCGCCTGTCAGGCTGGGCTAAATAATTACGGGGAACTTGATTTGGACATCGGGTCCGATAAATGGAATGCAATTATTGAAACAGGCGCCCAAGATTTCGGTCTGTCGCCTAGTGATGCCGCTTTTGATGGGTTTGGCGTTCATGCCACGGAAATGATCAGATTCAATCAAAAAATGAACTTATCCACCATCACCGATCCGAGTGAGATCGCCATTAAACATGTGATTGATTCTCTGGCCGCCACGCCGTTTCTGTCTGGCAAGCAGAGTCTTTTAGACATTGGTTCGGGAGCCGGGTATCCGGGCATTCCTTTAAAGCTTGTCCGGCCCGATCTGGATGTGACGTTGATTGATGGCACGGCCCGAAAGGTGAGTTTTTTAAAGCATGTCATCCGGCGTTTAGATCTTACAGGATTGTCTGCCTTTCATGCACGTGCGGAAAAACTTGTTGATACTATGTCGGGAAAGTTCGATGCGGTGATTACACGGGCTGTGGGGCCGCTGGTAAAATGTTGGCAACTGGCTATGCCATTGGTCAATCGGGAAACCGGGATGCTGATTGCCCTAAGAGGCCGTGTCGGCCATGAGGAACTTTTATCGCTAAAAGAAACGATTCGTCGCCATAACGATTGTCCGGTTAAGACAATGGGCGATGGGCCAATGGTTCATCGCTATAAACTCCCCTTTGGACATGATCAAAGAGCCATCGTGATCCATCGTTTGATGCCTGTGTAATTGTCCCGCTGATACGAACCGGCTTGACTTGCCGGCAATAATAAACGTAAAATGACAGCCTGAATGAATCCAATTGCTGGTACGCCTGGCAGGATTCGAACCTGCGACCTACGGATTAGAAGTCCGTTGCTCTATCCAGCTGAGCTACAGGCGCATGTTGTTTGAAAGTGTCCGGTTGAATAGTGTCCGGTTGAATGAAGTAAAAATTAAACGATTCAAATATCATCATCAGGCGGGCTTGTCCACGGAAATTACGCGGACAAACCTCACCGTACCCCTAAAGCTTGAAACATTGTTGCTAAAACGAAAGTACTCAGACTGAATTATATGAAGGCAAAGACAATAACGAAAAAAAAAGTCCGTAAGGTAGGCCGCCCCAAGAAGGCAAGTCCCAAGAAGGCTAGCCCCAAGAAGGCTAACCCCAAGAAGGCGAGCCCCAAAAAGGGAACCAAGCCAGCTTCTTCGCGTGCGTCGTCGAGTAAAGCGGTTGTCAAATTTGATCCGCTTCAGCGGTACCTCTCAGAAATCAGCCGGTACTCTCTGATTACGCGTGAGCGTGAAGTCGAATTGGGCATTCTTATCCAGGAAGATGGGGATACCGACGCTGCCTACGAGCTGGTTACGGCCAATTTGAGGCTTGTTGTCAAAATTGCCCTGGAATTTCAACGAGTTTGGATGCAGAACCTGTTGGACTTAATTCAAGAGGGGAATATCGGCCTCATGCAGGCGGTTAAAAAGTTTGACCCCTATAAGAATGTCAAGTTTTCATACTACGCCTCTTTCTGGATCAAAGCCTATATTTTAAAATTCATTATGGACAATTGGCGGCTGGTGAAAATCGGTACGACTCAGGGGCAAAGAAAGCTTTTCTTTAAGCTGAAAAAAGAGAAGCAAAAACTGATCGAAGAGGGTTTTGACCCCAAACCGAAGCTTCTTTCGGAAAAGCTGGGTGTATCGGAAAAAGAGATCATCAATATGGACCAACGGTTGAGCAGTTGGGACCTTTCATTGGATGCGCCGGTGAAGGATGATTCCGATACGGAAAAAATCGACCTTCTGGATGTCGAGGATGATTCGGTGGAAGATCAGATGGCCCGCAAAGAAATTGTCTCCTTGATGCACAGGAAGATCGCACGTTTTAAGAAACAGTTGACGCAGCGGGAGCTCTATATTTTCGATGAGCGGGTCTTTTCCGAAAGCCCGGCAACTTTGCAAAAAATTGGGGATCGTTACGAAATATCGCGTGAGCGCGTCCGCCAGGTTGAAAAAAATATCATTAAAAAAATGCGTGCTTACTTTAAAGAAGAGATTCCCGATTTTAACATTTATTCACAGGATTAAAAGCAAGATATCATGATGGTTCGTTATCAAACCATGGTAAAAGTATACCGATATATTACAACGCTCATTATTAGTTTGATACCGGTGGTTTATTTCGGATTGGCTATTATTGGATGCACCCCGTCCATTAATAACAACACAGACCCGAATTTATCGAAACAATTCCGTATTCCAGTGTTCACTAACACGGACAATGCCTACTTTCGTTTTCTGGCATCTCAACTCGCCCGTGCCGATGATCAGATCGATGAAGCCACTGCCGAGATGCAAAGGGCCGTTGATCTGGACCCTACCTCTATGTATCTGAAAAAGGAGCTGGCGGCGCTGTGGGCGCAACAAAAGCAGTATGATAAAGCGTTGGAACTTTTAGGCGAGGTGATTCGCCGGGATGCCATGGATATCGAAGCTGTGGTGATGACAGGGAAGATCCAACTGGCGAAAAAAAATAACGACGCTGCTATTGAGCAATTTGAAAAAGCGATCATGATCGAACCGTTACGCGAGGATATTTATCATACGCTGGGTAACATCTATATCCAGAAAAAAGACTTCAAAAATGCCCAACGGATTTATCAAGCCTTGGTCGACCAGCTTCCGTCTTCGTATGTCGGCTATTTTTTTCTGGGCAGGGTTCTTACCGAGCTGGGTCTGGAGACAAAAGCGGAAGATTCGTTTAAAAAAACATTACAGTTGGCACCGGAACTTGACGAGCCCCGGTTTCGCCTGATTGAATTGTATCAATCTCAGGGCAAGATGGAAAATGCCAAGTCGCTCTACCTTAAGATTTTATCCGGAAACGCGAAAAACGTAAGAGCGGTTATGGGCATGGCCTTACTCGATTATAAGTCGGGCAAAACCACGTCAGCGAGCCAGCCGCTTGAAAAACTGGGCCAACTGTCCTTGACCGATAAAAATATTATTCCCGTTTTAATTCGACATTATATTGACAATAAACAATATGATGATGCTCTGATACTGACCGATGGCATGTTGAAAGGCGCGCCCAACAGCTCCGAGCTGAATTATCTCGCTGCCCTGGCTTATGATGAAAAAGAGCTTGAAGAAAAAGCGCTGACACATTTCAGAAAAGTCGGCCCTGAAAGTGATTTTTATAAAAACGCCGCCCTTCAGGTCGGATATATTTTGAACAATCAGGGGCACACGGCGGAAGCAATTGCCCATGTAAAATCGGTCATCGAACGCATACCGGATACTTCAGAGCCATATCTCTATTTGGGTATTTTCCAGGAAGACCTTGAGGAATATGAAGCCGCCTTGGCATCCATTCGAAAAGGGTTGGCCATTGAGCCTGACAACATCTCCTTACTTTTTCGATTGGGCGTTATTTCCGACAAAGCCGGCAGCAAGGATCAATGCATTGCCGCTATGAAAAAGGTGCTCAGCCTGGACCCTAAACATGCCAACGCCCTAAATTATCTGGGATATACCTATGCCGATTTGGGCCAAAATTTAAAAGAAGCCGAAGATTTGATCCAAAAAGCCCTTCAGATTAAGCCGGAAGACGGTTACATCACCGATAGTCTGGGCTGGGTGTACTATAAAGGCCAAAAATATACTAAAGCCTTGGAGGTGTTACTTCGGGCGGTGAGCCTGGTGCCGGATGACCCCATTATCCTGGAGCACGCGGGTGATGCTTACCTGAAAACCAACAATCGACCCAAGGCGATCGAATTTTACCGACGGTCTTTGGAATTACAAAAAGGGGATACCGAAGGTATCGAAAAAAAAATACGGGAACTGTCCGTAGAATGATAAAAGCCGGAATGTCATTTTACGTCCATCTCCGGTATTCTTGGCCCCTCACCATTTTGGTTACCGCCCTTGCCCTTCTTTTAGTAGCCGGTTGTGCGGGCCTTCAAATAAAAACCAAGCAAGAGATCACCCCGCAAGCAAAAGTCTTGATCGACCGCTTAGCCCAACAAAACGAGCATATATTGCAATTAAAAGGCCTGGGAAGCTATCGGCTTGTCAATGCGGATGGCCCCATGTCCGGGCGAATAGGATGGGCGTGCCGGCGACCGGATCGATTTCGGACCGATATCCTTGATCTCGGAGGCCGTCCTGCGGCCACGATCGCCAGCGACGGCCAATGGCTCTATGTGCGCTTTAAGGGTGAACGAAAAATTTATAAACGGTCCAAGGCCTCGGCGGTTTTAAAAAAAACAATCGGTTCTCCAGTAAGCATAAAAGAGATCACGGCCTTTTTAAGTGGGCGCGTGCCGCTTTTTGACTATCAAATCGCACAGGTGCGGGCCGCCGGGGATGATCAAGGGCCGGTATTAAGCCTGAAGAGAAAGCCAAATCAATTGTCGGAGGAGGTCTTTTTTAACGCAGATGCATCAGCGCCCAGAAGGGTGGTGTTTTATACAAAATCAGGTAAGGTTGCCTACCAGGTCGATCTGGTATTTTCCAAGGAGCAGGGCGAATTCGCTTTTTTTCAAAATCTCTCTTTCAGTACGAAAAGCGGCAACCGTTTTAATTTGCGGGTGGATAAGTTGTGGCTCGGCACAGATCTACCGAATTCACTGTTTGATCTCAATGATTCATAAATCTGTAAACAACTGCCCCGGGCCCCCAATTTTCGGGCCTGGTGCCCAATAGTCGATCATGGGTCTGAATCTTAAACCGAAACAGCCTGCTGTGGCCCTGGAGAGTCGCTTGAGGCACTGCCGTAATGTCCTCACGCTCGGGGTGAAACCAAATTTTAATGACTACGGCCAACAAGCGCAGAATCTTATTTTAAGGGCGGAGAAAGTTTACTACCCCAGCACTTTTTATGCTGACCTTTTCGATGCCATGGGAAAAAAAACATTTCCCAGCTATCATACTTACAAATGTGTTCAAGATAAGATCAAGCAAACCGCACTCTTTAAGATGCTTGATATTCCCCACCCTAAAACCCGCGTATATTATGGTCGCCGCCAGTCACAGAAATTATTAGATCATTTCGATTACCCCTTTGTGGCTAAGGTGGCGCGCGGTTCTGCACTGGGTCGAGGCGTTTTCCTCATTAAAAATGATGACGATCTGAAAAAGTACCTGACCCGCTGCCACCCGGCCTACATTCAAACCTATCTGCCCATAGACCGGGATATGCGCTTGGTGGTTATCGGCCATCGATTGGTGCACGCCTATTGGCGTATCGCCCCGCCGGATGATTTTCGCACCAATGTGGCTGTGGGGGGAATAATCTCTTTGGATCCGGTACCGAAAGGCGCCAAGGATTTGGCTTTGGAAACTGCCCGTCAGTGTGGTTGGAATGACGTCGGATTGGATATTTGCCAATATCAGGGGGCGTATTATGTTTTAGAAGCCAATATGAAATATGGCAGGGAGGGTTTTCAGAAAGCCGGCATTGATTATATCCGCTTAATGGAGCAAATGATCGCCAATGGTGATATCTAAAACTCAACGATTGCCGGATCTTCGGGGAATCCTTTCACGTCGAGAGACAAGTATCCTTTCAGCGTATGCCACCACAAGCGATCAAGCGGTCAGACGGGTAAAAGATTCGCGGCTTAATTTGGATTACCGGACGGCCTTCGCCCTGGATACGGACCGGATTCTATACTCCCGGGCCTACACGCGATACATTGATAAAACCCAGGTATTTTATCTGGTGGCCAATGATCATATCACCCATCGAGTGCTGCACGTCCAGTTGGTATCTAAAATTGCCCGTACCGTCGGTCGCTGCCTGGGACTTAACGAAGATCTTATCGAAGCCATTGCCCTTGGCCATGATATTGGGCACACCCCTTTCGGCCACGATGGTGAGCGATTTTTATCAAAGCTTTGTCAGGCAAACGGTATTGGTGCATTTTATCACAATGTGCAGAGCATTCAGCTTTTGGACCGTGTGGAACAATACGGCCAAGGCTGGAATCTATCGCTGCAGACGCTTGATGGTATTTTATGCCATGACGGAGAAATTCATGACCAGAGGCTGGTGCCTGAATCCAAAAAAAACTTTAGGGTATTAGATTCGCAGGTACAGGCTAAAAAAACGGAAACGGCCATACGTCTGACGCCTATGACCCTTGAAGGATGTGCCATGCGGATGGCCGATACCATCAGTTATATCGGCCGGGATATCGAAGATGCGATTCGCTTAAAACTCATACGGCGCGACGATCTCCCCCGTCAAAGCGTGGAAATTTTAGGCGATTCCAACGGTACCATTGTTTACCGGCTTGTAACCGATCTGATCGCCCACAGTTTGGAAAAAAAATGGGTTGCTTTCAGCCCTGAAGTATCCCAAGCACTGGCGAAACTAAAAAAATTCAACTACCAGCGCATCTACCTGAATCCGATACTGAAGGCCCAAAAAAAAACGATCCGGAAACTCTTTGGTATATTGTTTGAAGAATATCTGGAAGATATTAAAAGAGACAAACGTTCGTCAGCCATATTCACCGAGTTCCTGGAAGGAATGTCCTCCGATTATATAGAGCGCCATGCTGCTGCAGAGGTGGTCCGGGATTTTATTTCGGGAATGACGGATCGTTATTTTTTAAGACAATGCCCGAAAAATCTGCGTCCCAAACCCCTCTCAATTTAGGCACCAAAAATAAAATAATGCAGGACATTATATTTACCTGTTAACCAAATGAAATAAATGTATAATGAAGCACGAGCCTCGCACATATCGGCATGTTGTTCCCCCTGATGGTCTGGCACGGTTTAATGTCGTTGTTCAGGAAACCGATCTGGCTGTTTATGCACGTGAATTAATACCGGAAGTTGCTCGAGAGCTGGTTTTGGATTGTCGGGGAATCATTGAAAGATATATTCAACAATATCCGATTTTTGCCCAAACGCTGCTTCCCTGGACCATTCAAGGGCCGACACCGGAAATCATTCGCCAAATGGCCGAAGCCGGTACGGCTGCCGGCGTTGGACCCATGGCAGCGGTGGCCGGCGCGGTGGCGGATTACGTGGGAAACGGATTACGCCAAAAAATGAAAGAGGTGATCGTTGAGAATGGCGGAGATATTTTTATCCATGTTAAACACCCGATCACCGTTGGTGTTTTTGCCGGCGATTCGCCCCTGAGCCATAAGTTAGGCATCCGCGTGACTTGCGACAATCATCCGGTGGCACTTTGCACCTCATCGGGACGGATTGGCCATTCCCTCAGCCTGGGTGACGCGGATGCCGTGTGCATTATGGCCAAATCCGGCCCGCTGGCCGATGCCGTTGCGACTGCCACGGCAAATCAGGTTCATGGCCTGAAAAATCTCGGACCGGCCGTTGATTTTGCCAAAAGCGTACGAGGTGTTGATGGCGTGTTGATTATTCGGGATGATGCCATCGCCGTCTGGGGGGGCATGAATCTCGTTCCCATATGACCCTGTATGGAAAAATATTTCGCGGGCCGGACCGAAATTCAGCGATAAAAAGGTTGAGTTTTTTAATGGATCGGGTTAGCCTTTGTACTCTGTAAGCAAATATTCCAAAACGTTTAGGCTATAAACCCAACCGCAATCTCAGAAACGATATTGGAAGGCGGATCGATATGAAAAAACTGAAATTGATTATTGTTCTGATTATCCTTGCATTGGTCACGATATTTGCGTTTCAGAACCAGGACTATTTCAAACAGACGCATCAACTAAGCCTTGACCTGATTTTAGCCGGTCCTTATACTACCCCGGTTTTAAATAATGCAACCATCTGTATAGCGGCTTTTTTACTTGGTGTAATCATCGCCTATCTGCTCACCCTGACAGGCCGTATCAAACAGCGAAAATCGATCAAGACCTTAAATTATACGCTAAATGATCGCCAAAATGAAATTGTCACCCTAAAGACCGAACTTGAAACCCAAAAACCGTCCGCACCCTCCGGAATTCCACCTGATGAAGTGATTGCACCACCCAAAGAAGGGGATAATGCCTGACCCGCGTTTAGGCGGGATCGGGTTGCCCGTTATCTCACCTTTTCTGACATCGCTTTTGTTTGCAGGAATCAGATCCACCTCTAACCAGGCCCTGAAACGTCGCATGGCGGCTATTCAGCCGGCCACTCAATAAGTCGTTCAATGCCCCGTTCCAAGTTAACGCCCATGATCGAGCAATACCTCTCCATAAAGGAGCAGTATCAGGATGCTATTTTGTTTTATCGCATGGGTGACTTTTACGAGATGTTTTTTGAAGATGCTGAACTGGCGTCCGGCATCCTTGAAATCACCCTGACGTCACGCAATAAGAACGATAAAAATCCCATTCCCATGTGTGGGGTACCCTACCATGCCGCTAAAACGTATATCGCCCGTCTGATCGCGCAAGGTCACAAAATCGCCATTTGCGATCAGATTGAAGATGCCGCCCTCGCCAAAGGTCTGGTAAAAAGAGACGTCGTGCGGGTGGTCACACCCGGTATGGTTATCGAAGACGACCTGCTGGAAGCGACCGCCAATAATTTCATCCTGGCCTTTTATTTCGATCGCGAACGGGCCGGTCTTGCCGGCCTCGATATTTCAACGGGAGAATTTCGTGTGTGTGAGTCGAAACGACCTCTTGCACTGGTTGATGAGGCCATTCGAATGGCGCCCCGGGAATTGTTGCTACCCGAAATCGCCCGGGAAGATGATCGGTTTCGCGAAATCAAGGAGGCTTTTGTCGAGCAATCGATAACCTATTTAGAAGATATGGTGTTTGAGTATCCGCGTAGCCGGGAACGATTGCTCTCCCTGTTTCAAACGTTGTCTCTTGAAGGATATGGTTGTGAAGATTTGACCGTTGGTGTCAGTGCGGCGGGAGCTATCGTCGCCTATGTCGGCGATACGCAAAAACAGGCAGTTGCCCACATACGCGATATTAAACCTTACCTTCTTTCCGCATACCTGCAGGTAGACGAAACAAGTGCTCGAAACCTTGAGCTAATGAAAAATATTCGTTCCGGCAGCCGCCGCGGGACATTAATCAGTGTACTTGATAAAACCATTACCGCCATGGGCGGTCGTCTTTTTAAACAATGGCTCAACTATCCTCTTATAGATCCCAAACCCCTGGCGATGCGCCTGGATGCCGTTGATGAGGCTAAAAAACGGATTGCTGTTACCGGCGATATTCGGGCCGTTTTAAAAACAGTGGCCGATTTGGAACGGATAACCGGTAGATTGAACATGGGGCATGGAAATGCCAGGGATCTCATCGCTCTGAAAAGATCTCTTCAATCGCTCCCCGATATTTTCGAACGGCTTGAGTCATTTGAGGCACCATTGTATCAAATGGAAGACGATTTGACCCCCCTGCATGCATTGAGCCAGGAATTGGAGCGGGCGGTTCGCGAAGATGCACCGCTGACCCTGCATGAAGGTGGACTTATCCAACCAGGGTACCATGACCGTCTGGACGAATTAATCCATCTCAGCCGGGACGGCAAGGGGTGGCTGGCCCGCCTGGAGAATCAGGAACGCAAAGCTACCGGTATCCCCAACCTTAAGGTCAAATTTAACAAAGTTTTCGGTTATTTCCTGGAAGTTACGAAATCTCATGTAGGTGCTGTACCAGATCACTACGTTCGTCGGCAAACCCTTGTTAATGCCGAACGATATATCACCGATGAGTTGAAGCGTTTCGAGGAAAATGTTTTAGGCGCCGAAGAGAGAAGGGCAAAGCTGGAGTACGAACTTTTTTGCGGGCTAAAAGAAAAGGTCGTCGAAAAAAACGACCTTATTTTTAAGGCGGCGCACTTTGTGGCAAGGCTGGACTGCCTCCTAAACCTGGCCATGGTGGCCGATCAAAACGACTATCACCGACCCAGGTTCAACGCAAAAGGCATT
The DNA here is from genome assembly GCA_963845145.1 of uncultured delta proteobacterium. Classification (GTDB taxonomy): domain Bacteria; phylum Desulfobacterota; class Desulfobacteria; order Desulfobacterales; family QNYZ01; genus QNYZ01. Next base: position 207,354 of record CAWJQU010000017.1, read on the forward strand.
ATCGATATAAAAAACGGTCGGCATCCCGTTGTCGAAAAAGTCCTCTCCGGGGAGCGCTTTGTGCCTAACGATATCCGTCTGGATAATGAGCGCGCCCAGGTATTGGTCGTTACCGGGCCGAATATGGCCGGGAAATCGACCATCCTTCGACAGACAGCGCTTACGGTGATCATGGCCCAGATGGGAAGTTTTGTCCCGGCTGAGAGCGCCTCGATCGGCATTACCGACCGGATTTTCACGAGGGTCGGTGCCCTCGATAACCTGGCCAGCGGCCAGAGCACTTTTCTGGTGGAAATGCAGGAGACGGCCAATATCTTAAACAACGCCAATTTACAAAGTCTGGTCATTATGGATGAAATCGGTCGAGGAACGAGCACCTTCGACGGTTTGAGCATTGCATGGGCCGTGGCTGCCTATCTTCACGATTTGAAGCAGACAGGCGTTAAAACGCTATTTGCCACCCACTACCATGAATTGTGCGAGTTGGCCGAAATCAAGCCCCGCGTGAAAAACTATAGCATTGCGGTGAAAGAATGGAACGATGAAATTATTTTTCTGCGAAAATTGGTCAAAGGGGGCACCAATCGCAGTTATGGAATTCAAGTGGCCCGGTTGGCCGGCATTCCCCTTGAAGTCGTTACCCAGGCCAAAGCGAAACTGGCTGAGATTGAACATCGGACGGCAGCCGGCATGCATCGCCCGGTCCGGGCAAGCACCGGTGGGCAGATCAGCGAGCATGTGCAATTGGGCCTTTTCACCACGCCGGCCGAGGAAGTGATTGATGAACTGGGTCGAATCGATATCAACCAAATTTCGCCTTTAAAAGCGATGAACATGCTGGATGAATTGATCCGTAAACTGAATAATCATGTTAAAACCTAAATTGAGCGGTTTTTTACTCGCTCTGCACCAATCTATTGAGCGTTAAGGCTTTCAAAAATACTCGACATATCCAATGGGTATGCCTCCGTTTTTTAAAAACCATATCATCTCAATATCTTGGCACATAGCTTCGCAAAAAACCGCTCAACTTAGGTTAAAATAGATTCGACCTATAAATTAACCCTAGCGATTTGATGATGAGATCCGGATGAAAAGATACCCCTGGTACCAAACGCTGCCTGATGATTCTTCTTTCGGCGGTCCGACAGGCTTTGAGTTATGCGCAAATTAGCGGTTAACCCCTCTGTTGCGTTGGTTTCCGGTATTTTGGGTGTGTCCACGGGTGCTATTTTTGTTCGGTTGGCCGAGGCGCCGGCATTGGTCACCGCTGCATATCGGGTCGGGCTGGCGGTTTTAATTCTCATGCCCTTTGTCTGGTACCTGGCGAGGGATGAATTCAAACGCTTAACCCGGCGTGATCTTATGACGGCCGCGTTGGCGGGCTTGTTCCTGGCAGTGCATTTTGCCACCTGGATTTCCTCGTTGGATTACACTTCCATTGCCAATAGTGTCGTACTGGTAAACACCAATCCTTTATGGGTTGGTATCTTAACCCCTTTTTTGACAAAGGACCGCATTCGTCGAAACACGATTAAAGGCATATTATTAAGCGTGGGCGGCGGTATATTGATCGGTGCGGAAGATTTGGCTGCTGGCGGGCAGGCCCTGTACGGCGATATGTTGGCGTTAATCGGTAGTTTTTGTGCGGCGGCTTATCTTTTGCTGGGCCGCAAATTGCGTTCCAAACTTGGTTTGCTGACCTATACCTTTACCTGCTATGGTACGGCTGCGGTGTTGCTTTTGATCATGGTAAGCACCGCTCGTCTGCCCTATGGCGGTTATTCGAATATTACTTGGGCAGCTTTTTTCGGTATGGCTGTGTTCGCGCAAGTCGTCGGCCATACCAGTTATAACTACGCCTTAAAATGGTTCAGTGCCAATCTTATTGCTGTCAGCCTTCTCGGTGAACCGGTACTGGCCAGCCTGATGGGGTGGCTGTTCTTCCACGAAGGACTCACCGGCTTAAAATTGGCGGGTGGTGGTTTGATACTCGTGGGGATTTATCTTGCAACGGCCGAAGAGGTGGTAAAAGAAGAAGCGGGTGGAAAATCTGTATAAAACCCTTCTCGTGGTTAAAAAAAATATGGTTTAACCTAAAATAAGGAGAGCCCCATGGATGATAACCCGACTGATAACAAGCCGGCAGATAACAACCAGGCCGAGGATAATCAGGTAATTCTCTGTGATGTAAAAAATGGTATTGCCGTGGTCACATTTAATCGACCAGACGTTCTCAATGCACTTAACGCATCGTTGTTAAGCGAGTTGGCCCGAACGCTGGACCGTATCGCCAACGATGAAACCATTCGGGTGCTGATTCTGACCGGCGCCGGTGAAAAAGCCTTTGTTGCCGGGGCCGATATTAAAGAATTGGCCCAATGCGACGCCCTAACGGGTAAGCATTTTGCCGAAGTGGGCCACAAAACCATTGGCCGGTTGCAGTCGTTGTCCATACCGGTAATTGCGGCTGTAAATGGGTATGCCCTTGGCGGGGGAAGTGAGATTGCGCTGGCCTGTGATTTTATTTATGCATCCGAGAACGCCATGTTCGGTCTGCCTGAGATTACGCTTGGGCTGATACCGGGTTTTGGCGGCACCCAACGATTGCCGCGCCTGATCGGCATGAACCGGGCCAAAGAGTTTATTTTTACCGGCCGAATGATCTCCGCCATGGAAGCCAAAGAGATGGGTCTGGTCAATCAAATCTTTTCTCCGGAAACGCTCCTGGAAGAGGCCCTCAAAACGGCTGCTGCAATGGCCGACAAGGGGATGGTATCTTTAAGGGAAGCCAAGCAGGTAATTAACGCCGGCATCAATATTGACCTTGCCGACGCCTGTCGAATGGAGATAAACGCTTTTTCACTCTGTATGGCGAGTGTTGATGCCAAAGAGGGTACGCGTGCTTTTATTGAAAAGCGCAAAGCCGATTTTAAAGGTGGGCAGACGTCCTGACAGGTCATGCGGAAGCGGCATGTGTTGACACAATTGCCACTTATTCATATGATCCAAAGCTCACCTCCCAATTTTTACTCGCATGTTAACCGGCCGTGCCGGTAAGGACAATGATTGATTTATGAATCACCAATTTATCTGGGGAATTATGTTATTTTTGGCGGGACTCGGTGTATTTTATCGCATACCCGTCGTGATAGCTAAAATTAAAATGATTGATCAATTTTCCGGTAGCGGTATATATTTTGCATATTTTTGTTTCTACTTTATCGGCGTGATATTGATCGGTGGTGGAATAAAAAAAATATTGCATAATTTCAGAGATATAAATAGAGATATGGGAGACCGTCAGGGTTAGATGGTTTTACCGTATTGTAATTTCATTGTCACTGATTACACTAAAGAATATGGTTACTAAAATATAAAAGCATCGGCGAAGTAATACTGATCCTATGGAAAATCTGTCGAATCTCACACTGGAAACGGCCCCGCCGTTAGAAACGAAAAAGAGTTACCAGGAGCAATTTCAGGAAATAGGCAATAAAATTTACAGCGCCAAATCCCTGGATGACATTCTGGTCAATTTGAATGACGATATTTCCGGTATGTTTGATGTCGAGAGAACATCCATCTTTACCGTGGACGGAAAAACCCGGCAACTTCTTTCAAAACATCGGTCCGGCAAGGGGTTGGACACAGCGCGTATACCCATTTCCAAGGATAATGTTCCCGGCCATGTTGTCATTGAAAAGAAAATAATCAATATCAAAAATGCGTCGGATGCTGCTGAATTAACGCGTATTGGACCATCGCTCAGGCTTGATCCGGCCTCGGAATCAAAACAACCCCATCCTACCCGGCAAATTCTGGCCGCTCCCATTGAATATCGGACGTTTACCCTCGGAACCATTGAGCTGGCGAACCGCAAGAACGGTTCCGGTTTTACCGATAAGGAGGCTTACCAACTTCAAAATCTTGCCACGATTTTGGGGATTGCTCTTTTTAACCAACATCAAAAGGCTGCCGAACGTGTCACAAAATTCGGCTATCTGGTGGACCACAACCTCATTAGCCAAAAAGGCCTCCAGAAAGCGATTGTCGAAGCGAAAAGCCGCGGCAGGGCCGAGGCCGACGTACTGGTTAGTGACTACAAGGTTTCCAAAGGGGATATCGGTAAGTCCTTAAGCCGGTTTTACGGCGTGCCCTTCGTTGAGTATAACGCCAATATGGCGATTCCCGGTGAGTTGCTAATGGGCCTAAAAATCCCTTTTATGCGCAACAATTACTGGGTGCCGATACGGTATGATCAAAAAAAGAACAAGGTACTCATCGCCATCGACGATCCCCACGATCTTCAGAAAGTCGATGTCATCCAGACCCTGTTTAAGGGCAAGATAATCAGTTTCAACGTCGCGCTTCAGGGTGATATTATTGAAATCATCAATCTTTTCACTCGAAGCGAAAAAGAGCTGGCGGGGATAGACGACATTATCTCTCAGCTCAGTGATGAAGCCGAAGAGATCGATGAAGCGGAGTCTAACATCGGCGAAGAGGACAGCGCCGTTGTTCAGGTCGTCAACAAGATTGTGATCGATGCCGATACGCGTGGGGCTTCGGATATTCATTTCGAACCGTATCCGGGTAAAGAAAACACCCAGGTCCGCTTCCGTGTGGATGGCCAGTGTTATGTGTATCAGACAATCCCATATCACTATCGCAACGCCGTTGTATCCAGAATTAAAATCATGGCCGACCTGGATATTGCCGAACGGCGATTACCCCAGGACGGAAAGATAAAATTTAAAAAATACGGTGGGCGTAATATCGAACTGCGTGTGGCCACATTACCGACCCAGGGCGGGTTGGAGGATGTGGTTCTTCGTATTTTGGCCGCCGGTGAGCCCATCCCGTTAAATCGGATCGGTTTTTCCAAAAGCAACCTTGAAAATTTTAAAAAGGCGGTCAGCCAGCCCTATGGTATTATCTTTGTTTGCGGTCCCACCGGATCTGGAAAAACGACAACGCTCCATTCGGCATTAAGCTATATCAACAAGCCTGAAACGAAAATATGGACGGCCGAAGATCCGGTTGAAATTACCCAGAAGGGACTCCGGCAGGTTCAGGTCAAACCAAAAATCGGTCTTGATTTCCCCAGAGTCATGCGGTCGTTTTTGCGTGCGGATCCAGATGTAATCATGGTGGGTGAAATGCGGGATAAGGAAACCACGCAGATCGGTATCGAAGCCTCATTGACCGGTCACTTGGTATTGTCCACGCTCCATACGAATAGTGCTCCGGAGAGTATCACACGTCTGCTCGATATGGGCATGGACCCCTTTAATTTTGCCGATGCCATTCTTGGCATTATGGCCCAGCGACTCGTCAGGACTTTATGTTCCGAGTGTAAAGAAGCCTATAATCCCTCCAAGGAGGAATACAGTGCTCTCGTCCGCCTTTACGATCCGAAGTTATTTAAACAAAATCTCAATATCCCGTATTCAAAAGATTTAACCCTTTTCAAGCCAAAGGGATGTGACAACTGTAATGATACCGGATACCAGGGCCGAATGGCCATTCACGAGTTGCTCATGGGCACCGATGACATGAAACGATTGATTCAAACCAATGAACGCGTCGAAGCGCTTCGCAACCAGGCCCTGGCGGATGGCATGACCACTCTGAAGCAGGATGGTATCGAGAAAGTATTTGAGGGCCGCACAGATTTGGCTCAGGTACGCAAAGTAACAATCCGTTAACCCTGTTCCGTGTTCAGGGAACAATCAACTTAACCGTTGATTTGAAGTCTAAAATCTCACCTATACATTCCTCACACGATTTACGAACCTGATATGATTTACGACCGGATATGATTTACAAACCGGCCTCGGCCGCATCACGAAATTTCTTTAATTGTGTTTGAAAGTAGGCCTTGTTGGATTGGGCAAGTTCTGAGGCCCTTTGGGCCGTTCGTGCGGCTTTTTGAAATTGATGGTTTACAAAATAGCTCTCCGCCAGTGTGTCCAGGACATGCGCCCGGGGATCTTCGACGACGGCCCGGAGGGCTAAACGCAGGGCTTTCTCCGGATTTCTGAGCGATTCATCTTCGCAGGTGGCGTAGAGCCAGGCCAGGTTGTTTAAGCTTTCCGCATCCTGGGGGACCATATTTAGTGTACGCGTATAGAATTCAATGGCTTGTGAATATTTTTTCCACTGGTAATATAGCCCGGCCAATTCCCGGGTTATCTCCGGTCGGCCGGGATAATTATCAATCTTTTCTAAAAGAATTTTTTCAACAAATTGGTGACTCAAGCGACGCCCGAAATTGCCAAAATTAACCTGGTAGCCCACCACGCCCACGAGTATCATGGCGATAACGAAAAGAGTCATGCCCTTTTTAATTTTACGATCCTGACGGTTGACCCACCGGCGATTGACTTCGCATCTTTCCAGGTAGTCAATGCGCTCCCCAATGCTGAAATGGTGCCAATTGGGTTTGTTAATCGGTTGGCCGCTGGCAAAGGCGATTTTTTTTAAAGTGGATATCAGGGGCTTGGCAGAATTAAAGAGGGTGTAAACGTAAGTATCGGCCTGGCGTTCAAAATTGCGCATGAAAAAACCAAATATATAACGGAAATAAACAATGAACATCACAATCGTGGCAATGGCAAATATAATCGCGGCGGTATTTGTGCCGTCTTGGCCCATCGTCTCCACCAACCAGGTTGTCGGCTGGGAGTAAATAATAAAGTAGATGATCAAATCAAAAATAGAGAGGGACAAGAGCATGTATCCACCCAAAAAAAACAGATAAAACAGGAGGTGTCTTTTTTTTACATGTCCCAGTTCGTGGGCAATAACCGTATCGATCTCTTCGGGTGATAGAAATTCAAGAAGCGCATCGGTTACCAGCAAATATCTGAATCGTGCCACCAGCCCCATAACCCCGGCGGTGATCATCCGTCCGCCAAAGAGCGGCCAGTTTAAGATACCGGCGAACTTGACACCCGTGCGTCTGCACAACGCTTCGATGCGACGACGATCAGGTCCATCGGGAAGCGGCCGACAGTGCCAAAAAACCTTGACAATGGCTGGAGCCAGAATGGCCGCGAAAAACAAGAATACGAAAAAATAGATCGCTTGACCCGGGGTCGTATTAAGAAAACGTTTAAAACCATCAAAGGGCAACAGTTGAAGAAGGTCAAGAATGGTGGATAGGGCCAGCCAGGGCAATAGGACGGGTAAATTAAACGAGATTTGGCCACTAATGTAGTCCCGCCGGGTTGTGGCACCGGGAAAGAGCTGCTGGTGTGACCTATAGGCAGCGTTCCAGAGAATCGTCATGTAGCCGATGAAAAGCGCTAAAAAGATGATGGCTTCGAAAGTCGGAAATCCTTGAAAGAGGGGGATGGGTCGAAAAAAATCGGGCAGCGTGAGTCCATAAATCGTGGCAATGTAAGCCGCAAGGGCATAGATCGAATATCGTTTCAAGCCGTTATCAAACCGCTGACCCAGGACACCCGGAGCAGTCCCCGATTTTAATGCGGTTGATATACTGCGAAAAAAGCGTGCCGCCAGAAGTGAAAAGGTGGCCACCAGCATCGCCAGTAAAAAAACGGTGAGGCCCACGCTAAATCGGGGGGTTTCCATCGGCTGATAGGTCGCATAAACAAGCAGGGCGAGAATGAAGAAGATGAAGTTTCCAAACATGGGCGATAATTGTCTGTCAGGATTGGCGGTGGTTTGATTTGCTGTAACGTTCGGCTTCGCTGTATATACATCCGCAGTATTGCTGGCGGTACATCCCTAAGGATTTAGACACTTTTATGCCCTCAGTCCAACCTTCGCGAAAATCCCGGTAGACAAATGGAATTTTCTCATTTTTTCCCACCGATTCGCCGACAGACCGGATCAGATCGTGATTTTGGAATTTACTGTATAGCAAGGTGGAGGTAAATCCGTCGAATTTGCCGCGTTTGGCTAAAAAGGCCGTTGCCTGCATGCGTTCATGATAGCAGATGGTGCAGCGATCCGATTCGCGAAAGACGATTTTTTGTAAAAACATTTTAAGGTCGTAGGTGTCCGGATAGATAATGTTAAGGTTAATATCGTCTGCGTAGGCCTTAAGGGCCTCCTCACGACGCTTGCACTCCATATAGGGGTGAATGTTATGGGGATAAAAATATCCCATCAGGCTTACCCCCTCCTCACGCAGCCGTCTGACCGGATAAATCGAACAGGGGCCGCAACAGGTATGGACGAGGAGTTTGGTCATTGGCGAATTCCAAAAAGGGCTGTTCCGACCCGAACCATTGTGGCCCCCTCAGCCACGGCTGCCTCAAAATCTCCGGTCATACCCATGGATAATTCATTCATGTGGATACGTTCAATAGCCATATCTCTAATTTCATCACTTAGTTGTTTCAGTTGTCTAAAGTAAGGCCGAACCTTATCGGGCGCATTAAAAAACGGCGGCATGGTCATCAGGCCTTGAAGGGACAGGTGGGGCAGGGTGCTGATATGTCGGACAAGGGCTTCCGCGTCATTTGGAGCGGCACCCGCTTTGGATTTTTCTCCGGCCACATTGACCTGAATGAGAATGGATTGCACTTTGCCTACTTTTTCTGCCTGCTTATTAATTTCATCGGCCAGGCGTTTAGAGTCCACCGAATGGATAAGGTCGAAAAGTCGAACCACGTATTTGGCCTTGTTGCGCTGAAGGTGACCGATAAAGTGCCAATCGACGGTAACGGCGGCCAAAGCGGAAAACTTATCCCGCGCTTCCTGGACATAATTCTCCCCAATGGTTTCTATACCAGCCTCGATGGCTATTCGCACCCTATCGGCGGAAATGGTTTTGCTGACCGCCACCAGTCGGACCTCTGACGGGTTGCGCCCGGCATCCTTAGCGCTACTATCGATCCGTCGGCGAATTGCAGAAATCCGCTGTTTCATATTTGTTAAAGGATCATGGTTGGGTTTCAAAAACTTTTTCCCTAAAATGGTCCGTCAGCCCCAATTGATTCAGGCTGTCAACGATCTCGCTCATGGGCAGTCCGACAACATTGGTGTAAGACCCGGAAATGGTAGCCACCATAAAAGCGCCTTGCCCCTGTATGGCATAGGCACCGGCCTTGTCAAACGGTTCTTTGGTATCAAGATACCATTCGATTTCAGCGTCGGTCAAGGATTTGAAACGGACAACCGTACAAACCATTTTTGATTCAGTGATCTTTTGTTTTTCACATCGGACGGCATAGCCTGTCAAAACTTTGTGAGTACGACCATTGAGCCGTTTCAACATCGCTCTTGCTTCGGCCGTCGAAGCCGGTTTCCCCAATAGGGCGCTATCGATAAACACAATGGTGTCTGCCCCGATAACATAGGCATCCGGGTATCGCCGGGCAACCGCCGCTGCTTTTTTTTCAGCCAACAACCGGGCCTGGTCTTCGGGAGCATGTAAGCCAATCAGCGTCTCATCAACAGCGCTGGGAATGACATCGAATTTCAACCCCACCTGCTCCAAAAGGAACTTGCGGCGAGGAGAACCTGAAGCCAGGATTAATCGTGACTGTTTTTTTTGCCCTTTCATTATCCTCTCATTTTATCGATAAACGGCGTTATTTCAATCCAAGTGAAATGGGATACAGGATATCAGCAAAAATAAATTTTAGCTATCAATGCTTGACAGTGGTCGCCATACCGAGTAAAAAATCATCCAAATTAATGGGTCCCATTCATATCCATACCAAATAGCCCGGGTGGCGGAATAGGTAGACGCAAGGGACTTAAAATCCCTCGGTCCTTAGAGACCGTGCGAGTTCAATTCTCGCCCCGGGCACCAAAAATTTTCAGTTAGTGGATTTCCTTGTCCCGCACTGTTTTCTGATTTGTCAGCTTACCGATTGAAAGACAGGTGATGGCATAAAAACGCATTCTCTACGCATTTTAATTGTCGAAGATAATCCGGATCTTGCTGAAAATATAGCCGAATTTTTCGAGATCCAAGGTCATGTCCTCGATTTCGCCATGGACGGCATCGGTGGATTTCATCTGGCACTAACCGAAATTTATGATGCCATTATACTGGATATCATGTTGCCGGGAATGGACGGATTGACTTTCTGCAAAAAATTGCGAGAAGAGGGGGGCAAGCAAACACCGGTGTTGATGTTAACCGCACGTGATACCCTTTTTGATAAATTGGAAGGTTTTAACGCCGGTACGGATGATTACCTGGTAAAGCCATTTGAGTTAGAAGAGCTTAGCGCCCGAATCCACGCCTTAGTCAGGCGTTCGGACCATTCGAAACAGAATCTTTTACGTGTCGGTGACCTTGAGGTCGATCTTGGAAAAATGCAAGCCCGACGAGCTGGCCTGCCGATCGAGTTGAACCGCACTTGTCTGAAAATCCTTGTGTTACTGATAAAATCTTCGCCCAATGTCGTCACGCGTAATGACATTGAACATGAACTTTGGAAGGATATGCCACCTGATAGTGATGCCCTCCGAAGCCATATTTACATCTTACGGCGGGCAATCGACAAGCCCTATAAGTATCAACTGATCAATACCGTACACGGTATCGGTTACCAATTAGTAGATCCCCGTGACCTTTCGACATAGCCTTCGATTTCGAATCATTTTTTCGTTCTGTTTCTTCGGTGCCGTTCTCGGGATCGTTTATGCCACGATTGTTTACATATCCCTGGACATGATTGATGACTATCTTATCAATGTCCGTTTTAAAGAGGAAACCGAGCATTTTATTAGTCAATATAAACGCCAAAGCGTCAATCCCCGGCCAATATCGCCTTATATCAGTGTCTATGTAGGCAAGGAATCCATGCCTGCTTCTAAATCGGAAATTGTTGCAGGGCTACCGGTTGGCGTTCATGAAGCGTATCGTGATGGAGAAGAGTACCATATCGCGATACATCGCCTTCAAAATCAGGAAAACCGGTTGTACCTTTTCTATGAAGTTACCGATCTTGAATTCACCGAAAAGCGCAAATTGGGCATACGACTTGTTTTGGTCGCTGGTGTTATTTTAATCACACTACTTGGTTGGTGGATTGGCTGGCTGACTTCACGCCGGGTCATCGCTCCAGTTGTTCAGTTATCAAAGGTCGTGGCCAAATCCGGGCCAGTTGATTTACCCATAAACCTTTCGAAATCTTTTTATGATGATGAAGTCGGTGTGCTTGCCAAAGGGCTTGAGCAGGCCATGGAAAGGGTTGAAACCTTTGTTGAACGTGAACAGCGATTTAGCCGTTACGCCAGCCATGAACTGCGAACTCCGGTAACCATTATCAAAGGGGCCGTGGAGTTGCTGAAGAAAAAACTCTCCCCCAAGGACGAACCCATATGGCGGACGTTGAAACGAATTGAACGATCGGTCATTAATATGGAAAACATTATCGCGACACTCCTTTGGTTGTCGCGGGAAAATGAGGCGATTGAACGTGATCAACCGTTTGCCGTCGTACCGATTGTCCAGGAAACGATTAAACAGAATCGTTATCTGATCGGGAATAAACCAATCGATATAGAAGTTTTAATAGAGCACGAACCACAACTATCCTTGTCCCCCTTCCTGCTTCAAATTGCGGTCACCAATTTAATCCGTAATGCCATACAACATACGGAGTCAGGTAAAATCAGCGTTATCATCAAGCATGATCGTGTCATTGTGGCCGATAATGGTAGGGGCATGTCGACGGATGATTTGGCGGAGATCATCCAACATCAAGACCAGAAAGACTGGAAAAAGGGCGCTGGACTGGGACTTTTAATTGTTAAGCGTTTATGTGGCCGCCTATCATGGACTTTGGAAATTGAAAGTGAAGCCGGCCGTGGCACAACGGTTCAACTGATTTTTCGAGCGGTTGAAGCCTAACACCTTCCTGACTTATCCACCTGCAATCCATTTTTCACTTCAATTTGACATCAATTTCACGTTTTTTTCACAACTTACTTTGTAATCTCCGATTATCAAAAATGCATTTAAATAAATGGGTGTTTAGATATTCATGTCACCCCTATAACGGATAGCGAAAAAAATATGGTTCGTTTTATGGCATCATTTAAAATATGCGAAGCAGATTGGAAGAAGACGAAAATGACAGTTAAAAACAGCTTGGACCATCGAATACTAACATTGGTTTGCGTAATGGTCGCAGTGTTTCCCCTTATTTTTTTGTTTTCTTCGCCAAGCGATGCCGATGAAAATCGTTGGACAACTCGGTTCGAAACCATTGCGCGTGCCCTTGAGCGCGAGGCCGCCGATGGTCTTACCCTGCCGATTTACGAATATATCAATATCGATTACACCCAACCCGACATGACCGGCCTGGCATTACATCTCTATGGCTGGGGTCGTTTGGCTTTAAACGAAGGGAACGACGACACGAATAATCCAGACGGTGAGCTATTATTCGGGTATGTCTCCTACAAATTCGCCGAAAGCGACCTTCAGGCACAATTGGGGCGAATTGAGATGTTCAACCGGTTATCCAGTGAGGCTTTCGATGGGGTGCGGGTCACCATGCCCCTCTGGTCGTTTCTCGATGCGGAGGTTTTTGGCGGTTCCCCCATTTCAAAGGATGCGGACGGAATAGAAGCCGGGAGTCTGATCTATGGCGGTAGTTTGACGCATCGAATTGACAACTTGTATCACCTGACGCTGGGCTATAAGCAGGTGGCCTATGATACCCTTGACGATGGCGAAACCCTAACCGTCAATTTTGGTTTCCAACCCTTTTCGTCGCTCTACTTTACGGGGCGGTCGACGTATAACCTCACCAGCCAGGGGTGGCCGGAACATTCCTATCAATTAACCGTTTTAGCCGGTGATCTGAGCATAGAACCCTACTACCAACGATTTCAATTTGACGATCTTTTTGGGGAGAAAAATAGTGTCCCTTCTCCTTTTCGTGCATTTGCGGATATAGGCGATGTATTGGATGTCGTGGGCGGCAAAATTGACTGGACGGCCAGCACCCATATCTCTACAGGGCTTACTATTGAAAAATACGGCCATAGCGAAAATGATATCAACGCCCTCTCTTCACAGCTGCGATTGCTGTGGCAACTATCTTCCAATCTGCAGGTTGGAACCGATTTAGGTGTCGTTGACGGAGATACCGCCCGAACCGGTTATCGCCAAGGAAGGATCTTTTTCCATCTGGCTCAAATTCCGCTTTACGGGATGGTCCTCTATTTTAGTGGCGATCTGTTGCTGGCAAATTATGATGAAGCATTCAATGGTGAGGATCGGTCGATAGATGTGACGGGTAGTGTCGGGAGCCATTTTTTAAATGATAAGCTTGAGCTAAAATTGGCGGCCGAATACAGCGAAAATCCGTATTTTTTAGAAGACTTTCGAGGAACATTCATTCTGATCTACAATATTGGTAATTAACTGAAGGGCTGCAAGGATGGCAATATTCAATCGTGCGGGATTTATTAACAAAAGGAAACAACGATGATTAATCGAATCGGCGGCTGTCTTCTCATATTCATTATCGGGATAGGCCTGTTTGCATGTGCCACCATGACATCCGGGTATCGTTGGCCATCCATTCATCCTGAAGACTTGGGTGGACAGCGGCCGCTATGTATCAGTTGCCATGATATTCAAGATGAGAATTTTCCATATGCAAGGTACAACCATACATTAGATTTCGGCACTCAGCACCGAATGGCGGCGTTTGAAAACGAACGTGCATGCCGGATGTGTCACCAGCAAAAGTTTTGTAGTGATTGCCATTCGGCCCGCACTGAACTGAAGCCTTCCACACGTTTTCCCGATAAAACGACGCGTCGCTTTCATCACCGTGGTGACTATCTGACGCGCCACCGAATCGACGGCAAACTTAATCCGGTCTCGTGTATTCGTTGCCATGGAACGGCATCAACGACCACGCTTTGCCGCAAGTGCCACGGTTAATCAATGATAACGCTATCAATTACCGCTGGCAGAGATCGCTAACGCAAACAGATACGACCGCGTTTCAATTTAGGAGCACGTAATAATGAAATTGTTGAGATCTTGGTTATGGCGCTTGCTTGGATTATTTATGATTATAGCCGGGTGTGCTACGGAAAATCCGGCGGGGCTGAATGTGCATTCGGCGGATTGGGCCAATCCAGCGTTGAGTGGCAACTCGGGGTTTCATGGCGCGGTGGTTCAAAATGACGGTACGGCATCGTGCACGACTTGTCACGGCGCCAGTCTTAACGGTTCCGGTACTGCTCCCGGTTGCGGCACCTGTCACTTCGGACCGGCAGGGGGCCGGGAACCGGCAAACGGTAACTGGACACACGATTCAAACCAACATGCCAACCAGGCGATATACAGTGCAATTTGCAATCAATGTCATGATACCCGTCGGCGTTTTGGTCTGGGACCGTCGGCATGTCACGACTGCCATGATGCCGGTACGCCCACCCATCCAACCGGGCGGCCGTGGCTCGATAAGGATGAGGCTCAATTCCATGGGGGCAGTTCACTGAATTGTACACAATGCCATTCGGTCCCGGCCGACTGCAATCGGTGTCATTTTGGGGCCGATGGCCAGCGATCCCCCGGAGGGTGGTCCCATGGGCTGAATGATTCCCATCGTCGCTACACGGACCAAAGAGATGTTTGCAACCAATGCCATAATCTCAATCGCAATTACGGAAACGCGCCGAGCGGCTGTCACGATTGTCATGCTGATGCGACCCATGTCACCGGTCGCCCATGGCTCGACAAGAAAAACGCACAGTTTCATGGTGACAGTTCGCTTGATTGTGCGAGCTGCCATTCGGTTCCCGCCGATTGTAACCGGTGTCATTTCGGCGCCAACGGCCAGCGATCACCCGGCGGATGGTCTCATGGCTTAAATGACGCCCATCGAAACTATACCTCTCGTACCGGTGTGTGTAACCAATGCCATAATCTCAATCGTAGCTACGGAAACGCGCCGAGCGGCTGTCACGATTGTCATGCCAATGCGACCCATGTCACCGGTCGCCCGTGGCTCGACAAGAAAAACGGACAGTTTCATGGCGACAGTTCGCTTGATTGTGCCCGTTGTCATTCGGTTCCCGCCGATTGTAACCGGTGTCATTTCGGCGCCAACGGCCAGCGCTCTCCCGGTGGATGGTCACATGGTTTAAATGACGCCCATGAACGTTTCTCGTCTCGTTCCAGTGTGTGCAACCAATGCCACAATCTCAATCGTAGCTTTGGCAATGCACCTGGCCGCTGCCACGATTGCCATGGGGATGGCGATGACGACGATGACGACGATGATTGATCAAAATAACAATGCTCGCACACCATCATTGTTTTTTATGGCTATTTCCGATAAACCCGAATCATCATTTACACTCCTGTATATTATGCCTATCTGCTTATTGCCAGTTCGGGTGTGAATAGCGGGTCTGGGCGTTCTCCTTTAGGCTCATCATTATGACTAATAAAATGGATCGGCCATCTGTCCCGACACGCGGTCGAACACTGGACTATGCTGCACCGGTTTATGATTTACTTGAGCCGATTTTTTTGCTCGGGAAGCAGGCTGAGTATGACCGGCACATCGTCTCGCTGTTGAAACTTAGTGAAAAGGACCAGGTGCTTGACTTAGGGTGTGGTACCGGGGTCCTTACACGAATGATCGGGGATCAACTGGTTGCCGAGTCCGGTGGTGTTGCCGTTGGTATTGATGCGGCGGCGAAGATGATAAAAGCAGCCGGGAAAAAACGCGAGAATGACACCTGTCGGTTTGACGTGGCGGCGGCGGAAGCGTTGCCCTATGAGGATGGCTCTTTCGACGCCGTCGTATCAAGCTTGTTTTTTCATCATGTTGATCTTGAACTGAAAAAAAAGGCTTTGGCCGAAGCCTGGCGGGTTTTGCGACCCAACGGCAAGCTGGTCATTGCCGATATGCATCGTCCCACCACATGGATGGGAGCATTGGTTTCCCATGTATCTCGCTGGTTCTTTATGCAACCCCAAATCGGAGAAAATATCCGTGGGGTTTTACCGGAGTTGATCCAAGATACGGGGTTTCATTCGCCTGAAATCGTACGCACGTATTTTGGATATATTGCCGTTTTTTTAAGTTACAAAGTTGCGTAAACAAATAAAATGGAACCCAAATATAATATAAGCTATGGAAACCGCTAAGCCCGATACTTCGTCCATCGTCAATGCGCTACTACCCAACCCATTGGATGCGCTAAAGGATGAATTGTCCGCCGCACTTTCCTTATACTGGCAATCCGCCGGACGCGTTCTGCAATCAAGCGGCGTTAACTTGTCGGAACCCCCAAATGATTATTATTTTTTGGAGAAGAATTTTTTCTCGGCCTTATTTTTGTTTTCTTATCACCGTACCGGCATTGTCGGGCCGCGACGTATCACCTATGCTGCCATAAACCAATGTCTGCGAGGGATGGTGACCGGTTGCGACAATATTTTAGATGATGAATATAAAAAAACGCTTGAAACTGATTTGCCTGAGAAAGGCGATCGTTTTCGGTCGGTGCTGGATATCATGGTATCCGAACGAATCCTTTTTGATATTCTTTTGGACGCATTTAAAACAAACGAGATGCCCCACGCAGCCGTTTTAAAAATCGGTGACGCTGCCTTGCACGCGCTTTTCCGCAGCGGTGCCCAGGAAGCTTCCGAAGAAAATGGGAATTCTCATGTGCTTCACCCCGAGCAAGTCCTATCAACCGTCCACCACTACAAAACCGGTTTGCTGTTCCAGTCCCCCTGGGCGATACCTATGGTTGTTGAAAACGGGCACAAAGACGTGATTCATTCAATGATGGACGCGTTATACAAAATTGGGATGGGATGCCAGATTCTAGACGACATGGTGGACCTGGCCAGTGACCTTCATCGCCGGCGTCACAATTATTTGGTGTCTTTGATTTACCATGATGACGATTCGAGCCATTGGAAAAGCCTATGTCGGAAGCGATCATCGCAACCGGGAGTTGCCCAGGATGTGAATTTGGTTTCATTATTTCCCGAAGCGTTATCAATAGCCGGAGAGAGGGCCCGGGTATTCCTTGTAGAAGGTCTGGGTGGTCTTTTCGGGTCCGACAACCTTCATTTTGTGGCGCCCGCCATATCGTTTCTATCTCAACGGATCGGGACGGATCGGTTTACGACCCTTTGTGATACATGACATTACGTGCATTTATTTTCTGGGTTCGAACCGCCGCATCATTTCTTTTTCACGCCTGGCGGTCGACCGTGGTGCTGGCCCTGATGGTTACTGTTTCCGTGGCGACGTTGACTTTTCTTTCAGCCCTCGCCATCGGCGTGAATGACACCATGATCCAAAATTCCGTCAGCCTGCATTCGGGCCACATCACCGCCATTGATTTACCTATCACAATATCACCGGATAGTCTGAAAATTGACGGAACCACCCATGTCCTCAAACGAACGGCGATATCCGGAACGCTTTTAAATCAACATCACGCCCATCCGATCCGCCTGATCGGGGTTGATCCGGCGGCAGAGGAAAAAATTACCGTTGTCAGCAAGAAAATTATTGAGGGCCGCTATCTGCGGGGCGATGAAAAGGCGATCTATTTAAGCAAAACAATCGCGCAAAAATTAAAGGTGCGATCCGGCGACACCCTGATGTTTCGTCCGGAACAAAGCGCCATCCCCTTCGAACTGACTGTGGCCGGGACCTACCATGTCGGTATCGAGGCCTTCGACCGGGAGCTGTCATTTTTCCCGTATATGGCCTTGCCATTCCAGCCCCCCACATGGTCTGCGGCCATTTTTTTAAAGGATGGATACGATCCCAGTACCATCATTGCCGAGTACCGGCGAATTTTTCCAGCGGTCACGGGGTTTTCATCCTGGAAAGAGATGATGCCGGATCTAAGCCAATTAATTGAATTGAATTACCTCTCCATGAGTATTGTGATGGTGCTGGTTTTTGGGGTTGTTGCCATCGGGATTGCGTCTGCGTTTGTTGTTTTTATTGTAAAAGCGTTACGTGAATACGCTATTATGAAGGTTATGGGGGTAACCCCGGTAGAATTGTCGCTTCTAATCCTCAGCGAGGTCATGTTGATGAACCTGGCTGCGTGCACAGTTGGTACCATTCTGGGCATATTGGCCGTCAGTCTGTTCGGCCATAGCGGAATCGATCTGGGCCAATGGACTTCTTATAATCGATATTTTATTGTTTCCGCCATTATATTTCCACGGCTGACAATTTATTCCCTGATGGCGCCCCCGGTTCTGTCTATTATTTTTAGTATGATTGCGGCGATATGGCCGATTGTTCTGGTGTATCGAAAAAAAACAGCCGATATTTTACGGATTCAATAATTTATGATTAAGGTAACAGATGTTTATAAAACGTTTAAGTCCGGCAGAGGAAAGGTGGCGGCCTTAAAATCGGTCTCTTTTGGCGTCGAAGAGGGGAGAACGGTTGCCCTGGTGGGCAAATCGGGCTCCGGAAAGACAACTCTTTTAAACTGCATCGGCGGAATTGAATACCCTGATAGTGGAAATATCGTCTGTTTTGGGCAGAATATCCATACGCTTTCCACCAAAGCACTCGGCGCGTTCCAGCGTCAACATTTGGGATTTATTTTTCAGCATGGCAACCTGCTCTCCTCTCTTTCCGTATTTGACAATATCGCGTTTCCACTGACGTTAAACGATATGGGCAAAAAACAAATCGAAAGACGGACCCGGGCGCTGATGGAAAAAATCGATTTGGTTGACGCCGGTAAAGCCAGGCCCCATGAATTGTCCGGCGGCGAAATTCAAAGGGTGGCCGCCGCCAGGGCACTGGTCCATTTACCCCGAATGATATTGGCTGATGAACCCACAGCCAGTCTTGACACGGATACGGGGAAACATTTGGTTAATCTTATGTTCGAGATCGGAAAAAAACAGGGGTGTACCATGATTATTTCAACTCACGACCCGGAGATTCGGCGTCTGGCTGGGAAGACGATTTACTTAAAAGACGGAAAGCGTATGGGGGAGAACGATGAAGGCTATTAAATGGATGGTTTTGATTCTGGTCATATTCGTCAATCTGTCGGGATGTGCGTATCGATATTATATGGGCATGCACGGCCCTTCGATTAAGGCCACCATGGATATACACGAGGGTGTTGTTGAAGATCGTGCGTGCCTAGAATGTCATCACCCTGAAATGGATCCGGAAGGTCCTCCCACCACACATCCTCATTTTAAGGGGTGCTTGAAGTGTCACAATGACAGTGAATAACCGTTTTAAAAAAAATGCTTGACACGGTTTGGTTATTTATTATAGTTCACACCATGAACTTTAAAAAAGATAAAAATCATTACGTCGTTTCTGATCAGCAACTCGGCCAATTCCAGCAGTTAGTCACGAAATTATATCAATGTTGCCAGGATCGAATGAAATATCAGTGTGAACGATTTCAGTTGCCCGACGCGGAGCTACGGTGTCTGGTCCTTTTTGGAGAGGAACGATACCTAACGCCCAAAGGCCTTGCGCATAAGATGAATATCGTTAAGAGCCGGATATCAAAGATAATTTCGGGATTACATGCCAAGGGACTCATTCAAAGGACCGCCGATCCGGAAGACTCGAGGGTGACCCTGCTTAGCCTGACACCCTTGGGGCAGAATAAGTTGAATGACATCCATACCTTCTTGGGGGATATGCATCTGGAAGTCCTAAAACAGATGGAACCCGAGCAGCGGCAGACTATGATGACGAATCTGGAGCTTTTAAAAGCGTCCATGGAGGCGGTCAAAGAGTTGATGGTCTAAAAAATTTGGACTTATAGTTCATAAGGCGAACGTTAAATGATATATTTTTACGTAACAATTAAATATAATTATAATAATTTGGTTGAAAACATAAATTAAAGGAGGCTCCGATGTCAACGATAGAAGAACAGGTTGCCGAGTTAAAAGCCCAATTCGAAACGATGAACAATAAAACCCCGTCAAACAAATGTGCCATTATCGCTTTCAGCGGTGATTTGGATAAGACCCTCGCCGCTTTTATCATTGCCACGGGTGCCGTTGCCATGGGGATGGAAGTCGTGATGTTTTTTACCTTCTGGGGAACGCCGGTTTTGAGAGATAAAAATAAGAACGTCGGTGGCAAAGACACCATGGGCAAAATGTTTGGAACCATGTTGCCCAAGGGGCCCGAGAAGGTCAAACTATCCAAAATGAATATGGGCGGAATGGGCACCACCATGATGAAGGCGTTAATGAAAAAAAAGAACGTGGCCTCTTTGGAAGAGATGCTGGCTCTGGCCGAAGAGCTGGAAGTGAAAATTTTCATCTGTGAAATGTCCATGGATCTAATGGGATTCAAACGCGAAGAGATGATCGATTATAAAGGTTTGGAATACGCTGGTGTTGCGACCTTTTTAGCTGAAGCCAATGATAGCAGAATACAATTATTTATTTAAAGGAGGACAATCATGAACGAGATTAATGTTGTTAAAACCCTGGATTTAAAAGGTCTGGCGTGCCCCATGCCGGTTGTAAAAGTCAGCAAAGGGATCAAGGAGATTGAAATCGGCGAGGTATTAAAAGCGCTCACAACCGACCCCGGTTCGCTGACCGATTTCCCAGCCTGGGCCAAAACCAGCGGAAATGAAATACTCAAATCGGAACAGGAAGGCAACGAGATCAATTTTTACATCCAGCGTAAAAGTTAACATCTAAAGATAGCCAGGCAAGGTAGCAGACAGCGGGTGTCCGTCCGGGACACCCGTACTCAACCGCAACCCTTTGGCCGTTGCTTGAAACCCGGGAGAACGCCGTGCAATCGATATATTATTTTATCCTCGTGCCGATGGTTTATATTGCCATAGCCATTTTCACGATCGGTACAATCATTCGACTTATCGCCATTTTTAAAACGCCCAAACATCCCGCAACGTTACAAATCTATCCTGAAAAAAAAGCCAAGTGGCTCGGCGCAGTGTACGATACGTTCTTTTTTCCGACCGTATTAAAACACCGGCCGGTCCTTTGGGTTTTTTTGATATTGTTTCATTTCGGCCTTCTCCTGCTTATCATCGGGCATCTTGAACTGATATGGGACGTCGCTTTATTCCAGATTATCCCCCACGAACCTTTCTTGGGCAATGGGTTTGTCGGGTTGGCTTTGGTGTTGTGCCTGTTATTTTTTATTTTTAGAAGGTTAAAGAGTCCTGTCAAGGAGTTGTCCGTTCCCGAAGATTTTTATTTGCTCATATTGCTTTTTTTAATCGTTTTGATGGGAAGCCAGATGGATTGGGCGAGAACGTGGTATGAGTATGGTGAATTGACGGTTGAAGACTACCGCGATTATCTGACCAGTCTGATCGTTTTAAAACCGGAGTTACCATATAATACAACCTTTACGGGCCATTCCTTTATGCTGATACTGCATGTCTTTTTTGCAAATATTTTCCTTATTTTTTTTCCTTTCAGCCAAAGCATGCATTCGTTTTTGTCGTTACCCATTAATAAGTTGAGAAGAGGGTAGAAATGGATCAGGAAACGCGCAACGAACTTCTGAAATTATTTAAAAGTAAATTAAACGAGGCCATGCGGCTGTATCTGGAGACGTGTACCCGATGCGGCGTTTGTGTCGAGGCGTGTCATGTGTATGCTTCGACAGGTAAAGTAGAGCATATTGCCGCCTATCGTGGTGAAATCATACGGCGGCTATATAAGAAGTATTTCAAGGCCCGTGGCAAGTTCTGGCCGTCGGTGGGAGAAGCAAAAACGTTGGACGAGATGGCGTTGGATGATCTGTTTGAGGCGGCCTATTCCTGCACCGGTTGCCGGCGTTGCATGGTTTATTGCCCCTTTGGCATCGATACCCAAATGCTCATGTCGATTGCCAAGCTTTTGCTTGTCGGCGCCAATACAGAACCGGAGATACTGACCCTTTTGGCGGACACGTCCATTGAAAAAGGAAAGTCCATTGATCTGTTCAAGGCAGGGTTTATGCAAGGGATTAAAAACCTCGAGAAGGAGGTCGTCAAAAAATGGAAGGTCGAAGCCGGAGATACCGCGATACCTGTGGACGTAGAGGGTGCCGACCTCCTGTATGTGGCGCTGGCCGGCGCCCACTCGATTGTTCCGGCTGCTGCGATTTTTAATGCCTCGGGAGAAAAATGGACGTTGAGTTTTTTTGAGGCGGTTAACTTTGGTGCCTTTGTGGGCGATCCCTCAAAAACAAAGTTAATCCTTGACCGCATTATCAAAGAAGCCTTGCGTCTCAAGGTCAAAGAGGTCTGCATCTGCGAGTGTGGGACGGCCTTTCGGGTGATGAAACAGCAGGCGGGGGCGCAGCCCTTTAAAGTGAGTTCGGTAACCGAAGTCCATGCCAGATATCTTCGTGAAGGCCGCATTCACCTGGACAAAACCAAATTCAATCAGGCGGTTACCTATCACGATCCTTGCCAGCTTGCCCGCAACGGGGGCGTTATGGATGAGCCCCGCTATTTGTTAAATCACCTGACCGACAATTTCAAAGAGATGTCGCCTAAACCCGTTTATAACTGGTGTTGTGGTGGCGGGGGCGGATTGGTGGCGCTGGGCGAAGAGACCCATGATTTCAGAATGAAATCGTCACGGGTTAAGGTTGACCAGATTAAAAAGACGGGGGCCGAAATACTTGTCACGGCCTGTGAGAATTGTCATACCCAGCTCAGCAACCTGAATGATCATTACAAAATAGGCATGGAAGTGAAATTTCTCACGTCCCTGATTTCAGATGCCCTGGTCGCAAGCGACGCGACTGTTAACGTGTAAGCGTTAACACAAGAATTTATAATTTAATCTTCATAGTCGCGCACAATGAATACGAATCAAATATTTAGGAGGGAAGCATGAAAAAACAGTTGAGCGTTGTGGGAATGATCTGTCTTATGGTCTTTGCAGTAGCAAATCATGCCATTGCAACCAATGGTGACAACCTGATCGGCGTCGGACCGATTTCAAGGGCCATGGGCGGGGTTGGCGTGGCGGCACCCCAGGATTCCATCAGTTCCATTTTTGCAAACCCGGCCGCCATGTGTTTCGCCGCTTTTTGCCCCGGTTCGGAAGCCACTTTTTCCGGTACCTATTTCGACCCCACGGTTGACGGTAAAGTCGATCTTTCACGAATGGGGATGGGCAGCCACGCCGCCGATAGCCAGACAAAACCATTTGCCGTTCCGGCCATCGGTATCACCGCACCGTTAACAGCGAATTTGAGGATAGGGGTCGGTGCATATGGCGTGTCCGGTATGGGGGTCAATTACAAAGAAGAAGATCCGATGTTTGGGGGCATGTACACCAAACTGGAGGTGATGAAGTTCGCACCCAATCTGGCCTATATGGTTACACCCGATTTTTCGATCGGCGCATCCATTAGCGTTGGCTATCAAAACCTTGATCTGGGGTCGGGTGGCGAACATGATTATGCCTATGGGGCACAGATCGGCGCCCTCTATCATGTCGGCATGAT
This sequence comes from uncultured delta proteobacterium, assembly GCA_963845145.1. Classification (GTDB taxonomy): domain Bacteria; phylum Desulfobacterota; class Desulfobacteria; order Desulfobacterales; family QNYZ01; genus QNYZ01. The sequence continues at coordinate 230,813 of CAWJQU010000017.1, forward strand.
GAATCTCGGCCTCTCTTACATAACCCCCCAAAAGGTCACCCACGAAAATGTCTTTGATTTTAACGGCGATGGGGATTTTGATGACCTGGATCTCGAAGCGCCCCAAAGTTTAGCCTTTGGTATTTCTATGCAACCCAGCTCGTCCTTTTTGGTGGAGTTTGACACCAAATGGTACAACTGGTCCGATGCCGATGGCTATGATGACTTTGACTGGGATGATCAGTTCGTTTTTGCCTTAGGCGCGCAGTATAAACCAACACCGGCCCTGTCGCTTCGAATGGGGTATAACTATGGGAAAAACCCGGTCAATGAACACAACGGCTGGAATCCGGACTTCAGGGACCCCACCAACAGCGTCAATGTCCAAGGGACCAATATCAACCGCTATAATTATGAATTTTTCCGAATCATAGGGTTTCCGGCCATCATCGAGCAGCATCTGACTTTTGGTGTGGGCTACGAGTTCACCAACCGAATTGCCTTGAACCTTTCCTATATGCACGGGTTCGAAGAGACCATCAGTGAGTCATCGGCCGGTGGGTTTGTCGATCTTGAATCCTCACTTAAAGAAGATTCATTAAGCTTTGGTATGACTGTCCGGTTTTAGCCGGCTATTAAAAGAGAAAATTACATAGAGTAGAAGGGCGAATTATTTTTTTCTGATTCAAGAGAGTAATTCGCCCTTTTTTCTTAAAAGATGATTCTTTAGACCTGCAGTTATTAATTTTTAGAATTGATGAAGTCTTCATCAATAATCCGGCCCAACTCTTTGGAGCGTAACGTTGCCGCTTCGACAGCATTAATAATTGTCGTACGCAGGCCGCCCTTTTCAAGGGTGTGCAGGCCGGCAATGGCGGTACCGCCCGGAGAAGTCACCTGATCCTTGAGCAACCCCGGATGTTCTCCGGTTTCTATCAGCATTTTCGCCGATCCGAGCACGGTTTGGGCGGATAGGGCCAGGGCATCCCCACGGTACAGACCCATCTTGACGCCGGCATCGGCCATGGCATCGATAATAAGGAAAATATAGGCCGGACCACTGCCGCTCAAGCCTGTAATGGCGTCCATGAGGATATTTTCACCAATAAATATGCTGGTTCCGACCGAATCAAAAATTGTTTTAGCCAGCTCAACATCCCCATCTTTGACATGATTGCCGGCAGCGACGGCCGCGGCTCCCATACCCACCGAGGCACAAATATTGGGCATTACCCGAATGAGGCGAAGCTCTTTCTCTAGTTTGGACTCGATGGCTTGCAGAGACACACCGGCCGCTATGGAAATAACCAATTTATCCATATCTAGCGCTTCGGCTGTCTCTTTAAGTACGGCCGCCAGAATCTGAGGCTTTACCGCATAAATAACGATATCGGATTTTTTAACCGCCGCCAAATTGTCGGACATTGTCTGAACGCCGAACTCTTCCCGTAATCGATCCAACTGGGATTCCCGAATATCCGTGCAGATCAGATTTTCCGGGCGGGCGGTTTTTGATCGAATGAGTCCGCTTAACAACGCTTGGCCCATGTTGCCGGTTCCGATCAGGCTGATGATTTTATCTTTTAACATATGGTGCCTCGTAGATGGTTTCCTAAGAAAAAAAATGGCGGAAGTGCATGGGAATCGAACCCACCCGGGACGGGTTTAGCGCCCCACACCGGATTTGAAGTCCGGGAGCCCCACCAGTGAGCTGCGCACTTCCGCGAGGAAAGCGTACTATAAGAGAGAGGTTTCAATTTTGTCAATAATTTTGTATCTTATTTTATACCTGTGCAGACGATTAAATTACAGTGGGCACACGATCAAAAACAGTATAAACAATACTGAAACAGTTCAATAAATAGCATTCAACGAAATAGAAAAGAGAAATTCTTATGCATGTGCATTTTGATTGCTTCGCCGGGATCAGCGGCGATATGACCCTCGGTGCCCTGATAGACCTGGGTGTGCCGGTGGACTGGCTGGTAGAACAGATTCGATCGATTCCACTATCGGAATTTGAGTTTGAAGCCACAAGAACCCTTCGGCATGGGATCAGTGCCCAGAGAGTAAAAGTCCATCCCTCTTTGAATTCCCAAACACGCACATGGGCGACCATACGTGAGTTGATTGAGACAAGCCCTTTGTCAGACGTGGTAAAAAAACGGAGCCTCTCCATTTTTGAGCGGCTGGCTGTTGCGGAAGCCGGCATTCATCACACGACACCGGAAAAAATACATTTTCATGAATTGGGGGGTGTGGACGCAATTGTGGATATCGTCGGCACAGCCCTTTGCGTCGATCAATTGGGAATCCAAAGTGTCAGCGCTTCGGCCATTGCCCTTGGCCGTGGTCTGGTAAAATGCCGACATGGCAGGCTGCCCGTTCCGAGCCCGGCGACAGCCGCTATATTAAAGGACATTCCCGTTTATGGCACGGACATCGAATATGAATTGACCACACCGACCGGGGCCGCCATCGTGGCTACCCTGGCACAGGATTTCGGGGTTATTCCGGAAATGACCATTAATAAGGTAGGCTATGGGGCCGGTAAACGTGATCATGAGACGATAGCCAATGTGTTGCGGGTTTTCGCGGGAAATCGAGACATCCGGCGAAACAGGAAAGAAACATCCGGGCTACAGACTGAATCCCTCATTATGATTGAGACCGCTATCGATGACATGAACCCGGAATTTTACGGGTATCTAATGGAGCGATTGTTTCAAGACGGTGCTCTGGATGTCTGCTGGATACCGATACATATGAAAAAAAGCCGACCCGGTACGCTGGTTCAGGTGTTGTGCCGGCCGGATAAAAAACCTGCTTTGGCAAACCGGCTGTTAGGCGAGACCACCACCTTGGGGGTTCGATCCTATCCGGTTCAGCGTGAATCACTCCACCGTGAAAAGGTCGAAATCGTCACCTCATATGGGACGGTGTCGGCTAAAAGGATCGTAGGGCTTAATGGGGATATCCGTCTGATACCTGAATATGAGTCGTGCCGCAACATTGCGATGGCACGCGATTTGTCGATTCGAACGGTATTTGAACGTTTGCAACAGGAGATGACAGCTTATCTCCAAACCGCCGGCCGCGAGTAAATGGCTCTAGTTTTCTTGACAAAACCACCCCCAATCGATAATCACGGTAAATGGCATTTTCCCGGCAAATGAACCTGGCATTGGCCACCGGTGGTTTTATCGGTCGGCTTCCATGGGCTCCGGGAACTTTCGGCAGTTTGCTGGCCTTGCCGCTCTGTTTTGTACTGGCTTATCTGCCCTTTATTGTCGCTACACTTTTTATCGCTGTCTTTACCGTGGCCGCTATTGCCATTGCCGGATCAGCAGAGACCATGCTCGGTGCGAAGGATCCGGGCTGTATCGTTATCGACGAAGTGGCTGGGCAAATGGTGGCATTGTTGGGTTTGCCGTTTAATTTTCCATTTGTTCTGGGGGGCTTTGTTGCCTTTAGGTTTTTTGATATCGTCAAGCCATTTCCCATTCGGTGGCTGGAAAAACGGCTGCCTGGTGGTATTGGTATCGTGGCGGATGATATTGTGGCCGGGTTGATGGCCAATGTGGTTTTAAGAATAGTGTTGGTATGTCTATCATGAAAGGTAAATGATAAAATTTGAATGCAACCTCTCCGGCTGAAAAAGCCATATTGAAAAAACCGAAAAGCCGTTTGCGTGAAAATATCGAGGCGATTTTGATCGCCGTAATACTCGCGCTTTTTATTCGAACGTTTGTTGTTCAGGCCTTTAAAATACCTTCCGGTTCGATGAAGGATACGCTGCTCATCGGTGACCATATCCTGGTCAACAAATTTATTTACGGGGTTAAGGTCCCTTTTTCCCAGGCCACAATTATTCCCATATCATCACCCAAACGGGCAGATATCGTCGTGTTCAGATATCCTGAAGACCCCAAAAAAGATTTTATCAAAAGGGTAGTGGGTATTGGTGGGGATGTGGTCGAGATTAAAGACAAAAAGGTGTATATCAACAAAAAACTGGTGGCCATGGAATATGCCAAGTATACCGATCCTAATATTTTTCCAGGTAAATTCAGCCACCGGGATAACTTCGGACCGGTAACCGTTCCCGAGAACGCCTTGTTTGTGATGGGGGACAATCGCGACAACAGCCACGACGGCCGATTCTGGGGCTTTGTGGATGAAAAGGAACTCAAGGGTAAAGCATTTATGATTTACTGGTCCTGGAATAAGGAACGTTTTGGCGTGCGATGGAACCGGTTGGGCGATTTTTTACGCTGAATGCCATCAAAACTTTATTATAAGGTAACCCTTGCCTAAAAAGGTAACACATGCCCAAATCTGATGAAAACAATTCCAATCAACGAATCTTAGTCGTCGACGATGAGTTGTCGATGCGCGAAGTCCTCGAGATGTTGCTTCAAAGAAACGGTTATCAGGTTACATGCGCCGAAGACGGTCGCACGGCGATCAAACTTCTTAAGAAAAAACGATTTGATCTGCTCCTGGTCGATATTCGGTTAGGTGATATTGACGGCATCGAGGTCTTAAAGGAAGCCAAAAGTCGTGATGCCGATGTTGTGGTGATTATGATATCCGCCCATGCGACAGCTGAGACGGCTGTTGATGCAATGAATTCCGGCGCTTACGATTACGTCCCAAAACCATTTAATAATAATGAGTTGCTATCGACTATTGGGAAAGCCATCGACCTGAAAAATCTGGACAAAGAAAAATCAGAAATGGACGATGTGCTGCGAGACACACGCCATTTCGACCGGATTGTCGGTAATAGTCCCAGGATGTTGTTTATTTACGATCTCATTCGCCGGGTGTCGCTAACCGACACCAGCATATTGGTCACCGGTGAAAGCGGTACTGGCAAGGAACTCATCGCCCAGGCCATCCATCAGGAAAGCGCGCGGCGTGATGAGCCTTTTGTGGTCATCAATTGCGGCGGTATCCCCGAAACCCTTATGGAAAGCGAGTTGTTTGGGCATAAGAAAGGATCGTTTACCGGGGCGGACCGAGATAAGAAAGGGCTTTTTGAGACGGCACATAAGGGAACCATATTTTTAGATGAAATAGGGGAGTTGCCGATCCAGGTTCAGGTCAAATTGCTGCGGGTGATTCAGGAAAGAACCATACGGCCGGTGGGCGACAACGAGGACATTTCGGTCGATATCCGGATCATCTCAGCCACCAACAAGGATTTGGAAAAAGAGGTCATCGACGGTCAGTTCCGGGAAGATCTTTTTTATCGCCTCAACGTGGTCGAAATCAAAGTGCCGCCTTTACGGGAACGAAAAGCAGACCTCAATATCCTGGCCCAACACTTTCTGGATAAGTATTCCCGCAAAATGGACAAAGAGATGACCAAGATCTCTTCTTATGCCATTGACCTGTTATCTAAATACGATTTCCCGGGTAACGTCCGCGAGCTGGAAAACCTCATTGAAAGAAGCGTGGCCCTCTCTAATACCAATATTCTTCTGCCAGACAGCCTGGCCATGTCCATTCATAAAAGACGCTGGGTCGAGGGTGTTAAAAATAAACGCTTTGATCTGGACGATGTGGTAAACGGGGTCTCTCTCGACACCATTCTAACCGATATCGAACAAGCCTACCTTAAAAAAGCCCTGGAGGTAAGTGGGGGCAACAAGCAAAAAGCGGCTGAATTGCTGGATTTAAACCTTCGATCCCTGCGGTATCGTTTGGATAAGCTCAAAATCGATTCATGATTGAATAATTGTCTCCCGCAGAGGCGCCAAGACGCAAAGAAAAAATTTGTTTTGTATTTTAAACCCTCTGCGATCTCCGCGATCCCGGCGGTGCTTGTCGATTTCACACGAAAAATAGTACCGCGGAGGACGCAGAGCTCGCAATGATAGTTTATGGCATAATTGATAATAGATTACCCTCTGCGTCTTTGCGCCTTGGCGGGAAAAAGGTTTTGCCTTTTGGGGGAATGAGAGAATAACGGTCTCCCATAGACGCACCCCAAGGGCACTTCCTTCGGGGCGCTAAGAAAAAGCCGAGAAATCCCAGGTTAGGTGAATGGATAATGATAGAACCGATTTATCCTTTTATGATAGACACCTCATATTTACAAATTTCATCATCATGTGTGATCAGGGTGAACCCTTCAATCATTGCTTGGGCGACAAGTAAACGGTCGAAGGGGTCGCGATGATGAAGTGGAAGATCCGCAATGGCATGCACATGCTGATGTGTAATAGGTAACAGCTCAAAATCCTGCAACTCCAATATCATTTGAAAATTGGATGGAATGATTAGTTTTCCCAGTCCGGCTTTTATCCGAATTTCCCAGATTACTGCAGCACTTATAAATACCAGGTTATTTCCATCCGAAATCAATCGACACACTTTATCTTTTAGCATCGGGCTGTCGTCTAACCACCACAACAGAATATGGGTATCGAGCAGGACATTCATTTTTCTATCATTCCAAATGTCTCCGCCAAGTCGGCAGGTAATTTATCGAAATCCTCCAGGATCTTAATTTGGCCTTTCAGTGCTCCCGGTTGGCGAGGTTTATCTGAACGTTTGAATTTGACCAACTTGGCCACCGGTTTGCCGGCTTTACCAATAATGACTTCCTGACCGGCAAGAACTTTTTGAACGAGTGCTGACAATTGGGATTTTGCATCCGAAATGTTCGTAATGTGCATGGCTCATCTCCATTTTAAAATATAGTCTGACCAGGCCAGACTAATTTGTCAAGTGAAATTTGAATTGCCATACCGTTTAAATTATCAATATTTGAGCCAGATGATTGTTGAACAACGTTGGGTCCTTTAACGACCTCAATAGGTACGATAAATCGTTTATGTGTGTGAGCCCTTTGGGAATTATAAATAAAATTGTCTCCCGATGACACAAAGATTCAAATTGAACCATCGTGTTGTATTTTTCTGAAAGTGGCTACTTGACAAAATAGAAAATAGCTATTATTGATGGGTAGGCTTAAGCCCAAAACCATCGTAATGGTGAACATGATGAAAATAGTTACTGCAAAAGAGCTGAAAAATAGAACCGGTGAGGTAATCAGGACCATCAAAAAAGGACAGGAAGTGCTTTTAAGCTACCATGGCCGCCCCTTGGCAAAAGTTGTGCCCCTGAAAAAAACGTCTTTATTAAAAGAGATGACAGGGATAATTACGACACTTCCAGACGATGATTTGAAATTAATTCGGAATCGACGGTTGGCTGAGAGATATGAAGATATTTATTGACACCAACATTGTTCTGGATGTTTTAGCCCGCCGTGAGCCGTTTTATGCCAATTCGGCCCGAATTTGGGAAATGGTTGAAAATGAAGGTTTTACAGGGTATCTTTCGGCCACATCCATCACTGATATCTTTTACATTTTAAATAAACATCTCGGATCGCGTAAAGCCTATGACAGCCTTGATACGTTGCTGGTCGTATTTGATATCGCTTCCGTAACCGCGACGCACATTCGAGCAGCATTAAAAACCGGCCTAAAAGATTTCGAAGATGCCATACAGTATGTATGCGCCAGAAAAACTGGCGTTAAGTATCTGGTTACCCGCAATAAGAAGGTCTTTCCTGCAGAGACAGATCTGCAGATAGTGGATCCGGAAGCATTTCTCTTACATCTGGACATCAAAAAGCGCTAAATTTTTCCGAAAAGGCGCGAATACGCCAATAAATTCAATGTTTTAAAAATTTTTTCCCTTCTTTGCGCCTTTGCATCTTATCAGGGCAAATGATTTAGCCTTTGGTAAATGAGTAAATCACTGTTTCCCGCCAAGACGCCAAGAAAAGATTTATGTTGTATTTTAAGCCCTCTGTGATCTCCGCGATCCCAGCGGTGATAGCTGATTTCATGCGAAAAATATTACCGCGGAGGACGTTGAGTTCGCAGCTATAGTTTATTGTATTATTGATAATAGATACCCCTTTGCGCCTTCGCGTCTTGGCAGGAAAAATTAATTGTCTGTGTGCGTGGGTGTGTGGTCTATGGCTGAGGATTTGCAGGCAAATGACAAATTTTGCAAGCTTTATCACAAATTTTTGGATTTACGAGCTGTTTTAAACGTAAATAGTTTGTCAATAAAAATAAAAAAACCATTACTTTCCAAATTTTTATAATATATCAGATTGTTAGGGATTTGTTAAAAAGCGTCAATAAATTGGCACAAAGCTTGCTTTAAAAAAGAACCATAGCGAATCATTTTAATGATAATGAAAAAATCATCTGATGCTGACTTGAAAGGGGGGATGACTGAAAACTGGAACGGGAAAAAATAAATCGATAGATGAATTAAATCGGCATTAATCAATCAAAATATCAAAACCACAGCACAGCTAATAACAACCAACAACAAGGCAAAAAACCAAAAAAAAGGAGAGTTAAAAATGTTACAGAAACTCAGAAATCATCAGAATCAAAAAGGTTTTACCCTGATCGAATTGATGATCGTCATCGCCATTATCGGTATTTTGGCGGCTATCGCCATTCCCCAGTTCGCCACCTATCGTAAACGAGCGTCCAATACTAAAGGGTCGACGGCGGCCGGCGTAGCTAAAAATGCGGAAGCAGCTTTGAATCAGGATATCGGTTGCTATGGAATATCCGGTAATTCGACGCTAGCAGCCGCTGGTGGTGGATCTGCTGCGGGTGCGGTTTTACCTGGAAGCTTGGGCGCAATTTCCGCTGCTACTGGAGGACAAGCAGGGGCTCTTATTACCGGCACGAGTCCGGCAACGGCTGCCATCAGCGCCGCAGGGTTTAGTGTCCCCTCAACGGTAGATATCCAGGCTAGCACAGAGGGTGCTAATAATGCCACATATATGATTCAGTCTGAGTCAATGAACGGCAACCGGGCCTATGGTGTGGACGGAGACACTGAAAACACTATGTATTTCGTACAGAATGAAGCTTGGCTAGGGCAGGCCGGTCTTGATAGTACTGCTGCCGGTATTACTGTGGGTACCGATGATTTCGCCGCCGGTGGTGGTGCTGCTGGTGGTGGTGCACCTACAGCGACATGGGAAGTACTTCAGTAATATGATATAAACAAATAATATCAACTGCCTATTCCCGGCACGGATACAATCGTGCCGGGTTTTTTTATTCTAAACTGGGTTTTATTTAAAAAACGTAGTAATATTTTCGTTACGTAAAGGTAACTCAGTCTCTATTGGGGTTAGGAATGCTCGGCTCCGACCAAACTCATCAATAAGCTATCAACGAAGAACATATGGATTGACGAACAATAGATATGAATATATATTTTACTCATTTGTCGATTTTTAAATCGTTTTGATATGCGATCAAAGATTTAAGTTGCTTACGGACGGATGAAATGCAAATTGCACACAGTTGAGTATATCTACTCAATTGATGAAAAAAATAATACTTAGTCTTTATATCGGTTAGGAAAATGGCTCATGACAAGTCCGATTATATCACTTAATGGGATCGAAAAAAGCTTCGCTGACGGATTTAAACGACGCAAAATCATCCAAAATCTTTCTCTTGAAATTGTCAAAGGTGAAGTATTCGGTTTTCTAGGTCCCAATGGCGCTGGTAAGAGTACGGTGATCAATTTATTGATGGGGTTTATCAAGGCCGACCGAGGGGAGATCCACATTATTGATATACCCGCAACCTTTCCCCAGGCTCGGAAAAAAGTCGGGTACCTGCCTGAAGACCCCCGGTTTTACGGTAATTTGAATGCACGGGAGTTGCTTCGTTCGGGGGGCTTGCTTCGGGAACAAAGAAGCTGGAGGTCAATAACAGGATTGCCCCATTGCTTTCTCGGCTGGAATTAAGCCATGCGGAGCACCAGCCGATTAACACTTACTCCAAGGGAATGAAACAGCGCCTGGGTTTAGCTCTGGCCATGATTCACGACCCCGATATTTATATTCTTGACGAGCCTATGAGTGGCCTAGATCCCCATCGACGCAACCTGCTTAAACGGATTATTATAGATCTGAAAGAACGAGGTAAAACGATATTTTTCAGTACCCATATTCTAAACGATGTGGAGGTGTTATGCGACCGCATCGGCGTGATCCACAAGGGCGATCTTTTGTTTTGTGGGGATGTTAAAGTCTTTGCCAATACCGGTAAAAGTTTTGAGGAAGAATTTGTCCACTTGGTTGATTCAATATCGAATGAGGACAATCAAAATGAATAAAACAGGATTGGTAGCCCTGATTACGTTAAAAGAGGGTATTCGCAACCGCGCATTGCAAGGTATTTTGTTGATCGCACTGTTTGTGAGTGCTGCCTTTTTGGTGGTGGTACCCCTTTTTGCTTTCGAAACCGGTAAGGTGGCGGTGGACCTGGGCTTTGCTGCCATATCTCTGGCCGGGCTTGGCATCTTGTTTTTTTTGGCCATTGCACTACTCACAGAGGATATTCACCGTCGCACGATCTGTATGATTTTATCCCGCCCCATATCCCGGGCACAATATGTTTTAGGTAAGTTTTTCGGTTTATCCATTGCAATATTTCTTGCGGTGGTCATGATCGCGTTGTTAGTGCTTTTTTTTAGTTGGTTGGGGATTCAATTTCTGCCCACCATGGCTTCACCGCGTAATTACTCTTGGGGAATGCTGTTCACTGGGGTTTTGTTTAATTATATTTCATTATTAATTTTGTTGGCAGTCGCTTTTTTGAGCACTGTGGTTACAACCAACGCGTACCTTTCCATGCTGGTGACTTTTTGCGTTTACGTCATCGGGCACAGTTTGGAAACCATCGTCGGGATCGTTCTATCGGGAGAGTTTATTAAAGTAGGTCCGGTGTATGAGCAAATGATGAAATGGTTTACCTGGGTTTTTCCCAATCAAGCGCCTTTGATCTTAAGGTTTACGTTGCCTATGGCTTGCCTTTATCTGCTACATATTGTTTATGGACGGTACTTTACGGCATTCTATATATTACTATCGTGATCTTTTTAACCATCATTATCTTCAATAGTAAGGAGATCAAATGAAGGGAATTAGGATCATAGGGGGAATTGTCCTGTTTTCCCTACTACTGACGGGTTACATTGTCAGCTATGATTTTGTAAAAACTCACCGAGATACCCTACCGGCCCGACACCATCGGGCCGAAGCACTTATGGTTTCTCCAAATCTTTTAAAGGTTGTCAGCGGCGAGTTCAAGGGACTGTGGGCTGACTACTTGTTAATGAAAGCATCGGTCTTTTTAGGCGGTGCCTGGGAGATTACATCTGACGACCTGAACGTTATTTACCTGTTGTTCAAGCAATCCCTTGCCTTGGACCCCTATTTTTTTCAAACCTGCTACTATACCCAGGGAACTCTTTCCTGGAGAAAGGGCATGCACGAAAACGCCGTAGAGCTATTGGCAATTTCAGAACAACATCGGCCATGGGATTGGGAACCAGGGTTTTATATCGGTTTTGATCTATTTTATTACTTAAATAAAAATAAAGAGGCCGCCGCGTATATGCAGGCCTCAGCCCGGCGTCCCGACGCGCCGCCCATCGTTGCAACGCTGGGTGCTCGCCTGGCACAAAAAATCGGACAAACTGAAGTGGCTATTGCATTGTTAAAATCAATGTATTCAAGGATGGGCAATAGTGATCTGATGAGTCAGCATGTAAAAGAGCGTATTCAAGCTCACAACGGTATTCTTCAATTAGAACGGGCAATCGACCAATATGAAAATCAGTATGGTAAAAAACCCGACGCGCTCAACCAGTTGGTCATCTCAGGTATCATTGGACAATTGCCAAAAAATCCCTACGCGGATTCATTTTTTTATAAACGGGAGAGCGGTGAGTTATCATTTGATCGAACTCAATAATTCAGCAGACCGAATGTCGTCTGTCAACATCATGAAACCTGCGATGTCATCCCGGTGATCAATGTCTGTCATAAATCATTGATCTAAAAATCTAAGTGTAATTCCAGAAAACCATTCAATTGACCTAAATTACCAAATATTGGCAACAAAATACCTTTTTTATCGTAAATCGCTCTGTCTGTGATAGCTATTAAATTTAAAACAAAAATAAATGATGATATTATCTGTAATAACAATCTATTACCTGTTTATTCAATTAGAGATTTAAAAAGTATCCCCGGCATGATATTTGCTAATTAAGACAGTAATTAATAATCGCGAACCTACCGACTGGGTATTTTATGGATAAAAAATGGAATTATATAATCAATAATAATGGCTTTACATTGATTGAAGTGATGATTGTTATTGCCATTATCGGGATTCTGGCCGCAATCGCGGTTCCTGGATATACAACCTATCGAAAAAGAGCTCACAACTCCATGAGCTTTTCAACCGCCATGTGGCTAAGAATGCCTTCGCCGCACTTAATGAAGATATCGGCTGCTATGGTATTAAGTGACGATACTCAGACTTTGATAAATCCTATCGGTGGAAGCGGTGCAGGAAATATTTTGTTGGGAAGCAATGGTGCCATCATTGCTGCTACTAGAGGAACAGTTGGTGCGATGGTAACGGGAAGCCACCCAAACACAAGGTGTAATTAGCGCTGCGGCTTTTGCTGTTCCCGGCGGGGTTGATTTTATTGTAAGTAGTGACGCATCGAATCTTACTTACATGATCCTGAGTGAATCATTTATGGGAAATCGTGCCTATGGTATTGATAGTGATGTGGAAAGTGCAATGTACATGATTCAGAATGAGCAATGGGTAGGACAGGTAAACTTTCAGAGTATTGCTCCGCCTATCACAGTTGGAGTGGACGATTTTAATGGTGCCAATGGGGGTGGAGTGCCGACCGGTATTTGGACAGTATTGCAGTAATCCCAACCTCTCTGAAGATTTAAGGAATTTTGAGTGATTGCCAAAGGATGACGTTTCGTTTGGGAGAGTTCAATATTCTGTGTCAGGTATTTTTCTTGATCATTAGCCATATAAAAGTCCTAATTCTTTATCCCGCCTTCCTTCAAAGAATATTGCTAACTGAGAAATGGTTAAAGATCAGTTTTGAACCGCCATCGTCCATTTCTTACTCGCATTCTGTATGCCCATATAGAGAAGCTTAAACAGGCTGTCCTGGCTTGGGAAAGCCCCTTTGGTTTTGGTTAAACTACGAAACTGCCGGTGAACGGCTTCAATGGTGTTCGTCGTGTAAATGATCCTGCGAATATCCTTCGGATACTTGAAGAATTGGCTGAGCCAATCCCAGTTGTTTCGCCAGGACTTGATGACAATTGGATATTTGTCGTTTTATTTGCCTTCGAGCTTGTCTAACTCGGACTCGGCTAAATCTTTGTTAGTGGCCTTGTATACACGCGTGAGATCAACCATAAATTCTTTCTGATTCTTTGAACCAACGTATTTCAAGGTGTTCCGAATTTGATGCACAACACAAAGATGGATTTCCGTTTTGGGAAAGATCTCCTCAATGGCCTCCGGAAATCTTTTAAGACCGTCTATACAGGCGGTCAGGATATCGCCAATGCCCCGGTTGGATAGATATGTCAGAACCTGCAACCATAAGTTGGCCCCTTCGTTCCCTGAAATATACAGCCCAAGAGCTTCCTTGCGGCCGTCAATCTTGACGCCAAGGATTCGGTAATCGCCGTTAGGGTGCCTTTGGAGACCTCATGCCATAGATGATATATCATCCTCAAGATGGGCGGATATGTCTTTATAGCTCATTCCTAAGCCGCACAGAGCAAGGATTTTTTCTTCAATCTCATCGCTGAGAGTCGTTTGGTGCTTTTTGGTCAGCCGGGGTGTAAATGTTCCGGCACGATCGCGCGGCGTGTCGAGTTCAAAAGAATCATCGAGGGTCTTGATCGTCTTTTTACTCTTGCCATGTCAGTCTCCTTTTAGCTTTATCTATCAGCTTTTTATTTGACTGACACAAAATTATGAACACCCTCTTGAATTGTGTATTCGCTTCAATGGCGGCAGTCTCATCGTCCAGACAGCTTCAGTATCCAGTTGAGCTCTATATTATATCATTATCGTAAGGCCCATTCCCAATCGTAAATTGTATCCATTTTTAAAAACCTCAGTATGAGGCATATATTAAACCATTCGATGTTTACGCTTTAAATGTGCAACTCCAGGCTCTATCATAGCTCTTGCGCCATCCTCCGACACTTAGCCTTGGCTGTTCGCCCCGGATTATATTAATATCCACTATAGCCTTTAAATCACCACTGTAAACCTGCACACAATAATCTCTATCGACACAAGTGTGTTCCGAATTTCCGCTTATACGTTCTAGTCTTCTATATCGTCATTGACTATGTATGACCGTCGAACGTGTTGCCCAAAAATATTTAGGCAAGATAAACGTCGCAATAAAAAAATAGGGGGACGGAAACACCCCCTAAGTAAAATTAGAATGAATTTATTGTGGTGTTGTGTATTATTAAAAAGCGAAGCCTTTATCTACTCGCACCCAACACTATGCCCCCAAGCCGCTAATCCGGATTTTGTCTGCCCCGGATTTTTTTCTTCAAAGGGCTTGATGGCACCGCTGCTGTTTGGATGAAGGCTGTGGATCCATGCCTGACGGCCAGTATGAACACTTGGTTTAATGACAAGCCGCGTCCAAGATCAAATTTTTTAAATGATCTACCACCGGCTTCGCCTGCCTCATCAATTTCGCTGTCCCCGTCATTATCGATCCCATCGGATTCAAACGCAGACCCAATTACAGAAGTATCTGAGGCGGTCCCGGTCCTGAAATAGAGCGCATAAAAATTACTTTCACCTTCAAATTGGCAAATATTGGGAGACGGTATGTAGGAAGTAAAGGTCAATATATCCCCCAGCAATGCTGCTTGACCGATATTTCTTTCTGTGTTGTAGTAAGGTCTATTCGCCAACCGTCATAGTTGGACTCAATGTGGGGATCAAGTCTTCAAAAGTCGCTGCGGGACCGCCTGAAACAGCCCCCCCTACCTCCACATCAATTAGTCACATCTAACAGATCGGTAATAGGCACTTCAGCCCAGTGTATAGTCACCAGATACTATCAATGGGCTCTTTTATCCCATAAAAGTTTTGATTATCGGTATTATTGGCATCATCTCGAACAAAGTACCGTCCGGTTCCAAAAAATACCCAATTCCACCATCGAATCCAGACCAACGGTCGGTGCGGCAGTAATCGCCTGGTTTTGGGAGCTTCAAATCAAGCAATGACACTATCGCCGACCCATGAAGCTGGATTGTCATCATTAGCGATCGACTATACGTCTTAATTTACTACCCCAACCAGCGGTCGCATTACCACTAACCGTTCCGAAATAGACGGCGTCGGCTTTATAGTCGAGATCGTAGTCGACAGTGATCGGATCAGATATAAAGCCGTTATCGTCATGGTAAATTCCTGATAAAAATAGGGGCCCGAACTGGATGAAATATTCCGGTTGTTTAATGTTCATATTTGGTTATTCTGAGCCAATCGAATAAAATCCACTACATAAAGTTTCGCCTTTTGATTACTAATGGCATGGGAAAAGAAACCCCCGAATTGGTGCCGGGCGATCCGTCCGCTTCTGCCGGGCCGGAACCAAAAACAAGGTACCAGTCATTAGGGTCTGATTATGGTGTTTTTGCCTTCATAGCGATGACCGTTGGATAGCAAGTGGTATACCCCAAACCAGGAAAGGTGATTTCAGCCAAAACAATCGGTGGATTCTCCGGATTGGTTATATCCAGTACAAAAAAGGCGGAACTCATAGTCCGGTCAGTGGCATTCGTGGTGCCGTCCGTTCGATCCAGGTCGACATCGATTTTCCCACCTCCAAAACGCATGCCACCGACCAAAACCGTTCCCCAACCATGGGGATGGTCCGCATCAGGGGTAAAAATTTTAGCGTCGAATATCTCTCGGTTTTAGATCGGCGTAATAGGAATGAGCATACCCTGTCTCGGTTAGCCAGTAGAGATGGGGAAGCAGGTTATAGGGTACATAGGCCCAAAGTTCCGAGCCGAGATCGATAATACTGATGACGGATCCATCCGTGGTTCCAAGTCTAACTTTGGGTTGAGTTAAAAATTCGACGTCATCTTCGTGTCGCTGTTGACATCAACCCGGTTTTCATAGAATCCGCCATTAAAGGCATGAATCATCCGTCATTTCCACCGACATAGATGACCGTACGTCGGTTATTATATGTTCGGCAAAATCGGCAAAAGTCTCATCGCGATAAAGGAAATGCAATCCTTCCTGTGGTTTTCCGACTGCGGTGGGACTTGAGTACACGACATCATCCTAATCGCCAGGTTTCCAGCGAGCTATCGAATCATAATCCACCTGCCGGGATCGAAATTCCGGAATAACATCTCCAGTGCCAAGCGTAAACTCGGGTTGGTCCACCCCTAACAAAATTCACGACCCTTTGAGTTTGATTTTGGAAAAACTCGGTGCGGTTACCCGCAATGACATAGGCCGGCAAACAGGTTGAGTCGGTGTGAACGGGAATATAGGGGTAAATTTCAGATGAATTCACAAGGTCAGCAGCGCTGGGAAAGCTCGAAACAGCAAAGTCTCGCTGTTCACCGCAATCAACGATCATATCTTTATCCGTATCAACAAAAGTGATAATATGCCGTCCTTGACCCGTATAGTTAAATGGACGTTGGATAGCGGCTTCGGCATCACTCATTTCATTTAGCCAGGATGAAGCCTTCCACAAATAGTCAATATCACTGCAGATACCAATGAAATCGGCGGTCGTTTCTGCGCCCTCAATGACTGAATTGCCATCATCATCACCAAACTTATAAACAGAAGTACCAACATAACCGATAACCATATCGGTTGGTGAGATCAAGGCGGTGATTATTGTTACTATCTTCACGCATGTTACCGTATGCATCTACAAAAAGCGCTTGAACCTCTCCCACCCAATTGGCCGTATTTCCATCATTATCATTGTATTCAGGATAAAAGATGGACTGGTAGATAGCACCCTCACCAGATCGTGAACCCGAGATAACCGAGGCAACTGTTCCTGAAGATGTTCGCCGTAAAATATCGGCAAAAGACTTGTTCAGTTGTTCTTCCAATTTTAAAGGGTTGACGACATAAAAATAGGTGTCCGGGAGACCGTCACTATCTTTGTCCCATTCATCATTCCTGTCAGGGATATTGTTGCTGTTTTTATCTTCAAACCCGCCCCATTTGGCCGCATAGTACAGTGGGTTATTCAGTATTTCAGCCGAACCCGCGCCACCCCCGCCAGGGGTTAACCTGCGCGTGGCGGTCAAAGGTAAATCGACGTTATCATCCCAGGCGGTATCTCCGACACCGGTATTTGGTCCAACACCCGGCGGTGTATCAAGAAAAAATCAACATCGGTTCCGGCACCCGTGTCGGAGTCTCTCACTTCCAGATAAGTACCATCCGCAGTTGAGCCGGATACGATATACCCCGCATGTTGAATCAGACAACCAGATGCGTACTCAGCGGTTAAAGTAACGTCCACACCGACACCGGCGCTGGGATCCGCTACCGGGTTGCCGGCGCCATCTACAACTTGATATTCATATATGATAATGGCATCCATTCATGATCGGCGGCTTGTTCACGTCTTCCCAGTTGATACGAAATAAACCACTAGTGGGCCCGATGGTTTCTGCATAAAAGTCAACCAAGGTATTGGTAGCTTGAAAAAGCCCACGATCAGGTAGTGCGCCTAACAACGGCCCACCGTTTTAGCAAAGGGAACCAGAGAGATCGTTTCATCACCTACAGGAATCTCAATAGAAGGGAGTGGTGACGCGAGACCGACGGCATAGGTCGTTGTTTTCTGATCGTCGTTAGCGCTGTTTAGGTCTTGTGTCAAACCATGGTAGGCGACAGAAGCTGAATAATAACTCCCTTGCTTGGTGGGCTCTTCCGGGCAAAGACCACAAACGTCACTAAATCCAGTAAGCCCTTTTTCGGTACAACCACCATCATAATTGGTTCCCTGTTTCCAATAAAATAATTTCCCGCAAGACTTTTTCGGTAAAAATAACATTCCCAAGACTACTAACATCTAATCCACCTAAGCTCCCTGAAAAAGTAGAAAATGCACTGCCCGGTAGATCATCGGAGTCGTAAGTCGGATAAATATCACTTAAAACCAGCATAAAGGGGAGGGCGCATTCTTCAAATCCGCCTGCGCTATGATCGTAAGGATCCTTCCATGCCGGTTCAGCTAAACCCAAGCTGCTGTCAGCCGAGTTACCCTAATTGGCGTACTCGGATTTGGGGCTACCCGCGCCAGAAAAATACCGTAAGGTTTCGTACGTCATTTCCCCAATTGGATTTCCCCAGTCGGGAAACTCTCCATCATTGGCGGGACGATCAATTGCCCAGGTCCAGGCCATCCAGGTCATAAGCATTATAAGCATATCGGTAGTTAATTATCCTTAAATTATCAATGGTGTTGATTAT
>CAWJQU010000018.1:0-56644 GCA_963845145.1 uncultured delta proteobacterium
GCCACAGATGCCGAAAATCAGATTATTAGAATCGCCCTTAATCAGGAACCCCCCCAGCTCAACAGTTTTCTCACCGAAGATTCGGTCAGCATGATGGTGCTGGGCCACGTCATGGAAGGCTTGTTGTGCTATGACAGGCGGGGGCGGGCGACTGGGGGTTGCTGAACGCTGGGACATCGATTCCAAGGGGGCGACTTTCTACCTGCGAAAGAATGCCCTCTGGAGCGATGGAAGGCCTGTAACCGCCAAAGATTTTGTGTTCGCCTGGCGCATGGCGGTTGATCCGAAGGTGGCCAGTGAATACGCTTTTATCGTGTACCCGGTGAAAAATGCCGAGGCTATTAATACAGGTGAAATAAAAGATCTCACCCAACTGGGCGTCAAAGCCATCGACGATTATACCCTAAAAGTCGATTTCGAATATCCCTGCGGCTATTTTCTGGGCCTGGCCGCTTTTTCGACCTATTTTCCCGTACGGGAGGATTTTTACAAAAGCATGGGCAGCAAATATGCCGCCGAAGCCTCCAACCTGCTGTACAACGGGGCTTTCAAGCTGACCAAGTGGGTCCATGGTGCCTCCCTGAGAATGGAAAAAAATGAAAATTACTGGAACAAGACCGCGGTTACCCTTAAAGTCATCGATTGTCCTTACATTACGGCCGATACCACGGCCCTGTTGAACCTTTTGAAAGACGACAAAATTGTTGTGGCTCAGCTGGATTCCGAGACTATCAAGACGGCCATGAAAAGCAAAATGAAGATTCGCAAGTTCGACAGCGGCCGCTTACGCTACATCGTCTTCAACCACCGCGAGGACAAAGTAACTGCCAACCTGAACTTCAGAAAAGCCCTTCGTGCGGTCTTTGACCCCCAGTTGTTTGCCGACAAGGTAGTCGGGGTTCCCGGCACCCTGCCCGGGCGCAGCGTCATGATGTCTTTTCTGGAGGGCGTGAATGACAAATTTCGTAAGGAATATCCGGTCTCGATACACAAAATCGATAAAGCGGCTGCCAAGGAATTTCTGGCCAAGGCAAAAAAAGAGCTTGGTATCGACACTTTTCCACCCCTGGTACTGCTGTGCGACGATACCCCTTCGATTGCCAAGATGGGTGAATACCTGCAGGGCTTGTTTAACGGTGCCCTGAGCTGGATATCAAACTCGACAAACAGATCTTCAAACAGCGCCTGGCCAAAGCCAATGCCGGTGAATTTGACATGGTGATCGGCGGTTGGCTGCCGGATTACGACGATCCCATGACCTATGCGGAACTGTTTGCCTCCTGAAACCTGAACAATTCCGGCAAATGGGAAAACGCGGTGTATGACAAGAATATCCGCATCGCCAGCAATTCAGTCGAGCCGAAGGTACGCATGGATGCGTTCGCCAAATGCCAGCAGGCCATGTACGACGATATCGGGGTTATCCCTTTGTTCGAAGGCAGTATCGTCTATGTTCAGCACAAAAAGGTTAAAGGGATCAGCCGTTCGGTAACCGGTTTCAACCCCAATTATATCTATACCAAGATCATCAAATAGATTGTCTGCTAACGTGCTGTGTCGGGTGTCGGGCGGCCATGGCCTGCCGGGTACCCGACACTCCCAAAGAGAGGCAACATGTTGAAATACATTCTAAAAAGAGTTTTATCAGGGGTGGTGACGGTGTGGTTTATTGCCACAGCCACCTTTATAGCCATGCATGCGGTGCCGGGTGATCCGTTGAGCAGTGAAAAAGAGGTCAGTCCGGAGATCCGCAAAAACCTCGAAATAAAGTATGGCTTGGATAAACCCGTCATGACCCAATATTTCATCTACTTAGGCAACATGCTCAAAGGTGATTTCGGGATCTCTTTCACCCAGCAAAACCGTATGGTCAACGACATCATCCGCGAACATTTTCCGGTTCGGCCATTCTGGGGGTTTTGGCGATTTTTTTGCCGCCTTGGGCGGTGTTCTTTGGGGTGCTTTGACGGCCCTTTACCGCAACAAGCTACCGGATATCGTCATAATGTTCCTGGTGATTCTGGGTGTGGCGGTTCCGGGTTTCGTATTTGCCGCCCTGGCCCAGATTGCGATTGTACTAATCAATAAAGCGACGGGAACCTCCGTTTTTCCGGTGGCTTGCTGGGGCTCCATCATGCATATGTGGGTGCCAGCGTTTGTTTTGGGTATCGGCACCATGGCTTATTTGACACGTTTGATGCGTTCTTCCATGCTCGAAGTCATTAATTCCGACTTCATCCGCACCGCCAAATCCAAAGGTCTGTCCGCCACTCGAATTTTCTTTGTGCATCAACTTAGAAACGCGGTACTCCCGGTGGTCACCATTCTCGGGCCCGCAATCGCCGCCATCACCACCGGCGGCTTCGTGGTTGAATTGGTGTTCGCCATTCCGGGTTTGGGGCGGTATTTCGTCGAGGCAATCCAGCAGATGGATTATACCGTGATCATGGGCACAACCGTTTTCTACGGTGCTTTTCTGGTTCTGATGGTCACGTTGGTGGATATCGTTTATGCATATGTCGATCCGCGAATAAGACTAAAATAAGCAAAGAGGCAGAAAAAAGATGGCGGAACATACGTTATACAACCCGCAAGGGGTAGATTTCGAAGGGGTAACGGTCACGAGCGATATTCAACAGTTGACCCGCCCATCGCTTTCATATTGGCAGGACGCTTGGGTGCGCCTGAGGAAAAACAAGCGCGCCATGGCCTCCTTGTGTATTGTCGTTACCCTGATCCTTTTTACCCTGGTCGGTCCGCTGCTCTGGCGGGTTGATCCGTCCGCGCAGGACCTGGATCAGATTTCACAGTTTATCACTTTCAATAAAACAGCGGTCATTACCGAGTCTCAGACGGTCTGGGAAGGGGTTACTCTGGATAGTTTTCCGGCTGAACCGGAAGAGATACCGGACGAATTGCTGGCCAGTGCAAACGTCGAGGTCGTAGGCAGCTCCACCACCCAGGGAGTGCGCTTGAAGTGGGCCCCGGTAGAGGGCGCGGCCGGTTATGTGATCTACCGCAACGAAAAAGCACCCGATCCCGATGATCTGGGTATCCCGGTGGGTGAAACCGATGCCGGCAACATCGTCGGCTATGAAGATCGCTTGAAACTCGAATCCCGTACCTATCATTATTCCATAGTGGCCACCGATGGCATGGATGAGGCAGACACGCATGCGACGCTTGGTGTGACAGTTTCCCAGGGTATCACCCTGCGAGGCCCAGCGCCGGGGATTGGACGGCAACGTCGGTGAAACCGTCACATTGAAAGCGCATCCCCTGGGCACCGACTATTTGGGTCGCGATATGCTGTCGCGATTGATGTACGGCGCACGTATATCCATGTTCATCGGTATCGTAGCACCGGTTCTCTTTGTCATTTTCGGCACGATCTTCGGTGGCTTTGCCGGCTTTCTGGGCGGCAAGATCGATCGCTATCTGATGGCCTTTTCCGATTTCGTAGTGGCCCTGCCGTTTCTGCTGTTCATGATCCTGTTTAAAATATCCTTTGGTATCGGACCGGGGGAAAGCGGGGTCATTCCCATGTTGATTGCCCTGGTGATCCTTTCATGGCCCGGAACATCACGTCTGGTCCGCGGACAGGTCATGCAGCAGCGGGATGAAGGTTATATTCAAGCGGCCAAATTGTTGGGGGCCAAAAGCGGATATTTGATCATGCGTCACATGATTCCCAACACCATGGGGGTGATTTTGGTAGCGCTGACCTTTGCGGTGCCGACCTGTATTTTTACGGAGGCCTTTCTGTCGTTCATCGGCATGGGGGTCGCCCCGCCGACGCCGTCCTGGGGCTCTATGTGCAACGAGGGGATCAAAACCATGCTCTCGCATCCCCATGAGCTGATTTTCCCGGCGGTATTGATCAGTGCGACCGTGCTTGCGTTCAATCTATTGGGGGATGGGTTGCGGGACGCTTTGGATCCCCGAATGAGGTCAAGAGAATGAAGAAAACCAATCATAGTAATGTGCTGGAGGTCAAAGACCTCAACGTGGAATTCAGTACCTATGGGGGTACCGTCAAGGCCGTGCGGGGAGTCAGTTACAATGTCCGCAACGGTAAGACCCTGGGGGTTGTGGGTGAATCCGGCTGCGGTAAATCCGTGACGGTCCAGGCTATTTTGCAATTGATCCCCATGCCTCCGGGTCGCATCACCAGCGGCTCGGCGAAACTCAACGGCAAGGAAATGATCGGCATGAGCCCCAAGGACATCAATACCATCCGGGGGCGAGAGATCGGCGTGATCTTTCAGGATCCGATGAGTTCCCTGAATCCCACCATGAAGATCGGCAAACAGATTGCTGAAACAGTAAAAGTTCACCAGCACGCCAGTAATGACGAGGCCATGCAAAAGGCAATTGCCCTTCTGGAAAAGACCAAAATCCCGGAAGCAGCCAAACGCGCCCAGCAGTACCCCTTCGAATTTTCCGGTGGTATGCTGCAGCGCGCCATCATTGCCATGAGCTTGGCTTGCGATCCCACCCTGTTGGTGGCCGACGAACCCACCACGGCCCTGGATGTCACCATTCAATCCCAAACCCTCAAGATTATGCATGATTTACAGCAGAAAATGGGCATGAGCATCATTTTGATTACCCATGATCTGGGTGTCATCGCCCACATGGCCCATGACGTGGCGGTCATGTATGCCGGTCAGATAATCGAGGCGGGCACTGTGGACGATATTTTTTACCGCTCATCGCACCCCTACACCCTGGGCCTTCGCTACGCCATGCCGACCAACATCGAAGGCGCCGACCGGAAGCTCATGCCCATTGATGGCAGCCCACCGGATCTTTTCAAACCCCCCAAAGGTTGTGGTTACTATGCCCGTTGTCCCTATGCCATGCGCGTGTGTGAAAGCCATAACCCGGAGGAATTCACCATCAGCGGAAAACACTTCGCGCGCTGCTGGCTTCAGCATCCGTCTGCGCCCAAAGTAGAGGGGGAGCTTTTTCAGATCGGTCACACGGAGAACGCTAAATGAATACGATAATCGAAACCAAAGACCTGAAAAAATATTTTCAAATCGGCAAGAACCAGATCGTGCATGCCACGGACGGTCTTTCCGTGACCATCGGCGAAAACGAGATAGTGGGATTGGTGGGCGAAAGCGGCTCTGGCAAGTCGACCTTTGGTAAGGCCGTGGTGGGGCTGCATGACAAGACCTCCGGGGAGGTCTGGTATAAGGGTGAATTAACCCCGGCCCATTTCACACCGTCGGACTATAAAAAGTACTCCACCGAAATGCAGATGATTTTTCAAGATCCCTATTCCTCGTTGAATCCGCGCATGACCGTGCTGGAAATCATCGGCGAAGGCTTGCATCTGCAAGGTGGCTTCACCCATGCGGACATCAAGGAAAAAGTGGCCGAGTGGCTGCGGCGGGTGGGCCTGCAACCGGATCATATGTCGCGCTACTGCCACGAATTTTCCGGCGGGCAGCGCCAGCGTATCGGCATCGCCCGTGCTTTGGTCTGAATCCAAAATTCGTGGTCTGTGATGAGCCCATCTCGGCCCTGGATGTCTCGGTTCAAGCCCAGGTAGTAAATCTTTTGGGTGAATTCCGGGATACACTGGGGATCAGTCTGCTTTTTATTGCCCATGATCTGTCCATGGTCAGATATGTGTCGGATCGCATCATTGTGATGTATCTGGGTGCCATGATTGAAATCGGCACAGCCGATGAGGTCTTTTTTCATCCGCAACATCCTTACACGCGCCTGTTGATCGCCTCGAATCCCGAGGCGGATCCGGAATACGAGCGTAAACATGCGCATGTGCCCATAGAAGGGGAAATCCCCTCACCGATCAATATTCCACCGGGATGTCGTTTTGCAGGCCGTTGCCCAGATGTCATGGAAAAATGCCATACGGTTACGCCCGAATTGGTCATGAGAAACGCCAGCCACGGAGCGGCGTGCTTGCTATATGCATGAAATCATTTTTTTAGGGAGAAAAAAATGTCAACCTATTCTCGCGTACTAACGGTAGCCCTGCTTGTGCTGAGCCTGTTGGGTGCCGTGCAGGCCGCCGCCAAGAACCTGCGTCTGGCCATGGACGCCGAACCGGTTTCGATGGACCCCCATGCTCATCTGAGCACTGGAACCTTGCAGTTTTCACACCTGGTTTTCGATCCCCTGCTGCGCTGGACGAAGGCGATGGATTTCGAGCCACACCTGGCCTATAAATGGGAACGAATCGATGCACGCACCCTGCGGTTTCACCTGCGTAAAGGGGTGACCTTTCACAGCGGCAACCCGCTGACGGCTAAAGATGTCGCGTGGACCCTCCAGCGCCTCAAACGCAGTGAAAGTTTCAAGGGCGTTTTCGGACCGGTGGCGGGAACCAAAATTATCGACGATCACACCATCGATCTCATCACCAAGATTCCATATCCACTGTTGTTAAACATCGCGACCTATATTTTTCCCATGGATCGACTGTTTTACAGTGGTGTAGATGCTTTGGGTAAACCCAAAGACGTCATCCTAAAATTTGAGCCCTCCTTTGCCCGGGACAATGCTTCTGGTACCGGTCCGTTTAAGGTAACCGAGTGGTTGCCCGGTACCCGAATGATATTTGAGCGGGTTGCCTCTTATTGGAACAATCGATCCCCGGGTAATGTGAGCCGGATTGAGTTAAGTGCCATTGGTGATTCCTCCGATCGTGTCAATGCCCTTTTGGCGGGTAAAATGGATATGATTATGCCCGTAGCACCACAGGATTACGAACAGGTTCGTCTGGCGGATGATGCCAGTTTGCTTACCACGGCCACTCCACGGATAATTCTGTTTCAGTTGAATCAAGACCGTCGGCCGGAGTTCAGAGATGTTTTGGTTCGCCAGGCTATCGTGCATGCTATCGACAACCGTGCCATCGTGGATGCCGTAATGAAAGGCGCGGCCACTGCAGCCGGTCAGCAGTCGCCCAAAGGCTACGTCGGACACGTGGAAGGGCTCAAGCCACGCTTCAACCTGAAACGGGCCCAAAAAATGATGCAAAAAGCCGGCTATCCAGACGGTTTTACCTGCAGCATGATCGCACCCAACAACCGCTATATCAACGATGAAAAGATCGCCGCCACGGTTGTTTCCATGCTGGCTAAAATCAACATCCGTGTACAACTCACCACCATGGACAAAGCGCGCTATTGGGAGCAATTTGCCGCCCGCCAGGGCGATATTCAGATGATCGGGTGGCATCCGGATACTGAGGACTCGGCCAACTACAGCGAATACCTGATCATGTGTCCAAATAAGGCCACCGGTTACGGCCAGGACAACAGCGGTGGCTATTGCAACCCTGTAGTGGATGATATGGTGCTTAGAAGCCAATCGGAGCTCGATGCAGCTGCACGCGGCGCCATGCTCCAGCGGGTGGAACAGCTTCTGTATGACGATGCAGCCTATGTGCCCTTGCACTGGCAAAATATATCCTGGGCCGCATGGAAAAGGATCGACCTGGAACCGATCGTAAACGCCTTAAATAATCCTTATTTGGGTGATTTGGTTATCCACTGACAAAAATAATAAACGACGGATTGTCAAATCCGCCGTCGTTTTTATCGATGTTTCTATAACTGGAGAAGTACATGAAAATTTTAGTTGGTTATGATTATTCCACCGTTACCCAGGATGTCCTGGCGCTAGCAAAACAACAAGCCCAAGCATTCAAAGCTGAGGTTTATCTGCTGAGATCCCTTGAACAGAAACCCGAGTTGAAACGCGATACTATCCAACAAATAGAACAAAATTTGGACCAGGTCCGGCGTGAGTTCACCACCATGGGCCTGGCCTGCGAAACCCATGTTCTGGAGAGCGCCCTGGCTGCCGGCGAAGATATCGTCCAGTTCGCCGAACAAAACGATATCGATCTGATCGTGATCGGCGTTCGCAGACGCTCTAAAGTGGGCAAGCTGCTTTTCGGTTCCAATGCTCAGCTGATTATTTTAACGGCTCCTTGTCCGGTACTTACCGTGAAATAATACTTAAATACCTTTATATCTCCTTAACAATTACAAATGGGTTACCTCCTGATCCTGTCGAAGGGGGCTTTACAAAGTCACCCAACCTCCTGCAAAGCCGGAGGCTTGAAAAGATGTGAACCGCTCAAAGCGGTTAATAATATGGCCACCTAAAAGGTGGCGATACCTTACTTGAACAAACTTAGTTGATCTAATCGACGGTCCTCTTTTTCTTGTGATCTAATGTATTCACGGACCGTCTCTTCATCTCGACCTACGGTGGAAACATGGTAACCTCTGGCCCAAAATTTCTGACCCGTAAAATTCCTTCTGTGTCCCAAATAATTGCGAGCTATATGAATGGCACTTTTACCCTTTATGAAACCGATCACCTGCGATACGGCGTATTTGGGAGGTATCGATATGAGCATATGGACATGGTCCGACACCATATGCCCCTCTAAACCTTCACATCATCGACTACGAGCCAATTCTTTGAAAACCTCACCAAGGTATTGTCAAAGCTGGCCGTATAATGTTTTTTTACGATACTTGGGAATCCAGACTACATGGTATTTGCATTCCCAGCGACTGTGGTTTAAACTCGAAACGTTGTTCATGAAAGCCTCTCCTTTGTGAATTTGAGCGGTTCACTCTAGGAGGGGCTTTCAGTTGTCACCGTAAAAGTCAAACTTTAATGAGTCCCCCGGCAGAACCGGGGGTTTACCTATGGGCAATTATTTTCACTTCTTTTTATAAATCCTTCCTGAAATGATTTTCGATTGAAGCCTTCAATCTATCGCCTTGACGTGAATCGAAGATTACCACAAGTTTAACGGTTCCATTAAACAATAGAATTTGTAACAGAGCTCTAAATAGACGATATTAAAAAATGACAGGTAGAAGTCAATGGATCATAGCCATCCGGGAGGCGGTCGATTCAGTTTGTTGTTATGCTCGAATTAAGCAATCACAAAGATTGATCCACCCACAATATATGGTATAGCTTGATTTTAGGAAAAATTTCGTGATTACTGGTATAAATAAATTGTCTTGCACCGTGAATACCTCCAACTCATCCTCACCAGGATATTTTAAAAATTTAATGAAAAATGGGTTTTCAGTGGCCCTGTGATATCATCAGGCCAACGAATTTGGATTTACCATGACTACCGTCCGCAGTTTTAGTCTTTAGAAACCAACGGTATCTTTTATTGATCACAACCCACCTCAAGCTTTTAATAAAAGAATAGTAGCTTTATTCGGATATTTGGATAGCTGAAAATCACTACGATTTGCCGGTAATCACCAGCAGGTACACTTCCCGTGGTCCGTGGGCGCCGTGGACCATGACGGCTTCGATATCAGCGGTTTTACTGGGGCCGGATATGAAAGTGAGGCAATTGGTCAGGCCTTTACGGTTGAAGTCCGGTTCTTGCTTCAATAAGGTATACAACTCTTTTAGATTGGTAATAATCTGATCCAAGCGAATGACGGCGATATGAATAGATGGTACCAGGGAAGTAGCACGGGCCTGGCCAGGTAGGGTTTTCATTACGAGGGTGGCCGATTCGGCGACGCAATAATCCGCGCTGGTTATGCCGATGAAAGAAGAGATGATATCATCGCGAACCTTTTGGCGACCCTTCGGTTTGGGATATTTGACCGGATAGGCTGTAGGGTGGGACAGGTATTTTTTTATCAGCCAGCGCGTGAGGTAGATTTAGCTTGTCGATAAGTGGATGACGCCAGACGGATACATGCTTTTCCCGGCCCCATTCCGGCTTTTTTTTGATAACGAGATCGGTGATCGTTTCCGTGGCCGTGGCCATATCCGCCATGGGCATGACATTGAGATTGATCGGTTTGCCGGCTTCGATGAGTTGATCCAATAACCTTTGTTGTGCATCTTTTTTTCGAGTGGTTATTTGCTTAACCAATTGGCGGGCTTCTTCTTCGCTTTGGCCAGGAAATAGGGTGGTGAATTTACGGTCTGAATTTGTGGACACGTCTAAGGCCGATTTGATTCGGGCGAGAAACCGCTGTTCGTGGGTGATGGTCATCGCTTGGGCGCTCTTTTCTTTTTCCAGTAGGCGTTAAAACTTTCCGGGGCGACTTTGCGCATTTCACGACTGGATGTCCACCCGTTAAAAGGTGGTGGAAGGTGGCGAATGGTCTTTTCTTTGCCTGGTAGAAGTCGCTGACCTAAACGGGCAAGGGCCAGGGATCGGTCGTAGTTTTTGCGGCTGGATATCATTCTGGACCAGCCGGCCATCAACCCTTTTTCGACGCGACTGATGGGGGTGACCTGCCAGAGGGGATCGCCTTGGGCCAGCTTGGCCCGCAAGGCCAGGATCATGCGGGGCAGATCAATGTCCACGGGACAGATCTCCCGGCAGGCGCCACAGAGGGTTTCGCCCATGCAGAGGTCTTTGGCGCGGTTGATGCCGGTCAACAGCGGGGTGACGACGGTTCCCACCGGTCCCGAGTAGGCAAAACCGTAGGAATGACCGCCGATCTTGGCATAGACCGGGCAGACATTCAGGCAAGCGGCGCAGCGAATGCAACCAAGAATTTCCCGAAACTCCGGGTCGGCCAGAATTCGTGAGCGGCCGTTATCAATAATGACCAGGTGGAATTCGTCGGGCCCGTCAATCTGTTCTGGAATTCGCGGGCCCCCGACATAGCTGACATAAGTGGCCATGTTTTGGGCGGCCGCACCCCGGGGAAGCAGGCGGAAGAGAATATCATAGTCGATAAGCCGGGCCGTCACCCGCTCCATGCCCATGAGGGAAACATGGATTCGGGGCATTGTTGAGGACATGCGGATATTGCCCTCATTGGAGACGGTGGCAATGTGTCCTGTTTCGGCGCAGGCCAGGTTACAGCCGGTAATCCCCATGTCAGCCGTTAAAAACTTCTCCCTTAAGGCTTTGCGCGCCGCCTGGGTCAACGTTGGGGGATCTTCTGTATAGGGGATGCCCAGTTTGCGGGCAAACAGTTTGCCGATATCCTGACGCGTTTTGTGGATGGCCGGGGCGATGATATGGGAGGGGTGTTCGCCGGCGAGTTGAATAATGTATTCACCCAGATCGGTTTCGAACGTTTCTATCCCGGCATCTTCAAACGATGCATTCAGGCCGATCTCCTCACTGACCATGGATTTACCCTTGACGACACGTTTAACATGTCGGCGTTGGGCGAGGTCAAGGCAGTAGTCGACCGCTTCTTTGGCCGTATCGGCAAAGAAAACCCGGCCGCCGTTTTGGCGGACCTTTTCCACCAGGGTTTGGAGAAGAACATCCAGATGGTTGATGGCGTGCATTCTCATTGTGTGGGCTTGTTTGCGAAGAGCAGGGCCTTCGGGAAGCGCTCGATAGGCGGCAGCCGCTCCTTTTCCGATCCGATCCTGGAGGCCGGCCAGTGCGGACTGAAGGGTTTGATTTGTCAGTGCCGTGCGGGCCATTTGGCGGTAGTATTCTGTTTTTATTTCGGTCATCCCGCTGTGTCTCGTGATGTCGTGGAAAGGAGTTGGGCAATGTGCAATACCTTGGTGGAGATACCGCGACGTTGCAGTCGTCCGGATATGTTCATCAGGCATCCCATATCCCCACCAACGACGGTATCGGCTCCGGTGGCAATGATTCGATCAATTTTATCATCACCCATGGCGGTGGATATGTCAGCGTATTTAACAGCAAAGCTCCCACCGAATCCGCAGCAGCGGTCGGATTCTTCCATCTCCACCAACCGGCAGCCGGCGATGTTTTCGATCAAGCGTCGGGGTTGTTCGCTGATTTGCAACCCATAACGCAGATGACACGAATCGTGGTAGGTCACCTGTCCGTTATATTGGGCGCCGATATCGGACACACCGAGGATATCCACCAGATATTCGGTAAACTCATAGGTTTTCGCCGCAACTTCTTGGGCGCGGTTTAAAAGCCCGGGGGCGTCTTTTAACAGCTCCAGGTAGTGATGCCGGACCATGTGTACACACGATCCGGAAGGGCAGACAATGGCCTCGGCGTTTTCAAAAATAGATAAAAACCGCGTCGCGGCTTTGCGGGCCTCCTTACGGTACCCGGTATTATAGGCGGGTTGCCCGCAACAGGTCTGTTCTACCGGATAGGAAAGTGTAAGGCCCAGACGTTCCAATACCCGCACCATGGTTTTGGCCACATCCGGATAAAAGGCATCCACCAGGCAGGGGATAAAGAGGGTGGCGGAAGAAGTCATTATTGGTTTGGAAAGATTTTGCCTGGGTTAAGAATGCCATTGGGGTCAAACACGGTTTTGATCCGCTGCATCCATTGGAGGCTGTTGCCGTGCTCGGCGAACATATAAGGCTGTTTGCCGACGCCCACCCCATGTTCGCCGGTGGCTGTGCCGCCCAATGACAGCGCTTTTCCCACGAGGGTGTCGGTAAGGGCGTCCACTTGTTTCCACTGGTTCGTATCCTCTTTTTGTCCCACCACGTTGATATGGATGTTGCCATCTCCGGCATGGCTGAAAATATAGCCGATCAGTCCCGACGATTGCAATGCCCGGCGCGATTCACCGATCATTTCAGAAAAGGTCGATACCGGTACGGCCATGTCCATGATGCGAATGCGGCCTCCGGGGTGATTTTGTTTGATGATTTCCCCGAGTTCATGGCGGGCTTCAAAAAGGCGGTTGCGCTCCTCTCTTCCCAATCCCGGACGAAATTCATCGCACCCGATCTCCTCGCAAATAGCCTGAGCGATATCCATGATCTCCGTTAGTTGATTCAACGTGGGGCCTGAAAATTCCATAAACAGGGTAGGGGACACAGGCAATTCGAGATGTTTTTCACGATTTAACAGGGTAACACATTCGGTATCCAATAACTCCAATGCCGTGGGGTCGAGTCCGGCCCTGATGAGTTCGAATACCGCCCGGCTACCCGCTTCCACGGTTTTGAAAGTGCTTATGGCCGCTGAAAACTCCGCCGGTCTTCCGGTCAGTCGAACCGTTGCTTTAACGACGATACCCAGTGTACCCTCGGAACCCACGAAGAGTCGAATCAGATCGTAGGCGGAGGATGTCTTTTTAACATGGCTTCCCAGGTTAATGATTTCACCATTGGCAAGGACGACGGTTAGTTTCAGAATATAATCCTTGGTGGAGCCGTAATGAAGGGTACTCGTACCCCCGGCATTATTGGCAATCATGCCGCCAATGGTAGCGCGGGCACCGGGATCCGGGGGAAAAAAGAGACCGGTATGACGAAGTTCGGTGTTCAAATCCTGGTATATGAGGCCGGGCTCCACATCCACTTGGAAATCCTCTTCCCGGACCTCTATTATCCGATTCATTTGTGCAAAGTCTAGGACGATTCCCTGCCGAATGGGAATGGGGTTGCCCTCCAGGCTCGATCCGGAGCCCCAGCCGGTAACCGGAATACGGTGGTCATTGGCGTAAGTCATAACGGCCACTACTTCGGACGTTTTGGCGGGCCATATGACCACTTCCGGTCGCTGAGGATGATGATGGGACTGATCCTTGGCATGGAGGTCAAGCACGGATTCTCCCGTGGAGAACCGTGACGGATCCACCATGGCGGCCAGGGCCTCAAGATGGGCTGGTGTTAGGGGGGTGAATGTCAATGGAAGTCTCCCGCTTTGATTAAAGATTGATGATTGAAGCTTGACGATTGATACTGTTGATAACACCTGCCATCATACCATATTAAAGAGCATCAATCGTCATTCTTCAATTGTCTTTCGACGGCTGTATGTGTTAGCCATATGATCTCATTATGCCTAAATCATATCATATCACCTTTTAAGAATACAGGATGAACCATGCGGTCTGTGAATTATGTGGCCAAGGGCGCTGAACGCTATGTCGTTGGCCAAACACCAGCCTTTGATCAAAAAAATGAAATGTTCAAACGCCCCTGGTGGGACCCGGCTATGGCGGGGTTAGGGGAGCGGTTTTACCATGCGGCCGTTATGCCGAAAGCAATGCGTGGCTATCGGTTAACCGATTTTTCGCTGGTCAACGCCTCCTGGCGGCTGGAAAAAGAGTTCGCCCAAGGGGCACGTGGCGGGCGGATGGGGCTTTACGACTGGAATTGGGATGGCCATTTCGGCTTTCCCCGTGTGCCGCCCGGGTTGAAAATCGATAGCGATGACCCTGAGCATGTCTCGCGAATGGTTAAACAGGCCGCTTCTTTTTTCGGCGCATCCCTTGCCGGCATTTGTGAGCTGGATCGTCGCTGGCTATATGCCCCCGCCTATCATGTGACGGCTGACGGTGGAAAAAAAGTAGACAATACAATTCCAGAAACGTTTCGCTATGCTATCGCCATCGCCGTTGAGATGGATTACGACATGATTCAGGCCTCACCAGGCGCCCCGGCCTCAGCGGCCACCGGACAAGGATATTCGAAAATGGCTTATGTGGCAGGACTGCTGGCGCTATTTATTCGCGGGTTGGGCTATCAGGCGATTCCCTGCGGAAACGACACGGCTTGCAGCATACCCATCGCCATTGATGCTGGCTTGGGAGAGATCGCCCGCAACGGGTTGCTGGTCACACCGGAATATGGGCCCCGCGTTCGTCTGGCCAAGGTATTGACCGATCTGCCTCTGGCTGTTGATCGCCCCATTGAGTTTGGTGTTGAGGCATTTTGTCGAATGTGTAAAAAATGTGCCAAAAAGTGTCCCAGTCGCAGCATTTCCCATGATGAGGTCTCCGCTGAAACGCACAATATCTCAAACCGTGAAGGGGTAAATACCTGGCATATCAATGCCGAAACCTGTCTTGCCTTTTGGGCAAAAAACGGCACGGATTGCTCCAACTGTATTCGGACCTGCCCATTTAACAAACCCGCGGGCAAGCTACATGATTGGGTACGGTGGGGAATCAATCGAACACCCTGGCTTCACTCGCTATTTCTATGGGGTGATGATGTGATGGGGTATGGCAAAAAGAGAGATCCTAATCTGTTTTAAGCCGTGAAATTAAAGCCAATCGGATAGATACTTAAGCAATTGCATCTTGCGTTTGATGAGGTGGTTTAATATATATCAACCTATCCAGATATTATCGCACTCATCGTGAAAGGAGAGGAAAAATGGGCAAAAGAGAAGCAGGTCAAAAAGGCGTCGATCGTAGGACTTTCTTAAAGGTAACCGGTGCCGCAGGTGTTGGTGTGATGGCAACCACCTTTGGGGTTCCGAAGCTGCTTCGGGCCGCTCCCTCGCCGATTAAAATTGGGTCCGTCCAACCGGCTACCGGACCGCTGGCCGTCATCGGTGTTGGACAACGCCGTGGAAACCAGCTGGCCGTGGATTATATTAATTCCAAAGGGGGAATTAAATCTTTGGGGGGGGCCAAGCTGGAACTACTTTTAGGCGATAGTGAAAGCAAGCCGGAAACCGGCCGTTCAGAAGCCGACCGATTGATTAAAGAAGGGGCCGCAGTGTTGACCGGTCCTTTCCAAAGTGGTGTGGCCTTGGCCATTTCCACGTTGTGCGAGCAAAGACAGATCCCTTTTGTTATGGATGTGGCGGCCTTAGATAAGATCACCGATAAGGGCTATAAACATACTTTTCGCGTGTTCATTACCGTTAAGGGGCTTTTGAACGGCGCGGTTAAATATTTAAAAATGGTCACCGAGATGAAGGGGGTCATGCCTAAAAGGGCCGTTGTAACCAATACGGCGGATGCCTTTGGTAAAGGGATGTCCGGCGGGTTTGTCAAGTTTATGGAAAAATCCGGTCTGCCCATAGAGATTGTCGATAAAGTGGAGTATCCGCTGGGTATTCATGATCTGTCCGCCGAAGTGGCCCGGATAAAAGCCGCCAAACCCGATATTCTTTTTCCAGTCTCCAGGCCTGGCGATGGCATTTTATTGACACGGGAGATGTATAAGCAGCGTGTTGAGCTCATGGGCATCTATGGCCCCGGTTCACCAGGATGGTATGAACCCGATGTCATCAAAGACCTGGATAAGTTGATTTACTATGTGATGATCAATGTTCCCTGGATTAATCCCAATAACAGCGTTTACCAGCAAGCCGATGCGGCCTTCCTGAAAGCCCATGACAAATATCTGGATACCAATAGTGCCTATGCCTATACAGGTGTTTTGGTGATTGCCGATGCCATCGAACGGGCGGGATCCACCGATCCGGATAAGATTATCGCTGCATTACGTCAGACCAATTTTACAGATCACCCCTTGGTGGGCGGTCCAGTTAAGTTTGACGAAAAAGGAGATAACACCGGCGCTTTGACAGCCCTGATTCAAGTGCAACCGGATCCCGATCCGTTAAAACGGATCAAGATTGTCGCACCCAAAGAATTCGCCCAGTCGGACGAAATCGTATTTCCGGCACCACCGCTTTGGGAGCGCTAAACATATGGACCCGATCCTTGCGGCTCAATTAACCATCCAAGGGATTCTATTGGGAGGGATCTATGGCCTCATCGCCTTGGGTCTATCCCTGATTTTTGGTGTGATGGGGGTGATCAATTTTGCCCATGGGCAGCTGATGGTGATGGCTATGTACATCTCCTACTGGATTTTTGTTCTTCTGGGGATTGATCCATATCTTTCGCTGGTATTTGTTATCGGTGCGGCGTTTGCCTTGGGCTATCTGATTCAGGCCACAGTGGTCAATCGAATCCTCGACTATCCCGAAGCAATGCAGGTATTGCCCCTGGTGGCGGTGGGTCTCATTCTTGAAAACAGCGCGCTTTTATTCTGGGGGCCGGATCATCGCAGCCCCCAGACCGTTTTTAGCCTGGAAACCCTTTGGGTGGGGCCGGTAATGATCGATGTTTCCCGGTTGATAGCGTTTATCCTTGCCATTTTGATTACGGTGGCCATTTTTATTTTTCTAAAAAAAACAGATACCGGAAAGCGTATTCGGGCGGCATCCGATAATCGAACCGGTGCCATTTTGGTCGGTATACCGGTGGACCGCGTCCATAATATCTCTTTCGGTCTGGGAGCGGCCGCTACCGGTGCGGCAGGTGTCCTGCTATTGCCCTTGATGCCCTTGTCTCCGCACATGGGTCACGATTTCACCCTGACGGCCTTTATCGTCGTAATCCTGGGAGGTATGGGCAACCTGCTCGGTGCTTTAATCGGTGGCCTGATCCTCGGGGTGGCCGAGTCGACTTCCACATTGTTTTTACCGGCCACGCTTAAGCAGGTGGTCAGTTTTACCATTCTCATCGTCATCATGTTGATTCGGCCCCAAGGCCTATTCGCGGGGAAGAAATGAACCGATTTTATATCTTTCTGGCCTTGGTATTTACGATATTGATGATACTCCCGTTATTTTTGGGTAATTATGTTTTGGGTATCTTCGTGATGATATTTTTCTGGGGTTATGTCGGACAATCCTGGAATGTGTTGACCGGCTACACGGGGCATATATCCTTAGGGCATGCACTTTATCTTGGTATCGGGGCTTATGCGACTACTTTTTTTGCCCAAAACTTTGGGGTGACACCATGGATTGGCATGTTTATCGCGGGAATAATCGCCAGCGGTATCGCTCTTTTTTTGGGGTTTCTCGGGTTCCGGTTTGGCATGCGAGGCGTTTATTTTGTTATCCTGACCATCGCCTTCGCGGAGATTACACGATTAATCGTATCGCATATTGAAGCGCTTGGATCATTTACGGGTATTTTTCTAGATTTTGAACCCTCCTTTTTAAATTTTCAATTCAAGGGGAATGTGCCCTATTATTATATTTCGTTTGGTTTTATGATCGCCTCTTTGATCGCCGTTCGCCTAATCGAGATCTCAAAATTGGGAAAATTCATGGTGGCCATTCGTGAAGATGAGGAGGCTGCCCAGGCGCTAGGCGTCAATACGTTTAAATATAATATGATTGCCATTGCCATTAGCGCCTATATGACGTCGCTGGCCGGCGCGTTCTATGCAAACTATATTTTTTATCTGCATCCCAATACCATGTTCGGCATGAGCACGAGTATCGACTTGATTTTAAGACCGATCATCGGCGGATTGGGAACCATTTTTGGGCCGATCCTGGGGTCATTTATCCTAACACCGCTTTCGGAAGTATCTCGGGCCTATTTTGCCAAAGGTGGGCTCGAGGGACTGCATTTGATTTTATACGGGATTATAGCCATCTTGGTTGTTTTATTCATGCCCAAAGGGATTATCATTTACGTCCAACGGCTGTTAGGCCCCATTATCGGTCACAGCAGCAAGAACAAATAATCAGATGACTCTTTTAAAAGCTGAAAATTTATCAAAACAATTTGGTGGCCTTCGCGCCATTGATGCCCTCTCTTTCTCTTTAGAGAAAGGAGAAGTCCTTGGCCTGATTGGTCCTAATGGGGCGGGCAAGACCACGGTGTTCAATTGTCTAAGTGGGTTTTTGCATCCTGATGGTGGTACCATAGCTTTTGAAAATAAACCCTTAAACCATCTACAGCCTTATCAGGTTTGCCAACTGGGAATTGCGCGGACCTTTCAGATCGTTAAGCCGTTTCAGACGATCTCGGTACTGGAAAACGTTATGGTCGGTGCGCTTTCCAAGGAAAAATCGGTTCAGCAAGCCAAGCAAAAATCATTGGAGATTATTGAGTTTGTTGGTTTATTGGAATGGGTCCACAAGGATGGCCAGGATCTGCCTCTGCCCCTGCGGAAAAGGCTTGAACTGGCCCGGGCTTTGGCGACTCAGCCCAAGGTTATTCTGCTGGACGAGGTGATGGCAGGCTTAAATCCCACCGAGGTTGACGAGCTGATTGTTCTATTGAAAGAACTCAACGGACAAGGGCTTACCATCTTTTTAATTGAACATGTGATGCGCGGTGTTATGGCGCTATCAAAACGGGTTATTGTTATCAATTATGGGGTAAAAATTGCCGAAGGAATCCCCGAGGACGTCGTTAAGGACAAGGGAGTAATCGAGGCCTATCTGGGTAAGGAGTTTTTAAGTGCTCAAGGTTAGCGGCATAGATGTATATTATGGTGATATGCAGGCCTTAGAAGGTATCGATATTGATATCCAAAAAGGTGAAATTGTATCTGTGGTCGGTTCCAACGGCGCCGGCAAATCCACTTTGCTCAAGGCTATTTCCGGTATACAACGCCCTCGTAAGGGCAATGTTTTTTTCAACGAGGACGAATTGGCCCATGCCTC
Source organism: uncultured delta proteobacterium (assembly GCA_963845145.1). Taxonomy (GTDB): domain Bacteria; phylum Desulfobacterota; class Desulfobacteria; order Desulfobacterales; family QNYZ01; genus QNYZ01. Next base: position 19,148 of record CAWJQU010000018.1, read on the forward strand.
TACTTCGCAGATTGTCGAAAAAGGAATCAGTCACGTTCCCGAGGGCAGGCAGCTCTTTCCGACCATGACCGTCCTTGAAAACCTTGAAATGGGTGCCCAGTTTCCACGGTCAAAAAAGATAAAACTTAAAACTTTAGAACAGGTCTTCACTTACTTTCCCAGGCTCAAAGAGCGTCTCGCTCAAAAAGCGGGTACATTAAGCGGCGGTGAACAGCAGATGGTGGCTATCGGGCGGGGTTTGATGTCGGTGCCGGATTTGATGATGCTCGATGAACCCTCTTTAGGCTTGGCACCGGTTCTGGTTACCAAAATATTTGAAATCATCGAAAAGATAAACCGCGAGGGGACCTCCATTTTATTGATCGAACAAAATGTATACCATTCTCTCAAGATTTCCAACCGAGGGTTCGTATTGGAAAACGGACACGTTGCGCTTACTGGAAAGGGTAAAGATCTCCTGTCCAACTCACATATTCGCAAAACTTATTTAGGGTTATAGGTAGAGCGAAGTGGCCCCCCCATAAGTATAAACGTTGCCCGGTAATCTCTGAACACAATAACCTGTGAATAAAACAAATTAGGGGAAGGAATAAAGATGATACCACCTAAAGGTGTGGTTAATACCGACAAGGCCGCCGTTACAGGAGGGCCTTACGCACAAGCCGTGATTTATAACGGTTTGATCTATGTATCCGGGCAAGGCGCGGTTGACCCTGTCACCAATGAAATCCGCTTGGGAACCATTGAGGAGGAAACCGCTTTGGGGATGGATAACCTCCGGATTGTTCTGGATGAGGCCGGTTCGGGGCTTGAAAAACTTTTGACCATCACCGTATATTTGCGTGATATGGATGATTATGCCCGGTTTAACGCGGCCTACAAAAACTATTTTAAAAACGAAAATCTTCCCGCACGCACTTGCATCCAGGCGGGTGGCTTGCCTTTTGGTGTTCGGGTGGAGATAACGGCGACGGCGTACATATAGAATGAAAAGAGGTGATATTTGATGAATTTTTATGAAATTAGCTCGATTGACCCTAAGCAACTCGCCGAAGGCGTATCGATTCGGGTGATTGCCGGCGAAAAGATGACCATGGTTGTCTTTTCAATGAAAAAAGGCGCACAGATCCCTGAGCATTCTCACCCCCATGAGCAAATGGGGTTGGTGTCGGCAGGAAAAATGAATCTGGTTGTGGACGGAGAAGCACAGACCGTTCAACCCGGAGCGGCTTGGCATATCCCGGGCGATGTCGTCCACAGCGGCGAATGCCTTGAAGATGATACGGTTGTGGTGGAGTTTTTTTCGCCACCCCGGGAGGACTTCGTTCAGCAATAACCTAATACTGCAACGATCGATATACAGGTGAACCCGGAGCGACTTGCTATATCGATTTATTGGGTTTGCTTATTTGACCATGCCATCTTCAACGGAGAGCCCCCACCATACCTGTTCGGTTGATTTTTCAACGGACCCCATGTCCTGATGATGCTTATAGCCTCCCCAGCTATATTTTAAATGATCCCAGTTCTTATACATGGAGTCATGTTCTAAAAATTCCGACCGTTGGGTCGCTGCGCCGCACCCCATAATCAATACGCCGGCAATGATCAGGGCAAACAAAAGGTTCAATTTTTTCATATCGTCTCCTTGGGTTGTTTAGTGCAAAGAATACTGAATTCACTCGAGGCGTGATATAATCGAATCCGTCAGTGAGTCGTCATCCTTTTTGAAAAATGGGATCAATTGAGAAGCGATGTCGCTCAGTGATTTTAATTTATGTTGTCGCATAATGTTTTGAATTTTTTCCACGCCATCCTCAATAAGCTTCAAACCTTCGGCAACCTCGACAATATCTGTTTTATTCATGGGTCATGCCTCTTTTTAGAGTATTAGTCTGACTGTAAATTCAATCCGAACAATGTCAATGGCAAGGCGTATCATCTTTAGCCGGAAATGAATATCAAATTCCCTTATCGATAATCTTTCGATCACGTAACAGCCTATTCTGAATTCCCTTGCCAACCGTATAGGTACGACTGAAATCATTCCAGAATGAACGATCTTCGTCTTTCCAGCCGGCTCCGAAGCGCTCATCGAAATAGGTGGCCAACTCCTCAAAAACCAGTTTCCAGGGCGGCTCGCCGCGCTCATGAGCGGTTAGCAATCGTTCCAGCAGCTCATCCAGATGGCTTAACCTCTCCTTGGGCAAATAGGCGATGGCACCTTTGCGGATAGAAGCCATCAGGGTTTCCTTATTTACGGCGTGGGCGGTCAGCATGACGGTGGGTATTGCTTTGCCCACGGTTTCGTCCAGCAATTCGAGTCCGTTGACCCCCATGATATCCAGAATGGCCAGGTCGTACCGTTCGGCACGGATCATTTCGGAAGCCGTTTCATAATCGGCGGCTGTTTCAATTTCCGCTTCATCGAGAATATCCTCTATGGTTTCAAGTATATCTTTTTCATCATCAACCACGAGAATTTTTTTTCCTTTTAAAATCGATCCGGTTTTTTCCATGCGTTACTCCTTTATAAAAACCTACAGCTTAGTCCTATTAGCGCCATAAGCGCCTTTTAATCTGCTTTGATACCGAATAGCGGTGATCAAAAATAATCAATTTGATTTATTTATGCGCTTTGTACTCATCTTAATCGGTAACTCCAGACGGAAGGTTGCGCCTTTATTTTGCTGGCCGGTTATGTGAATATCCCCTCCCATTAGCCGGGCGATGGTACGAGCACCGGCAAGCCCCAAACCATGCCCCTTTCGGGAAACAGCCGACGAGGGGGCTAATTGCTGATACCGCTGGAATACACCTTGGTGATGCGCCGGGTCAATGCCGGGTCCGTCATCTGAAACTTCCAGAATGAGTAAATCGGATTGACGTCGCAGGCGAATTTCCAGTCGATTTTTACGGTGGTGCAGGGCGTTTTTAATCAAATTACCGACAATCTGTCCATACTTGATTCGATCCTGATAGAGCCGACACGCATCGGATTCCGGCGTAAAATCGATAAAAATCTGGTTTTCGGAAAAAAAACCGTCGGTTGGTACAAAATCCCCATATTGTGAAATGACATCGGGGACTTCACCCACCATTGCCTCATGAGCTTCCACCAGGGCGTCATACGTTGCTTCGGCGGGTGGAAATTCACAAAGAACAAAGCCACCGGCCTCCGAGCGCCCGATTTCCAGCAACCCGTAAATCATACCGCGGGCTTTATGGGTGTTCCGAAGCACCCGCTTTAGTGTTTTTAGTTGGCGGTCATTGAGGGTCCCATACTTATTCTGTCTTTCCAGCAAGGTCCTGACGCCGGTTTCAATGATCGCCAGAGGATCTTTCATTTCATGGATGAGAAATTCGATATCGAGTTTTTCAAAGAAGCATTCGTCGCCGATATTATGTTTATTTTCAGACATTTGAATAAATTACCTCTATTCTTTGATTAAGATTAACAGGAGGCTTTATTTATCTCGGTCTATACTGACAGGCCGGCTCAAAAACTTCATGAAACACGTTTTTTCCATTAAACCACTTTCAGGTATTCTAAACTGGTGTTGTCAGCCTGTGTCAAGAACCCGATGGTTCTTCTTTAAACCGAATCGTTATGGTGGTCCCCCCTGAGGTAAGGCAATCATCTTTTGTCCGGCAATGCTTACAAAGATCGACATTGCCGGGGCATTGGTCCGTATCCTTGGGAATGAACCGGCAACGGACAGAGTTTAATTGGATATCGAAATGATAACGTTCGGCAAATATTTTCATGCGCAACAGGTCAAATCCCCGTCCGCCGGCATTAAAGTCATAACGCTGTTTGGATGCATATTGCATGACATCCGTGGTGGAGAAACAGCTTTCAAAAATGATGGCTTGATTTTCCTGGGTAATGCCGATACCGAAATCGTTTATGGCCAACACCGATCGCCCTCCTACGCGGTGGACCCCGATTCGAATGAGGCTTCCATCCGGTGTATTTTCCACGGCGTTTCGAATCAGCCCGTCGACGATTTTTCTCAGCACTTCGCCGGGGATTAGGATTTGCCCGGCGGTACGAATGCGGGTTTCTACGCGACAATGGCGATGGGTGAACAGGGACCTCAAATGCTCAAGGCGGTCGGTAACAAAATCATCCAGTTGAATCTTTTCTAAAGGCAGCTCCTTAGGTCCGAATTCGTCGTTTATAGCCCCGCGAATGCGGCCGATGACTTCCTCTTCTTGTAAGTTTTCGGCTATGAGCATTTCCAGCTCGTCGGAACAGGTGTCAAGCAACGTCGTCAGCATTTGATGCGTGCGAATATCACCACCCCGTGAAATATCTTCAATTTCGTATTGCATATCGAGCAGGCGGTCTAAATTTCGACGACCCCGATCAATAATACGGGTGATGCCGGGGTTGTTCAATTTTCCGGTTTTTTTAGCTAACAAACCTAGAGACGCCGACAAAACCGATATGGGCGTTTTTAACTCATGGGAAAGGTGGTGGATAACGCGATCCTTGGCTTTGTTCAGGATCTTTACCTCCTCATATGACCGATTCAATGCCTCGTTGATGCGTGAATTTTCCAAAGGTAACGCCACCATTCCGGCGATAGTAACCAACAACTCAATATCGGTTTGATCGAAGCCGTCATCCTTCTTATTTACCGCGCATAGCACACCGATAATGCGATCATGGCTCTCTAAAGGGACATCCAGCATGTTGCGGGTGTGGAACCCGGCTCGTTCATCCACCGATGATAAGAATAAATGACTTGTTTGGGTATCCGCTACAATAACCGGCTTGCCGGTCTTGACCACTTCCCCTGCGACGCCTTTGTCAGCTGGAAAGCGGACTTCCCGCCATTGCTGGGTGATTTTTTCGTCATCAAACGCCGCTTTTCGGAAAAAAAACTCGTTTTTATCCTCATCTAATAGGATAATCATCGCACCTTCAACGGATAACAGATCGCGAATCTGTTCCGTGATAAAGGCCAACCGGGCATCTAATGTGCGGAATCGGTGAAGCGAGGTGGAAATTTCAAACAGGGCCTGGTTGATGCGAGCCACGCGTTTTTGTCGGGTAAAATTCCGTAGACTGACCACCTGTCCGGCCGGCTCTTTATCTGATTCGTAGAATAGCGCGGCATTCAGCTTAACATCTAACAATCGGCCGTCCTTGGTCCACCTTTGGGTCTCAAATCTTCGAATCACTTTTTCTTTAAAGAGTTTGGCGGTTCCCCTGCGGGTTTCCTCTATTCTTTCATCAGGAATAAATGGGATTCGACGACCTTCGAGTTCCGCCAAGGTCCAGCCAAATACCGACACGAAAGCCGGGTTGACATAGGATACCCGGCTGCGGGGATCTAAAACGAAGATGGGGTCAGGAAGGAACTCTAGTAGCGTCCGGTATCGCTGCTCGGCCTGGCGGCTTGACTCATATAGTTTGAGTGAGCACTGTTCGGACTCCCGTAAAGCCACCTCGGCCTGGATTCTATCCGTCATATCCCGGGCGATGCCGCGAAAGCCGATTTTTTTGCCATCTTCGTTGAAAATGAGATTGGCATTGATCTCAATTATTCTCTTCTCACCGTCCTTTCTGGTGATTTCCCATTGAATACCAGTAGTTGCTTTTTCGGTGTTAAATAATTGGTTTAAGTTTTTAAATGCCACTCCAGCGTTCTTTTTATCCATGAACCGGCTATAACTTTGATTCTGGATCTCCTCATGGGAGTAGCCAAAGATACGGGCGAGGGCGTTATTGAAAAAGGTAAATTTGCCATGCAGGTCGGTTTCAAAAAAACCGTCCGCCACATCTTCTAAAAATATTTTATATCTTTCCCATCGAGATTTTGATTCTTCTTTAAACACGGTGACGTCCAAATTGAAGTAATTCTGGCAATTGATAACCCTGTAAGCGAATCATGATCCGCATTATAATTCAACCGGTTTTTTTTGTAAAAGAGCAAAAAAAGGAGGGACAGGGCAACCCTGTACCTCCTTTATCAATATGTCGGATAGACACGCAAGTATCAGATGTCTTTCGGCCTTTCGTCCACAACCCGCAGGGCCTTACCCTCGCTACGGGCAATGGATTTCGGCGGTTTTAAATTGACCTTGACACCGATTCCCATGTTTCCCTTGATATGGGCGCCGATTTTGGATTCAATCTCTCTCAGTTTATCTTCTCCGGCGTCGTATATCTCCTTTTTGCCTTCGACATTGACCGTTAATTGGTCCAGATGTCCTTTTTTACGGACAATCAGCTGATATTGGGGTTCAACCTCTTCGACATCAAGCAACAGCGACTCTACCTGAGAGGGGAAAACATTGACGCCGCTGATGATCAGCATATCGTCGCTACGGCCGAAAACCTTATTCATTTTGATAAACGAGCGTCCGCAAGCACAGGTCTCTCGCCTCAGGCTGGTGATATCTTTGGTCCGGTAGCGGATGATCGGCATGGCCCGTCGCTGGAGCGAGGTGAAGATTAGTTCCCCTTTTTCACCTAGTGGTACCGGCTCCAGGGTTTGGGGATCGACGATTTCAGCCAGGTAATGGTCTTCATTGATGTGAAGGCCGTCCTGAGCTTCGCAGTCAAACGCAACCCCAGGGCCGCCCAGTTCGGTTAAACCGTAGGCCTCCATGGCTTTGATACCCATGCGGTCCTCGATCTCCTGCCGCATGGCGTGAGACCACGGCTCGGCGCCGAATATACCAACTTTAACCGGCAGTTGGCGAATATCGGTACCGAGTTCTTCCGCCCGCTCGGCGATTGTGAGTGCATAGGAGGGCGTACTAACCAATACGGTCGTGCCAAAATCCTTCATCAGTGTAATCTGCCGTTCGGTGAGCCCCGAACTGGCAGGAACTACGGTGCATCCCAAATGCGTGGCACCCTGATGAAAACCGAGGCCGCCGGTAAAAAGGCCATATCCATAAGCGTTCTGGACGATGTCATCTTGACGAACACCGGCTGCATAAAAATTGCGGGCCATACATTCGGACCAGTGATCCAGGTCTTCCGCCGTGTAAGGTCCGGTAATCGGCTTACCGGTGGTTCCGGAAGATGCGTGGACGCGTACAACGTCCTTTAGCGGGACGGCACACAATCCGAAGGGATACTCATCCCTCAGATCCTCTTTGACGGTAAAGGGGAGCTTGGCCACATCTTTAACCGAAGTGATATCCTCAGCCGCAATACCCGCTGCTTCGAATTTTTTCCGGTAGTGTGGGACCTTCTCCGCCACCCAGGAGACGGTTTCCTTGAGTTTAGTAAGTTGTAATTGTTCCAGTTGCTCAACCGGCATACATTCAAATTCGTCATTCCAAGGCATTGCTTTCCTCCTAGCTTAGCGGCTGTTAATGATCAGGCGGCGGCTGCCGCAGCGTCAAATCCGAGATCAAAAGCCTTCAAGTTGGAATCTAAAAAGGCTTTTTTGGTTTTTCTTTGCATGGCTTCTTTAATCGTGTCGACTGGAAAGGGAAGAATCTTTGTTTGGGTCAGAGCACCAAGAAGTACCATGTTAACCGACAGAATATTTCCGCTTTCCTCGGCCAATGCCGCCGCATTAAACGCGATCAATTTGGCTGTTTTTGCCCGAATGAGTTCCTGAAGCTGTTTTAGATCGGGGTACACACCTTGCCCGATATTGACGGTGTACGGCATCACCGGCGCCAGGCTGGTGATTACGACGGTATTCTTATTGCATCGTCCCAAGGCCCTCAATGTTTCGGCCGGTTCGAAGCCCACCAATAGATCGGCTTCGCCATCAGATATGATAGGGCTTTTTGCACCCCCAAATACAAGGGATGACTCCACGACGCCGCCCCGCTGGGCCATGCCGTGAATTTCACTCATATTTAAAGGAATATCTGATAGGAGTGCGGCTTCCCCCAATACACTGGATGCCAAAAGGTTACCTTGTCCACCAACTGCCACCATTATTAATCTGGTTGTGTCCATTTTATTCGTCCCATTTTTTTAAATTAAACGGTTTGATAAAGGCGCTTACGCCGTCACCTTCTCTTTTTTCACACGTAGGATCGCATTTTCCGGGCAAACCTGAGCGCATACGGCGCAACCGGTGCAAAGATTTTGATCGATTTTCACATGGTCATCCCAGACATAAAACGCCGGACAGGCCAATTCCATCAAACAATTTTTATGATCCTTGCATTTGTCGGAAACATAAAAAGGTCGGTGCTGTTTTTCCTTTATCGCTTTGGCGTACAAGGCGCATATCTCTTCAGAAATAACGACGGAGACACCATCATACTCTATGGCTTCTTTGATAGCTGCAATGCTTTTCTTTAAATTATAGGGCTTGATGGTGGACACATGAGCAACGCCCAAGGCCCGAACCACCGGCTCGATCGCTATGCGGCCGTAGCCTTCCATATTCAGCCTTGTCATATCGACACCCGGATGGGGTTGATGGCCGGTCATGGCGGTCGTGCCGTTGTCCAATATTACCAGGGTATAGTTGTGTTTGTTAAAAACGGCGTTGATCAAACCGGCAATACCGGAGTGGAAAAAGGTCGAGTCCCCAATGAAGGCGATTACCTTTTTATCGGTAACTTGCGCAAAACCGCCGGCCGTTCCAGATGATGAGCCCATGCAAATGAGGAAATCCGCCGTGGAAAGGGGCGGAAGTAATCCCAAAGTGTAGCATCCGATATCAGACGGATAAATGGTCTCCATTCCTTCCGCCGCTTTTTGTACCGCGTGGAATGTGGCCCGATGGGAGCATCCGGCACATAGCGTGGGCGGCCGTTGGGGAATCGCGGGAACATCAGACACATCGACGGCTTCAATTATGTCATGGGAGAGTTCAAAGTATTTTGCGATACATTTTTTAACCAGGGCCGGGTGATATTCGTACAGGCGGGAAAACAATCCCTCCGTTTTACCGTTGATCGGCAGGGTAAGTCCCTCTTCCTGGGCAAAGGCCTTTATCGCCTCTTCCATAAAAGGTTCCCCCTCTTCGACGATCAGGACTTTTTCACTTCTCTTTAGCAGATCTTTGATTTTAGCTTCGGGTAGCGGGTAGGACAAGCCGATACGAAGAATCGTTGTTTTATCCTCGATCTCGAGCTCTTTAACCATGTCGTGCACGTAATTATAACTCACCCCATTGCAGATAATTCCCCAGGGGCCATCACCTTCTGTAAAGTTATACTCGGATTTTTCGGATATCTCCTGAGCCGTTGCCAGGTTTTCGAGTAGCTTTACGTGCATTTTACGTGCAACAACGGGTACCGGGACCAGATTCAGGGGGTCTTTGACAAAATCGCCTTTGGTAACCGGCGGCGTGATAGACTTGAGCTCCACGATTCCGGAAGAGTGGTTGATCCGGGTCGTCGTGCGAAATATGACCGGTTCTTTCAGTTTTTCGGAGAGATCAAACGCATAAGCGACCATGTCCTTGGCTTCCTGAATGGTGGAGGGCTCCACCAAGGGCAGACCACCAAGTTTGGCATAATAGCGATTATCCTGTTCATTTTGACTGGAGAACATGAACGGATCATCAGCCGTAATGACAATCATGCCCGCGTTAACCCCTACATACGCCAGGGTAAGCAGCGGGTCGGAGGCCACATTAAGGCCCACGTGCTTCATCATGCACATACTGCGGACACCTGAGTTTGAGGCCGCTGCCGCCACTTCAAGGGATACTTTTTCATTGGTACTATATTCGAAATAGAGCTCGGCTTCCTTTGAGAGTTGAAAAAGATTACCCGATATTTCCGAAGATGGCGTACCGGGATAGGTACTGGCAAAGCCGACGCCCGCCTCTATGCCGCCTCGGGCGATGGCTTCGTTGCCTAGCAGCAACATCCTTTCTCCTGGATTGTCCGTTAGTAACTTGTGCATGTTTTTTCCCCTTTCAAAGAGTGGTCGCTTTTTGTCCTATTACCAATTACCAAATTGAAGTTAACGCGTATTTTTAGTAGCCTAAATGCAGCTACATTACAGCTATAAAAACGCACAGTCAAGTGAAAAAAATTACGATTATTTAAGGTTTTAGAAGAGGAGGGGATTGACCCAGTTCGGCGAGCAGTTTCTTCGATGAAACAACGCGTAATAAGGGGTATAGGGGGTTGCGGCGATAGAGGTTCAAAGTATGGGTGTGGAGGTCTTCGGAAAAGGCGGTGGTCGCATCTTCCACCAATATGGCCTTAAAATCATGGCAGAGGGCATCCATGACCGTGGTGATCACACAAAAATGGGTGGCAACACCGGTAACAACACACAGGGTAACGCCCATTTTGCGAAGCTGTTGATCCAGATCGGTGCCGAAAAAGGCTGAAAAACGGGGTTTAGGAAGCCAGAGATCTGTATCCTGGCGATCGAGCTCAATCGCAATGTCGGCACCCTTGGTGCCGGAAATCGAGTGGGGTGGCATTTTCTCAGAAAAAATAAAGTCATCGGTATGGTAGTCGTCGGTGGAGAAAATGACGGGCCATTTTTGCCGGCGAAAAGCGGCGGAAAGATGGTTAATCGGTGCAATGATTTGGCGGGCGAGGGGTGTTATGGGGAATTGATTGGCCGGATCAAGGGTATCATTAACGATATCGATGATGAGGAGGGCCGGGATATCTTGGGTTGGATCTGGCATATCAAAGGCACCATGACGTTCGTGTTGATAGACTGAGAACCGAAGAGTTTCGAGCAAGGAATGTCGAATGTCGAAGGAATGCCTTCGTTTATTCCACATGTTTGTCAGGTGGGGCTTGGTCACCCCACCTGTTTTTCGGTTTCGTTTTTACAGCCGGTTGTTATTTTCCCGTAAATGTTGGGCGTTTGCGGCCTGCCGTGGAGAGTCCTTCGTATGCATCGGCGGTCGCGAAGATCTCAGGCAATCGCCCAAGTTCCACCTCTACCGCATCAGCCATGGGCAGGCCAACCTGGGCGTCGATGATCTCTGCCGCAATCTTCAACGCGATGGGTGCCTTGAATCCCACAATTTTGGCTGTTTTCGCAGCGATCTCCGCTGAGATATTTTCGGGGGTTTTCCCGGATAAAAGTAGCGTAGCATTTTCCGGGTTACCCAATTTGACAAACGCATCAAATTTCTCAGGAATGGTTCGCACAGCATATTTATCCAGCGTTACTTTTGCCAGATCCTTCAGGGTGGATTCGACCTCTCCTGGCTCGACTAGGCGGGTCACGATTCCCATTGCCTGGGCATCGGCGGCACCAATCGGCATGCCGGTAAAGGTGTAATATTTGGCCAACTCGGGTCCTACATGGCGGGTCATACGGAGCATCCCCCCAAGTCCGGGAAAGATGCCGATACCGGTTTCCGGAAAGGCCATGGATCCCGCGGGTGTGGCCACGATGGCCTGGCATGCCAGGGCCAACTCGCTACCGCCACCGAGGGAGAGGCCATCCAAGAGGGCGATGGTATTTTTCGATGAATTTTCAATTCTAAGAAGCAGTTCATGCCCTTTGCGGGTGAAGGCAACGATGTCATCGATCTTATCGGCTTTGATATTTTTTACGAAGTAACGGATATCGGCACCTGCCACAAATGCCTTACCGGCGCCTTGGATAACAATGGCATCCACATCGGCATTGTTTTCAGCTTGGGTAAACCGATCTTCAAGCTGGCCGACAACGGCCTCATTGAGTGCATTCATGGCCTCGGGGCGATTCAAGGTAATATAGGCAAGATTTCCTTTGATATCCAAGTCTACGAAGTTGAACTCAAAGGGCTTACCAGCCGCTTTTTGGGTCTCAAGGATTTTAGGCATATTAAAATCCGCATATCGGTCGGCGATGGCCGCGACGACCTCATGGGTTTTGTCGATACCCAGTCGGTTCATCAACTCAAAGGGGCCCATGGCCCAGCGTAGCCCGATTTTGGCCCCGCGATCTGTGTCTTCTATGGTGGCGACGTCTTCATCAACCAGGGCTGCGGCCACACCGAGGCAAACCCCGTTAAAGCGATCCATCACCGGCTGAAGTTTCGAGTCGTCCACATCACCACTTAAGTTCCAGTTCTCTCCGGCCTCTTTTTGATCAACGAGCGCTTGGGCCGGGGCGTAAAACGGCCCCAGCTCATTTCCGAGGGTGGTGGCGGCATGTACGGCGATAGGGATCCCGGTAACGTTCATCAGCTCGAATGGTCCCATACCGATTCGGAAGGCCTGTTTGGCGGCGGCTTCGATGGTCGGGATATCCGCCACTTTCTCTTCCAGCATGCGGGCGGCTTCATTTAAAAAAGGAACGAAAAATCGATTGACGGCAAAACCGGGGGCATCTTTGACCAGAATGGATGTTTTCCCGTGAAGTTTGGCGGCCAGAAGCGATTTTTCGATAGTATCGGTGCTGGTTTTTTCCCATGGAATGACTTCCAAGAGTCGGTTTTTGGCTGGATGAAAAAAGTAGTGCAGGCCGATGAACCGGTCCGGTCGGTTGGTTTTTTCGGCAAATTCCCGAACATAAAAAGAGGAGGTATTCGTGGCCAGAATGGTATTTTTACCACAAATGTTATCCAGTTTTTCAAACAGGTCGGCTTTGACATTTTTGTCTTCAAAGACAGCTTCGATCACCAGATCCGCATCGGCCACGGCATTCATATCACTGGTTCCCTGGATGCGGGACATTGTCTCTTCCACTTGTTTTTCACTGAAAATTTTGCGTTCAACACCTTCGGCCAGTAACCCTTTGATTGTGTTCAGGCCCCGCTCAACAAACTCATCTTTGATGTCGACCATGACGACATCAATGCCTTCTTGGGCGATTTTTTGAACAATGCCGCTGCCCATGTTACCGGCACCGATGACGCCGATTTTGTTAATTTCCGACATAGAATATCCTCCTCGACACAGTTATCGGGATAATAATTGGGTGATGAATATCATGCGTTCATTTGCTATGGGATCATTTACCGGTTTTTCCATTCCGGTTTGCGTTTTTCATAAAAACTGGCAATACCTTCCAGTGTATCCTCGGTTTTCATTAGCTGGTTGAGAAATTGATCATTGGCCTCGCCCAGGGCCTTATCTAAAGGCATTCCCAAGTTACTCAAGACGGCTTGTTTATTAAGACGCAGGATTAAGGGGCTGCTGGCGGTGATGTTTTTGATCGTTTTTTCCACCTCATCCGTAAAACTGTCTTTAGGAACCACCCGACCAATAAATCCCATTGCCAGAGCTTCTGCCGCTGAGTAGATGCGTCCGGTGGTGCATACTTCGATGGTTTTGGCCTGCCCGATCAATTGGGGCAAACGGACGGCTGCATATGGTGGAAAAAATCCAAGCCGGACTTCGGGCTGACCGAAAGATGCTGCTTCGGAAGCAATAACGATATCACAGGCAATCGCATACTCCATGCCGCCACCCAGACAGGCACCTTGAACAGCTGCAATGGTCGGTATTTTGAAGGCATGCAGGTATTTAAAGCTTTCATCAAAGGTTGAGATCATATCTTCAACCATTTCAGGTTTATGATCACCTACGTCAACCCCGGCGCACCAGCTCTTCCCCTCGCCACAAAGTACCACACATTTTAAATCACCCTCGGTTACCAGGTCTTTTAGCACGCTGTTGAACGACCGCATCATGTCAATATTAAACACATTATGTTTGGGTCGGTCAAAAGTGATACGGGCAACACCGTCGGCTTTTGCCAATTGGATATATTTTGAGTCCGTCATGGTAGATACCTCTCTTATCCCTTATCAAAAACAAAATTGAGTTGGTCGTTGGGAAGTTGATTGGCAACTGTTTTCAACGGCATGCCGATCTGAACATCTTCATCGGCCAGGCTGCTTGCCAGTCGCCCGAAAACCTTAAATTCACCATAGTCGATGACCGCAATGGAGTAGGGGACATCGTCCTGGAAGCCCACTGGCGCAAAGGCCAGCTTGCTATAGGTGAGGAGTTTGCCGGTCCCTGTAATCTCAAACCACTCCATGTCACTGCTTAAACAGGCGTGACAATCCGCACGGGGGGGGAAATATTTTTGGCTGCATTGTTTACAGCTGGATCCCATTACTTTATCGTTTTTCAAATGGTCGATGAAATCATTGACTTTGGTGGTTGCCGTAAAGCTGACTGTCCCGAAATTTTTAAATCGGTCGTCAATCTCTTTTTTCTTGCCCATTATTCCCTCCCCAGAATGCTGACATTACCGTAGAGGCCAACGCCTCCAATATTATGGATCAGGCCGATTTTGGGATTATTTACCTGAATCTCTCCGGCCTCATCCCGAAGTTGCAGGACGATGGTTCGAATTTGGGACCCGCCGGTGGCACCGATGGGGTGACCCTTGGAAAGCAGGCCGCCGTCTACGTTGACGGGAATACGACCCTCTTTGTAGGTTTCCTTGTTCCGAATCAACTCCGGTCCTTTCCCGGGCTCTGCGAAACCAAGATTTTCGTAAGCCATCATTTCGGCAATGGTAAAGCAGTCATGTACTTCGGCCACATCGACATCGGCCGCAGTAATGCCGGCCATTTGGTAGGCCTGATCCGCAGCCAGTTTGGCCGCATCCAATCCGCTGAAGTGCTCGCGCCCGACCATATTGACCGGCGCAGATGCCGCCCCGACACCAAGGATCCAGATCGGTTTTTGGCTGAATTGTTTCGCTTTTTCCTCGGAAGCAACGATTAAACAGGAACTTCCATCCGCGTTGGCGCAACAATCTCCGACCCGCAAGGGGCTGGATACCGAATTGGACATCATACTGTCCGGATCGGTAAACATGTCGGCCGTTACGGCTTTGCGGTAAACCGCCCGGTCATTGATTTGCCCGTAAGTGGAGGCTTTGACGCGAATCAGGGCGAGGTCTTCGGGTGTGGTGCCATAGCGATCCATGTGGGCCTGGGCATGCATGGCATAGTAGGCCGGCATCATGGTCCCGAAAGGGCTTTCCCATTGAATATCGGCGCCGCGGCCCATGCGCTCCTGAGACTCGGATGATGAAATTTCCGACATCTTCTGAAACCCGAGCACGGCGACAACATCGTGCAGTCCCGATTTAACCAGAGAATAGGCCAGCCGAAGCCCCATACTGGATGATGAACAAAGACTTTCCGCGTAAAACGTCGGCTGCGGATTGAGGCCCAGGTATTCAGCAAATACACCGGCCGGAGAACGCTGCTTGTCATACTCGGGTGCCGAGCAGACAACTGACGCGTTGATGTCCTTGCCGGTAATACCGGCATCAGTGACAGCTTCCTTGAACCCCTCGAATACCAATTCCCGGATTGCGCCGGGATAACTGCGGACAAATTGACTTTGTCCAACGCCGATAATGGCGACTCTTCCCATGATTCCTCCCGGTAATACGATTACGGTTATTATGTGAAATGGCGCAAAGTTAAACTAAAAACGAATTTTTTTATCGATTTAATACGGTAGCGGTTATTAATTTATAAAATATTAAAGGCTTACCGTAAATTTAGATATATTGTCCACCATCAACCTTGATGATTTCGCCGGTAATGTGGCGCGCTTTATCGGAGGCCAGGAAGCTGACCAGGTTGGCCAGATCTTCCGGCTGGCCAACGCGTTTCATGACGATTTCCGCCATGGCCAGATCAATGATCTTGTCCCGGGCTTCCGATTCTTTTAGCATGCCCGTTTCAATGAGCCCCGGGGCAGCGGCATTGACATTGACGCCAAATGCACCCAGTTCTTTGGCGACGGCTTTGGTGTAACCGATGATACCGGCCTTTGAGGCCGAATAATTGGTTTGACCGAATTTTCCCCGTAAGCCGTTGATGGAGGTAATATTGATGATTTTCCCGTATTTTTGTTCTTTAAGCAGGGGGGCCACGTGCCGGGTGAAATTAAAATAGCCTTTTAAGTTAACCGACAGCACCCGATCCCACTGTTCTTCGCTCATTTTCCAACAAACACCATCCCAGTTCATACCGGCGTTGTTTACCAAAATATCGATACGGCCGAATGCATCCAGGGCCTGGCTGACCACATTCTCTGCTTCGGAGAAGGATGAAATATCGCATTTAACGGCCAGCGCCTTACGGCCCATGTCGCGAATCTTCTGGGCGTAGGCTTCCCCTTCATCGGCGTGTTTGCGATAGGTGAGGCATACGTTGGCACCTTCCGCGGCAAGATCTAGAGCAATGGCCGCCCCAATTCCCTGGGAGCCACCGGAAACAATCGCATTTTTACCTTCCAATAACATCGAATACTCCTATTTTGTTGGGTTCAATGGCAAAGAATTATTTAGGTGAAGTTACAACAAAGCTATATTACAGCTACGCCTAAAAGGAGTCAAGCGAAAAATAGGCGTATAAAAGGCTTCGCCGCTGCCTATCTTAAGGTTAAAATGGGTTTGCCCATGCGGTAACGTTTATACGAGATCGTAATCCAGGCTTTTTCTTTCAGGCATCGGGGAGGGCGGCCAGAATGTCCTCAATAAACGTTTCCAGATTCCACGCAGAGCGGTCATTGCTCAACCCAAGTCTCACGGAAACCAGTTTTTTTGATGGAATAACGCAGACCGATTGTTCCTGAAATCCTTTGGCACAATAGGTATCCGGGGGTAGGCGGGGCCACCTGCGGTCAGCAGGATCGGATGCGGTGCCGGCGTTTAACCAGAAAAGCGCGCCATATCTACCTTGTGGCGCCCCCGGTGTTGGTGTCGTGGTATATTTTACCCACCCCTCGGGTAAAAGTCTTTGTCCCTTCCAGGCACCGTCTTGAAGATAGAAATGCCCAAACCGAGCCCAATCCCGAGGTGTGGCAAAGGTATAGGAAGAGCCCACAAAGGTCCCGGATGGGTCCGGCTCCATGACGGCACTGGCCATGCCAATTTTTTCAAATAATTCCTGCCGCAGGAAAGTGTAGTAGTTGGCGTATTCTTTTTCCGCTGTCTGCCGAACGATTCTGGCAATAATATTAGCGGTACCACTGGAGTAGTACCATTCGCTGTCCAGTTTCGTTTCAAGGGGCTGGTCGGCGGCAAATGCGGCAAAATCATAGCGATTGTATAACATGTCGGTCACCAGGTAAAAGGGGGCATAAGTCTCCTCAAATTTGAGACCACTGCTCATGCGCATCAGCATATCTAAAGTAATCTTAGCCCTTGGGTCACCGGATTGACGCCATTCGGGGACGGGTGCTTCTTGGGCGATATCTAATTTCCCCTGGGCAACAAGAACACCCACCAGGGCATTGGTGACGCTTTTGCTCATTGACCATCCCAGAAGGGGCATGTGCCGATCAAAGCCCGGTGCGTAGCGTTCGGCGATGAGTTGGCCGTCATAGGCCACGAGTACCGCCCGTGTATTGCGTTTCTTTTCAAGCCCAGGCTCTTCGAAAGCACGACCCATTGCCAGTTTTAACTGGTCGGCATTGACCCCGGGGGGCAGCGGTTCCAGGGACTCGTTATCGCCATGGGGCCAGGGCAGATTTTGAGGGAGGGGCGTAAATGATGTTTCTGGACTGATGTTCATAAACGTCTGGTCTATCAGGGCCTCATCGGTAACCCCAGCCACCAAGGTACAACCACACCCTTCGCGGTATATGGCTTTGGATTTGAAAATCCCCAATGATCTGGCCTCAGCGCTCTTTATTCCGTTTTCAACGGTTGTATGGGCCTTGATGATTTTATACAAAAAATGGACGGGTGCGATATCTTCGCGAAACACGGTTTCCGGATCGCGGTGGGATATATAAACACTGGAACAAAGATATTTTGCGGCATATCCGGTTCCGATGGGAATGGCTTTGCCAATATACCATCCCGCGCCAGCCAAAACCACCGTAACGACAATCAAAAAAATAAATAATATAACCTTCAACCAGCGTTTCATAGGGGTTCCTTATTTTCCAGCATAGAGAAAACGTCTAAAATCAGTAATAATCTATTTTCGATTAAACATTAACATGCCGCCACCGATAAGCAACATACCCAGCAGATGAAATGTATGCAATGATTCACCCAGCCATAGAATGGACATCAGGGAGGCAAAAACAGGGGTAAGATTGATAAACAAACCCCCTTTATTGGCGCCGATCGCCTCAATCCCACTGTTCCAGCAAAAATAGGCGATTATGGATGGAAACAGGGCAACGTAAAGAATGCTGGCTATAACATGCGGGGTAACCGGTACACCGCCTTGTCGAATCAATTCCCAGATGTAGGCGGGCAGTAGACCGATGGCACCGAGGCCGAACGAATAGGTCAGAAAACTTACCATATGAATGCTGGGGCGTTTGGGTAAAAGGGCAGAGTAAAAGGCATAACAGATGACGGCCAGGATCATGAGAATATCTCCCAGGGCCAAGGAGAAATCCAACAGACGTTCAAGTTGACCATGCAAAACCACCAGCGATGCACCTAAAACACATAGCGTCACGCCAACAATTTGGATGGATGAAACCCGCTCTTTGTAATAAAACAGCGATATCAAAATGATGAACGCCGGCATCGAGGTCTGGATAAGGGCTGCATTGATCGCTGTCGTGGTATGCACGGCAGCATATAGCAGTGTGTTAAAACAGCTGATGCCCAATATGGATAAGAGCAATAGATACTTCCACCCCTTTTTGGCCATGGGCCAATCTTTTTTTACCTGATTCAGAGAAAACGGCAGCAGTATCAGAAACGCTGTTGTCCAGCGCCAGAAGGCGAATCCTATCGGCGGAATGATGTCTATCACGCCCCGCGCCAGAACGACATTTCCGGCCCAACATAAAGGGGCGATGGAGAGCATCAGGAATGGCATCCATCTTAAAGGACGATGGATACGGTTATTCGAAGGCTTGCTGTAAGAAAAAGGATACATTCCGCTTTCCGTATTGATTTATCCGTCCTACGTCAAGAAAGAAAACGGATGATACGTATCAAAGTGTGCCAGGCATGTAATAAGTAGTGCGTTTCATTGACTTCTGATCGCGTTTTTGAAATAAAACGATACGTTAAATTAAAATTCGGGATGATATTTGATTCTTATACATTTTATGCCATTGCGTTCGATGCCTATTTTAGATCCACATTTTATCTGAATAATTACCGGGGAGAGAAATGAAGAAAAGCCGAAGAGATTTTCTAAAGCTGATGGGGGCTGCATTGGGTGGGGTCACTTTATCGTCCTGCGGGTCGTCCGATGGGCCCTCGGGCGGGGCCGGATTTTACGGCGCGCTTCCCAGTGGTTATCGCTATTACAGGGTTTTCAATATCGGCGAACACCTGCCCAATAATGCGGTTTGTGATTCGTTGCCCGGATCGGCCATGATAAACGACCGAAACGAAATTTACTTTCACGCCGCTGAGACAAATGGGGAAATCGGATGTTACGAACTGGTTATGGATTATAGCGGGGAACGGCCTACCATTACCTCGATGCGAACGGTTATTCATGACGGTGACCAACTGCCTGACGGCCATCGGGTTAAACGAATCCGTCAAAGCGATATTAGCCGCCACGGCACCTTTGTAACGGTTGCCAGATTGGAGGGGACTTCCGGGCAGGGCGTTTACCTGGAAAAGCGGAAGGGATTTTTTTCCCGAGTTGTCGGTTTTTTGGATAAAATCCCTGGGAAAAATGGGATATTCAGCCAGGCATTTGGCGATGTGGATGTCCATGATAATAATGATATTCTCCTGGCGGCACGATTTACTTATAACGAAACGAATCGTCCCCACCAGGGCCTTTTCTTTTTTCCGGGCGGGCAAAATGACAAGCAAGCCAGATTGGTAGCCTTTGATTCCGATTTGACGCCTGATGCCGATGGGATTATTCGGTCATTCGGGTTGGTTGATCTAAATGACGGTGGAAATTATGTGGTTCAGGCAAATGTGCAATATGCCGGATTGGGCACAAGTGAAACCAAACAGCCTGCTTCAGATTCTTTCGGGACAGCCCTTTTCATGGGGAATACGGCCGCCGACGCTCCCTCTACACTTCTGGCGCCAGCCAAGGCCATGGGCGTTTCCCCGGCGGCGAAGGCTAGTGGGCTGCTGAGTTCGGCGGGAGACGTTATTTATGGTCCGCGAATCGGTTCTTTCCAAAATCCGGCCCATATCGTTCATCTCAGCGAAAACGATCTCGCCCTTTACTACAATGGCGTGTTGGTTTTACAAACCGGCGATTTGTCACCCAATGGATACCCGGTGTCTACTTTTGGTGCACCGGTGATAGGTGATGAGGGCTTGCTCTATTACACCATCGCCACCTCTGATGATGTAGAGCTATGTGCCTATAACGGCAACGATAATATCACAATCCTTTCTCGCGGTGACGCCATCGAAGATGGGAGTGTTGTGAACGATATTACATTCGGTATGCAGACCGAGCATGTCGATATGCATGGCAAACTATGCTTCATTGCCGAGTTTGAGGACGCTTCAAGCGCTGTTGTTGTTGGAATTCCCGAGTAGCTTTTATGGCCCAAACTGAAAGTGGGCTCAAAGTGGATGGTAGGTAAGGGATTCATAAAATAAGGAGGCTGAGTTGGCCGGGATAAAAAAAACGAAGATTGCGACAACCGAACCCCTAAGCATCTGTGAGGGATTTCCCATGTTTCCCGAAATGGGAACGATTCGCGCCGGATTGGACGGATCCGCAGCTGCCGGCTTATTACTTTCGCATCGAAAAAGGCATAAGGTATGGCACTACGCTTTGTATTTAGGGGTTTCATATGATTTCTTCTTCGGGCTTTGCGGACCTGCATTTGCAATGTCCATGTTTGCTGAAGGTGAAGCGGAGACGGACTCTCTGACCCTTACCGTTGATGATGACGAGGTCAAGGCCGGAATGATTTTCGGGACCAACTTCGGCGTTACCATGGATTTCGAGCTAAAACATCAGAACACTTATATTAAGTGGACTCCCTGGCCGCCCAAAACCTATCATGCCTGGAAAAGAGCATTTCACGTTTCGGCTGGCATCGAATTTGATTTTATCGACCTGATGTTCACGGTGATCAAGTTGATGTTAAACGAATCGGAAGAGCAGCCATTGTTGGCGAAAAGAAATAAACTCGATAATGTCAATCAGGCCTATAAAACGTTTTGGGGATTTAATGACGAAAGCCGTCGAACCATGGGGCTTTCCGGAAAAATGCGGGCCAATCCGAAGATGATAATACCCATAGACGTCGTTGATGAAATTCCGGCACTCCTGGCTATTGATGAATCATTGCATGCCCTATTGGGTGGCGTTGAATTCGGCCCGGAAGTGTATATCGGTATCCCCGTCAATATCGCTATTCATCGTGTTTTTGTGGATGACAAGGAGTACGGTGATTTCAAGCCCCAAGACGATAAACTTGTGGGGCAAGCCGCTGACGATGGCGAGGTTGCAAGGCATCCTTCAAAGGTTAAGGTGGAGTTTAGTCATAGCAATGGCTTTGATCTTGGTGTGGGTCTTTTTTTCGGAATCAGTGTCCTAAAGCTGTTTCACATCAGCGCTTCACGTACGATCTCATTGATCGATAAATTCGGATTTCGAAATCACGGCAAAACCTACTACCATGAATTGAAAAATGATATCGGCTCCGACACGGTTCCCGAATGCGACTGCGATAAGTATTCTACGCGTCTGGAAGTGATTCTAGAGCCTGAAGGCATTGCCTGATATGACGGCCGACGACGGTAAACCTCCCGGGATCGAAACCAAAAGAGTGCAGACAACGGCGGCGTTTTTTGATTCATTGCGTTCGGAATCGTTAGAAGTACGTCTGGCGACTTTAAAAGCGATCGCACAGGCACCCGAAAAAGCGCTTTTATTCGGGAGCTATCAAGGGCGTGATGCCATTGATGAACTGTCCTACCAACTAACCGTTTCACCCAATATTTCTCTTCGGTGTTCCCTTTTCGCCGCTCTAGTGGCATTTGATGATCCCCGCGTGACAGTGTGTGCCCGCAACATATTTGCTTCCGATAAAGAGCCTTTTTTGGTTGTGGCGGCGGCCAGGCGACTGCGTCTTGAGCCGGAGAAGACCGTCATTGCGTATTTTGAACGATTTCTTTACGACGCCCCGACATCGCTACATGCCAAAGAAGCAGGCCGGGCCGTGATGTTGTGTCCCGCCATTGAAGATCAGGTCAAGCTTCGAGCAGCGCTGTTGGCCGGAGATGAAGCCTTATCTCCTCCACCGCTTACACCCGACACATTCGCCCTGTGGAAAGTCGAGCTCGAGGGCCCTCTGGCCGACAAAGCAAACGGGTTTCTCATTACCCAGGGCAAATCAGCGTTTGATACCTTAAAGGATCAATGGCATACACTTTCGGATTCAAATCGTATTTGGATATTAAATTGGGGCGCCGAAACTTTTCCTGCGGAAAGTGTGGCGCTGGTTCTTCAGGCGCTGGGGGCCGAATCCGAACAGGTTGTGACGGCCGGATTGGTAGCGATTGCGACACACTACGGGGATTGCAAACGATTGTTCAAAGACGTGCTTGATAAGTTTTCAATCGAAACGCGTGGTTCGGCTTTTGTGCATGCGGCGATTCGTGCCGGTGTTCCCATCGGCAACCAATGGTCGCAATTGTACCTGCACGGGGACATGCCCACCAAGATAGCGCTGATTGAACGAATGGGCGAGGAAAAAGCCTCTGGGCGAACCGAACAGCTGTTGTCTCTTTTGGAAGATGATAATTGGCGTATTCGGTCTGTGGCGCGAGATGCCCTGATTCGATGTGGTGATATTTCGGTAAATCAGTTGAGCCTGCTGGCCCAAAGCGAAAGACCCTTTTTGAAATCGGCGGCGGTTCAAATATTACTCCAGATGGGAGAAGACGATCTGCTCCATAAAATCGTCAAATCGGTTTGATTGGGCTCCGTGTGAACAATATGGCCTTAAATACGTATATCGATCTGTCTATTTGTTCTCTCTATGGAGTTAATCGCGTACTTTTGATAGATCTTGGTAATGTTTGTTGGCGGCAATCTATCCTCATTGGGAGACGCTCTATGCAACAATTTAAGTTCTTGAGCCGATTTCTTTTCTATTGGTAAAGGCGGCCGATAGGGCACCATTTGATAGTTTTGGCGCTCAACACGCTCTTTGGCGGCGAAACGTCTATTTGAAGATGGGGGCGATCCTATTCGCTCCTGGCCGTTCTGTAAAGGCCATTTTACGAAGGATGATTTTTGATAGGTGGTCGGGTCAATTCTCATCTGCATATCCGAAAGTGGAGATAGTAAAAGTCCCCAATATTTCGATTAACGATATAGCCTATTATAATTGTTTGGAATTTGCAATCATAAAACAGATGAGTAAAGAATATTATTTAAACCAAATAGTATTCTTCAACCATTGAAGCGATGATTTTGCGATCACTGGGGGAGATTTTGATAAACTCGACGCCCAGCGCATTGTAGATCGTCTCGTTAGAAATAATTTTACCCGACCATACCTCTTCACAGGTCACTGACATTTCATGGTTTTCAGATGACTTGAGTGTAATCTCGAATTCGTCACCTATATCGGGCTTTTCTAAAAATAAGATAACCGCAAGGCCGCTAACACTGATATCTGCGGTTTTACCTTCCATGCTGCCTTGCCGTGTTTTTAAAACAGCGGTCACGGCTAGCGGGGCCCGAAGATGACGGCGCCTTTCCATTTCTTTTTTCATATTTTGGTATCACCTGTTTTAAATGAGATGGGGGCTATTACCAAAGAAATGTATCAAAATATTAAATCGAATTTTACATGATCTGACTATTTTATCAAGAAACGATTTACATCAATAGGGTAAACTGTCGATCAGATTTGCTGATTGAGCCGATAAACGAAGGCGAGTACTTCGGCTACAGCGCGATAGAGTTCCGGAGGGATTTCCGTCTCGAGATCCAGCGCTTCGAGGATTTGAGCCAGGTTTTGGTCTTCTACCATGGGGATGTCGTTTTCTTTGGCGATAGCGATTATTTTCTCTGCCAGTTGATTTTTCCCTTTGGCCACAATTTTTGGCGCACGATCAAGGGTTTTATCATATTTAAGCGCAACCGCTTTTTTAGGGGGTTTCATTATCAGGCCTTAATGTCGATTTGCCGGTTGGACGTCGGCCCAAAATCTTCGGTATCAAAACGTTCGATTTTTTTATCCGATACCATGGCATTGATATAAAAATGGTCAAAAGTCGTTACCAGGGCATCCGTCAGCTCATCATAATTGGCTTCAATCAGCTGGCGGGTATCCTCATTCTTTACAAAAAAAGTGATATTCAAATCCTTGTTAACAGGAACCAGATCCGCTCGGACCGTTCCCAAACGGTCCATATCCAGAAGAAGCGATACCCGATGCGATCCCGCCTTTTGGCCGACTTTTTTCTTTGGATAATATACTTTAATTCGGGATTTTTGTTCACTGTCCTGAAAGGGAAGGGTGTAAGAAAATACCTGGAGCATGTCGGGGTCATTGGGCCGATTCGTCGACACTTCCTGCTGTTGATGCACATTTGAAAGAAGTTGTTCGACAGAGCTTTGAATCCGTTGCAGCCCTTTTGGGTCGATAATTTTATCCATCACCTCCGGGTCTGAAAGATAGTTTTTCAGGATAAGCAAATTCGGCTTTAAATCTTTTGATAGAATATGTTTTATATCGGTTGATGTGCCAATATCCCCGGTGGAAACTTTTTCTGAAGTTCGTGCCAATTGTGTGATCACATCTTCAATTTTCTTTTCGAAAAAGATACCCGAATCTTCAACAAAAGATTTTAGTTGTGAGACTTGGTTAAATATATCTTGCCCAACAGGCATGGGTTTAAAAAACGTGGTAATTTTTTCCAAAGAGTGTTGAATGTTGGGTGGGAATTTCTGTCCTTCAGGTTGGATTGTGTTTTTACTTAAAAGGGTTTTTATATCAGCAAGCAACTCCTTATAGACTTTATCCGGTAATATTTCAAAATGTCTTACCGCTTGACTTGCTTGGGTTTGTACTTCCGTTAATTGTGGTGCTATTTGACTTGGCAAGGCCGTCTTCGATGTGTTCGACACGTTAGAAACCGGTGCTTCCCTGTTATCGGGCAAGATAACTTTCACGGCCAGTTGGTCGCCCTTTTTTTCTAAGACAAAATCGAGAACCTGCCCCTTTTCAACCGGTATCGCGATTTTAGCCGCTGCCCGAAAATTACCGAAATCGATCAGAACCTTTCCGTCCAAATCGGCCTGAATGACCCGTCCCGTTACCGTAAGGTTGGATTTTAGCCCTGATTTTAGATCGGATAAATCAGTTGGGAGCTGTTTTTGTATGGGTGAAACGGTCGCTTGAAGGAGGGCTGAGATGTCCATGATACTCTCAATAGTCTTCTTTGGATGGTCGGGTCCGGCAAAACCTTATTTACACCTAAATTGAGCGATTTTTTACTCGCTCTGCACCAATCTATTGAGCACTAAGGCTTTCAAAAATACTCAGCATATCCACGGATATGCACCCCAAGGGCATTCCTACGGGGCACCTCCGTTTTTTGAAAACCTTATCATCTCAATATCTCGGCACATAGCTTCGCAAAAAATCGCTCAACTTAGGTTGCATTGTCATCTGATAATAGAAATACGTTTCAAGTACAAGAATTATTTAACATTAACCCTGGTATCATTGCAGCATCTGTGAAAAGTCTTCGGCATCGTCAAAGGCCTTTTTGATAATCTCCGATATTTCTGGATTTGAAAAACTGAATTTTGTCTTGCAGACATGTACCATCTCCGTGGCGCCATTGAAATCGGTATTGGTTTTTAGTCCGGAAACGATTTTAATTGCCGGGTCGACTTCGGACGCATCAAAATCAAGGTGATGGCTGGCAATGGCTTGGATTAAATAATTGGGGAGCTCCCAATTTTTGGCCACCAGGGCGCCGATCTGCTGGTGATCAAATCCGAGGGACTCTTTTTCAAGTTCTTCAAGCTTTATCGAATCATCTGCATCCCAATCACTGAGTACGCGACCATACTCAGTTCCTTTATACTTGGCCAAAAAAGGAACCGCCATATCCTGAAGCAGGCCTGCTGTAAATGCCTCTGACTGCGTTTTCGGATGCAGATACTGCGCAAGGGCACGTGCTAATGAAGCCCGACGTGCGGCGGCAAGCCAGAAACCGTTCATATCGTGACCGTTCAGACGCATTGTCGGAAGCGAGTCTTTGACCGCCAGAGAGAGGACGATCGCTTCAAGCCTTGATTTACCGAGTAGGGTAACCGCGTGTTGAATATTGCTGATTTTCGATGATAACCCGAAAGCGGCCGAATTTACCATTGTCAGGACTCTGACATTTATGCCCGGATCGACTTGCACGGTATTGGCAATGTCACCCATGGAAATATCGGGTTTCCTGAGCATGGACAAGACATTCATCACGGTAGCAGGAAAACTGGGGAGTTTAAACCCATCGATGATTTTTTGTAGATCTTGCGAGGACTTCTTTCTTTTTTTCTTGAATAGTTTTAGCATGTGCTAATCAGCCCTTCTAGACATTTTATTGGCAAATATTGACAAAAGCCCCCCCAACATCACATATCCTAGTAACACTTCCAGCATGGCAATCATCTGTGCGCTTGCGGAAGCCGGGACAACATCCCCATAACCTAGGCTTGTCAGGGTAACCACACTATAATAAAAAGGAGAAAGCCAGGTTTTATACTGGCCAAAATTGACATCCGTGACCGTGTACAGCAATCCGAACAAAAGGACTAAGAGAAAGGTCCAAAAGCACCATCTGGCGATGCTTCGTCCGCAATCGCTTGTGATCCACCAGATATTGTAAAGAAGAGATGTGAGTCTGCTGCGATGTTTGAATTCATATAAAAAATTTTGATCAATGATAAAGCGTCGCATCAGGTAAGCGCCCGAAAAGTTAACATCTCTGATGTCAACCCCGATCCAATTGGCATTCTCAAACCCGGTCAAAGCGCGAAGCCGGGCCCGCCTCAAATCAGCATTCTTAAAACTGGCCTCACTCACATTACACAATGACATATCCGCATCTTTAAGCTGGGCATGGGTGAAATCGGCTCGCTGCAGTTGGGCCTCCCTCAATCTAGCCCCATTTAGCACAGCTGCCTTAAAATCAGTGCCATTGAGACATGCGAGAGATAAGGTTGCGTTTTCAAAATTCGCATTGAATAATTTCGCGTTTTCCAGATTGGCCATACCGAAACCCGTGTTTTTTGCACTGACGTTGCCCATTTCCGCTTGAGATAAATCAGCGCCGGCGAGTTCTGCGCCATCAAGGATTGCATTATTCAAGTGAACACCCTTCATATTGGCTTGAAACAATCTCGCATTGGACAGATCGGCGCCGGTCAGGTCTTTACCGGCCAGGTCAATACCGGTTAGGTCCATACCGGCCAGATTCATACCGGCCAAATTTATGCCGGTCAGGTCAGCGCCAACCAAATCTGAACCGTCCAAATCTTGGTTGGATAGTTTTGAATTTCTTAAATGCTTTTGATTAAACGAATCACTCCGGGCAACGCTATTGTCGATAGCGCCCGTTTTATCCTCGCCTAAGGCATCGATCTCTATTCGCTTTTGTACGGTGTCCATTTATCTGCATCACCCGCTTATCGAATGGTTTTTTCGATAAAAATATTCAAATACGATTTCCACCTATTATCGCTATAATTGTTATATCGGCCGGAGAGGCCATTAGCTTTATTTTATTTTTATCAAACAGCTAAAGAAAAGGCGGTAATTAGGACTATTTTGCCACCAATCCGGCCAACCACATGGTTAAGGGGGCGTAAAAACTGATGATCAACAGATCGACGATCAGTACCGCCAAAAAGGGTAGGACCCGCCGACTGATGGCACTTAAGCTATCTCCGGATATGGAACACGACACAATCAGACAGATGCCCATGGGGGGCGTGAGCATGCCGATGGCCAGATTGGCCACCACGATGGCCCCCAGTTGGATCAAGTCGATCCCTAATGAAGGGAGCATTGCGGTGATCATGGGAACCAGCAGGATGAGTGCTGCGGTGGTTTCAACAAAAGTCCCGGCAATCAAAAGAATCAGGTTGATCAATAGTAATAGAGCGGTGGGATGGTCAGTGATGCTGAGAAGGGTACCGGCCAGGCGGGCGGGAATATCTTCGATAGCGGCAATCCAGCTGAATACGGAAGCCGTGGTAATGATAAACATCACGATGGATGAGGTGATGGCGGCATCGATAAAAAGGGGAACGAGATCCTTGGGCTTGATCTTGCGATAGACCAAGAGACCAACGACCAATGCGTAAACAACCGCCACGGCGGCGGATTCGGTGGCGGTAAAAATACCGAACAGGATGCCCCCAAGGATAATGGTCGGAGCGCCCAGGGCAATGAATGCGCGCCGAAAAGTGTGGCCCACTTCAATCAGCGAAAACCCGGTAGTGGCGGCATAGCCTTTTTTAGATGAAATATAGGTGGAGACGGCGATCAATGAACATCCGATCAGTACGCCCGGCAGGATACCGGCGGCGAAGAGCTGGCCAATGGAGGCTCCCGTTAAAAATCCAAAAATAATCATGGGAATGGATGGGGGGATAATAACGCCAATGGAGCCCCCCGAGGCCTGAACCGCGGCGGCAAAATCCGATTCATAACCGGACTTTTTCATGGCCGGGATTAAGATCGCGCCCACGGCAGCGGTATCGGCGGCGGCGGATCCGGAAATGCCGGCAAAAAACATGGCCGAAACAATGGTAACGGCTGCCAAACCACCTGGCAGCCAGCCGACTAACGAATTGGCAAAATCGATGATCCGGCGGCTGATGCCTCCCGCTTCCATGAGGGCGCCGGTAAACATGAAAAGCGGCACCGCCATTAAATGAAACGAATCGGTCCCGCCGAACATGCGTTGAACCACCATCATCATGGTGAAATCACCCTGGATAAAGATGGCTAAAAGGGACGCGACGCCGATGGCAATGGCAATGGGCGTGTTAATGGCAAATAAGAATAAAAGTGAGATTAAGAGGATTTCAGTCGTCATGGGTGTTTTTTGGTCAGCAAGGTGGCGATGAAGGCCATGCCGTGTATCAAAAAAATAAGGCCACAGACGGGGATAATCCCCAGAATGATCCATTTGGGCAGGTTTAGGGCCGGTGAAATTTGCAGGCGAACGAAATGGGCGAACTGGTAGCCGTAAATCGTCATGACCCAAAACAGGGCCATGGAAACCAAATAGGTGATCAGTTTAAATGTTTTCTGGTATGGGCCGGGCAAGCGTATGTAAAAAAAATCCACACCCGGATGAACTTTGCGCCGATAGGCCGCAGTGGCCCCCAAAAAGGTCAGCCAGACGAGCAGGTAGCGGGCCAGCTCTTCGGACCAAAACAGGGATTGATTGAGCGCATACCGGAAAAAAACCTGCAAGGCCACAATAACGGCCATTGAAATGCCGAGGCCGAAAAGCAGGTACTCAACCCAATGGTTGATTGAAAGGCTAACGCGGTCGAATTTGTTCAAAGGGCAGCTCCTAACCCTTTTCGGTTATTTGGTCGCTTCCATCATTTTTACCAAAAGCGCCTGGACTTCGGGATCTTTGTAAATGTCCATATCCTTTAATCCGGCGACTTTAGCGCGAAAGGCACCAATATCAGGATTTTCTACAACAGCCATCCCTTTTTCTTTTAACATCTGTAACCGTGCCGCATTTTTATCACGATTGTCTTTGCGCTGGTAAACGGCGGCTTCAACCATAGCCTTTTGGATCATTTCTTGTGTTTTAGGATCCAGGGTGTTCCACCATTTCAGCGAAGCAACATCGATATGATAGGAGTACACATGGCGAGAGAGCGTCATGTGTTTTTGGATTTCATAAAATTTATAAACCTCCATCACCCAGAGGGGATTTTCTTGACCGTCGATCACCCCTTGCTCCAGCTCCGTATAGATCGGCCATGGCATAGGGGTGGGGTTGGCGCCCAGCGATTGCCAGATGGCCTTATGAATCGCGGATGCCATCACACGCACTTTCAATCCTTGGATATCGTCGGGACTTTTGACGGGATGTTTGCTGTTGGTCAGATTGCGAAAGCCGTTTTCCGAAAAACACAAACCTTTGAATCCGGAGCTCTCCAGGCTTTTTAAAATCTCTGTGCCCAATGGACCGTCAAGAATTTTATCGGCCTGCTCATTATCTCTAAACAGAAAAGGGTAATTGACCACACGGGTAATCGGATCGAAGGTGTCAAAGGGGCCGCCGGTAACAACGGCCATCTGGATCGCATTGAGCTGGACCTGCTGAAGAATCTCGGTCTCGTTGCCCAGAGAGGCCGAATGAAATATCTGAACCTTGATATCCCCATTGGAACGCTGTTCGATCAACTCTTTGAACTTTTCGGCAGCGATGTTTTGGGCACTTCCCGGTTTGGTGACAACCCCGAGTTTAATTTTCATTTCGGCAATGGCGTTACCCGCGGTGATGATCAATGCGATGGCAATGAATGGGATTATCCGTTTTTTCAGCATAACAGCCTCCTTTTTCAAAGAAATGCGATTGAGTAATTGATCATGGATGATGGGCCTGATGTACCAAATAAAATAAATATCGGTTAGCCATCCGTCAATGCACTGTTTTTTTTATTGCAGAGCGCTCAATATCTTGGCACGTAGTTTCGCAAAAAATCGCTCAACTTAAGTTAAATCCATTTGATTTGATCCTGGCGATAACGGATCGGAAGGGTTTGGCCCGGGAAGAGGGTATGCGTCTCATTTTGTTGATGTGTTAAGCGTATGGTAAAGGGCAGATCTCCCACGAGAATCGTCGCATAAATTTGGCCGGTCTTTCTTTCCAGGCTAAGGCGGGAGACGATGCCGGTGAGAACGGTGTCTCCATGGGTCACTGTTGGGGGGTGGGTGTCTACCGGAAACATATCTATGACTGCGGCTGATGTTCGCTTCGGGGGTTTGGAGACCAGAAGCTGTTGTCCATCGGATAGTACTTTTTGCCATTGTCCAGAATCTATTGGCTCCCAGGGGCCGAAAATGATGTTTTCACGACCGGACCCGAATATGCGACCCTCAAACAGATGCAGCACTTCGTCGCAGATCTCATGCAGCCACTGCCAGTCATGGCTGGCAATAATGAGCGTGGTCCCCATTTCCTGACGGGCGCGAAGGGTGGCGTCCTTGATGAGTTGGGCGCTACCGGCGTCTACGCTGGCGTTGGGTTCGTCTAATAGCAAAACTTCTGGCTTTAAGGCCAATCTAGCGGCCAAAGCCACGCGTTGGGTTTCGCCACCGGAGAGGGCATACCAGGGGCGTTTGGCATAGTCGGCATAATCCAGTCCCACCAGGGAAAGGGCCTCGCTCACCGTGCTGACGGTATCTTGCCCATTACCACGCAGCTTGAGGCCGTATGCGACATTATTGAAAACGTTGCGTTTCATCAGAAACGGTTCCTGGGGAAGCATGGTGACTAAAAACCGGGCTTCATTGGAAAAAGGTTCGACGACTTGTCCTTTAAAAAATATCTGGCCCTGGGTGGGCCTTTCGATCATCCCCAGCAACTTCAAAAGGGTGCTTTTGCCGCTGCCATTGGGCCCAATCAGGCCAACGATAGAAGCGGGCGAAATGGCCAGATGCTCGATGGTCAAAGCCGTCTTGCCGCCGTAGGAATGGCTCAGGTCGTGGATCTCATAGATGGGTTTATCCATTTTTAATCCCTACGACGTAAGAAGGAGACGGACAGGTTGACGGCAAATGCAATAAGCAAAAGAACCAGGCCGAGGGCCACGCCCATACCAAACTGTCCTTTGTTGGTTTCAAGGGCAATCGCTGTGGTAATGGTCCGGGTATGCCATTTGATATTGCCCCCGACCATCATGGAAATACCCACCTCCGTCATCACCCGGCCGTATGCGGCGATGGCGCCGGCCAAAATTCCATGCCGGCATTCCCATAAACTGCTTAAAAACAGCTGTCGCCGATTGGCACCCATGGACATAATGGCGATGCGAAGCTTTTGGTCCATGTTTTCGATTGCCGTAGCGCTCAAGCCCACCACAATGGGCAACGCCAGGATTGTCTGGCCAATGGCGATGCCGGGTAAAGTAAAAAGTAAACCGAAATTTCCGAGCGGACCGTGGTGGGTCAAAAAGGCATAAACAAGCAGGCCGATAAAAACAGTGGGTAAGGCCATCAACGTATCAACCACGGTCCGTAGCGATTTTTTACCGGTGAAGTCGAAATAGCCAAGACAAAAACCCAGAGGGATACCGATGATCAGGCTGAAACCGATGGAATAGCTGGAAACCATAACCGTGGCGGAAATGGCGGAAAATGTTTCACTATTGCCGCTTAGCAATAGATGAAACGCCTGGATAAATCCTTCTGATAGAAAGTTCATGATATTCTTTTAACCGCATAAGGAGACGGTAGTGAGTTGATAGGCAGGTATTATGGTTCACCTACCGTCACCTCATCGTCGGTTAGCTGCAGGCTGACTACATTTTTGCGTTTGGTGTAAATAGGGGTTTACCCAGAAGCTTAAAATCCTTGATTAGCTGCTGAGCCTCCGCGCCAGTGATCCACTCAATAAACTGTCCGGCCGTATCATATTTCGCATTGGGACAATGTTTTTTGTCAATGGCGATTACGCTGTACTGATTGAGCAGCACGGCATCACTTCTCCACCAGGATTTTAAGCGGCGGATTTCCTTTTAGATTGTCTTCATATTTGATATAGGTGCCCCGATCGGTCATGGTGTATCCGTTGCGTTCGGCGGCAATATTAATGGTTGCCAACATGCCCTGACCGGTCTGTACATACCAGGCCTCCTTTTCCGGAACCGGTAAGCCGGCCGCTTTCCACAGCGAAATTTCTTTTTTGTTGGTGCCGGAATTATCCCCCCGGCTGACGAAAACGGCCTGTTTGGTTTGATCTCTGCAGGGCGTCGGTGATGGATTTCCCTTTAATTCCGGCGGGTCGGCTTCCGGTCCGATGATCACAAAATCGTTGTACATGATTTCACGCCGATCCATGCCAAAACCGACTCTCCACGAATTTTTTCTCGGCCGGGGGCGCATGAACCATCAATATGTCCACATCGCAGTTTTCGCCCAACTTGAGCGCTTTGCCGGTGCCGGTGGCCGTCCATTTCAATTCGATTCCGGTTTTCTTGATAAAATGGGGAATCAGCTCATCGAGTAAGTCCGGTGTTGTCCGTACTGGTGGTGGTGGCCATGGTCAGGGTTTTATCCTGAGCGATAGCGATTGTCGGAATGAGGTAGATAAGCATCGCTAAAACAATAAACAGTGTGTTCAATCGTTTCATTTTTCTTTCCTTTTAATATCTTTATTTTGTTTTATATCTTCATTTATCGTTGTCGTTGGGTAAATCACCCGACCACTTAGATCGATATCATATCCTTTCAAGGATGCGGCAATTGTATAAAGTTCCTGTTCGTGTAAAAGCCCCAGAAACTGTTGAACACCGGCTTCAAAAAACCGCTCCTTAAAAATCAGTCAGGTCATAGCGTTCCCAGCGAAGGGGTATAAAGTCGAGATTCAGCAAACCGGCCACCGCATGAATTCCGAGTCCGGCATCGGCCCGGCCGGCCAAAATCTCGAGCCCCACGTCCAGATGCCGATGTACTTCCTTTTGATACCCCTCGATTTTATCGCCCCGTATGGCAACTTTTTTTAATTCCTGATCGAGTAGCAATCGTGTCCCGGCACTGAGTGGTCGATTGACGATACGAATCCCCGATTGGGCCAGATCAGAGATGGTCCTGATGTTTTTGGGATTACCGCGAGCAACCAATATCCCCTGCTCCCGTTTGCAAAAATTGACGACCGCCGGCATGTAGTCAAGCTCCCGGCTGGCAAATTCAAAATTGTAATCCTGGCCGTTTTCGCCGAGAAGATGACTGGATGCAATGTGGCAGAGATTCTGCCGCAAAGCCTGAAGGCCCCCCATACTCCCCATATTACCGAAGACGGCAATGTTTCCGGGAAAGTGACCATTGTAATGGGAAATGACTTTATCGAGGAGCAGATCGTTGCTTCCGGTAATGATCAATACCGCCTGGGAAACAGCAGGGCTTTCTGCCGTATTGGGATAGTTGATTGTGTTGATTTCGACCCATTGCTCCACCAAATTTTTTGGAAAGAGCCATTTCCCGGTTATTTTAGACGCCGGCAGGCCCTTTTCGGAGACCAATCCGTACACCATCTTTTCATTGACGTTTAATAATCGGGCAACCTCTTTGGTGGATAAAAATTGGGTCATACGATGATCCTTTAAATCATTCTCCGCCGATTCATCTTTCAGGCCTTAAATCGACGCTTATCATTTTCCAACCGGATGCCTGCTTATATCGGACAGGTACCAAACCGTGTGCACTCGAATATTGAATCGGTAGTGCATTGTCAATCTTTTCTAAAATTATATTTTTAAAAATAACCAAAACTTACTAAAAATAACAAATAATGACTTAAAGCTTGGTCTGGTCCAGAGCCCACGTTGTTATTATAGGGAAGCTTAAGCGCCCATTAACGATTAATGATCGTATTGCTTTGCGTAAGCAGCATCGTTATACAACCCTTCACCATACTTTTTAGTTCCGTAGCCGCGAATGATCGCCTGGCCTTCTTCGGAAACAATAAAATCGATAAACTTTGCCGCATGGGATTGCCCGGGTGTGGCCCCTTCGGGCTGACACAGAGCATGATAGGTATTAATCAGAAAAGGATCTCCACGAAATAAGATGGCCAGATTGTCGATTTCTTTTCTGGCCGCCACCCAGGTGCTGCTGTCGGTCATAAAATAACCGTTGTTTTCATTGGCCATCTTGAGGGTGGCCATCATGAATGTTTTAGAAAGTCGATACCAGTCTCCGGCGGGCTGAACACCGGCCTGCTTCCAAATAGCCATTTCCTTTTTATGGGTACCGGAATTGTCCCCACGGGAATAGAAGGGCGTTTTGGCTCCGGCAATATTAGCGTAGGCTTGGGCGGCGGTTTTGACCCCGGCGATTTTGGCGGGATCGTCTTTGGGACCGACGATATAAAATTCATTGGAACCCAGCAGCTGTCGTTTGATGGCCCAGCCATCCTTGATCGCCTGCTTCTCCGCTGCCGGCGCATGGACCATGACCAGGTCGACCTTTTTCTCCTTTAAGAGCTTTAAGGACTTACCGGAACCAGCCTTTTGCCAGCACATCCGTGTATCGTTTGTGGCATTGAACACTACCGCCGCCGCTTTTAGCAGGGCCCAATTCACCCGGGCTTCCCGTTGCCAGGGTGAAAGTGTGGGTGCCGGTCCCATAGAGTGCCTTACAATTGTCTTTTGCTATGACGGGAAAAGGCCCAACCAGGCACAAATGAGTACCACGCAAAACCAAATCACCAACCTTTGACGCATTTTAGCCATATTTTCCTCCTTTTTGTTTGGGTTCTCTTCGCATGGACTAATTCAATCGCTTATGATACCAGACTGGGTAGATTTCACTTTGATTACAATATTCACGAAATTCAACCCACTCTGTATTTCCGCCTGGAACCGTAGTTAGATGGCAGGCATATATGGCGACGGTTAATTTATGTCAATATTGATACAGTTAAATTTTGGCGGTGACGGTTTTTTCTGACTAAGCCACCAGTATTTACTATTGGCCCGCCTTCCCTAGCACGATAAAAGGGGATTGGAAGCTGCTTCGTCATCCAGGGGCCGTCAATCCATGGGTAGACCAAACACGACGGTCTGTTCCGGCGTACCTGCATAGCAAAGACAAAATAGCTCATGTCGGCAAATACCGTATACCCGCAGCCTTGACTTGGTTGGAATGGAAAGCCCAGAATCGCAGTGCGGCTTGAGAGCTGTTAGGCCAACCATCAAAGGAGTTGCATATGGTATTCACGAAGGAGTCGAGGCATTCTTCAGATGGCTCCAGTCTTGTCCAAGTTGGGTTGCGGCGTCAAGTGCGCGTATGAATCTATATCCGGGGCGGATGTCTTCCCAGTGAGCTGGGGGGTCTCCTGGTATCGGGATACGCGGATTTAGTGTGATGTCGGCGAGCGCCAACATCACAAGTGAGGGAGGGCACAATCCAGCTGCATCAACTAGTCGTAAGAGACCAGTGTAGACAATGGGCTTTTTCAAGTGCCGCAATACTATCTTCCCAAACATATCAATATCATCCAGCTGCCCTTCGACGAACCCCATCGACCCTTCAGTAATCATCGCGAAAGCAGAGGCGGCAGCCTCCGCTATGGCAGTTGCTCCGATAGGTACCTGCAACGAGCGGCCATCTTCGTAGAAGGGTGGCGATAGACCTCCGACAGGAAGGAATGCAAGGCGTATTCCATATTGGAAGAGTCTTTGCTTTAAGGCTTCTCGATCCGAGTGATAGTTTCCCCATAGAGCTTGGTATAGCAAGTTCCTAGAGCGTTCCCACCTTGCTCGATGCTCGGACATAAGCTGGTTCACCTGTGCGTCTTTGCATTCTGCTGCCCACCTAATGAGGGGAAGATGTATCTCAACTGGCTTCCTGTACAAATGGGAGTAGGCTGCGATTCTGAGAGTGTATGGATATTTGCCATCTGGATCTTGCTGAGTCTCCAAAAGGTAAACCACCCGTACGCCGTCCGACTGTTCCTGGATATAGTGCATCCATTCGTGTAGGTGTGTGAGGTAAGCATCTCTGTCTGAAAGACAAGCCTGATGCTTCATGCCTTGCTCCAAGGAGCCAAAGGGAGGATCCCAGCCAAGTCTCAAGCGTGCTGTGCCTGAACCAGCCCGCACACATAGATTCGTATAGACTTAGCACTGTTCTACTCACTCCCATCTGGTGTTGGCCGTCGTCACCATGTGTCCGTAAGAAGCATGTGCCCCCAAGGGCTGAATTTGTGTGAATGGGCAGTGCATGCGCTCACCTCAATAGTGTGCAGATTGAGGGGAATTCCAGGGGCCCATTAGCCGCCAGGCAAGGTGCTTCTCCTGCTGGCGGGAAACCTCATCTGCAAGGCATATCATTCTTTCCTTGGCCACCTTGAGGAACATCTCCCGCCCTGTTCCCAATCTCTCATAGCATGTTATTATGATAATCGCTCTCGCACAGCCGATGAAGTCGCCATGTAAAACACAACTGCAAGTCTGCAATCCCATCAGCTTTCCGATTATGTGCGACCTGATCATGTAGGTCTAGGACCCTCTGCCAAAACTGATCGCCGTGCTTGTCGATATCTCTGCCCAGTCGCACCCTCGATTACTCCGAAAAAACTAGCACCAGCCCTCCGCGCCATCGCGTTGCTTCTGTCGGATCGAGCTCTAGCTCTGGCTTACCGTTTTCCCCCGAGGTATTCAGGACGAAGCAGCCCTCGAAGCCTCAGCCAGGGAATCCTACCGGCATTGGGCTTCCCATCAAAAGACACTCAGAGTTCAGCGCAAGGACAGAGAAAGTCCCTTGCCTGCTGTAACTCAGAGGCATTCAAGACTACATTTGTAGCAAGGTGTCCGTTTCGTTTTCTTCTTGGCATCTGCACTATCCTCCTGTTTCCTGATGCTGAACTGGGATGAGTACCGCCTGCTTGCCTTGTTTTCGCTGCTCACACAACTATCGGATGCTCGCCGTAGAATATTAACCCTGTATGCC
>CAWJQU010000019.1:0-23513 GCA_963845145.1 uncultured delta proteobacterium
TTGCACATGTGCAGCACATGTGCTATGTTTTGCATGAATTAAAAGTATAAAATCAAACAGGGGGGTACCATGGCGACACCTGCCATAAAAAAATCCATGTTGCGGAAACCGATTCTCATGCCGCCGCGTATGATCGATAAAGTCGGCAAGATCGCCCGGAAAAGGAATGTATCGTTTGCCAAAGTCGTCAGAGATGCGGTTGACGTGTTTGACGGCGATGCTTCCAGTGAAGACGAGGCCCTTCTAGATGCCCTGGCGGAAACCATGATTAAAACGACCCAAGAGGTGGTTGAAAAAATTGATGCGGTTGAAAAGCGCCTGGATGAAACCCATGCCCTGCTGGCAGCTCAGTAATGAGTGTCAGCGAAAAGGTTCTGGAAGCCCTGAGGGCGGGAATTCTTTTAAATGAAAGGGTAAGCTCCCTCATCGAAAAGTAAACCGCATGGATCAGGATATCCGTAAACTAAACGAACGGCTGATACGGATCGAAACCATGGTTGAGATTGCCGGGATGCAACCGGCGAAACCCGAAAAACCGAAAATTGAGTCATAAAGCCAGAGTGGCGGCGTAGAAACCCAGCCCTTTCAACATCATGAAGGTTTCCCGGTTTCCATATCCTGCTTTCTAAAAAATAGAATCGTTGTGGCCATTCCTATCTATTTGGTGATTTTGCCGGACCGTGGAGATGAATGTCGACACTTTTTCCATGCACTTAATGCCCGGCCGGGACTCGACGCCGGAACTCACATCAATCGCATTCGGTCTGGCTATTTGAATAGCCTTAGAGATGGTTTCCGACGATAAGCCACCGGCCAGAATCAACGGACGAACCGCAGTAAATTTGCGTACCGACGCATAATCCCAGGCCATGGCATTGCCGCCTGGAAGCGGACCCCGTGAACATTCCACCAGATATGCCGATACCTGGTAATCTTTTGCCTGAGTGGGTGACGGTTGGCCATCGATAAACATCGTTTTGATGATCTTGATATTGTTCGCCTGGAGTCGGGTGGCCAGAGCTGGGGATTCTTGCCCATGGAGCTGGACTGCTGACAAACGGCATGCTCCGGCCGTTTTCACGATAGTCTCGTATGGGGCATTGACGAATACCCCCACGGTTTTAACTTTGGGGCCGACGGCCAGGGAGATATCCCGGGCGGTTTCTATCGATACATGTCGCGGGCTTTTCGGAAAAAAGACACAGCCTACCGCATGGGCGCCGAGGCGGGCGCAATCAACGGCATCCGAGATACGGGTCAATCCGCAGATTTTTATCTGAACCACATATTCTCTTATTGTCTTGCCCAATGGGGCAGGGTGTATTTGTGTCATCTTTTTTCCTTATGTTATGCCTTTAAGCGCTTTTAAGCATTTCACAGGATCGTCCGATCTTACCAGGTGCTCTCCGATCAGAAAGTTTCGAATCCCGGCGTCTATCCCGGCCAAAATGTGCATCCGGCTTTGAATCCCGCTGGCAGCCACAGGGACTTGGTTCGGCGATAACTGGTTAACCAGTTCAACTGCCCGTTGGGTATCGGTATGAAACGATGTCAGGTCACGGTTATTGATACCGATCAAGCGTGCCCGCGCGTTTGGCTTTTGCCAGATCTTCGGTGGTATGAATTTCCACCAAGGCGTCGAGTCCAATGGCATCGGCCAGTTGAAGGTATGCCCTTAAATGGGATTCGGACAGGACGCGGACGATCAGTAGGATGGCATCGGCGCCGAGTATGGCGGATTCATAAATCTGGTAGGAAAGACAATGAAATCCTTTCGAAGGAGCGGCAGGTTTGTCGCGTTTTTGGCAGCATTGATATCCGAGGGGTTGCCGTTAAAAAATTGTCGATCCGTCAAAACGGAAAGGGCGGTGGCTCCGCCGGATTCGTATTTTATGGCCCATTCGGCAGCATCCAGTTTTGGGCGAATAGGGCCTGCCGAGGGCGAGGCGCGCTTGATCTCGGCAATGATGTTGATTGTGTTCCGGTCACCATCTTGCAGCCGGTCGAAAAATGGGCGCTTTGGTGGCAGGTCCATGAGCATTTCAATGAGTCGGTTCAACGGTACCTGTTGTTTGGCTCCGCCACCTCTTTTTTCTTTTCTGCTATGATTTGGTTCAAAATACCGTTCGTCATCGGTTGCCCCTATCCATTTTCCCTGGTGAATGTGACCAACCCTTCCAGTTTTGCCATTGCCGAACCGCTGTCAATGGACGCTTCGGCCAAAGCGATGCCCCCTTTTAAATCAGTGGCCTTATCCCCTGCTACCAGGGCCGCCGCGGCATTGATTAACACCACATTTCGACGGGCACCTTTCTCCCCGCTTAAAATGGCTCGCGTGATGTGGGCATTTTCCTGGGGATCGCCACCGGAAAGTTCCGCTGCCTGGGCATAATCACCGAAGTAGTGTTCCGGGTAAATATCGTAGGTGCGAATATCGCCGTTGTTTAGTTCGGCGACCCGGGTGGGGGCGCAAACCGAGATTTCATCCAGCCCATCGTGGCCATGAACGACAAAGGCCCGGCGGGTGCCCAGGATATTTAAAGTAGACGCAAACATTTCGGTGAGCGGGGGGGCGTAAACGCCTAGTAGCTGGCAATTGGCACCGGCCGGGTTGGTCAGGGGGCCGAGCATGTTAAAGATACTACGCAAGCCCACTTCCTGCCGCGCTTTGGCGGCATACTTCATGGCGCTATGGTAAAGTGGGGCGAACAAAAACCCAATGCCGATCTCGGCGATGGCCTCTTCTACGATATCCGGCGACGTATCCAAACGTATGCCCAGCGCTTCAAGAAGATCGGCGCTCCCACACCGGCTCGATACCGATCGGTTCCCGTGTTTTGCCACGGTTACACCGCAGCCGGCTACTACAAATGCGGTGGTAGTGGATATGTTGAAGGTTTGCGCACCGTCACCGCCGGTCCCGCAGGTGTCCACAACGGCCGATCCGGAGGCCTGAATGCGAACCGCCTGACGTCGCATGGACCGGGCGGCACCGGCCAGCTCTTCAAAGGTCTCGCCCTTGGTGGCCAGCGCAGCCATCAAAGCACCGATCTGAGTATCGGTGAGTTTGCCGTTAAAAATAGCATCCATAAGTTCTGCCATACTGTTTTGATCCAGATCTTTTCTTTTCACAATGGTCTGCAGATGTGTCTTAAACATCTCTGGTCTCCTCTCTTTGTGGTTGGGTCATCTTCAGGAAGTTTCGCAACAGTCGTTTTCCAGCCGGGGTCATAATCGATTCCGGGTGGAACTGGACGCCTTCGGTATTGTGGTGGCGATGCCGTAACCCCATGATCTCGCCGTCATCCGCCCTGGCGGATACCGCAAGGCAAGCGGGCAGGGTATCGGGGCAGACCGACAGGGAGTGATACCGCATGGCCTTAAAAGGTTTGTTAAAACCGGAAAAGATCGTCTCTCCATCGGAGGTAACCATCGAGGTCTTGCCGTGCATCAGGCGTTTGGCCGGGATAATGTTGCCCCCAAAGGCGGCCGCGATGGTCTGATGGCCCAGACAGACGCCGAGGATGGGAATTTTGCCGGAAAAAGAGTGAACCAGGGCCAGGGATATCCCGGCCCCTTCCGGGCGTCCCGGACCGGGGGATACGACGATACCGGCGGGTTTTATGGCTTCGACATCGGGGAGGGTGATCTCGTTGTTGCGCACCACGGTAACCGCAGTTCCCAACATCTTGAAATATTGCACCAGATTGTAGGTAAACGAATCAAAATTATCGATCATCAGGATCATCGGTCTTCTCCCTTGCCCGGCCCGCGGCCACCGGCCAGCTGTAGTGCCTTGGCAATGGCCATGGCCTTGTTCACCGATTCGATGCGTTCCGCCTCGGGATCCGAATCGGACACGATACCTGCACCGGCCCTCACGGTCAGGCGACCGTTTTCAATGTGAGCTGTGCGGATGGTGATGGCCATATCCATGTCGCCGTGAAAGGAGATATATCCCACGGCCCCACCATACGGGCCCCGCGGGGACTTTTCCGTTGCGGCGATTATCTCCATGGCCCGGACTTTTGGTGCCCCGGACAGGGTCCCGGCCGGAAAAACAGACCGAAACAGATCCCATGCATCGGTTTTGTCATCGAGGTCGCAGCAAATATTCGACACCAGGTGCATGACATGGGAATAGCGCTCCACGATCATCAGGTCGGTCACCTGGACCGATCCGGTGCGCGCCACCCGGCCCAGATCATTTCGGCCGAGATCCACGAGCATCAGGTGTTCAGCCCGTTCTTTTTCGTCGGAGAGGAGATCGTCGGCGAGGGCGCGATCTTCCTGCTCGGTGCCGGCGCGCGGTCGCGTACCGGCGATGGGACGCAGGGTGGCCACGTTGTTCTCCAGACGTATCATCGTTTCGGGGGAGGACCCCACTAAAGCCGTTTGGCCGAAGTGAATGAAAAACATGTAGGGCGACGGATTGATATACCGCTGGGCCCGGTACAGTTGCCAAAAATCCGGAGGCGTCTCGCAGATAAACGGCTGGGAAATCACCGCCTGAATGATGTCGCCGGCCCGTATCGCGCGCTTTACCTCATGAATCTGGTCACGGTAGCGCTTAGGCGATATTTGCGGGAGCAGACCACAATCTTTCGGGGGCGGTGGCTCGGGCGTTGACGGTTTGGTTTTTATGTCGCCGATGATCCGGTTGATCCGCTGGATGGCGTCTGCATAATCGATCCCCATCTGGGTTTCATCTTGGGTGTTATCAGCCCCATTGTCTTCTAAAAAAGCGGTGACGACGATGAACAATGTGTGGCGAATATTGTCGAAAATAAGCAATTCATCCGGAATGACAAAGTCGGCCAGCGCCTTATCAGGTGGCCATTGGTTGGGGATATTTTCAAAAAATGAAACCATTTCGTAAGTAAAGTAACCCACCAGCCCGCCCCAGAAATTGGGCAGCTCGGGTATACTTGCCGGCCGGAAACGAGCCATCATTGATTTTAATAAGGCGAGCGGATTGCCGCCGTGGGGCTGACGCATGTTTTGATGGTTGCCGTCAATGCTGATGTGCTCTGAAAAGACACGAACCCGATAGCGGGTTGAAATGCCCAAAAAGCTGTAGCGTCCCCATCGCTCCCCACCCTCAACACTTTCCAAAAGAAACAGGGGCTGCCCGTTATCGTAAAATGTCTTTAAAAGGGTTACCGGTGTGACGGTGTCCGCCAGGATTTCGGCGCAGACAGGTACCACATTGGCACTCTTGGCCAGATCGAAAAAACGGTTCTTATCGGGAAATTGTCTGAGCTGCATGTAAAGATACCTCCTGGATTCAACAGTGATTCAACCGTTGACACAAAAAAAGGGCCATGGAACGTCGCCCATGACCCTTACTATTAATAAAAAAATCGCGGGCGATTGGCCCGCCCACGATTTAGATTTTATTTTCTGTTCTGTCTTTTACAAAGACGATATCGCCGGCAAGCCGTTTAAAAAGCCTGCCACCACCAATGGTTTTGACACGTTATCGTTTGAGATTTAGTTTTCATTTGATTACCACTATCTTTGAGATTGACACCGAAACCTATGGATTTCTTTTGTTGTTGTCAAGCCTTTTCCCTGGCCTTTTTCTTGGCTGAGGCTAAACGGTCACAAGATCGTATTCCCGACGTCCCAGTTTAAGTTTTTCAGCATAGTCGAGTTGAAGGGGCCAGTCGATTTTGGGAAAAATCGCCTTGAACTTGTCTTCGCCGGGTTTGGTATGGGTTTTCAGACAACTACCGGGCAGGGCGGTCTCGGCGTTGACGAGGTCCACCGAAGCCTGGTCGATGGCCACGGGGTCTTTGGAAGCAACCACCCCGATGTTTCGTACAATGGGCGCGTCGTTGTAGGGGAGGCAGTCACATGCGGGAGAGACATCGGTGATAAAGTTGATGAAAAGAGATTTGCCTTTTTTGCCCTTTAAAACACCCAGCGTATATTCGACCATTTTTTCCATAAATGCGGGAACGTCCTGCTTCCACTGCACCTGGACCGACTCGGTGGGGCAAATTAAAATACACTCGCCGCAACCGACGCATTTTTTTGAATCAATTTTCGCTTTTTTCTTGCCATTAATATCGATGAGGGCGATGGCCTTATGGGCGCAATGGGCCGCGCACATGCCGCAGCCAACGCAACTTTTGTTTTTGACCTTAGGGCTGACATCGGCGTGCTGTTCCATTTTGCCTTTACGGGACGCGCACCCCATGCCCAAATTTTTAATGGTACCGCCGAAGCCGGACAGTTCATGGCACTTGAAATGAGCTACGGAAACCAGGGCATCGGCGTGTACGATTTCCGACCCGATGTAAACATCCTTGAAGCGGGACCGGTTGATGGTGACCGCTGTCTCGCTTTTGCCTCGCAATCCATCGGCTATAATCAGAGGGGCACCCACCACCGGGTAAGCAAATCCATTTTCAATGGCCGTTTTCAAATGATGGACCGAATCACCCCGGGTACCGGCGTACAGGGTGTTGGCGTCGGTTAAAAATGGCGTGCCGCCGTTTTTCTTAATGGCGTTTACAAGTCGGCGAATATAGACCGGACGAATAAAGGCCGTATTCCCCAGCTCGCCGAAATGCAGCTTGACGGCAACCAGATCCCTTTTTTTAACGGTGCGCCCCATCCCCGCGCGTTTGACGAGTTTTTCCAGCTTGTCAATAAAGCTCTCTTTGTATTTGGCACGTAGATCGGTAAAGTAGACTTTGCTTTTCATATCGTTGATTCTCCTCATCTAATGTTTTCTCAAAGTTCATCGGAGATGGCGGTGCCAAGCCACTTTGGTAGCCGGTGTTTCTCAATGGCCCTGCGCCATCTCCTATCATAGCGGATTCGTAATTTTTGACGATTTCGAATATTGTTGCGGGCCTTGTCGAAGTCAATGAGATATACCACGCCGTTATCGTCAACTAGCACATTGCCCGGGTGCAGATCGGTATGATGAATTCGATGCTCGATTAACAATGACACCTGATGGTTCAGGGATTCTATGGCGGTTTCGGCTTTCGACCGGTCGTGGGCGGCCAGTTCGGCCAGGGTTAAGACATTTTCGATCCGTTGCGTCACCAGCCAGCCTTGATAGAGCCACCGGCCCTTGGTGATGAAAACAAACGGTTCCGGGACGTTGATACCCAATTCTCGGACCCGGCTTAACATCATAAATTCAACTTCCGGACGGGTTACGCCCCATTTCAGGTGGGTGTGATGGTTAACATGCCGGATAGCGCCGCCACGATAGTATTTTTTAAGTATGACCGACCCGTACCCGGTAAGATCATAGCAAAGGGGTTGACTGCGTCCACCAAGAACCCCCGTTGCCGACATGTGAGGTAAATTCAGATGATGAATCACTATCCTCATCTGATCATCGGATAACGGGTTTAAGGATCCGACCAAATAGTTTTGGTATTTTTGAGTGTGCAACATTTGCAGTTATCGATCCGATAAATT
Source organism: uncultured delta proteobacterium (assembly GCA_963845145.1). GTDB lineage: Bacteria > Desulfobacterota > Desulfobacteria > Desulfobacterales > QNYZ01 > QNYZ01. The sequence goes on from CAWJQU010000019.1 coordinate 7,450, forward strand.
TTAACGTATCTTATCATAATTACCATTTATATAATATCGTTGCGTTTATCGACACTTAATTTTTGGGGTTGTATCAAGTTATCGGGTAGGGGCGTTTTACAAGATGATGAAGGAAAGTGAGTGGATGTCTATCTTTTAAATAACCTGGTGTCCTTGATCTTAAAAATTTGTAAAAAAGGCAGCCGCCAATCTTCGCGACTCATGTCAACCGTTGGGTTCCTCTATGCCCGGAATAACGAAGGTAAATGTACTACCTTTACCCTCGCCTTCGCTCTCGGCAATAATTTTGCCCCCATGCAGTTCTATGAGATCTTTGGTCAGCGACAATCCCAGACCGGTTCCAGGATACTTTCGACTGGCTGAATTTTCGATCTGCTCAAAAGGCTTGAAGATGCGTTTGAGGTCTTTTGGCTTAATGCCGATACCCGTATCGGTTACACTGACTTCTATAAAAGCGCTAGCGGATGAGGATGGAGCAGGCAGTAATGATTCCTGAATCCATTTTGCCCCCAGGTGAATGTGCCCACCATCAGGTGTGAATTTTACTGCGTTGGATAGCAGGTTATAAATAATTTGCTTAAACTTGCGTTCGTCGGCGGTGATCGTTTTCGGTATACTGGCTACGTCCGTTGATAAACGTATATTGTGCTTCATGGCCTTTTCTTTGATCATCGACATACTGTTTTCTAAAATATCCCTTGGGGCTATGGTCGAAAGCTCCAGCGCCATCTTCCCAGTCTCGACTTTTGCAAGATCTAAAATATCATTGATCATGGATAGCAAATGCCGGCTACTGCCAAGGGCATCGTTTAGATACTCTTCCTGGGTTTCATTCAAATCTCCAAAATTCTTATCAACAACCAGCTCCGTAAATCCGATGATATGGTTTAACGGTGTCCTCAACTCATGGCTCATGTTGGCCAAAAAGTCACTCTTGGCTCGATTTGCCTTTTCGGCGTTTGTTTTCTCCCTTTTTAATTTCCGCTCGGCTTCCTTGCGCGCGGTGATGTTTGTTAACGTAAAAATATATCCTTTAGTAAGGTCGCTATGGTCAAGGGCCTGCCCGGTGACTAAGCAAGGAACCCGATGGCCCTGTTTATGTACAAACTCATATTCGAATGTTTCTAAGTGGCTATGGAGCCTCTCACCGTAAATCAATTGCCCCATTTTTTCGTATTCGTCTATATTTGGATATAAAGCGGTGACACTCATACCGATGATTTCATCTTGATGCCATCCAAGAATATCTGTGAATCCTGGATTGCACCATGAAAGCTTACGGTTTTTTATCAGGGTTATCCCGGTTTTAGCACTACCCAGGATGGCCATCAGAAGGCTTTGTGAATGGTTTAAACGTTCATTTTCCTGGGAAAGATTATCCGCTGTTTCCTGGACCTCCTCCAAGGCAAATATATACCCCTGAAGTGCGCGTCTCTCCTGTTCATCACAGGATGATTGGGAATCACTCATTGCGTATGCCTATTTTCCATGCCTTTGGATTCGGTGGGAGCGGCGCTTGTGTCTATTTGCAGTTTTAACTTTCAAAGGTCTCGATCTCTTTTAGAATATCGGGAAAACCGATCGGTTTACACAAATACTTGTCGGCACCGGCTTTGTACCCCTCTTCGATCTCCTTGGCTTGCGCTTTGGCAGAAAGCATAATAATCGGGATTTTTTTAGTCTGGTCCTCGGCTTTTAGCCGTTTGCAAACGTCAAGGCCGTTTAAGACAGGCATTTTGACATCCAGGAGAATGATATCCGGGAGGTTGGATAACGCCTTTTCCAGAGCTTGTTGACCGTCTGCAACCGCGATTACGGTATACCCGAGCTTAGCCAGCTTTTTCTCGATGTACGTACGAATCGGTTTTTCGTCTTCTGCAACTAGAATTTTTTCAAATTTCATTCACCGCCCCCTTTGACCTCCCATTTGCTTTTTTTTACGGATTGTTGATTGTGTAAAGGTAAACTTACCGTAAATATCGTGCCGTGTCGTTCCCCACCAAGCGGTAAATCGGCATATCGTCCTTCCGGCACTGGGCTTTCAATATCTATGCTGCCCCCATGTGCAACTACAATTTTTTGGGTAATACTCAAGCCAAGCCCACTACCGCCGACCTTTTGTGACATGATACTATCAGCCTGGAAGAATTTTTCAAATATTTTTTCCTGAGCCCATAGTGGAATTCCGTAACCATTATCGGCAACAGTGATGAACATTGTATCTTTTTCAACGGTTGTTTCAACAATGATCTTCCCCCCATTGGGAGAATATTTAACGGAATTACTCAACAGATTGATCAGCACTTGTGTCATTCGATCCACATCGGCGTGAATGGGTGGCATATCCGCAGGAATATTAACGATGACTTCATGACTCTGATCTGTGACTAGTTTGTGTACTTCCCCAGTAGCTCTGTCAATGATAGAAGCAACAGATGCTTCAACAAAATTGATTTCCGTCTTCCCGGATTCTATTCTGGAAACATTTAAAAGGTCTTCAACCAGACGTTGTAGCCTTGACAAACCCTCATTGACCATTTCAATATCTTCGCGGGTCTCTTCATCCATATCCCCGGAGTAACCTTCAAGTAAGCCGGAAATGCTGAGCAGCATGGCATGAATGGGCGTTCTGAGTTCATGGGATGCGGTGGTGACGAATTCCGATTTCATTCTGTCTACTTCGGCAATTTTTACGATCATCTCATTAAATGTCTTCGTCAGGGTTCCAATTTCATCCCTGGATTTAATTTCGATCTGCTGATCCAGGTCCCCGTCCCTCATGGCTTGGGCCCCTCGGGTCAACCGCTTGATGGGGCGGGTGATATTCAGGCTCAAAATAATGGAAGCGCAGATCACCAGCAGGGCCGAAACAGCGGCGACGATAATCGTTACCCGTCGATTCCGGACGAAGTTGTCTATGATGAGCGCCCGGGTGGTCTGGGTCGCTTCACGAATGTCCTTGGCCTTTTCAGCGATTGTTTTTTCGATTTCGGCCTTTGTAATATTTGCCGCTTTGTGAAAATCGTCCACATTGGCACCCAGGGTCACATATCCGAATCCTCTTTTTGAATGGGCATATGGGCCGGTATAATACGGCACCGTTGCATAGGTGGTCAGCTTCCAGAGTCCACTCCAGAAAATCAGAAAAGAGCCCGAACCGCCATCTTCCGTGCCGGTATGCCAACCCTGGCACTGGGGGGCCGTATCCAAAATTCGGCAATCCAGCGCAATATTTCCTGATTTAAGCTGCTCTTTGGCACCCTTTTTTTTCAAGGAAAACGCTCTAAAGGAGGGAAGCTTGCGTACAAAATCCTCCAACGTCAGGCCACTGTCTTTATACTCATCATAGGTTTCCTGTCCCAGCCAACCGGGCACTTCTTTGCCGGTATTGGGATCATAACCGCAGATAAAAAAGTCACGTGGATGGGAGATGCATTGGTCCTGATCGTCCCAAAGCCAGGCATAATTACCGGATCCGGCATCGGAAATATCCGAAAAACGTTGTTTTGTCGTAACGATATGGTCTGTAAATTCCATGAGATGGGTGTGGTCCAGGGCCATGGTCAGGTACCCTGTTTTACCCTTTTCGTCGTAAACAGGTGTCGCCCATCTGATGATTCCATCAAATCGTTGGCCGCCGGGATTCTCTTTGCCGGCGTAGGCGCTTTCCGGCTTTACCCCAATGCCATCCGGTGTTTTATAAAGCCAGCCCTTTACGTAGGCACCGACGACCCTGGAAACATGGATGTCGCCTTTATTTAACCGGGATAAATGGGAGTAATAGTCTTCAGCCTTGTTGTATGTATTTTCTATCCGGCTCACATCCTTAAAATTATCTGAAATTTTTCCGTCGACAATTTTTAACTTTTCCCTTCCCTCAAGGTCAATATAGGTGATCTCTTTATAGAGCGGTTTAGATACTTTTTGAAATCCAGACGGCGGCCGGTGCCGCCAGGATTCTTTATTCTCCTGATTTTGCCAGAGAAGCTTTGCGCGGTTGGTCGGGTTTTTCTCCGGGGGCCACTTCCCGTGGATGGTGACATCTTTATTAGCCGCAAGATAGGCGCGGAGATATCCCTCCGGATTCGGCTCAAAAGAAGCCAGGGTAAGAATATCCTGGTCCCTTTCGTAAAGAAAATCGGCAATGTTCTGAGCAAGTGTCTCAGTCCTCACTTCAATGGCTTCGGTGGACTTGTCATCAAGTGCACCAATGGCGTCTTCGATGGCTTTTTTGCCTGTTTGTTTTGCCAATCCATGACTTTTTTCAACCATATCTTCGGCCTCGCGTACGGCCGCCAAACCGGTCTCTTTCATGTTTTTGCTTGCCATGTATCCAATGATAATCAATGGGATCATGGAAACGCACAAGAAAGAAATAAGAAGTTTAGGTAATATCCCGAGGCCCATGCCTTTGTTTGCCTGATTTTCGGACAATTCAGCCCCCATTTTTTAGGTGGATGTTATCGTTTTCATAATAAAAGAGTGGTATTATTAAAGTAACTCAATTGAAACCGGCGCTCCTCATCGCTTTATGTTTATATCGGCAAAACCAATCTAATCTTTAATATGATACCGAGGTTATTTGTCTATTATGGCATTATTCTGATATATTTGGGATCGAAATCCGGAAGGCAGCCCATGTTACGGACAATATCTTCACATGCCGCTTTGAAGGGGAGATTACGATGTCTATGCCTAAGGTTCTGTTTTTAATTATGCTGTTTTCTATCGGTTTAAATGGCGGGGATGCATTTTCAAGCAGTGATTCAGAAAAAAAATGGGATGATCTTTTAGCGTGTCCTCAATGACCCCTGCGCCATCAAATTAAGAGGTCTCAATCTTAGCGAAACGATGTGGCAGTCCTGCTATCCGCCTAACGAAGAGGCCGGCATCACGGATCATTGGCCGAAGCCCAACGGGTGTCGATAATCAAAAGAATAAGCGGTTTGCCGGTTAGCCCGTTAGCCGGTGTTCCCGTTGGTTTGTTTTTTTATCTCACTCCGCTTTTTAGCACGCTGCTTGGCTTTGATCTGGCGCCATCGGTCGAGGCGTTGTTTGACGATTTTTTCGTACCCTCGGTCGGTTGGTTGGTAAAAAATTCGGTTTTGTAATTTTTCCGGCAAGTAATCCTGGGTTGTATAGGCATCCTTGTAGTTGTGGGCATAGCGGTAGTTCTTGCCGTAGCCGATATCTTTCATCAACCGTGTGGGCGCGTTGCGAATGTGCAAAGGGACGGGCAGGGGGCCGTTTTGCTTGACGACCCGCGCCACATCTTTGTGGGCCGTATAGATTCGGTTGCTTTTTGGGGCCGTGGCCAGGTAAAGGGCGGCCTGGGATAGCGCCAGATCACCCTCGGGGTGGCCCAGAAAGCGAAAGGCTTCCACGGCGTTTAGGGCCACGGTCATGGCATTGGGATCGGCATTGCCGATATCCTCGGCCGCGAATCGGACCATGCGGCGGGCGATGTAGAGCGGGTCTTCCCCGCCTTCCAGCATTCGGATCAACCAGTAAATGGCCGCATCCGGATCACTTCCTCGCAGGCTTTTATGTAGAGCCGAAATCAGATTGTAATGTTCTTCGCCACCCTTGTCATAGAGCATCGCCTTTTTTTGCAACGCTCGGATAATATCATCCGCCGAAATAACCACCGGCTGATCGGCTGTTGCGGCAATGTCGGTGGCCAGTGAAACGGCTAGTTCCAGACCGTTTAGGGCTGTGCGGGCGTCACCGGCGGCGATTTGTACCAGATGGGCCAATGCATCCTCGGCCAGGGTGATACTCAGGTGGCCATAACCATTATCTTTATCGTTCAGGGTGCGGCGAAGAATGGTATCAATATCCGCTTCGGTTAATAACGACAGTACAATAACCCGACAGCGGGACAAAAGGGCGGGTATGACCTCAAACGATGGGTTTTCCGTTGTAGCCCCTACGAGCGTAATAAGGCCACTTTCAACATGATCCAAAAAGGCGTCTTGCTGGCTTTTATTGAAGCGATGGATTTCGTCGACGAATAAAACCGTTTTTCTTTGGTGATGCTCTTTTTGCTCTTTTGCCGTTTTTATGGCGGCCCGAATATCTTTTACGCCGGAAAGGACGGCCGAAAACTGAAGAAAATGGGCATGGGTGTCGTTGGCCATAATTCGGGCCAGGGTGGTTTTACCACAACCGGGCGGACCCCATAAGATCATCGAAAAGATTTGATCGTTTCGAACGGCATGATAAATGGCCGTGCCCTGACCGACGGCTGAATGCTGGCCCACAAACGCTTCCAGAGTCTGCGGCCGGACGCGATCCGCCAGAGGTCGGGTCGGGTCTTTTGGTTTTTCCGGAGAGTTGGTGGTCATGGCCGGATGGTTTCCTAAAATAAGTGCCGCGTCTATTTTGAGCGGCTTAGCCGGCCGGTTCGCTTTCGAAAATAGAGCCGAATGGGCGTATGGCTCAGACCGGTGCCCTCGCGGATTTGATTGATCAGATAGCGTTGATACGAAAAGTGTACGGCCTCGGGATAGTTGACAAAAACAATAAAGGTCGGCGGGTGGCTGGTTATCTGGGTAGCATAATAAAACTTGATCCGTTTGCCTCTGGATAGGGATGGTTCGTTTTTTTTCACGGCCCGTTCAAAAATCCGATTCAACGGTCCCGTATCGATGCGGGTCGTGTATTGTGCATAAACCTCATTGACCAGCTTGAAAATCCGGCGGACCCGCAACCCGGTTTTAGCCGAGATCGTCATGGCCGGTGCAAACTTTAAAAATTTGGCCGATGAACGAAGACGTTCGATATACTGGCCGGCAGTATCGGTGTCTTTTTCCACCAAGTCCCATTTGTTTAGCAGAAAAATGGCGCCCCGGCCCCGATCATTAGCGTACCCGGCGATACTGATGTCCTGATCGGTGATCCCCTCATCGGCATCAATGAGGATCAGGGCCAGATCGCAGCGATCAAGACTTTTCAAGGCCTTGATCACTGAAAATTTTTCCAGACGCTGGTGCACTTTGCCTTTACGACGGATACCGGCCGTATCAATAATCAGATAGGTTTGGTTGTTAATTTTGCAGGTGGTGTCGATGGCGTCCCGGGTTGTGCCTGGAATTTGGCTGACCATTACCCGTTCTTCGCCGAGAATGCGGTTGACCAGGGAGGATTTGCCTACATTGGGTCGGCCAATAACGGCCAGGCGAATGGTGTTATCCGCAGGGCCTGTTTCCACATCATCAATTTGGGGTTCAAACCGGTCGACCAGTTCGTCCAGAAAATCGTTTATGCCATAGCGATGTTCCGCCGACACAGGATAGAGGCGATCAAATCCCAGGGCATAAAATTCCGACAGGTGGACTTCCATTTCAGGGCTATCAATTTTATTGACGGCCACCATCGTCGGCTTCTCAATGGTTCGAAGTATCTGGGCCAGTTCCCGGTCAAAAGGTGAAATCCCGGAACGCCCATCCAACAGCAGGATGAGAATATCGGCCGCCTGAATGGCTTCTTCGACATGGTGGCGAATGGTGTCCGTAAAACCGTCGGGATCATCGGACAGGATTCCCCCGGTATCCACCAATGTGAACGGTCGATCATTCCAGACGGCATCACCGTAGTGTCGGTCCCTGGTCACACCGGGGGTATCGTCCACGATGGCGTCACGAGATCGTGTCAGCCGGTTAAATAAGGTCGATTTACCCACATTGGGGCGACCGACAATGGCAACGATGGGCTGCATGCGTTCCGTTAGCCCACCTGTAGGAAATTAGCCGGCTGATCAGTCAGCCCGCCCACTTGCAAGTGCTTGGCAAGATGCGTATTTAAAATCTGTTTAGATGTCATTTGGATTCGAATTACTTCGTCCTTTGCAATGTATTGAGGACCTGATTGCAAATGCCCGGTGTGGTGACGAGCAGATGTTCATTGATTTGTCCGCCGTCCAGATAGTCATTTAAGAAAAACTCGGTACCGTTCATTTTATAGATTTTGCCACCGGCGGCCTCGATGATAACCCGGGCGGCAGCCAAACCCTGAAATGATTCATTGGCGATGATGGCGGCATCGGCACGACCCTGGGCAACATAGCAAATATGCGCTGTGGTGCAGCCCATGTTCCGAATCTTTCCGGGGAAGGTGGTGTTGTACTGTTGATGGAAACGGGAATAGGTCAACAAAACACTTTCATCGCTGATACTCTCCAAGGCTGCCGTGTTGATAATCTCATCGCCCCTCAAGGCCTCGCGGCCGCCCACGGCTTGGAACTCATCGCCCGTGGCGGGCAGTGAAATCACACCATAGATCGGCCAGAAATTTTCCACCAGAGCCAACGAAATGCCCCAGATGGGAATGCCGGCCTGAACATTGGCAACGCCATCCAGCGGATCAAAAATCCACAGATAGCGCTTACTATCGTGGGTATATTCCGTCTCTTGATCATTGCCGCGAAAAATCTGGTGGTCCGGATAGCGATCGTTCAATTGGCCCTGGAAATAGTCCATCAGGTGCAATTCGGTTTCGGTAATCAGGCCTTCATCAAATTTGGTATCCGGTTGTCCCTTGCCGTAATAGGTAAGGGCCTTTTGGCCGGACTGACGAACGATTTCCATCGCAAAGTCGGACAACTCCTCAATGTTGTGTTTTTGTGCGGCCACTCTGCTGTCTCCTTTCCAGAGAATTTATTGTTGTTAATGCCTTTTACTAATCCAATATCTGACTGAGAAAAAGCTTCGTCCGTTTGTGTTCGGGATTATTGAAAAAGGCCTCGGGCGTATTGCCTTCGACGATTTGTCCATAATCCATAAACAGGACCCGATGGGCAACGCTTTTGGCGAAACCCATTTCGTGGGTCACCACTAGCATGGTCATCCCCTCCCGCGCAAGCTCAATCATGACATCAAGCACTTCTTTGATCATTTCGGGGTCCAAGGCCGACGTCGGCTCGTCGAAAAGCATGACTTTGGGCGCCATGCAAAGGCTGCGGGCAATGGCCACGCGTTGCTGTTGCCCACCGGAAAGTTGTCCCGGATATTTATCCGCCTGTTCGGCGATTTGAACTTTTTCCAGGTAATACATGGCCATCTCTTCGGCCTTTTTTTTCGGGACCTTGCGTACCCACATGGGGCCAAGTGTAAGATTTTCAACAATGGTCAGGTGCGGGAAAAGGTTGAAATGTTGAAAAACCATGCCAACCTCGGTCCGAACTTTTTCAATGCCTTTAATGTCGTTGGTCAATTCGATGCCATCGACCACAATTTGACCGCGTTGATGTTCCTCCAGACGGTTAATGCAACGAATCAGGGTCGATTTTCCGGAACCGGATGGGCCGCAGATAACAATTCGCTCTTTCTTTTGTACGGTCAAATTGATGTCTTTTAAAACATGGAACTCTCCAAACCATTTGTGCATGCCCTTAATTTCGATAATGGCTTCATTGGGTAATGTTGTCTCTTCGATCGAATTTAGGTCGTTCATGGGATCCCTTTTACCCGTTTTATTTTTATTGAGAAGATGCTGCTCGAATCAATGCCGATTTATTCTTAAAGATGTCATCCTAACCCTATATAGCTACAATAGATAGTTACAATCCGGTATCCAGTTCCTTTTCCAGACGCCGGCTATAGCTGGACATGAAATAGCAGCAGCCAAAATAAATCAGAGCCACAAAGATATAGGCTTCTGATGAATACGCCATCCAATTGGGGTTTGAAAGGACGGACTGGGTTGTTTTTAACAAGTCGTACAAAGCGATGATAACGACCAGGGAGGTATCTTTTAGTGCGGATATCAACTGACTAACCGTCGGCGGTATGACGATTTTCAATGCCTGGGGAAGTATCACCAGCCGCATGGTTTGGTAGTAGTTGAGCCCCAGGGAGTCAGCTGCCTCAAATTGTCCCCTGGCCATCCCCTGCAGCCCCCCTCGAACAACCTCGGCGATGTATGCAGCCGTGAACATAATGATGGCGACCTGAGCCCTTAGGATGACGTTAACCGTTACCCCTTCAGGTAAAAAGAGCGGAAAGACGATGGAAGACATAAACAAAAGCGTAATCAGTGGAACGCCCCGAATCATTTCAATATAGATGATACACAAAGCCTTGATGGCCGGCATTTCCGACTGGCGTCCCAGGGCAAGAAGCACGCCCAGCGGGTATGCCGCCGCAAGCCCGAAAACCGAAAGTAAAAGGGTTAACGGCAACCCGCCCCATTGCGTGCTTTCGACGGGTGTGAGTCCTAAAATACCACCTCTCATAAGCAGGCCCATAACAAATAGACCTGCTAACCAGGCATAAAACAGAGATTTTTTCCAATGCAGTCGGTTGCGGCTGTAAAAGAGCAGAGCCACTAGGATCACCATGGCCAACAGTGGGCGCCATTGGGATTCGTATGGATAAAATCCGAAAAGGATAAACCGAAGATTGGCCGGTACTACTGACCAGCAGGCGCCATCGGATCCGCGGCAGACATCACTTGCTGTATACCAATGACTTTCGATAAAGGCCCAGCGAATAAAAGGCGGCACCACCTGCCACAAAATATAAAGGGTCAGGAGGGTCAGGATCGAATTAAAGAGACTATTGAACAGGTTGGTTTTAACCCATCCAACAACCCCCACGCTTGTCACCGGGGGTCTAATCTCTTTTTCGTCCAGTTTGAGGGCCTTGCCGACCATAGGGTTTATCTTTCCACCAATTTCATCTTCTTATTGTACCAGTTCATAAAGGCCGAAGTGAGCAGGCTTAGGGTGAGATAAACAATCATCATCAGGGCCACGCCTTCTATGGCCTGGCCGGTCTGATTGATGGTTGTTCCGGCCACGGAGACAAAATCCGGGTATCCGATCGCAACCGCCAGCGAACTGTTTTTCGTCAGGTTCAGCATCTGGCTTGTTAAAGGGGGAATGATGACACGTAGCGCCTGGGGCAGAATTACCAAATTTAAAACCAAGCCGGATTTTAACCCCAACGACACAGCCGCCTCGGTCTGTCCCTTGCTCACCGATTGGATGCCGGCTCGAACGACTTCGGCCACAAACGCAGCCGTATATAGGATCAAACCCAATAAAAGGGCGGTAAATTCCGGACTAATGTTTTGTCCCCCCAGAAAATTGAATCCTTTTAGGGCAGGAATATTCATGGCGGTTGGGGCACCGCCCACGGCCCAGGTCAATAACGGGAGTCCGAGGAACACGGCGAATGAGATTCGCAATACAGGAAAAATCTGGCCGGTTTGTGCCTGTCTGTTCCGGGCCCACCGGCGAAGTAAATAGATAGCGATACCAGCCACAATTGTTGCGATAAGCATATATTTGTGGACCGGGTGAGATTCGGGTACGCCAAACACCAGCCCGCGATTACTTAAAAAAATACCTGATACAGGGCTCCAGGCTTGGCTAGGAGATGGCAGGATATTGTAAAAAAATGCATACCAGAAAAAAAGCTGAAGCAGTATCGGTATATCCTGGAACAGTTCAATGTACACCGCCGCGAGTTTGGTAACCAGCCAATTTGAGGAAAGGCGCGCGATGCCGATAACTGTTCCCAGTATGATGGTGAGGATAATTCCGACCAATGAGACAATCAGGGTGTTTAAAAAGCCAACGAGAAGCGCCCGCCCATATGTGTCGGCGGCAGAGTAGGAGATGGCGCTTTCACCGATTTCAAATGCCGCCTCCTGCTCTAAAAAGCCGAGGCCGGTGGCGATGGACTGTTTTTCTAGATTGGTGAGGGTATTTGATATCAGATAAAAACCCATTAGACCGATTGCCAGAAGCGTAGCGATCTGAAAAAGGATCGAGCGCTTTTTGGGGTCGTTGAAAAATGGGACCGTTGACTGGGGCACGGCTTTTTGGGGATGCGTATTGTCGGGCTGCATTTTCCAAGGCTTTAAACGTTGCGGCTGCCGGGTTTATAAGATGGCGATCATCATCCCGGCAGCCGGTTTTTCGTATGTATGGCAACCAATTTTGTTACCGGTCTGCTCTTGTGTCCGGGACTTAGGGCGCGCGCACAAATAATTTCACATTTTAAGCGCCGATGCATCCTGATGCATCCCGTCTGGCGACGTTGCGAAAGCTCGGAATATCTCGATATTCCTGCACTTTCACGCCTTGCCAGGCGGGCGCCTCAACACTTAAAACTGTGAACTTCTTTTTACACGAACCCTTAGGTCCGCAATGGTTGCCGCTTATATACAATCGATTATTTGAAAGGCGGTGAATACATCAAACCACCGTTTGTCCACAGTGCGTTTAAACCGCGCGCAATGCCCAGGGGCGTATTCACACCAACGTTTCTTTCAAAAATCTCACCGTAATTGCCCACTTGTTTGACGATGTTGTAGGCAAACTTCTCATCCAGGTCGAGGGCCTTGCCGTTTCCTTCAGTAACGCCCAGGAACCGCATGATTTTAGGGTCTTTGCTCTTTAGCATCTCGTCGACATTTTTTGATGTAACTCCGAGCTCCTCGGCGTTTATCATGGCGAGAATGCTGTAGTTGACAATATCCTTCCATTTATTATCGCCATGTCGTACGGCGGGCGCCAACGGCTCCTTGGAAATTATTTCCGGTAAAATCATATAATCTTTTGGGTTGGGTGCCACCGCCCGTGTGCCGGCTAACTGAGATGCGTCCGATGTTAGGCAATCGCATCTACCGGCAAAAAAGGCTTTGGCCAGCTCGGCCGTATTTTCAATGACTACGGGTTTCATTTTCATACCGTTAGCCCTGAAAAAGTCGGCGACATTGAGTTCAGTAGTGGTTCCTGGCAGTACGCATACGGCCGCCCCGTCGAGTTCCTTAGCGCTTTTAACACCCAGTTTTTTGGGAATTAAAAATCCCTGGCCATCGTAGTAGTTGACCTGACAAAAATCGAGGCCCAGTGCCGTATCGCGACCCAGCGTCTGGGTACAATTTCGAGTGAGTACGTCAATCTCGCCGGATTGCAATGCGGTAAACCGTGTTTTTGCCGTCAGAGGTGTGTACTTAACCTTATCTGCATCACCGAACACCGCAGCCGCAACGGCCCGGGCTGTATCGACATCGAGACCGCGCCACACACCTTTTTCATCTGTCTTTCCAAAACCGAACAGGTCTCCATTTACACCGGCCTGAATAAATCCCTTGGCGCGAACATCTTCCAGCGTCCCGGCATATGCGACGCCCGTAAGGGTTAAAATGAGTAAAATGAATAAACAAAATTTGATGGGCTTCATGGTCGATTCCTCCTTTTACTTAGAGATGGGGTTAATGACTGCGGCGAAAGATCACGCAAAAGAACGGTAGATTTAATGTATCAAAATTGGACACCTTATACAAGGTTAAAGCGATAGGTGTTATAGATATCGGGCTTCATTTCGATGCCATCGCCAGGCGGTTTCAATAATGGTCTTGAGATTTTCGTAAACCGGCCGCCAATCGAGCAATTGTTTGGCCTTTTGGGAATCTGCGGACCTACAGCAGGTTCCATCGGCAGTGTCATAATGGGTGCCGAAGATCTGAATGTTTTCTCGCTCTCCGGTAGCGACTTTCAAAACCAGTGGAATTAAGGGCTCGCGAAAAAATTATTTCACATTTTATACGCCGATGCATCCCGTCTGGCGACGTTGTGAAAGCTCAGAATATCTCGATATTCCATCACTTTCACGCCTTGCCAGGCGGGCGCCTCAACGCCCAAAATTGTGAACTTATTTTCGCGCGAACCCAAAGTGTGTTTCCGGCGTGTGGCGTTCACCGATGCGGCCGCTTTCATCAGCACCGGCAGCGTTGAAATAGCGTAGACGGATAGTATTGTAATATCTCTCATCGGGGCCGAATCATCTTAAATACCTCTTTAGCAGCGGTGAGGGTTTGCTCGATATGGGTGTTTCCATGGGCCGTGGAGACGAAACCAGCCTCGAATTGGGATGGGGCCAGATAAATCCCCTTTTCACGCATCCCCTTGTAGTAATCGGTAAACATGGCCAGATCGCATGATTTGGCGGAAGCAAAATCCGTCACCTTCTGATTGGTAAAGAATAGACCGAACATGGAGCCAATGGCGGAAGCCTGGACCGGGATACCGGCTTTTTCAGCCGCTTGGCTGAGCCCGTTGGTTAAATGCCGGGTTTTAGATGCCAGTTCATCGTACAATCCCGAATGCGATAATTGTTTCAACGTTTCGATGCCGGCCGCCATGGCCACGGGGTTTCCAGACAATGTCCCGGCCTGATAAATCGGCCCTTGGGGTGCGATGCGGGCCATGATGTCCCGGCGGCCTCCGTAGGCACCTACCGGTAGACCCCCCCCAATGATTTTTCCCAGCGTGGTCAGGTCCGGCTTGATATTGTAAAGGCTTTGCGCGCCGCCGTGGGCCACCCGAAAGCCGGTCATCACTTCGTCAAAAATCAGTACGCTACCGTTTTCTTCTGTTTTTTGGCGCAGGGCGGCCAGAAAACCGTCATTGGGCAAAATCATCCCCATATTTCCGGCCACCGGTTCGACAATGACACAGGCGATACCGTCTCCTTCTTTGGCCATGACCGCTTCAAAGGCCTCGATATCATTAAATGGCAAAGAACAGGTCAACGCGGCAAACTCATCCGGAACCCCCGGGCTGCCCGGTATGGAGAGGGTTGCAACACCTGATCCCGCCTCGACCAGAAGCGTATCGGCATGGCCGTGATAGCATCCGTCAAACTTGATAATCTTATCGCGACCGGTAAATCCTCTGGCTAGACGGATTGCGCTCATGGTGGCTTCGGTACCGGAGTTCACCATGCGTACCATGTCAATGGCCGGCATTGCCGACCGTATCAAAATGGCTAATTCCGTTTCAAGGTCGGTGGGGGCACCGAAACTGGTACCACGCTCAAGAACCGCTTGAATGGCCTTGATGACTGCCGGGTGGCGGTGCCCAAGAATCATTGGGCCCCAGGACCCCACATAATCGATATAATCATTGCCATCGGCATCGGTCAACATACAACCGTCGGCCCGCTTGATAAACAAAGGATCGGCGGTCACTGACTTGCAAGCACGGACAGGGCTGTTCACGCCACCGGGAATGACTTTTTGTGCATCGTCAAAAAGCTGTTGTGACTGGGTTTGATCCATGAGGTTTTGCCCTTTCATTTTTAATGATATATGAACCTTCGTATAGGTAATTAAAAAATACCAGAGGCGATCGAACAGGTCAAGAAACGAGGCTATGATGCAAAAAAATCAGCGTGATGCCCAGCAATTGTTGAAATTGCTGATCTATATTTTGGGAAGGCGTCCCGATGAGTTCGGCCTGGTTCCAGACGAAAACGGCTATGTGAAAATGAAAGACCTGATTAAGGCGATAGGGGAGGAAGACGGTTTACGCCACATTCGGCAAAAAAATATAGACATGCTCTTCATCACGCTGCAGGACCCGCCCCTGGAACGAGACGACCATTTGATTCGGGCACGGCTCCGTGAAAAACTGCCGCCGCAGATATTGGTGGCAATGCCGCCGCGCTTGCTTTACACCTGCGTACGCAAACGGGCCTACCCTGTCGTTCATAAAAATGGGATTACCGGAATGGGCGTTCCCCGGGTGATACTGTCAACCAATCGCCCTTTGGCGAAACGGATCGGGCGGCGCTATGACCACCAGGCTGTTTTGCTCACCGTCAATACACAGCAATGCCAAGCCAGAGGGATTGATTTTTATGGGTTTGGCGATGACATTTTATGGGCCAACCAAATCCCTGAAGGATGTTTTACCGGACCGCCGCTACCCGAAGAAAAACCCGACACCAAAAAAACCGATCTGCTAAAAAAGACACGCCCCACACCGGGCAGCGTGATCCTGGATCCGATGGCGTTGATCGAAAAATCGGGCCGCAAAGCCCCCCCGGCCAAAGGCCGCGGAAGCTTCGGAAAAAAAGGACTAAAAAAGGTTAAACGCAAGCGGCAACCGCCCCCATGGCGGTCATGACTTGTTCTGAAAAATCATTTGACATCTCAAGGTCAAGTTGGTAGACAACCGCATCATTTCCGGTACGATTCGCCGCAACATCTTGGGCCGTTAGCTCAACCAGGCAGAGCAGCTGACTCTTAATCAGAAGGTTGAAGGT